>NZ_CP010797.1 GCF_000954115.1 Rhodococcus sp. B7740 | reverse complement strand
GGCGGGAACACGGCGTCGACGTCGCGGCCTGCGATGAGCGTGATGATCTCGTCGTCGGTGAGCGACTGCGGATCGTAGGAGCCGCGCACCCGTCCGTCGCGAAGAATGGTCATCGTGTCCGCCAGTTCCCTGACCTCGGGGATGCGGTGGGTGATGTAGACGACCGCCACCCCGGCTGCGGCGAACCGGCGCACCTGCTCGAACAGCAGATCCACCTTGTCCTGGACCAGGGGCGCGGTCGGCTCGTCGAGGATGAGCACCTTGGTGTCGGTCGCGAGCGCCTTGGCGATCTCGATCAGCTGACGCTCCGCGATGGGAAGGTCGCCGCACTTGGTGTCGGGGTGGACGGTGCAGCCCACCACCGCCAACTTCTCGGTGACCCACGGCCCATCTCGAACACCGAGGGACGCATGGTCCGAGGAATGGCCAGCACGAGGTTCTCGGCGACCGTCAGGTCGGCAACAGGGCCGGAGTCTGGTGAACGATGGAGATGCGAGAGCCAAGGCGTCGGCCGGGGTGAGAGCGGTCCGCTCGACGCCGTCGACGACGACGGATCCCGATGTGGGCGTCTGGGTTCCCGAGATGATCGACATCAGCGTCGACTTGCCTGCGCCGTTCTCGCCGAGAAGAGCGTGCACCTGTCCCGGTCTGATGTCGATGTCGACACCGGACAGTGCGGTGACGGGCCGAAGGTCATGCCGATGCCGCGAACCTGAAGGTACGGCTCGGCGAGAACGGTTGTGGACGTGAATGTCTCGTTCATCGAAGCTCCTGACAGCACTGGCTGGGTGTGATCGACGTGTCATTGCAGAACCTCTCCGATGCGTTGCGGATCGAGGGTGCTGGACAGGAGGGCATCCTCGGGTAGAGCCGGGTTGCAGATCGGCGCGCTCGGTTCGGCGCTGATCGAATCCTCGAACGCCACCGGCACATCGACCTTGGACTCGGGTGCGATGCCCCGGTTGCTTCGGCTACGACGTGCTGGACGGCGAGGCGCACCATGTAGGTCTGCGAGGTGACCGTGAACAACTCGAACCCGGGATTGGCGTCCTTGAGCTGCGCGTACTGGCAGGACAGTCCGTTGGAGTCGGCCCGACGCGATCAGCGGCAGCGGACGTCCGGCCTGCTGGAATGCCGTCATGATGCTGGTCGCGGCGAAGTCCGTCATGACCGCGTCGATCTGGGGGAAACGCGAGAGCATGGTCGAGGTGGCCTGCTGGGTTTCCGCGGGCGTCCAGTTGGTGACGGTGAACGGTTGGTCGCCGATCAACTTGATGCCCGGATGATCGACCAGGATTCCTGCATGCCTTCGTACTCCGCGAGATCCTGGGAGTTCGCGGGCGGTCCGCCGAGGAACAGGACATTGCCTTCCCCGTTCGGCAGCGATTTCACCAGCCACTCGGCGTACAACCGGCCGATCGCGCCGAAGTCGGCGGCCACGAACGTGGTGTACTCGAGCCCTCGGATCCACGGGAGATATCGGTAGGGAACGACGGCGACACCGGCCTTGTATTCGTAGCGCAGCGCCGGAAGAATCGTTGTCCTGCGTCGGGGAACACCAGCATGCCGTCGACGCCCTGAGCGCCGAGCTCTTGATGTCGGCAATCGCCTTCTGAGTGTCACCCTGGGCATCGGTGGTGATGAAGTCCGTGACGGACGAACACTTGGCGAGCTCGTCCTGCAACTCGGCGAAATTGGTTCGCTTCCAACTGTTTCCACCGCTACCGTCGGCGAACCCGATGACGGCCTCGTTGGGGCCACACCAGTCCGGCCGTGGCTCGCTACTGGACACGGTCTCGAAGCCGCCCACCGAACAGCCCGCGATCAGGGCGGCAACGGGCAGCAGCGTGAGCATCCGCAGGGTGTAGGTCGTGAGCTTCATCGATGATGTCCTCGAGTCAAGGGGGAAGAACGAATGTCGTAACGGGCCAGGTGCCGTGTGCCGGCGGTCATGCCACCTCGACCGGCTTTCTGGGTTCCTCGACGGCCGGGGCGCGACGCTTGCCGCCGGGCCGGAAACCGCTGTGGAAGGCGACACCGAGACCGAGCGCGAGAGCCTGGATGAGGATCTGCCAGCCGTAGGCGAGTCCCAGCGTCGAGGCCAACGGTCGACCTGAGTGAAGAAGACTGCCGCGATCAACGAGGCGAGCACACTGCCTTTACCACCGAGCAGCGATGTACCACCGAGTACGACGGCAGCCACCGACGGCAACAGGTAGGTGTTGCCCTCACTGATTCCCGGGTGTTCACGATGCCGGTCAGCAACACGCCGGCGACGGCGTACAGCACTGCCGCAACGGAGTACGCGCCCAGTGTGTAGCGCAACGGTGCAATACCTGCCGCGACGGCGACCCGCGGATTGGCACCGACGGCCTCGAAGATGCGTCCGGTCGGCGTGAGTCGAACGACGACCCCACGACGACGGTCAGGACGATCGCGACGACCACGGTCACCGGAACTCCGAGCAGCGTCGATCCGATGACATCGGACAGTCCGGTGGGGGTACGACGTGCAGCACCCTCGGAGACCGCCCAGGTCGCACCGATGAGGAGCGCATTCATGCCGAGGGTCGCGACGATCGGTGCCACGTTCAACCGCGCGACGACGAAGCCCGAGACGGCTCCGGCCACCGCAGCGATGAGAAAGGCCGCGGCTACTGCCAGGAAGATCGCGCCGGGTGTGCCGCTGCTCACGAGTTTGGTGACCACGACGACGGACAGGAGAACACGCCCGGTACGACAGATCGATACCGCCTTGCTGCACGACCAGGGTTTGCCCGATCGCGACGACCGCCAGGATTGCGGCGAACGGCAGCATCGCGGAGATCGCCCCACCGCTGACACTCTGTGGCGCGAGTACTGCGCTGATCAGGAACAGAACGACGGTGGCGATTCCGATGGCGACGGCACCTCTGGCTCGTCCGCTCAGGGCCGTGCGCAGTCCGCCTGCCGTCGATCGTTCGTTGCCGGGAGTGGCCCGATTCCCGTCGAGGGCGCGGGTCCCCAGCCGATTGACCATGTGATGTCACGAGAGTTCTCCGTTGATCGGGCGATGAGGGTTGTGAATCCAGCGGGATGTTTCGCTGCGTGAAACTCGGCTGTGCACAAGCAGGCGAACATAGAGCTTCAGAATGTCCACCAGTGCTGCATGAATGTCCTGTCCTGATTGAACTGTGCAGTGGGTCACTTTGTCAAGCACGCAATGCTGTGGGCCACTTCTGACGCGCATGCAGATGCTTTAGCTGCACTTACTCGGCCAAGAATATGGCGGTCTCGCACCGACTGAAGTACAGGAAGACCGTTTCGTCACGGGCGAGAGTGTTCTGTGACAGTTGACACTCACCGTCCGGCTGCCTACCGTCATCACCACCGGCACACCTGCAGCCGCTCGACTTTTCAGGAGAACCCATGACACAGGCCCAGGAACTCGACATCGACGCCATCAAGGCCACGATCTCCGAGCTCGAGAACAAGCGCTACACGGCGATCGTCGACGGCGACCTCGATGCCTTCACCAGCTGCTGCCACCCGAACCTCGTCTACACCCACTCCGACGGCAGCCGCGATACCGTCGAGTCGTACCTGCAGAAGGTCACCTCGGGCTTCTACGTCTACGACCGCATCGACCACCCCACCGACGACATTCTGGTCTCGGGCGACACCGCAGTGGTGGTCGGTGAGATGAACGCGAGTATCACCGCCAACGGCACCGAGAAGGAACTGGTGAACAACTCGATCGCCGTGTGGGTCAAGGAGAACGACCAGTGGCTGCTCCTCGCCTACCAGCCGACTCCGCGCCCCTCGCACTGACACTCACTCGGCTCACTGACACACCGGAGGCACGGATGCTCGAATTCGAGCACGATTCACTCGCACAACGCGTTCTGTTCGGAGCAGGCAAAGCAGCATCGAATCTCGCTGCCGAGGTCGCTCGACTCGGTGCCACCTCCGTCATGGTGATCGCCGGCCCCGCCGAGACCGATCTGGCCAACTCGGTGTGCCGCGAGATCGAGCCGCGACTGATGTATTCCGAAGTGGTCCAGCATGTTCCGATAGAGACGGCGGAGAAGGCGCGAGCCGCAGCTCACGAGCACGACATCGATCTGCTGGTCAGCATCGGAGGCGGGTCGACCACCGGCCTGGCGAAAGCCGTCGCCCTCACCAGCGGTATCCCCATCGTCGCCGTTCCCACCACGTACGCGGCTCGGAGGCCACGAACGTGTGGGACTGACCGAGTCCTCGCGCAAGACCACCGGCGTCGACGCGCGGGTGCTCCCCACCACCGTGATCTACGACGTGCTCTCGCTGTTGACCCTTCCGGTGGAGTTGAGCGTGGCGTCGGGACTCAACGCTCTGGCACATTCCGTCGACTCGATGTGGGCTCCGCGCGCGGATCCGATCAACTCGACGCTCGCAGTGGAGGCCATCACTGCACTGTCCAGCGGACTTCGAGACATCAAACGAGATTCCGCCAGCCAATCCGGCCACGAGCAAACCCTGTACGGCGCTTACCTTTCCGCGGTCGCCTTCGCGTCCGCAGGGTCCGGACTGCACCACAAGATCTGTCATGTGCTCGGCGGCACGTACAACATGCCGCATGCCCAAACCCATGCGATCGTGCTGCCACATGTACTCGAATACAACGCTCCGTATGCACCGACGGCCGAGCAGCGCATCGCGAGTGCCTTCGGGAGCAGCACTGCAGTCGAGGGACTGTGGTCGCTCCGAACCGAACTCGAAGCACCCACCGCGCTGCGCGACTACGGTATGAACGAGTCCGATCTGGATGAGGCCGTCGCACTCGTTCTCGACGCGGCTCCCGCCTCCAATCCGCGGCCGGTCACTGCTGAATCGCTCATGGTACTGCTCCGTAACGCCTGGGCCGGAACGACTTCCGAGAACGAGGGACGCTGACATGGGTATCGACAGTCGCACCGATATCTCCGCCGAGCAGAGCAGCCGGGAGCGGCACTGACCGACAAGGTCGTCGCCAGTTTCGCCGACACCCCCGATCCGCGACTGCGAGAACTGCTCACGGGATTGACCGAGCATCTCCACGCGTTCATCCGAGAGGTCCGGCTGACGCAGGACGAATGGAACACGGCCATCGAGTTCCTCACCGAGGTCGGTCACATCACCGATGACCGACGTCAGGAATTCATCCTGCTCTCCGACGTTTTCGGAGCCTCGATGCAGACCGTGACCGTCAACAACGAAGCGATCGCAGGCGAGACGGAGTCGACGGTGTTCGGTCCGTTCTTCGTCGACGACGCCCCCGCCATCGAGTCGGGTGGGGACATCTCCACGGCGCACCGGGCCAGGCCTGCTGGGTCGAGGGAACCGTCACCGATATCGCAGGCGACCCAGTTGCGAATGCTCGGATCGAAGTATGGGAGGCCGACGACGACGGCTTCTACGACGTCCAGTACTCCGACGGACGGGTCGCCGCCCGCGGTCACCTGTTCTCCGACGAGAACGGAAAGTTTGCGTTCTGGGGCCTCACCCCGACTCCGTACCCCATCCCGTTCGACGGACCCGTCGGGCGGATGCTCGACGCCGCAGGACGCTCGCCGATGCGGGCGTCGCACCTGCATTTCATGGTCACCGCCGAGGGTCAACGGACACTGATCACCCACATCTTCGTACGCGGCGACGAACTGCTCGATCGCGACTCGGTGTTCGGCGTCAAGGACTCCCTCGTCAAGGACTTCGTGGAACAGCCTGCCGGAACCCGCACCCCGACGGTCGCGACCTCGGAGAAAACACCTGGTCGAGAGTGCAATTCGACATCGTTCTCGCGCCGGAGCAATAGAGACCACGCAAATCCCGGTGGCGCTCGCCGCTCCGTGGGGAGACAGCTCCTGCAGAATCGGAATTGCACGGATTTGTGCTGTCGAGCAGCGGGCGACCTGGAACTGACCCGACAGGATCAGGCCGGCATGAAATCCCGGAGCACGGGAAGTCTCGACGCCGAGCGATTCGCGAGCGTGGGCACGCAACCCAGCAGCCCCTTGGTGTACGGATGCGTCGCGGTTGCGACGATCTCCGCGGACGCCTTCTGCTCCACCAACTCACCCCGGTACATAACCAGCATCGTGTCGGAGAACTCGAGGCACAGCTTGATGTCGTGACTGACGATGAGCAGCGCAGTCCCCTGCTCCTGGGTCAGGTTCTGCAGCAGCTCCATCGTTCCGCGAGCAAGAGATGCATCGAGCGCGCTGGTCGGCTCGTCGGCAATCAGCAGTCGCGGAGACCCGCACAACGCCAGAGCCGTCATCACCCGTTGCCGCATTCCGCCGGACAACTCGTACGGCCGACTCCGCATCACCCGCTTCGTGTCGGAGAGCCCGACCTTGTTCAGCCAGTACGCGGTCGTATCCGCACGCTCACGCCTGCCCTTGATTCCCGCTCCCGCGAGCACGTGCTTGAACTGGCCCCCGATGGTCCACACCGGATCGAGTGCCGTCATGGCGTCCTGAAACACCATCGCAATTCCGTCGGTGCGCCGTGGCACGCTGCGACCGGTCTCCGGCCGGGCCGGGCTACCCTCGAATTCGAGACGCGTCGATTCGACTGTTGCGCCCGCCGATACGTCGAGCAATCCCGCGATCGTCATGGCCAAGGTCGACTTCCCCGAACCCGATTCACCCACCAGAGCAACTCGCTGACCGGGCGCGATAGCGAACGAGACATCCTTCACCGCCACTACTGCACTGTCTCCCGAGCCGTACGTCACACTGAGATTCTCGACATCGAGCACCGACGTGTGATCTGCGGCCCCCGAATCCGTATGCGCATCGCTAGGGCGGATCGAAAGCGAAAGAGCCTCGGGCTCTGCAGTTGTCGTCATGTTTGTCTCCCACCGAGACTCCGTCGAATATGGACGCCTCCCATGGTTGCGCCGCGGTGTTTCCCGCGGCCACGAAAACGGTAAACAGCGCATTACGCACGATTCGTTCACCAACGCGCGGCTCCGACCAGCAGTTCTTCCCGCAACTCCGACATAAAGGCCGCAACCTACACCGGGGTCCATGACCCGATCTCCGATAGACTCGATGTCGGTACAGGTGATCTCGACGTGGCGGCCACCCTTCTCACTTTCTTGTGCACTCCCATGTGCGCATCATCGGAAGGCCCAGACGAATGACCCGCCCCTTCTTCGACGACGAATCCGGCTCTGTTGCAGCCCATCTGCGCAGACGAGCAGATGAACAACGAACCAGATACATTCGTGCGCAGTCGAACCGCGGCGAAAAATTCGTGACCTCGCCCCGCCGTGTGTACGAGCTGATTCGCTCGGGAATCCGGCGAGGCACGATGCCCCACGACGAGGTTCTCTCCGAACAGCATCTCATCGAGACATTGGGCGCGACGAGAAACGCTGTGCGTAAGGCTCTTCAGATGCTCGCCGATGACGGCGTCGTCCTGCGGGCGCGTCGAGCAGGAACGTCGATCGCCCACGACATCGTGGCCGTCCGCGACGGCGAAGTGGGTCCGAGGGCGTGGGCCGGGATGCCGGACGAGGGCCGGCTGACGGTGGAGACCCTCGAATGCAGGCGCATCACTGCACCTGGGGTGATTCAGGAGTTCATCGGTGCCGACGTGGAATCGGTGATCCTGCTCGAGCAGATCGGCCGGATGAACGGGAAGCCGCTCTATCTGCGGGTCGGCTACTGCATCACGGACTTCGACATCGACGAATTCACCGAGCGCATCGAGAGCAACCACTCGGAGTTCCCGCCGATCGCAGTTGCCCATCACCGAATCTTCGGCACCACCTACGGTGGCAGTAGTTCCGTCGTGGAAGCCATCTCGTGTCAGGAACGAGCAGCCGAGCTGCTCGAAATGCAGGTGGGATCACCGGTACTGTTGCGCGAGTTGATCACTCGAGATACCGACGGCCGGCCGTCCGAGCTCAGCTTCACTCACTTCCGAGCAGACCGAGTAGCGATCATCGGATCGACCGTCACCGCCGGCACCACCACGCTGAACTGAAGAAGGGGGTCGGTGCGAACACCGACCCCTTTCTTCGGAGGGGATGTCAGAAGTCCAAGAGATTATCGCGGAACTGGTTGTGCGCATAGGTTTCTCGTACCAACCCGCGCCGACGCAGTGCAGGCACCAGACCATCCGTGACCTCGGTGTAGTACCGACGCCCCAATTTTCCGGTGATCAGGAAGCCGTCTCCGCCGACAGCGTCGATGACCTCCTCCATCTGTTCGGCAACGGTATCGGGCGTTCCCACCAGCGGCACCGACGTGATCGACCATGTCGCAGCCAGCTGGCGCAGCGTCTTGGGAGTGCCGTCGTCGTTGAACTTGCTACTGCCCGAACCCGCGAGGAAGTCCGCCAGCGTGGTCCGGTGACCGTTGGTGGACAGCTCCGGCGGTGGTGCATCCATGTCGAGGGTCGACAGGTCGTTACCCGTCACCGCAGAGATGTGCGCGAGCGCCGCATGGACGCGGCCGTCGGTGGCTTCTCGAGAGCGTGCATCGAGTTCCCGCGCCTCCTGATCCGTGTCGCCGAGCACCGGGGCCACGATGTACAGGATCTTGATCGAGTTCGGATCACGTCCTGCGTCGGAAGCTTTGGATCGGACATCGTCGCGGAAGGCCTTCATCGCCGCGATGCCCTGGGCTTGGCAGATGATCGTGTCCGCGTTGCGAGCAGCGAACATCCGTCCCCGAGGGGACCCGCCTGCCTGGCAGATCACCGGCCTGCCCTGGGGCATCGGCAGCGTGTTCAGCGGACCACGAGTGCGGTGATACTTGCCGACGTAATTGGCGTCGTGCACCTTGGTGTGGTCGGCGTAGGTGTTGGTCGTTCGGTCCATCACCACTGCGTCGGCATCCCAGGAACCCCAGAGCGCATCGACTGCCTCGACGAATTCCTCTGCGCGCTCGTATCGTTCGTCGTGCGGCGGCAGCGCTGCCATCCCGAAGTTCTGGGCCGCGCGGTCCTCACTGGAGGTCACCACGTTCCACCCGACCCGCCCGTGCGACATGTGGTCCAGAGTGGAGACCGTACGCGCCAGCAGGTACGGCGGATAGAAACTGGTGGACATCGTGGCCACGATCCCGAGCCGCGACGTGGCAGCGGCCAACATCGGAACCAGTGCCACCGGATCGTGTTTCGGGGCGTACTGCGCCTTCGCAAGATCGAATTCGGTCGTGCCGCCGTAGCTGTCGGACACCATTGCCGAATCCTCGAGCATCAGATAGTCGAAGCCCGCCCGTTCCAGTGCGCGGGCCATCTCGACGTGGAACCGTCCGTCTGCCCAGGTATCGGCGTCCGACCCGGTCCAGTGCGAGCTCCACACCGGTGGCCGAAAGCTGGTGAACCAGGCCAGGTGAATCCGAGGTGCGCTCATCGCGCACCTGCCAGATGCTCGCGGAAGTTGCTGCCCCGGTATCCGGTGCCTGCCACACCGCGACGAGAGAGCTCGGGCATCAGCCCGTCACAGACATCGTCGACGTATCGGCGGTTCAGCACGCCACCGCCGCCCCCGAAGAACAGGAATCCGTCCCCACCCACGTCGTCCATGACACTCTCCATTTCGTCGGCCACTGTCTGCGGCGTCCCGACGAGCCGGAGCGACTCCGTGCGTTCGGTGGCCACGGTCTCGCGAATGGACCGGCCGTTGGCCCATTTACGTAGGTTGTCGAGAATGCTGGTACTGCCCTCGGTACGTAGGTCGTCCGGAATCGGCTTGTCCACGTCGAGCAACGAGAAGTCGATGTCACCGGACAACATGATCAGCCGTCGCGCGATGGCCGCATCGGTCGCCTCGTAGTAGCGCTCGGCCTTGCGCCGCGCGTCGTCCTCGGTCTCCCCCAGGATCGGGGTCACCATGTACAAGACCTTGACGGCGTCCGGGTCGCGCCCGAACTCCGTTGCGCGGGCCCGCACCGTCTTTCGGTACTCACGCATCGCGTCACGCCCCTTGGGCGCAGCGACCACCAGATCCGACACCCTGGCGGCGAGATCGATACCGGACTTCGACGCGCCGGCCTGGCACAGCACCGGCTTGCCCTGTGGACTGGGCAGGGTGTTGAGCGGTCCCCGGACGGAGAAGTGCTCGCCGTCGTGGTCGATGGTCCTGACCTTGGTGTGGTCCACATAGGACTCGAGGTTCGGCACGATCGGCGACGCGGCATCGGCGTCCCAGGACGCCCACAGCTTGTTCGCGACGTCGACGAATTCCTCTGCGATCTCGTAGCGCGCGTCGTGAGTGGGCAAGGTGTCCCGGCCGAAGTTCTGCGCTGCCCGATCACCCGTGGAGGTGACGATGTTCCAGCCGATTCGGCCTCGACTGAGGTGGTCGAGTGTCGACAGCAACCGGGTGAGCAGGAATGGCGGGTAGAAGCTGGTGGACGCGGTGACGACGATCCCGATCCTGTCGGTCTCGTACGCCAGGCGCGAGGCCAGCGCCATCGGATCGTGCTTGGGGGCACGCGGCGTCCACTTGAGTTCGGATTCGAAAGTGCCGCCGTAGATGTCGGTCAGCGCGGTGGAATCCTCCAACATCACGAAGTCGATTCCCGCTCGTTCGAACCTGCGCACGATGTCGACAGCGAAAGAGCCGTCGGCCCAGTCTGTTCCGCCGGTGCCGGCGAAGGGGCCGGTCCAGTCCGGTACGAGGTAGTTGGTGAACCACCCGAGTGTGAACGGTTGTGACATCGATCCTCTTTTCCCATGGAGTGATTGCGAATGGTGGGTGCAGGCACCGCAGATTCCTCGTTGACGACCACTTTCGTTTCGGGCGTCGAGATCGCGGTGGTGCGCCACGGTCGCAGAGCCAGCAGCAGTGCCAGCGCGGCGACCGGGATGCTCGCAGTGAAGGCGAGCGAGTACGACACCTGTGCTGCAACGGCTCCGGCAACGAGCGGGCCGAGCATGGTGCCGACGTCGAAGGTGACCTGATAGACGGCGACAGGACTGCCACCTTTGCCCTCGAGAACGTCGCCGACCGTCGCTGCGCTGGCGACCATGGCGCACGTACCGCCCACTCCCCAGAGCACCATCGTCGCTATCAGGACCGGCAGCGTCGGAAAGGCGGCGAGAGCGCAGATTCCGAGCAGGATCGCCGCCGACCCGAATGCCAGCATGGGTCGCCTGCCCCAGCTGTCGACAAGCTTGCCCGCAGGTTTGACGACGACGATCTGTACTACGGCCCCGACCACGAGTACGAGGCCGGACACGAACGGGCTGCCGCCGATCACAGTGGCGACGAACAGTGGAACCAGTGTGAAACGCACACCGTTCCCGACCCAGCCGTTGGCGAAGTTCGACGCGATCGACGCACGAAAGCCTCGGTGTCGCATGGCGCTTCGTAGCGTCATGATCTCCGGTCGCGTCGACAGATCGTGCACGACGCCGTTCGCGGCGTCCTTCTTGTCGCTCGACCGGAAGGCGAACCAGACGACGGCGACACCGACGATCAACGTCACCGCGTGCGTCAGGAACGGCGCGCGGAGCGACAGCAATGCGACGGCACCGCCGATCACCGGCCCCAGGACGCCGCCGATCAGGAATCCCGATTGAAAGACGGACGCGGTTCTTCCTCCGGTGTCGGGGGTGCTGTAGCGGAACAGCAGTTGTTGACCGGCCACGGTGAACATCGCCGTGCCGACTCCGCCCACGGCCCGCAGGATCAGCAGCAACAGAAATGTCGGCGCGAATGCTGCAGCGAGCGAGGACATTGCAGCCAGCAGCAGGCCTGCGGTGAGCACCGACCGCTCGTCGAATCGCACGAGCAACCGTGAGGCACCGAAGGAGGACAGCACCCGGGTGAACGCATAGATGCTCACCACCGACGACGCCGCGAGATCGGAGACTCCGAAGTCTCGTGCGAACACCGGGATGACCGGGGCCACGACGCCGTATCCGAGTCCGATACACACGTTGACGAACGCCAACGCGTAGACCGGTCCGGGAACCACGGAGTCTCTGCGCAGCAACCGCATCAGAACGACATGAGATTCTCACGGAACATCTCGTGTTCGTATTCGGTACGCACCAGTCCGCGGCGCTGCAGCGCTGGGACGAGGCCTTCGGTGATCTCCCCGACGTACCGGCGACCGATACTGCCGGTGATGAGAAATCCGTCGCCCCCGACGAAGTCCATCGTCTCGCCCATCTGCTCGGCAACGGAGTCCGGCGTACCGACGTAGTGCACGTTCTTCATCGACCACCCCAATGCCGCCGAACGCGGCGTGTTGCCGTACGAGAGGAAGTCACCGAGCGTGGTGCGGTGTCCGTTGGTGGACAGTTCGGGGAACTCCTCGTCGAGTTGATATGTGGAGAGATCGATTTCGGTGAGCGCAGAGATGTGGCCGAGCGCGGACTCGATGCGTGAGTCGACATCGGCTGCCATGCGATCCACCTTCGCGCGAGCGTCCGCCTCGGTATCCGCCAGCACCGGTTGCGTGATGAACATGATCTTGCAGCTGTCCGGGTCACGACCGGCCTTCTCCATCCGCATCCTGATGTCGTCGCGGAAGGCTTTCATCGCGGCCGGGTCCTTGGCTGCGCTGAGGATCGTTTCGGCGTTGCGAGCGGCGAACTCGCGTCCGCGCGGTGACCCGCCTGCCTGGCAGATCACCGGCTCGCCCTGCGGCGATCGAGGAAGATTGAGCGGCCCGCGAGACGCGTGGTACTTGCCTCGGAAGTTCGTCACGTGCACCTTGGTGTGGTCGACGTAGGTACCGCTCTCTCGATCGAGCACCATGGCATCGTCCTCCCACGATGCCCACAGCTGCTTGACCAGATCGACGAATTCGTCGGCGCGCTCGTACCTTTGGTCGTGCTCGGCCAGCTTGTCCATTCCGTAGTTCTGCGCAGCGCGATCCTCGCTCGACGTCACGACGTTCCAGCCGACGCGACCTCCACTGAGATGATCGAGCGTGGAGAACCGTCGAGCGAGCAACCACGGCGGATAGAACGACGTGGAGCAGGTAGCGATGACGCCGATGTGCTCGGTGGCTGCGGTCAGCATCGGCACCAGGGTGACCGGATCGTGCTTGGGCGCATACAGGCCGTACTTGAGATCGACCCTGGACGTCTGCTCGTACGCATCGGAGACCATCGAGGAATCCTCGAGCATGATGTAGTCGAAGCAGGCCCGCTCGAGAGACCGCGCGAAATCCACGTGCAGTTCTCCGTTGGCCCATGTCCGTCCTTCGTCGCCGGCCCACGTCGTGTTCCACGGCGGGTTGGAGAAGTTGGTGAACCATCCCAGATGAAATTTGGTCATGCCGTGCTCCTTGTTCTCGATACGGGTCCGGTACTTGTGTTCAGCCGAGTCAGCTCGGCGGGTTCGTGTGGGTGCACTCCACGCCACACCGATGCCACAGCGGCGAGCAGTGCGGCGACGGCCATCACTGCGACGGCCAGGACGAATCCCGATGTCAGCGCTCCGAGTTCGATCTCCGTGGACATCCGTGCGTCACCGGAATACACCACCTCGCGCAGAGCAGGCGGAATTGCAGAGACAGCCAGGACCAGCGCGAGCGCGGTGCTGAGAGTCACCGCCGTGTTGTCCAGAGACACGCGAAGACCGTTGGCCATGCCCGATCGGTCGGCGGGCACACCCACGTTGATCGCCGACGCGTTGGCCGTCTTGAAGATGCCACCGGAGAGGCCGAGCAGAAACAGGATCACCACGATCGGCACGGACTGTGCCGGGCCCGCGATGTGCAACCCGAGCATTGTCAGAACGGCGGCGGTACCGAGCGTGGACACCGTGGTCAGGGTCCGCGTCGAGACGCGAGTGGTGAGGGCACCGGCGATCGGCGACATCACCGTCGTTCCGACCGCGAGTGCAGTGATCTGCAGGCCTGCATGGACGGGACTCGCCCCTTCGACGCTCTGCAGGTAGAGCGACATCGTCACCGCGACAGCGCCTTCGGCCATGGTGACCAGAAAGGAGGCGGTGTATGCGCTGCCCCGGAAGCGATCGATCAGCAACGTCGGATCCACGATCGGGTCTGCTGCGCGCTTCTCCCACCACCAGAACACCGGCAGCACGACGATCACGGCCACGAGCGGCAGCACTGCGTTCCACGAGCCGAAACCCGAACTGCCACCGCGGTTCACCCCGTAGACCAGTCCCCCGAGGATGACCATCGAGCCGGCGGCACCGGCGAGATCGAACGATGTGTTACGGGCCTTACGGGGGCTACGACGCAATGTGATCGCGGCCCATACCGTCCCCACGATGCCCAGAGGTACCAGGACGCCGAACACCCCCTGCCATCCGACGGTCTCGGTCAACACACCGCCGAGCAACGGTCCGATCGAAACGGCGAGCGACATGATCGTGATGTTCCAGCCGATGCCGATCGAGAGCTTCTGCGGCTCGAACGCCTCGACGAGCAACGCCGTCGTGTTGGTGATCACCGCTGCTGCACCGATGCCCTGGACGATGCGAAGTCCGATGACGATGTTCGGATCGCTCGCCAGCGCGATGACCGCGGCACTGACGGTCAGGCATGCCAGTCCGGCGAGGTAGACCGGGCGTCGGCCCACGATGTCTGCGAGCTTGCCGAGCACCAGGATCAACACCGCTGTGGTGAGCAGATACGCGAGCATGAACCAATCCGTCTGGGCTGCAGACGCACCGAGTCCCGCGCTCATGTCCGGTAGCGCGACGGGGAGCATCGAGACCGATACGAACGTCAGGCTCATCCCGAGGCCGGTGACGGACAGCACGCGCCAGGGATAGGAGTCGGGCCGCACCTCCGTCACCGGATCGACCCTCGCAGTGGCGATCAGAAGTCCATCAGGTTGTCACGGAAGAGACTGTGCGCGTATCCGTCACGGATCAGTCCGCGCTTGCGCAGCTCGGGTGCCAGCCCGTCGGTGATCTCGCTGATGTACCGCCGGTTCACGTTCGCGGAGATGAGGAACCCGTCGCCGCCGACCTCGGCGGCGATGTCGCCCATCTGCTCGGCCACAGCGTCGGCCGTACCGATCAGCTGGACGGACTTCCTGATGTCCGAGCTCGCCGCTTCGCGCAGCGTCATTCCGGTGGCGTTGGCACCGATCAACTCCATCGATGCTCTGCCGGCATTGGTCTCGACGGTCGGCATCGGGGCGTCGAGATCGAACTTCGAGAAGTCGATGCCACTGGCATAGGACATCGAGGCGAGGTTGATCTCGATGTTGTTGCGGAACCCGTCGAGAATCCGCTCGTTCTTGTCCTGCGCCTCGCGCTCGGTCTCCCCGAGCACCGGGCTGACGATGAACATGATCTTGCACGAATCCGGGTCGCGGCCCTCGACGACCATGCGGGCACGGACGTCGTCGCGATAGGACTTCATGGCCTCGACACTCTCGACCTGCGCGAGGATCGTCTCGGCGTGCTTGGCTGCGAAAGCACGACCTGCAGGTGAGCCACCGGCCTGGCAGATCACCGGTCGACCCTGCGGCGTCGGTGTGGTGTTCAGCGGTCCACGGGAGGAGTGGTACTTGCCCGCGAAATCGATGTTGTGAACCTTCTCGAAATCTGCGAACACACCCGCCTCACGATCGAGGCGAACCGCATCCGGCTCCCACGACGACCACAGTTGCTTGACGAGATCTATCCACTCGTCGGCCATCTCGTACCGGTGGTCGTGCTCGAACATGTCCGCATAGCCGAAGTTCTGCGCTGTCCGAACGTTGTGCGAGGTCACCAGATTGACGCCTGCTCGCCCGTTGCTGAGGTGATCGAGCGTGGCAGACGTGCGCGCCGCCATGTAGGGCGGGTGGAACGACGTCGTCATAGTCGCGATGAGTCCCAGATGCTCGGTGTGCTGGCTGAGGATGGGCAGCAACGAGTTCGGATCCTGTTTGGGAACCGAACGGGCATTGGCCAACCACCATTGCGATGAGCCACCGAACGAGTCGGGAACGAACGAGCCGTCCTCGAACATGATGTAGTCGAAGCCGGCGCGCTCGAGCGCCTTCGTCATGTCGATGTAGAGCTCGGGGTGGTTCCATTCGGTCCCGCCCTCCCCCGACCACATCTGGTTCCACGACTGCACCTGCCAGCTCAGGAACCAACCAAGGTGGAACATGTCTTCTCCTCTTCTCCGGAACCGGCGCGATCAGAAAGCGCGCAGATTGTCACGGAAGTGGCTGTGCTCGTACGATGTTCGCGTCAGACCTCGACGCTTGAGAGCGGGGACGAGCCCGTCGGTGATCTCGGCGACGTAACGCCGGTTCATCGGAGCTCCGGCGATGAGGAACCCGTCGCCGCCCACCTCCTGCATGACGCCGTCCATCATGTCGGCAACGTCGTCGGGAGTGCCGACGAAATCCAGGGTGTCGATGGCACTGTGTCCTGTGAGGCGCTCACGCAGAGTCTGCGTTCCGTCTCCCCTGAACTCCGCGAAACTGCTTCTATGGCCGTTGCTTTCGAGGTCGACCGGTAGTGGCTCGTCCAGGTCGAACCGACTCAGGTCGATCCCCGAGAGGTGCGAACGACCGGCGAGCAGCGCCTCGATGTTGCTCGACGCGGCATCTGCGCGACGCTTCTTCTTGGCCTTCGCCTCGGCCGTCGTCTCACCGAGAATCGGTGAGATCAGGTACATCACCTTGACGTCGTCGGGGTTGCGGCCGGCCTCGATGGCTCCCTGGCGGATGTCCTCGCGGTAGCGTCGCATCTTGTCGGTGCCGTGTGGATTGGAGATGATGGCGTCCGCGTGCTTGGCTGCGAATTCCTTGCCCTTGTCGGAGCCTCCTGCCTGGAGGAAGACCGGGCGGCGTTGCGGGCTGGGAATGGTGTTGAGCGGTCCGCGGGACTTGAAGAACTTGCCCTCGAAGTCGATCCGGTTGACCTTCTCGTGGTCGGCGTAGATGCCGCCCGGCGAGGTGTCCGCGTGCACCGCTCCGTCTTCCCAGGAGTCCCACAACTTGCAGGCCACCTCGACGAACTCGTCGGCGATGTCGTAGCGCAGATCGTGCTCGGGCATGTCGAATCCGTAGTTCTGCGCTGCGCGAGTATTACTGCCGGTGACGATGTTCCAGCCGATGCGTCCCTGGGCGATGTGATCGAGTGTCGACATCAACCGCGCGACGGTGTACGGGTGGTAGAAGGTGGTAGTCAGGGTCGGAACGATGCCGAGGTGCTTGGTCGTGTACGACAGGATTCCGGCGAGTACGGCCGGATCATGTTTGGGCGCAGCGGATGCGGTGGCCAGGTAGTACTCCATCGAACCCTTGTAGGTGTCCGACACCTGCACCGAGTCCTCCATGATGAGGAAGTCGAAACACGCCCGCTCGAGCGAGTGCGCCAGGTCCACGTACTGATCGGGCATCATCCAGTCGGTCGCACCGGTACCCGACCACGGCTGGTTCCAGGACTGGACGCCGAAACCGGCTCCGAGGAACCATCCGAGGTGAAATTTGTTGGCAGTCATAGTTTTCTCCAGATACGAAACGAGTGAGAGGGTCAGAATTCGAGCAGGTTGTCGCGCAGATGATCGCTGCTGTACTCGGTCCGCATCAGACCTCGGCTCTGCAGAGCGGGCACGAGTCCGTCTGCGATCTCACCGATGTAGCGCCGGTTGTGCGGCTGGCTCCAGATCAAGAACCCGTCCCCGCCGACCTCTGCCATGGCGTCGCCCATCTGCGCGGCAACAGCATCCGGTGTACCGACCAGCTCCATCGATTCGGTTCGGTAGGCCACGCAGGCCTCGCGGAGCGTTCGGCCGTCGGCCCAGTTGCGGAAGTTCTCCAAGGTGGACTGGTGTCCGTTGGTGTGCACGTCCTCGGGCATCGGCTTGTCGAGATCGAACGTGGAGAAGTCGATCTCCATGCTTGCCGACCAGCCGATGAGCACCCCCGCAGGATTGGCGCGAACCGCCGCCGCTTTGCGTTCCTTTCGCGCGAGCGCATCCTCGTGGGTCTCACCGAGGATGGGAGAGACCACGTACATCACCTTTGCCGAATCGGGATCGCGGCCGTGCAGCGCCATCCGGCGCCTGATGTCGGACCGGTACTCCTTCATCGCTGCAACACCTTTGGGGAGCGCCATGATCATGTCCGCATGTTTGGCCGCGAAGTCGCGCCCGGCCGGCGAGCCGCCTGCCTGCGTGATGACAGGTCGCCCCTGTGGTGACGGCAGAGTGTTGAGCGGTCCGCGCGAGGAGTAGTACTTGCCCTGGAAGTCGATGGTGTGGACCTTGGTGTGGTCGACGTACGTCGACGTCTCGCGGTCCATCACCACAGCGTCGGCATCCCAGGAGTCCCAGAGCTTCTCGACCAGGTCCACGTACTCGTCGGCGCGCACGTAGCGCTCGTCGTGCGGAGGTAGTGCGTCCATACCGAAGTTCTGGGCTGCGCGATCTTCGCTGGAGGTCACCACGTTCCACCCGATACGACCCGAGGACAGGTGATCGAGTGAGGAGATCGAGCGTGCGAGAAGATAGGGCGGATAGAAAGACGTCGATGCGGTCAAGGCGATACCGAGATGACTGGTGGCCCGGGTGAGCAAGGGAGCCAACGCCATCGGATCACCTTTCGGTGCCCACCCGCCGGTCTTCAGGGTCGCCTCCGAGCTTCCGCCGTACGTGTCCGACACCATCGACGAATCTTCGAGGAGCAGGAAGTCGAAGCACGCGCGCTCGAGAGTCCTGGCGAAATCGACATAGAAGTCTCCGTTGAGCCAGTCCCCGCTGTCGGTGCCCTCGAAGGCCGCGTTCCAGGTCGTCGGTACGAAGCTGCCGAACCAACCGAGATGAAATCTGTTGTCTGTCATAGTGTCCTCGCTGGTTTTTCGTTCGCGCTGTGTCTTGACGACTACACCGCCTCGATGTTTCGACGAGCCGCATTCTCGGTAGCCGTCCGATTTCGCCGTCGTTCGGCGGCATTTCCGCACGCAGTTCGGTCGGGGCGGCGGATATGACCACCGACCGAACTGCCTGCGGCAGAGGAGCCTACGAGCCCAGAGTCAGGTTGGAGTAGTCGATGCGGAAGTCGGTGCGCTGCACGAACCCGCCGATACCTGCCTCCAGCGCCACCGACGGCCGTACCCTGGCGATGAAGATGTAGGGGGCCTGCTCGGTCATGCGCAGCTCGGCCTGATTCCAGAACACTCCGGCCTCGGGGCTCAACGCGTCACCGGCATCGAGGCCTCGATCCACCATCGACAGGAACTCGGGATCGTTCCACAGAGCGATGTTGGAACCACCGCCCGGTTGCGTCAGCAGCTGCAGCGAATACGGCGGGGTCATGGTGACCGAGGCACCCATGGTCAGGCTTGCCTGGACCTTGCCGTCCAGGGTGTCGGCATTGAGTTGCGCTGCTGGCACTTCCGCGATCGTCACGTCGATGCCCGCTTCGGCTGCATAGGACTGGATCTGAATCGCCGTGTCCTGAGCGGCAGGGAGTTGGTTGTTGACGCTGAGGGTGAAGGCAAGACCGTCGAGTCCCGCTTCGGCGAGCAGCGACTTCGCACGTTCGGGGTCGCTGTCGAACTGGGGAAGATCGCTGCCGTCCCAGTTCGGCGCCTTGTCGTCGAGCACGTGGTTGTACTTGTACGCGCGACCGAAGAACACGTCGGACAGGATCTGGTCGTACGGGATCGCGTACGCCATCGCCTGGCGCACACGCACATCGTCGAACGGTGCGCTCGTGGTGTTCATCGAGAGCAACAGGTACTGATTGGAGGTGGTCGTCGGAACCGTCACGGCATCGTTGCTCGCCAAGCTCGCCTGGTCGGACGAGCGCAACGCCAGGGCCACGTCTGCGTCACCGCGCGTGACCATGTTGGCCCGAGTGGCGGGGTCGGCCACGACGCGTCGAATGATCCGTTTGATCTCCGGCTCACCCAACACGAAGTTGGGATTGGCCGTCATGACGATCTCCTGGCCCGGGGTTACCGACTCCAACATGTATGCGCCGTAACCGAAGTTGCCGCGCATCATGTCCTCGGCACCCCATGCAACCGCGTAAGGATCCTCGGGAGTGGCGTTCTCGATCAGATAGTTGCTGTCGTAGATCGACCCGATGTTCTCCGCCAGATTGGCCAGCAGGGTCAGACCGTAGCCGGCCTTCTCGACGGTGAAGCTGACGGTGTAGTCGTCGATCTTCTCGATCTGCGTTGCCGGGTCGGTCAACATCGGCTTGTAGTAGCCGGCCATGCCTCCGCCCGGGGTGGCGAACTTGCGCTCGAAGGACCACAGGACGTCGTCGGCATCGAGTTCGTTGCCGTGGTCACTCATCACACCCTGTCGCAGCGAGAAGGTGTAGACGAGTTGATCGGGGCTCACCTCGTAGCCCTCGGCGAGATAGGGCTCGAAATCGTAGAAGTCCTGCACCAGCGCGTCGGAGCCTTCCTCCTCCACGTACGGCTTACGGATCAGCTGGGCGTGCATGTTGTTGGTGACGTCCTGGTTGTCGGTGCCGGCGGTGTAGCCGTAGTCCCGAACCACGTTCGACGCCTGGTCGGGGGTCACCACGATGATCTCCCCCGAGCTCGACGCCGAGGTCTCGCCTCCGCCGTCCGAGCACGCAGTCAGTGCAAGGGCACCGACGAGCAACGGCACCGCCCATCTGAGTCCGACGGGAAATCGATGAGAAGCTTTCATGACAGGTTGTTCTCCTTGTTCGGTGCACGAGTGCAGGTGTCATCGCCGATCGAGCCCTGAGGCTTCGATCGTGGGAGACCATGCACGAGAGTGGTATTCGCGGACTGCACTGTCCGATACGAAAGAGGGCCGTACGAAAGAGGGCCGATATCAGTGCGAGCGGCGGGTGCCCTCGGTGAGCTTGCGGCCGACGACGGCAACCGATGCCACCGTCAGGCACAACGCGAAGGCAGGTGCGCCGGCCGACCACAGCTTCCCGATAGCGGCATCGCCTGCGCCGCGCGTGATCATCGAGCCCCATTCGGGGGTGGGCGGCGGCAGGCCGACGCCGAGGAAGCCGAGCGCGGCGGTGAGAATGATCGTCATGCCGAACACCACCGACGCGTTCTGCAATGCGGGCACCGAGGAGTTGGGCAGTACGTGCCGGAACACCAACTGGGTCTCGGACAGTCCGGCCTGACGGGCCGCGTCGAGATACGCGTCGCCGCGCACCCGCAGTACCTCGGTGCGGACCAAACGCGCCTGAATCGGCGCAAGGATGATCGACAGTGTGAAGATCATCGTGATCGAGGACGTTCCGAAGAACGAGACGACGACCAGCGCGACGATCACCGTGGGAACGGCCTCGAGCAGATCCAGAAAACGTGCTGCCCCACGGGCCAGGAATCCGCCGAGACCGCGTCCCGACTCGCTCATTCCGATGGTCAACCCGATCAGGATGCCTGCCACGGTTGCGGCGATCGTGACCGCGAGCGCGATGGTGACATCGATGCGGGCACCGGCAATGGTGCGCGAGAAGACATCGAGTCCGTTGGAGTCGGTTCCCAACCAGAACTCCGTGTCCGGAGACTGGGACGGCGAGCCGACCACCTTGGTGGGATCGAACGGGACGATCCACGGTCCGATCAGGGTGATCAGCAGGATCAGGGCCAGTGGAACGAACAGTGCCACGGTGCCGATCGACATCGACCTTCGCGGACGACGTGGGCCTGTGCGGGCGTCGGAGACGGCCTTCTTCGGAACCAGAGCAACCATCAGGAACCACCTCCGGCTCGGCCCGGCTTGCGGCGAGGGTCGAGCAACATGTTGACGAGATCGACACACAGGAACACGATCAGCGAGATCGCCGCGACTACGAGCAGGAATCCCTGCAGCGCAATCAGATCCGTCGCCGCGACAGCTTCGACGGCGTATCGGCCCATGCCGCCGAGCCCGAACAGGGTCTCGAGGATGACCGCACCGCCGAGAAGAGAACCGAAGACCATGCCGAACAACGCGACGGTCGGCGGCAATGCTCGCCGGTACGCACTTGCATAGATGTACTTGCGGGCCGAACCGGTGGCGATCTTGAACATCGTCGGTTGCGCGGTGAGGCTCGAATCGAGCGCTGTCAAAAGCTGTTTGAGCAGAATCGGGGTGACCGAGAGCACGAGCACGGCGATCGGTAGAAACAGGTGCGAGACCATCGAGGACACCACGACCGTGTCGCCGCGCAGAACGGCGTCGAGCAGCGGAAGGGAGGTGATCGGTTCGGGCTCGGTCAGTCCTGCCCTGACTCGACCCGACGGGGCCGGGACCACCTGCAGGGTGGCGTAGAACAGGAAGATGCCGACGACTCCGACGACGAATTCCGGTACGGCACCAGCGGCTTGGGCGTACCCGCGCACCATCCGTGCAGCCAGGGACTTCGGGCGGGCAACGACGACGGCCGAGAGCGCCAGCGTGATCGCCAACAGAAAGGCGAAGGCGATGCCCGCCAATTCGAGGGTTCCGGGCAGGCGGTCTGCGATGTCCGCAGTGACCGGTCTGCCGGTCATGATCGCGTTGCCGAGATCGAAGTGCAGCAGATTGCCCAGGTAGGTCGTCAACTGCGACCACAGGCTTCCGTCGAGGCCGAGTTCGGCCTTCGTCGCCAGGTAGTCCGCTTCCGTGGCCTCGGGACCGACCACCTCACGTGCGGGGTCGCCGGGGATCGCGCGAACCAGGAAGAACGCCGCGATCGCGAACACGAGCAGATGCAGCGGAAGCACAGCGATTCGGCCGAGCCACCACCGTTGCCGTCCGAGAAACCCGGTCATCGCGTTGCCGCCACGGCGAGTTGCTCGATGTCCTCGGCACCGCGGTAGGCCTCGAGAAGCTCCGCCGTGTACGGGTCCTGGGGACGTTCGACCACGTCGTCGGTAGTGCCCTGTTCCACGATCACACCGTTTCTCATGACCACCATGTCCCTGGCGATGAACGCCGTCGCGGGTAGTCCGTGCGAGACGAACACCAAGCCACAGTCCGCGTCGATGCAGTACTGCCGCAACATGTTCAGGATTGCTCCCTGGACCGATACGTCCAATGCCGATACCACCTCGTCACACAGGAGAATTCGCGGTCGGACCACCAGCGCCCTGGCTATCGAGAACCGTTGACGCTGACCGCCCGATACCTCGGTGGGAAACCGATCGGCCATGGCCGGATCGAGTTCGAGTGATTCCAGTGTCGAGTTCACCTGTGCGTCGGCAGCTTTCGCATCCATCCCGAGCAGACGCATGGCAGGCAACCGGACAGCGTCACGCAACGTTCTGCGTGGGTCGAACGAGGACGTCGTGTCCTGCGCGACGTACTGCACCTTCGCTCTGAACTCGCGCCTACCGGCACGGGTCGAGAGCACCCCGGACAACTCGGCACCGTTGTACGACACCGACCCCGCCGAGGGCGAGAGCAATCCGCACATCATGCGAACCAGTGTCGATTTACCGGAGCCGGACTCGCCGACGATTCCGATGGCCGAGCTCGACGTCACCTTCATGCTGATGTCGTCCACGGCCGGCGACCCGGACCCACGACGGTCGAAGCTCTTGCACACGTGTTCGGCGTCGATCTCGGCATACGCTGCGCGCAGGTTGCCACTCATCACGATCCTCCAAGCCGATTGTCTCCAGCAGAGCTATTGCTCGATGCGCACAGCATTCTCGGCACGCGTTACTGGAAGGGACGTTCGGCGTAACTGAAGTATTACGCCGTTCGAATCCCCTGGTCAGAGGGATCCGAAATTAATTAACGCCGGAGTGACATAGGTCTCGGCCCGCCTCTGCAGCGCTGCTCGGCGGCGTTATCGGAACCGACAAACCGCCCGAGCAGGCGATGTTTGCGGCGTAATAACTCATTTACGCCTGCGCCACGTTCGGTAATGCGTTTGCAGGAGGCTTCCTTCATCGGCAACCGTCACGTTGCCCAACCATCACGAGAGGGATTGGCATGAACTACCACGCTCCCGCCGACAGCGTCGTGTCGACGCAGTCGTCCACCGGTCGAATCGACGCAGGCGTCGCCGCATGATGCATCTCGGCTGGTTCTTCACGACGGGCTTCGGGGTCTACGGCTGGAACCAGCCGTGGTCGGGCAACGTGGCGTCCGACGTTGGTCGACCCGATCTCTTCGTCGATGCTGCGCGAAGCCTCGAGCGTGCAGGCTTCGACTACATCATGCTCGAGGATTCGTCGGTACTGTCCAACGTCTACCGTGGGACGTTCGAAAGCTCCGTACGCCGCGGCACCACGGTGCGTTTCGACCCGATGCCCCTCGTGCCGCTGATGGCGGACGCCACCGAGCGCATCGGCATCATCGCCACCGTCGCCACGACGTTCTATCCGCCGTTCCTGGCGGCCCGACTGATGTCGACTCTCGACCACCTGACCAAGGGGCGGGTCGGGATCAATCTCGTCACCGCGAGCGCCGACGGAGCCGCACAGAACTACGGACTGGCCAAGCAGATCGAACACGATCTCCGCTACGAGATGGCCGACGAATGGGTGGACGTCGTCACGCAACTGTGGGATTCGTGGGACGAGGACGCCCTGGTTCTGGACTCGGAATCCGGAGTGTTCGCCGATCACGAAAAGATTCACACGATCGATTTCGAGGGCAAGTACTACGCCTCGCGAGGTCCGCTGAACGTCCCGCGCGGCCCCCAGGGTCGTCCGGTCATCTGCCAAGCCGGAGGTTCTCCCGCCGGCCGCGCATTCGGTGCAAAACACGCCGACACCATCATCGCCAATGTCCGCGGACTGGATGCCATGAAGGAATACCGCGAGGACATCAGCCGCAGGCTCGTCGAGTACGGCCGCAAGCCCGACGATGTCAAAGTGCTGTTCCTGGTCAGCCCCATCATGGCCGATACCGACGAGGAAGCTCTGGTCAAACGCGATCGGATGCGCGAAGTGCAACGAAACAACATCGACGGCATCCTGTCGGCGATGTCGTACTTCAGCAGCACCGATTTCTCACAGTTCGACATAGACGCGCCGGTTCCCGATCTGACCCAGTACAACGGGCACCAGAGCACGCTCGCGGACATGGCGAAAACCGGCAAGACCCTGCGCGAGATCGTGGCGAACTATCCGACCACGGAATCGATGGAGCTCGTCGGAACGGTCGAGACAGTGGCCGAGAAAATGGAGGAGGCAATGGAATTCATCGGCGGAGACGGCTTCCTCATCGCATCTCCTGTCACACGCAAAGCCATCGCCGAAATCTCCGACGGTCTCGCTCCGGCGCTGCGTCGTCGCGGAGCGATTCGCGACGGTTATTCGCGAACCACGTTCCGAGAGAACCTCGCTGCCTTCTGATGCAGGTGGCGTTGTGCCCCATGGATTTCGGCGTTTCCCCAGCTCGACGGTCTGCATCGCCGAGCACGACACGGCGCAATCGACATGCAACCGGGAAGTCTCGAGGGTGCTACGCACGTGCTGTTTGCTGGTGTCATCGCCCCAACGAAAGGTTCACGTATGAAAATCACCGTAGTGGCGGGCAATCCGAAACCCGAGTCACGAACACTCGACGCCGCCCGCGTTCTCGCCACCGCACTGACGGGTGAGCCGGGCGGAACCGTCGACGTGATCACCCTCGGGCCCGGGCTCCTCGGATGGGGTGACGCCGCAGTTCAGGCTGCAGTGGACACCGTGTCGTCCTCCGATCTCGTCGTCTTCGCAAGTCCGACCTTCAAGGCGACGTACACCGGAGTGCTGAAGTTGTTCCTCGACCAGTTCGCAGGCGACACCGGACTGAAGAATGTCGTTGCCGTTCCGCTCATGTTGGGTGCCGGTCCCGCCCACGCCATGGCACCCGATCTGTTTCTCAAACACGTTCTCGTCGAACTCGGCGCGGTCACACCGGCACCCGGCCTCTACCTCATCGATTCGACCTACACCACCGATTCCCGAATCACCGACTACGCAACTCGCTGGGGCGACACCATTCTCGCCGCTGCCCGAACCCGAACGGATGCATCATGACCCTGAGCACCACAAGCTTCGACCAGTCCGTGCTGCGAAACGCGTTCGGACAGTTCCCCAGCGGCGTCGTCGCCGTCTGCGCCGAGATCGACGGAGTACAGGTCGGGATGGCGGCAAGCAGCTTCGTCGCGGTGTCGATCGATCCACCTCTCGTTGCATTCTGTGTTCAGGACACCTCAACCACGTGGCCCAAGTTCGCGGCAGCACCGCGAATCGGGATCAGCGTGCTCGGCGAACTCCACGACGTCGCGGCGCGAACACTCGCGGCGAAGACGGGTAACCGCTTCGAGGGGCTGACGACCATGACGACGGAGGACGGTGCCCTGTTCATCGACGGTGCGAGCATGTGGTTGGACGCCTCGGTGACCGAGCAGGTCACAGCCGGTGACCACGACATCGTTCTGATGCGCATCAACGAACTGGAAATCAAGGACGGCATCGCACCGATGGTGTTCCACGGCAGTAAGTTTCGCCGACTGGCGGTAGACCTCTGATGAGTACCGTCGAACATGTCCTCGATGCCCTCCGGGCCGGAAAGCCGGTGTTCGTCACCGATTCGGCCGATCGGGAGAACGAGGGTGACGTGATCTTGGCGGCGGACCGCGTCAGTCCCGCGTGGACGGCCTGGACCGTCCGCAACACCTCGGGGTTGCTGTGCGCTCCGATGAGCGACGCACGGGCAGATGCCCTGGAGCTACCCCCGATGGTGTCGAACAATCAGGACCCGAAGAAGACGGCTTACACCGTGACCGTCGACGCGGCCGCGGGGATCACCACCGGCATCAGCGCGGCCGACCGTGCGAAGACCTTGCAGGTGCTGGCAGATCCGGGCGCAGTGGCGTCGGACATCATCCGGCCAGGGCACGTTCTCCCTCTGCGCGCTCGCCCGGGTGGGGTTCTGGAACGACCGGGACACACCGAGGCCGCCGTCGACCTGTGTGCTCTCGCCGGGTTGCCCGCCGTGGGAGTGATCGCCGAGCTGGTGGCCGACGACGGATCGATGATGCGCTTTCCCGAGATCGAGAACCTGGGCACCCGTCTGAACCTTCCGGTACTCACCATCGAGGAGCTCATCGCGTACCGCCAACTTCGGGACCCTGCACCGGTTGCCGGGCCCGCTCGCGTCGGGCGGGTGGTGGAGACCGTCCTCACGACCCCACACGGCACGTTCGCGATGTTCGGCTACACAGATCACGAGACCGGGGCCGAGCACGTGGCGCTGGTCTCCGGAGACGTCACCGACAACGCGTTGGTGCGAGTGCATTCGGAGTGCCTCACCGGTGAATCGTTCCTCTCGCAACGGTGCGAGTGTGGTCCGCAACTCGAGACTGCCCTCGAACGAATCGCTGCGGAGGGCGGCGTGCTGGTGTACCTCCGCGGCCACGAAGGTCGCGGCATCGGCTTGCTGAAAAAGCTTGCTGC
This sequence comes from Rhodococcus sp. B7740, assembly GCF_000954115.1. Classification (NCBI taxonomy): domain Bacteria; kingdom Bacillati; phylum Actinomycetota; class Actinomycetes; order Mycobacteriales; family Nocardiaceae; genus Rhodococcus; species Rhodococcus sp. B7740. The sequence continues at coordinate 5,314,278 of NZ_CP010797.1, read as the reverse complement.
ATATCGACTTCAGGACGAGGGATTCGACACCGTACAAGCCAATCTCGAGCTCGACGAGCCGGCAGATGGACGCGAATACGGCGGCGCCGCAGCCATTCTGAAAGATCTCGGTCTGAGCACAGTCCGCCTGCTGACCAACAATCCGGACAAGATTCGTGGTCTCGAAGCGCACGGGGTCGACGTGAGTGCACGACTGCCGATCATCGTCGGTGCCGCGCGGGCCAACATCCGATACCTGGAAACGAAACGCTCCCAGATGGGTCACCTGCTCCCCCAGGGTATTGCGCAGGGGTGGTGAACCGCCACCTCGAACCGAGAGCTACACCCGACGAGCGGGCACCGTGATTCCGCGCGCATCGAGGATCGGACGCACGCCCTCGGCGAAGTGATACGCCTCTTCCAGGTGCGGGTAGCCCGAGAGGATGAACTCGTCGAAGCCGGCGTCGTGGTATTCGCCGATCAGGTCCGCGACCTCCTCGTGCGAACCGACCAGGGCCGTCCCGGCTCCGCCGCGAACGAGTCCGACACCCGCCCACAAGTTCGGGTAGATCTCGAGCGAATCCTTGCTGCCGCCGTGCAAGGCGGCCATCCGGCGCTGACCCTCGGACTGCGAGGACGAGTGCAGTGCGTGAGCCTGCGACACCTGATCCTCGGGAAGCTCGTCGAGAAGCTTCTGCGCGACGGCCCAGGCCTCCTCGGACGTGTCACGGCTGATGGTGTGCAGGCGAACGCCGTAAGTGAGCTTGCGGCCCTGGGCGTCCGCGAGCGCCTGCACCTTCTCGATCTTGGCGCGGGCGTCGGCCGGCGGCTCGCCCCACGTCAGGTACGTCTGCACTCGCTTGGCCGCGACCTCGAGAGCCGGCTCGGACGAACCACCGAACCAGAACTCCGGCAACGGATCCGGTGCCTCGGACACCCGTGCATCGGCCACCTCGAAGAACTCACCCTTGTGATCGACCGACGGCTCGGTCCAGATGCGTTGAACGAGTTCGAGAAACTCGTCGGTGCGAGCGTAGCGACGATCGTGGTCTATCCAGTCCCCGAACCGACGCTGCTCGACGTCGTCGCCGCCGGTGACGATGTTGAACAACACCCGTCCCTCCGAGAAGCGCTGCAACGTCGCCGCCTGCTGCGCCGCCAACGTGGGCGGTGTGAGGCCGGGACGGAAGGCGACGAGGAACTTCAGCCGTCGGGTGCTCTGCAGTAGAGCAGCCGTGGTCAGCCACGCGTCCTCGCACCAGGTTCCCGTCGGAGTCAGCACGCCCTCGAAGTCGAGTCGGTCCGCAGCCTGCGCCACCTCGGTGAGGTAACGCAGCGACGGGCGACGAAACCCGGCGGGTTCGCGGAGGTTCCCGGATGCGTGGGAGGCGCCGACGATGGAACGGCCGTCGCCCGCGGTGGGAAGGAACCAGAAGATGCGTGCGGTCACGAGTGAACTCCTACGACGTGGTGGGTGATCAGTTGGTGGCTCGTCAGTTGCTGGAGGCGGTGGCGTCGGCGATGGCGTCGGCGTACCGCGTGTCGACGAAGTCCGCGAACGTGTTGCCGCCGGGAATGCTTCCGCTCTCGACGAAGGCATCGAAGAGTGCCTGCTCGGACTCGATCACCGTGTCGTCGAGCGCAATTGCGGGTCGCTGGCTTCGTCCCTGAGCCAATTCACCGGCGGCAGGGTCGATGCCGACGGCCGTGGAATACGCCGCCGCCCACTCGGCCGGGTTGGCGTTCGCCCAGGCGGACGCCTTGGCCAGACGAACCACGAAGTCCTGCAGGGCAGTGTTCTTCGCGGGATCGTCGAGCGCCTGCTGCGAGGCGATGCCGAAGCCGTAGCCGTTGGCGACGCCCTCTGCGGTGGTGAGCGTTTTCGAGCCGTTCTGGACCTGCGCGATCGCGGTGAAGGGATCCCAGATCGCCCAGGCGTCGACCTCACCCGAGGTGAACGCCGTCAGCGCATCGGCTGGCTGAAGAAAGACCAGCTGAACGTCATCGGTGGTCAACCCTGCCTTCTGCAACTGCAGCAGGACATGGCCGTGCGCGGAACTTCCCTTGCCGACGGCGATCTTCTTGCCGCGCAGGTCGGCGAACGTGGCGAGAGTCGAATCGGGCGGCACGAGAATCTGATCCCCGCTCGCGTCGTTGCTGTAGGCGGAGACGACCTTGATGCGCGCATTGGCTGCGACTCCGAACACCGGGGGTGTGTTGCCGGTGACCGCGAAGTCGATCTGACCGGCCGTTGCGGCCTCCACCTGCGGCGGGCCGGAGGTGAAGGTGGAGAACGCGACATCGTACGGCGCAGAGTCCAACTCACCGGACGCACGAAGCAGGGCTTCGGTGCCACCCTTCTGGTCGCCGACGTCGAGGGTGACGGTGGCGAGCTGATCGTTCGAGACGAGTTCGGGCGCTTCGGTGGCCGTGGTGTCGCTGCCGCGGGAGACGCAGCCGGTGAGTCCGACAACCGTCAGGGACAGGGCAGCGAGTATCCCGACGGCGCGCAGCGATCGGGAACGAGCGTGTGACGACATGCGTGAACGATCCTTCGTATCAGTGAAATCGATGAGTTCGGTGAAATCGATCGGCTCAGTGGACGCCGAGCGCGCCGAGCAGATGAGTGCGGATGCGAGAGAATCCGGCTGTTCCTCGGTCGCGTGGACGAGGCAGGTCGATGGTGACGGTCTCGGCGACGCCACCCCCGTCGAGCACCAACACCCGGTCTCCCAACGCAATTGCCTCGTCGACGTCGTGCGTGACCAGGAGGATGCCGAATCGGTGCCGACCCCACAGGTCGAGCAGCAGCGACTGCATGGACAGCCGAGTGAGCGCGTCGAGAGCGCCGAACGGTTCGTCGAGCAGCAGCAGCTCCGGCTCGCCCACCAATGCTCTGGCCAATGCGGCGCGCTGAGCTTGGCCGCCGGACAACGTCATCGGCCATGCGTCGCGCTTGTCGGCGAGGCCGACTTCGTCGAGGGTCGCATCCGCAGCTGTCAACGCATCGTTCCCCGTCACGCCGGCTGTGTTGAGCCCGTAGGACACGTTCTGGCGGACCGAGCGCCACGGAAACAGCCGCGGTTCCTGGAACGCCACCGCGGGATGCCCGGCGACATGCCGCTCCCCGGTGTGATCCGTCGACAGTCCTGCCAGAACGCGCAGGATCGTCGACTTACCGGAGCCGGATCTTCCCACCAGCGAGACGATCTCGCCGCGTTCGATGGACAGGTCGACACCCTTCAACACGTGACTGGCACCGTAGAACTTGTCGATGCCGCGCAGCGTGGCGACCGAGGTCGTCGTCGAGGTCATGAATCAGGCATCCAATCGGTAACGGAGAGCTCGTTTTTCGAGGACTCGGACGATGCCGTCGGTGGCGATTCCCATCAGGGCGTAGACGACGAGCCCGAAGATGATGGTGTCCACCCGCAGGAAATCGCGCGCATTGTTGATGATGTAGCCGAGCCCGGATTCGGCGTTGATCTGCTCGGCCACGATCAGCGACAACCACGCAATGGCCAACGACTGACGAAGTCCCACCAGCAGTTGCGGGGCGATGCTCGGCGCAATGATCGTGGTGAACCGCTGACGCCACGAGAAACCGAGTACGACGGCCGTGTCGAGGAAATTACGATCGATCTGGCGGATCGCCGAGAACGTGTTCAGGTACAACGGAAATGCGACTCCCAGAGCAACGAGCAGGATCTTGGGAGTCTCTCCGATTCCGAACCACAGGATGAACAGCGGGATGAGACCGAGGTGCGGTAGCGCGCGCAGCATCTGCAGCGGCGGGTCGACGGTTGCCTCGGCAAGTTTGGACAGTCCGACGAGCGCTCCGAGCGCCACCCCGATCACCCCACCGAGCACGAGCCCCTGGACTACGCGAGTTCCGGAAATGGCCAGGGCGTTCGCCAGTTCGCCGTTGCGCAGCAATTCCAGACCTGCATCGAAGATCAGTGACGGTGCAGGCAGCACTCGTTCGGAGAGAACTCCGGCAGCGCTGGCGATCTGCCACAGAACGAGGAGGACGACCGGCGACAAAGCGCGCACGACGGTCCAGCGGTACCGCTGCCACGCAGACCCTTTCGGCGAGACGGGTGTGGAGCCGATGTCGGAGGCATCGCTGTCGCTCGCGTCCACGGGTCCCGCGGGAGCGGCATACGACGTCATGACCATGAGTACAGGCCTTCCGGTTGAGTGCGGGCAGGTTCGACTCACCACCATCCATCACACGTCGGGTCCTGGACCAGGGTTCGAATCAGCGTGAATACAAGTCGGGCAGACTCGGACATATGACCGTCGAGCCCATCCACACCGAGCGCCTGACCCTTCGTCTGTACGAACCCGCCGATGCGGACAGGATCCTCGCCTACTACAGCGACCCGGAAGTCTGCCGCTATCTGCTCCACGAAGCGTGGACACACACCGATGCGGTTGCTGCGGTGGGCAAACGGATGAAGCGAATCGGACTGCACACCCAAGCACTCGCGATGGTTGCCGAGCACGAGGGAACGGTGGTGGGAAATGTCGAGGCGTGGTTGGTCGACGGTTCCCCGGCTCTCGTCGAACTCGGCTGGACGTTCTCCCCCGACGTTGCGGGCCGCGGGTACGCCACCGAGGCGGTCACCGCCTTGATCGAGCACGTGTTCTCGTTACCCCAGATCCACCGCGTCAGCGCACAGCTGGACGGCCGGAACGACGCCTCTGCCCGACTGGCCGCGCGGGTCGGGATGCGTCGGGAAGCGCACTTTCGACAGAACTGGTGGTGCAAGGGCGAATGGACCGACACCCTCGTCTACGCGATGTTGCGCGAGGATCGCTGACCGGCGCGCTGCGTTCACCTCTCGAACACCTCCGGTTCGGCTCTGCGACATCGACCGGTGACCCACGGGCTGCACTCTCGGAGAACTTCACTCGAACTCAGAGGAGTTTCACCGAATGGTCTCGCGTCGTAGAGCAGCCCTGCTGGGCACGCTCGCATTGATCTCTGTCGTATCCGCGTCGATGACCAGCGTTGCCACGGCCGCGCCGGCACGGGCAGCGTCGCCCCTGTGTCAGGTCGCCGACCTGCTCCCCACCGGATCGTCGGCAGGCCTCGGCTACCGATGTGCCGAAGCGGGCGAGCTTCTCGATCTGCCGATCGGTGAGGTGCGCGCGACGCAACCCTCGCTCGGATACGACGAGGTGTACTACAAGCTCGGGCGATACACACTCGGCAAGGACGAGATCAACAAGAAGTTCGACGACTGGTGCGAGGCCAACGGCCAGGAAGAGGCCGCGTCGGCGTTGCCTGATGCACGACTGGACAATCCGTCGTCGTTCACCTGCACCGTCCCCGTCGGTCAGGAAACGCCGGACACCATCGCGCCCATGAAGACTGTCGTCATCGGTCCGGGCGGCGTGCCGTACCTGACCGACGGTCACCACACGCTGACCTCCTTCTACGAAACGGCCGACGGTGGACCGAATCTGCACCTTCGCCTGCGGGTGGTCGCGAACCTCAGTGACCTGAGCACAGCCGATTTCTGGGCACGGATGAAGGCCGAGAAGTGGGTGTGGAACTACGACGTCGACGGCAACGAGGTTCCGGTGGAACAACTCCCGTCGGGAGTCGGCCTCGCCAAGTTCCAGAACGACAGATACCGCAGCCTGACGTACTTCGCCCGCGACATCGGCTTCACCCCCGGAACCATCCCCTTCCAGGAATTCTATTGGGGTGCATGGGTTCGCGACTCGGGTGCCGTCGACATCAGCGGCTGGGACAGCAACAACCTGACGAGCTACCTCAGCACCGTCGAGGCGGTGTCGCGTGCACAGGTCGCGGCTCCCAAAGACGCGGTGATCGACAGTGGCCGCACCGCAGCGGAACTCGGCGCGCTGAACGCGTGGAACGACGGTAAGGCAGCCGGCAAGGGAGAATTCGGAAAGCTCTCGGCCCCGTACTCGGACGACAAACCAGGCAAGCTGGCCTACGCCCTGCAGTACAAGATGGGGCTGCCCAGGTAGTTGCCTTTCGACGCTACCGGGATTGGGACGGGCTGCCCGTGGATCACCAGCGGTCGACGTGCAGCACCGTTTCGATCGGATCCCGCGGAGCGACCTTGAACGTCTCACCCGTGTAGTACGCCGTGGGAATCAGCGCACCCTGATGGAAGTCGTCGGGGATGCCGAGCAGCTCGGAGATCTCTTTTTCTTTGGCGAGATGGATTGTCGTCCAGGCCGTTCCGAGACCACGCGCCCGCGCAGCCAGGGCATAGTTCCATACCGCGGGCAGGAGTGAGCCCCACAGACCGGCTTGATTTCCGGCCGGGAGGGTCTTGCCGGCCAGGATGCACGGAATGAGCAGCACCGGAACCTCGCCCATGTGTTCGCCGAGCCAGCCCGCGCTGTCGCCGACGCGCTTCTGCACCGAGGCACGTTCCGGGTCGTCTGCGAACAGCGCCGACGCGGAATGCTTGGACGCCTGATACGCGGTGAACAGTTCGCCGTAGATCGCACCGATGCGAGCCCGAAGATCAGGATCGGTGACGACGATCCACTGCCAACCCTGCTTGTTCGAGCCGGACGGTGCCTGCAGAGCGATCTCGAGACATTCCTTGATCAGCTCCATCGGCACCGGCCGCGTCAGGTCCAGGCGCTTGCGAACGGTGCGCGTCGTGGTCAGCAACTCGTCGGGAGTCAGGTCGATGATCGGGAAGGAAGTCACCTCTCGATCATGCACCATTCGGCTCCTGCAGGGCCCGGTTGGTCAATGCATCGTTCGCAGCGTCCCAGCGCGCCGCCATGGACCTGCCCCCATGCCCGTCCCCCTCATCGACGACGAGTGTCGACCCGGGCCAACGTCGATGCAGACGCCACGGCGTGACAGCGGGTCCCGAGATGTCCTTTCGGCCGTGGATCAGGACACCCGGGACATCACGTAAACCGTCGGCGCGATCGAGCAGAGGCGGATCGCAGAACCCGTCGTGCGACCAGTAGTGCGCGGCCAGTCGCACGAAAGCCAGACGAAACCGGTCATCCTCCCACCTGGGATCGCGTCTCATACCGCCGGTGCCGATCGATATGTGGACGTCCTCCCACAATGCCCACTCTCGGGATGCATTGTCGCGCAACGAGAGATCGGGCGAATTCAGCAGTCGGTCGTAAGCGTCGACGATTCGGCCTCGGCCCCGTCGATAACCGACGCCCGACTGCTCGGCGAAGGTTGCGAACCGATCCCAGGCTTCGGGGAAGATCGCGCCGACGCCCTCGGTGATCCAGTCGACCTCCGCACGGCCGGTCGTGGTGACTGCGCACAACACGACACCGAGGACACGCGTCGGATGTTCGAGGGCGTAGGCAAGAGCGAGGGTCGATCCCCATGACGCGCCGTTGACGATCCACGCCTCGACGCCGAGGTGCTCGCGCAGGAGTTCGATATCGGCGATCAGGTGCGCAGTGGTGTTGGTGTCCAACGACGTCGAGGGGTCCGACGCGTGCGGAGTGGACCGCCCGCACCCACGCTGCTCGAATCCGACTGCGCGAACCCGGGTCAGGTCGAAGTGGCGACGAAACTGACTGGCATTCAGGGTCCCGCCTGGTCCACCGTGCAGGTAGACCGCCGGCACGCCATCGGACGGACCCCATTGCTCCCAGTAGATGCGTTGACCGTCCCCGACATCCAACATCCCGTGCTGCGTCGGCTCGTCTTCCAGTGCCATACCGCCATCACATCATTCGAGAGGCAGCATCGGTCGGATCGACGCCCACGCGGACGCGTCGAGCCAGGACGGATTCGATTGCTGCGGCGATCGAAACACCTCGAGATTCGACAACGATGCGACGGACCGAATATCCGACGCGAGGATCGGCTCGTCGAACAAGGCGATGTTCGTCGAGATCTTCCACTGCGGGCCGGGGACCGGGGTGCCGGTCAACCGACCGGCACCCCAGATTCCGCGTCTCGGATGACTACTGACCCAGAACAGCACCGGATGACCAGGTGCCATCAGACGCGTTCGGTAGTTGTCAGCGACGCACCAGTGCTCGTGCGCACGTCCAGCTTGGACCATCGGTGCGAGATCGGTCTTGTGCGGATTGCACTTGATCACCCATGCACCGAGAGTCCGATCGGTAATCGCCCGCGCAGTCACGTGGAAAGTGTAGAAGCTCAGGCCACCGCGTCGTTGCCCTGAGCCGCGGAGACCACCAGATTGTTTGCGGTGAGCTCGTTTCCGTTCTTGACGGCGTCGATCCACTGGTCGGTGGAGGCGACGGCCGCGAAGTTCGACTGCAGGAGCACCATCAAAGCCTTGTGCAGTTGTTCGGCGGACACAGTGCCCGCCTCGTTCGACAGATTGATCGCGCCGGTGGCGTCGGACAGGATCTCGACGGTCAGGTCCAGCGCCTCGGCGTCGGCGCTGGACGCGAGGTCGCAGTTGTTGGTCATGTAGCCGACGATGGTGACGGTGTCGATGTCGTTGCCCTGCAGCCACTTCGCGATGCCGGTTCCGGCGAACACGCTGCTGTACTTCTTCTCGACCCGCTCGAAGGACGGCTGCACGAGCGCCTGAATATCGGGGTGCAGCTCGTACGTCGGGGTGCCCTTGACGAATGCGGGCGCGCCCTCGGGCATTTCGTGCTGGACGATCGCGACGGGAAGATCCTGCGCCGCAGCCGCTTCGATCGCGCGAACGATGTTGGCCAACGACTCGTTGCGGGGCGGGTACTGAATCTGCAACACACCCTCGAAGTACTCCTGCTGAACGTCGATGACGATCAAGGCTCTACGCGGTGCGGTCATGGTGTTCTCCTTCGACTGGCGATCTCGGTCGCCTCTCATACTGCGGTGGCGGCCTTGCGAGCACGAGTGGCACGGATGCATACTTTCGATGGATTTGCGCCAACGTACGAGATCGGAGTCAGCCATGCGCATCGCGCTCTACGCGTTCGATGGCATCACGATGTTCCACCTCGCTGCGCCGCTGATGGTGTTCGGCGAGGTGACCCGACTCGGGCTCGCCCCGGACTGGGAGACGCGGGTGTGGTCCGACGAAGCCGGGTCGATCCGCACCGAGGAGGGGTTTCCGGTCGGCGAGATCGTTGGGCCCGATACCGTCGACTGGGCCGACATCGTCATCGTGACGTCCTGGCCGGAGTCGTTGCCGCACATAGGTACCGACTTCTCGAACGCACTTCGCGGAGCGCATACGCGAGGCGCCGAGATCGCGGGTCTGTGTCTCGGTTCGTTTGCCGTCGCAGACACTGGCTTGCTCGCCGGCCGCCCCGCCGTCACACACTGGACGAAAATGCCCGAGCTGCGGGAGCGAAACGCGCACGCGGGCGTCGACGAGTCCGTGCTCTACATCGACCACGGTGACGTGATGACCTCTGCGGGCACTGCGTCGTCGATCGATTCCTGCCTCCACATCGTCCGCAAGCACCTCGGTTCGGCTGCGGCGACGCGGGTGGCTCGCAGCCTGGTGGTCGCACCCCATCGCGACGGCGGGCAAGCGCAGTACATCGAACGTCCGGTCGTCGAAGCAGCCGGAGACACCACGATCGCCGACGTACAGAGCTGGGCACTCGAACGACTGGACGAGCCGTTGCCCATCGAGCGACTGGCCGAACGCGCGCGCATGAGCCGACGCAGCTTCATCCGCCAGTTTCAGCTCGAGACAGGGTCCACCCCCGCTCGCTGGGTGCTGGACAAACGACTCGAGGAAGCTCGGAGCCTGCTCGAAACCACCGATCGCAGTATCGAGAACATCGCGACACTGTGCGGATTCGGTAGCCCCGTCACATTGCGTCAGAACTTCCGCTCGGCATTCGCGGTGACCCCGACGGCGTATCGACGGCACTTCGCGGTCGGTTGCGCACCCACGGATGCGGCCGACAGGCAAGGATGAGCGACGTGATCCTGTGGATAGTTGCCGGAGTCGAACTCGCCGCCATCATCGCTCTCGGTGTGGTCTTGATCGTCTCGCGTCGAAAGCTCGGCAGCACACGCCGTGCCCTGGACCGTGCGCTTGCCGAATCGCAACAACGGCGTAAGCGACGAGGCCTGGTCCCCTTCGCGATCAGAACCGCCTTTCACACGACGGACTTACTCATCAACAAGGGTTTCGGCGCAACGGTCCGCAACTCCGTCGAAGACCTCGCGGGCTGGGCCAAGGTGGAACGACCCGACTTGGCACGCATGACGGCCGACGGCGACATCGTGGTGATGTTCTCCGACATCGAGGGGTCCACCGCACGCAACGAGGAACTCGGCGACCGCGGCTGGGTGAAGCTGCTCGAGAAGCACAACAAGCTGATCCGCAAACACGTCGACGACCACGGAGGTCACGTGGTCAAGAGCCAAGGCGACGGCTACATGATCGCCTTCTCCGACCCTGCCCAAGCGGTGCGCTGCGGGGTGAAAGTCCAAGAGGCGTTGCTGAAGAACCCCGATCGCTGGGACCGCATCCGCGTACGCATGGGCGTACACGTGGGCAGTTCCGTGCGACGCGGCGACGACCTCTTCGGACTCAACGTCGCTATGGCCGCACGCGTCGCCGGACAGGCCGACGGCGGTGAAATTCTGGTCAGCGAACCGGTGCGCAATGCCATCGGTACCGCGCATGATCTGACTCTCGGGACGCCCCGAGACGTCGAGCTCAAGGGAATGAGCGGAACCTTTCAGTTGTATCCGGTTGCGCTACCGGTGTTGCCCGACGCCGAGGTCGAGCAACTCGGCTAGATCTGCTCGCCCACAGTCATACTCAGCAGGTGGTAGCTCAGACACTTGCCGTGTCCGTCGAGCACGGGGCTACCCGTCACTCCCCCACCGAGCACGCCGGGTAGCTCGAACACCAACCCGGAGACCAGTGGCATGTCAGTGCGGCGTACGTCTCCGGTGACCAACGGTGCGAAGTGAGTGGCAACGTTATCGGCAGTCAGTTCGCGGGACAGTACCTCGTAGTGTTCGTCGGTTCGCGGGAAGACAGCCAGAATGAGGGTGTCGCCCTTGTCCCCGGTTCGCACGTCGGCGAGATCGTCGACAGTCCTCATACCGTCACCTCCGTGATGTGTACGTCCGTCGCCACCTGTGCACGTGGAATCAGACACGATCTGATGGCAAGAACCTCGGCGCTGCTGCTCCGTGCGCCACCTCCCCCGGCCGGGCCGTTGGTGTACAGACTTTCGACTTCCCACCCCACGAGAAATGCAGTCTCCGTGTCGCGCACCTTCGCAGTCACCCGCAGTCGCACTTCGGGGACATCGGTTGCGGCGGCGAGGCCTCGGAATGCAGCGCCCGCGCCGATGTACTCGATCCCCACATTCTCGGCCGGAATGCCGTGCACCTCCCACAGTCGTTGCTGCACAATCTCTCCGGCGAGCTCCGCACGTTGCAGTGCGCGTGGCCCGGCGTAGCTGATCTGCCCCTCACCGAGCCAACCGCCGCGAAATCCGAGAGTCACCTTCAGCTCCTCAGGCCGTGTACTGCCCGTCGCCCCGGACACCGCTACCCGATCGGATCCGACGGTCTCGAACGCGACTCCGGTGAAATCGGCGCTCACGTCCGGCGTCAGGTATCTGGCTGGATCGCCGACCTCGTAGAGCAACTGCTCGGCGCACGTTCGCCGCGTCAGTTCCCCACCGGTGCCGTCGACTTTGCCGAATTCGGCTGTGCCATCGGCACGTACGTCCCCGAACGGGAAGCCAAGATGTGCCAGACCCTGCACCGGTTTGGTGACCGGGTCGGCGAAGTAGCCACCGGTCAGTTGACCCGCGCATTCGAGAAGATGTCCGACGGCCGTCCCCGCACCGAGTGTCTCCCAATCCTGCCCGGCCCAACCGAGTTCGTGCATCAAGGGTGCGAGATACAGCGCCGGATCGGCGAGACGGCCGGTGACGATCACATCCGCACCGACGTCGAGTGCGGGCAGTACCGCATCGGCCCCGATATAGGCGTTGGCCGATACCAGCTCCTCGGAATGCTCCGACAGCGGCCGGCCGGTCTCCCACACCACCGGATCGATGCGACGCACCGCGTCGAGCACGTCGTCGCCGGTGACGGCAGCGATGCGCACCGAACGCGAGCACACCTGCTCCGCCACCTGGGCGACCACCGCGGCTGCCGCAACAGGATTCGCGGCTCCGGAGTTGGTGACGACGGTGATGCCCTGCTCGGTGGTCGAACCGAGTACTGCGCGCATGCGCGCTGCCAGGAGCGGGTCGTAGCCCGTCGTGGGATCGAGCAATTTTCGGGCTTGCCCGGCTGCAACCGTCCGCTCACCGAGGCACTCGAAGATCAGGTAGTCGAGCTCACCGCGCTCGGCCAAAACCTGTGCCGGGTCGATGCGGTCGCCGGCGAAGCCTGCTCCGGCCCCGAGCCGGATTGTACCGTCGCGACTCATGACGACCACAGGGGGATCGCGCCGGTGGCCATGGCAACGCCGAGCATGCCGAGACTGATCAGCCACGCCCACCCCAGCGTGTGCCGAATGTGCTTGCCGATGTCGACTTTCGCGAGACCCACCAGAAGGTAGAACGCGCCGGTCATCGGACTGATCGGGAATCCGACCGTTTCCTCACCGATGATCGAGGCTTGCGCCAGATCGATTGCGCTGACACCGAACTGGTCACCCACCTCGATGAGGACCGGCAGCACGCCGAAGTAGTACGCGTCCGGGCCGAAAATCAGGCTCATCGGGACGGCGAACACGCCGACGATGAGCGGTAAGGCGGGGGCCATAGCGTCCGGAATGGCATTCGCTGCGCTTACTGCCATCGACTCGATCATGCCGCTGCCGTCGAGCACACCGAGTAGTACCCCTGCAGCCAACAACGTGCCGACCATCAGCATCGCGCCGACGGCGTGGGCCTCGATGCGGGCGGACTGGGCCTTCATTCCGCGGTAGTTGACGAGGAGCGCCACGATAGTGGCGATGATGAAGCAGGTTTCCGGAGGGGCGACGGCGGCGATCAACGCAGCCAACGTCGCGACTACCAGGAAGGCGTTGACCCAGAACAACTTCGGTCGCAGCAGCGCTCGGTCACTCGACGCGGTTGCCGGACCGTCCGAATCGTCCGCGCCGGTCGACGGGCTGCCGGGGTCCTCGTTCGCGTCGCCGACCGCGGATCTTGTATCCCCGGATCCCGCGGACACGCGTTCGGCGACTCGCGCCGTCGACTCCTCCACGACGGCCGACGCATCGCCCGCGGCAACCTTGGCCAGACGGGTCCGCTCACGCCGACCCAGGTAGTAGGCAGCACCCAGCGCCAACACGACCCCGGCGATCTGCGCAGGAATCAGCGGGACCCACAGTTCGTTGGCGTCGACACCCACAGTTGCTGCAGCGCGAGCAGTCGGACCACCCCAGGGGACCATGTTCATCACTCCGGCACCGAGACCGACGCAGGTGGCCAGAACGAGTCTGCTCATACCGAGACGTTCGTAGATCGGCAGCATGGCGGGGACTGCGATCAGGAACGTGGTTGCGCCGGCACCGTCGAGGTGAGCCACCACGGCGAGGGCAGTGGTCGCGACTGCGACGGTCGGCGGGGCGCTACCTGCCCAGCGCACGATGCGGGCGATGATGGGATCGAACAGACCTGCGTCGCGCATGATCCCGAAGAAGACAATCGCGAACAGGAACATGGCCGCGACGCCCACCACGCCACCTAGCCCGTCCTTGACGAACCCTGCCACCTCGGACGGTGAGTTGCCGGCCAGGAACGCAGCAGCGAGTGGGACACCCGCGAGCGCAACGATGGCTGCGACGCGTTGGGTGAACAACAGCAGCAGGATGACGGCAATCGTCCCGAAGCCGAGCAGTGACAGCATGTGATCTCCTTCATCGAATACGTCGAGTGTTGTGCAGATCACTTACGCAGTCCAACATCAGTTGGGTATAGATTCATACGCTGTGAGCATCAATCTCGGCATCGCACACCTACGAGCCATCGTGGCGCTGGCCGATCTCGCGAGCTTCACCTCGGCGGCGGCGTCCCTCGGGGTTTCACAACCGAACCTCAGTCGCACGGTCGCCGAGGCGGAGCGCCGCCTGGGCGTGCGACTGTTCGTACGCACCACCCGCAGCGTCGACCTCACCGGTGATGGACACGACGTGACGGCCTATGCCCGTCGGGTCTTGCTCGAGTTCGATGACGGCCTGGAGCAGATCGGGCGCTTCGTCTCGGGCGACCGCGGAACCGTCACCATCGCGTGCCTACCGTCGATCGCGGCGACGTTCCTCCCGCCGTACATCGTCGGATTCCGCGACAGCCATCCCGACGTCTCGGTGCACATCAGGGACGGCCTGCGCGACGACGTAGTGGCCTCCGTACGTGACGGTTCCGTGGATTTCGCGGTGGTTGCTGCCTCGGGGCGAGCGAACGACTTGATGCGTACGACAGTCAGCACCGACGCATTCGTGTGCGCGCTACCGTCGAATCACGCTCTGGCGCAGCGCAAGAGCCTGAGATGGACCGACCTCGCCGACGAGCCGTTCATAGCCTTCGGCCCGGAATCGAGCATCGCGTCGCACGTGCGACTGGCACTGGAAAACGCCGGAGTCGACGTCGGACCGTCGGTTCAGGCACACAACGTGGCCGCGGTGGCGGGCCTGACCGCGGCGGGACTCGGCATCACCGTCATCCCGGAATTGGTGGTGCCGATGATGTCGTTCGCGAGCCTCGTCTACCTGCCCATCGAGCCGACGATCCATCGCACGATCTCCGTTGTCCAACTGCCAGGGCGTCGCCACAGTGCGAGCTGTACGGCGTTTCTCGACATCTTGGCGCCGCCCCGCAAGGAATGAATGGGCCATTCAGTACGTCTGAGCGCGTGAAAGTCACATTGATCCGAACGGGGTGGGCGGGGGCCGGCTCCGAACGGGGTGGGTGGTGGAACGAATTCTGGTGCACCCCAATACGAATGAATGGCCCATTCACAACGTCTGAGCGCGTGAATGGACCATTCATTCGATGGGGGGTGAGTCAGAGAAACTACAGCTTGAACGACTCCAGAGCCTCGTTGAAGGTCTTGGACGGACGCATCACTGCAGCGGTGGCTTCGGGGTCCGGGTAGTAGTAGCCGCCGATGTCGACTGCCTTGCCCTGGACCTCGTTGAGCTCGGAGACGATCTTGTCTTCGTTCTCCGACAGCGTCTTCGCCAGTGCGGCGAAGTGCTTCGCCAGTTCGGTGTCCTCGGTCTGTGCCGCCAGCTCCTCGGCCCAGTAGAGGGCGAGGTAGAACTGGCTGCCGCGGTTGTCGAGTTCACCGGTCGAGCGCGACGGGCCCTTGCTGTTCTCGAGCAGCTTGCCGGTGGCGGCGTCGAGTGCCTTGGCGAGGATGGTCGCCTTGACGTCGCCGGTCTTGGTGCCGAGGTCTTCGAGGCTCACTGCCAGAGCCAGGAACTCGCCGAGCGAGTCCCAACGCAGGTGGTTCTCTTCGATGAGCTGCTTGACGTGCTTGGGAGCCGAGCCACCCGCACCCGTCTCGTACAGTCCGCCGCCGGCCATCAGAGGAACGATGGAGAGCATCTTGGCGCTGGTGCCGAGTTCGAGGATCGGGAACAGGTCGGTGAGGTAGTCACGCAGAATGTTGCCGGTCGCGGAGATGGTGTCGAGTCCGCGGACCAGACGCTCCATCGTGTACCGGATTGCGCGAACCTGCGACATGATCTGGATGTCGAGGCCCTCGGTGTCGTGATCCTTCAGGTACGTGCGCACCTTGCCGATGAGCTCGTTCTCGTGCGGGCGGTACGGGTCGAGCCAGAAGACGACCGGCATTCCGGACTCACGGGCGCGCGTCACGGCGAGCTTGACCCAGTCCTGGATCGGCGCGTCCTTGACGATGCACAGACGCCAGATGTCGCCCTCTTCGACGGTCTGCGTGAGCAGTACCTCGCCGGTGGCGATATCGGTGATGTTGGCGACGCCTGCCTTCGGTACCTCGAAGGTCTTGTCGTGCGAGCCGTACTCTTCGGCCTTCTGCGCCATCAGGCCGACGTTGGGGACGGTGCCCATCGTCGTCGGATCGAACTGTCCGTTGGTCTTGCAGAAGTTCACCATCTCCTGGTAGATCCGGGAGAACGTCGACTCGGGGTTGACGGCCTTGGTGTCCTTGGGACGACCGTCGGCTCCCCACATCTTGCCGCCGGCGCGAATCATCGCGGGCATCGAGGCATCGACGATCACGTCGCTGGGCGAGTGGAAGTTCGAGATACCGCGCGCGGAGTCGACCATCGCCAGCTCCGGGCGGGTCTCGTGACACTTGTGCAGGTCTTCGATGATTTCGTCACGCTTGGACGCCGGGAGTGTCTCGATCTTGGCGTACAGGTCCGACAGGCCGTTGTTGACGTTGACGCCCAACTCTTCGAAGATCTCGTTGTGCTTGGCGAACGCGTCCTTGTAGAACACGCGAACGGCGTGGCCGAACACGATGGGGTGCGATACCCGCATCATCGTGGCCTTCACGTGGAGGGACAGCATGACGCCGGTCTCGTAGGCGTCCTGCATCTGCTCCTCGTAGAAGTCGAGGAGCGCCTTCTTGCTCATGAACATCGAGTCGATCACGTCACCGTCGGTGAGCGAGACCTTCTCCTTGAGCACGATCGGCTCGCCGTCCGCGGGCAGCAGTTCCATCTTGATCTCACGGTCTCCGTCGACGACCGTCGACTTCTCTCCGTGGTAGAAATCGCCCTCGCGCATGTGCGCGACGTGGGTGCGTGACGCCATCGACCATTCGGTCATGGAGTGCGGGTGCTTGCGGGCGAATTCCTTGACCGCCTTGGGTGCACGGCGGTCCGAGTTACCCTCACGCAGAACAGGATTGACTGCGCTGCCGAGGCACTTGGTGTACCGGTCGCGGATCTCGCGCTCTTCGTCGGTCTTCGGGTTGCCGGGGAAGTCGGGGATCGCGTAGCCCTTGTCCTGCAGTTCCTTGACGGCAGCGAGCAACTGCGGCACCGATGCGCTGATGTTCGGCAGCTTGATGATGTTGGTCTCGGGCAGCTGAGTCAGCTTGCCCAGCTCGGCGAGGTTGTCGGTCACTCGCTGGTCTTCGTTCAGGTAATCGGGGAACTCGGCGAGGATGCGGTTGGCAACGGAGATGTCACTCGACTCGACGTTGATCTCGGCCGCGCTGGCGAAAGAACGTATGACCGGCAGAAACGCGTGAGTCGCCAGCATGGGCGCCTCGTCGGTCAGGGTGTAGATGATGGTCGGCTTCTTCGCAGTCATGTTTCGCCTTTGCCTCAGTTTCAACGTCGTCTTTTGGATGCGTCCACCGTCGACTTTAATCTTTGAACCTGCCGCTGTGCTTGCCAGTGGGGTATCACTCGGTTCGGGCCCGGAAGTTACCGGCCGGTAGGGCGCTCAATGGTTTTCGTCGACTCCCGCCACCCCGGCTCTGACCACCATCGCAGCATCCGATTTGCCCGGATAGGAACAACCACCCCCATCCCGACCGTTGGACAGCACATGACGACCTACAAGACTGTCAATCCCGCCGACGGCACAACCGTCAAGGAATTCGAAACCCTCGACTCGGCCGGTGTCGAGCGCGCGCTCGCCGACGCAGACGCCGGATTCCGGACGTGGCGCAAGACCTCACCGAAGCATCGCGCCGAAATTCTGCACAAGGTCGCCGACCTCTACACCGAACGCTCCGACGAACTGGCCAGGACCATCTCACTCGAAATGGGCAAGCCACTCACCGAATCCCAGGGTGAGGTGGAGTTGTCGTCGAACATCTACCGCTACTACGCCGACAACGGCCCCGCTCTGCTCGAGGACGAGAAGCTCGACGTACCCGGTGCGGAAGACACTGTGCTGCAGCGCAAGCCGGTCGGCGCGCTCGTCGGCGTGATGCCGTGGAACTTCCCCTACTACCAGGTGGCTCGGTTCGCCGGCCCGAACCTGATGGTGGGCAACACGATTCTGCTCAAGCACGCACCCAACTGCCCGCAGTCGGCGCTGCTGATGGAGGAGATCTTCCAGCAGGCCGGACTCCCCCAGGACGCGTACATCAACATCTTCGCGACCAACGAGCAGATCGCCGATATGATCGCCGATCCACGCGTGCAGGGCGTCTCGCTCACCGGTAGCGAGCGAGCCGGAACGTCCGTTGCCGAAACAGCAGGACGCAACCTCAAGAAGGTCGTCCTGGAACTGGGCGGATCGGACGTGTTCATCATGCTCGACTCCGACGACATGGATGCAACAGTCGAGTCCGCGACCAGGGCGCGACTCTCCAACGCAGGTCAGGCCTGCAACGCCGCCAAGCGCATCCTCGTCGCCGAGGAGCACTACGACGACTTCGTCACCAAGCTCACCGCCTCGTTCGAGGCCGTGCAGACCGGCGACCCGCTGGACGCGAACACCACGCTCGGCCCACTGTCGTCACAGACAGCGGCCGACACGTTGATCGAGCAGATCGACGACGCCGTCGCCAAGGGCGCGACACTGCTCACCGGCGGCAAGAAGATCGACGGACCGGGTGCTTTCGTGCAGCCCACGCTACTGACCGACGTCACCCCCGACATGCGTGCGTACAGCGAAGAGCTGTTCGGACCGGCCGCAGTGATCTACAAGGTCGAAAGCCCGCAGCAGGCAATCGAATTGGCGAACTCCTCGGCCTACGGCCTGAGCGGCTCGGTGTGGAGCGCCGATCTGGACAAGGCCCGCGACGTGGCCGAGCAGCTCGAGGTCGGTATGGCCTTCGTCAACGAGCACGGCACCACCCTGCCGGGCCTGCCGTTCGGCGGCGTCAAGCGCTCCGGCGTCGGCCGTGAGCTGGGACCGTGGGGCATGGACGAGTTCGTGAACAAGAAACTGGTCCGCGTCTCCGCGAAGTAAGCGGCACCGTAGATGCTCCCCGGGCGCGCTGCCCGGGGAGTTTCGTCGTTCGAAGCATGGCCATACTGTCTCGATGATCATCGAACACGCCCTGCTGCACGTCATTCCCCACCGAACCGACGATTTCGAGGCCGCCTTCGCCGACGCGAAATCGATCATTTCCTCGATGCCGGGGTTCGTGAATCTGACACTGTCGCGGGGCATCGAGCAGCCCGATGTCTATCTTCTGCTGGTGGAATGGGAACGCCTCGAAGACCACACCGAGGGCTTCAGGAAGTCAGACCGGTACCAGGAGTGGAAGACGCTGCTGCATCACTTCTACGAGCCGTTCCCCGTCGTCTCGCATTTCGACCCGATGGAGAACGCATAGGAGATAGGTTCGAGTCTCGTTCCCATCGCCGTTTCGAGGAGATAGTCGTGGCCAACGCTTCGTCGTTCGTATCCAAGCAGGACGACATCGAGATCAGCACCTACACCTGGACCACGTCCGTCGATCCGGCTCGCGGCGTCGTACAGATCGCGCACGGACTCGCCGAACACGGCAGCCGCTACGCCCGCTTCGCCGCTGCACTGAACGACGCCGGATTCCACGTCGTCGCCTCCGATCATCGCGGCCACGGAGAGTCGATCGTCGACACACCGGGCGACTTCGGGGCAGCCGCGTTCGCCGGGTTGTGGGCCGACATCGAGCAACTCGGCGAAGCGCTGCTGAACGAGTACCCGGACCTGCCACTGTTCCTGTTCGCACATTCGATGGGATCCTTTGCTGCGCAGCATGTTCTGATCGAGCGCTCGGATCTCTACGAGGGCGTGGTGCTGTCGGGTTCGACCACGCTCGACATCCTCGCGGCCGGCATGGCCGACGCCCCCGCCGGCGACCTGAGCGTGTTCAACGCCGCCTTCGAGCACCGCACCGGATACGAGTGGCTCTCACGCGACGAGGCCGAAGTCGATGCCTACGTCTCCGACCCGCTGTGCGGCTTCGACCTCCCCGAGTCGACGGTCCCTGCCTTGTTCGGTGAGGCCGACAAGCTCGCCGATCCACACAACCTCGAGCAGATCCGCTCCGACCTGCCACTCCTGATCACGTCGGGAACCGACGATCCGCTCGCGGGCGGAGGCCAGTTGATCGAAACCCTCGCCTCCCGATATCGCGAGGCCGGCATGAGCGACGTCACGGTCACCCTCTACCCCGGTGCCCGCCACGAAATCCTCAACGAGACGAACCGGGACGAGGTCACCGCGAACATCATCGGCTGGCTCACCGACCGCGCCGGAAAGATCTAGCGCTTTCGTAGCTGCACGGGCTGCCCGTCCTCCGGGAAGGGCAGCGACGTGAAGTTCAGCGGCGCAACGTAATCGGGATCGACCGACCAATCGAATCGCAGCAGCAGGTGGTGCATGATCGTCTTGATCTCGGCACCCGCGAAGAACATGCCGATGCACTTGTGCACTCCGCCGCCGAACGGCTCCCACGCGTAGCGGTGCACCTTGTCCTCTCGGCGGTCGTCGGCGAACCGGCCGGGGTCGAACTTCTCGGGTTCCGGCCAGTACTGCTCCATGTGGTGCGTGAAGTGCGGCGCGACCGACGCGTACGTCCCCGCGGGTACGAACCTCCCCTGCACCTCGGTGTCTTTGACAGCGCGTCGCGCCACCACCGGAGTGGGCGAGACCAACCGCAGACATTCCTTCATCACCAGATCGACACTGTGCAGTTCGTCGAGTTGCGCGAGCGTCGGCGCATCGGTGCCGAGGGCCTCGGACTCCGCGCGGCACTTGTCCTGCCACTCGGGGTGTTGCCCGAGGTACTGCATCATCGTCGACAGCGTGATCGTCGACGTGTCGTGCGCAGCCATCAGCAGGAAGATCATGTGGTCGATCACTTCCTCGTCGGAGAATCGCTCGCCGTCGTTCCCCTCGATGTGGCACAGGACCGAGAACAGGTCGTCGGTTTCGGTGGCGCGCCGCGACGGAAGGTAGCGCCGGAAGAACTGCTCGAGCATGGCGCGGCCATCGAGGCCACGCTTCCACCGCGTTCCCGGAACTCGATAGCGCACGATCGACGTCGCAGCCTGAACGCACGCCACGAAACTCGAGTTGAGCTCGGCTATCTCGGCTTCCGTGCTGCCCTCGGCACCGCCCATGAAGATGCTCGTCGCCACCTCCAGGGTCAACGCTTTGAGCGCCGGGTAGACCTGGACGTCGCGCCCGCCCTGCCACGCGTCCAAACCGGTTGCGGTGACAGGATTCAACGCCTCGACGGATTTGGTGAGCCGATCCCTCGTGAAGGCCTGCTGCATGATTCGTCGGTGCTTCAGGTGCTCGTCGGAGTCCAGCAGCATCAACCCACCGTGGAAGAACGGGCCGATCAGCAGCGACCAGCCGTCACCGTTCGCAAACGCCTTGTCGGCGTTCTGCAACACCTCCTGGCATGCGTCCGGACCGAGAACGGTGATCCACTTCTGCCCGGCCATCGTCAGCCACGACACCTCGCCGTACTTCTCCCACCGACTGCCGAGCAGTTTCAGGGGGTCTCGGATGTATTCGAGTGTGTGCCCCACGACGGGTATGCCGCCGTCACCGTATACCGGTTGGAGCGCTGAATCAGCAGGTGGAGCAGCCAGAGCACGTGCCATTGTCGACCTCCGTCAATCTGACAGAGCGTCCTGTCAGATGGGATGTAGTCTGCGTCACACCTGCTTCCTCTGTCAAGATCTACCCATGGCTTCCCCGACGCGCAGGTACAACGGCATGAGTGCCGACGACCGCACCGCCGACCGTCGCGCGCGGTTGCTCGAAGCCGGACTCGAAGTGTTCTCCACGGCCGGTGCCCAGAACACGACCATGACCGCGATCTGCGCGGAGGCGAAACTGACCGAGCGCTACTTCTACCAAAGCTTCTCCGGCAAAGAGGATTTGCTCGAGAAGGTGGTGGAGTCGGTATCCGACGAGATCCGGGCAGCGGCTATGGACGCGTTGCACTCCCCGGCCCCCACCGTCGAGGAACAGGTGCGCAACGCCATCGCCGCGTTCGTCGGCGTGCTCACCGACGACCGCCGCAAGGGACGCGTCGCGATGATCGAGTCACTGGCCGTCGACTCACTGCGGGATTATCGAAGAAAGTCCATGCGCGCGTTCGCCCATCTGGTGGCCGAGCAGTCACGCGAACTGTTCGGCGAACAGGCCTGGCCGCAACCACAATCCGAGATCAACGGCCTGCTGTTCATCGGCGGACTCGCCGAACTGGTCATCGCGTGGTTGAACGACGAAATCGACATCGCCCCTGCCGACATCGTCGACGCCGCAACACGTCATTTCATCGCGACGGCACACCGCTGAGGTGCCTTCGGCAGTGGCGTGCCCAGGTGCCGCGGAGGGCACTTGTTCGCGCCACTGCGCCGAAGGCGCACTCCTACCGATCGAAGTGCGCCTTCGAGATCTGGCCGTGCACGCCTACCGTCTTGTCGACCACCTGCGAAACGGTGAAGTTGGCGGCCGCGGAAAGGTAGGCATAGGCCGTCGCCCGGTCCATGCCGAGGTCGGTCTCGAGGAAGTCGAGCGCGTTGACCACTGCCCGACGCATGGCTGCGTTCAGGTCCGAACTCTGACCACCGACGGCACCGTCCGGATCGGACAGGCCGATCGGAATCCATGAATCCTCGTTCTCGGCAAAGGGATACGAGTACGCGACGGACGGCGCATCCCCGCTGCCCGCCTTGCACACCGTCAGGCGGAAGGTGCCGCGCAGGGAACCTTCCATCGCCGTCAGCGCGACCTCTCCGTCGCCCATCGCCATGTGCGGATCGCCGACGTAGAACAACGCACCCTCTGCGAACACCGGGAGGTAGAACGTCGACCCGACGCCGAGCAGGCCGACATCGATGTTGCCGCCGCCGAGCGTCGGGGGAATCGAATTCGCATTCGGTGACGTCAGGCCCGGGTCGCTGGCGAAGGCAACACCCATCATGCCCATGAAGGGACGCAGCGGAAAGCGTACGGCCGCATCGCCGTACCGCATCACACCCTGCCCGTCCTCGACGGCGGTGAACGTGGAGATATTGCCGTACTGCGTCGGGTCACCCGAGGTCCTGCCGTCGCTTGCGATCGGAGGCATCACCTCGTCCAGGCTGATGCCCGCAGGAGCCTCACCGGACGCAGTGACCGTCAGGGAGCCCTTGCCGTGCCTGCTCGACACCACACCGTACGGAACGCGTGGGATCGCCTCGAGCGTCTCGATCTTGAGTACATCCCCGCGCTGCGCACCCTCGACGAACACCGGACCCGTCACCACATGAGGGCCGTCGACGTCGAAGTTACGGACCGTGCGGTCGTATCCGCCGGCGATGTCGATGGCGTCCTGCAGCACGTCGGATTCCGATACGCCCTTGCCACCGAAGAATTCGACGGGATCGCGACCCTGATCTTCGAGAATTCCTTCGTGGCTGAGCGCGTCGATGGTCACCGTCTCGCCGGACTTCATCTGCAGCACCGACTCGGACTCGACCGTCGGGACGTACCCCCACAGGACCTTGTCGACTTCGGAACTCAGATAGTGATCGCCGGAGATGTCGCCTGATCCGGGCTGAAGAATGCCGACCGGTGCAGGTGCCGACGAACTCGCGGCGGCGGTGGACGACGACGACGACGACGAACAAGCTGCCGTTCCGGCGATTCCGACGCCTGCGCCCAATGCCGCCACCGCCTGGATGAATCCACGTCGACCGATTCCCTTGGTGATCGTCTCCGCTGCCTGCTCCGCCATCGACCGCGCCATGATGCCTCCTGAATTGTCCGAATCTCGAACGTAGACCGGGGGTGTTTCTCGGCAGTTACGAACATGCGTCGGACGAAGTACCCGGCAGGACGGCTCAGCTGGGATCGCTTCCACCGATCGCCGACCACCAGAGCGCAGTGACCGCAGCCAGAACGGTGACGGCTACGAACTCGGCGAATCCCCCGCCGTCGACGACCAGCCACAGCAGACCGATGAACGGGCCGGCCACTGCGGCAGGGGCGTCGAGCATGATTCGGCGGCGCAGCGATCCGAATCTTTCACTGCGCGTACGCAGATCGACGTCGTTGAGGCGAGGGGCATCGAGGGGTGTGCCGGGAGGTAACGACGTGCGACGCCGCCCCGACGGCACGGCGAGAATCCCCGGTTCCACGACGACAGCACGCCGACCGAAGATCGACCTGCTCACGCTCGCGGCGGCGTCGGGAACGATCGCCAGCAGCCCGGTGTGGAAGTAGACGGGATACCAGGCCCGCCCTGTCTTCTCGTGGACCTCCAGGTAACCTCGCGACCGCATGCGGTGCTGAAACCGAACTCGCCGCACTGTGGTTCGGGCGGTCGTTGTCTGTGCTGATCGCCCGGACAGGAGAGCGCACGCCACCGACCAACCCGTCCAGACGAGGACGACGAGCGCAACGAAGAAACTCAGCGGTGCGATCACGACAACGGTCGATGCCGCGACAACCAACGTGGCTGCCGCGGCACCGACCGGATATCCGAGACCGTGAGCTATTTCAGGAACCCGACCTTCGACATATCGAGGTCACCGAATCCCGGAGCGCCGAAGTTCGCGAGATTCGACTTGGTCGCGTACGTCGACGGACGCTGGAACATCGTGAGGCTGTGCCCCTCCGCCCAGATCGCCTTGTCTGCCTCGTTGTAGTCGGCAAAACGTGCGTCGTCGTCGAGCTCGCCGGCCGCCGTGTCGAGCAATCCGTTGATCTCCTCGGACCCGACCTGACCGTAATTCTGCAGCGTACTGCCGGGCGTCAGGCGGAAGATGCCGTCACTGCTGGAGGTGTACGGCGTTCCCTCCCAGGTGAAGTGGGTGACATCGAATGCGCCGACCAGGATGTACTTCTCGAAGAAGTCGTCGGACGGCACTGCGTCGATGATGAGGTTGGCGCCGACAGCCTTGAGGTTCTGCTGGATGATCTGCGCTTCCTGCGTCGCATTCGGGGTGTCCGCCGGAATGATGTCGTGCAGATCGAGTTGCTGTCCGTCCTTGGAGCGGAACTCGCCGTTCATCGTCCATCCGGCGGCCTCGAGTTCGGACTTCGCCTTCTCCGGGTCGAACGTGACGTCGCCGTTGTTCGCCTGGTAACCTTTCTGGCCGTCGACGAAAATGTGGTTGTTCAGCACCGTCGGGTTCGAGGTGATCTGGCCGAGCTGCGAGGTGGCCAGGTAATCGCGGTCGATCGCCTTCATCAGAGCCAACCGGACCGCCTTGTCCGACGTGATGCGCCCGGGCGCGCCGTTGAAATCGAAATGGCGGTACTGCGGACCCAGGCTCTGCCGCAGGTCGATGTTCGGGATACCCCGCGCGACCTTGAATGCGTCAGCGCTGCTACCCAATTCGTAGTAATCGATCTCGCCACTCTGCAACGCGCCGACGGAGGCCGTCGAATCGAGTGGCAGGAACGTGATGGTGTCGAGCACCGCTGGGTTTTCGCCCCACCAATCAGGGTTGCGCTCCGCAATCATGCGTTTACCCCCGGGCTCGATGGTCCGGATACGGAACGGGCCTGCGGTGGCAGGCATCGTGCTCACCGATCCCGTGTTGAAGGCGTCGACGGTATTCACCGACTCTGCGGGCATCAGCGGGGAGTACAGCGATGGCCAGTCGGCAAACTTCTCCGTGAACGTCAGAATCACCTGTTGGTCGTTCTCGCCGCGCACGACGGATTCGACCTTGTCGTACCCGGCCGTGGATGAAGCCTCGTACGCCGGGTCCTTCCCGCTGTTCGCGGTCCACGTTGCCACGAGGTCGGTGTAGTCCAGCGACCTCCCGCTGCTCCACTTGGCCTTGGGATTGATGTTGTAGGTGATGACCTGCTTTCCGTCGACCTCCGACTCGGTGATGTCGGTGAAGAAGTCCGTGTCCACCGTCAGACTCGCGTCGGCTGCGGCGGTGAACGACCTCGGCATCAGCGCGGCGTAGAACCGCGAGGTATCGACCGTTGTGCCGTCGATTTGGTAGTAGTTGTAATTGGCAGTCACCTGCGTGAGCGGGAAGTTCATGTTCCCGCCCTGCTGCAGATCGGTGATCGGATGCGGGTTTATCTGCGCTCCGCTCTCGAACGACGCAGGCGCATCGGCGTTGGGCCCGGTGTCGCCGGAGCTGCACCCCGCCACCAGTCCTACGGTGGTCACGGCCACCGCGATCGGGACCAGTGCCCGAAATAGCTTGGCTTTCATCAATTCACCTTTCTCAGTGTGCACGTAACCTGCAAGGTCAGATGGCGTCGGCCAGCTGTGCGGCCTCGGCGATTCGGGCTCGTTGGAGCACCGGATCGGGGATGGGGATGGCTTTCAGGAGTGCCCGTGTGTACGGGTCCTCGGGTGCGTCGAAGATCTGCGCCGTCGGGCCCTTCTCCACGAACACCCCGTTGCGCATCACCGCTACTTCGTCGGCAAGGTGACGCACCACCGACAGGTCGTGCGAGACGAACAGATACGCCAGTCCGAGCTCCTCCTGCAGATCCTGGAGCAGGTTCAGCACGCCCGCCTGGATCGACACGTCGAGCGCGGACACCGGCTCGTCGAGCACCAGGATCGACGGTTTGAGCGCCAAAGCCCGTGCAATGCCGACACGTTGACGCTGCCCGCCGGAGAACTGAGTGGGATACCGATCGGCGAGCTCGGGACGCATTCCGACGGTGTCCATCAGTTCCCGAACCCGGCGGGTGCGCTCGTCGACCGGCACGCCGTTGATCTTCAACGGCTCGGCGATGATCTCCCCCACAGGCATTCGCGGATCGAGCGAGCCCATCGGGTCCTGGAACACGATCTGGATGTGCGCGCGCAGCTTTCGTTGCTCGGCTCGGCTCAGGCCGTAAGGCTCGACTCCGTTGATTCTGATCGAGCCCTGCTGCGGCTTCACGAACTCCATGATCTCGAGCAGGGTCGTCGACTTGCCGCAGCCCGATTCGCCGACGATCGCCAAGGTGGACCCTGCGTGGACATCGAAGCTGATGCCCTGCACCGCAGGCACTTCGCCCGCGCGTCGACGCAGTACCGAACCCTTGAACATGGGGTAGCTCTTGTGCAGATCGGTCACCGACAACACCGGAGCATCCTTCGGTACGGTCACCACCAATTCGGCCGGTGCCTCCGACCGTGGGGCACCCTCGAATTCCGCCTCCACCGACTCGGCCGTCGCCGCATCGATACGGATGCACGCCGCGCTGTGATTCGGGGCAACCTGAATCAACGGTGGTTCGCCTTTGTCGCAGGCCTCCGTGTGCAGCGGACATCGGGGCCCGAACGGGCAGCCCGTAGGGAGATTCACCAGAGCGGGCGGCGTGCCCTCGATAGGCACCAGGCGCTCCTGCGCGGGACGATCCGGGCGAGGGACCGAGCCGAGCAAGCCCACGGTGTAGGGCATGGACGGGTGCGCGTACAGCTCGTCCACTGGAGCAGTTTCGACGGCTCGCCCGGCGTACATGACCATGGCCCGATCGGCAACGCCGGCAACGACTCCCAGGTCGTGGGTGATGAACACGACGCCGGCTCCGGTCACGTCACGGGCCGTGCGCAGCAGGTCGAGGATCTGCGCCTGGATCGTCACGTCGAGGGCAGTGGTCGGCTCGTCGGCGATGATGAGATCGGGATCGTTCGCGATGGCCATCGCGATGACGACGCGTTGCCGCATACCGCCGGAGAACTCGTGCGGATACGATTTGGCCCGTGTTCTCGGATCGGCGATGCCGACCAGATCGAGCAATTCCAGGGTCCGCTCCTGGACCTTCACCTTGCTCAGTGACGGATTGTGTACCGAGATCGCCTCGGCTATCTGATCACCGATCCGGTAGATGGGCGTCAGCGCAGTCAATGGGTCCTGCGAGATCATCGCCACCGAACGCCCACGCTCACGGGACATCTCACGGTCGGACAGTCCGAGTAGCTGACGGCCGTTCAGCTCGATGGACCCGGTGACCCGTGCGGTCTGCGGAAGCAACCCCATGACGGCCAGGGACGACACCGACTTACCGGAGCCGGATTCGCCGACGATGGCCATGACCTCGCCCTTGTCGACCTGATAGTCCAGTCCGCGGACCGCGGTGACGCGGCCTTCCTCACTCGGGAAGCTGACTTCGAGTCCGCTGACCTTCAACACCGGCACAGTCTCAGCCACGTGCCTGTCCCCTCGTCGAGTTCGGATCGAATGCGTCGCGCAGGCCGTCGCCGACGAAGTTCGTTGCCAGCACGATCAAGACCAGTGCGCCACAGCAGAACGCGAACAGCCACGGATAGGTCAACGCGGACGACGTACCGTCCGCGATCAGGGTTCCGAGCGAGACGTCGGGCCGCTGGACACCGAAACCGAAGTAGCTCAGCGACGCCTCACCGATGATGGCGATACCCACGTTGAGCGTGACGTCGACGATGAGGATCGACGCCATCGACGGCAGCACGTGCTTCCCGATGACACTCGTCGGCGTCGCACCCATGTACTTGGCGGCACGGATGAATTCGCGCTCACGCAACGACCGCGTCATCGCACGGATGATGCGGGAGGTGATCATCCACGCGAACGCCGCGAGCAGCAACACCAGGATGAAGAAGCTCTTGTCGCGGAACAGTGGTGAGCAGATCGCGATGACCAGGAAGCTCGGGACGACGAGCAGAACATCGGCGACCCACATCAGCGCGCGGTCGGTCCAACCGCCGAAGTATCCCGCCACCGCGCCGACGACACCGGCAAGCACCGTGGAAATAAGCGCGACGAGCATGCCGATGATCAGCGACTTCTGCAGTCCACGCAGCGTCTGAGCCAGAACATCCTGCCCGATCTGGTTGGTGCCGAACCAGTGTCGTGTGGTCGGCGGCGAGTTGAGCGCGTACGCGTCGAGTTCCTCGTAGGTGAAGGGAATGAAGTGCGGGAGTACGAATGCGCCGACGAACATCGCGAGCAGCACCACGATGCCCACCAACGCAGGCCGGTTGCGCAGGAACCGGCGCAGCACCAAGCGCCTGCGTGTGATCGGAGCCGTCGAGTCGCTCGGGCCCTCGACCGCAGCGATCTCGGGAACCACAGGTGTCGCCATCGCCGATCCTTTCCTTACTCGAAGTGGTGGGTCAGTCCGCGTAGCGAACGCGCGGATCCAATGCGGCCGTGAAGATGTCGGTCAACATTCCGGAGACGAGGACCGACAGCGCGGTGAACAGCGAGACCGCGAGCGTGATGTTGATGTCCTGACTGGTGATGCCGTAGATCAGCCAGTCCCCCATGCCGTACCACCCGAAAACTCGCTCGGTGAAGGTCGCGCCGGTGATCACCGCGCCCATCCCGAACGCGAAGAGCGTCGCCATCGGGATCAATGCAGTTCGGAAGCCATGCTTGAAAATCGCGCGGCCGCGGGTGAGGCCCTTGCCGCGGGCCGTACGGATGTAGTCCATGTTCAGTTCGTCGAGCATGGAACTACGCATGTAGCGGCTGTAACCACCGATGGTGAACAACATCAGGACAACGGTCGGCAACAGCAAATGCTGAGCACGGTCGATGATTTCGTTCATCAGACCGGGAGCGAGTGTTGTCGACGTCTCACCGGTGTATTGGAAGAACTGGCTACCGGTGCTCTGATTGACCTGCACAGCAAGGTATTTGAGTACCGGCGCCAGAACCAGGATCGGGGTGCTGATGAGGATGAACGTCACGACAGTGGCGACGTGATCGAAGATCTTGTACTGCCGGACGGCACCGTACGCACCTACGAGTGTTCCCAGTACCGCGCCGAGGACGGTGCCGAGCACCACCAGACGCAGCGAGACGAGAATGCGTCGCCACAACTCGTCGTTGACGGAGCCGGCCGCGATGGTCTGACCGAAGTCACCATGAAGCACAGCCCACAGCCACTTCAGGTAGCGCAACACGGGGTTGTCGTCGAGATGCAGCGCCGCGCGTTTCGCGTCGAGTACAGCGCTCGACGGCGGCGGGTTGCGACTGAGGAGATTGGACAGCGGATCGAACGTGAGCGACGCCAGAAGGTAGGTCAGAAACGTCGCGATGAGCAGCAGGACGACGTAGTTCAGCAACCTCCGCGCAAGATAACCGCCCACGCGCAACCACCTTCCATCGAGCACCACGGCCGTGCCCGATGGCACTGCTCTCGGCATTGTTCACACCGCGTGTTACCTGCTTGTTTCGTTAGCGATGGAAACAGACATTCCACAAGATAGCACCACGAATTCAACTTTCGTTCACGGTAGCGGAAGTACTTCCGGTACATCGGACAATGCGGAACATGCGGTGCGAGAACAAGTCTGAACATCCAGTTTACGAAGGTTCACCTAAATCATTGGTTTCTGGAACGAATTCCCGACATTGCGGACACGGCCGAAAATAGGTGCTTTCGACTCACATCGGTAGATTCACAGCCATGCCGACAGCTTCCACATCCGACGGATTCACCTTCGAGCGGTACGACGTCACCGACGCCGGATCCATCGCCACGGTCTTCGCGGCCAAGGAACACCGAACCGGGCTCTACGTTCTGCACTTCGCCGACAACGAGGCCTACGTCGGGTACTCCGACTCGGTCGCGGCACAGTTCATCGCCGACCTCGACGCGTGGACCGACATCGAAGCACTCGACTTCGCAGCCGGGACTGCCGATCAGCTCGAGCAGTTGCGAGATCTCGTGTCGCACCTGACCCGTCTACGTGAACGCCCCTCGGAGCCGGCCTCCCTGGGCGACGTTCCGAGCGCGAAATCTGCGCTGCCGAAGGAAAGGGCCAAGCGGGCGACATTGCTCGACACGTCCGTCGGCAAGGCGCGCAAGCAGTTCTGGGAACTGTCCGACCACATCGCATACCCGGCCATCCGCAGCATCGTGGCCGACTACATCAACTCTTCGATCCCCGACCCGGCGAACACCGCGAAGTACCTGTGGCAGATCGCCGCCCTGTCCGACGAACACGTCGACACCGGGCCTCGGCGCTTGCTGACGCTGAGGTGCGGCGGCTTCGAGACGCTGCGCGTCGACGAGATCGTGCACGACGACGACACGATCGAACTCGACCTGCGCATCAACACCAACGTTCCGCGCGACCGGACCGACGAGCAACTCGAGGTCTCCAACGAGACCGTCAGCGCCGGGCGCGGCCCCTACCGGGACGAACGTGTGTGGTCGTGGTCGATCGACCTCGGTGCCTTGCTGGAAGAAGACGTGGACGTCGACCTCGGGATCGACGACGACACGTTCGACGACCTCGCCTACGGCCTCAACGCCAGGCTGATGCGATCCGGCAACTCGACGGGCGCAGCGTCACACAACCACGACCTCGCGGCCGACCTGCTCGCCGAGGCATACCGGCAGCTGTTCGAGACCGAGTGAAGGGTCGGCTCTGGTACGTCTCGTACGGGTCGAATCTCCTGCGCGAGAGGTTTTTCAGCTACCTGACGGGATCCGACGAAAGCTCCGAATTCGGTGCGCACCCACCGGCACCCTCGACAGCGTTGCCTGCCGGGGAAAAATGGCTGTGGATCGACTATCCGCTGTACTTCGCCGGAGTCTCGCGGCGCTGGACCGGAGCGTCCGCGTTCGTCTCGACGACGGCAGATGCCGCGAATCGGTCTGTAGCACATGGCTATCTACTCGACCGCGTCCAGTTCGCTCACCTGGCTGCCGTCGAGAACGTCGTCGCATCCATCGATGTCGGGGGGACGGAGACACTTGCCATCGGGCAATGGTCGCAGCTGGCAGTGGATCGCGAAGGTGAGAGCTTCCGTGGGAAATACGATGCACTACTCCGACTTCCGGACATTGACGGACGACCCGCGTTCACGCTGACAAGTTCGATCGCCCGAGAGCCCGGCGAACCGTCGAGCAGATATCTTTCGACGATCCGGCGCGGATTACTTTCCGCCCCGGAAGATCTCGAGGTGGATGCCTACCTGCAGGCGGCGATCGAACGCTCCGCGGAGATCACTTCAGCGCGTCGAGATTCGTCTTCAACAGCAGCACGTTGTAGTCCGACCACCGAGAAGCAGTGAAGTACAGGTCTTTTCCGCTCGACATCGGGTGAATGAACGGCGCATAGATTCCGCCGGCGGTCTGATTGGCATCGAGGATGGTCCTCGGCGCACTCCAGGGCCCCTCGGGATTGTCGGCAGTGCGAGCGACCAATGTGCGAGTGTTCTCGTCCCCGTACATCATCACGTAGCGGCCGAGGTAGTCGTTCCATGCAACCGACATCTCACTGACCGGGCCCTTGACGATCGCAACGGTGTCGCCGATGTTCTTCGACCACTGCTTCGTCGGATCCGGATCCTGCGTCGAATACTCGTACGCGTCGAGGTTCTCGATGTCGCTCGGTGCCACCCGTGAGACGAAGGCATCGCCGAATCGTCCGTTGGGTGTGCCGAACTGATACAGGTACTTGCCGTCTCGACCCAGCACGTACGCGCTCTGCTGGAACTTGCCCTGGCTTTCGTGGACGTTGGTGAAGCCCGGAATGGTGACACCCTTGTTGACGCGGATCGTCTTGGGGTCGGTCGACCAATTCTGACCGTTGTCAGTGGATTTCGCCGTCGCCGAGTAGTTCGTGATCCAGCGCCCGGGGCTGCCCCAGCTCTGCACCGACATGTAGTTGATGTACTGGGTGTTGCCGATCGCTATGGCCGCCGTGGGAATCGTCGTGTCCTCGACGCTGGGCAGCTTTGCGCTGGAGATGATCTCGGCTGCATAGTTGGGACTACCGGCCCGCACGACGGCACCGGAGGTGTTGTCTGCGGGGTCGGCTGGACCGATCTCGACTCCCTGCGCCAGATTCGTCGACGCCTTGTCCGACCGGAAGAGCGCGTTGCTGCGCCACTGCGCATTGCCGGAGGAGCAGTCTCCGAACGTGTCACCGAACGCCATCAGGATTTGGCCGGCCCCGTTGTCCCAGCTGATTCCGAGGTCGGTGCCGGACATCGCGAGGTCGTTGTAGGTGTTGTTCACGCTCTGCGGACCGGTGACCCAGGCGATGCTCTGGGTGTTGCCGGTGATCCGAGGCAGCGGCCCCTGAGGGCCTTGCGGGTTCTTGCCCGACATCCCGGCGCTACCCGACGACCCGAACAGCGGAGACGAGCCCGGCCCACCGAGCCCACCGCACGGTTCGGCCGACACGGTGGGCGCGGTCAGAGCGCTGAGTCCGCTCACTGCCAGTGCCAGGACAGCCCCGACAGCAATCTGCCGACTACGTACACGCATGGACGAACCCACCGTTTCCCGTGTGACCCACGATACTGATGTGACTGATGGGACGAGTGTTACGCAAATCTACTGATCGCGCAACAAATCAGACGTGTCGGTACTTGACAAAACGCCAACGGCGAGAATGACACTCGTGTGATTACCCGGAAATCATGCGGGCGTGTGTCGTGTCCAATGCGAGAAGCGCAGCGCCCTGCACGACGACCGCAGAGCCGTGGCCCAGCGCCTGGTCAGCGGTGATCCGGCCGCCGAACCGAGGCTTTCTGACGGCGATGTGCGCGCCGGTCGCGACGTAGAGGACGTCGAGACCGGCATTGATCCACAGCAGCCGGCTCAAACTCGCGGCAGTCGGAGGCTTCGAGCTCAGCGCGCCTACACCCGCGATCGCCAGATCGATCGCACCCCACCCCGCAGTCTGCTGACCGAACGCCCGCCGGGCAGGCGAAGACCCGCGCAACGCCAACACCGTTCCGACGAGCATACTTCCACCGCCCCACATCGCGAGACGACGGCCGAGCCGCTGGGCAACGATGGGCGCTTCGAGTGCTGTCATGTACTCCAGTGTGCCGCGTTCGAGGAAGGAGCCGGTTCGTAACGCGCGGTCGGTTGCGGCCGATCCCATGAGCACTGAGTAGCCGTGCTCGAAACGAACGGAGCCACCATTGCCGAAGAAGATCCTCGCCGGAGTCGCGCTGGCGATCGGCGGCGCAGTGCTCGTCGCGCCGACAGCCTCCGCCGCTCCCGACGACAACCCGTTCGGGCCCAAGGACTCCACCTCGAGTTTCGTCAGCGCCTTCGACCCTGCGGCATACGGCGCGGCGAGCACAGAATCGTTGATCGTCAGCCCGTTCGGCACGAGTCGGCGGATCGATTGTTGGTCGTTTCACGCCCGCGGTTCGTGCTCCCAGAACGGCCGGGTCCTGACGGAGATCCGAATCCCGGCCGGATCCTCGGAGTGGGACTACCGGATGCTCTACGTCTACAACCCGTTCTGATGATCGTCGGTCGCGTGCTCTGTGGACTGGCTCTGGTCGCGCTCACAGGTTGTGCCGCAACGGAACCCGAGCCGGGCATCGACGCCGCGGTGAACGTTGCGCCGTCGTCGTTCCCGCCCCCTCCTCCCTCCGTCGCGCACACAGCCATCCCTACCCCGGACGAAGCGACCGCCATCTTCCGTACCGTTTTCGACTGGACCGCCGAACGGTCCGACCGCGCCGACGCGCTCGAAGGCACCGCCGAGGAGATCGAACCTCTGCTCGACAGCGGTGGAAGCCTGTCGGAGGCGTCGTTCGATCGCATCGACGTCGTCGCGCCCGGCCGCGTCGAGGCGAGCGGCACGTCCGTCGGGCCGACGTCCTCGATCGGTTTCGTTGTCTCCGAGGGCCGTTGGAAGCTGGAACGCGCAGCGGCATGCGCACTCACCGGCGCGTGTTGATCGCCGGTTCGATTCACCAGCCGAACGGGTCCGCATCGGACCCGGGCAGCCAACTGTTGCCGGGGCCGACCCATCCTCGTGCCTTGATCATCTTCTTCGCAGCACGCTGATTGCGGCCGATCAGGCGGTCGAGGTACAGGTGACCGGCCAGATGGTCGGACTCGTGCTGCAGACACCGAGCCAGGTAACCGTGGCCCTCGACCGAGACGGGCGCGTTCTCCACATCGACACCGGTCACGCGGGCCCAGTCTGCGCGGCCGGTCGGGTACCGCTCCCCCGGTACCGACAGACACCCTTCACCGTCTCCGGGGTCCGGCATCGTCTCCGGGATCGCCGACGTCTCGAGCACTGGGTTGACCACGTGCCCGCGGTGACGGACCCCGCCGTCCCTGAGGTCGTAGACGAACACTGCACGCGGGTCGCCGACCTGGTTGGCAGCGAGTCCGGCCCCGTGCGCCGCGGTGTTGGTCTCGAACAGGTCCTTCACGAACGCCGCCAAATCGGCGTCGAACACGGTGACGAGTTCGGCGACCGTCGTCAGCCGCGGGTCACCGGCAACGAGAATGGGTCGAATCGCCATGCAACGAGGTTACTGTCGAAGCATGGCCCATTCTCGTCGCTCCTCCACTGCGCAGCCCGCCGACAAGGTCTGCGCATCGTGCGGGCGGCGAATCGAGTGGCGTAAGAAGTGGGAGAAGAACTGGGATGACATCAAGTACTGCAGCGATGCGTGCCGGCGACACAAGGTGAGCGCCACCGACAAAGAACTCGAAGACAAGATCCGTTCTCTGCTCGACGCTCGGTCCCGCGACTCCACGATCTGCCCGTCCGACGTCGCACGAGCCCTGTCCGACGACGGTTGGCGGGAGTTGATGGAACCGGTCCGCCGCGCCGCCCGTCGGATGGTCGACGCGGGAGAGGTCGAGATCACCCAGAAGGGATCAGTGGTCGATCCCTCGACTGCGAAGGGCCCAATCCGTATTCGTTGGAAGCGTTGACCGGCGTCGCAGAAACGTGTCGGTGGGTGGGTATAGCTTTCGTGGGGTGAAGACATGGGGGGATGTGTTCGAGCTCGCGGACCAGGAATTGGTCTCCGAGCTCGCCGACGTGTCGTCCCACGAAAACGCTTTGGCTGCAGCAAGATTGACACTGCTCGCCGAGATCGACCGACGTGGCCTGGCGATGAAACTCGGGCACTCGACGGTCACCCGCTGGTACGCGAAGTCGGTGCGCATCACCGACGGATCCGCAACCCGCCAGATGGAACTCGGGCAATGGCTCACCCAATGGCCGAACGTGCTCGACGCCCTCGCCGGCGGTGACATCCACGCCGGCCACGCCTCGGCGATCGCCGACGGCTACGCCACCGTCGTGGTCGCCGACCCCACCCTCGACGAGCAGCGCCACGACGCCGTCGTCGCGGAACTGCTCGAGACCGCGATGCGCGGCACCGCCGGACAGGTCACCGCACGAGCGCAGGCCTTGGCGCACTCCGCGGCGGAGGACGCGCGAGCTCGACATGCGCGGGCCGAGAAGCAGCGACGAGAACGGGAGCGGGAACAGGCGAGCCGAACCGATGCCGGTGGCTCCGGTGACGCAGGTGGCCCGGGTGATGCAGGCGGCTTGGGTGATGCAGGGCCCGAACCTGCTGGGCCCGAACCTGTTCCGTCGGGGCCGCCGCCGGTACCGGTGTCGGAGAACCCGGGCCTGAACCGGTTCGATGTTCACCGGCTGGCCAGTGGCCGCTTCCAGATCGGTGGCGATGTCGACCGGCTCCTCGCCGAGAAACTGCTCACCGCCCTGTCGCCGTTGACGGCTCCGCGGCCGGGCCCGGGTGGGGAACGTGACGCGCGGAGTCCGTCGAAGCGGCGGGCCGATGCACTCGATCGGATTCTCGACCGTCACCTCCGCGGTGGCAGCCGCGGGGCGTCGGGTGGGTCGCGGGCGTCGGTGCACCTGATCGTTCCGCTGCGCGACCTGCTCAGCGACCGTAGAAACAAGGAAACTGCCAGCGCACCAACGGGGTTCGACAACACACGCTACCGGTGCTGACGGCGGCCACCGCGCCAGCGAGAGTGCTGGTGCCCACGGCAACTCACGAACCAGTAATGCCGACGACGGTCCCGATGGTGGTGCTGACGGCGGTCACCGCGTCAGCGAGAGTGTTGGTATCGACGGCGGTTCACGAACCGAAGACACCGACGCCGGTCCCGATCGAGCCACGGGCCGCGGTCAACGCGCCAAAGGGAGTTCTGGTGCCGGCGACCGTTCATGCACCGGTGACTCTCCCCAGAGTCGTGTCGGTCGCAGCACCGACGGTTGTGACGCTGCCGGTGGTAGTGATGCGAGGGAGAAGTCCGTTCCCGAGCCGGGCGATGCCGAGTGGCCGTTCCACACCGACTGGACCGGCCCGATCAGTCGCTCCCTCGCCGAACTACTCACCTGCGACGCCAACCTCACCCCGGTGATCGTCGACCACCACGGCGTCCCGCTCGCGCTCGGGCGCACCACCAGACTCGCCACCGACGACCAACGCATCGCCCTGACCATCCGCGACCGATGCTGCGTCATGTGCGGCCGCCCCGCAAAGTGGTGCCACGCCCACCACGTGAGGTTCTGGGAACACGGCGGCAGAACCGACCTGAACAACCTCGCGCTGGTCTGCGGCGAATGCCACCGCCTCGTCCACCACGGCCACTGGCAACTGCTCATGGGCGACGACGGACACCCCTACGCCATCCCACCCGAATCCATCGACCCCACACGCCAACCCATCCCCAGCTACCACCGACGAAAACAGCGAGCAGCCTGACGACAGGTCAACCACGCAGCTCACGCTTGAGCAGTTTTCCGCTCTGATTACGTGGCAATTCGTCGACGAAGGTGACGGTCTTGGGCACCTTGAACGGCGCTATACGACCCTTCACATGGTCGATCAACGCCTGCGACGACAACTCACTGCCCTCCTTGAGCACAACGACTGCCGTCACCGCTTCGATCCACTTGTCGTCGGGCGTCCCGATCACCGCGACCTCGGCGACCGCCGGATGGGTGTAGATCGCATCCTCTACCTCGCGTGACGCGACGAGAATGCCGCCGGTGTTGATGACGTCCTTGATCCGGTCGACCACGGTGATGAAACCCTCGGCGTCGCGGGTCACCAGGTCGCCTGAATGAAACCACCCATCCGAGAACGCATCTGCCGTCGCCTCCGGCTTGTCCCAGTAGCCGTCGCACAGCTGAGGAGAACGGTAGAGGATCTCTCCGGCTTCGCCGTCCGGCACATCGTTCCCGTCGGCATCGACGACACGGGTCTCGACGAAGAACACCGCACGGCCGCACGACGCCGGCCGCGCCTCGTGCTCCTCGGGCTGCAATACCGTTGCCAGTGGACCGATCTCGGACTGCCCGAAGCAGTTGTAGAACTCGATGTCCGGGTACCGCTCACGTAGCCGAGTGAGAACGGTGACAGGCATGATCGACGAACCGTACTGCGCCTTCTTCAGCGACGACAGGTCACGCGTGGCCAGGTCGGGGTGATTGGCGAGCGGAACCCACACCGTGGGGGCCAGGAACAGAGACTTGATCTTCTCCTCTTCGATGCGGCGCAGGATCTCCGGAACGTCCGGCCTGCGCATCAAGCGGACCGTGGCACCCACCGACAGATACGGCAGCATGAACACGTGCATTCCCGCCGAGTGGTACATCGGCATCACGAGCAGTGGATCGTCGTCCTGGGTGAACCCGAGCGCGATCACGCACGAGACGTATTCGGCGACGAGTGCTCCGTGAGACATCATCGCGCCCTTGGGTTTCGACGTCGTTCCGGAGGTGTAGAGCAGCTGAGCTGGGTCGGTCGAATCGGCGGCGGGCTCTAGTTCGGAGCCGTCGCCGTCCGTGCCCAGTACATCGGGAAGGGAAAAAACGTGCTCGATCGTCAGGTTTGCACGAACGGAGTCGAGGGTGGCCGTCAAAGCCGGATCCACGAGAACCACGCGGGAGCCCGACTGATCGAGCAAGTACTGCAATTCGTCGCCCACCAGCGCGTAGTTGATCGGAACGTGCACCAATCCGGCTCGCGCACAGGCGAGAAACGCAACAACGTACGCATCCGAGTTGACGCCGTACGCCGCGACGCGGTCACCCTTGTTCAACCCCAACGCGATCAGTCGTCGGGCGGCGCGGGTGACGGCGGTATCGAGTTCTCCGTAGGTGTGGCAGCGTCCCTCGAAGGTCACGGCGAGACGGTCGGGGAATTTCGCGGCCGACCGCCGCAGGACGCCGTCGACGGTGTTCACTCGTGTTCCGCTGCTCATCACCTGACGTTATAGGACGTCCAAGCATCTCGTCCCGTGTTTGGCTGCCCTTACGGTTCGCGCAGCGTCAGCGGGGCATGCGGCAACGTATGACACTCAAGCAAGCACTAGACAGCCTCGAATCGGCATCGTTCCTCGACGGAGCGAGCAACGCGATCAACGACGTCCTCGAGCCCGCACTCGACGACAGCACCGTCGGCGGCGCGCTCCGCGGACAGTGGATCGGCCACCCCATCCACCCGGCTCTGGTCAACGTCACCATCGGCAGCTGGACCAGCGCCGTTGCTCTGGACCTGCTGAATCACCAGTCGAGAGCAAGCAAGCTTGTGATCTCCATCGGGCTCGTGTCCGCGCCGGCCGCCATCGCCACCGGATGGGCCGACTGGTCGACGATGAACACCCGCCAGCGACGAGTCGGGATCATCCACGCGGCCTCCAACGCGACCGGCGTCTTCCTCTTTCTCGGCTCCTACCTACGTCGCCGGAAACAGACCGATGGCATCGCCAAGGCCCTGGCTGCAGCCGGTCTCGCCACAGCGAGCGTCGGCGGCCTCATCGGCGGCCACCTCGCGTACAGCTCGACCGAGCAGAAACCGGCTCCAGCGGGCAAGCCCAGCCTTCGCAGCTAGATCAGCAGTTGTTCGGCTCACCGATCTTCACCGCGGACAGCAGAGCATCTCCCTCACCGATCAGCGTCCCTGCGGGCG
Organism: Rhodococcus sp. B7740; assembly: GCF_000954115.1. NCBI lineage: Bacteria > Bacillati > Actinomycetota > Actinomycetes > Mycobacteriales > Nocardiaceae > Rhodococcus > Rhodococcus sp. B7740. The sequence goes on along the minus strand of NZ_CP010797.1, from coordinate 5,274,796 downwards.
GATCCTGCGCCACGACAATCCAGTTCGAGTCGTTGACCTGCATCCGACCTTCGCCGGAGGCATCGGCGCTGCGGGAGTAGAAGACCCCGGCTGCCTGGATCGCATTCTGCGCGGACTGCAAATTCATGCATACGACCGGAGGCATGGCAACGAGGACCGGCGCGGCCGGTTCCGATGTGGACGGCTCGGGCGCAGTGGTGTCCGGAAGGACGATCCTGTCGATCGACGTCGGCGCGATCGTCGGTGGGGTTGCCGTTGCCTCGACGGTCACAGTCCTTACTTCGGTGCGGACTTCGGGCTCGGTGGAGTCCTGCGATCCGCAGCCCGCGAGGACGATCGCCGGGAGGGCGAGCACGATGGCCGACCGCACGCGGAAACGACTACTACTGGTCATGAATACCTTTCGACACGACCGATGGCCTGATGCAATCGGCGCCCATGTGAGATCGCCAGACCGGTAAGTCTGTTACTGCGGAAGCATGAACGGCATTTCCGTACGGCGTACGGTAGACTGCGTCGGCCCCGGACGAACCAGCGTCGGGGGCGGCGAAAGGCGACCTCAGCGCACATGACCCAGGCCCAGCCGACCACCCCAGCCCAGCCATCCAGCAACGAACTGTCCACGATCATCGTTCGCGGAGCACGCGAGAACAATCTCCGCGACGTGGACCTCGACCTGCCCAAGCGATCGCTCGTCGTGTTCGCGGGCGTCTCCGGGTCGGGGAAGTCGTCACTCGTGTTCGACACCATCGCTGCCGAAGCTCAACGGCAGATCAATTCCACGTTCACCGCGTTCGCCCAGACCTTCCTGCCCTCCTACGGTCGCCCCGACGCCGATCTGATCGCGAACCTGTCGGCAGTCGTGATCGTCGACCAGAAGCGCCTGTTCGGTGGCCCGCGGTCGACGGTCGGCACCATCACCGACATCGGCGACTGGCTGCGCATGCTCTGGTCCCGCGGCGTCACCCCGACGATCGGGTTCGCGAACGCGTTCTCGTTCAACGATCCGGCCGGCATGTGCCTGGAGTGCGAAGGGCTCGGGGAGGCGAAGGTCGTCGACATCGGCGAACTGGTAGACGAGTCGAAGTCCCTGCGCGAGGGGCCGTTCCGGCACCCGGACTTCGAGGTCGGCAAATGGCCGTATCGGGTGTTCGCCGACTCGGGCCTGTTCGATCTCGACGTCCCGATCGAGCATTACTCCGCCCGCGAGCGCCACATCTTCTTCGACGCCAAGCCCGGCGAGGTCGAGGTGCTGAACCCCGACGCCGTGATGAAGAGCTACGAGGGAATCGTGTCCCGGTTCCGGCGCAGCTACCTGACCAAGGACGCCGAGGCCCTCAAAGGCAAGGCCAAGCTCGCGTTCGAACGCATCGTCACGCGCGGTGTCTGCGAGTCCTGCGGCGGCTCCCGCTACAACGAGACCATCCGCGGTGCCACGCTCGAAGGCCTGTCTCTGCCCGACGCGTTCGCGATGCAGGTGTCCGAACTCGCCGACCGCATCGACGGGTGGCAGATCAGCGGCTTGGGCACTGTCACCGCCGAAATCGTCACGCAGCTGCGAAGACTCGTCGATCTCGGTCTCGGCTACCTCAGCCTGGACCGGGCGACGTCGTCGCTGTCGGGCGGTGAATCCCAGCGCATCAAGATGGTACGACACCTCGGCGCCACCCTCAACGACATGCTCTACGTGTTCGACGAGCCGACCACAGGCCTCCACCCCCGCGACGTCCACCGCCTCGACGACATGTTGCTCGCGCTGCGCGACAAGGGCAACACCGTCCTCGTCGTCGAGCACGACCCCGAGGTCATGGCGATCGCCGATCGGATCGTCGAGATCGGCCCAGGCGCGGGAAAGGCCGGCGGCACAGTCGTGTTCGAGGGCACTTACGACGAACTCCGCCGCGCCGACACCAGGACCGGTGCCGCGCTGCGGCGCGAGGGCGTCGAATTGCGCACTCCCCGTACGCCTTCGGGTTGGCTGACCATCACCGGAGCAAACACCCACAATCTGCGCGACGTCAGCGTCGACGTCCCGCTCGGAGTCCTGACCGCCGTCACCGGGGTCGCCGGTTCCGGCAAATCCAGCCTCATCCACGGCCATCTCCGAGAGGCAGCGCCGGACGCCGTCATCATCGACCAGGCACCCATCCGCGGTTCGCGCCGCTCCTCCCCCGCGACGTACACCGGTCTGCTCGACCCGATCCGCGCATACTTCGCCAAGAAGACCGGCCAGCCGCCGTCTCTGTTCTCGCCCAACTCCGACGGCGCGTGCCCCGACTGCCAGGGCAGCGGCGTCATCTTCACCGATCTCGGGTTCACCGACCCGGTGACGAGCACCTGCGAGACGTGCCAGGGCAGCCGTTTTCGGTCGGGTGCGATCCGGCATACCGTCGACGGCGTCAGCATCGCCGACATCTTCGAGATGTCCGTCGAGGACGCGCAGGACTTCTTCGAGGTCAAAAAGATCCGTGACATCCTCCGCCGGTGCCGGGATGTCGGGCTCGGCTACCTCTCGCTCGGCCAGAACCTGTCGTCGCTCTCCGGCGGCGAGCGGCAACGGCTCAAGCTCGCCACCGAACTGGTCGGGTCGTCGCCGGTGCTGGTACTCGACGAGCCGACGACCGGTCTGCACCCATCGGACGTGTCGAACCTGATCGCGTTGCTGTCCGGGATGGTCGACGAGGGCAGGTCGGTGATCGTCATCGAACACAACCTCGACGTCATCGCCGCGGCCGACTGGGTCATCGACCTCGGCCCCGACGGCGGACACAACGGCGGACTGATCACCTTCACCGGAACCGTCGACGAGTTGGTGGTCTCCGACACCCACACCGGCACGTACCTGGCAGGGAGCCTCGCTCGCTGACCGCGACCCGATAGTGTTGGCGCTCCACGAGGTACCGGAAACACAGGAGTGGCAGTGCAGCGTCGATCGGCACGAATGATCTCAGCCGGGTTCGCGGTCATCGCGCTGGTCGCGACCGGATGCGGCAGCACGACCACGGACTCCCCGCCGACCGCTTCCTCCACCACGGCGTCGAGCGGGGAGTTCCCGAGGACGATCGCATCGGGCTCGGACGGCGAGACCGTCACCATCGACGCGATGCCCCGTTCGATCGTTTCTCTGAGCCCGACGGCGACAGAGACCCTGTACGCCGTCGGAGCGGGTGAGCAGGTGGCGGCCGTCGACGATCAGTCGGACTATCCCGCCGATGCCCCGAAGACCGGGCTGTCTGCGTTCACGCCGAGCCTCGAGGCGATCGTCGCGTACGACCCCGATCTGGTGATCACCTCCACCGACCTCGGCCTGGTGACGTCCACCCTGGCCGAGGCAGGCATTCCGACGCTGATGGTCCCGGCCGCCACGAGCCTCGACGACGCGTACTCGCAGATCGAACAAGTGGCAGACGCGACCGGGCACGACGCCGAAGGCGATGCGGTGGTCGCGCAGATGCGTGACCGCATCGATGCTGCCGTCGCGAGCGTGCCGACACGCGATCAGCCGTTGACGTACTTCCACGAACTCGACGACACCCTGTACACCGTGAGCAGCCAGAGCTTCGTCGGCCAGATCTACGGATTGTTCGGTCTGCAGAGCATCGCCGACGGATCCGGGGCTGGCGATTACCCGCAGCTGTCCGCCGAGTCGGTGATCACCGCGGATCCCGATATCGTGTTCCTCGCCGACAGCCAGTGCTGTGGCGTCACAGCCGAATCGGTCGCGGCTCGACCGGGGTGGGGTTCGATGACCGCCGTCCGAGACGGCAGGATTTTCCCGATGGACGAGGACCTGTCGAGTAGATGGGGGCCACGGATCGCGGACCAGGTGGAAGCCGTCGCCGCCGTGGTGCAGCAGATTCCCGAGTGAACTCGGCGGGTGACCGGACACCGCGACCACCCGCCGCGCTCTACACGATGCTGTCGCGGTGCATGGCCTCGATCTCGTCGGCGCTGCACCCTATTTCGGTGAGCACCTGGTCGGTGTCGGCACCGTGCTTGCGGCCGGTGTATCTGATCCGGCCGGGACTGCCCCCCATCCGCCACATGACGTTCTGCATGCGCACGGGGCCGAGGTCGTCGTCCTCGACGGTCGTCACCATCTCGATGGCGTTCACCTGCGGATCGGACAACAGGTCGCTCGGCTTGTAGACGGGAGCGACTGCCGCTCCGGCCTTTTCGAACTCGTCGATCACCACGTCCTTGGTCCGCTCGGCAATCCAGCCGCCGACGTACTCGTCCAGAAGGTCGGCGTGGGCGGCGCGCTGACGCCCGGTGGCGAACCACGGTTCGTCCAGCACCTCGGGGTGACCCACCAGCACCAGCACACGTTCGGCTATCGAGTTGGCGCTCGTGGAGATCGCCAACCAATGCCCGTCCGCGGTCTTGTACAGGTTGCGGGGCGCGTTGTTGCTCGACCGGTTCCCTGTTCGCTCCTGATCGATGCCCAGTTGATCGGCATAGATGACGCCCGGCCCGACCGCAGCCATGATGGGGCTCAACAGATCCAGGTCGATCTGCTGCCCCTTGCCGCCGTTGTTGGTGCGGTGCAGTAGAGCCATCGACACGGCCGACGAGCCCGCGATCCCGGCAAGGGAATCGGCCAAGCCGAACGCCGGAAGCGTCGGCGGCCCATCGGCTTCGCCGGTCAGGTGCGCGAAACCACTCATCGATTCGACGAGCGTTCCGAAGGCCGGTCTGGTCGCGTACGGTCCGGTCTGGCCGAAGCCGGTGACACGCAACAGGATCAGACCAGGGTTGAGCTCGGAGAGAACGTCGTATCCCAGCCCCCAGCGTTCGAGGGTTCCCGGCCGAAAGTTCTCGACCACCACGTCGGCTTCTGCGGCCAGGCGTCGGAATATGGCTCCGCCTCGGGAGTTTCCGAGATCGAGGGTGACCGTGCGCTTGTTCCGCCCGATCATCGTCCACCACAGAGGGTGACCGTCCTTGTCCAAGCCGTGCCCGCGCATACCGTCGGGCTTGGTGGGGTGCTCGATCTTGATGACCTCTGCCCCGAAGTCGCCGAGGATCTGCGCGACGAGCGGGCCTGCGAGAATCGTCGAGATGTCGAGTACCTTGATGCCCTCCAGTGGCCCCGTCACAGGTACGGGCGGTGCAGGTAGCGGCCGGCGGGCGCACCGGCGACGGCACCGTCGGCGAGTACCCGCTGACCACGGACGAACGTGTCGGTCACCTTGGCACCTAGCTCGAAACCCTCGAATGGTGTGTACTCCTGCGCCGACTCGGAATCCTCCGGACGGACGGTCCAGGTGTGGTCCGGGTCGATCAGGGCGATATCTGCGTCCATCCCGACGGCGATGTCGCCCTTACCCGGTAGGCCGTAGCGTCGGGCCGGGTTGAGCGAGGTGAGCTCGGCGATACGCCGCCAGCTCAGGCCGCGCTTGCGTCCTTCGCTGACCAGCCCTGGAAGCAGATACTCGGCACCCCCGAAGCCGGACTTCGCGGCGAAGATGTCGCCGCGGTCCTCGGCGAACTTCTTCTCGTCCTTGCAGCACGCATGATCGCTGACGACCCAGTCGATGTCACCTGCGAGCAGGTGCTCCCACAGCGCTTCGACGTCGTCGCGCGGACGCAGCGGCGGGTTGACCTTGCCGCCGAGACCGTATGCGGTGTCGATGTCGGCCAACAGGTGCCCGATCGTGACCTCACGGCGGAAGTTGACGTGCGGGAACGCCTTTGCCATCCGCATCGCCGCAGTCAACGCCTTGCGCGAGGACAGGTGCAGCAGGTTGATGTTGGGCAGCTGCGTCTCGTCGGCCAGGAACGACGCGATGGTGACGGCGAGGCCCTCCGAGTGCGGTGGCCGTGACGCGCTGTACGCAGCCAGGCCCTCGAGGGTGCCTTCTTCTTCGACGATCTTGGTGTACGCGCTCATGATCTCGGCGGTCTCACAGTGCAGCGACAGCGAGATGTGATCGGCCTTGTCGCCCATCTGCTCTCGGGCAGCCTGGATGCCGCGCATGACGAACTCGAAGTGCGCCAGGTCGTATCGCTCCCCCTCTGGAGTCATGAGGAATTCGCTCTGATCGGTCGACCGGCCGTGGAGCCCGTGGCTGCCGTAGAACATGAAGATCTTGAACGAGGTGACGCCGTGATCGGCAATCAGCGAGGGGATTTCGTCGATGTGTTCTTTGGACATCGGCGCGAGGTGGTACGCGTAGTCCACGTACGGGCGCCCCTCGGTGGCGTCGAGAACCTTCGGGAACACGTCGGCGTAGGAACCACCCGTGTTCATGTAGTACTGGCCAGTCCGCATGTAGGACAGTGAGGTGGTCACGCCGCCCTGGACACACGCCCGCGACTCGGTCTCGGCATCGTCGCCGAGCGAGTTGTAGATACCCCAGTGCTGGTGTGCGTCCACCACACCGGGGAATGCGACCTTGCCGGCAGCGTCGATGACGGTCTCTGCGGATCCTGCATCGATGTTCGCCTCGATACGGGTGAACTTGCCTTCTTCGATCAGCAGATCCAGAAACTCACCCTCGTCGGGGGCGTCGGATCCTGGCCGAACTACGCGCGCATTGGTGATCAAAAGCGTTGACATGATGGTCCTTTCGAATTTCTTCTCTAGAGTTCTTTGGTTCGGAGTGAGCTTGCCGCGAGGTAGGCCAGTCCGAGTGCCGGGAGCAATCCGTTACCGGCGAGGTACCCGGCAGCACCGTGGCCGGAGATGCCCATCGCGGCACCGCCCGAGGCGAACAGGCCGGTGATCGCCGAGCCGTCGGTTCGTAGAACACGTGCGTTCTCGTCCACGACGAGCCCGCCCTGCGTATGGAACAAGGCGGGCACGATCTTGATGGCTGCATACGGACCGGTGAGCGTGTGCCCGAATGAGCTGCGGCCGAACGGATCCGAGTCCTCTCCCGAGGCATACCTTTGCACAGCGGTGAGTTCCTCCACCACCGCCGCAGGTGGGAGCCCCGTTGCGGTCGCCAGGCCGTCCATATCGTCGGCCCATACTGCCGCACCCGAGTCGACGGTCTGTTGGAAGTCTTTGAACGACATGCACTTGTCGTAGATCGACCGGTCGATGACGACCCAGCCCTCGGATCCGGGTCTGGCGGCCAGAATGGCCGCATACTCCGAGTAACCTGTCGTCTCGTCACCGAACCGGCGTCCGGAGGTGTCGAGCACGATGCCGCCGTGCATCACCGTCGCCCATCCGACAAGCGTCGTGGCCTGCTTGGACAGTGCAGCATGCCCCTGGTAGGCATCGAGATACGCCGACTCGGCACCGAGACGACGGCCGATGGTGAGCGCATCGCCCGCGGAGTGCTCGCTGCCGTGATACCTCGCAGCGGCGATCTCCGGTACGTGCTCCGCCACCATGGCCGCGTTGGCACCGTAGCCGTTGGTGGCCAACAGAACTGCACGGGTAGGAACGACGTCGACGCTGCCGTCGGGCATCGTGATCGTCACTCCGTCGACAACCCCGTCGGAATCGACTGACACGTCGGTCAGTCGCGCGGGTGTCAACATATCGATGCGCGGCTCGTCGGCGACCGCTCGCGCGAGGTGCTCGAGCATCCCACTACCGTGGCGGCCTTCGACTGTATGACAACGCAATTGCGAGTGCCCCGGGTACGAGAAGTCGGTCACGAGAGAGAGCGGCAGTCGGACGTGATTGGCGAGCCACTCGACCAAAGTGGCACTGACTTCGGCGAGAGCCGACGCCAGCCGATGGTCTGCACTGCCTTTCGTCTTGCGCATCACGTCGTCGAGGAACTGCTGCGGCGAGTCCTCGATTCCGGCCTCCCGCTGCCATCGTGACCCCGCGCCGGGAATCATCGCGGTCGACATCGCGGTGTTGTTGCCTCGCTTGAAGTGCGCACTGGCCTCGACGACCAGCACGTCGAGGCCGAGCTCGGCGGCGCGGAGCGCAGCAACGAGGCCGCCGCCCGCGCCGGCCACGATCAGGTCCGGGCCGTCCTCGCTCACGCGGACACCTGCAGTTCGGATCGCAGACCCAGTAGCCGTAGCGCAGTGGCGGTCGGGTCCACCACTTGCGGCGACGCGGGTGGATCGACGAGATCGACGGCCGAGCACGCATTGATTGCGATGGTGCACCGGAGCTTCCTCGCGTGCTCCGAGACCGCTCTCCCCCAGGCCCCGGTGTCGGCGATATCGTGCACACCGAGCCCGAGTACCTGGGTTGCCTCGGCGACGACCCCGTAGAACGCGAGCCGGCGATCCATCTCCGCAGCGATCACATCGTTGCGGGCGAGCGCGCCGATTCGATGCCCCTGGGACGCGTAGAACGATGCCGTCAGCCGGGTCAGGCCGTAGAGGGGCCGGATGAACGAGTCCGCCTCTTCGGCACAGGGATCGAGCACGCAGTCGGGCAGAAACCCATCCGCTTCCGTGTCGTGCACAGACCCAAATGCAGCAGACAGCACCTCCTCCGACCGTCTGACGTCACGTTCGGTGTCCAGTGCGCTCGGCGCGTCGGACCCGATGTTGCGGAGCTCGACGGTGATCCCTGCGGGAGAAAGGTGGTCGTACCGACCCTGGCGCCGCTGCAATTCTGCCGCGTCGACGTCGATCGGGGTGAAGGCCAAGAGATGCATGTGAAGTGAACTCCTAAATACCGAGGTAGGCAGCTTTGACCCGCTCGTCGTGTGCCAATTCGGATCCGGTGCCGGTCAACACGATCGATCCGCTCTCGATGACGTAAGCGCGATCGGAGATCGCGAGTGCCTGTGCGGCGTTCTGTTCGACGATCAGCACGGTCACGCCCGAATCACGGATTCGCACGATAGCGTCGAGCACTTGAGCAGCGAGCTTGGGAGCGAGCCCGACCGACGGTTCGTCCAGCGTCAGAACTCGCGGCTTCGACATCATCGCGCGACCGATGGCGAGCATCTGCTGCTGACCGCCGGACATGGTGTCGGCCCGCTGTTCGCGTCGTTCGGCGAGAATCGGGAACAGTGCGTAGACCTGGTCGAGGGATTCCTTGACGCCGCTGCGCTTCTGGGTGTACGCACCCATCTCCAGGTTGTCGGCGACGGTGAGACTGCCGAACAGAGCTCGGTCCTGTGCGACGTGCACGAGTCCAGCCCGGACGATTCGATCCGCCCGCATTCCGTGAATAGCGTTGCCGTCCAGCATGATCGTACCGCCGGAGGTGGACACCATACCGGACAGTGCGCGCAGCGTCGTCGTCTTGCCTGCCCCGTTGGCACCGATCAAAGAGACTATCTCGTGTCGGTCGACCGCGAGGTTCAGCCCGTGCAGGATTTCCAGACGACGGTATCCGGCGTGCAGGTTGTCGATCTCGAGCATCATGCTGTTTTCTCCTCACCGAGGTACGCCTCGACGACACGGTCGTCGGCAACCACCGTGCGTGGGTCACCCGAGGTGAGCACGGCACCTTCGTGCATGACCACCAGGCGCTCGGACAGGGCCATCACCGCGGCCATGATGTGCTCGACGAACAGCACCGTCTGGCCCTCCTGGTGCACTGTGCGCAGCAGTTCGATCATCGGTGCACGCTCGGCTGGGACCAGCCCGGCGAGAACCTCGTCGAGGAGCACGACACGCGGCTCCATGGCCAGTGCGCGCGCGAGTTCGAGTCTCTTCAATCCCGCGGTCGACATGGCCGAGACCTTGCCGCCGACCTGATCGGACAACTGCACACGATCGAGAACATCGAGGGCATGACGCCGCGCATCCCTGCGTGACTTGCGCTTCGACAACGCGGCGATGGTGACGTTCTCCAACACCGACATCGACTCGAACGGGCGCATCAGTTGGAACGTGCGGACCAGTCCGGCGCGCGCTATCTTGCTGGCCGGCCAACCCGTGATGTCGGTACCGTCGAAGATCACTCGGCCCGTGGTCGGTGGCTGTTCACCCGACAACAAGGAGAACAAGGTCGTCTTACCTGCCCCGTTGGGGCCGATGATCCCGAGGAATTCGTGCTCGGGCACATCGAGGCTGACATCGCGCACCGCATGGATACCCGAGAACGACTTGCTCAGGTTCTCGATGCTCAACAGGCTCATCGGTTCCACCTCTCACGGATCGTGCCGAAGATTCCCTTGGGTAGGAAGATCACGATCGCGATCAGAATCACCGAGTACGCGGCAACGTCCAATCCGATTGTTCCCTGCAGGAATTCGAGGAAGGCGGGTGGGTTTCGCAGCAGTTCGTTGATCAACTCGGACAGCGGCCCGATCACGGCAGCACCGATGACCGGTCCCCAGATCGTGCCGATGCCACCGATGACGGCCGGAACGATCGCTTCGACGGAGACCGCCGAACCGAAGGCCTGCTCCGGTCCGACGAAGAAGTAGTACTGCGTGTAATAGACACCTGCGACGGCGGTCAGCGCACAACTCGCCGCTACGGCGATCAACCGGTACTTCATCGTGTCGATACCGAGTGACGCTGCGGCGGTTTCGTCGTCGCGGGTGGCTTGGACGAACTGCCCGGCCCGCGAACGGGTGTAGAAGATCGTGCCGAGAACGGCGAGGGCCAGAATGACGAGTGGAATCCAGACGTAGTTGGGGCTGCCCTTCTCGAACTGCAGCATCCACCACGAATCCCGTGGCAGGATCGGCACGTTGAATCCCTCGGTCTTGTTGAAGACTTCGAGGTTCTGCACCAGCAGCAGGAACATCTGCGCGAAGGCGAATGTGGCCAATGCGAAGTAGGACCCGGCCAGTCGGTAGCGCAGACACAGGTAGGCGATGAGCGTTCCCACCACCGCCGAGATGATCGCCGCGAGGATCATCGAGACCCACGGCGAGACGCCGCGTTCGACCAAGAGATACGCACCGGTATAGGCACCGATTCCGAAGAAGGCGGCGTGGCCGAAACTGAACATGCCACCGAACCCGCTCATGATGTTCCACGCCACGGCCATCACGGCGAAGATCAGCGTGCGAACGGCAACGGTCTGTGCCTGCTCACCGAGCATCAGCGGCAATGCCGCAACCACGACGAAACCGATGGCGAGCGTGATCAATTGGCGTCGGAGCCAGGTGTCCTTCAACCGTGGATCGTGCTGCACCGGAGTGGGTGCGCTTGTTGTCGTTGTCGTTGTCATCGGCGAGCTCCGTACAATCCTTCGGGCTTGAGAAACAGGACGAGGACGAACACCGCGAAGACGAGGATCAGCGAGCCTGTTCCCGGTAGATACAGCGCACCGACGGTCTGCACGAGGCCGATGACGAGGCCACCGACCATCGCTCCCACGACACTTCCGAGTCCACCGAGAACCACGATGACGAACGCCAGGATGGTGAACTGTTCTCCGACCGACGGCGTGAGACTGGTGAACGGTGTCATCAACCCGCCGGCGACGGCGACGCACGCGGCACCGATACCGAAGGTGAGCGCATAGACCCTGCCGATGTCGACGCCCACGAGTTTCGCGCCTTCGGAGTTGGATGCGACTGCGCGAATGGACAATCCGAGCGGCGTCCGCTTCAGCACCGCGCTGAGCGCGACGGCGACCAGAGCGGCACCGATGAACGCCACCACGCGCGGCCACGACGCCACCGCACCGAGAACGTCGAGGGAACCGTCGATCGGTGCCTGGACCGATTGTGGTCGCCCGCCGAAGATCATCAGCAGCACGTTGATGATGAGCAGAGACAGGCCGAGGGTGACGAGCAAAGGTCCGTCGTGGCTGCCACTGATGGTCAGCTTCGTCAGCAGAGTTGCCTGAACGACCATGCCGAACAGGAACATCACCGGAACTGCCAGCAGTGTCGCGACGTAGACCGGCAACCCGGCAGTGGACAGCGCGTACACGATGTACATCGCCATCGTCAGCATCGCGCCCTGAGCGAAGTTCACGATGCCGAGAACGCCGAAGATGAGCGTCAGTCCGACCGAGATCAGTGCGTACACGCCGCCGAGCAGAAGCCCGGAGACGACCGACTGCGTGACCAAGCCCTGATCTTTACCACCGACGAGGTAGATCACCGCCATGATGACGACGATCGCTGCTGCGACCGGGATGCCGGGGTCGATCCCGGCCAGACCTCGCTTACCCGTCTTCTCCGCAGTCGAGGTAGCCGCCGTCACTGGCCGGATCCCACGGGGAATTCGATTGCGTCCGTCGCGAACTCCTCGGGAAAGACCTGTGCGATTGCACCGTCGCGGACCTGCATGACAATGACGGTTGCGTTCTTGTTCTGCCCGGTCTCGTCGAATTCGATCGGTCCGCTGAACGCGAGGAGCGGGTCGTCGATCGAGACGCCGGAAATCGCCTCGCGCAGATCTTCCGGGTCACTGGAGGCTCCGTCGTTCAGACCCGCCGCGATGACCTCGACCGCCTGGTAGGACAGCATCGCTGCCGTCTCCATCGGGCGTCCGTACTGGGCCTCGAACCGCGTACGAATGTCGGTGACGCGGTCGCTGGTGGCGTCGAAGTGGTAGTTGGCGCTCAACACACCGTCGCCGGCCGCGCCTGCGTCGCCGGGAAAAGAGCTGTCGTCGAAAGCGCCGTTGGCAATTCCGTAGACACCCTTGACGTTCAGATTCAGCTGCTCGACGGCGCGGGCGATCAACAGACCGTCCGGGTAGTAGCCGGTGGCGACTATGACGTCGGGGTTGGATACTGCAGCCTCACGCACCTGTGTGGTGGCGTCGGAGAAATTCGTTGCGGGATAGGTGATTTCCTGCACCGACGAGATTCCCTGGTTCGCAGCCTCGGCCTCGAATGCGTTGAAGACACTGTCGCCGAACGATCCTTCGATGTGCAGGTAGGAGACTCGATCGATGGCCTGACCGGTCTGCTCTTCGATCGCGGCGAGCGCCTTTGCACCGTCGGTTCCCATGCTGGAGGCGTTCGGCTGCATGCGGAAGGAGTACTGGTACCCCTGGTCCAGGATCTTGTCGTCCACCGCCACGTCGATCACGAGCGGTATCCGCGATCGTTCGGCGACAGAGGCGACATTCTGCGTGACATCGCTCTGGTACGTGCCGATGAGCGACACCGCGCCGTCGTCGATCAGTCGCTGCGCCTCGCTCTGTCCGACCTCTGCTTTGCCCTGGCTGTCACCCGATACCAACTCCAGTTGCCGACCGTCGAGGGACGAAATGCCGCCTGCTGCATTGATATCGGCCACCGCCAGTGCAGCACCGTCGTTCATCAGACCGCCCACACCTGCCAGCGCTCCGGTGGTGGGATGAACCGATCCGATCTTGATGGGGCCGGAGTCGTCCGAACCGGTGGACGAACCACACGCTGCAGCACCCACGACGGCAACGGCCGTCAGCACACCTACGAGCTTCTTCATTGTCGAATCTGCCTTCCGCGCCTACCGGCGCCGAGTCGAACCACTGGGCGGAACCAACCGTTCCGCTGAGCGCACCATCAGATTGATGATTGATCTCGCTGGAATCGAGTATGGCACGCATCACGGGCTCAGAACAGGCTCTTCCGTCAAATTCTTGTTACGGGTATGGTTCGCTCAGCGGAACGCATGCACATCCGAAAGGTGGCACTTATGGTCAGCAGGCCAGTACTGGAGACATCGACCGGCACCGAGTCGGCCGATCGTGTCGCCGACGTGCTCATCGCATTCGCCCAATCCGATCGCGCACTCGGCGTATCGGAAATCGCTCGAACGCTTGGGCTGAGCAAGGCTGTGGTGCACCGCATTCTGCAATCGCTCGCATCGCGGTCGATCGTGCAGCCCGTCGCGGGCGAGTCGACGTATTCCCTCGGTCCCGCCGCGATCGGACTCGGAACCAAGGCCTGGAGCCAACTCGACGTGCGGTCCATCGCCGCTCCGGTATTGCGTGCGCTCCGTGCGAACACACGTGAAACTGCCACGCTGTCGGTACTCGTCGGGCACCGCCGCGTCTATCTCGATCAGTACGAGAGCCCGCAGGAAGTGAAGATGGTCGTCGAAATCGGCCCGCAGTACGCATTGCACTCGGGAGCGTCGAGCCGAGCGATCCTGGCGTTCCTCCCCGACCGATTCGCGGAGGAAGCCTTCCAGGAACTCCGCAGCACCACCCCTGACGCCGACGAAACCCGCTTCCGCGCTCGCCTCGACGACATCCGCACCAACGGGTACGCGACCTCGACGAACGAGCGCAATACCGGTGCAGCATCGATCGCCGCTCCCTTCTTCGACGCCGCGGGCCACGTCCTCGGTTCGGTCAGCTCGTCCGGTCCGGCCTTTCGCTACTCCTCCTCAGCGGACGACGAGCACATCGTCCACGCCGGCCAGGTCGTCGCCGCGGCTCGATCGATCACCACCATCCTGGAAGCGCGAGCAGCCCGATGATCCCTACATCCGCCCGATCGTTCCTCTACGTCCCCGCGAACAAGCCGCAGCTGTTCGACAAGGCGGTGCGCGGACAGACCGACGCGGTGATCATCGACCTGGAGGACGCAGTTCCGCTGCCGGACAAGGACCGAGCGCGCAACGAGGTCGCACAGTGGTTGGCGTCGAGGTCATCCACCGACACCCAGATCTGGATTCGGGTCACCCCTGAGTTCATGACGCAAGATCTCGAGGCCGTCGCCGGAACCGGAGTCACCGGCATCATGGTGGCGAAGTGTTCGACCGAGTCCCTGACACGTGCGGACCGATTCCTCGACATGCGCAATCTCCCCGACATCGAGCTGATCGGCCTCATCGAAACAGCTCACTCCTTGCGCGCTGTGCCGGAGATGGCTCGATGCAACAGGGTTCGAACCTTCGGGGTCGGCGAGGTCGACCTACTCGCCGACCTGCGGATCACACGATCGGAGCACACCGAATCGATGATCGACGCCATTCGGTTGAACGTCGTGATCGACTGCGCTGCAGCGGGATTGGCCGCACCGATCGCTCCGACGTCGACCGACTTCCGCGATCTGGACGGATTCGTCACCACCACAGCGCGTTTCGTGCAGATGGGTTTCCGCGGCCGGACGGCATTGCACCCGAGCCAGGTTCCGATCATCAATGCCGCACTCACGCCGTCGACGGACGACGTGGCTGCAGCCCGCCGACTGGTGGAACTGTACGACGTGGCCCAGGGTGGTCCGACCGTCGACGACAACGGCAGATTCGTCGACGAAGCAGTGGTACGGGGCGCGCGGGAAATCCTCGCCCGGGCCTGAGCCGGTCGCACTGCAGCTCGGGCACCGCCATACGAGTGGACGGTGCCCGAGGACTGTCCTATTGCTGCGTGGTCGATTTCAGATCGGTCAACGGAGCAAGCAGTGTTCCGATGTCGGTCAGGTCCCCGAGCCGATCGCATCGACCGGCCAATTCTTTCAGTTCGACGTCGGAGAGGAACGGCCCGGCATTGCTGGTGAACTTGGTCGAGACCTCACCGAACGACAGCGGCCGTTCGGGTCCTCCGCGCGTGGTCAACACCTCTTCGACCACGACCGTTCCGTCGGTCAGTGTTGCGGTCAGCACCGCCGGGAACTGATGGGGGAAAACGGCATCACACCGGGCATCCGGCACCACGTCGACCTTGGCCATCAGCGCACGCCGATCCGCCGACTTCGCCAACTCGTCCGTGTAGTCCTCGAGCGCAGCACCGAGTCCTCCCCCGCCCAGCAGCCCGACCACAACCGCGTAGGGGCCGCTGAACTGAGCCATGTATCCGGTCTCGGGCGTGCGCTTGACGTCGATGGGTTCACCGATCGTCCGCAGGTTCGCCGCAGGTACCCCCAGCTCCAGCTTCTCGATCTGCTCCGGACCGATTCCACGCGCGCGAAGGGCTGCTCCCGCGTCGATCGCAGCATGGGTGAAGTGATTGGCCGGGTACGGCTTGAAGAAGATTCCTGGAACAGCCCACTCGGAGCCGAGGCCGTTCAGGATTTCCTCGGCTCGGCCCGGTTCGTGCAACCAGGCCTGGAAGAAGCCGAACCGTCCTTCCAGGACGGTCGGCGGTCCCGTTATCCCGTGTCGCGCAAGCCCGGCTGCAGACAGAGCGGAGTGCGCCGCCCATCCGCAGTGCATACGCTTGACCGTTCCGCCGGTGCGGTTGGCCTCGATGATGCCCGACGCCATCGAGGCCGCGATACCCAACGTGTCCACGATCTGTTCCTCGGATGCACCACCGATGACGGCTGCAGCCACGGCGCTGCCCATGGCACCGCAGATCGAGGTGGCGTGTTGACCGTGCTCGAAGAACACCGAATTCTTGGTCTCCGGATCGAACCCCGCCATTCCGATTCGCACACACACTTCCAGCCCGATCGCGATGCCACGCACGAGTTCTCGGCCGTCGGCTCCGTGCTCTTGAGCGGCCGCGAGTGCCGCAGGCACCACGCTGGCACTCGGGTGCAGGATCGACGGCAGATGGGTGTCGTCGAAATCGAGCGAGTGCGCGAGCACGCCGTTGACGAAGGCGGCCATGGCAGGCGGGAGTGCAACATCGAGTCCGACGGCGGACGCCGTTGCCGACCCACCTTGTTCTCGTGCCCACGCGGTCGCGGCCCGACTGGTATCGAGGTCGGTGGCAGCCACTGCAATTCCGAGTGTGTCCAGTACTCGCATCCCCACAGAGGCGACGACTGCTTCGGGGAGATCGTGGTAGCGGGTGGTCGCGGCGAAATGCGCTATGTGCTGCGCGAGTGTGCGTTCGGTCATGCGGACCTCACCGCCAACGGCCGGACCGGCGAACCCGTTGCGCCGAAGATGTTCAGCGGCACGAGGAGGAACGTGAACTCGAAGAGTTCCTGCTGCGAGAGCTCTTCGAGGTCGAGCGCCTCGATGATGTAAATTCCGCTCTCCACCAGAAGAACTCGATGCGCAGGTAGCAGACCGTGGCCACTGCCGGGAGCGAGCCGCTCGAACGCGATCGTGTCGGCACCTGCAGCGTGTACGCCTCTGTCCGCCAGCCACTGCGCGCCTGCTTCTCCGACTCCGGGAACACCGGACGGTCCGCCGACGTAGGGCAGCCCTTCGGCGAACAACTGCCCCCAGCCGCTGCGAATCAAGACGACATCGCCGGCCCCGATCTCGACACCCTCTGCTGCACATGCCGATTCGAGATCGTCGACGGTGATCTCGTATCCACCCTCGCAGCGGCCGACACCGAGGAGCCTCGGAATGTCCAGCAGCACACCGCGGCGGATCATGGGCTCGATGGTGTGTACTCCGTGTTCGACGTATTTCCCACCGAGGCAGGACTGACCTGCGTCGGCCCCGCCGTGCAGTTTCCCGTCCTGGCTGACGTGAGCAAGAGCGTCGATATGGGTACCCACATGCGTTCCGGTGGTGATCATGTCGTTCGCGGCACTGCCGCCATCCGCTCGGGTCATGTCACCGTGCCTGCGCGGCAACGTGTGCCAGAACTGCGGATGATTGGGTGACTGCGGCATGCCGACCCTCAGTTGCCTACCGAGATCGACTGCGTGCACGCCCCCCTGGACGGCACGAAGAAGTTGATCGGACATTGCTTCATCTCCTCGTTCGACGCTGAGCAGTCACCTCACACCAGCGTGATGTCGTTTCGCTAGCCGGAACGCTTGGAGGCTTCCGAGAAGTGCACCGGCGGCAGGATGAGCGTAGCAGTCCTCCGCCTACCCGTCTCGATCATTGACTCTCCGATTTGCAACCTTCTACAGTCCACGAATGAATGGCTCCAATTCGTTTCGCTCAACGGAACATATTGCCGCGGTAGACCGCCTGGCTGCCGTGATGGTCGATCTCAGGGGCGCACCGTTGCCCGCACCGCTGAACGACCGGGCCCGGTTGATCCTGTTCGATCTGCTGGGTGTCACGCTCGCCGGTGCCCGCTCCGCCGAGATGGTCGAATTGCGAAGGAACTGGACTGCAGAAACTGGATCGACGCACCCGATCGGCGGGAGCGTAGGCACTACGGTCGACACTGCGTCCGAGCTCGACGCGATCGCATCGTGTTGCCTCGAACTGGACGAGGGCAACAAGTACGCCGCCGGTCATCCTGCTGCGCACGTGCTCCCCGCGGCCATCGCTGCCACCAGACTGGCACCGACGCCGATTTCGGGTTCGACCTTTCTGACGGCCATCGTGGCGGGATACGAAGTCGCCGCTCGATTCGGCTGGGCACTGAGCCGCAACAGCTCCTGGCACACCCATGGCCACTGGGGTGCCACCGGTGCAGCCACGGCGGCGGCATTCATCCACGGTGCCGGAGCCAGCGAGGTTGCCGCGGCGATCGACTCGTCGTCTGCCCTGGTGCAGGTGGCACCGTGGGCAGTGGTCCTCGACGGAAACTTCTCCCGCAACCTGTGGATCGGCGGTGCAGCGCGGGCAGGCTTGAACGCGGCCAGGCTGGCCCGATCGGGGGTGGTGCACAACTCGGGTGCCATCGAGCACACCTTGGGTGCGATCGTCGGGACCTTGAACATCGCCCGACTGACCGAAGACCTCGGCGATCGATGGCTCACGCTCGAGGGCTACACGAAGCAGCACGCGAGCTGCTCGTACACGCACGCCGCCGTCGACGCCGTGCAGAGCCTGCGCTCGAATGCCGAATGGTTCGCAGACGACATCGAACGTGTGCGGGTGCGCACGCATTCGTTGGCAGAACCTCTGTTTCGCCGACATCCTTCCAGCAGGCTGGGCGCTATGTTCTCGCTGCCGTTCGTCGTGTCCGCCGCATTCGTGTCCGACGCGATAGACGTCGAATCGCTCGATCCCCGTAGTGCGACTTTCGCGTCGGCCGAGTTGTTCAGCGCTCGAGTCGACGTCGCGTCGTCCCCCGAACTGGATGCTCTACTGCCCGAGCGTCGAGCCGCCGAGGTGACGATCGAATTCGAGGACGGAAGTTCGGTCTCCGCGACCACCCCTAATCCGGTCGGCGACATCGACCATTTTCCGATGGACTACGCCGCGCTGCGAGCCAAGATCTCTCGCTTGGTCGGCGAATCCGATACCACCGTTCTCGAACACATCGTCGATGCCCTCGGTGCGACGGAGGACGTGGCGGCACTGTTGCTCCAGCTGCCCAGGCACTAGCGTCGCCCGATACGCATGTCCTCGATCAATTCGTCCGCGGCGCAGGACAGTTTCTGCCGTAGCGAATCCGGCACGGTGACCGTCACCTGAATCAGATACTGATCGACGATGTGGTGGACCACGACGTAGCGGGTCCGGGCGAAGAGCAACCGGCCGTCGCAGTCGTAGCGACCTGCGATCGAGACTGCCGGTAGAGCACGGAACGGGTCTCGGTCGTGACCGATCTCGACCCATCCGGGCAGCGCCCGGGAGTCACCGAAGCCGCAGTCCAGCAACGATTCCGGATGAACCGATCGACTGAGCTTGCCGACCAGGACCACCACGTTCGGAACGAATCCGTCGATTGTGTTGGCCGGCGAGCACAGCACCGCGGTGGCGTGCGGGAACAGGTGCTCGGCAACGACCTCCCAGTCTGGTTGCGTCGAGAGCTCGAGCCCGAACCGGTCGCACTCGTCGCGGTGCACCGGCACCAGTTCGACACCCTCCTGCTGGAGAAAGGTTTGTATCGTCCTTTCTGCAACCGTCACTGGACAGCATTCCTTCCAGCGGAGATCGACGCGGCTCGGTCGGCGCGGATGCGCTCGCGCAGACCGGGTGGACGCAGCAATTCACGCGCGTCGTCGTGGCCCAGTTGCGCACGAGCCCAGGGATTGTCGCGACACCATTGCAACAGGGCATACAACGAGTTGGGCTCGACTTTCTTCTCGCACACCATCAGCGTCAGTTCCTGATCCGATTCGCTGTCGGCTGCACGGTACGCGACTCGGATAGTGGGGTACCAGTGCGGATGTGACAGGGCCGGATTCGGATGCGTCTGCGGTTGCAGCTCGACGATCCCGTCCCACGGCACGACCGTGACGGCTGTGGTGACCTTCCACCCGCGGCGACGATGGATCTCTTCCACAATGCCATCGGGATGCAGTGAAATTCTGGTCCGGTTGACGATCAACACACTGAGGGCGAAGAACAGCAGCAATATCGGAGCGCCGAAGTGCGACATGACTACGATCTTCAGCTGGTGACGCGCAGCACCTACGGGTTCGTCTGCTCTCCATTGGACGTAAGACACGCCGGCCACCAACGCGAATGCAAGTATTCCGCTGCGGTACAACACATTTCCCCGCCCCGGCACTGCCACGCCTCGGCCGACTCCGGCGACGTTCACCGGTCGCACGAAACGTGAAAGCCGGGCAGATCCGATGCCGGACAACAATACTGCGAGGGAGAGCGGCAAGAGCATCAGCAACGTCAGCCACGACATGAAGAGGAGTGTGTCCGCGTCGATTGTTCTCAGCAGCCCGGAAGTCACGATTGTCGCCGCAAGGACGGCAGACAGAACGCCGAGAGCTACGAGCCACCCCAGGTGAACACTGCGCCACGTTCTCACCCACAGTGGATACTTCTGCCCTACCACGCTATTGATCAGCACGTCCTCACGCTGTGGCGTCCGACCGTCCCTGCATTCGCTCATTTTCCCGCCGCCTCGAACAGCGTGTCTACTCCATAGCTGACAAGTCCACCCAGTGCGATTCCGGCAGCAGCGCCGACCACGGTCCCAGGTCCCGGAACGACGGAACCCGCCATGCCACCCAGGACACCGAACGCCCAGGTCGTAACTGCTCCCGCGGCAATCGGTGTGGCCTCGACGATGACGGCTTCGGTCGGGTCCATGCCGTCGTCGATATTGTCGGCGATTCCGGGGATCGCTCCGGCCACGGAACCGAACACTCCCAGACCGCGTCCGATGTTCTTGGCAACATCGTCGACGGAATCGACGCCGGGCAATTCGAGCACCCTTCTCGTCACGTCGCTCATACCCGAGATCACCGACGAGGCCACGGTGCTGGGCCAGTCCGGCATCCAGGAGAACGATCCGTCCGGATTCTCCACGACGTTCCCGGTCGCGCTGCCGAGCGCGAGTTCGGTCAAGTGCTTGGTGGGTTCGGCCAACTGCTGGGCAGCGTCGATCGCAGCGCGCTCGGCCTGCGACAGCGCCCCCTGGATGTCTCGTGTCAATTGTGCTGCAGCAGAGCGTAGTTCGTCGGCCTGGCGCGCCTTCTCCTCGCCGAGCCCGTCGGGGATCAGCGCGATCATTCCCTCGGGATCCACCACACCGTCGGCTCGTACGGCGAACCCGCTGGCCGTCGCTGCCGACACCTGCGCCTGCAGGTGCGCCTTTGCGGCCTCCACGATTCCGGCTGCGCTCTCGAATGCCTTTCCGAGCGAATCGATCTCACTGCACACCGAGCCCATCCGGGAGCACTCGGCAACCACGCGTTCGGCTGCGGCGTCGGCTGCTTCGCCGGTCCAGGTCTCGGCCAACGCGTCCTGCTCCTCGAGCACTCCGGTGCGCTGGCCGTTGACGCGCTCGACGATCTCCGACAGTTCGATCATCGTCTTGCGCATGGACTCCGGCTCCCACCCCGCGACATGCGGGACCGTCGGGGTCATTTCGGCCGGTCCATGGCATCGAGCCGGCGGGCGAGTTCGTCGTCGGTGATCTCGTAGTTCTGCGCGACGCCGCGGGCGATGTCTGCGACGCATTCCGCGCGCCCGGCCAGAGCTGCAACAGCTCCGGCCGCTGCAGCCGCCGCCGCCGCGCAAGCTGCGTGGAAGTCGCTACCCTGCAACGCATTCTCCGATTCACGGAACGGTGCAAGAGCATCCAACTCACGGATCACCCCGCCGGTCGCCGACAACATATTCGAGAACTGCCGCAGGATCACTGGATCCACATTCACTGTCATGACGCTCCCCCGAGTCGCACCGTATCGACGCCCGGTGTTTCGGCGTCATGGGGTTTGACGCCTGTGGGCTCGGATCGGTTCCCGTCCGGTCCGATTCCGGGGTCGTGAATGCGGCGGGTACCGTTGGCCCGGCTAACGATATAGGGGGTGCTCGCCATGAACGGCCGTCGACTGTCGTTCGCTGCCGCGGCCGGACTCGCGGCCGCGATGGGCGTCGGACGATTCGTGTTCACGCCGCTGCTGCCGATCATGGTCGATGCATCGGAGGTCACGCCGAGCAGCGGTGCCGTAATCGCGACCGCGAACTACGCCGGCTACCTCGTCGGAGCAATCGTGTTGTCAGTGCGCCCGTCGATCAACACGACGACATCGTTCCGTCTGTGGACAGTGATACTCGTCGCCAGCGAGTTGGCCATGGCCGCTGCCCATTCCACCGCCGCGTTCTCCGCACTGAGGTTCCTGGCAGGCCTGGCGAGCGCAGCGGTTTTCATCGCGTGCGCGAGCACCGTCACGAAGCATCGCGCCGACGGCGCTTCCCCCGGTATCGCGTTCGGCGGCGTCGGCGCAGGCATCGCGGCGTCGGGAATTCTGACCCTGCTCGTCGGACCGCACCTGTCATGGGAGGCGCTGTGGGTGTGCTCGGCGCTCCTGACAGCGGTCCTCATCGCCCCGGCGTGGACGCTACGGGTGCATCCCGAGCCCGCAGCGCGGGCTGAACCCGGCGACATCGACCACAAGACCCGGACCGTCTGGCGGACGTTGCTGTTCGCGTACTTCCTCGAAGGTCTCGGTTACATCATCGTCGGTACGTTCCTCGTGGCGGCGGTCGGTGGCCACGGCAGCACATCGGTGGGTCCGGCGGTGTGGATCGTCGTCGGATTCGCCGCGGTACCGGCGACTGTGTTGTGGCAGTCAGTCGCCCGCCGAACCAGCACGCGCAACGCCCTGGTGGCAGCGTTCGCGTTGCAGTCGATCGCAGCGGTACTCCCCGCCCTGACCGGAAACACCGTTGCTGCCGTGTTCTCGGCTCTGCTGTTCGGCGGAACGTTCATGGGCATCACGATGCTGACGATGAGCACCGCACAGACACTGCCCATCGGACGTACTGCGGCAACACTGACCGCGTTCTACGGCGTCGGACAGGTTCTCGGCCCGCTGATCGTCGCACCTGCGATCGGCGACTCCTATTCGATCGCCTTCGCAGTCGCAACCGGCGTGCTGATCCTCGGGACCGCCGGGGCCGTACGGGTGTCCGGACTGACCGCATCGCGATGAGTACGGCTCGCTCGGCTCAGTGCTGTGGGTCGTAGCCCGGAACTTGCGCCAGAGTCTCGAACGTTCGCGCTCGGCCCCATTCCACGTGTGCGAACGCAACCGCGGCCGCCAACTCCGGGTCCCCCTTGGCGATGGCGTCGACGAGGGAGACATGCTCCCCGTGGCGCAGCGACGGATCTCGTTCGAGATTGGCCATGTTGAGTCGGTTACTGCGCTCCCGCAGAGGTTCCATGATGACCGGGAACAGTCGGTTGGCGGACAATTCCTCGATCCCCGAGTGCACTCCGGAGCTCGCGTGATGGAACTCGAGTAGATCGCCCCGCTCGAGAGCGGCACCTGCACGGGACACGGCGTCGACCAACGATGACGAGTCCGCTCCCGCCGACACAGCGGACGCTGCCCGGCGAGCAACGAGCGGCTCGAGTGCGGACCTGATGTCGTACAACTCGTCGACCGAACTTCTGGTCACTCCCGTCACCACGGCAGGGCGTCTCGGCGACAGCGTCACCAACCCGGCTGCTTCGAGCAATGGAAGTGCCTCACGAATCGGCACCCTCGACACCTGCAGCTCGGTACCCAGATTGCGCTCGCTCAGCGTTTCACCAGGTCGGAGGCGGCCGTCGAGGATGCGTGTTCTGATCGCGTCGAACACCGAACGCGACAGCGATTCGCGACCTTCCGTGGATGCCATGATGCTTGTATACCAGCGAACCGCAGGTATACCGCGTATCCACAGGGGCCATCGGCGGACTTTGCCCAATGATCACCTCGACAGAAAGGAGCAGGTGAGAGGATCTGGAAACGCAAGTGTTACCGCCGAGAAACCTGTCGCGGCGCATAGCTCCGTAAATTCTCCGCTGTTGGTATACCACTGAGCGAGAGGCACTGGGATGAGCGTCCCGACCACGAACGAGAAGCCGTCACCGATCGACCCGCCACCGGAGGCCGGCAGCCTCAGCGAACAGATCGAGGCGTCGTACTCGAAGATCGGCCTCACCACAGCGCACTTCGGCATCGTCGCCATGGTCCTGTTCGGTGTCTTCTTCGACGCCATCGAACAGAATGCCGTCGGTATCACCGGACCGCTCCTGCGTGAATCCTGGGGACTCGGCGGAACCGAGATCGGGTTGCTGAACACCGCGACGTTCACCGCCGTCGCACTCGGGCGCATCCTGGCCGGAGCGGTGATGGACCGCTTCGGTCGCCGAACCCTCCTCGGTGCAAACCTTCTCGTCTTCGCATTCGGCTCGCTGCTGTGCGCGTTCGCGCCCAACTACGAGGTGCTGGTGGGCGCTCGATTCCTGGTCGGGCTCGGACTCGGCGGTGAGATCGCCGTAGCGGTGATCATGCTCTCCGAATTCTTCTCCGCCAAGCATCGCGGTACCGCGGTCGGCATGATCAACGTCGCAGCTGCAGGTCTGGGCAACATGCTCGCCCCACTGTTCGGGGTCATCGTCTTCGCAATCTTCACCGGTGACGACCGCTGGCGATGGCTGTTCGGTCTACTCGTACTGCCCGCACTCGCGGTCGTGTTCTACCGCCGTTCGCTTCCGGAAACGCCTCGCTTCCTCGCCGCGACAGGCCGTGTGGCCGAGGCCAATACCGTCATCAACCGCTTGGCGCAAGGCAAGCTTCGCGGCACGCTCGAGTCCGAGGTTCAGTACTTGAACGTCGACACCTCGGTCGACGATCCCGCCGTACCGCGCGCTCGGTGGACGGAAATGTTCGGGCGGCGTTACCGCAGAAGCACTCTCGCCCTCGGCATTGCCGTCTGCATGTCCTACGCAGCGCAGATCTCGATGCTCACACTCATTCCCGTCATTCTGACCGAGCGGGGAATGTCGATCTCGAGTGCGCTCTGGTACACCCTCGTGATGCAATCCGGATCGTTGATCGGCGCGCTGACCGCCGCACTGATCGCCCGCAAACTCCCCCGCAAGGTGACACTGACCGGTGGTGCCGTTCTCGGTATCGTCGCCGGGCTCGGATTCGGCTTCTTCGCAACGTCGATCGGCCTCGTACTGGTCTTCGGTGCCCTGTTCAATTTCTCGGTCATCATCCTCAACACGACGATCTGGCTGTTCGCGCCCGAGCAGTACCCCACGCGAATCCGTGGCCTCGCGACGTCGGTGATCCTGGCGCTGGGCTCCCTCTCCGGCGGACTGTTCCCGCTCATTGCCGGAGCCGTACTGGACTCGTCCGGCGTGGGTGCCATGTTCGCGATGCTGGCCGGCCTGTTCATCGTGTGCGGCATTGCCGTGCAGTTCCCGAAAGAGACCTTCGGACAACCCATGCCGGAAGATGGCTGAGCAGTGAAGATTCTCATGGTCAACCCCAACTCGAACACTGCAACGACGCAGCTCCTCGTCGACGTTGCTCGACGTTGGCTCCACGACACGGAATTCACCGTCATCGGGATCACCGCGGGTACCGGACCGGCGATGATCACCGGCACCGAACAGCTGCGGGCTGCCGGACCGGAAGTCGTAGCGGCGGCCCTCGACGCGATCGAGCACCATGGCCCCGCCGCTGTGATCGTCGGCGCGTTCGGTGATCCCGGTGCGGCCGAACTCCGAACCCTCGTCGACATTCCGGTCGTCGGGATCGGAGAGGCAGGAATCCTGCACGCCGCACGTGGTGGTCGCCGCTTCGCGATCGCCACCACCACAGCCGATCTCGCCGCCCAACTCGAAGCACTGACTCGTGCCACCGTGCCCGACGGCGATTTCGCGGGTGTGTTCCTCACCGCGTCATCGCCGTTGGTCCTGGCCGAGGACCTCGCGTCGAGCGTCGACGAACTGGGAACGGCGGTCGATGCAGCAGTGGCAGCCGGAGCGAGCGCCGTCGTCATCGGCGGCGGACCGTTGAGCGATTCGGCTCGGCGGCTGGCGCTGCGCACCGACGTGGACGTCATCGAGCCGGTTCCGAGTGCCGTTGCGATGGTCGTCGACAGAATCTCGAACGCGGTACGCAGCTAGATCTCCACCATCGCCCGGGCTGCGTTCACCGAAGCTAGTCGGTAGGCGGATAACCGCCGTCATCTATGGGTGTTGCCTGAAATATCCCGACGTGACGGAGATCGCCACAGCATCTACCAGCACTTTTCGCTTGACGGCTCCCGTGTGCGCTCCCAGGATGTTTGGTAGGCCCTCTGCACAGGGAAGCCGTCGACGAGACGCGGCCGAAGAACATCGGAGAACATCGCGTCGCATAGTTGAGGAGAATCAATGCCCACCACAGTGGCCGATCAGCTCGTTCGAGGACTCGTCGACGCCGGCGTACAACGCATCTACGGCATCGTCGGCGACAGTCTCAATCCGGTGGTCGACGCAGTGCGTCGCACCGGAGGATCGGCCAAGGGCGGCATCGACTGGATTCACGTACGCCACGAGGAAGCCGCGGCGTTCGCTGCGTCGGCCGATGCGCAGACCACCGGCACACTCGCCGTCTGCGCTGGTTCGTGCGGACCGGGAAACCTACATCTGATCAACGGCCTGTACGACGCACATCGTTCGGGCGCACCGGTTCTGGCGATCGCGTCGCACATTCCCAGCAGCGAAATCGGATCGGGCTACTTCCAGGAGACGCACCCCGACCGTCTCTTCGGCGAATGCTCGCTCTACAACGAGTTCGTCTCCACTGCCGAGCAGGCACCCCGGGTGTTCCGTGCGGCGATCAACGCTGCCGTCACCGGCGGCGGGGTATCGGTTCTGACGATTCCCGGCGACATCGCCGAGTTGTCGGCCGCAGGCACGATGGACCCGATCGCCATTCCCTCGACACCGGTCGTCACACCACCCGCGGCGGACATCCAGAAGCTGGCCGACGCCATCAACGACGCCGAGAAGGTGGCAATCTTCGCCGGCTACGGGGTCAAGGGCGCTCACGACGAGGTGGTCGCGTTCGCCGACACCATCGGCGCTCCCATCGGACATTCGTTGCGTGGAAAGGAGTTCATCCAGTACGACAATCCGTACGACGTCGGCATGACGGGGTTGCTGGGCTACGGAGCTGCGCACGCCGGGATCCACGACGCAGACCTACTCATCCTGCTCGGCACCGACTTTCCGTATCAGCAGTTCCTTCCCGAAGACGTCACGACCGCGCAGATCGACATCGACCCCACGAAGCTGGGACGTCGGACCTCGGTCCGGTACCCGATTCACGGTGATGTTCGGGCGACCCTGAATGCGTTGCAGCCGTTGGTCACTCGCAAGGCCGATCGCCGCTATGTCGAGAAGTGGGTGGACAAGCACAACGACCTGATGGGCAAGACCGTCGGTGCGTACACCCGCAACGCCGAGAAGCTCGTCCCCATCCACCCCGAGTACGCCGCGTCGGTACTCGACGACCTCGCCGCCGACGACGCCGTGTTCACCACCGACACCGGCATGTGCAACGTGTGGACCGCGCGCTACATCAACCCCACGGGTAGAAGGGCGTTCGTTGCGTCGATGCTGCACGGGTCGATGGCCAATGCCCTGCCGCACGCCATCGGTGCGCAGTTCGCGCATCCGGGCCGCCAGGTCGTGTCGATTTCGGGCGACGGCGGCTTCTCGATGCTGCTCTCCGAACTCTTGACCGTCGCGATGTACAAGCTGCCGGTCAAGATCGTGCTGTTCGACAACTCGACACTGGGCATGGTCAAAGCCGAGATGCTCGTCGACGGTCTGCCCGACTTCGGGGTCGACGTCCCGCAGGTCGACTACACCGGCATCGCAGCGGCTGCGGGTATCCATGCACAACGCGTCGAGAAGCCCGAGGACATCCGCGGCGCACTCGAGACCGCATTCGCCGTGGACGGTCCGGCGCTGGTGCAGCTGATCACCGATCCGCTTGCGCTCTCGGTCCCGCCGACCATCACCGGCGAGCAGATCAAGGGATTCGCACTCGCGATGAGCAAGGTCGTGCTCAACGGCGGTGTCGGCGAGGCCGTTCGGATGGCCAAGTCGAATCTGCGTAACGTGCCGCGCCCGTAGATCGCCATCGCGAGGGAACCCGAGGTCGGTGCGGGCACCGAGCTCGTCGGGCGTGCGGTTATTGTCGACACACCGCCCAAACCGGACATCGCGATCCGGCACCTCCCCGCCCGGAAGGCTCCACCATGGCCATCGACTACACCCGCAAGCCCTCTACGGGGCAGAACCCCGCGCAGCAAGCCGGAGCACCCGTCAGTCTGAGCAAAGTCACGCTGTCCAAGGCATCGCCGACTATCAGCCTCACCAAGTCCGGCGAGAAGCAGGGCTCCATGCGGGTGAACCTCAACTGGTCGTCTGGGGCACCCACAGCGCAGCCGAAGAAGAAGGGCTTCCTGGCCAAGCTGGCTGCCGCGTCCTACGGCTCCGGCGGTGTGGATCTCGACCTCGGGTGCCTCTACGAACTGCGCGACGGCTCCAAGGGCGTGGTCCAAGCGCTCGGCAACAGCTTCGGTTCGCTGCAGGATGCCCCGTTCATCGCGCTCGACGGCGACGACCGCTCCGGCTCGGTCAGCGGCGGCGAGAACATGCACATCAATCTTGCCCACCCCGAGAAGTTCGCCCGCATCCTGATCTTCGCGATGATCTACGACGGCGCACCGAACTGGGCCGCAGTCGACGGAGTGGTGACGCTGTACCCGACCAGCGGACCACAGGTCGAGGTACGCCTCGACTCGGCCGAGAACTCTGCGCGCATCTGCTCGATCGCATTGTTGGAGAACACGTCTGCCGGTATCACGGTCACCCGCGAAGTCGAGTACATCCAGGGCAGCCAAGCCGACCTCGACAAGAAGTACGGTTGGGGACTGCGCTGGGCGGCGGGCCGCAAGTAGTCAGAGAGGTTGCGGCGGAGTCATTTCCAGCCGGACGCCGATCAGTCGAACCTCTCTCGTATGGTCGAGGCGGTCGACGAGCGCCACCGCGGCCGAGGTCAGGATCTCCGGATCGAAGGTGGGCGCTCCGATGATCGGTGCACTGACGGTATGGGTCTCGAACGGCGCGTAGCGGATCTTCAATGCCGCTCGCACGGCCGGCCGGTTCTCGGCTTCAATGTCTGCCAGCACCTTCGACGTCAACGCGGCGACCTCGTCTCGGACGATCGCCCAATCGGCGACGTTGGTCTGGAACGTGACCTCACGGCTGTGCGACCGTGCGACCCACGGCTCGGACGTCACCGGTGCGAGGTCGATACCTCGCCCTTTGGTACCGAGCCATGGACCGATCTTCGGTCCGAACGCTGCGGCGAGGTCCGCGTCCTCGGCATCGGCCAGTTCTCGGACTGTCGAGATGCCGAGGGCGGTCAGCCTCTTCGAGATCTTCTTGCCGATCCCCCACAACGCATCGGTACCGCGATCGCCCATCACCTCGAACCAGTTGTCCTGCGTAAGCCGGTAGATGCCCTGAGGCTTGTCGAAGTCGGTGGCGATCTTGGCTCGTAACTTGTTGTCCCCGATGCCGACCGAGCAATGCAGCCCCGTCGCGTCGAACACCGCGTCGTGGACGGTCTTTGCCACGCCCTCGGGGTCGTGGGTCTCCACACCGAGAAACGCCTCGTCCCATCCGATCACCTCGACCACGAATCCCAACGACCGCAGAGTGTCCATCACCAGTGCCGAGGCCTCGTCGTACGCCGGCTTGTCCACGGGGAGGAAGACTGCGTCCGGGATCTTCTTCGCGGCGACGCGTAGTGGCATTCCGGATCCGACGCCCTTCGCACGCGCCTCGTACGAGGCCGTCGACACCACCCCACGCTCGGTCGGGTCTCCTCTACCGCCGACCACGACGGCTTTGCCCGCCAGGTCCGGGTTGCGGAGCACTTCGACGGCAGCGATGAACTGATCGAGGTCGACGTGCAGTACCCATCGGTGCCGTGCTGGGTCGGTCGGTGTACTCCCGGTCATAGTGCTCAGTGTGCCCGTGGTGTCTCATGACGCCATGACGAAATCGATTTCTCGCACCATCGGACGAGTAGTACTGGGAGCGTTCCTCGTCTTCGCCGGACTCAGTCATCTCTTCTGGGCGAGGAGCACCTTCGCCGCCCAGGTGCCGACCTGGGTTCCGATCAGTACCGACTTCGTCGTGCTGGCGTCGGGTGTCGTCGAGATCGCGCTCGGTCTGGCGCTGCTGTTCTGGACCGCTCGCGCACCGGTCATCGGTTGGGTGGTCGCGGCGTTCTTCGTCGCGGTCTTTCCCGGCAACATTTCGCAGTTCGTCACGCACACCGACGCGTTCGGCCTCGACTCAGATACGGCCCGAGGGATCCGTTTGCTGTTCCAGCCACTGCTGATCGTATGGGCGTTGTGGTGCACCGGAGCATGGGCGCAGTTTCGCGCATCACGTCAGGGCCACAGTAGGAATCAGTAGGCAGACTGCCGACCGGCCGGAACGATGCCGTGGTGCAACTGTGCTACGTCGGGATGTGCTCGCGTACGGGACTTCCACGCGTTTTCGCCGTAGGTGCTGTAGATGGGGTTGGCAGGATCGTTCTCGACTCCTCGTGACTGCCGCGCCAATTCGGGCGGCAGTTCGATCACCGGGACGACGGCATCGAGGGCCGGGCTCAGAAAGTGTGGCACCGATATCCGGTCGGTGTCGGGTCCCGGCGCGACCACCCGATGACGCGTCGCACGTAGATAGCCGCCGGTCGCAACCTCCAACAACTCGCCGATGTTGACGATGAATGCTCCGTCCAGCGGCGGTACGTCGATCCACGTATCGGCGGTCGTCTCCACTTGCAGACCGGCCGAGTCCGGTTCGACGAGCAGCAACGTCAACACCCCGGAGTCCTTGTGCGCTCCGACGCCCTGCGAGTGATCAGCAGTGCCCGGGTAACGCACGACTTTCATCAGCGTCGCGGGCGCAGTGGCAAAAGCGTCGTCGAACACGTTCTCGGGCGCACCCAATGACTGCGCCCAGTGCCGGAGCAACCGGAGCCCGAGACCCGACACGGACTGCTCCCACTGCTCGAACGTCTCTCGGAACCCGGCCGGCTGCGACGGCCACAGGTTGGGGCCCTGCAGGTTCCAGTAGCCTTCGGCTCCCTCGATCGCCGGGCGTTCGGGACCTATGTCGATCTGCTCTCGCCAATCCACCCGGCCGTTGGTCAGCTCGCCACCCACCCGGGAGTAGCCGCGGAAATGCGGGCTCTTCAGCTGACTGATTCCCTCCTTCACATCGTCCGGCACGGCGAAGAACTCTCGCGCGAGGCGCAGTACCTCGTGCATTCGTTCGATCTCGATCCCGTGTCCGACGAGATAGAAGAAGCCGGACCCGTGAGCTGCTTCGCGCAGCGACAACTGGAACGCGCGGGGGTCGTGGTCGGCCAAACCTAGATCGAGAACGGGAAGCATGTTCGTGATTGTCCTCCTCCCTCGACGCGTCGGCCAGCAGTGTTCAGGTTCGGTAAAACCGCCCGACCCGGATGCAACACTGAGTGTCATGAGCCCCGAAGCACTCGACATCACCGTCGTCGGTCACGGCGCAGCCACCTACCCACCCGAACAGTGCACACTCGCGCTGACCGTCCGCACCGACGGTCGCACTGCAGAGTCCGCATCCGAGCCTGCTCAGCAACTCGTCCGGGAGCTCACCAGACTGGTCGAGCCGCTCTACAACAGTGACGGGGGACCCATCGATCGATGGTCGGTGGACCAGGTGCGCCACTCGCGCCACCGCCCGTTCAACCACGACGGAGAGCAACTGCCGTACGTCTATCAAGCCGAGGCGTCAGTGGAAGTGCAGTTCAGCCAGCTCGATCTGGTGGACGCGTTCGTCTACGCAGCCTCGGCACTCGAGGGAGTGTCGATCGACCACTTCGATTGGGACCTCACCGAATCCAGCAGAACCGCTCACACCTTGGCGGTCCGGGAACTCGCTGTGCGCGACGCCGTCTCGAAGGCCGAGGCCTACGCGTCGAGCCTGGGACGATCGGGCGTGCACGCTGTCGCGGTGGCCGATCCCGGTCTGCTTCCAGGGTTCGCGGAGAGCGGTGGACCGGAATCCTCGGCACGTATGTTCGCCGCGAAATCAGCGCCTGCCGGATTTGCACTCAAGCCGGAGAACATCACCATCTCGGCGAGCGTGCACGCCCGATTCACCGCCTCCTGACGCCTCGCGCCTAGGCTCGAATCATGAACCGAGACGATGCCCGACGCCTCTGGCCGCGGCCACCGCTACTGCCTCGTCCGATCGTGATGGATCAGCGATGGGAACGGCTGGTCTTTCTACACTGGCGGGTTCCGAGTTCCGACGTCGCCCCGCTGTTGCCCCGAGGGTGCGTACCCGACGAATACGACGGCTCGTCGTGGGTTGGGCTGATCGGCTTCCACATGGTCGGTGCCGGCCTCGGTTACCGTCACCCCGTCCCGTACTTCGGCACCTTCGGTGAGATCAACGTTCGGCTGTACTCGGTCGACGCGGAGGGGCGACGCGGCGTCGTGTTCCGATCCCTGGAAGCAACCAGACTCGCAGTCGTGCTGGGCACCAACGCTGCTCGCATTCCGTACCGCTGGTCATCGATCGATATCGCCGACGACAGCACCACGATCGGCTACCGCAGCAAACGGCTCGCTCCCCCGCACCGCGGCGCAACCACCGACTTCGGCGTCGTCAGAGGATCACGCGACCTGTCCGAGGATCCGCTCGCTGTGTTCCTCACCGCGCGTTGGGGATTGCACACCTCACTGGCCGGTCGCCTGCTGTACGTCCCGAACGTACACCGGCACTGGCCCTTGGTCGACGCAGAACTCACCCACTGCTCGGACGAGCTCGTGGCAGCGGCAGGCCTACCCGGTGTCAGTACCCGGCGACCGGACTCAATCCTGTACTCCCCCGGTGTCGAGACCCAGTTCGGTAGACCCTACTCAGTGCGCGGTCGGTAGAAGATCACGTGCCCCGAGGACAGTTCGACGACCCAATCTCCTTGTGCAGCAGCGACGCTGTCGGCGAGGGAACTCGACGTCACACTTTCCCGCAACACGAGGTACCCGGCGTCGAGGGAGAGGTCGAACAACAGCTTGGTGCCATCCGAGAATTCGACGGCAGGGTCGTCGCCGGTCGAGAGCCGAACCACGGTCGCACCGATGGAAGGAAGCCTCTCGACGGTCGGGGCCACCGACTTCGGATGCTCGGGTGCGGGCCACGACTCGACAGCCCCGCCCGGTCCACACACCACTGTCGAGCCGTCCGCAGCCGTGTACTCCCAGGATTCGACCTCGTCTCGCGGACTGGCCACCACTGTCTGCCGGCCCTCGAACGTAAGACGGAGAACACCGGATTCGTCGTAGTCTGCGTCGTCGCATACGAGACCGTGCAGGGTCGCGAGCGCTCGTAGACCCTCGAACTGATTGTCCTCGTCGACAATGAGTCCGTCGATCATCACCTCGCTGAAGGCAATGCTGGCACCGTTGTCGAATTCGATGCTCAGATCGAAATCGAGCAGGATTCTGCTGACACGCTTCTGATCGACGGCGAGTTTCATCGACATCGACTGTGCCACACAATCCTGTGGGAGCCCACAAAGACTGGCCGGGGCGCGATACGGGGTACGGGGTTCAGCCCTCGGCGGGATGGCAATGCGCGCGCGTTCGTCGGGTGCGCGGGGTCGGTGATCGGGCTGCGATTCTGCGCGCGGATGACAACTGCGCGTCTGTTTGCCCCTGCCGATGGGTGTGAGCTCATCGGGTCGGGTGGAGGCTGATGGGGACTGCCCCAGCTTTGGTTGACATCTGATCTGTGAGGATCGCTCCTCACGGTGGAAGGATGTTCACCATGCCGAAAGCATTTCCCGAGGAGTTCCGCCGCGACGTCATCGCCGTCGCACGCAAGGGCGAGGCCCCGTTGCGTCAGATCGCGAAGGACTTCGGAATCTCCGAAGGTTGCCTGCACCGCTGGCTCAAGATTGCCGATCGTGAAGACGGCGTCGTCCGTGACGGCCGGCAGAACCCTGGTGACGAGTCCGCTGAGCTGCGGGAGCTAAAAAAGCGCAACCGGCTGCTCGAGCAGGAAAACGACGTTCTGCGGCGAGCCGCCGCCTATCTGAGTCGAGACATACTCCCAAAATGATCTACCCGCTGGTCCTCGACCTTGCTGGCGACGGAGTACCCGTCACAGTGACCTGCCGGGTTCTCGGTTTCTCAACCCAAGCGTTCTACAAATGGAAGAAACAGCCAGTCACGCAACGAGATTGGGATGATGCGCATCTGATCAACATTGCTCGTGAGATCCACGACGACGACCCCGCATTCGGCTACCGCTTCATCGCAGACGAACTACCCGACCGCGGGATCACCGCCAGCGAGAACCGGGTCGCGCGGTTGTGCTCACAAGAACGCATCTGGTCGGTGTTCTCGAAGAAGCGAGGCCTGAACAGGAAGGCCGGCCCGCCGGTTCACGACGACCTCGTCGACCGTCAGTTCACCGCACGGGCCGCGGACGAGCTGTGGCTGACCGACATCACCGAACACCGCACCGACGAGGGCAAACTGTATCTCTGCGCGATCAAGGACGTCTGGTCGAACAGGATCGTCGGCTACTCGATCGACTCCAGGATGAAGGCCTCGTTAGTGACGAGGCTCAGCGAAATTCCCCAACCGCGCTCACCGAAATTCCCCACTCGTGAGCGAACTTCACTGTAGTGGTTGGCGGGTTCCTGTGGTGGCTTTGCGGAGCTTCTCCGATCTGGCGTTGTGGTCTCGGAGACGGTAGGAATCACCGTCGAGGTTGAGCACGACGGATCGATGCAGAAGCCGGTCGAGCATGGCTGCTGCGACGGTGTTGTCACCGAGCACTTCACCCCACGATCCCACGCCACGGTTGGTGGTCATCACGATCGACGTCTTCATATACCGTTGCGAGACAACCTGAAACAACGCCGACGCTGCCTCGCCGGGCAACGGTAGGTAGCCGAGTTCATCAACGACGAGAAGTGTCGGTCCAGCGTAGAACCGCATCGTCGTAGCCCACCTTCCTTCGAGAGCGGCTCGATGACAGCGGGCAGCGAGATCAGCTGCGGTGGTGAAATACGTTCGATAGCCGGCATGAGCTGCGGCACGCGCCAGCCCGACCGACAGATGCGTTTTGCCGACCCCGGGCGGGCCGATGAGCAGCACATTCGTCGCTGTCTCCAAGTATCGGCAGGTCGCCAACTCCTCGATCAACTTCCTGTCGACACCAGCGGCTGCGTCGTAGTCGAAGTCCTCGAGCGATGCCGGTGTCGGCAGGCACGCGAATCGGAGTCTGCCGTTCAGTCGGCGGGCTTCGGTGGCCTCGACCTCGATCGAGAGCAACCGGTCCAACGCCGCGGTCATCGACAGTTCTTCGGCGGCTGCTTGATCGAGGACCGACGGCAGCGCTTCGGCGGCGTCGTGAAGTTTCAGGACAGCGAGATGCCCCCGCAGGCGTTGGTAAAGGCTGGCTGCAGCGGCGGTGTTCGGGGCCGGTAACCGGTCGGCGTTCGTGGCAGCTTTCTGGTCGGTCATGACAGGGTGTTCCTTCCGTGTGCGGCGCGTTCATAGATCGACAGGTCGTAGATAATCGCTCCTGCGGTATCGGATTCGGTTGCGTGACTGTCGTTTTCCGATCTGTCCGCTGCGTCGGGATATGTTGCACTGGTTGTTGTTCGGAGCTTCTCTGCAGCGGCGAGTGCGTCCGGTCCGGGCGGAATACGTTCCTTGCGGCGGTGCGGACGTCCGGTGTTCGCGCCGGCCATCGCTGCTTGCTCGAGGGCGTAGATGTGGCCGTGATCGCGGACCATCGCCCCGGTCCCATCGGCCGCCAGCCGGTGCCGGGCGATGGCGATACCCGAGGTGGTGACGATGTCGATGACGTCGGTCCCGAGAACGTGGGTGACGGTGACCTGCGCGGACGCGAGCTCGGGCGGCACTGAGTAGCGGTTGCCGCGGTAGGACACCAACGCCTGCCGGGATACGACTCGATGAGTGGACAGGATCGCGGGATACGCGGACGGCGGCATCGGATGCAGTCCTTCGGCGGTGGCGATCGTCGCTACCGAAGTTTTGCCGTCCTTCGTCGGCCGCAAGCGAGTATCGCCGCGCAGACTGCAGAACCGATCGAGGCTCGCTTGGGCTTGCTCGACGCTCAGATCGTCGGAGAGATTTCGCCACCACCGCTGCGCTGCAGTGTGATTGGACTTCTCCACTGCACCTTTGCGGTTGCCGCGCCTCGGTGGGCAGATCGCAACGGAGACACCGTAATGTTTCGCGACGCCGGTGAAGCTGGCGGTGACCCGGCCGGACTCGGGGTGGCAGACTGTGGCCATTCGGTCGAACCGCCAGACTCGGCTGATCCCGCCGAGGCCTCGGCAGATCCGGTCGAGTCCGTCGACGACATGTGGTTGGGTCATGTTCGGTGCGAGGACGCCGCGCCATTTGCCCGAACACGCCAGAGTTCCGACGAACAGGTGGGCCATCGATCCCCAGCCCCACGAGGCGGGTGGGTTGGGTAGATCGACCCAATCCCATTGTGTCTCTTCCCCTGGCGGGTGTTCGATGACCGCGTTGGGTCTTTCGGTGGCCGTCAGGCACGCTTGGCAGATCGGCCGGAGTTTGAGTTCGCGGATCTTGCGGTGCAGCGTTTGATACGACATCAGATAGCCGAGGTCCTCGAGTTCGTCGCAGAGCGTGCGGACCCACAGGTGTGGGTCGTCGATCAGACGTGCAGTGACGTAGGCGAGGAACACCTCGAATGGGTCCGGTGCGCTGCGTTTACGCACCCCGGGAGTGGTGGTGCCGTTCAGGTACGACCTGATGGTCTTGCGGTCGCGGCCGGTGTGACGCGCGATGTCCGCGATCTTCCAGCCTCGTTTGTGCAAGGCGTTGATTTCCACATCTTCCTCCTGTGTAAGCATGAGGAGCGGGTCTCCTTCGGATAGCTGGTGCGTGGTCAGAGACCATCAGCTTCGTTGGAGACCCGCCCTCGTTGGCGGTGCCACACGGGTGGGGAATTTCGATGAGCGCTAGTGGGGAATTTCGATGAGCGCCGTCATTAGCGGTGTCAGCATTGGATAATGCTGTGGCGCAAAGAGGCTCGGAGGGGACTATCGTGCATTCGGATCGCGGTAGCCAATTCCGATCCAGGAAGTTCGTACATGCACTGTCGCGCAATGGGTTACGAGGTTCTATGGGGCGGGTCGGGGCGTGCGGTGACAACGCCGCGATGGAGTCGTTCTTCGCACTCGTGCAGAAGAACGTCCTCGACCGCCAGCGGTGGTCGACCCGCGAGCAACTACGGCTGGCGATCGTGACATGGATCGAAAAGACCTATCACCGCAAACGCCGTCAACGGCGCCTCGGCAAGCTCACCCCTATCGAGTTTGAGACAATCAACCGGACCGCACACGCGGCCTGAATCGCTCAACCCCACTAGTCAACTGAAGTCGGGGCAGTCCCATGCCCGCGTCGATGGTGGTCGGCATTCCGCGAATGCGCGCGCGTTCGTCGAGTGCCCGGGAAATGGTCGGTGTCCGGGCTGCGATTCTGCGCGCGGTTGGCGATTGCGTGCGCGTTTGCCCCTGTGGGTGCGGGCTAACTCGGCACGGGTGGGTGTGGGTGTGGTGTTTTGTGGAGTGTGGTTGTGGTTGTGGTTGTGGTTGTGGTTGTGGTTTCGAAATGCAGAACACCCCCGGACCGGGTGGTCTGGGGGTGTTCTGGGAAATTGTGTTCGGCGGTGTCCTACTCTCCCACACCCTGTCGAGTGCAGTACCATCGGCGCTGGAGGGCTTAGCTTCCGGGTTCGGAATGGGACCGGGCGTTTCCCCTCCGCTATGGCCGCCGTAACTCTGCGAAACAGTTACACACGGAACATCAGCGGTGCCACCGGATCTGGATCGGTGACGTACTGGGTTCATTCAATTGTTGTGCTGAAACGTGTGTTGTTTCAGATATTGCACAGTGGACGCGTAGCTTCTTTGTGGTAAGTCCTCGGCCTATTAGTACCAGTCACCTGCACCCATTACTG
Organism: Rhodococcus sp. B7740; assembly: GCF_000954115.1. NCBI lineage: Bacteria > Bacillati > Actinomycetota > Actinomycetes > Mycobacteriales > Nocardiaceae > Rhodococcus > Rhodococcus sp. B7740. The sequence continues at coordinate 5,236,888 of NZ_CP010797.1, read as the reverse complement.
GGCTTCCAGTTCTGGCCTATCAACCCGGTGGTCTGCCGGGGGCCTTACCCCCTCGAGGGGGTGAGAAACCTCATCTTGGAACAGGCTTCCCGCTTAGATGCTTTCAGCGGTTATCCCTTCCGAACGTAGCCAACCAGCGGTGCTCCTGGTGGAACAACTGGCACACCAGAGGTTCGTCCGTCCCGGTCCTCTCGTACTAGGGACAGCCTTCCTCAAGTTTCTTACGCGCGCGGCGGATAGAGACCGAACTGTCTCACGACGTTCTAAACCCAGCTCGCGTGCCGCTTTAATGGGCGAACAGCCCAACCCTTGGGACCTACTCCAGCCCCAGGATGCGACGAGCCGACATCGAGGTGCCAAACCATCCCGTCGATATGGACTCTTGGGGAAGATCAGCCTGTTATCCCCGGGGTACCTTTTATCCGTTGAGCGACACCGCTTCCACTTGCCGGTGCCGGATCACTAGTCCCGACTTTCGTCCCTGCTCGACTTGTCAGTCTCACAGTCAAGCTCCCTTGTGCACTTGCACTCGACACCTGATTGCCAACCAGGCTGAGGGAACCTTTGGGCGCCTCCGTTACATTTTAGGAGGCAACCGCCCCAGTTAAACTACCCACCAGGCACTGTCCCTGAACCAGATCATGGTCCGAGGTTGAGGTATCCAATACGATCAGAGTGGTATTTCAACAACGACTCCACAGTAACTGGCGTCACCGCTTCACAGTCTCCCACCTATCCTACACAAACCGAACCGAACACCAATACCAAGCTGTAGTGAAGGTCCCGGGGTCTTTTCGTCCTGCCGCGCGTAACGAGCATCTTTACTCGTAATGCAATTTCGCCGAGTCTATGGTTGAGACAGCTGAGAAGTCGTTACGCCATTCGTGCAGGTCGGAACTTACCCGACAAGGAATTTCGCTACCTTAGGATGGTTATAGTTACCACCGCCGTTTACTGGGGCTTAAATTCTCAGCTTCGCCATCACTGGCTAACCGGTCCTCTTAACCTTCCAGCACCGGGCAGGCGTCAGTCCGTATACATCGTCTTACGACTTCGCACGGACCTGTGTTTTTAGTAAACAGTCGCTTCTCACTGGTCTCTGCGGCCCACACCAGCTCACACTGCAAGAGTGATCACCGGCAGGGGCCCCCCTTCTCCCGAAGTTACGGGGGCATTTTGCCGAGTTCCTTAACCATAGTTATCTCGATCGCCTTAGTATTCTCTACCTGACCACCTGTGTCGGTTTGGGGTACGGGCCGTGTAACAACTCACTAGAGGCTTTTCTCGGCAGCATAGGATCACTGAATTCGCCTCAATCGGCTACGCATCACCTCTCAGGCTTAGTGAACGGCGGATTTGCCTACCGTTCGCCCTACAGGCTTACACCAGTACAACCACTGACTGGCCCAGCTACCTTCCTGCGTCACCCCATCGCTTGGCTACTACCAGATCAGGTCCCACGCATCCACCCGCCCCCGCACACCCGAAGGCGTGAAGTAAGCGAGATTCAGGGTGGTTAGTATCACTGATTCACCATGGGCGCGGTTACACGGGTACGGGAATATCAACCCGTTGTCCATCGGCTACGCCTGTCGGCCTCGTCTTAGGTCCCGACTCACCCTGGGCGGATTAACCTGGCCCAGGAACCCTTGGTCATTCGGCGGACGAGTTTCTCACTCGTCTTTCGCTACTCATGCCTGCATTCTCACTCGCGCAGCCTCCACACCTGGATCACTCCGATGCTTCCATGGCTGCACGACGCTCCCCTACCCACCCACACACCTGCACACAGATCCGCAGACCTGCATGGGGCTGTTGTGTGAGTGCCGCAGCTTCGGTGGTGTACTTGAGCCCCGCTACATTGTCGGCGCAGGATCACTTGACCAGTGAGCTATTACGCACTCTTTCAAGGGTGGCTGCTTCTAAGCCAACCTCCTGGTTGTCTTCGCGACCCCACATCCTTTTCCACTTAGTACACGCTTAGGGACCTTAGCTGGCGATCTGGGCTGTTTCCCTCTCGACTACGAACCTTATCGCCCGCAGTCTCACTGCCACGCTCTCACTCACCGGCATTCGGAGTTTGGCTGATTTCGGTAAGCTTGTAGGCCCCCTAGACCATCCAGTAGCTCTACCTCCGGTGAGAAACACGTGACGCTGCACCTAAATGCATTTCGGGGAGAACCAGCTATCACGGAGTTTGATTGGCCTTTCACCCCTACCCACAACTCATCCCCTCAGTTTTCAACCTAAGTGGGTTCGGTCCTCCACGACGTCTTACCGTCGCTTCAACCTGGCCATGGGTAGATCACTCCGCTTCGGGTCTAGAACACGCCACTACACCACACAAGGTGGATACGCCCTATTCGGACTCGCTTTCGCTACGGCTACCCCACACGGGTTAACCTCGCGACATGCCACTAACTCGCAGGCTCATTCTTCAAAAGGCACGCCATCACCAGCCATGACGAATCATGCACCGGCTTTGACGGATTGTAAGCGCACGGTTTCAGGTACTATTTCACTCCCCTCCCGGGGTACTTTTCACCTTTCCCTCACGGTACTAGTCCGCTATCGGTCACCAGGGAGTATTCAGGCTTATCGGGTGGTCCCGACAGATTCACAGCAGATTTCACGGGCCCGCTGCTACTTGGGTATCCACAACGACAGTTGCAATGTTTTCGTCTACGGGACTCTCACCCTCTACGACAGGCCGTTCCAGACCACTTCGACTAACACCACAATTTCTCACTGTCGGCCGATCCGGCAGAATCGACAATGCAAACCCCACAACCCTCCATACGCAACCCCTGCCGGGTATCACACGCACAAAGTTTGGCCTCATCCGCTTTCGCTCGCCACTACTCACGGAATCACTATTGTTTTCTCTTCCTGTGGGTACTGAGATGTTTCACTTCCCCACGTTCCCTCCACACACCCTATATATTCAGGTGCAGGTAACACGACATCACTCGTGCTGGGTTTCCCCATTCGGACACCCTCGGATCACAGCTCGGTTGACAGCTCCCCGAGGCTTATCGCAGCCTCCTACGTCCTTCATCGGCTCCTGGTGCCAAGGCATCCACCGTACGCTCTTCATTACTTACAACAAAGATGCTCGCGTCCACTGTGCAATTCTCAAACAACACACAACCAAGAAACCACACGTGCTACCAGCCACCACCGAAGCGATGCGATGTAAACACAATCTCTTGCCCGTATATGTCTTGCCTAGAAAGAAACACTCACGTGTTCTCTCAGGACCCAACAGTGCATCGATATAGTCCCTGCCGGCGAAACATGGTTTCGCGTTCTGCAGGATCTCGTTGTCAGTGTTCCACCCGTGAGCTCCCGCCGTTCCACGTGTGGGAACGAAACGGGCTCTGCCAGACCATCATCCGAGCACCTGTGTGCTGGTACATGTTCTGGAGAATGCTCCTTAGAAAGGAGGTGATCCAGCCGCACCTTCCGGTACGGCTACCTTGTTACGACTTCGTCCCAATCGCCGATCCCACCTTCGACGGCTCCCTCCCACAAGGGGTTAGGCCACCGGCTTCGGGTGTTACCGACTTTCATGACGTGACGGGCGGTGTGTACAAGGCCCGGGAACGTATTCACCGCAGCGTTGCTGATCTGCGATTACTAGCGACTCCGACTTCACGGGGTCGAGTTGCAGACCCCGATCCGAACTGAGACCAGCTTTAAGGGATTCGCTCCACCTCACGGTCTCGCAGCCCTCTGTACTGGCCATTGTAGCATGTGTGAAGCCCTGGACATAAGGGGCATGATGACTTGACGTCGTCCCCACCTTCCTCCGAGTTGACCCCGGCAGTCTCTTACGAGTCCCCGCCATAACGCGCTGGCAACATAAGACAAGGGTTGCGCTCGTTGCGGGACTTAACCCAACATCTCACGACACGAGCTGACGACAGCCATGCACCACCTGTACACCGACCACAAGGGGGACCGTATCTCTACGGTTTTCCGGTGTATGTCAAACCCAGGTAAGGTTCTTCGCGTTGCATCGAATTAATCCACATGCTCCGCCGCTTGTGCGGGCCCCCGTCAATTCCTTTGAGTTTTAGCCTTGCGGCCGTACTCCCCAGGCGGGGCGCTTAATGCGTTAGCTACGGCACAGATCCCGTGGAAGGAACCCACACCTAGCGCCCACCGTTTACGGCGTGGACTACCAGGGTATCTAATCCTGTTTGCTACCCACGCTTTCGTTCCTCAGCGTCAGTTGTTTCCCAGAGACCCGCCTTCGCCACCGGTGTTCCTCCTGATATCTGCGCATTTCACCGCTACACCAGGAATTCCAGTCTCCCCTGAAACACTCAAGTCTGCCCGTATCGCCTGCAAGCCCGAAGTTGAGCCCCGGGTTTTCACAAACGACGCGACAAACCGCCTACGAACTCTTTACGCCCAGTAATTCCGGACAACGCTCGCACCCTACGTATTACCGCGGCTGCTGGCACGTAGTTAGCCGGTGCTTCTTCTGCAGGTACCGTCACTCACGCTTCGTCCCTGCTGAAAGAGGTTTACAACCCGAAGGCCTTCATCCCTCACGCGGCGTCGCTGCATCAGGCTTCCGCCCATTGTGCAATATTCCCCACTGCTGCCTCCCGTAGGAGTCTGGGCCGTGTCTCAGTCCCAGTGTGGCCGGTCACCCTCTCAGGTCGGCTACCCGTCGTCGCCTTGGTAGGCCATTACCCCACCAACAAGCTGATAGGCCGCGGGCCCATCCTGCACCGATAAATCTTTCCACCACACACCATGCGGCATGCGGTCATATCCGGTATTAGACCCAGTTTCCCAAGCTTATCCCAGAGTGCAGGGCAGATCACCCACGTGTTACTCACCCGTTCGCCGCTCGTGTACCCCGAAAGGCCTTACCGCTCGACTTGCATGTGTTAAGCACGCCGCCAGCGTTCGTCCTGAGCCAGGATCAAACTCTCCGTAAAAGACCTGCGAAACAACGGACCCCACAAGGGACCGTGAATCAGTCAAAGACATCAAGTCAAATCACTAGCAAAAAAACTCAACTAGCATTTCAAACAACACCCGACAACAACCACCACAAGCGGATGGCTGATACATCGAATGCATTCACCAAAATAAATTCGGCACTGACATTCATCGACACACTGTTGAGTTCTCAAAGAACACGCACACACTCTCACCCCACGAACACACAGTCCGTCGGCCTCGAGGGCAACTGTTCCAGCGTATCCCAGCTTGGTCTCGGACACAAGGCCCGACTCTTGGGGGACACAACCTGCCGAGCCACACGTCCAACCTCGTTCACCCAGTCCGTGAAGACCGGGTCGGTGTCCGTCGCTCTGACTCGACAAAAGTTACGCCACCAACCACACCAACGCAAATCGCCTGCTCAGCGGCAGTCTCGCGCGACTCGAGCCCCATTTCGGCATTACCGGGACCACTTCTCGTCGACTCAGCTCAGCAGTGCATCACGTGCGAACCTGCGCGACCAGCTCGGTGAGTCCGACACCCCTTGACGGAAGTAGAACTGCGGACCGTGGGCACCGATGAGATCGAGAAAGCTCACCGTGGCCTGCGCCGCGAACTGGGCATCGAAGACACCGGAATCCTCACTGGCCCAACCTAATTCGGCGACAGTCTCGATCAGCATCTTGTTACGATGCGTCGCAGATGCCGATGCGGCGAGGGAGATCAGGAACAGAGTCGCTGCGTCGGTCTCGTAGGTCTCCTTGCCCAGCGGAAGTCGCGACGCCGCATGTCGCCACATCCCTACCGGGTCGTGAGCCAACGCTGCACCGAGCTTGGTGCGCAGCAACCTGCCCTTCGATGTGCGGGTCAACCCGAGGTGCCGCGCCGCCTCGCGCAGATCGGTCACCTGATGATGATCGATCTCGCGATTGCTCGGCCCGACCCAGCCCAAGCCCCAGTCGAGTTCCTCTCGAATCGCCACGACGAATGCAGGCTTGAGGTAGCCGGCACCGGTCAGGTCGGCTCCGGCGTCGCCGATTCTGCCCAGGAACCACGTCAACTTGGCCATCGCAATTTCGGCGACGGGTAGATCGATCGAGCTCTCGATGGTGAGTTCGCACCGCGGAAGCAACGCCATCAGTGACGGCACCTCCGTAGGACGCACTCGATCGAACAGTTTTCCGATGGCCGGAGCCGCGGCCACCGCTTCGGCAAGGACCGAACGCCCCACGTCGAACGAGTGCAGCACAGTGTTGACTGCATCGGCGTCGAACAGAGCCGGGTCGAAGGCCGCGCCCCACCGCGCCAGCACGCCTGCGTGTTCGGGATCGGACGGGTCGGCGGCGATCTCCAAAGCCTGTGCATAGCGCGCTGGCCCGCCTGATTCCTCGGGTGGGCATGCACGCGCCCCGTCGAGGCAGACGGATCGGAGGTCGTCGATATCGGAATCGATCTGCTCCAGAACTATCGTGTGCGTCCATCCGTCACCCAAGTCGTACTCGTACGTCATGGTGGAACCCGGTGCAGTGAGCACGTCGTCGATCCGCACTCGCTCCTCGCTCGACGACTCGTCGTCCGGTTCGTCGTCGAGCGACTCTTCCATCTCGAATCGACGCGTGGCACCGGCGGTCCTGACACTGAACGCATGCAGATGCCGGTCCTCCCACCCGAGAGCCCTCTGCAGCACCGAGTGCAGCTCGGACAACAGCAGGTCCGAGCGCACCCGCACCCGGCGCCAGATCTGCGGACGGGTGTGATCCACGGTCACCCGAAGCACCAAGTTCACCAGGCCCCGCCGCGTGGCCTCTGTCGCCTCGCCGTCGGCCGGTTCGTCGGCGTCGGACAAGTTCGGCACCACCGACAGGTGCCGGACGCGACCGGTTCTCATCGACATGGAATCGACCCTAGTCGGACCCGCGCGTCGGACACAGGGGCTCGCGTTCTTCTACGTACCAGTGGTCAAACCATCGTTGATCGCGGAGACGTCGAACGCCAACGCATCGAGCTGCGATGCCAACGTCGTCACCGTCAACTGCACCAAGTACTGAGTTTCGATGCCCACCACCACATATCGCGTCGTCACGGCCGCTTCGAGTTGCTGCGAGACGTACGTACCCCGAATGAATCGCGACGGCCAGCCGAGCCACGACGCCGCGCTCGCCTCGCGCTCCACCCAGCCGGGCATTGCACGTCCGTCGCCGAAACCCAATGCCATCAACGCTTCCGGGTCGATCGTGCGCGACAACGCACCGACCAGAAGCACCGCGTTGGGCGCGAATCCGTTCTCCACCAGGTTCGGTTCCACGATCACCTGAGTCGCCCCGGGAAATTGTGCGGGATCGAGCGTCTGCCATCCCGCAGGAATCGGCACGGTGATGCCGATCTCGGACGCCGCGGCACCGTCGAGCGGCGAGACGCGCAACGCATGTGCGTTCAGGTACTCGGCGATCGTGGTGGGCTCGGAGGATTCCGTCGACAGGGCGTCGTTCACAGCAGGGCCTTTCGTGGTGGACGATTCACCGACACGCCAGAGGCTACCCGCGCCGGTCCGCTCGTCCGTAGATCCTAGAGGCAGTGACCGGCGGGGAGCTGAGCGCTGCGCGACTCCAACCGTCCGCCGACCACGTCGAGCTGACTGTTCCGTCGGTGAACGAAGCCGAATTCGGTGGCGCCGCAATCGCTACGTCACCCGAACCCGGAGAGCTCCCCAGTGTGTTTCCGCCGACGATGGGGGCCGGCTTCTCATACGGCAACCCAGGGAGCAGACCGCGCGTCACAGTTCCGCCCTGCGCGCGGTGAGTTCCTCGAGATAGCGCGCAACCGCGTCGTCGTCGTTGGATTCGAGGACTCGATCGACAACGGATCGCACGGGCTCAGCAGCATTCGACGGGCACAACGCCGTGCCCGCCCAGGTCAGCATCGGCAGATCGTTGCGCGCATCCCCCACCGCCGCAACCGAACCCGAAGATATCCCCCACCGCTCGCACAATTCCTGCAGCGCACTGGCCTTCGAGACTCCCGCTGCGGACATCTCGATGTACGGAGCACCGGAATGAGTCAACTCCACCCCGTCCACTCCCGCAGCGGCGACGAGCTCGTACAACTCCTCGCTCGTCGTATCACTGTGTCGAGCAACGATTTTGACCGTCGGCTCGACGTCGGCCGACAAACCGTGCTCCGACAGCTCCATCTCGTGCGGCTGCCGGTGGTGATCGGCGAACACGCACAGCTCGGCGTACCGAGCCTCGGCCACGAATCGCGTGGCACCCACGGTCGCGAAGGCCACGCCGGGAACGAGCGAGCGCACGACCGACTTGGCAGAGGCCACCGTCTCGGGCGGTACCGATCTGGTGCCGACGATGGCCGGGAAACCGTCGGCCAGGTCGAGGACGACAGCACCGTTGGCACCGATCGCGGTCCCGCGAAATCCGCAGGACGCCGCGAGTTCGTCGATGGAGTGGCGCGCCCGTGCCGTGGCCCACACCACCCTGATTCCGGCTGCGTCTGCGGCAGCCATCGCGGCGGCCGTTCGCGCAGACACGGTCCGGTCCGAACGCAACAGGGTCCCGTCGAGATCGGTGGCGACAACGACGACCTCTTCGGTTCTCTTCACCCCACCGATCCTGCCAGGTGTCGATCGCTCAGCCGGCGACCAATGTCAGAACGGAAATCTCACTGGGCGCGAACACCCGGAAAGGCGGACCCCAGAATCCCGATCCGCGGCTGGTGTAGAGCTGAGTTCGCGCACCGTGTCTGCTCAGACCGTGCACCACCGGCTGGTCGAGCCGAACCAGCGCCGAGAACGGCCAGATCTGACCGCCGTGTGTGTGACCGGAGACCTGCAGGTCGACGCCGGCGTCGACTGCGTCACCGATCTGCTTCGGCTGGTGAGCCAGCAACAGCACGGGCATCGAAGGATCTGTTCCGGCAAGTGCGCGAGCAAGATCGGCGCCGTGGCCGGGCGCACCCGACCCTGCGGCGGTGGCGTCGTCGACGCCCGCGATGATCAGCGCGTCTTCACCGCGATGGAGCACCACATGGCGATTGTGCAACGAGTTCCATCCGAGGTCCTCCATGTGATCGAGCCACTCCTGCGCCTCACCGAAGTACTCGTGATTGCCGGTGACGTAGACGCGCGCCGCACTCGCGAGCATCGACTCCAACGGCGCGGCCTGCGTTCGACGCCGATCGACCGAGCCGTCGGCGATATCGCCGACGTGGGCCAACACGTCCGGCTCGAGCGCATTGACGGCGTCCGTCAATCGATGCGACCACGTCGTGCGATCGAGCGGGCCGAAATGAGTGTCGGTCACGAGAACCACTCGCAGACCGTGGAATCGCGCCCCGAGCCGATCGATCCTGACGGTCGTGTGTCGCACGCGGGGAGTTCGCATCGCCTCGTAATGACCCCACAACGCGAGGGCGACCACGAGCACCACGGTTGTCACCGACACGATCCGCGAGCGAAGTGGGTCGTCGACCCCACCCGTCCACAGCGCGAGCCGCAGCAGCAGCGAGAGTGCCGCCCACACGAACGCGATCCAGACCGAGCCCAACAACACGTCTCCGATACGCGCCCACGCATCCTTGGAGGAACCTTCTGCGCTCGGCCGGTGGCCCATGTACATCGCTGCAGGCAACGCCACAAATACAGCGAGTGCAACCGCAGATCCGGCCAACTGCGCGGCCAGCGGCCACTGCGCGCCGGCGAATACGACGGTCCAGGTCGGCAGCGTGACAAGCGCAGCGCAGACGACAAAGACGACAGTAGGCACAACGATCCGCCGAGTGCGCGGCGACCGATCCGGTGAGACCGACTGCTCCGGTTGCTGCATCTGTCGATCTGTCATCGGCGTCGAACCCTTTTCACTCGTACGTGCGCGCAGCCCGAGGACCAAGACTACGTCGCCCTCACGGCTTCGGTGCGGGCGCTGAGCCTGTCGGCCGGGAACGCCGAACTACGGCCGACGACGGGTGGTGTATCCGCGAAGTCCGTTGAGCGGCAACTCGTGTTCTGCGATGCCCTCGTCCTCGGGTGCCTCGAGGCCCCCGCTCGGCTCGCCGTCGGCATCCGGTGCTCCCGCTGAATCACCCGCTGCCTCGGCAGGATCGGATCCGTCGAGATCGGGAGCCTCGCTCCTCGCCCCGGTCTCGTCCTCTGCGGCCGCCTCGTCCTGTGCGACCGCCTCGTCGGCTTCCACGATCCGGTCCGTTGCCGCTGTCGTGCTGTTCGCGGTTTCGTCGAGCTCGGTGGTCGAGCCGCTGCTCACATCGGCATCGCCCACCCGCGCGGACGCATCGATCTCCGCATCCTTTGCGGGTGTGGATCCGTTGGTCATGGCCGAACGACTCGGTGCCGAGGACTCGATCGGCCGAGCCGAGCGAGTGGAGCCGTTGGAACGACCGCCACCGTTGGCGGCGGACGCGCCGTTCGTCATTCCCGACCCATTCGTCGTTCCCGACCCGTTGGTCATACCGGAGCCGTTCGTCGTTCCCGGCCCGTTGGTCATACCCGAGCCGTTGGTCATACCCGAGCCGTTGGTCGATCCCGACCCGTTCGTGGGGCCCGAGCCGTTCTCGACTCCCGCCCCGTTGGCGGCTCCCGAACCGTTGGTGGTCGTCGGTGCGGATCCCTCGCGGTCGGCTCGTCGCGCATCCGATGCGGCCGGGTCCTCGGCGGGGATGTCGATCCGGGGCATGGTCCACAAGGACAGCACCGACTCGTGGCGCGCGGGTGAGTCGGCGTACGTGGACGTCTCGAACACACCGGAATCGTCGAACTGCGAGGACTCGAGTGGGACCGGGGTCCAAGCTCCGTCCGAACTCTCCAGACCTTCCACCACAACGCTGTTGGGCTTGATTCCCAACCGGGCCAGCGTGGTCCAGAGGCTTTCCAACGCCGCGTCGCGGTCCAGGTAGTACTCGGATTCACGCACCCGCCAGAAAGTCCAACCGCATCGCTTGAGTTCCTGTTCACGCTGCAGATCTGCCAGCCGCTGCGCGGGGGTGGACAGGAACGTGTCACCGTCGCATTCGACGGCGAGACGCGAGGAGTCGCCGGTCACGACCAGGGCCAGGCGTCTGTTGTTGACCTCGACACCAGGATTGACGTGAAAACCTCGCTCGACGAGATCGTTCCACAACTGCTGCTCGAGCAGCGTCTCGAACGGCGCCTTCCGGACCTCACGCGAAACATCGACCGGCATGGGATCGGCCGGAGCGGGCGAGACGGAGGTGACGTAACTCAGCAACGAGTTGCGCAGGTCCGCACGCTTGAGACGGTCGACGGTCACCGAATGGAAGAGCCACAGCTGATCCTGTGCCCGCGACGCCGCAACGTTGAACCGCCGCTTGTACTGATTGGCGGTGAGGGTGGCGAAATTCTGATCGGGTGCCACCACCATCGACAGGAACACGACGTTGCGTTCGTCGCCCTGAAAGTCCGGCGGCGTACCGACCCGAAGCCGACGCTGCTCCCACTGTTCGATACCGATCCGCTTGATCAACTCGTTGCGGATCTCGTCGACCTGCGACTGGCCTTGCAGCACAACCACTCCGAAGGTCAGGTTGTCGTAAGCGGAGTCCTCGAGGCACTCGGCGATCTGGTCGGCGATCGCGATGGCCTCGGTACGGTTGACCAGTGAGGCATTCTTTCCCGTCACCGTAGCTCCGCGAACGTACGTGTGCCGCAACGGCGGTAGCCGATCGGCACCGAACTGGCGCACGGGAACGAGCGGGGAGTCTCCGTAGAACTGCTGACTCGACCAGTTGATGATCTCGGGCATGGAGCGGAAGTGCTCACGCAAGCGCACGACCTGACCGAACCTGGTACGGAGCATGGAGAACAGGCTCGACCTCGGAGTCAGCGTCGCACGCACGTGTTCGGGTAGATCGGGCAGATAGACGTCCAAGCGATCGAACACGTCCTCGAGTGTGCCGGCCTGCGGGACGTCAGCCGGCGCGCACTGCCGGTCGTCGCCCACCACGATCACACGGGGTGCGAGGTACAGCAGGAAGAGACTGGTGATGTCGGCCTGAGACGCCTCGTCGACGATGACGACGTCGAAACTGCCCGGCACCGGCGGAATCGAGGCCAGCACCTGGGACAGCGGCATGACCCAGGCGGGGACCGCACTCTGCGCCTCGCGCATCGCCGATCGTGCTGCACTGCGGTAGGTTTCGGCGTACTTACCGGCTCCAGAGCCGATGCTGGAGATGTGCTCTCGATAAGTCTGCAGCGCACGCACCTCGACGGCGGTCATTCGTTGGAGGCTGTTACGCCAGGCACTGGCCGCTGCGAGACGTGTTGTGAGATAGGCGATGTCCGTATCGGCGGCCGCGAGCTCCGCTTCCAGCTGCTGCTCGAGTCCACCGTGGTGCTGCTCACCGACCCACTCGCGTGCCCGACGCCACGCCCAGGCCTTCGACATCTGCCAGCTCAGCTCGTCCCATTCGACATCGCCCGCGGTGTCCTCGACCAGGTCGAACAATGCGGGTGCGACCTCGGACAACGACGCCGACATCGATTCGAGCAGAAGCTGATCCTCCTGCTCGGAACACGCCTGCGAATAGGCCGCAACGGCGGCAGCCAATTCCAACGGGTCCGCAGTGCTCAACGCACTCACCAGATTCGACCCCTCGGGCGAGGGCCCGGCATCGATGCGCGTCGCGACCGCGAACTGCAGGGCGTCGAGCTCGGCGCGTGCGGCATCGATGTCGATGCGCGTGGCGATGGCGTCGGCGGCCCCGGCGATTTCCTGAGCTTCGGCCAGGCTCCGAATCCACGGTGCCGCAGGCGAAATGGTGTACAGCCGTTGCACCAGGGCGTCACGGGCAGCGACGACGGCAGACACCAGGCCGAGCCGGTCGGCGATCCGCGCCACGTTGTTGACGCGAATCGAACGTGTGCCGTCGAGCGGAACGATGATCGCGAGGTCGGCCAGCAGCACCGCTGCGGTCTGCACGGTCTCGAGTGCACGAATGTGTTCGGCAACCAGTCGCGCGGCCATGGCCGTCGTCGCGGGTTGGCCGTCGACGGTGGCGACGATGTCGAGAGCCTCGACGGCCTTCTGCTCCTCGCTGCGACGGAACCGGGGCTTCCACTCGATACCGGACTCCAGCGCGCTGGCGAACGCATCCATCGCCGACAGTGCCGCAGGCGAGCTCGACGAGCACTGCACATCGTGGGCACCGACGTAGCGATCGGACGCAGCTGCCGTCTCGACCATCGCGTCGATTCCGCTGACCCGAGACCACAGGTGAGCGGCCTCGCCGGACAGCACGGAATCGGTCAACCGTGGGTAGGAGCCGTCGAGTTCGATGACCGCTCGCACTCGGGCGGCGAGCTCCTCGCACAGTTGCCTGATCTCCGCGGACACGGCGGGTTCGACGCCGTCGAGCAACGCCACGAGATCCGCGGCCTGGGGCGAGAGAGTGTCGATCTGCGCACCTGCACGCTGGCAGAGCGAGGCGAGTTCGGCCGAATTCGGCAGCATGGTCTCCGGACGCGGCAGTACCTGTCGCGAGCGAAGTTCGCGAGTGCCGTCGGAGCTGGCAATGAGTTTACGAAGCTGATCGACCTGAGCACCGTCGAGGGGTGGCCGATCGGCCAGCAGCGGGCCGGGTAGCCACTCGTGGGCACCTTCGGCCGCTTTGACCTTGCGCACGATGGACGACACGGTGCCGTCGTAACCATCGGAAACATACTCGTGCACAACGGTTTCGGTCTCACGGAGCGCGCTGACCCGATCGAGCAGCTCGGCCCGGCGGGCCAGGGCCGCTGCGCGCTGCGTCGTCAGCGCCTCGATCTTCTGCACCTCGCTGGCTTCGTCGAACGAGGTCTTGCGCTCGGCGATCTTCGCGACGCTGCGATTGAGCTCGTCCGAACCACCGCGAGAGAGGTCGGTGATGGACACACAGAGCTCCTGCAGCTCCGGCGGGAGCTTGTCCCGCAGCACACGCAAAGCTTGTGACTTTTCACTAGTGACCAGAACCCGTTGTCCGCGCGCCAACAGCCCGGCCATGAGGTTGGCGATCGTGTGGGTCTTGCCCGTTCCTGGCGGCCCCTCGACCACGACGCCGCTGTCGCGCCCCAGCCGTTCGATGATCTGCGACTGCTCGGCGTTGGCCGGCAGCGGAAACAGCGGGTCCTCCGCCAGTGTCGCCGACTCCCCCGCCCCCGTGCGTTCGAGCCACGCCATCCGATCTGCCGGCTCGATGGCATCGACCAGTTGCGCGAGCCCAAGCGGTACCGGCGAGTCGGCGAACTCGAGGTCCGCGATCATCTGCTCGTAGTACTCGACCAGCGCGAACGAGTCTCGAACGCGGAGAACGAGGGCAGGTGAGACGGTCAGCGTGCGGTCGTCGTCGATGTAGGCGAGAGCCCCGGGCGGCCCGAGACGATCGAGCACCTCGATTTCGTGGCGTGGCACCCGCGTCGCCCAGCTCCGCAAGAACCGTGCGACACCGTCCCCGATGGGCGAGCTGACGGTGTCACGCAGTTCTCGCGCCAGCGCGACGGAGCCGGAGGTGTCGAAATCGTCCGAACCGGTCAGCAGCTGCCCGTCCTCGAGCCGCGGGGTGGTACTCGCGGCGAGGCGAACCAGCAGGTCACCGGTGCGTACGTCCCGTTCTATGCTGGCCGATTGTGTGATCAGGTGAGTGCGCACGCTGCGCTGCGGATCGGTGTTGCTCGACGTCAACAGGCCGGATGCCACCACGAGCTCGATCGACTCCGGTCGCGACGCGAGCTCCTGCATCATCAGCTGCAGTGCCTGGTACAGGGCGGCCTGCGGTCGCCGATCCCGATCCTCCTGCGCCCATTCCTTCCACGCTTCGGAGTACTCCTCGAAGGCCTGCTTGATCTCGTAGGCCTTGCGGATGTCGAAGTCGGCGTCGGACTCCTGCGCTTCCTCTCGACGGCGTGACGTCACCGAGGATGCGTCGGCCAACTCGAGCTCGCGGTAGCGGCTGTCTGCGACGACCTGAGGATCGAGCCAGCCCGACAACAGCGCAGGCGGCTCGGGCGGCTCGTCGACCGCGATGCGAGGTGCACGGAGCACCACACCACCCTGCTTGGCTCGGGGGTCGAGCTGCATGGGAACGTCCCCGGCGTGGACCCACTCGATCTGCATGTGGTCGTCGAAACGCAGCACCGGGTTCGAGCGCGCCTCGACGATTTCGCGAAGGAAGCGCAGCAGGCGTTGCACCCTGCTCTTGAGCTCGTCGTCGTGTTCACGACCGGTAGCAGCTGCAGCCGTCACAGTTTCCCCACAAATACTCGAATGGTCGTCCGTTTCAGGGACGGTGTTTGCACACCCGGGCCAGACTAGCCGTTGAAAACAAGTTGTTCATCGCGTCCCGAGAACACAAAATATGTTCTAGTGCTGGGTCACAAAGACCCACTTCGGTCGCTGGATCCCCCACAGCGAACCGACCCGCCCGCCCTGACCACGGGTTCTCACCCCGTCGACCACGACAGGAGCCGAATGCGCAAGCTGGTCTACTACATCGCGGTCACCCTCGATGGGTTCATCGCCGCACCGGACGGCGGCTACGACAGTTTCGTGGCCGAAGGCGATCACCTCGATGCCATCGTGGCCGAGCTGCCCGAGACGTTACCCGTGCACGTGCGGGCCCTGTTCGGCCTGGACGGTCCGCCCACTCGGTTCGACACCCTGGTCATGGGCCGCGAGACGCTGCAACCGGCGCTCGACGCCGGGATCGCCAGCCCCTATCCCCACCTGCGCCAGTACGTTCTCTCTCGCACCCTCGCCCGGTCGGACGACCCGACCCTCACCGTGGTGAACGACGATCCGATCGGACTCGTCAGGAGCCTCAAAGCCGAGGATTCGGAGTTCGACGTCTGGATCTGCGGCGGGGGAAACCTCGCCGGTCAACTGCTGCCCGAGATCGACGAGCTGTTCCTCAAGGTCAATCCCGTCGTACTCGGGCGGGGAATCGGCCTGTTCTCGCCCGGGACGGGTGCCGATCCGTTCCCCGCTCAGCGGTTCGAGCACCTCGAATCGCGCCAGTTCGACAGCGGAGTGAGATTCACCCGGTTCATCCGACCGGAAGCTCGCGGGGAATGACGTATAAAGACTGAATGCCTGCCGCGCCGGAGTCCGACCGCGAGCTGCCGAATCGGGAGCTGCCGATCACCCCGCGCGGGCTGCGAACTCGATCCTCGCTCGTGGCGGCTGCGCGCCGAGTCTTCGAGGACAGTGGGTACCTGGACTCCCGGCTCATCGACATCACCCGCGCCGCTCGGTGCTCGGCCGGCACCTTCTACACCTACTTCACCAGCAAGGAAGAGATCCTGGCCGCCGTACTCGAGCAGGCACGGGACGACATGTTGCATCCCGGTACCGAGCGAGTGGACCCGCACGACGATCCGGTGGCAGTGATCGCTGCGAGCAACCGCGCCTATTTCGAGGCCTACCAGCGCAACGCGAAGCTGATGGCGCTGCTCGAGCAGGTATCGAACATCGATCCCGAGTTCCGCCGCCTCCGCCGCGAACGCGCCGATGCCTTCGTCAGGCGCAACGCCCGAAGCATCGAGAGTCTGCAGAGCCGCGGCCTGGCCGACGCGGAACTCGATCCTCTCCTGGCCTCTCGCGCACTGTCCTCGATGATCAGCCGGCTGGCCTTCAACCACTTCGTGGTCGACGCCGCCGACGGCCGTCCGCCCGAGGACTCCGAGGCCCTGCTGGCAACGGCCACGAGGCTGTGGGTCAACGCGCTGCGACTGCCGCGGGTGAGCGAGGGCGACACGTGAGGGAGACCGCACTCGGCGACGCGCGAACCAACTCGAGCCGATCGGCTCGAGTTGTACCCACCGGTAATGTACTCGCCGGTAGCAACGCGAGTGGTCGAATGGCGAATTACGCCTCGCGCCAACGCTACTCGCGAGTACGTTTGCGAGGTGAACAAAACTCGGCAGCGAGTTAGTGGCCAAAGTGGTTGCCACAGAATATGTTTCACTTGTTGGTGATCAATCACACTCACGCCGAACGCTGTTGGCGGTGCACAGGGCCTCGTTACCGTTAGAATGAGCCGATCGGAGTGCCGCATGACGAACGAGAAAATGGCATGCCCGGCACCAATCCACGTTCCATCGAGCGCACCGACGCGGTGCGCCCACACCGAGCGAAGAGAGATACGTTGTTCAAGCGGATTGCAGTAGTCAACCGAGGCGAGGCAGCAGTACGCCTGATCCGAGCCGTCCGAGAGCTCAACGCCGAACACGATTACGGCATCCGCACCGTAGCGCTGCACACCGAGGCGGAGAAGCGCGCGATGTTCGTCCGCCAGGCCGACGAAGCGGTCACGCTGCGCAAGCCCGCGACAGGATCGGCCTACCTCGACTACGGCGTCCTCGAGGCCGCGCTCGTCGAGTCCGGTGCCGACGCGGTGTGGGTCGGCTGGGGCTTCGTCGCCGAGGACCCGACGTTCGCGGACCTCGTCGCCCGCCTGAACATCACCTTCATCGGCCCGTCGGCCGACGCGATGCGTCTGCTCGGCGACAAGGTCGAGGCGAAGATCCTCGCCGAGAAGGTCGGCGTCCCCGTCGCACCGTGGTCCGGCGGCCCCGTCGAGACCCGCGCGGACGCCAGGCGTCACGCAGCGGCGATCGGCTACCCGCTGATCATCAAGGCCCGCTCGGGCGGTGGTGGCCGCGGTATCCGCAAGGTCTTCCACGAGGACGAACTCGAACTCTCTCTCGAACGTACCCAGGGTGAGGCCGAGCGCTCGTTCGGCGACCCCGTCGTCTTCCTCGAACGGCTCGTCACCGACGCCCGGCACGTCGAGGTTCAGGTCATCGCCGACAGCCACGGCAACGTCTGGGCCCCGGGCGTGCGCGACTGCTCCATCCAGCGCCGCAACCAGAAGGTCATCGAGGAATCCAGCTCACCGCTGCTCACCAAGGAGCAGGCCGACCAGCTGCGCACCGCCTCGGCCGAGCTCGTCAAGGCCGCGGGCTACCAGGGCGCAGGCACCGTCGAATACCTGTACCAGCCCGAGCAGAAGATCTTCACCTTCCTCGAGGTCAACACCCGCCTGCAGGTCGAGCACCCCATCACCGAATACACCACCGGCATCGACCTGGTGAAGCTGCAGATCCTCGTCGCCGACGGCCAGGCACTGCCCGGCGAATGCCCGCCCGAATTCGGCCACGCCGTCGAGGCTCGCCTGAACGCCGAGGACGCCGACAACGGCTTCGCACCGGCTCCCGGCACGGTCGAGCTGCTCAAGTTCCCCCTCGGCACCGGCATCCGCGTCGACACCGGCATCGCCCAGGGCGACGTCATCCCGCCCGACTACGACTCGATGGTCGCCAAGGTCATCGCCTGGGGCCGCGACCGCAGCGAAGCCTTGGCGAGGTTGCGCAATGCACTGCGTGAGACCACCGTCGTCATCGACGGCGGCACCACCACCAAGTCCTTCCTGCTGAGCCTGCTCGACCGCGAGGAAGTCATCTCCGCCTCCGCCGACACCGGCTGGCTCGACCGCACCGAAGCCGGCTCCCAGGTGGGCCCGACGGCCGTTGCCGACATCGCCATCGTCGCCGCCGCCATCGACGCCTACGACGCCGAGGAAGGCCGCGAACGCACCGCGTTCCTGAACTCCGCACGCGGCGGTCGCCCGCGCGCCACCCACGCCATCGGCCGCACCGTCGAATTGAACTACCAGGGGCAGGCCTACAAGCTCGAGGTAGGCCAGACCGGGACGCACCGCTACAGCATCGACGGTGACGGCATCGGCGAGCTTCAGGTCGACGTCGAACGCCTCGGCAAGTACGAGAGTCGTCTGGTCATCGGCGACCGCCGCTACCAGGTGGTCACCGTTGCCGGAGCCGCACACTTCCTCGTCGAGGTCGACGGCATCAGCCACCAGATCTCGCAGGACGAGGCCGGGTTGGTCCGCGCACCGGCTCCCGCCGTCGTCGTTGCCGTCCCGGTCGCCGTCGGCGACGAGGTCGAAGCGGGACAGACCCTGGTCGTCCTCGAATCCATGAAGATGGAGACCGCCGTCCGGTCTCCCTACGCGGGCACAGTGCGTGAGGTACTGGCCTCGGTCAACGGACAGGTCGACGCCGGAGCGGCACTGCTTCGCGTAGATCAGGCCGGAGAGCAGAAGGTCTCCGAACAGGCACCGCGCGTGCAGTTCCGCGGTGTCGACGACGCCGAGCAGCGCTCGCCGCAGCGTCGCGCCCTGGACCGACTCGACGAACTGGCCGCCCTCATCACCGGCTTCGACGTCAGCGGAGCACGCGCTCGAAACCTGTTGTCCACCTACGAGACTCTGCGTGCGGATGTGCCGCGCAACGACGCAGGGCTGGTCTCCGCCGAGCTGGCGCTGCTGGGCACGTTCGCCGATATCTGCGAACTCTCCCGGAACCGGCCGACGATGGACGAGGAGAGCACCGACGAACGCGTCCACTCCCCCCGTGAGCACTTCCACTCGTTCCTGCACTCGCTGGACGCGGACGTTCAGGGGCTTCCGGATTCGTTCCGCGCCAAGCTCACTCGTGCCCTCGCGCACTACGACGCCGCCATCGACGAGGGACGCACCCCCGAACTCGAAGAGGCCGTCTACCGCGTCTTCCTGGCCCTGCAGCGCATGGAGAACCAGGTTCCGGTCATCGCGGCCCTGCTCGGCCACTGGCTCAGCGACTGCTCGACGCAGCCCGAGGCCACCCCGGCCATGGCCGAGGTACTCGAGCGCCTCATCGGTGCCACCCAGGCCCGCTACCCCGTCATCGGCGACGTCGCCCGCAACCTGCGCTTCCGGCTGTTCGACGAGCCACAGATCCGCAGTGCACGCGAGAAGATCTACGACGGCGTCCGTGGCAGCCTGCAGTACCTGGCCGAGAACCCCGACGCGGCCGACTACTCCGCCCGCGTCGCAGCTCTCGTCGCCACCCCGGAACCGTTGATCGAGCTTCTGGCACAACGGATCACCGATCCCGGTGCCCTGCTCGAAGTGATCACTCGCCAGTACTACGAGATCCGCACACTCGAAGACGTCAAGGCCTTCGACCGCGACGGCAAGCACTTCGTCACCGGCAACTTCGAGCTCTCGGGCGAACGGCTGCACCTTGTATCCACGGCCACCGACTTCGATTCGCTCGCAGCAACTCTGGACTCGGTGGACGATATCGCCGGACCGTCCCCGGAGAACCTGGCCGTTGACCTCTACCTGTCGTGGCCGGACGCGCCGACCGACGGAGACGAACTCTCGGCCCAGCTCCAAGCCGTGCTGGCCGCGCACCCCGGCACCGGCCACTGGCGCCGCGTGACGGTGACCGCCTTCGGTTCCACAGCTCGAAAGATGACCTACCGCCGAACGACGGCCGAGGGGTCCGAGCCGCTCGTGGAAGACACGATCATCCGGGACATGCACCCGCTGACCGGTCAGCGACTGGACCTGTGGCGACTGAAGAACTTCGACGGAGTTCGCCTGCCCGCCAGCGCAGGAACGTACCTGTTCCACCTGACGTCGAAGGCCAACCCCTCCGACGAGCGACTGGTTGCCCTGGCCGAGATCCGCGGCGTCACAACACAGTTGGACGATGCGGGCAACATCGTCGCGGTACCGGAGATCGAGCGGACCGTGGCGGCCTGCCTCGACGGCATCCGCCGCGCTCAGGCCGGACGCGGCAAGAAGCGCCTCGACGCCAACCGCGTCGTGCTCTACGTCTGGCCGGTACTGAACGTTCCCGCCGACCGCATCGCCACAATCGCCAGGCACATCGCGCCGCTGACGATCGGTGCAGGCCTCGAGGAGATCACCCTCATCGCTCGTCTGGCCGAAACACCGGGAGCGACGCCACGCGAGGTCGCCTTGCGCCTGTCGTACCGTTCCGGCGCGGGAATCGTCGCGAAGATCACTCCGCCGCCGACCGAGCCGATGCGTCCCCTCGACGAGTACACCCAGAAGGTTCAGCGGTCGCAGGCCCGCGGCACCGTGTACCCGTACGAGCTGATTCCGTTGCTCAGCAGCAACGGCGGCACGTTCACCGAGTACGACTTCGACGCCGACGGCGTGCTCGCTCCCGTCGATCGCCCCTACGGTCGCAACTCCGCAGGCGTCATCGTCGGTGTCGCGACCACCCCGACCGCCAAGTACCCCGAGGGCATCACCCGCGTCGCGCTGTTCGGTGACCCGACCAAGGCACTGGGCACCGTCGCCGAGGCCGAGTGCTCGCGAATCGTCGCCGCCATCGACCTCGCCGAACAACTCGGCGCGCCCGTCGAATGGTTCGCATTGTCCTCCGGTGCAACGATTTCCATGGAATCGGGCACCGAGAACATGGACTGGGTCTCGCGCGGACTGCGTCGCATCATCACCTTCACCCAGGCCGGCGGTGAGATCAACATCGTGGTCGCAGGCATCAACGTCGGCGCGCAGCCGTACTGGAACGCCGAAGCCACCATGCTCACCCACACCAAGGGCATCCTGGTGATGACCCCCGACAGTGCGATGGTGCTCACCGGAAAGCAGTCCCTGGACTACTCCGGCGGCGTCTCGGCCGAGGACAACTTCGGCATCGGCGGTTACGACCGCGTCATGGGCCCCAACGGCCAGGCGCAGTACTGGGCACCGAACCTGCGGGCCGCGTGCGACATCCTGTTCGCGCACTACGATCACGCGTACGCCGCTCCGGGAGAACGCTTCCCGCGCCGGGCAGCCACCGCGGACCCGACCGAGCGCGACGTGCGCACCTACCCGCACGTGCACCCGTCGAGCGACTTCACCACCGTCGGCGACATCTTCTCCTCGGTCACCAACCCCGACCGCAAGAAGCCGTTCGACATTCGCACCGTGATGCGCGCCGTGGTGGACCAGGACCACTCGGTACTCGAGCGTTGGGCCGACATGGCCGACGCCGACACCTCCGTGGTGTTCGACGCCCACCTCGCCGGAATCCCGGTGTCCGTCATCGGTATCGAATCGCGAGCCATCCCCCGCAAGGGCTGGTTCCCGTCCGACGGCCCCGATCAGTGGACCTCGGGTACCTTGTTCCCGAACTCGTCGAAGAAGACCGCTCGCGCCATCAACGCCGCCAGCGGAAGCCGGCCGATCGTGGTGCTGGCCAACCTCTCCGGCTTCGACGGATCACCGGAATCGCTGCGCAACATCCAGCTCGAATACGGTGCCGAGATCGGCCGCGCCATCGTCAACTTCGACGGACCGGTCGTGTTCTGTGTCGTATCGCGATACCACGGCGGCGCGTTCGTGGTGTTCTCCGGAGCGCTCAACGACAACATGGAGGTCCTCGCAGTGGAGGGCTCCTTCGCCTCCGTGCTCGGTGGTGCCCCCGCCGCAGCGGTGGTGTTCACCCGCGACGTCAACGCCCGCACCGCAGCGGATCCGACCGTCAAGGAACTCGAGACACGACTGAACACCGCCGAGGACGACGCCACCCGCTCGGCCCTGCGCGTCGAGTTGGCCACCGTGCGAGCGAACGCCCGCAACGCCAAACTGGGTGAAGTGGCAGCCGAATTCGAGGCCATCCACAACATCCAGCGTGCACAGAACGTCGGATCGGTGCACCACATCGTCCCCGCCGCCGAACTGCGCCCGCAGCTGGTCGCCGCCATCGAACGCGGAATGGCGCGGTCGTTGGCGAAGTAGAGCTCGGGCTGCACGCAAACGCGCGCGCGTTTGCCGGATGCTCGCGGAACGGTTACCTGTTCCGCGAGCGTCTGGCGAATGCGCGCGCGTTTGTCGGTTCGGGGGTGTGGCGGAGGGTTTGGCTCAGGGCACGCGTTACCAGTAGGTCACGTCTGTGGCGACGACACCGGTGCACTGTCCGGTGAAGATGGTTACTGCGCAGGCCTCCCAGAGCCGCGACAGCATCTCGAAACCACCCAAGACTCCGCTCGCGCTACCGGTGCTCGCACTTCCGGTATCGGCCACCGCGACTGCCGGCGACGCGATGGCGATGACTGCGGCTCCCAGCACAACAGCAAGACGACGCTTCACGCTGTTCTCCTCTTCGATTTCGTCGGACATGTTTCGCTCGACACGCTAACCTCGCGTCCCAATTGTCACAATCGTCCGAACGAACGATGGCCGGCCGTCAGGGCTCGAGGGTTCGGGCACTGACGAAGCGCCTGGGCTCACCGGTGAGCGGGTCCGTGAAGTTCAGAGCCCGGGCCAGCAGTTGCAACGGCCGGGTGAAGTCATAGGCCGGGATAGAAGAGAACACCGGATAGTACGGGTCGTTCACGATGGGAATTCCCAACGACGACAGGTGGATTCGCAACTGATGGGTCTTACCCGTCTTCGGGAAGAGTCGGTATCGAGCGGCTGTACCGAACGTGTCGACGAGGTCGATCAGGGTCTCACTGTTCGGCTCTCCCGGCTCCTCGTATGCCGTCATGACCCCGTGTTCTTTGAGGATTCGACTCCGGACGACGCGTGGAAACTCCAGCGCTGCATCAAATCCCGCTACCGCCTCGTATTCCTTGGTGACGTTGCGGGAGGAGAAGAGTTCCTGATACGGCCGTCGGGCTTGCTTGGTCTTGGTGAAGAGCAACACCCCGGCGGTGGCGCGATCGAGTCGGTGCGCAGGCGTCAGGTCGGGGCAGTCGAACTGCCTGCGCAGTCGTACCGTCGCCGTTTCGGTGACGTGTCGGCCACGCGGGATGGTGGCGAGGAAGTGAGGTTTGTCGACAACCAATAGATCGCCGTCCTCGTGCAGGATGCCGATCTCGAACGGAACCGGAACCTCCTGCGCCGGAATGCGATAGAAGTACACCTGACTGCCTGCGCGGTACCGCGTGTCGACGGAGATGGGCCTGCTCTTCTCGTCCACCACTTCGGCGTCGAGCATGGCCAGCCGCCAGTCGTCCTCGGGCATCTCCCGTTCGAGATACTCCACGATGGTGACAGCCGAATCACCATGCGGCAACAGCAGTCTCAGCGGTGCGAGACCGTCCCGGAAGGGCAGCATCTCTCTACGCGCAGTCGAGACAGATCAACCGCAGACCACGGCCGGCGTCGCCGTCGAAGTCCTGATAGCGGGACGTCGGATTGCCGCAGGCACTGCACCGGCCGATGACGGCGGTGTGGTCGGAGAAGTTCTGCGCCATCCGCTTGTCGAAGACGAACAGCGACCCCTCCCACAGCGCGTCGTCACCGAAAGTCTCTGCGTAGCGGACGATTCCGCCGTCGAGCTGATAGACCTCCTCGAACCCGCGCGCGACCATCAACGACGAGAGCACCTCGCACCGCACTCCCCCCGTGCAGTACGTGACCACCGGGGACTTCTTCAGATGGTCGTAGGCGCCGGAATCGAGCTGGGAGACGAAATCCCGAGTCGTATCGACGTCGGGCACCACCGCGTTCTTGAACTTTCCGATCTCGGCTTCGAAGGCGTTGCGGCCATCGAAGAAGACGACGTCGTCGCCGCGGGAATCGACGAGCTCGTGCACCTGCTCTGGGCTCAGATGGGTGCCGCCGCCGACCACGCCGTCGGCGTCGACCTTCAGTTCGCCGGGGGCTCCGAAGGTGACGATCTCGTCCCGCACCCTCACGCTCAGTCTCGGGAAATCGTTTCCGAGCCCATCGGACCACTTGATGTCGGCCGACTTGAACGCCGGATAGCTGCGGGTGCCACGGACGTACCGTTTGACGTCGTCGACGTCGCCGCCGACCGTCGCGTTGATGCCGTGTTCTGAGATCAGGATGCGTCCGGTCAGGTTGTTGGACGCGGCCAGCGTCTGCTGCCACAGCCGGATCGCCTCGGGATCGGGCAGCGGAGTGAAGACGTAGAACAGGACGATTTTCGGTACAGCCACGCCGTCCAGTATGGCGCGTCGTCAGGCAGGCGGTGCCGCCGCCCGGACGCGCTGGGTGCCCGAGTCCACGGTGAAGCCCGCTCCCCAGTACACGCCGGTCTGCGGATCCTCCTTGGCGGTGAGGAACCAGTGGTCCATCCGAGCCGCAGTCTTGGTGAGCTCGAAAACGCCGAAGCCGTGGCTGTCGAGGTCCACGAACTTCACGTGGTGGTTG
The DNA here is from genome assembly GCF_000954115.1 of Rhodococcus sp. B7740. Taxonomy (NCBI): domain Bacteria; kingdom Bacillati; phylum Actinomycetota; class Actinomycetes; order Mycobacteriales; family Nocardiaceae; genus Rhodococcus; species Rhodococcus sp. B7740. The sequence continues at coordinate 5,211,898 of NZ_CP010797.1, read as the reverse complement.
AGTGCCTTGAATGCTTCCTCGGCGACCCGGCCCAGCGTGTGCGGCGGAGTACGCGTCAGGTCGTCGATGTTGGCCGAGCTCACCGAGGTGACGACGAGTTCGGTCGCAGCGGGTTCCGTCGTTGCGTAGCGCGCCGCATCAAGCGGCACCTCGCAGGCCCACGCCGAATGGATGTCGCCGGTGATGAAGACGGTGTTGTCGACGCCAGCGTCGACGATGGCACCGAGCAGCTTGCGCCGGTCGGCGGTGTACCCGTCCCACGGATCGGCGTTGTACGGCAGGCCGCCCTCCGGGATTCCGAGAAGCGAGGTGACGGCCCTGGCCGCATCTCGATCGAGCGGCGGGATGAGGGTGGGCGTGATCATCACCGGATTGCCGACGATCTTCCACTGCGTCGGCGACGAGACGATCCCGTCGGTGAGCCACTGCATCTGCTCCGCACCGGTGATGGTCCGGTTGGGCGAATCGACCTCGGGCCCGTTGAACGGCAACACCTGCTGCAAACGGTAGGTGCGCAGATCCAGCATCGATAGTTCCAGCAGGTTGCCGAACCGGAGCCTGCGGTAGAGATGGCGGTTGGTCGCGGTGCCCGCGGCGCGTACCGGCATCCACTCGTAGTACGCCTGCTCGGAGTTGGCCTTGCGAGTGGACCAATCGCCCTCGGTGCCCGGGGTGTGATTCTGCGCGCCGGTGTCGTAGGCATCGTTGGCGGATTCGTGGTCGTCCCACGTGCAGATCCATGGCACACCGACATGCGCCGCCTGCAGATCGGGATCCGACTTGTACTGACCGTGGCGCTGACGGTAATCGGCGAGCGTGACGATCTCGTGGGTGGGCGAATGCTGCCGGATCACCCCGTCGCGGCCCGGGAACCCGCCCGTCTCGTACTCGTAGATGTAGTCGCCGAGATGGACGATGGCATCGAGGTCTCCCCTGGCGGCCAGATGCCGGTACGCACCGAAGTACCCCGACTCCCAGTTCGAGCACGAGACGACGCCGAAGCGCATCGCGTCGATGTCGGCGTCGTTGCGCGGAGCGGTGTGCGTGGTCCCGACGGCCGATACCGCGTCGCTCGTCCGGAAGTCGTAGAAGTACGTCGTGTCGGCAGCGAGGCCGTCGACGTCGACCTTGACGGTGTGGTCGGCGTCGGGGCCGGTTGCGACGGTTCCGGAGGAGACCACGTCACTCATGTCCGCGCTGCGGGCGATCCGCCACGTCACCGATACCTGAGGTCCGACGCCGGAGCCAGGGGTGGCGTCGGGCGTGGGAGTGACGCGGGTCCAGAGGACGATCGCGTCGGGCAACGGATCTCCCGATGCGACCCCGTGCAGGAAGCCGCGGTCGCTGCCCTGTGCGTGTGCGGTCGCAGGCAGTGTCGTGGCGACTCCGGCCACCGCGACGGCCACCGACGACGAGCGAAGAAACGTCCTTCTGGAAAGCGCAGACTCAGCGTGCATCGGGTCAGTCCATGCGATGGATGGTCGGTGGTCAAGTAAGGCGCGCCTGGGTCGGCGACAGTGTTCATCCTCCGGCCATGTGTCGGACGCGGGTTTGCCGCACAGGCGGCGGGAGAACACTGGGGTCATGGACGCTCTGTGGTTGTTCGGTGATCAGCTCGGCCCGCACTTTCACTCGGTGGACGAGCATGCCGAGCGGGACGTGCTGATGATCGAGTCCCTGCGCGTGTTCCGGCGTCGGCGTTACCACCGACAGAAGCTGCATCTCGTGCTGTCGGGTATGCGTCATCTGGCGGACGAGCTGGGTGACCGGATGACCTACCTCCAGACCGAGACGTATCGGGAAGGCTTGGCCGAGTACGGCAAGCCCGTGGTGGTGTTCGAGCCCACCTCGCACGCGGCGGAGAAGTTCGTCGCCGCGTTGCACGAGGAAGGCCTGGTCTCGGAGATTCTCCCGACGCCGATGTTCGCACTCCCCCGTGCCGAGTTCGCCGACTGGGCGGCCGAACGCGGCACCTTCCGGATGGAAACGTTCTACCGCGAGCAGCGCAAGAGATTCGATGTGCTGATGGACGGTGCCGACCCGGTCTCGGGCAAGTGGAACCTCGACGCCGAAAACCAGTCGCCACCGCCGAAGGGGCGTCTGACCCTGGGCGTGGAGGAACCGTGGTGGCCGACCGAGGATGCCATCGACGAGCAGGTGCGCGCCGACCTCGACGAGTGGGACCTCGACACCGTCGGAGTGGACGGACCCCGAGTATTCGCGGTGACCGCGGCCGAGGCGTCGGACGCGTTGGCGCACTTCGTGAATTACCGCTTGGACGACTTCGGCAAGTACGAGGACGCGGTGATGGCCGACGACTGGACGATGTCTCACTCACTGCTCTCGGTCCCACTGAACCTCGGCCTGCTGCAACCGCTGGACGTGGCGCATGCCGCCGAGGACGCCCACCGCGACGGCACTCCGCTGGCGAGCGTGGAGGGTTTCGTTCGACAGATCCTCGGCTGGCGCGAATACGTGTGGCACCTGTACTGGCATCTGGGGCCGGAGTACCTCGAGCGCAACAAGCTCGAAGCGCATGAGCCACTGCCGAATTGGCTGCTCGAGTTGGACGGCGACGCTGTGGTCGCGAAATGCCTGTCGTCGACGGTGGACGGCGTGCGCGACCGCGGCTGGGTGCACCACATCCCCCGACTGATGATCCTGGGAAACTTTGCGCTGCAACATGCTTGGGATCCGCGAGCGCTGACCGACTGGTTCGCAACGGCTTTCGTCGACGGATTCGCCTGGGTGATGCCAGTGAACGTGATCGGCATGAGTCAACACGCGGACGGCGGCGTGATCGCCACCAAGCCCTACGCCTCGGGCGGGGCATACCTGAACCGCATGACCGATTACTGCAAGCCGTGCGAATTCAACCCGAAGAAGCGACTGGGCGACGATGCGTGCCCCTTCACCGCCGGCTACTGGGCCTTCGTGCACCGGCACCGCGAGATGTTGGCACTCAATCACCGCACCGCGCGACAGGTGTCGTCGATGAACCGATTGAGCGACCTGGAGCAGGTATTGGAACAAGAACGACAGCGCGAGGTGTACTGACACGTTGGATCCTTGAACCGCAAATCTTCGATTCGCTCAGTAAGCTCGGCGAAACCGAGTGCAGTCGGATCCTGTCGAGTGTCTCGTTGGTATCAACCACGCAACGCCCACTGCGCCGGCTGCGACGCAGAGATCGGAACCGGCCGCCTTCAAGGTTCCTGCCGCAGCCGCCCAGCCGACCCAGCCCATCGCACCCAATCGTCGCTGCGCAATGACACTGCCGCAGAACTCGGCGTCTCGCCCAAACCCGCGTGCGGACGACCTTCAGGATCGGCGGTCCAGAGGAACGCACCAAAGTTCGGGTGTGCACTTTTCGCCCACAATGGCCGAGACATGCGATCTTCGGGTGCCGACGGCCCCTTACCACGACGCACCGACAGGTTCAGGATCGCGAATAGTTAAGCAGGACAGTAGTTTTCGATTGCACTATGGTTGCCAGTCGAACGCGCGTTCGATACACTTGCTCCCATGACCGCAGCGATCTGGCAACTGAGCGAGGCAGAACTCCTCGCCGAGTCTGCTGTGGTCTCCCACCAGATCCAACTGCTCGAAGCCCGCCGGATCGCTCTCGTCGCCGAGATCGACACCCGCGTCTCCCGGGAGAAACTCGGCTTCCCCGGACCCGCAGGCTGGCTCACCTCCACCACCCTGCTCTCACCGTCCAAGGCCACCAAGATCGTCGCCCTCGCCCGCGGACTGAAGAACTTCCCCGACATCGCCGACGCCGTGAACACCGGCAGCATCACCGTCGACCACGCCGCCTTGATCCTTACCTTCGCCGAAACCCCACCCAAGAACCTCCCCCCAGCAGGCCAGGACATAGCCCGGAAAGCGATGATCACCGCTGCCACCGGACCCGAAGCACGCACAGGCCGCATCCGGGAAGCGATCACCAAACTCCACGACACCTACGGCGGAAAGACACCACCCGCCGACGACACCGACCGCAACGAATTCTTCGCCTCCAAGACCTTGAACGGGCGGCTGGTACTCAGAGGAGACTTCGATGCGATCACCGGCGAGAAGCTGCTCACCGCACTCTCCCCGCTGACCGAACCACGACCCGCCGCCGACGGCACCCAAGACGATCGCAGCCCCGCGAGGCGCAGAGCCGACGCCTTCGGACACATCCTCGACCAGTACCTCGCCTCGAGTGATCGACCCATCGAAGGCGGTGAACGCCCGCACCTGAACCTGCACATCAGCCTGCGCGATCTCACCGACCTCCGCGACAGTGCCGACGCCGACGACATCGCAGACGACGAAACCACGCGCGCTGCAGCCGAATCCGACACCGGCGAAGTAGATCCGGTCGACATCAACACCGGACACTCCATCCACCCCGATGCGGAAGACGGGACGAATCCACCTTGTGCCGCAGATCGCGGCGCGTACCGGGACCTGTTCGGTGACGGCACCACCGTCGGGTGGCTGCCCTGGATGGGACCGCTCTCCCGCAACACCTCCCGGCAACTCGCCTGCGACTGCCTGCTCACCGCGATCGTCATGGACGAGAACGGTTCCCCGATCAACCTTGCTCGCACCGCACGCACCGTCACCGCCAAACAGAAGAAGGCGCTCATCGCCCGTGATCACACCTGCGCGTTCCCCGGCTGCGGCAAACCCGCCGCCTGGACAGAAGCGCATCACATCCGGCACTGGGCAGACGGTGGCCCCACCGACATGAACAACCTCGTCCTACTGTGCGGATTCCACCACCGACTCCTCCACCACTCCAACTGGGAAGTGTTCATCGGCGTCGACAACCACCCCTGGTTTATCCCACCGGCCACCGTCGACCCGTACCGACAACCCCGACCATCCCACGCCCGCGCAGGCCCCCACATCGCCTGAGCCTGCCCACACGAACCGCAGAAACAATCCAGCCCCGCACCGAGAACACGGTGCGGGGCTGGAAGAGACTGCTCGACAAACTGATTCGGGTGAAGCGCCAATGCCGTCACCGCAGTGATGCGGCACCACCTCGGGCACAGCCCGAACCTCCAGCGAAGGCCAGCATGGAGGGAGGGCGATAGAGAGCAGCCCGCGGACGCCATCTTCCGGGCTACGGCCGCCCATCTCTCGAACACGAGCTGCCAGATCGACCGTGGACTTCGGCGTTGTGCACGAGTCGCGTGGTTGCTCCGCTCCGCTCGATCAAGCTATGACGTGCCGGCGTCGAGCTTCGCGACAGCCTCGTCGATCATCGGCACGTAGCGCTCGAGTGCCCACGGCACCGTCAACGGATTGATGATGGACGACCCGGTGACGAAGGACTGATCCGTCGGCGCAACGACCGACCCGCGGGAAACAGCCGGAATCTGCTGGTACGCAGGCTGATTCTCGGTGTCGGTACGGTTCTGCGGATCCGAGTAGAACGTGAAGATCAGGTCGGAATCGTTCAGCAGATTCGCATTCTCCAAGCCGATGACCGACGAGTCGGTGCCCTCGGTCTCGTCGAGCGTGTTCACCACCGGGTCGACCTGCAACCCGAGACCGCGCACCATCGCGACGCGCTGCTCGTCGGCGAGGAACACTCCGAGCGTCCCGGGACCTGTGTTGTAGATGTACGAAAAGCTCACGTCCGAATACTCGGGGTGCTGGGCGGCGGCGTCGGCGAAGCGCGCCTTGATCTTGTCGATCTCCTCGGCTGCCTTCTGTTCCTCGCCCATGGCCTTGCCGATCACGGTGATCTGATCTTCCCAGGTGATCGTCCACGGCTGCTCCTCGTAGGCCACCACCGGAGCGAAGGCACTGAGCTTGTCGAACTGGTCCTGGGTGATGCCGGACCACGGAGCCAGAACGAGATCCGGCTCGAGGGCGGCAATGGCCTCGATGTTCAGTTCGGTTCCGCCGGTGAATTGTTCGGGAAGCTCGGCCCCCAGTTCGGTGACCGCGTCGTGTACCCACGGCAGGTAACCGGTGTCGTCGGCACCCCACGAATACTCCTCGACACCGACTGGGACGGTACCCAGCGCGATCGCCGTCTCGGCCGAGCCCTGACCGAGAGTCACGATGCGCTCCGGCTTCTCGGTGATGACCGCCTGCCCCAGTGCCGAATCGATGGTGACGGCCGCGAAATCACCGCCTCCCGACTGCTCGGGCCCGGCAGTGTCGGAGGACGAGCACGCACCGACCACCAGGGCCGACACAGCGAGTGCAGACAGCAGGGACACACGGCGGGCAGTCCGACGACCGGCCGACGAAGCAGAGAACATGGTTACCCTTTCGACAAGCAAAGAAGCGTTGAAGTAAGAGTAGGCTAACCTTCAATGAGGATTCAAATGCGCTGCGCAGCGCATATTCGCTACGGTGGGAGCCATGAGCCTTCCTCGTCCCGCCCCTGATCGGACAGCCGTCGTGACCGGAGCGTCCTCGGGAATCGGAGCCGCGATCGCCCGCGTGCTCGCATCCCGTGGCCATGGCGTCACCCTCGTCGCCCGGCGCGCCGACAAGCTCGAAGAGTTGGCACAGGAGATTCGGGCACGGGGAGTCCGAGCCGAAGTACTCGCAGCGGACCTCTCCGACCGCACGGCGCGAGCCGAATTGCTCGGCCGCATCACCGAACTCGGCCTGATCCCCGACATCTTGATCAACAACGCCGGCCTTTCCACACTCGGACCGGTCGCAGAATCCGACCCCGACGCCGAGATGCACATGATCGAGGTGGATGTCGTCGCTGTCGCAGACCTGTGCACCCGGTTCCTCCCCGGCATGATCGAACGAGGACGCGGCGCGCTGCTCAACGTGGCCTCGACCGCTGCGTTCCAGCCTCTGCCCGGACAGGCCGGATATGGTGCGTGCAAGGCGTTCGTACTCTCTTACACCCAGTCTCTGACCGGTGAACTGCGCGGAACCGGCGTGACCGCAACCGCACTGTGCCCCGGACCGGTCCAGACCGGGTTCGGCGAAGCCGCAGGCTTCGCGAAAGACGATGCAGAGAAGGCACTTCCGTCGATCATGTGGGTCTCTGCCGAGACGGTGGCCAGGACTGCCGTCGACGACATGACCAAGGGACGCATGGTGTCGATCCCCGGGCCCGCCAACCGCATCGGATCGATCTTCGCGCAGATCACCCCGCGAACACTGTTGGTCCCGATGCTCACTCGTGTCCATCCCGGCCTGAAGAAGGGTGCATCGTCGTGAAGCGCGAACTCACCGTTTCCGACAGCATCGTCGTTAATGCCGACGCCGATACGCTCTACGCCGCGATCAGCGACCCCACCGAGATGGGTCGGTGGAGCCCCGAGAACTCCGGCGCCACCGTCCACGAACCCCGCGAGAGTGCCTACGTGGGAATGGTTTTCGACGGAACCAACAAGCGTGGCCGAGCGAAATGGGTCACTCGCTGCACCGTCACGGCGGCCGACCCGGGGAAGACCTTCGAGTTCCGCGTCCATGCCATCGGCAAGAGCGCTCCGAAGATCAAGGGCGCGAACGCAACCTGGCGATACGACTTCGAGCCGGTCGAGGGCGGCACGAAAGTCACCGAGACCTGGACCGACGACCGGACGAAGTGGCCCGACGCGCTGGCCCTCGTGTTCGACAAGATCGTCACCAGCGGCAAGACGTTCCCGCAGTTCCAGCGTCGCAACATCCGTAAGACGCTGGAGAACCTGCAGAAGCTCTACGCCTGATTGCTAGGCCTGCCGGGTATACAGGCCGAGAACGTACGAGGCCTGCCCGGCATGCTGCAGGTCGTCGGAGACCACCGACACCAGCCGCGCACCCAAGGTGACCGGCGGATCCCAGTTCTCGTCGACGATCCGATCGAGATCGTCGGTCGAAACGCTGCTTACGTAGGCAACGGTTTTCGCGTGCACGGCATCGTGGTATTCACGCAGCAACTCGGCGCTCGAGGTGACCTGAGCGACGTCGGCGGATGACTGGCCGTACCCGATGTCGGACTTGTCGAACGGCAGCCCGAAACGCTCGAACCACGAGTCCGACGTCCAGACCTGTTCGCTCCCGGCCACGTCCGCGATGTGGTCGTCCTGCACCCGCGTCAGGTGCCACAACAACCAGGCGATGCTGTTGGCATCGGCGTCCGGACGATACGTCAACGCAGCCGCGGGGATGTCGTCCAGGACGGAGTGGACGAGCTCCTTGATTCGACCGAACGCGTCGGTGAGCACTTCGTTGTGATTCATGAAATTCGTTTCTCCTCTGACGGCACTGCTGACCACTCGTGCATACCCCGATGTGCTCGCAGGGAACATCGGTGCGGTCCGAGCGCGTTGGACCGAATATGAGTGCTCCAGCAATTGTGTACACCCGCACCGGCGATTCGTCCGTCCTCGAACTGAAGGATCGCGAGGTGTCCGAGCCCGCCGCAGGCGAAGTGCGTGTCCGCATCGTGGTCTCGGGCGTCAACCCGACGGACTGGAAGAACCGAACCGGCTCCGGACCGGGCGAGGAACTCGCGTTCGACGAGGTGGTGCCCAACCAGGACGGTGCCGGTGTGATCGACGCCGTCGGACCCGAGGTCGACGGCGTGGCCGTCGGCGATCGCGTCTGGGTCTACCTCGCCCAGCATCAGCGTCCGACCGGAACAGCGCAGTCTTTCGCAGTCCTACCCGCCTCCCGGGTGGTTCCTCTACCCGACGGCGTTGGATTCGACGTGGGCGCGAGCCTCGGAGTGCCTGCGATGACGGCACACCGCGCACTGACCGTCTCCGAGGACGGACCCACCCGGCTGCACCCGGGCGCACTGGACGGTAAGTCGGTACTCGTCGCCGGTGGTGCCGGTGCCGTCGGCCATGCCGCTATCCAATTGGCCCGCTGGGCGGGCGCGACCGTGGTGACGACGGTCAGCGGACCGGAGAAGGGCGCACTGGCGACCGCCGCGGGCGCGCACCACGTGGTGAACTACAAGACCGGCGACGCCGCCGCCGAGATCCGCGAATTGATCCCCGCCGGAATCGATCTCGTCGTCGAGGTGGCTCCCGCCCAGAATGCCGCGCTCAACGCTGCCGTGGGAGCCAACCGCGCATCGATCGCCGTCTACGCCAACAACGGCGGCGACACCGTGACCCTCGACGTCCGGCCGAACATGGTGCTCAACACCCGCTACCAGTTCGTACTCCTCTACACCGTGGGCGACGAGGCACTGCGTAACGCCGAGGCGGACGTCAGCGCGGCGGCAGCAGCCGGTGTTCTGGAGGTGGGTGAGGCCACCGGTCTACCGCTGCACCGCTTCCCGCTGAGCGAAACCGCTGCGGCTCACGACGCCGTCGAGAACGGAACCGTCGGCAAGGTGCTGATCGACGTCTCCAGCGAATGATTCAGGTGATGACCGGCAACGTGGACCATGGAAAATTGATCCACTTGTCGGTCTCACGCCACGAATAGTCCGGCTGCACAATGGTTCTCGGCTTGGTGTAGATCACGGCCGACCGCACCTCGGGCGTGTGCGCCTTCAACAGGTCGATCACCAGCGCCAGCGTGCGGCCGGAATCGGCAACGTCGTCGACGACGAGCAACTTCTTGCCGACGATCGCGTCGGTGTCCAGAAGGGGCTCAAGGACAACCGGATCGGGCAGGGTCTCCTCGATGTCGGAGTAGAACTCGACGTTGAGGGTGCCCGCTGCCTTGACGCCCATGGCGTAGGCAATCGCACCCGCGGGAATGAGACCGCCTCGAGCGATCGCGATGACGATGTCCGGGACGAACCCGTCGTCGACGATCTGCTCGGTGAGTTCACGCGAGGCGACCCCGAACGTCGCCCACGTCAGTACTTCACGTTCCTGTTCGGTCATGAACGATCACTCTACCCAGGCGGCGTTTTGCCAATCGAGCAAATTTGTTTGCGCCCACGGTCGTGAGCGGGCATTCTCGAACCATGGCCGACCACACGCACGCTCACACTCATGCCGCCGACCGGACCCCCGCAGAGCCGGACTTCGAGAACGGTGCCTTCGACGAAGCATTCTGGGACGACCTCTACAACCAGCGCACCACCATCTGGAGCGGACATCCCAATGCCGTGTTGGTACAGGAAGCGTCCGAGCTGACTCCGGGCCGCGCCCTGGACATCGGCTGCGGGGAAGGTGCCGACTCCCTGTGGTTGGCCGGTGAAGGCTGGCACGTGACCGGCGTCGACATCTCCGATGTCGCCCTCGGCCGCGCCCGTGCGGCACAACAGGCACTCGAGCCGCACACACTCGCGGTGAACTGGCAGCAGCACGATGTCCTGGACTGGACTCCTCCGACAGAGGCATTCGATCTCGTGTCGGTGCACTTCCTCCAGGTGCCACCGGACGAGCTCGAATTGACCACCCGCAGGTTCGCCGCAGCGGTCTCGCCGAAGGGACGTCTCCTGATCGTCGGCCACAGTCCCAGCGACAGCCACGCCTCGCAGCATCCGGCCAAGCACAGACTCTTCGCACCGGAACCGGTCGTCGCTGCGGCAGGCGACGGGTTCGAGGTGATCCACGCCGAACACCGCACCCGCACGACGCCGGACGGCGACGAGCGAATCGACACGGTCGTGGTGCTGCAACGTCGGTAGGCTCGGGCGGTGTTCACGCAGTCGACGTTACGAATTCCCCTGGTCGTCACCTTCGTCGTCGCGCTGATCGTGCTCTTCACCCCCGCGTCCGGGGTTCCCTCGGGATTTCAGCACAGCGACAAGATCATCCACTTCGTACTGTTCTCTGCGCTGGCGTACACCTCACGCCTGGCCGGAATCGACTGGATCCGAACCGCACTGTGGGTACTGACGTTCGCGGCGATCTCGGAGGTCCTGCAGGCGATCCTGCCTCTGGGACGCTCCGGATCGCTCGCCGACGCCCTTGCCGACGCCGCCGGAGTTGCTGTGGGCCTGCTCGCAGCGAGTCGGGTTCTACCGCAGCGCGTCGAACGCGCCCCGGACCTGCACTAGACTGACCCTGCACCGGGGTCCCTCGGCCAGCGCGCGACTCCGGAAGGAACGTCATCACCTCGTCTTCTGCCCCGCACGATATCTACCTCGTTCCACCGGAGCACGAGACCAACGATGCCGTCACCCGAGAATCTGCCGCATCCGCAGCGCGACTGAGCGAACGATCCGACGTCGTCAGCCACGACGGCCGCTACGCACTGACCATCACCTCCACTACCCCGCACCAGGCGATGGTCGAAGATCTGCTGTTCGTGCGCGCCGTACTCGACGCCGCACACATCAAGTACCTGCTCGTTCGCGGCAACGACGAACGGCCCGTCATCGCCATCGAACTGGCCGCACGCGAAGCGTTGACCACGGCACTGGTGCACGCCTGCCGCGCCGAGCCGTTCTACTCCAAGACCGTCGACGCCCGCGGAAAAGCAGTGCTGGTGGCCGACGGGTCGCTGTCACCGTCCGCGAACGCACGCATCGTCCGCCTGTACCGGCCGCGCGTCGAGCCGTTCAGTGGGTTGTACTACGGCGCGTCGACGGCCGTGCAGATCGAACTGTGGTCGTTCTCCCCGTCCGAGATCGTGCTGCCGATCGAGAATTCGCTGACCAGGCGCAACATCCGGCCCGACGAGGCCGTCCGCGGTACCGTCGAACGCTTCGGCAGAACCTGGCCGACCATCGAGAACATGTTCGCCGACCATGCGTCGGACATCAATTTCGAGATCGAAATCGTCTTCTCCTGGGTCGACGGCTCCTCGGCCGAATTCCAGGCCCAGAGGGCGCGGCGGATGGCGAATTACGTCGTCGGTGAGGGCGACGACTCGGCGGCCCGTTACCGGCAGATCGACGAATTGAAGTACGCCCTGCGGTCGGTGCACATGTACGCGCCGTGGATCAGGCGGATCTTCGTGGCCACCGACTCCCCGAGGCCGGCGTGGCTCGCCGACCATCCCAAGGTGACGTTCGTGCCGAGCGAGGCGTTCTTCGTCGACACCTCCGTGCTGCCGACCCACAATTCGCAGGCCGTCGAAAGCCAGCTGCACCACATACCCGGCTTGTCCGAGCACTTCCTGTACTCGAACGACGACATGTTCTTCGGCCGACCGGTCAGCCCGTCGATGTTCTTCTCCCCCGGCGGGATCAGCATGTTCATCGAGGCGACGACGCGAATCGGGTTGGGTTACAGCGATGCCGACCGCAGCGGCTTCGAGAATGCGGCACGGGTGAACCGTCGAATCCTGCAGGACAGATTCGGTATGACCACGACCCGGCATCTCGAACACGCGGCAACACCGTTGCGGCGCAGTGTGATGCAGGAAATGGAGAACGAGTTTCCGGACGAGTTCGCGTCCACTGCCGCGAGCGCGTTCCGCGCCAGCACCAACATCTCGGTGACGAACTCGCTGTACCACTACTACGCGCTGATGAGTGGACGCGCCGTGGTCCAGAAGGACGCCAAGGTTCGGTACATCGATACCACGACGGTCGCGGGCCTCGACGCCATGGAGAAGTTGCTGCCCAAACGGTCGGTGGACTTCTTCTGCCTCAACGACGGCAGCTTTCCGGAGGTCGACCTGGACCTGCGCACCCGGACGGTGACGCAGTTCCTGGACAAGTACTTCCCCATCGTCGCGCCGTGGGAACGAGAGCAGCGCTAGGCGTCGCTGAACGTCTTCCGCCTCGCACTGTCTGCGATGGTGACTCCCGCTGCGCTCAGCCTGCGTGCGGTCTCCTGAGCCGAGACCGGTTCTCCCACAGTGTCGTACGAGCCAGTCGGCACCACCGAATGCACGACGGTGTCCTCGTAGACGTGGACCAGGTTGTAGCCCTGGGCACCATCGCGACCGCGCAATCCACCGGCGGGCACGTTCAGATCCTGGGTGTAACACGTGGCCGACGCCACCGAGACGGGAATACCCGCGAACGTGGCCGTCGTCGAATAGTGCAGGTGCCCAGCGAGAATGGATCGCACGTCGGTTCCGCGTAACACGTCGGCCAGGCGCGGCTGATCGATCAGCTCGACCAGTACCGCGAGATCGAGCACGGTCGGCACCGGCGGATGATGCATCGCCAGGATCGTGCCGAACTCGGCGGGCGTGGCGAGAGTGTCTGTCAGCCAGGCCAATTGCTCGTCGCCGAGCTCTCCGTGATGGCGACCGGGAACCGTCGTGTCGAGCGTGACGACACGCAGACCGTCGACGTCGTGGACGCGATCGATGGACTGCACGGTCGGTTCGGTGTCGAGAAGCTTCTGGCGGAACATCGCACGGTCGTCGTGATTGCCCATCGCCCAGACGATCTGCGCACCGAGTTCCTCGGCCACGGGCTCGACCAACGCCCGCAGCTTCTCGTAGGCACCGGCCTCGCCCTTGTCCGTCAGGTCTCCGGTGAACACCAACGCGTCGGGGCGGACACCCGAGTTCTGTACGTCGGCCATCACCTGTTCGAGCCGCAACTCACTGTCCACGCCGCCGTACAACCGACCGCCACCGTCGACGAGATGCGTGTCGCTGATGTGCAACAAGCAGTGATGGGGACGTGGGTACTCGGCCATCCGAGACTTCATCGAACTCTCGCTCACGATCATCACCTACGGTTTTGCGATCGCCCGGGTCGGACGAACGCCACTGCTGCAAGCCAAGCATACGAGCGTTCGCTGAGAGGAAGCTGGTCGGATCTCGGCGGTGAACACCGCACGAACTTCCGGCGTGTGACAGGTTGTGGGCATGACGAAACCGACGCTGACGACTCTTCTGGCAACTGCAGGACTGACGGTGGGAGCGATGGTCGGCATCGGCGTCGCCCCCGCTTCCGCGCAGGAGCTGCCGACCGTGGTGCTGGTGCACGGAGCCTTCGCGGACAACACCAGCTGGGACGGCGTCGCCGAGGATCTACGCGGCCGCGGCTACCCCGTGGTGACGGCGGACAACTCGCTGCGCGGGCCCGCGATCGACGCGGCCTCGGTCACCGACGTGGTCGAGAGCATCGACGGGCCGGTGATCCTGGTGGGCCATTCGTACGGCGGCACGGTGATCAGCAACGTGCACGCCGACAACGTGGAGGCTCTGGTCTACGTCGCCGCGTTCATGCCCGTCGAAGGCGAACCCGTCGCCCTCGAACTCGATCCCATCCGATTTCCGGTGACCGCGCTGGTACCGCCGGTGATCGGGCTGACGGTCGTCGACGACGCGTCGAACATCATCGGCCGCAACGTCGACTCGTACATCACTCCCGCCCTGTTCCGTCCGTTCTTCGCCCCGGATGTCAGCGAGGAGCAGGCCGCTCGCATGGCCGCACACCAGAAGACGATCGCCGCAGGCGCCCTGCTCGAGCCGAGCGGCCCACCGTCCTGGGCGCACACGCCGTCGTGGGCTCTGATCCCCCAGCAGGATCAGATCATCCCGACGTCCGCCGAGCGGTTCATGGCGCAGCGGGCGGGCGCTCAGGTGACCGAGGTGCCGGGTTCGCACGCGATCCTGGTCTCGAACCCCAGGGCTGTGGCCGACCTCGTCGGCGCGGCGGATGCGGGCAGCTGACACCTCCCGAAACGACCTCGGGCCCGGCCACCTTCGACAGGTGGCCGGGCCCGAGGCGTCTGACGACGAGAGTCAGATCCCGATGAGATCGTGATCGGCGACCTTCGACGCCAGGATGCGCAGGTGCTCGTCGGCACCGCCGAGAGTGTGCTCGATGGCCACCAGCCGACTGGTGTAGTGCCCGACCGGATATTCGGCGGTGACGCCGATTCCGCCGTGCAACTGAATGGCCTCCTGGCCGATCTTGCGACCGGAGCGGGAGATCTGCAGCTTGGCGCGCGAGGCGATGGTCGGGTCGACGTTGCCGTCCGCCAACGACATCGTGGCGTACAGACTCATGCTGCGGGCCAGTTCGAGCAGCACGTACATGTCCGCCGCACGGAAGGTGAGCGCCTGGAACTTGGCCAGCGGAACCCCGAACTGCTTGCGCGCCTTCAGGTAATCGGTGGTCAGCCGCAGAGCCTCCTCCATGGCGCCGATCGCCTCGGCACACAGCGCGGCCTGAGCCCGCACCTCGGCCCCGGTGATGGCCGCTGCCGCGTTCTCGGCGGTACCGAGCGGTTCTGCTGCGACATCGACGAATTCGATCTGAGCGGCGCGCTGACCGTCGTGGGTGGCGTAGGACTTGCGCGTGAGGCCGGTCGCATCGGCATCGACGACGAACAGTCCCGTGCCACCGGTGGGCAGCGCGGCACTGACAACGATCACGTCTGCGCTACCACCGTGCGGAACCGGGTTCTTGACGCCGTTGATCGCCCACGATCCACCGTCCTCGGTGGCGGTGGTGGCGACCTCGATGTTCGGCCAGCGGCTGCCGGACTCGTTGTGCGCGAACGCCAACATCGACGATCCCTCGGCCACCGGCGGCAGGAGCCGCGCGCGCTGCTCGGCGCTGCCGAGCTCGGAGATCAACCCGCCCGGAACGAGGACGGCATCGAGAATCGGCTCGGGTGCGAGGCGTCGACCGACCTCGGTCATCACGGCCATGATCTCCACGGGACCGGCGTCCATCCCGCCGTCTTCCTCGCCGAACGTCAGACCCAGCAGCCCGACCTCGGCCAACTGCTTCCACACGTCGGTGCTCCAGCCCAGTTCACCGGCAACGATCTTGTTGCGCTTCTCGGTGTCGTAGGCCCGCGTGAGCACCTCACGAGTGGTGTCGCGCAGCAGCTTCTGCTCTTCGTTGAGTTCGAAATCCATGTCTTTCAGATGCTCCCTTACAGTCCGAGAATCGCAGAGGCGATGATGGTGCGCTGAACCTCGTTCGAGCCGCCGTAGATGGACACCTTGCGGTAGTTGAGGTACCCCGGTACCGAGCGCTGCGCCCAGCCCTCGCTCTCGATGTCCTCGCCCGCCTCGTAGGGCAGTGAGTCCGGCCCGGCGACGTCCATCAGCAGTTCGGTCGTCGCTTGCTGCAATTCCGATCCCCGCAGCTTGAGGATGGACGACGCCGGATTCGGCTTACCGTCGTCCGAGCTCGACACCAGGCGCAGCTGAGTCAGCTCCAGCGCGAGCAGTTCGTTCTCGACCTCGGCCATCTTGGCCGCGAACAAGGGGTCGTCGAGCAATGTGCCGCTGCCGACCTTCGTCTGCGCTGCGTGCTTCTTCGCCTGTCCCAGATGCACTTTGGTGTGTCCGGCCCGGGCGACGCCGGTGCGCTCGTTGCCGAGCAGGAACTTGGCGTAGCTCCAGCCCTGATTCTCCTCGCCGACGAGGTTCTCCGCCGGAACGCGGACGTTGTCGAAGAAGACCTCGTTGACCTCGACACTGCCGTCGATCAGCTTGATGGGGCGCATCTCGATGCCGGGAGTGTTCAGATCGATGAGCAGGAACGAGATTCCTGCCTGCTTCTTCGGCGCGTCCGGGTTGGTGCGCACGAGCGCGAAGATCCAGTCGGCGTACTGGCCGAGCGTGGTCCACGTCTTCTGTCCGTTGACGATGTAGTCGTCACCGTCTCGGATCGCGGTGGTGCGCAACGACGCCAGGTCCGATCCGGCCTCGGGCTCGGAGAAGCCCTGGCACCACCAGATGTCGAGGTTCGCCGTCTTGGGCAGGAATTTCTCCTTGAGCTCCTGAGAGCCGAACGTCGCGATGACCGGGCCGACCATCGAGGCGTTGAACGCCAGCGGCTCGGGCACCGACGCCAACTGCATCTCGTCGAGCCAGATGTGGCGCTGCACAGCGGTCCAGTCGCGGCCACCGAACTCGGCCGGCCAATGCGGCACGGCCAAGCCGTTCTCGTTGAGGATTCGCATGGTCGTGACCACCTCGTCCTTGCTCAACTCCTGACCCGTCGCGCTCTTCTCGCGAATCTCGGCCGGGACCTTCGTGGTGAAAAACGTCCGCATCTCGTCACGGAACGCGGCCTCTTCTTCTGTGAGGGCAAGATTCATCGACAATCCTCCAAGCTCGTTCGCGTATCTTCGTATCGACCGTACTCCCTGGTAACTCTGGGATATTCTCCGCTCACTATGACTCTTCTGGCACTGGTTCGGCACGGTGAAACGAACTGGAATCTGCACGGGCGTCTGCAGGGCTCATCGGACATTCCTCTCAACGACACCGGCCGTGCCCAGGCCCGCGAGGCCGGCCACGAACTCGAGTACCGAACGTGGGACCACCTGGTCAGCTCCCCGCTGATCAGAGCAGCGGAAACCGCGGACATCATCGGCGCGCACCTGGGCCTTACCCGCACCGCCGAGTTCCCCGACCTGGCCGAGCGGCATTTCGGTGACGCCGAAGGATTCACCGACTGGGACGCGTACTCGCACTGGCCCGACGGCCGGTATCCGGGCCTGGAGCCACGCTCGAACCTGATCGTGCGTGGCGTTCGCGGCGTGGACGAGATCGCCTCGCGCTATCCGGACTCCGCGGTGATCGCCGTGGCGCACGGCGGCGTCATCCGGGCGATCTTCGACGCGATCCGGCGACGCCACTCCCCACGCATCCTCAACGCGGGCGTCTCGACCCTCGAACACGACGGTTCTCGCTGGACCGTTCGCACCATCAACGGCATCGCGGTCTGACAGAGTTTTCCTTCATGGAGATCGAACGTCGCATCACCGAACTGGGCTTCACCTTGCCCGGCGAACCGACCGCCCCACCCGGTTTCGAGTACTCGTTCGAGTGGGTTCGCGTGCGCGGCAACCGAGTCTTCGCCTCGGGCCATTCGCCGCTCGAGCAGGACGGTGCCCTGGCAGGCCCGTTCGGCGCAGTGCCATCGCAGGTGAGTCTCGACGCCGCCACCGATGCCGCGCGCGATGCGGCTCTCGCCGTGCTGGGCAGCCTCACCCGTGCGATCGGCGACCTCGATCGAATCAGCGCGTGGCTGACCGTCACCGGATCGGTCAACGCCGACCACGGTTTCACTCAGACCACCACGGTCGTCAACGGCTTCTCCGATCTGGTGCTCGCCATCTTCGGTCCCGAGATCGGTGCCCATGCCCGCACCGCACTCGGGGTGGCCGCACTGCCGATGAACAACACCGTCGTGGTGTCAGCGGAACTGGAGATCGACGGGTAGGTTTGCTCCACTCGTACATACGGCGAAAGCGGGCGCAGATGGTGCGCAGATCGATTCTTGCTCTGGTCGCGATTCTGATCGCAATCCTGGGGTTGTCCGGCTGCAGCTCGTCCTCGGAGTCGCTACTGGACCGGGTGAAGGACGAGGGCGTACTGGTCGTCGGTACCGAGGGCACCTACAGTCCGTTCAGCTATCAGGGCGACGACGGACAACTCACCGGTTACGACATCGACGTCATCAACGCGGTCGGTGCAGAACTGGGCGTACGCGTCGACTTCGTGCAGACCCCGTTCGACTCGATCTTCGCCGGCCTGCAGTCCCAACGGTTCGACCTCATCGCCAACCAGGTCTCGATCACTCCTGCGCGCCAGTCGGCCTACGACCTGTCCACGCCCTACACGGTGTCGGAAGGCCAGATCCTCACCGCCGCAGACGACTCCACCATCACCTCTCTCGCCGACCTGGCCGGCAAGACCACCGCCCAATCCTCGACGAGCAACTGGGCGGAGGTCGCGGCGAACGCAGGCGCGAACGTCGAAGCCGTCGAGGGATTCGTCCAGGCGGTCACGCTCGTCAAGGACGGCCGCGTCGACGCCACCGTCAACGACTCCCTCGCCATCGCCGAGTACCTGCAGCAGACCGGCGACACCGGCGTGAAGATCGCAGGCGAGACCGGAGACACGACCCTGCAATCGTTCGTGGCCCGCAAGGACAGTGGGTTGATGGACGAGGTCGACACGGCCATCGACACACTGCGTGAGAACGGCACCATCGCCGAGATCTCGAACAAGTACTTCGGCAGCGACGTCGCCGCACCGACCGCGGACACCGTTGTTCCGGAGAGCGAGGACGCGGGAACCACTGCACCGTCGAAGATGCAGTTGGTGCTCGACAACCTGTGGCCGATGCTCGAAGCCACTGTGACCATGACGATTCCGCTGACCGCGATCAGCTTCGTCGTCGGACTCGTCATCGCCCTCGCCGTGGCGCTGGCACGCATCTCGTCGAACAAGCCGCTCGCCGCCGTCGCCCGGTTCTACGTCTCGATCATCCGCGGCACTCCCCTGCTGCTGCAGCTGTTCATCATCTTCTACGGGCTGCCGCAGTTCGGCATCGTGATCTCGCCGTTCCCGGCCGCGGTGGTCGCATTCTCGTTGAATGTCGGTGGCTACGCGGCCGAGGTCATCCGTGCCGCGATACTGAGCGTGCCCAAGGGCCAGTGGGAGGCGGCGCAGACCATCGGGATGGGGTACCGAACCACGTTGCAGCGCATCGTGCTTCCGCAGGCACTGCGTACCGCGGTGCCACCGTTGTCGAACACGCTGATCTCGCTCGTCAAGGACACCTCGCTCGCATCGACCATCCTGGTGACGGAGCTGCTGCGCGTCGCGCAACTCGCGGCGGCGCCGACCTTCGACTTCTTCACCCTGTACTCCGTAGCGGCGCTGTACTACTGGGCGATCTGCATCGTTCTCTCGTTCTTCCAAGGCAAACTCGAAGTCCGACTCGACAGGTACGTGGCCAAATGACAGACCTGCTGGAAGTATCCGCACTGAAGAAATCGTTCGGGCCACTCGAGGTGTTGAAGGACATCTCGTTCGGCGTGCCGTCCGGCACCGTCACCGTCATCATCGGACCGTCCGGATCCGGCAAAACCACGGTGCTGCGCACACTGAACGCACTCGATCAGGCCGACGCAGGCATCATTCGTATCGGGGACGTGTCGGTGGATTTCTCCGAGCCCGTCGGAGCGCCGCAGCTCCGACATTTCCGCGCCCAGAGCGGCATGGTGTTCCAGAGCCACAACCTGTTTCCGCACAAGACGGTGCTGCAGAACATCATCGAGGGACCGGTGATCGTGCAGAAGCGCGCCAAGGACGACGCCATCCGCGACGCGCACGCCATCCTCGATCAGATCGGTCTCGACGCCAAGTCCGACCAGTACCCGTTCCAGCTCTCCGGAGGCCAGCAACAACGCGTCGGAATTGCGCGAGCTCTCGCCCTTCGACCCAAGCTGATGCTGTTCGACGAGCCCACCTCGGCCCTCGATCCCGAGCTCGTCGGCGAGGTTCTGGCCGTCATCAAAGGCCTTGCCGCGCAGGGCTGGACCATGGTGATCGTCACCCACGAAATCCGCTTCGCGCAGCAAGTCGCCGATCAGGTGCTGTTCATCGAGAACGGCGTCGTTCTCGAACGCGGCACGCCGGAGCAGGTGCTGGTGAACCCCACCGAGCCCCGCACCCACCAATTCCTGCAGCGGATATTGGCCTAGCGGCCAGTGGGGTGGTCAAGTGCCGCCTGGGGCACTTGACCACTCCACTGCGTCAGCACCTTGTCCAGGGTGATCGGCAGGTCACGGACGCGAACGCCGGTGGCGTTGTAGACCGCGTTGCCGATGGCCGCCGAGGATCCGACTGCGCCGATCTCGCCGATTCCCTTGCCGCCCATCGGCGCGAGTTCGGTATCGACCTCCTCGATCCACACCGCCTCGAGGTCGGTGACGTCCGCACACGCCGGGATGTGGTACTCGGCGAGATCGTGATTGGCGAACCCGCCGAACTCGTGATCGGTGATGCCGTTCTCCATCAGTGCCATTCCGAGTCCGAACGTCATGCCGCCGATGAGCTGAGACCTGGCCAGCCGCGGATTCATCACCGCGCCGATGCCGAACACCCCGAGCATCCGTCGCACCCGCACCTCGCCGGTGTCGATGTCGACCGCGACCTCCGCGAACTGAGCGCCGAACGCCATGCGCGCCAACTCCTTCTGGCCCTCGACGTCGTCGGTGGTGTCGGCATCGGCAGAGTTGCCCGGCTCGTACGAACCCTGTGCCTTCAGCGAGTGGCAGACCTTGGTGACGGCCCACCCCCAGGACGACGTACCCGAGGACCCACCGGCTCCGGGAGCTTTCGGCAGAGCGCTGTCGCCGAGTTCGAGTGTGACGGCATCTGCGTCCACCTCGAGGGCATCGGCGGCGATCTGGCGCAGCACGGTGCGCGCTCCGGTCCCGATGTCCGACGCAGCGACGGACACCGTGATCGTGCCGTCCTGCTCCACGCGCGCCGACGCGGTACACGGTGAGATCAACACCGGGTAGCTGGCCGTCGCGACTCCCATGCCGATCAGGGTGTTGCCTTCTCGACGGCGACCGGGCGCGGACTCGCGGCGGTCCCAGCCGAACTTCTCGGCACCCTCGCGCAGGCACTGGACCACGCTGCGTGAGCTGAACGGGTTGCCGCTCGCGGGATCGACGTCCGGCTCGTTGCGGATCCGCAGGTCGATCGGATCGATGCCGGTGGCCACAGCCAGTTCGTCGATGGCCGTCTCGACGGCGAACATGCCGGGCGCTTCACCGGGAGCCCGCATCCAGCGCGGAGTTCCGACGTCCAGCTGCGCGAGTCGGTGAGTGGTGCGACGGTTCGGGGACGCG
Source organism: Rhodococcus sp. B7740 (assembly GCF_000954115.1). Lineage (NCBI taxonomy): Bacteria > Bacillati > Actinomycetota > Actinomycetes > Mycobacteriales > Nocardiaceae > Rhodococcus > Rhodococcus sp. B7740. The sequence goes on along the minus strand of NZ_CP010797.1, from coordinate 5,190,476 downwards.
TAGATGTGGCGAGTGGATTCCGACGTCTGCTCGCAGAACTCGAAGATCGTGCTGGTCTGCTGAAACGAGTCGTGCGTGATGGCCTGCAGGGTTTCTGTCGAATCAGCGCCCAGCCGAACGCGATTGAGCGTCGGGGTGCGATAGCCGACGACGTCGAAGAGAGCTTGCCTGGGCAACACCAACTTGACGGTGCGGCCGGTGGCTCGTGCGGCCATCGCCGCGAGGATCACGTTGGGCCGAGTACTGCCCTTGGCTCCGAAACCGCCGCCGACGTTCTCCGCGATCACTCGAACGTTCTCGGGCTCGAGGTCGAAGGCCGTGGCGAGGTCGCCCTGAACACCCGACGGTGCCTGCGTCGAATCCCAGACCGTCAGCACGCCGTCGGACCACTGCGCCGTGGTGGCGTGCGGCTCCATCGGACTGTTGTGCATCGGCGCGGTGGAGTACCAGTTGTCGATCAGGTGCTCGGCCGATGCGAGCGCCGCATCGGGATCGCCGACGGTGACGTCGGTGGGAAACCCCGCGTTGACCGATTCCGGCGCATACAGCGAACCGTGGTCTGCGGTCAGAGTGTTGTCGGGAGAACGCACGTCGGCGTAGCGCACGTGCACTCGGGCTGCGGCGGCGCGGGCATCCTGGAGGGTGTCGGCCACGACGACGGCCACGATCTGACCTCGATAGGCGACGGTGTTCGACTGCAGCACATGCAGTTCGGCGTCCTCGACATCACCCAGGCGCTCGGCGTTGTCGTGCCACAGGACTGCGTGAACCGTAGCGTCGGCGTCCAGTTCGACACGTTCGACCGTGCCGGCAGGAACGGTCGCGGGCACGTACCAGGCGTACAGCTGCCCGACGGCCGGCGGCTGCTCGGCGGCGTAACGGGCTCGACCGGTGACCTTCGCGATCGATTCGGTGCGCTGGATCGGTTGTCCGATCGATGCGGTCATGACCGATCTCCCGACTCCGTGAGTTCGACCAACGTGCGAGCGACCAGGTTGGTCACGAGCGGGACCTTGAATGCGTTGTCACGCAACGGCTCTGCCGCATCGAGTTCCAGTGCGATCGCGCGCCGGAACGACGCCTCGTCGGCGGCCGCGCCGAGCAGCGCGTGCTCGGCCGTGCGGGCCCGCCACGGTTTGTGCGCGACACCGCCCAGCGCGATCGACACCCCGCGCACGATCCCGTCCTCGACGTCGAGAGTGGCGGCGACCGAGGCGATCGCGAAGGCATAGGACTGCCGGTCGCGCACCTTGCGGTAGGTCGAGACGGTGCCGGCCGCCGGTGCCGGAATCTCGACGGCCGTGACGAGTTCGTCTCGGGCGACGGTGTTGTCGCGCTCGGGCGCGTCACCGGGCAACCGGTAGAAGTCGTCGATGTCGACCACACGCTCACCGTCGACCCCCTGGACGACGATGCGTGCGTCGAGGGCGGTCAGCGCGACCGCCATGTCGGAGGGATGCGTCGCCACGCAGGCCTGCGAAGCTCCGAGAATGGCCAGGTTTCGGTGTTCACCCGTCCGGGCCGGGCAGCCCGAACCGGGTTCGCGTTTGTTGCACGGCTTCGATGCATCCATGAAGTACACACACCGGGTGCGCTGGAACAGGTTTCCGCCCGTGGTCGCCATGTTGCGCAACTGGCCCGACGCACCGGAGAGCACGGCCCGTGAGAGCACCGGATAACGCTGACGCACCACCGGATGCACCGCGAGATCACTGTTGGTCACACCCGAACCGACACGAAGCGATCCGTCGTCGGATACGTCTATGTCGTGCAACGGAAGTCGCGTGACGTCGATCAGCGTCGTCGGACCCACGACACCGAGCTTCATCAGGTCGACGAGGTTGGTTCCCCCGCCGAGCACCATCGCGTTCTCGTTCTCGGCGAGGCGGGCCACGGCGTCGTCGACCGCGGTGGCTGCGTCGTACTCGAAGGTCTTCACGATGCGTCCCGTACGGCCGAGACGATATTGCAGTAGGCACCACAACGACAGAGGTTGCCGCTCATACGTTCTCGCACTTCATCGGAGTCGAGTTCGATGTCGGCGGCCTCGATGTCCTCGGTGACCGCGCTCGGCCAACCCTGCTTCGCCTCTTCGATCACTGCGACCGCCGAACAGATCTGCCCGGAAGTGCAATACCCGCACTGGAACGCGTCGCGATCGACGAACGCCTGCTGCACGGGGTGCAGCGTGTCGCCGTCGGACAATCCCTCGATCGTGGTGATGTCGCGATTCTGTTGTGCAACCGCGAACGTCAGGCAGCTGTTGATCCGCCGTCCGTCGACCAACACCGTGCAGGCACCGCACTGCCCGTGGTCACACCCCTTCTTGGCACCGATCAGATCGAGGTTCTCCCGGAGAGCGTCGAGCAGGGTGGATCGGGTGTCGCAGTCGATCTCGCGATCGATGCCGTTGACACGGAGGGTGACGTTGGTCATGCACGGGCGGATACCCGAGGCCGGATCCACCAAACGCTCGCGCTGGGGTCGTGCGTGCGCGCTAGCGCTTCCCCTTGAACTTTCCGCCACCGCGCGGCCCGCCGCTGCGTCCGGGAGGGCCGGAATCGGGTTGCAGCTGAATCAGCACGCCGCTGATACGGGTGCGGCGCAACGCCTCGACCGTCTCGTCGGCAAGATCTGCGGGCAGCTCCACCAGCGAGTGGTCGGGACGAATACTGATGTGCCCGAAGTCGCTTCGACGCAGCCCGCCCTCGTTGGCGATGGCACCGACGATGGCACCGGGAGCGACGTGATGACGCTTGCCGACGCTGATGCGGTACGTCGCCATCTCCTGGCCCGTCTTGCGGTGATGCGAGCTGGCGGCATCCTCGTCGAACGTGCGCGGCGGCCGCGGCTCACGCGGCTCACGGGGTGCCCGCGGCGGGGCAGGCGGCTCCGGCTTCAACAGGAACGCTTCGCCGTCGCGCGACTGGATCGCCAGCGCGGCGGCGATGTCGACCAACGGCACATCGTGCTCGCGCTCGTAGTCCTCGATGAGCCGGCGGAACAAGGCCAGATTCTCGTTGCCGAGGCTGTCGGTGATGGAGTCCTTGAACTTCGTCACGCGCTGCGCATTGACGTCGTCGACGCTGGGGAGCTGCATCTCGGTGATCGGCTGACGCGTCGCGCGCTCGATGGCCTTGAGCAGATGCCGCTCGCGTGGGGCGACGAACAGCAGAGCCTGACCGGCCCGCCCCGCGCGACCGGTGCGACCGATGCGGTGCACGTAGGACTCGGTGTCGTGCGGGATGTCGTAGTTGATGACGTGCGAGATGCGGTCGACGTCGAGACCGCGAGCCGCGACATCGGTGGCCACCAGGATGTCGACCTGGCCGTTCTTGAGTTGGCCGATGGTGCGCTCACGCTGGGCCTGCACGATGTCGCCGTTGATCGCGGCGGCCGAGAAGCCCCGTGCGCGCAGCTTCTCGGCGAGCTCCTCGGTGGCCTGCTTGGTGCGGACGAACATGATCATGGCCTCGAACTCTTCGACCTCGAAGATTCGAGTGAGCGCTTCGAGCTTGCGCTGATGCGCCACCTGGACGTAGCGCTGGGTGATGTTCGGTGCCGTCGACGTCTTGGTCTTGACGGTGATCTCCACCGGGTCGTGCAGATACTGCTTGGAGATCTTGCGAATCGCGGCAGGCATGGTGGCCGAGAACAACGCGACCTGCTTGTACTCCGGGGTATCGGAGAGGATGCGCTCGACGTCCTCCTGGAAGCCCATCTTGAGCATCTCGTCGGCCTCGTCGAGCACCAGGTACTCGAGGCCGGACAGGTCGAGGGTGCCCTTCTCGAGGTGGTCGATGACGCGACCGGGGGTACCGACGATGATCTGCGCGCCCTTACGCAGGCCCGAGAGCTGTATGCCGTACGCCTGACCGCCGTAGATCGGCAGGATGTGCAGACCCGGAATGTGCGTGGCGTACTTGCCGAACGCCTCGGCGACCTGAAGCGCGAGCTCCCGGGTCGGGGCCAGCACCAGGGCCTGCGGTACTCGACGCGAGACGTCGAGCCGCGACAGGATCGGCACTGCGAACGCTGCGGTCTTGCCGGTTCCGGTCTGCGCGAGGCCGACGACATCGTTGCCGGCCATCAGCGGCGGAATGGTGGCCGCCTGGATGGGCGACGGCGTCTCGTATCCCACGTCACGCAGGGCCTTCAGGACCCGCTCGTCGATGCCGAGATCGGCAAAAGTGATGTCGTCACCCGTCGCCGAGGACGACTCGCTCGCGCGGACCGGATCGGAGGCGGACTCCTGAGGGGGCGAATTCGTCTCGTCCGACGTCACGGCGGCATCCTGTTCAGTTTCTGAAGTGCTCATATGTTGCACGAGTTTAGTACCTGCTCGGGCACCGCGACCCCTTCTACGCTGATCAGGTGACGAAACCGGTCACGACGGCATGCGGTGCGAGCGGCCTCACACCGGCAACCCGACGCCCGAACCCGACTGCAGGCAGTTAAGTTGTACCCCGAGTCACACTCAACTCCCTCGGACTCGCGGCAAAGTCGACAAACCGGACACCCCGGATGGTGCGCCACGGCCTCGAATGTGATGAAATGCACAACTACCACGCTATTTTTCCGTAAGGGGTCCAGCAGTGCGCGAATATTCTGTGCCGGCGTCGTTCACCATTCCTGACGACGCATCCATGGCCGACACCGTCTACAGGTACGAGAAGGAATCGCCGAACTTCGTACCCTTCCAGCGACTGGAGAACGGCAACTGGACCGACGTCACCGCAGCTCGGTTCGCGAAAGAGGTCGCCGCAGCGGCCAAGGGACTGATCGCGTCCGGAATCGAACTCGGCGACCGAGTCGCCATCCTCAGCGCGACGCGTTACGAGTGGGTCGTCCTCGACTACGCCATCTGGTCGGCAGGCGGCTGCACCGTCGCGATCTACGAGACATCCTCCGCCGATCAGGCGCAATGGATCCTCGAGGACTCCGCCACCAAGCTGCTCGTCGTCGAGACCGCAGCGCACGCCTCGAACCTCAAAGAGGTCACCGAGGGTGCCAAGGATCTGCGTGAGGTTCTGCAGATCGACGCCGGAGCCATCGAAGAACTGACCACCCGTGGTGCCGGGGTCAGCGACGAGGATCTGCACGCGCGACGCCATCAGGTCAGCGCGGCTTCGCCCGCCACCCTGATCTACACCTCGGGCACCACCGGTCGCCCCAAGGGCGTCCAGCTCACACACGCCAACTTCTACGCCGAGGTTCAGGCCACCCAGATCGCGCTGCACGACTCGATGAAGGAGGGCAATCGCACACTGATGTTCCTCCCGATGGCGCACGTGTTCGCCCGCGCCGTGTCGTTCGGCTCGTTCGAGTCCAAGGTCACCGTCGGGCACACCTCGGACGTGACGACGCTGGTGGATCAGTTCGCCGTCTTCAAGCCGGATTTCATCCTGTCGGTGCCGCGCGTGTTCGAGAAGGTCTACAACTCCGCCAAGCAGAAGGCGCACGACGGCGGCAAGGGTTCGATCTTCGACAAGGCCGCCGCGACGGCCATCGAGTGGAGCGAGGCCCAGGAGAAGGGCGGAGCCGGGCTCGTCCTGAACCTCAAGCACACGGTGTTCGACAAGCTCGTGTACTCCAAGCTGCGCGCCGCACTCGGCGGCAACTGCACTCGCGCGGTGTCCGGCGGCGGACCTCTCGGTGCCCGCCTCGGCCACTTCTTCCGCGGTGCAGGCGTTCCGGTCTACGAGGGCTACGGACTGACCGAGACCAGCGCGGCGATCACCGTCAACACCACCAAGGACCAGCGCGTCGGCACCGTCGGCAAGCCCATCGACGGCCACTCGGTGAAGGTCGCCGAGGACGGCGAACTGCTGCTCAAGGGACCGGTCGTGTTCAGCGGCTACTGGCACAACGAGAAGGCGACGGCAGAGGCCATCGTCGACGGTTGGTTCCACACCGGCGACCTCGGCACCATCGACCAGGAAGGCTACGTCTCGATCACCGGCCGCAAGAAGGAGATCATCGTGACCGCGGGCGGCAAGAACGTCGCTCCCGCAGTGCTCGAGGACGCCCTCCGCGCGAACGCGATCATCAGCCAGTGCCTCGTCGTCGGCGACGCGAAGCCGTTCATCGGTGCGCTCATCACCCTCGACCCCGAGGCATTGCCGGGCTGGCTCGAGCGACACGGCCTCTCGGCCGACATCCCGTTCTCGGAGCTGTCGAAGAACGCCGACCTCGTCGCCGAGATCGACAAGGCCGTCGCCGAGGCCAACAAGAAGGTCTCCAACCCCGAGCAGATCAAGAAGTACACGATCCTCGAGAACGATTTCACCGTCGAAACCGGTGAGCTCACCCCCACGATGAAGCTCAAGCGCAACATCATCCACGCCGAGCGCGGCAGCGACATCGAGGCGATCTACTCGTAGATCGACCATCCGACGACGAGGGCCCGGTGCGATGCGCACCGGGCCCTCGTCGTCGGGTCAGGACATGTGATCGTCGAGGAACTCCGCCACCACCGAGGTCACCTGCAGATGGATCTTCTCGTGCAGCAGGTCGTGGCCCCCGTCCTCGAATTCACGCAGTGACGAGTCGGGAACACTGCCGATCCACTCGCGCACCGCATCGATCGGAGCCAGGCGATCGTCGACTCCGTGTACCGCGAGGATCGGAATCACGTTGTCGGCGAGATCGTTGGCCGAGCCGGTCACGGACTTGGGGGTGCCGCACAGCACCGCGCACCGAACCGCCTCGGGATGCGCTCCGAGGGCCGCGATGGCCGTGGCCGCGCCGAGGGAATGACCCATCAGGGCGAACGACAACTCGGGGTGCTCGGCTTCGGCGATGTCGAGCAACTGCAGCGCATTCTGCGCGAGGCCGGGAATCTGAGCGGCGTCGGTCAACTCACCTTCGGTGAGGCCGTGGCCCACGTGATCGACCGCCCACACGTCGACCCCGCGTCCGTTGAGGACCCGAGCGAAGCGGTGATAGTGGCCGCTGTTCTGGCCGAGACCGTGCAGAAAGACGAGACCGAAACGAGCATCGGGAACAGTCCAGTTTCGGTAATGGACAGCACCGGTGGCTCCGTCGAAAAAAGGCATTCGATCATTTTGCCTCCTCGCGACGGCATCCGCGCGCAACGTGACCGGTGCCGCTCCCGGCGGTGACTAGGGTGGGCGCGTGTTCCTCATCGGCGATCGCGTCATCTACAGCGCCAGCGACCTCGCCGCGGCAGCGTCGTGCGAATTCGGACTGCTGCGCCGACTCGACGGGCTGAGCGGACTGATCCCGCGGACAACGACCACCCCCGATCCGATGCTCGACCGCACCTCCGCACTCGGATTCGAGCACGAACGCCGCCAACTCGAGACATTCCAGCGGCGGTTCCCCGGCGGCGTCCTGACGATGGATCGACCGGGGCGTACCGATCAGGAACTTGCCGACGCCGCGTGGGCAACCTTCACCGCTCTGACTGCGCGCACACCGGTGGTGTACCAGGCGACCTTCTTCGACGGACGATTCCTCGGTTTCTGCGACTTTCTGGTGGCCGAGGGCGATCGGTACGCGGTGTACGACACGAAGCTCTCTCGGCACGCCAAGGTTCCGGCACTGCTGCAGTTGGCGGCGTACGCGGACGCGCTGCGGTCCGGCGGGATCACTCCGAGCGACGAGGTGCACCTGATGCTCGGCGACGGCAGCGACTCCGTCCACTCGCTCGCCGAGATCCTTCCGGTCTACCGGCAGTCCAGGGAACACCTGCAACACATCCTCGACGAACACCACGCCGAGGGCACCGTCGTCGACTGGTTCGACCCGCGCTACTCCGGCTGCGGGCAGTGCGAGGCCTGCACGATCGAGGTGGAACAGCACCGCGACCTGGTTCTCGTCGCCGGGATGCGCGCGAGTACCCGGGAGAGACTGCTCGACGCGGGAATCGCCACGGTGGACGAGCTGGCTGCGTCGACCGGGACCGTAGAGGGCATGTCGTCGCGCACACTGACCAACCTGCGAGCTCAAGCCGAGCTCCAGGTGCGCCAGGAAAACAGTGGCGACGCCGAGTTCGAGATCTTCGACGCCGACGCCCTCGGTGTGATTCCCGAGCCCGATCCGGGCGACATCTTCTTCGACTTCGAGGGCGATCCCCTGTGGGCAGAGGCAGGCAGTTCCGAGTGGGGACTCGAGTACCTGTTCGGTGTCCACACCGCCGACGGTGAGTTCCTGCCGTTCTGGGCGCACGATCGCGCGCAGGAACGACGCGCCCTGATCGACTTCCTCGACTACGTGACCACCCGACGCGCGGCTCACCCGAACATGCACGTCTACCACTACGCGCCGTACGAGAAGACCGCGCTGCTGCGCCTCGCCGGACGCTACGGCGTCGGTGAGGACGCGGTCGACGACCTACTGCGGGACGACGTTCTGGTCGACCTCTATCCGATCGTGCGATCTGCGGTACGCATCGGAGCCAGGTCCTACAGCATCAAGAAGCTCGAACCCCTGTACATGCCCGCCACCCGCGACGGAGACGTCACCGACGCGGCCGCGTCGATCGTCGAATACGCGAACTGGTGCGATCTGCGAGATCAGGGCAAGGACGCCGAGGCCGCGGCACTGCTCTCCGAGATCGCCGAGTACAACCGCACCGACTGCGAATCGACTCAGCGACTGCGGGATTGGTTGCTGGCGCGCGCGTCGGATGCCGGGGTGCACCCGCGGACGACGCAACACCTCGAGCTCGAAGACGCTGCCGTGGACACCGCCAGCCCGCTCGAGCTCGAACTCGCCGAGTACGCCGGTCTGCCGTGGGAGCGCACCTCGACGCAACAGGCCGTCGCACTGTTCGCCGGTTCCATCGGGTATCACCGACGCGAACGAAAGCCGTTCTGGTGGGCGCACTTCGACCGCCTGACGCACCCGTTGGACGAGTGGGCCGACGCTGCCGACGTGCTGAAGGTCGAGCGCGCCGAACTGGTGCACGACTGGATGAAAACCGCACCGAATCAACGCGTCCTGCGACGGCAGCTCAAACTACTGGGGCACCTGAGCAACGGAGTCCTGTCGAGCTCGAAGGTCAAGCTGCTCTACGACGACCCGGCGCCGGAGGGGCTGCCGAAGCAGCAGCCGACCCATCGCGCGACCACGACGGTCGAGATCGTGCAGGCAGGGTACGAGGGCACCCTCGACATGGTGGTGGTGCAGGAGAACCTTCGCAAGGGAGTGGACGAGTACCCCGACTTCCCCATCGCCACCGCACCCGAACCGCCTCCGGCGACCAAGTACCTGGAGCAGGCGATCGTTGCGGCCGCCGCCGAGGTCGGCGCGGCACTGCCGCACCTTCCGCGCACGGCCGTCGCCGATCTGCTGACCCTGTCCCCACCCCGAACCCGTTCCGGCACAGGTCTTCCCGAGGTCCGCGCCGGGGATTACGCGACGGCGGTCACGGCGGCCCTGCTCGATCTCGATCACTCCTACGTTGCCGTGCAGGGGCCACCCGGGACCGGGAAGACGTACACCGCTGCCCGGGTGATCGCCGAATTGGTCGACGTCCATCGCTGGCGCATCGGCGTGGTGGGCCAGTCGCATCACGTGGTCAACAATGTGCTGGACACCATCGTGGCGGCCGGCGTCGACCCGGGCCGGGTGGGCAAGAAGGCACCGACAGCCCACACCGTCGTCGACCCGGCGGAGTACTCCCGCTTCGTCACCGACGCCGAGGACGGCTGCGTGATCGGCGGTACCGCCTGGGACTTCTCCAACCCCGGCCGCATCCCGCCCGAATCGCTCGATCTCCTGGTCATCGACGAGGCCGGGCAGTTCTCGCTGGCCAACACCATCGCCGTCTCGGTGTCTGCACGTAATCTGCTGCTGCTCGGCGACCCGGCGCAGCTGCCACAGGTCAGCCAGGGCACCCACCCCGAACCCGTCGACGAGTCGGCTCTGGGTTGGATCACCAGCGGTCACCCGACGCTGCCCGTCGACCGCGGTTACTTCCTGGCCACGACATGGCGGATGCATCCCGATCTGTGCGCCCCGGTGTCGGCGCTGTCCTACGAGGGCAAACTGGAGTCCAACAGTGCTGTGACACAGGCCCGTTCGCTGGAGTCGCTCGCACCTGGACTGCACACCGTGTACCTCGACCACCACGGCAATTCCACCGATTCGGTGGAGGAAGCCGACGAGATCGTCACCCGTGTGCAGACTCTGCTCGGCCGGCAGTGGCGCGACCCGCAGTCCTTCGAGGGTGCGCGGCCCCTGCACCAGGGCGACTTCCTGGTCGTCGCGGCCTACAACGCGCAGGTAGCCGTCATCATCGAGCGACTCGCAGCCGCCGGACTCGACGAGGTCGCGGTGGGCACCGTCGACAAGTTCCAGGGACGCCAGGCACCGGTGGTGCTGATCTCGATGGCCGCGTCGGCGATCGAGGACGTTCCGCGAGGCATGGGATTCCTGTTGTCGCGCAACAGACTCAACGTCGCGGTCTCGCGGGGCCAATGGGCCGCGATACTGATCCGATCGCGGGCACTGACCCGGTACCTGCCGTCGACCCCGGCCGGACTGGTCACTCTCGGAACGTTCATGGGCCTGTGCGAGAACGGGATTCAGCCGAACGCCATACCCTCACCACGATAAGTGGGGACTACCTCGACGGACCCGTCGGCGTGCACCAGATGCAGGGTGTCGAACCGCTCGCACAGCTCACCCGCCTTGGCATGGCGGAACCAGACGCGATCACCGATCCGGATCTCCCCTGCTCCGCTCACGGGAGTCTGCACCTCGCCGGCACCCTCGTTGCGCAGCAACCTCAGACCGGACGTCACCACTCCCCTGGCCCTTCTCGACCACGCGACCGGCCGCGGCGACCTCGACGCCGACGCCGGACCCGACGCGATGTAGCCACCACCGAACAGCGTCGCGATCTGCGGAGTCGGCTTGCGCACCGCGGGCAGTGCGAAGAACAGCGAGGGCTCGGCCGAGAACGCGCGATACCGATCGAAGAGCGTCGGCGCGAACAAGCCCGACCCGGCTGTCACCTCGGTGACGACCGGATCGGCCGCCGAGAAGTCGATCGACCCGGTACCGCCACTGTTGACGATCTCGATCCGACCGACTGCCGCAGTCACGGCCTCGACGACCGCCGTTCTGCGCGTGGAGATCTCACGGGAAGAGAGCGACTTCATCCATTCCACCGCACGATTGGCATCGGGCACACCGGCGATCTGCGCCTCGTAGAACATCAGACCGACCACCCGGAACCCACGCGCCTGCGCCGCCCGCGCGAAGGCGGCGACCTGCTCGGGTTCGCGCAGCGGCGAACGTCGGACACCGATGTGCAGCGGCCCGATCCGCAGCGAGGCATCGACGTCGATACAGATCCGCGGCTTGAGAAGATCGCTGTCGGTGGCGTCGCGCACGATGTCGAGCTGTGCGACGTCGTCGACCATCAGCGTGATGCGTCCCGACAGCACACGATCGTTGACGACCTCGGCGAGGGCGGTGCGATCGACCGACGGGTACCCCATCAGGATGTCCTCCACGCCGTGGCGTGCCAACCAGATCGCCTCACGCAGGGAGTAGGCCATGACCCCGTTCACGCCGTCGGCCGCGAGCACCCGATCCAGCACCGCCCGGCACCGAACCGACTTGCTCGCGATCCTGATCGGCACCGAATCCGCCCGCGCTCGCAGGGCCGCCGCGTTGGCATCGAGGGCAGCCGAATCGACTGCAGCCAAAGGTGATTCGATCCCCTCGGTGGCAGCGGCGATACGGGACAGTGGTGTCGTGTCGGTGGTTGCGACACCGGCGATCGAGCTCATGCGGCGTATTCCTTCGTCGTCGTTGCCAGGCCTACACAGTCAAACACTCCGCAGCCCAGAAGTCCCAGCGAGCATCGACCACACCGAGTCTCAGCAGTCCACGGCCTTGCCCGCGATCAGCCCCGACAGGTCGTCGATCTGCGCCAGCACCTCGAGATCGTCACCGTCGACCAACCACCGCAGCACCAGCCCGTCGAGGGTGGCCATTCCGAAACGCGCGATCGACGCCACCGGCTCGAGCCATCGCGTCCCGGTGTGAGCGGAACACTTCTCGAAGAACAACCGGGCCTCGGAGTCTCGGATTCGGTACTGCCCAGTGGCGATCTCGGCGGCCGTTGCGGACCCGAGCGCGCGATGACGCAACAGATAGGTCTTGATCTCGTAGGCGAGCAACTGCCGATCCGGCGACTTCTCGATCAGCAACCACACCGCGCTCAGACCGCCGTGCACCAGCTCTCGCAGACCGCGGACGCCCGGGAGTTCGCGCGTACCCACGGCACTGTCCAACGCGGCGTGCAGAATCTCGGTGACGTCGACGATGAGGTGCTCGCCCATCGCGATCACCAGATCCTGCTTGGTCTCGAAGTGGTACTGCACGATGCCCTTGGTGACCTCGGCATGCTCCGACAGAGCACGTACGGTCAGGGACTCGATTCCCACGCGCTCGGCGACCTCGATCGCAGACTGCACCAGTTGTGCGCGTCGCACATCAGCGGGCAGCCTCGATTGCATGACCCGATCCTAGGGCGCGGCCGAGTTCTGTGCCTCGGATTGATCCAGGCACGCCTCCGCGCGGTACGAGCAATGCAATAGTGATCGAATGAACGCGGGGTCGTGGCAGAACTGGACAGGCAATCAACACGCGTTCCCGTCGGACCGCGCCGAGCCCACGTCGGTGGACGAGTTGCGCGTCGTGCTGGCCGGTGCCGTCGAACGATCTCGCACGGTGCGATGCGTCGGGGCCGGTCACTCCTTCACTCCGATCGCGGTGACCGACGGCGTCCAGATCGTCCTCGATTCGCTGCGCGGCATCGAATCCGTGGTGCACGACGACGACGGGTCGGCCCGGGTGACAGTGCTCGCAGGCACCCGGCTGCGCGAGCTGACCGCGCGGTTGTGGGATCTCGGGCTGGCCATGACCAACCTCGGCGACATCGACGAACAATCCATCGCGGGCGCCATCTCCACGGGTACCCACGGAACGGGAGGACGCTTCGGCGGCATCGCCACCCAGATGTGCGCGGTGGAACTGATGACCGCGGACGGCGAACTCGTGCAGTGCTCTCGTGAGGAGAACGCGGAACTGTTCGACGCGGCCCGCGTCGGGCTCGGTGCGCTCGGCGTCATCACCCGAGTCACGCTCGAGTGCGTTCCGGCCTTCGCCCTGCGGGCCGTCGAGGAGCCGTCGACGTTGCGGGCAACGCTCGCCGAACTCGACGCGACCGTCGCCGCCGTCGACCACTTCGAGTTCTACTGGTTTCCGCACACCGACCGCGTGCTGACCAAACGCAACACCCGCCTGCCCGGTGACGTCGTGCTGAAGCCGCTGGGGAAGGTGCGCTCCTACATCGACGACGAATTGCTGTCCAACACGGTCTTCGAAGGCCTCAACCGGGTGGTGACCCGCGTACCGGCACTGATTCCTCGGGTCAATGCGGTCTCGGCTCGGGCACTGTCGGCTCGCGAGTACATCGACCGCTCGTACCGGGTGTTCGCGTCGTCGCGGACCGTCAAGTTCGTCGAGATGGAATATGCGGTACCCGCATCCGAGATCGGTTGGGTGCTGCGCGAGGTGGATCGATGGCTCGAACGGTCGTCGGTGTCCATCGCGTTCCCGGTCGAAGTGCGCTTCGCCGCGGGCGACGACATCTGGCTCTCCACCGCATCCGGACGCCCGACGGCCTACATCGCCGTCCACCAGTACCACCGCCGCGATCACCGCGAGTACTTCGACGCCGTCGAGGCAATCTGCCGCAGCGTCGGTGGCAGGCCGCACTGGGGCAAACTGCACTCCCTCGGTAGCGACGAGTTGCGCGATTGCTACGAACACTTCGACGACTTCCTGCGTGTTCGCGATTCGATCGACCCGAAGAAGTTGTTCGGCAGCGACTACCTCGAGCGTCTGCTGTCGTGAGCGGTAATTCGTAGCAGGCTACGAAGTACCGCTCACCACGAATTCGCTTACATTGGAGCGAGTGAGCACAGGAAAACGCGCGCTGTCCGGCATCGTCGCCGCCGGAGTCGTCCTCGGTGTCGGCGAATTGATTGCCGTGCCCATCGGACCCAACTCGTCACCACTGACCGCCGTCGGGTCCTCGGCCGTCGACAACAGTCCGGCCCCGATCCGTGAATGGGCCATCGACACGTTCGGTACCTCCGACAAGCTCGCCCTGTTCGTCGGCATGGCCGTGGTGATCGGCGCGATCGCCGCGGCCGCAGGAATCGCCCGCAAGCCGATCGGTGCCGTGGTGTTCGCCGCACTGGGCGTTGTGGGCGTACTCGCAGCAGTGACTCGACCCGACGCCACCGCGCTCTACGCAGTCCCGACCATCGGCGGCGTCATCGTGGGCATCGTCGTGCTGCACGCCCTCATCGGTGCCGCCGCCCCTGCAACCGAAGGCATGAACCGACGTAGTTTCCTGACCCTCGCCGCCGGTGCCGCGGTACTCGGCGTCGTTGCCGGGACAGCCGGCCGGATGCTGACCTCCGCCCGCGCCGTCACCGCGGATCGACTCGGCTTCATGCTGCCCACGCCCACTCCGCAACCCCCGATCCCGGCCGGGGCGGACCTGAAGATCAACGGCCTCGCGTCGTACATCACCCCGAACGACGACTTCTACCGCATCGACACCGCGCTGGTCGTGCCGCGGGTGGCGTCGGATACGTGGTCGTTGCGGATCCACGGCATGGTGGACCGCGAGATCGAGCTGACGTTCGCCGACCTGGCGCAGCGTCAGGCGGTGGAGAAGACGGTCACCCTGACCTGTGTCTCCAACATCGTCGGCGGCGACCTCGTGGGCAACGCGACGTGGATCGGCTATCCGCTCAAGGACATTCTCGAAGAAGCAGGCATCTCACCCGACGCCGACATGGCACTGTCGTCGAGCAGTGACGCCTTCACCGCGGGCACTCCCCTCGAGGTGCTGCTCGACGGCCGCGACGCGCTGCTGGCCGTCGGAATGAACGGCGCACCGCTGCCCGTCGAACACGGCTACCCGGCGAGGCTCGTCGTACCCGGTCTGTACGGCTACGTCTCGGCGACCAAGTGGGTCACCGACATCGAGATCACCCGCTTCGACCGCGCGACGGCATACTGGACCGACCGCGGTTGGGGCGCACTCGGGCCGATCAAGACCGCCTCCCGCATCGACACCCCGCGATCGGGCAGTTCCGTGCCCACAGGGAAGACGGTCATCGCCGGCGTCGCCTGGGATCAGCACACCGGTATCGACGCCGTCGAAGTGCAAGTGGACGAGGGCAACTGGGTGCCGGCCACACTGTCCGAGGAGTACTCCAAGGACACCTGGCGGCAATGGACCGTCGAGCTGGACCTGCCCTCGGGCCAACACGCGATCCGAGCCCGCGCCACCAACTCCGCGGGCGAGCTGCAGACCAACCAGACCGCCGACACCGTTCCCGATGGTGCCACCGGCTACCCGCGGATCTCGGTGACAGCGACCTGATCCGGACAGTCGCGCTGATCTAGACAGTCGCGAAGCTCGCGCGAATCGAGTTCTCGGCCAGCTGCTTTCGCTCGGCCGTGGTGAGACCCATTCCCGATGCGAGGGCCGCGAAGTTGTCGTCGACGTAGCCACCGAAGTAGGCGGGATCGTCGGAATTGATCGACACCGACAGGCCGCGCTCGAGCATCTGCCGCAACGGCAGCTGGTCGACGTTGTCGATCACCTTGAGCCGAACGTTGGAGAGCGGGCAGACGGTGAGCGGAATCTGTTCCTCGACAAGACGATCGACCAGTGCCTCGTCTTCGAGGCATCGCACTCCGTGGTCGATGCGCTCGACCTTCAGCAGATCCAGTGCCTGCCAGATGTAATCCGGCGGCCCTTCTTCGCCCGCATGCGCGACGACGTGCAGTCCCTCGGCCCGCGCCTTGGCGAACACGTCGACGAACAGTGACGGCGGATAGCCCACCTCGGCGGAATCGAGACCGAGACCGATGATGGGGGCCTGCATCGCCAACAGATCGTCGAGTAGTTGGTTGGCGTGCAGCACCGGCTTGTCCCGCAGGATCGACGCGATCAGCCCACTGGTGACGCCGAACTCGCGCTCGCTGGAGGCGCACGCGTCGGCCAATCCGTCGACGACGGCCTCGAGGGGGACGCCGCGCTCGGTGTGCGCCTGCGGATCGAAGAAGATCTCCGCGTGTGTCACCCCGGCCTGCGCCGTGCGGCGAAAGTAGGCCCGAGCGAGATCGGCAAAATCCTCGGCAGTGCGCAACACGGCCATGTTGGCGTAGTACAGATCCAGGAACGACTGCAGGTCGGTGAACTCGTACTTCGCCCGCAGTTCGTCGATGTCGCTGTACGGCAACGACAATCCGTTACGCTCCGCCAGCTCGAATATCAACGGAGGTTCGAGTGACCCCTCGATGTGCAGGTGCAGTTCGGCCAGCTGATCAGTACTCACTCACCCGATGCTACTTGCCCGTGTACGTCGCCTTACCCGGACCGACCTCGAGGAAGCTCTTCACCGCACCCCGCAGATCCTCTGTTTCGAACAGGGCACCGGAGACCTCCGAGGTGACCTCGTCCGCATGGGCCACACCGCCCGAACGCCACGCTGCCACAATCTGTTTCGTCGCCGCATGTGCGACCGTGGGGCCGTCGGCCAGTCGATGCGTCAGCGCGAGGGCCGCGGCATCGACGTCGTCGTGAACCTGATTGACCACGCCCCACTCCTTCAGCGTCTGCGCGTCGTACAGGTCACCGGTCATGACGAGCTCACGAGCCCGACCCGAACCGGCCCGCTCGGCGAGGCGCTGCGGGCCACCCATCGACGGCGTCAACCCGACGACGGTCTCGACCAGACCGAACTTGGCCTTGGGACCGGCGAGAATGATGTCGCAGGCCAGCGAGATCTCGAACGCGGCGGTGAGCGTCAAACCGTGCGCGGCGTAGATCACCGGGCAGGGCAGCGCCTCGAGCGGATGAGCAATCTGTGCGAACAGACCCCGCCACAGATCCGCACCCTGTGCGGCGGACAGGCCCTCGAACACATGGACGTCGACACCTGCGGAGTTGACCTTGCCCTCGGCGCGAAGCAGCACCGCACGAGGGGGCCGCGCGACGAGGTCGGCAACGTTCGCTGCCACCGCGTCGAACATGGCCTGATCGAACAGATTGAGCGGGCCGTGGTCGAAGGTGAGGACGGCGACCTCGGCGCCTGCCGCGGTGGTGGATCGAACGAGCGAAGTGGGTGCGTCAGCCATGGTTCGCATAGTGCCACACCGGTCTCGGACGGTTGTTACCAACGAGTATTGTGCGCAGGTAACTCACCGTTACCGAGAGGAACAGATAGATGAAGCGCAGCCTGTTCGAGGCCGATCACGAGGACTTCCGTGCGTCGGTGCGCGAGTTCGTCACCCGCACCATCACACCGGTCGAGGAAAAGCTCGTCGAACAGCGATACATCGACCGCGAGATCTGGCTCGAAGCAGGTCGCAACGGATTCCTGGGCCTCGAAGTGCCCGAGGAATACGGCGGCAGCGGAGCCGAGGACTACCGATTCAACGCCGTCCTCGCCGAGGAACTCGCCCGCTCGAGTGCCGCGGTGGCGTCGTGCTTCGGTATTCACGTGGACATCGTCGCTCCCTACCTGGTCAAGCTCACCACCGAGGAGCAGAAGAAGCGCTGGCTGCCCGGCTTCTGCAGCGGTGAGATCCTCACGGCGATCGCGATGACCGAGCCGTCCGGCGGCTCGGATCTCGCTGCGCTCAAGACCACCGCCGTCAAGGACGGCGACGACTTCATCATCAACGGTTCGAAGACCTTCATCACCAACGGCAACTCCGCGGACCTCGTCATCGTCGCGACTCGTACGACGCCGGAGAAGAAGGCCAAGGGCATCACGCTCTTCGCCGTCGAGAACGGCACCGAGGGATTCTCCCGTGGCCGCAAGCTCGACAAGGTCGGTCAGCCCGAGTCCGATACGGCCGAGCTGTTCTTCGAGAACGTTCGGGTGCCCAGCTCGAACATGATCGGCGAGTTCGACGGTGGCTTCATCCACATGATGCAGCTGCTCCCCCAGGAACGCATCAGCTGCTCGGTCGCCAACCTCGGACACGTGCGCCCGATCCTCGAGGAGACGCTGCAGTACGCCAAGGACCGCAAGGCCTTCGGCCAGCAGATAGGTTCGCTCCAGTGGAACAAGTTCCTGCTCGCCGAGCTCGTCACGAAACTCGATGTGGCACAGGCCTATATCGACAACTGCATCGCCGCCCACGGAATCGGTGAGCTGACGGCCATCGACGCAGCCAAGGCGAAGTGGTGGAGCTCGCAGGTACAGAACGAGATTCTCGACCACTGCGTCCAATTGCACGGCGGCTACGGCTTCATGAACGAGTACCGCGCCGCCCGCGCATGGAAAGACGCTCGCGTGACGAAGATCTGGGCCGGATCGAACGAAATCATGAAGGAACTGATCGGCCGCGATCTGGGCCTGTAGTGCGCTTCGCGCAGTGGTGCGGATAAGTGCCGCAGGGGGGACCCAAACGCACCACTGCCGCAGGCACTTACTTGAACGCCGGCCGAGCGTAGAAGCAGACCGCGATCATGCCGACGATCAACACCGCGGCGGGCAGGATCAGTGACTGGGCCATGGCGGTGGTGAAACCGTCACGCAGCATCTCGGGCACTCGGCCGGCGAATTCGTTTGCCCCCGAGGCAGATCCACCGGTGGGCAGTTCGGCGGCCAGGCGAGACTGGATGAGAGCGCCGATGCCCGCACTACCGAGCACGGAGCCGATCATGCGGGTGGTGTTGTAGATGCCCGAGCCTGCGCCGGCCTGACTCATCGGAAGATTACGAGTTGCCGTGGCCGCCAGCGGAGACCAGATCAATGCGTTGGCCACGCCCATTGCGGCGACGGGGAGCAGCAGCTTCCAGATCGCCGTGGTGGGTGTCATCTCGTACGCGAACCACAGCAGTGATGCGGCCAGGATGAACAATCCCGAACCGGCGATGTAGCGGGGATGTGTCCTGTCGACGAGCTTGCCGACGTTGGGTGCCAGAATGCCGGTCAGCAGTGCCATCGGCACGAACAGCAGTGCCGATCGGGTCGGGGTGAGCCCGGTGACGCTCTGTGCGTAGAACATGATCGGCAGCATCATGCCGGACATCGCGAAACCCATTGCGGCGATGCCGATATTGGAGAGCGAGAAGTTGCGATCACGGAAGAGCGCCAACGGGACCAGCGGTTCGCTCTTGTTCACCGACTGCCAGTAGACGAACCCGGCGAAGACGAGTAATCCGACACCGATCAGGATCCAGATACCTGTCCCCCAGTCGTACTTCTGCCCTTCCTGAATACCGAAGACGATGCAGAACAGTCCGACGGCACTGAGTGCGACACCGAGCAGATCGAACTTGTGGTCGTTGGTGGGCAACACCGGAACGAACTTGAGCGCCAAGGCAATTGCAACTACACCGACCGGCAGATTGATGAAGAAGATCCACTCCCAGCCGAGTGAGTCGACCAGGACGCCGCCGAGGATCGGGCCGACGAGTGTCGCCACACCGGCGACGGCTCCCCACGCGCCCATGGCGGTTCCGCGTTTCTCGGCGGGGAACACTCGGGTGATCACGGCCATCGTCTGCGGGGTGATCATCGCAGCGCCGAGACCCTGCACGGCACGCGCAGCGATGAGCATCTCGATGGATCCGGACAGCCCGCACCACGCCGACGCGAGGGTGAACACGACCAGACCGGCGATGTAGAGGTTTCTGGGACCGAACTTGTCACCGAGTCGTCCGGTGACGAGCAGCGGCACGGCGTAGGCCAGCAGATACGCACTGGTGACCCAGATGACGTTGTTGATATCGGTGTTCAGACCAGCCAGGATCGCCGGCTGAGCGACGGCAACGATGGTGGTGTCGACCAGAATCATGAAGAATCCCAGGCACAGCGCCCAGAGCGCGGGCCAGGGTTTGATCTCCTGCTGCGGCGGAGCGGTCTCGACGGCGTTCATACTGTTCTCCTAGTCCCGATCCGTCAGGGTCGTGTGGTGTGCGGAAATCTCGTGCGGCCACGGCAACGCGCCGCTCTCGACGCGGTCGATGTAGCTCGTCAACCAGTTCACTTCGGCGGACAACATGTGGTAGGTGTAATCGATTCCGGCCCAGTAGATTTCGGACACCTTGCGTTCTGCGGCCAAGCGCTGGTAGCCGGACAGTTCCTCGATCTCGAGCGACAGGTCTTCGATACGCGCACGGAGCAACGCGATTGCCTGGGACGCCGGTAGGTTGTGCATCTCGGACAGACCGAGGGTGAACTGCGGATACTCACGCACCGGGGTGCGGAGGATCTCGGTGAGCCGGTCGACGAGAACGCGTCGGCCGGCGGGCGTGATCTCGTAGGTGGTGCGCTCGGGTCGGTTGCCGCCGCGGTCCGTTCCGACCTCGGCGACCAGTTCCTGCCCGTGGAGTCGCGCAACGGCGTGGTACAGCGACCCCGGTCGAACCTTGACGATTCGATCTTCCTTGCGCTCCAACAGCAGTTGGTACATCTCGTAGGGATGCATGGCACCTTCCGAGAGCAGTGCCAGGACCGATACGCCCAGCGGGTTCACTGCCGCCTCTCGCATCGCACTCCCTCCCGATACCCCAGTCGAATTATTCCAACTGGAATATAAGCTCGCGAGAAGACCGATTGCAACCAGGACAATGCTCCGACCTGGGGATCAATCGGACATACGGCACATGATGTCCGGGAAATGCAGAAGGGACATCGACCGAGGTCGATGTCCCTTTCAACAGACGAAGGCCGGATACTCGGAATCTCTTCCGTGTATCCGGCCTTGTCACCGAATTTCTGGTGGAATTTACTTCGAGAAGCTTACTCCACCAGGAGAAGTCGGGTTACGAAGCTTGAATCAGATGGCGCGGACGCCGGTAGCCTGGGGGCCCTTCTGACCCTGGCCCACCTCGAACTCCACGCGCTGGCCCTCGTCGAGCGACTTGAAGCCGCTACCCTGAATCTCCGAGTAATGAACGAAAACGTCCGGTCCGCCACCATCCTGCTCGATGAAGCCGAAGCCCTTTTCGCCGTTGAACCACTTCACACTGCCCTGCGTCATTCTGTAAACCTTCTGTAAGCGAGCTAGATCTTCACGTCGAAGCTCTAATCTCAAATCCGAGTCTGCCATCTATCGGCGCTGAGCGAAACACCGGGGGCGAAAAAGTTCGAAAGATTGCTTTGGGACGGTGAAACCGAAATGGCGCCCTGCGGCCCTGTGGCTAATGTTTCGAGCGTGAATTCCCCTCTGCCCGACGCGGGTCCGTTCGATCGCCACCGACTCGACATCGTCCGGTTGGCGTGGTGTCGACAGCTGCAGATGGACGATCGAGCCCTCGACACCGACTCCGACCGCGTCGAACATGTCGGTGCCACCGAGGACATCACCGTCCTGCGACTGGCCGAGACCACGCTGATCTCCGGTCCGTCCTGGGCGGTGGACGCCTCGCGCGCACTCACCGGCCATGCCGGTACCGACCGCACCTGGATCTCGGCGCTGTTGGGTGACCGATCCGAGCGCTACGACATCGGTACACACACCGTGGCCTACGGGTCGGACATCGGCCACACCATCGACGTACACGATCCGCTGATCTCCCACGAAGCGGAGCATGCGCGCAACCTGGCTGCGCACTGCAGTGAAGCCGACGTCGCCGAGGCATTCGACGAGCCGGTCTCACGGCACTGGTTCACTCTGCTCGGCGACGACAGGCCGGCGGACTCGGCGCACTCCCTCGCGTCGGCCGGCTACTCGGAGCAGCAGTTGATCCTGGCCGACATGCGTGTCCTGACGGACCCGAACCATCGCCGACGAGGCCACGCCCAGGTGGTCGGCAGGCTGGCGACCAACGACGCCATCGACGACGGCCTGATTCCGCAATGGCGATCGAGACCGGAGAACGCCAGTGCTCGACGCCTCGCCGCGCGGCTGGGCTACGTGGAGATCGGCGTCCGTCACACCGCGGTGCTTCGCGGCGATCACGGTTGAGGTACCTCCGGACTGGGTAGCGTCGTCGGGGACCGATCGATGCGAGGAGTGAACACAATGGCAGACGATGCCGCCTACGTGGAACCGGGCAAGGAATTCACCCGCGACACCAATTACATTCCGACGCGAATCACCGCGGACGGCCGAGACGGCTATCCGGTGGAACCCGGTCGGTATCGACTGATCGCCGCACGCGCCTGCCCGTGGGCGCATCGGTCCATCATCGTGCGTCGCCTCCTCGGGCTGGAAGACGTGCTGTCCCTTGGCATTCCGGGGCCGACCCACGACCCGCGCAGCTGGAACTTCCAGGAAGAGCCAGGTGGCGTCGACTCCGTTCTGCAGATCCCGAGGTTGCAGGACGCCTACTTCGCTCGATTCCCGGACTACGAGCGCGGCATCACCGTCCCCGCCATCGTCGACGTTCCCACCGGCGAGGTCGTCACCAACGACTACCCGCAGATCACCCTCGACCTGTCGACCGAATGGACGCAGTACCACCGCGACGGTGCCCCCGATCTGTACCCGGAAGCGCTGCGCGCCGAGATCGACGAGGTCGCCGATCTGGTGTTCCGAGACGTCAACAACGGCGTCTACCGCTGTGGATTCGCCGGCTCGCAGGAGGCGTACGAAAAGGCCTACGACCGCTTGTTCGCGCGCCTCGACTGGCTCGTCGAACGCCTGTCCACCCAGCGCTACCTCGTCGGCGAGCACATCACCGAAGCCGACGTGCGCCTGTTCACCACCCTCGTACGCTTCGATCCCGTCTACCACGGCCACTTCAAGTGCAATCGCAGCAAGCTCAGCGAAATGCCGGTGCTGTGGAACTACGCACGCGATCTGTTCCAGACGCCCGGATTCGGCGACACGGTCGACTTCGACCACATCAAGCGGCACTACTACGAGGTGCACACCGACATCAACCCGACGGGGATCGTGCCCAAGGGCCCGGACCTGGCAGGGTGGCTCGAACCCCACGGCCGCGAATCCCTGGGAGGATCACCGTTCGGCGACGGAACCGCTCCCCCGCCGCCCAAGCCGGACGAGCTCGTTCCAGCCGACCACTGGGTGCACTGACTCACCACCCTCCACGAGAAAGAGGCCCCATGGCCGGCAAGAAGGACGACGCACATCTCGACGTCGGAGGTGGAGGCAAGCTCGAACGCGCGCTGGTCAACATCCTCGACAACGCCAGCCGCCTCCAGGGACCCGCCGTCGACAAGTACGTCGCGCACGTGCGTCGAGCACACCCGTACGACACCCCCGCGCAGATCATCGAACGGCTGGAGAAGCGGTTTCTGCTCGCGGTCACCGGCAGCGGTTCCGCGGTGGGCGGTGCCGCGGCGATCCCCGGCGTCGGGACCGTCGCCTCGCTCGCAGCGGTGGGTGCCGAAACTGCCTTCTTCATCGAGTCCTCCGCACTGCTGACACTGTCGGTGGCCGCCGTACACGGCATCCCCGTCGAGAACCACCAGCAACGACGCGCCCTGGTGCTCTCGGTTGCGCTGGGCGAGTCGGGAATGCAGATCGTGCAACGGACAGTCGGCAAGACGGCGAAGAACTGGGGGCCGCTGATCACCTCCCGCATCCCGGGCGGCTCGATGACCAGCATGAACAAGTCGCTGGTGAAGAAGTTCATCACCAAATACCTGGCCAAGCGCAGCGCGCTTCTGGTCGGCAAGATGCTTCCCGCAGGCATCGGTGCGGCGATCGGCGGCGCAGGCAACCGCGCAGTCGGCAAAGGTGTCATCAAGAATGCCCGCGATGCCTTCGGCCCGCCGCCTGCTCGGCTCCCGGAGAATCGGGTCATCGAACCGGACGAGTGACCGGCAGCGGAATCTTCGTGACTCTGCCGCGTTGACTTCGAACATGACTTCCACACCTGAACTCGGCAAGTACGGCGTCTGGCGACTGCACTCGGCGTTCACACCCGAACTGTCCCGGGCGATCGAATCCTTCGGCTACGGGACGATCTGGCTCGGCGGCTCGCCGCCCGCGGACCTGACCACCAGCGAGGAGATCCTCGACGCCACCGAGACGGTCGTCGTCGCCACCGGCATCGTCAACATCTGGTCGGACGCAGCGGCCGACGTCGCCGCGTCGTATCACCGGTTGGAGAGCAAGCACCCGGGCCGATTCGTCCTCGGAATCGGCGCAGGCCATCCGGAGGCGACGCAGGAGTACACCAAGCCGTACGACGCTCTTGTCGCCTACCTCGACGCTCTCGACGAGGCCGGAGTCCCGGTGGAGCGACGCGTCCTCGCTGCGCTCGGACCGAAGGTGCTCGCGCTTGCGGCCGACCGCACCGCAGGTGCGCATCCGTACCTGACCACCCCCGAGCACACCCGTGAAGCACGCCAGGCGCTCGGACCGAACAAGATTCTGGCACCCGAACACAAGGTGGTCCTCGAGTCGGATCCGGAGCAGGCACGCTCGATCGGCCGACCGCCGGTCAACAATCCGTACCTGCACCTGCGCAACTACACCAACAATCTGAACCGACTCGGCTACTCCGACGAGGAGATCGGCGACGGCGGCAGCGACCGACTGATCGACGCGTTGGTGGCGCACGGTACCGCCGACGCGATCGCAGCACGGTTGAACGAGCACATCGATGCAGGTGCTTCGCACGTGACACTGCACTCGCTGCCCGACATGGCCGATCCGCTCGAGACCTACCGAGAGATCGCCGCCGCGCTGCATCGCTGACGCGGGACGGCTCGCGCACGTGTAGCCGCACCGGATGTCGGTCGCACCCCGTAGCCTCGAGTACCGGTTGCCGCGCGCAGCCGGTACTCGAGGTGACCTACGGCCAGGGGGATTGTGCACAGATGTCCAGCTATCCGGGAGCGGCGCTCGAAGCGCAAGCACTGACCAAGCAATTCGGCACAGTTCGCGCGGTCTCGGACCTGAGCTTCGTCGTTCCGCGCGGAACGGTCACCGGATTCCTCGGCCCCAACGGATCGGGCAAGACGACGACGCTGCGCATGCTCCTCGGACTCGTCGCTCCCACCTCGGGTGTCGGCCTCGTCAACGGCATGCCGTTCCGCGCGGCGACCCACCCCGCCCGCACGGTGGGTGCCGTCCTCGACTCGCTGAGCCTGCACCCCAAGCGCAGCGCCGCACACCACCTGAAGATCTACACCGCTGCGATCGGCATACCCGACAGCCGCGCGCTCGACGTCCTGCACCTCGTGGGGCTCGGTGACGTCGCCGACCGCGCCGCAGGCGGTTTCTCGCTCGGCATGCGTCAGCGCCTGACGTTGGCGACAGCTCTGCTGGGGGATCCGGAAATCCTCGTGCTCGACGAACCCGCGAACGGTCTCGACCCCGAAGGAATCGCCTGGCTGCGCGACTTCCTCAAGGCATTCGCCGCGTCGGGTCGCACCGTGCTCGTATCGAGCCACATCCTGCGCGAGATCGAGCAGACCGTCGACAATCTGGTGATCGTCAGCGCCGGCGCACTCGTGTACCAGGGTTCCATCGCGCAACTGCGATCGACGCGTCCGAGCCGCGTACTGGTGGCCGCATCGGACCCCGCAGCTTTGGCATTGGCGTTGGCTTCGAATGGGTTCAACGACAGCCAACTGCTTCCCGATGGACGCATCGGCGTCGCCGGTCCCGACGCGGCGACGATCGCCCGCATCGCGGCCGCCGCCCAAGTGACGATCTTCGGGACCACCGGCGAACACGTCGACCTCGAGCAGGTGTTCCTGTCGATGACCACGGGTCAGTACAACGCCGCACCCGTTCGGCAGAATCCCCACGGTTACGGCCCGCCGGGTCCTGCGCAGGGTTACGGCCCACCGCCGGGGTACGGCGCTCCGCCGCAGAACTACGGTCCGCCACAGAACTGGAACGGGGGTCAGCGATGAACGCACTGCTGACGTCGGAGATCCGTAAGGTCACCACACTGAAGTTCTGGTGGGCGCTGGCGATCGCCCCGATCGTCGTCGGAGTGTTCGCGTCCGTCATCACGTCGGTGATCGCGAATCAGCTGGGTGAATTCGAGGAGGACCTGGACATCTCGGGTGGCGTCGCCTCGATCGGCCTGTACGTCGCCGCCGGTGCCGCGATTCTGTTCGCCGGGATCTTCGGTGCCGTCAACGCCGGAACCGAATTCCGCCACAAGACCATCACCACCAGCTTCCTGACCGCTCGCGGCCGCGACGGGGTGATTGCCGCCAAACTCGTCGTCACTGCGTTGTTCGGCCTCGGATACGGCCTGGTGGTGCTGCTGGCCAGCTTGATCTGCCTGCTGATATTCAACGAACGGACAGTGCTGCTGGACGGCGCGTTCGTCGGCGTGGTGTTGTCGTGCCTCCTCGCAGTCGTGCTGTGGTCGATGATCGGTGCCGGCCTGGGTCTGCTGCTGAAATCTCCGACGTGGGCCGCGATCGTGCTCGTCGCCTGGCTGCCGTTCGGCGAGGGTCTGCTCTCGCTGATCCTGTTCGGACTCGGGCTCGGATCGGTCGCGGTAGCGCTGCCGTCGAACCTGACTCTGCCGACCATGGCGGCGACTCAACTCGACGACGCCGGCGACCTGGCGTCGTGGCCGTGGGCACCGCTCGGACTCGCGGTGTGGGCCGCGATCCTCACCGGCGTCGGCTGGTTCCTGGCCCGCACCCGCGACATCGACTGACGTCGCTTCGTTCGCGGGCCGACCCTGTCGGTACTCGGGTCTACCGTGGTGAGGCGATGGCACACAGTAATGCGGTGAAAGACCGTGCAGCGGCACCCGGACTCAGCTCGTCGAGACTCGACAGTGCAGAACCCGCGTCGAGGCCCCGGCGTGGGTGGATCAGACGTCTGATCGCGCAGTGCATGCTGCATCGACGCACCGCACTCGGAGCACTGGGCGTGACGATGATCGCCGCGGTCATCGACATCTCGTTCCCGCTCCTCACCAGAGTCGCCATCGACGACGCGACGGCCGGCAGAGGTGAGAAGATCGCCGCCGTCGCCGCCGCCATCGCACTGTTGGGCCTGGTGCGTTTCGCGTGCCAATTCGGTCGACGCATGCTCGCCGGCCGGCTCTCGATCGACGTCCAGCACGATCTACGCCTCGACCTGCTCGCGTCACTGCAGCGGCTCGACGGGCGCAAGCAGGACGAGATCCGTACCGGGCAGGTCGTCTCGAGATCGATCACCGACCTCCAACTGGTGCAGGGGCTGCTGGCCATGGTGCCGTTGTCGGCGGGAGCCGTCCTGCAGTTCGTGCTGGCGCTGGCTGTGATGGCGTATCTGTCGCCGCTGCTCACCGTTGTCGCGGTACTCATCGTTCCTGCGGTCGGCATCGTGGTCTACCGAATTCGGCCCACTCTCTTCGCGGCCACCTGGTCGGCGCAGCAACGCGCCGCCGATCTGGCACAACACGTCGAGGAGACGGTCACCGGCGTTCGGGTGGTCAAGGGCTTCGGGCAGGAAGCCCGCGCGGTCGATCGCATCGAGACCCTGGGTCGCAGGTTGTTCGCCGAGCGCATGCGGTCGGCGAAGATCAACTCACGGTTCGCACCGTCGATGGCCACCATTCCTCAACTCGGTCTGGTCGGAGTCATCGCTCTCGGCGGCTATCTGGCCCTGGAAGGCCACATCACGATCGGCACCTTCCTGGCCTTCGCCACCTATGTCGCGACTCTGTCCGCCGTGACCCGCACCGTCTCGTCGGTGGTGATCATGGCCCAACTCTCCCGCGCGGCCGTCGAGCGCGTCTACGAGGTGGTCGACACCGAGCCGTCCGACCCGGAACCGGCCGAACCCGTCGCGTTGCCCGACGGCCCGCTCGGAGTCCGTATCTCCGAGGTGACCTTCGGATTCGAACCCGAACGCGACGTGCTCACCGGCCTGGACCTGACCATCTCGCCCGGTGAGACGGTGGCCGTCGTCGGTCACGCGGGCTCGGGAAAGACCGCACTCGCACTCCTGCTCCCCCGCTTCTACCGCCCGACTCGGGGGCAGATTGCGCTGACGTCCGACGGAACGTCGATCGACATCGACGACCTCGACTCGACGTCGCTACGCGAGGCGGTCTCGCTGGTGTTCGACGAGCCGTTCCTCTTCTCCGACACCATCGCCGCCAACATCGCCCTCGGCAGGCCCGACGCCACCGCGGAGGACATCAGGCATGCGGCGCGGCTCGCGCAGGCCTCGACGTTCGTCGAGGCGCTCCCCGAGGGATACGACAGCCTCGTCGGCGAACGCGGCCTCACTCTCTCGGGCGGTCAGCGCCAACGCATCGCACTGGCCCGCGCTCTTCTCGTGGAACCGCGAATTCTCATCCTCGACGACGCCACCTCCGCCGTGGACGCCGAGACCGAGGCCGCCATCTTCGACGCGTTGCGCGGCGTCCGTACTCGCGCGACTCTCGTTCTCGCACATCGCCGTTCGACCCTGACACTGGCCGATCGCGTCGCCGTCCTCGACAACGGCCGCATCATCGACACCGGAACGGTCGACGAACTGGATCGGCGCTGTCCGTTGTTCCGGGCCCTCCTCGCAGGAGGGGACGGCGACGCGAACGACGACACCGACCGGGAACCGACAGCGGAACCGTCCGCCGACACGCTCTGGCCCGAGTCCGCGGCGGAGGCGACCGTCGAGCCCGGCGCGGTGTCAGCGCCCGCGCCCGGAGGCGGAGGTGGCCACGGAACTGCGATGGCGGGGGCCTTCGGCTCACTCGCGCCGACTCCGGCGATCTCCCGGGCGGTCGCGGCGCTGCCGCCCGCGACGGAGGATCCGGCTGCATCGGGAGCCGCACTTCGTCGACCCGACCCGGAATTCCGGCTGTCGAGACTGCTGAGCCCGGTGCGGTTGTTGCTGGCAGCGGTGGTGGTGCTCCTCGCGCTGGACTCACTGGCCTCGATCGCGTTCCCCTCGCTCGTTCGCTACGCGGTGGACAGCGGGGTGGCCGGCGGAGACTCGAACACCCTGTGGATCGCCACCTCGATCGGTGTCGTGTTGGCTGCGGCGAGTTGGTTCGTCGTCTGCTGGACGACGGTCATCACGGCGCGAGCAGGCGAGCGAGTGCTCTTCGGACTCCGGGTGCGCAGTTACGCGCACATCCAACGGCTCGGCCTGGACTACTACGAACGCGAACTGTCGGGTCGCATCATGACGCGAATGACCACCGACGTCGATGCGCTGTCTTCCTTCATCCAGACCGGAGCCTCGACCGCAGTGGTCAGCGTGCTGACCGTCGTCGGCATCGCCGCCGCACTGCTCGTCACCGACCCGGCACTGGGACTGGTGGCGCTGGCGGTGGTGCCGCCCCTCGCCGTGGCCACCGTGATCTTCCGGCGCATCTCGTCGGCGGCGTACTCGACATCTCGCGAGCGCATCTCGATCGTCAACGCCGATTTCCAGGAGAACGTCACGGGACTGCGCGCCGCGCAGGCGTACCGACGCGAGGAGTACGCCGCATCCCGGTTCGCCGAACGCTCCGACCGCTACCGGGTGAGCCGGATGCGGTCGCAGACCGCGATCTCGGTGTTCTTCCCCCTCATCACGTTGCTCTCCGACATCGCCCTCGCCGTCGTCGTGTTCGTCGGCGCGCATCAGATCGCCACCGGCACCACCACTGCGGGCACTCTCGTGGCGTTCGTGCTCTATCTCGGGCTGCTCTTCGGTCCGATCCAGCAGCTATCGCAGGTGTTCGACGGTTACCAGCAAGCACGTGTCGGTGTCGGCCGCATCGGTGATCTCCTCCGCACCACGAGTTCGATCGAAGCGAACACCAAATCGGACACCACCGCACTCCCCGGCGGACGCCTGCACGCCGACATAGAACTCGTCGACGTCGGTTTTCGGTATGCCGGAGCACAGTCCGACGCCCTGAGTGAGGTAAATCTCACCATCCCCGCCGGCACCACCGTCGCGTTGGTCGGGCGCACCGGCGCGGGCAAATCCACGGTCGTCAAACTGCTGGCCCGCTTCTACGATCCCACCTCCGGATCGGTGCGCGTCGGCGGCCACGATCTACGCGACTATCGCCTCTCGGACTACCGGCACCGACTCGGCGTCGTACCGCAGGAAGCGCACCTGTTCACCGGGACCGTCGCGTCGAACATCGCCTACGGCAGGCCCGACGCCACCCGTGCCGACATCGAGAACGCGGCCCGATCCGTGGGAGCTCTGAGCACCATCGCCGCACTTCGCGGCGGTATGCACCAACCCGTCGGCGAGCGCGGTCAAGGGCTGTCCGCGGGTCAACGACAGCTGATCGCACTGGCCAGGGCCGAGCTGGTCGACCCCGACCTTCTCCTGCTCGACGAGGCCACCGCCACGCTCGATCCCGCGACCGAACGCACCGTGCTCGCAGCGAGCAGTGCCGTCGCACGCACCCGCACCGCGGTGGTCGTCGCGCATCGCTTGGCGACCGCCGCACGAGCGGATCTGATCGTGGTCGTCGACGGCGGCCGTATCGTGGAAGTAGGTCGACATTCGGAGCTGCGCACGCAGGGCGGGTTCTACGCGCAGTTGTGGACTGCAGCCGAAACGAACCGAGGGAATAATTCGATAGTCCAAGGTGTCATCGACAACGAGGCCGATGGTTACCGGTGAGTACATATCACAGCTACGTCCCGGACGCACGTGAGCTGGACCAAAGGTCTAGCCTGGACACGTACGCGCGCTGAACGGGAACGAAGACAGAAACGAGGCGAACTACTGCCGTGAGCAGCAGCTCTACTACCCAATTCGGACAAAATCAATGGCTGGTCGACGAGATGTACCAGCGATTCAAGAAGGACCCTTCATCCGTCGACGCGAGCTGGCACGAGTTTCTGACCGGTTACGACCCCGATGCAGCGACCGACGAGACCGCCGGATCCAACGGTGCTGCCGGTAACGGCGCATCCTCGAACGGCAGCTCGACCAAGTCCGCGCCTCCCGCAGCGCCCGCGCCACCAGCCAAGACGGCCGCTTCTGCTTCCGACAAGACCGACGCGCCGAAGGCCGCAGCACCCAAGGCAGCTCCGAAAACCGCCGCTCCCAAGGCCGAGGCCTCGAAGCCTGCCGCCGCCAAGCCTGCCGAGAAGAAGGCAGCACCGGCGAAGTCCGCTCCCGCAAAGCCCGCCGCAGCCGAGTTCGGCGAGGAGTCGAGCAAGGTTCTGCGCGGCGCTGCTGCAGCGGTGGCGAAGAACATGTCCGCCTCGTTGCAGATTCCGACCGCGACCAGCGTCCGTGCGATCCCGGCCAAGCTCATGGTCGACAACCGCCTCGTGATCAACAACCATCTCGCTCGCACCCGCGGCGGCAAGATCTCGTTCACGCACCTGCTCGGCTACGCCATCGTGCAGGCCGTCAAGGCGTTCCCGAACATGAACCGCCACTTCGCCGAGGTCGACGGCAAGCCGAACGCAGTGACTCCGGCAGCGATCAACCTCGGTCTCGCGATCGACCTGCCCGGCAAGGACGGCAACCGTTCCCTCGTCGTCGCCGCCATCAAGAACACGCAGGACTTCACGTTCACGCAGTTCTACAACGCGTACGAGGACATCGTGCGTCGTGCTCGCGACGGCAAGCTCACCGGTGAGGACTTCCAGGGCGTCACAATCTCGCTGACCAACCCCGGTGGAATCGGAACCGTGCACTCGGTGCCGCGTCTGATGAACGGTCAGGGAGCGATCATCGGCGCAGGTGCGATGGAGTACCCGGCAGAGTTCCAGGGAGCCAGCGACGAGCGTCTCGCCGAGTTCGGCGTCGGCAAGCTCATGACGCTGACCTCGACGTACGACCACCGCATCATTCAGGGTGCGGAGTCGGGCGATTTCCTCAAGACGATCCACAACCTGCTGATCAGCGACGAGTTCTACGACGAGCTGTTCCACTCGCTGAAGATCCCCTACGAGCCCATTCGCTGGCGCAAGGATCTGCCCGAGGGCACGGTCGACAAGAACACCCGCGTGCTCGAGCTCATCGCTGCGTACCGCAACCGCGGTCACCTGATGGCCGACACCGATCCGTTGCAGTTCACCAAGGACAAGTTCCGGATGCACCCGGACCTCGGCGTGATCAGCCACGACCTCACGCTGTGGGACCTCGACCGCGAGTTCAAGGTCGGCGGATTCCACGGCAAGGACAAAATGAAGCTGCGGGACGTGCTCAGCGTTCTGCGCGACTCGTACTGCCGCCACGTCGGCGTCGAGTACACCCACATCCTCGAGACCGAGCAGGTCTCCTGGCTGCAGGAACGCGTCGAAGCCAAGCACGTCAAACCGACTGTGGCGCAACAGAAGTACATCCTGAGCAAGCTCAACGCCGCCGAGGCGTTCGAGACGTTCCTGCAGACCAAGTACGTCGGGCAGAAGCGGTTCTCGCTCGAAGGTGCCGAGTCGGTCATCCCGATGATGGACTCCGTCATCGACCAGAGCGCCGAATACGCCCTCGACGAGGTCGTCATCGGTATGCCGCACCGCGGCCGCCTGAACGTGCTCGCCAACATCGTCGGCAAGCCCTACTCGAAGATCTTCACCGAGTTCGAGGGCAACATGAACCCGGCCGCTGCGCACGGCTCCGGCGACGTGAAGTACCACCTCGGTGCCGAGGGCACGTACATCCAGATGTTCGGTGACAACGACATCAAGGTCTCGCTCACCGCGAACCCGTCGCACCTCGAAGCCGTCGACCCGGTTCTCGAAGGCCTCGTTCGCGCCAAGCAGGACCTGCTGGACAAGGGCACCGGCCAGGGCGGCTACTCCGTTCTGCCGCTGATGCTGCACGGAGACGCCGCATTCGCAGGCCAGGGCGTCGTCGCCGAGACATTGAACCTGTCCGATCTGCGGGGCTACCGCACCGGCGGCACCGTGCACATCGTCGTCAACAACCAGGTCGGCTTCACCACCTCGCCGGAGTTCTCGCGTTCGTCCGAGTACTGCACCGATGTGGCGAAGATGATCGCCGCGCCGATCTTCCACGTCAACGGCGACGATCCCGAGGCCTGTGCCTGGGTCGCTCAGCTGGCAGTGGACTTCCGTCAGAAGTTCCACAAGGACGTCGTCATCGACATGATCTGCTACCGCCGTCGCGGACACAACGAGGGCGACGACCCCTCGATGACGCAGCCGGCGATGTACGACGTGATCGACACCAAGCGCAGCGTCCGCAAGAGCTACACCGAATCGCTCATCGGTCGTGGAGACATCTCGCTCAAGGAAGCCGAGGACGCACTCCGCGACTACCAGGGCCAGCTCGAACGCGTCTTCAACGAGGTACGCGAACTCGAGAAGTACACCCCTGAGCCCAGTGAGTCGGTCGAGCTCGATCAGCAGCTGCCCGCCAAGCTCACCACGGCCGTCGACAAGGCCGTGCTGCACCGCATCGGCGATGCGCACCTCGACGTTCCCGACGGCTTCAACGTGCACCCGCGCGTCAAGCCGGTTCTCGAGAAGCGCCGGGAAATGGCGCACGAGGGCAAGGTCGACTGGGCCTTCGGCGAGCTGCTGGCACTCGGATCGCTGGTGGACGAGGGACGCAACATCCGCTTCTCCGGCCAGGACACCCGCCGCGGCACGTTCACCCAGCGCCACTCGGTGATCATCGACCGCAAGACCGGTGCCGAGTACACCCCGCTGCAGAACATCGGCAGCGACAACCCCGGCAAGTTCATGGTCTACGACTCCGCTTTGAGCGAGTTCGCAGCCGTAGGCTTCGAGTACGGCTACTCCGTGGGCAACCCGGACGCACTGGTGATGTGGGAAGCGCAATTCGGCGACTTCGTCAACGGCGCACAGTCCATCATCGACGAGTTCATCTCGTCCGGTGAAGCCAAGTGGGGTCAGCTCTCCGACGTCGTGCTGCTGCTGCCGCACGGCCACGAAGGTCAGGGACCCGACCACACGTCCGGACGCATCGAGCGCTTCCTGACACTGTGCGCCGAGGGCTCGATGACCGTCGCACTCCCCTCGACCCCCGCGAACTACTTCCACCTGCTGCGCAGGCACGCGCGTGACGGCATCCGTCGCCCGCTGATCGTCTTCACCCCGAAGTCGATGCTGCGCAACAAGGCAGCGGTGAGCAACATCGAGGACTTCACCGACGGCAAGTTCCACTCGGTGTTCGACGAGCCCACCTACGACACCGGC
Source organism: Rhodococcus sp. B7740 (assembly GCF_000954115.1). Taxonomy (NCBI): domain Bacteria; kingdom Bacillati; phylum Actinomycetota; class Actinomycetes; order Mycobacteriales; family Nocardiaceae; genus Rhodococcus; species Rhodococcus sp. B7740. The sequence continues at coordinate 5,156,391 of NZ_CP010797.1, read as the reverse complement.
ACCGGTGACCGCAGCGCGGTCAAGCGAGTGCTGATGGTCAGCGGCAAGCTCTACTACGAGCTCCTCGCTCGTAAGCAGAAGGACAACCGCGACGACGTCGCGATCGTTCGCGTCGAGCAGCTCTACCCCGTGCCGGTTCGCCGCATCAGGGAAGCACTCGAAAGCTACCCGAACGCAACGGAATTCCGTTGGGTTCAGGAAGAGCCTGCGAACCAGGGTGCGTGGCCTTTCTTCGGTCTCGCACTGCCCGAGCTCATGCCCGAGAAGCTGGTCGGCATCAAGCGCATCTCCCGTCGCGCCATGTCCGCCCCGTCGTCGGGATCGAGCAAGGTACACGCCGTCGAGCAACTCGAAATCATCGACGAGGCCTTCAAGGCAGTCGGCGAAGACTAGAAACACTCGCGACAGCGGCCCACTCCTTCGGGGGTGGGCCGCTGTCGTCGTTTCTGGGCTCCCCCGTTCCGCGTCAATGGACCACTACATGCGTCTGCGCAGTACGACGGTCCATTCACGCGACCCCCGGACACGAGTGAATGGACCCCTGCATACGTCTGAGGAGTGCAATGGTCCATTGACGCGGGGCGGGGGCGCGCGGCGGGGCGGGGGCGCGCGGCGGGGCGGGATCAGGCGTCTGCGGCGGCGTCTCGGTCGGCACCCAGGAGTGCGGAGATCATGTCCGGTGCCAGCGCGACGGCAGGCAGAGCATTGACGTTGAGGTCGATCAGTTCGTCGCGGCCGAGCTCCGGTGCGGTGAGCCAATTGATGGTCGTTTCCTCGACGAATGCGATCCAGCCGCGAACGGCCAGCACGATCGTGGGGGTCACCTCGATGTCGAGTCCCCCGAGTTGCGCGAGGGTTCGCTCGGCCATGGCGGAGCGAGTCTCCTCGAACACCGCGCGCATCTGCGGATCGCCACTGGGGGTGCCGCGCAGGAGTGAGACGTACATCTGTCGCTTGTCGGTGACGTAATCGACGTAGTTGGCGATGGAGTCGCGCAGAATCTCGTACGGTGGCAGCGACGGATCGGGTGCGGTGCGCTCGAGCATGACGCGCGAGGATTCACGCACGATTTCGAGGTGGAAGTCCTGCTTGGAGGCGAAGTAGTGGAACAGCAGACCTCGGGAGACGCCGGCTTGATCGGCGATGTCCTCGACGGAGATCTGCTCGAGGGGGCGGTCGGCGAGCATTTCGGTACCGAGCTCGATCAATTGGGCTCGTCGTTGTTGCGGACTGAGTCTCGTCCTCTTCGTGGTCGGTGCGCCGGGACTGTTCACGACCGCCATGCAACCACCCTACTGAATGTTAGTCAATAACTATTGACTCACACTCAATAAGCTTCTACGCTCCCCTACATGAGTCTTCCCGTAACAGATACTTCGGACCGTGCAACGACGCCGCGTCACGTCGATACGCTGATCATCGGCAGCGGTTTCGCCGGCCTCGGTGCCGCGATCAAGCTGACGAAGGCAGGCAAGAAGGACTTCGTCGTCATCGAACGTGGCCACGACGTCGGCGGCACCTGGCGCGACAACACCTACCCCGGTGCTGCCTGCGACGTGCCGTCGCACCTGTACTCGTACTCGTTCGCCCTGAACCCGAACTGGACTCGGTCGTTCTCCACACAGCCCGAGATCCAGAAGTACATCGCCGGGGTGGCGCGCAAGTACGGCGTCATGGACAAGCACGTGTTCGGCACGGATGTGACCTCGGCCCGCTGGAACGCCGAGACCAACCGCTGGGATGTCCAGACCACCTCCGGCAACTACACCGCGAAGATCGTCGTCTCGGCCGTCGGCGCACTGTGTGAGCCGAATCTGCCCGACATCAAGGGCATTCACGACTTCGAGGGCGACGTCTTCCACTCCGCTCAGTGGAACCACGACGTCTCGTTGGCGGGCAAGCGCGTCGCCGTCATCGGCACCGGTGCCTCCGCCATCCAGATCGTGCCCGCCATCGCAGGCCAGGTGGAACATCTGGACGTGTACCAGCGCACCGCGCCGTGGATCCTTCCCCGCGCCGATCGCCCGTACACCAAGCTCGAGCGCTTCGCCTTCAAGCACGTTCCCGGGTTCCAGCGCCTGTCGCGGGCCGGCATCTACGCGATGCGCGAGACCCAGGTCGTCGGTCTGGCCAAGGCTCCGGCCTTCATGAAGCCGCTGCAGTGGGCGTCGGAGAACCACCTGCGCACCCAGATCAAGGACAAGGCACTGCGCGCCAAGGTGACGCCGAACTTCCGCATCGGCTGCAAGCGCATGTTGATCTCCAACGCGTACTACCCGGCTCTCGCGCAGAGCAACGTCGACCTCGTGACCGACGGCATCGCCGAGATCCGCAAAGGATCGATCGTCACCAAGGACGGCACCGAGCGCCCGATCGATGCGCTCGTCGTCGCCACCGGCTTCCACGTCACCGACTCCCCCGCCTACCAGGGCATCATCGGCAAGGACGGCCGCACGTTGGCCGAAACCTTCGACGACGGCGGCCAGCAGGGCTACAAGGGGGCAGCGGTCGCGAACTTCCCCAACATGTTCTTCCTGGTGGGACCGAATACGGGCCTCGGCCACACCTCGATGGTCTTCATGATCGAATCGCAGATCAACTACCTCGTCGACGCGTTGGACACCATCGACAAGCACGACATCGGCACCATCGAGGTGCGCAAGGACGTGCAGGACGAGTACAACGTGACGTTGCAGGATCAGCTCGCCAAGAGCGTGTGGATGAACGGCGGATGCGCCAGCTGGTACCTCGACAAGCACGGCAACAACACCACGCTGTGGCCGGGCTTCACGTTCGAGTTCCGCAGAATCACCAAGCAGTTCGATCTCGATGCGTACCGTAGCGTCGCTACCGCAGACCTGCCCTCCGGATCGTCGGCGAACAACTCCGCCGGCAACAACACAGACAAGGTGTCCGCACGATGAGCACATTCACAGGCAAGGTGGCCGTCGTCACCGGCGCGGGTTCGGGAATCGGCCGCGCACTGGCTCTCGAGCTGGCCGGCCGTGGCGCGAAACTGGCGTTGTCCGACGTCGACACCGCCGGACTCGACGAGACGGTCCGACGAGTCGAAGCACTCGGCGCCGAGGTGAAGTCGGATTTCCTCGACGTCTCCCAGCGCGAGACCGTCCTGGATTACGCCGAGGCCGTCGTCGCGCATTTCGGCAAGGTCAACCAGATCTACAACAACGCAGGCATCGCCTACCACGGTGACGTCGACAAGTCCTCGTTCAAGGACATCGAGCGCATCGTCGACGTCGATTTCTGGGGAGTCGTCAACGGCACCAAGGCTTTTCTGCCGCACATCCAGGCCTCCGGTGATGGCCACATCATCAACATCTCCAGCCTCTTCGGACTGTTGGCGATTCCGTCGCAGTCCGCGTACAACGCGGCCAAGTTCGCCGTACGCGGGTTCAGCGAATCGCTCCGCATCGAGATGTTGATCTCGAAGGCTCCGGTGAAGGTGACCGTGGTTCACCCCGGTGGCATCAAGACCGCCATCGCTCGCAACGCCACCGTGGCCGAGAACTACGACCAGGCCGATTTCGCGAAGTTCTTCGACACCAAGCTCGCCAAGACCACCCCGATCGACGCGGCCAAGACCATCCTGAAGGGTGTCGAGAAGGGCAAGGGACGCGTTCTCATCGGTTCCGACGCCATTGCACTCGACCTGCTCCAGCGCATCACCGGATCGCGTTACCAGGGCCTGATCGCCGCAGTGTCCAAGCGCGCGCTGCCGCGCACGAAGAAGTAGGCGGGTCGCGTCGTGAAGTCCTTCTACGTTCCCCTGCCGATCGTCGCGGCTGCGCTGAAGCCGTTCTATCGCCTCGCGCTGAATGCGCGATTCTCGTTTCGGACGCAGCGGCTGATCCTCGAGGCCGCAGCTCCCGTGCAAACGCTTCCGCACGGAACGGTCTCGCAGAAGATGACACTCGCGGGCCGTCGAGCCGAGCGCGTCACCGTCGGGGCAACCGAACGCGACACCGCGATCCTGTACCTGCACGGCGGCGCGTACACGATCGGATCCATCAATACGCACCGGTCACTGGCCGCACATCTGGCCCGGGAATCGGCCAGTGCTGTCTACGTGCTCGATTACCGGTTGGCACCGGAGAACCCGTACCCGGCAGGTCTGGACGACGCCGTGGCGGCGTTCCGCGAGCTGGTTCGTGTCCACGGATTCACCGCGGACCGCATCGCGATTGCCGGCGATTCGGCCGGTGGCGGTCTCTCGGTCGCCGCTGCCCGGCGTCTGGTGGACGACGGCACCAGCCCGGCTGCCCTCGGCCTGATCTCGCCGTGGGTCGATCCCGGAGCTCGCGACGCCGCCAAGGACCGCGACATGGTGGTCAACACCGGGTGGTCCTACAGCTCGGCCGATGCGTATCTGGGTGCGGGCGATCCGCTGGACCAGGGTTTCGCCCCACTGCTGGGCAACCTGGACGGTTTGCCGCCGATCGTCATGCACGTCGGTACCGACGAGGTGCTGTACGCGCAGATCACTGCGTTCGCGGACAAGCTGCGCCTGTCGGGTGTCGAGCTCGAACACGTGGAGTACAAGAAGCTCTGGCACGTGGCCCATCTGCAGGCGTCGATTCTGCGTGAGGCGGCCCAGGCCGTCCAGCACATGGGCTCGTACCTCGGCCGCAAGCTCCGAGCCGCGCAGCCGACCGGCCCGTCAGAGGTTGCGCTCGCCGAGCCAACGGCCGGCGACATCGCCTGACGGAACTCCGTTGCGGACCTCGCCGATCATCTCGGCGAGGTCCGCAGTCGTCAGCTCACCCGCCACCACCGAGAACGACCTCACAGCACTCTCGTCGAGCACTCCGTCGGAATAGAGCGGCACCACGTTCTGCGCCGGATACACGTGGTCGTCGTCGGGCAGCGTTGTCAGGTCTTTCGCCAGCGGGCCGAACGACGCGGCGCGAATCGCCAGCACGTCGACTTCTCCGGCGTTCAAGCCGTCGACGGCGGACTGCGCATCGGCATACGGGGTGACATCGGTGACCGACGCCCCCGTGAACGTGGGACTCCTCGTACCCTGCGCAAGGACGTCCATCGGATCGACCTGGCCGTCGACGATTCCCACCGTTCTTTCCTCACGACCCAGGAAATCCGTCACCGTCTCGTCGCCCGATTCACTGCCCGACGCCACCGCGATGGCCAGTCGATCCTCGGCGGTGGCGTAATCCCCCACCGACAATCCGGCCGGCAGTGATCGGTTCAGTTCCGTGTACACGTCCTCGGCCTCGGTTGCCTCGGAGAGACCGTCGAAGGTCCGCAGCAGCTCGCCTGTGAGATCGGGAACCATCGTCACCTCACCGCGGTCCAGCGCCGCGAGGTAGTCGGCCCGATCGCCCAGGTCCTCCTTCACCTCGACCTCCGCTCCTGTCGACCGCAGTCCCCCGGCGTAGATCTGCGCGAGCAGACGCGACAGATCCGAATTGCCCGCTCCGACGACGACGGGCACCGCAGCAGGGTCGGTCGATGCACTCGCACTGCAACCGCCGACCAGACCGGCGATCGACATCACCAGGGCTGCTGCCAGAACCGACGATCGCACTGTCATTTTCTCCTGTTCACTGCCCATGTGGTTTACCGATCCCGACCGCGGGGCACTAGTGCGAACGAGACGGTAGTCGAACCAACCTTATGGGCACGCCGAATTCGACTACCATCCCGAGCAGCCCGAGTCCTGGTTCTTCCGTTGCCCCCCCGGGGGCAGATCGGCGGAAATGGGTAGGACTGTGCCCGAACCGATGGAAGGACACCATGACCACCTCCCGCATCACGCGTGCGTTCTCCGCTCCGAGGGCAGTGGCAGCTGTTGCCGCACTCGCTCTCTCGGTCACCGCCCTGACCGCCTGCGGCGGCAATTCGGATCCACTCTCGAGCGGTGGCGGCGAGACCAACAGCGACACGAACTCCATCATCATCGGCTCCGCCAACTTCCCCGAGTCCGAGACCGTGGCGAACATCTACGCCGAGGCGTTGCGCGCCAATGGTTTCGAGGTGAGCACCAAGCTCAACATCGGCAGCCGTGAGGCCTACATTCCCGCAGTGCGAGACGGGTCGATCGACCTGATCCCCGACTACACCGGAAACCTGCTGCAGTACTTGGACGAATCCGCGACCGCGACCTCGTCCGAGGACGTCCTGGCCGCACTTCCTGCCGCCCTGGGCGACGATCTCACCGTGACGGCGCAGGCACCGGGCGAGGACAAGGACGCCGTCGTCGTCACTCGCCAGACCGCCACCGAACGCAACCTCACCACCATCGGCGACCTCGCACCGTTCTCCTCCGAGGTGACCTTCGCCGGTACCCCGGAGTTCCAGGAGCGCGTCGGCGGCCTGCCCGGTCTGCGAGACAAGTACGGCCTGGACATCTCGCCCGGCAACTACATCCCGATCTCCGACGGCGGCGGCCCGGCCACGGTCGAGGCACTCGTCTCCGGGCAGGTCGTCGCGGCGGACATCTTCACCACCGCGCCCTCGATCGCACAGAACGATCTCGTGGTCCTCGAAGACCCGGAGAACAATTTCGCGGCCCAGAACATCATTCCGGTGCTGCGTACGGCCAAGCAGTCCGACAAGCTCACTCAGGTGCTCGACGCCGTGTCGGCGCAGATCACCACCGAAGAGCTGATCGCACTGAACACCTCGGTCTCCGGTGACGAAAAGGTCGAGCCGGCGGCAGCAGCAGCGGCGTGGGTCAAGGACAAGGGCCTGGACCAGCCGGTCAGCTGATGATCACCTTCGAGCACGTCAACAAGACCTATCCGGATGGCACCACAGCGGTCGACTCCTTGGACCTGGTGATCGAGCCACACTCGTTCACCGTGTTCGTGGGGCCGTCCGGCTGCGGCAAGACCACCTCGATGCGAATGATCAATCGCATGATCACTCCCACCTCGGGTGTGATCACGGTCGACGGTCGCAACGTCGCCGACATCGACGCGGTGAAGCTGCGCCGCGGCATCGGATACGTGATTCAGAGTGCCGGCTTGTTGCCGCACCGTACCGTCGTCGACAACGTCGCCACGGTGCCGGTACTGAACGGCGAATCGCGTCGCGCCGCACGCAAGGCTGCACTCGACGTCCTCGAGCGCGTCGGCCTGGACCCGGCGTTCGCCTCGCGCTACCCGGCGCAACTGTCCGGCGGGCAGCAACAGCGGGTGGGCGTGGCCCGGGCGCTGGCCGCCGACCCACCGATCCTGCTGATGGACGAGCCCTTCAGCGCGGTCGACCCGGTGGTTCGTGAAGAACTGCAGATCGAGATGCTGCGCCTGCAGGCCGACCTGAAGAAGACGATCGTCTTCGTCACCCACGACATCGACGAGGCCGTACGGCTCGGCGATCGCATCGCGGTCTTCGGACCGCAGGGCCGACTGCAGCAGTACGACAAGCCCGAGACCGTACTCGCCGCACCGGCAACGTCTTTCGTGGCGTCGTTCGTCGGCCGCGATCGCGGCTACCGCGGGCTGTCGTTCAGGTCGGCGCAGGCTGTGACCATGCACCCGATCCACACGGCGACGCAGGACGAGATCGACGGCCTCCGACTGGACCAGGGGCAATGGGTGCTCGTCGTCGACGAACAGCGCCGACCGCTCGGGTGGATCGACGCGACCGGAGTCGAGAAGGTGCGGGGCGGCCGCAGCATCGACGAGAGCACGGCAGCGGGCGGCTCGCTGTTCCTCGAGGGCGGCGATCTGCGTCAGGCACTCGACGCCGCGATCTCCTCGCCGTCGGGAATCGGCGTCGCGGTCGATGGTGCCGGGGCTGCCGTGGGCAGCGTCGACGGTGCGGAGATCCTCGAACACCTTGCTGCGCAACGTAAGTCGGAGGACTCGGAACGCAACCGGCATCACTTCCTCGCCAGCGGGGACACCGAACAGTGACCTGGCTGCTGGACAACTTCGGTGTGGTCCTCGGCTACACGAAGACGCACCTGTACCTCTCGCTCGTCCCGCTGTTCGTCGGGTTGCTCATCGCCATCCCGCTGGGCACCGTCATTCGCAACACTCGCTGGGTTCGTCGAATCACGTTGACGGTGGCCAGTATCGCGTTCACCCTGCCCTCGCTCGCCCTGTTCGTCACCATCCCCGCGGTGGTCGGTCTACCGGTACTCGATCCACTGAACGTGGTGATCGCCCTGTCGGTGTACTCGACCGCACTGCTGGTGCGCGCGGTCCCAGAGGCCCTCGACTCGGTGCCGTTCGCCGTGGTCGATTCTGCCGAGGCGATGGGCTACTCGTCGCTGCGGCGAGCGGTGACCGTCGAACTGCCCCTGGCGCTTCCGGTGCTGATCGCGAACATCAGAGTCGTTGCGGTCACCAACATCTCGCTGGTCTCGGTGGGCTCGGTGATCGGCATCGGCGGTCTCGGCCAACTCTTCACCCAGGGCTACCAGCGTGACTATCCCGATCAGATCTTCGCAGGCATCATCTCGATCGTGTTCCTGGCGTTGATCTTCGACGCGGCCCTGTTCCTGCTGGGGCGTCGACTCACTCCGTGGACGCGACTGAACACGGGCTCGTCGAAGAAGAAGGCACGCGCATGAATCTCTTCTCCGAGGCGTTCTCGTACATTCTCGACGGCGGAAACTGGGCCGGGCCGACGGGAATCGGCGCACGACTGATCGAGCACATGTGGTACAGCCTGCTGGCAGTGTTGCTCTCGGCCGCCGTCGCGGTTCCGGTGGGTCTGCTCATCGGTCACCTGCGCCGCGGTGAGGCCGTCGTCGTTGGCCTCGTCAACGCGCTGCGGTCGCTGCCGACCCTCGGCATTCTCGTGTTTCTGGTTCTGGTGATCGGACTCGGACTGGTTCCGCCGATCATCGCGTTGGTGCTGCTCGGTATTCCTCCGCTGTTGGCAGGCACGTACTCCGGCATCGCCAACGTGGACGCCAACGTCGTCGACGCCGCCCGCGCGATGGGGATGACCGAAACGCAAGTGCTGTTTCGGGTCGAGATCCCCAACGCGCTGCCGCTGATCCTCGGTGGATTGCGCAACACCACACTGCAGATCATCGCCACCGCGACCATCGCGGCCTACGTCAACCTGGGTGGGCTCGGCCGCTACATCTTCGACGGGCTCGCGCTCTACGACTACGGCCGCGTCCTCGTCGGCGCGATTCTGGTGGCTCTGCTGACCCTGATCGTCGACGGCCTGCTCGCCCTCGCGGTGTGGACGTCGGTGCCGGGAACCGGTCGCCTGCGGCGGATGCCGACCGGACTCGCGAAAGTCTGACTCGTCCCACCACGAAAGACACAGACGAAAGACACCGGCGAACCGCAGGCCCGGGTAGGGCCGGGTTCGCCGGTGTTTCTTCCGTTTTCCTACGCGACGCCCTCGGCTCGCGCTGCTGCCGCAACTGCGTCCGCAACGGCCGGGGCGACACGAGGATCGAGTGGGCTGGGCACGATCTTGTCCGCAGCCAACTCGTCGCCGAGAACCGAGAGGATTGCCTCGGCAGCGGCGAGCTTCATGCCTTCGGTGATACGGCGGGCACCGGCGTCGAGTGCGCCCTTGAACACACCGGGAAAGGCGAGAACGTTGTTGATCTGGTTCGGGAAGTCGCTTCGTCCGGTGGCCACGATGGCGGCGTACTTCCTCGCCACCTCCGGATGGATCTCCGGATCCGGATTGGACAGTGCGAACACGATGGAGTCCGGGGCCATCGAAGCGATGTAGCTCTCGTCGACCTTGCCTGCGGACAGACCGAGGAACACGTCCGCTCCGGCGAGGGCGTCGACCGCACCGCCCGACAGTGCACGGGGGTTGGTACGCGCGGCGAGATCGGTCTTGACGCTGTTGAGGTCCGAGCGGTCGGCGGACACGATGCCCTTCGAGTCCAGCACCACCACGTCCCGGATGCCGGCCAGAAGCAGCATGTTCGCGCACGCGACTCCCGCTGCCCCGGCTCCGGATACGACGACCTTCAGTTCGGACGTACTGCGGCCCTGAACCTTCGCAGCCCCGTTGAGAGCAGCGAGTACGACGATGGCGGTGCCGTGTTGGTCGTCGTGCATGACGGGGCATTCGAGCGCCTCGATGACGCGCTTCTCGATCTCGAAACAGCGCGGTGCCGAGATGTCTTCGAGGTTGACGGCGCCGAAGCTGTGCCGCATCCGCACGATGGTCTCGACGATCTCGTCGACGTCGTTGGTGTCGAGCACGATCGGAATGGAGTCGAGGCCTGCGAACTTCTTGAACAGCGCGGCCTTGCCCTCCATCACCGGCAACGACGCGCGCGGACCGATGTCGCCCAGGCCGAGCACTGCGGAACCGTCGGAGATGACGGCCACGAGGCGATCGGTCCAGGTGTATCGCTTGGCCAGCGAGGCGTCGGCGGCGATGGCGCGGCTGACCTGCGCCACTCCGGGGGTGTAGGCGATCGAGAGATCGCGCTGCGTGTCGAGCGGCGCTGCCAACTCGACCGACAGCTTGCCGCCGAGATGCCCGGCGAAGATCTCCTCGTCGGTGATCGCCGCCGGTCCTGCCGGTGCGGTGTGTGTTGCTGCGGTGTCTTCGACTGCCGTCACGGTGAAAGCTCCTCGCACTGTCGACCTCGACCAGCAAGGCGACGAAGTGTCAACGAAGTGAGTGGTGGAAATGATGGCCCGTCGGAGTGCGCCAGTGCTGGCTGCAAACTGCCGAGAGCGTGTCTCGCATGTGAGGCGGGTACGCCTGCACGATCAGCGATGGGCTGTAGCCCTGTCGGTGCCCCAGTGTGCCACATCGCCGCCCCACCTGACCACAGCGTCAGGAACCACCGGCACCGGTTCTCACTGCCACCATTGTGTCCACAGGACGAGTCCTGCGGCGACGAGGACCACGAGAGCTCCGAGAACGGCCGAGAATCCGCGACGGTGATCGGTGATGCGCTGCGCGATCACGGCAACGATCGCGGCGACGATATGGGCGGCAACCGAGAGAGCGCCAGGACCGGGAAAGCCGCGGGAGTGGCCCAGATACTGCGTGACGGCGACGCCGATGGCGAGCACCACCAGTCCCCCGGTGACGATACCGCTGAGCCCGCGCAGGAATCGGAGCCCGGCACCTGCCCCGGTCATCCGCCTGCCACGAATCCGCGAACCGAGTCCGCGATCAACTGCACCGCGATAGCGGCCAGCAACAGACCGGCGATGCGTGCCAACAGCGAGATACCGCCCTCCCCGAGGAGCCGGATCAGCGCGGTCGAGAATCGAAGCACCAGGAAGAACAGAATGTGAATGGTGATGATGCCCAACGCAATTGCCAAGAACGAACCGGCGTCACCGTCGGCCTGGCTGACGTAGACGATCACCGCGGCAATGGCACCGGGGCCTGCCATGAGCGGAGTCCCGAGCGGCACGAGTGCCACGTTGACGTCCTCCGCGGCGGTGTCTCCGCCCGCGCCCTTTCCGGTGAGCAGCGACAACGCGATGAGCAGCAACAGCAACCCGCCCGCACCCTGCAATGCCGGAATGCCGATGTGCAGGTAGCTCAGGATCGCCTGGCCGCCGATCGCGAACACCGAGATGACGGTCAGCGAAACCGCGGGGGCCTGCCATGCGGCCTTGTTGCGGGCTTCTTTGCTCTTGCGCCCGACCAGAGACAGGAACACCGGGATCGCGCCCGGCGGGTCCATGATGACGAACAGGGTGATCAACACCGTCAAGTAGAGCGTCACATCGAATGTCATGGCCGCGCCGCCGCAACCAGACGGTCGTACTGCTCTGGGGCAGTGGAGTATTCGCCCAGCTTCACCGTCTTGTTGGTGCCGTGGTAATCCGAGGATCCCGTGACGATCAGGTCCAGTTCCGCGGCGAGGTCGGCCATCACCGCGGTGTCCGCCGGCGAGTGATCCATGTGATGAACCTCCACTCCACCGAGACCGCGCGCTGCGAGTTCGCGAATGTGATCGAGGTCGAGGATGCGGCCGCGGGTACGAGCTCTGGCGTGCGCGAGCACACTGACACCGCCTGCCGCAGCGATCATGTCCACCGCTACTTCGAGGGGAGTGTCGACCTTCTCGACGTAGTACTTGCCGTCGGTCGCCAACGGACCGGCGAACGCGGCGTTCATGTCCGGGACGTACCCGGCGTCGATCAGTGCGCGACCCAGATGGGGTCGCCCGGCCGCCGCACCGGCCGAGGCCAGCACCGCGTCGGGGTCGATGGGCAGACCGTCCGCCGCCATCTTCTCGGCGATGGCACGCAATCTCGTGACCCGCTCGCTGCGCAACCGCGCGCGCTCGGTTGCGAACACCTCGTTCGCGGGGTCGAACAGGTACGCCAGTAGGTGCACGGGAACCGGCCGGCCGTCCTCGCCTCGCCCGGTGCAGGAAAGTTCCATGCCGCGCACGAGCGTGAGACCGGACGGCAGTGCTGAGGCCGCCTCGTCCCATCCCGAGGTGGTGTCGTGGTCGGTCAGAGCCACCACCGATAGTCCCGCCTCGGCTGCGGCCCGGACCAGCTCGGCCGGGCTGTCGGTGCCGTCGGACGCCGTCGAGTGGGTGTGGAGGTCGATGAGCACCTGCACAGTGTTCCAGGCCCACTCTCTCGTCGTTTTGCTGGCGTACGATTGCCCGCCATGCCGTCCCTTCCACCACGCCCGTCGCTGCCGTCCCTGCATCGACGATCGGCCAAGGCCGGTCCGGTGCACGCACCGCGAATTCCGGTGCCCACGGCTCGCGCAATCGTCGACTGTGCGGTCTACGTCGAGGGCGCTCGACTGCCCGGCAGATTCACTCACACCTCGGCCATCGCGGAGGTGCGTGCACGCGGCGAAGGATTCGTGTGGGTGGGTCTGCACGCACCCGACGACCAACAGATGAACGCGATCGCCCAGTGTTACGGCCTGCACGAGCTGATGGTCGAGGACACCGTGCACGCCCACCAGAGACCCAAACTCGAGCGCTACGACGACGTCGCGTTCCTGGTACTGCGCACGGTGAAGTACGTCGAGCACGAGTCGGTGACGACCGCCAACGAGATCGTCGAGAGCGGCGAGATCATGGTGATGGTCGGCCGTGACTTCGTCATCACCGTCCGGCACGGGGAGCATTCGGGACTGGCCGGCGTGCGTCAACGCCTCGAGGGCAACCCCGAACAGCTCGCGCTCGGCCCGTCGGCAGTTCTCCATGCGGTGGCCGACCACGTGGTCGACGAATATCTCGCGGTGACCGACTCGATCGAGCGGGACGTCGACGGTATGGAGGAGGAAGTGTTCTCGCCGCACCACCACGTGCCCATCGAGAACATCTATCTCCTCAAGCGGGAGGTCGTCGAACTTCGGCGGTCGGTGACACCACTGTCGACGCCGTTGGCGCGTCTGGTGCAGGAGCCGAGCGTCCCCAAAGCGGTGCGACGCTACCTGCGCGACGTGCAGGACCATCACACGACGGTCGCCGAACGCATCTCCGAGTACGACGAGGTGCTCAGCTCACTGGTCGACGCTGCGCTGGCGCGAGTGACGATGCAGCAGAACCTGGACATGCGCAAGATCTCGTCGTGGGTGGCGATCGCCGCCGTGCCGACGATGGTCGCGGGGATCTACGGGATGAATTTCGACAACATGCCCGAGTTGCACTGGACGTACGGCTACCACCTGATGGTCGCAGTGGTGTTGTGCGTGTGCATCGGACTGTGGCGGACGTTCCACAAGAACAACTGGCTCTAGGGGCCGACGATTCGATTGGACGATGCCCAACCGAATCGTCCGATCGTTGGTGATTGCCCCGACTGCCGACAGGTGACGAGCCCACCGGTTCGGGCCGGATGAGACTGCAGAAGCCCTGCATTGTCGTCCGGAAGGGATCGATGAGAATCCGCTCACTCGTACTGGCGTCGACCGTCGCACTGCTGTCCACGGTGGTACCGGGAACCGCATCGGCAGGGTCGAACCTCGATCCGGGTCCCGCACTGACCGTCGATCCGGCCGCCCTCGACCACGCTCTGACGTGCACCCCCGATCTGCACGACGCCACCCGCGATCCGGTCCTGCTCACCCCGGCTTTCGCCACCGACCAGCAGTCGTTCGGGTGGAACTATCTGCAGTCGCTGCCCGCCGCCGGGATACCGGTGTGCAGCCTCTCCCTGCCGGACGAGGGGTACGGCGACCTGCAGATCGCCGCCCAGTACGTGGTGCACGCGGTTCGGACGATGGCCGCCGACAGCGGTCGCCAGGTCGTCATGATGGGCCACCAGCACGGCCCGCTCGACGAGCTGTGGGCGTTGACGTTCTGGCCGGATCTGCCTGCTCTGGTGTCGGATCTCATCTCGCTCGCCACCCCGTACAACGGCACCGACTCGGCTCGTTCGGGATGCGACGACTCGCAGGAGTGCCCGCCTGCGAACTGGCAGATCGCCACCGGATCGAAGTTCCTCACCGCGCTGGCGGCGCGTCCGTTGCCGGAGGGACCCGGTTACACCTCGATCTACACGAAATTCGACGAGCTGATCTATCCGCAACCGCACGCCAGCACTCTTGCCGGAGCCGCGAACATCGCCGTTCAGGACGTCTGCCCGCTGCGGCCCGTCGAACACTTCAACATCATCGGCGACAACGTCGCCTTCCGTATCGTCCTCGATGCACTCGAACACGACGGACCTGCTGTCCGCGAGCGGATCCCGGACGATCTGTGTTTCACCACCAGCATGCCGAACCTGCGCTACGACGCGCATGCCGCGATCACCGGCCTGAAGTACCTGGCCCAGGTACCTCGGCACCTGATCGACGATTCCGTCACCGCAGAACCGGAATTGGCGTCCTACGCTCGGTGACTACGGGTCAGAGACTGGCCGCGGACCGATTCGGATCGCGCACGTCGATCCCGGCCTCGGCCCAGGCCTCACGCAGGGCCGCGGCACCGCGCAGACGCACCCACGCGGCCTCGGTACCGGTCAACGGCACGGCAGCGAGAAAGCGAACCGGATCGTAGGGCTCGGGCAGCGTCAGATCGGCGATGTCGCTGTCGCCGAGCAGCACCGCGGTGAACGGCGCGTTGGTCCAGAGCGGCTCGCCCAGATCGAGCAGCGCGTCCTCGACGAGCACGACCCCCTCCACCGCGGGCGAGGCAGCGAGCACGGCCAGGGACTTGTGCACGCCCGACGCCACGCCTGCCCCACCGCGAAGAGTCAGCACCAGTTCTGCTCGGGGGCCGCGCGAGGGATCGGCGACGAGTTCGTTGGGATCGGCCATGGGGTGACGAGAACAGCCGAGACTGACGTACCGGACCACGTCGGAGTCCGCGCCGAACCTCAGCACGTCCAGCGACTCGAGGCCGAGGAACGTCACCGACGCCGACGACGGATTCTCGTCGCCGATCTCGGTCACCAGATGTGCGCGTACCGCTGCAATGACACTGTCGCTCACCTGACCCATCCAACACCACCGATGCCCGAGAAGTCCGTTCGGAGGTATCACCGCACCGGAGGTGGGTACCGTCGTACCCGTGGTCTCCGTTCTCGCAGTTGCCGACGAAACGATCGAATCCCTGTGGAGTCCGCAGGTGAAGTCGCTCGGAGTCGACCTGATTCTCGGCGCGGGCGACCTCCCGTTCGACTACCTCGAGTACCTCACCGACGCGTTGAACGCTCCGTGTGTGTTCGTTCCAGGCAATCACGACGCGGACCTCACCGGATACTCGGCCGGACGCGCAGGGTGGATGCGCGCCGGGTTGCCCGCCACCTGGCCCGGACCGGTCGGTGCCGTCAACGTCGACCGTCGAATAGTCTCCGCCGCAGGCCTACGGATAGCCGGCCTCGGTGGGTCCATCCGCTACAACGGTGGCCCCAATCAGTGGACCCAACGGCAGCAACGACGGCGATCGCGCACCCTGACTCGAACGTTCGCGTGGCATCGCAACGTGCGCAAGGATCTTCGCCCCGTCGACATTCTGCTCACCCACAGTCCCCCGCTCGGCGTCGGTGACGACACCGACCCCGCGCACATCGGCTTCGACTGCCTGGACGAGGTGACGCGTCGACTGTCGCCACAGTTGTTGTTGCACGGGCATATTCATCCGCACGGTCACACCCCGGACGACCTGACCCTGCACGGCGCGACGGTGATCAACACCGTCGGATACACCCTTCTCGAGATCGAACCGGGCAGCGAGAGAACGGATTTCGAGACACCGAAGATCGTGAGGCGCAGACATGGCACGTGACACCGGATTCCCGGCCGCCGACGCGGAGAACGACTTCACCCGCCAGCGCCGACGCGCCGACGTCGCACGTCTGGTCGGGTGGCTGCGTCGCCAACCCGACGACGTCAACACCATCCTGCCGTTCGACGAGGTGGTCGCCGCCCTCGGCAAGGTGGGCGAACGGCACCTGGGTCTGCAGGTCATCCGCGTCGAGACCATCGTCGGAAGTGTGGACCGCACACGCGATTTCGACCGTTTCTTCCGCCCTACCTCGGCACGTATTCGCGAGCGCTGGCAGCGACTCGCGGCCGCTCAGCGCCGCGGCGAGGCGATGCCGCCGATCCAGGTGTACCGCATCGGGGGCATGCACTTCGTCGTCGACGGCCACCACCGAGTCTCCATCGCCTTCGCGATGCACCGGACGTCGATCGACGCGGTGGTCACCGAGATCATCACCCGCATCTCCCCCGAGGGCATCACCCGACGCGGCGACCTGCTGATCAAGGACCACCGACGCATCTTCCTCAGTCGAGTTCCGTTGGTCGGCCGCGCCCGCGAGGCCGTCCAGGTCACCGATCCCTTCGACTACGCCCAACTGAGCGAATCGGTGGAGGCGTGGGGCTTCCGGTTGATGCAGGAGGTCGGAGAATTCGTCGACCGCGGTACCGTCGCGCGGCGTTGGTTCGGTGAGGAGTACCTACCGGTGGTGCGCATGGTGCGCGCAGCGGAGATCCTCGAGGACCGCACCGACGCCGAGGCGTACCTGTGGATGAGCCGGGAGCGCTACCGCCTGGTGCGCGAACACGTCTGGAACGACGAGATCGTCAGCGAACTGCGTCAGAAAGCTCTGGGAAAGCATCAGTAGGCCTGCGTCGATGCTCGGCCGTGGTAACGGCCCCGGCTCACTTCCCTGGTGCACCGATCTCTGATAGTTACTTAGATGCGTTCATCATTCTAATTTTTTCGGTTCCATCGCTTGGTCGATACGTAACGAGGTAGTTCTTTCATGTCCTCCCGCCGCATACTGCTGCCCGGACTCTGTTTCATCGTCATGACTCTCGCCGTTCTGCAAACGATGGTGGTCCCCATCGTCTTGACCATCGGCACCCAACTCGGGGTCGGCACCACCGCCGCCGGATGGGTGCTGACGGCCAACCTCCTCGCGGCGGTGATCGCCACCCCGGTCATCGGGAGGCTCGCCGACCTGCACGGCAAGCGTCCGGTGCTGATCGGTGTGCTCACCGTCGTCCTCGCCGGATCTCTCCTCGCGGCCCTGACTCACTCGTTGCTGTGGCTGATCGTCGGCCGCGTCCTGCAGGGCGTGTCCTACGCACTGTTCCCCATCGCGCTTGCCGTCCTCCGTGACGAGATGCCTCCTCGTAAGCTCGTGGGCTCGATGGCCGTCCTGTCCGGCACACTCGGCGTTGGCGGTGGCTTCGGACTGGTGTTGACCGGGCTGCTGACGGCCAACGGTGCCGACTACCACCGCGTGTTCTGGCTCACTGTTGCGTTCGTGGTGCTCGCGCTCGCAATCGCCTGGTTCGGCGTACCGGCGCGCCCGAGAACCAGCGGCGGCACCGTCGACTGGTGGGGAGCTGCACTGCTCGCGGTGACTCTGCTGCTGCTGTTCCTCGCCCTGACCCAGGGCCGCACCTGGGGGTGGGGTTCGGTTGCCACCATCGGCTGCGCGGTCGGCGGTGTGGTCGCGGGGGCCATCTGGTGGACCTTCGAGAAGCGCGCCGACGAGCCATTGGTCGCACCCCGCATGCTCACCCACGGACCGTTGCTCGCCACCAACGTCGCCACCCTCTTCGTCGGTATCGGGATGTTCGTCAATTTCCTCGCCTGCTCGTACTTCGTGCAGACACCACGAGCTGTGGCCGGCTACGGCTTCACCGCGAACGTTCTCGAGGCGAGTGTCGTCTATCTGCTGCCCGGCGCAGCGGTCGGAGTGGTCGCGGCCGTCGTCAGTGGCCGCCTCATCCGGTCGTTCGGGCCGCGCCGAGTACTGATCGCAGGAGCCGTGATCGGGATGGTCGGGTTCGTCTTCGTCGCACTCGCCCACGATCACACCTGGCAGCTGATCACCGCAGGCATCGTCATCAACATGTTCGTCAGTCTTGCGTTCGCTGCCCTGCCGAACCTGCTCATGGCCGAGGTCAGCGCAGCGGACACCGGGGTGGCGAACAGCGTCAATTCGATCGTCCGGACAGTCGGCACCTCGATCGCCAGTGCCACGCTGTCCACCGTCCTCGCCATGTTCACCATCGACGGGACAGCCGTCGCCCGCGAGAGCGTGTACACCGCAGCGTTCGTCGCAGGTGCGGTGGCCTGCCTCGTTGTCGTACTCGCGGCCCTGGCCATCAGGAGTACCCCCGCCGCGCGGGAATCGGTGCGAGTGGCGGGGTCCGAACCGACCAGCACGTCGAACATGGCGGCGTGACGAGCTGCCGACCGCTTCACAGCGACCTGACAGCCGACACCCTTGTCCGACCAGGACGAAGACCGTCCGTTCGCAGGTGGGAAACCCTGGCAGAAGACTCGTAATCTACTGGGAGTCAACGAATCTTCCTTTCGGGCGTACTCACGAATACCTAGTGTCGTGGAGGTACGAACCACGACGAAAGGGAACACATGAACACCCGAAAGATCCTCACCCGCGCAGCAGTCACCGGAGCATTGGTGGCCATCCCTCTGGTGGCGGTCACCGGCACCGCGTCGGCCGATCCGCTGTGGTCCGACCGCGACGATCGTGACCACAGCGCGCCGCAGTATCAGCAGAACCAGCAGCCCGATCAGTTCCGCCTACCCGAACTGTTCCCACAGGCACCGGCGCCGCAGCTGCAGAACCCGGCACCGAATGTGGTGCCGTTCGACTTCTTCCAGGGCTACCAGCTGCCGAGCACGGGCTCTGCCTTCTGACCCATGTGCACGGAACTTCGTAGCCCACTACGAAGTTCCGTGCACATGCGCGCAGCGCTCTACAGCGTCAGGTTGGCACCCGAGGCCTGGTCGAACACCGAGATCTTCGCCGGGTCGAACCACAGTTCCACCTGACCACCCTCGGCGGCCTTGGATTCGGCGGCCAGACGCGCAACCACCTGTGCGCCACCGAGATCGGCGATGCCGGCATCGGCGGCGAGCTCCTGCAGCTCGCTGGACTCGACCTTGGCACCCTCGAGCGTGAAGTAGACGTACTTGTCGCTACCCATCGACTCGAGCACGTCGACGGTGGCGGTGAAGGTCGCGCCGCTCATCTTCTGGTAGCCGTCGATCAGCGCCGCGTCCTCGAAGTGCTCGGGACGGATGCCGACGACCACCTCGCGGCCTGGGTTCTTGGCCTTGATCGCATCCATCCGCTCGAGTGGGATGTCGATCTCACCGAGCGCGGTGGACACGCCGTTCGAGGTGAGCTGTCCGGGAACGAAGTTCATCGAGGGCGATCCGATGAAGCCGCCCACGAACAGGTTTCGCGGCTTGTCGTAGAGCTCCTGCGGAGAACCGATCTGCTGCACCAAACCGCCGCGCAGCACCACGACGCGATCGCCGAGGGTCATGGCCTCGGTCTGGTCGTGCGTGACGTACACCGTGGTGGTGCCGAGCCGCTTCTGCAGGCGCGAGATCTCGGCGCGAGTCTGCACGCGCAGCTTCGCGTCGAGGTTGGACAGCGGCTCGTCCATCAGGAAGGCCTTGGGGGTACGAACGATGGCGCGGCCCATGGCAACTCGCTGACGCTGACCGCCGGAGAGGTTCGCCGGCTTGCGGTCGAGGTGCTGACTGAGGTCGAGGATCTTGGCTGCCTCCTCGACCTTGGTGTTGATCTCCGACTTCGACAGCTTCGCGAGCGTCAGCGGGAAGGCGATGTTCTGACGCACCGTCATGTGCGGGTACAGCGCGTAGGACTGGAACACCATCGCGATGTCGCGATCCTTCGGTGCCTTCTCGTTGACGCGCTCCCCCGCGATGCGCAGTTCGCCGGACGAGATGTCCTCGAGACCGGCGATCATGTTGAGCGTCGTGGACTTTCCGCAACCGGAGGGCCCGACGAGGATGATGAATTCGCCATCGGCGATGGTGATGTCGACGTCGCTGACCGCGGCGGCGCCGTCGGGGTAGAGCTTGGTGACTTTGTCGAGAACGATTTCGGCCATGACGGTTATCCCTTCACTGCGCCGGACGTCAAGCCCGCCACGATACGTCGTTGGAAGAAGAGCACGAAAATGATGATCGGGATCGTGATGACGACTGCTGCCGCCGCGATCGACCCCGTGGGCTCCTCGAACTGAGAGCTACCGGTGAACTGCGAGATGGCCGCCGGGACGGTGACCGAACGTTCCGTCGCCGTCAACGAGATGGCGAGCAGAAGGTCGTTCCAGGCGAAGATGAACACCAGAATGGCGGCGGTGACGATGCCGGGGGCGGCCAGCGGAGCGATGACCTTGCGGAACGCCTGTGCGGGCGTCGCGCCGTCCATCTTCGCTGCCTTTTCGAGCTCCCACGGAATCTCACGGAAGAACGCCGACAGGGTGTAGATCGCCAACGGCAACGCGAAGGTGATGTACGGGATGATCAGTCCCGGCCAGGTGTCGAACAGTCCCAGCGAGCGGGAGATGTCGAACAGCGGTGTCACCAGCGAGATCTGCGGGAACATCGCGATGAGCAGCGCCGCACCCACGAGCGCCTTCTTGCCCGGAAAGTCAAGGCGAGCAACGGCATACGCGGCCATCGTGCCGATCACCACGGCGATCACCGTGGTGATCAATCCGATGCCGATCGAGTTCACCAATGCCGAGGTGAACTGGTTCGTCTGGAAGATGCCCTTGTAGTTCTCGAGGGTGAACGACTGCGGAATGAACCTGCCGTCCGCGATGGTCGCCGTCGACTTGAACGACAGGCTGATGATCCACAGCAGCGGAACGAGTGCGTAGAGCAGGACGAGGACGTTGACGACCGTCCAACCGACCTTCTTGCGAGGCGTAACAGTGGTCATTACTTGCGGCCTCCGTCGTCGGATCCCGGTGCCGATGCACCGAACAACTTGATGAACACGAACGCGATGATCGCGACGCAGAAGAAGATCAGGATGCTGATCGCCGACCCGAGTCCGAGGTTGAACGCACCGAAGAGGTTGTTGTAACCCAGAATCGAGACCGATCCGGTTTCGTTGCTGCCTCGGGTCAGGACGTAGATGTTGTCGAAGATGCGGAACGCGTCGAGGGTGCGGAAGAGCACCGCGACGAGGATCGCCGGCTTCATCAACGGAATGGTGATCCGCATCAGCCTGGTCCAGCCGCCCGCCCCGTCGACCTCGGCGGCCTTGAGCAGGTCGTCGGGCACCAGCGCCAGGCCTGCGAGCAGCAGCAGCGCCATGAACGGCGTCGTCTTCCACACTTCGGCCAACACGACGATCGCCAGTGACGGGAACTGCTCGGTGAGCGGGGCACTGCCGTCGGGCAGCAGATTGGCGAGGTAGCCCGTGCCGGGGGTCCACGCGTAGTACCAGCTGTACGCGGCGGCGACGGTCACGATGCCGTACGGAATGAGCACCACGGTGCGCACCAGTCCACGGCCGAAGATGGTGCGGTGCATGACCAGAGCCACCGCCAGGCCGAGGATGAACTCGATGATCACCGAGATGATCGTGATGCCCGCCGTCACGCCGAACGCCGTCCACCAGTAGCCGTCGGAGAGCACGGTCACGTAGTTGGAGATGCCGACGAATTCACGATCCTCGGGGAATGCGAGGTTGTACTTCTGCAGGCTGAGCCAGAACGCGTAGATGATCGGGTACCCGGTGACCGCGATCATCAGCAGGGCTGCGGGTGCGATGAGCAGCAGACCCAACCGTCGTTCGGCCTTCTTGCCGTCGGAAACGTTCTTCAGAGCCGCCTGCTTGTCGACAGGCTGCGATGCGGGCTGTGACTCGGTGGTGGCGCTCATGGAATCAACCCTTCGGAATTGACGGCCTTGGTGACCAGATCAGCGAGCTTGTCCACGTCGGCCACCGGATCGATGTTCTGCGGCGGGTTGAGCGCATCGGTCAACAGAATCGAGATGCTCTGGTACGCAGGCGAAACGGGCCGCACGGCCGCCGACTCGATGGAACCGAGCACCCCTTCCCACGCGGGATAGACGGCCTGGAACTCCGGATCGTCGTACAGGCGTGCAAGCACCGGCGGCACACCACCGTTGACGGCGTTGTTGCGCTGGTTCTCCTCGTTGGTGAGGCACTCGACGGCCTCCCACGCGAGGTCCTCGTGCTGCGTGGTCTTGGCGACGCCGATGTTGAACCCACCGATGGTGACCTTGGCGGGCTCGCCAGCATCGACCTCCGGATACGGGGCGCTGCGGAAGACCTCGGCGATCCGCGCGTCCTGCTGGTCGGCAGGCACGTTCGACAGGTCGAGGAACGAGACGGCACCGGCGACGGCGTTCTCCTTCAGACCGGGCAGCACGAACGGGTAGTTGACCTGGAAGGCCATCCGTCCCGCTTCCATCCCGAGCCGGGAGGTTCCCTCGTCGCTCTGCGAGACCGACGGGTCGCGGCCATCGGCGGTGGCGACCCGCTTGATGATCTCGAGGGCCTTCTCGGTGGCGGCGCGGTGCTCGGGAGTGTCGTTCAGTGTCACCGTCGTTCCGTCTTCGCCGACGACCGATCCTCCTGCGCTCTCGAGCAGCGAGTTGAACCAGACCATGAAGCCCTCGTACTGCTTGGCCTGGACGCCGATCTCCGAGGGCCTTCCGGCGGCCGCATTGGCCTCGGCCACGTCGATCAGCTGATCCCACGTCTGCGGGGTACCCCGTCCGGCACCTCGTCGGGCCGGTACCAGAGCAACTGGGTGTTGGAGTTCAGCGGAACCGCGTAGAGCTGGTCCTGCCATTCGGCCGTGGCGAGCGGACCTTCGAGGGTGGAGCCGTCGCGCAGCTTTTCGGACAGGTCGTCGGGCACGGGCAATGCCCATCCGGCTTCGGCGAATTCGGCCGTCCACACCACGTCGAGTGTCATCAGATCGAGCGTCCGGTCGTTGCCTGCGAGGCGCCGCGCGAGCTGGAGACGCTGATCATTTGCGCTCTTGGGCAGCGTTCGCTGCTCCACGCGGTAGCGACCGTTCGAGGCGTCCGAACACACCTGTGCCGCAGCGGCGTACTGCTCTGCGCCGTCTGCGGCAGTGTAGAAACTCAGAACCGGAACCGAACTGTCGGACGAACCACACGCTGCGAGCAACGGACTCGTCACCAGAGCCGCTGCCGCCAACACCCCTATCCTCGTTGCTTTTCCACGCCTACGACCACGATGTCTCGGCACTTTCCGCCTCCGTACGTTCAGTTACTCGCGCAGCACACTGTGTGGGACTGCCGTGCACGAAAGAAACGTAACCGAACTCACTGGCATTGAGGGGAGATTGGGGCTATTCCGTTACCTGTCGGTTGCCTTGTCGTCCACCAGGTGTGATCAGATCGACAGTTTCGCGAGCAGGTCGCGCGCTTTCTCCGCGGTACGGGGTTCGCAGAGGACGTCGTAACGACCGGCGACCAACTGCATGCTCGACGCGAAATCTCGCTGCCCCTTGGTGGCCGCGTACGGAATGGACGCCGAGATCAGGCCGAAGATGATGCCGCCGCCGACGCCGATGAGCAGAGCTCCGAGGATGTTCTCGCTGAAGATACCGAGGACCAGGCCGAGGAAAACGCCCAGCCATGCACCCGAAACAATGCCTCCACCAATCACTTTGGGCCACGTGAGCCGGCCCAGGACGCGCTCGACCTGCATCAGGTCGACGCCGACGATCGTCACGTCCTGTACCGAGAACTCCTCGTCGGACAGGTAGTCGACGGCGCGCTGTGCCTCGGCGTAGGTGGGGTAGGAACCGATCGGCCAACCGGAAGGCGGCGTCGGCAGTCCCTGCCCTGGGCGGCCCGACTGCGAGAGGGGATTAGTCATGACTCCATTGTGCCCCGAAACGGACACCCGGCACACCCGTTGTAGCGGTTCACAGCAGGTTGACGGTCGGTCAGGACGTGGTCGGTCAGGTTGTGGGCGGCACGAAAGCGGTCGTGCGCGTCATTCCTGCGGCGCGGCCCTTCGCCGAGACGACGAGCGCCATCTTGCGGCTCGCCTCGTCGATCATCTCGTCGCCCAACATCACCGCACCGCGACCGCCACCCGCCGCGGACGTGTGGAACTCGTAGGCGTCGAGAATCATCTCGGCCTTGTCGTAATCGGCCTGACGCGGCGCGAAGATCTCGTTGGCGGCCTCGATCTGCGTCGGATGCAGCACCCACTTGCCGTCGAAACCGAGGCCGGCCGTGCGCCCGGCCGCCCGACGAAAGGCGTCGAGATCTCGAATTTGCAGGTAGGGGCCATCGATCGCCTGCAGACCGTGGGTCCGGGCAGCGAGCAGAATGGTCATCAGAATGTGGTGATAGGCGTCGCCCGTGTCGTATCCGACCGGTTGCTCGCCGACGACCAGAGTGCGCATGTTGACGCTCGCCATCAGATCCGCAGGGCCGAACACCAGAGTCTGCACGCGCGGGCTCGCCGTCGCGATCTCGTCGATGTTGCGCAGACTGCGTGCGCTCTCGATCTGCGGCTCGATCCCGATGGCACCGACCTCGAGACCGTGCTCCTTCTCGAGCTGAGTGAGCAGCAGATCCAGCGCCTGCACGTGCGCGGCGCATTCCACCTTCGGCAGCAGGATGGCGTCGAGATTGCGTCCGGCACCCGACACGACGTCGATGACGTCGCCGTAGGTCCACTGCGTCGTCCAGTCGTTGACGCGCACGACCTTGATCTGATCGCCCCAGCCGTCGGAGTTGAGTGCGTCCACGATGCGCGCTCGGGCCGCCACTTTCGCCAGCGGCGCGACGGCGTCCTCGAGATCGAGAAAGACCGCGTCGGCGGGCAGTCCCTTCGCCTTGTCGATCATCTTGTCCGAACTGCCCGGAACGGCCAGTACCGACCGCCGCATGCCCGAAGCTCTCACGAAAGCACAACCCCTGTCTGATTCACCCTCTGTACTGCCGAGCCTCTAACCTTGCCATCATGGCAGCACTGAGCAAGGTATTCGCGGCCAGGCTCGCCGGCCTGGGTGTCCTGGGCCCCGACGGCGAATCGATCGGCCGGGTTCGTGACGTGGTCGTCTCGATGCGTGTCGGCAGAGCGCAGCCGAGAGTCCTCGGCCTTGTGGTCGAATTGGCAACTCGCCGAAGAATTTTCGTGCCGATGCTACGAGTGACGAGCATCGAGCCCAATTCCGTTCAACTCACGACCGGAAACGTCAGTCTTCGTCGATTCACCCAGCGCGCCAACGAGATCCTGGTCTTCGCGCAGATCCTCGACTCCAAGGTGCGCGTCGACGACCCCGAGCTCGACGAGCTGCACGACGTCGATTCCATCGTTGTCGACCTCGGCATCGAACTCACCCGAACTCGCGACTGGGTGGTCGCGCGGGTGGCGGTCCGCAAGCAACGGCAACGGCTCGCGCGGCGTGGTGCCATCCACGTCGTCGATTGGCAGCACGTGCAGGGGCTGACACAGAACGAGCTGTCCATGCCCGATCAGGGTGTGGCGCAGCTGCTGATGCAGTTCGAGGATCTTCGCGCGGCCGACGTGGCGAACGCGATGCGCGAGCTGCCCGTCAAGCGCCGGATGGAGGTGGCGCGCGCTCTCGACGACGAGCGGCTCGCGGACGTCGTCCAGGAACTGCCCGACGACGATCAGGTGGAGTTGATGCACTACCTCGGTGTCGACCGTGGTGCCGACGTGCTCGAGGCCATGGACCCGGACGACGCCGCCGACCTGCTGGGCGAGCTGCCCGAGACCGAGGCGGAATCGCTTCTGCGCCTGATGGATCCAGAGGACTCCGCGCCTGTCCGTCGTCTGCTCGAACACTCCCCCGATACCGCCGGTGGTCTGATGACCCCCGAGCCGGTGGTTCTCACCGCGTCGACGACGGTGGCCGAGGCGCTCGCCCGGGTACGTAATCCCGACCTGACGCCTGCGCTGGCCTCCCTGGTGTTCGTCGTGCGGCCCCCGACCGCGACACCGACCGGCCCGTATCTCGGCTGCGTGCATCTGCAGCAATTGCTTCGAGAACCCCCGGCGAGCCTGGTCGGCGGTGTGGTGGACAGCGCTCTGCCGAGATTGTCCCCCGAGGACAGTCTCACCGCCGTGACGCGGTACTTCGCGACGTACAACCTCGTCTGCGGCCCGGTGGTCGACGACGAGGACCACCTGGTCGGGGCCGTGACCGTGGACGACGTCCTCGATCACCTGCTGCCCGAGGACTGGCGAGATCAGGAAGTGGCGGGACAGTGAAAGAAACAGCACGCCAGAGAATGGACACGCCGCGCGGGTCGCGGATGTTCAATGTGAACCTCGACTTCGACCTCGGCAAGTCGGGCGAGAAGGCCGCACGATTCCTCGGCACCGGCCGCTACCTGGCCATCCAGACGGGAATCGTGATCGTCTGGATCTTCCTCAACGTCGTGGCGGTCAACCTCCAGTGGGACCCCTACCCCTTCATCCTGCTCAACCTCGCGTTCTCGACCCAGGCCGCGTACGCAGCTCCGTTGATTCTTCTGGCCCAGAATCGGCAGGACGACCGCGACCGCGTCTCCCTCGAGGAGGACCGTTCTCGCGCCCAGCAGACCAAGGCCGACACCGAGTTCCTCGCTCGTGAACTCGCCGCGCTGCGCATCGCCGTCGGCGAGGTCGCCACCCGCGACTACCTGCGCCGCGAACTGGACGAGATCAAGGCACTCCTCGAGCAGGCGACGGGTCAACCCACGGTCTCTCCCAAGAAGGCACGAAAGAAGGCGGCCGCGCGGGTGCACGACGACATGGGCATGCCGGACGCATCGGACCCCGATACGCACTAGGTCCGCTCTGTAACAGCCCGATAACGGAACAGTCTCGAATCAGGTACCCTCGATCCCGGTCATCAGGTCGGGCCCCGGTTGTCATCCGGGGAAATCAGGAGGTACAGCACGCGTGGGTCGTCACAGAAAAGCATCGAATTCCAAGGTCAGACGGAATTCGGTGATTGCTCTGGCAGGTCTCGTCCCCGCAGGACTCGTCACCGCCGCCACCAGCGCCGGAGCCACGGAATACATCCCGTTCGTCAGCGCGAAGACGTCCCCTGCCGCGCAGGAATCGAACTCCGTCGTCGAAACTCCGCAGCCGATCGCCCAGGACGGACAGGCGCAGCCGGTCGCCCAGGCCGAGCTTCCCGTGCCCGCTGCGGTCCCCGCACCGGCGCCGGTTCCCGAGATCCCGCCCACACCTGAGCTGCCCACCAACCTCGCGGTCAGTCCCATCGCGATTCCGGTCGTCAACGTCTCGGCGTACAAGAACGCCGAGCGCATCCTCGCCCAGCAGCAACCCGGCTGCGGCATCAGCTGGACCGTCATCGCCGGCATCGGCCGTGTCGAATCCACCCACGCCAACAACGGCAAGGTCGACGACTCGGGCGAGCTGCACGAGCCCATCCTCGGGCCACGACTGAACGGCACCCTCGCGGGCAATCAGGTGATTCGTGACACCGACGGCGGCGCGCTCGACGGTGACACCGAATACGACCGTGCCGTCGGACCCATGCAGTTCCTACCCTCGACGTGGAACCTCTATCACGCCGACGGCAACGGCGACGGAGTCTCCGACCCACAGAATCTGTTCGACGCGGCCCTGGCCACCGGCATGTACCTGTGCGACGACGGCACCAACATGCGTGACCTGGGATCGACCACCAAAGCGATCCTGCGTTACAACAACTCGATGGCCTACGTGGCGAACGTGCTCGCGTGGTCGGCCGGATACGCCACCGGCATCGTCCCGACCTCGGACCAGCTCCCGCGCATTCACTGATCGGCCGTCCGCACCTGCCCTGCTGTCCATCGGCGCACAGCCCACCGCCTAGCATGAAGCAATGGCTGTACTGACCGAATCCGACGTTCGGACCGCGCTCTCGAAGGTGATCGACCCCGAGATCCGCAAACCCATCACCGATCTGGGGATGGTCAAGAGCATCGA
The DNA here is from genome assembly GCF_000954115.1 of Rhodococcus sp. B7740. NCBI lineage: Bacteria > Bacillati > Actinomycetota > Actinomycetes > Mycobacteriales > Nocardiaceae > Rhodococcus > Rhodococcus sp. B7740. The sequence continues at coordinate 5,128,225 of NZ_CP010797.1, read as the reverse complement.
CATCTCCGACGACGGAGCCGTCGGCGTCGGCATCTACCTCACCACCTCCGGGTGCCCGATGAAGACCGAGATCAGCGACCGCGTCAAGAACGCAGTCGCCGACGTCGCAGGCGTCGGCACCGTCTCGGTCGAACTCGACGTGATGAACGACGAGCAGCGCACCGAACTCCGCAAGTCACTGCGCGGCGATTCCGCGGAGCCGATCATTCCCTTCGCGCAACCCGGATCCCTGACGCGCGTGTACGCGGTGGCGTCGGGCAAGGGTGGCGTCGGCAAGTCCAGTGTGACGGTCAATCTCGCCGCATCGCTGACTGCTCGCGGACTCTCGGTCGGTGTGCTCGACGCCGACATCTACGGCCACTCCGTGCCCCGGATGCTCGGGAACGACGCCCGGCCCACGCAGGTCGAGAAGATGATCATGCCGCCGCAGGCGCACGGCGTGAAGTTCATCTCGATCGCCCAGTTCACGCAGGGCAACACTCCGGTCGTGTGGCGTGGACCGATGCTGCACCGTGCGCTGCAGCAGTTCCTCGCCGACGTCTTCTGGGGCGATCTGGACGTGCTGCTGCTCGACCTTCCGCCCGGTACCGGAGACGTGGCAATCTCTGTCGCTCAGCTCATTCCGAGCGCGGAAATCCTCGTGGTCACCACCCCGCAGCAGGCCGCGGCCGAGGTCGCCGAGCGCGCGGGTGCAATTGCACTACAGACTCGGCAGCGCGTGGCAGGCGTCGTGGAGAACATGTCGTGGCTCGAGCTCCCCGACGGCACCCGGATGGACATCTTCGGATCCGGTGGCGGACAGGACGTATCGGACAGACTCACCAAGGCAGTGGGTGCCAGCGTTCCACTTCTCGGCCAGATTCCGCTCGACACCGCCGTCCGAGAGGGCGGTGACGCAGGCACGCCGATCGTGCTGAGTAACCCGGAATCGCCTGCGGCACAGGCACTCGAGGCCGTCGCAGCGAAACTCGCCGTACGCGAGCGCGGTCTGGTGGGAATGTCACTCGGCATCGATTCGGCACGCAAGCTGTAGGGCGCGCGCTTATACCCGACAAACGACGCGGGAAACAGGGTTGGGGCCTTAGGATTTGCCTTCGATCCTATTGTCGATAGAGAGTGGCCTTCATGAAGAAGCCGCATCGGGTCAGGCCGGTCGTCGTTCCGGTTCTGATCGCACTGCTGATCACCCTGCTGGGATCGCTGCTCGGTCCCGCTATGGCATCCGCACAACCCGCCCCGCCTGCACAGAACTATTCGATCGCGACGGACACCACGTTCGCACCGTTCGAATTCCAGGACGAGAGCGGCAAACTCGTCGGAATCGACATGGACCTACTCGCCGCGATCTCGGTGGATCAGGGCTTCGACTACACCGTCGAGCAGGTCGGTTTCGATACCGCACTCCAGGGCGTCACCAGCGGCCAGTTCAACGGAATGATCGCCGGCATGTCGATCACCGACGAACGCAAGGCCACTTTCGACTTCTCCGAGCCGTACTTCGATTCCGGTGTCCAGATGGCGATTCTGGATTCCAACGACGAGATCAAGGGCTACGAGGATCTGCGCGGCAAGTCCGTCGCAGTCAAGAACGGCACCGAGGGCGCGACCTTCGCAGCGTCGATCGCAGATCAGTACGGCTTCACCATCCGGAGCTTCGACGACTCGGCAACGATGTTCGAGGAAGTGCGCACCGGTAACTCCGCGGCCGCCTTCGAGGACTACCCGGTGCTCGCCTACGGCATCACCCAGGGCAACGGATTCAAGACCGTCACCGAGAAAGAAGCCGGTGCCAGTTACGGATTCGCCGTCGCCAAGGGCACCAACGCCCAGTTGCTCGAACAGTTCAACACCGGCCTCGAGAACCTGCGCGCCAACGGCCAGTACGACCAGATTCTCGACACCTACCTCAACGCCGATGCCTCCACCGCCGACACGTCCATCCCCGGTCTGATCGCCAGCAGCTGGCAGTTGCTGCTCAAGGGACTGTGGCTGACCATCGTGCTGACCGTCATCTCCATCGCCATCGCGCTGGTACTCGGCGCGATCTTCGGCCTGTTCCGCGTCTCGACCAACATCGTGCTCCGCGGCATCGGCACCACCTACGTCGACATCTTCCGTGGCACACCGCTTCTGGTGCAGGCATTCTTCATCTACTTCGGTGTCCCCGCGGCGCTGAACTTCCAGATGTCGGCGTTCACCGCGGGCATCATCACGCTCTCGCTCAATGCCGGTGCGTACATGGCCGAGATTGTCCGCGGTGGGATTCTCGCCGTCGACAAGGGCCAGATGGAAGCATCGCGCAGTCTCGGCATCAGTTACCTCAAGTCGATGCGAAAAGTGGTGATGCCACAGGCAATTCGCACGATGATCCCGTCGTACATCAATCAGTTCGTCATCACGCTCAAGGACACGTCACTGCTCTCGGTCATCGGCCTCGCCGAACTGACACAGACCGGTCGTCTGATCATCGCCCGCAACTTCGAGTCGTTCAACATGTGGCTCATCGTCGGCGTTCTGTACTTCATCATCATCATGGCTCTCACCAAGCTGTCGAACCGGCTCGAGAAGAGGATCAACAAATGAGCACCGAACTGACCAAGGACCTGCCGGTCGACAGCGGTTCCGGAACCAAGATCTCCATCAGGGGCCTGCAGAAGGCGTTCGGCGACAACACGGTCCTCAAGGGCATCGACGCCGAGATCGCCAACGGTGAAGTGGTGTGCGTGATCGGGCCATCGGGCTCGGGCAAGAGCACGTTCCTGCGTTGCCTGAACAAGCTCGAAGACATCACTGCCGGATCGGTCGTCGTCGACGGCACCGACCTGACCGCGAAGAACGTCGACCTGGACAAGGTGCGCCAGAACATCGGCATGGTGTTCCAGCACTTCAACCTCTTCCCACACATGACCGCGCTCGAGAACGTCATGCTCGCGCCCGTCGAGACGAAGAAGATGTCGAAGTCGCAGGCCAAGGACGCGGCCCGGAAGCTGCTCGAACAGGTGGGCCTGTCCGAGCGTGCGGACTACAAACCCGCCAACCTCTCCGGCGGGCAGAAGCAGCGCGTCGCCATCGCCCGAGCGTTGGCCATGAGCCCGTCGATCATGCTGTTCGACGAGGCCACCAGTGCTCTCGACCCTGAAATGGTCGGCGAAGTCCTGCAGGTGTTGCGAGACCTCGCGCAGGGCGGCATGACGATGGTCGTCGTGACCCACGAAATGGGCTTCGCACGCGAGGTCGCGGATCGCGTGATCTTCATGGCCGAAGGCGTCATCGTCGAGGAGGGAACACCCGACGAATTGTTCGGTAACCCGCAGAACCCTCGCACCCAGGACTTCCTGAACAAGGTCCTCTAGCCGCCCCGCTCCCCGGTTGCGTCAATGGACCACTGCCGCGCTCAGACGTGTGCAATGGTCCATTCACGCAGCAGCGGGGTCGGCATGAATGGACCACTGCCGCGCTCAGACGTGTGCAATGGTCCATTCACGCAGCAGCGGGGTCGGCCATATGCAAAGCAGCGTCAGGTGGCGTCGGCGTCGATGGGCGGGGTGTCGCCTGCAGACAGCTTCGGCTCGTTCTTGCTCATCGACACCCCACCCTGTGACGTGTTGATCTGGGGCGTCGGGCCGCCCGAGCTTTTCGGCTTGGCGTCGAAGGGCTTGCCCTTGAAGGTGTCCTCGAGTGGGTTCTTGAAGACCGAGTCGTCTCCGTCGAGCAGATGTTTGGTGATCACTGCCCGAGGGGTCATGCCGCGAAGTTGGTTGAGATCCGCCAGCGGCTTGCGGAGGTCCTCGAAGTCGGTGCCGAGTTCGTCCTTGAGCTGCTGGCTCGCACCGTTGGCATAGTCCTTGACCTGACGGATGGACTTCGACACCCAGCTGATCGCGCCGGGGAGGCGATCGGGGCCGAGGATGACGAGAGCTGCTACGAGGAGAATGACGAGCTCTCCCCAACCGATGTTGCCGAACACGTCTGCCAGCCTACGTCGTCAGTCCGAAACCGGCGTGACGGACAGGTCCACCAGCCGCCCGGACCGAACGAGTTGCACTGGAACGGGCTCCCCGATCGTCGTGGCCTGCACGGCGACGACCAGTTCGTCGGCGTCGCCCACTGCTCGGTCACCGACCTTGGTGATGACATCTCCTTCGACGATTCCGGCCTGCTGGGCAGGACCGCCCGAGCGGACGTTCGCCACTTCCGCGCCGGCCGAGGTGTCGTTGATGACCGAGCGGGCATTGATTCCGATGTCGGGGTGCCGCATCACGCCGTCCCGGATCAGCGCCTGTGTCACCTCGAACACCTCGTCGACCGGAATGGCGAAGCCGAGGCCGACCGATCCGCCGCTCTCGCTGCGGATGGCGGAGTTGATGCCGATCACGCGGCCTTCGAAGTCGATGAGCGGGCCACCGGAGTTGCCGGGGTTGATGGCGGCGTCGGTCTGTACGGCATCGATGACGGCATTGGTGTCGGTGCCTTCACCCGACAGGGCAACGGGTCGGTCGAGCGCGCTGACGATGCCGGAGGTGACGGTCTTGTTCAATCCCAGCGGTGAGCCGACGGCGATCACGTCCTGCCCGACGCGAACGTCGGCGGAACGACCGAGCTCGGCCACGGTGAGGTTGCCGACGTCGGTCTTGAGGACGGCGAGGTCGGTCTTGGTGTCTCGTCCGACGATGTCCGCTGGCACCTTGGTGCCGTCGGAGAAGGTCACTTCGAGGGTCGAGTTCTCCGGGTCGGATGCGGCCAGTGAGATCACGTGATTGTTCGTCACGATGTAGCCCTCACCTGCGATGACGACGCCCGAGCCGGTACCGCCGGTGTCGCCGAGCGTCACCTGGATCGACACCACGGAGGGCAGGACTGCGTCGGCGACCTTGCTGATCTGCCCGCGCGGGATGTCGTCGCCGCTGGATTGGGTCAGAGTCACTTTCTGGCTGGTCAACGCGCCGGTCACCTCGGCGGTGAGGCGACCGAACAACCCGCCGACCAATCCGATGACGAGTGCCAGAACACCGAGCACCACCAGAGCTCGGGCCGATACCGACCGCCCGAACAGCACGTCGCGCACACCGAGTTTGGTTCCCGGCGGCAGCACTGGAGGGGGCGGGGTGTCGAGCGCCGCGCTGCCGAGGGACACCCGAGCGGTGGGGTCGCGCCACGGATCTGCCGGAGCCGACGGAGCGGCGTCGCTGTCGTCCTCGGCGTTCGGGTCGCGCTGCAGCGATTCCGTGGCATCGTCCGGGCGTCCGAACGCCTCGGCGAGGATGGGATCGGGTGGACGCACCGAAACACGTGAGGGAAGTTCCTCACCGGGCCTACGAGGAGAGAACGAACCGTCCACGTCGTCGGGACGTCCGAACACCGAAGCCGACACCGGATCGACGGAAGGTCGATACACCGGACGAGGTGGCAACCGCGGACCCTCCGGTCCCGCCGAGCCGATGCCGTCGGGCTCGATCTCCGATGGGTCGGTGCCTGCGGCCTCGGTGCTGGTCGAATTCGATGTCACGCGTCCGGTTACCCCTCGCATACGTCGGTGTGAGAGTTCAGTATCACTCGAGCGGTCGGCGCGGCTCGATGCAGGTGAGAAGTCGTGGGGCAGATGTCGATGCGATCAGCGTCGGCGACGGCGGACGTCGGCGACAGCGGACATGAACGTTCTCTTGGTGTGGGTCGGCCGATCCTCGCCCGCGCAGGACGGTATCTGACTGAGCAGGCCGAGCAAGGAGTGTGGCATCGACATCTCCCCTGCTCCACGCAGTGCCTTGCGCGCCTGCTGCTGGGCCTCGACCTCGGCGGCGCACTCGGGGCATTCGGACAGGTGGTCTGCTGCGCGGAGATAGGCGGGCATTCGCAATTCGCCATCGACGTACGCCGCGATGGCCTCACTGGCCAGATGTTCGGTGGAGCTGAATCGCTTCGGCTTGCGCGCCTGCGTCATCCAACCCTCCTCGTAGCTAGTGGACACTTGCGTGACCGGAGTCGACCTTCCCGTGCACTCGAAGGTACTCGCGTAGCGCCTGGCGTCCACGGTGAATGCGACTGCGAACAGTTCCGAGCTTGACGCCCAGTGTCGCACCGATCTCCTCGTACGACAGTCCTTCGATGTCGCACAGCACGATTGCGGCACGGAACTCCGGTGCCAGCGAGTCGAGCGCGGACTGCAGATCGGGGTCGAGGCGAGCATCGTGGTAGATCTGCTCGGGGTTGGGTCGGTCCGAGGGAACACGGTCGTAGTCCTCGGGGAGCGCCTCCATACGGATGCGGCTGCGACGACGAACCATGTCCAGGAACAGATTGGTGGTGATGCGGTGCAGCCACCCCTCGAAGGTGCCCGGCTGGTAATTCGACAGGGAGCGGAACACGCGAATGAAAGTGTCCTGCGTCAGGTCCTCGGCGTCCTGGGCGTTGCCGGACAGGCGGTAGGCCAGTCGGTAGACGCGGTCGCCGTGTTCGCGAACCAGTTCGTCCCAGGACGGCATGGTGGAGTTCTCGCCGGTCGCATCGAACACTGCGGTGCCGCTGAGATCGTCGGGTGCGGGTACGGACTCGGGTAGACGCGCGCTGTCGCGATCGCCGTTGATCTTGTAAATAGTTGGATCCTCCTGCTCAGGACTGCGTACGTCCTTCTGATTCAACCGACGACTACCCTCGGATGTTCCAGCTCACACTTCGCAATCGAGATGGACCTTCGACTCCTGCACAGCCTGACGGACCCGCGTGTGGGTCCGGTATGAAACAGCTGAGGCGCACCTGAGAATGTGTGCGTGAGAATGTGCCCTGGGCACGATAGCCTCGGGGCGTGCCGACCAACGCCGAGAAGATGCTCGCCTACGCCGAAGACTCCGCTCAGGAGGACGAGGTTCTGATCGCAGCCAGAGAGCGAGCCGTCGACCTGGGTGCCGCACCGGTACCGCCGTCGGTCGGAGCGATTCTGTCCATCTTCACCCAGATGCTCGGTGCGAAGACTGTCGTCGAAATCGGTACCGGCGCTGGAATCAGTGGTCTGTGGTTGCTCGACGGGATGCGCGTGGACGGTGTGCTCACCACCATCGACACCGAGCCCGAGCACCAGCGTGCAGCCCGAGAAGCGTTCCGCGCGGGGGAATTGCGCCCTCGCGCACCCGGTTGATCAACGGCTGGGCGCTCGATGTGCTCCCCCGGTTGGCCGACGACACCTACGATCTGGTCTTCATCGATGCCAGTCCGGCCGACCATCCGCACTTCGTCGCCGAGAGTGTTCGACTCCTGCGACCCGGTGGAGTTCTGGTGCTGCACAACGCGTTACTGGGTGGGCGAGTCGCCGACCCGACTCAGCGCGACGCCACCGCAGTTGCCGTTCGATCCGCCGCCCGGGCCATCGCCGAGGACGAGCGTCTGACGACGGTGCTGCTGCCTCTGGGCGACGGGTTGATCTGCGCGTCGAGAGCGTAAATGCCTACGGCAGTGGTGCGGTCAGGAGCCACAGAGGGCACTTGACCGCACCACTGCGCGCAGCGCACTAGATCCAGACGCCCTTGCCGACGGAGACGACTCCCCCGGCGCTGACGTTGAAGCGTTCGCGGTCGCGTTCGTGATCGACACCGATGATCTCGCCGTCACCGACGACGACGTTCTTGTCCAGGATCGCGTGCCGCACCACCGCACCCTTGCCGATACGGACGCCGGGCATCAGGACGCTGCCCTCGACGGTCGCACCACTGTCGATCATGACGTTGGAGCTGAGAACCGAGTTGCGGACGGTGGCCGCGGACAGGATGCAGCCGGCACCGACGACCGACTCCTGAGCCAAGCCGCCCTGGACGAACTTGGCGGGCGGCAGGTTCTCGGCCGATCCGCGGATGGGCCAGCGCCGGTTGTAGAGGTTGAAGATGGGATGCACCGACACGAGGTCCATGTGGGCGTCGTAGAAGGCGTCGATGGTGCCGACGTCTCGCCAGTATCCGCGGTCGCGTTCGGTGGCACCGGGAACGACGTTGTCGTTGAAGTCGTAGACCGAGGCGACGCCCGCTTCGACGAGTGCCGGAATGATGTCGCCACCCATGTCGTGGTCGGAGTCGACGTTCTCGGAGTCGGCCTTGATGGCGTCGACGAGCACCTTGGTGGTGAACACGTAGTTGCCCATCGAGGCGTAGGTGACGTCGGGATCGTCGGGGGTCCCGGGCGGCTGCGCCGGCTTCTCGAGGAACTGGGTGATCTTGCCGTTCTCGTCCGAGTCGATGCATCCGAACGCGAATGCCTCGCTACGCGGAACCCGGATGCCCGCGACGGTGACGCCGGCACCGGAGTCGATGTGCTGCTGCACCATCTGCTCCGGGTCCATCCGGTACACGTGGTCGGCTCCGAAGACCACGATGTACTCGGGGTCCTCGTCGTACACCAGGTTCAGCGACTGGAAGATGGCGTCGGCGCTGCCGGTGTACCACCGGGGCCCGAGACGCTGCTGTGCCGGGACCGGAGTGATGTACTCCCCGGCGAAACCGGACAGTCGCCATGTCTGCGAGATGTGGCGGTCCAGTGAATGGGACTTGTACTGGGTGAGCACGCAGAGCCGGAGGTAGCCGGCGTTGACGAGATTGCTCAGTACGAAGTCGATGAGTCGGTAGGCGCCCCCGAAGGGCACGGCTGGCTTGGCTCGGTCCGCGGTCATCGGGTAAAGGCGCTTACCCTCACCGCCGGCAAGCACAATCCCTAGTACGTGCGGTTGTGTCCTCACCCACTCAACCTATCCGCACCGAGAGAACCTTGCTAGCAGTACACGCACAACTGCTGGGGAATGTAGGTTCGTTCACGTGCGCGTAGCAATGATGACCAAGGAATATCCCCCGGAGATCTACGGTGGCGCAGGAGTCCATGTCACGGAGTTGACCGCGCAGCTGAAATCGCTGTGCGACGTGGACATCCACTGCATGGGCGCGCCGCGCGACACCGCGCAGGTGCACGACCCCGATCCCGCACTCGCCGGAGCGAACGCCGCGTTGACGACGCTGTCGGCCGAGCTGCGGATGGCCAACGCCGCCGCCGACGCCGATGTGGTGCACTCACACACCTGGTACACCGGCCTCGCGGGCCATCTCGCCGCCGAGTTGTACGACGTTCCGCACATCCTCACCGCACACTCACTCGAACCACGACGGCCGTGGAAGGCCGAGCAGCTCGGCGGCGGCTACCGCATCTCGTCGTGGTCCGAGCGCAATGCCGTGGAATACGCAGACGCGGTCATCGCCGTCAGCGAGGGCATGGCCAAAGACGTGCTCGACGCGTACCCGCGGCTCGATCCGAGCCGTGTTCATGTGGTGCGCAACGGAATCGACACGCAGCGGTGGTTCGCCGACCAGGGCACCGCAACTCTGGACGAGATCGGCGTCGATCGAAGCAAGCCGATCGTCGCGTTCGTCGGCCGCATCACCAGGCAGAAGGGTGTGGGCCACCTGATCGCTGCCGCCCACCACTTCGACCCGTCGATCCAACTCGTCCTGTGCGCTGGTGCCCCCGACACTCCGGAGATCGCCGCGGAAACCGAGCGGGCCGTCGCCCTGCTCGCCGAGCAGCGCGGCGGTGTGTTCTGGGTCAAGGACATGCTGCCCACCGACAAGATTCGCGAGATCCTCACTGCAGCAGCCGTCTTCGTCTGCCCCTCGGTGTACGAGCCACTGGGCATCGTCAACCTCGAGGCGATGGCCTGCGAAACTGCTGTGGTGGCATCGGATGTCGGCGGCATTCCCGAGGTCGTCGACGAGGGCCGCACCGGACGCCTGGTGCACTACAACTCCTACGAACCCGATGCCTTCGAGCGGAACCTGGCCGAGACCGTCAACGAGGTCGCCCTCGATCCCGCGCTCGCGGCAGCGATGGGCAAGGCGGGTCGAGAGCGGGCCGTCGCCGAGTTCTCCTGGGCGTCGATCGCGAAGCAGACTCTCGCCGTCTACAACGACGCTCTGGCGCGCCGCCGCTGATCGGGACGACTCAGCGATTCGTCTTGCGATAGGTCGACACCGTCACCGACGCGGTGACCTCAGTGGTGTCCGGTAGCTGCGTCAGCGCCGCAGCCCGCGCCTCGGGGTCACCGTGACGCGCCGACGGGCCCATGCCGATCAAAGCCTCGATGTCGTTGTGCGAAAGCATCATCGAGTATTCCAGCGGAGATTCCGTGACCGGTTCGAACAGACCGGACAACGATTCGCTCAGGCGGCGGGGCTTGTCCTCGTCGACACCGATGAGTCCCAGCGGCCCCCGCAGCTCGCGCTGATGCCGCGTCGTGGGCGTGACGACCACCAACACGCCGTCGTCGACGAGTACCCGATTCAGTTCTCCGGCGTTGCGCGGAGCGAAGACGCACGTCACCGCGGACAGGGCACCCGACCGCACCGGAAGTCCGCTCCAGATGTCGGCGACCACGGACCCCAGCCGGGGATGGGACCGCGCAGCGCGCCTGGCCGCGAACTTCGACACGTCGACGCCCATCCCCCGAGCCTCGGGGTGGTCGTCGAGAACAGCCGCGAGATAGTGACCGGTTCCGACCCCGACGTCGAGCACCAACTCGCTGTCCACCGGGACCCCCGCAGACACTGCTCGGGCAATCGGGTCGAAGTGCCCCTCCCCCAGGAACGCATCGCGCGCGGCGATCATCTCGGCCGAATCGCCGGTGAACTTGCCGCCGTCACCGGTCAGCAGACTGACGTACCCCTGCCGAGCGACATCGAACGAGTGCCCTCGATCGCACCACAGCGCCCGATCCGTGTCGCCGACACCGAGCCCGGAGTCGACCTCGCGTGCTCGGCACTGCGGACACAGAAGCACGTCCACGACGTCGGTCAGCATCGGACACCTCCTCCGTCACGACTCTGCCGGACGACACAGTCGTGAACACAACACAAAGCCCCGCTTGCCGTCACGGCGAGCGGGGCTGAGCGATGATCGATCGACAGAACGGTCAGCCGGTGACACCCTTCAATTCGTCACCGAGCGCCGCGGCCTCGTCGGGGGTCAATTCGACGACCAATCGGCCGCCCCCCTCGAGCGGGACGCGCATGACGATTCCTCGTCCCTCTTTGGTTGCTTCGAGGGGACCGTCCCCGGTCCGGGGCTTCATCGCCGCCATCCTCTGCTCCCTCCAGATCTGCGCCCACCAGCTCGGCGCCTAGGCCAAAAAGACAATTTCGTCGCGGGGCGACGGGTGTTGTCCCCTATTCTTCCCTATCGTCGTCGATACCGGGAACCGGAGTCGGTATTGACGACCTGCACCCAACACCCCGACAGGTGATCGTCGACCATTCCGGTGGCCTGCATCAAGGCGTAGGCAGTTGTCGGACCGACGAACCGTAGGCCCCGCCGCTTGAGCTCCTTGGCCAGAGCGGTGGACTCCGGAGTCGAGGCGGGCACATCGGAGAACTCGGTCAGTCGCGCCGGCCTGGGTTTCGGAGCGAACGACCAGAGCAGGGTGTCGAGGTCGGTATCGTCGAAATCGACGATGGCACGTGCGTTGCTCACCGCAGCGTCGATCTTGAGCCTGTTGCGCACGATGGACGCGTCGTTCATCAACCGTTCGACATCGGCGTCGCCGAACCGGGCCACCAGCTCGGGATCGAATCCGGCGAATGCCGTGCGGAAGCTGTCGCGTTTGCGCAGGATCGTGATCCACGACAGGCCCGATTGGAACGCTTCGAGACAGAGCCGCTCGTAGAGCTCGTTGCGGCCGTGGAGCGGCTGTCCCCATTCGAGATCGTGGTAGTTCCGGTACAGGTCGTCGTCGGTGGCACCCCAGGGGCAGCGCAGTCGGCCGTCCGGTCCGGCGACAGCGCTCATCGCTCGTCCGGCTCATCCGGGGACGGGGCGACCGTCTCCTGTGCCTGCTGCGCAGCCGACAGCCGCGAACGGAGCATGTCGATCTCGCCGCCCAGTCGCTCCAACGCCCAGTCGACCTCGCTGGGCTTGTAGCCGCGCAGGCTCTGCTGAAACTTCAGCGCATGCACGTCGGCACCGGTGACGCCTTCGGCCGGCAGAACGGTCGCGGTGGTTCCCTCGGGCAGCGGGCCCAGTTCCTCACCGCGACCGAAAACCGCTGACGCCACGAAGAACAATGCAGCGGCGACGACGGCAATGACGACGACGTAGATCAGCAGCGTCAACATGCCACGATCTTGTCACGACCGCCCGACACGCTACTTCAGCGAGTTCATCGCCGGTCGGTCCAGCAACGACACCTCGGTCGAGAACGGCTCGAACGAGTCGCCGTCGACCCGGAACTGCATCAGACCGGCACCGGAATCGACCATCCCGCACCGATTGAGCATCGTCCCGACGATCTGTCTGCTCATGGCCCCGAGTTCGACCAGCGGGCGGTTGCGGTGCTTGCGCACACCCAGATTCACCTGGCCGATCGCCCGCAGTCCGAGCCTGTCGTAGGTATCGAGCAGCAGCCCGATCTCCACTCCGTAGCCGGGTGCGAACGGCACCGCGGACAGAAGCTCACGCGTTCCGGCATACTCACCGCCGAGGGGCTGAATGACCCCGGTCAGCTCGGGCCGAAGGGCAGCGAGCAGCGGCCTCGCCACGAGCTCGGTGACGCGTCCACCGCCGTTGGCGTCCTCGGTTCCACTGGTCCGTAACGGACGGCGGTAGTAGCCCTTGACGAGGTGGATGCCGTCGCCCATCAGCAGGGGGCCGAGCAACTTGGGCACGAACGCCGGATCGGGGTTGATCAGGTCGGAGTCGACGAACGCGATGAGATCACCGGTCGACGCGGCGACCGAACGCCACAGAACCTCGCCCTTGCCCGGTACCGGGTCCACACCGGGTACCGCTTCTTCTCGGCTGATGACGCGTGCGCCGGCCGCTGTCGCGCGCACGGCCGTCTCGTCGGTGGAACCGGAGTCCAACACGATCAGCTCGTCGACGAGGCCACCGAGCAACGGGTGGATGGTGTCGATGACAGCGGCGACCGTCTGTTCCTCGTTCAGTGCCGGCAGTACCACCGACACCGTTCGGCCCGCTTTGGCGGCCTCGAGCTCGGCAATGGTCCACTCCGGGGTGTCCCAGCTGTTGGTCTCGGACCACGCCCTGGTGACGTCCGTTCGATCTGCAAGCGTCATGCCAGACCCCTGACCGTCCGCGCCGGGGTTCTCAGTCCCTGGATCGCTGCCACCATGTCGACGACTCTTCTGGTCGACGCAACTTCGTGCACCCGGAACATTCGGGCTCCGCCTGCTGCGGCCAATGCTGTCGCTGCCAATGTTCCCTCCAACCGGTCGGCGAGCTCTACCCCTAGAGTCTCGCCTACGAAGTCCTTGTTGCTCAGCGCCATGAGCACAGGCCACCCGGTGTTTACAAGATCGTCCACGCGACGCAACAACTCGAGCCCGTGATAGGTGTTTTTCCCGAAATCGTGCGTCGGATCGATCAGAATCGAATCTTTTTTCACCCCCTCCGCAACGGCGTTCTCCGCGGCGGCGGTGACTTCGGTGATCACGTCGGCCACGACATCGGCGTACCGAACCCGATGCGGGCGAGTACGGGGCACCGCACCGCCGGTGTGCGAGCAGACGATGCCGACTCCTTCGGCGGCAGCGACGCGCACCAGCTCGGGGTCGGCCCCGGCCCACGTGTCGTTGATCAGATCCGCTCCGACACCGCAGGCCAGTCGAGCTACCTCGCTGCGCCAGGTGTCCACACTGATCAGCAGCTCCGGATACGCGTCCCGGATCGCCTCGACGAACGGGACGACACGGCGGATCTCCTCCTCGGCGTCGACGATGTCGCCGGGACCTGCTTTCACACCACCGATGTCGATCATGTCGGCACCCTCTGCGACAGCCCGGTGCACCGACGCCATCGCAGCGTCGTCGCTGAAATTCGCACCCCCGTCGTAGAACGAATCGGGGGTGCGATTGACGATGGCCATGACCAATGCGCGATCGTCGGCGACCGGTTTGCCGCAGAGGGTGCTCATGAAATCAATAGTGACACGAGCGCATCTTTCGGGTGCTCAGCCCTTGGGAGCCTTGCCTGCGGCGACCTCGGCGACGTAGCCGTCGTACGCCTTCTCGTAGCCACCGGACTTGCCGCGCAGCACGTACAGGTCGCTGTCGCCGTCTTCCTCGTAGCCGAGCTTGCGCAGGGCCACCTTCTGACTCTTGAACGTCGACGTCTGCTCGAGGCTGTCGACGACCCTGACGAAGAGGGGCACCGCGTACGTGGGGAGCTTGTCGTAGAGGTGCGCGGCCGTGGACTTGCCGTCGAAGGTCTCGCCCTCGCGCAGCGTCACCGCAGCCATGCCTGCCTTGCCGTCGGTTCCCTCGATGTCGACGCCGTACACGACGGCACCGTCGATCGACGGATGCCCACCGAGCGCACCTTCGACCTGGGTGGTGGCCACGTTCTCACCCTTCCAACGGAAGGTGTCGCCGAGACGGTCGACGAATGCGACGTGCATCCAGCCCTGCTTACGAACCAGATCGCCGGTGTCGAACCACGCGTCGCCGTCCTTGAAGCCGTCGCGCACCAACTTCTTCTCGGTGGCCATGTCGTCGGAGTAGCCGTCGAACGGCGCCCGGTCGGTCACCTTGGACAGCAACAGTCCGACCTCGCCGTTTCCGACCTTGCGGAGCTTGCCGTCCTGCCCGCGCTTGGCCTTGCCGGACTCCTCGTCGTACTGGACGACGGCGTACGGGAGCGGGCAGATCCCGGCGGTCTTCTTCATGTTGAGGGCGTTGATGAACGCGATGTTGCACTCGCTTGCACCGTAGAACTCGGCGACGCGGGAGATGCCGAATCGTTCGGTGAACTCCTCCCAGATCTCCGGGCGCAGTCCGTTGCCGACGATCAGTTTCACCGAGTTGTCGCGGTCGGAGCTCTTCTTCGGCTGTGTCAGCAGGTAGCGGCACAGCTCGCCGATATAGGTGAACGCGGTGGCCTTGTTGACCCGAATGTCGTCCCAGAAATTGCTCACCGAGAACTGCTTGCCGATGGCTATCGTCGCGCCGCCCGCGAGCACCGAGGACAGCGTCACCGTCAGCGCGTTGTTATGGTAGAGCGGCAGGCAGCAGTAGATGACGTCGTTGCTGCGCAGCCGGACACCCATGTTGCCGAGACCGGACATGGACTTGAGCCAGCGGAAGTGGCTCATCAGGCTCGCCTTCGGCATGCCGGTGGTGCCCGAGGTGAAGATGTAGAACGCCTTCTCCTTGGCCTGGATCTCGGCGGTCACCTTCGGGTTGGCTGTCGACGCCGTCGCGGCGAGTTCGGCGAGTTTCTTCAGCGGCAGTACGGCACCGACCTTCGGCTCCCCGTCGAGCGAATCGAGCGCCTCCTGCGCGTTCTCGTCCAGTACGAGGACCTTCGCCTCGAGAATGCCCAGGCTGTGTTCGAGTACATCGCCGCGCTGGTTGTAGTTCAGCATTCCCGCGGTGGCGCCGAGTTTGACGGCGGCAAGGGCGGCGAACAGCGCCTCCGGACGGTTCTTGCTGAGGATGCCGACGACGTCGCCGCGCTTGACTCCGTGGTCTGCGAACACCGCGGCGTACTGGTTGACGAGCTCGTTCGCGTCCCGGTAGGTGATCGACTCACCCTCGAACCGCACGAACGGACGGTCGCTGTTCTTCGCGGCAGCATCCTGGAAGACCTGACCGATCGACGCCTTGTGGTCGGGTTTGCGGGTGAATCCCGCCAGGCCCTTGAGGAGACTGGGCACCTCCGTCACCATTTTCGGCAACGCGACCGCGAGGTCGGTCACTCCAATTTTCTGACGGGCATCGACAGCCATGTACTCCCCTTTGAAGACGATGTGAGATTTCTTACCCTACTTGAGAGTAACAACTTTGAGGAGCGCACTCGTCGGCCACGGTTGGTGACCTGTCACAACGTTGCACAGGCGTCCAGGGCAGCCTCGACCGACGCGGTTCTGATCAGGGCATCCACAGCGCGCTGCTGGACGAAGCCCGTGGCCAGCAGCCCGTCGATCCACTGCATCATGCCGTCGAAATGTCCGAATGGGTCGAGCATCACCATCGGCTTGCTGTGCATCCCGAGATAGCCCGCGGTCCACGTCTCGAACAGCTCCTCCAACGTCCCGATGCCACCCGGCAAGGTGATGAACGCGTCGGCGCGGTCCTCCATGATCTTCTTCCGCTCGCGCATGGTGTCGGTGACGATCAACTCGTCGGCATCGACATCGGCGACCTCGCGATGCACGAGTGCTTTGGGGATCACGCCGACCGTGTTGCCGCCCGCAGCTCGCGTCGCCGCAGCAACGGCGCCCATCATCGACACGTTGCCGCCGCCCGAGACGAGCTGCCAGCCTCGTCGGCCGATCTCGGTGCCGACCTCGGCGGCGAGGTCGATGAAGGAGGAGTCGACGGGACCGGACGCGCAGTAGACGCAGACACTGATCGCGCGTTCGGTCGTGCCACGATCGCTCACTGCTGGGCCTCGCGGACGATCCGGACAGCCTCGTCGACGCTGTCGGTGCAGTGGATCAGTTCGAGGTCCTTCTCGGACACCTTGCCTTCTTTCACGAGAGTCGTCTTGATCCAATCGAGCAGTCCCGACCAGAAGTCCTTGCCCAGCAACACGATCGGGAACCTGGTGACCTTGGCCGTCTGCACCAGGGTCAGCGCCTCGAAGAGTTCGTCGAGAGTACCGAAGCCGCCGGGAAGGCACACGAACGCCTGCGAGTACTTCACGAACATGGTCTTGCGAACGAAGAAGTAGCGAAAGTTGACGCCCAGATCGACCCATTCGTTGAGGCCCTGCTCGAACGGCAGCTCGATCCCGAGCCCGATCGAGTACCCGTCGGCCTCGCTCGCACCTCGGTTCGCCCCCTCCATCGCGCCCGGCCCACCACCGGTGATGACGGCGAAGCCCTCCTTCGCGAGAGCGGCTCCGAGCTGTCGGGCTCGGGCGTACTCGGGATGGTCGACGGGGGTGCGCGCCGAACCGAACACCGTCACGGCCTTGGGGACCTCGGCGAGTGCACCGAATCCCTCGACGAATTCGCTCTGGATGCGCAGCACTCGCCAGGTGTCGGAGTGAATCCAGTTCCCCGGTCCTCGCTCGTCGAGCAGGCGCTGATCCGAGGTGGAGGTCTCGGTGTTCCGGCCACGCCGAAGTACGACGGATCCCTTGTGCTTGGCCGGCTTCTCGCTGCTGTGCCACTCGAAACTGCTGTGTTCTTCGGAACTGCCGTGTTCCTCGGAACTACCTGGGTCCTGGTCGCTGTTCATGGCGTTCAGGCTATCCGGCAGTGAGGTAGCTCCGGAGAACCTGCGTGACGTGGCTGATCTGCTCGACGGGGACGCGTTCGTCGCGCTTGTGGGCGAGATTGGGGTCGCCGGGTCCGTAGTTGACCGCCGGAATACCGAGCGCCGAGAACCGGGAGACGTCCGTCCAGCCGTACTTGGCGCGGAACTGTCCGCCCGCGGCTTCGATCAGCGCAGCCGCCGCAGGCTGGTTCAGTCCGGGAAGGGCACCCGGCGACGAGTCGGTGACCTCGAAGCCGAGATCCAGTCCCTCGACCACCTCACGAACGTGTTCGACGGCGTCGTCGACGCTGCGATCGGGTGCGAAGCGAAAGTTGACATCGAGCTCGGCCGCGTCGGGAACGACGTTGCCCGCGACCCCACCGGAGATCCGGACCGCTTGCAGCCCTTCCCGATACACGCAGCCGTCGATGTCGACGGTGCGTGCCCGATACGCCGCGAGCCGGTTCAGAACCGCGCCGAATTTGTGAATTGCATTGTCGCCCAACCAGGACCGGGCACTGTGAGCCCGTGTTCCCGACGCCGTCAACCGAACACGGAGTGTCCCTTGGCAACCGGCCTCGATGAACCCGCCGGACGGTTCGCCGAGGATCGCGACGTCGGCGACCAGCCATTCGGGAAGTTCGCGTTCGATGCGGCCCAGCCCGTTGCGGGCAGCCGCGATCTCCTCGCAGTCGTAGAACACCAGAGTGAGATCGTGCGCAGGATTGTCGATCGTCGCGGCGAGATGCAGGAACACTGCGTCGCCCGACTTCATGTCGACGGTTCCGCAGCCGTGCAGGATGTCACCTTCGGCGCTGTCGTGTTCCCGCCTCGACGGCACGTTGTCTGCGATGGGGACCGTGTCGAGGTGCCCGGCGAGCACCACGCGCGACCCGAGCCCGAAGTTGGTCCGGGCCAGCACGGCGTTGCCACTGCGGATGATCTCGAAGCCGGTCGTCTGGTCGCGGAGCGCCCGTTCCACCTCGTCCGCAATGCGCGATTCGTCCTCGCTGACACTGGGGATGTCCACCAGCGCCGCGGTGAGGTCGATCGGGTCTGCATTCAGTTCGAGCGTCACGGGTGAAAACTCTAGGCCGTGGATCCCGGAATCTCGCGGACCACGCCGTCGAAGCCTGCACCGAACAATCTTCCGTTCGAGAACCCCTGGTCGGAGCGACCGTAGGCGACGACGCTGGTCAACCGAGTTCCGGTGCCGATGACGCACGTCGCCCCCGGCGCATCGATGCGGACGACGGAGCCGCCTGCATTCAGGGGTACCACCGGACGTCCGGCGTCGTCGAGGGTGAGCCCGTCCGGAGCTGCGAACGAGTCGAGTCCCGTCAGGTCGAGCACGCTTTCCGGCCCCGAGGGGTCGGCGATCGGAATCCGGCTGACGCCCGGGTTCACGAAGGTGCGCGAGACGTAGAGGTACCGATCGGCAGCGTCGAGCACTGCGCCGTTGGCACTGGGGAAGCTCGCCCACGCCGGGTCGACCGAACCATCGGGGCCGATCCGGCCGATGAGCGAGCCGAAGTCGTTGGTGGCGTACACCGTTCCGTCAGCGGCGACGGCAAGTCCGTTGGCTGCGCTCAGACCGGTTGCGAACGGGGTCACGATCAGGGTGTTCACGTCGAGCCGCACGATCCCGGCGGCCTTGACGATGTCTCCGACGAAGACGCGAGGGTCGGCCCCGTAGCCGACCAGCAGGGTGCCGTCGGGCATCCAGGCCAGGGCACCACCGCCGCCGCTGGGAACCGTCGCGATGGGATAGGCGGCCTGCCCCGGCGCGTCGATGCGGTACACCCGTCCGGAGACGATGTCGGTGACGTAGGCCCGGCCCGAGGCGTCGACCGTCAGGCCTTCCAGAGCCGCACCCGGGATCCGTGCGACCACTGCCGACGGACCGCCTGCGCCGGCGCAGGAGGGATCGGCGACTGCGGTGCCGGACCCGACGACGACGCTCCCGGCCACCACCATCGCAGCAGCGATCGCCGTGACGACCGAACGCATACGCGCGGACTTGCTCGAACCCATGACACTCCCCCAACCTCGGCGACCCCCTGTCAGCCGATGACGATGTCTACCACGCGCCTGCGACATGCAAACCCAGGGCGACCCCGAGCACGATCGTCGTCGCCAGGGTCGTCACCAACCCTGTGAAGGACACACCGTCCGCCATCACCGAGGTCACTCCACGGATGCGGGAGTCGGGACGTGTGGTCACCGGGAAACTCTGTCAGCTTCCCCGCCGTCGATGCCTCCGCCGGCATTCCGATGCGATCACGCTCCACGGTCGAACCGATAACGAACCGACGCCGCGTCGGGAACGACGTCCAGGAACAGTCGACGTTCCCGCAATGACGGGCCAACCCGCCCTCCGGGTCCACCGCGTATTCTTCGAGCCGTGAGCGCACAGGGAGCATCAGCAGTAGGTATTGCCAACATCACGACGTCGGGCGTCGTTCTCGACACCTGGTTTCCGAACCCGGAGCTCGGGTCGGGCTTCGAGACCGGCACCGTCCGGCTCGAGGGTTCGGACGTCCCCGAGGAGCTGGCCGCTCTCGTCGGACCGGACGAGGCGCGCGGCGTCGAGGTAGTCGCAGTGCGCACCAGCATCGCCTCTCTCGACGACGCTCCGATCGACGCCCACGACGCGTATCTGCGACTGCACCTGCTTTCGCACCGGTTGATCCAGCCGCACGGGCAGAACCTCGACGGCGTGTTCGGTCTGCTGTCCAATGTGGTGTGGACCAACTTCGGGCCCGCGGCGGTGGACGGTTTCGAGACGGTGCGCGCGAAACTTCGTGCCCGCGGTCCGGTGACCGTGTTCGGAGTCGACAAGTTCCCGCGCCTGGTCGACTACGTCGTTCCCACCGGTGTTCGGATCGCCGACGCCGACCGCGTTCGTCTCGGCGCGCACCTGGCCAGCGGAACGACGGTCATGCACGAGGGCTTCGTCAACTTCAACGCCGGCACGCTCGGCAACTCGATGGTCGAGGGTCGCATCTCCGCGGGCGTCGTCGTGGGCGACGGTTCCGATGTGGGCGGCGGCGCGTCGATCATGGGCACGCTCTCCGGCGGCGGCAAGAATGTCATTTCCGTCGGAAAGAGCTGCCTGCTGGGCGCGAACTCCGGGCTCGGCATTTCACTCGGTGACGACTGCGTCGTCGAGGCCGGGCTCTACATCACCGCAGGAACCAAGGTGAGTGGCCCGGATGGAACAGTGGTGAAGGCGGCGACACTGTCCGGCAAGTCCAACCTGCTGTTCCGTCGCAACTCGCTGTCGGGCGCTGTCGAGGTGGTGCCGTGGAAGGGCACCGGCGTCGAACTGAACGCGGCACTGCACGCCAACGACTGAGAGCTGAATTCCCGAATCAGGCTTACTGCCAACCTCTTCCAGCCCCGCACCGTGTTCTCGGTGCGGGGCTGGAGTGGTCTTTGGGCGGGTTCAGGCGATGTGTGGGCCTGCTCGGGCGTGGGATGGTCTGGGTTGTCGGTACGGGTCGACGGTTGCCGGTGGCACGAACCACGGGTGGTTGTCGACGCCGATGAACACTTCCCAGTCACTGTGGTGGAGGAGTCGGTGGTGGAATCCGCACAGGAGGACGAGGTTGTTCATGTCGGTGGGGCCACCATCGGCCCAGTGCCAAATGTGATGCGCTTCTGTCCAGGCGGCGGGTTTTCCGCAGCCGGGGAAGGCGCAGGTGTGATCTCTCGCGATGAGGGCTTTGCGTTGTTTTGCGGTGACGGTGCGTGCGGTGCGGGCGAGGTTGATCGGTGAGCCGTTCTCGTCCATGACGATGGCGGTGAGGAGGCAGTCGCAGGCGAGTTGGCGGGAGGTGTTGCGGGACAGTGGTCCCATCCAGGGCAGCCACCCGACCGAAGTGCCGTCGCCGAACAGGTCCCGATACGCGCCGCGATCTGCGGCACAAGGTGGATTCGTCCCGTCTTCCGCATCGGGGTGGATGGGGTGTCCGGTGTTGATGTCGACCGGATCTACTTCGCCGGTGTCGGATTCGGCTGCAGCGCGAGTGGTTTCGTCGTCGGCGATGTCATCGACGTCAGCACCGTCGGCACTGTCGCGGAGGTCGGTGAGATCACGCAGGGTGATGTGCAGGTTCAGGTGCGGCCTCTCGCCGCCTTCGGTGGGGCGATTGCTCGAGGCGAGGTACTGGTCGATGATGTGTCCGAAAGCGTCGGCGCGACGCCTGGCGGGGCTGCGGTCGTCTCCGGTTTTGGGTGTCTCGGTGCCGTCGGGGTCGGGTCGTGGTTCGGTCAGCGGGGAGAGTGCGGTGAGGAGTTTTTCTCCGGTGATCGCATCGAAGTCTCCTTTGAGTACGAGCCGGCCGTTCAACGTCTTGGAGGCGAAGAATTCGTTGCGGTCGGTGTCCTCGGCGGGTGGTGTCTTGCCGCCGTAGGTGTCGTGGAGTTTGGTGATCGCTTCGCGGATGCGGCCGGTGCGGGCTCCGGGCCCGGTCGCAGCGGTGATCATCGCTTTCCGCGCGATGTCCTGGCCTTCTTGCGGCAGATTCTTCGGTGGGGTTTCCGCGAAGGTGAGGATCAACGCGGCGTGGTCGACGGACATGACGCCGGTGTCGATGGCGTCGGCGATGTCGGGGAAGTTCTTCAGTCCGCGGGCGAGAGCGACGATCTTGTTTGCTTTACCCGCCGAGAGCAGGGTGGTGGAGGTGAGCCAGCCGGCGGGGCCGGGGAATCCGAGTTTCTCCCGTGAGACGCGGGTGTCGATGTCGGCGACGAGAGCGATGCGCCGGGCCTCGAGCAGTTGGATCTGGTGGGAGACCGCGGCGGCGTCGGCGAGGAGTTCGGCCTCGCTCAGTTGCCAGATCGCTGTGGTCATGCCATGAAGTGTATCGAACGTGCGTTCGACTTGCAATTATTGTTGAATCGAAAACTATTGTGCTGCTTGACTATTCAGTATTCCAAACCTGTCGGTGGGGTGTGGTATCGGATACGGGCGTGCCTTGGTGATAGAGGATTTTCCAGTCACCCGCGCGGCGTTGCCACAACGTCATCCTGCGGGTGGATCGGCCGCCCTGCTCGAGAATGTAGGTCAGCAAGTACGTATTCGAGGCAATTTCGCGGAGCTCGAATTCACTGGCTGTCCAGTCGACATCGAGTTGCCCGGTGGGGTCGGATGCGTATCGCTTTTCGAGAACGGCCCACGTGCTCGCGTCGTCGAGCTCCCGGAGCACCCCATGTTCGGCGAACACAGGATTGCCCGCCGAGCGTCAGCCGATGGTCCCCAGTGACGCCAGGGTTTTCACCACAGCCCGTGCGGCTTCTGCGCCTTTGGTTTCGAGGTGGGCGGTGAAGAAGGCGTTGTGGTCGGCGTGTTCGTGGAAGTGGTGTGGCGTCAGCACCACGGAGAACACCGGCACGTCGGTGTCCAGCTGCACTCGCATCAGGCCGTCGATGACCGCCGTTTCGACGAAGTCGTGTCGGTAGATTCCACCGTCCACCACCAGTGCAGCGGCGACGATCGCGGAGTACGTGCCCGTCTTGGCGAGCCGCTGTGCGTGCAGTGGGATCTCGAAGGCCCCAGGCACCTCGAACACGTCGATAGCCGTCTCGGCTTCTCCGAGATTTTTCAGTTCGGCGGCGAATCCCACTCGCGCGCGATCGACGATGTCCAGGTGCCAGCTGGCGTGGACGAAGGCAATGGATCCCGCGAGTGGAGTGGTCATGGATGCGATGCTAGCGGTATCGCTCGTCGAGCAAGTCGAGTGTCGGGCTATCGAATTCACCGGCGAAATACTTCTGCAACACTTCGCCGAATACGGACGGACCCTTGGTAGCTTCGGCGAAAAGCGTCATGGACGAATGCAACTTCAGGTTGTCGGGATAACCGAAGATCTCGTCGACCGTCCGCCCCTCGACAGCTGCCACAAGCCTTGCTGCCTTCTTCAGGCGAGGGCCCAACACTTCGTGCGAGAGGTAGAGCTCCGCCTCGGTCAGATCGGCGATGCCGAAGTGTTGAGCGGTCGCGCTACGCCCCAGTCCCGCCAACTGTGGGAACACGAACCACATCCAGTGTGTCTGCTTGCGTCCCGCCTTCAGTTCCTTCGTCACTGCGGTCCAGACGGGGTCCTGGGCGTCGACGAAGCGTTGCAGGTCGTATTCGGTCATGCCGTTCAACCTAGGTGAACCCACGCAGCAGCGTGTCGACGGTCGCGTCGAGAAGATCCTCGATCGCGACGCCGTCGAGCAGGTCCCCGGTGGCCAGCATCGCAAGTCCGTGCACGCTGGCGAAAGCAACCCGCGCGAGGATCTCGGGTGGAGCCTCGGTGATCACACCTGCGGCGATGGCTTCGCTGAGCAATGCCTCGGTGGCGGTCATGCTCTCGTGCGCAACAGTTTTCAGCTTCTCGCTGGCGTCGGGATGATGCTTGGTGCTGTACATGACGTCCAGCAACTCCGGATGTTCGACGGCGAATCCGAGGTAGGCGCGAGCGACTGCACGAAACCGAGCCATCAGCTCACCGGGTCCAGTTGCCGCGGCGACCATCCGGCGGTTCAGTTCCTCGAAACCGTGCAGGGCCAGCGCATCCAACAGGGCTTGCTTGTCGCGGAAGTGGCGCGCGGGAGCACCGTGACTGACCCCGACATCTCTGGCCAGCTGTCGAAGTGACAATGCGTCGACTCCGCGGTGCGCGATGCTCCGTTCGGCCTCGTCGAGCAGTACCGCGCGCAGGTCACCGTGGTGGTACCGCTGCGTTGCCATGGGTTCCACCCTAGGCGATGTTGGCGTTGACAACAATGCTGACACTGCCTACATTGGCGGACATGACTTCCACAGCACTGATCACCGGAGCAAGTTCGGGCCTCGGCGAGGAGTTCGCCACTCGATTCGCGGCACGGGGCGAGAACGTCGTCCTGGTGGCACGGCGTGCCGACCGACTGGACACCCTGGCACGACGAATCGAAGCCGACCACGGCGTCACCGCAACCGTTGTCGCGATGGATCTGGGGGTTCCCGGCGTCGGCGAGACCCTCCGGACCACATTGGCCGACAAAGGAATCATCCCCACCACACTCGTCAACAACGCAGGTTTCGGAACTCACGGGAAATTTGCCGACGAGGATCCCGAGCGCATCGCCGCAGAGATCGCGCTGAACGTGAGCGCGCTGGTCGACCTGACGCATGCGTTTCTGCCCAACCTCACCGGCGCGCTGATCAACATCGCGAGTACCGCTGCGTACCAACCCACCCCCAACATGGCTGTCTACGGTGCCACGAAGGCCTTCGTCCTCAACTTCACCGAGGCCTTGGCCTTCGAGCACCGTAGCTCGCCGCTGAAGATTCTCGCGCTCTCCCCCGGCCCCACCCGCACCGAGTTCTTCGACGTCGTGGGGTCCGAAGACGCCGCGGTGGGCAATTTCCAGACCTCCGAACAGGTGGTCTCGACAGCCATGCGCGCGTTGGATTCTCGCCGCACCCCGCGAGTGTGGTCTCCGGCCTGTCCAACAAGATCAGCGCCGGCGGTGTGCGTTTGGCTCCGCGGTCATTGGCCGCCAAGATCAGCGGTCGTCTGCTGAAAGCCTGAGGCCTGTCAACCGCGGATACGACGCGAATCGATCACTCCCGTATCGAATCCGGCCAGATGCAGTCCTCCGTGGAATCGGGCGTGCTCGATCTTGAGGCACCGATCCATGACAACGTTCAGTCCCGCGGCCTGCCCGTCGCGGGCCACCTGCTCGTGCCACAGTCCCAGTTGCAGCCAGATCGTCTTCGCCTGCACTGCAATCGTTTCGGACAGGACCTCGGGCAAGTCGTCGTACTTGCGGAACACGTCCACCAGGTCCGGCGGCTTCGGCAGATCCGCGAGCGTCGGATATACCGTCGTCCCCTCGATATCGGTGACCGTGGGATTCACGAGAAATATCTCGTAGTTGCTCGTCGAGGACAGGTACCGGTTGACGAAGTAACTTGCCCGCGAGGTATTCTTCGACGCCCCGACGATCGCGACCGTCTTGGTCTCCCGCAGAATGCGCTGACGCTCTTGGGCGGACGGGCCCTGCCAGGTGCGCTCGCTCATGACCGCGCCTTTCCTGTTGCCAGCGTCAGGGCCTGATCCAGGTCCCACAGAATGTCCTCGGCATCTTCGAGTCCGACGCTGATACGAATCAACTCGGGTCCGACACCTGCTCCGCGAAGTTGCTCGTCGCTCAGTTGTCGGTGTGTGGTGCTGCCCGGGTGGATCACCAGCGTCCGCACGTCGCCGATATTGGCGACGTGGCTGGCGACCTGAACGCTCTCGACGAACCTCTGCCCGGCCTCGCGGCCACCGTCGATTCCGAAGGCGAACACCGCACCGGGACCGGCGGGAAGGTACTTCGCTGCCCGGTCGTGATGCGGATGGCCCTCAAGGCCAGCCCATCTCACGTAGTCGACACGCGAATCGTGATCGAGCCACTCGGCGACCACTCGGGTATTGCCGACGTGCGCATCCATCCGTTGCGGCAGCGTTTCCACTCCCTGGATCAACGTGAATGCCGATTGCGGTGCCAAGGCGCCCCCGATGTCGCGCAACTGCTCGCTGCGCAGCTTCGTCAGAAAGCCGTACTCGCCGAAGTTCCCCCACCACGACAGCCCGCCGTACGACGCAACCGGTTCGGTCATCTGCGGGAATTTGCCAGAGCCCCAATCGAATCGACCGGATTCGATCACCACTCCCCGAGGGTGGAACCATGTCCGCCGAGGAACTTGGTGGCCGAGTGGATCACGATGTCGGCACCGAATTCGATGGGCCGACTGAGCCAGGGAGTCGCCATGGTCGCGTCGATCACCAACGGAATTCCGTGATCGTGCGCGACAGCGGCGAGACCCTCGAGGTCGGCGATCTCGCCCGACGGGTTACCGATGATCTCGGCGTAGATCAGTTTGGTCGAATCCGTCACCGCCGCTGCGTAATCCGCCGGATCGGTGCCGGGAACGAACGTGGTCTCGACGCCGAAGCGGCGCAGGGTCACATCGAGCTGGGTCACCGTGCCGCCGTAGAGCCCGGCCGCGGCAACGATATGGTCTCCGCTACCGGCAAGCGCAGCGAACACCGCGAACTCGGCCGACAACCCACTGGCGAACGCGACCGCCCCGATACCGCCTTCGAGGCTCGCAATGCGCTCCTCGAAGGCGGCGACGGTGGGGTTCCCGATGCGGCTGTAGACGTTGCCGTACTTCTGCAGAGCGAACAGATCGCCCGCGTCCGCCGAATTCTCGAACACGTAGCTCGCCGTCTGGTAGATCGGCACCGCACGCGAACCGGTGGAAGGGTCAGGTCTCGCTCCGGCGTGAATTGCTCTGGTACGCAGACCGAATGTCCGTTCGCTCATGACGTCAGGCCGTTTCGAGAACGGTGTGGATCGGGGT
Source organism: Rhodococcus sp. B7740 (assembly GCF_000954115.1). Taxonomy (NCBI): domain Bacteria; kingdom Bacillati; phylum Actinomycetota; class Actinomycetes; order Mycobacteriales; family Nocardiaceae; genus Rhodococcus; species Rhodococcus sp. B7740. Next base: position 5,101,603 of record NZ_CP010797.1, on the reverse strand, counting down.
GGGATTGCGCGTCAGATCCAGCACGGGGCAGTGATCGTCGACGGCCTTCTGCAGCTCCTCGTACCGCTCCCGCGACTCGGGACCGGTAACGGTCACCACGACCCGCACCTCACCGAAACCGGGACGAACGTCGTCGTCGAAACCGAAGAATCCGCGAACGTCGAGGTCACCCTCGGCCTTGGCCTTGATGTCGTCGACGACGATACCGAGCTTCTCCGCCCAGACGCGGTACGTGACCACCTGGCAGGACAGCAGAGACGCCAGGTAGTACTCGACCGGGTTGGCCGCCTTGTTCTCACCACCGAGGGCGGGCGGCTCGTCGACCTCGACGCTGTACTTGCCCAGGGTGACGGTGCTGGCGACGGCATCGTGCGCGGTGACCGAGGCCCGGAAGACCGCCTGGGCGTTCTTGGCGTCGGCCTGCACGGCCTCGTCGGTGGCGGCGATGATGCCGCCGAGGTGGGACACAGATGTGGTCATGAGTGATCCTGTTCGTCGAAAAAGGTTGCCGGAAGAACCCGAGGAGCACGTAGAGCTCGTCGGGGCTGGGTTCGATCGACAGTTACGAACAGGAAGACGTGCAGACCAGGCACAGATCGATGGTGCGACGACGCACGAGCCTTCTGCCCGCGTCGGTCACATGTGTCTCGGTCACGGTGCCGACAATAGCCTAAGAGAACTGGTCTGCGCCGACGTCGGTTTCGTCGTCGGTGATCGCCGCGACGATACGTTCCGCCACCGCCTCCGGCGTCAGACCCTGGGGCAGTTTCGGTGCCTGCCCGGCGATCGGCCGCGTCGCAAGACCCGTCTCGGTGTGCGGCGGACGCACGTCGACGATCCTGATCTTCGACTTACGTGCCTCTGTACGAACGCTTTTCAGCAGCGCCGTCACTGCGGCCTTGCTCGCCGAGTAGGCACCCATGTTCGGCATCGGCTTGTCGGCCACGACGGCACTGATGTTGAGCACGAACCCGCCCTGGTCCAGGGTGGTCAGCGCTTCTCGAAGTACCCGCAGTGGTGCGAGATAGTTGAGCAGCAACAGTTCGTCGACGGTGTCGTCGTCCACGTCGGTGACCGGCCCGAACGCCACGACACCTGCGGCGATGACGATCCCGTCCAGTCCGCCGTGGTGTTCGACGGCCTCCGCGACCACCGAGCGAGCCGAATCAGGCAGCGTCAGATCGGCATTCACCGTGTGGTGGTCAGACTCGATGCTCCGGCCGCTCACGGTCAGCCGAGCACCGGCCTTCGCGAGCTGCTCGACGATCGGACCGCCGAGACCGCCACTGGCACCGAATACGAGAATGCGCGCACCATCGATAGTGGTCATCTCTCGAATTTAACCGCCGCCTCGCACTCCTGCTGACGACGGCGTTCATCAGAGCAGTTCGGCTGCGCGGCGGACCACATCGATGCAGATGTCGAGATTGAGCGGGCTCAACGTCGAGAAGCCCTGAGCCACTTCACCTTGTTCGAGCACCACCACCCGGCCCGCTGCGACGCTCGGCAACGAGGTGAACAGTCCGGTATCGACGATCCCGGTCGAGCCGAAGTCGAACACGACGAGCACGTCGGCACCGGCGAGGATGTCGGCGTTCTCGGCGGAGAACTCGGGGCGCGGGGCGTCGGCGGTCGCTCCGTCGGACAGGGCGGCGACCGTCGTGAACCCGGCCCGCCGGAACAGATCCACGGCAGGGATCGACTCGTGACCGAGTCCGTAGAACGTCGACGTGTCGTAGGCGGCAATCAGACCGACCGTCGCACCTGCGACGTCGAGGCCTTCGAGCGCGGCGGACATCCTCGCCTCGGTGTCCGAGATGAGCTCGTCCGCGCGATCTCGCCGATCGAGTGCGTCGCCGATGATCTGCAGGTTGCGTCGCCAATCGAAGTACGCGATCTGAAGCACCGGGGCGAGCGATTCGAGCTGGGAACGAGACTCGGCCACCCCGTCGTCTCCGATGATGAGGTCCGGTTCGGCCGCGGCGATGCGCTCGGTGTCGATCGACTCGCCGAGGGAGATCCGCTCACTCGACCCGCCGAGTTCGGTGAGGGCGTTCTCGTGCCATTCCCACGACCGGTTCGGTGCGCCGGTCATCTCGGCGAAGCCCTCACGCACCCCGAACTGCACGGGGACGACACCGAGCGCGAGCACCGTGTCCAGATCCCACAGGTTGGCCACACACGCCACCCGCTGGGGCCGACGGTCGATCACGACGGACTCACCGGCATCGTCGACGATCGTGCGGGGATAGCCGTCCGCGGCCGTCCCGTCGCCCGGGGCCTGGTCCTCACCGGTACCGCATCCGGCGAGCAGGGCCGCGATCGCGACGCTGCCGATGAGGAACTCACGACGCGTCGCGGCCTCGATCGTGCCGGTCTCGAGCTGGGTTGCCCCGATGGCGATTGCGGGCGCAGGTGCGGTCATGGCTCAGAACGATAGGCATGCCTAACCTATAACGTCAACAGCGTCAGCCGAGCAGCTTCTTCTGCACCTTCCCCATCGCATTACGCGGGAGGGAGTCGACGACGCGAATCTCACGGGGCCGCTTGTGAATCGACAGCTCGGTGGCCACCAGATCGATCAGCACCCGATCCTGCACATCGGTTCCGACGACGAACGCGACGATGCGCTGACCCAGATCGTCGTCGGGCACACCGACCACGGCCACCTCGTCGACGCTCGGATGCCCCAGCAACACCGTCTCGATCTCCCCTGCGCCGACGCGATATCCGCCGGACTTGATCAGATCGGTCGAGGCTCGTCCCACGATTCGATGGAAGCCGTCGGGCTCGATGAGAGCGACGTCCCCGGTGTCGAACCACCCGTCCTCGGTGAAGGTTTTCGCCGTCGCCTCGGGGTTGTTCAGGTAGCCGTCGAACAGCATCGGGCAGCGGATCTGCAACGCTCCGATGGATTCGCCGTCGTGCGGCAGGATTTCGCCCTTCTCTCCGCGCAACCGTGTCTCGACGCCCGCGACCGGCAGTCCGACCGAGCCTGCGCGACGCTCCCCGTCGGCGCGGGTGCTGATGGTGATGAGGGTTTCGCTCATGCCGTATCGCTCGATCGGAGCCTGGCCGGTGAGTTCACGCAGCTTTTCGAACACCGGGACCGGAAGCGGGGCACTGCCGGAAACCAGCAGACGGGCACCGGCAAGAGCGCGGGCCGAGTCCTCGTCCGCGGCGATGCGCGACCATACGGTCGGCACCCCGAAGTACAGGGATCCGCGTGCGGCCGCGTACAGCTCCGGCGTCGGCTTACCGGTGTGGATCAGCGGGCTGCCCACCCGAAGCGGGCCGAGGACACCGAGAATGAGGCCGTGCACGTGGAACAACGGAAGTCCCTGCACCACAGTGTCTTTCGACGTCCATGCCCAGGCCTGCGCCAACGCGTCGAGCCCGGCCGCGATGGCGCTGCGAGCGATCAGGACGCCTTTCGGCGGGCCGGTGGTACCGGAGGTGTAGAGCACGAACGCAACCGAGGACGGTAGCGGTTCGGGGTAGCTGTGCCACGACCGTGCATGCTGACGCACCGGCAGAACATCGAGGCCGGAGGTATCGGGCGGTGCTTCACCGAGCCACGCCTGCGCGCCCGAGTCGCGGAGGATGTGCTCACGTTCGGCCACCCCTGCATCGGGCGGAACGGGTACCACGGTGACACCGGCGATGAGTGCACCCACGACGGCGAGCACCGTCTTCACCGACGGCGTCGCGTAGATCGCGAGGCGGTCGGCTCGTGAGATGCGCTCGGCCACGGACGTCGCCGCGCCCAGGATATCGGCACGAGAGAGGGAGACTCCGTCGATCGTGATGGCGTCGGGAATATCGTCTCCCCGCGCAACGGCGAGTGGGTTCAGTGAACGAAGCAGCACATGGCTACCGTACATACATGGACGTGGACGGAATCGACACCGGCGACTACGCCGAGTACATGACGGTCGCCGCTGGTGACCTGCAGGCGGGTGTCTATCTGATCGGAACCGACGCAGAGCAGGACACCGATTCCGAGGACGACCTCGATCTGGACCTCGAGGACTCCGATTCCGACGATGACGACATCGACGTCGCACACGTCACCGACGGCGCGCCGAGGCTGGTGTACTCGGTGCAGTCCGACGACTTCTGGACCCGCGTCGAATTGGCCGATCTACGAGCCACTCAACTCTACGAGGAAGCTCACGCACGCAATCCCGAGGTCAACACCGAGCCGAAACGGTTCACCACAGTCGAGGCGTTCGGAAGCAACGAACTGGTCTACATCCTGCGCATCCGACGCGGCGGCTGGGATGTGGGCGAGCCGGACCTCGAGCCGTGATCGACTGGGACCCTCTGGTCCTCGCAAACCCGCGCGCGTTTGCTGAACGCGAGTGGTTTGGCGTCACGAATCTGCGTGCCTATGGCAAGTGCGCGCGCGTGTGCGAGATCCAGGCCGCGCCCCAGTGCCCATCAGTCGTGAAACGTGATGCTGCCGATTCCCTGACTCAGGCCGAGGATGCGACGGTGCCGACGCCGAGCGCGACCAGGATTCCGGCGCTGATGCGGTCGATCCAGTCGGTGACCGCCGGCCTGCGCAGCAGCGCGACCGCACGTGAGGCGAGAACGGAGAACACTCCCATCACCAGCGCCGCGACCACCACCTCGACCAGCCCGAGCGTCATGGCACCGGCGAACGTGACCACGGTGAGGAACTGCGGCACCACCGCGAGATAGAACAGTCCGACCTTGGGATTGAGCGCGCACGAGAGAACTCCGGCACCGAACGCCGACCACGCCGACGCGGCGACGGGCACGAGCGGCTCGCCTGCCACCTTGTTCTTGCGTCGAGCCCGGAAAGCCTTCACGCCCAGATACAGCAGGTACAGCCCACCGAGGATCTTCACGACGCGATACGCCGTCGCGGACTGTTCGACGATCGCCGCCAGCCCGACGGCCACCAGCACGGCCCAGAACAGTCCGCCGATCGCGACGCCCATCGCCGCTGCGATGCCCGGCTTGAGGCCGCCGATGCTGTAGCGGAGGACCAGAAACGAATCGGGCCCGGGCAGGATCGCCAGCAGAAAACACACACCGGCGAAGCTGAGCAGCAGGCTGAGAGTCATGGGTACATGAGAACACCCGGGCCGAGCCGAAGCCAACCGACTTTTCTGCCCACAATTCGCATCGAGAAGCGGAATTCCGTTCGCCGGGCCGAACTGTGGACAGTCAGTGCACCACGCACTATCCGCGCAGGCGTGTCGCCGCAGCCTCGATGCGTTCGTCCGTGGCCGTCAACGCGATCCGCACGTGATGGGCACCGTCGGGACCGTAGAACTCCCCCGGTGCGGCGAGGATGCCGCGCTGGGCGAGCCAGTCGACGGTATCGCGGCACTTCTCACCCCGCGTGGCCCAGAGGTAGAGCCCGGCTTCGGAGTGGTCGACGGTGAAGCCCGCTGCCTCGACGGCGGATTTGAGAGTCGTTCGCCGGGCTCGGTATCGCTCGCGCTGGATGTTCTCGTGCTCGTCGTCGGCCAGTGCTGCGGTCATGGCAGCTTGGATCGGCAACGGCACCATCATGCCGGCATGCTTGCGCACCTCGAGCAACTCGGCGACGAGGGAGGCATCTCCGGTGACGAAGCCGGCGCGATAGCTGGCCAGGTTCGAGGTCTTCGAGAGTGAGTGCACCGCAAGGAGATTGGTGTGATCTCCGTCGCATACGCGGGGGTCGAGAACCGACACGGCCTCGGCATCCCAGGTCAGACCCAGGTAGCACTCGTCGGAGACGACGATCGCGTCACGTTCGCGGGCCCAGTCGACGACCTTGCGCAGGTGCTCGACACCGAGCACCTTGCCCGTCGGGTTGGACGGCGAATTGACGAATATCAATGACGCCCGCTCCGGTCCGAGCCGCGCGAGACCATCTGCCCGCAGAATACGAGCGCCGGCAAGCAGAGCACCCACTTCGTAAGTGGGATAGGCCAATTCGGGGATGACGACCAGGTCCTCGGCTCCGAGGCCCAGCAATGTCGGCAACCACGCGATCATTTCCTTGGTGCCGATGGCAGGTAGCACCGCGTCGACCCCGATGCCGGTGATCGAGTAGCGGCGCTCGAGCGCAGCCACCGCGGCCTCCCGCAGCGCAACGGTACCGACGGTCGTCGGGTATCCGGGTTCGTCCGCAACCGAATTCAGTGCGGTGCGGATGACCTCGGCAACCGGATCCACCGGCGTCCCGACCGACAGATTGACGATGCCGTCCGGGTGCGCCGACGCCGTCTCCTTGGCAGCGGTCAACGAGTCCCATGGGAAATCGGGCAGCGTCGCTGCCACCGCTCTGCGTGCCAAGGCGTCAGTTCTCGCCCATGGGAGGCAGAGCCTTGATGAACGGCGGGTCGTAGTCCGTCTTGCCGAGCTTGGCTGCGCCACCGGGAGATCCCAGGTCGTCGAAGAAGTCGACGTTGGCACCGACGTATGCGCTCCACTGCTCGGGCACGTCGTCCTCGTAGAAAATGGCCTCGACGGGGCACACGGGCTCGCAGGCTCCGCAGTCGACGCATTCGTCGGGGTGGATGTACAGCATTCGGTTACCCTCGTAGATGCAATCCACCGGGCACTCTTCGATGCACGCTTTGTCCAGTACATCTACGCACGGTTCTGCAATCGAGTAGGTCACTACTGCTCTCCCCTCCTGTATCGATCGTGGGCGCTCGCGCGCCCTGAGCATCCTAGTATCGCCGTCCGAACTCGAGGGCGACCGACTCAGGGTCGCCTCACCTGCCCCGCTCGGCTATCGACGCAACTGCTTCGCGGGCGAGTCGGCACCGAGTGCCGATGCCTTCTTGTGGGCCGCGAGCCACTTGCGCCCCTGCTTGGCGGCACGCGAGAGAGCGCCGCGCTCACCGAGATATCCGGCGACGCCACCGACGAGCGGGATGGCGCCGAGCACGCGGTAGAAGCCGCGGGGGTGCGGACGCTTCTCCAGTTCACCTGCCACGTCCCGCAGTACGTTCGCGATCTGCCACATTCCGCGCAGCAGTGCGAACGGACCCGACTTGGGTGACTGCTCCTTCTGCGCCGGAGCACTGTCGGCCAGGGACGTCAGATCGCGCTTGCACAGCACCGATCCGAGCAGCGCGACGTGCGTCTCGCGGTCGGTGACCCCCGACTCGCGCGCCACGGCCACGAGCACCATCGCCTGGTTGGCGAACCCGAGCAGATCCTGGATCGGCAGGCGGTTGACCAGAATGCCGAACACACCGGGGAACGCCACGGCCACGGTGTTGAGTGCGCCGATCCGATTGACCCACCACTGCGAACGAGCGTCGCTGTCGAGCTTCTCCCAGCCCGCGGTACCGGGAAAATCGGTGGTGTCGAAGGCCTTCGCGAGGAAATCGATGACGTTGTCGAGCGTCGAGTCATCCGCGGAGGACTCACGGAACGTGCGCCCCTTGAGCCCGATCGGATCCCGTGTCGCCAGGATGTCGAGCACGGGATGAATGATGGCGACGGCACTGCTCAGAACCGCGGCGACTCGACGGTCGTCCATGTCAGACAAGCTCCATTTCGAAAAAGGGGACCCGAGGGTCAGATCAAGCCGGCAACCGATACCGCCGGAGCCGGGCCGTACGTGGTGGTGCGCTGACGAACCGGTCGTCCGATGCCGTCGGCGATCTCGTGCAGTTCCGCGACGGTCTTCTCCGAACCGTTCTGCGAACCCGCCATACGCGAGATCGTCTCCTCCATCAGGGTCCCTCCCAGATCGTTCGCGCCTCCGTTCAGCATCGCCTGTGTACCCGTGATTCCCAATTTCACCCACGATGTCTGGATGTTGTCGATTCGGCCGTGCAGCATGATGCGAGCCAGGGCGTGCACCGCACGGTTGTCGCGGTTGGTCGGCCCGGGTCGGGACGCTCCGGCCAGATACAGCGGCGAGGACTGGTGCACGAACGGCAGCGGCACGAATTCGGTGAACCCACCGGTCTTGTCCTGGATCTTCTTGAGCACGTTCAGGTGACCGACCCAGTGCGACGGATTGTCGACGTGCCCGTACATCATCGTCGAGCTCGACCGCAGGCCCACCTCGTGCGCGGTGGTGATCACTTCGATCCACTCGGCAGCGGGCAGCTTGCCCTTGGTGAGCACCCAGCGGACCTCGTCGTCGAGGATCTCCGCGGCCGTACCCGGTATCGAGTCCAGCCCGGCGGCCCGGAGTTCGGTGAGCCACTCGCGAATCGACTGACCGCCGCGGGAGGCCCCGTTGACGATCTCCATCGGTGAGAACGCGTGCACGTGCATGGACGGAACCCGAGCCTTGACCGCACGCACCAGGTCGGCGTAGCCCGTCACCGGTAGTTCGGGGTCGATTCCACCCTGCATGCAGACCTCGGTGGCACCGACGACGTGCGCTTCCCACGCACGATCGGCGACCTCGGCGGTGGACAGGGTGAACGCATCGGCGTCACCCTTGCGCTGCGCGAACGCACAGAAGCGGCACCCGGTGTAGCAGATGTTGGTGAAGTTGATGTTCCGGTTCACCACGTAGGTGACGGTGTCTCCGTTGACCTGCTTGCGCAGATCGTCCGCGAGGGCCGCGACGGCGTCCATGCCCGGACCCTCGGCCGTGGCGAGTGCGAGGTACTGCTCGTCGGTCAGCCCGGCCGGATCCTTCTCCGCTGCCGTCAATGCCGACACCAAGTCGCGGTCGACCCGCTCGAGCCCGGCGAGATCGCGCACCTGCTCGCGAATGGAGTCCCAGTCGCCGAACGCATTCGCCAGATCCGAGCGCGTCTCGGTATTGCGTCCCTGAGTGTCGATCTCGGTGTTCAGGTCGACGCGTCCCGAGGACTCCCACTCCTCGTCCGGCTCCTGCCACGGCAGACCCGTCGGGTTGACGTTCTCACGCGCCATGCCGGTCTCGGGATCGGCGAGCGCCCGCACGTGCGCCGAGATCCGCGGATCGATCCACGGAGCGCCGGCCAGAACGTACTGCGGTTGCGCTGCAACACGTTCCACCAAGCGGTAGCCCGCCTTGTCGGACAGCTCGGCGAGGGTGTCGAGGTTCGGCCACGGCCGCTCCGGGTTGACGTGATCGGGAGTCAGCGGCGAGACCCCGCCCCAATCGTCGACGCCTGCACCGAGCAGCGCTGCGGTCTCCTCCGGCTCGACCAGATTCGGCGGAGCCTGAATCCGCATCGACGGGCCGACCACGATGCGCGTCACCGCGATGGTCGCCAGGAATTCTTCGAGCCCCGCATCGGGAACGGACCGCATCGCGGTGTCGGACTTCGCCAGGAAGTTCTGCACTATGATTTCCTGAACGTGTCCGAAAGACTTGTGCACCTTACGAATTGCCATGATCGACTCGGCGCGATCGCGCAGTGTCTCGCCGATTCCCACCAGAATTCCGGTCGTGAACGGGATGTTCAGGCGACCCGCGTCGGTCAACGTCCGCAGCCGAACCTCGGGATCCTTGTCGGGGCTGCCGTAGTGCGCCTGCCCCTTCTCCTCGAACAACCGACGCGAGGTGGTCTCGAGCATCATCCCCATCGACGGGGCGACCGGCTTGAGTCGCGACAGCTCCTGCCACGACATCACTCCCGGATTGAGGTGCGGGAGCAAGCCGGTCTCCTCGAGCACCCGGATCGACATGGCGCGCACGTAATCCAGGGTCGAATCGTAGCCGCGAGAATCGAGCCACGCCTTGGCCTCGGGCCACCGCTCCTCCGGTCGGTCACCGAGGGTGAACAGCGCTTCTTTGCACCCGAGCGCGGCACCCTTGCGAGCGACGTCGATGATCTCGTCGGGATCCATGAACATCCCGTGCCCGGCGGCATTGAGCTTGCCGGGCACCGTGACGAACGTGCAGTAATGGCACTTGTCGCGGCACAACCGCGTGATGGGTACGAAGACCTTTCGCGAATAGGAGACCGTCTTCGGACGCCCGGCCGACTCCAGACCCGCATCACGAACTCGCGCGGCCGACGCCATCAGATCCACCAGATCGTCCCCGCGCGCATGCAGCAGAACCGTCGCCTCGTCGACGTTCAACGAGACTCCGTCCCGGGCGCGACGCAGAACGCGGCGCATGGCAGAAGCGGCTGGAGCGGTATCAGGCAGCGAAGTCACCAGTCGATCATGCGCTTCCTGGTACGCACGTGCCACCCACCCCTCCCCCATTCGGGTCGTTCCGCAGGCTCCGGGGGTGGTGGTTACCGAACGACACCCCTAGGTTTGTAGCCGTGACAACGATGACCGATCCGCAGTGGCAACCCTCTCCGCGTGCGCGTCTGCTCTGGGCGCTGAGTGCCGGTCTGCTGTGGGTACCGATCTTCGTCGCCCAGATCGTCTGGGCCGTCGTCGACTCGAACTGGACCACCTGGCCACACGTCACCGTCCTCGTCGCCTCGATCGTCCTCGCGGCCCTGCACGTCGCGGTCGTGCCACAGTGGCGATATCGCGTGCATCGCTGGGAGATCAGCGACACCGCGGTCTACACCCGCACCGGCTGGTTGAGCCAGGAGCGGCGGATCGCACCGATCTCGCGAGTACAGACCGTCGACACCGAGCGCGGACCGCTCGATCGTCTGTTGGGCTTGGCCACCGTCACCGTCACCACGGCGTCGTCCGCGGGCGCGGTGAAGATCACAGCGCTCGATCAGGACGTCGCGGACAAGACGGTCGCGCGCCTGACCGACATCGCCGGCCGTACCGTCGGAGATGCCACGTGACCGCCGGCAGCCCGCAGGATCAGGCGGAACTCCTCGCCGTCGAGGAGGAACAGCCCTGGCTGCGCCTGGACAAGCGAATGCTGTTGGTACATCCGGTGAACGAGGGCATCAAGATTCTGCCGGTGCTGTTGATCTCGTTCTTCGTCGGCAGTCAGAGCGGTAACCACTATTGGAGTCTCGGCATCCTCGCAGTCGTGGTGGTGTTCGCAATTCTGCGGTGGTTCACCACCAGCTACCGAATCGGTCCGGTACACGTGCAACTGCGCACCGGAGTGTTGCAGAAGAAGGTCCTGTCCATCCCGCGCAACAGGATTCGGTCGGTCGACGTGGAGGCGAACGTCCTGCACCGCGTACTCGGCCTGTCCATCCTGCGCATCGGCACCGGGCAACAGGCAGGCAAGGGTGAGGCCTTCGAGCTCAATGCCCTCGACACCTCGCTGGTACCGGCACTCCGCGGAGATCTGTTGCAGCGAGTGTCGGGGCAGGTCCCGGCGACCGACGGAACACCCACCGCAGCAGAGGATTCCGGCGTGGAGATTGCGCACTGGCAGTTCTCGTGGGTGCGGTTCGCGCCGTTCTCCATCACCGGCATCGTCACCATCGCTGCGGCCGTCGGCGTGCTGTTCCAATACGGGCTCGGGCAGACACTGGCCGAATCGTCGGTGGTCTCCAACAGCATCGACTCCGCCGAGCGATTGGGCATCGCGGTGTTCGTCGTCGTGGCGCTGATGGCGCTGCTCGTCGTGTCGAGCATCTTCGCATGCGTCCGCTACCTGCTGGCCTACGCCAACCTGACCGTGACGGACCAGGGACGCACCATGCACGTCAGCCACGGACTGCTGCGCACCCGTCAGTCGACGCTCGATCGCAAGCGACTTCGTGGCACCTCGTTGTCCGAACCGCTGCTGCTTCGTGCGGCCGGCGGAGCAAGGCTGGACGCCATCATGACGGGCGTCAGCGCCGAGAAGAAGGAATCGTCTCTGCTGCTGCCCCAGGCCCCACGCGCCGAGGCGCTGCGGATGATGACCACGGTGCTCGGCGAGGCCGGTCTGCACGGAAGTTCGGACCGGCCTCTGCTGCAACACGGACCCGCAGCGCGTCGACGCCGCTACACCCGCGCTGTGCTGCCCGTGCTGGTTCTCGGTGCAGCGCTCGGCATCGCACAGTACGTCGGCGCACCGATCCCGGTGCTGGCGTGGATCGCGGTCGGGGTGTTGTTCGTTGCTGCATTCGGACTCGCTCACGATCGCTTCCGCGGCCTCGGCCACACGGTGCTGCCCGGTTGGCTCATCACCCAGCACGGTTCGCTCGACAGGACTCGACACAGCCTCGAAGCGGCAGGCATCATCGGCTGGACGGTGCGGCAGACGTTCTTTCAGCGTCGCGCCGGGGTCGCGACCGTCGTCGCCGCAACTCCCGCAGGCGTCGGACACTACGAGGTGGTCGACATCCCTATCGAGAACGCGTGGGCGATGATCGACGCCGTCACCCCTGGAGCCGGGGACGTCTGGCTGCACCGGACCTGACATGACGCGGCCGCAGAGCATCGACGAGCTCGACTTCGCGGTGGCCGAATGCCGCGCCTGTCCACGCTTGGTGCAGTGGCGTGAGCAGGTCGCTACCGAGAAGCGGGCCGCGTTCGCGAACGAAACGTATTGGGGCAAAGCCGTTCCCAGTTTCGGCCCGGCCGATGCATCGATGCTGATCGTGGGTCTGGCACCCGCGGCACACGGCGCGAACCGCACCGGTCGGATGTTCACCGGTGATCGAAGCGGTGACGTTCTCTATCGAGCGATGCATGCGGTCGGCCTGGCCAGCCAACCCACCGCCACCCATATCGGAGACGGATTGACGCTCAACGGGGTTCGCATCGCTGCTCCGGTGCACTGCGCTCCGCCGCAGAACAAACCGACTCCCGCCGAACGTGACCGGTGCAGACCCTGGCTCGACGACGAATTGCGGTTGCTGCGTCCGACCCTGAGGTCCGTCCTCGTTCTCGGAGCGTTCGGCTGGCAGTCTCTGCTGCCGACACTGGCCGCGAACGGGTGGGATGTGCCGAGGCCCGCACCGAAATTCGGCCATGGGGCTCGGCTAGACCTGGGCTCGATCACCGTGTTCGCCAGCTATCACGTGAGCCAGCGAAACACCTTCACCGGACTGTTGACTCCGACGATGATCGAGGACGTGCTGCGGAATGCGGGTCGGCATGCACGCTTGCTGTGATCGCCTTCATCCGGAACATGAACAGCAGCACTCCGGCGGGGCCCGCACCGGCCACGATGAGCAGCATGGTGCGCCAATCGGCAAGTAGGAGAACGTCGCCTCCCGGACCGCCGAGCATGCACAGCACCACCGCGGCAAACCAACCGAACAGGGGCGACGCCACCCAGATCGGTCGATCTGCGACTTTGCGTGCGGCGAGAATCAGCGCGACGTTCGCGATCCCGCCGAGCACAGCGCTGATGGGGAACTGCACCGAACCGAGGTAGGTCGGTAGGAAGAAGACCGACAGAAATCCGGACAGGAAGCCGTCGAACACCAGTACTGCGACAGTCGCCCACGACACCAGGGCGACAGTATTGGATGCGGCCTTCGAGATCATGCGCCCAATACTGCCTTGACCCGGGTCGATTCAGTGCACCGGCACTCAGGAAACCGGCGGGTATCCCAGTGAGGTCAGCAAGTTGCTCGCACCCATGGCGATCTGTCCCAATACGTACTGGTACAGATCTGCCTGCGCGCCGAACTGCGGCTTGAGAGAATCGACGAACGCGACGATCGCGTCCTGCACTACCCAGTTGTACATGTGTGTTCCGCCCCTGCTGTATCGAGATCAGTGATTCGAGCCACAGCCTAGTACGCCGGCGAACAGGTCGTTCTCCCTGCCCGTCTCATCGGGGTCGAGTTCACCGCGGACGAGCACGTACTGCTCGTCGAGCAGAATCGGTTGGGCGATGTCGTTGGACAGTGCGTACTCGCTGCCGGACGGTGCGACGGTCACCTGAGTTGCGTGAGCCCGGAGCGCATCTCTCTTGGCATCGAGCACGCCGCGAATGTCGACACTCGTAGTGATGACGCTCTCGGGAACACTCGGCAGCTCGCCGGTCTCCGGCATTCGCCAGTGCGCGGGAATCTCCTCGATGGCGGCCAGTCCCGCCTGCAACTGATCGTGTCCGGTGACCGTCCAGTAGAACTTCGCCACCTCCCAGGGCGATCCGACGCCGGGGAACGACTCCGTACCGGAGACCTCGACGGCCTCGGTCACCAGCGAGTGCACCTGCTGATGGTCGGGGTGGCCGTATCCGCCCTCGGGGTCGTACCCGACGACCACCTGCGGTCGGAGCTCGCGCATCACCGCGACGAGCGCTCCGAGAGCCTCGGTGCGATCGGCGTTGACGAACGCGCGCGGTTTGCGGGCCGCCGACGTCCCGGCCATTCCCGAATCTCGCCACCGTCCGGCACCGCCGAGAAATCGAGGTGGGTTGCACCCCAGTGCCGCGAGAGCGCGGTGCAGTTCCAGAATCCGATAGCCGCCGAGCTGATCCGCACGGTCGACGACCAGATCTGCCCACGTCTCGCCGATCACTTCCCCCTCCTCGCCGAGCGAGCAGGTGAGCACCGTGACGTCCGCACCGGCACGGACGTAGTGAGCGATGGTGCCGCCGGTGGTGATCGTCTCGTCGTCCGGGTGTGCATGCACCAGGAGCAACCGCTGCGGCTCCGTCATGGAAGGCTCCGTCGTGGAAGGCTCCGGCATCGTCGAATCGTTCGTCATCGCTGTGTCGCTCGCTGTGTCGTTGTCGTCGGTCTCGCCGGGTTCGGTCATCGGGGTGTCCGTATCCACTGCGACGCATCGGCGAAGATCCCGACCTCCACCGGGCCGGTCAACGAGACGCCGGTGATGCCGGGAACGGCGGCCACCACGGACGAGTCCTGCATGATCGGCAGGGTCGACGCCAGCGACCACAGTTCGGGCTCGACCTCGTTCCTGGCCACGGTGGGGTCGAGACCGCTCACCAGTGCCCTTTCGATCGTCGATTGCAGTTCCGGAACGCACAGGCCGGACAGGTTGCGCAACACCTCGACGCCGTCGCCACTGCCGTCGGCCGCTGCGTCGGCGCAGCCGAACCGTGAGGCGAGGGCCGTGGCGGGGTCGACCCCGGCGCTGGTCCATCCCACGACCGCGTCGACGGTCCCGTCGGTCAACGCCGTCGAATACAGTTCGTCGGCAGGCAGTGGGGTGACGGTGGCGTCGATGCCCGCGCCGACGAGTTCGTCGGCGGCGGTGCCGGCGACCGCTAGCGCGATGTCGTCGTTCTCGACCGCACCGATCACGAACCGCAACGCGGTGCCGGTCGCGTCGGCAAGGCGGGTGACGGGCGACCGAGGAGCGTCCGTCGCACTCGGGGCGGGACTCGTCGTCGGAGCTGCGGTGGTCGGTGCGCTCGGATTCGGTGTCGAGGTCACCACGGCATCAGGTGTCGGCACGAACCCGGCCCGACCGAGTAGATCGAGGGCAGCAGTCTTGCCGATGGGGGCGGGCGCGGTCGCCGAGTAGCCGGGGTCGGACGGCGAGGACAGCTGCGCAGCCGCCCGGCGATCGGTCGCGCCGCCGCCTGCTCCGACCGTGGCCAGCAGGTTCGGATCGAGCAGACCGAATATCCCTTGCCGCACAACAGAATCGGACATGTTCGGAGCTCGACCGTTGATCGTCATCGACAGCACACGTGACTGCCTGACGGTGTCGGTTCGCACTCCGGGAATTGCGGAGAGCTGCGCCCGCAGCGCCGAGCCCCCGCGAACCTGAGCGATCTGAGCGTCACTGGACCGCAGCGAATCGGCCAGCTGCGCAGAGGTTCCTCCGCGGCGGATGAGGATCTGGTCCGGTGATGCGGGTCGGTCCCAGAATCGATCGTTGCGTTCGAGCAGAATCTCGTCCCTCCCCCGGTCGACGGTCTTGATGTTGAACCGCGAACCCGAGACCGGCACGTTGTCCGTCAGGCCCCCCTGGAAACCGCCCGGTGAGTCCTTGAGCAGGTGCGAGGGCACCAGATCGGCAAACAGTCGCTGCCAGGCCGGATATGGCGACGAGAGCGTCACGTCGACCGTTTTGCCACCGCCCGAGGACGCAACGTCGCTGATCAGGGCGTACCCCGCCGGATCGACGACACCGGGCTGGGTGATCATCTGCTGCCACAGATAGCGGAAATCCTCGGCGGCGATCGGCGCGCTGTCGGACCACTGGGCCTCGTTGCGCAGCTGGTAGCGGATGGTGAACGGCGATTGCGACGTCACCTCGGCCGAGAGCAGCAAGGACAGGTCCGGCTCCCAGGTGGTCACCCCGGTGTCGGGGTTCCTGACCGGGCGGAACGGGCTGGGCAGAACCAGTGAACTCACCGCGGCCGTCGCGGGCGACTGATCCGCCAGAAGATGTGGATTGAACCCGATACCGACGTCGTCGATGGCGACGACGACCGGATCACCGGTCTCGGCCGGAACCATCGTCGTGCTGACCGGAGTCTCGACACTCTCTATGGGGGGCGGCGGATCCGCAGTGCACGCGGTGAGAGCCAGAGCGATGGCAGAAACCAGAACCGTCGGCATCAGCACCTTGCGCAACGAGGATCTCCTTGGTAGTCGGCTACTTCTGCGACAGAAGCGACGCGCCCCACGAAGGTGACACGTCGCTTCTGCCGCACGAAGTGAGTCTTACAGAGCAGCCTTGTCGCGAGTCTTGCTACGCGAACGCTCGCGGGCGCGCTCGTTGGAATCGAGGTGCACCTTGCGGACGCGGACGACCTCGGGGGTCACCTCGACGCACTCGTCGCCTGCACAGAACTCCATCGCCATTTCCAGGTCGAGCTTCTTGGGCTTGGCCAGGGTCTCCATGACGTCTGCGGAGGACTGACGCATGTTGGTCAGCTTCTTCTCGCGGGTGACGTTGATGTCGAGGTCTTCCTGACGCGGATTGATGCCCACGACCATGCCCTCGTAGGTGTCCGCACCCGGCTCGACGAAGAACGTGCCGCGGTCGGCCAGCTGGATCATCGCGAACGGGGTGACGGTGCCGTTACGGTCCGAGACGAGCGAGCCGGTGTGGCGGGCGCGGATCTCGCCTGCCCACGGTGCGTATCCGTGGAAGACGGCGTTGGCGATACCGGTACCGCGAGTCTCGGTGAGGAAATCGGTGCGGAAACCGATCAGGCCACGCGAGGGAACGATGAACTCCATGCGAACCCAGCCTGCGCCGTGGTTCGTCATCTGCACCATCTTGCCCTTGCGAGCTGCGAGCAACTGAGTGACCGCGCCGAGGTACTCCTCCGGTGTGTCGACGGTGAGCTCTTCGAAGGGCTCGTGCAGCTTGCCGTCGACCTGCTTGGTGACCACCTGGGGCTTGCCGACGGTGAGCTCGAAGCCTTCGCGACGCATCTGCTCGACGAGGATGGCCAGCGCCAGCTCGCCACGACCCTGGACCTCCCAGGCATCGGGGCGACCGATGTCGAGAACCTTGAGCGAGACGTTACCGATGAGCTCCTGGTCCAGACGGCTCTTGACCATGCGCGAGGTGAGCTTGTGGCCGCTGACGCGACCGACGAGCGGGCTCGTGTTGGTGCCGATGGTGACGGAGATGGCCGGCTGGTCGACGGTGATGCGAGGCAGCGCGACCGGATCCTCCAGATCTGCGAGGGTGTCGCCGATCATGATGTCCGGGAAGCCCGCGACGGCGACGATGTCGCCTGCGACGCCGCGCTCACCGGGGACGCGCTCGACGCCGATGGTGTTGAGCAGCTCGGTGATCTTGGCCTTCTGGACGACGGGTTCGCCGTCGACCTCGCGCATCCAGCTCACGGTCTGGCCCTTGGAGAGCTGGCCGTTGTGGATACGCACCAGGGCGAGGCGGCCGAGGAAGGCCGACGCGTCGAGGTTGGTGACGTGGGCCTGCAGCGGTGCGTCGACGTTGCCCTTGGGCGCGGGGACGTAGTTGAGGAGTACCTCGAACAGCTCGTCGAGGTTCTCTGCGTCGGGCGCGTGGCCGTTCTCGGGCTGAACACGCGACGCCTTGCCCTCACGGCCGGAGGCGTACAGAACGGGGAGATCGAGTGCGAGCTCGGCGGCCTCGGACGCTTCGTCGTCGAGGTCGGACGCGAGGTCGAGGAGCAGATCGTGGCTCTCCGAGACGACCTCTTCGATGCGCGCGTCGGGACGGTCGGTCTTGTTCACGACCAGGATCACCGGGAGCGAGGCGGCGAGCGCCTTGCGCAGGACGAAGCGGGTCTGCGGGAGCGGGCCCTCGGAAGCGTCGACGAGAAGGACGACGCCGTCGACCATGGACAGGCCTCGTTCGACCTCGCCGCCGAAGTCGGCGTGGCCGGGGGTGTCGATCACGTTGATGACGGTGATCGTGCCGTCGGCGTTGCGCTTGTGAACGGCCGTGTTCTTGGCCAGGATCGTGATGCCTTTTTCTTTTTCGAGGTCACCCGAGTCCATGACGCGGTCGATCGCTTCGGCACGTTCCTCGAAC
Organism: Rhodococcus sp. B7740; assembly: GCF_000954115.1. NCBI lineage: Bacteria > Bacillati > Actinomycetota > Actinomycetes > Mycobacteriales > Nocardiaceae > Rhodococcus > Rhodococcus sp. B7740. The sequence continues at coordinate 5,083,381 of NZ_CP010797.1, read as the reverse complement.
GCGCCTGACTGCCGGAGCATGGCGTCGACCAGGGTGGTCTTGCCGTGGTCGACGTGTGCAACGATGGCTACGTTGCGAAAAGTGGTGGTGCTGTCGATGTTGTCTGCACTGCTTGGGGCGCTCACGCGAAAAATTCTCCTGGAGTCGAATGCGGGCTCTTGTTCGCTAGCGGGCTTATGTCGCTAGAGAAGCGCGCTGCACCGCGAGGTTCTCGCGACTGATCGAGTTTACCCGTAGTCCGACGGTACCCCGCGCCACCCTCAGGTCTGTGACCTGCGCCACCCATTAGTCTTGGTGCTCATGGGCAAGATAAAGGCAGCAGATGTCTCGGGGATGAAGCCCAAGAAAAAATGCTGTCGCAAGAAGGTTCGGTGCATCAAATGCCCCGTGGTCATCATGCGAATGAAGAAACTCGAATCGGCGGGCGCAACCAAGAAGGACCTGAAGAAGGGCCTCAAGACCGCCCGGGCGAAGTGAGCAGGATCTCCAGCAGTTCGGGCAGCCAGAGCCGGTCCGCATCGACGAGATCCATCGTCGGCAGCGTCTGCGCATCCACCCACCGCAGGGCCGAATGTTCCAGCGCTGCAGGCATTCCCGAGACGAGCGAGGCCCGGTAGGCGCGCAGCACCAGCCCGCCCGCAAGATCGACGTCGCCGCTCAGCGCCGCTCCGACCGAGCACTCGACTCCCAGTTCCTCCCGCAACTCGCGCACCAGGGCCGCGTCCTCGGACTCGCCGGGCTCGACCTTGCCGCCGGGCAGTTCCCACAGACCCGCCAGCTCGGGCGGACGGGTTCGTTGCGCGAGCAGCAGCCCGCCGTCGTGCGTCAACGCGGCTGCGACAACCACAGCGGTGGGGGTACCGGACATGCCACCATCTTTCTATGACCGAACTGCTGACCGATCGCGACATCGAGGACGCTCGGCTCGACGAATGGACCGTGGTCGGGAAATCCCTGACGCGCACCGTCGAACTGGCGTCGTTTCCGGCTGCCATCGAGGCGGTGAACCGCGTGGCCGAGGCCGCGGAAGAGGCGGACCATCACCCGGACATCGACATCAGATGGCGGACGCTCACGTTCACGCTCTCGACGCACAGTGCCGGCGGGCTCACACAGAAGGATGTGGATCTGGCGCGTCGGATCGATGCACTGACCGCGCCTTCCTGACTCGTCCAACGTAGACCACCCAGCCGAGGAACAGCGCTGCTCCAAAGACGTCCACGGCGCCTGCCCACGCCTCCAGTGCGGGACGAGGGATGGTCCAGATCGATTCCTGGAAGAAGCTGAGCAGCCACGGCACCCCAACGGTCACCGTCACCAACCAGTAGCCCGCGACGATCTTCGCCCCGGCGATGTCACGCAGGGGGCCGTGCACCAGCCAGATCACCATCGGGATCACCCAGATCCAGTGATGCGACCACGAGATCGGTGAGATCAGCAGGCCGAACAGTTGCACGATCACCAGCGTGCCCAAATGGTCTTCGCGTCCGATCGCACGCCATGCCGCGATCGCGAGCCCCGTCGCGACGACGGCGGCCACGATCCACAGTGGTCCCTGCCCGACGTCCTCCCCCGCGATCCGACTGAGCGCACCACGCAGAGACTGATTCCAGACCGAGCCGACGGGGCCGATGCGGTCGGCATCGCCGAGAAGCGTGGTGAAGTACGTGGCCGCCTGATGTCCGAGTGCCGCGTAACTGACCGCGACGGAGAGGGCGAAGGCCACAGCCGAGAACGCTGCGGCCTTCCATCGCCGGGTGGCCAGGAAGTACAGACCGGTGATGGCCGGGGTCAGCTTGATTCCGGCGGCGAAGCCGACCAGTCCGCCTGCCACCCACCACCTGCTGCTGCGTACCGCGAGAATCGCCAGCAGCACCAGGAATACGTTGACCTGGCCGTAGTCGAGTGTCGTCCGTACGGGTTCGGACCACAGCCCCAGCGCGGTCCACAGCATGGCGATACGCACCCAGCGCGCCTCGGCGGCGCGCTCGTCGCCGAGGACCATCGACAGCGTCAGCCTCGCCACGGCGAACAGCGCGATCATGGTCGCGGCTTGCCACAGGACGCCGATCACCGTGAACGGCAGATAGTGCAGCGGGAAGAACACCAGCGCGGCGAACGGCGGGTACGTGAACGGGAGCGGGAAGTCCGGGGTTTGTACCGAATACGTGTAGTCGTACAGATTGCCGCCGAGCAGTGCCGCGGAGCCGTCGACGTAGACGTGGAGGTCCACGAGGTTCATTCCGTTGGGCGTCGCGAAGGCCCAGACGAAGCGGCTCAGCACCGAGACCGCGAGCAGAACGGGGGCCAGCCGAACAAGTCGGTTCACTGTGCGTGCGGTTCCGTTCGGTATCGATGCGGTGTATCGGTCGTCGAGCTTATAGGGCTCCGCTCATGCGCCCCAACCGCCTGCGCACCGGAGTAACATTTGCATCACCTTTCACACTGATAACTTCAGTAACAGGTTATCGTGTGCGTCTGCGGAGAATTCGCAGCGTGTGACCAATAGACTGCCCTGGCAAAGATACGACGGGGGAGGGCTCCACCGACAACAGCTGTACATCGGGGATTGCGCTACATAGAGTGACCCCTCGAGCACCGGCTGTCGCCGTGGGCCCGCGTCATGATCAGAATGGGGAATATCACCGTGCTTCGTACCCGCGGAACGCGTCGCGTAGTTACAGCCTTGGCCGTAGCCGCAGCCGCCGCACTCGTCGTGCCGACCAGCGCATCCGCACAGCCGTTGGTGCCGATGGCACCGGCAGATCTGCCCGCAGCACCGGCCGATCCCGCTGCTCTGATCGCTCAGTTCCTCCCCGCCCCCGGTGAGCCGATGCCGAACCTGGCCGACGTCGAAGCACTCGCCTCGTTCGCACCGGCCATTCTCGGTGCCGCAGCCGGACCTGCCGACGTGGGAGCTGCTCCGGCGGCGGACCTGCTCGGTCAGGCCCGCACCCTGCTGGAAACCGCACAGCTCCCGGACCAGGTCAAGGCACTGCTCGAACGGGTCATCACCTTCCTGGACGGCTCCGGCGGCGGCGGACCCGAACTGCCGTCGGACGGACCCGTCATCGCCCAGTTCCTCTACCCGACGCTCGGCAAGGGATGCATTTCCGACACCGCCGATTCCGTCGGAACCGCCCTCGCCGTACCGGGACCGGCCACCCTGCCGCCTCCCGGACCCGGTGCAGGACAGGCCGGCTTCGTCTTCACCGCCCTCGGCACTGCGCCCGTCGCTGCGCAGCAGGCAGCTCCCCTGACGGTGACGTGGCTCAACATCGACAACCGTCGCTCGGGAACGCAGGACCTGACCGGCGCGGCCATGATCAACACCGACGGTCCGGCAACGCTGTCCGCGATCGCCGACACCGGCCCCGGACGCGTCCTCTCGGTGATCTCCGGTTCGATCACCACGCAATCGAAGGAAGATCCGGCCGCAGCTCCGCGCAGCTGCACCTTCCTGCCCACCATCGGTACGGTCTTCGTTCCGTAGCTCGTATCTGCTCCACCGACAGTTTCGCCCCCGGCTTCATCGGAAGCCGGGGGCGAAATTGTCGATTCAGGCGAATTCCGAAAACAACGATGCGTTGCATTCGAGAATGGTCGCAATGAATTACATAGATGTTATTTCAGAGAATGTTCGCCTCGGATTTCGACCACTGCCCGTAGTCGGCTTTCAGAATGTTGTTGATGTCGACCTTGACGCCGCCCACGAAATCCTTGTCGATCCGAATCTGATGAATGTGTGCGTCGGGGTGAACGAAGCCCTTGGGTGTTCCCCAATTGTGCTGCCAATACCACTGGCCGAGTCCGGCGACCGAGGCCAATTCGATGGTCGGTGAGTTGGCGTAGATCCCCGTGTTCTCGGCTCCGATCACCGATTGCCAGCCCAGGATGTACGGCGCGATCAGAGTTGCGAACTCCACGGCGGTGGGGTTGTCGTCGATCGACGCGTAGATCGGGCGGTCCGTCGGACCACCGGCGGCGAGGTGGAGTTCGAGTCCCCGCTCTGCATGCTTGACACCCGCCGCATACCCGCCACGCCAATCGGACGTGGCCCCCTTGCCGAACTGATAGTTCGAGACCACTTCCAGCCCTGCGGACGTCAGCGAGTCGGCCTCGGACTTGCGCATCGGCTTGCCGATCATCCAGTTCGCATCCGGTCGCCGATCGGAGACGTACCGAACGGCCCCGAGGTGACCGGCCGCCTTGATGGCCGCTGCCGACGGCACCCCACCCGAGTAGTCGACGAGGGTGCCGAGCCCGGCGTCGGCGTGCGCGGTCGCCGTTCCCAACGCAACCAATCCGACGGCGGCCGCGGACCCCGCGGCGGCGTACTTGAACAACTCACGTCGCGAAACCTGCACAGAAATCTCCATCGTCGTTCGATCGCTGCGGCGCGCCTACCCGAGAAATCGCACAACCACTGCTATCTTTCACCGTTTGTCGTATCCCACCACAATCCCATCGGTACCGCCAGCCCCACTGCTCACACCCACCACGTTCCCCTCCGGCTTCACACGTGCACCTCGAGCACCGAGATCTCGAACATGAATATGGTGGAGTGGACGATGCACGGACGAACGCGCTGAGGAGTGGATGGACATGGGCGTAACGCTTGCCAAGGGTGGAAATGTCTCGCTGACCAAAGAAGCACCGAACCTGACCGCTGTCAGCGTGGGTCTCGGCTGGGATGTCCGTGCCACCACCGGCGGCGACTTCGACCTGGACGCCAGTGCTATCGGACTCGGCACGACGAAGAAGGCGCTGAGCGACAGCTACTTCGTCTTCTACAACAACCTCCGCTCCCCCGACGGTGCCATCGAGCACACCGGAGACAACCGGACCGGCGAAGGTGAGGGCGACGACGAGAGCATCGATGTCGACCTGGCGGCCCTGACCCCGGACGTCGACTCCATCGTCTTCCCGGTGTCCATTCACAACGCCGATGCTCTTGGCCAGAACTTCGGCCAGGTCGTCAACGCGTTCATCCGCGTGGTGGACAAGTCCGACGGGCGCGAACTCGCCCGCTTCGACCTCACCGAAGACGCCTCGACCGAGACGGCAATGGTGTTCGGCGAGCTGTACCGCCGCGGGGCCGAATGGAAGTTCCGTGCCATCGGCCAGGGCTACGCCTCGGGCCTCGAGGGGATCGTGCGCGACTTCGGCATCGACGTGGGCTAGCTGTCCGCGCACTGTGTCGCTCGGACCGTCTCGATTGAACAACGGATTCCGGCTGAGCTTGTGACGTCCAGATGATGTGTGGTGGTATCAGCGCACACGCAACATAAGCCTCATCAGTCACAGGAGTCACACATGTCTCGTCGCCTCAGCCGTTTGGCCGGCGCGCTCGCGCTCTCCTGCGCGGCATTGCTCGCTGTCCCCGCCACTGCTGCAGCGGAGCCGGCACCGGCCGATCCGCTGGCGCAGGCGATCGCCGCACTGCAGGGACAGGGTGGTGCCTCACTCGACGCCGCGACCGCGATCGCAGACTCACGTACCCCGGTCGCCGAGGATGCGAGCGTCGATCCGTTCGCCGCACTGAACGCGGCCAACAAGGCCCTCACCGACTTCGGCATCACGCCGTTCTTCTACCCCACGGCAGCGATCAACTGCGCCGCTACGGCGGGCTCGCCTCTCGGCATCGTTCCGGGTGTCGCAGGCGGAGCGGCCGGACCGTGGCCTCAGCTGACCGCGCCGGCCATCCCCACCTTGCCGTTCCTGCCGTCCATCGAGATTCCCGAGCTCAATGCCGTCGACAAGGGCGAGACGATGTTCGCGTTCGTCCCGGCCGGAATCGTGAACGATTCCGCAGACAAGACCGGGATGCAGGTCGCCTGGTTCAACGTCAACACCCTGAAGGGCGGATTCGCCGACTTCGGCGGCTTGGCAACCACTCTCGCCGACTCGATCCTCGCCAACTCCGGCGTGCCCGACGCCGCGAAGGACATCGTTCGGCCGTTCGTCATCGGCGCGATCGACTCGCTGCCTGCCGCCGGTGCCCGCGCCGTACCCGTCGAAACCGGATCGGGAACCGTTCTCGCCGCGGTGTTCGGCACCGTGAACCACAAGGCCCTCGACGGTTCGGACAAGAGCTGCTTCTTCTTCCCCACCGTCGGCATGATCAACGTCGCCTAGAGGTTCCGCACGATCAGGAAAGGCCCTGCAGCGCACTGCTGCAGGGCCTTTCGACTGCTACGCGCTGACGATTCGGCCCAGCCGGCCCAGGACGGCCTGCATCTCGGTGTGTTCCGATCGCGCCGCCCACGGCCGTTGTCTGTTCCTTCCCCGCATCTGCATCGCCGCCCCGGTCACGAGGTCACCGTTGGGGGCGAAATGCACACGAACGATCTCGTTGAGTGAGCGCCTGGACCCGAAACCCGGTACGACACTGCAGAACCCGTAGGGAAAGAGCGGCGCGTCGGGTTCGTTGTACTTTCCTCCGACGAACACCGGGCCGCTGGTACGGAAGTCGCGGCACTGCGCGATGAAGCCGTGGAACGCACGACCCCTCTCACGTCCGCAGTAGGCGATGCCCACTCGCCCGGACCCGGTGGCGGTGATCGCGCCGAAGCGGGCGTCGCGCACCCCTGGTGCCGACACCACCACCGGCCTCGACCACGTCACCGCACCGTCCGAGGACCAGGCCGCATGCAGCAACCCGTCGCGGTCCGGCCACACCGCGTACACGTTTCCGTCGTCGTCGACGGCCATCGACTCCGGCAGCAGATAACGCGATCCGAGCAGCAGAAAATGCACTGCGTTGTGGTATTTCGCCAGCGCCGAACCGGGGACCATCCGAACGTCCCACGTCAGGCCCTCGTCGCGACTGACCGCCACCGCGAACCGTCGGCCGTAACGGCCGCCGATGTAGACCGTGCCGTCCGGGGCGACGACGCCCTTGCCGAACGCGACGTACTCCCGACTCGGCAACCCGGGGATGTTCTTCGAATCGATGTCGAAACCACCGGCCACCTCCCACTTCACCCCGCCGTCGAAGGACCGCCAGATGACCTGACGGGTGACGTTGATCAGTGGCCGCACCCGTACTGCGAACGGCGTGGGCGCGGAGAGATACGTAACTCTCCCCGACCGTGAATTACTCGGTCCGGCAAATACTTTGGCGTCCATCCTCGCTTTCGATGCCACTTTCCGGGTGCGCCAGGTTTCGCCCCGGTCGTCACTGACTCCGAGGGTGAAGCCCGTTCGCAGCGGGTGGGGCGGCACCGCGTCGAAACGGCCGGCGTGCAGAAACAGCCGCTCGTCGACGTCGTCGAAGTACAGATAGGGTCGATTCCGACTCTGCTGCACCCCCTCGGGAACCGATGCGCGCCACGACTTTCCGAAGTCGGACGAGCGCAGTACACCGACACCGTCGACGGTGAACGCCGGCGCGACGAAGACGGTGTTGTCCGCCGCCACCCCGAGGGTGCAGGCCGCAGAGCCGTACTCGGTGTAGGAGATGTCGGTGACGAAGTCGGCCGATGCGGCGGCGTTGGTCGAGGAACGCAGTCCTGCCCGATAACCCGAGGCAACTCTGGGCGTCACGACACCCGCCATGGGGTGCCACGGTGTCGCGGCCACAGTGCTGGTCGATGCATTGGACCAGGCTAGCGCCGATGGCCCCGGTAGACCTCCAGGCAACCGAAGAAGTCCTCGGCCCGTCCTGGTGACAGATCACAGAACGGGACCGATCAGTACGTAAAATCTCGGTTCGCAGTGTGCCGCATAGGCTCATCGTGTGCCCCGCGCTCGAGCCGACAACCGCCGCCCCCGATCGACGCGCCTGCATCCGGCCGATGCGCGCGCGTACTGGATGGCGTCGAAAATTCCGAGCGACCAGTTTCTGCTGTACTGCTTCGACAACGGATCCGAGGGCCTCGACGCCGAAGTGCCACGACTGCACGAGCGCAGCGGGCGCATCGAGGTTCTGCGTCGACGCATCACCGACGTCGCATTCGGTCTCGACTATCCCCGCTGGACCGAGGCGGGCCCGCGCCCCGACACCATCTCCGTCCACCGAGCGCCGCGCACCTGGCCGGAGTGCCTCGACGCGATCGCGGCATCGTTCGCCCGTCAGGTCGATCCCCGAGTGTCCGTGTGGAACCTGCACCTGTATCCGAACATCGCCGACGCTCCCGGCGGCGCGGCCGTCGTTGCCGTGCTCCAGCTTTCGCACGCGGCAGCCGACGGAACACTGGCCGCTCGCACTGCCCGCGACCTGTTCGGTACGCACCCACTTCCACCGGCCTCCGCGCGGGCGGAGCATCCCGCGGTGTTCGAGCAGGCATCCACCATCGTTGCCGCTGCGACCGTCCCGCTTCGACTGGCACAGATGGTTCGCGGCGGCGTCCGTGCCCGACGCGACGCGCTGAGCCTCGGACGAGGCACCGACTCGGGTGAGATCCCTCCGCCCGCACACTCGCGCGCGCCGACCGTCCTGGACGTGCCGCCCGCCGGCCGGACGTCGGTACGCACCATCGTGCTTCCGAAATCCGACCTGCAGTCCGCCGGCACCACCGTCACCACTTTCGTATTGACCGCAGTGTCGATTGCACTGCAAGGGCTTCTCGGCGACGGACAAGACCTGGCCGCCGAGGTCACGCTGGCGAGAGACACACGAGCCGACGCGCGAAACAATTTCGGCAACGTCGGTGTCGGACTGTTCACCGACGAGCCCGACATCCGCACTCGCAGTCGACTCGTATCGGCCGATCTGGCCGCGCGTCGTGCTCGCGCGAACCATCCATTGTCGGAGGCCGCCCGCGCGTCACAGGACGCCGTCGAAGCACACGTGCCTGCATTTCTGGCCGAATGGGGCGTCGCGCAGTTCGATCCGACCGCAGTCCCTCCGTCCGTCACCGGGAACACCGTCGTCTCCAGCGTCTCGCGCGGTGCCGCAGACCTCACGTTCGGCGGCGGCTCCGTCCGATTCACCGCCGGTTTCCCGGCCCTGTCCCCCGCCATGAGCCTGACCCACGGAGTGCACGGCATCGGCGATACCGTCACCGTCGGCATCACCTCCAACAGCGCGGCCGTACCCGACCCGGATCTCTACGAGGCACTCCTTCGCGACGCTCTCGCGGACGTACGCGCGGCTCTGGCCTGACCGGGACCGAACTGCCAGACAGTTCTCAGCATTTGTCGGGCGTCGGGCTCAGGTTCTCCCACCAGACTGACAGTCATGAGCCAGCAGAAGGTCACCGTACTCGCCGTCGGAGGTACCGGAGAATCACATCCGTCCGACCACCGAACGCGGGTGACGGGCCTGCTGGCCTGCGTCGTCGGTGAGCTCGACGACCGGTTCGTCGGCCGGTGGGTCGGCTATCCGGCGTCGTACGGTCCGGTCGCATTCGGCGGACTGTGTTTTCGACACAGCGCAGACATCGGCGTCAGACGCCTGCGCCGCGCCATCGAGGGCACCAGCGGACCGATCGCCCTGATCGGGTACTCCCAGGGCGCGACCGTCGTACGCGAGGTGCTCGGCCTGGTCCACGCTGGAACGATCGACGGCAGCCGCATCGTTGCCGCTGGTCTGATATCGGATCCTCAGCAGCCGGTAGGTGCCGTCGACGGATGCACCGGACGTGGCGTTGCCGGTGCGGGTCCGGCTCTGCCCGAATCGATTCCGGTCGAGTGGATCGGTCTGAAGTCCGACATGATCTGCAACGCCAGCGACGACAGTCTGATCCGTGACATAGCGGACCTCACCCGATGGATGTCGTTCCGGACCCCGAAAATCTGGCTACGCGAGCTGTGGAGTCTGTTGCGCAGCAACAGCTTTCAGAACGCGACCCGAACCCGCCTTCGACCCTCGCAGTGGGCGAAGGATGTTCGACGCCTCCGCACCGCGGCCGTCGAGGTGTCCGGTTATCTACCGCAGTCGTTGCGCTGGCACCGATTCGAATGGGCCAATCCCGGCGGCGGGCGACACATCGCGTACGCACGCGAGCCGTACGAGGGCGACTCGACAGGATGTCAGGTTCTCGCGCGCTGGTTGGGCGGGCAAGCGGATCGGCGCGAGGAGCTGCTCAGGACTTCTCTGCCACAGCAGCGAGCTGCCTGAGACCCTTGTCGAAGTCCGGCCCGACCAGCTTGTCCATCGAGAACACTTTTCCGATCAGAGCGAACAGCTTGCTCTGCTTCCCTGACATTCGCCAGGTCACTCGGGTCCCGTCGGCGACGGGCTCGAGCAGGAATGCCGTGACGTTCCGATTTTTGAACGGCTTGGTGAACGCGAGGTCGAGCACGATTCGTTCTTCGGGAATCGACTCGGTGATGGTCATCGTCCCCACGCCTGCCTTGCGGTTACCCGACCACGAGTACGAAGCACCCACTCCGGCGTCGGGACCGCTGTAGGTGCGCTTCAGGTCCGGATCGACTCCCTCGTAGGGCGACCATTTCACCCACTGATGAAAGTCGTCGATCAGTGCGTGGACGGTTGCGGCGTCGGCCCGAACCACGGCGGAGCGTTCGACCAGGACGGGTACGGCTTCACCGGTCATTGCGGGTCAGTCCCTCTTGCACAGGCAGAAGATGTGCCCGGCCGGATCGCGGAACACCCAGAACGAGGGTTGCGCGTGGTCGATGAGTTCGGCCCCGGAGTCGACGACGAAGTCCCTGGCCTGCTCCATGTCGTCCACCACCAGATCGAGGTGAATCTTGATGCCCTCGCTGGGCCAGTCGATGGGGACGAAGTCCGATGCCTTCTGAAATGCCAACCGCAGATCACCCGGACCGTCGATCACCACCCAATCGCCGTCGTCACGAGACTGTTCCCAGCCGAGGATGGTGCTGTAGAAGCGGCCGAGCGCAGCCGGGTCCGGGCAGTCGAGCACCGTGTAGTCGACGGTGATCCTCGGTGGTGTCATGGCGAACAGACTAACGCTCAGCCGCCGACGGCAGGGGCGATCGTCTCGAACCACGCCTCGTGCAGATGCTGCTCCCAATGGTTCCACCAGTGCACACCGGTACCGGTGATCTTGACGTTTGGTCGCCCGCCCGCGGCCTGCAACAACGGAACGAATGCCCGGCTGCTCATCCCTGCAGCCGTTTCGAGCGGCACCATCTGCGCGAACCTGACGGGGTCGAAGCTGCTGCTGGCCGGGTTGAAGACCGGGTCCGTGGCCGGCGAACCACTACCCGAGGAGACGAAGACCGCCGTGTTGCGCAGAGCACCGACGTTGAGGGACGGGTCGTTGCGGATCCACTCCGCGGACGGCCAGGTGCCCCACATGTTGCGCGCGTTGCCGCCCATCTCGCCGACGGCGACGGCGATGCCCTGGGCGAATCCGGGACTGCTGGCGGTCGGGTAGCCGCTGAACGACGCGACCGCCTTGTAGAAGTCGGGGTGGTGCGCGGCCAGGTTCAGCGCCGAGGTTCCGCTCATCGACAGTCCGGCCACGGCGTTGTTCACGTTGTCGCTACCGAACCGGTCCGCCATGAACGGCGGCAGCTCCTGGGTGAGGAAGGTTTCCCACTTCACCCGCCCGAGCTTGGGATCGTCGCGCTGCCAGTCGGAGTAGAAGGTGCCGCCGCCGCCGAACGGGATGACCACATTGACGTGCTTGTCGGCGAAGAAGCTCTCGACGTCGGTCTCGATGAGCCAGCCGCTGTTGTCCTCGGGTGCGCGCAGCCCGTCGAGCAGATAGAGCGTCGGCGCGGGTCCCCCACCGGCGGCTTTGAGCACCTTGATCGGAATGTTCTTGTCCATCGACGGCGAATAGACGTAGACGAGCTCGGAATCGGCCTTCGCCACACCGGTCCCCATCAGCACCGTTGCCATCGTGGCCACCAACACGGCCACCACAGCGAGCACCAGACTTCGTATCCGAGCATGCAGCATCGACATTGTCCCCTTGTTCGTATCTACCGACCGTCCCGGGGCAGGGTAACAGGCCGGTCACGGCACCGCCTCCTCTAACGCAGCGGGTTGTCGACGATCCACCACGCCGCATAGGGCGGCAACCACACCGAGCCGGTGTCGTCGACCTGCAGATCGTGCTGCGAGAGAACCTCGACCGGCGCCGGAATTCCGAGTTCGATCAGCTGCGCGTGCGGAAACGAGCGGTGTTCGGCGGTGACGTTGTAGAGGGCGACGAGGGTGCCGCTCGGATGCCGCCTGCGCACCACGAGCAGACCGTCGTCCGACTCGCTCTGCACGTCCACCGGCGCTTCGGCGTGCAACATCGGCAGGCCGGCGCGCACCTTCGCGATGCGAGCGATTCCGTCGAACACCCGTTGTGCGTCACTCCCCCGCTCGAATCGGCCGGCCCGATCGGCATCGGTCACGCGCGGCCGATGCACCCACCTGTTGTCCTCGGCATGGGCCGGTTCGTCGGCCCAGTTCGGATCTCCCGGGGAGCCGAGCTCGTCGCCGCTCCACACGACCGGGATTCCGCCCCATCCGGCAATGATGGCGTGTGCGAGAAAGATTCGACCGAACGCGCCGTCGGGATCCAGGCGGGACTCCCCCAGTCCGGTCAGCGCGGCTGCGGTGCCGCTGATCCGACGGTCACCGGTGTCCGGGTTGTACTGGAACACCAGGCCTTCGGCCCAGGAGCCGTCGAATTCGCCCGAGTACCAGTCGGCCAGAAAGTGGCGATGCCCTGCGCCCGAGAGTCCCAGGGACGCCGCGTCGCCGTCGTCGACGGCCCAACCGATGTCGTCGTGGCAGCGAACGTACGTCACCCAGGTGCCGCTGGGTGGCGTGGGCGGCAACGATGCAAGGGCATGCCGCGCCAATGATGTACTGCCCGTTGCCAACATCGACCACACCTGGACCATCAGCGAGTTGTGGTACGCGATGTCCGAGACCCGTCCGGTGTGCCGGCCCTGACCCAGGTACGGCAGCAGATCGCGGGGACCGACAATGGCCTCGGCCTTGAACAGCGTGGCCGGAGCCGCCAGTCGGGCGGTGGCTCGCAGGGCCTGAGTGACCGCATGCACCTCGGGCTGGTTCTGGCAGTTGGTGCCGAGTCGCTTCCACAGAAATGCGATCGCGTCGAGGCGCAGCACTTCGACCCCGAGATTGGCCAGGTGCAGCACGATGCTTGCGAACTCCTGCAGCACAGCGGGATTGGCCCAGTTCAGATCCCACTGCCATTCGTTGAACGTCGTCCACACCCACTCGCCGAGTGTGTCGTCGAAGGTGAAGCTGCCCGGCGCGAAGTCCGGGAACACCTCGGGGAGTGTGCGCTCGTACGAGTTCGGGGTGGTGCGATCGGGATAGATCAGAAAGTAGTCTCGATACTTCGGATCGCCCGAGCGCGCCCTCTCGGCCCATTCGTGCTCGCGGGCAACGTGATTGAGCACCAGATCGACAACGAGACTGATGCCGCGTCCGCGCAGCGTTTCCGCGAGCGCCCGCAGGTCCTCGTTGGTGCCGAGGTCCTCGCGAACCGCGCGGTAGTCCATCACCGCGTATCCGCCGTCGTTGTCACCGGGCCGCGGCTGCAGCAGCGGCATCAGATGCAGGTAGGTGACACCCAGATCGGTCAGATGGTCGAGCCGCTCGCCCACCCCACGCAGCGTCTGTCCGTACCGATCGACATAACAGGCGTAGCCGAACATGTCCGGCTGCTGGAACCAATCCGGTTCGAGCAGCCGACGCTGATCGAGCCGGTGCAGATCCTCGGGGCGGGCCGCGTAGGCGCTCGCAGCGATCTCCACCAGGGTGGCCGCCACCGCGTCGGGATCGGGATAGACGGCCGTGACCGCGTCGTGCAGATCGGGAAACCACTGCTCGAGACGCAACTCGAAGGTCTCACGTCGGTGGGCGGGAAGCTCGGCGAGGATCTCTCGGGTGACGTCGGAGACGGCGGGGTGAACCATGGGCTCATTCTGGCATCGACCCCGGCGTGGGGACGCGCATACATCCGGTTACCGCGGGGTATCACAGCGCCATGTCATTGCTGACCCGCACATTGGACACGATCCTCGACAGAGCAGTCGTTCCCGGATACTCCCGCATCGGTGCCACGGTGCGTCGACGATTCTGGGCCGCGGATCCGACGCCGTTCCCCGCCCCCATCGACATGGTGGTGACCGGCGCGTCGTCCGGATTGGGCGCAGCCACCGCGAAGGAACTGGCCAGGTTGGGGGCACGGGTGCACCTGGTCGGCAGGTCGGCCGATCGGCTGGAGTCCGCGGCCGCGGCCATTCGAGCCGAGGTGCCCGACGCCTCCCTCGTGGTCCGCGAGTGTGACATCAGCGATCTCGATTCCGTGGCGGCCTTGAGCGCGGCTCTCGCATCCGAGCTCACGTCGGTGCACGCATTGGTGCACTGCGCCGGGGTCATGCCGGACGAGCGGCAACTCTCGGCGCAGGGGCACGAATCCGCTTTCGCCACCCACGTTCTCGGGCCGGTCGCATTGACCGTGGGACTGCGAGAGCTGTTCGACGCCGGATCGCGGGTCGTGTTCGTCTCGAGCGGCGGCATGTATGCGGTGCCGCTGCAGAACTCGGACTTCGAGTACGAGAACGGTAAGTACTCCGGTATGACCGCATACGCCCGCACCAAGCGCATGCAGGTGGTGGTGACGGAGCAACTGGCGGAACGTTTTTCGCTCGAAGACGACCCGGTGGTGCACAGCATGCACCCGGGCTGGGCGGCCACTCCCGGCGTCACCGGATCGATGCCGATGTTCGGTTCGGTGATGAAGCCGATTCTGCGCAACGCACACGACGGGGCCGACACGATCGTGTGGCTCGTCGGGTCCGATCAGGCCTTGACCAGCACCGGCACGTTCTGGCACGACCGGGCCCCGCGTCCGACTCATTACCCCTCGTGGCGCGGAGATTCACCTCGCGTGCGAGATGCACTGTGGGCGAGCGTGGTCGAGGCGACGGGGATCGAGACCGAACCCGCGGCCGGTGGCTCACAGACCGAGTAGATCGGCCGATCTGCGCAGGCGCATCAACACCTGAAGGTCGAGCGCATCGTCGGGGTCACGCCACTGCGTACCGATCAGCCGGTCGATGGCGTCGAGCCGTTGGTAGAGCGTGTTGACGTGCACTCCCAAGCTCGACGCGGTGGCCGAATGGTGGCGACCGTGAGCCAGATACGTCGACAGGGTCTCCATCAGCGGGACCCCGCGCTTGTCCTGCTCGGCGAGCAACGGCCCGAGCTTGTCCTCGGTGAGTTCGTCCAGGTGCTCACGGGCCATGTGGCTCAGCAGGATTCGATAGATCCCCAGGCCGCGCGCCGAGGACACTTCTCCGTCTCTGCCGAGAGTCGTCAGCACGTCAGCGGTCTGTTGCGCTTCTCGGAACGCCGTCGCCAGCGCGTCGGCTCCCCGCGCGGGTTCGGAGATTCCCACGGTGGCCCGGGTGACGATCATGCGACGAACGGCAGCGGACTCGCGAGCGGGAACGACCAACAGGATTCTCGAACCCTGCTCCGCTACAACCGATCCCGGGGGCAGTGCGAGAGCTTCCAACTCGGCTCTCGACGCGTTACCCTGCGCGACCGCCACACAATACGTCACGTCCGGAGTCAGTCCGGCACGGTGGAACTGCCTGCGTTCGTCCTCGGGCGTCGACGTCGGATGGAGGAGTAGATCGAGCAGGAATGCGTCCTGCGCCCGGCGGGCGGATTCCGCGGCCGCGCGCTCCTCGGCCAGCGACAGCGCGATGGCCGGCACAGCTCGATCGAGAAGTAGGCGGGTCTGGTCGTCGTCCAATCCGACGGAGATCAACACCCCCAAGAAGCGACCGGCAGCCACCACCCGGCGCGCAGTGATCTCGTCGCCGACGGCAGTATCGGCACCCGCCCTGCAACGTTCGACCAGGGCTTCGATCTGGACCGCTCTGTCCTCCAGGGCAACCGGTACGGACGCGGCATCGCCCACGAAATACGCCGGACGTTCGGTGGCCGACGCCACCTCCCGAACCAGACTCCGCACACCACCTCCTCGGAGCACGACCTGTGTCAACGTGCGGTCCCATTGCAGAGTCTGCTCCAATTCCGTTGTACGGAGCGATAATTCGGCGTTGAGGGTTTCGAGCGTGTCGATCGCTCGCACGTTCTCGATGGCGATGGCCGCGTGCGCGGCCAGTGCGGACAGCAGAGCGATCTCACTGTCTGCGAAATCCCGCTCCTGCCGCTTGCACGCGAACAGTGCGCCGATCACGCGGTCGCCGACCCGAAGCGGTACGCCCAGCAGACCGCGCATGTTCTCCGACCGCGCAGCACTGTCGGCTCCCGTGATGTGCCGAAATGCAGGTTCGCTCTGATAGTCGGGTGTCCACGACGGCGAGGCACCGCGCACGATCAGCCCGACGAGCCCCTCGTCCAGCGTGAGCCTGATGCCCACCAGTTGCGGGGTAAGGGCACCACTGGTGACCTCGATGACGAACTCGTCGCCGTACACCGAACCCATGTAGGCCAGGTCCACGCCGAGCAGCCTGCGCGCCTGGTCCACCACTTCCTGCAGCAGAATGCGATTGTCACGCACAGTCGTCAGGCGCACCGCGATGTCGTTGAGCGCCGAGAGTTCGGTGCTGCGTTGTTTGCGTTGATCGAGCAGAGTGCGCAGCCGGAGTGCCGCATGCGCCTCGGCTCCGGGAAGATCCCGTCGATGGGCTTCCAATTCATCGACGGACGCGTCGTCGAGCAGCATTTCCATCCATGACTTCGCGGGCGACATGGAGAAAACCTACATTGGCCGAGACCCGCGTCACAGCTAAAGTCGAACACATGTCGCTCGTGGAACAGTTGTCCGAAGTCCTGCCCGCGGATCGGATCGTGGTTGACCCGGACGTCGTCGCCTCCTACCAGCACGACGAGGCCGAGTGGGCACCGTATTCGACGCCGGTCGCCGTCGTGCGACCCCGCAGCGCCGAAGAAGTCCAAGCTGTCGTTCGTGCATGCCTGGCCCATGGCGCACCCATCGTCACCCGTGGGGCGGGCACCGGACTGTCCGGCGGCGCGAACGCCACCGAGGGATGCGTCGTTCTCGCGCTCGACGGCATGGACACGATCAAAGAGATCGACCCACTCGAGCGCTACGCCGTCGTCGAGCCTGGAGTCGTCAACGATCACCTGCGCGCAACCGTTGCCGAGCAGGGTCTGTGGTATCCCCCGGATCCGGCCAGTGCGCCGTGGTCGACCATCGGCGGCAACGTCGCCACCAATGCCGGCGGATTGTGCTGCGTCAAGTACGGCGTCACGCGCGACTACGTGATGGGCATGCAGGTCGTCACCGGAACCGGAGAACTGGTTCGACTCGGCCGCAAGACCGCCAAAGGCGTTGCCGGTTACGACCTTGCAGGCTTGATGGTCGGATCGGAGGGCACCCTCGGCATCATCACCGAGGTGACCCTGAAACTACGCCCGCTCCAGGATTCGCAGCGGACCGTCGCCGGCTACTTCGATTCGATCGTCGACGCCGGGCGTGCCGTCGCCGCGGTGGCCGCCGCCGGCTTGACGCCGTCCGCACTGGAATTGATCGACAGGCAGTGCCTCATTGCCGTCGACGCGTGGAAGAACATGGGCCTGTCGGTCGAGGCGAATGTGGTGTTGCTCGGACGTATCGACGATCCGGGTCTCATCGGAGACCAGGAAGCCGAGAAGATGCTCTCGTGCTTCGACGAGGCCGGAGCGACCTGGTCTGCGGTCTCGACCGATCAGGAAGAGGCCGACGCTCTGTTTGCGGCCCGACGGTTGGCGTATCCCGCGATGGAACGTCTGGGTCCGGTGTTGACCGAGGACGTGTGTGTGCCGAAGAAGCATGTACCCGAGATGCTTTCGCGCATCGAGCAGATCGGCCTTCGCTACGAGACGACCATCGCCAACATCGCACACGCCGGTGACGGAAACCTCCACCCGCTGCTTATCACTCCGCACGACGACCTTCCGGCTCGCGAACGCGCTCAGGCCGCCTTCGCCGAGATCATCGACGCTGCACTGCAACTCGGCGGCACCGTGACCGGCGAACACGGAGTCGGACTGCTCAAGATGGACGGCCTGGTGCAGGAACTCGACCCGGTGGTACTCGAGATGCACCGAGCTGTGAAGAAGGCACTGGATCCGCGCGGAATCCTGAACCCGGGCAAAGTGTTCACACCCTGACGGCGCTTGGTTCACACGGTCCTATGGTTGTGTTCGCAGACTGCCGTTGTGCAGCAAGGTAACCAGCAGACTCGGGAGGCCGTTGATCAGGACGAGAACCGCAATTACTAGACCCACGGCCAGCCACGGCTCAGTCAGCCAGAAATGATTGCCGAGCTGTAGCGCACCGACGATACTCAGTATCCATCCAGCAGCCTGGGCACGTCGGGCACGCTGGGCAGGTCTGACCGGATACGAGCCGTTCACTGTGGGCAACGTGCGGCCATAGTTCTCACGGGCTGCGATTCGAGCTGCCACGACGTGAAGCAGTACAGCAAACGTTATGGCACACAACGCAAGCACCATGTGACTGTCACCCGCTTCCCGATCAGTTCCTGTCAGCCTAGTTTCTCATCCTCTGAGACGATAGGCCGATGACGACCAAGCTGACGATGAACTTCGGATCTGCGCTTCCCATCGGGTGGACCGAACTCGACCGCAATGCGGAAGCGGAGCACTGGTCGGTGTTCACAAGTAAGTTCGGGTTTCGACCCGGGACAAAGCCTGACTCGTGGCCGGCCATTTCCGAGCCTGCCCCCTCGATGACATTCGACCTCGCCGCCCATTCCGTCCGCACGACAGCGTCGTGGTCTGCCCGAGCCGACGCGATCAACGCGGAAGCGTTGCGCTGCTTCGTCACCGAGTTTTCGGACAACCCCACCTTCGTCGTCCTGGACTGGCAACACCCCGGCTACAGCTTCGACGCGGAAGCGCACGCCGACGCGGCCGAGAACGGTGAGTGGCGCGTCCCCGTCCACCCGAACGGCGACTACTACATCTTCGCCCGAGACGGATTCACCGAAGGGACCTTCGGCCATCCGTGGGAACGCACCTTGTGTGTCTTCGGACCGCGTATGGTCGCCACGCTCGGTCACACCTTGGCAACATGGCTTCCCACGATCCGCGTCGACGGCCTGCGAGCGGCGGCTCGATAACCGTCGGAGGCCGCCGGGAGGTCAGAGCACTGTGGATTTCGATTCGAATGCGTCAGCCATCGAATCGCTGGATCCGCCAGGGCGGAGTCTCGCGACGCGGTCGGACCCTGATCGCGCGAAACCGATAACCGTCCTGATCGACAGCAGGCTCCCACTCGAAGTCGACCTGCTCGCCTACTGCGAGCTCGGAGACACCTCCACCGATGTCGAACCCTGTTCCCGATCGAGAGTCGATGACCTCATCGGGATGCAGCGCGCTGAAGAATGACCAGCTTCGCCCGGAGTGTCCTCGGAATCGATGACGCCCTCCATGCCGAGAATCTCCCAGCTCCGGACTCGCCCGCGACTCGTCATTCGTCGAGTATGTCCGGTGTTCGCCGCAAGAGCCGAATCCGGTTCCGTGCAGATACTCGGCTTCGTGCGCAGCCGTTCGTCAGTGCGCCACCGGCACATCCGTATTGCTCTCGGAGCGGACTCCCATTCGGCTGCGCAGAGCGATCACCAACACCACCGCCATGAGCATGACACCGCCGACCACCCACAGGCCCGCCTTGGCGTTGCCAGTGGCGTCGAGCAGCCACCCCGTCACGTATGGGGCACCGAAGCCCGAGGTGTTGCCGACCGAGTTGATGATCGCGATTCCAGCCGCTGCGCCGGCTCCGGTGAGGAAGGTGCTGGGCAGGTACCAGAAAACAGGTAGAGCGCAGAACACGCCGACGGCGTTGACGGTCACCGCAATCATGGTGGTGAACGGTGAATCCATGTACAGCGCAAACGGAATGGAGATCGCACCGATCAGAGTCGGTATCGCTACATGCCACGTTCGCTCGCCGGTCCGGTCCGAATGCCGACTCCACAGCACCATCGCCACCGCGCCCACTGCGAACGGCACCGCCACGATGAGTCCCGTGGTCACGAGCGAGAAGTCGGTATCGAACGTCTGCTTGAATCCCGCGACGATGCTGGGCAGAAAGAAACTCAGGGAGTAGAGGCCGTAGGTGATGCCGAAGTAGATCAGGCCGAGCATCCATACTCGTACATCACCGAGCGCACGCTTGACCGAGCCGCTGACGTGCCCGCCTTTCACTGCGTCCTCGGACTCCAATTCCGCAGTGAGCCATTTCTTCTCGTCAACGGTGAGCCACTTCGCCTGAGACGGTCGATCCGTGAGATAGAACCAGGTGATCACGCCGAGCAGAATCGCCGGAATGCCTTCGAGGAGGAACATAACCCGCCAACCCGACAGTCCGAACAGTCCGTCCAGGTACTGAATGATCGCACTCGACAGGGGCGCACCGAGCGCCGATGACACAGGCAGTGCCAGCAAGAACAGGCCCATCAACCGCACTCGGTAGGCGCGCGGAAACCACATCGTCATGTACAGCAGTACGCCGGGAAAGAAGCCGGCCTCGGCGATTCCGAGAAGGATGCGTAGACCGTACAGCCACCCTGCCGTCGGCACGAAAGCCATGGCGGCGGCCACGATTCCCCACGACACCATGATGCGGGCGATCCACCGTCGGGCACCGAATTTGTGCAGCGCCAGATTGCTGGGCACTTCGAACAACAGGTACCCGATGAAGAACAGTCCCGACGCCAGGCCGAACATCGTCTCGGTGAGGCCCAATTCGTCGCTCATGGTCAGCTTGGCGAGGCCGATGTTGGTGCGATCGAGATAGTTGACGAAGTAAGCCAATCCGAGGAACGGGATGATGCGTTGAGCGACCTTCTTGACCACCCTCGATTCGATCTCGGGCTTCGACGTGACTGCAGGCATGGGCTCGGCCTTCCCTAGATCGAAAGTGACCTGGACCACGTTATGGGCGACTCGAGCGAAGGTCTATGGAGAAACCACCCATCGACGGCGGGTGCGTGAGGGTGAAGTCTCCAGCACTCGCCTCCGGTCTGCCGTGTTGCAGTCCTGTACCCACGCTGCGATCCTGTGGTTGTGCGGGTAGCTCTCATTGCCGATATTCACGGCAACATCGCGGCGCTCGACGCCGTCCTCGAAGACATCGCGCGGCAACGCGTCGACTCGGTGATCAATCTCGGCGATCTGTTGTCCGGCGGCCTGCATCCGCGTCGAACTGCGGACCGGCTGATGGCACTCGGTTTCCCACTGTCGCGGGAAATCACGACCGCTATCTGCTCGAGCAGGACCGGGAGTCCATGGGCAGTTGGGATCGGCACGCCCATGATCGACTCGACGACGAGCATCGACAGTGGCTGGCCTCGCTGCCGTTCTCGTTGGAGTTCGATGGCGGAATCCTCGCAGTGCACGGAACACCCACCGATGATGAGCAATATTTCCTGCACTCGGTGGACGACAGCGGCTCTCGCGAGGCAACCGGGGCCGAGATCCTGGACAGGGCAGCAAGTTTCACGAACCACTCCGTCATCGCCTGCGGCCACACCCACCTGCAGCGACAGTGGACTCTCCCCAGCGGCACACTCGTGGTCAATCCAGGGAGCGTCGGCGTGCCCGCCTACGACGACGATCAGCCCTACCCGCACGTCATGGAATCCGGCTCTCCGCATGCGCGCTACGCGGTACTCGACGACCACGACCGTGGCAGCTGGACAGTCTCGTTCGAGTTGGTCGGGTACGACCACGTCGGTGCAGCCGCCGACGCCCGCGCGCACGGGATGAGCGACATCGCCGACGCTCTTCTCACCGGATTCGTCGGCCCTGCGCCGCAAATGCCGTCACACTGATCGCGTGAAGATCACCGACGCTCAGCGCCGACACCGGCTCGTCGCGCAGCACTTCGCCCGTGCATCGACCACCGAAGCTGTGGTGTCGTCACTCCTCGCGTTGCATGCCACCGATCCGGCGACGGTGTATCTGTCGGTGCTCGCCCGCGCTCGAACACTGGGACTCTCGGATGTTCGTGATGCGATGTACGAGCGCCGGAGCCTGGTGCGGTTGATGGCGATGCGGCGCACGATGTTCGTCGTCGCTCACGACGACGTTCCGATGATTCACGCTGCGGCGAGCCTGGGAGTTGCGCGCACCATGCGGGCACGCCTGATCAAGCAGGTCTCCACGTTGCCCACCGACCCCGTGATCGCCGATGTCGAATCATGGCTCGCCGCAACCGAAGCCGAGACCGAGTCGGCGTTGCGATCGATGGGGACCGCGACCGGAGCCGAGCTGTCCGCCGCCGTTCCCGGCCTCAAGACCGCGCTGCTGCCGACCACCGACAAGGTGTACGACGTCAAGCGGTACGTCACCTCGGAGGTACTGGTGATGATGGCCGCCGAGGGAAGGCTGGTGCGCGTCGAACCGCGGGGCGCGTGGACATCGCGACGCCACGCGTGGGCACCGATCGATCACTGGTGGCCGGACGGGATTCCCGATCTCGACGAGACCGAGGCACGTGCCGACCTTGCCCGACGTTGGCTCGAGGTGTTCGGCCCTGCGACCCTCGAAGATCTGCAGTGGTGGACGGGCTGGAACAAGACACAGACTCGTCAGGCGGTGTCCGGACTGAACGCCGTTGCGGTCGAACTGACCGAGGGCGACGGAATCATGTTGTCCAGCACTGTTTTCGATAAGCCTTCCGGCACGAGCGTCATGCTGCTACCTGCGCTCGATCCCACACCGATGGGGTGGAAGCACCGAGCCTGGTATCTGGGTGAGCACAAGGCCCCGCTGTTCGACACCTTCGGCAACATCGGCCCGACCATCTGGTCCGGTGGTCGTATCGTCGGCGGTTGGGCGGTCACCGGTTCCGGAGCAGTGGTGACGGAATTCCTGGAGGACGTCGGGGCTCCGGTGTCGAAAGCCGTTGCAGCCGAGGCAGAAAGAATAACCACCCTGCTCGACGGCACCCCGGTGGTCCCGTCCTTCCCGACGCCGCTGGAGAAGAAGTTGCGGGGAAAGAAGTAGCCGATATCTGCCGGGGCAGCGGGGCACGCGGCCGAACGGTGCACGAATTCGCGATAGGGTCGGACCGTGCCGATCAGTCTCGTTTCCATCGTCCTCCCCGTGTACAACGGGTTGCCCGATCTGGATGAGCAGCTCAAGGCCGTCGCCGCACAGGACTACACGGGCGACGTCGAGCTGATAGTCAGCGACAACGGCTCGACCGACGGCCTGCGCGCACACCTCGAGAATCTTTCTCTGCCTATGACGATCCGCATGGTCGACGCCTCCGCCAAGCGTGGAGTCTCGTACGCCAGAAACGTCGGCGTGAAAGCTGCGCGCGGTGACATAGTTGCCTTCGTCGACCACGACGACGTCGCTCATAAGACCTGGCTGACTGCTCTGGTACACGCACTCGACAGTTTCGACGCGGTGGGCGGCGCACTCGAAGTCGAATCCCTCAATTCCCCGGAGGTGGCGTCGTGGCGAACCGTCCCGCCGCCCGGCGCTCTGTTCCGCTCCGCCTACCTGCCGTACGCACCGGGGAGCAATTTCGCCATGTGGCGGAGGGTGTTCGAGAAGGTCGGAGACTTCGACGAAGACTTCGTCGGCGGTGCCGAGGACGTCGACTACTCGTGGAGAATTCAGCAGGCGGGATCGACACTCGGACATGCCGCGGATGCAGTGGTCGCCTACCGCGTCAGAACGACTGTCCGTCGATCGTTCGAGCAAGGTCGGGCGTACGGCCGGACGTCGTATCAACTGTCGACGAAGCACCGCGTATCGGGCTGCCCACACCCCTCGTCCTTGGTCAGGATTCCCGTACACGCGGTGTCGATACTTTATCTTGCGACAGTTCGTAATCCGTGGCTGCCGAAGATACTGAGACCGCTGCCGAGTGGTTTGTGGGCTCACTACATCGGGATTCACTACGGCGCTCTGCGAACACGAGTGACCTCGCTCGGCCGACGACAGAGACCGAGCGTCCGATGACGCACGAGACCGTCGATGAGCTACGCGAGGAGACTCTCGGCGTCCTGCGGCCTCACGCGGAACCGGGAGATCGTGTGGCGCACCTGGACTTTCCGAATCACTACAATGCCGGTGACTCGCTCATCCACGCCGGTGAGGTCGAGTACCTGAAGCGGTTGAACGTGCACGTCGACTACGTGTCCGATCCGTTCACCCACAACGATGCTCTACTCGAAGAACGAATCGGCGACGGGACCCTGTTCTTGCAAGGCGGGGGAAATTTCGGCGACCGGTGGCCGATCGACCAGAGGTTTCGTGAAGCAATCGTTGCGCGGTTTCCTCGCAACAAAATAGTGTGCCTCCCCCAGAGCATCGACTTTGCCGATGCCGAAGCCCTTACGAGGACCGCAGCCCTGTACGCGCAGCACCCGGATCTCACCCTCATGCTCCGTGAACAACGTTCGTACAAATTGGCGCTCGCGTATTTCCCGAGCAATCGCGTCGAATACTGTCCGGACATGGCTTTCGGTGCCGAGATCGCGCGCAGCACCGGAGGCTCTGCAGTGGATGTCGTGAAGCTCCTGCGCGCCGACTCGGAAAGCCTCGGTCATGCATCGGTGAACATCGACGCGTCATCCGTCCAATACGATTGGGGCCTGCACGGAACGGATCTGGCGATCTCGACGGCGGTGATGCTGCCGACTCTGATTGCGCAACGTTTCCCCAGAACGAATCGTCTGCTCTACCCCGCCCTTCTCCGCTCGTACGAGCAAACGGCGAAGCTCAACCTTCGTGTAGCCCAACGCATTCTGAACCTCGCACCCGTCGTCCTCACCGATCGACTGCACGCCGCGGTACTGGCGGCGATGATGGGCAAGCGTGTCGTGGCGATGGACAACGCGAACAGGAAGGTGTCCGGTATCTACGACGCCTACCTGCACCGCTTCGACAACGTCCACTTCGCGTCGACCACCGACGAGGCCGCCGAGTTGGTACGGCAGGCCGTGTCCGACTGTCGGTGAGAAACGCTGCTCGACCCCGCGCGGAGGTTCAGAAGGGGTAGCGCCCCTCGGCCCAGGCGCGGGCAGCCGGAGGTGTCACCGCATCGACCGGTTCGCCGTCGCGGAAGTACTGCGTGTGCAGAATCCGGCCCGCATCGACGGCTTCCTGCCATGCCTGAGTGGGACCTTCGCCGAACCAGAGCCACGGGGTGATGTCGTCCATGATCACGATCGAGTCCGCGGTGGCGAGTGGACGGAGATCGTCGAGGTCTGCGCGAGCACCTTCCACCGAATGGTCGCCGTCGATGAAGATGACGTCGAACCGTACGTCCGGATGTTCCTTCGCATAGGCCGCGATGGTGGTGTGCGAGTCGCCCCGGATCAGGGTGTGCCGGCCCGGAAAGTGTTCGTCGATATGTGCTTTCGCGGCGTCGCTGTAGGCATAGGCGGCCAGGTCGAAGGACACGACGGTCGTATCGGGCGATGCGTCGAGGAACGCCCAACTCGAGAAGCCGGCATTGAACCCGACCTCACAGATCAGCTTCGTACTCTCCCGTGTCGCAAGCGAAGACAAGTATGCCTGCTCCGCCTCATCGGCTCCACGCTCGAAAGGTTCCCCAGCAGTGGCCGTTCGGTGCACCAAGGCTTCGAGTTCCTGCAGACCCATTCACGTTCTCCTATCGTCCGATTCGAAGCGTAGTCAACATCATTGGGCGGCGCAGACGACGACGCCCACTCGCAGAACGTGCCGCATTGATCACCGATAGGCGTCCCTGCGATGAGCAATTGCTATCACT
Source organism: Rhodococcus sp. B7740 (assembly GCF_000954115.1). NCBI lineage: Bacteria > Bacillati > Actinomycetota > Actinomycetes > Mycobacteriales > Nocardiaceae > Rhodococcus > Rhodococcus sp. B7740. Next base: position 5,057,696 of record NZ_CP010797.1, on the reverse strand, counting down.
CGCACCACAACTCGGTTGTCGTAGATTTGGTGGACGAGGGGTCACGGATGAACTCACGTCGGGCAACGGCGACCGCCTCGGGTAGTCCTCCGAGCGCCGCCGTCCCGACCGGATCCGCGGTCGACCGAACAAGCTCAGTCGACGACCGAACGGACGATCTCGGCGATGCGCTGCGCCGTGCCCTCGTCCACGGTCTCGAAGAACCACGCCGCAGGCATCAACTCTCCGTCCGCGCCACCGGCAGCGCGGAACACCGCCTTCTCGGTGATGGCCAGATTCAGTCGATCGTCGTTGCGCAGCGTCACCAGCGCCGGTGTGCTCGCCGACTTCGCATAGGCGGGCATTCCGTACCAGATTCGCGGCTTCAAAGTGGGTGCCGCGGACACGATGATGTCGTGCACACGCTGCATGACCGAACGCCGCGGTTCGTCCATCTTCGAGATCTTCTCGATCACCTGAGCGAGGTTCTTTTCGTCCTTCGACGACATGTCATGTCCTTTCGCCAACCGATGTCGGGCATCGGCACAATGAAGGAGGCGCATTTCTGCGCCGCACCCCATCCGGACATGTCCTGAGCTGGTCAGGCCTCTCCTCGATGATTCACGTGGTTGCCACGTGGAAGCGCAGTCGGTGGCGCGTACCACCGCGGTAACAATATCTGACACTCGGCGGTAAAGCGCCGCCGATTCTGCAATTCGGCGACTAGACGTTGAAGCGGAACTCCACTACATCGCCGTCGGCCATGACGTAGTCCTTGCCTTCGATGCGTACCTTGCCTGCGGCCTTGGCCGAGGCCATGGAACCCGCGGCGATGAGGTCCTCGTAGGAGACGATTTCGGCCTTGATGAAGCCGCGCTCGAAGTCGGTGTGAATGACGCCCGCAGCCTGGGGTGCGGTGTCACCCCGATGAATTGTCCACGCGCGAGCCTCTTTCGGGCCAGCGGTCAGGTAGGTCTGCAGGCCGAGGGTGTGGAAGCCTGCACGTGCCAACGCATCGAGACCGGGCTCGGTCTGTCCGACGGATTCGAGCAGTTCGGCTGCCGATTCCTTGTCGAGTTCGAGCAACTCGGATTCGATCTTCGCGTCGAGGAACACCGCATCGGCGGGGGCAACGAGGCGAGCCAGTTCGCCGATCTTCGCATCGTCGGTGAGCACCGACTCGTCGGCGTTGAAGACGTACAGGAACGGCTTGGTGGTGAGCAGCTGGAATTCACCGAGCAGCTCGAAGTCCAGCTTCGCCTTGGCCGAGAACAGCGTCTTGCCGTCGTTCAGCACGGCCTGTGCTGCCAGCGCCGCGTCTAGAGCAGGCTTGCGATCCTTCTTGATCCGCACCTCTTTCTCGAGGCGCGGGATGGCCTTCTCGAGGGTCTGCAGATCGGCGATCGCGAGTTCGGTTTCGATGACCTCGATGTCTGCGGTCGGGTCGACGCGACCGTCGACGTGCACCACGTCGTCGTCGGCGAAGACACGAACGACCTGGCAGATGGCGTCGGCCTCACGAATGTTGGCGAGGAACTTGTTGCCCAGGCCTGCGCCCTCGGACGCACCCTTGACGATGCCTGCGATGTCGACGAACGACACCAGCGCGGGCACGAGCTTCTCCGAACCGAACACCTCGGCCAGCTTCTCGAGCCGGGGATCCGGCAGCGCGACCACTCCGACGTTGGGCTCGATGGTGGCGAACGGATAGTTCGCGGCCAGCACATCGTTGTTGGTCAGTGCATTGAAGAGGGTGGACTTGCCGACGTTGGGCAGTCCGACGATTCCGAGGGTGAGGCTCACGGTCTATGGAGTCTACTTTGACGACACCACCAGCTCGGACAGTGCCCGGCCAGCGTCGATACTGGAAGCGCCGAGGGGTGCAAGAACGACGTGATCCGCTCCCGCCTCGTGGTGCTCCGCCACCCGCGAAGCGATCGTCTCGATACTCCCCCACATCACCAGGCCGTCGATCAATCGGTCGCTGAGCTGGTCGACGTCGGCCTCGGCGAAGCCCATCGGCAGGAAGTTCTGCCGATAGCCGGGAACAGTGGCAAGAAAGCTCAGCGGCTGCCGAGCTGCAGCACGCGCCCGATCCGGGTCGGACTCGACCACGACGAACTGGTCGACCACCAACGTCGACCCACCGAGTGCACCGCGCGCCTGCGCCGTCCACTCCGGCGTCACCAGCAACGCGATTGCGCCGGCAGCGCGGTCCCGCGCCATCTCCAACTTCTTCGGACCGAGCGCCGCGAGCAGAAGGTGATCGGCGGGCACCTCGAGCTCGTCGAGGTACTTCCTCAACCCGGCCAAAGGCCGAGCACTCTGCGGCCCACCGAGGCCGACAACGAATCGACCGGTGCCCGAGAGCTCGTCGAACAGCTCACCGGTCTGTGCAGGTGAGTACACATCGACCGGCACGATCCCCGGAACGATGGTCGCCTTCTCGGTCGCGTGGACCAGATCGGCCAACCTGCCGAGCCGATCGAGCTGCCCGCCCGGCAACCAGACCGAGGTGAATCCGAGTGATTCCAACTCGCGTGCGTCGTCGAGGTACGACGGCGATACGTCGATGGAAATGCCGAGTCTGCCGAGACCGAGTGTGTCCATGCAGGCGACGCTAAAACCTCGAGTTATCTCGAGGTCAAGTGCGGATCGCCGAACTCGGGTCCCAACTCGCCAAGATCGGCAGAATCTCGGCAGTGCTCGACCCGTCCTCGACCGTGTAGACGATGAGACTCTGATCCGGCTCGCTGGGCGAGGTCAGAAACTCGATACCGAATTCGAGGGTTCCCGCCGCCGGATGCTGGATGATCTTGGTTGCGCGCTCGAATTCGCGAACCTCGTGATCGCTCCACCACTGCTCGAAACATGGCTCTGCGGAACGTAATTCGGCGATCAAGGCGATGAGCGCGCGATCCCCCGGTCGACGAGCGAGGTCACGGCGCAACCCCGCGACCGATGCTGCCGCGAACTGCGACCAATTGACGATTCGCTCGCGGGCGATGGGGTTGCGAAACAGATAGTGGAACAACGACTGGTCAGCGGACGGTTGCAGACTCAATACCGATCGGACCAGCGAGTTGCTGGCCAGGACGGCCCCGCTGCGCCCGAGCAGGATCACCGGCACATGGTCGAGCGCCTTCATGACCTGGAGCAGACCTGGATTCGGTACCTGCGCAGCATCCTCGGTGGGCGTCGCCGGGGACGCGAGATCGAGTAGATGCGCGGACTCGACATCGTCGAGCTTCAACGCACCGGCGATTGCCAGCAGCACCTCGTTCGACACGTTGGCCTGCCGACCCTGTTCGAGTTTGCTGTAGTAATCCGGACTCACTCCGGCCAGAGCCGCCAGCTCTTCGCGCCGCAGCCCCGGCACCCGTCGGGCACCGGGATACGTACGAATCCCGGCCTCGATCGGGGTCATGCGGTCACGCCGATCACGCAGAAACGCGCTGAGGGCGGACCTGTCTTTGTTCACGAATCCCACAGTAGCGACATGGGCGATCGGCAACCTGGTCATGACAGACCTAGGCAGAACGACGCCTGGTTGCCTGCCTCGACCGACCGTAGACATGGCGTCATGACTTCTTCCACTCCTCCGCAGCTCCTCGGACGCACAGCCGTCGTCACCGGATCGACCAGTGGGATCGGTGCTGCCATCGCGCTGACCCTCGCCGCCCAGGGGGCATCGGTGGTCGTCAGCGGCCGCGACGCCGAGCGCGGCAAGGCCCTGGCGCACAGCATTTCCGAGACAGGCGGCACTGCGGCCTTCGTCGACGTCGATCTCTCGGGCAGCTACCAGGAGCTCCGCGGATTCGCGGCCCGCGCCACCGACGCTCTCGGCGGCCGTGTCGACATTCTCGTCAACAACGCCGGCATCTATCCGGCCACCGCCACCGCAGACCTGCCCGACGACCAGCTCGACGCGATGCTCGCCGTCAACGTCCGGGCTCCGCACGTACTCGTCGGCGCGCTGGCCCCGGCCATGGCCGAGCGCGGCAGTGGTGTCATCGTGAACATCGGATCGTGGATGGCCACGATGGGGAGCCCGTTCGCCGCGATGTACTCCGCTACCAAGGCCGCCGACGAGCAACTCACTCGCAGTTGGGCTGCCGAGTTCGGCCCACGCGGCGTGCGGGTCAACGCCCTCGCACCCGGCGCGACGCTCACGCCGGGCAACGAGGACGCGCGAGAGGTGTTGGACGCGATGACGGCCGGAACTCCCGCGGGCACAGTGCTCGAGCCGCAGGATATCGCCGACGGCGTTCTGTTTCTGGTATCGGACAAAGCCGCGATGATCCACGGCACAACGCTGTACGTCGACGGCGGTATCTCGGTCACCCGCGGATGAACACGCGCACCGCGGACCGCTACTGGGAGGCGATCTTCAGCGTCGAGGTGGCCTCGGCCAACCGAGTGACGGCGTCCCAATCCTCCTGCGCGACGGCCGAAGCCGGAGTGAGCCACGATCCGCCCACACAGCCGACGTTCGGCAGCGCCAGGTAGCTCGATGCATTGGAGGTCGAGATGCCACCCGTCGGGCAGAAGCGTGCGGCCGGGATCGGCGAGTGGATCGACTTCAAGAAATTCGCGCCACCGGATGCTTCGGCCGGGAAGAACTTGAGCTCGGTGTAACCGGCCTCGAGCAGAGTGAGCACCTCGGACACCGTTGCGGCACCGGGCAAGTGGGGTAGTCCGGTGTCTCGCATGGCCTTCGTCAGGGAAGGCGTACAGCCGGGCGAGACCAGGAACTGTGCGCCCGCGTCGGCGGCCTGCTTGGCCTGGCCGGGAGTGATGATCGTGCCGGCACCGATGAGGATGTCGGGAACCTCGGCGGCGATGCGCTCGATGGCATCGAGCGCCACCGGTGTCCGCAGAGTCAACTCGATGACGGGCACTCCGCCCGCCACCAGAGCGCGAGCGATCGGAACGGCATGGTCGAGATCGTCGATGACGACGACGGGAATGACGGGTACACGGTCGAGCAAGGATGCAGTCACGGTCTTACTTTCTCTCGAATCGGGTTCTCGGGTCAACGCATCACGAACATCGCACCCTCGTCTGCCGGACCGACGAGAGCACGCATCCCGGAGAACAGGTCACGGCCGGTGCTCGACCACTCGTCTGCGTCCAACACTCGACCGGTGACCGGTCGGGCTTCGAACTCGTCGAGCGGAACGTCGATCGACAATGTGCCACCGAGAGAATCCACGGTGATCACGTCACCGTCGAGGATCTTCGCTATCGGTCCACCGCTCGCCGCCTCGGGTGTGAGATGAATTGCCGCAGGCACTTTTCCGGAAGCTCCGGACATCCGGCCGTCGGTGATCAGCGCGACGGACCGGCCGCGGTCCTGCAGGATACCCAACGCGGGGGTGAGCTTGTGGAGTTCTGGCATGCCGTTGGCCTGCGGTCCCTGGTACCGCAGCACCGCAACGAAATCGGTGTCGAGCAATCCTGCATCGAACGCTGCCAGGAAGTCGGCTTGGTCGTCGAACACCCGAGCCGGACCGCTGACCACACGATGTTCCGGTGCCACCGCAGAGGTCTTGATGACGCTTTTGCCGATCGGACCGGTCAACATCTTCAGCCCTCCGTCGGCACTGAACGGCTCGGTTGCACCGCGTAAGACGGTGGCGTCATGACTGATTCGAGTTCCGTCCTGCCACATCACTCCGTCGCCGTCGAGCTTCGGTTCCTGTGTGTAGCGTCGCAGGCCCTGCCCAGCAACGGTTTTCACGTCCTCGTGCATCAACCCGGCGTCGAGCAGAGATCCGATGACGAATCCGAGGCCGCCTGCTGCGTGGAAGTGATTGACGTCGGCCTTGCCGTTCGGGTAAATCCTGGCCATCAGCGGCACGACGGCCGACAGATCGGACAGGTCCTGCCAGGTCAGCGTGATGCCGGCGGCCTTGGCGATGGCGACGAGGTGCATCGTGTGATTGGTCGAACCACCGGTGGCGAGCAACGCGACGCAGCCGTTGACGATCGACTTGACGTCCACGACCTCACCCACCGGCGTGTAGTTGTCACCGAGCGACGTCAGGCCGGTGACGACGTGCGCGGCCTCGCGGGTCAATGCGTCGCGCATCGCAGTTCCGGGGTTGACGAACGACGATCCCGGCAGATGCAGACCCATGACCTCCATCAGCAGCTGATTGGAATTGGCCGTTCCGAAGAAGGTGCAGGTACCACTGCCGTGATACGACGCGGCCTCGGCGTCGAGCAGAGCCTCACGGCCCACCTTGCCCTCGGCGTAGAGCTGACGCGCTTTTGCCTTCTCCCCGTTGGGAAGTCCGGACGTCATCGGACCGGCGGGCACGAACACCGCGGGAAGATGGCCGAAACTCAGTGCACCGATGAGCATTCCGGGGACGATCTTGTCGCACACCCCGAGCATCAGGGTGGCGTCGAACATGTCGTGGGACAACGCAATTGCCGTCGACATTGCGATGATGTCTCGGCTGAAGAGCGAGAGCTGCATGCCGTCGCGGCCCTGGGTGATGCCGTCGCACATGGCGGGGACTCCCCCGGCGAACTGCGCGATGCCGCCGGCATCGATGACGGACTTCTTCAGCACGGCGGGGTAGTTCTCGAACGGCTTGTGCGCCGAGAGCATGTCGTTGTACGCCGAGACGATGGCGATGTTGGGCTTGACCATGCCGCGCAATGCTTGTTTGTCGGCCTTGCCGGAGGCGGCGAAACCGTGGGCGATGTTGGCGCAGGCGAGGCGGCCACGGGCGGGGCCTCGATCTCCTGCGGCGTCGATTCGAGCGAGGTAGGCGGCGCGAGCGGACTGGCTACGGTCTGCGATGCGGTCGGTGACCTGCCGCAGGACCGGATGAAGTGTGTCCATGAGTATCTCCGATGTTCGGTCTCTCATCACTCACCTTAAGGCCGCTTAGGTCGATCGACAACCCAACTTATGCTTTTCGAAGTTATAAGTGGCACTTCTTGGGTTGTTGCCGTAGAAGTTGCCAGTTGGTTGAATGGCTTCTATGTCGATGCCGCGCCTGAGCGCTCCACCTGCGACGGCAGGCGAGGTTTTCGCTCTGGTCCGCGATGGAGAAGCTGGTACCCGGGCCGAGCTCGGCCGGATCACCGGACTGTCACGGTCTGCCGTCGCGTCCCGCGTCGCCGCGCTCACCGGCCTCGGCCTGGTCATCGAAACCGAGGACACGCACTCGACCGGCGGCAGGCCTCCGGCGAGACTGTCGTTCGACATCGACGCCGGAGTCGTGCTCGCCGCCGCGATCGGACGCAGCCGCTCCCAGCTGGGCGTCTTCACCCTCGGCGGCGAGTTGCTCGCGAGCGACACCGTCGACCAGGAGATCGGCGTCGGCCCGGACGAACTGATGCCGCAGATCACCAAGCGACTGCAGGCACTGCTCGACGAATCGCACCGAACCGGCCACCGCATCCTCGGGGTCGGGCTGTCCATCCCCGGCACCGCCGACACCGACCGAGGGTGCAGCCTGGACTCGCCGATCATGCACGGCTGGGACGGGGTGCCGCTCGCCCCGTTCTTCGCCGATACGACGTCGGCTCCGGTGTTTCTCGACAACGACGCCAACGCGATGGTCCTCGCCGAACGTCGCGACAACAGAGATCGCTTCCAGAACGCCCTGTTGGTCAAGGCCTCGACGGGTCTCGGAGCCGGGATCGTGGCAGGCGGCGCGCTGCAACGCGGATCACTCGGGGCTGCAGGCGAATTCGGCCACACCAAGACCGCAGCTGCAGCAGGTGTCGCCTGCCGATGCGGCGACAGCGGCTGCCTCGAAGCCATCGCAGGCGGCTGGGCACTGGTGCGCGCACTCAACGAACAGGGCCGCGAAGTCGGCCACGTCCGCGGCGTCGTCGACCTCGCAGTGAGCGGCGACCCCGAGGCACGCAGACTCATCCGCGACAGCGGTCGCCACATCGGCGAAACCCTGGCCGGGGCCGTGAACCTGCTCAACCCCGAGGTACTCATCATCGGCGGCGACATGGCGAACGCCTACGACATCTTCGTCGCCGGGCTGCGTGAAACCGTCTACGGCAACGCCACCGCACTGGCCACCAAGGCCCTCACCATTCAGGCCACCACCCATGGCGACCTTTCCGGAGTCATCGGTAGCGCCGCGCTGGTGCTGGATCAGGTGCTCAGCGCCAGAGCCGTCGACGACGCCCTCGGCGGCTGATCGGCACGCGCCGTCGGCACGGTTGCCGCTCGTCGCACTCCAGCGACCGCCGGGCGCACGGCGATGCGTCGATTCGAGGACGTGCGCCCGCAGCGGACATAGGGTGATCGCTGTCACACCTGCGAGCCTGGAGACCCCACACATGTCATTGAAAGCGGCCGACGAACCACACGTCGAATTGCTGAAGACAGATCCCGATCTGCCGCCCGTCGGCGTCGTCGAGTCACATCCGATGACCCCGATCAAGCGCCTCATGCTCGTCGCCATCGGCCTTCTCGGCGGTGTTGCGTGGACGATCATCGCGATCGTCCGCGGAGAGAATCCCAACGCCGTCTGGTTCGTCATCGCCGCGGTGTGTACCTACATCTTCGCCTTTCGCTTCTACGCCAGGCTGATCGAACGCAAGATCGTCTTCCCACGCGACGACCGCGCCACCCCCGCCGAGATTCTGGAGAACGGCAAGGACTACATGCCGACGGACCGTCGGGTGCTGTTCGGCCACCACTTCGCCGCGATCGCCGGAGCAGGCCCGCTCGTCGGACCCGTCCTCGCCGCTCAGATGGGTTACCTCCCGGGCACCATGTGGATCATCATCGGCGTCGTGTTCGCCGGTGCCGTACAGGATTTCCTGGTGCTGTGGATCTCGACGCGACGCCACGGCCGCAGCCTCGGCCAGATGGCCCGCGACGAACTCGGAGTAGTGGGCGGCACCGCCGCCCTGGTCGCGGTGTTCGTCATCATGATCATCCTCATCGCGGTGCTCGCCCTGGTCGTCGTCAACGCACTCGCCGAAAGCCCGTGGGGTGTCTTCTCCATCGCGCTGACCATTCCGATCGCACTGTTCATGGGTGTCTACCTACGCTTCCTGCGGCCGGGCAACGTCACCGAGGTCTCGCTCATCGGCGTCGTCCTGTTGCTGCTCGCCATCGTGGCCGGCGGTTGGGTTGCCGAAACCGATTGGGGCACCGACTGGTTCACCCTCTCCAAGGTGACCGTCGCCTGGCTGCTGATCGGCTACGGTCTGCTCGCCTGCATCCTGCCGGTATGGCTGCTGCTCGCCCCGCGCGACTACCTGTCGACGTTCATGAAGGTCGGCACCATCGCCCTACTGGCCGTCGGCATCCTCATCGCGCGTCCCGAGATCCAGATGCCCGCGATGACCAGCTTCGCCACCGAGGGCAACGGGCCGGCATTCCCAGGGTCCCTGTTCCCGTTCCTGTTCATCACCATCGCCTGCGGCGCACTGTCCGGCTTCCACGCTCTGATCTCCTCCGGCACCACGCCGAAGCTGCTGGAGAAGGAAAAGCAGATGCGCATGATCGGCTACGGAGGCATGCTCACCGAGTCGTTCGTCGCCATCATGGCGCTCATCACCGCCTGCGTTCTCGATCAGCACATCTACTTCGCATTGAACGCACCGGCGACATTGACCGGCGGCACTCCGGAGACTGCGGCAACATACGTCAACGGACTGGGGCTGAGCGGCGGAGACATCTCGCCTGCCGAATTGAGCCAGGCGGCAGCCGATGTGGGCGAGGAATCGATCATCTCCCGCACCGGCGGCGCACCGACACTCGCGTTCGGCATGTCCGAGGTGCTGCACCAGGTGTTCGGCGGCGAATCGCTCAAGTCGTTCTGGTACCACTTCGCGATCATGTTCGAGGCACTGTTCATCCTCACCACGGTCGATGCCGGCACCCGCGTCGCACGCTTCATGCTCTCCGACAGCATCGGCAACCTGCCCGGCGCATCGGCCAAGAAGTTCAAGGATCCGTCGTGGCGTCCTGGTGCCTGGATCTGCTCGCTGATCGTCGTCGCAGCCTGGGGCGCAATCCTTCTCATGGGTGTCACCGATCCACTGGGCGGAATCAACACCCTGTTCCCGCTGTTCGGTATCGCGAACCAACTGCTGGCCGCCATCGCACTGACGGTGGTACTCGTCATCGTGGTCAAGCGTGGCCTCTACAAGTGGGCCTGGATCCCCGGAGTTCCACTCGCCTGGGACCTCATCGTCACCATGACGGCGTCGTACCAGAAGATCTTCTCCTCCATCCCGGCCATCGGCTACTGGACGCAGCACTCGCAGTTCCGCGACGCCAAGGCGCAGGGCCTGAGCGAGTTCGGTAGCGCCAAGACACCCGAGGCCATCGACGCCGTCATCCGCAACACCTTCATTCAGGGCACGCTGTCGATCATCTTCGCGGCACTCGTCCTGGTGGTCGTGTTCGCCGGAGTGTGGGTCTGCATCAAGGCCGTTCGGGGAGACAACCTGCCCGACAACGAGGAGCCCGAGGTGCCGTCGAAGATCTTCGGTCCCACCGGTTTCGTCCTCACCCCGGCCGAGAAGAAGATCCAGGCCGAATGGGACGAGCTGATCGACGCGGGCACCGTCCGTCGCCCCGGATCGGCGCACTAGATGCGCGGGCTGTGGTGGTGGATCACCTCGGTGATGGGCGACCACGATTACGACCGATACGTCGCCCATCTGGCCCGCCACCACCCCGGTCAGGAACCGCCGACCGTGCGGCAGTACTGGAAGGATCGGCACGCGGAGGCGGACCGAAACCCGGGGGCACGCTGCTGCTGACACGGTGATGTCCGATTTCCGCTAGCACCGACGCGTCCGCGCTGACACAGTAGGTGCATGAGCAGCGAACGGCAGGTGCAAGAACTGGACTTCGATCGGTGTTATCGCGCGGTCTCCTCGCGTGACGCACGGTTCGACGGCCAGTTCTTCACCGCCGTGTCCACCACCGGCATCTACTGCCGACCCTCCTGCCCGGCCCGCACACCCAAGCCCGGCAACGTCTCGTTCATGGCCACCGCAGCGGCGGCGCAACAATCCGGCTACCGAGCCTGCCGCCGCTGCCAGCCCGACGCCACCCCCGGTTCCCCACGCTGGAACATCCACTCGGACCTCAGTTCTCGTGCCATGCGACTGATCTCCGACGGAGCCGTCGAACGTGGTGGCGTCGACGGCCTCGCCAGCACCCTCGGTTACTCGACCCGTCAGTTGACGCGCGTGCTGACGGCCGAAGTCGGTGCAGGACCGCTGGCATTGGCCCGCGCGCACCGCGCCCACACCGCCCGCACCCTGATTCAGACCACCGACATGTCGATGGCCGACGTCGCCTTCGCGGCCGGCTTCTCCAGCGTTCGGCAATTCAACGACACCATCAAAGAAGTCTTCGCCGTCGATCCGTCGACACTGCGCAGAGAAGCACACCGCACGGCCGTTGCGACCGCGGGTGGAACGGTCACCCTGCGCTTGCCGTACCGCCCGCCGCTGGATCGCGGCTGGATCGAGTGGTTCCTGCGGGGCCACGTGGTCGAGGGCATCGAATCCTTCTCCGAGGATGGCGAATACGTGCGGTCGCTGCGCCTGCCGCATGCCGCCGGGCTCGTGGCGTTGCGGGTGATGGACGGATTCGTCAGCGCCGCAGTGACATTGCAGGACATGCGCGATCTTGCCCCGGCCGTCGCTCGGATTCGCCACCTGCTCGATCTCGACGCCGATCCACTCGCCGTCGACGACGCCCTGCGCACGGATCCGCAGCTGGCACCGAGCGTCGACGCCCACCCGGGCATCCGCGCCCTCGGAGTGGTCGACGGCGCAGAGATGTTGCTGCGCACCGTGATCGGACAACAGATCTCGCTCAAGGCTGCGGCCACCCACACCGCCCGGCTCGTCGATGCTCTCGGTGCGCCACTCGATCTCGGCAACGGAACCGTCACCAGGTTGTTTCCCGAGCCAGCCGTGATCGCCGAACGTGGCCACGAAGTTCTCACCGGACCTGCCGCCCGGGTGCAGACCGTCATCCGCGTCGCCGACGCCATCGCGTCGGGAACCGTCGTGCTGCATCCCGCGCGAGAAGGGCCGGAACTGGAGCGAGAGCTGCTCGCGCTCAAAGGAATCGGACCCTGGACCGCCCGGTACGTCGTGATGCGGCTACTCGGCGATCCCGATGTTCTGCTCGATACCGATCTCGTCGTCCGCCAAGGTGCTCAGGCACTCGACATCTCGTTGGACAACTCTGCCCGCTGGGCTCCGTGGCGTTCTTACGTCTCGATGCACCTGTGGATCACCGCACTGGAAAGAAGACAGCCATGACTGCCACCGCCGCCACCCAGGACACTCCGATCGGGCCGTTCAGCACCATCGTCGACGACGATCAGCGCGTCCTCGCCTCCGGGTGGACCGCCGATGTCGAAGAACTCCGCGTCCTGATCCACCCGACGATGCGACCCGACACCGTGCGCAGGGTGGCCGATCTCGGTGACGTGACGCGCGCCGTGGAGAACTATCACCGCGGTGAGCTGACCGTCATCGACTCCGTTGCCGTCGCGCAACGATCAGGCGAATTTCTCATGCACGCCTGGGGAGTACTGCGCACCGTCGAGCCCGGCGCACCGGTGACCTACTCCGAGTTCGCCGAACTGTCCGGAAGACCGGCAGCGATTCGCGGTGCTGCGTCGGCGTGCGCGCGCAATGCCGCCGCGCTGTTCGTGCCGTGCCACCGGGTGGTTCGAATCGGCGGGGCGCTCGGCGGTTTCCGGTGGGGGCTGCCGGTGAAGAAGTGGTTGTTGGCACACGAGGCTGCCTGAGCACGTCTCGTCGACGGGTCGTCCGATGGCGGTGACATACAGGCTGAGTACGCCGGACGTTATGGTTCTTCACGAACCGCCACCCGCCGAATGTGAGGACCCCACAGTGACCGAATCGGCAGTTCCCGGTAAGACGTCGAAGTCCGAGACGTCCGGCAATGATCGCGGTGACCTCATCGGGGTCGGCGGTGTGTGGTTGGCCAAATGGTCGCTGATCCTCATTTCCATCGCAGCCGGGGCGTGGGTGTTGGGCTGGCTGATCGGGCACCTCTGGGTGATTCTGCTGCCGGTCCTGCTCGCCGTGATCGTCGCGACGGTGCTGTGGCCGCCGGCCAAGCTGATGATGCGTCTGGGATTTCCTCCCGCTCTGGCCGCATCGGTGTCGCTCGTGGTGTTCTTCGTCGTCATCGGCGGCATCATCACTCTGATCGTTCCGTCGGTCGCCGAGCAGGCACCGGAGTTGGTCGACCAGGCATCGGGCGGTATCGCCCAGGTTCAGGACTGGTTGAAGGGTCCACCGCTGAACATCGGCGACGACCAGATCGACTCGGCCGTATCGGCCATCGTTGCGCGGCTGCAGGACAGCGGCGAGGTCATCGCCACCGGCGTGTTCACCGGCGTATCCGCTGCGGGCTCACTGTTGGTGACCCTGGCGCTGGTGTTGGTACTGACGTTCTTCTTCGTCAAGGACGGGCCGAAGTTCCTGCCGTGGTTGCACGGATTCTCCGGTGGCCGCGCCGGACGCCATCTGGGCGAGGTGCTCTCACGGATGTGGGCGACTCTCGGCGGGTTCATCCGAACTCAGGCCATCGTCAGTTTCATCGACGCCTTCTTCATCGGTCTGGGACTGGTAATTCTCGGTGTTCCGCTGGCGCTGGTGCTGGCGACCCTGACGTTCATCGGTGGCTTCATCCCGATCGTCGGTGCGTTCGTGGCGGGCGCTCTCGCCGTTCTGGTGGCCCTGGTTGCGAACGGGCTGACCACTGCACTGATCGTGCTCGCCATCATCGTCGCGGTACAGCAGCTGGAAGGCAATGTGCTGCAACCGATCCTGCAGAGTCGCAGCATGAACCTGCACCCGGCGATAGTGCTGCTGGCCGTGACCGGCGGTAGCTCACTGTTCGGCATCATCGGCGCATTCCTCGCCGTCCCGGCTGCCGCGGTGGCTGCCGTGCTGATCAGGTACCTGTCCGAGCAGATCGACGCCCGCTCGAACGAACCGGACCAGGACGAACTCGAGGACGAAATTCCGCCGCCCGAGGGGTTGACCGAGGAGCAGGCCGGTCTGGACGACGAGGACGAGTCGAAGTCCGACAAACCTGCGTCAGGTCAGGACGCGACGACCTGAAGTGTCGATCCGGTGCGCTCCCGCTTGACGTAGAGGCGGCTGGGAATGCGTTGACGCATCTCGTCGACATGGCTGACCACGCCGACGACGCGTCCGCCCGCACGTAGTTCGTCGAGAACCGACATCACTGATTCGAGGGTGTCGGCGTCGAGCGTGCCGAATCCTTCGTCGATGAACATCGTGTCGAGGACGACACCTCCGGATTCGGCGGCCACCACATCGGCCAGGCCCAAGGCGAGCGAGAGCGACGCGAGGAACGCCTCACCGCCCGACAGTGTTTTCGCCGAGCGCACGACGCCGGTGTAGTCGTCCCTGATGTCCAGTCCGAGACCGCCCCGTTTGCCACGGACGCCAGCCTCGTCGGAGTGCACGAATTCGTAACGCCCCGAGGACATTCGACGCAGCCTCGCGGATGCGGACTCGGCGACGTCCTCGAGTCGGGACGCGAGGACGTACGAGCGCAACGACATCTTGCGAGCATTCTGCCCCCGGCCTGCCACGACGTCCGCCAGGTTCGCCAGTTCGTCGAACTCGGCGCGTTGTGGCGCGATGGCCTGGGCGGCGGTGAACAGTTCGGTGATCAGTCGTTCCAGATCGTCTGCGCGCCTTCGGCATTCGGCCACTTCGGCAGCAGCGGCCCTGACCTTCTCGTCCAGCTCGGAACACGCATGTGCCAGCGGTTCCAGATCCACCGGCGGCCGGCCGGCCACGTCCACGATGGCGGGCTCGCGCAACACGTGCTCGGCATGTGCGCGCGCCTCCTCGGCGGTGCGCAGTTCGGTCTCGATCTGCTCGACGCGGTCCGCGGCCAGTACTGCCCCGGCTGCCGCGTCGACGGACTCGAAGCTCGAAGCCTGCACTCGCCGGTCCAGTTCGGCTGTGAGCTCATCGGCCCGCGCGGTGGCGTCGAGCCAGGCGATACGCGCCTCCTGAATTCGCCGGGCACCGTCGATCAAGGCTTCCCGCTCCGCGATTCGGTCCACCAGCGACGCACCCTCGTTCACTTCCTCGGCGACCGACGCTCGCATCTGCGTCAGCGATTCCTCGGTGGCCGAGATGCGTTCGTCGACGGCACTGCGCGAGGCGACGAGGTCGTGGAGCCTGACCGTCAGCGCGTCCGACTCGCTCCGCAGCCGATGCAGTTCCGCGGTTGCGGGTTCGACATCGGCCGCACGCGCACGAGCGTCCTGCACTGCGGTGGTCGCGGCATCGAGAATCCGGGTCAGTTCCGCAGCGGACTCCCCGCCGGTGCGATGGTGCAGCAGGTCCACGCCGCGTTGCGCTTCTGCGACGACCGCGACCGCTTGTTCGAGCGCAGCAGCAGCCTTGCGTTCCGCGGCGGCGGCCTTGTCTTCCTGCGCCTTGGTCACCGTCGACGTCGACGCGGCAGCGGGATGCGGGTGCACCTCCGATCCGCACACGACGCACGGCTTTCCCGCCTCCAGACGAGCCGCCAGCTCGGCCGCCATCCCGTCGATGCGTCGCTCACGGAGATCGAGTAGGTGCGCCCAGGCCGTGTTGTGCGCTGCTCTGGCGCTGTCGCGGGCCCGCTCCGCCTCGGCCAGAGTCGCGCGTGTGCGCACCAGGTCGAGGGCGGACTCGGCTGCCGCGCGGGCACGATCGCATCGCTCCTCGAGACCCGGCAACTCTGCCTCCGCCGAGGATGCTCGTGCCAGCCGAGATTCGACCGCTCCGATCTTCTCGGGCATCGACGCCTGCGACTGCACGGTGCGTTCGATCGCCGCTGCGGTGGTGCGTTGCTGCGCACGACAGTCGGCGAGGGTGCCGTCGAGTCGGTCGGCTTCTCGGGCCAGACCGAGCAGCGACTGTAACCGCGCGACATCGGTGGTCCAGTCACGCACGAACTGTGCGACGACCGTGCGCTCGGCCGACGGATCCGCCGGTGCCGGTGGCCAGTGCAGTGCAGCGTGGAAGCGTCGGCCCTCCGCCGTCGACGGGAGGGCATGCTCCGCCGCCGCGAGTGCGGACGTTGCGGCGTCGGTCGCCAGTCGTGCGAGACGGAGGTCTGCAGCAGTGTCCGCGATCGGCCCGGCGGCCGCGGAATCGGCGAGCTCGATTCTGCGCGCTGCTCGCACCGTCTCGCCCTCCCGATACTGCACGAGTTGCCCCTCGGCGAGTGCGCGTCGACGCTGCAGATCTACAACGGCGGTGGCCTTCGTCAGCGCTACCGACGCACGCCGAGCTGCCGCGTCGATCAGCACCGCTCGACCTTGCGCGAGGGTCCGATTCTGCCGGGCTTCGTCGAGGACGTCGGCCGCCCATTCGAGGGGGTCCGGCTGTTCGCCGTCCTCGCCTGCGGGCTCGGGCACACCCGATGCCTGCGACACCCGGCCGAGCATGATGTCGATGGCGTGGTGAGCGTCGGCGAGTTCGGCGGCGAGCTCCCGGCGGCGCTGCGCGAACCACTCCTCGACATCACCGAATCTGCCTGTGTCGAAGAGTCTTTCGAGCAGGTTCCCGCGTTCGTCGCTGTCGGCTCGAAGGAACCGCGCGAACTCACCCTGCGGCAGCAGCACCACCTGAAAGAACTGGTCGGCACTCATCCCGAGCAGCGCGTTGACGGCGTCACCGATCTCGCTGAGCCGGGTGAGGTTCTGCCCGCGGCCGTCGAGCCAGGTGAGACTGGCCTTGGCGTGTTGCTTGGTGGTACCCGTACTTCGCAGCTTGGGCCGCAGGAATTCCGGACTGCGCACAATTCTGATCCGACGCCCACCGAGGGTCGCTTCCAACGTGACCTGTGGCACCGCACCCTTGGCCGCGTGATCGGACAGCAGACGCTTGCCCTCGCGACGAGCTCCGGGCACCGTTCCGTACAGCGCGAACGCCACGGCGTCGAGAACCGTCGTCTTGCCGGCTCCGGTGTGACCGTGCAACAGAAACAGCCCGTCGGCCCCCAGCGCATCGAAGTCCACCGTCTCCGTGCCCGCGAAGGGGCCGAAGGCGGTGATCTCGAGTGAATGCAGCCTCATGCAGCACCGCGGTCGGCCGTGGTGGCCGACCCGCGGGTGGCCTCGGTCTCCCGTTGCACGGAGGCCAGAGCGCGGGACAGGAGCGCGGACTCCGCGGCCGTCGGCACGCTGCGCATGTCCGTCACGAAGGAGGTGGCGATGTCGAGATCGCTGCGGCCGCGCACACGGTCGCGGTAGCGAAGCTCGCCGGATCCCTCCGGCCGACGCCATTCCAGGTGGATCGCGTGCGGGAAACGCTGCTGCAACAAGCGCATTGCGTCGACCGGTCGAACCTCGTCGGTGAGCACGGCGGAGACGTAGTGATCCTCGAACTCGCAATACGCTGCGTCCGTGGTCAATTCCTCGAGCGTTCCTTCGATGCGGGCGAGGCCGCGGACCACCGGCAGATCCACTCGCTCGACAGTGCCGAGCCCGTCGGCATCGAGATCGACGATCCATACCGCCTTGTGGTGCGACCGCTCGCCGAACGAATAGGGCAGCGGCGAACCGGAGTACCGCACCCGGTCGGTGAGGGTCTGGGGCGAATGCAGATGTCCGAGCGCCACGTAGTCGACTCCGTCGAACGCCGACGCAGGCGCGGTCTCGATACCGCCGGAGGAGATCGACCGCTCCGATCCGGTCGCTTCGCCGCCGACGATGAAAGCGTGGGCGAGCACGACCGAGCGAACGCGTTGCCCTGCCTCGCTTCTCGCCGCGAGGTCACCGCGCACCCGATCCATCGCGGCACCGAGAACGTCGGCATGAGTACGCGCAGTGGGAACGTCGAGTTCGAGGCGAGTGGTTTCGGGCTCGAGATACGGAATGCCGTAGAACGCAACGCACCCGTGCTCGTCGTCGATGACGACCGGGGTCGCGACATCGCCCACCCGCGTCATCAGATGCAGCCCTCCTGCCGACGCGAAGGCCGCGCCTGCGCCCAGTCGCGCGGGTGAATCGTGATTTCCCGACGTCGCGACGATCACGGCACCGGCCGCACGGATGGCCTCCAGTCCGCGGTTGCAGACCAGGACGGCATCGGCACTGGGAACAGCGCGGTCGTAGATGTCGCCCGGCACCACCACCACATCGATCGATTGTGCCGCAACCAGTTCCGCGATGGACCTCAGCACAGCGCCCTGATCGGCCAACAGGTCGACACCGTGAAAGGTGCGACCGATGTGCCAGTCCGAGGTGTGCAGAATTCTCATGCGTTCGACGCTATCGGCAAGCACCGACAAACTATTCGAGGCTCGTCGGCCTGTCGGACGTGAGCTGCGGTCCACAGCCATCGAGAACCGAAGTTGTCGGTACCGTCCTGCATCATCTGCCCCATGAACATTCTCACCGCGTTCGGACTGCTCGTCGCACTCGGTATCGGCGCGGTCGTCGGCTGGTTGTTGCACGCCTCCCGGATGGGCGATCGCGCCGTACGAGCCGAGGCTCAACTGGCCGCGCTGCGCGAGCACGAGGGCATCCTTCGGCAGTCGCTGAGTGCGGTCAACGAGGACTCGGCTCGACGCAATTCGACCGTGATCGGCCAACAGGTCTCGCACCTGGTCGAGCCGTTGCACGACGCCGTCGATGCGCTCTCCGAGCACGTCCGGCAGGTCGAGCACAATCGCATCCGGGCGTACGCGGGACTGTCGGAGCAGGTCACCGGTATGCACCGTGCATCGATGCATCTGTCCACCCAGACCGGTCAGCTGGTCACCGCCCTGCGCGCACCGCAGATCCGGGGCCGGTGGGGCGAGATCCAGCTCGAGCGCGTCGTCGAGCTGGCAGGCATGCTCAAGCACTGCGATTTCCACACTCAGGTCAGCAAGGACGGCATCAGACCCGACATGATCGTTCGTCTCGCCGGCGGACGCCAGATCGTCGTCGACGCCAAGGTGCCGTTCGCGGCGTATCTCGACGCCGCCCAGGACGAGGATCCCGGCGCCCGGGAGAAGAATCTGCGACGCCACGCCAAGCAACTGCGAACCCACATCGACCAGTTGGCCGACAAGGCGTACTGGCAGGCGTTCGAGCCGACGCCGGAGTTCGTCGTACTGTTCGTTCCCGGCGACCCGTTTCTCGACGCGGCCCTGACATCGGACACCGGTCTGCTCGAGTACGCCTTCGGCCGGAACGTGATCCTGGCCACCCCGACCACCCTGGTCGCGCTGCTGCGCACCGTCGCCTACACGTGGAAGCAGGAGTCACTGGCCGAGGACGCCGCACGCATCCAGCAGTTGGGGCGTGAGCTGTACACGCGGATCGGTGTCGTCTCGACGCACCTGGACAAGCTCGGTGCCCACCTCGGCAAGGCCGTCGAGTCCTTCAACTCCACCGTCGGGTCGGTCGACACCCGGGTGAGCGTGACGGCGAGAAAGCTGCACGAGCTCGAACTGTTCGACGCCGAGCCGGTGGACATCGCCCGAGTCGACGAGCGTCCCAAACTGTCCGATTCGTCCCGCTACCGGCACGACTTCGGTCATGTCAGCGATGCAGTCGGCTGAACAACGGCTAACCTCGGGGGGTGTCTACCTCCCAACGTGCCCGCTCCGGGGTACCGCTGGATCACCGATCCATCCTCGCGACCCTGCCCGGCGTTCCCGCATGGGGTGCCGTCGCGATCGCCGCGGGACTGACTTTTCTCGGATTTCTGATCGATGCCGCACGCGGTACCGAGCTGACCGGTGCGTTCGCGTTCATGTACATCCTCGGCTGCATCGCCGGCGTCCTTCTGGTCCGCTTCCGCGGACTGTTCACGGCGATGGTGCAAGCCCCACTGATCCTGTTCGTGGCCGTGCCGCTGTCGTACCAGTACTTCACCGACAACGCAGGCACCAGCCTCAAGGACATCATCCTCAACGTTGCCATTCCGCTGGTCAACCGGTTTCCGCTGATGCTGCTCGGCACCGTGGTCGCCGTCGGACTCGGAGTCCTGCGCATCGTGCTCAAACGCCAGAACACGCATGCCCCCACCCTTCGACGAAGCCAGAAGACCGAGGGCACTGTTCGACGCAGCCGCAAGCCCGGCGACGACAAGGCGACCAGAGCCCAGCGCCGGGCACAGGACGAGCGCCCGGAACGGTCCCGCAGGCGCGCAGCTGCAGCCGATCGCAGCACCGACTCCGCGGCCGAGGCCACCGACATCGTGCCCGGGCCGTACGTCGGTCGCAGAAACACCGATTCCCGCCCGCGACCCGACACCGAACCTCGCTCGAGTTCGAGCCCACGACGATCGGCCGCGTCGGCACCACAGACTCGATACGCCGCCACCGACTCACCTCGGCAGGACTACAAGCCCGAATACCAGAAGCCCGAGTACCCGCGAACGCAGTATCCGCAGGGACAGTCCCGTGAGGCACAGCGACCGCAACCGTCCGAGCCTCGTTTCTCGGCAGAGCCCCGGTATTCGACCGAACCTCGTCGGGAGCGCTCGGCCCGGGTTCACGCTCCTCGCGAGGTTGCCGATCCGTACAGCACCGGAGCCAGGCCCGTCGTTACTCCTCGGACGAACGGTTCCGCGGCACCCGGTTCGCCCGCAGAGGACGGCCAGGGCAATCACGCTCTACCCACCCCGCACCGGGACGACATTCCCCCGCATCCGGTGCCGCGGGTTCGCTACCGCGACCGCCACAGCGACTAGCCCGAACACGAAGAAACGCCCCGTATCGGTTCCTGCTCCTGCGCAGGTTTCCGATACGAGGCGTCGACTTTTCGCTGACGTCGCTTCTAGCGAGCGGGACGCAACTCTCGGGGCAGAGAGAACACCAGGGTCTCGTTGGCGGTGGTGACCGGCTGAACGTCTGCATAGCCGTGCTCGGCGAACAGTTCGATGACGCCCTGCACCAGGATCTCCGGTACGGACGCACCCGAGGTGATACCGATCGTCTCGACCCCGTCGAGCCAGGCCAGGTCGATTTCCTTGGCGTAGTCGACGAGGTAGCTCGCTCGCGCACCCGCACCGAGCGCGACCTCGACCAACCGCACCGAGTTGGAGGAGTTCTTGGAGCCGACGACGATCACCAGATCGCATTCCGGTGCCATCGCTTTCACGGCGACCTGACGGTTCTGTGTGGCGTAGCAGATGTCGTCGCTGGGCGGGTCCTGCAGCGTCGGGAAGCGCTCACGCAGTTTCGCGACCGTCAGCATCGTCTCGTCGACACTCAGCGTGGTCTGGGACAGCCAGATGACCTTGTTCTCGTCTCGAACGGTGACGTTGTCGACCGATTCGGGCCCGTCGACCAGCTGAATGTGCTCGGGAGCCTCACCTGCGGTGCCCTCGACCTCCTCGTGACCTTCGTGGCCGATGAGCAGGATGTCGTAGTCGTCTCGGGCGAAGCGTTTGGCTTCCTGGTGCACCTTGGTCACCAAGGGGCAGGTGGCGTCGATCGTGCGCAGGTTTCGCTCGGCCGCAGAGGTGTGTACGGCAGGTGAGACACCGTGCGCGGAGAACACCAGCAGCGATCCCTCAGGAACCTCGTCGGTTTCCTCCACGAACACCGCGCCGCGATCGGACAGCGTCTCGACCACGTGCCGGTTGTGCACGATCTCCTTGCGCACGTACACCGGCGCACCGTGCTGTTCGAGCGCCTTCTCGACGGTCTCGACCGCACGATCGACACCCGCGCAGTAGCCCCGCGGCTCCGCGAGCAACACTCGCTTACCCCCGGCGTACGAGGACGCACCCGTACCGGCGGACTGTGCAATACCAAGATTCAGTGGAACAGCCGAAGACATACCTACCAGGATACGTGCACCGAGCGCGGCTACCTCGTTTCCGTGACCTCGAGCACCGGCTGGAGTGGGTCGTACCGCCTGTCGGCTACCCAAAGTTCACGGTTTCGGGCAGTCTGGTGCACATGACTCGAGTCCCCTTTGCAGCGCGCGTGGCTGCAGGCGTCGCCGTGACCGTCGTGGAAGAGGCTCGCAAGCTTCCCGGTTCCGCCCTGATGCTGCCGATGACGGTCGTCAGCGAGGCACTGGCGCGTGGCATGCGATTCCAGCAGCAGGTGACGGCGCTGGCCATCAAGGGCGATCTGATCATCGCGACCCTGCCGGTCATCGGGACCCCGACCGAGGAGCAGCCCGCCTGGGCCAGCTTCGACGACGACGGAGACGAGACCTTCGACACCGAGTCGAGATTCGACGCCGCTGTCATCACCGACGACGTCGATGTGCCCGACGCCACCGTGGCCGAGCCCGTCGCTGCGAACGGCCGCTTCGCTCTGTACTCGACGCCTCCGCTGGACGAGCCGGTCCAGGACACCTCGGCCAAGCGCGCTCCCTCCGCCGACAAGCCCGAGATCGTCGAGATGATCGACTTCGACACCCTCGCCCTGGCGCAGCTGCGCGCGCGCCTGCGCACACTCTCGATCGAGGACCTCGAAACCCTGCTCGAGTACGAGAACGACACGCTCTCCCGCGCACCGTTCCAGACGATGCTCGCCAACCGCATCACCACCGCCAAGGCCAAGTGAGCACTCCCCCTACTCAGTCCGGTCCCACCCAACCAGGCGCGAGCACCGCCGAACAGCCATGGCCGGTGCGTACCGTCGCCATGAAGGTCGCCGGCTGGATCGACAAGCTCGGCTCCATCTGGGTGGAGGGGCAGCTCACCCAGATCAACGCTCGCCCCGGCACCAGAACGGCCTTTCTGACACTGCGCGATCCGTCGGCCGACATGTCGCTGTCGGTGACGTGTTCGCCGCAGTTGCTCGATCGTTCACCCGTTCCGCTGACCGAGGGTGCCCGCGTCATCCTCTACGGCAAGCTGTCGTTCTTCACCGGCAGGGGAACGATCTCGCTGCGCGCCACGGACATTCGCGCGGTGGGCGTCGGCGAACTGCTGGCTCGCATCGAACGACTCAGAGCCCTGCTCGCCGCGGAAGGATTGTTCGACCCGCGCCTGAAACGTCCGCTGCCGTTCCTGCCGGGCACCATCGGCCTGATCACCGCACGCGCCAGCGCAGCCGAGAAGGACGTGCTCACCGTCGCGCAGAGGCGTTGGCCCGCGGTCCGATTCGAGGTTCGCAACACACCTGTTCAGGGTCCGCAATCGGTGCCGGCGATTCTGGACGCCCTGAAGGAGCTGAACGACGACCCCGCCGTCGACGTCATCATCCTCGCCCGAGGCGGCGGTAGCGTCGAGGATCTGCTGCCGTTCTCCGACGAGGCCCTGTGCCGCGCCATCTCTCGCGCCACCACGCCGATCGTCAGTGCGATCGGCCACGAGCCCGACAGCCCGCTCAGCGACCACGTGGCCGACCTGCGGGCCGCAACCCCTACCGATGCCGCCAAACTCGTGGTGCCCGACGCCGTCGCCGAACAAGCTCTCGTCTCGGAATTGAAGTCGAGAAGTGCTGCAGCGCTGCGCAATTGGGTCGAGCGCGAGGCACGCGGCCTGGACATGCTTCGACACCGCCCGGTGCTGGCGGACCCACTGGCCGCACTCGAGCAGCGTCGCGAGGAGATTCGGCGGCTGCTCGATGCGGCCCGACGCGACGTACAGCGCGAACTCACCACACAGGACACGCTCGTCGAACATCTGCGGGCCAGGCTGTCGACGCTGGGGCCTGCTGCCACACTTGCTCGAGGCTATGCCGTCGTACAGCGGGTGGTCGCGGGTTCGGATCCCGAGGTTCTGCGTTCGGTCGAGGACGCGCCACCGGGTACACAGATCAGAGTGCGCGTGGCCGACGGTGCCGTCACCGCCGCAGTCATGGGGCGAGTCAAATGACAGAAGGAGTACGCATGAGCGAGAACGACAAGCCGGTATCGGAACTGGGCTACGAAGAGGCCCGCGACGAATTGGTGGGCGTGGTGAAGATCCTCGAGCAGGGCGGGCTCGATCTCGATGCCTCCCTGGCCCTGTGGGAGCGGGGAGAGCAGCTGGCCACTCGCTGCGAGGAGCAGCTCGCCGGTGCCCGCAAGCGAATCGAGACCGCGCTCGCGAGTACCGAGAAGCACAGCTAGGGCGTGAGCGGTTCGGTCACCTCGAGGGACTCGGCCAGCGTGGTGAAGTCCTCGGTGCCGGCAGTACCGCCCAGCAGGATTCGCACGTCACCGAAGTCCGAGACCCAGTACTTTCGCGAGCCCTCCTCGCCGTAGACGACCCAGTCCCGACCCGACACGTTCTGTGTGCCCGACGCGTACACCGTCTCCTCGCCGGCGACGAAGGGAACCAACACTTCCTCGACGGCGCTGGTCTGGGTCAGCTGCAGATACGCACCCGATCCGGTGATGTATCCGACAGTCGACACCTGTCCGCCGTTGTCGCCTGCGATCGTCGGACGACTGCCCGAGTTGGGGGTCCAATCCTCGGGAACAGCCGGATTGCGCACCGGAAAGCCGATTTCGGACGCGTCGTACTGCAGCGCAGTGTCGATGTCGAAGTTGGGGATGGGGCCCTGCTTGGGCCCACCGGGGCTCAGCGAGCACTGACTGGCAATACCGGCGATCAGCAAACATGCGATGACCAGCGGTATGAGCGACCACACCATGTCGCGGCTGTTGTTGAGAATCCGGGGTTTGCTGTTCGCCACCTCACCAGTATCCCCTCTGCGCAGCAGTGCTCGGTCGGCGCGTGCCTCACAGACGACCCGACCCCACCGCGGGCATCACAGAAGTGAGATAATCGCGCCTGGGTAACACCCCACCAACCAGGAGGCTACAAACCGATGACGGCCAGCACCGAGTCCACTCGCGCCATGGCGCCAGATCGCAACCTCGCACTCGAACTCGTACGCGTCACCGAGGCCGGTGCGCTCGCCTCGGGTCGCTGGGTCGGTCGCGGCGACAAGGAAGGTGGCGACGGAGCAGCAGTCGACGCCATGCGTCAGTTGGTCAGCTCGGTCTCGATGCGCGGCGTCGTCGTCATCGGCGAGGGCGAAAAGGACGAAGCGCCGATGCTCTACAACGGCGAACAGGTCGGCAACGGCAACGGCCCCGAGGTCGACTTCGCCGTCGATCCCGTCGACGGCACAACGCTGATGGCCAAGGGCATGCCCAACGCCATCTCCGTTCTCGCGGTCGCCGAGCGCGGTGCCATGTTCGATCCGTCCGCCGTCTTCTACATGAGGAAGATCGCCGTCGGACCCGACTTCGCCGACGTCATCGACATCACCGCACCGGTCGCGGAGAACATCGCCCGCGTCGCCAAGATCAAGAAGGGATCCTCCTCCGACGTCACGGTGTGCATCCTCGACCGACCCCGGCACGCCGAACTGATCCAGCAGGTGCGCGACACCGGCGCTCGCATTCGTCTGATCTCCGACGGCGACGTCGCAGGTGCCATCGCCGCCGCCCGACCCACCTCCCCCATCGACATCCTCATGGGCACCGGCGGAACTCCCGAAGGCATCATCGCGGCGGCCGCGATGCGCTGCATGGGCGGCGTCCACCAGGGCATGCTGGCTCCGACCGACGACGACGAACGCCAGAAGGCGATCGACGCCGGACACGATCTCGATCGCGTCCTGTCCACCGAGGACCTGGTCTCGGGCGAGAACGTCTTCTTCACCGCGACCGGCGTCACCGACGGCGACCTGCTCCAGGGCGTCCGATACTCGGGCGGCGGTGCACACACGCAGTCCATCGTGATGCGCTCGAAGTCCGGCACCGTCCGCATGATCGACGCGTACCACCAGCTCAACAAGCTCAAGGAGTACTCGACCATCGACTTCGACGGCGACACCTCCGGCGCCATCCCGTCCTTCTGACCGTCCGCTCGACGAAGTTTCCGCTCCCCTACCGAGGCAAGAGGTCAATGACAGAGAACGAACAGCAGTTCCGGATCGAGCACGACACGATGGGAGAGGTTCGCGTACCCATCGATGCGCTCTGGCGTGCCCAGACGCAGCGTGCCGTGGAGAACTTCCCCATCTCGGGCCGCCCGCTCGAGCGCACTCAGATTCGCGCGATGGGCCTGCTCAAAGCAGCCTGCGCGCAGGTCAACAAAGACCTCGGTCTGCTCGACGGCACGCTGGCCGACGCGATCATCGCCGCCGCCACCGAGATCGCCGACGGCAAGCACGACGACCAGTTCCCGATCGACGTCTTCCAGACCGGCTCGGGCACCAGCTCGAACATGAACGCCAACGAGGTCATCGCGTCGATCGCCAAGGCGGCAGGCGTCGAGGTGCACCCCAACGACCACGTGAACATGTCGCAGTCCTCCAACGACACGTTCCCGACGGCCACTCACGTCGCCGCCACCGAGGCAGCCGTGACCTCGCTCGTGCCCGCACTGCGTCACCTCCACGAGGCTCTCGTGACCAAGGCAACGGAGTGGAAGCACGTCGTCAAGTCCGGCCGCACCCACCTCATGGATGCCGTTCCGGTCACCCTCGGTCAGGAATTCGGCGGTTACGCCCGTCAGATCGAAGCAGGCATCGAACGCGTCGAGGCCACCCTGCCGCGGCTCGGTGAACTGCCCATCGGCGGCACCGCCGTCGGCACCGGACTCAACGCACCCGACGGCTTCGGCCCGAAAGTCGTTGCAGCACTGGTCGAGTCGACCGGCATCGACGCACTGACCGCCGCCAAGGATTCGTTCGAGGCGCAGGCCGCACGTGACGGACTCGTCGAGGCCTCGGGCGCACTGCGCACCATCGCGGTCTCACTGACCAAGATTGCCAACGACATTCGCTGGATGGGATCGGGACCGCTCACCGGACTCGGCGAGATCGCCCTCCCCGACCTGCAGCCCGGCAGCTCCATCATGCCCGGCAAGGTCAATCCCGTTCTGCCCGAAGCTGTTACGCAGGTCGCGGCTCAGGTCATCGGCAACGACGCCGCAGTCGCATTCGGTGGCGCGTCGGGCGCATTCGAGCTCAACGTCTACATCCCGATGATGGCGCGCAACGTGCTCGAGTCGTTCAAGCTGCTCGCCAACGTCTCGGTGCTGTTCGCCGACAAGTGCGTCGTCGGACTCGAAGCCAACGTCGAGCACCTCAAGACCCTCGCCGAGTCCTCGCCGTCCATCGTGACGCCGCTGAACTCCGCGATCGGCTACGAGGAAGCCGCCGCAGTCGCCAAGCAGGCACTGAAGGAGAAGAAGACGATCCGTCAGACGGTCATCGACCGCGGACTGATCGGCGACAAGCTCAGCGAAGCCGAACTCGACAAGCGCCTCGACGTCCTCGCCATGGCGAAGGTCAAGGACTAGCTTTCCCGTTCGCCCCGTCGGACCCCTGAACGCGTGAATGGTCCATTGCACCGCCGAGACGTGTGCAATGGACCATTCACGCTTTCGAAAGGGGCCGAACCTCAGGCGAGGTGAGCGAGTTCCTCGCGTGCCTTCAGGCCGTCCTCGCCCAGATCGGTGCGATCGAAGATCTTCCAGCCCGCGAGCAGCGGCTTGAACACCTTCTCGCGTTCCTGATCGGCGTCGTAGATTCCGGCTTCGGCGAGAGCGGCGGTGCTGCTGCCGCGGTCCGGCAGGTCGACCTCGGGAATCTTGAATCCGTTGACCCGGTCTGCGATGGCGCGGGCGGCCTGATCGGGAACCACGGCGAAGGCCTCGTTCAGAATATTGGCGTAGAACGTCGACTGCAGGGCGTCGTCGTCGGCGATCTTGCCGAGGATGGTGGCCAACACCGGATCCTTGCCGAGAGCGATGGTGTTGCGGTTACGCAGGGCGGCAGCGGCCTCCTCGATGGCGAAATGCGCGAGGATGTCGAGCAGATGCTGGCTGGGCGCATCGTATCCGAGCGTCATGTGCTCCATCCGTACCCGCTCGAGGGCGACCGGATCGACTGCACGGGTGAGCACCAGGAAGTTGCGCAACACTATCGACTGCCGGTTCTCCTCCGACGTCCATCGGCCGGTCCACTTCCACCAGGCACCGAGGCCGGTGAGCGCGTGGGCCAGTTCGCGGTGGTACGCAGGCAGGTTGTCGGCCACCAGCACGCCGACCGTGGCGGACAGGATTTCGACATCGCTGAGATGCGACTGCTCGGGCGACCAGTCCTCGCCACCGAGGAACGCGAAGTTCTTGCCGTCGTCGAACGGCGCGAGGTCATGGGGGTGCCAATCGCTCGCTGCCTCGATGTGGCGTCGTAGATTCTCTTCGACCGCGGGCTCCAAACGGACCAGCAGATCACCGTCGGACAGGTTCGTAGACATGCGGTAACCGTAGCGCCTGCGCCCGAGTGCCCGACGTCGCGCCCCTGACCATTGTGAATTCTCCTAACGCCAGGTCGTTGCGGGTCTATTCTCATGTGCATCCAATCATCGAAGTGAGGACTCCTCGTGATGCGGTCGGGTCGAAATTCTCTGTGTCTTGTTGCTGTGTGCTCTCTGATCGTGCTGGTCGGATGCTCGAACGACGCACCGACCGCAGACAGTCCCCCGACATCCGAGCCCGCGCCGACCAGTGACCTGTCCCCAGGTCAGGTCGCGGGCGTCGATGTTCCGGCCGGCCGCGTCGACGATGCCGTCGGCAAGCTCGACGGCATCGCCGAGGAGCTGATGGCATCGTCGAACATCCCCGGGATGGCCATAGCCGTCGTGCACGGATCCGACGTCGTCTACTCGAAGGGGTTCGGCGTCCGCGAAGTGGGCTCGGACGAACCCGTCGACGGTGACTCGGTGTTCCAGTTGGCGTCGCTGTCCAAATCGGTGGGTGCGACGGTCATCGCGTCCCAGGTGGGAGCGGGCGTGATCGACTGGTCGACGCCGGTGGTCTCGGAATTGCCGTGGTTCGCTCTCGACGACCCGTGGGTGACCCAGAACGTCACGGTCGGCGACTTCTATGCGCATCGAAGCGGGCTGCCCGAGCACGAAGGCGATCTGCTCGAGGACCTCGGTTACGACCGCAGACAGATTCTCGAACGCCTGCGCGAGGTCCCCCTCGACCCGTTCCGCTCCACGTACCACTACACCAACTTCGGCATCACGGCTGCGGCCGAGGCCGTCGCTGCGGCGTCGGGCAAGGACTGGGACACCCTCAGCCAGGACACGATCTACGGCCCGCTCGGCATGACCTCGACCAGCTCGTCGTTCGCGGACTACATCGCGCGGGCCGATCGGGCCGTACCCCACGTACTCGTCGACGGCGAGTACCAGGCGAAGTACCAGCGGGAACCCGATCCACAGACCCCGGCCGGTGGCGTCAGTTCCTCGGTGAACGACCTCGCGAAGTGGCTGACGATGCTGATCGCCGACGGAAACCACGACGGACGACAGCTCGTGGACCCCGAAGCCCTCCTGCCCGCGATCAGCGCGCAGATCGTCTCGAGCCCGTCGGAGACACCGGATTCACGCGCCGGCTACTACGGCTACGGATTCAACGTCTCCACCAGTGCGGCCGGTCGCACGACGGTGAGCCATTCGGGAGCATTCGCGCTCGGAGCGGGCACCAACTTCGTCTGGATTCCATCCCTCGACGTGGCCATCGTCGTACTGACCAATGCCGCACCCATCGGCATCGCCGAAACGGTGACCGCCGAGTTCGCTGACCTCGTCCAGTTCGGCGAGGTGCGGGAGGACTGGCGAACGCTGTACAAGAACGCCTTTGCCGGCATGAGCGAACCGGAGGGCGAGCTCGCAGGCAAGACCCCGCCCACGAATGCCGCTGCACCACAACCTCTCACGTCGTACACAGGGGTGTACCAGAACAGCTATTGGGGGCCTGCGACGATAACGGAGGTCAACGGGAAACTGGTGTTGGCCATCCGGCCGAACGGAACCTCCTACGAGTTGTCGCCCTGGGACGGTGATACGTTCACGTTCGAACCGACCGGTGAGAATGCACCCGACGGAACCGTTTCCGAGGCGACGTTCGACGGGAACACGCTGACCCTGGAGTTCTTCGACGGCGATGGATTGGGACGATTCACCAAGTGACCGACACACAGCAGGCAACCGAGACCGTAGTGAATCTGTTCGACGCGTTGAGAAGTCGAGACACCGAGCGCGCCATGTCGCTCCTCGACGAACGCGTCGTGTGGCACAACGTCGGCTTACCGAAGGTTCGCGGCCACTCGAACGTGGGCAGGTTCATGGCGACGCTCGCCAAGCCTGCGTTCGGCTTCGACGTGGTCGTGCACAACATCGCTGCCGACGGAGACGTCGTGCTCACCGAGCGCACCGATGTGCTGATCTGGCGACGACTCCGAATCGAGTTCTGGGTGTGCGGAACCTTCGAGCTGCGCGACGGCAAAGTAGCCGTGTGGCGGGACTACTTCGACAACGTCGACTTCCTGAAAGGGTTTGTGCGAGGGGCATTCCGGGCCGTGCTCGGCCGGTGACCCCTGTGAGCGGAACTTCGTAGTGCGGTACGAGGCAGGAGTGGAGCCTGCGAAACGACCCTGAAGGCAGGAGTGGAGCCTGCGAAACGACCCGCAGGCTCCACGCTCCCAGGGGGATCAGGCTCCCGAAGGCCCGAACTCTTCGAGCATTTCCGTCACCAGTGCCGCGATCGGTGAACGCTCGCTGCGGGTGAGGGTGATGTGCGCGAAAAGTGGGTGACCCTTGAGCTTTTCGATCACTGCAGCGACGCCGTCGTGTCGTCCGACGCGCAGGTTGTCTCGCTGAGCGACGTCGTGGGTGAGTACGACGCGTGAGCCCGAACCGAGCCGGGACAGAACCGTCAGCAGCACGTTGCGTTCGAGTGACTGCGCCTCGTCGACGATCACGAAGGAGTCGTGCAGCGATCGGCCGCGAATGTGCGTCAATGGCAACACTTCCAGCATTCCGCGGGCGATGACCTCCTCCATCACTTCCGGGCTCGCGAGCCCTTCGAGGGTGTCGAAGACCGCCTGACCCCAGGGACCCATTTTTTCGCTCTCGCTACCGGGGAGGTAGCCGAGCTCCTGGCCACCGACGGCGTAGAGAGGCCGGAAGACAACGACTTTGCGGTGCGAGCGACGTTCGAGAACGGCCTCCAATCCGGCGGTCAGCGCCAGAGCGGACTTACCGGTGCCTGCTTTTCCGCCGAGCGAGACGATGCCGATGCTCTCGTCGAGCAGAAGATCCAGCGCCACTCGCTGTTCCGCCGAACGGCCGTGCAGGCCGAACGCCTCACGCTCACCGCGCACGAGTTGGATCTGCTTGTCCGGCGTGACGCGACCCAGCGCGCTCTGCCGTCCGGCAAGCAGTCGAACTCCCGTGTGACACGGCAGGTCTCGCGCTTCCACGAGGTCGATGACGCCGTCGTTGAACAGCGTGTCGACTGCGTCGGACGGTACTTCGAGTTCGGTCATTCCGGTCCAACCGGACGGCACCACGTCGTGTGCGTGGTATTCGTCGGCGGGGAGACCGACGGCACCGGCCTTGACGCGCAACGGAATGTCCTTGCTGACGAGCACGACGTCCTTGCCCTCTGCCTTCAGATTGAGGGCACAGGCGAGGATTCGAGAATCGTTGGAGTCGGTGCGGAATCCGACGGGAAGTACCGAGGGATCGGTGTGATTGAGCTCGACTTGCAGTGTGCCGCCCGATGTTCCGATGGGAACCGGCTGGTCGAGTCGACCGAACTCGACGCGCAGGTCGTCGAGCATGCGCAAGGATTCCC
Source organism: Rhodococcus sp. B7740 (assembly GCF_000954115.1). NCBI lineage: Bacteria > Bacillati > Actinomycetota > Actinomycetes > Mycobacteriales > Nocardiaceae > Rhodococcus > Rhodococcus sp. B7740. The sequence continues at coordinate 5,026,106 of NZ_CP010797.1, read as the reverse complement.
GCGCGAACCATCCCAATTCGTGATGGTGGCGTTTGCCCTCCAACTCGCTGATGACGATCAGCGGAAGTACCACATTGTGCTCGGCGAACCGGATGACTGCCCACGGATCCGAAAGCAGGACCGAGGTATCGAGCACGAATGTCCGAAGAGGGGCGGAAACGGAGCGTGAAGTGGTCACGTGGGGCTCCTACGTCTGCGCGGTACCGCGCAAACTCTGTCGCTCGGCCGGTCGGGTCCGATGTGTCAGGTGACACGAGGACCGGGTACCGGCCCTCTCGCGCTCACTAGCTCAGTCACGTATCAGAACCTCCCGCACAGGTAGCTTCCCCGCTGCCTGTTACTGCCGACGGTACCGCCGAAATCGAGGTTCGGCTCGTTGGAAGTCTGGCGTGTCGGTGAACAACGCGTTACGGCCGAATCGACCCAGGTCGGCAATCGAGCGGTGCCGAGAGTGCCCTCCCCGGATGCGTCAATGGACCACTGCATACGTCTGGGCGCTGCAATGGTCCATTGACCCAGACCAGGGTTCTGCGTGAATGGACCACTGCATACGTCCGAGCGGTGCAATGGTCCATTGACGCGGACCGGGGTGGGCGCGAGTGCTGGGTCAGCCCAGCAGTCCCCAGTCTTCGAGGCCCTCGTACAGTGGCTTGCTCTGTGCCAACTTCACGACGCGGTCCTTGAGGGAATCGCTGGCCTCGCCGGTGGCCAGGGCGGTGCCGATGATGTCGGCCACCTCGGTGAACTCGGCCTCGCCGAATCCGCGGGTTGCCAGTGCGCCGGTGCCGATGCGCAGGCCGGAGGTGACCATCGGCGGGCGGGGGTCGAAGGGCACTGCGTTGCGGTTGACGGTGATGCCGACCTCGTGCAGGAGGTCCTCGGCCTGTTGGCCGTCGAGCTCGGAGTTGCGCAGGTCGACGAGCGCGAGGTGCACGTCGGTGCCGCCGGTGAGGACGGAGATGCCCTTGTCGGCGACGTCGGCACCGGTGAGGCGATCGGCGAGCAGCGATGCACCGAGGAGGGTGCGTTCCTGGCGTTCCTTGAACTCGGGCATCGCAGCGATCTTGAAGGCGACGGCCTTGGCGGCGATGGCGTGCATCAGCGGCCCGCCCTGCTGGCCGGGGAACACTGCGGAGTTGAGCTTCTTGGCCCATTCCTTCTTGGCCAGGATGATGCCGGAGCGGGGTCCACCGAGGGTCTTGTGCACGGTCGAGGAGACGACGTCCGCGTACGGCACGGGCGAGGGGTGCACGCCTGCGGCGACGAGTCCGGCGAAGTGCGCCATGTCCACCCAGAGCAGTGCGCCCACTTCGTCGGCGATGGAGCGGAACGCAGCGAAGTCCTGGTGGCGCGGGTAGGCAGACCAGCCGGCGATGAGCACCTGCGGCTTGGCGGCGATGGCCTGCTTGCGCACCTCGTCCATGTCGATCCGGTGGTCTTCCTTCGACACCCCGTACGACTCGACCTCGTAGAGCTTGCCCGAGAAGTTGAGCTTCATGCCGTGCGTGAGGTGGCCGCCGTGCGCCAGGTCGAGGCCCATGATCTTGTCGCCCGGGTTGATCAGGGCCATCAGCACGGCGGCATTGGCCTGTGCGCCTGCATGCGGCTGCACGTTGGCGAACTCGGCACCGAAGAGTTCCTTCGCGCGGTTGCGCGCGAGATCCTCGACGATGTCGACGTGCTCGCAACCGCCGTAGTAGCGGCGGCCTGGGTAGCCCTCGGCGTACTTGTTGGTCAGGACGCTGCCCTGGGCCTGCAACACCGCGCGGGGGACGAAGTTCTCCGAGGCGATCATCTCGAGAGTGTCGCGCTGACGCCCCAGCTCACCGGCCATCGCCTCGGCGACCTCGGGATCGAGTTCGGCCAGTGACAGGTTGTTGACGTCAGTCATAACAGGAGTCTCCAAAGGGACAGCAGAATGAAGGGGGCTCGGCCAGTTTACGAGACGCGCACTGCACCGGGTGTCAGTGGCTCGTCGAGCAGCCTGCCGAACAGCTGCGCGCGCTCACTCGCCGTCTCGCCACGGTCCAGCCAGCCGGCCAGCAGCTTGTAGCCCTCGACGTAGGTGCTGATGTACGCCCGCCACAGCGGGGAGGACAGAAACCGCAGGCTGTGCCGGGCGCGCTGCGGCGATGCCAACGACCATCGCTCCAGGTAGGCGGCTACGTCGTCCTCGCTCTTGTGCTGGTCGTGCAGCAGCAGCGCGGCGTCCTGGCGCACCCCCAGCAGCCGGCTCGACGCGGCCGCGAGACGCTCGGCCTTGTCGCCGTCGAACCGCAGACCCAGATCGGCGTAGATCTCCTGCGCCCACAGGCCCCAGCCCTCGCCCACGATGGCCCCGAGGGCGTGATCGGCCAGGCCCTCGGCCATCAGGCACTGCGGGGTGTTGACCAGGAACAGCGTCTGCTCCAGCTGGCCTGCACCGACCAGTCCGGTCTCCTTGCGGCAGTGCTCGGTGTGGTGGCCGGGATAGGACTCGTGCGCGATCAGGTGCGGCAGATTGGCCATCTGCTGCTCGATGTCGGAGTTGATCGCGACGGTCGACCGGTAGTCACCGAGGTAGTAGTTGAACCCCGACCACGGCTTGTCGCCGACGACCTCGTAGGTCACTTTCTCGGTGTCGGGCAGTGTGTACTCGGCGCGGACGCGGTCGCGCAGTGCGGACGAGAACGCCTCGACACAGTCCTGCAGTCGGTCGGCCGGAATCACGTCGGCTCGGCGATGCGCGATCAACCGTTCGCCCAGCGACCCGGGACCGGCGAGGACCTCGTCCATCATGCGGTGTGCCTGCAGGTACTGGTCCTGATCGCCCGCGGAGATTCGGACGTCGAAGTAGGCGTAGACCTCGTCGACGAAGCCGATGTCCTCGCCTGCGAACTTGCGTGCCGAGCATTCGAGTGCGCGCAGGTGGACGTCCAGGAACGTCGTGCGCTCGGGCGTCAGATCGACGTTGCCGAGCTCGGCGCGCAGTGTCTGTGCCCGACGGATCAGCTCACGCGGCTCGGGCGCGGGGGCGTTCTCGGTGATACGACGCAACTCGGGATCGCCGGTGTACGCGTCGACGAATCCGTCTTCGAGCCGGTCGAAACTCAGGCCCAGCAGCAGGTATTCACGAACGAGGGAAGCAGCATCCATAACCGAACCCTAGTACGGCGAACGACCCCGCCCGTGCGCGATCGACCGGCACCGAGCACAATCTGGAACCATGCGACTCGCGCTCGACAGGAGCTCAGCCGAACCCTCCGCAGCTCCGACCTGTTGGAGCGGTGCGTGAGCGAGTCCAGTCCGTACGTCGAGTTCGACCGTGTGCAGTGGCGCACGCTGCGCCAATCCACGCCGTTGGTGCTGACCGAGGAAGAACTCGTCGGTCTGCGTGGTCTGGGTGAACAGATCGATCTCGACGAGGTGGCGGAGGTTTATCTGCCGCTGGCACGACTGATTCACCTCCAGGTCGCGGCTCGGCAACGACTGTTCGCCGCGACCGCGACGTTCCTCGGCGAGAAGCACCCCGACCGTCAGGTCCCGTTCGTCATCGGTGTCGCGGGCAGTGTCGCCGTCGGCAAGTCGACGACGGCCCGTGTGCTGCAGGCACTCCTGGCTCGATGGGACCACCATCCGCGGGTCGATCTGGTCACCACCGACGGATTCCTGTATCCGACGGCCGAGCTCATGCGTCGAGGCATACTGCACCGCAAGGGATTTCCCGAGAGTTACGACAGGCGCAAACTGCTCAGATTCGTCACCGAGGTCAAGTCCGGTACCGAAGAGGTCGGCGCACCGGTCTATTCGCACGTCTCGTACGACATCGTCAAGGGCCAGTACCACATGGTCCGTCAACCGGACATCCTGATCGTGGAGGGGCTCAACGTTTTACAGACCGGACCACGGTTGATGGTCTCGGATCTGTTCGACTTCTCGATCTACGTCGACGCGCGGATCGAGGACATCGAGAGTTGGTACGTCAAACGCTTTCTCGCATTGCGCAAGACGTCCTTCACCGATCCGTCCTCGCACTTCCACCACTACGCAGGCCTGTCCGACGACCACGCGCAGATCGCGGCCGAGGATCTGTGGCATTCGATCAACCTGCCCAACCTGGTGGAGAACATCCTGCCCACGCGACCGCGAGCGACGATGGTGCTGCGCAAGGACAACGACCACGCGATCAACCGGCTGCGGCTTCGTAAGCTGTAGAGCCGAACTCGATCAGATACCGAAACGTCGGTGTCTGGCCGCGAAGTCGCGCAGCGCACGCAGGAAGTCGACGCGACGGAATTCGGGCCAGTAGGCCTCGGTGAACCAGATTTCCGAGTACGCGCTCTGCCACAGCAGGAAGCCGGACAGTCGCTGTTCGCCCGAGGTGCGGATGACGAGATCCGGGTCGGGTTGGCCGGAGGTGTAGAGGTGACTGCCGATCTCGTCGACGTTGATCGACGCCACCAGGTCGTCGCCACTGACGCCCTCGGCGATCTTCTCGCTGACGAGGGACTGCACGGCGTCGGCGATTTCCTGCCGCCCGCCGTATCCGACGGCGACATTGACGTGCGTTCCGGATCGTCCCTCGGTCAGCGCTGCTGCTTCCTTGAGCCGACGCGCGGTCGACGCGGGGAGCAGATCGAGGGTGCCGACGAGTTTGACGCCCCAGTTCATCTCGGGTCCGCAGATCTCCTCGACGACGTCGGTGATGATATCGAGCAGTGAATCCAATTCGTCCGCGTCTCGGCGCAGGTTCTCGGTGGAGAGCAGGTAGATGGTGGCCATCTCGATTCCGGCCGCGTCACACCAGCCGAGCATCTCGGCGATCTTCAGGGCTCCCATCCGGTGCCCGTGCGCGACGTCGGTGAATCCGTTCTCGCGCGCCCAGCGGCGATTGCCGTCGCACATCACCGCCACGTGCCGAGGGTGCTGAACCCCTTCGAGCTGGCTCAGCAGACGCCGCTCGTACACGTTGTAGAGAACGCCGCGGACCTTCTGCGGAATGATCACCACTGCTTCGTCACCGCTGCTCTCATCACCACGAAGGATCACCTTACGCCGACGTCTGCGAGCCGGTCGCCGGTACAGTAGCGTCAGAACCTACGGTGGCGTAGGTTTCGCCGGCGGTACGGAGAGGTCATCTTTCATGACGATGTTCGGACTGGACGAGATTCCCGTCAAACCACGTATGCGCGGCTGGATTCACCTGTACGCGTTCGGCGTGGCGGTGGTGTGCGCTATCACCCTCGTCACCCTCGCGTTCAGCATGGTCTCGGTCAGTGCGGGGGTGGCCGTGAGCGTGTACTCCGTCACCGTCTGCGGCGTGTTCGGGGTCAGTGCCACCTACCATCGCGTGCACTGGAAGACCGCGGCGTCGCAGATCTGGATGAAGCGCGCCGATCATTCGATGATCTTCCTGTTCATCGCAGGTAGCTACACCCCGTTCGCCGTGCTGGGTCTACCCGCCTCGACCGGACGCGTGCTGCTCGTCGTCGTGTGGGTCGGGGCCCTCGCCGGGGTGGCACTGAAGATGTTGTGGCCCACAGCTCCCCGATGGGTCGGAGTACCGCTGTACCTACTCCTCGGCTGGGCGATCGTCCCGGTCGCACCCGCGCTGATCGAGCACGTCGGCTTTGCACCGTTTCTGTTGCTGCTCGTGGGCGGGGTGTTCTACAGCGTCGGGGCCGTGCTGTACGCCACCAAGTGGCCGAATCCTTGGCCCACCACCTTCGGCCATCACGAGTTCTTCCACGCCGCGACGGTCCTGGCGGCAACCTGCCACCTGGTCGCCGTGTGGCTCGTACTGTTCTGATCCGCCCTCAGCTGCTTCGAGCTGCCTTGTCTCGATACATCAGTGCGTCGGCGCGCTGAATCAGTCGATCTCTCGACTCCCCCGGCTCACGCACGGCAACGCCGACACTCACCGACACCCCGAGCAGATTCGATCCGAACGGCACCGGCTCTCCGCAGATCGCCGATCGCACCGAATCCGCGATATGGGCGCTGTCGGTCCCCTTCGCCCCGTCGAACGACACGGCGAACACGAACTCGTCTCCCGCGTACCGACCGACGACGCTCCCGCGCGGCGACCACTGGTGCAGGCGACGTCCCGCTGCCTCCAGAATGGCGTCGCCCGCAGCGTGACCGTGCACGTCGTTGATCGATTTCAGCCTGTCGACGTCGACGAATGCCAGAGCGACCGGCAGATCTCCGGCGATCCATTCGTCGACGTGGGCGAGCAAGGGCCCACGTCGCAGCAATCCGGTCAACTCGTCGCGCTCGGCGCGATCGCGCCAACGAACGGTGTCGTCCGCGACCGGATTGACCAGATCCAGCAGTGCAACGATGAACCGACGCCCGGCGATCTTCGCGATTCCGACATGCATCCAGCAGGAGACGACCTCCCCGTCGCCGCGGCGCACTCGACGCAGCGCTCCGATCGGTCGACCCTGATCGGCGGAGCCCGCATCGGGATACCGGTGCTCGAGTTCGACCGCGATGCGCGTCGCGGACGCGCGATCGCCGAGCGGCACGAAATCCGCAACGGGTCGACCGACCATGTCGTCCACCGCGCACCCGAGCACACCCTCGCACAGGATGTTTGCACCGACGACCTCGTACTGCATCGAATGCACCATGGCCGCCATCGGAACCGCGGCCACGAACTCGGCGACAGCAGCGCGTTGTTCGTCGGTCACTGCCTCGTACACGGTGCCCGCACGCATCACACCCTCATTCATGACACCTTCACTCATGACACCGTCGATCCCTTGACAGACGTTCGACCACCCCAGGCCGAGGAAACTCCCGGCAACAGTACTGTTCTCCCGTCGAAGCATCGACGAGCGTCGTCACCTCTGCAGTGCGAACGGCAAATCTTCGGCAGACGTCACAGGACGGTCGCACACGAAGCCACGACACACGTACGCCGTTTCGAGGCCGTCGACGGGTGGACGGTCGGTCAGCAGCGCCGACGAATCCGTCACGCCTGCCACCACGACCGAACCGCCAGGAGCCAGCGCCCGCACGGCCGAGAGCAGATCACCGCCGGGTGCCGTCGACACCGCAATCTGGATCGGGCCACGAACGGACGCTTCTGCGACCGCCAGCCAGTGCCCGCCGGACCTGGGCGCTCGTTCGAGAATCGACGCCGATCGTGCCAGCGAGGCAGCCGCCAGTTCGGCGTAACGCGCAGAGGAGCTGTGATCGACCAATGCAGCTGCGGTGAGCAGTGCCTCGGCCATCGTGGATGCTCCCGACGGGGTGGCCCCGTCGATCGGGTCACGAGGCCGGGTCACGAGAGTCTCGGCGTCGTCGGCGGTGTCGAACCAGCCGCCCACGTCGTCGGGGTCGGCGAAGTGCTCGATCGCGGCGTCGATGATCGACGTCATGCGCTCGGACCAGACCGAATCTCCGGTGGCCTGGAACAGCGCCGCCGCGGCGACCGCGAGACACGCGTAGTCCTCGAGCACACCGGTAGCCTCACCCACCGCTCCGCCGAGAGAGGCACGGCGGACCCGCCCGGACTCGACATGGCCGGCGAATAGCTGCTCGCCGCACTCGACTGCCGCGTCGACCCAACGCGGCTGCCCCAGCCCGGTTCCGGCCTCGACCAGCGCGGTGATCGCCAACCCGTTCCACGCGGTGACGACCTTGTCGTCGCGGCCGGGTTGCGGCCGAGTCGCGCGAGCGGCCGACAGTGCTCCGCGCACCCGGGCGAACCGGTCGTAGTCCTCGGGTTCGGCGGGCAGCTGCAGTACCGACATGCCTGCCTCGAACGTGCCTGCCGAATTCACCGCGAACAACCCCGCTGCCCAGACGCCGTCCTCGAAACCGAGGGTCTCGGTCAGTTGCTCCGGGGTCCACGTGTAGGTCAGACCCTCTATGCCTTCGGTGTCGGCATCGAGGGCCGACGCGAAACAACCGTTGTCCGTGCGTAGTTCACGGAGCATGAACTCCGCAGTGTCCGACGCCACCCGCCGGGCGAGCGCATCGTCGTCGACCCTGGCCGCGTGCGCGTAGAACCGCAACAGCAGCGCGTTGTCGTAGAGCATCTTCTCGAAGTGCGGGACGACCCACTCGGCATCGACGGAGTAGCGCGCGAATCCCCCGCCCAGCTGGTCGTAGATGCCACCGCGTGCCATGGCCGACGCGGTACGGCGAACGACGCCGAGGACCCCGGTGTCGCCGGTGCGCTCGTAGTGCCGGAGCAGACCTTCGAGCAGCGCGCCGGGTGGGAACTTCGGTGCCCGGCCGAAGCCGCCGTAGGTGGTGTCCTCGTCCGCGCAGATCGCCGAGACCGAGGCCGCCAGAGCATCGGCGTCGATCGGGCGTCCGCCCGCGGGCACGCCTGCGCTGTGTTTGCGCAGTTCGGTGACGATGTCGGCGGAGGCGTCGAACACTTCCTGTCGCCGCGTCGACCAGGTGTCGGCGATTGCGGTGAGCAACTGCTGGAACGACGGCATTCCCTGACGCGGGGCCGGCGGGAAGTACGTTCCGCAGTAGAACGGCTCGGTGTCGGGGGTCAGGAAACACGTCATCGGCCACCCCCCTTGGCCGGTCATCGCGACGGTGGCGTTCATGTACACCGAGTCGAGGTCGGGTCGTTCTTCGCGATCGACCTTGATGCACACGAAATGCTCGTTCATCGATGCCGCGGTCGCCTCGTCCTCGAACGACTCGTGAGCCATGACGTGGCACCAGTGGCACGCCGAGTATCCGATCGACAGCAGGATGGGAACATCGCGATCACGGGCGGACTGCAGAGCCTGCGGTCCCCATTGCTGCCAGTGCACCGGGTTGTCCGCGTGCTGCCTCAGATACGGGCTGGTGGACTCACCGAGGGCATTGGCGTCGAGCATCAGGGCTCGTCGGTGGCGGCGGGTTCGGTTCGAGTCCGTTCCGGCGCAGACGGATCTGCGATCCCGCCGCGGTCGGTGCCTTCGTCGAGGGCTTGATCCAACGTCGGATCCTCCTTCTCGAACGTGGCGGGCAGACGCTTGATCTTCTTGTTCATGGACCAGATCAACAGTGCCGTTCCGACCAACAGCGCAACCAGGATCACCAGGCCGATCGGCGATGACTTACCGAACTCGGGGCCGGTCGGCTGCTGGGCGAGGATCGACACGATCATTCGGTGGTCTCTTCTATTCCGGCGAACAGGTCCGTCTCGGGCAGCGACGTCGTGACCCGAGTGCGAGCCAACTCGAACTCCTCGGTGGGCCACAGCTTGCGCTGCACGTCCAGCGGCACGGCGAAGAACGACCCGTTGGGGTCGATCTGCGTCGCGTGTGCGCGCAGTGCGTCGTCGCGTTGCTCGAACCAGTCCCCGACGGTGACCTGCGTGGTGATGCGACCCATGATCTCGTCCCGCTGGCCGTCCCAACGCTTGAGCCAGTCGACGAACGGGCTCTCCTCACCGCGATCGATGAACCAATCGTGGAAGAGCTGCATGCGCTTACGGATGAACCCGTGCGAGTAGTAGAGCTTGAGCGGAGTCCAGGGCTCACCGGCGTCGGGGAAGCGTTCGGGATCGCCCGAGGCCTCCCATGCGGCCATCGAGACCTCGTGGCAGCGGATGTGGTCGGGATGCGGGTAACCGCCGCGCTCGTCGTAGGTGGTGATGACGTGCGGCTTGAACTCGCGCACCACCTTCACCAACGCCTCGGTGGAGACCTCCAACGGGACCAGCGCGAAACAGCCATCGGGGAGAGGCGGTAGAGGATCGCCCTCGGGCAACCCGGAGTCCTCGAAGCCGAGCCACGTCTGGCGGACGCCCAGGATGCGGGCGGCCTCCGCCATCTCCTCGCGTCGAACGTCCCGGATGCGCTCGTGCACACCCGGTATGTCCATCGCCGGATTGAGGATGTCGCCCCGCTCGCCGCCGGTGAGCGTGACGACCAGAACCTCGTGCCCTTCGGCCGCGTAGCGAGCCGTTGTCGCAGCACCTTTGCTGGACTCGTCGTCGGGATGGGCATGCACTGCCATGAGCCGCAGTCCGGACACGTTCTTCCTCACCTCGGATTCGCCTGGTTCTTGCCTGACCTATAGTTCCACCTAATGCCGACAGGCACCCAGCGGCACCCCCGAATCGACCCCGAGAGCTGACATGACCAACGCACTTCCCGCAGGTAGATACCCGTCGGGTTCCGGTCCGAGCGGCGTTCGGCAGGCCCCGAAACGTGCGACGAAGATCGCACTCGTGGCGTTGGTCCTGCTGGTCGGAACGGGTGTGGCCTACTACGCGTACAGCAAGTTCTCGGTCAAACCCATCGAGGGCAGTCAGCTCTCGTTCGACATCGTCGACGAGCAGACGATGTCGATCAGGTTCAGCGTCACCCGGCAGGATCCCGAGCAACCGGCCGTGTGCATCGTCCGCGCCCGATCGCGCGACGGCTCCGAGACCGGCAGACGTGAGGTGTACATCCCGCCGGAGTCGGCGTCGACCACCGTGGAGATGACCACCGAGGTGACGACGTCGGCCGCACCCGCCGTCGGCGACGTCTACGGCTGCAGCCTCGATGTTCCCGAATATTTACGAGCCCGATAGGCGAACTGCCTGTTCGTGGTAAGCTCGGCCCATACACGGCCACCGCAGTAGGTGCCGTGTATTGCTGCATTGCGGGCAGGGTTCACCTGCGAACGACGACGACGGCTCCAGGATGTGGGCCGACCAAGGGGATCCAACCATTGGAGTCCCCTGTTCGTTGCGTGCCCTACCTGCTCAGAAACCGGAATCCGAACTCGAGATTCCGACTACGAGGGAGTGATCGAGATGACCGAGACCCAGGTGACCTGGCTTACCCAGGAATCACACGACAGGCTCAAGAGCGAACTCGACCAGCTCATTTCCAATCGCCCCGTCATCGCCGCCGAGATCAACGAGCGTCGCGAAGAGGGCGATCTGAAGGAGAACGGCGGCTACCACGCTGCGCGTGAGGAGCAGGGCCAGCAGGAAGCACGTATCCGCCAGCTGCAGGAGCTGCTCAACAACGCGAAGGTCGGCGAGGCACCCACTCAGTCCGGTGTCGCACTGCCCGGGTCCGTCGTCAAGGTCTACTACGACGGCGACGAGTCCGACACGGAGACGTTCCTGATCGCCACTCGCGAAGAGGGTGCCCGCGACAACAAGCTCGAGGTGTACTCCCCCGCGTCACCGCTGGGCGGATCGCTCATCGACGCCAAGGTCGGCGACACCCGCGAGTACACACTGCCCAACGGCAAGACCATGAAGGTCACGCTCGTCAGCGCGGAGCCGTACCACACGTAAGCCTTTCCCCAGAAGACATCGAAGCACCCCCGGTTGCCGAGCGACCGGGGGTGCTTTTCTGCGTCGATGTCAGGCGGTCATCGTCTTCTGGTACTTGCGTACCGACAGCGGCACGAACACCACGAGCATCAACACCACCCAGATGAGGGTGTAGAGCACGGGGTTCTGCAGTGGCCAGACCTCCGGCGGCGGCGCCATCGGGTTGGTGTTGCCGAACTGCTCTCGCACCGCCAGCGTCACCGACGAGATCGGATTCCACTCGGCGATCGTCTTGAGCACGCTGGGGAAGTTGTCGATCGGGACGAAGGTGTTGGCGATGAACGTCAACGGAAAGATCACGATGAACGACGCGTTGTTGAAGATCTCCGGCGAGCGCACGATCAAGCCCACCAGCGCCATCACCCACGAGATCGAATAGGCGAACAGCAGCAGCAGCACGTACCCGAGCAGAGCGTCGAAGAACGACGACGTGATTCGCCAACCCACGATCAGGCCGGTGATCGACATGATCGTGATGGTGACGATGTTGTTTCCGACATCGGCGGCGGTGCGCCCGATGACGACGGCCGAACGTGCCATCGGCAACGACCGGAACCGATCCATCACGCCCTTCTGCAGATCCTCGGCCAGCGAAGACCCGGTGATGGAGGCACCGAAGATCATCGTCTGCACGAAGATGCCGCCCATCAGGAAACTCTTGTAGTCGATGCCGGGTACCTCGATCGCGCTGCCGAAGACATAGGCGAACAGCAGGACGAACATGATCGGGGAGAGCGTGGCGAAGAACAGCAGATCGGGAACTCGCTTGAGCTTGATCAGATTTCGCTTGGTGATGATCGCGGAATCCAGAAGGACGTTGCTCATTTCTCTTCCTCCGCCGTCTCGGGCTCGCCGGTGGTCTGACCGGTCAGACTCAGGAACACATCGTCGAGATTCGGCCGTCGCAGACCGACGTCGACGACCTCGATTCCGTTCGCTTCGAGCTCGACCAGTGCGGTCGACAGGTCCTTCGATCCCCCGTTGACGGGCATGACGATCCGGCCGACCTGATCGTCGAGAGTGGGCGGCTCGACGCCGATCGGGGCCAGGATCTGCATCGCGCGATCGGCCTGAGATCGATCGGTGAGCACGAATTCGACTCGCTCGCCGCCCGTTTGCGCCTTGAGCTCGTCCGCTGTGCCGCGGGCGATGATCTTGCCCTTGTTCAACACGATGATCGAATCGGCCAGCCGGTCGGCCTCTTCGAGGTACTGGGTGGTCAACAGAATGGTGGTTCCGTCACGGACGAGATCTGCGATGAACTCCCACATGGTGATCCGGCTGCGCGGATCGAGTCCGGTGGTGGGTTCGTCGAGGAACACCACTCGTGGTCGCCCGATCAGGCTGGCCGCGATGTCGAGTCGCCGACGCATACCTCCCGAGTACTGCTTGGCGGTGCGGTCACGGGCGTACTCGAGGTCGAAACGCACGAGCAACTCGTCGGCGCGCTTCCTGGCTTCGGCCTTGCGGAGGCCGAACAGTCGGCCGACCATCTCGAGGTTCTCGTACCCGGTCAGGTACTCGTCCACGGCCGCGAACTGGCCGGTCAGTCCGATCGTGCTCCGCACCTCGTTCGCCTGCGAATGCACGTCGAGTCCGAAGATTCTGGCCGAGCCCGATGTCGCCTGCAGCAGGGTGGCGAGAATACGGACCGCCGTGGTCTTTCCGGCACCGTTGGGGCCGAGCACACCGAGCACCGTGCCCTCCGGAACGGTGAAATCGATCCCGTCGAGCGCGACGTTCTTGCCGTACCGAAGTACGAGGTCCTCTACTTCTATAGCGTTCGCCATTGCCCTATCCCCGTTTCTCTCCTGGTCGGTGTAAGGACTTCCGAACGCGTAGAGATTAACCGGTCTTGATCGGACCGGGCGTCCACAGACCCGAACGCTGCACCTCTTCTGCTGTGATCTGCGCCGCCTGCGCCGCTTCGTCGTACGGGGTGTACTGCTCGATCGACCCCCAGTCGCGGTCCCAGTCGCCGGACAGATACGACGGGATGGTGCGGGCGGAGGCAACGATGTCGATCCACCCGAGCGGCCCGCCGCCGAAGTGGTCCTGCCATGCGTTGGTGATGACGGCACCGCTGCGGTCCGGCAGTACCCGGTACTGCGGAATTTCGGCAACCCCGAGGCGATGGTCGAACGGATGCTGGCACGGGAAGTTGAACCCGACCTCCCAGTCGAGCATCACCGGAGCGTCACGGCCGACGACCTCGTTCAGCGTCTGAGTACGCGGAACTCGGGGCGGCGTGATCGCCAACCACTGGTCGGGATCGCGATCGGTGTCGGAGAGCACCAGGCGAATCATGTTGGTGCCGGCCGGAATCCGATCCATGGGTACACGCAGGTTGCGCCAGGACGGCGTCGGACCGATGTCGATGGGCGTCACCCGCCCCTGCGCCTGCCCGTCCACTCCGTACTCGAGTTCGAGGCTCTGCCCGTAGGTGACGATGCCGTCGGAGTCCACCGAGCGGATGCGTCCGGCAGCGGCGATGGAGATCAGGTCGCCCGGATCGGCAGGCAACGCGTACCAGCCGGTCGTCAGTGTGGCGGGGGTGTCGGACCCGAACGAGCCGAGCACCGGCACGGACTCCGGATCGAGGCCGTACGGCAGTGCGCTGCCACCGGTTCCGGCACCGGTGGTCGACGCCGGCTGCTGTTGCTCCTCGGTGTCGACGGTGTTCGAGGTACCCGATGCCGACGCCTCCTTGTCGGCCGTCAGATCACCCGCAACGCCGTTCGGGGTGAATCCGTCGTTCTCGGCACCCAGCGCGGCGAATGCGTCGCCGCTCACCGGTTGCAGCACATCGGCATTGGGGTCGGTTTCGAGCAGTACGTCGTTGGCGAGACCGCACGTGTTCCCGGCCAGCGCGGAGAGGTTCGACTTCGCGATCGAGTACGACGGCCATTGCGCCACCGCGCCTTTGGCCATCGATGCCACGGCCAGCAGCACCATCAGAGCGGCCGCCACCGCGATCGGCGGCACCGACCACCAACGTGCCATCGGAGTGTCGGTGCGCACATAGGGCGCACGAAGATGGAACCAGACCGCTGCGAGCAACAGCAGCAGGGTCAGGCCGAGGAACATGGTCGAGATGCCCAGGCCGGCAACGAGGATCGGCTTGTCCCAGAACGGAACTCCCCACGCCGATACGTACCAGTAGCCGTTGGTTCCGGTGAACGCGACGGCCAGCAGAAACGAGACCGCAGCAGCGAACAGGAGTCGGTTGCGTCGCGAGCGCAGCACCGCGGCACCGGTCGCCACCGCTGCCAGTACTGCAACCGATGCGGCGAGTCCGGCGAAGACACCGAAGTGGTGGGTCCACTTGGTGGGGGTGATCATCATCAGGGCCATCGCGCCGACGGTGATGCCGACGATCCGCCGTGCCGGACCCGTTGCGGTACCGGGGATCTTGCCGCCCTTGCGCAGCATCGCCACGACCACTGCGATCAGCGAGACGATCATGACGAACACCCCGAAGCGACGCGCGAGCGAGCCGTCGATGTCCAGGTTCATCAGCCACTGGTAGCGCAGGTACTCGTCGAACCAGGCCTGGCTCGGACCGGCCGCGTTGTGCACACGCTGCATCTCGAGCATGCCCGCCACGGTCTGGTTGCCGAACGCGAACACCAATACAACCGTGCCCGACGCGACCAGCGGGGCGAGCAGCGTCACCGCTCCCAGTGTCGTGCTGCCCGGTGTTCGATAACCCAAGTCACGCGCGCGGGCGACGACGATCTGCAACACCGGCCGAGCCCCGGCGATCAACGGCGCGAAGCAGATGAATCCGGAGGGTCCGCACGTGACCGTCAACGCCGCGATCAGAATCGCCGCGGCTGCGGGCAGCAACCTGCGGGTGGCGATCGAGCGCTCCACCGAGCACCACGTCAGCAACACTCCGAGCGCCACGAACGGCTCAGGGCGCAAGCCGTTGTTGTACGGCAGCCAGAACGCGAGCATCACCAGACCGCCGGTCCACAGCGCCGTCTTGGACGCGCGAGCGGCCGCACCGAGCCGCGGGATCACCTCACGGCTGATGACGAGCCATGCCACGACAGCGCAGATCAGCGTCGGCAACCGCATCCACACGCTGGCCGTCGAGACGTGCGAGAGGAGGGTGAACATGTCGTACAGCGGTGTGCCGAAAGGTGTCTCGGGAACGCCGAAGTAGCGAAAGTAGTTGGCCATGTACCCGGCGTGATCGGCCGTGCGCGCCATGCCCAGCTGGTAACCGTCGTCGGAGGTGTTCGCACCGATGAGGTGCCACACCAGCAGGGTCCCGATCACCACGCCGTCGGCCACGCCGAACGTCCACCATCGACGAGGGAGGAAGCGTCGGGCGCGCCTGCCGTCGGACAGGTCGAGGCGGTGCAGCGCCACCAGAGAGATGCCCGTGGCGAGCACACCGACGATCATCGCGAACCACTTCAGCGCGCTCGGGGTCGACGAGAATCGACTGTCGAGCTGGGCTGTCAGCGTGAGGCCGTCGACGGTGCCTCGAAGATCGCTGAAGACTCCGACCAGCTGCGGCCGAACATCGCCCTCGCGAGTGGTGGTCTCGGCGTCGGTCAGCCCGACCGTGGTCGCCGTACCGTTCGAGGTGATCGTCAACGCGCAGTCGGTCAGTTCGGAGACCGGCTTCTCGAGGAGGACCGAATCACGCAACGTCACCTTCAGTTGCGATGCCTCACCGCCCGTCACCTCGGCAACGAGACCGTAGCGATAGGCGTCGGGCGATCCCTTGGGCGAGGTCGACAACAACAGACCGCCGCCGGGCAACTGTTCGACGGCAGCACACGGAATCGTCGCGTCGACGCCGATGGGGGTGTAGCCGACGAGCGGAGCTTCGACGCTGCCGATCGTCTCACTCTGCGGCCAGGTCAGGGAGGACTGCTGTTGCTCGATCGGCAGCAGCGGTATCGCGATCGTCAACAGGATTCCCAGGACAGCGGAGACGATCGCGACGAGCCGAGCCATGCAAATATCTCCCACCGATGTCCTGGTTCAAGTCGCTGCTCAAGCTACCAGCCGGTCCTGAAGGGGCCCGTCGAGACGAATCCGGTCTGGACAACTCTCCCTGTGGCACACTCTCCACCGTGATCAGCCCGATGGCGGTGCATGTCGAAGGCACCGACGCCGACCGCATCACCGCGCGAATAACGACTCCGTCGGGTGTCGAGACTCGAGTGACGACGGAGTCCAATTATTCGCTCGACCATTCCGCCACCCCCTGGCTTCCGCCGCTCCTGACGGCCGGAATGCGCAAGGGTTGGGACATCACGTTCGACGGCCCCGTGGATTCGACCGCACTTCGAGGTGCATCCGGGGCTCAGAAGGTCTTCCTCGACTGGTATCCCAAGCGTTTTCGAGAAGTGTCGATCTCCGCCGAACCCGGCCGAGTCGCCACCGGCGCGACAGGAGTGGGGTGCTTCTTCAGCGGCGGCGTCGACAGCTTCTACTCGGCGATCACGGAATCGGATCGCATCACTCACCTGATCTTCGTGCACGGTTTCGACATCGATGTCGACGACGAGAACCTGGCGGCCAGGGCCTCGGCCGCAGCCAGGGAGTCGGCGGCGGAGTTGGGCAAACCGTTGATCGAGGTCAAGACCACGATGAGGTCGGCCTTCGGCGACCGACTACCGCTCGACTGGGGATACGACTTTCACGGTGCCGCATTGGCGCACGTCGGTCTGGCGTTGTCGCAACACCTGAGCACTGTCATCATCCCGTCGTCGAACTGCCGCGAGGAACTCACACCGTGGGGCTCTCATCCCGACCTCGACCCCTTGTGGTCGAGTGGCACAGTCGAGTTCGAGCACCACGAACTCGAACTGCACCGTCTGGGCAAGATTCGTCGGATCGGCGAGAACCGGACCGCGATGAACCATCTGCGGGTCTGCTGGGAGAACCTCGATGGAGCCTCCAACTGCGGCAGATGCGCCAAATGCGTTCGCACCCGGATCGGGTTGGCGGCCGCAGGTGCACAGTGCACGACGTTCCCCGAGATCATCGATGTACGCGCTGTTCATCGAATGGATCTGAGAAGCCGCGATCGCGGCTACCTGAGAACCGCACTCGCCGCGATGGACGCGTCCGGTGTCACCGACGTCGACCTGCAGCGGGCCGTGCACACAGCGATTCGTCGAAGCTACTGGACACCGGCACTGTTCTTCTTGCGTAGTGCAGGTTCACGTGTCGGCCAGGTGATCCGTCGAAGCCTGCGTCGTTGAATCGGTCGTCTCGATAACCGGGTCAGTTCTCGACGTGCACTGCGTAGCCGGCCGCACCCAAGGCGTCGAGCACCGAACCTCGATGGTCGGGTCCGCGGGTCTCGACGGTCAACATCACGTCGACCTCCTCGAGCCCAAGGCGTCCGCCGGTACGGGAGTGGACGACGTCGACGACGCTGGCCCCGGCATCACGCACCACTCCGAGTACGCCGGTGAGTCCGCCCGGCTTGTCCGAAATGGTCACGCGTACAGCGAGATAACGTCCACCCGCCCGGAGACCGTGGGTGATCACGTGGGTGAGCAGCAGCGGGTCGATGTTCCCGCCGGAGAGGACGGCACACACGGAGCCGGTCAATCCGAGTTCGTCCGCGGAATGCGTCATCAGCGCTGCCACCGCCGCGGCACCCGCCGGCTCCACGATGAGTTTCGCTCGCTCGATGCACAGCACCAACGCGCGAGAGAGCGCATCCTCGCTCACGGTCACCACGTCGTCGACCCAGCCCTGCACGTGATCGAACGGCACCGATCCGGGCAGGCCGATCGCGATGCCGTCGGCCATCGTCGACATCGATGTCAACGCAATGGGATGGCCCGCCTTCAGCGACGCCGGCCAAGCGGCAGCACCCTCGGCCTGTACCCCGACGATCCTGATATCGGGTTTGGTCAGCTTCACCGCAGCGGCGACGCCGGCCAGCAGTCCCCCACCGCCGGTGGGAATCACGATGGTGCCGACGTCCGGCATCTGTTGGAGCAGCTCGGTACCGAGCGTCGCCTGCCCCGCGACGATGTCGAGATGGTCGAACGGATGAATGAGAGTGGCACCGGTGCGTTCGGCGAACTCCCGCGCCGACTTCAGTGCCTCGTCCACCGTGTTGCCCACCAGATGAACCGTTGCGCCGTAGGCCTTGGTGGCGACGAGCTTTGGTAGCGACACTCCGACCGGCATGAACACAGTCGAGTCGATCCCCACCTGCGACGCGGCCCAGGCGACGCCCTGCGCATGATTGCCGGCACTGGCCGCGACGACCCCGCGTGCACGCTGCTCGGCGTCGAGCCGGGCGATGCGGTTGTACGCCCCGCGCGGCTTGAACGATCCGGTGCGCTGCAGGTTCTCGCACTTCAGGCGCACCTCGTGGCCGGTGAGGTCCGACAGAATTCGCGAGGCCACCACGGGGGTCCGGCGCATGACCGGCTCCAGCAGCTCCTCGGCCGACGCAATATCCGACGCGGTCACCCGCACAATTTCCGACACGGTGGCAGTATGCCAGGAACAATTACTCTCGTGACATCATCCGCAGACGGTCGTCACTACAGTTGTGGAGCGCGTGCCGCACCACAGCGACCCGCGACCGGCGCAAAGGATTCTCGGTGATGACGCAGGCTGGACCCGACGAGGTCGACGACGGCCGCGAGATGCGTGGCAGCGTCGAGATCAAGGATCGGGCCATTTCTCGGACCGCCATCGCGGCGGCACTGAAGGATCCTCGGGTCACGCGCACCACCGGCGGCTTCTCGCGACTGACGGGCCGAGAACTCCCCCGCGCCGACGTCACCCTCGGCGAGGACACGATCGCAGTCAACCTCTACATCGGTGTGACCTGGCCGTCGCAGATCACCGAGGTGACCGCGTCCGTGCACGCCGCCGTCGAGGCCGCGTTGGCGACGATGACGGGGCTGCACGTGCATCGAGTGAACGTCCTGGTATCGGACGCCACACTGGACAGCGGTTCCTCGTCGAGCTCGGATACCGAAGAATCGCAGGCGATTCCACCTCGTCCACCCACGGCCGGGCCCGCAGCGATGCCGGTGGCACTGTTGTTGGGATTCGCGCTTCTCGGTCTCGCCTTCGTCGCCGGGAGGGAGTTCCTGATCGCGCACGGCCACCTCGGCGGACGTCGATGGATCGCCGACG
Organism: Rhodococcus sp. B7740; assembly: GCF_000954115.1. Lineage (NCBI taxonomy): Bacteria > Bacillati > Actinomycetota > Actinomycetes > Mycobacteriales > Nocardiaceae > Rhodococcus > Rhodococcus sp. B7740. The sequence goes on along the minus strand of NZ_CP010797.1, from coordinate 5,006,677 downwards.
CTGTGTCCTGGACAGCCGGATTGCACTGGCAGAGTTGGATGATCGCCGCCGCGATCGCCGCCGTCGTCGCCGGGCTGATCCTCGTGTTCATCGGGGTCAAGCCGCGCACGAAGACGCATTCCGGCCTGGGCGCGTCGACGGTCTGGGCCACAGCCACGGATATCGCCCGATTGTGCAGTGCTGCAGCGCAGTCCACGCGCGGAGTGGTGGACGCCCACAGCGTCGTCACGCGCAGGAAGATCGAGGTGCGAGTCGAGCGGGATGCTGCTTACGATGCCGACCGTGTCGACGTCGACGTCCGCGAGGCGCTCGCTCCGACACTGTCGGTTGCTGCGGGCGGGCGACGCCTGACGGTGAAGCAGTCGGTGGCAGCTCCGACGAGGGTGTCGTGATGAAGACGTTCGTCGCCGGTGTCGATCGACTGCTCGCGATCGTGGCCGGGGTGGGGTTGATCGCGGGTGGCGGATTCGCGCTTGCCTGGCACTACGACGTTCCGTGGGCGCGAGAAATGCTGTCTCGCTTCGACCGTGCACGAATTTCGGAACTACCGGAACAGGGCTGGTGGGAGCCGACGCTGGCTGTGGTTGTCTGCATCGCAGTAGTCGCGGCGCTGCTCCTGTTGATCGGCAACTTCTCTCCGCGCACGACCGGAACAGCAAGCGTCATCGAGGAGCCCCATTTCTCGGCGCACGTGGATCTGAGCGCCATCGCCTCGGGCGTCGCCGCGGAGTTGGCCGAGTTCCCCGGTGTTCGACGCGCCCGCGGTACGGCGATCGACGATCGCGGGATGCCTACTGTTGCTGTATCCGTCTATGCTGCAGCAGATTTCGATGTCGTCGCATTCACCGCCCGAGCCGAATCACGGGCCGCATTCGTGGCCGAATCACTCGCCGATACACACGTCGCCACCCGCATTCAACTGCACGTCGACAAGCGGCGGTAGCGCGGCACTGCGACGGGCCCGGCCACCTGTCCCTTCTGTCGGATTCACCGGTACCGTGTCGGTACACGACCCGAAGCAGGGAAGATCCGTGGAGCTCGACTCGAGTGGAAGGGAGTCCGCCTCGATGGGGCGTAGAAACGGCGATTGGCTGTTGATTCTTCTCGAACCGGATTCGGCGGCGTGCGTGGTGGCTGTAGGGACGACGCAGAAGAGCAAGGTTCCCATGGCGGTGTTCCTGAGGAGGTCGTCCGACTCGATCCACGCACGTGATGCGGTTTCTCGGTGTGCAGAATCGGGCAGGGATGTGGACATCGAATGCGGGTCGGGCAGGTACGTCTCGGCCCGTCCGATTAGTGGGGACGACGGTACGGTCCAGGCGGTATGGGCCAGAATGCATCCAGGCACGTGCGACTCCCCGCCGTCGAATGCTTGGGCCTTTCGCTGGAATCTGACTCGCGGCACTGCCCACTCCAAGGACTCCCCGGCGCTGAATGCCGATGTGGCGCACTTGTCGGTAGCAGAAGCGATGGCGACGTTGGATTTCGGATTGCGAGCCACCGACGTCCTCGCGATGCTGGTATCCAGCGCAGTCGGCGACGCAGTGGATCTCGACGCCACCCAGCGTTGGACCACGGACGAGTTACATCGAATTCGGGTGCTGGCGCACACTACCGTCGAAGGCGAAGGTCGCTATCTGCGCGGCATTGCAATCGACCGCGGTCCGTTCGTCATGAACTATCCATCCCCTACCGGAGTCCAGGAAACGATGAGCGGGCTCGTAGCCGGTGCCTCTGCCACCGCACGACGCCACACCGCAGTAGTCGATCTGTGCACGTTGGAAACCTTGTACTGGCACGGGCCGCCGCCGCCGTCCATCGCCTGGAATCTCGACCCGACCGACCCCCGACCGCGAGTGCACCCGGACGACGACGGAGCAGTCGAAACACTCGCGAAATCAGTGTCCCGGGCAGGCGGAGCAGGAGACGAACCGAGCATTACCGTCCGATTCAGAGACCGAGACGGCGGTTACACCACGCACACGGTGACCGCTTGTGCTCTGCCGATTCTCCCTGACGATACAGAACCTCGGCTCGCGCTGGTGACGGTGACCGAGGCCTGCATCTGATCGCGCGCAGCGCTGGCGCTTCGGCACCAACGGGTTTAAAGTTCGGTGTGTTACGCAAAGACTCGGTCAACGAGGCGTAACCCGCGACCTACCTTGTCTCTCTCGGGATGGTCCGCACAACTGCAGATCGCCGGACGAGCGTGCCCTCTCGTTCCAGGCCGATCCCATCGAGTACGCAACCGGCCCAGATCCGTTGTGGCACTGCACCCGGCTCGGTCCGAACGACAGCCGGCATCACGTCGCCGAATCGCCCCATACTCACGAACGGGAGACATCATGAACCGCATTTCTGCTCGGACTCGCACCGCCTCCATCGCCCTGATCGCCGGCTCGATGATCGCCGTGACGTCGATGAGCGGGGCCGCTGTTGCTCTTGCTCAACCCGCGCCACCCGCTGTGTCCTCCACCGTCGAGGAATTCGTCCCCGTGAGCGCAGAAGAAGTTGCCTCGCTCAATGCTTCGCTGGCAGAACAGGGACGCAATCCACTCCCCGCCGGCACAGCCGGCTTTCAGATCAGCGATGATTCGACTGTGACGATCGTCGACGAGACCGGCAAGGTCCTCGACAGGCAGCCGACTCCTACGGGACCTCAGGCGCGTGGAGTCACCGATGAAATCAAGCGAGTAGTCGGTGCCTGCCTCGGAATCGACTTCTTCGGCGCAGTCGGTGCTTGGGAGGCGATCGAAAGCCAAGTGAACTCGTGGGACAAGGCGGCCAAGTTCGTCCTGAGGCGAGTCGGCCTGATCGCGGCATTGTTTTGCGGCGGCGGAATATTCGCGGAGTACCTACTCTGACATGCCCTTCTCCCCAGGAAAGGAACGATTGCCATGACAGCTCCCGCCCGAAACAAGTTCGAGCGATGGTCCGGCGGGATGCCCCTCGCCGCCCCTGTGGCATTCGGAGCCGTGCTGTTGATCGTCAGTGTCTCGTCGAAGCTCGGTGGTAGCTCCCTCTTCTTCTTCGCCCCTCTGGCCTTCGTCACCTCGGGAACGATGGTGTGGCTCGCAGCCCGACGTGATCCGACGCGAGACCACCTCGCTCACGTCACGGTCGGGTCGGGACTGCTGGTGGGATGCGGCGTCGTCGTCGCAGTGTGTGGTCTCGCAGGCGGTCTGATGCTGGACTCACCGACGTTCTGGGCGTCCATAGCCGTCGTTGCAGCAATTGCGGCACCGATCAGCGCAGGCATCAGTCCGTTCTCGTCGCCCAGGGGTTAGTGCCTGCGGCAGTGGTGTGGTCGAGGGCCCCAGGTGGCACTCGACCACACCACTGCCCACGGCACCTACAACCGCGGGTCGACCGGCTCGGATTCCAGTGCCAGGACCGCAAACACGGCCTGGTGGATGCGATACAGCGGCTCACCGCGCACCGACCGATCCAGTGCTTCCATTCCCAGCGCATACTCGCGTAGCGCCATCGACTGCTTGTGTCCCACGTTTCGGTTGCGCAGTGCAGTCAGTCGATCCGGGTCGGTGTAGTCGGCACCGTAGATCAGCCGAAGGTACTCCCGGCCGCGAACCTTCGTGCCGGGCTGCATCTTTCCGCGCGGAGCGTTCGCCGCCGGTTTGACGACCATGCCCTCGCCGCCCTTCGCCGTCAACTCCTCCCACCATTTCTCCGCTGCCGCAACCGAACCCGGGTTGAACAGATCGACCTCGATTCTCCGGGTGGTGGCGAACACCTCAGGGGCTGCCGCTACCAATCGGTCGGCAACGTCGAGGTGCCACGTGTGCGGACGATCCGCATACGTCTCGACGTTCGACGCCAGCACCTGAAACGGCGCGATCCGAACTCCGTCGAGTCCGTCCGTCGGCCAGATGTACCGGCGATACGCGTCGGTGAACTCGCCCAGGTTGCCCTGCCGAACGGTGTTGCGTTCCTGCAACTCCTGCACAGCCAGACCCCGCGCTCCGGCCGCCGCCAGCACCGCAGCTTCGGCCCCGAGATTCGCCCTGGACACCGCGGCGACCGCGGCGTACTCGGTCTTGATCAGGCCCTCCGCTTTGGCGGACCACGGCATCAGTTCACAATCGAGAATCAGCCAGCTCGAGACCAATTCGTCCCACACACCGGCCTTCTCGATCGCGTCGGACACCCCGGAGATCATCTCGCCGGTGAGCGACTCGTCGAACACCGGACGACCCGTCCGCGTGTACGCGGTGCCGAGCACTCCCTCCGGCGCATCGAACTTCTTTCGAGCGGTGGCTGAATCTCGACACACCACAACAACCACCCGCGAGCCCATGTGCTTCTCCTCGCAGATCACCGTCGACGCACCGAGCGCGCGATACGCGTCGAATGCCTCGGTCGGATACTCGAGATAACCCTCGCGCTCCGATGTTGCACTCGGAGCCATCGTCGGCGGCAGATAGTGCAGCCACTGCGGAGCCAGCGCGAACCGACTCATCACTTCCAGTGCGCCCGCGGCGTTCTCCGGCCGAACCGATACCCGTCCACGCAGCGACGTCTCGACGCCAGTCGGGCCGATGACGTCGGACAGATCGAGCGATGCCGCATCCCGCGTGAACGTGCCCATCGGGCGGGCAGGCTCGTACCAGACCTTCTCGGCCGGAACCGACACCACCTCACGCTCCGGATAGCGCAGCGCCGTGAGCTTCCCACCGAAGACGCATCCTGTATCGAGGCACGCAGTGTTGTTCTCCCACTCCACTTCCGGCACCGGCGTGTGCCCGTACAGCACGGTCGCCGAGCCCCGATAGTCCTGCGCCCACGGATACCGCACCGGCAAGCCGAATTCGTCGGTCTCGCCGGTGGTATCTCCGTAGAGAGCAAAGCTTCGAACCCTGCCCGACGCCCTGTTGTGGTACTTCTCGATCAGTCCGGCGTGCGCCACGACGAGCTTGCCGCCGTCGAGCACGAGGTGCGCGACGAGGCCGTCGCAGAACTCGAGAACCTCCCGGCGGAACTCGTCGGATTCCGATTCGAGCTGTTCGAGGGTCTCGGCCAGACCGTGCGAGGTGATCACCTTCCGCCCACGCAGTGCTTTGACGAGCTTGTTCTCGTGGTTACCCGGAACTGCCAATGCCGTTCCGGAACCGACCATTCCCATAACGAGCCGCAGGACTCCCACCGAGTCCGGTCCGCGATCGACATAATCGCCGACGAACACCGCGGTACGACCAGGCGGTGGCGTCGCACCGACCGGGCGGCCGTCATCGTCCCGCTCGATCGCGTAACCCATTGTTACGAGCAGGCTTTCGAGTTCGGCGAGGCAGCCGTGGATGTCGCCGATCACGTCGAAGGGCCCGGTCAGGTTGCGACGATCACTGCGCAGCAGGGTGCGAACGAACGTCGCCGACGCAACCGCCTCGACACCGTCGAGTACGTGGACCGAGCGGAAACCTTCCTTGGACAGCCCTCGCATCGAGCGCTGCAACTGGGACTGCTGGCGACGCAGCACTTCTCGGCCGAACGTCCTGTCGGTTCGTTCGGCATTCCGCTGTGCACACACAGATTCCGGCACATCGAGTACGACGGCCACCGGGAGTACATCGTGTTCACGAGCCAACGCGATCAGTGCTCTACGCGCAGCCGGTTGGACGTTCGTCGCGTCGACGACGGTGAGCAGACCGGCCCGAAGCCTGGTTGCGACCAGGAATTCCAGCAGCGCGAACGCGTCCTTGGTTGCGCTCTGCAGATTGGGGTCGTTGCTCACCATGCCTCGGCAGGCATCACTGGACACCGTCTCGTACGGACCGAAGTGCTGCGCGGCGAACGACGACTTACCGGAGCCGCTGATACCCACGAGTACGACGAGGGACCGATCCGGAATGTCGAAGGTACTCATCGGGACTGCTCCTCTCGGGTGAATACGGCCATCTCGGTCGGGGTGCCGTGCATGTCGTCGACGGGGCCGATTCCCTCGACGCGCACCGCATAGGCGTGTTCACGTGCCACCGACGAGCACCATTGCTCGAACTGCGCGCGGGTGAACTCGAATCGGTGATCGACGTGACGGAAGGCTCCCGGTTCGAGGCCGGGATAGAGCACGTTGTACTCGGAGTTGGGTGTGGTGACGAGAACCGCACGCGGACGCGCCTGAAGAAACACCGAACGCACCAGCGCCGGGAGCCGGTCGAGGTCGACGTGTTCGATGACCTCCATGAGCACCATTGCGTCGAATCCGTGCAACCGAACGTCGCGGTACGTGGCCGAGGACTGGACCAGCTCGATCCGAGCGCGCTGCCGATCGGACATGTCGTCCAGACGCAGCCTGCGCTGAGCCTTGGCAAGTGCGCGATCACTCACGTCGGCACCGACAATACGCTCGAAATCGTTGGTTGCGAACAGCTCTCGCAGCAGGCGGCCCTCACCGCAACCGAGATCGATCACCGACTTCGCGCCGACGCCTGCCAGAGCCGCCAGTACGGCACGCACCCGCTGCTCGGCCAACGTCGGATCTCTCGGCGTGGCAACGTCGTCGGGCACATCCGGGACGAGCCGGTCCAACGCCGACGCCACCAGTTCGCGACGGTGCGCCAGGTAGCGGGAGGCGATCAATGCCGACTCAGGGTGATCTCCCAGCCAATCCCCTGCTGCTCGAACGAGCTTGTCGGCCTCGTCCTCGCCCACCCAGTAGTGCTTGGCGTCGTCGAGGACCGGAAGAAGAACGTACAGGTGCCGCAGCGCAGCCGACAGTGTGAACGTGCCGGTGAGAACGAGGTCGATGTATTCGGAGTCGCCCCACTGCGGTTGCGTCGAATCGAGCGGAATGGGCGTCGCCTGAACGCCCCACCCGAGCGGACCGAACATCCGCGACGCGAGATCACCGGCACCACGCGACGGCGCGGCAGGTAGCGCAATAGTCAGATCGATTGCAGCAGAGACCAGTTCGGGTCTGTGGCCGCACACGCCGGCCAGCGTCTGCTTGAACAGCCTAGACAGAGCCACCGCCAGTCCCGAGGCGGCGTCGGTATCGGCGAGAACTGCGACTGTGGTGCGCGTGGCCGAGACTTCCGGGTACAGCACGGTCGTGTTGCCCATCGGCAGGTTTCGCGTCTGCACGCGATCGGGGTGCTTGTGCAACAAATACCCGATGTCGGAAGCGTCCGGGAAATCGGTTGTGGCATTTGCAGTCACGGTCAGTAGCACCGCAGCGACGTTACGGGACAGCCGAGCCCGATGCGTCCCATTTTTCGGGTGCCACCTCGGGCCGCGTCAATGGACCACAGCATACGTCTGAGCGGTGCAATGGTCCATTGACGCCAATGGGCGGGGCGCACGCAAAAGCGGCACCCACCCTTTCGGGTGAGTGCCGCTTCGGTACAGCTGGTGGAACTAGATCACTTGATGATCTTCGTGACGCGACCGGCTCCGACGGTACGACCGCCCTCACGGATTGCGAAACGCAGGCCGACATCCATGGCGACCGGCTGGATCAGCGTGACGGACATCTCGGTGTTGTCACCGGGCATGACCATCTCGGTGCCCTCGGGAAGGGTCACGACGCCCGTAACGTCCGTGGTGCGGAAGTAGAACTGCGGGCGGTAGTTGTTGAAGAACGGCGTGTGGCGGCCGCCCTCGTCCTTCGAGAGGATGTAGGCGTTGCCCTCGAACTCCGTGTGGGGAGTCGTGGTGCCCGGCTTGATGATGACCTGTCCACGCTCGACGTCTTCGCGCTTGATGCCACGAACGAGGAGGCCGACGTTGTCGCCTGCCTGACCCGAGTCGAGCAGCTTGCGGAACATTTCGATTCCGGTGACGGTGGTCTTGGTCGAGCCGGGGCGGATGCCGACGATCTCGACCTCTTCGTTGACGTTGACCGAGCCGCGCTCGATACGTCCGGTGACCACGGTGCCACGACCGGTGATGGTGAAGACGTCCTCGACGGGCATGAGGAACGGCTTGTCGGTCTCACGGACGGGGTCCGGCACGGAATCGTCGACGGCCTGCATGAGCTCCAGAACCGACTCGCCCCACTTCTCGTCACCCTCGAGTGCCTTGAGTGCGGAGACCTTGATGACCGGTGCGTCCTCGTCGAACTCCTGCGAAGCGAGGAGCTCGCGGACCTCCATCTCGACGAGCTCGATGATCTCGTCGTCGTCGACCATGTCGGCCTTGTTCAGTGCGACCAGGATGTACGGGACACCGACCTGGCGGGCGAGCAGCACGTGCTCGCGGGTCTGCGGCATCGGGCCGTCGGTTGCTGCAACGACCAGGATTGCGCCGTCCATCTGTGCCGCGCCGGTGATCATGTTCTTGATGTAGTCGGCGTGACCCGGTGCATCGACGTGCGCGTAGTGGCGCTTCTCGGTCTGGTACTCGACGTGGGAGATGTTGATCGTGATACCACGAGCCTTCTCCTCCGGAGCCTTGTCGATCTGATCGAAAGCCGAGGCCTCGTTCAGGTCCGGGAACTTGTCGTGCAGAACCTTGGTGATTGCAGCCGTCAGCGTCGTCTTACCGTGGTCAACGTGACCGATGGTGCCGATGTTGACGTGCGGCTTCGTCCGATCGAACTTCGCCTTCGCCACTGTGTGTCCTCCTGGACTGATCTGTGCCGGCCCCGACGGGGCAAGCACGCGTATGTGTTGTTACTTATTACAGGTCGAGCGTGGTCCAGCAGCTGAAGAGAGTTACTCTCCGGTCGCCTTCGCGATGATTTCCTTCGAGACGTTCGCAGGAACTTCTGCGTAGGAATCGAAGACCATGGAGTAGTTAGCGCGGCCCTGCGTCTTCGACCGAAGGTCTCCGATGTAGCCGAACATCTCCGACAGCGGAACCAATGCCTTGACGATACGGGCACCGCTGCGTTCCTCCATGGCCTGGATCTGACCACGGCGGGAGTTCAGGTCGCCGATGACCTCACCCATGTAATCCTCGGGAGTGATGACCTCGACGGCCATGACGGGTTCGAGGATGACGGGGCTGGCCTTGCGAGCAGCTTCCTTGAACGCTTGTGAGCCGGCGACCTTGAAGGCCATTTCCGACGAGTCGACGTCGTGGTACGCACCGTCGAGCAGTGTGACCTTGACGTTGACCAGGGGGTATCCGGCGAGAACACCGTACTGCATGGCGTCCTGAGCACCTGCGTCGACCGAGGGGATGTACTCCCTGGGCACACGACCACCGGAGACCTTGTTCTCGAACTCGTAGGTCGCACCGTCTTCGCCCTCGAAAGGCTCGAGCTTGATGATGACCTTCGCGAACTGGCCGGAGCCACCGGTCTGCTTCTTGTGGGTGTAGTCGTGCTTGTCGACCGTCTTGCGGATGGTCTCGCGGTACGCGACCTGCGGCTTGCCGACGTTGGCCTCGACCTTGAACTCGCGACGCATACGGTCGACGAGGATGTCGAGGTGCAGCTCGCCCATTCCGCCGATGACGGTCTGGCCGGTGTCCTCGTCCAGCTTCACCGAGAAGGTGGGATCCTCTTCGGCGAGCTTCTGGATCGCTGTTCCCAGCTTCTCCTGGTCGGACTTGGTCTTCGGCTCGATCGAGACCTGGATGACCGGGTCCGGGAAGCTCATGGACTCGAGGATGATCTGGTTCTGCGGATCGCAGAGCGTGTCACCCGTCGTGGTGTCCTTGAGGCCGATGACGGCGTAGATGTGACCGGCAGATGCGGTCGCGATCGCGTTCTCCTTGTTGGAGTGCATCTGGAAGAGCTTGCCCAGACGCTCCTTCTTGCCCTTGGTCGAGTTGATGACCTGAGCGCCGGAGTCGACCTTGCCCGAGTACACCCGGACGTAGGTCAGCTTGCCGAAGAAGGGGTGGGTCGCGATCTTGAACGCGAGAGCTGCGAACGGCTCGTCTGCGGACGGCTTGCGAGTGATCTCCTTCTCCTCGTCGCCGACGGCGTGTCCGATGGTCTCGGCAACGTCGAGGGGAGACGGGAGGTAGTCGATGACCGCGTCGAGCATGGGCTGAACGCCCTTGTTCTTGAACGCGGATCCACACAGGATCGGGTACAGCTCGCTGTTGACCGTCATCTTGCGGATGGCAGCCTTGATCTCGTCGACCGTGAGCTCTTCGCCACCGAAGTGCTTCTCCAGAAGCGCTTCGTCGGACTCGGCGACGGTCTCGAGCAGCTGGGTGCGGTACTCGTCCGCGCGCTCCTTGAGGTGTTCCGGGATCTCCTGGATCTCGTACTTCTCGCCGAGCTTGGTCTCGCCACTCCACACGAGAGCCTTCATCTGCACGAGGTCGATGACGCCCTCGAAGTCGTTCTCTGCGCCGATGGGCAGCTGGATGACCAGCGGCTTGGCACCGAGACGATCGATGATGGTCTGCACGGTGTAGTAGAAGTCCGCGCCGAGCTTGTCCATCTTGTTGACGAAGCAGATGCGCGGTACGTCGTACTTGTCGGCCTGACGCCAGACCTGCTCGGACTGCGGCTCGACGCCCTCTTTGCCGTCGAACACTGCGACTGCGCCGTCGAGGACGCGGAGCGAGCGCTCCACCTCGACGGTGAAGTCGACGTGACCGGGGGTGTCGATGATGTTGATCTGGTTGTCGTTCCAGAAGCACGTCGTGGCAGCAGAGGTGATCGTGATGCCACGCTCCTGCTCCTGCTCCATCCAGTCCATGGTGGCTGCGCCATCGTGAACTTCACCGATCTTGTACGAGATACCGGTGTAGAAGAGGATGCGTTCGGTAGTGGTGGTCTTGCCGGCATCGATGTGGGCCATGATGCCGATGTTGCGGACCTTGTTGAGGTCGGTCAGCACGTCCTGTGCCACGAGTTAACCCGCCTTGGTGTTGGAAGAGGTATTGCCTGAGCTGATCAACGCTCCGGCGGCATCGGATAGTTCCGGATGCCGCCCGAGCGAGGAGATCACCAGCGGTAGTGGGCGAACGCCTTGTTGGCTTCGGCCATCTTGTGAGTGTCTTCGCGGCGCTTCACAGCGGCACCGAGGCCGTTGCTGGCGTCGAGTAACTCGTTCGCCAGACGCTCGACCATGGTCTTCTCGCGACGAGCGCGCGAGAACGTGACCAGCCAGCGCAGTGCCAGCGTGGTGGAGCGGCCGGGACGAACCTCGACGGGCACCTGGTAGGTGGCACCACCGACGCGACGGCTGCGAACCTCGAGGGCCGGCTTGACGTTGTCGAGTGCACGCTTGAGCGTGACGACGGGGTCGGTGCCGGTCTTCTCGCGAGCCTGCTCGAGCGCCTGGTAGACGATGCGCTCTGCGGTCGACTTCTTGCCGTCGAGGAGGATCTTGTTGACGAGCTGCGTGACCAACGGCGATCCGTAGACCGGGTCGTTGATCAGCGGCCGCTTGGGTGCTGGGCCCTTGCGTGGCATATCAGCTCTTCTCCTTCTTGGCTCCGTAGCGGCTGCGAGCCTGCTTGCGGTTCTTGACACCCTGGGTGTCGAGCGAACCGCGGATGATCTTGTAACGCACACCCGGGAGGTCCTTCACACGACCACCGCGAACGAGCACCATCGAGTGCTCCTGCAGGTTGTGACCCTCACCGGGGATGTATGCGGTGACCTCGACCGAGGAGGTCAGGCGAACACGCGCGACCTTACGGAGAGCGGAGTTCGGCTTCTTGGGGGTGGTGGTGTACACGCGAGTGCACACACCACGGCGCTGGGGACTGCCCTTGAGGGCAGCGGTCTTCAGTTTCGCAACCTTGTCGGTGCGTCCCTTGCGGACCAGCTGGTTGATCGTTGGCATGAACCGGCTTTCTTCGTGTCGATAAACAGGGATCTAGCAGTTGGAGCAAGAGAACACTGCTCCTCACCCGGTACTGCTGCTGCTCCAGTACTGCTACTGCGGGTCTCTTGCACCCCGCGGTCGGGTGTGTCGCATACCCCCACACGTCCAGCCGGTTGCGCGCTCTTGGGGCGAACGTGCGCACGGCTGTACCTCGCATAGGCACACAAACGGTCCGGGCAGGCCGGACACGACCCATAACGATACCCGGCGGCGTGACCTCGGGTCAAAACACCCCTCGCGTGGGTACGCGATCAACGACTGAGGTTCAGCGTGAGATCGGCGAGCTTCGCGGCGGCCTGGCACGGATCGGGATGGGCGGCGTCCGGCTGGTACTGCACCCACCATCCGAAGATGCCGTCCCGATCCGCCCCGGCCGAGACGCCACACGACGCGGAGTCGTCGGGACGCTGGGCCTGGATTGCCTTGCGGCCCTGCACCGTTGTGTCGGTGACGGTGTACATCATCTTCTCGTCGGCGGCTCGTTCGGCCGCCAGAGTTCCGGACTCGAACCAGTTGAACGTGACCTTCACCGTGCCTGCGGAACCGACGAGATCCCACCGGCAGATTGCCCCGAAGAAGCCGCGTTCGATGGCGTCGGCACCGGTGGTCTCGGCGATCTGGTCGTCGGAGACGGCGTCGCACTCGGTCAACAAGTCGGTGAATTCTCGGCCACCGGACCCATCGAAACTCGCCGGCCGCGGCGTGCCCTGCACGGTCTGGGAACAGCCTGCGACGAGCAGCAGAGTTGCTGCGGCGGCGAGGACGCGTCGGATTCTCATTGCTTGCGCTCCACTGTCAATGCCGCCAGCTCGTTTCCGACCTCGCACGGCGGGCGCGCCGCAGGTTGGTCGGAGTACGTGATGGACCAATGGAAGAAGTCGTCGCCGAACTGCACGCCGATCTCGCACAACGCACCCTGCTCGGCCTCGAAGCCGGGGTTGCCGTCGATCTCGATGTCCTTCGCCGGACGGCCGATCAGCTCGGAACCGGCGCGTTCGCGTCCGATGGGGCTGCCGCGATACCAGGAGAAGCTGACACCCGGTCCGCCGAACCCGACCGTCTCCCACTGGCAACCGACGGAATTACGGGTGATCTGAGCGAACGGGCCCGCGCCGAACGCGGACTGCACCTCGGCGTCGGTGATCGATCCGCATTCGCCGAAGAAGGGACCGGGCTCGTATGCCGCGGTGGTCGGGGCTGTGTCCTCCGGCGGCGCAGCGTCGTCTTCCGCCCCGCCGCACCCGGCGATCAGCACCGCTGTTGCCGCCACAACCATCGCGAACCGTCTCGTCATCCAGTGGCTCACATCTACGGGGCCGAGAATCCGCCGACGCCCGGAATGTCGAACAGAATGCCGGAGGCCAGAACATGAGCGGTGAACAGAATCGGTCCGCTACCGGTGTCCGCGACGACCGGGCCCGAAGGCACGAACACGCCGTTTCCCTGCTGGCAGATCGGTGCGTTCACCGACCCGGTGCGTCCGTTGGCGATGTTCACGAAGTCCACCTGCAGGCTGGCGAAGTTCTGGTAGGACGCGCAGATCCGCGGCTCGGCGGCGCGGCCCCAGATATGGGTCTGTCCCGGCGTGTCGGTGCTCGCGACCTCGATCGTGCCGATCCACTGATCCGGAACGACGAGCCCGCCGACGGTGACGCCGAGGTTGGGGATCTGCAGGACGGGGACCGAAACCGGTCCGGGCGGGGGCGCGTTCTCGATAGGTGCGGACGGCGCATCGGCAGGCGGTTGGGCCTGTGCGACCGGCGCGAAGGCCATCGTGCTCACAGCCGCGAACGCAGCTGTGAGTAGACCGAATCGAGTCAGACGAGCCATACCTGTGTGTCTCCTGATCCTGTGGACGCGAGTCGCCATACGTTACCGCGAAGCGGCGAGCTTCCGGCCCCGGACGTAGACGCCGACGATGGCGGGTTCGCGCATCGCCATCAGCAACGCGAACAGGGTCTGATCGCGGGCGAGCTCGGGATCGTCGGCGCGGACACCGTGGTCGACGGCCACCGCGAGCTGCGGCCATGCGGACGGATCGACCACGACGAAGTCGGCCTCCTTGCCCGCGTCGAAATTGCCGATCCGGTTCTCCATGTCCAGCGCTCGGGCTCCGGCGAGTGTTCCGGTGAACAGCAGTTCGGCCGGATGCAGCGACAGACCCGCGTCGCCCGGCTCGGAGATGTGCACTTTGAACGCATCGGCGAGAACCTGCGGCAGCAGCCACTCGTCACCACCGCCGAAGTCCGAACCGATGGCGATGTTCACCCCGGCGGCGACGGTTCGCTGCCACGGCATCGTGCCCGAGCCCAGAAACTGTTGCGAGGTGGGACAGTGCGCGACGGAGGTGCCTGTCTCTGCCATTCGCGCGAGTTCGACGTCCTGACAGTGCACCGCGTGGGCCAGGATGGTGCGCCGACCCAGGAAGCTCTTTCCGCCGACCTGCGAGCCCGGCAGGAACTTGCCGTCGTAGGTGTCGAGGTACGTGTCCACGCCGTAGGCGTTCTTGGTGGCGTCGATCTCTCCGGTTCCCGGCCGGTTGTTCTCGTTCAGATGTGTGTGGAAGTAGACACCTCGCGCGCGGACGGAATCGTAGAGCTCACCCAGGTTCTTCAGCGTTTCCGTCGTCACCGACAGCGAGAACCGCGGTACGACGGCCACGTGCAGCATCGCCGTGTCGACGTCGCCGGTGTCGGCTGCGTGCCATTTCTCGATCTCCTCGGACACCAGCCGGATGGCCTCGTCCTCGCCGGTGATCAGGGCCTGCGCCGACGCCGGTCCGGTGGTCTGGACCCCGCGTCCACTGACGATCCGCAGTCCGTGCTCGAGCGTCTCGGCGAACAGCGAATCCTGCGCGTGCGGGAACGCCGATCCGAACACCATCGCCTGCGTCGTTCCGGCTCGGATGCGCGCGGCGCAGAAGTCTCGGGCCGCAGCGGCGGCGAACTCCGGATCGGCGAAGCGGGACTCCGAGGGAAAGATGCAGGTGTTCAACCATTCCAGCAGTTGCCCGCCGCCGTAGGAATCTCCGGCGTAGGTCTGCGGAAAGTGAATGTGGGTGTCGACGAAACCGGGCAGCAGAAACCCCGGTCGGTGATCGACAACCGGGACCTGCGCGAATTGGGTTGGGAGAGAGGCGAACTCGCCGCAGAACTCGATCGTCCCCTCACCCGACACCGCGAGCGCACCGTCGGGAATCGACACCAACGCGGCTGCCGCGTCCGTCACCGTGGGCGAGCCTGCGACGTGAAAGATGTGGCCGCGGTACACGCGTGCGATTTCGGAAGTCACCCGCCAGACTCAAGCACAGGTTGCGCAGTGCTGCAGACCGTGTGGGTCTAGAGCGCTCCCGCCGGAGCTGCGGACAGCCGAGCGTTCAACGACGCATCCAGTACCTCTGCCCACGAGCGCACGACCTCGGCTCGTCGTCGTGCGTCGTCGGTCAGGACATCGGCCAGACCCAATCCACGCGCGAGGTCGAGGGTCGCCTGGACGAGACGGTGCGAGACGGGATCGTTGTCGTCGACACCGAGGTTCTCGACGGCCATCTGGTGGGCACGGCGACCGAACCGCTCTTCGAGAGGGACGATCCGATCGCGCAACTCGGGGTCGGCCGATGCCGCCGTCCAGACCTGAAGTGCCGCTTTGAACATCGGTCCGGTGTAGTACTCCACGAGCCGCTCCACCACCAGTTTCGTCCTGCCGGGGCCCGCCGGAATCTCCTGCGCCTCGCGGCGAGCACTGTCCATCCGAGTGTCGAACATGTACTCGAGTGCTCCGGTGATCAGGTCCTCACGCGTCGGGAAGTGGTGTTGGGTCGCGCCGCGGGACACGCCCGCACGTTCGGCGACCACGCCGACCGTCGTTGCACCCCAGCCCTGCTCCGCGAGCGAATCGATCGTCGCCTCGAGCAGTCGCTGACGCGTGACCCTGCTGCGGTCCTGCTTGGGTTCGCGCGCCATCACCATCGCCGTACTCCCTCCTACCGACGCTCGGCCGACCTACTTCTCGACCGCTCTATTTTTCGGCCGCCCAGGACGGTGGCCTCTTCTCCAGAAAGGACATCATCCCCTCTCGGGCCTCGTCGGACGCAAACAACCTGGCCGATTGCTCGGCGACGGCCGACCCGCGTTCGTCGATCTCGCGCCGGATCGCGGCCGTGGTGAGGAGCTTCGACTCGGCCAGGCCCTGCGGCGAACACTTCCGAAACATGATCATGTAGTCGGCCACCGCTGCCGCGGGAACGGCGTCGGCCACGGTGACCAGACCGATCGCCTCGGCGGTGGCACCGTCGAACGTCTCCCCGGTGAGAAAGTAGCGACTCGCTGCCCGCGAGCTCAGTCGCGGCAGCACGGCCACCGAGATGACCGATGCGGCCAGACCAAGGCGAACCTCCGTCAGCGCGAACGAACTCTGGGGTCCGGCCACCGCGATATCGCACGCCGCGACCAGGCCCATCCCGCCGGCCCGCACATGTCCGTCGATCTGCACGACGACGGGTTTCGGGGTGTCGATGATCAACCGCATCAGGTCCAGCATCTGCCGGGTGCGCAGTTCCGGCGACGAGCCGGCCTCTCGGAGGTCGGCTCCGGCGCAGAACGTGGTGCCGGTGTGGCCGAGCACGATCGTTCTGACGTCGTCGTCGTGCGCCGCAGCGATGAGTCCCGCCGTCAGCTCCTCGACCAACACCGACGACAGTGCGTTCCGATTCTGCGGCGAATCCAACGTCAAATACGCCGTGTCCTTGCTCGATTCGACGAGAACGGCCATCAGTAGCTTCTCGGCAGTCCGAGCGAGTGCTGACTCACGAAGTTGAGGATCATCTCCCGACTCACCGGCGCGACACGGGCGATGCGGGCGGCCCCGAGCATCGCAGCCAACCCGTACTCACTGCTCAGGCCCGCGCCACCGTGGGTCTGGATCGCCTGATCCAGCGCCTTGATACTGGCCTCGGCCGCAGCGTATTTCGCCATGTTCGCCGCCTCGGCAGCGCCGAAGTCGTCGCCGGAGTCGTAGAGCACCGCGGCCTTCTGCATCATCAGCTTGGCGAGTTCGAGTTCGATCTTGCACTGCGCCAACGGATGAGCGAGACCCTGATGCGCTCCGATCGGCGTCTTCCAGACGGTGCGCTCGTTGGCGTACTTGACTGCCGCGTCGATTGCGTACCGACCCATACCGACAGCCATCGCGGCACCGAGAATGCGCTCGGGGTTCAGTCCCGCGAACAACTGCATCAGGGCGGCGTCGGCCTCACCGACGAGTGCCTCGGCGGGAAGCCGAACGTCGTCGAGGAACAGCACGAACTGATGATCGGGCTCGACGATGTCCATCTCCATCTGCGTCTTCTGCAGACCCGGAGCGTCGGTGGGCACGATGAACAGGGCCGGCTTGAGCTTGCCGGTCTTGGAATCTTCGGTGCGCGCGACGATGAGGACCGCATCGGCCTGATCGACACCGGAGATGTAGATCTTGTTGCCCCTCAACAACCACTCGTCGCCGTCGCGACGCGCCGTGGTGGTGATCTGGTGCGAGTTGGATCCGGCGTCGGGTTCGGTGATGCCGAAGACCATGATCTTGGACCCGTCGGCGAGGGCGGTGAGCCACTCCTGCTTCTGATCGGACGTGCCGTACTTGCCGATGATGGTGCCGCAGATTGCCGGGCTGACCACGACCAGCAGCAGACCGGCACCGTGCGCGGCCAGTTCTTCCTGCACGAGCGCGAGTTCGTAGATGCCTGCGCCACCGCCGCCGTACTCCTCGGGCAGATTGACGCCGAGGAAACCGAGCTTGCCCGCCTCGTTCCACAGTTCGGTCAGCGGCTCACCCTTGCGCGCCTTGGGCAGAACGTAGTCGATGTAGTTGTAGCGCTTGCCCAGTGACGAGACTGCGTTACGCAGTCCCTTCTGCTCTTCGGTCTCGATGAAACTCATGATTGTTCTGCTCCTTCGGTTACCACGGCCAGCACTGCGCCGACTTCGACCTGTTGACCTTCTGTGACGTTCAGTTCGGTGAGCACACCGTCCGCGGGTGCGGTCACCGTGTGTTCCATCTTCATCGCCTCGAGCCACAGGATCGGCTGCCCGGCCGTCACGGTATCGCCCTGCGCAGCGGCGATTCTGATGACACTGCCCGGCATCGGTGCGAGCAAGGAACCGGCCGCGACCTCGTCGGTCGGATCGGTGAACCGCGGGGCCTTGATCAACCCGACCGGGCCCAGTGCGGAATCGACGAACACGTCCGATCCGTAGCTGCTCACCTGAAAGATGCGACGGATTCCGTTGTCGTCGAGCGTCACCGAGGTCGGCGTGTACTCGACCAGTTCGACGCCATCGATTTCGACGCCTCCCACCGAGGAGGTGAGTCCGCTGCGTCCGATCGAATATTCGACGGTGATGTCGTTGTACGTCTTGCGCTGCGGTTGGGACCGGAGATTGCGCCAGCCGCCGGGCAATCCGCGATTCACGCGGGCGTTCCGGACGTTGCTCGCGGCATCGGCCAATGCCGCTGCGAGTGCGGATAGCTCCTGGGCGCGGCCCTGTGCGATCGGCCGAGCCAGGACATCGAGCCCGTGCGTGTCGAAGAACGCGGTGTCGGTGTCCCCGGCCAGGAACGCCGGGTGTCGCAGGATGTTGACCAGTAGATCGCGATTGGTCTTCAGACCGTGAACGGTGGCCTTCTGCAACGCTTTCGCCAGCAAGTTCGCTGCCTGATCCCGCGTCGGCGCGAACGAAATGACCTTCGCGAGCATCGGGTCGTAGTGGGTTCCCACCACACTGCCGGTTTCGACGCCGGAGTCCACTCTGATGCCGGACTTGTCCAGCACCTCGAACTGCGCACCGGGGATCTCGAATCGGTGCACGGCACCGCTCTGCGGCTGCCAGTCATGAGCCGGATCCTCCGCGTAGAGGCGAACTTCGATGGAGTGTCCGCGGGTCTCCGGCTGCTCGGCGGGCAACCGCTCCCCCGCGGCGACCCCGATCTGCAAGGCCACCAGGTCGAGTCCGGTCGTGCACTCGGTGACCGGATGCTCCACCTGCAGGCGCGTGTTCATCTCCAGGAAGAAGAAGTTGCCCTTCTCGTCGGCGAGGAATTCGACGGTGCCTGCACCCTCGTAGCCGATGGCCTCGGTGGCCAACGTCGCCGCATGGAACAGCTTCTCGCGCATGCCGTCGATACGTTCGACGAGCGGCGACGGTGCCTCCTCGACGACCTTCTGATGCCTGCGTTGGATCGAGCACTCACGCTCGCCCACCGTCCACACCGTGCCGAATCGGTCCGCCATGACCTGCACTTCGATGTGTCGGCCGGTCTCGATGTACCGCTCCACGAACACCGTTCCGTCGCCGAATGCCGAGAGTGCCTCGCGCCCGGCCGCTTCGAGCTCCGAGTCCAGGTTCTCGAGGTCGCGCACGATGCGCATGCCGCGCCCGCCTCCGCCTGCGGAGGCCTTGATCAGCACAGGCAGTTCGTTCTCGGTGACCGACTCGGGATCGAGCTGGGTCAGCACCGGCACTCCGGCGTCGGCCATCATCTTCTTGGACTCGACCTTCGAACCCATCAATTCGATCGCCTTGACCGGCGGCCCGATCCACGTCAGGCCCGCGTTCTGCACCTGCTGCGCGAAATCGGCGTTCTCGGAGAGGAATCCGTATCCCGGGTGCACGGCGTCGGCTCCGGCGTGTAAGGCGGCGGCGATGACGAGCTCGCCGCGCAGGTAGGTCTCGGCCGAACTGTTGCCGGGCAGACGGACGGCCGCATCGGCCTCCCGCACGTGCGGGGCATTCGCATCGGCGTCGGAGAAGACCGCGACCGTGTCGATGCCCTCGGCGCGGCAGGTGGTGAAGACGCGTCGGGCGATTTCGCCGCGGTTGGCTACTAGAACGGACGTTATGGTCATGGCTTCACATCCGGAAGACACCGAAGTTGGCGGTGCCTTCGATCGGGGCGGTGGCGATGGCCGACAGGCACATTCCCACCACCGTGCGGGTATCACGGGGGTCGATGACGCCGTCGTCGTAGAGGCGTCCGGAGAGGAACATCGGCATCGACTCGGCCTCGATCTGGCCTTCGATCATCGCGCGCATTCCGGCATCGGCCTCGGCATCGAACGCTTGGCCGCGAGCCTCGGCGGCGGCGCGTCCGACAATCGAGATGACACCTGCGAGCTGTGCGCCGCCCATGACGGCCGATTTGCTCGACGGCCAGGCGAACAGGAACCGCGGATCGAATGCCCGTCCGCACATGCCGTAGTGACCGGCACCGTACGACGCACCGAGCAGAATGGAGATGTGCGGCACCGTGGAGTTGGACACGGCGTTGATCATCATCGCTCCGTGCTTGATCATCCCGCCCTCCTCGTACTCCTTGCCGACCATGTAGCCGGTGGTGTTGTGCAGGAACAGCAGTGGGGTGTTCGACCGGTTCGCGAGCTGGATGAACTGCGTCGCCTTCTGCGATTCTTCACTGAAGAGCACACCGCGGGCGTTGGCCAGAATGCCGATCGGGTATCCGTGCAGCTCGGCCCATCCGGTGACCAGCGATCCGCCGTACATGGGCTTGAACTCGTCGAAATCGGAACCGTCGACGATGCGGGCGATGACCTCGCGCGGGTCGAACGGGATCTTCAGATCCGTGGGAACGATGCCGAGCAGATCCTCGGGGTCGGCCAACGGCTCGATCACCTCGGCGCGAGGCTCGGGGCCCTTCTTCTTCCAGTTCAATCGGGAGACGATGCTGCGTCCGATGCGGATGGCGTCCTGCTCGTCGACGGCGAAGTAGTCTGCGAGACCGGACTTTCGGGCGTGCATCTCGGCCCCGCCGAGCGACTCGTCGTCCGAGTCCTCGCCGGTGGCCATCTTCACCAGCGGCGGTCCGGCGAGGAAGACCTTGGAACGTTCCTTGACCATGACGACGTGATCGGACATGCCGGGGATGTACGCCCCGCCTGCGGTGGAGTTACCGAACACCAACGCGATCGTGGGGATGCCCGCCGCCGAGAGCTGCGTCAGATCACGGAACATGCGACCGCCGGGGATGAACACCTCCTTCTGCGTCGGTAGATCGGCTCCACCGGATTCGACCAACGAGATCACCGGGAGCCGGTTCTGCGTGGCGATGTCGTTGCCGCGGAAACCCTTCTTCAGCGTCCACGGGTTGCTGGCTCCGCCGCGGACCGTCGGATCGTTGGCGACGATGAGGCACTCGACCCCGCAGACGACGCCGATGCCCATGACGGTGCTGGCTCCGACGGGAAAGTCGCTGCCCCAGGCCGCGAGTGGGCACAGTTCGAGAAATGCCGAGTCCTCGTCGATCAGCAGCTCGATGCGTTCGCGGGCGAGGAGCTTGCCACGCTTCTTGTGGCGCTCGATGTACTTCTCACCGCCGCCGAGCAGAGCCTTCGAGTGCTCGGCGTCGATCTCGTCGAGCTTGGTGTTCATCGCGTCGACATTCCCGGAGAACTGCTCCGAGGCCGTGTCCAGCGTGGACTTCAGCACGCTCATGCCTGATACCCCAATCGTTTTGCTGCCAGCCCGGTGAGAATCTCGGTGGTGCCGCCGCCGATGCCGAGGATGCGCATGTCGCGGTACTGCCGCTCGACCTCGCTCTCGCGCATGTAGCCCAACCCTCCGAAAAGCTGCACTGCCTGATTGGCGACCCACTCTCCCGACTCGACGGCGGTGTTCTTCGCGAAGCACACCTCGGCGATGAAGTCCTGGTTCTCCTGCAGGGACCGCTCGACGAGGGATCGGGTGTAGACACGTGCGATGTCGATCTTGCGCGCCATCTCGGTGACGGTGTTCTGCACCGATTGCCGTGCGATGAGCGGCTTTCCGAAGGTCTCGCGATCACGAACCCACTGCAGCGTCAGATCGAGACACCGCTGGGCGCTGGCGTAGGCCTGGGCCGCGAGCGCAATGCGCTCGGTGAGAAACGCCTGCGCGATCTGCGCGAAACCACTGTTCTCGGCACCGACGAGGTTGGCGACGGGAACACGGGCGTCGACGAACGACAGCTCAGCGGTGTCCGATGCGCGCCACCCCATCTTGTCGAGCTTGCCGGTGACCTCGAACCCGGGTGTGCCCTTCTCGATGACGAGCAACGAGACACCGGCTGCACCGTCCCCTCCGGTGCGGACCGCGGTGACGACGAAGTCTGCTCGGCACCCCGAGGTGATGTACGTCTTGGATCCGTTGACGACGTAGTGCTCGCCGTCCTTGACCGCCCTCGTCCTGAGGTGGCCGACGTCGGAGCCGCCACCCGGCTCGGTGATCGCGAGCGAGCCGATCTTCTCCCCCGCCAGCGTGGGCCGCACCCACTTCTCGATCTGATCGGCGTCACCCGCTGCAACCAAGTGCGGCAACGCGATTCCGCTGGTGAACAACGATGCGAACAGGCCACCCGACGCTCCGGCCTGATGCATCTCCTCGCAGATCACGACTGCGTCGGCCAGATCTCCACCGTCGCCGCCGACCTCCTCGGGGAAACCTGCGCCGATCAACCCCAGAGCGGCCGCCTTCTTGTGCAGCTCACGCGGTATCTCGCCGTCGGCCTCCCACTGGTTCATGTGCGGAGCGATGTCCTGCTCGACGAAACTGCGGACGGTCTTTCGAAGCTGCTGACGCTCCGGCGTCGTCCAGATACTCATGTGAAGTCTCCTTTGAATGCCAGGGTTTCGGGGATGTCGATGTACCGCGACCGCAGCCACTCGCCCAGTCCCTTGGCCTGTGGATCGAATCGGGCCTGCGATGCCACGCCCTGTCCGAGGATGCCCTCGATGACGAAGTTGACGGCCCGCAGATTCGGCAGTACGTGCCGGGTGACGGTGAGCGGTTCTGCCTCGGGAAGCATCTGCTTCAGGGTCTCGACCGTCAGTGCATGGACGAGCCAGACGAATTCGTCGTCGGTGCGCACCCAGACTCCGACGTTGGCGTTGCCGCCCTTGTCTCCGCTTCGGGCCGCGGCGATGGTGCCGAGTGGGAGCCGGATGGTCGCCTCGTCCGGTCGCGGTGCCGGTAGCGCCGGTTCTGTGAGGGGCTCGAGTGCCCGCGTCTCGGTCGACGGTGCGACGGCGCGCTCGGTGCCGTCGGCCAGGTGCGCGACGTGCGGTACCTCGGCTGCGTCGACGAAGCCTGCGGTGAAGACTCCGTACGGGGCTCCGTTCCCGGGTGGCGCGGTGACCGAGAACCCCGGATAGCTCGCCAGTGCGAGTTCGACTGCCACCGCGGAGAACTGACGTCCGACGGCGTCGGGGTTGCTGTCGCGGGCGACGCAGCGCAGCAGAGCACTGGCCGTCTCCTCCGTCTCGGCATCGGGCTTGTCGGTGCGTACGAGCGTCCAGTCCAGCTCGGTCGGCCGCGCCGTGAGCCAGGACTCGAACTGACGCTGTGCCAGTGCGGCTTTGGCTTCGATGTCCAGTCCGGTGAGCACCATGGTGAATTCGTTGCGGAAGCCGCCGAGCGCATTGAGCGAGACCTTGTAGGTGGGCGGCGGCGCTTCGCCGGTCACACCGGTGATGGACACCCGATCGCTGGATTCCTGCGTCAGGATCGCTGAGTCGATCCGTGCGGTGACGTCAGGGTTCGCGTAGCGGCCGCCGGTGATTTCGTACAGCAACTGGGCAGTCACGGTGCCGACGCTGACAGCACCGCCCGTGCCCTCGTGCTTGGTGATGACGGACGATCCGTCGGACTCGATCTCCGCGATGGGGAAGCCGGGACGGGACATGTCGGCGATCTCGGTGAAGAAGGAGTAGTTGCCGCCCGTCGCCTGTGTTCCGCATTCGATGACGTGCCCGGCGACGACGGCCCCGGCCAATGCGTCGTAATCGGTTGCAGTCCAGCCGAAGTGAGCCGCCGCAGGTCCGACGATGACACTGGCGTCGGTGACGCGCCCGGTGACGACGACGTCCGCCCCGGAGTTGAGGCATTCCACGATGCCCCACGCGCCGAGGTAGGCATTTGCGGTCAGCGGGCTGCCGAGGCCGAGTTCGGCCGCTCTGCCGAGGAGGTCGTCGCCGTCGACGTAGGCGATCTTCGCGCCGGAGTCCAGCTTCTCCAGTGCCTCGGCCAGGCCGCGGGGGTTGAGTCCGCCTGCGTTGGCAACGATCTTGACACCCTTGTCCAGTGCCAATCCGAGGCAGTCCTCTGCTTGGCGCAGAAAGGTTTTGGCGTAGCCCCGGGTCGCGTCCTTCATCCGATCGCGGCCGAGGATGAGCATCGTCAGCTCGGCGAGGTAGTCGCCCGTGAGGTAATCGAGTTCGCCGCCCTCGAGCATCTCGCGCATCGCGGACAGCCGGTCTCCATAGAAGCCCGAACAGTTGCCGATTCGTACGGTCATGCTGTCTCTCGTCCTGACTGTGGCCGTCCGGCCCCGGGAGGGCCTGCGAAGGCTTGGGCGATGGTGATCCAGTGCGCGGCGTCGGTTCCCTCGGCGCGGATGTCGAGGTCGTCGCGGTGGGCGCGCTGGGTGACGAGGAGGCAGAAGTCGAGGGCCGGTCCGCTCACGCGTTGGGCAGCGTTCTCGGGCCCCCACGTCCAGAGCTCACCCGACGGTGCGGTGAGCTCGATGCGAAACGGTTCGGTGGGCGGAGCCTGATCGTTGACGGCGTAGGCGAAATCCCTTGTGCGGACGCCGATGTGCGCGACGCCGCGAATTCTGTCGGTGGCGACGCGGGTGACGCCCAGTGCGTCGGCGACATCCTGACCGTGCGCCCAGGTCTCCATCAACCGGGCTGTGGCCATCGACGCGGCGCTCATCGGGGGCCGAACCAGTCGATCTTGGTCCCCGACGGCACCTGCACGAGAGCATCGGTCATCGCGTGGCGTCGGGTTCGCCATTCGCTCAGCAGGTTCGGGTTACGAGATTCTTCCTCGGCGGCCTCGTCGACGAAGCCGGTGGGGTTCTCCCATGCCTTCTTCAGGGTGAGAGCGAACTCCTCCTTGGCCTCGATATCGCCGGACGCTGCGGACGTAGTTCGCTCCGCGACGTGATCGGTCCAGGAAAGATGTGCGATCTGATGCGCGACGGTCCAGCCCGCGGCCGGTGTCGGTGCCGCCCATTGCTCCGGAGTCAGTTCGGCCACGAGTGCGTCGAGGTCGTTGCCCTCGGCGCGTAGGTCGTCGACGAGAGGGTCGAGGTCTGCCATGAGCCCAGCTTCACAGGAGGTCCTGAAAAAAGCAAGCACGCTTGCTTGTTAATTCGTAACCTTACGTTCGCTTGCCGTCTCTACGGTGCGGAACGTGAAAATGTCGAGACTCGCGGCCGTCGCCGTTACCCTGACCTTCATGGCTGCCGGTTGCTCCTCTGCGGACACCGCCACCGACGAACCGTCGAGCATCCGGGTGGCGACGTTCAACGCCAGCCTCAATCGATCCGCAGCCGGGCAGCTGATGACCGACCTGCAGGGCGAGAACGCTCAGGCTCGCGCGGCAGCCGATGTGATCGCCGCGAACTCACCGGATGTGTTGCTGGTCAACGAGTTCGACTATTCGGTCGACGACGCAGTGGCCTTGTTCAACGACAACTATCTCGACGGGCAGTACCCGCACTCCTTCACCGCGCCCGTGAACACCGGCGTCGATTCGGGGCTCGACCTCGACCGGGACGGCGAACTCGGCGGACCGGGTGACGCCTGGGGGTTCGGTCAGTTCCCGGGCCAGTACGGGATGGTCGTGTACTCGAAATATCCGATCGCGACCGATTCGGTACGCACGTTCCAGAATTTCTTGTGGAAGGACATGCCGGATTCGCTGTTGCCGCGCGACTACTACGGGGACGTGTCCGACCGGCTTCGACTGTCCAGCAAATCGCACTGGGACGTGCCGATCGACGTGAACGGGAAGACGCTGCACGTGCTGGCGTCGCACCCCACTCCCCCGTCCTTCGACGGACCCGAGGACCGCAACGGCAAGCGCAACCACGACGAGATCAGGCTCAGTGCCGACTACATCTCGGGCGCGGACTACCTCTACGACGACAACGGTGTGCGCGGTGGGCTCGAGGACGGTGCGTCGTTCGTCATGCTGGGTGATCAGAACAGCGATCCGGTCGACGGTGATTCGGTTGCCGGTGCCATCGCGCAGGTTCTCGACCTTCCGCGGGTTCAGGATCCGGCACCCACGTCGGCCGAACATGGGACGGACACAGCAGATTTCGCCGATCCGACGCCGGGTGACCTGCGGGTGGACTACGTGTTGCCCTCGGACGACCTGACGGTCATCGATTCGCAGGTGTACTGGCCGAATCAGGCCGAGCATCCCTCGGACCATCGACTGGTGTGGGCCGACCTCGAAATATGATGGGTGCGTGATCGATCTACCGATTGTCGAATTCGCGTATCCCGGCCCCCTGCGGGATGCCCTGGTCGCGGCCGTTCTTTCCGGCGAGAAGACCAGCACAGCAAGCCTGTGGTGCAGTACGCCGACGAGGAGCTGCCGAGAGTCGGCGAACGCGGCGCGGTGGTGGATTCGGCCGGTGTCGTGGTCGGAGTCATCGAGACGACGGGCGTCGATGTCGTTGCGCTGAGCGATGTTTCTCTGCAACACGCGCTCGACGAGGGCGAAGGATACGTCGACGTCGCGCAGTGGCGGGTCGGGCACGAGAAGTTCTGGCAGTCGGCGGATGTCCGCGAGGAACTGGGCGATCCACACTTCACCGTGAACGACGACACCCAGGTGGTCCTGGAGCGCTTCGCACTCGTGTGACCGCGCGCCCTGACGCAGCATCAGGGTCAAAACTTCGTGTCGGTGGGTTGGTGTATAGGCACTTACAGTTCGATCCTGTTTCGCCACAACACTATTGGTGTTGACGCACGTTTCACAGCGGCGTACTATCGAACACACGTTCTACTTTTTGTTGGACCATCTGCCGGGGGGCGATGACACAGTGACCACATCGACGCGCAGTCGGTTCGCGGCCTATCTCGGGCCGCAATCGAAGCCGTACATCGAGCCTGCTTCGTTGGGCGAGATTCGAGATGTCGCGATTCTGGAAAATCAGGCGTGCGCTCGCAAGGTCGCTCTGGCCGCCGCCATCTGGGACACATGCATTCATCAGAACGTCCTCGTCGGTGATGTCATTCAGGACGCGGGCAACTACGCGGCTTCCGAAATTGCGCACGTCCTGGGTTGCTCGAAGACCGTTGCGAACACATACGCCGAGGTCGGAATGGACCTTCGACTCCGGCTTCCCGCCGTCGCCGCAGCATTCGAGGCCGGCGAACTCGATCTGCCCCGCGTCCGCGCGATATACCGCTGCACCCACAACCTGACTCAGGACGCGGCGACGGCCGTCCAAAGCGAGGTCCTGTACGCCGCCCGACGCCTGTCACCCGGTCCTCTGGCGACGGAAATCTGGTCGATCATGTTTCGAATCGCACCCGAACAGGCTGCCGCTCTACGCAAGGACTTGGAACGGCACACCAACGTCACGTACACCGACAAAGATGTGCTGTCGACGCTGAAGGCCGACCTCACCGCGGCGGACGCCGCCGCGGCCTGGCAACTCATCAACGAGATGGCCGCTACCGTCTGCCGACGCGATCCGCGAAACAAAGGGCAGAAGCGCGCAGCCGCGTATGTTGCTCTGCTGCATCAGGAGTCGTCGATAGCATGCTTGTGCGAGCCCGACGATGACAATCCGTGCACGGCCGATACCTCACGCCCGGATCGGCGTGCGCCGCTGACCGTGATCACGGTCGACCTCGCCACGCTCGCCGGTCTGCTGTCCAATCCTGCGCACCTGTCCGGGCACGGCACCATCGATGCCGAATACGCCCGGGAGCTCGCCGACAACGCGCACTGGCAGATTCTTCTCACCGAGGCACGCAACCTCGCCGAGAAACTCGGTTACGGCGACGACCTGGAATCACTCATCGATCTCGAGACCGACACCGACACCGACACCGACACCGACACCGACACCGACACCGAGAATGACGCAGGTAAGGAAGACAAGGCTGTCGACAACAGGACCGACAGCGGCAGCGGCAGCGGTGGAAAGAACCACGGCGGATCGAGAGGTGCGAAGCCACGAGGATCGAAGGCACGTAAGAACAGCCGGTCCGAGGGCAGCAGGTCGCATGTGGTGTTCCATCCCCTGGGGCGCAGTCGTCGTCGGGTCGGCGATACTGTTCCTCGGCCCCCGCAAGCCCCGAAGTCCGCACAATCACCGCGAAACAGCTGTGTCGCAACCCCGTATCGCGGCACCTACACGTTCGTTGCCGAACTCGAAGCGGCAATCGCAGCAGAACCCACCCTCGGGCTCGCGCTGCACCCGGACGGGCACGGCGGCCTGGTGCTGCCACCACCCGGAGCGCTCGTCTATCGGCCCACTACTGCACTCGCAGAACGTATTCGGTACCGCGACCGCACCTGTCGACACCCGGGCTGCGATGTCCCGGCCCAGCAATGCGAGATCGACCACATCGTGCCGTATCTCCATCGCGACCCCTCGACGGGAGGCTGGACCATCGACACCAACCTGCACTGCCTGTGCCGCTACCACCACAGCCTCAAGACCATGGGCCTGTGGACTCCCGTCATGCTCGCCGACGGTGTCGAGTTCTGGCTCTCGAACGCCGGCACCACCGCGATCACGGTTCCCGGCACGACACAACTCGCGGACTTCAGCCACCTACCGAAGATCCACTCGAAGCCGAGAGGGTCGGCACCTCGGCGCGATTCGCCGACCCCGACGCCGGCGGATCCACAACCGACCCCGATGCCCGCCTCGGCACCCGACGACGAGCCACCGCCCTTCTGACCGGACCCGGGAGTGCACACAGGTGTTCCGCCGCAGTCGAATACGTCTGCGGCGGAACAACAGTGCGTAGTCGTTCGTGGGTGTCAGCCTGCGTAGGTACTCAGGTCGTACACCGTCGCGCTGCCGACCGTGGTCGCCGTGAAGTTCGCCTCGACCCACTCCTGGATCTGTGAGGACGTACTCTCCGAGTCGCCGCCCATTCCTCCACGAGCCATACCGCCACCCATTCCTCCGGACACGTAGTACGTCACCTCGTGGTTGGAGACGTACTCGATGAACTCGTCGAGCGACGGCGCAGGATCACCACTCCACCCGCCGATGGCCATGACGGCCGTATCGGACGACAACTCGTATCCGGCTGCGGACATCGAACCGTTCACCGCAGCGGACCACCTCGTGGTCGTGGATTCGAGCAGAGCCGTCAACTCCTCGTCGGTCTCACCGCCCATGCCACCCATGCTGGGCATGCCGCCTGTGCCGCCGTCACCGGTGCCGAAGCCTGCCGGAAGATCGGCCGCATCGGCAGCCATGGCCGCATCACCTTCCAGCACAGCATCATTCGGCACAGCATCATTCAGCACAGCATCATTCGGAGCAGCATCACCCGGCATCGCTCCCGTCGGCATTCCACCACTCGGCATTCCACCACCAGGCATACCGCCGCCCGGCATTCCACCCAGGCCTCCGTCGCTGACTGCACCGGTCGGACCTGCAGTGGGGATGGAACCACTGTGCGCGTTCGTCGTCGTAGCGATGGCATACGACGCGCCGCCGCCGAGACCGGCCACGGCTCCGAGGATCAACGCAGCGGCGGTGAGCTTTCGGTACCGCCCGGCGAACAGAATCATCACAGCAGCGACGATTGTTCCCACCAACAGGATCCATTTCAGTGCCGGCAGCCAGTCCGCGTTGCGGTGCAACAACACCCAGCTCCAGGCACCGGCCGCAACCATCATGGTGGCCATACCGGCTCTGCCCCATATCGATTCGCGTCGAAGCCACAGCGCGTAGCCGCCGGTTCCGATCATGCCCGCGAGTGCAGGGGCGAGCGCGACGGTGTAGTACGGGTGGATCGTTCCGGACATGTAGCTGAAGATCAGCGCTGTCACCAGGAACCAGCCGCCCCACAGAATCAGCGAGGCACGGAGAAGGTCGGTACGTGGCGCTCGGCCACGAGCGATCAACCCGAAGACCAGCGCCACCAGGGCCGCCGGGATGAGCCAGGAGATCTGGATTCCCATCTCGCTGCCGAACAGTCGGTCCAGACCGGTCGAGCCGCCGAAGCTGGACCCGGCTGCCCCGGCACTCATTCCGGCCGGAGCCTCCATCCCGCCACCGCCGGTGTTACCGAAAATTCGGCCAAGCCCGTTGTACCCGAGCACCAGATCCATCACGGTGTTGTCGGTGGATCCACCGATGTACGGTCGGGCACTCTCCGGCCACAACTGAACCGTCAACACCCACCACCCCGCAGCGACGATCAGCGCTGCGAACGCGCCGACGAGATGCAGCAACCGGGCCCGCAACTGCGGTTGTCCCGCAACGAGATACGTGAACCCGAACGCGGGCAGCACCAACAATCCCTGCAACATCTTGGTGAGGAACGCGAACCCGAGCGCCACACCGGCCAACGCGAGCCACATCGCAGCCCGACGCCCGGCCGAAGTCTGCAGAGACCGCACGACGAAGTAGCCGCCGAGTGTCATGAGAAGGACGAGCAGCGCGTCGGGGTTGTCGAAGTCGAACATCAACGCCGCCGCAGGAACAGACGCCAAGGCGAAGCCGGCGAGCAAACCAGCCGTGGGGTTCGCGACGCGTTTGACCGCGGCATACACCGTCGCCACCGAGGCAACACCCATCAGCGCCTGGGGAAGAAGCAGGCTGAAGCTCGAGAATCCGAAGACCCGAGCCGACAGTCCCATCACCCACAGTGCGGCCGGCGGCTTGTCCACGGTGATGAAGTTCTCGGAATCGAGCGATCCGAAGAACCACGCCGTCCAGTCCTTGGTTCCTGCCTGCACCGCAGCGGCGTAGAAGGTGTTCGCGTAGCCACTTGCCGTCAGGTTCCACAGGTACAGCGTTGCCGTGGCCGCGAGCAGAACCAGCAGCCCGAGCAGGTGCCGGCGGCGATACCACCACCTGTCCTGCCAGGACGGCTGGCGGGCGTGCGACGGAGGCATCGCGGCCGGTCGGTCGAGTTGGGCAGTCATCGCAGATCCTGTTCGTCGAAGTTGTCGACTACGAGAATGTGCGATGGACCGTCGGCCGGGCTGGGAGCAGCCTGCGAACTTGCTGTGAGCGAGAGAGCTCGCTCAGACGCGATCGGCGTACACGACGATGTTGTCGTCGTAACTGGAGATATCCGAGTCGAATTGGCCGCCACAGGTGATCAAGCGCAAGCCTGGGTGGTCGATGTCTCCGTAGACCTTGTCGGTGGGAAACGCATCCTTCGGATACTGCTCCACCGCGCTGACGACGAACCGGACCGTGCCGCCGTCCTGGCTGACAACGGTGACATCGTCGCCCAGTTCGAGATCGCGCAGCCGGTAGAAGACACCGGGGCTGCCGCCCCAATCCACATGCCCCGCAACGATCGACGGTCCCAGCTGCCCCGGAACCGGCGACCCGGTGTACCAACCGGCGGGGAAACCGCCCGCGGGTACCTCCATCGATCCGTCCGGACGCAGACCCAGACCCATCACATCGGAGTCGACGCCGATCGCACCGATCTCGAGGCGCGCAGGCGGGGACCCGGGCGCCGACGACGATTCGGCACCGACCTCACCCGACGGCGTGACGACGGCGGGACCAGAAGCCGAGGGCATCGACTCGTTCTGCGCGGGGCCGGCATCCGAGGGCGTTGCGCAGCCGGCAACCAGCGACAGCAGCACCAGGAACGCCGCTGCCACCGCCCGCACCACGACCCGATGACGGGTCGTGGTGCGGGCGGATTCGGCCGAATGTACCGATACCTCGACGGTAGGTCTCACCGATCAGTTCCGACGACGAGTCAGAGCCAAGGCAGAGAAAGCACCGACCGCGAGTACCGCCAGCAATGTCCACATCGGAGCGAACGACGTTGCAGTCGAACGGTTCACGGTACTGCCGTCACCGGTGTCGACACCACCGTTCGGGATCTGTGTGATCTGGCCACCGGGGTTGTACGTGCCCGGCTGATCCGGGCCACCCGGTGTGATCGGCTGATCAGGCGTGTTGGGCTGATTCGGCACGTTCGGCTGATTCGGCACGTTCGGCTGATTCGGCACGTTCGGCTGATTCGGCACGTTCGGCTGATTCGGCACGTTGGGCTGATTCGGCACGTTGGGCTGATTCGGCACGTTCGGCTGGTTCGGCACGTTCGGGACACCCGGGATCGGCGGGATGGTGATCACCGGCGGCACACCCGGAATCGGGGGCACCTCGATGACGATCGGCGGCGTACCGCCACCGTCACCCGGCGTACCGCCACCGTCACCCGGAGATGTCGTGGTCACGGGCGGCGTGGTGGTCACCGGAGATGTCGTGGTCACCGGAGGCGTGGTGGTCTCCGGAGATGTCGTGGTCACGGGCGGCGTGGTGGTCTCCGGAGATGTCGTGGTCACCGGAGGCGTGGTGGTCTCCGGAGATGTCGTGGTCACCGGAGGCGTGGTCGTTATCGGAGGTGTGGTGGTCACGGGCGGCTCGGTGGTTCCGCAACCCGGGTTGGTGATCGTGTTCGAGTCGAGGGTGACAGCTCCGTCCAGAGCCAGTAGCCGTCCCTGCACATCGGCATTCGTGGTCGCGGTGATCGACGCTCGTGCCATGATCGTGCCCACGAAATCGGTACCGGTGCCGAGTGTGGCCGAGCTTCCGACCTGCCAGAACACGTTGCACGGGTTGGCCCCGTTGATCAGCGAGACACTGCTGTCGGATGCCGTGATCAGCGTCGATGCCGCCTGGAAGATGAACACGGCGTTGGAGTTGCCCTGCGCGTCGAGTGTGAGGGTTCCGGTCAGGCCGAACGTGCCCGAACCGTACAACCCGGCCAACAATGTCTGTCCGCCGAGTTCGACTCCGGTCGAGGTTGCTCCCGGTCGACCGGCGGCGTCGTCGTATCCGGTACTCAGATCCGCTTTCGCCTGCGCTGCAACCGAATTGCGGTCGTTGATAACTCCACTGGTGAGCTCTCCCGGTGGGAATCCGGTGATGAACGGTTCGACACCGACGCCTGGGCTCACTCCGACGTTGCCGCCGATCCTCGACGGGCCGGTGTTCGTGATCTTGGAGCCGGCCAGAACGGCATAACTCTCCGCGGTGCCGAGTTCGACGGTGGTGGGTTGAGCCTCGGCTGCGGGGACGTTGATCAGCATGAGTGCGCTGGTGGCCAAAGCGACCGAACCGGCAAGCGGAACGAGGGTTCTGCCCCTGCGCCTGATGGGGGTCGACGTGCACGTGTGCTGTGAAGCGGGCATGGATTGCATACCGTTCTGCTGGTTGGGCGAAGCGGACTTGTTGCCGGACTTCGTGAACCGCGCAATCGATCCCCCGACGAGTTCGATTGCGCAGCAATTGATGTCGCGACGCTCAACGGCCGCCCCGGACCGATCCGAGTGCGTGGAGGTATCGCGGTTCCGTATTCGATGACGTCACCGGCCGACGGAGTTCGGCAAGGTGACACAACTATGCGATCAGCGGAGGCTCGTGCCCACTCCGCAACTAAGAGTTTCCCCGTATCTCTACGGTGTAGAGCTACAGCACACCATGTGTAGGATAATGAGTCAAGCGAAAAGTGTTGTCGAACAACAAGTTTGTTTGCCCCCTACTTACCGGTCGGTTCACTGCTTTCGAGAGGTTGCCTACCGATGTCCACGACGAACCGACCCGGCCCACACTCCAATATCAAGATCGACCGCGAGTACGTGGTGTCCGCCGCCCTGAGCATCGTCGATCGAACCGGCCTCGACAGCCTGACGATCCGGAGCCTCGCGGCATCGATCGATCGCGATCCGATGACCGTCTACCGATACCTGCCCACCAAACAGGCGTTGCTCGACGCCATCGCAGATTCGGTACTGGGCACACTCGTCTGCGTCGACGGCTCAGACCCCGATTGGCAGCGTCAGCTCAGAATTTTTGCGCGGCACTACCGTGAGCTCGCCCTCCAACACCCACACGCGGCGGTGCTGCTGACCACCTGCCCTCAGGCGACTCCACTGGGATTGGGCACGCCCCGGTCACTGGCCTCACTCGAGAACATTCTGATTCTGCTGACCACCGCGGGATTCACGCTGCCCGAGGCCCTGACGAGCTATCGGCTGATGATCTCCTTCCTACGCGGCCATCTACTGAGCGAGACCCAGGAAACGACCGCCAACCCGGACGAGACCGGCGACCGCCTCAGCCTCGCTCTGCGCCGACTCCCCATCGACACATTTCCCCTGCTGTCGACGCTGCCACCTCTGATCACCGAGTACGACGGTGCCCTCGAACTCGAGTTGGGTCTCGACGTGCTGTTCCGAGGCATCACCGCACCTTCGACCTGAGCGGATCGACGCTCCCGGGGCCCGCACCGGACCGAGCCGTACCTGGTCCCAGGATTCACGGCATCGGACTTCACGCCATCAGAGCAGTCCGGTGCCTGCCTCGTTCGCTCGTTCTTCGTCTCGTTCCTGCTGCGCAGCGGCCAGGCCGGACATCGTGCGCAGCGGAACCTCCTTGAGGAAGAGCACCAGTACGAATCCGAGGACCATCAGGATCGACACGGCCAGGAACACGTAATCCATGGCGTCGGAGAACCCGATGCGGAACGGCTCGGCCAGAGCCGGTTCGAGCTTCTGAATGAACGAGCTGTCCTGCAGTGCACTGCCTGCGACGGAGGCGTCACCCGAGGCGATGGCTCGAGCGAAACCCGATTCGAGCGGATCGGAACTCGTGGCGGCGCTCTGTACTGCCTGTTGGAATGCCGGGGTCGAACTGGCGGCGATCAACGCGTCTCCCGTCTTCGGGGTGAGCTGGGTGAACAGCATCGACAGGAAGACGGCAACGCCGACCGTCGCACCGATCTGCCGGAAGAACGTTGCGGCAGAGGTGGATACACCCATGTCCTTGGGCGGCATCGCATTCTGGATGGCCAGGGTCAGCGGCTGCATCATCGAACCGAGCCCGAGGCCGAACACGCCCATGACGACCATCGTCTGCCACAGCGGGGTATCGGCGTGCACGTAGTGGAAGACGAACATCGCGAGCGCCATCAGTGCCGTACCGACGATCGGAAAGATCTTGTAGCGTCCCGTCTTCGAGATCATCCGACCCGAGACGATCGACGCGACCATCAGGGCACCGACGAGGGGCAGAGTCTGGTAGCCGGCCAGCGTCGGCGACGATCCCTTGACCACCTGCAGATACTGAGGCAGCAGCGAGATGCCACCGAACATGGCCGCACCGGCGATGACACTGACGGCAATACACAACGAGAACAACGGGTTTCGGAAGAATCGCATGGGAATCAGGGCGTCGTCGCCCATCTTGATCTCGGCGAGCACGAACGCGATGACGCCGACGATGCCGATTCCGAAACACA
Source organism: Rhodococcus sp. B7740 (assembly GCF_000954115.1). Taxonomy (NCBI): domain Bacteria; kingdom Bacillati; phylum Actinomycetota; class Actinomycetes; order Mycobacteriales; family Nocardiaceae; genus Rhodococcus; species Rhodococcus sp. B7740. The sequence continues at coordinate 4,971,604 of NZ_CP010797.1, read as the reverse complement.
GCAGGGCCCGCGGCGAGCTCCATCCCCACACGCGACCCTGCTCGGCGATGATGAGCAGCGGTACCAGGCCGACGCTGAGAAGCACTGCGCCCCAACAGTCGACGCGCGCCTCGCGGCGGTACACCGGCAGATTGAGCACTCGCCACACCACCACGAGCGCGATGATGCCGAGGGGGACGTTGATGTAGAAAACCCAACGCCAGCCGGTGATTCCGAGAATCGACGACTGCCCGGCGAGCAGGCCACCGATGACCGGTCCGAGCACGCTGGACGTGCCGAACACGGCCAGGAAGTAGCCCTGGTACTTGGCACGTTCGCGCGGAGGCACGATATCGCCGATGATCGCCAGCGCCATCGACATCAGACCGCCTGCACCGAGGCCCTGGATGGCGCGGAAGGCGGCGAGCTCGTACATCGACGTCGCGATGCCGCACAGCATCGATCCGACGACGAAGATCGAGATGGCCGTCATGAAGAACGGCTTGCGCCCGTAGAGGTCGGAGAGTTTGCCGTACAACGGGGTCGAGACCGTCGAGGTGATGAGGTAGGCCGTGGTGACCCAGGCCAGCACCGAGAACCCGTTGAGGTCGTCGGCGATGGTGCGGACAGACGTCGAGACGATGGTCTGATCGAGCGCCGCGAGGAACATGCCCATCATCAGGCCCGACAGAATCGTCATGATCTCGCGATGCGAATACTCGCCGGACGCGGGGGTCACTTCAGGCTCGGTTACCATCTCTTTGACGCACCTTTACGTAGCATTTGTTTGTGTCCTACAACGATATTGGGACACCAGCATGCGCGCAGAATGCCGTCGGTGCAAAGAGTTATTTGCGCCGGATCCGGTCCCGCACCTCACGCATCGTGTGCGGATGAATTCCCTCGGCCGCGAGCACTCGTCTGGTCTTGCGGCGCGTGAGCAGAACTCCGGTGATCGCGATGATCCACACCGGGAACTGCACGAGCAATGCGACCCGGAAGCTGTCGAACGTGTAGCCACCCATCGCGTCGAGAATCCATCCGATCCCCGCGATCACCAACAGTGACGCCAGGAAGCCGCCGATGTTCACCATCCCCTGAGCCGTCCCCAGGTTGGCGCTCGGATTGAACGTGCGGGCGAGGTCGAAACCGATCACCGAACCGGGACCACCCACGGAGATCACCACCACGAGCAGCACCAGCAACCACAGTGGCGCAGGCCCGGGAAGCGACAGCACGATGGCCCACATCGCGGCGTTGCTGATCATGATCGCCAGCACCAGCCACGACCGCCGCATCGGGTAACGCCCGGTGAGGAGCCCGACCACGATGCCCGACACCACCGCGGCCGCCACCGACACCGTCAGCAACGCTCCGGCCGTCGACGCCGACAGGCCCTGCGCCGACGTCAGATACGGCACACCCCACAGCAACGCGAAGACCGTGATCGAGAACTGGGTGCCCATGTGCGAGAAGAAGCCGAGCCGCGTGCCGGGCCGTCGCCACACCTCGGCGATGGAGGCGAGGGTCTGTCGCAACGTCGTCGGCTCGAACACGGGAGCAGCTCCGTCGTCGGGCCGATCTCGGACGAGGGCGAGAACCAGCACCAGGGCAAGCAGCCCGAGCGCCGCTGCGCTGCCGAACGCGAACGTCCAGCCGGGTCCGTTCAACAGGATCAGGAACGGGACCGCCGAGAGCACCTGGCCGAGCTGGCCCAGCAGACCCGTCAGCTGCGAGACGATCGGTACTCGCCGGGGCGTGAACCAGCGCGGCACCAATCGCAGCACCGAGATGAAGGTGAGCGCATCGCCCACGCCGACGAACGCTCGCGCGGCCACGGCGACGGGGAGCGATTCGGTGAGCGCCAGCGTGATCTGAGCCGTCGCCATGATCAGCGCGCCCGCGGCGATCATCTTCCGCGAACCGATGCGATCCAGCAGTACCCCGGCCGGGATCTGCATCCCCGCGTACACGACCACCTGCAGCACCACGAACGACGACAGCAAGGACGGCGACACCGAGAACCGATCGGCCGCACTCAGGCCCGCGACGCCGAAGGACGTCCGATGCAGCACCCCGACGATGTAGGCGAAGACACCGATGCCCCACACCACCCACACTGTTCTCACGCGGTCACTGCCTTCACCGGACGATTGTGTCAACCCGCTGTGAAATGATCGGACTCGGTAGTACCCGAAGCAGGAAAAGGAGTGACGTCGTGGCCAAGCAGGTGTTGGTGCTCAACGGTCCGAATCTGAACATGCTCGGAACCAGGCAGCCCGAGGTGTACGGCCACGCCACCCTCGCCGACGTCGTCACCCTGTGCGAGAAGACCGGTGCCGAGCACGGTCTCACCGTCCGAGCCGAGCAGTCCAACCACGAGGGTCAGATCATCGACTGGATCCACGAGGCCCGCGGGGTGGCGTCGGGCATCGTCATCAATCCGGGCGGGTTGACGCATACGTCCGTGGCGCTGCGCGACGCGCTCGTGATCCCGGAGGTGCCGATCATCGAGGTGCACATTTCCAACGTGCATGCCCGCGAGGAATTTCGGCATCACTCCTTCGTCTCCCCCATCGCCAGCGGCGTCATTGCCGGGCTCGGGATCGACGGATATCGCTTCGCCATCCAACGACTCGCATCCCTGGTCTGACACATCTCTGGGCTGACGCCGGCTCTCATCCGGCACTCAGGATCGACTGCCTAAACTGGTCGCCGTGAACACGAGCAAGAACGTCTCCAAAGACATCAAGGCCATGCAGAACGGCGACAAGAATCGTCGGACTCTCGTTCAGGTGGTCGTCGCAGTCGTTCTGATCGCGCTCGTGGCAGCGATCGCTCTCTTCATCGTCAACCGAGATTCGACGTCGGGGGATGCATCGGCCGCCGGCTCCAGCGGGTCGACCGGTGCCCAGCTCACCCCCACGTCGCTGACGGACGACGGTGCCATCCGCTTCGGCAATCCCGACGCCACCACCGTCATCAGCGTCGTCGAGGACTTCCAGTGCCCGGCGTGCAAGAACTTCGAGTCCGTCAGCGGATCGACGTTGCAGCAGCTGGCCGACGCAGGCAATGTCGCCGTCGACTACCGGCCCATCTCCATTCTCGACCGGTTCTCGAACGGAACCATGTACTCGACCCGCGCGGCCAGTGCGTCGATCTGCGTCGCCGAGAACGACCGCGACAACTGGATGAACTGGCACACCGCCATGTTCGAGCAGCAGCCGTCCGAGGGCGGTACCGGACTGACCGACGACGAACTCGTCGCGATCGCCGCCGCTGCAGGTGCCGACTCCCCCGCCGTCGCGTCGTGCATCACCGACGGCAGCTACACCGATTGGGTCACCACCCAGACACAGTCGGTCCTCGGCGAAGGCATCAACGGAACACCGAACGTGCGGGTCAACGGCACCGACATCGCCAACCCGACGCCGGAGAACATTCTCACCGCCGCCGCCGGTAGCTGAGCAGCATCCGACGACCGACATGAGAACCCGCGCTGGTGCCGCTGTCTTCACCCTGTTCAGCGCTCTCGGCTTGCTCGCAGCGCTGACGCTGACGATCGAGCGATTCAAACTGCTCGAGGACGCGTCGTACGTCCCGTCGTGCAGCCTGAATCCCGTGCTCTCGTGCGGGTCGGTGATGGTGACGAAACAGGCTGCGCTGTTCGGTTTTCCGAACCCCATCCTCGGTATCGTCGCGTTCTCCGTCGCGCTCGTCGCCGGGGTGCTGTGGCTCGGCCGCGTCGAACTGCCGCATTGGTTCTGGCTCGGCATGAGCGGCGGCCTGCTGCTCGGTGAAGTGTTCGTGCACTGGCTGATCTTCGAGAGCCTGTACGAGATCAACGCCCTGTGCCCGTACTGCATGGTGGTCTGGGCGGTGACGATGCCGCTGTTCGTGCTGGCTCTGAGCCGACTGATCGGCTCCGGACCGAACAACGGCGGCACCGTCGGTCGCCTCTTCCTCGAATGGCGGTGGACGCTGCTCGCGGTGTGGTACGCAATCGTCGTCGCGCTCATCGGAATCCGCTTCTCGGACTACTGGGCATCCCTGTTCTGACAGTTTCGCAAAACTCATGAGTCGAACGTCTGCACCGTGCATGATGGGAGCAGCACCCGAGTGAGCCTGATCACAGCCACTGGCTCGGGGAAGGTCGTTCGAGTAGCAGGAGTCGATACATGGCAGGCGATCCATTCGCAGTCATCGTTGCCGTCATCGTGTCCGCCGCCGGAGTTGTCGCCGGAACCGACGCCCCGGCTCCGATTCCCGACCAGGCGGTGAAGGATCAGGCGGCCGCGATTGCCGCCGATGCCGAGGATCAGGCGAACACGATGAGTGATCAGTGGACCGAACTCCTGGGGACCCTGCCCCAACCTGCCGCCGACATCGCCGACCGCACCCTCTCCGACGCCGCCGAGGGCATACACACCGCCGCCGAACCGATGCTCCCCGCTCTGCCGACGGTGGAAGACATCGAAGCAGCCGACGCGGAGGCGGCAGGCGCAGAAGCAGCAGGCACGGATACAGCCGAGGGTTCTGCGATACCGACCGACCCGACGACTGCTGCCGCCCTGCCCGCCGCACTGTCGACCACGTCGACTGCCGGTTCCCCCTCTGCGCCACTGCCGTTCAGTGTGTTCTCGTCGAATGCGGTGTCCACCACCGCAGCCGCCCTCGGGGCGGGTGCCGTTCAATTCGCCGGCCGGACGTACACCGCCGCCGACATCGCCACCCAGACCGCGTTCATGGCGTCGGCCGAGGCCATTCGGCGTGCGCTGTTCCCCGGTCAACCCGCCACGTTCACCGGCATCAACGTGGGCCCGATCGGTTTGGGTGCAGTGGGAGCCATCACGGCCTTCGTGCCGTGGCTGCAGAAGGCAGGCAACATCTGCGGCGGCGTCAAGGCGACGACCATCGCGGCACTGTATGCCGCCGAGAACGGCTTTCGACACGGCCCAACCGCTCCGGTCTCGAGCACCGGCGCGCAGGGACCGGGGCAGTTCATGCCCGGCACATGGGCCACGTACGGCAAGGACTACGACGGCAACGGCGTCGCCGACGTCAACAGCATCGGCGATTCGGTGATGGCGTCGGGCACACTGCTGTGCGATATCTACGGACAGGTCGACGGGTGGAAGCGGGAGGGCAAGGTGTCCGGTGACACCTTGGATCTGACCCTGGCCGGATACAACGCAGGCGCAGGGGCTGTATTGCGATCGGGCGGCATGCCCTCGGGCACATTCGATTACGAGACGCAGACCAAGCCGTACGTCTCTCGCATCCGAGCGACCGAAGCGCAGTTCGCCGCGATCCTGACGCCCTTCGCCGGACTCGACCTCACCGGAATCGGCGGCCGATCGGTGCAGTTGGCGATGGACTACCTGGGACTGCCGTACGTATGGGGCGGCGGAAACATCAACGGACCATCCGGCGGTGGATTCGACTGCTCAGGCCTGACGTCGTATGCCCTGTACAAGGCCTCGGGCGGGAAAGTGACACTGCCCCGCACCTCGGAAACCCAGTGGAACGTGGGCACCGAGGTCCCGATGGAGCTCGCGCAACCGGGCGACCTGCTGTTCGGAAACTTCGGCCCGGCCGGGCCGGGTCACGTGGCGATCTACATGGGCAACGGGCAGATGGTGCACGCTCCCACCACCGGAGACGTGGTGCGTGTGGCACCGGTGTTCGACGGCATGCGGGCCCGGCACATCGTCTGACAGTGCACATTCGGCCTGTCCGCGTACAGTGCCATCGTGACCAATGCACGCGTGGAACCGGCAGGCTTCGACGACGAACTGGCACCGGAGCCGCCGCCCGGTGAGGGTTTCGAGGCCAGCTGGCCGGTGCGGACCGGCGACATCGATCCGAACAACCGACTGCGGTTCGACGGCGTTGCCCGCTACCTGCAGGACATCGGCACCGACAACCTCGATGCCACACCGTTGGGCAAGACCGATCCGATGTGGATCGTGCGACGCACCGTCATCGACGTCTTCGAGCCGATCCACTTCCCGGACCGCGTCCACATGCGGCGCTGGTGTTCCTCGATGTCCACGCGATGGTCCAACATGCGGGTGGCACTGACGACACCGAAGGGTGGGCGCATCGAGACCGAGGGCTTCTGGATCAACATCAGCAAGGACACCGGAATGCCGACCCGCATCAGTGACGGCGCACTGGAAATGCTGGGACGCACCACCGATCAGCACCGGTTGCGATGGAAGGCGTGGTTGACCGAGCCGGTGCAGGCCGAATCGCCGACCGACCTCGAATTTCCCTTGCGCGCAACCGATATCGATCCGTTCAACCACCTCAACAACGCTGTCTACTGGCATGCGATCGAGGAGTTGCTGGTGGACGTGCCCGAGCTGGCTGCCGCGCCGCACCGAGCCGTCATCGAATACCTGAGCCCGGTGTTGGCGAACGAGCGTGTCACTCTGCGCCACCGCTACGACGGAGGGGCGCTCACCGTCTGGTTCGTCGTCACAGGAGCGTCGGGCGAGCCGACGGTGCGCACCGTGGCCAAGGTCGCCGCCAGAGCCTGACGATCGAGCTTGCCGCGCGGCGTACGCGGCAGGCTGTCCACGACGGCAAGCACCACCGGCAGGCTGGGACCCGGCAGTACGGTGCGTAGGTGCCGGCGAATCCGAGCCACCGATATCGGATCGTTCTGCGCAACAACGACTCCGGCCGCAGGTTCCTCGCCGGTTCGGTCGTGGGGCAACCCGACCACCCCGGCCTCGAGCACACCGGGAACTGCGAGCAGGGCTGCCTCGATCGGAGTCAACTCCACCGTGAGACCGGCACGGACGATCGTCTCGCTGCCGCGGCCGCGCAAGGTCAGGCGACCGTCCTCGACCCTGCCGCGATCGCCGACCGTCATCCATCCGTAGTTGTCCGGACCGTTCGTCAGGGTCATGTGGTCTCCCACTCGGCTCAGATAGCCGTCGAACAGCATGTCGCTGCGGACGTACAGCAGCTCGTCCCTGATCTCGATCTCGACCCCGTCGAACACCTGCCCACTGATTTCTGCGCCATCGCGTTCACTTCGGTCGTAGGACACGAAACTCAGCTCGGACGCCCCGTAGAAGTGTGTCAGCCCAGCGTTGGGCAGTACCGCCGCCAGCGCTGCCCTACCCGATTCCGCCCACCGCGCCGCAGACGAGAGCACCTCACGGACACTCGCCGATCGCACTCCCGAACGAGCGATGTCCCAGGCAATGGTCGGGACCGAATACAGATGAGTCGCAGCATCTTCGAGCGCCGCTGCCGGCTCCCGCAGGTCGACCGTCGCACCCCGGGTCAGTCCGTGCAACGCACCGTAGAGGAAGTGCGTGTGATCGAGAGTGCCGGGCGCGGACACCCGATCCCCCGGACCGAGATCGAACAGGGCATCGGAGCGATCCAGCGTCGCCGCCCACGACGCCTGATTGCGCACGAACAACTTGGGCGGACCGGTGGTTCCGGAGGTGACGCCCACGAGCAACTCCGATTTCGGTGTGGGCGTGGCGATGATTTCGGTGGGCCCGAGCGCAAGACCGTCCGGTGCGACCACGTTGCCTGCACCCCAACCATGCAACCGCCCGTGCTGACGCGGATGCGCGACAATCAGCGAGGGCCGGCACACCGCCATGGCGTCGGCGAATTCACGAGCCAACAGATGTCGATGCAGCAGAACGACACTCACCCCGGCACGCATCGCCGCGACGACGACCACCAAGGACCCGATATCCGACGTCGGCAACACCGCGATGCGACTCGACCCCGCCAACGAGCCCGCGGTGCATTCCACCGCACCCCAGAATTCACGATAGGAGATCCCCCCGGTCGCATCGACGACCGCCGCCTCGGGACTGTCGGAATGCCGCGCTATCCGGGCGGCGAGCAACTCACTGGTCATCGTCTCTTCTCACGTCATCGTCATCCACACCGCGCGCAACGAGCGCGTCTCCCATGGCGTCGGCGGTACGGAGAGCACGCACCAGGACCGGGGTTGCCAGCGCCGTCATCGACCACTGCAGTCCCCGTGCCTTACGCGCCTGCGACACCTCCTGAACGATGGACGCGAGCAGCGGGATGCACCGAATGGCGAGGGCCAGGAGCAGTCCGATGCGATCCGGATCGACGCCGAAGCGTCGGACGGGACCGAGCGCCCTGGTGACGGTATCGAGCATGTCGGTCACCCGGGTGGTGAGGGTGACCAGAGACGCCAGAGCAACGGAGATCACCAGCACCCCACACACCACCACAGCGCGCTGCCAGGTAGTGATGATCACCTGGAACACACCGATGATCAACAGCATCCACAGCACCGGACGTAGTTGCGCCAGTGCCACTTTCGCCGGAATGCGAGCCACTGCGAACAACACCGCGACCAGCAGCGCCACCACACCTACTTCGAGCGGAGTGCGCGCGAAGATCACCGTCGCCAGGATCGCGACGATCAGTGCCAGCAACTTCGATCCCGGGCTCATCCGGTGCAGCAGCGAGGTCCCGGGCCGATAGAGACCGATCATCCGATCAGCTCTCGGTAGGCCGGAACGGCCGCGGCGGGAGCCCCGTCGAATGCGACACGCCCGTCGTCGATGACGATGACGCGCTCGAAGCTGTCCAACAGTGCCAGTTGGTGGGTCACGACGATGACTTGCTGATCCATCGAATCCAGAGCCTGCGCGACGACGCGGCCATTGCGCAGATCGAGCAGCGTTGTCGGTTCGTCCGCAACGACCACCTCCGGCCGTCGGATGAGGACCGCGCCGATGGCGAGCAGCTGCTTCTGTCCACCCGAGAGCAGGTGCGCCGGATGGTCGCGGTGCCGATCCAGACGGAACCGGACCAGAATTTCGTCCACCCGCTCGGCCACCTCGGCCTTGCTCAGGCCGGACCTGCGCAACGAGAACGCGAGATCCTCTGCGACCGTGGGCATCACGATCTGCGAATCGGGATCGGTGAACACGAAACCGACCTTCTTGCGAACCTGCGCACCCTTCTTCGCGGCATCGACGCCGTCGACCGTGACGCGGCCGGTATCGGGCTTGATCAGACCGTTGATCATCCGGGCGAGCGTCGACTTGCCCGAGCCGTTGGATCCGATGATGCCGATGCGCCGCTCGTCGAACTCGAGGTCGATGCCGCAGAGCACCTGCCGCTCCCCGAACGAGTGCGAAATGTTCTCGAACCTGACCGTACTCATACAACCTCGCTCATGTTGCCCGCTCCACCAGCATCGCTATCCCTTGCCCGCCGCCGATGGCGCAGGCCGCCAGGCCCAATGCCGGTCCTCCGGGTTGCAGCATTCGAGATGCCAACCGTACCAGTAGAATTGCGCCCGACGCTCCCCACGGGTGCCCCATGGCGATGGCCCCACCCTCCGGACAGATGCGACCTTCGTCGAGGCCCAATTCGTCCGAGACCGCGAGCACCACCGACGCGAACGCCTCGGTGATCTCGACGGTGTCGATATCGGCGATGCGCACCCCGGTGCGGGCGAGCAGTTTCTCGATCGCCGGCACCGGACCCAGTCCCGGAAGAGCCGGGTCGGACCCTGCGACCGCGCTACCGAGGATGCGCAACGCCGGCATCCCGGCTGCGCGCTCGGCCGTGGTGACGGCCAGAATCGCTGCGCCGTCGGATATTCCGCAGGAGTTGCCCGCGGTGACGGTACCGTCGGAGGTGAAGGTGGGGCGCAGCCTCCCGAGCCGCTGAGCGGTCATGTTGGGGCGGATACGCTCGTCGGTTGCGACGTCGTTCACGGTGACGATCTCGGCCGAGAAGTCGCAGACCGCTGCGCGCGCGAAAGACTGTGCCGCGTATGCATCTTGGCGTTCGCGCCCGATACCGCGGATTCGCGCGAGGTCGTCCGCCGCCACGCCCATGTCCGGGTCCGCGAAGCCGGGTGGCGCGAACGGCGCTCGCGTGTAGCGGACGGGTGCTTCACCGTCGACCGGTGGCCAGAATCGCCACGGACTGGTGCTGGCAGATTCGACGCCACCGGCCAGAATCAGTGTCTCGTCGCCGCTGCGGATGCGCGACGCGGCCTGCACGACGGCGTCGAGTCCGGATCCGCACTGCCGATCGACGGTGACACCTGGAACGTCGAGACCGAGACCCGCGAGCAGCGCCGAGACACGTGCGACGTCGCCGCCGGGACCGAGGCAGTTGCCGAGGATCACGTCGTCGATCGGGATGTCGAGTGAGTCGATCTCTGCCGCAACAGCTTTCAGCACAGGAGCGGCCAACTCGGGGGCGGTGACATCGGCGAAGCCATGCCCGGCGATACCGATTGCCGTGCGTTTCGCCGCAACGATGACGGGCGCATGCACAGCAGGGATCATCATTGCAGGGCCGTTCCCTGCAATGCCCCTCGCGCGATCTTGCCGCTCGTGGTGCGGGGCAACTGCTGCACCACCGTCCAGCGTCGCGGTAGTGCTTCCTTGGCCATGATGGCGCGGGCGTCGGCGCGGACGAGGTCGAGGTCGCGGGTTCCGTCGAGTTCGACTATGGCAGAGACTGTTTCGCCGAGAACCGCGTGCGGTGTGCCGATCGCTGCCGCAGCTCGGACGCCGTCGAGTGCGGTCAGGATGTTCTCCACGTCCTCGGCGATCACGGTGGTTCCGCCCACGTTGATCGCTGCATCCCCGCGGCCGTGGACGAGGAGTTCGGACCCGTTCAGTTCGGCCAGATCACCGACGCCGAACCAATCGCGCGCACCCAGTGCAGCGTACGGCGATCGAACGAACAGGTACCCGTCCTCGGTGCGTGCTTCGACGTCACGGAGCAGCCTCAGTGACGAGTGCTCGCCCACGACTCGTGCCGCCACCAGCGACAGCTCCGCCGAGCCGTAGTACTCGACCAGCCTGATGTCCTGCGCCGAGATCGTCTGCGCGGCAGCATCGTCGAGGCCGGCGCCGGCAGCGACGGCAACCCTCGCGCGAGGCATCCGGCGGAGGACGTCACGGAGTACCGCAGGCACCGCATGAACGGCAGTGGCCTGCGCAGGATCATCGGTGATGCACGCCCCCAGCCACAGTGCGTGCACCGCTGCGAACAGGTGCATCGTGGCGTGCAGCGGTCCGGTGATCAGCACGGTGTCGGACTGTCGGATACCGGAGATGGCGGTGAATTCGGGGAAGCTGTTTACCCACGACGCGACGGTGCGAGCGAGCGGTTTCGGGCGACCGGTGGAGCCCGACGTCGCCACCAGCAGGAACGCGTCGGGACTCTGCTCGTCGGCACGTTCCGGCCTGATGGCCGGATCCTCGACCCGCACCGCGCTGCCCTGCCTGGCCGCCGCGAACACACAGATCAACACCTCGGGCAGATCGAGCGTCGATGCATCGTGCACCGGGAGGTGAGGCCACTGCTCGACGGCTGCGTCGAGGTCCGTGTACGTGAGCACGCGACCCGCCCGGACGATCGCGGTGCCGTTGCCTCGACCTCCCAGCTCGAGGGTCACGCCTTGATCAGGCCCGGGTACGCACGGTGGACGCTCTTGGCGACGACGGTCGCGACGACGACTTTGGCGATGTCACCGGGCAGGAACGGTCCGTTGGACGTGACGGCGGCCCAGAGTCCGACGTCGGTGCGCAGAACGAGCCCGATGATGCCGAATGCGTAGACGACCAGGATTCCGCCGACCGCGTTGATCAGCAGGCCGAGCACGATCGTGTACTTGGGCAGGATTCGCGCAGTGAGCAGGCCGATCAGGAATGCAGCCGGGATCCAGCCGACGAGGTACCCGACGGTGGGCCCGGCCACCGCTGCGAGGCCGGTACGCCCGCCCGCCAGCAGCGGCAGACCGATCATCGTCAGGGCGAGAAACACCAGGACTGCCGCCGTGCCCTTGCGGGGTCCGAGGATGGCACCGGACAGGATGATGCCGAGGGTCTGCAGGGTGATGGGCACACCCGAGAATCCGACCGTGATGGATCCCGGCAGACCGAGCGCGGCGATGAGTGCTGCGAACACTGCGATCTGCGCCATGTCGCGGGCCGAGACGTTCATTCGCCCGACCTTACGGCTCGGCCGGCGAGTACTGCGGTCTACATCTGACACGGGTGGCTCCTCGAGGAGTGGGACGGTGACCTGCCCCAGAGACTTGAACGGCGTTCAAGGTAGCAGGCCAGCGGCCTGTGCCACACCGGCACGGTGTTGTTCAGAAGGGCGGAGGGTCGTATCGGGTGCGGTCGTACCGAACACGCGCATGGACGACACGACAGTGCTCGAGGTAGGCCCGCCTCTTCACCGCGAGCTTCTGCCTCTCGTTTTCCGTTGCTGCACAACGAAAGTCCTCGAGTGTCGGCGGTGCACACCCGCTGTACTCGAGCTCCCAACGGGTGGGTTCGGCCGGACTCGCCCCTGGCCGAGCCGAAGCCCTTCGCCGTCGACGGGAGGGCCGGGGGGTTGCGATGCACAACTCCGGCAACGTGACCCTGCGCAGACCGACAGAGTTCGACCACAGAATGGCCCCTCCGGCGAGCATCACCGCCGACCACGCCCCCGAGGTCTTCGCCTGATGATGGAACACGCACACCGGCTGAAGATTGGTCACGATCGTCCAACCGCCGCGCTCAGGATCACCGTGATCGAACGGAACCAGATGATCGATCTGGCACCGAGCCGACGGCACGTCGCAATTCGGAAACGTACAGGTGCGATAGGCAGCCCTAACGAACGCGACGACGCGGGCACCGGGCCGATACGTCACCGCCGACTGCGACGGAGCCGATTCGCCGCCATGACCGTCGGGAAAGATGCCGCGAGCACGCTCGGGCTGATCGGCAATCCACGCAAGCCACCGTGCGACGAGCCCGTCACGGACAGACTCCTCCCCCAGTATCGGATTCACGGGTGGGCAACAGTGGGCATCCACGAGACGCGCGGACGGAAGCTCGGCGGCACCACGCACCCGGCCCATGCCGACGACCCGACGCGAAAGCGGCGGAGCCGTCGAGAACGGCCCGAACGGACCCGACACCGAACCAGACACATCGCCGCTGCGGGAGTCGGCACGGCCAGGGCCGAAGCCCCCATCACCGTTCGACTTCCCGCGGCCGGAGTCCGAACCACCATCGGGGCGTTCCGGGGCCGGTCCGTGGGGGCTGCACGTGCTGCCACGACCGTCCGGGCCACCATCGTCTGGACCACCGTCATCGGGGCCATCATCGTCCGGACCGCCGTCATCGGGGCCACCGCTACCCTGGCCGTCGTCATCCGGGCCATCGTCGTTCGATCCGTCGTCGCCCGAATTTCTCTGTTCGGGTTTCAGCATCTCGACCAGCTCGGTGAGCAGCGCCTGCCATTTCGCGTCCGTGGCAACGATGCGCGCCACTTCGGGGTCGATGGGCGTGCCGTCGGCGAGGGTTGCGGGCTCCGAGGACAGTCCCAGCAGCGTCTCCACCGCCACCACGATCTGGAGGAGATGCCCGCGTCGAGGAGGGATATCGTCGGCAGCGCCGGCCACCGGGCAGTCGTCGCCGCGATCGCACTGACACACCAGTGAATGCTCGCCGTGCAGCAACGCCATCAGACCCGCGGCCCGCAGCGTGCCCGTCGATCGTGGGTCGCGCTTGCAGACCGTCCCGACGATCTCGACGATGAGGGCGTCCGCTTCGGCTGCTTCGAGATCGGTGATCTTCGCGATGAGCGACGCGATCCCACCCGGACCGGTGCGGTCGATTCGCACACCGACCTCCTCGGACTTCGCGGTCTCTCGGGCAGCTGCGGCTCCGACCGGATCGGCTTTCATCCACAGCCGCCAGATCCGGTTGCGCAACGCCTGCGGACGCATTCGGCCACCCGCCGCACAGACCTCGTGCTCGATTGCCGCAATCACCTCGTCACCGGCGCGGTGCAGCACCGAGGTGATCGTGACCACCGTCGACCAGTCGAAGCTGCCGGTCACGAAACGTAAGGCGGTCAACGGCATTCGATGCAGACGCTCCGCGACATCGTGCACAACGGACGCATCGCGACACGTTCCGGTCATCGTCACGGCGAGATCGCACAGGGCACCGCGGACGGTCTCGCCCGGATCTCCGCCGTCGGCTTCGGCTGCTTCGAGGCGCATCTCGAGCACGTCGCAGTACGCAAGCACGGTCGCCGCCCTAGCAAGGTTCTCGTTGACACGGTTGAGTGCAATGACGTCGAGAAAGCCCGCGATACAGTCGTCGACCGGCGGCGTCTGCGCCACCCCCACCCACCGTTATCGAACATGCATTCGATAGTACGAGAGGGGTCCGACAAGAAAATCCGACGAACAACCCGAGCCGTAGCGGTACAACTACAACCGTGGCCGGCTACACGATTCGCGAGATCCGCCCAGGCGACGAAGAACAGCTCGGTGCAGCGCACGTGGCGATCTGGAAAGCGACGTACGCGGGAATGATGAACAGAGCCAAGCTCGATGCAATCCGCCCTCGCGACCGCATCGAACGATGGGAGCAGATCATCGCCCGCCGCGACGAGCAGTCGAGCCGCGGCGTGCGGACCCGCTGCGCCGTCGACACCAGTAGTTCACGCATCGTCGGTTTCGCCACCGGCGGACCACCACGCGACGACGATCCGCCGGCACCGACCGAACTGTGGTCACTGAACGTCGTGCCCGAGCACCACGGCACCGGAGTCGCAACAGAACTCATGGCCACCGTCGTCGACCGGGAGGCATCGACATACCTATGGGTGGCAGCGGCCAACGATCGTGCGGTGGCGTTCTACCGCAAACATCGATTCGAGCTGGACGGCACCGAGAAATTCGACCCGATCTGGGAGTGCCTCGAAGCCCGCATGGTCAGGGCTTGACCGGCGGCTCTCGTCTGGACTCGTCGGGGTCGAGTTTCTCGGGGTTCAGGACCACCTCGGCCACCACCGGAGTCGTCTCGACGGTCGCATCGCCGTACCGAACGGCCACCGTGTTCGGCAGGAACGCCTCCAGCGCACGCGGGGTGAGCCACCACAGCAGTGCCGCGAACAGGATCAGAATGTTGATCCACTGCAGAACGGTCGCCGAATTCTCGGATGGAATCACTCGATCGAACACCTGGATGTTCATCACCAGTCCGTGGACGGCGATCAACACCCACAGCCGCCGGTAGCGGTAGAACACCCAGACCGCCGCGGCACCCCAGCACAATGCCCACAGAAATCCGCCGCCACCGAAGTACATGTAGAGGAGGCCTCGCATCGTCGCCGACAACGCCATGATTGCCCAGATCGGGAGCCGGCCCACGAGCAGCAACACCGGTAGCGCCACCAGAATCGGCTCCTCGCGTAGGCCCACGGTGAGAGCCGAAACTACTGCGAGCCAATCGGATTCGACCGAGGCCGGAACCGAGAAGCTGAATCGGACGATGTCCATGCGAGACAAGACGAGCAGCGCAGCAGACGCGGCACCGATCGCCGCGCACCAGGTGAGCGCGGCCTCGAGCGCAGTGCCGCGACGCATCGGCCACACCGCGGGCAACGTGCGACGACGAACGAAATACACCGCAGCGATTGCCGCCGCCCCTACCGCCACCTGCACCAGACCGACCGCAAGGTCCATCCATTGATCCGACAACGTGAGTACGGGCGCAGGTGCATTCGGCTCGCGGAAACGCCACAGCGCACCCACCAGGCCGATGAAGTAGACGACGCCCCAACCGGCCACCAGGCACAGAATCATCACCGTAGTACCGGTTGCAGTCAGGCCTCGCCGGCGCGAGTGAGCCATGGCATTCGCATCAAGACTGCTCGCCACCAGGTCACCACCATCCACTCAGCACCGCATCGCCTGTTATCGAACAGCTGTCGACCCCCGGACCTGTTTATCACGGGGGGACCGAAAATTCAGTACCGTCGCGGGGATGTGAGTCACCGTCGACCATCGCGGTCCGGTGTGTCGGTCGAATCCTCGCGTCCGAAAATGTCGTCGCGCAACTCCCCGACAATTGCTCGCCTGCCGGTGGCGCGCCGCGAGTCCCATACGTCCACCACAGCGAGGACCATCAGGACACAACCGAGTGGTCCGCCCTGGAACCAGAACACCCGCAGGTCCCAGAAGAACAGCGCCAAGACTGCCCCGACGACCATCATGA
Organism: Rhodococcus sp. B7740; assembly: GCF_000954115.1. Taxonomy (NCBI): domain Bacteria; kingdom Bacillati; phylum Actinomycetota; class Actinomycetes; order Mycobacteriales; family Nocardiaceae; genus Rhodococcus; species Rhodococcus sp. B7740. The sequence goes on along the minus strand of NZ_CP010797.1, from coordinate 4,955,552 downwards.
CGATGCTGCGCGCATCGGTTACCCGAAATTTTCCTGCCCTCATGACCCATCCTTTCCTCGAGTCGACCGGGGCCGACGTCACACCAGGTTCATCTCGATGGCCGCATCTGCGACCAGCAGCGCACCCACGACGAGCAGCACCGTTCCCACCATGTCCTGGCTCCAGCGTTGGACGCGGTGCATCAGACGCCGCTGAAGCGACGGAAACTGTTGCGATGCAGCCACTCTGACGGTTAGCAGAAGCAGAGCAGGCAGCAGGGTGATGAGTACGTAGACCGCGAGAATCGAGACCGAGAACGCCCGTCCCCGGCCGGACGCGGCCACCGCGTCGATCGCGGCGACGTAAGGCAGCATCGTCGCCACCTCGACCGTGCCCACTGCAACAGCGAGGAGGGCCACCCCTCGAGCGCTCGCCGGTGCCCGCATCCACCACGTAGCGCTCGGGTGTCGACGTCGCCGATCGCAGACGAGGCCCGCAACCAGAACGACCACACCCACTGTCATCCGCACCCACGCATTTCCGGGCACGGCATGGGCCATGGACGTAAGGGTCACGTCTTCGAGCAGCGTCAGCAGCATGAGCCCGACCCCGAGATAAAGCAGCCCCAGCACGCCGAGGTGCACCAGTACCACTCGAACTCGAAATGACGGCCGCAGCATCATCCAGAGCGGAACCGCAAGGGTCCCGACGCCGATGCTGTCCACCAGCGCGAGTCCGGTCAGCTGTATTGACACAGCTGTACCGTAACAGGATTTCAGTACAAGTGTGTGAAAACGATTTGCTCGTGCTAGAACAGACCGATGCCGAAGATCGTCGACCACGATGCGCGCCGGGCGGAGATCGTCGCCGCCGTATGGCGCGTCATCGAACGAGCAGGAATGGACGGGGCGACGGTACGCAGCGTCGCCGCCGAAGCCGGCGTGTCCCCCGGATCACTGCGGTACTACTTCTCCGACCAAGGAGAACTCGTCCTGTTCGCGGCCGAGGCCATGACGCAACGCGTCGTAACGCGGCTGGAGGCCCACTCCACCGAGGGCGACGGCCTGGCGCGAGCTATCCGCGTCCTCGAAGAAATGCTGCCACTCGACGAGGACCGCCGCGCCGAGGCGTCGGTGTGGCTCGAAGCGATCGTGCGAGCCAGAGTCGACGAACGACTCTCCGCCCTCAAGACGGCCGGGTGGTTCGGCAGCCGGTATCTGTGCCGACTCGCGTGGGCACACCTGCACGACCTCGATCGACCGAACTCCCCCGCCTTCACCTTCGACACCGCCACGGACGAACGTGCAGCAGCCGAACTGCACGCCTTCGTCGACGGACTGACGTTGCAGGCAGTGACATATCCCGAGCAACTCGCGACCGAAGAGGTCCGTCGAATGCTGCGGGACCACCTGAAGACGCGGCTCTAGGCCCTCTTCGCAGCCGCGACGAATCCGGCCCGATCCGTTACTCGAGGTAACGTCGATGGGATGCATGTGTCCGACCGCCTCACCGACCACGTTCCCCAGCGCTGGCTCGAGCCCCTCGTCAAGCACGCCGAGGCCCTCAAGTTCCTCATCGTCGGAGCGATCACCTTCGTCGTCACCGTCGTACTGTTCTTCGGCCTGAAGTGGACGATCCTGCAGGACAAGCCGGTGACAGCGAACGTTCTGGCCGTGCTGATCGCGACGATCGTGTCGTACATCCTCAACCGGGAATGGTCGTTCACAGCACGCGGCGGACGACGTCGCCACCACGAGGCAGCGCTGTTCTTCGCCGTCGCCGGAACCGGCCTGGCAATCAACCAGCTACCGCTGTGGGTGTCGAGTTACATGCTGGATCTGCGGTCGCCGAACGTGTCCTTCCTCACCGAGAACATCGCCGACTTCGTCAGCGGGTCCATCATCGGCACGTTGCTGGCAACCGCTTTCCGATGGTGGGCGATGCGCAAGTTCGTCTTCCCGGAGCAGGTGGACGTTCTTCCCGATCCCGCCGCCCTGACCGTTTACGGTGGACGGCATGGCGACCACTAGGACCCTCGTGCTGATGAGGCACGGCAAATCCGGCTACCCCGACGGAGTACCGGATCACGAACGCCCCCTGGCCGCCCGCGGCCAACGCGAGGCGGCGCTCGCGGGAGCCTGGATCGGCGAGCACGTCGGCACAGTCGACGCAGTGCTGTGCTCGACGGCTCTGCGCACCCGCGAGACCCTGGCTGCTACCGGTCTCGGCGACTTACCCACCCGCTTCGAGCGAGACATCTACGGCGGATCCGCCGACGAGATCATCGACGAGATCCGGTTGGCCGACACCTACTTCGACGACGTGACGGTATCGACCTTGCTGGTCGTCGGGCACGAACCCGGAATCCCCTGGACCGCACTCGAACTGGCGGCCGACGACGACACCGACCTGGCCCGCGAGGTGCGACACCGCTTTCCCACATCGGCCATCGCAGTGCTGACCACCGAGGCGTCCTGGGCAGAGTTGGCCGCAGGCTCGGCAACCATCACAGAGTTCTGCATCCCGCGCGCCGATCAGTGATCAGTGCTTGTCGGTAGTCAGCGACGCCCGGCGTAGAGGTACCGAACTCCGCCTGCTGCGATGAGAAGCAGCAGGAACGCGGGGAACCCGAGCAGCCACCAGACCAGTCCCGCTACCGCCAGTACTGGCACGGCGGCGATCAATGCGATGCCGGGGTTCTCGCGCACCGTCTCCAACGCGGACTGTGCGTGCACTCTGTCGATCTTCTTGCCTGCCATCGTCGACTCCCGAATTTCGTATGTCCTGTATGCGTAATTCCACAGTAGCGCGTTCGGCTACGACTTTCGGTGGAGCGCCGCGTCGTACCTTCGGCCGAACCACCAGGTACGACGCCTCCGCGGGGGTATCGCAGCGGCGTCCGCTGCGGTGAGATCGGGTCCATGAACAATCCGATTCTGCTGACGATCGCGATCTGCGAGGTCGGCTTCTGGGTTCTGGTGATCGGTGGCCTGTGCCTGCGTTACGTGGCACGCATGCGACGCGCCAGCACCGTCACCCTGGCTCTGCTCCCGGTCCTCGATGTCGTCCTCGTCGCCGCGGTGGCACTCGACCTGCACCGCGGCGGCGACGTCGAATTTGCGCATCGCCTCGCGGGGATCTACCTCGGCTGGACGGTCGTGTTCGCGCACTCCACCGTGGCCTGGCTCGATGTACGCTTCGCGCACCGATTCGCCGGCGGACCTGCACCGGTCAAGCCCCCGAAGACCGGCCCGCGGGCCTACCGCAACGAGATTCGGGGATTCGTGAAATGGCTGTGCGCCGCCGCCATCGCGCTGGTGATCACCTACGCATTGGCCTACACCGTGGCAGACTCGGAGCAGGCAGCAGCGCTGAAGACCGTGATCCAGCCACTGGGCGTCATCACGTTCTTCTGGTTCGTCACCGGACCGCTGTGGGTGCTGGGTTCCAAAACTGCGGGTACGAAGAGCTCGAGCTCGAAAGATGCGGCAGGAGAACGGAGTCGACTCTGATGCTGGGTGATTCCCGGGTACCGGGCTTTCACCGCGTAGTGCGCACGTTTCGCCCGTCCTGGCGGCCGCGCAATCCCGTGGTACTGCCGATCGAAATGCTCCTGGCCACTCTCTTCTACGCCGGATTCCAACTCTCCACCGGCACCGTCGGTGACACCCGGGACGAACTGGTCAGCAGCCCACCCCTGATCGCAGTGAGTGTCGTTGCCCTGCTGGCGATGACCGCGGTGACGTGCGTGCGCCGATCCTTTCCCGTCACGGCATACCTGTCGGTGGTGGCGATCAGCGTCGCGCTCATTCTCGTCCTGCCGGACCGGACTCTCGGGTTCACCCCGCTGTACTGGTTCGCCATCGTCGCCTTGGCAATTCGGGTGACCGGGCCACGCCTGTTCGCCCCCATCGCCGTCGGGCTGATTCTCGAAATCGCAGTCAGCGTCGACACCCGCCTGTCCTACCCGGATGCCGCGGCCGGCCCCGGAGGCACGATCGGCGTGGTCGCCGAACAGATCGCGAACCTCGCCATCAACTACACGGTGCTCATCGCACTGGGCAAGTACATCGCACGAAACCGCGCGCAGGAACTCGAGAGCGAGGCCGCCCTGGGCCGAGCCGAACTCGAACACCGGCAACAGCTGAACGCAGCCCTGGACAACGAACGAAGAGCCATGGCACGCGAACTACACGACGTCGCAGCCCACCACCTGACCGGCATGCTCATCCAAGCCAAGGCAACCAAGACACTCATCACGAGCAACCCCGAGGAGGCACGCGAACTACTCACCGGCGCAATCGATCACGGCCAACGGACCCTCGACAGCCTACGCCAGATCGTCGGCATACTGCGCCCAAGCGAGACGAACAACAGCGCTCCGCAGCCGATGATCGCCGACCTTCCCGAACTGATCGAGCAGTCACGAATGTCGTTCGGGCGCATCGACACGAGCATCCTCGCAGACAGCGACGACACCGACAGCGCGGTGCAGTTGACGTGCTATCGCGTCGTTCAGGAATCGCTGTCCAACGCCCGACGCCATGCGCCGAACTGCGATGTCTACGTCGAGGTATCCAACCTAAACTCGGCCATCGAGGTGACCGTCACCAACACGCTCACGCCGGACAGCTCCGAGCTGCGCGAGTCCTCGGGTCAGGGGTTCGGCATCCCCGGAATGCGTGAGCGCACCGCACTACTCGGCGGCACCCTCGATGCAGGATCGTCCGACGACCGAGCGACGTGGACCGTGCGTGCTCGACTACCTGTCGGCGGAAAGATCTCTCGACCACAGGAGATGCCGGCATGATCACCGTACTCATCGCGGACGATCAGCCCGTCGTTCGGCAGGGATTCGAGCTGTTCCTCGCCGGCCATCCCGACATCGAGGTCGTCGGGCACGCGAGCTCGGGAAGGCATGCCGTGCAGCAGGTGTCGGCACTGCGACCGGACGTCGTACTGATGGACATCAGGATGCCGGACGGCGACGGACTGACCGCAACGCGCGAGATACTGGCACAGTTCGAGGCCGTTCGCGTCATCGTCGTCACCACGTTCGACCTCGACGAGTACGTGTTCGCAGCTCTCGACAGCGGAGCGTCCGGCTTCCTGCTCAAGGACGCCGACCCCGACGAACTCGCCGACGCGGTGGTCACCGTCGCCGACGGCGGAGCGGTCCTCTCTCCACGACTGACCCCGCGCTTGATGACAGAGTTCGCTCGCCGGGGCAGGCCGAGTCGAACCACTCCCGTTGCACCGCAACACGACCTGAGTCTGCGCGAAATGGAAGTGGTTCGACTACTTGCGGAGGGACTGGGCAACAACGAGATCGCCCGTTCACTGCAGGTTGAACAGAGCACCGTCAAGACCCACATCGGCAACATCTGCCGCAAACTCGAGGTCAATACCCGAGTGCACGTGGTGATCTGGGCCTACCGCAACGGCATCGCGACCTAGGTCTTCACAACTAGGCCGCTCTGCGCTCGTCTTCGTCGGCAGTGTCGCTGATGTGTTCCTCCAGCGAAGCGGAATGGTCGGTGTACTGGAAGTGCGGTCGCTTGTCGCCGATGTACGAGGTCATCCACGACACCACCGCAACGTAGCGGTTCCGGAAGCCGACCAGGTACATCAGGTGCACCGCGAGCCACATGATCCACGCGATCGGTCCCGACATGTCGACCTTGCCGAACAGTCGTGCCACCGCGCTGAAGCGGCCGACGATCGACATGCTGCCCTTGTCGGTGTACTCGAACGGCGTTCCCGCGTCGACCTTTCCGATGATCATCTTCGCAACGTGCCTGCCCTGCTGCATCGCCACCGGCGACTGACCGGGCAACTTGTTCAGCGATGTCACGTCGCCGATCGCGTAGATGTCCTTCGCCGAACCGACCGTCAGGTCGTCGTGCACGAGAAGCCGTCCGGCACGGTCGGTCTCACACCCGGTCCGCTCGGCGACGGTGGCCGCCAGATCACTGGCCTGCACGCCCGCCGACCAGATGACCGTCTTGGCGGCGAACGTCTTCGACGTCTTGGTGTCCACGTCCTGCACCGTCACCACGTCGTCGGCGATATCGGTGACCATGGCACCGGTGACGACGTCGACGCCCGACTTCTCGAGCTTCGTACGGGCGTACGCGCTGAGCTTGCCGCCGAACGCCGGCAGCACTTCCTTGACACCGTCGACGAGGGTCACCGTGACGTCGTCGGGATCGATGTCCGGGAACGAACCGGCGAAGTAGCGGTGCGCGAGATCCCTGATCTGACCTGCGAGCTCGACACCCGTCGCGCCTGCACCGACGACGACGAAGCTCAACAGCTCCTTACGAGCAGCCGAATCGGTTGTCAGGTGCGCGGATTCGTAGCAGCTCAGAATCTGCTCACGCAGAGCGATCGCGTCGTCGACGGTCTTGAGCGCGAACGTGCGGTCCTTGAACTCGTCACGACCGAAGTACGCCTGCGTGGCTCCCGTGGCGACGATGAGACGACCGAAGCCGATGGTGTGGCTCTGCCCGGCACCGATGTAGGTGACCTGGTGCGCCTCGGGATCGACATCGACGACGCGTCCGAGACGCACGTCGGCCGACTCGTACTGCGCGAGAATGCGCCTGATCGGCGGGGCGATCTCGCCCGTCGAGAGCATTCCGGTTGCGGCCTGGTAGAGCAGCGGCTGAAAGAGGTGTTCGGTGGTGCTGGAGATCAGCGAGAACGTCACACCGGCCTTGCCCAGAGACTTGGCGGCGGCCAATGCTCCGAATCCCGATCCCACGATGACGACGTCGTACGTTTGCACAGCACTTTCCTTTTCGGCTCGAGTCTTTTCCTCTACGAAGAACTACCTCCATGAAACTCCGACCGCGATGCTCTATCAACGCGGAAGTTGAAATAGCATCTATGAGCAGAACTCATGATTGAATGGCCGCATGGAACTGCGGCAGCTGAAATACTTCCTCGCGGTCGGGGAGGAACTGAACTTCTCCCGCGCTGCCGAACGCTGCTACGTCTCGCAATCGGCGATCAGCCTGCAGATCTCCAAGCTGGAACGAGAAATCGGTGAGCCCCTGTTCGAGCGAACCTCTCGTACCGTCCGATTGACCGTTGTCGGAGCACAATTGGTGTCCATCGCCCGGCACATGGTGGAGCTGGAGCAAGCCGCCCTGGCGCTGACGACGCGCAAACGTAATCAGCTGCGCCTGACCGGAAACATGACCTTCGCAGCCAACGCCATCTCCGCCATCGTCGCGGTACGCGAGCGCCATCCCGACGCCGAGATCGACTTCGTCCTGAAACGATTCGCAGAACAGATCGAAGCGGTGACGTCCGGCGACTGCCAGGTGGCGTTGATCCGCGGCAGCGTCGAACGCTCCGGTCTGCACGTCACCGAGCTGTGGACCGAAGACCTCGTCGTCGTCCTCCCCGAGGGGCATCCTCTGGCGGGTGAGAGCAACCCGAGTCTGAGTCAGCTCGCCGGCTACCCCCTGCTACTTCCCAAACGGAGCGAGCAGATCCTGCTGCACCGGGTGATCGAGCGTGAGATGAAACGGAGCGGACTGCCACTGAGCTTCGGACCGCCCGTCGCGTCCGATCACACCGCGAGCGCCGAACTCCTCAAGAACCCACAATGCTGGTCCATCCTGTACGCCAGCACCGCCGACAGCACCCCCAAGACCGGCCTGGTCTTCCGCACCGAGGCCGACCGCAGGCTGCGACTACCGGTATCGGCAGTGGTCGACGCGACCGTGCCCATCACCGACATTCAACGCGACCTGGTGGCCGCCCTGGCAGCGACGGCACCGGTTCAACCCGCCACCCCTGCGAGCTGAGCGAACGCGGCATCGGCGTCGAACAATTCGGCGCGATCGTACGTCGACGTCGACGCCATGATCTCGTTCGCGCGGGTGCGCTCGACCACCTCCTCCAGCCGCGGACGGACCTGCCCTGCCGTGCCGAGGATGCTCGACGCCAACGACGCCTCGATTCGGTTCCGCGTCTGCGGCGTCCACTGTGATTCATCGATCCCCGACGCCGGTTGCAGAGCCGGGAACTCACCCTCACGTCTGGATCTGGCCATCGCCCACGCCTCCGGGACGGCGAGCCTGCGGGCATCGGCGGTGTCCGCTGCGATGGTCACGTCCAACGAAACGATCACGTACGGTGAGGGATTCGACGGCGAGGGACGAAAATGCTTGCGGTAGAGCGCCAATGGATCGTCCTGATGCACTATCGGTCCGCCGACGACGACCGGAAGCCCGGCGCGAGCGGCAACCTCGAGACCGGCTCCCGTCGCGAGTACGAACACCGGTGGAGACGGGACAGCGGGCCGGGCCGTCACCGAACCCGAACCGTCCAGATAGGAACGCAATTCGGCGACGTCGGCCTCGAACGTGTCCATCCGCTCACTGCGCAATGCTGCCCGAACCGGTTCGGTGAAACCGAGGGAGCGACCGACACCGAGGTCGATCCGGTCGGGAAACAGAGACTCCAACATCAGAAATTGCTCGGCCACGACCAGCGGCTGATGGTTGGGCAGCATCACTCCGCCGGATCCGACGCGGATGCGCGAGGTGCGCGACGCCACCGCCGCAGCCAGCACCGCCGGCGCACCCGACGCGATCCCGGGAACGCCGTGATGCTCGGCCACCCAGAACCGATGCAACCCGATCTTCTCCGCATGTACCGCTCGTTCGACGGTATGGCGCAGCGCCGAGGCGTCGTCGAAACCGGATCGCGTGCGGGACCTGTCGAGCAATGAGAAGAACACGGATATCTCAACCGACGAGGCGTCGGGCATATTTCTCGAACTGTTCGTTCGACGCGGACCGAATGTGTCCGCAATGGCGCTCATCATTGCGTCATGAACCTCACCATGAAGCTCGAACTCGTCACCCTCGCAGTCACCGACGTGGACCGCGCCAAGGACTTCTACGTATCGATCGGTTTCGACGCCGACCACGATGCCCGCCCCTGGGACGGCATCCGATACGTCCAGCTCACTCCCCCGGGCTCGGCGTGCTCCATCGCGATCGGCGAGAACATCACCGACGCCGAGCCGGGCAAGGGCGCCGGAATCCTGATGGTTGTCGACAACGTCCAGCAGGCCTACGAGCACCTCACCTCAGCCGGCCTGAGCATCGACCCGCCGAAGGACGAGGGCTGGGGCACGTTCGTGTACTTCGCCGACCCCGACGGCAACAAGTGGTCGGTGCAGCAACTGCCCGCACAGTCCTGATCAGCGCTGACCGGGACCGAAGGCCAGCCGAGCCAGGATGCCGCGGTGGTCGGAGCCGGGAATCGTCACGGCTTCCACCGATCCAACGGCCAGATCTGCCACCAGAACGTGGTCGATGGCGATCACCGGCGGATACCACGTGTGCGCCGGGTACGTCCTGAGCATGCCCGCCCCTGTGGCCACCGCCGCATCGACGAACCGGCCGTCCTGGAGATCTCGGTACCGCCGATGGTCCTGCGTCGCGTTGAAGTCGCCCGCCACCACCACCGGACCGTCGTCGACGGGGATCTTGGCCAGCAGCTGGCGCAACAGCCCCAGCTCACGTACCCATTCGGACGGCTCCCGCGGCCACGGCGGCACCGGATGGACTGCGAACACCAGCGGCCGGCCCGGCATCTCCACCCGCGCGGAGAGCAGTTCTGTCACGAAACCGTCGTGACGCTGCTCGTCGACGAGCGGGAAGCGACTGTAGATTCCGGTGCCCTCGCCGCCGGGAGCAGCGCTGACGTGCGCGTACGGCAACGAGCCGGACAGCACCGGGCGGAGGCGGGCGTCGGCCTCCGGCGTCAGTTCGACGAGAGTGAGCACGTCGGGTCGGTGCCGCTCGACCAGCGCGACCAACGCGTCGGGATCGGCCTGACCCAACCAGATGTTGGCATGCAACACCGTCAGCTCCGACTCGGCCGCCGTCCGGGAGCGGTGCCTGTGCAGAGGAATCTGTGTGGCGGCGGCGCCCACCGATACAACCGCGCCCGCCGCCAGCCCCCACCAACCGAACGCCACGGCCGCGAGAACAGTGCCCGGCACCGCGGCGAGCATGAGGACATGTGCCAAAGCACCGAAGACGAGCATCGCCTGCCCACGGGCGTCGGCAAGGTGCGCTGCGATGCCCACTACCGCTGCCAAGAGCAGTAACAGAGCCACCGATGCCGAAACCATGAGCGGAGTGTGACAGGCAAACCTGAGGCCGAGCTGGGAGCCGTCCCTATATCCGACCGAAGTGTTCGCTTTCTTACAGCAAACACGACACAATCGAGAGCGCTGTCCGCACGTACTAGGGGGAAGTTTTCCGTGAATCGAAGGCAACTGCTGCGTTTGGCCGCTGCCGGAATGCTCGGCGCTGCCGCCGCTCCGGTCCTGGGCTCCGCCGGGGCACCGGGTTCTTCCACAGCAGGCGCACTCCCCATCGGCGCCGAACGAATCCGATCACTGGTCCCCGAGCTGTTCGCCGATCCCCCGCGCCCACCGGACCACTCTCCCGTCCTCGTCATCGGCTCCGGATTCGGTGCCAGCGCTGCCGCCCTTCGTATGGCACAGGCCGGCACCCAGGTCACCGTCCTCGAACGTGGACTGCGCTGGCCACGTGACCCGTGGCGCGAGATCTTCACCGCCGACATGACCGCCGACGGACGCGGACTGTGGCAGCAGACCTCGTTCACCAACATCACCGGAATGCCCGTCGGACCGGTCGACCTGTTCGGCGGCGTACTCGACACCACCCGGTACGAAAACCTCTCGGTCTGGCGCGGCGCTGCCGTCGGCGGTGGCTCGATCGTCTACACCGGCGTCACCATCGCCCCCGACAAGAAGTTCTTCGACGCCTCCTTCGGCGGACGCCTGAACTACGACGAGATGGCGGCCACCTGGTACCCGAAGGCGCGCTCGATGCTCCGGCCGTCGCCGATGCCCGAGGACGTCTACAACAGCCCGAACTTCTCGCACTCGCGCACCTGGGACGACCACGCCCGGCGGGCCGGGTTCACCCCACAGGCAGTGGACGGCAACTGGAACTGGAACGTCGTCCGCGACGAGCTCGCCGGACGCTCGCGACCGTCCGCGACCGTCGGCGCGAGCACCTTCGGCAACTCCAACGGCGCCAAGCACGACCTGACGCAGAACTACATCCCCCAGGCCGAGGCCACCGGCCGCGCGACGGTGTGCCACAGCCACCGCGTCGCAGCGATCGGCACCGAATCCGGCGACCGCTACCGCGTCGAGATCGAACGCCTCGACCCGTTCGGCAACATCGTCGAGACACGCACCGTCACCTGCGACACGCTCGTCCTCGGAGCCGGATCCATCGGCACCACCGAACTGCTGATGCGCGCCCGCACCACCGGCGCACTGCCGAACCTCAACGAATTCGTCGGCACCGGCTGGGGCACCAACGGCGACGCGTCGATGACACGGTCGCTGGGGCCGATGTCCGCCGGACCGCAAGGTGCGCCCTGCGCCTCCCGCATCGTCGACGACTCCTCACTGCCACTGACCGTCGAAAACTGGTACGTGCCAGGCGTTCCCGTGAACCTCGGATTCATCGGCTCACTCGGCATGACCATCGACCCACTGCGCGGAAACTTCGGATTCGATTCCGCCACAGACCGATTGACGCTGAATTGGCCGAAGGGCGGCAGCCGGGACACCGTCGAAGCCCTACGCGCAGTTCAGAATCGGATGGCCCAGGCCGGCGGAACCATCGTCGCGGCCGAACCGTTCACCCGCGACGTCGACGACACCTTCACCGCCCACCCCCTCGGCGGCGCGGTACTGGGCGACGTCACCGACGGCTACGGCCGGGTGAAGGGTCACCCCGGGCTCTACGTCGTCGACGGTGCGTTGATCCCGGGCAGCACCGGAGCCGCGAACCCGTCGCTGACCATCACCGCACTCGCCGAACGCAACGTCGCACAGATCATCGCCGACGGTCGCTGACCGGCAGACCTGTGGGTAGACCCGCGCGCAGCGGGTAACCCACAGGTATGCCCGCCAACGATCCGACCGAACGCACCATCGCCGACCGCGACGTCGAAAAGCGCTGGAACGACCCCGTCGTCTTTCGCAGAGCGGCCGGATACTGTGCGGTCGTGGTGGCGGTGGCTGCGGCACTGACCGCACTGTTCCTGGTCGTCGACCGCACGAATCCCGTGTTGGCCGCGTCGGTGCCCGCAGTGTGCTTCCTCGGCGGCATCGGAGCTCTGACGTTGGGATACAGGTCCTACCGTGCCGGTGGCACGTGGCCGATCTGGCAGGGCGCCGCATGGTTGCTGTTCACCGTGATGCTGCTCGGTCTGGCGATGCCGATGTTCGCGATCCGTCAATGACCGGCGTCAGCCCAGCTGAATCTCGGGGCGGCCTTCGGGGACGGTGACCGTCGCTGCGGTTCGTACCGATGCCCCCGGTGTGGAGACGCGATCGAGAACCCTGACCTCCGAACGCCATTCGGTGTTCGTCAGCGTGCCACGGAGATAGCCGCGCCGAGCATTTCCGTACTTGACATGCGGAGAACCTTCGGCGATGGCCGCACCGGCCGAGTCGACATCGGCACCGTCCTTACCCGACGCGATCGAGGTGGTCGCGATCTCCACACCTTGGATCGGCGACGCCTGATCCTGGTAGTCGCGGCGCAGTTCGGAGACGATCGTGCGATGAATGTCGCCGACGATCGACGCGACGTTCTTCGTGCCGCGATCCCTGGCCCCGTCCAGAATTCGGTGCCGCGATGCCTCGTATCCGCTCCACGGGTCCATCCCGACCTTGCGATCGCTGCCGAGCCCACGGGCCAGGTCCGAGATGACCGTCTGGTGCGCCAGGAAGTTCCACCTCGACGGTGATCCGAAACCGTCCAGTATCCACTTCTCCTGCGCTGCACCGGTGATCGTGCGCGACGGATCTGCCGTCTCGGCGTCCTGCGCATGCTCGCCGTCGCCGTGCGCCTGATCGCTGCGGTACTGCCGCGTGTCCAGTACCGAGAAGTCCACCAGATCTCCGAACGAGAACCGGCGATAGACCGTCATGTCCGGTCCGACGGGCTTCAGATTCGCCCGAACCGGAGTGTTCTCCCACCACGCCTTGAACGCATCGGCTCTGCGCAACAGGAACTCTCGCGGATCGTCGTCGTCCTGGCTGATCTGCGAGGCCCAGTTGTTGTCCACCTCGTGATCGTCGAACGTCGAGACGAACGGTGCCGACGCGTGGGCCGCAGCAAGATTCTCGTCCGCCTTGTACAGCGCATATCGGTCGCGATAGTCGCTGAGCCCCATGGTTTCTCGGGCAGCGGATTCGGTGCGCGGCTCGCCCTGCCTGGCACCCTCGTCCTTGATCGCGTACTCGTAGATGTAGTCGCCCAGAAAGAACACCACATCGAGATTCGACGCGGCCAAGTCCTGGTACGCGCCGAAGTAGCCGTCCTCCCACTTCTGGCACGACGCCCACGCGAAGTCGAGCTTGCTCAACGGTTGACCCAGTGCCGGTGCAGTTTTGGTGCGGCCCACCGGGCTGGCATGCGGCCCGACGAGGAAGCGATAGAAGTACTCGCGAGCTGGCTCGAGACCTCGGACGTCGACGTGAATCGACCAGCCGTCGAACTCGGTGGCCAGCTCGATACCTTCGCGGGTGATGCTCGCGAATCGCTCGTCCGCCGAGATCTGCCACCGCACCGGCACCACGCCGGGAGTCATTCCACCACGTGGCGCGAAGGGATCGGTGGCGAGTCTGGTCCACAGCACCACCGAATCGGGCAGTGGGTCGCCGGATGCCACGCCGAGGCGGAACGGGTAGTCCGGGGTCACCACGGACTGCGCACCTGCCGTCGCCGTGGTTCCCGCGAGTTCGGGAGTGAACGCCAGCGCCCCCACCAGCGCACTCCATGTCAGGAACTGTCGACGCGTGGCCCCGGCACGCAGAGAGATGTCCTGCCCGAACCGTATCTCGTTACCCCGTCTCACCATCCTTCGAGGCTCTCGCGCCCGAGCGAACTGTGCCCGTCATCGGTCGAACGGGAAAGTGAACACGACGTTGTCATTCGATTCAGGACCGAAGTCGTCCGCGACCTCGGCCACACTCGAGCGCATGACGAACATCGACCGCACCGGCTCCCAAATCGACCACCTCAACATCGGCGTCACCGATCTCGCCGCCAGCGCCGAGTTCTACGGTGCTGCACTCGCACCGCTGGGGATCAGCGAAATCATGCGGGTACCGCACACCCCCGAGGCCAATCAGCTCGCCATGATCGCGTTCGGCTGGGCGAACGTGAAGCCCTTCTTCTGGATCGTCGACGCACCGGGATCGGCTATCGGACCCCATACCCATCTCGCGTTCAGCGCCCCCGATCGCGCCACCGTCGACGCCTTCCACGCGGCAGCAGTCTCGGCAGGAGCAGTCGAGCTCCGGCCGCCGGGACTGCAGCCGGAATACCACGCCACGTACTACGGATCCTTCGTGCGCGACCTCAACGGCATCGACCTCGAAGCCGTCTGCCATCACGAGTGATTCGCCCCGTAGCCACCTGATGAAGGTGTCACTGCGGCCGAGGCAGCGTCCCGTTGGTTCGCACGTGGTCGCGCAGACGAGTGAGAATCGATCCGAGAGCGTCGACCTCCTCGGTTGCCAACCCGTCGAAGAACAATCGATGCACCAGCTCGACGTGACCCGGTGCCGACGCGCCCAGCGCCGCCCGACCCGCCTCGGTCGGAACGGCATCCGTGGCGCGGCCGTCGGTGGTCGAGACCGTCCGCTCGGTGAGTGATCACCGCACTCCTCACCGACGCTGCCGGCCTGTCCTTCTCCGTCACAGTCGAACCCGCCGTGCTCGGCGACGTCGCACGCATCTCCTGGGCACTCTCGCCACCCGACGCCCCAGCCGTCGTCACCGGCCAGGACTTCGCCGTCATCGAGGACGGCACGATCGCCGAGCTGTACACGTTCATCGACCGGAGATAGCCGGTCGAACCGTCAGGCTTGCACGACCCACACCGAATTGCCGTCGGGATCACGCAGCGCGAACATGGGCGGAACACCGTCGACTTCTTCCATGAAGTCGTCGAGATCGACTCCGCCGAGTGCACTCAGACGCTTGTGTTCGGCCGCGACGTCGGCTGTCTCGACACCGATGGATCCGCCGCCGGGCGTTCCTCCCATCGGCGGATTCAGGGCGAGCCGCGCCGTCGAACCGGGCGGAGCCACCTCGACCCACCGGTATTCGTTTTCGGGGCCGAACCGCAGATCGCCGCGAATCTCGAAGCCGAGCACGCATGAATAGAAGTCGAGAGCTGCGTCCTGATCTGCGACGGTGAACATGGCCACGCCGATGTTCACGATGGTGCTGGGTTCTTGGTTGGTCATAGCGATACAGACCCGAGCCACGCCGAAAACTAAGCGCCCCACGGCGGTAGCTTCTGTACATGGACGATGCGCTCTCGCGATCCGTCGGCTCACGACGGATCGCTTTCCTGGTGTTCGACGGGGTGAAGATGCTCGATTTCGTCGGACCCGCCGAGGTCTTCGTCGAATCGAATCAGCAGCCCGCCGTCGAATACGAGGTGGTGATCCTCTCACCCGGCGGCGGAGACGTCAGCACCTCGATCGGGACGACGGTGTCCACTCGTCCGGTCGCGGAATCCGGACGATTCGACACCGTGATCATCGCCGGTAGTGAATTCGATCCGATTCGCCTGGTCACGGCCGAACTCGTCGGAGCCGCAGCCGATCTCGCTGCACGGACCCGTCGGATGGCATCGGTGTGCACAGGGGCGTTCGTACTCGCCGCGGCCGGACTACTCGACGGCCGGCGAGCGACGACGCACTGGAAGTTCACGTCCGACCTGCAACGCCTCTACCCCGCCCTCACGGTCGATCCGGACGCCATCTTCGTCCGAGACGGCCGCCTGTACAGCTCGGCGGGCGTTGCGGCCGGCATCGACCTCGCACTGGCTCTCGTCGAGGACGACCACGGCCCCGAAGTGGCGCGGGCTGCGGCGCAGGGACTGCTGGTGTACATGCAGCGAGGCGGTGGACAATCGCAGTTCTCGTCGTCGCTGTCGGGCCCGATCCCCCGTACCGGAACAGTCCGCCGAGTGGCCGACCACATCCGGGACAACCCCCGGCTACCCCACACCGTGGCAGAGCTGGCTCGGTTCGCGGCACTCAGCACCCGTCAGCTCACCCGCCTGTTCCAGTCCGAACTCGGCAGCTCGCCGGCCGAATTCGTCGCGTCGACAAGATTCGAGTTGGCTCGTGAGGCCCTGCACACCGGGTACACCGTCGGCGAGGCCTCCCGTCGAGCCGGGTATTCGAGCTGCGAAGTGATGCGACGAGCGTTCGTCGCCCGAATCGGGACCTCCCCGCGCAGCTATCAGCAGCGGTTCGCGCCCCAACTGCCGATGTCGCAAAACGAGCGGTTCTCGACCCACACGGTGGTACCGCGCAGCTAGCAGTCCGGGCAAGACTGCTTTCATGCCAACCATCACAACACCGGACAACGTCGAGATCTTCTACAAGGACTGGGGGTCGGGTCAGCCTGTCGTCTTCAGCCACGGCTGGCCACTGTCGTCGGACGACTGGGACGCCCAGATGATGTTCTTCCTCGAGCACGGCTATCGCGTCGTCGCCCACGATCGACGCGGTCACGGGCGGTCCCAACAGGTCGGTGACGGGCACGACATGGACCACTACGCCGACGACCTCGCCGCCGTGGTCGAAGCCCTCGATCTGACCGACGCGATCCACGTCGGCCACTCCACCGGCGGCGGCGAGGTAGTCCGCTACCTGGCGCGCCACGGAGAGGAACGCGCAGCCAAGGCGGTGCTGATCAGTGCGGTACCGCCGATCATGGTCAAGACCGACGACCACCCCGGCGGTATCGAGAAGTCGTTCTTCGACGACGTCCAGGTTCAGGTCGCCACGCGCCGCGCCGACTTCTTCCGCACCTTCGCCGAGGGCCCCTTCTACGGCTACAACCGGCCCGGGGCCACCCCGTCGGAAGGCGTCATCGCCAACTGGTGGCGTCAGGGAATGATCGGGGGTGCGAAAGCCCACTACGACGGCGTGGTCGCCTTCTCACAGACCGACTTCACCGACGACCTGCGTGGGGTGAACATTCCGACGCTGGTGCTACACGGCGAGGACGACCAGGTGGTGCCCTACGAGAACGCGGGTGTGCTCTCGGCGAAGCTACTGCCCAACGGCACGCTGAAGACCTACCCCGGCTTCCCGCACGGCATGCCGACGACGGAAGCAGCGACGATCAACGCCGACATGCTGGAGTTCTTCCGGTCCTGACGCATCACGGTCACAACCGACGACAAAGCCCCGCATCGACCGAAGTCGATGCGGGGCTTTGTCTGCAGGCTCTGTCGTCGTGAGCGGAAATTCGTAGTGGGCTACGAAGTTCTGCTCACATGCGACGGAGTCGCTCTAGCGGTATTCGTTGGAGAAACCGTAGTCGTCGAGCGGCACTGCAGCGCCGGTTCCCTGGCCGAAGCCATCCGGGCTGTAGTACTGATCGTCGTACGACGGCACCGCGTATGCCGCGGCACGCGCCTCCTCGGTCGGCTGCACCGTGATGTTCCGGTACCGGTTGATGCCGGTACCAGCCGGGATGAGCTTACCGATGATGACGTTCTCCTTGAGACCTATGAGCTTGTCGCTACGGCAATTGATCGCCGCATCGGTCAGCACACGAGTGGTCTCCTGGAAGGACGCAGCCGACAGCCACGAGTCGGTGGCCAGCGATGCCTTGGTGATACCCATCAGGACCGGACGTCCGGCTGCGGGCTCGCCACCCTCGGAGACGACGCGACGGTTGCTCGACTCGAACTCGCTGCGCTCGGTCAGTGACCCGGGCAGGAATTCGGTGGAGCCGCTGTCGATGATCGTCACGCGACGGAGCATCTGACGCACGATCGTCTCGATGTGCTTGTCGTGAATCGACACACCCTGCGACCGGTACACCTCCTGGACCTCGTTGACGAGGTGGATCTGCACCTGACGGGGACCCATCACACGCAGGACCTCGTGCGGATCGGCAGCACCTTCCATGAGCTGCTGGCCGACCTCGACGTGGTCACCGTCCGCCAGAAGGCGCTCGGTGCCGTCGTCGTGCTTGAAGACGCGCAGACGCTGACGCTTGGAGAGCTTGTCGTAGACAACCTCTTCGCCGCCGTCGTCCGGGACGATGGTGATCTTGTAGAAACGATCGCCGTCCTCGAGCTGGATGCGTCCCGACACGTCCGCGATCGGAGCCTTGCCCTTCGGCACACGTGCCTCGAACAGCTCCTGCACGCGAGGCAGACCACCGGTGATGTCATCTCCGGCAACACCACCCTGGTGGAAGGTACGCATGGTCAGCTGGGTTCCGGGCTCACCGATGGACTGCGCGGCAACGATACCGACGGCCTCACCGATGTCGACCAGCTTGCCGGTGGCCATCGAGCGGCCGTAGCAGGTGGCGCAGACGCCGGTTCCCGTGGTGCAGGTGAGCACCGAGCGAACCTTGACCGACGTGATGCCCGCAGCGAGCAGCGCGTCGATGGCCGGGTCACCGAGATCGTGTCCGCGAGCGACGATGACCGTGCCGTTCTCGTCGACAGCGTCGTTCGCCAACGTGCGGGCGTACGTGCTGGTCTCGACGTGAGCGTCGCGGATCATCTTGCCGTCGGCGGTCTTCTCGGCGATCGTCGTGACGATGCCGCGCTCGGTGCCACAGTCGGTTTCCCGAACGATGACATCCTGCGAGACGTCGACCAGACGTCGCGTCAGGTAGCCCGAGTCGGCGGTACGAAGCGCCGTGTCGGCCAGACCCTTACGAGCACCGTGCGTGTTGATGAAGTACTCGAGAACCGTCAGGCCTTCCTTGAAGGAGGACTTGATCGGACGCGGGATGAACTCACCCTTCGGGTTGGTCACCAAGCCCTTCATGCCGGCGAGCGAGCGAACCTGAGTCATGTTTCCGGCTGCGCCGGACTTCACGATCATCGGGATCGGGTTGTCGTCGGGGAAGTGGGCCTCCATGGCCTTACCGACCTGCTCGGTCGCGTCCTGCCAGATCTTGACCAGTGCGGAGTTGCGCTCGACCTTGTCGAGTGCGCCACGCTGGTACTTCTTCTCGATCTGATCGGCCTGAGCCTCGAAGGTCTCCATGATCTGCGGCTTCTCCGGCGGCACGAGGACGTCGGAGATCGAGATGGTGACACCCGAACGGGTGGCCCAGTAGAAGCCAGCGTCCTTGAGCTTGTCGACGGTCTGCGCGACCACGATCATCGGGTAACGCTCGGCGAGATCGTTGATGATGGTCGACTGACGCTTCTTCGGCATCTGCTCGTTGACGAACGGGTAGTCCGCCGGAAGCAGCTCGTTGAACAGCACGCGTCCCAGAGTGGTCTCCGCGGTCCACGCGTCGCCGCGGTTCCAGCCCTCGGGGAACAACTCGTTCTCGATGTCACGCGGCGGGCGCTGTGTGGTGAGACGAACCCGAATCTGCGACTGCACCGTGAGCGCTCCACGGTCGACGGCCATCTGAGCCTCGGCCGGGGAGGAGTACGCCCCGAACTCGGCCTGATCGGTCGATGCGTCGACGCGCTCGCCGACAGCACCGGCGTCGAGACGCGTCAGGTGGTATAGACCCGTCACCATGTCCAGACGCGGCATGGCGAGCGGACGGCCCGATGCCGGCGAGAGGATGTTGTTCGAGGACAGCATCAACACGCGTGCCTCGGCCTGAGCCTCGGCGGACAGCGGGAGGTGGACAGCCATCTGGTCACCGTCGAAGTCGGCGTTGAACGCCTCACACACGAGCGGGTGCAGCTGGATGGCCTTGCCCTCGACGAGCTGCGGCTCGAACGCCTGAATGCCCAACCGGTGCAGGGTGGGTGCACGGTTCAGCAGCACGGGGTGCTCGGCGATGACCTCTTCGAGAACGTCCCACACCTGCGGACGCTGACGCTCGACCATGCGCTTGGCCGACTTGATGTTCTGCGCGTGGTTCAGATCCACCAGGCGCTTCATCACGAACGGCTTGAACAGCTCGAGAGCCATCAGCTTCGGCAGACCACACTGGTGCAGCTTGAGCTGCGGGCCGACGACGATGACCGAACGGCCCGAGTAGTCGACGCGCTTGCCGAGGAGGTTCTGACGGAAGCGACCCTGCTTGCCCTTGAGCAAGTCGGACAGCGACTTGAGCGGACGGTTACCCGGTCCGGTGACCGGACGCCCACGACGGCCGTTGTCGAACAGGGCGTCGACCGACTCCTGCAGCATCCGCTTCTCGTTGTTGACGATGATCTCGGGGCACCGAGATCGATCAGACGCTTGAGGCGGTTGTTGCGGTTGATGACGCGGCGGTACAGGTCGTTGAGGTCGGACGTCGCGAAACGTCCACCGTCGAGCTGCACCATCGGACGAAGTTCCGGCGGGATGACCGGGACAGCGTCGAGAACCATGCCCATCGGCGAGTTGCGGCCGGCCTGGAACGCAGCGACGACCTTCAGACGCTTGAGCGCACGCAGCTTCTTCTGACCCTTGCCACTGCGGATGGTCTCGCGAAGAGACTCCGCCTCGGCATCGATGTCGAAGGTCTGCATGAGCTTCTGGATCGACTCGGCACCCATGGCACCGGTGAAGTACTCGCCGTACCGGTCGATGAGCTCGCGGTAGATGAGCTCGTCCACGATGAGCTGCTTGGGAGCGAGCTTGGTGAACGTGGTCCAGATCTCCTCGAGACGATCGAGCTCACGCTGCGCGCGGTCACGGAGCTGACGCATCTCACGCTCGCCACCGTCCTTGACCTTGCGGCGCACGTCGGACTTGGCACCCTCGGCTTCGAGCTCGGCGATGTCGGCTTCGAGCTTCTGCGCACGAGCCTCGAGATCGGCGTCGCGCTGATCTGCGACGGCCTTCTTCTCGACCTCCATCTCGGCCTCGAGCGTCGAGAGCTCGTTGTGACGGAGCTCGTCGTCGACCGTCGTGATGACGTAGGCAGCGAAGTAGATGATCTTCTCGAGATCCTTCGGAGCCAGGTCGAGCAGGTAGCCCAGACGCGACGGCACACCCTTGAAGTACCAGATGTGCGTGACGGGAGCCGCCAGTTCGATGTGGCCCATGCGCTCACGACGCACCTTGGCGCGAGTGACCTCGACGCCACAGCGCTCACAGATGATGCCCTTGAAGCGGACGCGCTTGTACTTGCCGCAGTAGCACTCCCAGTCCCGAGTGGGGCCGAAGATCTTCTCGCAGAAGAGGCCGTCCTTCTCGGGCTTGAGCGTGCGGTAGTTGATGGTCTCCGGCTTCTTGACCTCGCCGTAGGACCACTGACGGATGTCGTCCGCAGTGGCAAGGCCAATGCGAAGTTCATCGAAGAAGTTGACGTCGAGCACGTAACTTCCTTTCCCCGTTATGGGTGTTGTGATACCGAATCAGAAAAAGCGTGATCACCCCCGTGCCTGCAGTGACGCAGGCACGGGGATCACAGAACTACTGAGCGAGGTCGTCGACCGTGGCAGCTTCGTTGCGGGAGAGGTTGATTCCCAGGTTGGCTGCGGCACGCTCGAGGTCTTCGTCGTCACCGTCGGCCATCGTGATGGCTGCGCCGTCCGAGGACAGCACCTCCACGTTGAGGCACAGCGACTGGAGCTCCTTGAGGAGCACCTTGAAGGACTCGGGGATACCGGGCTCCGGGATGTTCTCGCCCTTGACGATCGCCTCGTACACCTTCACGCGGCCGACAACGTCGTCCGACTTGATGGTGAGAAGCTCCTGCAGCGTGTACGCGGCACCGTAGGCCTGCATGGCCCAGCACTCCATCTCACCGAAGCGCTGACCACCGAACTGTGCCTTACCACCGAGGGGCTGCTGCGTGATCATCGAGTACGGCCCGGTCGAACGAGCGTGGATCTTGTCGTCGACCAAGTGGTGCAGCTTGATGATGTACATGTAGCCCACCGACACCGGGTACGGGAACGGCTCGCCGGAACGGCCGTCGAACAACGTGGCCTTTCCGTCGGGTCCGACCATCTGCTCGCCGTCGCGGTTGGGGATCGTGCTCTCCAGCAGGCCGGCGAGCTGATTCTCCTTGGCACCGTCGAACACCGGAGTGGCGATGTTGCTGTCGGCCGGAGCCGCCAACATCTCCTCGGGCAGACGCTCGGCCCAATCGGGCTTCGTGCCGTCCGCGGCGATCTGAACGTTCCAACCGGTCTTGCCGATCCAACCCAGGTGGGTCTCGAGGACCTGACCGATGTTCATACGACGCGGAACACCATGGGTGTTGAGGATGATGTCGATCGGGGTGCCGTCGGGCAGGAACGGCATGTCCTCCTGCGGGAGGATCTTGCCGATGACGCCCTTGTTGCCGTGACGGCCGGCGAGCTTGTCGCCGTCCTGGATCTTGCGCTTCTGAGCCACGTAGACGCGGACCAGCTCGTTGACGCCGGGAGGCAGATCGTCGTCGTCGTCGCGCGAGAAGACGCGGATGCCGATGACCTTTCCGTTCTCGCCGTGCGGAACCTTGAGCGAGGTGTCGCGAACTTCGCGAGCCTTCTCACCGAAGATGGCGCGCAGCAGGCGCTCTTCGGGGGTCAGCTCGGTCTCGCCCTTCGGCGTGACCTTTCCGACCAGCACGTCGCCGTCACGAACCTCGGCACCGATCCGGATGATGCCGCGCTCGTCGAGGTCTGCGAGGACCTCGTCGGAGACGTTCGGGATGTCGCGAGTGATCTCCTCGGCACCGAGCTTGGTGTCGCGAGCATCGATCTCGTGCTCCTCGATGTGGATCGAGGTGAGAACGTCCTCTTCCACGAGGCGCTGCGACAGGATGATCGCGTCCTCGTAGTTGTGGCCCTCCCACGGCATGATCGCCAGCAGCAGATTCTTGCCGAGTGCCATCTCACCGTTCTCGGTGCAGGGGCCGTCGGCGAGGACCTGGCCGGACTCGACACGCTGGCCCTCGTCCACGATCGGACGCTGGTTGGCGCACGTGCCCTGGTTGGAGCGCGCGAACTTGCGCATCCGGTAGGTCTTGCGCGATCCGTCGTCGGCCATGACCGTGACGTAGTCGGCGGAGACCTCTTCGACGACACCGGTCTTCTCGGTGATGACGACGTCACCGGCATCGACGGCTGCACGCAGCTCCATGCCGGTTCCGACGATCGGCGACTCGCTGCGAACCAGCGGGACGGCCTGACGCTGCATGTTGGCACCCATCAGGGCACGGTTGGCATCGTCGTGCTCGAGGAACGGAATCATCGCGGTCGCGACGGAAACCATCTGTCGCGGTGAGACGTCCATGTAGTCGATGTCGTCGGACGAGACGAACTCGACCTCTCCACCCTTACGACGGACGAGAATCTTGTCCTCGATGAAGTGGCCCGAATCGTCGACCGGAGAGTTCGCCTGCGCGAGCGTGTGGCGATCCTCCTCGTCGGCGGTCAGGTAATCGACCTCGTCGGTGACCTTGCCGTCGACGACCTTGCGGTACGGGGTCTCGATGAACCCGAACGGGTTGACGCGTGCGTACACCGAGAGCGATCCGATCAGGCCGATGTTCGGGCCTTCCGGGGTCTCGATGGGGCACATGCGGCCGTAGTGCGACGGGTGAACGTCGCGGACCTCGAGGCCGGCGCGCTCACGAGAGAGACCGCCGGGTCCCAGTGCCGACAGACGACGCTTGTGTGTCAGGCCCGACAGCGGGTTGTTCTGGTCCATGAACTGCGAGAGCTGGGACGTTCCGAAGAACTCCTTGATCGCAGCGACGACGGGACGGATGTTGATCAGGGTCTGCGGCGTGATCGCCTCGACGTCCTGAGTCGTCATACGTTCGCGCACGACGCGCTCCATGCGGGACAGGCCCACGCGGATCTGGTTCTGGATGAGCTCGCCGACGGTACGCAGACGACGGTTGCCGAAGTGGTCGATGTCGTCGACCTCGACCGGAACCTCGACGCCGTCGGGTGCGGTCATCGAGGTCTCACCTGCGTGCAGACGCACCAGGTACTCGATGGTCGCGACGATGTCTTCCTCGGTGAGGGTCGACGCCACGATGGGCTGACCCGAGTTGAGGCCGAGCTTCTTGTTGATCTTGTAGCGACCCACGCGAGCGAGGTCGTAGCGCTTGTCCTTGAAGAACAGGTTCTCCAGCAGGGTCTGCGCCGACTCCTTGGTCGGCGGCTCGCCCGGACGCA
Source organism: Rhodococcus sp. B7740 (assembly GCF_000954115.1). Lineage (NCBI taxonomy): Bacteria > Bacillati > Actinomycetota > Actinomycetes > Mycobacteriales > Nocardiaceae > Rhodococcus > Rhodococcus sp. B7740. The sequence goes on along the minus strand of NZ_CP010797.1, from coordinate 4,931,395 downwards.
GCTTGCGGTAGATGTCGAGGAGTGCCTCGTCGGTACCGGCGGTGTTGTCCTTCTCCAGGGTGGCCATGAGGATCTCGGAGAAGCCGAAGCGCTCCGTGATCTGCTCGGTGGACCAGCCGAGAGCCTTGAGCAGCACCGTGACGGGCTGGCGACGCTTGCGGTCGATACGGACACCGACGGTGTCGCGCTTGTCGACGTCGAACTCGAGCCATGCGCCGCGGCCGGGGATCACCTTGACGCTGTGCAGGTCCTTCTCGGTGGTCTTGTCGATCGAATGATCGAAGTAGACGCCCGGAGAACGCACCAGCTGCGATACCACGACACGCTCGGTGCCGTTGATGATGAAGGTGCCCTTGTCGGTCATCATCGGGAAATCACCCATGAAGACCGTCTGGCTCTTGATCTCACCGGTGTTGTTGTTGATGAACTCGGCCGTGACGAACAGCGGAGCCGCGTACGTCATGTCCTTGTCCTTGCACTCATCCGTCGAGGCCTTGACCTCGTCGAACCGTGGGTCGGAGAAGGACAGAGACATCGAGCCCGAGAAATCCTCGATCGGAGAGAGCTCGGTCAGGATGTCCTCGAGTCCACCGGCGACACTGCTGTCTCCCCGGGCGGCGGCACGGTCACGCCAACTCTGCGCACCTACCAGCCATTCGAACGAATCCGTCTGTACATCGAGGAGACCGGGTACCTCCAACGGCTCGCGAATGTTCGCGAACGAAACCCTCCTCGGGGCTCCCGGTGTTCCGACAACTGCCTTGGTCTGGCTAGAGACTGCCAAGATGCGTCCTTCCAGCACCTCACGCGGGTCGCTCGTGCAGTGCGACCGCCGCTGTATCTGTTTGCTATATGTGGGGCGAATTTCGGCTGGTGCAACCAGACCGAATCCCCATCACAGCGGCCCGAAAACGTGCTTTCGGGTAACAGCGATCGAGAGGTGGACAGGAGGCAGCCAGCGCAACGTCCAAAGGTACCCCAAATGTGCGCACAGCGCAACGGGGGCATCAAAAGTAGCACCCGGGGTCCATTCACGCGCTGACTCGGCGAAAGCGTGTCGCCTGCCGGACGCCCGATGCCGAAACCACTGCGCTTCGAAAAACCACTGGGGGTGCTCCTGACGACAAGACTGACCCGTGCCGCCCCCTTCGTCAAGAGGTTCGGCCCGATCCGTTTTCCGTGAGACCGCACTCGAACCGGTCGCGTCGATGGACCACTGCACCGCCGAGACGTATGCAATGGTCCATTGACGCAGCCGGGGGCGGGGACCCCGACGCGCCCCGCCCCCTGTCGTCTACCGGTCGGCCTCGCGCCACCGCGTGGCCTCGGCGAGCGTGAACCCGTGGACATCTGCCAGTTCACCCAACCGCTCCACGCTGTCGCCGTCGAGGGTGGTCCCGATGCTGCGCAGACCGAACTCACCCGACAACGCGATCAGCATCGTCTCGGCCATGCAGGCGTACGTCAACCCCGGTGCCAACCCGTAGGTCAACCCGAAATCCGAACCCGACGGCACCCGCACGATGCCGCCGTCGAACACCGTGACGTCGGGCCGCTCACTGCGCACGTCCCGGCCGATGTTCGGTGGCTGCGCCACATCGCAGACGATGGCACCCTCCATCAGATCCGTCGGATCGATCAGCGCATGCGGTGCCGACGTGGCAGCGATGACGATCAACGAATCCTTCACCGCAGCAACAGGATCGGTGAAGAACTCGACATGGCGCGATCTGATCAGATCGTCCAGATCGCCGTCGACCGCGTGCGCGGCCCCGGCCAGATCCCCCGAACCCGCACCGACCCGAGCACTCGACACCATCTCCTGCGCGGCCGCCCACAACTTGGGCGCGATGACCGAACTCTCCCCCTTCCTGCCGACCAACACGATGCCGCCGACCTCGCCGGCCAACTGCTTGCCGATGGTTCGCCCGATCGCCCCGGCGGCACCGAGAATCGTCACCCGAGCCCGCGCGACATCGATACCGCGTTCACGACACACGCGTCGGACAGCCCGCAGACTCGCCGCAGCGGTGAACGTGTTGCCGGTGGTGATCGGTCGCGTCGTCGCGCCGAGGCCCAACCCGTTCCCGGTGATCACCGACGAATAGCCGCCCAACCCGACAACCGTCGCACCGCGCGAGATCGCCAGCTCGACGGCCCCGCCCACCACAGCGAGCGCACGCTCGGTCGGCAGACGCAGCAACTGCTCGGAGGTGTACGGCAGCCCGACCAGATCGCCGTGCGCCGTCGCATCCCCACCTCCGACGACCCGGCCACTGCCGATGACGAACGACGCAGGTTCGAGCTCGGACGTCGACGCCGCGAACCGCTCGAGCAGATCCTGCCGCTCGCCGTGATCGAACACCTCGAGTGCCGGATCGAACGCCGCGAAGAACCCCAGATCGAGAGGGTGCGCGATGAACGCGAAGCGCCGATCCGTCGCCCGCACCGCGATATCGGGCGTTCGACCCGGACGCAACGCCTCGAGAGCAGGCGGAGTGGCGACGGTCGGGCGGCCGAGCAGATGCCCGAACAACCCGTCCATGTCCCCCGCTGCCGCGTACCCCAACGCCCGATCCAGTGCTGCGACCAGCCGCGAGCACTGCACCGCCGACACCGTCAGCGGCGGTTCGATCCGAATCACCCTGTTACCGAACAGGGTCGGAGCCACTCGAATCCCCTCGACGTTGAGCAGGTACGAGCAGATCACCACGGCCAGATTGTGTTGATCGGCAATCGATCCCAGCAACGACTGCCGCCCGACCATGTTGACGTCCGCGGTGAATTCCATGCCGAGCAACAACCCGCGTCCGCGCACCTCGGTGACCACCGACGGGTACTTCTCTGCCAACGCACTCAGATCGTGCTTCAACTGCCGCCCGAGAACGGCCGCGTTCTCCACCACCGCGCAGTCGTCCCGGGTCAACTCGTCGAGAACCGCGATACCCACCCGCGCAGCCAATGCGTTGCCCGCGAACGTGGACGTGTGGCGCAGCGCGAAACTCTCGTTCACCAGCCTCGGCGCACACAACACCGCACCCACCGGCACGATGCCGCCACCGAGCGCCTTGGCGACGGTCAGGATGTCCGGCACCACGCCCTCGTGCTCCGCCGCGAACATCCTGCCGGTCCGGCCGAGCCCGGTCTGCACCTCATCGAGGGCCATCAACACCCCGTGCCGATCACAGATCTCCCGCACGCGGCGCAGGTAACCGTCGGGCGGACACACCACGCCACCCTCACCCTGAATCGGTTCCACCAGAAACACCGCATAGTGCCCGGGGTCCGCCGCCAGTGCCGCGTCGAGCGCATCCGAATCACCGAACTCGATGTGATCGAATCCCTCGACCGGAGCGCCGAAACCGCTCTGGTACTTGACGTTTCCCGTCGCAGAAAGAGCACCGAGAGTCTTGCCGTGAAAACTGTTCCCGGTCGTCAACACCCCCAACCGACCGGTGTGCGCTCGCGCGATCTTCAGCGCCACTTCGGTGGCCTCGGTACCACTGTTGACGAACGTCGTCCGCGTCAATCCGTCGGGTGCGATGCGCCCCAACCGATCTGCCAGTTCACCGGCCGCGCTCAACACCGAGGGCTGTACGAAAATCGCCTCTCCACTGCAACGAACGTCGTTGACCGCCTGCCAAATCGGAGTGGGACCGTGCCCGAACGGGAGCGCACCGTACGCCCCGGCGAAGTCGAGATAGCGACGACCCGAGGCGTCGAACAGGACCGTCCCGTCGCCGCGCACGTACTCGCGATCCAGATTCAGCGCAGACAACAGCCGATACAGTTCGGGATTGACGTGCTCGGCAAACCCCGATCGACCGGACCTGGATTCCACCACGGAATATTCGATAGTTGTGTCAGTCATGACCAGCATGCTCCGTTTTCATCGGATCCACCCCTGGCTGTCGAGCTTCGATTGGTTGTCCCGAACAACCAGGGCTCGTCCCAAGCCAGGACGCAATCGCGATGGTAACGCGATGGAAAGCCGGTGACAGATGGCGGAAAAGCCCACGAAAAAGCCCCGTCCGAGCAGGGCTTCTGCGTCGAACGGGGCCGAATCGAATGCTGGCCGAGCTCCTACTGATCGTCGATGGCCGACAGCTTCCAGGTGCCGTCGACCTTCTCCATGTTCACCGTCAACGGACCCTCGGCACTGCCCGAGGCAACGCCGTTCTGGGTGGCACTGATGTTCACGTTGGCGATCAACTCGGCCATGCCGTCCTCCAGCCGCGTGACTCCGATATCGGTGACCATCGCTTCGGTCCCCGTATCCGTCTGCACCACAGCCGATTTGGTGGTTTCGGCAGTGGAGTTGAACTCGTCGAGCATCGACTGATTGAGCACTGCACGCGCCGCGTCGAAATCGGCGTCGATCGTGGCGGCCTTGTACGTGTACAGAGTCTGCAACGCATCGGTCGCAGCCGAGGTGACTTCCTGCGTCGCCGCGGAATCCACCCAGGCCGCATTGTCGATCGTGGCGAACGGCTTGAACGCGGCAACGGCAGCGAACGCGCCGAGCACGACGGCAATGACCGCAACGACGATCACGTGCTTCCAGCCGATACCCGACCCCGACGCGGTGGACGAGCCAGCGACCGTGGACGACTCAGCGGCGGTGGACGACTCGGCTGCGGTGGATTCGTCGGCAGATTCGCCTTCTGCAGGCTTGTCGAGTGCGGGTTCCTCGGTCGCGACCTTGTCGAGTGCAGGCTTGTCGAGAACAGGCTTGTCCGTTGCAGCCTTGTCCGTTGCAGGCTTGTCCGTTGCGGGCTTGTCCGTTGCGGGCTTGTCGAGAATCGGCGTGCTCGGCGGCGGAGTCGTGACAGCCGTCGTGTCGTCGGCAGCGGATCCCTCGGTGGTCGAGCCCGTGACGGTGGATGCAGCAGTCGGCTTCCCGGTGCCGGCCACCTTGCGGCGTACTTTGCTGGTGGTGGTGGGTGGAACGATCTTGCGACGCTGGGGAGGCACTACAGAACTCCTTCGAAACTCACTTCGGTACAGACGGAAGACACCACTGCCGGGTACCTCAGTTGCCGCCGGTGTCCGGCTGGGGAGCCGGCGTCGCTTCCGCACTGGGGTCGGCCGCGTTCGGGTCGGCGGGGCCGCCCGGATCGGTCGGGACGACGGGGTTGGTGTTCGGGTTGTCGAGCGAGATCCGTGAACCGATGGGGTCGACCTTGTTGGTCTTCCACACCCCGTCGATCTCTTCCATGGCCAATCGCATCGTCAGCTTGCTCCGCTCGACGCGATCGGGCCAGGTGGTCGTCGTCGCGATGACAACGAGCGCCTCGGCGGTGTTCTCGTCGGTACTGAGCTCGGTGATCGCTGCGTGCAGAACCTCTGCCTCACTCTTGGCACCGGACTGACGAACCTGGTCGGTAATGCCCGACCGCGTCTGCTCGAGGTCGTTGAGCATCAGGTCGCCGGTGATGGACGACTTCATGTTGTCGAACGACTGATCGATGGTGGCCGCGTCGACCGTGTTGAGGTTGACGGCCGCTTGCTGAGCGCCGGTGAGAGCCGCGTCGCGGGTGTCCGCCATGGGCTTCTGGCTGAACAACGCCTTGCCCCAGCCGTAACCGAAGAACACTGCCGCTGCGAGCGCAACCACGGCGATCACGGTCACGACCGCAAGCAGAATCTTCGCTGTCTTGTTCTGCCCCGGAGTCGCTGGGGACTCCGGGGCTTCGGTGCTCGAGTTCACACTTTCCACCCTACTACTCGGTAATATCTGGCCGAACCGCTCTCGGCCCGACGATAGTGCTGAGCAGCAGTTTCTCCGATTTCACTACTTCGGCGTGACGCCGATCAGCGGTGCCAACTGGGTGGCGATCGGGTTGAGGTTCAACTTCTCGGGATCGACCTTGGGCTTGAGGTCCCACGGCTGCGGCACATCCGGATCGGCGAACACGATGCGGTTCGCACTACGAACGCCCGTCACGCTGCCCTGAGGTGTGGCGCAGTTCGCGTCGAGGTTCAGCGGGTAATTCTCCCGAGTCGGATCGAAGTTCGGGTTCTTGCGCTTCTCCTCGTCGAGGATCGCCTGGCTGCCCTCGTAGCCCACCGTGCACGGGGGCGGGTTGTTGGTCTCGAGCAACAGGCCCTGATGGATCGTGCCGTCGTCCGGGACGATGGTGGAGATGCCGGCACCGAGGGCAGGCAGGAACGTCAGGAACGGACGAAGCGCGAAGTACCGGGGTTCGGCCTGCGCAGCAACAAGTGCCAGGTTGTTGATATCGGTCGTCAGAGCCGGACCGGCATCGGTGATGAGACCACCGAGCTGATCGCCCGCCGCTGTGCCGGTGTCGATCAGGCGACGGATGTCCGGATCGCTGGACTTCAGCTGAGCCGTCACCTCATCCAAGCTGGTGCTGAACTGCCGAATCAGATCCGACTGCTCGGACTGCGTGTTCAGCACCGGCACCGCGTCGCGCACCAGCGCGAGCGTCTGCGGCAGCGCCTCGTTGCCTGCCTCCGAGATGTTCCCGAGCGAATCGACGAGAGACGCAAGATCCGTGCCCTTTCCGTCGAACGCCACACCGAGCTCGTTGACGACTCGCGTCAACGTATCCAGCGGTACCGACCGAACCAGCGTGTTCGTGTTGGCGAGAACCTGTTCCACCGGCACGGGTGTGGTGGTGTCGGCCTCCGCGATCTGCGAACCGTCGACCAGGAACGGGCCCTGGTCGGTCTCGGGTTGCAGGTCGACGTACTGCTCACCGATGGCCGACCTGTTGGCCACGACGGCCTTGGTGTCGGCAGGGATGTCCGGGCCGCCGTCGTCGAGCATGAGCGCGACTCGGATCCCGTCTTCCGTCAGTTCCAGATCTCCGACGGTTCCCACCGGGACACCTCGGTAGGTGACCTCGGCGTTGGAGAAGATGCCACCGGAATCGGCGAGGTTCAGATCGACCTGGTACTGCCCGAAGCCGAGCATGTTGTCAAGTCGCACGTACTTGGCACCGACATAGACCGACCCCACTACGGCGACCACGACGAAGAGGACCAATTGAATGCGAACCAGTCTCGATCTCACTGTCCAACTCCGAATCGCTCGAGCAGATCGTTCAACGGTGCGAACGGATCGGCCGGTGCGGGCGCGGCGGCCGCCGCTGCCTGCTCGTTCGCAGGTGCACCCGGACCGGGAACCGGTGACGGGATGATCGGCGGCAACGGCAGCAGCGAGATCGTCGGCCAACCCGGGCGCGGTCCGTTGCCGTTGTAGTACGGATTCGACGGGTCGACGACGGGCAGCGTGTTGCCGTACTTGGGCTGGATGTAGACCGGATCGCCCTCCCCGACGCCGAAGTTGCGCAACGCAGTTCCGATCGACAGGTCGAGCGAAAGGAACAGGTTCGCCGAGTTGCCCTCGATGATTTTCTCGGTGCCGTCCGCGAACGGCAGGGTGGGGATCACCGCGAGCGAGCTCACCACGTCGTCCGCCGAATCGGCCAGGGCCTGGAGCGTGGGGCGTAGTGCCCGCAGGTCCGCGATGAGATCGTCCTTGGAACGGTCGATCACGTCGGTGCCGACGGCTCCGAGACGGTCGAGCGCTCCGAGCATCTCGGTCAGCTGCGGGCGCTGCTGCTCGAGAACCTCGGTGGCGATCGGCAGATCCTTCAGCACTGCGTCGATCTTGTCGGTCTGCGTGTTGACGCGGCCGCTGAGAGTGTCCAGCCCGTCGATGGCGCGGGTGATGTCGTCACGCTGCTGGTTGAGGCCGTCGATGAGGGTGTTCGCTTGCTGCAGAAGCTCTTTGGTTCTGCCTTCGCGACCGTCGAACGCCGTGCTCAGTTCCTTGACGATCGGCGAGAGCTGCCCGACACCGCCGCCGTTGAGCAGCAGCGAGAGCGCACCGAGTACCTGTTCGATATCGGTGGCATGGCGGGTGCGATCGAGCGGGATCGTGGCCCCGTCCTGCAGACGCGCTGCTTCCTCGTCGCCAGGAGGTGCCGAGAGCTGCACGAACTTCTCGCCCAACAGGTTGGTCTGTTGCACCGATGCGATCGCGTTGGCCGGAAGGTCGACGTCGGAATTCAAGATGACGTTGACGTCGGCGGTCCAGCCGTCGTTCGGGACCGTTATCGAGTCGACGCGGCCGACCGAGACGCCGTCGACCTTCACGGTCGACTGCGGGACGAGGTCCAGTACGTCGTCGAACTGCACCGTCAGGTTCAACGGGTTCTCACCGACGTCGGCACCGCCGGGCAGCGGTATCGCGTAGATGCCGGCCGACGAGCATGCTCCGGCCGACAGCGCCACCACGCACGCACCGGCTCCGACCACCAAAGAACGCTTCACTCGAGCTCGATTCCGATTCACAGAGGCTCTCACTGTCCCCCACCTCCGATGTACGACTGCTCCAGTCCGGGCATCGAGCTGTTTCCGAGCCTGGGCGAGACGACGCCAGGCACGGTGCCCGGCACGGACACGTTCTGCTCGATGTCGTTGGTGAGAACGCCGAACGGCAGCACGATCCGGTTCTGGTCTTTGATCGGGGCCTGGATCATCGTGGTGATGTTGGAGCACTGATCGATGATCGGCTGAATCTGCGCACCGAGTGCTTCGAAGCGCGGATCACCGGGAACCAGCTTTCCGAGATCGATGAGCTGACACAGGGTGCCGAGCGGATCCTGGGTCTCGTTCTGGAGATTGGCGCGCGTGGCGAGCGTTCCCGACTCGGCGTCGTAGGCGTTTACCAGGTTGCTGATGGCCAGCGGCAGCAACGTGAGCGTTTGCACCAGCTGCTCGCGGTTGTCGGCGAGTGTCTGCGTCGGAACCGTGAGACCGTTCGCGGCATCGGTCAGTTGGGTCCGGTTGTCCGCGACGAACGTCGCCACGTCGCCGAGCGAGACCGACAGCTGTTGGAGTGCAGCTCCGAGGTCCTCTCGCTGCCCCGACAGGAAACCGGTCAGGTCGGCCAACTGGGTGTTGAAGTTGCGTACCTGCTGATCGTTGACGGCCAAGGCGCTGACGAACGTCTGCAGGTTCTTGATCGTGTCGAACACGTCGGTGCGCGAGTCACTCAACGTTCGACCGGCGGCCGAGAGCTGGGTGATGCTGTTGCCCAACGCTTCACCGTTGCCGTCGAGGTTGGCTGCACCGGTGTTGACCAGATCTGTGAGAGCGCCGTCCTTGTTCGCGCCGTCCGGACCGAGGGCGGTGGACAGGTCGTCGATGGACTTGTACAGCTCGTCGACCTCGACGGGGGTTGCGGTGCGATCGCGACCGATCGTCGCGCCGTCGGCCATGGTGTCGCCGCCGGTGTAGGCGGGTGAAACCTGGACGTAGCGGTCGGCGACGAGCGACGGGGTGACCTGCACGGCCTTTGCGTCCACAGGAATGTCGACCCCACGGTCGACGCGGAGGACGACCTCCACGTCTTCGCCTTGCGGCGTCACGGAGTCGACCGTACCGACCTTGACGCCAAGCACGCGCACCTCCGAGCCGGAATAGATGCCGATCGACTTGTCGAAGTAGGCGGTGATCTTGGTCGTTCCGGCCCTGGTGAACAGCCACCAGCCGGCGACCGCGAGGACGAGCGCCACGGTCACGACGACGGCGATCAGCGCGAGCTTGTTCTTGCTTCTCGGTGCTGTCTGCGTGTCTGTCATCAGTTCCCCGCCAACGTATCGAGCGAGGGCTGGCGGTAACCAGGTATCAACGGAACTCCGGGCGGTGTGAGGTTTGCCAGCGTGATGTCTATCCACCGGCCGTTGCCGGTCAGGTTCGTGTACAGCCGAATGAACGGTTCGTACAGCTTCAGCGCACGGTCGAGGTTGTCGTTGTTGCGCTGCAGGATCTCGATGGTGCCGTTGAGCTGCTGCAACATCGGGTTGATGGTGGCCTCGTTGTCGCGAACCAGGCCGGTCAGCTCTTGCGACACTCGCTGAGTGCCGGTGAGCAGCTGCGAGATGGCCTGCTGCCGATTGTTGAGCTCTTCGAGAAGCGGGCCCGCGTCGGTGATCAGTTGGTTGAACTGCTCGTTGCGGTCGGCCAGCACCTTCGAGGTCTCGCCGGTGGCCTCGAACAGCTTCTTCAGTTCCTCGTCACGGCTGGCCACGGTCTGCGATAACCGAGTCACACCGTCGAGCGAGGCACGGATGTTCGCAGGCGTCTCGGAGAACGCCTCGGACAGGGTCCGCATGCTCGTCGCCAGCTGATCGGTGTCGATGTCGCTGATGGTCGAGGCCGCAGCGGAGAACGCGTCGATCACGTCGTACGGGGACGTGGTGCGCTCGAGCGGAATCGGGTCCTTGGGGCTCAACGTCTCCGGACCGCTCGGGTCGAGCGCCAGATATTTCTGCCCCAGCACAGTCTTGATGGCGATGGCCGCTCGCGACTCGTTGCCGACCCAGGCGTCCTTGACCGTGAAGTCCACGAGCACCCGGTCGCCTTCGAGACGCACATCGGTGACCTTGCCGACCTTGACGCCCGCGATGCGCACTTCGTTGGGCGGCTTGAGCCCTGCTGCCTCGCTGAACTCGGCGGTGTACACCGAACCCGCACCGATGATCGGGAGCCGGTCGAGAAAGAAGACCGACATCGTGGCGAGCAGGATGATTGCGATACCTAGCGCACCGATGGTGGCCGGACTACGACGAGATGTCATTGCTTGATCCCCCCAGCTTTGCAACGCGCTGCGGAGTTCGTGTACAGCGGCTGGTTGACGGTCGGCAGCCCGGTCGGCAGATTCAGATTCGGCGAACTACCCGGTCCGGCGACGATGTCGATACCGCACAGATAGAAGGTGAACCAGGATCCCTGCTGGGCCGTGCGAATGAGCTTCTCGAGTTTGACGGGCAGAATTCCGAGGACCGTGTCCACGTCGTCGCTTCGTCGGTTGACTGTCTCGGCCAACGTGTTCAACGCAGTCACCGAACCCTGGATCGACGGCCTGGTCGGCTCGAGCAGGTCGGCGGTCGCGTTGGTCAGGCCGGCGAGCGACGTCACGGCGGAGCCGACGACACCACGGTCGGCCGACAGGCCCGAGACGAGCTGCTGCGTGTTGACGATCAGGCTGTCGAGCTGCCCGTCGTTCTGGTTCACCGTCTCCAACACGTTGTTCAGATTGGTGATGACCTGCCCGATGACCTGATCCTTGTCGGCGACGGTGTTGGTCAGGGTCGCCGTATTGGTGACCAGTTCGTTGATGGTGCCCGACTCCCCCTGGAACACCTGAATGATCTGGTACGACAGCTTGTTGACGTCATCGGAGCTGAGCGTGGTGAACAGCGGGCGGAAGCCGTCGAAGAGCGTGGTCAGGTTCACCGCAGGCTTGGTCCGCTCCAACGGAATGGTGGCACCGTCGGTGATCTTCCGACCCTGATCTCCCGAACCCTGCTCGATGGCGATGTAGCGCTGGCCCACCAGGTTCCGGAATCGGATGGTCGCCGTCGAACTGGCCGGGAGCCAATCACGACTGCTCAGAGTGAAGTCCACCTTGGCTTCGCGCTCGTTGGCGATCTCGATCTTGTCGACCTGGCCGACACGAACGCCCGCGATACGAATCTCGTCGCCCTCGTTGAGAGACGTGACGTCCGTGAACACAGCCGAGAACTTGGTGCCGCCGCCGCCGCTGGAATTGGCGATGGTGAAGGCAAGGGTGGCCGTAGCAATGATCGTAATCACGGCGAACACGACCAACTTGATGATCGGCGCGAGAAGGCCTCTCATGGCACGGTCACCTCCACTCCTCTCAGTGCCGGTGCGCCGATAGCGGCCGCCCACGACGGAATACTGTCCGGTGCAACACCACTCGCCTGTCCGTAGATCACGGCCAGAGTGTCGCGCTCGAAGTCGGAGCCCTCGTAGCTCGCCGGCTGCGCGGATGCGGAGACGGCGGGAACGATGGAACTCTGGGCAGACTTCGGTGGTCCCTGTCCTTCGATCACCTGCGGGCCCGGGTTCCGGGTCGGCACCTGGTAGGAACCGTCGTTGATCGAGCCTCCCGGATACTGCGGGAAGAACTCCCCCGGCGCCGCGGGCTCGAAACAGGTGGCTCCGCGATCGTCGAACAAGCGCGGCTCGTCCTGGTTCGGCAAGTAACGACCCTTCGGGTTGACGAACGGTGCGGAGACGTTGATGCCGGGGTACTCGTCGCCCTCACCGAGTACGACTTTTCCGCGCCTGGCACCTTCGGCGAAATAAGTGAACGTGCAGCCGAACGTCGGGGAGAACTCGGCCAGCAGCTCGAGCGCTTCCCGAGAGTTCGCGGCCAATCCGATCAGGTTCTCGGAGTTGGTCTGTAGAAAGTCCGCAGTGGTGTACGACGCCGAGGTCAGGGAGCCGTACAGCGTGTCGAGGCTGGACTGCCGCTCGACCACGGTGTTGCCCGTCGTCCGCAAGTTGTCCAGCGCCGAGACCAAGTCCGGTGCCGCGTCTGCGTAGGTCTGCGAGAAGTCGGCCAGCCCGACCAACGTCTGCTGGATGTTCGGCAACTCCGTGTTCAGACCCGACACGATGTTCGTCAGGTTGTCGATGGTCTGGCCCAGTTGCTCACCGCGCCCGCTGAGGCCCTGCGCCAACGACCCGAGGGTGTTCGCCAGATCCTGTGGCGGAATCGCCTGCAGCAGTGGAAGCAAGCCGTCGAGCAACTGCCCGACCTCGATGGCGTTTCCGCTGGTGTCCTGTTTGAGGACCGTGCCCTCGGAGATCGGCGACGCCGCATCGTTCTCGGGCACGATCAACGAGACGTAGCGCTCACCGAACAGTGTCTTGGGAAGCAACCGTGCCGTCACGTTCGACGGAATCAGCGGTGCCTTGTCCGGATCGATGGCGAGCTGCGAGGTCACGACGCCGTCGACGGTGGACGCCGAGCGCACCTCGCCGACGATCATTCCGCGCACCTTGACATCCGCGTTCATCGGCAGCGCGTTGCCGACCGAGTCGGTTTCGAGGCTGACTTTCACCACATCTTTGAACGTCTTGTTGTAGGACGTGATGCTCCACCCCAGGAACAGGATGAGCACCAGGAAGAACGCCAAACCGAGGAGTACTCGCTTCAGTCGCGACGGCGAGTCGATCATCCCGCAACCCTCACTGTGGTGGTCGTGCCCCAGATGGCGAGGCTCAAGAAGAAGTCCAGTACGGCGATCGTGACGATCGCGGTACGAACGGCACGGCCCACTGCGACGCCGACACCGGCAGGTCCGCCAGAGGCGTGGTAGCCGTAATAGCAGTGGATCATGATCAGGACGAAGGCGAATATCAGCACCTTCAAGAACGAATACAACACGTCTTCCGGAGGTAGGAAGAGGTTGAAGTAGTGGTCGTAGGACCCCGTGGACTGCCCGTTGAAAATGGTGCTGATCCCTCGGGATGCGACGTACGACGCCAACAGCCCGACGATGTACAGCGGGATGACGGCCACGAAGCCTGCGATCATGCGGGTGGTCACGAGGAACGGCACGCTGGGTACGGCCATCACCTCGAGCGCGTCGATCTCCTCGGAGATTCGCATGGCACCGAGCTGGGCGGTGAAACCACAGCCGACGGTGGCCGAGAGTGCCAGTCCTGCGACAATCGGCGCGATCTCACGGGTGTTGACGTACGCGGACAGGAATCCGGTGAGCACGGAGCTACCGAGCTGTTCGAGGGCTGCATAGCCCTGTAGACCGACGACGATGCCGGTGAAGCCGGACATCATCACGATCACGCCGATGGTCCCACCGATGACGGCGAGCGCACCGCTGCCGAAGGTGACCTCCGCCAGCAGGCGGAGCACCTCCTTCTTGTAATGCACTGCGGTCTTGGGAATCCACCCGATGGCCCGCAGGTAGAACGACATTTGCTCGCCTGCGCGGTCGAGCACGTTGAGCGGGGCGTTGCCGACGCGCTTGACGCGCATCAGCGTGCGGTCACCGCGACCTCGTGCGATCGTCATCGCGGTTACGCTCCCTTCGCTGGGACGACCTGGAGATAGACCAGGGTCAGGATGAGGTTGGCGAAGAAGAGCAGCAGGAACGTGATGACAACCGTCTGGTTCACTGCCTCGCCGACGCCCTTGGGTCCGGGGTTGGGATTGAGGCCCTTGTAGGAGGCGATGATGCCCGCGATGAGTCCGAAGATTGCTGCTTTCGCCTCGGCGACATACAGATCCGGCAGCTGGGCCAAAAACGAGAACGACGCCAGATATGCACCGGGGGTGCCGCCCTGAAGGATCACGTTGAAGAAGTAACCGCCGGCGATGCCGACGACCGAGACCAGGCCGTTGAGCAAAAGTGCGACGAGGATCATCGCGAGCACTCGGGGAACGACGAGACGATGTACCGGGTCGATACCCAGCACTCGCATGGCGTCGATCTCCTCGCGGATGGTGCGCGAGCCGAGGTCTGCAGTCACAGCAGAACCGGCAGCGCCGGCCACCAGCAGTGCGGTCACGATCGGACTGCCCTGCTGGATGACCGCGAGCACGCTGGCCGCACCCGTGAACGACTCGGCACCAAGCTGCTTGATGAGCGATCCGGTCTGCAGCGCCACGACCGCGCCGAACGGAATGGCGACGAGCGCCGTCGGCAGAATCGTGACGCTGGCGATGAACCAGGCCTGCTCGATGAACTCGCGGAACTGGAACGGCCTACGGAAGGTGTTGCGAACCACCTCGACGAACAGTTCGACGATATTGCCGGCTTGTGTCAGAGCGGCGCTCGCCGGAGCGAACGTGGACTTCTTCGATCCCCCCATGTCTGCTATTGACCCCGACCTTGTGTTGGAGCTTGGTAGCCCTGCTGATCATGACCTTGCCCGCTGTAACTCTGCTGGTCGTAACCCTGCTGGTCGTAACCCTGGTGGTCGTAACCCTGGTGGTCGTAACCCTGGTGGTCGTATCCCTGCTGGTCGTAACCCTGCTGCTGGTCTGCATACGCGGGGTAACGCTGACCCGGGTCGGTGGTGTCGAGGCTTTCCTGGATCGCAACCTGGGCATTGTGCGGCAGGGTGTGCATGATCTGGCGGACGCGCTCCTGCCTACGCCCGACGGCTTCGCGCACCGGAGTTCCGGGAGTGGCCTTCATCTGCGGCACGATGCCTTCGACGTCGTCGACGCCGCCGGCGTGATGGCCGGCGTCGACCATGGCCTGCTCCTGCGCCATCTGCGCCTCGTCCTTCTCCTCCGACATGCCGATCGGACCGATCATCGTTCCGTTGAGGAACTGCTTGACTACCGGCTCGTCGCTCGTCAGGAGCACCTCGCGGGGGCCGAACATGACCAGCTGGCGACGGAAGAGCATGCCGATGTTGTCGGGCACCGTCCGAGCGAGGTTGATGTTGTGCGACACGATCAGGATCGTGGCGTCGATCTCGGCGTTGATGTCGATCAGGGTCTGCGAGATGTACGTAGTGCGAACGGGATCGAGGCCGGAGTCCGGCTCGTCGACCAGGATGATCTCGGGATCGAGAACCAGAGCGCGGGCGAGACCGGCGCGCTTACGCATACCGCCGGAGATCTCGCCGGGCAGCTTGTCCTCGGCACCGAGCAGACCCGTCAGTTCCAACTTCTCCATGACGATCTTGCGGATGTCGGACTCGGACTTCTTCGTGTGCTCGCGGAGCGGGAACGCGACATTGTCGTAGAGGTTCATCGAGCCGAACAGTGCGCCGTCCTGGAACAGCACCCCGAAGAGCTTCCTGATCTCGTAGAGCTCACGGGAGGAGCACTGCAGGATGTCGGTTCCGTCGATGAATATCTTGCCCTGTTCGGGACGCAGGAGGCCGATCAAGGACTTCAGGAAGACCGACTTGCCGGTACCGGAAGGACCGAGGAGCGCACTGACCTCACCCTTCGGCAGGGTCAACGTCACGTCCTGCCAGATCTTCTGTACCCCGAAAGACTTGGTCAATCCCTCGACCGAAACCTCGACTCCCACGCTGACCTCCACAATTCGTACACATCGACCCGTATGTGGGTTGTGTCACTGTATCCCATGCACGTGTCCGCACCGACACGGGAGCTTACCGCCCAGTAAGAACTTCCCCGAGTCAGGCTGTAGAGCTTGCATCAGTGTGGCTCATCTCACGCGACACGGACGCCGACTCGCCAGAACTGTGACAAGTCCCTGCGTGAGGAAGCTGTGACACACCACAAAAAATGACGGCCGAAACCCTTCGGAACGCTTCGGACTTCGGCGAGGTCGAGTAAACAGCGGCGCGGAGCGGGTGTCACGCGATCCGGCGGAGTCCGTGACCGATCACAACGACGAGTCGGTCGGAGCTACCGGAAACACAGAAAAGGGGCCGCCCCCACCTGAGTGGGAACGGCCCCTCGACTCGCTCTCGAATTCAGAGCACGAAGCACGACTGCAACGAAGCGGTCCTACTTGACGGAGATCTTCGCGCCGGCAGCTTCCAGCTTCTCCTTGGCGGCGTCGGCTGCGTCCTTGGCAACCTTCTCCAGAATTGCCTTCGGAGCGCTCTCGACGAGATCCTTGGCTTCCTTCAGGCCCAGGCCGGAAACGACCTCACGGACGACCTTGATGACCTGGATCTTCTTGTCGCCGGCCGACTCGAGGACGACGTCGAACTCGTCCTGCTCCTCGGCAGCGTCAGCGCCACCGGCTGCCGGTGCACCGGCAGCAGCAACGGCGACGGGGGCAGCTGCGGTGACCTCGAAGGTCTCCTCGAATGCCTTCACGAACTCGCTGAGCTCGAGGAGGGTGAGCTCCTTGAACTGGTCGAGCAATTCTTCGGTGCTGAGCTTCGCCATGGTGGCGGGTCCTTCCTGTAAGTACCTAACCGCTGATCCGCGACTGGTGTTCGGTGATGGTGTGGAGCTGAGCTGTTCGCCAATACCAGCGGATCAGCTTTCGGCGGGAGCTTCCGCCGGTGCTTCTGTTTCTGCAGGTGCCTCGGCTGCGGCGGGTGCGCCGGCAGCCTTCTTCTCCTGCAACGCGAACGCCAGACGCGCGAACTGCGATGCGGGAGCGTTGAACAGGCCTGCAGCCTTCGACAAGTTGCCCTTCATGGCGCCGGCAAGCTTGGCCAACAGGATTTCGCGCGACTCGAGGTCTGCGATCTTGTTGATCTCGTCCACGGACAGCGTTGCGCCGTCCATGTAGCCGCCCTTGACGATCAAGGCCTTGTTGTCCTTGGCGAAGGCCTTGATGGCCTTCGCTGCGTCGACCGGCTCGCCCTTGATGAATGCAATGGCGGTCGGTCCGACGAACAAGTCGTCGAGGCCGGTGACGCCGGCCTCGGCTGCTGCGCGCTTGACCAGGGTGTTCTTGGCGACGGAGTACGTGGCACCTTCGCCGAGCGCACGCCGGAGCTGAGTCAGACCGGACACCGAAAGACCACGGTATTCCGTGACGACGGCAGCCGTCGAACCCTTGAACTGTTCGGTGATCTCCGATACTGCTGAGACCTTTTCGGGCTTTGCCATACTTCGCCTCCTCTCGTGGGAAGTTGTGTCGATCGCGAGAGGGCCGGAAAACGACGAACGCCCCGGCGCAAGAAGCACACGGGGCGTGAACGAGCGGGCAGCCACGAGGGCTGCATACAGGTTCCCTACCTCGTTCTCCTGCGTGGGCCGTCCGAAGCGATCTCGGACCTTCAACCGCGCAACTCCCGGAAGTGAATCCTTCGAGAAGGCGGTGACCAACGGTCTTGGGTAGAACTTGATTGGGCGATCAGGGCACGAGTGCGAGCATTCGTGTTCCGGACCGTCGACCAGGCTACAACACGTTCGGTGCCAACTCCAAAACGTTCGGCGTTCGCACCGTCAGATGCGCACCCCGTAGAGAACCAGGTTGCGCTCGTAGCTGCCCACCGCTGCATCGAAGTCACCCGAACAGGTGATGAGCCGAATCTCGTCGGCAGGCACCGCTCCGAAGACCAGTGCGGTCGGGAACTCGGTTTTGCCGTAGTCACCGATCCGATCGATTCGGTACGTGGTTCGGCCACCCGCCTCGTCCTCGACCTCGACGACATCTCCGGTTCCGAGTTCCGAGAGGCGATCGAACACCGCAGGACCGGTCGTCGAGTCGACGTGCCCGGCTATCACCGTCGGACTGCCGATCGCACCGGGTCGGCCACCTCCGGTGAACCACCCGACGTCGTCGTAGTCGGTGGGCACCTGCATCTCCCCCGACTCGGTGAGCCCCAGGCCGATCAACGGCTCGTCGAGACCGATGTCCACGGCGCTCACCCGCGTCGGGGCCGGTGTCACCGAGTCCACTGCGGGCGCAGTCGGGGCAGTGCCCGACAACGGCTGCGAGGACACGGGGACGGCCGGTGGTGACGGCTGCGACGGCTGCGGTGACGGTGAGGAACAGCCCACCACCACCATCACCGCCGCTGCCGCGATCAGAACCGAATATCTCAGCTCCGCACCTCACGTCGAGCCGCGAACGTCACGCCCGCGACGACCATCGCACCCAGAGCCACTGCACCGACGACGGGCAGCACCGAGCTCGACGCCGAATCCGCCGCCGCGAGCGACGATCCACCGCCTCCGGTCGCAACGGACCCGACCGGAATCTGGGTGAGCTGGCCGCGCACCGCTCCCGCCGAGAAATCGACGGTGTGAGTGTCGGCGGCGAAGGCCGCGGGATCGGCTTCGATCCGATCGAGCGTGAATCCGGCACCGCTGTCGGCGGTGGCGCCGGCCGGAGTGAGCCCGGTGGTGAACGGTCCCTGCATGCAGCCGCTGCTGGTGCGTGGGCCGTCGCCGATGGGCGTCGGGTTCGGGAATGCCAGACGCGGAGGTCCTGCTGCGCCCGCCGCAGCCTGGTGAATGTGCGTGGCGGTCTTGGCCGGGCTCATGTAGTCGCCGGTGACACCTTCGAGCGCAATGTCGTAGCAGACGATGTCGAGGTCGGAGTTGATGCGCAGCGTGAAGGTACCCATCGCGCCGGGCTGCCCCGGAGTGGCGACGCCCTCACCGTTGAGCACCTGGTCGGGAGTGGCCATGGCCGTGAACGCGCTGGTGAACGAATCCGGTTCGGCGACAGGCGTATCGGCACCGGCCGGGGCAGCGGCGAACAGCATCAGGGCCGCGGTACCACCGACGAGCGCTGTGGCGGTGGATCGGATCGACGTGGCCGGGCGTGGAATCGAGCGTCTGGTCATCTCGTGTGCCTTCCGTGGGAGTATCGGGCAAGCGAGCCCGTGCAAGGTGTACGAGTGCCGATGCCAGAATGTTCAAAGCTCGGTAAAGAAATATTCTCCGCCCTCGTCGTGAACGTTCGAGGGTCCACCGACGTATCCACTGTCATGAGCATCGGGAGCGTGATCGAACTGGACTTCGACGTCGCTGCCGCGTACGACGAGCACGCGTCGGCCATGCTCGGGTTCGCCGTCAACGCTCTGCGCGACAGAACTCTGGCCGAGGATTGCGTTCAGGAGACCTTCTTTCGGGCATGGCGAGCGCGATCCCGATTCGAGCCGAGGCGCGGGTCGCTGCGAACGTGGTTGTTCGCCATCGAACGCAATGTGATCGTCGATGTGCAACGGTCGCTGACCAGGATGCCGATGCCGGCGTCGGACCGGATCGAGGACATCGATCGGGGGTCGGGTGGGGTCACGCGTGACACCAGTCCCGACGTCGACGAGCGGCTCCGAATCGTCGCCGCACTCGCCCTGCTCTCCCCCGAGCATCGGCAGGTCGTCGTCGCAGTGCACCTCGGCGGCAGCACCTACGCCGAACTCTCGGAATCGACCGGAGTTGCCGTACGAACACTGCGCACCCGCACCTTCTATGCACTGCGGGCCCTACGAGACCACCTCGACGGACAGGAGGAATCATGAGCGCATCACCCGATCGCCGAGCCGAGTTGATCGCCGCTGCCGTCGGCGACGATCTCGACGACGCCGAAGCCGCCGAACTGCGCGAACTCGCTGCGGCGGACCCCACGATCGACACCGAGATCGCCGAATTGCGCGAGATGACGGACATCCTGGGCCGCCGTGGACCGACCGAGCCCTGGCTCGAATCCGCGACGCCACCCGACCTGCGCGAGCGAATCCTCGTCGCAACGGGCCGCTCCCCGCGAGAGGGATCCGGATCGCCGCGATTCGGTATGCAGCGATTCGGTGTGCAGCGCAGATCGGCAGGTCTGGCCGCTGCGGCCGCGATCGTGGGGGTGGTGGTCGGCGGTGGGGCCGTGCTCGGGGTGGACGCCTACCGCCAGCCCGCGGATCCACCCACCGCGATCACCGGTCCACCCGGAACCCTCGGCGCGTACGAGGAAGTCGCGTTCACGACGAGTGCGCCGAGCGTCGACGTAGAAGGAGGTCTGGTCGCCCACACCTGGGGCACCGAGACCGTTCTGGAGATGGAGGGCATCTCCGATCGTGGACCGTACGAGGTGGTTCTCGTCGACCGGTCGGGTGTCGAGCGCCCGTCCGGCACGTTTCTCGGTAGTGACATCACCATCGAGTGCCGCATGAACGCCGCGGTACTGCGCCAGGACGTGACCGACATCGAGATCCGCTCGGCCGGCGGCGAAATCCTGGCGAGCGCTCAGCTGCCGACGGCCTCGTAGCGCCCGGAGTCGACTCTCCTGCGGTTCGACCCGGGCCACCAGTTCCGCTCACCGAAGAGCTTCATCATCGCGGGCACCATCATCATCCGCACCAGCACCGCGTCGAACAGCACTGCAATGGCGAGAGCGAAGCCGAACTGTTTGAGCTCGAGAACGTCGGCGGTGAGGAAGCTGGCGAACACGGCGATCATGATCGCGGCGGCGGCCGTGATCGGCCTGGCGGTGTGCTCGATGCCGTCGACGACGGCCACGTCGTTGCTCGCTCCCCGCACGAACACCTCACGCATGCGGCCGATGAGAAACACCTCGTAGTCCATCGACAGGCCGAAGACCACCGCGAACACCGTCACCGGTAGATACACCTGGATGTAGCCCGGGCTCTCGAAGCCGAGAAGGCTCGACCCCCAACCCCATTGGAAGACGGCGACGGTCGCACCCAACGCTGCTCCGGTGACGAGCAGGTTCATCGCGACCGCCTTGAGCGGAATCACCACGCTGCGGAAGACGACTGCCAAGTACACGAGCGAGAAGCCGAGAACAGCGGCGACGACCCAGCCGAACTTGCCCGAGATCTCGTCGGAGGCGTCGACCACCAGTGCGGTGGTGCCACCCACGGAGACGCTCGTGCCGTCCGTCTCGCCTGCAGCGACCGCCTGCTCACGCAGGGATCCGACGAGATCGGAGGCCTGAGTCGAGTCGATCGGCACCGACGGAACCACGATCAGCAGCGACCGCCCGGCCTCCGGCTGCGCCAAAGCGTAGGCGACGCGATCGTCCCCGCGCACGGAGTCGGCGAACGCGTTGACGGTGGCCATCTGCTGCGGTTCCAACGGACTGTCGTTCTCACCCGTGAACACGATGGTGATGGGTGAGATGGTCCCGGGCGCGAACTTCTCGGTCAGGACCGTGTTGGCCCGTCCCGACGGTTCGGCGCTCAGCGCTTCGGCACCGAGGTCGACACCGTACGAGATGGAACCGATGGGAATCAGGCAGACGAGGAGGACCGCGGCCGACGCGGCCGTGTAACGCCACGGGCGCTCGATGACGTGCTGCGCCCATCTCGACCACCACGTGGGCACCGCGGCGTCGTGCTCGTCGACCGACGGGGGTTGGAATCTGCGCGGCAGCGACCACGCTCCGATGCGTGTGCCCAGTACCGCGAGAATCGCCGGCAGCAGGGTCCAGGCGACCACGACCACGGTGGCGATGGTGAGTGCGACGACCAGCGAGATGCTGCGTACCGCGGGGACATCGACGATGGCCAGGGCTCCGAGTGCGATCAACACGACCAGTCCGGAGATGACGATGGTGTGCCCGGCGGTGCCCATGGCCGCCCCGACGGCGCGCTCCGTCCGGTCCGGATCGTCCGAGGGTCCGGCTCGCCCGATCTCCTCCCGGAATCGACTGACGATGAACAGCGCATAGTCGATTCCCAGACCCAGACCGAACATCGCCGCGACGGTGGTGACGAGAACGTCGAACGTCATCACGTTGGACAACAGCGCGAACATTCCGAATGCCGCCAGCACGCCGATGCCGGTGGAGACCAACGGCACGATACCTGCGACCATCGACCCCACCGCCAGGATCAGAACCACGAAAGCGATGGGAAGACCGATGCTCTCGGCCCGTACGGCATCCTCGGATTCGACGCGGGTGAGATCGACCGTCATCGGGGAATACCCCGTCACCGCCACCTCGACGCCGTCGCCGGATGCCGCGTCGATCATCTCCTGCACGCGTTCTGCGACCGCGATCCGATCGCTCGCCTCTCCGCCGATACCGACGAACGCCAGCGCCGACGTGCCGTCCTGCGAAATCGTCGGGACGAAGCCCGCGGTCTCGTAGGGGTCGACGACCCGCAGCACGTCCGGGGACTGCCGGAGCCGACCCACGACCTCCCCCACTCGCTCACGGAACGCCGGGTCGGATGTGTTCACCGATTCGGAGGTGAACGTGACGACGAGTTGTTCCGAGCCGAACGACTCGAAGTGGCGCTCGATCAGATCGTCGGCCCGGCTCGATTCGGTGCCCGGCACCGAGAAGTTGGCTCCGACCAGCGAATTCTGCAGCGCCGGATACAGAACCGCCGATCCCACCGCCAGCAGCGTCCAGATCGCCAGCACCACCCAACGCCGACGCGCCACGAGCCGACCCCACCGGTCGCCGATGTTTCCCCTCGTCACCTGCGGGTCGAATCGCGAGATCGTGTCGGTCATCTACGTCAACTCCCGGCTGAAGATGCGGTAGGTGCGATGCGGAGCGAGCTTCGTTCGGGTCAGGACCGAGCCCCTCATCCACGGACTGTCGTCGAGCACAGGAGCCGCTTCGACGCGAGTGAACCCGAGGTCGCGCATGCGCACCGACATCTCCATGATCAGCAGGGAGGACACGGCTCGATCGGGGCAATCGGGATCGACGAACAGCATGTCCACCCGCACGCCGTCGATGACCTCGGTTCGACCCGGACGCTTGACGTGCCACAGCGTCACCAGGTCTCGCGCCCAGCGAGACTTCAGGTGCGCCGCCTTCGCGGCGGCCTGATTGACGTCCGGGATTCCCATCAGGAAGCCGACGGGCTTGCCGTCGAGTTCGGCCAGCAGGGTCAGCCTGCGGTCGATGACCGGAAGCATCATCTTGAGCAACTCGAACAGCTCGGTGTAGGACAGCGGCGAAAAGCCCCAGAAGTTCACGAACGTCTTGTTGTAGAGGTCCCGCACGATGCGCGCGTCGCGCCGCAGCGTCCGGTACTTCATCGACCGGAACGTCACCTCGGATCGCGCCTTGATCTTCTCGAAGATCTGCATGTGCCGCGCGTATTTGGGGTCGTTGTAGATGATGCACGGGTCGTCGAAGAGGTAGCTGTAGAAGTCCTTGACCGCCATCAGACCCCACTTCTCGAAGTGGGCGGCGTAGTAGTGCGGATTGTGCGGCATCCCCACCAGCGGCAGTGCCGGGGTCTCGTCGACGACGATGCCTGCGCTGTAGAACATCGACGGCCCGAAGGGGCCGGAGATGGTCGCGAGCCCGCGAGCCGAAAGCCATTGCGCCGCAGCGTCGAGCAATGCTCTCGCAACGTCGTGATCGTCGACGGCCTCGTAGAAGCCGAAGAAGCCGATCGACTCCCCCGTGTACTCGGTGAACGACAGGTCGTGGATGGCCACGACGCGACCGACGGCGATTCCGTTCTCGCGCGCCAGGAATGCTTTCGTGATGCGAGTGGCGGCGACCGAGGACGGCGGTGCGACGAGCACTCGACGCAGGTCTATCGACTCGTCGGGAAGGCGGTGCGGATCGCCTTGGTAGACCAGGTCGGAGACGGCCTCGAACTCGCGCCAGCCTGCTTTGCCGTCGACCTCTTCGATCGTGATCATCGTTCCTCTTCGTTCTGTTGACTGCCGTCGACGAGGATCGGTGAACGGGCCACCGTCGTCTCCCCGGCGAACACGTAATTGCCTGGCCGGACGGTGATCTCGTCGACGAGTGCGTCCGGCACGAACACATCGCACTGAGAACCGAAGCGGATCATCCCGTACTGCTCGCCGCGTTCGACGGTGTCACCGACGGCGACGTGCGCGACGATGCGGTCGACCCAGAGATCGGCAATCTGCGTCACCGTCACCACGGCACCGGACTCGTGCTCGATCGAGATGGTGAGCCGCTCGTTGGTGAGCAGGTAGTCGCAGCCCTCGTCGTACGGAGTGCGTCGGGTCAACAGGTTCGCGCCGACCCTGGCCATCGACTTGTTGAACGGTGCAGCCGACCGGTGGCGACGCATGCCGACGGTGCCCGCAACCGGAATTCGATTGCGGTGCACCGAATATTCGGACATGTAGATCCCGATCAGGTAACCGCTGTCGGTCGAGCTGACTCCGGCGATCTCGTCGAGAACGATCGTCCGCCCTTTCTTGACGGCGAACGCGGTACTGCCCGCCTCCACGCGTTTGACGTACGTGACGAACCCGTCGGCCGGCGCGACCACCGCCCGCGGATCGGCGGGCGGTTCGCGGTGCGGGTCACGGAAGAAGAACCGCGTTCGCCAGTACACGAACAGCGCGAACGGAGCTGCCGGCACCACGGCGAGGCCGAGTGTCCACCGAATCCACGACATCAGCTGTGCCGCTGTTCGTCGACGCTCTCCGACCAGGTCACGAAGGCATCGGCCGCCCGGATCCGCACCGAGGCGGGCAGCAGCCCGATCAGCCCGCACACCACGTAGAACCCGAGCGAGAGAACGCCGTTGGTCACCTCACGGCCGATGGGTACGTCCCGTAGGCGCACCGAGGTGGGTTCGAATCCCTCCGACACGTCAGTTGACGGCGGCGGGCGTGAGCGTCTTGAGCTGTGCTTTGTCGAAGTAGAGCTCGAAGAGGCGACGGTGATCGCACCACGAGATGTCGTGGTCGACCGGCAGGATGGCCTCGGGCTTGTGCACCAGGCGCATGAGCTTGTCGATGTTGTCGGCCAGCATCGTCTCGGCGAACCGAGGTGAGATGCGTACGCTGACGCGCTCCTTGAACTCGTCCCAACTCACCAGATCGAGCCCCAACAGTTCGGCATAGAGATCGTGACCGTAGCCGGTGGGATTGCTCGGCAACAGTCTCGTCAGAGGATGACCGCGCAGCGAGTTGCTCGCCATCACGTCACACATCACGTCGACGGGGACGTAGTTCATGCCAGGGCCGTCCCAGATGGCACCGGCAGCGATCGCCAGTTCGATGATCCGCCAGAAACTGTAGACCCGGCCAGGATCACGCCCGAGTTCGGTGCTGCCCAGGATGTAGGGGGCTTCGCACAGGGTGACGGAGTAGGTGTCCGACATCGACAGCCAGCCCAGCAGCGTTGCGTTGACCCACTTCATCTGCGCGTATCCGGAGTACCACCACGAATCGGGACGACGGAAGTCCTCGGGCTTCTGGTACAGGTGGGCACCGATGCTTCCCACGTACGTCAGGTGCTTACGGGTGGAGGTGATGCTGAATTCGAGGATCCGCAGCACGCTGACGAACCAGTCGTCGCGCAGCTCGGCGTAGCTCTCGGTGTAGTCGGTCGAACTGGCGCAGTTGAAGATCTGCCCCACTCCGGCAGCCAGGTCGTAGTAGGCGGCCTTGTCCAGACCGAACCGGAACTTCGTCGGCGTGCCCTCGACGATGCGGATCTTGCCGGCGTCCACCACGATCTCGTACTGATCGAACGTGCGCTGCAGACGCTCGAGAGCCGTCTCTTCCTCGGTGGAACGAACCATCGCGTAGACGACCTCGACGGCGGAATCACGAGTGAGGCGGCCGATCAGGTGAGCACCGAGAAAGCCGTTGGCTCCGAACACGAGTGCGGTATCGGTGCGCGGCGCTGCCATGTCTGCCACCCGTCTGCGAGTGTCCTCGTCGACGAACGGTCGCAGCGCCGTCGGATCGCCGTTGCTCAGAGCAACGACGTCGGCGTACTTCCCGGCGAACCGTAGCCCCGGGCATTCGTTGGTGATCAAAGCGTCTGCGTGCGGCCAGATCGGACGCAACGATCCGTCTCCGAACAGTGCTTCTACGTGCATTCGTGCTCCCCTGCAACGGTCGGTGTCCCACATCACTCGGACGGGCAGACGTTAGCAATGACGGAGCCGGACAACCGGATGACCGAGAAAGTCTGGTATAGCCCACAGTGACGCTCAACTGCCGTTGAGAGGATTCCCAACAAGACACAGAAAGTCGGCGTTCTGATTGGTACGCGTTACGACCGAAACGCGTTATGCAGGACAAGATGGGTCGTTCGAAGGTCTAATCGGTCTTCATGACTGCCGTAGAGCCACACCCCCTCCTGCAACCCGTACGCGATCCGAGCGGCGGGGACGCTGCGGCTGCATGGGCGGCGATCGTGCGCGAGGAGCCGCGCTACCCGAGAGTGTCGGTCGCGGCGAACGTCCGCATTCCGATGAGCGACGGAACTGTGCTGCGCGCATACGTCTTTCGCCCCGCGGACGCGTCGGGACGAGCGGTGGAGGGCGCGTTTCCCACCGTCCTGAACCTCACGCCCTACAACAAGCTGCTGATCAAGGGCATCGACACCATCCTCGAGACCCCGGTTCTGGGTCGTGCGATCCGAGCTTTCTCGTCCGCGTTCGACCTGACCGGAACCAGGTTCGACGGCATCACCGAGCTCACCCGGGTGGTAGCGGGCGGGGCGGCCGACCTGCTCTCGGTCAACCGTCATCTCGTGCGCAGCGGGTACGTGCAGATGATCGTCGACGTCCGCGGCACCGGAAGTTCCTCGGGCACCTGGGACGTGCTCGGCCGCCGGGAACAGCTCGACTCGCTCGAGGTGATCGAATGGGCCCGACGCAGGCAGTGGTGCAACGGCAGGATCGGGATGGCCGGAATCTCGTACTCCGCCATCAACGCCCTGCAGGCCGCAGCCAAGCAGCCTGCAGGCCTCGACGCGGTGTTCGCGGTCGAGGGGTCGGTGGACATCGTGCGCGAGATCTTCGCCACCGGAGGTGCCACCTCGGCGTTCATTCCGCTGTGGCTCGCGGCCGTCAACGGGCTCAAATGGGCACCTGCGATCGGCGGAATCGACCCGCTCGCCTGGCTCCGCGATCGCGCTCGATCCCCGGCCACGAATCTGCTCGACCTGGCCAAAGGCTTTGTCTCGGGCGGAGACCCGCGAATCTACGACAACGAGTACTACGACACCATCGATGCCGTCATCGAAGACATCGCGGCACCGACATTTCTGTACGGCTGCTGGCACGACATCTTCGGCGGGTCCGCACCCGACATCTACAACCGCCTCCCTCTCGAACGCGGATACAAGCAGCTGCTCGTCGGCGACGGATACCACGGCAACCCGGGAATCGGGTTCGGCGAGCCGGGCTTTCCACCTCGCCTGGACGTACTCGAACGCGCTTGGTTCGACAAGTGGCTGCGCGACGTCGACAACGGAATCGAGAACTACGGCCCCGTCACCCTGCGTCAGCAGGGCGGCAATTGGACTGCGCACGGGCGCTTTCCGGCTCCCCAGGCGCAACCGCGCCGGCTCTACCTGTCGGCAGCGGCATCGGGCACCGCGCCCCACGCCGTCGCCGACGGCAGCCTCACCGGCCTGCCGAGCGCCGAGTCCGATGTCCTGACGGTGCGCCCCTCGCTGCGAGCCGTCGTATCTCGGGACACCACACAGGTTCTCGCCGGTGTGACGGCAGTCCTGGGCGGCGGCTTCACCTACGACAATCGATTCGCCGAGGGCGGCGCAGTCACCTTCACCACCGCGCCTGCCGAGTCGGACACCGTGCTGTCCGGCCCCATGAATCTGCATGTGCGCGTCGTCTGCCATGCGCCGGAAGCGATGTGGGCCGTCATGGTCTGCGACGTCTCCCCGAGCGGCCGGTCGATCGTGCTGAGCAACGGTGCCCTGCTCGCCTCACGCCGTGCCGTCGACGACGAACGCTCACTGTTCGCTCCGAACGGCGATTACACCCGCCCGTACCATCCGCTCACCGAGGCAGCGCTGCTCCCGGTGCCCGTCGGCAGACCCATCGAACTCGACATCGACATCCTCACCACCGAAGCCGTCATCGCATCCGGCCACCGCCTCCGCGTGAGCGTATTCGCCACCGACACACCGCGGTTCATCCCGATTCTGCCGGATCTGGTGCGTACGCGTCTGCGCCGACAGGACATCGACATCGACCCGGACGATCCGAGCTACCTGGTGGTGCCGGTACTCGGTGAGCCAGGCTGGTAGGAACGAGACCATGAGAATCGAACAAGGTGTCGCGCCGACGAACTCCGTCGAGATCGCATACGAGGACATGGGGTCGACCGACGATCCCGCAGTGCTGCTCATCATGGGCCTGTCCGCGCAATTGACGTTGTGGCCCATGGACTTCTGCACCCGTCTCGTCGACGCCGGCTACCGGGTGATCCGCATCGACAACCGCGATATCGGGTTGTCCACCAAGATGACCGGGCAGAAGGTACGAGGTTCCCAGATCCTTCGGCTGATCCGGCACGAGTTCGGGATGTCCTCGGACGTGCCGTACACGATCACGGACATGGCGGCCGACGCCGTCGGCGTGCTGGACCATCTCGACATCGACTCGGCGCACGTCGTCGGTGCCTCCATGGGCGGAATGATCACCCAGGTGTTCGCCGGAAGTTATCCCGACCGAACGAAGTCTGTGGGCATCCTCTTCTCGAGCACCAACGAGCCGTTTCTACCGCCACCCGACCCACGCGCGCTGCTGCCGCTCATCGGCGGCGTCGGGAAGGACGCCACCAAGGACGAGATCATCGCGCACTCGGCGAAGACGCTCGCCGCGATCGGCTCCCCCGGCTACCGCACTCCGCCGGAAGAGCAGCTCGAGATCGCACAGGTGATGTACGAGCGGAACTACAACCCGTCCGGTGTCGTCCGGCAGATGGCCGCCATCACCGGCACCGGCAGTCTGCGGCCGTACACGAAGAAAATCACCGCACCCACCACGGTCATCCACGGCACCGCGGACAAACTGGTGCGACCGTCGGGAGGCAAGGCCATCGCCCGTGCCGTCCCCGGGGCCGAGTTGACGCTGATCGACGGCATGGCCCACGACCTGCCCGCAGCACTGCTGGACCGCATCGCCGGGATCATCCTGGCCAATTTCGCGCGAGCTGCGTAGCACCACGGACCTCATCACGCAACGAAGGCCGGCACCCGATGAATCGGTGCCGGCCTTCGTGATGATGCTGAACTGATTTACGCGTTCGCGTCGTCCTCGAGGAGGTTGCGCGTGCGGTTCGGATCGACCTGGACGCCGGGTCCGGTGGTGGTCGAGACGGTGACCTTCTTGACGTAACGACCCTTGGCCGACGACGGCTTCGCACGCAGGATCTCGTCCAGCGCAGCGCCGTAGTTCTCCACCAGCTTGGTCTCGTCGAACGAGGCCTTGCCGATGACGAAGTGCAGGTTGGCCTGCTTGTCGACGCGGAAGTTGATCTTGCCGCCCTTGATGTCGTTGACGGCCTTGGTCACATCGTTGGTGACCGTGCCCGTCTTCGGGTTCGGCATCAGGCCACGCGGTCCGAGGACACGGGCGATACGGCCGACCTTGGCCATCTGATCCGGGGTGGCGATCGCGGCGTCGAAGTCCAGGAATCCGCCCTGGATGCGCTCGATCAGATCTTCTGCGCCGACGACGTCGGCTCCTGCTGCCTCGGCCTCTGCAGCCTTCTCACCAGCGGCGAAAACAATAACCCGAGCGGTCTTGCCGGTGCCGTGGGGAAGGTTGACGGTGCCGCGCACCATCTGGTCGGCCTTGCGAGGGTCGACGCCGAGACGCACTGCGACCTCGACGGTGGGGTCGAACTTGCTCGACGCGGTCTCCTTGGCCAGCTTCGCGGCTTCGAGAGGCGAGTAGAGGTTGTCCTGGTCGATCTTTGCGGCCTGCTCGAGGTAGGCCTTGCTGCGCTTTGCCATGTCTTACTGTCCTTCGTTCGAGTTCAGTGTGGTTGACGAGCCTGGCCGGCTCTCCCACGTGTCTTGCTTGACGGCTGAGAATCAGCCTTCGACGGTGATGCCCATCGAGCGAGCAGTGCCGGCGATGATCTTCGCGGCCTGATCGATGTCGTTGGCGTTGAGGTCTTCCTGCTTGGTCTTGGCGATCTCGCGCACCTGGTCCATGGTCACCTTGGCGACCTTGGTCTTGTGCGGCTCGCCGGAACCCTTCGCCACGCCTGCGGCCTTGAGCAGCAGCTTGGCAGCGGGGGGAGTCTTCAGCTTGAAGTCGAACGTGCGGTCTTCGTAGACCGAGATCTCGACCGGCACGACGTTGCCGCGCTGCGACTCGGTCGCGGCGTTGTACGCCTTGCAGAACTCCATGATGTTGACGCCGTGCTGGCCCAGCGCGGGGCCGACGGGCGGTGCCGGGTTGGCGGCACCGGCCTGGATCTGAAGCTTGATGATCCCGGCTAGCTTCTTCTTCTTCGGGGGCATTTCTTTTTCCTTGTATTCGCTCGGGTTTCTTGCGGTTGCTACTGCAAGTCTGTGTGCTCGGCTACTAGATCTTGGAGACCTGCGTGAAGCCGAGCTCGACCGGTGTCTCACGGCCGAAGATCGATACCAGCACCTTGAGCTTCTGCTGCTCGGCGTTGACCTCGCTGATGCTGGCGGGGAGGGTGGCGAACGGGCCGTCCATGACGGTGACCGACTCGCCGACCTCGAAGTCGACCTCGATGGCCGGCTTCGACGTGGTGTCGCCGCCCTGATCGGTTGCGCCTGCGGTCGCTTTCGCGTCCTTCTTGGCACCTTCCTGCGGCATCAAGAACTTGACGACCTCGTTGATGGTCAACGGTGACGGCCGCGAAGTGGCACCGACGAAGCCGGTGACGCCCGGGGTGTTGCGGACCGCTCCCCAGGACTCGTCGTTGAGCTCCATGCGAACGAGGATGTAGCCGGGCAGAACCTTGCGGTTGACCTGCTTGCGCTGACCGTTCTTGATCTCGGTGACCTCTTCGGTGGGAACTTCCACCTGGAAGATGTAGTCACCGACGTCGAGGTTCTGCACGCGGGTCTCGAGGTTCGCCTTGACCTTGTTCTCGTATCCGGCATACGAGTGGATGACGTACCAGTCACCGGGAGCGCGGCGCAGAGCCGCCTTCATCTCGGCAACGGGATCCTCGGGCTCGGCTGTCACATCTGCGTCGGCAGTCTCGCCGTCTTCGGCGGGGACATCCTCACCGGCGGCAGCGGCGACATCGGCCTTGATTGCTTCGTCGGTCTCGCGGTCCTGAGCGGCCTGCTCCGCTTCGAGGCCCTGCTTGGTCGCCTCGACATCGGCGTCGAATGCGGCCACTTCGGTGGCGTCGTTGTGCGGCGTGCTCACGTCAGCACCCTTTCTCTAGTTTCCTGCTCGGTTCGATCGTCGATGGGTCACGCAGCTGCGATCGGTCAGCCGAACAGCCAGCCGACGCCCTGGATGAAGAGCACGTCGAGGCCACTGATGTACGCGACCATGAACGTCAGGAAGACGAGCACGACGGTGGTGTAGGTGACCATCTGCTTCTTGTTCGGCCAGATGACCTTGCGAAGCTCGGCGACGACCTCACGGAAGAACTGCAACAGACGCAGAAACACGTTCGGCCGCTTGTCGGCTTTGACGTTGCCCGATCGCGTCCTACCGGTCTTGACCTTCGCCGGCGTGGTGGTCGCGGCCGGAGCCTTGGACATCGACACGCCCGCAGCGCTGCCGCGGGACCTGCTGGTCGATCGCTTGCCGGTGGGCACCACGGCGTCTGCAGCGGATTCACCGGCAGTGGTGTCAGCATCGGAAGGACGGCCCTCGGAGCCAGGTGCGACGTCGTCTGAAGCCGAAGAGTTCTCGAACTCCTCCGATCGACCGTCGCGCTTACCGCGCTCCTCGCTCACGTCGTTCCTCTCAGTTGCTGACACCTTGGGCAGGGGCGACAGGACTTGAACCTGCAACCTACGGTTTTGGAGACCGTTGCTCTACCAATTGAGCTACGCCCCTTCGGCCGAAACTTCTCGGCCGCTCTGGTGTCCATTCGGCCGGTCGCTGCCGCACTACCTCTGGAAGAGGACGCGGGCAGCGCAGAGCGCCGAATTACCCCAGAAATCTCAGTGTACTGCACACCCTTCGGAACAGATAAATCCCGTCGTCCCGGCCGTGAACGAGCTCGACCGGACCGACCCGTGCTCAGGCCAAGCGCACCGTTGCGGTGGCTCGCCCGAAGATCTTCTTGCCGGCGGACTTGGCGACGATGGCGACGGTCGCGGTTCGCGTCTCGGCGTCGGTTGCCTTGATCTTGCCGGTGAACTCCACCGACGCAGGCGAATCGACCGGGACGAGCACCGCACTGGTGAAGCGCACGTTGTACTCGGTGACCGCACCCGGGTCGCCGAGCCACGAGGTGACGAAACCGGCACCGAGACCCATCGTCAACATCCCGTGAGCGATGACGTCGTCCAATCCGGCCAATTCGACGACTTCGTCGCTCCAGTGGATCGGGTTGGGATCGCCGGACACGCCCGCATAGTTCACCAGGTCACCGCGGGTGAGCGAAACGACGCGCTCGGGAAGCTCGTCGCCGACCGACACGTCGTCGAAGTTACGAAGCGCCATGCCTGATCACTTCCTTCACCGCATGGGCGATGTTCTCGTCGATCTCACCGCCGGTACGCGCCACGATGGTCGTCCAGGTCGTCTGAACGAGATCGCCGTTCTGATCGGTGATGATGTTCTTGGTGGTCATGATGTCGCTGCCGCTCATCTGCCGGAACGACTCGAGATACACGTCGCAGAAGATTCGATCGCCCACCTGGAGCGGGCGATGGAATTCCAGCCTCTGATCGGTCTGCAGAATCTGACTCGGGTCGTATCCCGTGATGACCTCTTGCAACATCCGGGTCTGCGACATGATTCCGAGCAGCGACACGAAGGTCAAGGGCGCGATGAGACCGTCGTAGCCGAGGCCCTTCGCTGCGTCCTCGTCGTGATGCGCGGGATGAAAATCCTGGACGGCACGCGCATACTCACGAACCTTCTCGCGGCCGACCTCGTAGAAGTCGTCGACGCGGAAATGAGAACCGACCATGGACGCCGCGTGAGCGGACGCATCCATGGCCGGGACGTCGTGCTGAGCTTGTGACACGGAAAGACAACCTTTTCTACCCTGGACGCAAGAGCCGTTAGGGGGAGAAGTGTGTCCTAACGCCGGGCGCCGACTGGTGAACGGATCTGCGAGCCAGCGAGCCGAGCGGAACTAGCGAGATTCGCGGTGAGCCCGATGCGTGCCGCAGTTGGAGCAGAACTTCTTCAGCTCGATGCGGTCGGGATCGTTCCGACGGTTCTTCTTCGTGATGTAGTTGCGGTGCTTGCAAACCTCGCAGGCCAAGGTGATCTTGGGCCGCACATCGGTGGAGGAGGCCACTGGACGCCTACTTTCGGGTAAATCTGATCAGGGTCAATCAGGACTGTTCATGAGTGCTACGGGTCGTGCTTGCCTACTGTGTAGCGGTGACCGGACTTGAACCGGCGACGCAACGATTATGAGTCGTTTGCTCTACCAACTGAGCTACACCGCCTCAGGTGCTCACCGTCCACCATCCCACGCGGGGAACGCGACGTCGAGCCATCCAATCCAGCGAGCCCCCTAACGGAATCGAACCGTTGACCTTTTCCTTACCATGGAAACGCTCTACCGACTGAGCTAAGGGGGCGAGCAACTACGCATGTTGCCGTGCGCTGAAGCCTTCAAGAGGTTACACATTCGGAGCGCCCAGTACCAAATTGCGTGGTCAGCGAGCCCAACATGTCCCTCTTCACATGGAAACCCCAGCGAGGAAAATCCTCGCCGGGGTTCCAGGTGTGGCAGATGTAGGATTCGAACCTACGTAGGCATAAGCCGACGGATTTACAGTCCGCTCCCATTGGCCGCTCGGGCAATCTGCCGTGATGCGATCGAAGCCCGTACTGCTCTTCGGCGCGGTGAGAAGAATACAACGAACGTCCCCCCGGAACGCAAACCGGGTGGATACGGTCGGTAGCGGGCCGATAAAGTCCCTGCGGGATGTGGACCGACACCACCGCCAAACAACATTTCGATTCGACTGGAGAGTGTGAGAAGTGGCTGATTCGTCCTTCGACGTAGTGAGCAAGGTCGACCGACAGGAAGTGGACAACGCTCTCGGACAGGCCGCGAAGGAGCTGGCGACCCGCTTCGACTTCCGAGGATCGGACACCAGCATCGAATGGTCCGGCAGCGGCGAGTCCGAGACCATCGTGATCACCTCCGAATCCGAGGAGAAGGTCAAGGCCGCCCTCGACGTGTTCAAGGAGAAGCTCATCCGACGCGATGTCTCCCTCAAGGCGTTCGAAGCCAACGATCCGGCCGCGTCCGGCAAGGTCTACAAGGTCACCGGCAAGCTCGTGCAGGGCATCACCACCGAGAACGCCAAGAAGATCACCAAGAAGATCCGCGACGACGGCCCCAAGGGCGTCAAGGCCCAGATCCAGGGCGACGAACTGCGCGTGAGCAGCAAGAAGCGCGACGACCTGCAAGCCATCCAGCAGCTGCTCAAGAACGAGGACTTCGGAATCGCACTGCAGTTCGTCAACTACCGCTAGAGCGGCTTCGCCGCACGTGAGCGGAAATTCGTAGCACGCTACGAATTTCTGCTCACATGGGTCGTTCCCGCAGGCTCCGTCAGTACGGCCGGTGGCCTGCCATCCGCTCGAGTCGCTCGATGCGGTCGGCCATCGGCGGGTGGGTGGCGAACAGTCGACCCGCCTTGTCGCCGATGCGGAACGGATTGGCGATCATCAGATGCGACTCGGCTGCCAATCGTGGCTCGGGCGGCAACGGTGCCAACTGCACGCCCCGCTCGAGTTTGCGGAGCGCCGAGGCCAGCGCCAGCGGATCTCCGGTCAGCTCGGCCCCCGACTGATCTGCCTGATACTCACGCGAACGAGAGACCGCCAGCCGTACCAGGGTGGCCGCAATGGGCCCCAGCATCGACACCAGCAGCAGCGCGATCGGGTTCGCGCCTCCGTTGCCGCGTCCGCCGAATACGTTGGCGAAGAAGGCCAGGTTGGCCAGGCCCGAAATGACGGCAGCCATCGCCCCGGCAACCGACGAGATCAGAATGTCGCGGTTGTAGACGTGCGAGAGCTCGTGACCGAGCACCGCTCGTAGTTCACGCTCGTCGAGAATGCGCAGGATGCCCTCGGTGCAGCACACCGCGGCGTTGCGCGGATTGCGTCCGGTGGCGAACGCGTTGGGGTTGTTGGTGGGGCTGACGTACAGCGCAGGCATCGGCTGATGAGCCGTCGTCGCCAACTCCCGCACGATCCGATACATCGCCGGTTGCTCGAGTTCGCTCACCGGCACCGCGTGCATCGATCGCAGGGCCATCTTCGCGCTGTTGAAGTACGCGTAACCGTTGACGCCAACCGCCAGGACGATCGAGCCGATCAGAATGGTCGCGTTACCGAACAGCGAGCCGATGAAGACGATGAGCGCCGACATCCCGACCAGCAGGCCGAATGTCTTTGCGCCGTTCGCGTAACCGTTCATGTCCGAAGTGCCTCCTCGTACCGGGTGCTACTACCCGATCAACGAAAACACCCCGACCGGCAGTTCCCGGTCGTCAGCCCACGCGTTCGACGGTGTAATCCACCAACCGGCCGAGCGCATCGTTGGCCGGTCCCTGCGGCAGCAGTGCGAGTTCTGCGTGTGCCCGAGCGGCGTATTCGCCGAGTGTCCTCTTGGCCGAGATCATTCCCGGTGACCGCTGCAGCAGCTCGAGAGCCTCGGTGACCAGAGCGTCCTCGGTGACCGGACCGGCGAGGATCTCGCGCAGTCGATCGCCGTCGGCACCGTCCTCGCGCAGCGCGAAGAGCACCGGCAGAGTGTGTACGCCCTCCCGCAGGTCGGTGCCGGGAGTCTTGCCGGACTGCTCGGTGGCCGAGGAGATGTCGATGATGTCGTCGGAGATCTGGAAGGCGGTACCGACCGCGTCGCCCAGGCGCTCGAGTCGTCCCACGTGCTCGGCATCGCCGCCGCTGAAGGTTCCGCCGAAGCGTCCACACGATGCGATGAGCGAACCGGTCTTCTCCCACACGACCTTCAGATAGTGCGCGACGGGATCGTCGGTGCTCTTGGCTCCGATGGTCTCGCGCATCTGACCGGTGACGAGTTCTGCGAAGGTCTCGGCGATGATGCGCACGGCGTCGGGTCCAAGGGTGGACACCAGACGAGACGCGTGCGCGAACAGGTAGTCGCCCGCGAGGATCGCCACACTGTTACCCCAGCGTGAGTTCGCGCTCTCGGCACCTCGACGCATCGACGCCTCGTCCATGACGTCGTCGTGATAGAGCGTCGCCAGGTGGACCAGTTCGACAACCGTGGCCGCGGTGACGATCGCCGGATCGGTCGGCGACGGTCCCAGCTGGCCGGTGAGCACGGTGAACAGGGGCCGGAATCGTTTTCCGCCGGCCTTGGCCAGGTGCAACGCAGCCTCGGTGAGAAACTCCTCACCGTCGGAGAGCTCACTGATCATCAGCTCTTCGACGCGTGCGAGGCCGTCGGCGACGGATCGCGCGAGCTCCGGGTCACCCAGGTCGACTCCGGCAACGACCGTTGCTACGGCAGCGTCGTCTGTACTCACGATGTTGGTCCCTGTCCTGTCGTCGACATGCCGGCAGCAGCGACTTCAGCGCCGCTGCTCGCCTTCTACCGTAGTGAACCTAGCGTGCACACCGGTGCGACGGTGTCACCGACCACAGGTGACGCTTCACTCACCGAGGTTGCCGGAGATGACTTCCAGCGTCGCGGCCATCGCTGCCGACGCTCTGTCACCCAAGGCGTCCGTCAGAGCGGCCATCAGACCTTCGAGCAGGATCACGTGCGGAATCCGGCTGGTGACGGCGAGTTCGCGCTGGAAGCTGAGGTCGCGCATGCCCACCACCAGTGCGATGTCCGACGCGGCCGCCAGGGTCGAGCGAGCAAAGGACGTCACCGAGACCACGGTGGCTCCCCGATCCCGAGCGGCCTGAGCGGCCTTGGTCGATGCACTCGTGGCACCCGATCCGCTGATGATCAGGGCCACATCGCGATCGGTGAGAAGCCGGACGGCGACCTGCTGCGCGATCGAGTCGGTCGGTGCGTGCGAGCGCAGGCCGACCGAACGCATCCTGGCATCGGTATCGGCGGCCAACGCGGCCGAGAGTCCGTTGCCGATGACCACGACGGACTCGGCACCGGCGAGCGCAGCCACCGCGCGAGTGACATCCTCGGTGGTCAACAGTGCCGTCATCGCCGCGATGGAATCTCCGACATGGGCGAAGGTCTCCGTCACGATCGCGAACGGACCGTCCGCCGACCGCTCCTGCGCGGGCAACGCCCGGGCCGCATCGCGCGCGAGCAAGACTCGCAGCTGCTGATAACCACCGAAGCCGAGACTCTGACAGGTACGCACCACCGACGCCCGTGACGCCCCGGCCGCGTCGGCGACCTGCTGCGAGGACATCTCGACGATGTCGGCGGGACGTCGGAGAAACACCTCGGCGACGGCCCGCTCGGCCGGCAGCAACGACGGAATGATCGATCGGATGTGCGGCACGACTCCACCGGGCGCGAGATCCATGCTCATATCTTGCTCATACTTTTCTCTGCCATCCCCAGCTCCCGTCGATGATGCGTCGACGCACCTGACCGGAGACCTGGTCGATGAGCACGGTGATGACCACGACGACGATCAGCAGCATGCCGACCGCGCCCCACTGGCGGTACTGCACGTTGTCCACCAACATGCTGCCGATGCCGCCTGCACCGATCAGACCGAGGATGGCCGATGCGCGGACGTTGATCTCGAAGCGATAGAGCCAGAAGGCGAACACCTCGGGTGCGACGTCGGTCCACAGTCCCCACCGCACGATCTGGGCCGTCGAGCCGCCTGCCGCTCGGGCCGCTTCGATCGGACCTTTCTCCGCGCCTTCGATGGCCTCGTAGCCCCACTTGCCGAGAGTGCCGACCGAGCCGATGGCGATCGCGAGTGCGCCGGTGAACGCGGTCAGCCCGGTGACGGACAGAATGAGGATGGCAATGACGACCTCGGGGACTGCACGAATGACGGCGAACACGATGCGCAGCGGCCATCGCAGCCAGAGCGGCCCGATGTTCGCGGCTGCGAGGAAGCTCAGCGGAAACGACACGACGATGCCGAGCACCGTTCCGAACCAGGCCATCTGCACCGATTCGATGGTGGCCGAGACGGCCTTGCCGAGTGCGGACACGTCCGGTGGCGCGAACATCAGGCCGGCGTAGCGCACCAGGTTCTGTGGCAGGTCGAGCAATCTGTCCCAGCGAATCTCGATGCCGTACAACGACAGTGCGAACACGGCGAGGATGCCTACCCACACGGCGGTGCGCAGGGGGTTGCGTGGTTTGCGCGGCCGGGCCGGAGTGGCACGGGTGGTGCGGTCGATGACGCTCATCCGACCAACTTTCGACGGGCCCAGGACGAGATCAGTTCCAGCGCCAGGACGATGACGAGAATCTCGAGGATGATGAGGCTGAGCTGGTGATACTTGTAGAAGGTGCGGACGTTGTCGATGAGCATGCCGAGGCCACCTGCGCCGACGAGTCCGATGACCGCCGAGGCTCGGACGTTCAGCTCCAACGTGTAGAGACTCTGCGAGACGAACGCCGGAAAGATCTGCGGCGCAACAGCACTGCGATCGGCCGCAATCCAGGTGCCTCCGGCAGCGAGGGCCGCTTCCTGCGGACCGCGATCGACGGAGTCGAGTGCCTCGGAGACGAGCTTGACGATGATGCCGACGTTGAACACGATCAGCGCCAGAATTCCCGACAGCGCTCCCGTCCCGACCACCGCGACCAACACCGCTGCGTACAACAGATCAGGTACGGCGCGAACGACATTCATGATTCCGCGCACGACCGTCAGGAGCGGCCGATTCGGGTTGGTCACGCGTGAGGCCGCGAAGCTGAGCGGAAAGGAGATCGCGGCACCGATGGCGGTCGCGATGACGGCCATCTGCAGGGTCTCGAGGATGGCGTCGACGGTCTCGGGGAAGAACCAGTAGTCCGGCTGCATCAACTGGATCAGCTTGCCGGTGGCGTTGCCCCAGTTGTCGATGATGTCACCCAGGTCGGCACCGACACCGACGCCCGCCCAGACGGTGATCAGTCCGATGACGGCAAGTGTCACAACGGTTTTCCATGCCGAACGCGGCTTCACCGGCCGAGTGGAAACAGAAGCGCTCACAGCTCTGCCTTGGCTTCCAGCACGTCCTCGGCGGTCAGCGAGCGGCCGTAGATGCTCTCGAACACCGATTCGTCGGCGTCGCGGCCATGGCCGTCGAACACCACCTTGCCGTCGCGCAACCCGATCAGCCGGTCGCCGTAGCGGCGGGCGAGATCGAGGAAGTGCAGGTTGACCACCACGGTGATGCCGAGTTCTGCGTTGATGCGCTGCAGGT
The DNA here is from genome assembly GCF_000954115.1 of Rhodococcus sp. B7740. Taxonomy (NCBI): domain Bacteria; kingdom Bacillati; phylum Actinomycetota; class Actinomycetes; order Mycobacteriales; family Nocardiaceae; genus Rhodococcus; species Rhodococcus sp. B7740. The sequence goes on along the minus strand of NZ_CP010797.1, from coordinate 4,891,924 downwards.
CTCGCATGACGACGTGCGACGTCGGCGGATCGAGCGAGGCCACCGGTTCGTCCGCGAGGATCACTCGCGGTTGTTGTGCCAGTGCCCGGGCGATGGCGACCCGTTGCTGCTGACCGCCGGAGAGGGACGACGCCTTCGCGTAGGCCTTGCCGACTATCTCGACTCGCTCGAGCGCCTGCATGCCCAGTTCGGTGTCTTCCGCGGACCAGGCACCGAGCAGGGTTCGCCACATCGGCGAGCTGTGCAGCCGGCCCATCATCACGTTGTTCAGCACGCTGGTGCGCTTGGCGAGGTTGAAGCCCTGGAAGATCATTCCGACGTCTCCGCGCAGATCGCGTAACCCTTTGCTGCTCAGATTGTTCACGGCGCGATCACCGACGGTCACGGTGCCGGAGGTGACCGGCACGAGGCCGTTGATGGTGCGGATCAACGTGGACTTTCCTGCCCCGGACAAGCCGACGACGGCAACCATCTGACCCGCCGGAATATCGAGAGTCACTCCGTCGAGCGCGGTGTGGCCGCCCGCGTAGGTAACCGAGACGTTGTCGAATGCGATGCCGTCGCCGCTCATTCGATCAGTTCCCCAGGCCGATAGTGTCCGCCTCGGTCTGCGCCTGCTGCAGCGCTGCAGGGTCCGCCTTGTCGAGACCGGTGATCTGGTAGATCGCCGTGAGGGCCTCGACGCCCTCGGGGGTGGACGCGTAGTCCTCCATCGCGTCCGAGATGCGCTGCTGCAGATCAGGGCTCAGCGAACTGCTGATCGAGACGCCGTCGTTGGGGATCTCGTTGGTCAGTGCGAACACCACCAGGTTCTTCGCCACATCGGGGGTGTCGGCGACGACGGTCTCGCGGGCGTCCCAGAACGACACGCCCACTTCGTCGTCGCCGTTGTTCACCGACAGCACTGCCGCCGGGTGCGAGGTGACCTGGGTCAGGTCCAGATCGGTGGTGGAGTCGATACCGGCCTCTTTCAATGCGGCGGAGGGGAAGACGAATCCGGCCGAGGACGCGGACTGCAGCATGACGGTCTTGGCACCGTTCATCTTGCTCAGCGAGTCCAATCCGGCCGGACCCGTGCCGCTTTCGGTTCCGTTGCAGTACAGCAGGCCGTTGGCTCCGGTGACGGGAGCGTCGTCGCAGTACTTGTCGGGGTTGTTGGTGTAGAACTGCGCGGCGTAGGTGGTCTTGCCCTTGCGCACGGTCTGCAGAGCCGGCTCGGCCCCGTACTTGTTGCAGGCCTGCACCATCTGCAGCGGCGGCAGCATGCCGATCTGGGCTTGGTTGGCACCGATGGCCTCCACCGCCGCCTGGTAGTCCTGTGTGATGACGCCGCGGACCGGGATGCCGAGGCGCTCGGTGAGCGCGTCCTGCAGCGGCTTGACGGTTTCGACGAGCTTGTTGGCGTCGCCCGAGGGGACGAGTGCCAGCGTCAGCTCCGACGGGTCGGCTGCATCTGCCGAGCTGGACCCGGTACAGGGCGACGCAGCCGAGGATTCGGTGGTGGACTCGTCGCGGGCTCCGCATCCGGCGAGCGAGGCGGCGAGCAGTCCGGTGGCAACCACCGCGAGCAAGGGAGTGCGGATTCTCATGACTGTCCTTCGTGGGTGAGTGCGAATGCTGCTGGATCGGTCGACCATTCGAGAAGTTCGTCGTACAACGCCGGAAACGACGAGGCGGAGAACGTCGCTTCAGGGCGGGGGTGACCGTGGCGGTCGATGTAAGCGGTGACGGCACCGCGCCGATGCGGTGCGTCGAGGTCGTTGCGCCAGATGTCGCCGACACTGGCCAACAGATGGGGTGATCGCGCGCCCAGTAGCGAGTCCACCAGCGCGGGCATCTTCTCGGGCTTGCCTGCATCGGTGACGACATGATCGACAGCCGCGGTCAGACCGAGCCGGTCGAGGGTTTCGATCACGCCGCGCCGCGGGGCATTGGTGGCCACAACCACGTCGGCGCGGACGAGATCGAGAAAATCCGCGAGCCCGGCCGGTGCCCACACCTCGAGCTCACCTGCGGCGAGGCGCTCGCGGGACTGCGCGTATGCGGCGGCGAGAACAGCAGCGTCCACTCCCACCGACAGCTGCTGGACGGCGGAGTAGCCGTCGAGGTACTCCCCCGCGCCGCGGTCCAGGAAAGCCGTCAACCCGGCACGGAGAGTTGCGGCGGAGATGCGGTCGAGAGATTCGGCCACCGCGTCTGCGTAGGCCCAGACCGGGTCGTCACCGAGGCAGACGGTGCCGTCGAAGTCGAGGAGGAGGATCGGTTGGTGCACGTGAGAGACGCTAGACCCGCCATGAACGATCCGTCCATAGATTCTGAATCTATGAAACAAGCGTTCACACGGCGTTAACCGGAGCCCCTTCACGGCACCGAGTCGCTCCGGTCGGGATACTGGAACTCGTGAGCACCCCCCACCCCGTCCCACCCACCGCGACCGACGTTCTGGTCGTGGGCGCGGGCCCCGCAGGATCGTCCGCTGCGGCATGGGCCGCGCGATCCGGCCGCGACGTCGTCCTGGCCGACGCGGCAGTCTTTCCCCGCGACAAGACGTGCGGTGACGGGTTGACGCCACGTGCCGTCGCCGAGCTCGATCAGTTGGGTCTGGGCGAGTGGGTGCGCGGCAAGGCGCGCAACCGGGGACTGCGACTGAGCGGATTCGGCCAGGAACTACAACTCGAGTGGCCGAGCAGATCGCTGCCGACCATCGGAAGTGCCGTCCCCAGAACCGAATTGGACGACAGGATTCGCGTCGTCGCGGTCGAATCCGGGGCCGTCATGGCCGAGGGAGCCAAGGCTGTCGCCGTCACCCGCGACGGCAATTCGGTCCGTTCTGTCACACTCCAGACCGCAACCGGAGCCCACGAGATCTCCTGTCGCACACTGATCGTCGCCGACGGTGTCCGTTCCACTCTGGGCAAGCAACTCGGGCGACAGTGGCATCGCGACACCGCATTCGGCGTCGCGGCTCGCGCCTACATCGACTCGGGCCGCAGCGACGACGAATGGATCAGCTCACACCTCGAATTACGTGACGCCGCAGGCACTCTGCAGCCCGGTTACGGCTGGGTCTTCCCGCTGAACGACGGGACCATCAACATCGGCGTCGGCACCTTGGCCACCGCCAAGCGGCCTGCACCCGGAGCGCTGCGCCCGCTTCTCGACCTCTACACCCACCAGCGTCGCGGCGAATGGGACCTCGGCGGGGAACTGCGCTCGGTGGCGTCGGCGCTGCTGCCGATGGGCGGAGCGGTCTCGGGCATCGCAGGCACCAACTGGGCCATCATCGGTGACGCCGCAGCCTGCGTGAACCCACTCAACGGCGAGGGCATCGACTACGGACTCGAAGGCGGCCGCATGGTCGTCGACCTGCTCGATCACCCCGACCTCACCGACGCGTGGCCGAGCCTGCTGCGCGAGCACTACGGGCAGGCCTTCTCCATCGCCCGACGCCTCGCCGGACTGTTGACCGTGCCGAGATTCCTACCGGCTGCAGGACCGGTGGGCATGCGCTCGCGGGCGCTGATGAAAGTTGCCGTCCGCTGCATGGGCAACCTCATCACCGAGGCCGACAGCGACCTCGTAGCGCGCACGTGGCGGGCATCGGGAAGCGGATCGTTGAAAGTCGATTCCCGGCCGCCGTTCTCGTGAACCGCGCTACGGTCGAGTTGCCTTGTGCAGCGCGACGATTCCGCCGGTGAGGTTGCGCCACTGCACGTCGGTCCAGCCGGCGTCGGCGATGCGCTGCGCCAACTGTTCCTGCGTCGGCCAAGCGCGGATGGACTCGGCGAGGTAGACGTACGCGTCGGGGTTACTGCTCACCGCGCGTGCGACTTTCGGCAACGCCTTCATCAGGTACTCCATGTACACGGTGCGGAACGGACCGAACACCGGCGTGGAGAATTCCGAGACGACGAGCCTGCCGCCGGGCTTGGTGACGCGGGCGATCTCGCGCAGTCCGGCATCGAAGTCCGAGACGTTGCGGAGGCCGAACGAGATGGTGGCGGCATCGAAGCTGGCGTCGGCGTAGGGCAGTGCCATCGCGTCGCCTGCGACCATCGGAACACCTCGCTGCAATCCGGCCTGCAACATGCCCTTGGAGAAATCGGTGGCCACGCACCAGGCTCCGCTGCGACCGAGTTCGACGGTGGAGACACCGGTGCCTGCAGCAAGATCGAGAACACGCTCGCCGGGTTTCAGATCCAACGCTCGCCGAGTGAGCTTGCGCCAACTGCGGTCCTGCCCGAACGAGAGAACGGTGTTGGTGATGTCGTATCGACGGGCGACGCCGTCGAACATCGACGCCACCTCGTGGGGCTCTTTTGCCAGGGTTGCGCGTGATGTCTGGGCCACAGGGTCCAGACTACTCAGGAGCGGAGCCTGCGGAGCGACCAGAAGACGCTACGCAATCTTCTGCACCTGCGGAGCTGTGATGCCTTGCACGTCGTAGTAGTGCGAAATCAGTTCGTCGCAGATGGCCGGCCAGGTTCGGTGCAGAACGGATTTGCGGGCCGCGTCGCCGAATCGTGCGCGGGTGGTGGGTTCGGCGAGGGCACCTACGGCACTGGGCAGCAGCTCGGTGAACTTGTCGACCGGCAGCAGGTATCCGTTGCGGCAGTGCGAGACCAGGTCGCGCGGGCCCCCGGCGTCGGGTCCGATGACGGGGACGCCGCTGGAGAGGGCCTCTTGGACTGCCTGGCAGAAGGTTTCGTGTTCGCCGGGGTGGACGAAGATGTCGAAGCTGGCGTAGGCCCGAGCGAGTTCGTCGCCGCCGAGTTGACCGGTGAAGATCGCGCCGGGCATCAGGGTCTGCAACGCCGCTGTGTCGGGTCCGCCGCCGACGATCACCAACTGGATCGACGGGTCGGTGGCCAGTACGGCGAGCCGCTCGACGTGCTTCTCCGGGGCGAGCCTGCCGACGAATCCGACGATCAGCTTCTCGTTCGCTCCCCACTGGGTTCTGAGCGTCTGCGACGTGGCCGAGGGTGCGAAGCGGACGGCGTCCACTCCCCTGGCCCATCGGTGCACGCGCGGAATTCCGTGCAGCTCCAGTGCGTCGACGGCGGAGGTGGACGGTGCCAGGGTGCGGGCCGCGCCGCGGTGCAGTCTCCTCGTCCAGCGCCACGCGGCCTTGGACGTCAGGCCGAGGCCGTAACTGGCGGCGAAACCGGCGACATCGGTCTGGTAGACGGCAACAGCAGGCACATCCAGTCGGTTGGCGGCGGCGAGACCGCCTGCTCCGAGCAGGAACGGTGACGCGAGATGGACGACGTCGGGGGCGAAGGCGCGCATCGCCGAGACCATGCCGAGGCCCGGCACTCCGACGGGCAGCGAACTGACCTTGGGGACCATGATCGACGGCACCCGGTGCACCGGAACGTCGTCGTGCCACGTCGCGGCTCTGGGGCCGGACGGATTGTCCGGGGCGATGACGATGGCGTCGTGCCCCGTCTTGTCGAGGTGTTCGAGGACACGGATCACCGAGTGGGTGACGCCGTTCATGTTGGGCAAGAACGATTCCGCAACGATGGCTACTCGCACGGTCCTCAGTGTGGGCGGCCCCGCAGTCGGCCAGGTATGGACAACGTTACGTGTGGGCCAACGTCACACGAATTGCGCGAGCACCCACGACGGATCGGGGTTGGTGCGGTGTTCGGAGCCCACGAACACGGTCGGGACCGTCTCGTTGCCGTCGTTGACCGACCGAACCCGCGCGGCCGCAGCGTTGAATGGTCGTTCCGCAGGCTCCACTCCTGCCGGATCCTTGCGGATGTTCACCCACACGGCTTTCTTTCCGCGCAGCAGCAGCGCTACCCGCAACCGCAGGCAGAAGATGCATCCAGGACGCCAGTAGACCAACGGCACCGAATTCCGAGTCGCCAGAGTGCGCGAGGCGTCGTCGGACAGGGACCGGGGGTACAGCACCGGCGTCGTCAGGGCGAGAACGAACCCAACGGCGAGCACCAAGATCACGATCGAGGACGCGATGTTGCCGAAGTTCATCAGCGCGAACCCGGCCACCGCGGCGAGGGCTGCGATGATCCACTGCTTGGCATTACGCATTCCGGGCCTCCTTGCGTCGTAACCAGAACAGCACCGGCCCGGCGATCAGCCAGGTGACGACGATGACCGACCCGGCCGGAACGATAGCGACGGTAGCGTCGCGGCCGGCGACGCGCACCAGTTCGACGTCCGGGTCTGCCTTGTAGTACTCGACCTCGATGCGTTGACCGGCGATGAGGTTGGTGGGGTACAGCACGCCGAGCGCCGGGTTGTGTGTCACGCCGTCGGGGGTGATGAAGCTGACGGCCGAGCGCAACTTGCCCGCGGACAGCACCTCGGCGGTGGCGGTGCCCTTGTCGGAATCGATGGTGACGTCGTTGCGCCAGGCTCCGACCACCAGAAGCACGGCGAGGACCGAAATCGCGCCGGCGACCACGAGCACGACCAGCCGGGTCCGGTACAGCGTTCGGCTGGCTCTGTCGGTAGCGGTCACAGCGATCAGGTTACTTCGCAGCCGACACGACGCCGCTCGGGTAGCGTCTGCACTCATGTCGCGCAGCTTCGAGTTCACCGTCGAATCGTCCAATCCCCCCGCCGACGTGCACGCAGCACTCACCAGCGAGGCCCAGTGGGCAGCCCGTTTCGCCAAAGCGAAGAAGACGGACGGGTACGAAATGACCAAGCACGACGACGGCGGTCTGACGGTCGACATCACCGAAGAGGTCGGCACCTCCGAACTCCCCGGCTTCGTCACGAAGGTGATCAAGGGCAAGCTGATCGTCTCCCGCACCGATCACTGGGGTCCGCTCGAGGGCGACCATGCCGAGGGAACCCTCATCGGCGGCACCACCGGTCTACCGGCCAAGGTGAACGGCACGCTGTCTCTTCGACCCGACGGAACCGGTGCGAAGTTGATCGTCAAGGGCGAATCGACGGTGAAGATTCCACTCGTCGGCGGCAAGATCGAGGACTTGATCAACAAGATGATCAAGGACATGATCGATCAGGAAACCGGCGAAACCCTCGAATGGGTTGCGGCGCAACAGGGCTGACGACCTACCACGCGTTACAGCCGCGCCCTGATCGCTGCATGTAGATCCCGCAGTCCCGATCGCTCGGTGGTCACTTCCAGCACTCTGATTCCCGTGGCACGGCCGGTGAGTTCGGTTGCCAGATCGGCCAAGTCGACCAGTCGATGCTCCACACGATAGGCACCGCACAGCGCGCCGAGATCCATGCCGTGGGGTGTGCCGAACACTCTCTCGAACACCCCCGCGTACTGCGGGTCGCCCTGTTCGAGGAGCTCGAAGATGCCGCCGCCGTCGTCGTTGGCGACCACGATCGTCAGGTCGTCGGGACGCGGTTCACCGGTGCCGATGAGCAGGCCCGCCGCGTCGTGCAGAAATGTCAGATCGCCGAGAAGCGCTATGGTGCGGCGCTTTCCGGCCATCGCGGCACCGATGGCCGTCGAGACCGTGCCGTCGATGCCGGCCACGCCGCGGTTGGAGAGAACCTTCACGTCCGGGGTCGGGGTCGCCACCAGGGCCGCGTCGCGCACGGGGTTGGACGCTCCGAGCACCAGCTGGTCTCCGGGCTGCAGCGCGGACATCACCACGTCGGCAACGTGCAGCCCCGCCGGCTTGGGATGCTCTCGAAGTTGTTCGTGCACAGCCAGTTCGGCCTTCTCGGACAGAGCGGCGCAGCGCGCGATCCAGGCAGGGTCGGGCGCGCCGGTGGTGACTGCCCGAGTGCCGGTGGCCAGGACGTTGCCGGAGACGTCGGGCCAGCGCGGTCCGGTGGTCAGCGCGATGACGTCGACCGCAGGGTCGGCCAACAGAGCCGAGACCTGGCGATGCAGCGTAGGCCGCCCGGTGATGACTGCCTGGCGCGGCTTCAACTGCGCGAGAGCCAAGGGATGCAACGGGATTCCGTGCAGGGGCGCCGTCGGCTCGGCGACGGTCGGCAGCCCGGCGAGCTCCGGACGCACGGCACCGCCGTGACCGGAGACGACCACGGTGTCGATCGTCAGATCCAGTTCGACGGGAACGTCCAGTGTCGCCTGGGTGGTCGAGGTCCACGGCATTCCGTCGGGCCGACCCTCCGGACGGGCACCCGGGTCTCCGATCGCAGGCACCAACGGCTCACGCAGCGGGATATCGAAGTGCACCGGGCCCGCGTTGCCGGAGCGTGCGCCGCGCGCTGCGGCGATGACCCGTGAGACCGCACTGCGCCACTGACTGTTCTGCTTGGGCCCTTCCTCGGCGAGCCCGAGGCTGATCGTCGCGCGGACCTGAGATCCGAACAGGCCGAGCTGCTCGATGGTCTGGTTCGCGCCGGTCCCGAGCATCTCGTACGGGCGGTTGGCGCTGATGACGATCAGCGGAATGCGTGCGTAGTTCGCTTCGAGAACAGCAGGCCCCAGATTCGCGACCGCGGTTCCCGACGTCATCACCACAGGGACGGGCTGACCGCTGCCCAGGCTCAGCCCGATGGCCAGAAAGCCGGCGGTTCGCTCGTCGATCCGCATGTGCAACCGCAGACGACCGGCGACGTCCGCCTCCTGCAACGCGAACGCCAACGGAGCGTTCCGCGAGCCGGGACAGAGCACGACGTCTCGGATCCCGCTGCGCGCCAATTCGTCGACGACTGCGGTGGCCTGTGCGGTGGACGGATTCACAGTTTCCAGAGTGTCAGATGCGTCGGTCAGCCGCCGCAACCGGGCTTTGACAGTATTGAGGTGTGCGTACAGTCTTTCGGCCCGACGAGGTCGCTCCCGGTCGCTTCTACCAGCTCCTGACCGCTTCGGTGGTACCCAGGCCCATCGCGTGGATCTCCACCGTCTCCGCCGACGGTGTGGCGAACCTCGCCCCCTACAGCTTCTTCACGGTGTCCTCGGTGGTACCGCCCGTCGTGCAGTTCACCTCGGTGACCCGCAAGGACAGTCTTCGCAACATCGAGGCCACGGGCGAGTTCGTCGTGAACCTGGCGACGGCACCGTTGGTGGATCAGGTCAACAGCAGTTCGGCGAGCTTCGACCACGGCGTCAGCGAATTCGAAGCCGTCGGGATCGAGAGCGAGCCCAGCACCGTCGTGACACCACCGCGCGTGGCCGCCGCTCCGATCGCCATCGAGGCGACGCTGCATCGCGTCGTCGAAGTCGGTAACTGCTTCGTCGTCATGGGCACCGTCGTCGCTCTGTCGGTACGTCCCGAATATCTGGCCGAGGACGGCCTCCCCGAGTTCGACGCCATCGCCCCGCTGAGCCGCCTCGGCCGTACCGAGTGGGGCTTGCCGCCCGAGGTTCGCGAAATCGAGCGCCCTTCTTGATTCGCTGGTCGCTGCTGGTTCTCGTCACCGTCGGACTGACGGTCGGTGCGGACGCCCTCGGGGTTCCATCGGCAGCCCTGTTCGTCGCGTTGCTGGTGGGGGTGATCTTCGCTCTCGCAGGTTGGGCACCGACCACGGGCACCGAGCGCGCTCCGCTGCCGCGACGGCTCGGCATGGCGGCTCAGGCGGTGCTGGGCGTCGAGATCGGGACGCTGGTGCAACGAGACACACTCGGCTCACTGGGCGATGCGTGGTTGCCGGTGCTGCTGGCATGCGTCGGAACGCTCCTGTTGTCCATCGCCGCGGGCGCGCTGCTGGGACTGCGCAAGGACATCGATTCACTGACCGGTGCGCTGGCACTGGTCGCGGGCGGCGCGTCGGGCCTGGTGGCCATCGCCCAGGAACTCGGCGGCGACGAACGCGTCGTTGCGGTGGTGCAGTACCTGCGGGTCGTTCTCGTCACCACCACCCTGCCGCTGGTGGCGACGCTGGTGTTCCGGGCGCAGCCAGGGCACTCGACCGCGATCGCCGATTCCGGAGCTCCGCTGTACGTGGACCTGGTTTTCGTGCTGGTCTGCGGCGCGATCGGCGTACTGCTCGCGCGTGCGCTGCGCTTTCCTGCCCCCGCACTGCTGGGCCCACTGATCATCGCCACGTGCGCCGATGTCCTCGGGTTCTCGTTCGACGCATCGGTTCCCACGTTGCTGCTGTGGGCGGCGTACATCGTGATCGGGTGGCAAGCGGGTCTGCGATTCACCGTCGCGAGCCTGAAGTCCATCTCGCGGGTGCTGCCGTCCGCGTTGCTGCTCATCATCGCCGTCACCGTCGGGTGCGCGTTGCTGGGGCTGTGGTTGGCCTCGTCGACGGGCACCAGCGGATACGAGGGCTACCTCGCCACCACCCCGGGTGGGGTGTACGCGGTACTGGCGATCGCGGCATCGACCGGAGCGAACGTCACGTTCGTCGTGGCAGCGCAGGTGATCCGAGTGTTCATGATGCTGTTCGCGGTGCCGATGGGAGCGAAGGTCGTCCAGCACTACCGACGAGATCGACCCGAGTGAATCGACGCGACCCCATTCGGAGTTAGGGTCCACTAATCTCACCGGCATGGCCAAGTACGTCAAACCCGATCACCCGGCGTTCTACCGTCTGCACGTCCTCGCCGCCGAGAAGATCAGTTCCGGTTTCGTCAGAATCACCCTCGGGGGCGAGTCGCTCGCGGACTACCGGTACATGGGCTACGACCAGTGGTTTCGACTGTTCCTGCCGCAACCGGGGCAGAGCGAACCCCGCATACCCAGCACGACCTCCAAGCTCTGGTACGCCCAGTATCTGACCTTCTCGAAGGACACCAGACCGGTGGTTCGCAACTACACCGTCCGCGACTTCCGGCCCGCAGGCCAGGGCCGATTCAGCGAGGGTGCGGAGCTCGACGTCGACTTCGTCGCACACGGCGGCGAACACGGCGAGGCAGGTCCGGCGTCGTCGTGGGCTGCGCAGGCCGTACCCGGAGACCGCGTCGCGATTCTCGACGAGGGGCGCATCTACAACCCGGACACCGAACCCTCGTGGCAGTTGCTCGTCGGCGACGAAAGTGCTGCTCCGGCAATTCTCGGCATACTGCGATCCTCGCCCGCGGACCTGCGGGCCGTGGTGTTCGTCGAAGTCCCCACCGAGGCAGACATCCAGCATCAGGACGTGCCGCCGGACGTCGAGCTGAACTGGATCGTCCGTCCCGACCGGCATGCCAAACCCGGCGAGGCCGCACTGACCGCTGTGCAGCAGGCCGAACTTCCCGGCGGCACCCCGTACGTCTACGTGGCAGGCGAGCAGGGCCTGGCGACGGGCCTGCGCAGATACCTGGTGAACGACCGCGCAGTACCGAAATCCAGCATCTGCTTCACCGGATACTGGAAGTTCGGTAAAGCCGCCGGATAGCACTGGATTAGTGTCATCTCACATGTCCGGCTTGGGAAAAGGTCACACGGTCGTCACCGACTCGGTCGAGGTGGACGGCGCGTCGTTCGCCTCGCTGCGAGCCCGTCCTCTCCCCCGCGCCGAGCGCTACGAACTGGGTCGACGCCTACGCGAGAAGGTTCCGATCGCCTCCCTGGGTGACTGGGCGGCACCGCCGGATCGACCCGACCCGGTCAAGCAGATCGACTACTCGCACCAGGGCCGCATCGAGTGGCTGATACCGACGCGCCTCGAGCGGATGGTCGAGTCCCCCTACGGCTTTCTGCGCGGCACGGCCATCGTCATGGCCCGAGACGTGGCGATGCTGCCGTCGACCGGCATCAACCCGGTCATCAGCGGCGACGCCCACCTCGGCAACTTCGGTTTCTACGCCTCACCGGAACGTGACCTCGTCATCGACCTCAACGACTTCGACGAGGCCCACCCGGGAGCCTGGGAGTGGGATCTACGACGCCTCGCCGCGAGCATCTGGGTGGCCGGGCGGCAGAACGGCCGCACCGAGGATCAGTGCCGTGACGCCGTCACCGCCTGTGTGTCCGCGTACCGCATCGAGGTGGCCAGACTTGCCGACGAGCCGCTGATGTCGCGTTCGTTCCAGCGTCTGACCGCCGAGAAGCTGCAGCGTGACGCCACCGAAGGGTCGCTGCGCAAGGAGATCAAACGCGCCACCAAGAAGGCGCGTCGGCGCACCAGTGACCGCGTTCTGCCGCGTTTCACCGAGAAGCACGAGGGCAAGCGCAGAATCGTCGAGGAGCCGCCGATCACCACGCGCATCTCGGCGAAGGACGAGGAACTTCTCGCCGTCGGACTGGACGAGTATCTGCTCACCCTGACCCCGCACTGGCGTCGAGTGCTCGGTGGATACACGTTGATCGACGTGGCGCACCGCGTGGTGGGCGTCGGCAGCGTCGGCCTGCGGGCGTATGTGGCTCTGCTCGAGGGCACCAGCGAGGACGACGTGGTGTTTCTCCAGCTCAAGCAGGCCAGACGCTCGGTGCTGGCACCGTACGTGCACGGCGAATCGGCCTGGCACGACCATCAGGGGCAACGCGTCGTCGAGTATCAGCAGGATCTGCAGACCGTCAGCGATCCGCTACTGGGCTGGACGACCATCGCCGGACGGCAGTACTACGTGCGGCAGTTCCGCAACATGAAGGGAACGATCGACCTGTCGTCGATCGATGCACCCGCGCTGGTCGACTACGCACGGGTGGTGGGCCGTCTGCTGGCCAAGGGTCACGCGCGCACCAGTGGCGCGTCGATGATCTCGGGGTACACCGGCGATTCCGATGCCCTCGAGGTGGCGTTGTGCCGCTTCGCGCAGCTGTACGCGGATCAGACGGAAGCCGACTGGGAGTGCCTACGGCAGTGGCGTGGTTGAGTGCCGTGGGGGGCACATAACCACGCCACTGCGCGGAGCGCACTACGCGTGCTTGGCGACCAGGTCACCCACGCGAGGCAGTGCCTCGATGACGTTCTTCTTCGCCGAGCCACGCAGGCTGCCGTAGAACTTCTTGACGACGGACTTGTCGGTCTCCTCGATGCGTGCATCGGTGACCGAGAGCAGCGCGTCCGATGCGGCGTCGCCGTTGGCGACGAGATAGTCACCGAACGTGCCCTGCGGGGCAGCGTTGTACGACTGCCAGAACGGGTCGAGCTTGTCGACGAAATCGGGCCACAGAGCCGAGACCGCGCTGTCGATGTACGACGGCCCGACCTTCTTCACTGCGCCGTATCCCCCCTTGACCGCGAGGCCACTCGCGCCCTTCTTGTCCGCGACCTCGGCATCGATCAGAGCCAGAACGTCGACGCGCAGAGCGTCGGCCTTCGACTCGTCGAGCAGCGAATCCTTGAGTGCAGCAACCACTTCGAACTTCCTCCCAGATGTGTCAGCGGCCCCGTCGCGGACCGGCCGCAACACTACCGCAGAAGGGCGTGGCAACGCCGAACTCGCTCGATCCACCACTGCGTGCGATCGGCATCGGCATCGAGGTCGATCAGCGCCTGGGCGTCGGGTTCGAGGCTGCCGACGGGGTACGTTCCGTCGACCACCTCCGGCGCAGGTGCGACGTCTCGAACGAACAGTGCGCCCGTTCCCAGACCGCAGGCGAATTCGAGGTGCGGCAACGCCGCGGCAGCGGCCAGACCGGCCGAGATTCCCACCGCCGAATCCAGAGCACTCGACACCACCACCGGAACGCCGTACTCCCCCAGCTCGCCGGCCAGCTCGAGCACCGCGCGCATCCCACCGAGCGGGGCGACCTTGAGCACCGCGATGTCGGCTCCGCCTGCCCGGACGACCTTCATCGGATCCTCGGCTCGGCGAATGCTCTCGTCCGCTGCCACGCGAACTCCCGGAGCCCGGCGACGAAGTTCGACGAGTTCGGCAACGGTGGCGCACGGCTGCTCGGCGTACTCGAGCGGACCGTCGGCGGTCAGGGCCGTCAGCGCCGCTACCGCCTCGTCGACGGTCCAGCCTCCGTTGGCGTCGACGCGAACCCGCGGGACCAGCTCGCGCACCGCGCGCACCCGGGCGACGTCGTCGGCGAGCGTCTGCCCTTTCTCGGCCACCTTCACCTTGGCGGTCTCGGCCCCGGGAGATCGGCTCAGCACCGACGCCACCTCCGAGGCCGCCACGGCGGGGACCGTCACATTCACCGGGATGCGTCGACGCAGTGGGCTCGGCGGGCCGTCCCACGCTGCCTCGATCGCCGACGCCAACCAGGGTGCCGACTCGACGTCGTCGTATTCGGGGAACGGTGAGAATTCACCCCACCCGGCCGGCCCACGAACGAGCATCACCTCGCGGGTGGTGATGCCGCGGAACTTGGTCCGCATGGGCATCGAGAGCACATGCGCGCCGTCCAGAACGTCGTCGATCGAGGGGATCATTGCTGCCCCGGGAGCAACTGCACCATCAACGCCTCACAGTCGGCCAACAGGGTGCCGTCGAGATCGGTGAGCCGAGCGTTGATGAACGTCTTGCGCCCCTCGACCCGATCCACCGCGCCCTCGACGACCAGCTCGGTGTTCAGCGGCGTCACCTTGCGGTAGTTGATGTGCAGGTACGCCGTCCGGCTGATGGGCCTGCCGTAGGCGTGCTGGATCAGGCCGAAGAGGTCGTCGAACAGCAGCGGCAAAGTGCCGCCGTGCGCGGCGGAGTTGCCACCGAGGTGGAAACGACGGAACATGCCTCTGCTGCGCACGCCCTCGGCGTCGATCTTCTCGATGATCCACGGCAGCAACAGCAGCGAACCGCGACCGGGCAGCCGAGGAACTCGTCCGGCGGTCTGACGCCCCTCGGCCACCACGTGCGGGCTCAACAGCTCGATCAGTTCCCTGGCCTTGTCCGCTGCCGCCTCGGTCACGTCGGCAGGCAACGAGGTGGACACCGCGAGGTCCTGCACCGTGCGCAGCGCCTCGAGCAGCTGCCCGTACTCCGGGCCCACCTTCGCCGGCACGAAACGCGGGAAGCCCCCGTGGTGGTCGTATTCGGGGTCGGAATCTCGGTCGAGCTCGATCGGGTCGGTCATGACTGCACGCTAGCTGCACCGACCGTTCGGCACGGAGCCAACCCCGGCCACCGTTAAGCTGGCGCCCGTGACCTTCACTCCCGCACTGTGGCGTCCCGTTCCCGGCTTCGAAGACCTGACCGACATCACGTATCACCGCCACGTGTCCGACGCGACCGTGCGAGTTGCGTTCGATCGGCCCGACATTCGCAACGCTTTCCGGCCGCACACCGTGGACGAGCTCTACCGCGCCCTCGAGCATGCACGGGTGAGCTCCGACGTGGGAACGGTGCTGCTCACCGGCAACGGTCCGAGCAGCAAGGACGGCGGCTGGGCGTTCTGCTCCGGTGGCGATCAGCGCATTCGCGGTCGCAGTGGTTACCAGTACGCCGACGGGGAGACGGCCGACACCGTCGACAAGGCCCGCGCCGGACGCCTGCACATCCTGGAGGTGCAGCGCCTCATTCGCTTCATGCCCAAGGTGGTCATCTGCTTGGTCAACGGCTGGGCGGCAGGAGGCGGGCACAGCCTGCACGTGGTGTGCGATCTGACTCTCGCGAGCCGCGAGCATGCCCGGTTCAAGCAGACCGATGCCGATGTCGGCAGCTTCGACGGTGGTTACGGCAGTGCGTATCTGGCGAAGATGGTCGGTCAGAAGTTCGCCCGCGAGATATTCTTTCTCGGCGAGACGTACTCGGCCGAGGAGATGCACCGGATGGGCGCAGTGAACAAGGTGGTCGATCACGACGAGCTCGAGAACACCGCGATCGAGTGGGCTGCCAAGATCAACGCGAAATCACCTCAGGCACAACGAATGCTGAAGTACGCTTTCAACCTGCAGGACGACGGCCTGGTGGGTCAGCAACTGTTCGCCGGTGAAGCCACCCGCCTGGCCTACATGACCGACGAGGCCGTGGAGGGTCGCGACGCGTTCCTCGACAAGCGCGAGCCCGACTGGTCGCCGTTCCCCCGATACTTCTGACCTACCGGTGATTTCGACGTCGAACCGCCGAAACCACCACAGTGCTGCGGGCGCTCTGCGAGACTGGTTCACCCAGCCCTACGACTATCGCTGGATGGCGGACTTCCAGAACTCCCGGCCCGCCGGAAGAATCATCCGGTGGGTGTTGGCATGCCTGACGCTCAATTTCGGTGTGCTGGCGGTGGTGTCGTTGTTCGCCGAGGACACCACACGCAGCCCGCTCGCCATCGCCTGGAAATCGGCTCTGATCGTCATGGTCGTGGCCGTCAGCGCGGCCTGGATCACCAGACCGTTTCCCGGCCGGCTCGGGGTGGTGGCCTTTGCGGTCTTCGCCGATCTGGGGACGGCGTCGACGCTGTGGATCAACCCGCTCACGGACGCCCTGCTGACGTGCACGCTGTTCGCCGTGATCGGAACGTTCTGCACGTTCTGCCTCAGCCCCCGCTGGCTGCTGGCGCACCTGGTGTTCGCGGTGACATGCACTCTCGTTGCCGCCGCAGCGACGTACTCCCGCGGGGAGGTGGACATCGCATCACTGATCTTCCGGACGAACGTCGTGCTGCTCACGATCGCCGCAGTTCCGCTCGTCTCGCATCTGTTGATCACCATCCTGACCGACGATGCGCGTCGTTCGTTGCTCGATCCGTTGACCGGCCTGGCCAATCGTCGCGGTCTCGACGCTGCCATCGACGATGTGTGGCCACGCGGCCGAGAGAAGGATCAGTGCTCGGCGGCAGTGATGATCGACATCGACCGGTTCAAATCGGTGAACGATCTGTACGGGCACGAGGAAGGCGACGCGGTCATCCTGCGCGTCGCCCAACGTCTACGCGCACATCTGGGCGAATACGGTGTGGTCGCACGCACCGGCGGGGAGGAGTACCTCGCCGTCGTCTCGACGTCCCGCCTCCACATCGACGCGCTGGTCCACGGGGTGCGCCGAGCACTGCGCGATCCCGAGGATCCGATTGCGGTGACGGTCAGCGTGGGGGCTGCGATCGTGCACGCGGGTTCACCGGTGTGGGATCAGAACATCGAAGTCGTGACACGGGCAACGCGGATGGCGGATTCGATGATGTACGAGGCGAAGGCTGCCGGCGGTAACCGAATCGCGACGACCGAACTGTGAGAGTGGAGCCTGCGGAACCACCTCGGGTGACCGTGGTATCCATGCGGGGTGGACATCCTCGCTTCTCGGACAATTCTGCGACCCGTCGACTACGAGAGGACACTCGCGTTCTACCGTGACGGTCTGTCGTTGGCAGTATGTCGCGAATACCCCGGCGGAACGGTGTTCTTCGCGGGTCAGGGTCTGCTCGAGATCGCTGCGCATCATCGCGGCGACGAATCGGGTTCGTTCTCCGGCGCGCTGTGGTTGCAGGTACGCGATATCGCCTCTGCTACAGAGGAATTGACGGCCGCCGGGATCGAGATCGTGCGTGAGGCACGCACCGAGCCGTGGGGCCTGATCGAGATGTGGATCGAGGATCCGGACGCGATTCCCATCGTGCTGGTGCAGATCCCGCAGGATCATCCGCTGCGAAAGGACAACCGCTAGCCCGTCGACGCGTCGTCGGCGGTCGCGCGCAGCACCGCCGTTGCCGACTGCGGCCTCGACCACAGATACCCCTGAGCCAGAGTGCAGCCGAGTTCGAGCACAGCGTCGGCCTGTTCGCGACTCTCGATGCCCTCGACGATCATCGTCAGATCGAGATCCTTCGCCACTCCGGCCAACGACCTGATCATCGCCCGTCCGGCCACGGTGTCGACGAATCGCGTCAGGTGCCCGTCGATCTTGATGCCGTCGGGCTGAAGGGTCACCAGCCGTTCGAGTGAGGACCAGCCCGAACCGAAATCGTCGAGCAGCACCCTGAAGCCGAGCCGATGCACGTCGTCGATGTGCCTGCGCAGCAACGGCCCCGGCGTCACGGCGGTGGTCTCGGTGAGCTCGAGCGAGATCGACGACGGCGACACACCGGAGGACGCGATGGCGCGCTGCAACTGACTGACCCCGTCGGGATGGGCCAGGTGGCGTCCCGAGATGTTGACGGTCAGCCGCAGGTCCGGACGATGGACGTGCCACTTCTTCATTTCGACCGCGGCCTGCGCGAGCACACTGAGGTCGACGTCGATGATCAGTTCACTGGCTTCGGCGAACGGCACGAAGTCCGCAGGCACCACCATCCCGCGAGTGGGGTGATGCCAACGCGCCAAGGCCTCGAAGCCGACGATCTTCTCGGTCCGCAGATCCACGATCGATTGGAACCAGGGGACGATGTGGCCGTCGGCGATGGAGTCGGCGATGTCGTTGTCGCTCCCGAGCCGGCTGACGCCCGATCCGACGCGGCGATGCAGGTCGAGTTGTTCCTCCAGCACCGACGCGAACTGTTCGAGTTCGCGCATCTGCTCACCCGAGAGCGAGCGCGTCGTGCGATCGAGCAGGCAGAGGGTGCCGATCACCAGGCCCTCGCGCCCGCGCAGCGGAACCGACGCGTAGGACGCGATGCCGTTGTCGTCGAGGATGGCGCGCTGCCGGGTGGTGGCATGGACGCGACCGTGCGCCACGACGGCGGGTTCGCCGGAGCGCACCACGTCGTCGCAGAGGGTGTCGGCTCGTACGACCGTCGACACCGGCGGTCCGCCGACGTTGACCAGCGTGTACTGAGTGTCTTCGTCGAGCACGTTGAGCTGCGCGATGGCGAATCCGACGCTGCGTGCGGCGAATTCGACCGTCGACCGCAGAGCGGGCGTCGTCGCCTCGACATCGAGGTATCGACGAGCCGAGTCGCTCTGCCGGCGAGACCGAGAGCGCGCGGTGTCCGCGACCTCACCGTCCACCGGCATCACCTCGCAACGAACCGCCGGGCCCGTTCTGGAACCGGATCCAGGTGAGCTTAACCGGGCCACATCTGCAGTTTCGACCGATAGGCCATCCGAGAGCGGTCACAACGACGGATAGCGCGTATGGAGCAGCCGATGCCGCAGCACCGCCGCGGCGAGTCGCTTGCCTTCGTCAGTCGCGACCGAGCCGGACGGCTGCGGCCCCGACGCGTGAGCCGGTTCCGGCAACTCGAACGCCCCCAGGGCGCTCAACTCGGCGACCAGGGTCCGAGCGAGCGGCTCGGCATGCTCGGCAGCAGGCTCCTCGCCGGAATGCGTCCACCCCTCGGCCCGCAGCAGACGCGACAGGTCGTCTGCCGTCGCTTCCACGTCGGCGACATCGTGACCGACGATCATGCGAGCCAGAACGACCTCCGCGGCAATCGTGTCCGGGTGATATTCGGTGCCGACGATGCCTGCGGTGAGCACGCGCCACAGCCCGTCGGAGCTGAGCTGCCGAGTTCGGGCCGTCGGTACCAACCGCCCGGCGGACCGACGCAGCAGACGCACCCTCATCAGGAGGCGTCGGACGATCAGTACCTTCTCCGTGTCGAGTTCGCGGCCGACATACAACGGACGTTCGGCCGGAGGAAACACCGTGTTCGCGATGCCGGCCACCACCTCGTCCGGCAGGTACCCGGCGTCGGTCAACGCGACGCCGTCCCCGATGCATCCGATGAAACTCTCGAGCCTGCGCACACACCCGTACACCGGCTCGGCGGCCTCGTGCAGAGCCTCGCGCAGCCCCAGATACAGCTCGGCCCGCGGAGCGCTGTAGTTGCTCCACAACTCGATGCGGTGGTCGAGCAGCTGTTCGAGCAGAACTGCCTCGGAGTCGTCCTTGCCTCGATCGGAGGTCAGCACGGCATCGGTGACGCCGCGTCGACGCATGGCCAGAGCGTTGGTGCCGAGCGGTCGCCCACCGGGCTTCGACGGCTCGAACTCGCCGGCGATGGTCGCCACTTCCAGCGTCTCACCGATCTTTTCCACGATGGCCCGCTCGACACCGGTCGGGGCGTCCTGCCAGGTGACGAGCTCGGTATCGACGGCACCGATGCCCGACTGTTCGGTGGCGGCGCGATAGTGCTGCAACCACGCGGCGTCGTCGGGTGCTCGCACCAGCTCCTCGGTGACGGCGCTTCGGGCGATCTCCGCGTATCCGACGCGTCCGAGCCGGTCGAGCAGGTCACCGAGGGCATGTGCGATGTCGACCGCGCGATCGGGCCCCTCGGCCGCGTGACGCAGATACACCCACAGATAGGTCTGTACGGAATGTTGCGTCGGGCCCGCAGGCGGAGACACATCCACCAGACCGTCCCAGCCCAGACGCGCGTCGGCGGCGAGCGCGGGATCGACGGAATCGAAGTACGACAGAGCTGCCCACACCGCGTCGTCCATGCCCGATCCCTTCACGATGTTCCACTGTTCCACAGCGACTCGATCTCGGGTGACAACCGCGGACCCCGTAGGTGCTCCCGTCCGCGATCGAGCCGTGCGACTAGCCTCGAGTCCGTGCTCGAGAGCGTATCCATTCCGTCGGGGCCTGCGGCGGCGGAGATCATGCCGCGGCTGAGCCGCATGCTCGCAGGCGACGGCCCGGCCCTGCTTCCCGTGCCCACCGACGATCCGCGTGAGACCGAGCGCCTGCACGACGCGCTGGCACCGGGGACTCCCATCGACGACGGCGTCGCCCTGGTCGTCGCGACCTCGGGAACGACGGGTGTCCCCAAGGGAGCCATGTTGTCCGCTTCTGCACTGGTGGCCTCGGCGACGGCCACCGAGGAACGACTCGGCGGACCGGGGTCGTGGCTGCTGGCGTTGCCCGCACACCACATCGCCGGAATGCAGGTGCTGCTTCGCAGTGTGCTCGCCGGAACCTCGCCCGTCGTGATGGACGTGTCGAGAGGTTTCGATCCCTCCGCTCTGATCGACGCGGTTGGCCTGATGTCGGGACCCCTGCGCTACACCTCACTGGTCCCCGGACAATTGCTGAAGGCATTCGAGATCCCCGAAGCGATCGCGGCCCTCGCCTCACTGGACGCAGTCCTCCTCGGCGGGGCCGCGACACCGGCACCGCTGCGAGAGAAGGCACAGGACGCGGGCATCCGATTGGTGCGGACCTACGGAATGAGCGAAACGGCAGGCGGCTGTGTGTACGACGGAGTTCCACTGCACAGCACCGTCGTACGCATCGACGACGGCAGGGTCGTGCTGGGTGGAAAGACCGTGGCCTCGGGCTACCGCGGGCTACCCGATCATCCGGCGTTCGCCGAACCCGGATGGTTCCGCACCGACGACGCCGGAACCATCGTCGACGGGGTCCTGAGCATCTCCGGACGACTCGACGAAGCGATCTCGACCGGCGGGCTGACCGTCGTGCCGCAGGTCGTCGAGGCTGCACTGGCAACACACCCCGCAATACGAGAATGCGCCGTCGTGGGATTGCCCGACGAGCGACTGGGCCAGAAAGTGGTGGTCGCAGTCGTCGCCTCTGCTCCGGTGACATTGGCGGACCTACGCACCCACGTTGCTGCCTCGCTCGACATCACCGCCGCACCACGCGAGTTGTATCTACTCGACTCACTACCCACACGAGGTCCGGGAAAACTGAACAGGGCCGAACTGCGCACCGTGCTGCAGAAACTCTGAGTTGCGGCGCACTCTCGTCGAGCACTGTAATTGTGCGCGGTGGTCTTCGATCGGCCGCTGGGGCGTCGGGTCGACCGCACACGCGCGCGCAGTTGTCAGGTGCGCGCGCAATAGTGGGCGAACAGGCGGCGAACTTGCGCGCGTTCGGCAAACGCGCGCGCGTTTGCGCCGGGGTGGTCATTCGAGCGGCGTGCCTTGATGGTGCACCAGTTCCCATCCGGTGTTCGTACGCCGCCACAGCGAGGTTCTACGGGCGTGCATCTTCGACGTTCGCGAAATCCACTGCAGCAGAACATAATCTGGACCGATCACCCGTCCGACGGGTTCGATCATCTCGATCTCGACGGAGCCTTCGCTACCGAGCATGTCGAGTATCGACGACTTGTCCCACACCGTGCCCGACGCTCCGACCTCGGTGAAGTCGTCGGCGAGCAGACGGGCAAGCCGCTCGCGGTCGCGTCGACATTCGGCAGTCTGCAGCTCTCGTTCGAGGTCGAGAACCGTCGACACGTCGTTGTCAGCGCTGGGTCGACCGGCGGAGGCAGGCGGCATGGGATGCACTGTCTCACGCACGAATGCGCGCGCAATTGCCAGGTGCGCGCGAAACAGTGACCGAACAGGTGGCGAACCTGCGCGCGTTCGGCAAACGCGCGCGCGTTTGCGGCAGAGGTGGGCGGTAAACCGAACACCCGACGCCTCAGCCCGCCATTTTCTCGTACAACCGCGTCACATCGGCGTCGGACCAGCCGGGCGGCTCGAGGATGTCGGCCCACATGTTCACGGCGTCGGCTCCGTAACTGTGGCCGTGTCCGTCGTCGACGTCGGTGGAGAAGACCTGATCGAACGTCAACTGCCAGAAGGTCACGAACGGGAACCACTGCACTCCTGGGTCGACGTCGGCACCGCGGGGTTCGCGTAACCAGTCGGGCCGGTTCAGGATCAGATCCGGTGACCACCACACGATCGGGTCGGATGCGTGCTGCCAGTACACGATTCGCGGCTCTTCCCACGGTCCGTCGATGTCGAGGTCACCGGACGAACTCGCGAAGCGCACGTGTTCGCCGCCGTCGACGACAGGCAGTATCTCGCGAGAACCGGCGTCGCGTCCGGCCGTGATGCGTGCCCATTGGGGGGTGAAGTTCGGGTTGCCGACCCACAGGGCACCGTCGATGCGCGCGATCATGTCCTGCGCGCCGCTGAACGCGTCCTGTCCGCCGTAGGCACCGAGGCTTTCACCGAACAACACCAGCTTGGGTCGCGCATCCTCGGGGAGTTCGCTCCACACCTCGTAGACCGCCTCGAAGAGGGCTCGTCCGGCGTCCTGCGGAGTCTGTCGATCGGCCAGAAATGCCATCGGGCTCGGCAGAAACGAGTACTGCATCGACGCGATCGCCGAGTTGCCGTCGTACAGGTATTCCAGAGGGCGAGCGACGTTTTCGTTCACCCACCCGCGTCCGGTCGTCGTCGCGACGCCCAGTACAGCGCGGGAGAATGCGCCGGTGCGTTCGAGCTCGGCCACCACCCGATCGGCGACGCCTTCGACGGTGTCCGCGGACTCCACGCCCGCGTAGACACGGATCGGTTGCACCGCAGGCCTTCCGGTGAACTCACTGATCTCGTCCGGTGATACCCCGGACACGACGAAGCGTCGCCCCTCCTGCCCCAGGGATTCCCACTCCTCGTTCGAGGCGTCCGAACCCGACAGTTCGGCCGCGGTGGGCTTCTCGACGCCCTCGTGGTTGCCGCGGTCCGCAGTCGAGGCCGACTGTTCCGCGACCGCAACGATGCCGCGAACGAGTGCGCCGTTGACGGCGAACACCACCAACAGGGCCACGACGATCACGCTGGCGATCCGTGCGACCGGCTTCGGCACATATTGCTTGCCCCACCGCGTCAAGGCCTGAGAAGCCCGCCGCAGCAGACGACCCAACGCCAAGACAGCGACGGCCACCACCACGGAGACGACCAGTACCGCGATGTACAGCGGCCTGCCGGGGTCCTCCACACCGACGAGCTTGCGAACGATCTGCTGCCACCACGATCCCAGGATCAGAAACAACGGAACGGCCACCGCCGCAGCAACAGCCAACGCCCACCACCCGCGTCGACGCCACTGCTCGGACCAGTCCGGCGACACCCCGCAGGTTCGAACCACCCACGCGATCAGGCAGCCGACGCCGTATCCGATCGCGATGCTGATACCGGTGGCCACCGCCTGCAGGTACCAGACGCGGGGCAACAGGGACGGCGTCATCGACAGCGCGAAGAACACCACGGCGAACAACAGGCCGACGGGATGGAGCGCGCGGCAGTACCGATCCGCTCGCGAGTCCTGCCAGAAGGAGCCGATCCGGGCCAACCGCCGTGTGGTCACGTCCTGATCGTATTTCTCGGCCGAGTGGGCTGCACCTGCTTCGACGTGCAAGCATTCAGGACATGAGTGTCCTGGTTTGCTTCCATGCACATCCCGACGACGAGGTGTTCGGGACCGGCGGGGTGATGCGCCTCGCCGCCGACGCCGGCCATCGCGTCGTCCTGGTCACCGCCACCGACGGTGCCCTCGGCGAATATCCCGACGGCATCCTCGCCGAGGGCGAGACGTTGGCCGAGCGCAGGCGCATCGAGCTCGATCGTTCGGCGGCCGCTCTCGGTGTCGCCCGCATCGTGCGGCTGCACTATGCCGATTCCGGTATGGCAGGCACTGCAGAGAACGCGAACCCCGACGCGTTCTGCAACGTCGATGTCGACACCGCGGCCCAGCGATTGGCCGAGGTGCTGCTCGAAGAGAAGGCCGACGTCGTCACCATCTACGACCCGAACGGTGGCTACGGTCACCCGGACCACATCCAGGTTCACGTCGTCGGCAAGCGCGCCACCGAGATCGCCGAGACTCGCTTCGTGTACGAGACCACCACCAACCGCGATCACATGCGCAGACTGATGGAGGCCAATCCGCACTGGGGCGAGGAAGCGTCACCGCCGGACCTGGAAACCTTCGGTCTGCCGGAAACCGAGATCACGACGGTGGTCGACGTGTCCGGCGCGATGGACGCCAAACGGGCAGCGATGGAAGCCCACGAAACACAGATCGGCGACTTCGGACCGTTTCTGCAGATGTCTCCGGAAGACCTCGCCACCACGTTCGGCACCGAATGGTTCAGAAAGCTCCGCGGCACCGGCGGCGTCGGGCTCACGGAGACCTCGCTCCCACTCTGACCTGGCCGGACAGCGGACGCAAGCGCGACGTACGCGTCGTGCAAGCGCCCGGGGCGATGGTTGGCCCCATGACCACACCAGCAATCGAGGCCCAGAACCTCGTCAAGACATTCGGTAAGCAACGCGCCGTCGACGGCGTCGGCCTGACCGTTCCCACCGGGGCGGTCTACGGCGTCCTCGGCCCCAACGGCGCGGGCAAGACCACGACGGTCCGCATGCTCGCCACCCTCCTGCGACCCGACGGCGGCTCGGCCCGCATCTTCGGCCACGATGTCGTCGCCGACGCCACCGCCGTCCGGTCTCTCGTCGGTGTCACCGGCCAGTACGCCTCGGTCGACGAGGACCTCACCGCAACCGAAAATCTCGTCGTCTTCTCCCGGCTGCTCGGACTCGGCCGCCGCGAGAGCAAAGCCAAAGCCGTCGAACTCCTCGAGGAATTCGGGCTGACCGAAGCGGCACACCGACCGTTGAAGATGTTCTCCGGTGGGATGCGTCGACGCCTCGATCTGGCCGCGAGCCTGATCTCGGCTCCGCCGCTGCTGTTCCTCGACGAGCCGACCACCGGCCTCGACCCCCGCACCCGAGCGCAGATGTGGGACACCATCCGTCGACTCGTCGCCGAGGGCTCGACCGTCCTGCTCACCACCCAGTACCTCGACGAGGCCGACCAACTGTGCGATCGAATCGCGGTGATCGACCACGGTCGTGTCATCGCCGAGAACACCGCCGACGGGCTCAAGTCGTCGGTAGGCACCTCCGCACTGTCTCTGACCCTCACGGACCGACACCGGATCGACGACGCCCGAGCGCTCGTCGCGACGCAACTGGGCACAGATGTGTCGGTCAGCCCCGAGTCCGCTCGACTGACCGCACCGATGACGGACACGTCGATGACCCCGGACATCTTGATTCGCTTGCGCGACTTCGGCATCGAGGTCGGCGAGATCACCGTCACCAAACCCAGCCTGGACGAGGTCTTCCTGACTCTCACCGGCAAGAGCGCAGACGAGGACGCAGCATGACCACCACACTCACCCGACGGTCTTCGACATACATCGACCCCGCCGACCGACCGGTCGTGCGCCACATCGGTCTGGCCCGCACCGTCACCCAGTCGATCACCATGGGATACCGCGGGCTGCTCAAACTCCGCCACAATCCGGAACAGCTCACCGACGTGGTGCTGCTGCCGGTCATCTTCACCCTGATGTTCAGCTACATCTTCGGCGGTGCGGTTGCGGGCGACGTCACCTCGTACCTGCCGATGATCGTGCCGGGAATCCTGGTCCAGACGGTCATCACCGGGTCCGTCGTCACCGGCACCCAGCTGCGAGAAGACATGGACAAGGGCGTCTTCGACCGCTTCCGATCACTCCCGATCGCTCGAATCTCCCCGCTCGCAGGAGCATTGATGGCCGATGTCATCCGCTACCTGATCGCCGCCGTGGTCTGCTTCGCCACCGGCTTCGCGATGGGCTACCACCCGGCGGGCGGAGCACTCGGTCTCCTCGGAGCCGTGCTGCTGGTGATGTTCTGTGCATGGGCGATCAGTTGGATCTTCGCACTGCTGGGCACCCTGATGAGCAAAGCCTCATCGGTTCAGGGCATCTCGATGCTGGTGTTGTTCCCACTGACGTTCCTGTCCAACGCCTTCGTCGACACCAGCACCATGCCGAGCTGGTTGCGCGCCTTCGCCGACGTCAACCCCGTCTCGCACCTGGTGACGGCCGTTCGTGAGCTGGCGAACAACGGGCACTTCGGAATTCACGTCGTGTACTCCCTCGTCGGCGGTGCCGTCATCGTCGCGATCTTCGCCCCACTGACCGTCCGCATGTACATGCGCAAGGCCTAGACGAGTGGAAGCAACCGCAGAATCTCGCGCAGCGCACCGTTTCTGGTGAATACAGCGGCCCGAGCGAGCCCGGCATCGACCGCACGGTCACCGGCAACCGCTCGGGCCGCACGCACATGTCGATCGATCCGCATCGACGGAAAGTCCTGCCGACCCACCGCCCTGCTCGACACCGCCAGCAACTCCACCCCCACGGCCCGGTTTCCGCGGTGAATCTCGAACGAACCCACCGCACACGCCACTGCGCCGAGCATCGGAACGTCGTAGAAACCGCCCGGTACCAACATATTCCACGGCTTGCGTGTCAACGCAGCCACCGCGTCGTCCATGTCCTCGGCGCGCCCGTGCAGAACGTGCGCACCGACAGCCGCACACACCAGAATCGTCATGAACGGATCGCTCGGATCCTCGGACGGCCACCCGCCCAACGCCAACGCCGCACGAAGACCCCCGAGACCCTGCTCGACGGCACCGTCCTCGAGATCCGCCGCCGCCCGCACCGCCGTCAGCGACGCTGAATTCGACCGCTGCTGAGCGTGATCCCAGCGGGCACCGACGTCGTCGCCCGAGGGTGGATCGAGGGTGAACTCCTGTCCCTGCGCCGCGGCCTCCAACTCGTCGATCAGTTCGCGTCCCTCGTCCACGCGACCGGCTCCGATCAACGCCATCGCCAGAAAAGCGCGCGTCTGCATACTCTCCTCGAACGCGTGCAGCTCCCACATGACGTCGGCCGAGGTCCGGTAGTACTCCACAGCCCGGGAGTAGTCACCCGAGAGCCCGTACGAGCTCGCCAGCGTCTGCGACGTCGAGCCGACGGCCCACAGATCGCCTCGACGGCGCGCGATGGCGAGCGCCTGCTCCGCGTCTCGGATCGACTCGTACAGGCGACCCGAGTTCTGCGCCATCATCGAGCGAACGACGTACGCGTTGCAGCGAACGTCGTCGTGCTCGGATCGGACGGCACGGGCCAGTTTTCGGGCCAGGCCTCGACCCCCGGCGTGGTGGACCACAACCTCCGAGTCGAAGCGCAACCCCGGCGACACCGCTGACCGACTGTTCAGCAAGTGCCGGAGATCTGTGCGAATGCGCGCTACCCGACGTAGATTCCCGCCGTAGGCGAAGTGGGCTGCCAGCACCAGCAGAGCCATCACGGCATTGTCGTCGGGCGTGCCGCCCATCCCGCCACGCATGCTGCTCATCACTCTGTCTGCCCAGTTGAGCACCTCCGAATGCGCCCCACGCATGGCCCAGAAGTAGCCCAGTACCGAGAACAAGGTACACACGTGGTCCGAAAACTGTTGCGCAAAAGAATGTCTCATCACCGACAGCAGGTTGTCGTGTTCGGCCTCCATCAGGGCGACCATCTCGGCCGGACGCCCACCCGAGTAGCCCGCGGACACCCGAACGGCGACGGACGCAGACCACTCCCGCAGTCGAGCTGCGACGGTTTCGGCCTCGCCACTGGCGTCGAGCTGCTCCTCGCCGTACTCGCGGACGGTCTCGAGCATGTGGTACCGAATTCCGGTCGGCGATTCGACCACGCTGAGCATGGACTGATCGACCAGACCGTCGAGCGCAGCCGAAATATCCTCCACCGCAGCCCATTGCGCCACCTGCCTCGCCGCGTCGAGATCGAATCCCGCCGGGAACCGGCACAATCGACGCAAGGCCGCTTGTTCGGAGGCGTCGAGCAGATTCCAACTCCAGTCGATGACGGCGTGCAACGTCCGATGCCGTTCCGGCCTGGTTCGATCCGCCGATTTCAGAAGCGTGAAGCGATGATCGAGCCTCGCGTCGATCTCCTCGACGCTCATCGACTTGACCCGCGCCGCAGCCAGTTCGATCGCCAACGGCAGTCCGTCCAAGGTGCGGCACAATCGGTTCACCGCGTCGGGTTCGAGGCGCGCCGACGGCCGGACCGCCCGGGCCCTGACGCAGAACAGTTCCGTCGCAGGCGAATTCGAGCCGACGACACCCAACGACGGTAGCGGGAAGACCGACTCGGCCGTGATCCCCATCGGGGAACGTGACGTCGCCAGCACCGTCACCGCGTCGGACGACGCCACCAGGGCGTCGACCACCACCGCGACCTCGTCGATCACGTGCTCGCAATTGTCGAGAATCAGCAATCCCCGCCGCGACGAGAAGACGTCGACCAGTCGTTCCCGAATCGAATGGACCCGGGTGACCGGGAGGCCACCGACCTTGATGTCGGCCTCGGTGAGCCCCAGGGTCGCTCCGATCGCCGACGCGACGTCCTCTTCGCTGCGCAGCGATGCCAGTTCGACGAAAGCCACCGACATGTGGGCACCGGCGCGGCGACCGAGTTCGTGTGCGATCCGCGTCTTACCCGCGCCGCCGGGTCCGAGGACAGTGGTGACGCGAGAACTGCCGAGCAGTACCTCGATCGCGTCGAGGTCCTCGCCTCGTCCGATCAGTGCGTTCGGTGCGGCGCGCAGACCGATGGTCTGCAGCATCTTCGGCGCGGTGTGCCCCAGAATCTCGGTGTTCAACGCGGTCACGGCCGGCGAGGGGTCCGTTCCCAGACGGTCGGCGAGTTCGGATCGCAGTGCCGCGAACACCGAGAGGGCATCGTTGGATCTGCCCGCGCCGTGCAGTGCACGAATCAGGTCGGCGGTGGCGAGCTCGTCGGTCGGGTCCGCGGCGACTCGCGCCCGCGCGAGCGGAATGGCGTCGTCGAAACGGCGCAACCCGAGCAACGCCGAGATCTGGACGGACCTCAGCGTGACCTCGAGCAGTTCGGCCTGCGCCCGGACCGGTTCCGCCGGCTCCCCTCGCCACAGGCCAGAGGCGTCGAGCACACCGTCGAGGGCGTCCTGCCACTGCGAAGCTGCGAGTCGACCCTCCGCGGCCCGCGTGAGGACGCGGGCGCGTCCGAGGTCGGTGTCGTCGCTGCCCAGCGCCAACCGATAGCCACCGCGGTCGCTCTCGAGAACACCTGCGGGCAACACCGACCGCAGCCGAGAGATCTGCGTCTGCAGAGCGTTCTTCGGCGAACGGGGCGTCTCGCCCGGCCACACCTCGTCGATGAGGGCCTGTGCCGACCGTATCCGCCCCGGTGCCAGCGCCAAGGCCACCAACAAGGCCTGCGCCCGCACACCCGGTACCGGAACCAGCTCGCTGTCTATTCGGGTCGCGACGACGCCGAGGATCCCCACCACCGGGAGGTCGGTCGTGAGGTCCTTCGTCCGAGGATGCGCGATATCGATGGGCACTGCCACCAGATCGTAGGCCGATGACGCGACCCCTTCGACCTGACGTTCGGATTGTTTCGAGCCTCTAACCAAACCGTGAGACGGTACAGTGTCCACGTCGCCTGTCACGAGGGCGAGTACGTCAGACCTGGACACCGTCACCGAAATGGAGAGGCCGGAGAAGCGATGCGTTCGTCAGTGGGTGTGTCCCTCGGCACGTGCGGCATTCGCACGGCTCGGACCACCGAAGACGGCGCATGGACCGACGGCACCCCGTTCGACGACTGGCAGCTCTCCCCCACGGCCGCGGACGTCGCCCGCGTCGTGCGCGGCATCGTCGACAGCCCGGACGCGCCCCAATCACTCGGCGTCGCCTATCGCACCCCCGCGGAACGTACCGGGATCGCCGACGCGCTGGCCGAGGAGTACGTCTCCGACGTCCATCTCATCGACAGAACCGGCGCGGCAATGGAATACCTGCGCCCAGGGCTTCCCTCCCACCATCGAACGATCGCGCTGTTCGACGCGGGCGAGACCGGAGTCGACGTCGACATCGTGGACGTCGAAACCGGCCGCTCCTACGGTTCGGCGCGGACCACCGCCATGAGTGGTGCCTCCTTCGACGCAGTGGTCCGTGAACACATACTCGGACTCGGCATAGTGCGTCCGCCCCACTCTCCCGACGAGGACAGCGCGCTGACGGCCTTCTGCCGCGGAATCAAGGAAGCTCTGTCCTCGCACCTGACCACCAGCACACCCGATGGCGAGCACATTCTCCTCGAACGGCACATCTTCGAGTTGTCCATCGCACGCTCCACCGAACAGGCCGCCGAGACGGTGCGCAGGCTCGGCCTGGAGGCCGAGTTCTATCCCGACGCCGTCATCGCCATCGGCGGCACGTCCAACGTCCCGTTGGTCCGGGCCACCCTCGAACGATTCCTGCAACTGCCGGTCGTCGTCCCGGACCGGCCCGAACTGGTCATCGCCGGTGGTGCCGCGGTACACGCCACCCACGTCGACGCGACCCACGTGCCGCCCGTCGTCTCGCACCGTCCCGCCCTGACTCGACTGGGCATGATCGCGCTGCCGATCGCGGGCGTCATCGCCGCAATCGGACTGTTCACCGCACTCGGATCCAGCGACGAGAATCAACGACTGAGCACCCCCGCCAGCGTCGGCGAATCGGTTCCACAGACCACGACACCCGCTGCCACCAGGACCACGACGCCCACATCGTCACCGCCGCCCGACATCCCACCTCCCCCGCCGACCACCACCGCGCCTGCGCCTGCTGCCGCGAATTCCGCGCCCTACGTGCAGTACCAGCAGCCGCACTACTACCCGCCGGCACCTCCGCCCGCCCCCACGGTGCCCCTGCCCCAGATTCCTGGTGTCCAGATGCCCGTGATCCCGCTGCCGGTATTGCCGCGCCTACCGTTCTGACCGGCCGCGTTCTCACCCGTCGGACAGATACGGAAAGATCGTCGCTCATGGCCACCACTGCGCAATGGATCGAAGGTGCGCGACCGCGCACACTCCCGAATGCGATCGCCCCCGTCCTCGTCGGCACCGGCGCGGCCGTGTCGCTGGACGGAGGAGTGTGGTGGAAGGCACTGCTGGCGTTGGTCGTCTCGTTGGCTCTGATCGTGGGCGTCAACTTCGCCAACGATTATTCCGACGGAATCCGCGGTACCGACGACGATCGAGTCGGGCCCCTGAGACTGGTCGGCTCGAAGGCCGCGTCCGCCGGGGCCGTCAAGAAGGCCGCGATCGGTTGCTTCGCTGTCGGCGCTGTGGCCGGACTGGTCCTGGCTGCGACCAGCGCGTGGTGGCTGATCGTCGTCGGACTGGTCTGCATCGCCGGAGCCTGGTACTACACCGGTGGCTCGAAGCCGTACGGCTACAGCGGTTTCGGCGAGATAGCCGTGTTCGTGTTCTTCGGTCTCGTCGCGGTTCTCGGCACCCAGTTCGTACAGGCCGAGCAGATCGACTGGGCCGGAGTGCTGGCAGCGGTCGCCGTCGGCTCGTTCTCGAGCGCGGTCCTCGTCGCGAACAACCTTCGTGATATCCCCACCGACACCGAATCGGGAAAGCTCACCCTCGCAGTGCGATTGGGCGACGCCCGCACCCGCTACCTGCATCTCGCGCTACTGGTGGTGCCGTTCGCGATGACCGTCGTTCTGATCGCTCGCACCCCGTGGGCACTCGTCGGCCTGCTCGCACTGCCCTTCGCCGCTCGCGCGAACTCCCCGGTACGCAAGGGAGCTCACGGATTCGAGCTGATTCCGGCGCTGCGTGATTCGGGCCTGGCGATGCTCGTCTGGGGCGCGAGCACCGGCGTGGCTTTGGCCTTCGCCTAACGCTTGTCGGGCACCAACGCACCCAGCAGAAAGTTCACGATCGAGATGATGATCGCACCCCAGAACGCGGCGGCGAACCCGACGATCTCGAGACCGTAGCCGGTCTGCGACGACAGCCAGCCCGTCAACAACAGCATCAACGCGTTGATCACGAGAGTGAACAGCCCGAGCGTCAGAATCAGCAACGGCAAGGACAGCAGCTGCACCAGCGGCTTGATGAACGCATTGACGATCGTCAACACCGCCGCGATACCGAGCAGCACCACGATGTCCCACCCGTCGCCGCGCCCCGAACTGGTGACAGTGATGCCATCCACGAATTCTTTGGCAACCCAGATGGCAACGGCGTTGATCACGAGCCGAATCAAGAAGTTCATGGCGCCATCGTAGGGTCGCAGACGGCCGAGAGCTACGACGTCCGAACGAGCGAGACGATCGATCGCAACTGCTGGAGCGAACCATGCTGCTGCACCAGTTCGGTGAACGAAGGATCGGCACCGCGAACCAAACCGAGAAGAATATGTTCGACGCCGATCTCGCGGTCCCGTCGTTCGACGGCTTCCTTCAGCGACAGCTTCAACACGTCCTTCGCCGATGGGGCGAAAGGGAGATGATGCGGTGACGCCTGTGCGCCCTCCAGCGCACCCGAACCGAGAGCGGAGTCGATCGTCGAGACGACAGCGTCCAGGTCGATTCCCAGGGACCTCAACGCACGCGCATCCTGAGACTGCACGTTCGCGAGCACTCCGTCGACGGTGAACCCGGCCTCGCCCAGCGCCGTCTGTAATGGCTCGTCGGCGACGGACAGCACTCCGAGAAACAGATGGACAGGCTCCACTCGGGGCGAGCGCAGAGTCCCTGCGTGACCCTGAGCGCTGATGACGACAGATCTGGCCGACTTGGTGAATCGCTCGAACATTGTTGCCTACCTTCCCTTTCCGCCGTGCTTCTTGTGGACTGCCTGCCTGCTGACTCCGAGCGAGTCGGCGATTGCCTGCCAGGCCCAACCGTTGCGTCGAGCGTTCTGGACCTGAACGGCCTCCAGGCGCTCGAGCAACCGCCGAAGAGCGGCTACCGCACGCAGCCCCTCCCCCGGATCGGAACTGGCGGCTGCGGCGGCAAGTGCAGTGGCTTCGGTCATGATGTCAATCTAAGTTGACAGGAGGCAGCTGTCAACCCCAGTTGACGCGTTGGTATACGACGCAGTCAGCGATCCAAAGCGATGTCGACAGTCACCCGCCCGCGATCGTCGCGGGTCGCCGTCGCCAGGCCGGAGTAGTGAACGCCGCCGAGGTCGACGTCGACGCGACCGCCGTCGTTCGTGAAGTTTCGCCACCAGTTCTTCTTGTCCGGCATGGCCACCCTGACTTTCAGGTGATCACCTTTCCGGCCGATAGCCAGCGGTAGCGAGATCTTCTTGCCGGACCTTCGGCCGGTGTACGTCAGGATCCCCATCGAACGTCCGAGAACCCTGTCGAGCACGGGCGCTTTCATCACGACCATGAAAACCCTGTTGAACGCTGCTGCCGATTTCTGGAAGGTGTTCACTTCGCCTCCTCCGGAGTCCCCCTGCACGTGAGGAAAAGCGTAGCGGCGTTGCTGCTCTACGGCATCGTCACTGCGAGGACACACCGCCCTCCATCGACTCGGCCACTACGTCCAGGGCTTCGAGGACTCGCGTGATTGCGGTAGTCGACCTCGTCGGATGCTCGAAAAGGACGGCAGAACTTGTCGGTGGCCGGTTCTACACTTCTCGGCATCGGGTCGAATACGTGTTCGGCCCTTCGTCGCTGGGGGGTGACATGGGGCTACGCGAGTCGACGTGGATGGCGGACGATCACTCTGCTCTCGCCGACGTCCTCGGTGCGCGCAGAAGGATAAACGCTGCTCTCGCATCGGAACTGTCCCTCATGGACGATTACGTTCGCGGCCGAACGGCATGCGCATCCCCGTGGGACACGGGAGTAACCGAAAAGGATCTCTACAGCTCCGCGATCTGCGAGCTGGCAGCGGCTCTCTCGTCCACCTTCGCATCGGTCAACAACAGGGTGCAGATGTGGCGCCGATTGCAGCCGTCGGTGAAGCGTCGATTCGTCGACGGTTCGCTCGACATGGAGCGGGTCAGGACGATTCACGATCACTTGCTCCACGCTCGTCCGAGCACGGTGGTCGATATCGAAGCCGAGGTTCTCAAGGCCGCTGGAGAAATGGCGCCCGGTGCCCTGGGGCGCGAGATCGATCGGTTGCTCACCGAGGCCGATCCGGAGTGGGACCGCGACGTGCGCAAGCGTGCCGCGCGCACGGAGAAGAGAATCCGGTTGCGGAGACGAGCACGGGGCCTGTCCAGCCTGACCGCGGTGATGACCGACGGTGAAGCCGACGAACAGATTTCACGAATCGACGCCGTGATCGCGCGACTGCACCCGGAGGACCCTCGATCCCCCGATCAACGACGAGGCGAAGCACACACTGCCTTGATGCGTGGCGAAACACTGGTCTGCCAGTGCGCGACGTGCCTGATCGATCGTGGTGACACCGCCACTCCCGAGTCCGAGGACCCGCAGCCCACCGGCGCGACCGACGCTTCGGCCGGCGACACAGCCCACGAGACATCTACCGCAAGTGGTGAACCCGTGCCGCAGGGGCCTGTTCGACCGATTGGGCAACCGCCACCGGCCAGGCAACCACCCAAGAACACAGCACAACCCGAGGACACAGCACCACCCGAGAACACAGCACGACCCGACCAGGCGTCGCCGCCCGGTGATAGACCGCGCCCGCGACCGGGAGGAGGGACGCTGATCGAACGTTGGCGGGCCGTCGTCGAGCGCAATACTCTCGGCGAGCACGCGCTCTACCCCGACGGACACGGAGGCATGACGGTTCCGCCGCCGGGGGCACTGTCTTACAAACCGAGTAGGGCACTCGCGGCGCGGGTACGAGCCGACCATCCGTACTGCCTGCATCCCGGCTGCGACGTGCCTTCGGATCGGTGCGATCTGGACCACATCGTCGAGTTCGACCGACAGAATCCGAAGCGAGGCGGCTGGACGATCCCGACGAACATCGGCCCGCGCTGTCGGCTCCACCACAACCTGAAAACACGCAAACTCTGGCACACCGAACTGCTGCCGGAGGGGGTGTTGCACATCGTCGATCCACTCGGACGCCACTACTTCACTGCGCCGACTCTGTGATGATTCCATCGCATAGGGTTGGTTCGGTGAGCACCGCGAATCTGACCCGGACCGAAACTCGCAGGCGATCGCGCCACATCAGCGGGGTGAACTATCGCGTTCACCTGGACCTTCTGCGCGCAGAAGACATGGACCTCGACACCTTCGAGACCGTGACGACCATCGAATTCGACGCGACGACCGCTACGACATGGGTGGATTTCATCGGTGCGACAGTCGACGAAGTCACCGTCAACGGCATCGACGCGGCGGTCGATTACGACGGCTCCCGCATTCAACTGGTCGGGCTCACCGAGCAGAACATCGTTCGGATTCGCGCGCACGGACGGTACAGCAGGACTGGCGAGGGACTGCACCGATTCGTCGATCCCGTCGACGATAACGTCTATCTCTACACCCAGTACGAACCGGCCGATGCACGCCGGGTGTTCGCGAACTTCGAGCAACCGGATCTCAAAGCCCCCTTCACCCTGACGGTCACGGCTCCGCCGACGTGGATCGTGCTGTCGAACCGAGAGGGAATCACTGCCGACTCGGTCACCACCTTCGTGCCGACCCTGCCGATATCGACGTACATCACCGCAGTTGCAGCAGGCCCGTATCACTGCGTCCAATCGTCCTGGACGCGAGGCGAACTCACCGTCCCTCTCGGTGCGTACTGCCGGGCGTCTCTCTCCGAGTACTTCGATGCCGAGGACATCTTCGACATCACGAAGCGGGGGCTGGACTTCTTTCACGACAAGTTCGACTACCCGTACCCGTTCGGAAAGTACGACCAGATCTTCGTCCCCGAATACAACCTCGGCGCGATGGAGAATCCCGGCCTCGTCACGTTCACCGAATCGTATGTATTCCGTTCTGCGGCAACCGAAGCTCAGTACGAGGCCCGCGCAAACACGATTCTGCACGAGATGGCGCACATGTGGTTCGGCGACCTCGTCACGATGCAGTGGTGGGACGACCTGTGGCTCAAGGAATCCTTCGCGGACTTCATGGGTGCGTACGCGTCGGCCGAGGCGACCCGATTCACCGATGCCTGGGTCAGTTTCGCCAACCGACGAAAAGCGTGGGCATACCTGCAGGACCAACTGCCGACCACCCACCCTATCGTCGCCGACATCACCGACCTCGAGGCTGCGAAGCTCAACTTCGACGGCATCACCTACGCCAAGGGGGCGAGCGTCCTCAAACAACTCGGAGCCTTCGTGGGTGCAGATGCCTTCTTCGCCGCTTCCCGCAACTACTTTCGCACCCACGCTTTCGGAAACACCACGCTGACGGATCTACTGAGCGAGATGTCCGCGGCGAGCGGGCGCGACCTCGATACCTGGGCTGCAGCATGGCTGCAGACCACCGGCGTCTCGACGCTCAGCTACACCGGCGATGCCGTCGAGCAGACAGACCCGCGGCCTCACCGAATCGCCGTCGGGCTCTACGATCTCGACGAAGCGGGGGATTTGACGAGAACGCACCGCCGAGAACTCGACATCACCGATGCACGAACGCCGGTCGACTTTCCCGATGCCGCACTGGTGCTGCTCAACGACGACGACCTGACGTACGCCAAGATCCGATTCGACGGGCGCTCGATCACCACCGTGCGGAACCACCTCGATCGCATCGTCGATCCCCTCGCCCGAGGCCTGGTGTGGTCGGCACTGTGGAACTCCACCCGCGACGCCGAGATGTCCGCACTCGAATACATCGACATCGCAACCAGATTCGCGCCCAACGAGCCCAAGATCGGCCTTCTGTCGGCGGTCACCGCGAACGTGGCGTACGCCCTCGAGCACTACCTCCCGGAGGACCGACGGGACGAACCGACCCGGCAGTGGCTCGAGGCGTCGTGGACGCAACTGCACGCGAGCGAGCCGGGGAGCGACGCCCAGTTGGTGTGGGGGCGAGCCACCGCGGCCGCCGCCCAACTCGACGGTTCCCGCGCAGCCGAACTGCGCGCACTTCTCGACGGCACAGCGACGGTGCCAGGTCTACGTCTCGATCCCGATCAGCGCTGGTCGTTCTGGTTGGCCCTGGCCGCAACCGGGAACGCGACCGCAGCCGAGCTCGACGCCGAGCTGGCCACCGACAACACCTTGTCGGGACGCACCGCACACACCGCGGCATCGACGGCGATACCCGATGCCGAGGTCAAGGCGAGGGCGTGGACTGCCATCACCGAGCGCGACGATGCGTCCAACGACGTTCTCGACGCCTTCATCACCGGTTTCGGGGCCGGGCACAGACCGGATCTGACCCAGCCCTACGGCAATCGTTACTTCGAGACCATCTCCTCGTTGTGGACCTCGCGCAGCATCGAGATCGCCAGGCGAATCGTGGTCCGTCTGTTCCCGCAGCAGTCGTCGACGGAGGCCGCGGACAGCTGGCTCGCCGAGCACGAGTGGGCACCGGCTGCCCTGCGGCGCTTGGTGATCGAGCAACGAGACCACCTGGCGAGAAGCCTCCGAGTGCAGGCGCGGCTAGGGTGATGGCCATGTCCACCAACGACACTCGCCGCTCGCTTGCCACTTCTGCGCTCGCTGCCGGCGGTCTGCTCGGCGGCTTCGCCGTTGCCCGGCAGTCTCACAATCGTCAGCTCGGCGGAGCGGTGCTCGCAGCCGTCGGGGTGGTATGCACGACCCGTTGGCAGAGATCCTCGGGTTCGGTCCGTGCCGGCGCCTTGCTCGGGACCTACCTCGTCGCGTTCGGTGCCTCGCACCCGCTGGCCAAGAAGATCGGTGCCTGGCCGGCGGTCGCCGCGGTGTCTGCCGCAACTGCAGCGGCATCGATGGCGGTGAGCAAGTAGGTCCGCTCAGAGCACCCCGGTACGAACGAACTGTTCGAGCGCTGCTGTTGGTTCGTCGAGATCCATGCCCTGGTTCGAGACCCATGTGTCGTCGAAATAGGTTTGCGAATACCGATCTCCGCCGTCGCACAGCAGTGTCACCACGCTCCCACTGCGGCCGGCGGCGATCATTTCCGCGATCAATCCGAACGCACCCCAGATGTTGGTGCCCGTCGATCCGCCCACTCGTTTGCCGAGTGCGTCCGAGGTGAATCGTGCGGCGGCCACGGAGGCGGCGTCGGGTACTGCGATCATTCGATCGATCACCTGGCCGACGAACGAGGGTTCGACGCGCGGTCGACCGATGCCCTCGATGCGTGAAGACTGCCCTGTTTCGTAGCCCGCGTCTCCCGACTCGTAGCCGCCGATGAACGCGGAGTTCTCGGGGTCGACCACGGCCAGTTGCGTTGCATGCCTTCGATATCGGATGTAGCGGCCGATGGTGGCACTGGTCCCACCGGTCCCCGCACCGACGACCACCCAGTCGGGAATGGGGCACTCCTCGAGCCGAAGTTGGTCGAAGATGGACTCGGCGATGTTGTTGTTTCCGCGCCAGTCGGTGGCTCGTTCGGCGTGCGTGAACTGGTCCATGTAGTGACTGTCGGGCTCGGCCGCGAGTCGATGCGCTTCGGTGTACATCTCACCGGGCTTGTCGACGAAGTGACATCTTCCGCCGTGAGACTCGATGAGTGCGACTTTGGCGGGACTGGTACTGCGTGGCATCACGGCGACGAACTTCAGTCCGAGCAGTCCGGCGAAATACGCTTCACTGACGGCAGTGGAGCCCGACGAGGCCTCGATCACCGTGGTGCGTTCGGTGACCCAGCCGTTGCAGATCGCGTACAGGAAGAGCGACCGAGCCAACCGATGCTTCAGGCTGCCGGTGATGTGCGTCGACTCGTCTTTCAGATACAGCGAGATTCCCCAGGCCGCGGGGAGGGGGTATCGCAGCAGGTGCGTGTCGGCGCTGCGCTGGGAATCGGCCTCGATCAACCGGACCGCGTTGTCGACCCACTCCCGGGATCCCGAATGATCGACCGACCTGGTCACTTCTTGCCGTCTTCACCGCGCAGCTTCGACTGCAGGTCCGCGCGCGCGGCGCGCCTGTCCTCGTCGACGGCTGCGATGGACTCGTTGACGCGGATGCGCATGTTCTTGAACAGGAGCAGCGAGAGAGGTAGTGAGATCAGCACCGAAAAAATCGCGGCCACGAGTACCGGGACCTCGACGCCGAAGAGTAAACCGACGCCGACGATGACGGCCGCGATCACGACGACGAGCGCCAGTCGCGCGAAGGTGTAGACACCGAGGTTCACGGCGAGTGACTTCTTCGCCGACCTTCCTGGCGCGGCATTTCCGCTGGTGGGATCGTTGCTCTCGGCATTCGTCGCGTCGCTCACGGGTCCCAATCTACCGGGCTCGGCAGCCACTCCGACCCACCCCCGGCATGACCGATTTGTCCATTACCTCCCCTTTACCAACCTTGTATCAGTCGAGTACCTAGGGGTTCGAGTGCAACCATGGGGATCGAACGCAGCAGACCGATATCTCCGGTTCGACGCATATGCACCGAACCGCATCGTAGGAGGACACGACAAGATGAGCGCACCCACATTTCACAAGGCTCAGGACTCACTGCTCACTCCGGGTCAGGTAGCCGCGCTTTTCCACGTCGACCCCAAGACAGTGACGCGCTGGGCACATGCCGGCCGCCTCGGATCCCTCCGCACTCCGGGCGGGCACCGTCGATTCCGCGAGACCGAGGTCATGCAGTTGCTGACCTCACTGACGACGGAAGCCGGCACACACCACTGATCGGCTGGCTCTGAGGCCGATCCACCCGCAGTATCCGCACCCGTACGAACTCATCGAACATTCTCAGGAATCTTCGACGCTCGACGGGTGCGGAGGTGGTTGCATCACAGCTACTCTCGTAGTAGGAGGTGCGTCGTGATCTATCTTTTGGCGTTGATCGGCTTGGTGGCAGTAATCGTGCTGTTCTGGAAGGCATTCGGACCCAGTACGCAGGCTCCACCCACCCGCACTGTGGGACCCGATGACGATCCCGATTTTCTGTGGCGGATCAACCGTGAGGCTCGCCGCGGAGGGAAAGACGGAACCGAGGCCGGCACCGAACCCAGCGAATAGGTCCGGTGGTTCTCAGTTGCATTGGGCAGCGGTGGGCGCGTCGGGGAATCCCGCCGCTACCGCCGCCGCGACTTCCAGCAGTGCCTTTCGTGTGCGCCCACGAAGACGATCGAGTTCGATTTCCGCCCCCTCCTCGAGATGCGGGTCGAACGGGATCGTGCGAACCCGAGCGCAACGCTGCTCGAAGTGTTCGACAACTTTCTGCAGGTCGACCTTTCCGGCCCTTTGCCGAACGCCGTTGACGACCGCAACCGATGTGGCGACCAGTTCCCGGTAGCCGTGCGCATCGAGCCAATCCAGCGTTGCCGACGCGCTGCGCACACCATCCACCGACCCCGAGCTGACCACCACCAGAGTGTCGGCTCCCTCGAGAATTCGTTCCATGGCCGAGTGCATCAGACCGGTGCCGCAATCGGTGATGACGATGCTGTAGAACTTCTCCAACAGCGACACCGCACGATCGTAATCCTCACCGCTGAATGCCTCCGAGGCTGCCGGATCCGAATCGGATGCCAACACCTCCAGTCGATGCACGTTCTGCGACGTGTATGCCCTCACGTCGCTGTAGCGGTCCAGAGACTGTATGTCGCGCAACAGATTACGGACGGTGGAGGTCGTCTCGAGCGGCACCTTCTGACCCAGCGTTCCGCGATCGGGGTTGGCGTCGATCGCGATCACCCGATCACCTCGAATCTCGGCGAACGTCGAGCCGAGGGTGGCCGTCGTCGTGGTCTTGCCGACACCGCCCTTCAGCGACAGCACCGCGACGCGATGGCATCCGACAAGAGGCCGATCCACCTGCGCGGTCAAGGCCGAGCGTCGCTGCTGGGCGGCACTGTTTCCGACATCCACACGACCACCCGTCATCAGATACAACGCCCGACGCCACCCTCCCAGCGGCGGCGCATTCCCCGATCGGACGAGCAACGAACTGCCGAGATCGAGTGAAGAGACCTGCTGCTCCGCCGACCGACTCTGGTCGAAGGCCGCCGGTGCCGGTGCCGGTGCGACCACCATCGCGTCACCCGGGGCTTGCCTGAGCTGCTGGGGCTGACCAGGATGCGGCTGATTCGGATGTTGCCGACCGGGCCACTGGCCGGGCTGAGGTCCCCATTGTGTCTGAGGGTTCCACTGATTCTGGGTATGCCACTGGCCCTCCGCCACCGAGTGCTGCTGCGGATCGCCGTGGTTCTGCGGTGACCAATTGTGTTGCGGCCCAGCTTGATTCTGCGGAGCCAACTGATTTTGCGGAGCCCACTGGTTCTGGGGCCCCGGGTTCTGAGGGGCCCAGTTCTGAGGCAGCGAATTCTGAGGAGCCCAGTTCTGCGGAGCCGAGTTCTGAGGCACCGGGCCCGAAGGCACCGGGCCCGAAGGCACCGGGCCTGACGGCATCGGACCCTGCGGCGGGGGTGGTGCCGACGCGACGGGCGGGCTCGCCTCGGGGGGCGTGTGTGGAGGAGTCGGTTTCACGGTCGGCGCCACGGGAGCCTTCGGCGCTTGCACCGGTGTCGTCGGTGTTGCCGTCGCGGTCTTGCCTTCCTCGGCCGGGGTCGCGGCGACCCCGGCATCCTTGCCGTCACCTTCTACCGGCCCAGACGGGTCTTTTGGTCGGGAAGCGCGCGGTGCAGGATTCGGCGGAGGTGTCGGCGCGGTCTCGGACTGCGGCGCGGGCGGGCTCGAGATGCTCTCGGGCGGCATGGTGATGGGGGTCGATCGAAAGGGCTCGCGCGGCGGTGTGGGTATGGCCTCCGTCGTCGCTGCGACGGCGATCGGTTCGGACCCCGTGGGCGGCGCTGCATGATCTTCCGGTACATCGTCGTCCAGTGGCCGGACGGGTTGCCAGTTGTCCTCGTGCCGATCGGCCATGACCGATTCCCCCCAGTTCGCGTCCCACATCGAAGATCCGAGCTCGGATGTGTCCCCCATCGAGCCGGATCGGACGCTACCAGCTGGAGGTCCAGCGTGGAGGCTGTGGAACGAGCGAAGGTCAGTTCAGTCCCGCGTAGCTGTGCAGTCCCGAGACCACCATGTTGATGATGAAGAGGTTGAAGAGCATGGCGGTGAATCCGGCGATGTTGATCCACGCTGCGCGGGTGTTGCGCCATCCGGAGGTGGCGCGGGCGTGCAGGTAGGCGGCGTAGATGATCCAGGTGATGAACGACATGGTCTCTTTGGGGTCCCAGCCCCAGAAACGTCCCCATGCGGCTTCGGCCCAGATTGCGCCGAGGATGACGCCTGCTCCGAAGAGCGGGAAGGCGACGATCGTCGTCTTGTAGGCGAGTCGGTCGAGAGCTTGGGCGTCGGGCAGCTTGGAGGCGAATTTGCCCCAGAAACCGACGCTTTCCTCTCCCAGGGGCTGCTTGATGCGGAGCAGGAACAGCAGGCTCGCGACGCCGGAGACCAGCAGGATGCCGCTTCCGACGCTGACGATGGTGACGTGGATGGGCAGCCAGTACGAGCGCAGAGCGGGGACGACCGGTGCGGCGTCGGCGTAGAGCTTGGTGGCGGCGAAGAACATCAGCACGATGATCGGCGCGAGGACGAACACGAGCATCGGGCGCATCGTCTTCTTGCGCAGCACGATCACCGAGGTCAGGGCGGCGGCTGCCGTGGCCATGGTGACGAACTCGTACATGTTGCCGAGCGGGAAGCGGTGGGTGGCGAAGCCGCGGAGTACCACCGAGGCGACGTGCAGGGCGAGGGCTGGGGCGAGCAACGCGAAGCCCATGCCTGCGAGTCGTTCGGACAGCGGTCGCTTCGGTGTTTCGACGACGCGTCCGGGTCGGCTGTCGGCAATGGGGGCACCGGCACCGACGAGTTCCTTGGCTTGTACTGCCGTCGCCTTGGCGGAGGCGTACTGGGCGATGAGCAGGACGAATGCGAGCACGTAGATGGTGAACGCTGATTCGAAGGACCAGTCGCTGTACTGCGAGAGGG
This sequence comes from Rhodococcus sp. B7740, assembly GCF_000954115.1. Lineage (NCBI taxonomy): Bacteria > Bacillati > Actinomycetota > Actinomycetes > Mycobacteriales > Nocardiaceae > Rhodococcus > Rhodococcus sp. B7740. The sequence continues at coordinate 4,848,830 of NZ_CP010797.1, read as the reverse complement.
TCTCGTTGATCGGCATCGGTCAGTTCTCCTGTTTCGAGGTATCGCCGAGCAGGCGGGTGCACAGGCGGTCGAACTCTTCGCCCCACCCCGCCTGATCGGTGCGTGCAAGTCCGCCGAGGTCTACTACAGTACGTCGTGCCTGGGCGTCGGCGGTGAGTCGGACCCAGATTCTGCGACGTTTGATCACCAGTGAGACGAGCAGTCCGCCCATCATCGTGAGCGCGAAGACGAGTACCCAGGTCTGAGCCGGGTCGTGCGAGACCTGAAGGTTGACGAATTCCTCCGCTCCGTCGAACGTGACGATCGTTCCGTCGCTCAGGGTCGCGGATTCTCCCGGCATCAGGTTGACGCGGTCCTGCTTCACGAGTCTGCCCTGGGCGATCATTTCCTGATCGAGCGAGAAGATGGACTGCGGCAGTCCGGTGTCGAGTCCGGTGTCGCCCTTGTAGATGTCGATGGCGACGGCGGGGTCGTTCATGGCGGGGAAGCTCGACGACAGCAGGCTGCCGTGGAACGACGCCGTCGGCGCGAACAGACCCTCGATGGCGATCTGATTCTTGCGCCGGTCCAGAGGGTCGGGATACAGGCCGCCGGGCGGGTCGACGCGCAGCACTCCGCTGGAGAGGAAGGTCGTGGCGTCCGTCGGCTGCCATTGGATGGTGTCGGTGCGGGTTTCGCCGTTGGGGAACGTCACGGTGAAGGTGGGTGCGTAGCCGTGCCCTTGCAGGTAGACGCGGTCTCCAGCGACGCGCAGCGGGTGGTTGACCTGAAGTTGGTCGTCGCGCCAGACGTTGTTCGTGAGGTCCTGGCCCGCCTGGTACTCGATGTTGGAGGTGAACATCTCGGCCTGGCCGGTGTCGAGGTAGTCGGCAGTGAAGTCCTTGACGCGCACGCACAGTGGCTCGAGGTCGGTGCCGTCGACGAGGTTGCCTGCGCGGAACGAGTCGTAGTTCGCCGGGGTCGAGGTGCAGAAGCCCGGGCCGTCGTCGGCGATGACGATGCGGTTGCCCTCGTAGCCGAGCAGCTTGCCCATGGCGATGGCGGCGAGCAGTCCGACGAGGGAGAGGTGGAAGACGAGGTTGCCGAGTTCGCGGACGTAGCCCTTCTCCGCCGACAGCGTCACTGCTCCGCTGTCCTCGGTTCTCTGGGCGACGCGCCAACCGCGCAACTGAGTGCGCACCTGTGCGGCGATCTCCTCCGGCGTTCCGTCGACGTCGTAGCGGGTGTGGTGCGGCAGGCGGGAGAGGTTACGGGGCGCGCGAACCGGCTTGGTGCGCAGTTGCTTCGCGTGCTCGATGCAGCGCGGCAGGATGCAGCCGATCAGCGAGATGAACAACAGTGCGTAGATCGCGGTGAACCAGAAGCTGCCGAAGACGTCGAACAGTTCCAGCTTGTCCATGATCGGGCCGAGGGTCGGGCGGTTGGCGATGTACTCGTCGACCTTGCCCGCGTTGAGGCTGCGCTGCGGCACCAGGGCACCGGGCACAGCGGCGAAGGCAAGTAGGAACAGCAGAACCAGCGCGGTGCGCATGCTGGTCAGGCCGCGCCAGGTGTTGCGAACCAGGGCCACTCCCCTGCCCAGCACCGATTGCTTGTGCGGCGGCGACGCTTCGGTGCGCTCTTCGGTGTCGGCGGTCATATCGGCAACACCACATCGGAGACGAAGGCGTCGCGCACCCAGCCGACGAACTGATCCCAGGCACCGGTGACCAGTGCAATTCCTACTGCTATCAACATGATTCCGCCGAACACCTGTATCTGTCGTGCATGTGTACGTAGCCAGCCGACGCCTCGCAGCGCGCTGACCGAACCGAACGCGAGGATCACGAACGGTAAGCCGAGACCGAGGCAGTACGCCACGATCAGGACGACGCCGCGCGCTGCCGTCGTACCGTCGGTACCTGCGGCCAACGAGATGACGCCCGCGAGCGTCGGCCCGAGGCACGGGGTCCATCCGAGTGCGAAGACGCCGCCGAGCAGCGGTGCTCCGGCCAGTGAGCCGATCTGTTTCGGCTCGAAGCGCACATCGCGCTGCAGGGCCGGGATCAGTCCGACGAATACCAGGCCCATGGCGATGGTGACGACGCCGCCGATCCGCATGAGCAGTTCGCGGTTGATCGCCAGGACGGAGATCGCTCCGAACACCGACGCGGTGGCGAGAACGAAGACGACGGTGAATCCGAGAACGAACAGTCCCGCCGCCCCGGCGACGCGCAATCGACCGCTGCGCACCTTCGTCTGCACAGCTGCCTCGTCGGCGCTGACGGCCGGAGCGTCGGCTCCGACGACTCCGGCGAGGTACGAGAGGTAGCCGGGCACCAGGGGCACCACGCACGGCGACGCGAAGGAGACGAGCCCGGCCAGCACGCAGGCTCCGAGGGCCAGGATCAGTGGCCCGGAGGCCGCAGCTTCCTGGAAACTCGCGCCGATCCCGGCCAGGTGAGTCACGTTCACTGCTGCACTGGCTCCTCGGCTGCCACGCGTTCGACGACGGGTTGCAGGTCCTCGGCGAGCAGCTCACGCAGGAACACTGCTGCGACTCGGTGCTGTCGGTCGAGCACGACGGTCGTCGGAATGACGGAGGTGGGGACGCCGCCGAGCGCGGTCAGGGTGCGCATGGGCGGGTCGTAGATCGAGGCGTAGCTCACGTTGTTGCTGACCACGAAGTCCTGTGCGGCGGTCTGCGACTCGTCGCGCACGTTGATGCCGAGGAACTCGACGCCGAGGGACTTGGTGGCCTCGTAGACGTCCTCGAGGTCGTCGGCCTCACCGCGGCACGGACCGCACCATTGGCCCCAGACGTTGAGAACCACGACGTCACCGTCGTAGTCCGACAACGAGGTCGTCTTGCCCTCGGTCATCAGATCCGGCCCGGACAGTTCGCCGATGGTGCCGCGTTCGTCGGGCTCGTAGAAGATGTCGGTCTGCCCGCCGGGTGAGACGAACTGGAAAGTGCCGCCCTGCGCCACCGCGTCGGTGCCGGTCGAGCATCCTGCGACAAGAGCGATGGCAGACGCTGCACAGACGGCGAGGAAAAATCTACGCACCGGTGATCCTCGGATCGGATGCTCCCGCGGGCTCGGAGTAGACGAGGTCCACGAGCTGATCGCCCTCGTAGACGAGCGAGGTCAGCGACGCGAGCCCGCACTGACGATTGCGCGGGTCGTGCCAGAGCCGGTCGCCCTGCAGGAACCGGCGCAGCGTCCACACCGGGAGCTGGTGGCTCACGCACACGGCCTCGTGCCCGACGGCTTCGACGCGGGCCGCGTTGACGGCGGCGAGCATGCGGTGCGCGATCTGCAGGTACGGCTCGCCCCAGGAGGGGGTGAACGGGTCGCGCAGCTTCCACCAGTGCCGTGGTCGGCGCAGGGCACCGTCACCGACGGCCACGCGCAGGCCCTCGAATTCGTTGCCTGCTTCGATGAGGTTCTCGTCCTCGGCGATCGACAGACCGTGGGCCGCTGCGATCGGCGCGGCGGTCTGCTGCGCGCGCAGCAGAGGTGATGCCACGACGTGAGTGATGTCGTGGCCGGAGAGCGCATCGGCCACTGCCTTGGCCTGCGACTGGCCGGTCACCGACAGCTTGAAGCCCGGCAACCGCCCGTACAGGATGCCCTTGGGGTTGTGCACCTCGCCGTGCCGGAGGACGTGCACGATGGTGCGCGTCGTCGAGTGCGGATGTGTTGCGGGGGCCTCGGTCACGTCGGGGTCCTGTTTCTCGCTAGTCGGGTGGTGAATCAGTTCGTTGCGGTGGCGGCAGCTGCGGCTTTCGCGGCGGCCGGGGCCGCGTCGGCGATGATCTCGAAGGCTCGGTCGTCGAGGGCAGCGGAGACGAACCAGGCCTCGAATGCACTCGGCGGCGGGTACACCCCGCGGGAGAGGAAGGCGTGGAAGAACGCCGGATATCGCCACGTCTGCGCGGCCTTGGCCTGCGCGTAGTCGGTGACCGGTCCATCGGCGAAGAACACACTCACCATAGTGCCCGCGAACTGCACGTGATGGGTGACGCCTTCGGCGGTGAGGGCGTCGCCGAGCAGTGTTCCGAGTCGCTGCGAGTTGGTCTGCAGCTTCTCGTAGACGGCTGCGTCGGCCAGTTGCAGACTGGTCAGTCCGGCCGCGACGGCGACGGGGTTACCGCTCAGCGTGCCTGCCTGGTACACCGGTCCGGCGGGCGCGAGATAGGCCATCACGTCCGCTCGACCGCCGAATGCCGCGGCCGGCAATCCGCCGGACATGACCTTGCCGAAGGTGTAGAGGTCGCCTGCGATTCCGTCGATGCCGTACCAGCCGGATGCGCTGACGCGGAAGCCGGTCATCACTTCGTCCATGATCAGCAGTGCGCCGTGCTCGGTCGCGAGGCGGCGCAGTCCCTCGTTGAAGCCGGTGACCGGAGGGATGGCACCCATGTTTCCTGCGGCTGCCTCGGTGATGATGCACGCGATCTGGCCCGGGTTGGCCTCGAAGGCCGCGGTGACGGCGGCGAGGTCGTTGTAGGGAACGACGATGGTGTCCGACGCCTGTGCGCCGGTGACGCCGGGCGAGGTCGGCAGTCCGAGCGTGGCGAGCGCCGAGCCTGCGTCGGCCAGGAGGGCATCGACGTGGCCGTGGTAGCAGCCCGAGAACTTGACGATCTTGGTGCGGCCGGTGAAGCCGCGAGCCAGACGCACCGCGCTCATGGTGGCCTCTGTGCCCGAATTCACAAGACGAACCTGGTCGACGGGGCCGACGCGACGCACGATTTCCTCGGCGAGTTCGATTTCGCGGAGCGTGGGTGCACCGAACGACAGGCCGGTCGCGGCTGCCTTCTGGACGGCTTCGACGATGGCCGGGTGGGCGTGTCCGTGGATCATCGGACCCCAGGACGAGATGAGGTCGACGTAGGAGTTTCCGTCGGCGTCGGTCATGGTGTATCCGCTGGCCTGCGTGATGAAGCGGGGCGTTCCGCCGACCGACGCGAAGGCACGTACCGGCGAGTTGACGCCGCCGGGAATGACCGCGCTCGCGCGGGCGAAGAGTTGGGCCGATACGGGGGCGTCGTTGCCGGGGGAAACAGTCACGACTTCCAGTGTCCCAGGTTCGGCGAAATCACCAACTACAGGGCGTAATAATCCGGAAAGCGGGCGATCGGCCTGTTTCGGTGATTGAACGGCGAGTGCGCCGGGTAATCGATGCCGATGACCAACACCGATGGCGTCAGCAAAGTCGCCGAATTGATGTCCGAAGCCGGGCTCTGCATGTTCACCACCGTCGGCCGAGACGGTCACCTCATCTCGCGCCCGATGGCGCTGCAGGAAGCCGAGTTCGACGGCGACCTGTGGTTCTTCGCCGCTCACGATTCGCGGAAGGTGAGCGACATCGCGGCGAACCCGACCGTCAACGTCTCGTTCCAGTCCGGCGAGGGCTGGGTGTCGTTGTCCGGTACGGCCGCGGTGGTCGACAACACCACCAAGGCCGAGGAACTGTGGAACACCCGAGCGGCCGCGTGGTTCGAGAAGAACCCCGATTCGCGCGAGGTCGACCTGATCCACGTGGCCGCTGAGGGAGCCGAGTACTGGTCCACCCCTGGGTCGAAGGTCTCGAACCTGTTGGCCTACGCCAAGGCCAAGATCACCAACGAGCGACCGGACCTCGGCGAGCACGACGTCGTCGAACTCGAATTACCGCACAATTCGACCGGCTAGTACCGATCGTGCCGGGCTCGCCCCGGACGGCAGCAGCTTCTACCGGTCAGTTCGTGCGGTGGTGTCCGTTGTCCGTGCGTGGGTCGACGGTGTCGCGAACCTTCTCCCCGGTGCTACGCGGGTCGGCGCTGGTGTGCGTGGCGGCATCATGATCAGCGGCGTTTCGTGTCCCGGAGTCGTGCCGGCCGGGGAAGGTCTCGCCGATGTCTGCCCCGCGGTGATGCGCTCGATCGTGATCATCCGACCGGCCGTCGTTGTCCGTGTGTGCGGCCTCGGCACCCGATCGGTGATCGACGTCCGGATCGAGTTCGTTCGCGCGAGCGAATTCGGCGTCCAGCTCATCGCGCGACTTCGCCGCAACACCCTGATGTGACTGAGCCTGCTGCGCGAGCTTGTCGGCCTCGGCTGCTTTGACATCCGCTTCTGCCCGGGCCCGGCGTGCCTTGGCCTCGCTTTCCCTCGCCAGCAGTTCACGCTCTTCGACGATTGCTGCGTCGTTGGCTGCCTTTTCGCGAATCTCGTTCGCTTCCAACCTCTTACGTTCCTTGCCCTTGCGTGCGACGACGACGGCGAGGGCAACGACGACGAGTACGACTACTACTGCGACGATGATCCATACGGTGGTGCTCATTGGCGGACTCCCATGTTCTCGACTGCCGGACCGGCAGTCGATCTATGCCGGGTACCCGAGTAAAGACTCGACAAACTCACCGAAGGCACCGACCGCCACGGCTTCGAAAGCGCGCAACGGGAGCAGACCCGCCTCCTCCGGGATACACGCGATGAGCCCGACACCCGTCACGAGCGGCAGCTCGTCGAGGTTGACCCGCGCGGCCAGGCTCGGTGCGGCGGGCCACGACCCGATCACCAGACCTGCGCAGTCGACGCCGGCCGCCCGCGCTGCCGCAACGGTCAGAGCACTGTGGTTGAGCGTTCCCAGCTCCGCACCGGCCACGATCACGATCGGCGCAGACATGGCCTTGGCGACGTCGAGCACGGTGAACCCTCCTGCGCCCAAACGCACCGCCACTCCCCCTGCGCCTTCGACCAGCACGAGGTCGTTGGCTGCGTCGAGCTCGCGCACGGCTCCGATCACAGCGTCGAGTTCGAGCATCGGCCGACCCGATCGGCGGGCCGCGACGTCCGGGGCCAGCGGCTCGGGATACCGCGCCAGCTCCACTCCCCGAACGCCCGAAAGGCGTTGCACCACATCGATATCGGCTTCGTCAGGGTAACCGTCTCCGACGCCGGTCTGCGCCGGCTTGCACACCGCGACGGACCGCCCGCCTGCCCGCGCTGCCGCCGCGAGTGCCGCGGTGATCACGGTCTTGCCGACGCCGGTCGACGTTCCGGTCACCAGCAGAACCGTCACCACACAACCGCCGCATTCGACACCGCCGCGAGGACCGACGCGGCACGATCGATGTCGGTGTCGGTGAGATCGGCGCGCGCGGTCAGTCGCAGTCGAGAACCGCCGGCCGGAACCGACGGCGGCCGGAAGCATCCGACGCGGACGCCGAGCTCGAGGCAGTCCGCCGCCGCGCGCACTGCCCGCTGTGCGTCGCCCAGGATCACCGGAACGACCGCCGATGTCGTCGGTTCGACGCCTGCTGCGGCGGCGAGTTGTGTTGCACGTATACCGATCGAGTGCACCCGGTCGGGTTCGCCCCGCAGGACGGTCAGCGCGGCCGACGCCGCTCCGACGGAGGCGGGTGCGAGTCCGGTGTCGAACACGAACGTGCGTGCACCGTGCATCACCTGCGTGCGCACCGCTGCAGGCCCCAGCACCACTCCACCCTGCGATCCGAGGGCCTTGGACAGCGTTGCGGTGATCACCAGGTCCGGCGCTCCGGCGAGGCCTGCTTCGTGGACGGCTCCCCTGCCACCGTCCCCGCGTACACCCAATCCGTGCGCCTCGTCGACGACGAGCACCGCGTTCCGTCTCCGGCACACCGCGTACAGCTCGGCCAGAGGCGCGAGATCGCCGTCGGCGCTGAACACCGAATCGGTCACCACGAGGGCCCGCTGTTCGCGACGCTCGCGCAACAGCAGGTCGACGTGGCCGGTATCGCAATGTCGAGCGACGGCCACCCGGGCCCGCGACAGGCGGCAGGCGTCGATGAGCGAGGCGTGCGACGCGGCATCGGAGATCACCAGCGCGTCTCGGCCCGCCAGTGCCGTCACGATCCCGAGATTGGCGGTGTAACCGGAGGAGAACACCAGTCCGGCCTCGGCTCCGACGAACTCCGCGAGATCCTCCTCGAGGCGCTCGTGTGCGGTCGTCGTCCCGGTGACCAGCCGCGATCCGGTGGATCCGCCGCCCCATCGGCGCACAGCGGCGCAGGCTCCGTCGATGACGGCCGGATGCCTGGACAGTCCGAGGTAGTCGTTCGACGCCAGATCGAGGATGTCGTCCTCGGCGGTGCGGGCGATCACGATGCGCTCGAGACCGTCCTCGCGTCGGGCGTGCGCGGTGGCGTCGAGCCAGTCCAGAGCGGTCATGGCAGCACCATACTTGAACGCCGTTCAAGTATGGTGCCGCGCCACCGCCACCAGGGCTTCGGCGATGGTAGCCACCTCCGCATCGGTACAGATGAACGGCGGCATCGCGTACACCAGACGCCCGAACGGCCGCAGCCACACTCCCGCGTCGACGGCCGCTGCCGTGGCCCGTGCCATGTCCACCGGACTGTGCATCTCGACGACGCCGATGCCGCCGAGAACGCGAACATCGGCGACTCCCGACAGCGACCGGGCCGGCGCGAGGCCGGCGGCCAGTCCCGATGCCAGAGCCGCGACCTCGGCGCGCCAGTCACGCGAGAGCAACAGATCCACCGAGGCCACCGCGATCGCGCACGCGAGCGGATTGCCCATGAACGTCGGCCCGTGCATCAGGCCGCCGGCCTCGCCGGCCGAGACCGTCTCGGCCACCTCGGTGGTGCACAGCGTGGCCGCCAGGGTCAGATATCCGCCGGTCAACGCCTTGCCGATGCACATGATGTCGGGCGCGACACCGGCGTGGTCGGCTGCGAACAACTCCCCGGTTCGGCCGAAGCCGGTGGCGATCTCGTCGAAGATCAGCAGGAGGCCGTACTCGTCGGCCAGGCGGCGTAGTTCCACGAGGTAGCGCGGGTCGTGGAACCGCATTCCACCGGCGCCCTGCACTATCGGCTCGACGATGATCGCTGCCAGTTCGCTCGCGTGTTCACCGAGTATCTTCTCGAATTCGGCGACGTAGTCGGCGTCGAACGCCACGGGCGGGGCCGGAGCGAACACCTGCTTCGCCAAAACATCGGTCCACAGCGTGTGCATCCCGCCGTCCGGGTCGCACACGCTCATCGGAGCGAAGGTGTCTCCGTGGTACCCGCCGCGCCAGGTCAACAGCCGCGTGCGGCCGTTCTCGCCGCGCCCACGCCAGTACTGCAGCGCCATCTTCACCGCGACCTCGACCGAGACCGAGCCGGAATCGGCGAGGAACACCTTGTCGAGCCCGGCGGGGGTGATGTCGACCAGCAACTCGGCCAACCTGGCCGCCGGAGCGTGTGTCAGTCCGCCGAACATGACGTGGCTCATCCGGCCCAGCTGATCGTGCGCGGCGGCGTCGAGCACAGGATGGCGGTAGCCGTGCACTGCCGCCCACCACGAACTCATGCCGTCGATGAGCTGCCGACCGTCGGCCAACGTCAGCCGCACGCCCGACGCACTGTCGACCACCAGCGGGGTCGCACTCGCCGGAAACCGGCTGTAGGGGTGCCAGAGATGGTCGGAGTCGAGTCGACGGACGTCTTCGGAAGTCAGCACGCCAGAGCACACTGCCACAGCACCCGACCGGCCGTCCCGAGACTGGCGAGGTGGCGAAATGTCCGAATCCATTAGCATCGCAGCATGACGACGCGGACCGTGACGAGACTCGTGGGGGTGGTCGTGGCCGCAACGCTGACGCTTGCCGCCTGCGGGGGCACGGCCGCAGCGCCCGTGCCCACCACGACCGTTCCGGACTTCGCCGTCGACACCTCCACCCCCGTCGGTGCCCTCAACGAACGCATCCTGCGATGGATCAACGCCGAGGAGGCACCCGACCCCGCCGAGGTCGACGCCGTCACCGGACCCGAGCTGGCCGAGGCTGTCGCTCCGCTGGGTGGTCTCGCCGGGCCACTCGAACAGCTGCGCGCAGGCGCTCCGAACGTGGCCATGGGGTTCGAGGCCGGTCCCGATTCCGGCGTTCTGCGTTTCACCACCGCAGGCATCCCGGCCACGATCACGACGTCGATCGATGCGGACGGCAAGCTCGACGGCTTCCTGGCCCGGCCGGACCTTCCGACGATCTCGTCGTTCGACGATCTCGACGCGGCACTGTCGAAGGTGGCTCCGAACTACTCCTACAGCGCGTCACGGCTCAACGGCGGCGACTGCGAGTCGATCTACTCCACCGATGCGGACTCGGTGCTGCCCCTCGGGTCGGTGTTCAAGCTGTACGTCCTCGGCGCTCTCACCGACGAGATCGAGGCAGGCACGGTCCGATGGGACGAGCAGCTCACCGTTCGCGACGCCACCAAGAGCGCGCCGTCCGGCGAACTGCAGAATCTGCCCGACGGCACGAAGGTGTCGGTCCGCGACGCGGCCGAGAAGATGATCTCGTTGTCCGACAACACCGCAACGGATCTGTTGATGGATCGCCTCGGCCGCGACCGGGTCGAGCGCCAGCTCTCGGTCATGGGTCATCACGATCCGTCGGTGATGACGCCGATGATGGACACTCGGCAGTTCTTCGTCATCGGGTTCGGCGATCCGAACATGCGGGCCGAGTGGTCCGCGGCCGACCCCGACACCCGGGCTGAGCTGCTGGCGCAGGCGGACGCGAGGCCGCTCGAGATCGACTTCGAGAACTTCCTGGACAACCCGGCGTCGGCCGACGGGGTCGAATGGTTCGCCAACGCGCAGGACGTCTGTGCCGCGATGGGTTACCTGGCGACGAGTGAGTCGGCCGAGGAGAACCGTCGCATCCTGGCGATCACTCCGGGGGTGCAGCTCGATGCGGCGCTGTGGCCGTATTCGGGGTTCAAGGGCGGCAGCGCTCCCGGCGATCTGGCGGGCGCGTTCCTGGCCACCGATTCCTCCGGTCAGGACTGGATCGTCACCGAGCAGTTCCGGGCCGACGACGCGATCGATCCGATCCCGTCCAGCTACGCGTTCCTCGTCGCCCAGCAGGCTTTCGCACTGCTGAAGTGAGTGGGATTTGTAACATCGGTGTTACTGCTGCATTACACTCGCGGTCGTGGAGGCACAACACGAACCAGCCCAATACGCGTGGCCGGAGGGCTTCAAGGAGTTCCTGGTCGGTGAGTTCACCGACTTCAGCCCCCTGGTGAACAGGGCTCTGGAGGACAACTGCGCGTCCCTGTTCCACGACGGTCCGTACGCGAAATCGGGCTTCTGGCGCACCGTCCGCGCGGTGTGGAAAGAATTCGTCTGGCCGGTCTGAGTTTCCGGCCTTCACAGGCGGCTGCAAAAGGTTACCGTCGAGTATGGCAACCACAACGGATCACCTTCGGAACACTCTGGACGGCCGCTGGCGAGATGTGAAGAACGAGGCGCGCAGGCAGCTTGCCCGCGACGAGTTCCGTCCGCACTACACGCCGAACACCGTCATCGCCCGCACCAAGGCGATGGAACAGCTCAAGGTTCTCGCCGCTGCAGGCGCTGCCGACAACGGCTTCAAGAAGGAACACGGCGGCACCGGTGATGTCGGTGCAGCGGTGACGATGATCGAGATGCTCGCGATGAGCGATCTGTCGCTGATGGTCAAGGCCGGCGTCCAGTGGGGGCTGTTCGGCGGTGCCATCGAGAATCTCGGCACCGAACGCCACCACGAGGCCTACGTCCCCAAGATCATCAGTCTCGACCTGCTCGGCTGTTTCGCCATGACCGAGACCGGACACGGCAGTGACGTGCAGTCGCTCGAGACCACGGCGACGTACGACCCGAAGACCGACGAGTTCGTCATCAACTCCCCCACGCCGTCCTCGCGCAAGGACTACATCGGTGGTGCCGCCGAAACGGCGACGGTCGCCGCGGTGTTCGCCCAACTCATCACCGCAGGCCCGGGCGAGGAGCCCGAGAGCCACGGCGTGCACTGCTTCTTCGTTCCACTGCGCGACGAGAACGGCGACGACCTGCCCGGTGTCACCACCTCGGACTGCCAGTACAAGGGCGGTCTTCCCGGAGTCGACAACGGCCGCCTGATGTTCGATCACGTCCGCATCCCGCGAGACAATCTGCTCAACAAGTACGCCGACGTGTCCGACGACGGTACGTACTCCTCCCCGATCGAGAACAAGTCTCGACGGTTCTTCACGATGCTCGGCACGTTGATCCGCGGACGTGTCACGGTCGGCGGCAGTGCCGCGGCGGCTGCCCGTGTCGCCCTCGACATCGCGACGCGATACGCGTTGCAGCGCAGGCAGTTCTCCGCGCCCGATTCCGATCAGGAGGTCCTGATCATGGACTACCTGGTGCATCAGCGTCGACTGTTCCCACTCATCGCCAAGTCCTACGCCCTGCAGTTCGCGCAGAACGAGCTCGTGTCGAAGATGCACGAGCTGCAGACCTCGGACAATCCCGACGCCGAGGAGCAGCGCGAGCTCGAATCGAGGGCTGCCGGCCTCAAGGCGGCGAACACCTGGCACGCCACCGCCGCGATTCAGGAGGCACGCGAAGCGTGCGGCGGCGCAGGCTATCTCGCCGAGAACCGGCTGATCTCGCTCAAGGCCGACACGGACGTGTTCACCACGTTCGAGGGCGACAATCATGTGTTGACGCAGCTGGTCGCGAAGGAGCTGCTCACCGCGTACGCCGACGACGTCAAGTCCATGAGCCCGGTCGAATGGGTCAAGTTCGCCGCCGACATGGTGGGCGACCGCGTCGTCAAACGCACTGCGGCCCAAGCGATCATGCAGACCATCCTCGATCGGCGTCAGGACAACGAGGAAGAGGGCTCGCTGTTCAACCGCGGCACCCAGGTCAAGATGTTCGAGGATCGCGAGGAGTACCTGCTCTCCACCGTCGCCCGCCGGCTGCAGTCCAAGTCCAAGGAGACCAGCCCGTTCGAGGCGTTCAACGCGGTGCAGGATCACGTTCTGCATGCCGCGAGCGCGCACATCGATCGGATCATCTTCGAGGCATTCATCGCCGGCATCGAATCGTGTGAGGACCCCACCACCAAGGATCTGCTCGACGAGGTCTGCGACCTCTACGCGCTGTCGGTGATCGAGGCGGACAAGGCCTGGTTCATCGAACACCGCTACCTGTCCACCGAGCGATCCAAGGCCGTCACCCGCGCCATCAACGAGCGGTGCCGCACCCTGCGTCCGCACGCCGAACTGCTCGTCGACGGTTTCGGAGTGCCCGAGGCGTTGGTCGGTGCCGCGATGCTCGGTGAGCCCGGGGCCGGAACCGAGGAAGAGCCGGCCGCGAACCCCAGTCACGCGCACTGACGCGTAGCCGGGTTCAGCCGGGAGTCACTGCGAAGACCCGGCAGGGACCGCCGGTCGCGCCTGCGTGCTTCGGAGCGCCGACGACGACCGTCGCCCCTGCCGGGGGCACCGCGTCCAGATTTGCCAGTGCCTCGACTCCGTATCGGCCTGCCCCGAGAACCGCTGTGTGAGCCGGGTATTCGCGGTCGTTCGTCCGGTCGAGGCTCAGGGTGTCCACTCCGATTCCGACGATGCCCCGCTCGCGTACCAGCAGCTGCGCCGCGTCCGCGCCGAAGCCGGGGGCCGCACGTTCGGCCAGCCTGTTCTGCCAGCCACTGTGCATCACCACCAACGCGCGGTCCGGAATCCGGCCGTGCTCGCGCTCCCACTGCGCGATGTCCCCGCTCGTCACCACGGCCTCGGGGTCGGACGCGGCCCGGGCGGAGATGTCCACCACCACCAGCGGTGCGATCAGATCCTCCAGGGGCAGGATGTCGGCCGTCGCGCCGCCCCGAATGCGGTGCGCCGGGGCATCGATGTGCGTTCCCGTGTGCTCCCAGTACGAGAGTTCGTTCACCAGGAACCCGCCCAGTTCGTAGGCGGCGACCGGCCGCATCGTGAACGGTTCGCTGCCCGGCCACACCGGAAACGTCGGGCTCAGGGTGTGGGTCAGATCGACCAGGCGGCCCGCCGGAACCGCCGAACCGACTACGGGTTCGGCGCGCACCGCCCCGGCCGTCGCAACGGTCAACGCGGCGGCCCCCAACGATCCGAACAGCGCCCTACGGCCGATTCTGCGGTGAACGGTCTCGATGACCTCGGGGCCGCACATCAGTCGGCAGCGGGGGTGACCAGCAGGACCTTGTCGTCCGCTCCGTTGTCGGTGGTCAGGAGGAATGCGCCGTCGTCGCCGAAGCTGGTGAGCGAGCGCAGTCGACCGTACGTACCCACCAGGGCGTCGGCCTCGTCGACGTATTCCGTGCCGTCCTCGGACAGCTTCAGAAACGTCAGCTTCTCGCCCTGCTGACTCGAGATCACCGCGGACCCGTTCCAGGAACCCCATCCCGCGCCGTTCGCGAAGGTCAGACCGGGTGTGGCGATGGTGGGACTACCCGAGCTCCACACGGCGGCGAGTGCACCGGGCACGCGGGTCGGATCGGTCATCGGTACCGACTCGTCGTAGATGAACGGGAGTCGATCTGGGCGGTAGCCGTAGTTGCCGCCGGGCACCAGCAGGTTCATCTCGTCGTCTCGGGTCGTGCCCTGCTCCACCTCGTAGATCTGACCGGTGCCGGGTCGAATCGCCAGGCCCTGCACGTTCCGATGTCCCAGAGTGAAGATGCGATCCGGGGCGTCGGGTGCGGCGGTGCCGTCTGCATTGATATGTAGCACCTTGCCGCCCAACGAGTTCCGATCCTGCGGAACCGTCGGCGTCGCCGTGTCTCCGGTGCCGACGTACAGGGTGCCGTCGGGGTGGGCCAGGATGCGGCAGCCACCGTGACGACCGCCGTCGGCAACGGGAATGTCGTCGACGAGGGTGCCGGTGCGGGTCAGAGCGGTCCACTCCGGATCCACGGTCCACGAGAGCACGGCGATGTGGTTCTCGCTCGCGCCTCCCGCACTTCCGGTTCCGGCGCTACCGGTACCGCCACTACTGCCGCCCTGCACACCCTGGCACGTGTAGATGGTTCTGGATGCGGCGAAATCCGTCGCGAGAGCTATGCCCATCAGGCCCGTCTCGCCGGACGCGTACAGGTCGTCGAGGTCCGCGGCGAGTTCGCGGGTGGCACCGCCGACGTCGCGGATCACGAACCGTCCCGAGCGTTCACCCGTCAGCACCGTTCCGTCCGGCGCGACCACCGCATCCCACGGCTTGGCGAGTCCGTCGAGCACGGTGGTGACCGTCAGATCGGGGAGCGGGTCGGCCTGCGCCGTCGCGGTGGTCGTACCGGCGAGCGTCAGGAAGACGCTGGCAGCGATCACTCCGGAACTGGACACCAGCTTGTTCATCCACACTCCTGACGACGATCCGCGACCGGCCCGATATGACCGGTATCACATGATCTTAAACACACTCTTCGGGCAAACCGCCGACTCATGACGCGATTCGGTTCCCGGCAGCAGAACGAATCCCCGGCAATCCTCCGTCCCACGTAGTGGCGGCAACCCCTGGTCAGCCGACCTCGGGGGTGACGAGCAGCACCTGGTCGTCGGAGCCGTTGTCGGTGGTGAGCAGAAAGCCGCCGTCGCTTCCGAAGGGGGTCAGCGACCGCAGCCTGCCGTACGTGCCCTCCAGTGCCTCGGCCTCGGCGACGTACTCGGTTCCGTCGTCTGACAGTGCCAGGAAGACGAGCTTCTCGCCCTGCTGACTCGAGATCACCGCCGCACCGTTCCAGGAACCCCACTGCTCACCGTCGGTGAACGTGACGTCGGGGGTGGCGATGGTGGGATCACCCGAACTCCACACTGCGGGCAGGGCACCGGGAACCCGGTCGGGGTCGGTCATGGGGACCGATTCGTCGTAGACCGACGACCGTCGATCGGGGCGGTAACCGTAGTTGCCGCCCGGCACCAACAGGTTCAGCTCGTCGTCTCGGCTCGTCCCCTGCTCGACCTCGAAGATCTGGTCGGTTCCGGGACGGATCGCCAATCCCTGCACATTGCGATGACCGAGAGTGAAGATCCGATCCGGGGCATCGGCTGCGGCGGCGCCGTCTGTGTTGACGTGTAACACCTTGCCGCCCAGTGAGTTTCGATCCTGAGGAACAGTGGGGCTCGCCGTGTCCCCGGTGCCGATGTACAGCGTGCCGTCGGGATGGGCCAGGATGCGGCAGCCACCGTGACGCCCGCCGTCGGCAACGGGAATGTCGTCGACGAGGGTGCCGGTGCGCGTGAGGGCCGTCCACTGCGGGTCCACGGTCCACGACATGACGCCGATGTGGTTACCGTCGTCGCCGCGCACACCCTGACAGGTGTAGATCGTTCGCGACGCAGCGAAATCGGTAGCCAGTGCGATCCCCATCAGTCCGGTCTCACCGGCGGCGTAGAGATCGCCGAGGTCCGCATTCAGTTCACGCTGGACTCCGGCCGAGTCGCGGATGACGAACCGGCCGGAGCGCTCCCCCGTCAGCACCGTTCCATCGGGAGCGACCACCACGTCCCACGGTTTGTCGAGGCCATCGAGCACGGTGGTGACCGACAGGTTCGGCAGCGGCCCGGCAGGCGCGGCCGGGGAGGGAGCAGCGTCGGAAGAGCTCTGCGACGCGGTCGCGGACGACTCGCTCGGCTCTGCGCTACTGCCCTGGTCGGTGGTGTCCGCCGAACAGGCCGCCACCAGGGCGACGCTCATGGCGAGGACGGCTGCGCCGGTGACAGGTTTCTTCACGAGCGCTCCTGACGATGTTCGATGAGTCCCATTTTTCCGGTATCACCGTTTTCGCGACTTCCGAACCACCGACCGAGTGCGTCAGGACACCAGTCGATACCCGGCTTCGGCGACTGCGGCGTCCACCGCCGCGGTGTCGAGCGTCGAATCGCTGCTCACCACGACCGCACCGGAATCCACATCGACGTCGACGCCGGTGACTCCCGAGATCTCCGATACTTCTTCCGTCACCGATGCGGCGCAGTGCCCGCACGTCATGCCCTCGACCGAATATGTCGTCTGCATCTTCACTCTTCCCTCTCGAGTCAGGAACGAACCAGGCGCGCGATGGCCTCGGAGGCCTCTTTCACTTTCGCGTCCGCCTCGGGTCCGCCGTGTTTCGCGGCTTCCACCACGCATCCAGCGAGGTGGGCGTCGAGCAGCTTCAACGACACCGACTGCAGAGCCTTGGTCACCGCGGACACCTGGGTGAGAACGTCGATGCAGTAGCGATCGTCTGCGACCATTCTCGATATCCCGGCCACTTGGCCCTCGATACGACGCAATCGCTTCAGCAGGTCGTCCTGCTCGGCGCTGTAGCTGCTCATACCGGCCATGATACCCCTACCCGGTAGGGGGTGCGCCTCCGGACACGAGTCGACGGACGCCGTCGACCGTCAGCAGTCCGGCCACGATGGCGGCGAGAGCGGCCAGCGCGATCCAGGACCCCGAGTAGAACGTCCCCGAATATGCCGGGGACACCTCCGGAACCGCGGGAAACTCCGTGGTGCGCACCCCGGCGTTCCAGCACGCGACCGCTCCGATCACCGCGAGCAGAGCCAGCACCAACTCCGCCCACCCGAGGGACTTCCTCACAGGTACTCCCGCTTCGCCGTTTCGAGAGCCGCGCGCAGACCGTCGTCGTCCTTCGCCCAGGCCTGCACCAGTCCGCCGCCCACCAGACGCAGCCCGATGCCGTGCCGCTTGCGCGGGACGCCCGACAGCTCGCCGAGTACCCGCGCGGTCTCCCACTTCTTCGGCTCGTATTCGCCGTCGGCGTACTCGGCAGGGGGCAGAATGTCGTCGATCTCGTCGAGGTCGACGGTCTCGGTTCCCTGGCGCAGCCGACGGGTGGTGAGTTCGACGCTGACGTGCATCCGCGCGGCGCGGAGCTGGACGTACGTGAAACCGACGAGAATCAGCGAGAAGAGAGCGAGAGCGAACCAGTGGACCACCGGTCCTGATGCGAGCTCGACCGCGAGTACCACGAGGCAGAACACCGGCCCCCAGGCCAGCATCCGCCACCGGCCACCGGGCTCGTGGAAGAGCACGGTCTCGTCGGCGGGGGTATCACTGCTCACGGACGAACCACTCCCGTGCCGACGGCCGGTAGACCAGGACCGCTGCGACCACCAACGCGACCGTGATCACCAGCAGCACGAACGGGAACACCAGCGCGGCGAAGGTCAGCAGCAGCGCGGCGGCTCCGGACAGGGCGACCAGGGCGCGTCGGAAACGGCGATCTCCGCCCCGGACCGGGCCCGACATCAGGCCGACGGCCAGCCCGACCACACCGAAGATCACGCCGAGTCCACGAAAGACAGTCAGGAAGGAATCGACCTGTTCGTCCGTCGCACCGCCGGTGGTGAACGACGCGCGGATCTGGTCGGCGGGGAGCGTCAGGGCGATCATGCACACGACGATCAGCAGCACCGCGGAGGTCAGCCACAGCCAGTAGGCGGCGGAAACCACTCGGGGCCGGGCGATCGGTGTGTCGGTGTCTGCGCTCACGCCAGACATCCTGCCACCGGGGGCGAGCTGTGCGTTCGGCCGGCAGAGATTTCCGCGCCGACGCGACGTGCTCAGCCTGCAGAAATTCCCAGTGCCATGATCGCGATGGCGGCCGAGACGGCGAGCAGCAGCCCGAGCAGGGCCCAGCCGGGGCGACCGCTCTCGGCGGGACAGGGCTCGCGATCGACGGCCGGTGCTGCGGTCGGCTGCGTGATGCTCGCTGCTGCAGGGGTGTGCTCTGCCATGTCGGTTCCGATCACTCGAGACGATATCGACAGTGATGCTAGTCACACAGCCGGTACCGCAGCCTCGAACGCGCCCAAAACTATCGAGTTCTGAAAACTACCACTGCCCCGAAGCGACGAAGTATTCGTTGGATTCCCGACGGTGCATCAGATAGATCGCCCCGGCGGCCAGCACTCCCTGGCCGATGCCGAGCACACTCATCACGATGTTCATTGCTCCTGCGCTCGACGCAATGGCGAACAGTTCGAGGATCATGGTGAACACGGTGAACGATCCGATGATGGTGAGCAGCATGCGCGCCCACATCTTGCCTGCGCGCATTCGCTCTACCCAGAGCAGGAACAACGCCCCGAAACCGATGACCACGAACACCGTGACGACGAGCATCACCGTCACCATCGACTGCGTGGACTCCACCGTCATGTCGGCGGCCGCGTCCTGCGCCGCGAGGTCGTCGAGCAGGGACTGCGCGAATTCCTCGCGCGCACCGAACAGCGTCCACACCGAGAACAGCGCCGAGAGCGCCCCGATCAGCGCCACTCCCCACCACAGGTGGCGTGCGGTCTCTACGTCGACGGGCGCCGGACGCGGGGTCGGCTCGAGCTCCGGTCCTGTCTGAGGGAACCCGTGCTCGAGCTCCCAGCGCTGCCAATCCGGCTGCGGCGGTGGGTTACCCGGCCTGTTGCTGTCTGGGTTGGTGCCGTCCGGGTTGTTGTTCGGAGGAAATTCGTTCACAACCAGCCCGCCACTTCGGTAGCCCAATAGGTCAGTACGACATCAGCACCGGCGCGTCGAATGCCGACGAGCGATTCCAGCACCGCTGCGTCGCGGTCGATCCACCCGTTCTGAGCGGCGGCGGTGATCATGGCATATTCCCCGGAGATCTGATACGCCGCAACCGGAACCGGTGACATCTCGGCGACGTCGCGAAGAATATCGAGATACGACATCGCCGGCTTGACCATCACCATGTCGGCACCCTCGGCGAGATCGAGCTCCACCTCGTGGGTGGCCTCGCGGCGGTTGGCTGCATCCTGTTGGTACGTCCGGCGATCGCCCTGCAACGAGGACCCCACTGCTTCGCGGAACGGTCCGTAGAACGCCGAGGCGTACTTCGCCGAGTACGCCAGCTGACCGACCTCGACGTGGCCGGCAGCGTCGAGTCCGGCGCGAATGGCCCCGACCTGCCCGTCCATCATTCCGCTGGGTCCGAGCAGGTGCGCACCGGACTCCGCCTGCGCGACGGCCATGTCGACGTAGCGCAGCAGGGTGGCGTCGTTGTCGATGGAACCGTTCTCCCCCAGGACTCCGCAGTGCCCGTGGGAGGTGAACTCGTCCAGGCAGGTATCGGCCATGATGACCGTCGAATCCCCGAGGTCGGCCTTCAGCCGCGCCAGGCCGCGATTGAGGATTCCGTCCGGGTCGGTTGCCCCCGAGCCGGTTTCGTCCTTGTCCTCGGGTCTCGGTACTCCGAACAGCATGACGCCGCCGACGCCTGCCGAGACGGCCTCCTCGGCGGCAGCACTGAGCGAATCCAGCGTGTGCTGGAACACTCCCGGCATCGAGCCGATGGCCCGCGGCTCGGTGATGCCGTCGGCCACGAACATCGGCAGCACCAGATGCCGTGCCTCGAGCGAGGTCTCGGCCACGAGTCGACGCAGTGCCGGGGTGCGGCGCAGGCGTCGGGGACGGTCGGTGGGGAACAAGCGAACTCCTTACGGACCGGGTGTGCTGAGCGTGAGATCGGCGGCCGAGTTACCGGCGGCGCGACTTCTTGCGCGGCGGGGGCAGTGCGCCCTCGGCCCGCAGGCGGGCCGCGTGCTCGGCGAGAGCCTCGACCAGCGGTCCGACCTGTGCCGACTCGGGCTGCACATCCACGCGCAGACCGAATTCGACGGCCGTCTCGGCGGTCTTGGGGCCGATGCACGCCACCAGGGTACGAGCGTGCGGCTTTCCGGCGATGCCGACCAGGTTCCGGACGGTGGAGCTCGACGTGAAGCACACTGCGTCGAAGCCGCCGGTCTTGATCATCTCGCGGGTCTCGGCGGGGGGCGGTGCTGCCCGGACGGTGCGGTACGCGGTGACGTCGTCGATTTCCCAGCCGCGCTCACGCAGACCCTCGGCGAGGGTTTCGGTGGCGATGTCGGCGCGGGGAAGAAGGACTCGGTTGACCGGGTCGAACACCTCGTCGTACGGCGGGAAGTCTTCGAGCAGTCCGAGCGAGCTCTGCTCACCCGACGGCACCAACTCGGGGTTGATGCCGAACGAACGCACCTTCGCCGCGGTTGCTTCACCGACACACGCGATCTTGACGCCGGAGAACGCGCGAGCGTCGAGACCGAACTCCTCGAACTTCTCCCACACGGCGCGCACGGCGTTGGTGGAGGTGAAGACGACCCATTGGTATCGACCGTCGACCAGGCCCTTGACGGACCGTTCCATCTGGGCCGGGCTGCGCGGGGGCTCGACGGCGATGGTCGGAACCTCGATGGGGATGGCTCCGTGGGTGACGAGGCGATCGCTCATCTCGCCGGCCTGGTCCTTGGTGCGCGGCACCAGCACGGTCCAGCCGTACAGTGCACGAGATTCCCACCAGGACATCTTGTTTCGGCCCGAGACGACCTTGCCCACGGTGACGACGAGGGAACCGACGAGCTCGGATCCGGCGTCGTTCAGGGTGGCGAGGGTGGCCTCGACCGTCCGCTGCTGACGGGTGGTGCCACGAACGGTGATGGCTGCAGGCGTCTGCGGTGCCAATCCGTGTTCGACGAGGGCACTGGCGGTTTCGGCCAGGTGACCCGACGTCGCGTGCAGCACCAGCGGGCCGGGAGCAGCAGCGAGCGCTGCCCAGTCGACCTCGCCGCGGACATCGGCCTCGGTGTGACCCGAACCGAGTGCCATTCCGGCGTAGCTGGGGACGGCCGATCCTGCGGGCAGGCCGGGAAGCACCTCGAACGGCACGTGGGTGCGAGCGACAGCACTGACCTCGGCGATCACCGAGTCGGTCGTGAGCGGATCACCGGAGACCAGGCGAACCACGTCGTGGCCGTTCTTGGCTTCGGCGAGAAGCGTTTTGGCGACCTCGGCAGGCTCACCGAGTGCCGGACGAACCTCGACACCGTTCTCGCCCGTCTCCGCGTCCCTGGGGACATCGGCACCGACGAGCGCTGTGACGCCCTTGTCGACGTCGGGATCGGTGAATGCGAGCTCGGCCGCTCCGAGCACTTCCCGTGCCCGGACCGTGAGCAGAGCCGGGTCACCCGGCCCGGATCCCACGAACAGGATCCGTCCGTTGGTGTTCTTGCGGACTGGGCTCATCGGTTGTTCTCCAGTGCTGTCTTGTGTGGGTACTGCAGTTCTATCGGGGTTGCGGTGCCCCGTTTCGGAATCAGTCGAGCGGTGGCGATCGACTCTCTTCGCACCACCGGACGAGTCGCCTTGCGTTTGGCGCGTCCGCGGACGGGTGCCGTTATGGCCCTAGACATGAGATCCACCCTGTACCTGAGAACCGGCCTGCGCTGGTTCGGTGACTGAAACGAGTTCGCGCGCACCGAGATCGAGCAATTCGCGGGCCAATTCCCGGCCCAGCTCCTCGGCTCGGTCGGGTGATCCGACGATCGACGCGCGGATGGTGTCGCTGCCGTCGATCGCGGCGACGCAGCCCCGCAAGGACAGTTCGTCGAAGATGCGACCGTCCTCGTCGATGGATTCGACGACCTCGGCGATTGCGCCGACCGGAGCGGTGCAGCCGGCTTCGAGTTCGGCCAGCAGTCCGCGTTCGGCTGCTACCGCGGCGCGCGAGTGTGCGTCGTCGAGGGTGGCGATTGCGGTCACCAGATCGGTGTCCTCGACGCGACATTCGACTGCCAGCGCGCCCTGTGCGGGTGCCGGGAGCAACTGCACCGGGTCGAGCGCTTCGGTGACGACATCCAACCGACCGATACGGGCCAGTCCGGCGCGGGCGACGATGACGGCGTCGAGCTCGCCCGAGGCCACCTTGCCGATCCGGGTGTCGAGGTTGCCGCGCAGCGGACGGACGTCCAATCCCTGTCCGAGAGCGTGCAATTGAGCGATGCGTCGGGGTGCGGACGTACCCACCTTCGCGTCGGCCGGTAGCTCGCCGAGAACCAGACCGTCACGGGCGACCAGGGCATCGCGCGGGTCCTCGCGAGCGGGGATGGCGGCGATGGTGAACCGGTCGTCGGCCGCAGTCGGCAGATCCTTGTACGAGTGGACGGCGATGTCGACGGTGCCGTCGGCCAGCGCCTCACGCAGCGCCGCGGTGAAGACACCGACGCCGATCGTCTGCACGGGAGCAGCAGACAGGTCGCCCGCTGTCTTGACGATCACCAGTTCCGCTTCGACTCCGGCTGCGGCCAGGGCCACCCGAACGGTATCGGCCTGGGTGGTCGCGAGAAGACTTCCGCGAGTACCGATCTTGACGACGGCGGTCATTCGGCACGCTCCTGACCGGTGGTTCCGCCGGGGTAGGAGTCCGAGCGTAGATCGGTGCGGCTGGCGGTGAAATCGTCCACCAGTTCCAGCGAGCCGATCTCCATGGGTGTGGCGACGGCATCGACCGAGCCGGGGCTCAGCTCGAACAACTCCCGCAGCGCAGCGGCATAGGAATCTCCACCCGGTGTGCTGGCGAGCTGCTTGACCCGCACGGTGGGCGAATGCAGGAGCTTGTCCACGACGCGGCGCACGGTGCGCGCCACCTCGTCGCGCTGCGGCGAGTCGAGCCCTGGCAGTCGCGATTCGAGACGGAGCAGCTCTCCCTCGACCACCTCGGCAGCGCGCTGGCGCAGCGCCGTGACGGTGGGGGTGACCTCGGCAAGTCGTTGTCCGGCAAGGTAACCCGAGAGTTCACTGGAGACGATCTCGCGGGCGGCCGACGCGTCGTTGGCCGCGGCACCGGCAGCAGGATCGCGCTGCAGGGACTCCATGTCGAAGACGGTGACGCCCGGCAGACCCGACACCGCGGCGTCGACGTCGCGCGGCAGACCGAGGTCGCAGATCACCAACGGTCGATCCGAGCCGCGGCGGGCGAGCGCGAGGTGGGCGTCGGCGATGGAGACCACGGCCCCCACCGCTCCGGTACAGGTGAGGAGGATGTCGGCCTCGGCGACTGCGTCGGCCAGGTCCTCGATGGCGACCGAGGTTGCTGCGATCCCGTTGGAGACGGCGTTCTCGGCCAGGTGGTCGGCTCGCTCACGGGTGCGGTTGACGACTGTCAGCGCGCCGATGCCTGCGCGGCCGAGGTGGGCGACGGCGAGGCCGCCCATCGCTCCGGCTCCGAGGACGACGGCCTTGCGGCCGGCGAGGGAGCCGTCGAACTTGTCGGCGGCGCGGTCGAGGGCGACCGAGACCACCGAGGCTCCGGCGGCGTCGATTCCGGTTTCGCTGTGCACGCGCTTGCCCACGCGCAGGGCCTGCTGAGCCAGTTCGTGCATCACGCGGCCCGAGGCCTGCTGGCCGTCCGAGGCGGCGTAGGCCGAACGGATCTGGCCGAGGATCTGCTGCTCGCCGATGACCATCGAGTCGAGGCCACTGGCCACGGCGAAGAGGTGCTCGACAGCGGCCTCGCTGTAGCGGACGTACGCGTGCTTGGTCAGGTCCGCGATCTCGAGCCCCGAGTGTTCGCCGAGAACTTCGCCGACGGCGGTCAGCGCGCCGTGGAAGGCGTCGACTACGGCGTAGATCTCGACCCGGTTGCAGGTGGACACCACCATGACCTCGGAGATGCTTCCGCTGGCCATCAGCTTGTCGGTCAGTTTCGGGCGATCGGTGTCCGTGATGGCGACACGCTCGAGAACTGCGACGGGAGCGCTACGGTGCGAAATCCCGACGAGAAGGACACTCACGGTGCAATCACCGATCCGTTTCTTGTCGAACTGTTGACTGGGCTTGGATTGCCGGCGATGCGCGGGCCGTGACTGCGGCCGAGGCGTGCCGTTGAGGTGAGCGGGGCGGCGATACCGGCTGCGGCCGGGGGGCGGTGACGATGGCCGGACCGTCGATGTCGGTCGGTCCCGAGACGTTGCGGGAGCTGTTGAAGGAGAGCACCTGCATCTCCACTGCCAGGTCCACGCGCCGCACCTCGACATGCTCGGGGACGTCGAGAACCATCGGCGAGAAGCTCAGGATGGATTCGACGCCACCGGAGACGAGTTGCTCGGCGACGCTGTGCACGGATTCGTCGGGGGTGGCGATGACGCCGATAGTGGCTTCGAGTTCACGGCAGGCGACCACGAGTTCGTCGACGTGCCGGACGGTCAGTCCGTCGATGTCGATGCCGACGCGCGCCGGGTCGTTGTCGAACAGTCCGACCATCGTGAAGCCGCGTCGGGCGAATCCGCCGTAGCCGGCCAGCGCCTGTCCGAGGTTGCCGACTCCGGCCAGGACGACGCGATGGCCGCGATCGAGTCCGAGTGCGCTGTCGATCTTGGCGCGCAGGCGCGCCACGTCGTAGCCGACTCCGCGAACGCCGTTGGGGCCGAGAAAGGACAGATCCTTGCGGAGTTTGGCCGATCCGACGCCTGCTGCGGTGGCCAGTTCTTCACTGGAGACGATGAGAACGCCCTCGTCTGCGAGGATGGAGAGGACCCGCAGGTACGTCGCCAGACGGGTGACCGTAGCCTGAGGGATGACCCGCTCTACGCCGCTGGGCGACGGGCGCTCTTCGGTCACGTCTGGGGCTCCTCGTCCGAACGGCGTCGATGCCGGTCTTCACGCTGATCCTGCGTTCGTGTCTATTTCACGGACGCTGTTCACACCACGGTAACTGCTTGTGAACGAATGAACAAAGTTGCGCACACCGGCCCTCACCTGCACACGCGAGAGCAATCACACGTTCTTAGGGTGTCCTGCCCGGGTGAGATCGGCTCGCAACCGCGGCACGTCTACCTCCCAGTAACTGTGTTCGATGCCGTCGAGGAGCACCACGGGCACTCGATCCCCGTACTCCGCACGCAGGTCAGGCGATTCCGCTGCAGCCTCGTCGACGTCGACGACGGTGACCGGCACGTCGAATTCGCGGCACACCTCGCTCAAGACCTCGAACGCGTGCGTGCAGGAATGGCAGCCTGCGCGGGTGAGAAGAGCCACGCCGGTGGGAGTCGTCTGCATGAATCCACTGTGACACGAGCTCGGTGGAGACGAAGGTCACAGTCCCCGGTCCGATCGGGGGCCGAACGACGGGCGCGCAGTACTGCCCTTCGCCTGTCGTCCGGACGACCCCGACTAGGCTTGCGGCGAGCGACTCGACTGGGAGGTGGACATGGTGAGCGACGGGGGAACAGACCTGCCGATCGAGAACACGCCCGATATCGACATGGTCGATACCAACGATCCGAGCGAGGACAAGCAGTTCAAACGCCGCATCCGCAGGATTCGCAATCCATTCGGTCCGACCGACGCCGAGGTCCGCGCCAACGTGGCAGGCCAGGCCAGTGCCGATGCCGCCCTGGCGTTGCAGATCGAGTCCGAGGCGGCCGTTCCGCGGGATCTGACTGCTGCCGCCTTCTTCGACGTGGACAACACGATGGTGCAGGGCGCGTCGATCATTCACTTCGCTCGCGGGTTGGCCGCGCGAAAGTACTTCACCAGCGGCGATCTGGCCCAATTCGCTTGGCAGCAGGTCAAATTCAGGGTCAGCGGCAAGGAGAACAGCGAGGACGTGGCCAGTGGCCGCGAGAAGGCGCTCTCGTTCATCACCGGCCGTCCCACCTCGGAGCTGACCCGGCTCGGTGAGGAGATCTACGACGAGTTGATCGCGGACAAGATCTGGGCCGGTACCCGGGCTCTCGCGCAGATGCACCTCGACGCCGGTCAGCAGGTCTGGCTGGTGACGGCCACTCCTCTCGAACTGGCCCAGATCATCGCCAAGCGCCTCGGCTTGACCGGGGCTCTGGGAACGGTCGCCGAGAGCAAGGACGGGGTGTTCACCGGCCGTCTGGTCGGCGACATCCTGCACGGCATCGGTAAGGCGCACGCGGTGCGTTCGCTGGCGGTGCGCGAAGGTCTCAACCTCAAGCGCTGCACCGCGTACTCGGACAGCCACAACGATGTGCCGATGCTCTCCCTGGTCGGCACCGCCGTGGCGATCAACCCCGATACCGACCTGCGTGAGCTGGCCAAGAACCGGGGTTGGGAGATCCGCGACTACCGCACCGGACGCAAGGCAGCCAAGATCGGAGTGCCCACGGCGTTGGCCCTGGGAGCGGTGGGCGGTGGGCTCGCCGCGGTGATCGGCCGTCGCAAGTCCTGATCCATCCCGGTGACGACGGTCAGAGCGTGAGCTGCATCAGCGTCAGGTCCAGCCAGCGACCGAACTTCACGCCCACCTGCGGCATCTGCCCGACGGTGACGAACCCGAGTTTCTCGTGCAGTGCGATCGACGTGGTGTTCTCGGATTCGATGAACCCGACCAGCACGTGCACCTCGCTCGCCTCGGCCCGCTCGATCAGTTCGCTCAGGAGCGCACTGGCCAGTCCGCGACGGTAGAAGTCTCGGTGGATGTACACCGAGTGTTCCACCGAATGCCGATAGCCGCTCTTGACCCGCCACTGCCCGTACGACGCGTATCCGGCCACCCGTCCGTCGACCTCTGCGGTGAGGACCGGGTATCCCGCGGCGATCCGGCCCTCGAACCAGGCCGTGCGATCGGCGAGATCGACCTGTTCCTCGTCCCAGATGGCGGTGGTGTTGGCGACCGCATCGTTGTGGATGTCGAGAATCTCGGGTAGATCGGCAGCGGTGGTGTCGCGGATATGCACTGCCACAGGGTAACCCGAGCGTCTAACCCAGGAAGACGTTGCGCCTCTTGGCAAGCAGTCGATACAGCGTGTGCTGGATGGTCTCGCGGACGTGGTCGGTCAACTCGAACAGCACCATCGGATCCTCGAACGCGGTGGAGTCGTACCCGTCGGTGGGGATCGGTTTGCCGAATTCGATGTACCACTTGGACGGCATCGGAATCAGACCCAGCGGACCGAGGTGCGGAAAGAAGGGCGTGACCGGAAAGTAGGGCATTCCCATCAGTCGGGCCAGCGGTGCGATGTCGCCGATCTTGGGGTAGATCTCCTCCGAGCCGACGATGGAGCACGGGATGATCGGCACACCCGTCCGCAATGCAGCCGAGACGAATCCGCCGCGGCCGAATCGCTGCAACTTGTAGCGCTCACTGAACGGTTTGCCGATGCCCTTGAACCCCTCGGGGAACACCGCGGCGACCTCGCCGGTACGCAGCAGACGCTCGGCGTCGGGGTTGCAGGCCAGCGTGTGCCCGGCCTTGCGGGCGATCGTGCCGACGCCGGGCATCTCGAATGCCATGTCGGCGGCCAACATTCGCAGGGGCCGGTGCGCCGGGTGGTGATCGCGCACGGCGACCGACGCCATCAACGCATCGACGGGCACCACGCCTGCATGGTTGGCAACGACCAGTGCGCCGCCGTCGGACGGAATGTTCTCGATGCCTTTGACCTCGACGCGGAACCACTTGTCGAACAGCGGCCGCAGCAACGGAAGCCAGATCGCGTCGGCGAAGTGCGGGTCGTAGCCGAACTCGTCGACGCTGTAGTCACCGGCCAGCCGCCTGCGTACGAACTCGGCGACCGAGGAGATCTGGTCGACGATCGTGGACTTGGTGTCGTCGATCATCGACAGCAGCGGAGCCGGTATCGACGGCGTCACGGTCGATGCGGCGGTAGGCGCCGGGTCCAGCAACGGCGTCGGCTCTCGGGGATCGGTGTAGGCGGAGGGGTGCCGCTCACGCGAGCCCGCAGCCGCTCGGGCCGAGCGTCCCGAGGTGCCGCCGTGCAATGGAATCACTTTGGCCACTTCGCTCACCCGTCCCCTCCCGAACTACGTACCGCTCCGGAACGCGGCAGTGCTGCCAGTGCACGCGCCGTGGACGCGCCCGTCTCGACGGCCGAGACCAGTCGATCCTCGACGCTGTCCACCCATTCGGTTCTGATGACCGGCCGCAGCGCTGCGCCTCGGACGAAGTCGTCGAATGCCTGAACCGTGGTCCACCGCGGCTCGAATCCCAGGACGGACCGCATGCGGGTGGTGTCGAGTCCGCAGCCGAAGTGGAAGTAGTCGAGTTGCTCGGTGGTGAACTCGCGCATCATGCCGCCCATCAGGGCGCGGCCGACGCTCTTGAAGAGGGGGAACGGTACCGGCACCTGAACGCGGCCGGCTCGGCGAATCGCCTGGGAGAGCATGATCGTGCCGTCGGCTCCGATGTTGAACGTGCCCGCCGACCCGCCGAGAGTGGCGCGCTCGAGGGCAGCCAGGGCGTCCTCTTCGTGCAGCAACTGCATGCGGGCGTCGCGACCGACGATGCTGGGGATCAGCGGCGAGGTCATGTAGCGCGAGATGGTGCCGTTCAGTCGCGGACCGATCAGCGGTGCCATGCGCAGGATCGACACCGCGATGTCCGGTCGTCGACGGCCGAGGCCACGTAGGTATCCCTCGATGTCGATCGTGTCCCGCGCGTACGCACCGCTCGGGGGGCGTCGGGCACTCATCTCCTCGGTGAATTGCACGGGGTCCTTCGCGCTGCAGCCGTACACCGAGGACGACGAACGCAGTACGACCCTCTCGACGGTCGGTGACTTCTGGCAGACCGCGAACAGCTGCATCGCGCCGATGACGTTGAGGTCCTTCATCGTCGCGCGGCCACCGGATTTCGGAGGCTTGGCGACGGTCGCTGCGTGCACGACGGTATCGACGCCAGCATTGCGAATCACTTTGCCGATCAGCGGATTACGAATGTCGGCGCGGACGAATTCTGCGCGACCCATCCGGCGCAGCAGATCCTTGCTCGGAGACACGGCGTCGACGGCGATGACGCGCTCGACGTTCGGATTCTGGGCCAGCCTGGTGACGAGGTAACCGCCGAGGAATCGACTCGCTCCGGTCACGAGGACCACTCGGGGCGCGGTCGATCCACGATCGCTCGGACTCACTGCGCACCCCCAACGTCGGTTCCGCTGCAAAGCCTACTGGATCAGCAGGTGTCCGGGTGGGTGAGAAGCAAAGCCCGTTCTTCGAACGGAAGAAGCCCGCCACCGACGGTGACGGGCTTCTTCGTGAAGCAGATGACGGCAGGCTTATTTGCCGAGTTTCCTGCGCTGCACGCGGGTACGACGAAGCAGCTTGCGGTGCTTCTTCTTCGACATGCGCTTGCGACGCTTCTTGATCACTGAACCCATGCGGGTGTCCTCACGTTCTTCTCTAGCGTTTTCGCGCACGCCGTTTGCGTACGCCTACCTGACAACCAAGCCCTGGGGCTGCGGTCACCGAGCTGGCGCTGGGGCCACGTACTCGCCCACGGCTACACACCGGCTGGCTGGCACGACGAGCGCCAATCCTACCGGTGTGAACCAGGACTTACGAAACCGGCCCCACGTGCACTACTAGCCTGCGTCGAAGTACGAGGTCTCGAGATAGTCGTGGACCGCCTTGGCGTGCACACGAAAAGATCGACCCACTCGTACGGCGGGCAATTCTCCGCCGTGCACCAGTCGGTACACGGTCATTTTCGAAACCCTCATCAGCGTCGCCACTTCGGCGACCGTGAGGAACTGCGTTCCGGCCAGAGCCGGTTGACCGTCCGGGGACGAACCCTTGGACGGCTTGTTTATAGACGCCATCAATCCACATACCTCCGGCACGTCTCATGCGGCAGGCTTCCCCTCCTGCCGAACAGACACGCACGTGCTGCCCCCGAGCCTATAGGGACAGATGGGGTTACTGCGACGGGAGTGGGGAAAAGATTTTTTATTCTGCTGTGATGCCCATCTCAACGGATCGGGCATTCGCGGCACCGAGGGCATCGAAAAACGCTGCTCGGAGGCCGTTTCTCTCCAGTTCGCGCACCGCAGCGGCGGTGGTTCCGCCCGGAGAAGTCACGGCGTATCGGAGCTCGCTCGCGCTCTCGTCGGAGCGATCGAGCATCGCCCCCGACCCCACCATCGTCTGAACCACGAGCGCCGACGCCACGTCGCGGCTCAATCCCAGGCCTACTCCCGCGTCGATCATGGCCTCGGCCACCAGGAAGAAATAGGCCGGGCCGGAGCCGGACACGGCCGTCACGGCGTCGAGCTGATTCTCCTTGACCACGATTACCTTGCCGACGGCCGAGAGGATCGAGCGCACCAGTTCGAGGTGCTCGGCGCGGGCGTACTTGCCCGGTGCCAACACGCTGACGCCCTCCCCCACCAACATCGGGGTGTTGGGCATGACCCGAACGACCGGGAAACCGGCGGGGAGCTTGGGCTCGAACTTGGCGGTGGGGACGCCTGCGGCCAGCGAGACGATGAGTTGTTCGCGATCGCCGTCGAGTTCGATCTTCGTGATCTCGTTCAGTGCCGCTTCGACGTCGGCCGGCTTGACCGCCAGCACGATCACGTCGGCACCCTCGGATGCGTCGCCGACGGTGGTGGTCAGTACTCCGAATTCCTCGGCGATCTCCTTGGCGCGGGCCTCGGACTTCTCGGCGACCACCAGATCGCGCACAGCGTGGCCGGACTCGAGGAGTCCCGCAATCAACGCCTCGCCGATCCGTCCGCCGCCGATCACTGCAATTCTCGTCATGGACGCCAAGCCTGCCATGTCAGTTCGAGCGCGGCACCATCGCCAACTGTCTGCTCTGCACCACGACGGCACCGGTCGAATCCAGCACCACGTGGTCCTCCTCGAACCAGGTGCTGCCGATGACGGTGCTGGTCGCCGCCACGCGCAGCCACCCCGGTGCCGGACGGCGTCGCAGGTAGGTCGTCAGCTGCACGGTCGGAGCCCAACCGAACATTCCGCGGTTCATGGTCACTGGGGCCGAGATGTCTCCGGTCATCAGCGCGAACAGCACGGCGGTGTCGACGTCGGCCTCGTCGCCCGCGAAGGGGCGCACCCACAATCGAATCTCCGCCTCGCCCTGCTGACCGGTCAGGAACGACGCCGACGATGCGTCGATACGCATTTCGCAGCCCTTGGCGACGTGCACGACGGACGCCATCGGATGATCGCCTGCCACCGCGAGTGTCTCGGCGGGAGGTTCGACGGCCATCGACGACAACGACGTCGGTGTCTCGTGGTGGGGTTCGTCGGAGTCCGGACGACCGAGGGTCACCACCGCCCGCACGGCAACGCGTCCGGCCTGGGTGAGCTCGACGTCGACGTGGGAGACCTGGCGACCGCGCTTGCGCACGATGGTCGTCAGCGCTACCTCGCCGGGATCGGGTGCGGCCAGGTAGCTGACGCTCACTGCGAGCGGCTGGATCTCGGCCTGCTCCGGGTCGGTCCCTACGATCTGCTGACGCGCTGCTGCGGCGCAGACCGCGAGCATCGCGCCGCCGTGCACCTTGGGACCGATGGTCCAGGTGGAGTCGATCGCGCCCGCGAACGATGCGGTGTCGGCGTCGACCTCGAGCGCGGTCAGGGTGGTGGCGGCCTTGAAGGGGCTGGCGGAACTCATTGACGACAACTTACCGGCGGCCTCAGGACAGGTGTGCGCGGGAGAACTGCAGTGCTTGTCCGAGCATCGACGATCGTTCGGGGACCGTGCGCGCGTTCTGCGTGTTGATCTCGATCACTGCCTGACCTTCGAAGCCGCGGCGCACCAGTTCGGTGCACACCTCGACACACGGCTGGCTGCCGTGACCGGGGATCAGATGCTCGTCGACCGATGCGCCCCGGCCGTCGGCCAGATGCAGGTGCGCGATGCCCTCGCCCATCCGGTCGAGCATCTCGAGCGCGTCCGAGCCTGCGGTGGCGGTGTGCGAGAGGTCGAGCGTGTAGTGATCGTGGCCGACGTCGGTCGGGTCGTACGACGGCGAGAACGCCGACAGGGCTGCGCCCGGACCACCGCGTCGTTCGAGTCGCTGTGCGGATTTCTCCTTGCGCCCGAAGAAGCGGTCGGCCCGCATCGGGAACATGTTCTCGACGGCGACCACAACGTGGGAGTTCGCTTCGAGTTCGGCGACCTGATCGGCGAAGCCGTCGCTGTACTTGCGCTGCCACCGGAACGGTGGGTGCACCACGACCGTCGCCGAGTCCAGCTTCTCGGCCGCCTCGACCGAACGGGCGAGTTTGGCGACCGGATCCGATCCCCACACTCGCTGCGAGATCAGCAGGCACGGCGCGTGGATGGCCTGCACCGGCATCGAGTACTCCCGCGAGAGCGCGGCCACCGCGTCGACGTCCTGACTGACCGACTCGGCCCACACCATCAGCTCGATGCCGTCGTACCCGAGCTCAGCCGCGTACCGGAACGCCGCCTCGGTGTTCTGCGGGTAGACCGAGGCCGTGGACAGTCCCACCCGAATTCGCTGCGCACCCATCGGCGTGCCGGCTCAGCCGGTACTGAGCTGGAAGGCGAGCGGACCGAGCGTGACGAAGACACCGACGGCGATCGCGATGACGATCGACATCAGATCGTCGGTGCGCCGCAGAATTCTCACCACTGCGACGAGCCCGACGATGACCAGGACCGACAGCACCAGCGCGACCCACGGCAGCACGTCCCACAGTTGCTCGAAGCCCTTGAACAGCAGCGCGCCGACAGCGATCGACACCACGGCCTGACCGATCAGCACCAGCCATTGCCGGACGGCACCGCCCTTGCCCTTGACCGCCGCTGCCCGGCGATCGGTGCGCGAGGCCGCAGTCGCGCTGTCGGCCTCCGCGTCCGGTGCGTCGTCGGTTGCCGTGTCGGTCTCGACATCGGTCGCGGTCTTCGGCTCGTCGTCGATCCCCGGCTTCACGAGATCGACGACCTCGGTGGCGGCGGACGTCTCGACCCCCGCCGACTCAGCTGTCGTGTCCTCGACGCGCGCGAGGCGCGGCGACACCACGGTCTTGGTCAGGTCGTCGACGTCGACGACCGCTGCTCGCGGAGCGACATCGGTGTTCGGCTCGGCCACCTCGACCTGCCGCGGTGCGCGGAAGCCAACCGGCTTGCGGGTCCGACCCTGCTCGGCCGGGGTGGATCCGTACGGAAGCCGATCCGACGTCGGCGTCGCAGCCGACGTCGGTGCCACCGGGTGCCTGGCGCGTTCGGTGTCGTCGTGCGAGCGGTTCAGCAGGTCACCGGCAACCGTGGTGGAACCGGACAACAGTTCCGGCTCCGGCTGCTGCTTCTCGCGCTTGCCTGCCGGTTGGAACGGGGTGGGGCGAGTGCTCTGCGGCCGAGCCGGCTGTGGCCGCGAGGAGACGGCGGCGGGTGCAGAGTCCTCGGCCGCATCGTTGCTCTGCGGCGCTGCCGGAGCGACGTCGGACGTCTCCGGCTCGGGCTCGTCGGGGGCCGGGGTCTCGACAACCGGGGCGCTGCGGTTGCCGGGCTCGTCACGAACGACGGGGATCTCACCGGTCAGCTCGGCGACGGAGATGCCGCCCTTGACGCCACGGCGACGGCGACCGCCCGCGCTCAGGTTCGTCTTCTGACCGTTTCGGGCCAAGAGTTCGGCAACCGAGATCTGTCCGGTGTCCTCCGGGTTGGTGTCGCTCATCTCGAACTCCCCACCAGATCGCCGTCGGTTTCGGGGTCCAGCTTCCTCAACATCAAACCTTCCTTCAGCGCCCACGGGCATATCTCGAGTGACTCCGTTGTCGATGCCCGCATGCTCGCCTCCGCGACCAGAGCCCCGGCCGCCAGTTGTGGCGACCCGTCGGCGCTGACACCTACCGATTCTGCACGGTCGGCCGCCATGATCCGCGATACGAACGCTACGAGTTGCCTCGAGGAGTTGACTCGAGCCGCGTCTGCACCGACGTCGAGCACCCCTATTCGCACATGCCCACGGTACTGGGTCTACCGTCGTCGTTTGTGACAGCAGGTCGTGAGCAGCAGCCGTTCGCTGCAGAGGTCGAGATGGATTTCCCTCGAGAATGGGTCGAGTTCCCCGACCCCGACAATTCGGAACACCTCATCGTCGCGGATCTGACGTGGTTGTTGTCCAACTGGACCTGCGTGTTCGGGACTCCGGCATGTCAGGGAACCGTCGAGGGCAGGCCCGACGACGGGTGCTGCTCCCACGGCGCGTTCCTGTCCGACGACGACGACAAGCGCAAGCTCGACGAGTCGGTGAAGTTGCTCACCCCCCAGGACTGGCAGCTCATGGACAAGGGTCTCGGCAAGAAGGGGTACGTCGAATACGACGATCTCGACGACGAGCAGTCGCTGCGTACGCGGCGCTACAAAGGTGCCTGCATCTTCCAGAACCGACCCGGGTTCGAGGGCGGAATCGGGTGCGCGCTGCACTCGATGGCACTGCGCAAGGGCATCGAACCGCTCGAGGTCAAACCCGACGTGTGCTGGCAGCTGCCGATCCGGCGTACTCAGGACTGGGTGACGCGGCCGGACGGCTCCGAGATTCTCAAGACCACGATCGGTGAGTACGACCGACGCGGCTGGGGCGAGGGTGGTCTCGATCTGCACTGGTACTGCTCGGGCTCGCCCGACGCGCACGTCGGATCGAAGCAGGTGTTCGAGTCCTACAAGCCGGAGTTGACCGAGCTGCTCGGCAAGGCTGCGTACGACGAACTGGCGTCGCTGTGCAAGCGTCGCCGGGGTCTCGGTCTGATCGCGGTGCATCCCGCCACTCGTGAGGCGGAGCGGCTGCGCCGCACGTGAGCGAAACTTCGTAGCCCACTACGAATTTCCGCTCACATGCCGCAGGCTCAGCGCTCACCTGCCGCAGGCTCTACCCCTCGAGCTTGTAGCCCAGTCCGCGCACGGTCACCAGGTGTTCCGGCTTGGCCGGATCGGATTCGATCTTCGAGCGCAGTCGCTTGACGTGCACGTCGAGTGTCTTGGTGTCGCCCACGTAGTCGGCTCCCCACACGCGGTCGATCAACTGCCCGCGGGTCAGCACTCGACCGGAGTTGCGCAGCAGATACTCGAGTAGGTCGAATTCCTTGAGCGGCAACGTGATCTGCTCGGATCCGACCATCACCACGTGGCGTTCGACGTCCATGCGCACCGGTCCGGCTTCGAGCACTCCGGTGTCGACTCCACCGTCGACCTCGGCGTCGGAGCCGCGCCGAAGAACTGCGCGGATGCGGGCGATGAGCTCGCGTGCCGAGTACGGCTTGGTGACGTAGTCGTCGGCACCGAGTTCGAGCCCTACGACCTTGTCGATCTCACTGTCGCGTGCGGTCACCATGATGACGGGAACCCCTGAGCGCGAACGCAATTGCTTGCACACGTCGGTTCCGCTCATGCCGGGGAGCATGAGGTCGAGCAACACGATGTCGGCTCCTGCGCGGTCGAATTCCGCCAGTGCCGACGGTCCGTCTCCGACGACGGTGGCCTCGAAGCCTTCCTTGCGGAGCAGGAAGGCCAGTGGATCGGCCAACGACTCTTCGTCTTCCACGATCAGAACGTTGGTCACTGATTCTCTCTTTCTGTAACCGAAGCGTCGTCTTCTTCTTCGAAGTACGCAGGGATCTGGAGGGTGAAGGTGGATCCGGTGCCCAGCTTGCTCCACAGCGAGATGCTGCCGTTGTGGTTGGCTGCGACGTGTTTGGCGATGGCCAGGCCGAGGCCCGTGCCACCGGTGGCCCGCGACCGAGCTTTGTCGACGCGGAAGAATCTCTCGAAGACGCGTTCCTGGTCTGCCTTGGCGATGCCGATGCCGCGGTCGGTGACGGCGAACGCCACGTTGTCTCCGCGCAGAGCTCGGCTCACCGAGACGGGCGAGCCGTCCGAGGAGTAGGCGATGGCGTTCTGGATGAGGTTGGCCAGGGCCGTCACCAACAGAGCTTGGTCTCCGAGGACCTCGAGGCCGCTCGGGTGGTCGGTGGTGACGGAGATTCCGGCGTTCTCGGCGGCGAGCTTGGATCGATCCATCGCCTCGTTGACGACGGTGTCGACGTCGACCACCTCGAGGTCGGGTAGCTTCTCGGCTCCCTGGAGTCGCGAGAGCGCGATCAGTTCGGTCACCATGTTGCCGAGCCGTTTGGATTCGGCGACGACCTTGCCGCCGAAGTGCCGGACGGAGTCCGGATCGTCGGCCGATTCGAGCAGCGCCTCGGCCAGCAGGCTCATTGCGCCGACGGGGGTCTTCAGTTCGTGGCTGACGTTGGCGACGAAGTCCCGACGCGTCGCCTCCATCCGGACCTGCTCCGAGTCGTCGTCGGCGAACAGCACCACGAAGCGCTTGTCTTCTTTGCTCAGCAGGCGCGCGACGCAGCGGACGGCGATCTTGTCGCGGCCGGTTCTCGGGTTCTTCGAGCTGAGGTCGACCTCGACGGGGTTTCCGTCGGCCAGGACCTTGAGAACGGTCTCCCAGGCACGATCGTCGATCAGACGGTTACGCACCAGTCCCAGCTCCTCGGCGCGCGGGTTGAACAGCACCACGTCGTGAAACTGGTCGACGACGGCGATGCCGCTCTCCGATGCGAGGACGATCAGGTCCAGTACCTGCGACATCGTCAGGCCGGAGCTGGCTCGGCGACGCTCCGAGTGTCGAGTGTTGAGGTACGGGATCAGAACACCGCCGACGAGGTATCCCACGAAGGCCGCGGCGATAGCCAGTAGTACGGCCGATGCGACACTCACACCGGAATCGTACGTTCGATGGACAGCTCACATACGCAGGGTGCAGGCATTTCCCTGGTCGTCATAGTCCCCGTCGGCAGTGTTCTTCGATCGTTCACCTGCAGTTACGACAAAACGTCGGTTTGCGGGAGGTGGCGCTACTTGCCGCCCTGGTTTGCCACGGCAGCTGCGCCTGCCGCCGCTGCTTCCGGATCGAGGTAGGTGCCGCCCGGGTTGGTGGGCTTCAGCTTTCCGTCGACCTCCTCGAGGTCGTACTGCAGCGGAATGCCGGTGGGGATGTTCAGTTCGGCGATGTCCGCGTCGGAGATCTCGTCGAGGTACTTCACGAGAGCGCGCAGCGAGTTGCCGTGCGCGGCGACGAGGACGTTCTTGCCTGCCTTGAGGTCGGCGACGATCGTCTCCTCGAAGTACGGGATCAGGCGCTCGACGACGTCGGCGAGGCACTCGGTCAGCGGAACGCTGTCCAGATCGGCGTAACGCGGATCGGCGTCCTGGCTGTGCTCGCTGCCGATCTCGATGGGCGGCGGCGGGGTGTCGTAGCTACGACGCCACAGCATGAACTGCTCGTTGCCGTACTTGTCCTTGGTCTCGGCCTTGTTCAGTCCCTGTAGTGCGCCGTAGTGCCGTTCGTTCAGACGCCAGTCGCGGACGACGGGTATCCAGTGCCGGTCGGCCGCGTCGAGTGCGAGGTTGGCGGTGCTGATCGCGCGACGCAGCAGCGAGGTGTACAGCAGGTCGGGCAGGGTGCCCGCCTCGGCGAGGAGCTGGCCTGCGCGCTTGCCCTCGGCCTCACCCTTCTCGGTAAGTCGCACGTCCACCCAACCGGTGAACTGGTTGGACGCGTTCCATTCGCTCTCGCCGTGACGAAGCAGAATCAAGGTTCCGATACTCATGTGGTCAGTTTCTCATGCTCCGGCTGCGCCGGCCCGCGTACGACGAGCACGCCGACGACGACGATCATCACGACGGCGGTGAGGGTGATCGGGATGGGAATGACGGGGTCGAACAGCACGAGCACGGCACCGGTGGGGACGACGACGTTGACCACTCGATCGGCGTGGGCACGGATAGCGATCAGCCAGACCCCGAACACGAACACCGCGATCGGGATCGTGACCGTGAACGACGCGGCGGTGTCGCCGAGCTTGCTGTGCTCGGTCAGTACGTCGATCTCGACCTCGATGCCGGCCGAGAACGCGCCTGCTGCCGCGAAGATGAAGTAGTGGGCGTAGCCGTAGATCACCGAGTTGCCGAATTTTCCGATCGCTCGGTGATGCGGGGGCCAGAAGTAGATCCACCACAGGCTCGCGGTGACGACGAGAGTGAGGACGGAGATCGAGATCAATGGTGCGAGGGCGGTCTCGTCGTGAATTGCCTCGATGATCGCGTTGGCCGACGCGAGGAGGGATTCGCCGAGCAGAATCAGTGTGAACAGTCCGTAGCGTTCGGTGATGTGGTGCGGATGCCACGGTGTCGTGCCCCGCCGCTCGGCGATCAGCGGTACCGACATCTCGACGCCCGCGAGTACGACGAACACGACGATCGCGGCGGTGCCGTCGAGCAGCAGTACCCAGAGAATCCACAGAACCTGCACTCCCGCAATGCCTATCGCATAGGTCAGCGCGGTCTGTCGATGTTCGGGGCTTCGCGATGCCCGCAGCCACTGAGTCACCATCGCCACGCGCATCACCACGTACCCGATCACCACGATGGTGAAATCCTGGTCCACGAACGCCGATTCGATTCCTGCGGAGAGCACCAACACCCCGGCCATCTGTACGACGGTCAGCGTCCGATACAGCCAGTCGTCGGTGTCGAAGGACGTCGCGAACCACGTGAAGTTCATCCACGCCCACCAGATCGCGAAGAACACGAGCGCATAGCCGAGCAAACCGTCGGCGATGTGGTTCTCGGTGAGGTCGTGATGGAGTTGAACCGACGCAATGCTGACGGCCACCACGAACACCAGGTCGAAGAACAATTCGAGTGGGCTCGCGGAGCGATGCGGCTCGTTCGGATCACGAGGTCGCATCGGCACCAAACGGGCAGCGGAAGGGTTCACGATCGCAGACTAGGTCATCCCATTCGTGAGCGTTGTCTCGATTGTGTTGCGAGGGTTGATATTGCGGACATTTCGGACATTGTTCGACGCTTCGCCGCCGGGACTGTCGACACCTCACCCCTTTTCCCGACTGCGCGCCGGGGTTCGAGTCCTGGCTGGTGTGTGAGGTCGACAGAAAGGGTGTGAGGTTACCGGCTCACTCCCCCAGGTCCGCCCCGATCGCGCCGATTCGAGCTCTCACACTCTCATCGAGCTCCTCGGTCTCGACGAAATAGCGACGAAACACCGAGCGCATCAATTCGATGACTTCGATATGTTGCCTAATCGCGACAGCCGCCGACCGCTCTTCCCCATCGGCAAGTCGCTTGAACTTTCGACCCAGCTGCTGAGCCGAAGGAAGCGTGCCGAATGCGTCGAAGTCGACGAGGAACTTGGTCTTCACCAGCATTTCGGCAAGATGGTCGATGTATTCGGCGCAGACCCGGTCGCACTGGGCAGCAACGCCCTCCGGGATTTCCATCAACCCCGCCTCGGCACGTTCCGAAAGGTTCTGCCAATACTGCATCGACTCGAACAGGTCTCCGTTTCCAGATGTCATCGAACCTCTATCTTTCGATCTACCGTGCCCGCGCCGGTAGGTTTGCCCGCAAGGATTCCGTGACTCGACCGATTTCCGAACAAGGTTCGCCCTTCGCCTCGCGCCCGG
Source organism: Rhodococcus sp. B7740 (assembly GCF_000954115.1). NCBI lineage: Bacteria > Bacillati > Actinomycetota > Actinomycetes > Mycobacteriales > Nocardiaceae > Rhodococcus > Rhodococcus sp. B7740. The sequence goes on along the minus strand of NZ_CP010797.1, from coordinate 4,808,943 downwards.
CCCTACCGTCGAGAATGAAGTACACGATTCCTCCGACCACTTCGTACGCGACACCGCAGCTGACCTCGTCGTAACTCGCAGTTCGCCGAAACTGCACAGCACCAGCACTATCGGGTGCCGTGAAGTCACCGAACTGCTCGTTCGACTGCAGATAAGCCAGATCGTGGTAAGAGGAGAACACTCCCAGGAAATACCACGACCCCGGATCGGGGTCTGTCCAGATACACGTCTTCCAGTCGGTGGACAACGGCGCGTCTCCGAACAGGTTCGTGCTCTTGCTGTCCACATCCAATCCTGCTGCCTCGATGGCGTCGTTCGGGATGGTGCAGGGATCCCATGGCTCGTCTTCCACCGGTGTCGCGACCGCCGAGCTCGTCGGCTCTGCAACCGGCGCGCTCTGGGTCGCCCCGCCGCATCCGGAGACCGACACCATCACGCCGACCAGACCCGCCACCCACCACCGCGTTGCCCTCACCTCTTGTTGGACGCGGCGAATGTCGGTTCGGTTCCGCGACGACCTCACACACCTACTGACGAGTGCGCGCCACCGCTCACTTCAGAGTGGGGGCGCGCAGTCGTCAGAAAAGGTGTGAGGTCACCATCGAGCAGAGGTCAGCCGCAATTCGACGGAGCCGGCTCCCCTCGGAATCGCGCGTCCACGTAGGCGTAGGCCTCGGGCAGTCCGACGAGCGATCCGCTGAAGTGTTCGGCGAGTGGGTACGCCCGGAACTGCACCGTTGCGCCCGCTGCGCAGTAGCGGTCGACCGTCTCTTTCACCGGCGCGAACGGAGTGATGAAGTCGTTGATCCCATGCCAGATGTACACCGGGGCGGTGGGAACGCCCTCGTACTCCACGAGACTGTTCTTCTTCAGAACCGCCTGCGCAGAAGGCAGCGAGGCAATGTCGACATTCGACAGGTCCCGGGCGCTCTTGAACGCTCCGCCGATGATGATGGGACGCCTGCATTCGTTGCTCACACGATCTCGCAGGGCCAGACCCGCCGCATTGAGGTTCTCCGAGACGGGGAACTCGATGGGGTATTCACGTTCGAGTCCGAGGGATGCCGCCAGCGCCATTCCGAAGGCCGGATGCGGAATCGCGCTGTAGCCCAGGTTCTTTGCGATCAAGCCCAGGTCGGCGGGAGTTCCGCCGTGCACACTGGCCACGATGTTCAGCTCCGGCGCGTAGGTGGGTGCCATGGCACCGGCCCACGACGTCGCCAGGGCACCTCCCGAGTAACCCAGCAATGCAACAGGACTGTCCTTCAGCGGCAACTGCTCGAAGTTCTGCACGGCTCGAACCCCGTCGAGCGTCAACCGACCTTCGTATTCGGCAGCGCCGTAGGCACCGGTCGGTCCGAGGTAGTCCGGCACCGCAACCGCCCAACCGCGGGCGACCATACCGAGGTACAGGCTCGGCGCTTCACCGATCTCGTAGGTGAAAAGTCCGTGCGAAGGGGCACATTTGACGCCCAGAGCATTGATGACGGCCTGGTAGGACACCAGTGGGGTTCCCGCGCCTCTACCTCGGGGCATCAGCACCGTGGTCACTGCGGCAACCGGTGCACCTGCGGAGTTGGTGGACCGGTACTTCAGTTGCCAGATGTCGGTGTTGGGGTACATCCAGGCGTCCGCACGACGGCTGGCCAGGATGTCACCCGGCGCGTGATCGGCGATGTCGGCCGGTGCCGCATAGAAGACGTCCGGATCGGGGGCCGTCGGCGCAGGAGCCGCCGACGCTGTTGTGCCCGTTGCGAACAGGTACACGCAGAGTGCCACCAGGATGGACCCCAGGGTCGAGAGCTTTCGGATCACGGTGCGCCTTTCGGAGTGAGCAAGATCGAAGATCACGGAACTACGGGAAGAGAGAACTGGTTGATCGGATCCGTCGAGGACACGGTGACGTCCGCTGGGCCCGGCCCACCCGCGAAGGACGGATCCGACGCGGTGATCTCGACGGCGATGCGGTGTCCGAGGTCGAATCGATGGACGATGCTCGGTAGCGAGATGGTCACCGGCTCGCCGGATCCGGTGAGTACGGCAGGTGCAACCAGTCCGTGGATCGGACTGCGCGCACCGTCGGGTGCTACGTCGAGCACGGTGACGAAGACGGTCGCGGGACCGGACACCGTGGGACTGATGGACAACGTCGGTGCGCCGACGACATCGATGGGTTCGGTCAGTGGCGGGGTCGTCCAATTCGCGGCAGAACCGGGTAACGAGACCCGCGGCACGGGCAACTCGCCCGGGAGATTCGGCAGTCCGAACGTGGTGGGCATCGACGCACCTGCGCCCCGAATCGTCTGTTTCCAAACACCATTCGTCGAATCACCCTCGGACAGCGATCCATTCGACAACTGAAACGTGCGCCGGGCACCTACCGGAAATGTCTCGGATTCGACGTACGCGGGCGACGCGACGCCGCTGTAGGGCACCCAATCTCGGAAATAGGTGAATGCCGGCCCCGGGTCGACGTCACGATCTTTGAGGTGTCGGTCGAGCCAGTTGCCCACCAGTGCCGCTTCGTGCTGAGTGAACGGGTCGGGTGCCTTGATGTCGAACTCTCCCGGATAACCCTTGCGATCGTTGTGTCCCCACGAGTGCCAGATCATCGACGTCTCGACGCCACGCGAACGCAAGGTCTCGTAGGTGCCGGCCGCCTCGTCGAGGCTGAACAGTGAATCCTTCTGGCCCTGCGTGAGCAACACCGGGACATCGACGCGATCGAGGTAGTCCACCGGCGATACGTGACGCATCGCCGCCAGAGTTTCCGGGCCGGGTTCGCGATTGGCAGCGAAGGCGGACGCGGCGTCGCACACCCACTGGGCGTAGTTCGGGCACCCCTGCGCCCGTGCCGGATCGACTGCGTATCCGCCCGGGCCGGTCAGAATTGCGCCCGCCGCCAGAAACGCCGACCCGAACACGCTCTTGACCGGTCCGACGGATCTGCGGCCCGCCCCGTCCGGTGCCATCGACCGCGCCAGATCGTTCCAGGTGATCATCGACGCCACGGTGTCCAATCGTGGATCGACCGATGCCGTGGCCAATCCTGTTGCGCCGGCGTAGGAACCGCCGAGGTAGCCGACGCGCGGGTCACCGGGTCCGTCGAGTCGAACCACGTCGAGTGCCGGAGCGGCCACCGTCCGTGCGGGGTCGGTGAACACTCCGCCGCTCTCGCCTGCGAGGTAGCCGACGAGAGCCGACGCGGCCATCCCGTCGTAATCAGGATCGGCGAAGTAGATCTTGCACGTCGAGCCGCCGAAACCCAGGGCCGAGTAGGACAGCACCACGTAGCCGTGGGTGGCGAATCTGGCAGCGGCACCTGCCTGGTCGTCCTTGGACCCGCCGAAACCGTTGCTGGTCAGAATGGCCGGGGCTCGGTGTGCCGGTCCGAGCCCGGCAGGAACATAGATATCTCCGACGACGGTGCAGTGCTGATCGCGTTCGGGTCCCACTGCGATGTCGAAGTACCGAGTCTGCACCGAGAAGCCGCCGAGCGTCTGCGGTGCCAGGACCGGAAGATCCGCTGCGTATCCGGGCACCGACGCCGCAACCAGAGCTGTCGTCACAGCAGCGACGACAGTTGCCCACCGTCTCATCGGAGGCAGTTGGTCGGCGGCGCGACGCCCCGAAACCTGTTGTCCAGGAATGTCAGTGCGGCGGGAAGCCCCTCGAATGCCGCCTGGATGTGCTGCGGTGCATGGACGACGTCGAACTGCAACGTGGCCCCACTCGCGCAGTACCGCGCAGCAGTGTCACGCAGCGCACCGATCGGAATCAGCGGATCGTTGTCGCTTCCCCACAGAAGTGTGGGTGCCGTCGGCACACCTGCGTACTTGACCAGACTGTTCTCGTCGATGATCTGCTGTGCCTCGGGGCTGTCCACCAAAGAGGTGGTGGTCGACACGGCCAGCGCACTCTTGAACGCTCCGGTCGCCAGGATCACCGGCGTGCACGCATTCGACACCTGATCCTTCAACGCCAGACCGGTGGAATTGAGTTGTGCGGTGATCGGCAAGCGATCCGGGTACTCGCGTTCGAGTCCGAGGGCGGCAGCGAACGCGAGACCGAATGCCTGGTGGGGCTGAAAACCCAATGCGCGGGCGATGTTGTCCAGATCTGCGGGCACACCTCCGGCTGCGGCACCGACGATGTTCAGCTCCGGTGCGTAGCTGGGAGCGAGCGCCGCGGCCCACGCCGTCGCCATTCCGCCACCGGAGTAGCCGGCCATACCCACCGGGCTCGCTGCCAAACCGAGTTCCGGCACGCGCTGTGCGGCGCGGACGCCGTCGAGCGTGATCTGTCCGCCCAATTTGGCTGCGCCGTAGGCACTTTTCGGCCCGAGGTGGTCCGGTACCGCCACGGTCCATCCACGCATCAGCGCGAGATTGAGAAATTCACGTTCCTGCACGCCGGTCGTCGGGTCGGCACCGAACAGAGACTCCGACGGAGCGCATTGCAACCCGAGCGCGTTGACGAAGGGTTGATAGGACAGCAATGGTCCGCCCGAGGCGCGGTTCATCGGTGCCAGAACGGTTGCCACTGCGGCGATGGCGTCGCCTCGGGAATCGGACGACCGGTACTGGAGCTGCCAGATGTCGGCGCCGGGATACAGGGGGCTCGAAAACCGCCGACTGGCAACGACATCACCGTTGTTCTTTCCGTTCAGGTCTGCAGCCGCCGCGTACAACGTGCCTGGTACCGGGGCCGGATCACCGGGCGCTGCCGACGCGTGGGGAGCCGAAGCGAACAACAGCGACATCAGCCCGACGACGAGTGTGAGGGTCACGAGGGTGCGAAGCATGGCGAAATTCTTCTCGATTTCGATCGGCCCGAACGCAAGGTTCGGGTGAGAGATATTCGGATACCGTTGACGGACAATCGACTTCGAAACAGTCACGGCGCACCCTGGGAGACCATCGGCGAGTTGCGGTCGACCGACTCGCGATCGCCGCGGGGCAGCGCGGCCGCGACTGCGGTGGCCAACCCCATGGTCGCGGCCAGCCCGAACAGCACCGCCCGCTGCGACGTCAGGTAGTCCGCGGCGACCGGCTCCGCGGGAAGCAGGTTGAAGTACACGGCACCGGTGACCGCAGTACCCACAGCAGATCCCACTTGCTGGACGGTCGGCATGATCCCCGACGCCGAGCCGATGGCGTGCGGGGCCACCCCGGCGACGATGGTGCTCTGCAGCGGCGCGATCACCGACCCGAGACCCGCGCCGAGCACACCGAGCGGGACGACCGCCCACCAGGGGAAGCCTGCACTGTCGAGATACTCGGTGGTGACGCCGAGAACGAGCAGAGCCAGTCCCATAGCCCCCGCACCGGCCACAACGACTCGACAATCCCAGTGGCGGAACGAGATCGGCGCAGCCGCGGAGGCGAGCACGGCTCCGAGCGCGAAGGGAACGGTGATCGCTGCCACCGTCGACGCGCTCTCACTCAGTCCGGATTGCAGTGTCACCGACATCGTCAGAACGAATCCGGTGAAAGTGCCGTACACGAGGGCCGACACGGCACATCCCACGGAGAATCCGCGTGCACCGAAGACACCGATGTTCACCATGGCGTGCGCTCCCGCTGCACGTCGACGACGCTCCCACACCACGAACCCGGCCAGGGTCGTCAGACCGAGCGCAACCGCGGGCATGGCAGCGAGGGCACTCGAGCTGATCATGACGGGGCAGACGATCAGCAGAGCCCCGATCGACCACAGGGCGGCACCGACCGCGTCGAACCGTCCTCCGTGTCCTGCCGGGACCTGCTCGGTACCCGGTGCGACGAACCTGCGACCGAGAACGACTGCAGCCGCAGAGATCGGGATGTTGATCAGAAACAGTGCGCGCCAACCGGTTCCGAGGATGTCGAGGTGCAACAGCGCTGCGCCGATCGACGGCCCGGCGAGTCCGGTCAGCCCCGCGGTGCCACCGTACAGCGCGAACGCGGTGGTGCGCCGGGTGCCGGAGTAGGCCGCTGTCACGATCGCCACCGTCTGGGCCGACATCGCCGCTCCCGCGAGCCCTTGCAACACGCGAGCGAGGACGAGCAGTTCGACCGTCGGCGCGTACGCACAGAGCACCGATGTCACGGCGAACAGCACAGTGCCGGTGACGAATACCGTTCTGCGACCGAAGACCTCACCGGCGCGTGCCATCGTGAGCAGCGCGCAGGCGAACGCGAGCAGGTACGCCGTCGGGATCCAGACCTGCCCGGTGCCCGACGCGTCGAGGTCACGCGCGATCGTCGGCAACGCCACGGTGACGGCGGTGACGTCGATCATCTGCATCGTGACGGCCAGCAGACAGGCACCCAGCGTCAGCCACGAGCCGCTGCGAGGGTGCGTCATACCCGGCTGACGTCCGGAAGCTCGTGGGCGAACACGTGAGCCTCGGGCGGCTGTGGAATGTAGTCACCCTTGTCGACCACGGCGGAGTAGATCTCGGAGATCTTGGAGAAGTACAGGTCGATCGAACGATCGGCCTCGTCCGTGCCCGGGTACAGGAACTCGACGCCGGTGTGGTCCTCGAAGCGGTTGATCCACATGAAGACTTCCTCGGAGCTGCCGCGGTTGCCGTAGAGACCGGCTCCCGCCGCGTCCAATTCGGCTTCGCCCGGTAGCTTGCGAACGTCGACGTAGGAGATCATCGGCGCGGTCCATCCCGGCTGCGTCGTGATTCCGTGTTCCGGCAAGGCCAGCTCCAGCACCCGGTGGTACGAGGTGTTCGCCAGCAGCTTTCCGGAGTCGAATGCCTCTTGCGCGAGCACCGCGAGAGTACGGAACGTCGGCTGCTCACCGAGGTCGAATTGCACCGGAATCAGGCTCGAGTACCACCCGATCGACGCGAATTCACCCGGCGTCGACCGAGTGCTCTTGGGTGTCAGCCCGAGGTAGCTGTCCCGGCCGGCGAGCTCGTACTCCGCCAGGGCTGCGGCGGCGAAGATTCCGCCGATGAACTTGACTCCCACGGCTGTACACGCCTCGTCCACTGCCCGCGCCGTGGCACCGTCGAACAACGGGAACGAGCTGTGCGAGGTCCGTGTGTAGTCGACACTGCTGCGTCCCAACGGAAGTGGGAACGTCGGAAGATCACCTCCGTTGTCGGTGACCAGATCGATCCAGGTCCGAACGGCAGGACTGTCCAGGGTTGTGGCGTCGCTCTCGAGACGTTCACGCCGGCAGTATTCGAGGTAGCTGCCCGGGGTGAACAGGCCGTCGGACTCCCCTGTCACCGCATTGCGGTAGAGCTGGCGCAGTTCGTAGTAGGTCAGAGCCTGCGAGATGCCGTCGGTGTCGAGGTGATCGACCGCCGCGTACACCACGAAGTGATCGTCGTGTTCGATCGTTCCGAACGAGAAGCAATCCCAGCTCTCGGGACCGGGCGTGCTGTCCTGCACGTGACGCCGGATGGCCTCGGAGTCCGCCGGCACTCCGAAATCGGTCGGTTCGAGCGCGATGTCGGCGATGTCGACGAGGTGGCGCGTAGAACCTTCTGCTGTGGTGGAGAACCAGCTGCGGAACGAATCGTGCCGGGTGACGAACGTGTTGAATGCGCGCCCCATCGCGGCGCGGTCCAGTGCGCCTTCGATCTCGAACGTCACCAGGCACAGCCGGGAGAATCGGAACGACGATCCCCGGTTGCGGTACGCGGCTTCGAGATACGCCTGCTGGATGTGCGAGGGCGGTGCCGGGTGAACGGGTGCGGCCGCGGCAGCAGCTCGTGAAGCGACGGTGGGTGACCACGTGGTGAGCGGTCCTGGAGCGGGTTTCCACTCGTCGATGAGTCCGAATGCGACCACGACACAACCTTTCGAAGGAGACAGAGCGATTCGACGCGGAGAAGTGCGTCGGAGGAGCCAGTGCATCATCCGGGCCGAGGCCGAGAAACCCGCCGACGAGCATTTTGGAAAATTGACAACGATCCGCGGGATATCTGTGTCAAAACTGAACAATCGTCAGCATTGTTGTCGATGACAGTGTTCCGATCTACCGTCTGAGGTCGTACCGCGTCGGACACGGGCCGCTCGCGCATTGCTCCCACGATGTCAGGAACCATTGATGCCCAGTCGATTTCGCCTCGGTCAGGCGACCTCGTCGGCTCTGAGCGCGCTCGCTACCGCCGTCGTTCTCCTGTCGAGCACGGCGGCACCGGCTACCGCCGAAACCACCTCGTCGGTGGTCGGCGTCGAGGGCATTGCCGACCGACGAGACATCGTGTGGGTGCATTCGGCAGCCATGGACCGCGATATCCAGGTCGACGTATTTCGGTCGGCACAACCCGGTTCACCGACGCTCTACCTACTCAACGGAGCGGCGGGCGGCGACGGGGGAAGCAGCTGGTTCGATCAGACCGACATCGCCGGCTTCTTCGGAGACAAGAACGTCAACGTGGTCGTCCCGCGCGGCGGCGCAGCGAGCTACTACACCGACTGGCTGCACGACGATCCGGTTCTGGGCCGAAACATGTGGTCCACCTTCCTCGGTCGGGAACTTCCTCCGTTGATGGATGCTCTGCTCGACGGCAACGGGGCCAATTCGGTCGCCGGTATCTCGATGGCAGGCACGTCCGTCCTGCAGTTGGCGATCGCCCACCCGTCGGTGTATCGATCCGTCGCGGCGTTCAGCGGATGCGCGCGTACCAGCGACCCGGTGGGTGCCATGTACGTCAGGTCGGTGGTAGAAGCCCGCGGCGGTGGGTCGACCACCAACATGTGGGGACCCCAGGGAAGCGCCGACTGGATTGCCAACGACCCCTACGTCAATGCCGAGGGGTTGCGCGGCATCGACGTGTACATCTCGTCCGGAACGGGAGCGCCCGGGGCATTCGACGTACCGGGTGGTCCCGGTATCGGCAGCGATTACGGCAAGCTCGCCCAGCAACTCGCCGTCGGTGCCGTGATCGAGGCGACGACCGATGTGTGCTCGCAACAGATGCAGAAACGCTTGCAGGAGCTCGACATCGAGGCCACCTACAACTTCCGACCCAACGGGACCCACTCCTGGGCCTATTGGCAACAGGATCTGCACGACTCGTGGTCGGTGATCGCACCGTCGTTGGGGCTGCCGACCGGCACGTCCTGACCCGTGACTCCTCGAGCGATGACGAAGGAAAAGCGATGAACCGAACCGACGCTGCGGGCACTCCGGCTCTGGCTGCCACCTGGGCCCGCTCACCGTGGCCACTCGCCGACATCATTCGGGCCAAACGTGGCCGGACCGTCTCGGTCGTGCTACCCGCTCTCGACGAGGAGGAGACCGTTGCCGGCGTCATCGCCTCGATGACTCCTCATATGGGCAGCCTGATCGACGAACTGGTGGTGCTGGATTCGGGATCGACCGACGCCACCGCCGCGCGGGCCCGCTGCGCCGGTGCCACCGTCGTCTCCAGGGAGGACGCACTACCCGGCACACCCGTGGTCCGCGGCAAAGGTGAAGCGCTGTGGCGCGGCGTGGCTGCGACCTCGGGGGACATCGTGGTGTTCGTCGACTCCGATCTGGTCGATCCCGGTTCGCACTTCGTTCCCTCCCTCGTCGGCCCGCTGGTCATGGACGACGACGCCGAGTTGGTCAAAGGCTTCTTTCGTCGACCCCTGACGATCGGTGACACCACCGACGAGGACGGCGGCGGCCGCGTCACGCAGCTGACGGTACGGCCGCTGCTGACGGCACTTCGGCCCGAGCTCGCCGGTGTCTTCCAACCCTTGGGCGGAGAATACGCCGCGACTCGTCGCCTCTTGGAGGCACTTCCGTTCGCGCCCGGCTACGGCGTCGAGATCGGTGTCCTGCTCGATACGTGCGACCGGTTGGGTATCGGCGCGATCGGTCAGGTCGGACTGGGAACCCGACGGCATCGAAATCGACCGACCTCGGAGCTGGCGGTCATGAGTCGGCAGATCATCGCCACGATGTTCTCGCGCCTCGGCCTGAACGATTCCGGAGCCGAGTTCACCACATTCTCGACCACCGGGTCTCAGGTCTCGATGAGCGTGGCACCCTTGTCTCTTGTCGACCGTCCCCCGCTGATCACCGTCGACCACTACCTCCGTGCCACTCGCCGGAACTCGGTGAGCGCCCCGGTGTGAGACGAAGCCAGCCGCGCCCTCCACCGTCGAGCACGGTGGAGGGCGCGGCTGGGGCTTTCGAGAAACGAGCTACTTGCCTGTCTCCGCGGCACGGAGGTCCTTGCGCAGAATCTTGCCCGCCGCAGACTTGGGGACGATGTCGATGAACTCGACGCGTCGCACCTTCTTGTGCGGCGACACGCGCTCGGCGACGAAGGCGATGACGCCCTCTTCGTCGATCGTGGCACCCTGCTGGCGGACGACGAATGCCTTGGGGATTTCCTCGCCCTCGTCGTCGAGCACTCCGATGACGGCGGCGTCGGCGATCTCCTCGTGCGTGAGCAGCAATGCCTCGAGCTCGGCCGGGGGCACCTGGTAACCCTTGTACTTGATCAGTTCCTTGAGGCGGTCGACGATGTAGACGACACCCTCGGGATCGACGACGGCGATGTCGCCGGTGTGCAGGTAACCGTCGGAATCGAGGGTTTCTGCGGTGGCGGTGGGGTTGTTGAGGTACCCGACCATCACGTTCGGTCCCTTGACCCACAGCTCGCCTGGCTTGCTCAATCCCTCTGTGGGCAGCTCGATCTCCTCGAGGGTGCCCGGGTCGACGAGCTTGTTCTCGGTGTTCGCCAGCGGCTGGCCCACCGAGCTGAGCGGCATGTCGTCGCGATCGAACGGAATGGCGTGGCTGACGGGGCTGAGTTCGCTCATGCCGTAGCCCTGACGCACCCGCGTGTTCAGACGCTTCGCGACGGCCTTGCCGAGTTCCTCGTCCAGCGGTGCCGCGCCCGAGAAGATGGTGTGCACGCTGGAGAGGTCGTACTGATCGATCATCGGGTGCTTGGCGAGCGCGACGGCCACCGGCGGTGCGATGAACAGGTACGTGAGCTTCTGATCCTGGATGATCCGCAGGAATTCGACGAGGTCGAACTTCGGCATCGTCACCAGGTGCGCGCGCAGCTTGAGCGCGATGTTGAGCAGTACCGTCAGGCCGTAGATGTGGAAGAACGGCAGCAGCGCCAGGATCGCGTCGTCGCTGTCGATTCCGACGCGCGGTTCCATCTGTGCCACGTTCGCGACGAGGTTGCGGTGGGTGAGGATGACGCCCTTCGGCACACCCGTCGTGCCGGAGGAGTACGGCAGCACTGCAACGTGGGTGGCCGGATCGAACGAGACCTCGGGGGCGGGTGCGCCCTGGGTGAGCAGGTCGCGCAGGTTCGGGTGGCCCTCTGCGCCGTCGAGCACGATGACGTGATCTGCGTCGAGGCCGACCTTCTCCGCGGCGGCCTTGGCCTGCGGGTACAGCGGGGAGACGGTGAACAGGAACTTCGCGCCCGAGCCGGTGAGTTGCTTGGCGATGTCCTCTGCCGTGTACAGCGCGTTGATCGTCGTCGCAGTTCCACCCGCGCGCAGGATGCCGTGCAGCACCGACGCGAACGCGGGCACGTTCGGCGAGTGGAGTCCGACGACGTCGCCGACCTCGAGTCCGCGTGCGGCCAGAGCGCCTGCGATGGCGTCGATCTGGCCGATCAGCGTCTTGTAGGTGGTGACCGCACCCGACGTTCCGTCGATCAGTGCAGGCTTGTCGAGGTCGGACTCGGCGATCGATCCGAACAGGAAGTCGTAGACGCTGAGTTCGGGAATCTCGACATCGGGAAAGGGACTGCGGAAGCTCATGGCTCTCCTTCGAAAAACTGCGGCAACAATGATCGAACCCTACAGTGAAAGCGGTCACAACGGACGTACGACCCTACCGCCGAGTCAGGTAGTGGAGGGCTAACTTCGCGACGCGTACGGTTTGCCCGCTGCGGCCGGTCCCCGGACGTGGCCCACCAGGCCCGCGACGGCGAAAATGGTCACCACGTAGGGCAGCATCAGCATGAACTCACTGGGTACCGGCGAGCCGATGATGCCCAGTACGTTCTGCAGGTTCGACGCGAATCCGAACAACAGTGCGGCCAGCGTCGCGCGTACCGGATCCCAGCGCCCGAAGATCACGGCGGCGAGAGCGATGTAGCCGGCACCGGCCGTCATCTCCTTGCCGAACGCTCCGACCGAACCCAGGGTGAAGTACGCACCACCGAGGCCGGCGATGGCACCGGCGAGGCAGACGTTCCAGAATCGGGTGCGGGCGACATTGATTCCGACGGTGTCGGCAGCTTGCGGGTGTTCACCCACGGCGCGCAGTCGCAGGCCCCACTTGGTGTGGAACAACCCGAGGAAAACCAGAGCTACCGCGACGTACATCAGGTACACGATGAGCGTCTGCCGGAACAGCACCGGACCGAGAATCGGAATCTGCGAGAGCACCGGAATGTCGATGCGCGCGAAGCGCGGTGGTGAGTTGAGTGTCTCGGCGTTCTTGGTGAGCACCACCGAATACAGGAAGCTGGTCAGTCCGACCACCAGCACGTTGAGCACCACACCCACGATGACCTGGTTCACGAAGTAGCGAATGGAAAACACGGCCAACAGGGACGCGGTCAACGCTCCGGCGATCAGTGCCGCGAGTAGCGCGACGTACGTGGAGCCGGTGATCGACGCGACGACGGCGCTGACGAACGCACCTGCCAGCAACTGTCCTTCGATGGCGATGTTGATGACGCCGACGCGTTCGGAGATCACGCCGCCCATGGCACCGAAGATCAGCGGGGTACTCAGAGCGACCGCGCCGATGAGCAATCCGGGAACGGGAATGGTCTCACCGTCCGCGGCCCAGGCCAGGAACCCGAAGACGAACAGCACGGCGAACACTGCGAGCAGCCACAGCGGTGCCGAGCGGTACTGCGAGGCCAGGAACGCCGCGTATGCGGTGATGACGGCCAGCGCGACGACCACTGCGAGACCGGTGCCGAACGACGGCACGCCCACGGCGGGCAACGCGAAGAAGTCGCCCTCCGAGGCCAACGCGAATGTGCTTGTGCCCGAACCCTTCTTGACGACGAACAGCACCAGAGCGAGCAGGGTCACGACCCCGAGGATCGTGGGCACCTTCCAGCTGCGACCCAGCACCGCCTCGGCGGGGGCACCGACGGCGTCGGTTGAGGTGGTCACAGTGCACTCACCTTCGCGGTCTCGGCTTTCGCGAGTTTCTCTTCACCTGGTTTTGGCAATCGGAACACCGCTCGCACCAGTGGCGGCGCGGCGATGAACAACACGATCACCGACTGCACGACCAGCACGATGTCGATCGGTACGCCCTCGGCTGCCTGCATGGCGAACCCGCCGGCCTTGAACGCGCCGAACAGGATTCCCGCGAAGAACACGCCCCAGGGTTTCGATCGGCCGAGCAGTGCGACGGTGATGGCGTCGAACCCGATTCCGGCGTCGATGTCGGCGCTGAAGCCGGTGGTGACGGTGCCGAGCACCTGCGCCACTCCGGCCAAGCCGACCAGCGCGCCCGACAGGATCATCGCGTACAGGTAGATCCGATTGACGTTCATGCCCGCGACGCGCGACGCGTGCGGATTCTCGCCGACGGCGCGGAAGCGGAATCCGAGACTGGACCGTTCGAGCAGCCACCACACCGCGACGGTCACGACGATCACCAGCACGAATCCGAGGTGCAGACTGTAGCGGTCGCCGAAGAGCTTGGGGAACACCGCAGTCGACGCGATGGGCGGGGTCTTGGGGTTGTTCGATCCCGGTGCCTGCAGAGCACCGGGGGTACGCAGCAGATACGCGACGAGGTAGAACGCGATGTAGTTGAGCATGATGGTGACGATCACTTCGTGAGCGCCGGTGCGTGCCTTGAGGAATCCGGCGATACCGCCCCACACTGCGCCGCCCAGGACTCCGGCGACGACGGCCACGAGGAGGTGGATCCCGGCCGGCAGGTTCACTCCGAAGCCGACCCAGCCTGCGCACGCCGATGCGATGAGCATCTGGCCGCGGCCACCGATGTTGAACATTCCGACGCGGAAGGCCAGTGCCACACCGAGTCCCGCGACGATCAGCGGAGTGGCGAAGGTCAGCGTCTCGGTCAGCGGACGGATGCCGTTCTCGAATCCTGGACGCCGGAAGTTGTACACCGAGCCCTGGAACAACGACGAGTACGCTCCGGCAACGGAATCCCAGACCGCCTCGAGCATGTCCGAGGGACGGGAGAAGAAGTACCCGGCCGATTCCTGCACGGCCGAGTTGGTGGCGGCGATGAGCACGGCACCGACGATCAACGCGAGCAACACCGCGAGAACCGAGATGATCGCGCTGCCGGTGAAGATCTGCCGCAACACGACATGCGACTTCGACGGCTCCTGAGATACCGACGGCCGCTCGGCCTCACTCACCGCGTTCACCGCCCATCATCAATCCGAGTGTTTCGCGGGACGTATCCCCGGGGACGATTCCCACGATTGCTCCTCGATACATGACGGCGATGCGGTCGGCCAGTGCGGCAACCTCGTCCAGTTCGCTCGACACCACGATGACCGGGATCCCCGAATCCCGGGTGGCGACAATGCGTTTGTGCACGAATTCGATGGATCCGACGTCGATTCCGCGAGTCGGCTGCGCAGCGACGAACAGTCGCAGATCGCGGCTCAGTTCTCGCGCGAGCACCACCTTCTGCTGGTTGCCACCGGAGAGGCGTCCGACGGCGGTGCCGATTCCCGGTGCGCGAACGTCGAATTCGCTGAGCTTGTCCGATGCGAACTTCTCCAGATAGTCGCGTTGCACCGCGCCGCGTCGCACGAACGGCATGCTGTTTGAGCGATCGAGCATCAGGTTCTCGGCGATGGAGAATTCGCCCACCAGTCCGTCGACGGTGCGGTCCTCGGGGACGAAGCCGACGCCTGCGTCGAGCACGTCCTGCACCGTCGACCCGACGAGCGAGTTGCCGTCGAGGCTGATCTTGCCGGATACGTTGTCCTGCAACCCGAGTAGGGCTTCGACGAATTCGGTCTGACCGTTGCCCTGCACGCCGGCGATCGCGAGGATCTCTCCCGCCGCGACTTCGAGGCTGACGTCGTCGACGGTCTTGTTGCCCTGGGCGTCGAACACGGACAGGTTCTCGATCACCAGTGCCGCGTCCCCGGGCGTGGCCGGGTCCTTCGAGACGGTCAGCTGCACATCGCGTCCCACCATCAGTGCCGCGAGCTCGGTGTTGCTGGCGGTCGGCTTCGCTTCGCCGACGACCTTGCCGAGCCGGATGACGGTGATCTTGTCGGCCACTTCGCGTACTTCGCGCAGCTTGTGGGTGATGAAGACGATCGTGGTGCCCGACGCCGCGAGTTCGCGCATGATCCGCATCAGATCGTCGGTCTCCTGCGGCGTCAGGACGGCTGTCGGCTCGTCGAACACGAGCACCTTGGCCTCACGAGAGAGTGCTTTGACGATCTCGACCCGCTGCTGCACGCCGACGGGAAGGTCGTCGACGAGAGCATCGGGATCGAGGTCGAAGCCGAACCTCGCGGATATCTCCCGCACCAGCTTCCGAGCTGCCACGAGGTCGAGTCGTCCACCGAGCGAGGTGGTTTCGTTGCCGAGCACGATGTTCTCGGCGACGGTGAACACCGGAATCAACATGAAGTGCTGATGCACCATGCCGATTCCGGCGGTCATCGCCTCGCCCGGTCCGGCGAAGTTCTGCTCGACGTCGTCGAGCAGAATCTGGCCCTCCTCGGCGCGATACAGGCCACTGAGCACGTTCATCAACGTGGACTTGCCTGCACCGTTCTCGCCGAGGAGACAGTGGATCTCGCCGGATTCGACGCTCAGATCGATGTGGTCGTTGGCGATCAACGAGCCGAATCGTTTGGTGATACCGCGAAGTTCGAGCTTCATATCCCTTTACGACCGCTTGTTGCTACTTGGGTGCCGACGGCGACTCGACGGTGATGGACCCGTCGATGATGCCGGCCTTGATCGTGTCCAGCTCGCCCTGCAGCGCGGGGTCGACCTTGGACTCGAAGTCGTGGAACGGTGCGATACCGACTCCGTCGTTCTCGAGAGTGCCCACGTACGGGGTGTTGTCGAACGCATCGGCACCGGAGTTGGCGACGACCTCGTCGACGCTGGTCTTGAGTCCCTTGGTCACCGAGGTGAGCAGCAGGTCACCGACCGAGGGGTCGGACTCGAACACGTCGGCGTCGGCACCGATGAGGGCGACCGGGCGCGAGGAGTCGCGAATGGCCTGTGCCGCACTCTGATAGATGGGACCGCCGACCGGGAAGATGACGTCCGCGTTCTGGTCGATCAGACCCTGGGCGGTGTTCTTCGCGACCTCGTTGGCGGTGAATCCGCCGGTGAACGAGCCGTTCTGCGAGGGTACGTCCCAGCCGATGACGCGGACCGCTTCGCCCTTCTGCTCGTTGAAGTAGTTCACGCCGTCTGCGAAGCCGTCCATGAAGATGGTGACGGTCGGCAGCTGGGAGCCACCGAACGTACCGACCACGCCGGTGGTGCTGTAGCTCGCGGCCGCGTAGCCGGCGAGGAATGCGGACTGCGACGCGTCGTAGGTCAGCGGCTTGACGTTCGGCAGATCGATCGTGGAGTCGTCGATGATCGCGAAGTCGATGTCGGAGTTGGCCTCGGCGGCCACCTTGGTGGCGTCGGCCAGATCGAATCCGACGGTGACGATGAGGTTGCAGCCCTGATCGACGAGGTTGTTGATGTTGGGGCCGTAGTCGGTGGGCGATGCGGACTCGACGGTGCGTGGCTCGACGCCGAGTTCTTCGGAGGCTTCGGTCAAGCCCTCGAACCCGAGCTGGTTGAACGACTTGTCGTCGAATCCGCCACTGTCGGAGACCATGCAGGGCAGGAAGTCACTCGATCCGCCTCCGCCCGATCCTTCGTCTTCGGGGGCGGATCCACAGCCTGCGATCAGGGCGATGGCACCGAGCGACGCGACGCCGCCGAGTGCTGCCTTCCGCGTACTCGTGCGGGTAACGAATGACAAGATGTCCTCCAATTTAGGTGTACTTCGTCTGGGTCGGGACGCTACTCGCGCGGGCGAGGGTGCGCAGGATTTCGGTCAGGCATCCCTGTCGGGCTCGGCCTTGTGCGGCTCGGCCTTCGCGGTGGAGACATCGTCGGGCAAGCTGCCGCCTTCACGGAGTATTCGTGCTTCGTCCTCACGCACCATCACTGCCGGCCCCGCTGCCACCACCGAGGGGTTCGGCGGAGTTCCGGGCTTGAACACGTTGAAGAATACGTTGAGTACCACCGCGACGATGCTGGCGGCACTGATTCCGGAGTGGAAGATCGTGACGAACCAGTCCGGGAACTCGTCCCAGAAGTCGCTCGCGACAACAGGTATGAGGCCGAACGCCAAGGTCACCGCCACGATGACGACGTTGGAGTTGTTGTCGTAGTTCACCTTGCCGAGGGTGCGGATACCGCTCGCGGCGACGGTTCCGAACAGCGCGATGCCTGCGCCGCCGAGAACCGGAAGCGGGACGACCCCGACGACGGCTGCGAGAATCGGCGAAAGGCCCAGCAGTGCAAGCACGCCACCGCCCGTCGCCACGACGAAGCGGCTCTTGATGCCGGTCATCGCCACCAGGCCGACGTTCTGCGCGAAGGCCGTGGCCGGGAAGGTGTTGAAGATCGGGGCGACGGCTGAGGAGACCATGTCGGCGCGCAGGCCGTCGCCGACACGCTTGGAGTCGACGTCGGTTCCGACCACTTCGCCGACGGCGAGGATGTCGGCGGTGGTCTCGACCATGATCACCAGGATCACGATGGTCATCGACACGATCGCGCCGATTGCGAAGATCGGGGAGCCGAAGGCGAAGGGTGTCGGGACGGCCACGACGGACGCGTCGGCGACGCCGTCGAAGTCGGTCTTGCCGACGATCAGTGCCGCGATGGTGCCGACGACGAGTCCGAGCAGGATCGACAGCCGCGACAGTCCGGGGATCTTGGTCATCACCAGTACGGCGAGGAGGGTGAACATCGCCAGCCCGATGTTGCCGGGGTCCAGGTAGTTCGGGTTCGGGGCACCGCCCACCAGTTCCTGGCCGGTGATCCAGCGGGCGGCCACCGGCATCAGCGACAGTCCGATGACGGTGATGATGCTGCCGGTCACCAGCGGCGGGAAGAACCGAACGATCTTGGAGAAGAACGGGGCGATCGCCAATCCGATCAGCGCGGCCACGAGAACGGCTCCGAGCACGGTGCGCAGTCCGGTTCGCCCGTCGTCCGCGCCGGCGATGATCGTCAGAACCGTCGAGACCGATGCGAACGAAATGCCCTGTACCAGCGGCAGTTGCGAGCCGAAGAACGGGATGCCGATCGTTTGCAGCACGGTGGCCACGCCACTGACGAACAGCGCGCAGGAGATCAGCAGGGCCTGATCGGCCCCGGAGAGTCCGGCCGCTCCACCGACGATGATCGGGACGGCGATGACGCCGCCGAACATCGAGAGGATGTGTTGCAGACCGTAACCGAACATCTGCAGCACCGGTGGGCGAGCGTCCTCGGGCCTGGTCATGAATGTCAGGCTAGGAACCGGACGTTACGGGCAGCGGCACCCACCCATTTCCGGCGAGTTACGCTTGCTCGGCCTTACCGGCCTCCACCAGATGCTCGAACGCCTTCAGGCTCGCCAACGATTCGCCGCGCGATACCCGCCACGCCCATTCCCGTTTGATGGATTCGGCGAAGCCCAGCTCGAGCAGCACGTTGAAGTCACCGTCGGCGGCCTCGAGGGTCTGGCCGAGAATGCGGTCGAGTTCGTCACCGTTGACGGCGTGCAACGACATTCGGCCGACGAGGTAGATGTCGCCGACCTTGTCGATCGTGTAGTGAACCCCGTACAGGCGACGGTTGCGTCGGAGCAGGTATTTGTAGACGCCCTCGAAGTTCTCGTCGGGTTTGCGGCAGACGAACGCCTCGATCCGCACCCCGTGATGCCCGACGGTCAGCATCGTCGTGGTCTTGAGTTTGCGTTCCCCGGGCAGTTCCACGGTGAACACCTCGCCCCGCCGGGTGTAGTCCAGCTCGCGGTCCTTCAGTGCCCGGTCGATCAGTTCGGCGGTCTCGCTCATGCAGTCACAGCTCCTGATCTGCGTAGTTTCGACAATCCTCGGACGCGTCGCGGAGAGAACTCGCTCGGTCCCTCGCCTCGGTCGAAGTGGAACTTGGCCTTGCGGTAGCTCTCGATGAGTCCGTCGGCGGTGTGCTCCCACGAGAAGTTGCGGGCGTGCTGCGGTGCCGCGGTCGCCATGTCTGCCAAGGCAACTGGATCCGCCAGCATCGACGAGAGCGCATCGGCCCAGTCCTCGGTGCGGTGGCCCTGAACCAGGCGTCCGGTCTCGCCCGATCGCACCGCCACGCCGAGTCCGCCGACGTCCGCGGCCAGGACCGGAGTGCCGCAGGCCTGGGCTTCGATCGCGACAAGGCCGAACGATTCGTTGTAGCTCGGCACGGCGACGATGTCCGCGGCGCGGTAGACCTGGGCCAGGCGCGCCGACGGTTGCGGCGGCATGAACGTCACTCGGGCAGTTATCCCCAGGTTCTCGGCCAGATCGATGAGGGCGTCCGGTCGATCCAGTCCGCTGCCGGACGGGCCGCCGACGATGAGGACGCGCAGCGGTGTCGTCGGATTGCGTTGCAGCACTTCGGCAGCCGCGGCGATCAGCACGTCGGGGGCCTTGAGCGGTTGGATGCGTCCGACGAATGCGACGATCGACTCGTCGGGATTCAATCCGAGCTCGGCGCGCGCCGCACGCTTGTCACCCGGATTGTATTGCGCCAGATCGGCTCCCGGCGCAACGACGTCGATCGAACCCTGCGACGCCCCGTAGATCTCGACGAGAGACTTCGCTTCCTCGGTGGTGTTGGCGATCAGCCGGTCCGCCTCGGCCACCACCTGCTGCTCACCGATCTGACGCGCGGCGGGTTCGGGCGAGTCGCCCTGCGCCAGAGACGCGTTCTTGACGGCGGCGAGAGTGTGCGCGGTGTGTACCAGCGGCACTCCCCAGCGATCGCGCGCGAGCCAGCCGACCTGACCCGAGAGCCAGTAGTGCGAGTGCACCAGATCGTAGTAACCGGGTTCGTGGCGAGCTTCTTCTCGCAGCACCCCGGCTGCGAATGCGCACAGCTGAGTGGGTAGATCGTGCTTGTCCAACCCCTCGAACGGACCGGCGACGATGTTGCGCACCAGCACTCCGGGAGCTGCCTCGACGACGGGCGCGTCGGTCGACGCCGTCGCACGGGTGAAGATCTCGACCTCCACGCCGCGCTTGGCCAGCTCTTTCGCGCTCTGCAGCACGTAGACGTTCATGCCGCCCGCATCGCCCGTTCCCGGCTGCGCCAGCGGGGAGGTATGCAAGGACAACACAGCGACCCTGTTCAGCTGGCGTCCAGTCACTTCTTCAGTGTGCACGCCTCCACATTACGTCTCGATAACTACCCCTTCCGACGACCGGGCAGACTCGGACCATCCACGAACTCGGTCACCTCGGTGAAGAAGCGCTGCGGATCGGCGACGAACGGCCCGTGGTCCACACCCTCCCAGTACGACGCGACCGCCGTGGGAATCAGCTCCGCAGCGTGCCGTCCGGCGGAGACGTCGACGACGGTGTCCTCGGTCCCGTGCAGCACCAACGCCGGGATGTCGAGGCTGCGCAGCAGGTCGTCGTGGCCGACCGCTCGATCGAACAGGGCTGCGCGAACCCGTGGCCTCGTGGACAGCGTCAACCCGAACAACGCCTGCGCCTCCGTGCCCTTGCCTTCTGTCGGCCCGGTCAGCGCGTGCCCGAAACTCCCGAGCGCTTTGATCGCGACGCGGGGCTCCTCGGCCATCGCACCGGGGATCGCAGCGCGCATGGCCGTTCCGACGCGGCCGCCTGCCTCTCCCCTGCCGATGCTGGTGATCGCACCGACGAGCACGATGCCCGCCACCGCGCCCGTGCCGTGTTCGGCGAGGTAGTCGCAGATCACCAGTCCGCCGTACGACCAACCCAGCAGCACCGCGTCGGATGTGATGCCCTCGGCGGCGAGTACCGCGTCGACATCGCCTGCCCATGTCCTGGGATCGTCGTAACCGGCAGGCGGGGCGTCGGAATAGCCGTGTCCGCGCAGATCGACGGCGACGACGCGGTAACGCTCCGCCAGGTCGGCCAGCAGTCCCTCGCCCCAGCAGGCCGAGCTCTGCGCCCACCCGTGCAGCAGGATCAGTGGCCGCGCCGCTGGGTCACCGCTGACGCGGTAGACGATGTTGGCTCCGTCGATGCCGGTGGCCTGGCGAATCGGTCCTGCTGCACGGGTGCTCGTATCGGGCTGGCTCATAGTGGGTCAACCTACGCGGCAGCCTTGCGCATCGAGGCGAGCGGATCGGAGTACAGGGCGCTCAGAGAGACCACGGTTGCGGCGTACTCCTGCACTTTGTCGCCGAAACCGCTCACCCGAATATCCCTGCGCTCCAACGTCGAATGCGTCGCGAAGGCCTCCCCCACGTGCGGAATTCCGGCCGGGTACGCGGTGAACGCCTGGCCTCCGAGTACCACGCGGTCCGGATTGAACATGTCGCGCAGCAGCGCCACCGTCCGCCCCAGAATCTGCGCTCGCTCGACGAGCAACTCCCGCGCGGCCTCGGAGCCTGCATGCGCCGCCTGATACACCGCGCCGATACTCGGGTGAGGCTGCGGTCCGACTATTTTGCGATCGACGGCGGCGGCGACCACGGCTCGATCGCTGACGGAGGCCTCGAGGCATCCCCGATTGCCGCAGCTGCACAGCGCCGACGATCCGGTGGGCAGGTGTGCGATGGACCCCGGGCCGCTCGTGGGGGTGTGCACGCGGCCGTCGATGGTCAGCGCCATGCCTGCGGTCTCGCGTGCGTAGAAGTACAGAGAAGTTCCGCTGTTGCTCTGCGACGCAACACTGTCCGACAGGCGCGGTGCGAGGAGCAGCTCCGAGGCCGCCATGGCCTCGACGTGCCCGGAGACCGAGATCGGCAGTCCGAGTCCACCGCCGATGATTCCGGCGACGCGGCCGTTCTCCCATCCCAGCCGCGGATGGTCGACGGTGCCGGTCGCGGTGTCGACACGTCCACCGATCGCCACCCCGACCCACAGTGGGGTGCGGCGGTGCCAGCGTCCGGCGAAGGCACCGGCACTGCGGGTGATCGACGCCAACGCTGTCTCCGAAGACCCGGCGGGCGTTGGTATCTCGATGGCACCGAGGATGCGTCCCCGCAGATCGCTCACGATGATGCCGGTGACGACGGCTCCGATGTGGATGCCGATGGTCGAGAACGGTTCGTGATTGACCTCGAAGGGCACCCGCGGACGGCCGATCGCCCCCGGTGCCGTCAGGTCTGCGCGCTCACGGAGCAGCCCGACGGTGAGCAGGGCCGACACCTGCCGATTGACGGTGGCGATGCTCGATCCGGTTGCGCGAGCGGCACGCTCGCGCGAGATGGGCCCCTCGACGCAGGCCACCCGAAGCACCGACGCGGCGGGACTGTCGGCGATCCGCAGATCCGGTGCGACGAGTTGGACGCGCGATCGAGGCCTCGGGAGAGACCGCCGAGAGGTAGGGCCGGTGTGGTGGTGCAGGGTTGATACAGACATCCGTTGTGATCCTCAGCAGTGGCAGATTTCCGTCGTGAATGGACAACGACGGAAGTGCGAAGTGATGCAGGTCAAGGAAGGGGCGCGGTGGTCGTACGGAACCACGACGCGCGAATCGACTGTCTGCAGCTCGAAACGGAGAGCTAGAGACGGATTCCTTGGCCGGGACAACACAGTTCCCGAGGAAGCGGCAAGCGAGAGCCGAGAGATGCGGTCACATAGGTGACCCGCATCGCGGTGGTCTCACTGGCGGACATGGAATCAAAATTAGCACCCTTGCGTCCGATGTCCAATCGGGCATCGGACAGCACGGGGCACGCCGGGCATAGAATTTCGCCATGACCTCGTCCGAACACATTTCCCCCGATGCCCGAATCGCCGTCGTGACCGGAGCGAGCTCCGGCATCGGCGCGGCCACCGCCCGCCAACTCGCCGCCGACGGCTTCCACGTCGTGATCGGTGCCCGCCGACTCGACCGGCTCGAGGAGTTGGCGTCGGAGATCGGTGGCACTGCCCTGGAACTCGATGTGACGGACGAGGATTCGGTCGCCGCCTTCACCGCGGTCGTTCCCCGTGTCGATGTGTTGATCAACAATGCCGGGGGCGCGAAGGGCTTGGCCCCGGTGATCGACGCCGACCTCGACGACTGGCGCTGGATGTGGGAGACCAACGTGCTCGGTACATTGCGGGTGACGAAGTCGTTGCTGCCCAAGCTGATCGACTCCGGGGACGGTCTGATCGTCACCATCACGTCCGTGGCGGCATTCGAGGCCTACGACAACGGATCGGGCTACACCTCGGCCAAACACGCTCAGGCAGTGCTGCATCGGACGTTGCGCGGCGAGTTGCTGGGCAAGCCGGTGCGGTTGACCGAGGTCGCGCCGGGCGCCGTGGAAACCGAGTTCTCGCTCGTCCGGTTCGACGGCGACGCCGCCAAGGCCGACGCGGTCTACCAGGGCATCACACCACTCGTGGCGAGCGATATCGCCGAGGTCATCGGCTTCGTCGCATCGCGCCCGTCGCACGTCAACCTGGACCAGATCATCATCAAGCCCCGGGATCAGGCCGGTCCGGGGCGCTTCTCCCGCAAGTAGCGGCTTCGCCGCAGGTGAGCGGAACTTCGTAGTGGGCTACGAAGTTCCGCTCACCTGCGCGTAGTGCTCACAGCGCCGACATCGACTCCCACGTCGGCCAGTCGATGGCCCAGTCGTACAGGTCGCCGTCTGCGGCCGAGAGGTCGATGCGCGTGCCGGTGACCTCGACGGGATCGCCGTACATCGCCGTCTGGAAGTACTGCTGAGCGTCGGCGTCGGAGAGATTGATGCATCCGTTGGTGACGTTCGAGGCCCCCTGCACTCCGGTGGTCAGCGGATTGGCGTGGATGAACTCGCCGTTGTTGGAGATGCGCACAGCCCAGCGTTCGCGGACGTTCTCGTAGAACGGCGGGTTGGACATCAGGAAGTCCTCGTGCTTCTCGGTGACGACGTGGATACCGCTGCGGGTGACGTTGCGGTCCTCGTTGCCCTCGCCGTAGCTGACCGGTATGTCCATGATCGTCGCGCCGTCGCGGACCACCTGCATGCGGTGGCTGGTGGCGTCGGCGACGACGACCTGACTGCGTCCGATGCTGAAGTTCAGGGTGACATCGTCGGCTCCGTATGCACCGTCGCCGTAGTTCACGCCGTACAGGTTGGCTACCACCGAGACGGTCGTGCCGGGAGCCCAGTAGTTGGTGGGACGCCAGTGGATGCGCGAGCCGTTGTCGTCCGGAAACCATGCCCACGCGCCGGGAGTCGGCGGGTTGGTGGTCACCGTCAACGCCTTCTCGACGGCGGCCTTGTCGGCGATCGCCGAGTCGAACTGCAGGATGATCGGGGCAGCGATGCCGACCTCCTGGCCGTCGCCGATGTTGGTGCTCACCGACGTGCGGCTGGCGGGTTCGACGGTGGTGAAGGCACCGGTGATCTCGACGGCCTTGTCGTCGCTGCCCACGGCCGAGCCGGACCACGTGTACTGCACGCCGTAGCCGAGAGGCTCGGTGATGGCGTATGAGGTCTTGTCGGGCGAGAGCGCGCCCTGGACGACCTTGCCGTCGGGGTTGGTCAACGCGACCTGGGTGAGCGTTCCGTCGGCAACGGAGACCGAGATCGGTGCGACGGGACTGACGTCGACGGCACCCGCGACCGGGTTCTCGGTCACCCGTGCGACGGGCGCTGCCTCGGTGGTCGGGGCTGCCGTGCCCGATCCGGCATCGCCCGATCCGACGGTGCAGCCTGCCACGAGTGCCACCAAGGCGACCAGCACGGCGATCAACCACACCGTGCGAGTCCGTTTTGTCTGTTCTACCTGCTCATGCACGTTATCCAACGTACCTGCGTCGGCGAACTACCCCGATTTTTGGGGGCAGTCTCACAGCTGCAGGAGTGGAGCCCGCGGAATGACTCACAGCTGCAGGAGTGGAGTTCCGCGGAACGACTCAGAGTTTGCGCGTGCGCAGTTCGTGCCCCTTGGACGTCAGACAGCGCCCGGAATCGAGGCTCCAGTCCCACCCGTGCAGATTGCAGGTGAGCTTGTTGCCCTCGACGATGCCGAACTTCGTCAGGTCCGCTTTCAGGTGCGGGCAGCGGCGTTGGATCTCGTAGCCGCCCATCGTGATCGTGGCGGTGTCGTCGTGCGCCTCGGCGAACCAGCCGTCGGCGTAGGCGATGCGCTCGTCGGTGAGGCACTTGAAGAACGTGTAGAGGAATTCGTTGTAGCCGCCGACGCGTCGGGCTCGGAAGCGGGTGGACAGGAAGATCGAGTTGACCCAGTCCGGCTCTCGGTCACGTATCGCGGTGCGCACCAGTTCCGGCGGGATGGTGAAGCTGTAGCGGAACTTCTCGTTCGAGATCGGTTCGCGCACAATCCTTTTCGGAAAGTCCAGCACGACGGTTTCGTCGCCCATGGTGATTCCGACGGGATAGCCGATGCCGTCGCAGATCAGGTCCGTCTGCGCCATGATCGGCTCGAACAGGCCCCTCATCGGGTCGAGCAGTGGCTCGCCCTCGGCCGGAGCCCACGCCGCCTTCTCCGCTGCGATGACCGATGCCTGACGCTGGGCATAGGCCTCGATGTACTCGGCCTTACCGGTGGTGAAGATGGCCTCGGCCTCGGCCGTCGGAATCGGGTGCTCGTGGGAGATCAGCTCGGAGCCGTCGAACGTGGCGGCGGTGCCCGGCATCATCAGCAGGCCCTTGTCGTGCCCGTGCAGTCGCATCTGCTCGAGAAACACCATCTGGTCCGGGAACACGTTCGCCGGGTCGCCGTAGACGTCGTTGAGCGAGCGCAGTTCGTCGTCGAGGAAACACGGCGGGCCTGCCGACGGGACGACCCAGGTGGAGCCGACCTGCTCGATGTACTGGCGCGCCCGATCCATCTGCCGTTGACGCTTCTGGATGCCGAAGTTCTTCTTCGCGCGCGAGACCATGTCGTAGACCATCGGGTACCAGATCGCGCCCGAGTACTGCAGCATGTGCACGTCCACGGGACCGAAATTCTCGGTCATCACGTCCAGGTCCACCGGCCTCGCGTCGTTCATGTTGAACGCGACGGTCTTGCCGTCCGAGACGACCAGACCCGAGTCGCCGATCGGCCCGTCGGCGGGCGCACGCAACGCGATGATCATGATGTCCAGATCGCCCTTGGGACCGGAGATCGTGTGCTTGACCGAGTCCGTCGTCTCGTAGAACTTGTGGAAGCCGAGCTTCTCCAGCTCGTGCTTGAGATCGAGCACCGGGTAGTCCGGCAGCAGGACCGTGGCGTCCTTGTTGACGTGCTCGGCCAGGTTCTTCGGGTCGAAATGGTCCTTGTGCAGGTGCGAGACGTAGAGGTAGTCGCAATCACCGAGGGCGTACCAGTCCAGACCCGAGTTGTCGGGGAACGGGAACCACGACGCGTAGAACGACGGGTTGACCCACGGGTCGCACAGGATGCTTCCGGCGTCGGTCCGAATATGGAATCCCGCATGTCCCACGCTGGTGACCTGCACTGATTTACCTCCCTGGAGCCTTCACTTGCAAAGCTTCATCGTATGCGCCGTTTCGACCGGCCCTAACCCAGTGCGCAGTTGACGAGGTCACACTCGGGCGTGAGCGTGATGCCGAACTTCTCCTGAACCCCGTCGCGGACGTGCGCGGCCAGCGCCATGATGTCCGACGCGGTCGCCCCACCCCTGTTGGTGATCGCCAGCACGTGTTTCGAGGAGAGCGCCGCGGTGCCGCGCCCGAATTCGGTGCCGTATCCGCGTGGGAAGCCCGCGTTCTGGATCAGCCAGGCGGCCGGGATCTTGGTGCCCGCGGGGTCGGGGAAGTTGGGCGCGTGTGCGGCGGCCTCGGGCACATCGGGCAGTACCGGGTTGAGGAAGAACGATCCGACGCTCCACGTGTCGTGGTCGCCGGCATCGAGCACCATGCCGCGTTCGCCGCGCAGAGCCAGCACGGCAGCGCGCACGTCCGGCACCGGTACGACGTCGCCGATCTGCACGTCGAGACGCTCCGACAACGCCGCGTAGCGCACCGGAAGCGACTCGGTCGTCTTCTTCAGTGCGAACGTCACGTCCAGAATCACGTAGCGCGAGGATCGCTTGAACACCGACGACCGATGCGTTCCGAAACCGCACTGCTCCGGCGTCCACACCGCCGTCCGATCGGTCTCGCGGTCGTAGACGGTGAGGCTGTGCAGCAGCTCCGACGTCGACGCGCCGTACGCGCCGACGTTCTGGATCGGCGTCGCGCCGGTGGTTCCGGGGATACCCGAGAGCGCTTCCATGCCCGACAGTCCCGCGTCGATCGTCGCCTGCACGACGGCATCCCACTCGACGCCCGCATCGACCGTCACCATCTCGCCGTCGATGTCCAGCCGGGACCCGGTCACCCGAACCACCCGGCCGTCGAAGCCGTCGTCGCCGACGACCAGGTTGGATCCGCCGCCGATGACCAGCACATCCGTCCCCGAGCGGTCCGCGTCACGCACCAGCGAGACCAACTCGTCGGCGTTCGTCGCGACAGTGAATTCCCGGGCCGGGCCGCCCACCCGGATGGTGGTGAGCTCCGAAATTGCAGTAGGCACGGACTCTCACGCTACCGGTCGCGCACCGGGTCTTCGGTCACCCGGTAACCTGCGGGGATGCCTCGCCCCATTGAGCACAGCTCGACTGTGCCCGCCTCCGCCGACAAGGTCCACGCCGCGCTGACGTCCGAGCAGTACTGGAAGGACCGCATCGAGCAGATCGGCGGACCGGGTGCCAGCCTGAAGAGCGTCACGGTCGGCAACGGAACCATCGACGTCGTCATGACCCAGTCAGTTCCCGAAGAGGAGCTGCCGTCCGCGGTGACCGCCTTCAAGAAGGGCGACCTCATCATCGAACGCACCGAGAGCTGGGGACCGTTCGACGGCACCCACGCCGACGGCACGTTCGGAGCGACCGTCGAAGGCGCACCGGCGCGCATCACCGGCACCACCACGCTCGACGCCGGCGGCGACACAACCACCATCGCGTTGGCAGGCACCACCGAGGTCAAGGTCCCGATCTTCGGCGGCAAGATCGAAGCGATGATCAGCGAGCAGGTGCTCTCCCTCATCGACAACGAACAGGACTTCACCGGTAACTGGATCGCCGCGAACCCGAACGGCTAACCTGGCGCACTATGGCTCGCCGAATGAACTACTCCGCCCGGTTCACCCACTCGACGCAGCAGGTCTATGCAGCGCTCTCCAGTCGCGATCACTGGGATGCGCGCATCGAGGAGATGCGTAAGTACTCGGAGAACGAGCTGAAGAGCTTCGAGGTGTCCGACGCCGGAATCGACATCGTGATGCACCACGTCATCCCGCGCACCGAACTGCCCGACATCGCGCAGACGGTGATGAAGAAGGACATGATCATCACCCGCAACGTGCACTTCGATGCCTTCGAGGAAGTCACCGCGGGCCACTACGACGCGTCGATTCCGGCCGGACCGGGCTCGCTCAAGGGCACCACCTCGCTCTTCCCCACGAACGGCGGATCGACCCTGCGCACCTCCTCCGAGGCCAAGGTCTTCCTGCCGTTCATCGGCGGCAAACTCGAGCAGCTGATGCTCGTCAACCTCATCGACCTGTGGCGCGGTGAGGGCGAAGTGACCGCCGACTGGCTCGAGAAGAACGCCTAGCCCTGAGCCCGGTCCACAGAGGTCGTTCCGCAGGCTCCATTCCCCATCTGAGTCGTTCCGCAGGCTCCACTCCTGCCCCCGAAGGTGTCATCACTCGCGGCACCACCGGCATCAATCGGTTGCGTCGTAGCGACCGGTGGCTGATGCACCACCCCGATGTTCGACGCGTTCTGCAGAGCTCGGCGAATCCCCTCGTCGTCGACCTCGGGTACGGGGCGATGCCGAACACGACGCTCGAGCTGGCCGGTCGATTGCGCACCGTCCGGCCCGACCTCCGAGTCATCGGTCTCGAGATCGACCCCGCTCGCGTCGTCCCCGGAAGTGACGGCGTGCAGTTCGCCCGCGGCGGTTTCGAGCTGGCGGGCCTGCGCCCCGACCTGGTGCGGGCGTTCAACGTACTGCGCCAGTATCCCGAGGATGCGGTACCCGCTGCCTGGCAACGCATTCTGTCGGGCCTGGCACCCGGTGGCCTGCTGATGGACGGCACCTGCGACGAGCTCGGCCGACGGTGCGCCTGGGTGTTGCTCGACGCCGAGGGCCCCCTTTCCCTGACGCTGGCATGGGATCCGTTCGACGTCGAGATGCCGTCGGACATCGCGGAGCGGCTTCCGAAGGTGTTGATACATCGCAACATCGAGGGCGAGCTGATCCACGATCTGCTTCGACGGGCCGACAGAGCGTGGTCGGTCTCGGCCCCGCTGGCCCCGTTCGGACCTCGAATTCGGTGGCGCGCAGCCATGAAAGTTCTTGTCGAACAGGGTCTTCCGATCACACTCCCGCGCCGACGGATGCGAGACAACGTACTCACGGTCCCGTGGTCGACGGTCGCACCGGCAAAGAGAATCGACTAGGTGCAGGCGGACAGTGCCAGTTCGACGCGTTCGGCCACTCGGTCGGTGCTGTTTCCGGCCTCGGAGTACAGCGCCTGCGGGTCGACGCGACCGATCGCCACGGCGTCGCACACCACCTCGTCGAGGGTGATCTGGGAGATGCCGCCTGCGGCGAGGTCGAGCACGGTCCGCACCGGGGTGGTGAGGTTGAACGTGCCTGCCGATTCGACGTCCCGGGGCTCGAGTCGTAGGCGATGAACCGCCAGTCTGGTGTCGGTCAGTCGTAGGTCGCCGAATGCGCAGACGTGGACGAATTGCGGGTGCAGGTGCCCGAATCCGTGTAGCTCCGCTGCGCTCTGGTGCGAGATCACGGCCTCGCCGCCGAACCAGGCACACCACATGGCGAACACTTCGAGTTCGCTGTGTGGCCACTGGCCGAGTCGGAACAGGTTGCGCTCGACGCGAGTCCACGTGTTGGTGGCCAGATTGACGCGCGCCATCGCAGAATCGAAGCCGAGCTCGCCGGCCTGCTCGGCCGTGAAGTAACCGTCCTGGCGAGTGGCCAGCGAGTGCAATTCGTGCACGCTCGGTCCTGTCGTACTCATGACGCAAGCCTACGTCACAATGTGTTACAGGTCACAAAGTTTCGATCGAGAACGCAGGTTCGGCGAGTTTCACAGAGCTTGCTCAGAATCATCGGGAAGACTGCCAGGAATGTCATCCACAGCCAGGCGGAGCACCGCACCGCTGATCGCAGTCTCCGTCGTCGTCGTCCTCCTCGTCGCCGCCATCGGTGGCGAGTTGTTCGTCCGTCAGCAGATCAAATCCTGCCTCGCCGGCCAGCTCGAGTCCGAGCTCGGCAGCCAGGTCGAGGTCGGTCTCGGCCTGAAGCCGGTCCTGCTGTCACTGGTGGACAAGAAGGTCTCCTCGGTCACCGTCGACAGCGACGACGCGCGCTTCGGTCCCGCCGAGGGCATGGTCGTGCACGCCGAGGCACGTGACCTGAACCTGACGCAGACCGCCGACTCCGGCGGCACCATCGGCAGCTCCAGTGCCGACATCTCGTGGTCGACCGACGGCATCACCCGCACCCTGCAGAGCCAGGGCATCGGCGCGATCGTCTCGGGCGTCACCTCGGACGCGTCGGCGGGCACCCTCGACTTCGCCGTCGGAGCACTGGCGAATCTGACCGTCAAGCCGCAGGTTGCAGACGGCAGGGTCGACTTCCAGACCGTCGACGCATCGATTCTGGGTCTCGGCATCCCGACCGATCTGGTCGACTCCGTCGTCGGTGTGCTGACCGACAGTCTGCAGGCCTACCCGCTGGACATGGCTCCGACGTCGCTGACCGTCACCGACAGCGGCATCGAGCTCGCCCTCGAAGGCGGGCAGTACACGATTCCGGTGACTCAGCAGGATCAGAATCAGCCGACACCCGAGGGTTGCTCGCTGGTCGCGTAACCCACGTGAGCGGTAATTCGTAGCAGGCTACGAATTACCGTGCACGTGCGACGCAGTCGCTCTAGCTCAGACCGTCGAGCACCGCGCGCGTTCCCGAAAGCCCCAATCGTGTTGCGCCCGCGTCGATCATGGCCAGGGCGGCCTCCGTGGTGCGGATGCCGCCACTGGCCTTGACGCCCAGTCGTCCGCCGACGGTCTCCGCCATCAAGCGCACCGCTTCGACGCTCGCGCCGCCTGCGGGGTGGAATCCGGTGGATGTCTTGACGAAGTCGGCACCGGCTTTCTCGGCGGCGCGGCACACCTCGACGATCGCGTCGTCGGACAGTGCGGCCGATTCGATGATGACCTTCAGGACCGCGGTTCCGGCGATCCCCTCGCGGACGGTGACGATGTCGGCCAGTACCGCGTTGTAGTCCCCCGCGATGGCCGCGCCGACGTCGATCACCATGTCGACCTCGTCGGCGCCTTGCTGCACCGCGAGCCTGGCCTCGGAACCCTTGATCAGCGAGTGATGCTTGCCCGACGGGAACCCGGCGACGACGGCAGTGAGCATTCCCTCGGCCTGAATCGGCAGCATCGACGGCGATACGCACACCGCGAGCACTCCGAGTTCGCGGCCTTCCTCGATGAGGGCGGCCACGTCGGCCGTCGTGGCTTCGGGCTTGAGCAGCGTGTGGTCGACCATTCCGGCGAGGGCGGAGCGGGTGAGTGTCATGCGTTCCAGCTTTTCACAGCACGCCCTTTCGTAGCCCTGTCGGTCTACGATTTTCGTTCATGACCGCAGCCTCGCTCGCCGCCACCTTCAACGCCACCAGCAGGGAGTTCGACGCGGTGACGCCACAGGTCTGGGGGCCGGCCGGGCAGTCGCTCGCCTTCGCGCTCGGGTTGGCGACCGGGGACACCGTCCTGGACGTGTGCTCCGGCACCGGGGCATCGGCGATCCCCGCGGCGGCCGCCGTCGGCCCGGACGGCCTCGTGCACGCCATCGATCTCGCCGACGACCTGCTCGAGGTCGGGCGGGTGAAAGCCACCGAACGGGCCCTGCGCAACATCGACTTCGTGCTCGCCGACGCCACCGAATGGGAGCCGCCGTCGACGGTTCCCGATGCCGGATACGACGCGTTGGCCTGTTCGTACGGCATCTTCTTTCTGCCCGATCCCGAGGGGGACTTCGCTCGTCTGGTGTCGTTGGTTCGTCCGGGCGGTCGCGTCGGGGTGACGGTGTGGCGCAAGGGTGCGTTCGAGGCGTTCGCGGGCTCGTTCTTCGAGGTGATCGGTGCGCATTCGCCGCCGAGCGAACACGACGGGCCACTCACGCAGGACGGTTACGACAAGCACCCGATCCGGCGGATGGAGACGGCGGATCTTCTGTCGGCATGGCTCGCCGCGGCCGGCACCACCGATGTCGAGGTCGTGGAGCTGTCCAATCACGTTCCCGCGACGGAGTCGTTCGTGTGGGATCTCGTGCTGGGCAGCGCCATGCGGGGAGCGCTGACACCGTTCGACGATGCGACCCGGACGCAGATCCGTGCCGAGTTCTCGGAGCTGCTCACCGAGCGCGGAATCGATTCGATCGATCTGGGGACACTGGTGGCAACCGGGGTGCGGACGCCCTGAGACAATCGGCGGTATGAGTTCTTCCGTATCCGAGGATCGCCGTTACGTTCTGTCGCTCGGTTGCCCCGACAAGACGGGCATCGTCGCCCGCATCTCGACCTTCCTCGCCGAGGTCGGTGGATGGATCGTCGAGGCCGCTTATCACGCCGATCCCGACACCGGTTGGTTCTTCACCCGGCAGGCGGTGCGCGCGTCGTCGGTGGACATGAGCATCGAGGAGCTGAGGACGCGCTTCGCGGTGGTGGCTGCCGAGCTCGGCCCGGAAACCGAATGGACACTTCACGATTCGGGTGAGCCCAAGCGCGTGGTCCTACTCGTCAGCAAGGAGGCGCACTGCTTGCACGACCTCCTCGGGCGCGCTGCGGGCGGCGAACTGCCCGCTCAGATCTCCGCGGTGATCGGCAACCACAAGTCGCTCGAGCCGATCGCCGCGGCGCACGGCACCCCGTTCCATCACGTCGAGTTCGCCAAGGATCCGGCCGAGCGCGGGCCCGCCTTCGAGGAGGTGCGGTCGCTGGTCGATTCCTACGATCCGCACGCGGTTGTGCTGGCACGCTTCATGCAGGTTCTGCCCGAGTCGCTGTGCGCACACTGGGCGGGCCGGGCCATCAACATCCACCACAGCTTCCTGCCGTCGTTCGTCGGCGCGCGTCCGTACCACCAGGCGTTCGCGCGGGGCGTGAAGCTGATCGGCGCGACGTGCCACTACGTGACGGCCGAGCTCGACGCGGGTCCGATCATCGAGCAGGACGTCATCCGCGTCGACCATTCCGACGAGGTGGCCGACATGGTGCGTCAGGGCCGCGACATCGAGAAGCTGGTGCTCTCCCGTGGCCTGCGGTGGCACCTGGAGGATCGCGTCCTGGTGCACGGCCGCAAGACCGTGGTGTTCAGCTAGATCACAAGTTCCGGAGCCGAACCACTTCGGTGTTGAATTCGTCGATTGCCTCGACGGAGCTCATGTGTCCGATGCCGGGGATCACGATCAGTCTGCTCAGGTGGTCGTGATCGTCGAGGGCGCGGGCGAGTTTGCGGGCGTGCACGGGTGGGGTCAGTCGGTCGGCCGATCCGACGAGCACGCTGGTGGGAACGGACATGTTCTCGAGCGCTTCGTGGATGTCGAGGTCGCTGAGCGCGGCACCCCAGATGCCGCGGGTGCGCGGGGCGCATTCGAGCACGATCTTCTCGCAGAACGCCACCTCGGCCGGTGTCGCTCCTGGTGCCATGGAGATGTACTTGATGGCCTGGCGGGTCACCGGCGACGGCCGCAGCGGAAGCGCCGAGCTGAGCACGGCTTTGCCCACGGGGGTCGGGAGGCGCGGGAAGCGCTGCGGCAGTGGGATGACGGTGGTTTCGCGGACGAGTGAGTCGGTCGCGGTGCTGGCGAGCAGGACGGCACTGACCAGGCGATCGACCTGTTCGGGATAGTTTCCGGCCCAGGCCATGATCGACATGCCGCCCATGCTGTGACCCACCAGCACAGCTTTGTTGTCCTCGTCGACGGTGGCGGTGAGGACCGCAGCGAGGTCGTCGGCCAGCACGTCGGGGCTCAGTGGTCGCGTTCCCACGTCGCTGCGGCCGTGGCCGCGCTGGTCGTACGCGATGACGCGGTAGCGGCCGGCGAGGGCGTTGATCTGCGGGTACCAGTAGTCCGCCGAGCAGGTCCAGCCGTGGCTGAAGACGATCGGCGCGGCATCGGAGTCACCGTAGCTACGGACGTGCAGGTGGGCACCGTCGTCGGTGACCACCTCGGTGATGTGCGGCTCGAAGGTGGGGTACTGCAGCAGCTCGTCGGGCTGGACGTCGGTCGTCTTGGTGAACGAGTGCAGGCGACGCCGCCGAACGACGAACGTACCGATGCCTGCCGCGACGGCCGCACTGCCGACTCCGAACAGCGCGCGTTCGATTACCTTGCGTGAAACCACTGATTCCCCTCCACCTGTATCCCCCGAGCGGGTGCGGTAGAGGCTACGCCCAGAACCGAACGGGCGTCGACGCGGCTGGTTACCAGCGAGGTCCGCGCTGGATGCTGTCGATCTTGGGCCGTACGTCGACGAGGTACACGCACACGGCGACGACGCCGATGATGCCCAGGAATCCGATCACTCCGGAGACGAGGATGAGGAGCAGGCCGACGAACAGGATGGCCAGCCACGCGTTCTTGGTGAGCTTGTCCACGGCAGGAAAGGCGTCGGCGCGCTGACGCAATGCGTGGAAGATCGCGAATCCTGCACCTACCACTCCGAGGATCTGCAGAAAGGTCAGGATGTAGTAGCTGAAGCTGCCGGCGATGCTCACGCGGTCAGTGTACGAGAAACGACCCCCGCGCCGCTCGGCGCAGGGGTCGTTTTCTTTACGAGTGCTTTAGCGAGTGGTCTTCTTCGCCGGAGCCTTCTTGGCCGGAGCCGGGGTGGACTTCTTGGCTGCCGGTGCCGGTGCGGTCTTCTTGGCCGGTGCCGGGGTCTTCTTGATCGGCGAGTTGGCGTTGCTGCGGGTCTTGGCCTCGACCGTGCCCGCCGCGCCGCTCACCTTGTCGGACGCCTTGATGGCCTTGTCCTTGGCCTCGTCGCCTGCTTCGTCGATGTTCTCGGCGAGCTCGTCGGCGGCGTCGGAGATCTCCTCGGCACCCTCGCGGACCTTGTCCGATGCGAGACCGGCCAGTGCAGCGGCACGCTCACCCACTGCGCGGGTCTGCGAGGCGACGGTTCCGAGGGCCTGCTCGGTGAGGTCGACGACGTCGTTTGCAGCGGCGTTGGCGCGTTCGAGGCGTTCTTCGACGGCGGGCGTGCGGCGGATGCGCTCGACGGTCTCTTCGCCGCGCTCGGCGAGCGAGGTGTAGAGGTCGGATGCCACCTTCAGGTATGCCTCGGCAACCTTGCGCAGCTCTTCGGGGGTGAAGCGCTCGCGCAGCTCGGCGATCTCGTCGGGGAGCTCTGCGGGCAGGTTCGCCAGCCGCTCGCGCAGGCTCTCGACGCCCTCGGTGACGTCTTCGGAGATGTCGGCGATGCGGGCGTTGACCTCGCTGGTGCGGCTCTCGGCGCGCGAGCGCACCTGAGCGACGACGTCGGCCACGGCCTGGACGACGGCGTCGCCTGCACCGACGGCTGCGAAGATCGGGGTCTTGACGTTCTCGAAGTTCTTGGAATCAGACATCGGGTGTCTCCTGTTCGTCGGGTTCGGGCTCCTGCGTCGACTCGTTCTCACGACAGAACGAGTCGTAGATCTCGATCAGCACTTGCTTCTGCCGTTCGGTGATGTGCTCATCGCCGAGCAGAGCTTCGCGCACCGGACCGTGGGGACGCGCTTCCAAGATCCCGGCCCGGACGTACAGCACCTCGGAGGAGACGCGCAGACCCTTGGCTATCTGCGCTAGCACTTCTGCGGACGGGTTGCGCAGTCCGCGTTCGATCTGGCTCAGGTAGGGGTTGCTCACTCCGGCCCGGCTGGCGAGTTGCCGCATGGATACCTGCGCGGCTTCTCGTTGGGACCGGATGTAGCTGCCGATGTCCTGGGCCGCAGTGGTGACCACTGCAGCGACCAGATCCCCCGCCTCGGCGACGACCTGCGTCGCCTCGGTCGCTTTGGCGACCAGATCCCCCTCGTTCTCGGCCATATCGGCCTCCTGTTTCGGTGTCCTACTGGACGGTACCGAAGGGTGCTAACTATTGCAAGCACTCTGCTAGCACTAGTGCCCGAAGATCAGATCCGAGATCGTGTAGATGGCGAGACCGGCGATGGAACCGACGACGGTTCCGTTGATGCGAATGAATTGCAGATCGCGTCCGACCTGCAGTTCGATCTTCTTGCTCGCCTCCTCGGCATCCCACCGCGCGACGGTGTCCCCGATGATCGTGGTGATCTCGTCCGCGTAGTTCGCGGCGATGTAACTCGCCCCACCGAGGAGCCAGCCGTCGACCTTGCCGCGCAATTCCTCGTCGTCGCGCAAGCGCACCCCGAGGTTGGCGGTGTTCTCCTTGATCTTGGTGCGCAGCGTGCTCGTCGGATCGTCCACCGACTCGGTGATCAGCCGCTTGGCCACCTTCCACGTCGCCGCGGCGAGGCCGGTGATCTCCTCGCGCCCCATGATCTGCGCCTTGAGCTTCTCGGCCTTCTCGATGGTGACCGGGTCGTGCTGCAGGTCGTTGGCGTAATCGACGAGGAACTTGTTGGCGGCCAGGCGTACGTCGTGTTCGGGGTTGGAGCGAATCTTCCAGGTGAACTCGACGAGCTCCTTGTAGACCTTCTCGCCCAACAGGGTGTCGACGAACTTCGGCGACCAGTTCGGGGAGTCCCGCGCGACGACGCGATCGATCATCTCCTGGCTGCCGAGCGCCCACTGGTGAGCGCGCTCGGCGAGCATGTCGATCAACGGCAGCTGGCGATTCTCGCGGAGCAGTTCGTCGAGAATCCGGCCGATCGGCGGTCCCCACTGCGGGTCGGCGAGTCGACGCACGATGGTGCTGTCGATGACGGCGGTGATGTCCTCGTCGTTGAGGACGTCGACAACGCCGTGCAACACGGTCGCCGCCTCGGCCGCGACCCGTTCGGCGTTGTCCGGCTGAGCGAGCCAGGTCCCCAACCGCAGGGGAACCTGCGCGGACGCGACCTTCTCCGACACGACCTCGGGGGCGAGGAAGTTGCTGCCGACGAACGAACTCAGGCTCGCACCCAGCTGGTCCTTCTTCTTCTTGATCAAGGCCGTGTGCGGAATCGGGATGCCGAGCGGGTGCTTGAACAGGGCCGTCACCGCGAACCAGTCCGCGAGTGCGCCCACCATTCCCGCTTCCGATGCCGCGCGCACGTAGCCCACCCAGGCACCTGCACCCGTCGACTCCTGCCAGCGGCAGAAGATGTAGACGATCGATGCGAAGACGAGAAAGCCCGTCGCGACCGTCTTCATCTTGCGGAGGTCGCGGCGTTTGGTGTCGTCGTCGAAGTTCATCAGCTGCACAACCGACATTGTGCCCAGAAATACCTCGGACCAACCGGACGCACCCTGCGACGGTGTCCGAGCAGGCGCATAGGGTGGTGGTCGTGGCAAGAAATACGACGGAGGCAAAGCTGGACGAGTCCGAGCCGAGCGAGGACAAGCCCAAGGCCGAGAAGCCGGACGGCCGCAAACGTCGGTGGCGTGAGCACAAGATCGCGCGACGCGAGGAGTTGGTCGACGGCACGCTGGCTGCGATCCGGTTGCGGGGCCGCGAGATCGGAATGGACGAGATCGCGTCGGAGATCGGTATCTCCAAGACGGTGCTCTACCGCTACTTCACCGACAAGAACGACCTGACGAGCGCGACCATGTCGCGGTACGTCGAGACGACCCTGGCACCTCGCATCTACGCGGCCATCTCGCACGAGCTCGACGAGTACGAACTCACCCGCGTCGTCGTGACCGCCTATGTCGAGACGGTGGCCACCGATCCCGAGGTGTACCTGTACGTCATGGCGAACAACGCCGGCAACAATCGCGACGTCGTCGCCGAGTCCGAGCGCATGATCGCCGAGTTGCTTTCCACCGTGTTGGGTGAGCGCCTACGGCAACGCGAGATGGACTCGGGCGGTTCGGTTCCGTGGGCCTTCGCGATCGTCGGCGCGGTTCAGTTGGCCACGCACTGGTGGATCTCCAACAAGTCCATGTCCGCGGACGATCTGATCGACTATCTCTGCATGATGATGTGGGGCGGCATCCACGGAGTCGCCATGGCCGACGGCTCCCCCGCGAAGTTCAAGTCGCAGCCGCACCCTCTCGTCGTCGAACCAGGCACGCCCTAGCGCTCGTCGTACCCGTCGTCGTCGAGCGGGACCTCGGCTCGTTGATCCAGCACGTCCCGGACGTCGGCCTCGACGGGCAGATCACTCGTACTCGGCTCGCCGGACTCGTCGACGATCGGCAGACTCTGCTCGACCCGATCCTCGGTGGGCGTTTCGATGGGTGATTCGCTCATGTCTCCATTCGTACCATCACTCGTCAGTTTGAGATCCGGTCCGGTCGGACATTCGAACAGGTATGACTACCGATACATTGACCGGACGCCGCATCGCCATTCTCGCTACAGACGGCGTCGAGCAGGTCGAACTGGTTCAGCCTCGTGAAGCCGTCGAAAATGCCGGAGCCACAGTCACATTGGTGGCACTCGACCATGGTGACATCCAAGCGATGGAGAGCGACGTCAATGCCGCCGACACCTTCACGGTCGACCGCGTCGTCGCCGATGTCTCCGCGGACGACTTCGATGCGCTGATCCTGCCCGGCGGCACCACCAACCCCGACCAACTTCGCGTCGACGCGGACGCGGTGGCGTTCGTGCGCGCATTCGTACAAGCCCGCAAACCGGTCGGCGTCATCTGCCACGGTGCCTGGACTCTCGTCGAGGCGGACGTCGTGAAGGGCCGGACGTTGACGTCCTACCCGAGCATCCGAACCGACATTCGCAACGCGGGAGGAACCGTCGTCGACGAGGAAGTGGTCGTCGACGGCAACCTGGTGTCGAGCCGCAATCCGGACGACCTGCCGGCCTTCTGCGCGAAGATCGTGGAGCATTTCAGCGCTTGATAGGTTAGCGTGCCCTATGCACATTTCTCGTTCGTTGGCTCTGCCTGCGGCAACCCTCGCCCTCGCCCTCACTCTGACCGCATGCAGCTCCGACAACGGCGACACCACCGACCCCTCGGAGGCCGGTGGTGTCGTCGTCACCGACATGTTCGGCGACGTCGAGGTCCCGGCGAATCCGCAGCGCGTGGTTGCACTCGGCTGGTCGGACGCCGAGACCGCACTGGCGCTCGGCGTCCAACCTGTCGGAGCGAGTGACTGGCTCGGAGTCGGCGGAAACGGCCTCGGCCCGTGGGTCGACGAAACCTACGACACCGACCCCACGATCGTCGGCACCTTCGACGTCGACATGGAGTCGGTGGCGGCGCTGGCACCGGATCTGATCCTGTGGACTCGTAGCACCAACGACAAAGCCGTCTACGACGACCTGTCCGAGATCGCCCCGACTGTCGCCGCGCCGCCGGGAACCGACGTCGCCTACGGCACCACGTGGGACGGCCAGACCGAGATCGTTGCCCAAGCGCTCGGAAAGGTCGACGAGGGCAAGAAGCTCGTCGACGACACCCAGGCACTGGTCGACGACACCATCGCCGCCAACCCCGAATTCGCCGGCAAGACCGTCGCCGTCGGCACGCTCTACAGCGGACAGGTCGGTGCCTACGTCCGCGGCGACACCCGCGTCGACTTCCTCGAGTCGTTGGGCATGGAGAACACCCCGGCCGTCCAGAACCTCGCGCAGCCGGGAGCATTCAGCATCGAACTCTCCGAGGAGAACATCTCCGCGCTCGATGCCGACCTCACCGTCATGTTCCCCATCGGCACCGGACCCGAGGTGATCACCGACAACCCGTCGATCCAGGGCCTGCCGTCGGCACGCGACGGACGCCTCGTGGTGCTCGGAGATCAGAACCTCTCCAACGCATTCTCGGCAGCCTCGGTCGCAGGCACCCGATACGCACTGGAGAACGCAGTGCCGCTCTTCGCGGCACCACTGAAGGGCTAGATCACACCCTCCCTGGGGGGCTTGTCACACTCTCCCTGGAGGGAAGCCACCCGCGGCGATCGGTCCCCAGGTGTCGATCACGATGCGTATCAACGACTTTCCCTGCTTCACCATCGCCGCGCGGTACTCGTCCCAGTCCGAGTGCTCGCCGGCGATGCTGCGGAAGTACTCCACCAGAGGCTCGACCGCGTCGGGAAGATCGATGATTTCGGCGGTACCGTCGACCTGGACGTAGTCGCCATTCCAATCATCACTGTGCACCAACACCGTGACGGCGGAGTTGCGGCGAATGTTGTGCACCTTCGCGCGCTCGGGGTACGTGGCGATGACGATGCGGCCTTCCGAGTCGACCCCGGCCGAAACCGGGGAGACCTGCAGGCCGTCGTCGCGCTTGCGGGTGATCAGGGTGTGATGGTGCCGCGGAGAGACGAATTCGAGCAATTCCTCACGCGACACGGTCTCGGCTTTTGCGATGGTAGGGGCCATGATCCCCATGGTAGAGAAGTAGTCTCATCGGTCATGGCCGACAACTCGAAATTGTGGACGCTCTCTCCCGTCGACGTGCTGCGTGCCGGCGCGTCTCCACGCGTGGAGGACATCGATTTCACCGCAACTCCGGGATTCGACGGCAAGAAGGCCCACGGCAACGACGTCCTCGAACAGCGGGGTGCGGTACTGGCCGCGCTGCAGGAGAAGCTCTACGCCCATGGGCGCGCGGGTGGAACCAGGTCGGTTCTGCTGGTACTCCAGGGCATGGACACCGCAGGCAAGGGCGGAATGGTCAAGCACGTCATCGGCATGGTCGATCCGCAGGGCGTGGACCTGGCGTCGTTCGGGGTGCCG
Organism: Rhodococcus sp. B7740; assembly: GCF_000954115.1. Classification (NCBI taxonomy): domain Bacteria; kingdom Bacillati; phylum Actinomycetota; class Actinomycetes; order Mycobacteriales; family Nocardiaceae; genus Rhodococcus; species Rhodococcus sp. B7740. The sequence goes on along the minus strand of NZ_CP010797.1, from coordinate 4,767,866 downwards.
ACTCAGGAAGAGAAACAACACCACTACCTGTGGCGAATCCGCAAAGCACTTCCGCGGGCCGGCCGCATCGGGGTGTTCGATCGCTCCCACTACGAGGACGTCCTCGTCGTCGCGGTCCACGACTTGGTGCCACGGCAGGTGTGGGAGAAGCGATTCGACGAGATCAACGCCTTCGAGAAGGAATTGACCGAACAGGGAACCGTCGTGGTGAAGGTCGCGTTGTTCGTCTCTGCAGACGAGCAGAAGAAGCGGTTGCAGGAGCGGCTCGATCGGCCCGACAAGCATTGGAAGTACAACCCGGGCGACGTCACCGAGCGTGGCTTCCTACCGCAGTACCGGGCGGCGTATCAGCGGGTGCTGGATCGGACCGACGTCGATCATGCACCGTGGTACGTCGTACCGGCCGATCGGAAATGGTACAGCCGCCTGGCTGTCACGGAGATCCTGATCGACACGTTGGAGAAACTCGATCTCGATTGGCCCGCAGCCGATTTCGACGTCGAACACGAGAAGAAGCGTCTCGCCGAGAGCTGAACGAGAAGGGCCCGCGACACTGCGTCGCGGGCCCTTCTCTCATGCTGGGTACAGCTGGGTGAAGATTTACAGCGTGGCTGCGTCGATCACGAAGCGGTAGCGCACGTCGGACTTGACGACGCGGTCGTATGCCTCGTTGATCTTCTCGGCCGGGATGACCTCGATCTCGGCACCGATGTGGTGCTCGGCGCAGAAGTCGAGCATTTCCTGGGTCTCGGCGATGCCACCGACCATCGAACCGGCGAAGGAGCGACGGTTGGCCAGCAGGTTGAACGCGGGCACCTCGAGGGGCTTCTCGGGAACACCGAGCTCGACGAGGGTGCCGTTGCGGGCGAGCAGTCCGAGGTACTTGCCCATCGGCAGGTTCGCGGAGACCGTGTTGAGGATCAGGTCGAACTTGCCCTGCAGATCCTTGAGGGCGGTGGTGTCCTTGGTGGCGTAGTACTCGTCGGCACCGTAGGCCTTGCCGTCGGCTTCCTTGGCGTCGGTCTGGCTCAGCACGGTGACGTGTGCTCCGAGTGCGTGCGCGATCTTGACGCCTATGTGGCCGAGGCCGCCCATGCCGATGATGGCGACCTTCTTGCCCGGTCCTGCGCCCCAGTGCTTGAGCGGCGAGTACAGGGTGATGCCTGCGCACAGCAGAGGTGCGGCGACGTCGAGCTCGACGCCCTCCGGGATTCCGAGAACGAACTTCTCCGTCACGACGATCTGGGTGGAGTAGCCGCCGTGGGTGAACTCGCCCTCGTAGGTCTTCGAGTTGTACGTCTGGACGACGCCCTTGGTGCAGTACTGCTCGTCGCCGTCCTTGCACGCCTCGCACTCGCCACAGGAGTCCACGAAGCAGCCGACGCCGACGCGGTCGCCCACCTTGCGGCTGGTCACCTCGGAGCCGACCTCGGCCACGATGCCTGCGATCTCGTGCCCGGGAACGACGGGGTACGTGGTGCCACCCCACTCGTTACGGGCGGTGTGGATATCGGAGTGACAGATGCCGGCGAACTTGACGTCGATGAGGATGTCGTGCGGTCCGACAGCGCGTCGCTCGATCGTCGCCTTCTCGAGCGGGGCGTCAGGAGCGGTGGCCTGGTAAGCGGTAGCTGAAGTCATAAGTACATTGCTACCTACGCATCGGTGCAAGCGCAAGGCAGCTACCGCCTCGACCAGGCTATTCCTACTCTAAACGAGTCGTTCGCAACAGTAACGTCAGCTGTTCTTGGCGATGTTGCCGCCGAGCCACAGAACGTATGCGCCCAGACCGATCAGTCCGATCTTGCGAGTCTTGGGGTATGCGATCGCGGCACCGACCGCCAGTTCGGTGGCTCCGTTGCGACTGATCCAGGTCCGAGTGTCCTTGGGGAACGGAAGCTTGGTGATTCCCTCGAACGCCTCGGGCACCACGAAGTGGGCGGCGCCGGTGGCCGCCAACCCGATCCCGAATGCCTTGGGAACCACACTGTTCGACTTCGTGGACTTGCTCACTGACATGCTCCTGTGATCGAAGTGACTGCATTCGCAGACCGACAATAGCGGTCCGGTGACCGTCGCGGGGCAACCCGCCCGCGGCGGTGTCTACTTTGCGATTCGGCCGTTCTCGTAGCGGTAGAAACCGGCTCCGGCCTTCTTGCCCATGTGCCCGGATTCGACCATTCGCAGCAGCAGCGGCGGTGCTAGGAAGAGGGGTTCCTCGAACTCCGAGTACATCGAATCTGCAATGGCTTTGACCGTGTCGAGGCCGATCAGATCGGCGAGTGCGAGCGGCCCCATGGGGTGCGCCAGACCCAGCACCGTCGCCTTGTCGACGTCTTCCTTGGTGGCGAACCCGGATTCGACCATGCGAATCGCGGAGAGCAGATACGGCACGAGCAACGCGTTGACGACGAAGCCCGATCGATCTGCCGAGCGCACGACCTGTTTGCCGAGAACATCGCCCGCGAAGCGCTCGGCCCGGTCTGCCACTGCCGGTGACGTCAGGTCGGTGGTGACGAGCTCGACGAGTGGCAGTACCGGGACCGGGTTGAAGAAGTGCAGACCCACGACTCGGCCGGGTGCCGTCGTGGCGGCTCCCAGGCTCACGATGGGAATGGAGGAGGTGTTGGAGGCGATGACGGCATTTGGGTCGGTCACCACCGAGTCGAGTTCGGCGAAGATGTCGGTCTTGATCTTCTCGTCTTCGAGCACTGCTTCGACGACCAGTTGGCGGTCGCCGAAGTCGGCGAGGTCGGCGGTGAATCGCAGCCTGCATGCCGCTTGCTCACGCTCACGTTCGGTGATCTTGCCGCTGCTGACGCCGCGGTCCAGCGATTGCAGAATGCGGCTGCGACCGGCCGTCGCCAGTTCGCGGGTCTGTTCGTGGACCAACACGTCGACGTGCGCACGGGCGCAGACCTCCGCGATTCCTGCACCCATCTGCCCCGCTCCGACGATCCCCACCCTCTCGACCGTCACAGGAGGCTCCTAGTCATTGATGTTGCGGCACAACAGGTTGAAGTGAGATGCGGGTAACTCTTACCGGGTACGCCCAAAACCTTCGTCGTACAGAACAGGCGGCCCGCAACGAATGTTGCGGACCGCCTGACTAGTGCGCTGAAAATCCGGAGAGGCGGAACTGCTTAGTGGAACTGGCCTTCTTCGGTGGAGCCCTTCAGTGCTGCCGTCGAGGTGTTGGGGTCGACGGTGGTGGCGATGCGGTCGAAGTAGCCTGCACCGACCTCACGCTGGTGCTTGATGGCGGTGAAGCCGCGCTCTTCGGCAGCCTTGAATTCGCGCTCCTGCAGGTCGACGAACGCGGTCATGCCTTCGCGGGCGTAGCCGTGTGCCAGGTCGAACATGCCGTAGTTGAGCGAGTGGAAGCCTGCGAGGGTGATGAACTGGAACTTGAAGCCCATGGCACCGAGTTCCTTCTGGAACTTCGCGATGGTCGCGTCGTCCAGGTGCGCCTTCCAGTTGAACGAAGGCGAGCAGTTGTAGGCGAGCAGCTGGTCCGGGAACTCGCTGCGAACCGACTCGGAGAACTTCTTGGCGACCTCGAGATCCGGCACGCCGGTCTCCATCCAGATGAGGTCGGCGTACGGGGCGTAGGCCTTCGCACGGGCGATGCAGGGCTCGATGCCGTTCTTGACGCCGAAGAATCCTTCTGCGGTGCGGGTTCCGTCGAGGAATTCACGGTCACGCTCGTCGACGTCGGAGGTGATCAGCGTGGCTGCCTCGGCGTCGGTGCGGGCGATGATGACCGACGGGACGTCGGCGACGTCGGACGCGAGGCGTGCCGAGGTCAGGGTGCGGATGTGCTGCTGGGTGGGGATGAGCACCTTGCCGCCGAGGTGGCCGCACTTCTTCTCCGATGCGAGCTGGTCCTCCCAGTGCACGCCTGCGGCGCCGGCCACGATCATGGCCTTCTGCAGCTCGTAGGCGTTCAGTGCGCCACCGAAGCCGGCTTCGGCGTCGGCGACGATCGGTGCGACCCAGTTCTTGACGGAGGTATCGCCCTCGATCTTGGCGATCTCGTCGGCGCGCAGGAGTGCGTTGTTGATGCGACGGACGACGGACGGCACCGAGTTGGCCGGGTAGAGGCTCTGGTCCGGGTAGGTGTGGCCCGAGAGGTTGGCGTCGCCTGCGACCTGCCAGCCGGAGAGGTAGATCGCCTGGAGGCCGGCGCGAATCTGCTGCACGGCCTGGTTGCCGGTGAGGGCTCCGAGCGAGTTGATGTAGTCCTCGTTGTTGACGAGGTCCCACAGGATCTCGCTGCCGCGGCGAGCGAGGGTCGCTTCTTCGACGACGGTGCCCTGGAGGTCGGAGACCTGCTGTGCGGTGAAGTTACGGGTGACGCCCTTCCAGCGGGGGTTGGTGTCCCAATCCTGCTGGATCTCGGCGGTGGTCTTCGGGGTGCCGGTGGTCGACATCTTCAGCTCCAGTCTCTTCTGCTTCTCGGCCTGCCTCGAGACGAATCTTCACATCGTTGCCAGGCCCTTCTGGTGTACTCCAGAACAATGGCACACCCGAAAACATGCGTCTACCAGTTGTTAGTGCCAATCTTGGCTAGCTTTACGGGCGTCGTTGCTAATGTTGCAAATTTTTGGTCGACACAAACCTCTCCGATCGGACAGCGTGGTTACTCGCCAGTAGCGATGAATCCCCAGTTGATGAACGGAATGAACAAAATTCTTTACCGGACGCTTGTACGGTTTGACGAGGGCGTCTGAATCGAGTCAGAAACCGAGCACTTTGTGATCGACATCACAGTACTCCGATCTCACGATGTGAACATGGCACGGGTTGCTCCCCTCGACACCACTTTCGCGGGGATCCCCCGACCGACGCCACCGAGTGGAGCAGAAGTTGCACTCATCCACAGGCTGGCACCTGTCCACAGGGCTTTCGATTTCCCCAGGTCGAGCATCGAAGACCACCCACGCCATCGCCGACGCTGCACCCATGACAGCCAACTCCACTCCCGCCCAACCCGGTCATTCCGCAGACTCCACTCCCGCCCAACCCGGTCATTCCGAAGGCTCCACTCCCGGCCCCTCCACATTCCGACAGCTCGTCTCCTCCGGACTCCATCCCAGCACCGTCTCGCGACGCTTCACCCGCGTTCTGCCGACGGTCCATATGCGCGGGGAGCCGTCGACGATGGATCGGTGTCGGGCCATCGCCCTGTGGCGACCCGATGCCGTACTCAGTCACCGTTCGGCCGCATACCTACGCGGCTGGACGACCGAGCCGTCCACTCTCGATGCAACCGTCCCCCGCTCGGCCCGGTTGCGACCACCGCCATGGCTCCGACTGCACCGTCGCGCACTCGATTCCCGGCTCGTCGACGAGGTCGAGTCACTGCCTTGCACCACTCCTGCGCAGACGATGCTCGATTGCCTGGCGGCACTCCCTCGCGAAGAGGCCGAGTTGCTGATCGACGAGCGTCTGAAGTTCGGACTCGACCCTGCGTCGCTCATCTGCCTACTCGAGCGATTCCCGGGTCGACGCGGCAACGCAGAGTTGGCCCGTCAGGTCCGGTTGGCAGTGACGAGGTTCGCCTCGGAACCGGAGCGGGCCCTCGGCCGGGCATTGCATCGGATCGGCCTGTATCTGGAGATGAATGCGACAGTCGGCTCGTTCGTCTGCGACCTCGTCGACCGTCGCAGCCGAACGATCATCGAGGTGGACGGACGCGAATTCCACAGTGCAGCAGAGGTGTTCAGCAAGGATCGACATAGACAGAACGCCCTGGTACTGGGTGGCTGGTTGGTGCTGCGCTACTCGGCGTTCGATGTGCTTGCCGCGCCGGATGTGGTGGCTGCCGAAATCGCGTCGGTTGTCAGGCGGCGTCGGGAATCGCGGCGATGAGAGCACACAATGCTCCACTCGCCGGTCCGCACGAGGGATTTACCGGATCCACCGCGCCGAGTGGAGCACCCATTGCATCAGGCGCCGCGATGAACCCACAGAGCAGAAAATGCTCCACTCCCGGACCCGCGTATGACATTTTTCGCACGCGGCCCCGGGAGTGGCGCACCGGTTGCCGAGATCAGATGCGAACGCCGGTTCGGTCGTCGCTGTGTGCAATCACCTGCGACGTGATCGGCGTCCGACGCGAGGCCAGCACACCGAGGCCGCCCATCGCGGCGATGACGAGTCCTCCGACGATCGCGAACAGGTCGGCGGCGAGCAATCCGGACGGGAACACCATCAGCGCGGGCGAGACAGCAAGCAGCAACCCGAGGCCGACGTGGGTCCAATGACTCTGTCTCGACGAGGATCCGATGGCCCAGAGTGCAGACGACGCCGCAAGGATGCCGAGCACGAGGATGGCACCGGTGACTTCCTGGTCTCCCTGGACGGGAAGCCAGACGGTCGATGCGACGAGCACGGCTCCGGTGACGAAGACGACGACGTCCCTGACGATTTCCGATGTGCGTTGACGATTGGACATGACCGCTCCTCGTGGTGCGTGGTGAATAGCTCGTACACCGGTATACGCCCTTACTTCGGCTAATGTTCCCGTTGGCTGTCGAATTGTGACCCAGTAGCCGATTGCGAACGGTGTTAACCCGATTCTTCGCAGGCGTAGCCTGGCGATATGTCGAAAACCTTCGTCGGCGTGCGGCTTCGGCAGCTCCGCAGCGAACGCAGCATGAGCCAGGTGTCACTGGCGCAGAAGCTCGGAATCTCCGCCAGTTATCTCAACCAGATCGAGCACGACGTGCGTCCACTGACGGTGCCGGTGTTGCTGCGGATCTCCGAGGTGTTCGGCGTCGACACGTCGTTCTTCTCCTCCGAGGACGACACCAGGCTGGTTGCCGAACTCCGCGAGGTGGCGCTCGATCAGGATATGGGGATCGATGCCGATGCCCACGAGATCGCGCAGATGGTCAGCTCTCACCCGCAGTTGGCGCGGGCGATGGTCAACATGCACCGCCGATACCGCAATACGACGGCTCAGCTGTTGGCCGCTACCGAGGAGCGGTTCTCCGACGGCAGTGGCAGTGGTTCGATCAGCAAGCCGCACGAGGAAGTGCGTGACTACTTCTATCAGCGACAGAACTATCTGCACGAATTGGACACTGCGGCAGAGGCTCTGACCTCGAGAATCCGGTTCCATCGCGCCGACGTCGGTGGCGAGATCGCCAAGCGGCTGCGGACGGTTCACGACGTGCAGATCGTCAATCGCATCGACCTCGGCGAGAACGTGCTGCATCGGTTCGATCCGCAGACGCGAGTGCTGGAGATCTCACCGCATCTGTCCGGCGGGCAGAAGGTGTTCAGGTACGCCGCCGAACTCGCCTATCTCGAATGCGGGGATCTGCTGAAGAAGATGGCCGACGAGGGCAACTTCACCAGTGAGTCGTCGAAGAAGTTGGCGGTGCTCGGTTTCGCGAACTACTTCGCGGCCGCGACGGTGTTGCCGTATCACCAGTTCCACGACGTCGCCGAGGATTTCCGGTACGACATCGAGCGGCTCTCGGCCTTCTTCTCGGTCAGCTACGAGACCATCTGCCATCGCCTGTCCACCTTGCAGAGACCCGAGTTACGGGGTGTTCCGTTCTCGTTCGTGCGCGTCGATCGCGCCGGGAACATGTCGAAGCGCCAGTCCGCCACGGGCTTTCACTTCTCGTCCAGTGGTGGCACGTGCCCGCTGTGGAACGTGTACGAGACCTTCGCCTATCCGGGCAAGATCATGACGCAGATCGCCGAGATGCCCGACGGCCGCAGTTACCTGTGGATCGCACGCACCGTGGAGCGACGTGCCGCGCGATACGGACAGCCCGGCAAGACCTTCGCCATCGGCCTCGGATGCGAACTGCGCCACGCCGGTCGGCTGGTGTACGCCGACGGTCTGGACGTACAGGGCTCGGCGGCGGCGACACCGATCGGAGCGGGCTGCCGGGTGTGCGAGCGTTCCAACTGCCCGCAACGCGCGTTTCCGCCACTGGGTAAGGACCTCGACATCGACGAGCACCGAAGTTCGGTGTCGCCGTATCTCGTTCGCTGAGAAGAAAGGAAGACTGCAATGACACGCATCGGCGTTGTACTGCGACCCGAACTTGCGCCGGAGGATCTCGTCGACGCGGCTCGTGCGGCCGACCGCGCAGGCGTCGACGAGGTGTGGTTGTGGGAGGACTGCTTCTACTCCGGTGGATTGTCGGCTGCTGCACTGGTTCTCGCGAACACCGAACACGTGAGCGTCGGCATCGGGGTGCTACCGACTCCGATGCGGAACGTGGCAGCCACAGCCATGGAGATCGCTACCGTGGCCCGTGTCCATCCGGGGCGGCTCCGCGTGGGGCTCGGACACGGAGTTCAATCGTGGATGGGGCAGATCGGGGCGCGAGTGCAGTCGCCTCTGACGTTGCTGACCGAACAGATGACAGCGCTCACCGCACTGTTGGCGGGCGAGAGCGTCACCGTGCAGGGGCGGTACGTCTCACTCGACAACGTGCAGCTGAATTGGCCTCCGCTGCAACCGCCGCCGCTGCTCGTCGGTGCGACGGGGCCGAAGACTCTGGCCCTGAGCGGACGCACCGGTGTGGGAACCATCCTCACGAGCGAGACGTCACCGGATCAGGTGCGAACGGCCATCGAGCACATCGATGGTGGGCCGGACCACGAGATCGTCGTCTACATTGCCGCCGCGACCGATTCCGATGCCGCGCTGAGCAACCTGCAACGCTGGATCGATGCCGGTGCCACCACCGTCGTACTCGAACCCCCTGCGGACCGAGCGGATCCGACCACGTTGTTCACCCACGCCGCGGCAATGACGGCACAGGTCAACTCGCCGTGAATCCCCTGGCACGATCTTTGTCCTCGGTCGTCCACAGTGTGGTCGTCACCTCGGCCCGCACCAATGGAATCACTTCTTCGGCGAACTGTCGTAACGTGTCCTTCTGACGCTCGAAGTCCAGTACGTGGTTGATCGAAACCGATTGCAGATCATGGCCGTACGCGTCGTGGTAGTCGAGTATCTTCGCCGCGACGCGTTCGGACGAGCCCACCAGTGCGGGCCCCCGCGCTACCGCGTCGTCGATGGTCCGAAAGCTCGTCACCTTGCCCTTGGCCGCCGGATCGTGTTTGCGCTTGTCCTGCTGCGCGACGATGCCCTCGTAGATCGGCCGATAATCGGCAACGGCAGCCTCGGTCGTCGTGCCGAGGAACAACCCCCCGGAGCCAGCACCCACGTACGCCTTGTCCGGGTCATGACCGTGATTGCGATACTGCTCGCGGTAGCGGTCGATGAGTTCCTTGTAGTTCTCCCTCGGCTGCAGTGCGTTGGCTGTCACGATGGGGTCTCCCCACTCGGCCGCCAGATCGACCGCCTCGATCGACGTGGCCGAACCGTGCCAGATTCGAAACGGCCCGTCGAAGGGCCTGGGCAGTGTGGTGGCGTCGGACAACGGATGTCGGTGGCGCCCGGTCCAATCCACGTGCTCCTCACGGATCAGCCTGCGGAGCAGTTCGTAGTTCTCGGTGAGGTACTCGTACTGGCGCGCGATGTCGAGTCCGAACAGTGGGTACTGCAGTACTTCGTTGCCTTTGCCGATGACGACTTCGAGGCGGCCTCGACTCAGTTGATCGACGGTGCCGAGGTCTTCGGCGACGCGAATCGGATCCAACACCGACAGGACGGTGACGCCGGTGGACAACAGAATGCGATGTGTCGCCTGGGCGAGCGCGCCGAGAAGCACCGTGGGAGCGGACGAGAGCACGTCTCCCGCGTGCCGTTCTCCGACAGAGAACGAATCGATGCCCAGTTCTTCTGCAAGAACGGCGAGTTCGATCAACCGGTCGAATCGGTCGGCCGGGTGCACGACTGCACCGGTGGCCGGGTGCGGAGGGTTGAAGACGATGTCGAGAACCTGAAAGCGCATAGTTCTACCGGGACTTCCAGCCGAGGGACTCGAACGATTGCCTGAGCGTCACACGCGAACCGATCGCCTCACCGCTGCGCAGGCGCGACAGTACCGACGAGATCCAGGATGACGTACGCCCTTGTGTCACATAGTATTCCGATAATCGTTGCTCGTAGACAGGCACCGCAGCGTCGGCCACCACGGCGTCGTAGTTTTCGTGATGGAGCACCGAGGAGATGGGCAATCGCGGCTTCACCCCAGCCGTATCCTCGCCCGCTCGGCCCAGCGCCAAGCCCACCACCGGAACCGATTGTTCGGCCAGTGCCAGCTCGGCAGCAATCTCGTCGGGTGCGTTGCGCACCGCCCCGACATACACCGTCCCCCATCCCAGCGACTCCGCAGCGACGACGGCGTTCTGCGCGGCCAACGCTGCATCGATGGCACCGAGAATCGTACTGTCGAAGTAGTCGGCACCGCCGAGTTCGGCGTCGTGCGCTGCGGCGAGCCGTCGGGCCCGCCCGAGATCGGCCACGAACACCAGGAACACCGCAGCCTCGGCGACGAACGCCTGGTTCCCGGCCAGCGCCGCCAGACGCTTCTTGCGCGCCGGGTCTCGTACCGCGATCACGCTCCAGGCCTGCAGGTTCGATGACGTCGGCGCGGATTGGGCTGCGGCGACGATGGTCTCGATCGTCTCGGTGTCGATCGGATCGTCTGTGAACGTCCGCACCGAGTGATGCGACAGCAGAACGTCGATCGTCTCGTTCGTGTACGCCAATGCCGTCAGAGCAGGATCGCGGTAGCGCTGCTGAACCCACGAGGCCGAAAGGGAGGTCACGTGTCCCACGCTCCTCCGAAGGACGCCGACGCGCCACAGTTGCGCTCGCCGTGATTCGAAGGCTAGGGCTTTCGGTGCCGATGCTGCCGGAGGTAGCGTCCCGCGTCGGCGAACGCGCGTGCTCGACGCGTCAGTGCGGGTGGGGCGGGCTTCTCACCTCGCCACAGGCGGTACAGGGTGCTCATGCTCAGGATGAGTCGTTCCGGTGAGTCCCAGTGTGAGTACTGCCCGAATTCAGGAGATTTCAGCAGGTTGAGGGCGGCTTCGGTTGGACCGAGCCCGGCGTCGAAGCAGCTGCGTCCGGCCTCGGATACCCAGGTCCAATAGTTGTGGAGCGCCCGGATCTCGCCGGTGCCGCACAGGGGTCCGTGGCCGGGAACGTAGACGTCGGCATCGAGTTCGAGAAGGTGGTCGAGCGCGTCGATCCAGTTCTGCAGAGGTCCGTGCCAGAGCACCGGGGTGGCGTCGATGAAGAGCAGGTCGCCGGCGAACACGACTCCGACGTCGGGGAGATGGGCGATGAGGTCGCCTTCGGTGTGTGCTGGGCCCAGGTACCGCAGGTGGACCGGTCGCCCCGCCACGTCGATGGTCTCGGTGGTGTCGAAGGTGTGGTCGGGCAGTCTCGGCAGACTCGTGGGGAAGGTGGCCTCGCCGCGAACTCGGTCCATGTAGGAGCCCATTGCCCCGACCGGCCCCGGCACCCAACCGATCTTCGCGCCGACAGATGCGAACGCGTCCACCCCTTTCGGCGGTGTTTCCTCTTTCATCGCGTGCAGCGACGCGGTACTGGTGGTGATGCGGGCGGTGGCAGGGACGGTGTCGTTTCCCCACCAATGATCGCCGTCGGAGTGGGTGTTGAGCACCTCGGTGATCGGTGCGTCGGCGACCAGTTCGGCGGTGTCGGCGACGACTCGCTGCGCCCAGTTCACATCCCAGACGGTGTCGATCAGCATCGACGCCGAACCCGGTGCCACGATCAGTCCGGTGTTGGTCTGTCCCCAGCTGCCGGGCGGCCGCATGAATGCCCAGGTGTCGTCGGCGATCTGTCGATACCCCACCTCTGTGTCTGCCACCGCCACAGGCTAGCCGGTGAGCAGCTCCTGCGGGCTCGAGTTGGACCGACATTCGGTCCTGATCGATGCGGGGGAGTTGGACATCTTGTCGGGTGGCGAAGTCTCGTCCGTAGGTGCAGGCTTTGCAGAACCGAAACAGTCGACGCTAGGGGTTCAGTGATGACGGTGCCTGTCCTGCAGAACTACATCGACGGGGCGTTCGTGACGCCGTCGGGCACCGAGATGCTCGATGTGGTGAATCCGGTGGACGAGTCGATCGTCGCCCACTCCCCCATCTCCGACGCCGCCGATGTCGATGCCGCGATGTCGGCCGCTGCCAGAGCATTCGAGACCTGGGGCAAGACGACGCCGACCGAACGGCAGAAGGTGCTGTTGAAGCTCGCCGACGCCATCGAAGCGCACAGCGACGAGATCGTCGAGGCGCAGAGCCGCAACACCGGTCAGCCCAAGGCCACCATCGCGGCCGAGGAAGTCACTGTCGGTGCCGATCAGATCCGATTCTTCGCAGGCGCGGCACGGATGCTCGAGGGCAAATCTGCGGGCGAGTACATGGACGGCTTCACCTCGTACGTGCGCCGCGAACCGATCGGCGTCGTCGGGCAGGTGACCCCGTGGAACTACCCGTTCATGATGGCGATCTGGAAGATCGGTCCCGCGCTGGCCGCGGGAAACACCATCGTGCTCAAGCCGAGTGACACCACCCCGAGAGCACGCTGGTGCTCGCGAAGCTCTCGAAGGGCATCGTGCCCGACGGGGTGTTCAACGTCGTGCTCGGGAACGGCGGCACCGGTGCGGCGATCGTGGAACACAAGACTCCCGGCCTGGTCTCGATCACCGGATCCGTTCGCGCCGGCATCGCTGTTGCCGTGGCCGCCGCCAAGCAACTCAAGCGGGCGCACCTCGAACTCGGCGGCAAGGCACCGGCAATCGTGTTCGACGACGTCGACATCGCCAAAGCCGCCGACGGTATCGCCGAGGCCGCGTTCTTCAACGCCGGCCAGGACTGCACCGCTGTCACCCGCGTCCTGGTCCACGAGTCGGCGCACGACGGACTCGTCGATGCCCTTGTCGCCAAGGCGAAGACGCTGAAAGTCGGCCTGCCCGACGACCCCGATACCTTCCTCGGGCCACTGAACAACGTCAACCACTTCGGTCAGGTGAGCGCCAAGGTCGCGGGTATCGGCGAACACGCCACCATCGTCACCGGTGGCAAGCGCATCGGCGATACGGGCTTCTTCTTCGAGCCGACCATCATCACCGGCGTGCAGCAGTCCGATCCCATCGTGCAGGAGGAGACCTTCGGCCCGGTGCTCACGGTGCAGAAATTCGGCGACGAGGCGGAGGCGATCGCGCTGGCCAACGACGTCGACTTCGGTCTCGCATCGAGCGTCTGGACTTCCGATCACGCACGCACACTGCGCATCTCGGCAGCTCTGGACTTCGGAGCCGTATGGGTCAACTGCCACATCCCGTTGGTGGCCGAAATGCCGCACGGAGGATTCAAGTACTCCGGCTACGGCAAGGATCTCTCGGCCTACGGGGTCGAGGACTACACCCGCATCAAGCACGTCATGAGCTCGACGGAGACTCTTCGATGACCTTTCACCCCCTCGATCCCCTGTCCAGCGACGAATTCGCCACCGTAGCCGAGGTTCTCGGTCGCGACCACGGAGTCGGCGACGGCTGGCGCTACGCCTCGATCGAGATGATCGAACCGGCCAAGTCCGAGATCGCCGCATTCGACGCGGACGGTACCGTGCCTGCGCGTCGAGCAGTCTCGGTGGTGTTGAACCGCAACGAGAACACGACGTTCAAGGCCGTGGTGTCACTCGACGATCGCACCACCGAATCGTGGACGCACATTCCGGATGTGCAGCCCAACTTCACCGTCGACGAGTGGGAGGAGGCCGACGCGACCCTGCGTGCCCACCCCGATGTGATTGCCGCCCTTGCCGATCGCGGTATCACCGATCTGGATCTGGTGTTCATGGACACCTGGACCTACGGCGAGGCAGTGACGCCCGAGAAGTACAAGGGTCGACGCCTGGGCTGGTCCGACACGTGGGTCAAGGCCTCGGAGGGTGCCAATCCCTATGCCGGGCCGGTCGGCGGTTTCCACTGCGTCATCGACGTCAACACGATGGAACTGCTCGAGATCGAGGACACGTATCGCGTCGAGCGGCCGGAGATCATGGGTGAGTACGTGCCCCGCCACATCCCGGAGCGAATCAGGAACGCGAGCACACGCCCACCCCTGAAGCCCCTCGAGATCACTCAGACCGACGGGCCGTCGTTCGAGCTCGACGGCAACAAGCTGACGTGGCAGAACTGGTCGCTGCGCGTGGGGTTCAACTATCGCGAGGGCATGACGCTGCACGCCGTCAGCTACAACGACAACGGGAACGTGCGGTCCGTTGCCAATCGAATGTCGTTCGCGGAGATGGTCGTTCCGTATCGCGATCACACCGAGGACCACTACCGACGCACCGCGTTCGACATCGGCGAATGGGGCCTGGGCTTCATGACCACCTCGCTCGAGCTCGGCTGCGATTGCCTCGGCGAGATCCGGTACCTCGATGCAGTGCTGCACAACAGCAAGGGTGAGCCGTACACGATCACCAACGCGATCTGCATTCACGAGGAAGACAACGCCGTGCTGTGGAAGCACGTCGATCACGACGCCGGAGCCGAGGTGCGACGGATGCGTCGGCTCACGGTCAGCTTCCATGCAACGGTTGCCAACTACGAGTACCTCGTCTACTGGCGGTTCTATCAGGACGGCAACATCGAGTGCGAGGTCCGCGCGACGGGCATCATGGTCGTCACCCACTTCGACGAGGGCGGCACCCATCCGTCCGGAACGCTGGTCGACAACCGCACGTACGCGCCCTACCATCAGCACTTCCTGGTCGCCCGGCTGGATCTGGACATCGACGGCACCGAGAACACCGTGTATTCCAGTGAAACCCAACGTGTTCCGATGGGACCGGACAACCCTTACGGTCTCGCGCTGACTCAGGTCAACACTCCGCTGACCACCGAGTCCGAAGGCAAGCAGGATTACGACTGGAACACCCAGAAGGCGTGGAAAGTCGTCAACGACAACGTCACCAACGGCCTCGGCACCCGGCCCGCCTACAAGTTGGTTCCGGGAGCGGCCATCCCGTCGATGTTCGATCCCGCATCGCCGATCTTCCAGCGCGCCCAGGTGATCGGCCACACCGTCTGGGTCACCCCCAACTCACCCGACGAGCGTTGGCCCAGCGGCGAGTTCGTGAACCAGAGCGGCATCGACCACGGGCTACCGGAGTGGACCGAGAAGGATCGCAGCATCGAGAACACCGACGTCGTCGTCTGGTACACCTTCGGCATCCACCACATCACGCGGCCGGAGGACTGGCCGGTGATGCCCGCGGACACGGTCTCGTTCTGGCTCAAGCCGTTCGGGTTCTTCGATCGAAATCCATCGCTCGACGTCACACCGTCGGAACCGAAGTCGTGCCACACCGATCCCGGTAGCACCTGCCATTAGCTCGCCCAACCTCAGGGAAGGTCCGCCCATGCGTCTGATCGTGGGGTACCAGGCAACACCGAGTGGAGCAGACGGAATCGCCCTGGGGGCAACGCTCGCGCGTTCGCTACAGGCATCACTGGACATCTGTCTGGTACTGCCGCAGGAGCGGCCGGTGCCGTCCAAGGCTCCGGTCGAGGCCGGATACGACGACATCCTGATCGATCGGGCCACCGGCTGGCTCGACGAGGCACTGACCCTGGTACCCGAGGACGTACAGGCACGCGCACACCTGTTGTTCGACGAGTCCTTCGCACAGGGCCTGCTCGACTGTGTGGACGAGTGTGACGCCTACATGATCGTCGTCGGTGCGGCCGGTGACGGTCTGCTCGGACGCCATTCGATCGGCACCGTCACCAGCGATCTTCTGCATGTGTCGCATGTGCCGCTCGCGCTGGCTCCGCGGGGGTATCGGCACTCGCCGCCGCAGCGCATCCGGGAGATCACCTGTGCAATCGGAAATCGGCCGGGGGCAGCCGAACTCGTGCGGGCAGCCACCGACCTGTCCGTCACCGCCGAGTTGCCGCTGCGGCTGCTCTCCCTCGTGTCCGCAGAAGAGCAATCGGCACGGGGTCCGGACGGTCTCGCCAAGGCCGAGGAGGTGCTGCGGACCGTGCAAGCGGAACTGCCCGCCGGATCGGACGTGCAGTTGACGGTGGCGGAGGGCTCCGGCATCGAGAAGGCCGCTTCTTCGCTCGACTGGCACGACGGCGACGTGTTGATGGTGGGGTCGTCTCGACTCGCCCAGCCTCACCGCCTCTTCCTGGGATCGGTTGCCGCCAAGATGCTTCGGGTCGTTCCCGTTCCGATGATCGTTGTTCCGAGAGAGGCCGACGATGAATGAGCACAAGGTAGTCGACGTCGAGTCCAAGGGCCTGTCCGCCGGCCAGCTCGGGTTGCTCGCCAGTGTGGTGCTGGGCATCTCGACCATCGCACCCGCTTACGCACTCACTGCGTCGCTCGGGCCGACGGTCACCGAAGTCGGAGTACATCTGCCCGCGATCTTCATCGTCGGCTTCATCCCGATGTTGCTGGTGGCCTTGGGCTACCGAGAGCTCAACGCGGCGGAGCCCGACAGCGGCACGTCGTTCACGTGGGCGTCGAAGGCCTTCGGCCCGTACGTCGGATGGATGGGTGGCTGGGGCCTGATCGCGGCCACCATCATCGTGCTCTCGAACCTGGCCGGAGTGGCCGTCGACTTCTTCTATCTCTTTCTCGCCCAGGTCACCAGCAACGACTCCTTGGCCGACCTGACCGGCAACAAGCTCGTCAACATCGTCACGTGCCTGGTGTTCATGGCGTTGGCGGCGTGGCTCTGCTATCGCGGCATGCAGGAGACCAAGCGCGTGCAGTACACGATGCTCGGCTTCCAGCTGCTGGTGATGGCGTGGTTCATCGTTGCCGCGTTCGTCAAGGTCGGTTCCGGCGATGGGGCCGAGGACATCTCGTTCAGCCTGGACTGGTTCGACCCGTTCGGGATCCCGAGCTTCTCCGCCTTCACTGCCGGACTGTCGCTGTCGATATTCATGTACTGGGGTTGGGACGTCTGCCTGACGGTCAACGAGGAGACCTCGGGCAGCGCAAAGATTCCCGGGCGTGCAGCGCTGGTCACGGTGTTCTTCATCATCGTGCTGTACTTGCTCACCGCAGTGGCAACTCTGCTCTTCGCCGGCACCGGTGACACCGGAAACGGACTGCAGAATCCCGACACCACCGACAACGTGTTCGCCGCCCTCGCCGGGCCGGTGATGGGCCCCTTCGCGATCCTGCTGTCCCTGGCCGTGTTGAGCAGCTCCGCCAGTTCGCTGCAGGCCACGTTCATCTCACCGGCGCGTACTCTGCTCGCGATGGGTCACTACCAGGCCCTACCGAAGCGGTTCGCCTCCATCACACCGAGATTCAGCACTCCGGGCTTCGCGACGCTCGTGGCAGGCGGGGCGTCCGCCGGCTTCTACGCCGTGATGCGGGTGGTGAGCGACAACGTTCTCACCGACACCATTGCCGCTCTGGGACTGATGATCTGCTTCTACTACGGCATCACGGCATTCGCCTGTGTCTGGTACTTCCGCGAGGAGCTGTTCACCAGCACCCGCAACTTCTTCTTCAAGTTCCTGGCCCCGCTACTCGGTGGCGTCGGGATGGCCGTGGTGTTCGTGCAGACCTCGGTCGACGCCTGGGACCCCGAATTCGGCAGCGGCTCATCACTGTTCGGTATCGGCATGGTGTTCCTCATCGGCGTCGGCATCATCGTTCTCGGCATCGTCGTCATGGCAGTGGTGGCACTGCGCAAGCCGGAGTTCTTCAAGGGCAACATTCTCCGGCGCGACACTCCGTCACTGATCGTCGAGGACTGACGACCCACCTGGACTTCACCGATGCCCGGGGCCACGATGTCGCTTCCGGCGATCAGCCGTCGAGCATGTTCGCGGGCGCCGGATCGAATCCGGCCAACAGCGCGCGGAGTCCGTACTCGAAGGCCTCGTCGGAGCGGGAGGACTTGGAGGACGCGGTGTCGAGGGCTGCGCGCAGTGCGTGACCGACTTCGACACTCGGTCGCCACGGGGCCTCCGGTGCCGCCAGGTCGAGTGCCGAGCCGAGGACGAAGCTGTCGAGAACAGTGATGATGTTCAGCACGTCGGCGGGTCCGAATTCCGCCGCTGTGAGGGCATCTGCCAGCGCGTTGTACATGCCGAAGGCGTGAGCACTGTTGACGGCATGCTCGGTGAGCAACGGAATCAGACGTGGATAGCGGGCGTAGCTGTCGCGGTACGCGCGGGCGATCTGCGCGACGGTCTCACGCCAATCGAGCCCGTGTCCCGGTAGCGCGACCTCGGACATCGCGCGTTCGCGCAACAACTCGACTATCTCTTCGCGTCCCGACACATGGTTGTACAGCGACGACGGGCTGACGCCGAGTTTCTTGGCGAGGAGCGGGATGGTGAAGCCACCGGTATCGGCCACCAGCGCGAGGGCTGCAGTGGTGATTCGTTCGGTGTCCAACAGTGACACGGACGGTCTCCCCACGGTGCGCACCCTTCTTCCTCTTGCGGTTCCGATCGCAGTCGACAATACTTAACGAATCACATTCGTTTTATCGGAGGTCCCATGCTGACGATCACCGCACTCACCGCGCCCGAGGCCCTGACCCGCACCACCCCGACCGATCGGGCACCGCTCCGCGTGGGGTTGGTTCAGCATCGCTGGAACCCCGATGCCGCGGCGTTGAAAGCCGAATTGCTCGAGGCCATCTCCGCCGCCGCGAACCTCGGGGCGAAGGTCGTCTTCCTGCCCGAGATCACCCTGCTGCGCTACCCTGCGGACACCCGTGCCGGAGCCAACCCGGGCAAAGAAGCCGAGGATCTGCTGACCGGGCCCACGTTCACACTCGCTGCCGAGGCCGCAGCCGCGAACGGCATCGTGATCCATGCTTCGCTGTACGAGAAGTCCGAAGCAGCGGACGGATTGGGCTTCAATTCCGCCATCATGGTCTCACCGACGGGCGAACTGCTGGCGCGAACCAGAAAGCTGCACATCCCCATCTCGGCCGGGTACTACGAGGACACCTACTTCCGCGCCGGTCCGGCCGAGGACCCGTATCCCGTGTACTCCCCGGCGGAACTCGGCGGTGCCAGAGTGGGCCTGCCCACCTGCTGGGACGAGTGGTTCCCCGAGGTCGCGCGCAGTTACGCACTCGGCGGCGCGGAAATTCTCGCGTATCCGACGGCCATCGGGTCCGAGCCCTCGTTCCCGGCCTTCGACACCCAACCGCTGTGGCAACACGTCATCGTCGGCCACGGCATCTCGAACGGCCTGTTCATGGTGGTACCCAACCGCTGCGGCGACGAAGGCGAGATCACCTTCTACGGTTCGTCGTTCATCTCCGATCCCTACGGCCGCATCCTGGTTCAGGCACCCCGCGACGAATCGGCCGTCCTCGTCGCGGATCTCGACCTCGATCAGCGTCGAGAATGGTTGGAGCTGTTCCCCTTCCTCCTCACACGCAGACCCGACACGTACGGCCGCCTCACCGAGCCGGTGAACGCCGACGCACCGTACGGTGACGGACACGCCGCGACACCAGTGGTCAAATGAACACCGCCGCAACGACGTTCACGATGCCGTCGGAGACCGCGCCGCAGGACAAGGTGTGGATGGCGTTCCCCTGCGAGGGATACTCACTCGGCGACGACCCGGAGGCCAAGCACGAGGCCCGCTCGACGTGGGCTGCCGTCGCCCACGCCGTTGCCGAATTCGAGCCGGTGACCGTCGTCGTCGATCCGGCCGAACGCGCCGTCGCATCGACGTACCTCTCGCGTGACATCGACATCGTCGAAGCACCGTTGAACGACGCCTGGATGCGCGATATCGGTCCGACATTCGTTCATGCACAGGACGGTTCGGTCGCCGCCGTCGACTGGGTCTTCAACGGCTGGGGTGCACAGGACTGGGCGCAGTGGGACAAGGACAGCCGTATCGGCGAGTTCGTGGCGAATCAGGCTGCAGTACAGCGAATCACGTCGCCGATGGTCAACGAGGGCGGCGGCATCGCGGTCGACGGCGCGGGCACGGTGCTGGTGACCGAAACCGTGCAACTCGATCCGGGCCGCAACCCCGGACTGTCGAAAGCCGACGTCGAAGCGGAACTCGCACGAACCATCGGTGCGCGGCACGTCATCTGGCTGCCGCGCGGACTGACGCGCGATTCCATGCGTTTCGGTACTCGCGGGCATGTCGACATCGTCGCGGCCGTCCCGTCGCCGGGAACGGTGCTGGTGCATCGGCAACACGACAGGGCTCACCCCGACTACGAGGTCAGTTCACTGATCGTCGACGCCTTGCGTGCCACCCACGACGGCTCGGGTGAGGATTGGAACATCGTGGAGGTGCCTGCTCCGCGGACGCTGCGAGATGCCGACGGCTTCGTCGACTACAGCTACATCAATCATCTGGTGGTCAACGGCGGCGTGATCGCCTGCAGTTACGACGACCCGTCCGACGCCGACGCGGCAGCGATCCTGCGCGAGGCGTACCCGGGCCGGGACGTGGTGACCGTGGACGCGAGGCCACTGTTCGAGCGAGGCGGTGGGATCCACTGCATCACCCAGCACCAGCCTTCGGCGAGGAATCTCGGCTGACAGTCGGGTCCTACGAGCTGCGACGAACCTCGAGCTGCTCGCCGACGGTGACGGTGTGCGCTTCGGTCACGCAATCCAGGCGTCCGTCGAGACGCAGGGAGACGTTGTATTCACCCTGCTTGAGGTTGAACGTGGTGATGGTGATGCCGGTGGCGTTCTCGCCCACGATCACGCGCTGACTCAGCGACAGCATCCCGTTGTGAAGAACTTCGCACATCTGACCCGGCAGAACGTTCTCGACGTGAACGGTGATGGCCTTCGGTCCGCCGACAACCTCGATGGTGGGCTCCGGCGTGCTCGATCCGACGAGTCTGAGGTAACTCTTGTCTCTGCGCACGGCCTCGACTTCCCTGTTTGTGTACTCCACCCTGAGGTGAACGCCCGACGTGGTCTCAACGGTAGTTCGTGGCGCGGTTGAAGACGGATTGGTTTCACACGCCGTCATCGGCCTCGCCCCGAGCCTCTCTTTACATCGAGGGCCGAACCGTCCGCGTTACGAACCCGCCTCCGACCAGCCCACCCACAGCCGCGCACATCCAGGGAATCTCGATGTCACCGGTCAGAACATACCCCCCGGACCGCGGATCTGCGAGCGGACTGATCGAACCGATATCTTTACGTATCTTTGCACCCTGTAATCCGCGTACGCGCCGTCCGGCTAGTGAGGTCTGTCCGTTTCCTCGAAGCCGAGCAGTTCGGCCTTCTCGGCGGCGAGCTCGGCGTTGTGCTTCCGACGCTGGTGCCCTTTGACACCGAGCGCAGCGGCCGTTGCTCCCAGAGCCGCTCCGGCGGCCACGCCGATCCAGGTCGACACACCGACGTCACCGCCCTGAACGAGCAATCGCACCAGCACACCACCGAAGCCCAAGAGATACAGAACGCCGACGATCGCCATCCGCGGCCGCCGAAGCTTCTGCACCGTGTACATGTCGACCCCCCGAGCCCGGGCATACCCGATGACCACGAAGGCGACAGTGAGGAGCGCGACGATGATCCCGATCGCAATCCACGCCCCGGTGACTCCCGCCGCGTAGGGCAGGATCGCCGCGGCGATAAGTCCGATCCACAGCAGCGATTGGAATCCGACGGCCGAGGCTTCGTTCCAGGCGTCGCGTTGGAGTTCGTCGGTGTAGAACTCGTCGTCGAGGTCGCCGACGAATCGAGCGGCTCTGACGAATGCGCTCATGATTCTTCCTCTCCTTCGTCTCCGAACAGTGTCTCCACTGTCGTATCGAGTGCGCGGGCCAATCGCAGCGCCAGGTAGACGCTCGGCGCATAGTCGCCGCCTTCGACGGAGACGATGCTCTGACGGCTCACGCCGCAGATGCTGCCGAGTTCGGCTTGGGTGATGCGTGCCTGTTTGCGATGTGCGCGAACGTTGTTCGTTCCGGACATACGTGAAAGTCAACTCTGCTTGTCATTTTTTGTCAAGCCTGCTTGTCATTTGAAGGCATTTACGTCTGCGTAACGCGGGAAACAGACTCGTCACCGCAGAAAATACCAACGCAATACGCGGCCTTTACTGTTCGCAATCGCGAATACAACTCCGTATACAAAACTTCCGAAAGGGCCGTAGATGCCTGCTGTCTCGAAGCGCATGTCCGTCAAGCGCGTCATGGTCGTTCCCGCAGCGCTGGCTGCATTGAGCCTGGTCGCCACCGCATGCGGGAGCAAGGCCAGCGACACCACCTCTGCCGACGGCGGCGGCGGTTCTGCCACCTCGTGTGTCGACACCTCCGGTGACACCATCAAGGTCGGCTCGCTCAACTCCCTGTCCGGCACCATGGCGATCAGCGAAGTGACTGTTCGCGATTCGATCGCACTGGCCGTCGAACAGATCAACGCGGCCGGCGGAGTCAACGGCAAGCAGATCGAGATCGTCGCCGAGGACGGCGCATCCGAGCCGACGGTGTTCGCCGAGAAGGCCGAGAAGCTGATCAGCAGCGACTGTGTCGCAGCGGTATTCGGCGGCTGGACCTCGTCGAGCCGTAAGGCCATGCTGCCCGTGTTCGAGGACAACGACGCTCTCCTCTACTACCCGGTGCAGTACGAGGGACTCGAGGCGTCGAAGAACATCTTCTACACCGGTGCCACCACCAACCAGCAGATCATTCCGGCGCTGGACTACCTGAAGGAGAAGGGCGTCAAGTCCCTCTACCTGGTGGGCAGCGACTACGTCTTCCCGCAGACCGCCAACCGCGAGATCAAGGCATACGCTGCCGCGAACGGTATCGAGATCAAGGGTGAGGACTACACCCCGCTCGGTTCGACGGATTTCTCCACCATCGTCAACAAGGTGCGCTCCGCCGACGCCGATGCGGTGTTCAACACCCTCAACGGCGATTCGAACGTCGCGTTCTTCCGCGAGTACACCAACGCCGGCCTCAAAGCTGCTGACATGCCGGTCATCTCGGTCTCCATCGCCGAAGAGGAAGTCGCCGGTATCGGTGCGGCCAACATCGAGGGTCAGCTGACCGCCTGGAACTACTACCAGACCGTCGACACCCCGGAGAACAACAAGTTCGTCGCCGACTACAAGGCGAAGTACGGTGCCGACAAGCCGACCTCGGACCCCATGGAAGCCGCGTACACCTCGGTCTACCTGTGGAAGAACACCGTCGAGAAGGCCGATTCCTTTGCCGTGGCCGACATTCAGGCTGCGGCCGACGGCGTCAGCTTCGCCGCTCCCGAGGGCGAGGTCGTCATCGACGGGGACAACCACCACATCTCCAAGACCGCTCGCATCGGTGAGATCCGCCCCGACGGACTGATCTACACGGTGTGGGAATCCCCCGAAGCGATCGCACCCGACCCGTTCCTGGAGACCTACGACTGGGCCGCCGACCTCAACTGACCACCACCCATGTGAGTGGAACTTCGTAGCCTGCTACGAAGTTCCACTCACATGCTCCGAAGGAGCTCCCCTATGGACGTCGTGATCGGACAGTTGTTCACCGGCCTGTCGATCGGATCCATTCTTCTCCTCGCCGCCCTCGGGCTCTCACTGACATTCGGTCAGATGGGCGTCATCAACATGGCGCACGGCGAGTTCATCATGGCCGGCTCGTACACGGCCTACGTGGTGCAGCAGATCGTCTCCACCGGCGGCGCATCACTGTTCATCTCTCTGATCGTCGGCTTCCTCGTCGGCGGTGCAATGGGAGTCTTGTTGGAGGTCACGCTGATTCAGCGCATGTACCACCGACCACTCGACACCCTGCTCGTCACGTTCGGCGTCGGGCTCATCCTGCAGCAGCTCGCTCGCGACATCTTCGGAGCACCCGCGGTCAACGTCGTCTCCCCGGGATGGCTCAGCGGCGGCGTCGACATTTTCGGTGCCGTGGTTCCCAAGACCAGAATCTTCATCCTCGTGCTCGCGATCGTCGCCGTTCTCGCACTGTCGATGGCACTGAAGAAGACCGCAATGGGTCGACGCATCCGTGCGGTGGTGCAGAACCGTGATCTCGCGGAGACCTCGGGTATCTCGAGCCGTAGGACGGATATCTCGACGTTCTTCCTCGGTTCCGGTCTCGCCGGTGTCGCGGGCGTCGCGCTCACCCTGATCGGTTCCACCAGTTCCACTGTGGGACAGAGCTATCTGATCGACGCCTTCCTGGTGGTAGTGGTCGGCGGACTCGGCCAGATCAAGGGTGCGGTCATCGCGGCCTTCGCCCTCGGGATTCTCAACTCGTTCATCGAGTACAGCACCACGGCCTCGATCGCCAAGGTCATCGTGTTCGTGCTCATCGTGATCTTCCTGCAGGCCCGCCCGCAAGGCTTGTTCGCCGTCAAGACAAGGAGCCTGGTATGAGCGAGTTCATCGCCAAGCGCGGTGCCCTACTGGGATTCGCGCTCGCCGCGATCCTGCTGTTCGCCGTCGCTCCGGCCGTTCTCAGCGACTTCCGGCTGAACCTGCTGGGCAAGTTCATCTGTTACGCGATCGTGGCCGTCGGTATCGGATTGGCCTGTGGCCGAGGCGGAATGCTCACTCTCGGTCAGGGCGTCTTCTTCGGCATCGGGGCCTACATCATGGCCATGCATCTGAAGATCTCCGACGCCGATCTCCGCGGCGACGACGTACCGGACTTCATGTCGATCGCAGGCATCCGTGAACTGCCGTCGTACTGGGTGCCGTTCACCTCACCGATCACCACGATCCTGGGCATTCTGTTCCTGCCGGCCCTGGTGGCACTGGTACTCGGTCTCGGCGTGTTCAAGCGTCGGGTCAAGGGCGCGTACTTCGCGATCCTCAGCCAGGCACTCGCCGCCGCGTTCGCGATTCTGCTCATCGGTCAGCAGACCACGGGCGGCTCCAACGGCCTCAACAGGTTCCGCACGTTCTTCGGGTTCAATCTCAACGACCCCGCGAACAAGCAGATGCTGTTCTTCATCGCCGCAGGCGTACTGCTCGTGGTCGTCGCCATCACCCGCCAGCTCATGTACTCGCGCTACGGCGAACTGCTGGTCGCGGTGCGGGATCAGGAGGAGCGCGTGCGGTTCCTCGGATACGACCCCGCCAACGTCAAGATCGTGGCCTACGTGGCCGCGGCGTTCTTCGCGGGTCTCGCAGGCGCACTGTTCGTTCCGATCGTCGGCATCATCTCCCCCAACGACGTCGGCATCGTCCCGTCCATCGCGTTCCTCATCGGTGTGGCGATCGGCGGTCGCACCACCCTGCTCGGCCCGGTCCTCGGCGCGCTCGGCGTCGCCTGGGCTCAGACCACACTGTCCGAGCAGTTCCCGTCCGGCTGGACGTACGCGCAGGGTCTGCTGTTCGTGGTGGTCGTCGGGTTCTTCCCCGCCGGTATCGCGGGACTGTTCGCGCTGCGCAAACGAAAGCAGGAATCCGAACCGGTTCCCGAACCGAGCGAAGAGCCAGAGAAGGAACTGACGCGATGATTCATGTCGAAGGTCCGCAACCCACGTTCGGCGGCAACGCCGGCATGTCGAGTCAGTATCTCGAAGTACGAGATCTGACAGTCAGTTTCGACGGTTTCAAAGCCAACACCAACGTCGACCTGACGCTGATGCAGGGCGATCTGCGCTTCCTCATCGGGCCCAACGGTGCAGGCAAGACCACCCTGATCGACGCCATCACCGGCCTCGTCCCGGCCACCGGCTCGGTCACCAAGTCCGGGGTCGAACTGCTCGGCAAGAAGGTGCATCAGATCGCCCGCCTCGGCATCGGCCGAACCTTCCAGACCGCCAGCATCTTCGAGAATCTGACGGTATTGCAGAACCTGGATATCGCCGCCGGATCCGGTCGGTCCGTGCTGACGATGCTGCGTCGTCGAGGATCGGTACTCCCCCAGATCGAGGAGGCCCTCGAGACCACCGGCCTGACGGCCGAGCGCGACAAGCCCGCGGGAATTCTCGCGCACGGGCAGAAGCAGTGGCTCGAGATCGGAATGCTGTTGGTGCAGAACGCAGACGTGCTCCTGCTCGACGAGCCGGTCGCAGGCATGAGCCACGAGGAGCGCGAGGAAACCGGCCAACTGCTGCAGCGAATCGGTGGTGAGCGGACCGTCGTCGTCGTCGAGCACGACATGGACTTCATGCGTATGTTCGCCACCTCGGTGACGGTGTTGGCTGCCGGACGTGTTCTGGCCGAGGGCACGGTGGCCGAGGTACAGGCAGATCCGAAAGTCCAAGAGGTCTATCTCGGCACCGCAGCTGCGGGCGAGGAACTCGACCAGATCGCAGAGGAAGGAGCCGACCATGCTTGAACTGGTCGATGTGCGTACCGGCTACGGACGCAGCGAAGTGATTCACGGTGCGTCGCTGACGGTTCCGGCCGACGGTGTCGCGGCGGTGATGGGACACAACGGTGCGGGCAAGACCACTCTGCTGCGGGCTGCGGTGGGGTTGCTCAAGGTCGACTCCGGCAAGGTCATGTTCGACGGCGAAGACGTGAGCGCGTTGCGTCCCAGCGCCCGCGTCGCCCGCGGACTCGCGTATGTGCCGCAGGGTCAGCAGTCGTTCGGCCAGTTGACGACGGCCGAGAATCTGCAGGTCGTCGCCGACGGTCGCAAGCGTGGCAAGGCACTCGTCGACGAGGCACTCGATCTGTTTCCGGCGTTGAAGGAGTTGCTCGGTCGCAGAGCGGGATTGCTCTCGGGTGGTCAGCGCCAACAGCTCGCGATCGCACGGGCACTGATCACCGAACCGCGGATGTTGATTCTGGACGAGCCGACCGAGGGCATTCAGCCGTCGGTCGTCGCCGAGATCGAACGAACCGTCATCGAACTCACTCGACGCGGAGGATTGGGAGTGTTGTTGGTGGAGCAGCACATCGGCTTCGCCCTCGAGTCGGCGCAGAACTACTACATCCTCGAGGCCGGCCGCATCACGTCCACCGGCGTGGGCGGGAGCGAGTCCGAGGCGGACGTCCGCGCAGCCATGGCGATCTGACCGGACCCATCGTGCCGCGCAAGGACCTTCGCGAGAAGGTCTATTCGTCACTGCGCCGGGATCTGATCTCCGGTGCCATCAGCTCCACCGAACGGCTCGGCGAGGAGCGTCTCGCCGAGCTGTACGGTGTCTCACGCACTCCGGTGCGCGAGGCGCTGGCGCGGCTGCAGGCCGACGGCCTCGTCACCCGCGACGAGGCCGGCCTGCACGCCTATCGCCCCCGGATCGGCGATCTCCCCGATCTCTACGAGCTCCGGTCGACTCTCGAAGCCCGGGGCATCATCCGATCGATGTCGCACCCGGTCGATCGGTCGTCGTTGTCGCACCTGTTGGACACCTGGATCGGTTTGCGGGCCGACCCACCCGACACCACCGACGATCTGGTCTCGCTCGACGAGAACTTCCACGTCACCTTGTTGGCTGCCTCGGGCAACCCTGCTCTGACCGAGGCACTGTGCACCGTGAATGCCAAGGTGCGTCCGGTTCGGATACTCGGCGGACTCACCGCCGCAGCCGTCGTCTCGGCGATCGATCAACACATCGACATCGTCGAACGTGTCCTCGCCGGGACCTTGGACTCGGCACTGGAACTGCTACTGGCACATATCGATTCCTCACGCGACCTGGTGGTCGAGCGGGCCGAGCAAGCTGCGGCGCTGGCGGGCGCGGTCCGGATGTGACTCGGATCAATTCTCCGAGAGAATCCGATCGATGTCGTCGAGCACGGTCTGTCCGCCCTTGGGTCCGACGCCGGTGATCCAGTACGACAGGTCCACCGCGTGTGGATTCGGCAGTACGGCCGCGTTGGCGGTGATCGACTCCGGTATCGCTGCGGGGTCCGACGGGTCCGAGGCGGTGACGACGATCAGATCCGCGGCCGCCTGAGCTGCCAGCTCGGGCGAGAGGTCGACCGAGATCTCGTCGGCCCATTCCGGCCTCGGCGGGGTGGTGAAGCCTGCGCACTCGAGCGTGCTCCCGGCGAACGACGTCGGCCCGTAGAGGGTCAGTTCGCCCGCGCGGGGGCGGATCAACTGTGCCGTTTTCCCAGCGGTGTCGTGTTTCTCGGCGATCTCGGCACACCGATCGTCGTACGCGGTGAGCAGTTGCTCCGCAGTGTCCTCCTTGCCGAGAGTGCGTCCGACGAACCGGACGTTGTCGCGCCACGGATCGGATTGGGAGGCCATGAACACCGTCGGCGCCACGGCGGCGAGTTGGTCGTAGTAGTCGGCATGCCGAGTCTCCGTGCCCAGGATGAGATCCGGTTGCAGAGCCGCGATGTCCTCGATGGTCGGTTCGGCAACGGTGCCGACGGTGGCGATGTTCGCGGCTTCGGTACCGAGGTACGACGGCACGCCGCTCGCCTCGCTGAGCACCGCGGTCCCGACGGGTACGACGCCGAGGGCGACGGTGGTGTCGAGTTCGACCGGCTCGAGCGTGACGATGCGCAGCGGGTTCTCGGGAACCTCGACCGTTCCCCGGACGGTCTCGACCGAGCGCGTCGCGCCGCCGTCGGCGTCGGAGCCGGCCTCGGTGGACGAACACGCCGTCGCAGCCACGCCGAGGGCGACGGCCAGAGCGAGGGTCATGATGCGGTTGTGAGACTTGGTCAAGGGTCCTCCATGGCTGCATTGTCTGGAATCACAAAGAGGCTAGCCTATCCTTTGTCGACCCGGTGACGCCCGGCCGTCCAGTGGGTACGGTGTGGCTGTGACCACTCCACGCATTCCGTCCGGTACCGCCAGAACTCTCGGACCCGTCAACTGGGTCATCTGCAAGGTGATCGCCAAAGGTGCGGGGGTGCCCAATCCTCATCTGTTCACCACCCTCGGGCGCACCGGCGGACTGTTCCGAGCCTGGCTGTTCTACAGCGGGCACCTGATGCCGGCCGGCAAGATCTCCCGCAAGGAAACCGAGATGGTGATCCTGCGCGTGGCTCACATACGAGAGTCCGCCTACGAGATGGATCATCACATCCGGCTCGGCAAGCGCGCGGGTATCGACCGCGATCTGCTCGAGCTGATCAAGACCGGACCCGACGCACCAGGCCTGTCGACGCGGTATCGGACCATCCTGACCGCGGTCGACGAACTCATCGCCACCAAGATTCTCTCCGACGCGACCTGGAACGAACTCGCCACCCAGTTCGACGAGCGCAGGCTCATCGAATTCGTCCTGCTGGTCACCCAATACGACGGGCTGGCAACCACTCTCGCGACCCTGCGCGTCGAACGCGACTACACCGAACGGTAGAGGGTGTCCGCCGACCGCCCGATCCCCACCTCGCGTACCGCACGGGGTGCCGCGCTGGGACGCGCAGCGGCCGGCCAGGCGGTCCGCACCGCGGGAGCCCGCATGTCGATGGTCGGACGGTCGGAAGCGGTGCGCGATCGGATCTCGGAGAAAGCCTCGGTGCAGGCGGCCGATCAGCTGGTGACCGTGCTCGGCAGCATGAAGGGCGCAGCGATGAAGCTGGGCCAGATGTTCTCGGTACTCGATCCCGCCCTGGTCCCCGAGCACCATCGACAACGGTTCCAGGACAAGCTCGCCGCACTTCGCGACCGAGCCCCGGAAGTCGACTTCGACGCGATGCGCGCCGTCGTCGAAACGGATCTGGGCGACACCGTCGCCAACCTCTTCGCCGAGTTCGACCGAGATCCGATCGCCGCCGCCTCGATCGGCCAGGTCTACCGCGCTCGCCTGCACGACGGCCGAGTCGTCGCCGTCAAGGTCCAGTACCCCGGAGTCGACGACGCGGTGCGCGCCGACATGAAGAACCTCGCACTGTTTCTGAAGTTCTGGCGCAACGCTCTTCCCGCGGTGGCCGAGCCGGAGCTCGTCGAGGAATTGCGTCTGAATTTCGAACGCGAACTCGACTACCTGGAAGAGGCGCGCACCCAATCGATCCTGGCCGATCGATTCCGCAACCACCCGTTTCTCGCTGTGCCCGACGCGATCGAGGGCATGTGTACCCGCCGAGTTCTCGTCACCGAGTTCTTCGACGGCATCGCGTTCGATCGAATTCGGTCACTACCCGCCGCCGAACGCGATCGCATCGGCGAGATCGTCTACCGCTTCTACATCGGTTCGCTGTATCGGTACGACGAATTCTGCGGTGATCCGCATCCGGGAAACATGTTGCTCGGCAACGACGGTCGCGTCGGGTTCATCGACTTCGGTCTCTTCAACCGCATGCGACGAGAGCACGTCGAGTTCGAGCTCGACTGTCTGAGGATGGCGTCGGAAGAACGCGGCGTGGACCTGCTCGCCGCGATGATCGCCCGGGGTATCGTCGACGCCACCGCCGGCGTCACCGCGGACGAATGTCTGGAGTACGTCTTCGCGGCGTCGGAATGGAATCTCGTCGATCGGGTCATGACGGTGACACCGTCGTTGGCGTCGAGTGGGCTGATGCTCGCGATCGACCCACGCGGTGGACAATTCACCGGAATGAAGCGGCAGAACCTTCCTGCCGAGCACCTGTTCTCCCGTCGAGCCGATTTCATGACGTTCGGCGTTCTGGGGCAGCTCGAGGCGACGGCCAACTGGCACGGAATCGCTCGCGAATGGATCTACGGCGACGCCCCGGTCACCGAACTCGGTGTTGCCGAGTTGCGGTGGCGGGGCGAGCAGAACCGCTGACGCTGCGCCGCTACTTCGTCACCCCGGCGCGCTTGTTTCCCGCCGACCGGCCGAGCCGACCGAGCGGGGCCAGGATGTCCTGATAGCGCGGACCCACGAGTCTCGGAATCAGATCGAAAGCGCGGGCGTCGGGGCCGATCAGAACGCGCGGCTTGTTCTTCTCCACTCCCGCGAGGATCACCTTGGCGGCCCTCGTCGGTGTGGTCAGCGCGATCTGTTGGAATCGACGCGAGGCTTCGTCGGGTGTGCCGAGGTCGTCCATTCCGCGGGCGTTGGCCACGATGTTGGTCTTGATGCCGCCCGGATGCACGCACGTCACTCCGACAGGGTGTCGAGCGATCTTCATTTCCTGACGCAATGCTTCGGTGAATCCCCGAACAGCGAATTTCGCGGAATTGTAGGCACTCTGACCTGGAATGCCCATCAGGCCGAACACGCTGGAGACGTTGACGAGGTGACCCTCACCCGACTCGATCAGGGCAGGCAGAAAAGCCTTGGTACCGTTGGCAACTCCCCAGAAGTCGATGTTCATGACCCACTCGAAATCGTCCCAGGTCATGTCGACCACATCGGCACCCAACGCGACGCCGGCATTGTTGGCGACGAAATTGACGCGTCCGAATTCGCTCAGCACTGCATCCGCGTGCGTGTGGACGGCGGACCGGTCCGACACGTCCAGCTCGTACGTCACCGTGCGGGCTCCGACCTTCTCGCACAGAACGAGGGTTTCGCCGAGTCCTTCGCCGTCGATATCGGACAGCGCAAGCTGCGCTCCACGCTCCGCCAGATCGAGCGCGAGGGCGCGACCGATCCCCGAACCGGCACCGGACACGACGGCGACCTTGTTCTCGAAATTCTTCATATACGCACTTCTTCCACATTCTCGCTGTCGGTTCCTGCTCCGGTCGGGAGCAGGAATTCGTACTGTGCCGGATCGAATTTCTTTGTGCGAAGCCAGTACTGCCAGGTGAATCCGGGCCACACCGTCCGGTTGGCACCGTGCGAATCGAGGTACCAACTGGTGCAGCCGCCCGTGCTCCATACGCCCTTGTTCAGCTTCGCCTGGATCTCGGCGTTGAAGCGGTCCTGTGTCTGCTGCCGAACCGTCACCGCGTCGGCGGCACTGGACCGGACGAAGTCCATCACCGAGAGGGCGTACCGGATCTGTTGTTCGATCATGAACACCACGGAGTTGTGCCCGAGCCCGGTGTTGGGACCGAGCAGGAAGAATGCGTTGGGGTATCCCGCGGCCACGATTCCCAGATGAGTCTCGATTCCGTGTTCTTGCCAGTGCTGCACCAGCTTCCGGCCACCTATACCGGCCACGTTCAGACCGTCGAACCCATCGGTGACATGAAAACCGGTGGCGTAGATGATGACGTCCACCTCGCGTTCGGTCCCGTCTGCGGCGACGATCGACCGTTCGCGTACCTCCGCGATCGAGTCGGTGATCACGTCCGTGTCGGGCCGAGTCAACGCCCGGTAATACGTGTTGGATCCGAGCAATCGCTTGCACCCGATGCGATAGTTCGGGGTCAATTTCTTGCGCAGCTCCGGATCCGATACCTCTCGCTCGATGAACCTGCGTGCAGCTGCCTCGACCGGACGCAGGAGATTGGAATGCCCGTTGAGGCCTATCGCGAGAGACTCCGCAGACCAGTAGATCGAATTTCGGAACACCTTGCGCGCCAGCGCCGATCGACGAAAGAGTCGTCGGAGACCGGTCGGGATGTCAAAATTCCGCCTCGGGAGCACCCACGCGGGAGATCGTTGATACAGGTGTAGTTCGCCGACGGTCTCTGCGATCTGCGGGACGAACTGCACTGCGCTCGCACCGGTTCCGATGACTGCCACTTTCCTGCCGGTCAGATCCACCTCGTGGTCCCACCGCGCCGAGTGAAAGGCCGTGCCCGTGAACGACTCGATGCCCGGCAGCTCCGGAGTGTTGGGAACGTGCAGCGCTCCGATGCCGGAGACGATGAACTGAGCGACGTATTCGTCACCGTTCGTCGTCGTGATGTGCCATCGGTGCTCGTTCTCGTCCCAGAAGCCACCGTCGCACTCGACACCGAACCGAATGTTGTCGTCCAGGCGATACTTGACCGAGAGCTGTTGTAGATAGCTCAGGATCTCCGGTTGGGCAGACCACATCTGCGACCATTCGGGGTTGGGCTCGAACGAGTACGAATACATGTGCGACGGGACGTCGCACGCGCAACCCGGATAGGTGTTGTCTCGCCAGGTGCCCCCGACGGACTGTGCCTTCTCCAGAACGAGGAAGTCGTCGCGACCGCGGGTGCGGAGCGAGATCGCCATCCCCAACCCGGAGAAGCCACTGCCGATGACCAGAACCCCGGTGTGATGGACCGTCATCGCCGATCCTCCGAGGGCACGACGCCGGTCATCCTCCACAACACAGCGGTGATCGTCCCCTCGAGCAACCCGGCCGACTCGAAGAACGCGACGGCACTGGCGGCATCCCGCCGTCTGAGCGCGGCCCGCCGGTGACGGGACGCGAGCGCACCACGAAGCGGACTCATCCCGACGGCTCGGTACACCTCGAACGAGACACCGAGACGGAGAATCGCGTTCGCAAGAATAGCCAGCAGAAATCGGTTGTACGCACGGACGATTCTATTCGATCCCTGCTGGGCCGCAAGCACTTCCGATCGAGCGGAAGCGAAACGGCCGACACTCTCGAGTCGATGCAATTTCACGGCCTGGCGAACATGGGTTTCGATACCCGGGTCGGTCACCGCGCCCTGCATCGACCGCGCGAAGGTCTCTTCGACCAGCAGGATCGACGCATGCGACGCCGCACCCAGAGGCAGGAATCCCAGCAGTTTGACGGCCGTCGTCGTTCCCCTCGGGGGCCTGTACGGTGGGAGAGCCGTGGCACGAACGAGTCGCCCGAAGGTGATCGTGGTGCGCGAACTTCCGGCCACCTCCTCGAGAGCATTGCGACATGCCTCGGTGTTGAGACCGTCCTCCGCTACGCGCCTGAGCTGATTCCCGGTCAACATCGCGGTCAGGTACGCGACGGTGCTCCATCTGCTCACTGCCTCGTGTAGAGCAAGGGTGCGACGACTCTCGTCGGACAGCCTCTCCCACCGGCGTGTTCCGTACAGGGTCACGGATTCGAGGGGAAGCGCGAATTCATCGCTGCCCCAGGACGATTCCCAATCTATGTCGACATGCGGATCGTACTGTACAGCGGATGAGCGTGCGGTCATGCCAGATCGTCCGGCATGGCACGGGTCATCTTCCACAGGCGACTGGTCACCACGCCCTCGCACATGCCGGCCTCGGCGAAGAAACGGATCATCGGTTCGGAGAAGAACTGCATGTTGGTCTTGTAGGTGGGACTCGCCATCGCGGTCACGATCCCACGAATCGGATTGATTCCGACCGATCGGTACACCCGGGGATTGATCAGTGCGATGTACGTGAAGTTGGCAACGGTCGCCAGGATCACCCGATGGATCGCGCGATTGATCCGGTTCGTCGCCTGCATCGACCGCACCATTTCCTCGCGGGCGTACGTGATGTGCCGAGATTCCTCGATTACGTGGATTCGCATCATCTGGCGCAGGTGAGGCTGCATCTCCGGATCGTTCTGCGCCTCTCGCTGCGCACGATCGAGAACCTCCTCGATGAGGAGCGTCCCGCCGTAGGAGGCAGGACCGAGCGGAAGGAACTGCGCGATCTTCGAGACCAGCAGACCCGCTTTGGGCATCGTGTACGGCTTCAAGCCGGTCTTCTCGATGAGCTTGCCGAACATGATCGAGTGCCGTGATTCCTCGCCGACCTCGGCTATCGAGTACATCGAATGATCGGAGAACGTGCCCTTGCCGAACACCCGGAGCAGGTTCGCACTGAGAATGCCCTCGGCGTAGATCCCGAACGACAGAATGCTGACGATCTCGTGGCGGCCCAGTTCGCGACGCTGTTCTTCGGTCAGTTTGTCCCACAACTTGGTTCGATACAGCGAGATTCGGTGCTCGGGCATCCAGCGCATACCGTCGACCATCGGAGCATCCCAATCGATGTCGGCCTCGCCGTCGTAGAACTTGTTCGCAGTCGACTTCAGCAGTCTTCGCGCCGTTTTGTCTCTCGGTCCGACTGTCTTCGCACGCGAGGTCGACTGGTCCTCGGTCATCAGCCGACCCGGCGACGATCCGGCATCCCCGCCACCGACTCGCTCATCGACAATTGCACGCTTCACAACCGATCCCCCTTGTGATCGACGGCCCCCCGGCCCCTCCGACTACCCCGAACTCACGGTAGCCAGTACCGGCGGTAGTAGGTACTGTGTCGAGTGTGGTTCAACTCACCGGACGTGTCAACCCCGAGGATGGGCGGCACTCGACCCCGTGCAAGAAGATCGATGCTCGCACCGAACGCTGGCGCGAACACCGCCTCGAGGTGCGACGGAAGTTCGTCGCGGCGGCACTGGTCGCGATCGACATGCACGGCCCGAGCGTCAGCATGGGCGATATCGCGAAAGCGGCCGGTACCGCCAAACCCAAGCTCTATCGACACTTCGCCGACCGGTCCGATCTGTACTCGGCCATCGTCGAGCACGTCCAACAGATGCTGTGGGATCGGATAGTCGGCACGGTCAACCTGTTCGAGGATTCGGTGACCGACCTCATCGATCGCAGCGCCGCCGGATACGCGGCAGTCGTGTCGGAACATCCCAACCTGTTCCGATTTCTCGTCCACGGCCACTTCCTGGCCCGCACGAGTGGCCGGCAGACCACGACCGAGTCCGCAACGGACCCAGCGCTGGCCTCTGCGCGTGCCGCATCCGACACGGTTGCTCAGATGCTCGCCGGCGCCATTCACGGACCAGCAGTGGACAATTCGACGGTCGAGATGGTTTCCTATTCTGCATTCGGCGCGGTGGCCACCGCCACGGACTGGTGGCTCGGCAGTTCGGACGACCACGAGCTCGTCATACCGATCGAAGCTTTCACCGCCCATCTGGCAGCCATCGTGCGGGGGATCGTCGAATCCTCGTGTGCGCTCGTCGGCGTCCGCATCGAATCCGATCAACCCATGCATGTCGCGTTCGTACGCGAGGAGGGAAGAGGAAACCCGTGAGTGATCTCTCCGGCAAGCCCGACTACCGCGGTCCTGCCACATTGACTTTCGACGATCCGGCGGCCGAATTCGACGTCCGGATCGATCTGCGCGGGCACTCCCAACCCATCGACGGCATCTTCCGTTGGTACGGACGCGTCCGGCCACACGAAGGACTCCAGGAATTCATGGAGGCCGCGGCCAGTAGCCGCAAGGGCCTGCTGAGCACCGACAGCGGTACCGCACCCGTCACGGTGGACGACGTGGACTTCTGGGGTCGATACCGGCTGCAGGGCAAAGGAAATCCGCCCTACCCGCTCGAACCCGAGGAAGACTGGGACGACACACCGGCCGCAAGCACACCATCGGCCGAGGACCGAGCGCTCGCGAGAGCGGCCGCACTGCTCGAACCCGAATTCCGCGCGAGCGCGGACACGACCGAGGGCTACGTGGAACTGCTCGGCGGTACGCCTGCGCCGTCACCGACCACCGCGAGCAAGGCGATGAACAACAGCCTGGTTGCCTCGATCTACGAAAAGCTCTGGCGTCCCGCCGGTATCGCCATGATGGGGGTCGGTGGCCTGTCCATGTCCGCCGAACGCGCCAAGGCCGCCTCGGACCTGCGACTGACCGGCGACATGAAGGTGCTGGACGTGGCATCGGGACCGGGAAACTTCACCAGGAACCTGTCGGAGCACCTGAGCGGAGACGGCATCGCCATCGGATTCGACATCTCGGAGCAGATGATTCGCCGCGCCGTTCGAGACAACCGCGGGCCCCACGCCGCGTACATGCGCGGTGATGCTCAGTCACTGCCGTTCGCCGACAACGCCTTCGACGCCGTGTGCTGCTTCGCCGCCCTGTACCTGATCCCGAACCCGCTGACCGTGGTCGACGAACTCGTCCGGGTGCTCCGGCCGGGTGGTCGAATCGCGATCATGACGAGCTACGGCCGTGAGACCGCTCCGGTGCGGTCGGTGGTGGGTGCAGCGTCGGGGCGTATCGGGGTCCGCATGTTCGAGAAAGAACAGTTCACGTCGATCTTCGAGGCATGTGGGATGACCGAAATCGAACAGGAGGTGCGCGGGCTCGCCCAGTTCGTCAGCGCCACGAACGCTTCCTGACCCCGGGTCAGGTCTTGGGGCCGTAGTCGCTGACGATCCACTGACCGTCCTGCTCGGTGACCGTCACGAGCAGGAGGTTGGGCACCTTGCCGGGGTCCGGTTGCTGCACGTTCTGCGTGGTCTGCTGCGCGAACACCGCCACCTTGTACTCGCCTCCGGACTCGGAATCGATTGCGGCAGAAAGTACCTCGCCGTTGGCGACCACCTGGGACTCGTTCATGATGGCAGTGAGGGCCTCACGAACACCGCTGTAGCGATCCTGCAGCGACTGCGATGCGCCCTGGTCGACGCCGTCGAAGAACGCGTCGAGGTTGCGGTAATCGTAGGTCAGCGACCGCGCCGTGTAGTCGGTGGCGGTGTTCAACGCCATCTGTCGATCCTGATCGTGCGCACGCTCGTCGGCCAGATCGCCTGCTGCGGAATGCCACAGCACTCCGAACACCGCCGCGAGCGCGATGCCCGGTACCGCGGCAGCGACCACGGACCACCGAATGCGGCGCCGCCGGGGGGTCTCGGCGGACACCGGTGTCTCCTCGGTCCGGGATTCTTCTACTTCGACCATGAGGGGGTCACTCCAATCAATTCGGAATTTCTACGGAAAGCCTCGCCGGCCCGCCGGGAGGGAAGACGGTCTGCATCACGTCGACGATCGAGCCTGCGTCGATCCGCATCGGCTTGATCGGTGCGGTGTACGGCTTGAGCAGTGTCGCAATCAGTTCGAGATCGGGCGACAGCGGCGTGAGGTACTGATCGATCTTCGGCCCGATCTTGCCCAGCGGATCGTCCCAGACGTCCGCGCCGACGTACGAGTAGTCGTTGAAGCCCTCGAGCAGGTTTGCCACACCCGAACCCGTCGCGCCGACCCACGGTGCCGCGTCGGTCATCACCGGACCGTACCCGTAGGCGAGGCGCCCACCTTGTTGCGCATTGTCGTACAGGCGACGAATCTCTCCGCTCTTGTCCCGCAACGTCGCTGCGAGGAATCGGAATGCCTCCACGAGACGATCGATATCCGCACCACGGCCTTCGACGGCTGCCGACGCGGTATCGGTCAAACCCCTCAAAGCATTCGTATCGAGTTGCGAGGCGAGCGAATCACCCAGGCTGAGGGCCTCGCTGACGGTGACCGACGGGCGTACGTGCTCGCTGCCGAGGACATCTCCGTCCGTGAGATACGGCCCTCCGACGCTTCGAGGCCGAAGGTCGAGGAACTGCTCGCCTGCTGCGGACAGGTTCGCCACCACGACCTCGGAGTCGGCCGGGATCCGGTTCGCGGCGTCGAGCGCGAGTGTGACGTCGAGGCCGCCCGGCACCACCGCGATGGACTCGACCCGGCCCACCTTGATGCCTCTCGAGGTGACCTGCGAGGTATCCATCAGCCCGCCGGAGGATTCCATGTGCACCACGACACGATCGATCGTTCTGGTCGGGTTCACGTCGAGCACGCCAACGACCAGGTACCCGATGCTCGCAACGGTCATGGCCGTCAGTGCCACGAGGGAGACGAGTGTGCCCCGCTTCATCGGACGATACCGATGCCGCGCAGGATCCCGATCATGTCGTCGGCCAATGCGCCGGCCCCCTGATCGGTCGACACCGACCGCACCGCAATGTTCGGAGTGGACTCGAAGTACGGGATGAGGCGCTCGCGCAAGAGGGTGTTCGCTTTCTCCATGTTCATGGGCACCGTGGTGTCGGCATTCGAAATCGTGATCAATGCAGGCGCGATGATGTCGACGGCACCTCTGAGTTCCGGATACGGGCCGGCGAGAACGTCACCGACGTTCTGCGACATGTATCCCAGCATGAAGATCATGTGTACGACGCTGAACAGGACCTCGGACAACCCGTCCGATCGTCTCGGGCCCAGCTCGAGAACACGCTCGACGCCGTCACGTTGCGTCACAACGGTATTCGACACACTCTCCGCCGCCGCGAGAATCCGATCGATCTCGCCGGTGTTGTCGCCGATGTCGGTCAGCGCAGCCCGAGCGGCGGAATTGATCTTGTCGACCTGGGCCGGATCCGGAGGAATGGCCGCATTGACGTTGTTCACCGCCTCCTGCAGTTCCACATAGTGACCGCCGGTCACGATGTTCGACAATCCTCGCAGCACGTCCTCGACGTTGTCTGCCGGTACCGTCCGCTCCACGGGAATGACGTCACCGTCGCGAAGATAAGGCCCGCTCGAACTCGAACCCGAACCCGCACTCGCGTTCGCGTCGGACGGCGGTTGCAGCGAGATGTAGATCTCGCCCAGGATCGACGACTGTCGAAGCTCGGCGACGGTATCGGTCGGCAGCTGAACATCGGCCGACAGATCGACGGTCGCCACTGCGGTGGAACCGACCAAATCCACGGTGTCCAGAACACCGGCGTCCACGCCCTCGACGATGACCTTCGCCTTCTCGGGAAGGTTGAGCACACTGGCGAATTCGATCTTCAGCGAGTATTTCTCACCGGACACGTAGCTGCCGGGAATCGGAAGTTCGGCCGGGTCGACGCTGCACGCCGACAGCAGAGCGACGCAGCACAAGCCGATCACCGCCCGCCTCATCGCCATCCCGCCGAACCGAGTACCAGCTGCACCAATCCGACGTCGATGACATCGCCTCGTTGCTGATCGGCCGAACACGTCGGGCGGTACTTGTTGAGCAGAGCGCAGACCTCGTTCGGCGAGTTGGTGTCGATCTCGAACTGTGGCGGGTGATAGATCAGGCGCCCGCTCTTGGAATCGTTGTCGTACATCGTCATCAGGTTCTGCCCGACGGTCGGCACCTGCTCGAGAATGTCCTTGATATCGCCCACTCGCCCGAGCAGGACGTCGACCACAGGGGCCGCCTGGTCGAGAAATGCGTAGACCTTGTCGTCGTACTTCGCGACGTTGCGCGCGAGTGGCGGCATGAATTCGGTGGTCAAAGCGACCGTGGTCCCGAACGACTGGGTGAACTCCGACAGCGTGATCATTCCCCGCTTCAGGTTGTCGAGTAGCTTCGCCACCTCGGGCCAGCTCACCACGAACGTGTCGATCAGGCCGTCGAGATTGTCGATCAGGCGTCGCACGGTGGTGTCTCGGTCGGCCGGATCGCCGACCAGCTGGGCCAACTGCTGGAGGCTCTCGTTCAGCTGGGCACCGGACCCACGGAGCGAACCGTCGACCGAACGAAGTGTGTCGCCCAGGACTTCGTCGTGCTTGCCGTCGGCGTCGGCCGGGCCCAGCAGATCAGCAGTGAGGCCCGATACGGCATCGAGAGTATCGCTGATTCCCAACGGAGTTCTGGTGCGCTCCAACGGAATGCACTGCGCGCGATCGAATTCGGCTCCGCCGGTGTACGGCTCGGTGAATTCCACGTGCCGGTCGGTGACGATCGAACTCGACAGTGTCACGGCACCGACTTCCGCAGGCAACACCAGGCTGTCGTCGACATCCATCGTGACCATCACGGAGGCGTCGGTGTTCTCGATGTGCGTCACCGTCCCGACGACCACACCCAACATCATGACCGAATTGCCCTCGTACAACCCGACCGTATCGGTGAACTCGGCGCACACCGACGAGCTGCTCGCCCCCGAATCGATGACGGCGGTAGCCGACGCGACGGAACCGACGAGAGTGATCACCACAGCCGCTGCCACAGCGACCTTCACGATTCTGCGCCTCATCAGCACGCCTTCCCCGGCAGCGGAATGCAGACACCGACACCGACGACCGTGTCCTGCGACTGATCGATCACCGGACCTTGACCGCCCCCGATCAGTGCGGCGAGACCGTCCGTACTCTGCTTCATGGTCGTGATCGCCCCGTCGAAATCACCCAACTGCGCGAAGAGCTTCTGTGTGATCTCCTCGAGCTGGACGATCGACGGCTCGAGCCCCTTCTCGAATGCGACCACAGGCCGATGGAAGAGCTTGAACATCCGCCCGAGCAGGTCGAAGGCATTGACCACTTCTGCGCGCTTGTCTCCGAATCCCTTTGTCAAAGTGCCGAGTTCGTGAACCAGCTCCACGAGCATCACTCGATCGGCTGCCAACGCGCCGACGTACTCGTCCGACACCACGAGCCCACGTTCGAGCTGTTCGGAGCGGGTCGCGATGACGTCGGTGAGCGAAGACAGATTGTCCACGATGGCACGGGTCGACTGCGGCTGCGTACTCACTGCCCGGTCCAGTTCGGCCACGGTCTGTCGCAACGTCGGTCCGTCGATATCGCGGACCAACGGAGTTGCCTGCTGGATCGCGTCGGACAGCTCGTACGGAAGCGCGACCCGCTCCGACGGAATCGGTGCCGAGTCGAGCGCGCCGTCGCCATGAGAGCTGAGCATCACGTAATGACCACCGATCGGCGTGAGCAACTTGACCGTCAGCGTCGATGCGTCCCCCACGAAAACGTCCGATCGAACACTGAATTCGACATCGACGTGATCGCCCGCGAGCTCGACCGAGCGCACGGAGCCGACGGGAATTCCGGCGATCCTGATTTCGTCACCCGGCTTCACCCCTGCGGCCGAGCCGAACTCCGCGGTGTAGGTGCGATCGCCGAACGGAACCGTGTACAGAACGGCCGCGACGAGGAGGAGTACCAAGGAGAAGGCGACACCGACTGCACCCCAGAAGAAATGTGTCTTGTTCTCCGACTGCTCGTCACGAACGCCCCGGCGCAGCACGCGTTTCATCGACACACCACCAAATTCTGTCCGCCGAGCACGATCTGCCCGATCCCCGGGATATCTTGTTGGCCCTGACTACACGTGTAGGTCTTGGCACCCGGCGCGGGAATACTCGCGTTGAGGCCGGTCAACAATGCGGGGGCAAGGGCGAGCATCTCGGTCACCTGCTCCGTCTGCGGAAGCATTCGCCGCAGCGCTCCGTCGACCGGCGCATAACTGTTGTCGTACGCGCTTTCCAGTCCCTCCATCAAACCGACCAACGGAGTGAGCCCGTAGTTCGCCTGATCCAACGAGGCCAAGACCCCGTCCATCTGTGTACTGAGCTT
The DNA here is from genome assembly GCF_000954115.1 of Rhodococcus sp. B7740. Lineage (NCBI taxonomy): Bacteria > Bacillati > Actinomycetota > Actinomycetes > Mycobacteriales > Nocardiaceae > Rhodococcus > Rhodococcus sp. B7740. The sequence continues at coordinate 4,726,119 of NZ_CP010797.1, read as the reverse complement.
GGACACCAGACCGTGTAGTTGTTCGAGCAGGTCGGCCACGGAGGAGGACTGGCCGCCGATCGAATCCGAGATCTGGCCGAGATTGTCGATGAGCAGACCGATGATCGACTCCCGTTGAACCGCGAACTGGGTGATGCGATCCACGTCGCGGAGCACCGGACCCAGGCCGGACCCGTCGCCCTGCACCATGCGCAGAATGTTCTCGGTGAACTGATTGAGCTGTGCGGTGTCGAGCGTGTCGAAGATCGGTTTGAATCCGTTGAACAGCGTGGAAATATCGAACGACGGAATCGTGCGATCCACCGGGATCGTCTCACCCGACGCCAGGGGAGCACCGGTAGCCGCATCCTTCTGGATCAACTCGACGTAACGCTGGCCGAGAAGGTTCTGGTAGCGGACAGCTGCCTGAGTGTTCGCGAAAATCGGTCGCCTGTCCTCGATTTCGAATCCGACGCGCGCAATGCCTCCGTCGAGGTCGACCGAGGAGACCTTGCCGATCTGCACCCCGGACATGCGCACATCGTCGCCCACGTACAGACCCGATACGTCGTCGAACTCCGCGCCGTACGACGACAGCGGACCACCGACCGGGGTACGGAGTGCAGCCACGATGATCACGGCGCACACCGCGGTCACCGTGAAGAAGACGAGCAATTTGAGCACAGGTCCGGTTACCTTCTTCACCCGTTCGCCTCCTCGTGCGCGGCAACGGCTCCGGCCAGATTGGGCATGGTCCGAACTATCAGGTCGAGCTGGAGTTGCGGCTTGCCGTCGACGATGGGGAATGCGTCGGAAATGCCGTCGATCACCTGCGGGACCCTGTTGTAGCTGGGCGCGAACGTGCCGATCGATGCCGTGATCGGCACCAGCAGATCGAGCACGGTCGACAGAAGCGGAGTCAGGTTCGGATTGTTCTTCTTCAGCAGGTCGCCCACCGGAACCATCAGCTGATCGCTCAGACCGTCGTTGGCCGCGATGGTCCTGGCCCTGTCGGCGGGCGCTTCGACGTACGCACTCTTGTCCACCACTCCCACCACCAGATCGAGAAGAGGTGGAATCAAGTTGGCGATACCGTCACCGAGTTCCGCCCCTCGGTGCAGCTTCCAGGCGAGCGGATCGATCTGATTGTTCGCCATCATTTGCGCAGTATCGAAGTACGGCTTCAGGTTTCGACTCACCTCGACGGACGTGTTCGCGATGAGATCGAGAAGGTTCTGCACTTGTTCGGAGTCGAGTACCTCGGTCAGTTCGGCGACTCGCCGGAACACTCCGGTCACCGTTGCACCGCGCAGTTCGCTCGACACTACCAGGGTCGAATTCGAGGCGAGTGGATTGCCGGTACCGTCGGAGACCAATTCGATTGCAGTGGAACCGAATACGTTGGACGAGGAGAACTGGGCCTGCATGGTGTCGGTCAGCTCGCCCGCCTGGCTCGGGTCGATCTCCAGTTCCAGCCTCTGATGGCCGAAGCCGACGGTCTCGATGTGGTCCACCGTGCCGATCGACAGGCCCCGGAACTTCACCTCCGAGCCGGGGGTGAGACCGTCGCCGACCGACGCCGCGTCCAGCGTGAGCTCGAAGGGCGACTCGAAGGTACCCCGCGCGTACGCAGTGAGGCCGCAGGCGAGAACGGCAGCGGCGACAGCAACCGCCAGTCCGCGCATGCGAAGGGTTGCAGGACCGGCCGATCGACCGGTCAGATCATCGAACACTGCCATCTCTACCCCGAAATCCTTATCCCCGAGTCGAATCCCCACAGAACCAAGGTCATGATCATGTCCAGCACCACCACCGCGACGAGGCTGGCTCTGATGGCGCGGCCCGACGCTCGCCCCACACCTTCCGGACCGCCCGAGGCGTAGTACCCCTGGTAGCCGTGGATCAGAATGATCGTCACGACGAACACAGCAGCCTTGAGCAGGGAGAACAGCACGTCGATCGGTTGCAGAAAGGCACTGAAGTAGTGGTCGTAGGTGCCGGACGACTGTCCACCGACGACCCGGACCACGAACGCGCACGACAGGTAGCTCAGGATCAGCGTCAGCAGATAGAGCGGCACGATCGTGACGATTCCCGCGATCACCCGGGTGGTCACCACGAACGGCATCGACTGGATTCCCTGAGCTTCGAGGGCGTCGATCTCCTCGGAGATCCGCATTGCGCCGATCTCGGCCGTCATCCGACATCCTGCTTGCGTCGCGAACCCGATGGCCGCGATCATCGGGGCGAGCTCACGAGTGCTGGCGTACGCGGAGATGAAGCCCGTCAGCGGCTCCATCCCCACCATGCCCAGTGAATTGAACCCTTCTATTCCCACGGATGCACCCACCGCGACACCCAGGACGACGAGAACCGACACCGTTCCGCCACCGACGATCAGTCGTCCACTGCCCCAGGTGATGTCACTGAGGATCAGCAGCATCTGACGTCGGTAGGCACGAACCGTGTGAGGTATCGCCACGAGCACCTTGACGCAGAACGTCAGCTGATGGCCCAGCATCTCGAGTACCTCGAACGGCTTACGTCCGAGGTATCTGGCACCGCGGGTCAGATGAGCGGTGCCGTGCACTGTGTATCGAGAAGGAGTGGCCACGTCAGCCCAATCTCTGCGGCATGAACATGGCGACCAGCTGGGTGATCACCACGTTGACCGCGAACGCCGACACCACCCCCAGTACCACCGACGCATTGACCGCGTTGGCCACCCCACGCGGACCGTGCGAGGCGGACAAACCGCGGTGGCACGCAACAACGATGACGATGACCCCGAATATCTCGGTCTTCACCAAGGCGACGACGAGGTCTGCCACCGAGGCGAAGGAGGCGAACGAGCTGATGTAACTGCCGGGCGTGCCACTCTGGAAGCCGACGTTGATCGCGTAGCCGGCGGCCAGACCCATGAAGATGATCAGAATGCACAGAAACGGCGCCACCAGCAGGATGGCCGCCAGCCGCGGGGCCACGAGCCTGCGCACCGGGTCGATTCCCATGGTCGAGAGCGCATCGATCTCGTCCCGAATGGTGCGCGCACCCAGATCGGCAGCAACCGCCGCGCCCGCGGCACCTCCCAACAACAACGCTGCGACGATGGGGGCACCTTGGCGGATCACTCCGAGACCGCCTGCGGCTCCCGCGATGGATGTCGCGCCGATCTGATCTGTGAGACTGCCGACCTGGACGGAGACGATGACGCCGAACGGGATGGACACCAGTACCGCGGGAATCACTGTGACAGTCACGACGAACCAGGCCTGATCGATGGTGTCACGCCACGGATGACGAAGCGTGACGATGTCGCGAAAGAGATGAACGAAGGCCAGCACGCCCAGCTCCAGTGTCTGACCGAAAGTCCTGAATCCACCGGAAACCCCGTCGCTGACGCGTGCGAGCGTCGATACCGGCGACGACAATTCCCCACCCCCCAAACTCGTGTTCATGGCGACTCCCCCGCGCCGAAAACGAAAAGTACCAGCCGCCAGTCGACCAAGTGACGTTTTCCTCACTTACCGACCTATGAGAAATCACAGACTTCGGCCGGGCTGCCTGAGGTTCCGTTGCGACCGAGCGCTCGGGTGCGCGCAGCGTCGTACGGGCGTCGCTCGCCTCCAGTACGGACCGTTCGCCCCGCTTTACTGATACTTTGGATTCTCATCGACGCTGGGAGAAAAGATTGACAAGCGCTCCGGATCGCACCCGCATCGAATTCCCCGACATCTCCTCTCGCACGTGGGAACACCCGTCGGATCGAGCTGCGCTGGTCACCCTGCGCACCCTCAAAGGTTTCGACACCGTTCTGCGCACGCTGTCCGGGCTGCTACGCGAACGGCAGCATCGCCTGATGTACCTCGCCACAGCGGTACGCGTCGACGAGCGCCAGTTCAAGGACCTGAACGACCTGCGCACCGACTGCGTGAACATTCTCGGTGCCGAGGAGACACCCGAGTTGTTCGTCGTGCAGTCACCGATGGTCAATGCGTTCACCATCGGAATGGACCGCCCGTTCATCGTGCTGACCACGGGCATGCTCGACATCATGACCTACGAGGAGCAGCGTTTCGTCGTCGGTCACGAGCTGGGCCACGCGCTGTCCGGGCACGCGGTGTATCGCACCGTGCTCATGCATCTGATGCGGCTCGCCGGCACGGTCGGCTGGGTTCCGGTGGGCGGCTGGGCCCTACGCGCGGTCATCGCAGGATTGATGGAATGGCAGCGAAAGTCCGAACTATCCGGTGACAGAGCAGGTTTGCTGTGCGGACAGGACGTGCACACCGCGATCCGCTTGCAATTGAAGCTGGCCGGCGGCGCACGCATCAGCGAAATCGACGTCGATGCCTTCCTCGCTCAGGCCGCCGAGTACGAGGCCAGCGGAGATCTGCGCGACGGCGTACTCAAGCTGCTCAATCTCGAACTCCTCTCGCACCCGTTCTCGGTGCTCCGCGCCGCAGAGTTGAAGAAGTGGGTCGACGACGGCGAGTACGCGGCCGTACTTCGCGGCGACTACCCACGCAGGTCCACCGACCACGAGGCCAAGGTCTCGGAGGAGTTCCGTAACGCAGCGCGCACGTACAAGAACAACTTCGACACCTCCGAGGACCCGCTGATCAAGACGGTGCGAGACATCGGAAGTGGCTTCACCGGAGCCGTCGACGCCGTCGGCAACGGAATCGGCGACGTGGCGTCGGACATCAAGGGACGCTTCGATCACTGGCGAAAGTCGTAGCGCCGGAGCAGGACCCAAGAACGACGAGGGCGGCGACCACCGAAGTGGTCGCCGCCCTCGTCGTCGTTCGGCTGGGATCAGAAGTTGATCATGTGCCCCGCGAGGCCGTGGATGGCCTCCTGCAGTGCCTCCGACAGCGTCGGGTGTGTGTGCACGTTGCGTGCCAGTTCGTTGACCGTGAGGTCCCATTTCTGGGCGAGGGTCAGCTCGGGCAGCAGCTCGGAGACGTCCGGTCCGATGAGGTGTCCGCCGAGCAGTTCGCCGTGCTCGGTGTCGGCGATGAGCTTGACGAAGCCGGTGGCGTCGCCCAGTCCGTGTGCCTTGCCGTTGGCGGCGAACGGGAAGTTCGCAACCTTGATGTCGGACCCGCGGGCCTGAGCCTCCTCGCGGGCCTGGTCCTCGGTGAGACCGAAGCTGGCGACCTGCGGCTGGCAGAACGTCGCACGCGGCATCATGCGGTAGTCGTCGATCGGCAATGTCTCTGCGCCGCCGATGGTTTCGGCAGCCACGACGGCCTGGGCCTCGGCCACGTGGGCGAGCTGCAGCTTGGCGGTGACGTCGCCGATGGCGTAGATGTGCGGCACATTGGTCTGCATCGTGTTCGTGATGCCGATGGCACCGCGATCGGTGAGCTCGACGCCGGTCTTCTCCAGGCCGAATCCTTCGACGCGAGGCGCGAAGCCGACGGACTGCATCACCTTGTCGACGGTGAAGGTCTCGCTCTCACCGGACTTGTTGTGCTTGATCGCGACGGTGACCTTGGAGCCGTCGTCGTCGATGCTCTGCACGCCTGCGCCGGTGATGACCTTGACGCCGAGCTTCTTGTACTGCTTCTCGATTTCCTTCGAGACGTCCTTGTCCTCGTTGGGGAGCGCGCGATCGAGGAACTCGACGATGGTGACGTCGACTCCGTAGTTCTTGAGGACGTAGCCGAACTCCATGCCGATCGCGCCGGCACCGACGATGAGGATCGAACCCGGCAGATCCTTCGTCATGATCTGCTCTTCGTACGTGACGACGTTCTCGCTCAGTTCCGTGCCGGGAAGCAGCTTGGTGGTGCTGCCCGTCGCGATGATCGCGTTGTCGAACGTGATCGTCTCGGTACCACCCTTGGTCAGCTCGACCTCGATGGTGTTGGCATCGGTGAACGTGCCCTTGCCGTCGTACTCGGGGATCTTGTTCTTCTTCATCAGGAAGTGGATGCCCTTGACGCGGCCGTCGGCAACCTTGCGGCTCCGATCGAAGGCTGCGCCGAAGTCGAAGGAGGCTTCACCCGAGATGCCGAACAGCTTGGCCTCTTTGGTGAAGAGGTGCGCCAGCTCGGCGTTACGGAGAAGGGCCTTCGAGGGGATGCAGCCGACGTTCAGGCACACACCGCCCCAGTACTTCTTCTCGATGATGGCAGTGCTGAGTCCGAGTTGTGCCGCGCGGATAGCAGCGACGTACCCACCGGGACCGGCTCCGAGGACAACGACGTCATAGTGTGAGGTCACGAGGACGTCATAGTGTGAGGTCACGAGTCCCCAGCGTAGTCGTGCCGTCCGACGCTGTCTCGACCTGGTCTTCGTTACCAGCCGGTAGCCACGCGAGCGCCGACCACCCCGACGGCCCGAGTGCTGCTAGAACTGTGGAATGGCAATCTCGGACGACCCGTACCTCTGGCTCGAAGACGTCACCGGCGACGCTGCGCTCGCGTGGGTGCGCGAGAGGAACGAGGTGACGGTCGAGGCGCTGAGCGGGACGGCGTTCGAGGCCACCGAGGCGAGCATCCGAGAAATTCTCGACACCGACGCGCGCATTCCGTACGCCCGTCGGCGCGGGCGATTTCTGTACAACTTCTGGCGCGACGCCGAACACGTCCGCGGCCTGTGGCGTCGAACCACGATGGACGAGTACCGAACCGAGAATCCGGCGTGGGACGTGCTGCTCGATCTCGATACGCTGGCCGCGAGCGAGGACGAGAACTGGGTGTGGGGTGGCGCTCAGGTGCTGCGCCCCGATCAACGGCTGGCTCTGGTGACGCTCTCTCGCGGCGGCGCCGATGCAACGGTGGTCCGCGAGTTCGATCTGGACTCCCGCACCTTCCGCGCCCCGGAGAACGGCGGATTCGCCCTACCCGAGGCAAAGACGGACATCGGGTGGATCGACGCTGACACCGTCTTCGTCGGAACGGATTTCGGACCGGGCTCGCTCACCGAGTCGGGCTATCCGCGCATCACGAAGCGGTGGCATCGCGGTACCTCGGTCGACGAGGCCGAGACCGTGTACGAGGGTGCGGCACAGGACATCTCGATCTCCGCCTGGCACGATCGCACCCCCGGCTTCGAACGCGACTTCGTCCAGCGCGCCACCGACTTCTACAACTCCGAGACCTACGTGCTCGACGGGTCCACGTTGACCCGGATCCCGACGCCCACCGACGCGTCGACCTCGGTGCACGAGAACTGGTTGCTGGTTCGCACGATGACGCCGTGGACGGTGGGCGACGAAACCTATCCGGCCGGCGCACTGCTCGCTGCGGATTTCGACGAGTTCGTCTCCGGCACGATCGCTCTCACCGTTCTCTTCGCTCCCGATGCGCACACCTCCCTGCACCAGTACGCCTGGACCGAGAATCACCTGCTGCTGGTGACCTTGCAGGACGTACGGACGCAGTTGCACGTCCTCACCCCCGGCGAGAAGGAGTGGGCAACCGGCACGATCGACGGGTTGTCGGATCTGACCTCCACCGAGATCATCGGAACCGACGCCGAGGAGAACGGTGACGAGTTCTTCCTCTCCTCGTCCGGCTATCTCACTCCGGCGACATTGCTGGTGGGCACCGTGGGCGGTGAACTCGAAGTTCTCAAGCAGGCTCCGGCGTTCTTCGACGCCGACGGCCTGACGGTGGAACAGTTCTTCGCACGGTCCGACGACGGTACCGACATCCCCTACTTCGTCGTCCGACGCGCCGATTCCGGTCCCGGACCGACACTGCTCTACGGTTACGGCGGCTTCGAGATCTCGATGACGCCCGGCTACAGCGGTGCGACCGGACGGGCGTGGCTCGAACGTGGCGGCACCTACGTCGTCGCGAACATCCGCGGCGGCGGAGAGTACGGGCCGTCCTGGCACACCCAGGTCCTGCGCGCCGGACGCCATCTGGTGCACGAGGACTTCGCCGCCGTCGCGCGCGACCTCGTCACCCGCGGCATCACCACCACCGAGCAGTTGGCCGCGCAAGGCGGGAGCAACGGCGGTCTGTTGATGGGCATCATGGTGACGAAGTACCCGGAACTGTTCGGCGCGTTGGTATGTCAGGTCCCGCTGCTGGACATGAAGCGGTACCACCTGTTGCTCGCGGGGGCGTCCTGGGTGGCCGAGTACGGCAACCCCGACGACGCGGACGAGTGGGAGTTCATCTCGCAGTACTCCCCCTACCAGAACGTCGTCGCCGCATCCGAACGTCGGTATCCGCCGATTCTGATCGCCACGTCGACCCGCGACGATCGCGTCCATCCCGGACATGCACGCAAGATGGCGGCTCGATTGGCCGAACTCCGCCACGACGTCAGCTACTACGAGAACATCGAAGGTGGGCACGGCGGGGCGTCGGACAACGCGCAGTTGGCGTTCAAGACCGCGTTGACCTACGAGTTTCTGTGGCGACACCTCGCTCGTAGCTGACGGTCAGGCAGCGAGAGCGTCCTCGAACATCGGCCAGGAATCGTGCAGATCGTTCTGCCAGTAACCCCACGAGTGGGTGCCGCGGTCACGCAACTCGAAGTGGGCCGGGATGTCGAGTTGCTCGAGGGCCGTCTTCAGCCTGCGAGTGCAGTCTCCGGTTGCCACCTCGATAGCACCGCCCACGACCATCTGGTTGAGCAACACGAAGCCGGTTCCGTTGGGGTTCGTACCGTCGAGGGTGTCCGACGCCCCCGCCAACCCGCTGCCGTTCGAGATGTACAGCGCTGTGCCACGCAACTTTTCGGCATTGATCACCGCATCGTTGCGTACCCAGTCCTGATGATCGTCCGGCCCCCACATGTTCGTGACGTTCGCGCCGAGCGCCATGGACACGACCGTCTTGACGTATGCCCGGCCCAACGCGTCGGTGGTCGACGCGCATCCACTGTAGGAACCGACGGCACGGTAGAGCCCCTGGTGGTGAGCGGCCAGGTTCAGGACCGAGGTCGCGGCCATCGAGATACCGGCAATTGCGTTGCGGCCGTTGGTATCGAGCAGATCGTCGACGAGCGGTGGGAGTTCGGCGGTCAGGAAGGTCTCCCACTTGTTGCGCCCGAGCCTCGGATCGTCCTGCTGCCAGTCCGTGTAGTAGGAGTAGGCCCCTCCGACCGGAGTCACCACATTGACGTTCTTGTCGGCGAAGAACGACACGACATCGGTCGGTCTGGGTGTACCAGTCCATTCCGTCGAGTCCGCCGCCCGCGCCGTTGAGCAGGTACAGCGTGGGGCTCGGAGCCGTCCGATCGGGAGATCGCAGAATCTTCAGTGGGATCGTCCGGTCCATCGCGGCCGAGTGAACGAATGCCGTCATGGCGGCGTCGTCGGTCACCTCGGTGCGCACCACGTACGACTCCGTCGGACCGGACGTCTCCTCGGCCGGGGTCGCGGAGGCGAGCGGGTGCGCCACCGCCGCGGCGCAGGCCACCACGCATACGACGACCACTCTGCGCAGCGCCCTCGATCGGAGAAACTGCTCCCCACCACCTATTCGACGAACAGAATCCCCCAGGCCGCTCATAGTCGTGCTCGCTATCGTCGTTCACACAATTGTTGGTTCAAAAACTTTGTACACCAAAACGAACCAGTAGCATGTGCAAACGTACGAAAACCTGTGCATTACCCAGTTCGGATCCGAACCCGTCAGCGATGCATCCACTCCGCCACGAGGTCGGCGACCGCCGTGGGGCTACGGATCCACCCGTTGTGTCCGAGTGGCTCGTCGACGTGCACCGAGGTGACTTCGGCACGGGCAAGCTTGCGTACGAGGTTGTCCATCGAGCCACGGGGTGCGAGGTCGTCACCTTCGATGGTGACTGCGAGCACGGGAAGCGTCAGACGGCCCATCCGTTCCTCGTAGTCCATGTCCGCTCCCGTCGGTTCGATTGTCCCGTTCCGCGCGAACCGGGACCAGTCGTCGATCAGAACCCTCGACTGACGGCCGAAGCCGCCGATACCGATCCGATCTCCCGGCCAGAACCCGGCGATGCTGCTGGTGATCGCCATCGCTGCGGCACCCACGTAGAGCGGGACGCCGCGGGTGGTGCCGAATCCGCGGTGGTAGGGCGAACCCGACGCCACCAGGATCAGTCCGCCGAGCCTGCCCCTGATGCGGGCGGCGTACATCGCACCGAGCTGGCCGCCCATGCTGTGGCCGAGCAGGAACGGCGTCGCTTCCGGGAACTGCTCGCGAACCACCTCGAATATCGCCGGGAAGTCGACCGAAACCAGTTCCTGGTAGCCGTAGCGACTCGCCGAACTCGGCTTCGGCACGCTGTCCCCCTGACCCCGGAGGTCGCCGATCGCAGCATGGAAACCGCGCGCGACGAGAGCCTCGGCGAACAGCCGGTAGTAGCCACCGGGAATGCCGAGGCCGGGAAGAACGACGATCACGGGTGCATCGTCACGGCCCTCACCGGGGAACAGTGACACCGGCACGGTCGAACCGTCGGGCATCTGAATCGGAACCGTCTGCATCGGCTCACCCTATGACGGGTGCACCCATGCCTCCCCCCAGGGCTCGTGTTCACCGGATCGCCGGCCAATCATCGAGTGGTGCAGATCTTTTCGGTCGAACGAATGACATCTCCAACGAATGCACGTCGAACGACGAGAGCCGGGCCCGACGATGCGGACCCGGCTCGAAGCCGTGAATCAGGAAGTCATGAGTCAGGAGGGCAGGCCGGGGATTTCGACGGCCGAGCCGCTACCTTCCGAGCTACCGAGAGCGAGCAACTGCAGCAGGATTGCGAGCAACTCCATGAAAACTCCTTCGAGAGAGGGGGATTCGATGCCTGGACAGCATCGCGAACCGTCACGAGTTCATCGGACGTAGAGATCCGTGCAGCCGTTGGGCCGCAGGCCCAACGGCGCGGCGGTCGGTCAGTCCGAGGAGGAGCTGATTCCCGAGAAGAGCTGGAGGAAAATTGCGAGGAGGTCACCGAGTTCAGCGGACATGCGAAATACTCCTTCTTCGAGGGGGGTGTGCAGATCGCCTGTGACGGATGTCACGCGATGATCTCTGCAAGAAGATTTGTACCGCAGTCGGTCTCGGTTTGTACACGGAAACAACAGTAAAAGTCGAAAATCTTGGTGCGGTGTCACAAAACGGTGACGGTACCGACCGTGGCCGCCCCCGACGAACGGTCACGGCCACGGTCGACACGGACGAACTACGCCGCGCTACCCGACGTCAGCACGCCGACGATCTGATCGACGATCGCGTCGACGATGCCGTCGTAGACGCCGGTGGCGATGTCGGAGATGAACTGCGCTGCTGAACCCATGAGAACTCCTGTTACTCGTGTGCAAGGACAGCCGTAGGCAATACGACCTCGTTCGTTCCTACCGCACCGACGATGACGGTGCATAGCCCGGTACCAACTCGAGACATCGAAGATCCACTACCGCAACGACTTACCGGAGATTGCACCATACTACGCGGCAAAACTACTCGCCGATCACGTCTTTCGCGCGCCCCACGAGCAGAGGGTCTGTTTCACCGACTATTTCGGAATCCTTGTTCGCGTAGTCGAATTTGTTGAGCACGAAGCGCATGGCGTTGATGCGAGCCCGCTTCTTGTCGTTGCTCTTGACGACCGTCCACGGCGCGACATCGGTGTCGGTGGCACGGAAGTTCTCCTCCTTCGCCGCGGTGTAGGCATCCCACTTGTCCAGCGAGGCAAGGTCCATGGGCGAGAGCTTCCATTGCCGTACCGGGTCGACCTGCCGGATGGCGAAGCGGGTGCGTTGCTCGTGCTGCGACACCGAGAACCAGAACTTGGTCAAGCTGATGCCCTCGTCGACGAGCATCTGCTCGAACAGCGGTGCCTGCCGAACGAACTGAGCGTGCTGCTCGTCGGTGCAGAACCCCATGACCCGCTCGACGCCCGCCCGGTTGTACCAGGACCTGTCGAACATGACGATCTCCCCGGCCGCGGGCAGATGTGCGATGTAGCGCTGAAAGTACCACTCGGTCGACTCACGAGCCGACGGCTTCTCCAGCGCGACCACGCTGGCACCGCGCGGGTTGAGATGTTCCATGAATCGCTTGATCGTGCCGCCCTTACCGGCGGCATCTCGGCCCTCGAAGATGATGACGTGCCGTCGCCCGGTCTCCTTGGTCCACATCTGCAACTTGAGGAGTTCGATCTGCAGAAGACGCTTCTCCAGTTCGTACTCGGCACGCGTCATACGCTCGTCGTACGGGTAGTTCTCGCGCCAGGTGTCGACGACGTGGCCGTCGGGGACGGTCAGCAGTACCGGATCATCGTCATCGGAGTCGTCGACGGTGAAGCCCGACGTGTCGGCAAGATCCACGGCTGTCGTGATGTCGAGCAGGTCGCTCAGGTTGGTACGCGCAGCCGTTCCGTTGCGGAGATCGTTGTCGGTCATGGGCCGAAAGTTAGTGCTCATCGGTGACCGATCCATGTCGGTTCGGTGAACACCCGATGCATCCGGTTTCACCGCAGGCACTACCCGGTCCGCAAGGGGGACGGACCGGGTAGTGCCTGCTCGTGAACTCGCCGATCTCGTGCGACCGTATCGGCCGTCACAGCGGTAGGTCCAGGGGTCTACCCGGAAAAGTCGACGATCTTGTTCGAGCGCCGTTTTCGGACCGTTCGTTTGTCGGGGTCGATATGGGTGAAATCCCCGATGCGCCGAAAGGTGTTGCTGATGCAGACTTTTCAGCATGACATTCGAGAGCGGTTCCCCCAGAGAGTTCACCAGGTCGAGTTCGCAGAAGATGATGGGAGGTGTATGCGGCGGAGTTGCCGAATATTTCGGCTGGGACGTCAACATCGTCCGACTCGCGACCGTTGCCGGCGCAGTCCTGACCGGCGGCACCGTCGTGCTGATCTACCTCGCGGCGTTGATGTTGATGCCGCTCCGATGAAGCCCGAACGCGACGAAGCCCCGGACCTCGACAACAGGTCCGGGGCCCCGCGACCGACTACTCGGCGACGCTGGAGAGTCCTTCGGCGCTTCCGGTGAAGAGTTCGGTGATCGCGTCGGAGATGCCTGCAGCGATGCCGTCGGTGATGATTCCGCCGAGGCCGCCGCCTTCGGTGCCGCCGCCGAGCAGACCGGTGATGAGATCGAGAAGCATGGAGTGAGCACCTTTCGGAGAAACGACGAGGCCTGGTTGAAGATTGGACCGGGCGGCAGAAATATAACGCGCCCGTTCTGTCCGATCCGCCGTTTGCCCGAAAAAGTCCCACTCCCCGTTTGTTGCCGGAAAAAACTTCCGCGCGGTTGCGCGCGAACTACTCCTGTCCGGTGATCAACCAGCCGCACGGTCCGGCGAGCTCGTCGGCCTCGGCGGGTCCCATCGAACCGGGCGCGTAGCTCTTCACCTCGGGCGGGTTGCTCAGCAACGGGGCGGCGACGTCCCAGACGTGCGCCAGACCGTCCGGCCTGGTGAACAACGACCGGTCTCCACTGAGCACATCGAGGATCAAGCGCGCGTACGGGCTCAGCGGCTCGGCGTCGGGCACCGACTTCAGCGGCAGCGTCAGATGCCCCACCGACAGATCGAAATCCGGGCCCGGTTCCTTGACCGTCACGGCGATGTCGATGCTGCCGTCACCCGAGAGGTCGAGCGAGAGCACAGTGCCGTCCTCGGGCAGTTCGGTGAGCGGACTGTCGGCCGGTTTACCGAACACCAACGACACGCGCTGCTGGCTCACGCCCAACATCTTTCCGGTGCGGAGCAGAAACGGGACTCCGCGCCACCGGTCGGTGTCGACCCACAACTTCGCCGCGACGAACGTGTCGACCTTCGAATCGTCGGCGACGCCCTCGACATCGCGGTAGCCGTCGTACTGACCGAGTACCACCTCGCCGGTGTCCAGCGGCCGGAACCGCCCGATCACGGTCTCACGCGCCGATTGCAGATCCTCGGCCTTCAGCGATGCGGGCGGCTCCATCGCGACCTCCGCGGCGACCTGGAACAGGTGGGTGACGAGCATGTCCAACACGGCACCGGTGGCGTCGTAGAACTCGGCGCGGTCGTCGATGTCGAGCGTCTCGGGGACGTCGATCTGAACCTGCGTGACGTGTTCGGAGTTCCAGATTCCGCTGATCATGCCGTTCGCGAACCGCAGCACGTGGAGGTTCTGCGTCGCCTCCTTGCCGAGGAAGTGATCGATGCGATAGACCTGGTTTTCCTCGACCACCTCGTGCACGGCCTTGTCGAGTTCCTCGAAGTTGCTCTGCGAGGTACCGAAGGGCTTTTCGTAGACCACCCGGGAGCCGTCGGCCAGATCGTGTGCTCCCAAGGCCTTCGTGTAGTCGACGAAGGTGCTCGGCGGCAGAGCGATGTAATGCACCAGCTGGGCGTCGTCGCCGACGTCTTTCTTCGCGTCCGCGACGACCTCGGGCAACTTACCGGGATCGTCGACGGTGAAGCCGTTGCCCGCGAAGCGGATTCGCTCGGAGAACGTCGTCCAATCGTCCTCGGCCACGTTCTCGGCGAATTCGTCGAGAACGCTGCGTACGTGATCGCGGAACTCGTCGTCGGAGGTGTCCTTGCGGCCGTTGCCGATCAGGACCCATTTCTCCGGGAGCAGGCCTTCGAGATGGAGTTGGTAGAACGACGGCAGGACCATTCGCTTCGCGAGGTCTCCGGTTGCGCCGAAAAGGACGAATACAGTGGGTTGCGAGGACGCCATGACCTCCACTATGCACCGCACAGTTTGGGCGCGCACAGTGCCGACGAGTGAGAGTGCATGATGACCAGATCACGGTTTCACGGTGAGATCTACGGGGTAGGCACAACGTCCGGCGTGCGCATCGTCGTCGGGCATTGGACGCGATCGCCGCTGGGCGAATTCACCGACGTCATGATCCAATTCGCGGACGGCAGACGCCTGCTCGTCGCGCCCGACGAGGACGTTCGGGAATTCGTCACCGCCACATACACCTTCGACGCCACCGAACTCGTACCGGTGACATTCACCGCTCAGCAGGACGGTTGGCGGTCGGTGACAGCGGGTGACCTGTCCGTGAGAATCCGCGTTGCCGGACCCACCGTGCTCGGCCGCGCGCTGAGCCTCGTCCCCGACGTGGTGTCGACAGCACCGTGGTTCTGCGCGATCAGCGATCCCATCGCCCGAGTGATACTGCGCGGAGTCCGCACCCGCGGCAGCGCGGGCGGGGGCCGACGTGAGTACTACGGTGCCAGGCACCAACACCGCGTCACCGACGTGCAGGCCTCGTGGCAGGGCGAGGACCTCGGTTCACTGACCCCGGTCACTCCCCCGGTGACCTTCGGATTCGGCAGCACCCCGGCGGCACCGTCGGTCACATCCATCACCACGACGATCGACAGTTAGACCACCACGGCGCCGGACGCCCGCAGATCGTCGAGGGCAGCGGCCGACGACTCCGGCGCAACTCCCGCGACGAGGTCCGTGAGAACACGGACGTCGAGCTTCTCGGCCACAGCGTCTTTCGCCGAAGCCAGAACGCAGTAGTCGGTCGCAAGCCCGACGACGTCGATGTCGGTGACCTCGTTGGCGGTGAGTATCTCGGCGAGGGACGTCCCGTCGTCGGTGACACCCTCGAACGCCGAGTACGACGGTTTGCCCTGCCCCTTGTAGACGTGGACGTCCACCGAACCGGTCGCGTAATCCGGGTGATACTCGGCTCCGACGGTGCCCGCGACGCAGTGCACCGGCCACGTGGTGACGAAGTCCGGGGCGGCGTCGGTGGCGAAGTGCCCGCCGTTGTCGCCTTCCGCGTCGTGCCAATCTCGCGAGGAGACCACGAGGTCGTACTCGTCACCGTGGCGCGCGAGGTACGCGCTGATCCTGCGCGCGACTTCCGCGCCGCCGGTCACCGCAAGCGCGCCGCCCTCGGTGAAGTCGTTCTGCACATCCACTACCAACAGAGCACGAGTCATGGATCCCAGTATCCTCGACGGGTGCGCGTGTCGTCTCTGGTGACCTACCCCGTCAAAGGATGTGCCGGTGCCGTGCTCGATGCGGCCCAGGTGAGTGCCACCGGCCTCGAACACGATCGATCGTTCATGATCGTCGATGCGGACGGCGCATTCCGCAGTCAACGCACCGACCCCGTGCTCGCGGTCGTCCGCTGTTCGGTGGGCGACGGAACGTTGACGCTCGAGCACGACACGTCCGGCTCGGTGACCGTGTCGGTGGACCGCGATTCCGAGGCGCGAGACATCACGATGTTCCGCAGCCCGATGCGCGGGATCGATCAGGGCGACGACGTCGCCGACTGGCTCACCGACGTCATCGGAGAACCGTCACGCCTCGTCGCCGCACCGCGCGACCTCGACCGCGTCACCGATGGAACCCGGCCAGGATCAGCACAATTCGCCGACAGCTCTGCGGTGCACATCCTCTCGACCGCCACCTTGGCCGGGCTAAATTCCCGCCTCGACGTCCCGCTGCCGATGGATCGCTTCCGCCCCAACATCGTCGTCGACGGCTGGGACTCCCCGCACCGGGAAGACGAGGTGCGGGAGGTGACCATCGGCGGGGCGCGATTGGCCTACACCAAACTCGCCATCCGCTGCGCCGTCACCACGGTCGAGCAGTCCACCGGTGTACGCACCGGTCCGGAACCGCTGCGCACGCTCGGCGACTACCGCCGCGGTCGGCAGAAGGGCGTCGCTTTCGGGTCGAAGTTCTCGGTGGTGCAGGACGGCACGGTGACCGTCGGGGACGAGCTACACGTCGCGAGTTGGGGCGAGTCGGAGCTGTAGCTCGGCTGTGGTGTGCTGAGTGTCCACTTTTCGGTTCCGTGGGCGGGTTTCCGCTCACGCGAAGGAATTGTGGACAACCACGTCACTCGCTCCGGTGGCAATCAGCGCCGCCAACTGGATCCGCGCCTGCCCCGCCCGCAGTTCGCGGGAGAACACCGCACCCGCATCGAGGAGATCGTGGCCACCCCCACCGCCGCCGTACGTCGGCGAGGTCTCGCCGAACGGAACCCGCGTCGTTACCACCACGTGCACCCCGGCGGCCACTGCCTCCTTCACCGCATGCACGACGCGGGCGTTGGTGTTGCCCGAACCCGTCGCCTCGAGCACGATGCCCGACGCCCCGGCCTCGCGGCACGTGTCGATCTGCAGTCCGTCGGCCCCGGGATAGAGGGCGACGATGTCGACGCGAATCCCGGCAATGGGCTTCCACTGCAGGGGTTTCGGCCGAGGCAGCGCCGCCGACCGAAAGGCATCGAGTTCGGTGGTGTGCTTCTTGATCGCGCCGCGCGCCGGCAGCAAGCGACCGCCGAACGCGATCAGAACACCGGGCTCGGACTGCGCGGCCGCCACCGCCGCGGCGATGTTGCTCGGGCCGTCCGGATCTGGATGATCGGCCGTGCGCTGTGCACCGGTGAACACCACCGGACGTTCGTCGTCGTGGAACAGATCGACGTAGAGCGCCGACTCCTCCATGGTGTCGGTGCCGTGCAACACCACCACTCCGGCGCATCCGTCCTCGGCCAGCGCGTCCGCGACCGCAGTGCGAATGGTGTCGAGATCGGCGAAGTCCAACGCCGAGCTGTCCTTCGACATCACCTCGTGCACCCGAACACCGTCGACATCGACCCCGATGCCGGCGACCGGACGAGAGACACCGTGCTCGTCGCGACTGCTGGCAATCGTGCCGCCTGTGGTCAACAAGGCGACATGCTCGGCGCTCTCCGGTCGTTCCTGCAGGCTCCACTCCTCAGTCACTGCGCGCCGCCACCTCTCGAATTCGCTTGCGGCACAGAAACCATCCTCCGACGAGCATCGGCGCGATGAGCAGGATCGACGCCACCGTCCAGGTACCGACCGGTTTGTCGAAGGCCATCAGCACGAGTACACACGCCAGGAAGCCTAGCGTTGCGTATCCGGTGTACGGGGCACCGAAGAGCTTGAACGCAGGTCGGGTGACCGCACCGGTTCTCGACAGCGACCAGAACTTCAACTGACACGCCACGATGACGGCCCAGGCGCTGATGATGCCCAGAGCAGCAAGGTTCAGCACGATCTCGAATGCCTGCGCCGGAACCACGGCGTTGAGCACGACGCCGAGCAGCGTCACCACCGACGTCAGTGCGATGCCGCCGTACGGCACACCCGACTTGTTCATCCGCGCGGCGAACGAGGGGGCCGAGCCGGCGACCGCCATCGAATGCAGGATGCGTCCGGTCGAGTACAGCCCGGCATTGAGGGAGGACAACGCTGCGGTGAGGACGACGAGGTTCATGATCGCGTCCGCGCCTTCGACGTCGATCGCTCCGAAGAACGTCACGAACGGACTCTCACCGGCCCGATAGGCGGTGTACGGCAACAGCAGTGACAGCAGCAGCACCGAGCCGACGTAGAACACGACGATACGGATGATGACGGTGTTGATCGCCTTCGGTATCACCTTCTCGGGATTCTGCGTCTCACCGGCCGCCGTGCCGACCAGCTCGATCGAGGCGTAGGCGAACACCACTCCCTGGATCACCACGATGGCAGGCAGCAGTCCGTTGGGAATCAGCCCGCCGTTGTCGGTGAGCACGCTCAGACCCGGCTCTTGTCCGTCGATGGGAGTGCCGAAGATGACGTAATAGGTGCCGATGGCCAAGAAAGTCACCAGTGCGACGACCTTGATGAGCGCGAACCAGAACTCCAGCTCACCGAACACCTTGACCGACACCAGGTTCAGCCCGAGCACGAGCACCAGGCCTGCGAGCGCGAAGACCCATTGATCGACGTTGCCGAGTGGAGCCCAGTATTTCTTGAAGAAGTTCATGTAGAGCGCCACGGCCGTCACGTCGACCACCGCTGTCATCGCCCAGTTCATCCAGTACAGCCAGCCGGCCGCGAAAGCGACTTTCTCGCCGAAGAATTCGCGCGAATACGAGACGAAGGATCCCGACGACGGGCGGTGCATCACCAGTTCACCCAGTGCGCGCAGAATCAGGAAGGCGAAGAATCCGCACAGCGCGTACACCAGAACCAGGGCAGGTCCGGCGTCGCGCAGTCGCCCGCCCGCGCCCATGAACAGTCCGGTGCCGATCGCGCCGCCGATGGCGATCATCTGGATCTGGCGAGGGGCCAGCTCTTTCCGGTAGCCCAGGTCTTCTTCACTGAAGGCCTTGGCGGTGTCGACACTCCTCTTCTCTGTACTCATCGCGTTACCTCGTCGACGTCTCGGGAGCAACGGAATGCTCGGTGGGAGCCACCCGCAGATTCGCGAGGTGCTCGGGGCTCAGGAGTCGATCCAGTTCGTCCCGGGCCAACAGACCCTTCTCGAGAACGAGGTCGACCACGTTTCGACCACTGACCAACGCCTCCTGGGCAATAGCAGTCGATTCCACGTATCCGAGATACGGGCTCAGCGCGGTGATCAGGCCGATGGAGTTCTCCACGCGCTCACGCAGCAGGTCGACGTTGGCGGTGATGCCGTCGACACACCGATGCGCGACGGTTCGGCATGCGGCGCTCAGGTGCGCCATGCCGTCGGACAGGGACTTGACGATGATCGGCTCGAATGCGTTGAGCTGCAACTGTCCCGCCTCTGCCGCCATGGTGATGGTGACGTCGTGACCGATCACCTCGTAGGCGACCTGATTGAGAACCTCGGGAATGACGGGGTTGACCTTGCCGGGCATGATCGACGAACCCGCCTGCATCGGAGGCAGATTGATCTCGTTGAAGCCCGCGCGTGGCCCGGAGGACAACAGCCGGAGGTCGTTGCAGATCTTCGACAGCTTCACCGCGACGCGCTTGAGAACGCCGGACAGGTGCACGAACTGACCGACGTCCTGCGTTGCCTCGATCAGATCCGTCGCGGTCACCAGAGGCAGACCGGTGATGGTCCGCAGATGTGCGACGGCCGATTCGGTGTAGCCGGCGGGAGCGTTCAGTCCGGTGCCGATGGCGGTGGCTCCGAGGTTGATCTCGTGCACCAGCAGTGCCGCTTCCTCGAGTCGCGAGCAGTCCTCGTCGATCATGACCGCGTAGGTACCGAACTCCTGGCCGAGGGTCATCGGCACTGCATCCTGCAGCTGCGTGCGGCCCATCTTGACGACGGTGGCGAACTCGGTTGCCTTGCGGCCGAACGAGTCTCGCAACACCTTCATCGAGGCGATCAGCTCGTGCACGGCGAAGACGGTCGCGATGTTGACCGACGTCGGGTACACGTCGTTGGTGGACTGCGACGCGTTCACGTGCTCGTTGGGGTGCAGCATGCTGTAGTCGCCGTGCGGGTGCCCGAGAATTTCCAGGGCGCGGTTGGCGATGACCTCGTTGGCGTTCATGTTGGTCGAGGTGCCCGCGCCACCCTGGATGACGTCGACGACGAACTCCTCGTGCCACTGACCGTCGAGAATTTCCTGACACGCCGTACGGATCGCTTCCCCGCGGGTGGCGTCGAGAATTCCGAGATCCTGATTGGCCGACGCGGCGGCCCACTTCACTGCGGCGAGTCCGCGAACGAGGTGCGCATTGGTGGAGATCGGACGCCCGGTGATGGGGAAGTTCTCGAGGGCGCGCAGGGTGTGGATTCCCCAATACACGCTGTTCGGGATTTCGCGTTCCCCGAGAAGATCCTTCTCGATGCGGGTATCGGCCACGGTGCGCTCCTAGGTGAGGGTGTCCAGCTGTCCGGCTGTCTGACAGGTAGAGTGTGGCGCAGAACACCTCATCGGTCAACCCCACGCTAGGATCACGTCATGAACCTGTCGGACAGCTGGGCAGTCAGTGCGCCCACGAATGCCCGGATGAGCGCGGCCGAGGCGGTGTTCGCAGACCTGCGCGCGGCCATCGCGTCGGGCGAGCTCCCCGTCGGCCAGAAGTTGCCGTCCGAGGCGGCCCTTGCCGCTCGGCACAGCGTCAGCCGCTCCGTCATCCGCGAGGCACTGCGCTCCTGCCATGCCCTCGGCCTCACCGAGACCAAGACCGGTCTCGGCACGTTCGTGATTCGCGACCGCGTCGGCAACGACCTCGACATCGGCAACTACGCGGCCCGCGAACTCATGGAGGCCCGCCCTCACGTGGAGATTCCCGCCGCCGGCTGGGCCGCGGAGCGACGCACCGACGAAGAGTTGGCGGTGCTCGCCGGCCTGGCGGACGAGATGCGTTCGGAGGACGACCACGAGGCCTGGGTTCTGTTGGACGCGCAGTTCCACACCGCGATCGCGCGGGCGAGCAAGAATCGCGTGTTCGAGGCGATCATCGTCGACATCCGGGATGCCCTGACGCGGCAATCGGAGACCCTCAACCTCGTCGCACATCGGCAGCAGCAGTCCAACGTCGAACACGACGCCATCGTCGACGGCATCCGATCGGGCGAGTACGACGCCGCAGCCCGCGCCATGACCGCGCATCTCGATGCCGTCCGGGGTGCCGTGGAGTCGCTCGCCGATCGGGCCGATCGGTAGTACTACTAGGCTGCTTGCCGTGACGAAGGTATTGAACTCTCTCCCGGTCGGCGAACGAATCGGCATTGCATTCTCCGGCGGTCTCGACACCTCGGTGGCTGTCGCGTGGATGCGCGAGCACGGGGCGATCCCCTACGCGTACACAGCCGACATCGGCCAGTATGACGAGCCTGACCTGTCCGATGTGCCCGAGCGCGGCCTGGCCTACGGGGCCGAGCAGGCACGGCTCATCGACTGCCGTGAGCCGCTCGTCGAGGAGGGTTTGGCGGCACTGACCTGCGGCGCGTTCCACATTCGCTCGTCACTGCAGACGTACTTCAACACCACCCCGCTCGGCCGCGCAGTCACCGGCACCATGCTGGTGCGCGCGATGGCCGAGGACGGCGTCTCGATCTGGGGCGACGGATCGACGTACAAGGGCAACGACATCGAGCGGTTCTACCGTTACGGCCTGCTCGCCAACCCGCAGCTGCGGATCTACAAGCCCTGGCTCGACGAGGCGTTCGTCGCCGAGCTCGGCGGTCGGCACGAGATGTCGCAGTGGCTCACCCAGCGCACGCTCCCCTACCGTGACTCGGCAGAGAAGGCCTACTCCACCGACGCCAACATCTGGGGCGCCACCCACGAGGCGAAGAAGCTCGAATACCTCGACACGTCACTCGAGATCGTCAGCCCCATCATGGGTGTTCGGTTCTGGGACCCCGAGGTGGACATCGCGCCCGAGGAGGTCACCGTCGAGTTCGAGCGGGGTCGACCGGTCCGGATCAACGGCAAGAGCTTCGACAGCCCCGTCGACCTGGTCATGGAAGCCAACGCAATCGGTGGGCGCCACGGCCTCGGCATGAGCGATCAGATCGAGAACCGCATCATCGAAGCCAAGAGCCGCGGCATCTACGAGGCTCCAGGAATGGCACTGCTGCACATCACCTACGAGCGCCTCGTCAACGCCATCCACAACGAGGACACCGTCGCCTCGTACCACAACGAAGGCCGTCGACTCGGCCGTCTGCTGTACGAGGGACGCTGGTTCGATCCGCAGGCACTGATGCTGCGCGAGGGCCTGCAGCGGTGGGTCGGCAACGTCGTCAGCGGCAGCGTGACACTGCGACTGCGCCGCGGCCAGGACTTCACGATCGTCGATACCCAGGGCAGCAACTTCAGCTACCACCCCGAGAAGCTGTCCATGGAACGCAGCCAGGGCCAGGCGTTCTTCCCCGGCGACCGCATCGGTCAACTCACGATGCGCAACCTCGACATCGCCGATTCACGCAGCAAGCTCGAGCAATACGCCGCGCAGAACCAACTCACGGCCTGGGGCGAACTGATCGGCGAACTGCCCGCAGGCGGTGCCGACGCCATCGCCGCCAGCGGCCCCGACGGTTCCGTGGACTCCTCGGCACTCGACCACGCCGCCATCGAGTCCGGCACCGACTGATTTTTGCCGCCGAACTCGAAGTTATGGACGGATTTCCGCCGATTTCCGTCCACAACTTCGAGTTCGGCTACTCCTCGGGCTCCGTCAAACCCTCGTGCTCGTCGCGCTCCGCCCATTCGAGTAGCTCGTCGATCGCGAACACCGCATCGTCGATGCCCGCGTGCAGGTCCCCCAACTCGGCGAATCTGGCCGGCACCGTGAACATCGTGAACTCGCGCGGATCGACGTCGGCAACCTCGTCCCACGAAATCGGCGTCGACACCGTCGCCTGCTGATTCCCGCGCACCGAATACGCGCTGGCGATGGTGTGATCGCGGGCGTTCTGGTTGTAGTCGACGAACAGTTTCGACGGGTCGCGGTCCTTGCGCCACCACGTCGTCGTCACGTCCTCGGGTGCGCGGCGCTCGACCTCACGCGCGAAAGCCAGTGCAGCCCTCCGCAAGTCCTTGAACCCGTAAGCCGGGTCGATGCGCACGTAGATGTGCAGACCGTGCCCACCGGAGGTCTTGGGCCAGCCGACGGCCCCCAGATCTCCCAGCACCTCCTGAACGACCCCGGCGACACGTCGGACCCGGTCGAAGGAACAGTCGGGCATCGGATCGAGGTCGATGCGCCACTCGTCGGGCATCTCGACGTCGGCGCGGCGGCTGTTCCACGGATGGAACTCCACGGTCGACATCTGCACCGCCCAGGCCACGTGCGCCAGTTCGGTCACGCACAGCTCGTCCGCGGTGCGGTTGTAGCGGGGAAACGTCACCTGCACGGTCTCGAGCCACGGCGGCGCGCCGTTCGGCACCCGCTTCTGGTGCACCTTGTCACCGGCCAGTCCCTTGGGAAAGCGATGCATCATGCACGGGCGCTCCCGAAGCGCCCGCACGATGCCGTCGCCCACGCTCAGGTAGTAGTTCACCAAATCCAGCTTGGTGGCTCCGCTTTCGGGGAAGTACACACGCTCGGGGTTGGAGATGCGGACGATGCGGTCACCGACCGGTAACTCGATCGACGGAGAGCTACTGGCCATGAGGTCGAGGGTAAGCGATCAGGAACGAAGCGTGATGCCGTATCGGTCGCGTTTGCGATAGATGGTCGCTCGACTCATCCCGAGTTCCTCGACCGCGTCGTTCATGGTGATGCCGGGGCGAGAGAGCACGCGGATCATCTCGTCGCGCTCGAACGTCTCGATGCGCGTGAGCCGATGGGTGGTGCGCGAGAGCACCTCCGGCGGTAGATGGTGGACTCCGATGACGTCGGCGCGGACGGCTGCCTTGTGCATCACCGTGGCCAGCTCACCGACGTTGCCCGGCCACGGATGTTCGCGCAGCGCTCGCTCGGCAGCCGGGGTGAGCGTGACCTGGCGGCCGCGTACTCGACCGGCCAGATGGAGGGCGAGCGGGGCGATGTCGTCGGGCCTGTTTCGCAGCGGCGGTACCTCGACCACGGTGCGCAGCAGTCCCGCGAGTGCCGGGGGCACGTCGTCGTAGTTCGACGCCGTGACGGTGACGGGTACGCCGTGGCCGGCGCGGCGGATCAGTTCGGCGAGGGCGTCGGCTGCACGCGCGGGAAGCCTGTCGACATCGCGGATGATCACTGCCGTATCGGGTTTCGGCAGCTCGGGCGTCCAGAGGTCGAGCCAGGCGTCGACGTCGCGGGCTGCCGGTGCTCCGGCGCTGAGGATGCGGCCGCGCGGGCGTGCCGCGCGCAGTGCGCGAGCGAGCACGGTGGCCCGGCCCGACCCCGGCTCACCGACCATGAGAATCGAACCATGTTCGGCCAGAGCAGCTTCCGCAGACCCCAGTGCACTACGCCAGCCAGGGGAAAGGTCGTCGAGTATGCCCGATCCCGGCCCGCTGTGAGCGGTCTCGACCCGGAACACCTCACCGCGCGGAGCAGGCCGTGGATGCTGACCCTGTGCCCGCGCGAGCATCATCGCCGAGGTGTTGCCTGCCGCCGACTGCGCAAGGGCCAGAAGCAGATCCGACGACGACTCCGACCAGGTGGTCAGATTGACGCAGCCCTCCACCCTGCCGGTGAGGGGATCGAGGACCGGCGCAGCCGCGCACGTGTAGCCGGCGAGCGAGAGCGAGTAGTGTTCGTCCGCCCTCACCACTGCGGGCACCTGATCCGCCAGCGCCAGCGCCAGGCCGTTGGTACCGGCCTGGTCCTCCGCATACGAGAAGCCGGGCGCCAGATGCACACGGTCGAGCGCGGCCAGCAGATCGCGATCGGCGCTGACTCGGTCCAACACGAGACCGTCGGCGTCGGTGAGCATCATCGACACCGGTTCGTTCGCCAACGTGTCGCGCAACCCGTTGAGCACCTCGCGGCCGCATCGGTAGAACAGGGACTCGTCGTCGTAGGTTCCCGAGAAGACCGGAGCAACCTCGTCGAGCGACACCCCGTACCGCTGGCTTCGGTGCCAGGACGCGAGGAGCCGATGCGAGACGGCAGCGAGCGGCTCCGAGTGGAGTCGGGCTCGCGAGAGACCCCCGGAATCTGCCATGTGATCCAGGTTACATTCGCATGTCGCCATCTGTGCCGGGGCAGCGTCTCGAATTGAGACGCCGAGGCCGCGACGCCGGCTCGATTCGGACCTACCGTCGTTCCCATAACGACGTGACGCACGTCACGTATCGCACCATCCGGGAGGCACACCGCATGTACACCAAGAATGGCGAGAAGTTCTTCATCGTCGACGCTCACATCGCTCTGTGGGACGCGCGGGAGCAGAACCAGCGCAACATCCACGGCAAGCAGTTCATCGACTGCTTCTACGACTACCACCGCAACCTGTCCCCCGAGAGCGAACTGTGGACGTACGACGAGTACCTCTACCAGGGTGGCGAGCGCCTGATGCACGACCTGTTCGAGGTCGGCTACGTCGATCACGCCATCTTCCAGCCCGCCCACCTCGGCGAGTTCTACAACAACGGGTTCGGACAGACCGAGGAGGCGTCGGCGTTGGCCGCCGCGCACCCGGACAAGCTGACCTACAACCACCACTTCGATCCGCGCAACGGCGAACGTGGCCTCGACCAGCTGCGAGCCGACGCCGAGCGCTTCGGACTCAAGGGCGTCAAGCTCTACACCGCCGAGTGGCACGGCGATTCCCGCGGCTACAAGCTCGACGACGACTGGACGCGGCGCTACCTCGAGGTCTGCCGCGAAGTCGGCATCAAGAACATCCACGTGCACAAGGGACCGACCATCCGTCCGCTCGATCGAGATGCGTTCGACGTAGCGGACGTCGACCACGTGGCCACCGACTTCACCGATCTGAACTTCGTCGTCGAGCACTGCGGACTGCCCCGGCTCGAGGACTTCTGCTGGATCGCGACCCAGGAACCCAACGTGTACGCCGGTCTCGCGGTGGCCATTCCGTTCATGCACACACGTCCAAAGTACTTCGGCCAGATCATGGGTGAGCTGCTGTACTGGCTGGGCGAGGACCGCATCTTCTTCTCCTCCGACTACGCACTGTGGACGCCCAAGTGGCTGGTCGAAGGATTCGTCGACTTCCAGATCCACGAGTCCCTCGACGAATACGCTCCCATCACGCTCGAGCAGAAGAAGAAGGTGCTCGGACTCAACGCCGCCAAGCTCTACGACATCGAGGTCCCTGCAGAGCTGCAGCTGCCCGACGCCGACGAGACCGAGACCGGACCGCGTCAGCCCGAGCGCGCCGACCTCGCGGCGGTCTGAGATGACGACTGCCACGACCACCAGGAAGGACGAGGCCTACGCCGCCCTCGGTGTCGTCCTGGATCCCGAATTGGACGAGCCCATCACCGATCTCGGCTTCGTCCGATCCCTCGAGGTCGACGAGAGCACCGTCCACGTTCATCTGCGGTTGCCCACGTCGTTCTGCTCGCCGAACTTCGCGTACCTCATGTCGGGGGATGCGAAGGACGTGCTGACGGCACTGCCGTGGACCGAGCATGTTCTCGTCGAACTGGACGATCACCACGACTCGGACAAGATCAACGCCGGCCTCGCCGCCGACGCAGGATATCGAGGCACCTTCGGCCACGAAGCCGAGGAGGACCTCGAGGAGTTGCGCGCGACGTTCCGCCGCAAGGCGTATGTGGCGGCGATGGAACGTTCTCTCCAGGGGTGGCTGCGAGCGAATCCCGGTGCGACCGAGAACGACTTGGCCGCAGTGGTTCTCGGGGATCTTGCGGACGATCGCACGTCGACCGCTCTGCTTCGCCGCCGCGAGGCACTCGGGCTGAGAATCGACCCGGCCGCTCCGGCTCTGGTCGACCACACCGGTCGCCCACACACCGGTGATCTCACGATGGTGATGCGGCGCGCCCGCGCCACCCGCGTCTCGATCGACGGCAACGCGCACTTCTGTCGTGGGTTGCTGCAGACTCGCTACCCCGGCGCGGAAGAACAGCAAGTCCCTCGCGAGGAGGGCGCGTTCATCCCCCTCACCTCCCTCACCGTCCAGCACACCACAACACAGGAGCAGTCACGATGAGCACGATGCGCGCCGTCCAGGTGGTCGGGTATCACAAGAATCTGGAGATGACCGAGGTACCGATCCCCGTGGTTCGAGGCCCTCTCGACGTGATCGTGAAGATCGGCGGGGCAGGCGTGTGCCGCACCGATCTGCACATCCTCGAAGGCCAGTGGGCCGAGAAGTCCGGTGTCACACTGCCGTACACGATCGGACACGAGAACGCCGGATGGGTGCACGCGGTCGGTTCGGCCGTCACCAACGTCCGCGAGGGCGACAAGGTGATCCTGCACCCGTTGGTCACGTGCGGACTGTGCCGGGCATGCCGGTCCGGAGACGACGTGCATTGCGAGAGCAGTGATTTCCCCGGGATCGACACCAACGGCGGGTACGCGGACTATCTGCGGACCAACGCCAGGACAGTGGTGAAGATCGACGATTCGCTCGAACCGTCCGCGGTGGCAGCGCTGGCCGATGCAGGCCTGACGGCGTACCACGCCGCCGCCAAAGCGGCCCGGCGGCTGACTCCACGCGATAAATGCGTCGTCATCGGTGCAGGCGGCCTCGGCCACATCGGTATCCAGGTGCTGGAGGCGCTGTCGCCCGCGGAGCTCATCGTCATCGACCGCAACGCCGATGCCGTCAAGCTCGCCCTGACTCTCGGTGCCGATCACGCGGTGGTCGCCGACGGCAGCCAGATCGACCAGGTCATGGAGCTCACGGGCGGATTCGGCGCCGAGGTCGTTCTCGACTTCGTCGGCGAAAATGGCTCCACCGCAGAGGGTTTGGCGATGACCAGACGGGCCGGTGACTACCACGTGATCGGCTACGGCGAGAACGTCGACGTGCCGACCATCGACCTGGTGTCGGCGGAGAAGAACATCGTCGGCAACCTCGTCGGGTCCTACAACGACCTGTGCGATCTGATGTCTCTCGCCGCGCGCGGTGCCGTGAACCTGCATACGCAGACCTACGCACTGGACGACTTTCAGAGTGCCATCGACGACCTCGACAACGGACGGGTTCGCGGCCGCGCGATTCTCGTACCCTGAAATCGGGTAGTAACCACCGCCACAACCCCAACAACGAGGAGCAACGTTGATCTTCATCACCGCCAAGTTCAAGGTCAAGCCCGAGCACGCCGACAACTGGCCCGAGATTTCGCGCGACTTCACCGAAGCCTGCCAGGCCGAGGAGGGGTGCCTCTGGTACTTCTGGTCACGCACCCTCGACGACCCGACCGAGTACGTCCTGGTGGAGGCCTTCAAGGACCCCGATGCCGGTGCGACACACGTGAACTCGGATCACTTCAAGCAGGCGCAGAAGGATCTCCCGCCGTACCTGCAGGAGACGCCGAAGATCATCAGCCAAGAGGTCGACGGCACCGACTGGAACGAACTGGGCGAACTCGCCGTCGACTAGATCGTTCTAGCTTCGTTCTCGATCCCGGACCACCTGGCCCAGCGTCACGACCGCGTCGGCGAACTGTCCCGGCAGTTCCTGCGGCGGGTTGTGGCCGCAGTCGATCTGCCGAACGTCGATCAGATCGGTGAAGTGCGCCGCGTGGTCCGGGCTGCCGTAGAGCGAGGCAACGGTGTCCTCGGTCGGATCGATCACGATCGTGGGCACCGTGATCCTCGGTTGCTCGGTCAGCGATTCCTGCGTTGCTGCATAGGCCGGGTCCCCGGCCTCGATGCCGTAGCGGTGGCGGTAGGAATGCACGGACACGTCCACGAAGTCGGGGTTGTCGAACGAGGGTGCGGTGGCCGCGAACTCGGAGTCGCCGAACCGCCAGGTCGGCGACCAATCCGTCCACAGTGTCTGTGCGATCTCTGCGCGGTGGGCCGCGAGCCCGGCGCGGCCCCGCTCGGAGTGCAGGTAGTACTGATACCAGTACCGCTTCTCGAGGTGCGGCAACACCGGCGTCGACACTGCCGCTTCGATGTCCTGGACCAGGTATCCGGACACGCTCACCAGGCCCGACACCAACTCCGGCCACATCGCGGCGACGACGCACGCCGCTCGCCCACCCCAGTCGTAGCCGGCGACGATGGGCTCGTTCAGTTCCAGCGCGAGAATCAACTCAAGCAGGTCGTGGCCGATCGCGGCCTGCTCACCGGATCGCATCGTGTCGGCGTCGACGAACCGGGTCGGTCCGAAGCCCCGCAGATACGGCACCACCACGTCGTATCCGGATTCGGCGAGCAGCCTGGCGACGTCGTCGTAACCGCGTGGGTCGTACGGAAACCCGTGTAGCAGCACCACCGAGGGACCGGACGGATCGCCGACGCGGTCGAACTCCACATCCAACACTCCTGCGCGAATCATCATGGGTCCATGCTCGCATTGCGGTGGCGGTATGCGCCGAGGGTCAACTGCTCAGCACGTCCTGCATGCCGGGCGCGAGAACGTCGGACAGGTCGGTCCATGGGACGGTGATCGTGATGAGGCCGATGCCATAGGCCCCCACCTGGTAATCACCGAAGTAAATGTTCATCCCCTCCGGTGATGCGGTCCAGTTGCCGAAGTCGGCCACCGTCGGCTCGATGCCCGAGCGCTCGAAGTTCTCGCCTGCCCGGGTGGTCGGAAGAATCTTCGCCGCTTGCTCGGACAACCTCGACAGACCGGCATCGAGATCGGTGAACGCGTCACCGAGGGTGATCGGCTGTGCGGTGTCGACGTCGATCGTCACGGTCGAGATCAGCGAATCACCATGGGCACCGGCAGGCACGGCGATCCAGTCGGTGATCTGTTCGGAACTGATCACGCGCCTACCGACGTAGGTAGAGCTCGGCGTGTAGCCGTCGCCGAGGGCGAAATCCTGTCCGTCGTGGCCGTCGATCAAGTCCTGAAAGGCCGCCCGCATCGACTCGTTGAACTCCGCCGTCACAGCGGGATCCCCACCACTGAGCTGCGGAATGGCGGCATCGTAGGTTGCATGTTCCGTGGATCCGGTGACCCGAGTGCTGCCGACGACGTACGACTCGGCGGCATTCGACGTGGTGGGCGGAGTTGTACTCGTCGGCTCGGCGCGCTCGGTCGTGGCCGGTGTGTCGGAGGTCGTCGGCGCGGACGCGGGCGTGGCGGTTCCCGAAGTGGAACAACCCGCGAGGGCCGCTGTCAGGGCAAGGGCGGCAGCCATCGAGCGAATGCGAGTCATGACCGACCCTAACCACAAACTCGACGGCTGGCACCGAGAATCGGGTGCAGCAGACCGCGCCAGGCGCGGCCCAGTGCACCCGATTCGAACGCGAAAAAGCCCGACCCCGCAGAGCGGAGTCGGGCTTTTTCAGCGAGGGGCTGGACTCAGAAGTCCATGCCGCCCATGCCACCGGTCGGATCGCCTGCGGGCGCTCCGGCCTTCTCGGGCTTGTCGGCGACGACGGCCTCGGTGGTGAGGAACAGAGCCGCGATGGACGCTGCGTTCTGCAGTGCCGAGCGGGTGACCTTGACCGGGTCGTTGATGCCTGCGGCGAGCAGGTCCTCGTACTCGTTGGTCGCGGCGTTGAGGCCGTGACCGGCGGGCAGGTTGGAGACCTTGTCCGCAACGACGCCGGGCTCGAGGCCTGCGTTGAATGCGATCTGCTTGAGCGGAGCGGACAGCGCGACGCGAACGATGTTCACGCCGGTTGCCTCGTCACCGTCGAGCTTGAGGTTGTCGAGTGCGGGCGCTGCCTGGAGCAGTGCCACGCCGCCACCGGCGACGATGCCTTCTTCGACGGCTGCCTTGGCGTTGCGCACGGCATCTTCGATGCGGTGCTTGCGCTCCTTGAGCTCGACCTCGGTTGCCGCTCCGGCCTTGATGACTGCAACGCCACCGGCCAGCTTGGCCAGGCGCTCCTGCAGCTTCTCGCGGTCGTAGTCGGAATCGGAGTTCTCGATCTCGGCGCGGATCTGGTTGACGCGACCGGCGATGGCGTCGGAATCTCCCGAGCCCTCGACGATGGTGGTCTCGTCCTTGGTGATGACGACCTTGCGTGCCTGACCGAGCAGCTCGAGTCCGGCGGTCTCCAGGGAGAGGCCGACCTCTTCGCTGATGACCTCGCCGCCCGTGAGGATGGCGATGTCGGCGAGCTGAGCCTTGCGGCGGTCACCGAATCCGGGAGCCTTGACGGCCACGGACTTGAAGGTGCCACGGATCTTGTTCACCACGAGGGTGGAGAGAGCTTCGCCCTCGACGTCCTCGGCGATGATGACGAGCGGCTTGCCGGACTGGATGACCTTCTCCAGCAGGGGCAGCAGGTCCTTGACGGTGCTGATCTTGGAGCTGACGAGCAGGATGTACGCGTCTTCGAGGACGGCTTCCTGACGCTCTGCATCGGTGGCGAAGTACGCCGAGATGTAGCCCTTGTCGAAGCGCATGCCCTCGGTGAGCTCGAGCTGCAGGCCGAAGGTGTTGGACTCCTCGACCGTGATGACGCCTTCCTTGCCGACCTTGTCCATGGCCTCGGCGATGAGCTCGCCGATGGACGGGTCGCCTGCGGAGATGCCAGCGGTAGCAGCGATCTGCTCCTTGGTGTCGATCTCCTTCGCGGACGCGAGCAGCGACTCGGTGACGGCTGCAACAGCCTTCTCGATGCCGCGCTTGAGGCCGAGCGGGTTCGCGCCGGCTGCGACGTTGCGCAGGCCTTCACGGACGAGTGCCTGAGCGAGAACGGTAGCGGTGGTGGTGCCGTCGCCTGCGACGTCGTCGGTCTTCTTGGCGACCTCCTTGACGAGCTCGGCACCGATCTTCTCGTAGGGATCTTCGAGCTCGATCTCCTTGGCGATGGAAACACCATCGTTGGTGATCGTGGGAGCTCCCCACTTCTTCTCGAGTACGACGTTGCGACCCTTGGGGCCCAACGTCACCTTTACTGCGTCGGCGAGGGCATTGAGGCCTCGCTCGAGGCCACGGCGTGCCTCTTCGTCGAACGCGATGATCTTGGCCATTGCGAAGTGATCCTCCGGATTGGGGGTGACACATTGCTGGCCGAGCTCGGTGCCCGCGACGGACGACCAGGGGTGTCGTTGATTCCCCGGCCTCACCGTGTCCCGACCTGGCACTCACGTGTCGAGAGTGCCAACTGCATTTCTAGCACTCGACCATGGCGAGTGCAAGGTCGTCCGCCGGGAGCGAACCACCGCCACCCCCGTGCCCGACGCCACCGCGCGGCGGCTGCCGCGAGCAGATGCTCACCATTGCACGGGCCCTTCACACACTGTTCACATCCGTGGCCATTGTTAACATTCGGCATCTTCCGCACGAACGCCGAACGCTAATATCGTTCTGGGACAGTAGTTTTCACGTCATTTCAATTCGGACATACCCCCACAAAAGCGACAGTAAGGATCGAAACATGTCCGATACGGTCGACACCTCGTACGACAATTCGGCGATGGATCACGAGGAGGAGGGCTACCACAAGGGCCTCAAACCTCGTCAGTTGCAGATGATCGCGATCGGCGGCGCAATCGGCACCGGCCTGTTCCTCGGCGCGGGCGGACGCCTCGCCAGTGCCGGCCCCGGCCTGTTTCTCGCCTACGCCCTGTGCGGCATCTTCGTCTTCTTCATCCTGCGTGCACTCGGCGAGCTGGTCCTGCATCGCCCGTCGTCGGGCAGCTTCGTGTCCTACGCGCGCGAGTTCTTCGGCGAGAAGGCTGCGTTCGTCGCGGGCTGGATGTACTTCCTCAACTGGGCGATGACGGCCATCGTCGACGTCACGGCCATCGCGACGTACATGCACTACTGGGGCAGCTTCGAGGTGATCCCGCAGTGGGTCATCGCACTGATCGCCCTCGTCATCGTCATGTCCATCAATCTCGTCTCGGTCCGCTGGTTCGGTGAGATGGAATTCTGGGCGGCGATGATCAAGGTCGTCGCGCTGGTGACCTTCCTCATCGTGGGCATCGTGTTCCTCGCCGGACGCATTCCGGTGGGCACCGAGGTGCCGGGTATCAACCTCATCACCGACAACGGCGGCTTGTTCCCGTCCGGAGCATGGCCGCTGGTGATCGTGATCTCGGGTGTCGTGTTCGCCTATGCCGCAGTGGAATTGGTGGGGACGGCTGCGGGTGAGACCGAGAACCCGGAGAAGATCATGCCGCGGGCGATCAACTCGGTCATCGCTCGTATCGCACTGTTCTACGTCGGCTCGCTGGTGTTGCTGGCCGTGCTGATGCCGTACACCGCGTACCAGGCCGGGACGTCGCCGTTCGTGACGTTCTTCTCGAGCATCGGCCTGGGCGGCGCGGGCACCATCATGAACATCGTGGTGCTCACCGCCGCGTTGTCGAGCCTGAACGCCGGGCTGTACTCGACGGGCCGCATTCTGCGCTCGATGGCGATGAACGGCAGCGCGCCGGAGTTCACCAAGAAGATGACCAAGGGCGGCGTACCGTTCGGCGGCATCCTGCTCACCTGCTTCATCACGCTGTTCGGCGTCGCCCTCAACGCGATCGCCCCGGGCGAGGCCTTCGAGATCGTGCTGAACATGTCCGCGCTCGGCATCATCGCCAGCTGGGCGACCATCGTGCTGTGCCAGATACAGCTGTTCCGCTGGTCCAAGAAGGGCATCCTCGAACGGCCCAAGTTCCGGTTGTTCGGTGCGCCGTACACCAGCTACGCAACCCTGGTGTTCCTGTTCGGCGTGCTGGTGCTGATGGCGTTCGACGCCCCGATCGGCAGCTGGACCATCGCCACCCTGGTGGTCATCATTCCCGCATTGATCGGCGGCTGGTTCCTGGTGCGCACCAAGGTGCTCGCCGTCGCCGAGGAACGCCTCGGCTACACCGGTCAGTACCCGGTGGTGGCGAACCGTCCGGTCGACCCGGAGGAGTGAACCCGTGAGCGAAGGCCCCACACCGACTCGGTGTGGGGCCTTCGTCGTGTCGCGGTCAGGAAAACTTGAGCCAGCGCGATCGGCTGAACGGCGATCGGCGCGGCGGCGGTTCGGGAACTCCCGCTTTCACTGCTGCCGCCACCGCATCGCTGAGCTCGGCGCAGGTTCGGAAGCGATCCGCCGGGTCCTTCGCCAGCGCGCGTGCGACCACGGCGTCGAGGCCTCGGGGCAACGAGCGTCGACGCCGTGTCACCGACGGCGGCTCGGCCGTGAGGTGTGCAGCGGTGATGGCCAACGGCGTGGCCAGCGGATACGGCGTCCGGCCAGTTGTCAGTTCGACGAGCGTGGCCCCCAGACCGTAGACGTCGGTCTGCGCACTGAGCACTCCCCCGCGCAGCAGTTCCGGTGCCGCGTACGGGATGGATGCCATCACCGTCCCACCCGCAGCGAGCGGAGTCGCGTCCCCCAGTAGGCGTGCAATTCCCCAGTCGGACAACATCACCTGCTCGTAGCCGTCGATTCGCTCGGTGGAGACGAGAATGTTGGCCGGCTTGACGTCCCGATGCACGACGCCCTGCGAGTGGGCGTAGTCGAGTCCCTTGGCCACCTCGGCGACGATGCGCGCCGCCCGGGACACGTCGAGAGCGATCTGTCCGCGGGCGACCAGCCGCGCGGCGCTGTAGCCGTCCACGTAGTGCATCGACATCCACAATTGGTGCTCGAACTCACCGTGCTCGTGCACCGACACGATGTTCGGGTGCACCAGTTGCGCGGCGACGGCCGCTTCCATCCGAAACTTGTTGCGCAACCTCGGCGATCGAGACGCGTCCCGGTCCAGGATCTTGAGGGCTTCGAGCCGATCGTGGCCGCGTCCGAGAACCAGATACACCTCGCTCATGCCCCCGACACCGAGGCGGCGCTGCACCCGAAATCCCGCGAACTCCGAACCCGGCTGCAATCGCATCGTCATGGAATCGCCTGCCGCACAGGCCTACTCGCGCCGCCGTAACCGACGGGTGACACGATCGGACACGTCCGCAGCATCGACAGAACTGTAGTCCGTTCCAGGGCTCGAGGCGACTCGGCAGTTTCGCCACCAGCGCCGATGTCGTTTATGGTGATTACCGGTACTTGACCGAAACAAGAGAAAAAGAACGGCAAACCGATAACGGTCAGCCGATTACGGTGACTCGAGTTGTAAGGAAGTCAAGTAAGTGAAAGCAATAAAAGAAGCCTGGGGAGGCCTGCTCAAGCCGGTCTTCGTCCCCGCCTCGGTCATCATCTTCGTCATGATCGCCTTCTCCGTGATCTACGCGAGCACGGCGGCGGACTCGTTCGAAAAGCTCAACGAGGCCATCACCGCGGGCGTCGGCTGGTGGTACATCCTGGCCGCGACCGGCTTCGTGCTGTTCTCCCTGTACTGCGGCCTGAGCAAAGTCGGCAACATCCGGCTCGGTCGCGACGACGAGAAGCCCGAGTTCGGCGTCCTCTCGTGGTTCGCCATGCTGTTCAGCGCAGGCATGGGCATCGGCCTGGTGTTCTACGGCGTCGCCGAGCCGCTCTCGCACTACGTGACGCCACCCGAGGCGGGCGGCGTTCCCGGTAGCACCGACCCCGCTGCACGTCAGGCCATGGAGCTCACCCTCTTCCACTGGGGCCTGCACGCCTGGGCCATCTACGTCGTCGTCGGACTCGGCATGGCGTACATGACGTACCGCAAGGGTCGCCCGCTGACCGTCCGCTGGCTGCTGGAGCCGCTGCTCGGCCGCAAGCGCATCGAGGGTCCGATCGGCCACGCCATCGACACCGTCGCCATCGTCGGCACCCTGTTCGGCGTCGCGACCTCACTCGGGTTCGGTGTCCAGCAGATCTCCGCGGGCCTCGAGTACCTCGGCTGGGTCGAGACCACCAATTGGTTCGTGATCGTGCTCATCGCCGCCATCACCGGTATCGCCACCTTCTCGGTGGTCAGCGGTGTGTCCAAGGGTCTCAAGTGGCTCTCGAACATCAACATGGGACTGGCAGCTGCACTGGCCCTGTTCGTGCTGCTCCTCGGCCCGACACTGTTCCTGATGCAGTCCTGGGTACAGAACCTCGGCGGCTACGTTCAGGCTCTGCCCGAGCTGGCCCTGCGCACCTCGCCGTTCTCCGACGACGGCTGGGCCGGCGGCTGGACCATCTTCTACTGGGGCTGGTGGATGAGCTGGGCACCGTTCGTCGGCATGTTCATCGCGCGTATCTCCCGCGGCCGCACCATCCGTGAATTCGTGTTCGGTGTGCTGCTCGCTCCGACCATCGTCGGCTCGCTGTGGTTCACCATCTTCGGCGACACCGGGATCCTTCGGCAGCGCAACGAGGGAGATCTGCTCGACGCCGAGGGCGCGGTGAACACCGACACCAGCCTGTTCCAGGTGCTCGACGGCCTCCCGATCGCCGCGATCACCAGCGTCATCGCCATCGCGGTCATCGTGTTCTTCTTCGTCACGTCCTCGGACTCGGGATCGTTGGTCATCGACATTCTCTCGACCGGTGGGGAACTGGAAACCCCGAAGATCACCCGGGTCTACTGGGCCGTGCTGCAGGGCGTGGCCGCGGCCGTGCTGCTGCTCGTCGGTGGTTCGAGTTCACTGACGGCGCTGCAGACGATGTCGATAGCCACGGCCGTGCCGTTCTCGATAGTGCTGGCACTGGCCTGTGTGTCGATGCTCAAGGCGTTCCGCTACGACGTCGCCACCACACCGCGGTACGTGCGCGTGACCACAACCTCCGACGTCGCAGACGAGGAGCCGACGGTGTCCGCACCTGCCGCACCTCGAAAGCGTACGACGGCCGGGATCTCCACGACGTTCTCCGGACTGTCGCCGTCGCGAGAGGGGCTGACATCCTCTCGCGCCGACGGAAGCGTCGTACTGGCAGTGCACGAGGTGCCCAACGAACAGCTCGAGGTTCATCCCGAAACCGGGGCGGTCGAGTACTCCGGAGACAATGCTCCTGTCGACCCACTCGGCGGCGAAGTCTTCGACACGCAGGAGTTCGCCGACTCGGCCGAGGGCCAGAAGGACAGCAACCACACCGACTGACCGATCGATCCACCTCTGGCCCTCGCGACGCCGTCGCGGGGGTCAGAGGTTTTTCGAAGCCCAGTCGGTCAGAGCCTCCAACGACGGCAGCAGCGCCTCTCCGGACGTCGTCAGGCTGTAGCCGACGGAGATGGGTGGCCCGTCGTCGACGGTGCGCGCCACCAGGCCTGCCTTGCCGAGTTCGCCCAGTCGCTCCGACAACACCGAGTCACTGATGCCACCGACCGCGCGGCGAAGGTCCGAGAACCCCATCGGCCCGTTCATCAGCGTCGCGAGAAGAATTCCGTTCCATCTCTTGCCGAGGAAGCCGAAGGCTTTGGTCAGCGCCCCGTCGCAGGCACGAGGGTCGTGAGGCTGCTCGCTGGTGACCATACGTCCACCTTACCGAGGTGCTACAGTCCGCCTTGCTGCTTCTGAATTACTAGTGACCTCGGATATGAAAGAAGGGCTCATGTTCATCGCAACCGTCGTCGTCTCGGTTCTGCTCGCCGTCGCGCTCACGTTCTCCGCCATCGGGAAACTGACGAAGAATCCCTCCGTCATCCCCATGCTCGAACAGGTCGGCGTCCCCGCCGACAAGATCCCCTGGCTCGCCTACGTCGAAATCCTCGGAGCCGTCGGCCTGCTGGTCGGATTGGCCGTCTGGCCCATCGGCGTCGCAGCCGCGGTCGGCGTCATCCTCTACTTCGTCGGAGCCGTTGCCGCCCACCTTCGCGCCAAGGACAAGGAATTCGCACCCGCCGCCGGACTGGCCGTGTTCGCGATCGTCGCGCTGGTGCTACGGGTGCTCAGCGCCTGACCAGTCGTAATCCATCTGGCTCGCGGTGGCGAGAGCATGATCCGCTCCCGCCCACCGCGCGACCAGGTGCAACGCCAGATCCAGACCGGCGCTGATACCCGCCGAGGTCGCCAGATCGCCGTGGTCGATGTATCGAACGGCCTCGTGGACGACGAGCGCAGGCCATCGAGCGGACAGTTGCTCCAGATCCTCCCAGTGCGTGGTGACCGGGCGTGTGTCGAGCAAACCCGCTGCGGCGAGCACGAACGCACCGGTGCACACCGACGCGACCAACTCCGCACCGGGCCGAGTGCGCTGCAACCACTCCAGCACTCGGGCGTTCTTCTCGACGGCATCGATGACACCGCCGGGAATCACGACGACGTCGTATGCCCTCGGATCGTCGATCGTGGTGTCCACCCCGATCCTCATTCCACCCCTGGCGACGACCGGCCTGTCATCGATCCCCACGAGACTCACCTCGAAAGGTCGTGCACTCCCGGCACGGTCGGCCACTCGATTCGCCACCGAGAACACCTCGAACGGCCCGCACGCATCGAGTACCTCGACATCGTCGAACAAGACAATTGCAATGCTTCTGCTCATACCCTGACTTTCAGCTGCTCGTGGTCGACACGA
This sequence comes from Rhodococcus sp. B7740, assembly GCF_000954115.1. Lineage (NCBI taxonomy): Bacteria > Bacillati > Actinomycetota > Actinomycetes > Mycobacteriales > Nocardiaceae > Rhodococcus > Rhodococcus sp. B7740. The sequence goes on along the minus strand of NZ_CP010797.1, from coordinate 4,687,573 downwards.
TGACGGGCACCATCACCGCGGCCATCACCGCAGCGTTCACATCCGAGACGGCCTTGCGCACAGCCGCGCCTGCCCATTCCCCCTCGGCGACCTGCTTCGCCCTCTGTTTCAGCAGCTTCTTGTCCGCATCCACTATCACCTTGTGCGTCAGGTCCACCGCCGAGATCAACGAGATCAGCGCAGCCGTGTGGGGCGACGGCGTAGTCCCGTCGACGAGCGCGCCGCGTAGGGAATCTCGCAACACCTTCTCGTGCGAGGTGTCACGAGCAGGCCACGTAGTGGTCGGGAACAGCCCCAACACCTTGGCCTTGTTCTCGGCGACGAAACCCTGGGCCACCAACCGAGCGATCAACTCCTTCGACAGATTCTTCTGCGACTTCTCGATCACCTTCTGCGGCTTCATCGGCCGCGACGCCGATGCCACGAGATCGAACACTCGACGCAGCAGGACGTCGGCGGGGGGCGCTCCTGCGACGACCACGTGATCTTTCTTCGTCTGCTCGCCGGGGCCGGTGATGCGCAACGACCCACCCATCGCGAGCTCGACCACCAGGGCACCGGCCAGCACCCGCGGTAACTTCGTGCTGTCGGCCAGCGGCTTGCCCGAGTCGTCGTCGAGCAACAGCAACAGGAGGTCCTCTGCGATCAAGGTCTACCCAGGATGTACGCGTAGTTGTGAGCCACCAGTTGCTCGAGAATCGCTATGTCCACATCGGCGAGCTTGTTCACGTACAGGCAACCTGCGCCTCGCTTGTGCTTGCCCAGGCGTTCGAGCAGTGAATCCGATTCCGGGGCGTACGTCGCGCCGTACACCGACAGATTCGCCTTACGTGGGGAGAACCCCACGACGAGACTCTCGCCCCGACGGCCACTGCCCGTCGTGTAATGGTAGGCACCGAAACCCACCATCGTCGGCCCCCACATCACCGCCGGCTGCCCGGTCACCCGACCCATCATCTCGGCCAGGGCGAGACCGTCCGCGCGGCGAACCGGATGTTCGACAGCGGCCAGAAAATCCTCGGCCGGTACATCGGTGGGTCGAGTCAGGTTCTCGTTCAATTGATCAGGGCCTGCCAGTTCGACGGCACCCGCTCACGCGGCCCGGGCACCGTCTGATCGAGCGGATGATGTTGCGGCGGAGCCAGTTCGGGGCCGTCGTACATCTGCTCGTCGGCATAGTTGTAGAACCAGTCCTCGCCGGGCTCGTAACTGCGCACGAACTGGTGCCGGGTGGACTCCGCATGCTTACTGGCGTGCTGCGACGGTGAGGAGTCGCAACACCCGATATGGCCGCACTGCGCGCACCGACGCAGATGCACCCACCACCCTTGCGTTTGCGTGCACTCCACACAGCCCGGGCCCGACGGTGGGACCTTCGGGTCGATGCCTTCGATGGTCATGTTGCCTCCTCTGTGGCCGGGTCGACGGGCAGCCGAACGATGAACCGTGTGTCGCCCGGTTCGGACACCACTCGCAGATCACCCTGGTGCTTCTTCACCACGATCCGCCACGAGATGTCCAGACCGAGACCCGTACCTTCGCCGACCGGTTTGGTGGTGAAGAACGGCTCGAAGATCCGCGACCGAATCTCCTGCGGCACACCGGGTCCGGTATCACAGATCTCGATCTGAACCTGATCCTCGTCCAACGATGTCCGCACCGTCAACACCCCCTTCTCTTTCGGGGTCGTTCCTGCAGGCTCCACTCCCGCGCCTGCCATCGCCTGCACGGCATTGTCGATCAGGTTCGTCCACACCTGGTTGAGTTCGGCTGCGTAGACCGGGATGGGCGGAACCGCGGGGTCGTAGTCCTTCACCACCCGAATCTCGTCACCGATCTTGCGGCCCAACATGATCAAAGTGCTGTCGAGCAATTCCCGCACGTCGACGGTCTGGTACGGCGCGCGGTCCATCTGCGAATACTGTTTCGCTGCACCGACGAGCGTGGAGATGCGCGTGGTCGAATCCGCGATCTCGTTCATCAACAGCTCGGTTTCGACGGTGTAGTTGAGCCACCCGATCGCACCCTCCAGCATCGTCGGATCGTCCACCGTCGCAGCAACCTTGTCGAGCCACGGCACATCCAGACCGGCCGAGACGAACGTCGGAGCCAGATCCCAACCGTCCCCGATACCCTTGTCCTCGAACCATTCTCCGAGTTCGTCCTCGCGGTCCGACGCCTCCATCGCGGTCAGCTTCGGAGCCTTGGCCACCAACTCCACGGCCTCGTTCTGCAGTCCGACCAGATGCGCCATGCTGCCGCGATCGAGAGTGCCGCCGGCGATCATCGCCAACTTCTGCCGCATGTGCGCCACCCGATTCCGCAACGCCGACGTAGCCCGCACCGCAGCAGCTGCCGGATTGTTCAGCTCGTGCGTCAACCCGGCAGACAGAGAACCCAACGCCAACAGGCGTTCTCGTTGTTCCACTATCTGCTTGGTGTTCTGATTGCCGAAGAACAGACCCTCGAGCAGGTGCAGCGCCATCGGGAACCATTCCCGCACGATGGACGCGAAGCACTCGGCGTCGAGCACGAAGAACCGGGAGCGCTCGGTCACCCGCATCGAACCCTGGTACGTCTGCGGCACCCGATCACCCAGGTACGCCTGCCAGGCACCCGCGTACACCCCCCGCTGGGAGGTCCGGTTGACCACCAGATCCTCCCCGCCCGAGAGCTTGGAGAGCACGACGGCACCGTCCATCAACACGTAGAAACACGTCGCCGGATCGCCCTCCGCGTACACCGGCCCGGGTTCGATCGTTTCGATGCGTCCGTCCCGACACAGCTCCGCCAGCTGCGAGTCGGAGAGATGCTCGAACAGGAACAGCGTCCGCAACTCCTCCGGATCACACGCGAGCCCACTCTGGTCACTCCGCGGGCTCCGCTCCTGCGCGCTCACGGGTTCGCCAGATATCTGTGCACCAACATCACGGCCATTGCTCCCTCTCCCACTGCCGACGCGACGCGTTTGGCCGAGTCGGATCGAACGTCACCGGCCGCGAAGACGCCGGGCACACTCGTCTCGAGGTGATGCGGCAGGCGAGTCGGCGTCCACCCGGCAGGTCCACGTCCGTCGGTGACGAGATCCGGCCCGGTGACCACGAATCCATGGTCGTCCCGCACGAGTACCCCGTCGAGCCACTCGGTGCGCGGCGCCGCCCCGATGAACAGGAACAGATACTGCGCGTCGACGGTCGTCGTCTCGTCGGTTGCCCGGTTCCGCAGCGTGATCGACTCGAGGTGACCGTCGCCCGACACGCCCGCGACCTCGGTGCACGGCCGAACGCTGATCTTCGGGTTCTCTTCGATCTGTTTGATGAGGTAGTACGACATCGACGCTTCGAGGGAAGACGCTCTGATCAGAATGGTCACCGACTTGGCCCCGCGCGAGAGATACACCGCCGCCTGACCGGCCGAGTTCGCGCCGCCGACGATGTAGACGTCCTGCTCGGCGCAGCGCGCCGCCTCGGTCATCGCCGATCCGTAGAACACGCCGCGTCCGGTGAAGTCGTCGATTCCCGGTGCGTCCAGCCTGCGATAGGCGACACCGGTGGACAGGATGATCGTCTGTGCACTGATGCTGCGGCCGTCGGCGAACCGTACGGTGCGCGCGGCACCGTTGGTCTCCAGGCCGACGACGTCCTGGGTGGTGACCACCTCGGCACCGAACTTGAGCGCCTGCCGCCGTGCCCGCTCGGCCAGCTGTGCACCCGACACCCCGTCGGGAAAGCCCAGGTAGTTCTCGATGCGCGAACTCTGACCGGCCTGGCCGCCGGTTGCGGTCCGCTCGATCAGGGTCGTCCGCAGACCCTCCGACGCACCGTAGAGCGCAGCTCCCAGTCCCGCCGGTCCGCCGCCGATGACGACCAGGTCGTAGAACTCCTCGGACGGCGACACCGTCAAGCCGAGCCGATTGCCGAGTTCGGCATCGGACGGTTCGATCAGCGCATCGCCCTCGGTGGTGATGACCACCGGCAACCGGCTGTCGTCCACGCCTGCGGCCGCCAGCAGCCGGGCACCCTCGGACTCGTCGGACATGTACCAGCGATACGGCAGCTGATTGCGAGCGAGGAACTCGCGGATCTCCGACGAGCGCGCAGACCAACGGTGGCCGATGATCTTGGTGTCCTCGACGGCCCGATGGTCGTAGGCACACCAGGCCTCGAGTTGGGCGTCGAGCACGGGATAGAGCTTCTCCTCGGGGGATCCCACGGCTTGAGCAGGTAGTAGTCGAGGTCGATGACGTTGATCGCGTCGATCGCGGCGTCGGTGTCCGCGTACGCGGTCAGAAGGATGCGCCTGGCCGTCGGGAAGATGTCCATGGCCTGCTCGAGAAATTCCATGCCGCTCATCTGCGGCATCCGATAGTCGGCCAACAGTATGGCGACCGGGGTGCCGCGCAGCGCGAGTTCCTTCAGCGCGTCGAGCGCCCCGGAACCGGACTCCGCACGCACGATGCGGTACTGCTCGCCGTATCGGCGGCGCAGGTCGCGGGCGACCGAACGTGAAACTCCTGGATCGTCGTCGACGCTGAGAATGACCGGTTTCATGACCCTCCAGAACTGGTGCTCACCAACGACATGAGCATGCCACCGCGTCGCCCCGAATGGGAGGCAAGCAGTCCTGGAATCAGTGGGGTCAGATTCGGCCGCGCCTGATCAGATCGAGCTCCTGCGGGGTGAGGAGTCGTTCGAGCTTCTCGGCGGGCCAGGTGCGTGGGCTGCCGCTCATCCTGGCGGTCTTCAACAGCGGGAGATCTCTGCTGGTACGACGCATTATCGACTGTAATTTCACGGTGGATCACTCCGAACAATTTCTTCGTTGGTCCCGACACTCCGCTTGCTACATCGATCAGTGTCCGCCCGGTGTTAACGCCTCGGTGGGATCTCGTGCGGCGTTTCGCAGCTCGAGACAGTTTCCTTGGTCCTCGGTCGGGGTAAACAAGAGCCCAAATCTACTGATCGGGGAACGCTAGTGAACACGTCGGGAAATGTGGCCAGTTCCGTACAGAACAACGGAGCATTCGAGAAAGCGGCGCGAGCCGGTCACTTCGTCAGCGGAGTGCTGCACATTCTGATCGGATACATCGCGGTTCGGTTGGCATTCGGCCAGGCAGGCAATGCAGACCAGTCCGGTGCACTCGCCGAATTGGCCGACAAGCCCGGCGGGAGGATTGCGCTCTGGGTGGCGGTGGTCGCATTCGTGGCGTTGGCGCTGTGGCGCATCGTCGAAGCGATCGTCGGCAAGAAGTCCGACGCCGACGCAGGCAGTGCGATGGACCGTCTCAAGGCTGCCGCGCTGGCCGTCGTCTACATCGCGTTCGCTTTCTCGACCTACGGCTTCGCTACCGGCTCGGGCAAGTCGAGCGGGCAGCAGAACGCCGGCTGGTCCGCCCGATTGATGGAATCCGGCGGCGGCAAACTCGTGCTCATTGCTGTCGCGCTGGTCGTCATCGGCGTCGGCGGATACCACGTCTACAAGGGCGTTTCGAGGAACTTCCTCGACGATCTCGAAGGCCACCGGAGCGGGGCCGTCGTCAAACTCGGCATCGCCGGATACGCCGCGAAGGGCACTGCCCTCATGGGTGCCGGACTTCTCGTCGTGGTGGCCGTTATGCAGTCCGATCCGTCGAAGGCCACCGGCATCGACGGTGCCCTCAAGACCCTCGGCTCACAGCCCTACGGTCAGGTTCTGCTGATCCTCGCCGGAGTGGGCATCGCGCTCTACGGGCTCTATGCCTTCGTACTGGCTCGCTTCGCTCGCATGTGAGCGGGAGTGGAGCCTGCGGAACGACCCCAGGTGAGCGGGAGTAGAGCCTGCGGAACGACCCCAGGTGAGCGGTACTTCGTAGTGGGCTACGAATTTCTGCTCACCTCCGTGGTCGATTGTGTCCGTTGACACATAGGATGCGCACGATTGAGTGTGACATTCAGTTGCATCTACTCACTACCAGGAGGCCCACGTTGAGCAAGACTCTCGAAGCCACGATCGACATCGCCGCGAGCCCCGAGACCGTATGGTCCATCGTCTCGGACCTGCAGCGCATGGGTGAGTGGAGCCCGCAGTGCAAGAAGATGAAGGTCTTCGGCGGACCGGTCGGCAAGGGCACCAAGACGCTCAACGTCAATCGCAAGGGGATGCTCGTCTGGCCCACGACCTCCAAGGTCGTCACCTTCGAGCCCAACCGTGAACTCGCGTTCCGCGTCGTCGAGAACAAGACGATCTGGTCCTACACCCTCACACCGACCGCGACCGGAACGACCGTGGTCGAGAAGCGGGAGGCACCCAGCGGCACGTCGGCGGTGTCGTCGTTGCTGGTCAAGCGTGTCCTCGGCGGCATCGACGAGTTCGACGTCGAACTGGTCGAGGGTATGAACAGCACCCTGCGCCGCATCAAGGTCGAGAGCGAGAAGCTGGGAAGAAAATAATTCTTCTCAGGAAGGTTTCAGGTTTGTTTCCCTCGGGCATCCGACGTTTCGACAAGCAAACGACACGAACGGAAAGTGGGGGCAACACATGTTGGGTCTCGGATTCATCGGCTGGATCATCATCGGCGGACTCGCAGGGTGGATCGGCAGCAAGATCATGAAGACGGATGCTCAGATGGGCATCATCCTGAACATCGTCGTCGGCGTCATCGGTGGCCTCATCGGTGGATACCTGCTGAAGGTCTTCGGCGTCGACGTCGAAGGTGGCGGACTGATCTTCAGCTTCATCACCTGCATCCTCGGCGCAGTCATCCTGCTGTTCCTGGTCAAGCTCGTGACAGGTCGCAGCCGCGTCTGATCGACTCGCAGCTCCCGACTGCCGGGGCACCTCACGTACGCTGTGAGGGCCTCGGCAGTCGTGCTTTCACGCCTCGATTGCTTCCGGCATCACGACCTGCCGACACCTGTCCGACGAAAAGTTAGAGGAGACCGTGGCACGCCGTCCCGCCCCGATTGGTCAACCGCCCCGCACTGGAGCGGCTCACATCGTCGACCTGGTCCGTGAAACGGTTCCACCGCTCCACCCCGCAGGCCTGCCGTTCGTCGGTGGTCCGCTCGCCGTCGCCGTTCTCGGCCGCCGATCCAAGTGGGTTCGCAACGCCGGCCTCGTCGCCGCCGGAGCCTGCGCCACCTTCTTCCGCCACCCGTCGCGGGTGCCACCGAACCGCCCCGGCGTCGTCGTCGCTCCCGCCGACGGCCTGGTCACCCTCGTCGATACCGCCGTCCCGCCCGCCGAGCTCGATCTGGGCTCGCAGCCGGTTCCTCGCGTGAGCATCTTCCTCTCGGTCCTCGACGTGCACGTCCAGCGCGTTCCCGTCGCCGGTCGAGTGGTGGAGGTCGTGCATCGCCGAGGCCAGTTCAAGTCCGCAGACCTTGCCGAGGCCAGCGAGGTCAACGAGCGCAACAGCATGCACGTCAGGACCGACTCCGGTCAGGACGTCGCCGTCGTGCAGATCGCCGGTCTCATTGCTCGACGCATCATCAACAACGCCAAGGTGGGCGACGCCCTGTCGATCGGCGACACGTACGGCCTGATCCGATTCGGTTCCCGCGTCGACACCTACTTCCCCGCGGGCACCACACTGCTGGTCGAACGCGGTCAACGCGCCGTCGGCGCCGAGACGGTCCTCGCCGAGCTTCCACAGTAGAAACCGACATGATCACCAGACGCGCCAAGCCGCCTGCTGCCATCCGTCTGCTCCCATCCGTCGTCACGATTCTCGCGCTGTGCTCGGGCCTGTCCGCGGTCAAGTTCGCCCTCGACGGGCAGCTCGGCACTGCGCTGGCCATGATCGGTGCCGCTGCGATACTCGACGCGTTGGACGGCCGCATCGCTCGACTGCTCGACGCCACCAGCAAGATCGGTGCCGAACTGGACTCGCTGTCCGACGCCATCTCGTTCGGTGTGGCCCCGGCTCTGGTGCTGTACGTGACACTGCTCGAGGGCAGCAGCGGCGGCTGGATCGTCGCACTGGTCTACGCCGTGAGCATCGTGCTCCGTCTCGCGCGCTTCAACACTCTGCTCGACGAGGACGACACGCCTGCCTACGCGCGCGAGTACTTCACCGGAGTTCCTGCTCCCGCCGGAGCGCTCATCGCCATGGCACCGATCGCGGGCTTCGAGCAATTCGGCGACGGTTGGTGGGCCTCGTTCTACGTGGTCGCCGGGTGGTCGATCCTCACCGCCGGTCTGATCGTCAGCCGCATCCCCACGTTGGCGCTCAAGACGGTCTCGGTGCCGCCGCGGCTCGCCGCGATCCTGCTGGTGCTCGTCGCGCTGCTCGCCGCCGCGCTCATCACCTTCCCGCTGATCCTGCTGATGGGCTTGGTGCTGGCCTACCTGGTGCACATCCCGTTCGCGGTGCGCTCGCAACGCTGGACTGCCGCGCGCCCGTACACCTGGGACGCCAAGCCTGCCGAGCGCCGCGCAGAGCGTCGGGCCATCCGACGCGCACCGGGCAACAATCGCCGGTCGCAGGCTCGTCTGGGACTGCGTCGACCTCGCAGCTAGTGTCTCGCCGCTACTGCAGGGAGTGGAGCCTGCGGAATGACCCCAGTAGATTGGGTGTGTGACCGAATCTCGCTCGACGACGCCTGAGCTCGTTCTCACCGCCCGCCTCAACACCTCGGCCGCCGATGCCCGACGCGGCGTCGTCCGCCTGCATCCGGAAGTTCTCGCGGCGCTGGGCCTGCGAGAGTGGGATGCCGTGTCGCTCATCGGTTCTCGTCGCACGGCTGCCGTCGTCGCGGCGGCACCCGACGGATCGCCCCAGGGCACCGCACTACTGGACGACGTCACGCTCTCCAACACCGGCCTTCGCGAAAATGCTTCTGTCGCAGTCGGACCCGTCACCGTCTACGGAGCCAGGACCGTCGCGGTGACAGGCTCCGCGCTCGCCACCGGTTCCATCTCCGACGCCACCCTGCGCCAGGCTTTGCTGGGCAAGGTGCTGACGGTGGGCGACACGGTCTCGCTCCTCCCCCGCGATCTCGGACCCGGCACCTCGACCACATCGGCGACGCAGGCGCTGTCGAGAACGTTCGGGGTTGCGTGGACGACCGAGCTGTTGACGGTCTCGGCCGTCGACCCGTCGGGTGGGCCGGTGAGTGTGCAGCCCAATTCGGCGGTCGGGTGGGGCTCGGGCACCGTCACCGCTGCACAGCCGCAGGCCGCGTCGCGTCCCGCGCCGAAGTCCGCAGCACCGCCGGTGAGCGCGGCGGATCTGGTGGGAGTGAGCGTCCAACAGTCGAAACTCACCGAGTGGCTACGGCTGGCGTTGGACGAGTCGGAGTTGTTGGCGACTTTGGGCGCATCGCCGCATCTGGGAGTGTTGATCACCGGACCGGGCGGGGTCGGTAAGGCGACGTTGGCGCGCGCGGTCATCGGAGAACGCGCATGCGTCGTGCTGGACGGACCGTCGATCGGCGCGCTCGAGGCCTCGGCTCGGGTGGATTGGGTCACCGCGGCGGTCGACGAACTCGCCGGCTCCGGGGTTCTGCTGATCACCGACGTCGACGCTTTGCTGCCCTCCGTTCCCGAGCCGGCGTCCACGTTCGTCCTGGACGTACTGCGCCGGGCCGTCGACACTCCCGGTCTTGCCCTGATCGCGACGACGGCTCATCCGGAGGCAACAGATCCCCGGCTGCGCGGTCAGGACCTGTGCGATCGGGAGCTCACCATCACCCTGCCCGACGCGTCGGGCCGCAAGGGATTGTTGGAGCATCTGCTGCGCAAGGTTCCGCAGGGCGACGTCGATCTGACCGAGATAGCTTCACGGACACCGGGTTTCGTGGTCGCCGATCTGGCCGCACTGACGCGGGAGGCGGCACTGCGGGCGGCGGCTCGCGCATCGAACGATTCGGCCGCGGCCTCGTTGACGCAGGACGATCTGGTGGGCGCTCTTCAGGTGATCCGTCCACTCTCGCGATCGGGTAGCGAAGAACTGGCCATCGGCAGTCTCACGCTCGACGACGTCGGCGACATGGTGGAGACCAAGCAGGCACTCACCGAGGCGGTGCTGTGGCCGCTGCGTCACCCGGATTCGTTCGCGCGCTTGGGAATCGAGCCGCCGCGCGGAGTTCTGCTGTATGGCCCGCCCGGCTGCGGCAAGACGTTCCTCGTGCGGGCGCTGGCCAGTTCCGGGCAGCTCAGCGTGCACTCGGTCAAGGGCGCGGAACTGATGGACAAGTGGGTGGGATCCTCGGAAAAGGCTGTGCGAGAACTGTTTCAGCGTGCACGCGATTCCGCTCCCTCGCTGATCTTCCTGGACGAGGTGGACGCGCTCGTACCCCGACGCGGCCAGAGCTCGGATTCCGGCGTCGGCGACCGAGTGGTCGCGGCGCTGCTGACCGAGCTCGACGGCGTCGAACCGTTGCGCGACGTCGTCGTGCTCGGGGCGACCAACCGACCCGACCTGATCGATCCCGCCCTGTTGCGCCCCGGCCGCCTCGAGCGCCTGGTGTTCGTGCCGCCGCCGGATTCCGATGCCCGCGTTGACATCCTGAAGGCATCGGGCAAATCCATCCCGCTCGCCGAGGACGTGGATCTGGAGTCGCTGGCGCGCGATCTCGACGGCTACTCCGCGGCCGACTGCGCAGCCTTGCTGCGTGAGGCCGCGTTGACGGCGATGCGTCGGTCGATGGATGCGGCCGACGTCACCGCCGCCGATGTCGCCGCCGCTCGGGCGACGGTGAAGCCGTCACTCGATCCCGAGCAGGTGGCGCATCTGCGGGCCTACGGGTCGTGAACGGAAACTCGTAGCAGGCTACGAAGTTCTGCTCACCCGCGGCGAAGCCGCTCTCACTTCCAGCGGCCGAGGATCTCCTCTGCCCGCTTGGCCAACTCCATCTGAAAGATCGGTCCGAAGCTGATGCGACCGACACCGAGGGATGCGAAGTGCGACAGATCGCCTTCGGCCGGGTTGGCGATGGCGTTGATGGGCAGCGGAAGTTCCTCGGCGAGACGCTTGTAGTCGGCGTCGTTGTGGAATCCGACGGGGTAGAGCGAATCGGCTCCGGCCGCGGCAGCCAGCTTCAGACGCGCGATGGCGCGGTCGACGCGGTCGCTCTCGTCGCCGATCGCCTTGACGAACAGGTCGGTGCGGGCGTTGATGACCACGTGCACGTCGGTGGCGTCGGACGCCGCGCGCAGTGCTCCGACGAAGTCGGCGTGTTCCTGCGCTTCGCGCAGGCGTCCGCCTTCGCTGTGCACGGTGTCCTCGATATTGAGGCCGACGGCTCCGACGGAGATGAGGCCGTCGATCAGTCGCTTGGGGTCCTCGCCGTAGCCGGCTTCGATGTCGACCGACAGCGGCACGTCGACGGCGGCGGAGATCTGCGAGATGCGGGCGAGCAGTTCGTCGAAGGTCATGCCTTCGTTGTCGGGCTTGCCGATGGAGTCGGCGACGGGGTGGCTTCCGACGGTCAGCGCGGTGAAGCCTGCGGACACGGCCAGATTGGCGGACCAGGCGTCCCACACGGTCGGCAGTACGACCGGGTTTCCGGGCTTGTGCAGCTCGAGCAGGGTGGTGGCTTTCTGGGACAGGTTCGTCATCGGGACTCCTCAACGGTGGCCGGTGGAGAACGTTCGTTCTCTCGGTTCCCAACGTACCCGCTTCAGTCGATCAAATCGAGCGCTCTCATCCGGTCGAACACCATCAGTGATCCCGGAGCGACGTCCGGCATCGCTGCGTACTCGTCACGGGTGAAGTATCTGATCTCTGCGATCTCGCTGGTCGGCGTCGGCTCGTCGGCCAGATCGGCGAGGAAACACGTGAGCTCGAGTGGGGTGCCCGCCGGGTGCCCCCATGCCTGACACTCGAACACCCCGAGCAGCCGGGCACCCTTGACCGACGCGTCGAGCTCTTCTCTGATCTCCCGATGGAGGGCTTGCTCGGGTGTCTCGCCGGGGTCGATCTTTCCGCCCGCCATGTAGAACGCGGATTTGCCGGCCGATCGCGTTTGGATCATTCGGCGATTCCGGACGTACGCCAGCCCGGCGGTCCGAATGATCCTCGATCCGCTCACGACAACGCGCTCCCCTCGACCGGAGTCACCGCGACCGTTATGTACCGCTTGGCACGCGTCCGACCACGCAAAGTAAAGTGGACATCGACAACTCACGGCTGCCGTTCGGCAACCGGTTCGTACTTCTCAAAGCCTCACATCGAATTTCACACGGACTTCGCACACCCTACTCATCGCCGCCCTACGACCACCGCTCGGTTTGACCGCCGATGCGACCGAGACGACGGAGTGACTTTTGCTCGCCATTCTTCTTGCGCACGCCGCCGCCGCGCTGCTCGCGCCGCTTCTCGTCCGGTGGTGGGGTCGCAATGCGTTCTTCCCCCTCGCTCTCGTTCCTGCGCTGAGCCTGATCTGGGTATCGGGCAACTGGAACACCGATCAGAAGTTGAGCATCGAGTGGGTCCCCGGGTTGTCGATGAACATCGACATGCGATTCGATTCCCTCGCCGCCATCATGTCGCTGCTGGTCCTCGGAATCGGTGCCCTGATTCTGCTGTACTGTGCGCGCTACTTCGAGGACGACGAACCTCGGCTCGGGCTGTTCGCCGCCGAGATGGTCGCGTTCTCCGGTGCGATGTTCGGCCTCATCACCAGCGACAACATGCTGGTGCTCTACATCTTCTGGGAAATCACGACGGTCCTGTCGTTCCTGCTCGTCGGTCACTACGCCGAGCGTGCCTCGAGCAGACGCGCAGCCACTCAGGCGCTGCTCGTCACCACCGCGGGTGGCCTGGCGATGCTGGTGGGCATCATCATCCTCGGCCAGGTCTCCGGTACCTACAACCTCTCCGAGCTGGTCGCGAACGCGCCGGGCGGATGGTTGCCCGGTGTCGCGATCGTGCTGGTCCTGATCGGTGCACTGAGCAAGTCGGCCATCGTGCCACTGCACTTCTGGTTGCCAGGAGCCATGGCCGCACCGACGCCGGTGAGCGGCTACCTCCATGCTGCCGCGATGGTCAAAGCAGGCATCTACCTGGTGGCGCGCCTGGCCCCCGGGTTCGCCGATTCCGGCCCGTGGCGCGCCACCGTGATCAGCCTCGGACTGCTGTCGATGATCCTGGCCGGTTGGCGAGCACTGCGGGCATTCGACCTCAAGCTGATCCTCGCGTTCGGAACCGTCAGTCAGCTCGGCTTTCTCATGGTGTTGGTCGGCATCGGTTCGGAGAAGGCGATGCTCGCCGGCCTGACGATGGTGATCGCGCACGCGATGTTCAAAGCGGCGCTGTTCATGGTCGTGGGCATCGTCGATCACACCACCGGCACCCGCGACATCCGCAAGCTCGCCCACCTGGGCAAGAAGGCTCCCTGGCTCGCCGCGATAGCGGCGCTGGCCGCGGCCAGCATGGCCGGACTCCCGCCGATGCTCGGGTTCGTCGGCAAGGAGACTGCGTTGTCGGCCGTGATCAGCACGCCGACGCTCGATCCCGTCGTCGCGGCCGTCGTCGTCGCGGGCCTGGTGATCGGCTCGATTCTCACGGTCACCTACAGCATCCGATTCGTCTGGGGCGCGTTCGCACGCAAGCAGCTCAAGCGTCCGAGTCCGTCGGTCAGGGCGATGCATGCACCGTCCGCACTGTTCCTGGCTGCACCTGCTTTCCTGGCGGTTCTCGGCGTGATCGCCGGATTCGGATCCTCGATCGTCGACCGCATCGTCAGTCCCTACGCCCGCACCCTCCCGTCGTACGGCCAGGAGCCCTACCACCTGGCCCTCTGGCACGGATTCAACCTTCCGCTCGCGCTGACGGTCGTCGTCGTCACCGGCGGTGTCGGGCTGTTCATCGCCCACCGGGTCGTCAACCGGCTCAAGTTCGAGCATCCCCCGCTCGGCAATGCAGACCGCATCTACGACAACGTGCTCAAGTACATGGATGCCCTGTCCATCCGCCTGACCGGCACCACCCAGCGCGGTTCGCTCCCCCTCACCCAGGGCACGATCCTGCTGACTCTGGTGCTGCTGCCGATGATCGTGTTGCTCGTCGGCCAGGACTCCGGCCTGGACTACACCCTGTGGAACACCCCGTTGCAGCTGGTCATCGGCGTGATCATGATCGCCGGTGGCCTCGGGGCCACGGTGATGCGCAACCGCCTGGCCAGCGTCATCCTCGTCGGTCTGACCGGCTACGGCTGCGGCGTCATCTTCGCCATTCACGGCGCACCGGATCTGGCGCTGACCCAGTTCCTCGTCGAGACTCTCACCCTCGTCGTGTTCGTGTTGGTGCTGCGCAAGCTGCCGGCCGAGGTCGACGATCGGGGCTCGGCCGGTTCGCGCGGCCCCCGCGCCGTGCTGGCCGTCGCCGTCGGAGCGACCGTCAGTGTGCTGGGCGCATTCGCGATGAACGCCCGAAACACCGCCCCGGTGTCGCTGCTCCTGCCGGACGCCGCCTACGACCTGGGCGACGGCAAGAACGTCATCAACGTCATCCTCGTGGACATCCGCGCCTGGGACACCCTCGGCGAGATCTGCGTTCTGCTCGTCGCGGCGACGGGCGTGGCCAGCCTGGTCTTCCGCAACCGCCGGTTCGGCAGCGCTCCGCGGGTGTCCGACGCCCCCGCATCGTCCTCGGATGCGAATTTCGCCGCGGAGACGACGTGGTTGCTCGGCGGCGATCTGATCGATCCGCGACATCGCTCGTTGATTCTCGAGGTCACGACGCGATTGATCTTCCCGACGATCATGGTGCTCTCGATCTACTTCTTCTTCTCCGGCCACAACGCCCCCGGCGGCGGTTTCGCCGGTGGCCTCACCGCCGGACTCGCGCTGGTGCTGCGGTACCTGGCGGGTGGGCGCTACGAGCTCGGCGAGGCAGTGCCGATCGACGCCGGCAAGATCCTCGGTCTCGGGTTGATCTTCGCGGCCGGTACCGCGGTGGCGTCGATGTTCCTCGGAGCGCCTGCGTTGTCCTCGGCGACGTTGGAGGTGACGTTGCCGATTCTCGGCGACATCAAGTTGGTCACCGCATTGTTCTTCGACCTCGGTGTGTATCTCATCGTGGTCGGGTTGGTACTCGACGTGCTCCGTAGTCTCGGTGCCCGTCTCGACGCACAGGTGGAAATGCAGAGCCAAGGCCGAGTGAGCGCCCCATGACCGCAGATCTCGGAATGCTGATCATCACCGGTGTTCTCGTCGCATCGGGTGTGTATCTACTGCTCGAACGGAGCATCACCAAGATGCTGCTCGGGCTGCTGTTGTTCGGCAACGGCGTCAATCTGCTGTTGCTGACCGTCGGCGGGCCTGCGGGGGCACCACCCATCGTGGGTCGCGACAACGCCGTCAATCAGGAGATGGCCGATCCCCTGGCCCAGGCGGTGATCCTGACGGCGATCGTCATCACGATGGGTATCGCCGCGTTCGTCCTGGCGCTGGCGTACCGGTCGTTCACTCTCAACACCAAGGACGACGTGGAGAACGACCCCGAGGACACCAAGGTCTCCCGGCGTCGCTCGATGGCCGAGGCCCCCGACCGCGACCGCTCGGACGACCCGGTGACGGGCGAGCCGAGCTTCGGGGGCGACGCGTTCGACTCGAAGGGCAACCCGATTCCGATCGAACAACTCGTCAATCGCGAGGACCTCGAATGCTACGAGGACCTGCACGACGGTGATTTCGACAACGACGACGACGATCCGCAGGTGCGCGGGCTCGACGGAATCGACACAGCCGAGAAGGACGACAGCAGGCCACAGAAGAAGGGAGACGACCAGTGACGATCTCCCCAGGAGTGATCGACGTTCTGACTCCGCTGCCGGTACTGATTCCGATGTTGGCGGCGGCGCTGACTCTGGTGCTGGGTCGACGTCCCCGCGCTCAGCGTTTCATCACCCTCGTCGCGCTGACCGCTGTGGTCGCCATCTCGTCGGTGATGCTCTACCTCGCCGATCGCGACGGCACCAGCGCACTGCAGGTCGGCGGCTGGGACTCCCCGCTCGGCATCTCCCTCGTGGTGGACCGCCTGTCGGCGATGATGCTCGTCGTCTCGTCGATAGTCCTGCTGGCCGTCATGGTCTACTCGATCGGTCAGGGCATCCGTGACGGCAGCGAGAACCAGCCCGTCTCGATCTTCCTGCCGACCTACCTCGCGTTGACCGCAGGTGTCTGCAACGCGTTCCTCGCAGGGGACCTCTTCAATCTGTTCGTCGGCTTCGAGGTGTTGCTCGCGGCGTCGTTCGTGCTGCTGACCCTCGGCGCGAGTGCGGACCGGGTACGCGCGGGCGTGTCGTACGTGATGGTGTCGATGGTGTCCTCGCTGATCTTCCTGATCGGCATCGCGCTGGTGTACGGCGCAACCGGAACGCTGAACCTGGCCCACATCGCGGTACGGATGGACGACATCAACCCAGGAACGAGGACCGCGATCTTCGCAGTCCTGCTGGTCGCGTTCGGCATCAAGGCCGCGGTGTTCCCACTCTCGACGTCGCTGCCCGACTCCTACCCCACCGCCCCGGCACCGGTCACCGCCGTGTTCGCCGGCCTGCTGACGAAAGTCGGTGTGTACGCGATCATTCGCGCCCACACCCTGCTGTTCCCCGACGGCTCGCTCGACAACGTACTGATGGTCTGTGGCCTGCTGACGATGCTCGTCGGCATCCTCGGTTCCATCGCACAGAGCGACATCAAACGACTGCTCTCGTTCACCCTCGTCAGTCATATCGGCTACATGATCTTCGGCGTCGCGCTGTCGACGCAATCGGGACTGTCCGGCTCGATCTACTACGTCGCCCACCACATTCTGGTGCAGACGACACTGTTCCTCGTCGTCGGTCTCATCGAGCGTCAGGCCGGCTCGTCGTCTCTTCGACGCCTCGGTGGTCTGGCTGCGGCCAGCCCGGTGCTGGCGATCGTGTTCCTGGTGCCGGCCCTCAATCTCGGTGGCATTCCGCCGTTCTCGGGCTTTATCGGCAAGGTCGCACTGCTGCAGGCCGGTAGCGAGCAGGGCAGCGTGTTGGCCTGGTTGCTCGTCGCGGGCGGAACGGTCACCAGCTTGCTGACGCTGTACGTCGTCGCCCGTGTGTGGACCAAAGCGTTCTGGCGTGCTCGCGCCGACGCCCCCGAGGGCGACCTGGCGGACAACAGCCCGTCCGCGCTGCTCGACGACTCCTCCGATATCGCGTTCGGCGATCGCGAGGACGTGGGCCGGATGCCGGCCTTCATGCTGATCCCGACGATCGGGCTCGTTGCCGTCGGCTTGGCCATGACGGTGTTCGCGGGACCCATCATCGACATCAGTGATCGCGCCGCGGCCGACCTTCGTGATCGATCGGTGTACATCGATGCGGTGCGCGGAGCGGAATTCGTCGGAGATCAGGCCGCCGAGCAGGCTCGCGGAGACGAGGAAGGCACTCGATGAAGATGAACCGCTCCCTTCTGCTACGCGTGTGGACTCTCGCGTGGTTGACCGCCATCTGGGTTCTGTTGTGGGGCAACGTCTCTGCCGCGAACATCCTCGGCGGCATCGCGGTGGGACTGCTCATCATGGTGCTGCTGCCGTTGCCTCGCGTTCCCGTCGAGGGCCGCATCCACGTGTTCTCACTCGTCAAGCTGGCCGTCGTATTTCTCTACTACGCAATGGAATCGAGCTTCAGCGTGGCCTGGTTGGCCATCCGGCCCAAGGCTCCACCGGTCACCGGGGTGCTGCGCTGCCGTATCGCGATCAAGTCCGATCTGGTGCTCACCCTGTTCGTCGACGCGATGAATCTCGTGCCCGGCACCATGGTGCTCGAAATAGACCGGACCAGACGCCTGCTGTACGTGCACGTGTTGGACATGGGCACCCAGAAGGCCGTCGACGGTTTCTACGCCTACGTACGAAACATGGAGAAGCTCTTCATCGCCGCGTTCGAGCGAGACTCCGACTGGAAGCCGAGCCCGTTGCACTTCCAGGAGTACGAGCAGTACCACGGAGTGCTCGGCGACGATCCGATCCCGGTCGATTCGGACGCGCCTCGGGACGACAAGAAGACCGACGACAAGAGGAAGGGGGACTGGTCGTGACCGTCGTACTGGCGATTGCCGGAGCCCTCCTGATCGGTGCCGCGATTCTCACCGCGTACCGATTGCTCGACGGACCGAGCACGCTCGACCGTCTCGTCGCGATGGACACGATCCTCGCCGTCTCGATGTGCGGTCTCGGCGTGTGGGCCGTATACAGCCGCGACACCACCCTCGTACCGGCCATCGTCGCGCTGTCACTGGTCAGCTTCGTCGGGTCGGTCAGCATCGCACGATTCAGGGTGAGGGACGAATGAACAACACAGTGAGGGACGAATGAGCACCGTAGCCCAGGTCATTTCTTCCGTCTTCATCCTGTTCGGAGCCCTGCTCGCCTTCACCGCGGCGGTGGGCATCGTGCGCTTTCCCGACACCCTCTCGCGGATGCACGCGGCCACCAAGCCACAGGTGGTCGGGCTGATCATGGTTCTGATCGGGGCCATCATCAGCCTGCGCGGCAACGTCGACATCTGGATGCTGGTGCTGGTGGGCATCTTCACCCTGGTCACCGCTCCGGTCATCGCACACACGGTCGGCCGCGTCGCCTACCGCGAACAGCGCGGCCGCGACGGACTGCTGATCGTCAACGAGATGGAACCGAACGAATCGGACCAGTAGGCGAGCGGATCAGGATCGGAGGTCGGTGACCAACGATTCGACGACGGCTCGCAGGTCGCCGCCCGATTGCGCGGCCACCGCCCGCTGACGTTGGTACGACGCCCCCCGCCGGGGAATGTCGGCCACTGCTGCCAGTTCGTCGACGCAGTTCAGTCGGACGGCCGTCGGCGTCAGCTTCTCGAGCAGATCGTGCAGATCGTCGGTGACCAGCCGTTCGTTGCTGTCGGAGTCGAGGATGATCTCGGCATCGAGGCCGTATCGGGCGGCCCGCCACTTGTTCTCCTGGACGTGCCACGGCGGTATCGACGGCAGGGTCTCACCCGCTTCGAGACGTTCGTCGAGATGGACGATGAGGCAGTGTGTCAACGCGACGAGAGCCGCGAGCTCCCGCTTGGTCGACGCCCCGTCGCACACCCGAACCTCGATCGTGCCCCACTTGGGAGCAGGACGGATGTCCCAGTGCATACCGCCGAGCTGCTCGATGACGCCGGTCTTGAGCTGATCACGGACGAAGCCCTCGAACTGCGACCAGTCCTCGAACTGGAACGGCAGACCGGCGGTCGGCAGCTGCTGGAACATCAGTGCCCTGTTGCTGGCGTAGCCGGTGTCGTTGCCCGCCCAGATCGGTGAGGACGCCGACAGCGCCAGCAGGTGCGGGTACTGCAGCAGCAGCGAGTTGAGAATGGGAAAGACCTTGTCGGGAGACGACACACCCACGTGCACGTGCACACCCCAGATCAGCATCTGCCGACCCCACCACTGGGTACGAGCGATCAGCTCGTCGTAGCTCGGAGAACTGGTGAGCTGCTGGGTGGACCACTCGGCGAACGGATGAGTGCCCGCCGAGAACAGATCGATGCCCAATGGGTCCGCGGCGCGCCGCACCAACTCCAGGGAGCCGCCGAGGTCCTCCATGGCCTCCCCGACGTTCTCGCACACTCCGGTGACGAGTTCGACGGTGTTGCGCAGCAGTTCCTTGGTCACCCGCGGGGTGTCCCCGGCGAGATCGCGGACACCGTCCATGACCGCCTCGGCGGAGTTGACCAGGTCCCGCGTGTTCTTGTCGACCAGCGCGATCTCCCACTCGACGCCGAGCGTCGGGCGCGGTGAACTCGCGAAGTCGATCCGGGGAGCGTTCAAACTACTGCAGTACCGCGCATGCCGCCCGCGAGCCGGCGTCGCCGGTCATCAGAGTCGTCATGTCCGGCACAGCGGCACCGTCGGGCAGGGTGTATCGCGGCGGGATGTTGGCGAAGTTGTCGGCACCCTCGTGCACGATCACCGAGGTTCCGGCACCGTCCGCACGCAGATCGTCGAGTGTGATCGCGTCCGTGGTGGTGACGAGCATTCCGGTGCCGTCCTCGCCGACCTGGATGGACGTCAGATCACCGCTGGCCGGGTGCTCCGTGCGGCCGTCGACCTGCAGGTGACCACCCGCGGACAGGAACGCGCCCGGATCTCCGCCGGTCGGTGCCACGGAGTTCGGCTCGCAGGCGGCGACGGCATGGACGTGGAAGCCGTGGAAGCCGGGGGTCATGCCCTCGACCTCGGCGGTGACGGTGAGCTTGTCGCCCTCGGCCGCGAACGAGACCGTGCCCACCTCGGCACCGCCGGCGTCGCGCAGTGTGCCCTCGATGGTGTCGCCGGAGCCCGACTCGGCCGGGCCGTCACCCGCCACGGCTTCTGCCGACGGATCGGCCTCGCCGGTCCAGACCGGAGGGACGGTTCCGGGGACATCGGACGGAACCTCGCCGTTGCTGCAGGCGGAGAGCCCGAGCGCCGCGATCGCGAGGACCGGGGCCACGTAACGCAACGATCGGGTCGCAGCAGTGCGTCGCTTGAACATGTCCATCGGAAATCGCTCCTCTTTCAGGCAGTTTCGCCGGGCTCGAAAATGATAACGTGCCGACCGATTCAGCCGAATCGGGCACGGAAGTCGATGCTGTGCAACTGGCCGCTGCAGGACTACTGAGTCACGATGACGACGACGCCTGCCGTGGATTCGAGTGAGGTCGGCTTGGGTTCGGCCGGGACTCCGAGCTGCGTGGCGATCGTCTGCGCGGCCTGTTCCTCGCCTGCCGCGGTGCCGTAGTACACCGCGGTCTGAGCGAACTGGGCTTCGCTGAAGTTGCCGGTCTCGGCGACGGTCCATCCCTCGGCGGTCAACGTACTTGCGGTGCCTGCCGCGAGACCGGAGATGTTGGAGTTGTTCAGAACCCGCACTTCGACGTCGGCGGGGGTGCCCGAGGTGGTGGTGGTCGGCGCGCTGCTGGTGGTCGCGTCACCTGCCGGCACCTGAGCGGCCGGAGCCTGTGCGGTGGGTGCTACCGCAGCCGGTGCACTCATCGTCTCGGCGGCGGGCTCGGCGGCCGAGTTGTCGGAATCGGAACCCGTCAGCGACAACGCGCCGATCGCCGCGAACAGGATCGCGAGCGAGATCAACACCATGGCCAGGGCACGGAGTGGTGGCCCGGTCTGTTCCGGGTTCGGGCTGCTCACGTAGTCGACCCTAGCCGACCGTCGACGGCGACCCAGCACACGGAACTCGAGGACCTGCTCAGACGTCGAACCCGAGTCGACGTGCCGCACGAGCCTTCTGCCGACTCGCACGCAACCGGCGCAGGCGCTTGACCAGCATCGGATCAGCGGCAAGTGCCTCGGGACGATCGACCAACGCGTTCAGGATCTGGTAGTAGCGGGTTGCCGACATGGAGAAGAGTTCCTTGATGGCCTCTTCCTTCGCCCCGGCGTACTTCCACCACTGCCGCTCGAAGGACAGGATGTCGTGCTCTCGTCGACTCAGTCCGTCCGCACCGACCTCGTTCGGATCCTGTGAGCCGTCCGAACTTCCCGGTTGCTGAGACTGGTTCGAGTCACGCGCTGCTGCGCCGTCCATCCCACTCCTCGACTTCTCGACTTCCTCGGGTCTGCAGGATCACCCACCCGGAGAAATCTGCTTCCCCCAGCACTGCCGGCACCCAAAGGAGCACCGACCGAATTACACGGTTGTACTTCGGGGATCATTCAACCACGTTCGACGGCTCGAGCACGGCTCCCGCGAGGTACCGGCGCGTGGCGTGTTCGGCGAACACCGGCAGCGAACCCGACCACATGCGCCACCTACTATCCTTGTCGACCATGGCAATTCTTCCCATCCGGATCGTCGGCGATCCGGTGCTGCACACCGCAACCGCACCCGTCACCGAGTCACCCGCCGAGCTGGCCGAGCTGATCGCCGACATGTACGAGACGTTGGCCGCCGCGAACGGCGTCGGTCTCGCCGCGAATCAGGTGGGCGTCGGCAAGCGTCTGTTCATCTACGACTGCCCCGATCAAGGCGAGGACGGCAAGATCTTCCGCCGCCGCGGCGAGGTCGTCAACCCGGTGCTCGAGACGTCGGAAATTCCGGAGACGATGCCCGATCCCGATGACGACGACGAGGGCTGCCTGTCCGTTCCCGGCGAGCAGCACCCCACCGGGCGCGCCGAGTGGGCTCGGGTGACCGGTACGGACGCCAAGGGTGATCCCGTCGACATCGAGGGCCGCGGCTTCTTCGCTCGGATGCTCCAGCACGAGGTGGGTCATCTCGACGGTTTCCTCTACACCGACGTGCTCATCGGACGGCATGCGCGGGCGGCCAAGAAGGCCATCAAGCGCGCCGGGTGGGGCGTGCCCGGACTGAGCTGGACACCCGGCACGGTGGACGACCCGTTCGGCCACGACGACGAGGACGACGACTGACCGTCCCGGTGGGTACGCGGGTGATGCTTCGCTATCGGTTGCCACCCGGCCAGACCCACCCGATGACGGACGTGATCGGTGAACTGGTGTCCAGTGACGCCGGCGCGGTCTCGGTGCGCGGCCGGGACGGCACACTGGTTCAGGTTGCCGCCGACCGAGTCGTGGCGTTGAAACCCCTGGGGCCCAGGCCGATTCGAACCTCGGAGATCCGCTCGCTCGAAGCCGCCGCTGCCGACGGCTGGCCTGGCGTCGAGCGGGAATGGATCGACGGCTGGCAACTGCGTTTCGGTCACGGGTTCACCGGCCGCGCCAATTCGGCCGTGCCGCTCGAGCCCGGAGCGTCGACGGCACCAGAGACGCTGGCGCGCATCACAGCCCGATACGCCGCTCGCGGATTACCGCCGACGCTCGCCCTTCCCGATCGCCTCGGCACTCCTCCGGCGGGTTGGTCGACGTACAACGAAAGTGCCGTCATGGCGGCAGACATCTCCGATCTCGTTCTACGCGAGGGTGACTCGGCGATCACCGTCACCTCGGAACCGTCACGACAGTGGTTGGATCGCCTGTACTACCAGGGCCACGCGGCTCCCGCGGGCGCAGCGGAGGTGGTCTCGGCGGTTCGGGGCGGAACCCTCGGTTTCGGGATGATCGGCGCGCGCTCGTCGTCGGTAGCCGCGGTCGGTCGTGCCGCGGTGACCACCGCCCCGGACGGTCGCTGCTGGGTGGGACTGACCTCGCTCTGGGTCTCCCCCGAGCATCGGCGCAACGGGCTCGGCACCCTGATGTGCGGAGAACTGGTGCGCTGGGGACGCGAGCACGGCGCGACGCACTCGTACCTGCAGGTGGCGGTCGAGAACACCCGAGCCGTTGCCCTGTACCGAGACCTCGGCTTCGCCGACCATCATCGCTATCGCTATGCCCGGCCCGAGAGCGCGATGGGTCCGAACCCTGTCGGGGCCGTTCGATAGGGTTCCTCTCCGTGCGCTTGGCTACTTGGAATGTGAACTCCGTCCGCTCTCGTCAGGATCGAATCGTCGATTGGCTGCAGCGATCCGATGTCGATGTCCTGGCGATGCAGGAAACCAAGTGCAAGGACGCACAGTTTCCCTACGAGCGGTTCACCGATATCGGGTACGAGGTGGCCCACGTCGGGTTGAGTCAGTGGAACGGCGTCGCGATCGCATCCCGCGTCGGCCTGGACGATGTCCAGGTCGGCTTCGAGGATCAGCCCGGGTTCAGCAAGGATCCCGAGATCGACCCCGCCCAGGAGGCGCGCGCCATCGGGGCCACGTGCGACGGGGTGCGCGTGTGGAGCCTGTACGTGCCGAACGGCCGCGAGCTCGCCGATCCGCACTACACCTACAAGCTCGAGTGGCTCGCCGCGCTGAAGGCCGACGCGCAGGCATGGGTGGCAGCGGATCCGCAGGCGCAGATCGCACTCGTGGGCGACTGGAACATCGCGCCCACCGACGACGACGTCTGGGATCCGGCTCTGTTCGAGGGCAAGACCCACACCTCGCAGGCCGAGCGCGACGCCTTCACCGCGTTCGGTGACGCCGGCTTCACCGAGGTGACGCGGCAGTTCACCCCCGAGCCCAGGACGTACACGTACTGGGACTACACGCAGTTGCGGTTCCCCAAGAAGCAGGGTCTGCGCATTGATATGGCGTTGACCTCCCCGGCTCTGGCGGTTCGGGTGACCGGTGCGTCGATCGACCGCGAGGAGCGCAAGGGCAAGGGAGCCAGCGATCACGCTCCGGTGATCGTGGAGATCGGCTGAGCAGCGTCTGCCGACCTGTTCGCCACGGCCCTGGCGGCAACAATCGCCCCGACGGCGATCAGCACTCCGTGCGCGATCCGCACGGCCGGCGGGGTGTAGAACTGCGGGAGAAACAGCACGAAACCTGCAGCGAGCATCGCGGCATAGCGGTTGCGTAGAGCGAATGCCACCAGCCCGACGCCGATCAGCACCAGTCCGAGCCCGAACATGACGGACTGCACGAGCGAGTACCGAATCGGGTCGGCGAGATCGATCAGGCCCGGGTTCGCGTTCTGTACGGCATCGACACCCAGCGCATGCAGGGCAAAGGTTTCTGCGCCGTAGTATGGCAGCACCAACCCGACGCCGATCCAGGTGGTCACGACCGCAAGATCGGACCGTCGACCGGCGTAGAGCACGGTCAGAGCGAGCGCGACGAAGCCGAGCATGGCGAAGGTGTGGGCGAGCACCCAATTCGAGGATGCGAACGCGTCGGCTCCCGCGGTGCCTTCCTCGTCCGAGTAGGGGCGAAGTGCGGGATATGCGGCGAACATGACTCCGACGAACAGATACAGAGCTACACGCATCGGTAAAGCCAACCTTTCGAGAGCGGCGCTCTCCACAGGAAGCAGTATTCACTCGATGCGTCAACAAAACAAGAGCACTGCTCTCTATTCGGCGATCAGATCCAGGAATTCCTCGTGCTGCGCCAGATAGCGCCGGACGTAGGTGCAGATCGGGACGATGCGCCACTGTCGATCGCGAGCGGTGTTGAGCGAGGCTCGCACCAGCACTCCCGCCCACCCGCGGTCGCCGTATTCCTCTTTGACGACGGTGTGCATGAGTGCGACGACCGGGCCGACGCCGCCGTCGTCGCCCTCACCGAAGCGATATCCGAGAATGCCGACGAGTTCGTCGTCGACGAAAAGATCGAACCTGTTGTGATCGACGTCGTCCTCGATGCGAACGACGGGTCGATCGACCGAGGCAACCGCGTCGACTCGTCGAGGAAGTATGTGACTCATGTCACTTATGAGACCAGTGTTGTCCATGTGGCGCGAGCCGAGTGCCTCGATCGTCGCCGAGTCGTGCCCTGAATGTGACCGGTCGACAACTCGGGAAAGAAACGTCAGAGCGCGACGAGCATGTCGTTGTACTCCGGGTTGGCCGCGGCGAAGCGCTGCACGTACGTGCAGACTGGCTTGACCTTCCAGCCGTAGGACCGAGCACTGTCGAGCGCGCGACGCACCAGAATGCCGGCCAGTCCTTGATGACCGAAGTCCTCGGTGACGACCGTGTGCATGAACGACACGACATGAGTACGCGTCGCGCGCGAGCCGTTTCCCTCGACCTCGTAGAAGCCGACGATCCCGACGAGATCGCCGTTGAGTCGAAGCTCGAACCGGTTCTGGTCTTTGTTGATCGAGACATCAGCGCTAGGAGAACTTGCCAGCATGGGACGCCTCCTTCGCTGTGTGTGGAGTGATGAACGAGTGAAACCGATGTGACGTGTACCACTATTAAACATGCGCACGGTGGGTCTGTCACCTTTTCTACCAACAAACCTTCGGATGCGTAGGTTCGTCCGCCGAACACGACAACAATGCTGGTACGGATCATAAGTGACCCTGTTCGACGTTGTGATACAACAACATTCAAGGCCAGCCCATATTTTCGCCATCTGCTCGGCAATCCGTGTCGACGGCAGCGACCCCCCGTCTCTCCGCCCGCCGGTACTGTCTTCTCTCGTGAAGTTCCTACCGCTCACGCCCAACGGCGAGACTCCCGTCCGCGCGCTGACCATCGCCGGAACCGACTCCGGCGGCGGAGCCGGAATTCAGGCGGACAGTCGAACGATGGCCTTGCTGGGTGTCCACGCCTGCGTCGCCGTCGCTGCGGTCACGGTCCAGAACACCGTTGGCGTGACGGGCTTCCACGAGATTCCGCCGGACGTCGTCGCTGCGCAGGTTCGCTCCGTCGTCTCCGACATCGGGGTCGGCGCAGCGAAGACCGGAATGCTGGCCTCCACCGCGATCATCGAAGCTGTCACGGCCGTGTGCACCGAGGTGGGTATCGGCCGAGATCAGCCGGTTCCCCTGGTCGTCGATCCGGTGTGCGCGTCGATGCACGGTGACCCACTGCTGCACGCCGAAGCCCTCGACGCCATCCGCCACACCCTCTTTCCCATCGCCTCGCTGGTCACCCCCAACCTCGACGAGGTTCGGCTCATCACCGGCATCGACGTGGTCGACGACTCGAGCGCGCACCGCGCCGCGGAGGCCCTGCACGGGTTGGGCGCGCAGTGGGCCCTGGTCAAGGGCGGTCACCTGCGGACGTCTACGCACAGCACCGACCTGCTGTTCGACGGCGACACCTTCCTCGAGTTCACCAGCGAGCGCATCGACACCGGCAACGATCACGGCGGCGGCGATACCCTCGCCGCATCGATCGCGTCGGCGCTGGCACACGGCTATTCCATGCCCGACGCGGTCGCGTTCGGCAAGGAGTGGGTCACCCGCTGCCTGGCCGCGTCCTACGATCTTGGCGCGGGCCACGGACCTGTGTCACCGCTGTGGCGACTGCACGAGTCGGAGGATGCGTAGGTCGTCGGGTGCGCCCTTGATCTTCGGAGCGAAGAAGCTGCGGCGATAGGGCTTGGAGACCACATGCAAGGCGTCGAGCACCTCCGGCGGGACCGCCTCGAGGGCAGTCGCGGAGATCATCACGTTGCCGTTGCCGCCGGTCTGCATCACCCGGGCGGCGACGGTGACGTCGACGCCCAGCCAGTCCGATCCCACCTGACGCGGGCTACCGGTGTGGATGCCGACGCGCATCGTCGGGGTGTAGCCGTCGACGTCGACGCCCTTCAGTGCCTCTCGGGCCGCGAAGACCGCGTCGACTGCTTTGCCCGCGTCGGCGAACACCGCCATGATGCCGTCGCCCAGCCTCTTGACGACGTGGCCGCCGCGGAATGCGACCTCGGGTTCGACGGCCTTGGAGACCTTGCGCAGCAACGTCAGGGTCGCGGTGTCGCCGGCCCGGAGCGACCAGGACGAGAACCCGACGAGGTCGGTGAAGACGATGGTGACATCGTGCTCACCGCGGCCTCGGCCTGCGCGTTCGAGGATCGCCTGCCACAGCTGCAGCGCCCCGAGACCCACTTCGCGGGACGCGCCGGGTTCGTCGTCGAGTCCGTTCGCAGCCAGGAACCTGTCGGCGACGCGGGCGACGGCCAGGGCTCGGCCCGGACCGTCGATCGACAGGGGATCGCCGAACGTGGGGTCACCCGGTAGTGCGCGGCGCACGCGCCGAACCGCCCCGACCACCGCGGGCGCTCGGTTGGTGGTGCGGACCCACTCCACGACCGAGGAGACGACTGCGTTCACAGCATCGAGCGTAACCCACAGTTACACATACTTTCCCTCACCCTTCGGCGCGCGCGGCCTCGCGCTCGGCACCCACCGGAACCCCGTTGGGGCCCTCCACCGACTGCGCGTAGACGCCGATGCCGTAGGCCACGGCCGCACCGTTCTTCGCCAGTGCGGCGCGGTCGACGTTCGCCAGGGTGTCCTGGTCGGTGTGATAGTTCTCGTCGAACGTCTGATCCGCGGTGCCGCCCCACTTCTCGGCCTGCGCTGCGGTCTTGTTCTCGTCCGCTCCGCTGAACACGCCGCCGGCGGGGATGCCGACCTCGATGAACGGGCCGTAGTCCGAGCGACCGTCGAAATCGGTCCCGTCGACGGCTACGCCCTCCTCGGCCAGTCGCTCGACGAAAGTGCGCTCGATGGCGTCGGATCCGGCCGGTCCGGCGGGCTCACCCACCTGGTCGGAGTCGTCTCCGTCGTAGGCGAGGTATCCGGCGTTGTGCGAGCCGATCATGTCGAAGTTCAAGTACAGCGCGATGTTTCGCTTGTCCTCGTCGGACAGGCCCTCGACGTACTTGGTGGAACCGACGAGTCCGTTCTCCTCGGCACCCCAGAACGCGAAACGCACCGCGTTGGTGATCTCGGGGGCGCTGCCCATCTGCAGTGCGGTCTCGAGGACTGCCGCCGTTCCGGTTCCGTTGTCGTTGATGCCGGGGCCCTCAGGGACGCTGTCGAGATGGGCACCGGTGACCACGACGTTCTCGGTCGAACCGGTGGTGGTCTGCGCAATGATGTTGCGACTGGTGGTCGTTTCGGTTTCGGTGACGAGCGTCAGCGTCACCTCGGGTGCGGCGAGAACGGCCGCGCCGTCCTCCTGGCTGACACCGCCGGTCGGGATCCGGGCGGTGTCGGCGTCGCCGAGCGTGCCCGAATCGAGCGGTCCCGGTTCGTTGTTGACGATGATCGCGGCGGCCGCTCCCAGTTCTGCTGCGACGGTTTGCTTCACGCCGAACGGGCACACTCCGCGCGGCACCACCGCGACGGCTCCGGCCAGGTCGAGGCCGGTGTAATCGGCTGCCTCGCAGCCGTCCGCACCGGCGGGAGCGCCGACAACGCGCGCGGTGATCCCCTCGGCGGTGGTGGTCGGCGAGTAACTGAGTGCGAACACCGGAATCTCGGTGCCCGCGAGCGACAGGGTTTGGGTCTGCGCCTCGAAGGTCTCGAACTCGAATTCCGGGGTGGTGACCTCGAACCCGGCCGATTCGAGTTGCGAGACAACATAATCGACACTGGCGTCGTAGCCGGCGGTGCCTGCGGCGCGGTTTCCGTCGTGGTCGGCGGCGATTGATTCCAACTGTTCGAGGTGCCCCACCAAGGCCTCCTCGGTGACCGCGGCAGACAGGCCGGGCCCGTCGGGTGTCGCGAAAACTCTGGCCGGTTCCTCGTCCGAGGTGGACGAGCAACCGGCCAGAATCAAGACAGTGACAGCGCTACCTGCAAGTAGGGAAATCCGCATAGCGGACACCCTACCGGCGAGTGGCGTCAGGCGTCCCGACGATTGACGACGAACACCGCTGCCCCGAAGATCACCGCGGTGAACGCGACGAAGTAGATCAGTCCGCCGATCGGGCCCCAGTGGAAGTCGATTCCGCCGTCGGAGCCGAGGAAGTGATTGGCATTGAGGAACGGTAGGAACGGCTGGATCTTCGCCCCGACGTTCGGAATGAGGCCGACGAGATTCTCGATCAGCAGCGGCCACAGCAGCAGGATCGCGATCGCACCGGCCGACTGTCGGACGAGAGCGCCGACGCCGATCGCGAGAACGACCTGCAGGAACGCCAGAATGGCGGTGCCGTACAGAACGCGCCACGTACCGTCCACGTCGAATCCGAGCAATACGCCCGCCTGTTCACCGGCCAGAGCCTTGGCGATGACGAGCCCGAGCACCGCAAGAGCGAACGACAGGACAGCGCCGTATACGCCCACCAACAGCGCCTTCGCGCCCAGAACCGATCCCCTGTTGGTCACCGCCTGGAACGTGGTGCGGATGATCCCGAACCGGTATTCGCTGGTCACGGTCAACGCGGCCAGGATCATCAGCACCATGGCACCGAACGTGCCGACTCCGACTCCGACGACATCGGCGGCGGTCGTGGGCGGAATACCCTCGGGCGCGTCGAGGCTCAGGGCCGACTTCGCAGCCCAACCCAGAATGGCCGCGAACCCGAGACCGAGCACCACGATGATCGCGCTGCACCACCACGGCGACTTGGTCGAGGTGAACTTGATTCTCTCTGCTGCCAAGACGCCCATCAGAGTGCACCGCCCATCGCTTGCTGAGTGTTGGGAGTGTCGGCTCCCGCGCCGTGATACTGCACTGTGTCTCCGGTGAGTTTCATGAATGCTTCCTCGAGCGAGCCTCGCTGGGAGGCCAACTCGTGCAATGTGATTCCGGCTCGGCCGGCAATGTCGCCGATCGCGTCGGTGGTCGAGTTCAGCACCACGAGCGAGGGCTGAAGTTCGTCGGTCCTGTCCGGCTCGCGCACGGTCAGACCGGCCGTGGTCAACGCCTGGCGCAGACCGTCGAGCTGCGGGCTGCGGACGCGCACCGACGCCTCGGAGGCGTGGTCGATGAATTCCTGCACCGACGAATCGGAGATCAGCTTGCCACGTCCGATGACGATGAGATGTTCGGCCGTCTGCGCCATCTCCGAGAGCAGGTGGCTCGAGACCAGGACCGTGCGGCCCTCGGCTGCCAAGCGCTGCATGAACTTTCGGATCCAGACGATGCCCTCGGGATCGAGTCCGTTGACCGGCTCGTCGAACAGCAACACCTTGGGGTCACCGAGCAACGCGCCCGCGAGTCCGAGCCGCTGCGACATGCCGAGCGAGAACCCGCCCGCATTCTTCTTCGCGACCTCCGACAGTCCCACCAGACGCAGCACCTCGTCGACACGCGACTTGGGGATGCCGTTGGAGGCCGCCATCCACTCGAGATGTGCACGCGCCGAACGGTTCGGGTGCACCCACTTGGCGTCGAGCAGAGCGCCGACGGTACGCAGTGGCTGCTTGAGCTGGCTGTAGTTCTTGCCCTCGATGGTCGCCGTTCCCTTGGTGGGGCGGTCGAGGCCGAGGATCATCCGCATGGTCGTCGACTTGCCTGCGCCGTTGGGGCCCAGGAAGCCGGTCACGATGCCGGGTCTGATGGTGAAGGTGAGGTTGTCGACCGCCGTCACCGCGCCGTATTGCTTGGTCAGTCCTGTCACTTCGATCATGGGTACAACTGTCCCCCATCGACAGCGTCCGCACATCGACCCACAGTCGCCGATTGCATCATCCTTTCGGATGACACACACCCTGAGACAGTCGGTCACACGGGCGCGGAGTCACAGGGGCCGCGGAGTCACGGGGGTCACACACCCACAGCCGCAAACGCGCGCGCATTCGTCAGCCGCGCGCGCAATCGCCCACCTATCCGCCACTATTCCGCGCGCGTTCCGCAAAAGCGCGCGCGTTTGCGGAAAAGCAGAACCACAAACAAGAGCTACGCCGACGACCCAGCAGCCGCTTGGGCGAGCCCGAGCCACACACCCACAGCCGCAAACGCGCGCGCATTCGTCAGGCGCTCGCGCAATCGCCCACCTATCCGCCACTATTCCGCGCGCCTTCCGCAAAAGCGCGCGCGTTTGCCGGAAAAGCAGCACCACGAACAAGAGCTACGTCGACGACACAGCGGTCACATGGGCGAGCCCGACCCACACACCCGCCGCCGGCAAACGCGCGCGCATTCGTCACGTGCGCGCGCAATCGCCCACCTAACCGCCACTATTCCGCGCGCCTTCCGCAAACGCGCGCGCGTTTGCCGGAAAAGCAGGACCACAAACAAGAGCTACGCCGATGACACAGCGGTCACATGGGCGAGCTGGCCTGCGCCCAGAATCGTTTCGGAATGCGGCCGGCATGTCGGGCCTGGTATCCCGCCGCCACCGCGTTCCGCATCGCCCACGCCATCAGCGCCGGGTCCTTCGCCCGGGTCACTGCGGTCGCGAGCAGCACCGCGTCGCAGCCGAGTTCCATCGCGAGGGTGGCGTCGCTGGCGGTGCCGATGCCCGCGTCGAGGATCACCGGAACCGATGCGGCGTCGACGATCATCTCGATGTTGTGGGGGTTTGCGATGCCGAGGCCGGTGCCGATGGGTGAGCCGAGCGGCATGACGGCCACGCAGCCGATGTCCTCGAGCCGCTTGGCCAGCACCGGGTCGTCGGTGGTGTACGGGAGAACCTGGAAGCCGTCGTCCACGAGTTGTTCTGCGGCCGTGACCAATTCGATGGCGTCGGGCAGCAGGGTTCGCTCGTCGGCGATCACTTCGAGTTTCACCCAGTCGGTCTCGAGCGCCTCACGGCCCAGTTGCGCGGTGAGCACTGCTTCGGCCGCGCCGCGGCAGCCTGCGGTGTTGGGCAGCGGGGCGATGTTCAACCGGCGCAGCAGATCCAGCACTCCCGTCCCACCGGCGGCGTCGACGCGGCGCATCGCAACGGTGGTCAGTTCGGTTCCCGACGCGACGAGGGCGTCCTCGAGTACCGCGAGATTCGCTGCTCCTCCGGTGCCGGTGATGAGCCGGGAGGCGAAAGTGCGATCGGCGATGGTGAGTGCGCTATCCACCCTGTACCGCCGTGAGAATGTCGATGGTCCAACCCTTTTCGACGCTGGTGCTGTCCCAGCGGCTCTTGGGCAGCACGGCACCGTCGACGGCGACGGCGATGCCCTTCTCGGGCATGCCCAGGAATTCGAGCAGCCGACGCATGGTCATGTCCTCGGTGAGCAGGTGGTCTTCACCGTTGACGGTGATACCGATCGCGACCTGTGTCATGGTGTCCTCTCGATCTGCGGAAATCTCTGGGGGTCGGCTGCTTTCGCCTCGGGTAGCGTCTCGCCGGACACCAGTGCGGCGACGGCGTCGGCGGTGATGGGGGCGAGCAGGATGCCGTTGCGTCCGTGTCCGGTCGCGGCGATCAACCGGGGAGACAGCCTGC
This sequence comes from Rhodococcus sp. B7740, assembly GCF_000954115.1. Taxonomy (NCBI): domain Bacteria; kingdom Bacillati; phylum Actinomycetota; class Actinomycetes; order Mycobacteriales; family Nocardiaceae; genus Rhodococcus; species Rhodococcus sp. B7740. The sequence goes on along the minus strand of NZ_CP010797.1, from coordinate 4,655,057 downwards.
CGATCAGCGGTAACCCGTCCGGGCTCATCGGCCGCAGGCCCGCAGCGGTTTCGTACAGTTCGTACTCGCCGATGCTCGGCATGAGTCGTTCGGCGTCGGCGATGAGGTCTCGCACCCCGGCGACGGTGACCTGGGTGTCCTGACCGGATTCGTATTGGGTTGCGCCGACGACCAATCCGTCGCCGCGCGGTACCAGGTAGATCGCGCGGCCGTGCACGGTTCCACGGACGGTGCGCGATGGCGGCGGTGCGGCGCTCGGCCGTCGTCGCAGTCGCAGGATCTCGCCTTTGACCGGCCGGACGGGCAGCGTGGGCCACAATGCGGCCGACTGTGCCCCGGCGGCCAGGACCACCTGATCGGCGTCGGGCACGGTCTCCACCGGGGTGGTCACCAACTCGACTCCCGCGTCCCGGCACCCCTGCTCGAGCGCGGCGATCAGCGCCCGATTGTCCACCGACAACTCGGTCGGAGCCAGCAGGCCCAGTCGGATGTTCTGCGCCAGTGCAGGTTCGAGCTCACGCAGCTGTGCGCGGCCGAGAATCTCGAGTTCGTGTCCCTGTTCGCCCACCCATTCGGCGATGGTTCGTAGGTCGGCGGCATCGGCCGAGTCGAGGGCAACCGTCACCGATCCGGTTGCGGAGAACACCGAGGGTCCGGGGAGGCGTCGGGCGAAGTCCGGCCACCTCGCCAGCGACGCAGCGCCCAGGTGCAGCAGTTCGTGTTCGCCGGGCCAGCCCTCGGACAGCGGTGCCAGCATGCCGCCTGCGACCCAGGATGCGCCCTTGCCGAGCGCGGGATCGTGCACCACCACTCGGTGACCGTCCTGGCTCAGGCGCAGTGCCGTCGACAACCCGATGACGCCTCCGCCGATAACGACGATGTGCACGCGATTCACGTCCTCACTCCCTGCGCCCGCATGATCGGGTTCAGGTATTGACGGTAAGGGCGGCGAACCCACTCTCAGCCCCACGATCCTCGGGACTCCCGCGATTTCTCGGCCACTCCGTCGTCGGTGGCGGCCTCCATGAGAATACAGTTCGCTTTGTGCATCCATCTCAGACCGCCCGCAACCAGACTCCCCGTGAGCGTCTTGCGTCCGCTCGCCTGTACCTGTGTACCGATGCCAGGCGCGACAAGGGCGACCTCGCGCAGTTCGCCGAGGCCGCGTTGTCCGGTGGCGTCGACATCATCCAGCTGCGTGACAAGAATTCCGCAGGCGAGCGCGAGTTCGGGCCCCTCGAGGCCAAGGACGAGCTCGCGGCGCTGGCGATTCTGCTCGCTGCGACCAAGCGGCACGGTGCGCTGCTGGCGGTCAACGACCGTGCGGATCTGGCGTTGGCCTCGGGCGCGGATGTGCTGCACCTCGGTCAGGGTGATCTGCCGGTGCACTACGCGCGGCAGATCCTGGGGCCGGATGTGGTGATCGGCCGCTCGACGCAGAACCGGGCCCAGTCCTCGCTCGCCGCGATCGAGGACGGCGTCGACTACTTCGCCGTCGGGCCGGTGTGGCCGACGCCCACCAAGCCCAACCGCAAGGCCGCGGGGCTCGAGACTCTGCGGGCGACGGCGGACGCGCTGCCGGAACGGCCGTGGTTCGCCATCGGCGGCGTCGACGCGACCAATGTCGATCAGGTTCGGGCCGCCGGTGCCGATCGCATCGTCGTGGTCCGCGCGATCACCGAGGCGCGGGATCCACAGGCCGCAGCCCGGGACTTGGTCCGAGCACTGCAGGCCTAGAGCCAACCCAGTACTGCGGACGGCGTCAGGACCTGCACCGATTCCGGCAGCCGGTCGCGTAGTCCGCGGTCGGCGGTGACGAGCGCGGTCAGGTCTCCGTCGATGTGGGCCTGCTCGGCCAAGGTGTCGTCGCCACTGCCGTCGGCGAGAATCGTGCGGGTGCGGGGGTCGTCCACCACGGCGTCCCTGGCCCGGCCTTCGAGCACGGCGTCGATGCGGGTGAGCCAGCCGTACTGACCGCTGGGCAGTTCGACGGTGCGAGGCAGCGTCTCGGCGAGCGAGGTCAGCAGTGCGCTCGTCGACCCGGTGCGGTCCTTCCACCATCCGTTCGGCCGGGACCCCAGCACGTTGGCGGTGTCGAGCAGCACCCGCAGCGGCACGGTACGCAGCGACGGCCAGCTCGACGCGAAGCCCGGGTGCAAGGGGAGTTCGTCGACGACCGACTCCGGCACCCAGCGCAGCTCGGTGCTCTCCCCGTTGGGCACGGTGGTCAACGGATGATCGGTGTCGGCGACGACGGTGGTGTACGACCAGCCGCTGTCGACACTCGCGGTGACGCGCTCGCTGCGAACACTGACCTGTTCGGCCGTGATGCCGGCTTCTTCGTGGGCCTCGCGCACCGCCGCGTGCGCCGTGCTCTCGTGGGAATCGCGGGCTCCGCCGGGCAGTGCCCACGTTCCGCCCTGGTGACTCCACAGGGCACGGTGCTGCAGCAACACCATCGGCTCGCCTGCGTCGGACGGTGCGCGCAGCAACAGGCCGGCGGCACCGTGCCTTCCCCAGTGCCGAGTGCCGTTCTCGCCGATCACCCAGCCGTCGCCGTCACCACGCATGCTCACCACCCTAGGTGAATCACCTGCCTGTAGTGGCTGCAGTACCGTCCGCCTACTTATATGCTCGGGTGCGTGATCGCGGCCGGTATTACCCCCTCCGCTGCCGTCCCCCCGACAACGGCCACACACGTCGGTGTCGCTGCAGGCAAGCCACCGGTTCGCTACACGATGCGCTCGACGCCCGCGCGGTTGGTCGCGATGGGAATCGCGCTGGTGGTGCTCGCGTTGACGGTCGGAAATCTTGCGTCCACGGCCGTGACCGATCGGGTCGACACCCTCGGCACCCTGTTGGTGCGCACCGAGCCCTTCGCGAACTCGGCGCAGAATCTGTACGGGGCTCTGTCGGTGGCCGACGCGGCCGCGGCCACCGCGTTCATCGCCGGTGGTCTCGAACCGCCCGAGGTACGCGAGCGCTACTCGCAGGCGCTCGGCGAGGCGTCGTCCGAGCTGATCGCGGCCTCGGCCGGGGTGACCGAGAACGACGCGGCCACCAGCGCGGTGCTCACCCAGATCGCCGCCGGGTTGCCGGTGTACAGCGGTCTGGTCGAGACTGCGCGAGCCAACAACCGCAGCGGAAATCCGGTGGGCGCGGCGTATCTCGGCGAGGCGTCGACCATGATGCAGTCGAGTTTGCTCCCGCTGGCCGAGAAGTTGTACACCGAACAGGCGTCGCGAGTCTCGGCCGATCAGGAACGATTCACCAGTCCTCCACTGTTCGCGATCGGCTCGCTGGTGTTCCTGTTGCTGATGACCGGCCTGGCTCAGTGGTATCTGTCGCGGACCACCCGCCGAACGTTGAACGCCGGATTCCTCACTGCCACAGTTGCTGTCGCCGGACTGCTCGGCTGGATGCTGGTGGTGGGACTGATTTCCTCGATCGCCACCGATCGTGCGATCGACCGTGGAGTGTCCCCGTTGAAGTCCTACACGACGGGTTTCATTCTGGCGCAACAGGCCAGAGCGGACGAGACACTCGACCTCGCTCGTCGTGGCGGCGGCCAGGATTACGGAGAATCGTTCGACGCCAACGTCTCTCGGCTCACCGAGATGTTCCAGGGCGACACCACGGTGATCGATGCACTGAACACGTGGTCGGTCTCGCACTCGAGGATCGACTCCGCCCTCGAGGTCGGCGATTTCAACGGCGCGGTCTCCATTGCCACCGGCTCGGGCGAGTCCGATTCGGCGGCCGCGTTCACCGCGCTCGACAGTGTTCTGGTCGACGGAATCGAGAACGCGCGAAGCGAACTGCGGTCTAACATCGACCGATCGGTGTGGGTGCTGTCCGGACTGTCGAACGGTGCCTACGTGCTCACCGTCTTCGCGTCGGTCGCCTTCGGTATCGGCCTTTTCCCGAGGCTGCGTGAGTACCTGTGAAACGTCTACTTGCCGTTGGCATTCTGGTCACCTCCCTGGTGGTCGGCTGCGCCACGCCGGAAAACGCTCCGCCGCAAGCGGAGACGACGTTCACCGAACCGCCGCTACCGGACGGCGCGTCCGTCGCCGCCCGCCCCACCGAGAGTCCCGCCGACGACGAGTGCGCGCGCCCCACTGCCAGCCTGCGCCCGCTGCAGACAGGCACCGATGCTCCGCCGCCACCACAACCGACCGTCGACGCATTGCGCGCCAAGGGCCGGTTGGTCGTCGGGTTGGACACGGGCAGCAATCTTTTCAGCTTCCGTGATCCGATGACCGGCCAGCTGGTCGGGTTCGATGTCGACATCGCGCGGGAAGTCTCACGAGATCTGTTCGGCGATCCGAATCGATTGGACTTTCGCATCCTCACCTCTGCGCAGCGGCTCGAAGCTCTGCAGGATTCTTCGGTGGACATGGTGGTCAAGACCATGACCATCACGTGTGCTCGCCGCAAGGATGTCCAGTTCTCCACCGTGTACTTCCAAGCGCAGCACCGTGTTCTGGTGGTACAGGGATCGGGCATCCGCGGTGTCGAGGATCTGGCAGGCAAGAGAGTGTGCGCAGTGGAGGGCACCACCTCGCTGCGACGCGTTCAACGCGTCCAACCCGCCGCGACGGTGGTGACGGTGCCGATGTGGTCGGATTGCCTTGTGGTGCTGCAGCAACGGCAGGTCGACGCCATCAGCACCGACGACGCGATCCTCGCCGGTCTCGCCGCTCAGGATCCCTACCTCGAGATCGTCGGTGACAGCCTGAGCCCGGAGCCGTACGGGGTGGGGATCAACAAGAACAACGAGGATCTGGTGCGCTTCGTCAACGGGACGTTGGCGCGCATCCGCTCCGACGGCACCTGGAATCGCATCTACGATCGTTGGCTGACGGTGCTCGGTCCCTCCCCCGGTCCGCCCAGCGCGACGTACAGCGATTAGGGGGCCTGGACATGGACGACGAACAGCAGCCCACGGCCCCGGCGGAGCGAACGCAGGCGGTCTCGCGCACCGACGACAGCGAGCGCACCCGGGCGGTGTCGAGAACGCAAGCAGTGTCGGGAACGGACGGCGTCGAGCGTACTCAGGCCGTCTCGCGGTCGACGGTCGGCGATCCGACCCCGACATCGACGGCGTCACAGTCCGCTTCCACCCGCTCCAAGACGGGTCGATCGAGATCCGGTCGATCGCGCAGCACCGGCATTCGGCGACGACTCGGCGGCGGTCTGGTGGACGTGCCTCGCGTCGAACCGGTCGATCCCGCCACTGCAGTGATGTCGGATCCGACGGTGCCGCAGCACAAACGGTTCTGTTGGAAGTGCAATGCCAAGGTCGGTCGCAGCGAACCGGGTGAGCCCGACGTGGCGATGGGTATCTGCCCGCACTGCGGCGCCACGTTCGACTTCACTCCACTGCTGGAGCCGGGCGATCGCGTGGTCGGCCAGTACGACGTGCAGGGGTGCATCGCACACGGTGGGCTCGGCTGGATCTACCTCGCCATCGACCGCAACGTCAGTGACCGCTGGGTGGTCCTCAAGGGACTGCTGCATTTCGGGGACGAAGAGGCGCACGCGGTCGCGGTCGCGGAGCGACAGTTCCTCGCCGAGGTCGCCCACCCCGGCGTGGTGAAGATCTACAACTTCGTCGAGCAACCCCGCAGCGACGGCTCGACCGTCGGCTTCATCGTGATGGAATACGTCGGCGGTCGTTCGCTGCGCGACATCCTCACCGCCTGCGGTGACGGTGCCCGTCTGCCCGTCGAGCAAGCGTTGGCCTACGTACTCGAAGTGCTTCCGGCACTGGGCTATCTGCATTCGATCGGGCTGGTCTACAACGACCTCAAACCGGAGAACATCATGGTCTCCGACGACCAGATCAAACTCATCGACCTCGGCGCGGTCGCGGGCATCGAGGACTACGGCTACCTGTACGGCACGGTGGGTTATCAGGCACCGGAGATCGTGAAGACGGGACCGACGGTGGCGTCGGACATCTTCACCGTCGGCCGCACACTCGCGGTGTTGACGCTGGACATGCCGTCGAAGAACGGCAAGTACCTCGACGGCCTACCCTCGGCCGAGGAATCCGAAGTGCTACAGCAGTTTCCGTCGTTGCATCGACTGCTGCTGCGCGCGACGCACGAGGACCCCACTCGGCGGTTCCGATCCGCGGACGAGTTGGCCGGGCAGGCCACCGGCGTGCTGCGTGAGATTCTGGCCATCAGGACAGGTGTCGAGCGGCCCGGACTGTCGACGGTGTTCAGCCCGCCCCGTACGACCTTCGGCACCGAGCAGTCGGTGGGACGCACCGACACCTACGTGGACGGTACGGTACGCCACGAACGAATGACGGCCGCCGAAGTGGTTGCTGCGCTTCCGGTTCCACTGGTGGACCCCAACGATCCGAGCGCGCCGTTGCTGGCGGCGGCCGTACACGTCGAACCGCGACAGACCCTGGACTCGCTGCAGCACGCCAAACGCAACGGCATCGAACGCGTCACCGCCGGGGCCGAATCGGGCCGCTCCGCAGGTTCGTCGAGTCCGGTGGAACTGAGCCTCGAGATCACGCTCGCCGAGGTCAAGGCCCACCTGGATCTCGGGAACGTCGTCGATGCAACCGACATCCTGGCGAAGGTGCAGTCGACCGACCACACTGCCGACCCGTGGCGGGTGCAGTGGTACGCGGGCCTGATCGCGCTGCTGCATCACGAATACGATTCTGCGTTCACCCATTTCGACAACGTGCTCGGTGCGATGCCCGGCGAACTCGCGCCCAAGCTCGCTCTCGGAGCCACGTCGGAACTGCTCGGGCATGTGGCCGCGGGCGACAAGGAGGAAGCCGAGAAGTGGCGGGCCCGCGCCGAGGGCCTGTACCGAGCGGTGTGGCGAACCAATCGTGGCATCGTCAGCTCGGCGTTCGGCCTGGCGAGGCAGTTGCAGCGCCGAGGCGATCAGACCGGTGCCATCGCCGCGCTCGATCAGGTGCCGATCAGCTCGCGGCACTACTCCATGGCCCGCATGACCAGCGTGTTGACGTTGCTGATGGATCGCTCGCGAGCCGAGCTGTCCGAGGCCGATTTCCGTTCTGCAGCACGTCGAGTGGCGCTGCTACCCAAAGCCGAGAGCCGGGCGTTGCAGATGCGGACACTGGTGCTGGCGATGGCCCTGGACTGGATCGTCTCCGGCCACGCCGCCACAGCCGAGCGAGAACCCATTCTCAGCGTCCCGTTCACCGAGGACGGGTTGCGGCGCGGCACCGAGAAGGGCCTTCGCGCACTGGCCCGCAACGCCACCGATCGCGCCCACCGCTTCTCGCTGGTGGATCTGGCGAACGCGATCAGACCACGGTCGCTCTTCTGACTGCAGCGCTGTTCTAGCTGCCTTCTCGGACGAGGTCGTCCGCCGCACGAGCGATCGCCAGCTCCTCGTCGGTCGGCACCACCAACACCGTGACGGCAGACGCGTCGGTCGAGATCACCCGAGCCTGTTTGCTGCGCAGCGCATTACGCTCGGCATCGATCTCGATGCCGAAGCCCTCGAGATTCGCCAGGGCATCCGCACGCACCGCTGAGGCGTTCTCACCGACACCGGCGGTGAACGTGATGGCGTCGAGCTTGCCCAAGCCGATCATGTACGCGCCGATGTACTTGCGGAGACGATGAATGTAGACCTCGTACGCCAGACGTGCGGAGGCGTCCCCGTCGTCGATGCGCTGCTGCAGTTGTCTGAAGTCGTTGACCCCGGACAGTCCGATCAGGCCGGAGCGACGGTTGAGCAGGTCGTCGATGTCGTCGACGCTCATGCCTGCACTGCGTCGCAGGTGCATGATCACACCGGGGTCGATATCCCCACTGCGGGTACCCATCACGAGCCCTTCGAGTGGAGTCAGTCCCATCGAGGTGTCGACCGCCTTGCCCCCTGCGACGGCCGAGGCCGAGGCACCGTTGCCCAGATGCAGCACGATCTGGTCGATGTCGGCGAGGTCGCGACCGAGGAACTGCGCCACCTGCTCGGACACGTACCGATGCGAGGTGCCGTGGAAGCCGTAGCGCCGAATGTCGTGCTCGGCAGCGACGGTTGCGTCGATGGCATAGGTCGCGGCGGCGTCGGGCAGGGAATGAAAGAAGGCCGTGTCGAACACGGCCACGTGCGGCACGTTCGGCAGCTGCTTCCTGGCGACCTCGATGCCCAGCACGTTCGGCGGATTGTGCAGCGGCGCAAGGTTGCTCAGATCGGAGATCTGTTGCACGACGGAGTCGTCGATGATCGTCGGACGGTAGAAGACCGTCCCGCCGTGGACCACACGGTGCCCGACGGCGGTGACCGATTCCAGTTCGACGCCTGCGTCGGCGAGCATCTCGAAGGCCAGGGCCAGACCGGCACCGTGATCGTCGATGCGCTGGACTCGCTCGACGGTCTCGCCCCGGTGGTCGAGTTCGACGCGTCCGTCGGACTCACCGATGCGCTCGACGAGCCCGCTGGCCACGGACTCCCCCGAGCCGGGGTCGACCAGTTGGAACTTGACCGAGGACGAGCCGGAGTTGACGACGAGGATACTCACTTGCCCTCCCCATCGGCCTCGGCGATGCCCTGTGCCTGAATCGCGGTGATCGCGACGGTGTTGACGATGTCCTCGACCAGCGCGCCGCGCGAGAGATCGTTGACGGGCTTGCGCAGGCCCTGCAGAACGGGTCCGACGGCGACCGCACCGGCACTGCGCTGGACGGCCTTGTAGGTGTTGTTGCCGGTGTTGAGGTCCGGGAAGATGAACACCGTCGCACGGCCTGCAACGTCGGAGTCGGGCAGCTTCGACGCGGCGACGGACGGTTCGATCGCCGCGTCGTACTGAATCGGACCCTCCACGAGCAGTTCCGGATTGCGTTCGCGCACAAGCGCTGTGGCTTGCCGTACCTTGTCGACATCGGCTCCGGAACCGGACTCACCGGTGGAGTACGACAGCATCGCCACCCGCGGCTCGATACCGAACTGGGCTGCTGTCTGCGCGGAGGACAAGGCGATGTCGGCGAGTTGCTCGGCCGTCGGGTCGGGTACGACGGCGCAGTCGCCGTAGGCGAGAACACGATCGGACAGGCACATCAGGAAGATGGACGACACGGTCGATACGCCCTCGGTCGTCTTGATGATCTCGAACGACGGCTTGATGGTGTGCGCGGTGGTGTGCGCGGCACCGGAGACCATGCCGTCGGCAATTCCTTTGTGCACCATCATCGTTCCGAAGTACGAGATGTCGGCCATGATCTCGCGGGCACGGTCGATCGTCATGCCCTTGTGTTTGCGCAGCTCGGTGTACTCGGCGGCGAAGTCCTCGGCGTAGTCGCAGTTCTTGGGGTCGAGAACCGTAGCGCTGTCGAGATCGACGCCCAGTTCCGATGCGCGTCGTCGAATGGGGCCCTCCTCGCCGAGGATCGTCAGGTCCGCGACCTGACGCTGCAGCAGACGTCCGGCAGCCCGGAGGATGCGATCGTCACCGCCCTCCGGAAGCACGATGTGTTTGCGGTCGGCGCGGGCTCGGTGGATCAGCTGGTACTCGAACATCTGCGGGGTCGTGATGGTGGGGATGGCGATGTCGAGCCGCCCCAGAAGGGTTTTCGCGTCGACCCGCTGTTCCATCAGTCCGAGTGCGGTGTCCACCTTGCGCTGCGATCCCACCGCCACGCGGCCGCGCGTCTGCGCTGCAGCGGAGGCGGTATCGAAGGTGCCGAGCTCGGTGGTCAGAATCGGCAACCGGGGGCCGAGCCCTGCCACCAGACGAGCGATCGCCGGATGGGGTTCGATGCCGCCGTTCATGATGATGCCGGCCAGTGAGGGAAAACCCTCCGCCTCATGGGCATTGACGAGGGCGAGCAGCACGTCGGACCGGTCCGCCGGCGCGATGACGACGACGCCCTCGGTGAGGCGTTCGAGGATGTGTTCGGCCGTCATACCACCGACCATGACCCGCAACGCTTCTCGCTGCAGCAGCGACGAGTCACCGGAGTACAGGGAACCGTCCACCGCCTCGAGCAGCTCCGCCACCGTCGGCGCGACGAGCAGTGGGATCTCCGGTAGCGACCACGCAGGCACGCCGACCGACGCCAAGGCGTCGGTCACCGCATCGAGATCGTCCGGCGCGCAACGGTTGGCCACGATCGCAGCCAGGTGGGCATGATGCTGACGCAGCTCGCCGTGGCACAGAGTGGCCAGCTGCGCGATCTCGTCGGGCGTGCGACCGGACCCGCGCAGCGCAAGCAGCACGGGGGCACCGAGATTCACGGCGATGCGAGCATTGAAACCGAGCTCACTGGGACTGCCGACGTCGGTGTAGTCGCTGCCCACGATCACCACGGCGTCGCACTGAGCGGCCACCTCGTGGTACCGGTTGACGATCTCGCTGAGCGCTGCATCCGCATCGGCGTGCACCTGCTCGTACGTGACACCGAGCGACTGCTCGTACGTCAGATCTGCGGTGGTGTGCTCGACGAGCAACTCGAGGATGTAATCCGGCTCGTCGGTGGAGCGGGCGATGGGACGAAACACCCCGACCCTGGCCGCGGACGCGGCGAGCATCTGCAGCACACCGAGCGCGATGGTCGACTTCCCGGTGTCCCCTTCCGGTGACGCGATGTAGATGCTCGAGGGATACATGTCCGACGCGTCGGTGCCGCTGGGCTCAGCCATGCCCGCCAGCCTAGTAGGGGTCGTTCCGCAGGCTCCACTCCTGCCCAGTGGTTGCGGTGTTGACACCGGGCGCGGTCGGGTTGTCCCATGAACCATGGCCGAATCACCGTTCCCGGATGTGCGCTGGGGCAGCGAAACCTCGTTCATCCGCAAGCCCGCCGTGAAGTTCGCGTCGACGAAGCCCGGTTCGTGGGTCATCAGGAACCTCGCAGGCGTCGACCGGTGGTTGCTGACCAAGTCCGACGGCCGCTTCACCGTCCTCGGCCCCATCGCGGCACCGGTGGTGTTGCTGACCACCACCGGCCGCAAATCCGGCAAACCCAGGACCAGCCCGCTGCTGTACTACCGGGAGGCCGACAAGATCTACGTCGTCGGATCGAATTTCGGTCAGCAGCACCACCCGGCGTGGACGTCGAACCTGCTCGCCGACCCGAAGGCCGTCGTGGCCATCGGCGGCAAGAAGATTCCGGTGACGGCCACCCGCATCACCGGCGACGAGAAGGCACGCATCTACCGCCAGTTCGACGCGATGGTCGAGGTGTACGGCGAATACGAGACCAGGACCGACCGCGACATGCGATTGTTCGCACTCACGGCCGATCGCTGATCTCGTCGGGAGTCAGCCGAGCTTGCGCAGGCGCGGCGCGAGGTCCTTCTCGAACAGTTCGAGGAACCTCTTCTGATCGTGGCCCGGTGCGTGGAACACCAGGTGGTTCAGGCCTGCGTCGGTGTACTGCTTGACCTTCTCCACTGCCTCGTCCGGGTCCGATGCCACGATCCAGCGCTTGGCGACCTGTTCGATCGGCAGCTCGTCGGCGGCCTTCTCCATCTCGATCGGATCGTCGATCGAGTGCTTCTGCTCCGGCGTCAGTGACAGCGGTGCCCAGAAGCGGCAATTCTCCAGCGCCAGTTCGGGATCGGTGTCGTAGCTGATCTTGATCTCGATCATCCTGTCGATCTCACCGGCGTCGCGCTCGGCTTTGCCCGCGCCCTCTTCCACCGCGGGAAGCAGTTTGTCGGTGTAGAGCTCCATGCCCTTGCCCGAGGTGCAGATGAATCCGTCGCCCGCACGTCCGGCATACCGCGCCACCACCGGACCACCGGCCGCGATGTACACCGGGATGCCACCCTCGGGAACGTCGTAGATCGACGCGCCCTTGGTCGTGTAGTACTCGCCCTCGAAGTCGACCCGGTCGCCGAGCCACAGCTCACGCATCAACCGCACCGACTCACGCAGGCGCGCGAATCGTTCCTTGAACTCCGGCCATTCGCCGGTGAACCCGGTGGCGATCTCGTTGAGCGCCTCACCGGTACCCACACCGAGCATGATGCGTCCGGGATACAGGCAGCCCATGGTCGCGAACGCCTGCGCGATGACCGACGGGTTGTAGCGGAACGTCGGCGTCAGCACCGAGGTGCCGAGCTGGATCGTGTTGGTGCGTTCACCGACGGCCGTCATCCATGCCAGCGAGAACGGCGCATGGCCACCCTCGTGACGCCACGGCTGGAAGTGGTCACTGACCGTCGCCGAATCCATACCGTGCTGCTCGGCCAGCACACCGAGCTCGACCAACTCCCGCGGCCCGAACTGCTCCGCCGATGCCTTGTAACCGAGTTTGAGACCCTGCGCCACGCCGAACTCCTGTCGTTGGTCGTCCTAGTTCTTCGATTGTGCACCCGCGGTGGTCGGCTGAGTACTACTGGATCCCCAGAACCGTGACCACTGCAGCCAGCAAAGCCACCGCACCGATACCGATCGCGAAGATCCACAGGTCTCGAGACTCCGGCATCGGTGCACCGTTCTCCAGAGCATGTCGAACGCGCAGCCACCGCCGTAGGCCGATGATCGGTGCCGCTGCGGCGAGGCCGATGAGAATCAGACCGAGGGTCGTCCGAACCCATCCCGTGCTGAAATCGGGAACCAGGTGAACGATCGCGATTCCGCCGGCCAGGAGCCCGAGCGACGTCCGCAGCCAGGCGAGAAAGGTGCGCTCACTGGCGAGCGTGAACCGCTCGTCGGGGCGTGTCACTGCCGTGCGGTCATGCGCTCGCGAATCAGATGGGCAACCGATTCAGGATCGTCGGGGGTGAAGACCGGCGAGATGCGGCGGATGGTGAGCACCACTGCAGTGTCCTTCTTGGGACGCATCACGTCCAGCGGAAGCCACTGGTCGATCCAGGACGCACCCCACAGCCGCCACCGCCCGTTCCAGTTGCCGAGAACGGCGGTATCGACCGCGCGAATCCTGCCGTAGGGCACGAACTTCTTCGTGGCGAAGGGGAAGTAGTAGTACCTCAGGGTGACGCCTGCCTCGTCGAGACGGACCAATCCGTCGTCGTAGATCACATCCCTATTTGTTCGCACAGGTAACGGTATGCCTTCGGGCTCAGAGCGCGCAACAGCGAATTTCGGAACCTATCGCGCGTTCGGCGCGGGCGTACGGACCAACGTCAGCTGCGAGGTTCGACGCAACTCGAATCCGATGGAGAGGTAGAGCTCGATGGCGCGGACGTTCGCGTCCGACGCATGCAGGAACGGCTCCTCACCGCGGGCGCGAATACCGTGACCGACGGCGCGAACCAGATCCGTCGCCAGACCCTGTCCGCGGAAGGCCGGGTCGGTGCACACCGCGCTGATCTCCGTCCACCCCGGAGGGTGCATGCGCTCGCCCGCCATCGCGATCAGCGCGCCATCGCGTCGAACACCGAGGTACGTGCCGAGTTCGATGGTGCGGGGCAGGAACGGTCCCGGCTCGGTGCGGCCGACCAGATCGAGCATCTCCGGGACGTCCGCGGCCGTCAGCTCGACCGCCTCGGCGAAGGGCCGCGTCTCGAGATGCGTGCCGACCAGCTGCACCAAGCCGAAGGTCTCCACGTGCGACCAGCCCTCGGGCAGTGCACGTTCCGGACCGTTCAGCCCTACGACGGTGCGTGGCCCGAACAGAGCGGCGATGTCGTCCCAGTCCTGGGACTCGAGCACGTCGGGGTGCACCAGGAACGGAGACACCTCGGGATCGGCCCGCACGATCCGTCCGCGGCTGACGGCGAACCGCGAGAGCGAGCCCTCGAGGGAACAACGAACGGGGTCGTCGAGAGGATGAGCAGACACGACAGACAGCGTCGCACGAACCGACACACGGCTTTGCGTGCCGTCGGACTCGACACCAATACTTATACCGGTATCGTTGTTCGGCATACGTCGAAAGGCACCACATGATCGAGATCCTCCCTCCCAGCAAGATCCCCCTCGCGCGCGAATCCGGCGCCCTGGTCGCCGGAATACTTCGGACCGTCCGCGAACGCGCCACAGTCGGCACCAATTTGCTCGAGATCGATCAGTGGACCAAGGAGATCATCGAGGGAGCCGGGGCGACGTCCTGCTACGTCGACTACGCGCCGTCGTTCGGGAGCGGGCCCTTCGGTCACTACATCTGCACTTCCGTCAACGACGCTGTGCTGCACGGTCTCCCGCACGATTACTCTCTTGCCGACGGCGATCTGCTCACCCTCGATCTGGCCGTGATACTCGGCGGTGTGGCGGCGGACTCGGCCATCAGTTTCGTCGTGGGCGAGGCCCGAGGAGAAGACACCGCGATGATCGAGGCCACCGAACGAGCATTGGCCGCAGGCATCGACGCAGCTCGCCCCGGCAACAAGATCGGCGACATCTCCCATGCCATCGGCACGGTCCTCGGTGCCGCCGGCTATCCGATCAACATGCAGTTCGGCGGCCACGGCATCGGCTCGACGATGCATCAGGACCCGCACGTGTCCAACTCCGGACGGCCGGGCCGTGGCTACGGCCTTCGACCGGGTCTGATGCTGGCACTGGAGCCGTGGATCATGGAGAACACAGACGAGCTGGTCACCGACCCCGATGGGTGGACCTTGAGAAGCTCGACGGGATGCCGCACCGCGCACAGCGAGCACACCGTGGTCATCACCGACGACGGTGCCGAGATCATGACCCTGCCCAAGCTCTGACCCTCGATCGACTCACCATCGTTTCTCGAAGGTGTTGGAGAACGGGAGCACGTCGTAGGGCGCGAACACCGGGATACGGGTGTAACCGCTTTTCTCGTACAGCCGGACTGCGTCGGGTTGACGGTCTCCGGTTTGCAGGATCAGCCGCGGCAGTCCCTGCTCACGAGCCGCGTTCTCCGAGGCGACCAGCAGTGCCGTCGAGACGCCTGTTCCACGGTGGTCCACGTGGACGAACATTCGTTTGAGCTCGAGGTCGAGCCCGTTCCACCGCAGTGCCGCATGGCCGACCGCCTGCTCGACCCCCTCGGCATCGCGGCGGTAGACGACGAACGTGCGGTGCACCGTGCCCTCGTCGACGGCATTGGCCTGGGTCTTCGCCATCAGGGCAGCGCGATCTGCGTAGCGAGGACCCACCTCGGCGGCCATCTCGGCCCGGAGAGCGTCGGCGTCGGGATGATCCCAGTCGACGGAACGGGTGATGAGGTCGGTGCGAGGGTGGAGTGCGTCGGTCACGCCTGATCGCAACACGCGCGAGATCCTCCGGTCAACCGTTGCAATCACGGTGAGCGCATCCCTGACGAAACCTCACCCCATCGATCATTCTGTGACTGTGAACGAGAACTGTCGCTGCCCACGCTGACCATCCGACCCAGTTCTGCAGCGCACGTTCGTCACAGGAGACAACCAGCCATGAGCACCGAAGCCACAGTCGTCCTCCGCATTTCGGACTCGGGCACGTCGTCCTTGCAGGGATTGACCCGCCCACAACTGCACGCACTCGCCGATGCCCTTCGTGGCGCAGCGAAAAGCTATGCCCCGCATGCGAAGATCCTCACCCGATTCGACGTGCGGGTCAACGAACTCAACGCTCCTCTGGTGATCGACCTGCCGGCTCGCGACGTGATCGTCGGCGGCAAGAGTGTGCGCCTCAGCCACACAGAGTTCGAGATCTTCGCGTATCTCGCACAACGCCCTCGCGTTGTCGTGAATCGGTCGGAGCTCAGCGGTTCCGACGGCGGTCGCAGCGTCGACGTACACCTGTCGAGGGTGCGAACCAAACTCGGACACTTCGGCCGACTGATCACCACGGTCCGCGGGGCCGGCTACCGGTTCGACCCGGAGCCGGGCATCCGCGTCATCACCGACCCGACCGTACTGCGGAGCGCGTGACCGTTACTGCGACAGTGCGACGGACCTGCGACGACGATTTCGGCGAACGACAACGAAGACCAGCAGAGCCACGAGGACCACGGCGATGATCGCGCCCAATGCCGTCGCGCCGCGGAAGCCCGGTGCGCTGGTGTCGAGAGTGCGTTCGCCGGCATGAGCGGCATTGCTGGTTCCGAGAACGATGGTGAGTGTCAATAGGTTCGGGATGGCGGTGACGACAGCCAGGATGACCGATCCGATCGCCAGTTGCTTTCCTGCCCTGCCTTTGCGAACCGACCATGCGCTCCAGAAGAACACCAGCGGCGCGAAGGTGCAGACGATGCCGAACAGCAGTCCCCACAAGATGCCCTTGGTGAACGTGCGATCGGCCAGTTCCTCGACCCGCAGACTCCACCAGCGCGGTAGGAAAGCCGCGAGGATGAAATACGCGATCAGCAGAAGCACGATGCCCGCTCCGACGAGGATGGCGCGTCGTTTCCAGTTGGCCGAACTGGTCGACGGTGCGGGCGTGGTCGGATCTGCAGTCATGTCGCAATCGTAGATCGTGCGGAGCGCTACCCCCCGCGAGTCGAGACCCGATCGTTAGCTGGACCGCCCGCGAACGAACGACATTAGACTCCTCGGTCATGGTCGCCGACTCCCTGCGCGAATGGCTCATCGACTCGGATCCGGCGCTGCGTTGGCAGGTCGAGCGCGACATCGTGAACGAATCCCCCGCGATATGGGAGGCAACGCGCGCACGAGTGCCGACCGAAGGGTTCGGTGCACGACTATTGGCGCTGCAGGACGCGGACGGCCAATGGGCGGGTGGTGCGTACTTCCCTGCCGGCTTCGACGGTTCGGCCGAACCGGGGCAACCCTGGACCGCAACCACCTGGTCGCTGAACTCGCTGCGCGAATGGGGTGTCGACCCAGCCGTTCTGCAATCGCGTCGCACCGCAGAACTGCTCGCGGAGAACAGCCGGTGGGAGTACGAGAACCTGCCGTACTGGGGCGGCGAGGTGGACTGCTGCATCAATGCGTGGACCCTCGCCAACGGGCTGTGGCTCGGTGCCGACGTCGAGGGCATCGTCGAATGGTTTCTCGCGCACCAACTGCAGGACGGTGGATGGAACTGCGAGTGGGTCGACGGTTCAACCCGATCGTCGTTCCACTCGACGCTGAACTCGCTGAAAGGATTGCTGGCGTACGACGCGGCCACCGGTGCCACGATGGAGACGCGGGCCGCACGACGCACCGGTGAAGAATATCTGCTGACGCGAAAGCTGTTGTACACGTTGTCCACCGGCGAGGCGGTCGGACCCTGGGTGAGTCGCTTCGTCCACCCGTTCCGCTGGATGTACAGCGCTCTCAACGCACTCGATTATTTTCGGCACGCGTCTCTGCTCGACGGAACGCCGCCGGATCGTCGTCTGGAGGAGGCAATCGGAGTCGTCCGGGCCGCCCGACAGAGCGACGGAACGTGGTTGCAGGGTCGAACCCTGTCCGGTCGGGTCTGGTTCGAGACCGACGTGCCGGAGGGCGAACGCTCGAAGTGGCTGACCCTGATCGGAACCCGCGTACTGACATGGTGGGATTCATACGACCGCTGAGGGTGCGGGCCAACCCCCGTCCGTATTCAGCCGCGAATACCGAAGTCGACGGCAGCGTGGGTGCAGGCAGGTTGTGATCCCAGACGATCGATGATGGCCGTCAGGCGTCTTCTGAGCCAGGTCATGAACGCGACGCTAGGCTCGCCGCCCGAATAGCGCACCCGTTGCAATCACGCTGATTCGAAGGCCTGGCGCTACCGATCCTGTTCCGTCGACCTCCAAGAAGATCCGGTCTCCCGTTCGAAAGCTGGTCGCACGTCGACCGTGTCGTACACGATCGACAGTGTTGTGATCCGGCCGTCGTCGTCGAGTTCGGCGACATCGACGACGTCGAACGGGGCAGCCACCCCGGAGGGTAGCCGCCAGTCGAAATGGAACCAGAACGTGACGAGCCGCGTTCCTGCCGAGGTGCGCCCCTCTGACACGCCCTTCGACGTCAGCTCCGCGCTGTCGGTATCGATGAACAAAGCGCGATAGAAGTCGGGTGCGGGAGTCGGACCGTACAACGGCGAATGCACAACGGCACCTGGCGCGAACAGACTCACGATCGCATCGAGGTCGGCGCGATGGAGGGCGTCGAGGTAGCTCTTCACAAGGTCGTCCGTGGCCGAGTTCATGCGCCAACGCTAACCGATCGCAGAACGTCCGCGGCGGCCCGCCACAGAGCGGATCGCACAGCTCCCGCGTCAGGGAATCAGGACGAACTTTCCGCGCGGGTGCGTCGACTGCAGTTCGGCGTGCGCCCTCGCGGCGTCGGAGAGCGGGAAGGTCTTGGCGACCGTCACTTCGATGACTCCCGCGGCGGCCTGCTTCAACAGCGCGGGCGATGCGAGGCGTCGACGCTCCATGCTTGCCGGCCCACCGACGGTCGAGAACCCGTCCGCTTCAGCACGGCCGAAGGCGGCCGTCGTCACCAAACGTGCTCGGTCCGTGAGCACTTCGAGAGAGACATCGATGGCCTCGTCGGTACCCACGGCATCGACGGCTGCATCGATACCGTTCGGGGCAGCCGCACGAACACGATCGAGCAAGCCATCACCGTATTCGACGGGCTCGGCCCCGAATGCACGCAGTGCGTCGTGATTCTGTGCGCGTGCGGTTCCGATGACGGTGGCACCGCGCTCTTTCGCGAGCTGGGCCACGACGGATCCGACGCCGCCTGCGGCCCCGTGCACGAGGACCGTGTCACCGTCTTTCACGGCGACGGATTCGAGTGCGTCGTAGGCCGTTCCGGCTACGGCCAGCACTCCGGCAGCAACGTTCCAGTCCAATGCGGCCGGCTTCGGAAAGACGAACCGTGCGGGAATCAGAATCCTCTCGGCGTAGGTACCGTTTCGGCCCGACACGATCACGGCGTCGCCGACGGCGATGGGTCCAACCGGCCCCTCGACGTCTCCGCCGACCGCAACGACGATGCCCGACGCCTCACTGCCCAACGCGATCGGGAGCTTGGATTCGTCGGTGCCGAACGCGCCGCTGTAGCTCTTGTAGTCGAAGGGATTGACGCCGATCGCCTTCAGCTCGACCAGGACCTCACCGTCGGACGGTTCTGGAACCTCTCGTTCGACGATCTCGATGACGTCCGGCCCACCGTAGGACGCTGCCACTGCTGCTCGTGTCATGGAATCTCCAACGGTCGGTGCGGTGAGTATGTTCCGATCACACCCGTAGTCGCGGCAGTCCCCACTCCTTACCGAGCAGCTCGTACGAACGCAACCGATCCACGTGATCGTAGGTCACCGAGGTGAGCACCAGTTCGTCCGCGCCCGTCGCCTCCTGCAACGCCTCCAACCTGTCCGTCACGGTGGCTGCGGATCCGACGAACTGGGTCTCCACCCGATCGGCGACGAGCCGATACTGCTCGTCGGTCAACGGCGTGGCACTGTCGGGATTCGGATACTCGGCGGCACCGTGTCCACTGCGAATGCTGTACACCCACTGCGGAAACGACGCTGCCAGCCCACGTGCCTGCTCGTCCGATTCCGCGACGACCACATCGGCCGATACCGCCACGTACGTCTCGGACAGATCTGCCGAGGGCACGAAGGATCGGCGATACTCGTCGATCGCGTCGAGCGTCGTGCCCGGGCTGAAGTGATAGCTGGCCGCGAAGGGCAGACCACGCGCACCTGCCTCACGCGCGGTCGGCCCCGCGCTGCTGCCGAAGAGCCACACCGACAAGCCCGCACCCGCACCCGGCCTCGCCGTCAACGGCACACCGTCCCGTTCGTAAGTCCCGGCGAGCAGCGCGGCCAGATCGTCGAGCTGACCGACGAAATCCGGTGCCTGCGCCTCGGGCTGTTGCAGCGCCGCCAGGGACGCCGAGAGCAGTGGGGTCCTACGTGGTGCAGCCTCCGCCGGTGCGGGAGGAAAGAGCCCACTGGGATCGGGCGACGACACACGCTCGGGCATCCCCCGCCCATCGCCTGCGACCGCCTCGGCTCGTCGCTGACCCGACCGACCGACCCCCAGATCGATCCTTCCCGAATACAACGCGTCGACGGTCCCGAACGATTCGACGACAGCTGCGGCCGTGGTGAATCCGAGTTGAACGGCCGCCGATCCGACGCGAATCCTGTTGGTGGCAGCAGCAATCAGGCCGATCAGCACCGCGGGCGACGAACTCGCGACCCCGACAAAATGGTGCTCGGCCACCCAATAGCGCTCGTAGCCCCACTCCTCGGTCTGGCGTGCAAGGTCGACCGTGTTTCGCAGCGCTTGCTGGACGGTGGACCCCTCGCTGATCGGGGACAGATCGAGAACGGACAATGGAACTCGGGTCATCTCGGGTTCTTTTCCCCTGCCTCGACGGCGATGGTCAGCCTGTTCTCGGTAGGCGCAACCGGGCACGTCGCGTAGTCGGTGAACGCACACGGAAGGTTCGATGCCCGGTTGAAATCGAGAACGACGGTGCCGTCCACCGGTGCGGGCACTGCCAGGATCCGTGCAGCCGGATAGGTGGTCACCCCGCTCGTGGCGTCGGTGAACAGGACCTTCAGACCATTGCCGTTGCCACCGAAGGCAATCAGCTGCGCAGAGGCACCGGCCAACTCGAAGTCGAGAGTGCCCACGGCCGAGTGGTGATGTTCGAGTCCTTCCACCACGGCTCCGGTCGTGACGGTCACCGGAGAGTCGTACGGGGTGAACGTCCCGGTGGCAACGAACTCCTCGTCGGGCTCGTAGGCCGGGATGCCGTCGTAGGACTGCAGGGTCTGCGCTTTCGGGTCGTGCACCCGCAGCGCGACCGAACCGGTCCGACGGATCACCTCGATACGCCGATCTCCGTCCTGCACCAGGATGCCCGGTGCGCCCTCCACCGGATTCAGCGCGGTCACGCCATCGAACCCCTCGACGGTCACCGAATCGGCGTCGGCCCTCCACCGGCCGGGAAGATCCGCGACGGTCTCGAATTCATCGGTCAGCCAATACAACCCGGTCAACGACACCCAACCGAGGGGATCACCGTAGGACGCCTCTCGCTCGGCATGCCATTGCTTCCAGTCCTGCTCGAAATCGCTCATGATGCTCGCACTCCTTCTCGCTGTTCGTACGGGTGCCGCAGACCGAGGTGCTCGCGCAAGGTGGTGCCGGTGTATTCGGTGCGGAAGCTGCCGCGGTCCTGCAATTCCGGAATCACTCTGTCGACGAATTCGTCGAGGCCGGCAGGGGTGATGTGCGGGACGAGAATGAAGCCGTCGCTCGCGTTGTTCTGCACGTAACCGTCGATCTCCTCGGCCACGTGCGCAGGGGTTCCGACGAACTGCTGCCGCGTCGTCATCGCGATGATCAGTTCACGAATACTCAGGTTGTCTGCTTCGGCTCGCTCGCGATACTGCTGGGCGATGGTTCTGGGGTCGCCGTGTCTCGCACGGCCACGGGTGATCGACACATCGCCGCTGGGTTCGATGTCGGGCAGTGGCCCGTCGGGATCGTATGCGGACAGGTCCTGTCCCCACACCTGTTCGAGGAACGCGATGGCCGTCCTGCCGCTGACCTGCTGATGCCGGATGTGATCCGCCTTCTCGGCGGCGTCCTGCGCAGAATCTCCGAGCACGAACGTCGCCGCGGGCAGCACCTTCAGGTCGTCGTGATCGCGGCCGTACTTGGCGAGCCGACCCTTCACGTCGGAGTAGAACTTCTGTCCGTCCTCGAGAGTGCCGTGGATGGTGAAGATCGCGTCGGCCTTGGCGGCACCGAATTCTCGACCTTCGTCGGAATCGCCCGCCTGCAACAGAACCGGATGTCCCTGCGGACTGCGCGGCAGCGTGAAGCGGCCCTCCACATCGAACTGGGGTCCGGAATGCCGGACCGTTCCGATCTCCGATTCGCGGCCGAAGACTCCACGCTCGCGATCGACGACGAACGCGTCGGACTGCCATGAGTCCCAGAACTTTCGCGCGACGTCGATGACCTCGTTGGCACGCACGTAGCGGTCGGCACGATCGAGGTAGCCGCCCCGCCGAAAATTCTCGCCCGTGAACGCGTCCGAGGACGTCACCATGTTCCATGCCGCTCTACCGTCGGACAGGTGATCCAGCGACGAGAACTGTTTGGCGAGCTCGAACGGCTCGTTGAAGGTCGTGTTGATCGTCCCGGCCAGTCCGAGCCTGCTCGTCACCGACGCAAGCGCGTTGAGGACGGTGAGCGTATCGGGTCGCCCTACTACATCGAGGTCGTGAATCTTGTTGCGGTGCTCACGCAGTCGCAGCCCTTCGGCGAGGAAGAAGAAGTCGAACAGGCCGCGTTCGGCCGATTCGGCGAGGTGTACGAACGAATCGAACTCGATCTGGCTTTTCGACTCCGGATCGGCCCAGACGGTGGTGTTGTTGACGCCCGGGAAATGGGCACCCAGATGAATCTGCTTCTTCGTCACAGGCTCTTCCCTTCGCGTGCATAGAGATTGGCCGGACGTCTCAGGCCGAGACGCTCGCGCAAGGTCGATCCGCTGCGGGTGTCCGTGGCCGGTAGTGCTGCCACTCCGGACGGCAGCGCGAGCGGTACCAGCGTGACTCCGTCCAGGCCGGCCGCCTCGACGGATCCGAGGAGCAGGTGCAAGCCCGCCAGGTCGCCGATATGCGACACGGACTCGGCGACTCTGACGTGCCCCGCCCAGTTGTCGAGCTGAGCGAGTTCTTCAGCGGCAGAATCGGATACCAGGGTCTCCACATCCAACAGAACGAACACGTCGGCCGGGTCACGGCCTTCCGCAACGACGGCCCGTCGAATACGGGCGGCAACAGTGGCCGCATTCTCGACTGTGTCGGCGGCGATGCGGACGATGTCGGCGCGCGCCGCGGCCACCGACACGGACTCCGTGGAGTCCACGCGGATCACGACGAGCGGCTGCCCCTGCGGAGACCTCGGAGTGATGGACGGGCCCTTGACCGAGAAGTTCTCACCCTCGAAGTCGATGTAGTGCAGCTTGTCTCGGTCGATGAACCGCCCCGACTCGACGTCGCGAATCTCGGCGTCGTCCTCCCAGCTGTCCCAGAGCCTGGTGACGACCTCGACTGCCTCGTCCGCCTCACGCCACAGACTACTGTTGTCCTGCTCCGCTTTCCGACCGAACAGCGCTGCCTGCTCGGCTCCCGGACTGACCTCGACCTGCCACCCGGCCCGGCCGTGGGATGCGAAATCCAGGCTCGCGATCTGCTTCGAGATGTGAAACGGCTCGGTGTGCGTGACGGTGATCGTGGGCACCAGCCCGATCTTCTCGGTGAGGGCGGCTGCCCGTGCCGCGACGGCTGCGGCCTCGAGCGTCCGACTGGCGAACGAATCGCCCAGGAAGGCGACATCGACACCTGCTCGATCTGCAGCCTGGAGCTGGTCGATCCAGAATCCTGCTGTGAACACTTCTTCGGCGCGGGAGTCGGGGCAACGCCAGGCCTGCGAATGTGCGCCGGTGCCTTTCAGCTCGATCGCGGTCAGGAACAGCGTGTCAGACACTGGTGCTCGCTTTCTCGTGCGCGCTTCCGGGGATGGCCCCGAGTAGCTCGCGGGTGTAGTCCTGCTGTGGATTGTCGAACAGTGCTGCGGTGTCGCCGTATTCCACGATGACTCCGGATTGCATCACGGCCACGGTGTCGCTGATCTGACGCACCACGGCCAGATCGTGGGAGATGAAGAGGTAGCTCAGACCCAGCTCGGACTGCAGGTCGCCCAGCAGCGTCAGGATCTGCGCCTGCACCGATACGTCGAGGGCCGAGACCGGCTCGTCGAGCACCACCAGCTCCGGCGCGAGGGCCAACGCGCGGGCGATGGCGACGCGCTGACGCTGCCCACCGGAGAGCTCGGCCGGCCGCCGGGCCAGGTAATCGCTGGTGAGTGCCACCTGATCGAGCAGCGTCCTGGCACGCTCGGAACGCTCACGCGAGGTACCGACCTTGAACGCGTCCAACGGTTCTCGCACGATCTCCCCGACGCGCAACTTCGGGTTCAGTGAGGCGTACGGGTTCTGATAGACGATCTGTACACGCCGCCGCAGTTCACGCTTGGCCTTGCCACGCAGACCCGTGATGTCCCTGCCGTCGAACGTGACCGACCCCGACGACGCGCTCTCGAGACCGATCGCGATGCGCGCCAACGTGGATTTGCCGGAACCGGATTCGCCGACGAGCGAGACCGTCCGCCCACGTTCGACGGTCAATGTGGCTCCCTTGACCGCATCGAGGTGGACGCCGCGGCCGATGGTGAAGCGCTTCGAGACGTCGCCGACCGTCAGGATCGGCTCGCCGACCGTGGGGCGCGCGGGTCGTACGGCGGTGTTCAACGAGGGCGCTGCAGCCAACAGCTGACGTGTGTACGCGTGGGTCGGGTTCGCCAGCACCTCTGCAGTGGGGCCGGATTCGACGATCCGTCCTGCGCTCATGACGATGAGGCGGTCGGCTCTGTCCGCAGCCACGCCCAGGTCGTGGGTGATCAGCAGGACCGCGGCACCGGTCTCGGCGATCCTGGTGTCGAGATGGTCCAGGATGCGACGCTGGACGGTGACGTCGAGGGCGCTGGTCGGCTCGTCGGCGATCACCAGTTCCGGGCGGCACGCGAGAGCGATTCCGATCAATACGCGCTGACGCTGCCCACCGGACAGGTCCTGCGGATACTGCCGCGCCCGCACCTCGGGGTTGTCCAGCCCGGCTTCGGTGAGGATCCGAATCGCCTCGATCTTCGCGGAGCGGCGATCGGCCAGACCGTGCACCCGCAGCACCTCGGCAACCTGGTCGCCGACGCGAACAACCGGGTTCAGCGAAGTGGTCGGATCCTGCGGGACGAGCCCGATGTGGCGGCCGCGCAACCGGTTCAGCGTCTTGTCCGACGCCGTATCGAGCCTTTGCCCGTCGAACGTCACCGATCCGCCCACGATGCGTCCGGAACCCGAGAGCAGGCCGATGAGGGCGTGCGCAGTCGTCGACTTTCCGGAGCCCGATTCACCGACCACGGCCACCACTTCACCGCGGTCGACGGTGAACCCGATGCCGGAGACGGCGGTCGTCTCACCGTAATTGACGTGCAGATTCTCTACTTCGAGAATGGGGCTCATCGCGATCGCCTCTCGAGTGCATGCCCGAGGCGGTGCGCGGACACGACGACAGCCACGATCACCAATCCCGGCAATGTGGTCATCCACCATGCGGTGGCCAGGAAGTTGCGGCCCTCGGAAATCAGCGATCCCCACTCCGGGGTGGGCGGAGCAGCACCGAAACCGAGGAAGCTGAGCGCCGATACCGCGAGAACCGCCATACCGAATTCGACTGCAGCGAGAGCGATCACAGGGCCGTACGAGTTTCTGAGGATGTGCCTGCGGAAGACATCGAACCACCGCACACCCGAGGCGTACGCCGCTTCGACGTACAGCGATCTGCGCACCCGCAGTACCTCCGAGCGCATCACTCGGGCGAAGTTGGCTATCAGCGTGACTCCGACGGCGATAGCGACGTTCACGGTGCCGAAGCCCAGTGCGGTCACCAGCGCCAACGAAAGCAACAACGTCGGAATCGACAGCAGGACATCGACGATTCGCATCAGCACCGCGTCCACGATTCCGCCGACGGCGCCCGAGACCAGACCGATGATCGAGCCGACCACCAGTGCGATACCGACCGCCAACAGCGTTGCCGTCAGCGACAGTCCGGAACCGTGGACCACTCGGGTGAAGACGTCACGGCCGATGTTGTCGGTGCCGAACCAGTGCGACGCGCTGGGTGCCTGGAGCTTGTCGGCCGGCGTGCCGACCAGCGGGTCGCCGCTGGCGAACACGGACGGGAACAGCGCGAACCCGAGAGCCGACAACAGCACGATCACGGAGGCACCGAGCCAGATGTGTTTCACCACGTCTCGCAGACCTCGTCGCCGCGTGGGTACCGGTGCTGCTTCGCTTGCCTCGGGACTCGTCGAATGGACGGCAGGTTCACGAATCAGGATGTCAGACATGAGCTTTCTCCGGTTCTGCACTGGCCTGCGCGGGCCGGTATTCGCGCACGATGCGCGGATCGATCAGCGGATAGAGCAGGTCGACTGCGAGATTGACCAGGACGAAGACCAGCGAAGTGAGAACGACGATGCCCTGCACCACCGGAATGTCCTGCGCCAGCACCGACGTCTGGGTCAGACGTCCCACTCCTGCACGCGAGAAGACCGTCTCGACCACTACCGATCCGGCCAGCAGGGTGCCGACCAGGACCCCGGCAATCGTGAAGGCGGGGATCGAGGACAGTCGCAGAACGTGTCGAGTTTGCACCCGCAGGCGTGAGACCCCCTTGGCACGAGCCACATCGACGAACGGCTGCTTCCACGTGGTGGCCATGCTGGTGGCCAGAACCTGGGCGATCACAGCGCCGGTCGGTAGAGCGAGCGTCACGGCAGGTAGCACCAACGACGCTGCGCCTGCGTCACCGAATGCGGGGAACCAGCGAAGTCGGAACGAGAACAGTTGCAGCAGCAGCAGTCCTACCCAGAACGTCGGCACGGCCACCCCGAGCGGTGGGAGGGCGAGCAACAGGTTCTTCAGCCATGCGATCTGGGTGTACGTGGCGGTGTAGGCCACCGCGGATCCGAACACGACCGCCAGCACCAGGGCAGTGGCCGCCAGACCGAGTGTGCTGGGCACCGCGTCGAGGATGGCCGTCGTCACCGGTTGGCCGGTGGCAATGGACAATCCGAAGTCGCCCTGCACGGACCCGACCAGTGAATGCCAATACTGCACCAGCACCGGCTGATCCAGGCCGTAGCGAGCCTGCAGTTCGGCGATGGCCGCAGCGTCCGCCGGCGTGCCCGATCCGGCCGAGTCGACGGCAAGACTGACCGGGTCCGAGGGAAGGAGGAAGAGAACGATGAACGAGATGGTGAAGGCGGCCCACAGCACCGCAAGTGCCTGCAGTACTCGCTGCCCGATGTAGCGGATCACGGCGCTACTGCCCGCTCAGCCAGGTGTCGAAGAACTGCAGGCGGGCCGAGGCCTCGAACTTCAGATCCTGCACCGCCGAAGCCGCGCCGACGGCCTGCGAGAGCTCGATCGTGGGGATCCACAATCCGTTGTCGAGGATCTGTTCCTGCGCGGTTGCGAGAATCTCGTTGCGCGCTGCAACGTCCGTGGCCGAGAGCTGCTCCGTCAACGATGCATCCAGATCCGGAATCGGGCCGCGCGCATTGAGGTTGCGGCCGTCGACTGCGAACGAAGTGCGCAGAATGTCGCCGTCGGCGCGGGTGCTGTTGTAGTACGTGGAGTCGTAGTCCTTGGTGCCTTGCCGCGCCGTCGCCTCCGACGTGGACACCAGCTCGAGCTGTAGGTCGACGCCGACCGCGCGCAACTGCTGCTGGGTCAACTCCAGGATCGCCTGGTTGCCGGCGAACACGGCCGAATACATGACCTTGAAACTCAGCTTCTGTCCGTCGTTTTCGCGTATTCCGTCAGCACCGGGAACCCAGCCCGCGGCGTCGAGGAGCGACTTCGACTTCTCGGGATCGTAGGTGACATCTGCGAGTTCGACGTAGCCCGGGGTAGCACTGGCCAATGTGCTTGTGGCCGTTCGGAAGTCCGGTCCGAGGACCGTGTCGACGAGTTCCTGACGATTGATCGCCGGCACCAGAGCCGTCCGGACGGCGGGGTCCTGCAGCGCACCGCGAGTGACGTTGGGCTGAATGCCGAACGGAACGCCGGGGTTGGATGTCGTGAGGATCCGGCCACCGACCGCCTCGATCTGCGGCGCGTCCTGCGGCAGCGCGTCACTGACCGCGTCGAGCTGGTCGGAGGACAAACTGCCGGTACGTACACCCGACTCGGGCACGATGGTGAATTCGATGCGGTCCAGGTACGCCTCGCCCTCGTGGCCGAATACCGCAGAGCCCCAGTTGTATCCGGTTCGCTTGGCCAAGGTGACGGAGCGGTCCTGCTGGTAGTCCGCGTAGGTGAACGGTCCCGATCCGATGTTGGTACCCAAGCACCGCGACTCGGCCGACTGCGCCGACGTCGCAGTGGACTGGATTCCCAGCTGAGGTGTCGAACTCGCCTGGAGGAACTGCGCATTGGGTGCCGAGAACTCGATGCGGACCGTGAGCGGATCGACGACCGTGGCACCCTGATATCCGGTCAGGTAGCTGGCGGCCAGTGGCGCCTTGGCGGCACCGAGGGTTGCGGTGATGGCATCGAAATTGTCCTTGACGGCGGTGGCGTCGAGCGGGGTGCCGTCGCTGAACGTCACTCCGTCTTTCAGCTGGAAGGTGAACGACCTCGCGTCGGGACTCACTTCCCAGCTCTCGGCCAACCACGGTTCGATCTCGCCGGTCTCCGGATCTTGATCGGTGAGTGAGTCGACCACCTGTCGGGTGACATAGATCGTCTGATTGGTGCCGGACTGCGCGGGGTCGGAGCAGGTCGGGGCCCCGGACAGGCCGTAGCGCAGCGTGCCGCCCGGCTGGGCGGGGCCGGCATCGGCATTCGAGGTGGTGGCGCTACCAGCGCACCCGGCGAGCAGTGTGGCGGTGGCGGCGATTACTCCGGCCACCAAAAGAACAGGGCGAGTGGACACGTGGGTGTCTCCGGTATCTGGTCGATCGCACACGAACTCCCGCGTCCGAGCCACGTGTGCCCAGGAAGGAGGTCGTGCAGATGGTGAGGTGAGGTGTGGTGTCGAAAAGTACGGTGCCGAAATGTCAGCTAAGACAGGTCGAACCGTTCAGACGGCACAGATCCACATGGAGACGGCGGCAACCGTCGACGAAACCTGAGGCGACTCGGGTGTTCACGTAAATTCCTCCATCGGTCCCGGCGGTAGCACCCTCACCCGACGAGCGGGGGGTTGCTGCGACGTCATAGAGCCAGGTCTCTCGGTCGCTCTGGATGGTCCTACGTTTCAGATACTACGAGAGGGTCGGCGCAGTTGCCAACCGGGGTAGGAATTGCGCACGACGTGGGACTCGGAATGGACGGCGGCCGGAATCACCCCAACAGTCAGACGGCAACGGTCAATTCAGCGTCTTCGCTGCCGATAGGTTCCGAATCGATGTGTTGCTCTGACCTGTTCGATTCGTGATCGCACACGCGTCGCACCCAATAGCCGATTGTTTCGTCGGCCGCGGCGAACCGATCCAATACATCCACACACAGCCAAGTTGCGACCGAGAAATCCTGCTCCGCAGCATCCAGCCCGATCAGCGTCAACTCGTCGGCCACAGCAAGTAGCGCGTGGTCGACTTCGGAACCTGTGCGTTCGAGCCACGCCAACGCACGCCGCAGCAGCATCCAGTCGGATGCGAACACACGCTCGGTAGCCGATTGTCTGCACAGTTCCGCCGTCGCAGTGAGGGTCTCGACGACCGGTATGGACACTGCGCCGTCCAATTCGGCGAGCAGCCCTCTATCGGAGTCGATCAAGTCGGCCATATACCGCCAACGGGTGGGGAGGTCGAAGTCCTCGGACCACAATTCCGTCGTGCCGAATTGGAGTCGGGTGACCAATTCTCTCGGCGAACTGCACGAAGCGAAAAAGCGAAACGCGTCGTTCATCTCGATCATCCCCATTGGGTCACACGCAGCTGACGGACACCGGCTCGACACACGAGTGGCGGAGTTACTGACACGCAGCACGATCGTCACCGAAACCAGCGCCGCTGCTGTGGTCGTTAAGTCGGCCTTGACCGTTATTGAACGCCCTGACCAGCGCTGGCGCGACTCGGCGTTACGCAGAATCGACAACGTCACACTATCGATCCATCTGTTATGCGCCACATACCGATTCCAGGTTGGCGATTCTGCTCGGTTCGACCGTCTCGCAGCGTGCCCATGCGGAGAACGTGTGTTCGAAAGTGTGTCGGTGGGTCGCGATAGATTCTGTGCATGCTTTCGGGGGACGGCGGATCAGGGGTGGACGGCATCGAGACGGTGCCGCCCGCCCCTGAGGTGTCCGATCCCGACTTGTCTGTGTTGGTCGACCGGGTCGAGTCCGCGGTCGCGGAGTTGGCCGGGCAGGCGTCGGTGTCGTGGTCGAACGCGGACCGGCGCGCGGTGGTTCAGCGGATGGAAACGGCGACCAGGTCTCTGACGGCGCACTCGTACACCTGGCTCAATGAGCTGATCTCTCAGCACGGCCTCGATGTGTATCCGGGATCGGTGCCGTCGTCGGTGGCGTGGATGCTGCGGATCACCCCGCGAGCAGCCGGTGCTCGGGTGCGTCTGGCTGCCGAGTTGGGTGATCGCACCGCCCTCTCCGGGGAAGTCCTGCCGCCGTTGCTGCCGCACACTGCTGCTGCGTTGCGGGCGGGGCTGCTCGACGCCAAGCATGTGCAGATGATCCGCGAATTCTTCCGCCACCTGCCCCGAGACGTCGACCCGCAGACGCGCGAGCTCGCCGACGAACAACTGGCGGGCTACGCCTCGACCAGGCGACCCGACGACTTCGCACCGTTGGTGGCGCACCTGGATTCGATCCTCAACCCCGACGGCGACCACGACGAAGACGAGGACGAAGACGAAGACGGGAAGCCACCGAAACCACCGAAACGCAGGGATGCGTTCTTCTACCTCGGTGAGCAGGGTGCCGACGGAATGTCGGAAGGAAAATTCTGCGTCGACCCCGAACTACGGGCCTACCTCGAAGCCTTGTTCTCCAAAGCCGCGAAACCGGGCGTCAACAACCCCGCCGACCCCACATCGATCATCCACGACGAGACCGGCGGCAAGGACAGCACGAGTGACGGTGCGCGTCCCGATCCTGCAGCAGCCGAACCGGATTCGCCCACACCGAGTGGCGTCTGCGATACCGACACCCCACCGCCACCGGAGCCGGACGACCGTTCGACGAGCGATCAGGGACTGTGGAGCGATGCGGGACTGTGGAACGACGGTTCATTCGACGGCGACGATCCCTGCGACGGTGATGGCCGGTGCGGTGACGGCCTCGACTGTGGTTGCGGCACAGGGCACGACGACACCACAGAACCACAGGACACTGCTGAGCCCGGCGACACAACCGACCCGGACCTCGCAACCAATCCCGACGACGCCGTCGGATCCGACACCGACGACGCACCGGACACCGCACCGGACACCGCAGCACGCGACGCTGCCGCCGCGCGGGATATCCGCACCCAACGCGAACGCCAACACGACGCCCTCAAACTCGCGCTCCGGCACACCCTGGCTTCCGGGACACTCGGCACCCACCGAGGCCTACCCGTCACCGCCATCGTCACCATGACCCTCAAAGACCTCGAAGCCGGCTGCGGCTACGCCATGACCGCCACCGGATCACGGGTGTCGATCCGCGACGCCATCCGCATGGCCTCCCATGCCCACCACTACCTGACCATCTTCGACGACCACGGCCGAGCCCTGTACCTCGGCCGATCCAAACGCATCGCCTCCGCCGACCAACGCATCGTGCTCATCGCCCGCGACCGTGGCTGCAGCTTCCCCTCCTGCACCCGCCCCGCAACCTGGTGCCAAGCCCACCACCTCACCGACTGGAACACCGGCGGCCTCACCGACATCGACTCCCTCACCT
Organism: Rhodococcus sp. B7740; assembly: GCF_000954115.1. Lineage (NCBI taxonomy): Bacteria > Bacillati > Actinomycetota > Actinomycetes > Mycobacteriales > Nocardiaceae > Rhodococcus > Rhodococcus sp. B7740. Next base: position 4,623,667 of record NZ_CP010797.1, on the reverse strand, counting down.
TCGGCTGCGACATGCACCACGCACTCGTCGGTACCGGACCCGGCAAGTGGGCCACCACCAAAACCGGAGCAGGACACCGGTACCCGGGCCGCACCCTGTGGCACCCACCCGCCGGAATGGATCCCAAACGCCGAGGCCTGATCAATCACGCCCACCACCCCGAGGAAGTCCTCTACCCACCCGACCAGCACGACGATGCAGGCGACGAAGAACCACGACAACCCGCCTGACGATCCGAACCAGTCTCAGGGCACAGCACTGCCTCGAGGACACCGCTCTGCTTCTGCACAACCTGCTACCGACACAGCAGTCCACACACGGGGTGATTCGCGGTTGCGTCCGATGCGGAACGGGTCTTCGATGAGTGCAGCGACCACCGGGGAGGCAGCACATGCCGTACGACGAGCTACTCGCAGACCGCGTCCGCGCCACTCTCGCCGATGAAGCGAATCTGCGCGAGCAGAAGATGTTCGGTGGTCTGGCTTTCCTGGTACGAGACAAGATGGTGGTGTGTGTCGGCACAGGCAGCCGTGCGCTGCTGGTTCGTGTCGACGGTGTGCGCGAACCCGAATATCTCCAGCGGGAGGGAGCACACCACGCCGTGATGGGTCGAGACCGGTCGATGGGCCAAGGGTGGATCACCATCGACGCTGCATCGCTGACGATCGAAGCAGCACTGGAGTTCTGGGTCGCTGCAGCCCTGGAGCACAACGCCAACAGTGCGGACTGAACGCAAACTCCGGTCGTACAACGGGGGTCTATGCGGCTGCCAACAACAGGGTCACTGCCTTGGGTGCTATCACGATGAACTCGGCTATCGGCCTGGCATCAGCTGAAGGCACCCCGGTATCGGGCAGCCGGATGCGACGCGGGCAGTCTGTCCCGGCCGGTGAGTTTGGCTCGGACGGTGCCCCGGCCGTACTCCCGTTGCGCCAGCCCGCGTTGCCGAAGAACCGGCATCAGATGTTCGATGAATTCCAGGTAGCTGCCCGGGATCGTCGAGTTGATGACGTTGATCCCGTCGACGCCGGCGTCGCGCCACTGTTCGAGACGATCGGCGATGGACTCCGGCGTTCCCACTACCCGCCCGCTCCGAGTCCGCATGTGCGCCAGATCCCGAACGGTGGGTTCTCGATCGGTGATCGCCTCGCGGAGCCACGCCAACGTGCTCTGCGAGCCTTGTCCCTGCACCTGACCGATCGGAGTGTCCAGATCGTAGGAGCCCAGATCTATGCCGATCCCACCCGCAGCGTGCGCGATCATCGCCTCGTCGTCGACGTATTCGTCCAACTCCGCTTCTCTGCGTCGAGCTTCGCTCTCGGTACTACCGATGACGAACGACAGACCCTGGAAGAATTCGAGGTCTCCGGGGGACCTCCCTGCCTCGACGACCAGACGGCGCGTGTCGGCGATGAGCGAGCGCGCGGCCTCGGGTGTGGGAGAGGCGATGAACTGGGCCTCGGCGTTGCGCGCAGCGAAGCGTCGGCCCGTCGGCGACGATCCGGCCTGGAACAACAGTGGTGTCCGCTGCGGAGACGGAGCCACGAGATGCGGGCCCTCGACGCTGTAGCGCGCACCGACGTGATCGATCTTGTGCACCTTCGAGAAATCACCGTGTCGACCGGATGCTTTGTCCTGCAACAGAGCTCCGTCGTCCCACGACCCCTCCCACAGCTTGTACACGACGTCGACGTACTCGTCCGCCCAGGCGTATCGATCCTCGTGCAGAGCCAGATCTCCGTAGCCGAAGTTGCGCCAAGCGTTGGGTGACAGGCTCGTCACGATGTTCCAGGCGATACGGCCGTTGGACGCGTGATCGAGCGTGGACATCTTCCGCGCGAAGTTGAACGGATGCTCCTGCAGAATCGACGAGGTCAAGGCGATCCCGAGATGCTCTGTCGCGTAAGCGATCGCCGACGCGATCACGGTGGGATCGTTGCTGGGAATCTGCAAACCGGACTCGACGAACTTCTCCCACGAACCTCGATGGTCGTCGTACAGCCCCACGACATCGGCAAAGAACACGAAATCGAACTTGCCTCGCTCGAGTTGTTTCGCCAACGACACCCAATGATCCAACGAGGAGAAGTCGGACTGCTCCGCTTCCGGCTTGCGCCACGCACCGTGCACGATATGAGAGGTGGTGTTCATGACGAATGCGGAGAACCTGAGCGGCCGAGTCATATCTGCACCTTGCCACGAATCCCCACGGCCCGGCGATGCTGCAAACACTCCGCAGCCGTCGACAACGCACCGACTGCAGCCCCTCGAATCAGCCTGATTTCAATCATTGCGTCGCACCATCGACCCGGCGAGCCTTTTCGGTAGCGAATCGTTCTGTGCGGGCCGGGTCTCGCGCAGCGTCGACGAAAGGAATGGGTCGCCACGATGCCGAACAACTCTGCCACGTCGAAGAACACCGCAATCGCCATGATCGAACGCAGAATCTCCTCCACCACCGAATCCTGGGATTGGCAGGTCGACGCACTGTGCCGCGGCCAGGACTCGGAGATCTTCTTCTCCCCGTCCGGCGAAGGCCGCTCGGCTCGCCGCGCACGGGAGGACCGCGCGAAGCAGGTGTGCGCGGGCTGCGGGGTCATCGACGAGTGCCGACGATTCGCACTGGCCGCCAACGAACCGTTCGGAGTCTGGGGCGGAACGACAGCCCGGGAGCGACAACAGCACCGAGCCAACTCCCGGCGTGCGGAGGAACTGCAGGCGAGTTAGTACCGTAGTCGCGCCTTCGGTGCGACCGCCGTAGTTCACAATGGATGGGTGAGCGAAACCGAGAAGCCTCAGCAGTGGACGTACCTGATGGATATGGACGGCGTGCTCGTCCACGAGGATCACCTGATCCCCGGTGCCGACACGTTCCTCGCCGAGCTGCAGGCCAACGAGATCCCGTTCATCGTGCTGACCAACAATTCGATTCGCACCCCCCGTGACCTGCGCGCGCGTCTCGCATTCACCGGTCTGGACATTCCGGAGAAGTCGATCTGGACCTCCGCCCTCGCCACCGCGACGTTCCTGGGCAATCAGCGGCCCGGTGGTAGCGCCTACGTCGTCGGCGAGTCGGGTCTGACCACCGCCCTGCACGACATCGGCTACACCCTCACCGACTCCAGCCCCGATTACGTGGTGCTCGGCGAGACCCGGACGTACTCGTTCGAGGCCATCACCACCGCCATTCGTCTCGTCGAGAGGGGTTCGCGCTTCATCGCAACCAACCCCGATGCCACCGGCCCGTCCCGTGAGGGGTCACTGCCCGCCACCGGTTCGGTGGCCGCGCTGATCACCAAGGCCACCGGTAAGGAGCCGTACTACGTCGGCAAGCCCAACGCATTGATGATGCGGTCGGCCCTGCGCGCGATCGGCGGACATTCCGAGAACACGCTGATGATCGGCGACCGGATGGACACCGACGTGCTCTCGGGCCTGGAAGCCGGACTGCAGACCATCCTGGTCCTCACCGGGATCTCGACGGTCCAGTCCGTCGAGCAGTACCCGTACCGGCCGACCAAAGTTCTCGATTCCGTCGCAGACCTGGTGGGCCGCACGCAGAACCCGTTCTGATGACTCTCGAATTCGTTCTGTCCCGCCATGATCACCACGTCGTCGGGCTGGGTGTCCGGCACGCGTTTCCCGATATCGCCGACGCGGTCGCTGCGGTGCGGGACGGCCGAAATGTCGTCGGCGCAATCCCTTTCGACATGTCCGACGCCACCGCCCTGATCGAGCCGGAGGAGTTCTACCGCCTCGACGGACCCTGGTCGACGGTCGATGCTCAACCGCCGTTGCCCGAGGTGACCGTCGCACGACAGATTCCCGATCCCGACGTGCACGTGCAGCGAGTGCGGGATGTCGTCGAGCAGCTGAAAGCCGGTGTGGCCGAGAAGATCGTCCTCGCGCGGGCCATCGAAGTGACGGCGGATTCCCCGATCGACGCTGCCTCGGTGCTCAGCGCTCTGGTCTCACGCGATCCGATGGGCAACGGCTTCCTGGCGGACCTGTCCCCCGCCACGCATCGGGGTAGGCACATCGTCGGCGCGAGCCCGGAACTGTTGGTTCGCAAGCGCGGCAACATCGTCACCTGCCATCCGTTCGCCGGAACGGCCGCACGATCGACCGACCCCGACGAGGAAGCGCGCATCTCCGCGGCGTTGGCGGCCAGTGCGAAGGATCAGGCCGAACATCGCTTCGTCGTCGACGAGATCCGGGCTGCGTTGACGCCGTTCTGCGAGACGCTGGAGGTGCCCGAGTCGCCACAGCTCAGCAGCACTCCGCAGCTGTGGCACCTGTCGACGCCGATCGTCGGCACCTTGGCCGACCCCGAGACCTCGGCGCTCGACCTCGCGCTGGCACTGCACCCCACCGCTGCTGTCGCCGGTGTCCCCCGAGCGGCAGCGATGGCGGCGATCGCAGACGTCGAGGGCTCCCGCGGCTTCTACGCCGGAGCGGTCGGCTGGACCGACGGCAGCGGCGACGGCGAGTGGATGGTGACGATCCGCTGTATCGAGCTCTCGGCAGACGGACTTTCGGGAACGGCCACGGCAGGTGGGGGCATCGTCGCGGATTCCGACCCCGACGCCGAGCTGGACGAGACCACGGCCAAGTTCCGCACCGTTCTCAGCGTATTCGAGCACTGACGTCCACCCGTACACCGCTACCGATCGATCGTGGTGTCGAGATCCTGGTGTCGAGATCGTGGTGTTGAGATCACGGTGAATCGAACTGTGTACATCCACGATCGACAGTGGTCAGCTTGTTGAATTACGGACTGCGCCAGTGTGATTCGGGCAGTCTTCGACCAGCGAAAGGTATCGACATGTCGGTGGACACTCTTGCCGAGAATATGACAGCTCTGCGTGCGATCAAGATCGGCGGCAACCTCGGTGCCCGCATCGAGGGCGTGCGACTCGGCGGCGATCTCGATGCCGACACTGTCCAGTTCGTTCGTCGGGCTCTGCTCGAGCACAAGGTCATCTTCTTCGGCGGCCAGCACCATCTCGACGACGAAAGCCAGTATGCGTTCGCCGAATTGCTCGGGTCGCCGACCACCCCGCACCCGACGGTGACCTCCCGTGGCACCAGGACACTGGCCATCGACTCCGAATACGGTAAGGCCAACAGCTGGCATTCGGACGTGACGTTCGTCGATCGCATCCCGAAGGCCTCGATCCTGCGTGCGGTCAGCCTCCCGGAATACGGCGGGAACACCACCTGGGCCTCACAGACCGCCGCCTACGCTCAGCTGCCGGATTCACTGAAGGCGTTGGTGGACAACCTCTGGGCCACGCACTCGAACAACTACGACTACTCGGCGACTGCTGCAGAGAAGATCAGGAACGACAAGACCGAGGAGTACCGAAAGGAGTTCCAGTCCACATACTTCGAGACCGAACACCCAGTCGTCCGCGTACACCCCGAGACCGGCGAGAAGACTCTGCTACTCGGTCACTTCGTGAAGAACTTCATCGGATTGTCGACCAAGGAGTCGCAGACGCTGTTCGATCTCCTACAGAATCGAGTGACCAAGCTGGAGAACACTGTTCGCTGGACCTGGAGCCTCGGCGACGTGGCCATCTGGGACAACCGTGCCACCCAGCACTACGCCGTCGCCGACTGGGACGATCAGTACCGTCGCCTCGAACGCATCACCTTGGCGGGCGACGTGCCGGTACACCCGAAGGGTGAGAGAAGCCGAGTGGTTGCAGGCGATGCCGCGCACTACTCCCTCATCGACAAACCGGTACCGGTGACACTCTGACACCGACTACTTCAGCGCCTGATCCAGATCCCCGATCAGGTCCTCGGTGTCTTCGAGACCGATCGAGATGCGTACGACGCCGTCGGTGATGCCCACTGCCGCACGGCCTTCCGGCCCCATCGCGCGGTGCGTGGTGGTCGCCGGATGGGTGATCAGTGTCTTCGAGTCGCCGAGGTTGTTGGAGATGTCGACGATGCGCAATGCGTCGAGCACCTCGAAGGCACGCTTCTTGCCCTCGCCCTCGGGAGCGTCGAGCTCGAACGTCACGACGGTACCGCCGCCCGACATCTGCGACTTCGCCAGCTCGTACTGCGGATGCGACTGCAGGAAAGGATATTTGACCCATCTGACCGCCTGATGGCCTTCGAGGAACTCGGCGATCTGCAGCGCCGATTTCACCGAATGCCGCACCCGCACCGGCATCGTCTCCAAGCCCTTGAGCAACGTCCAGGCGTTGAACGGGCTCAGCGCCGGGCCGGTGTGTCGCATCAGAGTCTGCACCGGTCCTTCGATGTACTCCTTCGAGCCGAGGATGGCACCGCCGAGAACCCGCCCCTGCCCGTCGATGTGCTTGGTACCCGAGTACACGACCACGTCGGCACCGAGTTCGAGGCTGCGCTGCAGCAGCGGCGTCGCGAACACATTGTCCAGCACCACCGTTGCGCCGGCCGCATGAGCCAGTTCGGAGACGCGCCTGACGTCGACCAACGACTGCATCGGATTGGACGGGGTCTCGAAGAACACCGCCGTGGTCGGCACCGACAGCGCCTGCTCCCACTGCTCGAGGTCTTCGCCGTCGACGAAGACGGTCTCTACTCCCCACCGCGGCAGAATCTCGTTGCACACCACGAAGCACGACCCGAAAAGACTACGCGCAGCGACCAACCGGTCACCGGCCTTCAGCAATGCACCCAACGCCGTGAACACCGCGGACATTCCGCTCGAGGTCCCGAAGCATGCCTCGGCACCCTCGATCAGCCGCAGCCGTTCCTCGAACATCTTGACCGTCGGGTTGCCGTAGCGCGAGTACACGAAATGATCGATCTCACCGGTGAACGCCTGCTCGGCCGCACCGGCACTCTCGTACACGAAACCCGAAGAGAGATAGAGGGCTTCGGCGTTCTCGTCGAAGCCCGATCGCATTAGGCCGCCGCGCACTCCCAGCGTTCCCTGACCCACGCCCTCGGGCAAGGGCTTGTCGAATCCGCCGCCTTTGGGAAGGTTCGTCACGACTGCCTCCACGGCAACCCGACCGCACGCCAACCCGTGGCTCCGCGGTGGCCGTCGGCGTCGGTGGCGCCTTCGAAGCCGTCGAGCACGTTGTAGGACGGACCGATGCCCGCTGCCGTCGCGGCCTCGGCGGCTCCGACGGATCGCTGACCGGAGCGGCACAGGAACACCACCGGTCGATCGCCGTCCACGCCTGCGGCTTTGAGATCGTCGACGAAGTTGGCGTTCCGGGCACCGTCGGGGAAGCTGACCCACTCGATCAGGTGCGTCGGGCGGTCGATGCCGGAGGTGTCCGGAACTCCGACGTACTGCCACTCGGCGCGCGTACGAACGTCCACGAGCACGGCCTCGGGGTTGTTCTGCAACAACTCCCAGGCAGCTTCCGGGGTTATGTCACCTGCGTAGGTCACTGGATCAGCCTTCCGTCACTTGCCGTTACGTCACACATACCGAGATCAGACATTGCACACCAGCCACTTGTCGTCGACGCGGAGGAACTTCCACACGTCGTCGGTCTGCGCTCCGGATTTCTCTTCCTTCAGCGGGACCGTGACCATTCCGCGGTCGCCGTTGACCTGATAGTCGGAGGGCACCCCGTCGATGGACGTCTCGCCGTTCCGCTCGACCTCGCCTGCTCGATCGGTTCGGTATTGCGCATCGTCGCCCGGAACGAGGCGCTCGACCTGATCGAAGCAGGTGTTCTGGCGCAGCAAGTCTGCGTCGCCGGTGTTCTGTGCCTCGAGGAATCCGTCGACGGCGTCGGTGAGCAACTGGGCCTGCGTCACGTTGTCCTCGGCAGGTGCGAACTTCGAGGCCGCGAAGATGCCGACGAGCAACACCACGACGACGCCGACGGCGAGGATGAACGGCCACGCGTTGGGCGGACGCTGCTCGCCGGAGTCGGCAGCCGCCTTGGACGCGTTGTTGCGCGCTTCCTCACGACTGTCGACCCACTGCTGCCTACGTTCACTCCACGACGCCATGCGGCCAATCTTCCTCGATCCGACGGGCCGGGCACTAGCGGGGTCCGACGGGAATGTCTCCTCGCAACGTGATGCGGTGCATCTTGCGGTGCTCGGTGCCGTAGTCGCGATTGGCGTAGTGCGAGGTGCTGCGGTTGTCCCACAGCACCAGATCACCCAAGCGCCAGCGGTGCCGCACGATGTGTTCGGGCTTGGTCAGGTGCGCGTACAGCAGGTCCAGGATTCCGCGGCTCTCGGCCTCCGACACACCCACGATGTGGGAGGTGAAACCCGGGTTGACGAACAGCCCCTTGCGGCCGGTTTCCGGATGGACCCGCACGACCGGATGTTCGACGGGGACCAGCGCGGTGACCTCCTTGCCGTCCCACACGTTGCCTTTTCCGCCGCGCTTATGCGCGAGGTAGTAACCGAACTCGCGGTTGCCGTCGTGCATTGCCGTGAGCCCGTCGATCATTCGGCGGACCGGTGCGGACAGGGATTCGTAGGCGAGCTGACTGTCGGCCCAATTGGTGTCGCCACCGTGCGGCGGTAGGACGACGGGACGCAGGATCGAGCCCATCGGCGGGCGTTCCATGAACGTGACGTCGGTGTGCCAGACGTCGGCGAATCCGTTGTCCTGGCTGTCGAGGGCGTAGACCTCGGGGGCGACGTGACCGCTGTCGTGCACCGGGTGACCTGCGGTGAGGTCACCGAGCCTGCGGCCGAAATCGATGTGGCCCGCGTCGTCGAGCGTCTGTCCACGCAACACGAGAACCTTGTGTTCGACGAGGGCTCGTCGTACGGCGTGAATCTGGCTGTCCGACGCCGACGCGACGTCGAGGCCGATGACCTCGGCACCGAAGCTCGGGCCGAGCTTGTCGAGAGTGAGAGTTGCGGTCTGTTCCAGAGTGGTCATGTGTCCTCGAATCCGTGCACGGTCGAGCGCTGATCTTCGGCAACGCTGCCGTCGAGAGAGGGGTCCCGTCCTGCTGGAGGAGGGGAAGGGGCGTCGGGTCTTGTCACCGACAACACATGTTGGTGCAGGTACGACAGAAGTCGACGGTGAACCGTCGGACCAGGTATGTCGTGCGCACAGAGCAATTCCTACCGGAAACCGGGAAATCCGGCAAGTTGCCCACTGCCCCAGCTCAGGTAGTCCTTAATTTATGCTGGGGTGTCCGCACTTCCCTCGAAGAAGGTAGCTCGCTGCACATGACCGATCAGACTCGTCCACTCCGCGTCGCCATCGTCGGTGCCGGACCGGCAGGCATCTACGCCGCCGACGCGCTCATGAAGTCCGACCACAATGTCAGCGGACCGGGCGTCAGCATCGACCTCTTCGAGCGCATGCCTGCGCCGTTCGGGCTGATCCGCTACGGCGTGGCCCCCGATCATCCGCGCATCAAGGGCATCATCACCGCCCTGCACAAGGTGCTCGACAAGCCGCAGGTTCGCCTCCTCGGCAACATCGACTACGGCACCGACATCACGTTGGACGACCTGCGCCGCTTCTACGACGCCGTCATCTTCTCCACCGGTGCCAACGCGGACCGCGCCCTCAACATCCCCGGCATCGACCTCGAGGGCAGCTACGGCGCCGCCGACTTCGTCTCCTGGTACGACGGCCACCCGGACGTGCCGCGCACCTGGCCGCTCGAGGCCGAGAAGGTCGCCGTCCTGGGTGTCGGAAACGTCGCTCTCGACGTCGCGCGCGTGCTCGCCAAGACCGGTGACGAACTGCTCCCCACCGAGATCCCCGCCAACGTCTACGAGGGCCTCAAGGCCAACAAGGCCGTCGAGGTGCACGTCTTCGGCCGCCGCGGACCGGCTCAGGCCAAGTTCACCCCGCTCGAGCTGCGCGAGCTCGACCATTCCCCCAACATCGAGGTCATCGTCTCTCCCGAGGACATCGACTACGACGAGGGCTCCGAGCAGGCCCGCCGCAGCTCCAAGCAGATCGACATGGTCGCCAACACCCTGCAGGACTGGGCCATCCGCGACGTCGGCAGCCGCCCGCACAAGCTGTTCCTGCACTTCTTCGAGTCTCCCCACGAGGTACTCGGCGAGGACGGCAAGGTCGTCGGTCTACGCACCGAGCGCACCGAGCTCGACGGCACCGGCAACGTCAAGGGCACCGGCAAGTACAACGACTGGGACGTTCAGGCCGTCTACCGCGCCGTCGGCTACCTCAGCCAGAACATCAGCCAGCTCCCGTTCGACGAGCAGGCAGGCACCATCCCCAACGAGGCCGGACGCGTCGTCGAGTCCCCGTCGTCCACCACGCCCGTTCCGGCCACGTACGTCACCGGCTGGATCAAGCGCGGACCCGTCGGCCTCATCGGCCACACCAAGGGCGACGCCAACGAGACCGTCGCGAATCTCCTCGAGGATGCGCCGAGCTTCGTCGGCGCAGTCGAACCGGATCTCGATGCCGTCACCTCGTTCCTCGAAGGCAAGCAGGTCCCCTTCACCACGTGGGACGGCTGGTACCGCCTCGACGCGCACGAGCGCTCACTCGGCGAGCCCGAGGGCCGCGAGCGGGTGAAGGTCGTCGAGCGGGAGGACATGCTGAAGGCATCCGAGCCCGACAAGGCCTGAGTGCCTGCGGCAGTGGTGTGGTTGTGTGCCCCAGGGAGCGCACAACCGCACCACTGCGCGAAGCGCACTACACGCGCACTGCCAGCAACTTGCCCTCGGTCTCGATCTTCCGTTGATGCTCGTTGAAATCCGGTGCAGCGCAGACGAACAGCGTGCGGCCGTCGGATCCGCCGAGTCCGCAGGCGAAGACTCCGAGATCGAAATCGAGTTGCTCGAGAACCTCCCCGCCCTGCGCAACGTGCAGCACTCGTTGCCCCAGTGCGTCGGCGATCCACATCGTGCCGTCGGTGTCGATGCAGCATCCGTCGGCGGCCACTTTCACCTCCCCGATGGCCGTGGCCATGTCCGTCGACGACGGCAGTTCGCCGAACTTCGCCCAATCACGGCGCTCCCCCAGTGACCCGTCCTCGGCGATGTCGAAGGCACTGACCCGATTGCCGACCGTCTCGTCCACCAGCAGTTCGCCCGACGCGGTGAACGCCATTCCGTTGGGGAAGTACAGATCCGACGCCACGACGTGCGCGGAACCGTCCGGGTCGACGCGAATCAGGTCGGCCGTCTCGACGGGCGCGAAGTTCATCAGATCGAAGCCGAAGTTGCCGATGTACGCGCGCCCCTGGGCGTCGACGAGCATGTCGTTCAGATTCGCCCGAACATACGTCGACAGATCCGCGTGCACGGTCAGCGAACCGTCGTGCTCACGTAGTAGCAACTTGTAGTCGCGCATCGACACGATCAGCAGCCGCCCGTCGGGCAACCATCCCAGGCCCGACGGCTGATTGGGCACCTCTGCTTCGACTCGTACGTCGGAGCCGTCCTCGAGGGCGGACACGACGCGATGGGAGTAGAAGTCCGATACCCAGATCCTCCCCTCGTGCCATCTCGGACATTCGAAGTAGGTGTATCCGTCGAGAACGACTGTGGTCTCCGGTTTCATGTTTCGAATTCAAACACCGCGGACGGTGGCCGCGACGCCGAATGCGCGAGCTGGCATGCTGGGGCCCGTGTTCGACGCCCACCTACACATCATCGACCCCGCGTTTCCGCTCATCGAGAACCACGGTTTCCTGCCCGATCCGTACACCGTCTCGAACTACCTCTACGACGTCGACGGGCTCGGTATCACCGGTGGCGCAGTGGTCTCGGGATCGTTCCAGGGCACCGACCAGACCTACCTGCTCGCGGCGTTGAAGACCCTGGGGCGTGGCTGGGTGGGCGTCACTCAGATCGATCCGGAGTGCTCCGACGAGGACATCGTCGCGCTGGACGACGCGGGTGTCCGCGGAATGCGTTTCAACCTCAAGCGCGGCGAGACGGACGTCCAGATGCTCACCACCCAGGCGCGGCGCGTGCACGAACTGGTGGGGTGGCACGCCGAGCTGTACGTCGACGCGTCCCTGCTGCTCTCCCTCGAACCCATCCTCGCGAAGCTGCCGGCCGTGAGCATCGACCACCTGGGACTGTCGACGCAGGGCCTGCCGTATCTGCTCGACCTCGTCGACCGCGGAGTACGCGTCAAGGCAACGGGATTCGGCCGGGTGGACCTCGACATCATCGACACTCTGCAGAAGATTCATCGCGTGAATCCGGCAGCGTTGATGTTCGGCACCGATCTACCGGGCACCCGCGCCCCGCGTCCGTTCTCGGAGACCGACATCGACATCATTTCTCACGCCGTCGGCGGCGATCTCCCGGCGGTTCTCGACGGCAACGCCCGGGCTTGGTATCGGGTCTCCTGATCTATACGAGCACGGCTCCCCCGAGCCACACCGCCGAGGCGAGCAACGCGCCGAACAGCTCCACCAGGATGGACAGTCCTGCCGCCTTGGTGGCGTGCACGGTCGATCTCCATGCCTCGGAATGATTGCGATGCCTGGGCACCTCGGCGACGTAAACGCCGGCGATGAAGCCGACGAACAGTCCGACGACGGGGATGACGAAGAATCCGACGATGCCGAGCAGTCCGCCGATCATCAACGATCGCATCGGCACTCCGGCCTCCCGCATGCGCCGGCCCGGCCAGGTGTACTTCACGACGCCGCTCAGAACCAACAACACCGTCGCGATCGCGAACACCGTCCAGGCGGCGGCTCCGCCGGTGACCCACGCCCACACGGCGACGGCCGCGAAGATCAAGATGGTGCCCGGCAGAATCGGGACGACGATACCGACGAGGCCGACCAGAATCACCAGGCCGACCAGGACCTCACCGAGCACGCTCATGGGCTCAGTGTGCCCTGTGTCGACTCAGACGACAGGACGAACCTTGCCTGCTGCCTCGCGGGCCCTGCTCCGTGCCGTCTCGATGTCCGAGGCCGTCGACACCGCGACGCCCATCCGGCGTCGGACGAAGCTCGTCGGCTTGCCGAACAGGCGCAGGTCGGTCTCGGGGACGGCCAGCGCATCGGCGACGCCCTCGAAGTGAATGCCGTCCGCGTCGACACCGCCGTAGATCACCGCCGACGCACCGGGCGACAGCAGCGTCGTGTCGATCGGCAGACCCAGAACGGCGCGGGCATGCAGCTCGAACTCCGAGAACCGTTGCGTACGAAGCGTCACCAGGCCCGTATCGTGCGGCCGCGGACTGACCTCGGAGAAGTACACGTTGTCGCCCTGCACGAACAGTTCGACACCGAACAACCCACGCCCACCGAGCGCCGTCGTGATGCGCTCGGCGACGTCGCGCGCACCGGCCAGGGCCGCGTCGGACATCGGTTGTGGTTGCCAGGATTCGATGTAGTCGCCGGATTCCTGCAGGTGCCCGATCGGCTCGCAGAACGAAGTTCCGTCGCTCGCTCGAACGGTGAGAAGTGTTATCTCGTAATCGAAATCGACGAATCCCTCGACGATGACACGGCCGAGGTCGACGCGGCCGCCCTTCAGGGCGTAGTCCCACGCCGCTTCGACGTCGTCCTCGCTGCGCACGACGGACTGCCCCTTGCCCGACGAGGACATGACGGGCTTGAGCACGGCAGGAAAGCCGATGGTGGACAACGCTTCTCGTACGTCTTCCAGCGAATCGGCGAAGGCGTACGGTGACGTCGGCAGCCCGAGCTCCTCGGCGGCGAGACGCCTGATGCCCTCACGGTTCATGGTCAACTGCGTCGCGCGCGCCGTCGGGATCACCACACTCCTGCCCCGCGCTTCGACCTCGGCCAGGGCATCGGTCGCGATGGCCTCGATCTCCGGCACCACGAAATCCGGCTGCTGCGAATCGATCAGCGCCAGTAGTTCTTCGGGGTTGCTCATGTCGATCGTGAACGCGTGATGAGCCACCTGATGACCAGGGGCGTTGTCGTAGCGATCGACGGCGATCACCTCGACGCCGAGGCGCTGGAACGCGATGATCACCTCTTTGCCCAGCTCACCCGAGCCGAGCAGCATCACCCGGGTGGCCCCGGGAGTGAGCGGTGTACCGATACGGACGGGATCTGGGGCAGTCACAGCCCTATTATCCACACCCCGATCGGTTGGACGACCTAGTACAAGTTAGTCTCCATTCACATTCGCAGGTGACGAGTCGGAACGAGGCAAACAACGTGTCGAACACTGGTGGACCACTCGCAGGGCTTCGCGTGGTCGAACTCGCGGGCATCGGGCCCGGCCCGCACGCCGCACTGCTGCTGGCCGACCTCGGCGCAGACGTCGTACGCGTCCAGCGTGCCGGGCAGATCTCTGCCCACGACCACCAGCTGCGCAGCCGCACCATCGTCGAGGCCAACCTCAAGGATCCGGCCGACATCGAGAAGGTGCTCGGTCTCGTCGAACGCGCCGACGTGCTGATCGAGGGCTTCCGACCCGGCGTCACCGAACGCCTCGGCCTCGGACCCGACGACGCCCTGGCCCGCAACCCACGCCTGGTCTACGGCCGCATGACCGGCTGGGGCCAGCAAGGCCCGTGGGCGCAGACCGCAGGCCACGACATCAACTACATCTCCGTCACCGGCGTGCTGAACGCGATCGGTCGCGAGGGCGAGCGCCCCGTGCCGCCGCTGAACATGGTCGGCGACTTCGGCGGGGGCTCGATGTTCCTCGTCTTCGGCATCATGGCGGCGCTCTACGAGCGCCAGAACTCCGGACAGGGCCAGGTGGTCGACGCGGCCATGGTCGACGGCACCGCCGCACTCTCGCACATGATCTGGGCCTGGCGTGGTGTCGGAGCCTGGAGCGACGACCGTGGCACCAACCTGCTCGATACCGGCGCACCGTTCTACGACACGTACGAAACCTCCGACGGCCAGTACATGGCGGTCGGCTCGCTCGAGCCACAGTTCTACGCCCAGCTGCTCACCGGCCTCGGCCTCGCCGATGCGGACCTCCCGCGGCAGATGGACAAGTCGCGCTGGCCCGAGCTGCGCGAGAGATTCACTTCGACGTTCCTGTCCAAGACCCGCGACGAATGGGCCGCGATCTTCGACGGCACCGACGCTTGCGTATCGCCGGTCCTCACCTTCGCCGAGGCCCCGAACCATCCGCACATGAAGGACCGCGACTCCCTCATCGACATCGGCGGCGTCACCCAGCACCGCCCGGCACCGCGCTTCTCCCGCACCGAAAACGGAGTCCCGACGCCACCGCCCGCCGAAGCAACCGACATCGCGTCGGTCTGGGTCTGATCTGTTTGCGCCGAACTCGAAGTTGTGGACGCCTTTCGGCTGATTTCCGTCCATAACTTCGAGTTCGCGGTCAGAACATGGCCGCTCAGAACACGAGGGCCGGCTGCTCCGATTCGGCGCTGGGAGCGAGGGCACGATAAGCAGCAGCCGTCGCCATCACCGCGGCCCGAAGCTCCTGCGGCTCACGGGTGTACGGCAACCTGAGGTAGCGCTCGAACGCACCCTCGACGCCGAATCGCGGGCCCGCCGCGAGTATCGCGCCGAATGCAGGCGCGGTGGCGGCGAGCGCACTCGACACCGGTGCAGGCAGCTGCAACCACAGCGACATGCCGCCCTCGGAGCGGCGGTAGCGCCAGTCCGGAAGATGTTCGGCCAGAGCCTCTTCGAGTACGTCCCGACGCTCGCGCAAGTGCGATCGACGGAGCTCGAGCGCGGGTTCGGCGTCCTGCAACAGGAACGAGGACGCCAACTGATCCATGATCGAGGTGCCGAGGTCGTGCGCTGCCCGCGAGCCCGCGAGCTGTGAGACGAGCGACGGATGCGCTCTGATCCATCCGATGCGCAGTCCGCCCCAGAACGACTTGGACGCCGAACCGATCGTGACGATGTCGGACCCCGAGACCCGCCCGAACGACGCGACCGGCGGCGGCGGCGGGGCGTCGAGCCACAGGTCCACCATGGTTTCGTCGACGATGAGCGTCATACGGGTGTCGCGGGTGATGCGTGCGAGTTCGGCCCGCCCCTCGGCACCGAGCACCTGCCCGGTTGGATTGTGGAAGTCCGGAATCAGGTACGCAACCTTGGCTGCCGTTTGCCGTGCTGCACTGCGTATCCCGTCGAGATCCCAGTCGCCGTCGGCCGGACGTACCGGCACCGGTACGGGACGGGCACCCACTCGCCTGATCGCTTCGAGGGCGTTGGGATAGGTCGGGTGATCGATCAGCACCCGATCGCCGGGCGAGGTCAAGGTACCCAGCAGGAGCCGAACTGCTTGCTGCGCACCGGAAGTGACCATGATCTGGTCGGCCGTCGTCGGCAGGCCACGCTCGACGAAGCGTTGCGCGATGGCCTCCCGCAACACCGCCAGACCGATGGGCTCCATGCCGTGCGTCGGAAGATAGGTCGGAAGTGCTTGCAGCGCAGACTCGTACGCCGCGGTCATGGTGCCGTCCGCTGCTGCCATCGCTGCGTGAGACATGTCCACCACCGGACCCGAAGGCGATGTCGACTGAATCAACATTCCGTTGGGGGTGGGCACAGCAGGCAGAGCGACGGTACTGCGTGATCCCTGCTTACTGATCAGATAACCCTCGTCTCGCAGCACCGAGTACGAGGACGTGATGGTGGTACGACTGAGATCGAGAGCCGCGGACAGATCACGCTCACTGGGCAGACCGACGCCGAGCGGAATGCGACCGTCGTGAATCAGCAGTCGAACGCCATCGGCCAATGCGCGATACGTCGGACGCGACGCCTTGCGCCTCCCGGATCCGTCCGAGGACGCGTCGCCGCGCCAGCTGCCGAGATCGCGGGCCAGTGACGTTGCATTGAGGACTCTCGAAGCCATGCACTCCAGTATTCGCCCACTGGCCTCCGACATTCAAGTCCATTGCGCATTCCACTGGACTGCCACACGAGGGCAGGTGGATACTGGACCGATGCCGAGCAGCACGCTCTTCGACACCTCCATCGGCCGTTGCGGAATCGCCTGGACCGACGACGGCGTGCTCGCAGTCGCCCTGCCCGAGCCGTCGGACGAGGCGATGCTGGACTATCTGAACCGCTTCGGCGCAGCAGCAGGGCCTGTCGATGCGTTGGCGGCCGACGCGATCGCGCGAATTGTCGACCTGCTCGATGGACGGACAGTCGACATGAGCCCGATTCCGCTGGTCCTCGACATCTCGGAGTTCGACGCCTCGGTCTACACCGTGTGCAGCAGCATTCCCCGGGGCGCGACACTCACCTACGGCGACATTGCCCGCCGACTCGGCCACCCCGGTGCAGCCCAGGCCGTAGGCGGCGCGTTGGGACGCAACCCTGTGCCGATCATCGTGCCGTGCCATCGGGTACTCGGCGCAGGCACGGAAGTCGGCGGCTTCTCGGCACCGGGTGGCGCGAACACCAAACAGAAAATACTCGGCATCGAAGGCGTCCCAGGATTCGACGAGCCGACATTGTTCTGAGCTGCTTCATCGACGAACAAAACCGCGAGACCGAATAATTGGATCGAAACGGGGAGCAGGAACGGATTCAGGCAGAAATACCGAGTGCGTTGATTGGAGCGTCCACCGCCGACACCAATTCAGCTTCCGGGCCCGGAGTCACATCGGATTCCTCGTGCCGACCACCGATGGTGAATGCACCCACCTCCGGCAACCACCCGATAGCTCCGCGTTGAAAGAGGTTGTAGCGACCGGATCCGGTGGGTGTCGGACGCTCGTTGCTGATCGGATAGCCAAGTGCGCCATAGGGTCCCCCGTGACCGAGGTACCAGTCGAGGATCGGACCGTGCACTTCGTGCGCGCCACCCTCGGGAAGCGCGAAGACGGTAGCGTGCGTGAATTCGAGCATTCCCCCACCCTCGGGCCGAGCATGAATTCACCGGCCTGAGCGCCGATCCATGGATGTTCGTATGCGAAGCGATCGAATTGGTAGCTGAAAACTTCCAATCCGTTGTAATTCTCAGTCATCGCTCGACCTTCCGTCGATTTACCTGGGCGCAATTATCCACGCAGGCGAGCAGATGTGCAGTTCGATTCCGACATATATGTGACGGCATTAATTCAAGAGCACGAGAATATCCGCCGGAATTTGTTCCGTCGCCGTCGGATCGATCACCGTTCGCGACCACGAATTGTCGGTGGTCGCCCGTTTCATGCTTTCGGTTTACTCGAATACGCGATGCGCAAAGCTACCTGAAGTACGAAAAATACCGCCTTGCAGCGAGGTCCCCAGCAATACCGTTCGGCTACAGCAAACACAGTACTTTTTCGCGTCGGTTTCCTACTGAATGCGCTGTTTCGTCGCGTTGTCGAGAATCGGATCCTGACGGGCATCCCCGGGCACGAAAAAGCCCCGAGGCCGTGTGGCCTCGGGGCTTGGTGTTTCGTGTCGACCGTCTACCTCAGGATGTCCCGGCGGACGATGGTTTCGTCGCGGCCCGGTCCGACTCCGATGCACGACATGTACGCCCCCGAGAGCTCCTCGAGACGCAGGACGTAGTTCTGCGCGTTGATCGGCAGTTCCTCGAACGTGCGGGCACCGGAGATGTCTTCCCACCAACCGGGCATCTCTTCGTAGATCGGCTTCGCATGATGGAAACCGGTCTGCGTCATCGGCATCTCGTCGTGGCGGACGCCGTCGACGTCGTACGCGACACAGATGGGCACCGTGTCCAGACTCGAGAGCACGTCGAGCTTGGTCAGGAAGTAATCGGTGATGCCGTTGACGCGGGTGGCGTACCGCGCGATGACGGCGTCGAACCAGCCCGTGCGTCGTGCCCGCCCGGTGGTGACGCCAACCTCGCCGCCCTGCTTGGCCAGGTATTCACCGTGATTGTCGAACAGCTCCGTCGGGAACGGGCCCGAGCCGACACGCGTCGTGTAGGCCTTCAGGATGCCGAGGACCGTCCCGATCTTGTTGGGGCCGATGCCGGAACCGACCGATGCGCCGCCCGCCGTCGGGTTGGAGGACGTGACGTACGGGTACGTGCCGTGATCGACGTCGAGCAGAGTGCCCTGCGATCCCTCGAGCAGAATCGTCTCACCGCGCTCGAGAGCCAGGTTCAGCTGCAGCCTGGTGTCGGTGATGCGGTGCTTGAAGCCCTCGGCCTGCTCGAGCACCTCGTCGACGACCTGCTGCGAGTCCAGCGCCCGCCGGTTATAGATCTTCGAGAGCACCTGGTTCTTGAATTCCAGTGCAGCCTCGACCTTTTGGGTCAGGATCTTCTCGTCGAGCACATCGGCTGCCCGGACGCCGACACGAGCGAGCTTGTCCTGGTAGCACGGCCCGATGCCGCGGCCGGTGGTTCCGATCTTCTTGGCTCCGAGGAAGCGTTCGGTCACCTTGTCGATGGCCACGTGGTACGGCATGATCAGGTGCGCATCGGCGCTGAGCAGCAGGTTCGTGGTGTCGACGTCACGCTTTTCCAGGCCGTCGAGTTCGGTGAGCAGCACACCCGGGTCGACGACGACGCCGTTGCCGATGACGTTCTTCACGCCGGCTGTGAGGATTCCCGACGGGATCAGGTGCAGCGCGAACTTGTCGCCGTTCGGGAGAACCACGGTGTGGCCGGCGTTGTTGCCGCCCTGGTAGCGAACGACCCACTGAAGTCGTTCACCGAAAAGGTCGGTGGCTTTGCCTTTGCCCTCGTCGCCCCACTGGGCGCCGATCAGGACTATCGCCGGCATGTGCTCTCCTACGTTGCTTTCGTGCGAGGACGTACTGCAGATATTGCTCGATCGAACGCAGCCGTCACCAATTGCCGCAGGCGCGACAGTGGCCGGGGGAACAGTCTAGCCGAGGCGGTGAGCTGGCCCGCATGCCGCTACGGTGGAGCCGAAACGAGGGCACTATGGTCGTTCGAGGGTTCACCGATGATCTAGGAGCGCCGTGACACCGTTCGTTCTGCACTGCGGAAACCCGCCGTTGCCGATCACGCTGACCGACGTCCCATTGCGCAACGCCGATGCCGTGCCCACCGACGACGACTGCAACGCACTGTTCGCCGACATCGAATCGGCCCCCGCACCGCGCATCATCGTGTTGGGCGACGACGCCTCGCTGGCCGCGGTCCTGACCAGGTTGATGCGCACCGAACGCCTCCACATCGAGGTCGCGTTCGTGCCCGATACCGCGACCAACGCCGCCCACATCTACAAGCTCGGCACCGGTTCGCGCGCGGCCAAGGTGGCACTGACCGGCACGGCGTCGAGCACGCCCCTCATCCGCGACGACGCGGGCAAGGCCGTTGTCGGGCGGGCTCTGCTCGGCGGCGGTGGCGGCGCGGACCTCGAAGGCGAGGCGTACGTCGACGACACGCGGTTGTTCTCCGGAGTCGTTCCCGGCGTCGAGGTGGCACCGACCCCGGAGCTACCGGGCCTTCGTGCGCGGGTGATCAGCCGTCGACGACTGCTGCCGCGCCGCTGGGTGAGCGGACGCGCGATGCAGCTCGGCTCCCCCGCCGCAGACCTGATGCGCGACGGCATCGCCGGCGACAGAACAGTCAAGCGGTCGACGTTCTACCGTCACCACGAAGAGTGGTTGCTGGTCCGATGACCGTTCCGGTACGCCGCAGTCCCGTTCTGCCGAGCCCGGTGTTCGTGGCCGTTCTCGCCGTCGCAGGAGTGGGCGGCGCGCTGGCGTGGACAGCGGAGGACGTCACCTCTCTCACCGCCCGACTCGGGGTGTTCGTGCTGGTGCTCGCCGGGTGGATCGCCTCGGTGTGCCTGCACGAATTCGGGCACGCGTACACCGCATTTCGGGCCGGCGACCGCGAAGTCGAACTCCGCGGCTATCTGACGCTCAACCCGCTCAAGTACACCCACCCGTTGCTCTCGATCGTGCTGCCGGTGCTGTTCATCGCGATCGGCGGAATCGGGCTTCCGGGCGGTGCCGTGTACCTGCGAACCGACCGATTCTCGGCGTCGACTCAGCGGCGCATCGCTCTCGCCGGACCGTTCGCCAACGCCGTTGTCGCCGTGGTCCTTCTGATCGTCATTCGGATGTTCGGCACCGACGGCACCCATCAGGCCTTCTGGTACGGGCTCAGCTTCCTGGCGTTCCTGCAGATCATGGCCACGATCCTGAACCTGATTCCGGTGCCCGGACTCGACGGATACGCCGCACTCGAACCCTCGCTCTCACCCGCCACCCGCGCCTCGCTGAACCAGTTCAAGGGTTACGGAATCCTCGTTCTCGTCGCGTTGCTGTTCGTGCCCGCGGTCAATTCCGCCTTCTTCGGGGCGATCTACACCCTGTTCGGGCTGTCCGGTGTTCCCGAGTTCTTCGCAGGCAACGGAAACTACCTGATGCGATTCTGGCTGTGACCCGAGCGCCGGGAAGGACTGCACGACACCGACCGTGACCGACGGGATTTCCGTCGCTGTCGAGAAGTTGTGTGCAGCAATTCCCGATTCGGTCGGTGGCGGGTCGCATAATTCCCCCATGACGACGTGGAACGACTTCTCGACAGCCGCCCCGAACCTGGCCTCGGCAGTGCAGGCCAGGTTCACCGCCCACAAACACCACGTACTCGCCACCCTTCGGGCGGACGGCTCACCGCGCGTGAGCGGCACCGAGGTCGAGTTCGCCGACAGCGGTGTGCTGCGCCTCGGTTCGATGCTGGGGGCAGTCAAAGCACGAGATCTGCAGCGCGACGGACGGTTCGCGCTGCACAGCAATCCGGGTCACCATTCGATGGAGGGCGGGGACGCGAAGATCGGCGGCCGTGCCGTCGAGATCACCGATCCTGCTGTGCTGCAACCGATATTCGACGCCGCACCGGGTGAACTGGTGCCGTACCACGTGTTCGACCTCGACATCACCGAGGTCGTCCTGACGTCACTGGTGGACGATCACATGCAGATCGACGTGTGGCGTCCCGGCTCCGAGGTGCACACCGTCACCAGGTGAGCTCTTCCTTGCAGGTCCGGCCGTGCGCGGTGGGTTCGACCTGGACCGTGGCGTGGTCGAGACCGTAGGCGGACAGCAACGACCGGGCGCGATCGAGCACCATCGACGACGACCCCTCGCACTCGAGATGCACTGTCGCCACGTCCATTCCGGTGGTCAGCGTCCACACGTGCAGGTCGTGAACCCCCGTCACGCCCGGTAGCGCGCTCAGGTCGCCGGTCAATGCGTCGACGTCGACGTGCCCCGGACTGGCCTGGGTGAGAATGCGCAGTGCCGAGCCGGCGAGCTTGATCGCGCGCGGGATCACCCACAGGGAGATCAGGACACCGACGACGATGTCTGCCCAGGTCCACCCGAACACGACCATCAGCACGCCGGCGACGAGCACCCCGACGCTGCCGACCGCATCGGCCAGAACCTCCATGTACGCACCGCGGACGGCCAGGGAGTCCTTGGCGTCGCCGCGAATGAGCAGCATGACGACGATATTGGCCGCGAGACCGGCTGTCGCAGTGAGAATCAACGGAACACCGGGGATTTCGGGAGCGTCGCCGATGCGCGAGATCGCCTCGTACATGATGAACGCCGCAACACCGAGCAGCAGAACGGCATTGGCGATGGCGGTCAACACTTCCGCCCGATGCCAGCCGAAAGTCCTTGCCGCTGCGGCACTTCCCTTGCGGGCGAGCACGAGTGCGATCAAGCCCATCGTCATGCCGAGCACATCGGTGAGCATGTGGCCCGCGTCGGCGAGCAGGCCCAGCGAGCCGATCGCGACGGCGACGGTCGCCTCGACGACGAGAAACACCACCAGGATCGCGAGGGCGACGATCATCTTGCGAACGCGGGACCTGGGTGGCCCCGCACCCGCAGGCGTGTGTCCGCCCACGCCGTGGCTGTGCCCGTGACCCGCGCCCATGACTCCCCCTCGTGACTGCATCGACTTCCGGGAGTCACCATATGCGTACATACGCATATATGCAATGGTGTCCTCGGGTCACAACTCCGGCGGGACGTGCGGGTGCTTCACCGTCGGCGGAAGCGTCGCCAACGCAGAAATACGTTTGAGCCCGGCGACCTGCAGCAGGTCGACGATGATCGAGCGCAACTGTGCCAGGACCACCGTTGCCGACAGACCGGCGTTCGAGATCAACTCCGGTTTGGCACCGGCCGCCACCGACCGCAACACTCGTGCCGCCTCCGCCGCATCCGGCTTCTGCCCCGGATCGGCAAGGATCATCTGCCGCAGGACCTCCACCGCATGCGCCAATTTCTCCACTTCGTCGACGACGCGCGGATCGAGGATCTCGTCGTCGCGCACCAGCGTCAGCGACCGTCGCGCGAGCACCCGAATGTTGCGGACGGCGTTGTCGATGGGATCGGCCGTCGCCGCCAGCGACGCCAGACGGTTGCGGTGATTCCAGTACATCGGCGAGATTCGCGCGATCTCTCGGCCGCCCTTGAGATCGGTTCGCAGAGCATCGATACCCGACTGCGTCGCACGCGCCTTACGTAGCGCCTCCTCGATCGGCTTGGGATCGTTCGCCACCAAGCCGTCGGCCACCTTCTGCAACACACTCGCAGCCGTGGCCAACACACTCGCCGCATCCTTGCGGGCCCGCCACACCGGGTGCGTCGGGATCAACGCCACGATCGCGATGCCCACCAGACCACCGACCAACGCGTCGACCATGCGGTTGGGGCCACCCATGTTGCCGGGCGGGATGAGCGTGGCCACCAGCACCGCGGACGATCCGGCCTGCATCGCGATGATCGGCCCGCCGTCGAGGAACACCGCTGCCGACATCGCCAGCACCACGACCAGAGCGATCTGCCACGGCCCGCTACCGATCAGCGAAATGAGCAGATCCCCGATGCCGATGCCCACCGTCACTCCGACGACGAGCTCGGCCGATCGGCGCAGGCGAGCACCGAGCGAGACGCCGAGCGAGACGACAGCGGCGATCGGAGCGAAGAACGGGCTCTCGTGACCGACGATGTCCGTCGCCACGAACCACGCCACTCCCGCAGCCAACGCGCACTGAATGATCGGCAGCAGCGACAACTTCAGCCGAGCACTGCCCGACTTCAGCCGGGTTCGACCCCGCGCCCGGCTGGCGCGAGCCCGATCAGCCCAGGCCGAGCGCTTCTGCTGCCTTGGGGTCACAGTCTTCGAGGAGGTCGAGGCAGCGGGCGTACTCGTCGTGCTCGTTGATGTCGCGGGCCGCTTTGGCGAGGACTGCAACGCATCGGAGGAATCCTCGGTTGGGCTCATGGCTGTACGGGACCGGCCCGAATCCCTTCCATCCATTACGACGCAACTGGTCAAGACCTCGGTGGTAGCCGGTGCGAGCGTAGGCGTACGCCGTGATGGTGGCTCCCGACTCGAGCGCCGCCTCGGCCAGGTAGGCCCACGCGATGGACGCCGTCGGATGCGCCGCCGCGACGGTCTCGGGTGCCTCGTGGTTCAGCAGCGCGGATTCGGCCTCGTCGTCGCCGGGCAACAGTGTGGGTTGGGGTCCGAGCAGATCACCGAAAGAAGTCATGGCGCTCATTGTGCCCCTACGTCACCGAATCGTGTCCGAACACCCCCGGTGGCGCTCGCGCCGAGCGCCCGACACGGTCGATAGGCTGCCAGCTGACGAAATCGAGAACTCGTGAGTTCTCGCAGGATTCGGTGAACGAGGGAGAACGCATGCCGGACGAGAAGAAGAAGGCGCCCTCCGAGGCCGACGCAGCCACCGAGAAGATCGATCTCCACAAGAAGAAGCAGGTCGACGAGCCGGCCGACGCAGCCACCGAGAAGATCGCCACTGCTCCGGCCGAGGAACCGGCCGCAGCGGAATCGAAGCCCGTCGCAAAGCCGACCGCGGCCCCGCGTCGTATCCCACCCCGAAACCCGTCCGAAAATCGGACGAAAGATGTTGCGGCAGAGAAGAAATCACCTGCCGCCGTGCCGCAACCAGTCGGGCCGAGAAGGATCGAACCGCAGAAACCAGGGTCGAAGCAGGTCGGTCCCCAGCGCATCGGACCCGACCCGACGGAACACGGCACACCGAGTCACAAGAAGTGGTGGGCGGCGCTGGTGGCCGCAGTTGTCGTGATCGGGGCAGTGGCCGCCGGTGCATACCTGCTGATCGACCGCCCGAGCGTCGACGACTCCCCGGAGGCCCGGATCAGGACGACCGTCGAGTCGTTCACCAGAGCCTTGGCCGTCGGCGACCTCGCCACACTGCGCAGCACCTCGTGCGGTGACCTGGCGACGTTCTACCGAGACATCCCCGACGCGGAATTCGCCGACGTCCATCGCGTCTCGCTCGAGCAGGGCAACATCCCCACCGTCGACAGCATCGACGCCATCCAGGTCGGTGACGACGACACCGCGATCGCTCAGGTGATCGCGCACACCGACGCGAACCCGAACGATCGCTCCCCGCGCACCTTCGACCTGCGCCTCGACGGCGACCAGTGGAAGGTGTGCAACTGACCGACGTGAGCGGCGGAGCCTGCGGGTCGTTCCGCAGGCTCCACTCCTACCTCGTAGCCTGCTACGAAGTTCCGCTCACGGGGATCAGCCGGCGCTGACGCTGCGACCGGCGGACTTGAGGTCGTTGCAGGCCTCGACGACACGGGCCGTCATCCCGGCCTCGGCCTTCTTGAGGTAGCTGCGCGGGTCGTAGGCCTTCTTGTTGCCGACCTCGCCGTCGACCTTGAGCACACCGTCGTAGTTGGAGAAGAAGTGTCCGGCGATGGGACGGCTGAACGCGTACTGGGTGTCGGTGTCGACGTTCATCTTCACCACGCCGTACTCGAGTGCCTCTTCGATCTCGCTCTTCGCCGAACCCGATCCACCGTGGAAGACGAAATCGAAGGGCTTGGATCCCGATGCCAGACCGAGCTTCTCCGACGCGACCCGCTGACCGTCTGCCAGCACCGACGGCTTGAGCTTGACGTTGCCCGGCTTGTACACGCCGTGCACGTTGCCGAAGGTCGCCGCCAGCAGGTAGCGCGAGCCCGCGTCGCCTGCGCCCAGGGCCTCGACCGTCTTGAGGAAGTCCTCGTTCGAGGTGTAGAGCTTGTCGTTGATCTCGGCTTCGACGCCGTCTTCCTCGCCGCCGACGACACCGATCTCGACCTCGAGAATGATGTTCGCAGCCGCAGCGCGGGCCAGCAGATCCTTGGCGATCTCGAGGTTCTCGTCGATCGGGATGGCCGAGCCGTCCCACATGTGCGACTGGAACAGCGGGTTCTTGCCTGCGTCGACGCGCTCCTGCGAGATCGCGATCAGCGGACGAACGTACGTGTCCAGCTTGTCCTTGGGGCAGTGGTCGGTGTGCAGAGCGATGGTGACGTCGTACTTGGCCGCGATCACATGCGCGAACTCGGCGAGCGCCACGGCACCGACGACCATGTCCTTGATACCGAGCCCGGAGCCGAACTCGGCTCCGCCGGTCGAGAACTGGATGATGCCGTCGCTACCCGCGTCGGCGAATCCCTTGATGGCGGCGTTGATGGACTCGGAACCCACACAGTTGATTGCCGGAAAGGCGAACTTGTGTTCCTTCGCCCGGCCCAGCATCTCGGCGTAGACCTCGGGAGTTGCGATAGGCACGGCGTCATTCCTCCATAGAAAAGTTCGGTTGTGTCCAGTGCAGTATGGCAACCTCCCGGCCCGGTGTCGTGCGTACCCGCGTCACCCCGGTCATTCCGCAGGCTCCACTCCCGCGCCCCTCCGGTCATTCCGCAGGCTCCACTCCCGCTGACGTCGGCCGGGAGCGACGGCCCGTCGACGGTGCCGAACAAGCCATCACGTTCACAGCAGAGCGACACCATCTGTTCAGGACTTACCAGTTTCGGCCGGTAGTGTGGGCGCGGTGAGTCTCCTAGCTGCCTCGGAAACGATGACGACGAACCTGGCCCTGTTGCCGGGCTTTCTCGACCCGGTGAACCTGCTCAACTCCTTCGGGCACTGGGTGTTGATCGGGCTGCTGCTGGTGGTCTTCATCGAGTCCGGGCTGCTGTTTCCGCTGCTCCCAGGTGATTCCCTCCTCTTCACGGCCGGGTTGATCGCCGCGTCGAAGTCCACCGAGATCGAGCCGTTCGCGTCCATCTGGACCCTCGTCGTTCTGATCCCGATCGCGGCCATCCTCGGCGACCAGGTCGGCTATCTCATCGGCACCAAGGGTGGCGCGGCCCTGTTCAAGAGCAACGATTCGCGATTCTTCAAGAAGAAGTACATCGACGAGTCGCACCTGTTCTTCGAGAAGCACGGCCCGATCACCATCATCCTGGCGCGCTTCGTACCGATCGTGCGTACGTTCGCACCGGTCGTCGCCGGTGCGTCGCACATGAAGTACTCGCTGTTCCTCACCTACAACGTCGTCGGCGGCGTCCTCTGGGGCGCGGGCGTGACGGTGCTGGGGTACCTGCTCGGGCAGATCGCGTTCATCCGCGAGCACGTCGACATCATCTTCCTGATCATCGTCGCCGTCTCCGTCCTTCCCATCGTCGCCGAGGTCGGCAAGCGCATGATCAAGGCCCGCAAGACCCCGCTCGGGGAGGCGGCCGACGTGATCGAGGCCGACGCCCCGGACACCAAGTCCTGATCGAGATCTTCCGAAAGTGATCGAGTCCATGTCGTCGATTACCACTGCGCTGTCGACCGAGTCCGTCCAGGCCGCCGGCAGTTTCGGTCCGTTGGAGACAGCGGGCCCACTCGTCGTGTGGATCGTCGTGATGACCTTCGTGTTCATCGAATGCGCAGTGATCATCGGGTTGTTCCTGCCCGGAGACTCGATGTTGATCACGGCAGGAATCGTGATGGCGACCCACGCGTCGGGCACCGGTCACATCTGGGCGCTGTCGCTCGGTGCGATGGTCGCCGCCATCGCAGGCAACCAGGTGGGCTATTCGATCGGGCACCGCACCGGCTCGACTCTGGTGGCCCGCAAGAACGGCAAGTACCTCAACACCAAGAACCTGCACAAGGTCAATCTTCTGCTCGAGAAGCACGGTTTCTGGGCGGTGCTGGTCGCGCGGTGGATCCCCTGGGTCCGCACCCTGTGCCCGCTGGTCGCAGGTGCTGCGAAGATGGATCACCGCAAGTACACGATCGCCAGCACTCTCGGTGCCATCATCTGGGCTCCGGTGCTGCTGCTGATCGGGTTCTACTTCGGGTCGTTCATCGAGGGCATCCCCTGGCTGATGCCCGCCGTCCTCATCGGCATGGTGGTGCTGCTCGTCGTCGGAACCGGTCTCGGTATCTGGCAGTACCGCAAGGAAATGGCACGGCCCGAAGAGACCATCGAGGTCGAAGAGGTCGTCGAATAGGGTCTGCGTCGGTCCGCTCCGACGAGGTGTTCTAGAAACCCGCAGCCGAGACTCGGTAGGCCGCTTCCATCAGCATCCAGCCGCCGAGCTGCACCGAGAAATCCCGTTCGGGCACATCGGACGGTCGGACCGTGCCCTCGGTGAAGGTGGCGATGTGCAGGCCTTGCCCCGGGAAGCGGGCTTCGCGGGTCCAGTCGGCTCCGAACAGTGGATTGTCTTCCACTTCGAGACGGTTCTCCCACGCCGACTCGGCCGAGTTCAGCACGATCGCCGCAGCGAGTTCGCGTGCCCGGTCGTCGGCGTCCGAGTCTCCGGGTAGCTCCACCGCGACCATCGCCAGGTAGCGCGCGAGGATCGGGTTGAACAGGCCGCCGTCTCCCCCACCGCCGCCGGTGACGACGAGGTTGCGGGTCAGGTGGTTGTCGACGGCGTCGACCAGGGCATGGACTCGCTCGGCGTGCCGGGGTTCTCCGAGTCGGACAGCGAGTTCGGTCTCGAGGCCCAACGTGACGCCCTGGCAGTAGCTGTACACGGCGCGCTCCATCTCGCCGGTTTTTCCGGCGTCGACGAGTGCACGAGTGGAATGCATTCCGTCCAGAACGAGCCCCGTACGCGGGTCCTTGAGGGTGCGGTCCATCCAATCGGCCATCTCCTGGGCACGCCACAGCCGACCGGTGCGGGCCAGCAGGATCGCGGCCGGGCCGTTGGCGGGTGCGTTGTAGAAGTCCGACTTCTTGCGCCACGGAATGCCGCCGCCCTCGGCCGGAGCCCAGGCGTCGAACAATTCCATCTCGATCTGCTGGATGCCACCGCGATTGCCGACGAAATGCTGCCGCTGCGCGCGTTCGAGTGCCAACCCGAGCCACGCCATGTCGTCGTAGTAGTTGTTGGTCCACCCGCTGACGTTGCGGGTTCGGTGCGCTCGGGTGATCTTGTTCAATCGCCGACGGCGCTTGGCGGTGAGATCGCGATCGGCGGCGTCGACCGCGCAATCGAGCAGGTGGGCCTGCCACCAGTAGTGCCAACGCAGGAACATCCGTTCCGAACGCGCCGGTGGCCAGGCGACGACTCCCAACGCCGTGCCCGGCAGCCCCCACAGCCGACGCATGTGCCGCGCGACGACGGCCCCCTCCGCAGCGTCCGCACGCTGCGACCACAACTCCTGCATAGCCGCAATCCTGCCACTACCGTTGCCGATTCGTTACATCCCGCCCCGGAAACCCCGTCGGACAGCGCTGCGACTCACCACGCTGCATCGAGATCCGCGTGCCGCCGAATCCACGAGTGCATGGCAATCCCGGCGGCAACACCTGCATTGATGCTGCGCGTGGAACCGAATTGCGCGATCGATACCGTCATCGAAGCCGATTCGCGGGCACTGTCGGTGACACCCGGTCCCTCCTGACCGAAGAGCAGCAGACAGTGACGCGGCAACTCCGCGGTCTCGATCGGTACCGACCCAGGGGTGTTGTCGACGGCCACGACCACGAGGCCCTGCTCGGCTGCGAACGCCATCAGCGCCTCCACCGAGTCGTGGTGATGGATGTGCTGGTAGCGGTCGGTGACCATGGCACCGCGACGGTTCCACCGACGACGTCCGACGATGTGGACCGCCTGCGCGGCGAAGGCGTTCGCGGTGCGCACCACCGTGCCGATGTTCGCGTCGTTGGTGAAGTTCTCGATGGCGACGTGCAGCGAATGCCGTCGGGTGTCGATGTCGGCGACGATCGCCTCGCGTCGCCAGTAGCGGTAGGCGTCGACCACGTTGCGGCGATCTCCGCCCGCGAGCAGGTCCGGGTCCAATCGCGGATCGTCGGGTGGCGGTTCGGTGTGCGTGTCGAACCACGGTCCGACGCCGTTCGGGTTCTCACCCCACTCGGTGGGGCCGGCATCGTCCGACGACGATTCGTTGCCGATCGTGTTCTCGCTCAATAGACTTCGTTGCTGTCCGGTGCGATGCGGAAGCCGTGTCCGGTTGCGTCGTCGACGCACGAGATGCCGTTCTCGGCGGACGTGCAGGTGAATCCGTTCTCGGAGATGCTCGCTCCGACAGCCAGCGGTGGATCGATCGTCTCGCCGCCCGAGGTGTAGACCACACCGCCGGAACACATGAACGCCGCCGGGCCATCGTTGGTGACACGAATACCGTTGCCCCAGTTGATCATGCAGTCGTCGGGCCGCGGCGGCACCGGGGTGGTGGTGCCCTGACACCCGGCCTCGACACGACTGGAGAGCGGCACGATCCCGCACTGGAACAGACCGTCGGGGGAACTGAAATAGTACGCACCGCCGATGGCGGCGTACGTCGTCTGCGGTTCCGCGGTGGGCGGCGGCTCCACCGGAGGCGGGGGCGGCGGCAGTGGCGCTTCCGTGGTCGTCACGGGCGCAGGAGTGGTGGTGGTCTGCGTCGTCGTCGGCACCGGAGTCGTGGTCGACGCAGGCGGCGGAGGCTGGGCAGCGGACTCACTGCTGCAGCCGGCGAGAACGAGCGCCGTACAGGCTCCGATTCCCACCAACCAGGCTCGTGCCCAACCCATTTGCCGTGCCCTGCTCGATCGCTGCCCGCTCGCACCCCACGTAATCGGCATGAAGAAACCCCGACCCACCTTTCGACATCGACTGCTCGAAAGACCGACGATACCGGCGCAGTGCCGGCATCGTCCGGCGAGGAGTTCTAGGTGTGGCTCAGACGCCGGTTGACCTCGCGAGTGAGCCATGCGGGCGAGAAGCGCGAGCCGAGCGAGAGTGCCTTGGACGGCAGGCCGACCGGGAAATGCACCTTGTGCAACCGACGCTTCACCGGACGAGTCGCGTCGAAGATCGCGTCGGACACGTCCTTGACGGTGAGCTTGATACCCAACGAGCTCGTGGTGCCCGTCGACACGCCCTGCGTCATCGCCGTTTGGACGAACAGCGGCCACATGGCCTTGACCGAGATGTCGTACTTGCTCCACTCGAGATCCAACGCCTCGGTGACGCCGCGCACCGCGAACTTGGTCGCGCCGTAGGTCACCAACTCCGGCTGACCGTAGATGGCCGACGCGGAACACAGGTTGACGACCTGCGCGCCTGCGGTGTCCTTGAGGTACGGAAATGCCGCGAGCGTGCCATAGATGACCCCGTTGAAGTTGATGTCGATCTGACGGCGATGCACCGACAGCGGCATGTCCTCGAAGGCACCCGCGGCGAGAATTCCGGCGTTGTTGATCAGAATGTCCAGTCGACCGTCACCCTCGGTGACGAACTCCTTCAGTCGGGTTTCCCACTGGTCGGAGTTGGTTACATCCAAGATGCCGGTGACGACGCGGCCGCTGAGCGAGGCAGCTTCCTTGCCGAGCGATGCCAAGCCGGTCTCGTCGATGTCGTATGCACCGACGAGGTAGCCGTTGGCCGCGAACTTGAGAGCCGTCGCGCGGCCGATACCGGCAGCTGCGCCTGAGATGAAGACAGTTGGTCGAGTCACATCGATCACCGTACATGTAACCCTACTTACCGGTAACCCCCTATCGTCGAATATCGAACAGTCGCCTCCGGCGACCCAGGAGCACCGAAGTGAACAACGCGAGAATCGTGCGAGCAGTCGTCGTGGTGACGATCGGATACGCCATCGTGCTGGCGATCTGGATCGGCTGGCTGATGAAGCGAACCCCGCCCGGGACGCTTCCGTACCAGCTGGCGGCCCTGGTCGCCGGATTCGGCGCGGCCCTCGGCCTGGCCATGATGCTCGCGGGACGACCGACGCGTGAGCAGAAGGAACTGATCGAACACGGCGTCGAAGGATGGGCGACGGTCGATGCGATCCGCCGCATCGACGAGAACACCGCCGAGCTGGACCTCGAATTCACCGTGCCCGGCTCGAGCAGCTACTTCGGCAAGATCGTCTACGACGTCCCCCGCTCGGACACCTCGCGGTTCGAGCCGGGCACCGTCATCGCCGTTCGCGTCGACCCCGCCCACCGCGAGCGAGTGCTGCTGCTACCCCGAAGCGAGGGCTTCGACGAGTAGGACCTGCGCCGCGACGTAGGTCGACAGGACTATGGCCTCCGCGGTCCGCCGCTGACGATCCTCGGTCAGGAACAGTCGGCGGAAGACGATCAGTGCGTCGGATGCAGTGAACAAGGCACCGCCGATCATCAGCCGTCGATCGCCGCCGCGGGAGACAGAACGAGCAGACAGGGTCGACGTGGTCGCGAGCACCGCACCGTACGCGATCAGGGTCGACGCCACCGCGGGCTGTCGCCTGGCCAGTAGCGTCGCCGCGGCCGCCCATCCGGCGTACCGCGGAACGGCGTCGATCAGTGCCGGACGCGCACCCTTGCGGTACAGCAGATACGTATAACTGCCCTGCATCACGGCGAACGCACGCGCACCCCATTCCAGAGCGGAGTCGTCGTCCGGGTCGATCAGCAGAACGTCGCCGATCGTTGCGGCCGCGAGACCAGCCGTGAGCACCCGATCTCGGCCCGGATCGAGGCCGCTCGCCAGGGCCGGGACTATCAGAGGCTTGGCCATGCGCTGCAACGGTATCGACCCCGTCCAGGCACCGACCACGGTCACCGCACCTGCTATCAGCGCGGCCGCCCGAGCCCGCCGAACCCGACCGACAACCATCGCAGACCTCCACCCGAACATCTCGTCACAGTGAGCATCACATGTGACGCTGACCCCTATCGCTTGATACTCGCAGGTTGCGTCGCCATCGTGGAAAGGTCGGTCGGATCATTTCGAGGCAGTGGGGACCAGCATGCGCCGCAAACTCACCGGGCAGGACAGTTCGGGCCGCTCCGCGTTCGCAGGCCACCCCAACCCGTTGCTCCGCGACTGTGACGTTCGCCAGGCTCGCATCAAGCACTGGGTGACCGCACTGCTGATCCTCATGGTTCCGGTGTCGCTGTGGATCGGTGCCGCCGCCCACACCGATCAACAACAGCGACTCGAGGACCAGAAGACCTCGATTCACCAGGTCACCGCGACCACCACCGCCGCCGCCGAATCCGCACCCGTCGCATCGACCGAATTCGGCGCGTCCGGCGCAGCGGCGACCGCCGTCGACTCACGGTGGGTCTACCGAGGCGTCGAGCACACCGGACGCGTCAGCGTGGACACCGGATCACCCGTCGGTACCACCACGCAGATCTGGGTCGACGACAGCGGCAACCCGAGCATGCGACCACTGACCTCGTCGGACGTCGTGGCCGCGTCGATCTTCAACACCATCGGTAGCTGGGTGCTCGTGGCATCGATTCTCATCGGCTTCCATCACCTGATGCGCTTTCGCTACGACGGTCATCGGGACGCCGAGTGGGACCGCGACATCGCCGCTCTCCTCCGCCAGTACTGACGCGACCCCCGACGCCCTTCCGCAGGTCACCTGCGCCGTTGCATTAGATAGTTAGTGTATGTAACAATAAATCGGTGAGTCACTCCGACGCAGACATCCGGGACCTCCTGTCGCAATTGGTCACCAGCTCGTCACGTTTCGTCCGATTGGCCGCACGGTTCGGCAGCGACGAATGGCCGAGAGCGTGGATGCGGGCGCTGTCGTTGCTCGAGGAATACCAGCCCCTGCGCATCAGCACGTTCGCCGAGTTGGACCGCTGCTCCCAACCGTCGGCGACGGCCTTGCTCGCCAAGCTGAGCAAGAGCGGCCTCGTCACCCGAACCGCCGATCCCGACGATTCCCGTGCCGTCCTCATCGAGATGACCGACGACGGCCACCGATGGCTCGCCGCGAGTCGACGCCACATCGTCGACGGACTGGTGCCGTACCTGTCCGACCGCGACCCGGAACAGATCCAGAAACTGACCGACGGACTGAGCGAGCTTCGCAGCATCCTCGAGCCCGTCGATCGCGGAATGAGAGGAACCTCTTCGTGACCACCAGCACCTCCCCCGACAGCCTGCTGAAGCAACCGCGAGCGGTGTGGGCCGTCGCGTTCGCCAGCGTCATCGCCTTCATGGGCATCGGCCTCGTCGATCCCATCCTCAAGCCCATCGGTGAACAACTCGATGCCTCGCCGTCTCAGGTGTCGTTGCTGTTCACCAGCTACATGCTCGTGACCGGATTCGCGATGCTGATCACCGGGGTCGTGTCGAGCCGCTTCGGACCCAAGCGCACCCTGCTGGCCGGACTGGCGATCATCGTCGTCTTCGCGGCACTGGCGGGTACGTCCGGATCGGTCGGTGAGATCATCGGTTTCCGCGCAGGCTGGGGACTGGGCAATGCTCTGTTCATCGCGACGGCGCTCTCGACCATCGTCGGTGCCGCATCGGGAGGTGTCGCTCGCGCGATCATCCTCTACGAGGCCGCTCTGGGTATCGGTATCGCCACCGGACCCCTCGTCGGTGGCGTTCTCGGCGGGTTCAGCTGGCGCGGACCGTTCTTCGGCGTTGCCGCACTGATGGCCGTCGCGTTCATCCTGCTCATCGTCATGCTGCCGGACACCCCGAAGCCCGCGCACACCACCTCGATCCTCGACCCGTTCCGCGCGCTTCGTCACCGCGGCCTGCTCACCGTCGGCATCACCGCGCTGCTCTACAACTATGGATTCTTCACCCTCCTCGCCTACACCCCGTTCCCGTTGGACATGGGCACGTACTCCATCGGCTTCATCTTCTTCGGCTGGGGCCTGTGCCTGGCGATCGCATCGGTGTTCGTGGCACCGAAACTGCAGCGGGCCTTCGGAACGCTGAACATGATGATGCTCGCGCTGCTGCTGTTCGCCCTCGACCTGGCGGTCATGGCGATGTTCACCGAGAACAAGATCGTCCTCATCGTGGGAACCGTCGTGGCCGGGCTGTTCCTCGGCGTCAACAA
Source organism: Rhodococcus sp. B7740 (assembly GCF_000954115.1). NCBI lineage: Bacteria > Bacillati > Actinomycetota > Actinomycetes > Mycobacteriales > Nocardiaceae > Rhodococcus > Rhodococcus sp. B7740. Next base: position 4,588,714 of record NZ_CP010797.1, on the reverse strand, counting down.
CACGCTGATCACCGAGACCGTGATGATCTCGGCACCGGTCGAGCGCTCGACGGCGTCGGCGGCCTACAGCTTTGTTCGCTTCACCGGCGGGGCCGCGGCTCCTTACCTGGCCGGCAAATTGGGCGAGTCGAACATGCACGTCCCGTTCTGGGTGGGTGCCGCCTGCACCGCCCTCGCCATCGTGGTCCTGGCGACCGGCCGGAAGGTGCTCGCTCATGTCGACGACCACGAACCCGCACCTCACAGCATCGACGAGGCCCGGGCCGTGACGGTCGGCGACTGAAATACCTTCACCTGAACAGGTTTTCGCGGCGGTCGAGATCTTCGGATCTCGACCGCCGTTCGCTTTCGCGATTCTCACTCGTCACATGAGTCCCATCAGTAACACTTTCATAACCAATTCTCAGGTAAAGGCTTGAACGGTTCCCGAGACCGGCCGGTTGGTTTACGGTCACGTCAACACGGTTGTTCGTGTGACTCACCAACTACACCCGTTCCGCGTGGGAGGGCGGGTGCGCGCAGCACTCTGCTGCCACTGACCGAAGGGCCACAATCTCCATGTCGCAGAAGTCGATCGCCAGGTCCAAGAAGGCGCGCCTCGCCGCTGCCGGGGCCGCCATGGCACTGTCCCTCTCCATCGCTGCACCGGGAATTGCCAGTGCGCAGGATCAGACACCCGAAAGCTCCGCAGTCGAGCAGCCGGCCACCGAGGGCGGCACCGAATCCGGAGCTCCCACCACCGAGGAGGGCGCAGCAGTCGAAGGATCCGCCACCGTCGACGCGCAGATCGAAGCACCTGCTCCGGCCGTCACCCCGGAAGACGCCGCAGCCGCAGCGGCCGCAGCCGTCCCGGCCCCCGAGCTACCGTCGACCATCCGCCCGCTGCCCCAGGTCACCGGCGGCGTCGTCTTCAACGACGACGGCACCGCGACGGTCAACCTCGACGTCATCCCGCAGCTGTCCGACGCGGAAAGGCAGGCGATCGCCGACGCCGAAGCGGCCAGCAAGCTTGCCGCCGAAGCATCAGCCGCCGCTCAGGTGCGCCTCGAGACCGCCAAGGCCGCCGACACCGCCGCGAGTAACGACGCCACCAAGGCCGAGGTCGCTGCAGCCGAGGCCGACGTCAAGGCCAAGGCTGCCGTCACGGCCGCCGCATCGGCCAAGATCCAAAGCGAGGCCGCGAGTGCTGCGGTCACCGCAGCCAAGAAGGACGCTGCCGAGCTCGAGACCGCGGCCGACGAGGCCAAGGCAGCAGCGGACCAGGCCGCAGCCGACGCGAAGACGGCGGAGGATCTGGCTGTCGAGCTCGAAGCCGCAGCGGTATCGGGCGACCCCGAAGCCACCGCCGCAGCTGCGGCCGCCCGCGCCGACGCGAACACGAAGGCCGAGCTCGCCGCCAGCGCCAAGGTCGAGGCCGATGCGTCGACCAAGGCCGTCGAGGACTCCCTCCAGGCACTGCAGGACTCGTTCAAGAACTTCAACCTCGCCAAGGTCGCTGCCGCCACCAGGGCCGCAGCTGCCACCGCGGCCAAGTCGCTGGCCTTGCACATCGAGGCTCAGACCGCAGCTGCCGTGGCCGCGATGGCCGAGCAGAACGCCAAGAACCTCGAAGCCGCAGCCGAGGCTGCCGCAGGCGAGGAGACCGAATCGCAGAAGGCTGCAGCCGACGCCCGAACAGCAGCCGATGCGGCCAAGGCCGACGCCGACGCCAAGGCTGAGGCGGCAACCGCAGCCCAGGCCGCCCTCGACGCCGCCCCGTCGGATGCCGACATCGCGGCACTGCAGAAGACGGCCGACGACGCCGCGCAGGCAGTTCTGGACGCCGACGCCGCGGTTGTCGCCGCCGATGCAGATCTGGCAGCCAAGACCGAGGCAGCCGCGGCAGCCAAGGCCAAGGCGACGGAGGCCGCGGACGCACTGGCAGCCGTACAGGCCGACGTCGATGCCGCCAAGGCCGATGCCGACGCGAAGGCCAAGGCCGAGGCCGATCTGAAGGCCGCAGCAGCCGAACTGGCCGCCAGCGGACCGAAATTCGAGTGGACGATCAACCTCGGAAATGTTGTCCGCGAGGACGTTCCGGTCACCGAGATCGACGAGAACACCGTCGTCGTCGACGAGACCGGAGTGTCCCTGGTCGGTGTCAGGAACGAGGACGGATCGTTCACCGTCGCGGACTACTTCACCACCGACGAGAACGGTGTCGTCAGCGTTGCCGGCGATCTGCCGCCGGTCGATCTCGCTCTCGGCGATTCCTCCGACGAGGCATCGGGCGGGTCGGACAGCTCGTCCAACACCCCGGTGATCCTGGCCGGAGTCGGCGTGGTCGTGGTCGCGGCAGCAGGCGGAGCGTTCTACCTGCGTCGCCGCAGCTCCACCGATGCCACCTCGTAGAACCCGCTGGCTGTGGACGGCGATCCTGACCCTCGTTCTACTCGTATCAGGTTGTGCGAGTGACGAAGTCGGGATCGCCGCACCCGATCGCTCGCCGGTGCAGTCACAGATCTCGGTGGCCGCACCGGCGAGCGACGTCGCTCCCGCTCAGCCGGACCACATCGAACTCCGATCCTCGGACGGCACGACCTACCTGAGCAGCCCGATCCATCCCGACCCGCTCTACCGCGGCGGCGACAGTGGCCAGGTGCTGAACCCGGTCGACGAACTGCCCGCATGGTGGGCCGAGAGCGGAATGCCGGGAACCTCGACCGAACAAACGGTAGTGGTTGCCGGACATAACTATTCGAAGCGTGACGCCCCGTTCAAGGCGTTGCGGGTAGTCACGCCGGGCGACACCGTCGTGTTGCGCACCCCGAGCGGCACCTTGCAATACGCGGTCGAATCGGTCGGCCCTCTACCTAAGGGATCTCTGCTCGCGGACAACGAACTCCGACGCTCGGTACCGGGACGATTGATCCTCGCCAACTGCGACGTCCAGGGCGGCGAACCCACCGACGACAACTTCGTCGTCGTCGCGCAACTCGTTCGCTGACAAGCTCTTTCGGAGCCAGGGGCTACAGGCCGAGGTCCGCCAGGCCGAGGAGGGATCGATATTCGAGCCCCTCTGCGGCGATGACCTCGTCCGCCCCGGTCGCCCGATCGACCACCGTGGCCACGCCGACGACCGTCGCTCCCGCGTCCCGCAGAGCCTGCACGGCAGTGAGCGGAGAATTTCCGGTGGTCGTCGTATCCTCCACCACCAGAACACGTTTGCCGACGATGTCCGGACCCTCGATTTGACGCTGCATGCCGTGCGCCTTCGCGGCCTTGCGCACCACGAACGCATCGATCGGACGCCCCTGCGCATGCATGATCGACATCGCCACCGGATCTGCACCCATCGTCAGACCGCCGACCGACACGAAATCCCAGTCGGCAACCAGATCACGCATCAACGAACCGATCAGCGCGCCTGCCCGATGATGCAGAGTCGCGCGACGAAGATCGACGTAGTAGTCGGCTTCCTTGCCCGACGACAACGTGACCTTCCCGTGCACGACGGCAAGCTCTTTCACCAAATCGGCCAGTTCCTGCCGGTCCGAATTCGCGGCACTGTCGGCCATGTTCGGATTCCTCTCGTCGCACCACGGATCTTCGATAGGTCGGTACGAACTTACCTACCGACCCGCGCAGGCGCTCCCGCCGGCTCCGCTGATCGTTCTGCCACTAGGCAGCGATCTCGGCCGACTGCTGCTCGTCGAGCAGTTCCTTGGTCTCCACGAACGGTTCCGGTGCGGTCAACGAACGAGCCCTGGCGACGAGCGAGGACGGGAACGTGCCGATCGCCTGCGACAACCGATACGCGTTGTCGTTGTACACCCGCACCGCGCCTGCGATACGGCGCTCGGTGACGTTCAGTTCACCGGCCGGGCCTTGAAACGACCAATTGCCCAACGCGTTCCGACGCGCATCGGCATCGGCGAGCACGGCGTGAAACGCGGCGGACAGGGCGTTCTCGGCGGCGGCCTGCGCCTGCAGACCCAGGCTGCGATCGCGCACGGCCTTGGACCACGAACGTGCACCGCCGAGCTGACGCAGCAGATCGGCGGACAGCCCGGTGGCCTCCGCGGCGGCGAGGAACGGGCCCAACTGCTCGTGACGCCGATCGAGCTCGACATCGACCAGCCGCAGACTCTGCTCCGTCTGATCGCTGTATCGACCGAGTCGACGCACCGCGACCACCACGTAACCGACCACAACAATGAGGACCAGGACTGCCACGACAACACCCGAAGAAACCGTCACGAGGTACGAATTTAGCCGCGTAAGCGCGTCTGCGCCCGTAAACACGCCCGAACTTCGATCACGGCTGATTGCGTCGGCGGTCCGAGTCGAACGGAATCGGCCGCGAGACGGGCGGACGCGGCACCGGACGCGACGGATTGGCCCTACTTGCGGCCTGCGGACCGGCAGCATCGGGCCTCGGCGGACGCGGCCTGCGCCCCGGCTCCTGCGGACGCGGTTCCTGAACACGAGGTTCCTGAACACGGGGTTCCTGGACACGCGGTTCCTGGACACGGGGCTCGGCGGCGCGAGGAGGCCGAACCCTCGGCTCAGGCGTGTTGGGTGCAGGGGTTCTGGGCTCGGCGACGGGCGGCTCCGGGCGTCGAACCGCCTGAATACGGGGTTCGGCCACGCGAGGCCGAGGATTGTGTGCCACGGGTGCTTGCTGCGTGGGTGCCTCGTGCACCGACGGCCTACCGGGATCACTCCGATCATCATTGGGGCGAGCGCCGTAGACCGCGCTTCCGCGAACCGGCGGCAGCACGTGCAACATGCCCGACAGTCTCGCGACCGCGTCGATCGCGGCATCCCAATCGCGACCGACACTGCCGAGCGGCAGTGACCCGAGCGTCCAGTCCTTCTCGCTCCACAGCAGCTGCAGATTCTCCGGGATGGACTCGGTGAACGCTGCCATCCGCTGGTCGCAGACACGCCGAGCGATGTCGACGTCGGTTGCGAACACCACGCGTGGACCGATGGAACCGAGCAGTTCCATGTCCTCGTCGCGCGGCGGTGGCGTCGAGCGCGGCCGAAGATCGATGTCGACATCCGAACCGACCGAGCGTTGCACGGCCACGATCGTGCCTGTCTCCTCGACGTCGAAGAGAACGAACTCCTCACCGCGTCGAACGCCGGTCACCACTCCGAGAGCCACGTCGAACTCCGGCTTGGACAGGGCAGCGCGCGAGAACCGCGTGACCAGTTCTCGATCGTGCGGTCGATACTCGTACCCCTGAGCCTTGGCCCACATCTGCCGTACACGTCCGGACCGATCTCGCTTGGACCTGTCGATGTAGAGCAGGGCCACTGCACCCATCAGTGCAATTGCCGCAAGGCCGAACCACATTGCCGTCATCGCGAACCACCTTAATCGACATCGACACCTTCGCCGCCCACCACCGCCGGGGCCTGTGAACCGTCCCTACTGCGACGCGGGTTGCCTAACCACCCAGACTCGGCGTTTCGATGATGACGTTCGCGCGAATCGTTCCGTCCTCGACGGCCTCGCCCTGCACCACGACGAATGCACCGACGGTCAGCGACGCCAGATCGCTACCGGACAACGAGATTATCTGGGTCTGGGGTGTGGTCTGCACCGTGACCGGGGCGCCGTCGAGACCGTCGAGCGTGAGAGTCGAGCCGTCGTTGGCGGTGATCGTTCCCACCGACGAGCCGAGCTGGCCGAGAATCTCGGGAATTCCCCCCGGGATCAGCTCGGGTGTGGTGGCCGTGCCCGATTCGGTGGGCTGCGGCGTGGTCGTGGGCGCAGTCGAGGTGGGCGGCCGGATCGAGGTCGACGGCGCAGTCGCCGTGGTCTCGGGCTCGTCCGATCCCCCGCTCAGGAAGGAAATGCCGAACACCACGACGATGGCGAGAACGACGAGTCCGATGAGCGCCAGAACCCACGGTCGGGGCCCCTTGCTGCCGGAATCGGCGTCGTTCGGTCCTTCGGTGGGAGGCGGGGCACCGTACTCCGGCGGCTGTCCGAACTGCTGAGTGTGGCCGTACTGCGCAGTGTGGCCGTACTGCGCAGTGTCGTAGCCCGGAGCCTGCCCGTACTGCTGGGGTTGCCCGTACTGAGCAGTGTTGTACCCCGGGGCCTGGCCGTAACCCGGGGCCTGACCGTACTGCTGGGTCTGGCCGTAGGCCTGATTCGCCGCAGCCTGCTGCTCGGGGTCGTACGGCGGAAACGCCTGCGTCGGCTGATACCCCGACGGAAACGCCTGCGGGTCCGGATTCGGCTGGGCCGGATTCTGGTAGGCCGCGTTCTCGTAGCCCGGGTTCTCGTAGCCCGGGTTCTCGTAGCCCGGGTTCTCGTAGCCCGGGTTTTGATACGCCTGCGTCGGATATGCCTCGGTCGGGTGAGCGCCGTCGGGGTTTTGCTGGGTTCCGGAGTACGGCCGACCGTCGTCCTGGGTCGGCTCGGACGACTCCGCCTGGCGCGCCGCGTCCTGATCGCGTTCTCGAGGTGACCGCGGGTCGTCCGGATTCGTCATTCCACGAGCGTACCCACCCGCTGCACCCCGGTCGAAGCACGAAACAGGCCCGCACGAGCAGCGCTCGTGCGGGCCTGTTCGGACAGGCGACCCCGGCTAGCCCAGGATCAGGTGCTCGCCATCCGGGCTGACGTTGACCGACACCACATCGCCGTCGTGGACCTCACCGGCGAGGAGCAACTTCGCCAGTTGATCCCCGATGGCCTGCTGGATCAGTCGACGCAGCGGACGCGCACCGTACAGCGGGTCGTAACCGCGCACCGCGAGCCACATCTTCGCCGGCGACGACACCTCGAGCGTCAGGCGACGAGCCGACAGACGCTTGGCCAGGAAGCCGAGCTGGATGTCGACGATCGACTCGAGCTGATCCTCGGACAACGCGTCGAACACCACCACGTCGTCGAGTCGGTTGACGAACTCGGGCTTGAACGAACGCCGCACCGCGTCCATCACCTGCTCCTTGGTACCGCCGGCACCGAGGTTGGAGGTGAGGATCAGGATCGTGTTGCGGAAGTCGACGGTCCGGCCCTGGCCGTCGGTGAGACGACCCTCGTCGAGCACTGCGAGCAGGATGTCGAACACGTCGGGGTGTGCCTTCTCGACCTCGTCGAAGAGCACCACCGTGTACGGCCGCCTGCGCACGGCTTCGGTCAACTGTCCGCCGGCCTCGTAGCCCACGTAACCCGGAGGTGCACCGACGAGCCGAGCGACGGCATGCTTCTCGCTGTACTCACTCATGTCGATGCGCACCATCGCCCGTTCGTCGTCGAACAGGAACTCCGCCAACGCCTTCGCCAGCTCGGTCTTGCCGACGCCGGTGGGGCCGAGGAACAGGAACGATCCCGTCGGACGGTTGGGATCGGCCACCCCGGCACGGGAGCGCCGGACCGCGTCGGACACCGCTTGTACGGCGTCCTTCTGTCCGACGACTCGCTTGCCGAGTTCGTCCTCCATGCGGAGCAGCTTGGCGGTCTCGCCTTCGAGCATCCGGCCGGCCGGGATTCCGGTCCAGGCCGCGACGACGTCGGCGACGTCGTCCGGTCCCACTTCCTCCTTGAGCATCACCTCGCCCTGAGCAGGAGAGTCCTCGGTCTTGGCGGCGAGCTCCTTCTCGAGCGTCGGGATGCGTCCGTAACGCAGCTCGGCGGCCTTGCCCAGATCGCCGTCGCGTTCGGCGCGGTCGGACTCCCCGCGCAGGTTCTCGAGCTCCTCCTTCAGGACTCGCACCGAGTCGATGGCGTTCTTCTCGTTCTGCCAGCGGGTGCTGAGCCCGGCGAGCTTCTCCTGCAGATCGGCCAGTTCCTGGCGGAGCTTGTCGAGGCGAGCCTTCGACGCGTCGTCGGTCTCCTTCGCCAGGGCCATCTCCTCGATTTCGAGGCGACGGACGGCCCGCTCCACCTCGTCGATCTCGACGGGGCGCGAGTCGATCTCCATGCGCAGCCGCGACGCGGCCTCGTCGACGAGGTCGATGGCCTTGTCCGGCAGGAAGCGGGCGGTGATGTACCGATCACTGAGCGTTGCCGCAGCGACCAGGGCGGAGTCCGTGATCCGGACGCCGTGGTGCACCTCGTAGCGTTCCTTGAGTCCGCGCAGGATTCCGACGGTGTCCTCGACCGAGGGCTCTCCGACGTAGACCTGTTGGAAGCGTCGTTCGAGGGCAGCGTCCTTCTCGATGTACTTGCGGTACTCCTCAAGGGTCGTCGCACCGACCAGACGCAGTTCGCCGCGGGCCAGCATCGGCTTGATCATGTTGCCCGCGTCCATCGCGGACTCGCCGGTCGCGCCGGCACCGACGATGGTGTGCAGCTCGTCGATGAATGTGATGACCTGGCCCGCGGAGTTCTTGATGTCGTCGAGCACGGCCTTGAGCCGCTCCTCGAACTCACCGCGGAACTTCGCCCCCGCGACCATGGAACCGAGGTCGAGGGAGACGACGGTCTTGCCGCGCAGGCTCTCCGGAACATCGCCTGCCACGACCCGTTGGGCGAGTCCCTCGACGATGGCCGTCTTGCCGACGCCGGGCTCGCCGATGAGCACCGGGTTGTTCTTGGTGCGTCGCGACAGGACCTGCACGACGCGCCTGATCTCGGTATCGCGCCCGATGACGGGATCGAGCTTGCCTTCGCGGGCCAGCGCGGTCAGGTCGGTGCTGTACTTCTCCAACGCCTGATAGGTGTTCTCGGGATCTGCACTGGTGACCCGAGCGCTGCCACGAACGGCCTGGAAGGCGTCGCGCAATTCGTTGGGTCCGGCTCCGTGGCCGCTCAGAAGCTTGGCTACGTCGTCGTTGCCGGTCGCCAGGCCCACCATGAGGTGCTCGGTGGAGACGAACTCGTCGTCGAGTTCGGTGGCCAGGTGCTGCGCTGCGGTGATCGCGGCGAGGGTTTCACGGCCGAGTTGCGGAGTTGTGGTCGAGCCGGATGCCGAGGGCATGCGATCGACGAGGTTCTGCGCTTCTCGACGCACCGTTGCAGGGTCGACGCCGACGGCCTTCAACAAGGGTGTGGCGATGCCGTCGGTCTGATCGAGCAACGCCACCAACAAATGTGCCGGACGAATGTCCGGGTTACCGGCCGCGGATGCGGCCTGCAGGGCAGCAGAAAGCGCTGCCTGCGACTTCGTGGTGGGAGTGAAACTGTCCACCGGTCACCTTCTTTCTCGGATCGGGTTTCGTGACTGTCGCTGGGTACAACCATAGACAAGTTGAGTCTGTTCCGCTCAACCCTGATTTTCTTCGTGCGCGACTCTGCACATTCCGTACCGTGCGCGATACCCTCGATCGGTCTACTTTGGAGACGGTCGACGGCAGTGACCGGTGGGGCAATCGGTGGGGTGGAGGTAGATCGATGCTCGACGCACGCACGATCTCCCTGGTTCGCACCGGATTCAAGTCCGTCGTGGCCGCCCAGGACGGACCGGCGCGGCTGTCTCGGTCCTTCTACGGCCACCTGTTCGCCGAGCACCCCCACTTCCGCGCCCTGTTCCCCGCGTCGATGGATGCGTTGCGTGAACACTTCGTCATGGCCCTCGGGTACGTCTTCGAGCATCTCGACGACCCCGACCGCGTCGAACCGTTCCTCGAGCAACTCGGCCGGGACCACCGCAAGCACGGAATCTCGGGCGCGCACTTCCGTGCGGGCAGCTCGGCCCTGATCAGCGCGTTCCGCACGTTCGCCGGCAACGAGGTGTGGACCGACGAGGTCGAGACGGCCTGGAACGACGCACTCACCGTCGTGAGCGATGCGATGGCCGAAGCCGCCGACAACGACGAACTGCCGCCGTTCTGGAGTGCCACCGTCGTCGAACATCATCGGCTTCTCGACGACCTCGCGGTCGTGCGGCTCAAGACCGAGGGCGAAATTCCGTACTTCCCCGGGCAGTACGTCAGTGTGCAGATTCCGCAGCGGCCCAAGCTGTGGCGGTATCTGTCCCCGGCCATCCCCAGCAATCCGTACGGCGAGATCGAGTTCCACGTCCGACGCGTATCCGGCGGCTGGGTGTCGCCGGCGATGGTCACCGAGACCGCGGTCGGTGATCGCTGGTCCATCAGCCCGCCACTGGGCGGGATGCACGTCGATCGCGCGATCCGCGAGGACGTGCTGATGATCGCGGGAGGTACCGGCCTGGCTCCGCTGCGCGCGCAGGTCATGGAGATGGCGCAGCGCAGCAACAATCCGCGGGTGCATCTGTTCGTCAGCGGGACGTATCCGTGCGATCTCTACGATCTGGACACGCTGTGGCAGCTGTCGCTGTCCAATCCGTGGCTGACGGTCGTTCCGGTGACCGAGGAGCTCGAGAATCCGTGGTGGTACTCGGGCACACCTCGCGAACTGCCGTGGGGAATGCACCACCGTCTGCACGGCGCGGTGGGCAAGGTGGTGACCCAGTTCGGCTCGTGGGCCGATCGGCAGATTCAGATCTGTGGGTCGCCGTCGATGGTTCGGACGACGATCTACGCCCTCCGCAAGGTCGGCACACCGATGAAGCACATTCAGCACGATCCGTTCTGAATCACGTTGCGCTGCTCGGGTTTCAGCTCGACAAAGACTTCGGCGGCAGATCCTCGACGATTCCGCCCGCCACCAGGCGAGGAGTCCAGGTCTCGGTGATGAGCCTGCCGTCTCCGGTGATGATCGCGTCGGGATCGGGGTCGATCAGAATGGGATAGCCCGCGTCCGCGTCGGCCAGGACGTTCTGCACCAGAAGGTCGTTCTCGATGGTGTAGTGCACGCGAACCGGATGCAGATCCGAGTCGAAAGCCCATGGGCGGCCGATGAAGATCACCGCATCACCGGAATCGTCGAGTACCGACACCGAGCCGTCGTGCTCGAGCCGCAGGCTCCACCGAGGCGGCATGGACGTGACGAACTCGAAGCGGTGGGGCGCTCGGGTGTCGAGCAGGTGGATCATCAGCAGTGCACCGTCCCAGGGATCTCGTTGCGGGACAATCACTTCGAATGATCCACATTCGTAGAACCTGGATCCGAACGGACCCGGGATGCCTGCGCCGAGATCGTCTGCGATGGCGAGTTCGAGCCGAACGAATCCGGATCCGTCCTCGGCGCGGAGCATGATTCCCTCGGACGGGTGCGGCATGGGCGATTCGTCCCGCGGTGCGTAGGACAGCACTGCTCGAAGCAGAGGCTCGACCACCTCCGCGTCACCGTCTCGTGAATCGAACGTTCGTCGTTGACGACCGGTCATCTCCACCCCCTCCGCCTGGCAAGACAGTCTGCCACCGAGGCTCCGATCACGCGCCCGATTCTGCGGAAAAGCATTCGTTCGATCCCGTTTCCCCGGGTACCCGGCCGCGCGGACTCGGCCCCGCACGTCAGCCACCTCATGAAACCGATCAGTCCGATTCTGGGAGGGATTTCTGCAGGTCAGCCATGATTCGACGGGATCACGACAGCGGCTACTATGAGCCGGTTCGGTCCGTGGCGGACCGATCTGCCCGGGTGGGCAGCGGCTGTATCAGGAAGGCACACACATCCCCGATGTCCGCTGATTTCGCCGCACGTCTGAACCATCTGTTCGCCACGATCCACCCGCCCGGACGCAAGCCTCACACCAATGCCGAGGTCGCCGACGCACTCGCCCTGCGCGGGCACCAGATCTCCAAGCCGTACATCTCGCAACTGCGGTCGGGGCAGCGCGTCAATCCGTCCGCCGACACCGTGGCGGCACTCGCCGCGTTCTTCAAGGTCAAGGCCGACTACTTCTTCGACAACATCTATGCGGCCAAGGTCGATCACGACCTCGAACTGCTCACCCAGCTGCAGGGATACGGCCTACGTCGCCTGTCCGCCAGGGCATTCGACCTGTCCGAGGAATCTCAGAACCTGCTCAGCTCGATGGCCGAGAAGCTGCGCGTGAGCGAAGGACTTCCAGCGGTGCCGCCGGACAGCACCGTCTAGGATCCGGCTTTCGAGGCCGATACGGGTCGTTCCGCAGGCTGCACTCCCGCGGCCGCAATTCGCGCCTGCACTTCGGGACGCCTCAGTGGCGGCACCGTCGGCGGTGGCTGACGCCGCTCCGGGAGCGCGTCGAGGAGCCGGTGCGTCGTCGCCGTCACCTCGGCGACGGCAACCTCGAAGGCGTCACGGGTGGCGTCCGAGGTCTTCTGCACACCACTGATCTTGCGGACGTACTGACGCGCGGCCGCTTCGATCTCCTCGTCGGTTGCGTGTGGTTCCAGCCCTCGCAGGGTGGTGATGTTTCGGCACATGCATCGACGATAACCCCGCAGCTCACACCTCGAGAAGACCTGCCACGGCACGTAGACACACCGCACGAACCTGTTCTCGGCTCAGAGTTCTGCGCTCCACCCAGTCCAGGCACACCGCTCGCACGAAGGCCACCCACCCGCGCAGTGCGGTGCGGACAATCTCGTCGTCGCGAAATCCTTCGGGCAGAGCAGCCAGGATCCGCTCCTGCTGGATCTCGAACTCGCGCCTGAGGATGTCGTCGATCCGTCGGTCTCCCAGCAGAGACCCGCGGTTGACGGCGCGGACGCCGTGCGCGTGCTCGTCGGTGTAGGAGATGTACGCGTCGAGACCGGCGGCGATCTGCTCGAGGACCGGAAGGGAGGTGTCCGGTGCGGTGAGGTCGAGGTTTCGCTCGGATTCGGTGCGCACGACCTCGACGAAGAATTCACGCTTGGACGGGAAGTAGTGGTACATCAACCCGCGGGAGACGCCTGCGAGATCGGCGACCTCCTCGATCCACACGTCCTCGTAGGGCCGCTCGGCGAACAGCGCCGAGCCGATCTCGAGTAGCTGCGCACGCCGTTGCGTCGGCGTCATCCGCTTACGGGGTGTGGTCATGGGCCTCGAACTTTACTTGACACGAGTTCAACAGTGAGTACGGTCACTATTGGACACCGGTTCAACAGGCTTGTCTCGAAACGATGGAGTGGCGATGTCGACTGAGTTCGCGGTACGAAACGGCCCTCTGCCGCATCCCCCGTACCGAGTCCCCGTGCTCGGCGACATTCTCGGAATCAACCCGCGCACACCGGTTCAGGACTCGACCGCCATGGCCGGCCGCCTGGGCACCATGTTCGAGCGGAGCATCCTCGGTCGACGGTTCGTGTTCGCCTCGGGTGCCGATGTGGTGGGCGAACTGTGCGACGAGAAGCGGTTCGAGAAGTTTCTCCCTCCCGGCGTCGAGAATCTGCGCGACATCGGAGCCGACGGTCTGTTCACCGCCTACAACCACGAACCGAATTGGCAACGCGCCCACGATCTGTTGCGTCCGGCGTTCACCGCCGGTGCCATGCGCGGCTATCACGAGATCATGGTCGACGTCGCCGACGATCTGGTTCGGCACTGGGAAGGTTGCGCACGCACCGGGGCGACGACCGACGTGTCCTCGGACATGACGAAGCTGACGCTCGAGACGATCGGTCGTACCGGGTTCAGTTACAGCTTCGGCTCGTTCGCGCGAACCGAGCCGCATCCGTTCGTCTCCGCGATGGTCGGCGCACTGACCTACAACCAGCGGCGGGCGATGCTCAGGGTTCCCGCGTTCGCCAAACCCTTGTTCGCCCGATCGGATCGCGCGTACGCGCAGAACAAACAGTATTTGGCCGATGTCCTCGCAGACGTCGTCCGAACTCGACGCCGGTCCACCGAGAACTTCGACGATCTGCTGCAGATCATGATGAACGCGGCACGCGACGTCGACAATCCGAATGCGTTGAGCGAAGCCAACATCGGGTACCAGATTTTGACGTTCTTGATCGCCGGGCACGAGACCACCTCCGGTGCGCTGTCGTTCGCGCTGTACTACCTGGCGACACATCCGGAGGTCTTCGAACGGGCTCGCGCCGAGGTCGACGAGGTCTGGGGTGCGGGCAAGCCCGAGTTCGGGCAGGTCCCCAAGCTACGGTACGTCCGCCGAGTCCTCGACGAATCGTTGCGCCTGTGGCCGACGGTTCCCGCGTTCGGCCGAGGAGCACGGGCCGAGACCACCGTCGGTGACGGCTACCGAATGGCGGCCGGGGACTGGGCGATCGTGCTGGTGACGGCCCTGCATCGCGATCCGGTGTGGGGCGAGCGTCCCGGCGAGTTCGACCCGGACAACTTTCTACCCGACCGCATCAGGGCCAGACCGGCTCATGTCTACAAGCCCTTCGGTACCGGTGAACGTGCCTGCATCGGAAGGCAATTCGCCATTCACGAGGCGGTCCTGGTACTCGGAACCATTCTCCAGCGTTTCGATCTGCACGCCGACCCGTCGTACCGGCTTGAGGTCGTGGAGCGACTGACCATGATGCCCACGGGCTTTCGGGTGCAACCGTCGACTCGGCTCTAGTCAGTCGGGCAACAGCGGAACCGAGATTCCCGGATCGCGGCCGAGAAGCACCCCACGAGTGAGCGATGTCGATCCGAACTTCTTGTGCACCCCGTCGAGCGCACGGTCGAGAGCCGATGCCTCCGGCGGCGTCCGCACCTGCGGTGCGTCGAACTGCAACTCGAGCTGTTCGGCTCCACCCTTGTCGATACTCGAGACGGTGACACCGACGAGGGTGATGCCCTTCTCGGCGATCAGCGGTGCGGCATCACGGAGCAGTTCGAGCGCGGCGTCCAGGATGTCTCGGGTGTCGGCGGTGGCGCGATCGAGCGTGTGCGATCTGGTAGCGCGAGTGAAGTCGGCAAACCGCAAGCGCAACATGACCGTTCGACCGGTACGCTGTGCTGCGCGCATACGGTGCGTGACGCGATCGACGAGCCCGATCAACGAGGCCTCCACCTCGGCCGCGTCGTGCCTGCCGCGTCCGAGTGCCCGCTGCGCGCCGATGGAACTGCGTGACTTCCCGGGTTGGACGCGTCGCGGATCCCGGCCCATGGCGAGCGCGTACAGATGGGCGCCCGCTCCCTTGCCGAGCACCGATGCCAACGACCGCTCGCCGTAGGCTGCGATATCCCCGACGGTCCTGATGTCGAGGACGTGCAGCTTCTCGGCGGTCACTTTGCCTACGCCCCAGAGCCTTTCGATGTTCAGCGGATGCAGGAACTCGAGTTCGCCGCCGGGCGGCACGAGAAGAAGGCCGTCGGGCTTGGCGAAGGCACTGGCCACCTTGGCCAGAAACTTGGTGGTGGCGATCCCGACGGTGATGGGCAGCCCGACCTGCTCGGCGACGTCCCGGCGCAGTTGCCGACCGATCTCGGTCGCACTGCCCGCAATCTTCTGCAAGCCGCCGACGTCGAGAAATGCCTCGTCGATGGAGATGCCCTCCACCAGCGGGGTGGTGTCGTGGAAGACGTCGAACACGTCCTTGCTCGCCTGCGAATAGGCGTCCATGCGTGGCGGGACGACGATCGCCTGCGGGCACACGGCGCGGGCCTGCCCACCGCTCATCGCCGTGCGTACCCCGAAGGCCTTGGCCTCGTAGCTGGCGGCGAGCACCACTCCCCCGCCGACGATCACCGGCCTGCCGCGCAACCGCGGGTCGTCACGCTGCTCCACCGAGGCATAGAAGGAGTCCAGATCGGCGTGCATGATGCTCGCCACGGGTCGGCCGCTGGACTCCACGAGTCCATGCTCGCACGGCCCACCGACACCGCACCCGACTCAGCGGCAGACGTGCTCCTCCGCGGCCTGCACTATCGGCTCGGCCCAGGGTTCGCCGGTCCCCTTCTCGTAGGTTGCTCCCAGAGAATCGGTCACCTCTGCGACGGCTTCCTCCTCCGTGAGTCCCTGTTGGGCGCGGGTCTCGCAGAAGCCGGGGATGTAGATACCGAGCGCGAACACCTCGTTGACGGTCGTTCCGATGCCCTGCCCGTAGAGGTCGTCGAACAGTGCGGCCATTCCCGGGGTCTCGAGAAATCCGTCCCGCGCCTCCTGAACATCACGCGACACATCGCTCCCTGCGCCGGAGGACGTCAGCTCGTAGCTGCAGCCGGCGGTCAACGCCACCACACACAGTGCAGCACTCACCGCTGTCCGACCTGCTCGCGACTTCACAGGACCACCCCGGCAACCACGTAGGTCAGCGCGGCGACAGCTGCCGCCGCGGGCAGCGTGGTGACCCACGCCGCGAGCATGTTTCCCGCCGTTCCCCAACGCACGGCCGTCGTGCGCTTGGTCGCCCCGACGCCCATGATCGCCGACGAAATGACATGCGTCGTCGATACCGGCGCTCCCAGTCCGATCGAGGCCACGTAGAGAACCGCGGATGCGGTCGCCTCGGCCGCGAAGCCCTGGGGTGGGTCGAGTTCGATGATCTTGCGGCCGAGGGTGCGCATGATCCGCATTCCTCCGGTCGCTGTTCCGACCGCCAGCACCGTCGCGGTGAGGAAATAGCACCACAGAGGAATCGTGTAATCGGCCTGATGACCCGACACCACCAGTGCCAGAACCACGATGCCCATCGTCTTGGCCGCA
This sequence comes from Rhodococcus sp. B7740, assembly GCF_000954115.1. Classification (NCBI taxonomy): domain Bacteria; kingdom Bacillati; phylum Actinomycetota; class Actinomycetes; order Mycobacteriales; family Nocardiaceae; genus Rhodococcus; species Rhodococcus sp. B7740. The sequence continues at coordinate 4,572,329 of NZ_CP010797.1, read as the reverse complement.
TCCTGCATACCGTGCCCGAAGGCCATGGCTGCGGCCGAGCATGTCTGAGCTCGCCGGAATCCGCGGCTGGTGGCACTGGGAGACGAGCGGCGGAACATCCACAGAATGGCCACCATCGCGGCACTTCCGAGCGCGAAACCGACTGCAGGAGAAACGATCATCGGCAGGATCACCTTGGTCGCGACGCCTCCCCACAGCACTGTCATTCCGCCTGCGAGTGCAGCTCCCACCATGCCGCCGACCAATGCGTGCGAGGACGAGGACGGCAACCCGAACCACCACGTGATCAGATTCCAGGCGATGGCACCGACCAGGGCGCACCCGACCACGAGCAATGCGTCGGATCCGACATCGAGGGCGATGATTCCCTCGCCGACCGTCGAGGCTACCTTCGCACCGAAGAAGGAGCCGAGCAGGTTTCCCACCGCGGCCATGAGCAGAGCCGAACGCAGTGTGAGTGCACGCGTGGACACGGACGTCGCGATGGCATTGGCCGAATCGTGAAAGCCGTTGGTGAAGGTGAACGCCATCGCCAGAGTGATGACAAGAACGAGTGCTACCACCGCGCACTCACGTCTCTTTCAACACGATGGATTCGATGACGTGCGCGACTTTTTCGAAAGCGTCTGCGGCATCTTCGAGTTCGTCGCCCACTCCCTTGAGTTTCATCACGGTCAACGCGTCGAAACGGCCATCGAACAGATCCGCAAGGAATGTCCGATAGGCATGGTCGGCCCGGTTCTCGAGCTCGTTGATCTCGATCCAGTAGCGCTCGAGATCCTTCATCGACGCCAGCCTCGGCATGGCTTCCGCAGTGACTTTCGCCGACCGGTCGAGGATGTCGATCATGTCGTGCATGTGCGGGGTGAGTCGGTCGATCCGGTAGAGCGAGAGCAGATGAGTCGCCGCTTCCATGTGGTCCATCACGTCGTCGAGACTCGAACCCAGGACGTAGATGTCGGTGCGATCGAACGGGGTGATGAAACTCGAATTCAGGGTGCGGAACAGGTCGTGAGTGATGCTGTCTGCTTCGTGCTCGAGATCGACCATGCGCCGTGCAACAGCATCGATCTCCGGTGCGGATTCGAGCAGTTCGGTCAACGTCTTGGCTCCGGTGGCCAGCAGTTGAGCCGAGGAGTTGAACAGGTCGTAGAACAGAACGGACTTGGGCTTGAAGCGTGCGAACATCGTGCGGCTCCTAGAGGTGAGTCGGCTACCGGCGAGCGCCGGCGTATGGCTCGAGTAGATCCGACGGCACGCGATGGTCGGAATCGGCGGGAAGCACGAGTTCGGGTGCACCGGCGCGTGATCGGGGTGCCATTCCGAATGCCTCGATGGACTGGCAGTACTTCGAGACGCGAATGACGGACATGTTCATGCGAGCCGTCATATCGGTCACCCAGTACGGAACCCGCTCGTTGGCCTTGATCTCCAGGATGGCGAGCTTGGGCGGAATGATGAACCGATTCTCGGCGCCGGAGTCGAAGCGGAAGTCGCGGTCGCGTCCGTGCACCTTGTGATCGATGGTGACCCGAAGCCCCAGATCGGCCTCGCGTCCGACGTACGCCTCGCGTAGATAGCCGGTCGTCACCATCGGACGCAGGTCGAGATTGGCGATCAACGTACTGACCTCGTTGACGAACGGGCGTTGACTCGGGTCGCAGTCGATCTCCTCACGTCCGTTCAACCACCGCTGAGAAACGTCGTAGGGCAACGAGATTCGACGCTTCTGCGTGACCCTGTTGACGCGCTGCTTGATCTCGATCTGCACCGGTGTGTCGTCCGTGCACTCCGACGGTGCCCCGTACAGGCGCACCCGCACCTTGCGTCGGAACTTCAGGCCCTCGATCTTCTCCCAGTAGAACCGCAGGTCGGTGGTGTCGTAGTACAGCGAGGTGACCGGGTAACCGCCCTTCGGCGAGAACGGATCGGTGTCCATCCGCGCCGTCAGCTCTTCACGGACCTGCGCGACGTCTGCCTCGGCGACGAAGTACTTGATCTCGTACCGGTTGAACGAGTGCAGCTTGCTGGCGGTCTGCTGGTAACCGGTGGGCTCGGTGGTCAGGTCCTCCGGCGACGCACCCTGCTTCTCCAGTGCGGCCTTGGGTCGAAATTTGTCGAACAGACTCATGAGAGTTCCTTCTTCCTACGAACGGTGGAACGGAGCGAGCACTACGGCGGGCAGTTCGGCAGCTCCGTCGGCCTCGGACGCGAGCAGCAGTTCACCCGCGTCGGTGAAGGCGACGGCCTCGCCCTGTGGTTGATCGGGGCCCTCGACAACACCGGTGGGAGCGCCCGAGAATGCCGCGGCCACATCGCCGTCGGCGATATCGAAGACGAGCAGATCCTTCTTCGTTCGCAGTGCCCCCACAGTGGCATCGGCATCGACGGCCGCCCCGGTGATCGGCCTGCTCGATCCGTCCGGTGCCGTCGCCGACACCGTTCCATTGCGAGCAAGATCGATCAATTGCGGAGAGGTGGTGACGGATTCGGCGCTGCTGTATATCGTGGCGGACGCACCGCCCGAGACCTTGGTGATCAACACCGGTTGCCCGCTGGGCGTCAGAGCGAACGCCTCGACGTCGTGTGCGCCGTCCGGGTAGCGCAGAGAGACGGAGGTCCGCCGATCGGACCGAACATCGACACCGATCAGCGTGACGCTGTCGCGGTCGCTGTCGTTGTCACCGGTGTCGGCGAGCCACACGATCCCCGCACGATCGACGGCCATGTCCTCGACGTCGACCGTCTCGACCCCGACCTCGACCCACCTCGTGACCTCGCAGGCACGGTCGAGCACCGCCAGCCGGTCGTCGCTGCCGCGATCTCCTATCGCGTATCCGGTATCGCCCGTCCACGCCAGGCCCGAGAGCTCGGACAGTCCCGGATCGGTCGGAGTACACCAGGTCTCGAATGCCGCCGCCGATTCCGGTTGGGTCACCCCGCACGACGCGAGAACCGACACACCGATCCCACATGCGGCGACAGTCCGACCCACGCGTCGATTCCTGTTGTTCACCCACGCGTCGGCTGACCGCCACGCGAACGAGCGGCGATCGTCACCACCCGGGAGCAACATCGGCTCATGAACGGTCGAACCTCTGTTCCGGAGTTGCTGGTGGCCACGGGTACGGCGCGCACGCTCGCGCAGGCCGCCTCCTTCGTGATGGAGGGCATGGTCCTGCTCAACGGACTGCCGCTGCGCGACCCCCGCCGCGAGGTTTCCCCGGCGGACACCCTGACCCTGCGCTGACCGCCGGGACATCACGACGATCCCGTGACAACAGGATCGTCGGCGAGTGCGTCGATTCGGATCTGCAGCCGTGACTTCAATTCCGCAGCATCCGCATCGATGTCCTCCTGGGAGAGACCGGCCGACGTGGGAACGGACGCGGCGACCTCGTCGACGATGTCGAGCACCCGGCCACTGGCCCACAACTCGTCGTAGATCGTGCGGAACGCAGTGTCGTACTCGTCGGTGAACTCCGTCGAATCCAAGAACATGTCCTTGAGCGAATTACCCAGCATCGGGCCACCTTCGGGCATGCCCCCGCCTTCCGGGAGCTCCACTCCCTCCGGTGGGGTGAAGCCCTCGGGCAGCTGCGGCATGCCACCGCCTGCCCCTCCGCCACCGGGAATCATCGAGACTTCGTCGTGGGCCCCGGCGGTGGAATCGGAATTCAGAGCCAGATTGAGATCCCACGACACGACGGAGAACTTTTTCGTGTCCAGGTCGTAGTAGAGGTAGAAGTTCTTTCCCGGTCCGCCCATGTCGTCGCCGTTGCCCAGCAAGTTCTGCAGTGCAAGATAATTCGCCAGCGAGTCGACGTCGACGTAGTCGGCCAGATGCGCATCGAACTCGGCCTGGTCTGCACCGTCGAGCCACTTCAACAGCGTGATGATCGGTTGCAGGTCCGCTGTCCCGCGGGCATTGATCTGGGTGAACTGCTCTGCATAGGTGGTCTGATCGTCACCCTGATACGTGAAGGTCGCATTCGCTCCGGTCTTGTACAACACCCCGTCGCCGTCCTCCAGAGAATTGGCGTAGTCGTCATCGGGAGCGACGACCACCAGTCGCGTCGTCTCGGCCGAGTCGTTCACCGAGTACGTGGTGTAGGTGAAGTCCTGGGTCGGCTGGTCCGAAGCGTCGGTGATCGCAAGAGAGACCGACTCGTTCAACGCCGGAGTGTACGGCCGCAGCGAGAGCGTGGTGTGACCCTGATACGCCCGCCCCTCGGAGTACTCGGCGAAGTCGATCAGAAACGGAAGATCCTCGGGCGCATCGAAACTGAGCGGTTCACCGAACACAGCCAACCCGGCTCCCCCGGGCATTCCCCCGCCCTCCGGCGTCGCCGCACCCTCGGGCATCGCCGCACCCTCGGGCATGGCTGCGCCGTCAGGCATGGCCGCGCCATCGGGCATCGCCGCGCCCTCGGGCATGGTTGCGCCGTTCACAGGGGGTGCTGCGCGCTCCGCGCCGGCATTGCCGGCACCGCGTCCCGGCATCGTGCCGTCATCGTTGCTCAGCGAACTCAGCGTCGAGTTGCCCTTCAGTCGAATACCGACGTCCGAGATCAGAGTCCCGTCGATGGTGATGTCGGCGGGTACCGATTCCTTGACACCCTCGTTCTGGAACGAGTCCTTCAGGGTCTGGTAGTCACCGGCATCGATGTCGAGCGAAATCGAATGCGACACAGTGGGATCGAAGAGGCCGACCGTGCCCTGGACGTTCTCGGTGATCTCCGACGCGATGACGGTTGCATCGCCGGTGATGTACGGGCGGATCCGGGTCGACCCGAACACGGTCGCCATCACCACGACGAACACCAGGAGCGTGGCAGCGATCTTCCAGTGCTGCCGGACCCTCCGAGGAATTCGATGGATCAACCTCCTTCGCAGGGTCGTCGGAGCGGAGGGAAAGTTCGTGTTCGGGTCGGCCACGATCAGATATCCGTCTGGTCGTATCCGGTGAGTACCGAAACCCGTTGTCCGGTGTTGACCTCACTGAGGGCAGCGATCAACTCACCGGGCTTCTTGCCGGACCGCAGTTGTGCGGTGAAATACAGCTCGGTCAGTGCACCCGATCTCACCGATTCGGTACTGACAAGCTCGAACTCCTTGCAGTACTTGATCAGTACGTCCTCGACCAGATCGGTGTAATCGGCGTCGGGTGGCACCTGAACCTTGACGACCTGACGCTGCACATCGAGCTTGAACCAGTCGAACTTGCTCATCACCACCATCACCAGGCAGATCGCGAACGTTGCCGCGATCGCCAACACGTAGAAGCGAGTTCCCGTGGCCATGCCGATTGCCATCACGAGGAAGATGAAGCCGACGTCGCGAGTTTCCTTGATGGCGTTGCGGAATCGGACGACGGACAAAGCACCGACGAGGGCGAACGCCCGTGCCACGTTCGATCCGACGACCAGCATGATCAGGCTGATGACCATGCCCACCGTGACGAGAGTTTGGACGTAGGACTGGCTGTACGAGACGTTCTTGTGGGTGAGTCGATAGACCCAGCCGATGATGGCCGACAGGACGAACGACAGTGTCAGAGACACCACGATATCGAACGTCGAGAACGTTCCGCTCAGGTCTTGAATGTTGAAATTCATCGCATTCCGATCGAGTTGTATCGAATTTCGCACTGGTTACCGGGGGTGGTTCGGCCCGCGCACCGGCGTAAATCCTCGCTGTTTACCGTTTGTTCGGATGCCGTTAACCATAGAGACATTCGGTCCGGAAATTCCATACAGGAAGCTGGCAGTTTCCTGCCAATTCAGCCGTGAGAAGCCTGGCAGCACACAGTCGATCCACGACGAATACCCGACAGCCACTTCGGACGTCGGGGAGGGTCATATTTTCTTATCATGTTGCAGTGCAAGAGTTTCGATTGTTCACTGCAGGCAACGTAACTCCGACCGAACAGGCTCGCGATCAGCGAGTCTCCGAGCGCAGGGCCGGCAGAATGACCTCGTCGATGATTCGGGTTCGGTATTCCGAATCCAAAGGCTTGGCATCGGTCAATGGCCCCGTCATGATCGCGCTGAAAACCATGTATTGCAGAAAATCGGCAGCGGGCGGTCTGGTCGACAATTCCCCCCGCTCCACCGCACGCATGACGACCGACTCGAGGAATCGAGCCTCGGGTTCGAGGAACGTTCTCCGCACCGCTGCCGCCAACTGTTCGTCGACCATCACCGCATGGTGGATCGCCGCGGCGAAACGTTGATCGTGCTCCGCCCCCTCGGACACCCGGTGCATCAGCTCGAGCAGATCTCCACGAAGGTCGCCGGTATCGATGCCCACGAACGGCGGGGGGCCCACCGATTCGATGGCAGCGACCACCAGCTCGGCCTTGCTCGACCACCTCCGATAGAGGGTGGCTTTGCTGCACTGCGCTCGTTCGGCAACCAGGTCCATCGACAGCGAGTCGTAACCGACCTCCCCGAGGCAGAGCAGCGCAGCGTCGAGAAACTCGCCCTCGCGCTCCATACTCACCCTCGACCGACGTGGGGCGTCGCCGTTCATCCGTGCCCCCTTATCGAATCGAAACAGTTTCGTACCGATAATCGATCGTAGCGCTGAGGCATACTTCTGTCACGGGACGCGAGTGCAGGTGACCTACATCACGTCAGTGTGACATTGTTGAAGCCGTCGGATCGGCGTGAACGGCTGGAGAAAATCGTGACGGCCTGGTGGCGGTGGTACGCAGCGCTCGGCGCAGTCGGCTGCGTCGTCTACTTCCTCGTCCCCACGATCGTCTGGGCTCAGTCGGTCTTCGTACTCGTCGGAGCGTCCGCCGTCGCTGCCACCGTGATCGGTACCAGGATGCACCGGCCCGCCAACCGCAGAGCCTGGCTGGCCATCGCCACCGGAACCGCACTGTGGGTGCTCGGCGACATCGTGTTCGAGTGGATCCACGTCACTCGCGGCAGCGTGCCGTATCCCTCGATCGCCGATGCGCTGTACCTCGTCGGCTATCCGATCTACGGTTTCGGCCTGTTTCTGCTGGCCCGCCACGAGTGGCGGGCCAGTGAGCGTGGGCATGTCGCCAACAGTGCCATCATCATGGTGGCCTTCGGACTGCTCACCTGGGTCTTCGCCGTCCAGCCGACGCTCGGCGCGGAAGGAATCTCCGGATTGGGCGGACTCGTCGACGTCGCGTACCCCGCGATGGACATCTTCCTGCTCGGACTGTTGGCCCACTTCGTCGGATCACGACAATGGCGAGCCCTGTCCTACCGACTGCTCACCTGCGCCGTGTTGTTGCTCGTCGTCACCGACACCGTCAACAACTTCGCGATCATGCCCGCGTCCTCGTCCCAGCGGTCGCTGTTCGACGTCGGATGGACCCTGTCCTACGTCCTGATCGGCGTCGCCGCCCTGCACCCGTCGATGCGCCGCATCACCAACCCGAACATCGAATCCGACGCACATCTGATGGCGTCGTTCACCACCCCCACTGTCGTCGTGCTCACTGCGGCCACATTGACCGCACCGATCGTCATGTTCATCGAAGTCGTTCGCGACGAACCGATCGAGCAGTGGGGTTGGGCAGTTCTGCTCTGTGCCGGGGCGTTGGTGATCCTGGTGGTGTTTCGCATCACCGATCTGTTGCGGTTGCTGCACACTCAAACGGTGCAGTTGCGTGCAGTCGCCGACACCGATCACCTCACCGGGTTGGCCAATTTGCGCGCGCTGGAACATCAGGTCTGGAGCAATGCCGGCGGATCGACATTGCTGACCGTCGATATCGATCGTTTCAAAGAGATCAACGACACGTTCGGGCGCGGCCTGGGCGACCGGGTTCTCGTGGTGGTCGCCGAGCGCCTACGAAGTATCGTCGACGACTCGATTCTGCTGGCGCGCTTGGCCGGTGACGAGTTCGCGCTGTGCGGGCCGGCGGAATCGATGGACCCGGCCGCGTTGGCCGAGGAGATTCAACAGCAATTCGCCACGCCTTTCGAGGTGGAGAACATGACTCTGCTCATCGAGGCGAGCGTCGGTGTCGCGTCCAATTCGCCGGCTACCGAGGGCGACGAGGAGACCACACCGGATCGCCTCGTGCAGCGCGCCGACCTCGCCGTCCAGACGGCGAAAGCCGCTCAGTCGCGCATTGCGTACTACGACCGATCGATGGACCGGGACAAGAGCGAGCAACTCATCATGCTCGGCGAGCTCACCACAGCACTCGAATCGGACCAGCTGCGGCTGCACTACCAGCCTCAGGTCGACCTCAGGACGATGAGCGTCGTCGGCGTGGAAGCACTGCTGCGGTGGCATCACCCGAACGGCAACGTCCTGTCCCCCAGCGCATTTCTGCCCACCGCCGAACGTACCGGACTGATCCGGCCGCTGACGAACTACGTTCTCACGCACGCCCTCGCCCAACGCAGGCAATGGCTGGCCGACGGTCTCGACCTGAGCATCGCTGTCAACATCTCGACTCGAAATCTGTTCGACGACACCTTGATCGAGCAGGTGTGCACGGCGCTGACCGAATTCGACTGTCCTCCGTGGCGATTGACGGTGGAAGTCACCGAGACCTCGGCGATGACCGACCCGGTGGGCGCGACCGAGAAGCTGTCGATTCTGCACGCGATGGGTGTGCAGGTCGCCATCGACGACTACGGCACGGGCTACAGCTCACTTGCCTACATCGAGCGGTTGCCGGTCCAGGAGTTGAAGATCGATCGCGCCTTCATCGCCGGCATGGCCCACAATCCCGCGCACGCCGCCATCGTGCGCTCGACCGTCGAACTGGCCCGTACTCTGGGATTGTCGGTGACGGCCGAGGGCGTGGAGGACGAGATGACGATGACGGCGTTGCGTGAGCTCCGGTGCGGTCGGGCACAAGGTTTCCACCTCGGCCGGCCCACCTCGGCAGATCGACTGCCCGCCCTCGTCGCCGAGCTCGACGAACGTCTGAGAAGTGTTACAGGAGAACGGATATCATGACCGAGGCAGCCCTGTCGGTGTATGCAGCCATTCGATCTCGCCGCGACGTTCGCGCCGAGTTCGACGGAACCGTCGTCGACGACGAGACGCTGCGCCGCATCCTCGGTGCCGCGCATCAGGCCCCGAGCGTCGGCAACACCCAACCCTGGGACTTCGTGATCGTCCGCAAGCCCGATACCCTGAGCGCCTTCGCCGCCCACGTGGCCGGCTGCCGACAGGACTTCGCGGACAAGCTCGATGCCGAACGCCGAAAGACGTTCGACCCCATCCGTATCGAGGGAATCGAGACGAGCGGAACCGGGGTGGTGGTCACCTACGATCCGGGCCGTGGAGGGCGGCACGTCCTCGGCCGCGACACCGTCGACGACACCGGATTGTTCTCCGCCGTACTGGCCATCGAAAATCTCTGGCTCGCAGCGATAGCCGAGAATGTCGGCGTCGGCTGGGTCTCTTTCTACGACGAGGCTTATCTCACCGAACTGCTCGACATCCCCGCACCGGTTCGCCCCATCGCGTGGCTGTGTGTGGGTCCGGTCGAATCGTTCCAGGAGGTTCCCGATCTGGAGCGCTTCGGGTGGCGCACCCGCCGTCCTCTCGACGACGCCCTGCACTTCGAGCAGTACCGCCGATGATGCGGGCACGCCTGGTGACGGTTGCGGCCGCGCTCCTGTTGGTGACCGGCTGCTCTGCCGACACTGTCGACGAAACCGCGCCTCCCGCAACGACTCCGGCGGCCGAGCCGGCACAGGCCCCGGACTCGGCCGACCCGATCGGAACCGTCGTCGCCCTTCCTGGTGCTCCCGAGGGTGTCGTGGTCGGCTCGTCCGGCATCGCAGCTGCCGGGGTACGTGAGCCCGACGGGGTGGTGCTGTTCGATGCGGCCACCGGTGTCGTGCGCCAGATGGTCGCGACGACGGGTGCACCGCGCCATCTCTCGCTCGCAGGTCCCGACGGCCCGGTGTTGGTTCCGCTCGAAGGCAGTGACGAACTGCTCGAGATCTCACTCGACGACGGCGCGATCCTGTCGACCGCCACGGGGGTGGGCCGTCAACCACACGACGCCGTGCAGACCTCCGACGGCACCATCGTGGCCACCAACGAAATGGGTGGCGGAGTGATCTTCCTCCGCGACGGGTCGGTGGTGTCGGAGCTTCCGCCCGGGCCCGTCCAACCCGGTGGAGTCGCCGCTCTCGGTCCCTACGCTGCCGTCGCGGACGTGCAGGGCAACGGTGTGTGGGTCTACGACGGTGCGACGCGCCAGGAGGTGGCGCAGGCTCCGATCGGGGTCAAGCTCACGCACGCGGTGACGGTGAATCAGACGGTGGCCGGGTTCGCCGACACCGACGGCGGCACGGTCCTTCTCGCCTTGGTCGACACCGCCGGAGGCATTCGCCAGATCGCGTCGATCGATGCGCCCGGCAACCCCTACGGGCTCGCCGTCGATCCCGAACGCCGGCTGCTGTTCGTGACGCTGACAGCGTCGAATCTCCTGCGGGTGGTCGACGTGTCCGATCCAGCCGCTCCTCGGACTCTGGGCGACGTTCCGACGGTGACGCAGGCCAATTCCGTCGCCGTCGATCCGCGCACCGGGGACGTGCTGGTGACCGGTAGCGACCCCGGTGCGGCGAGTTCGATTCAGATCATCACCCGCGCAGAGTTGCCCGGCGGTTAGCCCTCACCACCCGTAGGAGCCGGGGATTCCCTTGAACGGCCCGACGACATCGTCGGTGATCCAGCCCTCGTAGAACCCGCCTTCCTGTGGTCGCACGGCCTCACCGTCGATCTCGCATTCGACGCGGCTCGGCGAGAAGGCCAGGTAGCCGGCGATGTCGACGAACCGTGGCGTCGGGTTCTCGTAACTCCACGCCGCCGCCGGTGCCACTGCGTCGCCTCCGTGCACATCCCAGTACGTCGCCGCACCCTTCCACTCGCAGTGCGTCGAGCGGGCGTCCGAGGGCGTCAGCGCACCCGGGACCACGTCCGAACATGAGATGTACCAGGTCGGTGGGTGGCTTGTCTCGAGCGCTCGGTACGCGGCGGTGGTGCGGGCGATCACCTGACCGCCTAGACGGACGACCAGCGATCGGTTGGAGGACTCGAGCCGCGGTGGGCGGGGGTAATCCCACACCGACTCCTGGCCCGGCTTCGGCTTCTCGGGAACGACGGATCTCGGCAAGTTCTGACTCATCCTTCGATGGTGCCACCGGATGTCACGGAGCGTCGACGGGATAGAGATCGTCCACTCGTTCTTCGTCGAGAATCCATCGATCCACCTCGTCGAGCGGCTCGACCGTGCGCACCGAGGTGACGGGAGATTCGGGCACGGATTGCTCGACGCGGACCGGCTGGATGTACTCCGGCTCGGTGTGGACCGGCTCGACGCGCTTCGTCGGCGCGGGTGCCGGCGTCTCGAGGGTGGTGAGTTCGGGCGCACGCGTCGCCGGTTCGGCGCTCGGTGCGAAGGCCACCTCGTCCACGACGGGTTGTTCGTCGGCGATGCCTGCGGTCTTCGGCAGTTCCGCCGGTACCCGAACGAGGATGCCGAGTCCGTGGGTCGCGGCCAACAGGCTCACTGGGGCGACGGTCGCAATGGCCGCCGACAGGGCCGGATGCAGCGTGCCGGCGTCGGAGATGAAGGCGTGCATGGCATTTGCGCCGATACTGACCAGAGCGGCCGTGATCAGCACGCCCCAGAAGAAGCGTCGACCACTGCGTTGCTCCTCGAATTGAGCCAAGGCGATGACGGAGATGGTGGCCTGCAGGATGGTGCCGTCGACGATCACCGGCCACAGCCAGGACAGTGAGCGCGGAACGCCTGCCATCGTGGCGAGATCCCACAGTGCGGCGAAACTGAGCACGAACGACGCGATTCCGATGACGGTGGTGATGACGACCGCACTGACGAGCGTCGCACGCAGGACCTTGTTCATGGGTCGTCATGGAACACGAGACCACCGACAAGTTCGGTCGAGCCCGCGACGGTCAGGGCTCGAAGGCACTGCGAACCAGTCCCCGCAAACGCGAGCGCGTTTGCCAGCAGCACGCGTAATTGCCATGTGCGCGTTGACAATTACGACCGCGTTCGGCACATGCGCGCGCGTCTGCAGCGCACCCGTATGCCCCGGCGGGATCAAGCGGTCCGGATGGCTCCGCGGTAGAAGTCGGCGCGATCGTGCGCGGACATTCCGCCCCACACGCCGTAGGGCTCGTTGGCCTCCAGTGCGTGCTGGCGACATTGTTCGAGTACCGGGCAGCGGCCGCAGACCTGCTTCGCGGACTTCTCGCGCGAGGTGCGGGCGCGACCTCGCTCGCCTTCGGGGTGGAAGAACACGGACGAGTCCAGTCCACGACACAGACCGTCGAGTTGCCAGTCCCAGACATCGGCGTTGGGAACGGGAAGTTGGACCGGCCTGGCGGGTGCGCCTCGCACCATGAGCTGTCTCCTCACTGAAAAGTGAACAAGCTCACTATCTCGCATTCGTCGTACTTTTACAAGTTCTTTTGTCCATTCGTAGTACTTAAAAGCAAGCGCGCTTGCTTGAAAACCGGCGGTCAGTGACTCTCCGACATCCCGGCCCGCGTCTCGAGTTCGACGAGGATGCGCTCGGCGATCTTGGTCGGGGGCGGACCGATGTCGACGACGATGGCGTTCTCGTCGTCGCCCAGCGGCTCGAGGGTCGAGATCTGGGTGTCGAGCAGCGACGACGGCATGAAGTGGTCCATCCGTGCGTTGAGGCGACCGCTGATCCGATCCTTCGTTCCGGCCAGGTGCACGAAGATCACTTCCGCCCCCTCCCTCGACCCGGCAGCCAGCACGTCCCGATACGTCCGCTTGAGCGCCGAGCACGTCACGATCCCCGATCGCCCCGTGGTGGTGTGGTCGGTGATCCATTCCGCGATCACGTCCAGCCACGGCCATCTGTCCTCGTCGGTCAGCGGCTGACCCGACGCCATCTTGGCCACGTTGGCGTCCGGGTGCAGGTCGTCGCCCTCCTGCAGGTCCCATTTCAGTGCACCTGCGAGGATGCCCGCCACCGTGGACTTGCCCGATCCGGACACTCCCATCACCACGAGTACCGGATGATGTGCTCTACCTGTCGTCTGCGATGCCATCCCTCGATACTGCTCCATCGCGCCCGCCTGGATCGGACAGACGCGAGAAACCGGGCAACCCGTGGGACGATCGACCGGACATGAGCGAGACCAACGACTTCCGCCAACTGCACGATTCGGTGCTCGACGAGCTCGGGCGCGACATCGTCAGCGGTGCGATCCCGAGCGGGACCCGAATCTCGGCAGACGACGTCGCCGTGCGGTTCACCGTGTCGCGGACCGTCGTACGGGAAGTCGTGCGCGTTCTCGAGTCGCTGGGGTTGCTCACGGTGCGTCGTCGCGTCGGAATCACCGTGCAGGGCTCGGAGAACTGGAATTCACTCGACCCGGAGGTGATCCGCTGGCAACTGGCCGGGCCGGCTCGCGCCGAACAGTTGCTACTGCTCAGCGAATTACGTTCGGGGATCGAACCTTTGGCAGCCAAGCTGGCCGCCCACCGAGCGACACCCGAGCAATGCGGGGCGTTGACCGCCGCCGTCATCGGAATGTCGTCGACGTCGAGAGCAGCCGACTCCGAGGCCTACCTCGAACACGACTGCAATTTTCATCGCACGTTGCTCGCGGCGTCGGGCAATCCGATGTTGCGATCGATGTCCGACATCGTGGTCGAGGTACTCGCCGGACGTACCCGCCATGCCCTGATGTCGAGGCAGGCCGACCCGGAGGCAATTCGACTGCACGGGGTGGTCGCCTCGTCGATCCAGTCCGGTGACGCCGACGCCGCACAGCGAGCCATGTTGGCCATCGTCACCAAGTCAGCTGCATCGATGTCGGCGGCCTCGGGTGTGACGCCGTCGCCCGGTCTGGTGCCCGACCAGCAGTGATACACCGAGCGCACAAAGCCAGGTACGCCGAGGCGGGGTTCATCGCCTAGATTCGACGGGTGACTGCTCTCGAATTGCCGCTCGAACTTCGCCGCGCACTCGTTGGAGTAGCTCGGACTCCGCGTCTGCTCGTCGCGTCCGATTACGACGGCACCATGGCGCCGATCGTCTCCGACCCGCAGAAGGCGTTCCCACACCCCGAGTCGGTCAGCGCCATGCGCGGGCTCGCTTCCCTGGCCGGAACCAACGCCGCCGTCATCTCCGGACGCGCCCTGCGTGATCTCGCGATCCTCTCGCGGCTGCCGTCCGAGGTGCAGCTGGTGGGCAGCCACGGCAGCGAGTTCGACGCCGGGTTCGTCAACGCCATCGACGACAACGCCAAGAAGCTCCTCACCGTCATCACCGGCGAACTGCAGGCCATCGCCGACGCCCATCCAGGCGTGAGTATCGAGACCAAGCCGGCCAGCGTCGCGTTGCACGTCCGCAACGCCGAGACCGCCGCAGGCGACGAAGCCCTCGCGGCCGTGCGATCCGGCGCGGCTGCGCGGGACGGGGTGCAGGTCACCGAGGGCAAGTCCGTCATCGAGTTGGCGGTCATCGTCACCGACAAGGGCGTCGCGCTCGACATTCTTCGCCACCAGGAAGCCGCTACTGCCGCAGTCTTTTTCGGCGACGACGTCACCGACGAGAAGGCGTTCGGACACCTGCACGGGCCGGACATCGGCGTCAAGATCGGACCGGGAGACACCCTGGCGGAGTTCCGCATCGACAGCACCGAGCAGGTCGCGCTCGCCCTGGCATTTCTGCTCGAAGAGCGACGCCAGTGGCTCTCGGGAGCCGACGCCCCGCGTATCGAGCGACTGACGATGTTGGCCAGCCCCAATGCCGTTGCACTGCTGACCCCCGACGCCGACGTCACCTGGCTGTGTCACCCCGAACCCGATTCGGCAGCGGTGTTCGCGCACCTGCTCGGCGGCGATCAGGCCGGCCACTTCAGCGTCGGACCCACCCGCGCGTCGCTCCCGCTGAGTCAGCAGTACGTGGACGGCACGATGACAGTGCAGACCAAGTGGGCCAGCCTGCAGGTCACCGACTACCTGCCGCACGACATCGGCCAGGGCCAGACCGCGCTGACGCGAGTCATCACCGGCAAGGCCACCGCCGTGGTCACCTTCGCGCCACGTCCGGAGTTCGGAAAGGCATGGGCGTCACTGGAACCCGACGCCGACGGCCTACGCGTCCTCGGTACCGCGGATCCGATGGTGCTGCGTAGCCCCGGCGTCGTCTGGAACATCGTCTCCGATGGATCCCAGCAAACCGCGCACGCCGAGGTCGATCCCTCCAACGGACCCATCGTTCTCGAATTGCGGCTCGGAACGGATGATCTGAGCGAGCACCCGTGGGCCGAGGTGGAGCGTCGTCGGGCATCGGAGGCGTACTGGAAGGACTGGGCCGACGGCCTGGATCTGCCGCCGCTCAAGCGCGATCTGATGAAGCGATCGGCACTGACTCTGCGCGGTCTGGTGCACGCCGAGTCCGGTTCGATCATGGCGGCCGCCACCACTTCGCTACCCGAAGACATCGGCGGAGTGCGCAACTGGGACTACCGCTACTGCTGGCTGCGCGACGCGGCGCTGACGGCGGCAGCACTGGTCGACGTCGGCTCGACGGCCGAGGCCGAGAACTACCTATCTTGGATCCACGGAGTACTCGAGTCGGTGTCGGGTCCCGAACGCCTGCACCCGCTGTACACCATCTGGGGCCTCGGCCTGCCACCCGAGGCCGTCATCGACGAGCTGCCCGGTTACGCCGGTTCGCGTCCGGTACGGGTGGGAAATGCTGCCAACCAACAGGTTCAGCTCGACGTGTTCGGCCCCATCGTCGAACTGGTGTCTGCCCTCGCCCACGCACGCAAGGCCGCAGGATCGGAACACGTTCTCTCCGAAGATGACTGGGAACTCGTCCGCGCCATGGTCGAAGCCGTCGAACGTCGCTGGTTCGAACCCGACCACGGTATCTGGGAGATCCGCGACAACCCCCGCCACCACGTCTACTCCAAGGTGATGGGCTGGATCACCGTCGATCGCGCCATCCGACTCGCCGAAACATTCGGCCGTACGACGGAACCCGGCTGGGCACCCCTGCGCGAGACCATCCGAGAGGAAGTACTCGCCAACGGCTGGAACGAGGAGGTGCAGTCCTTCACCGCCGCGTACGACGGCACCGACCTCGACGCCGCGACCCTGTTCATCGGGCTGTCCGGACTGATCGACCCGGCCGACCCGCGCTTCGCAGCCACCGTCACCGCCACCGAAGCCGAACTGCGCAGCGGCTCGACCGTCTACCGCTACCGCCACGACGACGGACTCCCCGGCGGCGAAGGCGGCTTCCACCTGTGCGCGGCCTGGCTGGTGGAGGCATACCTTCTGGTGGGACAGCGCGCCGAAGCCGAAGCCCTGTTCGCCCAACTCGTCAGTGCCGCAGGCCCCACCGGACTGCTCAGTGAGGAATACGACCCCATCGCCGAACGCTCCCTCGGCAACCATCCGCAGGCCTACAGTCACCTCGGTCTGCTGCGCTGCGCGAGATTGCTCAGCGCCCAGCCTGCTTGACCCCCGCACCGCTCCGCTCCGCGTCAATGGACCATTGCATACGTCTGAGCCGTGCAATGGTCCATTCACCCACGGGGGTCCGCTGCGTGAATGGCACATTGCATACGTCTGAGCCGTGCAATGGTCCATTGACGCGAAGGCGAGCGGAGCGAGCGGCGGCGGCGAAGGTCAGGCGATTGCGGGCGGTTGTTCCGGCGGCGGTCCAGCGGTTCGGCCGCGGAAGAGTTCGGTCGGCAGGGTTTCGGCGGCGACGATGCCCGAGTGCGAGGACGAGAGCACCAGTTTGCCCGCTCGACGGCCTTTTTCCTCGGCGTCCTGGCGCACGGTGGTGAGGTTCTCGCGGATGGCGTCGGAGATGCCGTCGAATCCGGTGACCGAGAGTTGGCTCGGCACATCGATTCCGGAGACTCTGGCGAAGTTGAGTGCGCCGAGGGCGATGACGTCGGTGGTGCAGAGCAGCGCGGTGGTCTCGCGGTTTGCCTGGAGGGCTTGGGCGGCGGCGGAGTGGCCGGAGCGCACGGTGTGGTCGAAGCGTTCGACGACGGTGAGGATGTCGGGATCGAGTCCGGCGTCGATCATCGCGGCTTGGACTCCGGCGATCCGTTCTCGTTGGACGTGGAAGTGACTGTCCGCCAGCCGCCCCGGGGGTACGACGCCGTCGCGACGGTCGCGTCCGAGCCGCATGCACAGGACCGCGAGGTGCTCGTGTCCGAGCGAGATGAGATGTGCGGCAAGCATTTTCATTGCGCCCCGGTCGTCGATGGCGACGAGGGCGGCTTCGGGGATGTTGCGGGGTTGGTCGCAGACGACGATCGGCAGATGACGTTCGCGAACCGCAGCGAGGTACGGGTCGTCGTCGGCGACGGAGTAGACGACGAACCCGTCGACTCCGGCCTGTTGCACGACGGCGGCGGCCTGCACGTCGTCGCGTTCGGCACCGGCGGGGATGAGCAGTAGTCCCTGTCCGGCGGCCTCGCAGGATTCGGCGAGTCCGGCGAGGAAGCTCATCGCGGCGGGGTCGCGGAAGGAGTAGCTCAGCGCCTCGGTGAGGAGCAGTCCGATGGCGCCGGCCTTGCGGGTGCGCAGTGATCGCGCGACCGGGTCGGGGCCCGCGTAGCCGCGACGCTTGGCGGCCTGGAGGACGCGTTCGCGAAGTTCGGGGGAGAGCTGATCGGGTCGGTTGTAGGCGTTCGAGACGGTGGTGCGCGACACCTTCAGCTCGGCTGCGATCGACGCCAACGTCGCTTGACGTCGCGGTTCGCTCGACCTGGCCATAACCGGGACGTTAGTCCCACAACGCACCGCAGAGAAACTCGAGGTCGCCTTCGTCCGATTCGAACAAAGGCCAATCGAACGCTAGAGTACAACGGTAACGGTTTCCATTAGCGTCAAGCCTTGCCCTTCAGGAGTACATCGATGTCGTCCATCCGTCGCGCGTCCCGGACCAAACTCACGGCCGCACTCGGCCTGACCTGCGCCGCAGCCCTCACGCTCAGCGCATGCAGCTCAACCGACTCCGCGAGCACCGAGTCTGCCCCGGCCACCCCCGTCGACGGACCGATCACGATCGTCGCGTCGACGAACGTCTGGGGAAGCGTTGCCGAGGCAGTGGCCGGCAACCTGGCCACAGTGACCTCGCTCATCTCCGATCCCTCTGCCGATCCGCACTCCTACGAGGCCAGCCCGGCCGACGCCGCTGCCGTCGCCGAGGCGTCGCTCGTGGTCTACAACGGCGGCGGCTACGACCAGTTCATCGAGGACATCCTCGGATCCGAGGGCAAGGACGTGCCGTCGGTCGATGCGTACACCCTGCTCGACGAGAGCCACGATCACGAGTCCGAGCCCACCTCCGGCGACGCGACGGCCGAGGCAGAGGCAGCGGACGATCACGGCCATTCGCACGGCGAGGTCAACGAACACGTCTGGTACAACGCCGAGGTCGCAGCGCACACCGCCGAGGAGATCGCCGACAAGCTCGGTCAGCTCGACCCCGACAACGCTGCCCAGTACACCGCCAACGCCGAAACGTTCCACGAGCAGGTACACGGCATCACCGACGTGACGGCGAAGATCGCTGCCGATCACCCGGGTGCACCGGTGGCGCAGACCGAGCCGATCGCGCACTACCTCATCGAGGAATCCGAACTCGACGATCGCACTCCCGAGGACTTCAAGGACTCCATCGAGGAGGGCAACGACCCGTCGCCCGCTTCGATCGCCGCGACGCGTGATCTGTTCACCTCGAAGTCCGTCCGCGCTCTGATCTACAACATCCAGACCGAAGATGCTGTGACGCAGGATATTCGCTCCACGAGCGAGGCCGCGGGCATCCCCGTCGTCGAGGTCACCGAGACTCTGCCCGCCGGGATGACGTACATCGAGTGGCAGACCAAGGCAGCGACGGATCTGCAGGCCGCCCTCGCAACGGCCCCTTGAGCCGATCCGACTCCTGATCTCGGACCGGCTGATGGAAAGCTGTAGTACATGCCTGCTGTAGAACTGCGCGATGCCGGACTGGCGTTCGGCGAGCGCACGCTGTGGCAGAACCTGGACCTGACGGTCGAGAAGGGCGAGTTCGTCGCCGTTCTCGGCCCCAACGGATCGGGCAAGACGTCTCTGCTGAAGGTGCTGCTCGGTCAGAATCACCTCACATCCGGCACGGCCGCGATCGACGGCAATCCCGTCCGTCGCGGCCAGTC
The DNA here is from genome assembly GCF_000954115.1 of Rhodococcus sp. B7740. Classification (NCBI taxonomy): domain Bacteria; kingdom Bacillati; phylum Actinomycetota; class Actinomycetes; order Mycobacteriales; family Nocardiaceae; genus Rhodococcus; species Rhodococcus sp. B7740. The sequence goes on along the minus strand of NZ_CP010797.1, from coordinate 4,553,117 downwards.
GGGCGTCGGCTACGTGCCCCAGCAACGAAACATCGACGACGATCTCCCCCTGCGCGGACGCGATCTCGTCGGGCTCGGCTGGGACGGTCATCGGTGGGGAATGGGCCTGCGCGGCATGCGGCAGCGCAAGGAGACGGTGCAGCGCGCGATCGATCAGGTCGACGCCAACTCCTTCGCCGGAGCGCCGGTCGGCTCGATGTCCGGCGGTGAACAGCAGCGGCTGCGTATCGCCCAGGCACTCGTCGGCGATCCGTCGGTCCTGCTGTGCGACGAACCCCTGCTCAGCCTCGACCTCGCCAACCAATCTCTGGTCTCGAGCCTCATCGATCGTCGACGACGGGAGCACGACACCGCAGTGCTGTTCGTGACCCACGAGATCAACCCGATCCTGCCGCTCGTCGATCGCATCGTCTACATCGTCGACGGCCGGTTCCGTATCGGAACGCCGGAGGAAGTCATGACCACCGAGGTGCTCTCCGAGCTGTACGGCACCGAAGTCGAGGTACTGAAAGTTCGCGGCCGGCTCATCGTCGTCGGCACCGGCGACTCGATCGACGCGCTCGGCTCGGCAGGAGCCCACCATCCACCCGTGCCGCACGACAGAGAAGACAAGGCATGAACGAGAAGGTTCTCGACGCATTCTCGAAGATGCTCGACTTCGATACCACCGCAAATCTGCTGACCTACGACTTCGTCCAGCAGGCACTGCTCGCCGCCGCGATCCTCGGATTGCTCGCAGGCGCACTCGGTCCGCTGATCGTCAGCCGCCAGTGGGCGTTCGCGGTGCACGGATCGAGTGAGCTCTCGCTCACCGGTGCCTCCGCGGCACTGCTCGTGGGCATCACCGTCGGCCTCGGAGCCATCGTCGGGTCCGTGGTCGCGGCGGTCATGTTCGCCCTGCTCGGCAGCAAGGCCCGCGACCGCGACTCGGTCATCGGCGTGATCATGTCCTTCGGTCTCGGCCTGTCGGTGCTGTTCATCTGGCTCTACCCGGGCCGAACCGGCACCAGCTTCTCGCTGCTCATCGGCCAGATCGTCGGCGTCGGACAGAGCGGTATTCAGCTTCTGCTGGTGTGCGCGGTCCTGGTGTTGATCGTCCTCACCGTGGTCTACCGTCCGCTGCTGTTCGCCAGCACCGACCCCGAGGTGGCGCTGGCCCGCGGCGTCCCCGTCCGCGCACTCTCGGTGGTGTTCGCCGTGCTCGTCGGTGTCGCCTGTGCGCTGGGCGTGCAGATCGTCGGCGCGCTGCTGGTGCTCTCGCTGCTCATCACCCCGGCCGCGGCCGCCGCACGGGTGACGGCAAGCCCGCTGAAGGCGACGCTGCTGTCCATCGTCTTCGCCGAGATCGCCGCCGTCGGCGGCATCCTGCTCTCCCTTGCTCCCGGCCTGCCGGTCTCGACGTTCGTCACCACCATCTCCTTCGTGATCTACCTCGTGTGCCGCGCGATCGGCGGAACCCGCAAGGCCAATTCCGGACGACTGGTCGCCGCCTAGGATGTCGAGGGTGTCCATCGACCTCAACGCCGATCTCGGCGAGAGCTACGGTGCGTGGACTCTCGGCGACGACGACGCGATGCTCGCCCTGGTCTCGAGTGCCAACGTTGCGTGCGGCTTTCATGCCGGTGATCCCACCACTCTGCTGCGGACGTGCCGCTCGGCCGCGACAGCGGCGGTACGAATCGGAGCGCAGGTGGGCTACCACGACCTCGCCGGGTTCGGCAGGCGCTTTCTCGACGTCTCCCCCGCCGATCTCACCGCCGACGTGGTTTATCAGATCGGTGCCCTCGACGCGCTTGCCCAGGTTGCCGGTTCGGCCGTCGCCTACGTCAAACCGCACGGTGCGCTGTACAACGCGATCGTGCACCACCGCGGCCAGGCCAAGGCCGTGGTCGACGCCGTTCTCGCCTACGACCCCACGCTGCCGGTGCTCGGCCTGCCCGGCTCGGTGTTCCTCGAGGAAGCCGAACGAGCCGGACTGCGCACTGTCGCAGAGGCTTTCGCCGACCGCGCGTACACCCCGCAGGGAACGCTGGTGTCCCGCTCGGAACCCGGTGCCGTGCTGTCCGATCCCGACGCCGTCGCCCAGCGCGTGTTGACCATGATCACCGACGGCACGACCCTGGCTGTCGACGGCTCGACCATCGACGTCCGGGCGGAGTCGATCTGTCTGCACGGCGACTCCCCCGGCGCGGTCGCGATGGCCGCGGCCGTATCGAACCTGTTGCGCGCCAACGGTATCGACATCTCTGCATTCGTCCGATGAGGATTCACCCGGCCGGTGAGGACGCACTGCTGGTCGAATTGGACGGGCTGGACGAGACGATGGCGTACTACCGCTCTCTGACGGCCGACCCACCCGCGGCGGTCGTGGATCTGGTACCAGCCGCACGCACGGTCCTGGTGATGTTCGACGGGCCGAAGCAGCCGGTTCTGGACTGGATCGCGGCCACCGAACCCGCAGTCACGACCACCGACGACCGGTCCGACACCGTGACGATCTCGGTGGTCTACGACGGCGAGGACCTGGACGAGGTTGCCCGACTGACCGGCCTGTCCACCGCCGACGTCGTTGCCGCCCATGTCGATCAGACGTGGACCGTCGCGTTCGGCGGTTTCGCACCCGGCTTCGGCTACCTCGTAGGCACCGATGCACGACTGCATGTTCCGCGGCGCACGTCGCCGCGCACCAGCGTTCCGGCCGGTTCGGTGGGCCTGGCGGGTGAGTTCTCGGGCATCTATCCGCGCTCCTCCCCCGGCGGGTGGCAACTGATCGGACGCACCGACGCTCGGTTGTGGGATCTCGACCGCGATCCACCCGCGCTGCTGCGGCCCGGCACCATCGTCCGATTCGAGCAGGCATGAGAGCCCTGACCGTTCTGCAGACGGGACCACTGTGCACCGTCCAGGATCGCGGACGCCCCGGATTCGCGTCGATCGGCGTCGGCCGCTCGGGTGCCGCAGACCGACTCTCGCACGATGCCGCGAACCGTTTGGTGGGCAACGACTCCGACGCCGCCACACTGGAAGTGACTTTCGGTGGCCTGAAACTACGCGCCGAGTTCGACGCTCTCGTGGCCGTCACCGGGGCGCAGGTGAACTGCCGCGTGGACGGCACAGAGCAGGGACTGTTCTCGACCATCACCCTCAGAGCCGGACAGACGCTGGAATTGTCCGCGCCCACATGGGGTCTGCGCAGCTACGTTGCCGTACGGGGTGGGATCGACGTTCCGGCAGTCCTGGGCAGTCGGTCGACGGACACGATGTCGGGCATCGGCCCGGCCCCACTCTCTCCCGGCGATGTTCTGAACGTCGGCAACGACAGTGCCGAATGGCCTGCTGCAGATTTCGTGCCGCCGCCATCGCTCCACGAGACCTTGCACGTGAAGTTCGGGCCGCGTGACGGCTGGTTCACCGAGAACGCCTCGAAGACGCTGGTGCAGCAGCTGTGGACGGTCACACCGGACACCGATCGCGTCGGGATCAGGCTCGACGGATCCGAGCCCCTGGCCCGCGCAATCGACGGTGAGTTGTCCAGTGAGGGAATGGTTCTCGGGTCTCTGCAGGTTCCCCCGTCAGGGAAGCCCGTACTGTTTCTCGCCGACCATCCCGTCACAGGCGGGTATCCGGTGATCGCCGTCGTCACCGCAGCAGACGTGTCCGTGGCCGCGCAGTTGACCCCCGGCACTCGGGTGCGCTTCCGCGCTATCGGTTGATCCCGGCAGCGGCGGGACAGATTTCACGAATGCTTCGTCGCAACGCATCGGACATCCGGTCGGGCAGTCCGAGCGGCCGAACCATGGCATCGGCCTGGTGGAACAGGTGGGTCCAGCCGTCGATCAGTTCGATTCCACGATCGGCGGCATAGGACTCGGCGGCGTTGCGCATGTCGGCGTAGACGAAGTCGTACACCGTTGCCGTCGGTGCCAGTTCACCTGCGCCCCAGGCGAGCTGATCCTCCGAGCCGTCTCGTCCGATGGGCGTCGCATTGATCACCAGGTCGTAGGAGCCCAGATCCACTGCTCGATCCGACCAGTCGACGACCGCGACGGAACCGTCGTACCCGTCGAGTTCGGCAACGAGAGCCGCCGCTGCACGACGGTCGACATCCGAGACCACCAGCCTGCCGATGCGGGCGTGCAAGGCGAATGCCGCAGCATGCGCGGCACCACCGGCTCCGAGCAGAAGTACCGATCCGAAGGTACGTCCTGCGGTCGCGGCTCGGACCGCCGCGATGTCGGTGTTCATGGCGAACAGCGCACCCGAACGCAGGAACAGCAGATTCGCCACCCCCGAGACCGTCACATCCGGATCGGCCTCGTCGGCAACCGTTGCGGCCCAGTGCTTCCAAGGCATCGTCACGTTCGCAGCATCGGTGCGGCCGCCCCGGAGAGCCTTCTCGACGTCGGGTAGGCCGGCGGCGTCGACGACCTCCCAGGCGTCGTAACTGGACGAGACCTCGGCGATCTCGAACGCACGCGTCCACAGCGCGGGTGACATCGCGGTGGACGCGTGCGAACCGACCAGGGTCAGCGAGCTCATACCGACTTCGAGACACGCTCTGCAACAACACCTTCTGCTGCAGGAGCCTGTACGGAGACGGACGTGACGTCGGAGGAACCCATGTTCTTCATCAGCGCTGCGACCACGGCCGAGATGATGCATCCCAGGGCCAGGTACGCCGCGACGTAGTGCCAGGAGCCGTCGTTCCAGCTCACCAGAGCGGCCGCGATGAACGGGGTGAAGCCACCGGCGATCGCGCTGGCGACCTGATAGCCCACACCGGCACCGCTGTAGCGCAGTTCCGGGCCGAACATCTCGGTGAACAGCGGCTGTTGCACCGAGACCACCATGTCGTGCGAGACGTTGACCAGGATGACGGCGAGGATCACGATGGCGACCACCGAGGCCGCTTGCAGGGAGAGGAAGAACGGCACGGCAGCCAGTGCGCCCACGACGGCACCGGTGACGAAGATCGGCTTGCGGCCGAAGCGGTCGGCGACCGCCGCGTAGGCCGGGATGCTCAGGATGCCGATGGCACCGACCAGCAGCGCGACGTTGAGCATGAACTGGCGCTCGTAGCCCAGTTCGTTGACGGTGTAGCTGAGCGCGAAGGTGGTGACGATGTACATGGTGAACAGCTCGGCCATGCGCAGCGCGATGATCTTGAGGAACGAACCGGGGTGCTCGGTGATCGCCTGGATGACCGGTAGCTTCTTCTTCTCACCGCTCTCCTCGACTGCCTGCTCGAACACGGGCGATTCCTCGACACCGGATCGGATCCACAGGCCGAACAGTACGAGCACCGCGCTGGCCAGGAACGGTACGCGCCAGCCCCAGCTGGTGAATGCGTCGTCGCTGAGCAGGTTGCTCATGATGGTGACCGCGCCGGTGGCGAGGATGAGGCCGACGGAGTAGCCGACCTGGACGCCACTGCTGTAGAACGCCTTCTTCTTCGCCGGCGCACTCTCGACGGCCATCAGCGATGCTCCGCCCCATTCGCCGCCGACGGCGAAGCCCTGGATCGCGCGCAGCAGCACCAGCAGCAGCGGTGCGAACCAGCCGATGGACTCGAAGTTGGGAACCAGACCGATCAGGGCCGTTGCGACGCCCATCAGCAACATGGTCCAGATCAGCATCCGCTTGCGTCCGAGGCGGTCACCGAAGTGGCCGAAGAAGATTCCGCCGAGGGGCCGGAAGAGGAAGCCGACACCGAAGGTCGCGAACGCGGCCATCACGCCCACTGCGGGCGAGACGCTCGGAAAGAACTGGGAGTTGAACACCAGCGCGGCGATGATGCCGTACAGCAGGAAGTCGTACCACTCGACCACGGCACCGACGAAGCTGCCGATGGCAGCTTTCCGTGCTCTGGATCCGTCCGCGACTGCGACGTCAACGTTCACTTGTCGGCCCTTCGATTTTGTGCGCATCGCGCACAGTTGTTTGTTATTCGCACAACTGTAACCAGAGGCAGCTCTTGTGGTCAAGACCACAAGCACGGAGCGGTGTGATGCATCGCGATCAGGGCGATGAGGCAGACTCGAACCATGACGGCCGAGATCGCCCCCGACGACCAACGCCCCGCCTGGTTCGTGCAGTCACTCGAACGAGGCCTGAGCGTGCTGCAGTGCTTCGACGACGCACATCCCGCCCGCACTCTGACCGAGGTCGCCGGGGCCGTCGGAGTCACACGAGCTACGGCCCGCCGACTGCTGCTGACGCTGGCCGAACTGGGATTCGTCCGCCAGGACGGCCGTCGGTTCACCCTCACCCCACGAGTGATGAACCTGGGCTTCACGTTCCTGTCCGGAATGGACCTGCCGCGTCTGGCCGAACCCCACATCGAAACGCTCGCACGACAATTGGGCGAAACGACTTCGGTGGCGATCCTCGACGGATTCGACATCGTCTACGTCGCGCGCGTTCCGTCGTCGCGCATGCTGCGGGTCGTCATAACATTGGGCACTCGATTCCCCGCGCACGCAACGTCTTCGGGTCGAGTGCTGCTCGCAGCGCTGCCCGAGAGCGAGCTGGAGCGTTACTTCGCCGACGCGCCCATCGAAGCCCTCACCCCGCGCACGCTCGTCGATCGAGACGCACTACGTGCCGAGATCGACCGAGTGCGCGCAGCCGGGTGGTCCGAGGTGGTCGACGAACTGGACGTCGGAATGCGTGCTGCTGCAGTGCCTTTGCGGAACAGCAACGGCACCGTCGTGGCCGCACTGAACACGTCACTGCACGCGAAGAATTACACCGACACCGACATGGTCCAGACCGTGATCCCGGCGATGCACGACACCGCCGCCCGCATCAGAACCTAGGTCTACCCGCGGCGTTGCCGAGCGATGTCGGCCAGCACGACGCCTGCGGCGACGGACGCGTTGAGCGATTCCACCGGCCCCGCCATCGGGATCGACAGAATGTGATCGCAGGTCTCGCTGACCAGACGCGACAGGCCCTTGCCCTCGGAACCGACGACGATGACTACCGGCCCCTTACCGTCGAAGGTGTCGAGTTCGGTGTCGCCGCCCGCGTCGAGACCGACGACGGTGACACCCTTGGACTGCCAATCCTTCAGTGTGCGAGTCAGATTCACTGCTCGCGCGATGGGCAGGCGAGCTGCGGCACCGGCACTGGTTCGCCATGCCACTGCCGACACGCTCGCGCTGCGCCGCTGCGGAATCACCACGCCGTGACCGCCGAAGGCAGCCACCGAACGCACGACGGCACCGAGGTTGCGCGGGTCGGTGATGTTGTCGAGAGCCACGAGCAGAGCCGGCTCCTGGTGCGTGCGCGCGTTCGAGATCAGATCGTCGGGGTGCGCGTAGCGGTACGGCGGCACCTGCAGGGCCAGGCCCTGGTGCAATCCGTTGGCGCTGAGCTTGTCCAGATCCGAGCGAGGAACTTCGAGGATGGAGATCCGCGCATCGCCTGCGCGCTGCACGGCTTCCTTGAGGCGATCGTCGCTGTCGGTGCCGACGGCAACCCACAGTGCGGTGGCGGGCACGCCTGCCCGCAGGCACTCGACGACCGGGTTGCGGCCCAGTACCACCTCGGGACCGTCTTCGGCCTTGCGTCCGGCCGGCCTGCCACCCGCGCGGCCACCGGTGCTGCCGCCACGATTCTGCGCGGACTTCTCGGCGAGCTTGGCCCGACGCGCGGCGGGATGCTTGGTGCGCTCGGAGGCGGGAGGCGTCGCCCCACGACCCTCGAGGCCCTTACGACGCTTGCCGCCGGAACCGGCGACCTGCCCCTTCTTGGTGCCGTCCTTGCGGATCGCGCCGCGCCTACTCGAATTGCCTGCCATCACAAACCTGCTTCGTCGGTCTTGCTCGTACCCAGCGACCATTCGGGCCCGTTGGGTGTATCTGTCACGTCGACTCCGGCCTTCGCCAGTCGTGTCCGTATGTCGTCGGCAGTGGCCCAGTCCTTGGCCGCCTTCGCCGATGCTCGACGCTCCAGCTCGGCCTCGACCAACACGCCGAGAGCGCCGAGGGCGGCCGAGTCGGAACCGCTGTCGCGGCTCCAATGCGGATCGAGCGGATCGACACCCAGGATGTCGAGCATCGCTCGCACGCTGCCCGCGTACTCCGCCGCAGCCGTTAGATCGCCGGACTCGAGTGCGGTGTTGCCGAGTGTGACGGTGGCGTGAATCTCGGCCAACGCCTTGGGAACTCCGAGGTCGTCGTCGAGGGCCTCGGCGAACCCGGCGGTCCACTTGCCCATCGGTACCTCACCGGCACGTTCGACGGCTCGACGGACGAACCCTTCGATTCCCCGGTACGTCACGGCGGCGGTCTCGAGAGCGGTGTCGGAGTACTCGAGCATCGACCGATAGTGCGCACCACCGAGGTAGAACCGAAGCTCTTGCGGCCGAACCCTCTCGAGTACGTTCGGTACCGAGAGAACGTTGCCGAGTGACTTCGACATCTTCTCCCCACCCATCGTCACCCACCCGTTGTGCAGCCAGTACTGCGAGAAGCCGTCACCGGCCGCCATGGACTGCGCCCGCTCGTTCTCGTGGTGCGGGAACACCAGATCGAGGCCGCCGCAATGGATGTCGAACTCCGAGCCGAGGTAGTTCTCTGCCATCGCCGAGCATTCGAGATGCCAGCCCGGGCGGCCGGGACCCCACGGCGTCGGCCACGACGGCTCGCCGGGCTTCGCGCCCTTCCACAGCGTGAAGTCGCGGGGATCACGCTTGCCCTCGGCGACGCTCTCGCCCTGGTGCACGTCGTCGAGCTTGTGCCCGGACAGTGCGCCGTAGCTCGGGAAGCTCTGCACGTCGAAGTACACGTCACCGCACGAATCGGCGTAGGCGTGGCCGCGTTCGATCAGGCGCTCGATCATCTGCACCATCTGGGTGATGTGCCCGGTCGCGCGCGGCTCCGCCGACGGCGGCAGCACCCCGAGCCGGTCGTACGCCCACGTGAAGGATCGCTCGTAGGTAGCAGCCCACTCCCACCACGGACGGCCGGCATCGCGTGCCTTGTTGAGGATCTTGTCGTCGATGTCGGTGACGTTGCGTACGAACGCCACGTCGTAATCGTGCGCCAGCAACCAGCGGCGCAGTACGTCGAAGGCGACGCCGCTGCGCACGTGGCCGATATGCGGTTCGCCCTGCACCGTCGCCCCACACAGGTACACCGATACATGGCCAGGGACCAAGGGGGTGAATTCCCGCAGGGCCCTCGTCTCGGTGTCATGCAGGCGAAGGGTCACGACCAGCAATGCTACCGGTGGTTTTACCTCGTCATGACAAGTGCGGTCGCGATGGCCGCGATTCCTTCACCACGACCGGTCAACCCCAGCCCGTCGGTGGTGGTCGCAGACACCGATACCGGCGCACCGAGCACCCGCGAAAGAACTTCCTGAGCCTCGACACGGCGCGGTCCGATCTTGGGCCGATTGCCGATGATCTGCACCGCAGCGTTGCCGATCGCGAAACCGTCCTCGTCGAGCAGCCGCTTGACCTCGGTCAACATGGCGGCTCCACTGACCCCGTCCCATTCCGGACGCCCGGTCCCGAACACCGATCCGAGATCACCCAGTCCCGCCGCGGACAGCAATGCGTCGCACAGGGCATGCGAGGCCACGTCGCCGTCGGAATGCCCGTCGAGTCCGTCCGCGTCGGTGAACAGCAAACCCGCCAGCCAACAGGGCCGACCGGGAGCGATGGGATGGACGTCGGTTCCGATGCCGACTCTCATAGCGCGCCTCTCACAGCAGGGCCTGTGCCAGTAGTAGGTCGTGTGGAGTGGTGATCTTGAACGCGAGTGCGTCGCCGACGATGGAGTGCACCGTCTCGCCGATGCGCTCGACGAGGCCCGCGTCGTCGGTGGAGATGTCGGATGCGGCGTCGTACGCCCGGCGCAGGACGTCGGCGTCGAATCCCTGCGGAGTCTGCACCGAGCGCAGACTCGCGCGGTCCGGGGTACCGACCACCGCGCCCATGATGTCGACTTCCTTGATGGTGTCGACGACCGGGAGGACGGGGATGACGGCGGAGCGTCCGGCCCGCACCTCGGCCACGACGCGGGCGATCAGCGTCGGTGGGGTGAGGGCACGGGCTGCGTCGTGGACGAGTACGACGGCCGCATCGCCGACAGCGGCCAGACCGGCGCGCACCGAATCGGTGCGCTCGAGCCCTCCGGCCACGACGTCGACGTCGTCGCCGACATGACGACGGGCCGCGTCGAGCAGCTCGGCCGGCACGATGACGACGATGCGATCGACGGCCCCCGAGGCCCGAAGACCGTCCACGGACCGTGTCAGGAGAGAATCGGTGCCCAGACAGACGAATGCCTTCGGCTCGTCGTGTCCGAGCCGAAGGCCTTTGCCTGCTGCGGGTACCAGGGCGACCACGTCGCCGGAAGTACCGTTCACTCTAGGAAGCTGTAGCGAGAACTTCGTCGAGCATGGTGTCGGCCTTGGCCTGATCCGTTCCCTCGGCGAGTGCGAGCTCGCCGACCAGGATCTGACGCGCCTTGGCGAGCATCCGCTTCTCGCCTGCCGACAGGCCGCGGTCCTGCTCACGTCGCCAGAGATCACGGACGACCTCGGCAACCTTGTTCACGTCACCGGACGCGAGCTTCTCCAAGTTGGCCTTGTAGCGGCGCGACCAGTTGGTGGGCTCTTCGGTGTGCGGCGCGCGAAGCACCTGGAAGACTTTGTCGAGACCTTCTTGCCCGACGACGTCGCGAACGCCTACGTATTCTGCGTTGTCCGCGGGAACTCGAACGGTGAGGTCGCCTTGCGCGACCTTGAGAACCAGATACTCTCTCGGTTCACCCTTGATGGTGCGTGTCTCTATCGCTTCGATCAGCGCCGCTCCGTGATGGGGGTAAACGACGGTGTCTCCGACCTTGAAAATCATGTGACAAGTGCCCCTTTCGATTTACCCAGAATACCACGGCTCATATCAACGGTGCAGGTCAGGGGCATAGTGGTGCCGAATCAGGGGTTGACACAGACCGATCGACGTGTATCCGGGGCCACATTTTCACGTGCGTCACTGCGCCGTCCTCACACTCGGCAGGCACCCTCACCTGGCGTCATCGGGCCACCGGCAGACCCCACGAGCGGCCGGTGGACGAGAACTACTACTCTCCCTAGTGGACGAGATGGACCGAGCCGGCCCGGCACCACATGGAGGACGACCGAAGTGACTGCAATCGACGCTGCGACACCGCTTGGCCGCCATCGCAGGACGGCCGCTGCCCTCGCTCTTCTCGCCGGTGGCGCGCTCGCCCTCACCGCGTGCGGCGCAGGTCAGATCTCCCAGACGGCCACTCAGGTCGCCGCGGTCAACGGCAACTCCGTCGACGTCGGCGACATCCAGCTGCGCAACGTGCACGTGGTGTACCCCGATTCGCAGGAGTACAGCATCGAGCCCGGCGGCACCGTCGAGCTCGGTTTCACGGCCATCAACTCCAACCCGGGTGTGGCCGACGAGCTGACCGGCATCTCCTCCCCCGAGGCCGAGGTCACCATCGTCGACGAGGCGGAATCGGGCAGCACCGAGATCGCTCCGCTGACCGCGCTCGGCGCAGGTACGCCCGCGGACGTTCAGCTCGACGATCCGCTGCTGCCGATCCAGCTGATCAAGGTCGAGATGGCAGACATCTCCGAGAACGTTCGGCCGGGCCTGACCCTGCCGGTCACGTTCGAGTTCGCCAACGCGGGCGAGGTCGTCGTCAACGTTCCCGTCGATGCCGGCCACGAGCTCGAGCGCGACGAGTCCGCGGTGACCGAGCACAGCGAAGGCGAGTAGCCGCCGCCCCGACACTGTCGGTGCCCATCGTTAGGCTCGCGGCGTGGTCAAACTGAAGTCGAGCTACCGCTGCTCCGCGTGCCGTCACTCGGTCTCCAAATGGGTCGGTCGCTGCCCCGAGTGCGGTGACTGGGGCTCGATGGACGAAGTCCAGGCCACCGCTGCTCCGCTCGCCACACGCGCAGGCGCATCGGCCCTTCGTTCGGGCGGTGGGGCCATGATTCCCACCACGCCCGCTGCAGCTCTGACGACCATCAGCAGTGCCACCTCGCAGGCCAACACCACCGGAATCGACGAGTTCGATCGTGTTCTGGGTGGCGGCCTCGTCCCCGGTTCGGTCGTGCTCCTCGCCGGCGAGCCCGGAGTCGGCAAGTCGACGCTGCTGCTGGAGGTGGTGCATCGGTGGGCCCGATCGGCGCCCGATCGCCGAGCGCTCTACGTCACGGGCGAGGAGTCGGCGGGTCAGGTGAGGTTGCGTGCCGATCGGACCGGCGCGGTACACGAGCGCGTCTTCCTCGCCGCCGAGTCCGACCTCGCCACCGTCTTCGGCCACGTCGAGCAGGTCGAGCCGAGCCTGCTGATCGTCGATTCCGTGCAGACGATGCTCGCCGCGGACGTCGACGGCGTCATCGGCGGTGTCACGCAGGTTCGCGCCATCACGAGCGCGCTGACCACGCTGGCCAAGACGACCGGGGTTGCGGTGCTGCTCGTCGGGCATGTCACGAAGGAGGGCGCGGTGGCAGGTCCGCGCTCGCTCGAGCACCTTGTCGACGTGGTCCTCAACTTCGAGGGCGACAAGCACTCGACTCTGCGGATGATCCGCGGCGTCAAGAATCGGTTCGGCGCATCCGACGAGGTCGGCTGCTTCGAGCTGCGCGAAACCGGGATCGTCGGCATCAGTGATCCGTCCGGGCTGTTCCTGCATCATCGGGGCGACGCCGTGCCCGGCACTGCCGTCACCGTCACGATGGACGGCAAACGGCCGCTGTTGGCCGAGCTGCAAGCACTGATCGTGGACACCGCGATGCCGTCGCCCCGGCGCGCGGTCAGCGGGCTCGATCACGCCCGCGTGGCGATGATCCTGGCCGTGTTGGAACGCCGCTGCGGGGTCAAGGTGTCCAAGGCGGAGGTCTATGCGGCGACGGTCGGCGGCATGCGCACCAGCGAACCGTCCGCCGATCTCGCGCTGGCTGCGGCCGTGGCGTCGGCGGTCCGCGATCAGCCGCTGCCCCCGGGCATGGTGATTCTGGGCGAGGTGGGGCTGGCAGGCGAGGTGCGCCGCGTCGCCGGACTGGGTCGCCGCCTCGCCGAGGCCGCGCGGTTGGGCTTCAACTACGCCATCGTCCCCGAGGATGCAGGCCCCATACCGGACGGCATCAAGGTCAAGACCGTCACCAACGTCGGCGAGGCGTTGACCTACACGCGTATGCGGCCCGTATGACACCGGGCAGTATTCTTTGTCGGGCTGCCTGCACGTAGTTGCGCAGTACTCTTTATCCGCAGACATGCATCGCCCGCACGGGCAGCAACCACGCCGCACGCCGAGACGACACGAGGGGGTTGGCCATGGAGGGCACCACGCCGTCCCCAGCGTTGCGCGAGACCATCGCCCGGCTCGCACCGGGAACCGCCCTGCGCGACGGTCTCGAGCGAATTCTGCGCGGCCGCACCGGCGGCCTGATCGTCCTCGGATACGACGACGAGGTCGAGGCCATCTGTGACGGCGGATTCGAGCTCGATGTCGAGTTCGCGCCGACCAGACTTCGCGAGCTGTCGAAAATGGATGGCGCAGTAGTACTTTCGACCGACGGCAAACGAATCGTCCGGGCCAATGTGCAGCTCGTACCGGACCACAAGATCCCCACCGTCGAATCCGGCACCCGGCACCGCGCCGCCGAGCGAACCGCCATGCAAACCGGCTATCCCGTCGTCTCGGTGAGCCAGTCGATGAGCATCGTCAGCGTCTACATCGGCGGCGTCAGGCACGTCGTGGAGGGCTCGGCCACCATCCTCTCGCGCGCCAATCAGGCCGTCGCGACCCTCGAGCGCTACAAAGCCAGGCTCGACGACAACACTCGTCAACTCTCGGTCGTCGAGATCGAGGACTTCGTGACCCTGCGGGATGCCCTGACCGTCGCGCAGCGTCTCGAGATGGTGCGGCGAGTGTCGGTGGAGATCGAACAGAACGTCCTGGAACTCGGCACCGACGGCAGGCAACTCGCGCTCCAGCTCGAAGAGTTGTTGGGCGACAACGACGTCGATCGCCAACTGATCGTCCGTGACTACCTCGCCGGGAACGAACCGTCGAGCACCACCGGAGTCGAGAAGGCACTCGCCGCACTGGACAAGCTGACCGACGTCGATCTGCTGGATCTGACGACGCTGGCCCGAGCCTTCGGATATCCCGCGACCATCGAGGCCCTCGACACCCCGATGAGCCCCCGCGGGTACCGGGTGCTCACCCGAGTTCCGCGGTTGCAGTTCAGCCAGATTCACCGACTCGTCGGCGCGTTCGGCACCCTGCAGGGGCTACTCGCGGCCACCTCGGCCGACCTGCAGTCCGTCGACGGCATCGGTGGACTGTGGGCCCGTCACATCCGCGAAGGCCTCTCCAGACTGGCCGAGGCCTCGATCTCGGGACCGTACGACTAGGACGCCTTCTTCTTCGTCCCCGGCAGGAAGCCTGCATCGATCACGGCCTTCACGTACGGTCGTGCGCTCGTGATCAACTCCTCGGCATCGGGGACGTCTCTCCACACGGCCGACGCCATGATGTCGGTGCGATCCTCGATGTGCTGATCGAGCGCGACGCCGTCATCGGTCAACGTCTCGCCCTCGGCGGAGACGGTGAGCAGTCCACGGGCAGCGAGTCGTTCTGCGGCAGAACCCCATTCGCTCTCGGACCATTCCCGGGTGAGCTGCGTGATGCGCTTGCCGAGCGCCCGACGGCCGGGCTGCGGGTTCGGCCGGTCGGCCTCGTGGAACACGGCCGCTTCCGTTGGATCGAGTTCTGCGTCGATCAGCGCGGCGAGGTGGCCGTCACCGCGCCACTCACGGAGGACGGTGATCGAGTGCCAGAGGGCCAAATGCGGTACCTCGGGTCGAGCGGCGGAGTGCCACGCGGCGGCGAGAGGTCGGCCCGCGAACGAGGCGGTGTCGCCGATATCGCCCAGACGCCCCGCCAACTCGGTGAGCGCAGGGTCGTCCGCCAGGGAGCCGAGAGCCGTGCCGAGAACGGAGTCGAGCAGGGCCCACCGACGATCGGACACCGTCTCCAGCCCGACGGCCACGGCGGCAGGCCACGCACGCTCGATCAGTACCGGATTGAAGTTGTAGAACGCAGCAGCGACGACACTCGGCGCGCACGGACCCATCGGAGCAGCCCGAGCTCCGACGTACCAGGCGTGCCCGTCGAGGCCGGTGTCCTCGTACGCCGATCCCAGTTCGGGATTGAAGTACGCGGTGACGTGGAAGGGTTCGAGCGTCTTGTAGGCCGCTCGGGCGAGTGCTGTCGAGGTGGTCATGAGAGTCGACCGTACTCAGCCCGTGATGTTGAACGGCTCCGGCGCGCTCTTGAGCTCGCCGAGCTGAGCGATTGCCTGGTAGGCACCCACGCCGACCGGGATGCGCTCTTCGCCGCAGCCGGGAACCGAGTTGGTACCCGACCACTTGACGGTGAAGCCGGCCTGCTCGCCGGGCTTGAAGGTGCGCAGATCCGAAGCAGCGTTGGGGAAGCAGTCGATGTTGGACCAGATGCGCTGATTGTCGAGGGTGTAGACGAGCGCCTGCTGCAGACCGGCACCGACGTCGCGCTGACATTCGGTGGAGCCGATGTTGGTGATGACCACGGTGAACACGGGCTCTTCGCCCAGCCGGTAGGTGGCCTGCTCCGGCGTCACCTTGATCGCGAGCGACTGATCCGAGCACTGATTGGCGATCACCGGAGCCGGCGCGCCGCTGGTGGTCGCAGCTGCGCCACCACCGGCAGCGGAGTCGGTGGCTCCACCCGAGCCGCCGGAACCGCCGGAACCACCTGATCCACCCGAACCGCCACCGGAGCCACCTGCACCGGCGGAATCCGCATCGGAGGCAGAGGAGCTGGGTGACGGCAGAGCCGAGGACGTCGCCGGAGCCGCAACGACACCTGCAGGAGCGGCCTCGGTGTCGTCGGAACCGCCACTGAGCGAGGCGATGAACCACACGATCAATCCGAGGACGACAACGGCCGCACCGATGGCGAGCGCACGGCGTCGCCAGTAGATTTCGGGAGGCAAAGGCCCGGTCGGTTCCAACACGAATCAACCGTATGCGGCCGAGGCCACGCTATCCCTGAGCCCACGCGGCGTGTCGCGTCAGCGAACTCACCGAGATGGGATCGGAGTGGTTCAGGCTGGTATTTCGCCGATGTCGCCGATCACCTCACGCAACTGCGCATGACCCTTCGACAGTTGGTAGGTGAGCCCGACGATCGCGAGCTCTCCGGCTTCGACCTTCTCGGCGACGATTCGGGAACGCTGCATCAGCAGATTTCCGGTTTCCTCGACGTGGCGGGCCTCGAACTCGTCGACGGCATGGTAGCCGTCGCGGCGGGCCGAGAGCACCGACGGGGTGACGCGTTCGACGACGTCGCGGATGTAGCCACCGGGTACGTCGCCACTCTCGAGGGCGTCGACGGTCGCCTTGACTGCACCGCAATGATCGTGGCCGAGCACCACGATCAGCGGCGCCTTCAGCACCGCGACGCCGTACTCGATCGAGCCCAGAACCGCAGAGTCGACGACATGGCCCGCGGTGCGCACCACGAACATGTCACCGAGGCCCTGATCGAAGATGATCTCTGCAGCAACACGCGAGTCCGCGCAGCCGAAGAGGATGGCACCGGGATGCTGAGCGCTCTCGAGGCGGGCGCGATCCTCGATACCCTGCGACGGGTGCAGGACCTCTCCGGAGACAAACCGTTGGTTGCCTTCCTTGAGTGACTTCCAGGCAGCGATCGGATTCGAAGCAGGCATGGGTTTCATTGTGCACGTGGATCGAGTTACCGGCGAGTCGGGTTGACTACTGTTGGGACCGATCACGGACACGACGAGAAGGGCGACCACTTGCCGATCGATGCCGACGCACTGCTCGGGTGGTTCGACACCGACGGACGCGACCTGCCGTGGCGAAGGCCCGGCGTCAGCGCGTGGCAGATCCTGATGAGCGAGATCATGCTGCAGCAGACGCCGGTGGTGCGGGTCGCGCCCATCTGGGAGCAGTGGGTGCAGCGTTGGCCGCTGCCGTCGGCGATGGCCGCGTCCTCGCAGGCCGAAGTGCTCCGCGCGTGGGGCAAGTTGGGCTATCCGCGTCGAGCACTGCGGTTGCACGAGTGCTCCCGGGTGCTCTCCGAAGAGTACGGCGACGAGGTGCCCACCGACGTCGAGACTCTGTTGGGTCTGCCGGGCATCGGCGCATACACCGCAAGAGCGGTCGCGACTTTCGCCTACGGTCAGCGAGTTCCTGTGGTGGACACCAATGTTCGACGCGTCGTCGCGCGTGCGATGCACGGCAACGCCGAGCCCGGAAATCCCTCGACCTCGCGGGATCTGGCCGATGTGGAACAGCTGCTTCCCGAGAGCGTCCCGCGCGCCGCGCGCTACTCGGCGGCGTTGATGGAACTGGGCGCACTGATCTGTACCGCCAAGAATCCGGCCTGCCTGCTGTGCCCACTGCCGGAGTGCGCCTGGATCGAGGCAGGCAGGCCCGCGCACACCGGCCCGGCCAAGAAGGTCCAGAAGTTCGCGGGGACGGATCGTCAGGTGCGCGGCAAGCTCATGTCGGTGCTGCGCGAGAGCACCGGACCGGTCGAGCGCGCTCAGCTGGACATCGTCTGGACCACCGACCCGACCCAACGCGACCGAGCTCTCGATTCACTGCTCACCGACGGCTTGATCGAACAAACCGAATCGGGATTGTTCGCCCTCGCGGGCGAGGGCTCGGACGGCTAGGACGCCAGGAACTCCACCAGCGCGGCATTGACCGCATCGGGGCGTTCGAGGTATCCGAAGTGACCGGTGTCGGCGATTTCGACGTACTGCGCACCGGGTATCGCGGAGGCGACGTCGCGGCACTGCTGTACCGGAATCATGCGATCATCAGCGAATCCGATCACCAGAGATTTCGCCCTGATCGCCCGGTACGCCGCCAATCGGTCCGTCCCTGAACGCATTTCGAGTCCGATCTGCGCACGCATACCCGCAGTCTTTCTGCCACCGGAGTATTCGAGGATCGCCAGCCAATCACCGATCGCCGAGTCGTCGGCGAGGGTCTTCGGCGAAAAGTTCTGCATCGCAGTCATCGCCGCCCGATACGACGCGGGGAGTTCGACCCCGGCGTCGTGAAGATCCTTCTCACCCTTCGACATCTGCGCACGAAAAGTGGTGGTCTTGCCGAAGGTGGCCATCATCACTGCATGCGACACCAGATCCGGCCGGGCCAAGGCCAGTTCCTGCGTCACGCGCGCTCCCATCGAGGTGCCCACGACGCGTGCAGGCCCGCCACCGAGGTGTTCGATGAGGGCAGCGGTGTCGGCGACCAGATCGTCGAGCGTCATTCCGCTCGCGCACTCGGAAGACGGTGCGATACCCCGATTGTCGAAGGTCACCACCCGGTACCCCTGCTTCACCAGCACCGGAACCTGATGGGTTCGCCACACGCGTCCCGGGCTACCGGTACCCATCACCAACACCACCAGCGGACCGTCGCCGGTGACGTCGTAGTTGAGGTCGATTCCGTTGAGCTTCGCGAGCGGCATTCGGATCATCCTAGTGCGCGCAGGAACTCCTGCACCGCCGTGCGATACCCCTCGGGTGCCTCGTCGTGAATCAGGTGCGCCGCCTTCTCGATCCGCACGTACGCCGATCCGGGCTTGCCCGAGTGCATTCGCTGCATCTGACCGGCCGGGGTGATGGTGTGTTCACCTTCGATCAGCAACACCGGAGCCTCGACGGCCTCCCACTCGTCCCAGAAGTGTCGAGTCCCCCACTCCTGCGAGATCGCCTCGAAGACGTCCACCTCACCGTGCAGGCGCCAGCCATCGTCACTTCGCACGAAGGAATCCAGAAAGTATTGTCCCGCAACATCTCCGAAGAACGCCAGCACCGCATCGGCGTCGGGAAAGGGTTGCGGCCACGCCCGCATCATCGCTGCCCAATCATCGGCGGTCCGTCCCCTGAAATCCGGAGAGATGTCCTCGACCACCATGGCGGAAACCAGGTCGGGGCGCTCGGCGGCGGCACACCAACCGTGCAGTGCGCCCATCGAATGACCGATCAACACACTGGGACCCAACGCCTCGAGATGCTCGAGCAGGTCGGCCACGAAGAACTCGGTCGTGAGCTCGGTCGGCGCAGGACGGCGATGCCCCGGCGCATCGTAGGAGTGCACATGCCCGAATTCTCGAAGCCACGGAACCTGCCGCCGCCAGGTGGCGGCGCTGCCCATCAGCCCGTGCAGCAGCAGAATCGAACGGCCGGATCCACCCTCGTCGTAGAGCATCACCACCGAGCATATCGGCGGAGTAATCTCGCGGGCATGGCCATTGTGAAGATCAATGCGATCGACGTACCCGAGGGCGCGGGCCCCGAACTCGAGAAGCGCTTCGCCGCGCGCGCCGGGTCGGTCGACGGCTCCCCGGGTTTCCTCGGGTTCCAACTGCTGCGGCCGGTCAAGGGCGAGTCGCGCTACTTCGTCGTCACCCAATGGGAGGACGAGGAGTCGTTCCAGGCATGGTCGGCGGGACCGTCGCGGGAGGCTCACGCAGGAGCCAGTTCTGCGAAGCCGGTCTCGTCCGGAGCATCCCTGCTCGAATTCGAGGTCGTACTGGACGTGCCTGCCGCGTCCTGAAGAGCGCACGCGTCCGCTCAGATGCGTTCGCGGGCGAGCTCCCATTCGAGTCTCGTCGGCATCTGCGAATCCAGTTTCGCCACAGCTTCCGCCAGGAACTCGGCCGGCATCGGCCTGCCGAGGAAGTAGCCCTGAGCACCGTCGCAGCCCAATTCTCGGAGCGCGTCCAACGTGCCCGCGTCCTCGACTCCCTCTGCCATCACCCGCACCCCGAGACTTCGAGCCAGGTCGATGGTCGAGCGCACGATCGATGCGTCGGTCTCTTCGGTGTTCATCTTCGACACGAACGAGCGGTCGATCTTGAGAGTCTGCACCGGCAGAGTCTGCAGATAGGCCAACGAGCTGTAGCCGGTGCCGTAGTCGTCGATCGCGATGGTGACGCCGAGGCCACGAAGGGACGTCAACGCGTTCACCGAGCGCACCGGATCGGTCATCGCCGTTGTCTCGGTGACCTCGAACTCCAGGGCATGCGCGGGAACCGAATGTTTCGCCAACGCGGCCGCGACCTGTTCGGTGAGCGTCTCGTCCAGTAGGTTTCTCACCGAAAGATTCACCGAGACAGACAGATTGACTCCACGTCGACGCAGCTCGCTGCACTGAGCCAAGGCCTCGTCGAGCACGAGGGCGGTGATGGCGGGCAACATACCGGTGCGCTCGGCGTCGGGCAGGAACATCGACGGTCCGATCAGACCCTCACGTGGGTGCTGCCACCGCAGTAACGCCTCGACGCGATCGACACTGCCGGATTCCAGATCCAGGCAAGGCTGAAAGAACACTCGAAGCTGGTGGTCACCGATGGCCTTGTCGAGTTCGCCCAGCAACCGCATGTGATCGTGTCGGTCGCGATCCATGTCGGGTTCGTAGCGACCGATACGAGTGTGGCCCGCCTTCGCGGCAGTCAGGGCCACGTGCGCCCGCTGCAGCATCGATTCGCCGTCTATCGACACGGTCGCCGAACCCGAACCCGAGACCGCCGGGCAGACTTCTATGGCTGCGATTCCGACCGTCGCGTCGAGTGCCACGTTGATGTCGTGCACGAACATCGTTCTACTGACTGCGAACTGGAGTTGCTCGGCGGTGTCCGATACGTCGATCTGGCCGGGACGCCTGCGCATGGCGACGACGAACTGATCCCCACCGAGCCGTCCGACGAGGTCGTCGGATCGCACCGATGCGACCAGGCGATGACCGATCTCGCGCAGGACACTGTCTCCCACGCTGTACCCGAAGGTCTCGTTGATCTGCGCGAAGCGGTCGATGTCCACCACGAGCGTGAATACGTCCGACTCGCCGCGTCCGGCGAGCATCGTGTCCAACCGCTCTCGGAGCAGGCGGCGACTGGCCAGCCCGGTCACCGCATCCGTCCGAGCCACGTCCTCGAGCACTGCGGCCTGCCGCCGCAGCGTCTCGAGGAAGTACGCGATACGGCACCCGACGAGCGCGATGATCATCGCCGACGACAGCACGATCACCCACCCCCACTGCTGGACCGGAACCCCCCGGGCCAACTGAACAGCCATCGCGAGGGGTGTCACGGCGACCGCGACCGCGAGTCCGAGAAATCTCACACGCCCGAATCTGAAGGGGCTGGACCGGTCGACCCGCGACACCGCCCGCTCCGGAATGTGCAGGGCGATCACTCCGAAACACACGTACGCGGCCAACCACAGCGTGTTCAGGAGGGTCGAACGGTAGAGCTCGGACGAGTCGACCGTGGCATAGGACGCGAAATCGGCAGACACCAGGAACACGACTCCGGCCGCTGCCGCCAGGAACGGCACCGTTGTCGAGCGGGTCAGCAGGTACAGACTTCCGACGAGCGTGAGCAGAAACGCGTCGATGGTGAGGTAGACCGTGGCAGGCCACAATTCCATCGCCGACGGAAACGACAACGCCGAATCGCCGGGGATGACGAACACCCAAGTGGCGAGTCCGATACCGACTGCAACCACCAGACACTCGAGCAGTTCTTCCCACCCGAACACGAGCCCGTTCTCGTCGGCGGCTCGTGCGAAGCCGACGGCGATCACCAGATAGCCGAACAGGTAGAAGATGTCGGACGAGGAGAACGTCGATACTCGTCCACCGCTGACCTGTACCATCGCGATCAGCACGTCGCCGATACCCCAGGAGCCGACGCCGACGGCCATGTACTTCCACGTCCGCTTGTCCGGCCCGGGTTCCCGAAAGTAGCGGTAGACGAACGCGACGATTGTGGCCAGAAGCACGATTGCGTATATCGCACCCTGGGGTATGCCCGGCGGGGCTATTGCGTACGCCGCTACGGCGAGTACACCGAAGCCCAGGAAGCGCGTCCACAACATGGTGGGGCTGATCCTTCCTAGGCCGGTCGGTGCATACCCCGAACGTACGCATCAGCCGATCGAACCCGACGTTTGAACACGATTCGTTACCGAATCACCCTGCAGATGGGTCGAGTAACGAACTATTTCAAACCTGACGATCGTTCGCCAGTCTCACATCGGGCGATTTGTCCGTTCAGCTTTCGAGAGCCGCGTCCAATGTGATCTCGACACCGGTGAGAGCCTTGCTGACGGGGCAGGTTTCCTTTGCCGCCTGAGCCGCCTTCGCGAACCCGTCTGCATCGAGACCCTCGACCTCGCCCCGCACGGTGAGTTTGATGCCGGTCAGCTTGAAACCCGGTTCATCGGGACCCAGCGAGACATCGGCGGTGACCTCGAGACTCTGTGGGGTGCCGCCCGCCTCGGCGATCAACGCCGACAACTGCATCGCATAGCAACTCGAGTGAGCCGCGGCGATCAATTCCTCGGGACTGGTGGTGCCGTCGGCGTTCTCGGCGGCGCGCTTGGGAAACGACACATCGAAAGTCGCCGCGCCGGAACTGGACAGCTCGACCTGACCGGAACCTTGTTCCAGCGTTCCGTTCCAAGCTGTGCGTGAAGTACGAGTTGGCATCGAACCGAATCCTTTCGTAGTCGACCCTCTGTGGGCCTGTTTCTCAGGCTAACGTCAGCGGGGTGACCGGGCTACCGAGTGCGAAGATGTCGACACGACGGGTGCGACAATCGAGGAACTGCCCGCGCGCAGCGACGATCGTGGCAACCGCGATCCTGTCGATCGCGATCGCCGGATTCTCGACGCCGACGGCCGGCGCGAGCCCTCTGACGGAGTTCTACGACGCGCCGGTTGCGGCGGTCGACAGCGCGACGCTCGGCGAGGTGGTCCGAAGCCTGCCCGTCAACTCGCCCAAAGGGTTCGGTCTCGGATTCGACATCGAGCGGATTCTCTATCGGTCCACCGACACACACGATCAGCCCATGGTCGTATCCGGCTACACCATGACCCCTACCGCTCCGTGGGTCGGCCCCGGACCCCGGCCGGTGATCGCGTACGCGCCCGGCACCTCCGGTATGGCGGACCGCTGCGCCGGATCGGCTGTTCTCGGGACAGTCGGTTCGTCCCCGGCCATCCTGCCGCTGCTGTTGGCCGGATATCGCGTCGTCGCGACCGACTACCAGGGCCTGGGCACCCCCGGCGGGCACACGTACCTGAACCGAGTCGCCTCGGGCCGTGCGCTGCTGGACGCCGCCAGAACCGCGGACGTCGAGCCGACCACCCCGGTGGTGCTGTTCGGCTACTCCGAAGGCGGGTTCGCGTCCGCATCCGCTGCCGAACTCGCCTCCACCTACGCTCCCGAGCTGAACGTCCGGGGCGCGTACGTCGGTGCGCCACCGGCGGATCCGACCCTCAACATCGACACGCTCGACAACACCCGCCTCGGTAGCGCCGCGCTCTTCACGGTCGACGGGATGATCAACGCCTACCCGGAACGAGCGGCAGGCATCCGCGACCTCTTCGACTCCGACGGGATCGCCGCGCTCGACGCCGCACAGAACTGGTGCACCACCGACCCCGCGGCCACCGCAACCGTACGAACGACCGAGCTCACCCGCGACGGCCGACCACTGACCGAGCAACTGAGCAACCCGGTGCTGGCCGAGATCACCGAGACGAACACCGTCGGGCGCATCGCCCCTGCCATGCCGGTGTATCTCTCGCACGCAGTCGAGGACGACACCGTGCCCGTCGAGCAGAGCCGCACCCTGCTCGGGCGCTGGCGCGATCTGGGCGCAGACGTCACCTACCGCGAATACGATCTGCCGGCCATCCCGGTGGAGGGCGCGAACCACCTACCCGGATCCCTGGCGGCCTACGACGACGTGATGCCCTGGATCGCAGGCCTCGTCCGCGCAGGAGTGGAGCTTGCAGGAACGACCCGATAGGCGGAAGCTGATCTCAGGTGTGAAATCAGGGTGTTCACCGAGGCGTCGACCGCGATGAGGTTGATTCACTCCAATCATGCGCATCGTCCACGCCCTGCTGACCGTCGTAGCAGTCCTGACCGCAGGCTCCCCCACCCCACCGGACCCCGGCGTGGCGTCGGACATCCGAGCCGTTGCAGACGAACTCGGACTGCCGGGAGTCGCATTCCGCGTCGTCTCCGAGCACGAAGTCTTGGAGAACGTCGAGTACGGGGTGGACGGAGACGGTGCGCCGATCGACGAGACGACTCCGTTCGTGTGGGGTTCGGTATCGAAGTCGGTGACGGCGGCCACGGTGTACTCACTCGCCGAAAACCGAGCCCTGACGCTGGACGGATCCGTGAATTCGATTCTGCCGGAAAGCGATTCGATCCTTCCGGACAACGTCACGATCGACGACCTGATCCACCACACGAGCGGCCTCCCGCACGATGTGACCGAACTGGACGTGTGGGGGCGCACGGAGCGAGCGCTCGACATCCTCCCCGCCCTGGACGTCAGGGCCGCCGAACGCGGCACCTTCCGTTACTCGAGCCTGAACTACCTACTGCTGCAAGCGATCGTCGAGAAGGCCACCGCCGAACTGACGAGGCTCAGCGAAATTCCCCAACCGCGCTCACCGAAATTCCCCACTCGTGAGCGAACTTCACTGTAGTGGTTGGCGGGTTCCTGTGGTGGCTTTGCGGAGCTTCTCCGATCTGGCGTTGTGGTCTCGGAGACGGTAGGAATCACCGTCGAGGTTGAGCACGACGGATCGATGCAGAAGCCGGTCGAGCATGGCTGCTGCGACGGTGTTGTCACCGAGCACTTCACCCCACGATCCCACGCCACGGTTGGTGGTCATCACGATCGACGTCTTCATATACCGTTGCGAGACAACCTGAAACAACGCCGACGCTGCCTCGCCGGGCAACGGTAGGTAGCCGAGTTCATCAACGACGAGAAGTGTCGGTCCAGCGTAGAACCGCATCGTCGTAGCCCACCTTCCTTCGAGAGCGGCTCGATGACAGCGGGCAGCGAGATCAGCTGCGGTGGTGAAATACGTTCGATAGCCGGCATGAGCTGCGGCACGCGCCAGCCCGACCGACAGATGCGTTTTGCCGACCCCGGGCGGGCCGATGAGCAGCACATTCGTCGCTGTCTCCAAGTATCGGCAGGTCGCCAACTCCTCGATCAACTTCCTGTCGACACCAGCGGCTGCGTCGTAGTCGAAGTCCTCGAGCGATGCCGGTGTCGGCAGGCACGCGAATCGGAGTCTGCCGTTCAGTCGGCGGGCTTCGGTGGCCTCGACCTCGATCGAGAGCAACCGGTCCAACGCCGCGGTCATCGACAGTTCTTCGGCGGCTGCTTGATCGAGGACCGACGGCAGCGCTTCGGCGGCGTCGTGAAGTTTCAGGACAGCGAGATGCCCCCGCAGGCGTTGGTAAAGGCTGGCTGCAGCGGCGGTGTTCGGGGCCGGTAACCGGTCGGCGTTCGTGGCAGCTTTCTGGTCGGTCATGACAGGGTGTTCCTTCCGTGTGCGGCGCGTTCATAGATCGACAGGTCGTAGATAATCGCTCCTGCGGTATCGGATTCGGTTGCGTGACTGTCGTTTTCCGATCTGTCCGCTGCGTCGGGATATGTTGCACTGGTTGTTGTTCGGAGCTTCTCTGCAGCGGCGAGTGCGTCCGGTCCGGGCGGAATACGTTCCTTGCGGCGGTGCGGACGTCCGGTGTTCGCGCCGGCCATCGCTGCTTGCTCGAGGGCGTAGATGTGGCCGTGATCGCGGACCATCGCCCCGGTCCCATCGGCCGCCAGCCGGTGCCGGGCGATGGCGATACCCGAGGTGGTGACGATGTCGATGACGTCGGTCCCGAGAACGTGGGTGACGGTGACCTGCGCGGACGCGAGCTCGGGCGGCACTGAGTAGCGGTTGCCGCGGTAGGACACCAACGCCTGCCGGGATACGACTCGATGAGTGGACAGGATCGCGGGATACGCGGACGGCGGCATCGGATGCAGTCCTTCGGCGGTGGCGATCGTCGCTACCGAAGTTTTGCCGTCCTTCGTCGGCCGCAAGCGAGTATCGCCGCGCAGACTGCAGAACCGATCGAGGCTCGCTTGGGCTTGCTCGACGCTCAGATCGTCGGAGAGATTTCGCCACCACCGCTGCGCTGCAGTGTGATTGGACTTCTCCACTGCACCTTTGCGGTTGCCGCGCCTCGGTGGGCAGATCGCAACGGAGACACCGTAATGTTTCGCGACGCCGGTGAAGCTGGCGGTGACCCGGCCGGACTCGGGGTGGCAGACTGTGGCCATTCGGTCGAACCGCCAGACTCGGCTGATCCCGCCGAGGCCTCGGCAGATCCGGTCGAGTCCGTCGACGACATGTGGTTGGGTCATGTTCGGTGCGAGGACGCCGCGCCATTTGCCCGAACACGCCAGAGTTCCGACGAACAGGTGGGCCATCGATCCCCAGCCCCACGAGGCGGGTGGGTTGGGTAGATCGACCCAATCCCATTGTGTCTCTTCCCCTGGCGGGTGTTCGATGACCGCGTTGGGTCTTTCGGTGGCCGTCAGGCACGCTTGGCAGATCGGCCGGAGTTTGAGTTCGCGGATCTTGCGGTGCAGCGTTTGATACGACATCAGATAGCCGAGGTCCTCGAGTTCGTCGCAGAGCGTGCGGACCCACAGGTGTGGGTCGTCGATCAGACGTGCAGTGACGTAGGCGAGGAACACCTCGAATGGGTCCGGTGCGCTGCGTTTACGCACCCCGGGAGTGGTGGTGCCGTTCAGGTACGACCTGATGGTCTTGCGGTCGCGGCCGGTGTGACGCGCGATGTCCGCGATCTTCCAGCCTCGTTTGTGCAAGGCGTTGATTTCCACATCTTCCTCCTGTGTAAGCATGAGGAGCGGGTCTCCTTCGGATAGCTGGTGCGTGGTCAGAGACCATCAGCTTCGTTGGAGACCCGCCCTCGTTGGCGGTGCCACACGGGTGGGGAATTTCGATGAGCGCTAGTGGGGAATTTCGATGAGCGCCGTCAGAACCTTTCGCCGACGTCGTCGCCCGTGAGACCGGGGTGCACACCGCAGACACCGTCGCACCCGGCCACGTACCGTTCTTCACCTTCCCCCGAAGAATCGATACCGGAATCGACTCCGCAGGAATGGGTTAAGGCTACCTGAGCGGTTCCATCGACGAACTCTCACGCTATGCATCCAGGCAACTGACCGCTCCGGCGTCGAACAGTCCGGATACGGTGCCGACGGGTTCGGGGGCGGCGTACGGATACGGGTGGTACGTCGAAACGCTGCCCGACGGTACCGAGATGCGGTGGCATTCCGGGGCGGTCCCCGGCTATTTCACTCACGTCGCACTCGTTCCGGAACGACACCTGGCAGTGGTGTTCGCGACCAACAGATACGGCGAACTCGAGGCCGATGCTCTGGCCTCGGCTGCCCGCTCCCTCGTGCTCGCGCGACTCGGCATGGATGACCCTCCTACCGCCGGCTTCGGTCCGTACGAAGTTGCACTGATCGCGTCGACCACCCTCGCGGTGCTGTTGGCGATCTGTGCGACCAGAGCGCTCCTCGGATTCCGAACCGCTCCCGGACGATGGGCACCCGCGCATGCACTGGCCGCCCTCGGCGCAGCTGGACTGCTGTACTTTTCGCTGCCCGCACTCGCCGATGCGCCGATCTCGACACTGGCCCGCTGGGCTCCAGACATCGCGCTGCTGTTCTGGATCCTGCTCGCCGAACTTGTTGTCATTGCCGTTGCCCTCGGCGCTCGGGTCCTGCGTCAATGGACCACTGCACACGTCTGAGCGCTGCAATGTGCCATTCACCCGCGTAGCTGATCTGCGTGAATGGACCACTACATACGTCTGAAGGGTGCAATGGTCCATTGACGCGAACGGGGGTGGGTGGGCGGGCTGTGCGGGTGGGCGGGTGGGCGGGTGGGTAAGCGGGCGGGTGGACAGACGACAACGGGCGATCCTCTCGAAAGAGGATCGCCCGTTGTACGGAGCTGGTGGAGCTACTCGCTGTCGCTGTCTCCGGTGGCCTTGGCCAGGTCGACCGGGACCTCGTCGGGGACGATGATCGCCTTCTTCTCACCGCGGAAGGTGAACTTCGCGTCCTCGCCTGCGCCTTCGCCGTCCCAGTTCTCGACGTCGACCAGGATGATCTGGCCGGCTTCGATCTCGCCGAAGAGGATCTTCTCCGACAGCTGGTCCTCGATCTCGCGCTGGATGGTGCGACGCAGTGGCCGCGCACCCAGGACGGGATCGAATCCGCGCTTGGCGAGCAACGACTTCGCCTTCTCGGTGACCTCGATCGCCATGTCCTTGTTCTTGAGCGCACCTTCGACTCGGTTGAGCATGAGATCGACCATCTGGATGATCTCGTCCTTGGTGAGCTGGTGGAACACGACGATGTCGTCGATACGGTTGAGGAACTCGGGGCGGAAGTGCTTCTTCAGCTCGTCGTTGACCTTGAGCTTCATCCGCTCGTAGTTCGATCCGGTGCCTTCGCCCGAGGAGAAGCCGAGGCCGACTGCCTTCGAGATGTCCGAGGTACCGAGGTTCGAGGTGAAGATCAGCACGGTGTTCTTGAAGTCGACCGTGCGTCCCTGGCCGTCGGTGAGACGACCGTCTTCGAGCACCTGCAGGAGGGTGTTGTAGATCTCCTGGTGGGCCTTCTCGATCTCGTCGAACAGCACGACGGAGAACGGCTTGCGACGGACCTTCTCGGTGAGCTGGCCGCCCTCTTCGTACCCGACGTATCCGGGAGGAGCACCGAACAGGCGCGACGCGGTGAAGCGGTCGTGGAACTCGCCCATGTCGATCTGGATGAGTGCGTCGTCCTCGCCGAAGAGGAAGTTCGCCAGAGCCTTCGACAGCTCGGTCTTACCGACACCGGACGGGCCGGCGAAGATGAACGAGCCCGACGGACGCTTCGGGTCCTTCAGTCCTGCACGGGTACGACGGATCGCCTTCGAGACGGCCTTGACTGCCTCGACCTGACCGATGATCCGCTTGTGCAGTTCGTCCTCCATGCGGAGCAGACGAGTGGTCTCTTCCTCGGTGAGCTTGAAGACGGGGATGCCGGTCCAGTTACCCAGAACCTCGGCGATCTGCTCGTCGTCCACCTCGGCGATGACGTCGAGGTCACCGGAGCGCCACTGCTTCTCCCGCTCGGCGCGCTGACCGACGAGCGTCTTCTCCTTGTCGCGCAGGTTCGCGGCCTTCTCGAAGTCCTGTGCGTCGATGGCCGATTCCTTCTCCCGGCGCGCGTCGGCGATCTTGTCGTCGAACTCGCGCAGGTCTGGCGGCGCGGTCATCCGGCGGATGCGCATCCGCGCGCCTGCTTCGTCGATGAGGTCGATTGCCTTGTCGGGCAGGAACCGGTCGTTGATGTACCGGTCGGCCAGAGTGGCGGCAGCTACGAGGGCACCGTCGGTGATCGAGACGCGGTGGTGTGCCTCGTAGCGATCGCGCAGACCCTTGAGGATCTCGATGGTGTGCTCGACGGTCGGCTCGCCGACCTGGACGGGCTGGAAACGACGCTCGAGTGCGGCGTCCTTCTCGATGTACTTGCGGTACTCGTCGAGGGTGGTGGCACCGATGGTCTGCAGTTCGCCACGAGCCAGCTTGGGCTTGAGGATCGATGCTGCGTCGATGGCACCTTCGGCGGCACCTGCGCCGACGAGCGTGTGGAGCTCGTCGATGAACAGGATGATGTCGCCGCGGGTGTTGATCTCCTTGAGCACCTTCTTCAGGCGCTCCTCGAAGTCACCGCGGTACCGGCTGCCGGCCACGAGCGAGCCGAGGTCGAGGGTGTAGAGCTGCTTGTCCTTGAGCGTCTCGGGAACCTCGCCGTTGACGATGGCCTGAGCCAGGCCTTCGACGACTGCGGTCTTACCGACACCGGGCTCGCCGATGAGGACCGGGTTGTTCTTGGTGCGACGCGACAGCACCTGCATGACGCGCTCGATTTCCTTCGCGCGACCGATGACCGGGTCGAGCTTGCCTTCGAGCGCGGCCTGGGTGAGGTTGCGGCCGAACTGGTCGAGAACCAGTGACGTCGACGGGGTGCCCGCCTCGCCGCGGCCGCTGCCGCTCTCGGACGGCTCCTTGCCCTGGTAGCCCGACAGCAGCTGGATGACCTGCTGACGCACGCGGTTGAGGTCGGCTCCGAGCTTGACCAGAACCTGAGCTGCGACGCCTTCGCCTTCGCGGATCAGTCCCAGCAGAATGTGCTCGGTGCCGATGTAGTTGTGGCCGAGCTGCAGTGCTTCACGCAGGCTGAGCTCGAGTACTTTCTTGGCGCGCGGGGTGAACGGAATGTGACCGGACGGAGCCTGCTGACCCTGACCGATGATCTCCTCTACCTGGCTGCGTACTCCTTCGAGGGAGATGCCCAGCGACTCGAGAGACTTGGCTGCGACGCCTTCGCCCTCGTGGATGAGGCCGAGCAGAATGTGCTCCGTGCCGATGTAGTTGTGGTTGAGCATCCGGGCTTCTTCTTGAGCCAGGACGACAACACGCCGCGCGCGATCGGTGAACCTCTCGAACATCGCTCTCCCTCACTTCTTGGCGGGTGGTAGCTCGCCCACCAGTTCTTCTAGCGCCGCAGTGTCCAACACGCCGGGTCGCTTGTGCATTTGAAGGTAAGACTGCTTCTCACTGTAGTTGGCCGACGTGACGAACGCCGACCCTCCACCCCTGAAATGCTGCGCGACGGCCCACGTGTGCGGACTGCCTTGCCTGCTTATTGTTCATAACGCAGGCACTATGCAAAACGTTTCCCGTTCACTGTCCGCTGCTGGCGAACAGCTCTTCACCGTTCGATCAGGCCTGGGAAGGCTTGACGATGGGGAACAGGATAGTTTCGCGGATCCCCAAGCCGGTCAGCGCCATCAGCAGGCGGTCGATGCCCATGCCGGTTCCGGTGGTCGGCGGCATGCCCTGTTCCATCGCGGCGAGGAAGTCCTCGTCGAGCACCATGGCCTCGTCGTCGCCTGCCGCGGCCTGACGCGCCTGATCCTCGAAACGCTCACGCTGGATGATCGGGTCGACCAGTTCGGAGTAGCCGGTGGCCAACTCGAATCCGCGAACGTAGAGATCCCACTTCTCGGTGACGCCGGGCTTGCTGCGATGCTGACGCGTCAGCGGGGACGTCTCGACCGGGAAGTCACGGACGAACGTGGGCTCGGTCAAGGCGTCGCCGACCTGGTGTTCCCACAGTTCCTCGACGAGCTTGCCGTGGCCGTAGATCGGGACGCCGTCCTTGCGCGGCACCTCCACCCCGACCTTGTCGGCGATCGCGAGCAGTTCGTCGACGGTGGTGTCGGGGGTGACGTCGAACCCGAGCGATTCGGACAACGACGGGTACATCTCGAGCGTCGTCCACTCGCCGCCGAGGTCGTAGGTGGTGCCGTCGGGCAGCGTGACGACTGTGGACCCGAGTGCGGCCATGGCCACTTCCTGGACGAGTTCACGCGTCATTTTCGCCGAGTCGTCGTACGTCCCGTAGGCCTCGTATGTCTCGAGCATCGCAAACTCCGGCGAATGCGAGGAGTCGGCACCCTCGTTGCGGAAGTTCCGGTTGATCTCGAACACCTTCTCGATGCCGCCGACGACGCAGCGCTTGAGAAACAGTTCCGGCGCGATCCGGAGGTAGAGGTCGGTGTCCATGGCATTGGAATGGGTGACGAACGGCCGAGCCGCCGCGCCGCCGTGCAAGGTCTGCAACATCGGAGTCTCGACCTCGAGGAAGCCGCGACGCTCGAGTGCGTTGCGTAGTTCCCGAACGACGGCGATGCGCTTGCGGGCGGTTTCCCTGGCCTCCGGACGCGTGATCAGATCCAGATACCGCTGCCGAATGCGCGTCTCTTCGTTCAGCTCCTTGTGCGCGACGGGCAACGGACGCAACGACTTCGATGCGATCTGCCACGCGTCGGCCATCACGGACAGCTCGCCGCGGCGGGAGCTGATCACCTCGCCGTGCACGAACACGAAGTCGCCGAGATCGACATCGGACTTCCACTGTGCGAGAGCGTCCTCGCCGACACCTGCCAGGCTGATCATGGCCTGCAGCTGAGTGCCGTCGCCCTCCTGCAGCGTGGCGAAACACAGCTTTCCGGTGTTGCGCACGAAGATGACCCGGCCTACGACGCCGACGACCAGACCGGTCGTCGTGTCGGGTTCGAGTTCGGGAAATTCGGTCCTGATCTCGAGCAAGGAGTGCGTGCGTGGAACCGACACCGGATACGCCTCGACCCCACGCTCGAGCAGCGCGGCGCGCTTGGCACGACGAATCCGTAGTTGCTCCGGGGTGTCGTCGGCCTGCTGGGTGGAATCTGTGTCAGTCACGCGCACACACTTTACAGTCCGATCCGGTGCGGACGATCAGTGCGCAGCGACGGCCTCGGCCTCACGGACGCAGTGCTTCGCCTGCGTGAGCACACCGAGCAGTCCTGCCGACTTCAGCGCCTGGTAACCGCCGACCAGATCGGTGGACCGGTGCAGACCCAGCAGCTTGAGCGACGCGGCGGCGAGAGACGAGGTGTAACCCTCGGAGCAGATGACGATCCATTCGACGTCGTGGTCGACGGCGATCGCCAGGCGCGCATCGCTCGTCGGGTCCAGACGCCATTCGAGGACGTTGCGTTCGATGGCGAGCGCCCCGGGCAGCGTTCCCTCGACGGCGCGCTGCGCCTGGGGCCGGATGTCGACGACGACGGCTCCGCGGTCGACGGCGTCGCGCAGCTCGAAGACGGTCATTCGATCGATGGTTTCGCGTGCGGATTCGAGCATTTCGACAATGGTCATGGCGGGGATGGTCACAGCGTGGCCTTCTCGGGTTCGTCGGTGAGCTCGCTACGGGTGCGACGCAGCGTGGACCGTTCGGTCACTTCGTAGTAGGACATCGCCGTCAGGGGCGGCGAGTAGGCGTGCACGCTGAGGGTGGGGCCGGTCGTGGTGGACGCCGGATCGTGCATCACGTCGTGAACCCAACCGAGCGGGAACGACGCCTGATCACCGGCGTCGAGGTGACGCTCCTTCAGTCCTGTTCCGGCCCAACGATATTCGAGAAGCGAGCCACTGAGAACGGTGAGCGCACCGAGCGATCCCGCGTGATCGTGCAGTTCGGTGGAACGATCGGGAACCCAGCTGATCAACCAGACGTCGAGGTCGTCGTCGGAATGCAGTCGGGCGGCCCAACGCTCGTCGGTCGGCCAGCGACCGCCGCCGGGAAGCAGGTGGTCGAAGCGGCCCTCGAGGACGTCGGATGCGCCCTGGTCGGTGATGCGCAGCAGGTCGGGTGGGCGCAACCGGGTCGGAAGCGTCGAGACCGAGCGCGACGACAAAGGGGTGCGCGAAGGTACGGAAAGTACAGGTGTGGAAAGCATGAAGCTCTACTCCAGGGGTGCGTATGAACGAGGCAGGGTTCAGCCTCGACAACACTCCTGGGTGGCCATGCACGTCATCACGACGACGATTCTGGCACACCATCGCACGATGCGCCAGCCGTTCAGCGGGGGCGTCGTTTGGCCATGTTGCGTTCGTAGACCAGACGCAGCCCCTCGAGGGTCAGGTCGGGTTCGTGGTGCTCGATGGTCGTCGACTCGGGCAAGATCAACGCTGCGATGTCTCCGGTACCGATGATGGCGACGTCCGCGCCCGTCACCTCGGGAACCTCTCGTCGAATTCGCCCGACGAGGCCGTCGACCAGACCGGCGAACCCGAAGATGGTGCCCGACTGGATGCACTCCACGGTGTTCTTGCCCAGTACCGAACGGGGCCGGATCATCTCCACCTCACGCAGCGTGGCCGTGCGAGTGGACATGGCCGACGCGGACATCTCCAGCCCGGGAGCGATGGCACCGCCGAGAAATTCCCCCTTGGCCGAGACGACGTCGACGCAGGTGGTGGTTCCGAAATCCACCACGATGCACGCCGTTCCGTACAGGTCGTGTGCGGCAAGGGTATTGACGATGCGATCGGCACCGACCTCCTTGGGATTGTCGACCAGCAACGGCACGCCGGTCCGCACGCCGGGTTCGACCATCACGTGCACCACGTGATCCCAGTAGCGCGCGAGCATCGTCCGCATCTCCCGAAGCACCGACGGAACGGTCGACAGTGCGGTGACTCCGGTGATCTGGTCCGCGTCCTCACCCAGCAGGCCGCGCAGCATCAGTGCCAGTTCATCGGCCGTCACATGAGGGTCGGTGCGAATGCGCCAGTCCCGCAGTAGCTTCGAATGATCACCGGTGCCGGTGAACAGGCCGACCACGGTACTGGTGTTGCGTACATCGATCGCGAGGAGCATCGAATCAGACCAGCACGGAATCGGCCCGCAGATCGCGCGGTGTGATCAGACCCGAGCCCGCGGGCGCATGAGCCGGATCGCTTCCCAGCTCGACGGGCCGGTTCTTCTCGTCGACGAACACCACCCTCGGCGCGTAGTCGGCCACCTCCTGCTCGTTCATCACGCCGTAGGCGATCAGGATCACCAGGTCACCCGGATCGACCAGATGCGCTGCAGCGCCGTTGATCCCGATGACACCGCTGCCGCGCTCACCGGTGATCACGTACGTTTCGAGCCGCGCACCGTTGTCGATGTCGACGATGGTGACCTGTTCGCCTTCGAGCAGGTCGGCTGCCTCCATCAGATCCTGATCGACGGTCACCGAGCCCACGTAGTGCAGATCGGCGTGCGTGACGGTGGCGCGATGGATCTTGGACTTCATCATTGTTCGAAACATGTTGTGCCCTCAGCTTTTCGGATCGTCGGGACTAATTTTTTCTGGTCGTTCCGCAGGCTCCACTCCTGCCTCCAGAAAACCGGTGCCGACTGCGACACCGACATTGTCGATCAATCTCGTGGTGCCGACCTTGGCCGCCACGAGCAGTCTGCCGTCCCCACGTTCGGGAGCCGGACCGAGATGCGGGTCGCGCACCTCCAGGTAGTCGACCTGCACCAGCGGAGCCTCGTCCAGAACGGCACGCGCAGTGGCGATGATGGCCTCGACTCCCCCGGCCGCGGCGTGCGCCCCGGCGACCAGCGCGGCCGACAGCGCCATCGCGGCGTCACGCTGCTCGGGGTCGAGGTAGCGATTACGCGAGGACAGCGCAAGACCGTCCTGCTCGCGAACCGTCGGGACCCCGATGACGGCGACGTCGAAGTTCAGATCGCGCACCATCTGCCGGATCAATGTCAGTTGCTGGTAGTCCTTCTCGCCGAAGTACGCGCGATGCGGAGCCGCGATCTGCAGCAGCTTGGCCACCACGGTGAGCATTCCGGCGAAATGCGTTGGCCTGCTCGAGCCTTCGAGCTCTGCGCCGAGCGGTCCGGGATTGACGGTGGTGCGCGGACCCGACGGATACATGTCCGACGCCGACGGCGCGAAGACCAGTTCGACGCCCTCCTCACGCAGCAACGCGACATCGGCGTCGAGGGTGCGCGGGTAGGCCTCGAGGTCCTCACCCACACCGAACTGCAGCGGGTTGACGAAGATCGACACGATCACCACCGCACCGGTGAGCTTGGCCTGCCGCACCAACTGCACGTGCCCGGCGTGCAGCGCGCCCATGGTCGGAACCAGAGCGACCTGCTTCCCGACGCCGCGAAGTGCTTTCGACACCGACGTGATCACCGCAGGATCGTGGTGAACCGTCAACTGCCCCTTGGTGTAGCTGCCCGCGAGGGTCATCGATTGCCTTCCAGAAGTTCGATCAGGTCTGCCTTGGCACCGATCCGCTGCGCCGATCGCAAGGACAGCGCGCGGTATCCGGCTGCGATCCTCGAATCCACGGATTCGAGTACGTCGAGATGCTTGCCGACGGCCGCGGTATCGCCGCGGGCCACCGGCCCGGTGAGCGCCGACTGTCCGTTGCGCAGGGCATTGTCCAGCGCAGCTTCGAGCAGTGGAGCCAGAACACGCTCGGGCACACCGCGTTCGGAATCCGAACCGGGAAAACCCGGTCCGGCCAATGCAACTCGGAGCGCTTCGACCGCGTCGACCACAAGCGTGACGAGGTG
Source organism: Rhodococcus sp. B7740 (assembly GCF_000954115.1). Classification (NCBI taxonomy): domain Bacteria; kingdom Bacillati; phylum Actinomycetota; class Actinomycetes; order Mycobacteriales; family Nocardiaceae; genus Rhodococcus; species Rhodococcus sp. B7740. Next base: position 4,517,126 of record NZ_CP010797.1, on the reverse strand, counting down.
ATTGCTGCCGTGCGCGAGCGCGGCGTGGTAGAGCGGCCGATTGTTCTCGGGCACGTGCACCGGCTCGCCGCCGATCTCGAGCACCAGGGCCTGCGCCACCGCGTAGCCGATCTCGTCGCCTGCGGTGATGCCGAAGCACGCCGCCGTCATCCGGTCGGTGTCCTCGACTCCGCCGCTGAACGTCATGGCCGGGTGGATCGCCAACGGCACGGCACCGAGAGCGGACAGCGGCTCGAGTACCGAGATCCCGTTCGCGCCGGAGGTATGCACCACCAACTTTCCCGGTGCCACCGCTCCGGTGGACGCCAGGCCCGCCACGATCGATGCCAACTCGCTGTCCGGTACCGCCAGGATCAGCAGTTCGGCGCGCCGAGCAACCTCGTCGACGGGCAGCACCTGGGACTCGGGGAGCCGCTCACGCACCCGCGTGATGGACGCGTCCGACACGGCAGCGGCACCGACGACCACGTGCCCGACGCGTTCGAGCGCCTCACCGAATGCGGTACCGACCCGTCCCGCCGAGACGACACCTACCGTCAAGCGAGCCGGAGACAGACCACCAGTGAACCCGGATGAGGTCACCGAAAATTTCCTCTCGTTCGTTCCAGTCCCGCTCTGCGGGTACCGGACGTCCTGCACGGAACAATAGCGACCGCGCCCCTCGCGGGCCATGGAAGAACTGTGTGATCTGGTTCTCAGTCTGCGCGACGGCGACGGCGGCGTGTGCCCGGGTCGGTCGTGGCCGCATCTCCGGACCCTCCGCCTTGCAGTCCGGCCATGATCTCGGCGACGGATCGACCGTTCGAGTGTGCGCCCGACGCATCCTCGTCGTCGGTCGACTCCGCGCGCCTACGACCGCGTCGGGGCGAGACGGACGTGTCCTCAACCGATGTCCGGTAGTCGTGGTCGGCCGCGAAGAACGCGTCCGCCGATTCACGCAGCGAGGCGCGAGACTCAGAGAGGGCGTCGCCGTTCCGGTCCGCGGCGGGCTCGTTCTCGGATTGCACGTTCGGCTCCGCGGAGAACGGATCCGCAGCATAGGACTCCGTGGAATACGAGTCTGTCGAGTACGAGTCCGCGGAGAACGAACCCGTGGAGTACGAACCGACCGAATCGACCTCCGTGTGTTCGGTCTCGGCTGTGGCCTGCGGCTCTGGCTCCGCCTCGGGTTCCGGCTCGGCCGCAGGTCGACGCGTCTGCTCGAAGTCGTATGCGGTGAAAGGGGAGCTGGGCGGCGTCACGCGCCCCGCCGGTCTCGGTGCACCGTAGGGACGGGCCTGTGCTGCAGGTCGCTCGTACGGGTCCGCGTCCGTGTCGGAGGCGTCCGTGTCGTGACTCGTCTCCTCGAACGAATCCTCGGCGTACGAATCCTGGGCCGATTCGGCAGTCGACGATGCCGCTGCGGACGCCGTGGCCTGCGGCATTTCGTCCGGATCCTCGGGGTACACCACCGACGTCTCGGCTGTGACCGGCTCGTCGTAGGGAGTTCCGACTCCGTTGAGGCCGGTTCCCGGTGCCATCGAACCGTTGCCGCGACCGGGGACGTACAGGCCGGACGGCGCAGGTTGGTAGCTGTCGTACCCGCGTCCGCCGAGTTCTTGCATCCTCATCGCTTCGGCACGCAGTGCGACACGTTCGGTGGGCAGATTGCCGTCGAAGAGCACCTGCAGGTTCTGGCGGAGGGCAGCGAGTTCGTTGCGCAGTGCTGCGACCTCGTCGATCTCGAGCTGCGATTCGCTGCGAACCCTGGCTTCGACGTTCATCTCGTACTCGCGTCGCGCCGAGATCTCCCGAGCCAACTGCAACTCGTAGACCGTCTGCAGATCCTTGGCCTTGATCTGATCGGCGGCCGCCTCGCGCCGGTATTTGGTCATCGCGAACGCACCGATCACCGCAGCCCACAGCGCCGAAAGGACACCGACTCTCATCCACTGCACGCTCTCGGTGAAGAGCATCAACACACTGGCGATGATGCCGAACACGACGAGCGCCGCGAGGAACAGCTGGCTCGCACTACGCCTCTTACGGCGTCCCTTCTTTGCGCGAGTCTGATCTGTCATGTTCACAAGGGTAACTGGCAAATCGTTCGCAAATAGTCATCCTCGACCGATCACTTACACAACCGAGGTAACAATCAAATGTTTCGAGCGTTACCGAGAACGCTCGTCGTCACGGTCTTCCGGGGTACGGCAGCACTGTTCGAGCCACACCGCGGCAGCGACGACGGCCAGTCCCGCCACGAGCGCGACGACGGCTCCGGCCCTGTCCGACGACGCTGCCCGCACCGTCGCCGCACGCGGTATCACGTACACCAGAAACCCGACGCACACTCCGACGACAGCGGTCCCCACCAGCATCGATGCCTTGGCCAACACCAACGCCCTGAACACAGTCAACGGGTGCAGATCGTGCAGACCGCTGCCCACCCGATGCTCGGCGATGCGGTTGCGAACGATCACCGCGGTGACCACTTGCACCACCGCGACCAGATACAACGACGCCCCGGCGTACACCGGAATCGGAGGCAACGAGCCGTAGAAGACCCGAACCAGCAACCACGTGCCTATCGAGGCGACCAGGAAAAGACCCAGCACATCCCAGACCTTGGTGGGATTGGTCACCACGACCCATCACCGACGCCTTCGTGCTCTTTTGGTCGTTCCTGCAGGCTCCACTCCTGCTGGACAACTCCCGCACGCTCCTCCGGACTCAGTCGCGCGAGCAATTCGGTCACCGGCACATCGTCGTCGCCGACGCGCAGGGTGGCGTCCGGTTCGACGTCCAGCCACGGCAGCAGGACGAACGCCCGCTCGTGCGCGCGCGGGTGCGGAAGGATCAGACGAGGGTCCTCGCTGATCAGGTTCTCGCACACCACCACGTCGACGTCGAGGCTCCGCGGCCCCCACCGCTGGACTCGAACGCGATCGGCCGCCTCCTCGAGGCGCTGCCCGAAGCGCAACCAATCCCAGGCGTCGAACGCTTCGTCCTCGGCCACCACGACGGCATTGAGGAAATCCTGCTGCTCCACGCCGCCCCAGGGAGCGGAGCGATAGACCGACGAGCAGGCCACCAACCGTGGACCCAATTCGGTTGCGACAGAACGCAAGTGGGCCAGCGAATCACCGACGTTGCTGCCGATGGACAGCACCGCCCGGGTCACGACCGCTCCCGGTACGCCACCACGGCAACGTCCCCGAACGTCAACGGGATGGGTGCCGACGGCTTGTGCAGCACCACTTCCACCGCGTCGACGCGTGAGTCGTACGCCAGCACGACCTCGGCGATCTCGGCCGAGACCGTCTCGATCAGATCCCTCGACGGGCCCGCGACGACAGCCGCGGCGTGCTCGGCCAGTTCTCCGTAGTGCAGGGTTCGCGTCAGGTCGTCGGTCTCGGCCGCGGGCCGCAGGTCCATCCAGACGGTGATGTCGACGACGAAGTCCTGCCCGTCTCGCTTCTCGAAGTCGAAGACGCCGTGATTGCCGCGCACCGTCAGGCCACGCAGTTCGATGCGGTCGCCGCGACGCGTCCCGGTGCCGACGCGGCTGCTGATCTCGCTCATGCCCGATCACCCTGCCATGCCCGTACGACCGCCACCGCGTCGAGTGACGCTCGAACGTCGTGCACGCGCACACCCCACGCTCCCCCGGCGACGGCGAGCGCCGACACCACGGCCGTGGCGACCTCTCGCCCGTCCGGCGGTCGCGGAGAACCGTCGTCGTCCGCCAGCAGTGATCCGAGGAATCGCTTCCTGGAGGCACCGACGAGAACCGGGAAGCCGGCCGACACCAGATCGGGGAGGCCACGGAGCAGTTGCCAGTTGTGCTCGGCGTTCTTGGCGAAGCCGAGGCCCGGGTCGAGCACGAGCATCGCGGTGTCCACTCCTGCGGCCACTGCGTGGTCGACCTGTTCGAGCAGTTCACTGCGGACGTCGGCGACCACGTCGTGGTACCGATCGGCCGGACCGGCGTGCCGGTATTCGGATCCGGCGGCTCGCCAGTGCATCAGGATCCACGGCAATCCGCCGTCCGCAACCACCCCGGCCATGGCCGGATCCGCCCGACCGCCCGAGACGTCGTTGACGATCGATACCCCGGCCTCGATCGCGGCCTCGGCGACCGAGGCACGCATCGTGTCGACGCTGGTGGCCACCCCTGCTTCGGCGAGCGCAGCGATGACCGGTACGACACGCTGCGCCTCGAGTGTCGGATCGATCCGGTCTGCTCCGGGCCGCGTCGACTCACCACCGACGTCGACTATGTCGACGCCGCGACGATGCATCGCCAACCCGTGTTCGACGGCAGCGTCGACGTCGAGGTATCGACCGCCGTCGGAGAACGAATCGGCAGTGACGTTGAGTACACCCATGACGACGGGTGCCGGGGGGATACTTCGCGCCGGGCTCATCGGGAATCGACCGGACGCGTCATTTCCGCAGAATCAGGTCCAGAGCTTCCGAACGCGACGCCGCGCTGGACTGCAACAGACCCCGCACCGCGGAGGTGGTGGTACTGGCACCCGGCTTGCGAATCCCGCGCATGGCCATGCACAGGTGCTCGGCCTCGATCACGACGATCGCACCGCGCGGGTCGAGCTTGCGCATCAACGCGTCGGCGATCTGGCTGGTCAGACGCTCCTGCACCTGCGGGCGCTTGGCGTACATGTCCACCACGCGCGCCAGCTTCGACAGGCCGGTGACCTTGCCGCTCTTGCCAGGGATGTAACCGACGTGTGCAACGCCATGGAACGAGACCAGGTGATGCTCGCACGTGGAGAACATGGGGATGTCGCGGACGAGAACCAGTTCCTGGTGCCCCTCGTCGAACGTCGTGTTCAGCGCAGTGTCCGGGTCGGTGTAGAGCCCGGCGAAAATTTCGCGGTAGGAACGCGCGACGCGGGCAGGGGTGTCGAGCAGACCTGGACGGTCGGGATCCTCGCCGACGGCGATCAACAGCTCCCGCACGGCGGCCTCGGCGCGAGGCTGGTCGAAGACCGCGCCGGTGGCGTAGGCCACTGTCTCTTCCACTGCCCTCTGCTGCGCTGCTGGGACTTCTGCCGAGTCGATTGCCGACTCGTCGGTCCGGTTGACTGACACGAGAACGTACCTCCGGTTGGGCTCCGCGAATGTGACAGCTGGGCCGAACTGCACCTGTTCTTCACGAGCAGCTGCGTCGACCTTCAGCACGGTTCGAACGACGGACTGGGCCGACCGAAAGGGTCGACCCAGCCAGCCTAATGATGGACCTAGCGGTACGAACCGCCCGGCCCTTCCCAGCGTTGCGTCCTCGGACCTTCGTCGCCGTCGTCCTCGGCTCGCTCGTCTCGCCGCGCGTCCTCGGACGGGCTGCTCGCGGAACGATCGTCTCCGGGCAGCGGATAGCTCTGCGACGGAGTCGGAACCTCCCAGGTGGGAGGCGACGCCTCGGCCGGTGCAGCATCGTTCTGGTTCTGGCCGTACGGGGGCTCGTGCCGAGAGGTACGACCCTGTTCCCGTGCGTCCGGCCGGAACGGATCCGGCTGATACTGCGGCTGCTGATATTCCGTTGGTTGATTCGAAGGCGGTTGATTCGACGGTGCAGCGGTCGGCGGTTGATACGCCTGTGGCTGCTGATAGGTGGGGTGCTGCCGGTACGCCGGTGGCTGTCCCTGCGGCGGCTCGTACCGATTCTGGTCCGGTCGATCCGATTCCGACTGCTCGCGGTTCGGTTGGTTCGCAGCAGGCGGCGTGGTCGGTCCCTGGTAACGGGGAACCGCGGACTGCTCACGCGGAGGCCATCCCGGAGCCGACCATCCGGCCGGGGCACCGTAATCGGGACGCGAGCCCTGGCTCGGGCCACTCGGGCGCGGGTCCTGCCTGCGATAGCCCTCGGAGTATCCGCCCCCGTTGGGAGCTCCTCCGTTGACCGGGCCGCCGTAACCTCCGTTGGGCCCGCCGTTGTAGCCGCCGCCGTTGAAGCCGCCGGTTACCGGGGCGCTGCGTCGCTCACCGGTGTTCGGCGCATCGACGTCGCCGGTGTTCGGCGATCCGTTGACCGGGCCACCGTTGGTCGGAGCGCCGTTCGACGGGGCACCGTTGGTGGGTGCGCCGTTGGTCGGAGACCCGTTGTATCCGTTGCTTCCGTTCGGGTAGCCACCCTTGCTCAGCTGCGGCGAACCGGCGTAGCTGGGCTGCGGAAACTGTTGCGGCGGAAGCTGCTTCGGGGCCGGCGGCACCGGAGGCCACGGCTCGCCGCGCTCGGCGGCGAGTTCGCGAGGAGTCTTGACCGGTGGCTTGTCCGAGGGCTTGCGATCACCGAAGTCGTTGAACAGCGTGATGCGCGGACGCTTGGTGACGCTGTGGAAGATCTTCTCGAGGTCCTTGCGGGTGAGCGTCTCGCGTTCGAGCAGCTCCGAGGCAAGGGTGTCGAGCAGGTCGCGGTACTCGTTGAGGATGGCCCACGCCTCGGTGTGCGCCGCCTCGATGAGCTTGCGCACCTCCTCGTCGATCTCGCGGGCGACCTCGTGCGAGAAGTCGGACTGCTGACCCATCGACCGGCCGAGGAACGGGTCACCCTGTTCCTGTCCGTAGCGAACGGCTCCGAGCTTGCTGCTCATGCCGTACTCGGTGACCATCGCACGAGCGATCTTGGTGGCCTGGTCGATATCCGAGGACGCACCGGTGGTCGGCTCGTGGAAGACGAGCTCCTCGGCCGCGCGGCCACCCATGGCCATGACGAGGCGAGCGATCATCTCCGACCGCGTCATCAGGCCCTTGTCGTCCTCGGGCACCGTCATCGCGTGACCGCCGGTGCGACCGCGAGCGAGGATGGTGACCTTGTAGACGGGCTCGATGTCGGGCATCGCCCACGCCGCGAGAGTGTGACCACCCTCGTGGTACGCGGTGATCTTGCGTTCGTGCTCGCTGATGATGCGGCTCTTGCGGCGCGGGCCACCGACGACGCGGTCCACCGACTCCTCGAGGGATGCCTCGGTGATGACGGTGCCGTTCTCGCGGGCGGTGAGCAGTGCCGCTTCGTTGATGACGTTCGCCAGGTCGGCACCGGACATTCCGACGGTTCGCTTGGCGAGACCTTCGAGGTCGGCGTCCTGCGCAACGGGCTTGCCCGCGGAGTGCACCTTCAGGATCGCCCGACGGCCGGCCAGGTCGGGGGCACCGACCGGGATCTGCCGATCGAAGCGGCCCGGACGCAACAGCGCGGGGTCGAGGATGTCGGGGCGGTTGGTGGCGGCGATGAGGATGACGCCGGTGCGCTCACCGAAGCCGTCCATCTCGACGAGGAGCTGGTTGAGCGTCTGTTCGCGCTCGTCGTGACCGCCGCCCATGCCTGCGCCGCGCTGACGACCGACGGCGTCGATCTCGTCGACGAAGATGATGCAGGGGCTGTTCTGCTTGGCCTGCTCGAACAGGTCGCGCACGCGGGACGCGCCGACACCGACGAACATCTCGACGAAGTCCGAGCCGGAGATGGTGAAGAACGGCACGCCTGCCTCGCCCGCGACGGCGCGCGCGAGCAGCGTCTTGCCGGTTCCGGGAGGGCCGTACAGCAGTACGCCGCGCGGAATCTTGGCACCGAGGGCCTGGTAGCGAGACGGGTTCTGCAGGAAATCCTTGATCTCGTAGAGCTCTTCGACTGCCTCGTCCGCGCCCGCGACGTCGGCGAACGTGGTCTTGGGCATGTCCTTCGTCAGCTGCTTGGCCTTGGACTTGCCGAAGCCCATGACGCCACCGCGTCCGCCACCCTGCATGCGGCTCATCACGAAGATGATCACGCCGAGGATCAGCACCATCGGCAGGATCAACAGCAGGAACGAGCTGAACCAGCTCTCCTGGGTGACGGTGGTGTTGTAGCTGGTCAACCCCTGGGAGTCGACCTTGTCGAAGATCTGCTCGGACGCCGAGTCCGGGTACTTCGCAATGATCTGAGTTTCGTTGCCCGAGGCCTCGTTGGCCTCTTTGAGAGTCAGCCGAATCTGTTGCTCACGGTCGTCGATCTGCGCGGACTCGACATTGCGGTCGTCGAGCTGGGCGATCGCCACCGAGGTGTCGACCGTCTTCCAATCCCGCGTGTCGTTACCGAAGTAGCTGAAGGCATAGATCACCAACAGAATGCCGAAAACGATGGCAAGATTTCGTATTACTGTCTTCCGATTCATACAGCTTCAGCCGAGTCGGCCGTGTCCTTTCAGTCCGCTCCAGCGCGCTGGCTGCTCCCTGCCCGCCGGATACTCCAGGCTAGCGCGAGACTCGGACATCTGACTCGCTCTTACCTGGCGCTGTGCGTCCACGCACCTGTTTGCGTCGACGCTCCTTCCCCTCCAACGACTGCACTCCCCCGGCAGTTCCCCACCTGATGGGCACCTTATCCGCATCGATGGACCATTGCATGCGTCTCCGCGCGGCAATGGTCCATTCACGCGGGCGGGGCGGACCGAAGGAACGAACTCAGCTGTAGACCTTGGGATCGAGTAGGCCGATGTACGGCAGATCCCGGTAGCGCTCGTTGTAGTCGAGGCCGTAGCCGACGACGAATTCGTTGGGGATATCGAAGCCCACGTTCGCGACCTCAACGTCGACCTTGATGGCGTCGGGCTTGCGCAGCAACGTCACCACCGACAACGAGGCAGGCGAGCGGGTCGCGAGGTTGCGCTTGAGCCAGCTCAGCGTCAGACCGGAGTCGATGATGTCCTCGACGATCAGCACGTGGCGTCCGGTGATGTCGCGGTCGAGGTCCTTGAGAATCCGGACGACGCCCGACGACGAGGTGGACGACCCGTAGGAGCTGACCGCCATGAACTCGAGCTGCGCCGGGATGGGCAGGGCCCTGGCGAAGTCGGTCATGAACATGATCGCGCCCTTGAGGACGCCGACCAGGAGCAGGTCACCTTCCGGCGAGCCTTCGGGATACCGCTGGGCGATCTCTTCTGCGAGTTCCGCAGTGCGTGCTTTGATCTGTTCCTCGGAAATGAGAACCGATTCGATGTCGCCCTCGTACACGGGGTTTCCCTTCATTCGTTCTCCAGGCCGACGCTCAGCCTGCCATGCCGACGCGAGCACACCAACCTGGCGTCGGACGTTCCTCCTGGCAGCGCGACTCCGCCCTGACCCGTCCACCGTCCGACGAGGGCATCGACGGCCCGGATCTGCCGGTCGGTCAGCGACGTCACACCTCGGCCGAGCAACCATCGGCGCAGCACCCGCCTGCGAACGGCGGGAGCGAGCGGGTCGAGTGCAGCGACCTCGAGGTCCGGCGCATCGGTATCGACGACGGACTCGGCCATCGCGTCGAGGACCCGGCCGTCCTCGCGCAACTGCTCGGCAGTCCGCGCGAGTGCGGCGGCGACACCACCGCCGAGCACATCCTCGAGCAGGGGCAGCACCTCGTGACGCAACCGAACCCGAGTGAAGTCGGTGTCGATGTTGTGCGGATCCTCGAACGGCTCGATCCCCAGCTCGACGCAGGCAGCCCGGGTCACGCTGCGCCTCACTCCGAGCAGCGGCCGGCCCCACGGCGCATCGAATGCCGCCATCCCGGCGATCGACCGCGGTCCCGATCCGCGCCCCAACCCGAGCAGCACCGTTTCGGCCTGATCGTCGAGGGTGTGCGCCACCAGCACCGACGCGTCGCCGCGGGCTTGGTTCAACGCGTCGTACCTGGCTCGGCGGGCGGCTGCTTCCATCCCTCCCGAGCCGCTCACCTGCACCGTCAGAACCCGCGCGTCGGCGACACCGAACTCGAGAGCGTGCGCCGCCGCAGTCGAGGCCACCTGCGCGGAGCCGGCCTGCAGACCGTGATCGACGATCAACGCGAGCACACCCGGAGCCTCCGCCACGGTCGCTGCGGTCAACGCCAACGAATCCGCTCCACCGGACAACGCGACGGCGACAGGACCGGGGTGGGCGGCGAGCCACGCGCGCACCGCATGCCTGACCTCGAGCAGCGCGGGGCCTTCGGGTAGCCGCGTGGGCATCAGCCCAGAACTCGGGCGATCCAGGCGTCGGGGTCCTCGATCTCCGACAGCAACGGCAGGGTGTCGGGCCCGGTCCACACGGTGTTGAAGCGTTCCATCCCCACCGTGGCGACGACGTGATCGACGAACGCCTTGCCGCGCACGTACTGCGCCATTTTCGCGTCCATGCCGAGCAGTGCCCGGACGACGCGTTGCAGCGGGTTCACCTTGCGTTGCCTGCGCTGATCGAACGCACCACGGATCCGCGTCACGGTCGGCACGACGGCCGGTCCGACGGCGTCCATCACGTGGTCGGCGTGGCCTTCGAGCAGGGTGCCCAGCACCAGGAGTCGGTCGATGGCGTCGCGCTGGGGCTGCGGTTGGGTGGCGCGCAGGAGTCCGACGATGCCTGCGTCCTCGGACCTGGTGGACCCGCTCGGATTCTTGCGGGCCTTCAGCGCACCGGTCAGCCGGTTGGCGACATCTGTCAGCGGCTCGTCGGTGCCGTCGGAGAGCACCCCGACGTTCTCGCGCATGTAGCCGCCGAGCCACGGCGCGGAGGAGAACTGCACTCGGTGCGTCACCTCGTGCAGGCACACCCACAACCGGAAGTCGCTCGGCGACACACGCAGCGCCCGCTCGACGGCAATCACGTTGGGCGCGACCAGAAGCAGCGTTCCGTTCTCGCCGGTGAAGGGGTCGTACTGTCCGAGAATGGCGCTGGACAGGAAGGCCAGCATCGCTCCGGCCTGCAGTCCGGCCGGCTTTCCGCCGAGCAGACCGGACGGCGGCGTACCGTCGTCGTCTCCGGTCAGGTGCTTCATCGACGACGCGGCCGCGGCGATCCAGCCTGCGCGGTCGACCACCTGGGCGTCGGGCACTGGGAGGCCGTCGGCCAGGCCGGTGGTCTCGCGAACCGGCCCCTCGGCCCGAATCGATGCGGCGGCAAGCTCTTCCACGGCCGCATCGGCGGTGTAGCGCGAAGTGGCCGGACCCGGGCGGGCCAGCTTCGCTCCGGTCTTCGCCGCCACCGACCAGTCGACGGCACCGGCGAAACCGGACGTGGATTCGCCGTCTTCGGCCTTCGTTGCTGCGTCCGTGTTCACTGGCAACCACACAATCTCAGGGTCGATGCGACGGCATCGAGGGCGGGGCGACTGACGTCGGGCGGCCGGTCGTTGGACATCAGCGCGAAGGTCAGGATGCGGCCGTCGACGTCGACGACGTATCCCGCCAAAGCGCTTGCAGCAGAGAGCGTTCCGGTCTTGGCGCGAACCCAGCCCGCTCCGGTTCGATCCCCCGAGGCGTACCGATCCGTCAGGGTTCCGGTCGCGCCGGCGACAGGAAGATAATCGAGCATCGGACGCAGTGCAGGCTGCTCGGTTCCCGCTGCCGACGTCAACACCTGATCGAGCAGCCTGGCCGGAATCTTGCCGTCGACCGACAGTCCGCTGGCGTCCTCGAGCGTGAGCCCGGCCATGTCGAAGCCTGCCGAGTACAGGGTCTGCCCGATCGACGCCACTGCTCCGGAAAAGCTTGCCGCCGTGTTCATTTCGAGAGAGATTTCGCGTCCTACGGCCTCGGCGAGGACATTGTCGGAGCGATAGATCATCTGCTGCAATCGGTTCCGCAGCGGCGCGGATTCGACGGATGCGATCTGATCGGCCCCGTCGATGGCCTTGCCGATCGTCACCGCTGCCGGGTCGACGCCCAGCCCAGCAGCCAGTGCGCGGCCTGCGTCCAGCGCCGGGGTTGTGCTGCGCGGCGACTCGTCGACGAGTGGGTCCGATCGTCCGCCGTCGAGCATGATCGGTTCGATCGGTGTGATGGAACCGGCGGCGATATCGGCGGGGAACCAGCCCTGCGCCATCGTGTCACCGGAATAGACGGAGGTGTCGACGCCGATGCTGCGCACCACCGTTCCGCTGCGCCGAATCTGCTCCACCAGGTCGTCGATGCGCGCCGCTCCCGGATAGAACCCGTCCGTTCCGACCGGAAGCGCGGTGAGTGTGGGGTCGCCGCCCGCGATCAGCACGATGTTGCCCTCGCCGTTGCCCTGGACCACGCGAGTGGTGACGCGGTGATCGGCCGGGAGCGCGAGCATCGCCGCGGCAGCGGTGAGGACCTTGGTGGTCGAGGCAGGCGTCATCGGAGTGTCGGGGTTCTGGGACCAGAGCACCTGACCGGTCCGTGCGTCGGCGACGGTGCCGGTGAACGTGCCGAGGGCGGGATCGTCGACCACCTGGGCCAGCGCAGCTGCCAGAGCTGCCGAGTTCGGCACCGGTGCCGATTCCGGGAACGGGGTGATCGCAGGGTCGGGCAGCACCGTCTCGGGTGGGGGCTCGATCGCGGTCTCCGCTCCGTCGGACACCGACGGCAACACGAGGGCGGCGGTCGTCGCGGCGAGGATCACGACGAACAGCGCACACAGCGTCAGGATCACGCGCTTCTTCCTGCGCCGTCGGCCCGCTGTGGGGCCGAGGAACCGTCGTGTCAGCCCCGCCACTGTTCCTCCGTATCTGCCGTGGTCGTACCCACGATCGTTCAGTCAACAGTATCCTCGGGTCCGGTAGCCTTGCGCCGCCACCATCGACACATTCGCAACGGTTCGGGCCCGGTCGGGCCCGAACGAAGACAGTGAGGACTGCACGTGCCGTTCGACGTCACCATCGAGATCCCCAAGGGGCAGCGCAACAAGTACGAGGTCGACCACGTCACCGGACGTGTTCGACTCGATCGCTACCTCTACACCGCGATGGCGTATCCAGCCGATTACGGCTTCATCGAGAACACGCTCGGCGAGGACGGCGATCCGCTCGACGCACTGGTTCTGCTGCCCGAGTCGGTGTTCCCCGGCGTCATCGTCGAAGCCCGTCCCGTAGCGATGTTCAAGATGGTCGACGAGGCCGGCGGCGACGACAAGGTGCTGTGCGTTCCCGCAGGCGACACTCGTTGGGACCACATCCAGGATCTGAGCGACGTCTCGACGTTCGAGCTCGATGCGATCAAGCATTTCTTCGTCCATTACAAGGATCTCGAACCCAACAAGCACGTCACCGGGGCAGACTGGGTGGGCCGCGCAGAGGCAGAGGCCGAAATCGCTGCATCATTCAAGCGCTTGGCGGACAATCCGGAGCACTGATCGTTTCGGCATCACACACCTCGCCCTCGGCCGAACGCCGACGAAACTAGTTTGGGGAAACGCATGACCGACAGCACTTCCAACGGTGATCGGCGCAATCTCGATTCGCGACCGATCTCGGATCCGACGCAGTTTCCCGATCTGCCGGTCACGGTCGTCCTCGACCGAATTCCGGTGCCGATCCTTGCAGTCGATCCCACCGGTGCCATCGTGTTCGCGAACGAGGCCTTCGACGATCTGTTCGGCCTGGACCGCACCGAGCGGGAGGACTTCCACCTGCACGACATCTTCCCCGACCGGGCACCGGAGGGCGTCAATGTCGCGGACATGTTCCTCACCACGGTGGCCACCCGCGCGGATTCTCTGTGGCGGATGACCGACAAGACCGGCGATATCGTGCAGGTCCGCGCCAGCAAGTCGATTCTGCGCCGCACCGAGGACACCATCGTGCTCGTCGCGTTGGAGGACTTCACCGATCAGCTGTGGAACGACCCCAAGAGCGCCTTGCGCTGACGGAAGTCACACGTTCTTCCCCGAACGACGACGGTGTACGCCGGCGGATCATTCGCCGGCATACACCGTCGCTCTGTTTCCGCCCGCGTGCTTGGACTCGTACATCGCGGCGTCCGCGTCGAGCAGAACGTTGTGCAGCAGGTCCTCGCCGTCACCCGACTCTGCTGCGTCCGACCAGCGGCTGCCGTTGATCATCGCCACACCGACGCTGACCGTCACCGGTACGTCGTCGAGCGAATCGTGGACGGATTCGCGGATCTCGTCGGCAATCGAGTGCGCCGCAGCTTCCGTGACCGGCAGCGCGATGGTGAATTCCTCACCTCCGGTGCGGGCCACACACGGCCGCGCCCCCGTGGCGCTCTTCAATCTACGAGCCGTGCGGCGCAGCACGCGGTCGCCCACTGCATGGCCGTAGGTGTCGTTGACCTGTTTGAACTGATCGAGATCGACCACCATCAACGCCACCGAACGATCCGCGTCGAGCGAGGCCATCATGCGTTCGAACCGCAGTTCCAGGCCGCGCCTGTTGAGCAGGCCGGTCAGTGAGTCGGTGTTGGCGAGATCGAGTTGATGCTGAATCACGGCGCGAAACACCAGCACCGAATTGACCACCAGCAGCGTCGCGAGGGTCCTGGCGGCGGTCGACGCCAGATCGTGAGCGTCCTCCGCCAGCGCCAGCGCCGCCAGAATTACGACCGTCACATTGACGAACAGCATGTGGAATCCGAGCACTCGCCGCCGGGCGAAGTAGACGATGTAGATGCCGATCACCGCGAACAGGGCCGCCCCGTTCAGAGCCAGGTCGCGGCCGGCGAAGGTGAGCAACATCGCTGCGACGCCCACGTCGGCGTACACCACGAACCACCCGGGCATGTGCGACGCATCCAGCGAACGCCGAAGCCACCACGCTCCCACCGGGACGGTCGAGATCAGCACCAGCAGACAGACGACCTTCGCGGTCGTGCACGCGGGACCGTCGTCGGAGAACATCGCGATGGCCCCGATCAGACCGAACGAGGGAACCAAGGCGGCGATCCCGAGCGCGACGCGACGTTCGAGCCTCACCGAACCTACTCGCGGTCCGCTCGCCCGACCGTGCGGCGGTCGATCGCGATCCATTGGCACCGCGCCCCCTCCGTCCGAACCGGTTGTCCCGACTCGTCGCGCACCTCTACGAAACGATCCCTTGTCGACTGTCGGCGGCTCAGACGCTACCTGCGCGTCGGGCCGGAAGGTCCGGTCTCATTTCTTCGTAATCGGTCAAGAAACGATCCAGCAAAGCGACCAGTGACGCCCGGTCCTCGCGATCCCACCCCTCGATCACCCGACCGAGAGATTCGGTACGGCGTTGCTGAATTGCCGCGGCCACGTCCCGCCCGGACTGCGTCACGGCGAGAACGAAGGCCCTTCCGTCTCTCTCGTCGGGCACACGCTCGACGTGCCCCCGTTCGACCAGTTGAGCCACCTGCCTGCTCACCGTCGACGGATCCGAGTTCACCATCGTGGCCAGCTCACTGGATCTCATCGGCCCGTCGCGCAGCAGGCGGAACAAGCATACGTAAGCAGCCCCGTCGACACCGCCCGAAGACGAGATCTGGGCGATGTTCCGCTCGCGCAAGCGTTGCAGCCGAACCAGCTGCGTGCCCAGTTCCTCGGCGAACTCGACCACGTCAGTTACCGGTGAACTGCGCCGGTCGCTTCTCGAACACCGAGGTGATCGCCTCGGTGAGATCGTGCGAGGCGAGGAAGGCGGCGTTCCAGGCCGCGACGTAGCGAAGCGAGTCGTCGACGCTGGAAGATCGGGAATGGTCGAGCACGGTCTTGATGCCCTGCACCACCAGAGGCGGATTCGCGGCGATGGCGGCGGCGCAGTCACGAGCAGCGGCCAGGGTGGTGTCGTGGTCCTCGAACACGTCGTTGACCAGGCCGATCTTCTCGGCGCGCGCGGCATCGATGTCCTTGCCCGTCAGAGCGAGCTCACGCATGTGGCCATCGCCGATGATCGCGGGCAGTCGGGCCAACGACCCCATGTCCGCGACGATCGCGACCCGGACCTCGCGCACGCTGAACTTTGCGTCGGCGCTCGCGTACCGCACGTCCGCGGCGGTGATGAGGTCGACGCCGCCGCCGATGCACCAGCCCTGAACCGCCGCGACGACGGGTTTGCGGCAGTCGGCAACCGCGTTGATGGCCTTCTGCATCGTCTTGATGGTGTCGTGGAACGACGTCCGGGGACCGGCCAACGCCTTGTCGGCCATCAGCGGACCGAATGTTCCTGCCATCGCGGCGAGGTCGAGTCCGTAGGTGAAGTTCTTACCGGAGCCCGCGAGCACGACAGCCCGGACCTCGGGATCGGCGTCGAGCTGCGCGAACAGCTCGGGGCTTTCGCTCCAGAAGTCGGGGCCCATGGCGTTGCCCTTGCCCGGTCCGAGAAGTGTCACGTTCGCGATGTGGTCCGCGATCTCCACGGAGAAGGCGTTCCAGGTTCGTTCCGTCATGCCTGCGAGCCTAGCGGCAGCGTCGCACATTGCTGCACCGCATGTTACGGCGCGTAACGTCTGCGCTAAGTCCCTGCTCAGCTCTGGTACATGCATCGAATCGCGCCCATCATCGACTCATGTTGATGCATCAGGGACTGGGCCTGGAGACGTTCAACGATCTGCCGCGCCGCAAGGCGGTCCATGCGCTGTACGAGTGCTGCTGCTCGGTGGCGTGGGCGTCCAGGGTGGCCGACGGCCGCAGGTACCGCTCACGGGCTGACCTGTTCGCCGTAGCCGACGCGGAACTGACCGAACTCTCGGACGGGGATGTGGATTCGCTCGCCGCGACGCTGCCGGAGCCGAGCAAGGTGTGCGCGGCCATGGACACCGACACTCGCGGTGCACTGGGAACTGCGGCCAGGGCGTACGAGGACCGGTTCGGTTACCCGTACGCGTCCAGCCGGTTGTTCGAGCCCGAGGGCTTCGAGCCGCGAGACATCCTGGTCGATCTGGGCCATCGCCTCGACAACGACGATCAGACCGAGCGCAAGATCATGCGCGACGAGCTGGCGAAGATCAACCACACCAGATTGGATCGCTTGCTGGGGCCCGAAGGCGGTTGGCCCCAGTACTGAGCTCGGTCGGGGATCAGCCGAACAAACCGACGACGCGACCGATCAGTCCACCGGCGATCAGGATCGCCAGCAATGCCACGACGCAGATGACGACGATGGGCATCACCCGGCTGCGCTGCGGCGGCTCGTGATTCGGACCGCCGATTCCGGTTTCGGCGAGCGGGGTGTCTCCTGGCGTGACGCCGCCTCCCGCTTCGAGTCCTGTGGTGACGTCGGGGTCTGGATTCTGGGCATTCATCTTCTGCGGTTACCCGGTGCGGTCTCGCTCAATCGAGATGTGTCCTGGCTATCGCTCCCGCGAACAGTTCCGACACCGCGTCGGCGATGACTCCCTCGTCGATCTCCTCCGGATCCACCGAATGTTCGACGGCCAATCCGGAGATCAATGCCGCCAGTGACGTCGCGAGGCGTCGCGCATCGAAGTTCTTGCCGACTCCCCACCGCCCTGCGTGCTCGGCGATGAGGCGTTCGAGCTCCCCGCGCAGCGCGCGACGGTCGGTGCGGTAGCGCTCGGCGACGGCAGGGTCGCGTCCGGCGAGGATGCCGAATTCGACGGTCAGCAGGGGCCACCGGGGTTCGGCCACCACCCAGGACGCTATTTCGCCGCCGCCCGCTCCTGCCGCTGCACCGGAGTCCAGATCGGATACGTGGGCCAGTACGCGGGCGGCGAGGTCGAGGGAACGGCGGGCGAGCAGTTCGGCGAACAGCGCTTGCTTGGACTCGAAATTGGAGTAGACGGCTCCCTTGGTGAAGCCGGCTCTGTCGGCGATATCGGTGAGTTTCGCTGCGGCATAGCCACGTTCGGTGAATTCGTCGGCTGCCGCGGCGAGCAGTCGGTCCCGAACGTCGGTGCGTTGGGGTCGTCGCCGATCCTGTGTCGGCCCCCACTTTTCTTGCTCCTCCGCATTCACGATACCTAGAGTATTGAATACCTCGGGTATCGACAAGATTCAGGAGTCACCCATGCGCAAGATGTCACTGCTCGCTGCCGCGGTGCTGGTACTTCAGCTCGGCTTCATCCTCAGCTACGTCTCGGCCTTCCATCAGCCGACGCCGCACGCGATCCCCATCGCGGTGGTGACCGAGCCCGGCCTCCCCGAGGGACTGGACCAACAGACCGCCGACCGCCTCGACGCCATCGACGGCACCCCGCTCGCGGCACGCACCGCAGCCGATACCGCAGAGGTCCGTTCACTGCTCCGCGACCGCGACATTCTCGGGGCGTACGTCCTCGGTGCCGACGGAACGGACACCCTCATCACCGCGAGCGCGGCAGGCAGTTCCGTGGCCACCGCCCTCGAATCGATCTTCACCGAGGTCGAGGCCTCGCAGGGTCGCCAGTTCGTGGTCCGCGACGAGATTCCGGTGGGAGTACACGACAACCGGGGGCTGTCCGGCTTCTACCTCTCGGTCGGCTGGGTCGTCGGCGGCTACCTGCTGGCGGCAGCATTCGGACTGCTGATCGGGGCACCACAGTCGCGTCGCGAAACCTTTTCGCACGTCGGAATTCTCGCTGCCTACGCCGTCACCTCGGGCGCACTCGGCGCCTTTCTCACCACCCATGTCCTGGAAACGTTTGCCGGCCATTGGTTTCCGCTCGCGCTACTGGGCACCGCCGTGGTCTTCGCCACCGGCCTGTTCACCATGGGCCTGCGCGCACTGATCGGGGTCGCCGCGGTTCCGGCCGCGATCGTACTGTTCGTGATTCTCGGAAACCCAAGCGCGGGAGGCGCTTTCGGGGCAGACGTCCTGCCCTCGCTCTACGCTTCCATCGGTCGGTGGATCACCCCGGGCATCGGCACCGAGGGCGTGCGCAGCATCGTGTACTTCTCCGGCACCGGACTGGGGCAACCCGCACTCGCACTTGCTCTGTACATCGTGATCGGCACGCTGCTGATGGGCGCGGCAGCACTGCGTCGCCGGTCCGCACACAACCCGGTGGCCGCACGCGCGACCAGTAAAGTGTGATCCCATGACCGCCAACTTCCCCTTGCCACTGCCCGATCTCGCCGTCCGCACACTCGGAGGCGCAGTCGTGTGGGCGAACGACGAGACGTTCGCGGAGAAGGAGAATCTCGTCCGGCCCGGAAAAGCCGACTACTCGACGGCGACGTTCGGACACAAGGGCCAGATCTACGACGGGTGGGAGACACGACGCCGACGCGAGGCCGGCTACGACGAGGCCATCGTTCGTCTCGGAGCGCCGGGTGTCGTCTCGGCGGTCGTCGTCGACACCGCGTGGTTCACCGGAAACTATCCGCCGGAGATCTCGATCGAGGCCGCCGAGGTCGACGGCTTTCCGTCACCGGAGGAGCTTCACACCCAGACGGAGTGGACCACGATCGTCCCGCGCAGCTCGGTCGACGGCGACAGCGAGAACAGGTTCACCGTCGCCTCCGATGCTCGGTGGACGCACGTGAAGCTGTCGATCTATCCCGATGGCGGAGTGGCGCGGTTGCGGGTGCTCGGCCGCGGCAAGCCCGACCCGAAATTTCTCGCTGCCGGGCCGGTGGACCTGGCTGCACTCGAGAACGGCGCGTACGTCTCGGCATGCTCGAACATGTTCTACAGCTCGCCCAACAACCTGCTCTTCCCCGGACCCCCACGGTCGATGGGTGAAGGCTGGGAGACCTCGCGTCGACGCAACGAGGCGAACGACTGGGTTCAGGTGCAGCTCGCCGGCACCGGGCTCATCTCTCTGGCCGAACTCGACACCACCTGCTTCCTCGGAAACGCGCCCGGTGCGGCGTCTCTGCGTGGCCGGCTCGGCGACGGCGAGTGGATCGAACTGTTGCCACGTACGACGCTGCAGCCCGACACCCGGCATCGCTTCGTGCTCACCCACGACACCCCGGTCTCCGAGGTGCGCATGGACATCTTCCCCGACGGCGGGATGGCGCGATTGAGACTGTTCGGTGATCTCGCGGGAGTGGAGCCTGCAGGAACGACCCAGTAGGGCGGGAGTGGAGCCTGCAGGAACGACCCAGTAGGGCGGGAGTGGAGCCTGCGGGAACGACCCAGTAGGGCGGGAGTGGAGCCTGCGGAACGACCGGATAAGCAAGCATCTGCGTAAACGGTCGCGGGGCAATAGGGTTGGCACATGACCCGGCTACTTCATCCGAATGCAGCCCATGTTGCCGACACTCTGATCTCTCGCGGCCATCACGGTGTGGTGGTCAACAGCCCTGAGGGCACGCACACCGCCGCCGATGCTGCCGCGGCGCTGGGCGTCGAAGTGGGTGCGATCGTGAAGTCGATGGTGTTTCTGCTCGACGACGAGCCGGTACTGCTACTGGTTTCCGGTGCCCACAACGTTCATCTCGAGCACACCGGTGAGCGTCTGGGCGGGACGTTGATGCGCGCGCCCCTGGACACGGCCAAGCACGCAACCGGGCAGCCGATCGGGGGCATCGCACCGGTCGGCCACCCCACCAATCTGGACACGTTCGTCGACCAGGATCTGGCCTGGTACGCCGAGGTGTGGGCGGCCGCCGGTCACACCAACACGATCTTTCGGTCCACGTTCACCGAGTTGGTGCGCATCACCGCGGGTCTGGCGATCGACGTCACCTGACCCTGCCCCGCTGTCGGGGCTCAGGACGCGAGTGTCGGGGCGATCGGTGCGCCGAGGACCGAGTCGACGACGTCGATGTCGAGTCGGGTGCCGCGCGATTCGAGCAGCGGCAACACTGCGTTGTTGATCAGTACCGACTGGCGAGCGACATCGCCTGGCACCGTCAACGTCACGCCGTCGGCCACATCGGCCGCGGTGACATCGGAGATCAAACTGGCCAGGCCCGCCGGTGTTCCGACGTAGCGGATGGACGCCGGGCTGGTCGGCGCGTCCAGTGCGGCGAATTCCCGACGTGCAGTCCGCGCATCGGTTGCGATGTGGACCTCGAGGTCGAGAAACACTGCTGCGCTGACGGCAGATTCGCCGCGCTCGATTGCCTCGGCCCGCACCCGGGCCCGGTGTTGCTGGGATTCGCGCAGGTCGGAGGCCTGGATCCGGACTACGTCACCGTCCGACGGCAGGGTCAGTTCGGTCCAACCTGCAGAGAATTCGACGGCGACACGGGTGAAGTTGTGCGACATGAGTGGTGGTCCTGTTTCTGGAAGTCGGTGAACGCATTCGGTCGGAGCGGAGCCGAACTCGAACACGACCCGGACGCAGTGCGGCACAGATCCACGTATCTGTTGCTCCAGTGACGGTTGCCCGTCCACACGACACTCACGGTCATGACGCCATGCTAACGGCCTGCGGGGCTGCATGGGGATCCAACCCCGGCGGCCCCGTCGGCCAGCTCGGGGAAGGGTCGCGGGTCGGGTACGGGGTTCCACCAGCCGGCATCCTCCGCGTAGTGCCAGTTCGGTCCCGACTCGACCAGGGCGGCGAGAGCGTCGACGAGTCGGTCCACATCGGCCGACGAGCTGCCGAGGCCGATGCTGGCTCGAACCGCTCCGGCCGCGTGCCCCAGCCGGCTCAGCAGGGGGTGTGCGCAGAACTTGCCGTCGCGCACGCCGATTCCGTGTTCGGCGGACAGGTACGCGGCCACCTCACCGGGATCGCGTCCGGCAACGGTGAAGGTGACGATGCCGACACTGTCGGGCGCGTCGGCCCAGACCCGGAGCTGCTCGACGCCGTCCAGATCCGTCAGGCCGCGCCGCAGTCGGGACGACAATTCCTGCTCGTGCGCCTGCAGCTCGGCACCGTCGAATCCGGCGATGGCCTCGCAGGCCGCGGCGAGAGCGGCGACCCCGAGCACGTTGGGCGTGCCCGCCTCGTGCCGCTGCGGTGCCGGGGCCCAGTCGGTGTTGTCGATGCTCACGCTGCGCACCGCGCCGCCGCCGGCCAGGTGCGGCTCACCGGCGTCGAGCCAATCACGTGTGCCCACAAGCACTCCCGCGCCGAACGGGGCGTAGAGCTTGTGGCCGGAGAACGCGAGGTAGTCCACGCCGAGTGCGGCGATGTCGACCCGCCGATGCGGAACCAGCTGGGCACCGTCCACCGCGATGCGTGCGCCGTGCCGATGCGCCAGTGCTGCGAGTTCCGCGATGGGAAGTACCTCACCGGTGACGTTCGATGCGCCCGTGATCGCCAGTAGTGCAGCAGGTTTCGCGGCGAGCTCCACGTCGAGCCGCGTGATGGTCTCGGCGAGGGTCGACGCCGCCACCACCACTCGTCGATCGCGCCACGGGAGCAGGTTCGCGTGGTGTTCGATGTCGAGTACCACGGTATCGCCCGGCACGCAGGCGGCCAGCAGGTTCAGCGAGTCGGTGGTGTTCCGTGTGAACACCACCACCGAATCACTGTGCGCACCAACGAAATCAGCGACCGTCACCCGAGCCTTCTCGTACGCCGCCGTCGAGACCCGTGAGGCGTAGCCGGCACCCCGATGCACGCTCGAGTAGAACGGCAGCAGTTCGGCGATCCGATCGGTCACCGCGTCCAGGGCCGGCGCGCTGGCGGCGTAATCGAAGTTCGCGTAAGTGCATGTGCCGCCGTGGACCAGCGGCACCTGTAGATCCGTGCCCGAAACAGGGGCAAAAGGAGCACAGGGGCGGGAGAGTACAGATGTCATGACAGATCAAGCCCTCACGTTCGAGGGACCCGCAACCGAAGGACGTGGTGAACGAGTCCGCGCTTGCCGCGCCGGTTTTCCGGCATCAGCCTGGTCGTCACCCGGAGCACCCCACCGCGGAGGAGGGTTGCCGACCAGCTAGCCGGGGCTTGATGCTGGTACTCGTGACCGTGGGAGAGACACTCGCAAACTCGCTGCCGTTTTGTCAAGCCGGGACTCGCCCCTGCGCCGCAGTAGGATTCCCGCGGTGGGAAGGCGCGCTCGTTCACCTGCTGGCAAACAGAACGTGAGATAACCAACGGCGCTGCTGCTCGCCAGCACCACAGAATCACTTGCCAACGCAGAGTTACTTGCAACGAACGAGAAGGACGCCCGGTTGTCTGTGCATCGAGAGAACGATCTGCCGGGTTCGAGCGCGGACACAGCACCTGCCCCGGCGGCGTTTCTTCGCTCGCCGCAGGCTCCACCCGCCCGGACGCTCATCGACATCCTCCGCGACACGGCACATCGTTTCCCCGACGCCCCCGCGATCGACGACGGTGCCGTGTCGGTCAGTTACTCCGAGTTGTTGGACGATATCGCCGAGGGCGCTCAGTGGCTCGCCAACGCCGGTGTCAGGCGCGGCGATCGCGTCGGAATCCGCATGCCGTCGGGTTCGTTCTCCCTCTACGTCGCGATCCTGTCGATCCTCGCGGTCGGTGCTGCCTACGTGCCGGTGGACGCGGACGACCCCGAGGAGAGGGCCGAGTTGGTCTTCGGCGAGGCGCAGGTGACGGCCATCGTCACCGCGGGCGGAATCGCCGCCGGTACTGCCCCCAAGCAGGACGTTCCTCAGCACGACCTCACCGAACACAATGCCGGACCGCCCACCCCGCAGGACGACGCGTGGGTCATCTTCACCTCGGGTTCGACGGGCACTCCCAAGGGCGTTGCCGTCAGTCATCGCAACGCAGCGGCGTTCGTCGACGCCGAGGCCCGCATGTTCCTGCAGAAGGATCCGCTCGGTCCGGGCGACCGAGTGCTGGCCGGATTGTCGGTGGCGTTCGACGCGTCGTGCGAGGAGATGTGGCTGGCGTGGCGGCACGGCGCGTGTCTGGTTCCCGCGCCCAGGTCTCTGGTGCGGTCCGGCTTCGACCTCGGCCCGTGGCTCGTCTCCCGCGACATCAGTGTCGTCTCGACGGTCCCGACGCTGGCGTCGCTGTGGCCCGCGGTGGCTCTGGAAGCGGTGCGGCTGCTCATCTTCGGCGGCGAAGCCTGCCCGCCGGAGTTGGCCGAGCGCCTCGCCGTCGAGGGCCGTGAGGTCTGGAACACCTACGGCCCCACCGAGGCGACGGTCGTCGCCTGTGCGGCGATCATGGACGGCAAGGGTCCGGTCCGGATCGGGCTCCCCCTCGACGGCTGGGACCTCGCTGTCGTCGACGGCTCCGGCACCCCGGTGCAGGTCGGCGAAGTCGGCGAGCTGGTCATCGGGGGCGTCGGACTCGCTCGGTATCTCGACCCGGCCAAGGACGCCGAGAAGTACGCGCCCATGCCGTCCCTCGGGTGGGAACGGGCGTATCGCAGCGGCGATCTGGTCAAGCTGGAGCTCGAAGGTCTGTTGTTCCAGGGTCGCGCCGACGACCAGGTCAAGCTCGGCGGTCGACGCATCGAGCTCGGCGAGATAGACAATGCGCTGCAAGCACTTCCGGGCGTCGGCGGTGCGGCGGCCGCCATCCGCAAGACGGCTGCCGGTAACTCGGTGCTCGTCGGGTATCTCGCGAGCACCAACCCCGATTTCGATCTCGAAGCCGCTCGCGAGTTGCTCGCCGAACAGTTGCCTGCGGCGCTGGTTCCGCGCCTGGCGTTGGTCGACGAGATGCCAACGCGTACCTCGGGCAAGGTCGACCGCAATGCCCTGCCGTGGCCCCTGCCCGGCATGGCGGGTGCCTCCTCGCTCGGCGGCACGGCGGGGTGGGTGGCCGAACTGTGGACCAACATCCTCGGCGCGCAGATCGCGGACGAGAACGCCGATTTTTTCGCCAACGGTGGCGGTTCGCTGTCGGCCGCGCAATTGGTGACGGCGCTGCGCGAGCGGTTCCCCGAGATCACCGTCGCGCAGCTCTACGACCACCCGCGGCTGGGTTCGCTGGCGCAGTATCTCGACGACCTGAAGCCGGTCGTCGAGGCCGTTCCCCGTGAAGTCGCCCCGACCTCGCGCACCGCGCAATGGGCGCAGATCGCTGCAACCGTTCCGTTGACCACCCTGACCGGATTGCAGTGGGTCACCTGGCTCGGACTGCTGTTCAACGTCATGTCCTGGTTCGGCGACGTGCCCTGGGCTCCGACGCTGTCCTGGTGGTGGGTGCTCCTGGCATTCGTCCTGTTCATCACCCCGGTCGGCCGCATGGCGATCTCGGTGATCGGATCGCGCATCCTGTTGGCCGGGCTGAAACCGGGCGCGTACGAGCGCGGCGGGAGTATGCACATCAGGCTTTGGGCCGCAACGAGATTGACCGATGCCAGTGGTGCGTCGAACCTGTCGGGCGCACCGTGGATGGTCTACTACGCGCGCGCTCTCGGTGCCAAGATCGGCAAGGGCGTCGACCTGCACACCCTGCCGCCGGTCACCGGCTTGCTCGAGTTGGGTGACGGCTGCTCCATCGAGCCCGAGGTCGATCTGTCCGGTCACTGGATCGACGGCGATCTCGTCTACATCGGCGGCATCGAGATCGGTGCCGGTGCCACCGTCGGTGCCCGCTCGACGCTGCTGCCCGGCACCAAGGTCGGCAAGAACGCGGTCGTCACGGCAGGCTCCGCCGTCGTCGGACGCGTGAAGGCCGGCCAGATGTGGTCCGGTTCGCCGGCTCAGAAGGTCGGCAAGGCCGATCATCCGTGGCCCGCGGAAGCTCCACCACGCGCAACCCATTGGGTCTTCGCCTACGGCGTCGCATCTCTGTTCCTGTCCGGCATGGCTTTGTTCTCGATCGGCGTCAGCCTGGTGCTGATGGGCTGGTGGATTCACACCGCCGACTCCGTGCTCGACGCCTTCGAGCGTGGTCTGGTGATGTTGCCCGTGGCGACGCTGGTGTCGTTGGCGGTGTTCGCGCTGATCACCGTCGTTGCGGTGCGGGTGCTCAGCATCGGCCTCGTCGGCGGCTACCACCCGGTGCGCAGCCGCATCGGTTGGCAGGTGTGGGCCACCGAGCGCCTGATGGACTCGGCGCGCACGTTCCTGTTCCCGCTCTACGCGTCGCTGTTGACGCCCCATTGGCTCCGGCTGCTCGGCGCGAAGATCGGCAAGGACGTCGAGGCGTCGACGGTGCTGATGATCCCCAAGTTCACCACGGTCGCGGACGGCGCATTCCTCGCCGACGACACCATGGTCGCCAGTTACGAACTCGGCGGCGGCTGGATGCATCTGGGCGATGCGAAGGTGGGCAAGCGAGCGTTCCTCGGCAATTCCGGCATGACCGGTCCCGGCCGAACCGTCCCGAAGAACGGTCTGGTCGCCGTGCTGTCCGCCACTCCGGACAAGGCGAAGTCCGGCTCGTCGTGGCTCGGCAGCCCGCCGGTGCGACTGCGTCGAGCCGCCGGTAGCGCGGACTCGTCACGCACGTTCGATCCGGCACGCAAGCTGAAGGTCGCCCGCTCGCTCGTCGAGACGTGTCGGTTGATTCCCGTCGTCGTGACGTTCGGCATCGGACTCGGAGTGTTGTTCGGGCTGACCGCCGTCGCCGACGCCGTCGGATATTGGTTGGCGGCACTGGTCAGTGGCCTCGTGCTTCTCGTCGCCGGTTTCGTGGCCGCTGCGGTGTCGGCGTTGGCGAAGTGGCTGTGGGTGGGCCGGATCGGCAAGACCGATCATCCGTTGTGGAGTTCGTTCGTCTGGCGGAACGAGGTGGCCGACACCTTCGTCGAGACCGTCGCCGCGCCGTGGTTCGCGCGCGCGGCCGAGGGCACAGCGGTGTTGAACATGTGGTTGCGATGGCTCGGTGCCGATATCGGCCGCGGAGTCTGGTGCGAGACGTACTGGCTTCCCGAGGCCGATCTGGTGACATTGGCCGACGGTGCGACCGTCAACCGAGGGTGCGTTGTGCAGACGCACCTGTTCCATGATCGGATCATGTCCATGGACACGGTCGATCTCGGTAGAGGCGCAACACTGGGACCACACTGTGTCGCGCTGCCTGCATCGGGAATCGGTGACGGCGCGACGGTGGGGCCTGCCTCCCTGGTGATGCGCGGTGATACGGTTCCCGCGCATACTCGTTGGCAGGGCAATCCGATCGCGCCCTGGGCCAAGGGGGATCCCTTCCCGCGCATCCGCGACGACCGAAACGAGGGGTGATCTTTCGTGCCAGACAGGCTGGTGGCACCGGTGTTCGACGTCGATGCCAGCGACAATCCGATCGATACATACCTTCCGCAGAACGGAAATCGGGGCTACCGCGTCTCGCGCTACGAACTCGATCTCGAATACAAGGTCGAGAGCAACCGGCTGACGGGCAAGGCGAAGATCACCGCGGTCACCACGGCGACGGTGTCGAAGTTCGCGTTCGATCTCGGCCCGGCGATGAACGTGTCGAAGGTGTCGGTCAACGGCTCGCGATCGGTGAAGTTCAGCCACCAGCGCGGCAAGCTGAAGATTACGCCCGCCAAGCCCATCGCGTCGGGCGCGGCACTGGTGGTGACGGTGTCGTACGGCGGAACCCCCAAGCCCATCAACGGTTTCTGGGGTGAGGTCGGCTGGGACGAGCTCGCCGAAGGGTCGATCGTCGCCAGCCAGCCCAACGGGGCCGCGTCGTGGTTCCCGTGCGACGACCATCCGGTGTCCAAGGCCAGCTACGGCATCACCATCACCACCGATTCGCCGTACTACGCGGTGGCCAACGGAACGTTGGTGCGCAAGCAGACTCGCGCCAGCCGCACCACCTGGGTGTACGAGCAGCCCGAGCCGATGGCCAGTTACCTCGCGACCATTCAGATCGGTCCGTACGAGCATCGCATCGTCAGCCCGGGACCGGTGCCAATGAAGGCCATCACTCCGCCGCGCCTGCGCGCGCAGTTCGATCACGACTTCGGTCGTCAACCGCAGATGATGGATACGTTCGTACGGCTGTACGGCCCTTACCCTTTCGCGTCGTACACCGTGGTGGTGACCGACGACGATCTCGAGATTCCGATCGAGGCGCAGGGGCTGTCGATCTTCGGAGCCAATCACTGTTCCGGTTCCCGGTACTACGAGCGTCTCGTCGCGCACGAGCTGGCGCACCAGTGGTTCGGCAACTCGCTGACTCTCGGCAAGTGGGCCGACATCTGGCTGCACGAGGGATTCGCCTGCTACTCCGAGTGGATCTGGGCCGAGAACTCCGGCGGCGCAACGGCTCACGACAAGGCAAAGCGCGCACACACCATTCAGCGCGGACTGGCCATGGACCTACAGCTCAGCGATCCCGGGCCCGCCCGCATCTTCGACGACCGCGTGTACAAGCGCGGTGCACTGGCACTGCACGCCGTGCGGCGCACCATCGGCGACGAGCGCTTCTTCGGACTGATCCAGGAATGGACCTCCAAGTACCGCTACTCGACGGTCGCAACGGCGGACTTCACCGACCTCGCCTCCCGCTTCGGGTGCCCCCGAAGTCTGTGGGACGCATGGCTCGTGGACACGCAGCTGCCGTCGTTGCCGTAGTTCCAGCGTCGCCAATCGGCTCCCCAGTTTCCGATATCGGCCTGCAATCGAGGGCCGGAATCCAAGTCTGGGGAGCCGATTGCCCGCTAGACCCGGCGACGGCGCTTCTGCGCGTAACCGATGGTCAGGAAGCCCACCGACATCAGCGCGACAAGATTGATCGGCGACGCGATGGCGCGGCCGACACTCGCATCGAGTGCCACGACCTGAAACAGCACCCAGAACACGATGACGCCCAGCACGGCGAAAATCGGCCAGGGGCCGGAGTAGTTGTACTTCATGTCCGCTCCCGTCGTACGAGGTGGGTACCCGCTCCACGGTACCCACCGCATCGGCTGCGTCAGCGATACCCGAGCGACAGGGCGAGGCCTGCCACGGTGTAGCCGTACATCGCCGACGTCGCCAGTGCCTGCAGCCAGAAACCTCTCGGGAACGACGCCGCCCAGCGTCCCTTGCCGTCCAATTGCAGATCGCAGGGGAAGTCGCTGATGGCCATGGCACACGACGGTTGCTTCGAGTGCGCGAGCACCACACCGTTGGTGAACGGCAGTCCCCGAACGAACAGGTGCCCGCGCGCTTCCCCGGCCCGGTACCGAACCGTGGATTGAGTGACAACCCCTGTGTACCAACGTCGTTGGACGTTCCATCCCGTGGCGTGCGCGAGGCGAAGGTTACGGTCGCCGCGCAGAGCGGTGTCCACGCTCTCGACGTCGGCGATCACTCCCCACCGCAGCATCGATACCCACCAGGCAATCCGTCGGCTGCGAAACGCCAGGGCCCCGAGCAGAACGATCGCGAAGACGTACGGCACCACCATCGGATATTCGGACCAGCAGGCGGCCGGCACGATCACCGCGATCAGGAACCAGTACGCCTCGCGCCGGTTCCATACGGTCGCACCCGCGAGCGCCACCGTCGGAGGTACCCGATGCGGCGGGACCGTGCGCGAGGACTGCAGCATGATGCCGCTGATCCTAGAGCCGAACGGGTCGGCTCGCAGCGACCCGAGCGGATCGGACCTATGTCATGGCGCGGGAGTGACCTCGGGGGGAAGAGGCCGGGCAGTGTCGCTCAGCTCCCCCGGCTCGTAGACGTCGAACGGGGCGTCGACGGTCACAGTTCCGGCGCGCTCGAACTCGAAACTCACAGGGATCGATGTCCCCGGCGCAAGTTCTCCGTCGGTCAGCTCGAGGGTGACGGTGAACGGCCGGTCCGTTCCGTCGTCTCCACCGTCCGGATTCTCCACCGGCTGGCCGGCTGCGATGGACGTCTCGGGTTCGATGACGAGCTGGTCCGCGCTGGCGTCGATCGTCACCGAAGACGCGGCGGGAGAGGATATCTCGAGCAGACGATCGGTCCCTGCCCCCGCGGTGTTCACCGCCGTGAACTCCAGGTTTGCGTTGCCGTACTCCGAGGCGGAACCTGCGGACGTGGCACCGGTGAGCTCGGCCTGCAGCGTGACACTCTGCAGCTCGATGCTGCCTGCCTCCTCTGCTGCGCCGGTGTCCTGCGCGATGACCGGGTCGTTCGAGCAGCCGGCCAGCGCGCCGACGGTCACGAATGCGGCGAGTGCCGCAGTCATCGAACCGGAACCGACGGGGCGACGCCGACCGGCGCAAGCATGTCCGTTGATTTTCATGCGCGGTGCCTACCCCCAGCGTCATCGGACGAAACGGTGGTGGCACCGGCCCCTACGGCAAGTGAGCAGATGTCTTCGACCGGACCACCAGTCCGCACAGCGCCGCCATCACTGCGCCGAATCCGAAGATGATCGGATACGTGACCACCCCGGGCCAGGTCTCGGTGAGAGCCGACAGAACGGCAGGCACCGCGAAGCCCAGGTAGGTCAGCGAATAGAACACCGCGGTGAGGCCGGCGAGGTCGTCGGGGCCCGCAATGCGTTGCACCTCTTGCAGACCCGAGACCAACGCCATGCCGTATCCACAGCCGAGGACCGCTGCCGCGATCAGCGCCGCAGCAATGGTGAGCACCGACGCCGCCCAGGCAGCAACGGCCATGCCGACCACCAGGAGAGTGAGTGCAACCAGTGCCCCTCGCGCGTTGGCCGGTGTGTCGATCCGACGTCCGACGGCCTGAATCGCGAAGCCGGAGCCGAGGGCGATCACGGCCATCGCAGCGGAGAGCGCGACGGGGTAGCCGCCACCGGGCTCGTCGGCCAGAGCATCCGCCATCAGTGACGGCAGCACCGCGTAGGCGACGCTCGCGGCACCGAACACCCATGGGGCCAAGGGCAACACGACGAACAGGAATCGGCGATGCGATGCGGACGGAATCCTCAGGTCGTCGAGCAGCCGCTTGTTCTTCGACGCTGTTGTGGCAGCGCGTGTTTCGGGCACCGAGAGCATGCCGATACCGGCGGCGATGCAGATCAGCACGTGCACGCTGTAGGCGAGGTGCGTCGGCCAGGGTGCCCATTGTGCGAGCACGCCTGCGACTCCGGCACCGAGGGCGAAGCCGGCGGTCAGCGACATCGCGGCGCGGCGCGCTCCGGCACCGGGCTTGGCGGTGGAGTCGCGACTCGAGAGTTCCTTGACCCAGCTCCCGCCCACGGCCATACCGATTCCGAGCGCGATGCCGCTGAGTACACGGCCACCGAAGAGCATGTAGGCGTTGTCGGGTCCGAGCGCGATCAGAACGGACCCGGCCGCGGCAATTGCGGGGGCGGGCAACATGATCGGGCGTCGACCGAGCCGATCCGAGAGCGGACCGCAGATCAGCATCGCCGGAATGATGCCCAGGACGTAGGCGAACAGGAACGTATCGACCACAACGGCCGAGAAGCCATGATCGAGCCGATACATCACCAGCAACGGTGTGAACTCGTTGCCGCCCCATGCCACGGCGAACATGCCCGACGCGACCAGCAGCCAGCGTCGTGCAGTCAGCTCGAGGTCTCGATCGTTCGTGAGCGTTTCGCTCATCGTGCTCCCCCTCTGTCCGGTCGTAGGCCGTGCACCCCGAGCATGTGTCGTTCGACGGCCTGCTCGAATCCGTCTGCGTCGCCGGCCTCGATCAGGTCTGTGAGTCGGCGATGGTCGTCGACGATGCGCGAGATCTGACCCGGATCACGCGTCACCGAGGCTGCCGTCATCCGCCGCTGACGCTCGCGAAGTCCGTCGTAGAACGCGTCGAGCAACGGGTTGCCGCCGGCGTGGACCACGGTGCGATGGAAGTCGGCGTCGACGGCACTGAATTGTGCGGCGGTCCCGTTCACGGCCAGCTGCTGTTGTAGCTGCAGGTTCTCGCGCAGGGCGGCCACCACGGATTCGCGGGCACTGGCGTCCGCGATGAACGCTCGGACGCTGCCCGATTCGACCAGCCTGCGCGCATCGACGACACTCTCGGCTTCACCCACCGCGATCGGCACCACCAGTGCCCCACGCTTGGGATACAGGCGCATCCATCCTTCGACCTGAAGCCGCAGAAATGCCTCGCGTACGGGAGTGCGACTGATCTCGAGGCGCGACGCGATCTCGCCCTCACTGACGAGCTCACCGCCGGGAAGCTCCCCCGAGACAATGAGCTCCTTGACCGTCGCATACGCCGTATCGGCGGCAGATCTCATCTCGGACACAACATAGATACTAGATGCACCTCAACTGTGCACCAATTTCGGCCACCCCAGAAGTCCACTCAACGTGACATCGACCGTCGAAAAGGCCACTGAACGTCACATTGACTCCCCAAGGGCGGCGGGGCGGCGGGGAGGGGCGGGGTCGGTCAGGGCACCCAGTGCCGTGCGGCGATGTCGTCGATCACCGGATCCCCGTCCTGTGCCGCGTCGAGTGCGTCGAGGTCGTCGCGCAGGGCGTTCAACCGTGGGTCGTCTCCCTCGGCCTGTTCGGCGGCGGTGCCTCCGTCGTCGGCGAGTTGTGCGAGGAGTTTCGCGCGGACGCGATCCCGCAGAGAGTCGCTCATTCGTCGTCACCTTTCTTGAACACGCGGCGGGCCGTGGGGATGAGCGCGATGAGCACGCCCAGCAGCACGATGATCGAGAAAATTTCCAGCAGCACAGCTACTCCTAGTCGTGTCAGGTCGGGGCGATCGCGGTGCCCCATGGGGTGTTGCGCACCACGGTGAAGACGGTCAAAAGGGCGAGCACCACAGCGGCGGCCAGCCGATTCGGGCCAGGCAACGTCAGAGGTATCTGCATCCAGCGAGCCCTGAGCCACAGGCCCCACAGTCCGACGGCCACGACGACGCACATCACCGCAACGACATTGCTCGACGCGGCCGCGGCGACATCTCCGCGAGTGAGGTCACCGAGCGCCCTGGTCGTGCCGCATCCGGGGCACCACAGTCCGGTCAGAGCGTGGAACGGGCACGGCAGATACGTGGACGTGCGGGGGTCGCGAACGTGAAGCAGTACTGCCCCACCGATGGCGGCAGCGGCCACACCGAGGGGTGCGACGATGCTGCGTCCTCGGGTCGGTGCCGTCATGCCCCTGAGCCTAGGAGTTTCAGGGCTCGACGACGATGGATGCCGTCATGTCCGGATGCGGAGTGCAGTGGTACGTGAAGGTGCCCGCGGTGTCGAAGGTGTGCGTGAACTGTCCGGTTTCCATGATCTGACTGCGAAACGAGTTGTCGTCGGCGACGACGTTGTGGGCCATGCCGCGGTCGGCGAACACCCAGGTGACGGTGTCTCCCACCGAGATCGTCAACGTCTTCGGCGAGTACATCCGATCGGCGACGGTCACCTGGTTCTCGGCAACGGGTTCGACAGGTGCGGCGGGGGTGGTTGCGGTGGAGCACGCCGTCAACGTGATCGTCAGGACTGCGAGGAGTCCGAAAGCCTTCATACCGTCGACGGTACCCAAAGGGTCATTCCCGTCGGCCGAGCACGTATTCGGCCGTCAGCGCGATCGAGCGGTCGGTGTCTCGGGTCAGCTCCCGCAGGGCGCGCGACGCTGCCTTCCCCGGAATACTCGCCAGTGCCTGGGTCACCCGCAGCCGCGTCGACGCATCACTCGGCCCGTCCATCAGTGCCGCCACGATCGAGTCTGCGGGT
The DNA here is from genome assembly GCF_000954115.1 of Rhodococcus sp. B7740. Lineage (NCBI taxonomy): Bacteria > Bacillati > Actinomycetota > Actinomycetes > Mycobacteriales > Nocardiaceae > Rhodococcus > Rhodococcus sp. B7740. The sequence goes on along the minus strand of NZ_CP010797.1, from coordinate 4,484,124 downwards.
CCCAGCATGCCCAGGGCATCGGCGGCGTCCACGTCGTTGGTGCCCTCGAAGACCATCTCGATCAGCGTCGGGATCGCGTCGGCCACCCCGCGCGCACCGAGTTCCAGCGCCGCGATCCGCCTGACCTGGTCGTCGTCGTGAGTGAGCGCCTCTCGCAGCACGTCGGTGGCGTCGGGGTGAGCGATCTCGACGACGGTATCCACCGCGCGGCGTCGAATCTGGGGGTCCGGTGAACCGAGACCCTGCCGGAGCACCTCGAGAGAATCGCCGCCCGACTGCGCGAGTGCCCATCGAAGTGCCCCCGCAACGTTGGGCGCGGGCTCACGCAACACAGCTTCGGCCAACGCGTCCGCAGGGATCGGCCGATCGCCGACCGAGGCCAGCGCCGCTGCCTGTCGGGTCCCAGCACTGACCGACTGCAGGTCACCGAGCAGCGCGACGGTTCCCAGTACGTCCTCCCAGTCCTCCGGCCGCGCGTCGCCGATTCGACGCAACCGCGTGAGCAACTCGGCATCGCGCGCGATGCGCTCCTCGGCTCGGGCGGCGAGCTCGTCGACGAGTCCGGAGGCCGCGAAACTCGGGTCGTCGAGCGCGCGACCGACGTCGTTCAGCGACAACCCGAGCGAACGCAGGGACTCGACGTGGAACAGGCGTCGAACATCCTCCGGCGCGTACTCACGGTAACCGGTGCTGCTGCGCGAGGTGGGGCGCACGAGCCCCAGCCGGTCGTAGTGCCGAAGCATGCGCGCACTGACGCCCGACCGCTGCGCCACCTCACCGATCAACATCGCTCCATCTCACCCCGTCGTGTCGTCTACGCCAAGGGCATCGATGCGCTTGGCCTCGAACACTGCGAACCCCGCATCCGGGTCTCGGAGCAGCGCCTCGGTGGCCAGCGCGTGGGCACGAACCGAATCATTCGTGCTCGACGCGGCCCGGCGCACCATCGGTTCGATCACCGATCCGAGCGCAACCAGCGCACGGCTCAGGCTTCGCTGAACGTCGTACCCGCCTCGACCGAGTTGGGTACCCAGCATCGCCGCCAACTGCCCTTCACTACCGATCGGCACCAGGACCACCGCGGCTCGCCATGCGCTTCGTGCCACCTCGTCGTCGGGGTCGGAGATCAGATCCTCAGTGATCACCGGCCACGCCGACGGGTCCTCGATCTTGGACAACGTGTGCAGCGCCTGGCTGCGAGCCAGAGCTCCACCGGATCGCACCTGATCGATCAGCCGCGGAACCGTCAGCGACGCGGGGTGGCGAATCAAGGCCCAGGTCAACATCTCCCGCACCTGAAAATCGGGTTCGACGGCGCACCGCTGCACCAGGGCGTCCAGAAATTGCGGATCCGGTGTCGTACCGATGTCGAGCGCGGCCCGCAGCCGGGCCGACGGATTGCTGTGCTGAAGTGCCCCACCTACGAGATTCATCGAGTTCATGACGGTCAGCCAAGACCTTGTCACGGTGTGAAGGTCAAGCCCGAGTCAACACATCGGCGAGTGTTCGGTTCATCGTGTTCAGTGCCCGCACCGCGCCGCGCAGCGGACCGGGCGCGTTGGTCGAGGTGAGCAGTACATCCAATACCGTTGTCTCGGTGATCTTTTCGGGCGGTTCGACGTGATCCCCGGCGACAACTGCCTCCACCTGGCGTGCGGTCTCGCGTACCAGGGCCGCGGCGTCGCGTAGAGCTCCGGCGGTCTCTGCCGAGGGTGCCGTGTCCGGGTCGGCACGCGAGGCCAGCACACCGGCCCGGGCCAGTGCGTGCGCTGACCGACCGCTGACGGCCAGCACCCGTAACAGTCGCTTCGCGCCGCGTCTGCTGCGGGTCGTCGGCCCGAGTACCAGCGGCTTACCTGACGTCAGAACGTCTTTGAGGGCGTTGTCGAGTGTGCGCGTCGACGCCACCAGGTCGGTTGCACCTCCCGGCTCGAGAACGGATTCGACACTGGACTCGATCAACGCATCCAATTGCTCGAGGTAGCTGTCGACGTTGCTCACCAGTGTCTTTCGGGTGCTGGTCGAGAAGATGAAGTAGGCCGACGCCATTCCGACGGCACCACCGACAGCTGTCTCGACGATGCGAAGCTCGAGCACCTCGATACTGAACGTGCCCAGCAACCCGTAGAGCATCGCGAGCAGGATGGTCACGAAGAACGACAGCAGCGCATACGCGACCGTCACCAGGTAGAACGCGAAGAAGACGCAGACCACGATCAGCACCAGTTGCACGGGCTGGTTGCTGCCCACCAACGCGGCGATCACCACCCCGGCGAGCACGCCAGCAATCGTTCCGAGAACGCGTTGGCCTGCCCGCGTGAGGATTTCACCCCGAGTCGACGCCCCCGTGAACACCAGGAAGGCCGTCAGCACCGCCCAGTACCAGCGGTCGGGAGAGACGAGTTCACCCAGTACCGTTGCGGCACTCGTGGCAACGGCTACCTGAACGGCGGCCTTGGTGCTGGGATGCAGACCACTCGGGGTGTCCTCGGCCGCGGGTTCGGACGGGCCGATATCGGGGGCCGTCGACGCCGAGACGGCGTTGGTGGTGATGTGATGAATGGCTATGTGCGCCTGGACGGCTCGCTGCGCGGACACCGTCGCGATTCCGGCGGGGGTGGACGGATCGGCCCGCTCGGCCGCTGCCGCCGCCAACCGTCGAGCGGCCCGCAGCTGCTCCGAGGACGGCGTGTTCTGCAGACACGATCCGAGCGCGGTGGTCGCCTGCCCCAGGGCCGTCGGCCACGGCTTGGTGGGATCGAGAGCCCACAGTGAGCTGACGAGTTGCTCGGTCGCGATCTGGGCGTCGAACACTCGGAGCGACAGATCGGCGCTGGTGACGCTGAGCAGCCGTCCGGCATCGTGTCGGTCGAGCCAGTCGTCGATCATCAGTGCGGTGTTGCCGAGCCGGTCGAGTCTGCGGCGCACCAGGTTCAGGTCGCGGCTCTGCCCTGCCGAGGCCGCCTCGAGCACCGAGGCCGATACCGCTCGCATCGCGAACAGCAATCGGCGCACCTCCACGACCGGCCGGTCCGGGAAGACGACGGCCCGCACGAACAGCGCGATCAGCAAGCCGCCGAGGATGGCCGCGATCAACATCGGCAGTTGCTCCGGTGTCGCGCGCAGGAACAGTGCGAAGAAGTACGAAATGAACGACACCATCCCCAACGCCGTTCCGCGAGGGCCGAATCTGCGCACCCACACCGCCGTGAAGAGGACCGCGATGAATCCGACGTCGGCCACCTTGCCGAGTTCGGAGAGCAACGCCGCCAACGTCACTGCCGCCGATGCAGGCAGTGCCATCAGCGCGGTGGTGATCAGCCGACTGCGTTGATCTCTGTCCTTCACCGCCGCCGACGCCTGCATCGCCACGACGGTTCCGAGCATCGCCACCGTCACCGGTTGGCCGATGGCGCGTGTGGTCAGCACCAGCGTCACCATCGCCAACAGCACCGTCAGCGTCGTAGCCGACGCACTGCGCAGCCGTACCTGCCCCGGGTCCGAGGCGTCGAGGATCCGGGCGAGGCGCTTCATTCCCCGATTCTGCGCTACGGCTCAGCCCCGTGCCGCCCGGATCGCAGGAGCCGACGAATGCGGGAGCAACCGACTCATCTCCGACGGCGTGACCACCTCAACGGTCGCCGATTCGTCCAACCGATACGGCTGCGTGGAGATGATGCCGGCGAGGTGTTTGCGCAGCCGCGACATCTCGGCCCGTACCGTGATCGCGCGGCCGTCGTCGCCGAAGAGATCGGCCGCCATCTGTGAGGCGGTACGTCCTTGTCGATGGGTGGCGAGCAGGTACATGATTTCGGCGTGCCGGGGTGTCGGTTCGTGTGTCCACTCCCCCACCTCGCTGCGCACTTCGATGCGAGGCTTCTGCGAATTGCGCAGGTCGATACGGATTCTCGTCGATCCGATGTCGGCGACGCCGGAATCCATCGTGCTGGTGGGTCGGACGAGCCATCCACCGGGCAGGGGTTCGAAGTCGCACACGCCCAGGGTCGGCAGCCAGAAGCGTCCGGTCGCGAGATCCTCGGGCAGCAGGATGCGATTGCGCAGCGCTACCGATTCGACGGCCGCGACCCAGCCGTTCGCGTCGACGGCCAGGGCCGGGGATTGCAGTCGCGCGAGCATCGGTGCGGCCACCGACCGCAGTCGATCCAGTGTGCTCCGATGCAGTTCTCGCAGTTGGGATTCGGCCAATCGTGCGACGGCGTCGACCAGCGCGATGGTGGTGGGGTGCACCGTCTTGGCCGGCCCGCTGACGTCGATCGCGCCCAACACCTGACCGGTTCGCGGATCACGGATCGGTGCGCCGGCGCAGGTCCACGAATGATGGCTGCGCACATAGTGTTCGGCCGAGAAGATCTGGACCGCGCGGCGTGAGACCAGGGCAGTTCCGATGGCGTTGGTACCCACCGAATCCTCGGCCCAGTTCGCGCCTTCCACGAAGCCGAGGTCGTCGGCCCGATCCAGCACCGAGGTCGATCCGCTGCGCCACAGCACCCTGCCGTGCCGATCGGCGACCACGAGTATGTTGTCGCCGTCCTGCACCACCGACTCCAGTCCGCGCGCCAGGTCGTCGAGGATGTCGAACAATCCCGATTCTCGACGGCTGAGTTCGAGGTCTGAGACGTCCATCTGCGTCTCGGCGGGGTTACCCAACTCCGGATCGATACCCAGGGTCTGCAACCGCCGCCACGAGTCCCCGATGACCTCGCGGGGCCGTGCGGGCGACTTGCCGCCGGTCATGGTCGCGTCGTACACGGCCGTGAGAATCTGCGCGTAGCGGCGCGGGTCTTCGCCGGCCGCCAGCGCAGGTTCGGGGCCTGTCGACTGCGTCATCACAGTCAATTGTGCTCCAGCTCACAAATCGGAATGAACGGGGGTCACCGGTAGACCAGACCACCGTCGATCAACGGTGCCTGGCCCGTCATGTAGTCCGAGTCGGGCCCGGCGAGATACGAGACGAACGCTGCGACGTCCTCGGGCGTCTGCGCGCGACCGAGGGCGATACCGCCGACGAATTTGTCGTACGTCTCGCCTTCGGCGGCACCGGTCAACTCGGCGAATCGCTTGTCGATGGTGACCCACATGTCGGTTCCGACCACACCGGGGCAGTACGCGTTGACGGTGATTCCCTCGGCGGCATACTCCTTCGCCGCTGCCTGGGTCAGGGCACGTACCGCGAATTTCGTTGCGCTGTAGACCCCGAGCATCGCGAACCCGTCGTGACCGGCGATCGAGGACGCGTTGATGATCTTGCCCTTCCGGCCGAGAGCCTTGAATTTCGCTGCGGCAGCTTGAATTCCCCACAGCACGCCGTCGACGTTGACGGCCCAGATCTTCGCGACGTCCTCGGGGCGCACATCGTCGAGTGGGGCGACCTGCGCGATGCCCGCATTGTTGACGATCACGTCGAAGCCGCCGAGTGCCTCGTTGGTGTGTTCGACGGCGGCGAACACCTGATCGCGATCGCTGACATCGGCCACGAATGTCGTTGCTTTCGAGCCTGTTCGACGCACCTCGTCGGCCACGCCTGCAATCTTGTCCTCGTTCAGGTCCGCCAGCGCGATGTCGTGGCCGTCGTTCGCCAACCGCAAGGCGATGGCCCGGCCGATGCCCTGCCCGGCGCCCGTCACCAACACCGCGCTCATGACGCTGCTCCGGTGGAGGGGTCGACCAGGACCTTCATCTTGGTGCCCGCATGCAGCGCCTCGAATCCATCGTCGATGACGCCGTCGAGCGTGATCTTGTCCACCCACCCCGTCGTGTCGTAGTGGCCCTGGCTCATCAGGTCGATGACGGCCTCGTAGTCGGCGGCGGTGTAGCAGAGCGAGCCCTGGATTCTCGATTCGTTCATCACCAGCTTCTGCAGCGGTGTGGTCAACGGCTTTTCGTAGATCGCGACGCTGACCAGCGGCTTACGCGCTCCGATGCACCCGAGGGCGGTCTCGACGGCAGGTTGCACGCCTGCCGCGTCGTAGATGGCGTCGGCCCCGTTGCCGTCGGTGAGGTCGGCGATGAACGCGGGGACGTCGACGGCCGTCGGATCGAGTGTCTTCGCACCGAGTGCTTCGATCGATGCTCGACGCGTCGGCGAGGGCTCGACGACGTAGACGTTGTCGAGACCCTTACCGCGCAGGGCGAACCACAGTCCGATGCCGATGGGGCCGGCTCCGAACACCATCGCGGTGTCCTCGGGCTTCGGATCTCCCAGTGTCGCAGCGTGATAGGCGACCGACATCGGTTCGACGAGGGCTCCGAGTTCGAGGGAGACGTTGTCGGGCAAGGCGTGGATCATGTCGGTGGGTACCACGGTGTACTCGGCCATTCCGCCGTCGGACATCAGTCCGTGGAAACCGATCTGCGCGCAGATGTTGTAGTTGCCGGCCCGGCACGGTCCGCAGTGGCCGCAGCGGTACAGCGGCTCGATGGCCACGCGGTCGCCCACCGCGATGCCGGTCACGCCCTTCCCGAGCTCGGTGACCGTTCCCGAGAACTCGTGGCCCAGCACCAGCGGCATCTCCTGTCCGGTCAGCGGATGCGGCGAGGTGGGGATGAAGATGGGGCCCGCGTAGTACTCGTGCAGGTCGGTTCCGCAGATTCCGTTGAACCCGACCTTGACCTTGACCTGGCCTTCACCGGGACTGGGCTCGGGAACGTCGGTGATCTCCACCTTGTTCGGTCCGTAATACACAGCTGCGCGCATCGGTTCTCACTCCTGATCGTCGGATGCATTCATGTCTATGTGATGCCGGCCACTTCGGACAGGGTTGCAGCGCGTTGCATCACGGTCCGACAACCGAGTTGATGGTTCGGCGACCCGCAGCGAAAGTCACCCCCATGGCCAGGACAGTGCCGACCGCCAGCACCGCGAGCGCGATCGTCGGTGACAGTGCGGCCAAAGGGCTACCGCTCTTGACATAGGCGTACGGCACTACGGCGAGAACGGCTCCGATCGTTCCCACAGTCCCGGCTGCAAGCACGGCGACCGCTGTTTCGAGCATCAGCATTCCAACGGTCTGACCGGATGTCGCGCCGATCCGGTACATCACCCCGAATTCCCCGCTCCGCCGCCCGATCGACGCAACCAGGTTGTTGATCAGGGCAATCGCCATGAAAGCCGCGACGAGGCCGACCACCGAGTAGTTGATCGACGCCATCAGTTGCCCCTCGGTGCCCACGCCGGCCGAGGAGTCCTCCAGATGCTGCATCGTCAGGGTCCCCACACTCACCCCGACGAACAGAGTAAGGAACATCGCCGTCGGTCGCGCTCCTTCCACCGCAATCGCATTGATGGTGGCGAGATATCCGCTGACCCCGCTTTTCTTGAAGAAGAGCGTACAGGCGCGGCAAACGGCGCCGAGCATCTCTCGTGTCAGTAGAGCAAGACCGATGGCCACGAGCACAGTCCCCGGCCCTGCAGTTGCGGTCGCCGCGGCACCGTCCGGTTCGACGGCGAACGCGGCCGTCGACGATCCCATCCCGACAGCGAGCACAAGTGCAGCGGCCACCCGACGCCGCCTCATGCTGTCGTGCTGCGACGCGGTCTGTCGCGAACCAAATTGTGCCGCAACACCACTGATCGCAACGAGACACCCTGTCGCAACACTCGTCATGACGATCCCGGGCGAATAGTCAGTTGCCGTGTCGACCATTCCGATGGTGTGCAGTCTTGCGAAGATGATCGAACCCAGCACCGTCCCCGCGGCCGCCGCGGGAATCGCCACAATCGTTCCCACGACTGCCGTCTCGAGGCAGATGAGCTGGCGAATCTGAGTTCCGGTGGCACCGAGTCGACGCAGGGTGTCGAATTCCCCTGCACGCGCAAGCATTACCACACTGACCGTGGACGCTATCGCGAACATCGAAATGGCCAGGACCCAGCTGCCGAGAATGGCAGGAAACATCAGCAGGAATTGTTGATCATCCGGGTTTGCTGCCGATCGACTGGAGGCCAAGAGACCGACGAACGCCAACACCAACGTCAGTCCGCCGAAGAGCACGACCGCAGCTGGTACGTAAAGACGTCGCCTATTCCACAGAGTTCGGATCGCATAGTTCAGCATGTCTCACGCCGCCGCGACAAGGTCGGTCATTCGTGACGCAACCGCGCGCGCCGTCGGTGCACTCAGTTGGTCGACCAATCTGCCGTCGGCCAGAAACAGCACCTTGTCCGACGCGGCCGCCGCCACAGGGTCATGGGTAACCATGACGATGGTGCGGCCCGAGTCGGAAATTTTGCGGAGACTGCAGAGTACGTCTGCGGCGCTGTTGATGTCGAGTGCTCCGGTCGGTTCGTCAGCGAATACGATTGCAGGGTCACCGATCACAGCACGGGCAATCGCGACCCGTTGCTTCTGTCCACCCGAGAGGTGGTCGGGACCGCGGTCGGCGAAGTCTGCCAAGCCGACAGCGTCGAGCATCTCGATCGTGGTGCGTCGATCCGGTCGACGGCCGTCCAAGCGCAGTGGGAGTTCCACATTTTGCCGGACGGTCAGCGCGGGTAGGAGATCGAACGATTGGAATACAAAGCCCATCGAACGGCGTCGGGCACGGGTGAGGTCGTCACCCGATAGGGCTGTGATGTCGGTCCCGTCGAGAAGAACGCGTCCGTGTGACGGCATTGTCAGTCCTGCGGCACAGCGCAGCAGCGTGCTCTTGCCGGAACCAGACGGGCCCATCACCGAAGTGAAGGAACTCGTCGCGACTCGCACGCTGACGCCGCGCAGCACGGGGACCTCGTCGAACCCTTGGCGGTATCCAGCATGTACGTCGTGGATTTCGAGTGACATAGACGACCCCTTCGGCTAGAACGATCGTTTAAAACGAACGTTTATATCAGTGCAGTGCTAACCTACGCCCTGTGGGACATCGAGACAATCTGTTGAAGGCAGCTCGTTCCTGCCTGCTCGAAAAGGGCTACGCGCAGGTCACCGTTCGAGACCTCGTCGCCTCGTCGGGCGCAAATTTGGCGTCGATCAGCTACCACTTCGGATCAAAAGAACAGCTACTGACCCGCGCCTTGCTGGAACTCAACGCGGAATGGGGGACCAAGCTCTTCTCGGCGCTCGGTGGCGACCGAAACCTGCCGGCAGTCGATCGATGGGCTCGGATCATTGCGTCCATCGAGGCGAACCGGGCGCTCTGGTTCGTCAATTTCGAATCCATCGGGTACGTCCAACGCGACCCAGAGGTGCGCGCGCTCAACTCATCCGGGCAGGCCCAGTCGAGGGAAGCGCTCGCCCAGGCGTTCGGCGGACTCGGACCGGACGCAGATCCGTCCGACATCCATGCCGTGGGATCGCACTACTACTCGCTGCTCACCGGTCTGGCGGTGCAGATACTGACCGACCCGGCTGCGGCACCGACAGCGGCGGACATCGTGCGCGCGGACGAATACGTCAAGCCGGCAACCTCGTCCCGATAGCGCCGGTCAGGATTCCATCACGATCACCTGCGCACCACCGCCGAGCAACGCGACCGCTGACAGACCGAACATCGCATTGAATGCGGTACTGAAGTGTGATGGTGAGGCGAAGCCGGCCTCGATAGAAGCCCGGGTCAGGTCATCACCCGCGGCGACCGCGGCACCGACGTGAAGCATCCTGGCCCACAATCGATATCGGCGGAAGCTGGTGCCGGTCTCGGCCGCGAACAGGTGCAGAAATCGTGATGTCGACAGGTTCACTGCAGCAGCGAGATCTGCGGCCGAACCCACGGCTCCGGGTTTCTTTCCCCTCGACCACGGCAAACGCCTGGCGGAGGACTTCCCGCACTCGCGATTCGCGATGGTCGAGCACTCGCGCACCTGGGTGTCCGAGGATCGACCAGCCGAGCTGGCTTTGCTGATCGCCGACTTCGTTCGGGAGACGTCGAGCTGCAGTCGATGACTCGAGATCGGGTGCAGCCAACCGCGGTGAGCGCGGTCGTCTGCACCCGATTCGCACTGCAACCCACTGCAACTCTCGACCCTTGCGCGCATCAGGAGTGTGCTGGGTCACATCGCTGGAACCACGAATCGCTAGGAGTTTTCATGACCCAGACCATCGAGCCGGTCGAGATCACCCGCACGCACACCCCGCAGGAACGGGTCGACGCCTGGCTGTCGAAGTTCGAGGAAGCCCTGGTCGCACGTGATATCCCTCGGGTAGCCGGCATGTTCGCCGTCAGCAGCTTCTGGCGCGATCTCGTGACGTTCACCTGGAATCTCAAGACCGTCGAAGGCCGTGACGGTGTCAGCGACATGCTGTCCGAGCGCCTCGACGACACCGATCCGACGGGCTTTCACACCACCGAGGTTCCCGACGAGGCGGACGGCGTCGTCTCGGCGTGGATCGAGTTCGAGACCGCCACGAGCCGCGGCAAAGGACATCTGCGCCTGACGGTGGACGCGGACACGGGCGAGGACGTGGCCTGGACGCTGCTGACCACGATGCAGGAGCTCAAGGGATACGAGGAACGGCAGGGCAGGACTCGCATCAAGGGCGCGGTGCACGGCTCGAATGCCGACACCCAGAACTGGGCGGAGAAGAAGGAGATCGAGGAGTCCGAGCTGGGCTACAGCGTGCAGCCGTACGCCCTCGTGATCGGCGGAGGCCAGGGCGGCATCGCTCTGGGCGCGCGGTTCAGGCAGCTCGGTGTGCCTGCGATCGTCGTCGACCGGGCCGACCGTCCCGGCGACCAGTGGCGCGGACGCTACAAGTCGCTGTGCCTGCACGATCCGGTCTGGTACGACCACCTCCCCTACCTGCCGTTCCCGCCGAACTGGCCGGTGTTCGCGCCGAAGGACAAGATCGGCGACTGGCTCGAGATGTACACCAAGGTCATGGAGGTGCCGTACTGGAGCAAGACCACCGCGAAGTCCGCGACCTACGACGAGGTGGCGAAGGAGTGGACGGTCGTCGTCGATCGCGACGGTGAGGAAGTGATTCTGCGGCCCAAGCAGTTGGTGATGGCCACCGGAATGTCCGGAAAGAAGAATGTTCCGAACTTCCCCGGCATGGACGAGTTCGAGGGCGAGCAGCATCATTCCAGCGAACACCCCGGTCCCGACGCGTATGTCGGCAAGCGCGTCGTGGTGGTCGGTTCCAACAATTCTGCACACGACATCTGCAAGGCACTGTACGAGACGGGCGTCGACGTGACGATGCTGCAGCGCTCGTCCACGCACATCGTCAAGTCCGATTCGCTGTGCGAGATCGCGCTGGGAGATCTGTACTCCGAGCGGGCCGTCGAGTCCGGAATGACCACGGGCAAGGCCGATCTGACGTTCGCTTCCTTGCCCTATCGGATCATGCACGAGTTCCAGATTCCGGTGTATCAGCAGATCGCGGAGCAGGACAAGGACTTCTACGATCGGTTGGAGAAGGCCGGGTTCCAACTCGACTTCGGTGACGACGGATCAGGGTTGTTCATGAAATACCTGCGCCGCGGCTCGGGCTACTACATCGACGTCGGCGCATCCGAGCTGGTCGCGGACGGGAAGATCAAACTCGTTGCCGGACAGGTGGAACGCATCAGCAAGACGGGCGTCGTACTCGACGACGGCACCGAGCTTCCGGCGGATCTCATCGTCTACGCCACCGGCTACGGCTCGATGAACGGCTGGGTCGCCGATCTGATCGATCAGGAGACCGCGGACAAGGTCGGCAAGTGCTGGGGACTCGGCTCGAACACCACCAAGGATCCCGGTCCGTGGGAGGGCGAGCAGCGCAACATGTGGAAGCCGACGCAGCAGGAGAACTTCTGGTTCCACGGCGGCAATCTGCATCAGTCCCGGCACTATTCGCTGTACCTGGCACTGCAGATCAAGGCGCGCTACGAGGGCATCGACACCCCGGTCTACGGGTTGCAGGAAGTGCATCACCTGCGGTGACTGATGTGAGCGGAAGTTCGTAGCCTGCTACGAAATTCGGAGTGGAGCCTGCGGAACGACCGCAGGCTCCGCGCTCACGTGCGGCGCAGCCGCTCTCATATGGAGGTCGGCCTGTCAACGACGGCATGGTGAAGCGGTGGCACGCACCGTCGTGTGTGCCACCGCTTCCTGTTGCCGGGATGGTGATCGATGCGAGTGGGAGGTGAGCGTGTCGTAGTGTTCGACGCGTCGTCAACTCTCATATACGCGGGTTGGTTACCGCAGGACGGACTGTTTCGGCTGGAGTGGATCGCAAGTCTATGAGTCGAGCGTGATCCCAACGCGCAGTTGAGGATTGCTCATAGGCGGCTAGCGGGTCACTCCCAGACGCTCGGCCACATCCCACATCGTCGTCGACCGTTCATTCCGGACATCTATCCCGACGCAGATCGCTACTTCGGCGTCGGAGCTTCAGTCATTCCTCGAGCGTGGCCAACGACCAGCACCAGCCGGCCAGCTCTCGTGCGATCCCGGCATTGGCGACCACCGCACGTTTACCGCGTTCGTCGAAATGTTCCCACCGTGCGTGCAGCCGCCGGTTCGCTTGATGTCCTCGCGCTTTGGCTTTGGGAGTCGACGCCTTCCACCGTGCCACCAGTTCACGCCCCGGCCGATACGGCTTGCGATGATGCCAGGCAGCCTCGACCAGCAGTCGGCGTACGTGAGCATTGCCGGTTTTGCTGACACCGCCCTGCGACCGGGATTCACCGGAAGAATGCTCGGTCGGGATCAACCCGACGAACGCACCGATCGAGCGGCCGGTCAACCGGTCCCACTCACCGATCTCCGTCGCCAAACCGAACGCTGTCAACGTCGCCACCCCACGAAGGCACCCCAGCCGGGTCACCACCGGAGTGAACGACGAATGCGCAGCCATGTCCGCGATGGCGGTATCGAGACGATTCCGGCGTTCGGTGGTGGCGATGACGGTCTCGTAGGCGGTGTCGTAGGTGATCTGCAGTGCACGTGAATCGAACCGCTGGCGACGTAACCACAGATCGTGGGCTGCGGTCCAGGGTTTGCCGCCGCTGTAGATGATCCCTTGACGCAGCAGCACATGTGTCAGGCGATGCTGTGCGGACACCAGATCGCCGCGGCAGTCCTCCCTTGCTCGCACCAGATCACGAGCGGACTCCTGCTCGGTACTCGGAATCAGAACCGGCACAATAGAACTCAAATGAAGCAACCGAGCCAAATGCCGGGCATCACGGGCATCGGTCTTGATGCGGTCACCAGGGGGACGCTGAATTTTCGACGGTGCCGCCACCACACAATCGACACCGGCGGCCAACAGAAAACGGGCCAGACCGAAACCGGTCGGGCCCGCCTCGTAGACGACATGCACCAGTCCTGGCAGCGAACGAATCCACTCCAGGATTTCTTTGTGATCAGGCGACATGCGACGCTCGAACAACTCGCCCGTCTCGCCATCCAAACCGCACGCCACCACCGATCGTGCGTGCACATCCAAACCAACACTCGTACGATGATTCTTCACTGGGGCCTCCCACATCTGTGGCTCTACCGGCCAGGACCCACTCCTGTCGGCAACCCACGCTTACATGCGGAGGGGCCCCAGCCAAGACCTCCATACCGTCTAGTCGTACAGATCGATTGCCTGAGCCTTCTTGATCAGCGCATCCTCGGATCGCACCTGCGCGAGGTTGACGACCCGTGTCGGCAGCACCGAGGAATACAGCCAGTCCGTCGCCACCCGCACTCGGGCGGAGACCGTCGGCAACGCGTAGAGGTGATATCCGCGCGCGACGAACTTCGCCACAGGTCCGGTCAGCGGAATGCCGAGTGGTTTTGCGACACCGTCGAATCCGCCGAGGTCGGCGACCAACCCCAGATCCTTGTGCTTGTACGGACGTGCCTGCCCGACGCCCATCGACGCCGCGACATTGCGTGCAACGGCAACGCCCTGCCGCTGGGCGTGCTGAGCCGTCGGTGGTGTCGGCTTCGACGGGTCGGCGGCGAGGTCGGGGACTGCGGCCGCGTCGCCGATCGCCCAGACGTCCGATACGTCGGGGACGGTCATGTCCGCTCGGACGACGAGGCGTCCGCCCGCTGTCGGTAGACCCAGCTGCGCGATGAGAGGGCTCGGTGCGACGCCTGCTCCCCAGACCAGAGTTCGGGACGGAATGACCTCGTCGTCGGTGAGCGTCACCGACGTTGCGGTGGCCGAGGCCACCGACACACCGAGCCGCACGTCCACACCCCTGTCGGCGAGCACGGCGAGCGCTTCTCGACCGAGTCGCTCACCGAGCTCGGGAAGTACCGCATCGGCCACGTCGACGAGCACCCAGCGCACCTCGTCGGGGTCGACGGTCGCCCATCGGGATGCGATACCACGAACCCAATTCTGCATCTGGGCAACGAATTCGGTGCCGGTGTAGCCCGCACCCACGGCCACCACGGTCAACCGCTCGGCGCGTTCGCTCCGGCCTTCCGGGGTGTCGGGCAGGGCATCGGCCGCGTCGAGTTGCGCGAGCACATGGTTGCGGATGTAGACGGCCTCGCTCAACGTCTTGAGCCCGTACGCATGCTCGTCGACGCCGGGGATGTCGAACTGCTTGGTCACCGAACCGGGCGCGAGTATCAGCTTGTCCCACTCGAGCGTCGACTCACCGTCGGGGCCGGTCACCGTCAGCTCGCGCGCCTCGAAATCGACGGTGGTGACGTGACCGAGCACCAACTTGACGCCCGGCAGTGCCTGACGAGAGGAGACGGCGATGTCCCGCGGATCGAGCACACCGGTGGCGACCTCGGGCAGCAGCGGACTGTAGAGCAGGTAGTCGGTGGGAGCCACCAACGTCAGCACGGCGCGGTCGGGCCCCAGCAGCTTCGACAGCCGCTGCAGAGCGTTGAATCCGCCGAAGCCGCCTCCGACCACCACGACGCGAGCAGGCCGCGCGGGGGCCGGAGAACTCGAACCGAAACCGGGAAGGAATCTGCGCATATCCGAGATTAACCCGACGGCGGCAGGCCTCGCAGACGACGTTCGGAGGTTGTGGAGCGGAGGTCAGCGCACCCCGTCCCACACCGCGCGTGTCGCCGGCCTCGGGTCGAGGGCGACGCCGGGCTCGTTGCCGAACATCATCACGGCGCGGTCGGTGCCGTACGAGTCCCAGCCTGGAGTGCCGTCGCGCACGAAGTCGACCCAGGCGCGGTGCATCAGGTCGGCCACCTGCTGAGGCGGGTTCGGTCCCGTGATGCGCGAGGTCTCGGGCTTGTGCAACATGTCGAATACGAACGGGATCTCGAGTGCGTGGCAGGCACCGAGGGCACCGTCGAACAGCGATGAGCGCCAGGTGAATTCGTAGACGAAGGCGTTGCCGGAGCGGGCTTCGACCAGACGCGTCGCCGGGATACGGAAGAACCAGTCGGTCATGACGGCGATCATCAGCTCGCCGGCAGAGGCGTCGGGCAGCTGTTCGCGGTACTTCTCCAGCGCCGACGCATCGGCTCGGTACCCGGCGAGGACCATCTTCACGTAGTCCTCGGTGAGGTGCGGGACCAGCCCGGCCGGGACGATGAAGAAGGCGTGCTCTTCGCTGGTGGTCCCGATCAACACATCCACCTGCGCGCTCGCGCCGTCGCCGATACGCGAAAAGGGCAGTGCCGGAACGATATCGCCGTCGATGTACGGTTCGAAGGCCATCACGTTCAGGGCCAGCTCACCCCACGCTCCGGTCGGAGCCTCGGCAGTGATCCGATCCGACAGTTCGCGTTGAGCGTCGACCAACGCGTCCACCGGTACCGAACCCAGGCCGTCGACCGTGGCCTCGACGCCGAGCGAGGCCGCCAACGCCGCGGAGACCTTTGCGGCTGTCTCGGCGGTGATGACGTGGTGCCCGGCTCCGCTCTGCAGAATCGCCCGGTGGAAGAGCCCGTCGGCACTAGGCATCGACATCAGGGTGCCGACGCTCATCGCACCGGCCGACTCCCCCGCGATGGTCACCTGCGCGGGGTCGCCGCCGTAGGAGGTGATGTGGTCACGTACCCATTCGAGGGCTGCGACCTGATCGAGCATTCCTCGATTGGCCGGGGCACCGTCGATCGACGCGAAACCGTCGACTCCGAGGCGGTAGTTGATCACCACGGCGACGACGCCGTCCCGGGCGAAGGCGGAACCGTCGTACGTGGGAATGGCGTTGCTGCCGTTGACGAATGCGCCGCCGTGGATCCAGACGAAGACCGGTGCCGATCCCGCGACGTCGGGGGTGAAGACGTTGACGTTGAGGCACTCTTCGCCGGGTACCACCGGCTCGCTGAGGATCTCGCTGGTCGGCGGCCGGTAGCCCACCTTGGGGACGGTTGCCCCGAGCTCGAGGGCGTCGCGCACGCCGTTCCAGGTCGGCGGCGGCGAGGGTGCCTGGAATCGGCGGGGCCCGAACGGGGCCTCGGCGTACGGAACTCCGAGGAACGAGATGATGCCTGCGTCGGTCCGACCGCGAACCTGGCCCTGAGGTGTATCGACGGTGATCGTGTCCATACCTCATTACTACCCTGTTCGGATCGGACCGACGCCCTCAGGCGGTCAGACCAGACGTGCCTCGGGTGAACCCGTCTTGCCCGGGTCGCGCTCGACGGAATCGCCGAGGGCGTCGTCGATCTTGGCGAGCACGTCGGCGTCGAGCGTCACTTCGGAGGCCTTGATGTTCTCGGCGATCTGCTCGGGGCGGGAGGCCCCGACGAGTGCGGCGGCGATGTTGTCGTTTGCCAGTACCCACGCAACGGCCAACTGCGCCATGGTGATTCCGAGATCATCGGCGATCGGCTTCAGCTGCTGCACTCGGGTGAGCGTCTGATCGTCGAGGTAGCGCGCGATCATCTTGTCGCCGCCCTTGTCGTCCTTGGCGCGCGAACCGTCGGGCAGGGGTTGGCCGGGGAGGTACTTTCCGGTGAGCACACCCTGGGCGATGGGCGACCAGACGATCTGCGAGATGCCCAGCTCCTTCGACGTCGGGATCACCTGGTCCTCGATGACGCGCCACAGCGCGGAGTACTGCGGCTGATTCGAGATGATCGAGAAGCCGTTCTGCCGGGCGAGTTCCTGACCGGCCCGGAGCTGGTCGGCGGTCCATTCGGAGACGCCGATGTAGAGCGCCTTGCCCTGGCGGACGACGTCACCGAAGGCAGCGATGGTCTCTTCGAGCGGTGTCTCGACGTCGTAGCGATGCGCTTGGTAGAGGTCGACGTAGTCGGTGCCGAGCCGACGCAGCGAGGCGTCGATGCCTTCGAGGATGTGCTTGCGAGAGAGTCCGGTGTCGTTTGGACCCTTGGGCCCGACTGGGAAGTAGACCTTGGTGAAAATCTCCAGCGATTCCCGACGCTCGCCCTTCAGCGCTTCACCGAGGACGGTCTCTGCCGCTCCGTTGGCGTACACGTCGGCGGTATCGAAGGTGGTGATGCCCGCATCGAGCGCCGCGCGCACGCACTGGGTTGCGATGTCGTTCTCCACCTGCGATCCGTGCGTCAACCAGTTGCCGTAGGTGATCTCCGAAATCTTCAGTCCACTGTTTCCGAGGTATCTGTAAGCCATACAGAAAACGGTACTCCGGTGGTCAGTTCGATAGTGGCCGACGACCGAGAGCCCACATCCCGACGCCGCAGAGGACGACCGTCACGACGGCCGCACCGGTCGACAACCACAGCTCGGTGCTGGGCCAACTACTGTGCACGACAGACGTCAGCGGCGTGTACGCCGTCCAGCCGTAGGTGACCACCATCGGCACGGTGATCGCGACCGGCACCGCGAGGCCGAGGGTCGCCGGTGCAGGGTCGGCGGGTGTGCGCGCCACGTAGAGGTAGGCCGTAGCGGCCGGAAACACGATCAGAGACGCCACATAGTGAACGTTGTCCAGCGGCGGCTGCGCGAACAGTGCCGTCGAGCAGACCACCGCCAGCACTGCGACACCGACCATCGGACGCCCCCAACGCAATCCGAGTGCAGCGCCGGCCGCAACCGACAGTGCGATGACGGCCACGATTCCGAGTGTCCAGACTCCGTCCGACACTTCGATACCCACACCCGACGTGGTGGTCGAGGCGAGCAACACGGCCGTTCCGGCGAGAACCGTCACGCCACCGCGACCCGGCAGCAAGCCGGCCGCCCCGAACAACACGGGTACGACGAAGAGGCCGAAATACCACCGGCCACTGAACCCGTACTCACCATGGAACACGCTGTGCCCGAACAGCATATCGAGCAATAGCCCACCGATGGCCACCAGCAGTATCGCCGAGACCGCGCGAACACCACGATCGGTGGCCGGGCTGTGGGCCTGGCTTTCGACGCGAGCCGCCCACGCCGCTACCAACCCCACGAGCACGCAGAGCACCGGCACGACCACCGGTGTACCCAGCTCGGACTCGGCGAGGTAGTCGGCGTAACGCCGTGGAATGCCTGGGTACTGCAACGCTTCGATCGCGCCTGTGCTGAGCAGTCCGAGAACGAACGACGCGGCCAGCAGCGCCTGACGAACTCGTTCGCGATTGGCATGTACTGCGCTGCATCCCAACAGAACTCCACCTGCCACCACCTCGACGAAGTCGGACGAGAGCAGCAGCACCGAGCCGCCGATGGCGACAGCAGCGGCGATGGACAGGCCGGCCAGAATACTGCGCCGACGAACGAACATCGCCAGACCCGACGCCAGAATCACTGCCACCGCGACTCCTCCGCCGCCACTGGAAAACAGCACCCCGCCGAAGCCGGTGTCGCGGAGGATATCGATCCCGTCCGGCTGCATCGACAATCCTGCCAGCAATCCGGTCAGCAGTACCCCGAGCGCAGTCATGCCCGAATTATGCACTGCCGCCGCGATAGTGCCGGGATGCCGCCAGGATCTTGCCGAGGGTGGCGGAGAAGGCACGCAGTTCACTCTCTCCCACAGCGGCTCCCACGGCATCGGACCATGCATGTTGCGCATCCCGCAGCTGTGCAACGGTGTCCCGCCCCTTGGGGGTGGGTTCCAACAGCTTTGCGCGCTTGTGGTTCGGGTTGTCGACGTAGACGGCCCAACCTTTGTCCACCAACAGATTTGCCGTCCGCTGCACACTCTGCCGCGCCAACCCGAGCCCGACGCGTCGCGCGATGTCGGCGACCGACAACGGCTCGTCCAGGGTGGCACCGAGAACCTGCCACCACGCCGGCGTCAGACCCGTCGGCTCCGTGATGTCGTGTGCGGCAGCGAGAAATTCGCCGTTGAGCTCGAAGACGGGCAACACCAACTCTGTCAGCGCATCGCCCTCGGGTGTGCGCCGCTTCATGCGTTCACGAGCTGGTCGTAGTACTTGCGATCCCCCGTCTTGTAGAGGCCGTACCAGGCATCGACGACGGGCTGCGGAAACACGTTCAACCGCTCGAATACCAGCTTCGCGAACTCGAGCGGGTTCACGCCTCCCGCGGTGATCACTGTGCCGTCGGACACTGCTCGGTCGTCCCGATAATGCTCGGCACCGCGGTATTCGATTGCTTGCGTGAGGAACTCGGCTGCATTCGAGGTGTGCGGCCTGTTGTCGAGCAGTCCGGTCCGGGCGAGCCCGTAGGTGGCACCGCAAATCGCCGCGATCGGTTTCCCCGCCGCAACCAGTTCGGCGGCCAGCGTCAGAACCGTGTCGTGCCCGGAGTTCCAAGTGTCCGCACCGGGCAGAATCAGGGCATCGAGGGTCGGAAGATCGGCGACCGAGACGTCGGGAACGATGCGGACACCTCCCATCGTTGTGACAGCCTCCCCGGCCTCGGAGGCGATGATCAGCCGGTTGGCGTCCGGGTCTTGTTCACGGGCCATGGCAAGTCCGGCGATGAGGTATCCGTACTCCCAGTCGGCCATGGCGTCGGTGGCATAGAGCGCAATGGTGGTGGTCATCGAACGTCCTCCGAGTAGATTGACAGGATGCTGTCAATCATCACTCGATTGACAGCAGACTGTCAATACCCGGAAGCACCCGAGTAGCTCGCTCGCGTGGACCCACCTCGTCGAGATAGATCCGGCACGCCGCGTGATAGCGCTGATCGAAGGCTCTACCTGCCGCTTCCGTGCCGCCGAGCGCATCCGCATCCCTGGCGACACCTCGGGCTCGCGCGAGTTCCATGGGGGTGTCGACGAAGACGGTGTAGTCCCAGCAGTCGGGCAGCGGCGGCCGATGGAGAAATGTTCCGTCCACGACCACGATCGCGTCGGTAGGCACCGGCTCAGGCGGATCTTCCACCGGCTCATCGGACGCCAGATCGATAATCCGACGCCGGATTTCGCCGCTTCCGTCCGGTCCCAACGGAATCAGCACGTGTGTTCGGAGCGCGTCGAAGTCGTAGGCATCCCGGTAGTAGCCGAGGGCCGACGCCCGACCCTGTCGGTAACGGTGGGCGCGCCGGTGATGAAAACCGTCCATCGTCACATGCAGGGACGGACGACCATGTGCTGCAACAGCATCCACGAGCCATCGTGCGCACGTGGACTTACCGGAAGCCGTCACTCCGTCGATGGCCACCCGGAGCGGATGGCCCGGAGCATGGGAGAGCACGTCTCGCACCATGTCATCACCGACGCTCATGGCCCAGGGTAGGCGATCCCTTTATCAACCAACTGGTTGACTACGTTCGGCGGGCGGCCTATTCTCGGCGGCACCACACAGCGAGGACACCATGGACGATCGAACAGAGCAGCTCAACAGGACGTTCGCGGCCTTGGCCGACCCGACGCGACGCGACATCGTCGCTCGACTCGCCCGGGCGGATGCGAACGTCAGCGAGCTGGCCGAGTCGTACGACATCAGCCTGCAAGCGGTGTCGAAGCACGTGAAGGTGCTCGAAGCGGCCGGATTGGTCACCCGCAGCAAGGATGCCCAGCGTCGTCCGGTGCATCTCGACGCCGAGGTGTTCGGCCTGATGACGAAATGGATCGAGCGTTATCGCCAGGAAGCAGAGCAACGGTATCGACGCCTCGATGCCCTGCTGGAAACCATCGCAGACGACAAGACCACCGAGACGAAGGAAGTGTCATGACCGCGCACGAAACCGAGATCGTTGCGGACGAGAAAGTCCCCACGATCGAGATCATTCGAGAGTTCGATGCGGCACCGGAGCGGGTGTTTCGCGCTCACATCGACCCCGAACTGTATCGCCAGTGGGTTGGTCCGCGATCGTTGACGACCCGAATCCTGAAGTGGCAGGGCCATACCGGAGGCGCGTGGGCGTTCGCCAACGACCGTGACGGTGAGGAAATTGCCTCCTTCTTCGGCAGCTTCCACGAGGTGCGCCCGAACGAACGCATCGTGTGGACCTTCACCTACGAGGGCCAGCCAGATTCGGTCGCGCTCGAGACGCTCACGTTCGAGAACCGCGAGGGCGGGGGCACGCTGCTCAGAGTGCTCAGTGTGATGTCGGACTTCGCCTCTCGCGACGGCATGCTCTCCAGTGGAATGGACGTAGGCGTGAAGGAGGGCTACGACAAGCTCGACGAGCTGCTCGGGCACAGCTCAGGTCCGGCCCAGCAGCACATGCAGGATGCGGCGCGGTTCAGTGAGCTCGCCGCGTCCGCATCGACCGAGGACTGGTCACGCCCGAGCCCGGTATCAGGCTGGGCCGCAATCGATGTCGTGAAGCACCTGATCGAGTGGTCTCGCGGTTTTCTCGCCGGCGGGGCCGGTATCGAACTGCAGACTCTGGACGTCGAAGCCGACCCGGCCGCGGCCTGGACCCAGCACGTCGCAGACATCCAGGCAATTCTCGACGACCCCGCCGGCCGGATTCTGAGCAACCCGCACACCGGAGACATGCCGGTGGACAAGGCGATCGAGATGTTCTATACCGCCGACGTCTGGATGCACTCCTGGGACCTGGCGAAAGCCCTTGGCCGAGAGCCGGATCTGGGTCAGGAGCGCTGCGCTGCAGCCCTGGAGGCCATGCGACCGATGGAGCAGATGTTGCGGGACAGTGGGCAGTACGGCCCCGCCGTCCCTGTCGCCGACGACGCATCCCCACAGGACAAGCTGATGGCGTTCATCGGCCGGGACCCGGCTTGGTCACCCCGGAGCTAAGTCGCCACCGCCTCGAGTTGTGGCCGAATCTTGTTCAGCGAGTGCTCGACCGACGCCTTCGACGGTGTATTGAAACCGACGACCGTAGCGTAGTCCACCACGGCTACTCCACCACCCGCCGCCGCAGGCAGAGTCGAGAATCCCGGAAGCTTCTCCAGGTCTTCCCGCGTTCCCCCGTTGGGAAGCATCACGACCAGATCGGCCGTCAACACGTCGAGACGCTCGGGGCTGAGCACGATGCGTCCGTGCGAGATGTCGGGTGAATCGACCAGACTCTGCGGCACACTGAGCCCGATGCTGCCGAACACCTGGGCAGCGCCGTCTTCGGGGTCGGCGACGACAGCAAGCTGCTGGGAGTCGAAGACGAACTGAGAGAGCACCGCTGTCTTTCCGTCGAGTCCCGGATAGTCCTTCTTGATGTCGTCGGTGACGGCGTGGCCCTCGTCGATGATTCGCCGAGCGTCGTCTTCCCGATCGAGCACAAGGCCGAGGGTCTCGATCTGCGATTCCCAGGTCTCGACCCTGTCCGACTTGGGCAAGATTGTCGGTGCGAAATCCGCCAGACCTTCATACGGTTCGATCGACGCGATCCCCGACACCAAGATCAGATCCGGCTGCAGCGCCGCGATCTGCTCGGTCGGCACCGCACCGTCCATCTGGCCGACTGCAGCCGGGTCGAGCATCTCGGCATCGGAACTCACTGCCGACTGCCAGGGGTAGAGCCCACGTTCGTCGCCGTTCGATCCGGCAGAGACGTACCCGACGGGTTGCACATCGAATTCCAGCAGCGCGTCGACCCACTGCTGCCCGAAGGCGACTATGCGCTCCGGCGTTCCCGTGATCTGTGTCGGCCCGGCAAGTGTGTCGATCGTGACGGTGCGGGCGTCGGTTCCGGCGTCGTCGGCTGCCCCGCTACTGCACGCGACCGGCGCCGACGCGGTTGTCAGAACGAGCACACACCCCAGGAATGTCCGTTTCATCCGCAGAAGTTAGCACAGGCTCACCTTGCTACGGTGGGCTACCTTCACAGGTATTTCTTCAGCTCCATCTTCGCGATGGACATCTTGTGCACCTCGTCCGGACCGTCGGCGAGCCGCAGCGTGCGGATGTGCGCGTACATCATCGCGAGCGGGAAGTCGTTGGATACTCCGCCTCCGCCGTGAACCTGGATGGCACGATCGATGATCTTCAGCGCCATCTCCGGTGCCGCAACCTTGATGGCGGCGATCTCGGTACGCGCTTCCTTGTTCCCGACGGTATCCATCAGGTACGCGGCTTTGAACGTGAGCAGTCGAGTCTTCTCGATCTCGATGCGCGCCTCGGCGATCCAGTCCTGGATGTTCGCACGCATCGCCACCGGCTTGCCGAACGTCACTCGCGATACCGCACGGCGACAGAGCAATTCGAGTGCACGCTCGGCCACGCCGATCGTGCGCATGGCGTGGTGGATCCGGCCCGGCCCCAAGCGGGCCTGGCTGATGGCGAAGCCCTCACCCGGTCCCTTCAGCACATCCTTCGCCGGCACCCGCACGTCCTCGAAGAGCACCTCGGCGTGGCCTTCGCGGTCGATGTACCCGAACACCGGCAGGTTGCGCAGCACCGTGACACCGGGTGCGTCGATGGGTACCACCAGCATCGACTGCTGGCGGTGCGTGGCCGCCTCGGGATCGGTCTTGCCCATCACGATGAGCACCTTGCAGTTCTTGTGCATCGCATTGGACGTCCACCACTTGCGCCCGTTGAGAATGAAATCGTCACCGTCGCGCTCCATCTTCATCGCGATGTTGGTGGCATCGGAGCTGGCCACGTCGGGCTCGGTCATCGCGAAGGCAGAACGAATGGTGCCGTCCAGCAACGGCTTCAAGTACTTCTCTTTGTGCTCGTCGGTGCCGAAGAGCGTGAACACCTCCATGTTGCCGGTGTCCGGAGCGTTGCAGTTGCATGCCTCGGGAGCGAGCAGGCTGCGGCCCATGATCTCGGCCAGCGGTGCGTATTCGAGGTTGGTCAGGCCCGGGCCCCACTCGGGATGCGGGTGGAACAGATTCCACAGTCCACGCGAGCGCGCTTCCTTCTTCAGGTCCTCGATGATCGGCGGCTGAAAGTGTGGGTCACCCGACTCGAGCATCTGCTGCTCGTACACTGCCTCGGCCGGATAGATGTGAGAGTCCATGAACTCCAACAGATCCGACTCGTACTTCTTCGCGCGGTCGGAGGTCTCGAAAAATGCCACGGTGGGCCCCTATCGGTTGTTGTCGAGCAAGCTGTCCTGGTAGCGACGCATGCCGCGCAACCACCGGTCGTAATCGGCACCCTTGTTGCGGTACATGTCCAGTACGTTCTCGTGCGGCAGGATCAGGAACTGCTCGCGGTCCATTGCGACGAGCACCACATCGGCGACGTCGAGCGGTTCGAGCACGGCACCGGCACTGAGAACCGCGGCAGTTGCCGCCGCTCCCAATGCATCTCCGGATTCACGTCCCTCGTAGAGCAGTTTGGTGTTGACACCCATCGGGCACAGGCAGCTGACGCGGATGCCACGGTTGCCGTAGGTGACGTTCATCCATTCGGCGAATCCGACCGCCGCGTGCTTGGTGGTCGCGTAGGTCGCCGAGCCGATCTGGGTGAGCAAGCCGGCCGCGGACGCGGTGCTGACGAAGTAGCCCTCGCCGCGTTCGAGCCAACCCGGCACCAGCAACTGCGCGGCGCGAATGTGCGCGCGCACGTTGACGTCGAACGAGAGGTCCCAGTCCTGCTCGGCGACGTCGAGTCCGG
Organism: Rhodococcus sp. B7740; assembly: GCF_000954115.1. Taxonomy (NCBI): domain Bacteria; kingdom Bacillati; phylum Actinomycetota; class Actinomycetes; order Mycobacteriales; family Nocardiaceae; genus Rhodococcus; species Rhodococcus sp. B7740. The sequence goes on along the minus strand of NZ_CP010797.1, from coordinate 4,459,382 downwards.
GTGCGCCGCTGATGCCTGCGTTGGCGAAGTAGAGATCGACGGGTCCGAACGAATCCTCGGCCACCGCGATCAGCCGTCGAATGTCCTCGCTGTTCGACGCATCCGCCGCAGCGGCGACGGCCGTTCCCGGCCGATCGCGTTCGATGGCGTCGACCACGGACCGGGCCGTGGACTCGTCGAGGTCGGAGACGACGACGCGTGCCCCGTGTTCGGTGAGCCGGGCAGCGATGGCACCGCCGATTCCGCCACCACCCCCGGTGACGATGGCAACTCTGCCTTCAACCTTCATGCCCCAGGTATAGTTGAAGTCAGTTTCAAGTTCAACCCTGGTTGCATGAACGCGCTGCTCAGGGCACGTGTCTTACGCCCGTGGGCGCGCCGGATCGGTGATCCATCCCGACCACGACCCCGGGTACAACGCCGCATCGATGCCCGCCAACTCGAGCGCGAGAATTTGATGTGCCGCAGTCACCCCCGATCCGCAGTAGACGGCGACGTCCTTCCCCTCGGGTACGAGTCCACCGAATGTGCCATCGAGTACCTCGGGAGGCAGGAAACGCCCATCCGCATCGACGTTCTCGGTCGTCGGACGATTGACCGCACCGGGGATGTGACCGGCGACGGGATCCACCGGCTCCACTTCTCCACGAAACCGTTCTGGTGCGCGGGCGTCGAGCAGGATGTTGTTCTGCGCGAAGTCGAGCACATCGTCGACATCGAGGACGCGTGCGAGCGATGGTCGGGCGGTGAACGATCCGGCCGCCACGATCGACGGCTCGGTCCCGATCGGAAATCCAGCTGCGACCCACTGGGCGAGGCCACCGTCGAGGACCCGAACGTCGCGGTGCCCGAAGTAGCGCAGCAGCCACCACGCGCGCGCCGCGGCCGTTGCTGGGCCTGCGTCGTAGACCACCACGGAGGAGTCGTCGTCGATCCCGGCACCGCGCATCGCTGCGACGAACGTCTCGGCGTCGGGCAACGGGTGGCGTCCGCGACTGTCGGGCGGAGCCGCCAGCTCCGCGTCGAGGTCCACGAATTGCGCGCTCGGGATGTGGCCGGCTTCGTATCCGGCTCGGTCGCTGCCGGTGAGGAGCGTGAAGCGGACGTCGAGGACGACCGGGCCGCGCCCCATCTCGAAGAGGTCGTGCAGTTCGGCGGCAGAGATCAGCGGCGAAGGGCTCATAAGGCTTCGACGCTAACAGCCTCGCGTCGGGAATAGCTCGGTGTCGATGCAGGTTGCCCGCAGGCGTGACCGAAACTGCATCCACCACACAGCATCTGTCCACCGCCGGGCTTTTCGAGCCGTTCGAGGTCAAATCGCTGAAGCTGCGCAACCGCTTCGCCATGGCCCCGATGACGCGCGCTTTTTCCCCAGACGGCGTCCCCGGTCCCGATGTGGCCGAGTACTACCGCAAACGCGCTGCCGGTGGCACGAGCCTCATCATCACCGAGGGCACCTACATTCCCGATCCCGCCGCCGGCCCTCACACCCGCGTCCCGCGGATCTACGGTGACGCCAGCCTCGAGGGCTGGAAGGGCGTCGTCGACGCCGTGCACGCCGAGGGCAGCGCCATCATCCCGCAGCTGTGACACCTCGGGGTCGAGCGCGGCACCGAACCCCGCCTGTTCCCGGACGTCACTACCGTCAGCCCGTCGGGGATTGCACTCGACGGTTCTTCGGTGGGTCGAGCATTCACCGACACCGACCTCGACGAACTCACCTCGCAGTGGGTACAGGCCGCGGTCAACGCGAAGAACACCGGTTTCGACGGCCTGGAGCTGCACGGCGCGCACGGGTATCTGCTCGACGAATTCCTTTGGGCCACAACCAACGTACGCGACGACGAGTTCGGCGGTTCCCTCGAAGCTCGGACGCGCTTCCCGGCGCAGGTCGTCGCCGCGATCCGCGCCGCGGTGGGCGAGGACTTCGCCATCGTGTACCGATTCTCGCAGTGGAAGAGCAATCACTTCGACGCCAGGATCGCACAGAACCCCGAGGAACTCGGACGAGTCCTGACTCCCCTGGTCGACGCCGGAGTGGACATCCTGCACGCCTCGACCCGTCGCCACTGGGATCCGGCATTCCCGGAGCTGGACGGCAACGACGGAAAGCTGGGCTTGGCCGGGTGGACCCGCAAGCTCACCGGCGTTCCGACGATCACTGTCGGATCGGTCGGCCTCGACTCGGTGTTCACCTCGGCATGGTCGGAGGACGCCGCATCCGGTGTCACCGGACTCGACGCGCTGGTCGGTCAGTTCCAGGACAACGAATTCGATCTGGTGGCCGTCGGACGTGCGCTGCTGTCCGACCCCGAGTGGGTGAACAAGGTCGGAGACGGCCGCGTAGACGAGCGCATCGAATTCACCCGCGACCACATTCAGCACCTGATCTGACCCAGCGGGCACTGGTATCCACGGCAGCATCGCCTAGAACGGCGGTGCTGCCGTGTCGTCTGTCTCGGGCCGTTGGTTGTCCGTTGGGTCGGGGTAGGCGATGATGCCGGAGTTTCCCGGTTGGGTGGGGATGTGTGGTCTGAGGTCGTTTCCGAGGATGGGGACGGCTGTGCCGTTGGCGGGCAGGGTGATTCGGGTGGTCTTCGATGTCGATGTCCACAGGATCGCTCCGCCGGGGAGCATGACGGCTTTCCAGTAGCCGGCGGTCTTGACGCAGTGGTGGTACTCGCACAGGCACTGCAGATTGCCCACGGTGGTCCAGCCGCCGCCGAGGGGGTTGCTGTGGTCGAACGGGTTCACGTGGTCGAGTTGGCAGCGGGCGGCGGGGCGGTGGCAGCCGGGGAAGCGGCAGTGTTTGTCGCGGAACCGGACCGCTGCGGCGGTGAGGGCGTCGGGTCGGTAGATCAGGGCCCGGTCGGTGAGGGGGTCGCGGGGTACCGACTTTCCGAGGGTGGGGTCGGCGGCGATGGCGGCTTCGAGTGCGGCGGCGAGGGAGGCGTTGCCGAGATAGAGGCCCCCGGGTGTGCGGCTTACCGGTGTGTGGATCGTGCGGCTGTTGGGCCGGATTGCGAAGGGCAGGTCGAGGGCAGAGCTGTGCCGTGTGCCCCGGCCGACAGGAGTATGGGTACAGAACAGCGCTGCGGCGGAGGTCAACGATTGCGTCCGCCGTTGCCTGTCCGCGCCTGCCCCGGTCTCGGTCTCGGTCTCGGTCTCGGTCTCGGTCTCGGAAGGAGCTGAACGGGCAGAGGTGTCCCCCGCTGGATCCTCCGTCTGATTGTGCATCGAAGTCGGTGACGTCGCCGTGCCCGGTTCCGGCGAGATAACTGTTCCTGGCGTGGGGCCCGTTGTCGGTGGTGGTACTGATGTCGGCGGGACCGTCCCGGGTCGCTCTGAAGCAGAGCCTGTTTCGGTTCGGTCGGGTGCAGTGCCGGACTCCGGTGAGAGCATGGGCCCAGGCGCTTGCGCTGCGTCGGAGCCACTGCCGGAATCGGTTCCGGGTCGGATGCAGATTGAGCTGCCGACACCGGTGCAGCTGGGGTGGTTGATTCGATGTCAGGCTCACCGCGCGCAGCGGATCCGTCCGACGGATCCGCCTCCGGGGCAGTGGTCGCATCGGAGTCGACATCATCGGAAGTGCTTGTGGTCAAGCAGGACTCGGCCTCGGTCTCGGGTTCCGAGTCGGTCTCAGGTTCCGAATCGGTCTCGGGTTCCGACTCGGTCTCGGTCTCGGGCTCCGGGTTGCTGTCGGTGCGGCTGTGGGTCTCGGTAGCGCGTCTTCCCGACGCAGTGTTCGTCCCTGAGTCTGCGTCCGTGTCCGCTGTCGCTGCCGACCCTGAGTCCTGTTCCCGAGCTCGGGTTTTCGGTGTTCGTTCCCATTCCCCGGTTTCCGGGTTCTGCACAGCCAGTCCGAGTTTCTCGGCGAGGGTAACTGCTTCGGTGAGCAGGATCTGCCACTGACTGCTGCGCGCCAACTCCCGAGCGAGATCAGGATCGATGGAACCGTGCCCGGCCAGATACGCAGGGTTCGCAAGCAACCCGATCAGGGTGGCTATATCGACCGTGACCATCGTCAACGGCACCCGCCGATCGGGCAACACCGCATCCGCCTTCGGGCAGTCATCCCGTCGGCACAGGCACGCCAAGCGCGATTCACCGTGCATGCGGGCCATGAACGCATCGCACAAGCGTTCCTTCTTCCCGCGCGGATCTTTCGGGCACAAGGTGTCGGCCATCTCCTCGAGCAACTGCCACGCAGCGGCAGCTTCCGGAGCGGTCAACTCCGCCCGGATCCGCGCCAGTTCCCCGGCCGGGGTGTAGGTGACGGTCCGGAACCTCTTCGCGAACTCGCGTAGTGCCGCTGCTTCTTCCGGGGCGACCCGCAGCAGGATGTCCCAGATCTCCTTCTCGAGCGGACCCGGTGACAACCGGTGGGCTGCTTCGACGACCTCGGCTTCGACGGAGGTGACGATGTCGTCGGAGAGGTTGTCGAGGATCCGGCACACCGTCCGCACCCGCGGAAGGTCGACCTCACCGCCCTCGAATGCTTTCCGTAACAGGGGCAGTCGGGTGTGCAGGGCGACGCCGACCGAGATATACGATTCGGCGACCGTCGCCGAGCACCCCAACGCGACGGCCATTTCGGTGCGCCCGTACCGGCTGTAATGCTTGCACTCGATGTCGTGGGTGATCCAGCTCCGATGGACCTCGTAACAGGCGGTGATCTTGCGGGCCGCCTGCCGATTCTCCGCACGCGCAGCAGCAGTCAACGCCTCCAATGACACGGTCGGTACAGCACCCATCTTCCCCCCCCGGTGAGCCGAAACAAGAACGCATGTTCGAACAAGAAGAACAGTAGCCCGGGCCACCGACAAAAATGCTGGAGCCGAACAGCAGGCGACTGACCTGCCATTGTTCGCCGCGTCGTTCTACACTCCACCCCATGAGCGAGCCTGATTTCACGGCGTCCGAGATGGCCGAGTTGCGAGCTCGGGCACACGAGGGCGATCACGACGCCCTCGACCAGTTGGTCGAACTCGCAGGTTCTCGAAACGACCTCGACGAACTCCGCTCTCTCGCCGATGCGGGCAGCAGCGATGCCGTCGACATCCTCGTCGAGCTCGCCGGTGAACGCGGCGACCGCGAGGAGTTGCAGCGGTTGGCCACCGCAGGCAGTCAGGACGCCGCGGACATTCTCGAAGAGATGGACAGTTAGCCGGGGCTGGGACGCTCCCCCAATTGCACGGTCAGTCGGTGGGCGGCGTCGAGCAGCAGCTTGCCCAGCTCACGTCGTCGATCATCACGGAATCGCGTCTCGACACCCGTCAGGCTCAGCGCCCACGCAGGACCTCCGGCACGGTCGAACACGGCAGCACCGAGACCCCAGCTGCCCTCCACCAGCAATCCAGGATTCACGGCGAACCCCGTTGTCCTGGTGAGTCCCACGCGATGTCGAATCGCGTTGTCCGAGTGCGTCTCTCCCCACTCGGGAACCAAGTCGACTCCACCCAGGTACTCGTCCACCTCCCGATCGGGAAGGTGAGCGAGAATGGCCAGACCTGCGGACGCCACCCCGAGCGGAAGCCGAATCCCCTCGTACAACACGTGCGAACGCAGCGGAAAGCTCCCCTCCACTCGAAGCAGGCACACGGTCTCCGCTCCGCGCCGGACCGACAGGAACGCACTCTCTCCGCTCTCGGCAGCCAACGCCTGCACTATCTTTCGAGCCTGGTCGGTGATGTCGTAGCGCAATGCCGCCATCGACCCGAGCAGGTAGATCTCCGGGCCCAGTGACCAGTGGCCGGTGGCGGCGTCGCGGTCGATGAACCCTTGGTCGGCCAGAGACGCCAAGAGGCGATGTGCAGTCGGTCGCGCGATACCGGTCGCCCGAGCGAGCGCGGTGGTCGAGGCACCCGACGGCTCCTCGCTTCCCGCCGCGCGCAGCAACGAACAGATCTTGCCGATCACACTTGCGTTGGCTTCCGCTGAGGTCACCCGCCCATAGTACGTCCACTCAGTGGACGCCGAGCCCGCATCCGTTCACCGAACGAGCAAAAACCAGCATTCGCCGGATCCAAATACACAGCTCAGGTTCACTGGGTGCAACGTTTGCTCAACGAACACATCAGGAGCTGCAAGTGACTGGAAAGACCTACGCGTCCGCCGCCGAGGCGGTCGCGGACATCGGCCGAGGAGCGACCATCGCGGTCGGTGGCTTCGGATTGTGCGGCATCCCCGACGCCCTCATCGAGGCCATCGCGAACACCGACGCCACCGAGCTCGAAGTGTTCTCCAACAACTGCGGCGTCGACGGCTACGGGCTCGGAATCCTGCTGGCAGCCGGACGCATTCGCCGTGTCACCGCGTCGTATGTCGGTGAGAACAAGGAGTTCGCCCGCCAGTACCTCGCCGGCGAACTGGAGGTCGAGCTCACCCCGCAGGGCACGCTCGCCGAGCGACTTCGCGCCGGCGGCAACGGTGTTCCCGCGTTCTTCACTCCGGCCGGAGTGGGCAGCCCCATCGCCGACGGCGGAATGCCGTGGCGCTACGCCGCCGACGGATCCGTCTCGATCGCGTCGCCGCCCAAGGAGACTCGGGTGTTCGGCGACAAGCGCTACGTTCTCGAGGAGTCCATCAATGCCGACTTCGCACTGGTGCACGCCGAGATCGGTGACACCGCAGGCAATCTCGTGTTCGACAAGACGGCGATGAACTTCAACCCCCTCGCCGCGATGGCAGGCAAGATCACCATCGCGCAGGTCGAGAATCTCGTCGAGCCGGGCGAGATCGATCCGGCCCACGTACATCTTCCCGGAGTGTTCGTCCAACGTGTCGTGCACACCGGGCCACAGGACAGGCGCATCGAAAAGCGCACCGTCAGTTCAGGAGTTCGAGCATGAATACAGGGTGGACACGCGACCAGATGGCCGAACGCGCCGCAGCGGAAATGGTCGACGGGGAGTACGTCAATCTCGGCATCGGACTGCCGACGTTGATCCCGGGGTACCTCACCGACGCGGTCAAGGTCACCCTGCACTCGGAGAACGGCATCCTCGGCACCGGGCCGTACCCCACCGAGGACGAGGTCGACGCCAATCTCATCAACGCGGGCAAGGAGACGGTCACCGTCAATCCCGGTGCCGCGTACTTCGATTCGTCGTTGAGCTTCGGCATGATTCGCGGTGGCCACATCGACACCGCCGTGTTGGGCGGCATGCAGGTCTCCCGCACCGGCGACCTCGCCAACTGGATGGTGCCCGGCAAGATGGTCAAGGGCATGGGCGGTGCGATGGACCTCGTGCACGGTGCCCGGCGCGTCATCGTCGTCATGGAACACACCGACCGCGACGGGAACCCGAAGATCCTCGACGCCTGCACTCTGCCGTTGACCGGACAGGGCGTCGTGAATCGCATCATCACCACCCTCGCCGTCATCGACGTCGTCGGCGACGGTACCCTCGCACTGGCCGAGCTCGCACCCGGTGTCACTTCCGAAGAGGTCACCGCCGCAACGGGATCCGCACTCACGATCCCGTGACACAGATGTCGTGATACCACTGTGGGCTCGAACGTATCGACAACGTTCGAGCCCACAGTTCGAGGTATCTAGTCCGGAATCATGTCGAAGGTGTCCGGGTTCGGGCCGTTACGGCCCTGTTCACCCTTGTCCAGGGCCGTGATGGCGTCGACGTCGGCGGAGCTGAGCTCGAAGTCGAAGATCTCGAAGTTGGCCTTGACACGCTCCGGCGTCACCGACTTCGGGAAGATGATGTTGCCCCGCTGAATGTGCCAGCGCAGCACCACCTGAGCGACGGATTTGCCTGTCGCGTCGGCGATTCGCTTCAGTTCGGGGTCGCCGAGAACGTTGCCCTGAGCGATCGGCGACCACGCCTCGGTGGGGATGGCGTGCTCACGGCCGTAGGCCCACACGTCGTTGTTGACGAAGTACGGGTGCACCTCGATCTGGTTCACCGCGGGGACCGTCTCGGTCTCCTCCGCCAACCGGTCGAGGTGGGCGGGCTGGAAGTTGGATACGCCGATGTTGTGGGCGCGCCCGTCGGCGACGAACTCCTCCAACGTCTTCCAGGTGGAGACGAAGTCGCCGTCGTAGCGAGTCGGGAGCGGCCAGTGGATCAGAAAGAGGTCCACGTAGTCGGTTCCGAGGTCGCTGAGGGTCTTGTCGAATGCCGTTCGCGCGTCGTCGGGCTTGTGGAAGCCGTTGTTGAGCTTGCTGGTGACGAAGACCGACTCGCGGTCGAGGCCGGAATTGCGAATGCCTTCGCCGACCTGCTTCTCGTTGCCGTACATCTCGGCCGTGTCGATATGGCGGTAGCCGATTTCTAGTGCCGTTTCGACAGCCTTCGCCGTCTCGTCGGGATCGATCTGGAACACGCCGAAACCGAGCTGCGGGATCTGCTTGCCGTTTCTGAGCGTGACGTTGGGTACCTGAGTCATGACGCTCGGGTGCCCGCCCTCTCGGTGCTTCAAACCGGATGAAATGATGCGGTCGTGATAGTGCAGCGCATCCGGCGCGTCGTCGACCGTGTCTCCGAAAGCCTCGGCCGATCCTCCTCAGCCTTGATCTCTCCTGAGCGGCACTTCGACCCCGCTCATCCGTGGTTCCTCACTGCCACCGAACGCGGCAACGACGACACTCGAATCACGGCCTGGACCGAGGGCAACCGCGTCCAGAATCTCGTGCATGGCAAGACGTACTTCGCGGCGTTGGCGAAGGCGCTCGCGAAGACCGAGCGCGACGATCTGGTGCTCTTCACCGACTGGCGCGGCGACCCGGAGCAGATGCTCACCGACGACGGAGTGACCGTCGAGGATGCGCTCGCCGACGTCGCGCACCGCGGTGGTGTCGTCAAAGGCATGGTGTGGCGCTCGCACATCGAGACGCTCGGTTTCACCGGACCGAAGAATCGCAAACTCGCCCTTCGCCTCGAGGAGGCCGGTGGTGAGGTGATCCTCGACCAGCGCGTGCTGGTGACCGGAAGCCACCACCAGAAGTTCGTGGTCGTGCGGTACGGCAGGAAAGATCTGCCCGACATCGCGTTCGTCGGCGGAATCGATCTGGCCCGTGCCCGACGCGATGACGCCGATCACTTCGGCGATCCTGTCTCACGTCCCTTTCCTCCAGAGTACGGCGAGATTCCCGCGTGGCACGACGTGCAGGTGCAGCTCGAGGGCCCAGCGGTGCGGGACGTCGAGGACGTCTTTCGCGAGCGGTGGGAGGATCCCGGAGCCCTGTCCCGACTGCCGTGGCACGCGATACCCGACATGATCCGAGGCGTGACGCGTGAGCCGTCGGAACTGCCGCCTGCGGCACCGGCTCCGGAACCTCGGGGCACGTGCTCGGTGCAGCTGTTGCGCACGTACCCCAGGCGGCGTCCCGCCTACCCGTTCGCGACCAAGGGCGAGCGCAGTGCAGCCCGGGCGTACGCCAAGGCACTCGACCGCGCCACCGAATTGATCTATATCGAGGATCAGTACCTGTGGTCGGTCGACGTCGCCCGCGTGTTCGCGGTTGCGTTGCGTCGCAAGCCGAACCTGAAGCTGGTGGTGGTGGTTCCCAAGCACCTCGACGACGACAGCGCACTCACCATTCCCTCTGCGCTGCTGGGGCACTCGGCCGCGCTCGAGGTCATCCGCGCTGCCGGAGGTGATCGCGTACTGGTTCTCGACATCGAGAACGACCGCGGGATACCTGTGTACGTGCACTCGAAGGTGTGCATCATCGACGACGTGTGGACCGCGGTGGGCTCGGACAACTTCAATCGTCGTTCGTGGACCCATGATTCGGAGCTGACGGCGGCCATCGTCGACGAAGAACGCGACACCCGCGAGCCCCTCGACCCCGCAGGCCTGGGCGACGGTGCCCGTACCCATGCCCGCAACCTGCGCCTGGAGCTCATTCGCGAACACCTCGGCCGGGCCGATGGTGACGACGCCGACCTGGTGGATCCACAGCAGTTCTTCGATGCGATCTCGGCCTGTGCGACGGCACTCGACGAATGGCACCGCAACCCGTCCTCGGGCCCGCGCCCGACCGGCAGGCTGCGCCGACACGAGATCTCCGTGCCGCCCGTCTGGCAGCAGCGACTCGCTGCGTTCGCGTACCGGCTGTTCGTCGACCCCGACGGCCGCCCGATCGGAATGCGCCTGCGTCGTCGCTTCTGACGTGCTTGCCGTTTCGGACCTGACATATCGGGCATTCGCCCTCGATGCCCCCCTCCCCTCGCGAACTCAGTGCTCTCGTCTTCGCCCCATCCCCACTGTTGACGGTGACCCTCGACCGAGCCCCCAACGGCAACACCGAACTGCACGTGCACGCAGGCGGCCAAGGCCATTGGATCGCCCGGATGGCCACGGTGCTCGGCCTCGACGTGACACTGACGGGAGTGTTCGGCGGCGAGATCGGGGGCATTCTTCGCGACATCGTCGAGCGGGAGGGCATCACCGTCGTCTCCGTCGACATCGGCCAGGAGAGCGGCTCGTACGTTCACGATCGCCGCAGCGGTGAGCGCGAGATCCTGGCCACCGTCGACCCGCCGCCGCTGGCCCGGCACGCCCTCGACGACCTGTTCAGCGCCGCCCTCGCAGCCGGTGCCCGCAGCGACGTCGCCATTCTCGGCGGACCGCACGAAGACGACATCGTTCCGCCCGAGGTGTACGAGCGGCTGTGCGCGGACCTCACCGCCCTGGGCAAGACGGTGGTGGCCGACCTCTCCGGACCGACCATGATCGCCGCGCTCGCCGGCGGCCTGACGGTGCTCAAGGTCAGCCACGAGGACCTCATCGCCGACGGCCGGGCCGAGTCCGAGGACCCGGCGCACCTGATCGACTCGATGCGGCAAATGCACGACGACGGCGCGGAGATCGTCGTGATCTCGCGGGCCGGAGATCCAGCTCTGGCGCTGGTCGACGGCGACGTGCTCGAGATCGTCACGCCGGGGCTGCGCATGGTCGATCACCACGGAGCAGGCGATTCGATGAGTGCAGGCATCGCCGCGGGGCTTGCTCAGGGACTGTCGGTCCCCGAGGCGTTGCGACTCGGCGGTGGAGCGGGCACGGCCAACGTCACGCGCCGTGGCCTTGGTAGCGGGCGACGCGACCTGGTTCTCGGCCTCACCGAGGCGGTGGAGGTTCGTCCGTACGAGAAGGCAGGCAAGAAATGAGAGCCCTGATCACCAACGACGACGGCGTGTCCAGTGAGGGCATCGCCCTGCTCGCACGCGTGGCAGTGGAAGCCGGTCTCGACGTCGTCGTCGCCGCGCCGCACGAGGAGCGCAGCGGGGCCAGCGCGTCCTTGACGGGCATGGGCGTCGACGATCACCTCGGTATCGGATCCGTCGCCATTGCCGGTCTTCCCGACGTCCCGGCCTACGCGGTGCAGGCGTCACCCGCTCTCATCGCGTTCGTGGCCACCCGCGGGGCGTTCGGCGACCCCCCGGATCTGGTGCTCTCCGGAATCAACCACGGACCGAACACCGGTGCCGCCGTATTGCATTCGGGCACGGTCGGAGCCGCTTTGACGGCACTGACGCATCGGGTCCCGGCAATGGCGCTGTCGTCGATCGCCACGGAGCCCACCCATTGGGCGACGGCCGAGCACGTGGCCCGCATCGCGGTGACGTGGATGATGTCCCACGGCCCGTCCGATGCCGTCGTCAACGTCAACGTCCCGGACGTTCCGCTCACGGAGTTGGCGGGAATCGTGCCCGCATCTCTGGCCCGTTACGGCGCGGTCCAGGCCGAAATAGGCGATCGCGGGGAGGATTTCGTCACCGTTCGTTTCGACGAGATCCGAGCCGAGGACGACGATTCCGACGCGTCGCTGTTGGCCCGCAACTGGGCGACGTTGACGGCGATCCGTCCGCCCAGCGAGGTGGAGGGAATCGACCTGTCGGCGATGCGCAGCTGACCTGTTTCGTTCGAGCTCACCGAGATGTGTCGGTGAGCTCGTGCACACTAGGAACCATCACCGCACATGCCACGGACCTAGGGGGTCACCGCGTATGACGTTCCATTCTGTAGTTCCACCGTTTCTGCTCGAGCGGCTGCAGGGGCCGGGTGCTCGCGCCACTCTGCTCGCCGATCGTGAGATGCGCGCAGGCCGCGAGGTGGTGCAGGCGCGCACCGCCATCGCCCCGCGCACCGGCGGCACGCTCGAGCGCACGATCTCCGACGCGCAGTCCACTCGTGATCTACCCGGCCGGCAGGTACGTGCCGAGGGCGAGGATCCCACGGGCGATGCCGCGACCGACGAAGCGTACGACGGCCTCGGTGCCACATACGCGTTCTTCGACGAGGTCTACGGCTACTCGAGTCTCGACGGAAGCGGCCTGCCCCTCGACGCGACCGTGCACTACGGCCAGGACTACGACAACGCGTTCTGGGACGGCTCGCGCATGGTGTTCGGCGACGGTGACGGTGAGGTGTTCGCTCGATTCACCGTCTCGCTCGGCGTCATCGCACACGAACTCGCGCACGGGTTCACGCAGTACACCACCCCGCTCGAGTACAAGGACCAGGCCGGCGCGCTGAACGAGTCGATCTCCGATGTGTTCGGCGCATTGGTCGAGCAGTACACAGCCGGGCAGAACGCCGAGGACGCCTCGTGGCTGATCGGCGAAGGCCTGTTCCTGCCTGCAGTGCAAGGTCAGGCGTTGCGCTCGCTGCTCGAGCCCGGAACCGCCTACGACGACGACGTGCTCGGCAAGGATCCGCAGCCGGCCAGCATGGACGATTTCGTCGTCACCACCGAGGACGACGGTGGCGTGCACATCAATTCGGGTATCCCGAACCGCGCGTTCGCCGTTGCGGCCACCACGCTCGGCGGTCCGGCCTGGGACCGCATCGGGCAGGTGTGGTTCGACACGATGACCGTCGGCGGACTGTCCCCGACAGTCGATTTCGCCGGGTTCTCGGCCGCGACCCTCGCCGCAGCAACCAAGCGATTCGGAGCCGGTTCCGACGTTGCCGAGGCCGTGGCCACGGGTTGGTCTACCGTGGGGGTGAAGACAACAGGGCTCGAGTCCCTACCGAAGCCGAGCGACGATCGGGTGTGATCGAGAGCAGATGAGCCTGCGCATCGAGGTACTGCGAACCGGTGGTGTCGCCGGGATGTCCAAGCGCGGCGTCGTCGAGACCGACGAGCCGGAATGGCAGTCGTTGGTCGAGGCCGCGCAGCCGTACATCGCCGATCAGCAGGCCGCCGATCCGGCCGAGTCCAACGCCCGCGACACCTTCGTGTGGAGTGTGTCGGTGGGTGAGCACTCGTGCCGGGTGGGCGATTCCAGCCTGACCGGCCCGCTACGCGACCTCGCGGAGCGCACACTCCGCGAGGGTCGCGTCCGGTAGCGCGAGAACCTCGTTCAGGCCTTCCACTCCGCACTGCGTTCGTCGGTGGCCTGACCCAGCGCCTCGACGAGGGCGTCGATTCCGAAGTCCCTGCCGTACGACGGCGTTCCCGGCTGCTGACGCCACGACTGGGCGAGGGTTCCGCCGTCGACGGGGTCGAATCCGAGCTCGTCGATGACCGAGAAGACCAGCTTCTTCGAATCGTCGTCGTCGCCTGCGATCGGTAGTGCGATTCGACCTCTGGTCCCGGCGGGCACACCCTTCTCGAGCAGGTGCTTGTACCAGATTCCGTTGAACGCCTTGATGACCGGCTCGCCGAGTTGCTGGGAGACCCACACGCTTTCGGGCGTCCCACCCTCGATGTCCTCGATCAATCCGTCCCGCTGCTGCGGGTAGTAGTTGTTGGTCTCGATGATCGGGGCCCCGGGCTTGCGGGCGGAAGCAATTCCCGGAGCGAGATCGGGAACGTTCTTCTGCGGAATGCTCAGCAGCACCAGGTCTGCGTCCTGCGCGGCCTCCGCGGCCCAGACGGCCGTCGCTCCGGTCTCCGCTGCCAGGTCCGCCAGCGTTTCCGGGTCACGTGAATTCGAGAATCTGATCTCGTGACCGAGCGCCGCCCAACGCCGAACGAGGGTGCCGCCGATCAGTCCACTTCCGATGATTCCAATTTTCATATCGAGAACCAACACACTCGACCCGAAACAATTCCCGTCAGGATCCGACCGAGACCTTCGCGCGCGGACGGCCGAACTTCATGGCCTTGTCCACCACCTTGCCGTAGCGCAGCACCGGAAGGTCGCGGAAGTAGTTCATGCGCAGCTTCCACGGGGTCTCGCTGCCCTGCCTGGGGAAGTTGTCCACCGCGCGCAGAACGTAGCCCGCGGCGAAGTCGAGGAACGGTTCTTCGTCGATGGACGGGTCGCGCTCGAGTTCGACGGTGCTGTATCCCTTCTCGTCCATGTGCGCGAGCAGTCGCATCACGTAGTTCGAGACCATGTCGGCTTTGAGCGTCCACGAGGCGTTGGTGTATCCGACGACGAAGGCGAAGTTGGGGATACCGGTGAGCATCATGCCCTTGTAGGCCATGGTGCTGGGCAGGTCGACGTCCTTGCCGTCGACGCGGAACGCGGCGCCGCCCAATGCAGACAGATTCAGTCCCGTTGCGGTGACGACGATATCGGCATCGAGGTGCTGGCCGGACTTCAGCTTCAGTCCGGTCTCGGTGAACGTGTCGATGTGGTCGGTGACGATCGAGACCTCGTCTTTGCGAATCGAGCGAAACAGATCGTTGTCGGGCACCAGGCACAGCCGCTGATCCCACGGGTTGTAGGACGGGGTGAAGTGGGTGTCGAGGTCGTATCCCTTCGGCAGCCACCCTTCCTGCATCGTCCGGATCCGCTTCTTCATGAACTCCGGGTACTTCTGGCTCAGGGTGTAGATCAGCATCGCCATGGACACGTTCTTGAGCCGAGTGGCGCTGTACGCCAATTTCTTCGGCAGGCGCTTGCGAAGGGTCAGCGCAATCGGATCCTGCGACGGAAGTGAGAGGACGTAGCTGGGCGAGCGCTGCAGCAACGTGACGTGCTCGGCATCGCGAGCCAGATTGGGGGCCAACGTGATTGCCGTGGCACCACTGCCGATCACGACGATCTTCTTGCCCGACCAGTCCAAATCCTCGGGCCAGTGCTGCGGGTGGATCACCTGGCCGCCGAACTTGTCCTGTCCGGCGAACTCGGGACTGAAGCCCTTGTCGTAGTCGTAGTAGCCGCTGCAGGAGAACACGAACGACGCGGTGACCGTGACCGTCTCGTTCGTATCGCTTCGATGCGCGGTCACCGTCCAGAACTGCTGCTCGGACGACCATTCGAGAGCGACGACCTTGTGATGGAACCGGATGTGCTTCTCGACGCCTGCTTCTCGCGCGGTCTCGACGATGTAGTTGCGGATATCGGTGCCGTCGGCGATTGATTTCTCCCCCATCCACGGCTTGAAGCTGTATCCGAGGGTGTACATGTCGGAGTCGGAGCGAATCCCGGGGTAGCGGAACAGATCCCACGTTCCCCCGATAGCGCCGCGGCTCTCGAGAATTGCGTAGGTCTTGCCGGGCAGATCGTGCCCGAGGTGGCGCGCGGCACCGATCCCGGACAGGCCGGCACCGATGATGAGGACGTCGACCTCGGGAGTGGGCAGTACGGCAGTCATGTCAACGATTCCTTCGATGTCTTTCGATCAGCTGGTCTTGTTGCGAGCGCTCTCGGACCTGCCGAGGCGGGCCACTTCCTCGTCCATCTTCGGCAGGATCGTCGGCACGTGTTCGAGCATGCTGCGATCGCCGACCCGCGAGGTGATGACGGCTTTGAACCACGACGCTGCTCCCACCCACCGCGGCACGTAGACGCGACGCTTGCGCTTGGCCAGGCCGTCGACGAAGGCATCGACGCACTGGTCGACGGTCATCGTCTTGCCCAGCGGGCCCGGGAGCACCGCGAGCAGATCCTGGAATGCGGTGAGGTCGGACTTGGCGTCCTGCACCATCGGCGTATCGATCCAGGCCATGTGTGCCGAGCCGACGTCGACGCCTCGGTAGTTGACCTCGAGCCGGAGCGCATTCGCAAAGTGTTCTGCTGCAGCCTTACTGGCGTTGTACGCGGCCAGGCCGGGGCACGGGGTGAACGCCGCGAGCGAGGAGACGACGAGGATGTAGCCGTTGCGTTCGATGAGCGACGGCAGCGCAGCGCGGACGGTGTTGAACACGCCCATCACGTTGATGTCCATGACACGTTGGAACGTGGCGGGATCGACCTGCATGATCGATCCGTAGCTGGCGATTCCGGCGTTCGCGAGCACCAGGTCGATGCCGCCGTACGCCTCGATTCCGCCGTCGACGGCCCGCTGCATGTCGTCGAGGTTCCGGACGTCGGCGACGAACGCGGTTGCCTTCAACTGGGCCGCGACCTCACGGAGCGGGGCTTCGTCGACATCGACGAGGATCAGCTGGGCACCTCGGCCGGCGAGCGCCCGCGCGGTCGCGGCACCGATCCCCCGTGCCGCCCCGGTGATCAGAACGACCTTGTTCCGTAGCGTCGACGCCGCCATGTGCTCCCCCTCGATCGGAATGCTTGTCTGCGAACACTTTGCATCTGATACCGAGCGGTGTCAAGATCTGTCTGTGACCATCCCTCACAGTGAAGTCGGCCGCACCTACCGAGGTGCCGATCCTCGGCAGCGGCAGCAGGAGCGTCGGATTCGCCTGCTCGACGCAGCCGTCGAAGTCTTCGGAACCACCGGCTACCGGACCGCAACCGTGGAGAAGGTGTGCAGCGAGGCGGGCCTGACCAAGCGCTACTTCTACGAGTCCTTCACCAACAGCGAGGACCTGCTGATGGCGACCTACGCCCGCGCCACCGACGCCATGCGCGAGAACATCCTGGCCGGTGCCGCCGCCGAGGCCGACTCCACCGAGCAGGTGCTTCGAGCCGCTCTCACCGGCTTCTTCACCTTCGTCGCCGAGAATCCGAAATCTGCGCGCATCGCCTTCGTCGAGATTCTCGGGGTCTCGTCCACCGTCGATGCGCTCTACCGCAAGACCACGACCTCGTTCTCGGAGACCGTGCTCCAGGTGGCCGAGGCGGTCGGTTCCGGCCACGGGCTCGCCGGGCCGAACCGTCGAACACTGGCTATGGGCCTGGTGGGCGCGGTCCTCACCATCGCCCAACAATGGCTGCTCTCTCCCGAGCGCGAACCGTTGGATTCGGTGATCGCCAGCGCCCACACCATCCTGGCCGCCGTGGTCTTCGGCCGCGTCGACGGTTGAGCGTCAGGTCACGGCCTGCTCTGCAGCGGCTCCACCGGCTCCTCCGCCGTGGCTCGCTCGCCGGACTTGACGACGACCACGCCGAGCAGAACCAGTGCGCCACCGGCCAATTGGATCGGCGCCGGAGCCTGACCGAGCAGCAACCACGCGAACACAAGTGCGGCAACGACTTCCATCAATCCCATGAACGATGCCAACCGTGACCCGAGGCGTCGGCCCGCGGCGATCCCGAGGACGTAGGCCAATGCGGCCGTCACGACGCCGAGGCCGATGATCGGGACCCACCACGGCACAACCGCATCGACGAAGGTGACGTCGGTGAGCGGGGCGGCGAACGGGACGATACCGATCAGCCCTGCGACCAACAGGATGAGACCACCGGTGAGCAGGCCGGCCCCGGCGAGCACGATCGGCGGGAGTCCGTTGCTCTCGTCCGCCGACAGCACCCAGTAGACGGCCGCACCGGCCATCGAGCCCAGCGCCCACAGCACACCGACGGTGTCGACGTCGGCACCGGAGATCAGGTCGAGCACGAGCACCAGACCCATCGCGGCCAGCAGTGCGCCCACCACGGTCAGCCGACCCGGTCGCTGTTGGTGACGGAACCACATCCAGCCGATGACGGCCACAGGCGAGGTGAACTCGATCAGCAGCGCCACCCCCACCTCCATCCGTCCGACGGCGTTGAAGAACGCGAGCTGGCAGCCTGCCACCGCAAAAGCTCCGTAGGCGAGCAGCAGCTTCCAGTTCTTCGCCAGCAGGCTCCATCGCCCACGCAACGCCAGAATCGACGGAATCAGCAGGACGGCCGCCGCCAGCAGGATTCGCGCGGTCACCGCAGCCCCGGCCGTCCAGCCGGCGTCGAGCAGTCCCGTCGCGAGCGAACCGGAGAGCCCGAAGGACGCAGCGGAGAGCAGCGCGAAACCGAGTCCCGAGAGTCGACGCGACCGCGCCGCAGCGTCGTGGGTGGCCGCGAGATCTACCTGCGCGTCATGAGTGTAAGCCGTCATGACATGTGACAGTAGGGAGTGACTTGGTAAGGTGTCAACATGCTTTTTGCTCATGACGCGGAATTGTCGTTGCTGTCCGCCGTGGCCTTGGTCAATTCGGCCGAGGACCCGGACACACTGACCACGCGGGAGCAGCTCGCCGAGTTCTTCATCGAACAGGGGTACTCCGGCCGGTTCGACGGCGACGACGCCGAGCTCGAGGCGGTGCGGGCGCTGCGGCCGACCCTGCGCGCACTGCTCACCAGCAGCCGCGACGACGCCGTGGTGGAGGTGAACCGTCTTCTCGCCGAGTCCTCGGCCCTGCCCCGACTGGTTCGTCACGGAGATCTCGACTGGCACGTCCATGCCGTCGCCGACGACAGTCCCCTCGTGACCCGCATCGTGGTCGAGACCGCGATGGCCATGATCGACGTCATCCGGGCAGACGAGCTCTCGCGCTTCGACGTCTGCGCCGATCCGGACTGCAACGGGCTGGTGCTCGACCTCTCACGCAACCGGTCGCGTCGGTTCTGCAGCACCACGTGCGGCAACCGCGCGGCGGTTGCTGCGTATCGAGCGCGCAAGGCCCAGTAGGACCGCGGGGCTTAGTCGATCGGCTTTCGGGTATTCCACGATCGAACTGATCGAAAGGAATTACTCCCATGGTCGAGAAAAGGCCTCCCGTATCAAGCATGTCCAGAGCTGTCGTCAACATGTTGGCCGTCGTACTGATCTTTGCCGGAATTGCCTCAATCGGCGGCCTGATCGCCGCATTGGCCGGCGGCTTCGAGGGTTGGGCCATCGTTGCGGGCATCGCGGTAATCGCGCTGTTCGCCGGCGGATATCTGGCCGTACGCGAGGGCGCTCGTCGTCGATCCAGCGAGTCCACGCAGGTCGTCTACGCGCCGGACCACACCGACGAACTGTTCGACGTCGACCCCAATACCGGCGAGCGGACCCCACACCGCGAGTAGAGCACTGGATGCGGGGCCGCTGCAGGTTCGAAACGGCTGTGGGGCTCAGAACGGATATCTCTGGATGTCCGACTGCATCGTGACCCACTGCAGGTCACAGAAGGTGTCGAGGTTGACGGTGGTGCCGAAGTGCCCACCCGAACCCGAGGCCTTCACGCCACCGAACGGAGCGACCGCCTCGTCGTCGACCGTCTGATCGTTGATGTGCACTGCGCCGGAACGGATTCGGTCCGCCAACTCGTACGCCGCGAACGGATTCGCGGTGACGATCGCAACGGACAGGCCGTATTCCGATGAATTGATGATCTCGATCGCCTCGTCCACGGTGCGGTACGTGGTGATGGGTGCGACCGGGCCGAAGATCTCCTCGGTGAACGCGGGTGAGTCCTTCGGCACGTTGCCGAGCACGGTCGGCCGGTAGTGGAGACCGTCGAACGTTCCGCCTGCAGCCAGTTCGGCACCGGCCGTCACCGTGGACTGCACGATGCCGTCGACTCGCTTCAGTTGGTTCTCGTCGATGATGGGCCCCAACGCATTCGACGGGTCGGTCGGGTCTCCGACGGTGATGCGTGCAGCGATCTTCGCAAGCTCCGCGGTGTACTGCTCGGCGAGATGCTCGGGAACGAGGTGCCGGCCCGACGCCATGCAGATCTGCCCCTGGTGCAGGAACGATCCCCATGCGCCCGCCGATGCGGCGGCCTCGATGTCTGCGTCGGGCAGCACGAGGAACGCGTTGTTCCCGCCGAGTTCGAGGTGGACCTTCTTCAGCAGTGGCGCTGCAGCTTCCGCGATTCGCCGGCCGGCCGCCGTGGACCCGGTGAACGAGATGCACGGGACATCGGGGTGCGAGACGAGAGCGGCTCCCACATCGGCGCCCGACGGCAGCACGTGCAACAGACCGTCCGGCAGGCCCGCTTCGGCGAAGATCTCGGCGAGGATCAGACCACCCGAAATCGGCGTTCGCGGATCGGGTTTGAGAACGACGGCATTGCCGACGGCCAGAGCAGGTGCGACCGACCGCATGGACAGTACCGAGGGGAAGTTGAACGGACTGATCACGCCGACGACGCCCATCGGAACGTAACGCCCCACCGAGAAACGCGATTTCGCGCTCCGCAGCACCTGCCCGTAGGGCTGCGACGCGAGAGCGGCGGCCTCGGTCAGCTCGGCGAGAACCAGTCCGATCTCGGCCCCCGCCTTGCCGTGACTCGATCCCGATTCGGGAACCAACCACCGCGTCAGACGCTCGGGATCGTCCGCGAGAAGCTCCGCGGCCCTCGTCATGACCGACGCTCGCTCGGTGTACGGCTTGGCGGCCCATTCCTTCTGCGCACGTGCAGCTTTCGCGACCGCTCGATCGAGGTCGGCGACGTCGGCGGCACCGACGGTTGCCACGACCGACCCGTCGGACGGCGCGGTCACGTCGAGGGTTCCACCACCGCCGTCCACCCATCCGCCGTCGAAGATCTTTGCCGTCCACGCCAGTGTGTTCGCCATGTCAGTCCTGCTCTTTCCTACTCGGTGTTCTTCGTTCGTCGAGGTTGGGCTGCGATCGCTGCGTCGAGCACCTCGGCCTCGGCCCAGGATCCGTGGAATGCGAACGGCACTCGGACGGGGAGCTTGACGCGTGCGAGTGGTTCGCGGGTGAACGAGTCGGCCTCGTGCACCAATAGTTCGGACAGACCGGACGCCGGATTCCACCACAGGGTCAGCAGGTAGCCGTCGTTCTCGATGCTCGCGCCTCGACGCTGAACGAAGACCGGTTCACTGGGGCTGGTCAACCCGTCCGGTCCTTCGAGCACGATCGTCTGTCCGGTCGAGAAGTCATGGCGCGCAAGCCCATCCGTCAGGGTCAGCGGCGACAGGCTTCGGGTGGTAGCGAAGTAGCCGAAGCGATTCTCCCGGCCCAGCCACGCGTCGTTGATCTTCGGGAACTCGCCCGCCACCCCGCTGTGCATGTGCTGGGTGGTCGTCCTGGTTGCGGTATCGAGCACGAACCGCCAGGCCATCGCGGGCGGAAACCAGGAGTGCGAGTCGATCGGCTCGTCCGAATCGTCGGCCGGATTGCCCAGACGTGCAATGACGTGCAGGTCCACCACGATTCCCGTGGCAGTTTCGTGGGCGTTGAAGAAGTGCGTCGGGGCCAGCATCAGGCCGGTGTCGTACCACGTGACTTCGTGGGTTCGACGGTCGAGGACGGCGAACCTGCTGCCGTTCGGTGTAGCCGATTCGTCCCAGAGCACCCCTGGCCGCCCCGCCATGATGCGGTCGAGGCGGAACTGGTTGGGCGAGATCAGGAAGATCGCGAGGTGTTCGCTCACGATGTAATCGTGCACCATTGCCGGACAGCCCATGTCGAAAGTGACGGTATCGACGACGGTGCCGCTGGTATCGGCCTCGTACCATGTCAGATTCGGCCCGATGGCAGAGTAGAAGAGCATGTTGCCCGTCGACGGTTCGATCTTGTAGTGCGCTGTGCACAGGATGTCCAGTGCGCCACCGAAATCGTACGTGCCCTGCGTGTCCAAGCTTTCGGGGTGTATCGAATGCGGCAGTCCGCCTTCGTAGTACACCAGCAGGTGATCGGCGAACAGGCCGACGTTGGTATTGGCGACGCTCTTGGACGGCGGTGCGCCAACGGGCAGATCCCGCTTGGCCTTTCCCGAGCCGTTGACGAAACCGCTGTACAACGCTTCACCGGCCTCGACCTCGATCTTCATGGTGTCGGTGTGCACCCACTTCATCCGGAACGACGCCTTCCCGTCGCGGATATAGGTGCCGGCGACTCCGCCGTCGCCTTCCCACCAGTGGTAGCGGTCGGTGTCGAGTGGCTCGAAGCGGGGGTTGTCGGCTACCCGGAACAGGGCGCCGGCCAGGTCGTCGGGCAGTTTCCCGATGACCTCGAGGTCGAATGCCTCGGTCTCCTCGTGCCACGGCGCGAACGGACCGTTCAGGAACTTGTTGGACGTGTTCCAGTCGACATCCGCCTCGTGGCGCGCAGTCGCAGGCGCGGTCCGTCGGACCAGTGTCGTCGGGAGCGGGGTGGGTAGGTCACGCATAGCTGACGCCTTTCGTCTCGAGACAGGACAGTTCGGAAGGGCTCGAGGAAGATCCGGTCCACGACGCCACCGCGGCTCGAACGTCGTCACCCTCGTGCGGAAGCCACGCGGCCGCGACGAATCGGTCGGGCCGGACGAGAACGAATCTGCCGGTGTACGTGCGCATCTCGTCGTCCAATCGACCGTCGACGTCGAGCAGTACGTTGACGTCGTCGATTCTCGGTGCCGTGCGATCGGTGGGCACTGCGGCCTCGACCGCATGCAGGCCGCGTGCGATACCGCGGGCACGGGACCAGTCCCCCGCGTCGTGCACGTCGATTCCCATCAGCGCCCAACCGGTTCCGAGAATCTCGTCGAGCGGGCGGATGGTTCGGGTCGCCGAGTCGAAGGCCAGGGGTTGCCCGATCGCACTCCCGGTGTCGTCGCCGGGGAGTACGAGTCCGTCGGAGAATCGGTACGGCGGGCGGTAGGCCATGGTCTCGAACCAGCGTCGCCCGTTCTCGGTGGCCAATGCGGCTCGGACCAACTCGTCGCGCCTGGCCGCGACACGAGCATTGGTCGTCATCACCACCCGGCCCAACCGCTCGGACGCGCGAACCATCGCGGCGGCGTGCGGGCCACGCTCAGATCGGTATGTGGCCAAGACGCTTTCGTGCAGACAGCCGTCGAGCACCCCGGCCAACTTCCACGCCAGGTTCGCGGCATCACGAATGCCGGAGTTCAGCCCCTGACCGGCGAACGGGGGCATCATGTGTGCGGCGTCGCCGAGCAGGAAGCAGCGCCCGAGCTGCCATCGGTCGGCCACAAGACCGTGGAAGCGATAGTTGACGGCTCGTTCGACCTGAGCGGGTGTGATCGGGCGGTACCGCGAGACGAGTCTTTCGATGAGCTCGAACGGTGGCGAGTCGGTGGCCGCGCCCTCGCCGTCGAACAGGCGGAATTCGTATCGACAGCGACCGTCGAGTCCGGGTACCACCACGTGCGGCCTGCTCGGATCGGCATGGTGCATTCCGTAACGCTCGATGTGAGGGTCGCCGAGCGTGTCCACCACCAACCACAATTCCGGATGGCTGCGTCCGGTCATGCCGATCTTCAGCAGGTTTCGAACCGTGGATCGTCCACCGTCGCTGCCGAGGAGGTAGCGGGCGCGCACCGTGCGTCCACCCGCATCGATGGCCACGGCGTCCGCGTCCTGCACGATCGAGGTGACCTCGGTGTCGAACCGTACGGTGACATGGTGTGCCGTATGCAGAGCCGCTGCCAGCACGCGTTCGAGATCCGGTTGCGCGAACGGGTTCTTGAACGGGTAGCCCAGTCGGTAGGCGCTCTCCGCACCACCGTGGAAGAGCGGTTCGTCATCGAGGCCGTAGTAGCGAGTTCCGGTGCCCGGCACGACGATCGGCAGAATTCGGTCGATGACGCCAGCCTGCTGATAGGTACGCAGTGCCTCGTCGTCGATGCTGATCGCTTTGGGTTCGTCGCTCGTCGTCGAACGACGCTCGAGAACGATGACGCGGAGCCCTCGTGCAGCGAGCAGCAGGCCCGCGGTCATCCCGACCGGACCGGCACCGCAGATCGCTACGTCGTAGAGGGTGTCGAATCTCGTGTCCACACCACCAAGGTAGCGCGCATCACGTTAAATAGGAATGGTGTCCCATAAAATAGGACACGCTACGAGCTGACGACGGCGAGCCTCGTCGACAGAGTCTCCGCCGCGGCCCGCACTGCGGTGACGAGCACGTCGGTCCGATCCTCCGGAACACGACGTCTGATCGCGACGATGCTCAATGCCGCTGCCACCGAACCGGACTCGTCGAAGATGGGTGCGGCGATGCCCATCGCATCCGGGTCCACCTCCGCGACGGTGACGCCGTAGCCGGTGGTGCGGATGCGCTCGAGGCGATCGACGAGGCGATCGACGTCGGTCAACGTCCGATCGGTGAAGCGTTGCAGCACATGCCGACCCAGAATCGAGCGGATCTCCTTCTCCGGCAGCCAGGCCAGAAGCGTCAACGCCGACGCACCGGCATTGATGGGCAGCCGACTCCCACGCTCGTAGCTCAGGCGCACCAGCTGCTTGGCCCCCTCGCACCGCTCGATGCACACAGCCGTGTCGTCGACGAGCCTGGTGAGCAACACGGTTTCCCCTACCTCGTCGGCCAATTCACGCATCACGGGTTGGGCGATCGTCGTCAATCCGTAACCGCGCCTGGCCAATCGAGCAAGTTCGAGTACTGCGACACCCAACCGAAAGCCGCCATTGGGAGCTTCCTCGAGAAACGATGCGCCGACCAACGTCTGCAGATATCGGTACGCCGTGGAGCGCGCACTGCCGAGGGCCTCGGCGACATCGTTGGCGCTGATCTGCAGGCGATCCTCGGTGAACATTCCCAGGATGATCAGCGCGCGGTCGGCCGTGCTGTTGCGTTCTCGGTATCCACTCGTCTCGGGAGCCATGTATCCATCCTAGTTCTGACTGTCAGGACTGCGGTGTCATCAAACGGATCTTCGCCCTTGACAGCTGTGATCCAGGCCATGAACACTGTCCTGTATTAGACAACAGTAGTCCTGCTTTACAGGACATTCCCTCAGGATGAGGAACCCATGAACCCCACCCACCAGAAACTGGATCGCGGCACGCTCATCGCCTGTTGCCTCGCGATCGGCGTCGCCCAGATGGGCGTCTCACTCGCAGCGCCCATTCTCGGCGTGATCCAACGCGACCTCGGAGCGAGCGCAGCGGCGCTGGCCTGGATCCCGGCCGCGTTCATCCTCCCCACCGCCATACTCGAGCTGAATTTCGGCGTACTGGGCGACATGTTCGGCCGCAAGAGGCTGCTCGTCTGGGGCGGCGTGCTCGTCTTCGTCGGCGACGTCGTCGCCGGAACGTCGGGAACCCTGACACAACTGATCGCCGGGCAGGCCATCGCCGGACTCGGTGCCGCCGCAATCTTTCCCACGTCACTGGCCATGCTGGTCTCGGCAACCCCCGATCGTCAGGAGCGAGCCCGCGCTCTGTCTCTCTGGGCAGTCAGCCTGGCGTTCGGTGCCATGATCGCTCCGCTGATCAGCGGCTTCGCGGCCGAACACTTCAGCTGGGGCTGGTCGTTCGCCATTCCCGCCGTTCTGGGTCTCGTCACCGCCGTGGTCAGCGCCGCGGTGATCGTCGACTCGCGTCATCCCGCCGGACGCGGACTCGACTGGCCGGGCCAGATCACCATCGCCGTCGCCTTGCTCGCCCTGCTGTATGCGGTGATCCAGGGCTCCGTGGACGGCTATTCGAGCCCTGTCATCGTGGGTGCCTTCGTTCTCGCGGTCGCCGCAGGCGTCGCGTTCGTCATCAGCGAGCAGCGAGCGCGCACCCCGATGCTGAATCTCGCGCTGTTCCGTACGCCTGCCTTCGCGGCGGCTGCGCTGATCGGTTTGCTCGCGATGTTCGGCTTCATCGGAACCGCCTACGCGCTCAGCGTGAAGCTCGAAGCGATCCTGCACGTCAGCCCGCTGCAGGCTGCACTGCCGTTCGCTCTCATCCAAGCCGTACCGCTGCTCCTCACGCCACTGCTCCCGCGCCTGTTGATGCGCGTCGCGGCCCGCACCCTGTTGGTCACCGGACTGTCGGCATTGGCCGTCGGTCAGATATGGATGGCTCAGCTACCCGGCGACTCCACCTCGCTGCTCGCGATGACCGGCCCGATCCTGTTGCTCGGAACCGGCTTCATCACCATGTTCACCGCACTGACGGCCGTCGCCGTCGGAGCCGTCGCCATCGATTACGCCGGAATGGCCAGCGCGGTAACCAGTCTCGTTCGCGAGACCGGGCAGAGCCTCGGGCCCGCGATCGTCAGCGCCGTGGCGTTCGGAGTTGCCGGAGCCACCCTGACCTCCACCCTGTCCGATGGTTCTCTCCCTCCCGAGGCGGTGGGCGTGGCATCCGGCGTCGCAGAGCAGGGCGGGCCGTTGGCGGTGGCCAACGCCGACCTCGGTCCGATCTCGGATCTGGTTGCACCACTTGCCAGGACGGCTCTCGAGACCGGCCTCGACATCGGCATCTACGTCTGTGCCGGAGCCACCGTCCTGGCTGCGCTCATCGCCCTCGTCATTCCCGGCGGAGCCCCCAGGGGACTCGATGCTGCCCCGATCGACGCGGCAGCATCACCTACGGCCGGGCGACTGCTGCCCGCCGGTGAGTGACATGTCCACGCCCACTCTCCATCACGTCTTCACCCTCGACGTCGAGCTGGCTCCCCCGGTGGTGATCGGGTCGACCCCACACGGAATGCGTCGGGTCATCCCGATCACCGGCGGCCGATTCCGGGGACCGGCCGGATCCGGGACGATCCTGCCCGGCGGTGCGGACTGGAACCTGGTGCGCACCGACGGCGTCACCCACCTGTGGGCTCGCTACACGATCGTCACCGACGACGACGTGACCATCATGGTCACCAACGAGGGCTGGGGCACCCAGGACGATGCCACCATGGAGCGCATCTTCGCCGGCGGTGGTGCCGATATCGACCGCTGGTACTGCTCCACCAACCCTCGCTTCGAGGTGGCCGATCCAGGATGGAAGTGGTTGAACCACAGCGTGTTCCTCGGCCACTTGGAACCGCCCACCCGCGGCGACCGGGTGCGTATCACCGTCTACACCGACGCCATCGTCCCCACCCCATCGACGCCCCGAAAGGCGGATCACTGACATGACCACTCCCACCCGGAACAGACTGCAGGAAGGTGGAGCCGTGGGCACACTGCACCGGACCGCCGTCTCGCACCTCGGATTCACCGTTACCGACGTCGCCGCCACCGCCGACTTCTACGGCCGCACCGTCGGTCTGACCGTGCAGGAGGAGCTCGCGGGCGGCGGCCTGCGCCTCGGCTGGGGCCTCGGACACCACGTTCTGGACCTCACCGAGGGTCCGAAGGGACTGTCTCACTATGGCTTCGAGGTTCGTGATGCCGACGGTATCGCCGGGATCACCGCGCGATTGAAGGACGCCGGCCATGACGTCGTGGATCTGGATCCGTCCGTCCTCGACCATGCCGTCGGCGCACCGTCGGGCATCTCGGTGACCGACCCCGACGGCACCACGGTGCATTTCCACGGACCGGTCGCTCGCCAGGGTGAGAACGCTGCCGATCCGGGTCGACGCCCGATCAAGTTCCAGCACACCACTCTCGGCACCGACAACGTGGCGCAGATGGTCTCGTTCTTCGTCGACACCGTCGGATTCCGCATCTCCGATCAGCTCGAGGACGGCCGGTTCGCGTGGCTGCGCAGCGACCGCGATCACCACACTCTGGCCGTCGTCGAGAACGGTGTGCCCGGCGATCTCGACCATTACTCCTACGACCTCGCCGAGTGGGAGGACTTCAAGTCCTGGTGCGATCGCCTCACCGAGATCGGTGTCGACGTCGTCTGGGGCCCGGGACGCCATGGCCCCGGCAACAATCTGTTCGTCTTCTTCGACGATCCGGCGGGCAACCACATCGAGCTCTCGGCCGAGATGGAGAAGTTCCACGACGACCGAGCCACGTACGTGACGCGGCAGTGGCGTCCGGTACCCGCGTCGGTGAATCTGTGGGGCGGACAGCTGGCGAGCTGGCGCAAGACGAGCGAAAGCGAGATCTGAGCTATGGCTTACATCAGCTACGAGCACAACGGTATTCGCGGAGTCGGCGAGGTCGACGGGGATTCGCTGATCCCGCTGCAGGGAATCGACGCACTCGGGCGAACCAGTTCGCTCGAGGCACTCGCCGCCGCGGATCGCCTGACCGGGGAGCGCCTGCCGATCGGCGACGTGCGCGTCCTCCCGGCTGTCACCGACCCCGCCCGAGTGATCTGCGTCGGACTGAACTACCGCGACCACATTGCCGAAACAGGACGCGAGTTCCCCACGTACCCGGTGATGTTTCCCAAATTCGCCTCCAGCCTGATCGGGGCCTACGACGACATCGCCATCCCACCGGAGAGTTCCGAGGTGGACTACGAGGGCGAGATGGCGGTGATCATCGGACGCGCGGGCAGGCGCATCACCGAGGAGAACGCACTCGATCACGTTCTGGGTTACGCCGTCGCAAACGACATCACGATGCGTGATTTCCAGTACAAGACGCATCAGTGGATGCAGGGAAAGGCTTGGGACGCAAGCACTCCCCTCGGCCCGTACGTCGTCTGCCCCGACGAGGTGGACCTCGCGAGCTGCGGCATCCGTACGATCGTCAACGGCGAGAAGGTACAGGAATCGGATCTGTCGCAGTTGCTGTTCACGGTGCCGAACCTGATCGCAACAATCTCCACGTTCACCACCCTCGAGCCCGGTGATGTCATCCTCACCGGCACGCCCGGCGGAGTGGGCTACCGCCGCAAGCCCCAGCTGTTACTGAAGCCCGGCGATCACGTGAGTGTGGAAATCGACAACCTCGGGTCGGTGAGCAACCGATTGGTGGCGGAGGTGCACTGACATCTGTGCGTCTGCGCTGCCTGTGGCACTCGTCAGTCCGAATCGGGCTGCAGCGCAGCCAACATGCTCGTGTTCGGCGCATATCGGCTGATCCACGTCGCTTGGACGGCGTGGTAGAGATCGGGTTTTCCGCTCCACACCGTTGCCGCTGGAACGTTGTGGGAGTCGAGTTCGTGATGCCAGGAGCCGTCGACGCGGTCGACGAAGTAGTCGGCCGCAACGTCCCACCACGTTCGATAGTCGGTGCCGTACCGTTCTTCTCCCGTAACGCGTCCGAGAGTCGCGGCTGCTCCGATCGCCTCGCACAACACCCAGTGCAGTCGACCCGTGACAACCGGCTGCCCTGTCCAGTCCGTGGTGTAGACGAACCCGGGGGTGGGCCCGGGCTGCCAGCCGTCGACGGCAGCCCGGTCGTAGAGGGACTCGGCCGCGTCGACGTAGTCCCGCCCGCCCGCAACGAGACTTGCCTGCACGAGGAGTCGCGCCCACTCGAAGCCGTGGCCGACGGTGGCACCGTAGGGCTTGAACTGGTTCGCTACGTCGTCGCGGTTGTACTCGAGCTGCGGGATCCACTCTGCAGTGAAGTGCTCCGGGACGCGCCACTCGTTGGCCGCGGACCATCGACATACGTTGTCGCAGATACGCAGTGCACGTTCGCGCCAGAGCTCGGGCGCACCGGCGTCGGCGGCGGCCAGCAGCGCCTCGACCATGTGCATGTTGGCGTTGATGCCGCGATACGGATCGAGCTCGGACCAGTCGACAGTCCAGGTGTCCGAACACATTCCGTACCGTTCGTCCCAGAACCGAGAGTCGACGATATCGAGTGCCTCGTCGAGAACTTCCCGGCCACGTGCGTGACCCACCGCGGTGGCAGCCGACGCGGCGAGCACCACGAAGGCATGCGTGTACGCCGATTTCACTGCATCGGGCGAGGCCGTGTCGGCACTGGACTCGAACCAACCGCCATTCTTGCTGTCCCGCAACGTGGTCAACAGTCCATCGAAGACGCGATCGGCTCTCCTGCGGGAACCCGGTCGGCCCTGCACGGACCCGAGAAAGTGCACATGCGCCATCCGAGCGGTGATGTACGTATGCGCCGGATGGTCGAGGTCGGGGTTACCGCGATCGTCCAGCCACGCCGCGCCTCCGGCGGGGTGGTCGAGTGTGGTTCCGAAATCCAGAAGTCGAGACGACTCGGTGTCGAGCCACGATCGATGAGAGGGCAGTGTCCACCAGTTGCCGGGGTCTGCTGGAGTCATGCGTTCATTGTGCTGTGCCCGCGATCGCCTGTTCGGCGGACGCGACAGTTTCCTCTGAATCGTCGAACAATTCGATCCGATCCTTGCCGCTCTGCTTGGCCCGGTACATCGCGGAATCCGCGTCCCGAAGCACATCCTGAGCTGTGGCACCCCTGCGGGCCACCACCATTCCGATGCTCGCCGACACCTCGTACTGCCGTCCCTCGAACTCGATGGCCGAGGCCAGCGCGGCCCTGATCCGCGCAGCCACGCTGCCCGCGAGTCCGTCCGCGTCCGAGGCCGGGTCGTCCATCTGGGCGTCGAGGACCAGGACGAATTCGTCACCGCCCACCCGGGCGATGAAGTCGTCGCTTCTGAGTATCGCGCGCAGACGCCGTGCCACCTCGACCAGCACCGCGTCGCCAGCAGCATGTCCACCGCTGTCGTTCACGCTCTTGAAACCGTCCAGGTCGCAGAACAGCACCACCGCCGCGATGCCGGTGCGCGCGCCCCGATCGATCGCAGAGCCGATCCGGTCCAACAGCAGCATTCGATTGGGCAGTCCCGTCAACGGATCCTGCAGCGCCGCACGTTCGAGAGCACGCTCGGCCTCGACGACGTCGGTCACCTCTCGGAGGACCGAAAGCACCTGCAGCACCTCACCCGACGGCCCCCGTCGAAAGGGCGTGGTTCGACGCGACAACCACCGGGTCTCACCGCCGAGGCCACGCACTCGGTACTGAGTCGTGAGGCTTTCCCCGTCTGCCAACGATGCAGCGGCCCGGTCGGCCGCCGCAACGATGTCGAGGTCCTCCACAAGCACCTCGATGTCGGACGAATCCTCGGCACCGTCGACTGTCGAATCTCCGTCGGGCTGCCCCTCCGGATTACCGGCGGTCGCGGTACCGATCAACGAGCGGAGGCTGCGCGACGCCCACGTCAGGTGCCCCGTGTCGACGTCGACGACCGTCGCGATATCCGGCGACGCGGTCAACACTGCGTCCCGGAATGCTCGCGCACGATCCAGCTCCGCCCGCGCCTCACGCTCGGCCGTCACGTCCTCCGACAGCACCATGGCACCGACGATGGCATCGGCCTCGTCGCGCAGCGGCCGGGCTCGAACCTGAAAGACTCTTCCGGTCCCGGCGCTGACGGAATCGAAGGAGGATTCCTCCCCTGCAACAGCTGCCCGGTAGTACGGAGCGACGTGCGCGAAGACCTCCGTTGGCACCGTGTCATCGAGCAACTTCCCTTCCATCCGGCGCGGGTCGTAGCCCTCCGCGACCAGATCGGCACCTTCGACCAGGACGAATCGAAGGTCAGGGTCGACGATGAACACCGTCGTGTGGGGCAGATTCGCGGCGAGCTGACGGTACCGAGCCTCACCGGCATCGTCGAACATCGCCGGCGAGCGAAGCAGTGGACCGTAGGAGCGGCGCATTCCGAGATACAGAACACCCGCCAACGCGGTCGACAGGGTCACTGCGACATCCAGATCGCCGCCCATGGACTCCCGCATGATCGCGATCGTTCCGCCGCCTGCATGTTCGCTGTGCCCGGCACCCGCGAGCAGGTGAACCGCATGCAACACATGGTGAGCCGCGCAGGTGGTGAAGATGGCGGCGGTTGCCAGCGCCAATCGATTCTTCCGAAGCTGGGCGGTGCGACGCAGCCCACGAACGATGAACAGCACGATCCCGAGATACGCCGACGCAGTGATCGCGTTCAGGATCACGACCCAGAGCCAACCGCTCATACGACGGACTCTCTGTCGGTCGCGTCCGGGTCCGCGTCGGAGTGGGAGTGCGGCATGTGCGGCATCGATGACCTCCGCGGGGTCTGAACTGCTGGGTGTGGGCCGGACCGACCAAAGCGGACGAACCACCCGCCGGTGTCGTGCCGCGAGGGTATCTCAATCCGGCCCGTACCTGCGAGATGTCAGCGAGACACGCTGTAACGCAGATACAGCCACCCCGACTCGGCGAACACCTTCTGCTCCGCGAGTGTCAGGTCGAGATGGTGACCGACCGGAAAGTACGGTTTGCCACCGCCCAGGATGGTCGGCAGAAGGATGACCTCGAACTGATCGATCTCGTCGACCAGCGACTCCGC
Organism: Rhodococcus sp. B7740; assembly: GCF_000954115.1. Lineage (NCBI taxonomy): Bacteria > Bacillati > Actinomycetota > Actinomycetes > Mycobacteriales > Nocardiaceae > Rhodococcus > Rhodococcus sp. B7740. The sequence continues at coordinate 4,427,418 of NZ_CP010797.1, read as the reverse complement.
CAATGCGGCACCGCCCACGGCCAATGTCCCCTCGGTCTCGCGTTTCAGTCGCTTGACCTCGGCGACAGCGTCGGCACTGCGCACCAACCGGCACCCGTCGGCCACCGAATCGAGAGTGTCGGAGAAGACGATCCGCGGGGTGTCCACATACAGTCGCGCGAACTCCGCCTCGACGTCGTCACCCTCCGCTCGTAGCGGGTCCGTCCAGTAGTCCTCCATGGCCTCGTACAGTCGACGCCCGAACAGAAAGGCAGTAGTGGCCTCCGTCTGCCGGTTCGAGAATCGATGGGACTCCTCGTCGGGCACGGAGAAGTCGAGACTGCCTGCGGAATTCTCGATGAAGCCGTCGAGAGAAACGTGCATGTTGTACGTCAGAATTGCCATGTCACTCCTGAAATCCGATGGGGTCGTGGGTACTGACCTCGACGAGCCCGATTTGTCACCGGGCGCTGGGCAAGGAATAGATCGCCTGCACGACGGCCATGCAGAGGGGCCCAGGGTCGAGTGCAGGCAGAGGGGGCACTGCCGGTCGATTCCGTCGGCAACCCGTGGAGCGGTGGCTACGTCTACAACTCCGGCAACCTAATCCTCGACCTGATGTACAACCTCATGCTCGAGTCGACCGGTTGCCTGCAGAAGTGCCGCATGTACGAGATGACCGCCAACAAGGCTGCGCGATCGACCATTTCGTACCGGATCGTGCGCGAGCAGGCCCCCGAAGGCGTTCCGATGGAAATCTCACCGGAACGGCTGGAGGAGTTCGCCCCGGGACTGGACACCGACCTCATGGAGCTGATTCAGCAGACCGCCGAGATGGAGATGGCCGACATCGACGCCACGTTCGGAAAGATGAAGTGAATTATCCTCTTTCGCAGCCCGGCCTCCACCGCACACCGATGGCGGCCGGGCTGCGTCACGTCCAATAGAGAAGCTGCGCGTCGGGGAGCACGGACCCCAGTTCTTCGACGAACCATGTGCGCATCTCGGTCATCGTGTCCTTGGGGTAGACGTACTTCACGCCGCCGAACTTGTTTCTCTTTGCTGTGCGGGCACTTTCGTCCATCTCGAGCTTGGTCCCCGGGTACCAACTCAACAGCACGTCCTTGCTGGACGGCGTGAATCGATGGGTGATGATCTCGGCAGTCAGGTCGAGATCAGGGACATCGCGCACCGCGTCGGCGACGTTCGAGAGCAGTCGACCGTATTGTTCGCGCCACTGCGGTATCGGCATGATCGGAGCGATCGTCAGCCCCACTCGATATCCGGCGAGAGCCAACCGTCTCAGCGCCTCGATCCGAGCGGGCATCCTCGCGGTTCCACCCTCGAATCGGTGGGCGATGTCATCGGCGTTGACCGACAGTCGAACTCGGGTTCGTCGCCCGTGATCGAGCGTCACCAACTCGGTGACGTCGTCGAACTTGGTGGTGAAACGCAGCGACACGTCGTCGCCGTAGGTTCCTGCACCCACCATGCGTACGGCCTCGGCGAGTGATCCCGTCACATGCTCGATCCCCAGAGGATCGGTGTAGCAGGACAGTTCGAAGGTGGTGCCCTCGTGTCCACGCTCCTCGGTCCCCGAGGTGATGGTGCCACGGCCGGCATGGGTGCCGATACCGGCCAGGACGTCGTCGATGTTGGCGAACACCCTGGTGATCGGAGGCCCGGACAACGAGCCCGCCAGATAGCAGTACTGACAGTGCGCCGGGCACCCCTTCGCCAGATCGATACGCCAATCTGCACTCGGCGGAATCGGTTGTGGCTTCAGCACACTCGGTGGTGCCACCACCACCGCCATCGTCGTCTTGGCACGCGCATAGGTCTCCCGCTCGGACTCACCGCGCAGGCCGGTCAGACGGTCCCCCTGCAACATATCGATCTCGGTCACTCCGGCTGCTTCGCATCGACGGATGATCTCCGCGGTATGGGGAAGCTCGGACGCAGACCGGGTGACCAGGACACGCGAGGGCGTCCACAGCCGAGTGGGGGCAGAGAGATCGTTGTCCATTACCTCTGGTCAACGTCCGGGGGCGGTCGATCCTTCCCGCCAACTGCAGCTCGGACGCTGCCCGACTCGGCTCTGTGATTCCGCGACTCATGGATCTCGGGTAAGAAGCACTCATGCCCTTCGCCGACGAACTCATCGGCCCGGACGCGGCTCGCACGCTGCTTCGGACCATCCGCAACGCCGTACCGAGTGCTGATCTGTCGCTGCTGACGGGATCGGTCGATCAGTTGGGACCGCTCACGCTGCGGGCGCGCGCCGATCTACTGCGCGACGCGCTTCTCGTGGGATTGCCCGGCGATTACGCAGAGTTCGCTCGGACCATCCGACGGGCCGCCGAGGATCCGGATTTCCAAGGCTGGTCGATCTGGCCGGTCACGAGCGCCGTGGCGACGAAAGCCGTCGAGGAGCAGACCTCGGCCGCGTTCGACGACGGAATGTCGCTGCTGGCCGAACTCACCGGCAGACTCAGCTCCGAGTTCGCCATCCGCACGTTCCTACGAGCCGATCTGGATCGGGCTCTCGCCATCGCGGCGGAATGGACTCGATCATCGGACGAGCACGTGCGGCGTCTGGCATCGGAAGGCACACGCCCGTATCTGCCGTGGTCGGTGCGTGTCCCCGAGATTCTTGCGCGGCCCGGCGTCACGGTAGCGATCCTCGACGAGCTCTACCGGGACGACAGTGACTACGTTCGGCGGTCGGTCGCCAACCACCTCAACGACTTCAGCCGGGACGTCCCGGACTTGGTCGTTCGGACGGCGGCGCGGTGGCTCGACGACCCGGACGCGCACACCGACCGGCTCGTACGACACGCACTTCGGACGGTGATCAAGAACGGTGACACCGACGCACTCGCCCTGCTGGGGTTCGCGCCCGCCGACTTGGAGGTGACAGGCCCCACCCTCGACGTCGCGGAGCTACGGATCGGTGAGAGCGTGCGCTTCGATGCGTCGATCCACAATGTCGGCACCGAACCGGCCAAGGTCGCGATCGACTACATCGTCCACCACACCAAGGCCAACGGTGGAGTGACGGGTAAGACGTTCAAGCTGACGACGAAAACGATCGCGCCCGGTGAGGGCGTCGACGTTGCGCGGCAACACTCCTTTCGAGCGTTGACCACACGGAAGTACTACCCCGGCCCGCACTCGATCGAGCTCCAGATCAACGGTGTGAGTTACGGTCTCGCGAATTTCGTGCTCGTCGACTGACGCGGGCTTTGTACTACCCACCTGCGGCACAACGGGTACGTCCGTACGGTCGATGAGGTGCACAAGAAGTGGCGGTGGCTGGCGGTGGTGCTCGGCATCGCCGTGCTCGTCACCACGCCCGCGGTGATCGAGCGCTGGCCCGTCGACGCGTCGGACATCAGTGCGGCCGAACTGCTCTCCCGCGTCCAGTCCTCGACCGCCACCCCGTACTCGGGCTACGCCCAGGCCGTCGGCGGTGTCACCCTCCCCGTCACCGACGGTCTCGGCGGACTTCCGGATCTGTTGGGCGACACCACGACTCTGCGGGCTTGGTATCGCGCCCCGGACAACTGGCGCGTCGACACCGTGCGCCTCGCCGGTGAGCGCGGTCTCTACCGGAGCCCGGCTCGGCTGTGGAGCTGGGACTACGAACAGAACACGGCCGTGGTGACCCCCGTCCCCGAGCCGAGTCTGCGCCTGCCTCGCCAAGCCGACCTGCTACCCCCGGAGCTCGGGCAGCGGTTGCTCAGCGAGGCGACCGCCGATGAGGTCACCCGGCTTCCCGCCCGTCGGATTGCCGGCCGCGACGCCCCCGGCCTGCGGCTGATCCCCAGCGAACCGCAGAGCACGATCACCGAGGTCGACGTGTGGGCCGACCCCGACAGCGGGCTTCCACTGCAGGTCGACGTGCTGGGCGACGGGGTCACTCGCCCCATCGTCAGCACCGCTTTCCTCGACTTCTCCTCCGCGACCCCGGACGCGTACACCGTCCGATTCGTCCCGCCGCCGGGCACCGATGTGCAGCAGCAGGACGGTCTCGACATCGCCTCGTTCGCCGACGGGATCGACTCTGCCGGTCTCCCTTCGACACTGTCGGGACTCGATCTGAGGGACCGCGGAGTCCAGGGTGCGGTGGGAATCTACGGCCGCGGGGTGACGGAGTTGATCGCTGCTCCGCTACCGCGCCGCGCCGCGCGGGGGCTCGTCGATCAGCTGCGGGCCGCGCCGGGGGCGGTCGTCACCGGTAGCAGCGTCGCACTGACGATCGGCCCCCTCAACGTCCTGATCACCGAGCCCAGCGCCGACCGGCGTCGCTACCTGCTCTCCGGCACCGTCACCGCGCAAACCCTGGCCACCGCCGCCCAGCAGCTCGAAGGAGCAGCCACATGATCCGCACGACCGGCCTGACCAAGAGTTACGGATCGGTGCGGGCAGTCGACGGCGTCGACCTCGACGTGCGCGCCGGCGACATCTACGGCTTCGTGGGCGCGAACGGATCCGGTAAGACGACGACCGTGCGGATGCTGCTCGGGCTCGTCCTGGCGACCTCCGGGCAGATGCAGGTGCTCGGCGAGGAGATGCCGCGGCGACGCAGGAGCGTGCTGCCGCGGGTGGGGGCGCTGATCGAGAACCCCGCCGCCTACCCCAACCTCTCCGGACGACGGAATCTCACCTTGCTCGACGCAGCCGGGCCGGGAGGTTCCCGGCGCAGCAGGACCGCCCGCGTCGGCGAGGCCCTTGAACAGGTGGGACTCGGCGGGGTGGGACGGAGGCCGGTCAAGCAGTACTCGCTCGGAATGCGGCAGCGTCTCGGATTGGCTGCGGCACTGATGCGCACCCCCGAGCTGCTGATCCTCGACGAGCCGACCAACGGTCTCGACCCACAGGGAATCCTCGAGATTCGGGAGTTGCTCCTGGGCCTGCATGCGAAGGGCACCACCGTGTTCCTCTCGAGCCACCTGCTGGCCGAGGTGGAGCAATTGTGCGACCGCGTGGGAGTGCTCGATCGAGGTCGCCTCGTTCTGCAGGATCAGCTCTCCGCGTTCCAGCAGCCGACCGGTCGGGTGCTCGTGACCACCCCGGACCCGGCCGAGGCGATCACCGTGCTCTCCGGAATCCAGAACGCCACCGTGTTCCACCGTGAAGGGCAGCAGCTCGTGATCGAACACCCGGACTCGGCCCTGCTCAATCGGCTGCTCGTCGAAGGCGGCGTCCGGGTGAGCGAGCTGAGCCCGCAGCAGATGAGTCTGGAGCAGTCCGTGCTGGCCGTCACCGGTGCCAGTGCCGACCGCGTCGACGGTCCCGTCCGCTCCACCGAGATGGAGGTGACCGCATGATCGGCGTCGAGCTGCGCGCAATGCTGAGCCGACCCCGCACGTGGGTCGTCATTCTCCTGCTCAATCTGCTGCCCACCGTCGTCGCGGGTCTGTTGGCCCTCACCGACGTCGGTCCGCGGCCCGGCGAAGGCCCCGCCTTCCTGTCGGCGGTGCTCACCAACGGTCAGCTCTTCCCGCTCGCCGCGCTCGCCATCGTGCTTCCGTTGTTTCTTCCTGTCGCTGTATCGGTCATCGCAGGCGATGCCGTTGCCGGGGAGGCCCAGGCCGGCACCCTGCGCTACCTGCTCGCGCGCCCGGTGGGACGCACCAAGCTACTGGTGGCGAAGCTGATCTCGGTGGCCGCCTTCGTGCTGCTGGCGGTGGTCATCGTGGCTGCTGTCGCGTACTTCGTCGGCACGACGCTGTTCGACGTCTCGACCGTTGGGGGCGTCGCGAGCGTGTCCGGCACGGTGCTGACCGATCAACAGGTCGCCGTGCGCACCGTCATCGCCGTGCTCTACGTGACGCTCTCGATGCTCGGAGTGGCGGCCATGGGCCTGTTCCTCTCGACCCTGACCGACTCCCCGCTCGCCGCGACGCTCGGCGCACTGGCGTTCCTGATCGCCAGCTCGCTGCTGCTGACGTTGGACGCCGCCGACGCCATCGCGCCGTACCTCCCGACGCGATACTGGTTGGCCTTCGTAGACCTCTTCCGCGACCCGGTGCCCACGCGGGACCTGGTGCGCGGGGTCGGGTTGCAGGGCGTCTACGTCCTCGTGCTTCTGGGTGCGGCGTGGGCGAACTTCACGACCAAGGACATCACGAGCTGAGACGGCTGCAATCGGCTGCGCCGAGCTGGGTGGTGGAATCGCCGTCCAACTGGGCGGACACGATTGCGCCGACGAGAGGATCGCGGGGCAGGTTCCCGTGATCGACGGTGGAGTCCGCACACACGCTCTGCACGGGGATGTCGATCGCGCCGTCGAGTCGGGCCGAGGACGGCGGGGTCACCACCTGGTCCAGTTCGGTCCACACCGACACCCACTGCGGCCCCTCCGGTGTCTCGTCGCCGGAGTTCAGGGCGGTGAGCACGGAACTGTCGGGGACGAGCTGCTGACAGGCCGTCGGGCATTGGTCGGGCAGGACCTGGGACGCCAGAGCGGCCACCTGGGTGCCGTGATGTGGGGAGCCGAGGGTCACGATGCGTCGAGCCTGCTCGACGCCGCCCAGATCGGAAGCCCAGATCCGGGCCACCACCCCGCCCGCGGAATACCCGACGACGTCGACCGACGTCGCCGCCGTCCGAGTCAGGGCTGCGTCGACGGCGTCGCGCAGGGTCTGCGCCTGCACGGTCAGGTCGCCGACGCCGCCGTCGGGCAGGGCCACGACGGTCGCGTCGCGGCCGTTCTCTCGTAGTTCCGCCGCAAGCACATCCAACGCGTCGGTGGACCCGCCGAACCCGGGGACCAGCAGCACCGGGCCGGGAACGGACTGGTCGACGCTCGCGACGGGGTCGCTCGTGGGGCGTGATGCGACGAAGGCCGCAACGGCCGCGAGAATTCCGACCAGGACGAGAGCGAGTACGAAAAACGCGAGACGACGGCGAGCGGGGGCGAGGGAGGCGAACACTTCATCCAGTGTGCCTGGGAATTAGTCCTGCTCGCGGACCACCGGCGGAACGAGCACGAACTTTCCCACGTGGTTCTTCTCCAGGAAGCGCTGCTGCGCCGCAGCGATCTGCTCGAGGGGAAACGATTCGGCCAGCAACGGACGAATCTCACCGGCCTCGATGTTCGACACGAGGTTCGGAAATACATCCTCGTCCCACGCCGTGCACCCGAGGAGCGTCAGATCGTTCAGGTACATCGTGCGTAGGTCCAGCTCGACGACAGGTCCTGCGATCGCACCCGAGGACACGTAGGTTCCCCCGCGAACGAGGAGGTCGAGCAAAGGACCGAAACCGTCGCCTGCGACGTTGTCGATCACCACATCGACGCTGCGCTTGCCGAGGGCGGTCGCCAGGTCCTCATCGCGCCCGTGGACCTCGTCCACGCCGAGTTCGCGGAGCTGGTCGTGTTTGGCGCGGCTCGCGACGCCGATCACGCGCGCGCCGCGCCGAACGGCGAGTTGCACTGCGGCAGAACCTACTCCGCCCGACGCGCCGGTGATCAGCACCGTCGACTCCGGGCGGACTCCCGCGCGAGCGATCATGTTCTCCGCCGTGCCGTACGCACACGGGATCGTCGCCAGCTCCGCGTCGGTCCACCCGCAATCGACCACGAAGACCTCGCTCGCGGGAACGACGACGAACTGGGCGAACGCGCCGTCCATGTCCGAACCCAACCAGCGCGTCTCGCCCGACGAGAATCCGTCGACGCGCATGCACGATCGAACCAGGACCCGGCGGCCGATGATGGACTCGTCGATACCGGGACTCGCACACACGACCCCGCAGCAGTCGGTGCCCTGAATCAACGGAAACGGCGTCGCGTCGTTCCATCCGCCGTCGGGGTACCAGCCCACGCGTGTGTTGATCTCGGTGTTGTTCATCCCCGCCGCCAACACTCGAACGAGCACCTCCCCCGGACCCGGCACGGGTCTCGGTACCTCGGACACGACGAGCTTGTCGTATCCACCGGTGCCGGTGGTGACGACTGCCGTCATCAGGTCACCGCGGGCGCTGTCGGTATGCATGGACCGATCTTGCAGGACCGACGGGGCGAAGGGGACGATCCGGCGCTGAATCGAACAACCACAAAGGCCCCCGACACGCTGATGCGTGTCAGGGGCCTGCTGGTGGAGCCGCCTAAGAGAATCGAACTCTTGACCTTTTCATTACGAGTGAAATGCTCTACCGACTGAGCTAAGGCGGCGTGCCTTTCGGCGTTGGTGAGTCTAACGGAGCATCACGTCGAAACGAAAATCGCCTCCTCGTGCGATCAGCCTGCAAGGCCGAGTCCTTCCGCCGGCCCGCTCAGGATCGACTTGACGTGCCTGGTCACGTCGTCGGCGAGCACTTCGGTCTCGCCGGCCTCGACGGCGTCGAGCACCTGGCGCACCACGTCGCGTGGGTCGTTCTTCGGGACGTCGAGATCGGCGATCATGTCGGTGTCGGTGTATCCGAGATGCACCCCGACGACGAGGGTTCCCTGCGGTGCGAGCTCGAGCCTCAGCGAGTTGGTGGCCGACCAGATCGCCGCTTTGGATGCACCGTAGGCACCCGCACCGCCGAGCCACGACAACACCGAATGAATGTCGACCAAGGCCCCGCCGCCGTTGGCCCTCAGGATCGGGGCGAATTCCTGCGCGATTCGCAGGGCACCGAACACGTTGGTCTCGAACACCGCGCGAATGTCGTCGATCGACGTCGTCAGCAGCGGAGTAGTACCCGGCGCACCGGCATTGTTGAAGACGATCGACACGTCGGACGCGATATCGCCAAGCGCTGCAACGGAATCGGCGTCGGCGACATCGAGGGCAACCGGCACCACCCGAGGATCGGTGTCCTCTCGCGGATTTCTGGCTGTCGCGTAGACCTTCGCGGCCCCACGCTCGAGCAACGCGTCGACCGTCGCCTTGCCCAGACCGCGCTGACCGCCGGTCACCAACACTGTTGCTCCTTGAATCGACACCATGGTCGTCACCCTTCGAGACAGAGGTCAAATGCTTTTGACTCTGTCATTCATAATTGACCGACACGACATAGTCAAATACAGTTCAGTTATGTCACTGTCTCCGACGGAGCGCTTCCGACTCGCGCCGGCACCCGACGGCTTGCAGGTGGTTCAGGATCTGCTCAACACGCGGGCCATCGATGCCTACGACCTGCCCGACCTCATCGCAGACGGCGAGACAGCGTCGTCCACCTGGGGGAAAACGTTGTCGGACGCAGACGCAGCCGCTCTACGGATACTGAGATCCGATGTGGAAGCGGCCATTGCAGGCGATATGACTGCGCAGCCGGCAGTCCGAGTCGAGCTCGTTCCGGGTACCGACGGCACCGTCCGGCTCTCCCCCACCGGCACCGGGTCCGACCGGATCGCGTCGCAGATCTGGTCGGAAGTGCTTCTCGCCCAACAGGCGGACACGTGGCGTCGACTCAAGCGTTGCAAGAACGAGGCGTGCGGATCCGCCTTCTACGACCGCTCCCGCAACAACAGTGGCGTCTGGCACGACGTGAAGACCTGCGGCAACATTGCCAATCTCCGGGCCTCGCGGGCCCGCAAGAAGACGCAGAGCTAGCGCAGTACGTCGCCCAGAGTTGCGACCATCGCATAGATCGCGAACTTCGGTTTCGCGTTGACCGCCAACGACTCTCGGCATTCGAGGATTGCTTCGATGCTCTTCAGCAACGCCTCGGGTGGGACGGCTTTTGCCATGCGTTCGACCTGCTCGGCCATGTCGGGGTGCGTCGCGGTCGCGGTCGATCCGTACGAGCGAGCGAGCGCATCTCGATACAGGCCCACCAGATCCATCAGCGCGCGATCGAGTGAATCGCGACCGGTTCGGGTGGCACGCGACTTCTGCCGCTTCTCCAGATCCTTGAGCACCCCGGCCGAGCCGCGCAGCGCGCCCGCCGCGCCCTTACCGGTACCGCCCGCACCCAGGGCCGTCCGCAGTTCCTCGGTTTCGGCCTCGTCGCGCGAGGCACTCATCTCCTTGGCCTCGTCCTCGGCGGCCTTCACCAACTCCTCGGCCGCGAGGTAGGCCTGATTGGGCCGAGCCGCAGCCGACGCCAGAGCCAGCGCACGTTTGCGACGCGCCCGCGCGTCCTCGTCGGTGGCGAGTCGACGAGCCCGGCCCACGTGGCCGCCGCTGATCGATGCGGCCCACTCCGCCGTCTCGGCGTCGAGCTTGTCGCGCGTCTGCAGCACCTGCGCGATCGCCGGCACCGTGGGCGTGACCAGCGAGACGTGCCGGCAGCGCGAGCGCAGGGTCACCGAGATGTCCTGCGGATCGACCGACGGTGCACACAGCAGGAACACCGTCCGCGCCGGCGGCTCCTCGACCACCTTCAGCAACACGTTTCCGGCACCTTCGGTGAGTCGGTCGGCGTCCTCCACGACGACCACCTGCCACAGACCTGTGCTCGGCCGACGCGAGGCGATGGAGACGATGTCTCGCATCTCCTTGGTGCTGATGCTCAAGCCTTCGGGCACGACGCGTCGCACATCGCCGTGGGTTCCGGCCATCGTCGTCGAACAGGCCTGGCAGTGCCCGCATCCCGGAACGCCCTCGGTGGTGCACTGCAATGCCGCGGCGAAGCACAGGGCGGCGATGGAACGACCGGACCCGGGCGGGCCGGTGAACAGCCAGGAATGCGTCATCGCCGACGAGTCGACGCCGCTGCGAGCCGCCACCGCTGCCTCCGTCAGATCGGCCTCGACATCTTCCTGACCGACCAATCGATCGAACACACCCGCCATGCACGCAACCCTAGTGGTTGGGGCCGACAACCCCCCGCCGCACTGTTCCCGAGCAGCGCCGAACTCGAAGTTATGGACGCATTCGGCCGAAATCCCGTCCATAACTTCGAGCTCGCGAGCTATTCGCTGTCGGTCTTCTTGGCCGGAGCCTTCTTGACCGGTGCCTTCTTCGCGGCAGTGGTCTTGGTGGCCGTCTTCTTCGCAGCAGCTTTCTTGGCCGGAGCTTTCTTCGCAGCGGCCTTCTTCGCCGGTGCCTTCTTGGCAGCCGCCTTCTTGGCCGGTGCCTTCTTCTTCACCGGCCCGCGAGCACGCCTGTCCGCCAACAACTCCGACGCGCGATCGTCGGTGATCGACTCCACGTCGTCGTCCTTGCGCAGGCTGGCGTTTGTCTCACCGTCGGTGACGTACGGCCCGAAGCGACCGTCCTTGATCACCATCGGCTTCTCACTGATCGGGTCGACGCCCATCTCGCGTAGCGGCGGCTTGGCTTCACCCTGACGACCGCGACGCTTGGGCTCGGCGTAGATCTTGAGCGCCTCTTCCAGCGTGACGGTGAACATCTGATCCTCGTCGGCGAGCGAGCGAGAGTCGGTGCCCTTCTTCAGATACGGGCCGTAGCGACCGTTCTGCGCGAGGATCTCTTCCTTGGACTCCGGATCGACTCCGACGACACGCGGCAGCGACAGCAGCTTGAGTGCATCGTCGAGCGTGATGGTCGCCAGATCCATGGACTTGAGCAGAGAACCGGTGCGCGGCTTGGGGCCGGTCGCCTTCTTCGCAGCCGCCTTCTTGGCCGGTGCTTTCTTGGCCGCGGCCTTCTTCACCGCGGTCTTGACCCCGCCGCCGCCGTCACTGTCGTTGCCGGACGGCACCGGGACGATGTCGGGCTCGGGGGGCGTCGGTTCGGGTTCCGGCTCGGGCAGGATCTCGGTGACGTAGGGCCCGAAACGGCCTTCCTTGGCGACGATGTCGTGACCGGTCAGCGGATCGACACCGAGTTTGCGGCCCTCTTGCGGTGTGGCGAACAGCTTTTCGGCGAAGTCGATCGTCAATTCGTCCGGCGGAAGATCGTCGGGCAGGTTGGCGCGCTGGCTGATCGGATCGCCGTCGGGATCGTCGTCGTTGCGCACCATGCGCTCGAGGTACGGGCCGTAACGGCCTACGCGCACATGGATCTCGCGCCCCTCGGAGTCGTCGAACAGGCGAATGGAGTTGATGGTGCGCGCATCGATCTCTTCGAGATTCTGGCCCACCATCTTCTTCAGACCACCGGAGCGGGCCACCGAACCCTCGGCACCGGTGTCGCCGCCGAAGTAGAAGCTCTGCAGCCAATTGCCGCGTCGCTCACGGCCTCCCGCGATCGCGTCGAGGTCGTCCTCCATCCCTGCGGTGAAGTCGAAGTCCACCAGACGCCCGAAGTGCGCCTCCAGCAAGGCAACCACCGAGAACGCCACCCACGACGGCACCAGTGCACTGCCGCGCTTGTAGACGTACCCGCGGTCGAGGATGGTCTTGATGATCGACGAATACGTCGACGGCCGACCGATGCCCAGTTCCTCTAGCGTCTTGATGAGCGACGCCTCGGTGAATCGTGCGGGCGGGTTCGTGGTGTGGCCGTCGGGATCGAGCTGGGTGGCGGTGACGGCCTGGCCCTGAACCAGGGCAGGCAAACGGGATTCGGCGTCGTCGGACTGTCCGCCTGCCTGATCGTCGACGCTCTCCACGTAGGCCTTGAGGAAGCCGGCGAACGTGATGGTGCGACCGGATGCGGAGAACGTGCACTCCTCGCCGGTTCCGGCCGTTCCGGTGATGCGCAAAGTCAGCGTGGTGCCGCGAACATCGGCCATCTGCGACGCGACCGTGCGCTGCCAGATCAACTCGTAGAGTCGGAATTCGTCGGTCTGCAGGGCCGAGTGCAACTGACCGGGCGTCTGGAAGACGTCACCGGACGGGCGGATGGCCTCGTGGGCCTCCTGCGCGTTCTTGACCTTGCGGGTGTACTGCCGCGGCGAGGGATGGACGTACTCCGGCCCGTAGAGCTCGGTCGCCTGTGTGCGTGCCGCGGAGATCGCCGACGCCGACAGCGTCGTCGAGTCGGTACGCATGTAGGTGATGTAGCCGTTCTCGTACAGCCGCTGCGCGACCCGCATGGTGCGCTCGGAGCTGAAGCGCAACTTGCGGGCGGCTTCCTGCTGCAGCGTCGACGTCATGAACGGCGGGTAGGGCTTGCGGGTGTAGGGCTTGTCCTCGGCGGACGCGACCGTCAGATCGACGCCCTCGAGAGCCTCGGCGAGGCGTCGGGCACGGGGTTCGTCGAGGACGGTCACTGCATCGGACTTGAGCTTGCCGTCGGCCCCGAAGTCGCGACCGGCGGCGACGCGATTGCCGTCGACATTGACCAGACGGGCACCGAAACTGCGCGGCGTTGCCTCGGCTCCGGCGTCGAGCGTGGCGGAGATGTCCCAGTACTCCGCGCTGCGGAAAGCCATCCGCTCGCGCTCACGCTGGACGACGATGCGGGTGGCGACGGACTGCACTCGGCCTGCCGAGAGCTTCGGCATGACCTTCTTCCACAGCACCGGGCTGACCTCGTAGCCGTAGAGACGGTCGAGGATACGACGCGTCTCCTGGGCGTCGACCAGGTCTTGGTCCAGGTCGCGGGTATCGGCCGCGGCGGCGAGGATGGCCGGCTTGGTGATCTCGTGGAACACCATGCGTCGAACGGGGATCTTGGGGTTCAGGGTCTCGAGGAGATGCCAGGCGATGGCCTCACCCTCGCGGTCGGGGTCAGTGGCGAGATAGAGCTCGTCGGCGTCCTTGAGCAGGCTCTTGAGCTCGGCGACCTTGCCCTTCTTCTCCGGCGAGACGACGTAGAGGGCCTCGAAGTCGTGGTCGACGTCCACGCCGAGACGCGCCCAGGGCTCACCCTTGTACTTCGCGGGAACATCCGCGGCACCGCGGGGAAGGTCGCGAATGTGGCCGACGGAGGCCTCGACGACGTAGTTGCTCCCGAGGTACGGGGCGATCTTCTTTGCCTTGGTCGGAGACTCGACGATGACCAGACGACGTGGCTCGGCGGAGCTGTCCCCCGTGCCGCTGTTACGTGCTGCCACCTTGCTGCCGAACCTTCCCTAGTGCGTTTTCACAGGCAGATTTGCCTGTCCCACTACTAACAGACTGACATACGTCGGCCAAATACTCGCAGATCAGTCACAGATCGTTCTACTCGGCGTGGGGCCAATTGGTACGTGCGTCCACGTTCTGTGGAGCCTCGCCGACGTTCTCGGTCAGTCGCAACAGCCGACGTCGACCGGTGATTCGGAGGCCAGGATTGGATCCGCGCGTGCCGATGAGCGTCGGCGCGATACCCGCGCGCATCAGTGACTGAGCCAGGACGGCGTGCGTCTCCGGCGCATGAGGATCGAGGCCGAGCACGTAGCGCTCCCCCTCGGCCTCGGGACGACCCGATGCGAGCACCCAGGCGCGCAGTTCACGGGAACCCGGTACCCAACCGGGCGGGACGGCCTTGACAGCGCCCTTGGTCCACAGAGACGCCAAGGCAGACAGTTCGGGCACCGACGCGGTACGCACCAGTGGTCTGTCCTCTTCCGACCGACCGAGCTCCGGCGTCAGACCGCATTGCTCGATGAGTTCGGCGATGGCATCCGCGCGCCACTGCGCGTCGACCACGACGGAGATACGGGCCGAACCCGAGGAGGTGACGACATGCCCGGTGGCAGCCAGCAGCCCGCTGAGATCGGTCACCGCGGGCGGTAACGACTCGGCAGAGAAGAAGGACAGCTGGTTCACAGCATGGACATTAGGACATCGGCGTCCGCGCTCACGGCTTTCGACGCTCCCCGGTGGTTCGCCCGAACGAAACATCCCCCTTTCCCATCGCCTGTAGTAGGCCGATGGGAAAGGGGGATGAGTATCTCGACTCCGAAGAGAAGAGAATCAGACTGCGCGAACGCCCGTGGCCTGAGGACCCTTGGTGCCCTGTCCGACCTCGAACTCGACGCGCTGGTTCTCCTCGAGGGTGCGGAAGCCGCTGCCCTGGATCTCGGAGTAGTGAACGAAAACGTCAGCGGAGCCGTCTTCTGGTGCGATGAATCCAAAGCCCTTTTCGGCGTTGAACCACTTCACAGTTCCCTGTGCCATGCTTTTCCTTCTCTTTCTAACACCGGATTCGATGGAGCGCACTTTCGATCCATCGGGCCGGTTCCGACCGCTGCACTTGTACGAATCCCCCTCAGGATTCCCCCTGATGGACGAGCTCTCCCAGTACCGCGCCCGCAACATAAGATCCTGCGAAGCGTAGAACGAACACAGAAGCTGCGACCGCGTCAAGTGAACCATGAACTCCGCGTTCGCAACAGTCGAAAACCGACCCTTTTCGAACAAATTGCCCGCGTCGGGGGAGCACACACCGCCGGACGGGCGAAATACCACTCTCACCAGGGCTCGAGCGGCCCGTTTCGCGTCCGCGATAGCATGAGGACCCCAGGTCGCATCGAGCTCGAACGGGTGGCCAGTAGATCGAACGAATGCATGGAGACCGGCAGTGAGCGACAAGCATCCGCTGGGCGGTGCGGATGTAGAGACTTACGGGCAGCGGTTGCTGGATCGGGTGCTGGCGGGCTCGCCCGCGAACAAGAGCCCGCTGACCCACGTCGCGGAGCTGCCGGCACGGGCCTCGCAGTTCGCCTCCTGGCCGTCGTGGGTCGGCCCGGAAGTGGTGCAGGTGATCACCTCTCGTGGGATCGCACAACCGTGGACGCATCAGGCACGTGCGGCGACACTCGCGGCCGAAGGCAGTCACGTGGTGCTCTCGACCAGCACGGCGTCGGGCAAATCGCTGGCATATCAACTCCCGATTCTGACGACGCTGTCCGCCGATGCCCGGGCGACCGCGCTGTACCTGGCCCCCACCAAGGCCCTCGGTGCCGACCAGCTACGCACCACGATCTCGATCACCGACGAGTTACGTTCGTGCTCAGAAGAACTCGCCGAAGTGTTCCCCAGCGCGTACGACGGTGACACGCCGATCGAGATTCGCCAGTGGGCACGCGCCAATGCGCGGTGGATCTTCACCAATCCCGACATGTTGCATCTCGGCATCCTCGGCTCGCACGAGCGATGGTCGCGGTTCCTTCGCAATCTGCGCTACGTGGTGGTGGACGAATGCCATTACTACCGCGGCGTTTTCGGATCCAACGTCGCGTTGGTGCTACGCCGGCTACGACGCCTGTGCGCACGGTACGGCGCATCGCCGGTATTCGTTCTGGCCAGTGCGACGACGTCCGAACCGGGGCGAGCAGCCAGTCGCCTCATCGGAGCGCCGTGCGAGGAGATCACCGAGGACGGATCCCCGCACGGAGCACGCACCGTCGCATTGTGGGAACCGCCGCTGCTCGAGGAGATCACCGGCGAGAACGGTGCGCCGGTTCGCAAGTCGGCCGGGGCCGAGGCGTCGCGCATCATGGCCGACCTGTTGGTGGAGGGCGCGCGAACCCTGGCATTCGTGCGGTCCAGACGCGGAGCCGAAGTGACCGCTCTGGGTACCCAGCGAATTCTCGCCGACGTCGATCCGCAGCTAGTACGACGCGTCGCCGCCTATCGCGCAGGGTATTTGGCCGAGGACCGGCGCAAGCTCGAATCCGATCTGTCCGACGGCACCCTGCTCGGCGTCGCCACCACCAATGCGCTCGAACTGGGCGTGGACATCGCCGGTTTGGACGCGGTGATCGTCGCCGGCTTTCCCGGCACCGTCGCGTCGTTCTGGCAGCAGGGCGGCCGGGCAGGACGACGCGGGGAAGGCTCGTTGCTGGTACTGGTGGCGCGTGACGATCCCCTCGACACGTATCTGGTGCATCACCCGGCGGCCCTGCTGGACAAGCCTGTCGAGGCCACCGTCACCGATCCCACCAACCCGTACATCCTGGCTCCGCAATTGCTCTGCGCTGCAGTCGAACTACCGATCACCCTCGTCGAGGCCGAGGAGCTGAACGCGGAATCGGTGCTAGAGGAACTCGAGCTGAAGGGCTACGTACGCAAGCGTCCGCACGGGTGGTTCATCACCCCCGAGGGACAGCAACTCTCGCCGCACGGCGCGGTCAACATTCGCGGCGGCACCGGGGTGCAGGTGGCCATCGTCGACGGCGAGTCGGGCCGCATGCTCGGCACAGTCGACGGGGGAAGAGCGCCCGCCACCGCCCACCCCGGTGCCGTCCACATCCACCAGGGCGAGTCCTTCGTCGTCGACGAACTCGATCTCGATGCCGGTCTCGCACTGGTGCACGCCGAGCAGCCCGAATGGAACACCTCGGCGCGCGAGATCACCGACATCTCGATCACCGCGGTGCACGAATCCGTCGACTACGGCGAGGTACGCGTCGCGCTGGTTCAGGTGAACGTCACACATCAAGTCGTCGGATATCTGCGACGCCTGCTCTCCGGCGAGGTACTCGATTCCATCGAACTCGACATGCCCGCACAGACTCTCGACACCCGAGCCGTCATGTACACCATCACTCCGGAGTTGCTCGAGCACAGCGGAGTTCCGTACGAACGATTCCCCGGATCACTGCACGCCGCGGAACACGCCGCGATCGGATTGCTGCCCCTGGTGGCGACCTGCGATCGCTGGGACATCGGCGGAGTGTCGACGGCACTGCACCCCGACACCGGCCTGCCGACGGTGTTCGTCTACGACGGATACGACGGCGGAGCAGGCTTCGCCGACCGAGGACACGTCGCCATCGCAGACTGGCTCACCGCCACGAAAGACGCCATCGTCTCGTGCGAATGTCAGACCGGATGTCCCTCGTGTGTGCAATCACCCAAATGCGGAAACGGCAACGATCCACTGGACAAAGACGGCGCTGTTCGAGTGTTGACGGCGGTGTTGTCGGCCATCACTCGGGAGGGGTGAGCGGGCCGCCCCAGCTCGGCCGCAAACGCGCGCGCATTCGCTGAACGCGAGCAGAATTGCTGCCGCATCGGGGCGGATCTGCGCGCAGCGGTGCCCCAGTTCGGTCGCAAACGCGCGCGCATACGCTGAACGCGAGCAAAATTGCTGCCGCATCGGGGCAGATCTGCGCGCAGCGGTGCCCCAGTTCGGCCGCAAACGCGCGCGCATTCGCTGAACGCGAGCAAAATTGTTGCCGCATCGGGGCAGATCTGCGCGCAGCGGTGCCCCAGTTCGGCCGCAAACGCGCGCGCATTTGCTGAACGCGAGCAAAATTGCCGCCGGATCGGGGCGGATCTGCGCGCACCTGGCAAAAGCGCGCGCGTTTGCGAACCTGCGGCGAGGCGCGCCCTGGCGAATCTCCAGCACACCGCCGACTCCACTGTGATCGTTCGCAAATATGCGCAACTCTGACGACCTGTCAGTTCTGAGTCTGTTCCAATGTCGATGACTCGACAAAGCCGGAGGACTTGTGGAGGTCCGACATGCCTGTGACCGATCACGTGACGGGCCGGTATGCAGCGGCTGTTCCGGCCATCGTGGAAAAGGTGGGTTGTCACTATCTCCCGCCGCAGGACTACGAGATCGGGCGTGAACAGATTCGAGAGTTCGCCCGGTCCGTCCAGGACGACCATCCATCGCATCACCTCGAACGTGCCGCAGCCACTCTCGGCTACGACTCGTTGATCGCCCCCGTCACTTTCGTCAGCGTCATCGGCACGCGGCTGTTGCCCGAACTGTTCGAGCACCTGCTGATCGGCTACTCCGTGAGCGACGTGCTGCACACCGATCAGCAGATCGTGCTCCGACGACCGTTGGAGGTGGGCGACCGGATCAACTCCGACCTGTGTCTGGAATCGTTTCGACAGTCCTCGGGCAGCGACGTGATGGTCACCAGCAACACCCTCACCGACGCGTCGGGAATCGAAGTGATCACCTGTCGAACCACATTCGTGGCCAGGACCGGTGGATACACCGAACCCGCGATAGCCACGGCGCTCCGCACTCTGATGCGGAGCTGACGGGGCACCACCCTGCGCGTCGCTGCCGGGACCTCGGGTGGTGTGGTGGGAGGAGATCCGCCCACAGAATCGAGACCATGACATGCCCATCACCCGGCAGATTCCCAGAGCTACCGACCTGCGCGAGGTCCTCTCGTTCAAGAAGCCCGATCTGAACCTGCGCCGCCGACGCCTGAGCGCGGCACTCACCATCGACGATCTCCGCACCATCGCCCGTCGACGCACCCCGCGCGCGGCGTTCGACTACACCGACGGTGCCGCCGACGCCGAGATCTCACTCTCGCGAGCTCGTCAGGCCTTCCGCGACGTCGAATTCCATCCCTCGATCCTGCGGGACGTCTCCCACGTCGACACCTCGACGACAGTGTTCGGTGGGCCGTCCGCGCTCCCGTTCGGCATCGCGCCGACGGGATTCACCCGCCTGATGCAGACCGAGGGTGAGTACGCCGGGTCTGCCGCAGCCGGAGCGGCTGGAATTCCGTTCTGTCTCTCGACGCTGGGCACCACGTCGATAGAGGACGTCAAGGCCACCAATCCGAATGGGCGCAACTGGTTCCAGCTCTACGTCATGCGCGACCGCGACATCTCGTTCGGGCTGGTCGAACGCGCCGCGAAGGCAGGCTTCGACACACTGCTGTTCACGGTCGACACACCGGTTGCAGGAGCTCGCCTGCGCGACAAGCGCAACGGGTTCTCCATCCCGCCGCAGTTGACCGCGTCGACGATCGCCAACGCCATTCCGCGTCCATGGTGGTGGTGGGACTTCCTCACCACGGCCAAGCTCGAGTTCGCGTCACTGTCTTCGACCGGCGGCACGGTCGGGGAGCTGCTCAATTCGGCGATGGATCCGTCCATCTCGTTCGAGGACCTCGACGTCATCCGGGAGATCTGGCCCGGCAAGCTGGTCGTCAAAGGTGTTCAGTCGGTGGCCGATTCGGCCCGTCTCGCCGAACTGGGAGTCGACGGCATCATCCTGTCGAACCACGGAGGCCGACAGCTCGATCGCGCTCCTGTCCCCTTCCACCTGCTGCCGCAGGTCGTGCGCGAGGTCGGCTCCGACTTCGAGGTCGCCGTCGACACGGGCATCATGCACGGTGCCGATATCGTCGCCTCCATCGCGATGGGGGCGTCGTTCACACTCGTCGGCCGGGCGTACCTGTACGGCCTGATGGCCGGCGGCCGCCAGGGCGTCGATCGCATGATCGAGATCCTGCGCGAAGACATCGTGCGCACCATGCAACTGCTGCAGGTCAATTCGATCGCCGAGCTCACCCCGGAGCACGTCACTCAACTGACTCGGTTAGCCCCACTGCAGTCCGGGGCCCGCACCGTTACTCCACACTGACGGCTGAAGTCGGACCGTCGAGGCCCCAGGTTCGCGGCCGGGTTCGACGCAAATGCGCGCGCATTCGATGAACGCGCGCGGAATAGCCGGCTCGAACGGGGCGAGCCGTCACCCCGGACCCGCCCGAGCCGTGGCGATGGCGTCGGACATTCCGAAGCGCCCGAGGAACACTGGTTGGCCTACTGTCACGACCACGTCCCAACCCTCGATCGTGCACTTCCGCAAATCGGTCGACATCCTGCTCGCCACTGATCGCGCCGACTCGCAAGCGTCGGTAACCCCACGATCCAGTGCGCCCGCCCCGGCCAGCGCCGCGAGATCGGCCGCCGACTGCGCCTGATGACGAGCGTCCACCGCCGAGCCGACGTGCATCACCAGCACCACGACGGCGATCAACGCCGACATCGCCAGCGCCGCCAACACCGTCGCCCCACCCTCATCGTCACGCAGCGCCCTCCGGAAAGCGAGCATCATTCCGCTGCAACCGGTTCCGCAGCAGCAACGGCCTCCGCCGCCAACGTCAATCCCGGTAGCGGACTCTCCACCTCCACCCGCGCGACGAAGACCTCGCCATCCTCCGTCACGGTCACCAGAGCACCCTCCGGCGCAACCCGCTCCCCCACCGTCACAGCCCTGGCCGTATCCCTCTGGCCGCCAATCGAGCGGCCTCCCTGGCCGTCATCATCACACACCAGTGTCAGACGGCAGTGTTCAACGCTCCATCGATGATCCCCGTCAACGCCGTCACAATGCTGTCCCCGGTCACCACCGTGTACAGCACCGCCCCGAATGCCGCGGCCGCGATGGTCCCGATCGCATAGTCGCCTGTCAGTGTTTACAACACGAGACAGACGGCATCTTGGTCCTACACGAACGGCAACCGGTCGGAAATGGGCAACCCGACACCTATTGCGCACACGGCAAATGTGGCATCCTCTGAGTCCTGACGTGAGCGGTGCATCTACACCCACTCGGCACTCCGTTCGTTTAGCAATCGCAAATCGCTAGACGGGTGGCGCTATAGGAAAACCCAAAGCCGAGGCACTTATCGCTTTGACTTCTTCGAGAGTCGCCGATCGACTTCGTGAAGAAAAAATAACCTATTGGATTTCAGATCATCTCTGTCTTTCAATCGCTGATTATAGGCTTTCACAAATGGCAAAGCCACGCCTACCGCAGCGGGAAGTAGCACCGACAATCCAGCGACCAATCCGCCTGCTGCGATTACGACACTGGCACCTGTGGCGATCTGGGAAGCTCCATCATTAGCGATCTCATCGAGCAATGTCCGAGGGTAGGATTTCCCTTTTGCGATAGCGCGCATTTGCACCAACTGCGGTGCGATCTTCTGATACCAAGCTTTCTCTAGCTCATACTGGACAGCAGCCGAATCTTCGACACCCTTCGCTTCGATAGCATCCGAAAGGTCGATCATCTCACCACGAAAGTTTGGCAAGAAGTCTCCGAGGTCCTCACGAAGGTCAAGCACCTGAGCGAGACTTGAGCGTTGGAAACTTGGCAATCCCGTCATGACTGACGTGGCAATGGATGCGGGGCTTGTCGGCGATGATGAAATCAGAGTATCCGTCCCAGCCTGTGCGCTGGGTAGACCCACACCGCTGAGCATTAGCGAAGTTGTGGATGAGGCATCAATTAAATCCGGTAGGGCATTTCCGAGAGAGGACCAATACGGTCCAGCCTGCTCCGAGAAAGTAATTCTAAAAACCTGCTCCTCGCGATCCTCCTCGGCCGGAAACCAGCCGTCGAGTGACACTGAATCAAGCTCGCGCAGCAACTTCATATCGTCAGAATTTAGCTCGTGGCGTTTTTTATAGAAGAATGAGCTGAGTTCATCCGTAAGTTCGTTCATCTGTTCGACGTACTTTTCGTGGAAGGGGGTACCCATAATGTCTGGCAAACCCCCACTGCCAACAAAATCTATGACCCGCTCACGTTCGGCCAGCGCTTCCTCCTCGGGGGCGAGTAGCGACCTGTTCACAGGATACGCAAGAGAATCTCCTTGGTCCGGAAATGCAGAGTAGTTCACAAAAGCTAAGTACCGCTGCAACGGCATGTACGTAAATCTACCGAACTCCGCCTCGCTTACCCTTGCGACCTCTTCTCGAATGCTTCGTAGGTCAATTTGGTCCGCCACGAGCACAGCCGACTTAACTAGGTTTACGTCGTATTCCGCGTAGGCCGAAAAATCAGACTTGAACAGTAGATTTCCGTAGTCCAGGACAGTCGGATCGCTGATGATTGTTAAGTCGAAGATGCCCATGAGACAGGATTCTAGCCATCAATTAGGTCATGCGCTGCGAAGCCACGTTATTCGACTTCGTATCCAACAGAGGACACGACGAACGGCTCAAATCCCGTTCGCCGGTGCTCAAGGACTCGACAGACTTCGAGATCCCGGTGGGCGAACAACGACCCGTCCTGTGCGTTGACACGGAGCCGCGCGCTAGTTGTTCTGGGCATGGCTCCGGGTGTGTTCATAGCGCTGTCCTTCTGTTCGTCGCGTGTGTGTCGTTCAGGACGATCGAGAACCATTCGTTTGGGGGGTATTCCGAGCGCGTTCAGAACCTCGAACGTGGGTGGAGCGCCAACACCCCTCAACCTGGGCGCGACGGCATCGGCTAGCGACAGCTCGTGTCGAAGCCAGCTGTCGATGTCTGCAAGATAGCGCTGGAGCCCGGTCATCTGCCCATCTTCGACTTCGGGTGTCGGGTGCCAGAATCGCTCGGGGAGCCGAGCCATCAAGGACTCGATCGAACCCGAGGCCGCCTCTGTACCGCGTCGGCGGTTCATCGGACACAGCGGCGAAGAAGCTGGGTCCCAACGTGACGAGGCTCAGCGAAATTCCCCAACCGCGCTCACCGAAATTCCCCACTCGTGAGCGAACTTCACTGTAGTGGTTGGCGGGTTCCTGTGGTGGCTTTGCGGAGCTTCTCCGATCTGGCGTTGTGGTCTCGGAGACGGTAGGAATCACCGTCGAGGTTGAGCACGACGGATCGATGCAGAAGCCGGTCGAGCATGGCTGCTGCGACGGTGTTGTCACCGAGCACTTCACCCCACGATCCCACGCCACGGTTGGTGGTCATCACGATCGACGTCTTCATATACCGTTGCGAGACAACCTGAAACAACGCCGACGCTGCCTCGCCGGGCAACGGTAGGTAGCCGAGTTCATCAACGACGAGAAGTGTCGGTCCAGCGTAGAACCGCATCGTCGTAGCCCACCTTCCTTCGAGAGCGGCTCGATGACAGCGGGCAGCGAGATCAGCTGCGGTGGTGAAATACGTTCGATAGCCGGCATGAGCTGCGGCACGCGCCAGCCCGACCGACAGATGCGTTTTGCCGACCCCGGGCGGGCCGATGAGCAGCACATTCGTCGCTGTCTCCAAGTATCGGCAGGTCGCCAACTCCTCGATCAACTTCCTGTCGACACCAGCGGCTGCGTCGTAGTCGAAGTCCTCGAGCGATGCCGGTGTCGGCAGGCACGCGAATCGGAGTCTGCCGTTCAGTCGGCGGGCTTCGGTGGCCTCGACCTCGATCGAGAGCAACCGGTCCAACGCCGCGGTCATCGACAGTTCTTCGGCGGCTGCTTGATCGAGGACCGACGGCAGCGCTTCGGCGGCGTCGTGAAGTTTCAGGACAGCGAGATGCCCCCGCAGGCGTTGGTAAAGGCTGGCTGCAGCGGCGGTGTTCGGGGCCGGTAACCGGTCGGCGTTCGTGGCAGCTTTCTGGTCGGTCATGACAGGGTGTTCCTTCCGTGTGCGGCGCGTTCATAGATCGACAGGTCGTAGATAATCGCTCCTGCGGTATCGGATTCGGTTGCGTGACTGTCGTTTTCCGATCTGTCCGCTGCGTCGGGATATGTTGCACTGGTTGTTGTTCGGAGCTTCTCTGCAGCGGCGAGTGCGTCCGGTCCGGGCGGAATACGTTCCTTGCGGCGGTGCGGACGTCCGGTGTTCGCGCCGGCCATCGCTGCTTGCTCGAGGGCGTAGATGTGGCCGTGATCGCGGACCATCGCCCCGGTCCCATCGGCCGCCAGCCGGTGCCGGGCGATGGCGATACCCGAGGTGGTGACGATGTCGATGACGTCGGTCCCGAGAACGTGGGTGACGGTGACCTGCGCGGACGCGAGCTCGGGCGGCACTGAGTAGCGGTTGCCGCGGTAGGACACCAACGCCTGCCGGGATACGACTCGATGAGTGGACAGGATCGCGGGATACGCGGACGGCGGCATCGGATGCAGTCCTTCGGCGGTGGCGATCGTCGCTACCGAAGTTTTGCCGTCCTTCGTCGGCCGCAAGCGAGTATCGCCGCGCAGACTGCAGAACCGATCGAGGCTCGCTTGGGCTTGCTCGACGCTCAGATCGTCGGAGAGATTTCGCCACCACCGCTGCGCTGCAGTGTGATTGGACTTCTCCACTGCACCTTTGCGGTTGCCGCGCCTCGGTGGGCAGATCGCAACGGAGACACCGTAATGTTTCGCGACGCCGGTGAAGCTGGCGGTGACCCGGCCGGACTCGGGGTGGCAGACTGTGGCCATTCGGTCGAACCGCCAGACTCGGCTGATCCCGCCGAGGCCTCGGCAGATCCGGTCGAGTCCGTCGACGACATGTGGTTGGGTCATGTTCGGTGCGAGGACGCCGCGCCATTTGCCCGAACACGCCAGAGTTCCGACGAACAGGTGGGCCATCGATCCCCAGCCCCACGAGGCGGGTGGGTTGGGTAGATCGACCCAATCCCATTGTGTCTCTTCCCCTGGCGGGTGTTCGATGACCGCGTTGGGTCTTTCGGTGGCCGTCAGGCACGCTTGGCAGATCGGCCGGAGTTTGAGTTCGCGGATCTTGCGGTGCAGCGTTTGATACGACATCAGATAGCCGAGGTCCTCGAGTTCGTCGCAGAGCGTGCGGACCCACAGGTGTGGGTCGTCGATCAGACGTGCAGTGACGTAGGCGAGGAACACCTCGAATGGGTCCGGTGCGCTGCGTTTACGCACCCCGGGAGTGGTGGTGCCGTTCAGGTACGACCTGATGGTCTTGCGGTCGCGGCCGGTGTGACGCGCGATGTCCGCGATCTTCCAGCCTCGTTTGTGCAAGGCGTTGATTTCCACATCTTCCTCCTGTGTAAGCATGAGGAGCGGGTCTCCTTCGGATAGCTGGTGCGTGGTCAGAGACCATCAGCTTCGTTGGAGACCCGCCCTCGTTGGCGGTGCCACACGGGTGGGGAATTTCGATGAGCGCTAGTGGGGAATTTCGATGAGCGCCGTCAAACGTTGCCCTCGGCTACACCGGTCGGATGGGAATTGGTATCTACAGTGTCGTGTACGGTCACGACACAATCTCGCAGTACACAGGGATGGAAGTGGGATACCTCGGGCGTGGAGCGTCAGCGAAGTTCCGGGCTGGCAAACAACCCGGGTTTGCGGTGCTTGAGGTCGACGGCGACCGCGTAACGCCTACAGCGGTGCCCATCACGAACGACATGTTCGAGTTCGACGGTGGCGTGTGGGGGCTCTAGCGATGATGGCCGCCTGAGCGTTTGAGCAGCCAGTTCAAGGACGTTGATCCCGGACCGGTTCAGTCGGTCGTGCGTGAACGGAAATGTCCGACTTCACCCGTATATTGCTCCGGTGGACGTTGAGCTGTGGACAGCAGCAATCGGTGGAGTCGCGGGCTTGGCGACAGGTGCAATCTCGGCACTTGCCGCCCCTTGGGCGAAGTGGTCCGTCGACAAGAAACGAATCAGGCTAGAGCACCGCTACGGACTGCTGACTTCATGGCGGGACGGCTTGGCCGAATACCGCCTAGCTCACTATCAGTTGCCGAGCCAAGGTTGGTATCAACAGCTCCGTCCGTACCTCACCCCATCTGGTGTAGCCAGCGCTGAGGCACCACACGTCCCGACAATGACAGACGCGGCACACCAGGCCCGCTTGCAAGCTGTTGCATCGACACTCGCAGACGAGATCAAACGAATCGAATCTGAGTGGAAGTTGGACAAGTGATTCAGCAGTGGCTGTCGCAGGAGCCTCCGGAAATTGTCGTCCCGGTGCCGACCGTCGTCGTCGAGCCGCAGGTGGTCATTCCGACGGAACTCCTCGAACGTTTGACCCCGCCCAGCCCCGGCCTAGTGGCCGCAGCGGATGCAACTCTGATTGCCGGTGGGCTCACACTCGGCGCGGCGATTCTCGCCTTGATCGGTGTCTTCTACGTTCAATCGCGGACTCGGAAGAATGTCGAGCGGCAGATCGAAGCGGAACGCGACAAGCACGAGCGAAGCGAGCGAATGGCAGCCCTTGTAGCTGCCGTTGAAGTGCTTGAGGAAGCGAAATTGCTCGTCGTGGCATACCAACGCGCTAGTTCGAGAAGGACCTTGGAAGACGTAAAAGACGCCGAGTCAAAGCTAAACGCAAACCGTCAACAACGGTTGGTGTCCGCGACACGGATTCGGCTGCACGGTATGACCGCCTCGTACGGCAAGGCAATGCGTGCTCACTTGGCAGTCGATAAGACCAAGCGCGCAGTCGGGACGGACCAAGCCGCAGGGGTTGGTACAGCCATGGTGGGCGCAATCGCCACGGCTGTTGATGCGTTCATAGCCGAGATGAGTACCGAATCAGTCGCTCCTCCAACGAAGGCCATGCCACAGCCGCCAAAGACATCTCCTGCGGAGACGGTTGCGCCAGATCCTAATTCTCCGCCACCTTCAACGGTGTCGCCGACTCCCGACCCCTCGCAGGCAAAGCCTCAGCCGAGTTAATCCATGCGGGAAATACCGCTGATTGCACTCTGCCATCCCAAAACTGCTCCCTGCGGGTTCAGCTGCTCGGTCAGCGTCTCGAGATCCCCGAGGTTCAGCTTCACGTTCGGCTCCTTCGCGTCATCCTCGAAGGTCCACGTCAGCTCGACACCCATGTCCGAAGCCAGATGTTGCGCTGCTCTGTGGTCTGACGCTCCCACCACTGAGAGAACAGCTCACCGGTCGCTTGCCACGTCCAGCCTGCCGCCTTCGTCTCGGCCTTCGACAACTCCTCCTGCCGAGCAGCAAGCTCGGCTATGCGCTGGTCCAGCTTGATCCTCTGCGGAGTGCCGGCCTTGAATGGCCCGGTACCGAGCTGCTCGACGAGGTCGGTCAGGGTCGAGTCCAGCTCGGCCAGCTCTGCCGAGTGATCCGATCCCGAGTCCCAGACTCGTTCTTTCCGCTCGGACGCACCGAGCATCGTCAGCAAGACCGACTCCACGACTTTGTCAGTGAAGTCCTCCCGCATCGTCCGGTTCCCGCACGTCGACTAGTATCGAGCCGACGCACCGGTAACGCACAGCGCGCCGGTGCCTCTTTTAAGTCGGGACATGGGTCTTCCACGCACTCCGCACTTGATGACCTGGAGTAGCAGCGACTGAGACCGCTTCGTCGGCTCTTTGCGGTTCTCACGGTTGCCAAGTTCGGCTTGCACCCGCTGGAATATAGGCATCGTCAAGTTCCGTTCGGCTCGGACGATCGGGACGATTTAGCGGCAAGTGACAAACGAGCCCGCCCTCACCCCGGACCCGCCCGCGCCGAGGCGATGGCGTCGGACATTCCGAAGCGACCGAGGAACACCGGTTGGCCCACCGTGACGATCACGTCCCACTCGTCGATCGTGCACTCCCGCAACTGGGTACCCATGCGCACCGCCAACTCCCGCGCCGTCTCGCACGCATCGGCCACCCCACGATCGAGAGCCCCCGCACCCGCCAGCGCCGCGAGATCGGCCGCCGACTGGGCCTGATGGCGAGCACCCACCGCCGAGCCGACATGGATCACCATCACAACGACGGCGATCAACGCCGACATCGCCAGCGCCGCCAACACCGTCGCCCCGCCCTCGTCGTCTTGTAGCGCCCTCCGGAAAGCGGGCCTCATTCCGCTGCAACCGGTTCCGCAGCAGCAACCGCCTCAGCCGACAATGTCAACCCCGGCAGCGGACTCTCCACCTCCACCCGCGCGACGAAGAACTCACCGTCCTCGGTCACCGTCACCCGAGCGCCGTCGGGCCCGACCCGTTGCCCCACCGAGACAGCCTGCGCACCATCACCTCTGGCCGCCAACCGAGCAGCTTCTCTGGCGGCATCGACGCACCCGATGTGCATCGTCACCGACACGATCGCCCCGATACACACCACGATCACCGCGACGATGGACGCGATCGCGAACGCCGCCTCCACCGTCACGGCCCCGTCGTCATCGCCGAAAATCAGACGGCAGTGTTCAACGCTCGATCGATGATCCCCGTCAACGCCGTCACGATGCTGTTGCCGGTCACCACCGTGTACAACACCGCCCCGAACGCCGCGGCTGCGATCGTGCCGATGGCGTACTCCGCGGTCGACATGCCGTCGTCCTCCACGCCGAACAGCATGATTCGAGTCTTCAACTCCTGCAGTGCATTCTCGATCATCTCGATTCCCCTCCCTGTTCTCCGATGCAGCATCTCCGCATCGGACACTCGAGTGCGCGGCGGTCACAGCAGACCGCCGCCCAGTACGTTGCCCGCCAGTCCGATCACCACGGGGATGATGCCGAGGCAGATGAAGGCAGGCAGAAAGCACAGCCCCAGTGGCCCGCTGATCAGCACACCGGCGCGCTCGGCGGCAGCAGCCGATGCGTCTTCGGCCCGGGTTCGTTGGGTCGCAGCGAGTTCCGTCATCGCCGACGCCATGGACGACCCGGCTCGGGCAGATCGCCGTGCCATCCTCGCCAGAGCCTCGGTCTCCGGATCCTGCGCGACGGCGTCCCACGCTGTGGTGGCGTCGGCTCCGAGTTCGAGCAGATCGGCGGCCTTGCGCAACGCGACACCGAACGAGATCGGAGCGGAATGTGCCGCTGCCGCAGCGGCAGTCGCCACGGGAAGGCCCGAACGTAGGCACGCTGCGAGCAGATCGAAGGTCGTGGCCACCGCGAGCGGGTCGGGGGCCGGCGCATCGTCGGCGTCGGCATTCGCACGACCGTCGGGTGCCAGCCTGTGCAATCCGCTCGCGACCGTGGGCAGCGTGATAAGTGCCGATGCCAGACAGAGCAGCGTTGCCCACATCAGGTCGTCACCTTGCCGGTGATCGCGTCGGTCCACAGCAGTCCCGCGCAGCCCAGGGCCGTGCCGATGAGCAGCAGCATTCCGCCGAGCCCGCCGCCGAGCAGGATCTGCAGTGGATTGGCTCCCATCAGCTGACCGAGCGCGACTCCGAGGATCGGTAGACCGGCCAGGACCAGCGCGGTGGCGCGGGCTCCGGCGAGCGCTGCGTCCGTTCGTTCGCGAAACCGTCTACGCCCCAGCATGTCCTCACGGGTGGCGTCGAGCAGTTCGGCGAGCGCGAGTCCGTACTCATCCGCCACCCGCCACGCTGCGGCCAATCGGGCCAGCTCCGCGTCCAGCAACGAATCGGACGCAGCGATACCGTCGGCAGCCCTACCGCCCAGCCGGGCCCGCGACGCCGCGCCGCGCAGTGCCGTCGACGCGATGCCGCCGCACTCGTCGGCCGCAACCGCGCTGGCCGTGGCGGGATGGGATCCGACGCGGAGCTCGCCGATGACCACCTCGACTCCGGTTGCGAGCCAGTTCAATTCCTCGGCCCGCCGATCGCGTTCGAGTCTCCGACGGAAACGCCGCCATCCGGTGCCACCCGCCACCGCCGCCGCGCTCACGGCCCAGAACCCGCCGAACCACCACACCGTCCCTGCCACGACGAGAGCGCAGCCGGTCGGCATCAGCCATCGCGGCGCGCTCGACGCCGTTCGTGCCTCCCGGGGCAGCCGACGAAAGCTGCTCGGCCACAGTATGACTGCTGCAGCGAGGACCACGAGCGCGGCCGTCATCGGTTGTCACCGCAGCGGCGATCGAGCAGTTCGAGGAGTCGACCTCGACCCGGCGTCGCGTCGGCAGCCGCCGACCAGGCCGGAGCGATGTGCACACGCCCGGTGGGATCGACGTCGACCACTCCGATCTCACGCAGTCGTCGGGTACCGTCGGCGCTGCGGTGGACGTGCAACACCACCTGGACCGCCGCGGCGAGTTGGCTGTGCAGCGCGTCTCGACCCATTCCGCCCAGTGCGGCAAGGGCTTCGAGCCGGGCGGGCACCTCCGCCGGGGAGTTCGCGTGGATGGTTCCGGCTCCGCCGTCGTGACCTGTGTTGAGCGCCGTCATCAGGTCGATCACCTCGGCCCCGCGCACCTCACCGACCACGAGACGATCGGGTCGCATTCGCAAGGCCTGACGCACCAGCTGCCGCACCGACACCTCGCCGACGCCTTCGACGTTGGGTGCGCGGGCCACGAGACGAACAACGTGCGGATGGGCCGGTGCCAGCTCGGCCGCGTCCTCGACACAGACGATCCGTTCGGACGGATTCACTTCGCCCAGCAGCGCAGCAAGAAGGGTCGTCTTCCCTGCCCCGGTACCGCCGACGACCAAGAAAGCCAAGCGACCGAACACGATTCGACGCAGTAACTCGTACCCGTCCTCGGTCACGGCTCCCGATGCACGGAGAGCGGAGAGTCCCTGCGTCGCGGGTCGCAGCACCCGGAGCGACACGCACGTTCCTCCGCTCGCCACCGGTGCCAGCACAGCGTGCAGGCGGACGCCGAACGCTCCCTGCCCGACGCCGGGCAGTCGACCGTCGACCCAGGGCTGCGCGTCGTCGAGACGACGGCCGGCCGAGAGGGCGAGCCGTTGCGCGAGCCGGCGAACGGCAGCCTCGTCGACGAAACGAACTCCGGTGCGCTCGAGTCCGCGCCCACGATCGATCCACACCTGATCCGGTGCGGTGACCAGAACGTCGGTCACTCCCGGTTCGGACAGCAGCGGCTCCAACGGCCCCGCGCCGGTCAGCTCGGTTTGCAGAACCCTCAGGGCCGCAAGCATATCGGTGTCGCCGATGACCCCGCCTGCTTCCGCTCGAATGGCTGCGGCGACGGTGGCGGGAACCGGAGCGTCGGCCGATGCAGCCAAACGATCGCGGACGCGGTCGAGCAGATCCGCGGTGACGACGGCGCTCATGCCGCCCTCCGCTGCCCACCGGGCTTGTGCGCGAACGTATCGAGCACGGTGTCGGCTGCTGCGGCCAGCGGCGAACGACGGCCCAGCACCAGACCTCCTCGTTCGAGGCGCTCGGCCAGTGCAGGCTCGGCACGCATCGACGTCAACAGCGGAAGCCCGAGGGCGACGGCGATGTCGTCGGCCCTCAGCCCACCCGGAGCCGGCCCGCGAACGACCAGTCCGACATTGGCATTTCGATCCACCACGTGCGCGGCCACCGCCTCGGCCGACGTCACGGCGCGCAGCTCGGCCGGAAGTACCAGCGTGACGAGGTCCGCCGCGGCATACAGAGCGTCGGAGACGTCGCTGGGATGACGCGGGGCGTCGCACACCACGAGATCGCCCGCTGCGCGTCCTGCATCGAGTACAGCCGCCACTGCGACGGCAGAGAGTCCGATACCTCGGCCGTCGGCTCGGCCCAGTGCCAGCACCGACAATCCGGAGCGGGAGGGCAGGGCCCCGTGCAGAGCGTCGGCGGAGACTCGGCCGCCCTCGACGACCAAGCCGGACCACCGCAGACCTGGAGCCTTCTCCCAACCGAGCAGCAGGTCCAGGCCGCTGCCGTACCGGTCGCCCTCGACCACGAGGGCACGTCGACCCGAACGGCTGCTGCACAGTCCGAGTGCGGCCGCGAAAGTGGATGCGCCCGCGCCACCGCGAGCGCCGACCACAGCGATCACGCCGCCGTCTCCGGATGGTGCCGACGCGGGTTCGCCGAGTATCCGCACGAGTGCGTCCTCGTCCCACGGCAGGGCGATCACATGCTCGGCACCGAGCGATGTGGCGATTCGCCAATCGTCGAGCGTCGGCGGTGCGGACGTGACCAGAATGACGCCCGCTCGTCTCGGAAATCCCGTCGACAGTGCCGTCTCTGCGGACGCGAAGTCGACCAAAATAATTCCGCAACGGTCCCACATCGAACGTGTCGAGCCGATACCGACCAGTAAGTTCTGCTCTTCCACAACACAATCCGCGGCCGCGGCGATTCGGTAGACATCCTCGCGCAGTCCGCGAAGTTCGATCGACATCGTCACTGCCGGGTGCGTGGTCCGCTGCCGCGAGTCCGTTTCCATGCGCCAAGCGTGCGTGAGAATCTGCTCGAGATGCGCGCGACTTGGGGAAATGTGGATAGATTCGGGCCTGTGGATGAATACCGGTACTGCTGTACCAGTTTTCGCCCTACCCCGGAAAAGAGGACGACCCTCGCCAGGGGGGGAGGAGGCGAGGGTCGTCTGGTTCAGCCCCGGGGGGTCGGGCTGAACACCGCCCGGAATGAACCGGGCTCGTAGAAAATACTACACCCGTGGACGTCCTTGTTTGCAAGTTCAACCGTCGGCTTTTCTCGACCGCGTCGAACCGAGTCCGCCAGTGGCACCGCGCAACATCCAACGGTCACCACCGGCCACTATGGTGACAAACGTGACCCAGAGCGCGAGCAACGACGACGTCCCGGCCGGCCGACGCACAGCGCGCGTCGCGGCATTCTTCGACCTCGACAAGACGATCATCGCCAAGTCCAGCACTTTGGCATTCAGCAAGCCGTTCTTCGACCAAGGACTCATCAACCGGCGCGCCGTTCTCAAGAGCAGCTACGCGCAATTTCTGTTCCTGCTGTCCGGAGCCGATCACGACCAGATGGAGCGCATGCGCGCGCACATCGCGAGCATGACCGCAGGCTGGGACGTCGAACAGGTGCGAGCAATCGTCGCCGAAACGCTGCACAACATCGTCGACCCCCTCGTGTTCGCCGAAGCCGCCGATCTCATCGCCGACCACAAGCTCCGTGGACACGACGTCGTGGTCGTCTCGGCGTCCGGTGACGAGATCGTGCGCCCCATCGCCGAGCTGCTGGGGGCCGATCACAGCATGGCGACGACGATGGTGACCGTGGAGGGCAAGTACATCGGCGAGGTCGACTTCTACTGCTACGGCGAGGGCAAGGTCGACGCCATGAACTCCCTGGCCGCGCAACATGATTACGACTTGGCGTCGAGCTACGCGTACTCGGATTCGATCACCGACGTGCCGATGCTGCGCGCAGTCGGGCATCCCACGGCCGTCAACCCCGATCGTGCACTGCGCAAGGAAGCAGCCTCCCGCGGATGGCCGATTCTCACCTTCTCCAACCCGGTCTCGCTGCGATCACGAATCCAGACCCCGTCGGGCAAGACCGTAGCAGCAAGCGCCGCAGCAGGTTTCAGCGCTCTCGCGGCCGGCGCGATCACCTACGGACTGCTCCGAAGAAAAAGATGACGTCCAACCCCTTGATGTGAGGAGCGTCACGGGGTACAAATGACGTACGGAAGAACGGAAGGCCAAGAACGAATCGGAAGAGAAGATTCGCTCTCCCGACCGGGATTCCCAGCACGGACACCGGCACCCACGCGGAGCTTGCCACCTAATGGCAGAAGCGCTGTGGGCCTGCGACATTCGTCAGTGATCAGCAAGAACCCTGCACCGGTTGCAGGGATGACCTCATCACCGTCGAATTCTCGCCGAGGCCACGTGGTAGTCCATCACAGCCCACCTGTGCACGCTTGGTAACCAGGCGCTCCGTGCTAACGGGCGGCGACGTCGACGCAAGTCGGCATCGCCGCCCTTTTATATGCTCACTACTGCAGGCTCCGCTCGCGGCCCTTTTATATGCTCACTACTGCAGGCTCCGCTCGCCGCCCTTTTACGTGTGCACAACTCCTACTGAGCGGCTTCGGCAATCGAAGTCGCTTCTGCCGCACCGGCTTCGAATGCCCCGCAGCACAGGATCACCCAACTACCGACGCCGGTTGCCGTACCCTCCGCGAACCCCGTCGCGCCGTCTCGGTAGGCATTCGCCCGACGCATCCAGCTCACCTCCGGCACTCCCAGGTTGTGGGGGTCGAATCCCGACGACGCTGCCACCAGTCGCGATGCAGCCCGCGCAACGATGCCGTCGGCCGATCCGAAAGCTTTGAGCGTCAACAGTTCACCGTGGACCACCGCCGCGATCACCGGGGCCGGTGCCGACGTTCCACCGGTCACCAGCTGTGCGAGGAGGTCGAGTCGCTCGCCGACACCTGCATCGCTGCGGGGACGGCCGAGCTCGGAGGCGTCGTCGACGAGGTCGGCTGCGGCCAACAGGTGCAGTCGTGCGAGGGTCTGCAGCGGTGCGCGCTTCCACGTCGAGACCGTGTTCTGCAGCGCATCACCGTCGAGGGCGGCCGCGACTCGCAGCGCACCCGCCAGAATGGGGTCGCCTTCTTCGCCCTCGCGGGGGAAATCCATCGAACCGCCCTCGAGCGTCGACGACGAGCGAGCCGCACGGACCGCGGCCTCGGCGGCGGTGGCCGGCCATCCCCGACGATTGGCCTTGTGCCGATGCACCGCGCCCAGAGCGTCGCGCGCACGTTCGGCGGAGTCGAGAACTCCAGGTAGTTCCAGCAGTGGGGCGAGGGGGTCCGTCACGACAGACGACGGTACCCCCTCCCCCACTCGGCGTTGTCGCCTACTTCGCTCCTGCCGCCAACAGCTCGGCGCGCGCCTGACGACGCTTGGCCTGTTCGGCCGGGTCCGGCACCGGAACGGCCGCGAGCAACCGCTTGGTGTACTCGTTGGTCGGACGACGCAGAATCTGATCCGTCGTACCGAACTCGGCCAGCTTGCCCTTGTTCAACACCGCGATGCGCTTGGCCAGCACCTCCACGACAGCGAGGTCGTGACTGATGAACAGGCACGCGAACCCGTACTCGTGCTGGAGTTCCTTGAACAGCTCGAGTACCTTGGCCTGCACCGACACGTCGAGCGCAGACGTCGGTTCGTCGGCCACCAGCAGCGTCGGCTCCAGGGCGAGTGCCCGCGCGATACCGACTCGCTGACGTTGACCGCCGGACAGCTGGTGCGGGTAGCGATTGCGCATGGTCCGCGACAGGTGGACCCGGTCGAGCAGTTCCTCGACCTTGCGGTTCCGCTCTGCAGCACTGTGCTCGGTGTGCAACAGCATCGGCTCGGCAATCGACTGTCCGATCGGCCAGCGTGGGTTCAGCGACGAACCCGGATCCTGGAACACGATGCCGACCTTGCTGCGCACCGACCGCAGTTCACGATTGGACAGGTTGGTGATGTCGACCCCTGCGATCGACAACGACCCGCCGGTGAGCTTGTTCAGCCCCACCACGGCCTTGCCGATCGTGGACTTACCCGAGCCGGATTCACCGACGAGACCGACGACCTCACCCATCTCGATGTCGAGGCTGACCCCGTCGACGGCCCGGAACACGGTGCGGCCCGGATACTCGATGACACCGTCGACGATGCTCAGTGCCCGGGTCTCCTCGACGGCACTCGGCTCGGCGATCCTCCCGGCGGTCACGGCCTCGATGCTGCTGCCCAGGTGCGGAACCGAGGCGAGCAACTGTTGCGTGTACGGATGCGACGCGTTCTTGAAAATAGTTTGCGCAGCATCGGTTTCGACGATGACGCCGTCCTTCATCACCGCGATGCGATCGGCCATGTCGGCCACCACGCCCATGTCGTGGGTGATGAGCACGATCGACGCATCGATTCGGTTACGCAGGTCTCGCATCAGGTCGAGGATCTCGGCCTGCACCGTCACGTCCAGAGCCGTGGTCGGCTCGTCCGCGATCAGCAGGGACGGATCCGAGGACAGCGCCTGGGCGATCATGGCGCGCTGACGCTGACCACCGGAGAGCTGGTGCGGGTAGAAGTCGACCCGCGTCTCCGGATCCGGCATCTCGACGAGCTTCAGGAGTTCGACGGCCCGCGCCTTGGCTTCCTTCTTCGACAGCGAGGTGTGCGCGCGGATGGCCTCGGTGATCTGCCAGCCGATCGAGTACACCGGATTGAGCGCCGTCATCGGTTCCTGGAAGATCACCGCGACGTTCTTGCCGCGGATGGGTGCGAGCTGCTTCTCGGGTAGCCCGACCAGTTCTTTCTCGCCCAGCTTGATGCTGCCCGACACCCGCGAATTATCGGCCAGCAGGCCCGGGACGGCCATGGCGGTGGTCGACTTGCCGGATCCGGATTCACCGACGATGGCCAGCACCTCGCCGGAGGCGACGGTGAACGAGACGGTGTCGACCGCCTTGCGCCAGACCTTGTCGACCTCGAACTCGACCGTCAGATCGGTGACACTCAGAACGGTGTCCTTCGCAGTACTCATGTCAGTTCCGTTTCGGATCGAGTGCGTCACGGAGTGCGTCGCCGAGCATGATGAACGCCAGCACCGTGACGGAGAGGAACGCGGCCGGGAACAGCACCAGGTGCGGTGCCGTCAGGAACACGTTCTGACCGAGGTTGATCTGCAGGCCCCAGGAGATCTCGGGAGCTTGCAATCCGATTCCGAGGAAGGTCAGCGTCGCCTCGGCCGCGATGAACGTACCCACCGAGATGGTGGCGTAGATGATCACCGGAGCCAGAGCGTTGGGCAGGATGTGTCGCACCAATATGCGGTAGGTCGACGCCCCCAATGCCTGTGCAGCCTGGACGTATTCACTGTTCTTGATCGAGATCACCGATGATCGAACCAGTCGCATCGCCGTCATCCAGCCGAAGGCCACCAGGGCGAGCGAGACGGTGAAGATGGTGCGCTGGGCCGTGACGGTGAGCAGGATCAGGGCACCGAGCAGCAGCGGGATTCCGAAGAACACGTCGGTGAAGCGCGCCAGGATGCTGTCGGTGATTCCGCCGAAGTACCCGGCCAGAGCACCGATCAGGACGCCGATGATGAGCACACCGATGACCGAGAGCACACCGATCGACAGCGAGATCCGCGCACCGTAGATGACGTTGGCGTAGTAGTCGCAGCCCTGGACGTCGGTGCCGAACCAGTGTGCAGCGCTGGGACTCTGACGGGAATCGGACAGCGAGCACACGCGCGGATCGATGCCGCGGGCGAACAGCTGCGGGAACACCGCCATCACCAACAGCACCAACAGCAGGAAAGTGCCGATGATGAAGAACGGGCTCTTCCGCAGGAACTTCCACGCGTTGCCCCAGAGGCTGGCCTGACCGACCAACTCGACGGCTTCGCCGGTGATGACGTTGCCGGGCTGGCCCTCGTCTGCGGCGTGCTGAGCTGCGCTCGAATCTTCTTTATTCATAGCGAATCCTTGGATCGAGAACCGCGTAGAGAACGTCCACCACGAGGTTGAAGAAGATGTAGAAGAACACGAAGAGCGTGACGATGCCGACGACGACGGCACCTTCCTGACGGGCGAGACCGTCGTAGATCGCGCGGCCGAGACCTGGCAGGTTGAACACCGTCTCGGTCACGATGGCACCGCCCAGCAGGCCACCGACGTCGGCACCGATGAAGGTGACGACGGGAATCAGCGAGTTGCGCAGTGCGTGCCGAAAGATGATGCGCCGGTTGCTGATTCCCTTCGACTTCGCGGTGCGGATGTAGTCCGCGGCCATCGATTCGGCTACCGAGGTGCGCGTCAGACGAGCAACATAGGCCATCGACAGCGATGCGAGCACGAGGCCGGGGAGCAGGTAACTCGACCAGCCGTCGTTGATGCCCGAGATCGGGAAGAGCCCCAACTTGAGACCGAGAGTGAACTGGGCGATGAAGCCGAGAACGAACACGGGCACCGACACCAGCAGTGTCGTCGAGATGAGCACCAGGTTGTCGAAGAACGATCCGCGCTTGAGGGCGGCGAGCACGCCTGCGGCGATACCCATGATGGTCTCGATGACGACGGCCACGATGGTCAATCGGACCGTGACCGGAAGTGCCCGCTCGATGGTGTCGAGGACGGGGCGTCCGGAGAAATCGGTACCGAAGTCGCCCTGGAAGAAGCCGCCGATGTACTTGAAGTACTGCACGAAGAGGTTGTCGTCGAGGTTGAACTCGTCTCGCAGCTGGGCGACGACGCCGGGGGCGAGGGGACGATCTCCAGCGAGGGCGCGGATGGGATCACCCGGTAGCGCGTAGACCATCGCGAAGATCAAGAACGAGGAGCCGATCAGGACGGGAATCGTCAGCAGTAATCGGCGAGTGATGTAGCGACCCACTGTGTGTCTTCTCCTTGAACAAGGGACGAACCTGCGCCTCGGGTCTTGCCGGCGCAGGTCGGTGTGGGGCAGATGCGACCCACGGATGAACGAAACCCGGTGGGTGGCAACCGATCATGCTCGGCTGCCACCCACCTGGGTGCGTCGTCAGCTGACTACGACGTCCTCGAGAACGATGTTGCCACGGTTGTCGATCTTGACGTCGGAGACGCGATCGGACCACACAGCCTGGTTCAGGCCGTAGAACAGCGGGGTAGCGGGCATCTGGTCGATCAGGATGTCTTCTGCCTTCTGGTAGTCCGCCGTTGCCGCGTCGATATCTGCAGCGTTGTTGCCTTCGGCCAACGCGGCGTCGAATGCCGGGTCGTTGAAGAAGACGTAGTTGCTACCTGCCGGCGGGGTTGCGGCTGCCGAGTACAACGGGGAGAGGAAGTTGTAGATCGACGGGTAGTCCATGATCCAACCCGAGCGGAACGGGCCGGTCATTCCCTTGGCGTCCTGCAGCGGCAGGTACTGCGCGAACTGGAGGTCGCCGCGCAGTGCGTAGTTCACGCCCAGGTTGTCACGCAACTGGTTGCCCACGGCGGTCATCCACGAATCGTGGCCCGCACCGGCGTTGAACCACAGGTCCACCGGCTGGCTGCGGTCGAACCCGGCCTCGTCGAGCAGACGGTTGGCCTCGTCCGGGTTGAGCTCACAGTTCGCACCGCAGGCGTCCTCGCGGTATCCGTCGACGACGGGCGAGGCGAAAGATCCTGCCGGGGTACGGGTATCGGTGAAGATCGCGGTGGCGATGGCCTGACGATCGATGGCCATCGAGAATGCCTTGCGCACCCTCGGATCCTGGAAGCGCGGGTCGTAGGTGGGGAAACCGAGGGACGTGATGTCGGGACGCGCACGCTCGCCGTAGCGGTCACCGAACTGGTCACGAGCCGTGGCCCACGCATCCTCGGGCAGATCGAGCATGACGTCGAGTCCGCCGCCCTGAACATCGTTGTAGCCGGTGTTCAGCTCGGTGTAGACCTTGAAGTTGACGCCTGCGGACTGAGCCGGGTTGTCGCCCTTGTAGTCGTCGTACTTGGTGACGGTGAAGCCCTGTCCCGGAACGAAGTCCGAGTCGGCCTTGAACGGGCCGTTACCGATCGGGCGGGCACCGTATGCATCGGGGTCGGCGTAGAACGCCTCGGGCAGCGGGTCGAATGCCGTGTATCCCAGCGTGAGCGGGAAGATGGCGAACGGTCCGGTGAGCTTGACGGTGAAGGTCGTCTCGTCGACGACGTTCAGACCGCTCAGTTCGGTTGCGACGGGCTCGGCGGTGTCGCTACCCTGCAGATCCGCGTAGCCTTCGATGTTCTCGAAGAAGTACGAGGCACCGAATGCGTTGGTGCTCAACGCGTTGTAGCTCCATGCCTTGGTGTAGGACTCGGCCGTGACGGGGGTGCCGTCGTGGAACGTCCAGCCGTCCTTGAGCTTGATGGTCCAGGTGGTGTTGTCCTCGGATTCGACGGACTCGGCAACGCCGTTGTACTCGACGCTGTTGTCCTCGTCGTTGAACGTGACCAGCGGAGTGAAGAGGGCCTCGAGGACCTGGCTGCCTTCGCTCTCGGTGGTGTTACCGGGAACCAGCGGATTCTCCGGCTCACCGATGTAGATGCTGTAGATCCCGTCGGCACTGCCACCGGAACTCGAGCCTCCACCGCCACAGGCGGCGAGCAGGCTCGCACTCATCAGCACAGCCGTGGTGACGACCGCGGCACGTTTGATACGCAAGAAAATCCTCCATCCAGATGTGAACACGGGGTCATCCGTGCTCAGTTCCTCGGGCGCGACGCCCGGGGATTCGTGGGCGACCGCATGGCACGGCAGGTGGGCCGTTCCAACGATCTGATGGGATGGACTTTAGACACATCCTGAAACGAACATGTGAACTCCCCCAACTTTTGCTGACCCGTGAGTAAGCCGGAAACATGATCGAAACGTTTCGGCAAGTCGATTTCTCACAGTTCGGACATCCTCGTCGCCACGGGTCCACGCCGACGGCCCCGATGACCGCCCAGCGTGCAGAAACTACCGATCACCGCAGATCAGGGGGGTTGCAGGCGATTGCAACGGTGCGATCGCCATCACATGTGACTACCCTCACAAGGGGCTCGAGACAGGCACGGGAGTGCAGTTTCATGAGCGAAATGCACCGGACGAAAGTGAGCTATTCGAGATGACGACCAGTACCTCCGGAACCGACGAGACCGCGGTTGCCTCCTACGCGCCGTCGGCCGAGTTCACGGCTACGGCGAACGCCGGGGCCGAGCTCTACGCCGCCGCCGAAGAGGACCGACTCGGCTTCTGGGCCGAACAGGCTCGCCGACTCCACTGGCACACCCCGTTCACCGAAGTACTCGACTGGTCCGACGCCCCCGTAGCCAAGTGGTTCGCCGACGGCGAGCTCAACGTCGCCTACAACTGCGTCGACCGCCACGTCCTCGACGGACACGGCGACCAGGTGGCCATCCACTGGGAAGGCGAGCCAGGCGACAGCCGCGACGTCACCTACTCCGATCTGCTCGCAGACGTCAGCCAGGCCGCCAACACCCTGACCGAACTCGGCCTCGTCTCCGGCGACCGCGTTGCGATCTACATGCCCATGATCCCCGAGGCGATCGTCTCGATCCTCGCGTGCGCACGCCTGGGCCTGACCCACTCGGTCGTCTTCGCCGGCTTCTCGGCCACCGCACTGCGCTCACGCATCGACGACGCCGAGGCCAAGCTCGTCATCACCACCGACGGCCAGTGGCGACGCGGCAAGCCCGCACCCATCAAGGACACCGTCGACGAGGCCGTCGACGGGGCGGCTTCGATCGAACACGTCCTCGTCGTCAAGCGCACCGACTCCGACGTCGCCTGGACCGACGGACGCGATCTGTGGTGGCACGAGACCGTCGCGAAGGCATCGAAAGAGCATGAGGCGCAGCCTTTCCCGGCCGAGCATCCGCTGTTCATCCTCTACACCTCGGGTACGACGGGTAAGCCCAAGGGCATCATCCACACCTCCGGCGGCTACCTGACGCAGACCTCGTACACCCACCACAACGTCTTCGACCACAAGGCAGGCAAGGACGTCTACTGGTGCACCGCCGACATCGGCTGGGTCACCGGACACTCGTACATCGTCTACGGCCCGCTCTCCAACCGCGCCACGCAGGTCGTCTACGAGGGAACGCCCAATTCGCCCGACGAGCACCGGCATTGGAACGTCATCGAGAAGTACAAGGTCTCGATCTACTACACCTCTCCCACCCTCGTGCGCACGTTCATGAAGTGGGGCAAGGAAATCCCCGAGGCCCACGATCTGTCCTCGATCCGTCTGCTCGGTTCCGTCGGCGAGCCGATCAACCCCGAGGCGTGGCGCTGGTTCCGCGACGTCGTCGGTGGCGGCAGCGCCCCGATCGTCGATACCTGGTGGCAGACCGAGACCGGCGCGATCATGATCTCCCCGCTGCCCGGCGTCACCGCCACCAAGCCGGGCTCCGCGATGGCCCCGCTGCCCGGTATCTCCGCCAAGATCGTCGACGACGACGCCAAGCCACTGGGCAACGGCGGCAACGGTTATCTCGTCCTCGACGAGCCGTGGCCGTCGATGCTGCGCGGCATCTGGGGCGACATGGACCGCTACAAGGAAACGTACTGGTCGCGCTACGCCGAGGAGGGCTGGTACTTCGCCGGTGACGGCGCCAAGTACGACGAGGACGGTGCCCTGTGGGTCCTCGGCCGCGTCGACGACGTCATGAACGTCTCCGGCCACCGCATCTCCACCTCCGAGGTGGAGTCGGCCCTGGTCAGCCATCACAGTGTCGCCGAGGCCGCAGTGGTCGGTGCCGCCGACGAGACCACCGGGCAGGGCATCGTCGCATTCGTCATCCTGCGCGGCGGCGAGGAGAACACCGGCGATGCGTTGATCGCCGAACTCAAAGCTCAGGTCTCCAAAGAGATTTCGCCGATCGCCAAGCCGCGGGAGATCTCCATCGTTCCCGAGCTGCCGAAGACACGCTCCGGCAAGATCATGCGTCGCCTGCTGCGCGACGTGGCCGAGGGCCGCGAACTCGGCGACGTGTCCACCCTCGTCGACCCGAAGGTGTTCGAGGCGATCACGAAGGGTCGTTAGCGCTCCCATGTGAGTGAAACTTCGTAGCCTGCTACGAAGTTTCACTCACATGCGGCGCAGCCGCTCAGATCGAACACCGTGTAGTCGCCGACGGTTTCGGGTGTGAAGGTCGCTGTCACCCAATCATCGATCGCCGACGGTCGGTTCTTGTCGTTGCCGGCGATGAAGTAGTGGATTTTCCCGGCTGCCACGTCGGCCCGGAACTGGTCGAGCGTGGGCGACGGGTCGGTTCCGGTGAACCCGCCCACCGGCATCACCGGGTCGTCGGTCGCGAGCTGTAGGCCCGCGGCGGCGTTGGATCCGATCGTCGCCGCCACCCAGGTGTAGTGCTGTGCATCGGATTCGAGCAGCCCGGTCAGTTCGTCGTCCGGTGCCTGGGCACTGAAGTGCGTCGAGTGCCCGGCACTGTCGTCGCGCACTCCGGTTCTGGACCCTGCCGCCTCGGACGGAATCGAGGGGCCCGCCGATGGACCTCCCCCACTGTGCGGGGTGACGACAGTGTCGGCGACATACGCGACCGGCCCCGCCAACGCGACAGCCAGAGCGACTGCTCCCAACGCCATCGATGCCTGCCGAGATCCCCGGAACAGCAGCGCGACGGCCACGATCACTCCCGCTGCCAACACGACCCAGCGAAGCCACGGCACGAAGTCGGGAGTGCGGGCGAGAAGGACGAACGACGTTGCCGTGGTAACAGCCGAAACGAGCGCGAGAATCACACGCCCCCAAACTCTCTCGCGTCGCACCCACAGTTCACGCAGGGCAGCGCCGACGATCGCGGCGATCGCCGGCGCGATCACGATCGTGTAGTACGAGTGGAAGGTGCCCGACATGAAGCTGAACACCAGCGAGCACCCGACGAGCCACAATCCCCACATCACGAACCAGGCGCGAGCGAAGTCCCGTCGAGGAGCTTTGCCGCGCATGATGATTCCCGCCACCACGAGCACCAGCGCAGCCGGAATCAGCCACGAGATCTGACCACCCTGGGCATCCGCGAACAAGCGGGTGATACCCGTCTGCGCACCGTGCCCGGCCGGGCCTGCACTGCCCGAAAACGACTCCGCGACGCCGCCGTGTTCGTTTCCCGTCAGTCGGCCCAGGCCGTTGTAGCCGAAGGTCAGGTCCAGAATGCTGTCGGTCTTCGACCCACCGACCCACGGCCGGTCGGCAGCCGGAACCAACTGCACGATGGCGACCCACCACCCGGCCGTCACGAGCACCGCCGCACCG
This sequence comes from Rhodococcus sp. B7740, assembly GCF_000954115.1. Classification (NCBI taxonomy): domain Bacteria; kingdom Bacillati; phylum Actinomycetota; class Actinomycetes; order Mycobacteriales; family Nocardiaceae; genus Rhodococcus; species Rhodococcus sp. B7740. The sequence goes on along the minus strand of NZ_CP010797.1, from coordinate 4,383,877 downwards.
GCCGCCAGTAGCTGGAGAAGTCGAACGCCGAGCCTCGGTGGACCGAACGCCGCGTACGTCACGGCAAGAGCCGGCACGACGAGGAACGCCTGGAGTTGCTTCGTCAGAAACCCCAGGCCGACAACAGCTCCGGTGAGCACCAACCATCGAGATCGCCCGTCCTCGAGCGCGTGAAGCATCGCCCACGCTGCCCCCAACAAGGTGAGGGTGAGAAGGGCGTCGGGATTGTCGTAGCGGAACATCAGGGCGAAGGTCGGCGTCGTCGCCAATACCGCACCCGCGATCGATCCGGCCACGTAGCCGAATCGACGGGCGACGATCGCGTACATGATTCCCACGCTCAGCACAGCCATCAGCACCTGCGGTAGCAGCAGCGACCACGAGTTGAGGCCGAAGATCCGCACGGACAGTTCCATGATCCACAGCGACGCAGGCGGCTTGTCCACCGTGATGGAGTTCGCGGCGTCGGACGAACCGAAGAGGAAGGCCTTCCAGCTCACCGAGCCGGCTTGAACGGCGGCTGCGTAGAAGGAATTACCCCAGTGCTCGCGGTTCAGATCGAGGGCGTAGGCCCCTGCGGTCGCAACGAGAAGGGCGGCGAGAGTGGGCATTGCCCAGCGCGGGCGAGCGATGTCGCGTTCGAGGACGGTCACAGTCGATCACTGTCGCCCCCGATCCTGAGGATGTGCGATCAAGTTGCTGACAATCGCCCGTCAATCGTCGCAGCGGATGAAAACGAGCTGACCCACGTGAGCGGAAATTCGACCCCTGCTACGAATTTCCGCTCACGTGCGGCGCAGCCGCTCTCATATGGAGGTCGGCCTGTCAACGACGGCATGGTGAAGCGGTGGCACGCACCGTCGTGTGTGCCACCGCTTCCTGTTGCCGGGATGGTGATCGATGCGAGTGGGAGGTGAGCGTGTCGTAGTGTTCGACGCGTCGTCAACTCTCATATACGCGGGTTGGTTACCGCAGGACGGACTGTTTCGGCTGGAGTGGATCGCAAGTCTATGAGTCGAGCGTGATCCCAACGCGCAGTTGAGGATTGCTCATAGGCGGCTAGCGGGTCACTCCCAGACGCTCGGCCACATCCCACATCGTCGTCGACCGTTCATTCCGGACATCTATCCCGACGCAGATCGCTACTTCGGCGTCGGAGCTTCAGTCATTCCTCGAGCGTGGCCAACGACCAGCACCAGCCGGCCAGCTCTCGTGCGATCCCGGCATTGGCGACCACCGCACGTTTACCGCGTTCGTCGAAATGTTCCCACCGTGCGTGCAGCCGCCGGTTCGCTTGATGTCCTCGCGCTTTGGCTTTGGGAGTCGACGCCTTCCACCGTGCCACCAGTTCACGCCCCGGCCGATACGGCTTGCGATGATGCCAGGCAGCCTCGACCAGCAGTCGGCGTACGTGAGCATTGCCGGTTTTGCTGACACCGCCCTGCGACCGGGATTCACCGGAAGAATGCTCGGTCGGGATCAACCCGACGAACGCACCGATCGAGCGGCCGGTCAACCGGTCCCACTCACCGATCTCCGTCGCCAAACCGAACGCTGTCAACGTCGCCACCCCACGAAGGCACCCCAGCCGGGTCACCACCGGAGTGAACGACGAATGCGCAGCCATGTCCGCGATGGCGGTATCGAGACGATTCCGGCGTTCGGTGGTGGCGATGACGGTCTCGTAGGCGGTGTCGTAGGTGATCTGCAGTGCACGTGAATCGAACCGCTGGCGACGTAACCACAGATCGTGGGCTGCGGTCCAGGGTTTGCCGCCGCTGTAGATGATCCCTTGACGCAGCAGCACATGTGTCAGGCGATGCTGTGCGGACACCAGATCGCCGCGGCAGTCCTCCCTTGCTCGCACCAGATCACGAGCGGACTCCTGCTCGGTACTCGGAATCAGAACCGGCACAATAGAACTCAAATGAAGCAACCGAGCCAAATGCCGGGCATCACGGGCATCGGTCTTGATGCGGTCACCAGGGGGACGCTGAATTTTCGACGGTGCCGCCACCACACAATCGACACCGGCGGCCAACAGAAAACGGGCCAGACCGAAACCGGTCGGGCCCGCCTCGTAGACGACATGCACCAGTCCTGGCAGCGAACGAATCCACTCCAGGATTTCTTTGTGATCAGGCGACATGCGACGCTCGAACAACTCGCCCGTCTCGCCATCCAAACCGCACGCCACCACCGATCGTGCGTGCACATCCAAACCAACACTCGTACGATGATTCTTCACTGGGGCCTCCCACATCTGTGGCTCTACCGGCCAGGACCCACTCCTGTCGGCAACCCACGCTTACATGCGGAGGGGCCCCAGCCAAGACCTCCATACCGTCTACACGCTGTCGAGCGACTGATCTCGTGTTTCCTTCATGATGATCAGCGAGATCAGCGTCAACGCTGCGGCGATGGCGAGGTACACGCCAACCCAACCGACGCCGTAGCTGCTCACCAGCCAGGTGGCGATGAACGGTGCCACTGCGGCACCGAGGATCGACGCGGTGTTGTACGAGATTCCCGAGCCCGTGTACCGAACGTTCGTCGGAAACAGTTCGGGCAGAACCGCACTCATCGGTCCGAAGGTCAGGCCCATCAGCCCGAGGCCGACGCACATGAACACCAGCATCTTGCCTGCCGAGGCGGACGCCGGATCTGCGAACCAGTGGAACGACAGACCGAACAGCACGATCGCCGACGTGATGACGATCAGCGTGGGGCGACGGCCGTACTTGTCGGCCAGCAGTCCGGCCACCGGAATCAGCGCCGCGAAGAACAGCACCGCGATCAGCTGGAGCTCGAGGAAGTCGGTGTACGGGATGGCCAGCTTGGGGCCGTTGACGTCGGCCACCTTGCCCGTTCCGTAGCTGACCACCCACGTGGTCATGATGTAGAACAGCGTGTAGGTGGCGAGCATGACGAACGTTCCGATGATCAGCTGACGCCAACTGGTCTTGAACACCTGCGCCAGCGGGGTCTTGACCTTCTGGCCACGCTCGACGGCCAGCTTGAACACCGGCGTCTCCTCCAGCTTGAGCCGCACGTACAGGCCGATGATGACCATGACGGCGCTGAGCAGGAACGGGATTCGCCAACCCCATGTGAGGAACGCGTGATCGGTGCCCGAGTTCACGGAGTCGTAGCCCGTCGCGATGACGATGAGCAGGAAGATGCCGTTGGCGAAGAAGAAGCCGATGGGCGCGCCCAGCTGCGGGTACATCGCCGCCCACGCTCGCTTGCCCGGCTTGGCGGTTTCGGTGGCCAGCAACGCTGCCCCGCTCCACTCGCCGCCGAGACCGACGCCCTGGGTGAAGCGCATGATCGCCAGCAGAGCCGGAGCCCACAGGCCGACCGCGGCGTACGTCGGCAACAGTCCGATCGCGAACGTCGCGACACCCATCGTCAGCAAGGAGCCGACGAGCGTCGCCTTGCGTCCGATGCGATCGCCGAAGTGGCCGAACAGAATCGACCCGACGGGCCGCGCGATGAACGCCAGGCCGAAGGTCGCGAACGACGCCAGCAGAGCGGTGGTGTCGTTGCCCGCGGGGAAGAACAGACGCGGGAAGACGAGCACTGCGGCGGTGGCATAGATGTAGAAGTCGAAGAACTCGATGGACGTGCCGACCATCGAGGCGATCACGATGCGCGACCGCGGCACCTGGGGTGCGGGAATGGCGCCGTCGGCGGTGACGGCGTGTGCTGAACTCACGAATGCTCCTGAAGGGGGAAGTTCCCTGCAAATTACCTGATGAACACCTGAGAATTTCACGCCCCGGGGCTGTTCGTTGCCGGTTCGTGCAACATTGTCGTGTTTGCCCTCGCGGACGCGGAGGTACCCGGCCACGACAGCCGAGCGTCGCTCGACTAGCGGGAAACAGTTAATCTGCTACCTAGGCACTACTGTCGATACGATCTTCCGCACAACACCGAGCAGAGCAATTACAAGGGGTCGAGAGTTGAGCGTCAGCAATGACAAGGGATACGGCAACGGCGTCCCGAACACGATTTCGTCGATACCTCTGACCGATGTCGATGCCCGCACCCCTGGTAGCGCCAGCATCGGAAACCTCGTCAAGGACGCCACCACTCAGGTCTCGACGCTCGTACGCGCCGAAGTCGCCCTCGCCAAGGCCGAGGTCACCGGCGAGGTCAAGAAGGGACTGCAGGGCAGCGTCTTCTTCATCATCGCGTTGACGGTGTTGCTGTTCAGCTCGTTCTTCTTCTTCTTCTTCGCCGCCGAACTGCTGGACGTGTGGCTCTACCGCTGGGCGGCATTCCTGATCGTGTTCGCCGTCATGGTGTTGGCGGCGGCCCTGTTCGGATTCCTCGGCTACCGCAGGGTCAAGAAGTTGCGCAAGCCCGAGAAGACCATCGACTCGCTCAAGCAGGCGTCGACGGTGCTGCCGAACCAGCACGATTCCATCCCCGGAGTTCCCGGCTACAAGAAGTAGTAGCCCGGCGAGTCGAGCAGTATGAATCAGCCCGATCCGTCCACGGTCCGATATCCGGGACAGTGGATTCACCGCGACATCCACGCCAACGGAATTCGGTTCCATGTCGTCGAGGTCGGCGAACACGCACCGGACGCACCGCTGGTGGTTCTGCTGCACGGCTTCGCCGACTTCTGGTACTCCTGGCGACACCAACTCGAGGCACTGTCGCGGTCGGGTGTTCGCGCCATTGCCGTCGACCTGCGCGGATACGGTGACTCCGACAAGCCTCCACGCGGCTACGACGGGTGGACCCTGGCGGGCGACATCGTCGGCCTGGTTCGAGCACTCGGTTACCCGAACGCCACCTTCGTCGGCCACGCCGACGGCGGTCTCGTCTGCTGGGCCAGTGCAGCGCTGCACCCCCGCCTGGTGAACTCGATGGTGCTCGTCAACGCGCCGCATCCCATCTCTCTGCGTCGCTCCGTGTTGAAGGACTCAGCGCAGCGCGCCGCCCTGCTGCCCCACTTCGTTCGCTACCAGGTTCCGCTGCGCCCCGAGAGGCTGCTGACGCGTCGAGGCGGTGTCGCGGTGGAAGAACTGATGAGCAGCCGCGCCGGGAACGCGTGGCAGCGCACCGAGGATTTCGCGGACACCACGGCCAAGATGCGGTCGGCCATCCGTATTCCGGGGGCTGCGCACTGCGCACTGGAATATCAGCGGTGGGCGTTCCGCAGTCAGTTCCGTTCCGACGGCCGCAGCTTCATGGACGCCGTGGACGTCCGCACCTCGATTCGCGTCGCGCAGATCAGCGGCGACCTGGACCCGTACGTCCTGCCCACCACCCTCGACAGAGATCGGCACTGGGCTCCGGGGCTGACGCGTCGAACAGTGCGAGACGTGGGGCATTACGTGCACCAGGAATCCCCCGACGTGGTGTCGGAGGAGATCCTGCGGGTCGTGCGCGAGCGCTAGACGATGCAGTCGCCCGTGCCCACCGGCACCGGGGCATCGAAACTCTGCGCGAGCTCGTCCGCGATCTCCGACGCGGTCAGCACGAATCCGGTGTCGGGGTCGTCGACCGCCGCGCCGAACACCACACCGAGTACCTCACCGGACGAGTTGACCAGCGGTCCACCGGAATTGCCCTGCCGCACCGATCCGCGGACGGTGTAGACCTCGCGTTGGACGGTGCCGGTGCGGTAGATGTCCGGTCCGCTGAGGTTGATGATCTCGCGGATGCGCGCCGGGCTCGCCGTGTACGGCCCGCCCCCGGGGTAGCCGAGCACGATGGCGTCGGTTCCGGATTCGGCAGGTGCCGGCGCGAACGGCAAGACCGGGGCCTGAAGCTCCGAAACCCGAAGCACGGCAACGTCTTCTTCCGGGTCGAACAACACGACGTCGGCGTCGAGCGGTCCGTTGGGCGAATCGACCGTCACCTCGGACGTGCCTGCGACGACGTGTGCATTGGTCATCACCAGATCCGATCCGACGACGAAACCCGAACCTTCCAACGCCTTCTGGCAGCTCGGCGCGATGCCGTTGATCTTGATGACGCTCGATTGCAGTTGCACCGGAATCGGTCCAGCTGCGATCCCGGAATCGGGTGCGGCGACGTTCGCGACCGGAGTGCGTCCGAACGGTCCGATGACGTCGGGAAGCCCGGACGTATCGAGCAGCGCCGAGAATTCCTTGGGCACCTGACGTAACCAGTCGGGTGCCACCTCGTCGACTTTGCCCAGAACCGTCGAGCCGCGTACAGCGCTGGCGACCTCGGGCTGCGAGGACGACGTCAGCGGAATGGCGAGCAGCCACGCGGCCGCGAGAACGGCTGCGGCCTGCAACCCGGCACCGATGGTGCTGTCGACCGATCGTGCTGCGCGCGAATGGATTCCGCTGCGCAATGCCCGACCGAGAACCATGCCGGCCACCTCACCGACGATCACCAACACCACGATCAGCGCGATTCCGACGAACACCCGTGTCCGCGAACCGTCGACATGTTCGAGCACGTGCGGTGCCACCAGAATGCCGGCGACGGCCCCGAGCACGACACCGAGAAACGCCAGCGCCGACGCCACCGCCCCCTGCCGCCATCCCGACGTCGCCGCCAGCAGTGCGATGGCAACCACCGCGATATCGACCCACCCTGAACCTGTCACCGATCGAGCCTCGCTCCTACCGCAGTCAAGCTGGCCTCCAGATCGCGTATGTCCCCCGTGTCCCACTCGGGCTCCCAGCCCGATACAGCCAGCAGACCCGCCAGGATACCGCCCGTGAAGCCCCACACCAGCATGCCCTGCACAGCGAACGCGGGACCCTGGTACCCCGCAGGGTGGCGTACCTGGAATCTGTGGTTCGGATCGAGCAACTCGCGCAACGGAACTCGCACCACTCTCTCGGTCTCGCCTGGATCGACGACGCGAACCGGGGTCGGCCGCTCCCAGTACGAGAGCACAGGAACCACGTCGAAGCGCGAGGGCGGAACGTAGATTCCTGGCATCGTCGCCAACGGGACGACGCCTGCCGGGTCGAGCCCGGTCTCCTCCTGCGCCTCCCGCAGTGCCGTGCCGATCGGGCCGTCGTCGCCCGGGTCGGTGGCTCCGCCGGGAAAGGCGATCTGCCCGCTGTGATCTCGCAGTGTCGATGCACGCTGGGTCAGCAGGACGTCGGCGTCGGCAGGCAGTCCGCCGGGCGCACCGGGATCGGCGACGGGTGTGCCGCCGAACAGCACCAGCACGGCGGCGGACCGCGGCCGGTCGGACGACGGCGCTTGACGCTGCAGCACGGGGTTGGTGCCGGTGGTGTCGGTGAGTCCGCCCGCCCTGCCTGCGACGTCGATCATGCGCCCGAGCCAGTCGGGTGCGGTCACGAGTCGACTCCGAGGTTGACGCGGACGGCGTCGGCGATGTCGTCGACGCTCCGGAAGGGTTGTGGCAGCACCTTGGCGACAGTGCCATCCGCAGATATCAAAACGGAAACGGGCAGCACATTGGGCGCTCCGACGGCGGCGGCGACTCTGCCCGCACCGTCCTGAACGCCGGGCAGAGTGACGCCGTAGTCGGTGAGCCGAGTCAGGCCGTTGGCTTCGTTGGCATCGTTGTGCACCGTCAGGACCTCGATCTTCTCGCCCGCCCGTTCGGAGTACTGCTGCAGGTAGGGCAGCTCTTCGGCGCAGGGCCCGCACCAGTACGCCCAGATGTTGAGCAGCGCCGGTCGGCCCGCCAGCACCTGGCCCAGGTCGACGGACGAGCCGTCGCCGATGCATTCGAGGGTGATGCCGGTCAGCGGACCGGATGCGGCACCCGACGGCGTCGGACATGCGGCCAGCCCTGCGTTGCGCCGCAGCGGGGCGAGCGCCTCGGCGGTGTCGGCTGCGCGACGCTCGTCCGTGCCCGGTGCCCGCTGCCCGAGGCCGGGAGAGTCCGTGGGTTGGGCGGTCGGCGCGTCGCTTCGGGGCCACAGCGCGTAGACCATCCCGACCACCAGGATCAGAGCGACCAGTGACCACCGCAGGGCAGATCTGTTCACGGCACGATTCCGGCAAGGGCGAGGAGGTGGTCGGTTTCCGGGCCCTTCACCAACGCGGCCGCGGCGGCGGGGTCGGTCGGACCGGTGCCGAAGGACGGGCAGTCCTTGGCGAGGACGCACACCCCACATGCGGGTGTACGAGCGTGGCAGACGCGTCGACCGTGAAAGATGACTCGATGCGAGAGCAGCGTCCACTCCTTGCGTTCGATGAGTGCGCCGACGGCATGCTCGACCTTGACCGGGTCCTCCTCCTCGGTCCACTGCCACCGCCGCACGAGCCGTCCGAAATGGGTGTCGACGGTGATTCCCGGAACATCGAAGGCATTGCCGAGCACGACGTTGGCCGTCTTGCGGCCGATCCCGGGAAGCGTGACGAGATCCTTCAACGTCGCGGGCACCTCGCCGTCGAAGTTCTCCAGCAACTTCTGTCCGAGTCCGATCAATGAGTTCGCCTTGTTTCGGTAGAACCCCGTGGTGCGGATGTACTCCTCGAGCTCGGTGCGGTCCGCCTCGGCGTAGTCCCGCGCTGTGCGGTATTTCACGAACAGTGCCGGGGTGACCATGTTGACGCGCTTGTCGGTGCACTGCGCGGACAGGATGGTCGCGACGGCGAGTTCGAGGGGCGTGGTGAAGTCCAGTTCGCAGTACACATGCGGGAAGGCAGTGTTCAACGTCCGGTTCATTCGCCGAGCTCGGCGCACGAGCCCGAGGTGCGTCTCCTCGCGTTTGCGCACGTCGGGGCGTTTCGGAGCTGTCGAATCCACTCCACAACTGTACGGACAAGAATGCGTAACGTTCCTCGCGGCAGGAGTGGGCTGTGTTTGTATCGAGACCTTTTCGGTGTTAACTGGCCGGTATGCAAGGACTCGCCGTGGTGCTCTTTCCGGTACTACTCATGCTCTTCGCACTCGCGATGGAACGCGTCGAGTTCCGGCTCAGCAAGCTCGGCGTCCGAGAGCAGGAAGTACAGGAGTTCCTCGATCAGGCGAGCACGTCCGAGGTCGCCACTCTGGCGAACGAGGGCTTCCCGCACGCACTGGCCCGATTCAACACCCGCAAACGCCGCCAGACCCCGCCGCGGACCGTCGACACGCGCGACGGCATGGTCGACCAACGAGCCAGCTGAGCGCACGTTTCGTCCCATTGGTCGCAATTTCGATGAATTTCAGGTGAACGGGAACACACACCCGAGACCTCTGGCAACCTGTGGTGGCGTCGATCACTCGGTTTCCACCGACTCGAAGTAGACTCCCCTGAGGTAATTGTTGTGTTTGATCATCTGGTCGGCGTCGACGCCTGAACTGCACCGCAGTTCGGTGCATGGCACGAACTGTGTACAAACGCTTTCGGTGGTGCGGGTTGCCGCGTCACCGACATCCCAAAAGGAGCGCAAGTGGACGACGTCCTGGCACGGGCCGGCATCTTCCAAGGAGTCGAACCCTCTGCGGTTGCGGCACTGACGAAGCAGCTGCAGCCTGTCGATTTCCCCCGCGGACACGTCGTGTTCAACGAGGGTGAGCCCGGAGACCGGCTCTACATCATCGTCTCCGGCAAGATCAAGCTCGGGCGACGCTCCCCCGACGGTCGCGAGAACCTGCTGACGATCATGGGACCGTCGGACATGTTCGGCGAGCTGTCGATCTTCGACCCCGGCCCCCGTACGTCCTCGGCCACCACGGTCACCGAGGTGCGCGCGGTCAGCATGGATCGAGCTGCGCTCAAGGACTGGATCGATCAGCGCCCCGAGATCGCCGAGCAGTTGCTGCGCGTGCTGGCCCGCCGGTTGCGTCGCACCAACAACAACCTGGCCGACCTCATCTTCACCGACGTTCCCGGACGCGTCGCGAAGGCGCTGCTGCAGCTGGCCCAGCGCTTCGGCACCCAGGAAGCGGGCTCGCTGCGCGTCACCCACGACCTGACGCAGGAAGAGATCGCTCAGCTCGTCGGTGCCTCTCGCGAGACCGTCAACAAGGCACTGGCCGACTTCGCACACCGCGGATGGCTGCGCCTCGAAGGCAAGTCGGTGCTGATCTCGGACTCCGAGCGTCTGGCACGCCGAGCTCGCTAGCTCTCGCGGAGGTAGGCCAGCTGCGTTTTGACCGACATCCGCGCAGCAGGCCACAACTTCTTGTCCACGTCCGCATAGACGTGGCGTACCACCTGCATCGGTTTCGCGTTCTCGCCGAGTTCGGCGAGCGCCGAGCGAACCTGATCCAGCCGCTGCCGACGGTGAGCGCGATACGCCCGCGCCACCTCGGCGGTGTCCGGCAACTCCGGCCCGTGACCGGGAAGCACGGTCTTTCCCGCACCGGCCGCTTCGAGCCGGTCCAACGACTGCAGATAATCCGCGAGCGAGCCGTCCTTCGGGTCGAGCACCGTGGTGCCGCGGCCGAGGACGGTATCTCCCGTCAGGACCGCGTCGTCGAGCACGAAACTCACCGAATCCGCGGTGTGCCCGGGCGTGTGCAGAACCTCGATCCGAAGACCCGCGGCCTCGATGACCTCGCCGTGGGCCAGAGCAGCGCCGTCCCCGTGCAGGAACTTCTCTCCGACCGCGCGCACCGGGGCCGCCGTCTTTCGGTGAAAACGCTTCAGCCCACCGGTGTGATCGGCGTGGCGATGGGTCACCAGGGTCAGCACCACCGTGCCCGACGCGGCGACGGCGTCGAGGTGGGCTCGGTCCTTCGGCCCCGGATCGACGACGATGCATTCCTCGGACCCAGGTGCCTGGAGAATCCAGGTGTTGGTTCCGTCGAGGGTCATCTTGCCCGGGTTGTCGGCGAGCAGAACCGACGCGGTCGGCGTCACCTGCCGGCGTAGTCCGTACGCGGGATGCTGGGGATTCGAAACGGCCATTGAAACACTGTAGGTCGCCGACCCCAGCTCGTGTCCATGCGGACTACCGTCGACACCTATGAAGATCGGACTCGTCGGAGCGGGCCCCTGGGCTCGCAAGACTCAAGCCCCCTCGTTGCTCGCTCATCCCGCCGTCGACTTCGCCGGAGTGTGGGCCCGACGGCCCGAGGCGGCGGCCGAGATGGGGGCACCGGTCTTCGAATCGTTCGATGCCCTGCTGGGCGAGGTCGACGCGGTGGCCTTCGCGGTACCACCGGCCGTGCAAGCCGGGTACGCGCTCCGCGCGGTGCAGGCGGGCAAACATGTGTTGCTGGACAAGCCGATTGCCGCAACAGTGGCCGAGGCCGAGGAACTGGCCTCGGCGGTGACGGCAGCGGGCGTGCGCTCGATGGTGACGCTGACACTCCGATTCGCCCCGGAGACAAGGCGATTCCTCGACGCGGCCGCCGGTCGCGCGTGGGCCGCGGGCTCGGGAACCTGGTTTTCCGGTGCCGTCCTCGGCGGGGCGTATGCGAACTCCCAGTGGCGACACGACGACGGGGCGATCCTCGACATCGGACCACACGTGTTCGATCTGCTCGATGCAGCGCTGGGAACCATTGCGCGCGTTGCCTACTCGCACCGAGAGGTGGCGTCGGACAGTTGGACGGTGCTGCTCGAACACGAAGGCGGAGCCCGCAGCACGGTGCAGTTGTCCCTGCGGACGCCGATCATGCCGTCTCTGATGCGGATAGAACTCAGCGGCACCGACGGAGTCGAGACACTCACCGATCGATCGACCTCGTCGACCGACTGCTTCGCCGTCCTGCTGGACGAATTCCTCGAGTCGGTCGACAAGGGTGTCGATCACGAATGCTCGGTACACCGCGGCCTGCACCTACAGAAGGTGATCAGTGCGGCTACGCCCCAGTGACATGTGCGGCTGCGCCCCAGTGGCGTGGTTGAGTGCCCCAGAGAGCACACAAACACACCACTGCGCGTCAGCGCAGTTCGACGATGAGCTCCACTTCCACCGAAGCACCGAGGGGCAGTTCGGCGACACCCACAGCCGAGCGCGCGTGCTTGCCCGCATCGCCGAAGATCTCACCGATGACGTTGGACGCCCCGTTGATCACCCCGGGCTGACCGGTGAATCCCGGTGCGGACGCGACGAACCCGACCGCCTTGATCACCCGGGCCACCGAATCGATGCCGACGAGCGCGTGCACGGCGGCGAGCGCGTTCAGGGCACAGATGCGTGCCGCAGCGGTGGCGTCCTCAGCGGTGACATCGGCACCGACCTTGCCCACGGACGTCAGGTTTCCGTCCACGATCGGCAACTGGCCGGAGGTGTGGACGAGCGAGCCCACCTGCACCGCCGGGACGTAGGCGGCCAGCGGCGGGACGACGTCGGGCAGCTCGATGCCCAGCTCGGACAGTCGTTCGCTCCAGTTCGCCACGCGCTCAGGCCTTCGGACGCTTGAAGTACGCGACCAACGTGTCGCCGCCGTTGGGTCCCGCCATGATCGTGACGAGCTCCCAGCCCTCGGAGCCGTAGTTGTCGAGAATCTGCTTGGTGGCATGAATCAGAACCGGTGCGGTGAAGTACTCCCAAATGATCTTTTCGCTCATGACTGTCGAGCCTATCGCCCACGCGGTGCCGGAACTACAGTCGTCGCATGGATCGGCTCGATATCAAGGACGCCATCTATCACTTCGCGCGCAACCTCGGTGATTCTCGAGACCAGTTCTCCCTGACGGTGTTCGACTCGGTCGATCGCGCCGCGCCCTCGTTCGAGGAGGTCGTCGCGCACATGGAGACCCGTGTGCCCCTCGTTCCCGGCCTGGGGCTACGGCTTCGGGAGGCGCCGCTGAACCTGGACTACCCGCGATGGGTACCCGACACGTCCCCGGTGTCCGAACGGATGTCCGACCACGATCTCGGCGGTGCTCCCTGGGCCGATTTCGAGGCCTTGATGGGCGACCTGCTCCGTACTCGTCTCGATCTGAGAGACCACTCCTGGCACGCGCACGTGGTGCGCGGAGTCGGTTCTGCTCCGCTGGTGCAGGGAGCGGTCACGGTGGTGATACTGCAGGTCGGACACGCCCTGACCGATGGCCTCGGCGTCTCGAAGATGGTTCGCGCACTGTTCGAGGCACAGTCCTCGGCAGGCGCGGCACCGTCTCCGCAGACCGAACCCGAGCGGGAGCACCCCGCTGTCGGCGTGTTGAGTGCGGTGGTCCGGGCACCGGTGGATCTCGCGCGATCGAGGTGGGAGGCCCGCCGCGCGATTCGCGCCTACCGGGGTACGACGCCCGGTCCGCCTGCGGTGCCAGCCACGTCGATCAACCGGGCCGTGGGGCCGTATCGAGTCGTCCGGATAGTGCCTATGCAGGCGACGGAGGTCCGCGTGGGTGCCGCGTCGTTGACGGTGTCCGCTCTCTGCGCCGTCGGCCCGTGCCTCGATCGGTATCTCGGCGACGGTCACGGGACACTGTCCGAGACCGGAGGCATCGTGTCGGCGTTCGTCCCGATGGTCCTGCCTCGCGATACGGAGTGGCCTGCAGCGAATCGCGCGGTGGTCGGAACGGTCGATCTCCACGTCGGCGAACCCGATCTCGAGAAGCGGGCCGAGCTGATCACTCGGTCGCTCGCAGTCGAACGAGCCAGAGTGACGGCCGCGCCACTGCTTCGCATCTCGCGAGCGGACGAGCGGGTGCCCGCGCCGATCGTCCGATTCGTCCAGGGACGTCGATTCCGAAAACGCGACCGCTCTCCGTCACGCGTCGGGGCTCAGACAACCGTGGTCAGTGTCGACCGTGGCCGCGCGAATCTCGAGCTGTGCGGTGCCGTTTCGCGCTTCTCGGCGGGCTTTCCGTTCCTCGAAGACGGCCGGTGTCTCAACCACGGGATCTTCGGCATCGGCTCTGTGGTGACGGTTGCCATGGTCGCCTGTCCCGACGCAGTTCCGGATCTCGACGGCTACACCCGGCAATTGGTCGACCGACTCCGCCGACACTCGGGGCAGAGTTAGAGACTTCGGTCGGACGCCCGGGGACGACCTCTATATGGTCGGGGTGTGGGTATAGCGAACGAAGAGGGATGGCCGGCGAAGGCAGATGCCGCGCGGCTGCATTTCGTGTCCGGTAAGGGTGGCACCGGCAAGACGACGGTCGCTGCCGCATTGGCGCTGGCGCTCGCGGCAGGCGGTCGACGGGTGTTGCTGGTCGAGGTCGAGGGCCGACAGGGCATCGCGCAGCTCTTCGACGTGCCGCAGCTCCCGCCGCAGGAGACGCGGGTCGCCTCGGCGGACGGCGGCGGTGAGGTCTACGCACTGGCGATCGACATCGAGACCGCGTTCCTCGAATACCTCGAGATGTTCTACAACCTCGGCTTCGCCGGCCGCGCGATGCGCAAGATCGGTGCCATCGAGTTCGCGACGACCATCGCACCCGGTCTGCGCGACGTGCTGCTCACCGGCAAGGTCAAGGAATGTGTGGTGCGGACCGACAAGAAGGGCAACCGCATCTACGACGAGGTCGTCGTCGACTCGCCGCCGACCGGCCGCATCGGAAACTTTCTGGACGTCACCAAGGCCATGGCAGATCTCGCCAAGGGCGGTCCGGTTCGTTCACAGAGCGAGGGCGTGGTGCGGTTGCTGCACTCGGCCGACACCGTCGTGCACCTGGTGACGCTGCTCGAGGCGCTGCCGGTCCAGGAGACCGCCGACGCTGTGCGCGAGCTGGAGGCGGCCGATCTTCGGCTCGGCACGGTAATCGTCAATCGCACCGAACCGACGTACCTGCCTGCCGAGTCCCTCGACGCCATCGCCGGGGGTGAGATCGATGCCGTCGCCATCCAGGACGGTCTCGCCAAGACCGGAATCACGTTGTCCGAGTCGGACTTCGCGGGGCTGCTCACCGAATCGATCGAGCATGCGGCGACGCTCTCGGCTCAGGTGGAGAGCGCAACCACGCTCGACGAACTCGACGTCGCGCGGATGTCGCTGCCGATGTTGGCCGACGGTGTCGATCTCGGCGGCTTGTACGAGCTCGCCGCCAAGCTGGCAGAACAGGGTGTCCGATGACGCGACCAGTAGCAACCGAACTCGATGTCGACCGCATTCTGACCGATCCCACGTCGCGAATCGTCGTCGTCTGTGGTGCGGGCGGTGTCGGCAAGACGACCACCGCGGCAGCGATGGCGCTGCGCGCCGCTGAGCAGGGCAGGCGCGTGGTGGTGCTGACGATCGATCCGGCCCGCCGCCTGGCTCAGGCACTCGGTCTCGGCGATCTCGACAACAGCCCGCAGCCGGTGAAGTTGGGTGCCGGTGCCAAGGGTGAACTGCACGCGATGATGCTGAACATGCGACGCACGTTCGACGAGATGGTCATCGAGCACTCGACGCCGGAGAAGGCCGAGCAGGTGTTGGCCAATCCGTTCTATCAGACTGTGGCGTCGTCGTTTTCGGGCACGCAGGAGTACATGGCGATGGAGAAGTTGGGGCAGCTGTCCCTCGACTCGTCGTGGGATCTGATCGTGGTGGACACTCCGCCGTCGCGCAACGCACTGGACTTCCTCGATGCGCCGCAGAGACTCGGCTCGTTCCTCGACGGCCGTTTCATCCGACTGCTCACCGCTCCGGGTCGCGGCATCACCCGCGTGGTCACCAGCGCGATGAGCTTGGCCATGCGCGGCGTCTCCACCGTGATCGGTAGCCAAATGCTTTCCGACGCATCGGCTTTCGTTCAGTCGCTCGATTCGATGTTCGGTGGCTTCCGCGAGCGGGCGACGCGTACCTACCAGTTGCTACGCGAGGACGGCACCAGCTTCCTCGTCGTCGCTGCCGCAGAGCCGGACGCGCTTCGAGAGGCAGCGTTCTTCGTGGAGCGGTTGTCCGCGGAGAAGATGCCGCTGGCCGGCTTGGTGGTGAACCGGACGCACCCGACGTTGTCGACGGTGCAGGCCGATCACGCAGCGACGGCCGCAGATCTGCTCGATCGAATCGAGGATCCCGGCGCGGACCTGACCGCTGCAGTCCTCCGAATCCACGCCCAGCGCGCGGTCACGGCAGCGCGGGAGGTGCGGTTGCTTCGACGCTTCACCGGTGCGCACCCCCGGGTGCCCATCGTCGGTGTGCCGTCGCTGCCGTTCGAGGTCTCCGACCTCGCTGCACTGCGCGCAGTGGCCGATCAGCTGACCCGCAAGGGCTAGATCGGCTGACCCGCACGGGCCGGGTCAGCCGTGCCCGGCATTGCCTAGATAGCTGCTTGCTGCTGACGCTGGGTCTCGAAGAACTCGGACCAGGAGTCGACCTCGGGGTGCTGCTTGAGCAGGGCCCGGCGTTGGCGTTCGGTCATGCCACCCCAGACACCGAACTCGACGCGGTTGTCCAGTGCATCCGCACCGCACTGCATCAGCACCGGGCAGTGCCGGCAGATGGTGGCGGCCTTGCGCTGCGCTGCACCCCGGACGAAGAGCTGGTCCGGGTCAGTGCCCTTGCAACGGGCGTGCGACACCCAGGCGATGCGTGCCTCTGCTTCTTCTACATCGAGTCGCGTCGGCGCTGTTGTCGTGTGCATGCGGATACCCCTTTGCGTTGCGGACGTCCTCACTGGACGTCCCGGAGGCTCGAAGCGGTTTGTACCTCGTCGGTCGAAGCACAAATTCTAGGAGCTGCCCCACATTCATTATCAAGTGTTATGCGAATCACACCGTGTTCATAATTTAGGTAACGCGAGCCCCGAATGCAAGACGGCGAGGTCACATTTCTGGTACGGCCGTCCCGAGCAGGGGCGCAGCACACAGCGCATGCAGGCCTCTGCCGGTCCGAGCGGTACCCACGTACGCTGTGCTCTGTGTCAGTTGGAAAAACCGTGGCGAAGCTCGCCGGATGTTCAGCACTCGCCGGTGCATTGCTCGCCGGCGTGATGTTCCCCTTGGCCGGCGGGTTCGGGTACGCCTCCAACCGCGCCGCCGATACCGTCGACAACGTCTCGGCCGAGTTGGTGGAAGGCGCAGTGCCTGCCGTCTCGACGATGACGGACGTCAACGGCACGCCCATCGCCTGGCTGTACGAGCAGCGTCGATTCGAGGTGCCGAGCGACCAGATCTCCAACGAGATGAAGCTCGCCATCGTCTCGATCGAGGACCGCCGCTTCGCCGAGCACCAGGGTGTGGACTGGCAGGGCACGCTCCGAGCGTTCCTGACCAACACCACCAGTGGGCAGGTCGAGCAGGGCGCATCCACCATCGACCAGCAGTACGTGAAGAACTATCAGCTGCTCGTGGTGGCCAAGACCGACGCCGAGCGCCGCGCGGCCATCGAGACGACCCCCGCTCGCAAGATCCGCGAGATCCGCATGGCGTTGACGCTCGACAAGGAACTGACCAAGGACGAGATCCTCACCCGATACCTCAATTTGGTGCCGTTCGGCAACGCGTCCTTCGGCATCCAGGACGCGGCCCAGACCTACTTCGGCATCGACGCCAGCCAGCTCAGCGCCGTTCAGGCCGCGATGCTCGCGGGCATGGTGCAGTCCAGCTCGGCGCTCAACCCGTACACCAACGAGGAGGGCGTGATCGAGCGCCGGAACACCGTGCTCGACACGATGATCCAGAACCTCCCCGAACGCGCCGACGAGCTCGCCGCCCTCAAGTCCGAGCCGCTCGGTGTACTTCCGGTCCCCCAGACCCTGCCCCGCGGATGCATCGCAGCAGGTGACCGCGGATTCTTCTGCGACTACGCACTGCAGTACCTCGCCGACGCAGGCATTAGCCGGGAGCAGATCGACAAGGGCGGCTACCTCATCCGCACGACGCTCGATCCCTCGGTGCAGAACTCCACCAAGGCCGCCCTGGTCGGCAACACCAGCCCCTCGCTCGACGGTGTCGCCACGGTGATGAACGTCGTCGCACCGGGACAGGATCAACACCGCATCCTCGCGATGGGCAGCAGCCGCACCTACGGACTCGACGCAGATGCCGACGAAACCGTGCAGCCGCAGCCGTACTCGTTGATCGGCAACGGCGCGGGCTCGATCTTCAAGATCTTCACCACCGCCGCGGCGATGGAACGCGGACTCGGCACGAGCGCAACGCTGCAGGTTCCGCGTCGTGTCGAGGTCAAGGGCGTCGGTGACGGCGGAGCACGGAACTGCCCGGCAGCGACGTACTGCGTCGAGAACGCAGGCAACTACCCGCCCGCCCTCTCCATCACCGACGCCTTGGCCCAGTCCCCCAACACGGCGTTCGTCAAGCTGATCGAGTCGGTCGGGGTCACCCCGACGGTCGACATGGCCGTCCGCCTCGGCCTGCGCTCGTACACGAACCCCGGTTCCTCGGGAACCGACCAGTCCATGGCCGATTTCCAGAAGGACCAGAACCTCGGCTCGTTCACCCTCGGACCCACCTGGGTGAACCCCCTTGAGCTCTCCAACGTTGCGGCCACGCTGGCCTCCGGCGGCAAGTGGTGCCCGCCCACTCCGATCGACTCGGTCTTCGATCGCGAGGGCAAGCCCGTTCCCGTCACCCAACAGGCCTGTGAGCAGGTCGTCGAGCCCGGACTGGCCAATACTCTCGCCAACGCGATGAGCAAGGACGACCAGGCAGGCGGCACCTCCGCATCCGCCGCAGGATCGGTCGGCTGGACGTTGCCGATGTCCGGCAAGACCGGCACCACCGAGTCGCACCGGTCGTCCGGCTTCCTCGGCTTCACCAACAACTACGCCGCGGCCGTCTACACCTACGGCGACTCTCCGACACCCAGCGAGATCTGCTCGTTCCCGCTGCGGCCCTGCGGGTCCGGAAACCTGTACGGCGGTAACGAACCGGCCAGGACGTGGTTCGACGCGATGAGCCCGATCGCCAACAATTTCGGACCCGTCTCGTTGCCACCCGTCGACCAGAAGTACGTCCGCGGCTCGGCCAACGGCCAGGTACCCGACGTCACCGGCCAGAGCCAGTCGTCGGCAACCGCGACCCTGCAGGGTGCGGGCTTCCAGGTGACGGTGGCCACCACGGCCGACCAGGCGGCCCGCGGCACCGTGGTGTCGACGTCGCCGTCGGGCTCGGCGGTCCCCGGGTCGAACATCACGATCTACGTCAGTGACGGTTCGGTTCGGCCTGCCCCGGCCCCGACGCCCTCGTTGCCGAACATTCAGATTCCGGACCTGCCGCCGGGAATCCAGATCCCGGCGATCCCCGGTATCACCGTTCCTCGGTAGTGCCTACGGCAGTGGTGCGGTTATGTGCCCCAGGGGGCACGCAACCGCACCACTGCGCGGAGCGCACTACAAGCGGTCTTTGACAGCCTTCGACAGGCGCGATCCGTCGGCCTTGCCCGCGGCGAGTCCCGACGCGATCTTCATGACCTGACCCATCTGCTTCATCGCCGGTCGCTCTCCGAGATCCTCGGCGACCTGCGCGATGGCGGTGTCGACGATGTTCGCCAGTTCCTCGTCGGTCAACGGCGTGGGCAGGTACTCGTCGATGATCTGCGCCTCGGCGCGCTCGTTGGCAGCGAGTTCGCCGCGGCCGTTCTGCGTGTAGATCTCGGCCGACTCGCCGCGCTTCTTCGCTTCCTTGGCAAGCACTTTGAGAACGTCGTCGTCGGTCAGGTCGTGGGCCTCCTTGCCGGAGACCTCCTCGGTCTGGATGGCGGCGAGAATCATGCGCAGCGTTGCCAGGCGGAGTTTGTCCTTCGCCTTCATCGCTGCGGTGAGGTCGGTACGGAGGCGGGCCTTGAGTTCGGACATGGCGGAAACGCTACGCGGCGCAGTCGTCGGCTCGCACGTCCATATCCGGTTGCTGCCGTATCGTGGATGAGGTGTCCGCACAATTCAGTCCCTCGTTTCTCCGCACCTCGACGCAACTGCGCAGTGCCTCCACGCAACTGCGCTCTGCCGCAGAGCTGGCGCGAGATGCCGTCAGAGCGTCACCGCTGAAGAGTTCGGTGATCGGGACGGCAGGAGCCGCCGCGCTCGGCGTCGGATACGCCACACTCATCGAGCGCAATGCGTTCACGCTGCGCGAGACGTCCATGGCGGTGCTCGAGCCGGGTTCGGCGACGCTGCGCGTGCTGCACATCAGCGATCTGCACATGATGCCCGGCCAGCGGATGAAGCAGAACTGGCTGCGTGAGCTGGACCGCCTCGACCCCGATCTGGTCGTCAACACCGGAGACAACCTCTCGCACCAGCGCGCAGTGCCCAGCGTCGTACAGGCACTGGGGCCGCTGCTGGCCCGGCCGGGTCTGTTCGTGTTCGGCAGCAACGACTACTTCGCGCCCAAGCCGAAGAACCCGTTCAAGTACTTCGACAAGAATCACAAGCGCACCACCGGCGACTCGTTGCCCTGGCGCGATCTGCGCGCCGCGTTCTCCGAGCGGGGTTGGCTGGACGTGACGCACGTACGCCGCGAACTGGAGGTTGCCGGGGTGCGGATCGCGTCGGCGGGCGTCGACGATCCGCATCTGAAGCGCGACCGCTACGACACCATCGCCGGCCAGCCGAACCCGCTGGCAGACCTGCGCCTGGGCATCACCCATTCGCCGGAGCCACGCGTGCTGGACAAGTTCGCCCAGGACGGATACGACCTCGTCCTCGCCGGTCACACCCACGGCGGCCAGCTGTGCCTGCCGTTCTACGGTGCCCTGGTGACCAACTGCGAGATCGACCGTTCGCGCGTCAAGGGGCCGTCCAAGTGGGGCGCACACACCCAACTGCACGTCTCCGCGGGCATCGGCACGTCACCGTACGCGCCTGCACGGTTCTGCTGCAGGCCCGAGGCCACCCTCATCACGCTGACTCCGGCCCCGAGAATGGGTCCGAAAAACGTCTCCGACGAGGGCGTTTCGCGTTCCGAGGCAGTCGTGAGTTAGACTTCTGCAGCGGTACACGGGGTGTGGCGCAGCTTGGTAGCGCGCTTCGTTCGGGACGAAGAGGTCGTGGGTTCGAATCCCGCCACCCCGACACAGATGGACCCGCTCGATTCACTCGAGCGGGTCCATTTTCAGTTGTGCGGTGCTCACGTACTGTGAGTCCACCTTGCCGGAGCCAGCGAACGGACTTCTCGACATGCCGACACCCACCCGCGTACACGTCAAGCACCGTTTCGTCTCTCCGCCCGAGGTCGTGTTCGCGGCACTGTCCGAACACGAGAACCTCGGGCCGCTCTTCATGGCCAAGATCGGCCGCGTTCGGGACGGTGACACCTCGCGCAATGGAGTCGGCTCCACCCGCAGCCTGAAACTCGGCCCGCTACCGGCGTTCGAGGAAACGACGGTCACCTCCGAGCCGAACTCGCTGATCGAGTACCGCATCACCAAAGGCGGCCCGCTACGCGGTCACTGGGGCGTGCAGAAGTTCACCCCCACCGCCGACGGCGGCACCGAACTCGATTACACGATCGGTTTCGACGCGCCGGTCCCCGGACTCGCTGCGATCGTCGGTAAGGCACTGACGTCGAGCATCTCGAAGAACCTGTCGCGCCTGGCTCCGTAGGGATTCGCTCGGCATCATCCTCGAGTATGACCATGTCGATACTCCGGTGCGACGACTCTCCATGATCGACGCGCCAGAGTCGAGGCATGGACATCGTCAGAACTCACAGCCTCGGCAAGCGCTACGACACACATACCGTCGTCGACGACGTGAACCTTCGCATTCCTGAGGGCTGCGTCTACGGCTTTCTCGGTCCGAACGGATCGGGCAAATCGACGACCTTGAAAATGCTGCTGTCCCTGATTCGACCGACCTCGGGTGAGGTGGAGATCCTGGGTAGGCCGATGAATCACGGCACCCGCCGCGAAGTGCTCTCGCACATCGGATCACTGATCGAAGCTCCGCCAGGATACGGACATCTCACGGGTGCGGAGAACCTTCGTATCGTGCAACGCTCTCTCGGATTGCACGCCGAACAGATCGAGCGGGCAGTAGCCACCGTCCGTCTGCAGGAACACCTCGACAAGAAGGTGAAGAACTACTCGCTGGGAATGAAACAGCGCCTGGGCATCGTGATGGCACTCGCGCGCGAACCACGACTCCTGATCCTGGACGAGCCCACCAACGGCTTGGACCCGGCCGGAATCGAAGAGATCCGCGGCTTGCTCCGTCATCTCGCCGAACACGGTGTGACAGTGATGGTCTCGAGCCATCTGCTCGGCGAGATCGACAAGACGGCGAACATGCTCGGAATCCTGAGCCAGGGCCGCCTGATTTTCCAAGGCACCCGCGACGAGCTGTTCGCCGCCTCCACTCCGGACGTGCTCATCGACGCGATCGATCCCAGCCGCGCGAGTTCGATTCTGCAACAGAAGATCCCGGTGCAAGTCGACGACCACACGTTGAGGCTCTCCGGCATCGACGATCGTGGTATCGCACAGGTGGTGGCGGAGCTCGTCGGCGCGAACGCAGGCGTCTACGGCGTTCGACGCGACGATCAGTCGCTCGAGGACGTATTCATGAACCTGACGAAGGGCGGCCGACTGTGACGACCGTACGCAACGAATTCGCCAAACTCAGGCACCTGCACATCGGCGCGATTGCCGCATTGTTGGTCGCCGCGATCGTAGGGTTGACCTTCGTCGGCGCTCTCACCGCGGCGACGTCGAACGATTCGACCGCGGTCTCCTGGGCACTGCCACTGGCCGGGCTGTCCCTTGCCGTCCCCATCGCGTCGCCACTGCTGATCGCAGTCATGGCAAGCCGCACAGTGGAAGTCGAGCACCAGTCCAACGGCTGGTTACTGAACCAGACCGCTGGAGCCGACCGCGGAGCCCTCGTGCGGGCGAAGCTCGTCTCGACGGGCCTCGTCGTCGGTGGCGCGACGGTGGCGGCCAGCGCTACAGGTGTATTTCTGGGGACCGCCATCGGGGTGACCCAACCGTTGCCTGCCGGTCTGTGGTTGGGCTACACGGCGGCGGCGGTGACGGTGAACATCGTAATACTTGCACTGCACCTGCTGATTTCGGCGCGAGTGGACAACCAACTGGTCGCGCTGGGAATCGGCATCGTGGGTACCGTCATCGCGATCTGCGCCTCCGGATTCCCCTCCTGGGCAGCGCACCTGACGCCGTGGGGGTACTACTCCTCGGCGTCCGCCGCCGACTACCGAGGCGAGCAGGTGGTGACACTGAACCCGTCCTACGTCAGCATCGTCGCTCTCGGAGTTGTCGGGGCAGTGTTGTTCTGGCTCATGACCGTTCGACTCGATCGACAGGAGGTACGAGCATGAATGCGTTTTCGGCAGAAATGATCAAGCTCAGGCGCTCGCAGGCATGGGCGGTCGTCGTTCTCCTCCCTCTGATCATCGCGGGGGTCGGAACGTTCAACACGATCGCGTCGGGCGCAGAGTTGGCAGAGGGATGGCGCACGTTGTGGTTGCGCACAGTCGTGTTCTACGGACTGTTCCCACTCGCACTCGGCGTTGCCGTACTGGCCTCGCTGGCGTGGAAATCCGAACACCGCGGAGGGAACTGGAA
Organism: Rhodococcus sp. B7740; assembly: GCF_000954115.1. Taxonomy (NCBI): domain Bacteria; kingdom Bacillati; phylum Actinomycetota; class Actinomycetes; order Mycobacteriales; family Nocardiaceae; genus Rhodococcus; species Rhodococcus sp. B7740. The sequence goes on along the minus strand of NZ_CP010797.1, from coordinate 4,360,590 downwards.
TGCCCTGATGAGTGGGCCGGTTCCGTCGACGCGCATCGTGATCGCCAAGACGGCGGTGGTGGCAACGCTGACCGCGTTCATGAACGTCGTCATGCTGGCAGCGGTCGTCGTTGTCGGCAAGGTGGTTTTCTCGCTCGACGGCATGCTTCCTTCCGAGCTCTTCGTGACCAGTGCACTCGTCGTGGTGGGCTCGCTTCCGGTGGCGGCTCTGCAATCCGGTCTGTCGATGGCGATCAGGTCGTTCGCGGTGCCGATTGCCATCGCTCTCGCCGGGGCCGGTACATCGGTGTTCCTCCTCACAACCGAGGTGACCGAGGCAATCTTCGTGTCGCCCTATGCCCTGGCAACTCGCGCAACACAACTGGCCTCCGGAACTTTCGGTGACTCCGGTTCGCTCACGACCGGCTCCGCACTGTCGGTGCTGACGGCCACGGCACTGCTCACTGTCGTAGTCGTCGCAGTGACCGGCAGGGCACTCGACCGCAGAGACATCCACGTTCGGTGACAGCGCGAGACCCCGATCGACGGTCTCGATCGGGGTCTCGTCGCTTGTGCTCAGCTGGATGCAGCGCGCAGCTTCTCCAACAGTGGGCCTGCGGCCTCGGCGAGGAACCGTTCTTGGGTTTCGTCGCCGACCTGCACGAGGGCGATGTCGGTGTAACCGGCCTCCCAGTACGGCTTTACGGCCTCGACGATGGCATCGAGGTCCGGTCCGCACGGAATCGTGTCGGCCACATCTTCTTTCCGCACGAACTTGGTGGCTCCGGCGAAACCGGCCGTCGTCGGAAGATCGGCGTTCACGGCCCAGCCACCGGCGAACCAGCGGAATCGATCGTGCGCACGATCGATCGCCGCGTCCTTGTCCGGGTCCCAGGAGATGGGGATCTGGCCGATGGACCGCGCCGGTCCCTCGTGGTTGTCGGACCACGCCTTGACGAGACCGGCATCCGGCTCGGTGGCGATGAGGTGATCGCCGTACTCGGCGAACCGCGCCACCGCCTTCTCACCACCGGCGGCGATACCGATCGGCACGCCACCCTCGGGCAGGTCCCAGATCCGGGCGGAGTCGACGCGAAAGTGCTTGCCCTCGTATGTGACCAAGCCACCGGCGTGCAATGCGCGGATGATCTCGAGCGCCTCGACGAACATGTCCTGGCGCTTGTCGATGGACGGCCATCCCTCGCCGACGACGTGCTCGTTTAGGTTCTCACCACTGCCGAGTCCGAGGGTGAAGCGTCCGTCGGCCAGGATCTGCAACGTCGCAGCCTTCTGCGCGACGACCGCCGGGTGGTACCGGATGATCGGGCACGTCACGTACGTCATCAGCTCGACGCGTTCGGTGGCCTGAGCCACCGCGCCCAGGGTCGTCCAGGCGTACGGCGAGTGGCCCATGGACGAGAGCCACGGTGAGTAGTGATCGCTGCTGACCTCGAAGTCGAAGCCGACTTTCTCGGCACCGACGGCGTACTGCACCAACTCTTTCGGGCCGCTCTGCTCGGTCATCAAGGTGTATCCGAAATTGGTCATATGTGTCTCCTAGATAGTTGCGACGGAGCCGGCGTCGACTCGGTAGTTCGATCCGTTGACGAAGCTGGCGCGGTCCGAGCACAGGAAGGTGATCACCGAGGCGACTTCCTCGGGCTCGCCTCGACGTCCGAGTTCCATGTACGGACGCTCCTCGTCGAGGAAGCTCTCGACGGCACCGTCGCGGTCGGTGCCCTTCTCCTCGGCGCGTTTGTCCATCATCGCGTCGGTCATCGGGGTGTGGATGAACGCGGGAGAGACGGCGTTGACCAGTAGTCCCTCCGACGCGTAGCTGCGCGAGAGGCCCTTGGCCAGAGCCAGAACCCCGGCTTTGGCCGAGCAATAAGGTAATTCGTCGTCGTAGGGCTGCACGGCATCCTCCGACGTCAACAGCACGATGCGTCCCCAACCGCCGCGGCGTAGCGCAGGCAGAAATGCCCGTAGCAGGCGGACCGGGCCCATCAGGTCGATGTCGAGGGTGGACCGCCACCCTTCCTCGTCGATCTCGTGGAACAGTCCCTGCGCTCCGGTCACGCCCGAGGACTGAACGAGAATGTCGATGTCGCCCACTGCCTTCTGCGTCTGTACTGCCAATTTCTCGACGGCCTCGGTGTCGGTCACGTCCGCAGCGAACGCGAACAACCGGCCCTCCGCTGCCGCGAGTTCGGCCGCGGCGGCGTCGAGCGAGTCCTGATCCTTGTCGCTGATGACGACCCGAACGCCCTCGGCCAACAGCATTTTCGCCGTGTGCCAACCGATGCCGGAGTCGGCCCCGGTCACCAGCGCTGTTCTGCCGTCGATTCCCAGATCCATACGATCCCACTTTGCGCTAGAGGTTGATGTCAGGCTGTGGCGTCGTGCGAGCGCGCGATGGTCAGCGCCGCATTCACCAGGGCCAGGTGGCTCAAGCCCTGCGGGAAGTTACCCAGAAACGATCCATCCGAAGCATCGATCATTTCGCTGTACAACCCCACGTCGTTCGAGAGCTCGACCAGCTGGTCCATCAGGGCTGTGGCTTCGTCGTCTCGGCCGACGCAGGAGAGCGCCGACACCCGCCAGAAGGCGCAGGCCACGAAGGTCACTTCTTCCTCGGACACCCCGCTGTATCGATACATCAGCGGTCCGGCACCGAGTTCTTCGACGAGAGCATCGATGGTGGACGAAAGACGTTCTCCACGATCGAAATCCATCTCGGCTGCCAGCAGCACCGACGCGTCGAGGCCGTCCGCACCCGGGTACGCGAGATAGGCCTGGCGCTCGTCCGACCAGCATTCGGATTCGACGTAGTGGCGGATGCGTTCTCTCTCCGCCTTCCACCGATCGGGTATGCCCGGGATCTCCCCTGCTTCGGCCAGGTGCACCGCGCAGTCCAGCGCTTGCCAACAGCCCAGTTTGGAACTGGTGTAGTGCTGTTCGTCCTCGAGCTCCCAGATCCCGGCGTCCTTGCGCTGCCACGAATCACACGCCTCGTCGGCGATGGTCGCGAGCAGCCGACCGGTCTGCGCATCGAGGATGTTTCCTGCGTCGACGTACTGCCGGATGATCGAGAACAGGTCACCGAAGATCATCAACTGCAGCTGGTCCGCCGCGGCGTTTCCGTTGACCACCGGCCCGATGCCCCGCCAACCGGGAACGTCGGGTTGTTCGGTGCCACCGGGCAATTCACCGCCGAGGGTGTAGAAGACGTTGACCAACGGATCGTTGACACGGATGACCCTCAGCAGCCACGCCACCGCGGCGTGGATCTCCTCACGGAGACCGAACCGTTGCAGAGCGCGAATGGTGTACGCGGCGTCGCGAACCCAGGCGTAGCGGTAGTCCCAGTTCTTGCCACCGGTCCGGTTCTCGGGTAGCGAGGTTGTCGCGGCGGCGGCGATGGCACCGGACGGACTGTGCAGCAACAGTTTAAGGGCCAGCGCGCTGCGAGCCACATGCTCTGCCCACGGACCCTCGTACGAGAACTCGTCGGACCACACACGCCAGTTGTCGATGGTCCGGTCGATCCCCTCGTCGAGATGCTGCGGATCGGGCAACGGCAGCGGCTCGTTCTCCGTGCCCACCACACCCAGCACATGCCGAGAACCCGGTTGCGTGCTGACGACCCCACCGATGTCGCGGTCGGCCACGCGCACGTTCTCGATGCCCAGAGTCCGCACCGCCAAGGTCAATCCGTCGACCCGCAGGACGGTGCCGTGCTCGGTGTCGTACGCCCACGGCGACGCGATGCCGAGCATGGTGCCCGGCGCGACGGACCACCTCAGCTCGACGGTGCCGTCGAGACCCTCGACGCGACGGGCCAACTCCACCCACGGGAGCCGGCCGGCGACCCCGGTGTTCAACGAGTCGGTGATGCGCACGGAACCGGAGTCGGTGCGGAACGTGGTACTCAGAACGTTTGTCCCTGGGACGAATTTGCGTTGGACGGTGAACTCTTCCACGGGCGTCAGTTCGATGTAGCCGCCGTGTGGCGCGTCGAGCAATGCTGCGAACGGCGGCGGCGAGTCGAGGTTGGGCACCGGAAACCAGTCGATGCGGCCGTCGTCGGCGATCATCGCCACGGTTCGGCCGTCGCCGATGGCTCCGTAACTTTCGATGGCGACATAACCGTCAACCCGGGGGTACGGCTTTCGGAAGTCGTTCAAGCACATGCCTTTCCAGCGAAGATCGGGCTGCTCTCGACGTGCTCGAGCAGATCGGCCGGGTCGTCGAACACCGCTGCCGCGCCCGCGTCGAGCAATTCGCTGCGCGAGATTCCGCCGCTCAACACGCCGATGGCGCGTACGCCCGCGCGCCCGGCCGACTCGATGTCCCACACACTGTCGCCGACCATCACCGCGTCGACAGCCTCGACGCCTGCCCGTTCCAGAGCCACCGCGATGATGTCGGGCTCCGGCTTGGCGACCTCTGCGTCCTCACCGGACGTGACGACAGCAACCGAATCCTCGACGTCCAACAGATCTCGCAACGTCGACAGTTCGCTCTCGGGAGCCGATGTTGCGAGCACCACGGTCACTCCACGGGTACTCAAGTCCGCCAACAGTTCCCGGGCACCCGGTAGCACTTCGAGATCGGACGAGGCCTCGGCGTAGTACTCGCCGTGCAGCTTCTTCGCTTCCTGCGCCAGTGCACTGTCGGACGAGCCGACGAGTGTCTCCAGCAACTTCGACCCGTCCATGCCGATGCTTCGATGAACACGCCACGACGGCACTTCGTGGCCCGCCTCACGAAACGCACGCGACCAGGCGTCGACGTGCACGTAGTTGGAATCGACGAGGGTGCCGTCGATGTCGAGCAGAACTGCACCGACAGTCGGTGTGGGGACAGGCATGAGCGTCGGATACCCGGGGGTGGTGCGGGCAAACAATCGTCGGACGAAAGCAACAGGCCCCCCGCAGTACGCGAGGGGCCTGTCGTGGAGAAACGTCAGCTGGCCTGGGCCTGCCACATCCAGTGCAGCTGCTCGAGCCGAGCTGTGATGCCGATGAGTAGGTCCTGGGTCACCGGATCGGCTTCGCCGGTGTCGGCGATGCGTCCGCGAAGACGTTCGACGACCGCAGCGATGTTGTCGACGACAGCGGGGACGACCTCGCTGTCCTGAGTCCACCCGGCACCGAAGCCCTTGGTGCCCGCCGTCGAGGAGACGGTGGCTGCGCGGCCGTCGGGGCTGACCCCGATGGCGGTGGCGCGCTCGGCGGCCTGATCGGTGAATTCACGTGCGGCCGTGACCAACTCGTCGAGTTCGAGGTGCACCGACCGGAAGTTCTTACCGATCACGTTCCAGTGCGCCTGCTTCGCGATCAGCGAGAGGTCGATGAGATCGACCACGGTTCCCTGGAGTGCGTCGCCGGCGATCTTCTGCTGACCTGCGTCGAGGGTACTGGTGATGGGGTTCGTCATGATGTGGCCTCCCTGCCGTTGGACGACGGTGTGCATCGCACGCCATTATTGTGCTTTCGTCTGTACTGCACAACGGCAGGTCGACGTGCATTGTTCCGGATCGGCGCCACCGTCGATGTGACGCCGATCCCAGAACCGGTCGGATCAGACCTTGGCGGCCTCGTCGGCAGGATCGTCGACTGCGCCTGCACCGGTGGTCGGTGCGGTCTCGTTCTGCTGCGACCGAACGCCTTCCTCGACCTTCTTGCCGAGGTCGGCATCGACATTGGTCCAGTACTCGAACACCCGGCTCAGAACGGGCTCGCTCACGCCGTTGAGGACGTGTCCGACGATGTTTCCGACGAGACGCTCACGCTGCGCGTCGTCCATGACCTCGCGGACCAAGGCTCCGGCCTGCACGAAGTCGCCGTCTTCGGGGTGCTCGATGTACCCGGTACGCACGAAACGAGGCTCGAAGTCCCACGCTCCGTCGTCGCCGTACTTGTTCGTGTCCGCCGACGGGCCGCCGAACGAGTTCGGCGCGTAGACGGGCGTCTCCGGAGAGTTGAACGAGTACCGCATGTTGCCGTCCTTGGAGTACGAGTTGACCTCGGACTTCGGGGCGTTGACCGGCAGCTGCGCGTAGTTCGCTCCGATGCGGTACCGGTGCGCGTCGGCGTAGGAGAAGACGCGTCCGAGCAGCATCTTGTCGGGGCTGAAGCCGATGCCGGGCACGGTGTTGGACGGCTCGAACGAGCTCTGCTCGATCTGCGCGAAGAAGTTCTCCGGGTTGCGGTTCAAGGTCATCTTGCCGACCTCGATCAGCGGGTAGTCCTTCTGCGACCAGACCTTGGTGAGGTCGAACGGGTTGTACTTGTAGTTCTCGGCCTCGTCGTACGGCATGAGCTGGACCTTGAGGGTCCAGCTGGGGAAGTCGCCGTTATTGATGGATCCGAACAGGTCCTGACGGTGATGGTCGGGCGACGTGCCCGCGACCTCGTCCGCCTTGTCCTGTGTCAGGTAGTCGATCCCCTGGTCGGTCTTGAAGTGGAACTTCACCCAGGTCTTCGTGCCGTCCTCGGCGATGAGCTGGTAGGTGTGCGAGCCGAATCCGTCCATGTGGCGGAACGACTTGGGGATGCCGCGGTCACCCATGAGCCATGTCACCTGGTGTGCCGACTCGGGCGAAAGGGTCCAGAAGTCCCACTGCATGTTGTTGTCACGCAGACCGGAGTCGGGCATGCGCTTCTGGCTGCGGATGAAGTCCTGGAACTTGATCGGGTCCTTGACGAAGAAGATCGGGGTGTTGTTGCCGACCAGGTCCCAGTTGCCTTCCTCGGTGTAGAACTTGAGCGAGAAGCCACGCGGGTCGCGCCAGGTGTCGGGGCTGCCCTGCTCGCCGGCGACGGTGGAGAAGCGCGCCAGCATCTCGGTCTTGGCACCGGGCTGCAGCGCCTTCGCCTTGGTGTACTTGCTGATGTCTCCGGTGATCTCGAGTTCACCGAACGCGCCTGCGCCCTTGGCGTGCACGACGCGCTCCGGGACCCGCTCACGGTTGAACTGCGCCATCTTCTCGATGAGGTAGTGATCGTGCAGAAGAATCGGACCCTGCGTTCCGGCGGTCAGCGACTGATCGTCGCTGGGCACGGGAATTCCCGAGTTGCTGGTAGTCGGTTTGTTGGTGATCGGCTTGGTCATACGAAGCCTCCTGAAGGGCTGAATCGGGTTCGAGAAGGGGCTGCTTCTCGAAAATCGGTGAAACCGAGCGGCCGTACGCTGGACCGCAGTACTAGACGGAATGCCTCGTGCAGTCGCCGCACAAACCCCAGAAGACGATTTCGGCTTCGTCGACGACGAATCCGTGCGTGTCCTCGGGTACGAGACACGGCGCTGCTCCGACGACGCAGTCGACATCGGCCACCGCGTGGCATTCCCGGCACACGAGGTGGTGATGATTGTCCGCCGTCCGGCTCTCGTACAGCGCAGCCGAACCCGCAGGTTCGATGCGACGCAGCAGACCTGCGTCGACGCAGGCCCTGAGCACGTCGTAGACGGCCTGGGTCGACACCGAGCCGCCGCTCTCGCGAACGGCGGCAGCAATGTCGTCGGCGTCCGAATGCGGTCGGGCTGTGACCGCATCCAGAACTGCAACTCGGGGTCCGGTGACGCGTAGACCCACCGAGCGCAACTGCGCTGCGGGGTCGACACGTTCGGTGAGCTGCATGTACCCCAGTATGCCCCTAATCTGGACTAAGTCAAGAAAAGCGGGGTAGTCGCTATCCGACCAGGCGCGCTTCACCGGTCCGCATCGACCCCGACACGATCTGCAAGCCGAAATGCGTGCCCGACGGCATCCAGCGACTCAACGTCGGGCCCTTGGCGTCCACCTCGACGCGAGCCACCCTGGCCTTGCCCCTCAGACTCGCGACGGCCACGGCCGATCCGCCGGGCACCGGCTGCGCGAAACCGATCGAGCCGAGCATCGGGAACTGCGGTCCGACGCCGCGGGACGTCGTCCGGACCGACCATTCGTCGCCGCTCGCCCCGGCCTCGCCCAGCACGTCGCCCTCGAATTCGGCCAGCACCTTGGGCAGGTGCCAGTTGGTCCGGCCGCCGTGCACCGACGTCGCGGAATCCACGGCGATGAACGGCACCGCCATCCGCGGAACGCGTCCGACGTCCCGGCGCAGGGCCGGGCTCGCCAGGATCTCGCGGTACGGGCCGACCGGCGAGGTGGTGTAGTCGACGATCATGCACATCGTGATCGGCAGCGTCTTGGCTCCGGCCGGCGCGAACTCCGACGACCGGGCCCGATGCCACCAGATCGTGGCGCGAACGTTCGCCGGCCACGGCGCTGCCGGGCTGATCGGCCAATCGGTGCGCTCGGTCTCGGATTCGGTGACACTCCACATCATCGATCCCTCCCCACGACGGTCAGCGGGAGCCGCAAGGCACCCGGGGCCGACACCGGCACCACCGGGTGCACCGGCTGTGTGGGTGCGATCTCCCGATACCCCGATCCCACCGCGGGTCGCCGATCGGCTTCACCCTTGTTGGGCCACAACGCCATTGCGCGCTCGGCCTGGGCGGTGATCGTCAGGGACGGATTGACGCCGAGGTTGGCGCTGACGGCAGAGCCGTCGAGCACGTGCAGTCCCTCGTAGCCGTAGACCCGCTGGTACCCGTCGATCACCCCGGTCTGCGGCGAGTCACCGATCGCGCAGCCACCGAGGAAGTGCGCGGTCATCGGAATGTTGACGATCTCGGCGATCGATCCGCCCGGGTCGCCGCCGATCTTGTCCGCGAGCAGACGAATGGCCTCGTGCCCCTGCGGAATCCACTGCGGCGGTGGATCACCCGCACCGGGCCTGCTGGTGAGGCGACGCCCGAACGGCCCCTTCTTGGATCCGAGCTCGAGCGAGTTGTCGTCGGTCTGCATCACCAGTGCGATGACGGTGCGCTCCGACCACCGATGTACCGACAGGCTCCGCGCCGCAGCGCCGGGATGACGCAACGCGACGCCGAGGGTCTTGAGGATGCGTGGCATCTTGCCGCCGCCGTCGCTGAGCACGGTCTGCAACAGGCCGATGGCGTTGCTGCCCTTGCCGTATCGCACCGGCTCGATGTGGGTGTGATCGTCGGGATGGAACGACGACGTGATCGCCACACCCTCGTGATAGTCGACCTCGCGGCCCCTGGCGGTCGCGGCGAGCACGGCCTCGGAGTTGGTGCGCACGAGCGAGCCGATCCGCTCCGACAGCCGAGGCAACGAGCCCTTCTCCTTGGCCGCGAGCATCAGCTTCTGGGTGCCGTAGGTGCCGGCCGAGAAGATCACCTGATCGGCGGTGATCGTCTTCTCCTTGCGACGCAGCTTCCCGCCCGTCCGTCGCGTCACCACGTCGTAGCCTGCGCCGTTCGGGCGCACGTCCACGACCGTGGTCAACGGAAGAACATGCGCGCCTGCGTGTTCGGCGAGATACAGGTAGTTCTTGACGAGGGTGTTCTTCGCGCCGACGCGGCAGCCGGTCATGCACGCTCCGCACTCGGTGCACCCGGTGCGCTCGGGGCCTGCACCACCGAAGAACGGGTCGGGTGCAGTCTTGCCGCGGTCACCGAAGTAGACGCCCACCGGGGTCGAGGTGAACGTGTCCCCCACGCCCATGTCCTCCGCCACCTCCTTCATCACCTTGTCCGAGGCGGTGATGGTCGGGTTGGTCTCGACGCCGAGCATCCGGCGGGCCTGGTCGTAGTACGGGTTCAGCTCGCGCTGCCAGTCGGTGATCGAACCCCACTGGGGATCCTCGAAGAACTTCGCCGGCGGTTGGTACAGCGTGTTCGCGTAGTTCAGCGACCCTCCGCCGACGCCGGCCCCCGCCATCACCAGCACATCGGGCAGCAGGTGAATGCGTTGCACCCCATAGCAACCCAGGGCCGGAGCCCACAGGTACTTTCGTAGACGCCAGCTGGTCTTCGGCAGTTCGTCGTCCTCGAATCGGCGACCGGACTCGAGAACCGCCACCCGGTAGCCCTTCTCGACTGCGCGCAATGCGGCGACACTACCGCCGAAACCGGAGCCGATGATCAATACGTCGTAGTCACTCATGCTGTTACCACCTCGTGGTCGGATTCGAGAGTGTCGGACGCGAGCCGATAGTTCGCGACGTCGAACTCGCGCGTCTTGTTGCGGAACTTGAACGTGTAGGTGGGCCACATCGTCGAGTTGCGGCCATTGGCGTCGAGGTACCAGCTCGAGCAGCCACCGGCATTCCAGACGGTGCCGTCGAGCGCGGAGTCGACCCACGAATTGTGCTGGCGCTGAGCGGCTTCGTTGACCTCGACGGCCGCGACCCTCCGATGCTTCATCTCGTTCAGCGCGGACACCACGTAATTGGCCTGCGACTCGAGCATGTAGACGATGGAACTGTGCCCGAGGTTGGTGTTGGGGCCGTACATCAGGAACAGGTTCGGAAAGCCTGCGACGGTGGTCCCCAGATGCGCCTGCGGACTACCGTCCCAGTGCTCCGCCAGCGTCCGACCGTCGTTGCCGCGCAACAGATGAGACACCGGCGGCTCGGTGGGGGTGAACCCGGTCGCGAAGATGATCGTGTCCACCTCGTGGTTGCGGCCCGAGGCGTCGACGACGCCGTTCTCGGTCACCGACGCCAGGCCCGACGTCACGAGATCGACATCGGGACGATCCAACGTCCGCAGCCAATCATTGGACAGCAGAAGCCTTTTGCACCCGGGTGCGTAATCGGGGGTGAGAGCGGCCCGCGTCGCGGGATCCTTGACCTGCCGCTTCAAGTTGGCCTTGGCGAACACCTTCACCGCGGGCAGCATCCACGGATTGTCCGCCAGCACCGTGACGTAGGCCTCGCGATAGCCGTAGATGACACCGCGCACCGCGCGATGGGCCGCGGGGATCTTTTCGTACACTGTTCTTTCGAGCCGGCCGATGGTGCGGTCCAGGCGCGGAATCACCCATGCGGGAGTGCGCTGGAAGACGGTGAGCCGTTCGGCGCGGTCGACGATCTCGGGTACGAACTGCACGGCCGAGGCTCCGGTGCCGATCACGGCGACCCGCTCACCGGTGAGGTCGTGCTCGTGATTCCAGGTGGCGGAGTGGAACACGGTGCCGGCGAACGTGTCGATGCCCGGGACGTCCGGGATCTTCGGAGTGGACAGTGCCCCGGTGGCAGCGACCAACACCCTGGCGCTCGCCGACCCGCGAGACGTCTGCACCGACCATCGCTTGGTCGCCTCGTCCCAGGTCGCGGACCGAAGTTCGCAGTTCGTGACGATGCGATCGTTGAGGTTCAGACGATCCACCACCGAACGCAGGTAGTCGAACAACTCCGGTTGCCGCGCGAAGGTATGACTCCACTTGGGACTGGGTGCGAACGAGAACGAGTACAGCGAGGTCGGCACGTCGCATGCACACCCGGGGTAGGTGTTGTCGCGCCACGTCCCACCCACGTCGGACGCGCGTTCGATGACGGTCACGTCGGCGCTCGGGTCGGCGGCGAGGATCTTGGCCACCGCGGCCAAGCCCGCGAAACCGGCTCCGACCACCAACACGTCGAGTTGTTCGGGAAGTGTTGCGTTCACGCGTCCATCACCTTTTCGGACCAGATCGGAAGGAGCCGCCCGCGCAGTTGCGCGTCGGCTTCGGGAGTACGGAACAGCGCCGAGACGGCCAGTCCGCGGGCGAGTTCGACACTGAGCTCGATGGATTCGGGAGACATCCGACTACCCATGACGATCTGGGCACCGCCCTGAATGGCCTCGGCGACGCGCCGCTCCAGCGGAATCATCGCCTCGTGGAGGGCCGGATCGGTACGGGCCGCCACCCAGAGCTCGAGCGCTGCGTGGAAGAGGGGACCGGAGAATGCGTCGGCGAGGATCTCGGGCCCTCGCTCGGGGTCCGGTTCGGCTTCGAGGATCTCCGAGAGACGACGATCGACCAGGTGCTCGACGGCCGCGATCAGCAGGGATTCCTTGGTCGGGAAGTGGTGCAGCTGCGCACCGCGGGAGACACCGGCACGCCGGGCGATCTCCTGGGTGCTGGTCTTGGCGAAGCCCAGCTCGACCAGGCAGTCGATCGCGGCGTCGAGCAGCTTCGCCCGAGTGCCCGCGGTGCGTTCGGCCTGGGTCCGGCGCTCGGTGGGCGCCGCTGCGTCGTCGAGCCCTGTGTCGGTAGTCACACTTTGCACAGTAGCGCTAAATCAACAAACAGTCCAGCCTGACTTTAAGTTGGTCAAGATCGGCGGGCGCAGCCGTGCCTGAACGCATCCACCCGCCGGTCCTGGCGCTACAGAGCAGTGTTTTCACGCCCTGGGCGTCATCGCCGACGACGCCATCGACATCATCTCCGGCGAGCGGGACGGAAAGCTGGCACTGTGCGCATCGCCGACTTGCCGAGCGGCGTTCTTCGACACCAGCCAAAGCCGCAGCCGGAAATGGTGCGACATGAACACCTGCGGAAACCGTCAGAAGAAAGCCCGATTTGCCGCCAACCGACAAAAGCATTCCCACTGACCGCCGACGGAGTCGCCCTTCTCGAGGCAACCCGAGCAGCATCGGTAGCCACCGCAATCTGGACGACGACGAACCGGGGCAACGAACTCCGTCGCGGTTCGATCGTTGCGCTGGAATCACGTGCACCACTACGGGCGGCAACCGGACTGCCCGAGATGTCCATCCACCGAATTCGCCATCGACGCAGTTGGTTTGCAGGAAACGACCGTGGGCAATTCTGCGGTCATGCCCCTCGCCTCTCACGGACGCTTCGACTACTCCCCCATCGGCGATCGTCCACAGTTCGACTGGCCGGGCGGTGCGCGCCTCGCGGTGTACGTGGCCGTCAATTGCGAGCACTTTCCGTACGACGATGGCGAACCCGGCCTCGGATACACGCCCGCGATGGACCAGCCCAACACCTACAACTGGGGGTGGCGTGAGTACGGCAACCGAGTCGGTGGGTTTCGAATCGCAGAGACGGTGCAGCAGAGCGGCATTCGCCCGACCGTGCTCGTCAACACCGAGGTGTACGAGCATGCCCCGCAACTGATCGAGGCCTTCCGCGCCCTCGATGCCGAGGTCGTCGCGCACGGCCGAACCAACGCCGTACAGCCCAACGATCAGAACGAGGACGACGAACGGCGCTCTATAGACGAGGTCACCTCCGCGATCGAGCGTCACGAGGGTGCCCCGCCTCGGGGTTGGATGAGCCCCGGTGCCAACCCCAGCCGCGTGACCGAGGACCTTCTCGCCGAACGCGGCTACGAGTACACGCTGGACTGGCCCATCGACGATCAGCCGGTGTGGCTGAAGACCCGCGGCGGGCCGTTGCTCAGTGTCCCGTACCCGCACGAGGTGAACGACCTACCGGTGTTCGTCCACCATCACCAGACTGCAACGACGTTCGAGCGCAACATCATCGACAGTTTCGACGAATCGAAGGAGAACGCGGAGCGCCAACCATTGGTGCTCGCGATCTCGCTGCACACCTTCCTCACCGGCCAGCCCTATCGACTTCGACGGTTCCGCGCGGCGCTGCAGCACATGACCGACAACGGCGACGGCGTCTGGTTCACAACACCGGGCGAGATCGCAGCGCACTACCGCAGCCTCGTACCCCCGCCGAGGACGGCCGGAGACGAATAGTCGAGTCGAAGGGTCGCAGCTGACGCGTGGTCAGGCTGCGCGGCGTTGTCGTCGGTGGTAGCTGGGGATGGGTTGCCGTGTGGGGTCGATGGATTCGGGCGGGATGGCGTAGGGGTGTCCGTCGTCGCCCATGAGCAGTTGCCAGTGGCCGTGGTGGGCGAGGCGGTGGCATTCGCCGCAGACCAGCGCGAGGTTGTTCAGGTCGGTTCTGCCGCCGTGTTCCCAGAACCTCACGTGGTGGGCGTGGCACCACTGTGCGGGGCGGCCGCACATGACGCAGCATCGGTCGCGGATGGTCAGGGCGATGCGTTGGTCGTCGGTGGCGAGTCTGGTGGTGCGCCCGAGCGCGAGCGGGACGCCGTGGTGGTCGACGATCACCGGGGTGAGGTCTGCGTCGCAGGTGAGAAGTTCGACGAGGGAGCGACTGATCGGGCCGGTCCAGTCGAGGTGGAACGGCCAGTCCGCATCGCCCGGCTCGGGCGCAGACGTCCGCCCGGCACCATCACCGCCGTCACCGCCGACTGCTGTTTCGCCGCGTGCAGCGGCCTCGCCTCGGGCAGCGGCATCAGGACGCGAGCCAGTCGGACCGCTGCCGTCGCCATCATCGCGACTCGCATCCTCGCCGCCGAAACCGACACTGTCGCGACCACCACTGTCCGAGGAGCCCGCGGCAGCCACGCTGGATCCCGCCGAACCCGTTGCTGTGCCATCGTTTTGCTTCTCTTCGCGGTCGCTGAGCAGGTCCCGCAGCGGAACGATCAGGTGCACCGACGCCCGCGACCCGCCCGACGCCCCGCGGCTGCCACCGCGTAGGTGCCGGTCGAGAATCCGATCGAGTGCATCGGCCCGCCGCTTCGACGGACTCCGCGGGTCGCGTTCCCCACCCGGGCCCGGCCGCGGAGCCGTCAATGGCGACAGGGCGGTGAGCAGTTTCTCGGCCAGCATCCGGTCGACGTCGCCGCCGACGCGAAAACGCCCGTTGGCCAGAGGATGGATATCGAACCGGTTCAGGTTCGGGTTCTCCGACACCGGTACCGGCGGCGGCCCCGACGGAACAGGTTCGGGCCCAGCAGGTTCGGGCCCTGCGTCACCCAAGCCGCCTGCATCACCCGGGCCACCTGCGTCACCGGAGCCGCCGGCATCATTCGAACCACCGGCATCGGCTCGGCCCGCCTGTTCTTGCTCGCGCTCTCGTTCCTGCTCTAGTCGTTTCTTCTCGGCCTGCTCGTGTCGAGCTCGCGCGTCCTCCGCCGCGGAATGCGCCAAGGCCTGCGCTCGGGCGGTGACCTGCCCGGCGGTGCTGCGCATCGCGGTCTCGAGCAGTTCCGCGACGACGGCGTCGCGGCACCGCTCGTCGAGGGTGGGGTCGGCGACCACCACGGTGGCGTAGCCGTCGGCGATCGCCGAGGCGTGGCCGGCGTGGATGTCACTGCCGGCGAGGGCGTCGAGCACGCTCGGCCATTGGGTGAGCCATTGCCCGAGTTCCATCTGGCGGGTTGCGGATCCGTCGGTGATGCGCACCGACCTCGCGTACCAGCGGGTGACGGAGGACTGCCCGAGTTTCATCGCCAGGCCACGCCGGTCGATCTCGGCGAGCAATGCCAATCTCGATGCAGCCAAAGCGTTTTCGTGGGAAGACACGTCGGCGAGCTCGGAGACCAATTCCTGGTCCCCGAGCCCGAACACATCCCCCCATGCCTTCACCCCACGAAAGCTATACCCATCCACCGACAGGTTTCTCGGTGTCCGCGCTACAACGCGCGCATGCTGTTGTTCCGCGCGTTGTGGGTGAGCTCGGCCAGGCCGAGTTCTTCGAGGAGCGGCGGCAGGTACATCCCGAACCTGCCGCGGTATCCGTTCCTGAGCCCGTACCAACCGCCGACCGGGTTGTCGGGCGAGCGCCCCCACGCTTCGACCGTGTCAGGAGCAGCCGTCTTCTTCTCGTCCGCGGCACCGAGCAACACCCAGTCGGCACGTTCGGTGAGCCACGCGTGCAGATCCTCGACCGCCTCGATGCGGTATCGCAGGGTCGTCGACCCCACCTGACATACGAGGGCGGGTGGCTCGTGGTCGGGATCGCGGTACATGGTGTATTCGGAAGTACCGGGGGCGGTGGTGAGTGCCCAGGGCTCGGATTTGGTTCCGCTGGTCATGGCCGAGGTCCGTTCCATTGTCGAGAGCGTGCCGCAGGGTCAGTGTGAGCCGACCGGACGGTGAACGCAACCAACCCCCGGCCCCGGACAGGTTCGGAAAAACTACGTCACGGAGCGATGGTGCGGTACCGCAGCATCATTTCGTGGTCCTCGTGATCGAGCATGTGGCAGTGCCACATGTAGCCCTGCAGCTCGCTCGATCCACCCATGTCATGACCGCTCATGTCGTGACCGCCGTGGTGCGCAGCCGGTCCCGCGAAGGTGGCGTCGGGGTCGAAGCCGAGTTCGTCGGCCGTCGGGAATCGGACCAGGATCTGCGTGACGGTGCCCGGGTAGGTGTTGACGGTGTCCTTCCACCCTGCTTCCCACGCCGCCGGCGGCACCGATGGACCGGTGAGGAACCTCTCCACCGGCGGAGCCCATCTCGTACCGAATGTCGGCCGGGGGAAGTCGCGTTGGTACGCGGCCAGGTCGATGGGGATGCGTCCCAATGTCCGAAAGTGCGCCAGGTGCAGGTGAATCGGGTGCGGCTCGACCGTCGTGTTGACGATGTTCCACATCTCCACGGTCCCCTGCTCGGGCATCTCGATGTCCGGGTCCGAGTACCGCAGGTTGTTCAGGTTCATCAGCGTCATGTCCAGGTTCAGCCCACCGGACGGCTGGTTGACCGTGACCGTTCGCGTGAACGTGGGGGTCGGCAACGGCGGCAACACATCCGGCTGTCCCTTCCCGCCGCGCAGCAACGACGGCATCCCGCCGCGGAACCCGGCTGCGGACGCGACGCGGAACTGGCAGAACAGTGGCATCGGCACCGCTCCGAGGGACGCGGCCTGCGCCGGTGGCGGCTCGTCGTTGAGCAGCTCGATCAGTGCGCCCGGTTCGACGGCACCGAAGTCGACGAGGATGTCGGCGCGCTCGGCAGGCGCGAGCCGGATGCTGGTGGCTTCCACCGGGGCGTCGAGCAATCCACCGTCGTTTCCGATGACCCAGAAGCGAAGCCTGTTGGTGAAGAACAGGTTCCACACGCTGTACGACCCGGCGTTGACGACTCGTAGACGGTACATACCCCGGGCGACTTCCATCGTCGGCCAGATCTTGCCGTTGACGACGCCGACGTCTCCGGTGCCGCCGCCTTCCCATTTGCCTTGCGGCACGGTGATATTGGAGCGGATGCTCATGCTGCCGTCGGGATTCATGATCTTTTCCTGCAGCACCAGCGGCAACTCGAACTCACCCGAGGGCAGACCGAGCGCATTGTCGGATGTGCCGGTGTCCCACCGATCACGGACGAGGTTCATGCCGAGCAGGCCTGCATAGACGTTGATGCGCGTCATCGACATGGCGTGGTCGTGGTACCACAGTCCCGCAGCGTCGTTGAGTCCCGGGAAGTTGTGCGTCATCGACTCGCCCGGGCGCACCAGCATCTCGGAGTGCCCGTCGCTCGCCGGCTCGGTGATGCTGCCGTGCAGGTGCAGCGACGTCGGCGTCATCGTGCGGTCCATCTCGCTCATCCCGTGCAGCGAGGTGTCGATGTCCGCGGCGAGCGGGTTACCTGCGGTGGTGTTGGAGTACTTCAGCGTCCAGGGCTGGCCGGTCTGCGACTCGATGGTGGGGCCGAGGTAGTCGCATTCGCCGTATCCGAAGGTGGGCGCGGGCCGTAGATCGGCGTGGAAGGCGTGGGTGGAGCTGTGCGCGTCGAGCGAGATCTCCGTGCCGCCGATCAGCGGCAACCGCGGCAGTTCGTCCCGGAACGGCGTCAGCGGCGGTGAATGGAACAGCAGGGGGCTCTGGCCCCGGAGGAAGTCGTCGGCCAGCGCGCGGCGCGTCGTCGACGCCACCGGGAGGGCGGCAGCACCGGCGGCCACTGCGGCCGCGGCCAGCCCTCGCAGGGCGGTTCGTCTGGACACAGAGCCGCTCACCCGGCCACCTCTCTCCTCGTTGTGATTGGGGCCATACTATGTGCCCGTCGGCTCCCGCCGTCACCCCACACTCGGATCGTCCGGCACGTTCCTGCCGGTGGAGGGATCTATTTGTCATGGCAACTATCACGTTCGAGCGTACGACCAGGCTGTTTCCCGGCTCCGACGCCCCCGCGGTGAACGAGCTCGACCTGCACATCGAGGACGGTGAGTTCCTCGTTCTGGTCGGTCCGTCCGGCTGTGGCAAGTCGACGTCGCTCCGGATGCTCGCGGGGCTCGAAGAGGTCAACTCCGGCCGCATCCTCATCGGCGGCAAGGACGTCACCAACTCCGAACCCAAGGATCGCGACATCGCGATGGTGTTCCAGAACTACGCGCTGTACCCGCACATGACCGTCGCCGAGAACATGGGGTTCGCCCTCAAGCTGGCGAAGGCGAACAAGGAGGACATTCGTACTCGTGTCGAGGAGGCTGCGAAGCTGCTCGACCTGGAGCCGTACCTCGATCGCAAGCCCAAGGCACTCTCGGGCGGCCAACGTCAGCGGGTTGCCATGGGGCGCGCCATCGTTCGCCAACCCCAGGTGTTCCTGATGGACGAGCCGCTGTCCAACCTCGACGCCAAACTTCGGGTGCAGACGCGCACGCAGATCGCTCAGCTGCAGCGCCGGCTCGGGACGACGACGGTGTACGTCACCCACGATCAGGTCGAGGCCATGACGATGGGCGATCGGGTCGCGGTGCTCAAAGGTGGTGTGCTGCAACAGTGCGCCACCCCGCGCGAGCTGTACCGCACCCCGGTCAATGCGTTCGTCGCCGGGTTCATGGGCTCGCCGTCGATGAACTTGTTCCGCGCTCCGGTCACCGACGGCGGTGTCCGCCTGGCCGATCAGGTGGTTCCGGTTCCGCGGCAGACTCTCGGGTCGGCCACGGAGGTGATGTTCGGTATTCGGCCCGAGCACATCGAGATTGCCGACAGCGGAATTGCCCTCGAGATCGACGTGGTGGAGGAGCTCGGCTCCGAGGCGTTCGTGTTCGGCCGCGCAGACATCAACGGTAGGACCGAAACCATTGTGGCTCGGGCCGATTGGCGCAGCCCGCCCGAGAAGGGCGATCGCGTTCACGTCCGCATCGACGAGGCCCACGCCCACATCTTCGACGCCTCTGCCGAGGGCCGTCGCCTGAACTGACCATCCCGTCGTGCGCGTCGCGCGTAGCTCCGGCTGTGCACGACGCGCACGAGGTCAGACCAGCAGTTCGGCGATCTGGATGGTGTTCAGAGCGGCACCTTTGCGCAGGTTGTCGCCCGAGACGAACAGTGCAAGTCCGCGGCCGTCGGGCACGCCCGGATCCTGACGGATACGACCCACCAGAGAGTCGTCCTTGCCTGCGGCCTGCAGCGGCGTCGGCACGTCGACCAACGACACGCCCGGTGCCGATGCCAACAGCTCGCGGGCACGTTCCACCGAGAGCGGGTTGGCGAACTCGGCGTTGATCGACAGCGAGTGTCCGGTGAACACGGGTACCCGGACGCAGGTGCCGCTGACGAGCAGGTCGGGCAGGCCGAGGATCTTCCGCGATTCGTTGCGCAGTTTCTGGTCCTCGTCGGTTTCGCCGGATCCGTCGTCGACCAGCGCACCGGCCAGCGGCAGGACGTTGAAGGCGATGGGCGCGACGTACTTGTTCGGGGCCGGGAAATCGACCGACGAGCCGTCGTGCACCAGCTTCTCGGCGTCACCGATGACGGCGCGGGCCTGGGTGACGAGTTCCTCGACACCGGCGAGTCCGCTACCGGAGACGGCCTGGTAGCTCGAGACGATCAGACGCTGCAGGCCGGCTTCGTCGTGCAGCACCTTGAGCACCGGCATGGCGGCCATGGTGGTGCAGTTCGGGTTGGCGATGATGCCGCGGGGCGGGTTCTTCGCTGCCTCGGGGTTGACCTCGCTGACCACCAACGGAACATCGGAGTTCTTGCGGAATGCCGACGAGTTGTCGATGACGGTGGCACCAGCTGCGGCGAATCGCGGGGCCTGCTCGCGAGAGAGCGTGGCACCGGCCGAGAACAGCGCGATGTCGATTCCGGTGAGGTCGGCGGTGGACGCGTCCTCGACGATGATCTCCTCGCCGCGGAACGGCAGCTTCTTGCCGGCCGAGCGAGCGGAGGCGAAGAATCGAACGGTGTCGGCGGGGAAGTTGCGCTCCTCCAACAGGGTTCGCATGACGGCACCGACCTGGCCGGTGGCTCCTACGACTGCAACTGTGGTCATCTTCTATCGTCCTGTTCCTGCGTGTACGACGGCTTCTTCGTCGCCACCGAGATCGAAGGCGGCGTGCAGCGCGCGTACTGCTTCGTCGAGCTGAGTGTCGCTGCACAGCACCGAGATACGGATCTCCGAGGTGCTGATCAGGTCGATGTTGATACCGGCGTCGGCGAGGGCCTCACAGAACGTCGCGGTGACGCCGGGGTGGCTCTTCATGCCGGCACCGACCAGGGAGACCTTGCCGATGTGATCGTCGTAGAGCACCTGCGCGAAGCCGATCTCGGCCTGCAGCTTGGTGAGCTTCTCCACTGCCGTCGGGCCGTCGGCCTTGGGGCAGGTGAAGGTGATGTCGGTCTTGCCGGTGTCGATCTTGGACACGTTCTGCAACACCATGTCGATGTTGATCTCCGAGTCCGCCACGGCACGAAAGACCTTGGCGGCGTAACCGGGAGTGTCGGGCAAGCCGACGACGGTGACCTTCGCCTCGCTGCGATCGTGTGCGACGCCGGTGAGAATTGCTTCTTCCACTGGAATGTCCTCCATAGATCCGGAGACGATCGTTCCGGGTTTCGTGGTGTACGACGAGCGCACGTGAACGGGAACGTTGTAGCGACGGGCATATTCGACGCAGCGCAGCATGAGCACCTTCGCGCCGCAGGCAGCCATCTCCAGCATTTCCTCGAACGAGACGGTGTCGAGGTGCCGGGCGTTGGGCACGATCCTCGGGTCTGCGGTGAAGATGCCGTCGACGTCGGTGTAGATCTCGCAGACGTCGGCGTTCAGGGCTGCGGCGAGCGCAACGGCGGTGGTGTCCGAACCTCCGCGACCGAGCGTGGTGACGTCCTTGCTGTCCTGGCTGACGCCCTGGAATCCGGCGACGAGCACGATCGAACCCTCGTCGAGGGCGCTGCGCACGCGTCCCGGGGTGACGTCGATGATCTTGGCGTTGCCGTGCACGCTGGTGGTGACGACGCCCGCCTGCGAGCCGGTGAACGACCGGGCCTCGGCACCGAGCGAGTGGATGGCCATCGCGACCAACGCGTTGGAGATGCGTTCACCCGAGGTGAGCAGCATGTCCATCTCGCGGGCCGGCGGGGCCGGGCACACCTGCTGGGCCAGGTCGAGCAGTTCGTCGGTGGTGTCGCCCATGGCCGACACGACCACGACGACGTCGTTGCCTGCCTTCTTGGTCTCGACGATCCGTTCAGCGACGCGTCGGATGCGTTCGGCGGTCCCCACCGACGATCCACCGTACTTCTGGACGATGAGAGCCACGCGTGTTTACCTCCGCTGGATAGCCGACAATCGGGCGATTGTTCCGGGGTTACCCTACCGATCCGGCACCCCGAGCGGTGGCCCGGGTAGCTCCGAGCTGGGACTTTAGGGGGGCTCGCCTGCGGATACGCCTGTCCTAACATTGTCGGGTGACCCTTCCCGAGCATCGCCCGCCGCCACCCCCTCGAGGTCTGCGGGTGCTCTTCGGGCTCCCCGCCGTCGGGCGTCGCTGGCCGGGTGGACTGCGCTCGGCTCTGGCGTTCGGCGTCCCCGCGATCGCGGCGTGGGTTCTCGGGTTCCATACCGAGGCCCTACTGGTGGTCTCGGGCAGTTTCGCCGTCATCTACGGCGAGGGCCGCCCCTACCGTTCACGATGGTGGGTCGTCCTGACCGCGGGCGGCGCTCTGGTGGCATCGGTGTGGCTCGGCGCGACGGCCGGGCAGATGGAGCTCGATCTCGGAAGCACCGGATGGGCGCGGATGATCCCGGTGACCCTGCTCTCGCTCCTCGCTCTCGTCGCGGTCTACGTCATCGCCGCGCTGCGACTGGGACCGCCGGGGGCGTTCTTCTTCGTCCTGGTGTGCGCGGTGTCGTCGTACATTCCCGGAGCCGGCGTCAGCGCCGCTCACGGAGCGGTGTGTGCGGCTGTCGGTGTCGCGTCGGCGCTGGTGGTGTCGATGTCCGGAGTGCTGTGGGATCCACGAGGACCCGAGCGCGAGGCCGTCGGAGCCGCGGTGGGCGCGATCGAGAGATACACGAGTTCGCCGACGGCGTCTGCCGCCGATCGTCATGCGGCGGCGGCGCGTCTGCACGCGGCCTGGGCTGCCGTGTACGACGCGGGTGCCGCACGGTTGTCGTCGAGGCCGGCGCTGGTTCAGAAATTGTTCGACGCGCACCGGGCCTTCGCTGCGACGACGGCCGTGCGGGCGGATCCGGATCGGGCGGTCGACTTCGTATCCGATCAGCTGCCGCTGGCTCGGCCCGGCCTCGGGTATCGATTGCGGCGCTCGCTGCATCGGGATTCTCATGCGGCGTCCACGGCCGTGCGCGTGTTCTGCGCGGCAGCGGCCGCGGGCGGGGTCAGCGTCGCACTGGGCCTGAGCCGACCGGACTGGGCGATCCTCGGCGCCGTCCTGGTGCTGCAGCAGGGTCCCGATCGGGTGCACGGCACCTACCGGGGACTGCAGCGGCTCGGCGGAACCCTTGCCGGCGTCGCCCTGTTCTCGGCCATCTATCTGTCACCGCTGACCGGCCTGGCCGTCATCGTGGTGTTGATGGTGCTGCAGTTCGCGATCGAGGTGTCGGTGGCGCGGAACTACGGGTTGGCCGTCACGTTCATCACCCCGCTCGCTCTGCTGATGGGCACACTGACGCATCCCGGGGCTGTGCTGGAGGACATCGTCGTCGACCGGATCGTGGAGACGACGGTGGGCGTGGCCTTCGCATTCGCGGCGCTGTGGCTGCTGCTCCCCGGGGCATTCCGTCGCACATTGCTGTGGTCCGACGGCCGAGTTCTGACGCTCGGCACGCATCTGCTGACGGTGTTGCGGACCGAGGACGTGGCCGCGCCGGCAGCTCTCGCCATGCGGCGCGACGTCCAGTTCGAGCTCGTCGGGTCCGCTCTGGCCGGGGCCGAGGCCGCGCACAACGATCGAACCTGGACGCATGGGGTGTGGTCGCAACATGCCGAGGTCGATCGGCTCGGATACGAACTCCTCGCGCACTGCTGGACGATGACCGACGTCGGACGAACGGATGACATCGAACGTTGGCAACGTCGACTCGACACGGCGGTCACAGAATTCCACTCGTCAACCCTGGGGTAGGCCGTCGGCAGGCGGTAGTACACTCAGCCCATGCTGCGAGCTCTCCTTCTTAACAGCCGCGACGGGGTCTGAGACCAGACTGGCTTCCCGTCGCGGGGTTCGTTGCGCCGGTCGAACACATTGCTCTGATCTGTACGGAGAGACGAAGACCATGTCACCAGCCGACGCATTCACCTCGGGATCTCGCACCATCACCCCGCCCTCGCGGCCCGCTCCCAGCGACCAGCCCGCTTGGAACACCCAGAAGAACTCCTCGATGCCCACCTTCCGTTATCGGCCGTTCGCCGAGGAAGTGGAGCCCATCACCCTCCCCGACCGCACGTGGCCGGACAAGATCATCGACCGGACGCCGCAGTGGTGCGCAGTCGATCTGCGCGACGGCAACCAGGCGCTGATCGATCCGATGAGCCCGGCCCGCAAGCGCCGCATGTTCGACCTGCTCGTGCGCATGGGCTACAAGCAGATCGAGGTCGGCTTCCCGTCTGCCAGTCAGACCGACTTCGATTTCGTCCGCGAGATCATCGAGGACGGCGCGATCCCCGACGACGTCACCATCCAGGTACTCACGCAGTGCCGTCCCGAGCTGATCGAGCGCACGTTCGTCGCATGCGAGGGCGCTCGCAGCGTCATCGTTCACTTCTACAATTCGACGTCGATCCTGCAGCGCCGCGTGGTGTTCCGTGCCGAGCGTGACGTCATCAAGAAGATCGCCACCGACGGTGCCCGCAAGGTGCTCGAAGAAGCAGCCAAGTTCCCCGATACCGACTGGCGCTACGAGTACTCCCCCGAGTCCTACACCGGCACCGAACTCGCCTACGCCAAAGAGGTGTGCGACGCGGTCACCGCGATCATCGATCCCACCCCCGACAAGCCACTGATCCTGAATCTGCCTGCCACCGTGGAGATGGCGACACCCAACGTCTACGCCGACTCGATCGAGTGGATGAGCCGCAACCTCGACCGTCGCGACAGCATCGTGCTGTCACTGCACCCGCACAACGACCGCGGAACCGGTGTTGCCGCAGCCGAACTCGGCTACCAGGCCGGTGCTGATCGCATCGAGGGTTGCCTGTTCGGCAACGGTGAGCGCACCGGCAACGTCTGCCTGGTCACGCTCGGGTTGAACCTGTTCACCCGCGGTGTCGATCCGCAGATCGACTTCTCCAACATCGACGAGGTCCGTCGAACGGTGGAGTACTGCAACCAACTTCCCGTCGCCGAGCGCCACCCCTACGGCGGCGACCTGGTCTACACCGCCTTCTCCGGCAGCCACCAGGACGCCATCAACAAGGGCCTGGACGCGATGAAGGTCACTGCGGACGAACTGGGTTCGGACATCGGTGACGTCACCTGGCAGGTTCCGTACCTGCCCGTCGACCCGAAGGACGTCGGTCGCACCTACGAGGCCGTCATCCGTGTCAATTCGCAGTCCGGCAAGGGCGGCGTCGCGTACATCATGAAGTCCGATCACGGACTGAACCTGCCGCGTCGACTGCAGATCGAGTTCTCCCAGGCCGTCCAGCGCATCACCGACGGTGAGGGCGGCGAGGTCTCGCCCAAGGAGATGTGGGACGTCTTCGCCGAGGAGTACCTGACGCCGATCCGTCCGCTCGAGCGCATCAAGCAGTCGGTACAGGCTGCCGAGGTCGACGGCGGAACCGACACGATCACCGCGACGGTCAAGGTCGACGGCGTCGAGCAGGAGATCTCAGGATCCGGCAACGGTCCACTCGCCTCGTTCGTCGATGCGCTGTCGACCATCGGCTACGACGTCAGCGTCCTCGACTACTCCGAGCACGCCATGTCCGCGGGCGACGACGCTCAGGCTGCGGCCTACGTCGAGGCCTCGGTCACCTCACCGTCCGGTGTGGCCACCACGGTCTGGGGCGTCGGCATCGCGACGTCGATCACCACCGCGTCACTGCGCGCCGTGGTCTCGGCCGTGAACCGCGCGCTGAAATAAATCCCCTGCTCGACGAACAGCCGCCCATTCCTTGCGAATGGGCGGCTTTTCGCTGTGCGCCGAGCGTTCGGTTCCGCGCCTCAGCGCTGCTCGACAGTTCTGGAATGCCTGGCCGCGATGGACACAGCCACCGTGAGGGATGCGACGGCGATCATCGCGCCCAGGGTGCGACCGTATCCGGTGAGGAGCTGATCCACCGCAGCTTTCGACACGTCGCTGACGGTTCCTGCGAACACGAATTTGCGCAGCTCGAGGGGCATCGCGCTGGTCACCACCGACAGGATCACCGCTGTCCCGACCACGAATCCGCTGGTCTGCAGCAGCAGGCGCATGGCGTTGGCGATGCCGAGACGTTCGTCGGGAAGATCACGCATGAGGGCCGTCGCATTCGATGGCATGAACAGGCCGGATCCGAATCCTGCGAGCGCGAGCCCCGACAGCACGACCGCGGAATGCATTCTCCCCGTTGTCGCCACCAGGAGTATCAACAGCGCGAACACCGTCAGGATATTTCCGGCGACGGACAGCGACGACGCAGAGATCTTGCGTTGCAGCGGCCCGGACCCGAGTGATGCGACGAGCGCTGCGACGGCGACGGGCAGCACCATCAGCCCGGCTTCGAGTGGGCTGACTCCCGACACTGCTTGGAAGTACAGAGCGAACAGCAGCACTATCCCGCTCTGCGAGATCGAGTTCATGAAGGACGCCAGGAGGCCGAACCCGAACGGCCAGTGTTTGAACAGGGCGACGTCGATGAGCGGGTTGGGAACACGGCGCTCGAACCACAGAAACAGTGGTACCACCACCACGGCCACCGCCAGACCGCCAACCACGAGTGGGTGCGACCAGCCCAGCGACGTGGCTTGCGACAGCGCAGCCAAACCACTGCTCAACGCGACGAGAATCATTGCGTTGCCGCGCAGGTCGAGCGAATACCCTTTCGCACCGACACGGGGCGGAGACCTCAGCGCGATGGCACCCCAGACGAGACAGAGAATTCCGATCGGAACGTTGAACCAGAACACCCAGCGCCATCCCGCTTGCTGCGCGATCAAACCACCCAACGTGGGTCCGCACAACTGCGCGATGGAGAACGACGCGAGGTAGATGCCCATCCCTTCACCGAGTCTGTGACGAGGAAATGCTGCGGTCACCAGTGCCGCACTGTTGGTGAGCAACATGGCACCTCCCGCAGCCTGTAGTACGCGAAAAGCGACGAGCCACCACGCATTCGGAGCGAGACCGCACAAGATGCTGCCGGTGGTGTACAGGCCGAGACCGGTGAGATACATGGTTCGACGGCCGAACATGTCGGCCATTCGTCCGAATGCAACAAGAAGCACGGTGTTGGTCAACAGGTATGCGAGCAAGATCCAGCTGGCCGCCACACTGCTCGCGTCGAAGTGGCGAACGACCGTCGGCAAGGCAACGTTGAGTGCGCTGCCCGACATCCCTGAGACCATGCTGGCGAACGCAACCACCGACAGTGTTCTCCACGCGTCGCGCATCACCTGACGCTCGGATCGCGGTTCGATCTCCGGCCGCGGTGTCGTGCATTTCGTATCGGACCGAGCCGTCATCGTCTGCGCCCCGAATCCGTTGCGGCCGAACCGAGACCCGAGTCCAGGAAGACGACCATTGACTCGACGGACGAGTGTGCAGCTTTCAACACGTCCGGGTCCTCGATGTGCCGGTACATGGCGGCAACCAGATCGTCGATCTCAGTCGTGCCTGAATCCCGAAGAGCTGCAACCTGTTCGATACGTCGTCGTCGCGCGGCAACTCGATACAGCGCCGCGGCCTCCAGATCTGTGATCACCGGACCGTGCCCTGGCAGTCCGATAACCGATCCACCCTGGCCGATCTCGGCCAACATGCACAGGCTCTCGATCATGTCCGACAGCAATGCCGGATGAACGACCGGCGAGCCGGCACCGAGCAGGGTGTCGCCGGTCAACACCACGTTGTCGTCCGGCAGACTCAGGCACACCGAGTCCCTGGTGTGACCGGGCGTACCCAGGACACGCGCCGTGACGTGCCCTGCCAACACAATTCGCTGCAGGTGCTCGATCGGGGTTCGCCCGAACACCCCACGCTGCGCCAGCACTGTTGCATTGGTTCGCTCGGCGAGTGCGTGTGCCCCGTCTGCGTGGTCGTTGTGGCCGTGCGTCAGCACTATTTCCGTCACCGTCCGATGCCCCGCCGCCGCGACGACCGAATCCAGGTGTGCGGCATCCGCCGGCCCCGGATCGATCACCGCACACTGCAGGGCATCGGGTGCACCGATCAACCATGTATTGGTGCCCTCGAAGGTCCACGCCCCGGCATTGGGAGCCAGCAGTCGCTCGACCCGGGGTGCAACCCGAACGGCGACACCAGGTACCGGCATCGCCCCACTCGATTCAGACATACGCGCCCTCTCTAGAAGCAACTTCTAGAATCGTACTCGCTAATTCGCGCGCGGACTGTCGGAAACGGCACGACGATCGAACCGGAAAATCCAAAAAGCCCGGTACGCAACGAAATTGCATACCGGGCTGTGAGGTCGAGATCTAGTCGGAGGCGATCTTCCGAATCAAGCTGCACATGATGTCGGCAACCGCACCCGCTTGCTTCTTCGTTCGGCAGTTCAGAATGACCTCCCGAGACGATTCGACGATGATGTCGGTCAACACCCCGACGGTAATCCGCTGCGCACTGTCGTCGCCCGGGCCGAGCAGCGCCGAGTTCTGCCTGATCCATTCGATGCGATTGTCCCTACGCAGCTTCTCGAAGCCGGGTGGCCCGTCGTTGTCCACGAAGACCAAAGCAACGTCGCGGCGCTGCCAACTCCCGTTGAGGAAAGCGCGTGCGCCGACGCAGAACAGATCGAGCGGATCCGTGGTTCCGCCCCTACGCTCGGCGATGACCGACGCCCTGACCTGTTCGAGATGCGCCGTGTTGTGACGATCCCACAGCGCGGTGAACAGCTCGGATTTGCCGCCGAAGTGGTGGTACAGGCTACCCGTGCTCGATCCGGCCCGCTCGACGATGTCGGAGATGCTGGCATTGACGAAACCTGCCTCGGCAAACACCTCTTGGGCCGCATCGAGAAGCTTGCGCTGGGTCTCGCCGGTCTTGCTCCACTGCCACGTCGTCGAACCGGCTCGTTCGGTCATGATCCCCACCAATCCTCTTCGCCTTCGCCCGCCCGAAGGTAAAGCGTAATTCTAGAATTGGAGCCGGGTCAAGCCGAACCTGCGCGCCGCCGTCAGGCCGCCGCAGCGAGGATCAGGGTGGAGCCTGCCGCGAACATTCCCCCGTTGCCCTGAACCAAGCTCGTCCGAACGCCGGCCACCTGCGCCGGGGCCGTTCCCCGTAGTTGACGGACCGACTCCATGATGGCGAACATGCCGTACATACCGGTGTGCGTATACGACAATCCACCGCCGTTGGTGTTCATCGGCAGCGACCCACCTGGGGATGTGTGGCCCGCCCGAACGAACTCGCCTGCCTCTCCTCTTCCGACGAAACCCAGGTCCTCCAGCCCGTACAGGGGCAAGTGCGCGAACGCATCGTAAATCATCAGATGGTCGATATCGGCAGGCGTCATCTGCGCCGCACGGAAGGCATCGGCAGCCGAATTCTTGAATCCTTTGAACGTGGTGAAATCCTCCATCATCGATATTCCCGAGGCTTCGTAACCCTCACCGGTACCCAGAACACGAACCGCCGCAACGTCCAGATCCTTCGCCCGTTCCTCGGTGGTCAGCACCAGAGCGCCACCACCGTCGGTGACCAAGCAGCATTCGAGGAGGTGGAACGGCCAGGCGATCACCGGAGAATTTTGCACATCGTCCACCGTTATCGGGTCACGAAACTTCGCCCGTGGATTCATCGCGGCCCACTTCCGTTGCGCGACTGCTACATCTGCGAGATGCCGCGCCTGTGTTCCGGTCTCCTTCATGAACCGGAGGAACGGGACGGTGAATCTACTCGGTGGCCCGGTGACGCCGTAGGGAGCCTCGAACTGTCCGACGACCGAGGCCGGATCAGGGGTGTAGCGAGGCGCGCCGACCTGTGATCGACCGGATTCACCGTGCGTGATCAGCACGACGGAGCAGTGCCCGGCCTCCAGTGCCGCCACCGCATGCCGAACATGCGTGAGGAACGACGTTCCTCCCACGCTGGTGGTATCCACCCAGCGTGGTTCGATCCCCAGACTGTGGGCAACCGAGATCGGTCCCGGCATCGATACACCAGCGATACCGTCGACCTCGCTCTTGTCGATTCCGCAGTCGCGTAACGCATTGCGTGCAGCTTCCGTGTGCAGTCTCATGGTCGAGTGGTTCGGCAGGGTTCCGATGTCGTCGGTTTCCGCCGCTCCGACGATGACCACCCCGCCGCTCATGCCGATGCTCCCGCAGGCGCGAAAACGGGCACCCACATATCACCGCGTGGCTCGAACTGCACGGTCAACTCCATATCCAACGGCAGGTTTTCCGGAAGCGGTTCGACGCCGACGACATTGGTCATCATGCGCGGCCCCTCCTCGAGCTGAACGACGGCTACGACGTACGGGCCGTCGTTCTCGAACCCAGGCCCTGGTCGATGTTCGATCACGTAGGAATGCAAGGTCGCGCGGCCCGAGCAGTCGATCCATTCCACGAGGTCCGAACTGCACACCGGGCAGAAGTCTCGCGGATAGAAGTACACGTGGGAGCACGCCTGGCAGCGCTGGACCGACAAACGCCCGTCCGCCGCCGCATCCCAGTACGGTCTCGTTTCGGGGGTGGCCGATGGAGCCATCTTCGCCCGTGGTCGCTTGACCCCCGCGGTCTTACCTCGGATCTCTTCGATCGTTCCGGTCATGATCGGTCGCTCGATTCTGTCGTCGATTTCTCTTGTACTGCAGGAAATGTGCTCAATAGGGAAGGGCGGCGGACGCAGCCGTCCCGATACGGCCGACAGTGTCGTGCAGCGCGCACACCGACACCGACACACCGCCGCTTCGGACGTGGTCGAGGTTCTCGAAGCCGATCCACGGCCCAACCGGGAGACGGCTGCAATAGAGGGTCACGTCTGCGTTGATGTACGCCAATCGGTCCGCCCCCATGTTGGTGAAGGGACTGACCCAATCCGCCGCAGCGGCCAACGTCCCGAACGGGGTGTCCCGGTGGCCCTCGAGCAGCTCGCACGTCTCGCGAAACCAGGAGAAACGACGACCACCGACCGACTGTTCGACGCGTCGGACCTCTCCGAAATGCTTCGGTGCCACCCGAGGCGGTGGGCCGATCGTCTCCGGGGATGGAGCGGCGTAATACTCGGGTACCCAGGCGACGTCAGGACCGGGCGGGCCGGACCGCAGGATCTGCACGCTCGACAGCGCGACCGGCACATCACCCGACCGCACGGTGACTTCGACAACGATCAACCGCTTGCCCTCGCGACGGATCACGGTGTCGATCGTGAACGGCGACATAGGGATCGGTCTGAACAGATCGGTGGTCATCCGCGCGGGATGCAGATCGGCCCCTATGTGCAGTCGTTCGACCTCGCGTGCCATCAATCCCGACACCAGTCGGCCGTGAACGAGATCCTCGGACCACGGACTGCGCGCATGAGCCCGGGGACGAATGCGCCGCCGACGGATTCGAAGAAAGCCTCTCCCGCCGAAAGGGATTCGGATCCTCTCGACACGATTTCGTCGGCCTGTGCCGTTGCGTCGATCATCGGATTTCCACCGTTCCCCGGTCGATCACCGTCGTGCCGTCCTCGAGCGAGGTTCGGAAGCGGATCCCGTCGGTGGTATCCCAGATGGAGACCGTGACGTCCTGACCGGGGTACACGGGGTGGGTGAACCGGCCGGCCATCGATCGAAGTCGCGTGGGATCCGATCCGCACAGTTCGTGCAGCAGCGCCCGTCCGGTGACACCGTAGGTACAGAGTCCATGCAGGATCGGGCGCGCGAAACCCGCTCTGGCGGCGAACTTCGGGTCCGAGTGCAACGGGTTTCTGTCGCCCGACAGTCGATACAGAAGAGCCTGTTCCGGACGGGTGGAATACGTCACCTGCGAGGCGGGGGCGGTATCGGGCATCGGTGCCGGCGATGCCGACGACCCGCGACGACCACTGCCGCCCTCCCCGCTGATGAACACCGAGGAGCGCGATGTCGCCAGGACTGCACCAGTTTTCGCGTCGAGAGCCTGGGCGTCACTGACCACCAGGGCCCCCGACCCCTTGTCCTCGATCGCTGTCACAGTGGACGTCACGTCGACGCATCCCTCCACCGGGAGGGTCCCGAAGAGTTCGAAGGCCTGTTCTGCGTGGACCAGCTTGGCCGGATCGAAGTCACCAAGTGTTCGGCCAGACGGGGCCTGGGTGGCCAACACAGCGAAGGTCGGAAGCACCAATTGCTCGATGTCGGCGGAATTTTCGGTCGTGAATGCCAGTTCGTCCAGTGCCGAGTCCTGACCTGCCCCCACTCCTACGGCGTACAGGAGCGCGTCTTTCGACGTCCAGGCCTTACGCCTCGGTGAGCTCGGTGTGCCGATGACCCCGTGATCGAGTGCCATCAGGGCACCTGCTCGGGCACGCGCCCGTTCATCGCGGCATTTTCCGCCGCCTCCGACACGAGGCGAGGAATCACCTCACCGAGCTCACCCGGTGCCCACTTGGCACCTTTGTCCATCTCCGGACCGGACTTCCAGCCCTCCGCAACACTTATCCAACCTCCCCGCACGTTGAACACCCGCCCGGTGATGCTTCGCGACTCCTCACTCCCCAGCCAGACCACCAAGGGGGAGATGTTCTCCGGCGCCGCCGCATCGAACTCTCCTGGCTCAGGCAGGGAACGTGAGAGGTTACCGTTCAGATTTTCGGTCATTCGGGTCAGCGCGGCCGGCGCGACGGCGTTGACCGTCACGCCGTACCGAGCCAACTCCATCGATGCGATGATGGACAGGCTGGCGATTCCCGCCTTGGCGGCACCGTAGTTACCCTGCCCGATATTGCCGTAGATCCCCGACGACGACGTCGTGTTGATTACCCGTGCGTCCACTACGGATCCGGACTTGTGTTGTGTCTTCCAATGATTCGAGGCGTGACGCAGGGTCAGAAAGGTGCCCCGTAGGTGCACTCTGATGACATCGTCCCATTCTGCGACGGTCATGTTCGTGATCATGCGATCGCGCAGGATCCCGGCATTGTTCACCAGCACGTGCAGGTCCCCGTAGTGCTCGATGGTGCTCTCGATCAGACGTCGTGCGCCGTCGTCGTCGGAGACATCGGACCCGTCCACCCGAGCCTGCCCGCCGGCAGCACGAATCGTTTCCACGACCTCACCTGCCGGCCCCTCGGCGCTTCCTGATCCATCGACCTCCGCACCGATGTCGTTCACCACGACCGACGCACCTTCCCTCGCGAACTCGATTGCGTGAGCTCGGCCGATTCCGCGGCCGGCACCGGTCACCACGACCACGCGGCCGTCGCAAATTCCCGTCATGACACTGCCTCCGTCTCGCTACCTGTCTCCGACCATGTGATCAGCGCATCGAGCGCCTCGCACTCGCCTCCGCGCACCATCAGTGGATTGATCTCCAACGCCTGCAGTCGATCTCCCAGTCGATAGGCGAAGTCGCCGATCTCGGCCACGCACGTCGCGAGCGCGTCGATATCCACCGGTTCGGAACCTCGGGTTCCTCGCAGAAGAGCGATTCCGCGCAGGCTTTCTATCGCATCTCGAACGTCTGCCACGCCCACCGGTAGCACCCGAATCGCCGCGTCCGCCAACACCTCGACCCACACACCGCCCAGACCGACGGCCAGGGTCAGGCCCCACACCGGATCGCGGACCACGCCGACGAGCATCTCCAGGCCGTTCGACGGCCGCTGCGGCTGTATCAGCGCGGCAGTCCCGGTGGCACCTGCATCGGCGAGCGTGGCGAGCACCGAGTTGTAGGCCTCTGCCACATCGTCCGCCGATCGTAGATCGAGGCGAACGCCGCCGATGTCGCTCTTGTGGCCGAGTCCGTCGGCAACCGCCTTGAGGACCACCGGATACCCGTACGCAGCTGCGCGCTCCTGAGCCTCCTCCACGGACCCGACAAGACTCGATGGAATCACCGGTATTCCGTTGCGAGAGAGCAATTCCGAGGACCGATACTCGGTCCAGATCCCAGTCGGCTCGGTGTCGAAGTCCACCGGCACCACAACAGGATCGAGCTCTTCCGGCGTCGCAGACGCGGCGGCGCGAAGTGCAGACCACCGAACTGCGTTGCCCAGCGCGGTCAAGCCGTGTTCGATCCCGCCGACTACATGCGGGAATTCGGTTGCGTCGGCGACCGAGCGACCGTACTCGGTCACGTCGGTCAGCACAGTGCTCAGTACCACGGTCGGCACCGCGGTCTCGCGAATGTTGCGAGCGGACTCGCCGTAGGCGGTCATCGTCAGCGATGGATCAGCCGCCGGCACCCGAGGCAGTTCCGAGAGCAGAACTGCGAAGTCCACGTTGGGATCCTGAGCCACCACGGCGAGCGAGCGCCGCATCAACGTGCGATCGATGACAACGTATCCGGTCACGTCGAGTGGGTTCTGCACCGTTGCGAAGGCGGGCACGATCTCACCGAGCCTGGTGGTGGTCTCCTCCGAGAACCCCGGCAGCACTAGCCCTTCGTCTTCCGCACGATCGGCGATGATCTCGGAGGCTCCACCGGACGGCGTCACCACTCCGATTCGTGGCCCCGGTAGTCCACCACCGAGGCTCGCCATGAGACCGGCGGTGGTGATCAGATCTTCGAGTGAACGAACTCGGATGACCCCCATCTGCTCGAAGGCCGCGTCGATAACGGCATTGTCACCCACCAACGCCCCTGTGTGAGCAAGGGCGGCACGGGCACCTAGAACGCTGCGGCCGATTTTCAACGCGACGATCGGCTTGCCGGCGCGCAAGGCGCGCAGAGCAATTCGACGGAATTCGACCGGGTCACGGACGGACTCCAAGAACAATGCAATGACCGAGGTGTTGGGATCGTCGACCAGGTAGTTCATCACGTCGGTGACCGACATCAGGGATTCGTTGCCCATGGCCGTCAGGAAACTGACCCCGACGTTCCGCGACTGGGCGAACTGCAGAACCGAACTCGCCAGCGCACCACTCTGCAGTACGAAGCCGACCGTTCCTTCGATCAGCGGACGACCTATCGGCAGACCGTACGGTGTGATGTTCTCGGCGGCATTGATGAAACCGTTCCCGTTCGGCCCGAGTACGGTCAAACCGCTCGATCGAGCGAAATCTATGATCTCGTCTTCCATCTGTTGCCCTACGGCACCGGTCTCGCCGAAACCCGCCGTGAGGATGACCGCGGCCCGTACACCGTGTTCCACTGCCACGCGCAGGGTCTGCAGCACCACGGTGGTGGGAACCATGACAAAGATCAGGTCCACCACCTCGGGCAGGCCTGCGATCGAGTCGAATGTTCTCTCTCCGTGCACGATCGGGCTGGTGGGGTTGACGAGATAGACGCTTCCCCCGAATCCACTGTCCTTGATGTTCTGGTAGGTGTTGAGCGACCACGGTGATTTGTCCGTGGCTCCGATCAGCGCGATGGACCGGGGTTCGAACAGTGCGCGTAGGTCCATGCCCTGAACTGTCGCTTTGGTCATGAAGAATCCTGTCTTCGTGTGACTACGAGTTGTGAGCCAGCATGTCTGTGGTCAGTGTCCGAAGCCGTCGGAATTGACATATCCCTTGATCAGATTTCGAGCGATCGTCCGACGCTGGATCTCGTCGGTCCCCTCGAAGATCCGTAGCAGGCGCAACTCGCGATACCAGCGCTCGATCGGCAGTTCCTTCGTGTAGCCCATTCCGCCGTGGATCTGCAGTACCCGGTCGACGACGTTGTTGGCCATGATGCTGCCGTGCAACTTCGCCACCGATGAGACGTGGCGCGCGTCGACACCCTGCGAGACCGCCCAGGCCGCCCGTAACGTCAGCAGCTTGGTCGACTCGATCTCCACGTGGGAATCCGCGATCTGCCACTGAATTGCTTGATATTCGGCGATGGGATGGCCCATGGAAACGCGATTCTTGGAATGTTCGATCGCCATGTCCAGCAGCCGCTCGGCCGAGCCGATCGCACGTGCCGGAATCATGTATCGCCCCTGACCGATCCAACTCATGGCCAGATCGAAACCCTTTCCGACCTCACCGAGAACATTGCTCTCGGGTACCCGAACGTCCACGAAGGACAGCGCAGCAGGACCCCATTGACCCATGGTGGGGATGGGAGTCGATGTCCACCCCATGTCGCGGTCGACGATGAAGCACGTGACGCCGCCGTTGGCCCCCTTCTCCTTGTCTGTCACCGCGAAGACCATGACGAAATCGGCTTCGTTACCGCCGGTGATGAAAATTTTCTCGCCGTTGATGACCCAGTCCGATCCGTTCTTGACCGCGCGCGTCTTGATGCTGCGAGCATCGGAGCCGGCACCGGGCTCGGTGATGGCGAAGCAGGATCGGCGTTCACCGGCGATCGTCGGAATCAGGTATCTCTGCTTCTGCTCCTCGTTGGCACCGTAGAGAATGTTGTCGGCCGAGCCACCGAAGGAGAACGGAACGAAAGTGCGGCCGGCTTCAGCAGCGATGATTGCACTCATGACGGGGCCGAGATTTGCACCGCCGTATTCCTCCGGGGTGTTGATTCCCCAGAATCCCGACTTCTTCGCTTTCTCCCGCAATGCTTTGATCTCACCGTCGGGCAACCCGGGTCGACCCTCGCGTTCGTTCCTGAGGACCTCGTTCTCCAGGGGAAAAACTTCCTTCTCGAGGAATGCACGCACCGACTTGCGCATCAATTCTTCTTCTTCGTTCAGGGCGAAATCGACCATGTCCTGACTTCCTTTCGATCGGCGGCGAGGATGCATGCGGCGCATCCAGAATACGATTCTAGAACTGAAATCTAGCAAATCGTGACCGACATGTACCGCCGTTGTCAAGACCCCCATGTCCGGTTCATACCAATTCGGCCGAACCCTTGACAGTCCCGATGTTTTAGAACATCCTTCTAGAAATCGCCTATCACACAGGCACCGACCACCGGTGAAGTCTCGACGGCCAACCGTCCCAGTCGATCTGGGAACGCCGCCTCTTCACCGCCCGACCGGGACGTGGTCCGTTGCATCGAATTGGAGGGTCAATGTCGGCCAGGCCGCTGTTCACCGTCGCAGTCTCGATTCTCACCGTCTGCCTGTTCGGTACCGGTTGCGCGGGAATCGACCAACGCACGTTCGACCCGAACGCGTTGGATCGCGAGGCCGAAGTCGTCTACGGACAGATCGTGGTGCCCAGCAGCCTGGACCCGCATCGCGGAGTCACCGAAAACGACCTACCACTGCTCGCGGTCATCTACGATCGAATCACCGACGTCGACACTGACGGCAACCCGGTTCCGATGCTCGCCGAGAGCTGGTCGCTCGACGAGCCCGGCAAGACCTTTACGCTCGTAATGCGCTCGGATGCAACATTTTCCGACGGAACGCCTGTCGACGCACCGGCTGTGAAGGCCAACTTCGATCGGATCCTGACCGACCCGCAATCGACGATCAAGGGACAGATCGCCACGACGATCGGTTCGGTGGACGTCCTGGATTCACGCACCGTTCGCCTCAATCTGGTCGGACCGGGTGGAGCGCTCCCCACGCTGCTCGCTTCTCGTCCGGGAATGCTCGTGTCGCCGGCCGCACTGGCCAACCCGGACCTCGATCAAAACCCCGTCGGTGCCGGAGCATTCACGATGACCCGCTCCATCCCGGGAACCGCGTACTACTTCGAACGCCGCCAGGATTATTGGGATGACGACGCGTACCGATTCAGCAATCTGACCTTTCTGATCCAGCTGGATACCGCTACTCGTATGAACTCGCTGCAGGCAGGCGAGTCCACGATGACCGGTGTCGTGGGCCCGCAGAAGGAAGAGGCCGCGGCCGGCGGACTTCAAGTGTTCACCGCCTCCGGCGCAAGCACCAGCATGGCTCGAATCTCCCTGAACTCCGAACGCAGTGAATTCGCCAAGAAAGAAGTGCGTCAGGCGATGAATCTCGCGATCGATCGTGAGGCGATATCGAGGGTGCTGTATTCGGGCGATTGCATCCCCGGGGCTCAGCCGTATCCGGAAGGATACTTTGCGCACAGTGACGAATTGGACGATTCCGGTTGGTCCTCCTACGACCCCGATCGCGCCCGGGAGCTGCTCAGCGAGGCAGGACTGCCGAACGGGTTCACTTTCACCGCAGCCGTCCCCAGCCTCTCGATCTACCAGAACAATGCGCAGGTCGTTCAACAGAATCTTGCCGACGTCGGCATCGACATGCGGATCGAAGTGATGGATGCGACGCAGGCGAGGGCCAGATTCGTCACCGGCGACGCAGATGCACTGGTCGGGCAGTACGGGGGTGGAACCGACCCCGGCCTCTACGTCCAGTCCGCATACATGCCTGGGGGTGGCGACAACCCAGGCAACCTCTCGACTCCCGAAATGGCCGAGCTGTTCGCCGAAACGGCCCGCTCCACCGACGTCGAGCAACGCTCGGCAGCGTATGCGGAGCTGCTCGCCGAGGCATTCGACATGGGGCCCGCCCAGATCGTTCTCTGCCACTCCGTCACGTCGGTCGCGACGCAGGGAAATCTCGCCAACTACGAGTTCTACAAGACCGGTGGAACCGGCCTTCGCACCCTCGACATCAGCAAGTAGCTGTCCGCCGCGCACGAAGAGAAGGTGATCGAATCGTGTTGATCTTCATGGTCAAACGAATTCTTGCAGCCATTCCTGTCCTGTTCATCGTCACGATACTGAGCTTTTCGATGATTCATCTGATTCCCGGTGATGCGGCGGTGGTCGCGGCCGGGGATGCAGCCACCGCCGAGCAGATCGCAGCCACCAGGAGCCAACTCGGCCTCGACGAGAACATCGTGGTGCAGTACTTCGGCTGGATGGGTAACCTGCTGACCGGCGACCTGGGCACCTCGTTGCTGAGCAGCCACCGCAACATCGATGCGATTCTCGAGGCACTTCCGGTCACGTTGTCGCTGGCATTCGTCGCACTGACCTGGTCACTCGTCGTCGGTGTCCTTGCAGGTGTGTTCGCCGGGCTACGCAGAGGTACCTGGATCGACCGGACACTGACCGGCCTGACGACCCTCGGCATCTCGATGCCGAGCTTCTGGCTCGGCCTGTTGTTCGTGACCTTCTTCTCGCTGCAACTGAGACTGTTCCCCGCCACCGGATACTCCCCGCTCAGCGACGGATTCTTCGCCTGGTTCGCACATCTCGCGCTGCCCGCCTTCGCGCTGGGAACGGTCACCGCCGCCGAGATTGCCCGCCAGGCTCGCGCCGGCGTGATCGACGTCCTCGAGCGGGACTACATCCGGACGGCAACGGCCAAGGGACTCCCGCGGTGGAAGGTTGTCGTCAAACACACCGCCAAGAACGCAGCGATACCGGTCGTCACCGTCTTCGGGCTGCAGGCCGCCGCACTCGTCGGCGGTGCGGTGATCATCGAGCAGGTCTTCGGAATGCCGGGATTGGGTTCGGTGGCGCTCAAGGCGATTCTGGAACGAGACTTCCCCGTCATCCAAGCGTTCGTCGTGGTCATCACGTTGTTCGTGCTGCTGATCAATCTGGCCGTGGACATCTCTTACGCGTACTTCAACCCGAAAGTCAGGCAGGCATGACCATCAGTCGTTCGATACCGCGCGTTGCACCGAGTGTCCGCAGAGCTGTGGGCGCACCGATCGGCGCAGTGCATTCCGATCCCGCACCGCCGTCTCCCGGACGGGTGTTCGTCCGTCGAATCCTCAAGTCCCGCACCAACGTGGCCTGCCTGATCTTTCTCGGACTGCTTGCTGTGGTGGCCGTGGCTGCACCGTGGATCGCACCCTACGATCCTGCTTACCAGAAGTTGGCCTCGGCGTTTCTTCCACTGTTCTCGGATAACCACCTGCTCGGAACCGATCAGCTCGGACGAGACACGCTCAGTCGACTCATCTACGCGACCCAGATATCACTGGTTGCACCACTGATCGCGGTCGGATTCGCTGCTGTCACCGGCTTGCCGCTCGGCCTGCTGGCCGGGTACCTCGGGGGCAAATTCGACTGGATCGCCGGACGAGTGGCCGACGCCCTCATCGCACTGCCTGCTCTGGTTCTCGCGCTCGCGATAATCGCGATCTTCGGACCCGGGTTGACCAACGCCATGCTCGCGGTGGGGGCGGCCACCGCTCCTCGACTGTTTCGCGTCGTCCGTGGTGCTGCGATGAACGTTCGGGAAGAGACCTACATCGAGGCGAGCAAGGTGGTCGGGTGTTCAACGTCGCGAACGGTTCTGGTCCACGTACTGCCCAATGTCAGGTCTCCCCTCTTGGTGCAGCTGACCCTGATGTTGTCCTTAGCACTGCTCGCCGAGGCAGGCCTGAGCTTCCTCGGCCTCGGTGTACAACCACCGACCGCCAGCTGGGGCTCGATGCTGCGCGGCGCATTCGACAACAGATTCCAGAGTCCATGGATGGTGGTACCACCCGGGCTTGCCATCATGCTCACGATTTTGTCGCTGAACATGCTCGGTGACGGCATTCGCGATGCCGTCGGGCAGGAACGGAGAAAAGCATGACCGCGCTCGACATCAAGGACG
This sequence comes from Rhodococcus sp. B7740, assembly GCF_000954115.1. NCBI lineage: Bacteria > Bacillati > Actinomycetota > Actinomycetes > Mycobacteriales > Nocardiaceae > Rhodococcus > Rhodococcus sp. B7740. Next base: position 4,320,966 of record NZ_CP010797.1, on the reverse strand, counting down.
AACGGCTCGAGACCGACAGTCTGCTCTCGATACAGGATCTTCAGGTCGAGTTTCGCACCGAGAAGGGCTGGACACCCGTTGTTCTCGGAGGACAGCTCGATCTCGGGCAGGGCGGTACACGGGCTCTGGTCGGTGAATCGGGTTCGGGCAAAACCGTGACTGCTCTGTCGATTCTGCGCTTGTTGCCGGCGCACAACAGTCGAACTACGCACGGTCGCATCGATTTCTGCGGTGCGGACCTACTACAGAAATCCGAGCGACAGATGCGCGCGATCCGCGGCCGCGAGATCGCGATGATCTTTCAAGAACCGATGACGAGTCTGAATCCGGTCTTCACCGTCGGCGAGCAAATCGCGGAGACCGTGCGGATCCACTTCGGAAAGTCGCGAAAGCAGGCGTGGAACCGTGCCGTAGAAGTGCTGGACCTCGTCGGAATACCCGCTGCAGCCAGACGGGCGAAGGACTACCCACACAGCTTCAGCGGGGGAATGCGGCAGCGAGCGATGATCGCGATGTCGATCGCGTGCGATCCGAAACTTCTCATCGCAGACGAACCCACCACTGCCCTCGACGTCACTGTCCAGGCCGGCATTCTCCAGCTGCTACGCAGACTCCAGGAAGACATGGGCACCGCCGTCCTGCTCGTGACGCACGACCTGGGCGTGGTGGCCGACTTCTGCGATGAGGTCACTGTGATGTATGCGGGTGAACCCGTCGAACTCGCCCACGCCGAGGAACTTTTCACTCGACCACTGCATCCCTACACTGCCGCCCTACTCGAGTCACTGCCCCAACGTATCGAACCCGGGAACGACCTCATTGCGATTCCTGGAATGGTGCCCAGGCCCGACAACATGCCACCCGGATGCCGGTTCAGTCCACGATGCACCTATTCGGTACCCGGACTGTGCGATTCGGATCATCCGCCGCTCGTTGCGATGGGCGACGAGCGAAGCACCCGGTGCATCCGCGTCGCCGACGGCACCGTGACGACACTGGTACCCGAGATTCCCACCCCACAGGCCGACACGTCAGCGGAGAGAACGACCATGGTCGACTCCGAAAGGAAGGGTCAACTGTGACCACCATCGAAAAGCCCGTGATGTTGGACGTCGTGGGGCTGTCGAAGTCGTTCGTACGCTCGCGTGACCTTCTCGGTCGTCCACGCGAGACAGTTCAGGCAGTTCGAGACATCAGTCTTGCTGTGAGACAGGGCGAAACGTTGGGGATTGTCGGCGAGTCGGGGTCCGGCAAATCCACACTGGGCAGGTCCATCCTGCGGCTGGAGAAGCCCGAGAGCGGCAAGATCGTCTACGGCGGCGACGACCTCCTGACACTCGGACGTAGAGCCATGCGCAGGAAACGCCGAGACCTCCAGATGATCTTTCAGGATCCGTTCGCCTCCCTCGATCCCAGCAAGACCGTAGGAACCTCGATTGCCGAGCCGCTTCGGATATACGATCACGCCGATCGGTCCACGTGCGAGGCGAAGGTTGCCGACCTGTTGGCGAAGGTCGGCCTGCGCAACGATTTCGCCGCTCGCTACCCCGCCGAAATGTCCGGTGGGCAACGCCAGAGGGTGGCGATCGCCCGAGCCCTGGCCCTGGATCCCAAGATGATCATCGCGGACGAGGCGGTCTCGGCCCTCGATGTGTCGACGCAGTCCGAGGTGATCAATCTTCTGGTGCACCTAACCGATGAATTCGATCTGACGTGCATCTTCATCTCGCACAACCTCAGCGTTGTTCGGCACATCAGCGATCGAATTGCCGTGATGTACCTGGGCCGAATCGTCGAAATAGGCTCCGCAGCAAAGGTGTACGGGCGTCCCTCGCACCCCTACACCAAAGCACTACTGTCGGCCATCCCGGTTCCCGACCCAGCTGTTCAACGCGCACGCCCCAGGACGATCCTCGAGGGCGACTCCCCCGATCCGGCCCACCCACCTACCGGGTGCGCCTTCGTCTCGAGATGTCCGTACGCGGTGGACCTGTGCCGACAGGTGGAACCGATGCTCGAGCAGCATGCAGACGGTTCGATGTCCGCATGCCACCTGGTCGATTCCATAAAACCGCAACCCACTCCGGGGGCTACGAATGGCTACTGATCGGTCGAGCCACCGCCGCGAAACGACAGCGCGCTTCGAGGCCGCGTGAGAGAATAAACCTGCCGTCGGGGCACACAATGAAAATGGAAGTTTCGCCATGGACTCTTTCTGGGATTTTCTTTGGCTTCTCATCGTCGGATTCGCGTTCGTCGCGTATCTGATGGTCATGTTCTCGATCATCGGAGACCTTTTCCGTGACCACAAGACATCCGGGGTCGTCAAGGCCCTGTGGGTGTTCTTTCTGATCGTTGCGCCGTTCCTGACCGCGCTGGTCTATCTCATCGTGAACGGCAGCAACATGGCCAAGCGGCAAGTTGCTGCCCTGCAGCACGCGAAGGACCAGCAGGAGGAGTACATCAAGGAAGTGGCCGGGAGGTCGGCGTCGGAAGAGATTGCCCACGCAAAGGTGTTGCTGGACAACGGAACCATCGACCAAGACGAGTTCAGGACGCTGAAGGCCAAAGCCCTGTCATGAACGTCGCTTCGGCCCTGAACGCGTCGAGCACTGCCGCGATCGCCGGCAGCCGATGGGCGTCGGGTCGCGTCGCGAGCTCGTAGATGCGACCCGCCCGCACACCGGACAGTTCTCGGCGTACCAGTCCCGGATGGACGACGGCATAGCGCGGCATCAACGCGACGCCGTGCCCGGCCGCCACCAACGTCTCGGTGACGCGGAAGTCGTTCACTCGCTGCATCACTCGCGGTTCGACGCCGGTGGCGGCGGCCACCGAGAGCAGTACGTCGTCGACCGGGAATCCGCCGCGAACACTGATCCATCGTTCGTCGACCAGATCCCGAAGGTCTATCGATTCATGTTGTGCCAGAACATGACCGGGCGGCAACACCAGATCGATGGGCTCACGCATCAGGGTCGTGACCTCGATGCGCGGGCCCGCGGTCGTCGGCGCTCGGTCGTCGCGGTGCGTGAGCACCACGTCGTAATCCGCCAGCAGTTCCGGCACCGAGGACGCGGGCAGGTCCTCGTCTCGGGCGTCGATGTCGACGTCCGAGTTCGCCAACCGCGTCAGCAACCCGGGCAGCAGCAGCGCGGCACCGGACGGGAACAGCGCAACTCGGACGCGTCCCCGCGGGGACGCCCGGTATCGATCCATCTCGGCCGCGGCGCGGGCGAGGGCGGCGAACACATCATCTGTCCTGAGCACCAACGCGCGCCCGGCGTCGGTGAGCCGAAGTCGACGCCCGTCGGGTTCGAGGAGCGTCACCCCCGCCTCCTTGACCAACAGCTTGAGCTGCTGGGACACCGCCGACGGCGTCATGGACAGCGCCTGGGCGACGGCAGCGACGGTCCCCCGGTCTGCCAGTTCTCGGAGGATCCGGAGCCGCTCCACGTTCATGTAGTGAATCTTAACTATTACTGCGGATATATTCGATTGTGCTGATCATTTGCCGCCGTCACGATGGACGGCATGAGCACCCGCGACCGCCTCCTCGGACTGACCGTCGTCGTACTGTGGGGACTGAACTTTCTCGCCATTCGCGTCGGACTCGATCACTTCCCGCCGTTCTTCTTCGCCGCGCTGCGGTTCCTGGTCATCGCCGTCCCCGTTGTACTGTTCGTTCCCCGCCCCAAGGTGCCTCTGAAGTGGTTGCTGCTCTACGGGTTCGGGTTCGGGTTTCTCCAGTTCGCCTTCCTGTTCGCGGCGATGGCGGCCGGTATGCCCACCGGATTGGCGTCGCTCGTGCTGCAGTCGTCCGCGCCGTTCACGGTCGTTCTCGGCGCAATCCTGCTCCGCGAACACGTAACCCGCAGGCAAGCGATCGGTATCGGAATCGCCGTGCTCGGCATGGTGCTGATCGGGTGGGATCGCGCTCAGAACGCCACCTTGCTCCCGGTGATCCTCACCCTGCTCGCCGGACTCGGTTGGGCGTTCGGCAACCTGGGGAATCGGCTCGCGAAGTCCGAATCGCCGATGACGCTGATGCTGTGGATGACCGTCGTGCCGCCGGTGCCGATGCTGGCGCTGTCGGCGATGGTCGAGGGTCCGAGCACCGGCTGGCAGGCGTTGGCGGCTTCGTTCGGCCCGCAGGGTTGGCCGGGCCTGGTTGCGTTGGCCTACATCGTGATCCCCGCCACGATCGTCGGCAGCGGCCTGTGGAGCATTCTGATGAGCCGCAACCCTGCTGGACTGGTCGCGCCGTTCTCGCTGCTCGTTCCCGTCGTCGGCATCGCCGGTGCCTGGATCTTCCTGGGCGAGAACCCATCGGTGCTCGCGCTGATCGGTGGCGTGGTCGTCATCGGGGGATGTCTCTGGGGTATGGCCGTCCGGCGGCCTGTCGAGGTACTGGAGAAAGTACCGGTGTGAGGGGCAGGAGTGGAGCCCGCGGAACGACCCGGGGGAGCCACCGCCGACGTGAAACTGCACGCTCTTCTGTGCCAGACTCGGCGGATGGTTGAAGTGGGTGAGCGCAGACGTATCAGCGCGCGTGGCCGCGTGGCACTGCGTGCGGCGGAGCTGGCGACCTGGGCGTCCCGCAAGGCAGGCCGGGGCAAGGGATCGATGATCGGCGGATTGATCGCACTCAAGATCGACCCGGACATCCTCGGCGGACTGGGCCGAGGTCGACGCACCGTCATCGTCACCGGAACCAACGGCAAGTCCACCACCACCCGAATGACGGCTGCGGCGCTGGCCACCCTCGGTGACGTCGCCACCCAAGCCGACGGCGCGAACATGGACGCCGGCATCGTCGCCGCACTGCACGCCAATTTCGATGCCGAGCTGGCCGCTCTCGAGGTCGACGAACTGCATGTCCCCCATGTGTCCGACGCCGTCGATCCCGCGGCCATCGTGTTGCTCAACCTCAGTCGCGATCAGCTCGACCGCGTGGGCGAGATCAACATGATCGAACGCAAGCTGCGCGCAGGCCTGGCCCGGCACCCCGAGACCGTCGTCATCGCCAACTGCGATGACGTCCTCGTCACCTCCGCCGCCTTCGACGCACCGAACGTCGTCTGGGTCGCGGCCGGTGGTGGATGGGCAGGCGACTCGGTCAGCTGCCCGCGCACCGGCGAACCCATCGTGTGGGACGGCGAGCATTGGTACAGCACCGGTAGTGACTTCAAGCGTCCGACGCCGGATTGGTGGCTCGACGACGAGAATCTCTACGGACCCGATGGACTCGTCCTACCTATGAAGCTGTCTCTGCCCGGAAAAGCCAACCGCGGCAACGCAGCTCAGGCCGTCGCCGCCGCAGTGACCCTGGGCGCGAGCGCGGAAGATGCGGTCGCGGCCGCGTCGAGCGTCGACGAGGTGGCCGGGCGCTACTCCACCGTCCAGTACGGATCGCATTCCGTCCGAATGCTTCTCGCGAAGAACCCCGCCGGCTGGCAGGAAGCACTGTCTATGATCGATCCCACCTGCGACGGTCTCGTCATCGCCGTCAACGGTCAGGTACCCGACGGCGAAGACCTGTCGTGGCTGTGGGACGTCCGCTTCGAGCACTTCGAGAACGTCGCCGTCGTGGCCGCCGGTGAGCGCGCGACCGACCTCGGGGTGCGTCTGCTGTACGCCGGCTCGCAGCACACCACCATCGCAGATCCGTTGCGGGCCATCGCGTCCTGCCCACCGGGACGCGTCGAAGTGCTGGCCAACTACACCGCGTTCCGCGATCTCGGGCGAGCGCTGGCACGTGAGGTGAAAGATGTCTGAGTCCACCGTTCGCATCGGCCTCGTCCTGCCCGACGTGATGGGCACCTACGGCGACAACGGCAACGCGCTCATTCTGCGACAGCGACTACGGATGCGAGACATCGACGCCGAGGTCGTACAGATCACGTTGAACGACCCGGTTCCCGATTCACTCGACGTGTACACCCTTGGCGGAGCCGAGGATTCGGCCCAACGCCTCGCGACCCGTCACCTCACCCGTTACCCGGGACTGCAGAACGCGGCTGCCCGCGGGGTGCCGGTGCTCGCCATCTGCGCCGCGATCCAAGTCCTCGGTCACTGGTACGAAACCTCCGCCGGCGAACGCGTGGACGGTATCTCCCTGTTCGACGTGACCACAGCACCGCAGGCAACTCGGTCCATCGGTGAGGTCGTCACCGAGCCTGCACTCGACGGCCTCACTCAGAAGCTCACCGGCTTCGAGAACCATCGCGGCGGAACGACTCTCGGCCTGGATGCATCCCCCTTGGCCAAGGTCACCCACGGTGTGGGCAACGGTGTCGGCGACGGACGCGAAGGCGTCGTGCAAGGGTCCGTGATCGGTACCTACATGCACGGACCGGTACTGGCCCGAAACCCGGAGTTGGCGGACTATCTGCTGGAGCGCGCATTGGGTACGACTCTCGCTCCACTCGAGCTGCCCGAGGTGGCTCGCTTGCGCGAGGAGCGGCTCCGGTAGTGCCTGCGGCAGTGGTGCGGTCAAGTGCCTTGGGTGGCACTCAACCGCACCACTGCGCAGCACTTCTCGCACGGGTACGACGCATCCGTCCAGCCCTCCCGCACCAAAACGTCACGGACCTCGCGGTATACCCCACACGGGTCGGTGGACACCTCCTGCCACCCATAGACCAGCCGAGGGCGATCGCTGAGCTCGGCAGCGTTGTCTCGCAGCCGGTCTCGAAATCTGACATTCCTTGCGGAGTGGAATTGCTGACCGTCGAGGCGAACGATAAGACCACCTTCCGAATATTCGACATCCTCGAACAGCACCCGATCACCAACGTGATGGGGTGCTTGACGGGCCCCGGAAGGCAGCCCGTGTGCCTGCTCGACATCGGTTGCGTACCGAAACTCTAGAACGGACTGGACGCCACCCGCCAGAAGTGTCAGGGCGTCGAGCAGGATCTTCTTGTACCGCCTTGGCCGCCGCTGTTCGATTTTTCGACGCATCGCCGAGACCGAGACTCGCCCGTTCGTCATTGCCGAGACGAAAGCAGCTGCCCCCTCGTGCGCCGTCGGAGCGGACACAGCCAAGTCCAAGACTGTGTCTTCTTTGCTCGTCCGACGCGGATCGGTGTCGACACCGATGTGTTCGATGGCCAACGAACGATGCACCACAACACCTGGATGGATACGTGCGTTGCTCAGCGATGTCGGCCGAATCAGCACGTGACGCATCGTCGGCGGTTGACTGATGGCAGAGCACGCGCGCGGCACAGTCAGATGGATTGGCCCGGCGGACTCTCGCAGCATCCCCCACTGGTGCGCGGCGGTGTTGTGACTCAGTATCGCGCGGCCGCCTCCGTAGAGCAGTGCGGCCTGCAACTCCATCTCCCGGTTGAGTGGACCATTCGTCACACAGATGACGTTCCGAAACACTCGCAGCCATTGGCCGGTCTCGACGCGGTGGCGGATGGCCTTCGGAGTGAACCCCCATGCGCTGAGCTGAACTGAGGTCACCAGCCCGTGCTGAGCATCGAGAACAGACTGCGGTATCCGGACACCGTCGTTTTCCATGGCGGGATGATGCATCAAGGGTCCGACAGGTGCGCTGCGCGCAGTGGTGCGAGTAGGTGCCACCCAGGGCACTTAACCGCACCACTGCCGCAGGCACTCACATACGCCGACGTCCGGTCAGCGCCCGTCCCAGCGTCAGTTCATCGGCAAATTCAAGGTCTCCGCCCATGGGCAGGCCGGAGGCGAGGCGGGTAATCGCCAGGCCGGGGAAATCACGCATCATGCGCACCAGGTACGTGGCCGTTGCTTCGCCCTCGGTGTTGGGGTCGGTGGCGATGATGACCTCGGTGACGTCGACACCGTCGTCCTGAGTTCCCACGCGAGTCAACAACTCTCGGATACGCAGCTGATCCGGTCCCACACCGTTCAGTGGATCGAGCGCCCCACCGAGCACGTGGTAGCGGCCCTTGAACTCTCGCGTACGTTCCACGGCCTGAACATCTTTGGGCTCTTCGACGACGCAGATCATGGATCGGTCACGCCGCGAGTCCGAGCAGATTCGGCACAGTTCCTTGTCCGAGACCGTGCCGCACACGACGCAGAACTGCACACCGTCACGAATGCGTTGCAGCGCGCGCATCAACCGGTCCACCTCGGGAGGTTCGACGCCGAGGAGGTGAAAGGCTATGCGCTGAGCGCTTTTCGGACCGACCCCGGGGAACTTGCCGAGTTCGTCGATCAGATCCTGAACCGGACCTTCGTACACTCTTCTCGCCTAGAAGCCGGGTAGTCCGAGTGAGCCGCCGCCGAGACCACCGGCGAGAGGGCCGAGCTTCTCGCTCGCTACGTTCTGAGCTGCCTTCGACGCATCGGCGATCGCACCGATCACCAGATCCTGCAGAGTCTCGACGTCGTCGGGATCGACGACCTTCGGATCGATGGTCAGGCCGACCACCTCCCCGGTTCCCTTGACGGTGGCAACGACGAGTCCGCCGCCCGCCTGGCCGGTCACTTCGGTTTCCGCGATCTCGGCCTGCGCCGCCATCAACTGCTGCTGCATCTGCTGGGCCTGCTGCAGGATCGATGCCATGTCGGGCTGTTCACCGGGTTGCACTGTGCCGTCCTCTCGCGTGGGTCGAACCCCAGCGTAGTCGCACGGCAGTTCACGGGTGCCGCGCCACACAGCTGAGGATGCTTCACAACTGAGACGCCTACCATATTCGAATGCGTGCAGCGACGAGCCCCGAGGGAAGCCGTTCCCCTCGCGTGCGACGCGTGACACCGGCGAGCATGGCCGAGGCCGGTATTGCGCTGACTCTGCCCAAGGTGTCGGTGAAGTCGGTGGCCGAGAGCCTGGGCGTCTCGATCGTCGCGATCTACAACAACATCGACGATCTCTGCGCCCTCAAGGCCCTCGTGGCGGAGGAGATTCTGCGCCGCTGGTCCCCGCCACTCCCCGCCGACGACGAATCGATGCACGACGCGTTGCTTGCACTCGCATCCGCGATGCGCGAGTTGGTTCACTCCAACCCCGGGATCGCGGAGTATCTGATCGGCCTGACTCCCAGCTCGATCGATGCTCTTCGTATGGCCGACGCCGTCCAGACGCGCTACCGACTGCGCTACGCCCTCACTCCGAAGCAGGCGACCTGGGCCGTCATCACCGTCGTCGAGCACGCTCTGGCCTTGGCGGAGATGGTCTACAACGATGCCCGACGCGATCGTGAGTACGACGACGCGATCGCGGCGCGCACCGACCTCGACACCCTGCCCGGGGCCTACGACACGGTCGACCGTGGGCCCGACGGGATGTTCCTGTGGTCGATGCGCACCGTCGTGGTCGGGACTCTGGCGCTCATCCAGGCTCCCGACTTCGAGCGGGTCTAGATCAACTCGCGACGCAGGTTCTCCAGCGTCGCGGCCTGGATCTTCTTCAGTCCGAGAGGTGCGAAGGTCTTCTCGAAGAATCCGCCGATTCCGCCTGCACCCTTCCATTCGGTCGTCGCGGTGACCGTGGTGCCTGCGCCTTCCGGGGCGACCGACCAGGTGGTGACCATGGAGGAATTGGCGTCGCGTTCGGTGATGGTCGACCCGGCGACGGTGACGGTCGCGGCCACGTTGCGCACTCGCTTCTCGGTGGCCTGCAAGGTCCACGTGGCCACGGTTCCGTCTCCTTGCCCGCCCTGGACCACCTCGTAGTCGCGGTACTGCTCGGGCAGGATGCGTGGGCGCACCGTCTCGTAGTCGGCGAGCGCGGCGAGCACCCGATCCGGTGTGGCAGCGATGGTGGCGGAACTGGATGCACTGACCTGAGCCACGAAGACGTACTCCTTCTCTAGCGGACGGGATGTGTATCCATCCTGCCTCTCTCCGGGACCACGTTCGACATCGCGCCGACTCATGTGTGATGCGCTTCACAGAACAATTCTGGAGGCGCAAACCACATGCATGACGCAACCATTTGTCCGATTTACTCCGATTCCTCACCCGGATTCGGCAACAGTTGCGTGAAGTTTCACCGGTCGGACGCCGATGCCGGTGGATACCGTGCGGTACGAGATATAGCGTCTGAATGTGGCTTCAGTGAATGCTCTCCTCGGACGACGGCCAGAACCGAGGGAGAGCGGTTACGCAGCGCACCGGTCGGGTGTCGAGCAGCTGCTTCGCAGCTACCGCGCAATTCCGACCGATGCGACGGTGCGTCTGGCGAAGAAGACGTCCAACCTGTTCCGGGCCAGGACGACCACCACCACCCCGGGGCTCGACGTGTCGGGCCTGAGCAAGGTCATCTCCGTCGATCCCGACTCGCGCACAGCCGATGTCGCCGGCATGTGCACGTACGAGGACCTGGTCGACGCGACGCTTCCCTACGGTCTCGCGCCACTCGTCGTCCCGCAGCTCAAGACGATCACCCTCGGTGGAGCCGTCACCGGACTCGGTATCGAGTCGACGTCGTTTCGTAGTGGACTTCCCCACGAATCGGTGCTCGAGATCGACGTACTCACCGGCAGCGGCGAGATCGTCACCGCAACACCGGAGGGCGAACACTCGGATCTCTACTGGGGCTTTCCCAACTCGTACGGCACCTTGGGCTACTCCACTCGACTGCGGATTCAGCTCGAACCCGTGCTGCCGTATGTCGCGTTGCGCCACCTGAGATTTCACGATCTCGACACCCTCCAGTCCACGATGGACACCATCGTCGAACAACGTGAGTACGACGGCATCGAGGTTCAGTACCTCGACGGTGTGGTGTTCAGCGCCGACGAAAGCTACCTCACCCTCGGCGTTCAGACCGACGAACCGGGGCCGGTCAGCGACTACACCGGTGCCGACATCTTCTATCGCTCGATCCAGCACGCGTCGGACACACCGAAGACCGACCGCCTCACCGTTCACGACTACCTGTGGCGCTGGGACACCGATTGGTTCTGGTGCTCCCGAGCCTTCGGAACACAGAACCCGAGAATTAGACGCTTCTGGCCACGCAAGTACCGGCGCAGTAGTTTCTACTGGAAGCTCATCGGCTTCGATCGCAAGTACGACATTGCCGATCGACTCGAGAAGCGCAAGGGAAATCCGCCACGCGAACGCGTCGTGCAGGACGTCGAGGTTCCGATCGAACACACCGCCGGCTTCGTGGCGTGGTTCCTCGACAACATCCCGATCGAGCCGTTGTGGTTGTGCCCGTTGCGTCTTCGCGAGCCTGCCGCGCCAGGTGCGAATCCGGCCCGGCCGTGGCCGCTGTATCCACTCGAGCCCAAACGCACGTACGTCAACATCGGCTTCTGGTCGTCGGTCCCGATCGTTGCAGGCGAACCCGAGGGTGCCGCGAACCGCGCCATCGAGAAGAAGGTGACCGATTTCGACGGGCATAAATCGCTGTACTCGGATGCTTACTACACCCAGGATGAATTCGCCGTGCTGTACGGCGGCGAGAGATACACACAGCTCAAGAAGAAATACGATCCCGAATCCCGATTGTTGGATTTGTACTCGAAGGCGGTGCAACGCAGATGACGACGTTCAAGGACTCCGGCAATCGCACGGTGAGCGGTGCCCAGAAGCTCAAGATCTCCGAGATTCTGGAACTGATCTCCGACGGCAACATCCCACTGCGTTTCACCGCATACGACGGCAGCACCGCAGGACCCGAGGACGCGAGAATCGGCCTCAACCTCAAGAGCCCTCGCGGAACCACTTATCTCGCAACCGCTCCCGGCGATCTCGGCATGGCGCGCGCGTACGTCTCGGGTGATCTGGAAGCAACGGGCGTTCATCCGGGCGATCCCTACGAGTTGCTGGCACTGATGGGAGACGAACTGCACTTCCGTCGCCCCTCGGCGATGACACTGACGTCGATCGCCCGTTCGCTCGGCTGGGATGTGTTGCGGCCCATCGCTCCCCCGCCTCAGGAGGCGATTCCGCGGTGGCGTCGCATCGCGGAAGGTCTGCGCCACTCCAAGACTCGGGATGCAGAAGCGATCCACCACCACTACGACGTGTCCAATGCCTTCTACGAGATGGTGCTCGGCCCCTCGATGACCTACACCTGTGCGGCGTTCGAGAGCGCAGATCAATCGTTGGAAGCGGCGCAGGAGAACAAGTACCGTCTGGTGTTCGACAAGCTCGGACTGAAGCCGGGTGATCGTCTGCTCGACATCGGCTGCGGTTGGGGCTCGATGGTGCGCTACGCCGCGCGCAGGGGCGTCAAGGTCATCGGCGTGACGCTCTCTCAGGAGCAGGCGTCGTGGGCACAGAAGGCCATCGCCGACGAGGGCCTCTCCGACCTCGCCGAGGTGCGCTTCTCCGACTATCGCGACGTGCCCGAAACGAATTTCGATGCCGTCTCGTCCATCGGACTGACCGAGCACATCGGCGTGCACAACTACCCGTCGTACTTCGCGTTCATCCAGTCCAAGCTGCGGGACGGAGGCCGACTGCTCAATCACTCGATCACCCGGCCGGACAATCGCGCGCATGCCAAGGCAGGCAGTTTCATCGACCGCTACGTCTTCCCCGACGGCGAGCTCACCGGCTCGGGCCGCATCATCACCGAGATCCAGGACGTCGGGCTCGAGGTCCGGCACGAGGAGAACCTGCGCGAGCACTACGCGCTGACCCTCGCCGGATGGTGCCGGAACCTCGTCGAGAACTGGGATGCGTGCGTCGCCGAGGCCGGTGAGGGAACAGCCCGCGTCTGGGGCCTGTACATGGCCGGCTCCCGGTTGGGATTCGAGCGCAATGTGGTTCAGCTGCACCAGGTTCTGGCGGTCAAACTCGGGCCGAAGGGTCAGGCGAACGTTCCCCTGCGGCCGTGGTGGAACGGCTGAGCCTTGTGAGTGGAAGCTAGCGACCGGTCGCCCGCAGGATGACCCGCGCGGTCTCGGTCGGCTGATCCCAGTGCGGGAAGTGTCCGCATTTCTCGAACCAGTGCAGGGTGGCGTCGGGGAATCGCTCCAGCGCCACCTTCGCCTGGCTGGGCAGCGTTACCTTGTCCTGGCGACCCCAGCCGATGAGCAGCGACCCCTGCAACGTCCCCTTCGGCGCACCGATCTGCTTGGGCCCGTTGATCAAGGCTTTACGTGCGGCGTCCAGCGAGGGTGATGTCTTGGTGGAGAAGCCTTTGAGCTCCCGCTCGACCAATCCACTCGGCAGCTTCCACGGCGCAGCCGAGAACTGAGCCAGCGCAGCCGTTCTGGTCACCGGGTTGCCGGCCAGGAACGGCACCAGTGGCTGCACGTTCTTCATCAGGGCCAGCGACGCGGTGATCGTGGCTCCGAAGATCTTGACCTGGCGGTCGTTCCAGAACCCACCGGGATCGAGTGCCACCATCGAACCGCGGTGGCCGCGGCGACCGAGCTCGACGACCATGCGCGCGCCCATCGAACTACCGACGAGGTCTGCGTCGGACAGTCCCTCGTCGTCGAGGTACGCACGCAACGCATCGGTGAGCGTCTCGATCGACACCTCCGACAGAGGCGGAGTCTGCCCGAATCCGGGCAGATCGAGGGCAATGACCTCTCGATGCGCGGCCAGGGCGGGGACGATGGGGTCCCAGTTGCGGTGCGAGGAACCGAGACCGTGCACGAGGACCAGCGGCTTACCGGATCCGGTTCTGGAGTTGTACATGAACTGCCATGTACCCACGGCCGGTGGTTCTACACATTCGGGCTGTAGTGCGAGGGGTCCGAACGACGTTCCACCGGCGGCAGATTCCGCGCCGGCGTGTGCACCAGTGGTGCCGTTCTCCCGATCCGACCCGTGACGCGGTCCCATCCGGCGCGGCCGCGCGGGTGCAGTCGTCGTCGCGGCGGCACCAACCCGAACACGAGGTTCACCGCCTTACCGAACAGCGCGAAACGCCTCTCGTCCCGAGCGGACCAGCTGTAGCCGAGCAGCTCACGCACCGGCCGGTCGTAGAGCCCGACGGTGATCCAGACGAACAGCCTCGCCACCGGTCGCCTGAGCGCCGCCCACACTCGTTCGGGCAGCCAGGATGCGTAGGGCGGTGGTCCCAGCTTCGACAGGTCGAGCACACCTCGGGCAGCCATGTTGTCTTCCAAAACGTTTCGGCACATGTGATCCCAATACTTCTGGAACTCGGGCCAGGTTGCGGGTACCGGCCGCATGCTCATGCCGTAGAGCTGGTACCACTGCACATGCTCTTCGAACAGAGTGACCTTCTGCTCCTCGGTCAGGCCGCCCATGAAGTGGTCTGCAGTGAGCACGGTGCCCATGAAGAAGGTGGCGTGTGCCCAGTAGAAGGTGTCGGGATCGAGCGCGTGGTATTTGCGGCCCTTGGCGTCGATTCCCTTGATGTTCGTGTGATATCCGCGGACCTGCAGTGCGGTCTCCTCGGCCCGATCGCCATCGAACACGACGCCGCCGATGGGGTACAACGATCGATACAGGCGCTGCCAGCGCTCGTCGAAGAACGTCGAGTGCTGCTCCACCCCGGCTCCGAGCCCTGGATGCATGTTCTGCATCGACCCTGCCCAGATGCCCTGCAGCATGCCCCGCCAGTCGCCGAAGTACTTCCAGGTGAGTGAGTCGGGACCGAGCGGAACGGGTCGATCGGACTGACTACGCATGTTGTCACACTAGAGTTGACAACATGCGTAGTCAACAGTTGGAGGAACGCAGATCCAAGCGGTACGACGCACTGCTCGCCGCAGGGGTCGAGCTCCTCGGCGCGCCCGACGGACCGGCAGTGAACGTGCGAGCCGTCTGCCGTACCGCCGGGCTGACCGAGCGGTACTTCTACGAGAGCTTCTCCGATCGCGACGCGTTCGTCCGGGCCGTGTACGCCTGGGTGGGATCGAGAGCCCAGAAGACGTTGATCGACGCCGTCGCGACGGCAACCACCCCCGAGGACACCATCGCCGCGCCCGTGCGTGCATTCGTCGAACTGATCATCGACGAACCACGAACGGGACGGGTTCTGCTCATCGCACCGTTGGCCGAGCCTGCGCTCAGCCGACGCGGACTCGACCTGCTGCCGGGCTTCGTCGAACTGGTGCACGCCCAACTGCCCGACTCCGCCGACCGACAGCTGATCGCCGTCGGAACCGTCGGGGCGCTGACTGCCCTGTTCATCGGCTGTCTCGACGGCACGCTCGCCGTCACCGGCGAAGCCCTCGTGGCGCACTGCATTCGGCTTGTTTCCGATGCTGCCGTGCAAGGATGGCACCACCTCTAGCAGAAGGAGTTCTCCCATGTCCGATCTCGACCAGTCGTTCGCCGACGCGCAGGTGGACGTCAAGAAGCTCACGTCCAAGCCGAGCAACGACGACCTCCTGCGCCTGTACTCGCTCTACAAGCAGGGTTCGATCGGTGACGTCTCGGGTAAGCGGCCGGGACGACTGGACATGGTGAACCGTGCGAAGTTCGATGCCTGGGCGAAGCTCGAAGGCACGAGCCAGGATTCGGCGAAGCAGCAGTACGTGGATCTGGTGACCGAACTCCTCGCCGGCTGAGCCGAAGGCTATGGTCGAGTGCGGGGGTAACGCAACGAAGGGACCCGCATGAGACGCACCGACAGCGACGTCGACGAGGCCGAGCTCGATATCGAGAAGCCGAAGACCCATGCCGCAGGTGCCACCGCTGTCGCGGTGTCGATGAAGCGAGCACTCGGGCACATGGGGCCCAAGCGCACCGCGCAGACGCTCCTCAAGCTGAACCAGGCCGAGGGTTTCGACTGCATGAGCTGCGCGTGGCCGGACCCGGATCCGGGCCATCGGCACGCAGCGGAGTTCTGCGAGAACGGAGCCAAGGCCGTTGCCGAGGAGGCGACGACGACCCGGGCAACCCCGGAGTTCTTCGCGCAGCACAGCATTGCCGAGCTCGACGGTCACACCGAGCACTGGCTCGGCCAGCAGGGCCGGATCACGCATCCGATGATCAAGCGGCCCGGCGGCACGCACTACGAACCGATCGAGTGGGACGACGCGTTCCGCCTGATCGGCGACGAGCTGAAGTCACTTGGCAGCCCGGACGAAGCCATCTTCTACACCTCGGGCCGCGCCTCCAACGAGTCCGCGTTCACCTACCAACTGTTCGCCAGGGCATTCGGCACCAACAACATGCCCGACTGCTCCAACATGTGTCACGAGTCGACGTCCATCGCGCTGCAGGAGTCCATCGGTATCGGCAAGGCCAGCGTCACGCTCGACGACGTCCACAACGCCGAACTGATCATCCTCGCCGGTCAGAATCCCGGCACCAACCACCCGCGCATGCTCTCCGCCCTCGAGCTGGCGAAGCAGAACGGCGCAAAGATTCTGTCCATCAACCCGCTTCGCGAAGCGGGTTTGCTGAACTTCAAGAACCCGCAGACTCCGCGCGGCATGGTGGGACCGGGAACGGACCTGTCGGATCTGCACCTTCCGATCAAGCTCAACGGCGATCTCGCCCTGTTCCAGGCCATCGGCTCGCTGCTGGTCGAGTGGGACGCACTCGATCACGAGTTCCTCGACAACTACACCGTCGGTTTCGACGCGTGGAAGGCACATGTCGCAGAGGTCGACTGGGATCTCGTCACCGAGGTGACCGGGTTGTCGGTAGCGCAGATCACCGCGGCCGCCGAGATGCTGCGCGACTCCAAGGGCACTGTCTTCTGCTGGGCCATGGGCCTGACGCAGCACCGCAATGCCGTCGCGACCATCAAGGAAGTCACCAATCTCGCGTTCGCCCAGGGCAACATCGGTAAGGCAGGTGCCGGACTGCTTCCGGTCCGCGGTCACTCCAACGTGCAGGGCGACCGCACGATGGGAATCTGGGAGCGCCCGCCGGTGGCCTTCCTCGACGCCATGGCGCAGGAGTTCGATTTCGAGCCACCTCGCGAACACGGTCTCGATACCGTCGATTCCATTCGAGCCATGCGTGACGGCAAGGCGCACTTCTTCCTCGGTCTCGGCGGCAACTTCGTCCAGGCCACCCCGGACAGCGACATCACCTTCCTGGCCCTTCGGTCGATGCGGATGACGGTGCAGATCTCCACCAAGATCAACCGCTCGCACCTGGTGTGTGGCGACACCGCACTGATCCTGCCGACCCTGGGCCGCACCGAGAAGGATGTGCAAGCCAGTGGCGAGCAGTGGATCTCGGTCGAGGACTCCACCTGCTCGGTGCACTCCTCTCGAGGACCGCTCAAGCCCGCGAGCGAGTTCCTTCGTTCCGAGGTCGCCATCGTCAGCGGAATCGCCGAGGCCACGCTCGGGGATCGGTACGGCCTGGACTGGAAGGGTTTCCGCGACGACTACCGCAACATCCGCAAGCACATCTCCCGCGTCGTCGCCGGGTGCGAGGGCTACGAGGTCAATGTTCGACGCCCCGGCGGTTTCGTCCTTCCGCACCCACCGCGCGACAGTCGGACCTTCGAAACCAAGAGCGGTCGAGGCGAATTCGCGGTCTCGCCGATCGACGTGCTGCAGGTTCCGCCGGGCCACCTGATACTGCAGACCCTGCGTAGCCACGATCAGTTCAACACGACCATCTACGGCCTGAGCGATCGGTACCGCGGTATCGAGAACGGCCGCCGCGTCATCTTCGTGCACCGCGAGGACATCTCGTCTCTCGGCTATCGCGACGGTGACATGGTCGATCTGATCACCAAGTGGGACGACGACGACGTGGAACGATGCGCGCCGTCGTTCCGCATCGTCGAGTACGACACCCCTCGGGGATCGGCTGCCGCGTACTACCCGGAGACCAATCCACTGATTCCCTTGGACTCGACTGCGCTGCAGAGCAATTGCCCCACCTCGAAGTCGGTGATCATCTCGATGGTTCCGGCGGGGACGGGCGTGCAGGGCACGGTGAACGGTCATCAGGACAACGAGGGATCGGACGAGGGGCACAAGTCGCACCCGCAGCCGCACCACCTCAGCTGAGGCCTCGAGCTAGACCAGCGCCCGGCCCGAGCGCATCCGTCGCCGGACGTCGTGCAGCAGAAGGTTGAACGGGAGTGCACGAACGGCGGGCGGCAACATCCGGTTGAGCAGGGACGCGCTGCGCAGAACAAGCGCAAACCGTCTCTGCTTGACCGGATCCCACGGCAGTTCCATCTCGTCTCGGAAACGCTGGGGCAAGAATCCCGTGGTCACGAAACGGAAGAACGGCCCGATCAACGGGTGCAGCACTGCGGGTCGGGCGAACGTTGCCGAGGCGATGCCGTGCAGGTAGCGCCGGATCGTCGGGTCGATGTAAATGTCGTCCAGTGCTGCTTCCCAGTACTTCTCGAACGCCGCTCGATCGGTGGGCCACATCTCGGGCGGCATCTGCAATGTCGATCCGAGTACGTGAGACGACCGGTACATCTCTTCCGCGTCGTCCGGATCGAGCGGCCCGTACAAGGCGACATACACATCCTCGAACCCTCGGTAGAGGCACGCCGCGACCCACAGCTGCAGGTTCGGGTCGAAGGCGTTGTACTCCACCGGACTGCCCGCCGTCGAGCGCACGGCGGCATGAGATCTGTTGGTCGCCTTCCGGTACGCGGCCTTGGTCCGATCGTCTCCCATACCCGCGACCGCCAGGTAGGACAACGTCGTTCGGGTGCGCTTGATCGGGTGCCGGTTGATCTGCCCGGATTCCACGCGGCTTTCGAAAACCCCGTATCCGACGGCGGGATGCCCGAGTTGCATGATGACGTTCGCCGAACCGGCGAGCAGGCCGAAGCCGGTCATGGACTTGCGTAGAAGGTCGTTGTCGACAGTCATGACGCAGTCGAGCCCTCCCCTGTCGGCAATCTGAGTACGTGCGTGTTCAGATCAAGCTAGGCGCGGGTGCCGAGCGGTGTCAAGATGTGTTCATGCCCGATTCACCCCGTACCTACGGCGGCGTGGACGGTTCGGCCCGAGTCGCCGACCGTCGACGCATCCTCATCGAGACCGGACTCGATCTGCTCGGAACTGCCAAGCCCGACTTGACGGTTCGAGGGGTGTGCCGCCGGGCCGGCGTCGCGAGCCGCTACTTCTACGAGAGTTTCGCGGACCGGAGTGCGCTCATGGAGGCCGTGTACGACCACGTCGTCGAGGAGGTCGCAGCCATCGCACTCGACGCGGTCGCCGCAGCACCGAGGGACGCCCGAGAACGGGTCCACGCCGGAATTCGTGCGATCGTGCGCGCAGTCGCGGACGACCCCCGCCGTGGGTTCCTCATGTTCTCCGCCACTGCGGTCGGCGACATCGTGGTGGCGAAACGGGCCGAGTCGACGAAGATGTTCGCCCGTCTGCTCGCCACTCAGGCCACCGAGTTCTACGGCACGACCGGAGACCACGATCTCGATCTGACAACCTATTTCGTCGTCGGCGGATTCGCTCAGGTGCTCACTGCGTGGCTCGGCGGCGAACTCGAGATGGACGAGGAGGCCGTGGTCGTCCGCTGCGCCGAGCTGTTACTGGCCGCATCACCCCGTTAGCCGGGTCACCAGCTCGGCTCCGGAGAGGAAGTGCCGGCACGTCAGGTCACCGACGAGCTCGACGTCGCGCCGCCGGAATGCCTCGATCAACTGTTCGTGATGGCGGACCGCGTGCTCACCCCATTGCCTGTTCGACGCGTACAGCCGCGAGGGTGTGTATCTCACGGCACCGAGGAGAAACCAGGCCAGCTTGGTTCCTCCGGCGAATCTGTTGATGTACCTGTGGAATTCGAACTCGCAGGACTCCACCGATTCGAAGTCGGATCGGGCCACGGCGTCACGCAATCGATCGTTCACGGCGCGAAGCGCCTCGATCTGTTCGTTCGTGATGTGCTGCGCGGCGCGGCGGGCCAACGCTGCCGCGATCGTGCCCTGCAACCAGAAGATGTCCTCGATGTCGCGTTCGGTCAACTCGTTGACCCGGTAGCCCCGACGCGGCACCAGTTCCACCAGACCTTCACCGCGCAACGCCACCAATGCTTCTCGCACGGGAGTGGCACTGACCCCGAGCTCGCCCGCCGTATCGTCGATGCGCACGAAGGTGCCCGGTGTCAGTACGCCCGTGACGATCTGCTGGCGAATACTTGCGGCGACGTCCTCCGAGAGCTGCGGGCGGCGATGCAGCACGACTGCCTAGAGTCCGTACGTCTTGCCGATGATGTCACGCTGAATCTCGTTGGTACCGCCGTAGATCGAGGACACGAGAGTCGTCCGCACATGCTTTTCCATGTCGAATTCGGTGGCGTAACCGTAGCCGCCCATCATCTGCATGCCCTCGAGGGCCACCTTCTTCGCGGTCTCGGTGAGCTTGAGCTTGGCCATCGAGGCTTCTCGCGGGAACAGCTTCGTCGGGTTCTCGTCGACCAACCGAGCCACGTGGTAGACCAGCAGCCGTCCGCATTCGATCTCGGTCGCCAGATCGGCGATGCGATGTCGCAGTGCCTGGAACGTCCCGACGGGCCTACCGAATTGCTTTCGCTGGGTGACGAAGTCGAGTGTGTCGTCGAACGCTCGTTGCGCAGTGCCGAGCATCATCGCCGCCAGGATCAGGCGCTCGATGTTCAGGCCGGTCATCAGCTGCGACCATCCTTGACCTTCCACTCCGACCACCGCGTCCTCGGGCAGTGCACAGTCGGTGAAGTAGAGGTCGTTGACTTCCTTGCCACCCATCGTGTCGATGCCGACGATGTTCAGGCCCTCGATATCGGCCGGGACGTCGAACATCGTCAGACCCTCGTGCTTGCCACCTTCTCTGCCCGTACGTGCGACGAGCAGGATCCGATCGGCGAAATGCGCATTCGAGCACCAGGTCTTCTGGCCGTTGATCAGCCAGCCGGAGTCGGTCTTCTCGGCGCGGCAGGTCAGATTTCCCACATCAGAGCCGGCTTCGGGCTCGGACATGGAGATCGAGTAGCTTCGGCCGGCGACGATGCCACCGAGAACTGTGTCCTTCTGCGCCGGGGTGCCGAACTTCTCGTAGGCCGCACCGGTGATCAAGGTGGGACCGATGCCGCCGATGGGAGCCATGGCCTTCGCGGACTCTTCGAGCAGAATGCACAGATCGACGGTGCTGCCGCCCGCTCCGCCGTGCTCCTCGGAGATGATCGCGCCCAACCAGCCCAGCTCGGCCATCTTGTCGTAGAGCGCCTGGTTGTGACTGTGCGCGCCGTGCTCGGTGAGCGCGTCCCGCTGCGCCCTGGTGCCGGCCTCTTTCGCGCAGAACGACGCAACCGCCTGCGCGAAGGCGGTCTGTTCCCGAGTGAGATCGATGCTCATGAATTGCTCCTGCACGTCGAGGCAGCGGGGGTTGTCGCAACCGGACACGACGCATAGTGTGTCCTGGACAACATTGAATCACATCAAATATATGTGATGCGATCCGCTGGAGGATAGAGCCCATGACGGACCAGATCGAACGAACGACCGAGAGCAGCTTCGAAAGCCTCGATCCCCGAACGGGTGTCGCACTCGCCACGTATCCGATCGCGGGCCCCGCAGAGGTCGACATCGCCGTCGCTCGAGCCCGGTCGGCCGCACGCTGGTGGGACGTACAGGGCTTCGTCGGACGCAAACGATGGCTGCTGGAATTCAAGTCCGCCATCGCCAGGGACGCCCCGAGCCTCGCCGCCGTCATCGCCGCCGAAACCGGCAAGCCCGACGAGGACTCGCTGCTCGAGGTCATGCTCGGCGTCGAACACCTGGACTGGGCGGCCCGCAACGCCGAGAAGATTCTGCGGCAGCGCAAGGTCGGATCGGGCCTGCTCGCGGTGAACCAGAAGGCCTACGTCGGATACCGACCGTTCGGCGTCGTCGGAGTCATCGGCCCCTGGAACTACCCGCTCTACACACCGATGGGTTCCATCGCGTACGCCCTCGCCGCAGGCAACACCGTCGTGTTCAAACCGAGCGAACTGACGCCGGGCGTCGGCACCTGGTTGGCCGAGAAGTGGCAGTCACTGGCCGCTCCGCACCCGGTGTTCCAGACCATCACCGGCGACGGATCCACCGGTACCGCCCTCGTCGAATCCGGCGTGGACAAGATCGCGTTCACCGGCTCCACTGCCACCGCCAAGAAGGTCATGGCAACCTGCGCGAAGTCGCTGACCCCACTCGTCGCCGAGTGCGGCGGCAAGGACGCGATGCTCGTCGACGCAGACGCGGACATCACTGCCGCAGTGGAATTCGCGACGTTCGGGGCGATGGGCAACGCCGGGCAGACCTGCGCAGGCGTCGAACGCATCTACGTCGCGGCTCCGGTGTACGACCGGTTCGTCGGTGAATTCACCGCCGCGGTGAAAGCGCTGAAGCCCGGCGGAACGAAGACCTCGTCCTACGGCCCGATGACACTGGGCAAACAGAGCGAGATCGTGCGAGGCCAGATCGAGGACGCTCTCGCCAAGGGCGGCAAGGCCGTCGTCGGCGGCCTCGAGTCGCTGCACGGGCCGTACATCGACCCGGTGGTTCTCACCGACGTACCCGAGGATTCGACGGCGATCACCGAGGAGACCTTCGGTCCGACCGTGGTGGTCAACAAGGTTCGCGATCTCGACGAGGCCATCGAGCGGGCCAACGCGTCCAAGTACGGACTCGGCGCATCGGTGTTCACCCAGGACGGAGCAGTGGGCAGACGCGCCGCCGAGAAGCTCGATTGTGGTGTCGTGACGGTCAATTCGGTCCTCGGATTCGCCGGCGTTCCGGCGCTGCCGTTCGGCGGCACGGGCGACTCGGGATTCGGCCGCATCCATGGGGCCGACGGCCTGCGCGAGTTCAGCACCGTCAAATCGTTGACCGTGCAGAGTTTCGCAGCTCCGATCAATCTGCTGACGATGAAGCGCAAAGCGCGAAACATGAAGCTCTCCGTGCTGGCACTGAAGCTTCGGCACGGAAGAGGCTGACCATGGACATCACGCCGAAGAAGGGGCGCTTCGGCTGGCTTCGACGCATCGAGGAACTCGACCCGGTGCGGGATTGTCACACCATCCACCGCATCACGGCCGGCTACGAGTTCCCGTGGGACTACCAGCGTTCACTCGAGTTCGCGCTGTTCCGTACCTACTGCGTGCCGACCATCTCGGCGCTGTTGGCCGAGACCGGCGAATTCGAGAACCGCCCCCAGAAGCGCTACGACGACACCTCGCTACTGATGGCCGAACTGCTCGAGCACGGATACGACTCCGACCGGGGACGTGAATCGCTTCGGACGGTCAACCGAATGCACGGGCAGTACGACATCTCCAACGACGACATGCTCTACGTGTTGACGACGTTCGTCTACGAGCCGATCGAATGGATCGACACCTACGGATGGCGTCGCCTGCACCCCAAGGAACGACTCGCGACGTTCCACTTCTACCGCGAAGTGGGAAAGCGAATGGGAATCAAGAACATTCCCGAGTCGTACACCGAGTTCGCGCAGTTCAAGCTCGACTACGAGGAGCGGACGTTCCGCTTCACCGAGGACAATCGTCGGATCGGCACGTACACCCTGGATCTGTACTGCTCCTGGTACCCCGCTGCGCTGACCCCCGCAGTGAAGCAGGGAGTGTTCGCACTGTTGGACGACCGGATGGCCGGTGCCTTCGGGTTCCCTGCAGGCTCACCGACGGTCGAGCGGGTGGCCGTGCGGGCTCTGCGCGCCAGGGCCCGCGTCGAGCGGTTCCTACCCAAGCGAACGCGATCTCGGGCCACCGCCGACGCGTCGAACAGGACCTACCCCGGCTATCCTGTCGGCTACCGCCCCCGAGATCTGGGCACCGAAGCATGCCCGTACTCCGCTGTGCCGACTCCGGCCTGAACGCGGAGGGTTCATCCCAGAAGTACCGCCGTCATCGTCTGCTGCACCCGGGCCATTGTTCGGTCGGACCGCTCGAACCGCACCGTCCGACCCACGTCGAAGACCAACCCGAGAGCGGCGTGGATCAGAAATCGTGAGACCACCACGCTCGTGTTCGGCCGGGCCTCACGCAGCAGCTGCGCCCAGCCGTCGACGTTGTGGCGCTGAATCCGGCGCAGTGTCGCGCGCCGATCGGCCGGTAGATTTCCGATCTCGGCGAAGTACACGGCCACCAGTTCGCCCTGCCGGAAGGTCAATTCGGTGTACAGCCTGGCGAAGGTCCGCACCGCGTCGACCGGGCAGTTCGACTGCTCCAGCGCGCCGGCGAGGGTGTCGGTGAGCTGGGCGTTGGCACGATGCAACGCGGCCTCGAGCAGCTCGGCCTTGCTGGGGAAGTAGCGGTACACGCTCGAGGCGGTGATGGACGCTGCTGCGCCGATGTCGTCGAGGCCCACCTCGTGGTACCCGTGCAGATAGAACAGCCGAATCGAATGGTGCAGCAGCTCTTCCCGTTTCGATGCATGCTCGAGCACACAGTCGCGGTGGGGCGATTCGCTGCCCTGCTGCGGAAGTTCGGTCCGCAGGACCGACCGTGCGGCAGCGAGCATCGACTCCTCGATCTGCTTGGCCGACAATGCCGATCGATGCGCGGTGATGCTGGCGACCACACTGATCGACGCCGTGGCCAGCAGAGCGGCGTCCGCCTCGGACAGATCGGGGCGAAGCTGTCGCAACGGCACCGTCACTCGCTCGTGCACCGTGCGCAACGCTCGCCGTAGGTATTCGCGGTCCGAACCGACGAGATAGCGCCCCTCCCATCGATACAACCCACCGGTGCGGCGATTGTCGATGGTGGTGGCGATGATGGCACCGATGACCGCGTCGATCCGGGACTGTGGATCCTCCACATCGTCGACGACCGGATCGATGACGGCCGGATCCGTTGCCGCGACCAAGGAGTCGGTCATCCGCATGACGGTGTCGACGAACAGTGAGTATTTGGTCGGGAAGTGCCGGTACAGCGCGGGCCCGGAAATACCGACGGTGGCAGCGATGTCCTCGATTCCGACGGGGTGATAGCCGCGCTCGCTGAATGCCTCGGCCGCGGCCACCAGAATCTGCGACTTCCGATTCCGTGGCCGACGCCTCGGCTCCGTGGCACTCGTCTCGCTCATCGCCTCACCTCGCCGGTCGTCTCGAGTGCTCATAGTAGCGGGATCGATGCGAATGATCACAAACTTAATACGTCATTGACCTGCTGAAATGCAGTCAACAGAGTCCCGGACAAAGCGGCCCGCAGTCTGTAAGCTGCATCACATTCGATCCCCCGCTCATACGGCTGACGAGAGGAACCGGCGATGGCCGCTCACCCCAACGAACCCGGATTGTCCAACCGAAACAACTGGAACAACCACGTTCGACGGCACGCCCTCATGCAGCCCGAGGCAGTGGCGCTTCGGTTTCAGGGGCGATCGATCGGCTGGCGCGAACTCGACGACCGCGTCGCGCGGCTCGCGGGCGCGCTGCAGAGCCGCGGAATCGGATTCGGTGACCGGGTATTGATCGTGATGCTCAACCGCCCCGAATATCTCGAGGCGGTCCTGGCGATCAACGCGCTCGGCGCACTCGCCGTCCCGGTGAACTTCCGGATGACTCCGCCGGAAGTGACGTTTCTCGCGCAGAACAGCGGCTCGTCCCTGGTGATCTCCGACGAGACCCTCGCTCCACTGGCCGAAGCAGTTGTAGCGCAAAGCGATTCACTGACCGGAATCATCGTCGCCGGAGACGCGTACGAGGCGCTGCTGTCCACCGCCGAACCGGCGGACCCCGTCGACGTGCCGGACGACGCCCCGGCACTGATCATGTACACCTCGGGCACCACCGGAAGGCCCAAGGGCGCGGTACTCACACACGCGAACATGCAGGCGCAGGCGTTCACCTGTGTCCGGGCACTGCAGATGAGCGCCACCGACGAGGTCGGCTTCTGCGCCTCACCGATGTTCCACATCGCCGCACTCGGCAGCCTCGCGCCGAGCCTGCTGCTCGGGATTCCCACCGTCGTCCACCCGGTCGGGGCATTCGATCCGGGCACCCTGCTCGACGTACTCGCCGCCGAACGTGTCACCAACCTCTTTCTCGTTCCCGTGCAGTGGCAGGCGATGTGCGCCGAGCAGGCGGCCAACCCGAGAGAGCTTGCCCTGCGGGTCATTTCCTGGGGCGCCGCCCCGGCATCGGACACCGTTCTGCGCGCGATGTCGGACACGTTCCCGGGTGCGATGAACGTCGCGGTGTTCGGGCAGACCGAGATGTCGCCCATCACCTGTGTGCTCGACGGCGTCGACGCCCTTCGCAAACTCGGCTCGGTAGGACGCGTCGTCCCGACCGTCGCAGCACGCGTCGTCGACGACGACATGAACGACGTGGCGCAGGGCGAGATCGGCGAAATCGTCTATCGAGGGCCCACATTGATGCGCGAATACTGGGAGAACCCCGACGCGACCGCGGACGCGTTCCACGGCGGCTGGTTCCACTCCGGCGACCTCGTACGCCAGGACGAGGAAGGCTTCGTGTTCGTCGTCGACCGCAAGAAGGACATGATCATCTCCGGCGGTGAGAACATCTACTGCGCCGAAGTCGAGAACGTCCTGTTCTCCCACCCCCGAATCCTCGAGGCCGCAGTGATCGGCCGACCCGACGACAAGTGGGGCGAGGTGCCCGTCGCGGTGGTCGCACTGCACGATTCCCCCGACACCCCCGACCTGACTCTCGACGAACTTCTCGTGTGGCTCGGCGACCATCTCGCGCGGTTCAAGCACCCCAAGGAATTGGTCGTCGTCGACGCCCTCCCGCGCAACGCGAGCGGCAAGGTGGTCAAGGTCGCACTCAGGAAGACCTACTCGCCTGCACCTGCCTGAGAGACCGGCAGGGACGCGTCGGACATGCCCGGTACACGACGCCCTTCGAGAGCCGACACGGGGCCGAAGTGCTGGTCGGGGCACACCCCGAATCGGATAGGACGTAGCCTGGCTGGGAAGGTTCGGTGGCTCGACCGGAATGACAGCCGTGTTGTTCGGTTAGATTGGAAGAGCCACCAGGCACGATGCAAGAGGGTCGAGACCTGTCAACGAGCGACGGGTCACCACAATCGAGGAGAACAGGCCATGGCTTTACCAGTATTGACACCGGAACAGCGCACCGCGGCGCTGGCCAAGGCGGCCGAGGCACGCACTGCGCGGTCGAAGCTGCTCGCATCCGTCAAGTCCGGCGAACTCAGCGTCGCTGACGTTCTCGCCAAGGCGGAGAACGACGAGATCGTCAAGAAGACCAAGGTGTCCGCCCTGATCAAGGCCCTGCCGGGTGTTGGTTCCGTGCGCGCCGCACAGCTGCTCGAGCAGCTGTCCATCGCCGATACCCGCCGTATCGGTGGCCTCGGCGCAAACCAGCGCGAAGCCCTCCTGGCCGCCGTCGCATCCTGATCGAGACGGGTCGGGCTGCACGCCCGATCCTTCGATAATGCGCTGCCTGCAGGGCTAGCATTTCGACCATGAACGTCGAAGTGACCCTGCTGCCGGGAATCGGAGTGCGAAAGGATTTCGCACTCGCTTCCGGGCGTCGCATAGGCGTCATCACCCGCAAGGACGGCGTGAACGAGTTGATCGTCTCGCGCAAGGACGACCCCGATGCGACGCAGGAATCCATCACGTTGAGCAATGAGGAAGCGGCGGCCCTGGGCAATCTGCTCGGGTCGCCGCAACTCATCGCTCAGCTCGGGGAAGAGCATCGCGACCTTCCCGGAATCAACACCCGTCGGCTTCCCATTCGCGCCGACTCACGGTTCGTCAGCCGCACACTCGGCGACACCGCCATGCGCACCAAAACCGGGGTATCGGTCGTCGCTGTCATGCGCGCCGGTCAGGTTCAACCGTCCCCCACCCCCGACTTCACGCTGGCCGCAGGTGACCTACTGGTCGCCGTCGGCACCGCGGACGGACTGGACGCAGCGGCCAAGTTGCTCGGCAATGCCTGAGATCAGTCGGGGCTGACCGTGGCCGAGAGCGCACTTGCCCTCACCGAGCTGGGTGCAGTGTTCTTCGTTCTCGGACTACTCGCTCGTCTGGCGGGTCGAATAGGTGTCTCCCCCATCCCGTTCTATCTGCTCGGCGGTCTCGCGTTCGGAAACGGCGGCATCGTCAATCTCAGCGGCATCGACGAGTTCAGCGAGATCGCGAGCGAGATCGGCGTCGTTCTGCTGCTGCTCCTGCTCGGACTCGAATACACCGCCGCCGAACTCGTCACCGGTCTGCGCCGATCCTGGATGGCCGGTCTGGTCGACATCGTGCTGAACTTCGCACCGGGTGCAGTGGTCGCGTTTCTGCTCGGCTGGGGCGGAGTCGGAGCGCTGGTGATGGGCGGTGTCACGTACATCTCGTCCTCGGGCATCATCGCCAAGGTCCTCACCGATCTGGGCCGACTGGGAAACCGCGAAACCCCCGTCGTGCTGTCGATTCTGGTGTTCGAAGACCTGGCGATGGCCATCTATCTGCCGATCCTGACCGCGGTCCTCAGCGGGGTGAGCTTCCTCGGCGGACTCGAAGCGCTCGGCATCTCACTGTTCGTCCTCACCGTCGTGCTGGTCGTCGCACTGCGCTACGGCAACCTCGTCTCCGCAGTACTCGACAGCCCCGACCGCGAAGTGGTGCTGCTCAAGGTCCTCGGATCCGCGTTACTGGTGGCCGGCATCGCGTCGGAACTGCAGGTCTCGGCCGCCGTCGGCGCGTTCCTGCTCGGTATCGCCATCTCAGGATCGACGGCCGACAACGCCACCCGCGTTCTCGAGCCACTGCGCGATCTCTTCGCCGCGATGTTCTTCGTGGTGTTCGGCCTCGCCACCGACCCGGCGACCATCCCACCCGTGCTCGGCTGGGCCGTCGTGCTCGCGGTGACCACGACAGCCACGAAGGTCGCGACCGGCTGGTGGGCGGCAGGCCGTCAGGGAATCGGACGACCTGGCCGGTTGCGCACCGGTGCGGCACTGGTGGCGCGGGGCGAGTTCTCCATCGTCATCGCCGGACTGGCCGTGGCCGCAGGCGCGGTGGAGGGCGAACTCGCGGCTCTGGCGACGGCATACGTGCTGCTGATGGCAATCCTGGGGCCCATCGCGGCCCGAGTCGTCGAACCGGTCGCGCAGGTCCTCCTTCGCGCTAAGCCCGCCGTGTGATTGGCTTTCGGAATGGTGGACAAGCGTCGAGCATCGGTTCTGCGCCGACGGCCGCAGCTGTCGGAGGAGGTGGCCAGCCACGTCCGGCACCTCGTCATGTCCGGCGAAGTGAGTCCGGGCGACTTCATCCGACTCGACGAGACCGCCGCAGAACTCGGTGTCAGCGTCACTCCCGTCCGCGAGGCACTGCTGACGCTGCGGGGTGAGGGCATCGTCGAACTCGTCCCGCATCGCGGCTACAAGGTTTCGCCGCTGACGCCGAACGACATCGTCGACATCTTCTGGTTGCAGGGCCAGATCGCCGTCGAACTGGTGCGCCGCGCAGCACCGAAGATCACCGAGGCCGAACTCGACCGACTCGCCGAACTCACCGCACTGCTGTCCGTGGCCGTCGAGAACGGCAGGCCGGAGGATGTCGAGAACTGCGAGTTCGAGTTCCACCGCGTCCTCAACCGACTCGCCGACTCGGCGAAACTGGCGTGGTTTCTCAACAACGCCACCCGCTACACACCCACCCGGCTCTATGCCACCGATCGTGACTGGGGCCGAGCGGCCGTCCGCAACCACGAGGAACTCATCGAGGCACTCGTTCGAAACGACATCGACGCCGCCTGCGAATTGATGAAGCAACAATTCACAGACGGCGCCGAGAGGTTGATCGCGCATCGCGGGTAGATGCCTTCGGCAGTGGTGCGGTTATGTGCCACCGGGGGCACTCGATCGCACCACTGCCTCGGCACTAGCGCAGCGAGGCAGGAACCTGGAAGCGATCGCCGTACTTCTTCGCCAATTCGTCTGCACGAGTGACGAATCCGGCCTGACCTCCCGGGTAGCCGACGACGTACTGGTGCACGCCTCCGGTCCAGGCAGGGAAGCCGATGCCGAAGATCGAGCCGATGTTGGCGTCGGCGGTGGTGTTCAGCACACCCTCGTCGAAGCACTTCTGCGTCTCGATGGCCTCGATGAACAGCATGCGTTCCTTGAGGTCCTCGAACGGGATGTCCGCCGAACCCGACTTGAACGCATCACGCAGTCCGGGCCACAGTCCGGTGCGCTTGCCGTCCTCGTACTCGTAGAAGCCCGCACCCTTGGCCTTCGACGGACGCTCGAACTCGTCGACCATCTTGTCGATGACGGCACCGGCCGGATCCTCGGGAGGAGTCTGACCCGCGGCGATGAGGGCGTCGTAGGTTTCCTTGCGGATCTTCTGCATCAGGTTGAGCGTCAGCTCGTCCGAGAGCTGAAGCGGCGCAGCCGGGTAACCGGCCTGCAGACCGGCCTGCTCGATGGTCGACGGCTCGACGCCCTCGCCCAGCATCGCAATGGCCTCGTTGATGAACGTGCCGATCACACGCGAGGTGAAGAAGCCGCGGCTGTCGTTGACGACGATCGGGGTCTTCTTGATGATCTGCACCAGGTCGAATGCCTTGGCCAAGGCCGCATCCGACGTCTTCTCGCCGCGAATGATCTCCACCAGCGGCATCTTGTCGACGGGTGAGAAGAAGTGGATTCCGATGAAGTCTTCCTGACGCTTGATGCCCTGAGCGAGGCTCGTGATGGGCAGCGTCGAGGTGTTGGAACCGAGCAACGCCGTCGGATCGACGAGGTCCTCGATCTCCTGGAACACCTTCTGCTTCAACTCTTCCGACTCGAAGACGGCCTCGATGACGAGGTCGGCACCTTCGACGTCCTTGGCGTCGGCCGTC
Source organism: Rhodococcus sp. B7740 (assembly GCF_000954115.1). Classification (NCBI taxonomy): domain Bacteria; kingdom Bacillati; phylum Actinomycetota; class Actinomycetes; order Mycobacteriales; family Nocardiaceae; genus Rhodococcus; species Rhodococcus sp. B7740. The sequence continues at coordinate 4,290,313 of NZ_CP010797.1, read as the reverse complement.
GGGTGGATCCGCGCGAGCAGAGCGTCGGACTTCTCCTGGGTGGTCTTGCCACGCGAGAGTGCCTTGGCTTCGATGGCCTCGGAGTACGCCTTGCCCTTCTGCGCCGCCTCGAGAGCAACGTCCTTGAGTACCACGTCGATTCCGGCCTTGGCACACACGTACGCGATGCCCGCGCCCATCATGCCTGCGCCGAGAACCGCAACCTTGGTGAAGGTGGTCTTCTCGATGCCGTCGGGACGAGACTTACCGGCGTTGATCGCCTGCAGATCGAAGAAGAACGCCTGAATCATGTTCTTGGACACCAGGCCGGTGACCAACTCGGTGAAGTACCGCGACTCGATGGTGCACGCGTTGTCGAAGTCGACCTGCGCACCTTCGACCGCCGCCGCGAGAATCGCACGCGGTGCAGGCATCGGAGCGCCCTTGATCTGCTTGCGCAGGTTGGACGGGAATGCGGGCAGGATCTGTGCGAGCTTCGGATTGGACGGCGTGCCGCCGGGGATCTTGTAGCCCTTGACATCCCACGGTGCGACGCCACCCTCGGGGTTGGCCTTGATCCAGGCCTTGGCGGTGGGCACCAATTCGTCGATGCTGCCGACCAACTCGTGAATCAGACCGATCTCGAGTGCCTTCGCCGGACGGAACCGGGTGCCCTGCGCGAGCACGGTCATGAAGCCGGTCTGGATGCCGAGAAGTCGCGTGATGCGGGCGACGCCGCCGCCGCCGGGCAGCAGGCCGAGGGACACCTCGGGAAGACCGATCTGGACGCCGGGAACATCGGCCGCGATGCGGTGATGAGTCGCGAGCGCGATCTCGAGTCCGCCGCCGAGTGCGGCGCCGTTGATGGCGGACACGACCGGCTTGCCGAGCTTCTCGATACGACGCAGCTGGCCCTTGACTTCCTGCACCTCGTCGAACACTTGCTGAGCGTCCTCGGGCTTGGCAGCGATGAGCGTGTGCAGATCGCCGCCGGCGAAGAACGTCTTCTTGGCGGAGGTGATCACGACGCCGGTGATGGAGTCGACCTCGGCCTCGAGGCGGTCGACGGTCGCTCCCATCGAATCCTTGTACAGCTGGTTCATCGTGTTGGCGCCCTGGTTGGGGTCGTCCATCGTCAGAACGACGATACCGTCGGCGTCCTGGTCCCACTGAATCATGTTGTCAGACATCGTAATACCTCAGACTCGCTCGATGATGGTGGCGACGCCCATGCCGCCGCCGATGCACAGGGTGATCAAGGCGTACCGGCCGCCGCGGCGCTCGAGCTCGTCCAGCACGGTGCCGGTGATCATCGCTCCGGTCGCTCCCAGCGGGTGGCCCATGGCGATGGCACCACCGTTGACGTTGAGCTTCTCGTTCGGGATGTTCAGATCCTTCTGGAAGCGCAGCACCACGGAGGCGAACGCCTCGTTGAGCTCGAAGAGATCGATGTCGTCGACGGTCAGGCCCGCGGTCGCGAGAACCTTCTTCGACGCCGGGGTGGGCCCGGTCAGCATGATGGTCGTATCGGCACCACTGGTGGCGGTCGCGACGATGCGCGCCCTCGGAACCAGGTTCAGATCCTTACCGGCCTGCTCGCTGCCGACGAGGACGAGTGCTGCGCCGTCGACGATGCCGGAGCTGTTTCCGCCGGTGTGCACGTGATCGATCTTCTCGACCCAGTGGTACTTCTGCAGCGCCACATCGTCGAATCCGCCCATGGCCGCGATACCGGTGAAGGCCGGGTTCAGCTTGCCGAGCGATTCCACGGTGCTACCCGGACGCATGTGCTCGTCCTGATCGAGGATGAGCAGGCCGTTCTGGTCGGTGACCGGAACCACGGACTTGGCGAAGTAGCCGCCCGACCACGCTGCGGCGGCGCGCTCCTGCGACTGGACTGCATATGCGTCGACGTCCTCGCGGCTGAACCCCTCGATCGTCGCGATGAGGTCGGCACCGATGCCCTGCGGGGCGAAATAGGTGTCGTAGTTGGTGACGGGGTCCATGGCCCACGCGCCGCCGTCACTGCCCATCGGCACACGCGACATCGACTCGACGCCACCGGCGATGACGAGCTCGTCCCAGCCCGAGCGCACCTTCTGTGCAGCCAGGTTGACGGCCTCGAGACCGGACGCGCAGAAGCGGTTGAGCTGGAAGCCGCCGACGGTGTCGGGCATCTTCGCTGCGAGCACCGCCGTGCGCGCAATATCGGCACCCTGATCTCCGACGGGTGAGACCACGCCGAGGATGAGGTCGGAGATCCGGTTCTCGTCCATGTCGGGGAACCGTCGACGAAGCTCGTCGATCAGACCGGTCACCAGGGAAATCGGCTTCACCGAATGCAGGGAGCCGTTCTTTCCCTTGCCTCGGGGAGTCCTGATGGCCTCGTAAATGAATGCCTCTGTAGTCACAGCGCGCAGTTCCTTCCAGATACTCGATCTTCTTGCGGTCGCCGTGCCGGCCGACCGCGTCGGTGCGAGGCCATGACAGACCTCAGCTCATGCCACAGTAGGGCGGGCGATGGATCCGGCGTAAGGACCGAAACGAGCGTTGTACATGACCGACGCGAAGGTTCAGGTTTGAACGACCTGAGCGTGGGACACTCCGATAGATCAGATCTACCGAGCGCGGAAGAAGACCTCCATGGAAACCAACAACGAATTGACCGTGGGCGCTCGCGTCAAAGTACGCATTCACACCACCAGCGCCGACGACGAAGCTGCTCAGGACACGTACGAGACCGGGGCGATCGTCGAGGACTTCGGTGTCCAGACACCCGAGACCACCTCACGGGACTGGGCGGTGGCACGGCGTTGGGCCGTGGCGCTCGACAGTGGACGCCTGGTGTTCGCCGACAACGAGGACCTGACCGTCGGCTGAGTCACCCGTCGATCAGGCCTCCTTGAGCGGTACCGCTCCCAGTTCGCTGACCAGCAGCTCCATCGCGACGGTTTCGGGATCACGACGAACCGTCGGATCGGCAGGCTCGGCGGCGGCCTTGAGTAGCTCTTCCTCGTCCTCCGGGGTCTCCGGTGGCGGTGGCCCTACCGGCTCGGGCTCGTCGGGATAGTCCGGCGCTTCGGGCATCGGAATGTCGTCCGCCCCGATGCCGGCCGAGGATCCATCGCCCGCTGATCCGAACCCGTCCGACGTGGGACGGGAAGCCCCTGCCTGGCTCGGCCTCGAGAACTTCGGCAGCGACGCGGGTTTCGCTGCCGGTTCATCTTTTTTTGCTGATGACTGTTCCGGCGGTGCCGCCGCACCGACCAGGCACACCACCGACCATTCGACGCCGAAGACGTCACGCAGAGCGTCGCGAATGACATCGGCGTTGCGCGGTTCCTCCAGCCGCTTGGCCAGCGGTGCCGAGTCGTGACCGAGCGTGATGGTGCCGTTCTCGACGGTGCGCACCGAGGCACCGGAGAGCATCACCTCGACGGTCCGGCTCCGGTCTCGTACCTTCGTGCGCACCTCGGACCACACAGCTCGAACCGCGGCTGCGTCGGGCTCGCTCGACACGGCGGCGGGGGCCGCCACGGGTTCCGGTTCCGACTCGAACACCGGATCCGGCTCGGGGCCGTAATCGTCCTCGGGCTCCGGCGGAAAATCTTCGTGGGAAACCGAGGCAGCGGGGGCTGGTTCCTGTGATGCCGAAACCGGTTCCGGAGTCGGCTCCGGCGTGGGGGCCGGTTCCGGCGTCGGCTCGGGTGTGGGAGCGGGCTCGGGTGTGGGGGCGGGCTCGGGGTTCGGGCGGGCTCGGGTGTGGGAGCGGGCTCGGGTATCGGGGCCGGCTCGGGTCGTGCAGGCTCCGGTGCCGGTGCGGGCGCTGCCGGCTCTGCGGCCGGTGGACGTTGCGACGGTCGCTGAAACTTGGTGACCGGTGCCGGACCCGGGGGCGCGGGTTCCTCGGTGGGTTGCAACTGCGGTCGCGTCGGATCTGCGGCTGCCTGGGCGACGGCTGCTTGCTCCCCCGCCGGAAGGGTGACGTCCAGGCGGCGCTCGACGCGTTCGAGTCGTTGCAGCACCGCCGATTCCGCGTCGGACGCCGAGGGCAGCAGCATTCGGGCACACATCACTTCGAGCAGCAGACGCGGGGCCGTGGCACCGCGCATCTCGCCGAGGCCCGAGTGCACGATCTCGGCGTACCGAGTCAGTGTCGCCGAACCGAGCAGATCGGCCTCGTCACGCAGTCGCTCGAGGACGTCGCCGGGAACGTCGACCAGACCGCGTTCTCCGGCGTCGGGCACGGCCTTCATCAGGATCAGATCTCGCATGCGATCGAGGAGGTCGATGGCGAAGCGGCGTGGGTCGTGGCCCGCGTCCATCACCTTGTCGACGGTGCCGAACAGTGCGCCGCCGTCGCCCGCGGCCAACGCGTCGACCGCTTCGTCGATCAGTGCGACGTCGGTGACGCCGAGAAGCGAGAGTGCGCGCGGGTACGTGACGCCCTCGGGTCCGGCTCCGGCCAGGAGCTGATCCATGACGCTGAGCGAGTCACGGGGCGAACCTCCGCCGGCGCGGATGACCAGCGGGTAGACCGCATCCTCGACCGGAACCTGTTCCTGGCCACAGATCTTCTCGAGCAGACCGCGCATCGTCGACGGCGCGAGGAGCCGGAACGGGTAGTGGTGGGTACGCGAGCGGATGGTGGGGAGCACCTTCTCGGGCTCGGTGGTGGCGAAGATGAAGACGAGGTGCTCTGGTGGCTCCTCGACGACCTTGAGCAGCGCGTTGAAGCCCGCCGGGGTCACCATGTGTGCCTCGTCGATGATGAAGATGACGTAGCGCGATTCGGCCGGGGCGTACACGGCCTTGTCTCGCAGATCTCGCGCATCGTCGACGCCACCGTGGCTGGCCGCGTCCATCTCGACGACGTCGAAGTTGCCGGGTCCGCCCGGTGCGAGGGCGACGCAGGAGTTGCACACGCCGCAGGGGGTCGACGTCGGACCCTCGGCGCAGTTCAGCGATCGGGCGAGGATGCGCGCCGAGGAGGTCTTTCCGCAGCCACGCGGCCCGGAGAACAGGTACGCGTGATTGATTCTGTTGCTGTCCAACGCCACGCTGATCGGCTCGGTGACGTGCTCCTGACCGACGACCTCGGCGAACGTCGCGGGACGGTACTTCCGGTAGAGGGCCACGCCCGAAAGGGTACCGGCGACCACGGACACAGTTGCATCGCCGGTCATTGTGGACCGGTGGACACCGCTCTGATGTTCATGATGGCGAAGCTCTCGCGGCTGCCGGTCGATTCCGAGAGCGCGTGCAGCCAGTGGCCGTCCTGCAGCGCATCCGAGATCGCGTGCCGAACGATGGCTCCTCTGGAGTTCTGGTAGTCGATGGAGACGGGTGTGCCGCGCGCTGCGGCGTCGGTCAACAGATCCAGCTCACGCGGCAGCAACCGGCTGTGTGAATCGAGTGCAGACCGCACTCGTGCCTCGTCGACGGCTCCGTCGCCGCCGGCAAGCAGGAGCCGCGCGAGCTCGCGTGGTTCGCGGCGGTGCCGTGGCGGGTGGACGGCACGATGGGTCTCCCGAGTCTCCCCCGCGCGGATTCGAGGCGCGCTGTCGAGTTGGAGTTGCCCGGTGTCGGCGTGCCGCACCGGGGAGTATCCGTGCCTGCGAAGCACGGCGATGGTGTCGATGGGCGTGGCCGAACTGACCAGGACGGTGGGAGCGAGGCGCTGGAACTGCAGCACGGCCAGTGACTCGTCGGTCTCGATGTTCGTCAGCAGCACGACGTCCTCGGAGACGATCGCGCACGGGATCCTCCTCACGGCCAGTGCGCCGTAGCTGCGCCAGCAGTCTCGGATCGTGTAGTCCAGTGCCTGAGGGACCTCGGTGTCGGCCATCGCGGTCAACGCATCGATCAACTCCTCGCCGGTGCCGCCGGTGTCGAAGAAACCCCGGATGGTCGCCGGGGTGAAACGCCAGACCGATGCGACGTCCCTCGACTCGGGCTGCGCGGCCGCGCCGAGTATCGACGCCACCTCGGTACTGGGTGGTCCGGTCACCACCGCCGTGGAATCGGGCAACAGCCGAACGGAGAACGGAACCCACCCGGCCATGTCCTGCAACTGTGCTGTCAGAGCCGCGCGGATCTCGCGAGGGTCGCCGTCTCGACCCGCAGGGAACTCGGTGAGGGTGCGGCACAGATCGGTCGGCGCACCGTCGGCCAGTATCCCGAGTCGACCGGCCTCGAGCCACAGCGCGTGCACGTGACCGGGCCCGGCGCTGGTCGAGACGACCGGGATGTGCCAGTCCAGGTCTCGGGCAAAATCCTCCGAACCATGCAGGACCGTCGCCGGCGTGTCGGCGTCCTCGTATCGCAGCAGAGCCGTCAGCGCCGTCGCACGCAGGTCCGCTGCGGCCGGGTCGTCGAGCATCTTCTTGAGGACGGGAACGGTCTTCTGCGACGCACGGGGCACTCGGTGGGTGGGAGTGAAGGGTGAACTCCACCACGCGGTCAGCAATGTGGCCGCCTGTTCGGCCCGCGTGCTCGTGGACCACGTCTCGTACGCCGAGGTCAACGCGATTCCGGTCTTCCCGCGTTCGGCCAGCAGTCCGGCTTCGCGTGCCAGCATCAGCATCAACGCGGTGTCGTGTTCGTCGGCGAATCCCAGCCTGCTCGTCAGCGACCGAATCCCCTTGGCACTGATGCCACCGGTCTTCATCGTCGTCAGGCCGTCGGCGTCGATGGCCGTCAGCAACGCCTGCGTGTGTTCGCAGAACTGCAGCAGGGCGATCGAACGTGTGCGCCGCACGTCGTCGTGCGAGAGCACTCGGGTGTCGAATGTCGGCGGCGTGAGCTCGATGGGCAGACGCCACCGCTCCCCTCGCAGGGCGATGCTCACCTCCAACGGCATCTCGACGCGATGCCCGTCGAGTCGATACAACAATCCCCGCTCGAATGCGGCCGCGCCTGCAGTCGGAGGAACATCGAAGATCAGTGACACCGGCTTGCCATCGACGAAGCGAGACAACATCTCTCGCATCTCCTCCGGCCCGCCGTCGAACAGTTCGCGGATACGTTCGGGCGTCATGGCAGTGGCAACGGAGTCCGCGCGCGCCACTCGATCGAGCGCCGGGTCGATACCGAGGAGCGCAAGCACAGCCGCCCTGTCCTGCTCGACTGCGCAGTGCAGGAACAGCTTTCGCTGCCTGCGGGCCAGTCCGAACGGATGCGAGAACACCCCGGACAGGTCGACGGGTGAGTATTCGACGGTGCCTGCGCCGAGTGAGGAATTCGGCCAGATCAACCCGTGGGCCGTCAGTGTGGCCAGAGCTGCATCGATGTGTGGTGTCTCGTTGATCGACCCCTCACTCGCCCAGTGCCCGATCTCCGCGCGGCTCAGATCGCCCATCAGCGCGAACAATTCGAGGAGAGCGAGCGCACCGCTGTCGAGTCGACGCGGCAGCATCGACACCCGAGACGGGGCTCCGAGCAACTGCGCGAGCAAGCCGAACGAGCGCGGTGGTGGGTCGGTCGCCACGTCCGGCCGACGGTGCAGCAGATCGGTCAGCGCGTCCTCGTCGAGAGACGCCAGCCAGCCCTCGTACGTCCCGATACTGTCGGTCATCTCGCCCCCCGGTGAAAGTTCTGGTCACTGTAACGACCGACACCGACAGACTTATTTGTTCTTGGCTGCCGCTTTCGCCGCCTTCTTGAACTCGCGCACCTCGAGCAACGACTTCTCGTCCACCACGTCGGCGATGGATCGACGCGCTCCGTCGTCACCGTACGGTCCGGCGGCCTTGCGCCAGCCGTCGGGCGTGACGCCCATCTGCTTACCGAGCAGCGCGAGAAAGATGCGGGCCTTCTGATCGCCGTAGCCAGGGAGGGCCTTGAGTCGTTTCAGCACTTCGGCACCGTTGGGATCGTCGCGAGTCCAGATCTCCTGCGGCTTTCCGTCGTAGTTCTCGACCAGGAACGCCGCCAGCCCTTGGATGCGCTTGGCCATCGAACCCGGGAACCGATGGACGGCCGGGGTCTGCGCGCACAGGGCCGCGAATTCCTCGGGATCGGCGTCGGCGACGGTGTCGACTTTCAGGTCGCCGAGACGGTCGACGAGCTTCTTGGGGCCTGCGAACGCCGACTCCATCGGTACCTGTTGATCGAGCAACATGCCGATCAACAGCGCGAACGGATCCTCGGCGAGCAGTGCATCGGCCTCGGGATCGCCGACGAGGTGCAGTGTGCGAGACATGGCCTCGATCCTGCCACGGTGGATGTCGATCCGTGGCCGGGGCCGCAACAGATCCGGTTCAGTTTCATGCGCTCTCCCTTGTCCGAAGAAGCTCCGGACGTCTCGTTCACCCTTTCGCGAAGCGCGCTGCTTCCGTGCGGTTCCGGGCTCCGAGTTTGGTCAGCACGTTCGACACGTGCACGCTGACGGTCTTGACGCTGATCACGAGCCGCTCGGCGATCTGTTTGTTGGTGTATCCCTCGCCGAGGAGTTCGAGAACGTCCCACTCGCGACGAGTCAACAGGTCGGTGCCCAGGGGACGACGCGCATCGCCGAGTCTCACGGTGACCCCGAGTCGGTCGTAGATCGCGATGGCCTGATCGGCCGCGTGTGCGGCTGCCGACCGGTCCCCGGCCGCCTCGAGGGCTTCGGAGAGCGACTGCAGGGCACGGGCACGCTCGAACGGCTGAATTGCGAACGCGTCCACGGCCGCACGCCATGCCGCCACTACCGAGGCAGCATGCCCGTATCCGCAGTTGAGACGCAGGTGACCCAACTCGGCCTCGCCCCGCAGTATCCACGCAGTCGACTCCCAACCGTAGGACGGGCTGGAACTCGCGGTGCGTTCGATGTCGGCGTGCAGTCGTGATCCGATCTCCAGTGCGGCCTGGGTTCCGATGACGGTCGACCCGCGGCGCGCCGCTTCCATCGCCAGTACCGACAATCGGATGCGTCCCCCGAACCATGGGTTGTGCCATTGCGCGCCCACGGTGGCGACAGCGGCTTCGAGGGATGTGATCACTTCGCCGAACCGCCCGTTGCACAACGCTGTATAGGCAACAGCTGTGCTCGTCAGAATGGTGATGAAACCATCCTGAGATTCGAAGGGTCGAACACGTTCGATGTCGGACGCGAGTTCCTCGTCCCCGATTGCGGCGCGAATCTGAAACCCTGCACACAGCTGCTCGGCCGAACCCAAAGGTGCTGCGTCCGATTCGATCCGAGCCAGGTCGGTAAGGGCCAGGGCCCAATCACCCGAGTAGTACCGCACGTTCGCCAACTGGACACGCGCCCCGACGCCGTAGGGTGTCCATTGGCGGCCGGCGGATCGGGCGATCTCGACGGCCTCCTCGAACGACTCCTGAGCCGATACGAAATCTCCGTCATCGAATTCGACCATCCCGAGATTGAACTTGCTGCGCAACAGATTCCCGATGTCACCGCTTTGCCGTGCGAGCGCAGCGGTGCGTATGAGGAGCGTGCGCGACGCCGCGGGGTCGTTGTGGCGTCTGTGTAAGCGCGCCAGGGTGATTCGTGCATCTGCCGACAGCCCCGGGTCGCCGAGGGATTCTGCGATACGTACGGACTCCTCGGCCCAGGCGAGCGACTGATCCTCCCGGCCCAACGCCTCGGTTATCCGAGCACCGAGACCGGTCAAGTGCACTCTCCATGAAGCGAATTCCTCCGAGGCCGCGATGATCAAAGCGTGCTCGACGGCCGCCAGGGCCGCATCCTCTCGTTCGATCGCCAGAGCCGATGCCGCCTCGGCATGCAACAAGTCGAGTCGCTCGGGGATCGTCAGCGCATCCCCACCCCGTTCCAGTTCGGCTCGGACGACCGAGAGCGCCCGCTGGTCTTGCCCTGCCGCCGTCGACGCCGACGCGTATTCCAGCACCAGCGCCGTTTCCGTCGGCTCCCATTGCGGCTGTCGCAGTTCCAGTGCGGCGGCGAGGTGAGCCATGGCCTCAGCGGGAGCAGCCAGCGTCATCGCCTCGCGGCCCGCGTCGACGTGGGCTCCGAACGCCTTCGGCAGATCGTGGGCCAATCCTGCGTGTCGAGCCAGGTCCGCGGCGGCACCACGATGCCGGTGTTCGGTGAGCGTATCGACGAAAGAAGCGTGCAACCTCGCACGACGGCCGGGCAGGACGTCGTCGTAGATGGCGTCGGCCAGGAGCGCGTGCCGGAAGACGTAATAGAAGTCGGTGGTCTCCACGAGCCGGGCGTCGACGATTTCGCGGATCACGTCTTCGAGCCGGTCGTCGTCAAGACCGGTGACCTCAGCCAGAACCTCGTGCGCGACGCGGGGGCCACCCACCGCCATCGTTTCGGCTACCGACTTCGCCTCGGGCGACAAGGCGTCGAGCCGGACCAGCAGTAGCTCGGCAAGGCCCGGCGGTATCGACGATCCGGGACGCTGGCCGGCAGAGACGAGTTCTTCGATGAAAAATGGATTGCCGCCCGATCGCTCCACGATGGCGTCCCGGGATGCCACATGCGTCGCTGCCGGAAGCGAATCGAGGAGGCGATACGACGATTCGACATCGAGAGGCGTCAAGCCGACTCGACGGACGTAGCTCAGACGTGTCCACTCGGAGAGCGACTGCCGGAGTGGGTGTTTGCGATGCAGATCGTCGCTACGATACGAGATCACCAAGGACACATGCGTTTTCGCGAGTCTCGACAGCAGGAATGTCATGAGCTCACGGGTGGAGGTGTCCGCCCAGTGCGCATCCTCGACGATGAGGAGCGCCGGGCGGTCGGTCCCAGCTGCAGTCAGTGCGACGAGGGCAGCATCGAACAGTTCGGACCGGGTGGTGTGCGGGAGTGGACCGAACAATTCGGTGAACGCGAGGTACGGAATACCGACCTCACCGAGGTCCAAGCACCGCCCGACCAGTACCCGAGTTCCGCGTGCTTCCGCATTGCGCCGCAGTTCTGCCAGCAGCCGCGTTTTGCCGACACCGGCGTCACCGGACACGACGACCGCGGCAGGTGCACCGCGGGCAGCGTCGGCGACGACCTGTTCGAGCGCCGCGAGTTCGGCATCCCGTCCGATCAGAGTGCGAGCCACGCCAACAAACTACGCCGCGCTCGTGGCCTGCGATCGTTCTGTGCGCGGCTGCGCACCCGGCGGTCGTACGCTCGCAGCGAATCGGCAACACGGCGTTCATGATCGGCCAGAACATCATAGGTGGGGTACATGGAACCCACTCTTGCTCCGCCGCACCGTCCACACATCGGACGAGTTCCCTATCTTCGGTCGAACCGTCGTGCGAGAGCGCCCTAGGGAACAGTCTCGGGGCACCTGGTCATATCCGACAGACATCACCGACGCTCACTATGATCCGGACGAGTTCATCCATCTGTCCGTCTGCACGATCGCGACGAACGCCGATGTCAGTCGACAGACCCTGCCACAGTCAACGCAATCGCCTGCAGAAGGGGTCGGTCCACAAGGGTTTGTGCTGCTGCAATCTGCACGTCCACTCGGGTGCCCGACGGTTTGACCAACGTGATGTCGTCGATCGGGTCGCCGTCGAGGGTCATTCCGCTCGCACCCGGGTAGTCGTCACGAAATTGCGAGCCGTCCGCCAATGTCACCGCACCCGAGGGATTCGGGGACGGCTCGTAGTCCGCGTCGATCACTCTGATCATCAGGGTGCCGTCGCCGACCATCACGGCTCCGCACGCGCCGGCCGATCCCGATGGGGACGTCCGCATCGAGCCCAGCGGTCTGTCGAGTTCCACCGGAATCCCGGCCGATTGCCAGAAGTCGTCCAGCGAGGCATTGAGGCGATCGACTGCCTGAGACGAGAACTGCCCTGCGCCTTCGGAATTGGTGTCACACGACATCGGGAGCGGGGGAATTCCATCGGGAACGAGTGCGGACCAGAGCAGTTCGGGCCGCAGCGCAATCCTGCGCAACTCATCGATCGACAGTGGCACGGTACCGGTGGATTCGTAGTCCGCGTTCCGGTCCGATGACGCCGCTACGACGACGGAACCATCGCGTGCATACACACGCACGATATTGGAGTGGGAGCGGTCACCGTCGAATTCATCCCAGGTGTCCCGAATGTCGACGACGGTTCCGTCGGGCAGAGTTTCGCGAGCGTCGAGCCAGCCGGCCTGGCATGGCTTGGGCCCATCGTCCACGCGGGTGACATTGACCGTCACCGAACCTTCGACGCCGTCGCGAGTGACCACCCCGTCCGCGGTGGTGCCGGGGTCGAATACCCCGTCCGCTCGGGCAGCCGGCTGAAAGACCAGCGGATCGTCGCCGGACCAGAACGTCGAACCGGCAACGAGGGAAACCTGCGAGGGAAGGGCTTCGCGCACTGCGATCGACATCGCGTTCGCCTTTTTGGACGTCAACCACGGGTAGGCGGGGTTGTCGTAATCCTCCTGGCCCGTGGTCAGCACACTGTAGAACTGCTCTTCCTCGGGCGGCTCCACGGATTCGCACCCAGGAATATCGACGGGGTATTCGACAGGCTCACTGAGATAGCCCGATCCTGACTGCACCATCGGCTGGTGGGTGAGACCTGCGGCAACTGTTCCAACGGCGACGATCACGCCAATGACGACCCCGTCGGTTCGCACCCCACCACGCCGCAAAGAGATTCGCACGGCCGCAGCCTAACGCGGCCCGACTCGGCGCGATCAGGTGATCGACACCAGTTGGGTGATGTCGTCGAAGGGCAATGGTCCGTCGACGACGGCTCCGACGACGGCGCTGTTGAGGATGATCGATCCACCGTGGTTGTCGAGGAAGGCAGTGTCGGATGCGTCGCGTCCGGTGGCGATGCGCACCAGGGTCGATCGCGGTGCGAGGCACGTCGCGTCCACCACTCGCCATTGGCCTTCGACGAATGCTTCGGCGACCGCGTGGAAGTCCATGGGATCGCAGCCCGGTGCGTACACCGCGACCAGGCGAGCGGGGACGTTGACCGCACGCAGCAGGGCCACCACGAGGTGGGTGTAGTCGCGGCAGACTCCGGCTCCGGCGAGGAGGGTGTCGACCGCGCCGTCGATGGGGTCGCTGCTGCCCGGGACGTAGCTCAGACGGGCACCGACCCAGGACGAGACCTCCGCGAGCAGCTTCTCCGACGGCGGGTAGGAACCGAATTCCGTTGCCGCGAAACCGAAGAACTTGTCCGCTTCGGAGTATCGACTCGGCCGCAGGTAGAGCGAGAGGTCGTAGTCGGAGACCGGAGCAGGCTCGGTGTTGCCGTAGATGGTTGCCGAATACGACGCCTCGAGCTTGCCGACGTCGGCGTGGATCTTGTGGATGCGGGTGCCGTGAGCGCCGCTGATCTCCTGCGCCTCGATCGGTTGACCGTCAAGTGTGAACGAGAGTGCTTCCCACACATCGGTTCCCGGATGAGGTGCGATTGCGATCTGGAACTCGAGGGTGCTGGCCTCGGTCACGTCGACATCGAGGTACGCAGAGACGTCACGTTTCATCGTGCCGATCCTGCCATCTTCGAGCCGTTCGCGCAGACTATGACTCATCGGTGGGGCGATCGCCGGTCACCAGGAAGATGACGCGTTTGGCGACCTCGACAGTGTGGTCCGAGTATCGCTCGTAGAAGCGTCCGAGCAGCGTGATGTCCACTGCGGCCGGCACACCGTGCGGCCAATCGGGTGCGGAGGTCAGCATGAACAGGCTGCGGTGCAGCGCGTCCATCTCCTCGTCCTGAATCCGGAGGTCGGCTGCGAGTTCGGCGTCTCGGGTTTCCAGCACGCGTTGGGTGGCCGCTGCCTGGGCGACGGCAACCCGGCCCATCTCCTCGAACACTCCCTCGACCTCGGGCGGAAGTACGTGCGCGGGATGGCGGCGGCGAGCCAGCTCTGCGACGTGGACGGCGAGCCCGCCCATCCGCTGTAGGTCGGCGACGATGTTGATCCCGGAGACGACGCGTCGTAGATCGTGGGCGACCGGTGCCTGCAGGGCCAGGAAGCCGAATGCTCCGTGCTCCCACTCGGCGGCGAGGGTATCGATCTCCTCGCGGTATTCGATGGTCTGCTCGGCCATGACGATATCGGCGGTCAGCAGTGCACGGGTGGCGTCGACCATTGCCTTTTCGGCGATTCTCGACATTTCGGACAGGTTCGACGCCAAGGAATCGAGCGTCTCCGTGTAACTGTCCCGCATGTGAAACTCACCTCTACCGACTCGGCCCTCGACGCGGGGCCTATAGGCCTGTACCCCCAAAGGCATCTTTCTACACCAGGTCGGGGCTGTGGGAGCCTTTGTCGCATGAGCATTGTGAAGTCGGTCATGCTGTTCGGGGTTGCGGCCGTGTTCGAGATCGGCGGGGCGTGGCTGGTGTGGCAGGGGGTCCGCGAACATCGCGGATGGCTCTGGGCGGGAGCGGGCGTGATCGCCCTCGGTGCCTACGGTTTCGTGGCGACGCTGCAGCCCGACGCCAATTTCGGTCGGATCCTGGCGGCATACGGCGGTGTGTTCGTTGCGGGATCACTGCTGTGGGCGATGGTGGCCGACGGCTTTCGACCCGATCGCTGGGACATCGCCGGGTCGTCGATCGCACTGATCGGTGTGGCGGTGATCATGTACGGCCCGCGCTGACCCGCGCGGGCCGTACTTCGGCAGATCAGCAGTTGGACGGAGCGGGCACTCCGTAGAACCGATCCTTGATCCAGTTCTGCGCCTCGCCGAGACCGAGGAGGTCCGGAATCAGGTGTCCGGCACCGGAACCCGGCACGATTGCGGGTACCTGCGCGGCACTCAGCTGCACGGTGGCACCCTTGCCGCACCAGTCACCGGCCAGCCCGACGGCCTGTCCGTGAGGCACGATGTCGTCGGACGTACCGGACTGGATCAGCACCGGAGCGTTGGGCGTGCGTTCACCGATCTTGTTCTTGGCCAGGATGTCTGCGGCGATGGGCAGCCGGTCCAGTACAACCGAGAGCGGCTCGCCGGTCTTGGTGTACTCGTTGGTACGGTGCAGCCCGACGTTCAGAATCGTTTCTCCCACACACTGATTCGCGACCAGGTTCAGCATGGCCTTGCCTGCGTCGTTGATGTTCTCATCGACGATCGGCTGCAGACCGGGATCGGAATTGAGCAGACCGTTGAGGGTGTAGCCGATCACGCCGGTCAGGATGGTGCCGTCGACCTGCTCGAGGGTCGCCTTCAGATCCGCCGGGGGTGCGCCCGCATAGGTGCCGACGAGGTCGATCTCCGGTGCGTACTCTCCGGCGATCTCCGCGGCAGCAGCCGCTGCTCCGCCGCCCTGCGAGTAGCCGTACGCCGCGACCGGACCGTCCGCGGAGATCTTGGTGCCCTGCAGGTTCTGCGCTGCGCGGGCGGCGTCGAGCACAGCGTGCGCTTCCGAGGCGCGGTTGACGTAGGTGTGCGCACCGGGAGTGCCGAGGCCTTCGTAGTCGGTGATGACGACGCCGTATCCCTGCGACAGCAGGGAGTATGCGGCGAGTACCTCGTACTCGACCATGAAGCCGAGCGGCGGGGTGTAGGTGATGACGTTGTTGAGCATCTTCGATGGCGCGCACTGATCGCCCTGGCCCTGGGTTCCTGGAGCGAGGACGACGAGCGGACGCGGGCCCGGCCCGGTCCACGGTGCGGCAGGATCGATGTAGGTGCCCGTGACGGCATTGGCCGCATCGTTGGAGTCGGTGCTGCGGTACATGATTCGCGTTGCCGCGCCGGGCAGAGGGCCACCGATTCCGGGGACCGACAGAGCGAGATGCGACGGCTCGGACCGGATCACGTCACCCGGGGAGCCTGCGGGCAGCGGGCTCGGCGGTACGTAGAAGTCCGATTCGACGGTGGAACCCGTCGACGATCCGGAGCCCGGGGCTGCAGATGCAATCGGATTGGTCATACCGATGAGCACCGCGGATACCGCTACTGCCGAAAAAATGACACGCGTCGAACGCAACTCGAATCCCCCAACGTCGATCCCCAGCTCCCGAGTAAGCGATACATCGGGTAGCACTCAATTCCGTTAGGGACCCTACGTGATCGATCGCACAACGCAAAGGGTTTCGTGACGTGGACCCAGTTCACTCAGCGTCGACGACGATGCATCGCCGTCTTGGCCATGTCGACCTCGTCGCTGGTGAAGGGACGCCCTGGAAGCGCCGAGCGCGGGACACCGTCGCCCCGCAGACCATCGAGCAGGACGGTGAAGTAGCGACGCCAGTTGGTCGCATCGACGGCGCTGGAGAATTCGACGCTCGCGCCGATCATGCCGAGCACCGGATAGAAGTCGTTGACCGCGATATCGGACCTCAGCTGCCCGGACGCGAGCGCTCGCTCGACGATCTTCTCGAAGAACGGATCGATACGCGAACGAACCCGAGCGATGCCGCGACAGCCTTCGTCCGAGCCGAGGACGACCTCACCGAGTCCCCTGTCGGAGGACATCCCCTCGCACACCTCGGCCAGGAACTGCACCAGCCCCTCCCACGGATCCTCGGCCTCGAGTGCGCGCTCCGCGGTCGCGAGCATATCTTCGAGTCGCTGCTCGAAGACGCCGTCGATCAACTCTTCCTTGCAGGAGAACCGTCGGTAGACGGTTCCGACGCCTACTTTGGCGTGGGCAGCGACGTCGTCGAGTGTGATGTCGATTCCGCGTGAGGCGAACAGTTCGCGCGCCGCGTCCACGATGCGTCGACGGTTGCGTTCGGCGTCCGCACGGAGGGGCTTCGCTGCCGATGTGTCGGCTCTCACACTCATTCGATGTCCGTTTCACCCGATAAGCGGAGGACAGTCCTCCACTTCGCTGCTACCTTGTTCTACAACCGGAGGATACACCTCCGCATAGTCGAACCGAGGACACCATGACCACCCTTTCATCGGAGAACGTGGGCGACGCGACGTCGACCACGACACCGGCGGACGAACGTGCGCATAGGAATCGATGGCTGATTCTCGCCACGCTCGGCCTGGCCCAGCTCATGGTCGTGCTCGACGCGACCATCGTGAACATCGCACTCCCCGCTGCCCAGCTCGACCTGGGCTTCGACAACGCCGATCGCTCCTGGGTCGTCACCGCATACGCCCTCGCGTTCGGCAGCCTGCTGCTGCTCGGCGGACGGCTCAGCGACCTCTTCGGTCGCCGCAACACCTTCCTCATCGGCCTCGTCGGCTTCGCGTTGATGTCGGCGGTGGGCGGCGCGGCCGTCAACTTCGGCATGCTCGTCGCGGCTCGCGCCGGTCAGGGTCTCTTCGGCGCACTACTGGCCCCCGCCGCCCTGTCGTTGTTGGCCACCACCTTCACCGACACCAAGGAACGCGCCAAGGCATTCGGCATCTTCGGTGCCATCGCAGGCGGCGGCGGCGCACTCGGCCTGCTGCTCGGCGGCATGCTCACCGAATGGGCCAACTGGCGCTGGAGCCTGTACGTCAACCTGATCTTCGCTGCACTCGCCTTCGTCGGCGGGTTCCTGTTCCTGGCCAAGCACAAGGTCGACGTCCGGCCGAAGCTCGACATCCCCGGCACCCTGGCGGTCTCGGCTGCACTGTTCTCCATCGTCTACGGCTTCGCACACGCCGAGTCCGACGGCTGGAGCAACTCGGTCACCCTCGGATTCCTCGCCGCTGGTGTCGTTCTGCTCGCGGTGTTCGTGACCATCCAGATGCGCGTCGAGCACCCCCTGTTGCCGCTGCGCATCGTCCTCGATCGCACCCGTGCGGGATCGTTCCTGGCCGTATTCGTCACCGGCGCAGGCATGTTCGCGGTATTCCTGTTCCTGACCTACTACCTGCAGAACACCCTGAAGTACACACCCATCACCACCGGGTTCGCGTTCATGCCGATGATCGCGTCGCTGATCCTCACCGCGACACTGTCGACGGCGCTGATCCTCCCCCGCTTCGGGCCGCGCATCCTGATGACGACCGGCCTGATCGTGGCCTCGGTCGGAATGGG
Source organism: Rhodococcus sp. B7740 (assembly GCF_000954115.1). NCBI lineage: Bacteria > Bacillati > Actinomycetota > Actinomycetes > Mycobacteriales > Nocardiaceae > Rhodococcus > Rhodococcus sp. B7740. Next base: position 4,272,451 of record NZ_CP010797.1, on the reverse strand, counting down.
ACTGCTGACGCAGATCGACATCGACAGCAGCTACGTCACGCACATCCTGCCCGGCCTGGTCATCATGGGCCTCGGACTCGGGGCCACCATGGCACCGGCCATGCAGGGCGCGATCTCGGGCGTCGACCCGGACGACTCCGGCGTCGCATCGGCAACGGTGAACACAATGCAGCAGGTGGGCGGTTCGATCGGCACGGCGCTCCTGAGCACAGTGGCTGCCAACGCCGCCACCAGCTACGTCAGCTCCAACATGGCTACGGCAACCGACGCGGGTCTGCTGCAGGCCAACGCCGAGATCGCCAGCTACACCACCACGTTCTGGTGGGCGTCGGGAATCTTCCTGCTCGGCGCAGTGCTCTCGGCCACGCTGCTGAAGAAGGGACCGCTACCGTCGGCTCCCGAAGGTGCGGTTGTCGTCGGGCACTAGTGCGCTACGCGCAGTGGTGTGGTTATGCGCCCCCTGAGGCGCATAACCACACCACTAGCTTTCGAGGAGCTTCTCGGTCGCGGCCAGCAGTACGCAGGTCGCGACTCCGTCCATCGACTTCTCCAGCTCACCGAGCGACGGGAAGCTCGGGGCGAGGCGAATGTTCTTGTCTTCCGGATCTTTTCCGTACGGGAAGGCCGAGCCGGCGGCCGTCAGCGCGATTCCGGCATCCTTGGCCAGCGCGATCGACCGAGCGGCTGTGCCCTCGAGCACGTCGAGGCTGATGAAGTAGCCGCCCTTGGGTTCGGTCCACGACGCGATCTTCGACGCACCGAGACGGTCTTCGAGGATCTGCTGCACCAGAGCGAACTTCGGGGCCAGGATCTCGCGATGCTTGGCCATGTGGGCCCGCACGCCGGCGGCGTCACCGAAGAAACGCAGGTGCCGCAGCTGGTTCAGCTTGTCCGGCCCGATGCTCTTCTTGCCGAGATGCTTCTGGTACCAGGCGAGGTTCTCCTCGGAACTGCCGAAGAAGCTGACGCCCGCACCGGCGAACGTGACCTTCGACGTCGACGCGAACACGAACGCGCGGTTGGGGAAGCCTGCCTCGGCCGCCATGCCGAGCACGTCGTACGACGGCGCGAACTCCTCGGTCAACGGATGGACCGCGTAGGCGTTGTCCCAGAACAGTCGGAAGTCCGGCGCAGCCGTGGGCATCGTGGCCAGCGCTCGCACAACTTCCTCGGAGTAGACGGCACCGGTGGGGTTCGCGTAGTTCGGCACCACCCACATGCCCTTGATCTGCGGGTCCGACGCCACCAGGTTGGCGATCTCGTGCACGTCGGGGCCGTCGGGTCCCATGGGAACAGGGATCATCTCGATGCCGAAGCTCTCGGTGATCGCGAAGTGCCGGTCGTAGCCGGGAGCCGGGCACAGGAAGCGCACGTTCGGCTCGGCCGACCAGGCCCGCGGGGAGTCGGGCAGACCGTGCAGCAGCGCCCAGACGACGAGGTCCTGCATGATCTCGAGGCTGGCATTGTTGCCGGCCAGCAGGTTCTTCACCGGGATGCCGAGCAGTTCACCGAAGATGGCGCGCAGTTCCGGCAGGCCCGCGAGCCCACCGTAGTTGCGGCAATCGGTGCCGTTGCCGTCCTTGTAGTCCGCGCCCGGGAGCGTCAACAGCTCGGTAGCGAGATCGAGCTGCTCGGGTGACGGCTTGCCGCGGGTGAGATCCAGCTTCAGATTCTCGGTCTTGAGCTGCGTGTACTTCGCGCTCTGCCGCTCGTGCTCGGAGGCAAGCTCCTCATGGTTCATCAGACCCAACTGGGTTTGCGCTGACATGCGGAGCGGCCTCTCGGTGACTGGGTTCCCCGGACAGTGTTGCTGCCACTGAATAAAGGGGACCCCGCGCACCCGGCAGAGCCCATTGACCCTTGCTGCCTTCCGGCCCTGGGGGAGTTCACAGGATGCGCGCCGCGCGGGATCCGTTAGGAAGTGTAGCCGCCTCCCGTCGGGCAACACATCACCACCCTTCGCGCCTCCCGATTTGGGAGATGGTGGGGGTAACCGGGTAAGCTCCCCCACGGAGGATTCGCCTAGTGGCCTATGGCGCTCGCCTGGAACGCGGGTTGGGTTAACGCCCTCAGGGGTTCAAATCCCCTATCCTCCGCCAGAGAAGCCCCCGTGACATGTCACGGGGGCTTCTTGCTGTTCGGGATGGGTCCGTTCACCCGCCCGCCCTGGTTCGCGCCTACCCCGTTCGCGTCAATGGACCCTTGCACCGGTCAGACGTATGCAGTGGTCCATTCACGCGGCGGTTCGCCCTGCGTCGATGGCAGATTGACACGCTCAGACGTATGCAGTGGTCCATTGACGCGGGGCGCGGACTATCGAGCCGACCAACCACCGTCCATCGTGTACGACGCTCCGGTGACCATGCCTGCGTGCTCGGAGGTCAACCAGCCGACCAGTGAGGCGACTTCGGCGGGTTCGACGAGTCGCTTGATGGCGGCCTCGGTCAACAGGACCTTCTCGAGTACTTCGTCCTCGGGGATGTCGTGTGCCTTGGCCTGGTCGGCGATCTGCTTCTCGACCAGCGGCGTGCGCACGTATCCCGGGTTGACGCAGTTGCTCGTCACACCGTGGGCGGCACCTTCGAGGGCCGTCACTTTCGACATGCCTTCGAGTGCGTGCTTGGCGGTGACGTAGGCGACCTTGAATTCCGATGCCCGCAGACCGTGCACCGAAGACAGGTTGACCACTCGACCGAAGCCGCGAGAGTACATGTGCGGCAGGGCAGCTCGGATAAGCAGGAACGGGGCCTCGACCATCAGGGCCTGAATTCTGCGGAACGCGCCTGGGTCGAAGTCGACGATCGGTGCGACGGTTTGAATGCCCGCATTGTTGACCAGGATGTCGACGTCCAATCGGAGGTCGTCGAGAGCGGTGGTGTCGAGTAGATCCACCGACCAGACGTCACCACCGATCTCCGACGCCAATTCCTTTGCGGCAACGTCGTTCACATCGGCGACGGTGACGCGGGCGCCCCGGCCGGCGAGCTCGCGTGCACATGCGGCCCCGATGCCGGACGCTCCCCCGGTGACGAGGGCGGAGCGTCCGGTCAGGTCGGTCACTGCTTCACATTCTGATCGAGCAGACCAGCCTTGGCCAGCTCGGCTTCGGTGGCCAGGTTCTTGGCGTCGGCGATGTCGATGCTTTCGAGCGCCAGTCCCTTTGTTTCCCTTGCGATGACGACGGCAACCACGGTGATCGCGCAGGCCACGGCGAGGTACACCGCGATCGGCACGGACGAGCCGTAGACGTCGAGCAGCTTCACCGCGATGATCGGGGCCAGCGAACCGGCGACGATCGAGGTGACCTGGTAGCCGAGGGACACACCGGAGTAGCGCATCCGCGTCGGGAACATCTCGGCCATGATGGCCGGCTGTGTGGCGTACATGAAGGCGTGGAACATCAGGCCGATGATGATGGCCAGCATGATGACGACGTTGTGTCCGCTGTTCATCATCGGGAAGGCGAAGAAGCCCCACGTGGCTGCGGTGATGGCACCGGCGAAGTACACCGGACGACGACCGACGCGGTCGGCGAGCTTGCCCACCAACGGAATCGTGCAGAAGTGGATCGCGTGGGCGATGAGCATCCACCACAGGATCGTGGAGGTATCCGTTCCCACTTCCACCGAAAGGTACGTGATCGAGAAGGTGACCACGAGGTAGTACATGACGTTCTCACCGAAGCGCAGGCCCATTGCGGTGAACACGCCACGGGGGTAACGCTTGACGACCTCGAAGACACCGTACGACGCGGCCTTGATGACCTCGGCCTGCTTGTGGGCCTCGAGGAAGATCGGGGCGTCGGAGACCTTGGTGCGGATGTAGTAGCCGACGAAAACGATGACGGCAGAGAGCCAGAACGCGACGCGCCAGCCCCAGCTGAGGAAGGCCTCGTCGGACAGGGTGGTCGTCAGGACCAGCAGAGCGACGGTGGCGAGCAGGTTGCCGGCGGGCACGCCTGCCTGCGGCCAGCTGGCCCAGAATCCGCGGGACTTGTTGGGGCTGTGTTCTGCGACAAGGAGAACCGCGCCGCCCCATTCGCCGCCGACGGCGAAGCCCTGGATGAATCGCAGGGTCACCAGCAGGGCCGGTGCCCAGTAGCCGATCGCCTCGAAGGTCGGCAGGCAGCCCATGAGGAACGTGGCTCCGCCGACGAGGACGAGGCTGAACTGCAGCAACTTCTTGCGGCCGTACTTGTCGCCGTAGTGGCCGAAGACGATGCCACCCAACGGTCGTGCGACGAAGCCGACGGCGTAGGTGACGAAGGCAGCGAGGATGGCGTCGAGCTCGCTGGTTCCGGCGGCGAAGAAGATCTTGCTGAACACCAGTGTCGCGGCGGTTCCGTAGAGGAAGAACTCGTACCACTCGACGATGGTGCCTGCCATCGATGCCCCGACGACCTTCTTGAGGCCTGCGGGGGTGGCATCGGGGTCCGGTTCGGACCGTTCTGCCAGCGGCTGATCGACGCTCATTGACTCTCCTGTGTTACTCGGCACTCGATGGTCACTGTTGTGACAGACCACACATTGGCGGGTTGCTCTGAGTATTGGTGCAGATGTTTCTCGGCGCAAGAGCCATGAACGCAGGTCGGATCTGCAAAACTGCAGACATGACGCTCGGTGGCGCGAAGATCCCCAGTGCAGACGACCTGCTGGTGCTGCTCGCTGTCAGTCGAACAGGTCGCTACAGTTCTGCGGCCGACGACCTGGGTATCAACCACACGACCATTTCCCGACGCATCGCCGCGCTCGAGGACACCCTCGGTGGCCGGGTCTTGACGCGGGGTGCCGGCGGCTGGGAGCTGACGCAGTTAGGCCGCGGAGCGCTGGCCGCTGCCGAGGCCGTCGAGGACGCGCTGCGCACCCTCGTCTCGAGCGACGTAGGTGCGTTGGAGGGCGTCGTACGCATCTCGGCCACCGACGGATTCAGTGCCTACATCGCGGCCCCGGCCGCGGCGCGGGTGCAGCGCGCTCACCCGCGGGTGAGTGTCGAGATCGTCGCGGTCACCCGACGGGCATCGCAGCAGCGATCGGGCCTGGACATCGAGATCGTCGTCGGCCAACCGCAGGTGCACCGCGCGGAGGCCATCCGGCTGGGGGACTATCTACTCGGCCTCTATGCCTCCGAGGCCTATCTGAAGGACCACGGAACTCCGCAGGTGCCGGCCGACCTCTCCGCGCACCCGTTCATCTACTTCATCGATTCCATGTTGCACGTCGACGATCTCGATCTGGCCCCCAACTTCACCCCGACGATGCGCGAATCGGTCACCTCCACCAACGTCTTCGTTCACGTCGAGGCGACTCGCGCCTCGGCCGGCATCGGACTGCTGCCGTGCTTCATGGCCGACCGCCATTCCGACCTACAACGAATCCTGCCCGACGCCATCGCGGTGAAACTGACCTACTGGCTCGTCACCCGAAGCGAAACATTGCGACGGCCGGAGGTGTCGGCGGTGGTCGACGCCATCCGCGCGGTGGTGAACGAGCAGCGCGCGGCTCTGTTGGGCGAGAACTGACAGCGTCGGCGCGGGTATACCGTCGACCACACGGAACTTCCGTCCCAGAAGGAGCGTCCCCCCGATGGCCGATATCGACTTCTACTTCGATCCGGTGTGCCCGTTCGCCTGGATGACCAGCAAATGGGTCCGCAAGGTCCAAGCCCAACGCGACTACACCGTCGACTGGCGGTTCATCTCGCTGCGGCTGCTCAATTCGCACATCGATTACGACGCGCACTTTCCACCCGAGTACGAGGCCGGTCACACCGCAGGTCTGCGACTGTTGCGGGCTGCCGCCGACATTCGTCGCGAGCACGGGTCGGACGCGATCGGGCCACTGTACGAGGCCCTCGGCACGCACATCTTCGACACCGAGGTGGTGCCCGACGACGCTGCGAGCCACGGACATCGCGGCACCGCGGAATTCCTCGGGCCGATCCTCGAAGAACTCGGGCTACCCACCCGTCACACCGCAGCACTGGATGACTCGTCTCTGGACGAGGAGATCCGAGCCGAAACCGATCATGCGCTGTCACTGACCGGCAAGGACGTCGGCACACCCATCATCGCCTTCGAGCCGCCGGACGGCGTCGCCTTCTTCGGTCCGGTGATCAGCAGACTCCCCAGCGACGAGGAGGCAGTAGCGCTGTGGGACAACGTGATCGGCCTCGCCCGCTTCCCCGGCTTCGCCGAGATGAAGCGCAGTCTGCGTGAGCTTCCTCAGTTGAAGGCCCTCGGTTGCAGGACGACGAAGCGGGCGTGGTCCAGGACTGGCACGGCGGGAGCCGACGCCAGAAGAAGTGATGGTGCGGCCGGCTTGCTCGTTGTTCGTTTTCACCCCAACGCTTTTCGCAGGCTCTCGGCGAATCGGCTCCGATCAGGTGACCGCAACGCACGTGCCGTCGTGATCGGGTGAACCTCGGCCCGAGCGAAAAATCACCGGAGAGTGTCGCCTAGTCGTAGAGAACGGCAGTTCCCGTTCGCCGCAACGCCTCCAGACCGTCTCGGAAACGCTGCAGGTATTCGGGCGAATGACCGACCCAGTCGGTCATCTCCGCGATGACGCGCAACGGTTCCGCACTGCGATAGGAGTGGGTCGGGTTGCCGAGAAACTTCTTGTCCGTGACGTTCGGGTCGTCCTCGACACTGCCGGTCGGCTGCACGATGTAGACCCGCGGATTCCCCTCGCCGACGGCCATTTCGGCCGCGAGCACGGCACCGTCGAGCACCTTGGTCATGTAGACGTAGTTCGAGATGTGCTCGGGACGATAATTCGAGCGATAGCCCGAGACCAGAAGATCACCGGCCTCGAGATCGGCCTTCGTGCCATGAAAGTAGGCACCGGACTCGTGTACGCGAAATCGCTCCGGTGTATCGGCCATGTCTGCCATCACAACTCCTCCGTGTCGGTAGCCGGAAGAGTGTGCACCGCCGACGGGGTCTTGCCGCAAGCCCCCTACCCGGCGATACACTGAAGGCAACGACAGTTGTGCGACCTTCAGTAATTCGGCTCTGCGAGACGGGAGCCGACAGTCCCGACGCGAATCTGAATGTGGCCTCCGCGGACAGCGCGGGCCGAAAGATCCTGCAGCAGTGGCGTCATCGCCGTCCACGGATGAGCCTCGATGTCCGACCCTCCCAGTCGACACGCAAGCTTCGCCAGCGGGGTCCACCCCGCCGACCATCCGACGGGACGCTGCATGTCGACGACAGCCACGACGCCGCCCACTCTCGTCGCCGCGATCATCGCCTCGAGGGCCGCCTGCCATGGCGTCATCAGCGACAGCGCGTAGGTGCTCAGGGCCGCATCGAACGGGGCCTGTTCCCCCAGATCCGCGGACGTCAGGGCGGTGGCGTCGGCTGCGACGAGCGTGACGTTGCCCCAACCGGCGCGGTCGGCTCGCCGTCGGGCCTGTTCGAGCATCTGCGGGCTGGCGTCGACTCCGGTGATCGAGCCGGTCGGGCCGATCATCCGCTGCAGCCCCGCGAAATTCAGCCCCGTCCCGCAGCCGAGGTCCAGAACATGGCTCCCCACAGGCAGATTCAGCAACTCGAACGCCGCCTCCCGCCCAGCGCGATACACCGGCCACTCGAAGGAGATCACGTCGTACAGGCGCGCCGAGACGGTGTACTTGGTCGGTCGTCTCATCTCGGGTCTCTCCAAGGCGCAGGCATAGTGGGAGGTATGGGAATCCGTCGTTCGACTTCGAGTGTGCCCGAGAACCGTGCCGACGTGGTCGTCGTGGGCGGCGGTACCGCCGGCATCGTGGCAGCGAAGACCGCGGCGGGCTTCGGTGTACGTGTCGTACTGATCGAGCGTGACCGCACCGGCGGCGACTGCCTGTGGACCGGATGCGTTCCGTCCAAAGCATTGCTCGCGGCGGCTTCGGTGGCCGCGACGGTTCGATCCGCGTCCCGCTTCGGCATCGACACCGAACCGCCACGCGTCGATTTCGCGCGCGTGATGCGGCACGTGCACGGTGCGATCGCCGAGATCGCGCCGATCGATTCACCTGCGGCCCTCACCGAGGCCGGAGTACAGGTGATCAGCGGCGACGCGGTCTTCACCGGTCCGAACACTGTGAGAGTCGGAACGCGGATACTGCATTTCGGTCAGGCGATCGTGACCACCGGCGCGCATCCCACGGTGCCGGCAATCGACGACATCGAGCACGTGGACTACCTGACCAGCGACACCCTCTGGGATCTGACGAACTTACCGCAGCGACTGCTGATCGTGGGAGCCGGATCGGTGGGTTGCGAGATGGCGCAGGCATTCTCGCGTCTCGGGTCAGACGTGACCCTCGTCGGGCGGTCGGCCACGATCCTTCCCCGCGAGGACCGGTCGGCCTCGTCCGTACTGACGCAGACCCTCACGGACGAGGGCGTGCGGGTCCTGACCTCCACCGCCGTCGTCCGCATCGACGACGGCTCGGCCAGCACCGACACGGGCGTCGAACTCGAATTCGACCGCGTTCTGATCGCCACCGGACGAACGCCGCGCACCGCGGCACTCAGCTTGGAGGCGGCCGGAGTGGCTTTGAGCGACAACGGATTCGTACAGGTCGACGAGAATCTGCGGACCACCAATCCTCGCATCTGGGCGGCCGGGGATCTCACCGGTCACCCGCAGTTCACGCACACCGCAGGCGTGCACGGCAGTCTGGCCGCGAGCAATGCAGTCCTCGGCCTTCGGCGAAAGGTGAGTACCACGGGAACTCCACGAGTGACGTTCACCGATCCCGAGATCGCCTCGGCCGGAATCGATGTGCGCACCGCCAGGCAGTGCGGGTTGCGACTGCAGACCCTCGACCACCACCACGTCGACCGCGCCGTCACCGAGGGGGCAACGAACGGATCGACGACGCTGGTGCTCGACGCCAAGCGTCGTATCGTCGGGGCCTGCGTGATCGGACCGCGAGCGGGCGAGACCATCGGGGAGCTGATCATCGCCATCGAGCAGGGGCTGAGGACCCGAGACCTCGCCGGAGCCACCCACCCGTATCCGACGTACAACGACGGTCCGTGGAACTCTGCGATCGCAGACGTGAAGGCGCAGTTGAGTTCTCCCGTCATCTCGCGGGCAACGGCCGTACTGGCGAAAGGGCGGAGCAGATGGATCAGGAGAGGGCGCGATAGCCGGCGATGATTCGCTGGCCGGAACTGACTGCAACCACTGCCGCCCAGACCACCGCGATCTGCCATGAGATTCCCGGCAGCAGCAGCCAGAGGCAATGCACGGCAATCGTTTCCGCACCCTCGGCCAGGCCTCCGAGGAACGACAGCGAGCGGCCGTCGTCGATGGTGCGGCCGTTGCGTTCGGCGATCGAGGAGAACGCGAGAAACGCGGTGCCGTTGATGTAGTACGCCAACAGCACCAGCAGGAACGGCCACCATGGGGCGTCGTATGCGGCCGAGGCACCGACCGCGACGCCCACCACGGTGGTTCCGTAGACCATGAAATCGGCGGTGATGTCGAAGAATCCGCCTGCACCTGAGCCCGTCGCACGCCTACGGGCCAAGGGTCCGTCCAGGCCGTCGGCGATGCGGGAGACGATCCACAAGGCCAACGCGAGCAACCAGAACTGCAGACCCGCTGCCAGCGCACTACCGAGACCGAGTACGAGCCCCGCAGCGGTGATGCGGTCGGGCGTGATCGACGGGCGGTCGAGCGTGCGGGCACAGCGATCGAGCGGGCCTTCGAGATGGCGGCGCAGAAAGCTGTCGATCATTCGGCAGCTCCGGTGAGTCCCAGACGTCGCGCCAACAGGGCCGAACCGGCCGCGATCGCCAGTACCGCGAGCAGTGCGATGGCGAACGGCCACGACAGCGGAGACGTTCCGTAGGCCCCGAGTGCCGTGTAGGCGACGGTCGCGGGCACGATGCCGATCATGGTGCCCACCACGTAGTCGCGCTGGCCCACCGCACTGACTCCGGCCGCGTAGTTGACCAGCGAGAACGGCAGCGGCACCAGACGCACGAGCAGAACCGACAGCAATCCCCGACGGCCGAGCATGGCGTCGAGCCGGCGGAGCCTGTCCCATTCGGTGCGGGCCACCTGCCCGCGGCCCAGCGCCCGCGCTCCCCAGTACCCGAGATACGCCCCCATCGTGGCGGCGAACACCACAACGGTTGCACCCACCGCCAGACCGAACAGCAGTCCCGACGCGATGGTCAACGTGCTGGCGGGGAACGGAGTGGCGGACAGGACGGCGTAGAGCACGACGAACAACGCGATGCCCCAGGGCCCGGCCGACGCCACTCGGTCTCGGATGAACGACGGATCGGGCAGGTCTACTGTGCCGAGCACGATCACCAGAGCGACGACGACCACGGCGGCCCCGAGCAATTTCAGGGTCGTGCCTCGCCGGCGACGCGTCGGGCGGTCCTGCGTCACGGTGTGTGCCTCTCATCCGACGGTTCACGCTCCATTGTGCACACGGCCGGTCTGCCCGCGTGTTCAGCGGTTGTCTCATTCGACCGATTACGGTGGTGAGGGCAGCGTCGACGACGGCTGCTTCGGTTGATCTGGAGGCCCACGGTGATTCGTTCGGTACGGTGCGCAGTGACGATTGCCGCGAGCGCAGGGCTGCTGCTCACGGCCTGCGCTGCGCCGGATTCGGAAGCTCCGATCGCCGAGGCGCAGTCGTGGAGCGAGATCGAACAGCAGGCACAGGGGCAGACCGTCTCGCTGTGGATGTACGGCGGCGACGAGCAGGGCAACGCCTACGTCGACGATGTGCTCACCCCCGCGGCGGCCGAGGAAGGCGTCACCCTGCGCCGGGTGCCGGTGGAATCGACCACCGATGCCGTCACCCGCATCCTGTCCGAGCGGCAGGCCGGGGTCACCGATGGCGAAGTCGACCTGGTGTGGGTCAACGGCGCGAACTTCGGCACCGGCAAGCAGGCGGGCGCGTGGCTGTGCGGGTGGACGCAGAACCTGCCGAACATGGAACTGACAGATCCCGAGGATCCGCTGTTGCTCGACGACTTCGGCACTCCGGTCGATAACTGCGAATCACCTTGGCACAAGGCTCAATTCACATTGGTCTACAACGCGGCGGCCATCCCCGATCCGCCGACGACATTCGACGGCGTGCTCGACTGGGCTCGCGCGAACCCGGGCCGCTTCACTTACCCCGCTCCCCCGGACTTCACCGGATCGGTGTTTCTGCGTGAGGCGTTGATCAATGCCTCGGGCGGCGTCGACGAGGTACCCGCTCGGTTCGATCAGGACTCCTACGACCGCTTGACCCCGGCACTGTTCGATCGACTGAACGAGCTCGCCCCGTCACTCTGGCGCGAAGGCACGACGTATCCACAGTCCTCCTCCGAGCTCGACGCCCTCTACGCCGGCGGCCAGGTCGACATGACCATGACCTACGGCCCCGCGACCCTCCCGAAACTCGTCGCCGACGGCACCTTCCCGCCGGAGACTCGCGTCCTGACTCTCGACGAGGGAACCGTCGGGAATGCGAGTTTCCTTGCCATCCCATCGACATCGGGGAAGTCGGCCGCGGCACAGGTGGTTGCCAACCTCGCGTTGTCGCCCGAGCAACAACTCGCGAAGGCGACGCCGGACGTGTGGGGTCAATTCACCGTTCTCGACCTGGATCAATTGACGCCGGAGTCTCGCGCGCAGTTCGAGGCGTTGCCGAGTTCGACGGTGCTGCCCTCCTACGAGGAGTTGTCGGCCAATGCGCATCCCGAACTCTCGGCGGACTGGGTCTCGCCGCTCGACGAGGGTTGGCGTCGAAGCGTGCTCGCCGGTCAGTGAGCGCGTCCACGAAGAGCTTTCGCGGCACGGCGGCGGTGCTGCCTGCCGTCGTGTTGGTCGTTCTCGTCGTCGGCGGCGGTCTCGGGACGGTGGTGCTGCAGAGCCTGGGTCTGATGCCGTTGGTCGGAACCCCCGAACTGTCGGGCGGCGCGTATTCGGCGCTCGGCGGTGACCTGTGGCGCTCAGTGGGGCTGACGCTGTCGATTGCCATCGTCTCGACGGCGTTGGCCACGGTGATCGGGCTGGCCGTTGCGCTGACGGCTCTGTCGGGTGGACGCGCCGCGTTGGTCGCGGCCGGGGTGACGGTCACGGTGCCGCACCTGATCGGTGCCGCCGCGATGGCATTGCTGCTGGCCGATTCGGGGATGCTGCCCCGAATCCTCGGCATGACCGACGGTGGCTGGCCGGAATTGATCGGTGGGAAGTGGTGGATCGCCGTGGTCCTCGAATACGCCTGGAAGGAATCGGCTTTCGTGGCCGTCGTCGTGGCGGGCACGCTCGCCACCCGAGTAGCTGCATTCGACGAGACGGCCGCAACCCTCGGTGCAGGCCGGTGGGCTCGGCTGCGATTGGTCACGCTGCCGTTGGCTCGGCCCGCACTGATCGCGTCGGCGGCTATCGCGTTCGCCTACACGGTCGGCTCGTACGAGGTGGCCCGTATTCTGGGTCGCCCGTATCCGGAGCCGTTGTCGGTGATGGCGATTCGCCTGTTCACCTCGATCGATCTCGAGACGCGTCCGCAGGCTGCTGCTGCGGCAACCGTTGCCACCGCTCTGACGGTGGTCGTGGCCGCGGTGGCGCTGCGTTATCTGCGCAGATCGGCAGCGTGGAAATGAATCGCGTTCCTCCTTTCGCCGGCCGGGCCGTGTTGGTCCTGTGGTTCCTGCTGCCGCTGATTCCGGTTGTCCTGTGGGCCATCAGCAATCGCTGGTCGTTTCCCGGTTCGGTTCCCCAGGAATGGGGATTCGACGGCGTCCGCAGCGCCCTCGATGCCGGGGGTGCCGATGCTTTCATGCGATCGACGCTTCTCGCTCTCGCCGTCGCCGCCATCGCAACGCCATTGGGCGCGTTGGCCGCTCGCGCCCTGGTGAACGGTAACGTGCGGTGCCCCGCTGTCGTGGCCGGTGTTCTTTTCGCGCCTGTGGCTCTACCCCCGTTCGCCGTGGCGTTGGGGCTCGACGTTCTGGTGCTGCGCTCGCGCATTCCGAGCACGGTGGCGGTGATCGCTCTGCTGACCGTCGCGGCCATTCCGTACACGACGTATCTGATGCGAGTGGCATTCGGCGCGTACGACATCGGCTACGAGGAAGAAGCTCGCACACTCGGTGCGTCGAATGCCATGGTGCTGCGACGGATTCGCATTCCGCTGTTGGCTCCGGCGTTGGCGGGGGCGGCGTTGCTCGCATTCCTCGTGGCGTGGAGCGACTACGTGATAACCCTGCTGATCGGTGGAGGCAGACTGGTCACCGTGCCCATACTCGTCGCCTCGTTCGCTGCCGGGACCGGCAACGATTCGGTGGTGGCTGCACTGTCGGTCGCCGCTGTGGTGCCGCCGCTGTTGCTGGTGCTCATGCTGGCCCGATTGCGTCGTAGGAGTGCACGATGAGCGTCGAACTGTCCGTTCACGGACTCACCAAAGTCCATGCCGGTCAATCGGTTGCGGCGTTGGATTCGTTGGATCTCACCGTGTCACCGGGTTCGTGCACGGCGATTCTCGGGCCGTCGGGCTCGGGCAAGAGCACTGCACTACGACTCGTCGCGGGACTCGATTCACCCACTGCCGGTACGGTGCGCATCGACGGACACGAGGTGAACGACGTCGCGGCCGAGAATCGCGGCGTCGGCATGGTGTTCCAGCGTCCGATGTTGTTCCCGCACATGTCGGTACTCGACAACATCGGCTTCGCCTACCGCGCCGCCGGGGACAGTCGCAAGCGGTCGCGCGAACGTGCCCGGGAGTACCTGGACCTGGTCCACCTCGGCGATATCGGAGGTCGTGCGGTGTCCGAGGTATCGGGCGGGCAGGCTCAGCGGGTGGCGTTGGCGCGTTCGCTCGCCGGCTCACCGCGCGTGTTGTTGTTGGACGAGCCCTTCAGTGCACTGGATCCGTTGTTGCGCACCGAGATGCACGACCTGGTTCGCGAACTGCGTTCGACGTTGGATCAGACTCTGCTGCTCGTCACTCACGATCAGCAGGAGGCGGCGGTGCTGGCCGATTCGGTCGCGGTGCTCATCGACGGCCGATTGGAGCATCACTCCGATATCGCGACGGCCTACACCCGGCCGAGCACCCTGGCAGTCTCGCGACTGATGGGCGGGATGAACGAAATCGAAGGCGAGTGGGACGGGGTTGGAGTCCATCGCTCCGAGCTCGGGGAGTTGGAGGTCGCGGGAGTTTCTCTGCCGGCCGGGCCTGCCGTGTTACTGGTGCGGCACGAGCTGATCACTCTGGATGGCAACGGGATTCGTGGGGTTGTTTCCAACCTGCGGCCCACCGGGTTTCGCAGCATCGCGGATGTGACCGTGGGATCACTGACTGTGAAAGTGGAGTTGGCGGCGGGGTCTGCGTTGCGGGTCGGGGATGCGGCGGGGTTGCAGATTCCGCGTGGGGCGAGGTTCGTTGTCACGGATTGAGTTCGTGAGTGGGGCGATTCGCAGAGAACGTGGCCGAACTCGATGAGCGCTCGGTATGCGGTCGATGCTGTTGTTCTGTACCAGGCCGGCGAGCGGATCTCGCAGTTCGAAGGGGTTGAGGGTCTTTCCGAGGCCTGTCCGGTGACGCGGCCGACGCCATGCTTCGCATCAGCACGTTCGTCGTCGAGGGGTTGCTGACGCACGCGGCGTCACCGGCAGGCTCGCGAGCGGTCATCGAGCAACTCGTCGCATCCATCGCATCGGGTCACCCAGGACACAACCCGCCCTGAGTGACCCGATGCCGAGTGATGGAGCTACGAGCCGCTCGTCCTGCTCACCGCGACAATGCCGTTGCGACGGTGACCACGCGGGTGGCCATGTGCTCGAGGGCAGCAAGCGTGGCATCCTCCAGTTCGTTCTGGTTGTCGCCCCCGGTCACATGGCTGACGCCATAGGGGTTGCCGTCGGCGAACTTCAGACCGTCGGTGTATCCGGGCGGGACCAGGACGCCGCCGAAGTGCATCAGCGAGGTGTACAAACCGGTGAGCGTCGTCTCCTGGCCGCCGTGCAAAGTCTGGCTGGAGGTGAACGCGGCGTACGCCTTGTCCGCAAGTTGTCCCTTGGCCCAGTAGCCACCGAGCGAGTCCATGAAGGTCTGGAACTGTCCCGCGGTGCTACCGAAACGCGTCGGCGATCCGAAGATGACGCCGTCGGCCCAGACGATGTCGTCGCCGCTGGCAGCCGGAAGATCCTTTGTTGCTTCGTACTGCGCCGTCCAGGCGGGGTTCTCGGCAAAGGTGCTCGGGTCACGTGTCTCTGCGATGTGCCGCACGCGGACCTCCGCTCCCGCAGCTGTGGCTGCGTCGGCGAGCTTGTTCGCCATGGTGGCCCCGTGACCGGTTGCCGAGTAGTAGATGATCGCGATCTTGGTCATGTGATGACGCCTTTCGGTATGCGGAGCAGGTCGGCCCTCGGCGGACGTGACTTCTTGACGTCTCACCGGGCGCTTCGGCAACGTGCGCCGTCGGCCTGCAAGTCGTTGCGATGTCAACAACTTCGACCGTACCCGAAGTAGTTGCTTTGTCAACCATCTACCTGCCGGAGCGTGCTGCGATACTGGCGCGATGGAGGATCTCGGAAGCGACACCGATCGACGTTTCCGGGAATGCGGCGTCGTCGTTGCCCAGGAAAAAGAGAACCACCACAAGGAGCTCAGTTCGTGAACGATCCCCACGACCCGAACATCTCGCCTGCGCTGCGTCGACCACGCGTGATCGTCTTCGACGTCAACGAAACGCTGTCCGACATGTCGCCGTTGTCGGAGCGCTTCGCCGACGTAGGAGCCCCCGCCGAACTCGCGTCGCTGTGGTTCGCGAGTGTCCTGCGTGACGGCTTCGCCCTCACCGCAGCCGGCTCGGCGCAGCCCTTCGCGGACGTCGCATCCGGGCTACTTGCGGTGATGCTGCAACGTGAGGCGCTGAATCGGGAGATCGACGACGCCGTCGAGCACATCATGGGCGGTTTCATGAGCCTGGACGTGCATCCCGACGTAGCAGACGGCATCAGAGCACTGGCTGCGCTCGAGATTCGGCTGATCACCCTGAGCAACGGCGCGGTCGGCGTTGCTCGAAAACTGCTCGACGGTGCCGGAGTTTTGGAACACGCAGAGATGCTGCTGTCCGTCGACCAAGCCGGGGCATGGAAGCCCGCCGGACAGTCGTACCGATACGCACTCGATCGGTGCGGCGTCGAACCCCACGAGGCCATGCTCGTCGCCGTCCACCCCTGGGACATCGACGGTGCCCACCGCGCCGGACTGTCCACGGCCTGGATCAACCGCACCGGCACCACCTACCCGCAGCACTTCACGGCCCCGGACCTCGAGGCGACCTCACTGCTCCACCTCGAGCGACTTCTGCGGCACTCGACCTAAGGTTGTCCCCGTGCCCGCCGGACGCTTCGCCCCCAGTCCTTCGGGCGATCTGCATCTCGGCAATCTCCGAACCGCGCTTCTGGCTTGGCTCTTCGCCCGCTCCACCGAACGTCGGTTCGTGATGCGCGTCGAAGACCTCGATCGCGTCAAACCCGGCTCGGAGCAGCGGCAACTCGACGACCTCGCCGCCATCGGAATCGACTGGGACGGGCCGATCATGCGGCAATCCGAGCGTCGGGAAATCTACGACGCCACGATTCGCACGCTCACCGCAGCCGGGCTCACGTACGAGTGTTTCTGCACGCGTCGGGAAATCCTCCAGGCCGCCTCCGCCCCGCATGCTCCCGACGGCGCGTATCCCGGAACCTGCCGCGACCTCACCGCAAACCAGAGAGCAGCGAAGGACCGCCCCCCTGCCATTCGATTGCGTTCACAGGTAACCGAATTCACCATCGTCGATCAGCTGCACGGACTGTTCCGAGGCCAGGTGGACGACTTCGTCCTGCGTCGATCCGATGGCGTGCCCGCCTACAACCTGGCTGTCGTCGTCGACGATGGCGCGCAGGGCGTCGACCAGATCGTGCGCGGCGACGACCTGCTCACCTCCGCGCCGCGACAGGGCTACCTCGCTCAGCTCCTCGGCCTCACCCCCGCGACGTACGTCCACGTGCCCCTCGCGCTCAACGTCGAGGGCAAGCGTCTGGCCAAACGAGACGGCGCGGTGACGCTACGCGAACGACCCGACGCGTGGGCACTCATCACTGCTTCTCTCGGTGTACCGGACGTGAAGAACGCCGAGGAATTACTCGAGCGGTGGAAGCCGACGCAGGTACCCCGCGAACCGTGGGTGTTCGACCCCGCGAATCCCTGATCCACGAACCGATCGAGATCACGTTGCAATGTGACGGGACCCAACTCGGGATCGATCGGACGTACAGTGACCGCGACAACTCTTCCCGAGGGAGAAGGACACGATGACCTCAGGCGGTTACGACCCCGACAAGGATCCACAGAACCCCGGTGGCTATCCGCCGCCGCAGGGCGGTTACCCACCACCTCCCCAGGGCAACTACCCACCGCCCCCGCAGGGCAACTACCCACCACCCGGGAACTACCCGCCGCCCCCGCAGGGCAACTACCCACCACCCGGGAACTACCCGCCGCCTCCACAGGGCAACTACCCGCCGCCTCCGTCGTTCGGTGAGTCGCCGATGCCGACGCAGTTGTCGGTCGGTTCCGCCATCGGATACGGCTTCGAGAAGTTCAAGCAGAACGCCCTCGTCTGGATCGGCATCGTCCTGATCGCCGCGATCATCCAGGGCGTCCTGAACTTCGTGCTGACCTCCGACAACTTCGTCCTCAGCTTGATCTTCAGCGTCATCGTCGGAGTCGTCGCCCTCCTCATTCAGGCGGCACTCGTCCGCGGCGCTCTGCACGAGGTGGACGGGATCAAGCCCGCTTTCGGGTCCTTCTTCCAGTTCAACAACGTCTTCGCCATCGTCATCGCCGGCGTCCTCGTGGGCATCGCAACCGGCATCGGCTACATCCTGTTGGTCATCCCAGGACTCGTCGTCACGTTCTTCACGTGGTGGACCTTCCAGTTCGTCATCGACCGCGGCGACGAGCCGATCCCCGCCATCAAGGCCAGCGCCAAGGCGATCGCATCGAACGGCGGGACCATCTTCGTCCTCGCGCTCGCCCTGTTCGGCCTCAACATCGTCGGCGCGATCCTGCTCGGCATCGGTCTTCTGGTGACCATTCCGATCACGATCATCGCCGGCACCTACGCCTACCGCGTCACCGTGGGCGGCCGCGTCGCCTGACCGGTGATACGCCTCGATGGGCGCGCATCCCTCACCCGGGATTCGCGCCCATCGTCGTCTCGGTGCTTGGATCGAGCGGTGACTACTACCGAACACACCGCCCCCGACGGCGGCACCGAGTCTGGGCAGGCCACATTCGCTCACATCAGCCGGGGCTACTACCCCACCATCGTCGCGCTCTTCGTCGCGACGCTGCTGATCTCGAATGTGGCCGCCAGCAAAGGTGTCGCCTTCTTCGCCTCGTCCGACGTCATGCTCGGACCCTTCCAAATCCTGCCGATCAACACCGACGGCGCATTCTTTCTGTTCCCCCTCGCCTACATCCTCGGCGACGTCCTCAGCGAGGTGTACGGCTTCAAGGCCGCACGCCGCGCGATCTACCTCGGCTTCGGATCGTTGCTGCTCACCTCGGTGTGCTTCTGGATCGCCATCGAACTTCCCGCCGCGTCCTTCTACGAGAACCAAGAGGCCCTCGAAACCGTCGTCGGTGTCGTCCCCCGCCTCGTGCTCGCCGGTCTCGCCGGCTATACCGTCGGGCAGCTCCTGAACTCGGTCGTCCTGGTCAAGATCAAGGAACGCACCAAGGAAAAGCACCTGTGGGCGCGACTGATCGGGTCGACCATCGTCGGCGAATTCTTCGACACCCTGATCTTCTGCTCCATCGCCGCCGGAGTCATCGGCATCAGCACCTGGACCGACTTCATCAACTACGTCATCGTCGGATTCCTGTGGAAGACCCTGGCCGAGGTCATCGTCATGCCGATCACGTATCGCGTCATCTCGTACATCAAGAAGCGCGAACCGTCGTATCGACCCATGCCCGACTGATCTCCAGGTAGCGCTCACGCGCCGCATCGAAAGTCGCGACGGCCCGGGTCCCCGGCCAGTCCTCCGGTGTCATGCACGGAGGCAGGCCCGGGTCGACGTAGGGAATGACGCGCCACTCGTCGAGCAACGGCACGAACGTGCCGAACGCGTCGCGGGGGTTCCGGGCCGGCGACCCGCCGTCGTGAGCGGCAAGGAATGCCCGATGCCGATCGGCGATGCCCGCCAGGTCCCACCACTGGGCGGCGCTCTCACGCAGTGTGGCGGGTGGCGCTACCTCGGAGGCCACGAAGCTCGTCACGTATTCCGACAACTCCAACGCGTCGATGATGTCGCCCGCCTCACCCGCGAGGTATTCGGGCGCGATCCACAAACCGGGTGAGACCGTTCCGCATCCGATTGCGGTGAGTCGACGCCTCAGTTGGTGGCGCGCGGCACGTTGCGTCTCCGGAATGGTGAACGAGATGAGCCGGAACGGATCGCCGTCGGCCATCCGACGGAACCCGAAGATCCGACCGTCACCGCGCGCGAACATGGTGTCGGCCTGCTCGGTGATGCGATAGCCGGTGCGGCCCTCACGATTATCGGATTCGACGACGCCCTTCTTCTTCAGCCTGGTCATCGCGATGCGCGTACTCTCCGGTGCCACTCCGAGCGCATCCATCCACACGACGAAGTCGGCGATGGCAAACCACCCTCCGAGGGGCCGAACGTACGCCCCGAGCACCGTGCGAACCAGTGAGGTGGCGCTTCCCGGACGAGAGTCGAAATCGTCGAGAATTGCCCCGGCGGTGCTAGGCGCGGAGTTCGTCACGGATCGCCACGATTCCCAGGTACACCTCGCGATACGAGGTGCTCAGTGGACTCAGGCCCAATCGAATACCCTGTGGCGCGCGGTAATCCGGGATGACACCTCGCTTCCACAGACGAGCGGTGATGGCCTCGAACTCGGGATGGTCGATGGTGACGTGCCCGCCGCGTCGCGTCGAATCCTCGGGTGAGGCGATCTCCACTCCCAACGGCACCAACATCTCACGCACCAGTTCGAGGGCATACTCGCTAAGCGCAACGGACTTCGCGCGTATCGCGTCCATCCCCACCTCGGCGATCATCTCGATGGTGTCCTGCATCGCGATCATGCCGAACACCGACGGCGTTCCACTGATGACCCGTCGAATACCCTGTGCCGGAACGTAACCCTGCGCCATCTCGAACGGATCGGCCCGACCCATCCAGCCCCAGATCGGCTGGACGAACTCGCCCTGAAGATCACTGCGCACGTACGCGAACGCGGGCGATCCGGGACCGCCGTTGAGGTACTTGTAGGTGCACCCGACGGCCAGATCCACTCCCCAGGAATCGAACTCGAGCGGCACCGAACCGACGGAATGGCACACGTCCAGCAGCATCAGTGCGCCGGCCTCGTGCGTGATACGTGTCGACTCGGCCACGTCGACGAGGAAGCCGGACCGGTAGGCAACGTGGGTGATCACCACCAGCGCGGTGTTCTCCCCCACCACCTCGGCGAGTTGTTCCGGTTCGATACCACCGCGGCGGTCCGTCTCGATCCATCGCAGCGTCATGTTCGATTCCGCCGCAATGCCTTCGAGAAGATACCGATCGGTCGGGAAGTTGTCGCGGTCGATGACGATCTCGGTGCGACCCGGCCGCATGGCGATCGCCGCCCGTGCCAGCTTGTAGAGCAACACCGTCGTCGAATCGCCGATCGTGGTCTGCCCGGGCGCGGCTCCCAGGGTGGCGTCGGCCAAGGCGTCGCCGATGGTGACGGGCAGGTCGAACCACTGCTCGTCCCAGCCGCGGATCAGGCGTCCACCCCAGGCGTCGGTCATGAAGGTGTTGATCCGTTCGACGCTGGCCTTGGTAGGCCGGCCCAACGAGTTTCCGTCGAGATACGCGCTGATCGACGGGTCGTCGCTACCCAGGAATTTGTCGCGGTAGCTACGGAGTGGATCCTGGGCGTCCAGTTCGTCTACGCGTTGCGTCATCGTCCGATATCCGTTCTCACAGCGAGCAATTCGGGAAAGAAGATCAGCTCGAGCGCCTTCTGCAGAAATCCGACTCCACTCGATCCACCGGTTCCGCTCTTCATTCCGATGGTACGGAGCACCGTCCGCATGTGACGGAAGCGCCAGAGCTGGAAGTTCTCCTCCAGATCGACGAACTCTTCGAAGGCCTCGTACACCGCCCAATGCTCGGTGTGGTTCTCGTAGACGAATGTGACCAGCGGCATCAGGTCCTCGTTGAACGTGTATGCCGCGGTGACGTCGCGATCGAGGGCCGATGCCGGTACGTCGTACCCCTGCCGCGCCAGCGACTGCCACAATGCGTCGTACAGGCTGGGCTCGTGCAGCAGAGTCGAAAGCTGTTCGTGAGCAGCAGGATCGGACTCGAAGACCTTCAACATGCCCGCATTCTTGTTGCCGAGCACGAATTCCACCGCCCGGTACTGGTACGACTGGAAACCCGAGGAGTTACCGAGGAAGTCGCGGAACTGCGAGTACTCCGTCGGGGTCAATGTCGCCAGCACCGACCACTGCTCGGTCAGTGTCTTCTGGATGTGTTTGACCCGGGCGACACATTTGAGTGCGGTGCCGATGTCGTCGACGTTCAGAGCCGCTCTGGCGGCCAGCGTCTCGTGAATGACCAGCTTGAGCCACAGCTCGGTGGTCTGGTGCTGAATGATGAACAGCAGTTCGTCGTGATGCTCCGGTCTACTCACCGGCTTCTGGGCGCTGAGAAGAGTGTCGAGGTCCAGGTACGAGCTGTAGCTCATGCGGTCACTGAAGTCGGTGACGACGTTCTTCTCTATCGCGCGTGTATTGGCTTCGACGCCCATGAGTAGTCCTCGAGGTGGTGGTCCGACAGGGCCAAGAGTATTGCATAATCACGCCGCCCGCTAGATCAGTGACATATCCACGCCTCGAAGACGGGCGTGAACGTGGCCTATCCTCGAAGTAATCGACTCGAGTGAGGAAGTGCAGTGCGTAGAGCGTCCGGACAGTTGGAGGAATCGATCCTCGAGCTGCTCGGCGCGCACACGGAACTGTCGGTGGCCCAGGCTCGCGAGCATCTCGGGTCCGACCTGGCCCACACCACCGTCATGACCGCACTGGTGCGTTTGCACGGCAAAGGCCTCGTCGATCGCGAGCGCCGTGGGCGGTCCTTCGTCTACACCCTCAACGCTCCGGTCGACGAGATCCCCGCGCTTCGGGCTGCGATGCGCATGCGCACCGAACTCGGAGCCAGACCAGAACGCGCCGACGTGCTGGCCAGCTTCGTCGCCTCACTCGACCCCGAGGACGAGGCAACGCTGCGCAGCCTGTTGGCGAAGGCCGACGAGACTCGGCCATGACCCTCCTGCTGGTCGTCGCGGCCCTCCCGTGGCTGCTGTCGATCGGTCTCCGATTCGGATCCGAGCACATCGACCGGCGACTGAACCCACAGACTGCCGTCGTCCTGTTTCCGCTGCTGTCCGTGGTCACCGCCTTCGCGGTCCTGTCGTCGATGGCGGCACTCGCGGCGGTGCTGCTGGCGTCGGGCGAGATCGCATCGGCAGCGCTGGGTGCCGGTATCGCCGTATGGATTCTGTGGCGCATTCTCGAAGTGACACAACATGTTCGACGCGTCGCCGTGGGGTCGTCCATCGCATCCGAGTTCGGGGCGCAGGCACGGGAATCGGGCGGCGTCGTGCTCGTCGAGACCGACATGCCCGACGCGTTCGCCGTTCCTTCCGGCGGCGGTGCCGTCGTGATCACGACGGGACTTGCACAGGCGCTGTCGGACAACGAGTTACGCGCAGTGATCGAGCACGAACATGCGCATCTTCGACACCGCCACAGCTTCTGGATCCAGATATGCGAGATCGCAACGCAATTCGATCCGATCCTGCAACCGATCGCTGCCAGGGTACGCCACGCTGCGGAGCGTCATGCGGACGAGAGCGCAGCGGCACACAGTCGGCCGGACACGTTGTCCGCCATCGCCAGAATCGCTCTGCTGCGTGCCCACGTCGAGCGGGGTCCGCGCACCCTGGCCGGCACGGGCGGAGATGTCGTACGCCGGGTGCGGGCCCTGAGCGAACCACCGCCGTCGCGTCAGGATCGCCGAGTCTTCGCCGCCGGAGTCATCTTGATTCTGACGTTCGCGGTCATCTCGGTATCGCTGTTCGACGTCGTCCAGGACGTCATCGCACCGGAAACCGGCGAAGCGGCGACAGCGATCTTTCGCTGATCTCAGATACCCGCGACGCCCGCCAGTTGGCCGATCGCATACGTGACGGCCATCGCGATCGCGCCACCGATCACGATTCGAGTCACCGCCGGGCGACTCGGCGCTCCACCGAGGCGTGCGCTGATGGTTCCGGTCAACGCCAGAGCCAGCAACACGACGACGAACGTGACCGGAATGCGTTGCGAAGCAGGCAGAAGCAGGATCGAGAGCAACGGCAGAAGGGCACCGCTGATGAACGACACCGCCGACGACGCGGCCGCTTGCCACGGATTGGTCAACGCATCCGGGTCGATTCCCAATTCGATGTCCACGTGTGCGGCAAACGGATCGTGGTCGGTCAGTTCCTGCGCAACCTTCTGCGCGGTCTCGGTCGAGAGCCCCTTGGCCTCGTAGAGCGCGGCCAGTTCCGCCAACTCCTCCTCGGGCTCCTGTGCCAGTTCCCGCCGCTCCTTGATCAGCAGAGAACGTTCGGCGTCACGTTGCGTGCTCACCGACACGTACTCCCCGAGCGCCATGGATACGGCCCCCGCGACAAGGCCAGCAACGCCCGCGGTCAGCAGCGACCCGCGGTCGGTGGTGGCAGCAGCGACACCGACGACCAGACCGGCGGTGGAGACGATGCCATCGTTGGCACCCAGCACCCCGGCCCGCAGCCAGTTCAACCGACCGGACAGATCTCCGTGTGGTTCGTGCTCGTGCAGGCTCGGCTCGGGCTCACTCATCGCCGGCGGTCACCGATACGTCGTCCCACGCGGCGCGCGCGCCGGACTCTCCGATTCTGTACACCTGCACGATTGTGGTCGTTCCGATCACCACTGCCAACACCACCACTGCGATCGACTGCCACCGCACAGGCGCGTTGCCGCGACGCTCACGAAGGTGCAGGAACACGAGCAACGCAGCGACGATCACCAAACCGACCGAGAAGTAGATCATCCAGTCACCGATTTCGGTGTGCTGTTCGACGGCCGCGGTCTCGGGGACACGCTTCTCGAGCCACTCGCCTGCCTCCGTCGTCAGTGGAGTGAGCACCAGGGTGATCACCGCCAGGGCTGCGATGAGCCACACGAGCCGGCTGCGCACGCCGGACCAGATGCTGGCTGCGACGGCGAGGATCGCGGTCAGCGGTGCCAGCACCACGATGAAGTGAACGAGCAGAATGTGGGCCGGAAGGCCGTTGAAGGTGGACATACGTTCTCCCGCTGGCTTCGAAGTCGGGTGCACCTCACGCACCGCACATGCTACACACCGTGTAGTAACTACGTCGGCGGTTCGATCGCGAGCAGATCCCGCCACGCCGAGTCCGGAGCTGCGATCATCGCGTGCACGATCCGCTCGAAACACCGGCTCAGCTCCAGCGCGGTATCAGCGTCGAACAGTGTTGTGGGATAGACGATATCGACCGAAGTCTCGATAGCCTCACCTTCACTGTCTCGATGTTCGGTGACGTGGAAGTGAAGGTCGCACTTGGCGATGTCGAGGGGCCGCGGCGTGATCTCGAATCGCACGTCCCCGACGTCGAAGGCTGCGGCGGTGAAGACATCCAACGACAGCGCCACCTGGAAGATCGGGTGCCGCGCCTCCGTCGACTGGGCACCGAGGTGGGCGACGACGTCCTCGAACGGTACCGATGCGTGGTCGAAGGCACGCAGTTCACTGGCCCGAGCCGACTGCACGACGTCCTCGACGCTCGTCGCGGACCCGATGTCCGTCCGTATCGCAACGCTATTGGTGAAGGTACCGACCAGCTGCTCGAGTCTCGGGTCGTCACGGCCGGCCACCGGGGTTCCGACGACGAGGTCGGTCGATTTCGTCGTCTCTGCGAGCAAGATCAACAGCGCCGCACGAAGCACGGTGAATCGGCCTGTCCCGCAACGTTGCGCCAGATCCGACATTCTCTCGGTGGCGTCTGCGTCGAAACGAAGCGACGTGCGGGAGCCGGTGAAGTCCCATTCCTGCCTGCGCGGTCGGTCCAACGGCAAGCCTCTCGAGCTGGGCATGTCTGCCAGTTCCGTGCGCCAGAAGTCGAGATCGGCCGACACGTCGCGGTCGGCGGCCCAGACGCTGTAATCGGCGTACTGCAGCGGTAGTTCGGGCCACGACGGTGCGGTGCCCGCGATCCTGGCGTGATACGCCAGGACGAAATCCGACGCCAACAGCCCCAGCGACCAACCGTCCGCCGCACTGTGGTGAACGGCGCACGCGAGTACATGGCGGTCGGGCGCAACCGCGAACAGGCGAGCCCGGATCGGGAACTCGGTGCGCACATCGAACGGTCTCTCGAGGGTGTCCCACATTGCGGCGTCGTCGAAGTCGACAACGTCGAGGTTCACCTCCGCCACAGCGCAATTGGGCTCGACCACCTGAGCCGGGGATCCATCGACATCCGGATAGCGCGTACGCAGCGTGCTGTGCCGACCGATCAGGTCGGTCAACGCCTCCACGGCCACCTCGCCGTGGAACCGACCGGAGATCGTGACCGAGAACGGCAGGTTGTACAGCGGTAGCGGCGCGCTCCGATCGATATGCCGCTGCTGCGGCGCGAGCGGGATGGCCGCGACGCCGCCGGACGTTCCCGCCTCCGGTCGCGAATCCTGCTGCAGCCCACGGAGTCGACGAGCATCGATCCGAGCCGCCAGCGCCCGAACGGACGGGGCCTCGGCGAGGTCTCGCACACCGATCTCGACCGAAGCCTCGGCCCGCACCGATCCGACGACTCTGGTCGCCGCCAACGAGTCACCTCCGAGATCGAAGAACGATGCCGCGCAATCGATACCGTCGCGGCCGAGGATCCGTGCGAACGCTGCCGCCACCATTTCCTCGGTGGCACCGGACGGCTCGATCGGAGTACCGGTCGACCGAGCGGTCGGGCTGGGAACAGGGAGTGCGCCGCGATCGACCTTGCGATTGAGCGTCAGCGGAATCTCGTCGAGGATCGAGATGGTCGCCGGCACCATGTGGGCAGGCAATCGCCCCGCGAGATCCCGACGAATGCGTTCGGTGTCGAGCACCTGTTCGCTGCGGCCGGCCACGACGTAACCGTCGATACGGGCGTCCCCGGTACGGCTGCGTCGCAGCGCCGACGACGCTGCAGCAACCTCGGGAAGCGATCGTAGCGCTGCGTCGATCTCCCCCAGTTCGACGCGATTTCCTCGAATCTTGATCTGATCGTCGGAGCGGCCGAGGAATTCCAGCGTCCCGTCGCCGCGCAGACGCGCCCGATATCCGCTGCGGAACATCCGCAGTCCTGCACTGCCGAACGGGTTCGCGACGAAGCGCGCCGCTGTATCCGGCGTGCGACCGAGATATCCGCGCGCGACGCCGAGGGTCTCGATGTAGATCTCGCCGACCGCACCCGGCGGAACGGGCCGCAGAGTTCGATCGAGGAGGTGAATCACCGCCCCCACCATGGCTCGACCGATCCCGTACGCGCTGCCCGGGTTCAGTGGCACCGTCATGGTGACACTGCAGGTCGTCTCGGTGGGGCCGTACGCGTTGAACAGTCGTCGATCCACCGACCAGCGGTCGACCGTATCCTGCGGGGCCGCTTCACCGCCGATGACGATGGTCCCGACGCCCGCCAGTGCTGCGGGATCCAACGTCGCCAGCGCGGAGGGTGTGATCAGCAGATGTGTAATTGCCTGCCGAGCAATCAGTTCCGACAGTTCTGCGCCGCCGTAGCTGTCCGGCGGCGCGATCACCACTGCCGCGCCTGCGGTCGCTGCGGCCAACACCTCGACGATGGCCGTGTCGAATCCGGGCGAGGCCAGATGACAGACTCGTGACTCGACGTCGAGGTCGTAGCTGCTCCGAATCTGTTGCACCAGAGCGGCGATGCCATCGTGGGTGACGACGACGCCCTTGGGAGTGCCGGTGGAGCCGGAGGTGTAGATGACGTATGCCGCTCGGTGCGGTGCCGTCGGCGTGGATTCATCGCCCGGACCACTCTCCGCGAGAACATCATCGAGGTCCAACCACTCCACCTCACCGAACTGGCCGCCTCCGCTGCACAGGCCCAACACCGCTCCGCTGTCTCGCATCACGAACTCCGCTCGCTCGCGGGGGTGGCCGGGGTCTACCGGGACGTACACCGCACCCACACGTGCGATCGCCCAGAACGCGACGACCCCCTCGACGGATCGGCCGATGCGCACGGCGACCCGGTCCTCGGTGCCGATTCCTCGGGCAGTCAATGCGGATGCGAGTGCGGCGACTCTCGTGTCCAACTCTGCGTAGGTGACCGACACCTCCCCATCCTGGATCGCAATTCGGTTGCCGTGCTGCGTGATTACCGTCGAGAACACGTCGTTCAGCGATCCCGGCTCCGCCGAGGCGGCTCCGACCGACGCGGGTGTCGCACGCGGCTCCTCCGGCAAGAACAGATCCAGGTCCGCCACCGCCGTGTCCCCGCAGCCGGAGTCGGCGAAAAGGTCGAGGAAACGCAGGAACCGTTCGTGGCGGCGAGCGAGGTCACTCGGTGTGTAGACGTTCGAGTTGGCCTCGAAGGCGATGCGTGGCCGCTCTCCACCTCGACCGGGATAGATGTTGACGGCGAGGTCCGACACCGGGCCGGTGGTCAGAATGTCGATCTCACCGTCGAAGTCGCCGACGGCCACAGTGTTCGCGAACATCATCACGTTGATCGTCGGCCCGAAACGCCCTGCGCGCACTGCATGTCCACTCTCGGACACCGGTGGTCGGCTGCGCTGATGCCGAAGTACGGCTCCGATCGCCACCTCGGCCGACTTGACCACGTTGTTCACCGTCGCCGATCCGACGCCCGGCAACCGCAACGGCACCATATGCGACAACGACGACCCGGCCCGGCGCAGCAGTGCTGTCGGCCGCGCAGAGACAGGCAACGACAGATCCACGTCGTCGGCGTCGTTCATACGCGCCAGGTACGCGGCGAACGCGGCGATCACCACCGTCGACGTCGCACGACCCGAAGCGGTCCGAGAGATCGATCGATCCTCGCCGACGACGATCGGCTCCGATGCAGGCTGGGCACTTCGCCCCCATGGCGCGCCATAGCCCAGATCGGCGGACGCCCAATGCGCCCGATCGCGTCGCGCGCGGGTGGACGTTCGGTAGCGCTCGTCCTCGGCCAGGAGCTCGGCCGGTGAAGTGGCATCGATCGGCTCGGGCTGGACGCCACCGAGCATTGCCGAGTACAGCGTCGCCGCCCGCTCGAGCACCTTCATCGACGCATAACCGTCGAGCGCGATGTGGTGGGCTCGGGTGTACCAGAACACACGGTCGTCCCCGACGCGCAGAACCCGCAAGCGCACCAGCTGTCCGTCCATCGAGAAGGGCGTTCGGCAGTCGTCGTTCATCCACTGTCGGGCTGCTTCTTCCGGACGTTCGTGTTCACGGAGGTCGAGAATCTCCACCGCCTCGGTATCCGCGTCCACGAATCGTTGCACCGGAATGCCGTCCACCTCGGCGATTCGCATCGTCGACGAGGAGAATTCTCGATGCGCCGTGCTGCCGCTGGCAGCCAGGGTGTCGACGTTCACGGTGCCGACGATGTCGACGTAGTACGCAATGGCGAACGGCACGTCGGGCATGAACTGCTGGGCCAGCCAGATGTCGGCCTGCGACGAAGTCAGCGGCAGGTCGTCGAACATGGTGGTCCCCCCAAGCATCATGAAGTACTACACATTCAGTAGTACCACGCTCAGCGAGTCTTGCGTTCGATCCCGTTCTCGTCGGGGTTGCGGAGGGCTGCATCCAGTGCAACGAACATGTCCAGAAACGTCGCCGGACGAATGCTTTCCCGATCCTCATCCTGTTCGTCGCCACCCGACGCCGTCATGCTGCGACATCCTCGTGCGCGTCGCTCCGCGGAACCGACTGCGCTGGTCGGTTCGGAATCAGAGCGGTGGCAAGCAGTCCGAACGCGACGAAGCCGGCCGCGATGAACCCTCCCAGGTTGACCCCGTGCGTCATAGCGTCACGCGCGGCGTCGGCGACGAACTCCGTTTCGGGGAGGCTCGCAAATCCGGCGATAGCTCCGCCTGCACTGTCGGTGATCGACCGCGCCAGCATCTCGGCATCCGGAACTCCCGTGAGCGAGTCACGTACCTGCGAGCCGAGAGTGGTGAAGAAGGTCGTCGTCAGCACCGCGATGCCCAGGGCGGAACCCAGTTGCCGGAAGGCACTCTGAATTCCGGATCCCTGACCGGCACTGGCGGTTGGCACGTCGTCGAGAACGACGTTCGTAACCTGAGCAGTTGCGAATCCGACACCGATTCCATAGAAGAACAACACGATCGCGATGTGCCACCACGGACTGTCCACCGCCGCGACAAACCCCAGCCCGGCAAGCCCGACCACCTCGAGGCCCAGCCCGATCCGAACCAGGTTCAACGGCGAAAGCGAGGCTGCGAGGCCGAAACTCGCCCCGCTGGCGACGAAGCTGCCGATCGCGATGGGAACGAGCATGGCACCGGCCTGGACTGCGCTGTATCCCAACGTGAATTGCAGCCACAACGGTAGTACGGCGATGATTCCGAACTCACCCAGCCCGATCAGCAGTGTCGCAATATTGCCACCGCGGAACGAAGCGATGGAGAACAGGCGGGTGTCCATCAAGGCCTTGTTCGCATCAGCACCGCGGCTGAGGGCTCGTTGTCGAACAACGAAGGCCGCCAACGACAATACGGACAGTGCCAACGACACGAACACCACGGAGACGCCCACGCCCCAGGTCGCCCCGAACAACTCGAATGGCTCCGTGGACACAATCCAGCCGTATGTGCGCCCTTCGATGAGCCCAAACGCCAACAGTCCGAGTCCGGCGATCGACAGCACCGCACCGAGTGAGTCGATTCGTCCGGATCCACGCGGTGACCGATCGATGAACAACAGCGAAGCGACGAGAATGAGGGCGACGAGGGGGATGTTGATGCCGAATGCCCAACGCCACGATGCGTGTTCTGCAAGCCATCCACCGAGGAGTGGGCCGAGGGCCGACGCAGCCCCGATTGTCGAGCCCCACACCGCAAACGCCTGCCCACGGGCCTTACCGGTGAACGTCGCATTCAGTAGCGCCAACGACGTCGGCAAGATCAGCGCGCCACCCACACCTTGGAGAAACCTGGCTCCGATCAACAACTCGCCACTGGTGGCGACACCGGCCAACAGACTCGAGATTCCGAAGACAACGACGCCTGTCACGAAGACTCTTCGTGCACCCACGATGTCGGAGATGCGGCCGACCAGCAGGAGCAGCGCGGCGAAGACGATGGCGTAGGACTCCTGAATCCATTGCGCCTGAGCGGAATCGACACCGAGATCGTCGATGATCGAGGGCACGATCACGTTGACGATCGTGGTGTCGACGACGATGAGCGCGACACCGAGCGCGATAGCGATCAGACCGAGCCAACGGCGCAACGAAGGTGACATCGTCATCGAACTACCTCCACAGTAAAGTTACTTTATGGTGAAGTTATATCGAGGATCGGTAGATTGTCAACGCAGCTCCGTGCACGCGGGGCACCATGCAGCAGAAGCGAGGCGATTCGATGAGCGACGATCGGTCCGACATTGCCGAACAACGAACCCGCCTGATGGAGGCGCTGCGAACGTACGGATCCGCCTTCAATCAATTCAGCCGACGGTTCGCCCAGTGGTCCGGACTGCATCCCACCGACGGAGAAGCGCTGATGGAGATCGTCTACGCCGAAGAACGCGGCGTCCCGTTGTCCCCGTCTCGACTGGCAGAGCGAGTACAACTCACCTCAGGGGCCACCTCGACACTGATAGACCGACTCGAACGGGCCGGACACGTCCGGCGCACACGAGAGGGCACCGATCGACGTACCGTGACACTACGAAGTGGGTCCAGCGTGCACGAGATGGCCGACGAGTTCTTCGGCCCCCTGGGTAACCGTCTCGACACGATGATGGCCCGGTACCCACCCGACATGCTCGCGGAGTTCGAGAGCTTCGTCGGCGAGCTCGTCGACACCATGCAGACCGAACTGACCGATCCCAGGACACCGTGAGATGCCGCAAAGCAACCACTATCACCACTTGATGTTCGGCCCTGCCGCGATTGCGCGGCAGAAGGTCGACGGCAGCTACACCGCCTACGGCTCGCAGACCGAGCGTCCCGACGACGGCCCGACGCCTCTCGACACTCGCGAGAAGGCCATGATTCGCGCGTTGGATCAGTTCCAGATCGCCACCGTCGCCGAGACCGGGTGGCCCTACATCCAGTATCGAAGTGGACCGAAGGGCTTTCTGCAGGTACTCGACGATCACACGCTCGGCTTTGCCGACTTCGCCGGAAACCACCAGTACGTCACGGCGGCCAATCTCGACCACGATGACCGCGTCGCACTGTTTCTGGTGAATTACCCTCTGCGGCAACGTCTCAAGCTCTACGGGCGGGCCCGTACCGTCGAAGCGGCGGACGATCCCGAACTGTTGGCCCGACTGAGAAGGATCGGCGACACGACCGTCGCCGCCACGTGCGAACGCAGCGTCGTCATCGACGTCGAGGCCTTCGACTGGAACTGCACCCGCAGCATCATTCCCCGCTACGACGCGAATTACCTCGCGGAGCTGTCCGAGGTCTACCAGCGCAAGGCAGTCGAGCGGGAACAGGAACTGCTACAGCGTATTTCGGAGCTGGAAGATCAGCTCACGCAGTCTTCGCAGCATAGAACCGACCCAGAAACTCCGTCCTGAATTCGGCGAAGCGCCCCTGCTCGATCGAGGCGCGAATGTCGTCGACCAGTCTGACCGTGAAGCGCTCGTTGTGGATGGTGCACAGCGTCGAGGCGAGCATCTCCTTGGCCTTGAACAGGTGATGGATGTACGCCTTGGTGTAGTGCGCGCAGGTGTAGCAGTCGCAGCTGTCGTCGATCGGGGTGAAGTCGCGTCGATGCTTGGCGGTGTTGATGTTGAAGCGGCCCGTCGGCACGTAGATCGCCGCATTGCGCGCCACCCGTGAGGGATTGACGCAATCGAAGGTGTCGGCACCGTTCTCGATGGCGGTGAAGAAGTCGTCCGGCTCGCTGATGCCGAGCATGTGCCGCGGCTTGTGCTCGGGCAGTTCCTCGTTGACCCACCGAGTGATGGTGCCGAGGTTCTGCTTCTCGAGTGCGCCGCCGATGCCGTAGCCGTCGAATCCTCTGCCGGTCTCTCCGGTGATGGTCTCGAGATCGTGTGCAGCCTTGCGTCGCAGATCCTCGTATTGCGCGCCCTGGACCACCCCGAACAGGGCCTGGTACGGCTTGTCGGCGCGCTCGACCGTGAGCCGTTCGTGTTCGAGGACGCACCGCTCGGCCCACGCCTGCGTCCGATCGACCGACTTCTCCTGGTAGCCGCGGGTATTCATCAGCGTCGTCAGTTCGTCGAATGCGAACATGATGTCGGCACCGAGGCGATGCTGAATCTGCATCGAGACCTCGGGGGTGAAGCGATGCTTGGAGCCGTCGAGGTGGGACTTGAACGTCACCCCGTCGTCGTCGACGTGTGCGAGGCGTTCCTTGCCCTCGGCGATGACGTCGTCGGACTCCACCCGCGAGGCGTCCATCGAGATGACCTTCTTGAAGCCGACGCCGAGCGACATCACCTGGAATCCGCCGCTGTCGGTGAATGTCGGCCCGTCCCAGTTCATGAACTTGCCCAGCCCACCCGCCTCGTCGACGATGTCCGAGCCCGGCTGCAGATACAGGTGGTACGCATTGGCGAGCACCGCCTGCGCGCCGAGTTCCTTCATCGCTTCCGGCAGCACTGCTTTGACGGTCGCCTTGGTACCCACCGCGATGAACGCGGGGGTGGCGATGTCACCGTGCGGAGTGTGGATGGTGCCGGTACGACCGAGCTCACCGTCGAGCCGGGTGCCGATATCGAAGCCGAAACTGGAGGAACTCACCGCGTCAGTATGCCGCTCCGCGGCTTGTGAGTGGAAATTCGTAGCCTGCTACGAACTTCCGTGCACCTGCGGCGCAGCCGCTCCAGCCGCATTGAGGCGGAAGTAGGCACCCCTGGCCGCGAGCAGTTCCTCGTGATTGCCCTGCTCGACGATGCTGCCGTTCTCCATCACCACGATGGTGTCCGCGTCACGGATGGTCGAAAGCCGATGCGCGATAACGAAACTGGTGCGATCGGTGCGCAGCTTCGCGGTGGCCTTCTGCACCAGCAGTTCGGTGCGGGTGTCGACGGAGCTCGTGGCCTCGTCGAGGATGAGGATCAGCGGCTTGGCCAGGAAGGCGCGGGCAATGGTGATGAGCTGCTTCTCACCGGCGCTGACGTTGTTGCCTTCCTCGTCGATGATCGTGTCGTAGCCGTCGGGCAACGAGTGCACGAATCGGTCGACGTAGCTCACCCGCGCGGCCTCGAGGATTTCTTCTTCGCTGGCACTCGGGTCGCCGTAGGCGATGTTGTCGCGAATGGTTCCGCCGAACAGCCAGGTGTCCTGCAGCACCATTCCGGTACGGGCTCGCAATTCTTCGCGGGTCATCTTCATGGTGTCGACGCCGTCGAGGGTGATACGGCCGGAGTCGATCTCGTAGAACCGCATGATCAGGTTCACCAGCGTGGTCTTGCCAGCACCGGTCGGTCCGACGATCGCGACCAGATGCCCGGGATCGGCAACCAGCGACAGGTTCTCGATCAGCGGGCGGTCGGGCGAGTAGCCGAACGAGACGTTCTCGAATTCGACGCGTCCTCGGCGCTGAGTGGGTCGCACGGCATCGGCCGGGTCCGCGTCCTCTTCCTCGGCGTCGAGCACCTCGAAGATGCGCTCGGCGGACGCCACACCCGACTGCACCAGGTTGACCATCGAACCCACCTGGGTGAGCGGTTGCGTGAATTGACGCGAGTACTGGATGAACGCCTGCACCTCACCGAGCGTGAGCGTGCCCGACGCCACCCGCAGCCCGCCGACGACGGCGATGACCACGTAGTTGATGTTCCCGAGGAACATGATGACGGGCATGATCATGCCGGAGATGAACTGCGCCCGGAAGCTCGATTGGAACAGCTTCTCGTTGCGGTCGCCGAATTCGCGTTCCACGTCGGCCTGACGGCCGAAGGCCTTGACGATCTCGTGGCCCGTGTAGGTCTCTTCGATCTGCGCGTTGAGCTTGCCGGTGTGCTTCCACTGCGCGACGAAGTGCGGCTGTGAACGCTTGGCGATGACGGCGGTGACCGCGAACGACGCCGGAATGGTCAGCACCGCAACGAGAGCGAGCAACGGCGAGATCCAGATCATGACGCCGAGGATGCCCAGGACGGTGAGGATGCCGGTGATCAATTGGCTCAGCGTCTGCTGCAGGCTGGTCGAGACGTTGTCGATGTCGTTGGTGACGCGGCTCAGCGTCTCGCCGCGAGCATTGTTGTCGAAGTACTTCAGCGGC
The DNA here is from genome assembly GCF_000954115.1 of Rhodococcus sp. B7740. NCBI lineage: Bacteria > Bacillati > Actinomycetota > Actinomycetes > Mycobacteriales > Nocardiaceae > Rhodococcus > Rhodococcus sp. B7740. The sequence continues at coordinate 4,237,827 of NZ_CP010797.1, read as the reverse complement.
AGTCGATGTACCTTGGCTTCGACACTGCCGCGCAGCAACAGGATTCGACGCTGCAGCGCGATGTTGAGGATGTATCCCTGCGCCCAGGCCAGCACCGCAGAGAGCACATACAGAACCAGGACCCACATCAAAACGGTTCCGACTGCACCGAAGTCGATTCCGGCTCCGGGAGTCAGGTTCGTGCCGGACACCAGATCCGCGATGGAGTCGTTGCCTTGGGCGCGCAGCTGGTCGATGGCCTGGTCTCTGGTCTGACCCGGATCGAGCTCGCGGCCGACCACGCCGTTGAAGATGAGGTCGGTCGCGTGTCCGAGGACGCTGGGCGCGGCGACGGTGAGCACGGTGCTGGCGATACCGAACGCCAGCATGATCGACAGGAGCACTCGCTCGGGAGCGAGCAGGCCGATCAGTCGTTTGAACGAGCCCTTGAAGTTGCGGGCCTTGGTTCCCGGCTTCACAGTCTTGGAGACGGGAGCGACGTCCTCCTCTTCCGCCTTCTCCACCTGCGCGGTCACAGTGCACCCACCGCGTGCTGCGAGTCGACGATCTCGGCGTAGGTGGGGCAATCGGCCATCAATTGGTCGTGGGTACCCACACCTACCGGCTTTCCGTCGTCGAGTACGAGTATCTGATCGGCGTCGATGATGGTCGAGACGCGTTGAGCGACAACGATCATGCACGCATCTCGCGTCACTGCCTTCAGCGCCGCACGCAGATTGGCGTCGGTGGTGAGGTCCAGCGCGGAGAACGAGTCGTCGAACAGATAGATGCTGGGTTTGCGGACCAGCGCGCGGGCGATGGCGAGGCGTTGCCGCTGACCGCCGGATACCGTCGTACCGCCCTGGGCGACGGGTGTTTCCAGTCCCTCGGGCATGGCCCGAACGAAGTCGGCACCCTGGGCGATCTCGAGTGCCTCCCACAGTTCGGCGTCGGTGGCGTCGGATTTGCCGTAACGCAGGTTGCTCGCGATGGTGCCCGAGAACAGGTACGGCTTCTGCGGAATCAGACCGATCTCCGAGCGCAGCAGGTCCAGATCGAGTTCACGGATATCGACTCCGCCGACGCGTACCTCACCGCCGGTGACGTCGATCAGTCGCGGAATCAGGTTGACGAGAGTGGACTTTCCCGAGCCGGTACCGCCGATGATGGCGGTGACCTTGCCGGCCTCGGCCCGCAGGTTCACCCCGCACAGCACCGGATATTCGGCTCCGGGAAAGGAGAATTCGGCGTTGACGAGCTCGACCGTTCCCGGCGAGGACGCGAACGTCTTCGGCTTGTCGGGCAGCACGACCGAGGATTCGGTGGCGAGTACCTCGCTGATGCGATCGGCGCACACCGACGCACGGGGCACCATCATCGCGATGAACGACGCCATCATCACCGACATGAGGATCAGCATGATGTAGCTCAGAAGTGCTGTGAGAGAGCCGATCTGCATCGTGCCGTCGTCGATCGCGTGGCCGCCGAACCAGATGACGGCGACGCTGGTGACGTTGCTGATGAGCATGACCGTCGGGAACATCAGGGCCATGAGCCGTCCGACGCGAAGGGCGGTATCGGTGAGCGCGGTGTTAGCCGCCCCGAAACGGTCGACCTCGAAGTCCTCGCGAACGAACGCCCGTACCACGCGGATGCCGGTGATCTGTTCACGCAGAACGCGATTGACGGCGTCGATGCGCTTCTGCATGGAGCGGAACGCCGGCACCATCTTGACGATGATCAGACCCATCGAGATGGCCAGACCCGGTACGGCGATGAGCAGGATCCAGGACAGCCCGAGATCCTCGCGCAGCGACATCACGATGCCGCCGACGCACATGATCGGGGCCATCACCACGATGGTGAACCCCATGACGATCACCAACTGCACCTGCTGAACGTCGTTGGTGTTGCGGGTGATCAGCGACGGCGCACCGAACTGGCCGACCTCACGGGCGGAGAACGTACCGACGCGATGCAGGATGGCACCGCGCAGGTCGCGTCCGACACCCATGGCTGCGCGCGCACCGATGAACACCGCCGCGACCGAGCTGATGATCTGCACCGCCGACACCAGCAACATGACGCCACCGGCCGAGAGGATGTAGCCGGTGTCGCCGGTGGTCACACCCTTGTCGATGATGTCGGCGTTGAGACTGGGCAGGAACAGGGCCGCCAGCGTGGCGACCAATTGCAGCAGAACCAGCGCGACGATCGGCATCTTGTACGGAGCCAGATACGTGCGCAGCAGGGGAATCAGCATGATGGCCGAAGATTACTCGTACACATGGATAACAGTCTCTCCGTTTTTCGAGTGTTGCGGGTAATCTTCGGCCGACCGGCTCAGACCGTTACTCGGGCGTCCTTCTCCGGTGCCGTCTTCAGCTTGGCACCTTCGATGTCGACGTTGGGCAGGATCTTGTCCAGCCACTTCGGCAGCCACCAGGCCTTGTCGCCCATCAATGCCATCACCGACGGAATCAGCACCATCCGCACGACGAACGCGTCGAAGAACACGGCCGCGGCGAGCGCGAATCCGATGGACTTGATGAACGAGTCCGGCTCGGCGATGAATGCGGCGAACACCGAGATCATGATGACCGCAGCCGAGGTGACCACGCGTGCGCCGTACTTGAACCCGTTGACGACGGCATCCTTGGCGGCAGCTCCGTGAACGAATTCCTCACGCATACGCGAGACGAGGAACACCTGGTAGTCCATCGCGAGGCCGAACACCACACCGATGAGGAAGATCGGCATGAAGCTGACGATCGGCTGCGGGTTGGAGATCAGGCCGAGGCCGCCCTCTTGGAAGATGAACACCGTGGCACCGAAGGTCGCGAGCACGCTGAGCAGGAACCCGAGCGTTGCGGTCAGCGGCACCAGGATGGAGCGGAACACGAGCATCAGCAGAACGAAGGCCAGACCGACGACCACTGCCAGGTACGGGATCAACGCGTCCTGCAATCGTTCGGAGACGTCGAGCTCGAGTGCCGTCTGACCGGTGACTCCGTAGGAGACGCCGTCACTGGCCACCACGCCCGGTTCGGCGTCGCGCAGATTCGCCACGAGGTTCTTCGTCTGCTCACTGTTCGGTGAGGACGACGGAGTGACAAGGATCTGTGCGGTGTCCCCGGCCTGGTTGACGGCGATGATCTGGGCATTGGTGACGTCGGACTGCCCGGTGATGGTCTCGACGACCTTGCCGAACGACGCCGTGCGATCGGCCTCGGCCACGCCGGAAGCGTCGGCGATGACCAGCAGCGGCCCGTTGCGTCCGGGACCGAAGCCCTCGTCGACGACGTCGTAGGCCTGACGTGCAGGCGTCGACGGGTCGGCGGTGGCGGTGGACGGCAGTGCCAGCGACAGACCGGTGGTGGGTCCTGCGATGACACCGAGCAGGACGATGCCGCCGATGAGTCCCAGCGCGGGCCTCTTGACCAGGAATCGGGCCCAGCGAAGTCCGTTGGTCGGCGTGGCGTTCGGGTCTTCCGGGTCGGTGGTGTTTACGAACTTGATCTTGCCCGCGAAGGCCTTGCCCTTGTAGAGGCCGAGCATCGCCGGCAGGAACGTCAGTGCGATCAGGACCGCGATGAACACCGCGAAACCTGCGGCGAGGCCCATCTGGGAGAGGAACGGAATCCCGACGACGCGCAGGGCAACGAGGGCGATGAGCACGGTGGCACCGGCGAACACCACAGCCGAGCCCGCGGTTCCCACGGACCGTCCGACGGCTTCCTCTCGGTCGTCCGTCAACGTCAGTTCGTGGCGATAACGCGCGAGGATGAACAGCGAGTAGTCGATCGCGACGGCCAGACCGATCATGATCGCGAGCACCGGCGTGAACGACGACAGGCTCGCGAAGCCGGACGCCGTGGTGATCGCCAGGCTCGAGATACCGATTCCGACGATGGCGGTGATCAGCGGCAGGCTGGCGGCCGCGGCGGATCCGAACATGATGAGCAGCACGACGGCGGCGACGGCCAGACCGACTATTTCCGACGTACCACCGGGCGCGACGTTCTCCTGCGCGACGGTGCCGCCGAGGAGGACGGTCAGTCCGGCGTCACGAGCGGGCTGCGCGGCCTCGTCGAGCTCGGTGCGGATCTGGTCGGTCACGTCGGCGAGTTCGACGTTGATCGGCACGGTGACCGTGCCGACATTGCCGTTGGGGCTCAGCGGTGACGTGGCTGCCGCGTCGGCGGCCACCTGGTCGGCCGGAGTGCCCGCTTCGGTTGCCGCCTCGGTGTATCGCTCGATGATCGACTGATTGGCCGCAACCGGATTCGCCAGCGGCTGCGCACCTTCGGCGGGTTTGGCGGCGTCGATCTTCTCGATCTCGGCGATGGTTGCGTCGATTGCCGAGGTGTATTGCGGAGTGTCCAGCGTCTGCCCGTCGGGTGCCTGGAACACGTACTCGGCGCTGACGGCGGTGAGCGGGTCCTCGGCGGAGCCGAACCGCTCGGACTGTAGATCCAGCGCAGCCTGCGCGGGCGTTCCCGGGATGCTGAACGAGTTCGCGGTGGGGCCGGACAGCGTCGCTGCGCCCACTCCGGCGAGCACCAGAATCGCCAGCCACAGTCCGAGGACGACGCCCTTGCGCCGGTACGCGAATCTTCCGATTCGGTAGAGATAGGTGGCCACTGTCAAGCTCCTCGGTTGGGTTCGGACGGTTGAGGCTCGGGAAGTCCAGCGCGCAGTTGGTCGAAGGCGTCCTCGATGAGGGCCCTCGGCGTCGATGCGCCTGCAGAATCGGTGACCCAGATGTTCAGTGCTGCCGTGACGGCACCACCGACGGCCATCTGGAGCAGGTTGGGGTAGAGGTCGGTGTCGATGTCGGTACCGGTTCGCTCGGCGATGGCTTCGCCGAGTTTGCGGGTCAGCGATTGGTGCATCTCGAGCTTGCGGGCCATCAGGGCGGGGTTGGCTTCGATCAGCCGCGCTGCCGCGAAGGTGTCGTCGAGATCCCGGCCCGGGTCCGCGACGAGGTCGATTGCGATGTGCCGCAACGAGTCCCAGATCGGTTCGGTCGACGGCCTGGCGCGCAGGAGCTCGAACCATTCGAGGGCAGACACTTCGATGTGGTGAAGAACTGCTTCTTCCTTGTTGGAGAAGTAGTTGTGGAACGTGCGGGTGGAGACTCCCGCTTCGTGCGCGATGGCGTCGGCGGTAACCGCGTCGATGCCGTGCTCCTTGCCCAGACGCACGGCAGCCATGCCGAGCGCGTCGCGGGTGGCCGCCTTCTTCAGATCACGAAGGCCAGTCGGAGAAGTCACGATTACCAACCTACGGAACTTGCACTGTTCTGCAAGTTTGCAGTGGTGTGCAATTTTGTCGATCCCGCCACAGCCGGCACCGGATGTGACTCAGGTCATCGACGCGCCCACGCGGTCGGCTCGCTGATCAGCTCTCCGACGAAGTCCGGCAGCTCGTTGTCGACGATGTCCGCCAGCGACACCGCCTCGAGCACCGCACGCAGATTGACGCGTACCGCCAGCCACACCCGGGTGAGCGGCTCGGCCGGACCGGAATACTCCGCATCCTCGGGCCGCTGACCGCGCACCGAGGCCAACGGGCCTTCGACGGCCCTCATCACATCGGCAACCGAAATGTCCGACGCCTCCCGCGCCAACCAATAGCCGCCGTCGGGCCCCCTTCTACTGCACACGAGATCTGCGCGACGCAGATCCGAGAGCACCGATTCGAGAAACTTGTGCGGGATGCCCTGCGCCATGGCCAGTGCCTCGGCCTTCGCGGGCCGCTGCCCACCGACGGCAGCGAGTTCGACGAGCGTGCGAACCGCATAGTCCGCCTTGGCCGTGATGTGCACGTTCAATTCCTACCATCGCAGTAGGGAATTAGCGAGCGCGTGCGGGACACGCCGACGCGTCAGGAACCGTCCGGTACCGCCACGACCACCTCGTTACGACGCAACGGCGCCAAGGTCCACGGCGGATCGTAGAACCAGGTCATCGGCTCACCCAGCATCTCGATGCCCTCGGCGCGCAACGCTTCGGTCAACGCCGCGATCTGCGGTTGGACATCGCCTCGGCCGCGGCCACCGCTGAAGCGCAGTACAGCGACCGTCTCCGCCGGAACCTCGGTCAACGTCACGCGGTCGTCGTCGGGCTCGGGCAGCGTGTCCATCGTCCATTCGGCAGGCATGAAGAAACGGACAACCCACCCGTCGCTGCCGGGCGTACTCGATACCGGCGCAGTCATGGCGATCTTCTGCGACCCTGCCGGCGATTGACTGACGGGAGCGGTCATCGCGACCCGTTTCTTGCCTCCGTTTCCGCCGAAGATGTAGCGAGCCAGGCGGCGGAAGCCCTCCTGCCGTGCCTCTTCCTCATCGGCGTCGACGACTGTCTGTGCCGCGATGCGTGGTCGGTAACGACGGATCTCCACAGCACCGGTCAGTCGACGGCTCGTATGCGGCGGTTCCTCGGTACCGACCCGGATACCGACGACACCCAACGCCGACCCGACCACCTGTCCGATCGTGGACGCGATTTTCTGCAACAAGTCCGACTCCGCTCTCTCGGCCGATTGGTGCGCCGCCTTCCACGGTACGAGCCCTGGGGAAACCGAACAGAAAAGCGTTACACTCAACCTCCAACTGTCACGCAGGAGGTTTCGATGAGCGAGTGGATCGGTTCGGCGTGGAATGCACTCCCCGAACCGCTGCGCGATCCCGTGGCACTGGCCATTCCCGCGTTCGCACTGTTGTTGGCGATCGAGTGGATCGCGGCCGCGAAGCTCGAGGACGGTGAACGCGGTAGCTATTCCGCCAGGGATGCGCGCTCGAGCCTGAGCATGGGACTGGTGTCCATCGCGACCACCACGGCATGGAAGGCGCTCGCCCTCGTCGCCTACACGGCGATTTACGTCTACGTCGCGCCGTGGCATCTTCCGGCCGACGCCTGGTACACGTGGGTGATCCTGATCCTGGGCGTCGACCTGCTGTTCTACGGATATCACCGCATCGCGCATCGGACCCGAATCATCTGGGCGACGCATCAGTCGCACCATTCGAGCGAGTACTTCAACTTCGCCGCGGCGCTGCGACAGAAGTGGAACAACAGCGGCGAGGTCATCATGTGGCTACCGCTACCCCTGTTGGGCATGCCGCCGTGGATGGTGTTCGTCGGATTCTCGATCAACCTCGTCTACCAGTTCTGGGTGCACACCGAGCGCATCGACCGACTGCCGCGTCCGTTCGAGTACGTCTTCAACACGCCCTCGCATCACCGCGTCCATCACGGCCGCGATCCGCAGTATCTCGACAAGAACTACGGCGGCATCCTCATCATCTGGGACCGCCTGTTCGGCACCTACGCCGAGGAGGTCGAGCGCCCGAACTACGGACTCACCAAGCCCGTCGACACATTCAACATCTGGACCCTCCAGACACACGAATACCGCAACATCGCGCGGGATGTTGCGGCATCGCGGTCATGGAAGGAACGCATCGGATATCTCGTCGGACCGCCGGGATGGACGCCCGAGCCCGCGCGAGAACCCGCTACTGCTGATTCAGATTGATCAGGAAATCGATGGTCCCGGACGGATCGACGGTGACGAAGCCGAGTGACGGCGGCTCGATCTGGTAGTCGGTCCACGTCGTCGGAATGGCACCCGACGCGATGAGCGTGTCGCCGGACTGCAGCACTTCCATCTCCACCGAGACCGGACGTGTCTGATCCTTGAGCGTCAACGTGCCCTCGGCGGTGACCGTCATGGTGGTGCCGTCCTTGGGCAGTGCGGACAGATCGATCGGCGAGTCGATGTTGAACGTCGCCGTCGGATAGGTCGCGGTGTCGAAGATGTTGCCGCGGAACTGACTGTCGCGACGGTCGCTGTCGGTGCTGATCGAGTTGGTCATGACGACCACCTGCCCCTCGGTGAGCGTGTTGTCGGCTATGACGACGTTGCCCGCGACTTCGGTCGTCGACCCGACGACCGTGACATCGGACCCGTTCAACAGCTCGTCGACGGTGTAGCCCGCGGCAGTCGTATTGGCGGCGTCGCCCGGAGTGACGATCCACCGTCCGTCGATGTCCTGTGTGGTCGCGGCCTGCGCGCCGGAGGTCGATACGGTTGCCGCCGGTGCGTCGTCGCCCTCGAACGAGGCATAGATCTTGGGGCCGAAATACAGTCCGAGCGCCACTACGACAACGACGATCGCGCCGACAATCCACCATTTCTTGGTCATGACTGCCGATGGTAGTTGCAGCTTCAAGCCTATGGGGAGTGAGCGACCTGGCAAGTCCCTGAGAGTTTTGTCCGTTTACCCCGTGAACACATGTCGGTACCGCCAGGCACAATGGACCGCATGGATCCGGTGGACGCACTTCGAGAGATCGGCTTCTGGCTCGAACGCTCCCGCTCGGACACCCATCGAGTCAAGGCCTACCGTCGGGCCGCAGATGTAGTCGAATCCCTCACGCCCGCACAACGATCCGAGCACGAGAAGGCAGACAGCTGGTCCTCGCTGACCGGCATCGGAGCGAAGACCTCGCTGATCATTCGCCAGGCACTGACTCAGGACGTCCCGGACTATCTCCGCGAGCAACGAGACGCGGCAGAACCCATCGGAGACAACGAACTTCGCGGTGCATTGAAGGGCGATCTGCATACCCATTCCAACTGGTCCGACGGCGGCAGCCCCATCGAGGAGATGATGCGCACCGCCGCGAGGCTCGGTCACCGGTACTGCGCTCTCACCGACCATTCCCCACGCCTCAAGGTCGCCAACGGCCTCACCGCCGAGCGTCTGCGCGCACAACTCGACGTCATCGCCGAACTCAACGAGCGGCTCGCACCGTTCCGCATCCTCACCGGAATCGAAGTCGACATTCTCGACGACGGATCGCTCGACCAGGACGAGGGTCTGCTCGCAGAGCTGGACGTGGTGGTGGCGAGCGTGCACTCGAACCTGCGGGCCGACTCCAAGACCATGACCAAACGTATGGTCACCGCCATCGCCAACGCGCATGTCGACGTACTCGGTCACTGCACCGGACGGCTCGTCGAGGGTGGCCGCGGAACCCGACCCGAATCGACGTTCGACGCCCCCGTGGTGTTCGAGGGATGCCGCCAGTTCGGCACCGCAGTGGAGATCAACGCCAGACCCGAGCGCCAGGATCCCCCGGAGCGACTGATCGACATCGCCCTCGAGCGCGACTGCCTGTTCTCCATCGACACCGACGCGCACGCACCCGGACAGCTCGACTGGCAGGGCTACGGCTGCATCCGAGCCGAAGAGCGCGGCGTCCCCGCGGAGCGCGTGATCAACACCTGGCCGCTCACCGAACTGCTCGACTGGACGGATCGGCACGCGTGAATCGTCGCCACTTCCTCTCCGGCCTGCTGGCGGTCGCGCTGGTCGGCTGCAGCTCGGCCGACACCGACTCCTCACCGAGTACCGCAGAGACGTATTCGGCTGCGCTGCAACCGGTATCGGGCCCGGCCGGGGATCCCATTCGACTGAACTACGGATACGAACCGGACAACATCGGCGACCTGTACCTCCCCGACAACAACGCCACATCCCTCCCGGTGGTGGTGATGATTCACGGCGGCGGATGGCAGGAAGACCTCGACCTGTCCTACTTCCAGCAGATGTCGACGGCCATCGCCGACGAAGGCATCGCCGTGTGGAACGTCGAATACCGACGCGGGCCGAACAATTGGGCCAACACCCTCTCCGACGTCGACGACGCCACCGAGGCACTGGCAACCGTCGTCCAGAATGCTGCCGATGGTCGCCTCGATCTCGATCGCGTCCACGTCGCCGGACACTCGGCAGGCGGCCAACTCGCCGCATGGGTCGCGGCTCGACACCTCATGCCCGTCGACGCGCCGGGCGCAGAACCGAAGATCCGACCACGCAGCGCCACCATCATGGCCGGCGTCTTCGACATGAAGCGGGCAGCCGACATCGGCGGCGACAAGTTCGTGCCTGCCTTCCTCGGCGGCATGCCGAACGAGGTGCCCGGACGTTACAAGATCGCCTCCCCCATCGAATACCTCCCCCTCGACGTTCCGCTCACCGCGCTGCACGGTGACGCCGATCAGACCGTCTCGGTGAACCAGAGCCGCGTCTACATCGACGCATCGACGAAGGCGGGCAGCACCGACCCCGAGCTCGTCGTCCTGCCGGGAGCGGGGCACGGAGCATTCCTCGACCCGAAGAACCTCGCCTGGTCGACGGCGCTGAGCACCATCACCGGACGTGCGCAGACCCTGCTCTGACGTCGGTGGTTCCGCCGGGGTGGTACACAGTTGCGATGAACGGAAAAATCGCGACCGGATTGCTCGGGCTGATCGTGGCCGTCTCGATTGCCGGATGCAGCAACGACCCGACGAGCGAGGAAGCGTCGAGCACCACCGTCGCCGCAGCGACGACGACCACTGCGACTTCCACAACTGTCCCCGCGACCACCACGGTCGACGCGCCCTCACCCGAGCCCGCTCCTGCGTCCGAGTTACCGCCCGCTACCGAGCCTGCAGCTCCGACCGACGCAACCTCCGGCGTCACCGGTGAAGCGCTCTACCAGCAGACCTGTACACAGTTTCTGCCGTCGATCGATGCGCTCGAGCAAACCGGAATCTCCGATCGCGCGAAATCGGTCGAGGGTCTGCGCAGCGAAATGACCACCGCGCCGAGCTGGAACGACGTGCCACCCGGCGATCAGAACGAAATTCTGCGGGGACTCGACGCCGCAGGTGCGGGGCAATGCTGAGTTCCTGAGTTGCCGCGGAGTTGGGGCCGGGGCTCTGCGATCCCGCAAACGCGCGCGCACTTGCCAGGTGCGCGCGAAATAGACCCCGAATCGGTCGCGAATCCGAACGCGTCTGACGAATGCGCGCGCGTTTGCGGCTGAACTAAACCCGGCCGCACACCCACACCCCGCCCCCGCCCACTGATCCCACCCGCCCATCCCGCAAACGCGCGCGCACTTGCCAGGAGCGCGCGCAATAGACCCGGGATCGGTGGCGAATCCGAACGCGTCTGACAAATGCGCGCGCGTTTGCGGCTGAACCCCACCCCAGACTGCGCACACAAAAAAACTCCCCACCCGACGGATCGGGTGGGGAGCTTTGGCGGTGGCGGAGGGATTTGAACCCTCGGACGGGGATTACCCGTCACACGCTTTCGAGGCGTGCTCCTTAGGCCGCTCGGACACGCCACCGCAGAAGACTGTACCGGAATGACGGCCTGAGGCTAAATCGCCTGCTCAGCACGCGAATCCATCGGTCATTCCGCAGGCTCCACTCCGGCGACTAGTTGCCGGTGAGCTTGTCCTTGATGTTCGAGGCTGCGTCCTTGACCTTCTCGACGCCGTCTTTGACTGCTGCCGAGGTCTGGTCGCCCTTGCCCTCTGCTTCGAGGTCCTTGTCTCCGGTGGCCGAACCAGCGGCTTCCTTTGCCTTGCCGCCGAGGTCTTCGGTCTTGTTCGAGATCTTGTCGCCGATTCCCATAGTGCTCTCCTTCGCAGAGGTTGGAGCGCGTCGTCGCACCCCTGCTCTCCACACTCCTGAAAACCGACGGACCCGGCCACCTCACCTCTCACCTCGAGACGGGATCGTTATCTCTGGCGAGCGAAGAACCTGGTCAACACTTCGGCGCATTCGGCTTCCAACACCCCGCCGCGCACCTGCGGTCTATGGGTGAGTCGACGGTCGCGCACCACGTCCCACAGCGAGCCGACGGCTCCGGTCTTGGGTTCCCATGCTCCGAACACCACTGCTCCGACGCGAGCGAGCACCAGCGCCCCGGCGCACATCGTGCATGGTTCCAAGGTGACGGCCAGGGTGCAGCCTTCGAGTCGCCAGCCGTCCCCGTGCACGGCCGCTGCTCGACGCAGGGCGATCACTTCAGCGTGTCCGGTGGGGTCGCCCGACGCCTCCCGCGCATTGCAGGCCCGGGCGATCTCACGTCCGGAGGCGTCGAACACGACGGCTCCGACGGGGACGTCGGCATCCGACGCCTCGGCGGCAGCCGCCAGCGCTGCACGGATCATGTCCGCGTCGGATACCGACACGGACTACCGCCGCAGCTTGTTCACCGCTGCGGTGAACTCGTCCTCGAAGCCCAGTCGTTCGGCAATGGACTGCAGCTGCTCGTCGGGGTAGTCGTCGGTCTCTGCGACGATGATGCCGAGCACAGCTTCGGGGAGTCCGAGATCGGCCAGCAACGCGAGGTCACCCTCTTCGTATGGCTCGATGTCGTCGAGTTCGTCGGGGTCGACGTCGGGGATCTCGATGTTCAACGCATCGAGGACGTCCGCGGCGATTTCGTAGTCCACTGCTGCGACCGCGTCGGAGAGCAACAGTCGGGTGCCATTCGGTGCGGGACGCAGGATGACGAAGAATTCCTCGTCCACGTCGAGCATTCCGAACACCGCTCCAGAACTGCGCAGCTCACGCAATTCGGTCTCTGCCGCCGACAGACTGGTCAGTGCGTCGTCGGACAGCGGCGTGACGGTCCACTTGCCTTCCTCTCGGACAACTGCAACGCCGAATCCCTCGAGGTCGTCGTATTCCGGTGCGGATGCGCGGTTGTTGTTCGCGCGCTGTGCGGCCATGCGCGCAACGGTAGTCCGGTAGGGGCCTGTATTCGAAGTCCACGTCCGATCGACGTCACCCACCTGTGCCAATCTGATCGGGTGACTTCTTCTTCGGTGTGCGTTCTGGGGCTCGGACTGATCGGTGGGTCGATCCTGCGCGCGGCACACGATGCGGGCCGTCCGGTATGGGGATGGAACCGATCGGCCGACGCGATTGCAGGTGCTGTGGCCGATGGATACGACGTCGGCACCGACCTGGTAGCTGCACTGAGCAGGGCCGCAGCACAGGACGCGTTGATCGTCGTCGCCGTTCCGATGCCTGCCGTCGAGTCGATTCTGACTGCTGTCGCCGAGCATGCCCGCACAGCTCCGCTGACCGATGTCGTCAGCGTCAAGGCCGAGATGGCGGCCGTCGTCGAGGCGCAGGGTTTGCAGGCACGCTACGTCGGGGGACATCCCATGGCCGGCACCAACCACTCGGGGTGGTCGGCCACCGATCCGACGCTGTTCGCCGACGCGGTGTGGGTGGTGTCCACCGACCCGGGAGTCGACGCCGACGTGTGGGTTCGGGTGGCCCGTCTCGCCCTCGACTGCGGTTCGGTGGTGGTGCCGGCAGAGAGCGGCGAGCACGATCGCGCCGTCGCTAGAATCTCCCATCTTCCGCATGTGCTGGCCGAGACACTCGCGATCGTGGGCGCGGCAGGCGGACCGCTGGCGTTGGGCCTGGCTGCGGGCTCGTTTCGGGACGGGACGCGGGTGGCGTCCTCGTCGCCGAGTCTCGTTCGGGCGATGACCGAGGGCAACGCCGCCGCTCTGCGGACCGCGCTGGACGAGGCACTGGACGCACTCACGGCAGCGCGCGAAGAACTCGACGAAGGTTCGACGAAATCACTGGTCGAGGCCGGAAACACGGCGCGCCTGCAGTACGAGCAGCATCAACGCTTCGAGATCACCGACATCACCCCGGGCGAACCGGGGTGGCGGGAAAAACTGCAGGACGCGGGTCGACGCGGTGGCGTCGTGCGTCAGATCCGCTCGGCCAGTCCCGGGTAGTCGAGAACGAAACCGTCGGCGTCGACCGTGACGGACGACGTCGAGACCGGTGAGATGACGTGAATTCCCTCGGAACCACTGCTGTAGGTCAGAGTGGCTTCCTGGATGCTGAGGTCGAGCAGGTTCACGTACACAGTGGGCACCTCGAGGTCCTGGACCTGGGTGTGCAGACCGAATCGACGGATCGGCAGAGTGTTGAAGAACGGGCTGAGCACCATGTCGACGTCGAGCGCGCCACTGTAGGTCGAGCGCTGATGACTGGTGCTGTTCTCCACCATCCAATAGCCCTCGTCGTCACGGCTGACGGAGGCCTGGCGGTCACCGGATGCGAGCGAGGTGCGCACCGAGAGCCTCTTGGTGACGCCGTATTCGTCGGTCACCAGGTCGTAGGACGCGCTGAAGGCGGGGTGATCGCTGCACGCGCCACCGATGATGCGTCCGGCAGCCTTGATGCGGTTGCCCGAGAGCTGGACCCGCACGGACTCCATGCGAGGAACGTCGTGCGCTCGCCACGTCAGGATCGACGGCCAGGTTCTCGCGTCTGTGGAATCGGTCGCGGGGATGGAGACTTGCTCTGCACCCGATGCTTGAGTGATCACCCACCTACGGTAGGCGACGAGGCCCCCAGAAGATCAAGCGGACGTGCCTTTTCTCGCAGTTCATTAATGTTGTGCCCGTGACGACAGAGAACGCGGGCGGCGGGCAGTTCGATTTCGCGCACTCCGAACAGGCTGCGAAGAGTCGGCAGGACAAGGCGAAAGCTCTGGCGCGCTACGTGTGGGATCGCGGCATCACCGGTGCCGAGCTACTCGAACTCACCGACGCGGTCCGCCGGAAGCTGGCCCGCGCTGCCGACCTGCATCCACCGAGCACGATGGAGACGTGGACCATCGTGGCCGAGTTGCTCGACCGTAAATCCGTGTGGGCGGCCGAACACCCGGGCCACGACGGTGCGACGCCCCAGCACGCCGACGAGAAGATCATGTGGGTCAAGCCGCCGATCACTCCGTGGACCTGAACCACGGCACCTAGACCAGCGAGTCCTCCCACGCCTCGTGCAGGTGCGCGAAGCGTCCCTCTCCTGCGATGAGGTCCTCGGGGGTTCCGTCCTCGACGATGTTTCCGTCGGACATGACCAGAACGCGATCGGCGATGGCCACCGTCGACAGGCGGTGCGCGATGATCAGCGCAGTTCGTCCCTGCAGGATGGTCTCGAGCGCGCGCTGCACCAGCCGCTCACTCGGGATGTCGAGGCTCGATGTCGCCTCGTCCAGCACGATCACCGACGGCGCGGCGAGGAACACCCGCGCGAAGGCCACCAATTGCCTTTGGCCCGAGGACAATCGTCCTCCGCGTTTGCGCACGTCGGTGTCGATTCCATCCGGCAACGACGCGATGAACTCCGTCAGCCCGACGGCGTCCGCGGCTGCCCGAACGTCTGCATCGGTGGCCGTGGGACGTCCGAGTCGGATGTTGTCCGCTACCGAACCGGAGAACAGGAACGACTCCTGCGTCACCATCACGACGTTGCGACGCAGGTCATCGTCGCTGATGTCCCGCATGTCGACGCCGTCGAGTCGGACGGCTCCGGCCGTCGGGTCGTAGAAGCGCGCCAACAGCTTCGCCAGTGTCGACTTGCCCGCTCCGGTCGCCCCGACCATCGCGACCACCTGTCCGGCGGGTACGTGCAACGAGAATTCCGGCAGCACGACGCGTTCGGGGCCGTAGGCGAAGTGCACGTCGTCGAACGTGATGTCGCCCTTGGCTGTTCCGATCTCCACCGGGTTCTTCGGCGCTGTCACCGACGGTTCTTCCTCGAGTACCCCGGAGATCTTCTCCAGTGCAGCCGCAGCGGACTGGTAGGCGTTGAAGACCATTGCCAGCTCGTCGAGGGGTCCGTAGAACCGGCGCAGATACAACACGTAGGCGGCGAGCACACCGATGTCCATGTGTCCGTTGATCACTCGCCAGCTACCGAACACCAGGATGATCGCGAGCGTGACGTTGCCGATCCAGCGCACGATGCCGGTGTAACTCGCCATCCCGCGCAGCGCTGCGGTGGTGGCGTCGCGGTATTCCGAATCCTCGGTGCTCAGAATCGCGTCGTTGCGGCCCTCGCGTCGGAACACCTGTACCGCGCGGATACCGCCCATCGACTCCACGAAGTGGACCACGACGCGGGCGATCGCCACCCGTGTTCGACGGTATCCCTGGCGTTGTCGACGCTGCGACCACCGGGTGACGAGGACCAGCGGAACGAATCCGGCCAGCACGATCATCGCCATCGGAACGTCGAGGTACACCAGGATGATCGCGATCGACACCATCGACAGGATGGCCGTCAGAGCATCGTTGAGCGCACTTTCGAGCAGCGTCTGCAGAGATTCGACATCGCTGGTCAGACGCGAGATCAACCGTCCCGAGGTGTACTTCTCGTGGAACGACAGGCTCAGCTTCTGGGCGTGGTCGAACACCCGACCGCGCAGGTCGTACAGGATGTTCTGACTCAGCCGACCTGAGACGGTGAGGAAGGCGTAGGTGGTGAGCATTCCGAGCAGACCGAAGCCGGTGTAGCCGCCGATCGCCCACAGCAACGGAGCCCAATCCCCCTGTGCTGCAGCGCCGACACCGTTGTCCAGCGCATAGGCGATGAACAGCGGACCGGCAACGTAGGTGATGTTGTCGACCAGAATGATCAGGAACGACAGCAGGGCCTGCTTCTTGTACGGCCGCACCAACGAGGCGAGCAACCGGCGAGAACGCCCGGCCAACAACAGGTTTCCGGTTGCGTCGGCCTCCGATTCCTCGCCGCCGACGCCGCGCCAATCCGCGGCTGCGGTTTGCTCAGCCATGAATCGACCCCATCACTTCGCGGTACCGCGGCGACGACGCCAGCAGTCCCTCGTGTGTTCCCTGCTCCACAATTCGTCCGTTCTCGAGATACAGCACGCGGTCGGCCAAGGCAGCGGTCGACGGCCGGTGCGCCACCAGCAGTGTCGTCGAGTGCGCCAACACGCGTCGTAATTCCTTCTGCACTTTGGCTTCGGTGTCCACGTCGAGCGCGGACAGCGGGTCGTCGAGCACCAGTACTCGGGGCTTGCCCAGCACCGCCCGCGCCAGTGCGAGCCGCTGCCGCTGCCCACCGGACAGGCTCATTCCCTGCTCACCGATGCGAGTGGCCAGGCCCCACGGCAACTGCTCGACGAAATCCGTTGCGTGCGCGATCTCCAACGCCTCGGCGACCTCGGCATAGGAGGCTCCGGGCGAACCGAGCGCGATGTTCTCGCGCGCACTGGCCGAGAACAGCACCGGATCCTCGAACGCCACCGTGACGATCGACCGCAGATCGGCCAAACGCATCGAGGCCACGTCGATTCCGTCGATGGTGATGGAACCCTCGGTGGCGTCGAACAGCCGGGGTACGAGGTTCGTCAGCGCGGTCTTTCCGCTACCGGTGTTGCCGACCAGCGCGACGGTCTCCCCCGGCTCGACGACGAAGCTGACGTCCTCGAGAAGCGGTGCGGACGCGTCGGGGAAGGTGAATCCGACGCGATCGAATTGCACTCGGCCACGGATCTTTTCGGGCAGTTCGACGGGATTGTCCGGATCGGTCACGGTTTCGGGAGTATCCATGATCTCCCAGTACCGATCCGCGGCCGTGCGCGCATTGTTCAGCTCGGCCAGGAGATACCCGAAGGACTCGATCGGCCACAGCAGGAAGGTGACGATGGCGATGGCCGCGACGAGGGTGCCGACCGTCATGGTGCCCTGGACGATGGAGTACGTGCCTACGGCGAGGATCGCGCCGATGGTGATCGGCTGCAGCCCGACGATCACCGCCCAGATGATCGCCAGGTAGCGCACCTTCTTCAGCTCGGTGCCCCGCAATGTGCGGGCCTGACGCAGAAACTGTTTGCCCAAGTGCGCACTTCGACCGAACGCCTTGAGGACGCGAATACCCTGGATGGACTCTTCGACCGTCGTCGTGACGTCGCCGGCCTGATCCTGAGCATCACGGGCCACGACGCGATAGAGCGTCTCGAACTTGGTGCAGGCGATCACCAGCGGTACCGACGTCGCCAGCATGATCAGCCCCAATTGCCAGGACTGCACCAGCAGTACGCCGATGCCTGCGACCAGTGTGACGGCGTTGATGATGATGAACGGGCCGATGAAGGCCATGAACCGCCGCAGCGAACCGAGGTCTGCGATGGCACGAGAAAGCAGCTGACCCGATTCCCAGCTCTCGTGAGCCGCGACCGAGAGTCGCTGGAGTTTGTCGAATACTGTTGCGCGCGCTGAGATCTCGAACTGACTCGACGGGCGGGAGACCAGGTAACGGCGAACCCAGATGCCGAGTGCATCGATGGTGCCGAGCAACAGGACGAATGCCGCGGGCCACCATACGGCCGAGAAATTGTGATCGGTGATGGGCCCGTCGATGACGCGTTGCATCACCAGCGGGATCACCAGACCGGTCATGGTGGCGATCAGCGAGACCACGATCGAGGCGATGTAGAACCACTTGTACGGCAGCAGAAACGGCGCGAAACGGCGCAGCGAGCTGGGCGGCTTCGCGGTGTCCGGGTATGGCTGATCGAGGGTTCGGGTTTCGGGATCGAGCACACCCGTAGACACAGTTCTTCTCCTTATTGCTGTGCTCGAATGCTTTCATTGCACAGGCTCAGTTTCCAACCGATTTTTCGGCCCTCGCATTCCAGTGTGAAACCTCGAGCTCGGTCGAGGTCAAGCGAACCGACTCTCGAGTAACGTAGGGCCGTCGGGCAAGGGAAGGGCATACGTGAGCGCACGGTCGATGGTCGGGTTGTTCGCGGGGATCGGCGGGCTCGAGCTGGGGTTGGCCGACGCAGGGTGGACGACGCAGTTGCTGTGCGAGATCGATCCCGGAGCCGGGGCCGTCCTGAGAGCGCGCATGCCCGAGGTACCCCTGCACACCGACGTCACCACTCTTCGAAGCCTGCCCGCCGACACCGAACTCGTCGCGGCCGGCTTCCCCTGTCAGGACCTGTCGCAGGCCGGACGCACCGCAGGCATCACCGGTGCCAGATCGGGCCTGGTCGACGAGGTGTTTCGGCTGGTCTCGCGTCGACGCGGCCCGCGATGGCTGCTGATGGAGAACGTGCCGTTCATGCTCCAGCTCGGCCGTGGGGCGGCCATGCGACACATCACCGACGCGCTGGAGGACCTCGGCTACATGTGGGCATATCGCGTCGTCGACGCCCGCGCGTTCGGGTTGCCGCAGCGTCGGCAGCGGGTGGTGATGCTGGCCTCGCGTACCGACGATCCACGCGAGGTGCTGTTCTCGCAGGATGCAGGACTGCTACCCGACGGCGACCCGGCCACGCAGCCGTGCGGTTTCTACTGGACCGAGGGCATTCGCGGGCTGGGCTGGGCCGTCAATGCGGTCCCGACGCTCAAGGGCGGATCCTCGCTCGGCATAGCCAGTCCGCCGGCGGTTCGGTTGCCGTCCGGGGAGATCGTCACTCCCGGGATCATCGGTGCCGAACGTCTGCAGGGATTCGATCCGGAGTGGACGCTGCCCGCCGTCCAGCAGCCCGGCGTCCGCAGCGGACATCGCTGGAAGCTCGTCGGCAACGCCGTCAGTGTGCGCATGGCGTCCTGGGCGGCGAGCGCACTCGACGATCCCCAGCCGTACGACGCCTCGAACGATCCGGCTCTGCTGCCTGGTCAGGCCTGGCCGACCGCAGCCTGGGGACGCGACCGCACCAGCTATCGGGTCGCGGTGACGACCATGCCGGTGCACGAGCCGTACGAGGACCTGATCGATTTCCTGGACGACGCGAAGCTGCTCTCGGCGCGAGCGACCGCCGGGTTCCTCAAGCGAGCCAGAGCGGGCAATCTCCGTTTCGTCGACGGCTTTCTCGACGACCTCGACGCCCATCTCGAACGCATGGGCGGGTACGCCGAGAGGGTGTCGGCGTGAGCGCAGAGCGGCCCGCCACCGACGCCAGGACCAGCGCGCGACTGAGCAAGCAGAAACGACGCGACACCAAGCCCGAGGTGGCGCTACGGCAGGCACTGCACCGTCGAGGTCTGCGCTACTTCGTCGATCGAGCTCCGTTGAAGGGCATGAGGCGTCGAGCAGATCTGGTCTTCCCCAGGCGCAAGGTCGCGGTCTACGTCGACGGCTGCTTCTGGCACAGCTGCCCGATTCACGCGACCAAGCCCCGCAACAACGCGCAGTGGTGGGCCGACAAACTGGCGGCCAACGTCACGCGCGATCGCGACACCGACGACAAGCTCCTCGCGGAGGGCTGGCGCGTCGTACGAATCTGGGAACACGAGGACCCCGCCGAGGCCGCCGATCGAGTGGTCGACGAACTTTCCGGAGACTGAAACAACCTGTCCGGAGACTGAAACCATCTCCAGCCCCCGCGCGTCCAACCCCATGATCGGTTGATTCGAGTTTCGGGGGAAACGGTGCGTAGAAATTGGTGGCTTGCGGCAACAGCGCTGGCGATGGCCGTATCGACGAGCGGGTGCGCGGTGGTCTTGCTCGGCAGCGCCTCCCCCGTCAGCAGTGCGCCGCAGAACCGGTACGGATTCGTGCTGTCCGAGGCGGACCGGTACCTCGCAGACTCGGCGGCGTTCGTACGCAGTCTCGACCCCTGCGGTTTTCTCACCGAGGACGACCTCGCTGAGCTCGGCACGGTGGTGCAACTGCGCCCCGACGGCGAATTGAGCACGTGCTCGGCCAGTCTGAACCCGGCGAACTCGAGCGCCACCGACTCCGTCTCGATCGATCTGAACGGATATCAGCCGACGCCGGACGACCCGGACACCGAGCGGATCACGATCGGCGGCGAACAGGTGTATCTCCACGACCTGTCGCAAGGGCAGTGCCGCGTCAGCTTTCCGCTGCGCGACGAGTTCGACGGAGCCGCCACCGGGGCCATGGACGGCTTCCTCACCGAATCCGGTCGTAGCTTTGCCACGATCGACGTCGATCGGGCCGTCGCCGACGCGTGTGCAGCGGCGACAACCTTCGCCGAGACCGCACTGAGCCTGTTGGACGATCCACCACTGCGGGCCGACTCGAAGTACAACCTTCCGCTGGCCTCGAAGGACCCGTGCGCCGTCCTCGAACACCTGCCCGCAACCTGGACGGTGGCCCGCTGGAACCCCGCGTCCGATCCGTACCGTTGCCACTTCACGGCGTCGTCGTCGACGTTCGAGGACACACTGGCGATGCTCGACGTCACGCTCACGTACGTCGACTCGGATCTGCGTTCGACCGACAGCGAGCCCGTCCAGCGGGGCGGCTACACCGTCGAGACACGCGCCTCGGATTCGTCGTGCTTCGCGGACATCGTGCTGGGCAACCCCGTGCTCGGCATGCCCGAGAAAGACAACGCTGCCGCGCGCTATGCCCGCACGGTTCCCACACTGTCCGTCCTGACCGACAGCTGCGAGTCCGCCGTCGCACTGGCGGTGGCAACCGCCGAGGTACTCACTGGCTAGCCTTGGTCGGTGCGTTCGAGAACCGAAGGCGTGGATATCCGCCGCGTCGTAGTGGCGATCTGCTTGATCCTCGCCGGCCTGCTGTACTCGGCCTGGGTGGCCGAATTCTTCCTCGATACCGGTCTCGACCCGACCACATCGTTCCTCAGCGAACTCGACGCCCGCGATCAGCCGTACCGCGAATTCTTCTCCACCGCAGACGTCGTCACGGGTTCGTTGATGATTCTCGCGGCGATTATCGGCTTCCTGGCAACCCCGCGACGACGACTCGTCGTCACCGGCTGGGTGGCGTCGGGCATCTTCGGCATTGCGACTATCGCCGACGCGAAACTCCCCCTCGAGTGTGTGGCGGCCGACGATCCGAGCTGTCCGATCGAGCCGAGCGGATTGTTCCCGCAACTCCATCACCTGCATGCGCTGACCAGCACCATCGCGGTGTTCGCGATCTTCACCGTCATGATCGCGTTCACGGTGGCCGCATTTCGCTACCGGCTCTACCCGCTGCTGCGCACGCTGGGCCTGGCCGTTCTGATCGTGACGACACTGGCTACCGCGTGGCTGCTGATCGCCGACAATCTGCCCGGCGAGTACGGTCTCGGCATCGCGCAACGGATACAGGTAGGCGGCATGTCGGCGTATCTGGTGGTGCTGGGGTGTGCGCTTAAACTCGGCGCATGTCTTTCACCGCGACCGAACTGAACGGATCCAAGGTCGAGCAGTATCAGCAGCTCACCGAGCAGGCCCGTGGCCTGGTGTTCGAGGAATCGAACCTCGTCGCCAACGCCGCCAACCTGTCTGCGCTGGTGTATCACGCTCTGCCCGAGGTCAATTGGGTCGGCTTCTATCTGTTCGACGGCACCGAACTGGTGGTCGGGCCGTTTCAGGGTCAGCCCGCCTGCGTGCGCATCGCCCTGGACAAGGGTGTCTGCGGAGCAGCAGCAACGACCCGCGAGACGCAGCGCGTCGCCGACGTCCACGCTTTCCCCGGTCACATCGCGTGCGATGCCAACACACGCTCCGAGGTCGTCGTACCGCTGTACCAGGGCGAGACCCTGATCGGTGTGTTCGATCTGGACAGCCCTGTTCCCGACCGCTTCGACGCCGACGATCAGGCCGGCCTCGAAGCGATCGCGGAGGTCTTTCTCAGTTCGCTGAGCTAGCAGCTGCCTCGAAGAACCAGGCCATGACCAGCGCACCGGGGTCGACGACGCCTCGCGCGGCCTCGCCGACGTAGCTGGCGCGGCCGCGGTTGGCGGTCATGTCCTCGGTCGATTCGGCTCCGGTCTTCGCGGCGTCCGCGGCCTGCTGCAGGGTGCCGCCGTCCTTCTCGAGTGCATCGACGGCAGGGGCGATGGCGTCGACCATCGTCTTGTCGCCTACCCGTGCGCCACCGAGTTCGGTGATGCTGTCCAGGCCTGCCCGGGCCGCGGCCGCGATGGCAGCAGTACCTGGCTCGGATTCGAGCATCGTCCGGTAGAACTGGCGGAACCAGATCCCGAACAGCGCGCCCGAGGTACCGCCCGCGTGGCCCAGGTAGGCCTCACTGACGGCCTCGAATACCGTTGCTGCCGAATAGGTGTCCTTGACGGCATCCAGATCGAGCTGTTCGAGGGCGGCCACCATGTTGGTTCCGAAATCGCCGTCGCCTGCTTTGCGGTCCAGCTCGGTCAGGGCCGGTTCTTCGTCGAGTACCCGCTGCGCCCAAGTCCCGATCCACGTCGAGGCGAACGCCGAAACCTCTCCGGTGTCGGAGGGCTCGAACGAGGGCCCGAAGCCTCCACGTTCGCCCACCGACTTCACGCCGCGGCTGTGGGCGTTGGGCCAACCGGGTGCGTCGGTGGGGGCGTCCCAGAGCTCGAGCATCTCGTCATCGGCACGCACGAGGGTGATCGAGGCTCCACCCATGTCGAGCGCGGTGACGAAGCTGCCGACGAGCGAGCGGGAGATCTCGATCCCCTTGCCGTGCAAGTACTCCGAGAGTTCACCGAACAGCAGATGCAGCTCCAGCGGATGCGTTGCTCCGAGCCCGTTGACCACCGCGATCACCGATTCGCCCGAGTTCAACCCGAGCGAGTCCACGATGGGATCTGTCAGTTTCGCGACGATCTCCCGGGCGGGCAGGCGCGGCACACGGTCGGTGCCGCGTTCTCCGTGGATGCCGATGCCGAGTTCGATTTCCTCCGACGGGAGGTCGAACGACGGCTCGTCCGCTCCCGGCAATGTGGGCGGATTCATCGCGACGGCCATGCTGCGCGCGTTCTCCGCGGTTCGACGCCCAAGCGCGACCACCGCCTGCAGACTGTCTCCGCGTTCGGCCGCTGCGCCGCATACCTTTTCGACGACGATGGTCGCTGCGGTGCCGCGGCGGCCAGGGCCGTCCTCGCTCTCACTGGCCACGTCGTCGTCGACGAGAACGACGTCGGCGACAATGCCGTCCTCCTGCAACAACTCTCGCGCGATCTTGAAGTTCATCACGTCGCCGGTGTAGTTCTTCACGATGTGGACCACGCCGCCGCCCGAGTCCACGGCCTTGGACGCCTCGTGCACCTGGAGGGCATTGGGTGAGGTGAACACCAGGCCCGGGCACGCGCCGGTGAGCATGCCGCGGCCGATGAAGCCGGCATGCAGCGGCTCATGGCCCGATCCCCCACCGGACAGCAGCGCGACCTGGCCGTCGGAGATGCGATAGCGACGCGTCAGGTAGCCGGGGTCGGCATGCCAGGCGACGTCGTCGGTGGCGGCGACGAAGCCGCGGAGGGCGTCGGCGACGAATGTTCGAGGGGAATTGGAGAACATACCTCCACCCTAACCACCTGCGCCTGAGTCCCGTCGTCGGTTCTGCGGGACGGATACAGTCGGGGGATGAGTACCGAGACCTGGACGCTCGACGCATCCGACGGCGGGCAGTTGGCTGTTCGCACGGATGTCACAGGAAGGGCATCCAAGATGGGGCATCGCCTCACGATCGCGATGACCTCCTGGACTGCGACAGTCGAGTGGGCCGGGGACGCACCTACCGCTCTCACCTTGACCGCCGAGGTGAGTTCACTCGACGTGGTCCACGGCGAGGGTGGACTGACACCGTTGATCGGACCGGAGAAGATCGTCGCGAAAGCCAACGCGCTCAAGAGTTTCGACGCCGACCGATATCCGTCGATTCGTTTCCACTCCACCGAGATCACGGCCGTCGACTCCGGATTCAGGCTGGCGGGCACGGCCGAGATCCACGGTGTGTCGAGGGAGATCACCGTGGATGTGGACGTCACAGACCTCGGCGATCGGTGGCGTGTCGGGTCCGAAACCACTGTGCGTCAGTCGGATTACAAGATCACTCCGTATTCGCAGATGTTCGGAGCCATGAAGGTGGTCGACGAGGTCACCGTGACGTTCGACGCCGAGTATCGCAAGCCCTGAGCCTTTCCAATTCACCTGCAATGGTGGACACTACGGCGGTGAGTCGAAACAGATGGTTGGTCGGATCCTGCGCATCGGCCCTGGTGCTGGCCGTAGCCCTGACTGCGGGCTGCAGCAGTCCAGCGACCACGTCCCCCGATGGACCTCCCGGGGTGAACGTCAACGGCGTCGGAGAAGTCCAGGGCGCACCGGATACGTTGACAACCCAGATCGGCGTCCAGGCCACGGCCGAGG
This sequence comes from Rhodococcus sp. B7740, assembly GCF_000954115.1. Classification (NCBI taxonomy): domain Bacteria; kingdom Bacillati; phylum Actinomycetota; class Actinomycetes; order Mycobacteriales; family Nocardiaceae; genus Rhodococcus; species Rhodococcus sp. B7740. Next base: position 4,213,069 of record NZ_CP010797.1, on the reverse strand, counting down.
ACGTCACCGCCGCGATCGAACAGGCGAACGCTGCGGTGACCGAAGTGACGGACGCGGTCATCGCGGCCGGAGTCGCTCGCGAGGACATCCAGACTCAGCAGGTCTCGATCGATCCGCAGTATTCCGGTGCTCTGCCGGGCGGTACCTCGGAAATCTCCGGATATCAGGCCACCAACACCTTGCAGGTGACGGTTCGCGACCTGTCGAAGGCGTCCGAAGTGTTGGGCGACGCCACATCGGCCGGTGGCAACGCGACCCGAATCTCCGGGGTCTCGTTCAAGATCGACGACGATTCCGAGCTGATCACCGATGCCCGGTCCAGGGCGTTCGCCGATGCCCGCGATCGCGCCGAGCAGTACGCGACACTCGCAGGCGGCGAACTCGGAGACGTCCTGTCGATCACCGAGTCGATCACCGGCCAGGAGCAGCCGAGGACGTTCGGCGATTCCGCCAGTTCGTTCGACACGGCGGTGCCCATCGAACCTGGCCAGCAGACGGTCAGTGTGTCCGTGTCGGTGAAGTGGGCGTTGAACTAGAACTCGGCAGGCGGTGGCAGGCGATAGTTCACCGGTGTTGCCGAGAAGTCCAGTGGGTTGCGGACGCTGTCGGCCACTGAACCGGGAACCTGCACGCGCGGTTCGAGACCGAGTGATTCCGCGAACGCGAAGGCCTCCTCGAGAGAATTTACCGGTCCCGCGGGAACGTTGCGGGCCATCAGTTCTCGATACCAGTCGTCCGCGGTGCGGGCGCTCAACGCCGAGGTCAGAACGTCGACCAGCTCGTCTCGATGTTTCACGCGAGCGGAATTGGACGAGAAGCGCTCGTCCGCTGCCAGTGCGGGCGATCCGAGAACCTCGACCAGGGCAGCGAATTGCCGGTCGTTGCCCACGGCAAGTGCGAGGGGTCGATCGGCGGTCTCGAACACCTCGTACGGCACCAGTGAGGGGTGCTTGTTGCCCATCGGCACGGGCACGACACCGGCCCCCAGATAGGCCGACGACTGGTTGCTCAATGCGGACAGCACCGACGCCATCAGTGAGGTGTGCACCTGCTGGCCGGCACCGGTGTTCGATCGATGATGCAGCGCCGCAAGGATTCCGCTGAGCGCATGGAGTCCGGTGACGATGTCGACCATCGCCACACCCACCTTGGTCGGTGCCTCGGCGTCCGGGCCGGTGACGCTCATCAGCCCGCCGACCGCCTGAACCACCAGGTCGTAGCCCGGCAGCGCTGCTCCCCCGCCGGTGCCGAAACCGGTGATCGAGCAATAGATCAGACCGGGATTGCACTGCGAGAGCGTCGAGTACCCCAGGCCGAGGCGGTCCATCGCGCCGGCCCGGAAGTTCTCGATCACGATGTCCGCGCCGGCGATGATCTCACTCGCCTCGGCTACCCCGCTCTCGGACTGCAGGTCGACGAACCTCGACGTCTTGTTTCGATTGACCGAGTTGAAATAGGTTGCCGTACCGGCAGAGTCGTACGGGGGACCCCACGATCGGGTGTCGTCTCCGATTCCTGGCCGCTCGATCTTGATCACCTCGGCACCCATGTCGCCGAGCATCATCGTCGCGTACGGTCCGGCGAGTACACGGGAGAAGTCCGCAACCACGAGTCCTGCGAGTGGTCCGGTGGCAGCTGTCATCGGTCCACTGTATTGCGCGGCACCCTGCAGTTCAGTTCAGGTCGGGAACGAAGGCTCCCAGCACGGCGACCATCGTCTCGACGATGAGCTCGATGGGTGGCCGGGGCGGGGCGGTACGGGACCAGTCGGAGACGATCTCGGTGAGCGCTCCGAGGAATGCTGTTGCAGCCAAACGGTATCCACCCGGGGGAACGAAATCGGAACCGACTTCCGAGCGCAGGGTATTCTCGAAGAATTCCACCCACTGTGCACGGCGGCGCGTCCGGTGCTGTTCGACGGCATCGCTGACACCCAGCATCTCCAGATACGAAATCCGCGCTCGCCGTGGGTCACCTCCGATCGATCCGACCAAGGCGGTCATCGCGGCGACGACCAGCGCGCGTCGGTCTCGGTCGACTTGCCCGTCGAGTGCGGCGACGACTGCAGCCAGCGCGTCGTCTTGGATCAGGTCGTAGACATCCACGAGCAGCGCCTCACGGTTGGCGAACTCACTGTAGAACTGACTGCGCGCCAAACCGGCCGCGGTGCAGATATGGGCGACCGAAGTGGCTGCGTATCCGCGCACCCCGATGACCTCGATCCCGGCCTGCAGAAACCGTGCGCGTCGATCGGCTTTGCGCGCGGCGGACGATTGTCCGGCGTAGATGCGGCCCTGATCGTCGGCGACAGTCACCGGCGGAGTCTACCGCCGTTGACTGTCTCGCGGCCCTGACGCCGATCGGACCCGTCACGCCCCGATCGGCTTGCCGAACAGTCCGGCGATCATCTCGCCGACGGCATCGACGAAGAGCGGGTGTGCACGTGTGTCGAGCGCCATCGAGCCGACATCGTTCGTTCGACAACCCGGTTCCACAGGAACACCGGCAAACCGGTCGCGCATCCACAACACCGCGCTCGGAAAGGCAATCAGCTCCAGAGTGATGTGCTCGCTGAAATGGTCACGGGTGTAGGTGACATCGGCACCGGGACGGCTGCAGTACGAATCGACCATCGCGTTGACCGGCCCGATCGGCACCAGCCAATCCGGGTTCGAGTGGTAGACGTAGAGCGGCATGTTCGGGGTGGTGCCACCGAGTCGCATCGCGGACAGGGCCTTCTTCACCACGGGTTGTTGAATCGGGTCGCCGTCGGTATGCAGGAAACCCTTCAGGTTGACGAACGGGAGCAGCGCCGACGAGTAGCCGACACAGAGATTGTCCTTGGCCGCGAACAAAGTTCGGCCGAGCGGATCGATGTGCCGGTCGATGAAGTCGGCCAACTCGGGATCTTCGCGGCTGGCACCGATGATGCCGGCAGCGACGATGCCGGAGCCGAGGGCGTTGTTCGCGTTGTCGACCAGGGCCCCGAGTTCAGCCGGGGTTCCGCCCTCGGTGACGCCGACGATATCGAGCTCGGGCGCGTAGCTTCCGGCCAGCTCGGCTGCATGACCGGTGGCTATCGCGCCACCGGAGTAGCCGCTCATCCCCACCTTGGTGGCCTCTCCGGACAACTGCATCGGCGCGAAGTTCTCGGCCGCTCGGATGCCGTCGAGGGTGATCCGACCGGCGACCGGCCCCGCGGCGAACGAGTTGTTCGGACCTTGATGGTCGGGTACCGATACCGCCCAGCCCTGAGCCAACGCTGCCTGCACCTCGAGGAATTGAGCACCCGACGTCACAGCGCCCGTGACCGGCCAGGGGATTGCCCCCGCTCGCATCGCATACGAGGGCGCGCAGTAGGCGGCGAGAGAATCCTCGGCCAATTGGATGGATATCAGCGGGCGCGGTGCCGCGGGCACGCCACGGGGCTTGATGACCGTGGTGACCGCAGCTATCGGCTCGTCGCGTCCGTTGTTGGACCGAAACGACAGCTGCCAGGCGTCCACCTGTGTGGGGATCACGTTGAGAGTGGCCAGCTCGACTGGCCGAGCGGCGATGATCTGACCTGGTTCGGCCGCGGCCACGACGTCGGCGGGAGGACGGTAGAAGCCGGTGTCGAACTCCGGGATCGTCGGCCACGTGAACGGTGCCAGAGGCGGCTGAACCACCACCTCGGGCGGATCGCTGACGTCGGGTGCAGCGGCAGCGGTACTGGTCGTCGCCGCAATGGCGGCGACGGCGGTCACCAGGCCGATTGCGGCCCGAAGCGTCCAAGATCGAGCAGAAGACACGGGTGTACTCCTTCGCGCCGGAGGGCGGGCTCCGTAGGACGCGCGCCCGGCGTCGGTTCGTACAGCGCATCCGACCATCTTGGACACCGATGTCCGAGATGGTGCTGAGAACTGTAGAGCGAAGTGGCGTGGATAACAATCCCCGGTTCGAAAAGAATTCAGAAGTGAACCGATTCCAACTCCAGCCGGCCGTGCCCGCCCCTCCTACGACATCACGCGACCGCGAAGGACCTTTTCGCCAAACCGAATTGAAAGCCGGTGATGGCGGTGGTCACCGGAGCTTCCGGGTTCTCGGCGGCACCCAGAGTGACGAACAGTGGCGTGAAATGTTCGACGGTGGGGTGGGCGTACGGCATCCCCGGCGCAGCACTACGGAAGTCCGCCAGAGTCGCGACGTCACCACGCGACAACGCGTCGGCCGCCCAGAGATCGAAGTCCTCCGACCAGGTCGGCACAGTGTTGGTGGCGAAATTCTCCCGGGACAGGAACGGCAGACCGTGCGTCATGAACCCGGAACCGATCACCAAGACTCCCTCGGCGCGAAGTTCCTTCAACGCGGTGCCGATCGCCATCAGCCGATCGGGAGCGTGCGTCGGCAGGCTCAACTGCAGAACGGGAACATCGGCGTAGGGGTACATGACCTTCAGCGGAACCCAGGCACCGTGGTCGAGGCCGCGGGAGTTGTGCTGATGCAGGTTCTCCGACGCCGGAATGGCCGCGGCGACGCGTGCGGCCAGCGCCTCGGCGTCGGGCGTCCGATATTCCATCGAGTAGTAGCGCTGAGCGAATCCACCGAAGTCGTAGACCAGTGGGGTTGCGGCACCCGAAGCGGACAGACTCAGCGGTGCCTCTTCCCAGTGTGCGCTGACGATGAGGATCGCTTTCGGCTTGGGCATCGACTGCGACCAGGTGAACAGCTGGTCCATCCACAGGGCGTCGTCGAAGACCGGGGGTGCGCCGTGGCTGATGTAGAGGGCGGGCATCGGTCCGTCGTTCGGGGTCCACAGTTTCTGCGACCGGCTCGCGGGCGCGGCATCGGCGAGAAATGCGTCGAACGCCGCGCCCGCGACCGGCGGGTTGATCACAGATGGCATGACAGGTCCTTCGAATTGCTTAAGTTGAACCTTCAAGTTAGCACCGATCGTGCATTCTGGCCAGCATCGCTACGCTCGGCCCTATGCCGGACGCCGTCTACCGCGCACCGATGCCCGGGGTGTCGAACGTGCCCTCACCTTCGGACTCTGCGGGATGGCGGCCGACGACGAACGATCACTACGACGGGTCGAGCGCTTCGAGCAGGTCGCGGACGGCACCTGGGTCTGGACGCGTACCGAGCGCGGCGAGTACTTCCTCGGCCGAATATCCGGTCCGCTTCGCCAGGACTACAGCGCCGATGCGGTGGCGTCGAACATGGTCTTCGTACGTGACTGCGAGTGGACCGACGAGCCCGTTCCCGAACATCGGGTACCGGCCGCGACGCTGCACACCTTCGCCCGCGGCGGGCGCAACTTTCAGCAGACGCACGACCCTGAGGTCGCCGCGGAGTCGGCTAACGTGTGGCGAGCGCGAGGCCGCTGACCTGGGGATCGACCTGCACGACGGCGTACCCCTGAATCTCGAACTTGTTCTCGCCCTCGGGCGGCCCGAGCACGGCGCGGACGATCAGCGTTGCGGCGGCAGCGACGAGTGCGATCACGACGACCACCGCGGCCACGATCAGCAGGGTCCGGGGGCCGCCGAACAGGTTCTTCGAGCTCATGAGTCCATCATGACTCCTGCGGGACGAGGCACGTATCGCGCCCAGCGAAATGATAAAGGTGTTGATCAGATGGTTTCGTGGTTACAGTGAATCCGTGACCGACTCACCCGAGCCCGATTTCTGGTCGTTCATCGAGACCGCCAACAGCACGTTGGCCCGGAAGTACGGATTCGAGCATCAGCTGGCCACAGAGGTTCTACTGACGCTCAACCGGGCGTCGAACATCGTCACGTACGACCTGGAGTCGACGGTTCATCGCCCGCGAGGCTGGTCGTGGTCGTCGTTCCGGCTGATGTTCGTCACGTGGCTGGCGGGTCCGATCGAGCCGAAGCGGGCCGCCGAATTGACCGGTATGAGTCGCGCGACCGTATCGAACCTGTCCAAATCCCTGATCGCGGGCGGTTTGCTCGTCAGCACCCCCGACGAGTCCGACGGGCGTTCGGTTCGCCTGGCCCTCACCGATCGTGGTCACGCAGAGATGGTCGAGACGTTCGCCGAGCAGAACGAGCGGGAGAACGCGTGGGCCAGCGCGCTCACCGAGCCCGAGCAGCGGATTCTGGTGATGTTGTTGACCAAGCTGATCACGAATCGAAGCCAGTTCGACGTCCGCGGACGGAACTGACGGTTGCGTAGATCACGTCAAAATAGTTAATGTATTTACTACATCCGGTGAACTCGACCCAGGAGCGACGACGTGGCCTACTACCGGCAGCTCGGATCGGTGCCGCCGAAGCGGCACACCCAGCATCGAACTCCAGAGGGCACCCTCTACTTCGAGGAACTGATGGGCGAAGAGGGCTTCTCCTCGGACTCGTCTCTCCTCTATCACCGCCACATTCCCTCGGCCATCGTCGATGCCACGGTCTGGGAGCTTCCCGATCAATCGACGACGCCGAACCATCCGCTGAAGCCGCGACACCTGACGTTGCACGAGCTGTTCCCGGACTCCGTCGTCGCCGACACCGACGTCGTCACCGGCCGGCGACTCGTCCTCGGTAACGCCGACGTCAGACTGTCCTATGTCGTCGCGTCGAAAACCTCACCGCTGTATCGCAATTCGATCGGTGACGAGATGGTGTACATCGAATCCGGTTCTACTGCAGTGGAAACGGTATTCGGAACCCTCCAGGCACAGCAGGGTGACTACGTACTCATTCCGCGCTCGACGACGCACCGTTGGATTCCCGACGGCACCCTGCGCGCGTACGCCATCGAGGCCAACAGCCACATCGCGCCACCGAAGCGCTTCCTGTCGAAGTTCGGCCAGCTGCTCGAGAACGCGCCCTACTGCGAGCGCGATCTGCACGGTCCATCCGAGCCCCTGCTCGCGGAGGGAACGGACGTGGAAGTGCTTGTCAAACATCGTGGTTCGACGGGCATCGTCGGAACGCGCTACGTCTGCCCGCAGCATCCGTTCGACGTGGTGGGGTGGGACGGGTGCCTGTACCCGTACACGTTCAACATCTCCGACTACGAACCGATCACCGGACGGGTGCATCAACCACCACCGGCGCACCAGGCGTTCGAGGGGGCCAACTTCGTGATCTGCAATTTCGTTCCGCGGAAGGTCGACTACCACCCGCTGGCGATCCCGGTGCCGTACTACCACTCCAACGTCGACTCGGACGAGATCATGTTCTACGTCGGCGGCGACTACGAAGCCCGTAAGGGCTCGGGGATCGGTCAGGGATCGATCTCGGTGCATCCGGGCGGTCACGCTCACGGACCGCAACCCGGTGCGTACGAACGCAGCATCGGTGCCGAGTTCTTCGACGAACTGGCCGTCATGGTCGATACGTTCCGCCCGCTCGAGCTCGGCGAAGGTGCGCTCGCGTGCGAGGACACCGGCTATGCCTGGACGTGGGCCGGCCGGGGACCGAACCGATGATCCCGAAGTTCCTCCATCGTCTGTGCGACGACGCCGCTGTCTTCCCTCCCGGCAATGCGCCGCTCGATGTTGCTGTGGCACAACACCTCGAGTACCGGGCCAGCGCCTTCGCCGACCTGGTGGGCCCGCTGGTCGTTCCCATGGACCGGGTGACCGAACTCGACCTGGGTACCCGGATGGAGGTGGCGTTGACCGCACCTGCCGGACCAGGCAGTGTCGAGGCCGGCCTACGCGCCGCTGACCGCACGGCCGGGGTGACCGTCGTGGCCATCGAAGTGGCAGTCCCCGACGGCACCGACATCGATGCCCTGCGCACCATCGTTCAGGACATCGACATCTACGTCGAGATTCCCCGAGATGCCCGACGAGAGGCCATCTTCGACGCTGTCGACGAGTTCGGGTATCGCGCCAAATTCAGAACCGGCGGCGTCACGGCCGACCTGTGCCCGGACGAGCAGGAGCTCGCCGCGTCCATCTACGAGGCCGCGCAGCGTGAGGTCCACTTCAAAGCCACCGCGGGATTGCACCATGCGGCCCGTAACACCGATCCCGACAACGGGTTCGAGCAACACGGCTTCCTCAACGTGATCCTCGCGGCGCAGGCCGCCCACAGCGGCGCGCGAGTCGGCGAGCTCGAGAAGATCTTGGCGATCCGCGATGCAGACGTCCTCGCCGGGCTCGTCGCCGGGATCGAGGGCCAACGCGCCTTCGCCTCCTTCGGTACCTGCAGCGTCCGCGAACCCCTCGACGATCTCGTCGCCCTCGGCCTCGTGCCACCCCTGTGAGCCTCAACCCCGTACATCAGGAGCGCCGTCCATGACGCACATCGACATCCCCGCCGATTCCGAGTTCGGAATCGACAACCTCCCCTATGGCATCTTCAGCACTCCCGGTACCGACGCACGTGTGGGAGTTCGCTACGGCGACACCGTGATCGATCTATCCGTCGCTGTGGACGATCGTGATTTCGCCTCGCCCAGCCTCAATGCGTTCATGTCCCGTGGACGCACCCGCTGGGTGGAGGTGCGCACGTCCGTCACCGACATGCTCATCAATGGCACCACCCCCACGGACGCAATCGTGTCCGTTTCCGATGTCACGATGCACCTGCCGTTCGAGGTGGCCGACTACGTGGACTTCTACGCCTCCGAGCACCACGCGTCCAACCTCGGTAGACTCTTTCGCCCCGATGCCGAACCGCTGCTACCGAATTGGAAGCACCTGCCCGTTGCTTATCACGGCCGGGCCGGCACGGTGTTCGTCTCCGGTACCGACGTCAGGAGGCCGTGCGGTCAGCGCAAGGCACCCGACGAGGCGTCGCCCACGTTCGGTCCGAGTCGGCGACTGGATATCGAGGCCGAGATGGGGTTCGTCGTCGGTGTTCCGTCCGACGGGCCCATACCGCCGGATCGGTTCTCCAAGCACGTGTTCGGTGCCGTCGTCGTCAACGACTGGTCGGCTCGCGACATCCAGGCCTGGGAGTACGTGCCGCTGGGGCCGAATCTCGGCAAGAGTTTCGCGACGTCCATCTCACCGTGGGTGGTTCCCCTGCTCGCGCTCGAACACGCGCGAACATCGACGCCGGTTCAGGATCCGGAGCCGCTCGAGTACCTCCGCGAATCTCGTTCGTGGGCTTTGGACATCGATCTGACGGTCTCGTGGAACGGCCATGCCGTTTCCCACCCGCCCTACAGTGCGATGTACTGGTCGCCGGCGCAGATGCTGGCGCACGAGACCGTCAACGGCGCAACCAGCCGAACCGGTGACCTGTTCGCCTCGGGCACCATCTCTGGACCCGAGAAGGATCAGCGCGGTGCCTTCATCGAACTCACCTGGGGTGGTAAGGAACCGGTGTCACTCGGCGCGGAGACCCGCACCTTCCTCGAGGACGGCGACGAGGTCGTCATTGCCGCGAGCGCTCCTGGGCCGAACGGTTCGCGCATCGGCTTCGGAGACGTCCGGGGCCGGATCACGCCGGCCTGAACGACTGCTATTCACGCGAGGGTCGGTAGGCAGGGGCTTTCGGCGTTCGATCGGTCTCCGCGGTGTTCAGCAGCGGCATCGTTCGGAACTCGACCAGTTCCGAAAGCACCACCACACTCGTCGACCGGGCGATCGTACGAGACTGGTTGAGTACGATCAGAGTTCGTTGCAGATCGTCGTGCGAGGCAGCCGCGACTCGGCACAACACATCACCGGCACCCGTGGTGGCAAAGGCTTCCAGGACGCCGGGGATCTGCTCGAGCACAGCGACGACGTCACCGAGCGCACCTTGCGCGATCTCCAAAGTGACGAACGCCTGGACCCCGTAACCTGCTGCAGCCAAGCCGATTCGCGGTCGGTATCCGGTGATGACACCGCTGTCCTCCAGCCGTTGAAGCCTCGCTGTCACCGTCGCCCGTGCCACCCCGAGGTTCCGTGACAGCTCGAGCACGCCGATTCTCGAATTGTCCTGCAGCGCAGTGAGTATTGCGCGGTCCAGCTTGTCGAGCGTCGGTTCCATCGTGCACCTCGGTGGCATCGTATTTTCTAGACATATCGTATAGCAGAACGAGAGATTGTCTGCGCTATCTGTACAGCTGAGACAGTAGAAACGAGGTCGATTGACGACCTATCCGCCAGATGTTTTGCTCGACGGAACAACTGGTCGACACGACGCCAGCTCGGCAACAGGGAGATTCAATGAGCCTCGACAACATCCTGAACGACGACGAACGGTTGGCCGATCTCGACGCCGAACAATTGCGTCAGCTCGTCGGCCTGGTCGAGTACGACGACAAACGCGACCCCTTTCCGGTCAGCGGCTGGGACGCCATCGTGTGGGTGGTCGGCAACGCGACGCAGACCACGCACTTCTTCCAGTCCGCCTTCGGCATGGAGTTGGTGGCGTACTCCGGCCCGACGACAGGCCAACGTGACCACCACGCGTACGTACTCAAGTCGGGCGCGGTGCGATTCGTCATCAAGGGAGCCGTCGATCCTGACAGCGAGCTGGTGGCACACCACACCCGCCACGGCGACGGCGTCATCGACATCTCGCTGGCCGTCCCGGATGTGGATCGGTGCATCGAGCATGCGCGGGCGCAGGGCGCGCGAGTACTGCAGGAACCAACCGATATCTCCGACGAGCACGGCACGGTGCGGACTGCGACCATCGCCACCTACGGCGACACCCGGCACACGTTGGTCGACCGATCCCGGTACACCGGCGCATACCTCCCCGGCTACGTGCCGCGGACGTCGACACTGCAGCGACCGGTAGGCGCTCCCAAGCGGATCTTTCAGGCCCTCGATCACGTGGTGGGCAACGTGGAGTTGGGCAAGATGGACGAGTGGGTGGACTTCTATCACCGCGTCATGGGATTCACGAACATGGCCGAGTTCGTCGGAGCCGACATCGCAACCGACTACTCGGCGTTGATGAGCAAGGTCGTCTCCAACGGCAACCACCGCGTGAAGTTCCCGCTGAACGAGCCGGCCGTCGCCAAGAAGCGATCGCAGATCGACGAGTACCTCGACTTCTATCGAGGCCCGGGCGCGCAGCATCTGGCGCTCGCGACCAACGACATCCTGTCTTCGGTCGATGCCCTGCGCGCAGCGGGCGTCGAATTTCTCGCCACCCCCGATTCGTACTACGAGGACCCGGAACTGCGGGCCCGCATCGGCAACGTCCGGGTACCGATCGAAGAACTGCAGAAGCGTGGAATTCTCGTGGACCGAGACGAGGACGGGTATCTGCTGCAGATCTTCACCAAGCCTCTGGTCGATCGCCCCACGGTGTTCTTCGAGCTGATCGAACGCCACGGCTCGCTCGGCTTCGGTATCGGCAACTTCAAGGCCTTGTTCGAGGCCATCGAGCGTGAGCAGGACGCTCGCGGCAACTTCTGACTCGTGATCTGTTCGACGCCGCCCACCGTCAGCGTTCGGTGGGCGGCGTCGTGCGTCCCAGACCGCCTCGGTCCTCGTCGAAGATCAGCCACGTGCGAGTCGCGCGGACTCCGTCGAGTGATTGCAAACCCTCCAGCACCACCTGCCGCAAACTCTCGTTGTCGGGAGTCCTGATGAGCACCAAGACGTCGAAATCGCCACCGAGCAAACTGAAATGGTCGACGAATTCCATTGCACGCAAACCCTCGGACACGGTCCGCCACGAATCCTGCCGGATGGACAGCGCAATGAACGCAGAGGTCCCCAGCCCTGACGCCGCATGGTCGACCTGCACGGTGAACCGCTCGATGACCCCCGAGTCCTTCAACCGATCGACACGCGTATACGTATGTGCACGAGAGAGATTCAATCGATCGGCCAGTACCCGCATCGAGACCCGACCGTCGGCGGTCAACTCGGTGAGGATGCGCCGATCGGTGTCGTCCAGCTCCACACGCCTCGAGACGTCGTCCATTCGTCCGCTCCTACCTGGTCGTTCTATGCACAGATCGGACATATCGCTGGTGCACGCGAGGATCGGTAGCCATATGTCTGCAATTCTACGACCATAGGACTTCTTCCTCACCGAATCGGCCAGAATCGCCGTACAAGCCGATTTCAGGAGAGTGCGCCATGACGACCGTCGAGAAGGTTCCGGCAACGTCCTATCAACAGTTCATGCCCGCCGACCGTCCCGTGCAGTATCTCGCACCCGACGGCACAGGCGTCGACAGCGCCGCACGGTATGCGCGCCCGTCCGACGAACGGCTGCTGGAGATGTATCGCTCGATGGTGCACGGCCGCCGATTCGACCAGCAGGCAACGGCATTGACCAAGCAAGGCCGGCTCGCGGTCTATCCCTCCTCGCGTGGACAGGAAGCTTGCCAGATCGCCGCAGCCCTCTGCCTGGGTGAGCAGGACTGGATGTTCCCGACATACCGAGACTCGATGGCTCTCGCGGCGCGAGGCATCGACCAGGTGGAGTTGCTCGGTATGCTCGCAGGCTACTGGCACTGTGGTTACGACCCGGCCGCCTACAAGGTCGCTCCCCAATGCACACCGCTGGCAACACAATTGCTGCACGCGACCGGTTTCGCGTACGCCGAGGCCAAGCAGGGACGAGACACCATCGCCCTGGCGTTCTGCGGAGACGGCGCAACCAGCGAGGGCGACTTCCACGAGGCCCTGAACTTCGCCGCCGTCTTCCGGGCCCCGGTCATCTTCCTGGTCCAGAACAATGGTTTTGCGATCAGCGTTCCGCTCGCGCGTCAGAGCGCGGCTCCGTCGTTGTCGCACAAGGGCGTCGGCTACGGCATCGGTAGCGAACAGGTCGACGGCAACGACCCCGTCGCGATGATGGCCGTCATGGACGAGGCAGTGAAGTACGTCCGCGCGGGCAAGGGACCGGTGGTCGTCGAGGCGCACACCTACCGCATGGACGCCCACACCAACGCCGACGACGCCACCCGCTACCGCAAAGCCGACGAGGTCGAAGGATGGTTGGCCCGAGATCCGCTCTCGCGCTTGGATTCCTACCTCGAAGGCCGAGGCATCCTCACCGACGAGCTCCGCGAGCAGATGACCGTCTCCGCCGACGCCGACGCCGCAGCACTTCGCGCCGGCATGAACGTCGAGCAGGACGTCGACCCCGAGGATCTGTTCCGGTTCGTCTACTCCTCCCCCACCCCCGGACTGACCGAACAGCGCAATCAGGTCGCCGCCGAAATCGCTGCAGGAGAACTGTCATGACCACGATCACCATGGCCGGAGCCCTCAACGCCGCCCTGCGCGATGCGTTGACCGAGGACGAGAAGGTCGTCGTCTTCGGCGAGGACGTCGGCACGCTCGGCGGCGTCTTTCGCGTCACCGACGGATTGACCCGCGACTTCGGCGACGACCGCTGCTTCGACACCCCGCTCGCCGAGTCGGGCATCGTGGGATTCGCGATCGGAATGGCGATGTCGGGCTACAAGCCCGTCGTCGAGATGCAGTTCGACGCCTTCGCCTACCCGGCATTCGAGCAGATCGTCTCCCATGTGGCCAAGCTGCGCAACAGAACTCGTGGCTTGCTCACCGCCCCGATGGTCATTCGCATCCCGTTCGCGGGCGGCATCGGCGGCGTCGAGCATCATTGCGACTCGTCCGAGGCCTACTACACGCACACCCCAGGTTTGAAAGTCGTCTCCCCGTCCACCGTCGCCGACGCCTACTCACTGATGCGCGACGCCATCGCGGATCCCGATCCGGTGATCTTCCTCGAACCGAAACGGCTGTACTTCTCCAAGGACGACATCGAATTGGGAAAGACCGAGCCGATCGGCACGGCGGTCGTACGCAGAGGCGGTACCGACGTCACGCTTCTCGCCTACGGACCCACCGTGTCGGTCGCCATGCAGTCCGCGGAATTCGCGGCCGAGGACGGCCGGAGCGTCGAGGTGATCGATCTGCGATCGCTCAATCCGTTCGACGACGAGACCGTCGCGGCCTCGGTTCGTAAGACCGGACGCTGCATCGTGATTCAGGAGGCGCAGGGCTTCGCCGGCGTCGCTGCCGAGATCGCCTCACGCGTATCCGAGCGCTGCTTCCATCACCTGCACGCCCCTGTACTCCGCGTTGCCGGACTCGATATTCCCTACCCTGCACCGAAACTCGAGCACTTCCACCTGCCGTCCGCCGACCGCGTACTCGACGCGATGGACCGGCTGCAGTGGAACGATGCTCCCGATCTCAGCAAGGCGGTCACGGTATGAGCATGCAGGTGTTCCTGCTCCCCGATCTCGGTGAGGGACTGACCGAGGCCGAGATCGTCGAGTGGAAGGTCAAGCCCGGCGATACCGTCACCATCGATCAGGTCGTCGTCGAGGTCGAAACTGCAAAAGCCTCCGTCGAGGTGCCGTGTCCCTTCGAGGGTGTGGTCGGCGAACTGCATGCGGCCGAGGGCACTTCACTGGCCGTCGGCGCTCCCCTGATCAGCATCACCGGCGGTGCTATCGCCGATACCCCTGCCGCCCATGAGCGATACCGCGAAGAAGAACGCGCCGGTTCGGGCAACGTGCTCATCGGATACGGCACAGGACACGGCCCGACCGGTCGTCGCAAGCGGAGTGCGGCTCCGCCGCAGCAGAGAGCGGCTGCGCCGCAGGTGAGCGGAAACTCGACCCAGACTACGAATTTCCACTCACATGCGCCGAAGGTGCTCTCCCCGATCGTTCGCAGCATGGCGTTGCAGGGTGGGCTGGATCTGGCGTCTATCGATACCGCCGGCGGCCATGGAGTCATTACCCGCGCGGACGTCGAGCGAGCCTTGGCCGGTTCGCCCGTTGCTGCCTCGCCGGAGGGCGTCACCCGAATCCCGATCACAGGCATTCGTAAGACCATCGCCGACAAACTCTCTCGTAGTCGCGCGGAGATTCCCGAGGCCACGGTGTGGGTCGACGTCGATGCGACGGCTCTATTGCAGGCCCGACGCGACCTCGATGCCTCCATCGACGGCGTCAAGGTGACACTGTTGGCGGTCCTCGCCAAACTCACCATGATCGCGCTGGCGAAGTTCCCGGAGCTCAACAGCACGGTCGACACCGCTGCAGGCGAGATCCTGCGTTACGAGAATGTCGGACTCGGCATCGCCGCGCAGACCGACCGTGGACTGATGGTTCCCGTTGTGCCCCAGGCCGACAAGGCCGATCTGAAGGAACTGTCCGAACGGCTGGCCGAGCTGACCGAACTCGCACGGACCGGCTCACTGCCCGCAGCCCGGCTGAGCGGCGGAACGTTCACCCTCAACAACTACGGAGTGTTCGGGGTCGACGGCTCGGCCGCGATCATCAACCACCCCGAGGCCGCGATCCTGGGCATCGGCCGCATCATCGACCGTCCGTGGGTGGTCGACGGCCAATTGGCCGTGCGCAAAGTCACGCAGCTGTCGTTGGCGTTCGATCACCGCGTGTGCGACGGCGGAGTGGCTGGCGGGTTCCTGCGCACCGTTGCCGATTTTGTCGAGAACCCCGTCGTGGCATTGGGATCAGTCCGATGAGCGACGTGGACGTTCTCATTCTTGGTGGAGGGTCGGGCGGCTATTCGTGCGCCCTGCGTGCCGAACAACTCGGCCTGACGGTCGCGCTCGTCGAGGAAGACAAGCTCGGTGGCACCTGTCTGCATCGCGGATGCATCCCCACCAAGGCCCTGTTGCACACCGCCGAGGTTGCCGACGCGGTGCGCGGCTCGGCGCATGTCGGCGTCACCGCATCGTTCACTGGTGTGGACATGCCCGCGGCACTGGGCTATCAGCGCAGCGTGGTCGCCGGCCTGTACGCAGGTCTGCAGGGATTGCTGAAGCGTCCGGGCATCGAAATCGTGTCCGGTAGTGGCCAGGTGGTCGGTCCTCGCACCGTCGAGGTGGAGGGTCGACGCATCACCGGGGCCTCGCTGGTTCTCGCCACCGGGTCGTATTCACGCACCATCCCCGGTATCGAACTGGGACCTCGCGTGCTCACCAGCGACGGGGCGATGGCACTCGATCGGGTTCCGGAGTCGGTCGTCGTGCTCGGCGGCGGTGTGATCGGTATCGAGTTCGCCAGTATCTGGGCATCGTTCGGTGCGAAGGTCACCGTTGTCGAGGCGCTCGATCGCATCGTGCCGGGCGAAGACGAATGGTCCTCGAAGCAGTCGACCAAGGCATTACGCAAGCGCGGCAACGACATTCGTACCGGGACCAAGGTCGAGTCCGTCACCGAATCTCCCGACGCAGTCTCTGTGTCATTGTCGTCCGGGGACACCCTCGACGCCGATCTCGTACTGGTGTCCGTCGGACGCGGACCTCGCACCGACGGCCTGGGTCTGGCCGAACAGGGCATCGCCACCGAACGCGGCTTCGTCACTGTCGACGACAGTCTGCTCACCACCGTGGACGGCGTCTATGCCGTCGGCGACATCGTGGCGGGGTATCAGTTGGCGCACCGCGGTTTTCAGCACGGCATGTTCGTCGCCGAGCACATCGCCGGGCTCGCACCGGCACGCATCGACGGCGATCTCATTCCGCGCGTGACCTATTCACATCCGGAGGTCGCGTCGGTGGGACTCACCGAAAAGGCCGCGGAGCAGAAGTACGGCACAGTGACCTCCGTTGTTTACGACCTCGGCGGCAACGGCAAGAGCCGCGTCCTGTCCACCGCCGGCGGAGTCAAAGTGATTCGAGCCCGTGACGACGGCCCGGTTGTCGGTGTTCACCTCGTCGGTGACCGCGTGGGCGAACTGATCGGCGAGGCTCAGCTCGCGGTTGCGTGGGAAGCACTGCCAGCGGAGGTCGGAAGTTTCGTGCACGCCCATCCCACGCAAAACGAAGCGCTGGGTGAAGCAATGATGGCGTTGTCGGGACGTCCGCTGCACGCGCACAGTTGACCGCTGCCGGAACAGGTTTCGTCATGGTCGACCCGATGTCAGGTCGGGCCCGGGTCGGGTGGGGCTCGAACTGTGCACGATCAGTGTGTGCGCAGAGTCGCAGACCTGGGCCGGATCGGTGCTGAAGAAATACCTCCACTCGTTCGACGGCGACGCTGGAGCATCGGGGTCGAGCGGGGCGGCGACCAGGGCGCAGTAGAACCGTTGGCCGATGACGGCGATGGCACCGATTCTTTCCGAGGGTTGAACCAGGTCGGCGTGGCGCACCCCATCGGTGGCAGTGAACAGTGCGCGCGGTGCGTCGAGCGCTTTGACGTACGGGTGTCGGCGAGCCAGATGCTGCAGTTTGCGCGCCATGTCTGCGCTGCACAATTCCGGTTCGCGGAACGCGACGACGATCGTCAGAGTCTCGGTGGTCGTCATCCCGAAGTCGAGCAAATGGTCGGAGATGGACGTGAGGAGCGAGATCGACGTCGTGTCGGTGGCGCGGTCGTCGAGAATGTCCGTCAACGGTCTCGTCATAGGAGGGCGTGGCTGCACAGGAAAGGAGGAGGTCGGGGATGCATCGAGGGGGCCGGGACGGCCGAGATGAAACCCTTGCCCGTAGTCGGCACCCCACGCCAAGGCTTTGTCCTTCTGTCTCTCGGTTTCGATTCCTTCGGCGATGAGTGTCACCTCGAACCGGCTCGAGTATGCGAGCACGGCGAGCAAGGTGGCGAGCTTGTCGCCGGGGAGGTCGTCGTCGAGCAACGATCTGTCGAGTTTGATCACTTCCGGTGCCAGAAGGGGCAGCAGTACCAGAGAGTCGGGGTCGGCACCGACGTCGTCGAGAGCGATGGTGACTCCGTCACGTCGGAGTCGGTCCGCCGATCTGAGCAGGCGTGCAGGGTCGGTGAGCAGGGAGCGTTCGGGGAATTCCGCAACCGGCCGAACCTGGGAGCCGCCTGCGCGGAGCAACTGGCTGAGGCGGCGGACCGAGGCCGACGAGTTCTCGGAGGACATCGCTTCGGCTTCGATGTTGACGAACAACGTACGCGGCGCGTGGTCTGCAGGGGTGGACTGTGCCGCTGTGGTGACTGCCGACTCGATGCACCTGCGGTCCAGCTCGTCGACCATTCCCATGGTGCGAGCGATGTCGAAGATTTGTTCCGGCGAGGTGTCCGGAAACGCCGGCCACCGGGTGAGTGCCTCGTGCGCGACGACCAACCCGGTCCTCGAGTCGACGATCGGCTGAAAGATCGAGGTCAGTGAGCTGAAACGCTCGTCGAAGCCCCTGTCGACGCCCAATTCTCACCCCACGTTCTCGGTCCCACCGCTGCACGTACACAGAGACTTTCGTTCCCTGTGCCGCGGCACGCGGGCGCGTTGTCCGTACGCGGGCTTCACCACAGCGGATGGACGGCGTCTGCTTAGTTCTTATCAAGCGATCCGCAGCCTGGCAATGATTGCCGCCCGTTGTTCAGTAACGTGAACCAGCCTGGTGTCGCGTCCGGCTGTGGGACGTGATCGGTGCCGCCCGTCGGCGACAATCATCCGAAAGATGCGGAGACTCAGCAATGTCAGAGCACAGAGTGTTCGATCCGTCCGAGCACGAACACGACTCGATCGTCCGTGGTCTGATCGACGATCCCGCCATCGGCGTCGTCGACACGACACCCGACCAGTTGGCCTCGCTTCGTGGGCTGCTTCCCGCGATCGCCGGCGACCTCGCGGAAGAGCCACGGTGGGTGTACTACCCATGGCGGCGCTCACTGGTGCGGGTCCTCGGTCCACGCGGCTTCGATCGGCTGCGACTGGACCGCAACAGAAACAAGATCACCACCGAAGAGCAAGCTCGGTTCAGAGGTCTGCGGGTGGGAATCGTCGGGCTGAGCGTCGGTCATGCCGTCGCGCATACCCTCGCACTGGAGGGATTGTGCGGGGAGTTGCGTCTGGCCGACTTCGACGAGCTCGATCTGTCGAATCTCAACCGCGTCCCGACTTCGGTGCTCGATCTGGGCGTGAACAAAGCGGTCGTGGCAGCCCGACGAATTTCCGAGCTCGACCCCTATCTGAATGTGCAGGTCTTCGCGAACGGTGTGACGGCCGAGACGCTCGGTGGCTTTCTCGACGGACTCGATCTCGTCGTCGAGGAATGCGACTCGATCGACACCAAATTGCTGGTCCGCCACCACGCCCGCGCCCGAGGTATTCCTGTGGTGATGGAGACCAGCGACGGAGGCGTCCTCGATATCGAACGCTTCGATCTCGAACCCGACCGACCGGTGTTTCACGGACTGCTCGGCGAAATGGACACCGCGGATCTGGCCGACATGACCATCGAGCAGAAGAGCACAATTGCAGCGACGTTGCTCGAACCGAGCAAGCTGACCCCTCGAATGATTGCGTCGGTGCCGGAGATCGGGCGCACGCTTTCGACGTGGCCCCAGCTCGGCGGAGACGTCGCACTCGGGGGTGCCGCTGTAACCGCTGCCGTGAGGGCATTCGGCCGAGGCGAACCACTCCCTTCAGGTCGGCGGCGGATCGACCTGGATGGGTTGGTACGCACCGGCCTCGACCCTGCCGCCGGTCCTGCAAACGTGTGAGCGGGCGCACCACCGGCGAGGAGCTCCGACAGATACTGTTTGTGGGGTTCGCCCAACCCTGATCCGAGGAATCATCCGATGAACGTGATCGACCAGTCGCCTCGTCGGCGCACGAACTTCTGGCGATCACGGCTCGACACCCGCACGGCCGCAGTCATCGCGAGCGCCACCGGTGCGGTGCCACTGTTGGCCATTGCGCTGCTGTCACCGACATTCCTACGGCCGAACGCACTTCCGGTTCTCATCGCCGTGCTGACGTTCACCGCAGTCACCGTGCTTTTCGCCGCCAAGGTGGGGCGGTTGAGCGAACGCCAATTCGCGGTCCTGGGTTTCGGGGGTATGACCGGAGTCGCGATCAGTGCCTACCTGATCGCGGATCCGGCAGGAACGCGTGCGGTCACCTCGATGTTGGCCATCGTTCCGGCCATCGCCGCATCGAGCTCACCACCACGTGTGACTGCCGGCCTGTCCGCGGTCTCGGTGGTGATGGCCACGGCACTGTCGGTGATCAGTGTGGGGTCTTCCGGGTGGGCAGTGACTGCGGTCGCAATCGGTGCCGCCGTGACCACGGTGCTGGTGCCGGTCGCGCTCATCGGTGGCCTGCGCCGAACACTGTCGGTGGTCAACCGGAAACTGCAACAACTGGCCGACACGGATCCGCTGACCGGTCTGGTCAATCGACGCGGACTGCTGTCGAACGCCGGGATCCTGGTGCACGAGGCCTGCGAGCGAGGGAAACCGTTGTCTGCGCTCGTAGTCGACGTCGACTACTTCAAGGCCGTCAACGACACGGCCGGTCACACAGCCGGCGACCGAACGCTCGCCGCGGTTGCCGCCACCCTGGCGAATGCGGTGCACGCGGTGGTCGGCGCATCGGATGCGGTGGTCGCCCGGACCGGCGGCGAAGAGTTCCTGATCCTCGCCACACACCGAGAGGATCACGAGCTCACGCGGCGGATACTCGACCGAGTCCGGTCCGACTGCACGGTGACCGTGAGTATCGGAACGGTGACTGTAGACGTGCGACCGGCCGCGTCCGATGACGGTGCGTCACCCGCGACGAGCTTCGCTTCGACCGAATCGGGCGGTCTCGATCAAGTACTCGATGCAGTCGTCCGCGCCGCTGATGCCGCGCTCTACCGAGCCAAGACCGACGGCCGAGACCGCGCCTGCCACGCGGGGACCTTGACGATCAGCTGGCAGGGCACCGTACAGGGTCGGCAACACGAAAATGGTCGACGCCAGTGATGTAGCGAGCCGCTATGCCACGAACAGGACGTGCCGATCGTCCCCACACAGTGCGCGGACCTCGTCGACCATCGAGCGCCACACCTCGGGCTGCGCGGCCTGTGCGAGAGTAGTTCGGTCCCACCACATCATGACGGTCCGGTACTGCTCGCTCGGATACGCGGCAGCGGGGATGCCGTGGTCGATCCGCCCACCGGAACTCTCCCACAATCGCAGGACGTGATCGGCCGCGCTGGCGAACAGGTACCGGCTGCCGGTCAATTCGAGCGTCGGCAACGCTGTTCGAGCCAGGACATTCGACACCGTCCGCCCTGCGGCCCCCGCATCGACCCACGCGCTTTTCATTTCCACGATTCCGTGGGGAAGTCGAGACCGAAGCAGGTCGGTAACCGGTGCCAGTCCGGGCGAGTCCTTCCACTCGGTGAGGACATGGGATTGCTCTACCATCGCGTACGGCCCCTGGGCTCGAACGCCGCCGAGCATCTCTCCTGCCTCATCGCACACCACGTAGAACAGTGCTGTCGTTGCGCCGGAAGCCACTTCTTCCAGGTCGAGAGCCGCGGTGACACCGTGGCGTGAATACGACTCCCACGCTCCTTCGACGTAGCGGGACCACAGTTCCGGGGAGCCCGACGGCGTCGCGGCTGTCAATGTCAGGGCTCCGTCCGCGCAAGGCGTCGACCGGTGAACGGAGTCCAGCCCTCGCCCCCGGACGAGGCTCGTCCTGTCTGTCGGCACACTGCAAACCGAGCGGGGACGGTCTACGTATTCGATGGTGCGTGCCGAGGGCACGTCGGGGAGGAGAGGGGTAGTCATGGGCGCACTCCTGGCTGATCCCTCGACGCCCTTCTGGGGCGAAATCGAGGGCATGGTTGATTCCTGAACAATCGTCAAACCTATTGTGTCCAGAAAACAACCCTACGGACCAGCGAAATAGCCTAAAACGTACTGCAGACCTGTTATTTGTCGTCACTCTGTGACATATCACTGGGCGAATCCGACAGAAAGTCTGCGGTCACTGTGGATAGTCACATATCCAGGTCATGATGTCCGCGGTGATCAGCGGTGTGCTCTCCGCAGCTGCGTTCCTGAAATCTGCATAGGTGCGCATTGTTCGCTGGAACCGAGGATGCTGTCCGGCGGGCGTGCATGGGGCCCCGCGTGCCGGCGAATGCGTGTCGTTCAGTGCGGGTAGCGCCGCAGAATCGCTCGGGCGGCTTGGGTGACGGTGACGCGGTCGAAGGTCTGCACGAAGTCGAAAGTGCGGTCGAGGTCAGGGCCGTTGTCGTGGCGGTCACGTGCGGACAGAAGTGCCGCGTGGTGTGGACCGAGGGTGATGACGGTCCATTCCTGGACGAGTGGGTCGCCGGGGTCGAGTGGGGCATGTCGAACGTTGCCGTCGACGAGGGCGGGTAGGCCCACGCCGTAGACCCCGGCGAAACCGATGGTTTCTGCGAGATGATGCCATCGAGCGGAGGTGGTGGGTGTGAAGTGTTGTGCGCGTTGAAAAGTGCCGAGTGCGATCATCGATGATCCGGACGCTGCGGCGTGCGCTTCGAGGGATTTGCTCATCTGAATCAACAGCTTTTTCGTTCCGCGCCGGGCGGTGGCGTGTGCCGAGGCAATGGCGTAGGGGGTGCTCGAGTCGGTGGTCGGTGTGGTCCAGACCGGGTCGGCGGGCATAGGAACAACCGGCTCGTCGAGGAGCTCGGCGGGGTCGTCGACTGCCGGGAACAGCTGCCCCGTTCCGTACGTGGCTCCGATGGTGATCGCGGCCAGGCGGGTGGCTTCGGTGTCAACGCCTTCGGCGACGATCACCGCGTGGGAGCGCTCGGCGTAGGCGGCGAGGGCATGGGTGGTGGTTCCGACGTCGTGTCCGGTTTCGGTGAGCAGGTCCGCTGCGGTGATGACGATGTCGGGCTCGATCAACGGCAGAAGGGTCGTCGCGTGGGGGTGGTCTCCGACGCCGTCGAGTGCGATCAGCTTTCCGCCGGTCCGCGCGGATGCTATTACGGCCATGGCCTGGTGGGGGTCGGCGAGGACGGCTGAGGCGTCGACGGTGACGACGACGCGTTCGAGCACCGTAGATGTGCGTTCGCGGTCGCTGTCGTCGAGGGCGCGGCGTGATTGCGCATCGACGGTGAGGATCAGGGGCAGGTGTTCGGCGAGGGTACGTGCAGGTGCGGTGTTCGCAAGTGTGGTCTTGTGCAGATCGAATTGGGGTCGCTGTTGCATCAGGTGTGCGGCGCGGCGCAGCGCGTCAGCGGAGTCCAGTGCAGAACCGGCAGGGCCTCGTAGTTGGAGTTCGGCTCCGGCAAGGGCGTTGTCGTCGAGTCGTCGGATGGGTGCGAACTGCATGGTGACGACCAGTCCTATCGATTCCGAGAACGAGGTGGACGGTGAATGCGCGGTCTCGGTGTCGCGATGTGCTGCCATGCAAAATCCTCCCCGGCCACGCGAGGTCGCCTTGGCCTTCGTCAAAACCGATCCGAAGTCAGACGGATAGGTCGATACGAGTGCCGGCGACTCGACACCGAACCGACGATACCGCGCGAGGCGATCGCGCTGCCACGACACGTCTTCGAGCGGTCGCCTCCGGCGCAACCGGTCGCTGTGGAACTCCGAGTGCGGACCGTCTGTAGACGCACGAACGCGCGTACCGGACCGGTAGCGCCGATGCGGAACAATGACCGTGATGCCGAACGAACCTGTTGACGACGACTCCGAGACAACCCAGCACGCCCGCTTCGGATTTCCCTACCGCTGGAGACAGATCGACCCGGCGCGCCGCGGAATCGTGCTGGCGTGGTTGGCATTCACCGTCACCTTCGGCGGTGCCCGGCTCGTCACCTGGCTTATACATATCGACACCAGCGATGTCGGCGACATCAGCGCCGGCGGAGTGCACCTGCACCACTACCTGTGGGGGATTCTGTTGCTGGCAGCCGTCGCCGTCTTCGGTCTCGTGGACCGTTCGCCACGGACACGGTCGTGGATGGGAGCGGTACTCGGGGTGGCCCTGGCGCTGATCGTCGACGAAGCAGCATTGCTCATCACGCTCGAAGATGTGTACTGGCACAGCGAGGGCTGGTCATCGATTGCGCTGGCGATCACCATCATCGGCGTCGTGGGGACCGGACTGGTCCTCACACGCAGTGGCGTCGAGCGAGCCGATTGAAACGCACACTCCATACGTGTCGAGTATTCGAGCGGCCCGTTCACAGTTCGGGTCGAGCGTGCAGCCACAGCGCTCCAACGGCAAAACGATGGCGCTCTCGGCTAGGCCGTTCCACGCGCACAGCCGAAAACTGGGTGTTAGGGCCTTGACGCCGCACTTGCATTTTGCAAGCATCGGGGACATGAGCCTGTTCATCACCTGCCCCGTCGAGAGCGTGGAACGCGCGACCGCCTTCTACACTGCGCTCGGTTGGACCCTGAACACCGAGATGTCCGATCACAACGTGTCGTGCTTCGCCATCACACCGGGGCAGTACGTCATGCTCGGCAGTCGCGAGATGTACGCGAGCGTGGGCGGCACCGAGGAGCTGATCGGCGGACCCGACACCCCGTCGAAGGTCACGGTCTCGTTCGACCTCGGTAGCCGAGAGGCAGTCGACGAGTTGACCGAGCGCGCCGGCGCTGCCGGTGGACGAATCGGAGACACCGATGACTACGCCTTCATGTACCAACGCCAGTTCGACGACCCGGACGGCTACCACTACTCGCCGTTCTGGATGAAGCCGGATACCGATTCGGCCGAATGAGTGACCTGGCCTACGCCCTCGACGTAGTCGGCGCTCGTTGGGCGCTGCTCATCGTGGAACGGCTACTCGATGGGCCGCAACGCTACGGAGATCTGCAGCGCGAACTGGGCGTTCCGACGAACATGCTCGCGACCCGGCTACGCGAACTCGAAGCGGCAGGCGTGTTGACTCGTCTCCCCCTCCGGCACAACACTCGGGCGTACGCGCTGACCGAAAGAGGTCTCGCCCTGCGTGACGCAATTGTCGCACTTGAGCAATGGGTCAAAGAGGCTGCACCACAGGATAGTTGAGCTCCCCGAGAACGCGAACAACGCACGGGTCCCGTTACCGAGTGATCTCTATCTGTACGTTCTTGGATCCTCGAACGGGTACACGCCGACCACTGCGACAGGCATAACGTAGATAACTAGGCTGGCCACCTCCCGTTTGTGTCGCTGACGGCCTAGGTCCGAGAAGAGCCAGCCAACAGGGACTACGAGAAGACCGGCCGCTGGCGTGAGCCACACCGTGAAACAAGTTCGTTGCTCTGGTGACGAGGCTCAGCGAAATTCCCCAACCGCGCTCACCGAAATTCCCCACTCGTGAGCGAACTTCACTGTAGTGGTTGGCGGGTTCCTGTGGTGGCTTTGCGGAGCTTCTCCGATCTGGCGTTGTGGTCTCGGAGACGGTAGGAATCACCGTCGAGGTTGAGCACGACGGATCGATGCAGAAGCCGGTCGAGCATGGCTGCTGCGACGGTGTTGTCACCGAGCACTTCACCCCACGATCCCACGCCACGGTTGGTGGTCATCACGATCGACGTCTTCATATACCGTTGCGAGACAACCTGAAACAACGCCGACGCTGCCTCGCCGGGCAACGGTAGGTAGCCGAGTTCATCAACGACGAGAAGTGTCGGTCCAGCGTAGAACCGCATCGTCGTAGCCCACCTTCCTTCGAGAGCGGCTCGATGACAGCGGGCAGCGAGATCAGCTGCGGTGGTGAAATACGTTCGATAGCCGGCATGAGCTGCGGCACGCGCCAGCCCGACCGACAGATGCGTTTTGCCGACCCCGGGCGGGCCGATGAGCAGCACATTCGTCGCTGTCTCCAAGTATCGGCAGGTCGCCAACTCCTCGATCAACTTCCTGTCGACACCAGCGGCTGCGTCGTAGTCGAAGTCCTCGAGCGATGCCGGTGTCGGCAGGCACGCGAATCGGAGTCTGCCGTTCAGTCGGCGGGCTTCGGTGGCCTCGACCTCGATCGAGAGCAACCGGTCCAACGCCGCGGTCATCGACAGTTCTTCGGCGGCTGCTTGATCGAGGACCGACGGCAGCGCTTCGGCGGCGTCGTGAAGTTTCAGGACAGCGAGATGCCCCCGCAGGCGTTGGTAAAGGCTGGCTGCAGCGGCGGTGTTCGGGGCCGGTAACCGGTCGGCGTTCGTGGCAGCTTTCTGGTCGGTCATGACAGGGTGTTCCTTCCGTGTGCGGCGCGTTCATAGATCGACAGGTCGTAGATAATCGCTCCTGCGGTATCGGATTCGGTTGCGTGACTGTCGTTTTCCGATCTGTCCGCTGCGTCGGGATATGTTGCACTGGTTGTTGTTCGGAGCTTCTCTGCAGCGGCGAGTGCGTCCGGTCCGGGCGGAATACGTTCCTTGCGGCGGTGCGGACGTCCGGTGTTCGCGCCGGCCATCGCTGCTTGCTCGAGGGCGTAGATGTGGCCGTGATCGCGGACCATCGCCCCGGTCCCATCGGCCGCCAGCCGGTGCCGGGCGATGGCGATACCCGAGGTGGTGACGATGTCGATGACGTCGGTCCCGAGAACGTGGGTGACGGTGACCTGCGCGGACGCGAGCTCGGGCGGCACTGAGTAGCGGTTGCCGCGGTAGGACACCAACGCCTGCCGGGATACGACTCGATGAGTGGACAGGATCGCGGGATACGCGGACGGCGGCATCGGATGCAGTCCTTCGGCGGTGGCGATCGTCGCTACCGAAGTTTTGCCGTCCTTCGTCGGCCGCAAGCGAGTATCGCCGCGCAGACTGCAGAACCGATCGAGGCTCGCTTGGGCTTGCTCGACGCTCAGATCGTCGGAGAGATTTCGCCACCACCGCTGCGCTGCAGTGTGATTGGACTTCTCCACTGCACCTTTGCGGTTGCCGCGCCTCGGTGGGCAGATCGCAACGGAGACACCGTAATGTTTCGCGACGCCGGTGAAGCTGGCGGTGACCCGGCCGGACTCGGGGTGGCAGACTGTGGCCATTCGGTCGAACCGCCAGACTCGGCTGATCCCGCCGAGGCCTCGGCAGATCCGGTCGAGTCCGTCGACGACATGTGGTTGGGTCATGTTCGGTGCGAGGACGCCGCGCCATTTGCCCGAACACGCCAGAGTTCCGACGAACAGGTGGGCCATCGATCCCCAGCCCCACGAGGCGGGTGGGTTGGGTAGATCGACCCAATCCCATTGTGTCTCTTCCCCTGGCGGGTGTTCGATGACCGCGTTGGGTCTTTCGGTGGCCGTCAGGCACGCTTGGCAGATCGGCCGGAGTTTGAGTTCGCGGATCTTGCGGTGCAGCGTTTGATACGACATCAGATAGCCGAGGTCCTCGAGTTCGTCGCAGAGCGTGCGGACCCACAGGTGTGGGTCGTCGATCAGACGTGCAGTGACGTAGGCGAGGAACACCTCGAATGGGTCCGGTGCGCTGCGTTTACGCACCCCGGGAGTGGTGGTGCCGTTCAGGTACGACCTGATGGTCTTGCGGTCGCGGCCGGTGTGACGCGCGATGTCCGCGATCTTCCAGCCTCGTTTGTGCAAGGCGTTGATTTCCACATCTTCCTCCTGTGTAAGCATGAGGAGCGGGTCTCCTTCGGATAGCTGGTGCGTGGTCAGAGACCATCAGCTTCGTTGGAGACCCGCCCTCGTTGGCGGTGCCACACGGGTGGGGAATTTCGATGAGCGCTAGTGGGGAATTTCGATGAGCGCCGTCACTGGCACACAAGTAAGGGTCGACCTTCGCTCAGTCCGACACTCCGTCACCCGTAAGAGTCGGGGAACGGGGTTTTGCCTGAAAGCCGACACCGGCCCCGAATCCGAAGGCCATCGGAGGTGCGGAGCATAAGATTCAGAACAACTTTATTGATCAGGATCACAACCAAAGTAGATTGATGCCACCTCAGTCGAAGGATGATTGAAGAGATTGCCGCAAAGCCCTGTATAACAACGGTTCTGGGATTGCCTTCTGCAACCAGCCCCGTCTGCTTGCTACATAACCTGCGATCAGACTACCCACTGCTTCGGTGTTACAGCAGCCAGCCACTTCCATCACCGACCGTCCTCCGACTGTCGGGGCATCACAGTGAGTCGACACGTAAAGTGCCGGTTTCAAACGAGATTGGCTACTCCCCCCGTTTTCCCACAAATTCTCAGACGGCAATCCCTCGTCAACTGTCGTAACGAACGCGCTTGATACTGCCGAAAAATTTTGTCGTGGTTTTGTAGCCAAGGGCGGGCAACACGACTAGAGCCTTGTCTTCCAGACTCTTCGTGCCCGTCACGGCCTTTCTGACGCGCTCACCCAGTGCCCCTTTGATTCGCGGCGGGAGGGGTTTGCCGACACTGCTGAGGGCGTTCAGAGCGAGTTCGGCCGCCCCTCCGTTCCCGCTGCTGATTTTCAGGTCGAGCAGTCCGTAGACGATCGACTCGACAAGTCGACGGCGCACCACATCACCCTTGATGTTCGCTTTTCCCCACAAGGCAATTACGGCCTGCCGTTGGACGTTGTTCGTTGCGGCTGAGAAGCGACTAATGAGCAGTTCGGCGATCTGGGTATCATCCACGTTAGCGAGACCGAGCGTCTTCAGCACCAGGTCATTTGGGACTTCGGTGTCAGCTTCGGCGAGGTACCTGTCGAGTAGTGCGCGGTGCTGCTCCGCTGTCCAACCTTGTTGCACCTTGCCGGCGGCGTTTGTGAGTTCTGGTCCGTGGGCGTTGGCTCGTTGCAGGGGATCGTAGACGGCTGCAAAGTCCTCGGGACCCGGATGGGTTAATTCGAACCAAAGCGCGGCGGCGTGAACAGCGAGCTGTTCGTACTGGCGGCTGATGTCCGCCATGACATGGACTGGCGGCAAATCGGTGGGGTCGACGTGGGTTGGGCCTGCAGCCCTGGCAAGTTCGAGAGGCATGACGACGTGTCCGAGGTCGTCGAGCCACGGGCTAGTCGTCGCTTCTTCGAGCAACGCTCGAACCTCGTGGTCCACCAGTTCGTCGGCGGACACGCGTACTGCTTCTGTGCCGTTTTCAACCAGATACCGGTACAAAGGGTCGTCGGTGTCGACCGGTGCGAGCGTCTCCGCGAGGGTGTCTTGCAGGGAGTGTGCGACAGCGGACAGGATCTTGTCGTAGTCGAGGACGCGTGCCGAGGCAAAGAGTCGAGCAAGCTCAAGGATGTCTCGACGTTCACTGGCTTCTTGGGTGGTGGTGACGTGGTATTCGACAAATTCGAGCACGTCTGAATTCAGGCTTGGGGTGCTGCCGTCTGGCAAGTTGGCAATAAGCGGCGTGAGCGCGTCGAGGGCGGAACGGATGACATTCAGGTCGCTCTCATTTTCCCATGCCTCCACCACAAGCTTCTTCATTGGCTCGGCATGAGCGGCGACTATTGCCGAAGGGACAATGCCGGTCAGCCAGTTGGTCCAGCCGCTGACTGCCCGTTTAGGGATAGCTTCGAGGATGCTGGTTACAAGTTTGAGTTCGCTGATGGGTTCGGTCTTGCCGAGCAGCCGGACCGCGGCATCGCGAGCGTCTCTGTTGTCGATGTCCAGAAGGAGGCGCAGGACCGCATGCTGGAGCGGCGTTTCCCGCTTGCCGGCACAGTCGGCGAGCGCATTAAGCACGGCCTTGGGGGTGAAAGGTTCAGGCTCGGGCTCCTCGGTTACCGTCGTGGTCGCTGGGGCTGTAGGGGTCGCCTCTTGCTCTGCAACCCATTCGGCATGGGTTTGCTCAGTTTCGCGTACAAGTGTGCAAATTCGATTGTGCATTGCAGTGATGACCTTCAAGAGGTCGTCATCGGATAGTTCGAAGACGCGAGCGATCGTTGTAGGGCCGGACTCCGACACAATGCGGGAGGACAGAAAGTCGGCGACGGCCGCCGGGGCGGCGTCAAGTGCAAGAGCCGTGTCCTGGAAGAAGAAGTCCGGTGTTGTAAAGCCGGGGTGCGTGATCGCTGCGATGACTCGGCGGCGCAGTGCGGGTGCGCTCGCCTCGGAGCCGACCTTGGTAAGTACCCAGGCACTGGCGGCTGTCTCTCCGTCAAGGAAGTCAGTTGTGTCGTCCTCCAGAACGCAGATTGCTTCGGCGACGGTGTCGGCCACGCTGACTATGGGAAGGTCTGGGTTGGCTTCGGTGAGCAACAGGAAAGACCGTGCGGCGTTCGGTCCGGTGAGTCCGGCACCTGTCCGTATTTGGTTAGTCAGGACCTGCAGGACCCCTTCCCGCGCCGCTTCGTCGAGCCCATCGAGGTGTTGTTGCAGTGTGTCGACGTCCACATCTTCCGCGGCGCGCTCGACCGCGAGCGCAAGCGCACCGTCCAGCCCGAATACTGTTCCCGTGCTTTGCATGTAGACCATGTCTCTGGACGGGCCCCGTACCTGGCGGGTCCGGCTCAAATAGTTGAGCAGCTGTTTGTTGTGTGCCTCGCCGATCTGAGTCGCGCGGTCATCGGCTGCGTCGTCATCAACGCCTGGTTCGTCCTCGACGAGAACGGTGCTCGGGGCGGCACTTCTAAGTGCGTACGACTTGGCGATGTCGGTCGCGCGGTCGGAGGTTCCGGCGGGCAGTTGTGCGTCCTCGTCTCGCACCAGTTCAAGCACGAGTGTGGGAAGGCTTGCATCGACTTCAAGGTGCCGTGCGAAGAGCGGGAACTCCACCCGGAGGCAGACGAGCCGCGCGACAGCGGCTGCGTTCGTGCGAGGGTCCTCGGCCAGGAGATCTGCGTCGTGACGTTCCTGGGCAAGGCGGTATGTCAGCGCAAACGTATTGAGTAGGTGCTTGACGCGTCGGGGGCTGGTTACGTGGGTGGGTATTAGGACCGAGAGAACGTACTCGCGGTTGACCTCGGACCATAAGCCTCTGCGGTTTTCCACGAGCGTGGCTGCGTACTTGCTTACGCTCTGGGGCAGCAGCGGCGGGAGACTCAGTTGGTATTGAAAGACTTTGTCCAGGTACGCGCTGCCGGTGCTGTAGTACGGGTTGGTGTCGTCGGCCGGGGTGTCCTGCTTTGCGGCTCGGGTGAGCGCTCCCTCCAGCACGTTCTGGTCAGCAGCCACGATGAAGACACACCGGTCGATGCCCAGGAATGTCCGGATGGTGTCCAGTGTGGTCACCACCTCGCTGGCCGAACACCGATCGAGCTCGTCCACAAACACGACAAGGCGCCTGGCTCCAGCGGCTGCGACCAAGTCTCTGAAAATCTTCTCGAACTGCTCGTCACTATCTGGCTTCGCCAGGCTGTGGTCGACACCGAAGGTCTTGCTCGCCAACGTGATCAGCGCAGCGAGCAGAGTGGCCGGGAGAAGACCGGCCAACACGACCTGCTTGGACAACGATTTGAACTCGACCCCAAAGTCACCATTTGCACCGATGCGGCTCTGACCGAATGCAACGGCCGCCACCACGACTGCGAGTATCACCGTAAGGCCGAAAAGCAGCAGCCCGAAATAACCCAGCAGCTTGAAAATAGTGGCTGGAGGGACTTTGATCTCAGTCTTGGTCCTGCCACTGTAGAGATCCTCAT
Organism: Rhodococcus sp. B7740; assembly: GCF_000954115.1. Taxonomy (NCBI): domain Bacteria; kingdom Bacillati; phylum Actinomycetota; class Actinomycetes; order Mycobacteriales; family Nocardiaceae; genus Rhodococcus; species Rhodococcus sp. B7740. The sequence continues at coordinate 4,181,938 of NZ_CP010797.1, read as the reverse complement.
GGTACTTGGACTGCGTGCAGCCGAGTTCGCTCGCGACAGCGCTGATGAAATTGCGACGTAGTGGCACGTCCGCGTATTTGAACGCGTCAAACCGTACGCATCGAACACCGCTGCGCCCATCGATCTTGTTCTTAAGCAGGTTCGCAATTCCGCTCTTGCCAGCACCCCACGGTCCATACAGGGCGATATTGGAAGGCATCGTTACTGTCGTAGCTAGGGCCGCGAGTTGGTCAACGATGCCCTCGTGCGCGAGGCGGTCGTCCTTCGCGGCGGCAAGTTCGCGGTCGTCCAACAAATCATCTGGAAGCAGTCTCGGCGCTCCGGTGTGCCCGGACGTTCCTGATGACATTGGGGTGTGCTCCGTCAGTGGTCTTTACAGATTGAGTGATGATGCAGATCAGTTGCACTATACGGATCCTGTGCATTTCTCAAGGACGGCCACGGCAATCGCCCCAGGACCACATGCGCCCTCTGGCCTCAGTCCAGCTCTCTTCTGACGCCTGCCTTGGCCTGAAAGGTCGTCGAGTATGTGGCAGACGTATACCGTCGACGGTATACCGGAGAATGCGTTCGGTCATGATCCAAATGCCGAACCGAACCCCTAACCTTCCTGTCACCGGTGCCCCACTCCGAGGACAGGCCATTGACCTCACCGTCCGACGGTCCCTCGCACCAGCCCATCTCGGCGCGGTAGAGAACCCTCTCACTGGTCTCGAAATCGGCTCCGTGTGGTCTGTAAAGACGCAGCCGGGCAGTACACAGAAGACTTGGTTCACATCGGTGACCGCCCAGAGTCACCCCGCGAAACAAACGACAAAACCCCGAGACCATCACGGCCTCGCGGCTGTCGTCGTCGTTAACTCAGACGTTCAGATCCTCGTCTCGACGGTTCTTGATTCGCGACGTTGCCACGAAGGAGATCGCCGCCAGGATCATCAGGTAGATCGAGATCGACATCGAGGTGCCGGTTCCCTTGAACAGTGCCTCGGAGATTGTCGGAACGAAGGCTCCACCGAGCACCGTGCCGATCGCGTAGCCGATGGATGCTCCACTGAAACGCACAGCAGCAGGGAACATCTCGGCGTACAGAGCCGGCTGCGGTCCGTACGACAGCCCGAGTCCGACGGCGAACAGCCCGAGGGCCACGTAGATCCAGTGCAACTCACCGGTATCGACGAGAAGGAAGAACGGAATGGCGCACAACACCATTGCCGCGTTGCCGAGGTTCATGATGGTGGTCCGGGCGTAGCGATCGGACAGATGTGCGCCGAGCAGAGTGAATACACCCCAGACGATGGCCGCGAACAAGCTGGCCACCAACACATCCACGCGAGCGAGTCCGTGTTCGCGCGTCGAGTACGCGACGATGAAACCGCCGACGATGATGTAGCCGTTTCCGTTGGTGCCGATGAACGACAGCGCAGCGAGCATGACCTGCTTCTTGTTGGTGCGCCACAGTGCGCGAACGGGAGTGTGGTTGCGCTCCTTGCGTTCTGCGAGCTCCTTGAACACCGGAGTCTCCTCGACGCGGCGTCGAATGTAGAAGCCCACGAGAATCAGCACGAAGCTGATGAGGAACGGGATGCGCCAGCCCCAGGCCTCGAACTGCTCTTCACTGAGCAGACCGGTGCACAGTGCCAACGTTCCTACCGCGATGAGCATGCCGAGCGGAACGCCCATCTGGGTTGCGGCACCGTAGATTCCGCGCTTGCCCTTCGGGGCATGTTCGACGGCCATCAGCGCCGCGCCGCCCCACTCGCCGCCGGTGGAGAATCCCTGCAGGATGCGCAGCACGATCAGGATGATCGGGGCCCAGATGCCGATGGTCGCGTAGGTCGGCAGCAGTCCCATTCCGACGGTGGCCGCGCCCATCAGGGTGAGGGTCGCGATGAGGACCTTCTTGCGACCGATCTTGTCACCGAAGTACCCCGCAACGATGGCCCCGAGAGGCCGGAAGACGAAGCTGATGCCGATGGTGACGTAGGCGACGAGCTGTCCGGACGAGCCCATGGGCGCGAAGAACAGTTGGGCGAAGATCAGCGACGCCGCCTGCGCGTAGATGAAGAAGTCGTACCACTCGACCGTGGTTCCGACCATGCTGGCCATCGCGGCGCGGCGGTGCTCGCGCGACACCCCGATGGGCGTCTCGACCTGTGTTGACATCGACTTGTCTCGTTTCGTTCGGGCTCCGGCGCTCGGATACTGAAGCGGCGATTCGGAGTGTCGTGAGGCAGGGTGAAAGGGATCGAACACGAACAATCTCGGCGACCGAAAACCGGATATAACTCACCGTCCATTCGGTCGGTAATCACTGTGACCGCCGACACGATGGTTTGTCAAGGTGGCACAGACGATGCCGAGCGTGGGTGCCTGCACATTCGTCGAAATCCACCGATCAACGCGCTGATGTTGGTCCGAAACGACGCAGACGCCGCCAGTGACGGAGGGTCATACTCGGACTCATGACTGCACCCTCGTCGAGGCTCGTGCTCGACTTGCCGATCCTCGACGAACTCACGCAGGCCCTCGGCTCCGACGCGGTGGTGACCGATCCGGACATCCTCGAAAGCTATCGACGCGACGCGGCAGCCCTCTGTGAATCCGCACTTCCGCTCGTCGCGGTACTGCCGACCACCGAGTCCGACGTCCAGGCGATCATGAGAATTGCATCGACACATCGCATTCCAGTGGTACCTCAGGGTGCACTGACGGGCCTGGCGGGCGCTGCGAACTCCAGCCATGGAGCCATCGCACTCAACACTCGCCGCATGAACGAGATCATCGAGCTGGACGTCGTCGACCGCGTTGCCGTCGTGCAACCCGGCGTGACGAACAAGGAATTGAAAGACGCTGCCCGTGAACAGGGTTTGACGTACCTGCCCGACCCGTCCAGTTGGGAGGCGTCGACGATCGGGGGCAACGTTGCCACCAATGCGGGCGGCTTGTGCTGCGTGAAGTACGGCGTGACAGCTCGGTTCGTGCGGGGATTGCGCGTGGTGCTTGCCGACGGCCGAGCGACGTTCGTCGGTCGCCGCACCGTCAAAGGTGTTGCGGGCCTCTCCCTCGCGGACCTGTTCGTCGGATCGGAAGGAACCCTCGGCATAATCACCGAGGTCACCGTCGGCCTCGACTTCCCCAGCGCTACTCCGCTGACCATGGCCGCGACTTTCCCGTCGACCGTTGCCGCGGGCGAAGCCGTCACACAGATCCGTGCGGCAGGTATTACCCCGAGCCTGTTCGAGCTGTTGGACCGCACCACCATTACCACGATCGACACCTACGCGCGGATGGACTTCGGAACCGACGCGGCGGCAGTGCTGATCGCGCAGTCCGACATCGGCGACGGTGCAGTGCAGCAACTCGAGGCGATCGCCGCGCTGTGCACCGAATCCGGCGCCACCGACGTGGCAGTCGCCGAGGACGAGGTCGAGTCGGAACAACTCGTCCAGGCCCGTCGCCTGGCTTATCCCGCGCTGGAGCGCCTGGGTTCACAGTTGGTCGACGATGTGTCCGTACCCATTTCACAACTTGCGACGATGATCGACGAGGTGGGTCGGGTGGCGGACCGGCTGGGCATCGTCATCGGAGTCGTCGGCCACGCCGGTGACGGAAACATTCATCCGACGGTCATCGTCGACCCCAGCGATCCGGCATCGTTGGCCAAGGCTCACCGAGCGTTCGACGAGATCGCGGCCTTCGCTCTCTCACTCGGCGGAACCATCACCGGCGAGCACGGAGTCGGGCTGCTCAAACGGGACCTCCTCGAAACCGAACTCGACCCGGTCGCAGCCGAACTGCAGCGGGGCATCAAGGAACTACTGGACCCGCATTATCTGCTCAACCCAGGCAAGGTGCTCAGCGTCCGGCCCTGAGCCGCAGCGACATCCACACGAGCAATCGAGTATCGGGGTCATCGAGATCGAGATCGAAGAGTTCCCTCGTCCGCCGCAGCCGATAGCGAAAGGTATTGGCGTGCAGATACAGCGATGCCGACGCTGCGGCGACGTTGGATTCGTGCGCGAGTAGCGCCAGCACCGTCGCGCCGTAGTCGGTCCCTTCGGCAGCGTCGTAGGTGAGCATTCGTTCTACGGCCGGAATCGCCAGCGGCACGTCCGAGAGCGCATCGGACGCCCTCTTCAGGGTGACCGGCACCCGACTCTGCGCGAATGTCGTTGTGTATGAACCTGTCTCGATCGCTCCCAGCGTCCAGTGCGCGTGGGCACGCGCCACCGCGGGCCGGGCATGCGGCCCACCGATCGCGAAGGTCACCGGTACACCGAATGCCACCTCCGCCCGCCGTCGGACCTCCTCGGCCTCCTCGGCGACACCGCGGTCGTCGTCCCTCGCCACGACGAAGAACACGACGTGATCGTCGACGATGAAACCGGAATCCGCATCTCCGCCGAATGTGAGCTCCAACAGACCCCCGAGCTGCACGAGCAGGGCCTCGGGTTGCGCCGAGTCGACCGTCGCCGCCACAACCGCGAATGGGCTACCCGGCGAGGTGACGACGGCGGGATCGGTCAACAACGCACGGGCCCTGGGGTTACCGGGTCCGGTCGGACGGAGCCGAGCGAGGAGCAGCGGTGCCGCGGCAGCCGCAGCGCGCGTCAATGCGGTCACCACACCTCGATCGGGTGGACCGGAGGGAGGTGTGGACACGATGCACCAGATGGAGCCGAGGTACTCCCCGTCCGCCGAGACCGCAACTGCCAGACGCGGTAGCGCTCCGGCCACGTCGACCACATGGACCGTCGAACTACGCCGGAAATCCGGATCGATGTGATGCACCATGTATCGGGCCGGGACCTGCTTGCCCAGGATGCCGTCGCGCCGTACGTCGTCGATCGGCTGCCCTGGAACCGACGAGTACGCAACCACGTAGCCCTGCGGGTCCATCACCGACACGGCACCGCCCACAGCTGCGGCGGTTGCGTCTGCCAGCGCCGAGAGGTCCGCAGTGGTCACCGACTCACAGTACTTCCACGGGTTCGATCGTTACCGCGCTATCGTGCGACTGTCGCCTCGGAACTCTGCGACCAGCTCACCTCGACACGACACCGACACGTCGTACAGCCCGTTGCGGCCGAACCTCGCACGCTCGACGGCGTCCGCGACCAGGACGTCGCCGGTCTTCGTCGGACGCAGGTAACGAATGTCGCAGCGGGCTGCGACGGCCGAGTCCTCGTGGGAGTTGCAGGCCATCGCGAACGTGGTGTCCGCCAACAGGAACACGTAGCCGCCGTGGGTGATGGCGTATCCGTTGACCATGTCCTCGGTGACGACCATCGACATCCTGGCATGCCCGGGTGACAGCTCGATCAGCTCGATTCCGAGCTTGCGCGATGCTGCATCGACCTCGAACATCTCTCGAGCGATCTTCGAATCCGTCACGGCTGCAACACCGATCGCTCGTTCTGGGTGAACATCGTGACGCCACCGGTCGCGAAGTTGCGCAGATCCTTGCCTGCCGCCTTCATCTCTGGCGAGGCCAAGCCGGTCTTCAGCGATGCCTCGTCCGCGAAGTACAGGCTGGCGATCGCGTAGTACGGCGGCGGTGAATCGTCGAGTGAGTCGAGCGTGCCCCAGGTGAAGTCGATCAGACCGGGGACGGCGCGAGCGAGGGGCACGTGCACCTCGGAGTAGTGACGATCGAATGCGTCAGTATCCTCGGGCATTCCGTAACAGACCGCGACTCGCATGCTCATGATGCGGCCTCGGGCTTCGCGACGAGAGTGAGAACATCGTACGTGGCGACCGGGTCACCGTCCTGGTTGACGACCACTGCGTCCCAACGCACCTCACCGTAATCGGCACTCTGACGCGGAGTGATCAATTTGGCGGTCAGTGTCACCGTCAATGAATCCTCGGCCTTGACGGGCGTCAGGAAGCGCAGGTTGTCGACGCCGAAGTTCGCCAGGACGGGGCCCGGTGCCGGGTCGACGAACAGACCGGCTGCCAGCGAGACCACCAGGTAGCCGTGCGCGACGATTCCGCCGAACAACGGGTTGGCCGCTGCTGCTTCGGGATCGGTGTGTGCGTAGAAGGTGTCGCCGGTGAACTCGGCAAAGTGGTCGATGTCGGCGCGGGTGACCTGTCGTGGGCCACCGATGATCGTGTCGCCCAGTGTCAGCTCGCCCAGGTTCTTACGGAACGGATGAACGTCGCCGGTGGTCTGCTGCGCGCCGGTGACCCACTTGTTGCCGACCGCCGTCAGCACGTCAGGGGTTCCCTGAATTGCGGTGCGCTGCATGTGGTGCAGCACGCCGCGGATACCACCGAGTTCTTCACCGCCGCCCGCTCGGCCCGGACCGCCGTGCACCAGTACCGGTAGTGGCGAGCCGTGGCCTGTGGATTCCTTGGCGTCCTCGGAGTTCAGGACCAGGATGCGGCCGTGGTACGGCGCACTGCCCAGCACGACCTCGCGGGCGATCGCAGCGTCCTTGGTCACCAGAGATGCAACCAGAGAACCCTTTCCGCGGGCCACCAGATCGAGCACGTCTGCAGTGCTGTCGTATCCGATGACGGTCGAGACAGGACCGAAGGCCTCGATCTCGTGCGGTTCGGTGGCGGCTTTGTCACCGACCTTCAGCAACACCGGTGCCATGAACGCACCCGCTCGCTGATCCACCGTCTCCGGGTCGCCGAACACCACAGTGGCGGACTTGGTCAGTCCACGAATGGATTTGAGGACCTCGTCGCGCTGGTCGATGCTGGCCAACGCTCCCATGGTGACGCCATCGTCCTGCGGGTCACCGACGACCACCGTGTCGAGCTTGGCCTTCAGCGCCTCGATGACGGGCTCGACCGAGTCCTGCGGCACCAACACGCGGCGGATGGCAGTGCACTTCTGGCCGGCCTTGGCCGTCATCTCGGTGAAGACACCTTTGACGAACAGGTCGAACTCCGGATCACTCTGTGTCACATCCGAACCCAGGATGGATGCGTTCAGCGAGTCCGCCTCGGCCGTGAAGTGCAGTCCCTCACCGACGACGTTGGGGTGTGAGCGCAGGGTCGCTGCGGTGTCGGCCGATCCGGTGAACGCCACCGAGTCCTGACCACCGAGATGGTCGAGCACGCCGCGGGCGCTGCCACACAGCAGCTGTACCGAGCCCTCGGGTAGCAGCCCCGACTCGATGATCCGCCGGAACACCAGCTCGGTGAGGTATGCAGTTTGGCTGGCGGGCTTGACGATCGACGGCACGCCCGCGATGAACGCGGGTGCCAGCTTTTCGAGGAAGCCCCAGACGGGGAAGTTGAAGGCGTTGATCTGCACGGCGACACCGCGCCGCGAGGTGTAGATGTGCTGACCGAGGAAGGTGCCCTTCTTGCCGAGCTGCTCGATGGCGCCGTCGAGGTAGACCGTCTCGTTGGGGAGTTCGCGTCGAGCCTTGCTCGCATAGCTCAGCACGGTTCCGAATCCGCCGTCGATGTCGACGCCGGAATCGCGAGTGGTGGCTCCGGTGTGCCGGGAGAGTTGGTAGAACTCCTCTTTCCCGGCCAGCAACGTCAGGCCCAGTTGCTTGAGCAGCGCCGCGCGTTCGTGGAACGTCAGGGCTGCGAGCGCGGACCCTCCGACGGTGCGGGCGTAATCGACCATGCCCGCGACGTCGAGACCGCTGGATGACACCCGGGCGATCTCACTGCCGTCGACTGCGCTCAGCAGCGGCGTTCCCTCGTCGGTCGCGGAATACCACGTGCCCTGGGCATAGCTTTCCAGAAGTCTGCTCACAACGCCTCCATCTCACCGTACGTTCGGTCGGTAATTACCATCGCCGCCGAACGCCGAGAAGTCAAGACTTGCGTTGCTACGTGCGGCGCAGTCCGTCGAAGGTCAGCGCGACCACGGCGTCGGCCAGTTCTTCGACGGATCCGCCGGTGCGCGGGCGATACCACTCGATGAGCGAGTTGACCGTGCCGAACACGAGCTTGGACGCCAGAGCCGGATCCACCCCTGGACGCAGGTCGCCCTCTTCGGCGGCGGCGACCACGAGTCCGGTGACGAACGAATCGAACTCGCGGCGACGGGCGAGCGCCCGACGCTCGACATCGGTGTTGCCGCGGACGCGCAGAAGCAGCGTGACGTAGGGCAGCTCTGCACACAGGATGTCCACGCTGCGACGCACCAGGTATTCGAGCCGGTCGATGTACCGCCCGGTCGTGGCCCGATCCTCGGTCGTCACCGCGAACAGTGCATTGAGAGCCCGCGACAGGGCGAGTTCGAGAAGCTCCGACTTGCCGGATACATGGTGGTAGATCGAGGACTTGGTGATACCGAGCCGCTTCGCCAGAACCTCCATGCTGGTGCCGTCGTACCCACGGTCGTTGAAGACCTTGACCGCCACGGCCAGCAGTGAATCCAGATCGTATCCGGGCCGGCCCGGCATGCCGGTCTTGCGCGGCGCGCGTGCGGTTGTCATGTCCACATCTTCTCAGCCGAAGGCCGATTCCACAGCACCATGGGCAGCAGCCCTTGCCAAACGACCGAATGTTCGGTTATTAATGACGCAACCGTACGAAGGAGTTCCCAGTGGGCGAAGTATTTCTCGTGGCCGGTGCGCGCACGCCGCACGGACGCTACGGCGGCGCACTGTCGACCGTGCGTCCCGACGACCTGGCGGGGATCGTGGTCGCCGAGGCCGTCCGCCGAGCCGGCGTGCCCGTCGATCGAATCGACGAGGTGATTCTCGGTGCCGCGAACCAGGCGGGCGAGGACAATCGTGACGTGGCGAGAATGGCAGTTCTGCTCGCAGGACTCCCCCACACAGTGCCGGGCTACACCGTCAACCGACTGTGCGCGAGCGGACTGACGGCAGTGGCCAACGCCGCGAGCACCATCCGCAGCGGTGAGGCCGACATCGTCGTCGCCGGTGGCGTCGAGTCCATGACCCGCGCGCCCTGGGTCATGGCGAAGCCGGGGACGGCGTGGGCCAAGCCCGGAGACATCTTCGACACCGCCCTCGGCTGGCGATTCACCAATCCGACCTTCGCTGCGCACGACGCGGGGACCGACCCCAAGATCACCCTGTCGATGGGCGAGACGGCCGAGGAGGTCGCGCTCAGCGAGGGCATCACCCGCGCCGAGTCCGACGCCTTCGCCTTCCGCAGCCAGCAGCGTGCCATCGCTGCTCAGGATGCCGGACGCTTCGCCGACGAGATCGTGCCCGTCTCGACCAAGAACGGAGACGTCACCCAGGACGAGACACCGCGGCGCGGAACCACATTGGAGAAACTCGGCACGCTGAAGACCGTCTTCCGCAAGGACGGCATCGTCACTGCGGGCACTTCGTCGCCGTTCACCGACGGTGCGTCGGCGCTGGTGGTGGCGTCGGAGGAAGCCGTGAAGAAGTACGGCCTCGAGGTTCGTGGCCGCATCGTCACCAGCGCCAGCGCCGGTATCGCACCGCACATCATGGGGCTCGGGCCGGTGCCGTCGACACAGAAGGCGCTCGCTCGCGCCGGGTGGTCGGCCGACGACCTCGGTGCCGTCGAACTCAACGAGGCCTTCGCAGCCCAGTCGCTCGGCGTCATCCGGCAGTTGAAGCTGAACGAGGACATCGTCAATGCCGACGGCGGGGCCATCGCTCTCGGCCATCCTCTCGGCTCGTCCGGCGCGCGAATCCTGTTGACGCTGTTGGGCCGGATGGAACGCGAGAAGGCGTCCCGCGGACTCGCGACGCTCTGCGTCGGCGTCGGGCAAGGCGTGTCGATGTTGATCGAGGCACCGTGAACACACTCGTCGTCGAGGAGCGGACCGACCGCGTCATCGTGACGTTGGCCCGTGTGAAGCAGCGCAATGCGATCGATGCCGAGATGATCGGTGAGTTGCACGAGGTGTGCGGGCTCGTGGAGCAGGATCCGAAGATCGTGATCCTGACCGGCGCGGGCGAGCACTTCGCCGGGGGTGCCGACATCAATCAGCTGCGCGCCCGTACCCGCGACGACGCATTGCGCGGCATCAACCGAAACCTGTTCGACCGCTTTGCCGCATTGCCCCTGCCGACGATCGCCGCGGTGCGGGGTTACGCCCTCGGCGGTGGGGCCGAACTGTCGTACGCCTGCGACATCCGTATCGCGTCGCCGACGGCCGTGTTCGGCAATCCCGAACCGGGGCTGGGCATCATGGCTGCCGCCGGGGCCAGCTACCGCTTGCCGACGTTGGTGGGTGTATCCGTCGCGAAGCAGGTTCTCCTCGGTGGCCGAACGCTCGACGCCGAGGTGGCACTCCGCTCCGGCCTGGTGCTGGACGTCGTCGACGAGCCGTTGGCTGCCGCCCATGCCCTGGCCGATCGCATCGCCAAGCAAGCACCCCTGGCGCTGACGCTGACCAAAAAGATCCTCGATGCACCCGGTTCGCACCCGTGGGCCGACGACATCGCGCAGGCCGTGCTGTTCGAGACCGAAGACAAACAACGCCGGATGACGGCATTTCTGGAGAAGAAAAAATGACCGCTCCCGTGAAAGTGGCTGTCGTCGGCGGAGGACGGATGGGTGCAGGGATCGCGCAGGTCTTCGCGGCGCTCGGATCCACCGTCGTCATCGCCGAAGCCGCCGATCAGCAGGCCGCTCTCGGTCGAGTCGAGACGGGCTTGGCTCGGGCGCACGAGCGCGGCAAGCTCAGCGAGGACCCGTCGGCCATTCTCGCCCGGGTCTCCACGGTCGCGGGGCCGTCCGACCTGCCTGCCGAGCTCGACCTGATTGTCGAAGCGGTGCCCGAGATCCCGTCGCTCAAGATCGAGGTGCTCGCCCTCGTCGACAAGATCGCCGGGCCCCAGACCGTCATCGCGTCGAACACGAGCTCGATCTCCATCGCCGAACTCGGTGCGGCACTCAGTGATCCGAGCCGCTTCGTCGGGATGCACTTCTTCAACCCGGTCCCGGCGTCGACTCTCGTCGAGATCGTGCGCGCGCCGGCCACATCCCCGGACGTGGTGGAGCGAGTACGGCAGTGGGTGTCGCTGCTGGGCAAAACCGAGGTGCTCGTCAACGACTCCCCCGGATTCGCGACGTCACGGCTCGGGGTTTGCCTGGGGCTCGAAGCCATTCGGATGCTGGAGGAGGGCGTCGCCGACGCCGAATCCATCGACCGCGCCATGGAACTCGGTTACAAGCACCCGATGGGTCCGCTGCGGTCGACCGACCTCGTCGGGTTGGACGTTCGGCTCGCGATCGCAGAACACCTGGCGTCGACACTCGGCGACAGGTTCACACCCCCGCAGTTGTTGCGAGACATGGTTGCTCGCGGCGACATCGGACGCAAGTCCGGTCGCGGCTTTCACGATTGGACGAACGCATGACGGTACGGTTCGACATCACCGACGGCCTGGCGACCATCACCCTCGCTCGCTCCGAGGCACACAACGCCCTCGACGTGACGACAAAAGTCGCGCTGGCGGAGGCCGTCCAGAACGCTGCCGCACCCGAGGTGCGCGCAGTACTCATCACCGCCGAGGGCAAGAACTTCTGCGTCGGTCAGGATCTGGGTGAGCATGTCACCGCACTCGAAGCAGACCCGGCCACGGCGATGGATACCGTCGGCGAGCACTACAACCCGGTCATCCGAGGGCTCGCTGCGCTCGACGTGCCGATCGTCGTGGCGATCCCCGGTGCCTGCGTCGGCGCCGGTCTCGGAATCGCGCTCGCAGGAGATATTCGGGTCGCGGGCACCAAGTCGACGTTCGCGACGGCGTTCACCGGCATCGGCTTGGCCAGTGACTCGGGATTGAGTTTCACTCTGGTCGAGGCACTCGGATCGAGCCGGGCCGCGGGTCTGATGCTGCTCGGCGACAGGGTCACCGCCGCGCAGGCCCTCGACTGGGGCCTGATACATCGCGTCGTCGACGACGCCGACGTTCTCGAGACAGCGCGCACGCTGGCCGCGTCCCTCGCAGCCGGACCGACCCAGGCCTACAAGCAGGTCAAGTCGCTGATCGCGCGCTCCGGACTGTCCGACGCCCTGGACCGCGAGGCGCAGGCACAGACCGCCCTGGGCCAGACCGCCGACCACAAGGCCGCCGTGGACGCGTTCCTGAACAAGACGAGAGCCTCCTTCGTCGGCATGTGAGCGGAAGTTCGACCCCTGCTACGAATTTCCGTGCACGTGCGGCGTAGCCGCTCTCACCGCACTTGTGCCGGGGGTCACTCCGATGCATACTGGTTACCAACCGATCATTCGGTAATGAAAGTAGGACTTATGACCACGTCAAACACCTTGTCGACCGAGACGCTGCAGGATGAATTCGACGACACCGTCGCCCGCGAACAGCGCGTCGAGCCACGTGACTGGATGCCCGACGGCTATCGCAAGTCGCTCATTCGCCAGATCGCTCAGCATGCGCACTCCGAGATCATCGGAATGCAGCCGGAGGGAAACTGGCTCACCCGCGCACCCTCACTGCGCCGCAAGGCGATCCTGATGGCCAAGGTGCAGGACGAAGCCGGTCACGGCCTCTACCTCTACTCCGCGGCGGAGACGCTCGGAGCGGACCGCGCCGACCTGACGGTCAAGCTCATCGAGGGCAAGCAGAAGTACTCCTCGATCTTCAATTACCCCACCCTGACGTACGCCGACGTGGGCACCATCGGCTGGCTCGTCGACGGTGCAGCGATCTGCAACCAGGTTCCCTTGTGCCGCAGCAGTTTCGGGCCGTATGCGCGCGCGATGATCCGCGTCTGCAAGGAAGAGTCCTTCCACCAGCGACAGGGTTACGAACTGCTCGCGACGATGATGCGCGGAACCGACGAACAGCGCGCCATGGTTCAGGAATCGGTGAACCGCTGGTGGTGGCCGGCACTGATGATGTTCGGCCCGCCGGACGACGAGTCCCCCAACACCGAGCAGTCCATGAAGTGGGGCATCAAGCGTCACACCAACGACGAACTGCGCCAACGCTTCGTCGACATGTCGATCCCGCAGGCGAAGGCCCTCGGAGTCACGTTCCCCGACCCGGACCTGAAGTGGAACGAAGAACGCAAGTCGCACGATTTCGGCGAGCCCGACTGGTCCGAGTTCATGCAGGTGATCAAGGGCAACGGCGCCTCCAACGTCGAGCGCATCGCGAACCGCCGCGCAGCGCACGAGGACGGCGCCTGGGTTCGCGAGGCCGCAACCGCATTCGCAGCAAGGAACGCATCATGACGGAATTCACCGCAGAGGGCGGACACGGCGCAGTACCCACCGACACTGTGCCGGTCGAACCGAAAAGGGAAGCAGTAAAAGCCGATTGGCCGCTGTACGAGGTGTTCCTACGCGGCAAGCGCGGCCTGAACCACGTGCACGTCGGATCGCTCCACGCCGCCGACGACCACATGGCCCTGCGACACGCGCGCGACGTCTACACCCGTCGCAACGAAGGCGTCAGCATCTGGGTGGTCCCGTCCAACTCGATCGTTGCGTCGTCGCCGTCGGAGAAGGATCCGTTCTTCGCGCCGAGTGGCGACAAGGTGTACCGCCACCCCACGTTCTACGAGATCCCCGACAACGTTCCCCACATGTGAGACCCACTCTGCAAGAGGACAAGCACTCATGACCGATCACGACAACGCCTACGAGGGCCTCGTCGACGAGAATTCGCACGGGCAGTGGGCCTTCGGAACAAGTTTCGACGACCCACTTGCCGGGGTCGACACCACCATCCCGGACGACGTCGACCCGAAAGCTCTTGCCGCGTACTGCCTCATGCTCGGCGACGACGCGCTGATCAGCTCACAGCGTCTCGCTCAGTGGAGCACCCGCGCGCCCGAACTCGAAGAAGAAGTCGCTCTGGCCAACGTCGGACTCGACCTCCTCGGCCAGGCCAGGCTGCTACTGGCCCGCGCAGCCAAGGCCGATCCCACGGTCGTGCCGTTCATTTCGGACACCTCCCCCGCACCGGCCGAGGATGCACTCTCGTTCTTCCGGGACGAAGCCGATTTCCGGAACGTGCGGCTCACCGAACTCGACAACGGGGACTTCGCCAAGTCGCAGGTTCGCCTGCTGGTCTTCTCGACGTGGCGGCTCGCGGTGTTCGCACGGCTGACCGACTCCCGCGACCCCGTGCTCGCCGCTGTCGCGAACAAGGGAGTCAAAGAGCTGACCTACCATCGTGATTACGCAGCGCGCTGGGTCGTCACCCTGGGGTGCGGAACCGACGAATCGAAGCGACGCGTCCGCGAGGCAGTCACCCGTATCTGGCCCTACGTCTCCGAACTGTTCGTCCCGACCGACGAGGAGATCGCTCTGGCGAAGGTCGGGGTCGGCGTCGACCCTCGCACTGTCGGCGAAGAATTCGATTCCGTTCTCGCGCAGGTACTGCACGCAGCCGAACTCGAGGCCCCCGAGGGCAAGTCGGTCGGCACCATCGGCGGCCGCGGCGGTAGGCGCGGAATCCACACCGAGGCCTTCGGCCCCCTCGTCGCCGAGATGCAGGTCGTGGCGAGAGCGCATCCGGAGGGAGTCTGGTGACCACTCTCGAACGAGCAGCGCGTGAGATCGCAGCCACCGTCATGGATCCCGAGATGCCGCTGCTCACCCTCGACGACCTCGGAGTCCTGCGTGACGTCGAGGTACGCGAGAACGGAAGCGTGCTCGTCACCATCACCCCGACGTACTCGGGATGCCCGGCGATGGCGACGATGCGCGACGACATCGCGCACAAACTGCACGATCACGGCTACTCCGACGTCGAGATCGTCACCAGTCTCAGCCCCGCGTGGAGCACCGACTGGATCTCCGAGGAAGGGCTGCGCAAGCTCCGCGAATCCGGCTACTCCGTGCCCGGCCCGGCTCCGGCCCGAACGACCGGACCGGTCCCGTTGACGCTCACCGTGAAGCCACGCCGAATCAACTGCCCTCAGTGCGGTTCCGCGAACACCCGGCTCACATCCGAGTTCGGTGCCACCCTCTGCAAAGCCCAGTACCGGTGCGACGACTGCCTGGAGCCCTTCGACCACGTGAAGGAAATCTGATGACCGTCACCGCTGCACCCGTACAGAAGAATCTGCGGAACAAGCCCTTTCACACGTTGACCGTCGCCGACGTCGAGTCACTGTGCGACGACGCCGTGGCCGTCACCTTCGACGTCCCCGAGGACCTGCGCGAGGAGTTCGACTTTCGCCCCGGTCAATCGCTGATGCTCAGTCGTACGGTCGACGGCGTCGAACATCGTCGTTCGTATTCCATCTGCGCTGCCGCCGGTACGCGACCACGCGTCGGCGTTCGCGAGGTCACCGACGGTCTGTTCTCGTCGTGGCTCGTCCACGAGGTCAAAGCGGGCGACCGTATCGACGTCCAAGGACCCACCGGCAATTTCCACGCAGACCCCGCTGCAGGTGGCAGGCACGTTCTCATCGCGGCCGGCTCGGGCATCACCCCGATGCTGTCGATCGCCGCTTCGGTGTTGGCGAACCCCGACGCCGAAGTGGTTCTGCTGTACGGTAATCGGCGGACCCGAACGGTGATGTTCGCCGAGGAGATCGCGGACCTGAAGGACCAGTACGGCAGCCGGTTCGACGTCATTCACGTGCTGTCCAGGGAGCCTCGCGAGGTCGAACTGTTCAGCGGAAGACTCGACGCGCAGCGACTGCGCGAGATACTCGACACGGTCGTCGCCACACCGGATATCGATCATTTCTGGTTGTGTGGCCCGTTCGGGATGGTCACCGATGCCCAACAGGTTCTCGGAGACCTCGGTGTGGCGAAGACCAGCATCCACGCCGAACTCTTCTACGTCGACGATGTCCCGCCACCCCAGGAGAAGCATCGCGAACCCGGCGTGACCGGACCGAGCAGCGAGGTCACGATCACCCTCGACGGCCGCTCCGTGACGGGCACTCTCCCCCAGGACGAGTCGATCCTCGATTCCGGTGAGCAGCTGCGCTCCGACCTTCCCTTCGCCTGCAAGGGCGGCGTGTGCGGCACCTGCCGCGCAAAGGTCACCAGCGGTGACGTGGACATGCGTCGCAACTACGCCCTCGAAGACAACGAGGTCGCTGCCGGCTTCGTGCTCACCTGCCAGACCTACCCACTCAGCGACACCGTCACCGTCGACTTCGACGCCTGAGACCACGAGAGAGCAATCATGACCAGTGTGCTGTCCGCCCCCACAGACACCCCCGACATCGAATTCGCGTCTCGCGATCGGATCTCCACCCTGCAGTTGGAGCGCCTGCAGTGGTCACTGCAGCACGCCTACGACAACGTTCCGCATTACAAGAAGGCCTTCGACGACGCGGGGGTGCACCCGACCGATCTGAAGGACCTGTCGGATCTCGCGAAGTTCCCCTTCACCGCCAAAAAGGATCTACGCGAGAACTACCCCTTCGGCATGTTCGCCGTCCCGCAGAACCAGGTCTCGCGCATCCACGCGTCCTCGGGCACCACCGGCCGACCGACCGTCGTCGGCTACACCGCGAACGACATCAGCAATTGGGCGGACCTCATCGCTCGTAGCCTTCGCGCCGGCGGGGTGAAGCCGTCCGACAAGGTGCACGTCGCCTACGGATACGGACTCTTCACCGGCGGTCTCGGCGCGCACTACGGCGCAGAACGATTGGGCTGCACCGTCATCCCGATGTCGGGTGGTATGACCGATCGTCAGATTCAGCTCATCGAGGACTTCGAGCCCGACGCCATCATGGTCACGCCGTCCTACATGCTCACCATCGTGGACGCGATGGTCAAGAAGGGCATCGATCCAGCGAAGACGTCCCTGCGGACCGGTGTCTTCGGCGCGGAGCCGTGGACCGAGGAGATGCGCAAGGAGATCGAGAAGACCCTCGACATGGACGCCGTCGACATCTACGGCCTGTCCGAGGTCATGGGCCCGGGCGTCGCGATGGAATGCGTCGAAACCAAGGACGGACTCCACATCTGGGAGGATCATTTCTACCCGGAGGTCATCGACCCGGTGACCGGCGAAGTCCTGCCCGACGGTGAGGAGGGTGAACTGGTGTTCACTTCGCTGTCCAAGGAAGCGATGCCGATCATCCGTTACCGGACTCGGGATCTGACCCGTCTGCTGCCCGGAACGGCTCGCACGATGCGTCGGATGCAGAAGGTCACCGGCCGTACCGACGACATGATCATCCTGCGTGGAGTCAACCTGTTCCCGACACAGATCGAGGAGCTGATTCTGACGGTTCCCGCCCTGGCACCGCAGTTCCAGTGTGTGCTCGAGCGCGCAGGCCGCATGGACTCGATGACGGTACTGGTCGAAGCCCGTCCCGACGCCCCGCTCGACGCGCATTCGGTGGCAGCGGCGACGTTGAAGAAGCTGGTCAAGGATCGCATCGGAGTCAGTGTTGGAGTCGATGTCGTCGCACCGGCTGCCCTCGAGCGTTCGATCGGCAAGGCTCGCCGTCTGATCGACAACCGTCCAGCCGTATGACATGAGCCCGGTGGCACAGAGTTTCGAGCAATGGCGCGAGAACGTCTCGACGGCATTCGTGCCGCTGGACGCTGTGTCCACCGGGCCGTCGTCGTTCGAGGGCACACTGGTGTCGTCGACGCTGGGGGCCTTGCAACTGAGCGAGGTGACCGGCCGCGAGGTCGACGTCCGGCGGACCCGCGCGACTATCCGGCGGGCCGATCCGGGCTTGATCAAGGTCGGTCTGCAGCTGACGGGGCGCGGCACGATCGTTCAGAACGAGCGCGAGGCCGTGCTGACCCCGGGTGACTTCGCGGTGTACGACACCAGCGCCCCGTACGAGCTGCATTTCGCCGGCAATTTCGAGATGTTCGTCGTGATGTTCCCGCGTCGAGAACTGCGTATCGACTCTCGGGAACTGACCACTGTGGCGGCGCGGTGCATCGAGGGTGCCCGCGGCGTTGGCGCGTTGGTGTCGCCTTTTCTGCATACCCTGCGCCGCAACGCCCTCGACGGCACTCTGCCCACCACGCCGATGCTCGAGCACGCGGTACTCGATCTTCTCGGTGCCGCTCTCGACGACGCAGCACCCCACGAGGCTCCGGGTTCGACACTGCTGATCGAGGCCAAGGGCCTCGTCGAATCGCACCTGTCCGATCCCTCGCTGTCCACGGCCTCTCTCGCTGCGCGCCTGCATATTTCGACGCGCTACCTACAGAAACTCTTCGAGTCCGACGGTCGCACGGTGGCTGGGTGGATCAGATCCAGGCGGCTCGATCGCTGCCATCGCGATCTCCGCGACCCTCGATTCGCCGCGGATAGCATCGGAACCATCTGTGCGCGTCACGGTTTGATCGATTCCTCGAACTTCTCGAAACTGTTCAAGGAGACGTACGGGATGTCACCGCGGGAGTATCGCGCCGGGTGAGCGGGGCCGGCGCATCCTCCGCAGGCCCCGCCCGTAGGGTCTAGCTCCCCAGAATCAGATCTGAGGCCCGCTCACCGACCATGATGGACGGCGCGTTGGTGTTGCCCGACGGCACGGTGGGCATCATCGACGCGTCCGCGACCCGCAGCCCTTCGACGCCGCGCACTCGAAGATTCGCTCCGACAACAGCATTGGGATCCGAGTCCGCACCCATCTTGCAGGTGCCGACCTGATGGTGGTACGTGCCGGCGGTCTGTCGAACATAGGCCCGCAGGTCGTCGCGTGTGCGCGCACTCGGCCCCGGAACCACCTCGGCCTTCCGCCACGGCGCGAACGCGTCGGATGCACCGATCTCACGGCAGATCTCCACCGCGTCGACCATCGCTTCGAGGTCGTACGGATCGGCCAGAATGTTCGGATCCGCCAGCGGCAGTTCGCTCGGGTCCGATGACGCCAACCGCAACGTCCCGCGCGAGCGGGGAGCGACGATGCCGGGTGCGATGGTGTAACCGTTCTCGGGCACCGGGTAGCCGTCTGCCGGGTACGGAATGTGCATGAACAGGGGCTGCAGATCCGGTGCAGCGCCGGCCCATCCATTGCTGCGGGCGTAGAGCTGCGCCTCGAGCAGATTGTTCGTACCGGCTGCGAGCGGCGCGAGGGACTCGTAGATGTTGCTCAGCAGCAGGTGGTCGTGCAGATTCTCGCCAACACCCGGCAGGTCCACGACCGTGTCGATCCCGAGTTCGGCCAAGTGCGAGGCCGGTCCGATTCCACTGAGCAGCAACGTCTTCGGTGATCCGAGAGCTCCACCGCAGAGGATCACCTCGTGATCCGCGAACAATCGCTCCACCTCGGAACCCCCGCGGCTGTACTCGATTCCCACCGCACGGCCGTTCTCGAGAACCACCCGGTGAACGAGTGCCCCGGTGGTGACAGTCAGGTCAGGATGCCCGATCACCGGGCCTACGAAGCTCTTCCACGCACTCATCCGTTCGCCGTCGCGAGTAGTGGTGTGGTTGTAGCCGGCACCCACCATCTCGTCGGCGTTGAAATCGTCGATCAGCTTGTGCCCGTGTTCGACTGCCGCATCGACGAAGGCCGCAGCAAGCGGATGCGGGGTACCCATGATGGACACCGGCAGTGGCCCGTCGCCGCCGTGGAACTCGTTGGCCCCGAGTTCGTGTGACTCCGAACGCTTGAACAGCGGCAGCACGTTCTCCCAGGCCCACCCGGCATCGCCGGTTGCGGACGCCCACCCGTCGTAGTCGCTGGAATGTCCTCGTACGTAGATCATTCCGTTGAGGGACGAGCTGCCGCCGAGTACGCGTCCGCGCGGCCAGAAGATCCGGCGATCGTTGGCGTGCTTCTGCGGGGTGGTGAACAGTCCCCAGTCCTGCGAGCCGCCCAACAGCGTGGGCCAGCCCTGCGGTGAGTGGATCGCCGGATCGGTATCCACAGGTCCGGCCTCGATCACGTGCACGGTGTGTCCTGCATCGAGCAGCCTCCTGGCGATGACGCTTCCTGCTGATCCTGCTCCCACTACGATGTAATCCGTCGACATGCGCTCCCTCTTTCTGATGTGACCGTCGACACAACAGTCGCCGATCGTCGAGACGGAAACATGTCACTGAGCGCACACATTCTGGGTCAGACGCGCCCTCGTTCAATGGCGAACCCACGCGGAGGCGCGGTAGACCTCCACACCCCCGACCACGGTCGAGACAACGGCGACCGACGGAATGTCGTGCGGATCCATCGCAGCGAGGTCACCGTCGAGAATGCACAGGTCGGCCACCTTTCCCGGCTCGAGCGAGCCCTTCCAATACTCGGCGAAGTCCTGCCACGCTGCATTGATCGTGTACGTACGTATCGCGTCGGCCAAACCGATGGTCTGCTCCGGCCCGCTGACTCTGCCCGACGCCCGGCTCTCCCGCAGCATCATCGTCGAGATGCCTTGCCTCCAGTCGGGTGTGGTGACCGGCGCATCGGACGAGCTCATCAATGCCACTCCCGACTCGACGGCACTTCGGTACGGCCACTCGTACGCCGCTCTCTCGACGCCGACGACACCCTCTTCGAGATCGGCGATCGTCCACTTGATCGTGGGGTTCATGTTGACGCCGATATTGTGCTCGGCCAGGAGCGCGAGTGTCTGCGCACTGATGAAGTCTCCGTGAATGAGGTAGTGCCGCGCATCGTCACGCGGATGGGACGTCTGTGCCGCGATCAACGCGTCGGCAACCGTATCGATGGCTCGATCACCGGTGACGTGCACGCCGATCTGATGCCCCGCTTCGTGTCCGACCCGAATCATCTCGGTCACCTCGTGTACCCGACGCTCGTCGGTGTCACCGCCCACGCACAGTGACCCGCAGCCGCCGCCGACGTACTCCTGGTGCATCCATGCCGTCTTGCTGGGCGGAATACCGTCGGCGAATACCTTCACGCCGAGGATCCTGAACATGCGCGGATCCACGGTCGACGGCGGCTCCATCGCGCTGAGGTTGCGGTCGAATTCCGCGGCTGTTCCGCTCATTCCGGTGGGAAGCATCAGGGCCGAGACTCGAATCCCGAGCTCCCCCGACGCGGCGAGATCGGCGTAGATGGACAGGCCCTCCTCACCCATCGCACCGCCGGCCAGATCTTCGCCGCCCGGCCCGAGTGCCGGGTCGGTGAAACTGGTGATTCCTTCTCGCTGCAGGATGGAGATCGCGGACCGCACTGCTTCCGTTCGCCTTTCGCGTGTGAGCTTCGGCAGAGCAGACTGGACGAGACTCTGGGCGCCCTCCTGCAGGATGCCGATCAGGCGGCCGGACGGCTCCGTCGGCATCACTCCACCGTCCGGCACCACCGTCTTCTCGTCGACGCCGGCCCGCTCCAGCGCGGCAGAGTTCACCCACGAGACATGGCGGGAGAAGTCCTGCAGGAACACCGGATTGTCGGGCGAAACGGCATCCAGATCGAATCGAGTCGGTCGAACCGCCGGATCGGACACGCACTCGTCCAGATATCCCTCGTCCCAACCTGTTCCGACGATCCACTCACCGGGCTCCGCCTTCGCCACCGAACCGGCCACCGCGTCGACCACGTCGGCGATGGATCGGACGGTCGGAAAGCTCAGGTCCAGCGACAGCGGCGGTGTGTCCAATCCGAAGGCCACCGCATGCAGGTGCGAATCGTTGATGCCCGGCAGAACTGTCTTACCTGCGAGATCGATTGTCACGGTGCGCGGCCCGACGAACTTGTCCATGTCCTCGTCGGTACCGGTGGCCAGGATCACGCCGTCGGCGATAGCGAGCGCACTCGCGATCGTGAACTCCGAGTCCACGACGAACACTGCGCCGTTGCGATAGACGATGTCTGCTGTAGTCATTGTTGTCTCCTGGATAGTGGAATCAGAAAGCTACGGGTGCCATTCCGAAGATCATGAGAAGGGAGCCGGCCGCCACCGGTCGTTCCGAGCGTCTCCGGTGAAACATGGTGATTGTCAGAGCGATCCATGCAACCAGCAGAACCAGAACTGCGATTCTCGGATCGAGACCGGCTCCGTGCCGGTGCATCGGCGCGGTGGAGCCTGAATCGGTTGCCGAATGGGTATGGAGCGAGGGCATCAGCAGCAGTAGGACCGCCATGCAGGTCAGGTCCACGACGCACGGACCGGACGGCGACGTCGGTGAAATACTGCCGGTCACATACAGAGCCGCGACGACGAGCGCGAGGCCCGCCGGAATCGCGATGGCGGCGTCCATGCCGAACATCGCCATCACCAGCATCACGACGCCCATGCACAGGTGTGCGACACGAATCCGTCCGGCACGGCTTCGATGTCCGACGACCGGCAGCACCGCACCGATCGCTCCGAGAATCATCGCCCCTGTCATGAGCACGGTTCTCAGACCGCCGTGGATTCGGGAGTGCGCCGCCGAGTCATCCGCGCCGTGACCGTTCCCGCCGCGAAGAACACCGCCACGACGACCAACAGCAGCGCGGCGAGCACCCCTGAACCGCCGATGAGCAGTGTGAAATTGTCCAGCACCAGACCGAGAATCCCCACCAACCCCACGGTTCCGAGCGCCGGGGCGACAACGGTGTGCCAGGTACGCGTATCGACGGTCGATCGACGGAAGAACGCGATGATCGCGCCTCCAGTGAGGATCATCAGAACCAGGATGCTCACGGTGGCAAGTCCGGACATCCACGTGAACAGTTCCAGCACCGGGTCGGCGCCTGCTGCCGCGAAGACCACGAGAACCACTGCCGCCGAGACGGTCTGGAACAGTGATCCCAGGTGCGGGGAGCCGTGCAGAGAGTGGGTGCGCGCCAACATCGACGGGGCGACACCCTTGCGGGCCAGCGCGAACACGTACCGTCCGATCGCGTTGTGGAACGCAAGCAGGGCAGCGAAGAGACTGGTGACCAGCATGATTTCCATGATGTCCGCCGCCATCGGGCCCAGGTACTGGGCGGCAGCGGCGAAGGTCAGCCCTGCCGTGTCGTCGGTTGCGGCCTGCCCGACGGACGAACTTCCGAAGGCGAGCACCACCGCCCAACTCGAGACCGCATACACCAGACCGATGGTGACGACCGCGGCGTAGGTCGCGATCGGAACCGTCCGGGTGGGGTTGCGGGCTTCCTCGCCGTAGATCGCGGTGGCCTCGAAGCCGATGAACGACGCAATGGCGAACATCAGGGCGATTCCCGGGGATCCACTGAAGAAGGCCGAGGGAGTGAAGGATTCGACGTCGATGCCGGCGGCACCACCCTTGGCGAACACCGCGACCGACAGCATCACGATGATGCCGATCTCGAGCACCAGCAGTACCCCGAGGACCTTGGCACCGAGATCGATGCTGCGGTACCCGAGCGTCGCGACGATCGCGAGGAGGCCGAGCGCCCAGACCCACCACGGCAGGTCGGGACCCCCGTACTTCACCACCAGGCTGTCGACGGTCGATGCAGCGAGGCCATAGATCCCCGCCTGAACAGCCGTGTACGTCAGCAGCGCCAGACCCGCGGCGCCGAGGCCCATAGTTCTCCCGAGCCCCTCCTCCACGTACGCGTAGAACGCGCCCGTGTCCACCATGTGTCGGCTCATGGCCGCGTATCCGACGCTAAAGATCAGCAGGACGATCGCCGCGACTATGTAGGCGAGTGGAGCGCCCGCTCCGTTGCCGGTCGCGATCATGACCGGTAAGGCTCCACCAATGGCGGTCAGCGGCGCCGCAGCGGCGATGACCAGGAACACGATCCCGACGACGCCGATGGAACCGCGCAGTACGCCTGCCGAACTCGACTGTGTATCAGACATTCTGCTCGCCGCCCTCGCAGCTCGATGCGGCGCAGTGCGAAGAACTCGAGCGGGGCACGTCGAGGGTGGGGTTGCGGTCGAAGAATCCCGCAGGCTTCAGTTTGAAGCCGGTGTAGTCCACCGGCATGATCGGCCAATCCTCGGGCCTCGGGAAGTGGGTCAGCCCGAAGGTGTGCCACAGCACGATGTCCTCGTCGACGAGGCTACGGTTCGAGGCGACGAAGGCCGGCAGGCCCGCTCCCCCGTGGTGCTGATTGACGAAATCACCTGCGGCATAACGTTCGCTTCGGTCGAACTGCGTCACCCAGAGATGCTTGGTGGCGAACGTGGCGCGTCGCGCGATCGACGAGTTGTCGTTGGCCAACAGCAGCGGCTGCCCCTCGGGATGCAATGTGTATCCGACGGGCTTTCCGAGCCGGCTCGAGGAGGTGGGATTGGTGACGTGCCAGACGCGGCCGACCCTGCCGTCGGCGACGCGTTGGGCCTCGGATTCGGTGGCGAGCGGTGTGTGTTGCAGGGCAAAGGCGTTGCCGTGCAGGTTGTCCGGGCCCATCGGTACTCGGCGGGTCTCGATCTCCTCGACGGAGTTGCCGATGCCGTCGACCATCATGTCGAGTCGGGCGCTGAACAGGTGCTGGTGACACGGCGCTCCGAGTCCCGGGGCGATCTCTGTCGCGTAGGGGTAGTCACCACCGGGATGCCCGGAGGTGAAGACGATTCCGGTTGCCTTGACCTCGAATTCGATGGTGCCGTCGAGGTACAGGTACCAGAAGAAGCCGTAGTCGTAGTTGCCGATGGTGGTGAAGAAGGAGATCACGAGTCGGCGCTGGCGGCGGGTCTCCTGCGAGCCCGACCACAGATCGGTGTGCTTCCACAGCACCCCGAAGTCCTCCTCGTGCATGCACACGGCATTGGTCAGCGTCTTCGGATTGCCGAATTCGTCCGCGATCACAGCGTCGAAATACGTGATGTCCCCGACGCAGTCGCAGCCGAGTTCGAGTGAATTCGCGTACCGACCGACCAGGTACTCACCGGTGTCGAAGTAGTTCTGCCACGACCGCACCGGCGATGGATCGCCATAGGGCACAACCATTTCGGCGATCGATGCGCGGTGGACGATCGGCCGCACGGTACCCCCGTCCTCGAAGCCGATCTGGTGCAATACCAAACCTTCGCGAACGTCGAACCCGACGCGGAACGACCACTTCTCCCAGTCGACGCGATTGCCTCGAACCGTGAAGCTCGGACCCTCGGGTTGGGTGATCTCGATCGGCTTCTGTGTGGTGCGCAGCGGACCGGTGACGGCCGGATCGTCGAAGTTTCCCGACTCTTCCGGGATGGGAACCACACCCAGGTCGACAACCTTGTCCACCGTCCGATTCATCACGTCCACGAACGCGACCAGCCCGTCTATGGGATGGGCCCACGCGTGATCGGCGGGGTGGTCCTGCCGAAAAGCCAAGCCACGCAGTATGCGTCGGCCATGCTCGCCCGGGTAGTCGAACACGCCTGCCGACAGGGGTGCCACTCGAACGTCGGCTACGTCGAGTCCGCGCGCGGCCAGTGCGGCGAGCCAGTCCGGGTCGGTGGAGAGCACATTCTCGACGAGCTCGAATTCCTCGTCGAGAACCGGCATCTGGCCGTCACGGATGGCGTCGAGGCCGGTGGAGCCGATCACCTGTCGCTCGTCCAGGGAGACCAGAAGGTCGACGGCATCGGGCGTCGAAATATCGTGCAACAGCACCCGGAAGGTCCGCCGGGTGGTCGGTTCGGAGACGTACAACTCGGCCTTGTCCGGTTCGTCCAGTCCGACGTAGACGAATCGCGTTGCGGCCGTGACGAATCCGGCGGTGTCGACGATGTCTCGAACCTCTGCGATCTCGTCTTCGGTGGGCAACGACAGAGCGTGGTCGATTGCGTGGGGCGTGAGGGTTGGCATGGGTGGTCCTCGCGGTCTGGTGTTGGTTCTACGTACGTTGAATAACGAAGGCATGCGGCATTGCAGGATTCGCCTGCCCGCACGGGTGGCTACAGCTGAGCTATGAACCGGTCGAGCATCTCGAACTGCCGGTCGGCAGTGGTGTCGTCGGGGGTGAGCACGCCGAGAATCTGCATACCCATCATCATGTTGAGCAACATTTCGACGGCGAGATCGACATCGAAGTCGCCGGCGTCGCCTTCTGCGCGAGCCTGCTCGAGAAACTCCGCCATCCGCGCCCGCCACGACACCAGGGATCGACGGTTCGTGTCGTCCATGTGCTCGTCGTACATCGCGCGCTGCCACAGCGAGACTGCAATTCTCGCCTCGAGCAGAGTCTCGTCGGTCGTCGGCATCACTTCTCGACAGAAGATGCGGAGGGCATCGAATCCCGTTGCGTCGCCCAGAGCTTCGTCGATCCGTCGGTTCGTAGCCTCGAAGACGTGCTCGAACGCGGTTCGGAGAATCTCGTCCTTACCCGCGAAGTAGTGGCTCAGCGCGCCGTTCGTGTATCCCGCCTCGGTCGCGATGTCCCGCATGTTCGCGGCATCGATCCCCTTGGCAGCGATCAGACGCCACGTTGCCGCGGTGATCGCGCGGCGGCGTTCGTCGTGATCCACGAGCTTGGGCACAGCCCTACGGTAGCGGCTCCCTGCTCGGACCTAGGGTTCGGGCATCGTCATCATCGCCTTCCGATCCGTTCGCACGTTGTTCTACGTCCGTTGAATCAAAGCTTGAGGCCTACTCGTTACGAATCGAGTTTCCTTCGGTAAACACCGCGTTACCCCAGGTGAGCGGAACTTCGACCCCTGCTACGAAGTTCCGCTCACATGGGTCGTTCCGCAGGCTCCACTCCCGCTCACCTGCGGGGGCTCTACAGAACGATTGTCACGACCTTCTCCTCGGTATTGGCCTCGATGCCCGCCCACCCGAGCTCACGGCCCGTGCCACTGGATTTCATGCCGCCCCACGGGAGTGCGGGATCGATTGCTGCCCAACCGTTCACCCAGACCGCGCCGGAGCGGACCTTCGCGGCCAGGGTGTGCGCCCTCGACACGTCGCGGGTCCAGATCGAGGCGGCCAGTCCGTACACGGTGTCGTTGGCGATGCGGATCGCTTCGTCCGCGGTATCGAACGGAATCACCGTACCGACGGGCCCGAAGATCTCCTCCTGGGCGATCTTCATGCCGTTGTCGGCGTCGGCGAAGATGGTCGGCTCGACGAAATACCCGGCCCCGTCTGGGCGGCCACCTCCGGCCGCCACTCGGGCACCGCCGTCGCGTCCGGCCTGGATGTACCCCAGCACGCTGTCGCGCTGCGTGGCGTTGACGAGTGCGCCCATGGTCGTCGACGGATCGAAGGGATCGCCCACCACCTGAGCCGACGCCGCAGCGGCCAGACCGTCGACCACCTGTGAGTACAGCGAGCGATGCACCAACACTCGGGTGCCGGCCGCACACACCTGGCCCTGGTTGAAGAACAGGCCCATCGCGGTTCCGTTGATCGCTGCCTCGAGGTCCGCGTCCTCGAGGATGATCTGCGGCGACTTGCCGCCGAGTTCGAGGGTGGTCCGCTTGAACGTGTCGGCAGCCTTCTTTGCGATGAGCTTGCCGACTCGAGGACTTCCGGTGAAGCTGATCTTGTCGACGTCCGGGTGACCGACCAGCGCGTCGCCGGTCACTTCTCCCAGTCCCGGAAGGACATTGACAACTCCCGCAGGTACGCCCGCCTCGTCGATCAGACGGGCCAGATGCAGGATCGACAGCGGGGCGTCCTCCGGCGGCTTGATCACCACGGTGTTCCCCGCCGCCAGGGCAGGTGCGAGCTTCCACCCGGCGATCATCAACGGGGTGTTCCAGGGAACGATCATGCCGATGACGCCGACGGGCTCGCGAACGGTGTACGAGTGCGTCGGCTGCCCGAAGTACCCCGCAGTGGGAATGGAGCTGCCGGTGATCTTGTCTGCCCAGCCGGCGAAGTGCCGGAAAGTGGCTGCTGCATTGGGAATGTCGAGCATCGCCGGTTGACCCACCGGCTTGCCGACGTCGAGGGCCTCGAGTCGAGCGAGCAGGTCGCCGTCGCGCTCGATGAGATCGGCAATCCGGTTGAGCAGCTTCCCGCGGATTGCTCCAGGAGTCGCGCCCCACTCACCACCGAGCTGGGCCCGGGCCGCGCGCACCGCGGCATCGACGTCCGACGCGGTAGCCGCAGCAACCTCGGCCAGGGGCTGTTCCGTCGTGGGGTTGATGTCGGTGAAGGTGCCTCCGTCGGATGCGCCGTGCCACTGCCCGGCGATGTAGAGCTCGGTGGCGGTTCCGGTCGGCAACGACGGTGCGGCCGATTCCTGTACTGCAGTCATGTTTGCTGGCTCCTTCTCGGGTGCCGATCGCGGCACCTGTGGCGTGTCTGCTCCAGATTGCGCCCGCGCCTACGAGAAGGTCTTGTGTGATCACGCACACATTGTGCGGCAGATGCGCACCGCCCATCGAGCTCCACGCGTGACGATCGTGTGTCCACACACGAAGTCCCGGTTACCGCCATCTTTCGATGTCCGACCGCTACTTCGACAACTCGCTCGAGTACGGAACTCCGCGAGCAGCTCGACTTGCACGGCCGCCAAGGACAACCACATCATGGTCTTGATGGGCCTGAGCGAGCGATACAGGGCAAGCCTCGGTATCGCCCAGTGGATCATCGCAGAATGCCCGCACCACCATCGGCGCGTTGGCGGCATCGTGGGGATTCACCGACCCCGCGCATTTCAGCCGCGCGTGTCGTGCGCGCTTCGGCCGCACCCCCAAGGACTTTCGCGACACCAACCGAAGCTGAGTCGGCTCAGATCCCGAGCGACCCGGCCAGTGTCGGCCAACTCTTGGGCAGCTGCTCCACCCAGTAGGGCCACGAGTGGGTTCCGGTCTCGGTGAAGTCGAATGTCGCCGGGATGTTCAGCTGGCCGAGTCGGTCCGCCAGTCGATGGGTGCAGTAGTTCGCGCCCACTTCGATGAGGCCGCCGACCACCACCACATCCAGTGCCGCTGCGCTGTCGAAGCTTTCGTGCGGTCCCGGCGCTCCCGTTCCCACCGACACGTACACGTCGGTGCCGCGCAGACTTTCGGCGTTGACCACCGAATCATGTTGCGCCCACGCGGGATCGAGCGGGCCACCCCACATGTTGTCGGCGTTTCCGCCGAATGCTCCGACGATCGCGCGGATACTCGCCTGCCCCATGGGCTCCGAGGAGGCGAAACAACCACTGTACGACGCCACCCCGGAGTAGAGGTCGGGGTGACGTGCGGCCAGCATCATGGCGGACTGCGCACCCATGGACAGCCCTGCGATCGCGTTGCGTCCGTTGCCGTCCACGGCTGCGTCGATCAACGGGGGGAGTTCCTCGGTCAGGAACGTCTCCCATTGGTATCGGCCGAGTTTCGGATCGTCCCGTTGCCAGTCGGTGTAGAAGCTGCCGGGGCCTGCCAGCGGTAGGACGACGTTGACGTTCTTGTCGGCGAAGAATTCGGCCGCGCCGCCCTTGCGGAGCCACATGCTGTCGTGGGGGTCCTCTTCTCCGATGCCACTGAGCATGTACAGCGTCGGCCGCGAGCCGGACCGTGCTGCTGGGGTGAGCACCTGCACCTCGACGACGGCCCCCATCGCTGGCGATTCCACGCTCAGCGTGCGCAGGGTCTGCGACGCGATGGACGTGTCGACGATCCGCGCGACCGGCCCGACGGGATCGGCCGTCGCGACGCCTACCGAGGACACCGACAGTGCTGCGGCGACGACGAACGTGGTGAAGATGCGTCGACGACGCATGGCGATCCTCTCGGGAGGTGTCAGCAGGGCGGGATTTGTCACAACCAAATGGCGAATTGCATGGAGCATTGCACAGCAACCGACCGGATGGAATGCCGAACGTCGATCCGCCCGATTCGGACCGACCGGGACTCTGACAACCCCTCTCCGCGCGAGCATTCGCCCTGCTTTGCAACATCTTTCAGGCATCGAGTATCGACTGTCGATATCGAATCGCCCACTAATGGTTAGTGCACTACTCAATTTTGATAGCCTGGGACCGTGGCCACCGCCGAAGATCCACTCGCACTCGATCGACAGGTCTGCTTTGCACTCGCCGTCGCCAACCGTGCCGTGCTGTCGGTGTATCGGCCCCTGCTCGAGCCGATGGGACTGACGCATCCGCAGTATCTGGTGATGCTGGCGCTGTGGGGCGAGTCGCCGATGTCGGTCAAAGCCATCGGATCGGCACTGCAGCTCGACTCCCCCACCCTGTCGCCGCTTCTCAAGCGTCTGGAGTCGATGGGGTTGCTCACCCGCAATCGAAGCGTCGAGGACGAGCGCGTTCTGCTCGTCGCGCTCACCCCGGCCGGGGCCGCACTCCGCAAGAAGGCCGAGAAAATTCCACCCGCCGTCGTGGCGAAGCTCGGCGCGTCGCTCGCTGAGCTCGACGAACTGCGACGCGTCCTCACCCGCGTCAACGACGCGGCCATCGCAGCAGGAGCACTGTCGTGAACGCTCGCCCGACCCGCACCCGTCCGCCCCTCGGCCAATGGCTGGGCTACGCCGTCCTAGGCCGCAAACTCCCCGACGAATTCCAGGGCTGGGTCCGACGCGACCTCGTCGGTCCGGGAGCGACGCCGCGTCACATCCTGCGCTCGATGATTCCGTTCCTGCCGATCTTCATCGGATTTTTCGTCCTGTTCCCAGGAGCGATCTGGCTACGCGCCTCGATGGTGTTGCTCAGCCTGCTGCTCGCGCTGTTCTACACGGCGGCGTACATGGACCAGAACCGTGCCCGACGCCTGGAAATCCACGGGCTCCCGGCCGATCTGAAGAGCGAGAAGAAGACGGCCGAAATGGAACGGGAACGCGAGAATTACCGCCGCAATCACTGACGCTCTCGGTCGAGCCCGGCGGTGAAGTCGTCGACGATCATGGTTGCCAGGTCGCGGGTCTTTCGGTTGGAGTTCTGCGACAGTTCGGTCAGCTGGGTGAACGCGGCATCTTCGTCGATGCGGTAGACCGACATCAGAATTCCCACTGCCCGGCCGATCGTTCCGCGGGTGTCGAGGGCAGTGCGCAGCGTCGAGGCCTGGTTGTCACTTTCGGCGAGGATCTGTTCGCGCATACGGGAGAGTTCGTGGTGTACCCGCACACGGGCCACGAGTTCTCGATCGTGGAACGGTTTGACGATGTAGTCGTCGGCCCCGCGGCCCAGGCCGTCGAGCACGAAGTCCGTTCCCGCTCGCGCGGTCAGCAGTATCACGGGCACACGCTGCAGACCGGTGTCGCGGCGGATCTCGTCGACCAGGTCCAGTCCGCTGCGCCCGGGGAGCATGACGTCGGTGAGCACGATGCCCGGCGGCGTCGACCGTGCCAGATCGAGTGCGGTCTCGATGTCGCCTGCGGTGGCGACCGACCACCCTTCCTCGGTCAGCAGCCTCAGCAGGTAGTTGCGCATGTCGACGTTGTCCTCGACGAGCAGAATGTCCGCTCGATCGGGCGTCGCCTGCGTCGATTCGTGGGCCACGAAGATCGCCGACACCGAATCGGTCGGTGTTGCCGGACGGTCGACGGGCACCGCGGCCTCGACCGGCACCCGGGGCACGACCACGGTGAACGTGCTCCCGATGCCCACCTCGCTGTCGACATCCACATGCCCGTTCAGGGCTGTGAGCAGGTCCGATACCAGCGCGAGCCCGATGCCGAACCCTTCGATACTGCGCGCTCCCGCGTGCTCGACCCGGTGGAATCGATCGAAGATGCGCGACAGATCGTCTTCGGGGATTCCCAGCCCGGTATCGGCGATCACGAGCCGAACGGTGTCGGTCTCGGCCCTCAGACGCACCGACACCCGGCCTGTGGGGGTGTACTTGATGGCGTTCGCGACGAGGTTGAACACGATCTTCGACCACATCTCGCCGTCGCTGAGCACGACGACGTCCTCGGACGTATCGACTTCCAGGTCGAGACCGCGGTCCGACGCCACCGTCGCGAACAGCGTTGCGCAGTCACGCGTCACCGCCGTGAGATCGGTGGGTTCGAGACGGGCCTCGAGTCGGCCCGCGTCGGCGCTGACGACATCCATCAGATCGTCGACGAGTCGGCGCAGTCGTACCGATGCGCGGTGGACCACGTCGAGGGAGTGCCGATCGGGTTCGCTCAACTGCGAGGAAGCACTCTCGCGTACCGAGTCCAGCGGACCGGCGAGAAGGGTCAGCGGTGTTCGGAATTCGTGCCCAACGGTTTCGAGCAGCCGCGTCTTCGCCGCATCGGCCTCGGCCAGCGCCACGACGCGTTGCCGCTCCATCTCGAAGGCCTGGGAGGCGGTCAGCGCAGTCGATACGCGTTCGGCCACGACGCCACAGAACGAGGTGAAGGCCTCGTCGATCACTCGGTGGCTGCTCACCCCGATCAGCAGCGCACCGACCGGCTGCACACGGCCTGCCATCGTCAACGGCACGACGACGGCCCGAGGAACGTTGCCGTCCACGCGGACCGTCGCCACGGCCACTGCGCCGTCGGCGACCTGGGCGAGATCGGCGCACTCCCACGTCGAGCGCTCGTAGCCGACGTCGCCGCCGGTCACGACACACTCGACGCGGCCGTCCGCATTCATGCCTTCGCGTAGGTAACCGGAGACGAGCGGAAACTCCGATGCTTCGGCCGCGAGCGCACCCACGGCCGCCCGGCAGATGTCCTCGGCACCGTCGGTGTCGATGCCGGTCAGCGTCCCCAGGCTCAGCAACGCCTGCATACGACGGTCACCGAGCACCTGCTGGGTGACCTCCGACGTGGCGACGAACACGCCGAGGACCGCGCGCCCGGGACCGTGGATCGGGCTGTAGGAGAAAGTGAAGTACGTCTCTTCGAGGAATCCGTACCGGTTCATCATGAACCGTTGGCGAGCACCGTGCACTGCCGTGCCGCCGTCGACGACCTGTCGGGCCAACTCTCCGATCTCGTCCCAGATCTCCGCCCAACAGACCTTGGCCGGCTGCGCTGCGGCCGCGGGGAACTTGTCCCCGAGGAAGTCGGTGTACGTGTGGTTGAAGATCTGCACCAGGTGAGGACCCCACCAGATCAGCATCGGAATCGTCGACGGCATGACGGTGCGAATCGCGGTGATCAACTCTTGCGGCCACTGGTCCACCGGCCCCAACTCGGTCGCCGCCCAGTCCAGTTCCCGAAACCTGGCGTCGGTCGCGTTGTCACCCGGAAACAGCTCGTCCAGGCGGGCCGAACCGGCATCGGGTCGTGGGCAATTCATCGCATCGTCCTTCGTAACTTGCGCCCGCTGGTGCTCGGCGGCCGCAATCTCGCCGTCGATAGTAGCCGAACGCTCGGTATGCAGGCGTTTCGCTCGAGCCTTACGGGGGTACTGCCGCGACCATGCCCTCCTCATTCAGTCTCCCGTACCCCTTGGGCGTCTCACGTCTGTCGAACGACGGTGCCAACCTTGCCGTCTACTCCGAAACAGCGGACTCGGTCTCTGTGGTCGTATTGAACGACGACGGAACAGAGCGCAGTACAACGCTTTTGACGCAGCGCACCGGTCACGTCTTTCACGATCTGATTCCCGACGTCACCCCGGGAGCGCGGTACGGTCTGCGCGTCGACGGTCCGTGGGACCCCGCGTCGGGGCTGCGGCACAACTCGGCGAAGTTGCTCCTCGACCCGTACGCCACCGCCATCACCGGTCAGGTCGACTGGAACGAGTCGGTCTTCTCGCATCTGCACGAGGAACCAGAGACCCGCAACGACGAGGATTCGGCACCGTACATGCCGTATTCCGTTGCTGTTCAATCGAGCTTCGATTGGTCGGGAGACGAGTCACCGCGCACACCGTTGGACAAGACGGTCGTCTACGAGGTGCACGTCAAGGGATTCACCGCCACCAATCCCGATGTGCCCGAGGATCTTCGCGGCACCTACGCCGGACTGGCACACCCCGCAGCCATCGCACATCTGAAGCGAATCGGCGTCACGGCAGTGGAACTGCTGCCGATCCACCAGTTCGTTCAGGATTCGCATCTGCTGGAGGAGGGCCGTCGCAATTACTGGGGCTACAACTCCATCGGCTTCTTCGCCCCGCACAACGAGTACAGCAGCACCGGCGACACCGGCGGCCAGGTGGACGAGTTCAAGGCCTTGGTCAAAGCCATGCACGACAACGGCATCGAGGTCATTCTCGACGTCGTCTACAACCACACCGCCGAGGGCAACCATCTCGGACCGACCCTCTCGCTCAAGGGAATCGACAACGGCTCGCACTACCGACTCGTCGACGACGACCGGAGCGCGTACTACGACACCACCGGTACCGGCAACAGCCTCAACGTCGGTCACCCCGCCGCCCTGGCACTCATCCTCGACTCACTGCGCTACTGGGTGACCGAGATGCACGTCGACGGCTTCCGCTTCGACCTGGCCAGCACCCTGACTCGTCAGGACTCGGACCTCGACGTGCACAGTGCGTTCCTCAGCCTCGTGCATCAGGATCCGACGCTCGCGCCGGTCAAGCTCATCGCCGAACCGTGGGACACCCAGGGCTACCAGGTGGGCGGCTTCCCGGCGCGTTGGTCGGAGTGGAACGGCAAGTTCCGCGACGACGTTCGCGATTTCTGGCGCGGCGAGAGCGGCGCGCTGCCTGCACTGGCGCAACGTGTCACCGGCAGCCCGGACGTCTACGAGAGCACCCGTCGTCCCACGTTGGCGAGCGTCAACTTCATCACCGCACACGACGGCTTCACGTTGGCCGACCTGAACTCCTACGACGACAAACACAACGAGGAGAACGGCGAGGACAGCCAGGACGGCGAATCCGACAACCGCTCGTGGGGTTGCGGTGCCGAGGGCCCGACCGACGACGAGGGTGTCAACGCATTGCGAGCTCGCCAGCAACGCAATCACCTTGCGACGCTGCTGCTCTCGGCCGGTGTGCCGATGATCCTCGGCGGCGACGAGCTCGGCCGGACGCAGAACGGCAACAACAATGCCTACTGCCAGGACAACGAGGTCTCCTGGTTCGACTGGAGCACAGCCGATCAGGACCTCATCGACTTCACCACGCACCTCATCGCGCTTCGCACCGAGCACCCGGCACTGCGCCCCACCTGGTTCCGGCACGACAGCGATTCCGACGAGGAGGGAGCCGGCCCGGACACCGTCGACTTCTATCGCGCCGACGGCGAGAAGCTGTCCGACGAGGATTGGTCCGACGGCAACGCCCACAGCATTCTGGTCCTCATGCGCGCCGGTGAAAGTGATGCCTCGTTCGCGTGGATGGTCAACGCCTCACCCGGAGCCGTGGAATTCACTCTGCCGAAGGGCACGTGGACTCAGTCGACCTCGAGCGACCCCGATCAGGCGTACGAGGCCGGTGGCCCGTCCATCCTGATCCGCGAGCATTCGTTCACGTTGCTGCAGGGCTGATCGAGGCGGAACACTCTGCTGTCCACCGGTCTCGAACAGCCTTCCATCGATTCGAGTCCGATCGTCCGGCCCATGCGATGTATCCATCGGGCCGGACGAGGACGGCCGGACCGCGGTCGGCGCGGCGGGGGATGTCCGTTCGGCCGCAATCGTTCTCGCCGATCATCAGAAATGCGGAGTCGCGCAGTGCCGTGGTGACGGTGCCGTCGGTGAGGGGTATCTGCACGGCGCGCCGGCCGACCAGCGGGTGCTCTCCACGTCGGCGAGGGTACGAGATCGAAATACCGGAGAACATCCCGGCTATCCTGCCGACCGCACGTCGTCTGCGAAGCACCCGTGCGGAGACGATGTTGCGCAACGTCCGCGCTACCACCGAGCGCAGCAACAACATGCGAATCGTCGCGCCGCTACTGCGCAACACCAGCTTTCCCACTGGATGGCGCTCGTCGTGATAGGTGTCGAGGATCCTCTCGTCGGCACCGCCGAGGACGGCTGCCAGCTTCCAGCCGAGGTTCATCGCGTCCTGGATTCCGGTGTTCATGCCCTGTCCCCCGGCAGGCGAATGTACGTGCGCCGCATCGCCGGCCAGGAATACCCGGCCCACTCGGTAGCGCCGGACTTGCCTCTCGTCGCAGGAGAAGCGCGAACTCCATCGCACGTCGGTCCAGCCGTAGTCGGTTCCGAGTGCGCGGCGCACCACGTCACGAAGCCGCGTCTCGTCGACGGACGCAGCTACATCTGCGGTGTCGGTACGGTCGCAGGCGATCACTCGAAACCACCCGTCGCCGAACGGCGCGACGAACGCAAAGCAGTCCTTGCCGGCGCCGATGTTGATCAGACCGTTGGGCGGATCGACCAACCGGACATCCGCGAGCATGATCGACCGCAGCAATTCCCTGCCGGGCAAGTCGAGTCCGATCGACGTGCGGACGATACTGTGCACTCCGTCGGTTCCGGCCGCATACGACGCCGTCCACTCCTGCGCGCTGCCGTCGGCCACCGTCCCGCGCACCACTACTCCGTCGGCATTCTGGTCGAGACCGGTGACCTCGACCCCGCGCAGAATCCGCGCACCGGATGCCCGCGCGTACTCCTCGAGTCGAGAGTCCACGTTGGTCTGTGGCGTGACCAGCAGATACGGAAACTGCGACGGTAGTGCGCCGAGGTCGAGGGACAGTCCGTTCCACAGTTTCAGTCCCGGCGTGTGCGCTCCGGTGGAGAGCAGGTCCTCGGCCAGACCACGACTGTCGAGAATCTCCAGCGTGCGGGCATGTACTCCGAAAGCTCGCGACAGCGGTGATGGTGCATCGTGTTTCTCGAGCACCGTCACCGAGCGGCCGGCACGCGCGAGTTCCCCCGCCAGCATGCAGCCCGCCGGACCTGCACCGACGACGATCACGTCCGAATGGTTCATGACGCACTCCCACTGTGGTCAGCGAATTCCTGGTTCAGCGAATTCTTGGTCAACGACTGTTGACTTCCGACGATAGACCCGCCGAGCACCGTGGTCAACGGTCGTTGACTTAGGCTACGGAGATGACCGAACGACAGCCTCGATCCGCGACCGCCACCCGGGCTCGCATTCTCGACGCAGCCCGCGCCCAATTCGGGGCCGACGGCTACGACCGCACCACCATGCGATCCGTCGCCGCCACCGCGGGCGTCGACGCGGCGATGGTCGTCAGGTATTTCCGAACCAAGGAAGCGTTGTTCGCCGAGGCCGCCACGTTCGAACTCGACATTCCGGATCTGACCCACGTCCCACCGGAGCGCATTGCAGAAGTGTTGATGCCCAGGTTCTTCCAGGTCTGGGAGGAAGACGGAACGTTCCTCGCCCTGATGCGCGCTGCGGCCACCAATGCCGCGGCGGCAACGACCATGCAGCAGGTGTTCGCCACCCAGGTCGCGCCGGCGCTGGCCGCAGTCTCGCCGGATCGGTATGCGGAGCGGGCTGCCCTGGTGGGAACCCAGGTACTCGGTCTGGTGTTCGCACGCTACATCCTCGCGGTACCTCCATTGGCCGAGATGACCCACGAGCAGTTGGTTCGGTGGGTAGGACCGACGCTGCGGCGCTACCTCACCGAACCACTCGACTGAGTAGGTCAGCTCACCCCGGCACGCACGTCCGGTGCCCCGAGGCGGGCTGCATCAGCAGTGTCGTCATCGGGCTGTTGCTGCGAATCCCGTTCTGCCAGAACTCGAAGCCGATAGTGCTCGATCTCTTCGGCAACGTGCTGGTCGTCCCATCCCAGGATGGGTGCCACCAACCGGGCCACCTCGTCGGCCGCCGCTTCACCACGATCGGGAACCTCGATGGAGATGCGGGTACGACGCGTCAGAATATCTTCGAGGTGCCGCGCGCCTTCGTGACTCGCGGCATACACGGCCTCGGCCTTCAGGTACTCCGGCGCACTCTCGAGAGGCTCGCCGAGCTCGGGGTTGCCGTCGATCAAGTCCAACAACTCACCCATCAGAGTGCCGTACCGACCCAGAAGATGCTCGACGCGTGAGACACGCATACCGGTGCGCTCGGCCGTCAGGGCGCGGGAGTTGAACGCCCCGAGGTAGCCATCGGCACCGACGAGCGGAATGTCCTCGGTGACGCACTTCGGTACCGTCCGCTCGAGCCCGTGCACTGCGGAATCGACTGCGTCCTTGGCCATCACACGATAGGTGGTGTACTTGCCACCCGCGATCACCGTCAATCCGCGCACCGGACTGGACACCGCGTGCTCACGCGAGAGTGTGCTGGTGGAATCGGATTCACCGAACAGCAACGGTCGCAGTCCCGCGTACACACCGACGACGTCGGTGCGGTCCAACGGATCGGCGAGCAGCTTGTTCACGTGGCCCAGGATGTAGTCGATGTCGCTCTGGCTCGCGGCCGGGTGAGCCAGATCGAGCTTCCAGTCGGTATCGGTCGTACCGATGATCCAATGACTTCCCCACGGGATGACGAACAGCAGACTCTTCTCGGTTCGCGTGATGATGCCGGTGGCACTGTTGATGCGATTGCGCGGCACCACCAGGTGCACACCCTTGGACGCGCGAACCTGGAATTGTCCACGTCCACCGACCATCTGCTGCACCTCGTCGGTCCAGACACCGGCAGCATTGATGACCTGCTTGGCCCGTACCTCGAAGGAGCGGCCCGTTTCGAGGTCGCTCGCCACGACGCCGACGACCTTGTCGTCCTCCCGCAGGAAGCCCGTGACGCGAGTGCTGTTGGCGCACAACGCACCGTAGGCGGCCGCCGTACGGGCGAGCATCATCGTGTGCCGAGCATCGTCGACCTGACCCTCGTAGAACTTCACCGCACCGCGGATCGCCGAGCGCTTGCCGGACGGGAAGGACTCGAGTGTCTTCTTCTTGCCGAGGTGCTTGTGATGGCTCGGCACGCCGCGTCCGGCACCCATGACGTCGTACACGCCGATGCCGAGCCCGACGTACGGGCGGTCGATCACCTTCTCCAGCGGATAGATGAACGGCACCGGACGAGCGAGATGCGGGCAGAGCTTGTTCAGTACCAGCGAACGCTCCTTGAGCGCCTCGAACACCAACGCGAAGTTGAACTGCTCGAGGTAGCGCAGACCGCCGTGGAAGAGCTTGCTCGAGCGGCTGGACGTGCCGGCCGCGTAGTCACGCGCTTCGAGCAGACCGACCTTCAGGCCGCGTGTGACGGCGTCGAGTGCGGTGCCCGCGCCGACGACGCCGCCGCCGATCACCAGGATGTCGAGCTCTTCGGCTTCCATCCTCGCCAGCGCGTCGGCGCGCGACTGCGGGCTCAAAGCCGTTGTGGTGGAACTCATTCTTCATCAACCCAATCGAGAGTACGTGTTACTGCCTTCTTCCAGCCGGCGTAGAGCTTCGCCCGCTGGTTCTCGTCCATGGACGGCGTCCATGTCTTGTCCTCGGCCCAGTTCTGACGGATGTCGTCCTCGCTCTCCCAGTACCCGACGGCGAGGCCGGCCGCGTATGCCGCTCCGAGAGCGGTGGTTTCGGCCACGACAGGCCGAACCACGTCGACGTTCAGGATGTCGGACTGGAACTGCATCAGCAGCTCGTTGACCACCATGCCGCCGTCGACCTTGAGTACCTCCAGATCGACGCCGGAGTCTGCGTTCATGGCCTCGATCACCTCACGCGTCTGATACGCGGTGGCCTCGAGGACGGCGCGGGCCAGGTGTCCCTTGTTGACGAATCGCGTCAGTCCCACGATGGCACCGCGCGCATCCGACCGCCAGTGTGGGGCGAAGAGACCGGAGAACGCGGGGACGAAGTAGGCACCGCCGTTGTCGTCCACCGACCGTGCGTCCGTCTCGATGTCGGCGGCCGAGGAGATCATGCCCAGGTTGTCGCGCAGCCACTGCACCAGCGAACCCGTCACGGCGATGGAACCCTCGAGCGCGTACACCGTCGGCTGGTCGCCGATCTTGTAGCAGACCGTGGTCAGCAGGCCGTTCTTGCTCATGACCTTTTCGGTGCCGGTGTTGAGGAGCACGAAATTGCCTGTGCCGTAGGTGTTCTTGGCCTCGCCGGGAGACAGGCAGGCCTGCCCGAAGGTGGCTGCCTGCTGGTCGCCCAGGATGCCGGAAATCGGTACCCCGCGGAACGGACCGCGCTCACGGCCGGTGCCGTACACCTCGGAGCTCGAGCGAATCTCGGGCAACATCGACATCGGGATGTCCATGTCCGCACAGATCTGCTCGTCCCACTGCAACGTGTCGAGATCCATGAGCAGGGTACGCGAGGCGTTGGTCGGATCGGTGTAGTGCAGCCCACCGTCCGTTCCGCCGGTCATGTTCCACAGCACCCACGTGTCCATGTTGCCGAAACACAGTTCTCCCGCTTCGGCTTTGGCGCGTGCTCCGTCGACGTTGTCGAGGATCCACTTGACCTTGGGTCCGGAGAAGTAGGTCGCCAGGGGCAGCCCGGTCTTCGCGGTGTACTTGTTGGCGTCGCCCCCACCCAGTGCGGTGGCGATCCGATCGGTTCGGGTGTCCTGCCAGACGATGGCGTTGTAGATCGGCTTGCCCGTCGCGCGCTCCCACACCAGCGCCGTCTCACGCTGGTTGGTGATGCCGACTGCGGCGATGTCCTCGCGCGTCAGATCGGCAGCGGCCATGGCACCGGCCGCGACGGCGCGCACGTTGTCCCAGATCTCCGACGCGTCGTGCTCGACCCAGCCGGCCTGCGGGAAGATCTGCTTGTGTTCCTTCTGATCGACCGCGACGACGGTACCGGCGTGATCGAAGATCATGCAGCGTGAGGACGTGGTTCCCTGATCGATCGCGGCGACGTACTTTCCTGCGAACTCGGTCATGGCTTCTCTCCTGTGGTCTGGGTGTCTGCTGGGAGTCGTGATGGCGGCTCGGGCGTCGAACCTTCGTCTTTGCGCAGGTTCCTACCGATGAGCAGGTCGTACAACAACACTCCTATCGGTCCGCCTACGAGAGGTCCGACGATCGGGACCCAGAAGTACAGGCCGCCGTATTGATCTCGCCAGGCTCCACCGTATCCGGTGATGTACGACGCCAGGCGAGGTCCGAAATCTCGGGCCGGATTGATCGCGTATCCGGCGTTGGTGGCCCAGGCGAAGCCGATGGCGACCACGATGAGGCCGACGATCAGCGGAGCCATGTTGGCCATCGGCGCGGTGCCGAGCGAATCGGTCACTGCCACAATGAGGAACAGCAGGATCGCGGTGCCGATGATCTGATCGATCAGTGCAGAGGAGACGCTGACAGGCAACGTTCCGTTGCCGGGAAGCGTCGAGAAGATCGTCTGGGTGGCGGTGGTGTGCCCGGGGTCGACTGCATTGATCATGTCGTTGTAGTTCCAGCGCACCAGCAGCGCGGCCACGAAGGCACCTGCGGTCTGCGCGAGGATGTAGGGCGCAACCATCTTCCAGCTGAATCCGCGGAAGAGTGCGAACGTGATCGTGACCGCGGGGTTGAGGTGCGCGCCGGTGATTCGACCGGCGACGTAGATGCCGAACATCACCCCCAGGCCCCATGCCCAGGCGATCGAGTCGTGGTCTCCGAGACTTCCCGATTCACCGCCCGAGACCACCTGCGCGACGACGCCGACGCCGACCAGAATGAGAATCATGGTTCCGGCGAACTCGGCAGCCATGTGCGCCGGCAGTCCCCATTCCGGTTCCTTACGAGCCATTGTGTAGCCTCCGCAAAGTTGGTGATGCACGCCACATTGCGTGCTGTTTGCCACGGTAGACGGCCTGCACTGCGTTGCACAGCTGATGCACATATGTGCAAATCGGTCGTATACTGGTGCCGGTGACCGACCCACTCAGCGTGCCCGAATCGGACCTACGGACCGGCCATGCCACCCAGGCAGCGCGCCTGTACTACTTCCAGGACATGACGATGGCGGCGATCGGCCGTGAGCTGGGCGTATCTCGCTCGACGGTCTCACGACTCATCACGTTCGCGCGGGCATCGGGACTGGTGGAAATCAAGATCTCCACCCCGCTCGGTCAGGCACCGCGAATCGAGCGTGCATTCGCCGATCTGTACGACATTCGTGCACATGTCGTCCCCGTATCGGAAACCGTCGACGAATTGCAGCGCCTCGATCGCGTCGCCACTTTCGCAGGCCGATTGCTGACATCGTTCTTCGAATCCGACATGGTGATGGGCGTCGCATGGGGAACCACCGTCAGCGCCGTCAGCCGCAAGCTCGCACCCAAACGAACCCACAACTCCACCGTCGTGCAGCTCAACGGTGCAGCGAACACCCGAACCACCGGAGTCTCCTACGCCACCGACATCGTCCGAACCTTTGCCGACGCCTACGGTGCTGTCGCGCAGGGATTTCCGGTGCCCGCCTTCTTCGACTACCCCGAAACCCGCCGACACCTGTGGCGCGAACGCAGCATCAAGCGAGTACTCGAACTACAGGATCGGATGAACCTCGCCGTGTTCAGCATCGGCGTCATGAGCGGTGCCGTTCCGAGTCACGTCTACAGCTCCGGCTACCTCGAGCGCGAGGATCGAGCCGAGCTCCAACGCGACGGTGTCGTGGGCGACATCGCCACCGTGTTCCTGCGCTCCGATGGCAGTCACGACCGAATTGCGTTGAACGACAGATCGAGTGGACCGAGCCTGGATCGGCTCAAGGTGGTTCCGCGCCGAGTCTGCATCGTCGCCGGAGCGTCCAAACTCGATGCCCTCACCGCAGCGCTGCGCGGCGGATTGATCACCGACCTCGTCATCGACGACATCAGCGCGGCCCAGTTGATCCTTCGCTCACGCGGCTGACCCATGTGAGCGGAACTTCGTAGCAGGGGTCGAAGTTTCGTGCACATGGGTGCCCTCTTGCGCTCACCCGATTCTCGTGTCACTCTTTTCTTCATGACAACCGGAAAGGCGGACACCGCCTCCCTCACGTGAGCGCCGTGCCGATGCCGTCGACATTTCCCCGTCGCGGCACATTCAGTGACAATCCCGATGACTACGCCGAGAGCATTGGTGCGGTCTGCGCGCAGCGCGATCGATGGCTCCGCTACGGCCTGAAGGCCGGCCCCTCCGATAGAACCACGGCGGAATCAGCCGTGGCACAGTTGTATCGAAGAGCCGGTTTCGACGCGCCCGAGTTCGTGTGGGTACCGTCCCCCGCTGCCGCCGCGTCCTTCGTCACGGCAGAGCAACTGGTGAACGAAATCCCCACGACCGCAG
Organism: Rhodococcus sp. B7740; assembly: GCF_000954115.1. NCBI lineage: Bacteria > Bacillati > Actinomycetota > Actinomycetes > Mycobacteriales > Nocardiaceae > Rhodococcus > Rhodococcus sp. B7740. The sequence goes on along the minus strand of NZ_CP010797.1, from coordinate 4,139,232 downwards.
CAAAAGCCGAGAAAGCACCTGCACGCATCGCATCGTTGCTGTCGAATTCCCGTCGACGAATGGACGAGCGAATCGACAAGCGAAGAATCGAATGGCCGCGGCGGTACTTCCACCAGAATCCGAACATGCCGAGCGATCGAGAAGCGCGGATGACCGTTGCAACACGTTCACCGGAGGACGCGGCCCGAGCCGGCATCAGTCCCGATCCCATCATTCGCCGGACAGTGTGGGATTCGTTGCGCACCAGCCTATTCGACGGTGTCGCTTCTGCGACGCGAAGCCTCGCTCCGCACTCGTTCGGCAGTATCACCTGGTACGGCCAGCAGGAAGCGCATCGCGTCGCCTACTACGACATCTATCGCACCTTTCACCTCGCCGCGTTCGAGCGCGAGGACAACGAGCTTCTCGACATTCAATCGGCCCTCGTCGAATCGACGGGATGGTGGTGGGCGTTCGACGACGTCGCAGTGATGTCCGAACGCCCCACCGCAGTGCACACCGAGCCGGTTCCCGATCCGGTGCACGGTGAAGTGCGCCTGCACAATTCGTCTTCTCCAGCAGTCGAGTTCGGTGACGGCAGCGGCGTCCATGTCCTGAACGGGACCGTGGTTCCCAAGTGGGTGATCCACGATCCGACGGTCGAGCGCATCACCGTCGAACGCAACGTCGAGATCCGACGGAGCGCCATCGAACGAATCGGTTGGGACAACTATCTCGACCGAGCCGGTTTGCGACTGGTCGACACCGACGCCGATCCGGGCAATCCCGGTTGCACCCTGCAACTGTTCGCCACCCCGGCGGGCTGGGGCAGCGAGGGTCGAATCCTTCTCGCCGTCAACGGCTCTCGCGAACGGGACGGCGAGCGCCGACGCTACGGACTCCGGGTCCCCGGCGCGTTCTCGTCCGCGGTCGACGCCGCGGGCTGGACCTACGGCCTGGCCGGAGCAGACTACGGCCGGTTACTCCGCAGAACCTGACACCTCACCACGCCACCACACCCCGACTACACACACCCCGACAACACCCAAGGTGACTCACATGAACTCGAACATCACACTGTCCGCACTGACCGACCTCACCGGCCTCGACGTATTCGACTATCTCGACAAGGAGATCTCCGTGCCCGTCATCGACGGCCTGCAAGCTCAAGGCGATCTGATCGTCGTTCCGTACGTACTGCTCGACGGCATAGTCGTCCCCACCGGCCAGACGCGACGCGAGAAGGTGCCGCTGACGGGAATCGAACTACTGCGCAGCGCCGCAGGCGGTAACCCCCACAGCCTGGTGGCCGACGGTGGCGTCTGCTCGTGGGCCACTCCCGTGCACGACGTCCGAGGTCTGGCCCTGGGCATCCTGACCAACTCGCAGACGGCATACCTCATTCATCCCGAACACGGAGCCACCGGAATCGCGCCGGGGACATACGTCATCGGCCGGCAGCGAGAACGCGGACAGGGCGGCTGGTTCCATTCGACCCACTTGGTTGCCGACTGAGAATAGTGGTGCCCATCACATTTCTGCCGGAGTGCTAGGTCCATCTCACAAACCGATCTTCGGTAGTAAGTGTGACGTTGTGTACCACTAAGGTTCGCGACATGGCTGCTGTTGTCGTCTCCACGGTCGCATGACCGGCTCCCCCTCGCCGGTCCAGAACCGACTCCTCGGAATCGCCCTTGTCCTGCTCATCGTCATGTTCGTCGGGTGGAGCGTCACCTCGTACAACAAGACGTTCGAGGACGTGGTGACGGTGTCGCTCGAGACCGACAGCGTCGGCAACGCGCTTCCCCGCAATGCGGATGTGAAGGTTCGCGGCATGATCGTCGGCGAAGTCCGCTCGGCGACGACGGCCGATGGCGTCGTCACCTCGGAGTTGGCCATCGAGCCGGACATGGCCGAGATGATTCCGTCGAACGCCACTGCGCGACTGCTGCCGAAGACGTTGTTCGGGGAGCGGTACGTCGCACTGGTCCTGCCCGAGGGCAAGCCGGCGTCCGCGATCACCGAGGGCACCGTGCTGAAGCAGGATCGCAGCGGTAACGCCATCGAGGTCGGGCAGGTACTCGACGGCCTGTTGCCGCTGCTCCAGGCGGTTCCGCCGGAGGACCTGTCGAACACCCTCGGTGCGTTGGCTCAGGGACTGAGCGGGCGTGGTGAGCAGCTCGGTCTCACGATCGACAGACTCGAGAACATTTTTGCCGGCCTCAACACGGAGTTGCCCGCAATCCAGGAAGACCTGCGCGGGCTCGCCGATTTCTCGCAGACCTACGCCGATGCCGCTCCCGAGCTCATCAACGCACTGGACAACCTACGGACCACCGGCAATACCGTCGTCGAGAAGCGCCCGGCCCTCGAATCGCTGTACGCCTCGGTGACCTCGGCCTCGTCCACCACTGCCGATTTCCTCGACGCCAACTCCGCGAACGTCATCGGATTGGCCGCGAACTCACGAGAGGCCCTCGAAGTCCTCGCCGAATTCTCACCCGCGCTCGGTTGCACCGTCGCCCAGTTCGCCGAGGGGGCCAGGCGTGGACGGATCGTCACCGGCGTCGGCGACGAGTACCCCGGCATCAACGTCTCGATGCCGTTCGTCAACCCGAAGGGTCGGTACCTACCGAACCAGGACGAGCCGAGATTGTTCGAGCAGAACCGCGGCCCGACCTGCCCTACTCCCATCGAGCGTTCGACCGGCGAGTACTTTCCGCAGTATCCGGGCGGCTCCGCGAACGACGGCTCGTACCAGGTGCCGACTCGAAACCCCGGTGACCAGGACATTCCGACGCTGCCTGCACCGCAGCTCTCCCCTGTGCCCGCCTCGTATGCGAATTCGGTCACCGAGCAGCAGACCCTGGCCGTCGTCTACGGCGGGGCCACCGGAATCGACCCCGCCGCGGTGCCGTCCTGGACCACGACGGTCGGCGCTCCCGCGCTCAGAGGAACGCAGGTCACGTTCGAGTAGGACCAACTGATTGAATGGTCCGCATGCCCCGTCGACGAGCGCGGCGGGTAACGATTCAGGAGTGCAGATGTCAGCCGATACGAACACCGCCGGATTCTCCATCCAGTCCAGCAACGACGGCCGCGCGGCCGTCATCGCTGTCGCCGGTGAACTCGACGTCACCACGGCCCCCGCATTGTCGAGCGCGATCGACGCCCAGATTTCCACCACGCCTGCCGCGTTGATCATCGATCTGAGCAAGGTCTCGTTCTTGGCCTCGGCTGCCATGACGGTGCTGGCATCGACGCAGAAGAACCACGGGGACAGCGTCGCCTTCTCGGTCGTCGCCGATGGGCCGACCACCAGCCGCCCGATCAAACTGATGGGTCTCGATCAGGAATTCGCGCTGCACGCAGATCTGGCGTCAGCCCTCGCCGCTCTCGACTGACGACACCCCCAGCGCCATCACTGCTGCATCGTCGGCCAATCCGTCGCCGAAGCTGTTCAGTAGGACTCGCAGATCCTCGACGATGATCGCTGCCGTCGCCGGGGCGTGGGCTGTCGCGAACTCGAGCAGCGCGCCCTCGTCGTCGTATCGACCCGTGCCCACCCGGGCCTCGGTCAAGCCGTCGGTGTAGAGCATCAGGGTGTCGCCTGCGCTCAACGTCACGGTGGCAGGCACGAAGCGGGCGGCACGCAGAATTCCGACGAGTTGCCCACCCGTCATGTGTACGTAGTGCGCGCTGCCGTCGGCCCGCATCACCAGCGGAGGTGGGTGACCGCCGCTGGCCATCGACACCTCGAATCCTCCGTCCGAGCGACTGAGCACTCCGAACACCGCGGTGCAGAACTGCGCATCGTTCTCGCGGAACTCCTGCCGCAGAACCGAGTCCAGGTTGTGCAGAACAGCGACCGGATCGTGGTCGTACACCGCGGCCGCGCGCAGGGTGTACCGCGTCAACGACGTCACGGCTGCGGCCGACGCACCCTTGCCGCACACGTCGCCGAGGAAGAATCCCCACCGGTCGTCCGACAGCGGGAACAGATCGTAGAAATCGCCGCCCACCTCGTCGCTCGATGCCGCGTGATAGTGCGCGGCAGCGGTCATTCCCGACGGCGGCAGCAGGGCAGGCGGCAGCAACGACCGCTGCAGGGTCTTCGCCAGCAGCTCCGCTCGAGTTCGGGACTCGAGCAACTCGCGTTCGTAGGTGCGACGGTCCCTGGCGTCGAGCGCGGTGATGCGAATCAGTACCGGCGCACCCGTCTCGTCCGTCTTGACGTTCGCGGTCATGAACACGGGCAGCCGTCGCCGATCGGACGTCACGAAATCGATCGCGATGCCGTCGAGCTGGCCGTACATCCGCAGAATCGGACCGAAATGGGTCTCGTAGTGAATCCGGCCACCAGCGGTGAGGAGTTGGGTGAAGTCGGTACCGATCAAGGCGTCGACCTCGAATCCCAGCCAGTTCGCCAGCGTCGAGTTCAGTCTCACGATCCGCATGTCCGGCAGCACCGAGAGGTAGCCGCACGGCGCGTTCTCGTACAGGTCCTCGATGTCGAGTTCGTGGATCACGACGATCTCACGAAGGTCGCAATCGCCTCGGCGGTCTGTTCGGGCTGGGTGACGTGCGGGCAGTGCCCGCTCGCGTCGAGGGTCTGCAGGGTGCTGCCTGCGATGTGTTCGTGGACGTATCTGCCGACCTGAGGCGGTGCCAGCGAATCCCGAGCACAGTCGACGATCATCGTGGGCAGGGCGACCCCGGCCAGATCGGCGCGATTGTCGGACAGGAAGGTGGTACGGGCGAACACCCGTGCGCACTCGGGATCGGTTCGGCAGAAGCTCGCGGTCCACATGTTCTCGAGATCCGGCCGATCCGGTGCGTTCACCACGATCGGTGCCATCGACGCGGACCACCCGAGATAGTTGCTGTCCAACGACTCGAGCAGCTCGTCGATGTCCTCGCGGCTGAAGCCACCCCGGTAGTCACCGTCGTCGATGTATCGGGGGGACGGCGTCAGGAGAAAGAGTTTGGAGAATCGCTCGGGAGCCGCCTGGACCGCGAGAACACCCATCATCGACGCCACCGAATGCCCCACGAACGTCACATCGTGCAGATCGAGTTCCTCGGCGATGTCGACGATGTCGCGGACGTAGGCCTCCAGCGGCGCGTACTTGTCGGCATCCCACGCCGCGGGGTCCGAGGCTCCCGACCCGACGTGATCGAAGAGCACGACCGAGAAATTCGGAGCCAGGATATCGGTCACCGAACGCCACAGCGTCTGGTCGCAACCGAAACCGTGAGCCAGCATCACCACGGGCCCGTCGACAGCCCCCACGACCCTGACGTTGTTCCTGATACGCGCACTCACCCGCACAGTCTGCCATCTGCTTCCGACACCGGGGAGTGAGACTGCTCCGACGGGGTATGGCCCTTGTCTACAGAAACGAGAAAGTCATGCGAGTGCTGGTCACCGGCGCAACCGGATACATCGGGTCTCGGCTGATCCCGGTCCTCCTCGAACAGGGTCACGACGTGCACGCCGCAATGCGCGATCCGAGCAAGAAATCGCGCTTCGCCTGGGGCGCTCACGTCACCGCCGTGCACTTCGACCTCGACGAGCACGAGACCTTCGACACCGCGACCGAGAATGTCGACGCGGTCGTGTACCTCGTGCATTCGATGGACGAGGGCGACTTCGTCGAAAAGGATCGGCATGCCGCGCAGGCCGTGGCCGCCGCGGCCGAACGCAACGGTGTGCGCCGGATCGTCTACCTCTCCGGACTCATTCCCGACGACGGCACGCCGCTCTCGGATCACCTGCGCTCTCGCCTGCAGGTAGAGGAGACGTTCCTCGACAGTTCCGTCGACGCCACCGCGCTGCGGGCGGCGATCATTCTCGGTTCCGGATCGACGTCGTTCGAGTTGGTGCGACGGATGACCGAGCGGCTGCCGCTCACGCCCATCCCGACGTGGATGCGCAGGCAGGTCCAGCCCATCGCCGTCGTCGACGTGGTCGCCATCATCGCCCGCGCTCTCGGCGACACCGCACGCCCGGGAACGTTCGACATCGGCGGAACCGAGACGATGAGCTACCCCGAACTACTGCAGGCATACGGCAGCGTCGCCGGTCTGCGTCGCATACAGATTCCGGTACCGCTGTTGCCGACCGGTCTGGTGGGGCGCGCCGTCGCCAAGATCACCGCCATGCCTGCCGGCACGGTGATCTCGTTGGTCGACAGCCTCACCCACGACATGGTGGTGCGCCGCGGGAACGCAGCAACAGAGGTGTTCGCCGAGCCCGATACGTCGCTGATGAGCGTCCGAGAGGCCCTCGAGCGTTCGATCACCGTCACCGCCGAGGAGGGCACCGATGCCCACGCCGATCCCCAGGCTGCCGCCGACACCGATCCCGAGTGGGCAGGCGGAGTCGTCGATATCGTCGACGGCCATGTGCGGCAACGGCCGTCGGGCATCGTCGGAAAGGCTCTGCTCGGAGTGACCCGCTAACCGATATCGGCGTAGCGGTGGGCCCACGGCACGGCTCGCTCCAACTGACCGGCCAGTTGGACGAGCAATGCCTCGCCGCCGAGGGGTGCGGTGAAGTGCGCGCCCATCGGAAGACCCTCGGGGGTCCAGTGCACGGGAACCGACAGCGCCGGACGCCCGGTGACGTTTCCCAGCTGCGTGTAGGGAATCCACGAGATGTTGTCGTCGATCATCTGATCCACGATGCCGGTGTAGCGCAGGATTCCTGCAGTTCGGCTGCGCAGCAACAACTCCGATGCCAGCTCCAACGGCTTCGCCAGATCGAAGGCACCGATCTTCGGGGGGAGCTCCGCGAGAGTGGGCGTGAGCAACAGGTCGTAGGTCTCGAAGAAGGTGGCCAGCGCACGCACGTGCACATGGCGACCTTCCACTGCTTCGAGGTAGTCGACACCACTGGCGGATCTGCCCAGCGCCATGATGCGGGTGTCACGCTCGAATCTGTCGTCGCCGCAACCGGTTCTGCGTTTCACCTCGTCCATCTCCCACGCCAGGTAGGTGAACCAGGCCAGCAGGAATTCGCGGTTGAGATTCGCGTCGTCGTACGGTGGCGCGTCGAGAAGTTCGACGGTGTGGCCGAGATCGGTGAGTGCCTTCGCAGCCGACTCCATCGCGGCGACGGCATGCGGGTGGGGCGACGGATTGACCGATGTCACAGCGTACATTCCGATGCGTAAAGGCTTGGGGTCCTTGTCCACTCGGGACAGGAACGTTTCGTCCGGACGCGCGGGCAGATAGCCGGACGTCGCCTCACCGCCCGCCAGCACGTCGAGCATCGCGGCGGTATCGCGCACCGACCGCGACACGACGCCCTGCACTGCTGCCCCGTGCATGGGTTCGCCGAACGTGGGGCCCGACGGCACCAGTCCGCGTCCCGGCTTGAGTCCGACCAGACCGCAGCACGACGCCGGAATCCGGATGGAACCGCCGCCGTCGTTGGCTCCCGCCACCGGGACGATGCCGGACGCCACCGCAGCGGCCGATCCACCCGACGATCCACCGGGAGTTCTGCTGCGATCCCATGGATTTCGAGTCGCGCCGTGCACCGCCGGTTCGGTGATTCCCTTCGCCCCGAATTCCGGAGTGTTGGTCTTACCGAAGATCACCAGGCCGGCATCGAGCCAGCGCTGCACCACCGTGGAATGCTCGGGCATCGGCAGGTTCTTCAACGCACGCGATCCACTCGATGTGGGCAGGCCCGCGTAGTCCTGCGAGAGATCCTTGATCAGGAACGGCACGCCGGCGAAGGGGCCCTGCAACGGTCGCGTCAGCTGGTCGTCGGCTTGCTCCCGCATCACCCGAATCACGGAATTGATCCGCGGATCGATCGATTCGACCTGCGCCAGTGCGCAATCGAGCAGTTCGCGCGGTGTCACATCTCCTGCGGCCACGAGACCGGCCAGACCGAGGCCGTCGTACTGGCGATACTCGTCGATGCGCATACCGGCCACAGTATCCGAGGCCATGTCGGCCTCGGAGCGGAATCAATGCCGCGAGTTCGACCCAGCGAGGGGCCGCAATGCCCCCATCACGATCAACGAACACGCCAGGAGCGCAGCGACCACGAGCAACGCTCGAAGTACGTCACCGTGCCCGCCGAGGAAGCCGATGAGGGGCGGACCGCCGAGAAAGGCGAAGTATCCGATGGAGGCGACCACACTGACGCGAGCGGCGGCAGCTGCCGGCTCGTCGGCCGCCGCACTCATGGCAACCGGGAAGCCGAGGGAGACGCCCGATCCCCACAGAAACGCGCCCAGAAACGCAAGCGGCACAATCGGACTGAGCACGAACAACAGCACGCCGACCACCGAGACGCCCGCGAGACCTCGCAGTACGACGACGCGACCGTACCGATCCAGCAGACCGTTGCCGAACCACCGCACCGCGGTCATGGCGACCAGGAACGTGGTGAACGCCAGGGTCCCTGCGACGGCCGATGCATCGTATCCGTCGATCAATGCGATGTTGAGCCAATCGTTTCCGCTGCCCTCGGCAAACGCGAACGACAAGGCCACGACACCGATCAACAGGGTGCGCGGCTCCTTCCACCGAGCGAGGGCATGTGGCCGCGAGGTGTCGGGGGCGGGCTGTTCGGGTTCGGCGTCGGACTCGTTCAGAAAGTTACGGACTCCCCACGGGATGGCTCCGACGATCGCGGCTGCGACCGCCAGCAGATGCACCGTCACCGAGACGTTCAGCACCACCATCAGTGTTCCGATCAGGGCTCCCACCACGGTGCCCGCGCTGAAACCCGCGTGAAAGCGCGGCATGATCGATCGCCCGAGCCGTCGTTCGGCCACTGCGCCATGGACGTTCATGGCAACATCCCAGGCGCCGTTGGCGAATCCGAGCACGAACAGCCCGAGAAGCAACGGCACCACACCGACGAGATAGCCGGTGGAGATGATGGTCAGACCGGCCGCGAGGACGACAGACATCACCGTCACCGTGAGCCGAGACCCGAAGCGGTTGATGATGATGCCGGACAGCGGCAGGGCGAGCAACGACCCGACGGCGAGGGCCAGCAGCACGATGCCGAGTTGGGACGACGTGAGCTCGAGCCGGTCCCTCACCTGCGGAATACGCGATGCCCAACTGGCGAAGGCGAAGCCGGCTCCGATGAACGCGATGTAGGTGGCCCGTACCGCGGTGGTCGTGCGCGCCGAGGTCGCGTCGATATCAGACACTGTGAATTACCCTGTTTCTCTCGCTGTTCCGCAAGAGTAACGAACGAGGGCCGGCCGCAGCGATCGCCGCCGAACTCGAAGTTATGGATGGATTCCTGCCGAATTCTGTCTATAACTTCGAGTTCGACAGTCCACCCGCTCAGAATCCGATCGGCAGTCCCGCATAATTCTCCGCCAGTCCCGTTGCTCCTGCCTCGCTGGAGGCCACCCAACGCAACTGGGAGAGCTGCAACTGCGCGTCGAACGGATCGTCGCCGGTGTGCAGCATCGTCGTCATCCACCACGAGAAGTGCGTGCAGCGCCAGACGCGTCGGAGTGCGTCGTCACTGTAGGCATCGGCGGCACGGGAGTCGTTCTTGCCCAGCAACGATGTCAGCGCCGGGGCCAACAGGGCCACGTCGGCGACCGCGAGGTTGAGGCCCTTCGCTCCGGTCGGCGGCACGATGTGGGCGGCGTCGCCGGCCAGAAAGAGTCTGCCGTGTCGCATCGGCGTCTGCACGTAGCTGCGCATCGGCAGCACGCTCTTCTCGGTGATCGGTCCCGGTGTCAGCTCCCAGCCGTCCTGACCATGACCGAGCCTGCGTGCCAACGCATCCCAGATCCGCTCGTCGGACCAGGTGGCGATGTCGGTGCCGTTCGGAACCTGCAGGTACAGCCGGCTGACCGTCGACGATCGCATCGAGTGCATCGCGAATCCATCCTGATGCCAGGCGTAGATCAGCTCGTCCGTCGACGGTGCCACGTCGGCGAGCACCCCGAGCCAGGAGTAGGGGTACGTTCGCTCCCAGGTGTTACGCACCGAATCCGGCATCGCCGCGCGGCTCGGACCGAAGGAACCGTCGCATCCGGCGATGACGTCGGCGTCGATCCGCATCGATGTTCCCGACGCGTCGGTGAACGTGACGTACGGGGCGTCGGACTCCACGTCGTGCAACGCGGTGTCGGAGACGCCGTAATAGATCTGCTGACCGGCTTTCTCGCGCGCCGCAACGAGATCCTTCGTCACCTCGGTCTGCCCGTACACCCACACGCTTCGGTCCACCAGATCGCGAAAGTCGATGTGGTGTCGCTCTTCCGGCCACTGCAGATAGATTCCGCGGTGCTCGTGGCCTTCGCGATGCAACCGCTCGCCCAAGCCGTGGTCGTCGAGCAACCGAACCGTCGAATGTTCGAGGATGCCTGCCCGGATTCGCGAGAGCACGTACTGCTGCGTGCGCGACTCGATCAGAACGGAGTCGATTCCCTGCTCCCCGAGCAGGTGGGACAGCAGCAGACCCGCGGGCCCTGCACCGATGATGGCGACCTGTGTACGCATGCATCGAGTACACCGCGCATGCGACCTCCGGACAAGAGGCAGTTTCCACTCAGTGAAAGCCCGCGTTCACCCCCGTAGAGTTCGCTCGATCCCTCGGGCCGCAACCTGCAGAGCTGCAACCAGTCTGGCGCGATCTCGACCGATGCTCGGAACCACGATTCCCAGTGCGGCCACCACCGTCTCGCTCTCGCCGCGGACGGGTACGGCCACCGAACACGCTCCCAGTGTCATCTCCTCGACCGTCTGCGCATACCCCTCGCGATGCACTCGGCGTAGTTCGCTGTCCAACTTTCCCGGGTGAGTCACCGTGTACGGGGTGATGCGGGCCAAGCTCCCGAGCACTCGGTCGTGCACCTCGCGCGGAGCGTAGGCCAGCAACACCTTTCCGACTCCGGTCGCGTACAACGGCAGACGGGCTCCGACCCGGCTGATCGCGGGCACCGACGCGTGTCCGGCCAACCTGTCGAGGTAGAGCACCTCGTCGCCGTCACGAATGGCCAGATGCACCGTGGCGAGCGTGGCTCCGTAGAGATCGTGCAGGAACGGCGACGCGATCTCGCGCAGGTCGGACTGATCCGGGGCCAACATACCCAGCTTCCACAGCCGACGTCCGACCACGAACTTGCCGTCGTCGCCGCGAACGAGTGCTCCCCAGTCGAGAAGCTCGTGCACCAAGCGGTGAGCCGTGGCGATGGGAAGACCTGCGCCGTCTGCCAATTCGGTCAATGTCAACGCAGGCTTCTGCTCGTCGAACACGCCGAGCAACGCCAACAGTCGAGACGCCACCGAGACCCCCGGATCCCGCGCATTGCCCGCCACCTGCACGACGATAGCCTCCCCGGTCATCGCCGAGCTCGAAGTTATGGACGAATTTCAGCCGAAAGTCATCCACAACTTCGAGTTCGGCGGCCATCAGACCGCGGCAGCCGCGAAGCCGATTCTGTTGAAGCGCTTTTCGCGGGCGATCATCCGCATCGACGGATCCTGGGCGATCAGGTCGGCGAGCTCCCGGTGCAGCACCGCACCCACCCGGTCGCAGAACTGCTGCGATTCGTCCGCCGCGTCGGGCAGCTCGGGAATGATGATGTCGACGACACCGGCTCGGAAGAGATCGAGCGACCGTACTCCCTGCTTGGTGGCCATCTCGGCCGCATGAGCAGTGTCCCGATGCACGATGGCCGACGCACCCTCGGGCGGCAGCGGCGAGAGCCACGCGTGTTGAGCAGCAAGAACGCGATCAGCGGGCACCAGTGCCAGAGCGCCACCGCCCGTCCCCTGCCCCAACAGCAACGACAGCGTCGGTGTTTCGAGGTCGACCATGTCCGCGATGCACCGAGCGATCTCTCCCGCGAGACCGCCTTCCTCCGCCTCCTTCGACAGCGCCGCGCCCGCGGTGTCGATGACGGTGACGAGCGGAAGCTTCAGATCCTGTGCCAGACGCATACCGCGTCGAGCCTCGCGAAGCGCTGCGGGACCGAGCGGGGTCTTGGTCGTCTGCCCACGTCGATCCTGCCCGAGCAGTACACACGGCATGTCGCCGAACCGAACGAGAGCCAGAATCAGACCCGGATCCGACTCTCCCTGCCCGGTTCCGTTCAGCGGCAGCACATCTGCCGCCGTACTGAACAGCAACTCGCGCACGCCGGGACGATCGTTCCTACGGGAGGCCAGGATCGACGTCCACGCGGGCACGTCCTCGATCGTCCATTCGAGCGCCTCGACGGTGCGGGGCCGGCACGACGGGATGTCGGTCATGATGCGCAGCGCCCGATCGACGATTTCGCCGAGCTGCTCGGGCGGGCGGATGGCGTCGATGAGCCCGTGGGCCTGGAGGTTCTCCGACGTCTGCACGCCCGTGGGGAATTTCGCGTCGTAGAGGGCCTCGTAGACGCGAGGCCCGAGGAAGCCGACGAGGGCACCGGGCTCGGCGACGGTGACGTGTCCGAGCGATCCCCAGGACGCAAAAACTCCACCGGTGGTGGGGTGCCGCAGGTAGACGATGTACGGCAGGTTCGCCGCCTTGTGCGCAGTGATCGCGGCGGTGATCTTGACCATCTGCAGGAACGCGACGGTGCCCTCCTGCATGCGGGTTCCGCCGGAGGTCGGCAACGCGAGCAGCGGCAGCCGCTCGTCCGTCGACCGGTGCACGGCAGTGACGAGCCGTTCACCCGCCGCAACCCCGATCGAGCCGGCCAGAAATGCGAACTCGCCGAGCAGGATTGCGACCTTGCGGCCCCGAATCGTCGCGGACCCGGTGAGGACGGATTCGTCGAGACCGGTCTTCTCACGGGCCGCCGCGAGTTCGCCCGCGTACTCGTCGTCGATGACGTAGTCCGCGGTCGGGGTGTCCCAGGAGTCGAAGCTGCCGGGATCGATCACCAGATCGAGCAGTTCGAGGGCGGTCATTCTGGTCATCGGATCGCTTCTTTCAGCCAGTCGCGGACGAGCTCGTCGTCGGCACCGAGTACCGGCGGAGCCAGATGATTGGTTTCGGTGACCTCGGTGCCGTCGGATTCGAAGAAGCGCAGCGGCGGCCCCGGAAGAGTGACCGTGCCCAACGTCGCGTGCTCGACGTCGACCAGCAGGCCTTGAGATTTGGTCTGCTCCCACTCGTACACCTCTTGCACGTTGCGCACTTTGCCTGCGGGAACTCCGATCTCGTCGAGAAGGGCCAGCAGCGATTCGGTGTCGTAGGTGCGGAAGATCTTGGAGACGAGTTCGATGACGTCGTCGCGACTGTCGACGCGTTGTGGGTTGGTGGCCATGCCTTCGAGATCGGGGTCGATACCGAAGCCCTCGCAGAACCGATGCCACAGGCCCTCGCTGCCCACGGAGATCTGCACTGCGCCATCCGAGGTCGGAAACAATCCGTACGGGCAGATCGATGGGTGATGGTTGCCCTGCGCCGTGCCGATCTCGCCGGCAACGGTCCACTTGGTGCCCTGGAAGGCGTGTACTCCGACGACGCTGGCGAGCAAGGAGGTACGGACGACCTTGCCGCGTCCGGTGCGGTCGCGTTCACGCAGTGCGGCGAGAACGCCGAAGGCCCCGTACATTCCGGCCAGCAGGTCGGCGATGGGAACGCCGACGCGTTGGACGTCCTCGGGACCGGAGCCGGTGAACGACATCAGCCCGGCCTCACCCTGGGCGATCTGGTCGTAGCCGGAGCGGCCACCCTCGGGGCCGTCGTGACCGAATCCGCTGATCGACAGCACGACCGTGCGCGGGTTGATCTCGGCGATGCGTTCGGGCGAGAAGCCGAGGCGGTCGAGCACTCCGGTGCGAAAGTTCTCGAGCAGCACGTCGGCTCGTTCGATCATGTGCTCCAACGCTTCTCGGCCGTCGTCGGTCTTGAGATCGAGTGCGATGGATCGCTTGTTGCGGTTGGCCGAGAGGAAGTAGGTCGACTCACGTTCGGCGTCGCGCGGAGTGACGAAGGGGGGACCCCAGACTCGGGTGTCGTCGCCGCCCTTGGGGGTCTCGACCTTGATGATGTCTGCGCCGAGGTCGCCGAGCATCATGGCCGCGTGCGGGCCGGCCAGGGCACGGGTCAGATCGACCACCACGGTGCCTTCGAGCGGTCCGGTTCTGCCTGTCGTGTTGAGGGGCATCGAATTGATCCTTACGTCGAAGCGAGGTGAGAGCCGGACCCGAAGTCCGATTGGATGACTGGGCTAGTGGCCTAGCCAATTCCATTGGACCAGCGAACCTCAGAGAAGTCAAGTACCGATGTGCGGGCCTTTGCCCAGCTCAGACGCGTGATGGCGGCACGTCGAACACACGTGCCGCCATCATCGAGAACCGCATCCGAGCTACTGTCGAGCTACATCCAGCCGGGTACTACCAGCAATCCCCAGGCGACCAGTGGACCGATGACCACAACCAGAGCGCTGTACTTGAGGATCTGCTTGTAGAACACATCTCGGTCGATGTCCTGGGCGTTGGCGAGCACCAGGGCTCCGTTGGTGGAGAACGGGCTGACGTCGACGATGGTCGAGGCGATGGACAGTGCCACGATGACTCCGATAGCGCCTACTTCACCCGCGAGCAGGAACGGAACGGCCAGCGGGATGGTGACGCCGAGGATCGCGGTGGACGACGCGAAGGCCGAGACGATGGCACCGATGTAGCAGAGCAGCAGCGCCACCAGGAGCGGGATACCGATGCTCGCGACCGAATCGCCGACGTACTCGACCGTTCCGGCTTCCTGCAGGACCCCGACGAACGTGAGCACGCCGCCGATGAGCAGAACCGTCGACCAACTGATCTGGTTGATCGCACCCTTCTGCGCCTTCGGCGATGCGAGAGCGAGAACCACGGCCACCGTCATCGCGATGAAGCCGACGTCGAGATCGAGCACGAGTGCGAACAGCGCCAGCGAGGCCAGGCCGACGAGCGTGAGAATTTGATCGAACGAGATGGCCTTGACCGCGGTGGCCAGGGGCGGTGCATTCTCGACCGTGACGGTCTGACCGGACGGCCGAGGCGTCGAGGAGCCGAAGCCGCGCATGACCGTTCGCGAACCCGAACCGCCGACTCCGCCGGTGTCGCCGTCGGGACGACTGCCGTCCTCGTCGTGCACGCTGCGTCCGATGAGGGAGCGCCCACCGAGGAACATGAACAGCAGCGCACCGATCGCGGCGTTGAAGAACAGGCTGCCGAGGAAGAGTGTGAGCGGACTGTTGACGAGACCCGCGTTGGCGGCGATGTTGTTGACCGTGACGCCGTAGATGCTGATGGGCGAGAATCCGCCTGCCTGCGCGCCGTGGATGACCATCATGCCCATGAGCAGGGCGTTGATCTTGTAGCGCGCGGCAAAGCCGAGCGCGATGGGGGCCACGATGGCCACAGCGGCAGGCCCGAGCGCCCCGATGGAGGTCAGGACGCCGGTGATGCCGAACATCACCCAGGGGATGAGCGCCACCCTGCCACCGACGAGTCGAACGGCTCCGCGGACCAGCAGGTCGACAGTGCCGTTGTTCTGCGCGATGGCGAACAGGTAGGTGATGCCGACGAGCGTCAGGAAGAGACTGCTCGGGAAGCCGGCAATGATGTCGTCGGCACCCATGCCCACGGCAAGTGTTCCGACGAAGAACGCCGCCACGAACCCCAACGCACCCATGTTCACGGGGAACACGGTTGCGGCGAGGAACATGACGACGAGCGCAAGGATGGGTATCAACTCGGTCGACATCGAAGGTCTCCGGTCCGTCTCTGGTGTCACTCGAGCGGTCGCCCGAGATCTTCAGTGGCTAATTGGACTGGCCACTGAGTCATTAAGGACTCAACCAGTGAACTGGATCACTTGTCAATACATGCCATGACCTGAGTCACCGGTTACCGGACAGTTAAGGTGGAGTTCCAGAGGAGCAGAGAGCGAGTGACACAGTGGCTGAGCAAATTCGCCCCGTGACCCGACCACGGCTGTACGAGGTCATCGTCGAACAGCTGTGCAAGCACATCGCCGATCGCGACATGAACCCTGGCGATCGACTTCCGCCCGAGCGTGAACTGGCCGGACATCTTGGAGTCAGCCGTGCATCGCTGAGCCAGGCCCTCGTCGCCCTCGAAGTGCAGGGCATCCTTGCCGTGCGCCACGGCGATGGGGCGGTACTCGTCCGACGGCCCGTGGGCGACATGGCAATTCGCGCCCTGCGCGAACACGCCGACCGTCTACCCGAAGTGATCGAGGCCCGAGAGGCACTCGAGGTCAAGCTCGCCGAACTGGCCGCAACGCGGCGCAGCGACGACGAGATGGCAGCCATCGACCACGCGGTGTCCGTGATGGCCACCGAGATCACCGACGGCGATCGCGGAGACTCCGGCGACGAGCTCTTCCATCACGCCATCACCGAGGCCGCTCACTCACCGCTGCTCGCCCGCCTGATGGGTGAGATCGCCGAACTGATTCGCGAGACCCGCATCGAGTCGCTGTCGCAGTCCGACCGTCCCCAGGCCTCGCTCGAGCATCATCGACGCATCGCCGAGGCCGTCCGCAATCAGGATCCGGCCGAGGCGGGCCGGGCAATGGCCGACCACATCCGACTCGTCTCGGATGTGGCGCTATTGCGCTCGGTCGACGGCTAGAGAACTCCCCGCCGAGCTCGAAGTTATGGATGAATTCTGACCCGAATCCGTCCATGACTTCGAGTTCGGCAGCTCGGGCAGCACCCATGGTTGACATCCACGACATCGTCGCGCCATCATTATTGGCACAGCGCCAATAAACCACAGTCGCGCTTCGAGCCAAGGACCCCCCATGACTGCACTCGCAGACCGCTCCACCGACGACCTCGCCACCGAGCTCGGCGACGTGCGCCAGCTCGCCCGAGGATTCTTCGAGAAAGAGGTCGCACCGCACCGGGAGGAATTCGCGGCGGCCGGACGCCCCAGCCGCGAGGTCTACCGCACCGCAGGCAGCCTCGGGCTGCTCGGCATGTCGGTACCCGAGCAATACGGCGGAGGCGGCGGCGACTTCCGACACGAGGCAGTGCTATTCGAAGAACAGGTCCGCGCCGGCGACTCGGCCATGCAGCTCGGCGTGCACAGCGGCATCGTTCCGCACTACATCCTGGCCTACGCGTCCGAGGAGAAGAAGCAGCGGTGGCTGCCGAAACTGTGCTCGGGCGAATGGATCGGAGCCATCGCCATGACCGAACCGGGCACCGGATCGGACCTGCAAGGCATCACAACCCGCGCCGTGCGTGACGGCGACGACTACGTGGTGACCGGCGGAAAGACGTTCATCTCCAACGGAGCTCACTGCGATCTGCTCATCATCGCCGCCAAGACCGATCCCTCCGCGGGAGCCCGGGGACTGTCCTTGCTCGTCGCCGAGGTCTCCGATGACACCGAAGGTTTTCACCGCGGACGCGTGCTGCACAAGATCGGCCAGAAGGGCCAGGACACAGCCGAACTCACCTTCGACGGTCTTCGCGTTCCCGCCTCGAATCTGCTCAGGGGCGGGAGTGGAGCCGGCAGGAACGACCAGGAAAGTCATGAGGGTCGCGGTTTTGCGCAGCTGATGCAGCAGCTCCCCCAGGAACGCCTGATCTGCGGCATCGCCGCCGCTGCGATGATCGACGCCGCCGTCGCGCAGACCGTCGAGTACACCAAGTCGCGCAGCGCGTTCGGCAAGACACTGTTCGATCTGCAGAACACCAAGTTCGAGCTCGCCGAATGCGCCACCATCGGCCGCGTCGTGCGCACCTTCGTCGACGACGCCATGGCACAGCATATTTCGGGCACACTCGACGTCACCACGGCCGCAATGGTCAAATACTGGACCACCGACCGACAGTTCGAGGTGGTCGACCGGTGCCTGCAGCTCTTCGGTGGGTACGGCTACATGGAGGAATACCCCATCGCCCGCATGTTCGTCGACGGACGCATCGCCCGCATCTACGCCGGTGCCAACGAAGTCATGAAAGAGCTCATTTCCCGTTCCCTGTAGAACTCGGCAATCTTGTTGCCCCAGAAAGGCACCCCATGGAGGCATTCCTCTACGACGCAGTGCGCAGCCCACGTGGCCGCGGCAAGAGCTCCGGCTCACTGCACACCGTCAAGCCGGTCGACCTCGCCGCGAACACGTTGTCCACGTTGCTCTCTCGACACTCCCAGCTCGATCCGGCCCTGATCGACGACATCGTGCTCGGTGTCGTCACCCCGGTCGGCGATCAAGGCTGCGACATCGCCCGAACCGTCGCGATGGCGGCCGGCCTACCGGACAGCGTGGCCGGCGTTCAGCTCAACCGCTTCTGCGGATCGGGGCTCGAGGCCGTCAACACTGCGGCGCAACGTGTTCGGTCCGGATGGGATCGGCTCATCGTCGCCGGTGGCGTCGAATCGATGTCTCGTGTGCCGCTCGGGGCGGACGGCGGCGCGTGGCCGTGCGACCCGCTGACCAACTACGGCAGCTACTTCGTCCCACAGGGAGTCAGCGCAGATCTCATCGCGACGATCGAGGGGTTCGATCGGGACGAGGTCGACGCCTACGCGGTACGTAGCCAGCAACGAGCGGCGCATGCCTGGTCGATGGGCCACTTCGAGAAGTCGGTCATCCCCGTCTTCGACGCCAACGGCCGGCTGATGCTCGATCACGACGAGATCATGCGACCCGAGACCACCACTGCCGACCTCGCCGCCCTGACACCATCGTTCGCACAGATGGGTTCGCTCGCCGGGTTCGACGCCGTCGCGATGCAGAAGTACACCGAGGTCGAGCGCATCGATCACGTACACCACGCCGGTAACTCCTCCGGCATCGTCGACGGCACCGCGATGGTTCTCATCGGCTCCGAAGAGGCCGGTCGCGCAGGCGGATTGACCCCACGCGGACGCGTCGTGGCCGGGGTCGTCGCCGGATCGGACCCGACGCTGATGCTCACCGGCCCGGTTCCGGCCACCCACAAGGTGTTGGCCGCGGCGGGACTGGGTCTCGACGACATCGCGGTGTTCGAGGTCAACGAGGCATTCGCTTCGGTGGTGCTCAACTACGCGAAGAAGCTGGACATCGACCACGAGCGCATCAACGTCAACGGCGGCGCGATCGCGATGGGCCACCCACTGGGCGCAACGGGAGCGATGCTCACCGGAATGGCTCTCGACGAGCTCGAGCGCCGGGGCGAGCGCTATGCGCTGATCACGCTCTGCATCGGTGCCGGAATGGGCGTCGCCACCATCATCGAGCGCCTGTGACCACCCCCGCGCTCGAACAACGACCCGAGGACACGATGAATACCTCTGCTGCACTGACGACGTCGACGATCACCGGCGAGATAGGGACCGACCGCGTACTCGTGGTGACGATCGACGACCCGACGCAGTCGACCAACACCATGAACACCGCGTTCGGTGAATCGCTCGGTCGGACCGTCGACTGGCTCGAGGCCAATCGAGACGCATTCGACGGCGTCATCGTCACCTCGGGAAAGGATTCGTTTTTCTCCGGTGGTGACCTCGAGTTGTTGCGCGACGCGGGCCCCGCAGACCATGCACGCATCGCCGATGCCCTCGACTTCACCAAGGACAAGTTCCGTCGGCTCGAGAAGCTGGACAAGCCCGTCGTCGCTGCACTCGGCGGCACCGCGCTCGGTGGCGGCTTCGAGATCGCGCTGGCCTGCCATCACCGAATTGCAGTGAACAGAAGCAACTCTCGCTTCGGCCTTCCCGAGGTAACCCTCGGTCTGCTCCCTGGCACGGGCGGAGTCACCCGAACGGTGCGGATGTTCGGAATCGTCGGCGCATTGACCCAGGTCGTGGGCCAGGGGCAGCGCTACCGGCCGGCCAAGGCACTCGAGATCGGACTGATCGACGAGGTCGTCGACACCCACGAGGAGATGATGGCGAACGCACGTGCCTGGATCGTCGCCAATCCCGTTGCAGTACAGCCCTGGGACAGGAAGGGGTTCGAGATTCCCGGCGGCACCGCGGCCTCACCCGCGTTGGCTGCGCAGCTGCCTGCCTTCGCGGCCACCGTACGCAAGCAGGTCAAGGGTGCACCCATGCCCGCTCCCATCGCGGTGGTTGCTGCCGCGGTGGAAGGGTCGGTGCTCGACTTCGAGTCGGCGTCGATCGTGGAAACCCGACACTGCACGGCACTCGCCTGCGGTCCGGTCTCGGGCAATCTGATCCAATCGATGTTCTTCGATCTCGGATCCATCAACAAGGGCGGCTCTCGTCCGAGCGGCGAACCGCACCGGGTACCCGAGAAGGTGCTGGTGATCGGAGCAGGGATGATGGGTGCCGCCATCGCCTACGTCGTCGCGTCGGCCGAGGTTCCCGTCGTACTGCGTGATGTCTCGATCGAATCCGCCGAGCGTGGAAAGGATTACGCGCGTTCGATTCTCGGCAAGGCCGTCGCGAAGGGGCGCACGACCCAGGCCGACGCCGATGCGGTGCTCGCTCTGATCACACCCAGTTCCGACGCGGCCGATGCCGAGGGGTGCGATCTGGTCGTCGAGGCCGTGTTCGAGGATTCCGCCGTCAAGCAGGGCGCTTTCGAGGCCGTCGAGAAGTATCTGACCGCCGACGCACTGCTGTGCTCGAACACCTCGACCCTGCCCATCACCGAGCTGTCGACGGGAGTCTCGCGCACCTCGGACTTCGTCGGCACGCACTTCTTTTCTCCGGTGGACAAGATGCCGTTGGTGGAAATCGTTGTGGGAGAACACACCAGTGATTCCACTCTGGCCCGCGCATTCGACTTCGTCCGTCTGATCGGCAAGACGCCGATCGTCGTCGGAGACAGTCACGGCTTCTTCACCACTCGCGTCATCGGCCGGTTCATGGACGAGGCGATCTCGCTGGTCGCGGAGGGCGTGCACCCCGCCACCGTCGAGCAGGCCGCTCTCCAGGCGGGCTACCCGTCCGGTGCGTTGGCTCTCATGGACGAGATCTCGTTGACCCTGTCCAGGCACATCCGCGAGGGCATGGCGCAGGCCGCCCGCGCCGAGGGTCGACCGTGGATCGTGTCGAATTCGTATGCTCTGGTCGATCGACTGGTCGACGAGTTCGATCGGCCCGGCCGCAAGGGCGGTCGCGGCTTCTACGAGTACGCCGAGGACGGCACCAAGGCGGGGCTGTGGCCGGGCCTGGTGGAGCACTACCACCGCCCCGATCACGGAATTCCGTTCGAGGACATGATGGATCGCATGTTGATCGCACAGTCCCTGGACTCGGTCGCATGCCTGGACGAGGGAGTCCTACGCACGGTCGCCGATGCGAACATCGGCTCCATCCTCGGCATCGGCTATCCCGCCTGGACCGGCGGGGTGCTGCAGTTCGTCGATCAGTTCGACGGCGGGCTGCAGGGGTTCGTACATCGAGCCGACGAGCTGCGGGCACGGTACGGCGATCGGTTCGTCGTACCGAGGTCACTGCGCTCGCGCACCGAGCGGTACCTCTGACGCCTCACGGAGTCGGCTCGGTGCGATCATGAGAACCATGCCGGCTGCAAGTACACCCAAGTGGAATCGACTCGAACCGGACGAGCGTCGGACACAGATCCTGGCCAGCGCCGTTCGGTTGTTCGGCGACAAGCCGTACGCCGAGGTGTCGATGTCGGACGTCGCCGCCTCGGCCGGCGTCGCCCGCGGGCTCATTCACCACTACATCGGCAGCAAACGCGATCTGTACCTCGAGAGCGTTCGCTTCCTGGTCACCGTGCCGCCGATCGAAGACGTACATCTGCCCACGGGCTCACTCGAGGAGCGGGCCCGTGGCAGTGTGCACTGGCTGGTGGGGGTGATCGAGACACACGGCACGGCGTGGGTGTCGATGGCGAGCGGGTCGGGTGTGGACGAACAGGTGGCGCAGATTCTCGACGAGGCCGACGATCTGGCTGCCGAACGCGTGCTCGACGCAACGGCATTCGAGGGCAGAGGCGGTGACCGTCGCATCGCGACGTCTGCGGTGCGCGCGTTCGGCGGCATGGTCAAGGCAGCGGGCCGCGAGTGGTTGGTGCGCGGCACACTGACGCCCGAGCAGGTCGAGACTCTGCTGACGGATGTGCTCGTCACCGTTCTCGCAACCGCACGTTCCTTCGACGACGCTCGGGAACGTTAGCAAGACAACCGTTTTCGCGGAATCGCCAGCCGGGTCGCCCTACACCTCCACTATTGACACAGTGCCAACAAGGTGGAACTGTGACGGTATTCACCGGGGCGCCCTCGCCCCCTCTCGCACAAGGGACTCGACATGTATCTCACCCAAGGCCTGCATCGCTCCGCCGCAACGACTCCGAACCGCGCAGCGACGGTGTTCGGCGATCGCGTTCGCACCTTCGCCGAACAGATCGACAGAGTGGCACGACTGGCGGCAGGCCTGCACTCCATCGGCGTCGAGTCCGGCGATCGAGTTGCGATGCTGGCGTTCAACAGCGACCGCTACTCGGAGTACCTGCTCGCGGTGCCGTGGGCCGACGCCGTGCTCAACCCCGTGAACATCCGATGGTCGCCCGTGGAGGTCGCGTACGCACTCAACGACTCCGACACCAAGGTCCTGCTGGTCGACGACACCTTCGGTGCGATGGTCCCGGCACTGCGCCCGGCATGTGCCGGCCTGCAGACCATCGTCTACTGCGGAGACGGCACCACCCCCGAGGGCATGGTCTCGTACGAGGACCTGGTCTCGTCCCACGATCCCGTCCCCGACGCCCGCCGTAGCGGCGACGCACTCGCAGGACTCTTCTACACCGGCGGCACCACCGGCTTCCCCAAGGGCGTCATGCTCTCGCACGCGAACCTCGTCACCTCCGGCCTGGGAACGGTGGCGACCGGACAGCTGCTCGACGACGCATCGATCCTGCTCCATGCCGCTCCGATGTTCCACCTCGCCGATCTGGCCGCGTGGGTGGGGCAGGTCATGCTCGGCGGTACCCACGTCATGGTTCCATTCTTCGAGCCGACCGCCGTCCTCGGCGCGATCGCCGAGCATTCGATCACCGATGTGTTGTTGGTACCGACGATGATTCAGCTTCTGGTCGACCACCCCGCATTGAGCGAGTTCGACACCTCCTCGCTCAGTCGTGTGCTGTACGGAGGATCCTCGATCTCCGCAGGCGTCCTCGAGCGCACCCTGGCACGCCTCCCGCAGGCCCGTCTCACTCAGGCCTACGGCATGACCGAGCTCGCACCGGTCGCATCGCTGCTCTGGCCGGAACACCATGTGGGAGAACGCATCGGCTCGGCCGGTCGCGCGGCCCCGCACTCGGAGATCCGGATTCTCGGCCCCGACGACGAGCAGTTGGCCACCGGATCCGTCGGCGAGATCTGTGTTCGCGGTGGACACGTGATGCTGGGCTACTGGAACAAGCCGGACGAGACCGCCGCGGCCGTTCGCGACGGTTGGATGCACACCGGCGATGTGGGCTACCTCGACGCCGACGGATTCCTGTTCGTCGTCGATCGACTCAAGGACATGATCATCACCGGCGGCGAGAACGTCTACAGCGCAGAGGTCGAGAGCGCACTGAGCCGCCATCCCGCCGTCCTGGCCTGCGCCGTGATCGGTGTGCCCGACGGCGAATGGGGCGAGCGCGTCCACGCCTGTGTCGTGTTGGCCGATGGCACCTCGCCGACGGTCGAAGAACTTCGCGATCACACCCGCAGCTACGTTGCCGGATACAAGACCCCGCGCACCATCGAGTTCGTCACCGCGCTGCCCATGAGCGGCGCGGGAAAGATCCTCAAGCGCGAACTGCGGGACGCCCACGTGGCGAAGGACGCGCTCGGAGCGTCCCTGTGACCAGCCAGGTCCAGGCGCGAACCACGTTCGATTCCTTCTCCCCCATCGACGACGGTCCGGTCGCCTCCTTCCCCGTCGATGGGACGGAGTCCGTCGCGCGGACGGTCGGACTCGCGCGAAAGACACAGCGCACATGGGCCTCGCTGCCGCCACGGTCTCGCGCCCGACACCTGCGGGCATGGCGACACGAAATCTGGAGTCATCGAACCGAATTCGTCGATCTCATTCACCGCGAGAACGGCAAACCCGCCGACGATGCACTGCTCGAGATCGTACTGACCCTCGAGCACATCGCGTGGGCGGAGAAGCAGGCACCGAAGCTCATGCGGTCGCGCCGAGTCGGCCCCGGGTTGCTGCTCGCGAACTACTCCGCTCACGTGGAGACGGTGGCACTCGGTGTCGTGGGCGTCATCGGTCCGTGGAACTACCCCCTGTATGCACCCAACAGTGCGATCGGTTCGGCGCTGGCAGCAGGTAATTGCGTGGTCTTCAAGCCGAGCGAATACACCCCCGCGGTTGCGGCCCGATACGTCCGCGCCTTCCACGAAGCCAATCCGTCTCTGCCACTGGGCATTCTGTCGCTGGTGACCGGATACGGCGAGACCGGTGCCGCGCTGTGCCGATCGGGTGTGGACAAGATGGCGTTCACGGGCTCGACGAGAACCGGCTCGAAGATCATGGCCACGTGCGCCGAGACGTTGACACCGGTGGTCGTGGAATGCGGCGGCAAGGATCCGGTGATCATCGCTGCGGACGCGGACATCGCGGCAGCAGCCGAGGCGGTGGCCTGGGGAGCATTCGGCAACAGCGGGCAGACGTGCGTCGGAGTCGAGCGGGTGTACGTGGAGCGGAGTGTCGCAGCACAATTCACCGGCGCTCTCGTGCAGCATGCGCGCTCCATCCGGCCCGGTGGTGATGCGTCGGCCACCTACGGGCCGATGACGATGCCCGGCCAGATCGACATCGTTCGACGCCATCTCGCCGACGCCGAGGCGGCGGGTGGTCGAGCACTGATCGGCGGACTGTCCTCGATCGGCGAGCGATTCGTCGGGCCCACCGTGTTGGTGGACACCCCCGAAAGCTGCTCGGCCGTTCGCGAGGAGACCTTCGGCCCCACGGTCACCATCCGTGAGGTCGACAGCATCGACGAGGCGATCGAGCTGAGCAACGATCATCGGTACGCTCTCGGCGCTTCGGTGTTCTCCCGCAGGCAGGGCAAAGAGATTGCGGCGCAGCTGGTGTGCGGTCAGGTCACCGTCAATTCGGTGATCGCGTTCGCCGGAATGGGATCTGTTCCGATGGGCGGCGTCGGTGCCAGCGGCTTCGGGCGGGTACACGGCGACGAGGGGTTCGCCGAGTTCTGCCGCACTCACAGCCGCGTCACGAAGCTGTTCGACATCCCCGGATTCGAGCTGGTGACGCTCCACCGCAAGCGCTGGGTCATGCCGCTGATCGACCGCCTGCTCGGGCTCCGTCACCGTCGGTGATCGGTCAGTCCTCTGCGCGCCGCGCGGTGGTGCCGTACGACCGTCGCACCACCTCGTCGAGGGTCGCCGCCAACTGCGCGTCGGTCATGGCGCGTGGCGTCGCCACTGCGCCGGCGGACAGATACACCCCGCACAGCCATTCGAGCAGTTCGATGTTCGACAGTGCGGCCGCGAGATCGTGACCGGTGGCCACCGATCCGTGATGGGCCATGATCACCGCCGACCTCGAGCGCATCGCGGTCACCACCAGGTCGGCGAGCTCGGCCGTACCGAACGGCGCGAACGGCACCACCGGAACCCTGCCGCCGAGGGACAGCTGCGCGTAGTGAACGGGCGGCAGTTCGTCCGCGACGAGCGACAGTGCAACGGCCGCCGAGGAATGCGCATGCACGACGGCACGAACCTCGGACGACGCGTAGATGCCGAGGTGCAGACCCAGTTCCGAGGTCGGTTCACCTGGTCCTGCGCGGACGATTCCGTCCGTACCGACGAGTGTGACGTCCTCGATCGTCGCGTCCGCCAACACCAGCCCGGTCGCCGTCACCGCCACCACATCACCCGCGCGTGCGCTGACGTTGCCTGCGGTGCCGAGAACCAGGCCCTTGCGGCCCAGTTGCCGGGCGGTCTCGGCGACGGACTGCCGTAGCTCCTCCACGTCGACCGACATCAGACGGTCCGGCAGGTGCGTGCGAACGTCCGAACGTACTCGAGGTCGTAGGTGCCGAAATCGGTACCGAGTCCCTGCGCAACCTGAGCCGCGGTCGCATTGCCGAGTTCGGCTGCCTCGACGACGTTCATGCTCAGGGACAGGCCGCGAACGAACCCGGCCGAGAACGCATCTCCGCATCCGCTGGTGTCCACCACGTCCACGGAGAACGCGGGGACCTCGACGACACTGTCGGTCGTGACGACGAGAGTGGGCGACGCGCCCGCGGTGGCCACCACGCAGGACGCTCCGAGCTCGAGCAGTCGACGACACCCGTCCTCGACAGTGGCGCAGCCGGTCCAGCCGAGGACCTGCTCGTCGTTGGGCAACAGGTAGTCCACATGGGGCAGCGCGGCCGCGAACGCACCGAGCCCTTCCGGAACGGACGGGGCCAGGCTGTCCACGGTGACGACGACACCGTCCTCGTGGGCGCGGCGTGCGATGTCGCACGCGGTGTCCGGTCCGTAGAACTCGGGCCCCCCGAGATGCAGGAAGTCGACGTTGTGAAACATGTTCCACGGAACATGCTGAGCCAGATAGCCGTTGGCTCCGATCACGTGCAGAGCCGGCCGGGATCCGTCCGGCCTGATCGGCAGTACCGATGCCGAGGTCTGGACCCCGTCCATGCGGTGAACGAGGGAGACGTCCACTCCGTCGTCGATGAGGAGCTGCAGTAGGAACGTGCCTGCCGAATCACCACCGACCACTCCCGCGGTGTGTACCGCGGCACCCAGTCGGGACAGCACCAGTGCCGTTCCCGCGGCCGTACCCGCGGCCGACATCGCGATCTGCTCCGCCAGGACCGCCGCCTGACCGTCGGGAATCTCGGACACCGGCCGCACCAGAGTGTCGAGTATGTGCACCCCCAGGGTGAGGACCTCCGCCGGTGCTCTCATCGGATCGTCGCAGTTCGCTCGGAGAGGATCAGCGCCTCGAGGTTGCACATCGAGACGTCGAATCGTGCGGACATCCCGGCGGTCGCGATGGGCCGCACCACACGCCCCATCCAGCTCGGTGCAACATCGAACCAGAATTCGAAGGTCATCGCGGTGGAGGTACCGCCGGCGAGCGGCGCGAAGCGAAAAACGTTCGCCACGTTGACGAGTGGCGCGAAACCCTGACCCGAATCGATTCGCAGTCGGTTCGGTTCCAGCTCCCGGACGGTCCATGTGGCGTGAGTGGTGAAGCGGCCGAGCGTCGCCACCTCCTCCGTGTACACACCACCTGTGCGTGCGGTGCCATGATGAGCGATGACCGACCGGACGTCGGTGACCCACTCTGCGTACCGACCGGTGTCGGCGGTCAATGCCCACACTTCCTCGGGGCTCACCGAGAGGGTGCGATGGGCCGAGACTACGAAGCGTTGTTCCACGAGAGTTCTCCTTCGGTCGAAAGTATTGCTGCTGCCGCGTTTTCACCCGATCGCACAGCCCCGTCCATGTACCCGTTCCAGTAGTCGGAGTGTTCGGCTCCTGCCCACTGCACTCGGCCGAACGCAGTGTCTCGCCACCGGCCGAGTTCGGTCAGCACTCCGGGGGCAAGAACGGCGGTGGGCCCGCCGCGGGTCCAGTGCTCGCGAGTCCAATCGAGCTCGATCCATTCCGTCGGTTCGAGCGCGCGCGGCCCGACGGCGGAAGCGAAGGCGCGCAGCACCTCGCCGCGTCGTTCGGCGTCGGTACCGTCCGACCAGTTCCGGCCGCCGCGGTGGCGTGCACCCCAGGTGCCGACGAATCCCATCAGCACTCCTTGGCTTCCGTCGGGTGGTGAGTTGTCGAACATCGAGGACACCGGTACGTCGCTGTCGCGAAAGAGCGCCTGGCCGGAGAGCCCGCTCGCGCGCCAGAACGGTTCGGGGTACACGGCCTCGCACTTGGCCAGGCCGCCGAAGTTCATTCGCTGGAACAACGCCTCCTGGGGTGCGGGAAGCGCAGGGCTCCAATCGATTCGGGTGGCCAGAACGGGCGGAATCGCGACGACCGCCGATCGAGCGATCCATGATTCGGTGTCGCTGCACACCACCACGCGATCCGGATACTGATCCACACGTCGAACCGGGGTGTCGAGCCGGACGGCGTCACCGAGCTGCTTCGCAATTTCGATGCAGATCGCCTGTGAGCCACCGAGGAATCTCCACTGTTGTGCTCCACCGGCGACACTCATCAACCGATCGACGGTGCCGGGGGTGTACTCGTTTCCCGCCCCGGCTACGTACGCCAGGCCGAAGAGCGCCGATGCGTCGGCGGACGTGCCACCGAACACCGAACCGAGCAGGATGTCGAGCAGTTCCACCCCACCGGCGGTGGCCGAGTGCCTCCGGGCCCAGGTGGCGAGAGTCTGGGTGTCCCACTCGCGTGCTCGGGGTGCCGACCACGGTCGGTCGACGGGAATCTGCTTGGCAGCCCGATCGATTCGCGCCACGAGCACACCGACATCGGGTAGTGCCGCCAGATCCGGCGGCACCCCGCCGTCGAAGCGTCGAGCGCTTCCGTTCTTGACGTACATGCTCGATCCGGTGTCGTACGCGGGGAACGTCCCGACGCCCACCGATGCGGCCAGGCGGAGGATATGGTCCTGCGTCGGACCCACGAACTGCCCGCCGGTCTCGACGACCGAGTTCTCACCGAGTGCGTGGTTGACCGTGCGCCCACCCACCCGGTTCCTGGCCTCGAGGACCTGCACGGTCAATCCTGCGGCCGTCAGTTCCCTGGCGGCGGTCAGACCCGCGAGTCCTGCGCCGACGACCACTACGTCCACGTGCGGGGCCTGCGACATCTCGGTCATGGGTGCTCCTTTCCGGGCTGTTCGATGTAGCGGCGACAGTAACCCAATATTGGCCATCCGGCCAGGATTGACGAAAAGCGCCTGCTGGAGAGCACAGCGATGGAGGTGGAAGACAGCACTCCGACTAACGTTGCAGCCATGACCGAAGAGCGCCGGAAGACTCGATACGCGCGCGGCCAAGAGCGCCGCGACGCGCTGGTCGACGCGGCCATCGGCGTGATCGGAACACGCGGACTCGAACGCGTCTCGTTTCGGTCCGTGGCCGAAACCGCCGGCTTCCCGCCGTCGACCACCAGCTATTTCTTCGGCTCGGTCGGCGAACTCATCGATGCCGCAATCACTCGTATCGCCGAGAACGTGACGGCGAAGGTCACGGCTCTACTGGACGTCGCGAACGCAGGCGGGCTCACTCGCGACGATCTGGCCGACGCGATCATGGACCTCGTCTCGCTGCTGTCCTCCCCCGAGGACGACGACTCCCTCGTCCAGTTCGAGGCGTACCTCGCCGTGCGCAGACGGCCCGAGCTGGCGGATTCGGTGCACCGAATCATGCGGATGATCGAGGAGGCGGCCGAAGCGGCGTTGGGGGCATTCGGGATCACCGAACCACACCTAGCGGCTCGACATTTCCTGGCCCTGATCGACGGCTACACCCTGCACGAGATCGCAAGGCCGACACCGGGTGGCAATCGGGCCGAACTGAAGGATGCCCTGTTGCGCGTGCTCGACTCGTACGCGCCGCGAGGTTGAGCCCGGATACCGCTAGTCGACACCTACGAGAAGCGGCACGATGCTGCGGTGCGCGAACGCGAGCAGCTCGTCGTAGGTATCGAGCGGGGCGGCGGCCGAGGGTGTCAGTAGGATCGAATGGACCACGCGCACAACAATTTCCGGTGCGTCCGGCACGGCGAAGGTGTCCGATTCCAGTTCACCCCTGGTGATGTGTGTGGCAGCGTTGATCGCGGTCACGAGCAGTGCCGATGCGTTGGTGGTCAATTGCTCGAGCACCAACGAGCTCTCGGAGTCGAACATCTTCAAGAGCACAGGGTTCGTTCGCACCGAGTCGATGGTCGTGGCGAATCCGTGTGCCGCCCGATCCGCACGTGACCTCTGTTCGGCAGCCGCAGCTGCCACCGCCGCGAACAGCCGCGACGACTCCCGCGCCATGACGGCCCGAACGAGTTCGTCCTTCGATCCGATACGGCGATAGACGGTCACGCGATTGATCTTGGCGCGCTTCGCGACGTCGCCGATGGTGGTTCGAGGAATTCCGACCTCACCGAACAGTTCCAAGGCGGCATCGAGAATCGGCCCGTCGTCCCCATCTGGATGCATCGCTCGATCCTATCGGCCGTCCACCGTCCATTCTGTGCAACATTGCAACATAATATGTTGCTATGTAGCATCGCTCACAGCAGCGGCACGATCTCGAAGAAACGGAGTTTCGAATGTCTCGGAACAAGGCGGGCGACTCGGACGAGCAGTACACGGACGAGTCCTACGCGATAGTGGCGCGCGCGGTGACATTCGACTGGTCCGGAGTTCCACTCCAGTACATCCCCCACGAGTGGTACGCCACCCACTTCTGGAACGTCATGCACCTGGTTCTGCCCGAGGGAGAACGAGCGATGGCGGACGTGTTCGCCCGCGCGCTGCCGTACATCGACGACCGCAGACTGCACGAGGAAGTCGTGGGATTCGTCGGCCAGGAAGCCACACACGCGTCCTCCCACGAAAGCTTCCGCACCTACCTCGTCGCGCACGGAGTGGACATCGAACCGATTCTGCAGCGCATCCGCTTCGCCGTGGGTGTGGTGTTCGGCGATCACGGCCTCACCGGCCGCGCAGGCAAAGCATGGCTGAACGAGCGCCTCGGAATCTATGCAGCAGCAGAGCATTTCACCGCAGTAGTAGGCGAGTGGCTGCTCGACAATGCCGAATTCGACCGCATCGGCGTCGACCCGACGATGCTGGATCTGCTGCGTTGGCACGGAGCGGAAGAACTCGAACACCGCAATGTCGCATTCGATGCGTTCCAGTACGTCGACGGTGGCGCATTCCGCCGCGCACGAACCGCGGTGATCGCCAGCGCTGGGTTGGCCGTGTTGTGGTTCAGTACCGCCGCGTACCTGTACCGGAATTCGGTCGCCACGCCACGAACCGGTACGCGGCGGCTGCGCGCCCCGTGGCCGATCGCGTTCGCACGAGCCTCACGCAAGCACCTGATACCGGGCCTGTCGTTCTTGTTCGTGCAGCTCGCCCTGTACATCCGTCCCGGCTTCCACCCCTCGAAGATGGGCGACATCGACAAGGCCGTGCAGTACCTGGCAGTTTCCCCCGCGGCGCTGGCGGCCCAGCAGTGACGACCACAGTGCCTCCGGTGCACAGCCATCTCGGCGAGATCACCGTGACGGCACCGGGACGGGGACTTCGCGCCATCGGTGCCGCGTCCCGTTTCTACGCCAGGCTCGTCACCGATTCGCCGATCGTGACGGCCCTGTCTCCGGCGCGGCCCCGACGAAGCGTCGGATACGAATTCGAGACCGTCGTCGACGATACGATCGACGAGGCCGAGGACGTTCGCTCGCTGCTGCTCTCGCGCAGGGACGGTGCACCACTACCGACATGGCAACCCGGAGCGCACATCGACGTCACCACTCCGTCCGGTTCGGTGCGGCAGTACTCACTCGCCGGTCGACCCGGGTCAGGTGATCACTACCGCATCAGCGTCCGCAAGATCCCCGGCGGTAGAGCGTCCACCGAGATCCACGCGCTCTCCCGCGGCGCTGTCCTGCGAGTTCGAGGTCCCCGCAATGCCTTTCCGATGGCGGAGGCCGAGCATTACCTCTTCGTGGCCGCCGGAATCGGCATCACCCCCATCCGGGCGATGATCGAACGCGCCGTCCGGGACGGGGCGCGGTGGACGCTGTACTACCACGGTCGCTCTCGGGCGAGTCTGCCGTTCGTTGCCCTGCTGCAGCAGTTGGCACTGACCTCGCGCGGGCATGTGATCGTCAAAACCGATGATGTCGACGGATTTCCGGTTCCGGAGGACATCGTCGATCTCGGGATGGGCAACTCCGCGATGTACGTCTGCGGGCCCGCGGCGCTGTCGGGCAGACTCCGCGACGAGTCCCTCGCCAGTACGGCCGTTCGTGAATTCCACACCGAGTTGTTCGCGCCTGCAGCGGTGGTCGACGGCATGCCGTTCGTGCTGAAGCTCGATCGCTCGGGAGACACCATCGAGGTCGGTGCGCAGGAGACCGCTCTCGACGCACTCCGCCGGTCCAGGCCGGATCAGCCGTTCTCGTGTCGGCAAGGCTTCTGCGGAGCGTGCGTCGTCGGTCTCGTCGCCGGACGCGTCGAGCACCGAGATCGCGTCCTGAGCCCGTCCGAACGCGAGAACTCACTCACCCTGTGTGTCTCGCGCGCTGCCGTCGACGGCGAAGCTCTCGTCCTCGATCTGTAGAAGGAGCCCATACCCTCATGCCTGCAACACCATTCGACAGGGCCACGCCCGTACCGCACACCGACGTCGCGATCATCGGCGCGGGCTTCGGTGGCCTCGGGGCCGCGATCAGGCTCGAGCAGGAAGGCCGCAGCGACTTTCTGATCTTCGAGCGCGATACGGCGGTCGGTGGAACGTGGCACGTGAACACCTATCCCGGTGCGCAGTGCGATATTCCGTCGGCGCTGTATTCGTTCTCGTTCGCACCCAACCCCGACTGGACGCGGCTCTACCCGCTTCAGCCCGAGATCGAGGCGTATCTCAACGATTGCACCGATCGTTTCGGTATCCGCGATCGCATCCGTTTCAGGCACGAGGTACTGGACGCGACGTGGAACGACGAACAGGCCCAGTGGGTGGTGCGGACGAGCGAGGGAACATGGTCTGCGCGCATCCTCATCGGAGCACTCGGCCCGTTCAGTGAACCGGCAACTCCCGACATCGAAGGACTGGAATCGTTCTCGGGCACCGTGTTCCACTCGGCGAAGTGGGACCATCAGCACTCCGCCCAGGGCCGACGCCTCGCCGTCATCGGCACCGGAGCATCCGCGGTGCAGTTCGTTCCGCGTCTGGCCCCCGAGGCCGCGCACCTGACACTGTTCCAGCGGACACCGACGTGGATCCTTCCGCATCCCGACCGGCCGATCTCCGAATCCGGCAGGTCCCTGCTCAGGAAGTTCCCCCGGGCCCAGCGAGCGATGCGCCGCACGTTCGATCTGTTCCAGGAAGCGTTGGTTCCCGGACTCATCGGCCATCGATCGTTGCTCGCACCGCTCACGGCATTGGGGCGCGCACATCTCCGTCGTCAGGTGAAGGACCCTGTACTTCGCGAGAAGCTCACACCTGGTTACGAATTCGGTTGCAAGCGAACGACGTTCTCGAACAAGTTCTACCCCGCCCTGTGCCGAGAGAACGTCACCGTCGAAACCACGAGCATCGCGCGGATCGTGCCCGAGGGCATCGTCACCACCGACGGGACCGTGCACCAGGTCGATGCCATCGTCCTCGGGACGGGATTCACCGTGTCCGGCCACACCGGCTTCCGGCGGATCGTCGGTCGTGACGGAAAGTCGTTGGCGGACCACTGGCCCGACGGGGAAATGTCGTCGTACCGGGGCACCACGGTGCACGGCTTCCCGAATTTCTTCATGCTGCTCGGCCCCAACTCGGTGGTGTACACCTCCCAGGTGGTCACCATCGAGGCTCAGGTGAACTACATCCTTGCGGCACTGCGCGCGATGGACGACAACGCACTGGCGGCCCTCGAGGTCAGCATGCGGGCACAGATCGAATTCGCGGATCACACCGACGAGCGACTCGCGGGATCGGTGTGGAACTCGGGAGGATGCAGCAGCTACTACCTGAGCCCGTCCGGACGCAACGTGACGTACTGGCCCGGTTCGGTACGCAACTTCACCCGGCGTATGTCCACCATCGAACTGCGTCATTATCACTGCCGCAGCGCGCTTTCCGAGGTAGATCCGATGCTCGCGACCAGCAAGGAGCTCGCATGAGCGGCACCATCGAACTCGCGGGAAAGGTGGCACTGGTCACCGGCGGAGCCCGTGGAATCGGAGCCGCGACGGTCGAGAGATTGCGCGCGGCGGGAGCGTCTGTCGCGGTGGTGGATCGAGATTTTCCCGCGGATCCGACCGGTACGGAAAGGACACTTCTGCTCGTCGGTGACGTCACCGATCCGGCAGCGATGGCGGACTGCGTCGCGGCAACGATCGACAGGTTCGGCCGCCTCGACATCGTGATCGCCAATGCCGGGATCACCCCGCCGCCGGCCACCATCAGGTCGATCGACCGCGCCGTCTTCGACTCTGTGATGGCGGTGAACTTCGGCGGCGTCCTCAACATCGTGCGGGCCGCCGCCGACGAGATCGTCGCGAGCGGCGGACACATACTGCTCGTATCGTCCTGCGCTGCATTCACTCCCGGGATGGGTGGGTCCGCGTACATGGTGAGCAAGGCGGCCGTGGAACAGCTGGGCCGCGCTCTGCGCATCGAACTTGCTGCCGTCGGCGCATCGGCCGGTCTCGCGTACTTCGGAGTGGTGGACACCGATCTGGCACGGCACACCCTCGACGACGATCCGATCGGTCGGCGAATCGGAGGATTTCTTCCGTGGCCGCTGAGCCGACGCCTGCCGTCTCAGCGAGCCGCCGAGTTGCTCGTACACGCGGTCCGGACCCGTCGGGCACGATTGATCGCCCCTGCCGTGTGGACTCCGTACTTCTGGTTCCGGGGAATGCTCAACCCGATTCTGGAACGCAGGCTCGTCCGGGACCGTCGGGTTGCGCAGATCATCCGGGATCTGGAGGAGACACACGCACGGTGACGTTCCGTAGCCGCGTGGGCTATGCGCTCTCACCGTCCACGCTGGGAACGTCACTCATCGGCGGGAGCGGCCGGGCGCACAGGTCACGCGCATCGGCGTCGGACATTCCCAGCGCGAGCAGCACGCTGTACGCCATTCGATCCACGGCCTCGTTGTCGTCACGATCAGGTTGCTCGAGCAGTAGCTGGCCCAGACCGAGCAATGCGCCTGCCACCAGAGCCAAGGACAGCTGTATGTCCTCGACCCGGAAGTACCCCGCATCGACTCCGGCGACGATGTCCCTCGCCGCACGTGGACCGAGACCGTGCTGCGAGGTGATCAACTCGGGACCGGAGTGGATGAGCACGCGGCTGAGTTCTGGTTGCAGGCGAAAGAGTCGGCCGGAGATTCGAAACGATCGAGTGAACGCCTCGGCGGGGTCGGCGTCGACGTCGGTCAGCGAATCGAGGTAGCCGCCCAGCAACTCCAGGGCACCGTCGACCGCCGACTGGAACAGCTGCTCTCGACTGACGAAGTGGTTGTAGAACGACCCCATACCCACGTCGGCGGCCTGGGTGATCTCTGCGATCGGCGCGTTCAGTTCGCCGCGGGCGATGAAGCCCTGCGCCGCTTCGATCAACGCTCCACGCGTGCGGGCCTTGCGGCGCTCGAGTCGATTCGGGGTTTCGGTCATGGTCCCTACTTCTGTCTGCGCTGGTCGACGGCCTGACTCTTCCTCATGGCTGACGATTCTGTCAATACTATTGACTGACGGCACTGTCATAGGTGACGATATTGTCACCAACGAGGGAGGCTCAATGGCACAGGACGTCGACGGCCACAAGGACATGCACGTGGACCAAGGCGCGCTCACCGGCGAGCACCCCGGTCGCGCGAAGGATCCCATCATCAAGGTTCGGGACATCGCGTGGCTGGAGTTTCGCAAGCCGGATCTGACCAAGGCCGAGGCGTTCGCCGTGGCCTTCGGTTTCACCGTCTCGCTTCGCACTCCGGAGGAGATCCATCTGCGAGGTACGCACGTCGGCGCACCGTGCGTGATCATCCGTCGCGGCAAGCGAACACGCTTCGTGGGCGCAGCCTTCGCCGCCGCAGACGATGCCGACCTGATGAGGCTGGCCGAGGCCACCGGGCAGCGCGTCCAACGACTACCCGACACACTCGGCGGTGTCGCCGTGAATCTCACCGACCCGGGTGGACAACCCGTCCAGGTGGTGTCCGGGTACACCGAGCATCCCGAGCTGCCCGGCCAGCCAGCGCACACCTACAACTTCGGCGACCCGCGCTACCGACTCAACGCGACGCAGCGGCCTCCGCGTCAGCCCGCCCGAGTCCAACGTCTGGGACACGTGGTGCTCCAGCGCACCGGCTACCTCGAGAACCTGAACTGGTACCTGCATCATCTCGGACTGATCGTCAGCGACTTCCTCTACTACGACGGCCAGCGTGATCGAGGTCCGGTGATGAGCTTCATCCGCTGCGATCGTGGCAACACTCCGGCCGATCATCACACTCTCGCAATGACTCTCGGTCCGTCCAACCGGTACGTACACTCGGCCTACCAGGTGTCGGATCTCGATGCCATCGCCGCGGGCGGGGAGTACCTGACCCAGCGCGGGTACCGGCATTCGTGGGGTATCGGCAGGCACATCCAGGGCAGCCAGATCTTCGACTACTGGCGGGATCCCGACGGTTTCCTGGTGGAACATTTCAGCGACGGCGATATGTTCGACAGCTCCCTCGAGCCCGGCTGGGCACCGATGACCGCATCCGGCCTGGCTCAGTGGGGTCCGCCTGCGTCCAAGGACTTCCTCGGGATCGCGCCGAGCAAAGCGTCTCTGCACGAGCTCAAATCGATCATCTCCTCGCTACGCACCGACAACGAATTCGACACCGAACGCCTTCGCGGCCTGATGAAAGTGGCTTCCTCATGAGCATCGCTGTACTGCGCACCGCCGACGCCTGGTGGGTGGAGACCCCGGCCGGCGCGTCCCGAATCGACACCTCGGCCACCACCACCGCCGAGCTACTCGCCGATCGAGCGGCCATCGAGTCGGCGCGCGACTCCACCGATGTCGTTGCCGTGGAGACGTTGTCGCCGATCTCGCCGGTCACCGCGCCCTGCCGAATCATGGCGAACATGACGAACTTCGTCTCGCATGTGAAGGACTCGGGAATGAACCCCGAGACGGTGCCGCTGACGTTCTTCCGCAAGACCTCGGGCTCGATCAGTGGACCCACCGACGACGTGATCAAGCCCGCGCACGTCAAGCTGCTGGACTACGAGATCGAGATCGGCTTGGTCTTCGGCAAGACCCTCACCGTCGGCACCAAGATCGACGCGTCCAACGTGGCCGAGTACGTGGCCGGGCTCGTGATCACCAACGACGTCTCGGCGCGCGATGTCCAGTTGCCCAAAACTCAGTTCTACGAGGGCAAGTCGTACCCCACCTTCACGCCGGTCGGGCCGCGCCTCGTACTGCTCGAGGCCGGCGAGTTCGACCGGTTCGGAGACCTCGCATTGACCTTGCGCGTCAACGGCTCGGTCCGACAGGACAGTACGGTCGCCGACATGATCTACCGTCCGGTCGAATCACTGAAGGCGCTGAGCAAGTTTCAGCGGATCGATCCGGGCGATCTACTACTCACCGGTACGCCGGGGGGCACCGCACTGAA
This sequence comes from Rhodococcus sp. B7740, assembly GCF_000954115.1. Taxonomy (NCBI): domain Bacteria; kingdom Bacillati; phylum Actinomycetota; class Actinomycetes; order Mycobacteriales; family Nocardiaceae; genus Rhodococcus; species Rhodococcus sp. B7740. Next base: position 4,102,006 of record NZ_CP010797.1, on the reverse strand, counting down.
GGCCCCCGCCAAGCCGATCGAAATGATCGGATCGCTGGTTCCGCCGTCGGTCAAGTGGAAGGTCTTCTTCAAGAAGCAGGCCAAGAATCCGGCGTTTCTGAAGGACGGTGACGTGCTCGAACTGACGTGCTCCACTCCCGACGGAGCCCTCGATCTGGGAGTCCAGCGCACCCGGGTCTCCTACCGATGACCGAAAACACGTCCGACGGTCGCCACTTTCCCGTGGTGATCGTCGGCGCCGGTCCGACGGGCATGACCGCTGCGTTGCTGCTGGGTCGGTACGGCGTGCCCTGCCTCGTGTTGGACAGGTGGGAGGACGTCTACCCACAGCCTCGCGCGGTCCATCTCGACGACGAGGTGTTCCGCATTCTCGGCGATATCGGCCTGGCCGAGGACTTCGCGGGAATCTCGCGCCCCGGTCGCGGACTGCGATTGTGCGACAAACAGATCCGCACGCTTGCCGAGTTCGAGCGGGATCCCGACGATCGACCGCACGGGTATCCGCAGGCCAACATGTTCGATCAGCCCGATCTCGAACAGCTGATGCGCAAACACATCTCACAATTCGAGTGCGTGGAGATGCGCGGCAATTGCGAGATCACCGACGTCCAGAATCTGAAGAATTCGGTGCGGGTCCGGTACGACTCGACCGTGGACGGGACCCCACACTGGGTTACCGCCGACTACGTACTCGGCTGCGACGGGGCCAACAGCATCGTTCGAGCCTCCATCGGTTCGAAGATGCACGATCTCGGCTTCGCACAGCGATGGTTGGTGGTCGACATCGCCACCGATGCGGACCTCGATCAGTGGGACGGCGTGCACCAGGTGTGCGATTCCGAGCGATCGGCGACCTACATGCGCATCGGCCCGACCCGCTATCGCTGGGAATTCCGTCTGCACGACGACGAGACCATGGACGCCTTCACCGACCTGGCGTCGATCGGTCCACTGATCGCGCCGTGGCTGGAGTCTGTGGACGAGCCCGAGATGGAGCTGATTCGCTGCGCCGAGTACACCTTTCGGGCACAGGTGGCCGACCGGTGGCGTGATCGCCGGGTTTTCCTCCTGGGCGATTCCGCGCATCTGACGCCGCCCTTCATCGGGCAGGGGATGGGCGCTGGGCTCCGAGATGCGCGCAACCTGGTCTGGAAGATCGTCGGCGTGCTCGACGGGCATCTGAAGGAAACCTCGCTCGACAGCTACGAGACGGAACGAAAGACGCACGCCAAGCAGATGATCGAGTTGGCGGTCGCGATCGGATGGGCCATGACCGGCGGCAGCCGGCTCACCGGCATCATGCGCACGAACATCGCACCCGCTCTGGGGTATCTGCCGTTCATCGGCGCAAAGGTCACCGCCAGCACCACGCCGTCACTCGGCCGATCGCAGTACGTGTTGCGTCCGCCCGTGCCGGTTCGCACTCTGGCCGGAAAGCTCTGCCCCAACAGCACATTGGATAATGGAATGCGCCTGGACGACCTCGCGCCCGGCCAATTCCTGTTCGTCTCGTCGACACCCTTGTCCATCGGGCACCGTCGAGAGGTCGAACGTCGCGGAGCCGTCGTCGTCGAAGTGGCGGCGTCGTCGGATCTCGGGGCCTGGCTGCGCAGCGGGCTTGCTGTCGCCGCCATAGTCCGACCGGACCGCACCGTCATGGCGTCGGGCACCTCGGTACCTTCCCTGCACACCAAGGTACCGACCACCGCTTTTCGTCGGCAAAACTGCCCGGCACACGTTGCGACGAAGCCGAGGCCTACCCGCACAGCAACCAAGAGGCGTAGATGAACACTGCACTTGTCACCGGAGCGACGTCGGGAATCGGCGAGGCCGTCGCCGAAACTCTGATCGCCCGCGGCTATCACGTCATCGGCACCAGCCGTGACAGCTCGAAGGTGGCCGCCCCGATCCCGGGCGTCGACTACCGCGATCTGGACCTGACGGATCCGCAATCGATCCGTGCGTTCGTGGACGAACTCGGCGACTCCCCGATCGACGTGCTGATCAACAACGCAGGCGAAAGCCAGTGCGGTCCACTCGAAGAACTCCCCATCGAGGCGATCACTCGACTGTTTCAGCTCAACGTGTTCGGCGCGATCGAGTTGACCCAGGCCGTATTGCCGGCCATGCGTGAGCGCGGCCGCGGCAGAATCGTCAACATCGGCTCGATGCTCGCGAGCTTCCCCCTGGCCTACCGTTCCTCGTACGCCGCAACCAAGGCCGCGATCAAGGGCTTCAGCACGGCGGCACGGTTCGAGCTCGAACCGTACGGAATCGACATCACCACAGTCGAACCCGGCTCGATCGCCACCGGCCTGTCCGCCCGTCGCACCAAGTACTGCGGACCGCATTCGCCCTACCTACGCGATTTCACCACGGTGATCGCGAAGCTCGACGCCAAGGAGGCACAGGGCATCACGGCCGAGACGGTCGCGAAGACCGTGCTGAGAGCGGTCGAGGACAAGAAGACCCTCCCTATCTACGCCGTCGGCAGCAATGCGCCCGCAGTGTTTCTCGCCAAGCGGTTGTTACCACGCACCGTGCTCGAGAAGTTCACGGCCCGCGCATACGGATTGCCCGGCAAACGCCCGGTCGGCTAGCGAAGCAGTCCTGCGACGAACGGGATCGTGTCGGCCTGTGACTGGACGAGGGCTCCACTGTGGTCGGTGTTGTAGGCCCGGAACGTCACCGGCTGACCGTTGGCGGTCAGACGCGCGACGTAGGCCGCGGTGGTCGGAAACGGAACGTCGATGTCCTGCAGACCGTTTCCCATGAAGAAGGGCTTGTCGAATCCTGTTTCGGGCATCGCCATGTAATCGTCGAGCACGGCCGTGAAATTGGGCAGGCTCGTCAGTGGCGCGGTGAAGAAGTCGCCGATCGTCACACCGTCGAGTTGTTCCTCGAAGTCCGATACGCACTCCGTCTCGGCCAGGTCTGCGTACTTCTTTCCGAGCGGGGTCAGGATGTTGTCCAGTCCGAGCTCGGGATGCGCGTAGCGCAGTGATGCGCCGATGTACGCGACGTAGGCGGTCAGTCCCGACGGCAGCTCCACCGGCGGAACACCCGGTCCACCGATCGAGACCAATTTCTCGATGTACGCGGGAGTTCCGGTGCCGACCGCCCCTCGGTAGTCGAGCTCGGGGCCGCCGAATTCCGTTGCGTACCGCGCGGTGTAGATCGCTGCTCCGCCGCCCTGCGATTGGCCGACGGCCACCCAGGATCGCGACAGGGCCTCGCTGTGGTTGCGGCCCGCCTTGACCATGTCCACGACGTTGTGTGCCGTGGTTCGACCGTCGAGATACGTCGGCAAGCCGGGTGTTCCGAGGCCGGCATAGTCGCTGGCCACGATGGCGTAACCCTGCGCGAGCCAGTTTCCCAGGTACGGCAGATCGCGCTCGGCGTACGCCGGACCGATCATCGACGGCGCACACGAATCCCCGAGACCGGATGTGCCGTGGGCCCACGAGATTACCGGCCAACCACCCGCGGGCGGCGTGCCGGGCGGCAGGAAGACGGTGCCGGTGCTCAGCGCTTTCTCGCCGAACGTGTCGGTGGTGACGTAGGTGAGCACTTCGGCCGAGGCCGCGCCGGGAACCCACAGTTCCTGCGGCAGATCACGAGTGGAGACGACGTCGCCGATCTCCTGAGTGATCGCCGGTGCGGCGGAAGCAGGTGCGGCCAGCAGCGCCGTCACCATGCTCGACGCGACAGTCGCGGCAACTGCGAGAGCACCTATCCGACGACGAGAGGTCACTGGGTCTCCATTCCGTTCGAGTGCGCGAAGCCACCGCGTTCGTCGATGCGCGCCACCTTGTAATACACGACCGCACCGATCCATACGACGAAGAACGTGCCGACGACGAGTTGGCCGGCCAGATTGAGATCGATGACGGCCAACGCGTCCCACAGGCCGCCGGTCAGCTCGAACTGCTCGGCGAGCAGCGACAACAGCTGCACCGTGCCGATCACCAATGCCACGAAGACGGACAGACCCGTCATCGTCATGTTGTAGTAGATCTTGCGCACCGGCGTCACGAACGCCCAGCCGTACGCCTTGGACATGAAGATGCCGTCGATGGTGTCCATCGTGGTCATGCCCGCGGCGAACAGAACCGGCAGCGCGATGATCGCCATCGGCGGAAGTCCGCCTGCCATGGCCGTCGTGCCTGCGATCGCAAGCAGACCGACCTGAGTGGCGGTGTCGAATCCCAGCCCGAACAGCAGACCCAGCGGGTACATCTGCCACGAGTGGTTGATCAGCTTGTCGTAGCGGCCGCGGAACAGTCGATTCATCAGCCCACGCTTGGCCAGCAACTCGTCGAGGCCGGCTTCGGTGAACTCACCTCGTTTCGCGCGTCGCCAGACTCCGACGATTCCCGCGAGCACGGCGATGTTCAACGCCGCGATGAGATACAGGAACGTTCCGGACACGAGCGTGCCGATGATGCCGCCGACTCCGGCGAATGCGTCCTGGAACGCCGTGGCCTGGGACGCGACGAAGGCGATAGCGGCGACGAAGACGAACACGACCGTCGAATGACCGAGTGAGAAGAAGAGCCCGACGGCCAACGGCCGCTTGCCCTTCTGCAGCAGAAAGCGGGTGGTGTCGTCGATGGCCGCGATGTGATCGGCGTCGAAGGCGTGCCTGAGCCCGAGTGTGTACGCCAACACGCCTGCTCCGGCGTACACGAGGGTGCCGTCGGCCCCGGTCAGTCCATGGATGCTCGGGATGGAGTCGTAGTGCGTGAACAACCCCCATCCGATCACGTGCAGAGCGGCTACGAAGCCGGCCATCGCCAACAGGCGGGGAATCTCGTCGAGAGTGAATCGACTCTGCCGTCGGCCGACCTCGGCGCGCGAAAGCTCAATCGTCATGGAGACATTGTGGCCGACGACAACGAATTACTCTTCCTGCGCGGCCGCGGCCAGGACGCGTCTCGCATCGGGTTCGACGGACCAGTAGGCAAGGAGGGCCAAGATCCCGCCGACGGCCAACAGCGATAGCAGCGGTACCAGGCCGACGGTGAGTGAATCGGCCGCGTCGGACACCACGCCGACCAGAAGCGGCCCGACGGCACCGCCCGCGGTCGCGGCGATCTGAAGCATGCCGAATCCCAGACCCCGATCCCGGGCCGGGACCACGTCGGCGACACATGCGGTGAGCGTGGGGAGGGCAAAAGCCGAGAAGAAGGCGAAGACGGTGAGAAGTACGACGAACACCACCGTGGCGTTCATGCCGAGCGCAATCGACATGAACACACTGCCGAGGAGAATTCCGCCACCACCCAGCACTACTCGCCACTGGGCGAGGCTGTTCCCGATCACGGCCCTTCGGGTTGCCATCGCCGCGACGAGCGTGCCGAGAACGATTCCCACAAGCGTCATTCCACCGCCCGCCGTCGCGGCGGCCGATTCGGACAGGCCGTACCGGCGTTGCAGCAGACTCGGAAGCCAGAAGGTCAGGCCACCGATCGACAGGCTCATGACCGTCAGAGCCGCACCGGTGAACCACAGCGTTCGGATGGGCAGCAGTCGGCGGAGCTGGGCGGCAAGCGGGCCGGACGGCGTGGGAGCCTCCAGGCTCGGGTCCGCGCGGGCCGCCAACCTGTCGGCGTATCCGCGTTCCGGCTCCTTCAGACGTGAGACGAGCACTGCGACAAGCAGTCCCGGGATCGTCATGACCATGAACGCCCCGCGCCAGCCCAGCCAGTCCGCCAGCACACCACCCAGAACGATGCCCGCACCGCCCAGATACGCCGAGGTTCGCCACCAACCGAACGCGGTGGATCGTGTTGCGGGCGGATAGAAGTCGGCAAGCAGGCTCGCGCTCGCCGGGTTGTCCACCGCCTCCGCGGCGGCGAGACCGACCCGCACGAGGTAGAAGATCAGGAACGTGGGCGCAAGCGCGGAACCCAGCGTCGCCAGAGACCACAGAACGACCACCCAGGTCACGATCCTGCCGCGATCGTGACGATCGGCGAAGTACCCAGCCGGTATCGCCAGAACGCCCGCGGCGATCGCGGATGCACTGGGCAGCGATCCCGCCACCGCGTCGCCGAAACCCCATTCGGCTTGAAGCTGAGGGAGAACGGCGGCAACGAGGCTGAATTCGATCCGGTCCACGAAGGCCACGAGGACCAACACGATTGCCGGTCCCCAGCCGAAGGGAAGAAGAGCAGACCCGGGCCCGGACCGCAGTGTCCCGATGGTTCGCCAACGGCTGCCGCGATCGACCACTGGGCCTGGATCGATACCGGTCGCCATGCGTCGTCCCTCGATTCAGCGTCGTTCGAAACCAGTGTGCACCGCCGGGCACAATCTCAACATCGGTTGATGTCTCTGTCATTTCCCTCGAACGTGCTGACAGGTCACAACGCGGAAGCGGACATTCGACGCTTTCGTCACGGCAGGATGAGGTGGCCGAAGTCGAAAACAGTGGGGACGAAGTTCATGTCACGGGTGAGAATCGCGATGTGCCTGCTCGCAGGTCTGGGATCCTTCGCGATCGTCGTTGCGCTTCTGCTGCCCACCCTCGTGTACGACCGTCTGGCGGTCACTCCCCTCGACATCGCCGCCACCACAGTGGCCACCACGGCAGACGGAGCGGGCGGCGAGGTCCTCGACTCGAAGACGATCGCCGGCCCGGGGCCCTTGTCGATCGCAACCGATGTTCCCCTCGTTCTCCAGCGGTACATCACCGTGGAGGATCCCTCCGACGCAGACCGCGTCACCTTCCAGGTCGGAGCCACGGTGCGACGCGCCGACCGCGACGGCGATGAAGGCCTGCTGACCGCCTCGGTGGATCGAGTGACCAGCGACCGACGCACCGGCCTACCCGTCGAGCCGGCGGGATCATTGCAGACCACCGTCGATTCACCTGCTATTTCGCTGCCGCGCACTGGATTACAGCATCGCTTCCCCTTCGATACCCAGCCGATCACGTACACGGTCTACGACTCGACGGCGTGGACGAGCTTCGAGGCGAACTTCGTCGAGGAGATCACCATGGAAGGTCTGGCGATCTATCACTTCCGATCGATCGTGACCGAAGCCGACCTGTCGACCACGACGCAGTCACCGATCAACTCGGTCACCCTCCCGGCATCGAAGTGGGGACTGGGCGACGGGGACGAACCGATCACGATGAAGCGGTGGTATTCCAACGTTCGCGACATCTACGTCGAACCCAGAAGCGGAAGCCTGGTGTGGGGCAGAGAAACCCCGTACCAGTACTTCGCAAGAGATCCGAAGGTCCCCGAGGTCACCATCTTCAAGGCGTCACTCGCTCTGAACGAGACGGGTCGCCTGGAGCAGGTGAACTCCGCACGCGACGCTGCGAACAGCCTGGCCTGGTTGACTTCTCGCGGACCACTCCTGGGATACGCGGTCGGTGGAGCCTGTCTCGTCGGTGCCGTCGCCGCCGGAGTGATCGGATCCCGTCGCGCGCGTTCGCCCGAGCCAACCCCACAGCAGGCGGACGAATCCGAGCGCGCGTCGGTGTAGGTGCGCTCGGCGTCCACAATTCGCATCCGAAAGCGGGATCGCGATCGTGTGGGCACATTGTGGACACTCAGGTCGGTGCGTCAGGCAGCAAGCCCCAACGCCCTCAGCGCCATTGCTCGCAAGACGGGCCTGGCAGTACGTGACGGACTGCGTCCCGCGCTGTAAGGCGTCGAATTGATCAGACCGAACACGCCGTGTGCCGCAGTGCGCGCGTCGGCTTCGTTCGACGTCGGGTCGACGGTGCACAGGACCTCGACCCACAGTTCGACGTACTCGCGCTGCATTCGGCGTACCTTGCGTCGAGCGCCCTCGGGCAGACTCTGCAGGTCGCGATCCTGGATTCTGATGAAGGCCGGTGTGTCGAAGGCGAAGTCGAGGTGGAACTCGACCAACGCGGACAACGCGTCCACGGCAGCCCCACCACGATCGACCACCGCACGGCCACCGTCGAGCAGATACCCCGAGATCCCGACCATCAGCTCGACGAGCACGGCCTCCTTGTTCGGGAAGTGACGGTAGACGGCGGGTCCGCTGACACCGACTGCCGCGCCCAGATCCTCGAGGCGCACCGAGGTGAATCCGCGTTCGGCGAACAGTGACGCCGCGGCATCGAGCAACTGCTGCCGACGCTCGGCCTTGCGCTGCTCACGCACCGTGGTGGGCTTCGCCTCCAATTCCTGCACTGACTCCCCCTCGACCCTGGACTCTCGGTTAATCGTAGTTTACTATGATGTCAGTTATCAACCATTAACTGAACTCCTGTGGCACCGGCGTCCAACCCCTAAGGCGTGCACCTCATGGCAATCGATATTGCTGCCAACCGGGCAGATCACGAGCTGCTCACCAGTGAGCTGGCCGAGCGGCTCGCCGCGGCGGCGCTCGGCGGTAGCGAAAAATCTCGGGAACGACACATCGCGCGCGGCAAACTGCTCCCCCGCGACCGCGTCGACGAGCTGCTCGATCCAGGCAGCCCGTTCCTGGAGATCGCACCACTGGCTGCCAACGGTCTCTACGACGACGAGTGCCCCGGCGCAGGAGTGATCGCCGGCATCGGACGCGTTTCCGGTCGCGAATGCGTGATCGTCGCCAACGACGCCACCGTCAAGGGCGGCACCTACTACCCCATGACGGTCAAGAAGCACCTGCGCGCGCAAGAGATCGCCCTGCAGAACACCCTGCCGTGCATCTACCTCGTCGACTCGGGCGGCGCGTTCCTGCCACGCCAGGACGAGGTGTTCCCCGATCGCGATCACTTCGGCCGCATCTTCTTCAACCAGGCGACCATGAGCGCCAAAGGAATTGCGCAGATCGCCGCCGTCATGGGCTCGTGTACAGCAGGCGGCGCCTACGTGCCTGCGATGAGCGACGAGGCCATCATCGTCAAGAACCAGGGCACCATCTTCCTCGGTGGACCGCCACTGGTGAAGGCAGCGACCGGCGAGGTCGTCACGGCAGAAGAACTCGGCGGTGGTGATCTGCATTCGAAGATTTCCGGCGTCACCGACCACCTCGCCGAGGACGACCGAGACGCATTGCATCGGGTCCGCCGCATCGTCTCCACGCTCGGGCCCCGCACACCCCGGCCGTGGGACATCGTCACGACGCGTGACCCGATAGCCGACCAGACCGAGCTCTACGACGTCGTCCCCACCGATCCTCGCACGCCGTACGACGTGCGTGAGGTGATCACCCGGGTGGTCGACGGCGGCGAATTCGACGAGTTCAAGGCCGAATACGGCAAGACACTCGTCACCGGGTTCGCCCACCTTCACGGTCATCCCGTCGGCATCGTCGCCAACAACGGTGTGCTGTTCGCCGAATCTGCCATGAAGGGCGCGCATTTCATCGAACTGTGCGACAAGCGCAGTATCCCGCTCGTCTTCCTGCAGAACATCTCGGGCTTCATGGTCGGCCGCGACTACGAGGCAGGCGGCATCGCCAAACACGGCGCGAAGATGGTCACCGCGGTGGCGTGTGCCCGCGTCCCCAAGATCACCGTCGTCATCGGCGGTTCCTACGGTGCAGGTAACTACTCGATGTGCGGCAGAGCGTATTCACCGCGCTTCCTGTTCATGTGGCCCAACGCGCGAATCTCGGTGATGGGCGGCGAGCAGGCGGCGTCGGTGCTCGCGACGGTGCGCAGCGAACAACTCGACGCGGCGGGAAAACCGTGGAGCGACGAGGACCAGGAATCGTTCAAGGCTCCGATACGCGAGCAGTACGAAAGCCAGGGCAACCCATACTATTCGACGGCCCGCCTGTGGGACGACGGCATCATCGACCCGGCCGATACCAGGCAGGTACTCGGACTGGCCCTCGCAGCGTGCGCCAATGCACCGCTCGAGCCGGTCTCCTACGGCGTTTTCAGGATGTGACGGACATGACCACGATAGACACCGTTCTGATCGCCAATCGCGGCGAGATCGCCGTGCGGGTGGCGCGAACGCTGCGCCGCATGGGGATTCGCACCGTTGCCGTCTACAGCGACGCCGACGTCGACGCCCGCCACGTCCACGAGGCCGATACCGCGGTACGCCTCGGTCCCGCCAACGCCCGCGAGAGCTACCTCGACATCGCCAAGGTCATCGCGGCTGCGAAAGCCACAGGAGCGCAGGGTATTCATCCGGGATACGGATTTCTCTCCGAGAACTCCGAGTTCGCATCCGCCTGTGTCGAAGCCGGAATCGCCTTTCTGGGGCCGCCGGCGAAAGCCATCGAAGTGATGGGCGACAAGATCGCCGCCAAGGCCGCCGTCAGCGCCTTCGGGGTCCCCGTCGTCCCGGGAATCTCCCGCCCCGGGCTCACCGACGACGAACTCGTCGCCGGCGCTCCCGACGTCGGATTCCCGGTGCTGGTCAAACCCTCCGCAGGAGGCGGCGGGAAGGGTATGCGTCTGGTCGAGCGCGCCGAGGACCTACCCGCCGCGTTGACCAGCGCCCGCCGGGAAGCGGCCTCGTCGTTCGGCGACGACACACTCTTCCTCGAGCGATTCGTGCTGCGGCCCCGGCACATCGAGGTGCAGATTCTCGCCGACGAACACGGCAACGTCATCCACCTCGGTGAACGCGAATGCAGCCTACAGCGCAGACACCAGAAGGTCATCGAGGAGGCACCGTCGCCCTTGCTCGACGAAGCAGCCCGTGCACGCATCGGTGAGGCGGCCTGCAACACCGCCCGCAGTGTCGACTACTCCGGTGCAGGCACAGTCGAATTCATCGTCTCGGCCGACCGCCCCGACGAGTTCTTCTTCATGGAGATGAACACTCGCCTGCAGGTCGAGCACCCGGTCACCGAGATGGTCACCGGCCTCGACCTGGTCGAATGGCAGGTCCGGGTGGCGTCGGGCGAGCACCTGACACTCGCGCAGGACGACATCACGCTCACCGGACATGCGATCGAGGCCCGCGTCTACGCCGAGGATCCCGGCCGCGGATTCCTCCCCACCGGCGGCACCGTCGTCGGACTGCGCGAGCCATCGGCACCGGGGATTCGAGTCGACTCCGGTCTTGCCGTCGGCACCGAGGTGGGTAGCAACTACGACCCCATGCTCTCGAAGGTCATCGCTCACGGACCCGATCGAGCAACCGCACTGCGCAGCCTCGATCGTGCACTGGCCGACACCGCGGTACTCGGAGTCGTCACCAACATCGAGTTCGCCCGGTTCCTGCTCGCCGACAACGATGTTCGTGCCGGCAATCTCGACACCGGACTGCTCGACCGTCGCGTCGAGGACTTCGCAGCGGCCGAGGCGACCGACGAGGCGCTGATCGCCGCCACCGCCGTGCAGTGGCTCGACGCGTGGCAGGCTGCGGGACAGGACATCTGGGCAACACCATCGGGTTGGCGAGTCGGCGCGAAGGCTTCGTTCCACCGTCGCGTCGCGTCCGGAGGTCGGACGGCGCACGTGTCCATCACCGGAACCCTCGATGCGGCGACGGTCGTCGTCGACGACGGATTGCCGCGCACCCTCCGGGCAACGGCCACCGAGGACTCCGTGAATCTCGTGATCGACGGTCTACGCGAGTCGATGACCTTCGCCCGAAACGGCTCGGCCACCTGGATTTCCAGTTCTCGCGGCACCTGGCGCATCGATCGGATTGCCGAGGCGAGCGTCCGCGAGGACGATGCGCACTCCGGTGACGCCGAAATCCTCTCGCCGATGCCGGGTTCGATCATCGCCATCGGAACCACCACCGGCAGTTCGGTCACCGCCGGCACCGCCATCGTCGTCGTCGAGGCGATGAAGATGGAACACACTCTGACCACCCCGATCGACGGCACGGTCGAACTCACTGTTGCAGTGGGCGATCAGGTCCGCGTCGATCAGATCCTCGCCCGAATCGTTCCCACACCCACCGAAGAGGACCAGCCATGACCGATCACCTGTCATCCGCGAATCTGCCCGACGAGTACCAGCAACTGGTGAAGTCCGTCGCCGACTTCACCCGGACGGTCGTGGCCCCGGTCTCGGCGAAACACGATGCCGAGCACTCGTTCCCGTACGAGGTCGTCGCCGGGATGGCCGAGATGGGCCTGTTCGGTCTGCCGTTTCCCGAGGAGTACGGCGGAATGGGCGGCGACTACTTCGCCCTGTGCCTGGCCCTCGAGGAGCTCGGCAAGGTCGACCAGAGCGTCGCGATGACGCTCGAAGCCGGCGTCTCGCTCGGTGCCATGCCGGTGTACCGCTTCGGCAACGACGCGCAGAAGGAGCAGTGGCTGCCCAAGCTCACCGCAGGCAAGGCCTTGGCCGCGTTCGGTCTGACCGAGCCCGGTGCCGGCAGCGACGCGGGCGGCACCAAGACCACCGCCAAGCGTGACGGCGGCGACTGGATCATCAACGGCAGCAAGCAATTCATCACCAACTCCGGCACCGATATCACCGAGCTCGTCACCGTCACCGCGGTGACCGGCGTCGACGAGGCGACCGGACGCAAGCAGATCTCGTCGATCCTCGTTCCCACGAACACCCCCGGGTTCGTCGCCGAAGCGGCATACAACAAGGTCGGCTGGAACGCCTCCGACACGCATCCGCTCAGCTTCACCGATGTGCGCGTACCCCAGGAGAACCTGCTCGGGCAGGAGGGTCGCGGGTACGCGAACTTCCTGCACATCCTCGACGAGGGTCGGATCGCGATCGCCGCGGTATCGGTCGGTGCCGCGCAGGGCTGCGTCGACGAGAGTGTGAAGTACGCCAAGGAACGTGAGGCGTTCGGCGCTCCGATCGCGCGCAATCAGGCGATCTCGTTCAAGATCGCGCGCATGGAGGCACGCGCCCACACCGCGCGCACCGCGTACTACGACGCGGCAGCACTGATGTTGGCGGGCAAGCCGTTCAAGAAGGCGGCGTCCATCGCCAAGCTCGTCGCCTCCGAGGCGGCAATGGACAACGCGCGCGACGCCACGCAGATCCACGGCGGCTACGGTTTCATGAACGAATACGTCGTCGCCCGTCACTACCGCGACAGCAAGATCCTCGAAATCGGTGAGGGTACAACCGAGGTGCAGCTGATGCTGATCGCCCGGAGCCTGGGACTGTGAGCGACAAGCGGATTCGCCAGCGCGGCCTGTGGTTCGACGAGATGGAGCTCGGCACCGTCTACGAGCACCGGCCGGGACGCACCATCACCGAGGCCGACAACACCCTGTTCACCACGCAGACGATGAACACTCAGGCCCTGCACCTCGACGCCGCCTACAGCGAGACAACAGCGTTCGGCCAGCGTCTGGTGAATTCGATGTTCACCGTCTCCACCCTTGTCGGACTGTCGGTGACGCAGTTGACCCAGGGCACCATCGTGGCGAACCTCGGCTTCTCGGAGGTGTCGTTTCCCAAGCCACTGTTCCACGGCGACACCCTGTACGCCGAGACCGTGATCTCGGACAAACGCGAATCGAAGTCCCGACCCGGCGAGGGCATCGTGACGTTCACGCACACCGGCCGTAATCAGCACGGGGACATCGTCGCAGTGGCGGTGCGCAAGACGCTCGTCCGCATGCAACCACCGGAGGACGCGTCGTGAGCTGGGTTCCGCCGGGGCCGGCGTGGCTGTTCTGCCCGGCCGACCGTCCCGAGCGCTACGAGAAGGCCGCAGCGCGAGCAGATGTGGTCATTCTCGATCTGGAGGATGCCGTCGGTGCAGCGGACAAAGCGGGTGCTCGTGAGTCCGTGGCCACTACCCCACTGGACCCGTCGCGCACCATCGTTCGAGTCAACGCACACGGCACCGACGAGCAGGCTGCGGACCTCGAGGCGCTGACGCGCACCGGATACACGACCGTCATGCTCCCCAAATGTGAATCGGCCGAACAGATCGCGGCCCTGGCTCCGCTGAATATCGTCGCGCTCATCGAGTCCCCGCTCGGTGCGATGACGGTGTTCGACGCCCTCGCTGCCGACAATGCGATCGGTGCCATGTGGGGTGCCGAGGATCTGGTGGCCGCCATGGGCGGTAACTCGAGCAGGCAGGCCGACGGCTCGTACCGCGATGTCGCACAGCATGTTCGGTCGCAGACGCTACTGGCCGCGAAGGCACGCGGGGTGTTCGCGCTCGATTCGGTGTTCCTCGACATCCCCGACCTCGACGGGGTGCGCGTGGAGGCCTACGACGCCGTGGCCGTCGGCTTCGACGGCAAGGTGGCCATTCATCCGAGCCACATCCCGGTCATTCGCGAGGCCTATGCACCCACTGCCGAGGAACTCGACTGGGCCACCGCCGTGCTCGACGCCGTCTCCCGCAATCGCGGTGTCTTCACCTTCCGCGGCCGGATGGTCGATGCCCCGGTGCTGGCGCATGCTCGACGCATCGTCGCGCGCAGTTCCCTCTCCTAGCCCAGTACTTGCACGCGCCGTTAATTGCCGGCGCGGTATGGTGGGTGGTCACGAGTACAGGTACCGAGAGGCACGACACATGAGCGCACACGACCCCGCCCTGACTGCCCTTGCGCAGAATTGGCTTGCGCTTTCCGTCCTGCACGGACGTATCGAGAGCCGTATCGAGCGTGCGCTACAGACCAACCACAATCTCAGCGCGCGTGAGTACTGGCTGCTCGACGTCCTGGGCAGGCAGCACGACGGGGTCGGCGGCCACCTGCAGATGAAGCAGGTGGCCGATGCCGTCGTACTGAGCCAGAGCGCCACGACTCGCCTGGTCACTCGCCTCGAGGATCGAGGGCTGCTCACGCGATACCTGTGCCCCACCGATCGACGCGGCATCTACACCGACGTCAGCGAAGAAGGGCTTGCCCTGCTCGAGGCCGCGCGGCCGACCAACGACGCGGCGTTGCGCGAGGCTCTCGACGACGCATCCGACGAGCCGGATCTCGTTCCGTTGGTCGACGCCGTTCGACGCGCAGCAAGCTGATTCACTCCACCTGTTGCACGGCTGCTCTGGTCGCGTCGGCCACCAAGGGATTCATGGCCGGCGAGTCGTCCACCCCGGACGTGGTCGCACTGAGAACGACCAGCAGGATCCTCTGCCCGTCCGGCCCGAGCAGCAGTCCGGCATCGTTGGATACACCGTAGCTTCCGGTGCCGGTCTTGTCGGCCGAAGTCCATTGTGGCGCAATGCCCGCCCGGAACCGAGCGGCGGACGTCTCGGTGTCGCCCATCCACTCGAGCAGCTGCTTGCGCGAGGCCGCGGCCAGAACGTCGCCGTCGAGCAGGGTTCGGTAGCCGGCGGCCAGCGAGTCGGGTGTTGTGGTGTCCCGTGGATCACCCGGGATCGCCGTGTTCAATTCCGGCTCGATGCGGTCGAGGCGAAACTCGGTGTCGCCGAGCGATCGTGCGAAGTCGGTGAGCGCCGCGGTGCCGCCTGCCTCGCGAATCAGCAGATTGCCGGATGTGTTGTCACTCTTGGTCAGTGCGGCCACTGCCAAGTCTGCGATGGTGACGACCGAGCCGGGGTCCCAATCGACCGCGGATTCGGGCACCTTGTCCTCGGCGGTGATCGTTCGGGTATCGGTGAGCTGCAACCTGCCTGCATCGACGGCGGCGAGTACGGCACCGACGGCATACACCTTGAAGGTGGAGCAGAACGCGAAACGTTCGCCCCCGCGGTAACTCTGCGTGGAACCGGTCTCGAGATCGAGCACACTGACGCCGAGCCGCGCGGTATCCCTGGCCTCGAGCTCGAGATACGCCTGCTCGGCACTGGGCTGTTCGCTCGTGGACTGGGCACTGCCCGTGTCGGATCGCGGCGGTTCGGTGGTGGCTGTCGAGGAACAGGCCACGCCGGCGGTCAGCGTCGCCGCCGCAATCACGGTGATCAGTCGGGTAAATGTCGAGGTACGCATGGGGTCATGCGATCACACCCTCTTGCCTCCGGGCCAAGTCCCGAGGCATGGCATCGTCATTCCTCTTCGGTATCGCGGCTGGTGGACGTGTTTCAATAGGTCGATGGATCTTGTTCGCCATCTCGAGTATTTTGTCGCCGTCGCCGAGGAACGCCACTTCGGCCGCGCAGCGGCGACTCTGGGGGTGACGCAGCCACCCGTGTCTCGGGCGATCAAGACCTTGGAGAAGCAGCTCGGTCTCGTACTCGTGGAGCGAACACCCGACGGTGCAGCCATCACCGAACACGGGGCTGCACTGTTGCCACGGGCTCGCTTGATCGTCGACGATGCACGCCGATTGACCACCACGGCAGAGTCGCTCACCGCGTCCGAGACGGTCCGCATCGGCCTCATTCCCCAACTGGACGATGCACTGGCCGCACGTATCGCCGCGTCCGTCGGAGTCCAAGCGCGGGTGGAGACCGGCGGAGCAGTGTCCTTGCTGGACCGTGTGAGATCACACGAACTCGATGTTGCCGTGATCGATCACCCGGTGGTACTCGATCGGCTGGTGGCCGGACCAGTGATTGCGCTACCCCGGCGGGTCAGCGTTCCAGTCGGTCACAGGTCGGCCCGAGCGGCGCGGCCGCGACTTACCATGTTGTCCGACCTCGTCTTCGCCACCACACCGAGGGCTGCGAATCCACCAGCACACGACCTGTTGCTCGATGCATTTCGGCGCCGCGCTCTCGATCCAGAGGTGTTCGTTGCGAACACCTTTCGCGCCGTCACGATCAGCGTTGCGTCAGGCCGATGTTTCGGGCTCGTACCTGCCGCGAGTCCGGTACTGCCTGGCACCGAACATCTCGACCTCTCTTCCGACGACGTTGCCCTGCGAGTGCGTATCGTGCGCCGCAACGACGAGGCCGAGTCTCTGGTGAATCTCATCGACCGAATCTTGTTGCAGGCCGGCAAGTGACTACGACCGACGAACAGCTGCGCGCCGTATTCGCCGACGCAGGCTGTCGTGGTTGGGTGCGCGCCGAGCGGATCGACGGCACGGGCACGGTCGTCGACTACGAGGGAGACGACCCCGTCGTCGCCGCGTCGGTGTGGAAGATCGTGCTGCTCGTTGCCGTGGCGCGCGCATTCGACGAAGAATCCTTGACTGCAACCGATTCGGTGCGACTCGTTCCGGCGCAGTGCAGTCCCGGGCCGACGGGTATCGCAAGTTTCGCGGATCCGGTGACCATGAGTTGGCGTGACATCGCACGCTCGATGATCACCGTCTCCGACAACGCCGCTGCCGACGCACTTCTCGGCGCAGTGGGGCTCGATGCAGTTGCCCGAGTGATCGACGATCTCGGACTCGAACACACGCGCATCGTGGGTGGCACGAAACAACTGGGTGATCAGATCGTCCGTGATACCGGCCGGTTGAACGCGGACGAAGCGGTAGGTCTACTGGCCAGCAATTACACAGTGGTCGACAGCTCGGGCTTCGATCCGGCGTACACCTCCTGCACCACACCCCGTGACAGCAACACCATTCTGCGCTCGGTCTGGCTGGGCACCGCAGCATCGCCGGCGCAGTGCCGGTACATGAAGGATGTTCTGTCTCAGCAGGTATGGCCGCACAGGATTCGTAGCGGAATCCCGTACCCAGATGTGCAGGTCGCGGGCAAGACCGGCACCATCGGGCCCATTCGCAACGAGGTCGCCGTGGTGTCGTTTCCAGGCGAGACGCCCGTCGCGGTGTCGGTGTTCACCAGGGCAGCGCGGATGGACCTGAACCTCCCGCTGGTCGATCAGGCCATCGGCCATGCGGCCAGAATCGCAGTGACAGCAGTACGTCAGGCTTCGCGCTGAGTAGACCCCAGTGGTTCGCGGGTCCGAGCGGTCACTGCGCGGTCCAGGTCGGATCGCGTTTCTGCAGGAATGCGGTGATTCCTTCGATGACGTCCTTCGTGGTGGCGAGTCGATCCAATTCCCGACGGTTCTGCTGCCACGATTGTTCCTCGTGAGCGATGGTGCCGTCGGAGATACGTCGTGCGAGCCGCTTGGATGCGCGCACCGCGAGCGGCGCGCCCTCCGCGCACAGGCGAGCGAGACCGAGTGCCGTATCGAGAACGTCGTCGGGCGCGGCAACCCGGTTGACCAACCCCCATCGTGCAGCCTCCTGCGCGGAGATCGGCTGGCCCGTCAATATCATCTCCAGCGCAACGTGTTCCGGTACCGCAGACATCAGTCGAAAAGCACCACCCGCACCGGCGACGAGTCCGCGGCGAATCTCGGGTAGGCCGAATACGGCCGTGTCCGAGGCGACGACCATATCCGAGACCAGAGCGATCTCGGTTCCACCTCCCATCGCCGACCCGTTCACGGCCGCGATGATCGGAACCGAAATCGGGTGTTGGACAATCCCGGCGAACCCCCAATGCTCGGTCTCGGGCGGGGTCACCGCGCCGGGGCCTCCGGTGCCGAGGGCCTTCAGATCGGCACCCCCGCAGAAGGTCGCCGATCCCGCACCGGTCAAGACGATGGCACGGACGTCGCGGTCGGCCTCGGCCGACTCCCAGGCCTGCCCGAGCAGCGTGTGCACGCGTGCGTCGATGCTGTTGGCAGCTTTCGGTCGGTTGATCGTGACGACGAGAACATGACCCTCACGCCTCGTCAGTACAACAGGTTCGATGCTATCGGCCTCGGACACGAATGTTCCCCTCGTTCGACTCGACACTGACTGTTGCTCCGATGATTTCGCGTGCAGGTTCGCTTCGATAGAGGGACAACGCATGCGCACTGGCCGTGTCTCCGGGTGCCGTCTGTGCGGCAACGCGTCGTCCGCGCTCGTCCCTCCCGACGAGGAAGGCCTGGTTCGGTTCCTGCTGCCGTGAATGCTCGACGGAGACAGTCTCCACCACGAGATCCCCGTCCTCGACAGGTGCTCGAGGGGGCGGATCCGAATTCAGCACTGCGGGTTCGGGATTTCCGATGTAGCCGAGCGGATGTTGGTCGCCGGCCAACAGCACGGAGTGGTGGTAGGTCAGATACCCACCGTTCGCGTGCACCAGCGCACGGCTCTTCCCACCACGAATCTCCCGAACCGATGCGGTGATCGAATGCAGCGAATGACTGCTGAGCGGCCCGCCGAAAGAGGAGTGCCCACCGGTCACGCTGGGAATCAACGACTTCGGCGTTCCGAGGTGGCGTGTTGCGAGGGTCGGCACGATCGGGAAGCAGCTGTAGACGTCCAACACGTCCAGTAGCTCGACCCCGATCTCCGCGCCGTGCAACGCGCGGTCCATCGCGTCTTCCATCGCGGGGGACCGCCCGAAACTACTGCGGTCGAGAATGTCGACCGTGTCCTCGGCACCGGCACCGCCCCAGACGTAGACGATGTCGCTCTCGGGCACGCCACGTTCGCGGGCTTCGGCCAAGCTCGTCACAACGATGCACGCAGCCTGGTCGACGAACGGCATGGCGTTCATCGACAGCGGATACGGCTCGCACACGATGCGGTTCTTCGGCGACGGCGCTCCGACGTCCGCAGCCGTCCTCACTCTTCCGTTCCACGAGTACGGATTCTTCTCGGAGACAACGGAGAATGTCGCATACAGCTCGCTGCACTCGGCCTGCCGCGTTACCGGATCCACGCCGGACTCGAAGCGAAATCGGCTCTCGAACAACGGATAGATCCGGACCGGTGAGATCAGACCGGCTTCTTGCATTGCAGCGCTGCCGAGTTGATCGAGGTCGAAGGTGGGCGGACCACCCGGATCGGTGCTCCACCCGCCGTCCTCGACGGGGTCTCGACCGGCCTTGACCAGTGCGCTCATCGAGGCCTGGGCTTCACCGCCTGCGATCACCGCCACCGCCGACTCTCCGGAAGCGATGCGTGCGGCCGCGCGATCGAGGAGTCGGGCCGGCCATTGTCCACCGATCGGAGCGTCGAAGACGTCTGCTGGTGTGGCACCGAAGATACGTGCCAGCGCCGCGGCGGGACTGGCGTAGGCCCAGCTGGCGATATGGCAGAACGCGATGCTGTCCGCGCGGCGAATCCACGGCTCCGAGGTCGGCGAGTCCTGGACTGCCGCAGTCGCAGCGAGCGTGATCAGTTCCATGGGTTCGACGCCCACGGGTTCGCCGCGGCCGCTTGTTTCACCGACAGCCACGATCACCGGAATACGCGTGGATCCACCGTCGACGCCTCCAGGCGTACAGAACTCATGGACGCAAACCTATTACAGACAGAGATTGTCCGCAATGCCACCAGGTGCGACAATCCGGGGGTGACCGACGAAGCCAAGAGCCGACGAGGACGTCCTCGCGATCCGCACCTGGAAGACCGCGTCTACGACGCAGTGCTCGAGGTGTACTGGGAAAAGGGTTGGTCCGGTTTCACACTCGACGCCGTTGCCCGCCGTGCTTCGGTCGGTAGAGCCGCGCTCTATCGTCGCTGGGAATCCAAGGGGGCCTTGGTCGTCGATGCGCTGGAAGCCAGGAGTCCACTCGCGACGCCGATCGACCTCGGCACGCTGCGGGCGGATCTCGTCGAACTGGCGGTGCAGCTTCTGCACGGTTACAGAGGGACAGCTGGTCTGGTCAGTCTGAGGGTCGCCCTCGATGCGCGGGTGCACCCCGACCTTCTCGGACACATGATCGACACTCTCAATCGGAGCCGACTGGTCGCAGCGCGCCTCATCGTTCATCGAGCTCAGGCTCGAGGTGAACTACCGGAGTCCGCCGATACCACCCGAATCCTCGAACTGGTGACCGGAGCGGTATTCAGCCATGTCATCTTCTCGCATCGCTCCGATGCCGACAGAGCCGAGACCGACCGCGCCTACGCCGAAAACCTGGTCGACGCGGTCCTGGATGGCATCGGCACGACATGACACGTACGGCCGCCGAGTCCGATGGACTCGGCGGCAGCACATGAGCTGGTCTACTACTCGTTGTAACCGAAGATCGCGTTCCAGGCCTCCTGGTCGTCAGCGGAGTTCTCGATCGACTCGGACTGCGTGATTCGGTTCACCTTGGGGTCGGTGAACTTCGGCAGTTCGATTCCGCGGATCACCGGCGGGTCGATATCGTTGCGCACCGAGTACTCACCGAGATCACTGAAGACCTGCTGTCCCCTCTTGGAGAGGTTCCAATTCATGAAGACCTGCGCGGCCGCAATGTTTTTCGCTGTGGATGCAACACCGGTGTAGTAGTCGTAGGCGGTCAGTCCCTCCTCCGGTACCACGAAGTTGACCGGCGCATTCTCGTTGTTGGCGATGTTGACGCTGCTCACCACGACGGTCCCTGCCTCGATCTCACCGCGGGCGAGCGCATCGAGCTGAGCTCCGATGGAGTCGAACACCCTTGCCTCCGATGAGTACTCGCGGAGGTAGTCGTCGCCGAGTACCTCGCGCTGGAACCGAGTCAGCGCCAGTGCACTACCGCCGGCTCCGGCCTGAGCGATACCCAGATTGCCCTTCCACCGGTCGTCGAGAAGATCTGCCCAGGACGCCGGCCTGTCGTCGCCCTCGATGAGCGCACTGTTGTAGCCCATCGTGTAGATCGGATCGAAGGTGCGGTAGTAGTTGCCACCGTCGAACACCACGTCGTCCTGCAGCTCGCCGGCCGTGGGCGGTGTGTACGGCTGGAACACACCACGCTCGCTGAGTCCGCTGACGAAGCCGGCGTCGGAAATCCTGACGACGTCCGCATCGAGGCGACCGGCGCCGTACTCGGCCACCAGGCGCTCGTAGAGCCGGTTCGGGGTGAGGCGCACGAGCTTGACGTCGAGTCCGGTGTCCTTCTCGAAGTTCTTCAGCACCGTGGCCTCGGTGACCGCGGTGTAGCCGCTGTACAGGGTGATGCCACCCTCGGCCTGGGCCCGCGTCCACAGATCCGGATCGGCGATCTGTTCGCCGTCGATCACGAGGCCGTTGTCGGTGACGATCTCCTCCGCCGCTCGAGCCAGAGCGGGGCGTTCGGGTGGCGGTGAGCAGGCCGTGGCCGTTGCCACTGCGATACCCAACGCGATTGCTGTGACCAATTTTCTCATCAGACAGTTTCCTTGGATCCGAAGCGACGCGAGAGGACTGCGAGCACACCGATCACGACGCAGTACAGCAGGCTCAACTCGGCAGCCGACTGGAACGAGCCATTGTCGTAGGCGTCGAAGATCGCGATCGACAGCAGCCGGGTGTCGGAGGTGAACAGGAACAGCGCGGCGGTGAGCTCACGCATGGACAGCATGAGCAGCAGCAGGAAGGTCGAGGACAGACCGACCTTGAGCAGCGGAGCGGTGACGAAGGAGATCGCCCGGTGCCGCCGTGCACCCAACATGACAGCGCTGTCTTCCAAGTCCTTGTCCAACTGGATGATCGACGCGGAGACACCGCGGTAGCCCTGCGGAATGGTGACAGCGACGAAGGCGATCACCAGCACCGCGAGTGTTCCGTAGATCGGCAGCGGAAGCGCCAACCACGTCCACAGCAGACCCAGGCCGAGCACGATGGCAGGAACAGCCAGCGGCAACATCGCCAGGTACTCCAACAGCTTTCGGCCCGGAGCGTTCGTACGGTACCTCGTGTACGCCAAGGCGAAGCAGAACGCGGTACCGATAGCGGCGGTCGCAACACCGACGATGACGCTGTTGGTCATCACGCTGTGGAAGTCAGCGCTGCGCAACGTTTCTCCCAGTCCCCAGAACGACAGGGCACCGGAGTCGAAGAGCTGACCGATGTTCGCGACGTACGGGCTGGTCTGCAGAGCCGCCAACACCAGGGCGACGAGCGGCAGGAGAACGGCGAGGGTGAAGTACACCCACGCGAACACGGCCGCCGGAATACGCCAAGCCCGCAGCGGAACCTGCCGTGCCCGAACACCTTTGCCGCTGACGGTGGTGTATTCCTTGCTGCTCATCGCGCGCTGCTGGAAGGCGACGACGGCAACCAGCAGGACGGTCAGTACGACGGCGACAGCGGCGGCATCGTTGCCGCGGGCGGGCGATGCATTCATCAATCGGTAGATCAGGGTCGGCAGGGTGTCGACTCCGCCGGGCACACCGATCACCTGTGCCACCGGGAAGTTCTCCACGGTGAGCGCGAAAACCAGGATTCCCGAGCCGATCACGGCAGGCATGACGAGCGGGAACGTGATCTTGCTCAGCATCTTCGTCAACTTCGCACCGTGCAGACTGGCGGCGTCCTCGAGGTCCGGATTCATCAACGAGAGCGCAGAGTGGACCATCAGGAACGGATACGGCGCGTAGTAGATGCCGAGGATGAAGATCATTCCGCCGAAGCTGTAGATGTCGATGAAGCCGGGCAGACCGATGGCAGTCAGAATCAGGTTGATGTAGCCGGTAGCCGGGCCGGCCAGCAGTGCCCAGGCAAGTGCCCCGACGAGCGCCGGGAGAAACAACGGCGCAATACCGATGCCGTAGATCATCTTTCGACCCGGAACGTTGGTCCGTGCTGCGAGGAAGGCGAGCGTACACCCGATCGCCAGCGCGACGATGGATGACCCGATACCCACCAGTGCCGAATTCCACAGGGCACTGCGTGCCGTCGAGGATCCGAGCAGTGCGAAGTTGTCGAGGGTGAAGTTACCGAAGTCGAACAGCGATGTGCGCTCGGCGTTGTCGGTGAATGCGCCCATCACGATGAAGAACATCGGAAACAGCACGATCACGGTGAGCAGAGCCAACTGCAGAAGCGTCGGAATCCACTTCTTCGGACCCGGCCTGCGTTGGGGTGTCGGGGTGTCGACCGGCGGCTTCGTCGTGGTGACGGGCCGATTGTCGGTGGGGGCGCTCATACCGGCACCGCCTCGGAGGCGACGCGATCGTCGACGAGAACCTGAGCTCCGCCGGCTACTGCTGTGACCCGTGCGCGTTCTCCCATTCCCAGGATTCGACTGGCGTGTCCGGTGGCGACGGCTTCGATCTCGGGGCCGTCGTCCAGTGTGACACGGTATCGAATGGACGCACCCTGGTAGCTGGCGACATCGACTGTGCCCATCCAGGACTGGCCCTCGGGCTCGGCATCGTCCAGCGGGGTGACCAACAGATCCTCGGGCCGCAGGCACACCACGACGGGCCCGTCGGCCGCCGACGCTGCACCGACCGACACTGCAATCTGTCCATAGTCCGTCAGCTCCATCGTCGAGCGCGGGCCCGAGGCAGGCGTGGCGCGGAAGATGTTGCCGACACCGAGGAACTCGGCCACCGAGGCGGACATCGGCGAGGTGTAGATGTCCTCGGGGGTACCGATCTGCACGATTCGGCCGTTCTGCATCAACGCGATTCGGTCGGCAAGGGCGAACGCCTCGACCTGATCGTGCGTGACGTAGACGGTGGTCAGTCCGAGTCGGAGCTGAAGCTCTCGCAATTCCATCCGAAGTCGTTCGCGCAGTCGGGCATCGAGGTTCGACAGCGGCTCGTCGAGCAGGAGCACGCTGGGGCGCATCACCAAGGACCGAGCCAGCGCCACCCGCTGCATCTGACCACCACTGAGCAAGCTCGCGCCGCGGTGGGCCATTTCACCCAACCCGACGAGGTCGAGGGCCTCGAGAACGCGCTGGTTCATCTCGGTCTTGTTGACCTTCTGCATCTTCAAGGAGAACGACACGTTGTCGAACACGGTCCGGTGCGGCCACACTGCGTAGGACTGAAAGACCATGCCCACGTTGCGTTTGTGCGGCGGGATCGTCTTGTTCTTGTCGGAGTCGTGGACGACGCGGTCACCGATCGTGATGCGCCCGGCGCTTGGGGTTTCGAGCCCTGCCACACAGCGCATCGTGCTGGTCTTACCGCAGCCGGACTGCCCCAGCAGCACCAGGGATTCTCCGTCGGCGATCTCCAGGTCCAGGTCGCGGACAACAGTGTTTCCCGAGTAAGCGAGGCTCAGATTCTCGATGCTAACCTTCATGATCTTCCTTTTCTTCAGTCGTCGAAGCCGTGTTCACAGGTCGAGCTATCCGATCGAAAGTGCTCTTGCCGCAGCGGAAACGAACAGTTCTGCTGTCGCGATACGTCGTGCAGCGCGGTGCAGGGTCACGCTGGTGAGGTTGCCGTCCGCAGCGATATCGACATCGACGGCCAACACACCTGCCGGCGTCCCCAGTCGCAGCGTCGAGGTGGTGGCACCGTGGACGACCCGATCCACCACACCGCCGCGTACGGTTGCGGCAGCGGCCACCGCGACCGCCGACGTCAGGCCGATGGACGGGTGCGGTGCCATCATCGAGAGCATGCGCACGCACACGTCGTACTCGCCCGCCGAGACGAGCGTTCCGTCCTCGAGGTGGTAATCCACCGGAGGCGCGATGATGCCGACCTTCGGCACTGCGTGCGTGATCGGATCCTGCGGGCGCGACAGCCCCATGAGCAGTGCTGCACTACGGCGCAATTCGACCAGTAGCGGAACACGTTCTGTCAGTTGGGCGGCGGTCTCGGCTCCGGTCATACCCAGGTCGGATGCATCGAACAACGCAGCGGGAGCGCCGGCGACCACCATGGTGCCGCGGTACTCCGATCCATGTAGCTCCACGGTGTCCTCCACCGCCCCGGTGGGGAGCAGCCGAGTGCGATCGGCACCCAGGTCGATGAACGTCAGTCCGACCGGAACGCCGAGGGCCGATGTTCCGGCAACCTGGGCCGACCCCTCGGTCGGAACCACGCCGCCCGGGGTATCGATCTCGGTGAGCAGTACCGCACCGGTGTTGCGGTTACGAAGCCGTACGACGGTGGTGATCGGATCGATCGGCACCAGTCCTTGCTGCAGTGCGTACAGGCCGATCGCGGTGGCACAGTTGCCACAGTTGCTTCCCCACTCCACCTTTCGGTCACCGATGGCAACCTGAGCGAAGAGGTAGTTCACGTCGATTCCGTCCTCGGAGGACCTGCTGACGATGGCCGCCTTCGAAGTGGTCGAGCTGCCGCCGCCGACGCCGTCGAGCTGGCGGGGGTCGCCGGATCCGAAGGCGGAGACCAGAATCTCGTCCAGAGATCCTGCTTGTTCGATCAGTGGCTCGACGTCGACGGAGCTGAAGAGCCAGCATTTGCTGGTCCCGCCCCTCATCCACGTGCCACGCAGTGAATACATCCTCGGATACCTTCCGATCGTTACTCTCGAAAACGTTCTTGGAGTTGAACATTCGAGGGAGCCTTGCGCTCATGTGATGCAGCTCTCGTGTGGTTGCTGTTCATAGCCTGCATCACACAGCCGTCGAGTACAATTACGAAAAAGTCGAGATCCCTTAACTTTCACTTAAAGGTGGTTCGATCATGTTCGACACCCGACGCCTGCTGCTTCTGGTGGAGGTCGTGCGAACCGGATCCATCACGGCGGCCGCAACTCGGTTGAGCTTCACCACATCTGCGGTCTCGCAGCAGCTGAGCAAGCTCGAGATCGAAGCCGGGCAACCACTGCTCGAGCGCCACGCCAGGGGAGTTCGACTGACCGAGGCGGGTGAGGTTCTGGTGCGTCATGCAGAACGAATCGAGACGCAATTGCTCGCTGCACGAAACGAACTCGAAGACCTCTCCGGCCTGCGCGCCGGGACGCTGCGAATAGGAACCTTCCCCACCGCAGGGGCCAGTCTGCTACCGCCCGTGGTGAAGCTGTTCAAATCTCGTCATCCTGCGGTGGCACTGACGGTGCGCAGCTCGCGATTCGCCGGGCTCCGGGGGATGCTCGACACCCGTGAGGTGGAGCTGTCCCTACTCTGGGACTACGAGTGGGCCAGAATCACCGACTCGGACCTGACGGTGCACCAACTCATGATCGACCCGCCCATGCTCGTCGTATCCGTCAATCATCATCTTGCCGAGCGTAGTTCGATCCACATGAACGAGCTGGAACACGAGCAGTGGATCACCAGAGAGGACACTCATCCGGTGGGTGCAGCGCTCGAACGGGCATGCCATGCTGCCGGGTTCTCGCCGTCGGTGTCGTTCGCAGCGAACGACTATCAGGAGGCTCAGGCCATGGTGGCGGTGGACCTCGGCGTCTCGTTCGCACCCCGGATGGCGCTGTCCAATATTCGAGACGATGTGCGATTGGTCCCGTTGACGGGCGCACCGTCGCGTCGAATCTTGCTGGCCCACTTGGCGGAACAGAAGCTCTCGCCGAGTGCGACCGTGCTACTGAAGATGTTCGAGGACGTCGCCGCCCGATTCTGAGAAGCGATGTCGCTCAGGCCTAGTGCGCACCGACGAGAGTGGGCATGGGCACGACGAACAGATCGGCGGTGGCGATACGACGCACCGCTCGATGAAGAGTGACCGATAGCAGAAATCCGTCCCGATCCGTGACGTAGTCGACGTCCAGCACACCTGCCGCTGTGCCGATGCGGAGCGATCCGGGCCAGCCGATGCGGGCGTTGGCAATGACCACACCACCCGTGACCGTGGCGGCCGCTGCAACAGCCACCGCCGACGTCAGTCCTATCGCCGGGTGCGGTGCCATCATGGAGAGCATGCGCACCGAGATGTCGTAGTCCGCAGCGGCGACGCGCTCACCGGTGGTCGTGGTGTAGTCCACGGGAGGTCCGATGATTCCGACCTTCGGAACGGCATGCGAGACAGGCTCTTCGGGCTTGCTGAGTCCCATTCTCAGCGCTGCCAGCCTACGCAGCGCAATGAGTGTGGGGACGTGCGCGGCGACGACATCGTTGCTTTCCGAACCGTCCAGCCCGAAATCGGCGGCATCGAAGAACGCGGCGGGTGCACCGGCACGAACGAATGTTCCTCGGAACTCACAGTCGCCGAGCGTAACTCGATCGATCTCTGCGCCGGTGGGAAGCATCGTCGGTCGGTCAGGGGCAGGGTCGGTGAAGGTGAGCCCCACCGGCACACCGAGGGCCGTGGTTCCGGGGACAGCGGCGCCGCCTTCGGCAGGAATGCGTCCGCCCGGGGTCGAGATCTCCGCGGTGAGAATTGCACCGGTGTTCTCGTTGCGCATGCGCACGACGGTGACGCGATCGTCGACGGCGACGAGACCGGTCTGCACGGCGTACAGGCCGATCGCCGTCGCACAGTTTCCGCAGTTGCTGCCCCACTCGACCGTGCGGTTCTCGATGGCGACCTGAGCGAAGAGGTAGTCGACGTCGATACCCGGAGCGCTGGAGCGACGAACGATCGCGGCCTTGGAGGTCGTCGAACTGCCCCCACCCACTCCGTCGAGTTGCCGTGGATCGCCGGAACCGAACGCGGCAGTGAGGATGTTGTCGAGCCCGCCGGCCTCGGCGACGTACGGGTCGATATCGACCGCGTTGAACAACCAGCACTTGCTGGTCCCCCCACGCATCCAGGTTCCACGAAGAGTGAACATCTGCTGTGCCTTCCGATCAGGATCCGATGCTTCCACCCTGGGCCAGAGGATGATCAAGCACAATTACGAAATATGTTCATGCCGTGCAGCAACGCTTAACGCACTGGTACCGGTTCAGAACAGGGCGGGGACGACAACCAGGATCAGCCAGCACAGAGCCGGCGCGATGGCCACGACGACTCCGGCATTGAGCAGCAACTGGCGATAGAAGCGTGGGCGTTCGATGTTCTGCGCGTTGGCCAGCACGAGCGCACCGTTGGTCGAGAAGGGCGAGACGTCGACGACGGTGGCCGAGATGGCCAGAGCAGCGACGACACCGACGACCGGCAGTGCACCGGTTCCGAGCAAGGGCATGGCCAGCGGAATGACGGCGGCCAGCAGCGCAGTGGAGGACGCGAACGCCGAGGTGATGCCGATGACGTAGCAGAGCACGATGGCCACGATGATCGGAGCGCCGATGGTGATCGCCATTTCGGCGAGATGATCGATGGTGCCGACTTCCTGCAGGATCGAGATGTAGGTGACCATGCCCGCGACCAGCAGAACCGTCGACCAACTGATGTCTGCGATGGCCTCGTTCTGCTTCTTCAGATCCGTGAACGCCAGGACTGCTCCGGCTCCGATGGCGATGAAGCTGATCGGCAGGTGCAACACGAGAACGAGCACCAGAAGTGCGCCGATGAGGAACAGCGTGAGCTTCTGCACGAACGTGACCGGGGCCGGCGCGTCGACCAGCGTGGTTGTGGTCGGGCGAGTGAGCACCGCAGTGCTGCCGCCTGCCGTGCTGCCACCGCCGGTGCTTCCGGTGCTGCCGCCGGCGGGGACCGACGTCTCGATCGGCGATCCGCCCACCGGGCCGCTGCCGGGTGCGGGATCGGTGGATCCTGTTGCGGTGTACTCGAAGCCCTTCATCCGGGCCAGGGCCGCGTAGCCGACGACCGTCAGCACCGAGAGCAGCAGGTTGATGCCGTAACTGGCGAAGAACAGCGTCCACGGGTTGAGCGCGAGGCCGTTGTTCTCGACGATGTCACGAACCAGAACGCCGGAAACGGAGATAGGGGAGAACGCGCCAGCGTGGGCACCGTTGATCACCATGATGCCCATGACCAGCGGGCTCATGCCGGTTCGTGCTGCGAATGCCATGGCAGCGGGCACGATCAATGCGACCGCGGCGGGGCTGAATGTGCCGAGCGCCGTCAAGACCGAGGCGACGAAGAAGAACACCCAGGGCACCACCGTCACCCGACCGTGCACCGCCCTGATGCAACTGTTCACCAGCAGATCGATGGTGCCGTTGCGTTTGGCCATACCGAAGAAGTAGGTGACGCCGACGATGGTCAACACGATCGAGCTGGGGAACTCGTTCAAGATTTCCTTGTCGTCGAATCCCAGCGCGAAGTATCCGACCACGAAGGCACCGATGAATCCGAGGATGCCGATATTGATCGGAAAAAAGGTTGCGATCACGAACATCGCAACCAACGCGATGAGCGGGAGGATCTCGATGGAAGTCATGGGCGTCTTTCGGGTGGCTGGGTAAGTGCTCGGTTACATCCGCACTCGAACGTTGTCCCTGTCACATTATTGACGCGACACTTTTAGGACAATATCGTTTTGCTACCCGGTCGTTTAGCTGAGCTGAAAGATGTGCGCATGAACCACACGTTCGACGTCGTGACGTTGTTCCTTCTGCTCGACATCGCCGAGGCCGGCTCCCTGACCGCAGGTGCCGAGCGAGCGAACATGACTCCCTCGGCAGCGTCCCAACGCATCAGCAAACTCGAACACGGCATCAAACAGCCGGTCCTCACTCGCCTGCCGCGCGGCGTACAGCTCACCGAGGCCGGCGAGATCCTGACCAGCCGGGCCCGCCTGTTTCGCCGCGAGATGCGTGCCGCGAGCGGCGACCTGGAGGCCATCCGGGGCCTCGAACGTGGATCGGTCCGGCTCGGCTCGTTTCCCACGGTCAGTGCGTCGCTGCTCTCCGACGCGTTGAAGGACTATCACTCGCGATGGCCGGGGGTGGACGTTCGTGTTCGGTCGGCCGTTCGACCGCAATTGCTGGACATGCTCCATTCGAGCGAGATCGACCTGGCACTGCTGTGGAGCTACGCCTGGACGGAAGAGGCAGAACGATCGCTGTCACTCGAGCCTCTGATGGAAGACCAGACCGTGCTGCTGCTTCCGATAGACGACGATCGCCGGGGACGGGATGTGTCCTTGCACGACCTCCGAGGCGCGCGGTGGATCATTCGGAGCAACGACCACCCGGCAGCGGAGGTTCTCTATCGCAGTTGCCGCGTAGCAGGATTCGAGCCCGACGTCGTGTACGAAGCCCACGACTACCAGGAAATCGAGGCCATGGTGGCCGCAGGCGTCGGCATCGCTATGGTCCCCCGACTGTCGGTGGTCCACCACCGACCCGACGTCACCACCATCGCTTTCCTCGACACCGATCGTGTTCCGACCCGGGTCATCTACATCGCCTCACTCGCGCGACGCCAGTACACCCCGGCTATGTACGCGATCTCGAACGCTTTACGCGGCGCATCCGAACGCAGTACGTACATGCCCGCCGGGTCGGATCCAAAGGCTGCCGGCACAGCAGACAAGGATCAAAGAAGTTCCAGCACCAGAGCCCGGTGATCGGACACTTCCGGCTCGGTGACGATCTCGAAGCTTCGTACGGCGGTCGGTGACGACACCAACACGTAGCTGGCACTACGAATTGCTTTGGTGTAGATGGACGTTCGAGTGTCGGCGTCTCCCACGAGGTCGGTCATCCCATGTTCGGCCAGCAGTGCGAACGTCTCGCTGGTCGGCAGCAGGTTCAGGTCACCGCACAGCACAACGACTTCGCTCGTCGAGCGCATCCGTTCGACGATCCCCGCCAATTTCCTGGCCTGCTCCAGCCGAATGGGACTGTCGCCCTTACCTGCTGGATCGCGCAGACCGTGACATTGGATGACGGATACGGACTTACCTACGACGCGATCCCGAACGGTGACCGTCAGAGCAGCTCGTGGACGGTCATCCACATCCCAGACCGCGTGATCGACGAACCGTGAATGGACGAACCGCGCGTCGAGCCCTACAACGGGAACGTCGTCACGCACCCAGGTCGCGATCCCGAAGTCCTGACGCAATTCGACGCCCTCACCGTCGGTGACAGGTCCGGCGTCGTTGGCGACGAAATACGGCGTGTACCCGGGGAGCGCGGCCGACACGTCGTCGAACAGGTTGAGCCGCTGCGGCAGTGTGCGCTCACCGTCTGCGAACGTTGCCCAGCCCGATCGATTCGGAGTACGAGTGACTTCCTGAAGGCAAATGATCTCGGCATCAACGGCTTTCAGCCATCCCACGAGTTCGTCGTACATGGCGCCGCCCCATGCATTGATCGAGATGATCTTCACAGCCCGATGATGTCAGACGTGGCGTGACTCGCGCGCTTCATTTTCGGCTGCGCCGAGTGGACCCCTGGCTCGACTGCCGGACGGACCGGACTAACGTCATCGGCAATACGCACTGTCCGTGCGAATAGCGCACCGAAGGAGACGCCGATGCCCGATCCAGATGCGGGAACCATTGCCGAGGTCCAGCTTCTGTACGGCAGGCAGAGCCACGCAATCGATTCCGGACGCGCGACGGAGTGGGCAGGGACCTTCACCGCGGACGGTGTCTTCGATTCACCGAGTTACCCCGAACCCGAGACGGGGAGGGACCGGCTGATCGCCTTTGCGCAGCGCTTCTTCGACAGCGCGTCCGACGCGAACGAGCGGCGCAGGCACGTGATCACGAACATTGCGGTCGATCTCGTGAGCGTCGATGAACTCGCAGTCGACTGTTACCTCCAGATCATGACGACACCACGCGGCGGCGAAACACGCCTCGTCAGATTCACGTCGGTCCGGGATCGTGTTGTGCGAGTCGATGATCAGTGGCGCATCCAGCACAGGACCGTGACCCGCGACGACGCCTGACACGACCCGTCGTCGCTGACTAGCGCAGCAAACGCCCCAACCGCGCCGCTGCAGCGACGACGGCCGCACCGAGCTGTTCTTCGTCGCCGATCTCGAACACCGACGCACCCAAGCTCGCCATCGCGTCTCCGCGGCGACCCGGCACGACGGCGGACACTCCTCCTACCGATGGAATCACTTCGCCGTGGGTGACCGCGTATCCAACGCTTCGCGCCCGCGCCACTTCCGCACGTTCGCCATCTTCCGGGGGCAAGGACGCGAGCATTGCCAGGCCTGCAGACCCCCGGTCGATCGGGTCGACCTGCCCTCCACGAAATGCCACGTGGACCTTCGCCCCTCGTGGCTCGACAACCATCAAAGCCCTTACTTCCGTTGAATTCTCGCGAACGACGAGATGGACGGTCGCGCCCAGTTGATCCGCCAGTTCTTCGAGTACCGGGCGTGCCACGGTTCGCAGATCCTGCTCGACGGGTTCGGCGAGTGCCACCAGCCCGGCACCGAGGGCAATTCGCTTGAACTCGTCTCGCCGACACAGATGATGGGCCTCGAGTGTGCGAACCAGCCGATGTGCAACGGTGCGGTGCACACCGATCCCGTCGGCGATCTCTGTGATCGACAAGCCGTTCGGATGCTCGGCCAACAGCTCGAGCACGACAAGGCCGTGATGCAGCGTTTTGGACATCCCCGAATCGATGGACACCGTGGTTTTTCCGTCGGTCATGCACTGCCCCCTGTTGACGACTGTGAGGTGGACCACCTACAGTTCGATCTGAATCGCACACTGCGTGCGATTATCGCACATAGTCGAGGTCGGTGCAAACGGACCCGGCCGAGATCTTTTGCACGAGGAGAGCGCCATGAATAACCCCAATCCAGGACGCGTCGTCGATCGCACGATGACTGCGGTGTACCCCGAACTGGCGGGCAAGGTTGCCGTCGTCACCGGGGCCGCCCAGGGCATGGGATCGGTGTTCGCCAAGGGACTTGCGGCGCGCGGCGTACACGTCGTCGGTGCCGACATCAACGACGCCCGGATGAAAGAGACGGCCGAGCAACTGAATACGGAGCTGAGCACCGACTCACTGGTCGAACGACCCGGGACGATCATCGGCGCTCGAGCCGACGTCACCGTCGCCGATGATCACGAGGCTCTCGCCCGGACAGCCCTGGCCGAATTCGGCCGGATCGACTTCTGGATCAACAACGCGGGAATCTTCCCGTTCGCCTACGCCGCGGACATCACCCCCGAGCAGATGGGTGCCACGCTCGGCGTGAACGTCGAAGGCGTTCTGTACGGCTCGCAAGCAGCGGGTCGTCACATGCGCGAAGGCGGCGCGATCGTCAACATGTCCTCGGTATCCGCACTTCGTGTCCGTAAGGGCCGCGGTGCCTACTGCACGTCCAAAGCAGCCGTCGCCCACCTGACGGAATCCCTTGCCGTCGAGTTCGGAGATATCGGTATTCGCGTCAATTCCATTGCACCCGGCTACATCGACACCGAAATGACGCGGTGGGTGCAGGAAGATTCCGAAGCGCTTGCCAAAGCTCTGGATTCGGTTCCTCTGCACAGACTCGGAGCACCGGAAGAAGTCTTCGGGCCTCTTCTGTTCTTGCTGTCGGACAGTGCTCGCTACGTGACCGGGCACAGTATCGCGGTGGACGGCGGGTCGCGTCATGTCTGACACCGACTACGACGTCATCGTCATCGGTGGCGGTGGAGCTGGGCTGGCGGCGGCGGTGACGGCGGCCGAGAACGGTGCGTCCGTGATTCTCTTCGAGGCGCGCAAAGAACTGGGTGGATCGACAGCCCTGTCGGCCGGATTGTTCACCGCCGCAGCGACGAGCGTTCAGCGCGCCCTCGGAATCGACGACAGCGCAGAGAAGTACTTCCAGCATTACATGGATCTCAACCAGTGGATGCTCAAGCCCGGCCTGATCAGGACCTTCTGCGAGCAGGCCGGACCGACACTGGAGTGGCTTCTCGGACTCGGATTGAACGTTCCCGCAAAGATTTCCGGTAACGCGCATCAACCGGGACTGAGCCAGGCGGGCGTCGAGGACGTCTGGAGGGGTCACGTCCCGAAAGACCAGGGATACGGACTCGTCCAGGTTCTGGACGCAGCGCGCCGCAGGCTCGGAATCGAGGTCGTTCTCGACACTCGCGTGCAAGCGCTCCTCACCGAGGGCGACCGGGTCGTGGGAGTCGTAGCCGACGATGTCGAACTCCGTTCTGCAGCAGTCGTCGTGGCCTCCGGTGGTTTCGCCCGAGATCCCGAGCTGGTCGATCTTCATTTTCCGGCAGCCAACCGAGCCGGCTCCGCTGCCTTCGTCGTTGCTGCCGAGGGCAGTCGCGGCGACCACCTGCGCTACGCACCGTCGGTGGACGCGTCCATAACCGGCGACGGGTGGGGACTCATGCTGCCCACCGTCTACTTTCAGCGATACCACCACTGGCAGTCCGGGTTCCCCCCGAAATCACGTATTCACGTCAACGCTGCGGGGCGTCGATTCATGGACGAGGACGCCTCGTACGCCGTCTCGACCGGAATCATCGACGGTCAGGGTGGCTCCGCCTGGATGATCTTCGACGACAACGCTCGACAGAATCTGCCTGCGGGATACGCCGATTGGGCACCCGATCGCATCGAGGACGAGGCAGACGCCGGCCGGACCCTTCGCGCATCCTCCCTCGCGGAGCTGGCCGTACTCATGGCGGTGCCCGCCGCGGCCCTCGATTCCACGGTCGAGCGATGGAACGCGCATCTGCCCCACGGCGAGGACCCCGACTTCCTTCGCCACCGAACACTCGCCAACAAGGGCAGTACGTCGAATCCCGAACCCATCGACACCGCCCCCTTCTATGCCGCACGAATCCTCCCCGCCGAATTGGTCTGCACACATGCAGGTTTGGAGATCGATTCCGAATCCGCCGTGCTCACGACACGAGGCACCCCCGTACCCGGCCTGTTCGCTGCAGGCGAGGCAGGAGCGGGAGTTCTCGGGCAGCGCTACGTCGGTGGCGGCAACGCTGTGGCCAATGCACTCACCATGGGCCGGATCGCCGGTCGCAACGCCGCCCTCCACTCCGTCGATGCACAGCCACTGACGGCCTGACCACCCTGACCTCGAGGACACCGATGACTACGAACGAACCTGCCGTGCAGCCCGACTCGGACGCACACACACCCGGGACGAACCCGAAGCAATCCCCCCTGACAGTAATCCGTGCCGCCGTCGTCGGAACCGTCGTCGAGTACTACGACTTCGGTATCTACGGCTACATGGCCACCACCATCGCCGCACTGTTCTTCGTGTCCGACGATCCGACGGCCGCGCTTCTCGGCACGTTCGCCGCGTTCGCCGTTGCCTTCTTCCTGCGAGTTCCGGGCGGCATCTTCTTCGGACACATCGGCGACAAGTACGGCCGCAAGAACGCGCTCTCCTGGACCATCCTGCTGATGGTGATCGCCACCGCCGGAATCGGATTGCTCCCGACGTACGTCACTCTGGGAGTGTGGGCCACCTCGGTTCTCGTCCTGTGCAGATGCCTGCAGGGCTTCGCTGCAGGTGGCGAACTCGGAGGAGCCAACGCGTTCGTATCCGAGTCCGCGCCGACGCGGTGGCGCGCGACCCAGACGTCGATGGTCAACACCGGCACCTACATCGGATCGCTGCTCGCCTCCCTGTGCGCACTGGCACTGAACTCGGTGTTCACCGACGAACAGATACTCTCCTGGGCGTGGCGGATCCCGTTCCTGCTGAGCCTGGTGATCGGCGGTGTCGGCATCTGGATCAGGAACCGCCTGGACGACACCCCTGAATTCAAGGAACTCGAGAACAAGGGCGAGACGAAGAAGCTTCCCCTCTCGGAGCTACTGAGCACGTCCGGCGGCAGTGTCGTGAAGATCATCCTGCTCGGCGCGCTCATCACCGGTGGTTATTACATCGCATCGGTCTACGCGGCCACGTACCTCAGGACCGAGGGCGGCCAGACCTCTCAGGCAGCGTTCCTGTCGACCTCGCTTGCCTTGGTTCTCGGAGTGATCACCCTCCCCATCTCGGGCTACATGGCCGACAGGTACGGCCGAAAGCCCGTGCTGTTCGCAGGCAGCTTCGCAGCCATCGTTCTCGGTGTCCCGATGTTCATGATGATGGCCGGCGGCACGCTGTGGCAGGCCGTCGTCGGACAGTCAGTGTTGTTCATCGCGGTGTCCGTCGTCAACGGTGCCTCGTACGTGACCTACGTGGAAATGCTCAAGACCTCGGTGCGGTACACGGGCCTGGCCCTGGGCAACAACACCACCAACATGTTGCTGGGTGGCACAGCACCTTTCATCGCCACGTACCTGATCTCACTCACCGGAAATCCGCTCGCACCCGCCGGCTACTTCGTCTTCTGCGCCGTCATCACCTTCGCCACGGTCTTCTTCGTGACCGAGACGAAGGGCACCGAACTGAAAACAGAGTGAGAGGCCCCTGACATGAACTTCGAGAACAAGACGATCGTCGTCACCGGCGCAGGAAGTGGCATGGGCCGAGTCGAATCGGAGATGCTGGCAGGCCGGGGAGCGAAGGTCTGGGTCACCGACATCTCGACGGCCGCAGGTGAAGCCGTCGTGGCCGACATCCTCGATGCGGGCGGCCGGGCAGAGTTCCTCCAGCTCGATGTCACCGCACCGCAATCGTGGACGGCGCTGGCGAAGGCAATCGAGTCAACGGACGGTCACCTCGACGGACTGGTGAACAACGCCGGGGTCAGCCACCGAGCGGGTATCGAGGACACGACCGTCGAAGACTGGCACCGCGTCATGAACATCAACCTGAGCTCGGTGTTCTACGGAATGAAATCCTGTGCACCACTTCTGAAACAAGGTGGCGGCGGTTCGATCGTCAACGTGTCCTCCATCGCCGGGATGCTCGGCTACTTCGCGGCAGGATACGGTGCCAGCAAATGGGGAGTGCGTGGTCTGTCCAAGGTGGGCGCGCTCGAATTCGCCGAGTACGGGGTCCGAGTCAATTCGATCCACCCCGGTCTGGTCGATACTCCCCTACTGCATTCCGGCTCATCGGCTTTCGTGGAGACCAGTCTGCAATCGGTACCCGCAGGACGCGTCGCGGACGCCGAAGAAATCGCAGAATCGGTCGCGTTCCTGCTGTCGGATTCATCGCGCTACATCACCGGCACCGAAATCGTCATCGACGGTGGACTGACGTCGGGCGGCATCTATCACCGCATCACCGACGAGTTGAAGGCCGGTTGCTGATGTCGAGTGAAGACCGAGTGGCGATCACCGAGGTGCTGTATCGATACGCCCGGTCTGTGGACCGCAAGGACTTCGAGAGCCTGAGAAGGTGCTATTTCCCTGACGCCGTCGACCACCACGGGGGCTATGTCGGCACGATCGAGGGTCTGATCGAGGA
The DNA here is from genome assembly GCF_000954115.1 of Rhodococcus sp. B7740. Classification (NCBI taxonomy): domain Bacteria; kingdom Bacillati; phylum Actinomycetota; class Actinomycetes; order Mycobacteriales; family Nocardiaceae; genus Rhodococcus; species Rhodococcus sp. B7740. Next base: position 4,064,499 of record NZ_CP010797.1, on the reverse strand, counting down.
CATCGAGATTCGTCATCGAACCATCGACAGCTCGATGCACTTCACAACCAATGTCATCATCGATCTGGAGCCTTCCGAACAGGTGGCCGAGGTCGAGTCCTACTGTCTGTGCTACTAGCGGCAAGAACCCGAGATCGGATCGTCGACGCACGTCTTGACAACCGTGAAATGCCGATACGTGGACCGCTTCGAAAGACGGCACAACGAGTGGCGGATAGCCGAACGAGTAGTCGTGTTCGACGAGTCCCTGTGCACCACTGTCGAAAACGTGCTCGACCCGTCTTGGGTCACCTCCCGCCGTTCCCAAGCCGACCCGGTATTCGCACGTAAGGCCCGAAACAGCAGGTGACAGGTTGCCGACGCCAAGATCCGTTGGGTATCTGCTATGGAGGCGGCGTCATCGTCTAGCTGCGCTGACAGGTTCGATTGGCACGTGCGCGCTTCACTCGATTGGAGACTCGGTGAAACGTAAGTCCCCTTCTCAGTCGATGTTTCGCGACGGTTCCGGAAGCCTGGCGTTGGTGGCGGGCATCGTGGCGGTCATCTGCGCATTCGTGCCGTTCGTCGGAGACTTCGTGACCATCCCGACCGGAATCGTCGCGCGGTGATCAGTGGCTGGATCGGTCTCGGCCGCGCGGTCGAGGGCGACGCGTCCAACGGTCGGGACGCAGTGATCGGTGCGGCGCTCGGTGGCGTCGGATTGTTCATCGTGTTTCTGACCTTCGCGGCATCGTCCATGTGATATCACGACCATCAGCATCTGCATCTTCCGCGCTACGCGCGATCCAAGCAACGGCTCGAAGCTCGGACACCTGTGGTTTCTCGACGGCCTTTAGACTCCGGGATGCTGTCGGCGTGATCGGCGAACCGAGAATGTCGGAGCGAACACCAATCGGCCAGCCACTCGATGACCTCAGGAGCAAGCGCACTGGTGCTGGCGAAACTCGACTGACCCAACCATTCCGTTTGCTCATGCATCGGCCATGCTCGATCACGCAGAAAAAACTAATGGCGCATCGTGAATGCCGACCCCTAAATCACCACCACCACGCCGGGCGAAACAGCAGCGGGGATGGTAATAATCCCCAACCAGATCGACGCGACCACACCAGGTGGAGCGATGCGGCACTCGTCGAGACTCCTCCAATAATCGCAGGTCAAGATTCCGAAAGGTTTAAATCAGTCGACGCTCCGATGTCGTATGCAGCAGAGCGTCGACTGAGTTGACGGGCTGCGGGCAGTTACTGCTTTTTCGCAGATTCGTTGCGTTGAGGTCTAGTTACAACCTCGCGCCGTAAAAAGTCTTTCTTCGGCTGCTCGTAGGCACTGAAAGAACGTCTCGCCTCGACTACCTGCCGGCGAAATTGTTCTCGACTACTATTGTTGGTGGACATCAACTTCTCCTTCGATTTGTTCTTCTCCTAGGTCAGTGCCATCCATGCCAGTCAACTCCTCGGACAAGGCCGCAATTTCCCGCTCATGCTCGGAAGCCTGATATTCGTCGAATTGCCCAACTTTAGGTAGCGCTTTTGCACGTTCATTGTAACTCCAAGCAAGGCGCGCCCCATCCTTATCCTTCCGGTCTCCTCCAACACGAAACAAAGTGTCGTAACGTTTTGGTGCAATCCCTTGGAACGCAGTAAACGCGGATCCATACATACTTTCAGCTTTGCTCTTGGGGTAGGGTTCCAAGTAGACCACATTCAGCTTTGCAGCCATGAGATGCTTGGCACAATTATGGCACGGGTAGGCAGTCACATAGAGTGTGTCGCCCTCGCTTATACCTCCCCTATGCAGACCGTCCAGTATTGCCGCCATTTCGGCATGAACAGGCAACTGGAATTCAGTTAGGTCCTGCAACTGCGCATCCTCTAAATAGCCGCCATCACCAAGAAGTTCAGTAACGAAGGCTTCGGGTTCCGAGCCAAGTCGCACACTATGTTCTTCCTTGAGGAGAGACCGTGCACGACGCAGAGTATCCAACACAAGTTCTTTAATCGAAATTCTCGACCGATCGAATTGAGGGGCTTCATCCGGTTTTGTCGGGTGACTATTACAGCCGAGGCTAAGGACATGATTTTTTGCGTCTAATATTGCAGCACCTACTTTCAACCCGAGCTCGGCAGAACGTGTGCTAGCAATGTATGCCATATTCATTCCGAACTCGACCACCGAAGGCGGAACGTAGTCCGGCGAGTTGAACATCAAATTGAGAAAGCGCTCCAGCTGATCTTCAACATCCTCATCAGCATTAACGAACAGATCAGACTTTGGGAACACCTTAGACACGTTCTGTCCAAATAGAGTTCCCTCCTTTTGATCGATGCCAATCAAGTCCATTGCATGTTGCTCGTGAACGCCTATTCCTTCACTGAAGTTCTCAGTTCGGAATTTTTCGACCAGGTATTCACGACGCAAGGACTCATGCGACATCAATGCAACCTGGATATATCTTTCCCCGTAGACCCGTTTGAGAAGAGCAGCTTCTTGGGTGCGTTTCACAGAATCGATAAGATATGCGACTCGTTGACGCCGCTTGGGCGGTTCTACTCCGTCATTGGATCTTGATCGCTTAATCGACGCAATGGCAGTGGCAGCCAATGCAGCTGAGGAAGAATTCAACTCACATATTTTATCGCCTTGCTCAATCAAGAACTTAATCCGGTCATATGTATTGACTGGAACATCTACCGTGTCGGGAAGCCAGTCCTCTATGGCAGCACTCAGGCGTATATGTTCGAGTTGGTACCCAAAACTGTCCAGTTGCCTCTTGAAAGCAGCAACGACGCCGTCGCGGTCTACGCCTACGGGCCGGACAATAGCGAAGATCAACTCTGGACCGAAGTTGTCGTCGCTCACGGGGTTATCCTCACGGGGTTATCAAAGCACCTGGAGGTGACATCCCGCCCTGCGACTCGCAAATTTGAGTAAATATCGCACGGTGAGGGACACGAAACGCCTGGTCAGAAGCGCAGATCACCACCGGCAGTATCAAGTCTAAACTTGAACTTCAGGGTGTTGCCGCGCCCGGCACTACGCCTACGAGGGTGTCGATTTGAACCGTACCAAAGTTGAGGGCCTCATCGAGCTCGTGCTGTGTGACCGAACTGAAGCCCTCGTCTTCGCGTTATTGTTCCCCTCGCGGCGATTTGGTGGGCATTGGTGGTAGCTCTCTACACGAACCTGCATGTGGGTGTCGCGGCCATCTTTCCGGATTGCACCGATCTCGGCTTGAGGTGATTCGGGTCTGCTGGTCGTCTCCAGTTCGATGCCGGTCGTAATCTTGCTGCCGATGTAGGCCTGCCACCTCGGGAATCATTTTTCTCCGGCAACCTCACTGCGTATTAGTCCAACCTCGCCGCCTTGGTTGTGCGTACCGAGTCAGTCGGTTGTGCTGCGGTCCTGGCTACTCAATCCAGTACGTGTCGATTCCGTGTCATAGAGCCTGTTCGTCCAACAACGAGAACATTCCCCACCGGCATCTCTGCTGGTGGGGGATGTTTTATTGTGCGCCCGAAGGGATTCGAACCCCTAACCTCTTGATCCGTAGTCAAGTGCTCTATCCGTTGAGCTACGGGCGCATGTTCAGTTATCCAACTGGTCTAGCTGAACGGCAAAAATCTACCGTTCGTGGCGGAGGCGAGAGGATTTGAACCTCCGGTCCCGGTGAAAGGACAAGTCATTAGCAGTGACTCCCATTCGGCCGCTCTGGCACGCCTCCTAGGCTGCCGGCCCTCTCGGACCGCCGAGGAAAGAGATTACACACGGCAAAGGCCAGAAGGCAAAACGGCTGGTCGACGCCTCCGGTTCGCGCGGCGTTCGCGTAGAAGATGCTTGTTGCTCTTCAGCGCATGAAGCTGTCGAACCAATCGAAGATTCGGGTCTGCGCGTCGACGAGCGCGGCCGCTGCAGGGTCACTGTGATCGGAACTGCCGGGTTGTTCGCGGGGATGATCGGCTCGGTGCTTCAAGCCCGAATAGCTGACGACGTTCGTGGCCACTGAGGCACGCGTGGCGGCGTCGCGAAGGGCTTCGATGTGATCCGGTGGGGTGTGGGGGTCGTCCTCGCCGTAGAGACCGAGCCAGGGGGCCTGCAGCTTGGGTGCGGCCTCGACCAACGCGACCGCGTCGGAGTTGAGCGGCTCGACGATGCCGGCTGCCGCAACACTGACCGCCGCCCCGACCGGACGACTGGTGGCCACGATCAACGCTGCCGTACCTGCGTCGTCGAACCCGATCACCCCGACACAATCGGGGTAGACACCGCGCTGGACGAGCCAGTCGGAGGTGGCGTCGAAGTCCGCGAACAGGTCGTCTCCGAAAACTTCCTTCTCGTCGCCGTGGCCTCGATGGAACAGGTTCGGCGCGACGGCGAGCCAACCTTCCAACGCCAGTGCACGGAGGAGGTCGAGCAGAGACTCGGGCACCTCACGCGCCTCGTGCAGTACGACTATTCCGCCGCGAGGTGGTCCATCGGGTTCGACGGCGATCAGCGGTACTTTTTCCTGCGGGGGAGATTCGTGCGCGGACGTATCCACCTCGTCGTCCGCGCCGATGGTCGGCGCGGTGGCGGAACGAAGGACTGCGGCGTCGCTGAAGATTCCCGACATACTTACCGAAGATAGGACGATCTGCCCCACCGCGCACAGCAATATCACGGACGCGCAGAAGTCAACCCCGAACCTGGGCGCATAATGGCAGCCGTGACCGCGCGCATCCGCCCCGACCTCGACGCCATCCCCGCCTACGTTCCCGGCCGCACCTTTCCAGGTGCGATCAAACTGGCGAGCAACGAAACGACGCAGGGACCGCTGCCGAGCGTGCGCGACGCGATCGCGGAGGCCGTCGGCGGCGTCAACCGCTACCCCGACAATCGAGCGACCGCCCTCGTCGAGTCACTGGCGAAGAAACTCGGCGTTGCCACGGAGAACGTCGCTGTCGGAAGTGGTTCCGTCTCGCTGTGCCAGGAGGTCGTTCAGATCACCTGCGGCCCCGGCGACGAAGTGCTGTTCGCCTGGCGCTCGTTCGAGGCGTACCCCATCGTCACCAGCGTCGCAGGCGCGACACCCGTCTTGGTTCCGTTGACCGCCGACCATGTGCACGATCTCGACGCAATGCTCGCCGCCATCACCGACCGCACCCGGCTGATCTTCGTCTGCAACCCGAACAACCCGACCGGAACCGTCGTCCAGCGCGACAAGCTCGACGCGTTTCTCGACGCGGTGCCGTCGGACATTCTCGTGGTCCTCGACGAGGCCTACTTCGAGTACACCCGACCCGACACAGGCAATCACACCGACGGAGTGGAGTTGGCACGCGGACGACGCAACGTGATCGTGCTGCGGACGTTCTCGAAGGCCTACGGACTTGCCGGCTTGCGGGTGGGCTACGCGGTGGCCGATCCCGAGGTGATCACGGCGTTGTCGAAGGTGCGGATCGCATTCGCCGTCAGCACCGTGGCACAGCAGGCGGCGGTGGCGTCGTTGGAGGCGTCGGCGGAGCTGCTGGCCCGGACCGATGCCCTCATCGTGGAACGGGACCGGGTACGCGATGCTCTGGTTGCGGGCGGCTACGACGTCGGCGCATCACAGTCCAATTTCGTCTGGCTGCCGCTGGCCGAACGCTCGGGTGAATTCGCCGCTGCTGCAGCCGAACAGGGCGTACTGCTGCGCGCCTACGGAAACGACGGAGTGCGGGTCACCATCGGCGACCCGCACGAGAACGACGCGTTTCTGAAGTTCGCTCTACAGCCCTAGCGCGCGCTCGAGCGTCGGCCAGGATTCGCGCAGGTCGTCCTGCCAGTACGGCCACTGATGGATGCCGTAGGGGCGATAGACGACCGTCGCGGGGATGTCCAGCGACCGGAGTCGAGTATCGAACACGGTCGTGCAGTACAGCGCGGCGGCTTCGAGTGGTCCGCCCATCAGCGCACCCTCGACTCCGCTACCACCGGGGCCGAGCTCGTACGGACCGGGCAGGCCGGTGCCGACGGACAGATAGACGTCCTTGCCGCGGAGTGCTTCGGCGTTACGTGACGGATCGTGCTCGACCCACTGCGGATCGGTGTTCTCGCCCCACATGTTGGTGGCATTGCCGCCGTTGGTGGCGACGGTGGCGCGCACCGCATCCTTGAAGTTGGTCTGCGAATTGTCGTAGCAACCGCTCAGTCCGGCGACGCCGGTGTACAGGCTGGGGTGACGGGTGATCAGGTCCATCGCGGCCTGGGCACCCATCGAGACACCCGAGATCGCGTTGGTGCCGTTGCCGTTGAAGCGCGCATCGATCAGCGGCGGCAGCTCCGAAGTCAGGAACGTCTCCCACTTGTTCACACCGAGCACCGGATCCGGAACATTCCAGTCGGTGTAGTAGCTGCTCGATCCACCGACCGGGAGCACGACGTTGACCTGCTTGTCCGCGAAGAAGTCGACGATGTCGGTCTTCTGCGTCCAGGTGCTTTCCTTGTAATCGGACTCTTTGCCGGCACTCACACCGTCGAGCATGTAGAGCGTCGGACGTGACACCGCTTGCGCGGCCGGAAGAAGAACCTGAACCTGGATGGCGCGGCCCATGGCAGGCGACTCCACCCACACCGCTGCGCGGCGGTCGGTCAACATGTCCACACGATCGATCCGTGCCGACGCCAGAGGCAGGGACTGAGCTGTGATTCCGGGAGCCACACCGCCGCCATCGGAACTGCCGGTACCGGGGAGCGGCTGCGCCCCGGCGAGACCCGACCCCAGCAGCGACACTGCCAGAGCAGTTCCCGCTACTGCCAACACTCGGCGGTGCATCAGATTGCCCATCCTCCCCCGGCGCACCCTCACGGGGCGCAACACGAACAACATCCGTCACTCAACGTACCCACCGATATGCGCGCACGCTAAAGCTGTGGGTTCGCTCACAATAGCCGCGCACATGCAGGTCCAAAAGTCCGCGTGATCCTTTGTTACATGTACTCGAGACAGAACGGTCTACCTGGTCGGATGCCCTCGTGGACACACTTCCCACGAGGGCACTCGATGTGACATTCGGTGGACTTTCGGGGGGTCGATGTCACATCGAGTGGACCTCTGGGGGTCGATTCAGCCGCGGCCGGTTTCGCCCTGCAACTTGTCGATCATCTCCGAAGCCTGCGCCTTGTTGAGACCCTCGGGAACTTCTTCGCCGGCTTCCTGCGCAAGGGTGCTCAGGTAGCTCTTCTGTGGGCCGGTCATCGGCTCGTCACCGGTGACCCAATCGTCGGGATCCTTCTCGGGGTTCTGGTTGACCTGCTCGTTTTCGCTCATACGTTCGTAGATACGCCGAATCGGCAGGTTCCAAACACGCTCGGGTTTTGCTGGTCGCGACGTCGATCACCCGAATGACTTGATTGACAGTTCAATAAATGGTCGAGGATGCTCCAGATCACACCCCCTCGATTGGAGCCTCATGAAGACGAAGAATCTGCTGGTCAAGCTCGGCATCAGCGGCGCTATCGCTGCAGCCGTCCTGGTGTCCGCACCGGCCGTCGCCTCGGCCGATCCGATCACCGATTTCCTCTGTAACAGCGGTTCGGCTCAGTTCTGCCCGGTGCTTCCACCGCCTCCGGCCCCGCTGGCGGCACCCGCTCCTGCACCACAGCCTCAAGGTGCTCCTGCCCCGGCACCCCAACAGGGCGGCGCCTTCCAGTACGAGAACTGCGATGCGGCCCGCGACGCCGGTGCCGCTCCGGTCTATCGGGACGAGTACGGCTACGGGCCTCATCTCGATCGCGACGACGACGGCATCGGCTGCGAATAGCGAATTCGCACTTATGCGGGCAGATCATCGCGAAATGCCTGCATAAGTGCGATCTCGACGGGCGGATACGCTCACTCGGTGAGACGACGCCAGCAACCTCCCCTGGCGAAGCGACACGGCCTGGACCCCGCGCGCATCCGAATGCCCGAGGACGGCACCTGGCGCACCGTCCGTGACTTCCTGACGGCGACCGAGTTACGAATCCCTGCACACCGGATCGACGCCATGTTCGACGCCGGCGAGATCGTCGACATGACAGGCCCCATCGCACCGGATGCACCGTACGTTCCAGGTGAGGCGGTCTGGTTCCACCGCGATCTGCCGTCGGAAACCGTTGTGCCCTTCGATATCTCGATCGTGCACCGCGACGACGCGCTGCTGGTGATCGACAAGCCACACTTTCTTCCGACCATCCCCCGCGGCGGCCACATTCTGCAGACCGCGCTCGTGCGACTGCGTCTCGAACTCGACCTGCCACAACTAGTGCCCGCTCACCGACTCGATCGCGTCACCGCGGGCCTGGTCCTGTTCGTCGTCGATCCGACCCTGCGCGGCGCATATCAAACGCTCTTCCAGGATCGAAAGGTCCACAAGGAGTACGAGGCCATTGCGCGCTACGACCCGTCGCTGGTATTGCCGACCGCCGTTCGCAGCCGAATCGTCACCGAGAAGGGCGACTTCACCGCCCGCGAGGTGGCCGGAGAACCCAACGCGCACACCACCGTCGAACTACTGGAGCATCGAGACGGACTCGGTCGCTATCAACTGACACCGTTGACCGGCCGCACTCATCAACTGCGACTGCACATGAATTCGCTCGGGGTGCCGATCCTCGGCGACGACCTCTACCCGACTGCCACCAACCGGGCCGTCGATGATTTCACCGATCCACTCCAATTGCTCGCCAGTGCAATCGAATTCACGGACCCGATCTCGAAGGCAATCCGACGCTTCGAGACCGGACTGGGCTTGCAGCGTTGGATATCGGATGGCAGGGCGTGACCGCTCGACTACTCGGAATTGCGGTGACGTTCTGTTTTCACAAGCTCCTTGGTGCGCACCAGGCGCAGCGCGGTGACCAACACGACGCCACCGATGATGTTGAACAGCACCGTGTATCCGAACCAGTCGATCCACTCTCGATAACTCACGTCTGCGCCTGCGTGGATGGCTCCGAAGATCAGCAGGGAATCGAGAATCGAATGGAACATCTGCAACCCGGCGAGCAGGAAGCCTGCCCCCATGGCGGCGATGATCCGCGCGACATCCGACGTCGTACCCTGCTGCATGCGCGTCAGCAGCGTTATCGTGCTGCCACCGAGAACCGCCAAACAGACCGACCGAAGATCGAGCGGTGCGTGAACGAAATGCTGCGCGGATTCGGACAACACCTTCTGCCACTGCGGAAATGCGTGCGCTATCAACCACATCACGAGCCAACCACCCAGCAGATTCGCCAGCAGCGTGCCGATCCACAGCCTCGCGAGCTGCAGCGGAGTTCCGTTGCGGGCCACCACCGCGGCGATCGGCATCAAGAAGTCCTCGGTGAACAGCTCACCGTGTGCCAGGTAGATGGCCACCAGGCCGATGCCGAACGCCAGACCTGCCAGCAGATGGCTGCCGGTCTCGTCCAGCACAGCCAGATACGCCATCACACCCAGGGAAACTTCGAGCCCGCCGAACAATCCTGTGATCAGGACCGTACGCACGGTGCGATGCAAGCGCTCTGCACCTTCCTCGACGACAGCGTCGAAACTGTCCTCGAGCTCCTCTTCCAGAGGCCCCTCGTTGTCGCCGTCGTTGCGCCGCGCTTGTTCACTCATCAACAGGCAGTACCCACTGAGCCGGGATCGATACCAAGCAGGTCGCGACGGAGCTCAGCTTCGACCGGGACAAACGAATCCGGTCCACCCATGCGGGTGGACCGGATTTCGAAACGAACATGTGGCGGAAGCGGAGGGATTTGAACCCCCGGACGCTTTTACACGTCTCTCGCTTTCAAGGCGAGTGCATTGGGCCGCTCTGCCACGCTTCCGTGTGCGATCTTAAACGGCCCGGCGGGCCGAGGCCCAATCGCCCCTCGTCGTCCGCCGCTCATCGTCGCGGTGTGGAACCGGACGCGTCCATCGCGGCGTCGACCTTCTCGAAGATGTCTCCGAGCACCTCGAGTTCGTGGGGCGAGAGAATGTCGATGAGGTGCCGACGGACGCTGCGGACGTGGGTCGGTGCCGCCTCCGCCAATCGCCGACGGCCTTCCTCGGTGATCACCGCGAGCACGCCTCTGCCGTCGTTGACGCAGGTACTGCGAGTCACCATGTCCTGGAGTTCCATTCGCCTGATCTGATGCGTCAGGCGACTTCTCGAGGACAGGACGCCATCGGCCAGCTCACTCATTCTGATGGAGCCGTCGATCGATTCCGACAACATCACCAGGATTCGGTATTCCGCCATCGACAGGTCGTGGCGATCCTGCAGATCCTTGTTCAATACCCCCATCAATCGTTGCCCGCCGTCCATATAGGCGCGCCATGCTTTCATTTCCGCAGTGTCGAGCCACTGCGGGTCCCCCCCGGGACCAATGGCTAATTCGGCCGTCACGCGTGTCATCTTAGGCAGGAAATCTACCGGCGAGTAGGTTGACGCGGTTCGAGGCCCAGTTCGGTGCAGCGCCCTATGGTCGAGGTATGACCGATCCCAACATCGACCCGCCGTACGTTGCCGCCGCCGACCGCTACGAGTCCATGCTCTTCCGCCGAGTGGGCTCACGTGGCCCCCGACTTCCGGCGGTGTCGCTCGGACTGTGGCACAACTTCGGTGACGACGTACCGCTGATGAACCAGCGCGCGATCCTGCGTCGCGCATTCGATCTCGGTATCACGCACTTCGATCTGGCCAACAATTACGGCCCGCCGTACGGCAGCGCGGAGAAGAACTTCGGCCGCATCTTCTCCGAGGACTTCGCCGGATATCGCGACGAGCTGATCATTTCCAGCAAAGCCGGCTGGGACATGTGGCCCGGCCCCTACGGCTTCGGTGGCTCTCGCAAATACCTGCTGTCCTCGCTCGAGCAGTCGTTGACGCGGATGCGACTCGATCACGTCGACATCTTCTACAGCCACCGGCCCGACCACGACACCCCGATCGAAGAGACCGCAGGCGCACTGATCAGCGCTGTCCAGCAGGGCAAAGCGCTGTACGCGGGCATCAGCTCGTACAAGCCCGAGGGCACGCAAAAAATGGCGGACCTCCTCGCCGACGCGGGCGTTCCCCTGCTGATCCATCAGCCGAGCTATTCGATGGTCAATCGGTGGATCGAACCCGAACTGCTCGACACCCTCGATGCCGTCGGCGCAGGCGTCATCGCCTTCTCGCCTCTGGCCCAGGGCATGCTCACCGACAAGTACCTCGACGGCGTTCCGTCCAATTCGAGAGCAGCGCAGGGCAAATCGCTGAATCCGGACTGGCTCACCGACGACCACATCGGGCACCTCCGGGCGTTGAACGACATCGCCTCGACTCGCGGCCAGTCCCTCGCACAACTCGCCCTGAGCTGGGCCCTGCGCGACCCGCGCGTGACCTCGGTACTGATCGGCGCATCGAGCGTCGGACAGCTCGAGAACAACGTGGCGGCACTGCAGAACCTGGACTTCACCGATGCCGAACTCGCCGAGATCGACACGCATGCCGAGGACTTCGGAATCAATCTCTGGGACCTGTAGGTGCCTGCGGCAGTGGCGCGGGCGCGTGCCCCCGGGGGCACCTAACCGCACCACTGCTCATCTTGGTCGTGCCGCAGGCTCCACTCCTGCCGCCGGAGGCGCACTATGGAGACATGCGTGCCATCACACTCAAAGAATTCGGCGACCCCGACGTCATGGAATGGACCGAGGTTCCCGACCCACGTCCGAGCCGCGGGCAGGTGATCGTCGACGTCTCGGCCACCGCCGTCAACCGTGCCGATCTCATGCAGCGTCAAGGCAATTATCCGCCGCCCCCGGGTGCCAGCGACATTCTCGGACTCGAATGCTCGGGCATCATCTCCGAGCTCGGCGAGGGCGTCAGCGATTGGAACGTCGGCGACAGGGTGTGCGCCCTGTTGGCCGGCGGTGGGTACGCCGAGCAGGTCGCCGTACCCGCCACCCAGCTCTTTCCCATCCCCCAGGGCCTCGATCTGCATGTGGCAGCAGCACTTCCCGAAGTCGCATCCACAGTGTGGTCCAACCTGGTGATGGATGCACACATGCGCTCGGGCCAGGTACTGCTCGTCCACGGTGGTGGTAGCGGAATCGGAACGCACGCAATCCAATTGGCCAAGCAGATGGGCGTCACCGTCGCCGTCACCGCCGGCTCGAAGTACAAGCTGGACATGTGTGCAGACCTCGGAGCCGACGTCCTGATCGACTACAAGAACCAGGACTTCGTGACCGAGATACGTTCACAGACACAGGATCACGGTGCCGACCTGATCCTGGACAACATGGGAGCGAAGTACCTCGACCGCAACATCGACGCCTTGGCCATGGACGGCACCGTCGTCACCATCGGCATGCAAGGCGGCGTGAAGGGCGAGCTGAACTTCGGAAAACTCCTCGCCAAGCGCGGCTCGGTGCACGCAGCCGGGTTGCGTGGCCGCCCCGAAACCGGGCCGTCGAGCAAAGCGAACATCGTCGCAGACATGACCGCGCACCTGTGGCCGATGATCTCCGAGGGCCGCGTCACCGCCGTCGTACACGCCGAGATCCCGATAACCGAAGCAGCGCAAGGACATCGAATGCTCGACGAGGCCGAGACCATCGGGAAGGTTATCCTGCGCGTGCAGTGATGTGCGCCCCAGGTCGTGCATAGAAGTTCGTAGCCCACTACGAACTTCTATGCACGTGCGGCGGAGCCGCTCCCGCTAGAGCGCGAGAGCGGACAGTGCAGCCTGGAGCTGATCTATCTCGTAGCGGGTGGTGTACGGAGCCAGACCGATGGTGACGGCACCACCCTCGTCGTTGACGCCCAGTGCGTCGAGCAACCGACTGCCACCGTGGACTCCGCTGACACTGCCGATTCTGGCCTGCGCGAGTTGCTCGGACACCTTCACCGCGGGAACACCATCGACGGTGAAGCTCAGGGTAGGAATACGCGTCGGCGCATTGCCGAGCACCATGACGTGGTCCAGGGATTCGAGCGCCTTCATCAGGTAATCGAACAGGCCGTCGTGGTAATGCTGCAGGGATCCGATCGACAGCTCGAGGCGCTCGCGACGCGTCCCAGTCGCTGCGTCGTCGAGATTGGCCAGATAGTCGATGGACGAGACCACACCCGCCAACAACGCGTACTGATGCGCGCTGACCTCGAGCCGCTGAGGCCCCTTCGCCGACGGGTTCAGCGACATCGAAGGCAACTGTTCCAGGAGCGTCGGATCGCGGAAGATCAGCGCACCGACCGACGGCCCGCCCCATGCGGCGGTGTCGATCGCGACGACGTCGGCTCCGAGTTCCTTGATGTCGACGTGGGCGTAGGGGGCCGCTCCGGCCGCGTCGACCACGATCAGCCCACCGACCTCGTGCACCAGATCCGCTGCGACCCGAACATCGGGTGCGCTGCCGACGATCGGCGATGCCGCAGTGACCGCGACGAGCCGAGTGGTCGAGGTGATGAGGTCATCGAACTGCCACGTGGGCAACTCGCACGTATCGATTTCGACCTCGGCCCATCGCACGTGCGCGCCGGATCTGCTGGCGACCCGCAGCCACGGCGCGACGTTCGCTTCCTCGTCCAGTCGCGAGAGCACCAAGCCGGTTCCGAGCCCCAGCCGCGAGCTCATCGAATCCGCGAGCCAGGACAGCAGCGTCGCACGGTCGGGACCGATGACCACACCGGACGGATAGGCACCGACGAGATCGGCGATGGCGACGCGAGCGGATTCCAGTAGAGCTGCGCTGCGCTTGGCCGCGGTGTTGCCGGCCGAATGGTTGGAGGCACTGTGCCGGAAAGCGGTGGACACGGCGGTCGACACGCGGTCCGGGATCAGCATGCCCAGCTGAGGGTCGAGATGAATCCACCCGTCACCGAGCGAGGGGATGGACCCTCTCACTCGCGCGACGTCGTAACCCATGCCGGACACTCTAAGCGCCGACCGGTGCAGCATGTGTTCCACGTCCTGTTTCGCCAGGGAACGGTTGCCCACCTCGCACGCTCGATCCTCCCGGCCTCCACTTGTTCCCGACGACCGAACCAGGATAATCGCCCCAGACGATCGCGCAACGGCGAGCGAGGCGTAAAGATGGATATATGACTCAATCCGAGCCGAACAGTGCGCCCGACGACCACGTTGTTGTGATCGGCCCCAACGGAGAACCGCTCGCCCTGAGCCGCGAGGAAGCGACGGCCGCTGCGGCCCGCGCCGCCGGCTCCTCCACGAACGATGGATCGGACGATGGATCCGGCCTGTCGGAGATGGTGGAGCAGCCGGCGAAGGTGATGCGTATCGGCACGATGATCAAGCAGCTTCTCGAGGAAGTGCGCGCCGCACCGCTCGACGACGCGAGCCGGACGCGGCTGAAGGAAATCCACAAGTCCTCCATCCACGAACTCGAACAGGGCCTGGCACCGGAGCTCCGCGACGAGCTCGAGCGCCTGGTACTGCCCTTCGGCGACGACGTTGTCCCCACCGACGCGGAACTGCGCATCGCGCAGGCCCAACTCGTCGGCTGGCTCGAAGGCCTGTTCCACGGCATCCAGACGGCCCTGTTCGCTCAGCAGATGGCCGCACGAGCTCAACTCGAGCAGATGCGGCAGGGCGCGTTGCCTCCCGGCGTGATGGGCGCTCCTGGTGGCGCGGGTCACGGTGGTGGTGGCACCGGCCAGTACTTGTAAAGAGTCGACACCTGTGAAGAGGTAGTGTCGACCGTCGTGTCGGCACCAGCGAAGGATCCCGAGAGCGAGGCAGGGGAACAGATGCCTGCTCCGGTTTCGGACTCACAGACTTATCGGCGCGCGTTCGGCGACCTCAGAACCGGTTTCGCTCAGCGCGAGCTGTGGCTGCATCTCGGCTGGCAGGACATCAAGCAGCGGTATCGCCGATCGGTGATCGGTCCGTTCTGGATCACCATCGCCACCGGTGTGCAGGCGATCGCCATGGGTCTGCTGTATTCGGTACTCCTGGACATCGACCTGCGGTCGTTCCTGCCGCACGTCACCGTCGGTCTGATCATCTGGAACCTCATCAGTGCCGCGATCCTCGAAGGCGGAGACGTCTTCGTCGCCAACGAGGGTCTGATCAAACAACTGCCCAGCGCGCTGAGTGTGCACGTCTATCGCCTGGTGTGGCGTCAGCTGCTGCTGCTCGGCCACAACATGCTGATCTACGTGATCATCATCGCGATCTTCTGGCCCGAGGGCGGGCTGCACTGGACCGTGGTCTTCGCGATCCCGGCGCTGGTGCTGATTCTGCTGAACGCGATATGGGTGTCGATCCTGTTCGGCATCGTCGCCACCCGCTACCGCGACATCGCCCCGATCCTCGGCAGCTTCGTCACGCTGATGTTCTTCATGACACCGATCGTCTGGACCACCTCGGGACTCGAGTCGATGGGCGGTGAGGCTGCGAACCGCGCCAAGCTCGTCGAGATCAACCCGCTCTTCCACTACCTCGACATCATCCGGGCCCCCCTGATCGGCGAGGATCAGCAGGCGTACCACTGGTACATCGTGCTCGGCTTCACCGTCGTCGGATGGGCGCTGGCCATCGTCGCACTCAAGAAGTACCGGGCCCGCGTGCCCTACTGGGTTTAGGGGTATTCGAGTTGTCCATCAGCATCAGCACCCATGACGCGTGCGTCGACTTCCCCATCTTCGACGCCAAGACGCGGTCGCTCAAGAAGGCGTTCCTCGGCAAGGCCGGTGGCGCGATCGACCGCAATTCCTCCGACGTCGTCGTCGTGGAAGCACTCAAGAACATCACGATGAACCTGAAGGACGGCGATCGCGTCGGACTGGTCGGTCACAACGGTGCGGGCAAGTCGACGCTGCTGCGTCTGCTCTCGGGCATCTACGAGCCGACGCGGGGCAGCGCCACCATCCGCGGCCGCGTCGCGCCGGTGTTCGATCTGGGCGTCGGTATGGACCCGGAGATCTCCGGCTACGAGAACATCATCATCCGCGGCCTGTTCCTGGGTCAGACCCGCAAGCAGATGCTCGCGAAGATGGACGAGATCGCCGACTTCACCGAACTCGGTGACTATCTCGACATGCCGCTGCGCACGTATTCGACGGGCATGCGCGTGCGCGTCGCGATGGGCGTGGTCACCAGCATCGACCCGGAGATCCTGCTGCTCGACGAGGGCATCGGGGCCGTCGACGCCGAGTTCATGAAGAAGGCGCGTCATCGGCTGCAGGAGTTGGTGAAGCGCTCGGGAATCCTGGTGTTCGCCAGCCACTCCAACGAATTCCTGGCTCAGCTGTGCGACACCGCGATGTGGATCGATCACGGCCAGATTCGCCAACAGGGCGGGATCGAGGACGTGGTGCGGGCGTACGACGGTGATGACGCGGGAGACCACGTCGCCCAGATCTTGAAAGAGATCGAGCGCGAGGACGCAGGAGTGAAGCCTGCGGAACGACCAGAGGATACGGCCGGTGGCTGACAAGATCGTCGGCGTCATCGTCACGCACAAGCGGCGTGAGTTGCTGGCGCTGTCGCTGGACGTGATCGGCGCGCAGACGCGTCCGCTCGACCATCTGGTCGTCGTCGACAATGCCGATGAGCCCGCTGTACGCGAACTGGTGGAGTCGATCGACCTGCCGACGACGTATCTCGGCTCGCAGCACAATCTCGGCGGTGCAGGCGGGTTCGCGCTCGGGATTCTGTATGCGCTCTCCCTCGGTGCCGATTGGGTGTTTCTCGCCGACGACGACGGCCGCCCCGAGGGCCCGCAGGTACTCGAGACTCTCTACGACTGCGCCATCACACACGGACTCGACGAGGTCTCCCCCGTCGTCTGCGACATCGACGATCCGGACCGATTGGCTTTCCCGCTGCGACGCGGTGTCGAATGGCGTCGGCTGCGGTCCGAATTGATCGACCCGGCGAACCCGGACGACGATCTCCTCGAAGGGATCGCGTCGCTGTTCAACGGCGCTCTGTTCAAGGCATCGACGATCGATGCGGTGGGCGTGCCGGATCTGCGTCTGTTCGTCCGCGGCGACGAGGTGGAGGTGCACCGTCGGTTGCAGCGCTCCGGTCTGAAGTTCGGGACCTGCCTCACCGCCGCCTACGTCCACCCGAACGGGGCCGAGGAGTTCAAGCCGATCCTCGGCGGCCGGATGCACACGCAGTACCCGGAGGACGCGACCAAGCGCTACTTCACGTACCGCAACCGCGGCTACCTGATGTCGCAGCCAGGTATGCGAAAGCTGCTGCCGCAGGAGTGGATTCGCTTCACCTGGTTCTTCCTGATCACCACCCGCAACCCGAAGGGTCTGGCCGAGTGGTTCCGGCTGCGCGGGCTGGGGCGTCGGGAACACTTTCGTCGACCGTAGAGCCGTCCACCATGGGGTGCGCGCACCCGCGTGATACCGCTACCGTGTGCCCATGACGGAACCTCGGAAGCTCGCTGATCGCATCAAGTCGTCGGCACGGGAGAAGCTTCAACGAGCGATCGGCGAGGTTCTGGCTCAGCAGACCGCCCAGCTGGCCGAGCAGACCAGCGATCAGCAGGCGAAACTGCTCGACGTCCTCGAACGCCAACGACGCGAGATCGACGATCTGCACGCGTTCATCCGCGGTCTCGAGATGCGGATGCGTCGGGACATCCCGTACGCCTCCGACGTCGAAGCCGCCGCCCAGAGCGCAGAATTCGCCGAAGAGATGATGCCGCAGGCCCCCACGTTCCTGCGGCCGCACGCGACGCTGCGCTTCGCCCTCGGCGAGGTCTCCATTCGCGGCATGGCACTCGAGTTCGGCGTCGCCAGCGGGACGACGCTCGAGATCATCGCCGAGGAATTGAGCTCGCGGAAGGACATCACCGTCGTCGCCGGATTCGACGTCTTCTCCGGCCTACCCGAGACGTGGCGCACGGGCTTTCCGAAGGGCCTGTTCGAGCAGGACACCATCCCCGAAGTGCCGGGCGCACAGATCGTCCCCGGCCTGTTCGAGGACTCGCTGCCGGGCTTTCTGAAGGGTCACCACGAGAAGTTGGCGTTCCTGCACCTCGACGCGGACCTGTACTCGTCGACGGTCACCGTGCTGGATCTGGTGGCCGATCGACTGGCTGTCGGCACCGTCATCGTGTTCGACGAATACTTCAACTTCCCCGGCTGGCGCAACCACGAATACCGGGCGTGGACGGAATTCGTCGCACGCACCGGCACCGAGTTCGACTACCTGGGCTACACCGCCGACAACGAACAGGTCGTCGTCCGTATTCGCACGGCCCCGAAGGTCCGCGCGAACTAGCTACTGCCCGTACAGGCGAGCCCAGTTCTCTCGGCTGGTGAGCTGCGGCACGGCGGCGCGGTAGGACGCGGCGACCGTCGGCGTCTCGGTGCGCAGACGCTTGAGTGCGGTGACGCCGCGCTTGAGCAGTTCGGTCGCATGCGCCTTGTTGCGCTTGCGAACTCGGACGCCTTCCTGCGAGCGATCGGTGACGATGGCGTGGGAGAACAGCGACACGTGCCACCAGTGGGCATCGTCGGCCGAGATGGCGACCGGGCCCGGATTCACGGTGCCACGCCACTGATTGAGCACGCGCTTGGCCAGGACCGCGAACTCCATGCTCTTCTTCGGATGCGGACCGGCGGGAGTGATGAACATATCCGCCGGACGCACACCCGGAACGTCGTTGGCGTTGTGCCGCTTCGTTTCTCCGTAGGCAGCCCGCTCGCGCCGGATGGAACCGGCAGCGTCCATTCCGCCGTCAAGCAGATAATCCGGACCGGCCAGGAAGTCCTCGACGGCCTTGATCAGCGTGTACGCCATGCCGTACTGCATCGACACCAGGTAACGCAGCAGATCGGTGAACAGCTGCTTGGCGAGCGCCTTACCATCGAGTTCGATGTGCAGGGCGGCGGTGATCATGCCGTTGCGCAGGTTGAAGTAGCGGTGCCACTCGTCCCAGTCCTTCCACGCGAAGTCGGCGTGCCACACCGCTGCGCCCGGGAGCGTCACGGTGGCGAATCCGTTTGCACGCGAACGGTATCCGTACTCGATGTCGTCCCATTGGAAGAACAGCGGCAGCGGGTAGCCGACCTGCCCGACGATCTCGGACGGGATGAGGCACGACCACCAACCGTTGTAGCCTGCGTCGACCCGGACGTCCTGCTGCCGCTTGCGCTTGAACGCACTCTTGTCCGAGATCGCGTTCTTGACGTGCACTCCGGCTTCGAGCTTCTGCAGGTTCGCCACCTCGGCACCGACATGCACGCGATCGGGATGCAGCAGGTACAGCATCTGGGCGCCGATGATCGCCGGCTCGACGGTCATGTTGGCGAACGAGTTCATCCGCACGATCGCCTCGGGCTCACACAGCACGTCGTCGTCCATGAAGATCACATTGGCCGGGTCGCCGCCCTTACCCTGCACCTCGTAGAGCCCGCGGGTGAATCCACCTGCCCCGCCGAGGTTGGGCTGAGTGATGTAGACGAGCTTGCTGCCGAGCTCCGCCGCGACGCGCTGGAACTTCTCGCGCGTCTGCACCTGATCGGTGCCCTGATCGACGACGTAGACGTTGTCGACCCCGAGCAGGGCGAGGGGATCGTCGGCCATCGCAGCGACGGTGTTGGCGCAGTCGTCGGCGCGGTTGAACGTGCAGATCACCACCGAGGTGGGACGCAGCTTCTCCGGCGCGGCGACGGTCCATTCCGCGTCCTGCACCGACAACTCGGTCGAGGTCGTGGTGAAGCGGACGTACAGCGCACCGCCGTCGAGGAACTGCGTGGTGGCGACGGGGACGGCCACCTGAGTCGACGCGTTCGCGGAATCGACCGTTGTACTGGCCATCGTGCGCTCGTGGCCCTTGTAATCGGTGGCCACCAGATCGATCCGACCGGCACCGGCGACGCTCGCTCGGAACACCACCTCGGTGACGGTGGTCCACCGCTGCCAGTAGCTGGCCGGGAACCGTCCGAAGTAGCTGTTGGTGTGCACCACGCTGCGCTTGGCGATCCGAACGCCCGTACGGGTGCGCTCGGCGTTGCCCTTGCCGACCGAGCTGTACATATCGGCACTGACCAGGGGCGACGGACCGTCGAACAGCAGTCTCTGGACTGTCAGTTCGGGCTCGCCGTCACCGCCGGCAACAGCCGACGAATTCGACGCGGAGCCGAGACGATCGAGAGCAGTGCCGTCCATACCGAGAAGTACCCCATCCAGTTCGAGTAGTGGCTCTGTGCGGCCGTGGAGAGAAGAAGACCACTGACCATGGTTGCACAGCCCCCGACCGATCCGTCCGACGCTCGCCGTCTACTCCGCTTCCCGCACCCTCGCCATCAGCACGCGAGCGGCGTCGACCGGGTGCGTGTACGGCCACCAGTGGCCCGCATCGACCTGGTCGACGCGCAGGTCGGGGATCCATCGATCCAGACCGTCGGTGAGATTGGACGAGAGCATGTGGTCGTGAGTCGGGACGACCACGGTGGTGGGGACGGCGCAGCGCGGGACGGGTCCGCCGAGCAGACGCCTGAGCACGTTGGCGCGGTACAGGGCGATGCCGCGCTGCTGGTCGGCCGCCGTCGGGGTCGGCTCACCCTCGGCGCTCAGGCGCGCCAACAGTCCCGGAACCCGCCTGCCCAGCACGGGCACGTGGAACCCGAAGACGTACCAGGACCGCGCCAACTGCTCGACCAGTGACGGCCAGCGACGGTGTCGCACCAGCCGCGCCCGCGCCACCTGCCGCAGGTGATCCAGGCTCGGGCCCGATACCGACGTGTACGACGCGAAAGCGGTGGATGCGCGAGGCGAAGCCATCGCCTCCCACATCTGGACCGACCCCCAGTCGTGGGCGAAGACGTGGACCTTCCCGGTGAGCCCCGGTATCGACTCGACCACCGCGAAGGCGTCGCGCGCCAGTTGCTCGATGGACACGTCCGCTGCGGGCTCGAGCGCGGACGCTCCGCTGCCTCGCGTGTCGTAGGCGATCACCCGGACCCGATCACCGAGCTCGGCGATCAACGGATCGAACACATGGCGGTTGTCGGGATAGCCGTGCACCAGCAGCACCGTCGAGCGCGCCTCCGGGTTCCCGTGCTCGACGACGGGAAGTTCTGCGCCGGGCGTGCGCACCGTCCAGTGGGTCATCCCGCGTCGCTCAGGGCGTGCAGAGTGCCACCGCGCAACAGGTGCGCAATCATCCTCAGCCGCATGGCCTCCTGTTCGGGCTGCGGGTGCACTACGGCGGCCAACGCCTCGCCGTCGAGCAGATGCACCACGCTGAAGATCACCGTCTCGAGATGCCGTGGGTCGAGCACGCCTGCGACCGGTAGTGTGCGAGCGAGTTCGGCGATCTGTTCGTGATAGCGAACGGTGAGGGGCTGCAGCCTCTCTCGCAGCTCTTCGTCAGTGCGGGCTGCGGTCAGGAGCTCGTACCAGGCGCCGTTGATCGGGGCTCGGCACGCAGCCCTGAGCAGTTCGAGGCAGTGTTCGATCGACGCGCTACCGAAACCGGACAGGCCATGACGGAACTCGACGAACTGGCGTCTGCGAACCTCGTCGGCCGCAGCGACGATCAGGTCGAGCCTGGTGTCGAAATGCCGGAACATGGCACCGGAGGACACCCCGGCGCGGCCGACGATCTCACTGACACTGGTTGCGGCATAGCCCTTCTCGCGCAACGACGCGATCGTCGCGTCGAGCAACTTTCCGATCGTCTCGGTCCGGCGCTGCTGTTGACTCGGGCTCACACACGCTCCCGGCGACGGGGAGCCGTCGGGATACCCGCCCGCAGGAAACTGCCGGCCCGCTCCGACACACCGAACCACGGAGCGAAGGTGCCGCCGGAGAACACCACTCGGCCCGCGACCAGAGTGGCGGCGACAGCGCGGTCGTTGCGGTTGACCATGCGGCTCAGGCCCCCGAACTCCGGCATGGTCTCCTCCCGATAGGCCAGGACCCCCTCGTCCAGCCCATTCGGATCGATCACCACGATGTCGGCTCGATCACCCACCCGCACGTGTCCGGCGTCGACACCGTAGAAGTCGGCCAATTCGCCGCTGAGCTTGTGCACGGCCTTCTCCACGGTCATGAACGGCCTGCGATCGCTCTGCGCATCGTGCACGCGGTGCAGCAATCGGATACCGAAGTTGTAGAACGCCATGTTGCGCAGATGAGCGCCTGCGTCGGAGAACCCCACTGTCACCCCGGGCTGGTTGATCAGCTTGTCCATCTGACGCTTGCGATGATTCGCCACCGTGGTGTGCCAGCGCAGTTTTCGTCCGTGTTCGACCACCAGATCGAGGAACGCGTCCACTACGTGCACACCGCGCTCTGCCGCGACCTCGGCGACGTTCTTGCCGACGACCGACGCGTCGGGACACTCGGTGATCTCGGCGTCGGCGAAGTCTCGATGCCAGACGCGTGAGCTGAACTTCTTCTCGAAGTCGGCGCGGAACCAGCGGCGGTACGCCTCGTCCGAGAGCAACTCGTTGCGTCCCAACTCTTCTCGTAGATGCAGAGCTGCTCGGCCCGATCCGAACTCCTCGAACACCACCAGGTCGATGCCGTCGGAGTACACGTCGAACGTGGTGGGCAGATGCTGCCAGCGGAACTGACCCTTGCCCGGTCCGTTGACCATGCGCGCGAGCGGGCCGAAGACGCGATGAATCCACGGCGACGCCTTCGCATCGGCCGCCGCCAGCAGCGAGATCTTGAGCGGAGTGCGGCCGATCCCGGTGGCCGAGGCGAGGAAGAACAGCATGTCGTACTTGGTGTTCAGGTTCGGAATGCTCTGCAACAACCGACCGCGTCGACGCAGGATCTTGTGCAGCGCACGGAACTCGCTCCACCGCGCGTACGAGGACGGCAACGACCGAGACCGGTACCGATCGCCGTCCAACTTGTCCCACGGGTTCGTCATCGTCGACATCCCGAGCAGTCCGGCATCGAGTGCCTGCTCGAGCGCGTCCGACATGGCGCGCCACTCCTCACGGGTGGGCCGCTGACTGCGATCGGTCGAGCGATCCAAGCCCATCACGTGCGCCCGCAGATCCGAATGTCCTACCAGAGCAGCGATATTGGGACCGAGAGGCAGTCGTTCGAGCGCAGCGATGTACTCGTCGGGGCTGGTCCACGTCTTGTGCGTATCGACGGCTTTGAGCACATGATCTCGCGGCAGCGCCTCGACCCGACTGAACAGATCCGCGATGTCGACCGGAGTGGAATAGAGCGTCGACAACGAACAGTTCCCCAGCAGAACCGTCGTGACCCCGTGTCGGACGGACTCTTCGAGACCCGGGCCGACGAGCACCTCCGCGTCGTAGTGGGTGTGCACGTCCACGAAGCCCGGGGTGACCCACTTGCCGGTGGCGTCGACCACCTCGGTCGCCGGACCCACCTCGAGCGGCGTGGCCGACACGGCCCGCACGACACCGTCGACGATGCCCACATCGGCTCGCACTCCGGGACCGCCGGACCCGTCGTAGACGGTGCCGCCGGTGACGACGACGTCGAAAGCAGTGTTCGAGTTCAATGTGACCTCCGTCATAGTGTCACGTCAATCTAACTTAGAGAGTGATCGCTCGCAATAGTCGGTTGTCCGCCAACACCTGCGGGTCACACGCGTCGACGTTTCGGTTCCCGGACACCTCGGGAGCTACAGTCGGGTGTCTTTGCCCGCACTCACGGAGTTGACCCTTGACCCCCACGGATACCCAGATCGCGCGCGCCGCCCTGCCCGACAGCAGGAGAGAGCGCCTCGCGTGGGGAGCAGCGGTCGCTGCAGTCGTCGTTCTCGGCTACCTCCTTGTGCTCAGCGTCGATCCCCGCTACTTCTACATCGACGACACCGAATCGGGTGCCGTACCCAACTGGCTCCAGCTCGGACGCATCATGCGCGACGGGCACTTCCCCTCGCTGGTGCTCGATCAGTGGATGGCAGGCAACTACCCGGTCGAGGGCCAGGGCGGCCTGTGGAATCCCGTGCAGATGGCGATCAACTACATCTCGCCGTCGATCGACAACTTGGTGCTGCTGGCCACGGTCGTCAAACTCGGCTTCTCGATTCTGTTGGCCTGGGGCGTCTTTCGCGTCGCTCTGGCCTACGGAGCGCGGGCGAACTGGGCCGCGGTAGCGGGCGCGAGCGCACCGTTCGTCGGCTTCACGCTGTTCTTCGAGAACACCTCGTGGGTGACCGCACTGATGGGTACCGCGTGGATCATGAACGCGTGGGCGAGCTCGGTGTCCTACGCCCGCGGCCGCAGCGGCCCCATCGTGCCGTTCGTCTTCCTCTACCTCGCCATCAGCGTGGGATACGTCCACGCCGCGGTGATGGCCGGAGTGATGATCGGATCCGTCGCGATCGGCGAACGCCTGTTCCAGCGGCTGTGGCGTCCGGCAGTGAAGGTGTGCGCCGTAGGCATCGCCGCCGCGGCCTGCGGGGCCGTCACGTTCCTGCCCGGCGTGCTCACCTCGGCGGTCACCTGGCGTAGCGGCGACGAAGGCACGTTCAACGACAACTTCCTGACGGCACCGTGGTCGGAATCGCTGACCGCGAGCATCCCGACCGCTGTGACCAGCATCGAATCCTGGGCGGGCGAGACCACCGAATCGCCGGTCACCTACATCGCCTGGTTCGTGGTGCCCGCGCTGGCGTTCATCGCATGGCGTCGAGTACCCGCCGCTCTGCGCGAGCTGGCAGCCCCGCTGATCATGCTGGCGTTCGCCCTGATCTTCACCGCGGGCCCCAGCGACATCGGACCGATCCGCTGGCCCGCCCGCATCCTGCCGTTCGTCGCCCTCGTCGCGCTGATTCTCGTGGTCACCCTGATCAGCCGGTACGGCACTCTCGACAAGCTACGGCCCCGGCTGCTCGCCGCCGGCCTGTTGACGCTGGTGCTGCTGCTGCGGGCCGGTTCTTCGGGCCCGGAGTTCTTCGGCCGCCATGTCCTCGCTGCGCTGGTGATCCTGCTCGTCGGAGCACTCGCCCTGCTGTTGGCCCACCGGTTCTCCACGCGCGCGACCGCGGCACTGCTGCTGGTGACCATCGCGCCGGTCGCGATGTACCAGGTTGCCACCTACGAACCGCCCTTCGACAAGTGGTGGCTGCCCGCGTCCCAATCCGAGGCCAAGGCCGAGTTCCCGCAGTGGCAGGGCGCGACTCTGCAACTCGGCAGCCGTGCGCTCACCGAGACCGAGGCCGAAGGACCCGACGACCCCAAGCTGCCCTGGCACTCCCAGGTGTACGGCAACTCCGCCAAGATCATGGGCCTGGACTACGTCAACGCGTACACCCCGGTCGGATATCTCGACTTCGCCAACCTGCTGTGCTTCGAGCACGAGGGATCGACCTGCGAGGACGCCTTCCGGCGCGTGTTCGAGATCGAGCCGTACACCGGCAAGACCTACGCCGATCTGATGCAACTCGATCGAATCGTGCTGCAGAAGAACCAGTATCCGCTCGCGAATGCACGACCCGCACCCGCAGGCTGGGAGTGGGTGACCGCTCCCACGCCCGAGTCCGCCCGCCAGATCTACGTCCTCGAACGCGTCGACGGACTGATTCCCGCCACGTCGGGACGCGTCGTCGCGACCGTGAACGCCACGGCCGAACCTCGATCGTCCGACGCCGACTCCGAGCACGTCGACGTCAGCGCTCCGAACGGCGGCAGTGTCGTGTTCTCCCGTCTGGCCTGGCCCGGCTACACCGCGACCCTGAACGGTGAAGAGCTGCAGACCAAGGGCTTGGCCGACATCTTCCTCTACGTCGACCTGCCGCCCGGTACCGAGAACGCAGATCTGCACATCACCTTCCGGCCGCCCGGCGAACGTCTCGGACTCGCCGCGATGGCGGGCGGGGTGCTGCTGCTGGTCGGTCTGGTGGTACTCGATGTGCGACGACGCAGAAGCCCTGCCGCGCCGGAGTTCGATGGCGCCAGCGGGAACGGATAGGGTAGGCCCTCGTGATGTCCGACGATTCTGTTGCTGATCCGCACCGCATTTCCATCGTGGTGCCGGTCTACCAGGGTGAACGGACTCTCAGTGCGTTGATGGACGAGATCCTTCCGTTGACGCAGGTAACTCACACCCCCGTCGGGCGGCCGATGATCGTCGAGGAAGTTCTGCTCGTCTTCGATCACGGACCCGACGATTCCGCTGCGGTGATCAGGCGGCTGACCGCTGCGCACCCGTTCGTTCGTGGAGTGTGGCTGAGTCGCAATTTCGGTCAGCACCCCGCCACCCTCGCCGGCATGGCGTCCAGCGGCGGCGAATGGATCGTCACGATGGACGAGGACGGGCAGCACGACCCGGCAGCCATCGGCGGCATGCTCGACACCGCCCTCGACCGGCAGTCCACCGTCGTCTACGCCAAGCCCACCAACGTCGCACCGCACGGACTGTGGCGCAACACCGCCTCCCGCGGAGCGAAATGGTTGATCGCCAAGGCCCTGGCCGGGGACAACACCGTGGACTATCAGAGCTATCGCCTGGTGCTGGGTGAGGTCGGCCGCTCCGTCGCCGCCTACGCCGGTTCGGAGGCGTACCTGGACATCGCACTCGGGTGGATCGCGGGCGACGTCACGACCAGCCCGGTGGCGCTGCGCGAAGAGGTGGACCGTCGATCGGGCTACCGCCTGCGCACCTTGCTCTCGCATTTCTGGCGGATGGTGCTCTCGAGCGGCACCAAGGGCCTGCGGCTGGTCAGCTTCATCGGCATCGCCTTCGCGGTACTCGGCCTGATTCTGGTGGCCTACGTACTGGTGTCGTACTTCGTCTTCGACTCCGGTGCCGAGGTGCGAGGCTGGGCATCGACGATGGTGATTCTGCTGTTCGGCTTCGGGGCGACTCTGTTCTCCCTCGGCGTGGTGGCCGAGTACGTGGGCGTCAACGTCAAGACGGCCATGGGCAAGCCGCCGTACCTGATCGTCACCGATCCGGGAAACGGCCCACTCGGACGCACCGCGCCTGCAGGATCAGTCGAAACTCCACAGTCGACCGACAACACACCGTCGGCGTGACCGCAACGCACACGTGGATCGTCGGCAGCGGCGGACTCCTGGGCGCTGCGGTGACCCGCGAGGCCGGTCGTCGCGGGCACCGAGTGCACACCAGCACCATCCCGTGGTCGGACAGGGAATCTGCCGAACAAGCTCTGCTGCAGCGCTGTTCGGAGTTCTTCGACTCCTTCTCCGACGGTACGTGGAACGTGATCTGGGCCGCCGGTGCGGGTGTGAACGGAACCAGCGCAGCGCAATTCGCCGAAGAGAACGGCCTGATCCGAGCCGTGCTGGCGCGCATCGAAAGTGCCGCCGGCGACCGCGCGGGCACCGGAACCGTATTCCTCGCTTCGTCCGCCGGAGGCGTCTACGCCGGTGCAACCGGAGCCCCGCATCACGAAGGAACACGGCCGGTTCCGTTGGGCGACTACGGCTTCGCGAAACTACAGTCCGAGGCCATCGCAACCGAGTTCGGGGAACGCACCGCGATCAACGTGGCCATCGGTCGGTTCGCGAACCTCTACGGGCCCGGCCAGAACCTCGCGAAACCGCAGGGTCTGATCTCACACCTGTGCCGGGGCTACCTCATGGCCTCACCCGTCTCCATCTACGTACCGATGGACACGTTGCGTGACTACCTCTACGTGTCCGACGCGGCAGAGATGGTCGCCGACACCCTCGGTATGTCTGCCACGCAACGACACTCGCCGACGATCAAGATCTTCGCCTCCGGTGAGGCCGTCACCATCGGCTCGATCCTCGGAGCCTGCCGGACGGTGTTCCGCCGTCGACCGAACGTGGTGCTGGCGGCGTCGCCGCTCGCGGTGTTCCAAGGTCGCGATCTGCGACTGCGCTCGACGGTCTGGCCGCAGATCGATCGGCGAACGCACCGCACGTTGCCCGCAGGAATCGCCTCCACACTGTTCGCGACCCGTGAGGCATTGGGGGTCGGTCGATGACCGAACCACAGACCCCCGCTCCCCCGGCCGGGATGAACGGCGCACCGGGGCCGCTGATGCGCATCGTCAAGAATCAGAAGATCGCGTTCCTGCTCGTCGGAGGCGTCAACACTGCACTGGGTACCGCGTGGTTCATCTTGTG
This sequence comes from Rhodococcus sp. B7740, assembly GCF_000954115.1. NCBI lineage: Bacteria > Bacillati > Actinomycetota > Actinomycetes > Mycobacteriales > Nocardiaceae > Rhodococcus > Rhodococcus sp. B7740. The sequence goes on along the minus strand of NZ_CP010797.1, from coordinate 4,036,489 downwards.
GCAGTTGCTGATCGGTGAGCGATACGGATATCACGCCGCGATCGTGCTCGGCTACCTCTGCAACGTGCTGTGCGCGTTCGCGATGTACCGATACCTGGTGTTCCGCGTGCGTGGGCACTTCCTACGCGATCTGCTGCGCTTCTTCGTCGTGAACTTCGGCGCCTTCGTCGCCAACATCTCCCTGATGACGATCGCCGTATCCGTCTTCCACTTCCCGCCCATCCCTTCACAATTGGTCGTCACAGCAGTGATGGCAGTCGTCAGCTTCTTCGGCTACCGCGACTTCTCGTTCCGCAGAAAGAGCCAGGCCCCCACACCATGACACCCCGTGTATCCGTCGTCGTCCCGGCGTACAACAACGCCGAGTACCTGGCCGAGACCATCGATTCGATTCTCGCCCAGACCTTCACGGACTTCGAGCTGGTCATCGCCGATCATTCGTCGACCGATGGCACCCTCGCCGTCGCGCAGAAATTCGACGACCCGCGCATTCGTGTGCTGACGACCCCGGCCGGTGGCGGCGCGCAGGCCAACTGGAATCGGGTCACCGAAGAGGCCACCGGCGAATTGATCAAACTCGTCTGCGGCGACGACACCATCGCGCCCACCGCGTTGGCGACACAGGTCCAGGCATTCGACGACAACCCGACCGCCGTTCTGGTCGCCTCTCAGCGGACGTTGATCGACGCCTACGGCAAGACGGTCATCGCCGCCCGCGGGCTCGGCGGCCTGCACGGAACGGTCTCGGGTCGAGTTGCCGCGCGAACCGCAGTCCGAGCCGGTGCCAACATCTTCGGCGAACCCGGCGGCGTCATGATGAAGCTCGCGGAGCTCCGCGAAATCGGGCTGTGGGACAACAGTCATCCCTACCTGATCGATCAGGCCACGTTCATCGCTGTCGCGCTCCGCGGCGACATCGTGGCAATTCCCCGACCACTGGCATCGTTCCGCATCAACTCGGGGCAGTGGAGTGTGGAGCTTGCGACGCAGCAGGCACGTCAGGCCGCCGACTTCCACCGCTCACTACAGGCCAGCGACCCGAGCCTGTTGTCCGACACCGACGTTCGCATCGGAAACGCCAAGGCACTGATGACGTCGTTCATGCGTCGCGCGGTGTACCTGCTGCTGCGCCACCGGATGTCGCGCAGCAGCTAGGCCCTGCTTCAGGGCAGGACCGACTCCTTCGCCGCGTAGACGGCCTCGGTGGCGTCCTTCTGCGGTCGCCACCACTGCTCGTTCTCGCGGTACCAGTCGACGGTCGCCTTCAGGCCGGCACGGAAGTCGACATATGTTGGCGTCCAACCCAATTCGGTGCGGAGCTTGGTCGAGTCGATGGCGTAACGCAGGTCGTGGCCGGGGCGGTCGGTGACGAAGTCGAAGGCGTCGGGTGCGTTGCCGGTCTCTTCGAGAATCGCTTCGAGGACGGTGCGGTTGTTCGCTTCGCCGTCGGCCCCGATGAGGTAGGTCTCGCCGATGCGGCCGCCGTCGATGATGGCCCAGACGGCGCTGTTGTGATCGTCGACGTGGATCCAGTCACGCACGTTCTGCCCTGCCCCGTAGAGCTTGGGCCGGGAGCCGCTGAGAATGTTGGTGATCTGACGCGGAATGAACTTCTCCACGTGCTGGTAAGGGCCGTAGTTGTTGGAGCAGTTGGAGATGGTGGAGCGGACCCCGAACGACCGGGTCCAGGCGCGCACCAGCAGATCACTCGACGCCTTGGTGGACGAGTACGGGCTCGACGGGTTGTACGGAGTGGACTCGGTGAACCGCGCCGGGTCGTCGAGTTCGAGGTCGCCGTAGACCTCGTCGGTGGAGATGTGGTGGTAGCGGACGTCGTGTTCGCGGACCGCATTGAGCAAGGTGGTGGTACCGATGACGTTGGTGTGCACGAACGGCCACGGATCGGTCAACGAGTTGTCGTTGTGGGATTCGGCGGCGAAGTGCACGACCAAGTCCGTCTCGCGCACGAGGCGGTCGACGAGATCGGCGTCGGCGATGTCGCCGTGCACGAACTCGATTCGATCGGCCACCGGATCGAGGGAAGCCTTGTTACCGGCGTAGGTGAGCTTGTCGAGCACGGTGACCTGGGAGTCGGGACGCTGCGCGAGGGTCTGATGTACGAAGTTCGCGCCGATGAACCCGGCCCCACCCGTGACGAGAATTCTCATGAACAGGCACTTTACCGGTGGATGCTCGTGCGGGCCGATCTTGTCTGCCACGCGTGCTAGCTTCTGCTCGACTTCGGGGGAGTAGTGATCGGATGGGTCTGGGGAAGATTCCTGTTCGTCTCGCGGCATCGATAGCGCTGTTGTTCGGCCTCATGTGGGCAATCCCGCAGCCGGCAACGGAAGTGCCCGAACCGTACGAGGGAGTGCCGTGTCGGCCCTACCGAATCCCGTGGGAGTGATCGGCCGTCGGAACTGTCAGGAGCCTCGGACAGTGCGGCCGGCGAAAGCCGCCAAACGCTCGTACGCGTTCGCGTCGTCGGGTGCCGGTTGCTCTGGATCGAAGGCACCACCGCGCCGTTCGTCGGTCATGTTCGCCGACATGAACACCATCCCCTCCTCGGGCACGGTCTGGTCGAGATCATCGGTTCCACGACCGAGTGCGGTCGCGAGATCCCACGCGTGCACCGAGAGTTCCGCGGCAACCATGCCGAGCGGCAGCGGCGAACCTGCGTCGATCTCGGCCAGCAGTTCGCGAGTCCGCTCGGTCCACAGCGGAATCGGATCCGAGGACGACTCGGGCGTCGCCGACCAGTCGATCTCTCCACCCCGAGCCATGGTCACCAGGTTGGCAGCGGTGTTCACCAGGTGATCGGTCAGGTCGGCGACGGTCCACTCGGTGCAGGGCGTCGCCGATGCGCGTTCGGCTTCGGTCACTGTGGAGAGCAGAGCGGTGACCTGATCGATACCGGTGGCGATCTGGTTCGTCGTCGTCACGTGGCTCGTCCTCGGTTCTCGGTGGTCAGTCGGTCCCGTTCCCCACAGCTGCGGGGCAGGACGAAGTTTAGAGGCGGATTCCACATCGCGCGCGGAAACGGAGCGGCACAAGCGAGCGGGTGATCGGAGGGTCTGGAAGACTTCGCCGTCATGCGGGGAATCATTCTGGCGGGCGGCACGGGCTCGCGTCTTCATCCGATCACGATGGGCGTCAGCAAGCAGCTGGTCCCGGTCTACGACAAACCGATGATCTATTACCCGCTCTCGACTCTGATCCTGGCCGGGATCCGCGAGATCCTCGTCATCACCACACCCCAGGACGCCGACCAGTTCACGCGTCTGCTCGGTGACGGCTCCCAATTCGGCATCGACTTGACCTACAAGGTCCAACACGAGCCCAACGGCCTCGCCCAGGCGTTCGTGTTGGGTGCCGACCACATCGGCACCGATTCCGCGGCATTGGTGTTGGGCGACAACATCTTCTACGGCCCCGGCCTGGGCACCCAACTGTCCCGCTTCGACACCATCGACGGCGGAGCCGTCTTCGCCTACGAGGTCTCCGACCCCACCGCCTACGGCGTCATCGAATTCGATGCGAACCGCAAAGCCATCTCCCTCGAAGAAAAACCCGCCGCCCCGAAATCCAACTACGCCGTCCCGGGGCTGTACTTCTACGACAACGACGTCATCGCCATCGCCCGCGACCTGCAACCGTCCGCGCGTGGGGAATACGAGATCACCGACGTCAACCGCCACTACCTCGAGGCAGGCCGCCTCCAGGTCGAAGTCCTCCCCCGCGGTACCGCCTGGCTCGACACCGGCACCTTCGACTCGCTGCTCGACGCCTCGAACTACGTGCGCACCATCGAACAACGCCAGGGCCTGAAGATCGGATCCCCCGAAGAGGTGGCGTGGCGACGCGGATTCATCACCGACGACGAACTGCGCGCCCGCGCGGAGACACTCGTCAAATCCGGGTACGGCCGCTACCTGCTGGACCTGATCGACCGAGGACACCGAGCATGAGCTTTCGCGAGTTGAGCATCGCCGGTGCCTACGAGTACACCCCACGCCAGTTCGGCGACGATCGCGGTGTGTTCTTCGAATGGTTCAAAGCCGGCCTCTTCGCCGAGACCACCGGGCGGTCGTTGGAGCTGCTGCAGGCGAACTGCTCGGTCTCCGCAGCCGGCGTCCTGCGTGGGATCCACTTCACCACCAACCCACCCGGACAAGCGAAATACGTCACCTGCGCCCGCGGAGCATTCCTCGACGTCATCGTCGACCTGCGCGTCGGATCCCCGACGTTCGGGCAGTGGGACAGCGTGCTGATCGACGACATCGACCGCAAAGCGGTGTTCCTGTCCGAAGGACTCGGCCACGCCATCCTCTCGCTCGAGGACAACTCGACCGTCATGTACCTGTGCTCGTTGGAATACACCCCGGCCCTGGACCGCGACATCAACCCACTCGACCCCGCCCTCGGCATCGACTGGCCCACCACCGCACGCGACGGATCGCCTCTGACCTACGAACTCTCAGACAAGGACACAGCCGCCCCCACCCTCGCCGAAGCCCTCGAACGCGGAGCCCTGCCGAACTTCTCGTGAGCGGCGGGGCGAGGCGGCGACGCCAGATCGGGCAAACGCGCGCGCGTTCGTCAGACGCGCGGGGAATCGCCCGTGACAGTTGACGAGAATGCGCGCGTTCAGCAAGTGCGCGCGCGTTTGCGAACCTCACGGGGGCGAACCCGCGTTTGGCAAGTGCGCGCGCGTTTGCGAACCCATGGGCCGAACCCGCGCTTGCGGACCCCCGGGCGCGAATCCGGAGGCTCAGCGAATTTTGAAGATCACGAATCGCTGAACGAGGAAGTTGATGACCGTCGCCGTGCCCTGCGCGATGACGAAGGCCACGTTGGCGTACCAGAAGCCGTCGGGAAGGGCCTGGTAGAGCCAGGTGTAGATGCCCACTTGGACGGCGAAGGTGACTCCGTACAGCGCGACGACGGCGAAGAACCGAGCCCGCGACGGGGCCGCGTTGAACGTCCAGCGGCGATTGATCAGGTAGGCCGTCGTCGTTCCGAGTACGAAGCCGATGGCCTTGGCCAGCGTCACACCGACGCCGAACACGAAATGCAGGAGCAGGTTGACGCCCTGGTCGACGATTGCCGACAGCACACCCGTCGCCAGGAACCGCAGCACCTGCGTCTTGAGGTCGAGGGCCGCGTCGGCGATGTTCTCGGTCAACGGCAGCTCGACGGGTAGCGGGACGTGATGCTGCAACTCTTCGTCCTCGGGCGACCAGTCGTCGCCCGTCGAGCCTTCTTCTGCGGAGCGGTCGGGGGTGGACACGAGGACTGACACTAGCCGCTGCTGCGGTGCGGGTACCCTCTTGAGCGATGTCCACGACAGCCGACGACGCACTCTTCCCCCTGGAACCACAGGCCGGGAACACTGCGCCGCTACCCACGCAGACCCGCACACTCACCGGTTGGGGCCGCACTGCGCCCTCCACTGGAGAGGTGCTCTCGACCTCCGACCCCGAGCTCATCGCGAACGCGGTCAAGCAGGTCGCCGAGCAGAACGACTCCAAGCCGGCCTACCTCCGACGCGGTGTCATCGCCCGCGGCCTCGGCCGCTCCTACGGTGACAACGCGCAGAACTCCGGCGGCCTCGTCATCGACATGAATGCGCTGAACGGCATTCACAGCATCGACGCGTCCACGCGCATCGTCGACGTCGACGGTGGCGTCAACCTCGATCAGCTGATGCGTGCTGCGCTGCCGTTCGGTCTGTGGGTACCGGTGCTGCCGGGTACGCGACAGGTCACCATCGGAGGTGCGATCGGAACGGACATCCACGGTAAGAACCATCACAGCGCGGGTAGCTTCGGCAACCACGTCCGCTCGATGGAACTGCTCACGGCGGACGGTCAGATCCGGCACCTGACGCCGTCGGGCAAGAACGCCAAACTGTTCTGGGCGACGGTCGGCGGCAACGGACTGACCGGCATCATCCTGCGCGCGACCATCGAGATGACGCCCACGGAAACGGCGTACTTCATCGCCGACGGCGACGTCACCAGCACCCTCGACGAGACCATCGCACTGCACAGCGACGGCAGCGAGAACAACTACGACTACTCCAGCGCATGGTTCGACGCGGTTGCTCCGCCACCCAAGCTCGGTCGCGCGGCTGTGTCTCGTGGATCGTTGGCGCGCCTGGACCAGTTGCCGGAGAAGCTGCAGAAGGATCCGCTGCTCTTCAACGCGAAGCCCTTGGTGAAGTTCCCCGACATTTTCCCGAACGGACTCGCGAACAAGTACACCTTCTCGGCCGTCGGCGAGGTCTGGTACCGAAAGTCGGGCAACTACCGCAACAAGGTGCAGAACCTTACGGCGTTCTACCACCCACTCGACATGTTCAGTGAGTGGAACCGCGCCTACGGCTCCAAGGGATTCCTCCAGTACCAGTTCGTGGTGCCGCCGGAGGCCGTCGACGAGTTCAAGAAGATCATCGTCCATATCCAGAAGTCCGGGCACTACTCGTTCCTCAACGTGTTCAAGCTGTTCGGGCCCGGAAACAAAGCGCCACTGAGCTTTCCGATTCCGGGTTGGAACATCTGCGTCGACTTCCCGATCAAGCCGGGCTTGAACGAGTTCGTCCGCGAACTCGACAAGCGCGTGCTCGAATTCGGTGGCCGTCTGTACACCGCGAAAGATTCGCGCACCGACGCCGAGACGTTCCATTCGATGTACCCGCGGATCGACGAATGGATCAAGGTCCGTCGATCCGTTGACCCCACAGGCGTTTTCGCCTCCGATATGGCTAGAAGGCTGGAACTGCTGTGACGATAGACGCCGTAGGTAACCCCCAGACGATTCTCGTTCTGGGTGGCACCAGCGAGATCGGTCTCGCGATCACCGAGGAGTACCTGTCGAAGTCGCCGGCACGTGTCATCCTCGCCGCGCTGCCGAACGATCCACTGCGTGAGAGCGCCGTCGCACAGCTGAACGCCAAGGGCGCGAAGTCCGTCGACGTCATCGACTTCGACGCACTCGACACCGCATCGCACCCGAAGGTCATCGACGCCGCCTGGGCCAAGGGTGACGTCGATGTCGCCATCGTCGCCTTCGCCGTCGACTTCGATGCCGAGCAGCTCTGGCAGGACCAGCGCAAGGCCGTCCTCGCCGCGAACATCAACTACACCGCTTCGGTGTCGGTCGGCGTGCTGCTGGGCGAGAAGATGAAGGCGCAGGCCTACGGCCGCATCATCGTCATGTCCTCGGTGGCGGGCGAGCGGGTACGACGCTCCAACTTCGTCTACGGCTCCACCAAGGCCGGACTCGACGGCTTCTACCTCGGACTCGGAGAAGCGTTGCGCGAGTTCGGACCTCGGGTCACCGTCGTTCGTCCGGGCATGGTGCGCACCAAGTTCAGCGCGCACGTCAAGGAAGCCCCGATGACCGTCGACAAGGAGGTCATCGCCAAGCTCGCGGTGAACGCGTCACGCAAGGGCACTCCCCTCATCTGGACTCCCGCGCCGTGGCGTCTGGTGATGATGGTGCTGCGGCACGTGCCGCGGCCGATCTTCCGCAAGCTGCCCATCTGATCTCGATGACAATCGGGGTTGCACCGGCTCGCAGAACCGCTTCTGCCGTCGGGGAGATCGCTCTCGGTGCGCTTTTCGCAGTCGTGGTGGCGACGGTCGGGTTGTACGCCTTCTCACTGGTTCAGTGGCCGGCGTTCAACTCGTCCAACGTCACCCGCGCGATCACGACGCTCGGGCAGGTGGTTGCCGCAGCACTGTTCGCCGCGTCGATCTACCTGTACCGAATTCACAAGTGGCCGTGGATCGCTCGACTCGCCGCATGGGTCGGGCTGAGCGGTTTCGTCACCGTCACCCTCGGGATGCCGCTGGCTGCAACCAAGCTCTACCTGTTCGGCATCTCCGTCGACCAGGAGTTTCGCACCGAATACCTGACTCGGCTGACGGATTCGGCGTCGTTGCGGGACATGACGTACGCCGACATCCCGCCGTTCTACCCCGCCGGCTGGTTCTGGCTCGGCGGACGCGTCGGCAACATCCTGGGCATGGACGGCTGGGAAGTGTTCAAGCCCTACGCAATCGGGCTGCTGGCCGTCACCGCCGTCGTGTCGTTCGTGCTGTGGAAGGCGCTCATCCGAGCCGACTGGGCTGTCGCCGTCAGCGCCGTCACCACCGCACTCGTCGTCGCCCACGCCTCCCCCGAGGCATACAGCGCCGTGATCGTGATGCTCTTCGCTCCGGCACTGGTTCTCGCGTGGGGAGCGCTGCACCGAAGCGCATCGGGTGGGTGGGGCGCGGTGGTCGGCACCGGACTCTTCCTCGGTCTGGCCGCGACGTTCTACACGCTGTACCTCGGTTTGGCGGCGTTCACCGTCGTACTCATGGCACTGTTCGCCGCGGTCCTCGCATATCGCGAGCGGAAGTCCTGGAACGTCCTGGTTCCCATCGCGATCAAGGTCGCCGCGATCGCAGCGATCTCGGGCCTCATCGCCGCGACCGTGTGGCTGCCCTACCTGATCGAATTCCTGCGCGGTGCGCCGTCCACGTCGGGCACGGCGTTGCACTACCTGCCCGAAGCCGGTGCGACACTTCCCTTCCCGATGTTCGAGTTCTCCCTGATGGGCGGACTGTGCCTCATCGGCACGGTGTGGGTCGCGGTGCGTTTCTCGTCCTCACGCCGGGCACAGGCACTCGGCGTCGGCGTCGTATCGATCTACCTGTGGACTCTGCTGTCCATGGCCGCCACTGCTGCGGGCACCACCCTGCTCTCGTTCCGCCTCGAAGCAGTCCTGATCGCATTGCTCGGCAGCGCAGGCGTTTTCGGCTTCCTCGAAGGCAGCCACGCGATCTACCAAGCCATCAACGAGCCACCCAAGTTCCGCATCGCGGCCGTCGTCGTAGCGGCCATCGGTGCCATGACCTACGCGCAGAACATCCCCCAGGTACTGCAGACCGAGATCACCGTCGCCTACTCCGACACCGACGGTGACGGCAACCGCGCCGACATGCGCCCACCGAGCGCGGTCTCGTACTACCGCGAGGTCGACGAAGCCTTGACCGAGCAGACCCAGCGTCCGCGCGACGAAACCGTCGTACTGACCGCGGACACCTCGTTCCTCAGCTACTACCCGTACTTCGGCTTCCAAGGACTGACCTCTCACTACGCCAACCCGCTGGCGCAGTTCGATCAGCGAGCCGACGCCATCGAGCAATGGACCGAACTCGAGACACCCGATCAGTTGATCGACGCGCTGGAGAGCAGCCCGTGGCGGGCACCGGACGCATTCCTGTTCCGGCGCAGTGCCGACGGCTACACCCTGCGCCTGGCCGAGGACGTCTACCCCAACGATCCGAACGTGCGCCGCTACACCGTCACCTTCCCTGAGGCGCTGTTCGAGGATCCACGCTTCACCGTGACCGACATCGGCCCCTTCGCGCTGGTGGTGCGCACTGCATGATCATGTGACCCAGGTCGTTCGAGTTTTCGCCCATCGTGATGTTTCTGTAACCTCGACGCGATGACCACCCACGACCAGAGAGTTCTCGAGCGGCAGCCGACAACGGCCCCGGCTCGACACTCCGGCGTCGGACGTGGTGACGTCGTTGCAGCGGTCGCATTTCTGGTCGCTGCCGTGTACGTCCTGCAGGGTCAGTGGCGCAATCTGGGTGGCGGCTACCTCTACAACAGCGGCCAGGACCAGACCATGTGGGAGTGGTTCTTCTCCGTCGCCGCGCATTCGGTTGCTTCGCTGAGCAACCCGTTTGCGAGTGACCTGCAGAATTACCCGCTCGGGGTGAATCTGATGGCGAACACGGCGATGTTCGGCATCTCCATCCCGCTGGCCCCGATCACGTTGCTCTTCGGACCCACGGTGACCTGGGCAATTGCTCTCACCGTCGGACTGGCAGGAACGTCGTTCGCGTGGTTCTGGCTGTTCTCCCGCCAGCTCAACTCATCCAAGGGTGCCGCGGCCATGGGCGGTGCGCTGTGCGGCTTCGCCCCAGGCGCGATCTCGCACGCCAACGGGCACCCCAACTTCGTGGTGCTGTTCCTGCTTCCGGTCATCGCCATGCTGGTCACCCGCATCGCTCGCGGCGGCGGTACCACCAAGAACACCGTCGGCCTCGGCCTGATCGTCGCGCTGCAGGTCCTGCTCGGCGAAGAACCGCTGCTGATCTTCGCGATGTCGTTCGCCATCTTCGCCGTCGTCTACTACGTGTCACGGCCGCGATCGCTGTGGCCCGCCGTCCGCAATGCCGTGCCCCGACTCGCCGTATCGGCCGGCATCGCGTTGACTCTCGCGGCGTTTCCGCTGTGGTGGCAGTTCTTCGGCCCGCAGTCGTACTCGTTCCTCGAACACGGGCCGATGGGAAACGACGCCAAAGCGCTGTTCCAGTTCCCGACGCAATCCCTCGGCGGCGAGGCGACGCCGGGTCAGAACGTCCGCATCAACGCCACCGAGGAGAACGCGTACTTCGGTTGGCCGCTGCTGGTCCTGTGCCTGGTTGCCGCGGTGTGGATGTGGCGCGTCGCATCGGCCCGTGCCGCCGCCGCGACCGCGATCGTCATGGGCGTGCTCTCGCTCGGCGCGACGCTGGTGATCGGCAAGAACGACACCGGCATCACGCTGCCGTGGACGAAGCTCGCCGACTACCCCCTCGTCGAATCCGTGCTCGAAACCCGCTTCGCGTTGGGCGCAGTACCTGCCCTGGCCCTGCTGCTCGTCCTGGCCACCGATCGGACGTTCCGCAACGGACTGCGTCCGCTGCCTGCGTTCTGGATCGCCGGACTCGCCCTCGCGCTCGTGCCCCTGATCCCGACGCCGCTGGTCACCGTCGACAAGTCCCCGACCCCGGAATTCTTCGCCGACGGTGAGTGGGAGAACTACGTCGACGACGGTTCCGTCGTCACCGTTCCCCTCCCACGGCCCGAGGACGCGCGCCCGCTGCGCTGGCAGATGGACGCCGACATGGGCTTCAAGCTGGCCGCCGGATACTTCGTCGGACCGAGCGACCAAGAAGACAAGGTCGCCAAGTACGGAGCCGTCGACCGGCCCACCGCACTGCTGCTCGGCTCGGTCTACGACTCGGGCACCGTTCCCGAGATCACCGACGATCAGCGAAGTCAGGCAGCGCAGGACATGGCGTTCTGGGAGGCCGACGTCGTCGTCCTGCCGCCGAGCAAGAACACCATCGCCCTACGCACCACCGTGACCGACCTCCTCGGTGTCCAGCCTCGATACACCGGTGGCGTATGGGTGTGGGATGTGCGGACGCTCGTCCCATAGCATCGTCGGCGTGCCCGAGACCGCTCCGAACCCGAAAACCGCCCGGCTGGTAGCGATCGTCACCGGCATCATCGGTGCGGTTCTGGCCATCGCGACTCCCTTGCTGCCGGTTCAGCAGGACGTCGCGACGCTGTCGTGGCCGCAGAGTTCGTTCGGCAGCGTCAATGCCCCGCTGGTGAGCTACTCGCCCGTCGACCTCGAAGCAACCGTTCCGTGCAGCGCTGCCAGTGCTCTCACCGACGGCGGCACCCTGGTCTCCACTGCTCCGATCGCCGCTGCGAAGACCGAGCAGAAGGCACTGATCGTGCGGGTCGACGACGGCCGACTGCAGGTTCTGCTGCGCGATCGGGTTCTTGCCGCGACTCCCGTTTCCGAGCTGAGCGGCAATTGCGCCCTGACCGTGTCGTCCAACGCCACCAACACCGTCGTCGACCTCGACGGCGAGGCGATCACGGTGGACGGAGACATCCGGCCGCAGGTCGTCGGCATCTACACCGACCTCACCGCCCCGGTCGACGGCCTGACCGTGCGCGCGGACATCGACTCGCGCTACTCCTCGAGTCCCACCGCGTTCAAGTTGCTGGCCATGATCGTCGGCGCACTCGCTGTGATCGCATCCCTGTTCGCGCTGCATCGCCTCGACAGCATGGACGGTCGACGCCACCGCCGATTCCTCCCCTCACGCTGGAAGTCGATCACCGGCGTCGACGCCGTCGTGGTGGGCGTGCTGGTGCTGTGGCACTTCATCGGCGCAAACACCTCCGACGACGGCTACCTGCTCAACATGGCCCGCGTCTCCGAGAACGCCGGCTACATGGCCAACTACTTCCGCTGGTTCGGCGTCCCCGAAGCACCGTTCGGCATGCCGTACTACGACATGCTCGCCGCCCTCGCCAAGGTCAGCACCGCCAGTATCTGGATGCGCCTGCCCGCCACCATCGCGGCCCTGCTGTGCTGGCTGGTGATCAGCCGCGAGGTCATCCCCCGCCTCGGCCGCGCGGTGCTCACCAACCGGGTCGCGCTGTGGACCGCCGGATTCGTGTTCCTCGCCTTCTGGCTGCCCTACGACAACGGACTGCGCCCAGAACCGATCATCGCCCTCGGTGCCCTGCTCACGTGGTGCTCGATCGAACGCGCCATCGCCACCGGACGACTGCTGCCCGCCGCCATCGGCACCCTGATCGCCGCGTTCTCCCTCGCCGCCGGTCCCACCGGGTTGATCGCCGTCGCCGCCCTGCTCGCCGGACTGCGCCCGCTGGTGATGATCGTGGTCAACCGAGCTCGCCAGGTGGGACTGCTCGCCGTCCTTGCGCCGCTGGTCGCGTCGGGACTGGCGGTGCTGATCGCGATCTTCGCCGACCAGACTCTGAGCACCGTCCTCGAAGCGACCCGGGTGCGCTCGGCCATCGGACCGAACGTGCCGTGGTTCGAAGAACGCGTCCGCTGGGACGCATTGATGACCATCTCGCCCGACGGCTCGCTCGCCCGACGATTCGGCATGTTCGCGATGCTGCTCTGCATCGTCGTGTGCATCGCGGTGATGCTCCGCAAGAACGGACGCATCCCCGGCACGGCCACCGGGCCGTCGCGTCGGATCCTCGGAATCATCCTGGGCGCACTGGCTCTGATGATGTTCACGCCCACCAAGTGGACCCACCACTTCGGTGTGTACGCCGGTCTCGCCGCATCGTTGGCCGCGCTGGCTGCCGTGGCCGTCACCGCGGCAACCGTCCGATCCCCGCGCAACAGAACACTGTTCACCGCCGCCGTACTGTTCCTGACGGCGGTGGCGTTCACCAGCTCCAACGGATGGTGGTACGTCTCGAGCTACGGCATTCCGTGGTTCGACAAGCCGCCGTCCATTGCCGGAAAGGGCTTTTCGACGATCCTGCTCGGCCTGACGGTTCTGACGCTGCTCTACGCGGCCTACCAGCACGTCCGATTGCCCTATCGCCGAAAGGAACCCAGCACGCGTCGACGCTTCGCGCCGTCCGCGCTGACCATCGTCGCCGGCGGGGTCGTTGCCTTCGAGGTGCTCTCGTTCGTCAAAGGCGCTGTGGCGCAGTACCCGGCGTACTCCATTGCCCGATCGAACTTCTCCGCCCTCGCCGGAAACTCGTGCGGACTAGCCGGCGATGTGCAGGTGGAGACCGACGTCAACGGCTCGGTCCTGCAACCGCTCGATCCCGCAGCCGACGCACTGGGTGCCGGCGGCAGTACCGGCTTCACCCCCGACGGCGTCGCCCAGGACCTGACCGCAGACTCCGAGGACACCGCGCAGGGCAGCGCCAACTCCATCCGCCCCGAGGACTCCGAACAAAGCGCCGCGGCCACCTCGTCGAACTCCGCCGGCACCTCCGGCGGAACCAACGAGAACGTCGGAATCAACGGCAGCACAGTCGCTCTGCCGTTCGGCTTGAGTCCTGCAACCACTCCGGTGCTGGGCAGCTTCGGAGCCACCGAGCCCGCGTCCCTGACCTCGGGCTGGTACGAGCTTCCTGGAGACGGCGACCTCATTGCCATCGCCGCCGCAGGCCGCATCCGATCGGTCGACAAGGACGGCGTCGTCACCCCGGGCCAACGCGTCGAGCTGGAATACGGACGCCGCGACGGCGGCGACGTTCAGGCATTGGGCCGCGTCACCCCGCTCGATATCGGTCCGTCGCCGTCGTGGCGCAACTTGCGGGTCCCGATGAACGACCTGCCCGCCGACGCGGACGTCGTGCGCATCGTCGCCGAGGACAACGACCTGGCCGGCGATCAATGGCTCGCCGTCACCCCGCCGCGTGTCCCGAAGACCCAGACGCTGAACTCCCTGGTCGGATCGACCGATCCGGTGTTGCTGGACTGGGCCGTCGGACTCGCGTTTCCGTGCCAGCGTCCGTTCGATCATCGCGACGGCGTCGCCGAGGTACCGAAGTACCGCATCCTGCCCGACCGCACCGGTGCCGAATCCACCAACGCCTGGCAGGACTCGATCGGCGGCGGCCCGCTCGGCTGGACCGAACTGCTCCTCGGAGCGCAGACACTGCCGTCGTACCTCGCCGACGACTACTCCCGAGATTGGGGCTCGATCGAGAGATACATGCCACTCGATCCCGACGCGGCGACGGCCGAGATCGCCGTCGAGCAGCAGTCTCGGTCCGGATTGGCCAGCGACGGGCCGATGAAAACCGACTGATCCCCTGGTTCTGTAACGATTCCGGGGACGGTGCCTGTGTGACCTCTTCGTCACGCTCGCATAACATCGACTCTCGTGCCCGACGTCGTGACAGATTCATCAGCTGGTCCACCCGTTCCCGCTCCACTGCGAGCCTCGGACCAACTTCGTGCTCAGGTACGAGTTCCCCGGCTGATCGCCATGGTGGCCGGCGTTCTCGGTGTGCTGTTCGCGCTGATCACTCCGTTCGCACCCGTCACTCAGACCACCGCCACCATCGCGTGGCCGCAGAACGGGCTCCTGCAGGACGTGGACGCCCCGCTGGTGTCCCAGGCACCACTGAGCCTCACCGCGACCCTCCCGTGCTCTGCCGTCGCAGCACTCCCCGCGTCGGGCGGGCTACTGCTGGCAACGGCACCCCCACAGGGTGAAGGCGCGGCACTGAACAGTCTGTTCGTTCGCGTCGGCGAATCGAACGTCGACGTTCTCGACCGCAACGTGGTCGTCGCGACGGCACCTCGCGCCGACGTCGAGAGCACCCGCTGCGCGACAATCGAGATCACCTCGAACGACCAGTACACCTCCGCGGCATTCACCGGACTGACCGACGACGACGGCCAACCGATCCAAGGCCGTCTCGACGGCGACCTACGCCCCCAGGTCGTGGGCATCTTCAGCGATCTCAGCGGTGCGGCCCCGGCCGACATGTCCGTCACCGTCGACGTCGACTCGCGGTTCTCGTCGTCGCCGACGCTCCTGAAGTCCCTGATCATGATCCTCGCGATCGCCTGCACCCTGTTGGCGATCGGCGCGCTCGGTCGACTCGACGGCACCGACGGTCGCGCGCACCGCCGCTTCTTCCCGTCGCACTGGTGGAAGTTCACCGGCGTCGACGTCACCGTGCTCGGCGCTCTGGTCGGTTGGCACTTCGTCGGCGCGAACACCTCCGACGACGGCTACCTGCTCACGATGGCCCGCGCCGCCGATCACTCCGGCTACATGGCCAACTACTTCCGCTGGTTCGGCGTCCCCGAGGCCCCGTTCGGCTGGTACTACGACGTCCTCGCCGTCTTCGCCAAGATCTCGACCGCCAGCCCGTGGATGCGCCTGCCCGCCCTCATCGCAGGCGTCCTGTGCTGGATGGTGATCAGTCGCGAGGTGGTGCCGCGCCTCGGCCGTGCCGTCCGCAAGTCCAACGTCGCCCTGTGGACCGGCGGACTGGTGTTCCTCGCGTTCTGGCTGCCGTACAACAACGGTCTGCGCCCCGAACCGATCGTCGCCCTCGGAGCACTGCTGACCTGGTGCTCGGTGGAACGATCCATCGCCACCGGCCGATTGCTCCCCGCAGCCGCAGCATGTCTCATCGGAGCCTTCACCCTCGCCGCCGCGCCGACCGGATTGATGTGTGTGGCAGCGCTTCTCGCCGGAGCCCGGCCCATCGCGCGCATCGTCGTTCGACGCCACCGCCAGGTGGGCACCCTCGCGATGCTGGCACCACTGGCCGCAGCAGGCGTACTGGTCCTCGTCGTCGTCTTCGCCGACCAGACGTACGCCACGGTCATCGAGTCGACCCGAGTCCGCACCATCATCGGCCCCAACGAGGCGTGGTATCAGGACTTCCTGCGCTACTACTACCTCTTCGTACAGACCGTCGACGGCTCGGTCGCACGCCGCTTCGCGTTCCTGACGATGATCCTGTGCCTGTTCACGACACTGTTCGTGCTGCTGCGTCGCCGACGCATCCCCGGCATCGCGAACGGTCCGGCCTGGCGCCTGCTCGGCGTCGTGCTCGGCACCATCTTCTTCATGATGTTCAACCCCACCAAGTGGACTCACCACTTCGGTTCCTACGCCGGAATCGCCGGTGGCCTGGCCGCGCTGACGGCCGTCGCCGTCTCGGCCAGCGCCCTGCGCTCGCGGCGGAACCGATCGCTGTTCACCGCCGGACTGATGTTCGTTCTCGCACTGTCGTTCTCGGGCATCAACGGCTACTGGTACGTCTCGAGCTACGGCGTTCCGTGGTTCGACAAGACGGTCTCGCTCGGCGGCAACGAATCCGGCACCCTGTTCCTCATCCTCTTCGGACTCGTCCTCGCCGTCGCCGCATTCCAGTACCTACGCGAGGGATACGCTCCCCCACAACCGAAACCGACATCCGCGCGCGGCAAACGCATCCGCAAGTTCGCTGCCGCACCGCTGACCGTCATCGCCGGAATCATGGTGCTCTTCGAGATACTCTCGCTCGTCAAGGGAGCCGTCTCGCAGTACCCCGCCTACTCGCTGGCACGCTCGAATGTGCAATCGGTACTGGGCAATTCGTGCGGACTCGCCAACGACGTCCTCGTCGAATCGAACCCCAACGCAGGCGTGCTGAGCCCGCTACCCGAGGACTTCGACCCCGTCGCAGGACCCCTCGGCGGATCGAGCAGCACACTGCGCAACTTCACCGCCAACGGCGTCCCCAGCGACCTCAGCGCGGACGCCGTGGAAGTCAAACCAGGACAAGGCAATACCGACCAACGGGCCGTCGGACCCGCCTTCGAGGAAGGCCAGAGTTCGGGTACCGCAGGAGGCACCGGCGAAGTGGGCGTCAACGGCTCCTCCGCCGCCCTGCCCTTCGGACTCGACCCGGCCACCACGCCCGTCCTCGGCTCCTACCAAGAAGGCATCCAGGAGCCCGCGTCGGCCACCTCGAGCTGGTACCAACTACCCGCCCGCAGCGACGACGCACCCCTGGTCGTCTTCTCGGCAGCCGGACGCATCTGGTCCTACGACGACACCGGGGCCCTCACCTACGGACAGTCGCTACTGCTCGAATACGGCAAGCGCCAGCCCGACGGTAGCGTCCAGGCCCAGGGCACCTACCTGCCGCGCGACATCGGACCCGCACCCTCGTGGCGCAACCTCCGAATCCCGTTGGCGGACATCGCACCCGACGCCGACGCCGTCCGCATCGTCGCCAACGACCCCAACCTCACCGGCGACCAGTGGCTCGCGTTCACTCCGCCGCGAGTGCCCGTGATGGAAAATCTGAACACCCTCATCGGCAGCGAACAACCCGTGCTGCTCGACTGGGCCGTCGGACTCCAATTCCCGTGCCAACGTCCCTTCGACCACCGGTACGGCGTCGCCGAGGTACCCGGATATCGCATCCTCCCCGACCGCCCACTCGCCGTCAGCTCCACCGACACCTGGCAGTCCGGCGAGAACGGCGGCCCCCTGGGCTGGTCCGAACTACTCGCCAAGCCCGTCACCGTCCCCACCTACCTCGAAAACGACTGGGCCAGAGACTGGGGTTCGTTGGAGCGCTACGAGCAGTACTACCCGAGCGCCGTGCCCGCTGAACTCGAAACAGCAGACGTCACCCGATCGGGCTTCTACAAAGACGGACAACTGCGAGTATTCGAGGACTGACTCCGCCCGCCCCCGCTCCGCCCCGCTCCGCGTCAATGGACCCTTGCACACGTCTCGACCGTGCAAGGGTCCATTCACGTTTCGGCCCGTCGTGGGTCAATGGACCATTGCATACGTCTGAGCGCGTCAATGGTCCATTCACCTTCCGTGGGCAGGGGCCACGCCGGCAGACGGCCATCGGAGTTGGTAGCGCCATCGGCCGGCCTCAACATCCGAGCCCGACAGCGTCGTCCACCTCGAGGGTGGTAACGGCCAATCCATCCACAGAGTGGTCGTTGATCCACAGACCGCCTGGCGGCAGGTCCGAAGGCGACGAACGTGTCGGATCCGAATTCCACTCTTCAGGCATGAAGAGACGATTGTGGAACGCAGATTCATTGTTCGACCTGAGCTCGGCCGGCGTTGTGACGCGCCGGCAGCTTCGCGAGGCGGGCGTGAGTGATGCAGCGATCGACAGCAGATGCGCGCCCGGCGGTCCGTGGCAGCGGTTGCTACCGGGCGTCGTACTGCTGCGCAACGGTCATCCGTCGACGATCGAGCGCTCAGCCGCGGCGCTCGCGTACGGCGGACCGATGAGCATGATCACCGGCTGCGTCGGACTCGATTCGTTCGGATACGGGACCAACGGGTCCGCCGGGGAGGTTCATCTGCTGCTACCCGCGCAGATGCGTCGGGCATCGGTGTCTTTCGTGCGAGCAGAGCGCACGTGGAGGCTTCCGAAGCCCATAACCAAGGGCAGCATCCGCGTTGCTCCTCTGGTGCGTTCACTGGTCGACGCCACGCGGGCCGCGAAATCCGAGACACGGTGCGTTGCCCTGCTGACCGAGGTACTCCAACGAGGCGGCGTGTCCATCGACGAGATCGCCACCGAATTGGCCGAAGGTCCGCGCCGCTACAGCGCACTCACCCGGCGTGTACTTCTCGAACTGCGGGACAACGCGCACTCGGTGGCAGAACTCGAAGACCAACGCCTGTACCGAAGCAGCGGGCTGCCTCCGATGACACACAACTGCGACATCTACGCTCCAAGCGGAGAGTTCATCGCCAAGACCGACGGCTGGATCGACGCCGTGGCACTGGCACGTGAAATCGATTCCGTGACCCATCATCTGTCACCGGGCGACTACCAGCGGACACAAGCCCGACGCAACCGAATGCAGGCCCACGGACTGATCGTCGTATCCCATTCACCACAAGACATCCGCGATCGACCGACACAGGTGCTCGACGACCTACGGATGAATTACCAACACGCTCTCGCCAGACCTCGACCGGATGTCGTGATGGTTCCACGCCAATCGGCCGGGTGAATGGACCATCGGACACGTCTGAGCAATGCAGTGGTCCATTGACACAGCCGCGGCTGGTGCGTGAATGGACCATTGCACACGTCTGACCGGTGCAGTGGTCCATTGACGCGAACGGGAGCGGAGCGACCCCGACAAACGAGGATCGCCCCAATTCGGTTCGCTAGATCGGGAGCAACGAGTGCTTGCGTGGACTCTTGTGCACTTCCTTGTCTTTCAGGATGTGCAGGGCCTTACGAATTTCGAGGCGGGTTTGCGAGGGCTCGATGACCGCGTCGATGTAGCCACGTTCGGCGGCGATCCAGGGCGTTGCCACGTGTTCGTTGTAGAAGTTGATGAGCTGCTTGCGTAGGGCCGGTGCGTTCTCTCCGGCCTCGGCGAGTTGCTTGCGACTCATGATGTTGATGGCACCTTCGGCACCCATGACGGCGATGCGGGCAGTCGGCCAGGCGAGGTTGATGTCGGATCCGAGCTGCTTCGAGCCCATCACCGCGTATCCACCGCCGTACGACTTGCGGATCACCACGGTCAGTTTCGGCACCGTCGCCTCGACGAAGGAGAAGATGAAACGACCGCCGCGATGGATGACGCCGAGAGTCTCCTGGTCGACGCCGGGCAGGAAGCCGGGTGTGTCGACGAGGAAGATGATCGGAATGTTGTAGGCATCGCTGAGGCGGATGAAGCGGGCGCATTTGTCCGCTGCCTTGGCGTCGAGCGCCCCGGACAGGTGCATCGGCTGATTGGCGACGATGCCCACCGGCCGACCGTCGACGCGGGCGAAGCCGGTGATGACGTTCGGTGCCGTCTGGCCCGACAGTTCGTGGAATTCACCGTCGTCGAATATGCGCAGGATGATGTCGTGCATGTCGTAACCGGCGTTGTCGGCGTCGGGCATGAACGAGTCGAGCTTGCGATCGGATTCGGTGATCTCCGGCTCGAGCCCCGGGTTGATCACCGGCGACTCCTCCTGGCAGCTCGACGGCATGTAGCTCAGGTAGTTCCGGATCCACTCGAAAGCGGCCTTCTCGTCGGCAGCGACGTGGTGCACGTTGCCGTTGACAGCCTGGACGCGGGCACCGCCCAGCTCGTCGAGGCTGACGTCCTCACCGGTGACGGACTTGATGACGTCCGGACCGGTGACGAACATGTACGCCTCTTCGGTGGCGACCACGATGTCGGTGTTGATGGGCGCGTACACGGCACCACCGGCACACTTGCCGAGGATCAGGGAGATCTGCGGGCACAGACCGGACAGCGCCTCGTGGCGTCGACCCAGCTCGGCGTACCAGGCCAGGGACGTGACCGCGTCCTGCACACGAGCTCCACCTGAGTCGTTGATGCCGACGACCGGGCAACCCATCTTGATGGCGAAGTCCATGATTCCGGCGACCTTGCGGCCGAACATCTCGCCGACGGTTCCGCCGAACACCGTCTGATCGTGCGAGAACACGGCGATCGGACGACCGTCGACGGTTCCGTGGCCGGTCACGACGCCGTCGCTGTAGAGAGCGGCCGGGTCGTTCGGGGCCTTCACCAGTGCGCCGATCTCGACGAAGCTACCGGGATCGAGCAACGACTTGACGCGATCGCGGGCACTGGGAATGCCCTTCTTCGCACGCTTGGCTACGCCGATGTCGCCGGCCGGTTCCTCGGCCTGTTCGAGCTTCGTCCGTAGTTCGGCCAGCTTCTCAGCAGTGGTGCCACTCAAGATCTACGCTCCGGTTCTTGCAGACTCGATGTTCTCGAGCGTCTTCGACAAATGGGCCGCAATTTTTCCAATGTACGGCTCGTCGACGACCGCGAGGTGATCGCCTCCGACGTAGACGATCTCCAGGTCCTCGACCACCGGTCCCCAGCCACCGTGCTCTTCGCGGGTGGCGTACGCGGGCTCGAGGGCGATCGCGTCGTCGTGGTACTTGTCGGCCATGTACAGCGTCACGTGCCCGCCGTACTTCTTGAGCTCGGCCGTCTGGATGGCCCGATTGTCGAGCCACGACGTGCGCTGATGCTCGATGATGCCGCCGGGGATCTTGGCACCGCTGAGCTTGACCAGATCGGTGATGATGCGGATCTGTCCCTCGTCGTCGGAGTCGACCAGCTTGTCGTAGGGAATCGGGTAGTCGACGTTGTACGTCTTCTTCGCGAACGCCGCGTAGCGTTCCCAGCGCTTGCGCACCTCGTCCTTGGTGTCCGGGATCTGCGTGCCGGGCATGACGGTGTCGAGCAGCCCCACGTAGGCGACCTCGATGCCCTCTTCCTCCATCTGACGCGCGACCTCGTAGGCGAGGATGCCGCCGAGCGACCAGCCGACGAACACGTACGGTCCTTCGGGCTGGATCGCCCTGATCAGCGGCACGTACTCCGCAGCTCGCACGGCGATGGGGCCTTCGACGCGCTCGAGGCCGTACATCGGCGTGCCGGCAGGCAGCTTCCGCAGCAGCGGCTCGTAGGCGACGGTGGAGCTACCGGCCGAGTGGAACGCGAACACCGGTGTGGCGGTGGAGCCTTCGGGCCGGGCACGCAGATTGCGTACGACGCCGTCGATCTCACCGTCCTCGAGGTGCGGACGAACCTTGTCTGCGAGCTGTTCGATGGTCTCGGAGTCCAGGACGTCGTCGAAGGTGATCTCGCCGCCGGCCCGCTCGGTCAGACGAGCGGCCAGCTTCTCCGCCGTCTCGTCGTCGAGGATCGGCAGGGTGTTGAAAATTCCCTTGGCCGATTCCTTCGTCACCACAGCCCATGTCGCGAACGTCATCCGCTCGGCATTGTCGCGCGGAGGCACGTCGGATCCGGCGGCCTCGGCGAATGCTTCCTTGCCGCCGAGATCGGTCTGCGCCGCGGCAGCAACTGCCGGGGCAGCCTTCTCGACGGGAGTCGTGCCCTCGGCAACGGGAGCAGCGGCCTCGGCAGCGGGGGCAGGCTCGACGGCGGCAGGCGACGCAGCAGCCTGTTCGGCCGCCTTCTCCGCCGCCTGCTTGTCTGCCAGTGCCTGCACCTCGTCGCGGTTCTCGATCGCGTAGCGCAGGTACTTCTCCACCTCACGCAGGTTGGCGTCGCGCACGGCCTGCAATTGCACTGTGGGGATATCGAATTCGTACTCGACGCGGTTCTTGATGCGCACGGCGCTGAGTGAATCCAGACCCAGTTCGATCAGCGGAACCTCGGGCGGCAGATCCTCGGGCGCGTAGCCCATGGACTCCGCGACGATGACGGCCAGTCGGTCCTCGAGCTTCTGGTTGCCGTTCGGATCCCAGCGATCACCGAACGTCTCGACGACCTCCGGCAGCTCCTCCATGGGAGACGAGGAGCGCTCTTCCACAGCGACAACGGGTTCCGGTCGCACGTCACCCGAGGTGACGACGGCCTCGTGCAGCAGGGTGAACGCCGAGCCCTCGTGTGCGTGCACCTGTACCGACGCGCCACCGAGGTGCGAGGTCAACGTGGTGACGACCGTACCCGCCTTCGGCACGCCGGCGTGGGAGACCGAAACGCCCAGTGCCACATCGGAGAACACCTGCGACGCGGCAGCAGTGACCAGTGCATCGAAATCGGCGACGGCGGAGGCCTGGACCTCCCAGACGTGGCGGCCGTCCGGCAGTGCGACGCGGGCACCGGGAACTCGCGCGTTACCGCTGGAGCTGACCTGCGAGTTCAGCCAGAACTCCTTGCGCAGGTAGGCAGTTCGCGGGATGTCCGCGTACGGGCCGGACTCGAACAGCGTTGCCAGTTCCAGTGCATGACCGTGAACGTACAGCTGCGCCAGAGCGGCGAGGAAGGTCTCGGACTCGTCCTCCTTGCGCTTGAGCGTCGGAATCAGAGTCGAATCGGCGACGCCTGCAGCCCATGCCGTGGCGGCAACCGACATCAATGCGACGGGATTGGGAGCGAGCTCGACGAACGTCGTATGCCCGTCTCCTACCGCGACATTGACGGCCTGAGTGAACCAGACCGGATGACGCATTCCCTTGGTCCAGTACTCGACGCCGTGGATCGGCGCATGCCCGACGCGATAGTGGGCCTCGCGATCGACCGACGAGTAGACCCCGGCCGTGAGCTTGCCGGGTTCGATTCCGGCGAGTTCGGCGGCCAGCTCACCGAGCAGCACGTCGACGGCTGCGGTGTGTCCGGCACCCTTGACGTCGAGGAGTCGGGCCATCTTGCCTGCGGCCTCGGCCATCTCGACGAGAGCCTCTACCTCGGCGCGCGGTCCGCCGACGGTGGTGTGGGTCGGTGCTGCGTAGACGCAGGGCTCGACGTTGGGGAACTGATCGGTGAGGGTCTTGACCTCGTCCGGGGTGTACTCGACAAGAGCCATTGCGCCCTGCGATGCGGCTCCGAGTCCGTCCTGGCCCTCGGCCAGCAGTCGCGACCGGGCGTAGATGATGCGCACTGCGTCTTCGAGGTTCAGGCCGCCGGCGACGTATGCAGCCGCCACCTCACCCATCGAGTGTCCGATGACGGCCGACGGCTCGGCACCGTGCGCGCGAAGCGTTGCGGCCAAGGCGATCTGGATGACGAAGATGCCCACCTGGGAGTTCTCGAACTCGTAGGTCTGCGAGTCGTCGAGGATGATCTCGCGGATGGAGTAGCCGGCCTCGTCGACCAGCAGTTCGTCCACCTTGTCGACCTCGGCGGCGAACACGGCGTTGGTGCGGTAGAGGCGCGATGCCATCTTGCGGTGCTGTGAGCCGAAGCCGGAGAACACCCACACTGCGCCGTTGGAGGCCGGTGAGTCTGCGGAGAACACTCCGGGTCCGGGCTTTCCTGCGGCGATGGCGCGCAATCCTGCGATGGCCTCGGCGGTGGTGGATGCCAGAACCACTGCGCGCGAACGCCCGTGGTTGCGGCGGGCCAACGTGCGGCCGACGTCGACGAGAGGCGTCGTGCTGCCCTCTTCTGTTTCGAGCCAGTCGGCCAACTCTCCGGCGGCTCGCTTACGGCGCGACGGAAGGGCCGCGGACACCGCGAGAATGACTGTCTCCGAACCAGTTTCAGCATCGGACAGAATCGTCTCGGCCTCGGCTACCGGATCGGTTGTCTCGACCTCCGAGACGGCAGGTTCAGGCTCGGGGTCGGCGACGATCGGCAGCTCGGCACCGGAGACGTCGGTGAGGCCTTCGACGAGAACGGCTTCCGGGTCCACGGCCGCGGGGTCGAATGCGCCGTCGGTCTCACCCGGGACGTACTCGCGCACGACGACGTGTGCGTTGGTGCCACCGAAGCCGAAACCGGACACACCCGCGACGGCCTTGCCGGTGTACCGCGGCCAGTCGGTGGCCTCCGGAATAACCTTCAGGTGTGCCTTGTCGAAGTCGATGTACGGGTTGGGGCCCGCGTAGTTCAGCGACGCAGGGAGCTTGTTCTCCTGCATCGCGAGGACGACCTTGATCAAACCTGCTGCGCCTGCGGCAGATTCGAGGTGTCCGAAGTTGGTCTTGGCCGATCCGAGCAGGGCCGGCTTGTCTGCGTCACGGCCGCGACCGACCACCCGACCGAGAGCGTCCGCCTCGATCGGGTCGCCCAGAATGGTTCCGGTGCCGTGCGCTTCGATGTAGTCGACGCCCGACGGGTTGATGCCGGCGTCGCGGTATGCGAACCGCAGCGCATCGGCCTGTGCGTCCGGGTTCGGCGCAAGCAGACCGTTGGAGCGGCCGTCCTGGTTGATCGCGGATCCGGCGATGACGGCGAGGATGTCGTCTCCGTCGCGTTCGGCGTCCTCGAGTCGCTTGAGCACGACGAGTCCGCCGCCTTCGGAGCGGATCATGCCGTTCGCGTCGGAGGAGAAGGCCTTGATTCGGCCGTCGGGCGCGAGCACACCCGTCTGGCCGAAGCCGACGGTGATGGGCGGCGCGAGAAGCATGTTGACGCCACCGGCAACCGCAAGATCGGATTCGCCGGTACGCAAACTGCGCACCGCCTGGTGCACGGCGACCAGCGAAGACGAGCACGCGGTGTCGACGGCGATCGACGGCCCGCGGAAGTCGTAGAAGTAGGACACTCGGTTGGCGACGATGGCGGTGGACGTACCGGTGAGGGCATACGGGTGCACGGCCGGGTCGCTGACGGCGATGAGCTGGTAGTCGTTGGAGGAGCTGCCGATGAAGACGCCGACCTGGCGGCCCTTGATCGAGCTGGCCGGAATGTGCGCGTGCTCCAACGCTTCCCAGGTCAGCTCGAGTGCGAGCCGCTGCTGCGGGTCGACGTTGACGACCTCGTTGGGCGACATCGCGAAGAATTCGGCATCGAAGGTCTTGACGTCGTCGAGGTAACCACCCTTGGTCACCGTTGCGGCCACCGCGGCGGCGATGACCGGATCGGACGTGAATTCCTGCCAGCGGCCGTCGGGCAGATCGGTGATGCCGTCGCGGCCCTCGATCAGCAGCGACCACATCTCCTCCGGAGTCTGTCCGGTGCCAGGGAAACGGGACGACAGGCCGACGATCGCGACGTCGTGCGCGTCGCCGGAGTTCCCGCCGCTGGTGTAGAACGCGTCGTCGACGGTGCCGACAGGCTCGTCCGGCTCGCCCTCGATGATGATCTTGGCCAGCGAGGCGATGGTGGGGTGCTGGTAGACGACGGTGGCGGTCAGCGTGACTCCCACCAGCTCCTCGATCTCGCCGCTCAATGCGACGGCATCGCGAGAGGACAGACCGAATTCCTCCATCGGGCGGTCGTCGGAGATGGCCGACGCCGGTTGCCCGGTCGCGTCTGCAACCCAGTTGCGCAGCCAGTCCCGCAGCTGCGCAACCGTGAGGTCTCCGCCGTCCACGCGCTCGATTTTGTCTGTCTCTAGTTCAGCCATTACTCACCAAGTCGTGTCGGAGGAAAAACGGAGGGTGCGTCCGTCAGTCGGGCAGTTCTGCGTCCGGGAAGGCCGTCTGCTGGTATCCGCCACGCAGCGTGCCCTCGATGTACGCGGCCTTGCATGCGCGTCGAGCGATCTTGCCGCTCGAGGTGCGCGGGATGGAACCGGCCGGGACGAGGAGGACGTCGCGAACGGTGACGCCGTGCCGTGCGGAGACCGCGGCACGCACCTCGTCGGCGATCGGAGCCGGATCTGCCTTGCCGGAGCCGGGTGCGCGCTCGGCGACGATGACGAGCTGCTCGGAGCTGTCGTCGGGGTCCTTGGTCAGGGCTGCGCCACTGAACTCGAAGACGATGTCCGGGAGCTGGTTGAGCGGGACGGCGAAGGCTGCGACGAAGCCGGGACGCAATGCCTTGCTGGCTTCCTGGGCCGAGAACTCGAGGTCCTGCGGGTAGTGATTGCGGCCGTCGACGATGACGAGGTCCTTGACGCGGCCGGTGATGTAGAGCTCGCCGTCGTGGTAGACGCCGAAGTCGCCGGTACGCATCCAGTTGCCACCCTCGGGAGCGCCGTCTGCGTGCGAGCCTTCGGGGTTGCGGTGGACGAGCTTGTTGTGGAAGGTCTCGGAGGTCTCGGTTTCGCGGCCCCAGTAGCCCTTGCCGATGTTCTCGCCGTGCAACCAGATCTCGCCGACGTGCTCGTCGGCAACCTCGGTGCCGGTCTCGGAATCGACGATGGCGGCCCACTGGCTGCGAGCGACGGTTCCGGTGGACACCTGCGGGATGGCACCGGGGGCGTCGGGGGCGACGACGACGAAGTTGCCCGCATTGAGCTCGACGCGGTCCACGTAGACAACCTTGGCCTCGTCGGCGTGCTTGCTGGTCGAGACGAACAGGGTCGCCTCCGCCATGCCGTACGACGGCTTGATCGCGGACTTCGGCAGACCGTAGGGACCGAACGCCTCGTTGAACTTCTTCATCGACGACGTGGTGACGGGCTCGCTGCCGTTGATCAGACCGATGACATTGGACAGGTCGAGGCTCTCGCCGTTCTTCGGCAGACCACGCTGGGCGGCGTGCTCGAACGCGAAGTTCGGCGCTGCTGCGAAGGTACCCGCGCCGTCGGACACCGCGGCGAGTTCCTTGATCCAGCGCCAGGGCCGCTGCACGAACGCACGCGGGCTCATGATGGTGATGTACTTGCCGCCGAGCGCCGGGAGAATGACGGTGAGCAGACCCATGTCGTGGAACATCGGCAGCCAGGTGACGCCGCGGGAGTCGTGGTTGATCTCCATGCTGTCGACCATCTGCAGCGCGTTGACGCCGACCGCGCGGTGCGTGATCTCGACGCCGGCCGGGGTCCGCGTCGAACCGGACGTGTACTGCAGGTAAGCGATGTCGTCGAGCCCGGCCGTCGGCTCGACCCACGTCTCGCCGACGCTGTCCGGGACCGCGTCGACGGCGATGATCCGGGGACGCTCCGCGGCGGGGAGCGCGCGGAAGAAGGCGCGTACGCCTGCTGCCGAGTTGCTCGCGGTGAGGATGGCGCTCGGCTTGCAGTCACCGAGGACGGCATGCAGGCGATCGGTGTGGCCTGGCTCGTCGGGATCGAACAGCGGTACCGCGATGGTGCCCGCGTAGATCGCTCCGAAGAAGGCGATGACGTACTCGAGGCCCTGCGGTGCCAGGATGGCCACTCGATCACCGGGCTGGGTGACCTGCTGCAGGCGAGCAGCGACAGCTTTGAGGCGAGTACCGAACTCGGCCCAGGTCAGCTCGTGAGCTTCGCCGTCACGTTCCCGGGAGTAATCGACGAACCGGTACGCGAGCGTGTCGGAATTCTCCTTCACGTTCACCTCGACGTGGCGGACGAGCGTCTGCCCCTCGCCGATGGTGATATGGCCGTTCTCATCGATGAAATCGTCGAACGTGTGGCTCATTACTTCAATCTCCTCCGACACGAATCCGCTGCCACACAGCCTGCGTGACCTGGGCCCGCACGACCGGCTACGTGCATGCGGACACCGAACAGCGGTTTATGTTACTGACTAGTAGCTCTTATGGTGTCGGTTTGGCACCTGGTTTGAAGGCCAGCTACATGGTACCGACACGCGCCTACGTCACTCGCCTTTCAGCAAGTCGACAACCGGCGCGAATGCTTCCATTTGAGTAGGGAAAACCCCGACATAGGACATCGTCGTCCGCGCGCGAACGTTACGGATCTGATCGGCAATTTCCTCGTATGTCCCGAATGCGAGGTACGGAGACGACAGGATGTCCTCGACGGTGAGCTTGACATCGACGTCCACGTTCGGCGGGTAGCCGTTGTCGAGTGCCGCCAGCGCCATCTCGGCCATCTGCTCACGGTCGTCGGTGACGACGATCGTGGTGATGGCCCAGTTCAGTTCGATGTCGTCGAACCGATCGCCTGCTGCTGCACGAATGAGCTCGACACGCTCGAGGGTCTTCTCGATGGTCATGCCCGAGAGCAACAGCTTGCCCTCCTTCGAGGTGCTCGGCACCACGGAGATGATGTCGGCGTGCTTGGCCGCCAGGGCGAGCATCCTCGGACCGCCACCGCCGATACAAATGGGAGGACGCGGTCCCTGGCGGGGCCGAGGACTGCCCTTGAGTCCTGCGATCGTGTAGTGCTTGCCCTCGAAGTTGCATTCCTGACCGCGCAACAGGACGTCGAGAATTTCGAGGGTCTCCTCCAGCTTCTCGATTCGCACGCCAGGGCGGTCGTACGTGATCCCCGCCTTGTCGTATTCCTCACGCATCCAACCCGCACCCAGACCGAGCTCGAGCCGCCCACCCGAGAGCACATCGATGGTGGCCGCATCCTTGGCCAGCACCGCGGGATGCCGGAAGCCGTTCGCCAACACAGCAGTGCCGAGCCGAATCTTGTCGGTGGCCACGGCGAGCGCGCCGAGTGCTGCGATCGGACCGACCTGGTTGCCCAGGTGGTCGGGAATCATGAAGCTGTCGTAACCCAGTTCCTCGGCCTGTTGCGCCAGCTTGATGAACTTCCGAGCCCCGCCCTCCTCGGCGTTTCCCTCTCCGCCTGCAGCGAATCGGAATTTGCGCGGCCCTGCGGTCGCGGCCTCGGCGGAACTCATCTATTGCTCTCCTCGGAGTGTGCAGCGGTCTTGTTTCTGGTGGCGAGAGCAGCCCGGCCGAGGCCGATCTGCGCAGGTCCAAGGCGCCACTCTAGCCGCTGACCCGAGTCGATCACACCGGCTGGGGGCTTCGCGGCCAAGGTTTGTGCGCGGCACCAGACCACTGCACGTCGCGTTGTGACGTTTCCGTTATAAAGCGCCGACACTCACGAATGCGCGGGCGTCGGGGCATTCTCGATCAGTCCGGCGGCCCACCCAGCGGTCCACTGAGTGGCCGTCGTACCGGATCCGTCGACGACGAAACTGTTGTACGACGCATGAACCGGGTTGCCTGCAGCCCCGATCAGAATCTGGATGCTCTGCGGAATGTTGCGGAGCGACAATCCATCCGACGGCGAAGAGCAGATCAAATCTCCTGGTGCACAGATCTGGTTGGTCCGGTCGTCGAGGGCACCGAAGCCCCCTTCTCGACGCCCCGTCATCGTGATGCCGGGCAGGTCGAGTCCGCCGAGAGCGACCTCGGCACCGACGCCGTCGAGCGGAGCCGGAACATCGGTCCCGGAGACGCCGTCGCGTCGACCGTCGGCGATGAGGGTGACGCCCAGAACACGATCGGCGGAGATGGGACCGTTGCCCGCTCCGATGTCGGCCGCGATGTCGCCGGAGATGACCGCGCCCTGCGAGAAGCCGGTGAGGACGAAGTTGGTCAACGGGCAACGTGCACTGACATCGGTCATCTTCTGCACGGCGACGGCTTTGCCCTCGGTACGACTGTTGTTGTACGACTGCTGACCGTCCGGCGGCAGCGCGATGGGATTGGAGAACTGAGCCACGTACGGCACAGTGTAGACGTCGGCTCGCGAACCGGGGAACTGCTCCTGCAACGGGCGAGTGACGTTGAGCATCAACGACGCCGGATTGGCCGTCGGGTTGTACGGATCGTCGGTGGCCGACGATTCCCAGGTTCCGGGGATGGCGATGACCTGGACGTCGGGGCAGTCGGCCGGCTGCGACGTCGGCTCCTCCGGTCCCGGTGGCACCGGGATGCCCGGTTCCTTCGGCAGCCGTCCGGCCAGCAGGTACCACAGGGCGACGATGATCAGACCGATGATCGCCGCAACGGCGATCACCGGAAGGATTCTGCGCTTACGCTTGGCCATCACCGTTGATCTCTACGGCCTGCAGTACGTCGCCTGCGCGGCGGCGATGTAGGTCTGGGCTGCCTGCTGAGCCTGCGTCTCGCTCATCTGCGTTCCGGAGGCGCTTGCCTCGACGCCGACGTTCGCGGTGACGAAGGTCGAGATCTCCTCCGCCGTGACGCCCTGCGCCTGCGCGGCACAGATGTAATTGGCCGTCGACACCGCGATGTCGCCGTTGCCCGCCGGGGTGATCCCCTGCTTCTTCAGCTCCTCCAGGAAGCTCGCGCCGCGGTCGTCGATCTGGCTTTCCGTCGGCCCGGGGAAATCGTCCGGGACGGGCTGCGGCTGCTCGGGCGGCGCGGTGGCCGCCTCACCCGGACTCGTGGTCGGCGCAGCAGTGGTGGTCTCTGCGGCCGACGTCGTCGACTCGGCCTCGGTCGTCGTCTCGGCAGCCGAGGTGGTGGTCGTCGGCGCTCCGGTAGCCGTCGAGTCGTCACTCCCGCAGGCCACCAGCATCGAACTCGCCGCAAGGGCGAACACACCGAGCGACAGAGTCCTGGTGAGGGAATTACGCGTCATCGATCGAAATCCTTCGGTCGTCGGGTCGCAGGCGAGAGTACCGCCACGCTCTGAGAAGACTCTGAGCTGATGTCGTTTCGCAAGCAACTACGGCGCGATCGTGGCAACGCCGTCCTTGACGGTGATGATGCCGAACTGGAAGTTCTGCTGCTTGCCGCCACCGTCGATGTCGAACTGATCGCTGGTGGGGTAGCCCAACCGGCCGCCCTCGTAGCCGACCGATCCCCATGCATCGAAGATCGGACCGTACGGGGTGGACCAGGCTCCGCTCAGCGGGCTCCAGTAGATGTTGCCCGTCTCGAACTGGTTGAAGCGTCCGCCGTCCCTGATCGGGCCGAGCTCGTTGGACTTGGGGAACCCGAGAGCTCCACCCTCCCAACCCAATTCACCGTACTTGCCCAGAATCATGCCCTGCACCGAGTGCACACCGGCATCGGGCGAGGTGTAGATGGCACCGATCTCGAAACCCTGTACCGATCCGGGCTTGGTCGGCGTCTGAACCTCGTCGAGCACCGGGTAGCCCAGCGGCCCGCCCTCGTAACCCTGGGCAGCCCACTCGTCGAGCACAGCACCCTTGACCACGTGTGCGCCGGTCTGCGGCGTGAAGTAGACCATTCCGTTCTGGAAGGCGTTGAATCGTCCGCGACCGTCCGGAGTTCCGATCTCGCCGGTCGTCGGGAATCCGAGTGCACCCTCGGGGCCCCTGTTGCCCTGGTAGATGCCACCGATGGCTCCGGCGACGACCTGCGCACCGGTATCGGGGGTGAAGAAGACCCGGCCGAAGGTGAAGTCCTGCGCGCGACCTCCGGCCACGTTGTACTCGGCAGTCAAGCACGGTCCGAGCCACGAATTGGCACCGCTCGCGTTGCCGATCATGCCGGCGACGCTGCACGCGGGCTTGTCGACCTCGACTCCGAGTGCGGTGGCGAGCTGCGGCCAGAGCTGATGCAGCTCGAATTGCCAGTACGGCCACGAGTGCGTGCCCGACGGCCGGTAGTTGACCTGAGCGGGGATGCCGAGCTGGTTGAGCTTGGTGGCGAAGGACTGCGAGGTCAGGCGCGAGAGGATCTCGAGCCCCATGCCGGCGTAGTTGGTGCTCACGCCCGGAATGCCCGACGGCTGGTCGTACGGTCCGGTCGAGCCGTTGCCGCTGGAGATGTAGAGGCTGACGCCCTTCAACTTGTCGGCCAGCAGGTACGGATCGTGCTGCGCCCACAGGGAGTTGGACGGCGAGCCCCACATGGCGCTCGAGCTGTAGCCGCCCGCGTCGGTCATCGCGTACTGGATTGCCTGCGGCATGCCGAGCGAGGTGGTGGTCAGGATGCCCGAGAGCGAACCCGCGAACTTGAAGAAGCCGGGGTTGCGCGCGGCGAGGAACATCGCGGACGTACCGCCCATGGACAATCCGACGACTCCACGGGTGTCGGTGCTGCGCCAGTCCCGCTCGAGAATGGGTGGGAGCTCCTGGGTCAGGAACGTCTCCCACTGGTAGTTCTTGCCGTTGTCCTGATCGAGCCAGTCGGAGTAGAAGCTGGACTGGCCGCCGATGGGGAGGACCACGTTGACGTTCTTGTCGGCGAAGTACGACTCGGCGTCGGTCTCGGCCGTCCAACCGTTCTCCTGGTCGGTCGCGCGCAGACCGTCGAGCATGTACACCTGCGGGAACGTGGCCTGCGGGTTGATGTTCCAGTCACGCGCGAGCAACAGCTGAACCTGGATGGGCGTTCCCATCGAGGGCGACTGGATCCACAGCGCGACGCGACGATCGGAGAGCCAGTCCACCGACGTGACGGTGGCACCGGACGTCTGCGTGTAGGCGGGGCCGGCCAGCGCGACAGGGGCCGTCCGCGCGATGGGGGCAGCGGAGGCAACGGTCGTCGTCGCGAAGGGGATCATCAGCGCGGAAGCGACGGTCAGTGCTGCTGCCGCTCGCCGAGCCCGTGTACCGGCCGATGTAGTCCGACCGAACCGAACAAGCTCAGTGCGCATGATGGTGACTCTCTTTCGACGTGACTTTCGAAGGTCTCCTATCGAGACATGCTTCGTATGTCTTTCTACACGTGCCCGATGCCGACGAGCAGCAGACGCGCTGTGACTGGTGGTGCAATTGTGAACTGAGTCGGCATGGCGACCGTGGCCGGGACCGAAAAATGCCGCCCGGCGCACAGACGCGGGGCGGCATTTCTCGAAGAACGACTACTCGATCGGTGTCAGGCGTTGAGCGCGTCCAGGATCTGGCCGCGAGCCTTCCACAGCTCGGCTCCCCAGTACGGCCATGCGTGAATGCCGTTGGCCGGGAAGCTGTACGTGGCCGGGATGCCGAGAGTGTTCATGCGGATCTGGAATGCACGGGTGTTGGCGAGCGAGAGTGCCTCGAGGGCCATTCCGTTGGCGGTGTTGTAGAAGTCGATCGGCGCGGCCGGGCGATCGAACTCGCCGGGAAGCCCGCTGGCTGCCGAGATGTAGAGGGACAGGCCCTCGAGTCGCGGCGCGAAGACGAACGGGTCGTTGCGCAGCCACGCCGGGTTCCAGGGCGGTCCCCACATGGAGTCGACGTTGAAGCGACCGGCGTCCAGCATGGCGACGCGGATGGCCTCGCGCATGCCGGGCGCGGAGATGTTGAGGTAGCCCGAGAGCGAACCGGCGAACTTGAACTGATCGCGGTGGTACGCGGCGAGCGTCAGTGCTGCCGAACCACCCATCGACAGTCCGAGCACACCGTTGTTGCTGCGCGAGACACCGTAGTTCTCGAGGAACGCGGGCAGCTCCTGGGTCAGGAACGTCTCCCACTTGTAGGTGACTTCCTGGCCGTTGAAGTTCGACGAGGTGTACCAGTCGCTGTAGAAGCTCGACTGACCACCGACGGGCATGACCAGGGTCACGTCGTCGTTGGCGAACTGATCCTGCGCGTTGGTCTCGAACGTCCAGGCGTTGCGGTCGTCGCGGGCACGCAGCCCGTCGAGCAGGTAGAGAGCGGCGTTGCCGCCACGGGCCGCCCACTGGACCTGAACCTTGATGGGGCCCATCTCGGACGGGACGATCAGGTCTTCACGGCCACCGGCAGGGGTCTGATGCGCGACGGGAGCGGGTGCTGCGACAGCGACTGCTCCACCGACGACACCGGCTGCGAGGGGAAGGACGAGCGCTGCAGCACCGACGCCGAGCAGGCGCTGACGCCAGCGTGAAGACGCCTTCGGTGTTCTGCTGAGGCCGGCAAATCGCATGAATCGTGCTCTCTCTCATCTACGCGGTCTCCGCGACGTGCGGCCCCCGGCAATCGAACAGGGCTTTCCTGGTGGCCCCTCCGGGCCGAAGGACGACGTGGTCCTGAAAAATCTGAGGTTCTGCTGTGAAACAGGCGAACCGCTCGATGGAGGTTATTCCATCGAGCGGTTCCAAGGCAAAACTGTGATCAGCGTCCCAGTTTCACCTCGACGTTTCCCCGAAACAGGAGACTATCCTGCTCGGTCCCCGCTGAACAGCCCTGAAAAGTCGTGAAGTTTCACGAAGGGCCGAGAAGCGGGCGAAACGACCGAAATGATCCGTGAGCCGGTCAGTTACCGATGTTGGCGCTCAGGTCCGGTGCCATGATGCGGATCTGCTCGCCCCAGTAACCCCACTGGTGGGTACCGACGGCCGGGAACGCGTAGGTGACGTTGTTGGCACCGATGCTGGCCATCCGGATCTGGAACGCTCGACTGTTCGCCAGTGCGATGGCCTCGAGGCCCATGCCGTTGGCGGTGTTGTAGTAGTCGATGAAGCTCCGAGGGCGATCGAGTCCGCCGGGCAGGCCGCTACCTGCGAACACCCACACGCGGGTTCCGTTGTCGCGCAGACGAGGGGCGAAGACGAACGGGTCGTTGCGCAGCCACGCCGGATCCCACGGCGGTCCCCACATCGCGTCGATGTTGTAGCGACCGGAGTCGAGCAACGCCAGACGCATTGCTTCGCGCATGCCGGGAGCGGAGATGTTCAGGTAGCCGGACAGCGAGCCCGCGTAGCTGAACTGGTCCGGGTGGTAGGCCGCGAGAGTCAGAGCAGCCGAGCCACCCATCGAGATACCGATGACGCCGTTGCGGTTGGGGTTGAAGCCCCAGTTCGCGCGCAGGTTCTCACGCAGGTTCTGCGTCAGGAAGGTCTCCCACTTGTACGTGGTCTGCTGGCCGTTGAAGTTCGACGGTGCGTACCAGTCGGAGTAGAAGCTCGACTGTCCACCCACCGGCTCGACGACGTTGATGTTCCAGGAGGCCAACACGGCACCGGCGTCGGTCTCGTGCTCCCAACCGGAGATGTCGTTGGTGGCCCGCAGACCGTCGAGGAGGTAGACGACGCGATTGGTGTTGCCGTCCGCGGCGCGCCAGACGCGGCTCTTGATCGGACCCATGCTCGAGTCCGTCCAGACGTCGATGGCATTGCCGTCGAAGGCTGCGTTGGCAGTTGCGCCACCGCCGGCTACAGCCAATCCCAGTGGGAGGACCACCGCCATCAGCATGGACGTGGCGGCACGGCGGCCCCAGGAGCCACCCCGCTTGTCCTCGGACCGGCTCTTCCTTCTACCCAGCATGCACTCGACCTCTCAGCTGCTTCATCGTCACATCGGTTACGCAATCAACGCTTGATCTCGCAAGTTCACCATGTCTGCCGTCCGACCCTCGGGTCGGTCGCACACACATCCTCAGCGCTTATCGCACCGAGGGCGGCCACCGTTACAGGATCGAGATAGCTCATCTTGGCGTCGAGACCATTTCGGCGCAACCCGGTGACCTTTTCGTGTTCGGACACCTAATTGTCCGCCTTCAATATCGGGGCCGGAAGATCACATCGTTGTATTTCGTATTTCGGCACCCGATCGAAGCGATATCCGGCATAGAAGAGCGAACGCTTGAAATTGCGAACGAACAGATCCTTCGTCAGCGGGGCCCGATACGAGGTGAGCAGCTCCTGGGTGTCGGGGCAGGTCAACGCCACCTGAGCCTCGGTGACCCAGTCCTCGTCCATGTACCAGGGCAGGTACGGATGGACGGCGACGAGTCCGAGATCGGCCACCACCCAGTCCGGATACAGATTCTTGTCGTGCCCGATCCGGCCGTTCTCGAGCCGCTCGGTGTGCGACGCCAACGGGTATGCCAGCCCCATCTGGTCGATGACCCGCACGTCGAGGCCGACGTTCATGCTGGTCATTCCGAGGTTGAGGAAGAAGACGGTGTGACCGAATCCACCCTCGGGGATCGGCAGCGGCGGTGGAACGACATCCCAGTACGTGAACTGGGCCGAGGGCAACAGCAATCCGCCGTCGGGAGTGTCCTCGATCGCCTCGACCATTCCTCGCATCCGCGGGTAGTCGAGGTAGTCCGAGGCCAGAATCGGATGAGCGTGCCCGGTGTTGAGCGAGTAGAACGCCCGCTCGTCGACGATGCCACTGCGGCCGACGATCGAGCCCTGCGGCATTCCAGTCGTGTTGGCCGCCACGACGGCCCAGATCACGATGCCGGCCCAGACGAACAGATCGGCGACGAAAACCGCTGTGGCGCGGTCTGCAGCCCAGCGTTTCGGGAGAGCGACCGGCAGCACGGAAATCGGCAACAAAAGCGTGAACAATGCCGGCAACAATGTCCGACCGTGCATGAAATCGCCGCCGACGCGAATCGAATACAAAGCCAACAGAAGGCCACTGATCAACACGAAGACGACCACGGCGGTCGGCGTCCGCAGCGCGGCGAGCCAGCCGCCGACGGTACGGGGCAGGGACAACCGCACTGGCGAGGCCGACAGCACGGCACCGACGACGAGCAGTATCAGTGGCAGCCACAGCAGATACGGGCCGACGAGGTTGGACAGGTACTCGAACCCCTGCGACCACTTGGCTCCGCCTGCATCCTTCGACACCGCGGTGTTGGGGTACGGCAGGCCGTAGTAGCCCATGCGCCAGATCTGATAGAGCACCGGCACCGCACCGGCGAAAGCGAACACTCGCAGCCTGGACAACCAACTCTGCGGAGCCAGGAAGATCATCGCCAACGCCAGCACCGCCACGATGGACAGTTCCGGACGCACCAGCGGGCCGAGCCCGGCGAAGAAGGCCAGTAGCAGCAGCTCGACGCCACCCGACCGTCGTTGACCCCACCGGACCATCAGCAGCCACAGCATCGCCAACCAGAAGATGACCAGGCAGGTCTCGAGGCCGGACGTCGCGAAGTCGCGGGCGGGCGGAACCGCGATGTAGACCAGGACTCCGGCAGGCAGGAACAGAGTCTGCGACGCGGTGCGACCACGCAACGCGAACGTGCCCATCATCGCCAGAACGACGGCCGCCGTGGACAGGATCAGTGCGATCGTCAGGACGACGTACTCGAGTCGACCCTCGCTGAGCCAACTGCCCGCGTACACGAGGTAGGTCCAGATGGTGCTGGTGTTGGTTTCCACGCGCTCGCCCGCGTTGAACACCGGTCCGTTGCCTGCCAGCAGGTTGCGGACGGTACGCAGAACGATCAGGCCGTCGTCGGCGATCCAGCGGCGCTCCCACGCACCCCAGAGGAACAACGCCCCGGTGACCACGGTCCCGATCCAGAAGACGGGCCTGGTGATCGATGCCCGAGCGGAGTTCTCTTCTCGCGCGTCTCGCTGGTCAGGCGAGGTAGACAGCGACACCAACCACTCCGATCCACGCTATGGCGAGTAGCTGCAGAACCCTGTCTCCCAACGCGATCTCTTCGGGTTCGCCTGCCTCGCCGCCATCGACATCCACTGCGTATCGCAGGATTGCGATAGTAAACGGAATCATCGAGATGGCGAACCAGTTGGCACCCGTGCCCGCGTCTTCCTGGAACGCCCACAGGCCGTAACAGATGACGACGGCGGTCGCGGACAGTGTCCAGACGAATCGCAGGTACGTGGTGGTGTAGTTCTCGAGCGATTTGCGGATCTTCGCTCCGGTGCGTTCGGCCAACTGCAGCTCCGCGTAGCGCTTGCCTGCCGCCATGAACAGCGAGCCGAACGCCATGATCAGCAGGAACCACTGCGACAGCGGGATCGAGGCGGCGACGCCACCGGCGATCGCACGGAGCAGGAAGCCCGAGGAGACGATGCAGATGTCGAGCACGGCCTGGTGCTTGAGACCGAAGCAGTACGCGAGCTGAATCGCGATGTAGACGCCGATGACCAGCGCCAGTTTCCAGTTCGCGATGAACGAGAGGCCGATGGCGAGACCGAGCGAGACAACGGCCATCGCGTAGGCGATGTTGACCGGCAGTACGCCCGCGGCGATCGGTCGGAATCGCTTGGTGGGGTGGGCGCGGTCGGCTTCGACGTCCATGGCGTCGTTGACCAGGTAGACCCCGGACGCGGCGAAGCAGAACACGACGAACGCGAGCGCGACGGACAGCAGAACGTCGGGGTCGGTGACCGAGCCCGCCGCCAGCGGTGCGGCCAGCACCAGTACGTTCTTGACCCACTGACGCGGACGAAGCGCCTTGACGATGCCGTCCGCCAGGTTCTTCGGCGGTGCGCCTACGGGTGCGGCATCCTCGCTCATTTGTCTCCTTCGAACTTCACGACGGCCACAGCCGTCAACGCGCCGAGTGCCGATCCTGCCAGCACGTCGGTGGGGTAATGGACTCCGAGCACCAAGCGCGAGAGCAGCATGGGTGGGACGAGGACCGCCGGTAACGGTAGCCCGGTCACCCGGCCGAGGAGAACCGCGGCGGCTGTGGTCGATGTCGCATGCGAGGACGGAAAGCTCAGCTTGCTGGGGGTCGAGACGTTGATGCGGACGGCCGGGTCGTGAGGACGTGGCCGGCGCACGATGCGTTTGATGACGATCGACGCGGCGTGGGAACCCACTGCCCCGACGGCCACCGAGGCCCACTGACGCCGACGCGGCCGGTCCAGTGCAGCTCCGATACCGGCGATCGCGACCCAGCCGAGTGCGTGTTCGCCGAAGTGCGACATGCCGCGGGCGACGGTGATCGCACCGGGGGCACTGCCGACGGTGCTCTGCACCTTCTCGAGGATCCTGACTTCCGTCGGAGCCTCGGTCTGTCCCTTACGCCTGGTAACGAAAGACACGTTCCCACGTTTCCTTACTGGTCAGGTGCGGCACGGCATCGCGGTACCGGGCCTTGAGGGCGGGGAATTCGGCTGCCAACTGCTTGCGCAGCGTCAGGGCTTCCTTGAGCAGCGCCGCAGCCTGCTGACGATCCCGCTTGCGGTACACGACGCCCCGGCCGTCGGCGGTGGTGACGGTGACACCGTCGACCTGGGACAGCAGGAACCAGCGCGCGTCGAGAGTCGGGACGTTGAGCTGCGGGCGGTCGTGATGCTGGGTGTGCGCAGGCTTTGCGTTGTGCAGCAGCCCTTTTGCCAAGCGGCCGATCTTGGCCAGTGGGTTGGTCGGCAGCCCGACGGCTCCCACCTCCTCACCGGACGCGAGCGGCAGTTCGGTGGAGCTGCCGACGACGACCGCGTCGGGGAACTCCTTGCGCAGTGCGTGCACGGTCGGCAGCGCGGTGGGCAGGATCTCGAGGATGTGCTCGGGGCCGGCGAGGAAGTCGCGGATCGCGAGGTTCTGGATCGCGACGGTCGAGTACTCGAGGCACAGCAGATGCTTGACCGTGGCCTTGATCGTGTCGAGCACCAGCCCCTTGCCGTCGCCCGGCATGTGCAGCGATGCGACCACCAGGCGGTTGCGCAGATGGAAGTACGCCTGCCAGTCGATGGCGTCGTCCTTGTCGCTCCACGCCATGTGCCAGATGGCCGCGCCCGGCAGCGTCACCGTCGGATAGCCGGCTTCGCGTGCGCGCAAGCCGTATTCGGCGTCGTCCCACTTGATGAACAGCGGCAGCGGTTGCCCGAGTTCCTCAGCGACGACCCGCGGAATCATGCACATCCACCAGCCGTTGTAGTCGACGTCGATGCGGCGGTGCAGCAGTTTGCTGGTACGCAGTGGATCCTCGGAGAAGTCGTGGTCGTACTCCACGTTCTGTGCGCCGGTCCACATGAAGTTGCTGCGATCGATCACTTCGCCCATGACGTGCAGATGACTGCGCGCCTGCAGGTTGAGCATCTGGCCGCCGACGAGTGTGGGGACCTTGGCGAACCGAGACATGGCCAGCGCCCGCAGAATCGAGTCGGGCTCGATCTCGATGTCGTCGTCCATGAACAGGATGTGTTGGCAGGCAGTGTTGTTCAGCGCCTCGTACATGATGCGGCTGTATCCGCCGGACCCGCCGAGGTTGGCCTGATCGTGGATGGCGAGCCTGCCGCCCAGGGCCGCGGCGGCCTCGTCGAATCCGGGCTCGTCCTTCGCCTTGCGGGTGCCCTGATCGGGCATGATCACGGCCTGGATCACGTCCAGCACCAGGGGGTCCGACCCAAGGGCGACAAGGGCTTTGACGGCGTCGGTCGGGCGATTGAAGGTGGGGATGCCGACCGCGACGGTCGCTTCCCCCGGAGCCTCGATCGGGGCGTACCAACCCGCACTCTCGAGCACCACCTCGGAGTCGGAGGTGATGTCGAACCAGATCCAACCGCCGTCCTCGAACGGACCGAGATCGATCAGAAATTCCTGCGCCGCATCGCCGTCGACCGCCTCGCGGCCCTCGACGTGGATGCGCGACGCGTCGGCCTTGGACCGGTAGACGTCTATTCGGCAGTGGCCGGAGACCTCGACGCGGAGCACCACGGACTTCAGGACGCTGTAGCGCCGCCAGTAGCTCGCCGGGAATGCGTTGAAGTAGGTGCAGAACGACACCTCGGACTCGGAACCGATGGTGACCGAGGTTCGCGAGAGCGAGTGTGCTCGTTTGGCATTGGTGAGCGCTTCTTCGAGGTACAGCGTGCGCACGTCGAGCGGTTCACCGGAACGCGGCAGCAGTACGCGCTGCAACAGCGACTTACCCAGAACCGGCGCGGCGTCGGTGATGCCGTCCTCGAGCAGGTGCTTGGCGGTCACTTGTCGCCTGCCAGAGGAGCACCGATCTCGAAGTACGGAACCAGGGTGTTCTCGTACATGTTCAGTGCGCTCGCGATGGCCATGTGCATGTCCAGGTACTGGTACGTGCCGAGGCGTCCACCGAACAGTACTTTGTTGGACGCTGCTTCGGCCTTGGCGCGGTCGCGGTAGGCCTCGAGCTTCTGCCGGTCGTCGGGGGTGTTGATCGGGTAGTACGGCTCGTCGCCGCTCTTGGCGAAGCGGGAGAACTCACGCATGATGACCGTCTTGTCGGTCGGATACTGGCGCTCGGGGTGGAAGTGCCGGAACTCGTGGATCCGAATGAACGGCACGTCGCCGTCGTTGTAGTTCATCACCGGGGTGCCCTGGAAGTCACCCGTCGGGAGTACTTCGGTCTCGAAATCGATTGTGCGCCAGCCGAGTTCGCCCTCGGCGTAGTCGAAGTAGCGGTCCAGTGGGCCGGTGTAGACGATGGGAGCGTCGGGGCTCTCGGCCACCAGCTCGGCTTTGACGTCGAACCAGTCCGTGTTCAACCGGACCTCGATCTTCTCGTCGGCGGCCATCTTCTCGAGCCACGCGGTGTAGCCGTCGACCGGCAGGCCCTCGTAGGTGTCGTTGAAGTAGCGATTGTCGAACGTGTACCGCACCGGCAATCGAGTGATGTTGCCCGCGGGCAGGTTCTTCGGATCGGTCTGCCACTGCTTGGCGGTGTAGTCCTTGATGAATGCCTCGTAGAGCGGGCGACCGATCAGCGAGATCGCTTTCTCCTCGAAGTTCTGCGCGTCCTTGGAGTCGAACTCGCTGGACTGCTCTTCGATGAGGGCGCGCGCCTCGGCGGGCGAGAAGTACTTGCCGAAGAACTGCGAGATCAGGCCGAGGCCCATCGGGAACTGATACGACTGGCCCTTGTGCAGAGCGAAGACACGGTGCTGGTAGCCGGTGAAGTCGGTGAACTTGTTGACGTACTCCCAGACCCGCTTGTTCGAGGTGTGGAACAGATGGGCACCGTACTTGTGAATCTCGATACCCGTCTCGGGCTCGGCCTCGGAGTACGCGTTGCCGCCCAGGTGGTGTCGCCGATCCAGCACGAGGACACGCTTACCCAACTGGGATGCCGCCCGCTCCGCGACGGTCAGTCCGAAGAACCCGGATCCGACGACGATGAGGTCGTATCGGCCGGTCACGGAGGCGTCGGAAGAGGTGGTCTCGGGGCTTACAGCAGTCACGGGCAACCAGGGTATCCGACGATCGTGACCGCTCTGCCCCGCCAGGTGCCCATCGGCGGGCCCGGTGTCATCGAACGGAACGTCGGAGCAGGTAGGTGTCCATGACCCAGCCGTGCTGGGACTTGACCTGCTCGCGGGCGCTGCGGATCTCATCGAGCACGTCGTCGAGCGGACCTGCCACCAGCGTCTCGTCCACCGTTCCCAGATTGGCACCCCAGTGGATGTCCCATCCTGCGCCGGTCAGCGCGCTGCAGGCCAGGTTGCCGTCGAGCATGACCACGAGGTTGTCGAGGCCGGCGGCGACGTCGCCCGCCAAGTTTCTGCCGGTGGTGATGACGATCGGTCCGCCGATGCGGTTGAGAACGAGGCGATGACTCGCCGCCAGCATCGACACGCTGGAGACACCGGGTGTGACATCGAACTCGATGTCGCCGCGCAACGCGGCCAGCCGCTCGACGACGCGGATGGTGCTGTCGTAGAGCGCGGGGTCGCCCCAGACGAGAAACCCCACGACGGTGCCTCGGTCGAGGCCGTCGAGCACATCGGCGTAGGCGCGGGCGCGGGCGTCGTGCCAATCGAGGACCGCGGTCTCGTATTGCCGGGGTGATCGGTCCCGCGGCGGGTCGGGTACCTCGATCACCCGGTAGCTGCCGCCATGGTGACGCTCCAGTATTTCCTGCCTGGCCGCCCCGAGATCGCCGACCGATGCGCCCTTGTCGGCCACGATGAACACATCCACCGCCCGCAGCTTCTGGATCGCCTGGACGGTGATCTGATCGGGGTGGCCGCCACCGATGCCGATCAGGTGAATCCTCACGATCGGTCCCGGCACGCGTCGTACAGGTGAGATTCGGTGACGACGCGTCGAGCCAGGGCAGGCCCCACCAGAATCACCGCCGCCTGCCGCAGGTCGGCGGCCTCGACCTGGTCGGCGATATCGGCCAGAGTGCCCCGCAGAATCAGCTCGTCCGGCTTGCTGGCATGGAAGACGACGGTGGCCGGGCACTCCGGACCGTAGAACTCCGTCAGTTCCTCGGTCAGGATGCGCGTGCGGGTGATCGCGAGGTGCAGCGCCAGGGTCGCGCGGGTGGCGGCGAAGTTCTTCAGCGCCTCGGTATCGGGCATCGCCGTCGAGCGGGCCTGCGCACGAGTGAGCACCACCGACTGCGTCACTTCGGGAACCGTCAGCTCGACGCCCAGTGCGGCGGCTGCGGCCGCGTAGGCCGGAACGCCAGGGGTGACGTCCCAGGGCACGCCTGCCGCGTCGAGTCGAGCGGACTGTTCGGCCAGGGCGGAATAGAGGGACGGATCCCCGAGCACAGGCGGGCGACGTCCTCGCCGCGTTCGTGGGCGGCGACCAGCTCACCGGTGATGGCGTCGAGATCGAGCTTCGCGGTGTCGACCAGGCGGGTGCCTGCCGAGCAGTGGTCGAGGATCGCGTCGTCGATGTAGGTACCGGCGTAGACGCAGACCGGGCTCGATCGCAGGAACTCGACGGCCCGCAGCGTGAGCAGGTCGGCAGCGCCCGGTCCGGCTCCGATGAAGTGCACAGTCACAGCTCGAAAGCGTAGGTGACGCGCCCGACGCGCCGCGCCACCGGAACTTCCCGGGGATGGCTAACTGTCAAGCTAAGGTTTAGCCTTGTGTCTGATGGGACTCATGTTGCTGATGTGATTCATGTTGTTCAGCAATCGGAGATCCTACGACGCGTACC
Organism: Rhodococcus sp. B7740; assembly: GCF_000954115.1. Taxonomy (NCBI): domain Bacteria; kingdom Bacillati; phylum Actinomycetota; class Actinomycetes; order Mycobacteriales; family Nocardiaceae; genus Rhodococcus; species Rhodococcus sp. B7740. The sequence continues at coordinate 3,992,803 of NZ_CP010797.1, read as the reverse complement.
TACCAACAACCAGGGAGTACCGCCTTGCCGAACCGTCGAACGAAGCCGTCGATCGTTCTCGGTGCTGTCGCACTACTGGCCGTCGCGACCCCCTTCGCGGTCGCAGGCCTCACCGACAGCACGACAACCGGAGTTCGACCGGCCAACGAGACAACCCCCGTCACTGTGCCGACCAAGATCGTCGAGACCGCGCTGAGCGCTGCACCGGACATCGTGATTCCGCTGCAGGAGCTCACCGGATTGCCGTTGCCCGATCTGCGGCTCTCCGATCTGAAGTACCTGCCGCTGCCGGATTCCATCGTGATCCCGCCGATCGAGATTCCCGACATCCCGGGTCTCACCACCCCTGCCCCGGGCAACGCGACCGCCCAGGCCCCGATTCCTCGGGTGGACGCCTCTGCACCGGTGAACCCCGAAGCTGCCGATCCGACCGGTCCGCCGCTCGGTGCCGCCGTCAAGGAGATCACGCAGGACACCCCGTTCAGCATGGTGGCCCTGACCTCCGAGCAGCTCGACGGTGCTTCCGCTCAGATCCGCCGGCAACTGGAGGACGGCTCCTGGGGCCCGTGGCTGCAAACCGCGCCGGTCGATACCACTGCGAGCGACGCCGTTCCCGCTGCGGAAAAGCAGGGCACCGAACCGATCTTCGTCGGACTGACCAAGGCCGTGCAGGTGTTGCTGACGCCGATGACGAGCAGTGCAGCTCCCGAAAGCTTCGCAACTGCACCGGTTCCCGAGGTTCCGGTCGTCGAACTGCCTGCTCCCGGCGCTCCGGCCGAGGTTCCCGCTGCCGCGGAACAGCCCTTGGGCTACACCCCGGCGTCATCGAGCAAGCCACTGCGCCAACAGGATCCGGCTCCGGCCGATCCCGCGGCCCCGGCACCCGAGTCCGACAGCTCGGCCGAACAGCTGGCCGCGGCCGTGAACGACATCAGCGCGGTACTCATCACCCCCGGCACGTCGCCCGCCGACTCGGCACTGAGCGACCTCGCCACTCCCGTCGCCGGTGACGCAGGCCCGAACGTGATCACCCGCGCTCAGTGGGGTGCCGACGAGTCGATCCGTTGCGCCACACCGACGATCGACGACTTCATCGGTGGTGCCACCGTGCACCACACCGCAGGCAGCAACGACTACTCCAAGTCCGAATCGGCCGAAATCGTCCGAGCCATCTACGCGTACCACGCGCAGACGCTCGGCTGGTGCGACATCGGGTACAACGCCATCGTCGACAAGTACGGTCAGATCTTCGAGGGCCGCGCGGGCGGTCTGGACAAGCCGGTTCAGGGTGCCCACGCGGGCGGGTTCAACGAGAACACCGTCGGTGTGGCCATGATGGGCGACTACTCCAACGAGGATCCCTCGCAGGAGACCATCGATTCGGTCGGCAAGTTCCTCGGATGGCGACTGGGCAAGGCCGGTCTCGACCCCAAGGGCACCACCACGATGACCTCGGAGGGAACGAATTTCACGTTCGTCGGCAAGGGCAAGAGCATCGACCTGCCGGTGATCTTCGGCCACCGCGACGTCGGCAACACCGAATGCCCGGGTGACGCCGGATACGCGCGGCTCGGAGAGATCCGCGACATCGCTGCGGCGAACCTCGGCGGCGGCGGAGATGCCACTCCGGTCTCGCCCGACGTGACCGACACAGCTCCCGATACCGCAGTGACCGACGCGGCACCGTCCCGTCCGGGCACCGACGTCAGTTCCACTCTGGGCGAGAACATCCCGGCCCTGGTCGCCGAGTTGCAGCGTCTGGCGTCGACCAGTCCCGTCGCTCAGAAGTGGTTGTCCTCGGGCGGCGAAACCGGTGCGCTGGGCGTACCGGTGAGCGGTCTGGTGCAGGTCAGCGGTGGCCGCGAGAAGGCGCAGTTCGCCAACGGTGAGATCATCACCAACATGGCAGGCCAGGCCGTGGCCGTCATCGGCAAGATCTTCCAGCAGTACGTGCAGCAGGGTGGCGTCGACGGCGTGCTCGGTCTGCCGCTCACCGACGAGTTCCGGGTGCCGGAGGGCCTCCGGACCGACTTCGAGAACGGCTCGCTGATCTTCAACGAGCTCACCGGAATCGTGACCACGGTGATCAAGACGTACAACGACACCTACAACGCGGAGATGCAGAACCCCGTTGCAGCACCGGTGGAACCGGCCCCTGTGCCCGCTCCCGCACCGGAGCCCGCACCCGCAGGCTGAGATTCACCAGGGAAATGGCCGAGTCACCGTGGTGACTCGGCCATTTCGCGTTCCGGTACTACACCTTCGTGCCCAGCGTGGCGACGCGTCACCACCAGCGTTCGAGGACGTGCGCCACTCCGTCTTCTGCGTTGGTGACGGTCACCTCGTTCGCCGCCGCGACGGCAGCCGGATGCGCGTTACCCATCGCGACACCCAGTCCCACCATCGTCAACATCGGGACGTCGTTGGGCATGTCGCCGAAGGCCACGATGTCCTTCACGTCCACCGACAGGGTCTCGGCGACCTTGGCCAGACCCGACGCCTTGGTGATTCCCGGTGCCGAGAGCTCGATCAGTCCGTTGTCGGTGGAGAACGTCAGGTCGGCGCGACCGGAGATCAGCGGGGACAGGATGTCTGCCATGTGTCCGCTGGTGGAGCCGGAAAGACGAATCAGCAGCTTGACGGCCGGAACGTCGACCACATCGTCCTCGGTCATCTCGACGTTGTCCGGGTTCAGCCAGGCGTGCTCGTAGCCCGGGGAGCTGACGAACTGCGGGGTGGCCGAGTCGTGTGCCGTCCGGCCCACCCGCTCCGCGGCCAGCCCGCAGCCCGGCAGTGCGCGATAGGCGACGTCGGCCAACCACTGCAGTGTCTGCACCGAGAGCGTCTCGGCGCTGAGCACGCGATCGTTGGCGGCGTCGTAGATGACCGCTCCGTTGGCGCACACCGACATCGGCGCGTATCCCAACTGATCGACGACGGGGTGGATCCACCGCGGCGGGCGGCCGGTGGACAGCACGAACGGCACGCCGTCGGCGACGACGGCCGACACGGCACGCCTGGTGCGTTCGGTGACACGCTCGTGCTGGTCGAGCAGAGTGCCGTCGACGTCGCTGGCGACGAGACGGGGGGCGAGGCGGGTGGTGTTCGGCGCGTTGGTCATCGTGACGTCATTCTGCCCTAGTGTCGAGGTGACCTGTCTTCGACGTGGAAGGAACGGTAGATGACATCTGTGAACCGTCAGATCCGATTGGCTCAGCGCCCGGTGGGACGTCCCGACGAGTCGACGTGGAACCTCACCGAGGAACCGATTCCCACGCCGGGCGACGGCGAGTTCGTCGTCACCGTCGACTACGTCTCTCTCGACCCGGCGATGCGGGGCTGGCTCAACGATGCGCGCTCGTACGTACCGCCCGTCGGGATCGGCGAGGTGATGCGGGCGCACGCCGTGGGACGGGTGCTGGAATCCCACCACCCCGATTATGCTGTCGGAGAGATCGTTTCGGGCTCGTTCGGCGTCACCGAGCACGCACTGTCGGACGGCACGGGGGTGCAGAAGGTCGACGAATCCATCGCACCGGCACCCACGTGGCTCGGAGCGCTCGGCTTCCCGGGACTGACGGCGTACTTCGGCCTGATGGACGTCGGCAAGCTCACCGAGGGCGACACCGTGGTGATCTCCGGAGCCGCGGGCGCCGTGGGCAGCATCGCGGGCCAGATCGCAAAAGCCAAGGGAGCCACTGTGATCGGCATTGCGGGTGGTCCCGAGAAGTGCGCGTGGCTCACCGAGGAACTGGGTTTCGACGCAGCGATCGACTACAAGAACGAGTCGGTGTACAAGGGCCTGAAGGCGGCTGCACCCGAGGGCATCGACGTGTATTTCGACAACGTCGGCGGTGAGATCCTCGACGCGGCCCTCTCACGGCTGCGCAAGGGAGCGCGAGTGGTGTTGTGCGGAGCCATCTCCGGCTACAACGCCACCGATCCGCAAACCGGCCCGGCGCACTACCTGTCCCTGTTGATCAATCGGGCGTCGATGACGGGCTTCATCATCTTCGACTACCTCGATCGCTACCAGGAGGGCATCGACGCACTGTCCGAACTGCTCACCAGCGGCAAGATGACGGCGCGGGAGCAGATCGAGATCGGCGGCGTCCCCGCCTTCGGATCGACACTGAACCTGCTGTTCGACGGAGCCAACACCGGCAAACTGGTCCTCGAGGTCGGAGAACGCACCCACGATTCGGAATTATGAGGACGCCTCGTTCGTTGAACCCCACGTATCGATCGATAAAGAGCTAGGAGAGCAACGATGTCTGCAGCCACCGAAACCGCCATTCTCGCCGGAGGATGCTTCTGGGGAGCCGAAGAGCTCGTCCGCAAGCTCCCGGGCGTGATCTCCACCCGCGTCGGCTACACCGGCGGCGAGGTCCCCAACGCGACCTACCGCAATCACGGCAACCACGCCGAGGGACTGGAGGTCGTCTACGACCCCACCCAGACGACGTACCGCGATCTGCTCGAGTTCTTCTTCCAGATCCACGACCCCACCACCAAGAACCGTCAGGGCAACGACATCGGTGCCAGCTACCGCTCGGCCATCTTCTACCTCACCGACGAGCAGAAGCGCGTCGCTGAGGACACCATTGCCGACGTCGACGCGTCGGGACTGTGGCCGGGCAAGGTCGTCACCGAGGTGACCGCGGCCGGAGATTTCTGGGAAGCCGAGCCCGAGCACCAGGACTACCTGCAGAAGTACCCCGAGGGTTACACCTGCCACTGGGTCCGCCCGGAGTGGAAGTTGCCGCGTCGGGCCGACGCCTGACGGTCCAGCGGCTGGGGGCCTGCGGTCGTTCCGCAGGCTCCATCCCGGTCTCGTAGCAAGAGTCGAACTACCGCGCACACGGGAGCCGAACTTGCGACACTGATGCGGTGACCTCCGACAGAACCCCTCGGTCGATGGCCGACGTCCTTCGTTCGCCGCGTTTCTGGCTCGCGCCCATCCTGGTGGTCTCGACCCTGATGTCGTTTCTCGCCGCGCTGTATCTAGGCGGCGTGCTCGACCCCAGGGGCAATCTGCACGACCTACCCATCGCGATCGTCAACCAGGACGAGGGCGACACCCTCGCGGGCGAGCAACGCAACATAGGCAACGACATCGTCGAGGGTCTGCTGCAGAACGTCGATCCGGAGAAGGTCGATTTCAGGGAAGTCGGACCGGCGCAGGCACAATCGCTGCTGTCGACGGCCGAGGCCTACGGTTCCATCGTCATTCCCAGCGATTTCACCAAGCGAATGGGAATCCTCGCTCAGGCGAGCGTGATTCCCGGGGACGTCGAGAAGCCGATCATCACGGTCTACACCAACCCACGTGCGGGCAGTTTCGGAATGTCACTCGTGACCGGTGTCGCAACACCGGCGTTCGAGTCGGTCAATGAAACTGTGGGACAGCAGATCACCGAACAGGTACGCCAACAGCTCGGCGAGACTCAGCTCGCCGGTGCAAGTGCTCTCACCCTCGCGCAGCCGATCGATGTGATCGTTGCGCAATACGATCCTCTGCCCGACGGCACCGGCGGTGGCCTGTCCGCCTTCTACTACGCGCTCTTGCTCGTCCTGGCGGGCTTCACCGGTGCGACCATCGTCAGCGCACTCGTCGACGGCCTACTCGGATTCACGCCCACAGAGATCGGTCCCAAGTACATCCATCGCGGACCGACCCTGATCAACCGCTTCCGGACGCTGCTCGTGAAGTGGCTCGTCATGGTCGTACTGGCCATGCTGGTGTCTGCCCTGTATCTGCTGATCAGTCATCTGCTCGGTATGCCGATCACCCACGCCTGGACCCTGTGGATGTACGGCGCGTTCGCGATCACCGCGGTCGGCATCACGGCATTGGCGGTGATGTCCGCGTTCGGCACGGCAGGACTGCTGATCAATCTGATCGTGTTCATCATCCTGGCGTTGCCCTCCTCGGGTGGCACCATTCCCCTCGAAGCCAGCCCGCGGCTCTTCACCTGGCTCGCGCAGTTCGAGCCGATGCATCAGATCTTCCTCGGCACCCGCTCGATCCTGTACTTCAACGCCTCACTCGACGCAGGCCTGCTGCACTCGGTGGGGATGACGTCGCTCGGACTGCTCATCGGGCTCGTGTTCGGCGTGGTGTTCACCCGCATCTACGACCGCAAAGGCCTCGACCGAAGCCTCGATTCACCGGGCGCTCTCAGCTGACGCCAGTACACTCGCTCCAATGCTTGCTGTGAACACGGCCGGGAGCGTGGCGCCACGACGCGCCTTCCACGCTTACCTCGACGTCGCCATCGTCGTCCTCGTACTCGTGGGCACCAACCTCATCGCGCACTTCACCACGGTGTGGGCCAGTATCGCGACGGTTCCGATCGCCGCTGTCCTGCTGGTCGTCCTGGCGAACCGTCGCGGTCTGGGGTGGGCCGAACTGGGACTGTCTCCCAAGCAGTGGAAGACCGGATCTTTGTACGCACTCGGAGCCGTCGGGATCGTCCTCACCGTCGTCGCGATCGGTGCGTTGCTGCCGCTGACTCGGCCGTTCTTCATGGCCGACCGATACGCAACCGTATCCGCCGCCATCGTCGCGTCGATGATCGTCATTCCGCTGCAGACCGTCATCCCGGAGGAACTCGCATTCCGCGGGGTTCTGCACGGCACGTTGGGACGCATCTACGGAGCTCGCGGCGTGTTCGCTGCAGGATCTCTACTGTTCGGTCTGTGGCACATCGCGTCGTCGCTCGGGCTGACGGCGGGCAACGTGGGGCTGAGCGGGTTTCTCGGCGGCGGGCTGTTCGGGCAGATAGTCGGTATAGCGCTGGCCGTGGTGGCCACTGCGGCGGCGGGTGTGGTGTTCACGTGGCTGCGCAGCCGTAGCGGAAGTTTGATCGCCCCTATCGCCCTGCACTGGTCGTTGAACGGACTCGGCGCGCTGGCTGCCGCTCTGGTCTGGCACGCGTCGGTGAGCTGACGAGCGTGGGCGAGCCGACCAGCATGAAAGACGAGCTGCACCAGTACCTGCGGATCGCCCGCGAGAACATGCTGTGGAAGCTCGACGGTCTCACCGAGTACCAGAAACGACGGCCGATGACGCCGACTGGGACGAATCTCCTGGGCTTGATCAAGCACCTGGCGATCGTCGAGTACGGCTATTTCGGCCTCACCTTCGGCCGCGAATTCCCGGCCCGATTCACCGAACTGGAGAAATCAGCTGTCGCGCAAGCGAACTCCGATATGTGGGCCGCCGCCGATGAACCCTCCGAGTTCATCGTCGACCTGTATCGCGAGGCCTGGCTTCACGCCGACAAGACCATCGAATCGAACGACCTCGACACCGTCGGACGCGTACTGCACTGGCCCGCCGAGAAGCAGGAAGTCACGTTGCACCGTGTTCTGGTGCATGTGTGCATCGAAACGAATCGACATGCCGGGCATGCAGACATCGTGCGCGAGCTCATCGACGATTCCGTCGGGTTGCGACTGGGGAACGAAAACATGACCGACGGCGACGCAGCATGGTGGGCCGCCTACCGAGATGAACTGGAACGTGTTGCCAGAGAAGCTGATTGATAGTTCATCCGAAGATATGACGGACTGAAGTACCAGTTCGTTCGAGATACGCACCCGCGGATTCCAGTCGTACAGAGGAATCGACGCGGACATCTTCTGCCGACGGTTCCCCGTCTATAGATGGGTAGTGCGTGATGCGGCAGAGTTCTACATCTGGTGCGGACCGTTCGACGCCTCAGGCGTCGGTGATCGACTGCCCGAGGGCGTACGGGTAAGCCGCAAGGGCGGCAGATCGCACGCGTACGACGGCGTGGCGGTCCGATACCACACCCCACCGACAGGTTCTGGATAGCGAATAGTTAAGCAGGACAATAGTTTTCGGTTGCACTATGGTTGCCAGTCGAACGCGCGTTCGATACACTTGCTCCCATGACCGCAGCGATCTGGCAACTGAGCGAGAGTGAACTCCTCGCCGACGCCGCCGCGGTCTCCCACCAGATTCAGTTGTTGGAGGCCCGCCGCATCGCCCTCGTCGCCGAGATCGACACCCGCGTGAGCCGGGAGAAGCTCGGTTTCCCCGGCCCCGCCGGCTGGCTGACATCCACCACCCTGCTCTCACCGTCCAAGGCCACCAAGATCGTCGCCCTCGCCCGCGGACTGAAGAACTTCCCCGACATCGCCGACGCCGTGAACACCGGCAGCATCACCGTCGACCACGCCGCCTTGATCCTTACCTTCGCCGAAACCCCACCCAAGAACCTCCCCCCAGCAGGCCAGGACATAGCCCGGAAAGCGATGATCACCGCTGCCACCGGACCCGAAGCACGCACAGGCCGCATCCGGGAAGCGATCACCAAACTCCACGACACCTACGGCGGAAAGACACCACCCGCCGACGACACCGACCGCAACGAATTCTTCGCCTCCAAGACCTTGAACGGGCGGCTGGTACTCAGAGGAGACTTCGATGCGATCACCGGCGAGAAGCTGCTCACCGCACTCTCACCGTTGACCGAACCACGACCCGCCGCCGACGGCGCCGAGACACCCAAAACCGGAGACGATCGCAGCCCAGCCCGGCGCAGAGCCGACGCCTTCGGACACATCCTCGACCAGTACCTTGCCTCGAGTGATCGACCCATCGAAGGCGGTGAACGCCCGCACCTGAACCTGCACATCACCCTGCGCGATCTCACCGACCTCCGCGACAATGCCGACCCAGACGACATCGCCGACGACGAAACCACGCGCGCTGCAGCCGAATCCGACACAGAAGCAGGCGATCCGGTCGACATCAACACCGGTAGCCCCATCATCGACGACGCACCAACCGAGCCGGACAACGGCAGTGGCAGTGGCAGTGACCGCCGTGCAACGGATCGCGGCACATACAGGGACCTGTTCGGCGACGGCACCACCGTCGGGTGGCTCCCCTGGATGGGACCACTCTCCCGCAACACCTCCCTCCAACTCGCCTGCGATTGCGTCCTCACTGCGATCGTCATGGACGAGAACGGCTCCCCGATCAACCTCGCCCGCACCGCACGCACCGTCACCGCCAAACAACGCAAAGCCCTCATCGCCCGCGATCACGGTTGCGCTTTCCCCGGCTGCGGAAAACCCGCCGCCTGGACCGAAGGACACCACATCCGGCACTGGGGCGACGGCGGACCCACAGACATGAACAACCTCGTCCTACTGTGCGGATTCCACCACCGACTCCTCCACCACTCCGACTGGGAAGTCTTCATCGGCACCGACAACCACCCCTGGTTCATCCCACCGGCAACCGTCGACCCGTACCGACAACCCCGACCATCCCACGCCCGAGCAGGCCCCCACATCGCCTGACCCGCGCACCACACAAGCCCACAGACGACCCCAGCCCCGCACCGAGAACACGGTGCGGGGCTGGAAGAGATTGATTCAGGAACCCGAGGGAGCTGCCGGCGGTGCGGGCGGAGTCGCGCCATCGGCCGGAGCAGGCGGTGTCATGCCGTCGCCCTCAGCACCCGGAGTGGGCGGAGCAGGAGGCGTCGCACCGTCGGCCGGAGCAGGCGGCGTCGCACCGTCAGCCGGGGCAGGCGGCGTCGCACCGTCAGCCGGGGCAGGCGGCGTCGCACCGTCAGCCGGAGCAGGCGGCGTCGCATCGTCAGCCGGGGCGCACAGAGGAGCCGGTCCACCCTTGCCCGGGCCACCCTCACCCGGGCCACCTTCAGCTGGTCCACCCGGTGCACCCTTGCCCGGACCCCCGGCGGGCGGTGCAGGCGGAGTGGCCCCGTCCGCCGGTGCCGGAGGAGTTGCGCCGTCCGCAGATCCTGGCGGTGTAGGAGCGGCGGGCACCGTCGATCCGTCACCGGAGTCCGGGGTTGCCGGCACCGCAGGTACATCCGACCCGCCACCGCCGTCGGTCCGCTGTCCGAGGGTCGACGACGACGCCACCGAGGAGACTCCGGGTGAGACGTCCGGACCGGTGGCAGCGAAGACTGCCGACGCCACCAGCGCTCCTACTGCGAGTCCCGCTGCGGCCGTCGCCACCATCGGAACCCGTCCCTTCCACCGCTTCGGTTGGGTCTCTCGAACCGCGTTCCCGGGGACTGGCTCCGGGTTCGATGCGGCGGGGATCGGTTGAGTCTGATCGTTCACGTTCACTCCTTGTTCGAGTCTTTGTCGTTCGTTTCGGTCTGTCATCGACCCTGCCGCCGCTAGCTGAAGTCACCCTGAAGCCGGCCGCATCTTCAGGATCACTTCAGCTGGTGGGTGACAATCGAGGCATGACATACAGTTCCGCTCCCCGGGTGATGGTGGTGGAGGACTCGCTACCCATCCGAGAGGCGCTGGTGGCCGCGTTCGAGGACGCGGGATTCACCGCTGCGTCCTTGCCCGACGGTGACGACTTCGACACCACGATGGCAGGCTTTCGCCCGGATGTCGTGATTCTCGACGTCATGCTGCCCGGTGCGCGGGACGGGTTCGCGTTGATCGACGTCGTCCGCCAGAGCAGCGATGCAGGAATCATCATGGTCACCGCGAAGGATCAGTTGGAGGACCGCCTGCGCGGATTGAGCGACGGCGCAGACGACTACGTGGTCAAGCCGTTTCAGCTCGACGAGGTGGTCGCGCGAGCGAGATCGGTGCTGCGTAGACGCGGCAGATCCTCGGACGCAATCCAAGTGGGCGATCTGTTGGTGGACGAATCCGCGGGGGTCGTCACGCGCGCCGGTCACGTCCTCGACCTGACGGCCACCGAGCTCCGGTTGGCGACGTTTTTGGTCGCGCAGCGCGGACGCACGGTCTCCAAAACGTCCATCCTCGAATCGGTCTGGGGCTACGGCGCGTACGACGGCAACCTGGTGGAGGTGCACATCAGTGCGTTGCGTCGCAAGATGGAAGCCCATGGGCCACGGTTGATCCACACTGTCCGCGGCCTCGGTTACGCTCTGCGGGCCCCGCAGTGAACCGCACACCCACGCCCTCGTTGCGTACCCGCGTGGTCGCCACCGTCGTCGTGCTGTTCGCAATATTGCTGGTGATCGTCGGTTCGTCGGTCGATGTCGTTCTCGGTCAACAGCTTCGGCGTGATCTGGAGGCTCGGTTGACCGACAGGGCATCCCGTGCGGTCGAGCTGGTGGACAGCGGCGTCGGGCCCGGCGATCTGGTGCAGGCGTTGCAGGGCGACGCCATCCGGGTTCGCGTCACCGCCGCGGACGGCACGGTATACGGCGTACCCGGCAGCGGACCGCCCGGCCCGGATATCAGGCCCGCGACCCCGGCTCCGCCCGCCGGCCAGTCGAAGGCTCCCAGCCCTCCCGGTCCACCCGATCCTCCTGCCCCGCCGTCGGATTCGTTGGAAATCACCGAGCCCCTGCCCGATGGATCGACGCTGTCACTGCTCGGCGACACCACCGCGATCGCAGATGTGCGCCGACAATTGCGCATTCTCATGGTGGGTGCCGGTGCAGTCACTCTGCTACTGGCCGCCGCCGCATTGATCTACGCGGTCAGGCGCGCCTTGTCCCCCCTGGACTCGATGACGTCGGTCGCACGCCGAATCACCAACGGCGACAGAGGGCGACGGCTACTGCCGTCCAAGCCGAAGACCGACCTGGGCCGCACCGCATCGGCCGTCGACGAGATGCTCGACGCCCTCGAGGATGCCGAGCGCAAGGAAGCTGCGGCAGCCCAGTCGGCGCGTCGGGCAGAGGAGGACATGCGCCGATTCCTGGCCGACGCGGCACACGAATTGCGCACACCCGTGGCCGGGATCTCGGCGCTGGCCCAGTCGTTGCAGCGCGACGCGGAGCACCGCCCCGATCGGGTCGGCAGGTGGAGCGAGTTGCTGGTCGGCGAGTCCGCCAGGGCCTCGCGCCTGGTGGGCGACATGCTCGATTCCGTTCGTGCAGAGAACACTTCGGAGCTGGAGTTGTCCGACGCGGATCTCGCCGACGTGGTCCGACGCACCGTCGAGCGTGCTGCACTGCTGTCCCCGCAGGTCCGGTTCGAGGTCGACGCCTCGCAACCGGTGCCGGTCAGGGTGGACGTCGGCCGCATCGAGCAAGTTCTGTCGAACGTACTCGACAACGCCGCTCGCTTCACGCCGCCGGACGGTAGCGTCCGAGTGACGACAGGAACCGATTCACAGGCGTTCGTCACCGTCGACGACGACGGTCCCGGTGTCGCCGAAGCCGATCGTGAGCGGATCTTCGAACGGCTCGTGCGGCTGAATGCTGCGCGTGACCGTTCTTCCGGCGGCGTCGGGCTCGGGTTGTCCATAGCGCGCACACTGGCGCGCGCTCATGGCGGCGAACTCGTCTGTGCCGCAGGGCCTACCGGCGCGCGGTTCCGACTGACACTTCCTGGCCCCACGGGTCGTTCCGCGGGCTCCACTCCGGCGAACCACCGATAGCTACTCGACGATCAAGTCCATCAACAGGCTGTCGTGCCAGCCGCTCGGGCCCTTCTCGTATCGACGCATGATCCCGACCGGCTCGAATCCGACTGCGCTGTAACAGGCTATCGCTGCCGCGTTGTCGGCAGCGGGGTCGATCACCACACGATGATGCCCCAGTTCGGCGGTCAGGTACCGCACCAGCGTGCCCACGGCATCCTTTCCGACGCCGCGGCCGTGCACTGCCGGGTCGAGGAAGATATCGATCGACGCGTGCCGGTACATCGGATCGGTCTCTTCGCCGTACTGGATCAATCCCACTGGTGCGCAATCCAATTCGACGACCAGACGCTTCTCGTCGGGGTTGTCGAACGGCCAGTTCTCGTCGGCGTCCTCGTCGCCCCATCGCGCGTACACCTCGGGGGTGTGCAGTATTCGGCGTAGCTCCGGCACATCCTCGGTGGTGACGGGCCGCAACACGACCTGTTCACCACGGAGGTTCATCGCGTGGCTCTATTCGGCCCGCTTGGCCGCACGCGCGGCGAGGTCCTGGGCATCGAGCTTGTCTGCCTCTTCGAGGGTCGGTGCGCTGCCGCCCAATCGCGCAGGCACCCAGTAGGCCCCTGGCTCGTGGTGATAGTTCTCCTGAAGTTCGAGCAGCATCTTCTGCATCACCGTGCGCAGCTTCTCGGTCAGTTCGTTCGGCGGACCGACCGGCGGCAGCGGTTCACCGACGGCGATCGAGATGGGAGTGTTGGTGCGGCCCAACCGTTTCGGGTATCCCTTGGTCCACACGCGCTGCGCGCCCCAGATGACCGTCGGGATGATCGGCACGCCTGCCTCGATGGCCATGCGCGCTGCGCCGGACTTGAATTCCTTGATCTCGAAGCTGCGGCTGATGGTTGCCTCCGGGTACACGCCCACGAGTTCACCGTTGCGCAGGCTCTGGACCGCCGACTTGTACGACTCCGCACCGGCCCCTCGATCGACGGGGATGTGCCGCAGTGCACGCATGATCGGGCCGGAGATCTTGTTGTCGAAGACTTCCTTCTTCGCCATGAATCGGATGTAGCGCTTCACCCGTCGTGGCGGTAGCCCGGCGTAGGTGAAGTCCATGTATCCGGTGTGGTTGACGGCGATGACGGCTCCGCCGGTGGCAGGGATGTGTTCCTCGCCCTCGACGTCGAATTTCAGGCCCTCGAACGCGAACACTGCACGAGCGATGCCGATGACTGATCGATAGACGGGTTCCACAGTCCGTTAGCGTAGTCGGTGGACGATGTCGGAGAAAAGGTCCGGGAGATGACAGGTCCGGTCGAAAGCAACGGGGGAGAAACGACGTGAAGAACAGTGCGGCACCACCACGGCGGACCAGGGTCGTCCGGACCGCGCTGCCGCTGATCGCAACGCTCGCGCTGGTGGGAGCCTGTGATTCCGCAGTCGGACTGCCGTCCGAACAGTCCGGAGCCTCGAGCACCACCACCGAGACAGCGGCGTCGACGACAACTCCGACCACAGCCTCCGCGACCACCGCGACGCCCCCACCGATCCCGCCAGGCCCACCCGTCGGCGAGGTTCCCGGAAACCCCGCTGCCGCGATGGCGCTGCGTCCGTTCGTGGGCGACCTCACCGGCGGCGGAATCGGCGTCGTCACGGTGCGGTGCTGGACGGTTCCGCCCACCGACATTCCGACGATGTACGTCGACACCGCAGCGATCCTCGCTGCCGTTGCCGCCCCCGGCGTCGACGGCCAGTACGCGGTCACCTGGACCGGGCCCACCGCAACGGTCAGCGTGAAGCGCAGTGAGATCGCGTCCGGCTACGCGTGCCCCACCGTCTACCCCACCGGCACCGCCCCCGTGTTCGACGCGGCAGACGCGGTCTACACCGTCGATCGCTACCTGGGACGTCTCGCCGGGACTCCGGTCAACCTCGGCGATGTGGAAGAGACGTACCCGATCGTGTGCGACGGCCGTCGGACCTGGGATGCGCTCGGGACCGGCGTTCCCACTGCCCCGCCACTGGTGGACAATCCCGACATCCTGCCCGGCATCACCTCGTTCGACCCCGACAGCGTGTTCGTCACCGGGCAGAACGGCATCTACACCCAGGTCAACGCAGACATCATCGACGCATCCGGGGTGTACCAGAACCGCACGTTCGTACTGGCCATCGGCGGCGAGGGCTACTGCATCGGCGATATCGCCTGAGCCGACCGGACTAGCGCAGGAGTGGAGCCTGCGGAACGACCCAACTAGCGCAGGAGTGGAGCCTGCGGAACGACCCGACTAGCGCAGAACATCCGTTCCGACGAAGGGCACCAGGGCCTCGGGGACGCGGACGGTGCCGTCGGCCTGCTGGTGGTTTTCGAGGATCGCGACGATCCAGCGGGTGGTGGCGAGGGTGCCGTTGAGCGTCGCCGCGGTCTGGGGCTTGCCGTTCTCGTCGCGGTAGCGCACGCCGAGGCGTCGGGCCTGGAACGTCGTGCAGTTCGAGGTCGAGGTCAGTTCGCGGTAGGCCTGCTGGGTGGGAATCCAGGCCTCGCAGTCGAACTTACGAGCTGCCGAAGAGCCGAGGTCTCCGCCTGCGGTGTCGATGACGCGGTAGGGCACCTCGACGGCGGCGAGCATTTCCTTCTCGTATTCCAGCAACTTCTGGTGTTCGGCGGCTGCGTCCTCGGGCTTGATGTAGGAGAACATCTCGATCTTGTCGAACTGGTGCACTCGGATGATGCCGCGGGTGTCCTTGCCGTAGCTGCCCGCTTCGCGGCGGAAGCACGACGACCATCCGGCGTACCGCTTCGGGCCGTCGGCGAGGTCGATGATTTCACCCGAGTGGTAGCCCGCGAGGGCTACTTCGGAGGTGCCGACGAGGTAGAGGTCGTCGGCTTCGAGGCGGTAGATCTCGTCTGCGTGTGCGCCGAGGAATCCGGTTCCCGACATGATCTCCGGCCGCACCAGCACCGGCGGGATCATCATGGTGAACCCGTTCTTGACGGCTTTCTGCGCGGCGAGCTGCAGCAATCCCTGCTGCAGCAGCGCGCCGTAGCCGGTCATGAAATAGAAGCGCGAGCCGGAGACCTTGGCTCCACGTTCCATGTCGATGAGGTTCAGTGACTCGCCGAGGTCGAGGTGATCCTTGGGCTCGAAATCGAACTCCGGGATCTGCCCGACGGTCTCGAGCAGCACGAAGTCGTCCTCGCCGCCTGCGGGCGTGCCGTCCTGGACGATGTTCGAGATCGCGCGATGGGCCGTGTCGAGGGCTGCGTCGGCCTCGGTTTCGGCGACCTGGGCCGCCTTCACTCTGGCAGCGAGCTCCGACGCTCCGGCGAGCAGCGCGGGACGGTCCTCGGCGGAGGCCTTGCCTACCTGCTTTCCCAACGCTTTCTGCTCGGCGCGCAGCTGATCGCCCGCCAGCACCGCAGCGCGGCGGGAGGCGTCGGCATCGAGAAGTGCGTCGACGAGAGCGGGGTCCTCGCCTCGGGTGCGCTGCGAGGCGCGCACTGCATCGGGATTCTCGCGGAGGAATTTCAGGTCGATCACGAGAACGAACCTTACTTGCCGAGCAACCCCAGGTAGTCCTCGCGTCCGAACATCGTGGCGGCATCGATTGCCGACGGGTGACCGCCGTGTGGATCGGCTCCGCCGTCGACGAGCACGCGCACCACGTCGTCCTCACCTTTGAAGACCGCGCCCGCGAGTGGGGTCTGCCCTTTGTCGTTGGGCTTGTTCACATCGGCACCGCGCTCGACCAGCGCACGCACCGCATCGGTGTGTCCGTGGTACGCGGCGAGCATGACCAGCGTGTCACCTGATTCGTTGTGCAGATTCACCGGAACGCCTGCGTCGACGTAACTCGCCAGAGCGGCCGCGTCACCGGTGCGGGCCATCGTGAACAGTCGGCCGGCGAGCTCGCTGAGGTCGTCGTCACCTGTTGGGTCGCTCATGAGGACCGAACATACTCGGGCATGATGGAGGGTGATGTCCGGATACGAAACAGACTCTCCGCCGAGCGAGAAGTCTCGGCGAACACTGTCTGCAACCACAGCTCGACGCGGGCTGGCCATGGTTGCGGTCGGTGCGGTGCTGGCCGCGGGCGCGACGGTTTTTCTCTCCGACGGGTTCTCGACGCCCGAGAAGATCACCACCCATGCGACGGCCGGTGGGCCTGCGACCGATGGCCCCGTTTCGGCGTCGTCCTTCGGTGCCGCCGATCCGGGCGCATGCTTGCAGTGGACGCCCACCGACGATCCGGAGACGGACCGACAGGATCTCGCCGAAGTTCCCTGCGCCGATCCCCATCGCTTCGAGGTGGCTCGCGACATCGACATGAGCGTCTACCCCGGCGTCGAGTTCGGTCCGGGGTCGCCGTATCCCGGTTCCATCCGGTTCAGCGAACTGCGCGACGAACACTGCGAGGCCGCCGTCGACGACTACGTCGGAGCCAAGTTCGATCCCAACGGACGCTTCGGCGTCGGGCTGATGTTCCCCAGCCAGGCCGGGTGGGCCAAGGGTGAGCGGACATTGCGCTGCGGAGTGCAGATGCCGTCGAACACCGGTGCGCTGATGGAGATGACCGGCTCGATTCTCGACCAGGACCAGTCGAAGGTCTGGCCGACCGGCACCTGCGTCGGCATCAACCAGAACGTGCCTGCCGATCCGGTGGACTGCTCGGCACCGCACGCGTACGAGGTGGCGTCGGTGATCAACCTGACGCAGCAGTTCCCCGGCGGACACCCGTCCGAGGCCGACCAGGACGCATACCTGGAAGCCACGTGCACCGACGCCGTCAATGGCTACCTCGGCTCGGACACCGCACTGCGAGACAAGACGCTCACCCTGTTCTGGGACACCATCGACGTCGCAAGTTGGCTCGCCGGTAGCAGGCAGGTGACGTGCTCGGTGGGCAAGGAACTCGATTCCGGCGGCTTCGCGACCATCGTCGGTACCGCCAAGGGCGACATCCTCATCAACGGTGCAGCTCCCGTCCCGCCGCCCTCCGCTCCCGACGGCCGCGCATTGCCGACACCACTGCCCGGTGCCGCCCCGATCACCACCGGAGGGTGACATTCCCACCCACATGACGCGCGTCGACTTCGAGGAAGCCGTGTCCGACGCACTCGACACCCTGCCGCGCGAACTCACCGACTTCATGAACAACGTGGTGGTTCTCGTCGAGGAGGAACACCCCACCGAGGACATCCTCGGACTGTACGAGGGCATCGCACTGACCGAACGCTACGAGTACAGCGGCCACCTACCGGACGTCATCACCATCTACCGCAAACCGATCCTCGAGATGGTCGACGACGAAAACGAGGCCCGACGAGAAATTGCGATCACCGTCGCCCACGAAATCGGACATCACTTCGGCATCGACGACGAGCGACTGCATCAACTCGGATTCGGCTGAGCTCACTCACTCCCCCTCACCCGGATCGCTCACCCTCGACCGGTTCACCCTCGCACCGCTCACCCCCGGACGCGTGAATGGACCATTGCACACGTCTGAGCGGTGCAATGGTCCATTCACCCCGGCCGACCTTGCCGGCCACACTGCGTCAATGGCACTTTGCACACGTCTGAACGGTGCAATGGTCCATAGACGCAGAACCGGGCTACGCCGCGACGGCCTCGCGGCGGATCGGGCGTACTGCGCGGTCGGTGAGGAACGCGAATGCCAGTCCCAGAGTCAGCCACAGGGTCGCCTGGGTGGCCAGGGACGACAGTCGGAATTCCCAGAGCAGGGTGGCGGGGAAGTCCGAGCCGACCTCGTTCACACCGGGCAACAGTGCGTACCCGATGCCGACGATGACCAGGAACGCGAGCAGCGGCGCGCCGACGCGTATCGCCACCGAATGCTGCGATGCGACCACCTTGGCGATGTAGATCCCGATCGCGACGGCCAGCACACCGAGAATCACGGTCGCCAGCCACAGCCAGGTGCGCTGGGTGATGGTCTCCGGATCGCCGACCGCGGGCGGGTTGGCCGGGTACTTGAAGAACGGCACCGCTTCGATGGCCACCCATCCGGCACCGGCCCCGACGAGGGCCAGTACCGATCCCGGCAGGGAGCTGAAGCGTCGCCCGTAGTGCAGTGCCGAGGCGAAGATCGCGCCCAGGGCAAGGCCTGCGAGTCCGGTGGCGAGGAACAGTCCGACGCGTTGTCCGTCGCGACTGACGAGCGGGTCCTGGTCCCCGTGCGAATGTGCGGCAGGGGCGCTGTCGGTGTGATGGTCGTCACCGGCTGCTTCTTCGATGGCGATGGCCGAGTCGATGTGCGGTTCACCGACGACGTAGGCGACGGCTCCGGCGAGCAGGCCTGCGAGGAGTCCGGCGAGCAGACCTCGCACCAGGAGTTGGACGAAGGTGCCCTGCAGCGTCGGGCCGTGTGTGTCGGTCAGTGGCATGGCAGGCCCAGCAGGTGGCGGCCGTCGTGCATCAGTTCGTGCATGTACATGCCACTGCGGGAGATCGCGCCCTGATCGAAACCGACGAGGTAGAGCACGACGAAAGCGAGCAGAATCGTTGCGGCGACGATGACGGCAAGGGCAGCCGACTCCGTCGTATTACTGGGTGCGTGAATGATTGCCATGGTGTGTCCTTCTGGGATATGCGTCCCGTAGTCCCCGCTCGAAAACGGGGACGGCCATGCGATGAACGAGTTTTCTGACTCTCGAATTCGGACATATGCCCGACGTCGATCACAGTGGCGCAACCGCTCCGGATTTTCACCGGATTACCTGCGTACATCGCGTCTAACCTGCGAACTGTGGCACCGAACGCGATGCTGTGTCAATCGCTGTCCCGATCCACCGCAGCTCGATGCCCCAATGGCACGGTGCCTGCGCCACAACCACACGGTGCCTGCGCCACAACCACACGGTGCCTGCGCCACAATGACCCAGTGACTGCGCCCGTGACCCGACTGATCCTGGTGAGCCACGCCAGAACCGACGCGATGCGCACCGGCCGGTTTCCCGGCGACGAACCACTCGACGACGCAGGTCTGCGGGACCTTGCCGCAGTGACCGACATTCCCCGAGCCGACCGCGTCCTGTCCGGCCCGGAAACCCGCTCGGTCTCCACGGCGCGCATCTTCGGCTCGGACATCTCGGTCGAACCCGCGTTGGCCGACATAGATTACGGCCGGTGGGCCGGTCTCGAGATGACCGATCTGCCCGACGCCGACGCGATGGCCTGGTTGGGCGATCCGGCGTTCGTTCCGCCGGGTGGCGAGTCCGTCGTCGCGCTGTTCTCTCGCGTCGAGACGTGGCTGAGTGCTGTCGGATCGACGCCTGGCCGCACGCTGGCGGTGACCTCTCCTGCCGTCGTTCGAGCCGTGGTGGTGCTGGTGTTGGCGGCCCCGGTGTCCTCGTTCTGGCGCATCGACGTCTCCCCGCTCACGCGCACGGCGGCCAGCCGTCGAGGCGGCGCATGGACTGTGGGCTCGGTGGCCCGGAAGTTCGTCTGAATTTTTCTCGCGTCGAGGGAACCGAACCGAACACGGCGGCGTCCTACCTACCGACAGCGCAAAGTTCTTCGATCAAGGAGCGTGGCTCATGACCGTCATCAAGGTGGATCCGGTGGCACTGCAGCTCGCCGCCTCCGAACTCGATGCCGTCGCCGCTCGCTTGCAGGCAGCTGTCACTGCGACGGCAATCCCCGTGCGGCCGCTACCACCGGGCACTGACGAGGTGTCATTGCTGACCGAACGATTCTTCGGCACTGCGGCCGATACCTTCGGACCCGCTGCAGCACAGGGTATTTCGGAGTTGCACCGGGCAGCCGAGGAATTGCGTAAACAGGCCGCGGACTACGTGGCCACCGACGACGACACCGCCGGGGGCCTGCCCGGCCTACCCGGCATCTGACGCACCGAACTCGACCGCAGCAGACAACGCTCGAACATCATGGGGGCCATCAGATGACGCTCGGAGTGACAGGTGTGGTGTGGCTGCCACGCACGGCGACGGGAAACTCGACGAGATTGCTCGGTCCTGGACCGGTGCCGTTGCATGTCGCCGGCGGTGCGTGGGGTTCGGTCGCTGCGGCGTTCACCGAGGCATCGGCGAGTATCGCCGCCGTCACCGCGGCTTTGACCGCAGGCTGGGAAGGCGAGTCGGCACTGCTCGCTCAGGCTGCGCTCGGCCGCTTCGCGACCTGGACCGCCGCCACGGCAGTCAAGGCCGCGGCGCTCTCTGTCGAGGCCCCGGCGGCAGGCACCTCGTACGGTGTCGCGTTGGCGACCATGCCCTCGCTCGTCGAAATCGGAGCCGTGCAGGCCGCCAAGGTCACCGCCGCCTCGACGGGTGGCGTGATGAACGGCAGCTACGAGGCGGCCGAGGTGGCCGATCGACTGCTCGACATCCGCGCCGCGATGGTGATGGAGGGCTTCGAGCTGGTCTCCTCGCACCGCATCGTCCAGACCACGTTCGACCGGCCGCCGGCCATCGTCTCCGATTCCGGCACCGGCCTCGGCAGATTCGCCGACGGCGCGCTGATGACATCGCCGGTTCAGGCCGCGATCGCTGGCCTGATGGCCGCAACCCAGAATCCCGGTGTTGCCGCGGCGGCAGGTCAGATCGGTAGTGCTGCCACCTCCATCGCGAGTACCGGCGTCTCGACCGTGGCCACCGCCGCGTCCAACATCGGGTCGAGTGCACTGTCCGGTGGCATCGGGGCCGGCGGTGGATTCGCGCCCGGCGTTTCGGCATCTCCAGCCGTCGGTCCGGCGTCCACGCGTCCGGTGTCGTACGGCGCCGGCGCAGGTGGAGCAGGTGGGCTCGGCGGTGGCGGCGGACTTCCTGGTTCGACGTTGGGGCCAGGAGGTGGTGGCTCGATGCCGGCCGGCGCTGTTCAGAGCGGTCAGACGGCGTTCGGCGCACCCACCTCGACCGATGGCAGTCTCGCCCAGCGCGGAACGGGCGCGGCCGGCGCCCCGGCATCCGGCACGCGCGGGCAGGCCGAGGACGACGAACACCAGACCCCGGACTACCTCAAGCAGTTCGAGCACTTCGCGGACGGCCGCACCGTCGCGCCGTCCGTCATCGGCGCGGATCCGACCGTGCCGGACATCAACGGGAACGGCCGTTGATCGACTTGGGAACCGTGCCGGTGGGCCACACATTGCCGATCGCCTCACTCGGTGCGGACGAGATGGATTTCTTGGTCGACGAACTGTCGATCGCCGAGCTACCCGTCGTCCTGAACGTGTTCCCGCGTTTCGACGACGCAGCTGCGCGGGATTCCGCATTGGAACGTGGCCGCCGCTCCCTCGACTCGGCCGGACTGTCGGCCGGCGGCCGCGTCCACGAGGATCTTCGGCAGTGGATGCGAGTTCTCGAACAACCTCGCTGGTACGTCTCGGTCCGTGTGTTCGACGTCGAGAGTGCCGAGCCCGTTCCGGCCACTCGGATCTGCGTTGCATCCGACGGTCGGATGACGGTGTCGGCGGTGCGGCGAGACGACGTGGTCACCATCCGCGCCGTCGACGGTGATCCGGCCCGAGACCTCGCGTCGTCGATCGGCTCGGCTGCGTCGTTCGACCCGGGCAGCATCAACGCGCCAACCGATCTGCTGGCCGAAGCACTCGATGCGGCACCGGCCGACGTCGGAGCAACCGCGTCTCGGCTACGCGGAATCGGGATAGCGCCCGACCGCGCCGCGGCTCTGGCGTCGGCGATGGCCACCTGCGCAGGCAGAACCGAGATCACGGCCGTGGCCCGCAGCAACGGCACCCGCCATGTGGCCGGCAGACCGGTCGCCCTGTTCGACACCCGACCCGGACGCATCCTCGCCACCTCCGCCCTCGCCGCCGACGGCACGTCGTGGAGTTCACTGACCGGCGCAACGGATCGCAGAGTGACCGCTGCGCTGGCCGAGCTGATCGCATCGGCACAGGGCCTTCTTGCTAGCTGATCGGGTTGTCGGCCTTGTCGCTGCCCTTGCCCTCGAACGGTGGCAGGAACGTGCCCCACCGGACGCAGGACCATCCGCCGTCCGGCAGCGGGAGCAGCTCGACGGTGTGAGTGTTGTCGAGATGGTTGTCGGCCGCGAACGTGCCCTCGACGCCGGCCAGCACCGCCGCGACCAATCGGATTGCGGCACCGTGGCTGACGACGACGACGTCGCCTGCGGTGTCGTCACCCAGGTACTGCGCGCGGAGGCCGTCGAGCACCGGGACATAGCGCTCCAGAACAGAATGTCCGCTGTCGCCTCCGGGCACGGTCACCGCCAGATCTCCGGCGTGCCAGCGACTGAAGATCTCGGTGAACTCCCGGTGCGCATCCGGGTCGTCGCGGTCCTCCAGATCTCCCGCGAAGGTCTCCTGGATTCCCTCGGTCACCAGCAGGGGAACCCCGGTAGCTCGCTCGATGTAGCCGGCAGTCTGCTTGGCGCGCAACGCAACCGAGGACACCAGCACCGCGGGTGGGCGTCCGATCCAGGTCTGCGCGTAGGCCTCGGCCTGCTGGTGCCCCAGCTCGGTGAGTTCGGCTCCCGGCGGTGAGGTGTCCAGTACCTTCGCGACGTTGGCCGTCGTCTGACCGTGCCGGACCAGAATCAGTTTGCCCATCACAGATCACCGCGTCCGGCACGAACGTCTGCTACCCACTGCACATGTTCGTCGATCGGCGGCGGTACCGATCCGCCCGTTCCCGTTGTGGTGGGCCAGGATCCGAGAAACCGCAGGGGCATCTTGCGGTGAAATGCGGCCAGCATCTCCGCGACGAGCGGGTCGTCGATGTGACCCGCGCAGTCGACGAAGAACCTGTACGTTCCGAATCGTGAACGCGTGGGCCGTGATTCGATGAACGTGAGGTCGATGTTGCGAATTCCGAACTCGGCCAACGCTGCCGGCAGTGTGCCCGGATCGTTCGGCGGCTCGAGCACCACCGAGGTGCGGTCGGCACCGGTGCGCGCAGGCACCGATTGCGGCGCGGTCACCAGCACGAAGCGAGTCCTTGCGCCCTCCACGTCGATGATCCCGTCGGCCAACTGCGGCAACTTCAGACGCTCACCGGCGAGCCGCGTCGACACCGCGGCATCGACCATTCCGGCCGCAACGTCTTCCGCTGCACCGGCATTGGACGACGCGGACTGCACCACCGCGTCGGGCATGGCAGCCTGCAGCCACTGGCGCACCTGATTGAGTGCGATCGGGTAGGCGCTGACCGTGCGGGCCGAATCGAGAGTGACACCGGGACCGCCGAGAATGGTGAAGGCCACCTCGATCTCGGTCTCGGCGACGATCTGCAACCGGCGGCCCTCCGACAACGCGTCGAGCGTCGGTGGAACCGCTCCCTCGATGGAGCTTTCGATGGGGACCACGGCCGCGTCGGCCGCACCCGATCGCACGGCCTCGAGCGCTGACGGCGGGTTCGACGCCGATATCCGCTCGACCGCCCCGTCCAGACCGACTGCGCCGAACGTTCCGAGCCTCTCGAACTGAGCAAGCGCCATCTCCGTGAACGTTCCCGATGGGCCGAAGTAAGCGATGCGAGGCACGCCTCGAGGTTACGTTGCCGACGTCCGTGAAGCGATCAAACCGACGTCGACGAGCCGGGCGCGGGCGGCAGCAGCGTCGGCGATCTCGATTCCGAGCAGCACCTCGCGCACCGCCTCGGCCGCCTCGGGGATGAGAGCCCGCAGTCCGGCGACGTTCGGAGCGGCGAGGGCCGAGGCGATGTCGTCCCCGCGCAGCGACGCCACCGTCGCAGCAAGGATCGCGAGCACATCGTCGCCGGACTCGGCGCGGGCGACGAGGCCCACATCGGCGTGCGAGACCACCGCCAGGACGTCGGCGATGCGCCGTGGGGTGTCGCCGACGTCGATCCCCGGAGTCCGGTGGGCGAGGACGACGGCCTCCGCGGTCTCGGCCACGTCGATCGCGTCGAACATCGGGAAGACGACCAACGGCGAGGGCAACCGAAGCGCGAGCGCATCGGCGAGGTGCTCGACCGGGGCGTCGACGTGGAACCGTACGGCCTCGTAGCCGCCGGTCCTACCGGCCCGGAGCTCGTCGGGGTCGATGTCGAGGTGCACCGCGATGCGCCCGAGGTCGTCCGATTCGGACAGTTCGAGCAGGGTCGAAGCCCGCACGACGGGCGGGCCGTACTCGGATCCACGCGGGGCAGCGGCGAGCGAGTGGGCGTCGGCACAGATCGGCTGCAGCAGTCCGTGGACGAGCGCGTTCGGGTCGGGTCGGTGTGGCACACCGAGGGTCAGCGGAATCGGCACGCCTCAACGGTAGTCCCGGCTCTGGTTCGTTCCGCAGGCTCCACTCCCGTGGCCTGGGTCGTTCCGCAAGCTCCACTCCCGGGGCCTGGGTCGTTCCGCAGGCTCCACTCACGTGGCCTGGGTCTTGCGATCCTCGCCACACCGCGCTAACTTAGGTTTGCCTCACCTACTCGCCTGACCGATCGCATCGGAGGAGCCCATGCTCGGCGCAACCACCACCGGACCGACCACCGCCGAACGCGTGCGCAGTGCCTGCATGCGCGCCGAGGGCGCAGCCCTGGCCATCGACGGCAGCGGCCCGGTGATCACGACCCTGCACCACCTTCGTCCCAACGGGGAGATGATCCTCGCCGTCCCCACCGACTCCCTCGACAGTGCGGTCACCGGGCAGTCCTCCCGTGCCGGAACGCCCGCCGTCCTCGAACTGACCGATCACGCGCCGCTCGCCCTGCGTGAGCCGGTGCGGTCGTTGGTGTGGCTTCGGGGCGATCTACGTCCGGTTCCGGAATCGCTGATGCGACCCATGGCCGGAGCGGTGGCCGCCGAGCATCCGCATCCGGCCCTGCTCGACGTCGGCCACACCACCTCGCTGATGCGTCTGATCGTCACCTCCGCCGTGGTCGCCGACAGCACCGGAGCGGAGCCGGTCGACGTCGACACACTGCTGGCCGCCGAACCCGATCCCTTCTGGGAGATGGAGACCAGCTGGCTCGAGCACCTCGACGCCGACCACCCGGACCTGCTGGCCCAATTGGCCCGACGCCTCCCGCCGTCGCTGCGGCAGGGTCGAATCCGGCCGCTGGGCATCGATCGCTACGGCATTCGACTGCGGATCGAGGGCGAATGCGGCGACAACGACGTCCGGCTGGGATTCACCGAGCCCGTCCAGGACGTCCTCTCCCTCAGTCGAGCGCTGCGCGTTCTCGCCGGTTGCCCGTTCCTGAACGGACTGCGCGCCCGCGGCTGACACCTCACTGCACGAAACAGGGCAGACTCGTGCGGTGATCGACTTCAAGAGCTGGTTGACGCCGCCGCCGCCCGCGAGCACGGCTCCGCCGCCCGATGCCCGCGAACGCACCACCATCAAGGTCGAGGTCGCGATCGTCCTGCTGGTGACGTTCGGCCTGAGCGGTATGAGCAGCATCCTCTCGCTCGTCGAGGACGCGCTGCAGACCGCTGCCCTGTCCGATCAGACCGTGGCGCTGAACTCCTCGCGGTCGAGTTTCAGCCTGATCGATCTGCTGTTCCAGCTGCTGAGCATCCTGCGTCTGTGCGCCTGGGGTGCCCTGGGGTTGTACTTGCTGTGGCGAGCCGATCTCGCACCACGAGCGATCGGGCTGGCCCGTCCGCGGCTGAAGATCGACCTCGGTCACGGCGTCGGACTGGCCGCACTGATCGGGCTGCCCGGGCTGGCGCTGTATCTGGTGGGCAACGCCCTCGGGTTCAACCTGAACGTCGTTCCCAGCGCCCTCGACGACCACTGGTGGCGCGTGCCCGCACTGATTCTGTACGCGCTGGCCAACTCCGGTGCCGAGGAGATCATCGTCGTGGCGTACCTGATCTCTCGCCTGCGCAGACTCGGTCTGAGCGAGAACGCGTCCCTGCTGTGCTCGTCGCTGCTGCGCGGCAGCTATCACTTCTATCAAGGTGTGGGCGGTGGTGTCGGGAACTTCCTCATGGGCCTGGTGTTCGGCCGCTACTGGCAGCGCACCGGCAGACTGTGGCCCCTGCTGATCGCGCACGCTCTGATCGACATCGTCGCCTTCGTCGGCTACGCCCTCCTACGCGAACATCTGTCGTGGCTCCCGTGAATCGGACGTCGAGTAAGACCGCTGTTTCCGCGACGACGGTTACAGTCGATCCGTGAACGACGACGATCGCTACGGACGGCACGGCGCGCCGGACCGGCGCACGCCGCCTCCCGGTCGAACGCCGCCACCGAACCGAACGCCGCCGGCGGACAGATCCACGCCCGGCCGGCACGGTCGTACCGATCCCGCGCCCCGGCAAGGTCCACCCCCGCAGCAGCCTCCGGGTCCACCGCGACCCCGTCAGCAGCCACCCGGGCAACAGCCGCCCCAGCCACGGCCCAACCGCCCGCCGCCCGGCCGACAGCCGCCCCCACGTGGGTATCGACCGGGCCAGCCGCCGCCGGAGGGTACCGAGTTCATCCGACGCGACGGCCGCCCCATTCCCGGGCCGGACGGGCCACCTCGGCCGACACCGGTTCCACGCGACAGCCCTCAGCAGGCCTGGTCGCAGGCACCCGAACCTCGTTCGGCACAGTCGTATCCAGCACAGTCGTATCCAGCACAGTCGAATCCGGCTCGAGCGGATGCGGCTAATTCGACGCGTCAGTACTCACGTTCGCAGGAAGATCCACCGGGTCGCACCGGATACGCGCCGCGTCAGCAGCCGGAGCCGTTCACCGAGGAGCGCAGGCAACCGCCTGCGCAGCGGGCGCTACGTCGCCCCGAACCTGTTCGGCCGCAACGTGATTCTCGGCCACCGAAAGCGGCGAAGCCGCGCAGGCGCCGACGCTGGGGACGACGCTTCCTGATCGTGTTGCTGGTTCTCGTGCTGGGTATCGGAGGTGTCGTCTACTACGTCGACAGCTCGTTGACGCGCGTTGACGCCCTCACCTCGTATCCCGGGCGCATCGGCGACACCCCCGGCACCAACTGGCTTCTCGTCGGGTCGGATTCGCGGGCCGGCCTGACGCCGGAGCAGGAAGCCGCGCTCGCGACCGGCGGCGAGGTGGGCCCGAGCCGCACCGACACGATCATTCTGATTCACATCCCCGAGGGCAGCGGCGCGCCGACGATGGTCAGCCTGCCGCGCGATTCGTACGTGTCGATTCCGGGCAACGGCCAGGACAAGCTCAACGCGGCCTTCGCATTCGGTGGGCCGCCACTGCTGGTACAGACGGTCGAGGGTGCAACCGGTGTGCACATCGATCATTACGCCGAGATCGGATTCGGTGGCTTCGCCGGGATCGTCGACGCGGTCGGTGGAGTGAACGTGTGCGTGCAGAATGCAATCGACGATCCGTTGGCGGGCATCAACATTGCCGCCGGTTGTCAGGATCTCACCGGAGCCGAGGCGCTCGGATTCGTGCGATCCCGCGCGACGGCACTGGCCGACATCGACCGCATGAACAATCAACGCGCGTTCATGTCGGCCCTTCTGGAAAAGGCAACGAGCGCTTCGACTTTCCTCAACCCACTGCGGTTGTGGCCGCTGGTGTCCGACACCGTATCGTCGTTGAGCGTCGACGAGGGAGGTCACATCTGGAACCTCGCCGCGCTGGCCTGGGCGATGCGCAGCGGCCCGATGACCACGACGGTGCCGGTCGGCGGATTCCAGGACTCCGACGTCGGAAACGTTCTGCTGTGGGACGACACTCGCGCTCCGGCATTCTTCGACGCCATCGCACAGGATCGCGAGATCCCGCCGGAACTGCTGACCGGCGGCCCCTGATCGGCAGGCGTGAGCGGTGGGCGGAAGCGGAGCCTGCGGAACGACCCTGGGTTGTAGGTTGAGGACCATGACATCGCCGTCTGCCCAGCCCGCCGCCCCCGGTACGTCGTTCCACGACCTTCTGCGCGCCCAGGTCCGGCACGAGTTCACCGCTTCGCAGCAGTACGTCGCCATTGCGGTGTGGTTCGATCGCAACGATCTACCGCAGCTGGCCACGCGTTTCTACGCTCAATCCGCCGAGGAGCGTCGGCACGCGATGATGATGATCCGTTTCCTCATCGACAATCGGCTCGAGGTCGACGCGTCGGGCATCGACGACGTGGTGACGGCATTCCGGTCGGTCGTCGAACCGGTGGAACTGGCACTGACTCAGGAGTCGACGGTGACCGAGCAGATCACCGCGCTCGCGCGCGCTGCCCGGGCCGAAGGCGACTACATCGGCGAGCAGTTCATCCACTGGTTCCTCACCGAGCAGGTCGAGGAGGTGGCGGCGATGCAGAGTCTGCTCAACATCGTTCGCCGGGCCGGAACCAACCTGTTCGACATCGAGCAGTACGTCGCACGCGAGATCGGCTCGACGGTGATCCGCGCCACCAATGCCCCGAAAGAAGCCGGAAGAGCGTAGTTTGCGCCCTGCTCAGAGCGGACATTTAGGATTCACTGTATTAGGCTACGTTCGCCTCAATAAGGTTCGACTTGGATGACAACGCCTCTGACCAGGCATATTGTCCTCGTCATGAGCGTAGACATCAAAGAAACCAGTCACACCAAGTTCCATGCACTTCTCCGCGACCAGATTCGCAACGAGTTCAACGCCTCGCAGCAGTACATCGCCACCGCTGTGTACTTCGCGAATGTCGATCTGCCGCAGCTGGCCAAGCACTTCTACGCGCAGTCGGTCGAAGAGCGCAACCACGCGATGATGATCGTGCAGTACTTCCTCGATCGCGACATCACGGTCGAGCTGACCGGCGTCGACGCGTCGAAGTCCGTCTTCACCGATCCCCGTGAGGCCATCGCCCTGGCGCTTGCGCAGGAGGAGACCGTCACCGAGCAGATCATCGCTCTGGCGAGCACCGCACGCGAAGAGGGCGACTACCTCGGCGAGCAGTTCATGCAGTGGTTCCTCAAGGAGCAGGTCGAGGAAGTTGCCAGCATGAAGACGCTGCTCAACATCGCCGATCGCGCGGGCCACAACCTGTTCGATCTCGAGCAGTTCGTCGCCCGTGAGATGAACACCAGCGTGACGGCCGACTCGGGCGCACCCACCGTCGCCGGCGGATCGCTGTAGATCCCGCCGCACGTCTGGGCAAGTAGCGCGCTCATACGGGTGGCCGCCCGAACAAGGATTCTTGTTCGGGCGGCCACCCGATGTCCTTTCTCGAGCAATTCTTCTCGGCCGTACATCCGGCCGGGAGCCGTCAGCGCAACGTGACCTGACGACCGCGCAAGCCGTCACGTGAGCGCAGCTGCGCTGCCGTGAGCGGAGCGTCGACAGCGAGAGCCTCGGCCAGCTTCTCGCCGAATTCCTTTGTGGGCGCTGCCCATTCGGTGGGGTGCATCTCGGGGTCGAGGTCGAACACCGGCACCAGCAGTCCATGTGTGCGGAACGAACCGGCGTAGCGCGAGCCCTCACCCAGGTTGAGATCACCCGCAGCGTGCAGCCGCGCGAGAGCGAGCATCACGTCGTCCTCACTCTCCGGACGAACCCACCGGATGTGCGCCTTGTCGCCGGCATCCACCCACCACGCCGCGACGACGCCGTCGGCTTCGATCCGCGCCGAGGGCATGATCGCCTGGTTCGCGCGCTCCACGGTGGCAGCCACATCGGCTGCGGGAGTGGCACTTTCGGGGATCCACCAGTTGAAGTCCTGATGGACGGTGATCTCGAGCAGCGCGGACGCGTCGAGCACCTCGGTCAATGCGGGGGTGGCGTCGGTGATCTTCGCGGCTTCGAGCGACTCGCCCGCGGACGCGGTGGACACCCAGCCCAATGCGCTACTGATATCTGCTGCAACGTCTTTCGACTGCGTCTGCACCTGTAGGCCGACGAATCCCTCGACGGTGCCCCCGTCTTCGCGCACCAGTGCCGCGACGGCTCCGGGTAGTACCGTTGCCAGCGTGATGGTGCGACCGTCCACGGTGATCGGCGCGGTTGCCGTCGCCGACGGGACGAACTCACGCAGCGCTACGAGGTCGCATTCGGCAGCGAGGCCTTCGAACGGGCGCGTCGACGCCGATTCGATGCTCGCCCGTTCCGCTTCCCGCTGCGCGAGCTTCGCTGCGCGGTTGCTGTCCTGCTTCGGTCCACTGTTTCTTTTGCTCTTACCCACGCCCGAAAACCTACACGTTCTTCGATTCGAGCCAGGCTCGCGTTCGACCGGGATGGTTGGTGGCAATCCAGCCGACACCGAGCTCGCGGCACAGCTCCACGTCCTCTTTCTCGTCGACGGTCCACACGTAACTGGCCCGGCCGGACGCTGCTGCGCGGTCGATGATGGCCGGGTGCTCACGTAGTGCACCTATCGACGGACCGACTGCGGTGGCCCCGACGGTCGTCGCCGCTCCCCCACCGAGGTAGTGCGAGCTGTCGCCGAGGAGCACCGTCGGAAGCATCGGAGCCGACCGCCGTACGCGCCAGACGGCCGATGGCGCGAACGACATGATGACCGCGCGCGAGTGATCGGCCGACGCGGGTGCCCCGATCCCGAACGTGTGCAGCTCGGCGAGAACCTTGCTCTCGATCAGCGAGCCGTACCGCACGGGGTGCTTGGTTTCGATGAAGAGTTTGACCGGCTTGCTGGTCCAGTCCAGGACGAGCGAGATGAGGTCGTGCAAGGTCAGAAGTTCGGCGGGTTCGTCGGCGTCGCCGTAGTTGAGTCGGGCGAGTTCGGCGAAATCCATCTCGCTGACGATGCCGGTGCCGTTCGAGGTTCGATCGACCCGGCGATCGTGCACGCACACGATGTGCCCGTCCTTGGTGAGCCGCACGTCGCATTCGACGCCGTCCGCCCCCTCGCGCAGCGCGAGGTCGTATGCGGCGAGAGTGTGTTCCTTCTTGGCCGCGGACGCACCTCGATGCGCGACGACCAGTGGCCCACGACGATCGGGACTCACGACGCCGTCACCGCCTCGGATTCGTACTCGGGTTCCTTGTCTTCGGGCTGCTTCTGTTCGGGCTGCTGCTGTTCGGGCTGCTTCGGCTTCTGCTCGGTGCCGGTGGCGATCACCCAGCGGGTCGGTCGTGACACGGCGGAGCCGCGCAGCGTGCGGCCTTCCAGTCGGCGCATCACGGCCAGGGTCGATACGGCCGAGACCGCGGCCACCAGTGCCACGAACGCCGACAACAGAACTCCGTCGGCGCGGGCCTGAAGGGAATCCTGCAGGTTCCACAACAGTTGGACGATCACCAGCGCATTGCTCGCTGCCCAGAGCGCCCACCAGATGCGAACCAGTGTCAGTTCGCGGTGCACGTCGGCATCGGCACCGCCTCTGAGGCGGACCACCTCGGTGAGGTAGACCCCTGGCATCACGATGCGGACGAACGGCAGCATCGACATCAGCAACATCGTGCGCACCGAGCGCGGATCGGTGGAGCCGGCGGCAGCGAAGGTACGTCTGCGCCGGTCGATCAGCCAGCAGGACGAGGTGATCAGCGCCGCCAGACCGATGAGGAGTGCACCGACCTGAGCGAAGTACACCAAGGCGTCGGACACGGCCAGGGTGATCGGCGAAATCAGTCGCACTCGGTTGTGCAGCAGGATCCCGTACCTGAACACTTCGGCGAACGCGGCGAGCGCCAGCAACATCGCGGTGACGAGGACCAGGTTCTGAGCGTTGGCTGCGTATCGCTCGACGCGACCGATGCTGCGATCGGCCTCGGGGTCGCGGGGTACGTCGCGCAAGCCCCAGGTGGGTGTCGAGGTGTAGTGCGGCGTCGGGGTCGGCGATACGGATCGGCTGCGGCGCTCGGCTCTACTCGACGAGATCGCCGGTCGGGCTACCCATCGGAAGTTTCGGGCACCGTGCGCGGGCGCCCTGGTGGACACCGGCGAGAGCAGTACTCCGTGGCAGCGGGGGCACCACGTACCCGGCCGTGCGCCGACAGCCCAACGAGTGCTGCAGCGGGCACAGACCTGGAACGCCTGAGCGCGTCCCTGCGGTGCCGACATCTAGATGATTCTCGCTTCGTGGTCGTCGTCGCGCTGGATCGGTCGACCAGCGGCCTGCCAGGCGAGCATCCCACCGTCGACGTTGATCGCGTCGTATCCCACGCGGTTGAGGTATTCGACGACGCGCGCCGAGCGACCACCGGCTTTGCAGACGACGTACACCTCGGACTGGTTGTCGATCTCACCGGCGCGCGATGGGATGTCGCCCATCGGGATGTGAACGGCGTCGGGTGCGTGTCCGGCTTGCCACTCGTCGTCCTCGCGCACGTCGAGCAGGATGGCCGCCGTCGGGAACGGCACCGGAAGACGATCGACGGTGACGGCGGGAGACTGCTCGGGATGCGACACACCTCGATCTTGTCACGCGTCCGCGCGGGCTTGCCACCCGTGTCCTTTCGACCGAAGCGCCGTCTCGCTATGACCTGCGTCACTCGAGTCACATGAGTTATCCACAGTATCCACAGATCGATCCACAGAATCGGGGCCTGTGCCGGTTTCTATCCACAGGTCAAAGCTCCGAGTCGGTCTCGCGGTGTACCGAATACCAACTCCGCCTGTGGATCGATGGTGATTTGACACAGCCGTCGTCTGCGCTTCCGATAATCCGCTGTTTAGGCTGGCGAACATGACTTCCACAGAGCTGCGCGTCTTCACCGAACCGCAACAAGGCGCCACGTACGACGAACTGCTCCGCGTCGCGAAAGCTGCCGAGGAGTTCGGCTACGGCGCATTCTTCCGGTCCGACCACTACCTCGCGATGAGCGGCGACGGCGGCCCCGGCCCCACCGATGCCTGGATCACCCTGGCCGGGCTCGCCCGCGAGACCTCGACGATTCGGCTCGGCACCCTCGTCACCTCCGCGACCTTCCGCTACCCGGGGCCGCTGGCCATCAGCGTCGCCCAGGTCGACGCGATGAGCGGTGGTCGCGTCGACCTCGGGCTCGGTGCGGGCTGGTTCGAGGACGAACACAAGGCCTACGGCATTCCGTTCCCGCCGCTCGGCGAACGCTTCGACCGACTCGAAGAGCAACTTGCCGTCGTCACCGGACTCTGGAACACACCCGTCGGCGAGACCTTTTCGCACGCCGGCACGCACTATCCCGTCACCGATTCCCCCGCGCTGCCCAAGCCGGTGCAGACACCGCACCCGCCCATCGTCATCGGCGGCGGAGGCAAGAAGCGCACCCCGGCACTCGCCGCGAAA
This sequence comes from Rhodococcus sp. B7740, assembly GCF_000954115.1. Taxonomy (NCBI): domain Bacteria; kingdom Bacillati; phylum Actinomycetota; class Actinomycetes; order Mycobacteriales; family Nocardiaceae; genus Rhodococcus; species Rhodococcus sp. B7740. Next base: position 3,959,329 of record NZ_CP010797.1, on the reverse strand, counting down.
TACGCCGACGAGTTCAACATCCCCTTCGCCTCGCTGGCCGACACCGAGACCCAGTTCGGTCGCGTCCGCGCAGCCTGCACAGCCGCCGACCGCGACCCCGACTCCCTCGTCTACTCCAACGCCCTCGTCCTCTGCTGCGGCCGCACCGAAGAAGAAATCGCACGTCGCGCCGCCGCCATCGGCCGCGAGGTGTCCGAACTACGCGAGAACGGTGCCGCAGGAAGCCCAGCCGAACTCGTCGACAAGATCGGCAGCTTCGGAGCCATCGGCGCGACCCGCGTGTACCTGCAGACCATGGACCTCACCGATCTCGATCACCTCGAACTCGTCGCATCCGAGGTTCTACCGCAGCTCTGATCGACCAGAAACCGACCCGCCCGAGTCCACTCAACGTGACATCGACTGCCCAAAAGTCCACTGAATGTCACATTGAGTACCCGGGGGGCTCGGTCAGGCGGCGGATCGGGTGCGTAGGCGTGAGTAGTGCGCGCTGATGTGTCGTGCGGCGGGCAATTCGATCCAGCGGTAGATGATTTCGGCGAGTGCGGCGGTGCCGGCCAGGAATGCCAGGACGGCGGCGGTGGCGCCCAGGTGCGGTTCGACGGTTGCGTAGATGCGGTAGAGCACGAGGGTGTGGATCAGGTAGATCGCGTAGCTGCGGGTGCCGATCCACTTGACGACGGGCCAGCGGGTGATGGGTCCGTCGTATCGGGCGAGGACGAGGACGGTGCCGGTGACGACCAGCAGGGTCCAGAGGTGGGTGCCGCCCATCCAGAAGGTGTGGACTTCGATGGCCAGTCGGATCACTTCGATCTGGGCGACGACGCCGAGGACGACCCATCGCCAGGTGATCAGTCGTGCCCATCCGAGGTAGATGATCTGGCCGAGGAACAGGGTCGGGAGTACGCCCGCGACCTTGGTCAGGAACGGGATCGTGTAGGGCTGCGGGAGGTAGAGGTTGTAGACGATCACCAGCGCGCACAATGCTGCGCCGACCAGTGGCACCACGATGGGCCTGGTGCGCAGCGTTCCGCGCATGGAGATGCAGTAGAGGTAGAACACGATCTGCACGACGAGGGTCCAGGTGACACCGAGGACGGCGACCTCGGGTCGAAGGAAGAAACCACCGAGGAAGAAGCTGAGAAATGCCTCCCCGTTGGTGATGCCGGGTTGGCCGCTGAACATTCCGTTGAGTCCGAGCTTGACGAGGATGACGGCCATCGCGATGGCGAACCAGAGGGCCGGGACGAGGCGGGCGAGACGCGCGACCATGAAGTCCCGACGCGATTGCCGCATGGCGGATCGGGTGATCAGCAGGCCGGTGAGCAGCATGAAGATGCTGACGCCGACGAACGACAGGTGCATGTTGAGGCCGGCGTCCTGGATCAGGACGGTGTCGACGACGTCGATCATCCACCAGCCGCCGCCGACGTCGTCGAGCAGATAGAACGAGATGTGCGAGTAGAGCACCGCGAGGACGGCGATGACGCGAAGGAGGTCGGCACCGTCCATCTGCACTCGGGGCGCGATCACCGGCTGTGCGGCGACGGACTCGTCGACCGTGTTCCGGCTCGGTCGGTCCCCATCCACACCCTGGAGTTTAGGTTCCGTTCATGTATTGGACCAATCCGCAGCCGATGCGCAACTGTTTCGTGATATTCGGAGCGGATTCACAGCCGAACAATTCGACTGTCTCGTTCACGCGAAATTATTCCGAGAAAAGCATCTCGGTTACAACTGTTGCACTGGGGGTAGGAATGAGATTGGGTTGAACCCTACGAATGATCCGCAGTAGGACGAACGTGCCCGCATCACATGATGGGTACGGCGTCGTTAGAGAAGGGAACCACGTGTCCGAGTACACCTTGCCCGACCTTGATTTCGATTACTCCGCCCTCGAGCCGCACATCTCGGGCGAGATCAACGAGCTTCACCATTCCAAGCACCACGCCACCTATGTCGCAGGCGCCAACACCGCGGTCGAAAAGCTCGCCGCAGCGCGTGACAACGACGATCATGCAGCCATTTTCCTGCTGGAGAAGAACCTCGCGTTCCACCTCGGTGGCCACGTCAACCACTCCATCTGGTGGAAGAACCTCTCGCCCAACGGTGGCGACAAGCCCGAGGGTGAGCTCGCTGCCGCGATCGACGACCAGTTCGGTTCGTTCGACAAGTTCCGCGCACAGTTCACCGCTGCCGCCAACGGCCTGCAGGGCTCCGGCTGGGCAGTTCTGGGCTACGACTCGCTCGGCAAGAAGCTGCTCACCTTCCAGCTCTACGATCAGCAGGCCAACGTGCCGCTCGGCATCATCCCGCTGCTCCAGGTCGACATGTGGGAGCACGCCTTCTACCTGCAGTACAAGAACGTCAAGGCCGATTACGTGAAGGCGTTCTGGAACGTCGTCAACTGGGCCGACGTCCAGGCTCGTTTCGAGGCCGCGACGTCGAAGACCCCGGGTCTGATCTTCCCGTAACCGAGGAGATCGCCGACAGTCGAACAACTGCGAGACAGGGCCACCGCATCCATTGCGGTGGCCCTGTCTCGTCGAACGAGTCATGCCTTCGCTGCCGCAAGGGTCGCCCGAATCGAGGCGATACCGTGGTCGAGCGTCGCGAATGCCCGGCAGCGCCGGGGGCGGCTACGTTTCGGCTGGCACTCTCCCCATCTTGTGTGCCAGCCGTTTTCACGTCATTCTCTTCCTACCCAACGTCGTGTACCCGGCTTCGAGCCCTGTACCTGTCTGGGAGGAATGCGCAATGGACGATCGAGATCTCATCGGTGTCTCGCCTTTTCACGCCGCCGGTCTGCTGCGCGGATTCGTGATCTCCGGCCGCTGGCCGGACACCACCAAGGAATGGGCACAATTTCTGGCCCTCGCCGTGCGGGTGGCCTCGATGCCGGGCCTGTTGGCGACGTCGACGGTGTTCGGGGTGCGGGAGGAATTGCCCGACGACCCCGCGCCGGGGACGGTCGGCTTGGTCGTCGCCGAGGGTCCGGTGATCGGAGATTTCGCGTTGGCTCCCGGACGGTTCGCCGCGCAGCAACCCGCCGCATTGCTGATGCTGCATCCACCGTCGGAGACGACACCGACACTCCCGGAGTGTGCGGGCGCGGCGTCCGGCTGCGTTCTGCTCCCCGGTCTTCCGCATCTCGGCCTCGATCACCGGGCGGCCTGGGTGGAGGCCGAATCCGACGGCACCGTGACCTCGATGGTCAGCCGGGTCGGCCTCGATCCGATCAGCGATCCCGACACCGCAGTTTTGGCAATGCTCCTCGCGTCCTGACCGCTCCCCGCACACGATTTTTCGGGTGCCCAAACTTATTGGCGCATTGGACAATTCGCGAAACGGCACTTAAAGTCGTCTACAGCGAAGGGGAGTAGCCCCCAATCAACGTGTCGACATACTGGTCGTAAAACTGCGACCCGGCACCTGAACCGGTTCTTCCGGTGGGCGAGACCTTCGGTCCGTTCGACGACCGAGGAGTCTTCTGTGCTGTCCGCATTACTGTTGAGTTTCGCTGTCATTTTCGTCGCCGAGCTGGGTGACAAATCCCAGCTCATGGCCATGACATTCGCCCTGCGCTACAAGTGGTACGTCGTCATCGGCGGCATCACCGTCGCCACCACCGTCGTGCACCTGGTCTCGGTCGCGGTCGGCCACTTCCTCGGGGTGTCGATTCCCACCGAGCTGATCTCCATCGTCGGCGGCGTCGCGTTCGTCATCTTCGGACTCTGGACGCTGCGCGGCGATTCCCTGTCCGACGACGAGGGCGCGAAAGCCTCCCGGGTCACCAAATCCGCGTTCCTCGCGATCGCCTCGGCGTTCTTCCTCGCCGAGCTGGGCGACAAGACGATGCTGGCCACCGTCACTCTCGCCGCCGACAACGACTGGGTCGGCGTCTGGATCGGCTCGACGGTCGGCATGGTCGCGGCAGATGCACTCGCCATCGTGGTCGGCGCAGTGCTCGGAAAGCACTTGCCGGAACGCATCATTCAGTACGGCGCGGCCATCCTGTTCTTCGTCTTCGGTGCCGTCCTGTTCTTCGAGGGCCTGATGCCGGGCACCGCAGCCCCGTACATCGCTGCCGCAGCGGTTGTCGTGATGTCCGCCGTCGTCGTCGCCGTGTTCGTTCGACGCTCCCGCACCCGGGCCGCACGCGAATCGGAGAAGCAGACCACCATCGAACGCGCCTGACCTTGGTTTACACTCCTCTCCCGGGAGGGGTGCATGGACGACGACCAGCAGGTGAGCACGACCGATGCGGCGCACCACTCGACCGATCGGCTGATCCGAATCACCGGCCGATTCGTCGGTGTCGGTTACGGGGCGTACCTGCTGCTGTTGATTCCCGATATCGCACGCACCGGAAACGTCGTTCCCGGGTGGTGGACTCCGACGACAGTGGCCGTCGTGTTCGGCACCGGTTTCGCCTTCGCGGCCTCCACATTTCACCCCAGCATCGGAGTGATTCGTACGGCCGGATCCATCGCCGCGCTGGCGTTCCCGGTCATGGCCGCGCTGTGGTGGACTGCCTGGGACGGCGTGACGTTCGATCAGGGGGGAACGTTTCTCGCGGCATTTCCCGGCGTGGCGGCACTTGCTGCTGCGACGGTGTGGCACCCCGTCCCGGCGTTCGTTCACATGACCGTCAGCGTCGTTCTCGTACAGCTCTCCAATCAAGCTGTGCGAGAACCGTTCCCCCGCAGCAACATCGTCGCGGAGATCTGCTTCGCAATGATGTTCTGCACGGTGTTCGTCGCCGCAACACTGGCCGCGGTACGTACCGGACGCATTCTCGACGCGACGATCTCGACGACACACGACGACGCAGCCCGGGCGGCTGCGGCCACCGCGCGCGAGGTCGAGCGCGAACGGTTGGACGCGCTGATCCACGACGAGGTCATGTCCTCACTGCTCGCCGTGACTCGCCACGGCCGCACGCCAAGCCTGGCGCGTCAGGCCCGCTCGGCTCTGATGCATCTGGATGACCTGACCACAGGCACCGTCCTCGAAACGTTCTCGGCCGACGAGGTTTTGGCTCAGCTCCGTTCTGCCGCAACGACGGTCGACGAGTCGATCGAATTCACCGTGAAAGACGACTTGTTGGAGCGGACGGAGCAGTACCCGGCCGAGACAGTACGAGCCATCGCTGCCGCACTGGCCGAAGCGTTGCGCAACAGTCTGATTCACGCACAGGCATCGAAACGGTCGGTCACAGCCCGGCTGGCTCCGTCGACGGTGGAGATCACCGTGATGGACGACGGCATCGGCTTCGATCGACGCTCGGTGCCGCCCCACCGACTCGGCGTCGCCGTCAGCATCGAGGGCCGGATGCGTCAGCTCGACGGCGGATCTGCCGACATCGTGTCCTCCGCCGCAGGCACCATCGTGCGATTGGGCTGGAAGCGATGAACGGCGAGGACGTTCGCGATCTGCTGTCGATGAAGTCGGCAGCTGCATATGCGGTTGCCGGATTCTTCATCCTCGCGTGCCTGGTGTGTGCATCGACGACCCTGACCGGGGTGTCCGCGGTGTGGCCCGAATACGCCGCGGTGCTGGCGCTCTCGGCCGCGGTCATCCTGTTGCTCCGCGCGCCGGGTGACCCGCCGAGCCTGCGGTCGACCGTACTGATGACCCTATCGGGCCCGGTGGCAGCCGCCCTGGTCTTCACAGTGGTGCCGGTACCGCTGAACGGGAGCCTGCAGACGTGGCCGCTGGGCATGCCACTGGTGATCTACACCTTCATGTGCGTGCGCGGTCGGACGCTGGCCGCGTGGGTCGGGTTGACACTGACCATGTCCGTGGCCATCGGTTGGGCGGTCGTGACGGGTCAGGGATTTCTGTACGGACTCTCGTTCAGCGCCATCAACATCGCGCCGCTGTTGATGTCGACGTTCTTCGCGTTCACCATCCGTCCGCTGGCCGCGGCAATTTTCGAGCTGCGCAGGCAGTCGACGGTGCGCATCGCGTCCCAGGCTGCCGCGGCGGCAGTTCTCGAGGAACGCGACGCTCGGCTGGCCAGTCTCGACGCGTTGGCCCGTCCGCTGCTGCAGCGCATCGCCGACGGTCCCGATCCCACCGACGAGGAGATCCTCGCGTGTCGGCTGCTCGAAGCCGAACTTCGCGACACCCTGCGCGCCCGCGGTCTGGTTCGGCCCGACCTCGCTCGCGCGGCCAGGTCTGCGCGGGCCCGCGGGGTGGAGGTGATGCTGCTCGACGACCGATCTCCGAACGCTCTCGACGACGACGCCCGAGAACGCATCGTGGCCGCCGCGTCGAGCGCACTCGATGCCGCCGAAGCAGGCGCGGTGACGGTCCGGCTCCTACCTCCTGGCCGCCCCGTGGCGGCGACGATTCTGCTCGACGACCTGGGCGACGGTGCACACCGAGTCGAGTACGACCACACCGGGCGCAACCGAAGCTGACGGCCGGGTTTGGGCGCAGACCGTCGTGGTTACCCTGCGGCGGACCAGTTGGTCTGCCGCACCGGCAGCCGATGAACGGAGCCCAGCAATGCCTCTCGATCGTCGATCCTTCCTGATCGGATCCGGTGCCGCCGCAGTGCCGTTGCTGCTGGCGGGGTGCGGTTTCGTCAAGTCCAGCCCGTCGCAACAGGCCGAGGGCACGCTGACGTTCACCACGTGGGGAACCGACGCCGAGTTGGCCGGCTTCCGGGCCTCGATCAGCGCGTTCGAGGCGGCCAATCCCGGGTCGACGATCACCCTCAACGCGGTGCCGTACGAGCAGATGTTCACCAACATCGACGCCCAGCTCCAGGCGGGCAATCCGCCCGACATCTTCCGCGTGCCGTACTACACGTTCGGCGCGTATGCAGGCCGCGGCCAACTGCTGGATCTGTCGCCGCTGTTGGCGTCGGACACACGTGATCAGTTCACGCCGACGGCGTGGGCTGCGGTGCAGAACGGCGGAATTCCCTACGGCCTGCCGCACCACACCGATACCTCGGCAATTCTGGTGAACCGAAACCTGTTGTCGCAGGCCGGTATCGACTCGGTTCCGACCACTCTGGACGACGCCTGGACGTGGGACGAGTTGGCGTCGATCGGTGACCGACTGCGTTCCTCGCTGCCGGCGGACCAGTACCCATGGGCCTACAACTGGCAGGGCAACGGTGTCACCCGCTGGCTCAGCCTGCTGTTCCAGGCCGGCGGATCCTTCCTGGCCGAGGACCAGAAGACGCCACTGATCGACTCCGACGAGGCTCGACGGGCCGTCGAATTCTCGTCGTCCTTCTTCTCCAAGGGCTACGTGCCGGCCAACAACACCATCGCATCGTCGAGTTACGCCAGCGAGGCCTGGTTCTCGCAGTCGGTGGCCATGGTCTGGTCGGGTGCGTTCCAATTGCCCGACGCCGATGCCACGGCCAGTTTCGATTGGACGGCCACCTATGCGCCGCGAGATCGCCGGGGCGGCGGCGACTTCGGCGGCAATGCACTCGTGGCGACGTCGCAGACCTCTCAGCCGGAGCTGGCGGCGTCGTTCCTGGAGTTCGTCACCCAGCAGGAGCAGATGCGGAACTTCTGCCGGGCCGCCTCACTGCTGCCGACGCGCAACGACCTGCTCAACTCCGACCTCGAGTTCGACGTCCGGTCGGAGCTGGCTCCGATCTTCGCGGCACAGGCGACCACCGTGCAGCCGCAGGATGCAGCTCAGGTGGCATCCCCGTCGATGTCGGCGATCATCCCGGTTCTGAAGGAGCAGCTCGATCTCGCCTTCGCGGGTTCGCAGGATGCCGCTGCCACCGTCTCCGCGTTGCAGAGCGGAATAGCCGAGGTCACCGGCGCATGACGGCCGAACCGATCACCGGTGCCGGGCAGAAAACCGGGCCAGGGCCCGAAGCCCAGACCAAGCGCACCGGGGCCAGGAAGGAGGCGTTCGCAGCCGCCGGGTTTCTCGCCCCCAGCTACGCACTGTTGGCGGTGTTCGTGCTCGTTCCCCTCGTCGCCGCGTTCGTCGTCAGCCTGCAGCAGACGGACGGATTCGGTGCAGGCGAGTTCGTCGGCGCAGCGAATTACACACGCCTGGTGGAGGATCCGCTGTTCTGGCGGGCACTGATCAATACTCTGCTGTTCACCGCGTTGGTGACTCCGCTGTCGATGCTGTTCGGTCTGATCGCGGCCGTACTGCTCAGTTCCGCGCTGCCCGCCCGGCCGCTGTGGCGCTCGCTGGTGATCCTGCCGATGGCCGTCTCCGGAGTGGCGACCGGCCTGATCGGCATTCTGGTGTTCGACCAGAACTCCGGTGTGCTCAACAATCTGATCGGGTTCCTCGGTCTGCCCGCCATCGACTGGCAATCGTCTCCAGGGCCGGCGTTCGCATCGATCGTCATCGCCACCGTGTGGTGGCGCACCGGGCTGAACATGCTGATCTACCTGGCCGGCCTGCAAGGTCTCGGTCCCGATCTGTACGAGGCGGCCCGGTTGGACGGTGCCAACGCGTTCCAACGCTTCCGGAACGTGACGGTGCCGCTGCTCGGTCCGACGTCGTTCTTTCTGCTGGTGCTCAACGTCATCTACTCGTTCCAGGTGTTCGATCTGGTCTTCGTTCTCACCGGCGGCGGACCGGGCGGGGCGACATCGGTGTTGGTCACCTACGCCTACGAGACGGGGTTCGTCACCCGCGATCAGGGTTACGCCGCGTCGATCGGCATGGTGCTGTTCCTGTTCGCCCTCGTCTTCGCCGCCGCACAGTGGCGCGCGAGCCGAACGAAGGATCTGGTCGAATGAGTGGGCCGAGGAACGCGTCCGCTCGCCGGGCACTGGTACTGCGCACGGTGGTCATCGCCGTCATCGGCCTGATCACCGTCGCTCCGCTGTATTGGATGCTCGCCGTGGCGTTCTCGACTCGCGGTGAGTTGCTGGGCGGCGGCGAACTGCGCCTGTGGCCGCGCCAGGTGACGTGGGAGAACGTCACTCGCGTGTTCGACTCGTTCCCGGTCGCGACGTGGCTCGGCAACTCGATCGCCATCGCCGTCGTGGTCACGATCATCACCGTGGTCACGAGCCTGCTCGCGGGATATGCGTTTGCGCACTTGAGGTTTCGGTTCTCGACGCCATTGTTCTTCATCGCGCTGGCCACGTTGGTGCTGCCCGTGCAGGTGATCATGGTGGCACTGTTCCGCATCGTCGTCGGTCTCGGCCTGTACGGCACGTACTGGGCGGTGATCCTGCCGAGTTCGGCGTCGGCGTTCGGGCTGTTCCTCGCACGCCAGTTCATGCTCGGCATTCCGCGCGAGCTGCTCGAGGCGGCGCGTCTCGACGGTGCCGGGCATTGGCAGATCTTCCGGCGCGTCGTGCTGCCCCTGTCGGGACCGCTGATCGCTGTCCTCACCTTCATGAGCCTGCTGCAATCGTGGAACGATTTCGCGTGGCCACTCATCGCGCTGCGGGAGAACGAGTTGTTCACCTTGCCCATCGGTCTGCTGTACCTGCAGGGCCAGGCGAACAGCGACTACGGTGCCACGATGGCGTTCGCGCTGATCAACGTCGTGCCGATGGCACTGCTCTTCCTGTTCTTCCAGAAGTACTTCATCGCCGGATTCGCGCGCAGCGGGATCAAGTAGGTCCCATCCAGGGTGCCTGAAGGCGGGTGAGGTGTCCCGCCGGTTATGGTGCAAGCGACTACGAGGTCGCTGCCTGTGCCGCGGCCCGCCACCGTGAGCGAAGGGGATCGTACGACGTGGAGATTTCAGGAACAGCAGCACTTGTCACCGGTGGAGCGTCGGGCCTCGGTGCCGCAACGGCCGCTCGTCTGGCCGCCGCAGGCGTCACCGTGTTCGGGCTCGATCTGCCGCAGTCCATCGAGCGCGCCGGAGACAGCGTCCCGGCCGGGGTGACTCTGCTGCCCGCCGACGTCACCAGCGAGGCCGAGGTCGAGGCCGCCCTGGACACGATCGTCGCATCCGGTGTGCCGCTGCGCATCGTCGTCAACTGCGCAGGCGTTGGCTGGGCGGGCCGCATCCTGTCCAAGAAGGGACCGCACGATCTCGAGCTGTTCCGCACGGTCATCACCATCAACCTGCTCGGCACGTTCAACGTGATGCGGCTGGCCGCGAACCGGATGCAGTCGCAGTCGACCGTCGACGATGCGGGCCAGCGCGGCGTCGTCATCAACACCGCATCGGTCGCCGCCTTCGAGGGCCAGATCGGCCAGATCGCCTACACCGCCTCCAAAGGCGGCGTGCACGCGATGACCATCACCGCTGCCCGCGACCTCGCGCAGGTCGGCATCCGCGTCAACACCATCGCCCCCGGCATCGTCGACACCCCGATGCTGGCAGGCGTCACCGAGGAATACCGTCAGGGCCTCGAGGCGTCGGTACCGTTCCCGTCGCGCCTGGCTCAGCCCACCGAGTACGCGCAGCTGGTCCAGATGATCGCCGAGCACGACTACCTCAACGGTGAGACCATCCGCATGGACGGTGCGATCCGTATGGCTCCGCGTTAACCACTGACCACTCCGCGTGGCCCCGCCGATCGACGCGGGGTCACGCGCGAGCGCGCAGGTCCGCCACCGTCGGGATCTCCTTCTCCGCACGGTCGGACATCCACTCGCGCAACACTTTCGTGGCCAGAACGTCGTCCTCGTTGTAGACGAGCAGTCGCTCGCGCTGCGTGTGGTCGGGCTCGTCGTCGTATCCGACGGCTTCCCGATACCAGCCCATCGACGCCTCGCCGCCGGCCTCGTCGTCACGCCACGCGAATCCTGCGACCGGCGCAATCTTCTTCAGTCCCTTGCCGTTCGGGCAGATGAACTGATCGCTCACGGCCTGGTAGATGTCGACCCACTGCTCACTGTCGATGAACTCGCGGATCTGCGCCTCGGTGGGCACCCCGGGAACGTCGGCGAAGCGGCGGGCCGAATCGAGCAACCACTTGTCCTCCGCCTGCCGTGAATAGCAGTACGCAGCAAAGGTTTTGCCGCGCGCGGCCGCATCGGCCCTGGTGTCCATCAACCAGTTCCAGAACACCGCGAACGAGCGGCCCTCGTCCGCGGTCGGCAGCGGATCCCAGGTGACGAAGCCGCGATAGGTCGGCGGCGGGCCACCCGCTTCGGTGAGCAGCGTGCCCCACAGGTACGCGCCGTGTTCCTGATAGCTCTCCATGTCCACGTCCACCTCGACGTCGGCGCGGTGCACCGTCACGGTCTCCGAGCGCCGCAGCAACGGCACGTCGGCTCGCCAGGCCAGTGCCGCGGACACGGCGTCGTCGAAGTTTCCGAAAGGCCACTCCTCCGGTGCCGGGCCGGTCCACTGCGCCAACTCGTCGATGGTGCGCACGCCCGCGCTGCGCAGCACATCGGCGCGGGAACCGGAGGCCACCAGCGAAACGTCACGAACGGCCTCGAGTTGCGGCTTGCAGTCGAACCACCACGAACAGGATCGGCACTCACTGACCTGGGAGGGAACGGTGAACGCGGTGCCCTGTGCAACCGAGAGCCGGTCTGCGAAGCGGGTGTCGTATTCGTCGAGGACCGAGGTGAGATCGTGCACCAGCATGCATTCGCCCTTGTAGCCCACCGCGCCGCCGAGAGGCGTGGCCGTGGCCAGGCCCTCGTGCGCCAGCATCCGATACAGGTGAGCGAGCCGGAGCTGGTCGCGGAGTTGGCTGCGCACCTTGCGGGTCTCGTCGATCGCCGGAGACCATCGATCGAGCGGGGTGGTGCGCGCGCCGCGGCCGGGGTCGGTGACCTTGTGGTTGACCACGATCACCGGGATGTAGCCGCCGGACGCGTCGCGGACGAGCAGTTCGCTGCGCCCGCGTCGACCGGTGTCGCGTTCGAGGGGCAGTACCGCGTTCCAGATGCGTTCCACTCCGTCCCGACAGGCGGCGACGGTGGCGTCGGCAGCGTCTCGGGCGGTGGGCTCGTCGATCTCGGTCCACAGCATCGGATCGTCCACGGCCAGCTGCGCGCGGATGTTCTCCCGGTGGGCCTGAGCTGCTTCTCGACGCTGCCGCACCCCTGGGTTCTCGGGTTCACCGCGTAGCAACGATCCGTACGCGGTGTCGAGATAGAGCCGGTGCCTGCACCGCGTCAACGATCCGGCATCGAGCAGCACGGGTGCAGGAGCTCGTCGACCGTTCACACTTCAAGACATTAGGTCAGCCCTCCGACAGCCGGTGCAGATCACCGCCCGTCAGCCTGCGAACACCACCGCCCGATAAGGTGTGTGGAACGCACTTTTCCCGCCCAGCAGCACATGTCAGGAGCCTTGTCGATGGGTTTGTTCCGCAAGCGTAAGGGTCGTGCCACTCGCAAGGCAGAGGCCAAAGCTCTCAAGCACAAGGCAACACTCGAAGCGAAACTGGGCGCGAAGAACGAGCGCAAGCAGTTGAAGGCGATCGCCAAGGCACAGCGCAAGCTCAGCGCGGTGGAGGCCAAGTCGCAGAAAAACGTCGAGAAGGCGCAGGTCTCTGCCCTCAAGGCTCAGCAGAAAGCTGCGATGCAGGGAACACTGAGCGTGGCTCAGATCCGCAAGTATCTCGGTATTGCCCGGCTGCTGATTCCGGTGTTGGCCCCCATCCTCTACCGCGGTGCGACCGTCGTGCGTGCGCAGCTCGACAGCCGCAAGGCGCAGCAGCTCGGTGTCGCACCCGATCAGCTCAGCGAGTACACCGGCCACGGCGGCAAGCTCAGCGCCCGCATCGCCGGTGCCGAGAAGTCGCTCAACACCATCGGTGCGCGCCACTCCGATCCCGAGACCAAGAGCTTCGGTGCCGCGATCAGCGAGCGTCTCGACGATCTGACCACCGCTGTCCGCGCATCCGAGCAGATGCCGCCCGCTCGCCGCAAGACCGCACACGCCGCTATCTCCGCAGAGCTCGACGGCATCGAGGCCGATCTGCTCGCCCGTCTCGGCGTGCGCTGACCCCTGAACGAACCGATGACCGACAGCTCAGCCGCCCCGCTTCGCGGCGGAGCTGTCGGTATCGTCACCGCGGCGCTCGCGGTGGCCGCACACGGCATGGCCGGCGGCGACTGGCCCGACGGTTCCGCACTGGCCCTACTGATCGTCGTCGGCATCGGTATCGGTGCCATGACAGCCCTGCCCAGGCGTTCGACCGTTCTGCTGCTCCCGGCTCTGCTGACCGGCCAACTCGTCGCCCACATCGCGCTGAGCCTCGGCAGCGCAGCTCAGATGCACGCACACTCCCTGCTTCCCAGCACAGCCATGATCGCCTTCCACGCGGTCGCCTCGGTCGTCGCCGGATTCACGATCGCCGCAGCCGAGCGCCTCTACGGCCCGATCACCTCCATCGTCCGAGCGGTTCTCGCCCTCCTCACTCCCCTGCCCGACCGTTCCGCCGTCGGTCGCGTCTGCATGTCCGTTGCGGTTCGGTCGGTGGACGGCACTGCGCTCGACTGGGTCATCTCTCGTCGCGGGCCCCCGGTGTCGATCTACTGACCGACATCCCTTTCCCGCACATCTCTGCACAGAAATGACCCAATCCATGAAGAGCTCTCTTTCCCGTGCCCTGTTCGTCTCAGGAGCCACCGTCGGCGCGGTGCTGATCGGCGCAGGCGCAGCGTCCGCACACGTCGTCGTCTCGGCACCCGACGCCGCGCAGGGCGGCTACTCGGTGCTGACGTTCCGCGTTCCCACCGAGTCCGATACTGCCTCGACCAGTTCGGTCAAGGTGACCCTGCCTGGCTTGAATTCTGCTCGTACGCAGCCCATCCCGGGCTGGACGTCCACCGTCGAGAAGGACTCGGCCGATCTGGCGGTGTCGGTGACGTGGACGGCGAACCCCGGTTTCGAGGTCGGCCCGGGCCAGTTCCAGCAGTTCCTGCTCTCCGCGGGACCGCTGCCCGAGCAGGAGACCGTCTCGTTCCCGGCCACCCAGACCTACACCGACGGTGAGGTCGTGAACTGGGACGAGCCGATGACCGAGGACGGTAGCGAGCCCGAACTGCCCGCTCCCACTCTGACTCTGGCCGCGGCCGGCGGTGATGCGCACGGCAGCACCCACACCGAGACCACCGCAACAGCGGAGGCGTCGACGACGTCGGAGGACAACACCGCGCGCTGGCTCGCCGGCGTCGGACTCGTACTGGGAGCCGTCGGCGCAGGTCTGGGCATCGGCGCGACGATCAGGGCGCGGCGCTCGTGAGATCGCTCGTAGTTTCCACGAAGGCACTGCTCGTCTCGGCCGCAGCACTGCTGGTGCTGTTGATCGCCGCACCGATCGCGTCGGCGCATTCGCAGGTCACCGGGTACAGCCCGGCCGACGGCTCCTCCCTCGACTCGTCTCCGGCGACGGCGTCGGTGTCGTTCAACGAGGTGCCGCAGTCGCAGTTCGCCACGCTCAACGTCGTCGGGCCCGACGGCAACATCTGGTCGAAGGGCGACGCACGCATCGAGGGCCAGAGCGTCGTCGTCGACGTCGGTGAACTGGGACCGATCGGCGAGTACACCCTCGCGTACCGCATCACCTCCGCCGACGGTCATCCCGTGAGCGGCACTGCGACGTTCACGCTCACTCAGGAAGGTTCCGGCACTCCCGGGGCACCGGCCGACGCGTCGGGCACCTCGGAGGAGTCGGATGGCGGATTCCTCGGCGGCTACGGACACATCGTGTTGATCGTGGTCGCGGTTCTGGCCTTCGCGGGCGCGTTGGGGTTCGCCCTGCGCAAGCCGAAGACCCAGAAGTAGTACCAACGTGGCTGCGGTGGGCGAGAGAAGCGTTCGGTTGGTGCTCGCCGCCGCAGCTGCGGCGTTGCTGGGGGTCGCGGCAGCATTCGCGCTGGCGTACCCCACCTTTCCCGGTGGGTCGTCGTGGCTACGGGTGATCGCGGTGGCGTCGGGCTCGGTGGTGTTGGGGTTCGGAGTTCTCGCTGTCCTGGACGCCAGTTCCGAGTCCCGACGCCCCGCCCTCGACCCGCTGGTGATGTGGCGCGCGATCGGCTATCTGTCGGGGCTGTGGGCGGTGGCCGAGTTCGTTCTGCTGGCCGCTGCGGCAGCCGATTCGGCCGGGCGTACGCCACTGACGTTGTCGCCGAGCGCTTTCACCACGTTCGCCACCTCGATCTCGGTGGGGCGTCTGGGTTCGGCGACGGTGATCCTGGCGCTCGCTCTGTGCGCCGTCGGGGTGGCCGGGTATCGGTCGGGGGCGAGCTGGTCTCCGACTCCGGTGATCGTGCTGGCGTCACTCGCCCTGGTGGCGCGGCCGATCACCGGTCACATGTCGCAGTTCGCGTTCGGCTCCTTCGCCGTTGCCGTGCATGTGCTGTGCGCGTCGGTGTGGCTCGGTGTACTAGGTGCGATGGCGCTGAGTCTACGGAGCAAATCGGCGTGGGCGACTCTGTTGCCGGTCTATTCGCGGGTCGCGTTCTGGTGCGTCGTCGGGGTGGCCACCACCGGGGTGCTGGATGCGGTTCTGAAGCTCGACAGCCTCGGTGCCGTGGTCGAGACCGGTTACGGCCGAATCGTTCTCGCGAAGGTTCTCGCCACGGTGATCCTGGTCGCGTTGGCTCACCGGATCCGTGGGACGTGGTTGCCGACCGTCGCCGCACACCGATCCACGGTGGAGCACTCGGTGGGGCGAGCGGCCGCGCATGTGAGCCTGCTGGCGGTGGCGTTCGGCTTGGCGGCGGCGCTGGCGACCACCGCGTGAGCCGGCGGTAGGCACAACCGTGTCGGTGCTCTGTACTAGCCTGAGTGCATGCCGAAGTTGACTGTGGTGCCGGGTGGATCCTCGGCACCTGCGCTCGGCCGCATCCACACTGTCGCGGAGTTCTTCGCCGGTATCGGCTTGGTGCGAATGGGCTTGGAGCAGGCCGGTTTCGAGGTCTCGTGGGCCAACGACATCGAGCGCGACAAGCACCACATGTATCGCCAGCACTTCGGTGACGATGCAGGCCATTTTCAACTCGGCGATGTTGCCCACACCCGGGGAGAAGACCTGCCCGACGGTTTGTCGCTGGCGTGGGCGTCGTTTCCGTGCACCGACCTGTCGTTGGCCGGGGGCCGCGCCGGTCTGGCGGGCAAGAACTCCTCGACGTTCCGGCATTTCACGCGGGTGTTGAGCGAGCTCGGTGCCGCTCGGCCGAAGGTGGTGGCGCTCGAGAACGTCGTCGGGCTGGCCACCAGTCACGGCGGCGACGATCTGGCCGCAGCAGTGCGAGAACTCAACGAGCTCGGCTACTCGGTCGATGTCCTCACCATCGATGCTCGACGCTTCGTTCCGCAGTCGCGTCCACGCCTGTTCCTGATCGGCGCGCAGAATCCCCCCGAGGATGCCCGCGATCCCAACAGCGAGCTGCGGCCGGATTGGTTGCAGGCGGTGTACGGCGATTCGACGTTGCTGACGCACCGCGCTCCGTTGCCGAGTCCGCCGATTCCGTTGACCAGTGGCCTCGGCGATGTGGTCGAGCGCATGGACTACCGAGACGAGCGGTGGTGGGACACAGCCCGTACCGCGGCGTTCGTGCAGTCGTTGTCGCCGATCCAGTTGCAGCGCATAGAGATTCTGAAGAAGTCCCGCAAGGTCAGCTACCGCACCGCCTACCGTCGCACCCGCAACGGCGTCGCGGTCTGGGAGGCTCGGCCCGACGACATCTCCGGCTGCCTTCGTACCGCCCGCGGCGGTTCGTCGAAGCAGGCGGTGGTGAAGATGGGCAACGGCCGGTTGCAGGTGCGTTGGATGACGCCGCTCGAATACGCTCGCCTGATGGGTGCCGGCGAGTACACGCTCGACGGTCTGCGAAACAACCAGGCGCTCTTCGGTTTCGGTGATGCGGTGTGCGTTCCCGTGGTCACGTGGCTCGCCGAGCACTACCTGATGCCACTGGTCAACGGGACGATGCATGCATCGAATACAGCTGCGGCGCATGTCCAGTCACGGTAAGTCCTCGCTGCGGTCGTCTGCCGTCGCGCCGCGCAAGAGCACTCTTCCCGCGGACGATGTGCAGTCCTTTCGCGCGGCCCTGCGAGAAGTGCTGAGCGAGAAGGACGATCAGGGCCGGGTGTGGTCGGCGGCCAAGTGGGGCGTGTATGCGTTCTACGATTACGACGGCGAGCCGATCTACGTGGGGCAGACCAAGGAAAAGCTCAGCGTTCGGGTGCAGCGTCACCTGACCAACCAGCGCACCGACGCCGTCGCGATGCGGGTGCTCGACGTCTTCGAGGTCGCGGAAATCGAGATCTGGCCGCTGTGGCAGTACGAGGATCTCAAGAAGTCCGACGGTGCAGAACGATTCCGCGCAGCCGCGCGTGATCTGAACGCTCACGAGTACACGGCGTACCTCGAGGCCATCGACAAGTCGCGGCACAAGGCGATCCTGAACGAGAAGATCCCACCGGTCTCGGAGCCCATCGCACTCCCGGCGTCGCTGCGTCGATCGTTGATCTCGGAGCAGACCCGCCGCGAGCGCGGGCACCCCGACATCCGCATCGCCCGTCGTGCCGAGACGATTTCGCGATTGGCTGCGGTCACCCGCGAACGCGGCGAGGTCTCCGAGGGTCTACGACGCGTACTCGTGGTCCAGGCCGTGCGCCTGGCCTACCTGTCGGCCGAGCGACTCGCCTTCGTCGAGGGACACCCCATCCCCGACCCCGCAGCCATCGACGTCACCGCCCTGGTGGGATCGGTGCTGCACGAGCGCAGTGAGCCTGACGATCTCGAAGACACGGAAGATGCGATCGAGTCCGCGGACATCACCGAGCCCGACGGCGAGTTGGACCTGTTCAGCGAGTACTGACTCGCCCCGCCGTAGGCTCGCCTCGTGCCACTTCCCCCTCACGTTGCCGATCTCACCAGCATCGATCTGCTGCTGTCGGTGGCCGAGCTCGGCAGCATCGGGCGAGCGGGCAGAGCCCACGGCATGTCGCAGCCGGCGGCCAGTGCGCGCATCCGTGCCCTCGAACGCCGCGTCGGCGCGCCATTGCTGACACGGGGCGCGCGCGGAACGGTACTGACCGAACTCGGTGAGCTCGTCGCCAGTTGGGCTGCGCCGGTCGTTCGGTCCGCCGAGGACTTGGCGACGGCCATCGCCACGTTGCACGCCGAACGCATCGGCCATGTGCAGATTGCCGCGAGTCAGACTGTCGCAGAGTATCTTCTGCCGCGCTGGCTGGTCACGCTGCACACGCTTGTCCCGCACATCGTTCCGACGCTGAGTTCGGGTAACTCGACGGTGGTCGCCGAGAAGGTGCTCGCGGGAACCGCCGACCTCGGTTTCATCGAAAGCCCCAGTGTCCCTGCAGCTCTGGATCACCGTACCGTTGCCACCGACGAACTGGTGCTGGTGGTGGCACCGGACCACTCGTGGGCCGCCACTGCGCCGTCGGCCACCGAGATCGTCGGCACTGCACTGGTGACGCGGGAGGCCGGGTCGGGGACGCGCTCGGCCTACGAAAGCGCCTTGGCGGCAGCGGGTCTCGGGCAACCGGCCTCGCCGCTCCTCGAGGTCTCCTCGACGACGGCGATCAAGTCCGCGGTCGGGGCAGGAATCGGCGGAGCCGTGCTGAGCTCACTGGCCGTCGCTCCCGAGTTGGCTGCCGGGACCCTGGTCCGCGTACCGATTCCAGGACTGACACTGCATCGTGAACTGCGGGCGATCTGGCCGTCCGGCCGCGCGCCGAGTGGACCCGCCGCCGAGTTGCTCACCGTGGCTGCGAAGACGCAGCCATAGCCCTGGGTTATGACTGAGTGTTGAACCGGTGCCTACCGAGCCGGCACGGCACCCCGCAGGCTGAAGACATGACCATGACAGCTCCTACCCGCGTGGTGCGCCGCCAACCCTTCGAGCACATCACCCCCAACTGGTTCGCCGCGGTGATGGGGACCGGCATCGTGGCCACCGCGGCCGCCACGTTGCCGGTGCAGTTCGCGGCTCTGCACGTGTTCGCGGTCTCTGTCTGGGTCTGCGCAGCTACGGCGCTCATCGTGATCGGTGCGGCCTTCGCGATGCACTGGATCGGGCACCGCGACCGAGCTGTCACCTATGCCCGGCACCCGGTGATGGTGCAGTTCTACGGCGCTCCGCCGATGGCACTGCTCACCGTCGGCGCGGGAGCAGGCCTCCTCGGAGTGGACCTGCTCGGATCCACCGCGGCGACCGCGCTGTTCGCCGGCCTGTGGATCGCCGGGACGATCACCGGTCTGCTCACCAGCGTCGTGGTTCCCTTCCGCATGATCACCTCCGTTCACCGAGAGCAGGTCACAGCCCTACCCGCATGGCTGATGCCGGTGGTGCCGCCGATGGTGTCGGCGTCGACCGGGGCGTTGCTGCTTCCGCACCTACCCGAGGGCCAATGGCGGCTGGCGTTGCTGTGCGCCTGCTACGCGATGTTCGGGCTGTCGCTGATCGTTGGGATGATCACGCTGACTCTGATCTACGGGCGTCTGCTGCACGGCGGTCTCCCGCCCGTCGACGCGGCTCCGACCGTGTGGATCACGCTGGGACTCATCGGCCAGTCGATCACCGCAGCGAACCTGCTCGGCACCGACGCATCGACGGTGTTCACCGGCGCACAATCCTCGATCGCCGTCGGACTCCACGTCTTCGGCATCGGCTACGGGCTGATCATGGGCGGCTTCGGTGTGCTGATGTTCGCGCTCGCGACAGCGCTCACCGTGCACGCGGCGCGCAGGAACCTGGGGTTCTCGCTGACGTGGTGGTCGTTCACCTTCCCCGTCGGCACCTGCGTCACCGGGGCGAGCGCCCTGGGACATGCGTTGAACTTCGGTGCGATGCAGGCTCTGGCCGTTGCCCTGTACCTCTTGCTGCTCGCCGCCTGGTTCACCGTGGCCACCCGCACTCTTCGCGGTATCCGGCGCGGAGACTTGTTGTCCCCCGCCTGATCTCACATGTGCGAGAGCACG
Source organism: Rhodococcus sp. B7740 (assembly GCF_000954115.1). Lineage (NCBI taxonomy): Bacteria > Bacillati > Actinomycetota > Actinomycetes > Mycobacteriales > Nocardiaceae > Rhodococcus > Rhodococcus sp. B7740. Next base: position 3,939,479 of record NZ_CP010797.1, on the reverse strand, counting down.
TTCACCACGTTGCCGTCGGGGTCGCGAAGGAAGAATCGACGTACGCCCCACTCCTCGTTGGTGATCTCGTAGACGATCTCGAGTTCGGCGTCCATCGCTGCCCGGTACGCCGCGTCCACGTCGTCCACTTCGATCGACGCCGACGGGTTGACCGGCCCGGTGGGATCGATGGTGATCAGGCTCAGCTGCGCCGCACTGTCACCCGACGGCGCGAGCGTGGCGATCCAACCGTGATTCATCACCACCTCCATACGGGTGACCTGGACGTACCAGTCCAGCGCCGCATCGAGATCGGTGACCGTGAGCAATGGCATCGCGCGCACAACGTCCATGCCCGGACTGTATCGCCCACCCCCGACCGCGGATCGACTCCCCAGTTTCGGATTTCCGACTGCGATCGGAGGCACAAATCCAGATCCGAGGAGCCGATCCGCGATCCGGCTCCAACCCTGTGACCCACCAGACAGGAATAATGTTTGCTTAGCGCATGTATGTATATATATGGTTGCAGACAGCAAGTAAATGGAACTCATCGTTGGAGCACTCATGGCAGTTCGATCCACTACAGCGGAGTCGCTGGTCGAAGAGGTCTTCCTCTTCGGGCGCACGCTGAAGCGGGCCGTGACCACCGGAGTCGAGGATTCACCCCTGCCGCAGGCCCTGACCGGAGTGTTGGCCATCCTGGCGACCGAGGGCGAATGCAGACAGACCGACCTGGCCAGCAGGCTCTGCGTCAGCCAGTCCGCCCTCAGCCGGCAGATCGCGGACCTCGTCGACCTCGGCTACATCGATCGGCATCCCGATCCGGACGACCGAAGGGCGTCCCGGGTCTGTGTGTCGGACGTCGGCCAGGTTCGACTGAAACAAATTTGGGACAGACGCGCACGTCGCCTGGCAGAGATGCTGAGCGGCTGGAGCGAGTCCGAGGCACTCGATGCACTCGACTCGATCCGCAAACTGAACGACACCTTCAACGAAGACGCCCACGCCCAGCACCAGGACGTGGTCCGCATTGAATCGATTGCGAGATAGAACATGACTACATCTGCGGAAACTCCGCCCAATCAGGCAGTCGTCGATCCCGACGCGATGTCGCACCGCCAGATCCTCGAGGCACTCACCGGCCTGCTGGCCGCGCTGTTCACCGCGCTGCTGAGCACCACGATCGTCTCGACGGCGCTGCCCACCATCATCGGTGATCTGAAGGGTTCGCAGACCGCGTACGCCTGGGTCATCACCACAGCCCTGCTGGCCAACGCCGCCTCCACTCCCATCTGGGGCAAGCTCGCCGATCTGTTCAACAAGAAGGTGCTGGTCCAGAGCGCGATCGTCATCTTCGTCGCGGGCTCGCTCATCGCCGGCTTCGCACACAACGTGCCGGTACTGCTGGCTGCCCGCGTCGTCCAGGGCATCGGCATGGGTGGTCTGACGGCACTCGTCATCGCCATCATCGGCACCATCGTCTCGCCGCGTGATCGCGGCCGCTACTCCGGCTACACCGGAGCGGTCATGGCCGTGTCGATGTCCGGTGGCCCGATCCTGGGCGGCGTCATCGTCGACAGCCCCCTCGGCTGGCGTTGGTGCTTCTTCGTCTGCGTGCCGCTTGCTGTGATCGCCCTCGGACTGCTGCAGAAGACCCTGCACATCAAGACCGTCCGCAAGGACAACGTCTCCATCGACTGGCTCGGCGCACTCCTGCTCACCGCGGGCGTTTCCGTTCTCCTCGTCTGGGTCTCGTTCGCAGGCAAGGCGGACTACTACGCCTGGATCTCCCGTGAGACTGCCTACTTGGTGGGCGGCGGAGTTCTGCTGCTGATCCTGACGGTCGTCGTCGAGGCTCGGCACAAGTCGCCGATCATCCCGCTCAAGATCGTCACCGAGCGCACGACCGGCCTGGCCATCATCGCCTCCATCGCCGTCGGTGTCGGCCTCTTCGGCGCCACCACCTTCCTCGGCCAGTACTTCCAGACCGCTCGCGGCTACACCCCGACCGAAGCCGGATTGCTCTCCATCCCACTGGTGTTCGGCATGCTCGTGGCCTCCGTCGGTTCGGGTCAGCTCATCACCAAGTTCGGAAAGTGGAAGCCGTTCATCGTCACCGGATCCATCCTGCTGGTGATCGGATTCCTGCTCCTGGGCACCATCGATCACGCCACCAGCCTGGTCACGGTCGGCATCTTCATCACGATCGTCGGCCTCGGTACCGGCATGCTGATGCAGAATCTCGTTCTCGCAGTGCAGAACACGGTCAGTGTGCAGAACGTCGGTGCGGCATCGTCGACGGTTGCGTTCTTCCGCACCTTCGGCGGCGCGATCGGCGTCTCGGTTCTCGGTTCCCTGCTGGCGACCCGAGTGGCCGACAAGTCCGCAGCCGGCCTGGCCCAGCTCGGCGTCGACAGCTCGTCGGGCGGCGGTGGATCGCTCGATCTCACCTCACTGCCTGCTCCGGTCCTCGAAGTCATCCGCACCGCGTACGGTGATGCGACCGGTCGCATCTTCATGATCGCCGGGTTCGTCGCGATCGTCACGCTGATCGCGGTCGTCTTCATTCCGAATCGCCCACTGCGCCAGACGATCGACATCGCGTCGGCCCCTGCCCAGGGACCCAAGGATGAGCCGCAGGACCAGCTCGCCGAGATTCCCTCCTTCGGTGCCACGCAGGATTACGTCTCCGCCGAGTACGAGACCGACCGTCGCTTCGAGGCCGGCCGCGCCGAGGGTCGTCACGAGGCGCAGCCGGGGCAGCGCCCCTTCGAGGGGCTGAGCACCGACGCACGTGACCGGCTGCTCGCCCTGCTGCTACCCGAGCCGAAGGACACGCTGGCGGCACTGGACGAGGCCGAGACCATTCGCGCCGAAGTGATTGCACTACAGCAGGAACTCGACGCGAGAATGCTCGATTTCGATGCGGTCTGCGAGCGGCTTCGTCGCCTCGGACTCAGTGAGCAGCAGATTGCTCGGGTGTTGGGAGACAACCACATTCCCGACAGTCGCAATCACTACGCACACGCCGGACTGAACGGACACAGCGTCAACTAGGCTCGCGCGTCGACGAAAGTTCCCCGCACCCCCACCGGGAGTGCGGGGATTTTTCGTTCTCTATGCTCCAAGACCGAACCGTCCACCATCTTTCGGTTCTGCACAGGCGGGAGGATCTTTCATGACACGTCGGCTCCAGGTCTCCGCCGCCGCGGTCCTGGTAGCAGCGCTTGCCTGCGCGTCGTGCGGAACCGAGGAACGGGCGTCGACGGCCGGCACTCCCATCGACGGTGCAACAGGACCTGCTCCGACTCTGGGCTGGACTCTCACTCCCTCGGATGTGGGTGTCGAGGGCGGTCAGTTTCGTGATCCCGTCCAGGGCAGCGACACCGATTCGACGGAGTCCGGTTCCATCTCCGACGGCTCGACGGTCGTCACGCTCGTCGGCCGCCTCGACGGCAGAGAGTTCGTCGACGCCACCCTGGTGGGATTGCACATCGCCGACGGTGCGGTGCGGTGGCGTACCCCCGCGGAGAACGTCGTCGGCTGCGGTGAGGAGTTGGTCGACGGGCAGGTCGTCTGCTACCGCGGCTCCGCAGGCACGACATCCGAAATCCTCACCGTCGACGCTGAATCCGGGGAATCGAGTACTCGGGACGCAGCGTTTCCGATCACCGGTCTGACCACCGCGGACGGCCACGTGTACACCTCTCGGGCGGTCCGCGAGGGCGTCCGGCCGACGGTGTCTCGCGGCAGCGCGGACGACGTGGACGCGGACTGGTCGGTGCAGTTCGATTCCACGTCCTCACCCAACACACAGTTCGCCTCGACGCTGCACACCGAGAACGGAATCGGGCTGTTCGACGACGGCCGAGGAGTGTTCGCCTTCGACCTCGCCACCGGGGAGAACCGGTGGTCCAGAACAGCTCCGAACTGCGCTCGCTCGGGCACCGCGTCGAGCGACGGCAACGTGCGGGTGGTGCGGACGGACTGCTCGGATCCCACCGTGGTCACAGGTTCGGAGATCGTCGACGCCGACGGATCCGTGCTCGCTGCAACGGATTCCGTGACCCTGCAGCGGCCGACGTTCGACGCACCCGCCGAGCAGAGCCCGTTGCTGCTCGGGACGGGCGGCTATCGGCCGCCGAATCCGGATCCCGTGTGGACCGACGAGAATCTGGTCTGGGCTGTTGCGCCGGAGATCACCGGACCCGCCGCTGCGTTCCTGTCCACCAACGGACTGGCATACGCCGTCACGGGTTCGGTGGCGCTGCTGCGCAACGACGACACAGCCACCGAATCCGCAATCGACCTCGACACCGGGAACACGCTGTGGAGTCGCGAATCAGGAGGTTTCGCGGAGGTCGGTGCGCTCGACGGTGACGTCGCCACTCTGTTCGGACCGGAAGTGCTGCGCGGGATCGACGTCGGAACCGGATCCACAGTGTGGGACATCCCCGTGGCGACATTCGACGACGAGGGAATCGATCGGCAGTCGTGGCCGATGTTCGATCGAGTCGGCACCGACTCGATCTTCACCAGGGCCCTGAGCATCTCGGTCCTGCGTACGACCTAGACCGTCCCTCGTCGCCCGACGTCGCCGGGCCCGGTTCTACCGACCCGGGATGTACTTGAGCGCCTTGACGAAGGGCGGCATGATCTTCGCCCACAGCTTCGGCGGAAGTCCGCGCGGTCCACCGAGATTGAGCAGACGCGTCGTCGCGATGGTCTGCGACTCGGTGTACTTGAGCAGGCCCTCGGTACCGTGCCTGCGTCCGACACCGGATACGCCCATGCCGCCCATCGGAGCACCGGTGGTGCCCCACGTCGGTGCGTAGCCCTCGTCGACGTTCACGGTGCCCGAATGCAGCCGTGCCGCAATGGCTTCGCCCTGGGCCTTGGTCTTGGCCCACACGCTGGCGTTGAGTCCGTACTCGGTGTCGTTGGCCTTCTCGATGGCCTCGTCGACGTCGGCGACGGGATAGATCGACACCAGCGGCCCGAAGGTCTCGGTTGCCGCGCATTCCATGTCCTCGGTGACGTTCGTCAACAGCGTCGGCTCGTAGAACAGCGGGCCGATGTCGGGGCGCGCATTGCCTCCGGCGACGACGGTCGCGCCCTTGACCTTGGCGTCGTCGACGTGGGCCGAGACGGTCTTGATCTGATCCTCGGAGATGAGGCTGCCCATCTCGATGCCGAATTCGTAGTCGGCTCCGAGGCTCATGTTGCGGACCCGCTGACCGAACTTCTCGGTGAACTCCGCGGCGATCGACTTCTCGACGTAGATACGTTCGATGGAGATGCAGAGCTGGCCGGAGTTGGAGAAGCAGGCCCGCACGGCCGCGTCGGATACTTCCCGCAGGTTGGCACCCTTGGCCACGATCATCGCGTTCTTGCCGCCGAGCTCGGCGGAGAATCCGATGAGTCGACGCCCGGCCTGCTCGGCCAGGAGCTGGCCGGTAGCGGTGGAGCCGGTGAACATGACGTACTCGGTGTTCTCGACGATGGCGGTTCCCACCACCGAACCCGGGCCGGGAACGACGGCGAACAGGTCACGGGGCAGACCGGCCTTGTAGAGCAGTTCGACGCAGGCGAGCGCGCAGTACGGCGTCTGGCTGTCGGGCTTGAGCACGACGCCGTTGCCTGCCAGCAGTGCCGGGATGGCGTCGGACACTGCGAGGGTCATCGGGTAGTTCCACGGGGCGATGATTCCGACGACGCCCTTCGGCTGGTAGCGGACCCGGGTCTTGGTCAGCACGGGCAGCATGCCGGTGACCTTCTTCGGAGCCAGCAGCTTCGCGGCGGTGCGCGCGTAGTGCCGCGCGGTCATCGAGATGTCGAGAACCTCTTCGAGAGCGGCGGCGCGGGACTTGCCGGTCTCGGCCTGCGCCATGTCCATCAGCTCGTCGCGGTGGGCGAGCACCAGGTCGCGGTAGCGGTGGAAGATTTCGGCGCGCTCGGACACGGGCCGCTTGACCCAGGCAGCCTGAGCTGCGCGGACGCGCGCGATCGCGGCGGTCGCATCGGCGGCGGTACCGACCGGGATGGTCGCCAGCTCCTTGCCGGTGAACACCTCGGTGATGGTCTTCGTCGGCCGCGATTCGGCGTCGGGGATGGCGATGAGATCGGCGAGCCGGGTGAAGGTCGCAGCTGACGGTGCTGGCATGGACGGGTCCCTACTGGTGAGTAGTGTTCGGAGTAACAGACAACCTACCTGCTTGCTGGCTCAGTTCACAGACCCGAAATTGCGCCACCGTATGGCACGATGGTCACTGGTCTACCGGACGTCGGGGCGTACGGAGCTACAGGGTGGGAATCACATGCGCAAGGCACTCGTTCTGGCCGGAGCCGCAGCATTGATGCTGTCGTTGGCAGGCCCGGCTCAAGCCGATCCTGTTCAGGACTTCGTCGCTCCCCCTTCGGACCCCGCTGCGTACCTGCCCACCCCCCTGGGTGATGCGTGGTTCGATCCCCCGGCCGGGTACGAGAACCTGCAGCCGGGCACGGTGCTGAACCGTCGAGACGTCGCGGTGACGCCCGAGGCGTCGTCCGTTCAGTTGCTCTTCCGTTCGACCGACTCCAAGAACCGCCCCATCGCGGCGGCGACGACGGTCCTGACGCCCACCGCGCCGTGGTCAGGAGCCGGAGATCGTCCCGTCGTCGCATACAACGAGGCCACGGACTCGCTCGGTAATCAGTGCGCGCCGTCGTACACACTGCCGCGGGGCAACAACAAGGAGATCGATCAGGTTCGGATTCTGCTCGGTCGCGGCTACACGGTGGTCGTCACCGACTATCAGGGTCCTCGACAGGCCTATTCGGCCGGTCTCGTTTCAGGGCACACCGTGCTCGACGGCTTGCGCGCATCGCAGAGCGCGGGGGTCGCTGCGGACGCTCCGATCGGCATCACCGGCTACTCCGGCGGTGCCATCGCCTCGGGTTGGGCCGCGCAGTTGGCTCCGGAATACGCGCCGGAGTTGAACATTGCCGGCGTCGCGTTCGGTGGCCCGCCGACCGACTACAAGATTCTGCAGACGTCACTGAACGGCCAGATCGGATCGGGTCTGTTCACTGCGGCGACGATCGGCCTGTCCCGCGAGTACCCGGAGATGCGGCAGCTCGCCAACGACAACGGCAAGCGACTGGCTCTGGCGCAGAAGGATCAATGCGTGGATGTGTTGTCCTACACGGGACTGCTGCTGCTGGACCAGCGAAACCTCTCCAACGTCCCCGACGTGTTCGAGCATCCGATCACCAAGGCGATCGTCGAGGAGAACCGCATGGGCCAGCGCAAGCCCGACGCGCCGATTTACATCTACCAGGGACTGCAGGACTTCCTCATTCCCAAGGAGGGTGCCGAGGCGGTGCAGGACCAGTGGTGCGCAGCCGGGGCGTCGGTCCGGCTCGAAGAGATTCCAGGGGATCATTCTCTGGCGCAGACCAACGGCCGTCCCGGAGCGTACGACTGGCTCGGGCAGCGGCTCGCCGGAGAATCGACCTCCGGGTGCGAGCGCGTCATCCGATAGAAGTGGAGCCTGCGGAACGACCCGCGAGGCTCGTAGCTTGACCCTCACGTCACGGGAGGCGGCACAGTGTCTTTCGTGAGTGATTCTTCCGCGAACGGTTCGGCCGGCTTGCAGGTCGGGGCAGTCTCGAAGTTGGTGGGCGTCAGCGTCCGAACGCTGCATCATTACGACGAGATCGCGTTGGTGGTGCCGTCGGGCAGAACGCCGAAGGGCTATCGGACATACTCGTCCGCCGATGTCGAACGGCTGCACCAGGTTCTGACCTACCGCGAACTCGGGTTCCCGCTCGACGCCATCGCGGCGTTGCTCGACGACCCTACGGTCGATGCCATGGCGCATCTACGCCGACAGCGCGACCTACTGAACGAGCGGATCGATCACTTGCACGCAATGGCTGCGGCCGTGGACAAGATGATGGAGGCGAAAAAGATGGGTATGCAACTGACTCCCGAGGAGCAGCGAGAGATCTTCGGCGACAACTGGCCCGGCGAGGAGTACGCCGAGGAAGCCGAGCAACGCTGGGGCGAGACCGACGAGTGGAAGCAGTCGCAGCAGCGGACGGCGTCGTTCACCAAGGACGATTGGAAGGCCGTCAAAGAGGAGACGGACCTACTGGAAGCGGATCTCGCTGCCGCGATGCAGCGAGGTGTGTCGCCGGAGTCCACCGAGGCCGGGGAACTGGCCGAGCGTCACCGAGCATCGATCGAGCGGTACTACGACTGCGGCTACGAGATGCAGGTGAACCTGGCGGAGATGTACATCGCGGACGAGCGATTCGCCAAGCACTACAACGACATCGCCGACGGCTTGGCGCAGTACCTTCGTGATGTCATTGTCGCGAACGCCGCTCGTCAGGGGTGACGCGGACCATCGCAGAACGCTCGTGTGCGGTCGATCCTCCCCAGACTCCGTGCTTTTCGTCGGAGTCGAGTGCGTGTTGCAGGCAGCGTGCGATCACGGGGCATCGTTCGCACACGAGCTTCGCCTGTCGCTCGAGGCTTTTCAGCGAGTATCCTCGCAATCCCAACGGCGGGTAGAACATCGAGACCGGCATCGAGCGGCAGGCGGCATCGATCTGCCAGTCCCAGTGCTCGGCGATCGGTTGCAGTGCTTGCGCTTTCATCGGCAGTGTCCACCTCTTTCGGATCAGCGATCGAGCAGTCGGCGAGCGTTGCCGGATGTGGTCCCTCGCCAGTTGTCCAGGCCGCCGTTCGCGGCACCGGAGTCGAGTGATTGCAGTTGGTCCTGTACCGCGGCGATCGGCGTGAAGCAGTAGTCGCTGCCGTAGACCAGACGATCGGGGCCGACGGTGGACAGCAAGGCGGGCAGCTGTCTCGGTACAGGAGTTCCGGCGAGGTCGAACCACAAGCGCTGCAGCACATCCGGCGTGGTCGGGGTCCCCAGACCCGCCTGGGTTCGGAAGAAATCGACTCGGTCCGCCAGCAGTGGTAGAACTCCGCCGCCGTGAGTGAACACCCAGCGAATGTTCGGGAATCGATCGACCACGCCCAGCAGAATCAGGTCGACGACGGTTCGTGCTGTGTCGAAGAGGAATTCGATCATCGGTGCCGGACGCCCGAGCGATACTGCCCCCGAATTCGGCGGTGACGTCGGATGTACGAACACGACCGCCGATCGCGCATCGAGCGCCACCAGCAGTGGCGTCAAAGCGGCGTTGCCCAAATACATTCCGCCGGCGTTCGACATCACCGTCACTCCGTCGGCCCCCAGCTGGTCCAGCGCACGGATGGCCTCGACCGTCGAATCGACGACGTTCGGCAGTGGCAAGGACGCGAAGAACCCGAGTCGGGGCCGATTCGCGACCACCCCGGCTCCGAAATCGTTGACCCGTCGAGCCAGTTCGGCCGCTTTTCCGTCGTCACCGAAGTGCACACCGGGTGAGGAGACGGACAGGATCGCGCTGTCGATGCCGCAGCCGTCCATCATCTGCAGGTGCTCATCGACCGACCAGGACGGCCACTTCGGCATGCCGTCGGGAAGGACGATGCCCAACGCGAGAGCTTCGCGGAGATAGAAGTCGGGAACCATGTGCGAGTGGACGTCGACGAGCCCGGCCGACGTCAGGCCGGGGGACGCCGATGCCATGGCGGAGGTCAAGGTCGAGAGGGCAACCCCGGAGATCGTCGCGGCACTGAGAGTGCCCAGCAGCGTTCTGCGATCGATCACAGTGGAGGTCCTCGTTTCGATGCCACCGACTCAACTGACGTTATCGTCACATATGAGATAATCCGCAGTCAACGGTGAGATGTACCAACGAAGATCGGACTAGCATTGCGCGATGACCACCGAACGTACGAAGCCGAGCCCGCTGCAATTTCTGGGGTACTCGTTCGGTCGCACGCTGCCCGAGTCCATGCAGGAGTGGGTACGCAAGGACTTGGTGGGCAACGGAGCGCAGGTCCGCTACATCGCGCGGTTCACGGTGCCCGTCATCCCGCTGCTGTTGTTGTTCTTGTTGATCCCGGGACCGCTGTGGATGTCGCTGGCGATGATGGCCTTGCTGTTCATTCCGCTCGTCTACTTCGCGATCGCATTGATGAACGTCTACCGGCGGCATCGCTTGTTGATCCACGGCCTCGATCCGCAGTTGATCAACGCGAAGGCGCAGAGCCGCGCCGACCGCACTCGAAACGACTACGAACGCCGTCACGGCCGCGGTTGATGTATGGGCGATAGTCTGTGCCGCATGACTTCACCTGTGGAATTCAAGGCAACAGCTGATCTGGCCGATGAGATCGGTCCCGACATCCGCAGCTGCGACACCCAGTTCATCCAGTACGGCAAGCACACCGAATTCGCGGGCCCCATCACCACCATCCGCTGCTTCCAGGACAACCTGCTGGTGAAGCAGACTCTGAGCGAGCCCGGTAACGGTGGCGTTCTGGTGGTCGACGGCGACGCCAGCGTGCACACCGCACTCGTCGGCGACATCATCGCGGGCCGGGGCGTCACCAACGGTTGGGCCGGAGTCATCGTCAACGGCGCGGTGCGAGACTCGGCGATCCTGCGCACGCTCGACATCGGCGTCAAGGCACTGGGCACGAATCCGCGTAAGAGCACACAGACCGGCTCGGGTGAGAAGAACGTGCCGGTCAGCTTCGGCGGCGTCACCTTCACCCCGGGCGAGATCGTCTACAGCGACCACGACGGCGTCGTCGCGGTCTAGTCCGACACAGAAAGGGACGGCGATTTCGCCGTCCCTTTCTGCGTTTGCCTCTACTTCACGAACGCGAGCAGCGCGTCGTTCACTTCCTGGAAGTGCGTCCACAGCAGTCCGTGCGGTGCGCCGTCGACCTCGACGTACGTGGCCTCCGGGAACACCTTGTGGAACTGACGGCCGGTGGAATCGATCGGCAGGATGTTGTCGGCCGTGCCGTGCAGAATCAGCGTGGGCTTGCCCGATTCGCGTACCTTCTCCACATCGCCGCGGAAGTCCTCGAGCCACGTGGGCACGACGGCGTAGGCGGCCACGGGCGCGCTGTTGGTCGCGGTGTTCCAGCTCGCACGTACCGTCGCCTCGCTGATACGGCTCCCGAGGTTCTCGTCGAGGTTGTAGAAATCCTTGTAGAAATTGTCGAACCAGGCGAAGCGATCCTCCCGCGCAGCACTGTCGATGCCGTCGAACACCGACTGCGGAACTCCGGTTGGGTTGTCGTCGGTCTGCAGCAGGAACGGCTCGAGTGAGGCGAGAAATGCGAACTTCGCGACGCGCTCCGTGCCGTACTTCGCCGCGTACCGAGCGAGTTCGCCTGTGCCCATGGAGAATCCGACCAGGATGACGTCGCGCAGATCCAGTTCGGTCAGAACCTTGTCCAGGTCCGAGGCGAAGGTGTCGTAGTCGTATCCGACGGTCGGCTTGCTGGATTGGCCGAAGCCGCGGCGGTCGTAGGTGATGACGCGGTAGCCGGCGTCGAGCAGCGCCCGTGACTGACGTTCCCAGGAGTTGCCGTCGAGTGGGTAGCCGTGGATGAGGACGACCGGCTGACCGGAGCCGTGATCCTCGTAGTAGACCTCGACGGGGGTGGAGTTCTCGGTTCCGACGTTGATGTACGCCATGATCCTGCCTTCCTGTGTCTTGATCATCGAGCGGGAGAACGGTCGCTCTCTGCGCATGTGGACTACATTAGAGAACGTTGGTTCTCTCGGCAAGGGGTATGCGATGACCAGTACGGAAATCGGACGCGCACAGGTGGTGAACGCCGCGGACGCACTGTTCTATGCGCGCGGTATCCAGGCGGTGGGGATGGACGAGTTGCGCGCCAAGGCCGGTATCTCCCTCAAGCGCCTGTACACGCTCTTTCCCTCGAAAACCGCCATCGTCGCCGAGGTTCTTCGTGGTCGTACTCGGCAGTGGAACGACGGCATCAACGCCGAGGCCGCGGCCTACGAGTCACCTCGTCGGAAACTGCTGTCGATCTTCGACTTTCTGGACCACTGGTTCCGGGAGGACGACTTCCGCGGGTGCGCCTTCATCAACTCGTTCGGTGAACTGGGTACAACCATGCCCGAGGTCGCCGACGCGGCACAGCAGCACAAGAAGAACTTCATCGACTACGTCACTCGATTGGCCGTCGAAGCCGGATGCGCTCCGTCGGTGGGACTGCAGATCGCGTTGCTCGCCGAAGGTGCGCAAACCACCGCAGCCATCACCGAACTCACCGAATCTGCCACTGCAGCAAAGGCTGCGGCCGAGGTGCTGCTGGATTCGGGTAAGCAGTAGCGCAGCCCTGGTGCAGGCGGCGCCGAACGTGCCACACTCGATGCCATGACGGCATTCGGCCCCGCTGTTCCGATTCTGCGCATCTTCGACGACGTCGAAGCGCGTGCGTTCTATCTGGACTATCTGGGCTTTTCGGTCGAATGGGAACATCGATTCGAGCCGGATCTGCCGCTGTACATTCGTCTTTCGCGCGGGGACTGCACCCTGGATCTGTCCCAGCACTACGGCGACGGCACTCCGGGATCCTCCGTCTGGATACCGATCACCGATGTCGCGTCCTTCAATGCCGAACTGCTCCAGAAGAACAACCCACGCAGCCGACCGGGAATCGATCACGACGCGCCGGGCGGGCCGACCATGACAGTCATAGACCCCTTCTCGAACCATCTCAACTTCTGCCAGGTGAGTCGCTGACTCATCGAAAATCACTGACATTTGACACTGAAATCATCTGCGGGGCGTCGTTAGCGTCGACGACATGAGCAAGCTACGAATCCTCGCCGCCCTCACAGTGTCGACGTCCCTGCTGGTCACCGGGTGCTCGTCGACCGATCAGCCGTCGGCCGTCGAGCCGAGCACCACCGCAGCGTCGAGCGGAACCATCGAGACCGACGACGTTCAGGCAGCATTGGACGCACTGGTCGACGCCGGTTCCGTCGCCGCGGTCGCGCAGGTACGCGACGGCGAGAGTTCGTGGTCGGGAGCCGCAGGGCTCGTCGAGCGCGACGGCACCGAGGCGGCGTCGGCCGACGACCCGGTCCGGATCGCCAGCGTCACCAAGGCGATGGTCGCGGCCGTCGTGCTGCAACTGGTCGACGAGGGGAAACTCGAGCTCGATCAGCAGGTGGACGAGTTGCTTCCCGGGGTGCTACCCAAGCCGGTGACCGTCCGCCAACTGCTCGATCACACCAGTGGGGTTCCGGACTACTTCACCGGATTCGACTCTGCGGAGCAGATTGCCGCCCGTGCGAACGACGCCGTCGCCGACGACGAGTTGATCGCGCAGGCTCTGGCCATGCCCTGGACGAGCGAGCCAGGCCAGGAGTTCAGCTACGCGAACACCAACTATGTTCTTCTCGGACGGATCGTCGCCGAACTGGACGGCAAGTCCATCGGACAAGCGTTGCAGGACAGGATCTTCGATCCGCTGGAGATGGCCGACACGACGTACCCCACCGATTCCGCTCTGGACGAGAACGCGTTGCACGGCTATGTCCTCGAGAACGGAACCTACACCGACGTCACCGATTACGACGCCGGCATCTGGTCATCCGGTGCCGCCGTGGTCTCGACCGTCGGCGACATGAACACCTTCTTCAGAGCACTCTTCGACGGCACACTGATCCCGCAGAACCTTATCGACGAGATGCAGGTCGTGACGCCGTCGACGTACGGACTCGGTCTGCTGCTGGGCGGAGACACGTGCAACCCGGGTTCGGGTGAGCTGGTGTTCGGCAACCGCGGCAACGGCTTCGGCTACCGCACCTACGCGTTCTCGAGCCCGGACGGTCAGCGTCAGGTATCGATGGCCTGGACCACGGCCGGTCCCAACCCGGCCGCCGATCCACTCGAACAGCCTGCCTCCGAAGCATTGATCGCCGGACTCACCTCCACCTGTCCGGCGTAGCACTCACAGCACACTCACCCAGCCGTGCACTTCGTCGCTGGTGAGCGCGGCCTGGTGACGCTTTCGCAGGGTAAGCGTCACCGGGCCCGACTCCTTCGTTCCTATTGCGCGACCGTCGATTTCGTACACCGGGGCAACTCCCGCCGAGGTGCCGCAGACGAAGACCTCGTCGGCGATGTACAGCTCGGTGAGATCGACGGTGCGCTCCTGAACCGTCAGCCCCTCTTCACGCGCCAGCGTCAGGAGCGTCCGACGGTTGATGCCGTCGAGGATGTCACTGGTGACGTCAGGGGTGATGAGCGTTCCATTACGGACGAGGAAGATGTTCGCGGCACTGAGCTCGCAGACGTGACCGTTGATGTCGAGGAAGATGCAGTCGTCGAAGCCACTGTCGATCGCATCCTGTTTGGCCAGAACAGAATTGACGTAGGCTCCGTTCACCTTGGCGCGCGAGGGAATGGCGTTGTCCGGGATGCGTCGCCACACACTCGTTTTCAGACGCATTCCATTCTGCGGAACGATGGGGGTGGCGTCGTACAGGAAGATGGACACGGTGGTGTGCAGGCCACGGACCCGAGTTCCCGGGATCGACTCGTCCACGTGGACGGTGGCCCGAACGTAGACCTCGGTCGTCGGAGCGTTGGCGGCGACCACGTCGCGCGTCGCCTGGACGAACCTCTCGAAGGTCCACTGCGACGCGAAGGTGTCGATGCCGATGATCTTGCAGGACTCGACCAGCCGCTGGTAATGGTCGAGCAACCGAAACGCGGTACGCCGATCACCGTCCACCTGCACCGGGAAGACGGTGTAGACACTGAGCCCGTACAGAACGGCCGAAGTGGCGACTCCGAGCGTCGCGTCCTGCGCGTCGACCAGACGGTCGCCGAAATACACCTTCGAGTGTGGAAGAGCCATGTGGCGATGCTAGCCGCCCATCGAATGCGGGCGACAACGGTTTTTCTTCTCTATCGTCGAGTGCATGAGCGCACGCACCGTACCGACCCGAACCCTGTGGAACGACGGCCCCGAAGTCGGTGCCATAGGCCTCGGATGCATGGGGATGACCTGGGCATACAAGGCCGACGATCAGACGCAGAGCCCCGATCGAGTGATCGGTCATTCCCTCGATCTGGGTGTGAACTTCATCGACACGGCCGATGTGTACGGGCCGTTCACCAACGAGGAAGTCGTCGGACAAGCCATCGGTAACCGACGCGACGAGGTGATCCTCGCGACCAAGGGCGGTCTCGTCTCCCACGTCGGCGACGCCGGCGAACCCGTCATTTCGGGCCCCAACGGCAAGCCCGATCACCTTCGGCAGGCCATCGACGATTCGCTGCGCCGCTTGGGCGTCGACCATATCGATCTGTACTACCTCCACCGTCCGGACCCAGAAGTGAACGTGGAGGACAGCATCGGCGCGATGGCCGAGGCCGTGCAGGCAGGAAAGGTGCGTGCACTGGGGGTCTCGGAATTCAGCGTCGAGCAGCTGGATCGGGCCCAGCAGGTACATCCGATTTCGGCGGTGCAGTCGGAGTTGTCGCTGTGGACACGCGATCACCTTGCCACGTCGCTGAAGTGGACGCAGGACAACGGTGCGGCGTTCGTCCCGTTCTCACCGTTGGGCCGCGGATTCCTCACCGGCAACTTCCGCGGAACCACCCCTGCCGCAGACGATTTCCGATCGCGATTGCCACGCTTCAGCCAGGACAACCTCGATGCGAACCTCGTGATCGTCGACGCCATCGCGGGTGTCGCCGACGACCTCGGCGCGACGCCTGCACAGGTGGCCTTGGCCTGGGTTCTTGCGCAGGGCGAGCACGTGGTGCCGATTCCCGGTACTCGACGCACCTCACGTCTGGACGAGAACGCGGGTGCAGCCTCGCTCACCTTGAGCCCGGATCACCTTGCGGTACTGGACGCTCTGCCTGCACCCGCCGGTGGTCGCTATTGAGATCGTCCGCGTCGACCCTGCCGCCGATCGGGGGCTCGCCGAACAGATTCTCGCGGTGCAGAAGAGTTCGTATGCAGTCGAAGCGCGACTGATCGGCGACAAGCGAATCCCGCTGCTGCACGAGTCGGTGCACGATCTGTGCGCTGCGCAGGTCCACTGGCTCGTCGCGCAGGACCAGCACGAAATCCTCGGGGCTGCAGCGTGGTCCGAGGCTGAAATCGACCGCCTGGTCGTTGCTCCACACGCCCATCGGCGAGGCATCGGTAGAGCATTGGTCGGTACAATGCTGGAATCGATTGTCGCACAACGCGTGCGTGTGGCCACCGGGCGAGACAATCCACCGGCACGCACGTTGTACGAGGCCTTCGGCTTCGTGCACACCGAGGACACTCAGGTACTGCCCGGGCTGTGGCTCGCCCGCTACGAACTCGTCCGCTGAGTCAACGGCTTTCGGTCCAGGGCCTGTCCCCACCCGACTCGGCGAGGATCATTCCGATGTTGGAGCGGTACCGAAGATGGGCCAGCAGATTTCGGTTGTGGTGAACGCATACGGCTCCGAGGGCGTTGCGCCGATGTAGTGTTCGCGGATCGGTCCTCGGCCGCTCACCAGTCGTTCGTTCACGTACGTCCCCAGGGCCGCGTAGCTGCGGTCGATGCCCTCGTGACCGCCGGAGTGTGTGAGGACCGCGAACTGGGCCTCGGGTAGGACCTGGGCCCGGATACCGTCCGGAGGGTCCGCCGATCCTGGAGCTGCGACGAACAGCGTTGCTTCGCCCCGGGATTCGAGGAAGAGTGCCCGGTCGTACAGGCCGCCCGGCACGACCTCGGAGTCGTCGCCTGTCGCCGCGACTGCATCTCGCAGTTTCCCGACCGTCACCGCGAACCAGCTGTCGATCTCGGCGACCTCGATGGTGGTGCCGATGGACCACACGGCGAGGGCCGGCTCGAGGCGCAGTTCGATCTCGGCGGGTGCGTGCACGGGCGAGAGTAGTTCGCGCAGCGCGCCGACGGTATCGCGAGTGTGCTGTAGCTGCATCTCCATCCGTTCGAGATGACTGGTGAGGATCTCGGTGCGGGCCGCGGCGTCGTCTGCACTCAGCAGCGCCTTGATGTCCGGGATGGACATGCCGAGCGATCGGAATCGGCGAATGATGTGTGCGTGATCGACCTGGCTGGTGTCGTAGAAGCGGTAACCGGTGTGTGCGTCGACGAGAGTCGGTTCGAGGATCCCGATCTCGTGGTAGTGGCGTAGCGCTTTTCTGCTGAGGCTGGTCATCACTGCGAAGTCGCCGATCGAGACCTGTGCGCCCATGGCGTCCTCCTGTCCGTAGCACCGTTCGCGTTGTCGGTTGGGCCCATCGTGAAGTTTCCCCCTAGGGCAAGGTCAACAGGAAGCCGGGACCGAGTGTCGGTTACGGATACCGGTGCAGACCCAGTGTTGACATTCCCCTTGGGGGAAGCATCACCGTGGGGTCATGACAACAGAATGGGATGGACTCCCGGACAACGTGAAGACGTTCATGACCGCACTCGACGCCCGACAGGGCGTGCGAGCGCTCACCGTGTTCACCGCGGACGCCGTGGTGACCGATGAGGGCCACGACCACTCCGGCCTTGACGAGATCGAGGCATGGCTGACCGCCTCGGTCAGCGAGAGCGAATACACCTACACAACAGAGTTCACCGGGGCGACCACGACCGGCTCGACAGTCGACGTCGTGCAGCACCTGGAAGGCAACTTCCCCGGCGGAGTCGTCGACCTGCACTACCGCTTCACGCTGGACGGCGCGCTGATCGACCGCTTGGTGATCGAGCCATGAGCAAGCGATGGTTCATCACCGGTGGCACACCGGGCGGCTTCGGCATGGCCTACGCCGAGGTGGCGCTGGAGGCGGGAGACCGCGTGGTACTCACCGCCCGACGTCCGGCGGAACTGACGTCGTGGGCCGAGCAGTACGGTAACCGCGTTCTCGTCGTGCCCATGGATGTCACCGACGCGGAACAGGTTGCACGAGCAGTACGAACAGCCGAAGAGCACTTCGGCGGTATCGACGTGCTGGTCAACAACGCCGGCCGCGGCTGGTACGGATCGATCGAGGGAATGAGCGAGACCTCGATACGGGCGATGTTCGAGCTGAATTTCTTCGCCGTACTGTCCGTGACCCGCGCAGTGCTACCAGGTATGCGCGCCCGCGGAAGCGGGTGGATCGTCAACGTGTCCTCGGTGGCCGGACTCGTGGCGGCAGTCGGATTCGGCTACTACAGCGCCACGAAATACGCGATCGAGGCCGTCACCGATGCGCTGCGCCAGGAGGTCGCCGAGCACGGCATCTCCGTGTTGGCGGTCGAACCAGGGGCGTTCCGCACGAACGCGTACGCCGGATTCGCCGAAGAGCCGGTCGCGGAGGCGATTCCGGACTACCACGACATGGTGCAACAGGTGCGGGCCGCCTTCGTCGACATGAACGGGGTGCAACCGGGAGATCCGCATCGCGGTGCCCATGCGGTGATCGCAGCGATGACCCAGGACCCGCCACCACGCCGACTGATCCTGGGCAACAGCGGGTACGACGCCGTCATCGACGCGTTGGAACAGAACCTGAGCGACATACGATCGAACGAGACACTCTCGCGTAGTGCGGATTTCCCCGCATAGCGGGACCGCCGAAGCAAAGTACGACACCGCGCATCCGGCGCATCCGGGCCTGAATGTTGCTCGGATGGCGACGGATTCGAGGGTGGGCGTCGACCGGAGCCACCCGGCGTAGCTCACCTTCGCGATGAGACGGATCGAGACTGTTCCGAGTGGTGGCTGAGCTACCGTCTCGGGTATGGCTTCTGCTGGTGGTGCCGTCACAGTCCTGCTGTCCTTGATGGCGTTACTGTCGATCGCCCGCGACCGCACCATGGGCTATCGGCCGAAGCTGGCGTGGGCATTCGTAGTGGTGGTCCTGCCGATCATCGGGCCGATCCTGTGGTTCGTAGTCGGCAAGCGCTATCCCTACGGACCGAGCGGCGGCAACAGATGACAGTTCAATATCCAGTCGCGTTGCGCAGGTCGATGTTCACCAGATGACTCACCTGGTCGCATAGCCACTCCACGGTCTGCGGATCGGGCACGGGCGGGTGGGCCAACAACGTCCAGCGCAACCGGGTTTCTGGAGTCAGGTCGAACTGAACGAGGACGCCGGGGAGGCTCGGCCACGGCGAACTCCACACAACGCGGTCGAACTCGCTGCTCTCGACGATTCGAGGCAGAGCGGCACCCTCGAACATCACCGGCCAGGCGAACCCCTGGTTCTTCGGATGCACATCTGGGCGCATGAGCGCCTTCCACACGAAGCGGACCGGCGGCGACAGTACTGCCGTCCTGCTCGCGAGAACCATCATGAACCCACCGTACGCAACTGCTTTCGACGATTCCTGCCTGGAGCTGGGTCGATCTCTCGGCTTACAGCACGCCGCCCGTCCGGACGTACGCGCACGCTCGACATGGCCGCGCGTTGCGCTGGCTCCAGGGAGGGCTGTGCCCCGAGACTGGTTCGGACCGTCAGGCGGGTTGTCGTGGTTCTTCGTCGCCGGTGTCGTTGTGGTTGTGGTGGTCGTCGGGTGGGTAGAGGACTTCTTCTGGGTGGTGGGCGTGGTTGATCAGGCCTCGACGTTTGGGGTCCATTCCGGCGGGTGGGTGCCACAGTGTGCGGCCCGGGTACCGTTGTCCTGCTCCAGTTTTCGTGGTGGCCCACTTGCCGGGGCCGGTGCCGACGAGTGCGTGGTGCATGTCGCAGCCGAAGGTGAGGGAGTCGATGTCGGTGTAGCCGCCGGTGTTCCAGTCGGTGACGTGGTGGGCTTGGCACCAGGTCGCCGGGCGGGTGCAGGAGGGGAAGCTGCAGCCGCGGTCGCGGGCGATGAGCACGATGCGTTGGTCGGCGGAGGCGATGCGTTTGGAGCGGCCGAGGTAGAGGGCTCGGCCGTGGTCGTCGAAGATCGTCAGGTAGTGGTGGGCGTGCGAGGCCATGCGGATCGCATCGCGGATCGACACCCGTGATCCGGTGGCGGTCATGGCGTAGCCGCAGCCGGCTTCGAGGTCTTTCAGAGTCATGGTGACGATGGCGGTGACGGGAAGGCCA
Organism: Rhodococcus sp. B7740; assembly: GCF_000954115.1. Taxonomy (NCBI): domain Bacteria; kingdom Bacillati; phylum Actinomycetota; class Actinomycetes; order Mycobacteriales; family Nocardiaceae; genus Rhodococcus; species Rhodococcus sp. B7740. The sequence goes on along the minus strand of NZ_CP010797.1, from coordinate 3,919,525 downwards.
CGGTGGATGCCGAGGGTGCCGGAGGCGAGGGTCTGCCGGAGCGCGAGTTTGAGGGCGTCGTGTTGGCGTTCGCGTTGGGTGCGGATATCCCGCGCGGCGGCAGCGTCGCGTGCTGCAGCCTTACCCAGCACTTCGTCGCCGTCGGCGTCTGTATCGGCATCGGCTGTGTCGTCGCGTTCGACTGTGTCGTCGTGCCCTGTGCCGCAACCGCAGTCGATGCCGTCGCCGCACCGGCCGTCACCGTCGCATGGACCGTCGCCCCACAGTCCCGCATCGCTCGTCGGACCATCGTCCGGCTGTGGGTGCGGTGGGGTGTCGGTATCGCGGACACCACCCGATGGAGGCGAATCCGGTTCGGTGGCTGCAGGATCGGGACGCGCACCGTCACTCTCGGCACCAGGGGTCGTGCTGTCCTTGCCGCCGGAAGTGCTGTCGGTCTCGTCGGTCTCTTCATGGACGACGGACGTCGGGTCTGCGGGGTTGTTCACTCCCGGTTTCGAGGCTTTGGAGAACAAGGCTTCGAGGTAGGCCCGTAGCTCGGGGTCGACGCAGAATTTTCCTTCGGACATTCCGTCGGCACCCTGCTCACCGAGGTAGAAGAACGCATCCCTGCGTTTCGGTGGTCTCGGTGGCTTCCCGTCCTCGTCCTCGTCGTGGTCGCCGTCGGGATTGAGGATCGAATCCAGGTGCGCCACCAACGGTGCGAAATCGTCGGGTCGCCTGGTCGAGGCGTAGCCCGCCAGTTGCTCGTCGGCGAGCTCGCGCGTCTGCGGATCGACATCCCGGGGCAGATGGCGGAAGAACTCGCGGATCATCTGCACATGCTTGGCATCGAGCAACCCCGCCCGCAACGCAGCAGCAGTGTGCGGCAGCAACGGCGGCAGGACTTCCCCCGACAAGGCGGTGCGATCACCCAACTCCGCCGCCAGACGCACCCGAGCACCGGCTGCTCGCGGGGTGATCCGCAGCATCGACGCCACCGACGACGGCACCGATCCCGGATACACATCGAGGCCGTGCTGAGAGATCAGCTCGTTGAGCCAGGTGTACGAATACGCCGACAGGGATCTCGTCGCCGTTTCCATCCGTTGGATCACCGCGCGCCGGTCCGCGTTCGACCACGCTACCGACGACTGTTCCGCTAATTCCGCGATCGCGGACTCGACTCGGTCGACCAACACAGACAAGTCGGGATCGGACACCTCGGGGGCGGGCGGCACCGTCTCGATGCCGTCCACCCCTGATCCGCCGTCCCCCGAAAGCATGCACAGAATCTATCGCGACCCACCGACACACTTTCGAACAGACGTTCTCCGTATGGCCGTACCGCAGATCGGTCACCTATCGGGTCTTCGTCACCCATCATGGCGGTGAAGCCGTCACCGAGGTGAGCGATCCTCTCCGTTCTGCCATCGATATGTACGGCCTCGACCCGAGCCGGCACCTCGGCGCACACCTGCGGGGGAAGTTCCATCTGCTCTGGTGAAGCCCAGTACGTCGTGGGTGAGAACACCGCACCTACGGCTGGTTCGTCAGGCCAGGGTTCCATGTCCTCGAGCATCCACAGTTGCGGCATTCGCCCATGCGCCTCAGGAGAATTGCGCCCTCGGAGCACCCATTCCCGGGTCGATTTGGAACGGTCCGCTTGCAGAGGGCGCTATCGGGAAATCGAAGATCGCCGTGGGGATGTACACGGTGGCACAGGAGTTCGGAATGTCCACCACCCCGGACAGGCGTCCTTCGATCGGAGCCGATCCCAGTAGCAGGTACGCCTGCTCGGGGCTGTAGCCGAACTTGGTGAGGTAGTCGATCGCGTGCATACATGCGTTCTGGTAGGACAGGTCGGAGTCCAGATATTTCTGCTCGCCGTCCACGGTCACCGAAATACCCGAGAAGGCAATCCATTCCGAGTACTGCGGCGCGGTGTTTCCGGGCATGAAGATAGCGTTCTCGCTCACCCCGTAGGTTTCCATACCGCCCTTGATCAGGTCGACGTGCAGGTCCATGAAGCCACCCATCTCGATGGCACCGCAGAACGTGATCTCCCCGTCACCCTGCGAGAAGTGCAGATCACCGAAGGACAACTTCGCGCCCGGCACGAACACCGGATAGAAGACGCGGGTTCCTTTGGTGAGGTTCTTGATGTCCTGATTTCCACCGTTCTCCCGGGGCGGCGCTGTACGTGCGGCTTCACCGGCGACACGGGTGAATTCGTCGCCGCTCAAGGAACCGAGGATTGCACCGTCGAGCTCGGGTGCAAGGGCCAGTGGCGGAACCCGATTGGGATCTGTCGCGATCAACGCACCTTCACGGGCGTTCCACTTCGCTAGCAGGGCAGCCGACGGCGCGGTCCCCATCAGCCCGGGATGGGTGATGCCGGTGTACTTCACGTGCGGCACGTGGCGAGATGTGGTGGTCTGACCGGAAAAGTCCCAGATCGCCTTGTACGCATCGGGGAATCGATCGGTGAGAAATCCGCCTCCGTTCTGCTTGGCGAAGATCCCCGTGTAGCCCCAACCCTGGCCGGCCAGCGGACCCGAATCCTCCTGCGGTATCGGACCCACGTCCAGGATGTCGACGATCAGCAGGTCACCGGGCTCGGCACCCTCGATGTGGAAGGGCCCTGACAATGTGTGCACGTTGTTGAGCGGCGCATTCAGGATGTCCTCGGCGGAATCGTCGTTGTGGATGGCCCCGTCGAACCATTCGCGACAGTGGGCCCGAAAGGACGTACCGGGTTTGACTGTGACCGCCGCCGGGATATCGGGATGCCATCGGTTGTGGCCGACGACCTCCTGCTCGGTGAAACTCTTCGTCGAGTCGAGCGGAAACAGCAGTTCGGGCACGAGGCACCTCCGGTTGCGCGGATTCTCCTGCCTCGATCATTGCACCGTCGCGGTCCATCCGGTCGGATATGGCATGTAAACCTTGTATGACGTTGTGCCGGAACGTTGCTGATGCGCCACATCGCGCTACTCTCGAATGCGTGCCCACCTACAGCTTCCGCTGCGCGCGACGATGCGCCCCCGTCGAGCAGAGATTCTCCATGGCGGACGCGCCGTCCGAGGTGACGTGCCCGGAGTGCGGCGACGCGGCCCCACGACAGATCTCCTCGCCTGCTCTCGGACGTGGGAACAGCGCTGCGATGAAGGCACACGACGCCTCGCGCGCCACTGCGGACACACCTGCCGTGGTCTCGTCTCTACCGGCAGCAGCCCGATCCGCAACAAGGACCACGTCCAATCCACTGCATCGCCGCCTGCCGCGCCCCTGACGACTCCGCGTTTCCCTTTCGCTACGACAGGGAAGTCCGACGCCATGCCCACGATTCCAGCTCCCCCGTCGATTGCCGACGGCTCCACCACCGAGGACGTCGTCGGCTGGGTCGGCGAGCATCTGGGGGATCTGACTCGCGAGGGTCCGGATGCCATCACGGCCGGCGGCATTCGCGGCGGGCAGTCCGCTGCCGATACCGCGCTGGCCGGACTCGACATCACCGGATATGCGCGCGATCGCAGCACCGTTCTACCGGTGAATCGCCGAGGCGCAAGCCGCATGTCGCCGTACATCCGACACGGGCTGCTGACGCTGCGGGAGGTATGGGACGCGGTCGCCGACGCTCCCCCACGCGACCGTTCCCGCTATCGCGACGAACTGATGTGGCAGGAATACGCGCGTCATCTCTACGCGCGCACCGGATCCGATCTCGGTCGTTCGCTACGCCGTGAGCAGCCGCGACCCCAGGGCTGGACCGCGCAGCCGTGGCCCGAAGAGATGAACTGCATGTCCTCGGTGGTGGGTGAATTGCACCAGGACGGCTGGCTGGTCAACCAAACCCGCATGTGGCTCGCCTCCCAGTGGGCAGTCCGTGCCGGGGCGACGTGGCGCGACGGCGAAGACGAGATGTTCGCCCATCTACTCGACGGCTCCCGCGCAGCCAACCGCCTCGGCTGGCAGTGGACCGTCGGTACCGGAAGCGGCAAGGTCTACGGCTTCAGCCGGTGGCAGGTGAACAAGCGAGCACCATCCCTGTGCCGCAACTGCGCATTGAAAGATGCGTGCCCCATAGAGAATTGGCCCGACGACGAGCTCGGCCCGGCGGTCGACGGTCCCGATCTGAACAAGGCCCCGATTCCCGCCGGCCCCGCCCATGCGGAAGGCACTGGCGCAGAACAGGTGTGGATAACGGCAGAGTCACTCGGCACCGCAGACCCGGCACTGGCCGCCGACACCGATCGACCCGCGGTGTTCGTCTTCGACGAGCCACTCCTGCGGAAACTCAGGCTCTCCGGCAAGAGGCTGGTCTTTCTCGCCGAGACGCTCGGCGAGATCGCGTCGACCCGCCCGTTGGAGGTACGTCGCGGCAAAGTGTCCGACGAGCTCTCCGGACGCTCCTTGGCTACCACCTGGGCCCCCGTTCCCGGCTTCTCCCGCATCGCCGACGCCATAGCCCCGGTCGAGTTGCATCCGTGGCCGTGGCTGTTCCGACCGACCACATCCTCGGTACGGTCGTTCAGCGCGTGGCGACGCAGTCATTGAACGGCGGTCCTCGACCGGAGCTATCTCCGCAGCACCGAAATCCGGCCTTCTTCACTGCTGACCGATACCGACCTCGGAGAACTCGGATCGTCGACGACGTCGATCTCGACATCTCCCTTCTCCGACGTCGCCTCGACGTCGTACAACTCGGCCGGCGGGAGTTCGATCATGCTGTCGCCCTGTATGTTCTGCACACGTAACGAATCCGGCGGCAGCCTGGAATCAACGGCGACCCGACCGAACGTCGTGTCCACCTCCAGTGCCGACACGGCCGCATCGGTGATGTCCACGTCACCGAATCGTGTTGTTATGTTCAGGGTTCCGGCAGATCCTCGAGAGATCACCGAACCCGCCGAGGTGGACACCGATGTCTGCGCGTCGACGTCGACGAGCTCGACATCGGCTGTGGTGCCATCGATATCGAGTGTCAGGCCCGACGGTATCCGTAGTTCGAGACCTATGTCGCAACTGCTGCGCTTACGGTAGGAGCATTCCACAGCGATGTTCGACCCGTCGTCACTGATGTCGACGGTCGGAGTGTCGCCTCGATAGGAACCGTCGGCCCGCACGTGCACCTCCGAGTCGGGACTCATTGACACCGACACGTGGGCGAAACCGGTCGTGAGCCAGAGATTCTTTCCGGTGATCGCTGCGTCGGTGGCGTAGTCGAACGACTGCATCTCGGGCATGGTGAATCCGTAGGCAATCGTGGCCGTCGTCGCCGCACCCGCCACGCCCACGACAGCTATGGCGACCGACACCGCAACGACGTTGCGCCACAATGACTTCTTCACTGAATCGCTCCCAGATATCGTAGGACGGCCATGACGCGGCGGTGATCGGCACTGTCTCCGAGTAGACCGAGCTTCGCGAATATGTTTCCGATGTGCTTCTCCACGGCAGCTTGACCGACCACCAATGCAGCGGCGATTCCGGCGTTCGACTTGCCTTCGGCCATGGCGGTCAACACGTCCCGCTCCCGCGGAGTCAGCGAATCGAGCGGATCCGAGCGTGGGGCTCGCGCCAGAATCTGCTGCACCACCTCGGGATCGATGACGGTTCCACCGGTCGCAACGGTCCGCACCGCATCGGCGAACTCGTCCACGTCGGCCACCCGGTCTTTCAACAGGTATCCGACGCCGTCCGTGCTCTGCCGGATGAGTTCGGCTGCGTACCGTTCCTCCACGTACTGAGAGAGCACGAGAACTCCTACAGCGGGCCACCGTTGGCGAATGACCAGCGCTGCGCGCAGACCTTCGTCCAGGAAGGTCGGCGGCATGCGTACGTCGATCACGCACACGTCGGGAAGCGGATCGGCAGCGGACATGGCCGCGAGCAGTTCCGACGCATCGGACACCTTCCCGATCACGTCTGCTCCGGTATCGATCAGCAGGCGAGCCACACCCTCTCGCAACAGAACCGAATCGTCGGCGATGATCACTCGCACGGGATGCTCACCTCGAGCCGCGTCGGGCCGCCGGACGGCGACGTGATGGACATGGTTCCGTCGATTCCGCTGAGCCTGTCCTCGAGCCCGGCCAGACCGCCCCCCGGTGCCGGATGCGCTCCCCCACAACCGTCGTCGACCACCGTCACTCGTACGGCGGACTCGACTTTCGAGACATCGACTCGGACGTGGGCGGCCTTCGCGTGCTTGCTCACGTTGGTCAGGGCCTCGGAGACGACGAAGTAGACCGTCGACTCGACCGTCGCGTCCGGGCGTCGATCACCGGAGAGGGCGGGGTCGATACGAACAGTGACCGGTACCGCACACAACGCCGCGACGGACGACAGAGCGGCGTCGAGACCGCGGTCGGTCAGAATCGGCGGATGCAGACCGCGCGTGAGGGTACGGATCTCGCCGATCGCGTTCTTGGCCTCCCGGTGGGCATCGTCGAGCAGGCCTTTCAGTACCGCATCGTCCGTCGCCGAGGCGCGCGACTTCGCCTGCCCCAGTGACATTGCCACCGATACCAAACGCTGCTGGGCCCCGTCGTGCAGATCGCGTTCGATGCGGCGGCGTTCGGCATCGGCAGCGTCGACGACGCGAGCACGACTCACCGTCAATTCGTCGACCCTCCTACTGGATTCGGATCGGCCGAGAAGGGCTGCGGCACTCCACCAGTCGAGCCGCGCCAGAGCTGTGAGCAGCAGTGGAACTCCCGCGACGAAGGTCACTAGCGAGGCGAAGCCGACCAGCGCGACGAACGGATAGCCCACCCGATCTCCGATTTCGAGCTGATTGCCGACCGGGTTCGTCACGATCCAGGCGACCGGTGCCGCCGCCAGAACAGGCAGGACCACGAACAGCGCCGGCAGCAAGAACAGCAGAACGGCCGAGACCGGAACCCGAACAAGCCAGTAGCACAACGATTTCCACAACCCGATATCGCGGAGGCACCAGACGAACTTGCGCCAATTGGTCGGGTACACGGTCGGTTCTGGGCCCTCGATGGAAATTCCACCGGTGAAACCGATTCCGGCACGCGCTGCACGGTCCATCCACCGGAGCGCCACTATAATCAGCGCGAAGACGAGCACACCACTGAGCGCAAACGGCAATGCGCACACCGCCAGTACCAGCAGTCCCAGGATCATCCAGCCGCCGAGCCCGGCGACCGTCGATGCCAGCAGCGACGCCACCGCCAGCCACCAGTTCGGCGAGATCCATGCCCTGAGCGGATTCAGGGGAATCGGTAGTGCCTCGTTCATGCGGATCAGCCTAAGTCGGGTGTCGTCGGCTTGTCGGCACTGTGAACCCACGGCCCGAGGTAGGGCTGGCCCTACCGTCGGTCCGTGGGTCGATCGTGGTGTTTTCCGCGGTCCGGACGACGAGATTCGACAGGTATGAACCTGAACATCCTCGATGTGGACCGGTTGTCGTCCGTGCCCGTGTGGGTCGTCTTTGCCGTCGTCTTCGTACTGCTGGCATTCGAGTCTGCGTCGTTGCTCGGTCTTTTCACACCGGGAAACAGCGTGCCGATCACGCTCGGGGTGCTGACGTCGATCGGTGTGGTGCCGTGGCTGCCTGCCGTCGTCACCGCGGCGGTGGCGTCGAGCATGGGTGCGCAGTGGGCGTTCTGGCACAGTCGCCGCACCGGCACCGTGTTGGGTCTCGGACCAGCGGAGTCGGCGCTGCCTGCCGCGGTGATGAGGGTCGTGCTCGGGCTGACCACACAGGCGAGATCGAGGCCGCGCGCTGTCGCCATCGTCGGACACCTCATCGGGGGTATCCGCACCATCACGCCCCGGCTGGTCGCGACGTCCTCACTGCGGCACCGCGAGTACACGGCGCTCAGCCTGCTGGCCGCAGTCGTGTGGGCGGGTGTACTGGTGTCGGTCGGAGCGTGGCTGGGTGACCGGACGGTCATCAGGACCGCGCTCGGATACGCCTGGATTCCGGCTCTGACCATCATGGCTGCTACCCAGCTCAGGCGTCGAACACGCTCGTCTTCTCCCGAACTTGTCGGAGCCCGGTGATATCAAGGAGGTAGAGAGATACGACAGAAAGGGATTCGCATGTCCGCACGCTTCGATACCTGCAACGGCACACTCGTGATCCACGCGGTCGGCGGTGCGGAGTGCACGGAGCCGGACTGCGTGGATCTCGAGTATGTTCGTCACTTCCTGGTGCTCGAATGCGAGGAAGTCACCGGCGGTTGCCAGTGCACCGCCCTCGTGGAGTTCGCTCAGGCGTCCTGACGTCGAACCACCGGCTGCTGCAGTTCGGTCACCCAATTCTCCTGCGGCTGCGGCTCGGACACCAGGTAGAACTCGCGGCAGATGCCGGAGAGTTCGTAGCCGTTCGCCTCGATCCACGCGATGAACTGCTCCCAGGTTTCGCCGATCGTGGCCATCGAACCGTGGTGGACGGTGGTCACCGCGAGCTCGACGGGCGGTAGCTCGCGCACCTCGTAGCCCTCACCGCCCACGACCTGGGGTCCCACCTCGAATGCGGCATGCACGGTGACGCCGCTGCCGTCTCCGTCGTCGACGGCCTCGTACATGGCGATCGACGACGGCCCGAACGTCACGCCGTGCCCGGCGAGTGTCCGGGCGAGCCGGGCGTACATCGGACTGATGATCGGTCCGATGTTCTGGGGGCCGAAGCCAGCGGCAGTCTCGGTGAGAACGGCAATACGGGTGGCCGGCAACGACTTGGTATCCACGGTGATCATCGAAATCCCTTCGGTGTGGGAAAGTCGCGCTTCGATGCGACGCAGGCGAGCGGCGTCGAGATCGAGCCGACGAGCGACATCATCGCGCTTGGCGGTGAGCATCTCGCGTAACCGATCGTCATCGACCTGGCCGTGCACGATCTCTGTCACCTCGTCGAGCCTGAACCCGAGGTCCTTGAACATCAGAATGCGTCCCAGAACCTCGAACTGCGAACCGTCGTACGAGCGATAGCCCGTGAACGGATCAACCCGCGCCGGCGTCAACAACCCGATCTCGTCGTAATGCCGAAGCATACGAACCGACACCCGGCCGATCGATGCGAACTCTCCAATGCTGAACATGACCCTCCGAGGTTCTCGTCTCACACAGTGTGAGGGTCAAGCGCAGGAAGCCGGAAGCGAACCACCGACCCGATGCAGTCGACTTGCTCGCCTCCGGCACCTTTCAGAGTCGCTATCGAGGCCGCGTTGCTCACCTCGCAGACTGCCGTTACCCGGGTCATGCCCATGCCCGCCGCGAGCGTCAGCACCTCGCGTACCGCCCACGATGCAACTCCCCGACCTCGTTCGGACGGGCGAACCCCGTAGCCGATGTGCCCGAGTCGGTCGGCGAGTTCGTTGCTGTCGTGTCTGAGTGCGATGCCGCCCAGGACTCGTTCGCCCGCCACGATCCAACGGTACGTGCAGTCCGTATCGTCTCGAAGCCGCTCGACCCAATCCGACAAGCCCTGTGCGGTTTCGACATCATCGTCGACCGTCAGCCCGAAACCGTCCTCGTGGAACCCCGGCCCCCATTCGGCGTGCGAATCCCTCCACGCAGCAGCGAGTTCACCGGAGGGAACGACGAGGTCCACTGGCAGACGGTAACACCGGCGTCAGACCCGACGCATGGTCGGTGGTGGCGTCGTTGCCACCAGCGACAGAACTACCACCGCCGATCCGGCGGCCGCTCATCGTGGGCTGATGGAACCGAGGAAGGAGGTGGTCCAGATCGCCGAATTGGCCGAGCCTGCAGCATCGTTCGTCGGAACCAGACCGTTGAGCGTCACCTGGCCACCGGTCAGGCCGAGAGCAGGCTGCGGCGGCAGGGTGAAGCCACAGGACTGCTGTACGGTGCCCGGCTCGATCGGCAGATCCATACGACGGCACTGCCCGGTGGACGTGGCCGTGAGCGCAGGCGTGACGCCGTAGCTGGTGATCTCAGCGATGCGCCGAAATCCGGAGTCGACGGGTTCTGATAGCAGGTCGATGCGGTGGCGGCCACGTCCGCGGACGGCTCGGTCGATGCCGCGCCGGTGGCAGCGTCCACGGAGACGGCGTGGATCTCGGTGGTGCGCACGCCACCTGGGCATGCGGGAGTGCTTCCGTTCGAGACCGAGTTCACCTCGCGTCCGACGCTGTACTTCACCGACCCGGTCGGTTGCGGGGTTCCTGCAACGGGTTCCGGCACGGGGGCAGTGCCGTCACCGAGTGTGTAGAGGGTCCACAGCGAGCCGGTGCGCCCGTCCGGCAGGCGAAGCGGATTGGCGATCGAGTTGCTGGTCGCGACGCCGTCGACCACCCCGGACTCGTTGGGGTTCACTTGCAGAACACAATCGACGGCCGCGCGTCCGGGCGAGCCGATCAGGAACTCGAGCCCGCAGGGGCCGTCCATCGACAGCGTGCCCAGGCCGGGAGCCGTCAGAACACCCCACTGGTCCAGGAAGGCCTGGCCGTCGAGCAGGGGCCCGTCGCACACGTAGATCGGTCCGACGTTCTGAGCCGTCGGGTTCTGCAGAAAGCCCGTCGACGGGTCGTTGGTGAAGGTGTACATCCTCGCGTCGAGTCGTTCGACCACGGTCAGCGAGCGCGGGGAGCCGAAGTGGTCGTTGCACGCAGCGTTGTCCTCGGCGGTGGGGCGCTGACCACTGTCGACGGTACGGAAGACGCTGAAGCTACCCGGCCCGTCGTCGATGGACCCCATGATGGTCGCTGGTGCCGGGCTCGGCGCAGGATCCGCCGAGGCCGTGGCGATCGGACACAACGCGACCGCCACTGCAGACAGCACGACGCCGCGCAACCACTTGTTCGACACTTCGTATCCCCCGGAACATATGGACCCGCAATCGGTGCAGATCGGACTCACCCCGCCGAGGACAGTAGCGCAACAGGCGTTGAGAAGCGAGAGTTGGAGAGACCACAGCGGTAGCTGAGACTTCGCCGGAAACTTCCAACCCGGCGGTACGACACGGCTATGGTTCGACCTGCGCACTCACCGACCGAGGAGAAACTTCATGAACAAGCGTCTGGCATTGTATTCGGTTGCAGCACTTGCCGTTTCCACATTCTTTGTGACCCAACCCACCGGTGTGGCGAACGCTGCCCCGTGCTCGGATGTCGACGTGGCCTTCGCCCGCGGAACCGCGGAGTTCCCCGGCCTCGGTATCACCGGCGGGCCGTTCGTCGATCGGCTGAAGTCGGAGTTGTCGGACCGCTCGATCAGTACGTACGCGGTGAACTACGCGGCCGACGTCACACAGGCCAGCGCCGGACCGGGATCACGGGACCTCGTCGAACACCTCACGTCCGTCGCAGCGTCGTGCCCGTCGACGACGTTCGTGATCGGGGGATACTCACAAGGGGCCACCGTGGTGACCAACGCTGTGGGTCTGCGGACCAGCAGCAGCAACACCGGAGCCGTCATCCCGGCGGAGATCGCCGACCGCATCGACGCGGTGGTGGTGTTCGGTAACCCGCTCGGGCTCCGCGGCAGCAAGATCGAGACCGCCAGCGCCACGTACGGCCCGCGCACGCAGAGTTTCTGCACGGTCGGCGACCCGGTGTGCCAGATCGGCGGCTTCGATGTTCTCGCGCACCTTCGGTACGCAATCGACGGATCCACCACCGCCGGTGCCCAATTCGCAGCGGCTCGAGTTCGTAGCTGACCCGATCTCAGCGGCGCAGGTTCAATCCCGTCGTGGTCGAGAAGTAGTGGGCCGCCTCGGCGCGAGGGGCGATGCGGAGGACATCGCCCTGCGACGGGGTGGCGATGTCGGGGATTCGCGCGATGATCTGCGCCCCGACGGTACCGAGGTTCGACGCGTCCTCGACGGTACGGCCGTAGATGTAGGCGTCCGCGCCGAGTTCCTCGACGACGTCGACGACGATGTCCGTACCGGAGTCGGAAAGCGTCCACGCTTCCGGTCGGACGCCCATCGTGACGCGGCTGCCGTCGATTCGATCGGAGATCGTGCGCTCGATGGGCACCGACAGCGAGCCGAGCTTCGCGGCACCGGCGACGACGTCCACCTCGAACAGATTCATCGCGGGCGATCCGATGAATCCTGCGACGAATGCGTTGACCGGGCGCTCGTAGAGCTCCTTGGGGCTGGCGCACTGTTGCAGCACACCCGCTTTCATGATGGCGACGCGATCACCCATGGTCATGGCTTCGACCTGATCGTGGGTGACGTACACGGTGGTGGTGCCGAGCCTGCGCTGCAGCAGCGAGATCTGAGTACGGGTCTGCACGCGGAGTTTGGCGTCGAGGTTGGACAGCGGCTCGTCCATGAGGAACACCTGCGGGTTGCGCACGATCGCGCGGCCCATTGCGACTCGCTGCCGCTGACCACCGGAGAGCGCCTTGGGTTTACGGCCCAGATAGTCGGTGAGATCGAGGATCTTCGCAGCCTCCTCGACGCGTCGGCCCACCTCGGACTTGTCCATTCCGGCGATCTGCAGCGCGAAACCCATGTTCTTGGCGACGGTCATGTGCGGGTACAGCGCGTAATTCTGGAACACCATCGCGATGTCGCGCTCCTTGGGCGCGAGTGACGTGACATCCCGGTCTCCGATCTTGATGGCACCGTAGTCGACGTCCTCCAGACCGGCGAGCATCCGCAGCGAAGTGGACTTACCGCAACCGGAAGGCCCGACGAGCACCAGGAATTCGCCGTCCTCGATGGCGAGGTCCAGCGATTCGACTGCCGCGACGTCCGATCCCGGGTAGAGCTTGGTGGCTCCTTCGTACGTGACCTGTGCCATGGGAGTGCTCCTTTGTATGGGTTAGAGAAATCGATGTGCGGAGCCGGCGGGCTCGGCAGTGAGAAAGGTGGGTTCCGGCAGTCCGGATCGTGTTGCACTGGAGGCGATCTCGTTCGCCACGGTCTCGACGAGTTCCGAGGGCACCAGCGCAATGGCCGAGCCGCCGAATCCGCCGCCCGTCATCCGAGCGCCGTACGCGCCTGCCCGCAGGGCCGCGTCGACTGCGCTGTCGAGTTCGGGAGAACTGACCTCGTAGTCGTCACGCAACGACCTGTGCGACGCCGTCATCAACTCACCGAGCTCGGCACCTGCGGCACCGCGGTCGAGGAGTTCGGCAGCCTGCTCCACGCGCCCGATTTCACTGATGACGTGGCTGACTCGGGCGATCAACGTCTCGTCGCCGAGTCCCGACACCGCCCGCTCGAGATCGAGACCTCGTAACGTCGTCACCCCCAACTCGGCGTACGCCGTATCCAGGGCGGCGCGCCGGGCTCCGTACTGACCGTCGACCAGACGGTGCGGGGCGTTGGTGTCGATCACCAGCAAGCGCGTTCCCGACGTGGCCAGATCGAGGGGAATCTGACGCGTCGAACCGTCCAGGCAGTCGAGCAGCAGCGCGTGTCCCACCTCGGCCGACATCGCGATGTTCTGATCCATGCCGCCCGTCGACGCGCCGGCGATCTCGTTCTCGGCGCGAATACTGGCGTCGATCAGCACCTTTCGGTCGAGCCGAAGATCGAACAGATCGTCGAGCGCGAGGGCGAACGAGCATTCCAGCGCCGCCGAGCTCGACAGCCCCGAACCCACCGGCACCGAGGAATGCACGGCCACGTCGACTCCGCCGACTCCATGCTCACCGAGTGCCCAGGACACTCCCGCCACATAAGCCGCCCAACCCGACGGGGTGCCCGGACCGATCTCGTCCAGCTCTCCGGTCCACGACTGCTCGGTGTGCGTCGACACGGCCCGCACGGTCGTGTCCTCGCGGCGACGCACGGCAACCGCGGTGGCATACGGCAGCGCGAAGGGCAACACCAGTCCCCCCGCGTAATCGATGTGTTCACCGATGAGGTTGACGCGACCCGGAGCGATCCAGACGCCGTCGGGTTCACCGCCCAGTGCACTGCGGAACAGCGCGGCGGCACCGTCGGCGAGATCCTCGTCGGCAATCACGTCGAGCCAGTTCACGCGAGCACCTCGCGCATCCGGTCTGCGATCCGCTCGGGAGTGGTGTCGTTGATCCAGGCTCCCATCGCAGATTCCGATCCGGCGAGGAACTTCATCCGACCGGGTGAGCGCATCATCGAGAACAGTTGCAGATGCAGGCGTCCCAGTTCGCGATCGGCTCCGACAGGGGCCTGGTGCCACGCCGCGATGTACGGCACCTCGTCGACGCCCTCGAAGAACGCGTCGACTCCACGCAACAGATCCCGATAGACCACGGCCAGCTCGTCCCGCTCGGCACCGCTCAACTCGGCGAGATCTGCAACGTCGCGACGCGGAGCGAGATGTACCTCGACCGGCCACCGCGATGCTGCAGGCACGTACGCAACCCAATGCTCGGCATCGACGACGATGCGTCGCCCCGAACGCAGCTCGGCGGCCAGCACATCGGCCAGCAGAACCCGGCCCGTTCTCTCGAAGTGCTTGCGAGACTGACGAATCAGCGCATCGGTGCGCGGCGGCAGGTACGGGTACGCGTAGATCTGACCGTGCGGGTGGGTCAGGGTGACGCCGATCTCCTTACCCCGGTTCTCGAAGCAGAACACCTGCTGGACACCGGGGATTGCGGACAATGCGGTGGTGCGATCGGCCCAGACGTCGATGATGGTGCGGACTCGAGAGAGCTCCAGCGCGACGAAGGATGTATCGGGGTCACTCGCGAAGCAGATCACCTCGCACCGCCCGGTGCCGGGGGCCATCGGCCACAGCGGTTCGCCGTCCACCTCGCTCGGAAGTGATTGCTGCGCTGCCGTTTCGGACAGGGACGGGAAGCGGTTCTCGAACACCACCACGTCGTAGTCGGCCGCCGGAATTTCCGTGGCCGGACGGTCCGGTCGGCTCGGCGCCAACGGCGACGCGTCGGCCGGCGGCAGGAACGTGCGGTCCATTCGCTGCGCCGCTATGACGATCCATTCCCCGGTGAGGACGTCGAACCGCATCTGCGACTGGGACATCGACGGTGAGAGGGCTCGGGTATCGACCAGATCGCGGGTGGCTCCACCGGAGAGGTAGGGCTCGGTGTCGTCGTAGTAGATCAGCTCACGGCCGTCGGCCAGAGTGGTCGACGTCTTGCGCATCGAGTGCGTCGGGGCGTCATGCGCGGTCATCGAGTGCTCGTTCCTCGTTCGTGTCGGGGGTGTGCTCTCCGGCGATCACCACGTCGTCGACCGTCTCGGACAACGCCTCGTGAACGCCGGGATCGAGTCCGGCATCGGTGACGAACACGTCCACGCGCGAGAGCGGGATGGTGTTGGCCAGTGCGCGGACACCCCACTTGGTGTGGTCGGCAAGCACGATGACGCGACGAGACGACGCGACCAGCGCCTGGTTGGTCTGTGCTTCCATGAGATTGGGGCAGGTGAGCCCGGATTCGATGTCCACTCCGTGTGTTCCGAGAAACAGCATGTCCAGGTGAATACTCTGCAGGGCACTGACCGTGAGCGGTCCGACGAGCGCGTAGGACGGCGTGCGCTGTCCGCCGGTGAGCAACACCGTCTGATCCGACCGGCCACCGGTGTGAAAGACATCGGCGACGGGCAGGGAGTTGGTGACGACGGTGATGTCCGGAACGTCGAGCAGTTCCTGCGCGAGTGCGTGCGTCGTGGTGCCACCGGAGATGCCGATGGAGGTCCCGGGCCGCACGAATCGTGCAGCGGCACGGGCGATGGCCGCCTTGGCATCGCGATCGAGTTCGGACTTGGCCGAGAACCCCGGCTCGAAGACGCTCGCCGATCGCGGCAACGTCACGCCGCCGTGCACCCGCTCGACCAGACCGCGGGCGACGAGCTCGTTGACGTCGCGCCGAATGGTCATGTCCGACACCGACAGTGCAGCACCGAGATCCGCGACCTTGACCGCACCCTCCGCCGTCACCTGGTCCAGGATCTTCTGCTGACGCTGGTGGGCGAGCATCAGCGGTTCTCGGCGATCACGGCACTGCCGCCTGCGGCCAGGATGAGTTCGCCGTCGATCTGTGCGCCGCCGACCAGATCGGTACCCGAGGCGGGCACGCTGACCTTGTCGGTTCCGTGGTTGAGCACGAAGAGCCAGGACTGCTCCCCTGCCGACCGTCGGACGATCTCCACATCCGATCCGAGATCGCGTCGGGTGTCGATTCCGGCTGCGGCGCAGAGCTTGTCGGCGAGCGTGGCCCAACCTGCCGCGTCGGGCACGGTGGCGGCGTACCAGGCGGCACCGGTGGCGACGGTACGTTTGGTCAGCGCGGGAACGCCGCGCAGATGCCCCCGGGTATGGCGCGCCAGCACATCGACGTCCTCGGTCGTGGTGAGGTATTCGCTCCAGATCTCACCGACGGTCTCGTCGTCGAGATTCAGCGTCTCGCCGTCGGCGAGCGGGAAGAACTCCTCGACTCGGACGCCGAGCAGCTCTCGGAATGCGCCCGGGTAGCCGCCGAGTCGCACGTGGTCGTCCTCGTCGGCGATTCCCGAGAATGCGGTGACCAGTACCTGCGCGCCCGCATCGGCCGCGTCGGCAATCCGCGCCGCGGTCTCGTCGCTGCACAGATACAGAGCCGGCACGACGACGATGTCGTAGCCGCCGAGATCCGTGGACGACGGAACGACGTCGCAGGTCACGCCTGCGGAGGTGAAGCCGCGATGTGCCCGTCGGGCAATCTCCATGGGCTGCATCGCCATCGACGGATGGCCCTCCTGCTCGCATGCCCACTGCGATGTCCAGTCGAAGAGCACGGCGACCCGGGCATCGACGGTGCTTCCTGCCACCGGGGCCATACGACGCAGCGCAGCGCCGAGCTCGACGACCTCACGCCACCGCGCGGAGTCCTCACCGGCATGCGGCACCAGTGCGGAATGGAATTTCTCGGCCCCGGCCTTGGAGGCACGGAACTGGAAGTACGCGATGCCGTCTGCGCCTCGGGCCATGTGCGCCAGGGAGTTTCGCATCATCTCACCGGGCACCTTGGCCCGGTTGATGTGCTGCCAGTTGACCGCGCTGGTGGAATGCTCCATCAACAACCAGGGTCGACGGCCGGCGACGCCCCGGGTGAGGTCGGCCGAGAACGACAGCTTGTGATGCGCTGCCCCGTCACCGGTCTCGGGGCCGACGAGGTAGTGGTCGGTCGAGACGATGTCCTGCTCGGGGGCCCAGGACGCGTAGTCCATGTTGCCTGCGAGCGCGGGGCCCTGGCCCATGCCGACCATGAAGTTCGTGGTGACCGGGACGTTCGGGGTGATGCGGTTCAGCACGGCCTTCTCGGCGCGGTACTGCTCGAGGAGAGCGTCGGAGCAGAAGCGGCGCCAGTCGAGCTGGTGCGTCGGGTTGCCGAACGTCGTGCTCACCGACGGGGGAACGATCTCGTCCCAGTCGCTGTAGCGCTGGCTCCAGAAGTCGGTTCCCCAGGCGGTGTTGAGGGTCTCGAGGTCGATGTACCTGGCGCTGAGCCATTCTCGGAACGCATGCGCACTGTCGTCGGAGTAGCACAGTGCGTTGTGGCAGCCGAGTTCGTTGGAGACGTGCCACATCGCCAGTGCCGGGTGCTCACCGTAGCGATGCGCCATCTTCTCGACCAGCACGAGCGAATGTTCGCGGTACACAGCAGAACTGGGGCTCCACGTCTGACGGCTTCCGATGGCGTAGCGGTAGCCGCGCTCGTCTACCGGGCGCATCTGCGGGTAGGCGGTGGCCAACCACGGCGGGGGCGAGGCCGTCGCCGTTGCGAGGTCGACGCGGATGTCGCCCTCGTGCATCAGATCCATGACTCGGTCGAGCCACTCGAAGTCCCACGTCGACGCGGTCGGCTGCAGGCGCGCCCAGGAGAAGACACCGACGGTCACGAAGTCGACGCCGGCCTCGTGCATCAGCTCGACGTCGCGTCGCCAGACGTCCTCGGGCCACTGCTCGGGGTTGTAGTCGCCGCCGAAAGAGATTCCCTGGGTCGGCCAGGTGCTGCGTCGCGCTGTGTCCATGCTCACAATATGAACGAGCAGTTCTCAGATGTCAACATGAATGAACATTTTCTTACTGATGCAGGTGAGCGGCCCTCGAAGAGCTTGACAGACGCCCTCGCGTCGTGTTTCTGTAACCTGCATCACCCCGAATGGTCAGAGAAACGACGCGGAACCTACCGCGAAGATGTTCACTTCTGATCGTTATCGATACTTTTCGTCAAAGGACTTCCATGAACCCACACGAGTGGCCGCGCACGTGGCAGCCGTCACGACGCGATTTCCTGCGGTCAGCGCTCGTCGCCGCGGGTGCGATCACCGCCGGTGGCGCGCTGTCGTCGTGCTCGAACAGCGTCGACCCGAACGTCACCACGCTCGGGTCACGATTGTCCGACCCCAACTCCAAGCTGGGTGTCGAGGACTTCGTCGCGATGTATCGACAGCAGACCGGGCGGCAGCTCGCCGTCAACACCGTCGACTCGACGTCGTTCCAGGAGAACGTCAACAACTACCTCCAGGGCACGCCCGACGACGTCGTCACCTGGATGGGCGGCTATCGGGTGAAGTACTTCGCCGAGAAGGGGTTGGTGGAGGACCTGTCGCCGATCTGGGCGAACCACGGCGGTGGCTTCAACGACAGCTTCCGCGAGAACTCGACCGGCATGGACGGCAAGCAGTACCTGATCCCGTTCTTCTACTACCCGTGGGCGGTGTTCTACCGGCCGAGCCTGTGGGCCGAGCGCGGGTACGAGCCCCCGGCGACCTACGACCAGTGGGTAGCGCTGAGCAAGCAGATGCAGGCCGACGGCCTCACCCCGATCGGCTTCGGGGCCCGCGACGGGTGGCCACCGTTCGGAACGTTCGACTATCTGAATCTGCGGCTCAACGGCGTCGAGTTCCACCGAACCCTGCTCGCCGGAGACGTGAGCTGGACCGACAATCGCGTGCGTTCCGTGTTCGACACCTGGCGTGAACTGCTGCCCTTCCACCAGCCGCAGCCGCTGGGCCGCAAGATCGCCGATGCGCAGATGGCACTGCTGAACAAGAGCGTCGGCTCGCTCGTTGCCGGCATGTTCGTGGCCCAGAGCTTCCCCGCCGGTGCCGAACGCGACGATCTGGACTTCTTCACCTTCCCCGAACTCGATTCAGCCGTCGGAACATCCACGGTCGAGGCACCGATGGACGGGTTCATGATGCGCACCGATCCGCGCAATCGTCCGGGGGCCGAGGACTTCCTCACCTACATGACCGGCCCCGACCCTGCCGTCGCATACGCGAAGCAGGATCCGCAGGCGATACCTGCTCACCGAGATGCCGACCTGTCGAGTTTCCCTGCACTGGTCCGCAAATCGGCCGATCTGGTGCAGAACGCCGAGGAGATCACCCAGTTCTTCGACCGCGATACCCGACCCGATTTCGCCTCGATCGTCATGATCCCGGCCCTACAACAGTTCATCGGCAACCCCAACGATGTCGACGGCCTGGTACGCAGTATCGAACGCCAGAAGTCGGCGGTGTTCGGAACATGATCGTGCGCAGTGCGATTCGGACCCCATCATCCACTCGACATCGAGATCAGGTAATGCCATGACTGCACCCGAACGGGTCAAGTCGCCGAAGATTCGGCGCAGTGTTCGCGAGAAGTGGACCATCGCGCTCATGCTCGGAGTCCCCGCGCTGATCGTCATCGGTCTCGTCTGGATTCCGACGATCTTCACGGTGATCCTGTCCTTCGCCCGCTGGGACGGCATCGGCGGCACATCGAGCATCGAATGGATCGGCACTCGGAACTACGTCGATGCCGTCGAGGCCTACCCACCGTTCCAACAGGCCCTGCACAACAACGTGCTCTGGCTGGTGTTCCTGTTCCTCGTCCCCACCGTCATCGGCATCCTGCTGGCGATCCTTCTGGACAAGAACCTCAAAGGATCTCGGCTCTACCAGAGCATCTTCTACATTCCCGTGGTGCTGTCGATGGCCCTCATCGGCTTCATCTGGCAGCTCATCTACTCCACCGAGGGCGGCGTTCTCAACAGCCTGCTGGGCACCGACGTCGACTGGCTCGGCGACCCGGACATCAACATCTGGGCCGTGATGGTCGCTGCCGGGTGGCGTCACACCGGCTACATCATGCTCTTGTACTTGGCCGGCCTCAAGGCCATCGATCCATCCGTCCGCGAAGCCGCGGTGATGGACGGTGCCGGGCCGATTCGCACGTTCTTCAGCGTCATCTTCCCGCTGATGAAGAACACCAATCTGCTCATCGTCGTCATCACCGTCATCGAGGCACTGCGCGCCTTCGACCTGGTCTGGGTGATCAACAGGGGCAGAAACGGTTTGGAACTGATATCGGCGTTGGTCACCGCCAACGTCGTCGGTGAAGCAGGCCGCATCGGCTTCGGCTCGGCCCTGGCGACCGTCATGCTTCTCATCTCTCTCGTCTTCATCGCCCTGTACCTCGCCATCGTTCTTCGGAGCAAAGACTGATGACCACTTCACTCACCCGCACAGCACCGCCCGAGCGCGATCCGTTGACCCGCAACCGCGCCGCCGTGGCCAACCGTCGGCGCGCCGGCACCGCCCAGATCGCCATCTACGTGCTGCTGACGGTCATGGCGCTCGTCTGGATGTTCCCGCTCGTGTGGGCGGTGTACAACTCGTTCCGCGACTACGACTACGTGTTGCTCAACGGATACCTGTCCGTCGGCGGTTATACGTTCAGCAACTACATCGACTCGTGGCAGATCGGCGGAATCCCGCACTACTTCTTCAACTCGCTGATCATCACCGTGCCGTCGGTACTGCTCATCCTGTTCTTCGGCTCGATGGCGGCGTTCATTCTGGCCCGCTTCAGCTGGAAGTTCAACATCTTCATGCTCGCGGTGTTCATCGCAGGCAACCTGCTGCCCCAGCAGACACTGCTCACGCCACTCTTCCGTCTGTACAACGCAATTCCCGTTCCGTACTGGATGAGTTCCTCCGGTTCGCTGTACGACAGCTACTGGGGTCTAATCATCGTGCACGTCGCGTTCCAGACCGGATTCTGCGTGTTCGTGCTGAGCAATTACATGAAAACAGTTCCGCACGAGCTGCTCGAGGCCGCCACCGTCGACGGAGCGAGCCTGTTCCGCCAGTACTGGCAGGTGGTCATGCCGCTGTGCCGTCCCGCGCTGGCTGCACTCGCGACACTGATGGTGACGTGGATCTACAACGACTTCTTCTGGGCTCTGGCCCTGATGGTCAGTGGCGACAAGCTCCCGGTGACGACGGCGCTGCAGAATCTGCAGGGTAGCTTCTTCACCGACACCAATCTGCTCGCCGCAGGCTCGGTGCTGGTGGCTCTACCGACAGTGCTCGTATTCGTTGCGCTGCAACGTCATTTCGTGTCCGGTCTGACGATGGGTGCCAACAAGTGAGTTTTTCCGTCCTTCGCCGTGACGGCGTCATGGTGATCCTCGGCCCGTCGTCCACCGCCGTTCCGGCCGTGCTGCATTGGGGTACCGATCTGGGCGAGCTGTCCGAGAACGACCTGACCGAGCTGCGCAGGGCCGCGATCCCCGCTGTCCCGCATTCGAGCGTGGATGTGCCCCGGTGGCTCACCCTCGCACCCGGCAGCGACGACGCCTGGCAGGGCACACCAGCTCTGGCATTGCACCGCAATGGGTCGGTGCAGTACCCACGGTGGGGCGACGTCGCTGTTCGCGCAGACGACTTCCGTTGTGTGGTGGAGGCGTCCGACTCCGAGTTGGGAATCGCGTGGTCGATCGAGTTGTCGATGGAGGTCGGTGGCTCACTGCGAGTGCAGCAGAGTGTTTGCAACGTCTCCGGTGGACCCTTGACCGTCGACGGTGTCGTGACACTGATGCCGTTGCCGGACACTGCAACCGAACTACTCGATCTGACCGGACGGCACTGCCGCGAACGAACCCCCCAGCGGCGACGGTTCGATCACGGCTCTACCGTGCGCGCCTCACGACGCGGTAGAACCGGGCACGACGCCACCCTGGTTCTCACCGCCGGTAGTGAAGGCTTCGGCTTTCGCACTGGCGAGGTATGGGGTGCACATGTCGCCTGGAGCGGCGATCACCTGCATCTGGCCGAGCGGCTTCCCGAGCGGGCCGGTCAGGCCTCGGGGGTGCTGGGCGGCGGTGAGCTGCTCGCCCCCGGCGAGGTGGTACTGCAGGACGGCGACACCTACACGACACCGTGGGTGCACTTCGTGTATTCCGATGCAGGGCTGGATGGTTCGGCGCAGTCGCTGCACCGATGGATGCGATCCCGACCCGCACATCCCACCTCGCCGCGACCGGTGGTGCTGAACGTGTGGGAAGGGGTCTACTTCGATCACGATCTCACCCGACTCCGCGGGATCGCCGACGTCGCCGCGCACGTAGGCGTCGAACGATTCGTGCTCGACGACGGATGGTTCCGACACCGCCGCGACGACCGAGCCGGCCTCGGCGACTGGCAGGTGGACGAGGGCGTCTGGCCCGACGGACTGGCACCGCTGTTCGATCACGTTCGTGAACTCGGTATGAGTCCAGGACTGTGGTTCGAGCCCGAGATGGTCAACCTGGATTCCGACATCGCTCGGGCGCATCCGGATTGGCTGCTCGCGGCACCCGGGCGACTACCCCTCGAATGGCGTCACCAGCACGTGCTCGATCTGACCCGCCCGGAGGTGTTCGAGTATCTCCTCACTGCCATCGATACCGTGCTGACGAACGAGCGGCCCGACTACGTGAAGTGGGACCACAACCGGGACCTGATGCTGGCGGTCGATTCCGACGGACGCGCTGCGGTGCATGCCCAGACCTCGGCGTTCTATCGGCTGTTGGACGCGTTGCGTTCGCGCCATCCCCACGTCGAATTCGAGTCCTGTGCATCCGGCGGTGCCCGCATCGACCTCGAGGTCCTCGAACACACCGACCGCGTATGGGCGTCGGACACCAACGATCCACTCGAACGTCAAAGGTTGCAGCGGTGGACGACGCAGTTGCTGCCTCCGGAGCTGATCGGCTCGCATGTCGGTCCGCAGATCGCGCACACGTCCGGTCGGTGGTCGACTCTTCAGTTCCGTTGCTTGACGTCATTGTTCGGTCACGCCGGACTGGAGATGGACGTCACCGAGCTGGCGGCGGAAGATCACGAATACCTGCGGTCGTGGACTGCGCTGTACAAGGAATTGCGCGGACTGCTTCACACCGGCAACGTGGTACGCGCCGACCATCCCGACCCGAGTGTCTGGGTGCACGGCGTCGTGGCTGCGGACTGCTCGGAGGCCGCGTACGCAGTGGTGCGAATGGACACCTCCCCGAGGACCGCACCGATCGTGTTCGGCTTCCCGGCCTCGATCCGGCCGTGCGGTATCGCGTCGAATTCGTTCATGCACTGAGTGATTCCGGCAACGGGATCGAGCTACCACCGTGGATCGCCGACGGCGGAGTGGTCGAGCTGTCGGGGTCGATGTTGGCTCGGGCAGGTGTGGCACTACCGGTGCTGTTCCCGCAGACGGGGGTGTTGCTCAGGGTGCAAGCCATCTGAACTGTGAATCGGCTCCTCAGTTCTGGATTTCCGACTGCGATCAGAGGATGGAATCCGAATCCGAGGAGCCGATTCGCCGCTTCAGTCCCAATTCACCCGGGACGCCATGCTCAGCAGCTTTGCTCGACGCGTCTCGTTCGTCTCGCCGATTCGGGCGATTCGCCCGTAGACATGCGCCCGAAAGTCGTTGTGGTGATGCCGATTCTGCTCGGCTGGGCCGCTGGCGATGCAGTTGTGCAGCAGTGCCCGGAGAGTGTCGTACTCCTCTCGGGGCACCGCCGGCCACGAGTTGACAACGAGCCCGGTGAGCTGCTGTCGCTGATGAGCGCGCCTGACCCTGGTCTTGTCCGGATGAATCGTGAATCCTTCGTCGTGAGCGATCTGAGTAATCAACCACAGCAGTCTGTCGACGTCGAGGTCTGGCCCACCGGAGAACGCCAGATCGTCGGCATATCGGCTGTAGCGGGCACCGCCGGACCGGGCAAGCCCGGTGGCACGGATATCGAGTTGTCGCGCAGCCAGATTCGCCAACGCAGGCGACGTAGGCGCTCCCTGCGGCAGGTGTGTGGCACGAAGCCTGGCAGCAGTAGGACGATCCATTCCGGTCAATTCGGATGCCGGGGTGACCGTCGTGCAGAGGGCTGCAAGAGTCTTCGCAACTGTCCGCGGATAGCCCACGGCCTCGAAGATCGCGACCACTCGATCGAATCCGATGGACGGGAAGAAGCGTCGGAGATCCACCGAGATCACCACGTCGCGTTCGGAATGCGGCATCGCGAATGTACGCGGACTGCGCGCCTTCGCGAAGCCGTGGGCCGCCGGATGAGACGGGATCCGATCTAGTATGCGCCGCAATATTTTTCGTTGAATTTCCCGTAGACGTGGCTTCGGCACCTCGAGCAGTCGGATGCCCTGACGCTTGTCGAGCCGTGCAGATCGATAGTGCTGCAACGGGAACGGCGCAGTGCGAAGCCTCCCCTGCAGATCGGCGAACCATTCGATTTCGGAGATCGTCAGGTCCAGCGACCGCGCGAGCTGACCGGTGGTCTCGTACCGCGGTACCTCGAATCGCCAGGGCTTGTCACTGTTGCGCGTCGGTCTCTGTGACGACACCGACGGCTCCGGTATGAACGGAAGGTCGCGCAGCAGAACGAAGATCGATGCCTCGTCGAACGGCGGACTCGGATACAGATTGATGACCCGATCCGCCAACCACGTCGCTTTGGCCGGGACGAGTGGCTCGAACGCCTCCGCGAGTCCTGATCGCGTCCACTCGGCGTCCGCAGCCAGGCGCGCCAGCGTCGCGGCCGCCTGTGGGGTCAATTCGCGTTCGGTCACAGGCGGTCGTCGATCGGATGCAGTGCCGTGGAATTCAACGCCGTGACATGCAACGGCGCGGGGCGACCGAAATCTTTCGTCCTCGGAGCTGCCAAGCACGCGGAGCGTGCAGACCAGCTTCGGACGCAGTGCTCGATTCTCGTGATGTACCCAGGGGTTACCCCTGAGACCGGTCCCGCGGACCAACTCTCGCCCACGCGCCGCTGCATCCCTCCACCATGCCAAACAGATGCCGGTCTGTCAGGGGGCAGGGCGAGAGACTCTCAGGCGAGGGCCAGAAACAGCTTCTCGAGTTCCGCCTCGCTCATCTTCTCGCCTGTGCCCGCTCCCGTGATGCACTCACGAAGTCCGGTGGCGACGATCTTGAAGCCTGCGCGGTCGAGCGCCTTCGATACCGCGGCCAGTTGGGTGACGACGTCCTTGCAGTCGCGACCGCTCTCGATCATGGCAATCACTCCTGCAAGCTGACCCTGCGCACGCCGCAGACGGTTCAATACCAACGCGATGCTTTCGGTGTCACCGGTCATGTCGTTCAGTCCTTCGTTCGATGAACCTCGAGTTCACCCCCAGGGGTAATGGCGGTCGTGGGCAAACTCAGCCGCCCGAGACTCCGGTCCGCGCTCGAAGTCCGCGTCGAGTCACCACAGCGGTGGCCGCCGTGGCGAGAACCAGGCATCCCCCAACCACCCCGAGCACTGTCGACCACTCGATGTGCAGGCCCACCTCGGTTTCCGTCACCTGTGACAGGCCGGCGGCCATGGCCAACAGTGGAGGTAGGGTGACGATCAGACCGAGCGCAGCGCCGATCAGAACAACCGCAGCAGTCTCGCCGACGGCCGTCGACATCAACTGTCGGTCGGTGCCACCGGACAGCTTCAACACAACGGTGTCGGGCCTGCGTCGATGCGCCGACATCGCCATGCTGTTGACCACCGCAAGCCCGCTGTAACCGACGGCCATCGTGATGAGCACGGCTGCAAGCCAATTGGTGAGGCGTGCGTCGACCATGTAGTCGTCCAACGCGAAACTGTAGGCGTCCTCGACCCTGGCACCTGCGGTCAGGTGTGTCGGTGCGCTGTCGGCCGGGACGAACACGGCGTCGGTCAAGGCCGACGGATCATGCTCGCGTACCAGGTCTCGGGGCAGCACGAACTGTCCACGAGCGGGGTCGAGCGGGAGCACCTGCGACACCACCACGCTCTCGGATCGCCCGTCTGCGAATGTCACCGACATCGTCTCACCGCCCTGCACAGCGAGCAGGCTCGCGGTCGACTCGTCCAGTACTGCCGTACCCGGGGCGGCGTACCGCTCGTCGAGGCTGCCCACGGCGTCGACGACGGTGATGCCGCCCTGCGCTCCAGGAACGAACACACGGGTAGGTAGTCCAGCGCGAGTTCCTATGGGTCCGGCACCTGTTTCGGCGACCACCTGATCACTCAGACCCGCGGTTCCATCGGGTGTCACGAGCGCAAGGCCATGCAATTGCTCGGCCTGCTCGGCCGGGTACGCGGCGGCCATGGTCTGCACAATTCCGCTCAGCAACACCGCGAAGCCGACGGCAGCGATGACGGGCGCGGCCGTAGCGGCCGCACGCCGAGTCCCCGTGTTCAATGCTGCCCTGACGAGCATCGTTGCCGCCGAAGAAGATCGACGCGCAAGCGGCCGAATGACAGTATCGGCGATCGGTCCGATCACCACCGGTGCGAACAACGCCGCAGCGAGGATCAGCAGCATGGCTGCACCGACGGCAACGTTGACTCTGCTGTCCGTTGCCGCGGTGGCTGTCAGAGCCGTCGCACCCAGACCGCCGGTGAGCGCGACGAGTGCAGCGATCCAGCGCAGTGGCGTCATCGGACGTCGTTCCACAGCGGCCTCGAGCAGTGCCTCCATCGGAGCGACTCGGGTCGCCGATCCAGCGGCCGCCCACGCACCGATCACCGCCACGCAGACTCCGACTCCCACGGCCACCAGCAGGGGCCACGCCGAGATCTGGAGACGGAAGTCCGGTGGTTGGACGTCGAGGTTCAACAGCAGCATCCGCTGAGCGGGAGCTGCCACTGTGCCGATGGCAGCACCGACCAGACCACCGATGAGACCGATTGCGGCGGCCTCACCGAGCACCATGCGCCGAACTTGCCCCGTTGCAGCACCGACGATCCGAAGCAGGCCGATCTCCCGTCGGCGTTCGGCCGTGGTGAGCGCGAAGGTCGATCCGACGACGAACATCGTCGTGAACAGGCCGATCGTGGACATCGCGATGATGAGCTGGTTGCCCAGATTCCGCCTGTGTGAGACGAATTCGGGCTCCAACGCGGCTCGATCGGCACCGGTGGCAACCCGACCTCGATCACCGAGTCGTTCTGCGGCCGCCCTCGCGAGTTCGTCGATGCCTGCATCGGGGGACGCTACGATGCCGATCGCTCGAACACCTGGATCGAGCTGGGCCGCAACACCGTCCGTGAAGTAGATTCCCGGGCCGTCCAGTGTTCCCGACACCGTGAAACTCGTTGCTCCCGCTGCGAGGTTGATCGAGACCGAGTCGCCGGCCGTGAGGCCGAGGGAAGTCGGGACAACGACATCATCGGATCGTGCCGGTGCTGCACCTGATATCAACCGATAGGGCGTCAACTGCGCACTCGACCATCCGTGCCCGGCGTCCTGTGCTGCCTCGTCCTCGACCGGCGCGCCGTCGATGAACGGCTGGGCATAGAAAGACCTGTCGACGACAACGGCGTCCGCTCCGGGCACTGCGCTGAGATCGGCAGCAATCTGCCGGGCTCGGTTCGCGCTCCACGGGACGAAGTCCGCCGTGTTGCCGAATTCGTTGTCGGCCTGCGTGGGCAGAACGAGTACCGCGGCACCCTCGAGCCGCGGCTGCACCACCGGCCGGGAGGAGTCGTAGAAGATGAGCGTCGCACTGATCACCGCGACTCCGAAGGTCGTGGCCAGCAACGCAGCCAGGAAGCTTCTCCACTGCGTGCGGAGGTTCGCCGCTGCGAGCATCACGATTCCAGTCCAGCCATCCGTGCCGCGATCAGGGCGGAGTTGTCCGGCCGTCCGCGTTCGATCTCCAGCGAGTCGACGATTCGGCCGTCTTCGAGAAAGATCGCTGCGTCGGCGTAGGAGGCCGCGAGTGGATCGTGCGTGACCATCAACGTGGTCTGCTCATGATCGTCGACGAGCGTACGCAACAGGGACAGAACATCTTTGGACGCACGAGAGTCCAGTGCACCGGTCGGCTCGTCCGCGAACAGAACGTCCGGCCGAGTGATGAGCGCGCGCGCCAAGGCGACACGTTGCTGCTGACCGCCCGATAGTTCCGCGGGACGATGCGACGCGCGATCCGCGAGCCCCACCGCTGCCAGCGCTGCTGCGATCTCGCGCGCCGGTACCCGACGCCCGGCGAACCGCGCAGGTAGCTCGACATTCTGCGCGGCAGTCAACGAACCCACCAGATTGAACGCTTGAAAGACGAAACCCACGTGACGGCGGCGCAATTCGGTGCGTGCCGTCTCGTCCAATCGAGCGATGTCGGAGCCCGCAATAGTGACGGTGCCACCGGTCGGGCGTTCGAGACCTGCGGCGCAGTGCAGCAAAGTCGACTTACCCGAGCCCGACGGGCCCATGATCGCCGTGAAACTGCCCCGCCCGAAGTCCATCGACACCCCGTCGAGAGCTGTCACCGCACGCTGCCCCTCGCCGTGCACCTTCCGTACCCCGTCGAGTCGAACCGCAACTGCACTGTTTCGAATCATGCAGTTATCGAACCTTTTGCGTCGACACCACACAGTGACGCACGCACTACACAATATTCGGGGGTCAGCCCTACCGTCTGCGACGGGCGAGGTACCTACGATGGCGGCACTGCGATCCACGCCCGGGATTGTCAAGGATGCCCTGTCGGCGGTGCGTGGATCCCCACGAAGGGCGTGAATCCCAGCTCGACCGTCCCGGGAACCGATGACAGCTGGCCTGCGTCCAAGGAGATGGGACTTTCGCGAGAACAGGTGAGGCAATGCGTGGAGCACGTCGATGGATGCCGGCAGCATTGACGCTTGTGCTGCTCACTGGGTGCTCAGGTGCCACTACAGGGCAGGCGTCACCCGGGGTCCAGACCACCACCGCCGCGGCACCAGCTACGCCGTGGGATCCCTGCACCATCCCCGACGAAGCCATCGAGCAAGCGGGATTGAACGTCGCCACCAAGGAGTCGGGGGTGTTCGGCCGCGATCAGAATGGATTCAAGATCTGTGGCTGGGAGGATCGCCCGCCGAACAACAAGTATTATCTCTCTTTGATTGTCGGGCTCGAGACCTTGGACTTCATCAACGATCCAAGTACCTTCAACCGCCTGAAACCCGTTCGGGTAGGCACTCGCGATGCCACCCAGTACCAGCAGCTCGCATCCGACGCATCACTCAATTGCGGCGTCGCCTTCACCGCAGGCCCCCAATTGATACGGGCGACGCTGCTCACCGATGGACAGGTCCGGACCCCGCCGTACGACCCGTGCACGGAACTCAACAGAGTGGTAGCCGACCTCGACTCCGAACTTCCCATTTAGTTCCCACGATCGAGAGACGTCGAAACCGTGACCGATTCCCAGCCAAACCTCATCGCGCACTGGCAAGAACTCAACGCCCAGGCTGACGCCGGCACGGTAACCATTCCGCCTGACGTCGCGGCAAAATGCGATACAGCCTGCGTCGCCTACCTCGCGCATCTCAACGACATGAGGCGCAAAGCATCCGTCCTGAACGAGACGAAGTCCTGGGGCGACTTGAAGTCTGCTCAGGATCTGCAAGCCAGGTTCCTTCGCCTTGCCACCGGCACCGATCGGTCTCTCGATGCCATTCTTCAGCAGCACATCGAGGTCATCGAATCAATGCGGATGCTCTTTCGGCGCTACTTCCACGAGACCGAGGCTGCCGACACCCAGACGTCTGCGAACATCACCGCACTCGCTCCGGGAAGCTAGCAGCGCAACACTGTTCGGTGGACCTCGACTTCGCGTTTGTCGTTGTCCAGTCGCCGCTCGACCGGCAGATAGCCGAGTGAACGCCACCATCCGATGCTCTCGACCATGCTGACCATCGGACCCACGAACACATGGGTCCACCCCTGCGCCGCAAGCCTGCGCTCGAGCTCCGCCAGCACCGGATTCGCCACACGATCGTGGCCCTCGTCCGCGTCGACGATCAGACTCCCCACCCACGGTTGGCCTTCGCGGGGATGCGGAACAAGCAACGTCACCACTCCCACGATTCGTTCTGCTACACGAATCACCAGGCAGTGGGAGTTCTCCATAACCGTGTTGTGCCACAGGAACTTCTCGACATCCTCCGTGGTGAATGCGGTGACACCGGTGTGCAACGTACTCGCGTCGAGGAACTCGGGATTGCTGTTGAACACCGCCAGGAAGTCCTCAGGACCATCCCCGCCCTCGACCTCGCGGACCGTATACGAACCCGCGTCGAATCGGATTTTCATCACGCCACGATAAGTCCACTACCCAATCCACGCCCTTCATCGTCATTCACGCCCGCTACAGGCGGTGTGAATCCCCACGAGGGGCGTGAATCCGCGCGCAAGCACTTCTGGCAGGCGATGCGTTTGCAGGCAGCTACCCGCAAGACGGTCGTGCTTCGCAACCCCTACCTCGAAGAGGCGTCGACGCCAACCTGCCACGGTCCGAAGCCGAAGTCGCTGCAGCTCGAGTCGACTTCTGCTGGTCCCTGGGAAGAATCAGCCTCCGTGCGCCTCCACGGCCACGGGCTGCCATTCGCGCCAGCTCGCGAGCCTCGACTCGTAGTCTTTCGTCGCGATCTGCAGTGGTGCGTCGCCAAAAAATACTCGCAGCGGCGGCTTTTCGGCGTCGACGACCTTGAGCAGTGCCGACCGTGTTGCACTCGGATCACCGGGAGTTGCCTGCCGGGCACTGCGCAGCTTCGCAGCCTTCTCCCGAATCGGGTCGTACGCGGAGATGTCGGTGGACTTCTTGGCAGACGGGCCGGACCAGTCGGTGGAGAAACCACCCGGCTCGATCAATGTCACGTGGATGCCGAAGTCCTCGACCTCCTGCGCCAATGCCTGACTGAATCCTTCGAGGGCCCACTTGGAGGCGTGGTACGCACCGACATTCGGGAAGGCGGAGATTCCGCCGATGGACGACACCTGCAGGATGTGGCCACTCCCCTGCTCACGCATGAACGGCAGGGCCGCCTGCGTCACCCACAGCGCACCGAAGACGTTGGTCTCGATCTGCGCGCGGGCATCTTCCTCGGAGAGTTCCTCGATCATGCCGAACTGGCCGTAGCCGGCGTTGTTGACCACGATGTCGAGCGAACCGAACTTGTCGTAGGCCTGCTGCACAGCCGCGAAGTCGGCCGCGCGATCGTTCACGTCCAGTTCGATCGGCAGGATGGCGTCGCCGTACTGCTCCACCAGGTCCTTCAGCGTGTCGGTGTTGCGGGCGGTTGCCGCCACTCGGTCTCCGCGCTCGAGCGCGGCGATCGTCCACTCACGACCGAAGCCCTTGGAGGTGCCGGTGATGAACCATGTCTTCGCTGCCATGAATCTCGTCCCTTCGCTACACGGACAGAAGTAGGGACGACGCCCGCTGCAAACGCCTCTCGGCGAGTGGTCGCTCGAAGCGACAAATGGGGTGAGGCCCGGGGCTTGCCAAGCGGACGCCGTCAGGGGTTCCAACGAGACACCCCCGCCGACTATTCCCCACCCGTCAGCTGTGTTCGGTGATCATCACTGCCATGGTGTTCGGCTCCAACGCTTCGAAGATGTGCGGCACATCGCCGGGGTAGGCCACGTAATCGCCCGGAGCCAGCTCGACGGCCTCGCCGAGCGGCCCGACCATGGCTCGTCCCGCGCTGAGCACCACGTGCTCGACGACACCCGGCGAATGCGGATCCGAACGCCGAGGTTCGCCGACGTCCGCGCTGATCAAGTAGATGTCTCGGCGGGCGTTCGGCGGAGACGACGCCAGCAGGGTGGCCGTGTAGTCCGCCCTGTCCGACGCGAATCTCGGCCCCTCCCCCGCACGGATCAGGCGGACCGACTGCTTCGCGGGCTCGACCAGCCTGGAGAACGGCACGTCCAGCGTCACGCTGAGCGCCCACAGAGTCTCCAGGCTCGGATTTCCGGTACCCGATTCCAGTTGCGACAAGGTCGATTTGGCGATGCCGGCACGGCGGGCGACTTCTGCGAGAGACAGGCCGACGCGTCGTCGCTCCTGCTGGAGAGCGGCAGCGATGGCCGCAATCGGTGGACCGGTATCCGCCATTCGTTCACTCCATCGGTACGTCCGTTTGATTTGACGAACAGACTAACAGGGTCCACTATAACGACCATGCGTTCGACATGGCGAACCCTGCAGGGGGTCAACATCCGCGACATTGCGTTGGTCTGCTTGGCCGACGCCTTGGTCGGGGCATCGTTCGGTGCCATCTCCGTAGCCGCGGGCCTGCCACTGTGGCTTCCGGTCGTGATGTCACTGGTGGTCTTCGCAGGCTCGTCCCAGTTCATCTTCGTCGGAATTCTGGCGGCCGGGGGAAATCCCGTTGCCGCTGTGGCCAGCGCGTTGCTCGCCAACATCCGACTGGTTCCGCTCGGCTTCTCCATCGGCGAGGTGTTTCGGAACGTCGCACCACTGAAGCGGCTACTCGGCACTCACCTCATCACCGACGAGGCAGTGGCCTTCAGCGTGGCCGAACACGACGAGGGCAGCCGTCGAACAGCGTTCTGGGTGTGCGGGATCGGACTGTTCGTCACCTGGAACATCGGCGTGGCGATCGGCACCCTTGGCGGTGGAGCGATCAGCGATACCGCCGCACTCGGTCTCGATGCCGCATTCCCTGCGATTCTGCTGGGACTGATCATGCCTGCGCTCCGAGACCGGGCAACCCGCAACGCAGCCCTCGCCGGAGCGTGCATTGCGCTCGTCGCGTCGATGTTCCTGCCCAGCGGACTACCCGTTCTCCTGGCACTGATCGCCGTCGTACCGGCAATGCTCTCCAATACCCCTGCCGCACAGAAGGAATCCGCATGAACCTCACGATTCCCCTGCTCGCGTTGATCATCGGCACCTACGCCCTCCGCATCGCCGGCCCGGCACTCCGAACCCGAGTCACCATCTCCCCTCGCATGGACAAGGTGATGACCACCGCAGTCGCCGTCATCTTCGTGGCACTGGTCGCCACCTCGACGCTCCTCGTAGGCAAGGACTTCGCCGGATTCGCGTTACCCGCAGGAGTAGCTGTCGCTGCCGTACTCGCCTGGCGACGAGCGCCGTTCGTGGTCATCGTTCTCGCCGCAGCCGCCACCACTGCGGGGCTTCGATGGGTCGGCGTCGCCTGAGTCTGCAACACTGGGTTGGTGTCCGAGTCCCCTGTTCAGTCCGTCGATCGCGCGATCGAGGTGCTCGAATACCTTGCCGACCACGGTGAATCCGGCGTGCAGGACGTTGCGGCGCACCTCGAAGTGCACAAGTCCACGGCGTTTCGCCTGCTCAGCGCACTGGAGTTTCGCCGACTCGTCGAACAACCAGGCGAGCGCGGCAAGTATCGCCTCGGCATCGGTTTGATCCGCCTCGCCACGTCGGTATCCGCGCAACTCGACATCACCCGCATCGCCCGACCGATCCTGCAGGAACTCGCCGACACCATCGGCGAGACCGTCAACATCGCTGTGCCGGACGGCAACGTCACCGTCAATATCGATCAGGTCCGCGGCGGTTCGTCGATCATCAGTCACAACTGGCTCGGTGAGAGATCTGCTCTGCATGCGACGTCCAGCGGGAAAGCACTGATGGCGTACGACGACTCGCTTCTGAAAGCCGGAGTCGACGGTCATCTCGAACTGTTCACCGCCAACACCATCACCACCAAGACCGATCTGCTCGACGAGATCGAGACGGTCCGGTCCACCGGAATCGCCTACGCGCGCGAGGAGTTGGAGATCGGACTGAACGCGACAGCGGCCACCATCCTCAGCTACGACGGCTCCGCGGTGGGTGCGATCACCGTCTCGGGCCCCGCCTACCGACTTGACGAGGACCGCCTCACCGCGGCAGGGGTGTCCGTTCTCGCTGCTGCACAGCGCGTCTCGACGCTATTGGGTTGGTCCGGCCAAGCGTGATCCGACCCAGTCGTGAAACGCCCTGATGTGATGCTCCGCCGGCACCAGCACGCCGCCGTCGCGATACATCCGTGACGACATCGCCGGCTGGCACCGCTCGCACGCCTCGAAGTCCTGCTCGTTGACGCGATGGAACAGCTCCACACTCTTGTCCATCGTCGCCGCGCTGTGCGGATCTGCCACGACTGCAGGGGCATAAAGCCAATCGCATTCGACGACCGTTCGATCGACGGACATCGGGAACATGCGATGGATGATGACGTGGTCGGGAACCAGGTTGACGAACACCGTCGGCCTGATCGTGATGGCGTAGTACCGTCGATCCCGATCCTCCCCTACCCCGTCGAGGGCGTCGAATCCGTGGGAGCCGTCGACGGTGAAGCCGGCTATGTCACTGCCGAACTCTGCACCGTGCCCCACGTACGTCTGTGCTGCCATGCCGTCGGCGAACTCGGGTAGCACCTCGGTGAGCTCGGGATGAATCGTGGCGCAGTGGTAGCACTCCATGAAGTTCTCGACGATGAGCTTCCAGTTGGCCTTGACGTCGTAGACGATCCGGCGCCCGAGGGCGAGTGATTCCACGTCGTACGAATCGATGGCACCCACACCTCCGAGTCGTTCGCGAACGTCGCCCTGCACCGTGTCCTCGAACGACGGGGCCTCCTCGGCAACGCACACCCAGACGTATCCGAGCCATTCCCGGACATGCACCTTCCGGAGCCCGTACTCCACCCGATCGATCATCGGCATATCGATCAGGTTCGGAGCTGCGATCAGCTTGCCGTCGAGATCGTACGTCCATGCGTGATAGGGACATTGAAAGTTTCGCCGCACCGTGCCCGACGCCTCGGTGCACAGAGTCGCGCCGCGATGTCGGCAGATGTTGAAGAACGCGGTCACGCCGCCCTTCCGATTGCGGCTGACCAGGATCGACTCTCGACCGACCTGAACCGTGCGGAATTTTCCGGGCTCTGCGATGTCGTCCGATCTGACGGCGCAAAACCACATCTGCTCGAAGATCTGCTCCTGCTCGCGAACGAAATATGCTGGATCGACGTACGTTTCGCCGCCCAACGTCGGGAGCAGAGTGGGCTGCAGTTCGGGATCGACCATGGTCATGCCGACACCGCGCATCTCGCCGGGTCGAACAGCGCAATCGGGTGTGACGTGGCCCCGTCGATCGCGAGGTCGGCCAGAACTTCTCCGATGACGGGAACGAACTTGAACCCGTGGCCCGAGAACCCGCACGCCACAGTGACATTGGCGTGGTCCGGATGCTTCGCCAGTACGAAATGCTCGTCCGGCGTCGTGGTGTACATGCAGGTCTTCGCATCCAGGTGTGGTCCCGACAGCGCCGGGAACGTGGTGACGATGCGCTCCTGCAGTCGAGCGATCTCTTCGGGATGCACTGTGCGGTCGATGGTGTCGGGATCACACGGTGTCCCGGCGCGGAAGAACGAGATCTTCACACCGCCGCCGTCCCCGTCGATGGCCGGAAAGCCGTAGATCTGATCCGGCCCGTCCCCGCAGATGTAGACGGGGTGGTGCGAGCTGTCGAAGGCCGCTTCGCCCGATTCCGGGGTGACCCAGTGCATCACCTGCCGTTCGACCACCAGCGGTACGCCGATCTCGGCCAACAGCTGCGGTGCCCACGCTCCCGGTGAAATGACCAGTGCTCCAGCGGTGTACGTTCCGGCCACCGTGGTCACGGTCACCGAGGAGTCGGTGGATTCCCAACCGAGCACCTTCTCGTCGTAGCGCAGTTCGGCACCGGCAGCCTCGGCGAGATCGAGATGTGCGGCCACCGTCGTCTCCGGTCGCGCGATGCCCGCCTTCTCCTCGAACAGGGCGAACTCGTCGGACCTGAGTCGGACCGTCGGGAAGCGTCGCTGCGCCTCGGCAGGGTCGAGTACGTCGTGCTTCAGACCCCACTTCTCCGACGCCCGCAGGCTTCCGCCGAACGTGAGCCCGTCGGGCCTTCCCACATAGAGGCCACCGGTTTCGGTGAACACATCGCGCCCACTGTCCGCGGCGAGGTCGTGCCACAGTTCGTACGCGCGCAGGAGCAACGGCACGTAGGCCGGATCCTCGAAGTACGACTGCCGGTAGATGCGGGAGCCGCCGTGACTCGATCCCAGCGCATGCGCCGGTCCGAATTGGTCGATACCCAGCACCCGCTGCCCGCGTCGGGCGAGGTGACAGGCGGCGGCGCTACCCATGCCGCCGATCCCGAGGACGATCACGTCATACGTCATATCAACACCTGATCTTGTTCATGTCGGGATCCACCAGCGGTTCGGCCATGACCGTCGCGGGTAGTAGGTCTCGGAAGTACTGCACTGCAACGTGTTCGCCGGGTTGCAGCCCTGCCGGTAGCCAGGCGTAGGCCACAGTCTTGCCGATCGTGTAGCCGTAGGCGGCACTGGTGACGTAGCCAGCCACGGTGCCGTCGATCAAGACCGGTTCCTTGCCCATCACCACGTGCGACGGGTCGTCCAACGTCAGGCAGGTCAACACCGGTCCGCCGCGTTCTTCCTGCAGCGCCGAGGCTCCGATGAAGTCGCCCTTGGCCTTTCGTACCGCAAACCCGAGCCCCGCCTGATACGGATCGTGTTCGGTCGTCATGTCGGTGCCCCACGACCGGTAGCCCTTCTCCAGTCGGAGACTGTTGAACGCACTGCGCCCCGCTGCGACCACACCGTGCTCCTGTCCGGCGTCCCACAGGGTGTCCCACAGGCGCAATGCGGTATCGGCATCGGTGTACAGCTCCCAGCCGAGCTCGCCCACGTACGACAGTCGCAGCGCCAGGACGTCGACCCCGCCGACGTGAATGGTCCTGCCGTTGAAGTACTTCAGACCGGTATGCGAAATGTCTGCCGAGGTGAGCGGAGCCAGTACCTCCCGCGCCAACGGTCCCCACAGACCGATACAGGCGGTGGCACCGGTGATGTCGCGAACGTACACATCACTGCCGGCATGACGCAGCATCCAGTCCTCGTCGAGCGGACCGTTCACTCCCACTTGGAACCGATCCTCGGCAACTCGGGCGACGGTCACATCGCTGCGAACACCACCGGTCGCGTCGAGCATCAGTGCGTAGGTGACGCTGCCGACCTTCTTGTCGAGCTGGTTGGTCGTCAGCTTCTGCAGCAGCGCGAGCGCACCGGGTCCTCCGACCTCCAGGCGTCGCAGCGGCGTCATGTCGTACATCGCCACCGCCTCGCGGGTGCGCCAGGCCTCGACGGCGCTGATCGGTGACCAGAACTTCGCCGACCACGGCTCTCGCTTCGGTGCCTGCCACTGTTCCGGAAGTTGTTCGAGCAGAACGCTGTTCGACTCGTACCAGTGCGGTCGCTCCCAGCCGGCACCGTCGAGGAACATCGCGCCGAGCTCCTGCTGACGACCGTAGAACGGGCTGACGCGGAGCGGTCGCGGTTCCACCTTGGGCTGCAGTGGATGGATGATGTCGTACACCTCGACGAAGTTCTGCGCACTGGTGCGCGCCACGTTCGACGGCACCAGGTCGGTCTTCTCGAATCGGTAGAGGTCGCACTCGTGCATGTCGATCTCGCTGTGCCCGGTGATCATCTGCTCGGCGAGCGATTTCGCGACGCCGGCAGAATGCGTCACCCAGATCGCCTCGGAGACCCAGAGCCCCTGCACTTCTCGTGATTCTCCGACGATCGGTGCGCCGTCGGGTGTGAAGGAGAAGATGCCGTTGAACGCGTGTTGTATTTTCGCGTGTTCGAGCGTGGGAAGGAGCTCGGTGCTGCGCTGCCAGGCGTCGGCGAAATCGGCTTCGGTGAACGGCATCGACGACGGCATGTTCTGCGCGGTCACGTTCTCACTGGAACCGAGTTCGCGGGAATCGACGGGCATGGGACGGTGGTGGTACGAGCCGATTCCCAGGTGATCGCCGTGTTCGCGGTAGTAGAGCCGCTCGTCCTGATGACGGAGGATGGGCAGAACCGCTTCGGTACGAGCTCGACGCGACGGCAGGTCCAACTCGGTCGTGTGCGCGTACTGATGCGCCAGGGGCTGCAGCGGCACCGTCATACCGAGAAGCTCGCCCAGCTCCGGCCCCCAGAATCCGGCGCAGCAGACGACGATATCGGCCTCGAAGGTGTGCTCGCCCGCCCGCACGGCCGTGACTCGACCGTTGCTCCGGTCGATCGACGTGACGTCCATGCCGCCGATGAAGCGCGCACCGCGGGCGGTGGCCTGCTTGGCCTGCGTCGCGCTGGCCTTGACGGCCTTGGCCAGCCCGTCGTCGGGGGTGTGCAGGCCGGCGAGTATGCGGCCGCGATCGAGCAGGGGGTACAGCTCGAGACAGCGTTCGGCGTCCACCACCTCCGAGGTCAGTCCCCAGGAGGTGGCGAAACCGTGGCGTCGATGCAGTTCGTCGACGCGCTCGGGCGTCGTCGCCACCTCGAGGCCACCGACGTCGAGGAAGCAATCGAGGCTCTTGAACTTGGCGGCCGTGTAGGCCGCGAAGCGCGACATCGATCGGGACGAATTGGTGGCGAACACCAGGCCCGGCGCATGCGAGGTGGAACCTCCGGTGAGCGGTAGCGGGCCCTTGTCCAGGACGGTCACGTCCGTCCAGCCGCGCGCGGTGAGTTCGTCGGCGAGGCTGCAGCCGACGATTCCGGCACCGACGATCACAACCCTCGGGATGCTCGAGGACATGACACGCTCCTAGGGGGTGTACGTCGAGTTGATTTAGTTGCACAATACGAACTGCACTTCGTATAGCGCAACAGATTCACACGATCGAAACTCGAGCGTTCCATCGCCGCAACGGGGTGATCCCACGCTGGGTACAACACGAGCACTGCACACCCTCAGGTCCCCGGAGGCCCGACCATGACCGCAACGTTCTCCACCCGCGTCCTGCTCGACGTCGGTCGCGCCGAGGATCTCCCCGACGGCGAGGCCCTGCGCATCACCCCGGCCGGAGCACCACCGATCGCGATCTTCAACGTCGAAGGTGAGTTCTTCGCCATCGACGACACCTGCACCCACCAGGACGCCTCATTGTCCGAAGGGTGGGTCGAGGACTGCGCCGTCGAATGCCCGCTCCACACAGCATGTTTCGACCTACGCACCGGAGCGGCACTGGGTGCTCCCGCGAAGATCCCCGTACGTACGCACGCCGTACACGTCGAGGACGGAGTCATCCGCATCGCGGTCACTCCGTGAAGTCGGTGACCGTGGTCGGAGCCTCGCTCGCCGGGGTGGCCGCAGCCCGCGCACTGCGCGATCAAGGTTTCGACGGCCGCATCACGATGATCGGCGACGAAGTGCATCTGCCGTACGACCGACCGCCACTGTCCAAGAGTTTCCTTCTCGGTGACGAATCCGCACTGCCACTCGACATCGACGGTCTGGACGTCGAGTGGCGTCTCGGTTGTGCGGCCACCGGCCTGTCGGGGACCACGGTCTCGACCGCATCCGGCGATATCGGTGCCGACGCGGTGGTGATCGCAACCGGAGCTGCGGCGTGTCGGCTCCCCGGCACAGTCGGGATCGACGGAATTCACGTGCTGCGCAGCCTGGACGATGCGCGTGCGCTGCGGTCTTCGCTGTCGTCGGGAGTTCGGGTCACGGTGGTCGGAGCCGGGTTCATCGGCAGCGAAGTCGCCTCCACTGCAGTGGGAATGGGCGCTTCGGTGACCGTCGTAGAAGCCTCGGTGACTCCGCTCGCTCGCGTGTTCGGCAGTGAGCTGGGCTCACTCATCGCCGGGTGGCACCGCAACGCCGGTGCGGCACTGCTGACCGGAGTATCGGTAGCCGGATTCGTCGTCCAGGCGGGCCGGGTACGTGCGGTGGAATTGGCGGACGGTTCGATGATCGAGTCCGACGTGGTCGTCCTCGGCGTCGGTTCGACGCCGAACGTCGGCTGGCTCGACGGATCCGGCCTGGACATCCACGGCGGAGTGGTGACCGATCACCGCGGCATCACCTCCAACCCAGCCGTCGTCGCCGTCGGGGACTGCGCTGCGGTGCGCGATGCCTCCGGGATGATTCGCCGCGACGAACACTGGACCTCCGCCGCAACCCGCCCGGCCGTCGCCGTCGAGGCACTGCTGACCGGTGGGTCCAGAGGGTTCACCGGACTCCCGTACGTGTGGTCCGACCAATACGCCGCGCGAATCCAGTTCGCCGGACATCACGGACCCGACTGCATCGCCGACATCGTCGAGGGCGACCCCACCACCGGGCCCTTCGTCGCTCTCTACCGACACAACGACCGCCCGGTCGCCGTTCTCGCGGTGTCCTCGCCGCGATCCTTCGGCAAATGGCGCCGTCAGGTGGTCGATACCTCGACCCTGATGACCTGACCGTTCCCTGTTTCCCTCCGCAGACGGCGCTCCCCAGGTCCACTCGATGTGACATTGACCCCCGAAAAGGCCACCGAATGTCACATTGAGTACCCACCAACGGGAACAATGGTGATCGAACACGGGAATCGATTGTCGACTTTGGGAGCAGCAATGACCGCGCTGGATGCAGTACGACGACGGTGGCCGAAGACGATGCCGCTGCAGCCGCTGCCGTCGGAGTCGTGGGCCAAGCAGGAGCCCACTTGGAAGGGTGCGAATCCGCAGGTCATCGAGTCTGCTTTGAAGCGTGCGAAGACGCGGACCTCGGGCAATTGGTTCGTGTTCGCTGCCAGTCGTGACGTCAAGGCCGACAAGCCGTTCGGCAGGTATGTCGGCACCACCGAATTGGTGGCCTGGCGGGACTCAGCGGGCAAGGTGCACATCGGGCCGGGTGCGTGCCCGCATCTGGGCGCTGCGTTGGATACCGCGAAGATCGAATGCGACACATTGGTCTGCCGCTGGCACGGTCTTGCGCTCGGACCTAAGGGCAAGCCCGGTTGGCGTCCGGTGCCCGCGTTCGACGACGGGGTTCTGGTGTGGGTTCGGCTCGACGAGCTCGGTGGTGAGGAGCCGACGCCCGTCCCCGTGGTTCCGATCCGCCCGCCTGCTTCGACTGCCATCGCCGGTGTGGTCACTCTCGTCGGCAAGTGCGAGCCCGACGACATCATCGCCAATCGACTCGACCCCTGGCACGGTGCGTGGTTCCACCCGTACTCGTTCGCACGGCTGAAGGTGGTCAGCGCGCCCACCGAGATCGATGTGCCCGAGGAGGACGATCGCTTTCTCGTCGATGTGACCTTCCGCGTCAGTCGTGGCGTCGGTGTGCCGGTGCGGGCCGAGTTCGTCTGCCCCGGTCCCCGCACCATCGTGATGCGCATCCTCGACGGTGAGGGAGCGGGCAGCGTCGTCGAAACCCATGCGACGCCGTTGGCCCCCGCACCCGACGGCACACCGCGTACGGCCGTCATCGAAGCCACGATCGCAAGTTCGGATCGACCGGGATTCCAGATGGCGCGCAAGGCGTCCGGTCTCCTGCGACCGGCGATGAACTTCACCGCTGCACGGTTGTGGAAGGACGATCTCGACTACGCCGAGCGACGCTACGAGCTGCGTTCGCAGGGCCGGGCTTGATCTAGCCTTCGACGAACTGGGCGAGTTGCGCGATGACGGTACCCCAGCCGTCGTGGAAGCCGTACTCCTCGTGCATCTTTCGGTCTTCTTCGTTGCGGTGCATCACGTGGGCGTTGTACTCGGTTCCGTCGGGGTGGTCGGACAGGGTGATCACCGCGGTCATGAACAGCTGCGGTGCCGGCCGCCACCCTTCGACGAGGGAGTTGGTGAACACGATGCGCTCACCGTCGTCGACGGCGAGGAAGCAGCCGTCGATGTGCGGAGCGAAGTCGCCACCGGATTCGCTGATGAGGGTCCGGAAGGCCCCACCCGGTCGCGGGTCCCAGCCGTCCACCCGGCACAGAGCAGGCGCAGGGATCCACCACTTCTCGAATTTCGACGGGTCGATCCACGCACTCCACACTGCTGCGCGTGGAGCCTTGATCACGCGGGAAATGGTCAGGTCGAGGGAAGGATCGATCGATGTCATTGCGCTTCACTTTCTTTCGCGGTGTCGGTGACGAACTGTTCGAGGCGATCGGTGCGGGATTCCCAGACGGCTCGTTGCTCGCGTAGCCAGTGATCGGCCACGTCCAGGTTGGCTCGCTCGATCGTGCATGCACGAACACGGCCCACCTTGCGCGTGCGAATCCAGCCACTGCGCTCGAGCAGATGAATGTGTTTCATGAACGACGGCAGAGTCATGTCGAACGGTTCTGCGAGTTCACCCACCGTGGCCGGTCCCGATCCCAACCGACTGAGCACTGCCCGCCGGGTCGGGTCGGCCAGTGCTTGAAAAACGTCGTCGAGAACGGTCGAATACTGAGCCATAAGGCACACTATCTCCAAAGTCATACTTAGCGCAAGAGCTAAGTATCGAAACCGACTTCTCTGATCACGACCCATGCTGCGGCACAGCACTATTGGATCTGAAAAATTTCTGAGAACCTCCAGAAAACCCCTTGGCACTCGAAGGGTCAGAGTGCTAATTTCTGATCTGCACAGTTGAGGAGCGACTCACCACAGGGGTGAGCGCATCTGGGTACAGGAGGTGGTTGCTGTGCTTCGTTTCGATCCGTTCCGTGATGTCGATTCCCTCACCTCGGCCATGCTGGGTGCCTCTTCCGGTTCGGACCGCGCCCCGCGATTCATGCCGATGGACCTCTACAAAGTCGACGACCACTACGTGCTCAGTGCCGATCTACCCGGCATCGACCCCGGATCAATCGATGTCGACGTCGACCGCGGTACGTTGACGCTCACCGCTCATCGATCCGCTCCGGAAAACACTGGGGTGCAGTGGATTACCTCGGAGCGATTCGCCGGCACGTTCCGCCGCCAGGTCTCGCTGGGTGACGGCGTCGATACCGAGCGCATCTCCGCGGCGTACGACAACGGCGTTCTGTCCATCACCATTCCCCTCGCCGAACGCGCGAAACCACGCAAGATCGACATCGCACACACCGAGCAGAAGTCCATCGAACACGAATCGACCTGACCCGAAACGGACAGCCGAACAGATCACGAAAACCATTGGGGTGATGCACTATGCCATCCGAGGCGGTGGTGTGGACGGAATCGGCCGACCGTGAGCAGTGGTGGCGCACGGTGGTGGGTGTCGAGACGAGCATCAGGGAATGCTCGACGGCGGATGTGCTCGATCAGTGTAGAGCCGAGCCTCTCGACGACGATCTCTACCCGCACACACAGCAAGCAGCGTGACGAGAAGGGCCGGTACCGAATACTCGGTGCCGGCCCTCCGTCATCGGGACCTCTACAGAGACAACGAGAAGAACGTGCTCGATGGATCGAGCACGTAGTCCGCGAACGGTGGGCACTCGACGAATCCGTGGCGCACATACAGCCTGCGTGCCGCAGCGAAGTAGTCTTGGGTTCCCGTTTCCAGGCTCACCCGCCGGTACCCACGTCGACGCGCATCGTCGAGAACATGCACGAGCAGGCGCGAGGCGACACCCTGCCCCCTCGCCGCCCCCGTGGTCCGCATCGACTTCAGCTCGCCATGATCCGGGGTGAGCTCCTTCAGCGCTGCGATACCGCACAGTGTGTCGGCATCCCAAGCCGTCCACACGCAGACGTCGGACGCACGCAGACCCGACAGATCCAGGGCATGCACACTCTCGGCAGGCGAGGTGGCGTTCATGTCCTCGAGATGCTCGGTGAGCAGCGCCTGCACTTGCGGACGCGACAGATCGTCGACCTCGATCCGCATGCCGGAACTCACCTGTTCATGAGCCGCTCGATGGCGTCGAACATCTTGAATCGTCCACTCGTCGGCACTGTTTCGATGTCGTGACCGGCGACGCCCCAGCTCGCCAACAGTGTGTTCGCGGCCTGCAGCCCGGTGGTGGCCGCACGTTCCATCAGCGCCACCGGCAGATCTATACGGATTCCG
Organism: Rhodococcus sp. B7740; assembly: GCF_000954115.1. Lineage (NCBI taxonomy): Bacteria > Bacillati > Actinomycetota > Actinomycetes > Mycobacteriales > Nocardiaceae > Rhodococcus > Rhodococcus sp. B7740. The sequence continues at coordinate 3,875,697 of NZ_CP010797.1, read as the reverse complement.
TCGCCGGCAAGTACCAGTGCGGGTTCGGGGGTGCGGACGGTGGGGCGCTCGGCGAACGCGCCGAGGCCGAACATGGGGCAATCGTCACGCCACTCGGATCGTTCTGCGATCACCTCTGCATCGGCGGTTTCCGGATAGATCTCGTGCATCCGATCCATCAACTGCTGACGCGTGACCTCCTCGGATTCCTCGGCGGCGTAGGCGTGCAGTTCGACGACGGAGCCGCCGGTGCGGGCAGCCCATTGCGCGGCCTCGTCCTCGAACCGCTCGAGCACGCTGATGTTGTCGATCGGGGGCATGCCACCGGTGCCGATGAAGGCGGGGCGATCGGCGTTGACGGCCTTGCTCAACCACACGCGGTGTACCAGGAACGGCGGTGTGTTCTGCAGCGCAGCAACCTGTTTGCGCCAATCGGGCGTCCCCAGCTCGGGTGACTGCTCGAGCACTCGCTGCAATCCGGCGATGTCGGTCGCCAGTACCACCGCGTCGGCGTCGATGATGCCGCCTGCGTCGACGCGAAACTTTCGCAACCCACCGCGGCTGATCTCGCCGCACGGAGTTGAGGTTCTGATGTCGACTCCGAGTCCGGTGAGGTACTCCCCCAACGGGTTCCACAGAGCCTGCGGGTACGGGTCACGGGGGACGTCGAAGATCAGGCCCTCGGAGGAACCGAGGAAGTAGATGTGGAACATCATGGCGAGCTCGGCGGCAGACATCTTCTCGGGGTCGGCGAAGAAGCTGCGGGAGAACACTCCGAACGCCAGGTGCCGAGCGGCCTCGGGGAAGTTGATGTTGCGCAGGAACTCTGCGGCGGGAGTGGTGTCCAGCTCGTCGAAGGTCTTGGGCACGCTGACCGTCATCAACGGCAGTGCCGCAATACCGTTGAGGTCGGTGAGGTCCTTCCACCGGAACGTCGGACTACGTTTGACGAACGCGAAGGCGTTGAGTGGCGGCGTTTCGGGCAAGCCCTTGAATCCGTCGATCCGGCCGTCACCGTCGATCAGTGGGTAGTCGTCCACCGGACGCAGTCGAGCCAAGTCGGGGTCGGTGCGGCGGAGCAGGTTTCGCAGGTTGTAGTACTGCCGAAAGAACGCATGGAAGCCGCGGCTCATGGTGGCGGGTGAGCCGTCCTCGAGCGTCGTGTCCCATCCGCCGACGCGGCCGCCGAGGTAGCTCTCGCGTTCGACCACGTGCACTTTCACGCCGCGCTCGGCCAGTGCGGTCGCAGCGCTCAGACCCGCGATGCCACCGCCGACCACCACCACCTGCGGGACGTCCGCCAGCTGTGCGGCGTCGGAATACCCTTGCACCGCAGCATGAGTGACTCTCTTGGAATCGGTCAACGCTCTTCCTCCGCGGGACGAGAGCCGAGGAACGTGTGCACCACACCGTTCTGCCAACCGGTCATGGTCTCTCTGGCCACCCCGGTGTAGCCGGCTCGCTGCATCCGCCGCATGAAGGCCGAGGCACCGTCGAAGGTCACGACGCTGCGCCACAGGTGCCGGTACAGGGTGGCGTCGCGCGTCGCCAGCCAGCCGAGAGGAATGATGATGCCCCAGCTCACCACGTTCCAGGAGATCCTGGCCCGCAGCGAGTCGTGCACCGAGTACTCGTGGAATGCGATGGTCGAGCCCGGACGCAGCAGGGACAGAAGCGATTTCAGCTCCGTGTCGGGATCGTCGACGTTCCTGATGAGGTACGCGGCGAGTATCGCGTCGAACGGACCGTCCACCCCGTTGATCGCCAGATCCTCGACGCGTGAGTGCACGAACGTCACGTTCGACGGCCAGTCCTTGCTCCGCGCGACCTCGAGCATCTCGGCCGACGCGTCGGCGGCGACGATCTCGGCATGCGGCGCGGCTTCGAGCAGCGCTGCAGTGGATGCGCCGGTGCCACAACCGATGTCGAGCAGACGCAGGCCTGCACCCAGGTTCGGGATCCGCAGCCGCTTGGCCGACTTGAGCAGGTGTTCGTGGTAACCGGGGTTCGCTCCGACGAGCCGGTCGTACGCCTTGGCACCGACATCGAATGCCCCGGGAACTTCGTTGCGCGGCAGTCCGCCCTTACCGACCTTCACAGTGCCTCTTCCTTGCTGACGCGGGCCGAGGGCCCACCCTGGACCGATACGACATCACCGTGCTGCAACTGCCGTCCGCGCCGCACATCCACATCCCCGTTGACACTGACCAGACCGTCGGCGATCACGCCCTTCGCCTCGGCACCGGATTCGATGAGGTTGGCGAGCTTGAGGAATTGACCCAGTCTGATCGATTCGTCGCGGATGGGGACATCGTGTGCGTCGGACATGTCTCCATCCTGTACTAGCAAGCCGTTCGCTGCTACCAACCGGTCACATCGACGAACGGAACCGGCGCAACCGCAGGCTGTTGCTCACCACGAACACCGACGACAGCGCCATCGCGGCACCGGCGAGCATCGGGTTGAGCAGGCCCGCAGCGGCCAACGGCACAGCGGCGACGTTGTAGGCGAAGGCCCAGAACAGGTTGCCCTTGATCGTGCTCAAGGTGCGCCGGGAGAGCCGGATGGCATCGCCCACGGCCCGTAGATCACCGCGCACCAACGTCAGATCGCTGGCCTCGATCGCCACATCGGTGCCCGTACCCATCGCAAGCCCCAGGTCCGCCGTGGCGAGGGCGGCCGCGTCGTTGATGCCGTCGCCGACCATCGCCACCACCTTGCCCGACGCCTGCAGTTCCCGAACGGCATCGACCTTGCCCGTCGGCAGGACACCGGCGATGACCTCGTCGATTCCCACCTCGGCGGCGATCGTGCGAGCGGTGGCCTCGTTGTCGCCGGTCAGCATGACCGGGGTCAGGCCGAGTGCCCGCAGTTCCGCGACGGCCTGCTTCGAAGTCGGCTTGACCGAGTCGGCGACCACCAGCACTCCGCGGGCCCTGCCGTCCCAGCCGAGAGCGACGGCGGTGCGTCCCTGCCGTTCGGCGGCCTCGAATGCATCTGCGAGTTCGGTGGGTAGAGGCATCGACCAGTCGGCCAACAACGAGCGACGCCCGAGGACCGCGGCGCGACCGTCCACGACGCCCTGCACCCCGAGGCCGTCGAGGCTGGTGAATTCTTCGACGGCCATGGACTGGGTCGAACCCGCGATGGCGCGGGCGATGGGGTGTTCCGAACCCGATTCCAACGCTGCCGCCACGGCACGGACCTCGGTCTCGTCCTCACCGTCGGCCACGTGCACCGACTGCAGCGTCATCTCACCGGTGGTGACGGTCCCGGTCTTGTCGAGTACGACGGTATCGATGCGGCGCGTGGATTCGAGGATTTCCGGGCCCTTGATCAGGATCCCGAGTTGAGCGGCCCGGCCGGTGCCGACCATCAGCGCAGCCGGTGTGGCCAGGCCGAGCGCGCACGGGCACGCGATGATGAGCACCGCGACTGCAGCAGTGAACGCGCCCGCTGCGGAACTGCCTGCACCGAGCCAGAATCCGAGGGTCGCGACCGAGATCGCGATGACGATCGGCACGAATATCCCGGAGATGCGATCGGCCAATCGCTGCGCCTGCGCCTTGCCGGTCTGCGCATCCTCGACGGCCTTCGCCATCTGTGCGAGCTGAGTGTCGGATCCGATTCGCTTGGCTCGCACTATGATTCGGCCACCGACGTTGAGCGTCGCGCCGACCACTGCGTCGCCGACGCCGACTTCCTCGGGCACGGATTCGCCCGTCAGCATAGATCGGTCGACGGCCGAGGAGCCGCCCTCGACGGTGCCGTCGGTGGCGACCTTCTCGCCCGGACGAACGACGAACAGATCGCCGACGGCCAACTGCTCGATCGGAATCTGTTGTTCCGTATCGTCTTTCAGCACCGCCACCGTCTTGGCACCGAGGTCCATCAGAGCGCGCAGCGCCGCGCCGGCCTGGCGCTTGGATCGGCTCTCGAACCATCGTCCGGCCAGGATGAAGGTGGTCACGCCCGCTGCGGCCTCGAGGTAGATGTTGCTTGCCCCGTCCGTACGCGCGATCGTGAACTCGAACGGATGCGTCATACCCGGGGTGCCTGCGGTGCCGAAGAACAGTGCATAGAGCGACCACCCCAACGCCGCGAGGGTGCCCATGCTGACGAGGGTGTCCATGGTCGAGGTGCCGTGCCGCAGATTGGTCCATGCGGCGCGGTGGAACGGCAGCGCGCCCCATACGACCACCGGCGCGGCGAGAGTCAACGACAGCCACTGCCAGTTGGTGAACTGCAACGCCGGAATCATCGCCATCGCGATCACCGGCACGCTGAGCACCGCCGAGACGATCAATCGCTGCTTCAGCGGGTCGGCGGGAGGCTCGTCGGCCGGTTCGGCCGCAGGCAGAGAGGCGGTGTAGCCGGCAGCTTCGACTGCCGCGATCAGGTCCTCGGTGGCCACACCGTCACTGGTGACGCGCGCCTTCTCGGTGGCGTAGTTGACCGTCGCCGATACCCCGTCGAGCTTGTTGAGCTTGCGTTCGATGCGGTTGGCGCACGACGCACAGGTCATGCCGCCGAGGATCAGTTCGGTTTCCTGGCTCATGCCTGCCCCTCCCGTGCTTCGATGGTGAATTCGGCTGTGTGCACGACGCCCCCGTGCTGAAAGTCCAGGAAGAGCGCATATGTTCCCGCGGTCGGCGCGTCGACGGTGAAGTCGACCGTCGGTCCCGGCGGCCCGTCCTCGGGGTGAACGTGTAGATAGGCGAGGTCGTCGGCGCGGAGGGCCACCAGGTGTCCGTACGCACCGAGATACGGCTCGAGATCGGTGACCTCGCGGCCGTTCTGCGCGATCGACAAGGACACGACGGAGTTCGAGCCCGCGGTGACCGATCCGGTGAGCGTCACCTCGTAACCGTCGACCCTCGATGTCACATTCGGTGTACTCAGGGGCTCCGGCCGATAGTCGCCGGGAACGGTCAACTCTGCCCCGAGGGTGATGTTCTCCCCGCCGGCCGGGGTGAAGTCGGCGAACAGGCGGTATGGCCCGGATCGGGTGAGATCGAGAGTCGTCGACCATGTTCCCGACGCGTCGCGCGTCGGATGGACGTGCTGGAAGTCGGTCAGATCGCGCCGAACGACGATGAGGTGCAGTTCCTCGGTGTGCATGACGTCGTAGTCGGTCAGCGCCGCCCCGCCCGGTCCGCTGATCGTGAAGGCGACCGGTACGTCCGGTCCCGATTCGACGACCGATCGTTCGAGCGAGAGTGTGTAGCCGTCCTGGGTGGCCTGGAGCCCGGCTGGCACTGCGGCCGGGGCAGCCGTCTCGTCGTGCGCGTCGTGGCCGGTGTGCGACGCGGCTGCGGTCGCCTGGGCGTCGGGTCCGATCTTGTCCCCGACGAACAGCGCCGCCAGGAACAGGAACGCCATCCCGACGAAAAATCCGACGAGCTTGGTGGGTGCGTCGAGCTCCTGCCGTTCTGTGTTCACGGCACTACCCTACCCCCCCAGGGTATCTATTCGGTAGTTCGAGTGCCATCTTGTATCCGACGTGGGCGAGCCCGGGAATGACGGTCTACTGCAGCGCTCCCACCACCTCGTCACCGTGCACCGCCACGACCTGCAGGTTTCGCGGGTCCGATGAGATGTCGTCGAAGGCGGTGCGATACCGATCCATGTCATCGGCGCGTTCCCGCGTGAGACCCAGCGGGTCGGCGACGAGCAGAGCCACGATCGATTGGGGGTCCGACGCCACCGCCTCGCGCACGACGCAGGTCGACCCATCGGTCAGGTCGAATTCCGTCGATGTCATTCGTCGGTGAAAAGCCATGCGTACGACGGTAAATGATGCGGTTTGTAACGCGAACGACCCGACCGACGAAACCCCGGGTAACCCATTGGCAACTGCAGTGGGGATCGGTTCGGGCGGACATGATGGGGATCGAAGACATGAATGTTGGCAAGTCGAAGCGTGCGCGCGTCGCGCTGAGCGCGTTTGCGATCGGAGCCCTCGGTGCCGGAGTAGTCGTTGCCGCACCGTGGTCGACTCCGTCCACGAGCACCGAGGCATCGATCGAACTGGTCTCGACCGCAACCTGCTACGACATGGTGAGCATCGCTATCGGCGGCCGCGGCGACACCCCGCGCGAGGGCGTCAAGTGGCTCACCACCCCCGAGGGCGAGCGGCTCCCCGCAGCGATGTCCGGCGACTACTCCAGCGACTGGATCGACCAGGCCGTCCGTGCGCCCAACAACGGCAACGTGGTTCCGGACTCCTACGCCGCGGTGTACGTCGAATACCCGGCAGACCTGGCGAGCTACGAGAACGCCGTACAGACCGGCGTCACCAACTCGCAGACCATCATGAGGACGATCTCGGCGTCCTGCCCCAAGACCCGCTTCGCCATCGTCGGCTACAGCGAGGGCGCAGACGTTGCCCGCCGCACCGCGATGGAGGTCGGTAACCAGGTTGCGTCCGCCGACGGCACCTACGGAATCGTCGACCCCAACCAGGTCGTCGGTGTCGTCATCTTCGCCGACGCCGGCCGCGTCGCCGGGGAAGGACCGTTCCCCGGCGCCGAGAACCCGTTCAGCAATCCGGACGGCTTCGACACCCGGTACCAGAACGGCAACAACGCAATTCCCGGTCAAGGAGCACTACCCGGTACGTCCGGTGGATTCGGAGCGCTCGACGGCCGAGTGGCGTCCTTCTGCTCCGACGGCGACCTCACCTGCGCACTGCCCGCCAACACGTCACTGATTCACCTCGCCGCCAACGTCGGTCGCCAGGTCAACGCCGACGCGCTGCAGAACGAGAACCTCAACCCCGCCACCGGTGCCGATCTGGCGCTCGCACTGGGACGCATCGCCGTCAATGCCTTCAACGACATTGCTTCTCAGCCCAATTGGATGCAAAGCGACGAGACGTTCCTCGACGTGCTGATCAAGGTGTCCGAGCCCGGCTACAAGCCCGGCGCAGTGACCACTCCGGTCTCGGCCAAGGTCGACGGCGAGCAGGAGCCCATCGAGACCGGTCAGATGGTCGACATGGTGTACCTGCCGCAGAAGATCTTCAAGGAGATCACCGGATTCATCTCCTCGAACCAGAACACCATCCCCGTCGTGATGAACGACCCGTACGGCCTCACCCTGGCACCCGGATCGGGACACCACTTCGACTACTGGCGCGACGCCGACGCCGCCAACGGCAAGCCACTGACCTCGGTGCAGTACGCAGCGGCCTGGCTGACCCAGCTGGCCGAGCAGGCCAACCGGGGCGAGCCGGTGAAGACCAAAGAGGTGCAGGAGAAGGCCGGACGTGCAGCGGTCGAGACGATCGTGGCACCTGTGACCACGTCGGCAACCACGACTCCGAAGGCCACCACGACCACCCCGGCAACCCCGGCAACCCCGACGCCCGTTGTGACCACCACCGTTCCGGTTGTGCCTGCACCCGTCACCACCGCCGAGACACCGGCACCCGCCGTCGTCGCGACGACCCCCGAGTGCACGATCCCCGTCGAGGGTGAAACCCCCGTCGAGGGAGCACCGCCGGTCTGCGTCACCGCAACCGAGACGGCTGCCGAGTCCGTGATTCCCACGACCACCGAGGTTGTACCTGCGCCGTAGTCCAGTGCAGAACGCTCACGAGCCCGTCCACCGCAGTCATCGGGTGGGCGGGCTCGTGTGTTGTCGTATCGAGTGTGACGGCAGAATTCAGTGACCAGCCGCACCTGTCTACCAACGGATCAGATCAGGGAAGTGCGACGCAGAGAACTACCACCAGTGCTGTCGTCCCGAAGTCGAGGTCGATCAGAGAAGCAGACGTGTGTATCGGCTCCTACACAGGGCCCGTTGGCGATCTGCGCCGCAGAAGCCACACTCCAACCGCGCACACCAGGAGAACTACCAGGCCGCCGACCGACAGTGCGGTTGCGGACGGCTGCGACGAACCGAAGAACTCGAAGTCGTCTGCCGAATCCAGCGGGCCGTAACTACCCCCGTAGATCGTGACCGTCAATACCATCGTGAATGGAACGGTCACGCCGATCGCCAACGAGGTCGGTTCCGTCGGTAATGCCGACACCAGCAGGTAGGCCGCAACGAAGGGCACTGCCCATTGTTGAATCGACACGGGGAGAACGACGCCCAAGGTCTGAGCGAGATTCACGGCCGCGATCACCAACAGTGCGAGCAGCCCGAGGTAGATCTGTGGGAAGCGGTAGGCGATCAGCCCGCCTGCGACGAACAGCAACACCGCCAGGCCGACCGAGGTGTAGGACCGGTCGGCGAAGTCGAATGACGAGACTCCGGCCGCCCACGAGGCGAACAACACGAGGATCAGGGAGCCGGCGCGCTTCGGTAGGAACCAGGCAGCGACGAGCGCCGCAATGGTCAGCCCGGCGAGCGCAAGAAACCACACGAGGGTGCTGTCGCGGTATTCGCCGGCCCACCAACCGAATCCGCCGGCAACCAATGGCAGTGCAATTCCGACCGTGAGTATTCGAGTGCTCACCTGCGACGTTGCAACCGACGCGGTTCGATATCCAGCAACGAGAAATAGCGCGGCGAGAACAGCCAAGGCAACCGCGATGGCTGCCGTCTGGGGCACCACCGCATCCTCGGGGCCGGCGACCTCCCAGGCAAACCGCGGGCCGGACGAGCTCGCCAGGAGCGTGACCAATTCCGCTCCCACCCGCGCTGCGACGAGTAGTCCTACCGCGAGGGCAACCTGCGCGCGTCGATGGGTTCCTGCCAGGGTTGCCGCGGCACCGAGCAAGGCACCCCCACCGAGCGCCGCTACCCAATCACCGAGCAATCCCGGAGTCATGCCGAGAGAATCGAAGACGATCCCCAGCAGCGCGGCCACCGCAATCCACACGGCGGCACGGTCGCCCCAGCGCCCCGATGCCACTGCGCTGAGGGCGGCGGTGACCGCGAGTACCAGAACACCATCCACGACAGTCGTGGCCTCGAAACCGAATCCCCTGCTCAGCAGCGGATCTTGGAGAGCCATCACACTGATCGAATAACCGACGGAAAGACCGGCCAGGATCATCGACAGTACTTTCATACTGTCGATCATGCCGTCAGCCGAATTTCACTCCCTGCGCCAGGGGCAGTTCGTTGGAGTAGTTGACCGTGTTCGTAGCTCGCCGCATGTATGCCTTCCATGCGTCCGAACCGGATTCACGTCCGCCGCCGGTTTCCTTCTCTCCGCCGAATGCCCCGCCGATCTCGGCGCCGGACGGTCCGATGTTGACGTTGGCGATGCCGCAGTCGGAGCCGGCAGCGGACAGGAAGCGCTCGGCTTCACGCAGGTCGGTCGTGAAGATCGATGACGAAAGACCCTGCGGCACATCGTTGTGCAGTGCGATGGCCTCGTCGAGGGTGTCGTACGTCAGCACGTACATGATGGGGGCAAACGTCTCGTGCTTGACGATGTCGGTCTGCGCGGGCATCGTCACGATCGCGGGCTGAACGTAGAACGAATACTCGTCGACCACGTTCACCCGCTCCCCGCCGACCACCACTGTTCCGCCGTCGGATACCGCGGCTTCGAGCGCCTTCTGGTACCCCGCAAACGCACCGGCGTCGATGAGCGGGCCCACCAGAGTGTCTGTGGCCAAGGGAGATCCGATGGAGAGCGTCTCGTAGGCCGCGACCAGCTTTGCGACCAGTTCCTCCGCGACCGAGGAATGCACGATGACGCGTCGCAGCGAGGTGCAGCGCTGACCGGCCGTCCCGGCGGCCGAGAACACCAGTCCACGCGTCGTCAGATCGAGATCGGCCGACGGCGTGACGATCGCGGCATTGTTTCCACCGAGTTCGAGCAACACCCGGCCGAATCGCTCGGAGACCCGAGGTGCGACGGCACGGCCCATTCTCGTCGAGCCGGTGGCCGATACCAACGCAACTCGCGAATCGTCCACCAGCGCTTCACCGGACGCGCGATCACCGATCACCAGTTGCGCGATCTTGGGGTCCACTCCCGCGGCAGCGGCGGCACGCTCGAACAGCGCCTGCACTCCGACGGCGGTCAGCGGAGTCTTCTCCGACGGCTTCCAGATGACGGTGTCTCCTGCGACCAGCGCAAGAGCGGTATTCCAACTCCACACGGCGACAGGGAAATTGAAGGCGGTGATGACACCGACGACACCGAGCGGATGCCATTGCTCCATCATCCGATGCCCGGGCCGTTCGGTGGCGATCGTGTTGCCGTACAGCTGACGCGAGAGTCCGACGGCGAAGTCGCAGATGTCGATCATCTCCTGCACCTCACCGAGGCCCTCGGAGACGATCTTTCCGGCCTCGATGGACACCAGCGCGCCCAGATCCTCTTTGTGTACGCGCAGCAGTTCGCCGAGTTCCCGAATCACCTGACCACGTACCGGAGCGGGCACCTGCGACCACGACACGAACGCGGTGCGCGCGTCGGCGACGACGGCCTCGACGTCGGCAGCCGAGGCCGACGCCAGCGACGCCAGGTTCCCACCGGTGATCGGCGATCGCGCGATGATCGCGTCGGGTCCCGCGGGGGCGTCGAGCGCGATCGTGGCACCCAGCCGGTCGAGGATGGCGCGAGTGCGCACACTCAACTCGTCGTGGGTGATGGATGCAGACATGCGCGTACACCTTCCGTGAAGAGAACCGAACCGTCGGAGATCAGCCTACCGACGACGGTCACAACAGTATAATTTCCTGTCATATGGACTTGCTTACGGAATTTTAACGCGTATCTTCGTCTCCATGACGCAAGTATTACAGCGCACCGGAGTGACCATCGATGCCTCCAACGTCCGCGACGTGATCGGCGAACACCTGTTGGCCGACGGTTTCGAGTTGGTACTGGACCTCGATGCTTCGACCGGGTGCACCCTGGTCGACGCCAGAGACGGCACCCGCTATCTGGACCTGTTCACCTTCTTTGCGTCCAATGCGCTGGGCATGAACCATCCCGCCCTGATCGACGACCCGGAGTTTCGGGCCGATCTCATGCAGGCGGCGATGAACAAGCCCAGCAACTCCGACATCTACACCGTGCCCATGGCCCGATTCGTCGACACGTTCGCGCGGGTTCTCGGTGACGCTCGCCTACCGCACCTGTTCTTCGTCGAGGGCGGCGCACTGGCGGTGGAGAACGCGTTGAAGGTCGCCTTCGACTGGAAGTCACGGTGGAACGAGCGCAACGGCATCGATCCCTCGTTGGGCTCGCAGGTGATGCACTTCGAGCACGCATTCCACGGACGCTCGGGCTACACGATGTCGCTGACCAACACCGACCCGAACAAGGTCGCCCGCTTCCCGAAATTCGACTGGCCGCGCATCCCGTCACCCTCCATCAGATCCGACGCGAACATGGACGAACTCGAGGACGCATCGCTGGCGGCAGCCCGCATGGCGTTCGAGGCCAATCCGCACGACATCGCCTGCGCCATCATCGAACCCATCCAGGGCGAGGGTGGAGACCATCACTTCCGGCCGCGCTTCCTGCAGAAGCTGCGCGAGCTGTGCCACGAGTTCGACGCGCTGTTCGTGATGGACGAGGTGCAGACCGGTGCTGGAATGACCGGCACCGCATGGGCATTCCAGCAGCTGGGCGTCGTCCCCGATGTCGTCGCCTTCGGCAAGAAGGTTCAGGTCTGCGGCGTCATGGCCGGCGGTCGCGTCGACGACATCGACGACAACGTCTTCGCTGTCAGCTCCCGCATCAACTCGACGTGGGGTGGCAACCTCACCGACATGGTGCGGTCGCGTCGGATTCTGGAAGTGGTCGAATCCGAGAAGCTCATCGACCGCGCCGGTGAGCTCGGAGCAGTGCTGTTGAACATGTTGCAGGAGTTGGCAACTCGACACACGGTTGTATCCGAGGTCCGTGGACGCGGGCTGATGTGCGCCTTCTCCCTGCCCGACGCCTCCACCCGTGACCGAGTGATCGAGCTGTTGCGCACCGAGCAACATGTACTGGCGCTCGGCTGCGGCGAGTCGGCAGTGCGATTCCGCCCTGCACTGACGATCACCGAAACCGAGCTGACCCAGGCCGTCGACTCCATCGACCGGGTGCTGAGAATGCTCTGACATTGTCAGGTAACTCTTGACAACATCGGCGGCCTGCTGTCAGGATTTTCCTGACACAGGAGGTCGGTCATGGATCCCATCACCCTCGCAGCCGAGGCTGATATCACCGCTGCAACGCGGGCGGTCGTAACAGCGGCAGCCACCGAAGCGGGCCGTATCGCAGACGAGATCATCGGCACCGGTCCGCTGCCGGGCACCCCGGAATGGGAGGCCGATCAATCTTCCGATCTGCCTGCACGTCGGAGTCTCGCGTGGCATCTACTCAGCCTGCGCGTGCAACTGGCGGCAGGCCTGGACGGCATCGAAACCGTGGTGGTGCTCCGGGTTCAGGGTGCAACGTGGGCGACGATCGGGACGGCCGTCGGCATGTCGCGGCAATCCGCGCACGAGCGGTGGGGTGCCCGCTCGGCGGCGATTCTCGATCCGGTCGGCGACGGTCTGCCCGAGATCGTGCCGAACGACAGTCCGGCCTGAATCACAACAACATTCGCTCTGCGCCCTCTGCCACGGCATCGGCTGCCCGTTGGAGTGCGGCAGACGACAACGACCACTGCTGCCAATACAGCGTCACGTCGTCGATTCCGTTGTCGTCGAAGCACATCAGCGTCTCGCGGGCCTGAAGATCGGGAATCATGCCCCAGCCGAAGCCGAGGTCGACGGCCCGTGCGTAATCCGAGGACGCAGGCACCAGATGTCTCGGCGGCTCATGCGGTTCGACATCGAATCGCTGTAAGTAGTTGTCCTGCAACCGGTCGTCGGCATCGAACACCACCACAGGCGCGGAGCGCAAGGCCTCTGCCGTCACTCCTGCGGTGAACCACCGTTCGATGAACTCGGGTGTGGCCGACGGCCGGTAGCGCATCGCACCGAGGCGTCGGACGGTGCAGCCACGAACCGGATCGGCAACGGACGTTATTGCGGCAGAGACGATCCCGTCGTGCAGCAACTGCGCCGTCCGGTCCTGATCCTGTCGATGCAGATCGAAGGTGGTGTTGCGCGCCAGTGAAGAGAGCGCGGGCAACACCCAGGTCGCCATCGAATCCGCATTGACGGCGAGCGAAATCGGCGCGGCGACGCCGTCGTCACTCAGTTCGGCACGAGTCTGCTCGGTGAGAGTGTCGATCTGGCGCGCCAGACGCAGCACTGCGACGCCCGACTGAGTTGCGACCACCGGCTTGCTCCGCTGGACCAGAGTCCGGCCGAGTGATTGCTCCAGTGACTTGATGCGCTGACTGACCGCCGAGGGCGTCACGTACAGCGCGCGGGCCGCGGCTTCGAACGTTCCGCTGTCGACCACGGCCCTCAGGGCTCTGAGCTGCTCGATCTCCATTAGATGAAGCTACGCTAATTGTTCCTGAAATACATTCGCTGGACCTAATGACGGCTCGCTCCTAACGTTGCCGTCATGACCTCCCTTGCGGCCGCGCAATCGACCCTCACCGGACTGGGCGTCGGACTTTCCCTCATCGTCGCCATCGGAGCGCAGAACGCCTTCGTGCTGCGCAAGGGGCTGCAGCGAGCCCACGTATTACCGGTGGTCGCGGTGTGCGCACTGTCCGATGCGGTCCTCATCCTGGCCGGGGTGGCTGGAATCGGCGTCCTCGTGGATCGATTTCCCGTGGCTCTGCGGATCGTGACCGTCCTGGGTGCTCTGTTTCTCCTCGTCTACGGTCTGATGGCGTTGAACCGCGCCCGAACGCCTGCTGCCATGACCTCCCAGGTGGAGGGAACGGGTTCGCTGATCGCCGCCCTTGCCACCTGCCTGGCCCTGACCTGGCTCAATCCTCACGTCTACCTCGACACCGTGGTGTTTCTCGGCTCGATCGGCAACCGACAGCCGGGGGACTTGCGGTGGTGGTTCGCCGTCGGCGCGATGCTGGGCAGCGTCCTGTGGTTCACCGCCTTGGGCTACGGATCACGGGTGCTCAGTCCGCTGTTCGCCAAGCCCGCGGCGTGGCGGGTACTCGACCTCGGCATCGGAGCGATGATGCTCACCCTGGCTGCTCTGCTGGTTTTCGGCTGAACCACGACATTCGAGACGTTCGCAGCACTTGATCGGTGGTACAACGAGTGATCTGATAGTCGCGAAAGACCGACCGCACGGTCTCGAAAAGACTGGAGGATTTTCCGTGCCGTACCTCGGCCTGCTGATCATGCTGCTGTCGATCTTCTGTTTGATCGACGTCATCACCGCCGACGATTCGAGAATCCGGCACCTCCCGAAGATCGTCTGGCTGCTGCTCGTCATCGTTCTGCCGCTCGCCGGGTCCATTGCGTGGCTCATCGTCGGCCGGCCCGAGAACGGCGGCATCTGGGGTGGCAGCGGTGCACCTCGTACCGCGTCGGCCTATCCCGAGTACGACGCAAGACCCGGACGAGCCGTCGCCCAGACGCAGGAAAGCGACGAGGAGTTCCTACGCCGCTGCCGCGCCCGCGCCGAGGAGCAGCGTCGCATCGCCCGCGAACAGCGCAAAAGCGAATGAGCCGACCACTAGAGAAGCCATGGCCAAGCTGACGACGTTTCCCGAACCGAACTCCGCTCTGTCCAATCCCGCCGACCTGTTCCGCGATTACCTGCGCTTCTATCGCGGCGAGTTGGTTCGGCGCATCACTGCACTGAGCAGCGATGCCCTGACCAGCACAACCGTCCCGTCCGAGTGGACCCCTGTGCAGATGCTGACCCATCTGGTGCACATGGAGCAGCGCTGGTTCGTCTGGGGATTTCTCGGAAGGGCAGTCGACGCGCCGTGGGGTGACTCGAAGGACGGCTCCTGGCATGTGCCGGACGATGTGGACGCCGAGACCCTGCTGCGCAGACTCGAGGACGGTGCTCGGCTCACCGATGAGGTGCTGAGCTCACACCGGATGGACGAATTGGCAACTCTCGGTGGAAGATTCACCGATGAGCGGCCGACTCTGATCTGGATCTGCTTCCATGTACTCCAGGAATACGCCCGTCACCTCGGCCACCTCGACGTCGCAGTCGAACTGGCCGGCGGGCCGAGAGGTGAGGGACCGGCATGAGAATCGACATCACCAGCGTCTTCGTCGACGATCAGAGCAAAGCGCTGACGTTCTACACTGAGGTACTGGGCTTCGTCGTCAAGCACGACGTAGCCATGGGTGGCCCCGATCGTTGGCTCACGGTCGTCTCGCCGCAGGATCCTGAAGGCACCGAGTTGCTGCTCGAGCCCAGCGGTCATCCCGCAACCGCACCGTTCAAGGATGCACTGTTCGCGGACGGCATCCCGTTCACACAGTTCGCGGTGGACAGTGTTGCAGCAGAATACGATCGGCTCATCGGCCTGGGCGTTCGGTTCACTCAGCAGCCCACCGAGATGGGCCCGGTGATCACTGCGGTGTTCGACGACACCTGCGGCAACCTGATTCAGATCATCGCTCCGTCGAGCTGACGCCTCAGAGGTTCGCGTACAGATCGACGGTGGTGCCGTCGGGATCGTGTACGACGGCATAACGCTGCCCCCAGAACGCATCCCACGGCTGCAGGTGTCCGGTGTACCCCGCCTCGGTCACCGCTGCCCACGCCGCGTCCACTCCGGCGGCGGAACCGCAATCGAACGCGAGCGCGACGCGGTGGCCCCCGCTGGGCGGCGTCCACGTCGGATCGAACGACTCGATGGTCGACGGCAGGTCGAACAGCAACCTGACGCCGCCGAGGTCGACCTCTACGTGCTGCTCGGCATCGGCGTCGGCCGGAATGTCCAGTCCCAGAACGCGATAGAACGCCAGAGCTGCGGCCATATCGGCGACGACGATCTCGATTCCTGCCAGACGTGGTTTCACGACGACAAGGCTAGCCGTGTCAGCCCCAGTTCGCGGCATTCGTCAGACAGAACGGATGCCCGGCCGGATCCAGCAGCACCCGCCAGGTATCGCCCGGCTGGTCCTCGGGCAGCGTCGCACCCAGCTCCACCGCAGCCGACGCCGCGACATCGAGGTCCTCGACCGCCAGATCGAAGTGAAACTGCTTGCTGCCGTTGGCGTTGGGCCACGACGGCGGTTGGTAATCGTCGACGCGACCGAATCCGAGCGCACTGCTCGGACCCTGCAGCATCGCGTAGTCCTGCTCCGCGTGCACAACGCTCCAGCCCAGCAACGACGACCAGAATTCCGCGCTGGCCGTAGGGTCTGCACAGTCCAGGGTGACCATCTTCAGCGTGGCAACGGGTGTCTCGGTCATGGTGTTCTCCTTTTCGTGTCGGACCAGGCTCCTACACTGACGCGCGTGCCGGATAGGAAAAACGCGACAGCCACCCAGTCCGGCGTCCTGCGGCCGGATCAGCTGGCTCGGTATGTCGATCTGACACGGCTGCCGTGTGCAACGGCGTTGGAACCGTGGGTCGAGAACTACTGGCAGCTGCGATGGGATCTGCCGTCGGACATCTCGTATCGCAGCTCGACGCTCCCACACCCGGCCTGCACGTTGAGCGTCGAGCACGGCTGGACCCGGGAAGGCGTCGTCGAACCGGTGGTCGTGACGGGCGTGCTCACCCGTCGCTTCGACGTCGTGCTCGCCGAATCCGGTTGGGTGTTCGGGGTCAAGTTCCGTCCCGGCGGCTACGCGAGTTTCACCGGAACCGTGGCCCGAAATCTGCGCGACGTCTCGGTCGCGCCGCCGACCCCGTTCCGAGCCGAGACCGTTGCTGCACTGGCCGAGCTGGGAGGACATCTCAATGCCGACCACTGCCGAACCGTCGTCGACTCGGTTCTCGCGCCCTATGCCCGTGACGTGGAACCGGAGTACCGGACCGTCCTGGACATCATCACGACGATGCTGCGCGACCGGACGCTGGTTCGCGTCGCACAGGTGGAACAGCGGTGCGCAATCGGCACTCGTCGATTGCAACGGCTGTTCGAGCGCTACGTCGGCGCGACGCCCAAGTGGGTGCTCGGGCGGTATCGGATTCACGACGCTGTCAGTGAACTCGACAACGGCTACTCGGGTCCGCTGGCAGACCTGGCCGCCCGATACGGCTGGTTCGACCAGGCTCACTTCACTCGGGAGTTCACCGAACTGGTCGGAATGCCGCCGAGCGCCTACCAACCCTGAGTAACGCCTTCGTCACGCAATGCGACTTTTGCGGATTCGTTTGGCACAGTATCCCGCGGTGCTCGACGAGCATCTCGGTGAGGAACAGCAGCACAGAGGAAGAGTGGGCTTCAACGCATGATCAACATTCTCATCGCCGGTGGAATCGCGTTGGCGGTCTCGATTCTGTTGACTCCATTTCTCATCGCGCTGTTCACCCGGCAGGGATTCGGCCAGGAGATCCGTGTCGAGGGTCCGGCAAGTCACCACGCCAAGCGAGGAACGCCGACGATGGGCGGCGTCGCGATCATCGTCGGCCTGTGGGCCGGTTACCTCGGCTCCCACCTGGTGACGATGGGCGGCGACGGACCGTCGGCTTCGGCGCTGTTGATACTCGCTCTTGCGACGGCACTCGGAGTCGTCGGATTCCTCGACGACTACATCAAGCTTCGAATGAAGCGAAGCCTCGGACTCAAGGCGACCGGCAAGTACGTCGGGCAGATCAGTGCAGCGGTGATCTTCGCCGTGCTGGCGCTGCAGTTCCGCAATGGGAACGGACTGACTCCGGGCAATGTCGAACTGTCGTTGGTACGCCAGTCCACGTTCTTCACCATGGCCCCGATCGTCTTCGTGCTGTTCTGTGTCTTCCTGGTCGTCGCCTGGTCCAATGCGGTCAACCTCACCGACGGTCTCGACGGCTTGGCCGCAGGATCGATGACACTCGTCCTCGGCGCGTACACGGTGATGACGTTCTGGCAGTACCGGCAATCCTGCGCCACCAACTCCGTGGCCGGGTGCTACCAGGTGCGCGATCCACTCGACCTCGCCGTCGTCTGCGCGGCTGCCGCGGGTGCCTGCATCGGATTCCTCTGGTGGAACGCAGCTCCGGCGAAGATCTTCATGGGCGACACCGGCTCACTCGCCCTCGGCGGACTGCTCGCAGGCCTGTCGATCGTGAGCAAGACCGAACTGATCGCCCTCGTCTTCGGAGCCCTGTTCGTCGCCGAGAGCGCCTCCGTCGTCATCCAGGTCGCGTCGTTCAAGAGCACCGGAAAGCGACCGTTCCGCATGGCACCCATCCACCACCATTTCGAGCTGGCCGGCTGGGCGGAAACGACGGTCATCATCCGACTGTGGCTGTTCGCTGCCATCGCGTCGGCACTGGGGCTCGGGTTGTTCTACAGCGAGTTCCTCGCCGCCGTCGGCTGACCTCTACGATTCTGGGATGACTGACGAACTGTCTCCGGTTGCCAAGGTCGACGCTCTCGCCGCCGAACTCGAACAACTCGATGCTCGACGCGTCGCCATCGGGGTCGAACTCGTCAATCTTCAATTCGGTCTCGACGGAGACGCCAAAATCCGCGCGACGGAGATCTTCCACAGCGACTACCTGGGCCGACTGTTCGCACTGGTCGACCAACTGCGCACCGACGAATAAGGCTCGTCACACAGCGTCCTGATCCGAGCGCGACAAAACGGTCAGGCGGAAGTCCCGCAGCGACAACGACAATGCGGCCAACGCTGCAATCGCTACTCCACCGATCGGAAACACCAACCACGGATCGCCGATGGTGGGGGTGAAGGTCGATGGAGTCGCTTCATTTTCGAGATGGATCGTCGCGGACGTCGTATCGACGTCGGGCTCGACGGAGATTTCTCCGATGGCGACGCCGTAGAGCGACTGGTGCAGCCCAGTGGTGCTGCCGTGGCTCTCGAAGTATCGAGGCCACGACAGCGGCGGCGTGACAACGACTTCGGTCGGCTGCGGCGGCCAGTGCGTCCAGGCGAGGGCGCTGCCGGCTCCCAGACCCGCGCCGATGACGATCAGCAGCGCGAACAGGTGGATGCGACTGCGCTGCCGATCCTGGACGAGACGTACGCCCGAATCGACGAGAAACGACGCTGCGATCAAACCGATCCCCAGCCCGGCACCGACGAGATAGAGCAACACTGGGAACCAACTAGGACGGGCGTAGGTCACTCCCAGGTCCTGCGGATCGACAACGGCGACATGCCAGACCACCGCTGCGGCTGCGCCCGTCGAGGCCCCGACTGCCGCGAGCATTGCAACCAGCTTCTTCCCTGATGGGCTGTCCACGGGCGGGACTCTACCCTTGACCTGAAGTTCGGTTCAGGTTTTAGGGTCAGCCTCATGACAACGACAACCAGCAGACCGATGCAGCCGCCAGAGCGTCAGCCCATCGGGTTCTGGACCGCACGAGCGGGTGAAGCCATTCGGGCGCGGACCCGCGGCGCGCTCCACGAAATAGGCGTCACACAACCCGAATGGTGGCTGCTACATCAGATCTCGCTGCATCCCGCAGGAGCCGAGCGCGCCGAGACGATCGAGAAGATCGGTCACAACGACACCCCGGAGGTCATCGTCGAGGCCATCGACTCCGCGGAGTCCAAAGGTTGGATCGTGGAATCGAATTCACGTCTGACGTTCACCCCGGATGGTCGCGACGTGTTCCGGCGCGCAGCCGATCTCCAGAACATGCTGCAGGAGGAGCGCATGAGGGGCATCAGTGAGGCAGACTTCGTGACCACCATCGAGGTCCTGCAACGAACGATCGAGAACGTCGGAGGCAACGCCTGGCATTGGTGACGATCAGGCGGTGCGGGCCACCTCGCGCGGGATCGGGTTACCCTCGCGCCCTCGACATCAGCACGCCTACAACTAAGCCGACGACTGCTCCCAGAACAGGCAAACCGACTACGAGTGCGCCCAGCGGCCCAGGCATACCCAGGAACTCCGAGTACTGCGAATGGCCTGCGACGAACGTGTAATTCACTCGACGCGGTGCGCCCGTCCACAGGACGATACCGATCGACGCGATGAGCCCGAGTGAGAATCCAATCAGTGCGGAGACCTTACGCATCCGAGCGGGCTTCGCGGGCCGCTGCTGCGAATGCGGCCATGCTCGGGAATTTCATGTCGACGCTGTATTGCTCGGACGGCTCCGGTGTTGCTCCCCATCCGAGGCGATCGTGTCGCCGATCGATCCACACCGAGGCGATGCCGTGCCGTTTCGCCGGTACGTGATCGTGGAACAGGCTCTGTGCAACATGGAGTAGCCGTGATCGTGGAACACCCAGCATCTCGAGGACTCCATCGAGCGCGTCGAAGTGGTTGTCGGCCGGTTTGTAGGCCTTGACGTCCTCCGCGGTCACGATGGCATCGAACTGCACGCCGAGCCGGCGGTTGCTACCTGCGAAACCGTCGCGGTGCACATTGGACAGTATGACGAGCTTGTAGCTCTCACCGAGAGACGCCAAGGCGGTGCCGGAGTCCTCGAATGCCGGCCAATCCGAAACGGAGGCCCCGAGCTTGTCCGCCCACTCGGCCGATACAGGTATTCCCAATGCGCGCCCGGTCTGCGCGAAAGCATCGGCGAGTATCCGCGGGTACAGCGCAGAGGGTGAATCCCGCTGCGCCTGAGATTCGTTGACGCCGTGCATCTCGAGAAGCTCGTCGTCGGACAGCGGAGAACCGGCCTGCTGCGCCCATGGTCTGAGCACCTCGAGGATGCCCGCTTCCCAATCGATCAGCGTTCCGTAGCAATCGAAGCTCAGGACGTCGTAGTCGGCGAGATTCATGCGGCCGGTCCTCCTTGCGACAATTCGATGACGGCCGACTGTTCGTGCCGGTACCGTGTTCACGTCACCAGCAGCCTACTGCTCTTCGTCTGTTCTCGAGCGTCCGACCGTCGCTGCGACCGCCGGACCGGATGTCGACCGATTCGAGATCAAACGTGTTGCGCAGCAGGTGTATCGGGTTGTTCACCGTGGTCCCGTCCGGGAAAGTGTCGGGCGGGGTGAGCTCGTTCGCAGCGATCCGTGCGGACCGTCGCCGGGTCACGACGCAGGTAGAATTTCATCGAGCCGACTCGATCGACGACGAAGGGCAGCCCTGTGAGCATCGACCGCGACAGTGCCGACAGCAACAAGCGCAATGTCGACGACGCACTGAACAAGATCGACAAGCCCTGGCAGCCTCACCGACTCGTCAGCGTCAACGACTACGACGTGAAGGTCGTCAAGCTGCTCGGCGAATTCGTCTGGCACACACACCCGGACACAGACGAGATGTTCTTCGTCCACCGCGGGGAACTGATCATCCAGCTGCGCGACCGGGACGTCGTTCTCGGACCTGGTGATATCTTCGTCGTCCCGGCAGGCGTCGAGCACTGTCCCAAGGCCGTCGAGGAGGTGTCGGCGTTGCTGTTCGAGAGGGCGGGCACCGTCAACACCGGGGATGTTGGCGGAGAGATGACTTCGCAGGTCCACGAGTTGTGACTCGACTGAAGCTGCGCGCTGCTGTCCCGTCCGACACCGATTTTCTCTTCTCGATGGCGTCGGACCCGGAGGTCGTCCGATGGGTCGGTGATGGAAAACCCTGGAGTAGAGACTATTTCGATGGTCGTTTCTCACGTTCCCTGAACGCCGAGGACACCCGAACGCCGGACGTGCCGAGATGGTTCATCGGCACCGCCGAGGATCGACACCCCGTCGGCTTGCTCAGCCTGACTCGACGATCGGATCACATCGAAGTCGGGTACTGGGTGCATCCGACCCAATGGGGTCGTGGCTACGCCGGCGAACTGATCGACCTCGCGCGGGATCACACGGATGGTCTCCCGATGGCGGCGCAGGTGTATCCGGCCAACAGTGCCTCACGTCGGGTGCTCGAGCGTGCCGGGTTCACACTCGTCGACGACGGTGATCCCATGATCTTTCGACGTCCTCCGACGTAAGGATTCCCCGGTTCACCAGGTCCTGATGGGACGGGGCCGAACCGAGGTGCGGCCGGTGGTGACGCCGCGCACCATCGGTCGCATCAGGAATTCGTGCGGAAACCCCAGGTCGATAACGCTGGCTGCGTGCAGTGCATCGAGGTGGGAGTCGTCGAGGGTGACATCGAGCGCAGAGATGTTCTCCTGCAACTGTTCCGGAGTACGCGCGCCGATCAGCGAGCTGACGACCGACGGATGCCTGAGCGTCCATGCCAGCGCCACCTGAGCCGCGGACGCCCCGAGTTCGCGTGCGACACCGACGACGGCGTCCGCGACTGCGAGCCCCCGCGTGGTCAGCGTTCCGTTCGCCTTGGCGTGATCGCGACGGGTTCCCACTGGGCTGTCCGAGCCCGCCGTCGCAAGGTCTGCGGCAGAGTATTTGCCCGTCAACACGCCACCGCCGAGGGGAGCCCAAGGAATCACACCGAGGCCCAAACTCGCTGCCATCGGCAACAATTCCCGCTCGGTTGTTCTCTCGATCAAGCTGTACTCCACCTGAAGTGCCGCGAACGGCGGCCACCCGCGCAATTCCGCGGTGGTCTGCATTCGCGCGACTTCCCATGCCGGTGTGTCCGAAATTCCTATGTACAGAACCTTTCCCGAACGGACCAGCTCACCGAGCGAAGCGATGATCTCGTCACTCGGCGTCATACGGTCCCACGCGTGCACATACAGCAGGTCGATGTAGTCGGTACCGAGATTCCTCAGGCTTGCTTCGACGGACGCGCGGAGACTCTTTCTACCGCCCCCACCTGCGTTCGGATCCGACGGATCACGCGTAGCCGCGTATTTCGTCGCGACGACGACCGAATCGCGGCGGCCCCGGAGAAATGTACCCAGGTACCGCTCCGACTGTCCGTCGGTGTAGATGTTGGCGGTGTCGACCATGTTTCCGCCGGCGTCGAGGTAGGCGTCGAAGATTTTCCTCGAGTCTTCCTCCTCCGCACCCCAACCCCACGCATCGCCGAATGTCATGGTTCCCAGCGACAGAGGTGAAACTCGCAGACCGGAGCGGCCCAGCAGTCGGTAGTCGTCCAAACGTGTCATCGGTCATGTCTCCTTCGTGTCCGGTCCCACTCACCGTCCTGGCACCGAGGGGGAACGGAAAGGACCAGATCATCCTGGGAAGAGCGATACCAGGCCGATCGCGCCCGAGTGCCCTACCGTGGATCGGGTGAGCGGGCACCTGGGTCGAGACGAACTGGCGGCATTTCTGCGCGCCAGGCGCGAGGCGCTGATCCCGTCGGACGTCGGTCTACCACCTCGGATAGGGGCATCACGAACGCCCGGTCTGCGGCGTGAGGAGGTCGCTGCGTTGGCCGGTGTGAGCGTGGATTACCTCGTTCGTCTCGAACAGGCACGTGATGTCAGGCCGTCCGCCCAAGTGGTGAAGTCACTGTCGAATGCGCTGAAGTTGTCTGCTGATCAGACGGGCTACCTGTTCACGCTCGCCGGCCATCGCGCACCCGACCGACCCGCCGTCCAGCAGGTGCCCGACGGCATCCGAGCGTTGATCGACGACATCGGTCCGCTACCGGCGATGGTACTCAACCACCGACTCGACATCCTCGCCGCGAACGACACCATGGCCGCACTCCTCCTCGACATCGACGAACGCCCGGTGTCGGAGCGCAATGTTCTACGAATGTGTTTCCTGGACAGCCGATTCGACGGATTCTACGAGGCACGCGACGACGTCGTCCGAGGCGCGGTGGCAGACCTGCGTGCCGCATGGGTGAACCACTCTCACGACCAGGAGCTCGCCGCCTCGATCGACGAACTCGAACGAGGCAGCGCAGAATTCGCCCGCTACTGGCAGTCCCGTGAAGTGTCGGTGCGCAGCCGCGGTGACAAACCGATGCGACATCCGCTCGTCGGACCGGTGACCGTGACGTTCGATGTCCTCACTCCACTCGGCGACCCTGATCTACGTTTGATCGTCTACCGGCCTGTCGATGCGCAATCTCGTTCTGCGCTGGACGAACTCGGCCGGTTACGCTCTCATCGAAAGCAGCGGCACCTGCGCACGATCTGAATCCGACCTTTCGCGGCACGGAAAGTCGAGACTCCATCGGTCCAGTGCTCCTATCGTTTCGGGCAGAACGAAGGAAGGTCACCGGCACATGCTCGAACGATGGAACGCAGCACTCGACTACATCGAGAAGAACCTCGACCGCGAGATCGATCCGACCGAACTCGCTCGGATCACCCGCACATCGGAGTATCACTTTCGACGCGTGTTCTCGGCGCTGGCGGGACTACCACTGTCGCACTACATCCGACAACGCCGAATGACGCTGGCAGCAGCCGACATTCTCGACGGACAGGGTGTGCTCGACGTCGCGACCAAATACGGATACACCGCGGACGCGTTCACCCGCGCCTTCCGAGACCTACACGGCATCACACCATCTCGAGCACGCCGCCCCGGAGCCATCCTTCGTTCCAGACAAGCAGTGACATTTCACCTGACCATCGAAGGACGAAGCACCATGCGATACCGCATCACCGACCTGCCCGCATTCCACATCGTCGGCAAAACCACCCGAATCCCACTCCGATTTCACGGCGAGAACACCGCCATGACCGAATTCCACCGAAACCTGGCCCCCGGAACCGGCGACGAACTGCGCGAACTTGCCGACCTGCCCGAGCTCCCCGACATTCTCTTCGTCAGCGACGGCTTCGAACCCGAACGCGAGGACGGCAGTCTCTTCGACTACTACTTCGCAGTTGCAAGCACGTCGGCCGGAACAACCGACTGGGACACCCTCGCCGTGCCCGCATCGACCTGGGCGGTATTCGAGACGAGCAGCAACACCGCACTCGCCCCCGCACTCCAACAACTCTGGGCCGACGCCTTCAGCGAATGGTTCCCCTCCAACCCCTACGAAACAATCCCGGGACCGGAAATCCTGACCGTCACCGAAGCCTCCCCCGACTGGTCCTCGGGAGCGGGAGAACTATGGCTCCCCATCCAACGAAATCCATAGCCGTCCTCATCTCCTCCCCTCCCGGCGCTGCCCCCGTTGACCACTCAATGTGACGTTCAGTGGCCTTTTCGGGGGTCAATGTCACATCGAGTGGACTGCTGGAGGGAGCCCAGCGCACGGCCGATCGGTCTCGGCCGCCGTGCTCGGTAGTCTGACGACATGTTGGCCGGCCGACGCGAGGGGTTGCGTCGGCGATATCTGTCGCTGGGGATCGGCGAGCTGGTCGCAGCCGTAGTCTTCCTGACGCTTGCCCTCACCATGGCGATACCGCGGCTCGACGACCGACAAGACCGTCTCGCGTTGTGGTCCGCCCTTGTTCCGTTGCTCGTCGTGCTCGTACAAGCGGGGGTCTACTGGCTGCTGGCGCGTTCCTGGGTCGAAAACCACCCGATGCCCGTCTTCCTACGCGGGACCTACCGGGTGTGTCGAATCGTCGACGTCGCGTTGCTCGCTGCCGGGTTGGTGGGCATCATCGTATGGCTTCCCGCCGGGATCGGTGCGGCTCTCGCCGTCGTCGCGGTATGGCTCTTCGGAGTCATCGAGTTCGTCAACTACTTCGTCGTCCGGCTTTCCTATCCCGTACGCCATTGGCTGTCGACTGTTCGTCAGCTGCGCACTCCTCGATTGGTTCGCGACATGAACACTGTTGCCTGACTCCACCGTCGGCGTACCCGGTAGACACTCGATGTGACATTCAGTGGACTTTTCGGCAGTCAATGTCACATCGAGTGGACTGCGGTCGACTGGGCGAAACGCTCAGGACGATCGACGAGACAGGATTTCCGTGATGTCGGCCAGAGCAGGGATTGCCGCAGAGAGTGCTCGACGGCTGTCCACGGTCAGTTCGTCGAGTGCGTCGGAAAGGACCTGCGAGCTGACTGTGTCGTATTCGGCGAGGAGGCGGAGGGCCTTGGTCGACGCCGTCAGGGTCGCTCCCCGGAGGTCGTTCGACGAGATCGATCGTTCGACGAGACCCGCGTCGACCATTGCCTTGATCAGGTTGCTCACGGTGGAGCGAGCGAGGTTCAGATGTGCCGCGAGGACGCCGGGGCTCATCGACGGCTTGTCGACCAGCGCCCTCATCACCTCGACGTGCGAGTCGGGGAGGTCAGGCAAATCCGCGGCCTCGCGGGTCGCGCGGAGCAGCGAGCGTCGCAGCGGCCCCAGTTGTCGCCCGAGTTCGATCGCGGAGGAGTGCATCGTTCGATGATCGCACATGTAGTTTTGCCGCAAACATAGTTTTGTGACAAAATATTCTTATGGATACAGAGACCTCGGTTCAGAATCCGGTCCCGAATCAGGACCTCAGCGGCATCGTCGGGCACCGCTTCATCTACACGTACGCGAACAACTGGCAGTACGAGATGTACGTCAAGAACGCTACGACGATCGACTACCGCATCCACACCGGCATGGTCGGTGGTCGATGGGTCAAGGACCAGGAAGTCGATCTGGTCCAACTCGATGAGGGCGTCTACAAGATCTCATGGAACGAGCCCACCGGAACATCCGTCGTCGTCAACGTCATTCCCGGCAAGCGGCGTCTGCACGGCACGATCTTCTTCCCTCAGTGGATCGAGCTGGACGGTACGAAAACTGTTCTGTACCAGAATGATCATCTCGACGAGATGCGCGCCTATCGTGATGCCGGACCGACCTACCCCATTTACGTGGTCCCCGAATTCGCCCGAATCACTTTGTTCGAGCACGTCGGCATCGACGACGAGACGATCGTGTCGGTCGCGCCCAGCGATCTGCCCGACGGATTCGCCGACCGAACGAACTGACGTGGGCCCCGAGCTGATCTTCGTCGCACATCTGTCGGTAACCGTGGGCAAACCGATCGACTTGGGCGAGGTGGTCGATGGTCACCGCCGGATCGTGCCGATCCTCGGCGGGACCGTCGAGGGCCCCCTACTGCGCGGCCGAGTCCTGCCCGGCGGAGCGGATCACCAGATTCTCCGCACCCCCACACTCACAGAACTGGACGCCCGATACGCCCTCGAGACCGATGCGGGCGAACGAGTCGCCGTACACAACATGGGCATACGAAGTGGTGCCGAAGAGGACATCGACGCACTTGTCCGCGGCGAAGATGTGCCCGCCGATCGCGTCTACTTCCGAAGCCAACCGCGCCTGTCCTCAGCCGCAAGCCGCCTCGCATGGATGAACGAACGACTGTTTCTCGGATCCGGCAAACGACTGCCGAACTCGATCGAACTGGACATCTATCAGATCACCTGACCGACGTTTTTCCGCGCAGTCAATGTGACGTTCGGTGGCCTTTCGGGCAGTCAATGTCACGTTGAGTGGACGGGGAGGGGTGTCAGGCCATCGATTGGCCGTAGACGTGGGTCACGGAGATAGTCACAAGAACTCGTCGGTCAGCGACCATGACTGCTCGGTATTCGTTCCAATCGGGGTGCTCACCGGCCGCGGCGCGGAAGTAGTCCACCAGGGCATCGACTTCGGGGCTGTTCGGTGACGTACCCGGGCCGGTGAGGGTGACGGTTCCTTCCGCCGTCGCCCATGCCCTACCGTCGGGACTGGTCACTTCGAGTGCGGCGCGTGGATCTCGACGCAAGTTGGCCGTTTTCGCTCGTCCATCGGTCACCGAGATTCGGATGGTCTCGGCAGCGCGATCGTAGAACGGCGTCACCGGCGAGAGCTGCGGAAGTCCGCTGGCCTTGATGGTCGCCAACACTCCGATTCGGCTCTGTTCGAGAAGGTCGTGTGGATCGAATGCGCTGTCGGTCATGGATTCCCCTCAGGTCGTGTGGACAACTCGGCCGCGTAGGCCCCGATTGCTCGACGATATTTCCCCATTGCCGGGTTCGCTGCCCGAAGCGCACTCCGAAGCGCCTGCGCTACATCCCCGATATCCCACAGGGTCAGCGCCACGAATGCGTCACGTGCGGAGATGTATTCGTTCGCGAACTCGAACTCTCGGAGCACGTGCAATGCATCGTGCGGTCGCCCGACATTGCGCAACGAACTCGCCAATTGGATCCGGGCCTGATTTTCCCGGTCGCCCTCGAGACCAGCCGACAGGGAGGCTTCATACAACGGGACTGCGGCCGCACCGTCGCCCAAGAAGTCTTCCAGCGATGCACGCTCGAACAGAGTACGAGCATCCGAATAGGATGCGGCCGAGAGCAAGTCCGCCATCTCGACACGCATACGGACGGGGTCGGTGTCATCCGCTTCACGCCAGAACGCCACTAGCGGGTCCACA
Organism: Rhodococcus sp. B7740; assembly: GCF_000954115.1. Taxonomy (NCBI): domain Bacteria; kingdom Bacillati; phylum Actinomycetota; class Actinomycetes; order Mycobacteriales; family Nocardiaceae; genus Rhodococcus; species Rhodococcus sp. B7740. The sequence continues at coordinate 3,847,614 of NZ_CP010797.1, read as the reverse complement.
TTGCCTCCCCCTGTCGTCACGCGCTCCATCGTCGCAGACACCGCTTAGTCTCGACAGATGGATGTGGAACTGTCCCTGCTCAAGTTGCTGGTGGAAATCGACCGCAGCGGGTCGATGACGGCCGCTGCCGAACGGCTCATGTTCACCCCCTCAGCTGTGTCCCAGCAGGTCAAGAGACTCGAGGCCGTCGTCGGAACCCCGGTCCTCGAGCGACACGCACACGGAGTGCGCCTCACCGAGGCCGGTCGGCTCGTTGCGGGGAGAGCGGCGGCGATCGACACGCAACTGTCTGCCCTGCGCGCCGACCTCGACGATCTGCTCGATGCCCGCAGCGGCCACGTCACCCTGGGCGTCTTCCCTTCCTTCGCTGCATCTCTTCTGCCGGACGTCATGAGCGCATTTCGCTCTGCGCATCCAGGGATCGATTTGGGCATACGGTCGTCGCGGCTGCGCGACCTGCACGCGATGCTGCTGGGCCGAGAAGTAGATCTGTCCTTGGCATGGGACTACCCGGAATTGCCGATGGTGGTCGACGACGTCGAGACCGAAGTCATCGCCGAGGACGCCACAGTCCTTCTCGTTCCCGCGGGTTGGTCTCGGAGAGGCCCCGTTCCACTCCAATCGCTCGAAGGCGAACAGTGGATCGTTCGCGCGTCGCAGCACTCCATCACCACGATGTTCCGAACAGCCTGTCTCAAAGCCGGTTTCGAGCCTCAGATCCTGATCGAGTCCAACGACTACATGGAATCTCAGGCGATGGTTGCTGCCGGGCTGGGACTCACCGTGGCACCCGCGATGACTACTCGCTACCTTCGCGAGGGCGTCGAGTCGATTGCCTTGGACGAACTCTCGAGGCGGCGAATCCTGCTGTGCCGCCTCGAGCAGCGGGCGCCGTCCCCTGCATCGAATGCCATGAGATCGGTGCTCGTCACGCTCTTCGAAGCTATGAATTCTGCTTGAGTCAGATGTAAGAAACGATCTCTGGTCTTCACGCTGCGTAGGCGGCAAGGTATGCCCCAGGTCACATCGGTGACCTAGTCCGCAACAGTGCGGACGTGAACACCTGGAGACATCGTGACTACCGGACACCCAGCGCCAGCCCCAGACAACACAGTCGAACTGGTGGTTCTCGCCGGCGACGGCATCGGTCCCGAGATCAGCGCGGCGACTGCCTCGGTGGTCGAAAGTGCGCTCGCGCACAACGGAATCACCGCTAGGTTCACCGATGGAACCATCGGTTTCGATGCGCTCGCCGCCTCACGGACAACCATGCCCGACGCCATCGTCGATCTCTCGCGTGCAGCAGACGGCGTCGTTCTGGGCCCGGTGTCGCACCTGGACTACCCACCGACCTCCGAAGGCGGCGTCAACCCGTCGGGAATACTGCGGCGAAAGTTGGACCTGTACGCCAACATTCGGCCCGCCAGGACTGTCCCGGCTCTCCCGAATCCTCTCGGCAAGAACTTCGACCTCGTGATTGCCAGAGAGAACACCGAAGGCTTCTATGCCGATCGGACGATGTTCGCCGGTGGTGGCGAGTTCATGCCCACAGAGGACCTCGCACTGGCCATTCGAAAGGTGACTCGTCACGGTTCCGAACGCATCGTGCGCCGAGCGTTCGAGCTGGCACGGACGCGTAGATCGAAAGTCACCGTGGTGCACAAGGCCAACGTCCTCAGGCTGAGCGACGGGCTGTTCCTCGAGGCGGCCAGAGCCGTCCGGCAGGACTTTCCCGACGTCTCCTACGAGGAGCTATTGGTCGACGCTGTCGCCGCGCTGCTGATACGTCGACCGGAGTCCTTCGACGTGATCGCAACCACCAACATGTTCGGGGACATCCTCTCGGACGAGGCCACCGAGCTCTCCGGCAGCTTGGGATTGGCGGCGTCACTGAATGTCGGTGACAAGCACGCCGTCGCGCAAGCACAACATGGATCGGCACCCGACATAGCAGGGCAAGGAATCGCCAATCCCGCGTCGTTGATCGGTTCTGCCGCAATGCTCCTGGACTGGATCGGACAGCAGCGCGGCGACGAAAGACTGACTGCAGCGGGCAGATCGATTCATCGAGCCATCGACACGGCCGTGGGTATGCCCGAGACCCGCACGGCGGACCTCCACGGAACCGCAACCACCGAGCGCTTCACGCTCGCAGTAATCGAGCACCTCGAATCGGAGCGCTGAATCATGTTGGCAGTGCTCGGATTCGTCTCACTCGCATCCTTCATGCTGGTGGTGATCAAGAAGTGGGCGACGGCACTGGTTGCCGTCGTCACCATCCCCATCGTTGTTCTGTTGATCAGTGGACAGGGTGCAGCGCTACCGGACATGGTCGCGAAAGGCATCGAAACCGTTGCTCCCACAGCAATTTTGCTGCTCTTCGCGGTGCTGTACTTCGGGATCATGATGGACGCCAAACTGTTCGAACCCATTTCGCGCGGCATCATCCGACTGTCCGGTGGAGACCCCGTCAAGATCTGCGTCGGCACAGCGGTTCTCGCACTCCTGGTCGCACTCGACGGCGACGGCACCACGTCATACATGATCATCTGCTCCGCGTTTCTCCCCATCTATCGCAAGCTCGGAATCAACCCCCTGGTGATCGCCACGATCGCGACCATGGCTCTCGGGACCATATCCGGTACTACGCCGTGGGGCGGAGCCGCGACCCGAGCGATCAGCGTGCTGCAGATCGATGCCACCGAGTACTTCGTACACATGCTGCCGGCGATGCTGCTGATGTCCGCGGCGATCGTCGGCCTCGCGTACCTGTTGGGGCGCAGCGCACGTAAGAAGATCTCCCCTGAGCGCATCGCCGAAGTCACCGCGCACGTGTCTGCTGGCGGGCACGAAGAGGGCTCGGAGGGAACACTTCTGACGAAGGCAACCTGGCGAACGTGGGTGAACGCAGCACTGACGGTCACCTTGCTGGTGCTGCTGGTGCTGGGAGTCGCGGACCTATTGGTGCTGTTCATGCTGGGATTCATCATCGTGCTCGTCGTCAACCACCCCAAGCCCTCCGATCAGGGCGAGGTGATCCGATCGCACGCTGCCAACGCCGTCCCCGTCGTCATATTGGTCCTCGGTGCCGGCGTGTTCACCGGCATCCTCACCGAAACCGGTATGACAACCGCCATGGCCGACGCGCTGATATCGCTGATTCCGGACGGTGCCGAGGGCATGATTCCCGCCGCAGCCGCGCTGATCGGCATACCGCTGAGCTTCTTCATGGCCAACGACGCCTACTTCTTCGGGATAGTGCCGGTACTCGCGGAATCGGCTGCGCAGTACTCCATCCCACCCGAAGAGATGGCGCGTGCCGCCGTGATCGGCCAGATGGCTCACTCGATCGGACCGGCGTCGGCACCGTTGTGGGTTCTTCTCGGCCTGGTCCGCGCGTCACTGGGCGACTTCCAACGCTTCGCATTCCTGTGGGTGTTGGCCGCGTCGCTGATGTACATCGTGTTCGCGATTGTCACCGGAGCCATCTCGGTGGGTCTGTGACCTATTGTGCTGCCACGAATTCGATTCGATTGCCCACTCCGTCGCCGGTATGGAACCGTCGTCGACCCGCGATCTCCTCGGGGTCGGCCCAATTCACCGGGTAGCCGGCAGACGTCAACGCCGCAGCGGTTGCATCGACGTCGGCAACGAAAGCCGGGTGCGCCTTCACTGCCGGACGAAAGTCGTCGTCGACGCCGACATGCAACTCACCGTCGGGACCACCCACACCCGGCACCCGGAACCAACAGCCCCCGCGAACGGCCAACAACGGCGGCTTCGGGACCTCCTCCCAGCCCAAGGCTCCTGAGAAGAACGCTCGCTCGAGATCCTCGCCGCCCGCCGGACACGCGACCTGCACATGATGAATCATCGACAGAACGTACCGCCGACTCGATTGACACGTCGATGAACGGTAGGCAAACGTATGGGCATGCAACTGAGATTTCTGGCCGGCATCTCGACGGCCTTCGCATTCAAGCTTCTGCTGATGCGAGCGCTGACACTCAAGCTGCAGCGAGACATCGAAGCGCTGAACAACGGCGACTACCGTCCCCTGCTCGCGTCGTTCCACCGAGACGCAGTGCTCAAGTTCGCCGACGGAGACAGCCGCTGGTCGGGCACCCATCGCGGCCGCGCAGCCATCGAAAGATTCTTCCAGGACTTCGTCGCAGCCGGGATACAAGGACAGATCAGCGAAATCTACAGTGGCGGCGCACCCTGGCGAATGACCCTGCTCGTGCGGTTCGACGACCGAGCCCACGCAGCCGACGGCACCCAGATCTACAACAACCGCACCGTGCTCCTGGTCCGCACGAGCTGGGGGAAAATCATCTCGCAAGAAGACTTCTTCGAGGACACCACACGCATCGACGCATTCGAGAAGAAACTGCGGCAACTCTAGATCCCCCGGCCCGGCGTCACACTGTGTGCCATCCGCCGGTACTCAATGTGACATCCAGTGGCCTTTTCGGCAGTCAATGTCACATCGAGTGGACTCCAGGGTCGGAAGGGGTGGGGCGGCGATAGGTCACCTGGGGGTAGTTGTCGGCATTCGTGACGCTGGCGTTCACGTTGTATACCGTGCGCACGAGGTGTTCGGTGATCACTTCGTTCGGGGTTCCCGATGCCACGATGGTGCCGTGATCGAGGACGATGATTCGGTCGCAGAACATGGCGGCGAGGTTGAGGTCGTGCAGGGCGATGTAGCTGCTCAGGGGTAGGCCTGCGACGAGGGTGAGGATGTCGAGTTGATGTTGGATGTCGAGGTGATTGGTCGGCTCGTCGAGCAGTAGTTCGGTGGGTTGCTGGGCGAGGGCTCGGGCGATCTGGACTCGTTGGCGTTCGCCGCCGGAGAGGGTGTGCCACCGTCGGGTGGCTTTCGATGCCATGGCGGTGTCGGTGAGTGCTCGTGCGATGGCGGCGTCGTCGTCGGATGCGTCGCCGCCGAGGATGCCGTGATGTGGGATGCGGCCGAGGCGGACGACGTCGCGGACGCTGATGTCGACGTCGGTGTCGGAGTGTTGGTCGACCATGGCCACCCGTCTGGCGACGCGACGTCGGCGCAGTGTTCGCAGGTTGTCTCCGTCGAGCAGCACGTCGCCGCTGTCGGGGGCGACGATGCCGGCAAGAATGCGCAACAGGGAGGATTTGCCCGAGCCGTTGGGGCCGATCAGGCCGATGGTCTCTCCCGGTTCGGGCGCGAAGCTGATGCCGTCGAGGATCGGATGTCCACTCCGGGTCCATCGAATGTCTCTGGCGTGCAGTGTCATCGAGATCTCCTGAGCCGAAAGAGAATCAAGGCGAAGGCCGGAACGCCGGTGAGGGCCGTGACCACTCCGACCGGAATTTCCTGTGGTGCGAACACCGTTCGAGCGATGGTGTCGACCCAGACCATGAATATTGCCCCCATCACCACCGTCGTGGGGAGCAGTCTTCGATGGCGCGACCCCACGAGGAAACGAGCAGCGTGCGGTAGCACCAGCCCTACGAATCCGATGGCACCGGCGGCGCTGACGAGGGCGGCCGTGATCAATGCGGTGATGACCAGCAACAGGATTCGCACGTACTTCACCGGAACGCCGAGGGATGCGGCCGCGTCGTGCCCGAAAGTGAAAGCATCGAGGGCCGAGGTGTTGAACAGGCACACCGCCATGCCCAGCAGTGCCACAGTGCCGCACAGTGCCACGTCCGTCCAGTCGGCGCCGCTCAAGGAACCGAGCAGCCAGAACAAGACTCCTCGGGTTTGCTCGGCGTCGGCCGAAGATATGACGATGAACGACGTCAGAGCCGAGAACAGTTGTGTACCTGCCACTCCCGCGAGCACGACGCGGTCGTTGCCGCCGCCCGCACCTGCGGCGAGCAGCATGACCAGCACGAACGACAGCAGCGCTCCGGCGAAGGCTCCGGTGGACAGCGACAGTGCACCGCCACCGACGCCGAGCACCGCGACGACGACGGCACCGGTGGATGCGCCCGACGAGATACCCAGTACGAACGGGTCGGCGAGGGGATTGCGCAGCAGCGATTGCATGATGGCTCCGCACAGCGCGAGGCCTGCACCGCAGACGGCGGCGAGCAGCGTTCGGGGCAATCGCAACTGCCAGACGATGCCGTCCTCGATGCGGCTCACTTCGGCCGTACCGATCCCGATGTGCCCCAGTATCACTCGATACACATCGGATACCGACACGCTGGCCGGACCGATGGTCACGGCCACGCCGATCGAAAGCACCAACACCACGAAGCCACCGAGCAGAAGCGGGATCAGCAACCCGCGATCGGTCCGGCTCATGGGGTGGTCGATCCCCAGTTCTGCAGAGCAGCAGCAACTTTTTCGACCCCGTCGATCGTACGGATCGACGGGTTGAGGTCGGCACCGTTGACGACGATGTACCGCTTGCTCTCGACGGCGGTGAGCCGACTCGTGACGGGATTCGATTCCAGGAAGGCGATCTTGCTGTCGAGAGCATCACCGGCGATGCTCCGTCGGCTCAGGTCCGCGAGCACGAGCGCGGTGGGATCACGATCGAGAACACTCTCCCAATTGACCTGTGGCCATTCGTCGGTGGTGTCGGCGTAGATGTTCTCGGCACCGACAGATTCGGTGATGATGCCCGACGATCCACAGCATCCGGCCATGTAGGGGGTGTCGGTGTCGGCGAACCAGTACGCCAGCGTCACACCGGAGGCGTCGACGGCTCCCGATGCCTTCGCGAAGCGATCCTGCAGCTCGGCGATGAAGCGTTCACCGCGTTCACGCACGTCGAAGATGGCCGCGAGGTCGCGAATCTCCTGGTAGACGGTCTCGATCTCGAGTGGCGAGGTACGCGCGCCGTCGGAGTTGACGCTGTCGTCGGTCTTGCCGTTGCAGTCGGTGGGAGAGAGATAGCTCGGCACACCGAGCTGCTCGAACTGGTCTCTGTCAGCGACGCCTCCCGGTCCGAGGGTGCCGCCGAACGACGCGGTGACGAAGTCGGGCTCGGCGTCCAACACCACCTCGAGGGAAGGTTTGTTGTCCGCCAACCTGGGCACCTTCGCGTTCTCCGACTCGAGGTTCGCACGGACGGGGTCGGTCCAGGTAGCGGTGCCGACCATACGGTCGGCGAGGCCGAGCGAGAGAAGGATTTCCGTCGAACCCTGATTCAACGAGACCGCACGTTGCGGCGGGGCGTCGACGACGACGTCGCGACCGCAATTGTCGATGGTCAGCGGATAGTTTCCTGTGGTCTGGGTGGCCGCGTCGGTCGTCGCCGTGGACGAACAGCCGGCGAGAACGAGGAACGAGACAGCGCCTAGTACGGCGAGGGTGGTGCGCATCGTGAAGAGCTTCCTGCTGAGGGCTCGTGTCGCGGAGCCGCGGTTGGAGGTGGATCGCGACGTCCGAGCATTCGGACTTCGAGCTCTCACTCGTCACCGTTGCGCGCCAGCTCCGGAATTGCACCGGATTCCCTCGTTCGTCGCGTGCTGACCCTATCGTGCGGGGTACCTCAACGGTCAGCGTGCCGTTGCTGTCACCGGCTCCTGTGCGTAGCGACTCGGAAAGGTTCTGCGCGCCAACACGACCACGGCCAGCGCTGCGGCGACCAGGGCTGTTGCAGCAGCGGTGACGGCCCCGATGCCGCTCAGGTCGATCACCACACCGCCCAGCAGTGCGCCCGTCGCGATCGCCAACTGGAAGGAAACGACGTAGATCGCCGACGCCTTGTCCGCATCGGCCGGGGCGGCTCTGACCACGGCCGATTGAATACACACCGGAAGGGTGGTGAAGGCCAGCCCCCACAACGCGATGGCACCGACGGCGAACACGGCCCAGCTGCCCGGAGCCCCGCTCAGAGTGCACCAGAGAATTGCCACTGCCGCTGCGACCGCACCGAGGGCCGCGATGGTCGAGTGCCGGGGCCACCGGTCGTAGGTTCTCCCGATCACCCAGATGCCGACCACCCCGAACAGTCCGTACAGCATCAGCATCAAGGTCAGGGTGGTTCCCGCCGATCCGATGGCACGATCGACGATCACCGAGAAGTAGGTGTACGCGGCGAAATGACCGAGGACGGCCAGGAACGTCACTGCGCACAGAACGGCCAGGGAGCCGTCGAGCACCCGCGGTGTCTTCTTCGTTTCCGAGACCGCTCGGGTGACCGGTAGTGCCGGGAGGACGAAGTACAGCGCCACCGCGATGGCTGCGGCGACGATGCCGAGAATCGTTGCTGCGGTGCGCCATCCGAGCCACTGGCCCAGTGCGGCAGTGAGCGGGTTGCCGGCAACCAACGCCAACGAGGTACCGGCATACACCGTCGCGATGGCCTTGCCCTGCTTACCGGGTAGAGCCAGCGATGCCGCGACCGGAGCGACGACAGCCCAGAAGACTCCGTGCGTTGCCGCGCAGAGCATTCGAGAGATCACCAACATCGGATATCCGACCGATATCGCCGACAGGAGTTGCGAGAGTGCCAGTGCGGCAACGGTGATGACCACGACGCGTCGTCGGGGCCACTGCCGCACGAACCGGATCAACGGCATCGTCATCACGGCGACGCCGTACGCGTAGAAGGTCAGTAGGAGACCCACGGCGGATTCGCCGACGCCGAGGTCCCCGGATATCTCGGGGAGCAACCCCACGGGCAGCGTTTCCGCCGTGACGTAGATGAATGCGGCTGCGGCGAGCACCAGCAGCTTCGGTAGCGGCGACGACATGCTGTGTATCGTTACACATCATCGGTGCCGCGCGCTACAGTGGGCGGGTGAACACTCGGGTGACCATGGCCGACGTCGCAGCGTCCGCAGGCGTTTCCACCATGAGCGTCTCGTACACCTACAACCGACCGAGCCGAGTTTCCGCGGCCACCCGCGATCGTGTGCACGAGGCAGCTGCTGCCCTCGGATACGCCGGTCCCAACCGCACCGCGCGGTCGTTGCGCAGCGGCAGGCACGACAGCATCGGCGTCGTCCTCGGCGAGAAGCTCACCTACGCCTTCGAGGATCCCCAGGCTCGACGGTTTGTGTCCGGCATCGCCGAAGCGTGTCTCGACGCCGACACCGCGCTGGTGATGCTGCCGAACCTGCACCGCGAGACCGACAACGCTCGCATCCGAGACGCACAGGTCGACGGGTACGTGGTGTGGACCACGGAGATCGACGACCCCTTGCTCGACGTGCTCGTCGAGACCGGCCGCCCCACGTGCATCCAGGGTGGGCCCGACCACCCCGGCCTGAACTCGATCGCCATCGACGACAGGGCGGCAGCCGACGCAGTGGCCACCGCCGCATTGCACAGCCGATCTCGACCTGCCATCGTCGCTCTCAGGCCCGATACCCGACGCGAATCGACGATCGTGCGTGGCGCGGACGCGTCGGACATCTCGATGCCGGTGACCCGAGCTCGACTCGAGGGTTACCGAGACGCATGCCTGCAATCGGGGATCGAATGGTCGACGGTACCGACACTGTTCACCACCAACAACGCCCGCCCCGAAGGGGACCGAGCAGCGCAGGTGTTGTTGCAGGACAACGCTATCGACACATTGCTCGTGATGAGCGACGAACTTGCCCTCGGGGTGCTCGATGCTGCGGCCACGGCCGGAATCGACGTTCCGGGGCGACTGGCCGTGACCGGGTGGGACGACTCCCCTGCCGCGGCCGAGGCCGGATTGACCACCGTTGCGCAGTCGCTGTTCGATCAGGGCCGGTCGGCGGCTCGGTGGGTGCTCGGACTCAGCGACAGCGTGGACGAAGCGATCTGGAGCGTCGAAGAACGAGCATCGACAGGACGCGCAAACGACCCACAAACCAAGGACACCGTGATCTAATAGTCCTAAAAAAGGGGATGCTCCCTGTTTATAGCGTTCAAGCAGACTCTTCGGCTAGTATCATCCATGGCTGTCCGGCCATGAGGGGGAACAGTGAGCCGAGAGCACGACGCGCCGCCCCGTCATGTCGCCGCGGTCACCTCAGCCGCTGCCGTAGGCGGAACAGCTGCCCAACGCGACGCGCTGACCGGTCTTCCGAACCGCGTCGAGATCCTTGCCCTCATCACCGACGAGCTCGACCGACGCACCCCGGATCGTCAGTTCAGCGTCCTGCTGGTCGACATCGACGGATTCCGAGAGTTCAACGACGCCCTCGGCCCCGCCCAGGGCGACAGCCTGCTGTGCATGGTCGCCGAGCGACTGCTCGCCTCCACCCGCCCCGGCGACACCATCGGCCGACTCACCGGCGACGAATTCGTCGTCATCGCACGGGGCTGCCACTCCATAGCCGCGCGCGCCCTGGCTGCCGGATTCGCGAGTATCTTCGAGCCCGCCTTCGAGCTCTCCGGCCGCCAACTCACCCTCACCGCCAGCGTCGGAGTCGCCTCGAGTACCACCGCCGACATCAGCGCCACCCAACTGGTCCACAACGCCACCGCAGCCATGCACGCCGCCAAAGCCGTCGGACGCAACGAACACCACGTCTTCACCGACGAGCTCCACCACACCAACCGCACCCGACTCGAACTCATCGAACGACTACGCGGCACCGCCATGGTCGAGCGCGAACTGACGATGGTCTACCAACCCATCGTGGAACTCGCGACGGGAACGGTCGTCGGGGCCGAAGCACTCATCCGATGGAACCACCCCGAACTCGGCCTGCTGATGCCCGACACCTTCATCCCCCTCGCCGAGGACGCCGACCTCATCGTCCCGCTGAGCATGTGGATTCTCGCCGAGGTCGCGCACACGATCGCGGACTGGCAGACCCGCAACATCCACCTCCAAGTGGGCGTCAACATCAGCCCAGCCCACTTCGCCACCGGAACCCTCGCGACCGACGTCATCGACACCGTCGACACCTACGGCATCGAACCCGGACGACTCGCCCTCGAACTCTCCGAATCACAGACACTCCACGACCTCGACGCAGTCCACTACCAACTCCGCGACGTCCAACGCCACGGCGTCCTCATCGCCATCGACGACTTCGGCTCCGGCTTCTCCTCCCTCGAACGACTCGCCACCCTCCCCGTCGACACCCTCAAGATCGACAAATCCCTCACCCAACACCTCGACAGCGACAACCTGCACCGACGCCGCGCCATGACCACGCTCTGCACAGCCCTCGTCGACGTCACCACCACTCTCGGCAAAGACACCGTCATCGAGGGAATCGAGACACCGGAACAACTCCAGATCTGCACCGACATGGGCGTAACCTTCGGCCAAGGACACCTACTCGGACGCCCCATGTCCGTTGCGGCACTCGAACAATTCATCACCCGACACAGCACCCACAGCGAATCCGCATAACCCGAGGAACCGAACGTGAAGATCGACAACGAAGTCCAACGCTTCACCGACGCACCCCGAGCCCAACTCTCCACCATCAACCCCGACGGCACACCACACCTGGTCCCGATCGTCTTCGCCGTCGCCCCCACCGGCGACCGAATCTTCACCGCCATCGACTGGAAACCCAAGACAACGCAGAAACTCCAGCGACTCGACAACATCCGCGCCGACCCCGCCGTCAGCCTCATCGTCGACCACTACACCGACGATTGGTCCCAACTCTGGTGGATCCGCGCGGACGGATCCGCCCACATCGTCGAAACCTCCAGCGCCGAAGGCACATCGGCCACCGACGCCCTGGTCGCGAAATACAGTCAATACAAAAACAACAGACCCGAAGGTCCGGTCATCATCATCGACAAACTGTCCTGGAGATCCTGGTCGGCTTCCTGACCCCGCCCTTGCCGCTGCCCCTTGTCCACTCAATGTGACCTTCGGTGGCCTTTTCGCCCGTCGATGGCACATCGAGTGGACTGCGAGCGGGTGACAGTGCAACGAAATTCGTTGGCAGATCGGGTGCACTGTTGACACACTGCTGGCCATGTTCGATGTACCTCCCGATCGGATTGTCACCGACCGACTTCTCATTCGTCGCGAGTCGGCCGGCGATGCCGTTGCCGTTGCCGACGTGATCGGTCGCAATCTCGCACGCCTTGCGCCGTGGATGGGGTGGGCGACCGAAGAAGCGGCCCAGCCTTCGGTGCAATCGGCTCGCATTGCGGAGGCCGTCGAGCAGTGGAATGCCGGGGAGATGTTCGATTACGGAATTTTCGAGCGCGACGGCGGTGCGTTTCTGGGCAAGATCGGGATGCATCGCCGGATCGGCCCGCACGGTATCGAATTGGGTTTCTGGCTCGACGCCGGGGCCGAGGGACGTGGGGTGATAAGCGAGGCGGTCGGTGCCCTCATACGGGAGGCCGTGAGGCTGGACGGAATCAATCGAGTCGAAATTCATTGTGATGCAGCGAATCTCCGGAGCCAGGCCGTACCCAAGAGGCTTGGATTCGTGCTGGACAGGATCGAGCATCGACCGATCGCAGCTGCGTCCGAGACCGGCAAGCACATGGTGTGGGTGTATCAACCCGAGCGACTACGAGCCTGATCCGCTCGCGGTCGGACCGTGACATTCGGTCGCGGTCGCTCCTTGGCCTGCTTGTAACGCGCACGAAGGTCGGACAGAACGCGTTCCGGGTCCTCCCGAATATCGCTCGGCAGATGTGTCACCACGATGAGGCCGGCATTCTGCGCTCGTTCCCGACGCGCCACCGTCGCCCTGTGCGCCGCGGGTGAGAGATGGTATTCGAGCGAATCGATCTCCCAATCCAACGCGACGTCGTCGAGCCAGTTGTCGGCTATCAGCAGGAACCTGCCCTGCTCGTCATGGACAGCCACGTTGTGCTGCATCGTCGGAAGTCCGCTGCGCGCGTACAGCTTCTGGGCCTGAGCCTCCGCCACCGAGTGCGCACCTGCAGCCAGTTCCCTCAGAACTCGACGTGGCATCGCAGTTCCCCGCGTACTACCGGCGTTCAGTTCCTTCGTGATCGCGTCCACGGTGGCCGCACCTCCCTGCACGACACCGGCAATCAACGCCATGCACTGCTCGGCATTCTTCATCCGTCGAACTGCATCGCACAGACACCGAACGATCGGGGCGACGCGAAGTCCCGACTTGATTTCCGCCGTCGGCATTCGCCACGTCCGCTCCACGACAGCGAAGCCCACGGACTTGCGATGTTGCGGCTCGGGAATCAGTGCGAACGTCTCCTCCAACGAACCCGACGTGCCCAATCCATGCAACGCCAGCCCTGCCCGGCCGCTGATGAGAGCATCCTTGCCGCAGTAGATCGCCACCGCGGTGGCGCGTTCAATCGGCGTCAGCGAACGATTCTTCAAGAACACCAACCCAGGTAACGCCCGTGACCAGCTGCCGTCCGGCTGGGTGCGTCGAACGATGGTCTTCGACGCCACCCCGAGCTCGAGTAAGTGCGCTGTCCTCATGAAGCCGCGATCCGACGCAGCCGCGATCACCTTCGCATCGACTCGTGCTCCACCCCGCTTCATGGCCATGATGATGCACAGTCCGCGCACCCCGAATCCGCCGCGACGACGGGAAACGAACTGCCCTGTGGATAACCCACGCCCTGTGGACGAACTTTCACCCACGCGCGCCGAGGCGACGTCGTATCGAGATCCAACGCACCTGAAGATCCGCCGCCCGCACCCGACCCGATGTCCACTCGATGTGACATCGACTGTCGAAAAGGCCACTGAACGTCACATTGAGTGGGCGGGGGTGCGGGCAATGGGCACCTGACTCGCCTTCGCGGGGATACCGTCTACGTGCAAGTGCATTCTGACTTCGGGAGTGAGATATGACGGCGACAGCAGTTTCCTCGGAGCGGTCCGGGTCCATGGTTCCGCGGTCGTTCGTGCCACCCGAGCGCGGTCGTTTGAGTGAGGTTCCGCATATTGCGGGGCTGGTGCTCGGTGTGTTCGCGGTGTTGTTGTTTCTGTGGAGTCTGTCGCCGACTCTTCGTTTCCTGATTCACGTTCCGCGTGAGTACGTCGACAGCTATTACTTCGATGCTCCCGATACGAGTTTGTCGTGGGCGCTGGTGGTCGGTTTGTTGGCGGCGGCGTTGGCGAGTCGTAAGCGCATTGCGTGGTGGTTGCTGACGATCTATCTGGTGTTGTTGGCGATCACCAATGTGGTCGAGGGGATCACGGACAAGAGCGTCAATTCGTGGATTGCGCTGGCTGTCCATGTTGTGGTGACGGGGGTGTTGATCGCCGCGCGCAAGGAGTTCTACACGCGGGTGCGTCGTGGTGCGGTGTGGAAGGCACTCGGGTGCTCGTGCTCGGCGCGGCCGTCGGGACGGTGATCGGGTGGGCGCTGGTTGCGCTGTTCCCCGGGTCGTTGCCGGAGAGTCAGACGTTCCTGTGGGCGTTCAATCGCGTGACGGCGTTGGCGACGGTGGACAACGAGCAGTTCGACGGCAGGCCGAACGGCATCGTGAACACGGCCCTCGGGCTGTTCGGAGCGCTGGCGTTGTTGGGGGCTGTCGTCACGTTGTTTCGGTCGCAGCGGTCGAGCAACGCGCTCACCGGTCGCGACGAGTCCGCGCTGCGTGGCCTGCTCGACAAATGGGGTGCCGACGATTCCCTCGGCTACTTCGCCACTCGGCGCGACAAGGGCGTCATCTTCGCCACCAGCGGTAAGGCGGCGGTGACGTATCGAGTCGAGGTCGGCGTGTGTCTGGCCAGTGGTGATCCGATCGGAAATCCCGAGGCGTGGCCGCATGCGATCTCGGAATGGTTGGACCTGGCCGAGAAATACGGCTGGACCCCAGCTGTCATGGGCGCCAGCGAGATCGGCGCGACCGCGTACAAGCGGGCTGGACTGAGTGTCCTCGAACTCGGCGACGAAGCAATCCTGAAAACCAAGGATTTCAACCTCAATGGACGCGAGATGCGCCCCGTGCGTCAGGCGGTCAACCGGGCTCGTAAAGCGGGTGTCGTGGTCACCGTGCGTCGTCATCGTGACATTTCGTCGGAGGAGATGTCGGAGATCATTGCCTGCGCGGATGCGTGGCGCGATACCGAAACCGAGCGTGGTTTCTCGATGGCGTTGGGTCGACTGGGTGATCCGCTCGACGGTGATTGTCTTCTGGTGCAAGCAGTTCAGGGCGAGAAGGTGATCGGCGTTCTCTCGCTGGTGCCGTGGGGTCGCACCGGTGTGTCCTTGGATCTGATGCGTCGTGATCCGGCGTCGCCCAACGGGGTGATCGAACTGATGGTGACCGAACTCGCTACCAGCGCCGATCATTTCGGGGTCGGCAAGATCTCGCTGAACTTCGCGGTGTTCCGCGCGGCGTTCGAGGAGGGCAGCCGGATCGGTGCCGGGCCGGTGTTGCGAATCTGGCGCAGCGTGCTGGTGTTCTTCTCTCGGTGGTGGCAGCTCGAGGCCCTGTATCGCTCGAACGTGAAGTACCTTCCGGAATGGGAGCCGCGCTACCTCTGCTTCGCCGACAATCGGGTGTTGCCCAAGGTCGGCGTGGCGTCGGCCATCGCCGAGGGCTTCTTGACCCTGCCGACCTTCCGACGCGCCTCGAAGCACACCGGTTCTCACGTTGCGGTACCCGCGGCTCTGGCCGACGCCGACGACATTCATCCCGACGGCAGCGGCCCCGACAGCGTCCCGGACGAGCCGACACCGGGCCGTAAGCGTCCCGACCAGGTGCGCGTACGCATGTCGAAACTCGATCGTCTCGAACGCGAGGGCACCGAGGGCTATCCCGTCGCCTATCCCCCGACACATACGGTCGAGGCGGCGGTGGCCTCGCCGCAGGGCACAACGGTACGAATTGCCGGACGCATCCTGCGGATTCGCGACTACGGCGGTGTCGTATTCGCTGTGGTGCGTGACTGGTCGGCCGATATCCAGGTTCTCTTCGACCGCGATCGCGTCGGGGATTCGATCGAGAACTTCGACGCCGATTTCGATCTCGGCGATCTCATCGAGGTCAGTGGCGCGATCGGCCGCAGCAAGCGTGGGGAGCTGTCGCTCCTCGCGACGGACTGGCGAATGAACGCCAAGTGCCTGCATCCACTGCCGGACAAGTATCGCGGACTCACCGACCCGGAAGCTCGGGTGCGGCAACGCTACGTCGATCTGGCGATCAATCGCGATGCTCGTGCACTGATGATCGCCCGATCCAATGTCGTGAAGTCACTTCGTGATTCGCTCGGCGAGCGCGGATACATGGAGGTCGAGACACCGATTCTGCAGCAGGTTCACGGCGGTGCCAACGCAGCACCGTTCGTCACCCACATCAATGCCTACAATCTCGACCTCTACCTGCGGATCGCACCGGAGCTCTATCTGAAGCGCCTGTGTGTCGGCGGCATGGAGAAGGTGTTCGAGATCGGCCGCGTGTTCCGCAACGAAGGCGCGGACTTCAAGCACAACCCCGAGTTCACGATCCTCGAGGCCTACGAGGCCCACAGCGACTACGAACGCGCAATGGTGTTGTGCCGCGAGCTGATTCAGCGAGCGGCCGTCGCCGCGCATGGACGCGAGATCATCCTGCGCCCGGACGGTCCGAACGGGGAAATGATCGAGATCGACATCTCCGGCGAATGGCCGGTCAAGACGTTGCACGGTGCCGTCGCCGAGAAGTTGGGAGTGCCCGTCGAACCGGCGACTCCTCTGGAGGAGCTACAACGCCTGTGCGACGAGAACGACATTCCGTACGAGAAGACCTGGGATGCTGGGGCCGTCGCGCAGGGAATGTACGAGCATCTCGTCGAGGACTACACCGAGTTCCCCACTTTCTACAAGGACTTCCCGACGTCGATGTCGCCGTTGACGAGGCCGCATCGGAGCATTCCGGGCGTCGCCGAGAAGTGGGATCTCGTCGCGTGGGGTGTGGAGCTGGGTACCGCGTACAGCGAGCTGACCGACCCTGTCGATCAGCGGCAGCGCCTCACCGAACAGTCGCTGTTGGCGGCCGGCGGTGACGAGGAAGCGATGAGCCTGGATGAGGATTTCCTGCAAGCGCTCGAGCACGGGATGCCGCCGACCGGCGGTCTCGGCATGGGAGTCGACCGGGTCGTCATGCTCATCACCGGTGGCAGCATTCGGGAAACGCTCGCGTTCCCCCTGGCCAAGCCGCGTCAATGACCTTCCCTGGTGACCGATCCGCGCGCACGAGTGTGCAAAACGGGGAAAATGATGGAAACTGGAGCGTGAAACAGTCGACAGGTCGGTAGAGCATCGTGGAGTGCCAAACATGGACAGCGGGGATCGAGCCGAACGCAGTGCGTTGTTTCCCGTGAAACATCCTCCCGGTCAGTACGTCGAGGTGGACGGGCAACGTCTGCATCTGTTCGTACGCGGAACCGGCCCCACGGTCGTCCTGTGCGGAGGCCTCGGCAGTAATTGGTTCGACTGGAACGACACCGTCGACATCCTGAGCGCCCACCATCACGTGGTCGTGCTCGACCGGCCCGGCTTCGGACTCAGCGACCCCTTGCCCGCCGGTGCCACACCCACCGTCCGCGGGGAGGCAGACCGAATCATCGGTGTCCTCGACGCACTCGGAGTCACCGACCCGGCCGTCGTGGTAGGTCATTCGATAGCCGGCTTCTACGCAGAAGCTGTGGCCCGGCTGTACCCGTCGCGCACCCGCGGGATTCTGTTGCTCGATTCCAGCGCCGAATCCGACCCCCCACGCTTCGTCCCGACCCTCGTGCGCGTCGAGGCTGCCCACGTCATCGCCACCGCGCTCAGCAAGACCGGCCTGCAGAAGTTGGTCGGACCGCGTGTGCGACGCGTCCTCAATCAGGCGACACCGCCCGACGGCACGCCGCAGGAGACGTTCGACTGGGTCGACGACATCTATCGACGACCCACCTACCTCGCCGCCGCCCTGGTGGAGGATGTCGTCTACCCGGATCTCGCCGCCGAACTGAACAGAATGCGGAAGCGTTCGCCCCTCGTCGTTCCGGTCATCGTCGCCGCAGCCCACACCGGACGACCCTCCCCGTGGGGCAAGCGATGGATCAAGACTCAACGCAAGCTGGCCGCGTATCTGCGGGCCGACTTCACTGTCGTCATGCCCGCCCACCACCACGCCATGATCGACAAGCCCGCCGAGGTCGCAGCCCTCATCACCGAACTGGTGTGAACTCCTCGAGGCGACGCACGTAACGTGTGTCACCGAGCCCGTAGCCCAAGACCCGAGCCGAAGCTCGGCGATGGCGCGGTAGCACGAGAGGAAATTGAAGATGGGTGCGATCAGCACGACGCAGGGACGACAGTCGAAACTACTCGGACTCGGCGTTCACCGCCCCGAGAGAGTCGTGACCAACGACGAGATCTGTGAATTCATCGACTCGAGCGACGAGTGGATCCAGACGCGGTCCGGAATCAAGAACCGGCGCTTCGCCGATCCCAAGGAAAACGTCGTCGAGATGTCCATCGCGGCAGGTCGTAAGGCCCTCGAAGCCAGCGGAATCACCGCCGACCAAGTCGACACCGTCATCGTCGCCACCTCGACGCATCTCGAACTCACACCCCAAGCAGCTGCAAAAGTAGCGCACGGACTCGGCACCAAGGGGCCGGCCGCATTCGACATCTGCGCCGGCTGCGCGGGCTTCTGCTACTCCCTCGCAGTCGCATCGGACCTGGTCAAGGCCGGAACGTCCAAGTACGTCCTCGTCATCGGTGCAGAGCAGCTCAGCGTGACCACCGACCCCTACGACCGCACCACCCGCTTCATCTTCGCCGACGGCGCCGGTGCCGTGGTCGTCGGCCAGAGCGACGAAACCGAGATCGGACCCGCCGTCTGGGGCTCCGACGGCTCGCAATCCGACGCCATCGTCCAGACCACCGACTGGTACGACTACATCACCGAAGAAGGCCTCGAGCGCCCCTGGATCCGGATGAACGGCATCTCCGTCTTCCGCTGGGCCGCATTCGAAATGGGCAAAGCCGCGCAGCGCGTCCTCGACGTCGCCGGTATCAAAACCGACGAACTGCACGCCTTCATCCCCCACCAGGCCAACAGCCGCATCACCGAACTCCTCGCCAAGAGCCTGAATCTGAACGAGGACACACCCGTCGCCAATGACATCGCCGAAACCGGCAACACCTCGGCAGCCTCGATCCCCCTGGCCATGGAAGAACTACTGCGCACCGGCAAAGCAAAGGCAGGAGACACAGCACTGCTGCTCGCCTTCGGTGCCGGACTCTCCTACGCCGGACAGGTAGTCAAACTCCCCAACCTGTAGTCGCCGATCCACATCGGATGCACTCGATTCCCGAGTGCACACCTTTCACCCCAGTGCACTCGATGTGACATTGAGTGGCCTTTTCGGCAGTCAATGGCACATCGAGTGGACTCCGGGGACGCTGTGGGGCGATTCGGGACCCAAGGCGGGGGTCGAGTCGTACTGTTGTCGTATGCCCAAGCCTCCGTTGCCCGATGCCGCTGTCGAATTGCTGAAGAAGGCCAATCCCGCGGTCATGGCGGTGGTTCGTGCAGATGGAACGCCGATCACCGCACCCACGTGGTATCTGTGGGAGGACGGGAAGGTGGTGCTCAATTTCGATGCGTCGCGGAAGCGTCTCGAGCACATCAAGGCGAATCCGAAGGTCTCGATTTCGGTGTTGGACGAGGCCAGTTGGTACACACATGTGACGGTGCACGGTTCGATCGAGTTGCGTGACGATCCCGATCTGGTCGATATCGATCGCATTTCGACGCATTACACCGGCGATCCGTATCCGGTTCGGGATCAGCCGCGCGTGACCGGATACGTCACTGTCGACGCCTATGTGGGGTGGGGCAAGCTCGGTACGTAGCGCAGAGGGAGAGCGGTTGCGACTGCTGTCTCCAGGTGCCACACTCCCGCCATGGGCGATCCGCAGGGTGAGAGCAACGATCCGTTCGACGCAGCGAACAAGGATCAGCCGTACGGGAGGCAGCAGTACCCGCCCTATCAGAACCCGAACCCCCAGAACCCGAACCCCCAGTACCCGAACCCCCCGCAACAGAGCCCCCAGTACCCGAACCCGCAGCAACAGTATTCGCAGTACGGGAATGCGCCGTATGCCGGCGGGTATCAGGCTCCGGCGTCCACCAACACCTTGGCGATCGTGTCACTCGTGTTGGCGATTCTCGGTCTGACGTTCATTCCGTTGATTGCGTCGGTGTGCGCGGTGGTGTGTGGCCACATTGCGCGCGGTCAGATCAAGCGCACCAGCGAAGGCGGATCGGGTTTTGCGACGGCGGGCCTGATCGTGGGTTACGTCTCGATCGCGCTCTTCGTCGTCATCGTGGGTGCGATCGTCATTTTTGCCCTCGCTGCCGCAAACACGTCAACCTACTGATACCGGCTTCGCCAATCGGCCGTTCATGCACGCGGCCCACACGCCTGCGATCACTGCCAACGCAATGACGAACAGCGCCAACGCGTTCCATCCCTGGGATTGGAAGACGACGCCGCCGATCCAGCCGACGACGGAGGATCCGCCGTAGTAGAAGAGGTTGTACAGCGATGTCGCCTGGGCTCGGCCGTGGACGGCTCGTTGTCCGGTCCATCCCGACGCGATGGCGTGGGCGGCAAAGAATCCCATGGTCAGGATCACCAAGCCGGTCAGAATGACGGCGAGATTCGACGCCATCGTCAGGGCAACTCCGGCGACCATCGTGGCGGTGGATCCGGCGAGCACCACCGATCTGCCGTGCTTCGTCGCGAGATTGCCCGCTACCCGTGAGGACACGGTACCGCTGAGGTACGCCACGAAGATCAGGCTGATCAGAGACTGCGGGAGCCCGAAAGGCACGGCCTCCAAACGAAATCCGAGGTAGTTGTAGATCGCGACGAAGCCGCCCATCAGCAGAAACCCCTGGCCGTAGAGTGCCGCCATCCCCGGCTCGCGCAGGTTCACCCACAGCCGTCCGGGTAGGTCACGAATTTCGCTGTGCACGAGCGTCGTTCGCGGCTTCGGTGCAAGCCAGACGAACAGTCCGGCGGCCAACGCAGCGATCATCGACACGGTCAACGTGCCGATCCGCCAGTTGGTGTACTCCGCAACGGGTCCCGCGACGATGCGGCCGAGCAGTCCGCCGAGCGTCGTACCGGACACGTAGGTCGCCGCAGCCAGGGCTGTGTGCTTGTGATGGATCTCTTCGCTGAGGTACGCGATGGCGATGGCCGGAAGACCGCCCAGTGCTGCACCCTCGAAGAATCGAATCACCAGCAGTACTTCGAGCGACGGCGCGAGCGGAACCAGCAGACCCAGCGTCGTGGCGGTGAGGATCGACGCCGTCATGGCCCGAACACGACCGATGCGGTCGGCCGCCACCGACCACGGAATGACGGACACCGCAACGCCGACCGTCGCGAGCCCGACCGCGAGCGAGGACTGCGACGGCGTGATGTCGAGATTGGCGGCGATGAGGGGCAGGATGCCCTGCACCGAATAGAGCTGAGCGAACGTTGCGACTCCGGCGAACAGCAGTGCCAGCACGAGCCTGCGGTATTCGCGCGATCCCCTGGGGTGTCCCTCCCATTCGAGCACCTCGGGCTGCGTCGTGGTCATGCAGATCACGTTAGAAGCGCTCACGATATTCGTCCAATGCATGAGACCGGGCAAACCGATACACCGACGATATGATTCGGCAATGCGTCGTGAAACGATCGAACTCCTGCCGCTGCTACCGACTCTCGTCGCAGTGGCCGACACCGAACACATCACCGACGCCGCGCACGTCCTGGGCGTCCCACAGCCCACCGTCAGTCGGCAGGTCGCCCGCGCCTCGGCAATTCTGGGCGTCGACATCGTGGAACGACGCGGCCGCGGGATCGTGCTCACCAGCACCGGCCGAGTGCTCATTCCTTATCTCCAGCGGGCGTTGAGCGACATCGACGCCGGCATCGACGCGATGACCGAGCACGACGCCAGAGCCCGCGGCCGTATCGCGGTGGCGTTTCAGAACACCCTGGGCGAGGACGTCGTACCCGCACTGATCCGTCAGTTCCGCGTCGACCACCCGGCCGTCACGTTCGATCTGGATCAGGGTGCCCGGGCACGCTGCCTCGACCGTCTCGCCGACGGGGTCTCCGACCTGGCGTTCGTCTCTCTCAGCGCCGAACACACCGAGCACAATTCGTTCCAGCTCTACGACGAGCGACTGATGCTGGTGGTTCCGGCCGATCATCGGCTGGCCACGCGCAGGTCGGTCGATCTGGCCGACACGGCCGACGAGAACTACATCGCGATGGGCCACGGCTTCGGGATGCGCTCGATCTGCGACGAGTTGTGGGCGGACGCCGGCTTCAGCCCGCGTATCGCCTTCGAGGGTCAGGACACCCACACGGTGCGCGGACTCGTCGGGGCCGGTCTCGGTATCGCCATTCTGCCGCGAATACGCGCGCACGGCGGTGAGGGCGGAACCGTGGACATCGGACTCACCCAACCGGCCGCGCGCAGGCGAATCGGCATGGTGTGGGATCCGCGGGCCGATTCGCCGCGTCAGGTGGCGGCATTTCGATCGATGGTGCTGCGCAGCGGCAGAACACTCGTGATTAGGTGAGTCGATGCAATTGGTTCTGGTGCGGCATGCCCTCCCGCAACGGTCGGAGACCTCGGCCGATCCCGCTCTGGCCGAACTCGGCGTCGAACAGTCCCAGCGAGTGCCGGGTGCCGTCGCCCGGTTCCCGATCTCGCGAGTCGTCTCGAGCTCGCAGCTACGCGCCGTCCAGACCGCGCAGCCTCTGGCCGATCGGCTCGGTCTGACCGTCGAGCCCGACGATCGCCTGACCGAATACGATCGCGACTTCGGCGGCTACGTCCCGATCGAGTCGGCCAAGACCGAATTCCGGGAGGCATTCGATCGCATCAAGGCAGGGCATCTCCCGGAGCAGGTCGACGAGCAGGCGTTTCGCCGGCGAGTCCTGGATGGTGTCGCCGATGTCGTCTCGGCGAGCGCACACACCGACACCGTGGCGCTGTTCGCTCACGGCGGCGTGATCAACATCCTGCTGCAGGACATTCTGCAGACCCCGAAGGTGCTCGGCTTCCCGATCGACTACTGCTCGGTGACGCGGGTGCTGTTCTCGCGCAGCGGCGCGAGGTCGGTCTCCTCGGTGAACGAAACCGAGCACGTGTGGGACCTGTTGCCCCGCAATCGGTAATCCACAGAGACCTCTTAAACTCCCAGGTCGAGGGCACAAAATAGGGCGTCGGCGGTCGTCGACTGGTCGGCGACGCTGCACCGTGCGGTTAGCCTCGAACTCATCATGGGTGAATTGCGTATCTTCCGACGTCCTGCCGTTGCTCTCACTGCGCTGGCGTTTCCTCTGGTAGCGGTAGGTGCATTTGCACTGGGCACCGGCTACGACCTCGGTGGCGAGTCCGCGGCAACCACCACCGTCGTCGCCGACACCGAGCAGGCACCGGCAGCGGACCAGCAGACGGCCGATCCCCTGGCCGCAGCCAGGAGCAGCCTCAACAGCGCATCGCTGCCCATCACGTTCCTCTCCAGCGGTATCGGCCAGCTGACCGACGGCGGAACGCAGCTCAACGACGGCGTCGGGCAGCTCGCCGACGGCATCACCCAGGCACACGACGGAACCATTCAGCTCGCCGATGGATTCGGGCAGTACCGCGACGGCATCGGTCAGCTCGGAGACGGCGCGTCCCAGATCAGCGGCGGCGTCGACCAGGTCGTCGACCAGCTCGCCGGATTCGGCGCTCTGCAGGCCGATTTCACCGCCAAACTCGCCGCCACCGCTGACCAGGTCGATCGATTCCCGCACCCGGGATCGGACGCCATCTCCGGTGAGATCCGCGGGGTCATCGACACTCTGAACACGCAGGCTTTCGGACCCGACACCCTCGCCCAGCTGCAGACCCTCAAGAGCGGTGCTCAGCAGCTGTCCTCCGAACTCAACGACCCCAACAGTCAGTTCCTCGGAGCCACCGCCCAACTCGGCGACGCGACCGTGCAGTTGCGCGACGGACTGGGCCAACTCGACGACGGCGGCCAGCAGCTCAAGGCCGGCACCGATCAGCTCGTGACGTCGGTCGAACCGGTCGAGGGAATCGTCAACGGCATCGCCACCAATGTGCGCGACGCCTCGGCGGCACTTCCGCAGGGAACCGCTGCCGCTACCGACGACGCAGCGTCGGACCAGAACATCGCGGTCACGTCGTCGAGCACCGGAACCGGTGCCACCCCGTATCTGATCGCTGCCCTGGTCGCGCTCGGTGCTCTCGGGTGCGTCAGTCTCGTGCGGGTTCTGGGCAGGGACAGCAAGCCTCGCTGGCTCGCCGTGGCCGCAGCGGTCGCCGCAGTGGGCATCAGCGCCGCCGTTGCGTTCGCTTTCGCCACCGACGCCGCCCTCGGGCCGGTCCTGGGAGCGGGTGCGTTCCTGATCGTCTCGGCTGCGGCCTACCTCGCCGCAGCGGGAGCGATCCAACGGGTGCTCGGTGCCGTGATCGGCCAGATCGTCAACGTCGCCGCGCTCGCGGTGCAGGTCGTCGTCTGTGGCTTCGCATACGCATCGACGGCACCGATCTGGGGCGATCTCGCCGCCTTCATGCCCATGAGCTACACCGCCGCCGGAGCCCGCGTCATCGCGTCGGGCGAGATGAGCGGGACCGGCTGGCTCGCGATCGGTGCCACGATGGCCCTGCTCATCGTGTCGACACTCGTCTACGCAAGCGTGCGGGGTGAGTCAGCCGACCGGCCGGAGGGGATGAATGGCGGGCGCAGCCGCGAGGTGGGCCCCGAACTCGCTTAGCGCCTGCTGCAGGTGCGGAGTCTGCATGTGGCCGTCGAGGTCCTCCTGCGACTTCCACACCTCGACGGTGATGAAGGTTCCCGGCTCGATCGCGGACTCGAACAGCTCGTACGAGAGGTTGCCGTCTTCCTTCCGCGATTCGGCAACCAGAGCGGAGAGGCCGTCGCGCACGGCGTCGATGGCATCCGGCTTGGCGATGATCGTCGCGACTACCTTCAGATCGTTGGTCATGAGGTGATTTTTCCTTCGTTCGGCGAGAGACATGTTTCTTCACCGAACGTACTCCCGATCCCCCTAAGCTGAGGTGTCCATTCGGGAAGGGAAACCACAGTGAGCCAGACGGCAACCGACCAGCGCGCCACCGGTAAGGAGTGGCTCGGCCTCGCAGTGCTGGTGGTGCCGATTCTCGTCGTGTCGATGGACATGTCGGTGTTGTACCTGGCCCTGCCGTTCATGACGGCCGATCTCGAACCCACCAGCAATCAGTCGTTGTGGATTCTCGACATCTACGGATTTCTGCTTGCCGGCCTACTGATCACCATGGGCTCGCTGGGCGATCGCATCGGCAGGCGCACCCTGCTCATGATCGGTGCCGTCGTGTTCGGAGTGGCGTCTCTGGCCGCGACGTTGTCCACCTCTCCCGAGATGCTGCTCGCGGCGCGCGCTCTGCTGGGAATCGGCGGAGCCACCATTGCGCCGAGCACATTGTCGTTGATCCGCAACATGTTTCACGACCCCACTCAGCGAAAGGAAGCCATCGGCCTGTGGACTGCCGGCTTCGCCGGTGGAGCAGCAGTGGGCCCTGTCATCGGCGGTGTTCTGCTCGAACACTTCTGGTGGGGCTCGGTGTTCCTGATCAACATTCCGATCATGGTGGTACTTTTCGTCGCCGCCCCGTTTCTGGTCCCCGAGTTCAAGGACTCCGACCCCGGGAAGTTCGATCCCATCAGCGTGATTCTCGCTATCTCCTCGATGCTCTCGATCGTGTTCGCCATCAAACACGGTGCACAGGAGGGGATCGACGCGGCAATGATCGTCACCGCCCTCGTCGGGCTGACGCTCGGTGCAGTGTTCGTCATCCGGCAACGGAAGGCAGCACACCCTTTGATCGACGTCACGCTGTTCGCCGAACGTGCCTTCAGTGCAGCCGTCGTCGTGCAGTTCCTGGTGATCTTCGCGATGACCGGCTTCAGCCTGTTCGCCGCGCAGTATCTCCAGCTGGTAGTCGGACTCGGGCCGCTCGAGGCCGGATTGTGGTTGTTGATTCCCGCCGCGGCTGCAGCGACCGGAGCTGTGTTGGCACCGACGATGAGTAAGGTCATCCATACGGGCACCATCATCGCCTGCGGCCTGGCTTTCATCGGATTCGGTTGTGTGGCAATGGTCTTCGTCACCAGCAACTCGGGCCTACCGTTACTCCTGACCGGAATGGCTCTGCTGACGTTCGGCATCGGCGCGGCGTCGACGCTCAACTCCGACATCGTCCTGACCGCCGCGGCACCCGAAAAGGCCGGTGCCGCATCGGCACTGTCGGAAACCGGAGCCGAACTGGGCGGCGCCGTGGGTATCGCGATCCTCGGCACGATCGGCAGCACCGTCTACCGGCACCGCATGGACGACGCCATCCCGGCGGGCACCCCTGCCGAGATAGCGGACCCCGCACGAGAAACCATAGGCGGTGCCGTCGCCGTCGCGGACTACCTGCCCGAGCCGTTCGCCTCGCAACTGACCACCGTCGCGAACTCGTCGTTCGTCGACGGCTTCAACCTCGCGGCCGGCTGGAGCGCCGGTCTGATGGCCGTCAGCGCTGTGGCGGTTTTCGTGCTGCTACGCCGTCAGACCGCGTCGGCGAGGTAGCGCGCCAACCACCGAGTCGCGGACTGGCCGCCCCCGACGTCGTAGCTCTGGTACTCCTGGTGGATACCCGAACGGTAGAACGCCTCGATCTCACGCTGACGCTGAGCGTTCGCTTGATCGGTGAGCTGGCCCTGCAACACCGGCAGACCACCGGCCGCGGCGAGGTCCGCGATCAGGGACTGCGCTTCCTGCGAGTACTGATCGGCGACGTTCGGCGCGGGGTTCGACGAGACGGCCAAGAAGCCGGCCAGCCGCGCGACGTAATCGTCCTTGGGCGTCGAGCAGTACAGGTCGCCGACGGCACAGAACGTCCGCACCACGGGGCTGACGTAGCCGAATCCACCGACGCGGGGTCCACCGACCCCGGTTCCGACCACGGCGGGCCCCACGAGAGCGTCGGTGTCGGAGCGCTTCGGGTCGGAGATCAGCCCCACGGCGACCACCTTGTCCGCGGGCACCACGCCCACTCCGGTGCCGATGGCCGCGGCGAGATCGCCCGCCGCGTCGGCACCCTGGCTGTACCCGATGATGCCCAGTTTCGTTGCGCCACAACGATCGGCCATGGCCTTCAGCATCCCGCCCGCGTTGGCGACGGCTTCGGCGCGTGATTGCCCGTACACCTCGCCCTCCCAGGGGAACGCGGTCGCGGGATACGAGACGTAGTCGGTGCGGATGTCGCCACCGAGACGATCGGTGACGTCGGTCAGCATGCCCGGCTTGGGGGCCGCACCCGAGCTGGTCTCCCAGGTGCCCGGAATGGCCACGACGTACATCGCCGGGCAATCGGCCGGGTCCGCGGCGGCGGGCGAAGCCGTTCCGACGACGATTCCGGATGCAACAGCTGCAGCGACGCCGATACCGGCGCAGATCTTCTTGACACTCATGGGAGGGGGCCTCACTGGTGGTCGAACGCGCTTCGTTGTTCGATCACCACAATGACAGCGGCCTGTGACCATCAGATGCCTACATGGTTAACGAACGTAACCGTGTGTCGAATGGCAGCGGAAAGCAGACGAACTCGAAGTTGTGGACGGAATCGGACCTCGATCCGTCCACAACTTCGAGCTCGGCGGAGAAACGCGACTTACCGCTGCGGTGCCTGAGTGGGCACGATCGGCGCCGGTAGCGCCGTTGCTCCCTGCAGGAAGGTGTCGACGGCGGCCGCGCAGGACCGGCCCTCGGCGATGGCCCACACGATGAGCGACTGGCCGCGGCCCATGTCGCCGGCGACGAACACGCCGGGGACGTTGGTGACCCACTCGTTGGTGCGCTCGACGTTGCCGCGCTGGTTGAAGTCGACACCCAGGTCGGTCAGCAGGCCGCCCTTCTCCGGTCCGACGAATCCCATGGCGAGCAGAACCAGATCGGCTTCGAGGGTGAATTCACTGCCCTCGACCTTCTCGAACTTGCCCGCCTTGAACTCGACCTCGCAGGCTTCGAGTGCGGTGACCTTGCCGTCTTCGCCGACGAAACGCTCGGTGTTGACGGAGAAGACGCGTTCGCCACCCTCTTCGTGGGCCGAGGCCACCCGGTACATCAGTGGGTACGTCGGCCACGGGGTGGACGTCGCACGCTCCTCGGGCGGGCGGGCCATGATCTCGAACTGGTGGACGCTTTCTGCGCCCTGACGGTGCGAGGTACCGAGGCAGTCGGCCCCGGTGTCGCCGCCGCCGATGATGACGACCTTTTTGCCCTCGGCGCTCACCGGCGGCGCGGCGAAGTCGCCCTGCTGGACGCGGTTGGCGTGCGGCAGGAACTCCATGGCCTGGTAGATGCCGTCGAGCTCGCGGCCCTCGATGGGCAGGTCGCGCCATGCGGTGGCGCCGCCTGAGAGGACCACGGCATCGAACTGCTCGCGCAGTTCGTCGGCCGAGATGTCGACGCCCACATCGACACCGGTGCGGAAGACGGTGCCCTCGGCCTCCATCTGCGCCAGGCGACGGTCGATGTGGCGCTTCTCCATCTTGAACTCGGGGATGCCGTATCGCAGCAATCCGCCGATGCGATCTGCCCGCTCGAACACCGTGACGGTGTGCCCGGCGCGGGTGAGCTGCTGCGCTGCAGCGAGTCCCGCGGGTCCGGAGCCGACGACGGCGACGGTCTTGCCGGTCAGATGCGTCGGGTAGACCGGCGTGACCCATCCCTCTTCGAAGGCCTTGTCGATGATCTCGACCTCGACCTGCTTGATGGTGACCGGATCCTGATTGATGCCCAGGACACACGCCGCCTCGCACGGGGCGGGGCACAACCGACCGGTGAATTCCGGGAAGTTGTTGGTGGCGTGCAGTCGATCGATGCTGTCGCGCCAGCGGTCCTTGAACACCAGGTCGTTCCACTCGGGAATCAGGTTACCCAGCGGGCAGCCGTTGTGGCAGAACGGAATACCGCAGTCCATGCATCGACTGGCCTGCGTGCGCAAGGTGTCCTTCGAGAAGTCCTCGTAGACCTCTTTCCAGTCCATCAGGCGCAGGTCGACGGGGCGCCGCTTCGGCACTTCGCGGACCGTGTTCTTCAGAAATCCCTGTGGGTCACCCACGAGCTGCCTCCATGATCGCTTCGTCCACGTCCGCGCCGTTCTTCTCGGCTTCGGAAATGGCCAGCAGTACCTTCTTGTAGTCGCGAGGCATGACCTTCACGAAATGGTTCACCTGCTGTGACCAATCCGCGAGGATCCGCTCGGCCACCTCGGAGCCGGTCTGCTCCTGATGGCGGGTGACGATGTCCTTCAGCCAGGTGAACTCGTCACCTTCGAGCTCTTCGATGTCGACCAGCTCGGTGTTGAGGTTGGCCTCGAACGTCTTGTTCGGATCGAACACGAACGCGACTCCGCCGGACATACCGGCACCGAAGTTGCGGCCCGTCGAGCCGAGGATGACGACCTTGCCGCCGGTCATGTACTCGCAGCCGTGATCTCCGACGCCTTCGACGACGGCAACGGCACCGGAGTTACGAACGGCGAAACGCTCGCCGACGACGCCGCGGATGAGAGCCTCACCGCTGGTGGCACCGAACAGGAACACGTTGCCGCCGATGATGTTGTCCTCGGCGACGAATCCCTTCGGAGCATTCAGCGACGGGCGCAACACCAGATGTCCACCGGAGAGTCCCTTGCCGACGAAGTCGTTGGCATCGCCGTTGAGTCGGAGCGTCATACCGGAGGGCACGAACGCACCGAAACTGTTGCCGGCCGAGCCGGTGAAGGTGATCTCGATGGTGTCGTCCGGCAGGCCGACGCCGCCGTAGGCCTTGGTGACCTCGTGCCCCAGCATCGTGCCGACGGTGCGGTTGACGTTGGTGATCTTGGACTCGAACGCGACCTTCTCACCCCTGTCCAACGCATTGCGGCTGGCCGAGATGAGCTGCTGATCGAGAGCCTTGTCGAGACCGTGATCCTGGACGCCGGTGTTGTACAGGTTCTGGTTCATGAACGCCGACTCGACCTCTTCGAGAATCGGTGCCAGATCCAGCTTCGACGCCTTCCAATGCTCCTTGGCCGCGGTGGTGTCCAGCAGACCCACCTGACCGACGGCCTCGTCGAGCGTGCGGAACCCGAGCTCGGCCATGAGCTCGCGAACCTCTTCGGCGATGAACATGAAGAAGTTCTCGACGAACTCCGGCTTGCCTGCGAACCGCTTGCGCAGCAACGGATTCTGAGTTGCAACACCGACGGGGCAGGTGTCGAGGTGGCACACGCGCATCATGATGCAGCCCGAGACGACGAGCGGAGCGGTGGCGAAACCGAACTCCTCGCCGCCGAGCAGAGCGGCCACCATGACGTCGCGGCCGGTCTTGAGCTGACCGTCCACCTGCACGACGATCCGATCGCGAAGTCCGTTGAGCAGCAACGTCTGCTGCGTTTCGGCCAACCCGAGCTCCCACGGTCCACCCGCGTGCTTGACCGACGTCAGCGGCGTCGCGCCGGTGCCGCCGTCGTGGCCCGAGATGAGCACCACGTCGGCGTGCGCCTTGGACACACCGGCGGCGACCGTTCCGACGCCGACCTCGGAAACCAGCTTCACGTGAATGCGGGCCTGCGGGTTGGCGTTCTTGAGGTCGTGGATCAGCTGCGCGAGATCCTCGATGGAGTAGATGTCGTGGTGCGGCGGCGGCGAGATCAGGCCGACGCCGGGCGTCGAATGCCGAACCTCGGCGACCCACGGGTACACCTTGTGCGCCGGAAGCTGGCCGCCCTCACCGGGCTTGGCTCCCTGCGCCATCTTGATCTGGATGTCGGTGCAGTTGGTCAGGTAGTGCGAGGTGACGCCGAAACGTCCCGACGCGACCTGCTTGATGGCACTGCGTCGCCAGTCACCGTTCTCGTCCGGCTCGAACCGCGAGACGTCCTCGCCGCCCTCACCGGAGTTCGAGCGTCCGCCGAGACGGTTCATCGCGATGGCAAGGGTCTCGTGCGCCTCGGCCGAGATGGAGCCGTAGCTCATCGCGCCCGTGGAGAAACGCTTGACGATCTCGCTGGCCGGCTCGACCTCGTCGATCGAAATAGCCTGTCGCTCTTCGGTCTTGAAGCGGAACAGACCGCGCAGCGACGCGAGGCGCTCGGACTGGTCGTCGACCATCTTCGTGTATTCCTTGAAGATGTCGTACTGACCGGTGCGAGTGGAATGCTGCAGCTTGAACACCGTGTCCGGGTTGAAGAGGTGGTACTCCCCTTCGCGACGCCACTGGTACTCACCGCCGGTTTCGAGCTCGCGGTGCGCACGCTCCTGACGGTTGTCCAGGTACGCCACCGCGTGCCGCGCTGCGACGTCGTCGGCGACCTGATCGAGATCGATACCGCCGAGGTGGCTGTTGAGGCCGGTGAAGTACTCGTCGACCAGTTCCTGCGAGAGGCCGATGACCTGGAACAGCTGGGCTCCGGTGTACGACGCGAGAGTGGAGATGCCCATCTTGGACATCACCTTGAGTACGCCCTTGCCCGCGGCTTTGATGTAGTTGGCGACGGCCTTGTCGAACTCGATGTCGGTGAGGGCACCGCGCTCGATCATGTCCTCGATCGACTCGAACGCCATGTACGGGTTGACCGCTGCCGCACCGAATCCGATGAGCAGAGCCATGTGGTGCACCTCGCGGGCGTCACCGGCCTCGATGATCAGACCGACCTTGGTTCGGGTCTTCTCGCGGACGAGGTGATGGTGCACTGCCGAGGTGAGCAGCAGCGACGGAATCGGAGCGAGCTTCTCGCTGGACTCACGGTCCGAGAGCACGATGATCCGCGCGCCGCCCGAG
Organism: Rhodococcus sp. B7740; assembly: GCF_000954115.1. NCBI lineage: Bacteria > Bacillati > Actinomycetota > Actinomycetes > Mycobacteriales > Nocardiaceae > Rhodococcus > Rhodococcus sp. B7740. Next base: position 3,815,866 of record NZ_CP010797.1, on the reverse strand, counting down.
ATGGCAGCGGACACCTGAGCGCGGATGGCCTCCAACGACTTTCGGAGGCCCTCACCACCCTCGGACACCGGGTAGAGACCGCGCACGACCACCGAGCGCAGCTCTTCCTGCGTGCCCTCGTCGTTGATGTGGACGAGCTTGGCGAGGTCGTCGTTGTGCAGGATGGGCTGCGGAAGCACGATCTGCTTGCAGCCGTCGGCACCCGGGTTGAGCAGATCGCCCTCGGGTCCGATGGTGCCGCCGAGGCTGGTGACGATCTCCTCGCGGATGGCGTCGAGTGGCGGGTTGGTGACCTGCGCGAACAGCTGCGAGAAGTAGTCGAACAGCATCCGCGGACGAGCCGACAGCACGGCGATCGGGGTATCGGTACCCATGGAACCGATGGCCTCGGCACCGGACTTCGCCATCGGCGAGACCAGCACGTTCAATTCCTCGGTGGTGTACCCGAAGATCTGCTGACGGATGAGCACGCGGTCGTGCGGCATGTGCACGTGCGGACGCTCGGGCAGGTCGTCGATCGAGGTCAGGCCCTCGTCGAGCCACTGCTGGTACGGATGCTCGGCGGCGAGCTCGTCCTTGATCTCGTCGTCGGAGACGATGCGGCCCTGCGCGGTGTCCACCAGGAACATGCGGCCCGGCTGCAGGCGAACCTTGCGGACGACCTTCGACGGATCGATGTCGAGCACGCCGACCTCGGAGGCCATGACGACCAGACCGTCGTCGGTGACCCACAGCCGGCTCGGGCGCAGGCCGTTGCGGTCGAGAACCGCGCCGATGACGGTGCCGTCGGTGAAGCACACCGAGGCCGGTCCGTCCCAGGGCTCCATCAACGAGGAGTGGTACTTGTAGAACGCCCGACGTGCGGGGTCCATGGACTCGTGCCGCTCCCAGGCCTCGGGAATCATCATCAGCACGGCGTGGGGCAGGCTGCGGCCGCCGAGGTGCAACAGCTCGAGCACCTCGTCGAAACGTGCTGTGTCACTTGCTCCGTGGGTGACCACGGGGAAGATCTTCTCGAGAGCCTCGGAGCCACCGAACACGTCGGAGGTGATGAGTGCCTCGCGGGCGCGCATCCAGTTCTCGTTGCCGGTGGCGGTGTTGATCTCGCCGTTGTGGGCGACGCGGCGGAACGGATGTGCCAGCGGCCACGACGGGAACGTGTTGGTGGAGAAGCGCGAATGCACAAGTCCCAGTGCGCTTTCCACACGCTCGTCCTGCAGGTCCAAGTAGAAGCCCTTGAGCTGAGGCGTCGTCAGCATGCCCTTGTAGACGAACGTCTGCGAGGACAGCGACGGGAAGTACACGGTTTCGCGGCCGGGGCCGTCCTTGCCCGCGCCCTCTTCGCCCAGCTCGTGCTCGACGCGCTTACGGATGACGAATGCGCGCCGCTCGAGGTCGAGGTCGGTGACCGACGCGTCGGGAGCCGCGAGGAACAGCTGACGGAAGGTCGGCATCGCATCGCGCGCCAGAGCTCCGAGGGAGGAGTCGTCGGTGGGGACCTCACGCCAACCCAGAACCGACAGGCCTTCGCTCTCGACGATGCGCTCGACACCCTCGCAGGCACGCGCGGCATCGCTGCGGCCCTGGGGAAGGAACGCGACACCGGTCGCGTACGCGCCGGCAGCGGGGAGCTCGAAATCTACGACGGCGCGGAAGAACGCGTCCGGAACCTGGATCAGAATGCCCGCACCGTCACCGGTGTTCGGTTCGGAGCCGGCAGCACCGCGGTGCTCGAGGTTGACCAGTGCGGTGATCGCCTTCTCGACGATGTCGCGACTGCGTCGACCGTGCATGTCCACCACGAACGCGACACCACAGGAGTCGTGTTCGTTGACGGGATCGTAGAGGCCTTGCGGGCCCGGAGTGTGCTTCATACCTAGCCTTCGGATAAGTCCAGCCTTGATACTCGTCGGCGACGGTGTGGTGTAACCGGCTGCACGAACGGCCTGCGGTGCGTCCTCGCCGTTGAAGCAGCACCTGTCGATCGTCGACGCTTTCCCCTGCACGAGCGGGTGAGCTCATGGTAGAAAAGTGAGGGTCTCGACGGATCCGGCCGTGGTGAGGCCGATCCAACTACGAACGATAAGTCAGCACCTGGGTGCCCCCGCAAATAAGGTAAGCCTATTATGGGCTTTCACCTGCGAATTCTCGTATACGAGACGCCATCGAGACCGGGTACTGGACCACCCGGCCGACATCGCCCGAGAATCACACGCCTGTAGGACGATTCGAGGAACGGGCCGCGAGGAAACCGACCCGGAAGAAACTACTGGCCGCAGCGATCGAATCAGCTGCGGCCAGTGTGGTGGGCGGAGGGGGACTTGAACCCCCACGTCCCGAAGGACACTGGCACCTGAAGCCAGCGCGTCTGCCATTCCGCCACCCGCCCGGGTAACGGCGAGAACACTAACACGCACCATGCCGCGCTCGAAAATCGCCGCGTCGAGCAGCCGGGAGCCGACCGCGGCGAGCAGTCCCCGTCGGTGGCACCGTATATCATGCTTGCAGCGCGACTTCGTGATGACACGCGGCCGTCGCGTCCTGCACACCAGCAGGCACCACACGGTGGAAGAACACAGTGAGAGGAGGGGTCACGATGGGCATCGTTCAACGTTTCGAACGCAAGCTCCAAGGCGCTGTCGGCGACGTCTTCGCCCGCGTGTTCGGCGGAGGCGTCGTACCGGCGGAGGTGGAGGCAGCGCTCCAGCAGGAAGCGTCGGATCTGGTTCGGCCCCTGGACGGCGGGCATCTGCTGGCACCCAACAGCTACGTCATCACCATCAACAGCTCGGACCACGCCGAGCTCGCCGGCGACCGAGAACTCACGGTCAAGGCGTTCTCACGTCACCTCGACGATTACATCCGCGATCAAGGCTGGCAGACCTACGGCGACGTGGTGGTTCGATTCGAGCCCTCGCCCACCCTGCACACCGGACAGTTCCGTGCCAGTGGCTCGGTCGATCCCGATGTGGGACGATCGGCGACTGCTGGCCGCAATGCGCAGCAGGGTGCCTCGGCCCCGAAGAACGTATCGGCTCCGCCGGCACCCAGTCCCGTCCCTTCAGCTACGCAGCGACCGTCTGCCCCACCGATGTCGATACCAGGAGCCGGCCACATGACGCAGAACCCAGGCTACGACCCGCAGCGCGATCCCGCGGACGGCCATCGTCCCGATCCGCGCACGCGCAACGGTTACGCCGGTGGCCAGGATCCGCGCTACCCCGCACGTGAGCAGAACGGGTACGACGCCCAGGCCTACGCGCCTGCCGATCACGATCCGCGCTACGACCAGCAGCCGTACAACGGTGGCTACGACGAGCAGTCGTACCCCGAGCAGGGTCAGGCCTACAGCGCGGCCGGCCAGGAACAGGGCTACGACCCCAACGCCTACGGCGCGCCCGGCGGCCAGGATCAGGGTTACGGTGCCCAGGGTTACGACGCGCAAGGGTACGACGGCCAGGCATACGACGCGCAGGCCTACAACGCACAGGGCTACAACGGCCAGGGCTACGACTACAACGCCGCCGAGCAGGGTGCCGCGTACTCCGAGGCCCCCTACCAGGAGCAGGCGTACAACGACCCGGCCGGCCGGTATGCCGAGCCTCAGGCCGCCGGATATCAACAGCCCGGCTACCAGCAGCCCGGCTACGACTACCCGCCTGCACCGGCCGCCTACGGCCGTGGGTACCCGCAGGGTGCGGGCGACCGCGGGGACGGTTACGGCTACGACCAGCCCGCCTCGTACGCAGGGCGGAGCCAGGCGCTCGCCGCCACGCTGCAACTCGAGGACGGCAGCGGCCGCTACTTCCAGCTCCGTGACGGTCAGAACATCATCGGCCGTGGCCAGGATGCACAGTTCCGGCTCCCCGACACCGGTGTCTCGCGTCGACACATCGAGATCCGGTGGGACGGCCGCGTGGCCATGCTCTCCGACCTCGGTTCCACCAACGGCACCACCGTCAACGGCGCTCCGGTGCAGGACTGGCAGTTGGCCGATGGCGACGTCATTCGGGCCGGTCACTCCGAAATTCTGGTTCGGATCGTCTGACGATCGACGTGGGCTCGGGTGGGGGTTCGACTCGCACTCTCGTCCACCCGTATGTCGTCGACACGAGCTGCTTCACCCTATGATGCTGCGAGGCAACCATGTCTGCCGCGCCGCGACTTTGCGCGTGTGCGGAACACGGGTCGATTGCGAAGGAGGAGGTGAATCGTCGTGCAGGGATTGATTCTGCAACTGACAAGGGCGGGCTTCCTGCTCTTGCTGTGGTTCTTCGTCTGGGCCGTCCTTCGCACCTTGCGCAGTGACATCTATGCGGCCGCAGGCATGCGAGTGCCTCCTCGCTACTCCGGCGGCTCGAAAGTTCTCCCGTCGTTCAACAAGCAGAAGGTGGCCAAGTACCTCGTGGTGACCCAGGGCGGTCTCGCCGGAACGCGCATATCGCTCGGCACGCAGCCCGTCCTCATCGGGCGAGCGGACGACTCCACTCTCGTTCTGACAGACGACTACTCGTCGACGCGGCATGCGCGCATCTCGCCCCGCGGCGGAGATTGGTACGTCGAAGACCTCGGCTCGACCAACGGCACCTACCTCGACCGCGCGAAGGTGACCACCGCCGTTCGCGTCCCCCTGGGAACCCCTGTCCGCGTCGGCAAGACCGTGATCGAGTTGCGCCCGTGACCCTCGTCCTTCGCTATGCCGCCCGCAGCGATCGCGGTCTGGTTCGATCCAACAACGAGGACTCCGTGTACGCCGGGGCTCGCCTACTGGCGCTGGCCGACGGCATGGGCGGTCACGCCGCCGGTGAAGTGGCCTCGCAGTTGATGATCGCCGCATTGGCTCATCTCGACGACGACGAGCCCGGCGAGGATCTGCTGGGCAAGCTCGAGGCAGCCACCCGCGAGGGCAACGCGTCCATCGCAGACCAGGTCGAGGACGAACCCGAGCTCGACGGCATGGGGACCACACTGACCGCAATCCTGTTCGCGGGCAAGCGAATCGGACTGGTACACATCGGCGATTCGCGCGCGTACATGCTGCGCGACGGCTCGCTCACCCAGATCACCCGAGACGACACCTTCGTTCAGTCTCTCGTCGACGAAGGCCGCATCACCGCCGAGCAGGCGCACACACATCCGCAACGCTCCTTGATCATGCGTGCCCTCACCGGCAACGAGATCGAGCCGACGCTCACCGTTCGAGAAGTGCGCGCAGGCGATCGATATCTGCTGTGCTCCGACGGCCTCTCGGACGTCGTGAGCGACGAAACCATCGAGAACACGCTGAACGAGGGCGAGACGGGACCCTGCGCCGACCGACTGATCGAACTCGCGCTTCGCAGTGGCGGGCCGGACAACGTGACGGTCGTCGTCGCCGATGTGATCGACCTCGACTACGGACAGAGCCACCCCATTCTCGGCGGTGCCGCCAGCACCGAAGACGAGGAGGACGCCCCTCCGCCCAACACCGCAGCAGGGCGCGCCGCAGCGATGCGTCCCCCCCGTACGACGCCCAAGCGCGTCACCGCTCCGGTTGTCGCACCGGAGAAGAAATCGCACAAGCTGCGCTGGACACTCATTGCCCTGACCCTGGTCGTTCTCGCCGGAATCGGTGCGGTGGTGGCCAATTCGATCATCAAGGGCAATTACTACGTCGGTGCCGACAACAGCAAGGTGACCGTGCTGCGCGGGCTGCCCGGCTCGGTGCTGGGGTACTCGCTGCAGAGCGTCGAACTGATCGGCTGCCTCGACGACGACGGAGCCGTCACGTTGACCGCGCCGGATGCCGCCCCGGCGGACTGTGTTCCGTTCGAGATCGACGATCTTCTGCCTGCTGCACGTGAGCAGGTCACGGCCGGGTTGCCGTCGGGATCTCTCGACGATGCGCGCGGACAGGTCGAGCGGTTGGCTTCCGGGGACCTGCTTCAGGTCTGCGAGACCGAGCCGGTCGTGACCACGACCGTCGAACCGACTCCGACGGCGATCATCCCGCCGCCCGCCGCCCCGCTGCCGCCCACGGTCGAACCCACTCCTGAGGCAGCACCGACCACCACAGCCGTGCCGACACCGACGGTTCCGCAAATTCCCGGCCAGAACTGCAGGACCGGTACTCGATGAGTTCCAATCCGTCCGCGGGAGGATCCTTTCCGAGTCCGCCCGAAGGGTTCGCCCCAGCGCCGGTTCAATCCAACCGACGCGGGATCGAACTGCTGTTGCTCGGCGCTGCCGTTCTGATCACCACGATCTCCTTGGTTCTGGTCGAAGCCAGTCAGGAACAGACCATCACCTGGGATCTGGCGAAGTACGCGGTGGCGTATCTCGCGCTGATGACGGTGGCGCACCTGGCGGTACGCCGTTTCGCTCCCTACGCGGATCCGTTGCTGTTGCCGATCGTGGCGTTGCTCAACGGACTCGGTCTGGTGCTCATTCATCGCCTCGATCTGGCCGACGAGCAGCAGGCCCAGTATCTCGGCAACCCCATTCCGTCGCCCGATGCCAACCAGCAGGTGCTGTGGACGACGCTGGCCATCGCCGGGTTCGTCGCTCTGCTGGTGCTGCTACGCGATTACCGCACCCTGGCTCGCTACGGCTACACCGTCGGACTCGCCGGACTGGTGCTCCTGGCCATCCCGGCCATGCTGCCGTCGGCATTCTCCGAGGTCAACGGATCAAAGATCTGGATCCGACTGCCCGGCTTCAGTATTCAGCCCGGTGAGTTCGCGAAGATCCTGCTGCTCATCTTCTTCGCTTCACTGCTGGTGGCCAAGCGCGAACTGTTCACCGTCGCCGGCAAGCACTTCCTCGGAATGGACTTCCCACGGGCACGCGATCTGGGGCCGATCCTGGTCGTCTGGATCGTCTCGGTCGGTGTACTCGTGTTCGAGAAGGATCTCGGTACGTCGCTGCTGATCTTCGGAACCGTCCTGGTGATGATCTACATCGCCACCGAACGCGTCGGCTGGTTGATCATCGGATTCGGGCTGTTGCTCGTCGGATTCCTGTTCGCGTATCAGGTGTTCGGCCACGTCAAGATCCGCACCGACACCTGGCTGCACCCGTTCGACGACTACAACGACACCGGCTACCAGATCGTCCAGTCCATGTTCAGCTTCGCCACGGGCGGGTTGGCCGGCACCGGGCTCGGCAGCGGTCGCCCGTCCCAGGTTCCGTTCGCCAAGACCGACTTCATCATCGCGACGGTCGGAGAGGAACTCGGCCTCATCGGCCTGACCGCGGTCCTGATCCTGTACTTGCTGTTCATCATTCGCGGCTTGCGTACCGCGCTGGCCGTCCGCGACAGCTTCGGCAAACTGCTGGCCGCAGGTCTGTCGTTCACCATTGCCATCCAGCTGTTCGTCGTCGTCGGCGGCGTCACCAAACTCATCCCATTGACCGGCCTCACCACGCCGTATCTGTCCTACGGAGGATCGTCGCTTCTCGCCAACTACCTGCTCCTCGCGCTGCTGATCAAGATCTCCGACGCAGCCCGTGAGCCGGCAACGCCCAAGAAGAAGCCCGCTCCCGCAGCGCCCATCGCGGAGGCACCCACCGAGATGGTGAAGCGCGCATGAACACTCCCCTGCGCCGCGTCTCCATCGCCGTGATGGTCATGGTCGTTGCGTTGCTCGCCAACGCCACCTACCTCCAGGTCATCAAGGCCGACGATCTGCGCACCGACCCCAGGAATTCGCGAGTACTGCTCGACGAGTACTCGCGCCAGCGCGGTCAGATCTCGGCAGGCGGCCAGGTACTCGCGTCCTCGGTCCCGACCGACGACCGCTACAAGTACCTGCGCACCTACCCGCAGAATTCGATCTCCCCCGCCAGCCCGCAGGCCAACGCGCCGATCACCGGCTACTACTCGATGCTGTACTCGAGCAGTGGCCTCGAACGCGCCGAGGATCCCGTCCTCAACGGATCCGACGACCGGCTCTTCGGCGGACGCCTGTTCGACCTCATCTCGGGCCGAGATCCCCGCGGCGGCAACGTCGTCACCACCATCGACCCCGTCGTTCAGCAGGTCGCGTACGACCAGCTGACCGCCAAGGGATACACCGGTTCGGTAGTGGCCCTCGACCCCGCCACCGGCAACATCCTGGCCATGGCCAGCACCCCCAGCTACGACCCGAACCTGTTGGCCAGCCACGACGGCAGCACCACCACCGAAGCGTGGGAGAACCTGAGCAACGATCCCGAGAAGCCGATGGTCAACCGGGCGATCTCGCAGACCTACCCACCCGGATCGACGTTCAAGGTGATCACCACCGCAGCCGCACTCGAAGCGGGCGCGACACCGGACGATCAACTCACGGCCGCGTCGAACATCACGTTGCCGGGGACCTCGACGACACTGGAGAACTACAACGGGTCGACGTGCGGCGGTGGCCAGACGGCAACCCTGCGCGAAGCGTTCGCACGCTCGTGCAACACCGCCTTCGTCGAGCTCGGCATCGACACCGGGGTCGACAGGATGCGTGAGACCTCCGCGGCATTCGGCATCGGTGAGGACTCGACCATTCCGCTCACCGTCGCCGACAGCACCATCGGGCCCATCGACGACGACGCCGCGCTCGGCCAATCCAGCATCGGCCAGCGCGATGTGGCGCTGACCCCGCTGCAGGACGCCGTCATCGCCGCCACCGTCGCCAACGGCGGCGTGCGGATGGCCCCGAACCTGGTGCAGCAGCTGCAATCTCCCGACCTGTCGGACCTGTCGAGCTACCAGCCCAAGGCCATGGGCGAGGCGATCAGCTCGGCGACCGCGGCGACGCTGACCGATCTGATGATCGGCTCCGAGAACAACACCAGCGGCGAGGGCAAGATCCCCGGCGTCCAGATCGCGTCGAAAACCGGTACCGCAGAACATGGTTCCGACCCGCGCAACACCCCACCGCACGCGTGGTACATCGGATTCGCACCTGCCGACGACCCCAAGGTCGCCATCGCCGTCATCGTCGAGGACGGCGGCGACCGAGCTCTCGCCGCAACCGGTGGATCCGTGGCCGCCCCCATCGGGCGAGCCGTCATCGCAGCCGCATTGCAGGGGAGGTGAACGTACGGTGCCATTGAGCAACGGGGCTGTCATCGCCCAGCGCTACCGACTGCTGCGCCTGATCGCCACCGGCGGTATGGGTCAGGTGTGGGAGGCGATGGACAATCGCCTGGATCGCCGCGTGGCGGTCAAGGTACTCAAGGCGGAGTTCTCCGAGGACCCGGAATTCCTGCAGCGCTTCAGGTTCGAGGCGCGCACCACCGCACAGCTGAACTACCCCGGAATCGCCGGGGTCTACGACTACGGCGAGACCCGCGACGGCGCGGGCGAATCACTGGCCTACCTGGTGATGGAACTGGTCAACGGTGAGCCGCTGAACGCGGTGTTGGGCCGGATGTCCCGGTTGCCGCTCGGCCATGCCCTCGACATGCTCGAACAGACCGGCCGCTCCCTGCAGATCGCGCACACCGCAGGCGTCGTCCACCGCGACGTCAAGCCGGGCAACATCCTGATCACCCCCACCGGGCAGGTCAAGATCACCGACTTCGGCATCGCGAAAGCGGTCGACGCGTCGCCGGTCACCAAGACCGGAATGGTCATGGGCACAGCGCAGTACATCGCCCCCGAACAGGCACTCGGCGAAGAGGCCACCTCGGCTTCCGACGTCTACTCGCTCGGAGTCGTCGGATACGAAGTACTCGCGGGCACGCGGCCGTTCGTGGGCGACGGTGCCCTGACCGTGGCCATGAAGCACGTCCGCGAAACGCCGGCACCCATGCCGCTCGACCTGCCGCCTGCCGTACGCGAACTCATCGAGATCACGATGGTCAAGGACCCCGCCGCGCGCTACGCCAACGGTGGCGAGTTCGCCGACGCCGTCGCCGCGGTCCGTGCAGGCCGTCGCCCGCCCGCACCCGGAAACTCCCGCGGTACGGGCACCGGCCGGGTCATGATGCCGGGCGTCGTACCCAGCCCTGCGGCACCGCCGTCGAGCACCCAGATGATGCCGACATCGCAGCGCGAGTACCGCGGACCGGTCACCGGAACGGCAGCCGCCGCAGTCCCCGAGTCCACCGGAATGTCGTCGGCGCAGAAGGCCCTGGCCTGGGGCGGCGCCGGACTGCTGCTGCTGGCCATCCTCATCGGCGGTTACGTGCTGTTGACCGGGGGCAGGGACGACACGCCGACTCCGTTCGTGCCGCCGACCACCACGACCACGCAGCCGACCACCACCACGACCACAACCACCGAACCCACGACGACCACGGAAGAAACCACCACCGAAGAAACCACGACGACCACGACGACGACCACAACCGAGGCGCCGACGACCACCGAGGAAACCACCACGACCACGGCCGAGCCGACGCAGACGACGACGAGACGGCCGCTGATCGAGATTCCATTCCAGCAAGATCCTCGAGGACAACAATGACGACTCCCCGTACGCTGTCCTCTCGCTACGAGCTGGGCGAGATACTCGGTTTCGGCGGCATGTCCGAGGTTCATCTGGCACGTGACACTCGGCTGGATCGCGACGTCGCCATCAAGGTCCTGCGCGCCGATCTCGCTCGCGACCCCACGTTCTACCTGCGCTTCCGACGCGAAGCCCAGAACGCGGCCGCCCTGAACCACCCCGCCATCGTCGCCGTGTACGACACCGGCGAGGCCGAGACCGAGGCCGGACCGCTCCCGTTCATCGTCATGGAGTACGTCGACGGCGACACCCTGCGCGACATCGTGCGCGCCGAGGGACCCATGGCGCCGCGTCGGGCCATGGAGGTCATCGCCGACGTCTGTGCTGCACTCGATTTCAGCCACCGCAACGGAATCGTGCACCGCGACGTCAAACCCGCGAACATCATGATCAACAACGCGGGCGCCGTGAAGGTGATGGATTTCGGCATCGCGCGTGCCATCGCCGATTCGTCGTCTCCGATGACCCAGACCGCCGCCGTCATCGGGACCGCTCAATATCTCTCACCCGAGCAGGCCCGCGGCGAACAGGTCGACGCTCGATCGGACGTCTACTCGCTCGGATGTGTGCTGTTCGAGATCCTCACCGGCGAACCGCCGTTCAAGGGTGATTCACCGGTCGCCGTCGCCTACCAGCACGTGCGCGAGGATCCTCAGCTGCCGTCGTTGGTCAACGACACCGTGCCGCGCGAACTCGACTCGATCATCCTCAAGGCGATGGCCAAGAACCCCGCCAACCGCTACCAGAGCGCCGCCGAGATGCGTACCGACCTGGTCCGTGTCCTCGGAGGTCAACGCCCGAGCGCCCCGATGGTCATGAACGACGAGGACCGCACCACGATCCTCGGATCGGTCGACTCCCGGCAGGCAGACTTCTCCGGCGCGGACAAACCGGCCGCAGCCGCCGCACCCCGTGCGTCGAGGCACGCCGAACGCGAGGACGAACCCAGGAGCCGTCGCGGACTCAAGATCGCCCTCGTTTCCGCGGCGTCGATCATCGTCGTCGCGATCGTCGGAGCATTCCTGTGGTCCCTCGGTCCCGGAGCGGAGCCCACGTCCGTCACCGTGCCGTCCGTCGCCGGACTCGTCGCCGACGAGGCCCAGCGGGAACTCGAGAACGTCGGACTACGCGTCACCGTGCAGGAGAGGCCGGATGCGTCGGTCCCCGAGGGTTCGGCGATAGGCACCAACCCGGCCGCAGGGTCACAGACCGAATCACCGGGAGACATTCAGCTCGATGTCTCCTCGGGCCCGCAGCAGGTGCAGGTGCCGCGGCTGACCGGACGAACGCAACAGGAGGCGGCAGACGCCTTGAACGAGGTGGGCCTCGAACTCGATCCCACCGTCGCCCGTGCGCCGTCGACGCCGGAGAACCTCGACAAGGTCATCGAGCAGAACCCGTCCTCGGGCGTGAGCATGAACGCCGACTCGCAGGTTCGCATCACGCTCGGTTCGGGGCCTGCGCAGGTCCGGATGCCCAACGTCGTCGGCCAGCTCGTCGACGTCGCGCAGCCGAACGTCGAGGGTGCCGGGCTCCGTGTCCAGATACAGAACATCGACTCGAGTCAGCCGGTGGGACAGGTCGTCTCGACGGACCCGACCGGTGGTGCCAACGTCGCCGAGAACACCGTCGTGACGTTGCGGGTCTCCAACGGAGACAAGATCCCGATGCCGGACCTGTCCGGCCTCACCGAGGCTCAGGCCCTGACAGCACTGGAATCGGCGGGGTGGACCGGAACTGCGTCGAACCTGTCGACGTCGAGGCAGTCGACACTCGACCCACTGATGGTCGGGCGAATCGTCAACCAGACGCAGCCGGCAGGCTCGGAGATCAGCAAGACCGACACCATCACCGTGAGCATCGGGGCGCTGGGAATCCCCAGCGGCAACTAGCCGCGTCGAGGCCGGCTCAGGCGAACGCCTCGGCGACCTGGGCCTCGAGCTTGGAAACCAGACCCTGGTCGGTGGGCATCCCGCAGACGGTCAGCCAATTCGCCAGCATGCGGTGGCCGCCCTCGGTGAGGATGGACTCCGGATGGAACTGGACGCCGTGAATCGGTAGTTCGGTGTGCCTCATGGCCATCACCAGACCGGATTCGGTGCGCCCGATGATCTCGAGTTCGTCCGGGATCGTGTCCTCCCGGACGGTCAGCGAGTGGTAGCGAGTGGCCGTGAACGGCTCGTTCATCCCCTCGAGAACTCCGACGCCCGAATGGTGCACCAGGCTGGTCTTACCGTGCAGCAGTTCCGGAGCCTTCTCCACCGTCGCACCGAAGGCTGCACCGATCGCCTGATGGCCCAGACAGACCCCGAGCAGGGGCGTCTTCGCGCGAGCGCTGGCCGAGACGAGATCCATCGTGGCACCCGCGCGCTGCGGCGTGCCCGGCCCCGGGCTGAGCAGAATGCCGTCGAACCGGCCAGCAACGGCGTCACGGTCGGTGAGGCGCTCGTCGTCGTTGCGCCAGACCTCGACATCGGCATTCAACTGGCCCAGGTACTGGACGAGGTTGAAGACGAAGCTGTCGTAGTTGTCGACGACGAGAATACGCATGTGGACAGCGTACTCAGCGAGGCTGTGCATACCGCATGCGCACCGATTCGGAGTACGCGGGCACCGAGAGGTTCTCGGACGCTGCGACGTCGTAACGGAGGCCGTATCGAAGCGCGTACTGCTCGTACAACCGCACACCCGGCTCGTTCTTCAAGGCCGCGCGCAACCGATCCGAATCCCCGATCGCCGTCATCACGTACGGCGGACTGTACGTCCGCCCGCCGAGCAGAAGGGTGTTTCCGATGCACCGCGGAGCCGACGAGGCCACCAGGCGTTGATCCTGCATCGCGATCGCCGACGCGCCGCCGGCCCACAACGCGTTGAGCACGCTCTGGACATCGACCTGATGAACCACCAGATCGTCGACGGACGCGTCGGACGCATACGAGCCGTCCGGTCCACGGGGAGCGTCGGCCATCGTGACGGTCACACCCCCACCGGACGCGGGCTTGCGTCCCGCCGCGTCGGCCAGGGAATCGATACGCACCAACGCATCGGCAACCTCGGTGTCCCCCGTCGCAGTGCGTTGCTGGATGGACTCGACCTGCTGCTCGAGCGCGTCCCGGCTCCGCTGGGCATCGTCACTGCTGAGTCGGGCCGCATCGACCAGATCCGCGAGCCGAGTGGTGTCGCCGCCGCGCAGCTCGGAGCCGTCCGAGACATGCCTGGTGGTGCCGAGCAGCAGACCCACGACAGCGCACACCACAACGGCGAGCACCCACCAGCGCGTGTCGGCGGGGGCAGTCGATCGTCGTCTCACGGGTGCTCGCAATTTGTCCGGTGGGTCGGTGCTGGGCTCACCTGCGTTAGCGTGTACAGCAACCGGTTCGGTGACCGTCACGGTCCTCGAGGTGACAATAGCCTGGGGATGCGCGGCACCCGCCGATCCACAGGTTCCGACCGTAAGTTGTCCACAGGTACGGCCGCAGTGCCACCGGCCGTCACGAACACGAAGAGGAAGCAATGCCGAAGTCGAAGGTACGGAAGAAGAACGACTACACGATCAACCCGGCGAACCGTACGCCGGTCAAGGTCAACGCCGGGCCGTCACCGGTCTGGTACGTGGTGCTGATGCTGGGATTCATGCTGGTCGGGCTGCTGTGGCTCATCGTCTACTACCTGGCTTCCGAGGACATCGCCTTCATCGGGAACCTCGGCGCCTACAACTTCCTGATCGGCTTCGGGTTCATGGTCGTCGGACTCGTGATGACCATGCGGTGGCGCTGAGAGCCGACCGAGTTACATCGATGTCATTCATCCCCAATGTGGATAAACCCTGTGGATAACTCTACGAACGATCCACAGGGTGTGTACGAACAGCAGTGGGCGACGCCCCTCGTCGCCGTCGCAGCCCTGGTCGTGGGCGGAATCGCGCTCGGAATCGGAGCTGCACTCTCATCCACCGACGCAGCCGGAACATTCCTCGTCGGCCTCGCCGCCGTCGGAATGTGGATCATCGCCGCACTCGCCGCCGCACAACGCCCCCGACTGGCCATCACCCACGACGGATCGCTGGTGATGAAACGCCTCGGCGGCAGACACACGTACACTCGCAATGACATCGTCCGCATCAAAATCGTGAAATACCCACGACTGGGCCGACGCGTCCCGATGCTCGAACTCGACGTCCGCCCACCCGGCGAAGACGACGACCGACTCATCATCTTCGGCAGATGGGACCTCGGAACCGACCCCCGAGATGTGTACGACGCACTCGAAATACACGGTCTGGTGCCCCGCAACTCCTGACCGCCCGGCCCCCAGGGTCACTCGATGTGACATTCAGTGGCCTTTTGGGGGGTCGATGTCACATCGAGTGGACTGGCTAGAGGCCCATATGGGCGCGCAGGTCGAGTACACGGATGGCGATGATGCCCAGTGACACCAGAGCGACCGCGATGACCGAGAGCCAGGCCATGGACACGCCGGCCATGGTTCGTTGTCGACCCGTGTCCGGGGTTCGTCGGGAGAGGAACACCAGACCGGCGGTTGCGGCGGCTCCGGCGACGAGTCCGCCCATGTGTCCCCACAGCGAGATGCTGGGGATCGAGATGCTGATGAAGATGTTCACTGCGATGACGATGAGGATGGGTGCCGGGCTTCGCTTGAGCCGCAGCAGGATGACGGCCTGCGCGCCGAGGAGGCCGAAGACGGCACCGGACGCGCCGACGGTGAGCGCCAGTGGATTCTCCAGCAGCATCACCGACGCGCTTCCGCCGAGGAGCGAGAGGAAGTAGACGACCAGGTAGCGGGTTCGGCCGAGCACGAGTTCGACGTCGCGACCGATGATGTACAGCGCGAACATATTCACGAGCAGGTGGATCGGCCCGTAGTGGACGAAGCCGCTGCCGATCAACCGGAACACATCGCCGTCGGAGACGAGCAGGCTGTTGAGAGCCCAGCTGCGCGCAAGCGCGGATCCGGAGGTGTTGTTCATCGGATCGCCGGACTGTGCCACGGTGATGCCGTAGACGATCACGTTGACGGCGATGAGGGCGTACGTCAGTGGGGTTTTGGCCGATCGTGCCATGGGTGCACCGGCGACGGTCTGCGCAGTGCGGATGTTCTTGTTGCCCTCGCGCACGCAATCGACGCAGTGCTGTCCGACGGCGGCGGCCTGCAGACACTGCGGACATGCCGGCCGGCCGCAGCGCGAACAGGCCAAGCCGGTGGGGCGATCGGGATGTCGGACGCACACCGACTGGGGTGGGTTGGGCTGGTCGCCGTAGGCGCCACCCCAGCCGGGGTTCGTCATCTTGTCGAGAGTCCTTCGGTCAGATCAAGAGATGGTGACGTTGTTGATGACGACCTCGTCCACCGGGCGATCTCCGCGGCCGACCGGCGTGCTCGAGATCGCGTCGACGACCTTCTTCGACGCCTCGTCGGTGACCTCACCGAAGATGGAGTGCTTGCGGTTGAGGTGCGGGGTCTTGCCGGTGGTGATGAAGAACTGCGAGCCGTTGGTGCCGGGGCCGGCGTTCGCCATGGCCAGCAGGTACGGGCGATCGAAGGAGAGCTCCGGGTGGAACTCGTCCTCGAACTTGTAGCCCGGTCCGCCTGCACCGGTGCCGGTCGGGTCGCCGCCCTGGATCATGAAGCCGTCGATGACGCGGTGGAAGACCGCGCCGTCGTAGAACGGTCCGGTCTTGGCACCCGATGCGTTCTGCGTCGTGTACTCCTTGGATCCGTCCGCGAGACCGACGAAGTTCGCGACGGTCTTGGGGGCGTGATTGCCGAACAGTTCGATGACGATATCGCCGCGGTTGGTGTGCAGCGTGGCCGTTTGGGTCTTGTTTGGTGAAGTCACGCCCTCCATCGTGCCATCTCGGGTGATCGGGCAGTTCACAACGGGCATCGAGTCGGGTGTATCGGGAGGGTTCAGCGGGGGCGTGTTGTGGAACAGTGAGGGTATGACGAGCACAACGAAGCCCGACCGGGGTCGGTCGACCACCGGTACCGCAGCGTCCGCGCTGCTCGGAGCCGCATCTGCCGCAAGCAAGGGTCCGGCCGGAGTGGGCCTGCTGTTGGCCAGACGGGGTTACGGGCTGGCACGCAAGCAGGCTGCGCAGCGGCGAGCGGTGACCGCGGAGCGTATTGCCGAAGCGAATCGCACCCCAGCGCTGGTCACGGTCGACGCCGGATCACGTCGGACCCGCCGAATCCTGGTGTTCGGTGCCGCTGCTGCCGTCGTCGGAGGTGTCGTGTTCTTCCTCGGTCGCCGTCGCAACGAGGTTCCCCCGCCTGCCGACGTTCCGCCGAGTCTGGCCGACTACGACGACACGCCGTCATAGGTACAGAGCTTTCTGCAGCAGGTCGAGCAGACCCGGCCTCGTTCTGATCACGGCCTCAGCGCCGCGGTCGGCGACGACCAGTGCCGTGTTGTGTCCGCTGGTGGTCCCCTCGGTGAGATAGTCGCTGTGACCGATCGAGCCGCCGGCCCCGTCGGACGGCTCGGTGGACAGCAGTGTGACTCCGTCGAGTGCGCCCGGATCGCGGCCGAACGCGGCGAGATCGGCGACGATATCGCCCTGGGCCTCCGCTACGAAGGTGTGTCCGACGGGAAGCTGAAGGTCCGCGACGCTGTGTGTGCCGAGCCCCGGTGACCCGAGAGCCACGAACTCGTCGACTCCCGTGTCACCTCGGAGCGCAGATGCTGCCGTGAGGGATCCGTAGGAGTGGGCCAACACCGACAGATGCGGATCGCCCGCACGCGCGGCGTCGAGGCCGTTCAGAAACGGAACCAGTCGATCGGCTCCCGCCTGCGCAGCCGCACCCGAGACCACGGTCCGATCCGGATCGAGCAAGCTCCACCCCACCTGAGGGGCTTGGTAGTCCAGCCAGGTCACGGCAGCCGCAGATTGCGGTCCGTCTTGCGAAACAAGTTGCTGCACAGTGCTTTCGAGGTTCTCCATGTCGCCGTCGTAGCGGAGAAGATGACCGTGCACCGTCGAGCCGAGACCGGGCACGAAGACGGCGACATGGGTTGCGGTATCGACATCGCCGACCGCCACGGCCGCCATCGTCTCCTCGTACGAGGAATTGTCGAGGACAAGGAGCTGTCGAGCTCCTTGCGCCAGCGTCGCGTCGATCGCATCGAGTGATGCCAGCCGTGTGCGAGTCTGCTCGAGTCCGGCATCGGCGTCACTGAAGATCCCGCCGAACACGTTGTCGTCCAACTCTTTCTGCAGTTCGGCCTGGACGGCGCGGAGGCGGATACGCTCGGCGGCCAACACTCGGCGGTTGGCGCTGTCCCGTACCCGTCCAGGCAGGCCGTCGAGATTGCCGATCAGCGCGGGCTGTTCGACGAGCAACCTGGTTCGTGCCGCAGGCGAGAGCGCGCTCCAGAAGGCAGCATTGGCCGCCGGTGACCCGTCGCGCGGCACCGAAGCCGCAACTGCCGCCGCGACGGAGGCTGCGGACGTGTCCCCGGCGAGGCGTCGGGCAAGGAAGTCGTCGAAGTCCGTGGCCGTACGAATCAGCTGCGCGATTCGCTCGGCGAGCTCGTCACGGCACCGCCGCCGCTCTCGCATCGTCGACCACAGATCCACGAGCGCAACCGAATACGACGCTGCAGCGTCGGACACCGAGCCATCGGATTCGACCGCGAATCGCTCGTCCGCCGCTCTCTGCTCCACCGAGCGGAGGGCAGCGACCAGACTCTGCATGTCGATCGAGGCATCCGCGGTACAGGTCGCGATCCGAAGCAACTCGGCTGCGATGTCTGCCAGATCGGATCGGATGCGGCTCATCGCCTCACGCGCCGCCTCGGCCGCAGGACCGTCCCAGCCTGTGCCCATGGCCGCGTCCGCTACCGAATCGTGCACGGCAGTCACTTCACGCCACCGCCACATCAGGGCTTCGGACGCGGCTTCCAGCACTCGGCTGTCCCATGTTCTGAACTCGTCGAGAGTGACCATCGCGTATCCCCCGCAGCATCGTCGTTGTCGACGAGTCAACGCGAGAAGTGCACCGCGCGGGAAAATCTATCCCCAGCTTGTGGATGAAATCTGGGGATCAACGCTGCATCGACGGAGTGCTACTGCGCGATCCTGCGAATCGGTCCGCTGTACCCGGCGTCGGGATCGGACGGCCGACTCGTCCTCGGCGGACGGCTTCGCTTCGCTCGGTACAGATCGGCGTCGGCTGCCCGATAGATCTCACCCCAGCGGCGACCCGCGGGCATGCAGGCCAATCCGACGCTCCATTCCGCACGATGAGCGCGGCGCAGTCGCTCGATGATCTGCCAGGCCTCCGTTTCGAGAACCCCCGGCATGAACAGCACGAACTCGTCTCCGCCGAGCCGACCGAGAACGTCGCGTCGGGTCAACTGCCCCTTCCATGCCTTCGAGACCCGGGCGAGCAGGACGTCACCGGCAATGTGGCCGTACTCGTCGTTGATCTCCTTGAAATTGTCCAGGTCGAGCACGGCGAGGCTGACCGACAATCCGCGAGCGGCACATGCCGGCAACATCTTCTCGATCTTGGACTCGAACCCGAATCTGTTGAGCAGGCCGGTCAGAGCGTCGTGCGTCGCGGAATAGCGCATTCGGCGCGCGAAGACACCGAACACCTCCGTGGCACCGACGATGCCGAGCGCCACGAGGATGTAACTGATGAACGGCGTTCCGTACGGCGCGATCGCCGCTCCGATGACCGCCGAAACAGCAAGCACTGCAACCCAAATGCCTGCACTGCGTTCGGACCAGAACGCACCGATGTGCATGCCGAGGAACATGGCCGCCTGGACGCAGATCAAGAACGCCGGCATGGTGTCGCTGCTCCCCAACGCGCAGGCGAGTGCCATCACCGACAATGCGGTCGCCAATCCCACCGCCTGCTTGGGGCTCGGCACACCCGCCCTTGCCAGCACCACGATCGCCGTCGGACCCAGTATCAGAGCCAAAGCGGCCAGAACCTGCTGCGCACCGGTCAGATTCGACCACGACGCTATCGCGCTGGCGGCGTACAGAACCGTGGTGACCGCCGCGAACACGGCGAGCATGCGTCCGGACTCGTCGAACCTGAGCCTGCTCACCAGTCGATTCCAACCGTGCAAGACCATGATTCGGCCGACTGGAGGCAGCATTCACCGAAAGGAACACCACCACTCACCCGATACCCCCCAGGCACCATCGGCCCTCCCCACGCACTACGGCCATCGCCTCACATGACCCAACGATGCCCGGACTCTAACACCTCCGAGACGTGATCACGACTCTGGCCGGCGAAGACGTAGCAGGTCAGGACGCCTTCTCGGCGCGTGCCGCCTCCCTGGCAAGCAGACGATCGCGAGACTCCTCGAACTTGGTCGCCTTGACTGCCAGGTCTTCGACGAAGGCTGCCAGCCGGTCACGATCCCGCTCGCCCTCACCCGTGAAATCGTTGCGCTCGAAGATCTTCCACTTGCGCAAGACAGGCATCAACACCTCGTCCAGATGCTGCCGCAGATCGTAGATCCCGTGCTTGGCCAAGGTCATCGCATTCTTGCGGAAATTGGGCATGTTCAGACCGGGCATCTGGAAGTCGGTCGCGACATCGGTGATGGCGCGGACCATCTGATCGGGCACCAGATCCAGCGACGCCTCACCGAGGTTCCGATAGAAGATCATGTGCAGGTTCTCGTCCGCGGCAACACGAGCCAACATTCGATCCGCCACCGGATCTCCGCACGCCAGACCCGTGTTGCGATGCGACACCCGCGTCGCCAACTCCTGAAACGTCACGTACGCCACCGAATGGAGAAAATTCGCGCCATCCATCGGCGCATCGACGCCCACCGTCATGTGATGCATTCGAGCCCGCTCCAGCTCCACCGGGTCGACCGCTCGGGTCACGACCAGATAGTCGCGCATGACGATGCCGTGGCGATTCTCTTCCGCAGTCCAACGCCCCACCCACGTCCCCCAGGCACCGTCCAACGAGAAGTTGTCTGCCAACCCCCGGTGATACGACGGCAGATTGTCCTCGGTGAGCAAATTGGTGATCATCGCCGTGCGAGCCAGTTCCGACAACGACGACTGCTCCAGAGACCAGTCCTGCCCACCCATCGCCGCGAAGTTCCGACCCAGATCCCACGGAACGTAATCATGCGGATGCCATTCTTTCGCCATCGACAGATGGCGATTCAAATTGGCTTCCAGAGTGCCGTCGAGTTCCGTCAACAGCTCTTCATGATCGAGAACACGCGTCATCTGCGGGACTCCTTAGAGATTCGAGATGCCCGAACCGCCAACCGATTCGAGACAGTGGCGAACAGCGTCCACCGAGATCGGACGACGGCACACCCCCCTGCGGTGCGCCGTCGCGACCATCCACATCGATCCGAGAACCGACGTGCTTTGCACAGCGACCACGCTAAGGATCGAAATACGGATACGACACAGAACCGGCGACTGTCTGGACATGTGGGCGCCGAAGCACAGACCGCCTTGGGTCCGATCACAACCGGGCCGCCGAATCCGCTTCGAACCTCTCGGCACTCGAGGGCACTCAATGTCACATTCAGTGGACTTTTGGGGGGTCGATGTCACATCGAGTGGACGTGGGGCCGGTGGAGAAACGAAAAAGGACGCCCACCGAAGTGGACGTCCTATTTCTTGTGGAGCCTAGGAGATTCGAACTCCTGACATCTGCCTTGCAAAGGCAGCGCTCTACCAACTGAGCTAAGGCCCCGGGTGTTGCCGGTGATCGTAGACGAACCTTACACGTCCACTCCGAGCGATTGTCACGCGGTGGGGATGCTGTGCCAGACGCCGTCTGCGCTGCGCTGCGAGCGCACCTTCGATAGTGTCAGCACTGCGATCACCGCCGATGCGACCAGAAGAAGGATTTTCACGTCCTGCCTCTTTTCGTTCGTTCGGTGTGGGCCTAGGAGGACTTGAACCTCCGACCTCTTCCTTATCAGGGAAGCGCTCTAACCGCCTGAGCTATAGGCCCTCATCACTACTTCGGACCGAAGAAAACCTCTCCTCGAACCGAGGGATGAGATTACCGTATCGGGCCGCTGTCTTCCAAAACGGCCCGATACGGCTGTCGATGATGCAGGTCAGTCGCGGTCTGCCAACGTCACTTCGACGCCACCGACCAGGTCCGACGACAGGTTGTAGATGAAGGCGCCGATGGTCGTCAGAGCGGTGAAGAGTACGACATTGATCACACCGATCACCGCCGCGTAGCCGAATACCTGCCCGGCGCTGACGAGTCCGCCGTCGCCGGATTCGTTGACGATCTCGGTGAACGCACTGTTGAGCCGTTCCCAGACGCCCATGCCGTCCAGCACTGCGTACAGCAGGCCGACCGACACCATCCACACGAAGAACAGCGACACTGCGATCACGAGGGCGATCTTGAGCGTCGACCACGGATCGATCTTGCGGATCTGGATGGTCGCCCGCAGGGGATCACCGTCGGCACTGGGCACGGCCGTGATCGATGCAGGTGCCGCACGCTCGGACAGGGACGGCTCCGGGTGCCGCACCGCAGACAGATCCGGCATGTCCTTCGCCAGATCCTTGCGTTCGATGTGCCGTGTCGGTCCGTCGATGACCGCGGCCTTCGACCTGGCGGCTTCTCGCCGTTCGGTCTTGTCCTCGGTCGATTCGCGCTGGATCGGCTCGGCAGACGTGCGAGCCGATCGATCGAACTCACCGGTCGGAGGCAGTGCCGCACCGCGTCCGGAGAGGTTGGTCTGCGGCTGATTCTGCGGCTGCTGCCGATCGTCGGTTCCCTGCGATGCGGGACGCTGACCGCGCTGCCAGGGCGGGGTTCCCGAGCCACCTTGCGGACCGTCGTTCTGCTGGGCCGGCATCGCCTGAGTCGCTGCCGGACCGGCCTGGTCCTGACCCCGAGCGGCTTCCGGCGCGCGTGACGCCTCGCCGGTGGCCGTCGACTCGGCGGAGACCTCCGGAGTGCGCACGGTCTCGCCGGGTGCCGATCGCTGTGGAGCCTGCTGTCGTGGAGGTCGACCGCCCGGTGCCTGCCGCTGTGGCGGCTGGCCGTTCTGCGGCGGACCACCGTTGGGTCGACCGGCCGGTTGCTGACCGGGTCCGGGCGGACGGCCGGGAGCCTGGGGCGGCTGGGCCTGCGCCGGACCGGCAGGAGCCTGTCCCTGCCGAGGCGCACTCTGCTCGGTGGCCCCCGAAGGAGCCTGAGGCGGCGGTCCCTGAGGTGCAGGCGGCCGCTGCGGCGGGGGTCCCTGAGCCGGACGTGCCGGACCGTTCGGAGCACCCGGTGCGGGTCGCATCGGTGGGCGTGCACCCCCCTGCGGGACCGGACCACGGCCTGCGGCGGGCGCGGGACGAGTGGCCGGCTGCGGGCGGTTGCCCGGGCGAGCTCCCTCGGGCGGCGCGGGACGCGCGGGCTGCTCGGCCCGCGCGGCATCCCGGCTGTCCGGTCCACCGCTGGGGCCGGGCCTGCTACCAGGCCGGTTGGGAGTGCTCACTTACGACTCCTTCGCTGCATCGTCTTCGGTGCCCAGAGAATCCGGTTCGATCTCGTCGGCGTTGCGCGCGATCGCGAGCAGTGTGTCGCCTTCACCGAGATTCATCAACCGCACGCCCTTGGTCTGTCGGCCGGCCTTCCGAACCTGCTTGGCAGCGGTCCGGATCACGCCACCACTGGACGTGATGGCGTACAGCTCGTCCTCGTCGTCGACGATGAGAGCTCCCACCAGCGTGCCACGCTTCGGGTCGTACTGGATTGTCAGCACTCCCTTTCCGCCGCGGCCCTGCTGGGGGTAGTCCTCCATCGCGGTCCGCTTGGAGTATCCACCCGAGGTCGCGACCAGCAGGAACTTGTTCTCGCTGACGACGTTGAGCGAGAGCAACGCGTCCTCGCCGTTGAAGCGCATGCCCTGCACGCCCGAGGTGGCGCGGCCCATCGGGCGCAACACCTCGTCGGTGGCAGAGAACCGGATGGACTGTCCCTGCGCCGAGACCAGCAGCAGATCGTCGTCCGAGGACGCGAGAACGGCCCCGACCAACTCGTCCTCGCCGCGCAGGTTGACGGCCACGATGCCGCCGCTGCGGTTGGAGTCGAAATCGGTCAGTCGTGACTTCTTGACCAGACCGCCCTTGGTGGCGAGCACCAGATACGGCGCATCCTCGTAGGTCTTGATCTGGATGACCTGGGCGATGCGTTCGTCCGGCTGGAAGGCCAGCAGGTTCGCGACGTGCTGACCGCGGGCGGTCCGGTTGGCCTCGGGCAGTTCGTAGGCCTTGGCCCGGTAGACGCGCCCCTTGGTGGTGAAGAACAGGATCCAGTCGTGCGTCGAGCAGACGAAGAACTTGCTGACGATGTCGTCCTGCTTGAGCCCCGCTCCCATCACGCCCTTGCCGCCGCGCTTCTGCGAGCGGTAGAGGTCGGTCTTGGTGCGCTTGGCGTAACCGGTCTCGGTGATCGTCACGACCACGTTCTCCCGGGCGATCAGATCCTCGTCGTTGACGTCCCCGTCGGCGGCGATGATGCGCGTGCGACGGTCGTCGCCGAACTTCTCGACGATCTCGGCGAGCTCGTCGCGCACGATCTGTCGCTGCCGCTCCGGCTTGGCCAGAATGTCCTGCAGGTCGGCAATGGTGCGTTCGAGTTCGGCCAGCTCGTCGATGATCTTCTGACGCTCGAGGGCTGCGAGGCGCCGCAGCTGCATGTCGAGGATGGCCTGGGCCTGAATGTCGTCGATGTCGAGCAGCGAGATCAGGCCCTGCCGCGCGTCGTCGACCGTTGGAGATGCCCGGATCAGCGCGATGACCTCGTCGAGCGCATCCAGAGCCTTGACCAGGCCGCGCAGAATGTGGGCGCGCTCTTCGGCCTTGCGCAGGCGATACCGCGTACGTCGGACGATCACGTCGAGTTGGTGAGTGACGTAGAAGCGGATCATCTGATCCAGGCGCAGCGTCCGCGGAACGCCGTCGACGATCGAGAGCATGTTCGCGCCGAAGCTCGTCTGCAGCTGCGAGTGCTTGTAGAGATTGTTGAGCACGACCTTCGCGACGGCGTCGCGCTTGATCGTGACGACGATGCGCATGCCGACACGGTCGGAGGACTCGTCGTCGATCTTGGAGATGCCCGAGAGCTTGCCGTCTCGGACCTGCTCGGCGATCGAGGTGATCAGGTTGTCCGGGTTGACCTGGTAGGGCAGCTCGGTGATGACGATCGTGGTGCGACCGTTGGAATCTTCTTCGATCTCGACGACGCCGCGCATGCGGATCGAGCCGCGGCCGGTGGAGTACGCATCCTGGATGCCCTGGCCACCGACGATGAGGCCGTGGGTCGGGAAGTCGGGGCCCTTGACGCGTTCCATGCAGGCCGCGAGCGTCGCTTCTTCGTCGGCCTCGAAGTTGTCGAGGGCCCAGAACACCGCGTCGCCCAGTTCACGCAGGTTGTGCGGCGGAATGTTGGTGGCCATACCGACGGCGATGCCGTTGGAGCCGTTCATCAACAGGTTCGGCACGCGGGACGGAAGGACCGTCGGCTCTTGGGTTTTGCCGTCGTAGTTGGGGATGAAGTCGACGGTTTCCTCGTCGATGTCGCGCAACATCTCCATCGCGAGCGGAGTCAGCCGGGCCTCGGTGTAACGCATGGCAGCGGCACCGTCGTTGCCGCGGGATCCGAAGTTGCCCTGGCCGTCGACCAGCGGGTACCGCATCGACCACGGCTGGGCCAGACGCACCAGTGCGTCGTAGATCGAGGTGTCGCCGTGGGGGTGGTAGTTACCCATCGTCTCGGCAACGGGGCGTGCGGATTTGACGTAGCTGCGGTCGGGCCGGAAGCCGGAGTCGTACATCGCGTACAGCACGCGGCGGTGCACGGGCTTGAGTCCGTCACGCACCTCGGGCAGTGCGCGCCCGACGATGACGCTCATCGCGTAATCGATGTAGCTGCGCTGCATTTCCTGCTGGATGTCGACCGGATCGATCCGGTCGCCGCCCTCGGCGTTGGTGGTCGAACCCGGCGGGGGTCCTACCGGCGGTTCGGTGATGTCAGACATGCAAATCTCCTCGAGAAACGGTCACCGTCACGCACCGAGAGAACTCATCGGTGCGTGAAGGGAAGTGACTAAACGTCAAGAAAGCGAACATCTTTCGCGTTGCGGGCGATGAAGCTACGACGCGCGGACACGTCCTCGCCCATCAGCACGCTGAACAGCTCGTCGGCTGCCGCCGCGTCGTCCAGTGTCACCAGACGCAGGACGCGCACCGACGGATCCATGGTGGTCTCCCACAGTTCCTTGGCGTTCATCTCGCCGAGGCCCTTGTAGCGCTGGACGCCGTCCTCGACGTTGATCTTGCGCTTGTTCGCGATACCGGCCTCGAGCAGACCGTCGCGCTCGCGGTCGGAGTAGGCGAAGTCGGGTTCACCCCGGCTCCACTTCAACTTGTACAGCGGCGGCATGGCCAGGTAGACGTGGCCGTGCTCGATCAACGGTCGCATGAAGCGGAACAGCAGCGTCATCAGCAGGGTCGAGATGTGCTGGCCGTCGACGTCGGCGTCGGCCATCAGCACGATCTTGTGATAGCGAAGCTTGGTGATGTCGAACTCGTCGTGGATGCCGGTGCCGAAGGCGGTGATGATCGACTGGACCTCGTTGTTCTTGAGGACGCGGTCGATGCGAGCCTTCTCGACGTTGATGATCTTTCCGCGCAGCGGCAGGATCGCCTGGAACATCGAATCGCGTCCCGATTTGGCCGAGCCGCCGGCGGAGTCGCCCTCCACGATGTAGATCTCGGACTTGCTCGGATCGTTCGAGCGGCAGTCGGCGAGCTTGCCCGGCAGGCCTCCGATATCGGTTGCGCTCTTGCGGCGCACCAATTCTCGCGCCTTGCGTGCGGCCATCCGGGCCTGCGCGGAGGAGACCGCCTTGTTGATGATGGTCTTGGCGTCGGCGGGGTTCGATTCGAACCAGTGCGCCAGGTGCTCGTTGCATGCCTTCTGCACGAACGACCTGATCTCGGTGTTGCCGAGCTTGGTCTTGGTCTGTCCCTCGAACTGCGGCTCGCCGACCCGTACCGAGATGACTGCGGCCAGACCCTCACGGATGTCGTCGCCGGTGAGCTTGACGTCCTTCTCCTTGACGAGCTTCTTCTCGAGTGCGTACTTGTTCACCGTCGAGGTGAGCGCGGTTCGGAAGCCCTCTTCGTGGGTGCCGCCCTCGTGCGTGTTGATGGTGTTGGCGAAGGTGTGTACCGACTCGGAGTAACCGGCGTTCCACTGCATGGCGATCTCGACCTCGTGGCCCTCACCCTTACCGGTGAAGCCGACGACCGAATTGTGGATCGCGGTCTTGGTCCTGTTGATGTGCTTGACGAAGTCGACCAGGCCGTCCGGGTAGTGATAGGTCCGCTTGCGCACCTTGGCCGGCTTGGCGACGGCCGCGTCGGCCTGTTCTTCCTCGGCGGTCTTGGGTGCCTCGGCCGTCTCACCGAGTTCTTCCTCGGTGGCGTCGGTGGCTGCCACCCGCTCGTCGGTGAAGTTGATGGTCAGTCCCTTGTTCAGGAACGCCATCTCCTGCAGGCGACGGTGCACGGTCTCGAAGCTGTAGTCGAGAGTCTCGAAGATCTTGCCGTCGGCCCAGAATCGTACGGTGGTCCCGGTCTCGTCGGTATCGCCGACGGTCTCGAGCGGGCTGGGCTTGGCGTAGTCGTAGGTCTGCTTGTAGCGATGACCGTCGCGCGCGATCTGAAGTTCCACCTTGGTGGAGAGTGCGTTCACCACCGAGATGCCGACGCCGTGCAGTCCACCGGAGACGGCATAGGAGTCGGAGTCGAACTTGCCGCCTGCGTGCAGCTGTGTCATGACGACCTCGACGGTGGGAACACCGGAGGCGTGCATGGCGACGGGAATTCCTCGACCGTCGTCCTTGACCTCGACGCTGCCGTCCTCGTGGATGGTGACGTCGACGGTGGACGCATAGCCGGCCATGGCCTCGTCGACGGAGTTGTCGACGACCTCCCAGATCAGGTGATGCAGGCCTCGTTCACCGGTGGAGCCGATGTACATACCGGGCCTCTTACGAACCGCTTCCAGGCCCTCGAGGACCGTGATGGACGAAGCGCCGTAATCCTTGCTGTTGTCGTTGATACCTGACTTCTGGGCAGCCACGGTTAGCTGGTTCTCCTTCTACGCGTCCACTACCCCGCTCACACCCCGCAGGGTGCTACCGCAGGGATGGGCGCAGTCGGTTCCGGCCGCGCCCGAGTCCATGCGTTTTTTCCGGGCTTGATGTCGTACCGGTCCATAGTACTGGTTGCCTGCGACAGCATGGGCACGATGACACCCCTAAAAGGCCCCTGATTGCTTCACAGACGCATTTTTTCGATACCGGACGGCAAAGATGAAGGGTAAAACCGGCGATTCGGCTACAGATCGAGCACGATCCGTTCGCCCTCGGAACGCGACACGCAGATCAACATCTCACGCTGCTGCTCCTCGGCCGTGAGTCGATTCTCCCGATGCTGCGGTGTTCCGCTCAGTACTCGAACGCGACACGTCCCGCAGAAACCCTGCTGACAGGAGTACGCCACATCCGGGCGCAGCCGCCGAATGGCATGCAGCGCAGTCTCTTCCGGGCCGACCGTGACGATGTCACCGGAGTCGACGAGTTGGACCTCGAATTCGGCACCGTTCTTCACCGGTGGCGGCGAGAACCGCTCGAAGTGCAGATGCGTTGCGGGCAAGGAGTCGAACGAAGCCCGAACCAGGTCGATCATCGGCGGCGGCCCGCACACGTAGACCGAACCACCCGGTGCCGCGGCACCGAGCAGATCCATGCTCGACGGCATGCCGTCCACATCATCGGTCCGCACCGTGACACGCTCGGCCTCCCAACCGGCGATCTCGTCGAGGAACGGCATCGATTCACGCGAACGGCCACAGTAGACCAGGTGCCAGTCCATTCCCGTCCGGCGAGCGCGACGGACCATCGAGATGATGGCAGTGATACCGATTCCTCCGGCCACGAACAGTGCATGCTCGGACTTTACGAACGGAAAACCGTTGCGCGGCCCCCGAATCGAGACTTCGGTGCCGACCGGGAGACCGTGCATCTCGCGCGACCCGCCGCCGCCGTCGGGCACCAGGCGCACCGCGATGGAGTACGAGTCGGCATCCGGATCGCCACACAACGAGTACTGCCGACGGCGGCCGGACGGGAGATAGAAGTCCAGATGCATTCCCGGTGCCCACGCAGGCAACACCGCTCCGTCGGCCGCGGCGAACGTCAGTCGGACCACGTGCTCGTCCACGCAGAGCACTTCGCGTGAGACCAAGGTCAGTACGCGGGTCCGGACGACGAGCGGTGCCGCGAACGACGCGTCGTAGTCGTCACCGTCGAGCAGCGCGAACCATTTGTCGAGCGCGTCGGTCACCAGTGACACGGTCTGATCGGGCTCGTCGCGGCCGTACAGATTCTTCGGAATCGTGCGTCCCAGTCGGAACGAGTCCACCTTCTGTGCCATTGCGCCGAGCTTGCTCCGCAACGTGCGTTTGGTCATCGATCGGCGGACCGAGCTGCCGGTGAGGTGGCCAGATACTGCACTGCCTGCACCGTCGACCCTTCCTGCGAAGGGTGGTACGTGCGCTTGAAGTAGCGCAGCGACGCTTTCACCATCGACATTGGGGTCGGGAACAGACCCGCAGCGGCCACTCGGCGAAACTCTCGGAACGACGGTGTGCGCTGCTTGGCGGGAAGGTGCGCCAGCGTCGGATCCTGGCTCATGAGAAAGCGAACACCGCGGGTCCAGAACCACACGAGCGTGGGCGCGATGACGACGTAGGTTCGGATCCGACGGGCCGGGCGGACGTCGAAGTATCGCATCACCTCGTAGGCCACCGATCGATGCTCGACCTCTTCGGCTCCGTGCCACCGCAGCAGGTCAAGCATGATCGGATCGATGTCCGCCTCGTCCAACGCCGTGGCATTGAGAACCCAATCGCCGAGAAAAGCGGTCAAGTGCTCGGCGGCGGCGATCAGGGCGAGACGTTCGACCAGGCTGTTCTGGCCGTGACCGGACCGGTTTCCGAGAGCACGGCCGAACAGGAACTTCATCTGATCGACGTACGGATCGACGTCGATGCCGTGGGCCCGAAGCTGATCGTGCACATCGGTGTGCGCCTGCGCGTGCATCGCTTCCTGACCGATGAATCCGATCACGTCGTCGCGCAGCTGATCGTCGTGGATAAGTGGCAGCGCCTCCTTGAACGTGCGCACGAACCACTCCTCACCCTCGGGCAGGAGCAGGTGCATCACGTTGATCAGGTGCGTCGCGAGTGGGTTGCCGTCCATGTAGTGCAGCGGCAGGGAGTTCCAATCGAACTCCACGTTCCGCGCGTGCAGGATGACGCGATCTTCGGGGGTTCCGTCCACATCGACGGCTGCTGTCGATGTCTTCTTCGTTGGTGCAGACACAACTTCTCCTCGTCCGATGCGCACAGAACAGTAAATCGGTCCCCCGACCGTTGCGTGTCCCGAATCACGCTACGCACATCGACCATGTCACAGCAACACTGGCCCCAACATCTGTTGAGAATCACCTGGACCAGGAGGTTTCGAAAGTGAAGGTTGGGACCTCTCACTATCCGTACGTGTCGCGCGGCCCTCGTCCCCGGACGTGCCGTTCGCCTTTTCTCCAACTCTGGGTCGTCGGACCGGTGATGCGTAGCGAGGTCACCACGCCGTGACCGACAGCGGCAGCGATCTTGGCCAGAATCTGCGACTGCATCAGCCTCAACTGGGTCGCCCACGCCGTGGACTCGGCGGAAATACTCAACACTCCGTCCTTGAGACCGGTGGGGTCCGCATGAGCCGAGATGTCCTCGCCGACCACGCTCGGCCACCGGCCGAGCACCGCGCCCTCCGACACCTTCGCCGACCATCCGCGCTTGGACGCGATCGAGTTCGCCAGCGCCCCGAACGCCTGGGGATCACGGTCGTCCGGCCCGGCTCCCGACCAGCCCCGGCGACGACGCCCCCGCAGTGCTCTGACTCCGCCCGTCGGTGACGACCGTCCCTGTCCCACCGATTTGCCGCTGGCCTTGGCTGCGGCCCGGGCGTCCTCGAGTGCTCGACGCGCCAGATCCACGCCTTTCAGTTCCGGTACGTCACCGTTGTCCGTGGGAGTCGCGTCGTCGTCGGTCATCGATCCTCACCTTCCGAACGTGCGATGTCGAGATCGTCCGACAAGTCCGAGATACGCGAGATACGTCCTGCTGCACCGGAATCCGCGCTCTGCTTCGCTTCCACTCCGTAGCGACGAGCGTCCAGCTCGGGTGGTACGTCCTCGGGTACCGCGGCCGTGATGAGCACCTGCTCGGCACCGGCCGCCACCGTCGCCAGCGCGGCACGCCGTTTGCGGTCGAGTTCGGCGAAGACGTCGTCGAGCATCAGTACCGGGTCGGTACCGTCCTCCCGCAACAAGGCAAAGGAGCCGAGCCGCAGAGACAACGCGTACGACCACGATTCACCATGGCTGGCAAAGCCTTTCGTCGGTTGGTCACCGAGCATCAGTTCCAGGTCGTCGCGGTGCGGTCCGACCAGGCAGACCCCGCGTTCGATTTCACGCTGTCTCATCACCGAAAGTTGGTGGAGGAAGGCAGCTTCGAGAACTTCTGTGTCGTCGGGCTCTGGTGCACGGTCGGCATCGGAGAACTCCGGTGGGAGCGCCTCGGCCAGACTGCAGCGATAGGCGACGGCAGCCAACCGCGACTCGGGTGCGATCGAACTGTAGGCCTGTTGCACGAACGGCATCAGCTCGTGAACCAAAGCTATTCTGGCAGCGAGCAATCGAGCTCCGTGCGCTGCCAGATGACCATCCCAGACGTCCAGGGTGGCGAGCGCACTCGCGCCGTCGCCCGAGGACGATCCGCGACGCAGCGATCCACTCGCCGTCTTGAGCAGAGCCGATCGTTGCCGCAGCACCTTGTCGTAATCGGCACGGACGGTGGCCATTCGAGGAATCCGAGTGGTCAGTAGCTCGTCGAGATAGCGGCGTCGCTCGCCGGGATCGCCGCGCACGAGCGAAAGATCCTCGGGAGCGAACAGCACACTCTGCAACACCCCCAGAATCTCACGGGGGCGCCGCAGCGGAGACCTGTTCATCCGAGCCTTGTTGGCTCTGCCTTCGAGGAGCTCGACATCGATGATCAATTCGCGACCGTGATTGACCACGGCGCTGCCCACGAAGGCCTTGGCAGCACCGGCTCGAATCATGGGAGCGTCCGACGACACACGATGCGAGGACAACGTCGACAGATAGTTGAGCGACTCGAGCAGATTGGTCTTGCCGTGTCCGTTGGGCCCTACGAACACGGTCGAGCCCGGTCCGAGGTCGACGGTGAGATCGTCCCAGGATCGAAAATCGTGCAGCTGCAGAGACCGAACGAACACTTACTCGGTGTTCTTCGGCGCCGGGGCGCGCAGGGTCTCGTCGGCATCGGCCTTCTTCACCGCGTGCCCGCCGAACTGGTTGCGCAGTGCGGAAACAGCCTTCATTGCCGGTGAATCCTCTTGCCGCGACGCAAATCTCGCGAACAGGGCCGCGGAGATGACCGGTGCGGGGACCGCGTGACGAATGGCCTCCTCGACGGTCCAACGGCCCTCACCGGAATCCTCGGTGTAGCCGGAGATCGCACTGAATTCCGGATCCTGGCCCAGCGCTTCGACCAACAGGTCGAGCAGCCACGATCGCACGACCGTTCCCTTGCTCCAGGCTCGCAGTACGCCCTGGACATCTTGCACGAGTTCTTCGGCCTCGAGGATCTCGTAACCCTCGGCGTACGCCTGCATCAACCCGTACTCGATGCCGTTGTGCACCATCTTCGAGTAGTGGCCTGCACCGACCGGACCGGCGTGCACGAAACCGTCCGCACGCTCGCCTTCGGGACGCAAGGCGTCGAAGATCGGCATCGCCCGAGCGACGTGCTCGTCCTGACCGCCGACCATCAGGCCGTAGCCGTTCTTCAGGCCCCAGACGCCACCGGATACTCCGGCGTCGATGTAGCCGATTCCCTTGGCGTCCAACAGCTCTGCGTTGGGCTTGTCGTCGGTGAATCGAGAATTTCCGCCGTCGATCACCAGATCGCCCGGCTCGAGCACATCGGCCAGACCGGTGATGGTGTCGCGGGTGATCTTGCCCGACGGAACCATCACCCACACCACACGAGGCGCCGTCAGCGCCTGGGCCAGACCGGCCAGTGACGGAGTATCGGTCACCTCCGGTCGGGGGTCGTAGCCGACCACCTCGTGACCGTGCTCACGCAGTCTCTCGCGCATGTTGAAGCCCATTTTTCCGAGACCGACCAAGCCCAGCTGCATGATGAGGCGTCCTTGTCTGTGTCAGGTGCGAAAGTTCGCGCGGGTTCAACAGTAACCAGACCGGATCAGCCCGGCAGCCTGACCGGCATCAGCAAGTACGTGTACTCGGACTGCGGCGCCGCGAACTTGCCCGCGTCATCGGGCACCAGTTCCTCGTCCGAGGTCGGCCGCAGCACTGCGGGTCGGCTCGGCGTCGTGAATCCGAACGTAACCTTCTCGCTGTGCAGCGACGACAGGCCGTCGATGAGGTAACCGGGGTTGAACGCGATGGTCAGAGCCTCGCCCTGGAAATCGGCAGGCAGAGCCTCCTCGGCGCGACCTGCATCGTCTCCACCTGCGGAGAGCAACACACCCTCGCCGTTGAACTCCAGTCGAACCTGCGCGCCACGCTCGGCGACGAGAGCCACACGCTTGATCGCTTCGATCAGCGACGCGATCTCGAGGGTCGCCACCGCAGTGTGTTCGGCCGGCAGCAACTGACGGAACTTCGGGAATTCGGCGTCGAGCAGACGCGTCGTGGTGCGGCGCCCATCGCTGACGATGCCGAGCAGCCCGTCACTACCGATGGTCGAACCGGAACCGAGGGCCAGTTCGACGGGTGAGCCGGAGTTGCCGCCGAGGGTTTTGGCCGACTCGGACAGGGTCTTGGCCGGGATGAGCACCGCGGTGGTGGTATCGGCGCCGGCGGGAGTCCACTCCACCTCTCGAACGGCCAACCGGAAACGGTCGGTGGCCGCGAGAACGACGTTGGTGCCGTCGATCTCGACGCGGATACCGGTGAGCATCGGCAGTGTGTCGTCCTTGCCCGCCGCCACGGCGACCTGGGCAATTGCCTCGGAGAAGACATCGCCGGCCAGCGAACCGGTGTTGTTGGGCAGCTCGGGGAGCTGCGGGTAGTCCTCCACCGGCATCGTGGGCAGTGAGAACTTGGCGCTGCCGCAGTTGACCAGAACGCGGGTTCCGTCGACGGTGACGTCGACCGGCTTGTTCGGCAACGACTTGGTGATATCGGCAAGTAGCTTGCCCGACACCAGAACTCGGCCTGCAGTGGCAACTTCGGCGGAGACCTTGACCTGAGCGGAGACCTCGTAATCGAATCCGGAGACCGTCAGACCCTGCTCGTCGGCGGCAAGAAGAACTCCACCGAGAACGGGAACGGGCGGCCGGGACGGCAGGCTACGAGCCACCCACGCGACGGAATCGGAAAAATCTTCACGAGCAACGCGAAACTTCAAACTTCCAAGCTCCATCGCTCGGCATTTCCTCTCGTTCGGTGGCGTTCGTCTTCACGATCCGGCGGTGCAACCACGATGGTTGCCGCTCGAACCGATGCAACGACGAGTGTGGCACATCCAGCGCAAGCACACCGTATGCCCTCCGAACCCAAGACGGAAGCGCGAGGGTCTCGCCGAACTCGGGATTCAGGTGTCCCCGAGGGGCCTGTGAACGGATCGTTCCCCAACACCTGTTTTCAAAGAAGTTCTTTCAAGGAGAAAACAGAAGTATTAATAGGTCCTGTGGAATCTGTGCACGGACCACTCGATCCGCTGGTGGCCGAGCGTGGTGTCGTGGGGATGAACTCGGGACCAATTCGTGGTTGACGAACCGCTGCCTGTGGACGAATCACATCGGTGCACAGGCGCCCACACTCCATCCCCAAAACTTCGATGTTGTCCACATGGTTATCCACAGGTGTGAATCAATGGTCGACGCCTCGAAAAATCACCGAATCCGCGTCGAGAATCGGTCCGCCGAACGACGAGAAAAGCACAACGGCACCGAACCCGCGATGGGATTCGGTGCCGTCCGACGAGTCGGTCCGTGCCGGGTCGTCTATCTCTTCGAGCGCTGCTTGATCCGCGCCGTCAGCTCCTGGACCTGGTCGTAGACCTTGCGACGCTCGGTCATCTCCTTGCGGATCTTCTTGTCCGCGTACATCACCGTCGTGTGGTCGCGACCGAACGTCTGGCCGATCTTGGGCAGCGACAGATCGGTGAGCTCACGGCAGAGATACATCGCGATCTGCCTGGCCATGGCCAGTGCTCGGGCCTTACCCGGACCGCACAGGTCCTCGATGGACGTGTTGAAGTACTCCGCGGTCACTGCCATGATCGTGGCCGCGTTGATCTCCAGACTCGACGAATCGGGGATGAGATCGCGCAGGACCACCTCGGCCAGGGTGAGGTCGAGTGCCTGTCCGTTCAGCGATGCGAAGGCCGTCACTCGAATGAGGGCACCTTCGAGCTCACGAATGTTGCGTTCGATCCGGCTGGCGATGAGCTCGAGCACGTCGTGCGGCACATCGAGCCGATCCATCCGAGCCTTCTTGCTCAGAATTGCGATTCGCGTCTCGAGCTCGGGTGGCTGCACATCGGTGATCAGGCCCCACTCGAAGCGGGTACGAAGTCGCTCCTCGAGCGTGGCCAGTTGCTTCGGTGGCCGGTCGGACGAGACGACGATTTGTTTGTTCGCGTTGTGCAAGGTGTTGAAGGTGTGGAAGAACTCCTCCTGGATGCCTTCCTTGCCTTCGATGAACTGGATGTCGTCGACGAGCAGCACGTCGGTCTCCCGGTAGCGGCGCTTGAACGCCACCTTCCGGTCGTCACGAAGACTGTTGATGAAGTCGTTGGTGAATTCCTCGGTCGAGACGTACTTGACGCGCATGCCCGGGAACAACCGCTGCGCGTAGTGGCCGGCCGCGTGCAGCAGATGCGTCTTGCCCAGACCCGACGCCCCCCAGACGAACAGCGGGTTGTAGGCGCGAGCAGGTGCCTCGGCAATGGCCACCGCGGCTGCGTGTGCGAAGCGATTGGAGGCACCGATGACGAACGTGTCGAAGGTGTACTTCGAGTTTAGGCTGTTGGCGCCCGAGGACGGTGGCGTCGAGTCGGGAGGCTTGGTGAAATACGTCGGCCAGGAGTTCTGGACGCTGGCCAAGGCCTCGCGTTCGTCGTCGACCTCTTCGTAGTCGGCTGTTTCGGAGTCCGACGGCTCGTCGTCTCTGCTGGTCAGGATGCGGCGCCGGTAGGTAGGAGAACTGACTGCATCGGGGTACGTGGATCGCTCGGCCTCGATCTTCTCGTCCTCGGGAGCCGAGATACGCACACCGAGTCCCTCGACACCCTGTCCCAGGTGACGCCCGAGGGCGCCGAGGATGGGTTCGCGAAGATCTCGCTCGATCGCTTCCTGCGCGAAGGTCGACGGAACTGCGAGCAGTGCGAACCCCTGCGTCAAGGTCAGCGGTTTGACCAGCGCGAGCCAGGCCTTCTGGCCTTTGGTCAGCGGCGACCCACTGTGTCGGTCGGATGTGAGCTCCGCGACCACCTCGGGCCAGATGCGCGCGAGCGCATCCGGATCGTCGTTCACGTTGGGCCCTCCGTCGTCGAGCATTGGTCTCGGGCGGTGTTCGACGCGTGAGTTCGTGCGTCGTTTCGTACCCGCGCAGCAACAGCGTCGGATAGCGTCGTCGTTCGTGCGTCGCTGCGGCCGAGACCAGGGTCCGTGGGTGGACCCCGCAAGGTACGAATATGCCACCTGAACTGTGTTTCCACACAATTATCCACAGGTGTGGATAAACGACACCGATGTGACCCCAGAACGCGTTTCGGTTCGTGGTATGGCGTTTGCGCCAGTCTGACCTGCATCGATGCCGACTGTCTGTCGTGCGATCGGACGAATTGTGTCGCAGTGCCTGCTCGTTCGGCGGCGATGTCGAGCACCGTCCCACCATCGGTGGCCCCGGACCGGCACTGCCTGTGCATGAACGACGGCACGGTGCACTCGAGAGCGAGTTTGACCGGCAGTGACTCGATCAGTACTCTCGAACAGTCACCCAATAGCGAGGTGGCCGATGCTTGCTGGCTGCTCACAGTCTGTCTTCACTCGGATTTCTCGCTCGGGAGGCTAGCGACTTCATCCGAACTCGCTGAGAACCTTTACAGCAGGCGCCGACAGATCGGCGTCGTCGAATCTCGAGGAGTGTTGACCGTGGCCAAGGGCAAGCGGACGTTCCAGCCGAACAATCGCCGCCGCGCGCGCGTTCATGGCTTCCGTCTTCGTATGCGTACCCGTGCGGGTCGTGCAATCGTTTCCGCACGTCGCGGCAAGGGCCGTAAAGAACTCACAGCCTGATATCTGTTCGTCCGAAGCTTGGAGCTCGGGATGCTTCCTGAGCCGAATCGACTACACCGAGCACGTGATTTCTCCGTAGCGGTGCGTCGAGGACGCCGAATGGGTAGATCGGATCTTGTGGTTCACGCCGTGGTGCGTGACGAACAGGACATCGCATCGACCGTTCGCGGGCCACGATTCGGATTGATCGTCAGCAAGGCAGTCGGGCCGGCCGTAACTCGTCATCGAGTTGCGCGCCGGCTTCGGCATATCTGTACCGACGTCATCGGTGAGCTCCCCGAGACCACCGACGTGGTGGTCCGTGCACTGCCCGGAGCCGCGCGCGCGTCCTCGGCAGATCTATCGATTCAACTGCGTTCAGGATTGAAGAAGCTCGGTCTTCTCGAAGCTCCGAAGGGTCCGCCGTCATGACATTCATGGGCAACCTTCGTTCCATTCCTGCTCGAACACTCGTCTACGTCATCGGGTTGTACCGGACATACGTGTCCCCGATGAGACCTCCCACCTGTCGCTTCTCCCCCACCTGCAGCGAGTACGCCATCGAGGCACTCCAGGTGCACGGAATGACGAAGGGCTCGTTGCTGGCAGTCGTCCGCCTCCTCAAATGTGCTCCCTGGCACTCTGGAGGGTGGGACCCGGTACCCGAACCCGGTAGGTGGCGCGCGATCGTCACCGAACCTACCGAAACCGAAGAACACCACGATCTCGTGCGAGTGGAAGAACAGAGGAGTACATAGAGCCGTGCTCGACTTCATTTACTACCCGGTTGCCTGGATTCTCTGGGTGTGGCACAAGGTGTTCGGCTTTGTGTTCCAGGATCCCAGCAATGGGTTCGCCTGGGCACTGTCCGTCGTCTTCCTGGTCTTCACCCTCCGCCTGATTCTGTACAAGCCCTTCGTCAAGCAGGTTCGCACCACGCGGCAGATGCAGGAGCTACAGCCGCAGATCAAAGCGCTGCAGAAGAAGTACGGCAAAGACAAGCAGAAGATGGCCGTCGAGATGCAGAAGCTCCAGAAGGAGCACGGCTTCAATCCGCTGATGGGCTGCTTGCCGGTGCTGGCGCAGGCGCCTGTGTTCATCGGCCTGTTCCACGTACTGCGCTCGTTCAACCGCACCGGTACCGGTTTCGGTCAGCTCGGGTTGACTCCCGAGGAGAACCGCGAGCTGTCGAACTACGCGTTCAACGTGGCGGACGTGCAGTCCTTCCTGGACGCCCGCCTGTTCGGTGCACCGATCTCGGCGTGGATCACGATGCCGCAGGACCAGCTCAATGCATTCGCCGTAGGACCGGATGCGACCATTCCGTCCACCTGGGTCATCGCAGCAGTCTCCATCCCGCTGATGATCATCGCGGCCATCATGACGCACCTGAACTCGCGCGCATCGGTCGCGCGTCAGAGCGCGGCGGCCGCGGCGAACCCGCAGTCCGCGATCATGAACAAGCTC
Organism: Rhodococcus sp. B7740; assembly: GCF_000954115.1. Lineage (NCBI taxonomy): Bacteria > Bacillati > Actinomycetota > Actinomycetes > Mycobacteriales > Nocardiaceae > Rhodococcus > Rhodococcus sp. B7740. The sequence continues at coordinate 3,777,466 of NZ_CP010797.1, read as the reverse complement.
GCGCTGTACGTCTTCCCGCTCGGTGTTCTCGTGTTCGGTGCCCTGCTGCCCGTCGCGATCCTGCTGTACTGGGTCAGCAACAACACCTGGACCTACGCGCAGCAGCACCTGGTGTTCGGAAAGATCGACAAGGAAGAAGCCGCGAAGGTCGCTGCCGCAGTGGAGAAGCGTTCCGAGAACGCGCCCAAGCCCGGTGTGAAGCCGGTATCGACCACCAAGCCGAAGCCAGGTGCTCGTCCCAAGCTCTCGAAGATGACGCCGACGAGCGATTCGTCCGTGGCGGAGACCGCCGATGGCAGTTCCGGTTCGACGACCGGTGCCGCAACGCCGGCGAAACCGAGACCGCAGGCGAACCGGAACAAGTCGACCAAGCGCAAGCGGCGCTGACCGACACGTCGAGAGAAGGACGAACATGGCAGCGGACGTAGAAGAAGCACAGAACGACGAAGTACGGACAACCGGCGCGGTATCCGGGGATGGAGCGAGTGACGTGGTGGTCGAGGCCGATCAGGTGGGTGCAGCCGACGTGGAGGCAGATCAGGCTCCTGTGGTCGAGGAATCCGATGACTCGGGAGTGGTCGAGGACAAGACCGACGAGGATGACGAGGACGAGGACGACGAGGATTATCTGGTCGAGGAAGGCGAGATTGCCGGCGACTACCTCGAGCAACTTCTGGACGTCCTGGACTTCGACGGCGACATCGATCTCGACGTGGAGGGTGATCGCGCGATCGTCAGCATCGACGGCGGCGACGATCTCGCCAAGCTCGTCGGTCGCAAGGGCGAAGTTCTCGATGCACTGCAGGAGCTGACTCGTCTCGCCGTTCAGCAGTCGACGGGTGAGCGCAGCAAGCTGATGCTCGACGTCGCCGGCTGGCGCGCCAACCGGCGTACAGAACTCGGCAACCTCGGTGCCGAAGCAGCCCGTCGCGTTCTCGAATCCGGTGAACGCGAAGAGCTGACCCCGATGACTCCGTTCGAGCGAAAGATCGTGCACGACGCGGTCGCGAAGATCGACGGCGTCGCGAGCGAAAGCACCGGCGTCGAGCCGGCCCGACGAGTAGTCGTCGTCAAGGCGTAACTGAGCCTCCCAGTCGATGGCCCCCACTTCGGTGGGGGCCATCGTCGTATCCGGATGGAGCCGCACATCCTGGCGAATATCATCGATGTAATTTGTGCGCCGAGCAGACGACTATGTTGCCGGTTCGATCGATTTCCTCGCCGAATTACCAGATCCAGGCATCCAGTGCGCTTTCGTCACTGTGACGGCAACTATGGCGGTGGGACGCGTCGGTATCGAGCGCACATTCTGCGGAATTGTTTCACGTGAAACGTGCGACATCGATGTCGTCATCGTCCAAGCATGTTGCGTCCGTCGCAGTGCTGTTCTCGCGGACGCTGGTTCTACGCACTGCGCACACTGGGCCGTCATGACGTTCGTTCTCTGATGAGGTTGAGACATTTCGACTGCCGTTCGAGACGGTCCGGAGCCGGGGCGGTTTCACGTGAAACAGTGCGATGCCAGTTGGGTGTCCGGATCGAGGTCGGCGCAGCAGTGAAACTGCGTTCGAGACACACACCGTAGAAATAGCAACGGGCATCGATCGCGCAGGGTGTGTGCCGACGATCCGGCCGAGGGCAAATACGTGGGACAGGACATCCGGCCGTCGCTGTCGGATTCGATGTCGGCAAAGATCGGCGTTGCCGGGATTCGGAGATAGACAACAGCGGGCCCGTGCTCATGGACGATCCTTCCGACGACGAGGCGACTCTTGGACAGTCGCGCATCGATCGTTGTGGAGGTCGAGAGAATCGTTCGATTGCTGTAGCCGCGGCGGGAACTCCAGCGCGATACGAAGTGCCCGTACCGCTAAGCCGACGATGAGGCGACGCTCGCGGCGTTGTCGATCTTCGAGAGGGTGCCCGTCGAAATCTCCGCGGGCTCGATTCGGGGACGTGAGCGAGGGCCGACGATGTGCTCGGGACAGTTGCACGGGAGCGCCCGTCCAGCGATCGACTGTGTACGACTGCCGACCCATCTGGCTGATCCACATGAAGCGTGGGTGCGTCTGGAGTTCGGGTGCAGCGGCTGGGTGCTCGAGTCGATCGCGATGCGATCGAGATCGAAACTGTGGACTCTCCCCCGTCCGTGCCCGATGTCAAGATCGAGGATCTCCGGAACGCCATTGCAGCCGAGAATTCTCTGCGGTGTGCGTCGGTTACCCGCGGTCGTTCTGCGATGACGCTTGACGCGGGGCTGAGCAACGGTGGTTCGGTTTCACGTGAAACATCGTTCTCGAGGATCCGTGTCGTCAAGGCGTAGCGCCACCGACTGTGATCGTTCGCCGACGGGATGGACCCGTCGCGCGGCATCGGTACGGCGGCGTTGGTGTGGATCGCACCGCGCCCACTCCGTTGAACTCCGGAGGCTGCTGCCAGGTGCGGACGAACCGATCGATTACGTCTGTTCTTCTCCTATCGATTTGTCCTGCGGTCGACGAACGCGTGACCTATCGAGTCGGTGCGCGGTAGGCGAATGACTGCTGACCGTGGGAGGAGAAGTTTCACGTGAAACATGATGTGGGGCCGGTAGACGCCGAGTCGTCGACAGGACCGAGTCCGTCGGGTTTGGATCGATCAGCGCGATTCCGATTCGGGCTGGGCTGGAGATCGTTGATTCGAGCGCACGGGCGGATCGGTTTGCTCGGACGGACCTGACCGAAAACTGGCTAGCTCGCCAATCGTGATTTGCTACGACTCGGTCCGAAAGGAGCCCGCACGGCGCCCGTACTGTCGCCAATTCCGGTGCGAAAGTCGCAATCCGCCGAGTTACAGCGATGTCGTTTGGCGTTCCGCGCTCGGGCACGGGAAGATGTTTCACGTGGAACAAGAAGGCTCGGACAGCAACCAAGTGATGGCCGTGGCAGAGCAGATCTTCGGTGACCGGCTCGAGTTGGCACGGAGGTATCACGACTCGTTGGCAACGGCAGGCGTCGAACGAGGACTCATCGGACCGCGTGAAGTTCCACGGCTCTGGGAGCGACACATCCTCAACTGTGCGGCGATCGGTGAGCTCATCGATGAAGGCGAGACCGTCGTGGACATCGGCAGCGGCGCGGGCTTGCCCGGGATCCCGCTGGCGATCGCGCGACCCGATCTGCGCGTGACACTCGTCGAGCCCCTCCTCCGGCGGACCGTGTATCTCGCCGAGTTCATCGAGGAACACGATCTGAACATCTTGGTCGTGCGCGGCCGCGCGGAGCAGCCCGGCGTCAAGAAGGAAGCCGGTGGCGCCGACGTGGTGACGTCGAGGGCGGTGGCACCTTTGGAAAAGCTTGCAAAGTGGTCGCTGCCGCTCGTTCACGAGCACGGTCGAATGCTGGCTCTGAAGGGTTCGAGCGCCGCTGAAGAGATCGAACGTGACCGGGTTTCCCTCGCTCGGATGGGTGCTGGCAAGCTGGAGGTAGTGGAGTGCGGAGTCGGGCTGTTGCCCACTCCCACCATTGTCGTCAGAGCGGTGCGTGAGCCGCGGAGACTGAGTCGTCACTGAAGTCGATTGCGGGCTCACACGCCGCGCGCTCGACCCGATCGATCGTATTGAACACAGTCAGTTCCGCACTAAGGAGCACATATGTCGGGTGGGTCCGATCCCGCTGTTTCACGTGAAACAGCGCCCAAGAAGAACGCCTCGAGCAACTCGGAAAACAAGTCGGGGGTGACGGCCGGCTCAGGGTTCGAGTACACCAACGCGATCTCACCGAACGACACCCCCATCGGTGCCGCGGCACATCGAGCCAGCCAGGTTCTGCATCCCGGATCGGTGTCGCTGCCGAAGCCGGCGAAGCGACGCATGCTGACCATTGCCAACCAGAAGGGTGGCGTCGGGAAGACGACGACCGCCGTGAACCTGGCTGCCGCGCTCGCGCTCCAAGGCCTGACGGTTCTCGTGGTCGATCTGGACCCTCAGGGCAACGCCAGCACCGCGTTGGGCGTCGAGCACCACTCGGGTGTGCCGTCGAGCTACGAGGTCCTCATCGGTGAGGTGAGCGCCAAGGACGCCGTGCAGAAGAGTCCGCACAGCGACCGGTTGTTCTGCATCCCGGCAACCATCGACCTCGCCGGAGCCGAGATCGAGTTGGTGTCGATGGTCGCTCGCGAAGGGCGCCTCAAGACGGCGCTGTCCGTGGAGGAGCTCGCCGGCATCGACGCGGACTTCATCCTGATCGACTGCCCGCCGTCGCTCGGTCTGCTGACTGTCAACGCGCTCGTGGCCGCGACCGAGGTACTGATTCCCATCCAGTGCGAGTACTACGCGCTCGAAGGCGTGGGTCAGCTCCTCCGCAACATCGAGCTGGTGCAGTCTCATCTGAATCCCGAACTGCACGTCTCGACCGTCATCCTGACGATGTACGACGGCCGCACCAAGTTGGCGGACCAGGTAGCAGAAGAAGTACGCAAGCATTTCGGGGACGCCGTCTTGCGCGCCGTCATCCCCCGCAGCGTGAAGGTATCCGAGGCTCCCGGGTACGGCATGACGGTGTTGGATTACGACCCCGGTTCGCGAGGTGCGATGAGCTACCTGGACGCCGGACGAGAGCTCGCTGCCCGATCGGCCGGCATCGACGAAGCACGAAAGAAGTAACCAGATGAGTTCGACACGCAAGGGTGGTCTGGGTCGCGGCCTGGCCTCACTGATCCCCACCGGACCTGACGCCGGACCACGCCTCGGTAACGCCGCGGCAGACGTGATCATCGGCGCGGATCGCAACGCCAAGGACCGTCCCGATACGTCCACCAAGCCGAAGCGAACCGCACCCGCCGACGATCTCACCGAGACAGCCACGGCGCCCACTCCGACACCGCCGGTGCTGAGCGGAGACGACCTCTCCCCCGTCGGTGCCGTCTATCGCGAGATCGCACCGGACCGAATCGAAGCCAACCCGAAGCAACCGAGGCACGTCTTCGACGACGAATCGTTGGCCGAACTGGTTCACTCGATCCGTGAATTCGGACTCATGCAGCCCATCGTGGTCCGCCTCGTATCGGGTTCCGCTGGTGCCGGTGACGCAAAATATCAGCTCGTCATGGGCGAGCGTCGGTGGCGTGCAAGCCAGGAAGCCGGCCTCGAGTCGATCCCCGCGATCGTTCGGGAGACCGCCGACGATGCGATGTTGCGGGATGCATTGCTCGAGAACATCCACCGGGTACAGCTCAATCCGCTCGAAGAAGCGGCCGCGTACCAACAGTTGCTCGAGGAATTCGACGTCACGCACGAGGAACTGGCTGCGAAAATCGGTCGATCACGGCCGGTCGTCACCAACATGATTCGTCTGTTGAAGCTGCCGATTCCCGTGCAGCGACGAGTGGCGGCCGGAGTTCTGTCGGCCGGACACGCCCGCGCCTTGCTGTCGCTCGACGCTGGGTCGGATGCGCAGGAGTCGCTGGCGGCGCGAATCGTCGCCGAAGGTCTCTCCGTTCGCGCGACCGAAGAGGCCGTCACCCTCGCCAATCGGGAGGACGGAAAGAGCCCGGATCCGGCACCCCGTCGCAAGCCGATTCAGATGCCGGGCCTCCAGGACGTCGCCGATCGCCTCTCGGATTCGTTCGATACGCGAGTGACGGTCAGCCTCGGCAAGCGGAAAGGCAAGATCGTGGTCGAATTCGGCTCGGTCGATGACCTTCAGAGGATCGTCGAGATGATGGAAGCACAGAAGAAAAAGTAGTGGCGAATTTTCAGGACCAGTCATACGCGGTCGAAACGTCACTGTGACGTAGCTCGGTCGGAGGCGGTCACGAATGTTCGCAAAAGGGTCGAAAGATATTGTCATACAACGCATTTGAATGATTCGCTCCGCTCGACGGGTTCGACGATGGAATGGCGGGGGTGACGCCTGCGGAACAACCCATGTGACATCCTTGTCGAGGAGCGGATCGACTCCGACGGAGAATTCTCGCGTTGAACGAGTGCACGAAGGCTGAGGTAAGCGGTGTCGGCGATGGTGACCGGAGTGACGCTCGGTTCGTTCGAGCACTTGCCGACGCATTCGCGGCGGTGCAGCTTCTGGGTACTCGATCCCGCGTCGGAGAGTTCGTCGGTCGATCTCGAATTCGAGAACGAAGTATGGCTGTCGACCATCATGCTCGAGTGGGGATCGTGTGGGCAGTTGCTGTCCATCGATGGCAGGACGATCGGCTGCGCGCTCTACTGCCCACCCCGAGCAGTTCCACGCGCGGCGACGTTCCCGACTTCGCCCGTCAGCCACGATGCGGTCCTACTGACGCAACTCCGCATCGATTCGCCCGACGATGCGGATCTGCATTCGGCGACCCTGATCCAGGCGGTCGTGGGTGATCTGGTCAATCGTGGCGTTCGCGCTCTGGAAGCGTTCGGCATTCGACGCAACGCCGACGATGCTGCGCCGGTGGTTCCCAACGCCACCGCACAACTGACGTGTTCGGCATCGACGTGCATGATCGAAGCGGATTTCCTCGAGAAGGTCGGGTTCGAGGTCATCGCTCCCCACCACAGATTCCCGAGACTACGGCTCGAGCTCGATCGTGATCACGGATGGAAGCAGGACGTCGAATCCGCACTCGAGCAGCTACTGATCGCGGCGAGTATCTCCGTCGTCGACATCGAGCAGAAGTCGACCGTCGGAGCGCGCTGAGTACTCACCGATCGACACGTTCGTGTGCGGTCGGTCAGGGGCGATCGGAGGCTGCGAGTTCTTCGGCGAGCAACTCCGCGAAGGTGAACGTTCCGGTCGGCTGATCGTCCTGCCCGAGTAGATACAGACGTTTGACGGCGATCAGAATTGCTTCGGCGATGATGTCGCGAAACTTCGGGTCGCTGAGCACGTCGACATCGGATTCGTTGGTGAGGTAGCCGAGGTCGATCTGGATGGTCGGCATGTTGGTCAGACGCAACAGATCCCACGTGCGGCCGTGGCTACGGCAGTCCAGAAGCGGTGTGCGAGCGACGATTTCACGCTGCACGTAGCTGGTCAGTACCTGGCCGATCATCGAGGTGGATCCGTGCGAGTTACCGAAGTGGAAGCTTGCGACACCGTTGGCCATGGGGCTGGTGCTCGATGCGCAGCGCAACGAGATCATCAGATCGGCACCCCAGGCATTTGCGGTCTCGGCGCGGTCGGCAACCGAAGGATTGGTTCCGCGCGCACGGGAGAGGAACGTCTCCATGCCGGTCGCGGCCATGCGGCCCTCGAGCCGACTGGCCAGATCCCACAGAATCTCCGATTCGGAGACTCGGCCAAACGCTCCGTCGACGATGTGTCCGGTGTCTGCTCCGCCGAGATCGGGGTCGATGACGATGCGCTTGCCGGTCAACTGCGGGCCGGACTTACGAACGAGTTCTTCCTCGCTCATGGCGTGAGGGGATCCACCGGTGACACGAGTTCCGAGAAGGTCCAGAGAGCGCAGAGTCGCAGGCCCACAGATGCCGTCGGGGGAAAGCCCGATCTCGCGCTGGAACGAGGACAGACCCTCGTGTGTGCGCGGACCGAAGAAGCCGTCGACGCGTTCGCTGTAGAAGCCGAGATCCTGAAGTCTCGTTTGCAACGAGGCGACGTCGTCGCCGTACAGCGGAGCGGACAGCTGATAGATGAGGGTTCGAGCGCCGAGGCGATACGACGCCTCTTTCAACGCGCGATACGTGGCCGGGCCCACCACGCCGTCGACCAGCAGGCCGCGGTGTTGTTGGAAGGCGCGCACGGCACCTCCGAGGGCACCGTCGAACACGGATCCGGGAGCGGTCCAGTGGCCGTCGGCCATCGGACCTGGGGGAACGACTGCTTCGTGGAGAAAGCCGAGTGCCGACAGGGTGCCGCGGACCTCGGCGACGGCGGGTCCGGAATCGCCGTGACTGAGTTCCTGCATCCTCGACAAAGCCTCTCGATCGTTCCGACGGCACTCGCACCTCGCGGCCGATGTGCCGATGCCGAAGCATCGGCACATCAGATGATTGTCGCAGAAAGACTGGCTTCCGCTGCAATCCACACGGTGTGCGGGTGAGTCAGATAACGCCTTCGAGGTCCTTGAGCAGCGCGGCCTTGCCCTTTGCGCCGACAATTTGCTTGACCGGCTTGCCGCCCTGGAAGAGGATCAGCGTCGGAATCGACATGACCTTGAAGTCGCGGGCGGCCTGCGGGTTGGCGTCGATGTCGAGCTTGGCGATGGTGAGCTTGTCCTTGTGCTCGGCCGCGATCTCCTCGAGAACCGGGGCGACCATCTTGCACGGGCCGCACCAGGTGGCCCAGAAATCGACCAGGACGGGCTTCTCACTGGTCAGAACATCGTCGACGAACGATGCGTCGGTGATGGTGACGGTGCTCTTGTCGTCGGACATATCTATCTCCTCGATATTGGAAGCTCGGTGCCTGTCAGGCGTTGACGGCGTCGACCGGTTGGTCGGCGTGTTCGAGTGTGTTGGTGGTGATATCGCCCTGCTCGGCCAACCAACGCTCGGCGTCGATCGACGCGGTGCAGCCCGTACCCGCAGCGGTGATGGCCTGCTGGTACACGTGATCGACGAGGTCTCCGGCAGCGAACACGCCTTCGATGGACGTGGCCGAAGTGGGCGACGCGACCTTGACGTAGCCGGCGTCGTCGAGCTCGACCTGGCCCTTGACCAGTTCGTTGCGGGGGTCGTGACCGATCGCCACGAACATTCCGGTCACGTCCAGGGTGGTCTTCTCGCCGGTGTCGGCGTGTTCGAGCGACAGTCCGGTCACGCTCGTGTCGCCGAGGACCTCGAGCACCTTGGTGTCGGTCAGGAAGCGGATCTTGTCGTTGTTCTTGGCGCGCTCGAGCATGATGCGCGACGCCCGGAACTCGCTGCGGCGGTGCACGATGGTGACACTGCGTGCGAAGCGGGTGAGGAAGGTCGCTTCCTCCATGGCCGAGTCGCCACCACCGATGACGGCGATGTCCTGATCGCGGAAGAAGAAGCCGTCACAGGTGGCGCAGGCGCTGACACCGCGTCCGAGCAGCTTCTCCTCACCCGGGATGGACAGGTAGCGAGCTGCTGCGCCCATCGCGAGGATGATCGCGCGAGCCCGGTAGGTCTCGCCGCCGGCAGAGACGGTCTTGATCGGGCCGGTCAGGTCGAGCTCCTCGACATCCTCGGTTCGGATGTCGGCACCGAATCGCTGAGCTTGCTCGCGCATCTGTTCCATCAGATCGGGGCCCATGATGCCCTCGCGGAACCCGGGGAAATTCTCGACCTCGGTCGTGGTCATCAGCGCACCACCGAACTGCGTTCCCTCGAACAGGATCGGTTCCAGTTCCGCGCGTGCGGCGTAGACGCCGGCGGTGTAACCGGCCGGTCCCGAGCCGACGATGATGAGATCGTGAACCTTGGGGGTACTCAATGCAGACCTTCCGATCTTGTGCGGCGTGTACGTGTCGTCGACAAGCGAGTGCTCAGCGCACACCACTGTCGACGTACATCTGGTCAACACCACCCTAGAGGCAGTTGTTCCCCGGTGAGAGATCCGTCAGCCGATATCGCGACGCGTGAGCACGTCGGGGTTGGCGGTGCCGCAGTCGTTGCCCACCGCGAGGGCGATGAACTGTGAGGGCTGTGCTCCGGCGAGGACGAGCAGGGTTCCGTCTCGGCCGTCGACGCGCACTCGACTGGAGCCGAGAACGGTGGTGGCCGGATCCACATCGTTGGACCGAAGGCAGGCAGCGAGATCGGCCGGATCGGCGAGTGCTCCGGGATCGCGCTTGCCGATGATGCTGAAGGCGAAACCGGAATCGAGGTCGGCGGAATCGAGCACCAGAGACGAATCCGGAGCCTGCGACGGGTCGGCGGCGATCGATTCGGGTTCCTTCGGGGTGTACAGCAGTGCCACGACGGCAACCGACCCGGCCACCAGAAGTGCTGCGGCAGCGGCAGTTCCGAGGACGACACGTCGTCTTCGGGGACGGAGCGGAACGATGACCTCCGGCGCGGATGCCGATCGCTCGACCGTCTGGATAGTGCGGTCGATCTGCCGGGCGACCTCGGGCGGAATCGACAACGTTCCGGTGGGGTCCTCACCCATCTCGTGGAGTCGAGCCGAGACGGCGTCGAGACCGGCGAGGATCCGCATCGAATCCTCGTCGAGACGAACCAGTGGCCACAGTCGTCTGCTGACGTCCTCGGGAAGTGCATCCGCATGCAGATCGGCGAGTAGTTCCGGCGAGAACGGGGCTTGTGGAGCGTCGGTGCTCGACGACACGTTCCTGCCTCCCTCCGCCGAATCTGCTTTCCCTCTCACACGGTATAGACGCGAGAGGGTCAGATTCGGTTCCCTGCATCTTTCAGATACGCGAGCTGTGTCGAGAGTTTGAGGCGGCCGCGGGCGCATCGACTCTTGACGGTACCGGTGGGAACACCGAGCAACACGGCAGCGTCGGCCACCGAATAGCCCTCCATGTCCACGATGACGACGGCTGCGCGTTGGTCGGGTGGCAACGTCATCAGAGCCTGTCGAACGAGAATGCTCGTCTCCGTCTCGGAGATCCGGTCCCTGGGCGAAACGGGCTCGTGACTTTCGTTCTCGCTCAACGGAACCGACGGCCGAGCCTTGTTTCTTCGGATGCGGTCCAGGCAGGCATTGACGACGATCTTGTGTAACCAACTTCGCACCGCGGCGTCGGCGCGAAACGACCCGGCCGTGCGGTGAGCGGAGAGCAGTGCCTCCTGCAGAGCATCGGAGGCGTCCTCGGGCGTGTAGCTGGTGCGTCGAGCCGTCAGCCACAGATGTTCGTGATGTCGGTAGATCAGCGTGGCGAAGGCATTCGGCTCCCCGGCCGCATGGGCAGCAAGAAGCTCCGCATCCGTGCGCTCCCCTGGCGCCGAATCGAAACGTTCGGTCATACGAAAACGGCTCCCCCCGTGTTAACGCATTGGGGGGAGCCTAAGCCATCGAGACCGCGAAGTACGAAACAAGTCGGTATCGGCTACCGAAAGCCCGATTTAGGAGTCGAAACCGATCCCGGAGATCGAGGTGGCGATGCGGCCGCCCTGCTCGCCGAGTCGGGTGATCCAGACGAGCACGTTCGCGGTCGGCTCCGCGTCGCTCAGGGCGATGTCGGTGCGGCCGTTCTGCAGTGTGGCTTCACCGAGGAGCGTGGTGTCGCTGAGACTGGGCGAGCCGTTCGGGGCCGACCGGATCTCGACGACAGTTCCGGGAGATGTCGACTCGATCCATGCGTTCTGCAGCGTCGAGGACGGAATGGACACGAGCAGCCCGACGCCGTTCTTGAGGGCCGGGAACTGCTGGAAGTACGAGTCGGTCGTCCACGCTGTGCTGGGGTCGTTGTCGATCGCGTTGGACGCGGTGCTGGGGTTGTCGGCGGAACCCTGAGGTGAGAACACGCTGACGTCCTCCATCGCCACGGGTCCACCGGTCTCGGCCGGCGGCGCAGCGGTCGCATCGCCCGCCGGTGGCGCCGTGGCAGGAGTGGTGAGACCGAAGTCCTGGGTGTCGAGCGGAGTGTCGGTGTCGTTGCCGGCAATCGAGGTGAACAGCCAGAAGCCGGCGAATGCGAGAACCACCACCGTCAGGGCACCGAGCACCGCGATGGCGATGTTGGTGCGCATCGACTTGGCCTTCTCGGCAGCGATCTCCTCGGGATCGGCGAGCGAGTGCCCACTGGCACCTGGCGCTCGTTGGCCCAGTCGCAGCGCCGGCATCAGATCCGTCTTGTCGTTGACCACTGCTGCTTGATCGAGAACGTGCTGCACGGTGGCAGCGGTCCTGATGCCGCTGTTCTGTTCCAATGCCCGCACGGCGACGGCGGAGATCTCGAACGGAACGTCCGGACGAACCTGCCTCGGCTCGAGCGGGGCACCCTTGTCGTCACGGTCGGCCGGACGCATGCCACCGACGCTGCGTGCCGGAGCTGCATCACCGGACACGACGGCATCGCCGGTGGTGTCGGACAGCGGCCACTTGGCGGTGATCAGGGCGTAGAGCATCGCGCCGAGTCCGCGGACGTCCGAACTCGGGTCGGCGTCGGCCAGTGTCGCGGGGAATGCGAGGACGGCGTTGCCGCTCGAGCTGATACGCACCCGATCGGGGTGGTCGATCGACAGGGCACCTCCGCTGCGGTGCGCTGCCTCGGCCGCTGCGGCGAGGACCTTGATCGCACGCGCAGCGCCGGTCGGTGAGGGCACGGTGTCGGCCATCTCACGCAGTGAGCGGCCGGGAGTCCACTCCGCGACGACGATGCCGCCGGAGCTGCCACGTACCACGTCGAGCACGCGGGCGAGGCCGGGCGAATTGATCCGACCCAGACGCAGCGTGCGCGAGAGAATCGCCTGCGGTCCCTGCGTGCGGTCGTCGGTCGAGGCGGTCGATTGCTGATCGGCGTCGACGAACGTCAAAGCGACCTCGCGATCGAGCTTGACGTCGTGTGCCTGCCAGAACTTGAGTCCACGTGCTCCGCCGTGAGGTGCCAGCAGTCGGTAGCGGCCACCGGCAACGGAGGCACCGGGAATGAGCGTCGGGCCGCGGAGCGTGCGCTCGGGAGCGCTCGCCGGGGCTGCTGCAGTGGCACCCTCGTCGGTGCTGTCCGAGTCGGAGGCGTCGGGTGTGGCCGGTGCCGCTTCGGTCTTCTCGGAATCCGCATCCGCTGTGGACTCAGCGTCGGCCGCAGGCTTCGACTCCTGTGTGGCCTTCTTGTCGCTGTCGGCTTCGACCGGGAGATCGGCCTTCGAGATGGAGACGGTCTTGTCGGTCGGACGCGCCGCGAGAGCGGCCTTGGAGATGGAGACCGTCTTGTCGGCCGGCTTCGGGGCAGGCTTGTCGGCTGCCTTCTCGGCGTCCGGCTCGGGAGCTGCGGCCGACTTCTTCGCTTCGGGTGCAGCCTTCGGCTCGGCCGGTGTCTCGGCCGGCTTCGGTGTCTCGGCGGGCTTCGCACTCTTCGATGGCGAGGCAGCGTCGGCCTTCACGGGTTCGGTGCGGTCCTGGGTGTCGACCTCGACGCCGCCGCCGCTCGTTCGGTCGGCTTCGCTTGCTGGAGATTGTGCCGGCCCCCCAGCAACTTCGTCGTCGGTCACTGTCACTCCTTCAGGCGAATATGCCCCGTGTTGTCCTGCAAAAGGTCGACCTGCGTTGGCTTCTGCCCCCGGGTGCCGATGACCAGGGTACGGGAGCCGATCCCGCGCAGTGTCCCATGTGGGCTCGGTTCGAATAACCGGAATCACGCCGGTTTCTGCGGCGGCCGGATCGGTGTCCGTCCGAGCAGTTGTGCCGCGGAATTTCCGAACGACGCGGCTCAGGGCCACGGTGACTGCCAGGACTTCGGGAATCTTGCCGAACCAGAGTATCGAGAAGGTGATGCCGAGCATGATGACGGCGTCGATCGCGACGCGGACGAAGTTGCCGATCCAGCCGTTCGTCATGGCGTCGAGACCCAGGATCCGGTCGATCGCGAGCATGGCCGCACCGCCGGCCAGTGAGGCGATGAGGACCAGCCAGACCGTCTTGCCGACGTTGGCCATCCGCAGGCGGCCCAGGCTCTTGTGTAGCAGGTATCCGCCGATGATCGCGCCGACCGTATACCCGAGGCCGGTCGCTGCGCCGAGGAGCAGCACCACCTGATCCGGGTCGGACGCGACGATCGGGGCGAGCAGAGACAGTCCGATCTTGACGGCGGTGATGCCGAGGATGATCCACGTCGGCGTCCAGGCCTTCTCGCGGGCGTAGAACACGCGGAGATGGATCAGGACGAGGGCGTACGGGATGAGGGAGAACGCCGACCAGCTCACGGCCTCGCCGAGTCGGGGTGCGACATCGGCGAACCGGCCGAAGCCGTACAGCGCCTCGCCCACCCACGGTCCCGCGAAGGTCAGGAACACCACGATCGGCACCAGCGCGACCATCGTCAGGCGGGTGGCGACCGAGAGGTCGTCGACGACGGACGGGGTGTCACCGTTGGCGGCGTTGCGGCTGAGTCTGGGCATGATGGCCGTCAGAACCGTCACGCCGAGGATGCCGTAAGGCAGCTGCAGGACGATCCAGGCCTGCGAGTAGATCACGTTGCTCGCGTCGTCGGTGCCCGACGCGATCCTGGTGGCCACGATCAGCCCGATCTGGCTGATGACGACGTAGAGCACGATCGCGGCGGCCATCGCGCCGAACTTCTTCAGGCGCTCGTCGAATCCCCAGAGCGGGCGCAGGTCGATGCGTTCACGGCGCAGAGCCGGGATCAGCGCGACGACCTGGGTGATGACACCGGCAGTGACTCCGAGGCCGAGAACGAGGAGTTTGGGGTTGCCCATCTCGACCGGGTTCACGCTGATCTCGCCCGGCATGAAGAAGTACAGCGCGAAGACGCCGAGCACGATCAGGTTGTTGTACACCGGTGCCCAGGCCCCGGGCTTGAAGTTCTGCCGGGTGTTGAGCACCGCCGTGAGCAGGCCGGACAATCCGTAGAACATCAGCGCGGGCAACACCAGGTAGGTGAACGCGATGGTCAGGTCCTCGTTGACCTTCGGATCGCCGTCGAGCATCAGCCGCGCCAGCAGCGGGGCCGCGATCGTTGCGGCCAGCGCCACGGTTCCGAGCAGCGCCACCGCGATGGTGAACAGCCGTCGAACGAATGCTCGCCCGCCGTCGGCGTCCTCCTGCTCGGCCCGGACCAACACCGGAACGACGATCGCTCCGAGCACCGCACCGAGGACCAGTTCGGAGATCATGTTCGGCAGGATCGTCGAGACGGTGAACGCACTGGCCAGCCCTGCCCCGAGGGTGGCCGTCATGGCGACCTGCTTGGCGAATCCGGTGATTCGGCTGACCAGGGTCGCCACCGCGATCGAACCCGACGCAGCCAGCAGTGACTTCTGCGGTTTCGGCTCGGGTTGCGGCGCCGAGTCGGACCCCTTCGGCGGAAGCTCTGTCGGCGGGACCGTTCCGGAGGGTGCCTGCGGGTAATCCTCCTCGCGGAAGCGCGGGATGAGTTGGGTGACGGTGTCGTCGGCGGCGGGCTGCCCGTCGAGCGGCGGCGGTGCCGGGTACGAGCGCAGCTCCGGCCGCGCCTGCCGCTCCCAGGGCGCGGACCGCGGTGGCGTCGTTCGTCGGAACACCTGCGACGCGGGCAGGCGTGACCGCGGCAGGTCGCCGTCGTACGGGACGTTGCCAGTCATGGTCTCTCGTACCCTTCGTCGGCCGGGTCTGGTTGACCTCTGAATCGATGCCAGAGGCGTCGACCTGCAAGTAACAGTAGGAGAGCTCCGGCGCAGGCGGTAATTATCGCCAGTGCCTGGCCGTATGCGTTCGATCGCACGGACACCGTGGACACTTCGCCGAGCCGGGAGCCGTCGAGCGTGGTGACGGAGAAGTCGACGGACAGGTTGCGCGTGTCGTCGACCTCGGCCGGGACGGTGATGGTCCGTGATCCCCGGGCCGGAAGTTGGGTGACGCCGACGTCACTGATCGTCATCTCCGGTGGTGCGTCGACCTGGAGCAGCACGTTGACCGGGACGGGGAGGTCGTTGCGGGCGACGAGCAGCAGCGGGCTCTGTTCCGAGGCGAGGGTGTAGACGCCGCCGGGGGCCAGCACGGTCACCGATCCGTAGATGGTGTCCAGTCCGATGCGGATTGCCGCGAGTCGGTCGCGTGCCATGGTGCCGGTTCGTTCGCTGGCGGCGCTCGCGCGACCTGCCGTCGACAGCGCGCGGAGCATGTCCTCGCGCAGCGGAGCGGTGTACAGGCGTGGAGTCAGCGCCGACTGCGGATCCTCGACGAGCGATTGCATCAGGGTGTCGACTCGGGCGCTCTGCGATCGCACCAGGTCGATGGTGCCGGTATCGAGTTCGGTGGCCGCGTCGATGCCGGTCACCGGAGTTCCGGTCGTGGGCTCGGTGAGCAACTCGGCCAGAGGCCGCGGCGTCGCCAGTCCGGACCGCAGCAGCGAGGACACCGTCGACAGAATCGCCGACGGTTCGTCTCCGCCCGCGGTCCAGTACTGCGGGGGCGCGACGGTGACGGTGCGTCCGGGCCGATCGGCACCGACGAGGGCGTGGAAGTTGACGGCTCCGAGCGCGTCCTGCAGGCGTGCGGTGCGCGAGTCCGTGGCGAGGTCGAAGCGTTGGTCGGAGGGAGTGAGGGCAGGCGTGGACGGCGTGGCTCCGACGCCGGCCAATGCCGCTGCGGTGGCGGCGTCGTAGTGGGTGGCGGCCAGCGGTTGGGTCTGCTCGGTTCCGGTCGATGCACTGTCGGTCGTCGCCAGCAGGGAGGTCGGGGCCGAGGTCGGCGGGCTGATGCTGTTGTCGGCGACCAGGACGGTGCCGGTGCCTGCCGCTCGCAGGGCGTCGGCGGTGTTCGCGTCCACCCCACCGGTGGTGCTCCAGGTGAAGCCGCGTGTCGAGGTGATGCCGAGGATGCCGTCGACGATGTCTGCCGGGGCGCTGACGGCACTGCTGAGCAGTGTGGGATCACCGATGTCGGCCACGGCCCCCAGATCGGTCTGGGCGAACGGCATTGCCGTCACGCAGGTGCTCGATGCGATCGTTTCCAGTCGGGACAGCCACTGAGCTGCGGCTGCGCTTCCGGTGCCCTCGCGGGTCGTGCCGGCAGGATCGGCCGGGTTGTCGACGACGAGGTAGCCGCGGGTCATGTTCGAGACGGTAACGAGCAGGTCGGGGTCGAGGCCGATACACAGGCTCGACGCCAGGCGGCCGTCGGGATCGAGGCCGGGTTGTGTCGCGAACTCGACGGCCTTGAGGAGGGTGTCGAGTCGGCCGCCGGTGGCCAGCTCGCCGGCGAGTTCGTCGTCGATCAGCCGAACGCGCTCGTCGACCGAACCGGGTATTCCGGCGGCGAGTCGTGGAATGTCGGCCAGCGGCCACAGAACCGTCATGGCGACGGGGTTGCGGGTGTTGGGAGGCAGCGGCATCGCGTCGGGAGCGGTGGGGTCCATCTCACCGGGGTTGCGGGGCAGTCCGACGACCGGGAGCAGAAAGCGGGCGTCGTCGAGTCGTGCGGTTCCGCCGTATTCGGGAGTGCCGTTGACGTTGAGCAGAAGCGGATAGACGCCAGGGGCCTCGATTCCCAAGGAGGGTTCGGTGGTGCTGCGCAGCTGCATCGACATGTCGAACTGGCGGCTCTCGTCCTTCTCCAGCGACTCGGCCACGGTGACGAAATCGCCGACACGCTCGAAGCGGTCCTGGTCGAGGGTCAGCGAGGTCCGCAGTCCGGCCGTGGTGTCGACGGCATCCGCGGCCTGCATCCGAACACTGACGTCGTCGACGCGGCGGTCCCCGGTGTTCTTCACGGTGGCGCGCACCGTAACGAACGGATCGCTGCTGGTGGTGACGGTGGAGGGGGCGACTGTCTCGATACTCAGCGTCAGGAAGGGGTTGCCGTCCTGCGTCATCGGGGTGTCCGGAACGGCGCTGGTGGTACCGCTCGTATCGCCGACGGAGGAGTCGGGTTGGGCTCCGGCGTCGGGAAGTTGTGCCGGGATCAGTGCCGCGGTGCCGACCGTCGGTGCCACCGCGAGAACGAACGTGGTCAATGCGGCGGCAGCGACCTTCCGGGCCCGCACGATCACTTCCCGCCGGGGATGGATGCGCCCGAGTTGCCGCTGCTCATGTCGTCGATCAGGCGGGTGGCGATGGCGGCGAGTTTGCGTTCGTCGGCGTAGGCGAGCCTGGACGGTAGTTCGGTCAGCGGAACCCACGCGACCTCGGTCACTTCGAGGTCCTCGTCCGAGAGTTCGCCGCCCAGGAATCGGAGCAGGTAGTGGTGGACGGTCTTGTGGACGCGTCGGCCCTCGGTGACGAACCAGTAGTCGATGCTGCCCAGCGAGGCCAGGACGGTACCGCGGATGCCGGTTTCCTCGGCGACCTCGCGCATGGCGGTCTGTTCGGCCGTTTCGCCCTGCTCGATGTGT
Source organism: Rhodococcus sp. B7740 (assembly GCF_000954115.1). Taxonomy (NCBI): domain Bacteria; kingdom Bacillati; phylum Actinomycetota; class Actinomycetes; order Mycobacteriales; family Nocardiaceae; genus Rhodococcus; species Rhodococcus sp. B7740. Next base: position 3,759,556 of record NZ_CP010797.1, on the reverse strand, counting down.
CCTTTGGGCAGGGACCAGAGGAGGCGTCCGCGACGGTCGGTGCGGCCGATCAGGGCGGCGCAGCGTTTGGCGGGCGGCCCGTCGAGGCCGTCGACCACCAGGCCTCCTGCCGAGGTTTCGCGGACGGTCCTCAGCTTGGGTGCTTCGGTGTCGGCGCGTGCCTGACGCCGCCGCGGGTTGCGGCGGCTCCTGTTCGCACGTTCGGCAGCAGACACCCAATCCATACTAGTTGCCTGTGCGCACTCTTCTACCGTGCCGCACCGCGCGGTGAAGGCCGGGACAATCGTTGGTCTCGGCGCAAGTAGGCTCTTCCACCGTGGCCGATCAGTCCCTGTCCTCCGTTTCCGCCGAGCACACCGATGCCCGCCGGGAGAGGTTGCTGGCGGGAGCTGCTGTGACGCTGCGCGAACTCGCTCCGGTGTTGACTCCGCTGGGTACCTTGTTCGCCGCAGCCGGGCACGAGCTGTACCTCGTGGGCGGCACGGTGCGCGACGCAGTTCTCGGACGACTCGGAACCGATCTGGATTTCACCACCGACGCCAGGCCCGAGAACGTTCAGGCGTTGCTGTCGGGCTGGGCGGACCATCAGTGGGACACCGGCATCGCGTTCGGGACGATCAGTGCGGCCAAGGACGGCCAGACGATCGAGATCACCACCTATCGCACCGACTCTTACGATCAGGTCTCCCGTAATCCCGAGGTGCAGTACGGCAACAGCCTCGAAGAGGATCTCGTGCGCCGCGATTTCACGGTCAACGCCATGGCTGTGCGTCTCGGAGCCGACGGCGCCCAGGAATTCGTCGATCCGCTCGGCGGGATGGATGCGCTGCTCGAGGGCGTACTCGATACCCCGTCGGCACCGGAGGTCTCGTTCGGCGACGATCCGTTGCGGATGCTGCGGGCTGCGCGGTTCGTCTCCCAGCTGGGCTTCTCGCTGATGCCTCGGGTGCACCGAGCCATCGAGGACATGGCGGATCAGATCGATCGCATCACCGCCGAGCGAATCCAGGTGGAGCTGGACAAGCTGATCCTCGGTGCGCACCCGATCGACGGCATCGACGTGATGTGCGAGACGGGTCTGGCGCAGCGCATCCTTCCCGAGGTGCCCAACATGAAGCTCGAGATCGACGAGCACCACCAGCACAAGGACGTGTACTCGCACTCGTTGACCGTGCTGAAGCAGGCGATCGACCTGGAGGACGGCGATCCCGATCTCGTATTGCGTTGGGCTGCACTGCTGCACGACATCGGCAAGCCCGACACCAAACGCAACGAGCCGGGCGGCGGAGTCAGCTTCCATCACCACGAAGTAGTGGGTGCCAAGCTGGTGCGAAAGCGTATGCGCGCCTTGAAGTATTCGAAGAAGATGATCGAGGACGTCTCGCATCTGGTGTTCCTGCATCTGCGGTTCCATGGCTACGGCAAGGGTCAGTGGACCGACTCTGCCGTCCGCCGCTACGCCACCGATGCCGGCGAGCTACTTCCCAAGCTGCACAAGCTGGTTCGCGCGGATTCGACGACGAGAAACAAGCGACGAGCTGCGGCGCTCCAGGCCACCTACGACGACCTGGAAGAACGCATCGCCCGTATCGCCGAACAGGAGGACCTGGCTCGGGTGCGGCCCGACCTCGACGGCAACGCGATCATGGAGTTGCTGAACATCCCGGCCGGACCCGATGTGGGCAAGGCCTGGAAGTACCTGAAAGAACTGCGCCTGGATCGGGGACCGCTCTCTCGCGAGGAGGCCGAGGCCGCGTTGCTCGAGTGGTGGCCCACCCACTAGGCGCGTCCCGCGCACGTGCGCGAAAGTTCGTAGCCCACTACGAATTTCCGCTCACGACGAGCGCAGCTCGGCTTTGACCAGATAGACGTTGTAGCTGTCCCACTCCGAGACGGTGAAGTACAGCTCGTCCGCCGTCGACCACGGGTGAACGAAGCCGCCATAGGTCTTCGGGTACTCGGCGGTGTCGATCAGGGTCGCCGGCGCGGTCCACTGTCCCTGCGGCGAATTCGCCTCGCGCAGAACGATATCGCCGCGCAGTGGATCGAGATACGTCATCCGCCAGAGGTCCCGGGCCTCGTCGTGATGGACCGACAGTTCCCCGGCCATACCGTCGGCGATGGGGGTGGCCTCGTTCGAGCCGACGGGAGCCCAGGTGCCGTTCACCCAGTACTGGTAGGCCGTCTTGTTCAGCACGTCCGCCTTCGGGACTCGCGCGAGCCCCACCTGTCCGACGCGACCGTTGACGGTGCCGAACATGTACACGTACTCCCCCGCCGGGACCATCGTCGACACCTGGAACTTCGAGAAGCCGAAGACGTTGTCCCACTTGGCATGCTCGTCCTTGACCCAGGTGGAACCGTTGTCGTCCGAGTAGGCGATACCGCCGTAGTTGGTCCACCACATGCCGGGGATCGTGCTCCAGCGCCGAATGGACATGTAGGACATGTACTGCCGATCGTCGATCGCGAACCCAGAGGTGGGGATGACCGTGGTCTCCCAGTTCTCGATCTTGCGCGAGGGCAGCAGTTCGGCTGCGTGGCAACGCGAGTCCTGCACCATCGAGTCCAGGGTCATGCCGTCGGACAGGCCGGTGTCGGTGCTGTGTCCCAGTGCGTTGGATCGCCAGTCGTCGCCGCCGACGACGCCGAATTCCCACCCTTTGCCGAACGAATCGCCGAATGCCACTGCGATCTCGCCGGGCTTGCTCTCCCACATGATGCCGAGGTCGGTGCCGTCGACCTGCCAGCGCTTGTCGGTGCGGTTCTCCGATCCCGGTCCGGTCACCTGCGAGACGACCTCGACGTGTCCGACGGCAGGTGCCGCGGGTGGCATCGTCGTGGGTCCGGGCTCTGCTGGGGTGACGGCGGGAGCGGGCGGCGGGGTTCCCGGGGTACCGCCGGGGCCGGGGATCGGGATGGGAATGGTTTCGGGTTGCGGGTCGATCTCGATGCGGGGGAACGGCAGATGGTCTGCGGAGCCCGATGCCGGTGAATCGGTGTCGTCGGTGAGATCGGGGCACGGGTCCGCACACGGGTCGGTCAGCACATCGGCCTGTACGCGGGTGTTGTTCGGTGCCGGGTCGGGCACCGGCACGAGTTCGATCGACGGGTACGGCACGGGGACCACCACGCGGTCCGGCAACGGCGGCAACTGCGGTGGATTGCCGGGTCCGACAGGTTCGGGCGGATAGTCCCTGGGGTCGAAACCGGTTTCCCCACAAGAGTTCACCGGCGGCGGCGGGGCTGCGAACGCCGGGGGCGCAGCAAGGACGGCCGTACCTGCAGCAACTGCCAGTATGCAGCCGAGCGGTGTCGTACGGCCCTGCATGTGTTGCCCCCGTGATCTCCGACGATACTCATCGGTCCGGTACGAGAAGATACACCACGTCAGAGGCGTGCGCGCCTGGTGTCGATCACCGCTGCGGCCAGGCCGAGGGTATAGATTCCCGCCCCGACGAACACCAGCGTGTGTGCGCTGGGGTCCTGGCTCAGATCGGTCGTGTCGGGGCCGACGGCGAAGGCCGCAGCGGCGAGGGCAGAGACGAATGCCACGTTGAACACGGTGTCCTGCAACGCGAAGACGCGTCCGCGGTGGGCGTCGTCGATCTCGATCTGCATGGCGGCGTCCCCGCTGAGCTTGACGGTCTGCCCGGCGATGCCCAGGAGGAAGGCTCCGATCAGCAAGCTGGTCTGCGTCAGGGCGGAGACGGCTCCGAGCTGCGCCGCGATGGCGAGCACGAGAGCGGAGGCAATCGTGCGGGTGCGACCCAACCGGGGAACGACGAAGGGGGTTATGACGGCAGCGAGGAACATGCCGGTGGCGGTGGCACCCACCGCTATGCCGAAGCCGGCGAGTCCGCCGGGCAAGCTGCTCGCTGTCGTCTCGCGAAGAATCAACACCATGATCAGGGTGTTGATGCCGAACACGATGCGGTGTGCACCGATGCCGATCATCGCGGTCGTGACGCCGGCCGAGCGCCAGACGGCCTGTGCGCCCGATTTCAATCCTGTCGCAACGTCTTTCACAGTACCGTCGGTTCGGCTCGGGGTTCCCGGTCCCAGTGATCGGGGCCGAAACCGTGCCGCCGCGAGAGCGCCTGCGACCGAGCCGGTGGCCGCCAGACCCACGGCGATCCCCGAGCCGACATCGCCGGCACCGACGATGCCGATCACCGCGACAGCCAGGCCGGCACCCGCGGCGGCGAAACCGGAGCCGACGGTTGCAAGGACCGAGTTCATCGGCACCAGCCACGACTGCCGAACCACGTGAGGAAGCGACGCCGACGCTCCGGCGAGCACGAACCGGCTGAGCCCCACGGTGGCCAACGCCAGCAGAAGCAGTGGTGTGGAATCGACCCCACTGCACAGCAGTCCTGCCGTGGCCATGATCAGAACGATGCGAATCAAGTTGGCCCACAGCAGGACCGAGCGGCGATCCCAGCGGTCGAGCAATGCCCCGGCGAACGGTCCGACCACTGAATACGGGACGAGCAACACCGCGAATCCGGCCGCGATCTCGGCCGGGTTCGTCGCACGCTCCGGGTTGAACAGAATGGCACCGCTGAGCGCGGCCTGGAACAACCCGTCGCCGAACTGACCAGCGAACCGAACTGTGGTCAGCTTGCCGACTCCCGGGGACCGGCGCAGTCGGGTACGGAAGGACGCGTCGCTCACCGACGGGACTCTAGCCCCCGCGCGTCATACGGAGACAGCGGGAGTCGAGGCCCACCACGCCATCGTGGCGGCCGTACCGTCGACGAGTGAGGTGGGCTGCTGCCCCAGGATGCTCTCGCTGCGGCTCGAGTCGAGGACATAGGGGTAGCGGAACTGATACAGCGTGTCGCCGAGTTCCTTCATCGGGCCCGGCACCAGCCTCAGTGCGCGCATCACCCAGGCCGGAATGACGCCGACCTTCGGTGCGGTGAGTCCAGCTGCAGCGGAGAACATCTCGATCATGGATCGCTGCGATACCGCGGGAGCTGTCGGGGCATGCAGGACGGTGTTCCACAGCGACGGCGACGCGGCGGCGGTGATCATCGCGGCTGCCAGATCCGGGACGTAGGTGAACGAGTGGGGTAGATCGGCGGAGGCGACGACGCGGACCGGCTTGCCGGCCAGGATCGGCGCAATCACCCGCTCCCCCATGTGGGAGGCCAGCACGCGTGGCCCGTAGAAATCCGAGGCGGCGACGCTGACGGTGGGGGTCGCGTGCGCATCACGCGCAGCGAGGAGCTCGGTACGTACTCCCAGTTTCCGGAACGTCGCGTCTCGGGGCGAGTCCTCGCGGATCGGTCCGTCGACCCGGCCGTAGGCGTAGAGACTCTCGGGGAACGCGACGACGGTGCCCGCGGCCGCGTCGAGCACCCGCTTTTCCATCGCTTCGAGCTTGTCCCGCCACACCTTGTCCTCGTAGGCGACGTGGGTGCAGTGATAGATCGCGGTGGCACCGCTCAGATGGGGTCGAAGATCGTCGGATTCGATGTCGACGGCGCGGCGTTCGATCATCGGATGATCCGGTCCGCTACCCGACCGGGTGAGGACGCGCACCGAGTGGCCCTGTGCCGCAGGTTGTTCGGCGACGGTCCAGCCGACGGGCCCGGCTCCGGTGACGACGTGTAGTTCGGTCATGACTGCTCCAATTCGGTAAACGAGAGCGGTGCTCTCTGATGTGTCGAGTGTGCACCCGTGGCGGCAATAAAGCAAGAGCAGTGCTCTCCAAAAAGAGCGGCAGTTACTGTGAGAGCCATGGCGAGCACCCCCCGCACCCGAGCCCGTGCGCAGACCTTGGCCGACATCACGCGGATCGGACGCGAGCACCTGGCCGCCGACGGTGCCGCGGCCCTGTCGCTGCGGGCAGTCGCCCGGGACCTCGGCGTCGTGTCCTCCGCCGTCTACCGGTACGTCGCCAGCCGCGACGAGCTGCTGACCCTGCTCGTCGTCGACGGATACACCGAGCTCGGGGACGCTGTCGACGCGGCGGTGGACGCGGTGGACAGTCCCAGGGAGAAGTTCCTCGCGCTCGGCCGGACGGTTCGACAGTGGGGACTGCGGGAGCCGGCGCGTTACGCGTTGCTGTTCGGCAGCCCGGTGCCCGGCTATCACGCGCCCGCGGAGCAGACCACCGGGCCGGGCACGCGCGTGATCACCACGTTGGTGGCCGTCCTCCACTCGGCGTGGCAGACACGTCGACCGGACGTCGAGGCCGATCCGCCGGAGCTGGCGTCACTGCACGGAAGCTTCGAGGACATCCGTGCGCAGATGGAGACGGATCTGCCCGACGGGCTGATCGCACTGGGAGTCATGGTGTGGGCGTCGCTGTTCGGGGCCATCAGCTTCGACGTGTTCGATCAGTACGGTGCCACGACCTTCGCCAACAGGGACGACTTGTTCGAGTATCAGTTGGGACTTCTCACCGAGATCGCCGGGCTCCGGTAGGGCCGAGGCGGGAGTGGAGCCCGCGGAACGACCCATGGAAACTGGCCGCGGTGCTTGCGCCACATCGGCGGGTGCGCGGTGCCACAATGGCTAGCGTGGCATCGCATGCGGAGGAACCCGAGGACCAGACGACATCGGCCTTGCGCGATGTCCGCCCAGGCAGCCTGTTGGTGTCGTCCATCGAACTGGTGGAGCCCACGTTTCGGCGCACCGTCATCTACATCATCGAACACAATGATGCGGGCAGCCTCGGTGTCGTGATCAACCGTCCCAGCGATACCGCGGTGCAGAACGTGCTGCCCAACTGGTCCGAGCTGGCCGCCAAGCCGCAGGCGCTGTACGTCGGTGGCCCGGTCAAGCGCGATTCGGCGCTGTGCCTGGCGACGCTGCGGACCGGCGTGTCGCTCGACGGCGTTGCCGGTCTACGACGCGTCGACGGCCGAGTGGTGATGGTCGATCTCGATTCCGATCCTGCCGATATCGCCCCACTGGTCGAAGGTGTCCGCATCTTCGCCGGGTACTCGGGGTGGACGTTCGGCCAGCTCGAAGGTGAACTGGACCGGGAAGACTGGATGGTGTTGTCTGCCTTGCCATCCGATGTGATCGGTCCACCACGCATCGACCTGTGGGCCCATGTGTTGCGTCGGCAGCCGATGCCGTTGGCGCTGCTGGCATCCCATCCGATCGACGTCGACCGGAACTGAGTGCTACGCAGTGGTGCGGTCAGGTGCCACCCAGGGCACTCAACCGCACCACTGCCGCAGGCACTCAGTGGGAGAAGGCCCTCGCGTTCGAGTGCCCGCCTGATTTCAGTCCGTCGATCACTTCGTCGATGGCGCTGCACAGCATTCTGCCCAGATCCGCGCTGAAACCCTCTCGGACAACGACTCTGAGAACTGCGACGTCGGTGGCGTCGTCGGGCATCGTGTATGCCGGCACCTGCCATCCACGGGCGCGCAGTTCGTGGGAGACGTCGAAGACCGTGAAGTCGCAGTGATCCTTCAGCATGAACGACAGCACCGGGATCGCGGATCCGTCGGTGACGACCTCGACGTCGGGATGTTCGTCGAGATGCCTGCTCACACGAACGGCTGTGTCGCGCAGTGCTTTCATGATGTCGGTGTATCCGGATCTGCCGAGTCGCAGGAAGTTGTAGTACTGCCCGATCACCTGATTACCCGGCCTGGAGAAATTCAGGGTGAAGGTGGGCATGTCTCCGCCGAGATAGTTGACCCGGAACACGAGGTCCTCGGGGAGATCTTCCTTGGTGCGCCAGACTGCGAATCCGATTCCCGGATAGGTCAATCCGTACTTGTGGCCGCTGGCATTGATCGACTTGACCCGCGGCAACCGGAAGTCCCATTCGAGATCCGGGTCGAGAAACGGAACGACGAAGCCGCCGCTGGCCGCATCGACATGGACCGGGACGTCCGGGCCACCGCTCGACGCGATCCTGTCCAGTTCCGCGCAGATCTCCTGCACCGGTTCGAGTTCGCCGGTGAACGTGGTACCGAGAATCGCGACGACGCCGATGGTGTTCTCGTCCACTGCATCCCGAACCTGCTCGGGGGTGATGACGTAGCGTCCACGTTCGACGGGCAGGTACTTGGGCTCGACGTCGAAGTAGCGGCAGAACTTCTCCCACACCACCTGAACGTTGCTGCCCAACACCAGATTCGGCGCGGCCGTTCCGGTGCCCTTGGCTCGCCAGCGCCACTTGAGTGCCAACCCGGCCAGCATGACGGCCTCACTCGACCCGATGGTCGACACGCCGGTGGCCGACGACGGGTCCTTTCGGTCGAGTCCGGGCGCGTGGAACAGATCGGCGACGATGTTGACGCAGCGCTCCTCGATGGCCGCGGTGGACGGGTATTCGTCCTTGTCGATCATGTTCTTGTCGAACGTCTCCGCCATGAGCTTCTCGGCCTGCGGATCCATCCACGTGGTGACGAACGTCGCCAGATTCAGGCGCGAGCTGCCGTCGAGCATCAGTTCGTCGTGGATGTAGCGGTATGCGGCTTCCGGGTCGAGTTGGTCCTCGGGAAGTCGCAGTGCGGGTACGGGATTGGTGGCGAGGCGGCCGGTGTAGGCGGCAGAGACGACGCCGTCGGTGTGCAGTTTCCTGGTCATCGTCTTCTCCCGAGTTCTCGACTGGTTTTCAATCTAGTCCGCGACGCGGGCCACGGGGCCCAGTTCCGATTCCGGCCGTCGCGCGAAATGCTGCGCGATCACGGTGCACACCATCAGCTGAATCTGGTGGAAGATCAACAGCGGCAGCACGATCAGTCCGACGGGTTGGCCGACGAACAGCACCGCCGCCATCGGTAGACCGCTGGCCAGACTCTTCTTGGATCCGCAGAACAGCAGCACCAATCGATCCTCGAACGTGAAGCCCAACAACTTGCCTCCGTACCAGGTGATCGTGAGCACCAGGGCGAGCAACGCGGCGCACACGGCGACGACGACGCCGATGCGCCACACCGCTACCGACGACCACACGTTCTGGTTCATCGATTCGCTGAAGGCCGCGAGGACCACCAGCAGGATCGAACCGCGGTCGACGAGTTTCGTCGGCGCGCTGTGTCGGGTGAGCCATCCGGTCACCCAGGGCCGGATCAGCTGACCGACGGCGAACGGAAGCAGCAGTTGAAGAGCGATATCGAGTACCGAGCCGGGGTCGATGGTCACCGAACCCGTGGTGGTCATCACGGCGATCACCAGCAGTGGGGTGACGAACACGCCGATGATGTTGGAGAACGATGCACTCACGACAGCTCCGGCGACGTTGCCGCGGGCGATGGAGGTGAAGGCGATCGAGGACTGGACGGTCGAGGGGACCAGGCACAGAAACAGAATTCCGGTGTAGAGGTCGTCACTGATCACGCCGGGAACGAGAATCCGCAGCGCAAGCCCGAGCGCGGGGAACAGCAGGTACGTGCACGCCAGGATCACCGAGTGCAGCCGCCAGTGTTTGACACCGTCCCAGGCGTCGCGCGGCGAGAGCCGCGCTCCGTAGATGAGGAACAGCAGTGCGATGGCGATGCGCGTGATCCAGCCGAGGACGTCCTCCGCCGTGCCGGTGGCAGGGAAGAGGCTTGCCAGCGCGGCGACCGCGAAGATGCCCAGCAGGAAGGGATCCAGCACGGTATCCCGCAACAACTTCACTCGGCTAACTTAATCCATCGTGGTGCTGCGGGTCCGATCGGTGAGGGTGTTGAGGGTTCCCGCGATGATCGCCGCGTCGGCCGACCCGATGGTGAGCCGGTCCCCGTTCGCGAACGTGACGAAGGCCGCGGGCCCGGCTTCGGTGGCGACGGCGTAGTTGCCGCGTCCCTTGGCCCGTAGACCCCAACCACCGAACTCCTTCGACGGGTCCACCGTTCGAACGGACGAGCCGGTGATCTCGTCGATGTCGTAGTCGAACGCGGCCATTCCCAGACTCGATACGTACAGGCCGTCGCTGTCGACGTGCACGGTGAAGCGCAGCAGGGACAGGATCAGAATCGTCAGCGGTGCGAACAGGAAGATCGGCCACAGCGAGCTGGACAGGTAGCACGTCAGAGCAGCGCCTGCCAGAGATACCGCCGCGACGGTCGCGCCGGCGATTCGACTGGCACCGACATGGACGACCAGGGGCAATTTGGGATTGCACCGCGGCAGATCGGAGTGCGGCGGCGAGGTGGCGAGAACGCGCTCGCGGTGGTCGCGCAGTCGCGATGCGCCGAACAGTCCGGCCGCGAAGCCGGCGACGGTTCCCACCGCCATGGCCCAACCGGGGATGGTGACGCTCTGCGCGGTGGCCATGTCGAGTTCACGGACGAGGGTCGCGATCTGCAGAACACCGATGGTCCCGACGACGGTCAGCCCGATGATCAGCATCGTGCGACGCATGATCAGCAGCACCCGAGCCAATGATGCGACGGCACTGCACCCGCCGCCCACCAGCACGATCACGATGGCGAGGGTCCAGGCGTTGGAGAGCGGGTCGGCGAAGTCGTCGGGTTCGGTGCCGCTGAAGTGCGTGGCGACCTGCTCCGGCAGACGGTCCTGCCACAGGTACGCGAGGACGAGACCGAGAGCAGCGACGACCAGAGGTCCGAGGACACCGAAAACGACCCCGGCGGGATCGAACGTGCGGGCAGCCCTCGATTTCATCTGCTCGGCTTAGCTCGGCTGGCAGGCGTCCTTGAGGCTGCACGAGATGCACGAGCTTCCGCATCCGTCCGCCTCGGCGGGTGGCGGAACGGCCGCTGCTGCGCGGGCCCCGATGGTCCCGCCGGCTGCGGCGATGAACAACGCGGCCACGAGGGCAACGACGACGCCGACGACAGCGGCGATACCGCTCAGTGCGAGAGCGGCCACGGCACCGATGGCCAGTACCAGGGCCGATGCGGCGGTGGTGGGGCCGGCGACACGGTTGGCGAGGGTGAACGTCTCGTCGTCACGCATGGCCTCGGCGGTGCGGACACCCGCGAAACGGTTGCGTGGCAGCCGGCCCAGCAGTGACGCGACAGCGACAGCGCCGACGACGAGGGCGAGCACGAACAACACAACCGAGACGATGACCACCTGGCCAGGATACGGCGCAGCGAGGTCCTGGTACCAGGCGGGCCGCGTCACACTTTAGGCTGGTAGGTGTGACCGATTCCGTTGAAGCACCCACCGAGTCCGCCCCCGAGTACCGCTACACGGCCGAACTCGCCGGGCACATCGAGGAGCAGTGGCAGGACCTGTGGGAGACGCAGGGCACTTTCGACGCGCCCAATCCGGTCGGAAGCCTCGCCGGAGACGTCCCGAAGGACAAGCTGTTCGTCCAGGACATGTTCCCGTACCCCTCGGGCAGTGGGCTGCATGTCGGTCACCCCCTCGGCTACATCGCCACCGACGTCTTCGCGCGCTATCACCGCATGCAGGGCCGCAACGTGCTGCACGCGCTGGGTTACGACGCATTCGGTCTGCCGGCCGAGCAGTACGCCGTGCAGACGGGCACGCACCCGCGCAGCACCACCGAGGACAACATCACCAACATGCGACGCCAACTGCGTCGGCTGGGTCTCGGGCACGATCGCCGACGGTCCCTGGCGACGACGGACGTCGACTTCTACCACTGGACGCAGTGGATCTTCCTGCAGATCTTCAATGCCTGGTTCGACGTCGATCAGAACAAGGCGCGTCCGATCTCCGAGCTGGAGGCGGCCTTCGCCTCGGGCGAGCGGACCCTCGACGACGGCCGCTCCTGGGAGTCGCTGACCGTCGGTGAACGCCGCGAGGTGATCGACGGCTTCCGTCTGGTGTACGAGTCCAACTCGATGGTCAACTGGTGCCCCGGTCTGGGTACGGTGCTCGCCAACGAGGAGGTCACCGCCGACGGACGCAGCGATCGTGGAAACTTCCCGGTCTTCCGAAAGAACCTGCGGCAGTGGATGATGCGGATCACCGCGTACTCGGACCGCTTGGTCGACGATCTCGAGTACCTGGATTGGCCCGAGAAGGTCAAGACCATGCAGCGCAACTGGATCGGGCGCTCCCGCGGTGCGCAGGTCTCCTTCTCGAACATCGAGGTGTTCACCACTCGACCGGACACGCTGTTCGGTGCCACTTACGTGGTGCTCGCCCCCGAGCACGAACTGGTCGACGAGTTGGTTGCTCCCGAGTGGCCGTCGGACGTCTCCGACAAGTGGACCGGCGGAGCCGCAACCCCCGCGGAAGCCGTTGCCGCATATCGCGGTTCGATCGCGGCCAAGTCCGATCTGGAGCGGCAGGAGAACAAGGAGAAGACCGGCGTCTTCATCGGTGCCTACGTGAAGAACCCGGTCAACGGTGAGCAGGTGCCGGTGTTCATCGCCGACTACGTGCTGACCGGCTACGGCACCGGCGCGATCATGGCCGTCCCCGGACACGACGCACGCGACTGGGAGTTCGCCACCGCGTTCGATCTGCCTGTGCGCGAGGTCATCTCGGGCGGAGACGTCACCGAGGCCGCATACGTCGGCGACGGTGAGCTGGTGAACTCCGACTTCCTCGACGGCCTGCCGGTGGACGAGGCCAAGGCCGCCGTCATAACGCGACTGGAAGCCGACGGCACCGGCCGCGGCACCATTCAGTACAAGCTGCGCGACTGGTTGTTCGCTCGTCAGCGTTACTGGGGCGAGCCCTTCCCGATCGTCTGGGACGCCGAGGGCAACCCGCACGGGCTGCCGGATTCTGCTCTGCCGGTGGAACTTCCGGAGGTCGAGAACTACGCACCCGTCTCGTTCGATCCCGACGACGCGGGCTCCGAGCCGTCTCCGCCGCTGGCCAAGGCCTCCGAGTGGGTCAACGTCGAACTGGATCTGGGCGACGGGCTGCAGACCTACACCCGCGACACCAACGTGATGCCGCAGTGGGCCGGCAGCTCCTGGTACCAGCTGCGCTACATCGACCCCACCAACTCCGAAGCCTTCGCCGACCCGGAGAACGAGAAGTACTGGGTCGGACCGCGTCCGGAGATCCACGGACCCCACGATCCCGGCGGAGTCGATCTCTACGTCGGTGGCGTCGAGCATGCGGTGCTGCACCTGCTGTACTCGCGCTTCTGGCACAAGGTGTTGTTCGATCTGGGCCACGTCAGCTCGAGCGAGCCGTACCGTCGCCTCTACAACCAGGGCTACATCCAGGCCTACGCTTTCACCGACGCTCGCGGCGTCTACGTGCCCGCGGCCGAGGTGATCGAGCGCGACGGTGGCTACTTCCACCAGGACCAGCCCGTCAACCGTGAGTACGGAAAGATGGGTAAGTCGCTGAAGAACTCGGTCTCCCCCGACGAGATCTTCGCCGAGTACGGTGCCGACACCCTGCGCTTCTACGAGATGTCGATGGGACCGCTGGACACCTCGCGGCCGTGGGCGACCAAGGATGTCGTCGGCGCGCAGCGCTTCCTGCAGCGGGTGTGGCGACTGGTGCTCGACGAGGTGACCGGCGAGGTCCGCGTCACCGACGCCAAGCCGACCGAGGACACGTTGCGGGTACTCAACCGCGTTATCGACGGTGTGCACGCGGATTACGCTGCGCTGCGCGACAATACGGCCGGCGCCAAGCTGATCGAGCTGACCAACCACATCACCAAGGCGTACCCCGACGGTGCCCCGCGTGGGGTGGTGGAGCCGCTGATCCTGATGCTCGCTCCGTTGGCTCCGCACCTGTCCGAGGAACTGTGGAGCAAGCTCGGTCACGAGAAGTCTTTGGCGCACGGGCCTTTCCCGCGCGTGGAGAAGAAGTGGCTCGTCGCCGACACCGTCGACTACCCCATCCAGGTCAACGGCAAGGTCCGCAGCCGCATCACCGTCCCCGCCGATGCGACGAAGGACGACGTCGAGAAGACTGCGCTGGCCGACGAGAAAATCGTGGCCCTGCTCGACGGCAAGGCCCCGACCAAGGTCATCGTGATCCCGGGTCGAATGGTGAACATCGTCTTGAAGTAACCCAGCCTCCGCCGAACTCGAAGTTATGGACGAAAATCTGGCGATTTCCGTCCATGACTCCGAGTTCGCGGGGGTTTAATTGTTCCATGTCACTGGCTGGTAGAAGCTTTGCAATCAGGCTGATGGAATCGGTCGTTCTACTCCTCGGTTCCGCGTCATTCGTCAGTGTCCCTGTGGCACAAGCAGATCCGGGGCCGGGGTCACCGATTCCCGCCGACGATCCGTTCTACGAGTGGGACGGCGGCCTGGACGTTTCCCCGGGAACGGTGCTTCGGTCCAGGCCCATGACGTTCCGTACCCCCAGCCAGCCGACGCCTATCACGGGTAGCCAGGTTCTGTACCGAACCACCGACCAGCAGGGTGACGGCGTCGTCACGGTCGCAACTGTGCTGCGGCCCTTGGTTCCCGGGCCGACGCGGATCGTCTCGTACCACATGGCCTACGACGCGCTCGGCTCTCAGTGCAATCCCTCGTACACGCTCAGCGGCGGGTCGACGAGTCCCATTGCCGGCGCGGAACAGGCGGTCATTGCCGGCTACCTCGCAGCCGGCTACACCGTCGTCGTACCGGATTACGAGGGTGAGGAGCTCGAGTGGACGATCGGGCGGCAGTCGGGCTACGCAGCGCTGGACGGCGTTCGTGCGGCCCAGTCCTTCCTGGGGCTTCCGTCGAGCACGCCCGTCGGAATGGTCGGGTACTCCGGTGGATCAGTGCCGACGCAGTGGGGTGCCGAAATAGCTCCCGAGTACGCCCCCGAGCTGAACCTCGTCGGTGCGGCGGCCGGCGGGCTGCCGGTCGACCTGGCTCACAACCTGCCGTACGTCAGCGGAAACAAGCAGTGGGCGGGTGTCATCCCGGCACTGGTCGTCGCCTACGAACGTGCATACGGCCTCGACCTGAACAGTTTCATCTCCGACTACGGCCTCGAGGTCATCGATCAGGTCGATCAGGAGTGCATCGCGCAGTTCGCCGACGACTATCCGACGCTCACCGACGCGTCGATGGTCAAGGCCCCGTACACCTCACTGCTGGACGTACCCGAGGTCGTCGCGGCGATCGACGACAACATCATGGGCAGTCAGGGCACTCCGCGAACGCCGATGTTCCTCGCTGTCGGGCACGCCGATCCGATCGGCGACACGATCATGATCACCGGCGACGTGCAGGGGCTGGCGTACGCATACTGCGGGCGGGGCGTCGATGTGCAGTACGCACAGTACGACGGCCTGACGCACAGCGATGCGTTCCCGGTGTTCGAGGCGCAGAGCCTGCAGTTCCTGACCGAGCGGTTCGCCGGTGGGCCGACGCACAGCAACTGTGCGACCGTCCCGCCCGGCAACGCCCTGACACCGACCACCTGAATCGGGAAGGCGCTACCGGCGCGCTACCTCAGATCGCGCCCAGATCGGCCGACAGCCAATGCTCCGGCTGCAGGTAGAACACCACGTTCTCTTCGTGCTCGCTGTCGGCCATTTCGAGATAGCCGTCGACCTTCTCCGGCGGTAGGTAGCGCGCAGCCATGGCGCGTAGTAGCTCCGGCGTACTCGGCTCTTCCCGCGCAACCGGTCCCTCGACGGACACGTATTTGATGGTCGGATTCGTCTGCTCGATCATGAGCGTGAAACGCTGTGCAGCCCTGATCGATTCGGCTTTCCTGGACGTCTTGCCGGTGAGAACCCAGGCCTGGCCACCAGGTGTGTAGTCGTACCAGATGGGGACGGTCAACGGACCGCGATCCGGGCCCGCGGAGACGGACAGCGCGGCGACGTGAGACTCGGCCAGAAATTCTTCGCGTTCTGCCTTCGACAGTGCCATGACACAACCGTAGGACTTTCGCAGACCGAGTTCCAGACCTGGACGCACCCTCGGGCCAACAGTGCTTACTCGACGGACTTCTGCTTTCCGCCTGTGACGAAACCGTCCGATCGGAACGGCCTCAGGTGAACGACGGGTTCTGCCTCTCGGCCTTTCTGATCGTGAACGATGCGATACTCGGCGCTCAATTGCCGAAGACTGGCGATGGAGAGCTGTTGAACCTGTTCCGCGGTCTCCGGGTCGGGCTGCTGTTGGGGGCGAAGCTCGACATCGAGGGTCAGTGTCTGACGCTGTTCGCTGTCGGTCTCGCAGCGTGCGATGAAACGCCCGGTCAACCGCGTCGCCAGAGAGATGTGTTCGACGGCAGGCCGGAAGTAGTCGGGGTAGATGTTGACGGCACTGTAGATCGCGGCGACGTCCGTACGTCCGAATACCAAGAGGTAGTGGGCATTCGGATCGATACCTTCCGCCAGAGCGGGATGGCCGGCGTCGGCCAGTCGCTCGCGGACGGCGCTGCCGACGAGGGTTTCACCCCTGTCGTTCACCCGGTAGCGCACGAGCGGTAGTACGCCGCCGACGGTGAAGAGCAGGTAGCCCTCGGAGTCGACTTCGATGTAGGTGAATTCGGGCTGGTACTGCACGAAGGCGGGTTGCTGCACGACATCTCCTTCGGCGTACTCGGTGCCGAATATCGCGCGATTCAAGGCCGAATCCTCAGATGCCGCCGACCGTATGGCGATCGTGGCGGCCGTTTCGTATCCGACGAATCCGACGTCGGTTGCCCCGTACACCACTCGTACACGGTCTCCGTCTTTGTCGCCCAGCATGTCGTGGACGAGGGAGCGCCACGCTTCACTGACGGGTTCGCCGCCGACGATTATCACGACGTCGTGTCGACGAAGCAGGTCGCCGTGGGTGTCGAGGAGATCCCGCGCGATCGGCGGGTACGCGAAGATCACTACCTGTTGGTACCCGGCTGCGGCCTCGGACACCACGTTCGCGATGACGTCAGGGTCCATGCCCGGAGTCGCTATCGACAGTCGATGGCCACGTTTGCGGAGCTCGAGCAGCATTGCGTACATGAATGCACCCCCGATGTACGGTCCGAGTGGAAACGTCACGAGTGCCAGGGTCG
This sequence comes from Rhodococcus sp. B7740, assembly GCF_000954115.1. Taxonomy (NCBI): domain Bacteria; kingdom Bacillati; phylum Actinomycetota; class Actinomycetes; order Mycobacteriales; family Nocardiaceae; genus Rhodococcus; species Rhodococcus sp. B7740. The sequence goes on along the minus strand of NZ_CP010797.1, from coordinate 3,742,708 downwards.
CTCTGTGCTCGGTGTCGGCGCATTCCCGCAGTACGTGCCCGAACATCGCCGCACCGTGGTCGGTACTCCGCTGCCCGCGCGACCAGAAGGTAGGTGCTCCGGACGAGCCGGCACTACTGGCGATGGTTTCGACGTCTTCGGGCTGCCCGGATTGCAGATCGACGAGGGTGTTCGGTCGGCGGTAGTTGTCCTTCGATGTGGTCGGAAGCTGCGTCAGGTCGGTCATCGTTGCGATCGAGTCGACCTCGATCCCGTTCTCGTGGAGCAGACGTCGATACGCAGGTACCGAGAGAGCGATGGATTGGGCAAGTCGGAGCGCGGCATGTGCGGGCTCGTGCAGATCTGCTGAGTTCAAGGCGTGACCTTCCGATCATGTCCACCGCCGGCCGGGCGGTGAACGGGAATCACATGGGGGACTGTGTGATCCGATCGCGCGGCGTGCTTGTTCGACTTCTCGCGAAACTCGGAACTGGCGACGAACATCATTGACGTGCGGATCCGCCGTGCCAATCCCTGGAATGGCGGGCATCGTCCGCCTCCTGAGCCGCGGCCGCATAGGAGTCGTGCAACCGCGTGAGGTCGAAGCGCTCGCCGATGGTGTCTCCGTGAGCATCAATGTCGGCGCAGAGCTTTCTTCCAGGTGCGCTCCAACTGGAACCGGCTTTCAGTCGATAGAACGCAGATCGGGAAATGCTGAACAAGGTGCGGCCGAGCTGATCGTCGTCTTTGCTGCCGGCGGCGCGTCGAATCGAACGGTAGGCCTCATCCGTGGCGCGTTCCAGGTCGCCCCGCCGTGCCTCCAGGCGTTGCAGAGCGCGAACGAGGCGCTCTTGGTACGCGGTGAGTTCGTCGGGCACCCGCGAATCGGGCGGATGGATCGAGCCGTCGTGAGGCGACAGAATTTCGTGAAATGTTCCCGTTCCTGTTCCCCTGGGAATGATGTCGAGACGGTTGCCGAAATCTCTTGCACGCTCGGCAAATTGACGTGAGTCCAACAAGGGCAGCGTCGTCAGGTATCGGCGCAGCTGGTCATCGGCGACCGCAGAGAACATGTCAGGGGTGAGCTCGAGTAGTGCCGGGTGATGCGCCCACACGGTCATGGCAATCGAGATGGGATACGGAAGCCCGGTGCGGATGAGGGTCTGGCAGCTCGCGCGCACTGCTGGTCTGGCCAGCAGATCTGATCCCAGGATGATCAAGGTTTGTTCGACCACGGCACCGACGAAGAGATCGTCGGGCGTCTGTGCAACCCGAGCGATCAATCTCGGTAGTTCGCCTTCGGCCCCCCTGTTGGCGAGCCCCTTGGCGGCGGCGAACTCGAAGAACGTCTGATGGAGAAATCGGGCACGGTTGTCGGTTGTGACCAGTACGCCGCGCCGGGTCAGTGCCCGTACATGTCTGCGCAGGACCACGTCGTCGTACGCATGGTCAACCGATGCGGCGACCTGCGCCGCGCGACGAACAACGACGTCGACGGGTGGTTCGGGTGTGCCCAAGGCGAGCATGGCGATCGCCAGAAACCCGGCACTGGCGGAGAGGTCATCAGAGTCGTCAGCCGGTAGCTCCGGTCCGGAGCGGTGATCGCTGACGATGCGGCGTGACCAGAACAGGTTGTAGAGGCCGGTGACGTCGAGTTCCAGCTGAGGGAAGTGTGGTGCCGACAACGAGAACAGCAGTCTGAGCAGTAAGGGGCTGGTACATACGTCGTCGACGAGAGCACCGCGAGCCAGGGCGGTCTGGATAGCCGACACCGGATTCGAAGGCTTTACCGAGTCGTCGGCAATGAATTCGACGGTCAATGCTTCGATTGCCGTCGGAAGTTCGGAGTTCGAGGAAAACGGCCCCAGTGTGATCCTGTGTCCCAGGTTCGCGGGAAGGATTTGACCTTCGAGCGGCCTGGTCGTCAGAACGACGGGGACTGCCATCCGGGCGACCACTGTGACCAGGTCGAGGATGTCGTGGCGAGCAGAGCGGTTGTGCAGCATGAGGTCCGCGGTGTCGAGCAGCAGTATCGCGCCCGGTCGACCGGTGATGGCCGAGATGATCTCGGCGGTCGAGGTTGTCCGAATGCCGTCGTCTCCAGGATGTAACCAGGTGGCAGAGACCAGCAGCGGATCAAACCCCTGCTCCTGTAGTGCTCGGTGGAGCGACCACAGCAGTGTCGATTTTCCGTGCCCGGCTTCACCGACGACAATCTGTGGCTCGGATCCCTGGACCGTGCGTCGTAGCAGCGCTGCCTCGATATCGCGACTCACATACCAAGTGCCGTCGTCTCCGGATCCGACCTCGATGTCGTCGAGCAGGTGCTCCGACAGCCGTGCCAATCGATCCCATTGCATGAGACCCTTTTCGGTCACACTCACCTCGCCACGCCGCAGGCATGGACGCGGTGGTGCGGCACCCCTAGGGAGTCCTTGATGCGATGCCGGGCATGAGGAGTCGGAGAACGCCGTCGACAACCTCGATCGCCGTCTCGGTCGGCCGCGTCAGACAACGAAACAAGACGTTGTTGGTCAACATGATTGCTGCGTCGATGGTCGGTGCTTCGTCGCTGAACACGCCCGCTTCGCGTCCCCGTTCGAGGATCGGCACGACAGCAGATGGAAGGTAGAGGTTTTCCAAGACTGTGGTGACCGTGTTGGGCTGCTGGAACTGCTCGAAGCTCAAGGCAAGCAGCATCCCGGAGCTCATGGCTCGGTTGTCGATCACAAATTCACCTAGCTCGATCATCGTGCGGCGCAAAGCAATAGCGGGTTCGATGCCGAGGCGTTCGTCGGCTCGACGCAATCGCAGGACGCGATCGAATTTGGGTTTCAGCGCGGCGACGATGATGTCGACTTTGCTCGGGAAAAGCCGTCGGAGGTCGTCGAGTCGGAGGCGTGCGGCTGCCGCGATATCAGCGAGCGTGACGCGGAAATATCCGTTGTCGACGAACAGAGCTTCCGTTGCGTCGATCACTTCGGCCTCGAGATCCGGCCGTAGAGCGTCGGAGTCAACGGAAGGATATGCCGGTTCTGGGTCGGGTACTTGTCGATCGGAATGCAGTGGATCGATCGCCCATCGCAGTATCGACGTCGTCGTTGCGGCGATGTCGTCTCCGGAGAAGGAACCCGGACTCAGCATCTCTCGTAATGCGAGTCCGTCCAGCAGAGCTCCCAAAACAATAGAGAGGGAGGTCAGCGACATCGGTTGGCGGACGGAGCCGCCCTGAGCCTGGATTGCCTGGCCCACTTTGGTCCGCAGGTCGGCATCCAATCGCTCGAATTCGGGGGTGACGGCTTTACGGGCCCCGTCGTGGTCGGCAGCGAGCAAGGTCGCGATCAAGCGTCGACGCATCAGGCCGGAAGTCAGGTCGTCGAACAGGGCGGACATGGGGGCGGCCGCATCGAGCAGCCCGGCCGGCGGGTCGGTGGCTGCAGTTCCGCTGTAGTTCACAGTGAGGTTGTCGAGCAGATCTGCCACGAACGCTTCCTTGCCGCCCGTACCTCCGCCACGGGAGTTGCCGGGGTAGGTGTTGTGGAACGTTTGATGCGACAGCCCGGCACCGTCGACGACCGCTGAGATGGATAGCGACCGGGCTAGGTCGGTCATGTCCGCTTCGTTGAGGAGTCGGTATCCGGCAGACAGAAATTGTTCGCGCGGGACAGGCCTAGGGTTCAACGTCAACCGCCTTCACTGGACTGCACAGTACCTGAATGGATCACGAACTATAGCAATTCAGCAATCGAGCTCGCATGGTGTAGTGCGAACTATATATAGGTGTAGACCGGGCAACTTAATAGACATTGGTCTCGAAATAGTTTGTGTTGCAAGGGGTTCAAGCGCCGTGATCCGATACACATCGGCCCCAAGGCCGGTATCTCGAGGAGGATCAGATGGTATTGATCGATCATCGACCCAAAGCCCAGACGCGCGTCGCGGTGCCCAGGACAGTACGCAACCCCCTCGGTCCGAGGCCGCCCGTCGCCCGCTCCACTCATGCGACGGCGCAGGTTCAGAGCCCACGACCAGCGCAGACATACGCTTCAGCCGGACTGACCGAGCGTGAGGTCGCAGTCCTGAAGGTGTGGTTGAACTGCGACTCCAAAGTCGAAGTCGGAGCTCGCCTCCACATCGCGCTGGGAACCGTCAACACCCACCTGACACGAATTCGAGACAAATACTCCCGCGTGGGAAGAGCTGCGCCGACGAAGGCGGCACTCGTCGCCCGGGCTCTGCAAGACGGCATCGTGAAGCTCGACGATCTCTAAGCGACGAAGTTCAGCAGGGTGGTTGCACGCAACTTCGAGGCCAGTTCAGAGGCAGACGATGCGCTTACTGCAGTTTCCGCACCGCCAAGAGATCTGACGATGAATCCGAACCGCTTGTGTTTCTTGATCCACAGACACGCATGTGCTGGATGGCCGTTTCCAGTAGCTTCGCGATTAGGTTGGTGCGATGACTGTCGCCGATGACAAAATCGTAGAGGAAGCTGTCGCTGCTTTAGGTCTCGTAGACAGAGGACCGATCGGCGCAATCGGGGGGCAAAAGGCCGTACGGTTAGTTGCTAAGAGCGGACAGACTTTCGTGCTAAAAGTAGTGGCATTGAAGTTCACAACGGACGAAACGCTGAAGCGCGCAGAACGCGAAGTCGAACTCTTGGCCAACATCGATAACCCCAACGTGGTTAAAGTTGTGTCGAACCTGGTCGAACTTGGATCCCCGGTTCACGCTGCGGCGTGGGTTGAAGAGTATTTGGATGGACACGATCTCGGCGCTCTATTCTCCGGCACGCAGTGGAGCTGGGACGACGTAAAATCTATGGGGACGCAAGTTGCTAACGGCTTGGCCGCCGGTCATGAAAAGTCGGTTATACATCGCGACTTGAGCGCAAACAACGTACGTCGGCTGAGCAACGGCGCGTACAAGGTGCTTGACTTCGGTTTTGCAAGGCACACCCTACGGTCCGGCCTTACAGTTGCCGGCCAGCCTGGAACGCGTGGTTTCCTCACACCCGAACATCTCAACAGTTACAGCGGCGGGCCAACTCAGATGTCCGATGTCTTCCAGGTCGGTATTCTTATGTACACGGCCTTGGCCGGCGACTCACCATACCCTTGGACGGGCGATGACTACGAATATTTCTCTCGATTGCAAACCGGCACGATGAAGTCGATTCAAGAGTATCGACCGGAGCTAAGCGCGGCACAGCTTGAGATTGTTCAGCGTGCCCTTCACCCGCAGCCGGCCCGCCGATACCGAAACGCCGCCGCACTTCGTGATGCTCTGAACGCGCTGCCATGACTACGTATATCGAGGACAGCCCCCGCCCATTTCAGACCGCTTGGATAGCCGAAGCGCATAGTGCGGGCACTGCCTCTGGCACCGTCGTAAACCCCTGGGCAACACCCTTCGCGCATCGAGGCGGTTCGGGAAACAAGCCGGGCGTGGCACATCGTATCGGCGAATTCGATGACGCGGGCGTCTCCTACTTTTTCGACGCAACAACACATGCATTGCAGATGCCGGGCGTCGGCGATTTCCGCTACTACACCGATTACAACTTGTGGGGTGGACCGGTCGGTGATTTGACTCAAGCCCCATACCGGCGTGAGCACGCCCGCCGAGTTTTCGACTGCCAAGCAGCACTCGGCGCTCCCTTCTTGGCCCCCGCTCCCTTACTGCCCTCTGGATTGAACAACATAAGCACTCTGGCCCTTGAAACGGCGCGAGTTTCACTCGAATTACAGCCATCAGCTCGTCTGACTGTCGCTGGCGTGGGAACGTTCTGGCGCGACGGAAGAGACCTTGATGCCCATATCGGAGCCCTGGCAGCGTTGGCACCGTCTGGGTGGTTTCTCTCGTTTGTTCAGCCGGGAAATGACCTACCACCGAAGCTGATAGCCGACGAGGTATTCGGGATCTGTCGAACGGTCCGCGCGCTGAGTGAATATGCACCCGTTCATATCTCTCATGGAGATTTTGCGGCATTGCCGGCTGTTGCGGCTGGCGCTTCTACCGTTGGCACCGGCTGGGACAAGCGTCAACGAGTAATGTCGTACACCGACTACGGTGCTAGACCCCCGAGTGGGGGCATGGCGAGTTGGTACGAGCGCCCCACTTTTCTTGGTTTGCTCGGAACTCTCGAAAAGGCCGACGGTGCTCTACTCTCGCGGCAGGACGCGGCGTTGGCCGGTCGACTCGGTGGCGCGCCTGCCGTCCCCGGACCCAAAGCCTCGTTTCTGCATCACGTTCTACAATTGGACACCGCTGTGAAACTCGTTCAGGGACCGGCCAGCCGCTCTTATCGCGAGCGGTACGAGGAACTCGATGCGATGTATTCGATCGCCTCGACGCATTGGGCAGCCGTTCGGGCCGCTACCGGGATCCGCGACAGATCGGGCGAATGGATCTCGGCGTATCAGCGGGGTCTACGCATGTACGCGCAGAGTGAGGGCTGGGTCGTTTAGTCCTGAGCGCGTAGCGGCCGCAAACAATTCCCAAGCTTGGACTCTGCGCCGTGGTTGCGCATGTCCCAAACGTGGACGAACAACCCATCGTCCGGAGACCATGAGACCACCGTGGTCCTTCCTCACTTCGGCCGACAGTGCGGCTTCGATCCGCGTACTCAGCTGTCCCATCACAAGGACGTAGCTATCCGCCCATACCCGATAAGTCCGGACCTGACGGAGCCCAGACCGCCAATCGTCGACCTTGGCCTCAACCGCGTAGAGTCGCCCGCCTGGCTCGACTTGCTCGGGTCGCACATATTGCCCCGTTGCGACCTCAATGAGAGCGCCGTTCTTGACCAAACCTCTCGTGCGCCGTGCGACGGTCTCAACGGGCCAGCCCAATGCATGTGCGATAGCTTGCATTCCGGCTGCGCGTCTGACGTAGGCGGCGGAGACAATCCCCGTGTCGAGTTCATTGACCACTGGGGGAACATCAAGGGCTTGACGCCGCCTGAGGCGATCGACGTCACCTACAAACGCCGTGAAGTCGGGGATGCCGAGCGGACCTGCAAACTCCGGAACAACTACGAGACCGCGGGTGGCACCTGGCAGCCCACGAACCGCCGTCAGTGCGTCTTGATGCAACTCTCGTTCTTGTACCGGCTCGAACCTGCGCCCCATACGAGGGGTGGAGGTAGCTATTTCAAGGGCATGAACCACGGAAGACCTCCATCACGCGACCCTAATAGTTCTGGCCCCTTGGCACGGTACCTGGGGCCAACTTCGCATCTGCCAACACGCCGCGCGTGGCCGCATAGGTCTTGCGGCTTCCTTCGGAGCGGGAGGACTGCACGGCGCTAGCGATCCGCTTCGCCACGGCTGGCGGGATCTCCGGGTCGACTGTCACCGGCCTGACGTTCGTCAGGAATGCCCACAGCAGTGCTCACTGCAGTCGTTCGGCCTGGTAGCAGCAGCGTAGCGCAGGTCGCCGACACGCCTGCAGACAAAACTGTGCTGATGGGGTGTTCTGCGTCAGCCGATACGGAAAATGCAATTTACGTACGCGACGCCCGTACAAGTTCATCCCACCAACGGACTAACAGATCAACGCCAAACCCTGTGTTGTGAGTGGAAACTCGACCCCTACTACGAAGTTCCGCTCACCTGGTGCGCAGCACCAGTTCCGTGGGGTGAGCATCGGCGGGGGTATCGATGGCGTTTCGCACCGCGAGGGCAACGGTGCTGGGCTGCAGGAACTTCGAGCCGTCGTACTCCCCACCCTCGTGTGCGACGATCTCGCGCTGAATCTCGGTGTCGATCCGTCCGGGATGAACCGAGGTCACTCGAAGCGTCGGCTCCTCCTGTCGCAGTGCATCACCGAATGCGCGCAAGGCGAACTTGCTCGCCGCGTAGCCGCCCCAACCCGGGTTCGCGCGAATGCCGGCACCCGAATTGATCAGCACCACATGGCCGTTGGCCTTCCGCAGCGCGGGTAGGAGCAGCCGAGTCAGCTCGACGACGGCGATGACGTTCACCTCGTACTGTCGCCGCCAGTCCTCCGCCGTCGACTCCTCGACGGTGCCCAGCGCTGCGACTCCGGCGTTGTGCACCAACACGTCGAGAGAATCGATGCCCGACGCGGCTGCGGCCACCGCGTCGGGATCGGTCAGTTCCACCGGCCACGGGGTGGCTCCCGGCAGTTCCGACGAGACGGCCTCGAGAGACTCGGCCGATCGTCCGCCGAGCAGGACGTGGTGATCCGGGGCGAGCAATCGGGCGATATGGGCCCCGAGGCCACGGCTTGCCCCGGTCACCAGCGCAGTACGAGTCATGAAGCCAGACTATCTAGAAGCTCATCCCCGCCTCGGATGCCCAGGTCCGGGTGGTGTTCGCTCCGTCGAGTTCCTCGCGAATGATGTCCGCGTGCCCTGCATGCTGCGAGATTTCGCGCAGGATGTGCAGCACCGTGAATCGTGCGCTCTGCCAGATGCGTTCGGGTGCCCAGGGTGCCGTCGGGACCGGGACGGACAGATTCAGATCCAACGTCGCCAAGGCATCGGTGGTGGAGCGCGCCACCTCTTCCCACTCGGTGATGAGCCCTGCGACAGTCTCGTCGTCCGCCATGACGTATTCGCCGCCGGCGGACTCCATGTCGAACTCGGCCGTGTCGTCGAGCTCGGCGATCACCTTCATCCAGTGCCGTTCGTTGCTGATCACGTGATGCAGCAGTCCGCCGAGGGTGAGTTCGCTGGCGGTCGTGCGGGTACGCGCCTGCTCGTCGCTGATGCCGCGCACGGTGATGAGAAAGTTCGCGCGCTGTTCGTCGAGCATTCTGGTGATGTCGGTGTTCTCGGTGGTCATCGTTTCCTCCTGGATGGGCTGGTGAATCCCACACTAGAAACAATCGAGGACATGTTCGGTCCTCGATTTCAAACGAGCGGAATCACGCGCGCGGACGCAAACTGTCTGCATGGGCGATCGAGGTTTCACTTCCACGCAGTTGGCGGCGCGCGCGGCATATCTGCTCAGGGGCAACGACCTGGGCACCATGACCAGCGCGGCCCCGCGACTGTATCCGCACATGTGGAGCTGGGATGCGGCGTTCGTCTCGGTCGGGCTGGCTCCGCTGAGCGTGGAGCGGGCCGTGGTGGAGATGGACACCTTGCTCTCCGCGCAGTGGAAGAACGGGATGATCCCGCACATCGTCTTCGCCAACGGTGTCGACGGCTACTTCCCCGGTCCTGCGCGGTGGGCGACCGGCACGCTCGCGTCGCACGCACCGATGAGCCCGCAGACCTCGGGGATCACCCAACCGCCGGTGCACGCGATCGCGGTGCAGCGCATCCTCGATCATTCCAAGCGCCACGGACGTACGACGCGTGCCGTCGCCGAGGAATTCCTCGACCGCCGCTGGGGTGATCTGGTGCGGTGGCATCGCTGGCTCGCTCAGGCCCGCGATGTCGACGACAACGGACGGATCGCGGTCTTCCACGGCTGGGAGTCGGGGATGGACAATTCGCCCCGCTGGGATTCGGCCTATGCGAATGTGGTTCCCGGAGAGATGGATCCGTACTTCCGAGAGGACAAGGCGGTGATCTCCGACGCCTCCCAGCGGCCGAGCAATCTCGAGTACGACCGCTACATCTGGCTGGTGGAGGAGATGAAGCAGGTCGGGTACGACGACGATGCATTGAAGACGAAGATGAGCTTCGCCGTCGAGGACGTGTTCGTCAGCGCCATCTTCGCGGTGGCATGCGATGTGCTCGCGACCATCGGCGAGGACCATTCACGTCCCCACTCCGATGTTCGGGAGTTGCGGTCGTGGGCGGAGAAGTTCCGCAAGGGAGTCATCGCGACGACGGATGCGCGCTCCGGTGGGGCCCGTGACTTCGATCTGCGGACGGGCCAGTGGATCGGTACCGAGACGATCGCGATGTTCGCCCCGTTGCTGTGCGGCGGACTGCCCCGCGAACAGGAACGAAACTTGATCCGCATCTTCGAGGGCACGCGGTTCTGCGGGCACCCGGATCTGCGCTATGCCGTTCCGCCGTCCACGTCCCCGGTGTCGAAGGATTTCCGTGCCCGTGAGTACTGGCGCGGGCCGGTGTGGCCGGTGATGACGTGGCTGTTCTCGTGGGCGTTCGCGCGTCGTGGGTGGTCGGAGCGGTCACTGTCGTTGCGCGACGAAGGCTTGCGTCAGGCCAGCGACGGCAGCTTCGCCGAGTACTACGAGCCGTTCACCGGAAAGCCGCTCGGCAGCATGCAGCAATCCTGGACGGCCGCGGCCGTGCTGGACTGGCTGGGGTAGCGAGAAGGATCAGCCGAGGTAGCTGTCGACGAGAGGGCCGACGACGTCGAACGAGGTGGCGTCGGGCACGAGGTACTTGGCGACGGTGCCGCAGACGAAGGGGTGCCACGCGGAACCGGAGTCGGTACCGAGGGACGAGACGGCCAGGACGTTGCCGAAGTAGATGCCGGGCAGGTGGCGCTGGACGAGTTCGTCGTTGTGCGACGCGACGGCGAGCAATTCCTCGACGTGGCTGCGATCGATCTCGTCACCCATGGCTCCGAGCAGATCTGCGCCCTCGGCGCGGGCCCGGACAGGGTCGCTGTCCAGCAGCGTCAGTGCGCCGACGGTGACGCCCCGGTTCTGCAGTTCGACGGCGATGGCGTGGGCGAGAACGCCACCGAACGACATGCCGAGGAGGTGGACGGTGCCGTCGGTCTGGATGCGAACGATGTCGTCGGCGTACTGCGCCGCCAGTGCCGCGAGGGATTCGGCGCGCTCACCGGACGCGGGTACCTGGACGCCGTAGATGGGGCGGTCGTCGTCGACGTGAGGTGCCAGGCCTGCGTAGCAATCGACCAGACCCACCAGCGGGTGGATGCAGAACACGGGGTCGAGGTGTCCGGTGGTTCGGATCGGCGCGATGGTCGGCACCGCATAGTCGGACGGGTCGAGATCCGTGAGAGCCAGATGCGATAGATCGTTCACGACAGTCATGGGTGCGCCTCCGAGCCAAGAGATGTAGTTCGTGTTTGCATTGGTTTGTTCGTGCCGACTCTGGGTATGTCGCTGTCGGCGGCGTGAGTGTTACCCACGTCTCATTACCGAGGACTCAACCATGTCTGTGGACCGATCGCATTAGTGACTGTTCACCATTGAGTGCCCAGGTCCCGGCCCCCTAATCTCACCCGGGTGGTCTTCTCTCGCACCTCACGTGCTCTGTTCGGATTGTTCTCGGCCGGTGTCATCGCCTGTGCTGCTCCCGGGATCGCGTCGGCCGTTCCGCAGGGCCCGGACGTCTCGTCGTGGCAACACATCGACGGCACCGCGATCGATTGGCATGCCGTCAAGGCGGCGGGCCACGGATTCGCGATGGTCAAGGCCACCGAGGGTCTGGACTACGTCAACCCGTACTTCGTCGAGGATTCCATCGTCATGCGCACGGCGAACGTGGCGCGCGGGGCGTACCACTACGCCGATGTGACGCTCTCACCCGAGTTGCAGGGCGCGTACTACTCGGCACTGGTGCTGGGCATCAACGGCCCGGGTGATCTGCCGCCGGTGCTCGACCTCGAAGACGCGAAGGGGAGGTCGCCTGCCGAGGTCATCGACTGGACGCACCGGTACCTCGATACCGTCCAGACGCTGACCGGCCGTCAGCCGATCATCTACACGTATCCGAACTTCTGGCGGACGGCGATGGCCGACACCCACGAGTTCGCCGACTATCCGCTGTGGATCGCCGACTACAACGACGAGCTGGGGCCGCTGCCCGGCGGCTGGACGAACTGGCTGTTCTGGCAGTTCACCGACCGCGGCACCATTCCCGGAATCGACGGACGTACCGACATCAATCACTACGCGGGCACACCTGAATCGCTGCGGGCACTCGCTCGGTGGTGACGCCCGTCTACCTGTCGGCTTCGCAACCACACCGGTAGTGCGAAAGAGCCCGCAGTCGATTGTCTCGACTGCGGGCCCCTTCGGTTCACTGTCGATCCGAACTGCTACGCCGACTTCCACACTGCGACGACGGAGGGCCGCGGCTGGGTGTCGCCGCCGTCGGGCCAGTGCGAGATCGGTGCGTCGGCGGTGGCGTCGTCGCTTTCGCCCGGGTGCTGCACGCACACCACCACCCGTTCATCGGAGACGATGGGACCACAGGTCTCGCCGCCCGCGGGAACCGTCAGGAACTGACGAGTCTCACCACGACGCGGGCCGTCGAGCACCACGGCGAACAGGCCGTCGTTGGAGTCGAGAGCGTTGCCGTCGGTGGAGACCCACAGGTTGCCCTTCGAGTCGAAGGCGAGGTTGTCGGGGCACGAGATGGGGCTGACCTGACTCTTGTCGAAGCCGCCGAAGTACGTGTCGGCCTCGTTCGGGTCACCGCACACCAGCAGCAGGTTCCAGGTGAACGACGTGCCCGCGTGGTCGTCGTCGAGCTCGAGCACCTGGCCGTTCTTGTTGGCGTTGCGGGGGTTGGCCTCGTCGGCCGCGGCCTTGCCCTCGGTGCCTCGGTTGGTGTTGTTGGTCAGCGCGACGTAGACCTTGCCGGTCACCGGGTTGGGCTCGAAGTCCTCCGGACGGTCCATCTTGGTTGCGCCCACCTTGTCGCCCGCCTGGCGGGTGAACACCGCGACCTCCTCGGCCGACATGCCGTCGACGAGTGACGTGCCGCGGCCGTCCTCGCCGGTCTCGAGCAGAGGGATCCACGTTCCGGTGCCGCGGAACTCGCCGTTGGCGGGCAGGGTGCCCGAGCCGTCGATCTCGTCGGGAGTGTCGCCGGTGAGGGTCGCGACGTACAGCGTGCCTGCGTCCAGCAGCGTCAGGTTGTTGCGCATCGCGGCCGCGCCGGTGCCGGGCATCATCGTGCGGCTCGAGACGAACTTGTACATGTAGTCGAACCGCTCGTCGTCACCGCTGTAGGCGACGACGGTGCCGTCGTCGGTGACGTGGATGGTGGCGGCCTCGTGCTTGAATCGTCCCAGCGCGGTGTGCTTGATCGGAGCCGACTGCGGATCCCACGGGTTGACCTCGACGATGTAGCCGAATCGGTTGGCCTCGTTGGGCTCCTGAGCGAGATCGAAGCGCTTGTCGAAGGTTTCCCACTTGCGATCGCTGGCGGCGCCCTCGATGCCGTAGCGGGCGAGGCGATCGGCGGCGACGGTCTCGGTGACCGACTCCGCGTTGCCGAAGTACTGGTTGAAGTTCTCCTCACCGGAGAGCACCGTGCCCCACGGCGTCAGACCACCCGAGCAGTTGTTGAACGTGCCGAGCACGCGGGTACCCGTCGGGTCGGCGCTGGTCTTGAGGAAGTCGCTGCCCGCGGCCGGGCCGGTGACGACGAACTCCGTCGTCCCGGTGATGCGACGGTTGTATCGGCCCATCGTCGGCGTCAGCTTGCCCGAATCAGCCTCGCCCTGAACCTGAACCACCGTCAGGCCGTGTGCGGCGAGGGCAATGTCGAACTGCTCGCGCGTCGGCTTCTCCGCGTCGTAGCCCTTGAACATCGCCGGCTCGGTGGTGTACTCGTGATTGACCGCCAGCAGGAACGCGTTCGGTGTGCCCTCCACCGGAAGCAGGCCGGCGAAGTCGTTGTTGAAGCCGAACTGCATCGCCTGCGCAGCAGCGGTCTGGTTGTCGAAGTCGAACGCGGGAGCGCCCTCGACGACTGGATCGCCCCAGCGGATCACGACAGCCTGCTCGTGGCCCTCGGGTATCACGACGGCATCCTCGGTGTTCGGTTCCACCGCAACGAAATCCACGCCGTCGACCGGCGGGGTGTCGGCACCCGACGCGCTGGAGGTTGCGCTTCCGGTGGCGGCGGGCTCGTCGGTCGAGCACGCGGCGAGAGCGCTACCGGCACCGACGGCGAGCACCGCCATGGCACCGCCCTTGATCACTCCGCGCCGCGACATCGCGGTCTTGACGATGTCGCCGAAGTATTCACCCTTCGAGGTGTTGGGAACCTCGTGGAAACACGCATCGCCGCACTTGTACTTGCACGTCAATGCCGATCGCTTGGAGCTTCCGTCGTGAACCGCGAACAAGGGTAGTGGCTTCATGAGTGGGCACGCTGTCACCCAAAAGCGAAAGTAAAGGAACGTTCAGGTGAAGTCGCGGACAACGAGGTTGCCCTAACGTGCCTACGGCAGTGGAGTGAACAAGTGCCCCCTGTGGCACCTGTCCACACCACTGCTACAGCACCTGCGACAGAAAAGCTTTCAGTCGGTCGGTGTGCGGATCGTCGAACAACTGCTCCGGCGTTCCGGTTTCGACGGCGCTGCCGTGATCCATGAACAACACCCTGTTGGACACCGATCGCGCGAAGCCCATCTCGTGGGTCACCACCACCATTGTCATGCCGCCCTTCGCGAGGTCGGCCATCAGCGCCAGCACGCCCTTGACCAGCTCGGGGTCGAGAGCGGAGGTGGCCTCGTCGAAGAACATCACCTCCGGCTTCATGGCCAGTGCTCGCGCGATGGCGACGCGCTGCTGCTGTCCGCCGGAGAGATTGCCCGGACGCGAATCCGCCTTGTTGGCCAGGCCGACCAACTCGAGTTGATCCATCGCGGCCGCGCGAGCAGCCTCCTTGGACAGGCCGAGCAGCTTCTGCGGGCCGAGCGCGATGTTGTCGGCAACGCTCTTGTGCGGGAACAGGTTGAACTGCTGGAACACCATGCCGATACGTTGACGCAACTGGTCGGGGTTGTCCTTCAGCACCGACTTGCCGTCGAGCAGGATGTCGCCTTGTTCGGGTTCGTGCAGTCGATTGAGAGCACGCAGCAGCGTCGACTTGCCCGAGCCCGACGGGCCGATGACCGTGGTGGTCGTGCCGGCCGGGACGTCGATGCTCACCCCGCGCAGCACCTTGTTGGTACCGAAGGACAGGTGGATGTCCTTGCCTACGAGCGAAACAGAAGTCATGTCAGCCTCTTTCCACGACGACGGCCTGCTCGACCGGGTCCAGCGTCTGCTCGGCCTTGCCGGTGCGCAGTCGCTTGTCGATGTAGTTCACGAGATGGGTGAGCGGCACGGTCAGCACCAGGTAGAACAATCCGGCCGCGACGAGCGGGGACAGATTTCCGGTCTGCGCGTTGAGATCTCGACCGACCGCGAACAGCTCACGTTGGGTGGCGAGCAGTCCGAGGAAGTAGATCAGCGACGAGTCCTTGATCAGCGAGATGAACTGGTTCATCAGCGCCGGCAGGACGCGTCGGACACCCTGCGGGACGACCACCAGGTTCATCGAACGACGACGGCTGAATCCGAGTGCCCGGGCTGCTTCCATCTGACCGGCTTCGACGCTCTGGATGCCGGATCGGAAGATCTCGCCGATGTACGCGGCGGCGAGCAGCGAGAGGGCGGCAGCGCCGAGCCAGTACGGATTGCCGCCGGTCACACCTTGCACCACGGGTCCGATGCCCAGTCCGATGATCAGAATGATGACCACGGCGGGCAGTCCGCGGAAGATGTCGGTGTAGACGCGGGCGGGCCAGCGCAACCAGCGCGTGCGGGAGAGGCCGGCCAGAGCCAGCAACATGCCCAGGACCGTACCGATGATGCCCGACGCCAACGCCAGAATCAGCGTGTTGGGCAGGCCCACCTTGAACAGGTCGGGGATGGCGGACTTGTACAGCGACCAGTCGAAGAACGTGTCGCCCAACTGCGCCAGCGTCGACTTCGGCTGGACCGCAACCGCTTCGGGAGCGTTCGCGTCGTTCTGCGCGGCGATGGCGGCGAAGTCGGGTAGCTCCGGCTCCGGGGCTGCCTTGCTGCCGGGCTTGAAGCCGTCGGGCAGCTCGCGAGGAACCCAGTCGGAGTAGAGCGTGGCCCAGGTGCCGTCGGCGATCACCGCGTCGAGCCCGGAGTTCAGCGCATCGATCAGTGGTTGATTGTCACGGGCGACGGCCCAGCCGACGAAGTTGTTCAGCGAGAACGTGTTCTGTGTGATCGCGGTGCCGTCCTCGGGCTTGACCAAGCCCTCGGCCTGCTGCGACGGAGCCACCCAGGCGTCGATCTGACCGGTCCGCAGGTTCGCGTAGGCGGTGTTGTAGTCCGGGAACTTCACCGGATCGAGGCCGAGCGTGTTCACCACGTAGTCGTCCTGCACGGTGCCCTGCACCACGCCGATCCTGGTGCTCGCGTTCAGGTCCTCGAAGCGGCTGATCGGACCGCCGGTCTGAGCGACGAGGGAGAAGTAGCCGAAGTCGTATCCGTTGGTGAATCCGACGGTGTTGCGTCGCTCGTCCGTCGTCGTGATCGAGGACGACCCGACGTCGAAGCGGCGGCCCGCAACCTGGGCGAGCAGGCCCGAGAACTCGGTGCCCGAGAAGTTGATCTGCAGCCCGAGCTTGTCCGCGACGGCCTTCAGCAGTTCGTTGTCGTAGCCGGTGTACTGGCCGGCCGAGTCGAGGCAGATGCTCGGCGGGGCGTCGGAGAGAGTGCCGACGGTCAACACTCCCGGCGTCGCCAATCCCAAGGCATTCGTGTCGATGCGGTCCAGCGGGGTGACGTTGTCCGTCGTGTACCTGTCCTCCGTCGCGGCCGCTGCGGCAGCGTCGAAGTTCGTCGGCGTGGACGACGCACTGTCGACTCCGGGAGGGGCGCACAGGTCGGTGGGACCTGCGGCCGCCTGATCATCGGAGTTCGACGTTCCACACGCGGCGAGCGTGAGGGCCATCAACAGTCCGAGAACGAGAACCACGAGCGCGCGTGAAGCGCGTACGGCAACCATGGACAAAACCCTAAGCGGACCAGGGCCCACTCACCCAAACGGCCGACGCGCAAGGGTTTCGCTCAACGAACTGCCGTGACGTGTGACTACCGGTGCGCGTCCCGCCACGCGATGGCTTCGCCCAGTTCCGTGAGGTCGTATTCGGGGCCTCCGGTACCCACGGTGAACAGGGTGGCTCCGGCGTCGACGAAGTCCTGGGCGGTGTCCGCGCCCGGCCACGAGACCGATCGAGTGATGCCCGAGACGTCGCGCCCGACGGTGGTGCCGTGCTCGGCGAGGATCTCGGACTTGCGCTTCAACGCCTCGAGGTCGGCGAAGCTGTGCCAGATGTGCGCGTACTCGGCGACCATCTTCAGGGTCTTCTTCTCACCGCCACCGCCGATGAGAATCGGGATGTCGCGGGTGGGAGCCGGGTTTCCGACATCGAGTCGGTGTCGGATTCTGGCCAGGCTCTCCTTCAGCAAGGCCAGACGCGAACCGGCCGTGCCGAATTCGTAGCCGAAGTTGTCGTAGTCCTTCTCGTTCCACCCAGCGCCGATGCCGAGAATCAGCCGGCCGCCGCTGATGTGGTCGACGGTGCGCGCCATGTCGGCCAACAGGTCCGGATTGCGGTAGCCGCCGCCGGTGACGAGCGCGCCGATCTCGACGTTCGACGTCTGCTCGGCCCAGGCGCCGAGCATCGTCCAGCACTCGAAGTGCGCGCCGTCGAGGTCGCCGTACAGCGGATAGAAGTGATCCCAGTTGAAGACGATGTCGACACCCGCATCCTCCGATCGCAACACCGCGTCGCGGATCAACTGATAGTCGGGAGCGTGCTGGGGCTGAAGCTGAACACCGATCTTGACGGCCATGTACATCTCCTCGTCGTGTGGGCTGCGTCTCCCATGATGCACCCGAATGCGATCAGCCGATGCGGACGCCGCTCTCGGCCATCATCGCGCGCAGTACGAACCCGGCCTCGGAGCCGACGATCTCGCCGACGAGGGTGATGTAGCGGTCGACGAATGCGCCGCCGTGCTGCTGCTCGTTCTCCTCGGCGAAATGGTGTGCGAGCTCGTGCAACACCACCAGCTCTCGCAGCGCCCAGGCCCTGTTACCCCGATGCAGGGGCACGGCAATGGTGGCGGTGTCCGATTCGTAATGCGCCGCAGCCGAACCCGAACGGGCCCGGACGGTGATCACACGACCGGCCTCGGGCCAGGTGGCGGCGACCCAATCCAGCCCGAGCACCGCATCGACGTACGCCTGCACCGACTCGATGGAGGCGAATTTGCGCTCGATCGGCAGCGTGATCTGAGAACCCATCACCTCCACCATGCGAAGACCTCGCTCCTCGGCGCGATCGAACATGGTGCGGACCAGTTGCTCGGCGTCGTAGACGGCCGCTCGCTGCGCGTCCCTCGCCCTGCTCATCGGATCAGCCTAATTTGTGTCGCCTTCCCGATTCGCCTACAGTCCTCTATCGACAACGATTGTCGCATTCATAAACACCTTCAAGCCCAGGAGAAACCGTGCTCGCCGTCGATGACCTCTGCATCGACGCCGGACACTCGCGCATCGTCCGGCACGTGTCCTTCGAGATCCCCGCCGGTCGACGCCTCGGCCTTCTGGGTGCGTCGGGATCGGGAAAGTCGATGATCGCTTCGGCGTTGGTCGGAGCGCTGCCGCCGGGCATCACCTGCAGCGGCAGCATTCTCGTCGACGGCCACGACGTCACCGGGGTTTCGACGCCCCGGCGACCGCGCACCGCCCGCCCGGCGATGGTGTTCCAGGATTCGGCCACCGCACTGAACCCGATGGTCACCGTCGGCAAGCAACTCCGCACGCCCGACGCCTCGACGCTGCTCGAGCGTGTGGGTCTGCGCGACACCGAACGCATCCTGGCCGCGCACCCGCTCGAGCTGTCCGGTGGTCAGCGTCAACGCGTCTGTATCGCAGTCGCATTGGCGCGCGAGAGCCCGCTGGTGATCGCGGACGAACCGACGACGGCCCTCGATGTGGTCAGCCAGGCGCGGGTACTCGACGCACTTCGTGAGGTGGCCTCGCTGCTGCTGATCACGCACGACATCGCCGTCGCCGCACAGCTGTGCGATCACCTGATGGTTCTCGACTCGGGACGCATCGTCGAATCGAGTTCCACGGCAGAGATTCTCGACAGTCCCAGGTCCGATGTCGTGGTGCGCATGCTCGATCGAGCTCGCGCCGCCGATCCGTTTCGTCAGCTGGTAGCGCGATGACCGCGGGATTGGCGGCGACGAACATCACGCGCACCTACGTTCGACACGGATCGTCTCGTACCGCGCTGGACGCTGTCTCGCTTTCGCTACCGCCTGCCGGTCGCGTCGCTGTTGTCGGCGAATCCGGTTCGGGGAAAACCACTGTGCTGCGCATGCTGCTGGCACTGGACTCCCCCGATGCGGGCACCGTGGAACTGGAGGGGCGCAACGTCCGTCCGGGTTCCGCGAGATCGCTGCGGTGGTTTCGCCGATTGGTGCAGTACGTACCCCAAGACCCCGCCACCAGTCTCGACCCACGCGGCAGTGTCCTGGATCTGGTGGCTACGCCGCTGCGACTGCTCGGCATCGACGGCGATCATCGAGCCAAGGCAGGTGCCGCACTCGCTGCCGTCGGGCTGGACCAGCGCTATCTGCAGCGCCGCCCGACCGAACTGTCCGGTGGCCAGAATCAACGCGTCGCCATTGCGCGTGCGGTGGCATGCGAACCGCGGTATCTGCTGGCGGACGAGCCGGTCAGCGGACTGGACCCCGACCTGCGTGAGCAGGTCCTCTCAGTGTTGGCCGGCCTACCGAGCGCCCTGCTGATCGTGAGCCACGACCTGTCTGCGGTCGCACGACTCTGCCGCGAGGTATCGGTGATGCACGACGGCCGGATCGTCGAAACCGGCAGTGTACGAGACATTCTCACCGACCCACAGCACCCGTACACCCAAGACCTGATCGACGCCGTACCCCGGCTCGCACCACCACAGGAGATCCATTGACCACCAACGTCTTCCGCCTCGGCACCCTGGCAGCGGTAGGAACCCTCACGCTGACCGGCTGCTTTTCTTCGGCCCCTTCCGACGACACCACGGACAGGGCCCGCGTTGCAATGCTGCAGCCGCCACGCTCGGGGCTCTCGCAGTTCAGCGACGACGCCTTCAAACTCTCGCGCTGGTCCACCGCCGAAACCCTGGTCACGCTCGACGATCTCGGTGATGCGCAGCCGGCTCTGGCCACCGCCTGGAACCGCGTCGACGAGCGCACCTGGAGTTTTGACCTCCGACCCGACGTGAGGTTCCACAACGGTGCGCCGCTCGACTCCGCAGCCGTCGTCACCGCACTGACCGCTGCCACCACCGCCGCGCCGAAGCCGCGCATCCTCGACGGCGTCGAGCTGACGGTGTCCGCCACCGACGACGATTCAGTGGAGGTGACCACCGAGGACGTCGATCCACTGGTGCCGCAACGACTCTCGAGCCCTCAGCTCGCCATCCTGGCACCCGCGGCGTACTCCGCAGGCGGCAGCGACCCCGTCGGAACCGGCACCGGACCATTCGTGTTGACCGCTGTGAACGGCACATCCAGTGCCACGCTGGATCGCAACGAGAACTACTGGGGTGAGACCGCGAGGCTCGCCGGCATCGACGTCGACTTCGTGCCCGACGGTACGGCCCGCGCAGCGGCGCTCCGCAACGGCACCGCCGATGTGGTGGAGGCGATTCCGGTGTCGCAGGCCGCCAACATCGACCCGTCGCTGGTGCACGAGGTTCCGATGCCGCGTACCAACACCCTGTACCTGAACACGTCGTCCGACGTGTTCGCCGATCCGGCCATGCGCGCCGCCGCACGGGAGTCGGTGGACAAGGATCGTCTGGTCGAGCAGGTCTACGAGGGCCGCGCTGACGCCGCGAACGGGCTGCTCGGCCCGGCGCTGCCGTGGGCGGCGGACCGTCCCGCGCGCACCGAGACACCGGCGGGTGATGCCACGGGCAAGAAGATCACCCTCGCCACCTTCACCGACCGCGCCGAACTTCCCGAGGTCGCCGTGCTGCTGCAGCAGGAACTCGAGGCGAAGGGCTTCGTCGTCGAGCAGGTGGTGCGCGAATACCAGTTCATCGAAACCGACGCGCTCAGTGGCGCATTCGATGCCTTCATCCTCTCCCGCGCCACCGTGCTCGATTCCGGTGACCCCGTGGCATACATGTTCTCCGACTTCGCTTGCGAGGGATCGTTCAACATCTCCCAGTTCTGCGACCCTCAGGTCGACGCGGCGTTGGCAGACGCCTCGGCCACCGAACCCGGAGACGACCGCCGCGCCGCGATCCTGGACGCCGAGAAGCTGATCCTGGAGAAGGATGCGGCCGTGCCGATGCTGCACGAACGCGTCATCCAGGGCGAATCCGAAGGCATCACCGGCGTCGCCCGCGATCCGAGGGAACGCACGCTCATCACCAACCAGACCGCCTTCGAGTAAGCAGTGAGAACAACCGCCTCGCGGCTGGTTGCCGTCGCCGGTGTCGTCCTCCTCGTCGGAATGCTGCCGTGGCTGTCCGATCGCGATCCGGCACTGAGCATTCTGCGGGCCCGCTCGGCCGAGCAGGAAGCAACCCCCGAGGCCCTGGCAGCCATTCGCCGCGACCTCGGCCTCGATGCCGGGCCGCTTCGGATGTTCTGGGACTGGCTCACCGGCATCGCGTCGGGCAATCCCGGAACATCCTGGAACACAGGTGAACCGGTGCTACCCGGGGCCCTCGATGCGCTGCTGGTGTCGCTGACACTGATGGGTTTCGCTATGGTCGTTGCGATCGCCGCCGCCGCCCTCGTGGTCGTTCCCAGCGTTCGGGCCGGGCTCCGCGGTACGCCGAGACGGACCGGGGGCGGCGTCGCGGCCGCGCTCACGTCGATGCCGGAGTTTCTGCTCGCGTCGGTACTCGTCGTTCTCGGTGCCGTGTGGTTGTCGTTTCCGGCCTACGGCTGGAACGGTCCCGAGTACGCGGTGCTGCCCGGGCTCGCACTCGGTTTGCCTGCGGGCGGGCTGATCGGGCGACTGCTCGCCGACGCGATCGCCGTCACCTTCACCGAGGGGTGGGTCATCACGTGGACGGTCGCAGGCTTCTCGCGGCCACAGATCGCAGGTGCGGTTCTGCGACGTGCCCTTCCCGGCCTCGCATCGCAGATCGGTCTGATCATGGTCGCGATGACCGGCGGGGCTGTGGCCGTCGAAAAAGTCTTTGCCATACCGGGATTGGGTCGCACCACCCTCGGCGATGCACAATCGCAGGATCTTCCCGCCCTGCAGATCGACATCCTGTTACTGCTGGCCGTCAGTGCCGTTCTGGGGATTTCCGCCGAACTGGCCCGACGGTTGCTGCTCGGTAGCGCACTGCACGAGAAGGCGATGCCCATCCCGTCCGGCGTCTTCCACCCGTCGCCGCGACGGTGGCTGGTGCCGATCGCTGCGGCGTCGGTCCTGCTGGTCATGGTGCTCGCTGGGCTCCCGCGCGACGGCCAGGCGACGACGCGGGAGAAGTTCGCGGCTCCGTCGCCGGCCCACCCGTTCGGAACTGACGCCTCGGGTCGAGATCTGTTGGCCCGCGTCGCCGACGGCGCACTGCGCTCCATCGGTCTCTCGCTTGCCGTGACGCTCGCGGCGCTGGTGGTCGGCGTGCTGATGGGACTGATTCCGCGGGCCTCCCGTGGGCTGGTCGAGGTCACCAATGCGGCACCACCCGTCGTCACCGGCATACTGATCGCAGCGATCTGGGGTCCGAGTGCAGGCGGAGCGGCCGTTGCCGTCCTCATCGTCACGTGGGCTCCGCTCGCCGCGCACACAGCCGCTCTCGTCGAGGAGACCCGCGCTCGGCCCTACATTTCCATCCTGCCGACATTCGGGGCAGGCACTGCGCGAATCCTGTTCGGGTCCATCGTGCCCAGCGTCGTTCCGGTAGTGCTGCGACACGCCATGATTCGGCTCCCCGGTGTCGCCCTCGCTCTGGCCGCTCTCGGATTCCTCGGCCTCGGTCCGCAACCCCCCACTGCGGATTGGGGATTGATACTGTCCGACGGGGTCGCCGCCGTCGAGCGGGCACCGTGGGTCACTGCTGCTCCACTCGCGTCCTTGATCGCACTCGCCGTTCTCGCAGTCTCGCTCGCTGGTGCCACCTCGGGGCGGGTGCGCAAGACCGGTAGCGTCATCGAGAAAGTCGACGCAGGAGGACGCAGTACGTGAGCACGAGGACCGACGGATCTCCGACGCGGTGGCGGTGGTCGTTTCTGGTCGATCTGCGGCGAGCCACGCCTACCGTCCGTTTGCTCGTCCTGACTCAAATGACCTTCAACATCGGCTTTTTCATGGTGTTGCCGTATCTGTCGGTGCATCTGACGGCCGATCTCGGGCTCGGGGCCGCGCTCGTCGGTGTGGTCCTCGGGATCAGGACCTTCTCGCAACAGGGACTGTTCTTCGTCGGTGGCACCCTCGCCGATCGGTGGGGAATCAAGCCGGTCGTACTCGTCGGGTGTGTGTTGCGGGTGCTGGGATTCGTCGGTCTCGCCTTCGCCGATTCGCTGCCTGATGTGCTTATCGCCACGGTGCTGGTGGGATTCGCAGCCGCATTGTTCTCCCCTGCAGTCGAATCCGCAGTGGCGATCGAAGCGGGCAAGAGCGAACGCGACGGCGGAGCCACGCGCGTCGAGAGCTTCGCGCTGATGTCGGTGTGCAGCCAGATCGGCTCCTTCACCGGCCCGCTCGTCGGATCGGTACTGTTGCTCGTCGATTTCAGGATCGCGTGCCTCGTGGCTGCGGCCATCTTCGTTCTGGTCATCGCCGCTCACATGCGGTGGCTGCCGCGTGAGCGCGGCGAACATCGCGACGACCCGTGGCTCTCGGGTTGGACCGACGTGGTACGCAACCGGACCTTCGTGCTGTTCGCGGTGGCGATGAGCGCGCAGTTGGTCGCCTACAACCAGCTGTACCTGCTGTTGCCACTCGAGGTCGAACGCGCCTGGGGCTCGCAGACGGTGCTGGGCTGGTTCTTCGCGATCTCGGCAGTTCTCGTGGTGACGGCACAACTGCCCATTACCCGACGCGTCGCCGGGGTATCACCGCGAATCACGCTGCCGATCGGATTCGCCGTCATGGCAGCATCGTTCGCGCTCGTGGCGGTGTTCAGTCCTCTGGAGTTGAAAGGCCTGCTCGGGCTGATCCCGGCTGCGCTCTTCGTCCTGCTGCTCGCGCTGGGGCAGATGATCGCCATGCCCCAAGCGCGAGATCTGGTGCCGCGCATGGCCGCCGAACGTCGACTCGGTTCGTACTACGGTTTCATGGCCTCGCTCGGGGGCATCGGAGTGCTCATCGGATCGACCGCACTCGGCGTGGTGATCGACGCATCCCCCGCCACCGGTTGGGGCGCAGCCATCCCGTGGCTGGTCGCGGCCCTGTTCCCCATCGCCAGTGTCATCGGCCTGCGCGTGGTGCTCTCCCGCCTCGACTGACCCCGCCGCTACGCCCCAGTTTCCGCCGCGCCCCCAGTCTCCCGCAAACGCGCGCGCGTTTGTCATCCGCGAGCAGATTCGCCCTGAATTCGACGCGAATCGGTGCGCACCTGGCGAATGCGCGCGCGTTTGCGCGAACGACCGGCGACCCGCGAGACCTGAAGCTCGGTGGCAGCGCGGCGGAAGCTGGGGACGCGCAGAACTCGACTGTGCTGCTGTACTCACCGAACATGGTTCGGTCGTGGCGGTTTCCGAAACGGTCGATACAGCCGTGGTGCTCCGAATGTTCGGTACGTCGATAGCCGAGATCGATGCGACCGTTACCGACACCACCGGACCACCGGGCGAGGTACTGCTCGCTTCTTCACAGCGAACGCAGTGGTCAGCGTCCCAGCTGCCTGCTTGCTGCGTCTATTTCGGCATGACCGCCGATCTTCGCGTTTCGCCCCGCGCGGTCGCCGGCCTTTCGTGCGCCCTCGGAGTACCCGGCGTTCGCGCTCTGGCCGCGCCAGTGTCCCCGAGCAGTCGAGGTCTTCCGGTAGTAGTCCTGGAGTTCGATCTCCTTGTTGCGCAACACCAGTGCTGTCCCAGCGCCCTGTTGTTCTTGTTCGATGGCTTTGGCTTCGGTGTCCTTCTTCACGTCGCCGAGCCGCTGACCGATGCGCGACGCGAATGCGGTCTGGAAGTTCAGCCGAGCCGTCACCGCAGCGACCGGCACTTCCTCGCGTCGGGTGTAGCGTCGGCGATTCTTGATCTCGGTGACGGTGCGGATGGCCGTCTCGGACCGGTACGCGCCGGATTTGATGTACGCGTCCGATGCTCGCACCATCTGGATCAACAGTGAGGAATACAGCGCCTCGGTGGTCTCGATGTCGGAGTCGAAACCGTAGGCGAACACCTGCGTCGACGATCGAGACACGTCGCACTGAACGTCGTTGGCGTGCGCGATGGCCACGAACAGATGCACGTAGGTCTTGAGTCCACGCTTGCCCGGTTCTCCGATGGGGATGACCTTCTGGCTCGGCGTCGCCTGTCGCTCCCTGGACGCACTGTGCGAGCGCGCCACCGCCAGATCGACCGATGCCGACGTCGCCAAACGCTGAGCGGCCTCCATGAAGGCCTCGGCCTCGTATGGGTTGTCGGTGGACTCGGCTTGGCGAAGTAGCCCACCGATCCGCGTCAGCATCTTGTCCGAACTCATGAGCGAGACGCTACCGGCCCTCTCCGACACCCCCGGGTTGACCGATTCAGGAAGGCAAAAATGACCACTGCGCGGTGCGATGTGTGCCACAGTACCCATCGACATATGTGTCAGGGGGAGCATCACAGCGAGATTCTGCGTGCCCAACTCCGGGCACATACCACCGCGTAGAAGTAAGTGGAGAGAACAATGGCGTCTTTGATCACGAAGGTGGCAGTGGTTGCGACAGCAGCTACGCTGCTGACGCTCACCGGATGTTCGAGCGACAGCGGATCGAGCGGCGATTCGGGCGCTGCGTCCGAAAATGCCGACGGCCGTGGACCTATCACCTATGTAGAGGGACAGGACACCACCGAGACCGGTGTCGTCCAGCAGATCATCTCGGAGTGGAACGCCGCCAACCCCGATGAGCAGGTCACCTTCAAGGAACAGTCCGCCGACGCCGATCAGGCCCACGACGACTTCGTTCAACAGCTCCAGGCCCAGCAGAGCGACTACGACGTGATGGCACTCGACGTCGTCTGGACCGCCGAGTTCGCAGCCAAGGGCTGGCTCGTGCCGCTCGAGGGTGAATTCGCACTCGACAACGCAGGCGTTCTGCCCGCGACCGTCGCGAGTGCGACCTACAACGGCAAGCAGTACGCCGCGCCGAAGAACACCAACGGCGGACTGCTCTACTACCGCAGTGATCTGCTCCCCGAGGCACCCACCACCTGGGCCGAGCTCACCGAGGATTGCCAGGTCGCGCGCGACAACAACATCGACTGCTACGCAGGGCAATTCGCCCCCTACGAGGGTCTGACGGCCAACGCGTCGGAGATCATCAACGCGCACGGCGGATCGATTGTCGGCGAAGACGGCAAGACCCCCACCGTCGACAGCCCGGAGGCCAAGGCCGGACTGCAGACCCTGGTCACCGCGTTCGAGACAGGCGTCATCCCGGCCCAGGACACCACATTCAAGGAGTCCGAGAGCCAGCAGGCGTTCCAGGACGGAAAGACACTGTTCCTGCGCAACTGGCCGTACGTTTACGGCACCGCCGCAGAGGAGGGTTCGGCTGTGGCCGGCAAGTACGCGGTCGCACCGCTTCCCGGGGTCACCGGCGTCGGCACGTCGACGCTCGGTGGATACAACGCCGCGATCAGCGCCTACTCCGAGAACAAGGCCACGGCTGCCGACTTCCTGCGATTCATGCAGGGCGAGAAGGCTCAGCGCATCATCGCCGAGGGCGCTTTGCCGCCCGTGCTCTCGTCGCTGTACGACGATCCCGCACTGATCGCTGCGATGCCGTACCTTCCCGCATTGAAGGCGTCCATCGAGAATGCCGTCCCGCGCCCTGTCACCCCGTTCTACCCGGCCGTCTCGAAGGCCGTGCAGGACAACGTGTCTGCCGCCATCAAGGGCGAGAAGAGCGTGGACCAGGCGATCACCGACATGCAGGCCGGTATCGAAACCGCCGGCGCCAACTGATTTTCGGGAGAACCAATGGCTGTACCTGCTGGTGTGACCAGTGGGGCCGGCGCAACCACCGCGGCCGGGGGCTCGTCCCCCGGCCGCGGTCGGCATGTGCGGTCCAAGAACAAGCGCTTCGGCCTGACGCAGGGTCGGGCCTGGCTGCTGATCGCACCGACGATGGTGATCCTCGCGATCGTCATCGTCTACCCGGTGATTCGCGCGCTGGTGATGTCCTTCTCCAAGGACCCAGGTCTCGATCCCGCTACCGGCATGTTCGTCACCGGCGGATCGGCCGGCTTCGACAACTACACGCATTGGATTCTGCAGCAGTGCACCTCGGCTTCGGGCACGTCGGTGCCCTGCC
This sequence comes from Rhodococcus sp. B7740, assembly GCF_000954115.1. Classification (NCBI taxonomy): domain Bacteria; kingdom Bacillati; phylum Actinomycetota; class Actinomycetes; order Mycobacteriales; family Nocardiaceae; genus Rhodococcus; species Rhodococcus sp. B7740. The sequence continues at coordinate 3,715,520 of NZ_CP010797.1, read as the reverse complement.
CGCCGGGAACTCTAGGGTCTCAGTTCTGGGGCGCGGTCGGTAACACGGCGTTCTTCACCGTCGTGACGGTGTCCATCGAGGTCGTCATCGGCTTCGCGATGGCCGTGATCATGGGCAAGACCTTCGCCGGACGCGCCCTGCTCCGCGCCGCGATCCTGATCCCCTGGGCCATCCCGACGGCTGTCACCGCCAAGCTCTGGTACTTCATCTTCGCGTACGACGGCATCGCCAATCGCATTCTGGGAACGAACATTCTGTGGACCGGCGACGCCTGGCCCGCTCGTTTTGCAGTGATCATCGCCGACGTGTGGAAGACGACGCCGTTCATGGCGCTGTTGATTCTGGCCGGGCTGCAGATGATTCCCGCCGACGTCTACGAGGCTGCTCGTGTCGACGGGGCGTCGGCGTGGCAGCGGTTCACCAAGATCACACTGCCGCTGGTCAAGCCGGCGCTCATGGTGGCAATTCTGTTCCGCACGATGGACGCACTGCGCATGTACGACTTGCCGGCCATCCTCACCGAGGGCAACCCCGCCACGCGAACCATCTCCATCCTGGTGGTGGAGCAGATCCGGCAGGGGTTCAACAGCGCTGCGTCGCTGTCGACCATCTCGTTCGTCATGATCTTCATCGTGGCCTTCATCCTGGTGAAGTTTCTCGGGGCCAATGCCGTTGCCACCCAGGAGAATCAGCGCAAGGGGGCCGGGCAATGAAACAGGCCCGAATCTATCTCGGTGTCGTCGTCATCCTCGTCTGGGGACTGGCACCGTTCTATTGGATGGTCGTCACTGCATTCCGCGACCAGCGTTACACCTTCGACACGACGCCGTGGCCGACGCACGTCACGTGGGAGAACTTCGAGAACGCGTTGTCGACGGCGAACGGCAATAATTTCCTACGTGCGGTAGGGAACAGTCTGATCGTGGGCGGCGCGACCACGCTGATCGCGTTGGTCATCGGCGTCTTCACGGCATACGCGCTGTCCCGCATCGACTTCCGCTTCAAGTACGTGGTGACAGGCATCATCCTGGGTGCGTCGATGTTCCCCGTCGTAGCATTGGTGACCCCGCTGTTCCAATTCTTCACCAACATCGGGTGGATCGGCAGCTACCAGGCGATGGTCATCCCCAACATCTCGTTCGTGCTGCCGTTGACGATCTACACCTTGGCCGCGTTCTTCGCCGAATTGCCCTGGGAGCTCGAAGAAGCCGCAAGGATCGACGGTGCCGGGCGCTTCCAAGCATTCCGCCTGGTGATGCTCCCACTTGCCGCACCTGCCCTGTTCACCACGGCGATCCTCGCGTTCATCGCAGCCGTGAACGAGTACCTGCTGGCCAGTCAGCTCTCGAGTGACAGGACCGAACCGGTCACCGTGGCCATCGCGCGGTTCACCGGCAACGATCCGTTGGTGGTGCCGTATGCCGCGATCATGGCCGCGGGCACCATCGTGGCGATTCCACTGGTGATCATGGTGCTGCTGTTCCAGCGTCGAATCATCTCCGGACTGACGGCGGGCGGCGTCAAATCGTGACCGCTCAGGACCATCTTCAGTTGCTGGCGGGCATTCTGGGATTCTTCGCGCTCGTGGCGCTGATCGTTGCGGTAGCCGGGATCATCGGGGGCAATCCCGGCGTGCTGCCGTCGGTGGCCCTGCTGGGTCTGTTGATCGCACTGTGGTTCTGCGTCAAAAAGATTCGTTGAAGCTGCGCGTTGCCACCGAAACCAATTCGGTCAGTGCCGCGTTCATCCTGGGCCGCCAGACCAGGGCCAGCAGCGCGGCGGTCTGCGAGTCCGTGAGCTCCACGGCAACGAGTGTGTCGTCGTAGGACGTCGTCATCGATGCGCTGAGGATCGCCACCCCCAGGCCGCGGGCAGCGAGGTCGGCCACGGCGTCGGGGGCGGTGGCCTGCAATGCGATCGTCGGCGCGAGTCCTACTCCGGCACAGTCCCGGTCGAAGACCGCACGGATTCCGGTGCCGGGAGGAAGGGCGATGATCGGGTGCTCGCACACCTGCGCCAACGTCGCCTCGCCCTGTGCTGCCAGAGGATGCTGCGGTGGAACGGCTGCGACGATGCGTTCGTCGATCACCACCATCGATTCCAATCCGTCCGGGACCCGAGCTGCGACACCTACGAGTGCGATGTCGAGTTCTCCTGCGCGCACATCGGCCACCAGACGATCGGAATTACCCTCCTGCAGAGCAAGTTCGACGCCGGGGTGCGCCGAATGGAAGCGTGCCAACGCGTCGAACAGTTGTGGGACGGTGCAGGCGGTGACCATCCCGACGCGAAGCGAGCCCCGCAGGAGTCCGGCGATGTCGTCGACGGATTGTCTGACGGAGCCGGCGGCGGCCAGCGTCGCGCGGGCTTGTGTCAGCGCGGCCTGACCTGCGGTGGTCAATGTTGCTGTGCCACCGGATCTGTCGATCAATTCGGCACCGAGTTCGCGTTCGAGCGCGCGGATCTGTGCGCTGACGCCTGATTGGCTGATGTGCACTCTGGCTGCGGCGCGAGTGAAGTTCGCTTCCTCGGCCACTGCGACGAAGTACTCCAGCTGTCTCAATTCCACTGCTGCACTCCCAGATTCGGGCCCTCACCGGCGTCGAGTCTGGCGATGTTCCGCTTCGGGGCCGTGACGCGGTAGCTGCAGTCGATCAATTCGGCTGCCTCGGCCCAGACGTCGTCGTCGGCGTCGCTCAGGTCGAAGCCCACCCAGCCGGCCGGGCCGAGGTACGCGGGGTGGAAGTAGCGGGGTTCGAGTTCGCAGGCGCGCTGCTCCTCGGCACTCTCGCATTTGACCAGGATCGAGAGGTCGTATTGGTCGCCGCCTTTGACGCCGCCGCCGAAGTAGACGAACACCGAAGCGGTGCGGAAGGTCGGCCGGCCATGGGAGATCTTCTCGGACACCTCGGGATAGGCGAATGCCATCGCGCGAACACGTTCGAGGACCGGATGCTTCGAAGTGGGATCGATGGCCACGAGCACACGATAGCGCGCGAACTCCAGCTGCGGCTATGAGTAGAACTTCTGACGATCATCGCTATCAACTGTTGGACTTCTGGTCCGGTGCGTTCGAGACTCGATGTCATGACGCAGACACCGAAAGAAGTTGCAGCAACCTACTTCGAGGCCTGGGAGGCGAAGGATTTCGACACTCTGGCGTCGATCCTGCACGAGGACGCGACGTTCCGGGGACCACTCGGCACAGCAGACAACGGTGCGGAATGTGTGGCCGGATTGAAAGGAATGTCGGAAATCGTCACCGACATCGACATCGCCCACGTCTTCGTGGACGGCCCGAACGTACTGACGTGGTTCGACCTGCATACGTCCATCGCATTCCCGGCGAGCACCGCCAACTGGCAGCGAATCGAGAACGGAAAAATCATGGATATCAAGGTGACCTTCGATCCACGAGAAATCACCGCGGCCGGATAGACGAACGCCCGCCGGTACTCAATGTGACATTCAGTGGCCTTTTCGGGGGTCAATGTCACATCGAGTGGACCGGCGGGCGGAAGTTCGCGTCTAGCTGCGGGCCCTACGCGTCGATGATGAACGCTTCGAGTTGTTCGCGAGCGACGTCGTCGGCGAGTTGCTTCGGCGGGCTCTTCATCAGGTAGGCCGAAGCGGGGATGACGGGTCCACCGATGCCGCGGTCCTTGGCGATTTTCGCGGCGCGGACTGCGTCGATGATGACGCCTGCGGAGTTGGGCGAGTCCCATACTTCGAGCTTGTACTCGAGGCTCAGGGGAACGTCACCGAAGGCGCGGCCTTCGAGGCGGACGTAGGCCCACTTGCGGTCGTCGAGCCAGCCGACGTGGTCGGACGGTCCGATGTGGACGTCCTTGGCGTTGAATTCCTTCTGCAGGTTCGACGTGACGGCCTGGGTCTTGGAGATCTTCTTCGACTCGAGGCGGGTGCGCTCGAGCATGTTGAGGAAGTCCATGTTGCCGCCGACGTTGAGCTGCATGGTGCGGTCGAGCTGCACGCCGCGGTCTTCGAAGAGCTTAGCCATGACGCGGTGGGTGATGGTGGCACCGACCTGGCTCTTGATGTCGTCGCCGACGATGGGGACGCCTGCGTCCTCGAACTTCTTGGCCCAGACGGGATCGCTGGCGATGAAGACGGGCAGTGCGTTGACGAAGGCGACGCCTGCGTCGATGGCGGCCTGTGCGTAGAACTTGTCGGCTTCTTCGGATCCGACGGGGAGGTAGGACACGAGCACGTCCACCTTGGCGTCGCGCAGGGCCTGCGCTACGTCGACGGCGTCGCCGTCGGCCTCGGTGATGGTCTCGCGGTAGTACTTGCCGAGGCCGTCGAGCGTCGGTCCGCGCAGGACGTGGACGTCCTTCGGGGGTACGTCGGCGATCTTGATGGTGTTGTTCTCGCTGGAGAAGATGGCTTCGGAGAGGTCGAAGCCGACCTTCTTGGCGTCCACGTCGAACGCGGCGACGAATTCGACGTCGCGGACGTGGTACTTGCCGAACATGACGTGCATGAGGCCGGGGACGGTGGCGTTCTCGTCCGCGTCCTTGTAGTACTCGACACCCTGGACCAGGGATGAGGCGCAGTTGCCCACACCCACAATGGCCACGCGGATTGCGTTGTTGTTCTCACCCATGGTCGGGTTCTCCTTCTGTCTTGACTGTCCTGTTTGGTGCTGTGTGGGACGGTGCTGGGTTGGGGTCGGCCTGCTCGGCTGCGATGACTTCGTTGAGCCAGCGCACCTCGCGTTCGCTCGATTCGAGTCCGAGCTGGTGTAGCTGCCTGGTGTAGCGGTCGAGTGTCCCGTTCGCCTTGGCCACAGCGTCGCGGAGCCCTTCTCGGCGCTCCTCGACCTGGCGACGTCTGCCTTCGAGAATGCGGACTCGAGCTTCCGCGGGAGTCCGACTGAAGAAGGCAAGATGTACGCCGAAACCGTCGTCGGTGTAGTTCTGCGGTCCGGTGTCGGCCACCAGTTCGGCAAATCGTTCCCTGCCGAGCGGGGTGAGCTGATACACCCGTTTCGCTCGTCTCTTCACGAGCAAGTCGGGACCGGCGTCCTCGGCGATGAGTCCGTCGGTTTGAAGTCGACGGAGTGCCGGGTACAGCGATCCGTACGAAAACGCTCGAAAAGCTCCGAGCAGGCCGGTCAGCCGCTTGCGGAGCTCGTAACCGTGCATGGGTGATTCGAGAAGCAGTCCGAGAATTGCGAGCTCGAGCATGCAACTCCCCCTTCTCGAATCCAACGATCACATCATCGCGATGCGATTGACCGCACTATCGAAGAATGTATCGCGCCGATACATATTCTGACAACTCGGCCGTGAACGTATCCTGCGACACATGACCCCGGTCGACGCGCTCGCCGCCGCTGCCGCCCTCCACCTGGGCTTTCAGTTGGTGGTGACCGCCGTCGTCTACCCGGCGTTGGCGGAGGTGCCGGACGACGACTTGCAGCGTGCCCATGACGCTCACTCGCGGCGCATCACCCTCGTAGTCGGGCTGGTCTACGGACTACTCGCTGCTGCGTGTCTGTGGGTGTTGGTGTCCGGTTCGACCCACCTTGCTGCCTTGATCAGCGTTGCCGGCGCAGTGATCTCCGCGCTCGCGACTGCATTCGTGGCTGCTCCAGTCCATGGCGAACTAGGGCGTGCGGGATGCAACGGACACTTGATGAGTCGACTGCGATCAGCAGACCGCGTACGTCTCTGCGGTGCAGTGGTGTGTGCCCTGTTTGCTCTGTTGGCGTGACCGAGCGCGGGTGAACGTGGAGTGGCTTATCGGTTCAGCGAACCGGAGCCACCATGAGCACCGCGTCGACTCGGTACTCGCCCCACTGCTGCGCAGCCGTCCCGATTCGGTGCCAGCCTCGCCGGCAGTAGAAGCCGAGAGCGGCGCTACTCGGATCGACGAGCAGCACCGGTGCCCGTCCCTCGCTCCGTGCCGCATTCACTGCGTGTGCGAGCAACGCCGTTCCGCTGCCCGGCACGGAGCCGTCGGTCATCAACCGCGACACGACGGCGAGTCGATCGGCAGCCACCCCGGTTGCTCGCTGCCACTGTGCGCTCGCATCGTCCGCACCGGGATCCTGTTCCGGTGACGCCGTCGGATGCAGCGCTATGTGTCCGACGACGGTGCCCTCGTGCTCGGCGACCCAGGCTGCGAGTTCGTTGGGTGCGGCGAGCCAGTCGGCGCGCACCGCCGCTGCGCGCATGGGATAGCGCTGTGTTTCGTGCGTACGTTGCAGGATGGGTAGGAGGGTGCTCAGGTCGCCGTCCCGTCGGGGCCGCACGTGTATTCCCGATGTGGCGAACATGTGGGCGAGTGTAGGGACCGGACGGTCATGCCCGCGTCGAGGATCGGCACAGTGTCCATGATCACCAACGACGGATCATCGCGTCGCAACAGGTGGAGCACTGTGTCTCGAGGCCGAAATGGGACCTGCTCGTCGCCGAGGCGGGGTTCGCAGGTCCGCATCGGAGGGGCCGCACGTACTCTGGTCCTCGTGCGACTTCAGCGACAGGTGGTGGACTACGCCCTTCAGCGTCGGTCGCTGCTGGCCGAGGTCTACTCCGGTAAGACGGGTGTCGCAGCGGTCTGTGATGCAGATCCGTACCTGCTGCGCGCTGCCAAGTTCCACGGGCGCGGCAGCGACGTGGTGTGCCCCATCTGCCGCAAGGAGCAGCTCACGCTGGTGTCCTGGGTGTTCGGTGAGAAGCTCGGGGCGCTGTCCGGGTCGGCGAGAACTGCGGACGAACTCGTCCGCCTCGCGGCGACCCAGGAGGAGTTCTCGGTCCATGTGGTCGAGGTGTGTAGGTCGTGCAGTTGGAACCACCTCGTCCAGTCCTATGTCCTCGGGGCCGTTCCCGCGCCCAAACAACCCCGTCGTCCGCGATCGGGTTCCCGACAACCGAACCGTCGAACAGCGAGTGAGTGACACAATCGCTCCGCTGATCCCATCCACCGAGAGTTCGACGCGGCCGCCGAAATTACTGGAGATTCGTACGTGAGTTCCCCCTACGACAACAACCCGGGTAGCAACGAACCGGGCCGTAGCGACTCCGGACGGCGTCCCGACGTGCCCGGGCCGCCGCGCGGCAGTCGACATTCCGATCCTCCCGGTCGTCGCCCGGTGCCTCCTCCCGGCCGGCGTCCGATGCCGCCGCAGGGTCGTCCCCCGATGCCCCCTGCCGGGCAGCGTCCGGTACCTCCTCCCGGGCAGCGTCCGATGCCGCCGCAGGGTCGTCCCCCGATGCCTCCTCCCGGCCAACGTCCTGGACCTCCTCCCGGGCAGCGACCCGGACCCCCTCCGGGCCAGCGACCGATGCCGCCGCAGAGCCGACCCTTTCAGGGCAGGCCGCCGGTCGATCCGGTCAGTGGACGTCCCGCAGGTGAGCGTCCTTACGGAGAACGTCGCTACGGAGAGCCGCCCATCGCGCCTCCTGTTCGGTCCGCTGCCCCGACGGCCGTCACTCGGTCCGGCTCCGTGCCACCGCCCTACGAACCGAACGATCCATCAGTTCTCTCCTCGGGCAGCGAACCGCCCGAGCCGCCCGAAAGAGGTCCCGCCGCGAAAACGAAGAAGAAGTCCAAGTGGCGGGTCGTTCGACGCACGATGTACGCGTTGATCGCCCTGGGTCTGATCGTGCCGATCCTGGCCTTCATGGTGGCGTACACCGTCGAGGACGTGCCGCGTCCCGGCGACATCAGGACCAACCAGGTCGCCACGATCTTCGCCGCGGACGGCGCGAGTGTGCTCGGCAAGGTGGTGCCGCCCGAGGGCAACCGCACCGACGTGACGATCGACCAGATTCCGGAGCATGTGCGCAATGCCGTGCTCTCGGCCGAGGATCGCGATTTCTACTCCAATCCCGGATTCTCGGTGACCGGCTTCGGTCGAGCGCTCCGTGACAACGTGCTCGGACGCGACAGCGCAGGCGGCGGTTCGACCATCACCCAGCAGTACGTGAAGAACGCGTTGGTCGGAAACGATCGGACGCTGACCCGCAAGATGCGTGAGCTCGTCATCTCCTCGAAGATGGCGCGTCAGTGGTCGAAGGACGACATTCTCGCCGCGTATCTCAACACCATCTACTTCGGCCGTGGTGCGTACGGTATCGCTGCCGCGTCGACGGCGTACTTCGGTAAGTCCGTCGATCAGCTCTCGGTCGAGGAGGGTGCCGTCCTCGCGGCGGTCATTCAGCAGCCTTCCAATCTCGATCCCGAAACCAACCCCACCGGCGCGCAAGCTCGTTGGGACTACGTGCTCGACGGCATGGTCTCGCAGGGTCAGCTCGACGCGACCCAGCGGGCCGCGATGATGTTCCCGGTGGTGGTCCCTACGTCACAGGTGGACTCCGGTGACGCCGACGACGCCGGTCCGAACGGTCTGATCAAGGCCCAGGTGCTGCGCGAGCTGTCCGCTGCCGGGGTCAGTGAGCAGGACCTCAACACCGAGGGACTGCAGATCACGACGACCATCGATCCGAAAGCCCAGGCGGCTGCGGTCGATGCCGTGAACAGCAATCTCGAGAACGAACCGTCCGAGCTGCGCACGGCTTCGGTGTCCATCGATCCCCGTACCGGTGCGGTCCGCTCGTACTACGGCGGCGCGGACGGACGAGGATTCGACTTCGCGCAGTCCGGCTTGCAGACCGGGTCCTCGTTCAAGGTGTTCGGTCTGGCCGCTGCGCTGGATCAGGGCATTCCGCTCTCGAAGATGTACGACAGCTCGCCGCTCGACGTCAACGGCATCGAGATCAGCAACGTCGAGGGTGCCTCCTGTGGAACGTGCACCATCGCCGAAGCGCTCAAGCGCTCGCTCAACACGAGCTTCTATCGCATGATGCTCGGCATGGACAACGGTCCGCAGGCCATCGCGGACATGGCGCACAAGCTCGGCATCCCGCAGGAGATCGACGGCGTCGGACCCACCCTCACCGAGCCCGACAACGCAGGCCCCAACTACGGAGTCGTGCTCGGCCAGTACCAGTCTCGCGTCATCGACATGGCTTCGGCCTACGCGACCTTGGCTGCGTCGGGCGTCTATCACACCCCGCACTTCGTGCAGAAGGTCGTCACGGCCGACGGCACAGTCCTTCTCGACCGCGCTCCCGAAGCGGGCCAGCAGGTCGTCTCGGCCGCGGTCGCGGACAACGTGACCTCGGCGATGCGTCCGATTGCCGGCTACTCCAACGGTCACAACCTCGCCGGCGGTCGCCAGTCGGCGGCCAAGACCGGTACCGCTCAGCTCGGAGATACCGGACAGAACAAGGACGCCTGGATGGTCGGTTACACGCCGTCACTGTCCACGGCCGTGTGGGTCGGCACCGAGCAGGGTCTGCCGCTCGAGAACAGTTACGGCGGACCGATCTACGGATCGGGCATACCGTCGGACATCTGGAAAGACACGATGGACGGCACGTTGGAGGGCACCTCGAACGAGACCTTCCCGACGCCGGAGGCCATCGCAGGTCAGGCCGGGGTGCCGCAGTACTCGGCACCGGCCCCCACGGCGACGGTGGCACCGTCGACAGCTCCGCCGCAGGTGACCCTGCCGATTCCGACGGAGATCTCGCCGCCGGTGGTCATCACTCCGCGGCAGGTCGAGATTCTGCCCGGCGTCACCATCCCGCTGCCAGGACTGGCACCGGCGCAGCCCGCGGAACCCGAACCGGCGGCACCCGAACCCGCCGCGCCCGAACCAGCGGCACCCGGGCAGTAACGACTCCAGCGGTGACGACCGAACCCGAGCGCAAGGGTCGAGCAGTGGCCAGCCCCGGTCGGCTCGACCCCGCGAGCGCAGCAGACCGCGATCTGCCCAGTCGTACCGATCCGATGACCGAGGAACTGTCCTCGGTCATCGGCGGGCCGGTCGGCAAGCACGCACTGATCGGTCGGCAGCGCTGGTTCACCGCACTACGGGTAATTCTGCTGCTGGCGGTGGTCTTCCTGTGCTTCGGTTGGTTCGCCAAGGCAGCCTGTATCCAGCAGGCACCGGTGGGACCGGGCGGCGAGCTCGGACTCGACTGGAGTGGCAGTCGTCAGTACGTGGCGATGTGCTATTCCGACACCGTGCCGCTCTACGGGGCGGAGCGACTCGATCAAGGTGCTTTCCCGTACAAGAAGTCCTGGGAAGAAACCAAGGCGGACGGGTCCAGTCAGATCAGGTACATGGAGTACCCGGTGCTCGCGGGGTTGTACCAGTATGGCTCGATGGTCGTCGGAAAAGCCTGGAACTCACTGAGTTTCCTGCCGCAGGCGCTGCCGGTCGTGGTCTACTTCAACGTGGTTGCCCTGGGATTGGCGGTCGCCTGGCTGGTCACCGTGTGGGCCACCGCAATAGCTGCCGGACGCCGCATCTGGGATGCTGCGCTCGTGGCGGCCTCGCCGCTGGTGATCGTGCACGGATTCACCAATTTCGACGCTCTCGCAACGGCTTTCGCTCTCACCGGATTGCTGGCGTGGGCCAAGAAGCGGCCGGTTCTGGCCGGAGTTCTGATCGGTCTCGGCGGTGCCACCAAGCTCTATCCCCTGCTGTTCCTCGGACCCCTGCTGGTGCTGTGCTGGCGCACCGGAAAGATGCGCGAGTGGGGCATCACCGCCTGCGCGGCGCTCGGTGCCTGGCTGGCGGTCAATCTCCCTCTCGCGCTGCTGTATCCGTCCGGATGGTACGAATTCTTCCGGCTCAATTCCGAGCGCGGTGCCGACCCGGATTCGCTGTACAACGTCGTCACCTCGTTCACCGGCTGGACCGGTTTCGACGGCCCCCTCTACCCGGGCGACAAACCGTTGGTCCTCAACGCCGTGACACTCGTGTTGTTCGCCATCGTGTGTGCGCTGATCGCATACATCGGTACGACGGCACCGACGCGGCCGCGTCTCGCGCAACTGGTGTTCCTGGTGGTGGCCGGGTTCCTGCTCACCAACAAGGTATGGAGCCCGCAGTATTCGCTGTGGCTGGTTCCGTTGGCCGTGCTGGCGCTGCCGCATCGGCGAATTCTGTTGGCGTGGATGACGATCGACGCATTCGTCTGGTTCCCGCGGATGTACTACTACCTGGGTGTGGAGAACAAGGGCCTACCCGAACAGTGGTTCACCGCGACCGTCGTGGTGCGCGATGTCGCCGTGATCGGATTGTGCGCGTTGATCGTTCGGCAGATCTACCGACCGTCCGAGGATCTCATCAGAAACGGCAGCGCCGTCGACCCGCTCGGTGGCGTGCTCGACGGCGCTGCAGATCGGACCATCTCGGATCGGACCGGGGCCCGAAAGGTCACATATAGCGGCCGAGCTGTTTGACGGCTTCACCGGCGTGCTTGGCCTGGATGCCGTCGCCGATCGCCTGGAGCTTCCACTCACTGCCCTGGCGATACACCTTGGCCATCACCAGACCGGTGAACGGCATGCCGCCCTGCAGGGTGAAGCGGGCGAGTTCGGTGTTGGTGGTGTTGTCGACCAGACGGCAGAATGCGTTCGCCACCTGCTCGAACGTCTGACCGCGGTACGAGGTGACGGTGAAGACGATGCCGGTCACGTGCTTGGGTACCCGCGTCAGGTCGACCACGATGACCTCGTCGTCGCCCTCGCCTTCGCCGGTGAGGTTGTCGCCCTGGTGCACGATCGAGCCGTCCTTGGCCTTGAGCTGCCCGTAATAGACGACATCGTTGACGTTACGGTCGGCGAGCATGATCGCCGACGCGTCCAGGTCGATGTTCGCGGCTCGGCCTCCGCCACCGAACAGTCCGCCCTTCTTCGGAGTGGTCACCGGATCCCAGCCGAGGCCCATGCGGATGACCGTCAGAGCCACGCCGCCGTCCTTGCGCAGGGTGACCTTCTGACCCTTGGTGAGGCTGACGGGCTTGGACTTGGTGAGGCTGACTTCCGGTGCCTCGGCACGGACCGGGGCGGCGGGTGGTGCGGGAGGCGCAGCGGGCGGCGGTGGAGTCGCGGGTGCGGGAGGAGGCGTCGGTGCGGGAGCGGGGGCGTCGTCCACGGACACACCGTGGTCGGTCACCAGTGCGGCGAAGCCACCTGCGTAACCCTGCCCGACGGCTCGCACCTTCCAGCTGCCCTGACGTCGGTAGATCTCCAGTGCGATCACGATCGACTCCGAGCTCAAGCCGTCGATCGTGTACTCGTACAACACATTTCCGGTCGCGTCGCTCACTCGGGCGACGGGAGCGGCGGATCGACCGAAGTTGCTCGACGCGTCGTCGAGGGTGATGACAGCGCGGATCTGCTCGATGTCGGCGGGAACTGCGGCGAGCGATACGGCGAGCCGGGCCGGTCCGCCCTGGCCGGGCTCGAGGCGTACGCCGGGGCCGGTGGGCTGGTTGAAGAACACGAAATCGGCGTCGGTGCGCACTTTTCCGGCGTCGGTGACCAGTAGCGCGGACAGGTCCGCGGGTACGGCCAGCGAGATGGAGACGACGACGTCACCGACGGTGAGTGGGCCGTTCTGACCCTTGGACAACGGTTGACCGGCCGGAGCAGACAATGTGATGGACTCTCTCTCGTAGTGCTGGTTACCGCCATCCAATGTACTTGTTCGATTTGTCCGACTGGCGTCACTGGGATTCGGCGGCCGTCAGACCTGGCGCAGGGTGAACAGGTCGCCGGGTGTGCAGTCGAGGGCGCGGCACACGGCGGTGAGGGTCGAGAACCGGATGGCCTTGGCGCGGTCGTTCTTGAGCACCGACAGATTGACCACGCTGACTCCGGCCAGACGCGAGAGCTCGGCGAGCGTCATCCCGCGGGCGTCGAGAATCTCGCCCAGATGGCAGACGACCAGATGGTCGACGAACTCCTCCACCATCAGACCAGGCCATCGGTGTCGCGGGCGAGCTCGGACCCCTGGCGGAGAACCGCGTAGACGAACTGCAGAACGACGGCGGTGATCACGGCCAGCCAGAACGCGCCGAGGCCACGTGCGGTATCGGTGAGTTCTGTCGTCTCCAGCGCGCTCTGAACGGCATTCGTGCTCATGACCCGAAGACCGCCGGTGACGACCGGGTACAGCACCACGCAGACGGCGACCACGGCCAGGTCGATGCCGGCACCGGAGCTGAAGGGGGTTTTTGCGATGACGTTGTCGAAGAATCGGTATGCGAAGAAGATTCCCACCAGGATCACGATTCCGCCGGTCACGATCTCGCCGTACCTCATGACGTCGATCATTCCGATGAGACGCTGGACGTCACTCTTGGCGACACTGAGCTCGATGACGTTCCCCGGCTGTATCTGTCCGCCGAACAGGTCGAGAGTCGGAGAGTTGTCCCGCGGAGTGACCGTAGCGCTGACGTAGTCCGACGAGTGGTATTGCCACAACCTCCAGCCCGACCACACCACAGCCGCAGCCGCGTAGAACGCCATCGCCCATTTGTTCGCCCGTGCCGAGCCCAGTCCGTATGCCATCCCGCCGCCTCCATATCGATAGTCGATAACAACGAATATCGATAACCTATCGAAAATCGATACGGTGTCAAGGGCGCGCAGTCATTGCCTCAGCGCGACCGTGACATGCCCTTCGATCTCCGACGCCAAGCCGGCGGTATCGATGGGCGCTATCTCGATCGACTCTCCGGAGTGCACGATGTACCGACCGTCTCGATCGAAGTCCATCCAGAAGAACGAGACGGCGTCGGTGTCGCGGCGGTTGTCGTAGGTCTTGCCGCGCGCGACGATGACCTCGCCGACTGCCGACCGTGGGCGGTCGAAGAACGACCGGAACTGCTCGTCCGCGGTCGCGCCTCGCGTTGCGGTGGACAGATGCGTGCCACCCGATGTCGCTGCGGCAGTGGCACGTTCGAGTCGCTCGGCCGGTCGGTGGCCGGCCGTGATACTCGGCACGGGCCCGAGAACCAGGGCGGGGGCACGGGCCGGGCCGGTCAGTTCGATGGTGACGGCACCACCGGAGGAGGCGTCGGGCCCCGGTTGTTGAGTCAGCACCGCGGCCGTGTCGTGGCGAATCGCTGCGTGGCTGCGCACGATTGCGTAGGGGGAATCGGTTGTCTCGCAAAGACATTCGATACGAACCATCGGGTCGACGACGCTCCGAACAGCTGCGCCGAGCTCATCGTCCATCATCGCGTCGATCCTCGCCGACGCCTCGAGCCGCAGTTGTCGCAGTTCGTCCACGGTATCGACGTCGATGGTGACCGCCAGGGGGTACGGCAGTCGGTCGCGTCCGAATCGACTGCACAGCATCATGAAATCGATGCCGGGCATGGTCCAGGTCGTCATCGTCAGCCGCCGAGTACCGGAGGTGCGACGAGGGGCAGATCGCCGATCAGTTCGCTGCCGTTGCTCACGTCCACCAGGTAACCGGGAGTCGCGTGTTCGCCGTCGTTGTCGCCCGCTCCCCGTGTGCCCGGTGCCCCCACGGCACCCATTCCCGGCATACCGTGCGCTCCCGCGCGGCCGGCCGCTGCTGCGCTGCCGAGTCCGCCGCCCGCCCCATTGCTGCCTGCCCCGCCGCCGCCCGTCCCGCCGCCGATCGGAGGGCCGAGAACCGAGCTGCCATAACCTGATCCGGCACCGGAACCGTTTCCGGATCCACCCGCGTATCCCGCGCCGCCGTAGCCCGAACCATTGGATCCTGCGAAGCCGCCACTGCCCGGTCCTGTTCCGCCGTAGCCGCCGCCGGGACCTGCGCCCAGCCCGGAACCCGCACCACCGGAAGTGCCGGGCCCGGTGGCCGATGCGGCCCGAGTGTCACCGGAGTCGTCGGCAGGAGGCAAGGAACCCGAACCGCCGGCCCCCGCCTGCTCCGACGGCGTACCGGTCCGACCCGTATCGGCACCTTCGGTGCCGCCGGGTGGTGCCTGTCCTGCAGCCGTCGGGGCCGCCCAATCTGTTCCGTTCGCGCTCCGGTTTCCGGAACTCGAACCGAGGCTGCCGTCCCCCGCGGAGTTCCCGAGTCCCCAGCCTCCGCTGGAGGGGGCACTGTCTGCGACCGGGTTGTGCGCTGCCGGTAGCACCGGCACCTCGGAATCGGACTGCAACACCCCTGGTACGTAGACCGAGCGCATGATTCGACGAGCTTCTTCCTGCTGCTCCTCGCGGGCGGACGCTGCGTCCTTCGCGGCGAAGGGAATGGGCAGAAGGGAATCGATCATGCTGCTCACGGGCGCCGCAACCACCGGCGGCATCCTCGATTGCGTCTGCGTGAATCCGGAGTGCGCCTCGAGTAATTTGTTGCTGATCAGGCTCATCGAGGTGGACAGCGCGGTCGCAGACGACACGTAGTCGGCCACGCCGCCACGGACGGCGTCGGCTGTCGGTCCCGACCAGCCCGACGTCATGGCCGCCTCGATGCCGGACCGGAAGGCGTCGGATCCGGTGGTAGCGGCAGCGGACAAGTCGTTCCAGTTCTTGGACGAGTTCCCGATGGTGTCGGTTCCCAGCGATCCGACCATGGCCACGATCTGCTCGTGCGGCATCACCTCGAACGCCTCGGTGATGACCACCTCGGTCGGCTCGAACTCGCCGCGGTAGTCGAGGGCCACGTTCGCCTTCTCGAATGCCGCTTGCAGAACGGAGCCGAGAAATTCGGGGCCGACCGGCGTCACGAACGCACTGGTGACGATGTTGTCGATCGTCGCTGCGAGTTCCTCGTACGGATCCGTCATGCCCACCCCTTGCCCCACTGCCTGTCTCCCCGACGAACAGTTAGACGCGGCGCACGGCACTTCGGTTCCGCAGCCACTCGAGAATCTCCTCGCTGGCCCGGACGCCGGAGGAGTCGGTGACGGTCAAGCCCGGCCGGGCGAATCCGAGCAGCTCGAGTTCGCCGTGCCGTGGTCGAACGGCCGAGTCGGCGGCCATGAGCATCTCCGCATCGAGTGCGCCGTCACCGGCGGCGAACAGTCGAGCGTCGGCCTCCAGCGTGCCGTCCTGGATCAGCCGAGACCGTACCTCGGCCACCGCAGAGCTCTTGCACACCGCGTTGGGCATCGTGTAGATCTTTCGACCCTGCTGCGAGACGTTCCAGTCCCGAGCGGCGCACCACTGCGACCACTGCGCGACGAAGCCCTCGGGCACGGCAGACGTGTTCACTACCAGGTAGCAGAACAGCCCGTCCGCCTCGCGGTACTTGAGGACCCAGTCCTCGGAGACCCGTGACCTCAACTCTGCGCCGATTCCCACCAGATCCAACTCGAACCTGCTGCGCCACTGCATATCCGGCACACCGTCGACGAGGATGTTGCCCCCGTTGCTGGTGATGGCATATCGCCACGGTGCCCCGGGCAACGCGATCCGCTGAAACTGCTCGATGGTTCGCGTGGTGGTCGGCACCACGACCGTCGTCTCGCTCAACTCCCGAAGCAGCGTCACCGCGCGAGAGCTCATGTAGGACAGTGGTTTTCCCTCGTACATCTCGACGCACTCGAACGAATCGTCCAGGGGAACCCCGAGTGCTCCCTCGGAGAAGATCATCGTACGGTCGAGATCCACCGCGACGAGAGCGCTCACGACGGGTCCCCGTTCGAGACGTTCTTGATCAGCCCCATGCACGAATAGGCGAGGTCGGGCACCACGTCCACCGGCACGCCCCTGGCTGCGGCGAGCATCCGAATGTGTTCGTGCTCGGGCGCATCGGCGTCCCGCACCAGTACCCGCCACGGGACACGACGCAGTAACACCCGGGTGGTCTCGCCGACGCCCGGTTTGACGAAGTTGACGTGCGAGATTCCGTATTCTTCACGCACCTTCTCCACCGATGCCCATCCGGTCCAGGTGGGGGTTCGGTCGGAGCCCAACACCGCAGCCACCGAGGCATCGACCTCACCGCGGACATCGTCGAACCGCGCAGCGACGGTGTCGAGCAGGTGACGCGAGACGTCGTCGGGGGCGAGATCGGCGTAGTACTTCGCGCCGTGGAAGTCCCCGGGACGAATCAGGCTGTCGTTGAGCACGGTTCGTGAAACCAGGCCCGAGACAGTCGAATTGAGACAGGCGGACGCGATGAGGAAGTCGTCGCGGGTGCCGTACGTGCGCGCGCAGTTGCCAGGATCGGCGAGGACGGCGAGGTCGTCGTCGAACTCGGCACCGGGAAAGTCGCGGAGGGCGGCGGTGAGTTCGCGGGCGATCGCACCTTTGCCGGTCCAGCCGTCGACGAACACCACCGAGCGTGAGTCGTGGTGTTCGGCGAGGTAGCGCAAGGCCACGGCGTCGATGCCTCGATCACGCACGATCGAGACGGCGTAGTGGGGAAGCTCGATGCCGTGGGCCGCGAATGCCCAGCGGCGCATCAGAATTCCGACGGGTGTACCGGCCCGAGCCAATGACGCGAGTGCGATGTCGTGTCCGCGCTCGGCCAGCACGACCTCGGTGACGGTTCCGACCGCGACCGCCAGCCGTGACGCGCTTTCCTGCAGCACTTTCTCGAACAGTTCGCGGTAGGCCAGATCCGGCTGGTACTCGACCGGAAGCGATTCGGCGTAATGGGCCTCGCCGGCTTGAATGCGCTGCTCCCGCTCCTCGATTCCTGCTTCGAGGGAGAGCGACGAGAGGTCTTTGAGCAGCCACGTGACTTCGTCCGCCGCGTAGGAGCCGAATTCGGGTCCGCGGAGCGGGCGTGCGCGCCGGGAAACCTCGAGCGCCACCGGGTCGGCTCCCGTCACGACCACCAGGAGTACGTCGGTGCCCGAGGCTGCCAGTGTCTCCGCCGCGGCGGCAAGAGCGTCGGTGTCGGCGGGGGCGTCGGCCACGAGCACCAGTGTGGTCTCGTGCGGGGCGGACGCGTTGTAGAGGTAGCGCAGTCCCGATTCGTCCTCGGGTGCAGCGAATTCGAAGCCACGGCGCAGGGGGTAGTCGGGCACGTCCAGCACGTACGCCGGTGACCGGGTCGTGGTCTGGAACAGCGCACGGTGCCCCAGTTTCTGCAGGGCCGCCGCCAGCCGAAGCGGCAGATACATGAGCTCCTCGTGGCCGATGACGACCACCGGTGTCGATTCGGAGAGCGACGCATCCACGGTGGCTGCGAGGGCGTCGATCGCGGAGTCGAAACCTGCCGAATCGGATCGGAGGAATCCGTGGCGTCCGCCGTCGGGCAGGGTGGCCGGCCAGTGGGCGTCGACTCGATGAACCGAACCAGGCTGTGCAGCAGTGGGATTGAATACCGGATCCGGCAGGTCCAGCACTGTCTGCGTCAGTCCCGGCTCCAGCTCGACGGATCCCTGTGCCAGGCTCACGTTGTCGATCCGAACGCCGAGTTCTGTTGCCACCGCGGCAGCTGCAGCGAGATGCTCGGCGGTGCGCATGTCCACCAGGGATGCGATGACGTAGTGCGCGCGCCCGGCCGTGGAGTGAATCTGTCGCAACGCATCCAATGCGGTCGCTCCGGTCGAGATCTCGTCGTCGACCAGTATCAACGGCAGGTCGCCGGCGAGAAGGTCGGCCGAAGTGGGCATCAGCAGGTGGTCGGTGGCGTGCGAGTGACCCTCCTCGAACTCGCCGTGCACCGTCATGCCGGGAACACCGCGGCGCGTCGAGTGCAGGTAGCAGTGCGCGCCCAGAGCCGTTGCGACCGTGTGGCCCAATCCCGTTGCGGTCTCGGCGAATCCGAGAACGTCGACATCGGAACCGTCCACCGCGGCGTGCACCAGGGCGGCCAGTTCGGTGCCTGCGGCGATCACGACTTCCGGATCCACAGGGATGTGTTTGCCGAGCACCGTCGAGACCAACAGATGGGCGCGGCGGGGATTGCGACGCAGACCTGGCCGCACCAACTGCGTGGCCGACCAGGACGACGACGAACCGGTGTCGGTGAGCGCGATTCCGTCGGCCGGGTTCGCGTTCATCGCTGTGCCAGTGCGGTCAGTAGATCCACGAACGTGATTCCCTCGTTGGTGACGCCGAACGCCCTGGCGCGCACCACCGTCTGCTTCGCCCAGTTGCGGTGCGGGCCGAGCTCGTTCATCTTGTTGCGGTAGCCGGACGCCTGGACGCCGCCCTGGTCGGAGGAGAGAATGTCGAGTGCATCGTGGTATTCCTCGTGCGTCACCGCGGACAGTGCGTGCACGGCAGGTACGTGCGAGGGGTGGATGACGGTCTTGCCCTGAATGCCGTTCGCGCGGTCGAGTGCCACCTCGCGCAGCAGGGCGTCGAGGTCGCTGCTGACCAGTTGCTGGCGGAAGCGTACGGCCTGTTGATCGACGAACGGCGTCTGACGCAGCAGGGGACGGAACATGCGTTCGTGGTCTGCGAAGTACTCCCACACCGGTCCGGTGATGACGAATCCCGAACCGTCGTAGCGGCCCAGGTGATTGACGATCGCGCTGATGACGTCGGCGACGACGCGGACGTCGTAGATCGTCAGGTCGCGGTCGCGGCGGATGCCGAACGTGCCGCACATGTCGGTGGCACCGATTCGCACCGCCAGTACGACGTCGCGGTACTCACCGAGCAGTTCGCGAATGGCAACCAGTTCCGCGTCGCGGGTCTCCCTGTGCACCACCTCCGGTGATTCGAGGACCGGCATGGCGAACAGACGGGTGCCGTGTGTCTTCGACGCAGCGACGATCTCGTCGAGGAACTCGGCTCCGCGTGCTGCCGTGAACTTCGGTACGACGAATCCGGCCAGCCCTGCGGCACCGTGGTCGAGGCCGTCGCAGATGCTGCGGATGTGGGCGGCGGTACGAGCCCGAACGAACACCAGCGATCCCGAACCCGAGAGTTCGTTGAGAGTTCGCACGGTGTTGGCCAACGCTTCTTCCAGATCATGATCTGCGACAGCGTCTTCGAGATCGATGACGATTGACCGCACACCCTCGTCGGTGCGTTTGTTCACCGTTGCCGTCAGGTCCGGACGCGTGGCCGGGATGTACAGCGTTGCGCCGAGAGCCGTTGCCACGAGGTCGTTTCCGTCGCTCGTCTCGATGTCTTCCGGTTGCATGAAGAACACTCGTCGGCGAGTGTCTGCGTCGAGATGGCGAAAGTGTTGCACCACTGTCCTTCGTGTGAATGTAGTCAGTGCGAGGTTCGCATGCGGTCGATCACGCCTGCGATGAAGTCCGAAATGGTATCCAGATCCTGCAGATATGACCAGTAGTCCGGGTGGGTACCCGTCAGCGCTGTGCTCGCCCTGTCGATCCGGGCGAGCTGAGCATCCAACACCGAGCCCCATTCGGCAACCAGACCACGATTGATCGCGAGTTGTTGAGCGTCACGAAGTTTGAACCGCACCTTGTTCTCGGTCTCTTTCGGATCGGCCCTGACCGCGCGCAGCAGTCGAACTCGGTCGGTGACCGCGTCGACCAGTTGTTCGGCATCGCTCAGGTGTTGGCGCGCCTGGGTGACCAGATCCAGTGACTGCTCGGGATTGCCCGAATCGAGCGCCGAACGTGCCGCGCGCAGGTCCTCGTCGGCCTGCTCGATGTGGCGCGCACTGGATCGTTCGTTTCGGGACAGATCAGCCGAGCTCTTGGCGTTGAATTCACGAAGCAAGCTCGAGAAGGCAGGCCCGATACCTTCGGATCTGGTTCGCACCGCCTCGATTCGGGTGCGCACGGAGGCCAGCGCGGTCCGGGCCTCCTGAAGGCGTCCCGGGGCCGAGTCCACGGCAGCACGCAGCGCGGCCGCACGGTCGCGGACTTGGGCGGCGTGCTCTCGGGCGCGCAGAGGGTCGCGCTGATCGGCCTGCAATTGTGTTGTCGCAGAATCGAGTTCGCGCCACGCCTGGCGAAGTGAGGGGTAGGCGGCGAACTGCTCGTCGACGGTGGAGCGGGCTGCGTCTGCCTCGGCCAACGCGTCCTGGACCAGGCGCGGGGTCGCGGCGAACTGAGCAGATGCCTGCTCGAGCGTGCCTCGATGGGCGTCGTAGAACCGATCCACGGCAGTGCTGGCATCGTGCAGAAGCGCGGTCGCTCGGTCGAACGCCGATCTGGCGGCAGGGGTGGTGATTCCGTCGAACTGCTCGACGGCGGCGAGGTAGGCGGCTCCGGCGTCGAAACATTGCTTCTCGGTGTCGGACCATCGGCCTGCGAGTCGATCCTGAGGGCGCAGTGCGGTGGAGGCCTCGACGCCGGCCGACGCGATGGACTGACGCTTGTCCATGTCGAGGAACGCGGCGACAGCGTTGTCCTGGGATCGACGCGCGGCGGCGTCCGATTCGGCACCCCGGCGGAACACCCCAGGCCAGCGACTTGTCACCTGCTCGATAGTACTGACGGGAACCCTGGCGATGTCGCAGTCGTTGGCTGAGTACGTCCAAGAACCGGACATTCCCACTACGGTTGACCCCGTAACGGGAAACCAATTGCGAAAGGACCTCTCAATGGGCGTCAGCCTCAGCAAGGGTGGCAATGTCTCGCTCACCAAGGCAGCTCCGAACCTGACCGCGGTCGTGGTCGGTCTCGGATGGGACATCCGCACGACGACCGGCACCGACTTCGATCTCGACGCCAGCGCCATCGCTCTGAACTCGACGAAGAAGGCCTTGAGCGACGGGCACTTCGTGTTCTTCAACAACCTGAAGTCTCCCGACGGCTCCATCGAGCACACCGGGGACAACACCACGGGTGAGGGCGACGGAGACGACGAGCAGATCAAGGTCGATCTCGCCGCAGTACCGCCGGAGATCGAGACCATCGTCTTCCCCGTGTCCATCTACGATGCGGACGCACGCTCGCAGTCGTTCGGTCAGGTGCGCAACGCGTTCATCCGCGTCATCAACCAGGCCGACAACTCCGAGCTCGCACGCTACGACCTCAGCGAGGACGCCTCCACCGAGACCGCCATGGTCTTCGGTGAGCTGTACCGCAACGGCGCGGAGTGGAAGTTCCGCGCGGTCGGTCAGGGCTACGCCTCGGGACTCGCAGGAATCGCTCGCGATTTCGGAGTAAACGTGTAGTAAAGGCCTCCTCAAGATTGGGAGTACCCCCGCCTCGTCATCCATGATGGGCGGGGGTTTTTCCGTCTTTGTCTCGAGAAGGGCCACGACTGTGGTTGTCAAGATCTTCGGATGGTCGATCGCGGTCACCATCGTGTCCGTCATCGTGGCTTTTCTGTACGGCGGGATCGAGGCGATGATCCTCGTCCTCATCCTCGGTGTACTCGAGGTGTCGCTGTCCTTCGACAATGCCGTCATCAATGCCACCGTGTTGCGACGCATGAGCGAGTTCTGGCAGAAGATCTTCCTCACCATCGGCATCATCATCGCCGTGTTCGGCATGCGGCTGCTGTTCCCGCTGGTCATCGTCTGGGCTGCGTCGGGCCTCGGTCCGGTCGCCGCGATCGACCTGGCCCTCAACCCGCCCGCCGACGGTGCCGCAACTTTCCCGGACGGTTCACCCAGCTACGAGACGCTCCTCACCGACGCGCATCCGCAGATCGCTGCATTCGGTGGCATGTTCCTGCTGATGCTCTTCCTCGGATTCATCTTCGAGGATCGCGAGATCACCTGGTTGAGCTGGCTCGAAAAGCCGCTCGCCCGCATCGGTCGCCTCGATCAGCTCTCCGTGGTCGTCGCAGGCCTGCTGCTGGTCCTGAGCGCCGAGTTCCTCGCCGAGGACGACAAGATCTCCACCGTCATGGTCTCCGGCGTGCTGGGCATGATCACCTACATCGCAGTGAACGGACTCGGTGAACTCTTCCACGTCGAAGAAGAGGGCGAAGAGTCCTCGGGCGGGCCGAGCGAACTGGCGAAGGCGACGGGTAAGGCCGGGTTCTTCCTGTTCCTCTACCTCGAGGTGCTCGACGCATCGTTCTCGTTCGACGGTGTCATCGGTGCGTTCGCCATCACCGCAGACCCCATCATCATCGCGCTCGGCCTGGGCTTCATCGGTGCGATGTTCGTCCGCTCGATCACGGTCTTCCTGGTTCGCAAGGGAACGTTGTCCGATTACGTGTACCTCGAGCACGGTGCGCACTGGGCGATCGGTGCGTTGTCCATCATCCTGCTGGTCTCGATCGGTGTACACATCAACGAGCTGATCACCGGCTTCGTGGGAATCCTGTTCATCGGGGCCGCCCTGCTGAGCAGTATTCGACGCAACAAACGCCTCGAGAACGAGGGCGTGGAGACTGCCGTCAGCGTCTGACCGACGGCATCACCGACCCTGGTTCACAGCTCCGAGATATCGACGAGCCCGTCCTGAAGGGCGCGCGCGACGAGGGCCGCCTTGGTCGGTGCCGGTCGCCCGACGGAGGTGTACTTGGCCCGAATCCGGGTGAGGTGGGTGTTGACGGTGCCGAGCGAGAGAAACAGTGCCTTCGCAACTTCGGTCTTCGAGTCGTGTCGAATCCAGCAGAGCAGCACCTCGATCTCGCGGCCGGTCAGATCCGGTCGCGGCGGGAAGGGGCTCGTGGCGGCGGGAACGGGATGTATCTGCATCGGGGGTGGAACGAGGCTGATCGGACCGCGTGAACGGCGCGTCGTCGAGACTCCGGAGTCGTTCGCGGAGGGCAAGGGTTCGAGCAGTGCAGACATCTAATCTCCCGGACGCCGAAGTGAGTTGAGACCGACTAAACCAATGCGGTCGATTCTCACAGGTAATTCGCAGGTTTTCTGCCCTTATTATTTGGGGCATTGAACCGTCAACCGTCCTGTCAGAGTGTCACGGGGCTACGACAGACTTCTCTGCGACTGCATCGAGTTCGATCCGCACTTCGGCGCTCGAGTCGCTGACCAGGATGGATACGACCTTCGCGCGTCCAGGCGGCAAGATCCGAGCGGTCACCACCCCGCCTGTCGCACCGCTGAGCGCGTCGGACACCGCGGTGCTCACTCGGTCCGAAATTGTGGGATGAGCCATAGTGAGCCCGCCGTCGTCGAGCGGAATCACCTGCACACTCCGTGCCCTGGCAGCCCGCGCTTGCGCGGCGACCTCGTCCGTCATCAGTCCCGGTGCCCGCAGTCGATCCCGCAGAGTTGCCTCGAGAAGTCCGCAGGCCTGCCGCTCGGCGGTATCGAGACCGGACCCGCTCGCGATCTTCTCGAGTGGGGCCTGCATCAATCCTGTGGAGGTAGCTCCGGCATGGGGAGCCAGCCGTCCTCGACCGCACGCTTGTACAGATCGGTTTTCGTCGGTGCCGGACGCCCCGCCTCGGCGTATTTGTTGCGGATCCGCACCAGGTAGTCGTTGACGGTCTGCTCGGACAGTCCGGCCAGGCGGGCGACGCGTCCGGCCTTCTCGCCCGACGCGTAGAGGGCGAGTACTTCGCGTTGGCGTGGACTGAGTCCCACGTCGGGAAGCTGCGGATCACCGTCGATTGCGGCAGCCCAGTCCGTCGTGACGACCTGTCCCCCGCTCGCGGCGCGCCGGATCGCGGAGACGATCGCTGCGGCCGGTGCCGACTTGCGAACTACGCCCAGTACGCCCGCACGAGCTGCCGAGCGAACCAGAAAGGCGTTCTCGGCACCGGTGTAGACGAGGACGCGCGCACCGGCGGCGTGCAGTTGCTCCACGTTGGAGCGGGGTGAGGACCCGTCACCGAGCCGAAGATCGAGTACCACCAGATCGAGTGTGGGCTGCTGGGCGAGCAACTCTGCGACGGTGGCGGCGGTGGACACCAGTTCCAGGTCGGGTTCGTCGGCGAGCATGGCCTTGAGTCCGAGCGCTACCGATTCGTGGTCCTCGACGAGGCCGACGCGTCGTACTTCGGTGGTCCGATTTTCTGTGCTCTCCTGTGATCGCGACACCTGTGTCATGTCCCCGCCCCGCTCTGCGCCCTACTGCCCCGGTGATCCCGTCAGCGATGTCGCTGCTGGTCGGCGCGATGATACCGACTCCTGGTCTGTTTCGCCGCGTACTGGAATCCGCATGCGCGTACGGATGAACAGCACGAACAGCACCACCAGCAGCAGCGCCCGTCCCCACACCCCCACCAGAACGAAGAACTCCTCGTCCTCGGCGTCCACCCCGGAGGCCAATGCGGCGAAGTACTTGAACACGCCGATT
Organism: Rhodococcus sp. B7740; assembly: GCF_000954115.1. Taxonomy (NCBI): domain Bacteria; kingdom Bacillati; phylum Actinomycetota; class Actinomycetes; order Mycobacteriales; family Nocardiaceae; genus Rhodococcus; species Rhodococcus sp. B7740. Next base: position 3,690,630 of record NZ_CP010797.1, on the reverse strand, counting down.
CCCATCGACAGATCGACGACGAGATACGCGGCGACGAGCGCCCACGGGACCCGAAGCAACACCAGGAAAGGCAGTAGCCACAGCGTGTACTGCGGCGAGTGCACCTTGTGCAGCAGCATGAATCCGCACAGCATCGACCCGCTCACCGCGACCCACGGGTACGTCCCGACAACCTTTGCCCGACGCCAGCCGAGCCACAGCGCAAGTGCGAACGCGGCGAACACCAACAGCGGCGACGCGACATCGACCACATCCTGGAAGGACGCGTCGGCCTCCGCGTAGGCATCGGGAGTCATCTGGTCGCTGATGTAGAAGTGGCGCAGTCCCCAGTACCAGATGGAGTTGGTCGTCAGGTCTGCCTGCCGCAGCGACTGGAAGGTGAAGGATGCACGCCACCCCTCGTAACCGAGCACTGCGAACGGCAGGTTGATTGCGACGACCGTGCCGATCGCGGCACCGGCGACCATCAGACCGCCACGGACGTCCCAGCGACCCCGGATGGTGTCGGCGGACTCGCGCCCGTCGATGCCGCCGGTGACCACATACGCGATCAGGGGCAACACGAAAGCTCCCGGGTAGAGCTTGAGGCAGAAGCCGACGGCCAACAGCACCGACGCGAGAATCGCTCTGCGCCGCAGCGGCACCGGCAGGGTCATGACGAAGATCGCGCCGACGGCAGCGGCCACGACCGGAAGTTCCCAGTTGTGGAAGGCGTACATCACCACAGGTGGGCCGATCGACCACAGCAACGCGGACCAGCCGGCCATCCGCCCGAGCATCCAGGCGGTGAGCAGACCGAACGGTGCCAGAATCAACGCCGAGGTCAGCAGGAACTGTGCATCGGTGTGGGCCGGGATGGCTCCGAGCCACATCAGCAACCCACTGAGGACGGGATACTCCACCGTCCCGCCGGTGAGGATCCCGTCGCTGGTGATGGCTCCGTGAATGTAGGGAAAGATGTGATTGTCGATGTCTCGGCCGAGCCACAGGAATTGGATGTCGGAGTAGCAGACCGAGGAATCCTTGATGGCGTCGAACACCGTGCTGCGTCCGGAGGCGTCGAACGGCGCGACCGCGCATCGGGCCTTGTTCAGATATCCCAGAATCAATCCCAGCGCAGCCATCGCGACGACCACGACGACCGTCATCGGATTGGCGCGGACCCCGGATCGCATGGTGCAAGAGTATGACGCGTGAGGGCCGGACCGTGCGCCCGACGCGAATTAGCAGGTCAGGGCCCTGTCGTGTATCTTCGAGGGGTTGCTGACGCAACGACCCTCCTGCCACGGACAGTCCGTGGCCGTTTTCACTAGTCCACAGGAGGTGATGAGGTCTTATGCGTCATTACGAATTGATGGTCATTCTCGACCCCAATCTGGACGAGCGCACTGTCGCTCCGTCGCTCGACACGTTCCTCAACGTCGTTCGCAAGGATGGCGGCACCGTCGACAAGGTCGATGTGTGGGGCAAGCGTCGTCTGGCCTACGAAATCCTCAAGCATGCCGAGGGCATCTACGCCGTTGTGAACCTCAACGCCGAGCCTGCCACCGTCAGCGAGCTCGATCGTCAGCTCGGACTCAACGAGTCCGTTCTGCGCACGAAGGTCCTGCGACAGGGCAAGTAATTGTCGTTGCCCGCCTCTAGGCTGGCATCTACAACGCTTACTACTGAAAGAGGAACCATGGCAGGCGAGACCGTCATCACCGTCATCGGAAACTTGACGGCTGATCCAGAACTTCGATTCACCCCCGCCGGCGCGGCGGTTGCCAACTTCACGGTTGCATCCACCCCGCGCACATTCGATCGTCAGACGAACGAGTGGAAAGACGGCGACGCGCTCTTCATGCGCTGCAACATCTGGCGCGAGGCAGCGGAGAACGTTGCCGAGAGCTTGACCCGAGGCTCGCGAGTGATCGTGAGCGGACGGCTGCGGCAGCGCTCGTACGAGACGCGTGAGGGTGAGAAGCGGACAGTCGTCGAGCTCGAGGTAGACGAGATCGGACCTTCACTCCGCTACGCCACCGCAAAGGTCAACAAGGCCAACCGCGGTGGAGGTGGCGGCGGAGGCGGCTTCAACTCCGGCTCCGGCTCCGGTTCCTCCGGCGGATCGAGCGGCGGCCGCTCGAACTCCTCGTCCAACTCCGGTTCCGGCGGAGACGATCCCTGGGGCAGTGCCCCGGCGGCGTCGGGCTCCTTCGGCGGACGTGGCGGAGACGAAGAGCCACCGTTCTAGATCCTTCGATCGAGAACAACCAGATGTAACGGAGAAAGACCCATGCCCAAACCGCCATTGCGCGACAAGGTGCTCAAGAAGAAAGCGTGTTCCTTCTGCAAGGAAAAGAACACGTCGATCGATTACAAGGACACGACGTTGCTGCGTAAGTACGTCAGCGATCGCGGAAAGATCCGTGCTCGCCGTGTCACCGGCAACTGCGTCCAGCATCAGCGTGACGTGGCCGTTGCCGTGAAGAACTCGCGTGAGGTAGCACTGCTGCCTTACGCCGCGACGGCTCGATAGAAAGGGGCGATTGGTATGAAACTGATCCTCACCGCTGATGTGGACAACCTCGGTGCGCCTGGCGACACCGTAGAGGTCAAGGACGGCTACGGCCGTAACTTCCTGCTGCCCCGCGGATTGGCCATCCAGGCCACCCGTGGAGCTCAGAAGCAGGTCGACGGCATCCGCCGCGCTCAGGAAGCTCGTGCCGTCCGCGGCCTCGAGCACGCCAACGAGCTCAAGCAGGCCATCGAAGGCCTCGAGGCCGTCACGCTCTCCGTGAAGACCGCGGGCGACTCGGGCAAGCTGTTCGGCTCGGTCACCGCGTCGGACGTCGCTTCTGCTCTGAAGGCTGCCGGTGGCCCGGTCGTCGACAAGCGCAGCATCGATCTGCCGAAGGCTCACGTCAAGAGCACGGGCAAGCACGACATCGTCGTGAACCTGCACCCCGACGTGACCGCCAAGTTCAAGCTGGATGTCGTCGGAAGCTGATTTCAGCTTTCGGCCCGTTTCGGTCGAACAAAGCCCCACGAACCACGGTTCGTGGGGCTTTTTCGTGTCTTCTCACAAAGATCAACTGTCGCAATGGGTTCCGATTTGTGAAGCATCTCTCTTCGGACGTTCGTAAGCAAAGCTTTGCGTACTCTTTAGGCGGGGCGACATCGAACATCATCACCAACTGGATTCACCCGACCTGACGCCTAGACGCCCGGAGGAACGCTGCCGTGACCACGACCGTGGAACCCGATTCCGACCCCAGTCCCGAGACCCGACTCGAGCCGCAGTCTCGCGTCGGGTCGATCCTGAAATACGACGTACCGGCCTCGTTGGTCGTTTTCCTTGTTGCAGTGCCACTTTCGATCGGTATCGCCGTCGCATCGGGCGCGCCGATCATGGCCGGTCTCATTGCCGCTGTGGTCGGCGGCATTCTTGCCGGCATACTCGGCGGATCACCGCTGCAGGTCAGTGGCCCCGCGGCAGGCCTGACCGTCGTGGTTGCCGAGTTGGTCAACCAATTCGGGTGGGGCGTAACGTGCGCCATCACCGTCCTGGCCGGTGCTGTGCAGATCCTGCTGGGATTGAGCCGAATTGCGCGCAGTGCGTTGGCCATCTCGCCCGTCGTGGTGCATGCGATGCTCGCCGGAATCGGTATAACCATTGCGCTGCAACAGATTCACGTGCTTCTCGGTGGGGAATCCGAAAGTTCTGCGGTCCAGAACGTGCTCGCCATCCCTACATCCGTTGCGAACGGCCAGTGGCCGTCGATCGTCGTCGGCGGAATCGTGGTCGTGCTGATGTTCGCCTGGCCACGGTTGAGCGAGTTGTCCGGCGTGCTGGCCAAGGTCACCAAGGTGCCGGCCGCCCTGGTCGCAGTGGTCACCGCCACCGCGGTCTCGATCTTCTTCTCACTCGATGTCGAACGAATCGAATTGCCCGGCAACCTGATCGAGTCCTTGAGCCTGCCGGTCATGCCCGACGGGCAGTGGAGTGCGTTCGTCACCGGCGTCATCACCATCGCGTTGATCGCCAGTGTCGAGAGTCTGCTCTCCGCGGTGGCCGTCGACAAGATGCACAGCGGTGAGCGCACCAACTTCGACCGTGAATTGATGGCTCAGGGTGCCGGCAACATGGCCTCAGGCGCCATCGGCGGTCTGCCGATCACCGGGGTGATCGTGCGCAGTGCCACCAACGTCAAGGTCGGTGCCAAATCTCGGGCATCGGCGATTCTGCACGGCGTGTGGATTCTGATCTTCTCCGTACTGTTCATCTCGATCGTCGAACTGGTTCCCTTCGCAGCTCTGGCCGGGTTGCTGGTGATGATCGGCGTGCAGCTGATCAAGCTGGCGGACATCAAGATTGCGAACAAGACCGGAGACATCGCGGTCTATGCGGTCACTGTCGTCGGAGTGGTGGCGCTCAACCTGCTCGAGGGTGTGCTGATCGGTTTGGCACTGTCGATCATCCTCGTGCTGCGTCGGGTGGTGTGGGCGAAGGTCAGGGCCGAGGAAACCGTCGACGGCACCTGGCGTGTCACCACCGAGGGGTCGTTGAGCTTCCTCGCGCTCCCCCGGTTGACGCATGTGCTGTCCACTGTCCCGGCAGGCACGGCCGTCACGGTCCACCTCGGCGTGGACTTCCTCGACCATGCCGTGCACGACGCCTTGAACGAGTGGATGCGTCAGCACGAACTCGGTGGCGGCACAGTGAAAGTCGAAGAAGTGGGTACGGCGTCCATGGCGGCGGCTGCCGAAGGGCCACCCAAGCGTGGATCGGCGACGGTACGCAGTTCGTTGGCACCGTGGCGCGCCTGGCAGCTCAAGAGCGATGTTGCGCAGGAGGACTCGCCCGCGGCCCTGCGGCCGGTGTTGAGCGGCGTTGCGGAGTACCACCGCACGCATGCTCCCAACATCCGTCCGCACCTCGAGGGACTGACCGACAGCCAGGATCCGGACACTCTGTTTCTGTGCTGTGTGGATTCGCGAGTCATGCCGAACACGATCACCAGCAGCGGCCCGGGTGACCTGTTCACCGTCCGCAACATGGGCAACCTCGTTCCCGCTCAGGGGCAGGACTGCTCGGTGGAGGCGGCGCTGGCGTTCGGTGTCGATCAACTCGGGACCTCGTCGGTCGTGGTCTGTGGGCACTCGGGCTGCGGTGCCATGAAAGCGGTACTCAGCGGCCCTGAGAACGCCGCGGACGCCTCCGTCGCCGAGTGGTTGGGTTACGGGATGGCAAGCCTCGACGCGTATCGCAGCGGGCACGTGGTCGGTCGTCAGGCGGCGGAGCTCGGTTTCGGAGAGGCGGACCAACTGGCGATGGTGAACGTCGCAGTGCAGCTGCAGACGCTCACGCGGCATCGAGTCGTCGGTCGTGCCAACGCCGAGGGGCGCCTACGAATCACCGGCCTCTTCTTCGACATTCCGTCGGCACGAGTTCTGCAGATAGGTACCCAGGAGATCACGGTCCTCGACCCGGCGGACTGCCCGCAGAAGAGTGACTCCTGACGTCTCGGCGTGAGTGTCGAGGGGCCCGATTCCAAGAATGGGATCGGGCCTCTCGCGTCTAAACGGGAGAGTGGTCTGTTTCTGTGAGTGATCCCAGTCGGTGTGACCCAATTCACCCCTGGGTTCACCCGGTATTTACTCAACACGCCCGAGTTGTCAATTCGGCCGACACGCCGCTCCCGAATCGATGCACAGGAAGAAAACTTTATGTACACCCCTTGACCTGGCGAAGAACCCGAAAACCGGAAAGTTATACCCAGGTTGTCCACAGATGGTCAACACCGTTGTTCAACACCATCCACATTTCATCCACAGTTCCATCCACAGGCCATGTTGTGACTCCTGCCGATAGCGCTTAACGTCCGTGCAGCGTCTCTCTCGATGCCGTGCAGCGGCCTCCGAAGAGTGCGTATCCGGTGCCGAGCAGGACCTGTCGGTGCCCGGGGGTAGAACTTGCTACACAGCACCGCCGGGTGATATTCGACGGTGCCGACGACAATGGGGAGAGGACGGCCGGTTCGCGTGGCAGTTGTGGACGATCGAGGACAGTCCGACTACTCCGGTCCCTCGTCCAGCGAGGGTCCTGGCGAGGATTTCGGTCGCCAGCCCCCACAGGACATGGCGGCCGAACAGTCCGTACTCGGCGGCATGCTGCTGAGCAAGGACGCCATTGCCGACGTGCTCGAAGTGCTTCGTCCCGGCGACTTCTATCGCCCGGCCCACCAGAACGTGTACGACGCGATCCTCGACCTCTACAGCCGCGGTGAGCCTGCCGACCCGGTCACCGTATCGGCCGAGCTGGACCGTCGCGGTGAGCTCAAGCGCATCGGCGGCCCCCCGTACCTGATCACCCTGACGCAGACGACGCCGACGGCAGCCAACGCCGGGTACTACGCCGAGATCGTCGCGGAGAAGTCGATTCTGCGCCGGCTCGTGCAGGCCGGTACCCGCATCGTGCAGTTCGGCTACGCCGGAGCCGACGGCCAGGACGTGGCCGAGGTGGTCGACCGCGCGCAGGCCGAGGTGTACGAGGTCACCGAACGCCGCACCTCCGAGGACTTCCTCCCCCTCGAGGAGCTGCTGCAGCCCACGATGGACGAAATCGACTCCATCGCCAGCCGTGGTGGCATATCCCTCGGTGTACCAACAGGATTCGCCGAACTCGACGAAATCACCAACGGCCTGCACCCGGGTCAGATGATCATCGTGGCGGCGAGGCCCGGCGTGGGTAAGTCGACCCTGAGTATGGATTTCATGCGTTCGTGCTCGATCAAGCACGGCATGCCCAGTGTCATTTTCTCCCTGGAAATGAGTCGCACCGAGATCGTCATGCGACTGTTGTCCGCCGAGGCGAAGATCAAGCTCGGCGACATGCGATCCGGAAAGATGACCGACGACGACTGGACCAAGCTGGCCCGGCGCATGAGCGAGATCAGCGAAGCACCGCTCTTCGTCGACGACTCCCCGAACCTGACGATGATGGAGATCCGTGCCAAGGCACGTCGCCTCAAGCAGCGCAACGGACTGAAACTCATTGTGGTGGACTACCTTCAGCTGATGTCGTCCGGCAAGAAGGTCGAATCCCGTCAGCAGGAGGTCTCGGACTTCTCCCGTCAGCTCAAGCTGTTGGCCAAGGAACTCGAATGCCCGGTGGTCGCGGTCTGCCAGCTCAACCGTGGCCCCGAGCAGCGAACCGACAAGAAGCCGATGGTCTCGGACCTCCGTGAGTCCGGCTCACTGGAGCAGGACGCCGACATGGTGATTCTGCTGCACCGCCCCGACGCAATCGAGCGCGACGACCCTCGTGGCGGTGAGGCCGACCTGATTCTCGGTAAGCACCGTAACGGCCCGACCGCGACAATCACTGTGGCACACCAACTTCACCTGTCCAGATTCGTGGACATGGCGCGGGGCTAGGGCCGACAGCGCTGGGTCGCGTATTCTCTTCAGGAATCAACCACGCCCTTGTCTCAGCATTCGACGAAAGTAATTCATGTCAGAGGACCAGCACACAGACGTTCCACCGAACCACCTCGCGATCGATCCGCGGAGCCCCTTCTACAACGAAGAGGTTCTTCGCCGGGACGTCGGTATTCGCTTCAACGGCGTCGAGAAGACCAGTGTTCGCGAATACAACGTGACCGAGGGTTGGGTGCGAGTCGAAGTCCCCACCGCGAAGGATCGCTACGGAAATCCCATGCTCGTCAAGCTCAAGGGCACGGTCGAACCGTACTTCCGCGACGCGAAATAGCGGACTGGGTACCAAGCAGATCGCCCTCGTGTCGGGGCGTTACTGATCAGATTCGGTATCGGATCAGTCGGGAGCTGTTGCCGACCACCGCGACCGAGGACGCGTTGTGCAGAATCGCGGCGAGCACCGGAGAGAGTGCTCCACCGGCGCTGACCAGGAGGCCCAGAGCGTTCACGGCGATCGACATTCCGTAGTTCTGCCGGATGACCGATACCGAGTGTCGTCCGAGATCGCGAACGTCGAGCAACCGTGTCAAGTCGTCGCTGGCCAGAGCTACATCGGCCGTTTCGACGGCAACATCGGTGCCCGCCAACCCCATTGCGATACCGATATCTGCGACGGCGAGCGCGGGAGCGTCGTTGGTGCCGTCTCCGACCATCGCGACGACATATCCCTCTTCTTGGAGCTTGCGGACGGCGTCGAGTTTGTCATCGGGCATCACCTCGGCTCGCCACTCGGCGATGCCCAGTTCGGCGGCTACGGCCGCCGCGGTCTCGGGGTGATCTCCGGTGAGCATGACGATCCGTTCCACACCGTCGGCGCGGAGCGCGTTCAGTACGTCCAGAGCATTGGATCGGACCTCGTCACGCAGGCTGATCAACCCGACCAGTACGCCGTCCACCGCCAGCAGTAGCGGAGTCTCGGCCTCACGCTGCAAGCGCGAAACCCATTCGGCCGCATGGTCGGAGACGGTGACGTTCTCGCTGCGCAGCAGTGACGGGCTGCCCAGCAGCAGAGTCCGGCCGTCTGCGACGGTACGCATGCCGAGGCCGACGAGTACTTCGCATTCCTCGTGCGGAGGAATTACGATATGGCGTTCCTCGGTGCTGCGAATCACGGCCTCCGCCAACGGATGCCGAGAGTGGATCTCGGAACTGGCGGCATACGCCAGCACCTGCTCCGGCTCCCAGTCGTCCTGGAATGACACGACATTGGTGACGACGGGGCGTCCGACGGTGAGGGTGCCGGTCTTGTCGAACACGAAGGCATCGACCCTGCCTGCTTGTTCCAGATGCGATCCGCCCTTGATGAGAATCCCCCGGCGAGCTCCGTTTCCGATGGCGGCGCTGATGGCCGTCGGAGTCGACAGACCCACCGCACACGGGCACGCGACGAGCAGCATGGTCATCGCCCGTCGGACATCGCGGGTGACCAGGAGCGTGAGGCCCGACAGGATGAACGACGCGGGTACGAAGCGGCGTGAGAAGTTCTCTCCCACCGTCTGAATCGGGGCGCGGTCTTCCTGTGCCTCCTCGACGCGCGAGATGATGCGGCCGATCGTCGTATCGCGGCCTACCGCAGACGCGCGGACGACGATGCGGCCACGGACAACGACGGACCCGGCATGGATCCTGTCGCCTGCAGCTATCGACACCGGCAATGTCTCACCGGTGATTGCGGATTGGTCGACCACCGCGTCACCGTCTACGACGGTCCCGTCAACGGGCACGCCGACGTGATCGTGCACGACGACTTCGTCGCCGATCTCCAGCCGATCGACGTCGACGGAGATCTCGGAACCGTCCGGAAGGCGAATCCACGCGGTGTCCTGCGTGCCGGTCAGGAGATCGGAGATCGCGCGACGAGTGCGCTTGAGCGTCAGCTCCTGCAGATATTCACCGATGTTGAGCAGCCACAGCACGGTCAGGGCAACAACGTTCTCACGGAGCACCAGACTGGCCACGGTGGCGGCGCTGACGAGTGCGTCGGTCCCGGCGGACCGGTTTCCGGTCAGCGAGCGCAGCGCTCCCTTCAGGAATGGATAGCCGGTGAAGATGGTGGCCCCGGTCGCCACGACGCGGCTGGTGGGTCCGAGGAGGGGCGGCCGTCGGAAGGCGTAGCGACGGAAGCCGAGCAGGACCAGGGCCGCGCCGCCGATGGTCATGCGCAGGACATCACCGCTGGTGACGTCAGCCGACCGTGGGCTACGCACGGGTACCAGAGCCCAGTCGGTGGTGCGACCTGCGTTCACCGCATAGAACAGCTCGGCCCGGTCGATCCGGGAGCGGGAGTACCAGATGACGACCGATGCGGTGCGGGGGTAAGCGTGGACAGCTCGAACGCCGCGAATCTTGTCTACGTGATCTTCGACGGCGACCGCGCGACCCGGACTCGATCGAAGCCAGTCGACGCGAAGCCGCATGCGGCCGGCGGCATCGGACAGGATCTCGATGCCATCCGCGCGGTCGGGAGCTGCATCGAGGGAATGTTCGACGAGCATCGTCATGTTCGGCCGACTGCCGTGATCAGTGCGAGTGACCGTGGCCGACTTCGGTGGCCGAGGGTGGCGGCACTTCTTCCCCGAGCCGGTCGCGCGCTTCTGCAACAACATCGGACACGGCCAGACGTGCTGACTCGGCGTGGATTTCGGCCTTTCGCGCGGCGCGGAGACCGAGCTCGGTTGCCGATACCGCGACCTTGCGGACGGGAGCTTTGGCGTACAGCTTCTTGGCACCGTTGTACGCGGCGACGCCGACTGCGCCTGTTACGACCGTCGATACTGCTTTCGCGACGATGATCGGAAACGCCATGTTGTAGCTCCTCGAAGTCGAACCTGCACCCACTTATTGGGAATCATATTCGTTTTGCTCGGATGTGGCGACTCCCGGGGTTGGGGCGTCTCACCGGCTCGGCTTCGTGGTGCGGAAAGCCCTTGTGACATAGGGCAGTTCGATCGTCCTCGATCCCTCGAGGCCCAATTCGTCGAACAGTGCAGTGAGATCCCGATCGATGCGGTTGCGCTCATCGGGGGTCGCGGTGATGTAGAAGCTGCGCGACCGAACCAGATCGGTCAACTGGGACCGGCTCACCGTGCGCGACCACGCCCACCGCTCCTCGTCGAGCCGGCGGAACGGTTCTGCGATCGGCGGTGGACCGTCGTCGAACATGGTCAGCGCTCCACCGCGCGAGACCACCGAGTTCAGTCGCCGAACCCACGAGTGCGACTCGTCGCGAATGTTCCAGATGAGTCCCAGGGTGCCACCTGGGCGCAGAACCCGGCCGATCTCGCGTGACGCGGCTACCGGCTCGACCCAGTGCCAGGCCTGTCCGAGCAGGACGGCATCGACACTCTCGTTCTCCAGCGGCAGGGACTCGGCGGTGCCGACGTGGGCCGGAACTCCTGGCACTGCGTCGCGCAGGGCGTCGAGCATGGCGGGATCAGGATCGACCGCGACGGCATCGCACCCGGCGGCGGCGATGATGCGGGTGAGCTTGCCGGTCCCGGCACCGACGTCGGCGACGAGAGGCCGCCCGCTCGACTCGAGTACGGGTTTCAGCAGCCATTCGACCGCGGCCGACGGATAGTCGGGGCGAGCAGATTCGTACACGTCGGCGACGGTCCCGAACGATGTAGAGCTGTTATCTCGGCTAACCATATGGCCAGGCTACATCTCTTGCGTCAGTTCAGCTCGAGTTCGTAATACAGAGCTTTGGGTCCCTCGCCACGGCCTTCGTGGCAGTCGAAGCCACGCTTTTCGTACACGTGTCGCGCCGCCTCGTCGTCCTCGGAAGTGTTGAGGTCCATGTAGGTGGCACCCCTGCCGCGTGCGTGCTCGATGACGTCGTCGAGAAAGGTTGTTCCGTAGCCCTTCCCGCGTAGGCTAGGCCGGACGTAGAACTCGGCGAGATAGGCCTCGATATCTGCGCTCAGAGTGCCGGCCCGAAATCGCAGAATCGCCACACCGATGGCGGGAGTCCCGAATGTCAGCACGCTGGTATCGCCGGATTTCACCAGAGTATCGAGATGAGCTGCAAGCCAATCCGACTCGGGCACCGGGTAGTCGTACTCGCGATTGAAGTCGATCAACAGGATTGCGGCCTCGGTCAGTCCGGCGGGATCCTGGACGGCACGTGTACCGCTGACTGACGACATCGCCTTCTCCTCGGTCAGTGATCCGGTCGAACGAGATTCTTGGCGTCACGCAGACCGAGACCGGGATGCATCTCTCGTAGCGCTTTGATGGCGTGGACAGTTCTGCCGGATTCTGCGACCACCGCTTCGACATCCCCGGCGGGTACAGCTTCGGGTCCGATCTTGTCCGGAGACGTCCAGGTTCGGCGCTCTCCGTACCAGATGAACACAGCGGCCACAGCCAGCACAGCCAGCTTCGACCAGTTCCAGGCAGAAGGATCGGACACGATGTCGCTGATCGTCGAGAATGCGAGGAAGGCCAGCAACGCGGCAATTGCATAACGCTTCCACGGGCGTTCATGTGTCTTCATCTTTCCCATGCTGTCACCGCACTCCAATCGAGGCAACGGCTCAACGGCGCAATTCGGTATCGAGTCGGGCCATGAGCACGCCGAACCTCGTGCGCCCGGCGATCGGTGGCGGAAACCGACGCAAAATCGCTCGCACAGTCGCATCGGACTGAGCGTCGATCCATTCGATCTGTTCTGCAGCAGATTTCGGGTCGGCGAGCACCAGGTGCACAGCAGAACCGAGAATGTGTTTGATCTGGTGGGGGCTGTACAGCGGATGGAGATACGCAGAGCCGGCCGCGTGCATGGCAGCTAGTGCTGCGTCCGTGGCCGCTGAAGTCGGCAGTTCGCGGGCCGCTTTGTGCGCGTCCCAGGCGAGCCTGCGTAACTCCGCCGTCCGGTGGCCGGTCTCGGCGAATGCCTCGGCACCCTCGATCGCCGAGCGTGGACGCGCATCCCCGGGGTGGGCCATGTCGTAGATCGGTAATGCCCGTCGGGCGCAGGTAGCCGCAAAGGCCGTCACGCGTCGAATGTCGTCGGTGCTCAGCTCCACTTCGGCAGGCCCAGCCACCTCATGCCTCTCGAGTTCGCCTGCGCGTGAGCACGAATCCGAACTTGCCGAGAACGAATCCGGCCAGTGCACCGAGAGCTGCGGTAAACACAGGCACTACGTACAGCCACAGCATGGACAGGCCTCGAGTTCTTCGGTCGAACGAATCGTTCATGTCATCGACGAATTCGTCGTCCATCGTGACACCGTTCAGGGCTTGATAGCCACCGGAATACACGACGCCATTCGCGTTGGTGGTCATTTCGCCCATCAGGTACCAGCCCAACGGCACCGATCCGACGATGAATCCGAACAGGAGCAGAACGATGACGAGATTGCGCACCATCTCAGGCTATTGCCTCCGGTCGCCCGTCGTACACCTCCGTGGTGATGCAGAAGGGGTGCCCGGCGGGGTCGAGCAGAACTCGCCATCGGGGGTCCGGCTGCTCTGCTGCCTCCTTGGCCCCGCATTCGACTGCGTAGGCCACGGAATCGGTCAGGTCGGCTCCAGCGTCCAGATCGAAGTGCACGATGGATGTCGACGGCCATTGGGGCGGAATGTAGTTCGTGACTTTCTGCGCAACGATGTTCAGGCCGGATTGTGTGCGGATCCCAACGCTCTCGGAGTTCTCCCACAACAACTCGCCGCCGAGAAGCGCGAGATAGAAGCGCGCTAGTTCCGCCGGATCGGCGCAGTCGATGGACGTCCCCGCTATAGCGAGGGGGTTTCGCGGCATATCTGGAGACTACGGTCGGTGGTGCCGTCAGTGTCCACAATTTGGCTCGAGAAGCGGAAATCGTCGTCCCGCCCGGGAATGTCGGACACTCACATCACCTCCCCCGCAGGGCTTGACCTCGAGCGCGCTCGAGGTTGCAGGGTGGGGTCATGCAGATGACATTCGACGAGTTGCCTCGGCTCATGACTCTGATGACGGGCGACGAAAAGCACAGCACCAGCGCCACTTCGACACTCGATGTGTTGTGGGTGTTGTACTCCGACATTCTGATCCTGGACCCAGCCGATCCTGACGACCCGGACCGTGATCGGTTCTACCTGTCCAAGGGTCACGGGCCGATGGCGTACTACGCCGTGCTTGCGGCACGGGGATTCTTGACGCCGCACGAGCTCGCGTCGTTCGGCAGCTACGACTCACCGCTGGGAAATCACCCGGATCGCACGCTGGCACGCGGGGTCGATATCGGATCGGGATCGCTCGGCCATGGCTTGGCACTGGCCGCCGGAACTGCTGTTGCGCTGCGGATTCAGAACAGTATCGCCCGAGTTTTCGTACTGATCGGCGACGCCGAGCTCGACGAGGGGAGCAATATGGAAGCCGTTCAATTCGCTGCGCGATCGAATCTGGGCAATCTGACCGCGGTGGTGATCGACAACGACTCTGCCGGCCTGGGATGGCCCGGCGGTATCGCGTCGCGGTTCGCGGTCGAGGGGTGGTCCATTTCCGACGTCGACGGCCGAGATCACACCGCTCTCAGGCGCGCGTTTCGCCTCCATCATCCACAGGGGCCGCACGTGGTGGTCGCGCACGTCGAAAAGAAGGAGAGCTGATGAAGGCAACGCTGGACCAACGCGAGCACTTCTACCGCCTGCTGCCCGATCTGTTGGCGCAGAACGAGCGAACAGCGTTGGTGCTGGCGGAGATCGGAGTTGGATATCTCGAACCGCACCTCACCGCCGGTGTTCGATCGCGGGTGATCAACGTCGGCATTCGAGAGCAGGCCATGATCGGGGTCGCCGGCGGTCTGGCCCTGGCCGGAATGCGTCCGATCGTGCACACCTTCCCGCCGTTCCTGATCGAGCGGCCCTTCGAGCAGGTGAAACTCGATCTGGGCCATCAGAGCGTCGGCGCAATCCTGGTGAGCTCGGGTGGGTCCTACGGGTGGCCGCAGGGCGGCGAGACACACTTCGGTCAGCGAGATGTCGCACTCCTCGACACCCTGGACGGGTGGACGGTCCATGTTCCCGGGCATGTCGACGAGGTCGGGTGGATGCTGCAGAGCGCGGCGGCAACCGACGATCGCGTCTACATCAGGCTCGACGGGGTGTGCAACGAACGTCCATACGGCCGGCCCGATGGAATGTTCACCCCTGTGCAACAGGGCAATTCGGGAACAGTGATCTCCGTCGGCCCGATGACGGACCGGGTTCTCGCCGCAGCCTCGGGTCGGGACCTGACGGTGCTGCATGCGTCGACGATCAGGCCGTTCGACAGCCGAACGCTGCGGGCGACGTTGACCGCGCCGGACGTCATGATCGTCGAGCCGTATCTCGCGGGAACGTCAGTGCTGCAAGTGAACAGAGCCCTCGCCGATGCGCGTCATCGGGTGTCGGGAGTCGGGGTCGAAGCAGGAGAACGACGCAAATACGGCGCGGTGGCCCAACATGATCGGGCCAACGGCCTGGATATCGAGGGGCTCTCCCGATCGATGGACGATTTCTTCGGCTGATCAGGCTTGGCGGCGCTCGTATCTGCTCTTGGCACCGTGATACGCGGCGTCGAGTAGTTTCCGGACACGCGTTTCGGTCTGCGAAGACGGGTTGACCACGGACAGCCAGCCTGCGGTGCCGTACTGAGGGTGGGCGGCGAGGACGTCGTCTGTGTCGGCCTGGGGTGCGTGGGCCGCTTCGCGGGGCGGCACTCCCAGCATCCTGTGGAACTCTTGTTTTCCTGCAACGATGTTGACGCGGAACGCGTCGGGTCGGTCCAGTCGGGACAGCTCGTCGCCCGGGTAGTTCTTGGTCACGATCGTGGCGAACGGCTGAGTGTTCGTGGGGATGGACCCGTCGGTCGAGTAGTAGAAGAACGCATCGCCCCAGGCGAGTTCGGGAGTTCCGTCTCCCTCTCGAGGCCGCTGCGTCACGGTGCCTTCGAAACTGCGGACCAGATTCACGATGTCGTCGAGTGTCATGTCCCGATCGTCACACGGTCGGCAGCATCGTTCACCCGATTTCGTACGTGGCCGGTCGAGCAACAGATCCGCATCGTCCTCGGCTCAGGTCGTTGCAGTCGCCGTCGCGCGCGAGATGATCTGCTCGATTCGGTCTGCGTCGTCGGCGTCTCTGGATGCGTAGACGAAGACGTAGGTCTCGGGTAGTCCGAGAACCGGGCGTCCGGCCAAGGGGTGCAGTTCACCCCAACCCGCGGAGATCACCGTCTGCGCATCGTCCGGCTGCATCACCACGTGCAGCGAGCCCTCACTGTCGTGCACGTGCAGAACTTCACCCTTCGTTCGTGAGATCCAGGGCGCAGCGGCACCGATGTCCGTGACGTACAGCGCGTCGCCTCTGCGCTCGAATCGACTGCGCTCGAGGTGAAACGGCCCGCCGGATCGGGCTTCGGCGGCCACTGTTGCCGTGAGCCGCTCGATGAGCTCAGTGCTGCCACGGTGGGTGAGTTGCCGGTGCGGTATCGGGTAGGGCGCGATCGTCGGACGAGGTCCGGGTCGGTGATCGAGGTGCCAGTGCAGTCCTGGGCTCCCGGCACCGTCGACGGTCGTCGTGTCGCGTCGGGCGAGTGGTTTGAGGGCAGTGGTGATCAGCCAGCCACCGACGTTGGCGGGAAGGCCACCCGGCCCCAGGTCGATCCACGCGGCGTAGTCGTTCCTGACCTTCTGCACGGGATCAACATAGCTGGTGGGGCCGGGCGGGAACAGCCCGTCAGGCCGGGCAGCTCACGGTGTAGGTCCAGACTGTGCCGACCGGTCCGGTGACGCGGACCAGCACAGCGGACGCGGTGCCGGGCGGAACCGACACCACCACCGAGCCGACTCCGGTGCTGCCGCCGACATAGCCGGTGTTGTGGATCAGTGCGCCCTGGTAGAAGACCTCGATCTGATCGGGAACATCGACGGTGTCGTAGCTGAGCACGAACGAGGTCGGTCCGGTTCGGCCCAGCTCGTGCAGGGTCTCCGTCACGCCCTCCTCACCCGACATCGTGGAGGCATTGCACTGCTGCGTAGCGATGCCTCCGTTGGCCGAACCGGTGTCGATGCCGAGAATGCCTCCGGCGATGGCACTTCCGCTGCCGAGGATGCGGGCGCCGTTGTCGATGATGTTGCCACCGTCGAGGATTGCGCTTCCGCTGTCGACGATCGCGCTGCCACTGTCGACTATGGGTCCGAGTTCGGGTTGGGCGACCGCTGCCGCTGGGACGGCCAGGGCACATGCCCCGGTAGCCAGGGCGACCGCCACCGAACGACGAACCAGGTTCCTGCGAATTCCACTCGTGCGCGACACAATTCCTCCACCGAAAGTATTGGACGGACTGTCCGTCTCAGCGATGGTGACACAGTGATCGCGCGTCGAGTATCCCTTGTTCGGATGATCGTGCAGGGCCGAAGATGCTGTGCCCCAAAGGTTGCTGTCATTCGATCGACCGAACGGTCTCAGATGATCGATCCGATCGTGCGCGCCGCGTCGGCGAACTCACCGGGGTTGGGGCCTGCATAGTTGAGCCGTAGGTACTTGCCGGTGGGTTCGGCGGGAAAGTAGTCGTCGCCCGCGCCGACGATGACACCCGCTGCCTTGCATTCCTGCACAATGCGTTCCAGGTCGGAGTCGTCGCGCAGGCGCATCCAGAGATTGAGCCCACCTCGGGGCACCGCGTCGAGGTGCCCACGCGGTGCGAACTCGATGAGGCTGTTCGCCAACAAGTCTCGACGCGATGCCAACTGAGTGCGCAACCTCCGCAGGTGAGTTCGCCAGGCGGGTTGCGTGACGACGTCCAAGGCGACGGCTTGCAGAATCCCGCTGACGTACATCGATTCGGCGCCGGTGTCGGCGAGGATGCGCTCGTGGGCGGGCCCACGGGCGATCAGGCCGGCCAGGCGAACCGAGGGCGAGACCGTCTTGGTGAGTGAGCGAAGGTAGACGACATGCCCGCCGTCGTCCCGTGCGGCCAGCGGATTCGGCTCGGAGGTGATACCGAAATCGTGGGCCGAGTCGTCCTCGATCAGGAATGCGCCGTGGCGTCGAACAGTGTCGAGGACCCGCTCGGACAACGTGGGCGACCACTGGGCCCCGGTGGGACTGGCGAAGGTGGGTTGGGCATAGAACGCCCGAGCGCCGGTGTGCGCGAACGCTCGTGCGAGCGCGTCGGGGTCGGGCCCGTCGACGCCGCTGGGTATCGGTACCACACGGACGCCGGCCTGCGTGGCAGCAAGGATCGCACCCCAGTACGTCGGGGACTCCATGAGCAGCGGACGCCCGGCACCGACGAGTGCTCGAAACGCTGTGCTGAGTCCGGTCTGGCTGCCGGGAATGATGACGACGTCACTGGCCGACGGTGGCGTGACGCCCAACGGTGTCGACGCCCCCAACTCGGCCGCGAACCACGCCCGCAGTTCCGGCAGACCCGCGGTGGGGGGTCGGGCGATCACCGAGTCGGTCCGTGACGCACGCGTGAAGGCGGCGTGAACAAGCCGTTCCGGCAACAACTCCCGGGCCGGGTAGCCCGAATGCAACGCGATCACATCGCTCGACGTCGACTGCAGAGCCGCCGGAAGTTGTAGTCGATTGTCCGGCGCTCCCAGCGCCGCCGTCTGCCACCCGTAGTCGTTGGGGCGGGCCGTGCGCACCGTCCTGACGAATGTGCCGACGCCAGGCCGGCTCTCGATGACGCCTTGCGCGATGAGCGTGCGCAGGGCCTTCTGCACCGTGACCGGACTGGCCGAATGCTCGGCGACCAGGGCGCGGGTGGACGGCAACCGGGCTTCGGGAGGGGCAGTCGCAATCCAGGTTCTCAGTGCAGACACGATCCGGGAACTGCTATCGTCGGACATGACACAGCATAGTAGCGCTACTCGGTCTGGGACGGGCCTGCTATCGCGCGCCGGACTGCTCTGGGGCCTGGCAGGCGTCACGGCGTTCTCGTTCACGGTCCCGCTGACCCGCGTCGCGGTCACCGGAGGCCTGTCCCCGCTCTTCGTCGGCTGCGGACGCGCTGTGGTCGCAGCCGCGCTGGCCGCGATAGCGCTCGCCGCTACGGGACAACGGCTCCCGCAGGGACGGCAGTGGATTCGGCTCGCAGTGATCGCGGCCGGTGTCGTCGTCGGCTTCCCGGTACTCACCTCGTACGCCCTCACCACCGCATCGGCGGGACACAGTGCCGTCGTCATCGCGTTGCTGCCAGCGGCAACCGCCGCTATTGCGGTTGTCCGCGAACGGCAACCGGTCCGGCCGATGTTCTGGGTGGTCGCAGGCATGGGGGCCGCCGTCGCGGTCGGCTTCGCTGCCCTGCAAGGCGGCGGGGTGACCGGGTTGCAATGGTCGGATCTGTTGCTGCTCGGAGCGGTCGTTGCCGCAGCGGTGGGATATGCCGAGGGCGGCCTGCTGTCCCGAGAACTCGGTGCGTGGCAGACGGTGTCGTGGGCGCTGGTGTTGTCCGTGCCGGTCACCGGTGCGTTGGCCGGGTTCGCGTGGTGGCAGCAACCGTCGACAGCGGGGGCAACCGAGTGGGCCGCCTTCGGCTACCTGGCGGTGGTGAGCATGTACCTCGGGTTCTTTGCCTGGTACCGGGGCCTGGCGATCGGCCCTATGTCGAGTGTCAGTCAGATCCAGCTGATCCAACCGGTGCTGACCATCTGCTGGGCCGCGATCATCCTGCACGAGGGATTGACGTGGCCTGTGGTCGGAGGTGGAGCAGCAGTCATCGCATGTGCAACAGTGGCGGTCCGGACCCGGATGTCGCCGACCGTTCGGCAGGAGGAGTTTTCGAAGTGACGAAATCTATCGATCAGGCGCGCAAGCTCGAGAACGTGCGCTACGACATCCGTGGACGCATTCTGGACAAGACCGAAGAACTCGAGGAGCAGGGACACGCGATCCTGCGACTCAACGTCGGTAATCCTGCCCCGTTCGGTTTCGAGGCACCGGACGAGATCATGATGGCGATGATCCGCAATCTTCCTACCGCGCAGGGGTATTCGGACTCCCGCGGCCTGTTCTCCGCGCGCACAGCGGTGGTCCAGTACTACCAGACCAAAGGCCTGACCGATCTCGACGTCGGCGACATCTACCTCGGAAACGGGGTCTCGGAACTGATCACCATGACGATGCAGGCGCTGTGCAACCCGGAAGACGAAATCCTGATCCCGTCGCCCGACTACCCGCTGTGGACCGGCTCGGTGGCCCTGGCCGGTGGTGTGCCCGTCCATTATCTGTCCGACGAAAACCAGGATTGGGCCCCGGACTTCGATGACCTCGAAGCCAAGATCACGCCCCGCACCCGCGCGATCGTGGTGATCAACCCGAACAATCCCACCGGAGCGGTGTACTCACGAGAGGTACTGCAGCGATTCGTCGACCTGGCACGGGAGCACGATCTGGTTCTGCTCGCCGACGAGATCTACGAGAAGATCGTGTACGACGGGGCGGTGATGACCAACCTCGCCACCCTGACCGGCAAAGATGTTCTGTGCCTTACCTATTCGGGTCTGTCGAAGGCGTACCGGGTGTGCGGATTCAGGGCGGGATGGCTGGCGATCACCGGCCCGCGCCGACGCGCGGCGAGCTTCATCGAGGGCATCACGCTGCTGTCCAACATGCGCATGTGCGCGAATGTGCCGGCCCAACATGCGATACAGACCGCGCTCGGCGGCAGGCAGTCGATCGAGGATCTGCTGCTCCCGGCGGGCAGGTTGACCGCGCAGCGTGACCTGGCGCATCGCATGCTCAACTCGATCGACGGAATCAGCTGCGTCCAGGCAGCGGGTGCGCTGTACATGTTCCCCAAACTCGACACCGAACGGTTCGGGATCGTCGACGACGAGAAGTTCGTGCTCGACCTGCTCGAGTCCGAGAAAATTCTGGTCAGTCACGGCCGTGCCTTCAATTGGGATGTGCCCGATCACTTCCGACTCGTCACGTTGCCCAACGTCGACGATCTCGCGACGGCACTCGACCGTCTGGGCAATTTCATGAGCTCCTATCGGCAGTAGCTATCAGCTCTGATCCGGCTCGAACAGTTCCTCGATCGAGCAATCGAACGCCGCGGCGAGGCGAAAGGCGACAGGCAGGCTCGGGTCGAATCGCTCCTTCTCGATCGAGATGATCGTCAGTCGGGTGACGTCGATGCGCTCGGCCAGTTCGTGCTGAGACCAACCCTGCTCGGTGCGACGCCGTCGAACACTGTTCTTCACTCGGACAGTGCGCGATGTCGCGCGTAGGTGTACCGCGCGGTGAACGATGCGAACGCGGCGAGAAGCAGACCGATCAGCAAGAGCGTGGCCGGTGGTTCGGCTCGTGCGATCGAGACAACGGTCAGCGTCAGGCCCAGAGTGCACACCAGGTCGGTGGCCATCCCACTCGATGCGGCCGACGTCCAATGAGATTCGATGCTTTCGCCCGATGCATACGCCGGCTCGGTTGTCGTCGGGGCAACGAAGAGCACCCAGCCCAGCATGGCACCGAACGGAAGAGCGGTGAACCCGAACACCACCGCTGCGATCCCCGGTGCGACCGGTGAGACCAGCCAGGCCAGCAACGCCGTTGCCGAGGCGGCGGCAAGGCCGACTGCGCCGACCGACAGCCATCTGAGTGTCATGTGGGTGCTCCGATCGTAGGTATAGCTCGCTATACGTATAGGAAACCATACATCGGGCCCTCACACTCGGATGATCGGGACGGTGAGAAGACTGTCACCGACGTGCAGCATCGGTGTAGTCGATCGAAACGTGCCAGGTGGTGAGGTGGTATCACTCAGGAAAGGACCACTGTCATGCCGGATCTCTTCAGCCCGTTCACCCTCAAGAGTGTGACGCTTCGAAATCGAATCGCCATGTCGCCGATGACGATGTACCGCGCCGTCGACGGCAAGATGAACGACTTTCACCTGATGTATCTCGGTGCGCGTGCGGCAGGAGGTTTCGGGATGGTGTTCCCGGAACAGGTTGCGATCACGCCGGACGGTCGTACGACTCCTGGCTGTGCGGGGATCTACGACGACGACCAGATCGAGGGACACGCACGCGTGACGTCGATGATCAAGGAGATGGGATCGGTCCCGGCCATTCAGCTGGGGCACACCGGACGCAAGGGCAGCGAAGTCCCACCGTGGCAGGGCGGACATCAGCTTCCGGCCGACCATCCCGACGGCTGGGAATGTGTGGCGCCATCGGCGATTCCCTACGGCGGTGACCACTCGTTCCCCGTCCACGAACTCACCGTGCCCGAGATCAAGGCCATCCACCAGAGCTACGCCGATGCAGCTGTTCGGGCCGCCGAAGCCGGGTACGAATGGCTCGAAATGCACTATGCCCACGGTTATCTCGGTGCGAGCTTCTTCTCCCCGTTGGCCAACCAGCGCACCGATCAGTACGGCGGCAGCCTGGAGAACCGGGCGCGGTTCCACCTGGAGGCGCTCGACGCGGTGCGTGAGGTGTGGCCCGAGAAGTACCCCCTCACCATGCGATTGGGCTCGGACGATCACCACCCGGACGGTGTCCAGTTCGACGAATCCATGATCGCCATCGGATGGATGAAGGAGCATGGCCTGGACATGGCCGATGTCAGCCTCGGTTTCAACACCGACGACATGGTCGATCCTCCGTTCGGGGACATGGGCTTCATGGTCGAGCGCGCCGCACGCGTCAAGCGTGAGCTGGATATCCCAGTGACCTGCAGCTGGAATCTGGGCGTACCGGAGAACGCCGACGCCGTCATCCGCGAAGGCAAGATCGATGTCGTGCTGCTCGGACGTCCGGCACTGGCCAATCCGCACTGGCCGGTCTGGGCCGCGCGTGAGCTCGGCCACGGGGATCCGTTCTCGCTGGTCCCGAGGACTGGAGTTGGTGGCTGAAGAACTTCCGTGGACACGACCCGAGCATCGGACTGCCGCCCGCGAAAGTTCTAGACGACGAGCAGGAGAGGAAGATCGCGTAGCAGAGGGAAAGGCCGGACGGCGATCACGGACCATCCGCGGGCGGTAGGGTTCCAAGGGCTCGCATCATGAGGAGCCATGTGGTGTTCTCGTATCGACGCGGAGGTTTGTGATGGCCGGCGGACTCGTAGCCTTGCTCGACGACGTGGCAGCGCTGGCTCGCCTGGCTGCAGCGTCCATCGACGATGTCGGTGCGGCGACCGGCAAAGCGACGGCCAAGGCGGCCGGGGTCGTGATCGACGACGCCGCCGTGACGCCTCAGTACGTTCGCGGTCTCGCGGCCGAACGTGAACTGCCCATCATCAAGCGCATTGCCGTGGGCTCGCTGCGCAACAAGTTGCTGATCATTCTGCCGATCGCCTTGCTGCTCAGCCAGTTCGTGCCGTGGTTGCTCACGCCCATACTGATGCTCGGCGGCTGCTACCTCAGCTACGAGGCGGCGCACAAGATATGGGGCGCACTCTTCGGCCACGGCGATGATCACGCGGCCGCCGAGGACGAGCCGCGTGACGAGGACGCCGTCGTCTCCGGAGCGGTGCGTACCGATCTCATCCTGTCGGCCGAGATCATGGTCATCGCGCTCGACACCATTGCTGCAGAAGGCTTCTGGAGTCGTCTGATCATCCTTGCCGTCGTCGCCGTGGTCATCACGATCGTCGTCTACGGCGTCGTCGCACTGATCGTGAAGATGGACGACATCGGACTGAAATTGGCCGACGGCTCCACAGGGTTCGTCGAGAAGTTCGGACGAGGCCTGGTCAAGGGCATGCCCAAGGTCATGTCGGTGCTCTCGGTCGTCGGCACCGCAGCGATGCTGTGGGTCGGCGGGCACATCCTGCTCGTGGGTATCGACGAGCTCGGCTTCCACCCCATCTACGAACTCGTCCACCACGGCGAAGAAGCGGTGCGAGGAGTCGCCGGCATCGGCGGAGTGCTGGCGTGGATCGTCAACACACTCGCATCGGCGATCATCGGTGCCATCGTCGGTTGCATCATCGTGGTTGCGCAGCTGGGAATCTCGAAGGCGCTCGCCAAGCGAGCTGCTGCGAAGTAGTGGCTGTACCGGCGACTTTCGCCGTCGTTCATTCGTCCCAGGTGTGGCTGCACAAAATCTTGCTCTGATCAGCGTCGAGCCAGTTCGAGTACCCGTCGCTCGGACGCGGAGACATCGGCGAGGGATGCCGTCAACTCGTCCCACGCCCTCTGAACGCGGAGTTCGTCTCGGCGGAGGCGCTTCTGCGCAGCAGCGAGTCTGCGGCGCTCGGCCAGAAGCAGATTCCGATCGCGATCCTGATCGGCGATGAAGAGGTATGTGTACGGATCGAACGGATACATGCCAACTCCTATGGTGTGGTGGGGAATCCGTGCATCAGCACCATGACGTGTTCGCGCTCCGCCGATGGTGATTGCTCGCCGTGTCGACGCCACTTGTCGATGACGGCGCGCATTTCCGTCCCCATGGTCTTCGTCTCTTCGGCGGTGAGTCGCAGGACGTCGTCGGAGCTGAACGCCGCCGCCACCCATTCCGGCCCCCAGGACTCCGAAGTTCGCCCGAAGTCGTGCAGACGCGACCACTGGTGCGCCAGCCAGGAATCCATGGATGCCTTGGCGACCGACAGCGATTCGGGTGAGTCCGAGAAGTCGTTCTCGGACCAGCTGAACCCTCCCTCGTTGGCCTCCGACCACCAACGTTGACGTTTGTCGGATCCGTTCTCGACCTCCTTGACGAACCCGTGCTCGGCGAGTTTGCGCAGGTGATAGCTCACCGAGGCGGGTGACTCGTCCACCAGATCGCCGAGCTGGGTCGCCGTCATCGACTTGTTGGCGCGGAGTGCGTAGAGCAGGCGGAGCCGAATGGGATGCGTCAGCGCCTTCAGCTCGGACATGTCCGTCAGCTTCCGGGGCGTCCTGTCGGGCGGCGGTGGGGTCATGTGACAACCATAACCCGAAAGAAATATTTCGCAATAGTTCTTTCGGAATTAGCTGCTGTGCACGGTGACGGCATACCCGTCCGGGTCTTGCAGGACGAAGGTCTTACCGAAGGGGCCGTCGAAGGGTGCGGTCAGGATGGGCACGTCGGCCGCGACCAGTGACTCGTGCAGCGCCTCGGCGTCGTTGCACACGAGCCACAGCGCAACTCCGAGTCCCGGCTGACCACTGTCGAGATCTGTTCCGGGAGCTGGGTTTCGGACTGCGAACGGAATCGGTGACGTGGTGAAGACGACCGCGCCGGGTGGGGCCTGGGGTGCGCGGACGAGACCCAGACGCGATTCGTAGAAATCCGCGCTGACGGCGAGGTCGCGTACTTGGAGTGAGAGGAAGCTCGGTCCGGAAACAGCTGCAACGGTCATGATGGGTCCTTTCGAGTGATCGTCAAGTTCTTGACGAGAGAAATGTATGTCAAGATATTGACATGAGTCAAGTGGATGTCGATTCCTCCATCGGTCTGGCCCTCAAGCGAGCCACGTCCGCCCTGCGTTCGGCGATGGACGATGCTCTGAGCGAACTCGACATCACGGTCTCGCAGTACTCGAGCCTCGAACACCTCGCGCACACACCGGGCCTGTCCAACGCCGAACTCGCTCGCGCGGTGTTCGTCAGCAGGCAGGCAACCCATCAGCTGTTGGCCGGGCTGACGCGCGACGGCTTGGTGGAGATCGAGGGCACCGGTCGTGACCAACGCCTGTACGTGACCGCTACGGGCCGAGAGCGCTTGCGGCAAGCGTCGGCCGCGGTCGCCGCCGTGGAGCAGGCCATGATTGCGTCACTGTCGATGGGCGAGCGAAAAGTGCTGCATCGCAATCTCGTTGAGTGTGCTGAGGCGTTGGGCGGGCACCGGTCTTGACGTCACGCGATCGAGTCGAGGAACTCCAGCATCGCCGCGTTGAACTCACTGGGCCGGTCCATGTTCGCGGCGTGACCGCAGGTCTCCAAGACGACCGATCGACCGAGCGGGTTCAGGTCCACCGACTCGAAAGCATGTGCAGCAGGCCAGAACTGACTGTCACGCGCGGCGACCATCAGGTACGGCTTGTCGATACCGGCAATGGTTGCGCGCCAATCCTGCGCAGCATGATCTGCGAGCAGAGCCCTCATCGGTGGGGTGTCGGGGGACACCAATTTCGGCATCGCACGTAATGCGAGCACAAGCCTCAGCAGCGACGGTACGGATTTCCACTGGGGCCGCCCGTGACCGGTATCGGGTATTCCGTTGTCGAAGAACGTCGTTCGATTGTCCTCGGTGAGTCCGTAGAACCCGTTGGCCCAGCCCGCGCTGTTGACCATTCTCGGTGTCTGATCCACCGACACGATGGCGCGAACGCGTTCGGTGCCGAACTGCGACACGTACGACCAGATGGCGCTCGCTCCCATCGAGCCGCCGATCAGAACGGCTTCGTCGAGGCCCACCGCCGACAGGAAGTTCGCCACATCGCGTCCGTGCCGCTCCATGGTCGCGCCGTGTGTCGGTGCCTCCGAGGCACCGTGCCCTCGTCGATCGAGCGCCAGAACGCGGTATCCGTTCGCCACCAATGTCTTCTGTTGCAGCATCCAGGTGGTCGCGGGCGCGCAGAAGCCGGCGATGAGCACCACGGCCTGGCCCCTGCCCTCGTCGAGATAGTTCAGGGTGACGGCATCGTCGGTGATGACGGTCGGCATGGACGACACTCCCTCAGGCGAACTCGGCGTGCATTTCCCAGATCATGATCTCGCTCGACGTCGATGCTGTCACACGGTGTCCGCCGGTACCGGTCAGCCGCACCGCATCACCCTGGTCGAGATCGCCGATGTCCTCGAACACCACTGAACCGTCGGCGACGAAGACGTGACCGAACGGTGCGTCGGGAACGGTGATCGACTGTCCCGGCGCGAGCCGCGCAACATGAAGCGACACAAAGCGATTGCCGATGCGTAGTCCTGTCCTGCCCGGCATTCCCGATGCGACGCAGACGAGCTCGCCGGATGCCAACTCGTCCCGCACGTCCAGCTCGTCGTACGACGGCACCCGTCCGTCGGCATCCGGTGGAATCCACATCTGCACGACGCGTAGCTTGTCGCGGCTGGTCAGACTCGATGCGTTGCGTTCGGTGTGGCGGATGCCGGTGCCTGCGCTCATGCGTTGAATCAGTCCGGGGCGGATCAGCCCGCTGTTGCCCTCGGAGTCCGTGTGTTCGAGGGTGCCCTCGAGCACCCAGGTGAGGATCTCCATGTTCCGGTGCTCGTGCGAGTCGAATCCTTCGCCGGGAAAGACGGTGTCCTCGTTGTGCACCATCAGCAACCCGTGCGCGTTGGCCGCCAGGTCGTAGTTACCGGTCGCGGGGAAGGACTGTTTGGAATCGAGCCACTCGTTCCACCAGTGATGGCGCTGCTCCCCGGGAATGTGGCTGATCACGACGCGTGGTTCCGCATGGCCGAGAAAGTCCGGGTCAGGGCCGCGAGATCGTTCGGCTCCACGAGGTCGAACATGTTCTTCCGCACCGCCTCGACGTGCCCTGGACTGGCTGCGGCGAGGGTGTTCAGTCCGGCTTCGGTGAGTTCGGCGGACATGCCCCGCTTGTCGTCGTCGCATTTGACGCGCCGGACCCAACCGCAGTCGACGAGTCGGCTGATTGCCCTGGTTACGCCGCTGCGAGTGGTGGTGACGGCGTCGGCGAGTTCGCTCATGCGGCGTCGGCGATCGGGTGCTTCGGAAAGGACCACGAGCAGCTCGAAGTCGGTGAACGAGATCCCGGAGTCGCGCGTGAGCTGATTGTCGAGATCGCGAAGCAGCAGCCGAGTGGCGTCGAGGTATGCGCGCCAGGCCAGCTGTTCCTCCTGGCTGAGCCACCGTGGGGAGTCCATGAGTCCATAGTAGTTGACAACGCAACTACTGGGTGTACTCTTCTCGGTAGTTGACGAAGCAACTACTTGACCCGGAGGGTGCAGCGATGACCGACGACATGACTGCCGAAGAGACACGACGCGCGCAGGAACACGAAGAGCAGCGGGACCGTATCCGTACTCAGCACCTGAAGCCCGCAAGCGAACGGCCGGCGTCGTCCGCTCGCGGCCTCCACCACACCGCGTTGGTCAGCAGTGACGTCGAAGCAACGGTCCGCTTCTATCAGGATCTGCTCGAGTTCCCGCTCACCGAGCTCATCGAGAACCGTGACTACCCGGGCTCTTCGCACTTCTTCTTCGATATCGGGAACAGCAACCTGTTGGCATTCTTCGACTTTCCCGGACTCGACGTCGGACCGTATGCCGAGGTGCTCGGCGGCCTTCACCACGTGGCGATCAGTGTCGAACCCACCAGGTGGGAGCACCTGCGTACCAAGCTCATCGACGCCGGAGTCGAACTGATCGAGCACAGCGAGGTCTCGCTGTACTTCCGCGACCCCGACGGTGCCCGCCTGGAACTGATCGCCGATCCACTCGGCGAGATGTACGGCTCGCACGTCCTCTGACCCCCACACTCCACGAATTCGAGGGACACGATATGACCTCTGCAGCAACCACACTCGACGTCCGGCGAGCCGATGACCGATTCAAGACCAAGATCGGTTGGCTCGATTCCAAGCACTCCTTCTCCTTCGGCAACCACTTCGATCGCGGCAACACCCACCACGGCGTGTTGATGGTGAACAACGACGACATCGTCGTTCCCGGCCAGGGTTTCGACACCCACCCGCACCGCGACATGGAGATCGTCACCTGGGTGCTGCAGGGCTCGCTGGTGCACCAGGACTCGATGGGTCACACCGGCGTCATCTACCCCGGTCTCGCCCAACGAATGAGCGCAGGCACGGGAATCCTGCACTCGGAGAAGAACGACTCGTGGCGACTCGGGGAGACCGCCGGCTCGTACTCCGGCAAGCACGGCGATCCCGTTCGCTTCGTGCAGATGTGGGTGGTGCCCGACGAACAGGGCATCACCCCCGGCTACGAGCAGCTCGAGATCGACGGCGAATTGCTCAGTGGCGGTTTGGTTCCCGTGGCATCAGGAATGGCACACCACGCCGACCACGCGGCCATTCGCATCAAGAACAAGTACGCCGCCATGCACGTGGCGCGCTTGCAGGCCGGGCAGGCTCCCGTCGAGATACCCGACGCCCCGTTCGTGCACATCTTCGTCGCCCGGGGCGAAGCGATGCTCGAGGGCGTCGGACCACTGGCCGAGGGTGATGCCGTGCGCGTCAGCGGAGGCGGCGGTCAGAAGCTGAGCAGCGCCACCGGAGCCGAAGTGATCGTGTGGGAGATGCCCGCGGCGATCGCCGGCTAGTCGGTCTCTCGATGCGGGCGGAAGGAATGCTCTTCGTGATCGAGTTCGTGCTCGAGACTCCGCATGCTGTTGTCCGGCAGCCGGCCGGCGTCTCGCCAGCACAGCAGCTCCTCCCGCTCGACGTCGAGTATGCGGCGACGTGTGGTCATCGCGGCAATTTGCTCGGGTGAGATGACCGCATCGCCGATCTCGGACTCGTCGAGGTGATCCAGACGGCGATGGTAGCGGTCGATACGGTGCTCCAACTCGCGGCGCAGTATCTCGCGACCCTCGTCGTCCAGGTTCTCCTCGTCCGCAATCCGGTCCAACTGTGACAGAGCGGCTTTCGTCGAACCCTCCCGTGCTTCGTTGCGTAGACGTGCCTCTGCGGCGGGATCGGCCACGACGTTCAACCTGCGCACCAGCGGAGCGAAAGTCAATCCCTGACCGATCACCGTCACCAGCACGACGAGAAATGCACAGAACAGCAGCAGATCTCGGCTCTCGAACGGCTCGCCCGAGTCGATGGTCAGCGGCAACGTGAAGACGGCAGCGACGGTGATGACTCCGCGAGTGCCTGCCCAACTCATCACCACCGCCTCGCGGGCGGAAAGCCCGGTGGTCAGGAGCCACAGCGGCCGCAGCAACAGGACGCCGGCGAGCGTCACCGTGACTGCGAGGGCGATGGTCGTCCCCGAGTAGGCCGACAGGCCGCCGACAACGGTGGGCAATTGCTCGCCGATCAACAAGAACACGAAGCCCTCGAGAAGCAGATCGATCAGCCTCCACACGGCACTGGTCTGCAGGCGACTGGCTCCGGAGATGGCGTGACGGGTGTGGTGACCGATCACCAGTGCTGCGACGACGACGGCCAACACCCCGGACGCATGCACTTCTTCGGCCGCGAGGTACGCGAGGAACGGTGTAGCCAGCGAGACGATGTTGAGCAGCAGCGAATCGTGAACGAACCGCTGTATCAGCCGAATCGCCAGTGCGACGATCAGTCCGACGACGATGCCGCCTGCTGCGGCGAGCACGAACAATCCCCCGGCATGAGTGGCTGTCATGTCCTGACTCGAGATCGCGGCGATCGCCACGGTCAGCATCGTCAGTGCGGTCGCGTCGTTCAGCAACCCCTCGCCCTCTATCAGGGTCACCAGTTTCGGTGGGATGCCTGCGCGTCGACCCACCGCCAGCGCCGCGACCGGGTCCGGTGGTGCCACGGCGGCACCGAGCGCCATACCAGCGGCCAGCGTGATCCCCGGAACGAGCAACCACAGACCGACGCCGACGAGGGCAGCCGTCGCCACGACGAGGGCGACCGACAAACTCAAGATGGTCCACACGTTGCGGCGGATGGCGATCAGGGAGGAGTTCAGAGCGGCGCTGTAGAGCAGCGGCGGAATCACCAGGGTCAGAACGAGCTCGGGGTCGAGAACGATGTCGGGCAACGCCGACGCCGAGACGGCCAGGCCGGCGAGCGTCAATAACGCTGCCGCGGGGAGTGTCGTCTTCTTCGAGATCACCTGTGCTGCGACGATCAGGCCTGTGGCTGCCAGGACGAGACCGAGTGTCTCTACCACAGTAGGTCGAGAGGGAAATAGTTCACCCAGCTGTATTCCCGCAGGTCAGCGGTTCAAACTACCTCTTCAGTCCGAACATCTTCGCGATCGTCTTCTCCATGAAGGTCGCGGGCAGCAGCCGCCGCGCGAGAAACACGACCGGTGCATTGCTTCCTCTGGCGTACAACGGTTTCGGCTTGTCGGCCTCGATGGCCTTCACTACTACCTCGGCGACGTCCTCGGCGGAGATGCCGGTTCCTTCCTTGCGGTCCAGCGACGAGATGGCGGTGTGGAAGTCGTCTCGATGGACCGAATCCGGTGCGATGTACTTGGTTCGGCGCTCACTGATTCCGGTGTTGATCGAGCCCGGCTCGACGGTGGTCATCCACACACCGAAGGGCGAGAGTTCCAGACGCGCCGCATCGGAGAAGCCCTTGATGGCGGCTTTCGTGGAGGCGTAGGACGAGCGATAGGCAAGCGGGAAGCTGGCCAGCATCGATCCGACCATCACGATGCGGCCGTAACCACGATCGCGCATACCGGGAATGACACCTTGCGACAGCGTCACTGCGCCGAAGACGTTCAACTGGAAGAGTCGCTCGATGGCATCGGTCGGTAGCTCCTCGAAGGGCCCGGACTGACTCTCACCGGCGTTGTTGACCAGGACGTCGACGTCCCCGAGATCGGCGACGAAGGTGCGGATCGAGTCGGCATCGGTGAGATCGAGAGCGCGATACTCGACACCGGTGGCTCGCTGCGCGTCGGTCATCGAGGCCGGATTGCGGGAGGTGCCGATCACTCGGTATCCCCGGGCGACGAGCGCCTGCGCAACCGCGCGTCCGATACCCGACGAGGCTCCGGTCACCACTGCCGTGCGATTCATGCCCAGATGGTACCGACGCGGTCAATCCGACCACGTGACGATCCGATCCATACCGGTTAGTCTTTTATCTGTGCAAACGAATTCTGCTGCCCTGCTGATCGAGCACCTGTGTATGGCGTTCGGACCCAAGGTTGCCGTCGACGACTTGTCTCTGATGGTTCCACCCGGTTCGATGTTCGGGCTCGTCGGCCCGAACGGCGCAGGGAAGACGACCTGTCTGTCCATGGCGGTCGGTCTGCTCAGACCGCAGTACGGCCGAAGTCTGGTGTTCGGACGCGATGTCTGGGCCGATCCCATCGCCGCCAAAGAGCTACTCGGAGTGCTGCCCGACGGCCTCGCTCTGCCGTCCCAGTTCACCGGCCACGAACTCCTGACGTATTTCGGGCGACTTCGCGCGATGCCCGAGGACGTGATCGCGCAGCGTCGAGACGAGCTGTTGGACGCGTTGGATCTGGCCGACGCCGGGGGAACCGTCATCGCCGACTACTCCGCGGGCATGACCAAGAAGATCGGACTGGCCTCGGCGCTGCTGCACGGACCCCGGCTGCTCGTGTTGGACGAGCCCTTCGAGGCGGTCGACCCCATCTCCTCGACCACGATTCGCACCATTCTGGTCCAGTTCGTCCGCTCCGGAGGCTCGGTGATCCTGTCGAGTCACGTGATGGCGCTCGTCGAGCAACTCTGCACTCATGTCGGCGTCATCACCGGCGGCCGCGTCGTGGCCGTCGGAACGGTCGACGAGGTCCGCGCCGGCGGAAGCCTGGACGACGCCTTCGTTCGCCTGGTCGGTACTCGCGAGCAGAACCCCGACGGCCTGTCCTGGATGCGCTCGTGACGTCCCTCGGTCGCACCGTTCTGCAGATGCGAATCACGCTCTACCGCAGGCAGTTCAAGGGCGGTCAAGCAGTGGTGAAAACCGTGTTCGGGGTGCTGGGGCTGGTCGTCGCCGTTGTGGCATGTGTGTTGTCCGCGCGCAATGGAGCTTCGCAGGTCTTGGTCGGCGGCACCGCAAGCCTCGGGCTGACGCTGATGGGCCTGAGCTGGGTACTGTTCCCAGTGCTCTCGGGGATCTCCGACGACAACATCCAGCCCCGCCACTTCCAGATGCTCTCGGTGGAGCCCGCACGCCTGGCGCGGGCGTTGTTGACCACGTCGGGTGTCGGCATGGTGGTGCCGTTGACGGTCATCGCGACTGCGTCGATCCCCATCTATGCCGTATCGCGTTCCCTCGCAGCACTTCCGCTTGCCCTGGTGGCCTGGCCTGCGACCGTCGTGCTCTTCGTGACGCTGTCCAGAGTGGTCACCGTGGCGATGTCTCAGCTACTGAAGAGTCGGCGCAGTCGAGAGTTCGCTCTGCTGGCGTTCGGTGCGGTGTTCGGCGGACTGTACTTCCTGCAGTTCCCCATCACCCAGAACTTCTCCAGGGTGCTGTCGGGTGACGTGACATGGCCTCTGACACTGGCACATTCGATACCGTTCAGTTGGGGAATCACCGGAGTGGACGCTGCGCTCGACGGCAACTGGATAATGGCGATCGCCGCAGTGGCGGGACTGCTGCTGCTCGATGTCGTCTTGGTGTGGTCGTGGCAGCGACTTGTGCTGCGGCTCTTCGAGGGACGGGTCTCCGCCTCGTACGGCGCGTCGCGCAAGCAGATGGCAGCGAACGGCCACAACGGCGATCGCGGTTGGCGCGCCACCCGTGTCGGCGCGGTGGTGACGCGTGAGCTGGGCCTGTGGCGCGGCGATATGCGTCGCCGGAGCCAGCTGTTGTCGGTCCTCATCTTCGCGGTGCTCGGAGGTATCGGTCCGTTGGTGACCGATTCGATTCCGTTCAGCGCAGCCTGGGGTGCGTGGATCGTGATCTTCATGGCAATGGGCGCGGGATCGAATCTGTACGGTCTCGACGGCGGTTCGATGTGGCACCTGGTGATGATCCCGCAGGCTCTGCGCGACGACGTCCGCGGTCGGCAGATAGCGTGGCTGATGGTCACGGCACCCTTTGCGATCGTGTCCTCTGCGGTCGTCCGCGTATTCGGTGACCTCGGACTCGACCGGTTGGCAGTCCCCATCTCGGTGACGTTGTCGATGCTCGGCGTCAGTGCAGGACTCATCGTCGTGGTCTCGGTCCGTGCCGCCTATCCGGTTCCTGAACCGACCAAGGCCTTTTCGTTGAACACCCGAGGGTCGTTCAACGGAGGGTCGTTCGCCCTACTCATGCTGGCAATAGTTGTACTCGGGCTGTCGGTAGTGCCCGCTCTGCTGCTGGCATTGCTTCTCCCCGGTGTCTTCGCGTATCTGTCCGTTCCCGTTGCCGCGGCGGTCGGATGGCTGGGGATGTGGTGGGGTGCGCGGGTGGCCGTGAACACGCTCGTCGGGGACTCCGACAAGATCTTGCACGAGGTCATCTCACGGTAGGGCGCGGATTGCCTTACAGGGGTTGCCGGCAGCGAAGGTGTGCGACGGCACATCGCGCTCTGTTTCGATGAATCGGTTGAGCAGCTTCGCAGGCCACGAGGTTCTCTCCCAGCGACGACAGGCTACCGATCGGTCGACTTCTCGAACAGGGCCACGCTGAACCACGCACTGCCGTCGGCGAACTCGTGTCGGCCGACGTGGCGGAAACCCTGATTCAGGTAGTAATTGCACAACGCACCGTTGGTTTCGGCGCAGTCCAGACGCAGCAACGTGCGTCCTTCCCGGTGGGTCTGCTCCGACGCCCACTCGAGCAAAGCCGCGCCGAGCCCGGTGCCCGCTTCGCTTCTGTCGATCACCAATCCGTGCACGTACCCGGCGAGCCCATCCTCTTCGGGCCAGATTGTGGGATCGGCCCAGATCAGTCTCAGCGCACCGACTATCGGGCCACTCGGATCGCGCCGGGCGACGTAGAACTCTCCTGCCTCGATGTGCGCCGCGACAGTGGACAGGGGTACCTCGCGCGGTGTCCACTGGTCGATTTCTCGAGCGAAGAGCCAGTCCTCGGCTGCGTGCCGCAGGCCGAGTATCGTTGCTGCGTCGGCGGCAGTTGCGAGTTCTACGGTGAGCACGGTGCCATCGTACGGAGGTGGCGAGTCTTGTGGTGAACGTGCTTGTGGTCGAAAGTGGTTCGGACAGAGGGTCCTTGCCCGCGATCGACGAAGTCGACTTCCGAAGCTGCACGATGGACGAGCTCGCCGGTCTGGTGTCGTGGGCAGAGGTGTTGCTGTTCCGAACGTTCGAGACCGCCGATCTGCGAACCGTGTGGCCGAATGCCGAGAATCTTCGCTGGATCCACGCATCGAGTGCCGGCGTCGACCGACTGCTCGATCCGGTTCTGCGCGAGGGCCGATGGATTCTGACGAACTCCGGCGGAATCCTCGACAGGGCGATTGCGGAGTATGTCGCAGCCGGCATTCTGGCGTCGGTCAAGAAGCTGCCGCTGGCGCTTGCTCGTCAGCGCGAGCGGGTCTGGGAACACAGAGTTACCAATGGTATTCACGGTCGCGCCGCTCTCGTCGTCGGTCCCGGTTCGATCGGCCGCGAGATCGGCCGGGTCCTCGGCGCACTCGGTATGCGCGTCGATGCGGCGGCAACGTCGGAGCGGTCCGGAGACTCGGAGTTCGGACGAATCCGCGACGTTCGACGATTGCGGTCGTATGCGGGTGAGTACGACGTGATCGTGCTGGCGACACCGTTGACCGACGCCACCCGAGCACTGGTCGACGCGGAGGTTCTCTCGGCCATGCGTTCCGATGCAGGCCTGGTCAACATCGCCCGCGGACCGGTCGTCGACGAACGAGCCCTGTGCGACGCCCTCGCTGACGGAGGCATCGGGTGGGCCGTGCTCGACGTGTTCGAGGTCGAGCCGCTACCGGACACGAGTCCGCTGTGGCACATGGACAACGTCATCCTGACCGCGCATCTGGCGGGCGACGCCGACGACTTCGCCGAGCGCCTGTGGGCGCTGTTCGAGGACAACCTCCATCGATATGTCCGTGGTTCGGCTCTGGTGAACGTGGTGGACAAGCAGGTGGGGTACGTACGCCGCTGAAACGGACGGCCAAAGTATGCGTAACACGCCGTAGCGTGTACTAAGGTGCACTAGTGCGTGAAATCAATCGTTCGGCCGTTGCGTCGACCAGTCGCGAGGCGGCGTTCGCCTACATGGACGACTTCAGGAACGTCCCGCAATGGATGTTCGGCATCACCCGTTTCGAGCCGACGAGCGAGGTCACTTCAGGACTCGGTGCCACGTACGACGCGACGATGCAGATCGGTCCGAAGGCCCTCACCTCCGTTGTGCACGTCACCGAATGGGTCCACAACGAGAGGCTCACGCTCGAGTCGGTCGAAGGCCTGTCCAACTCGTCCACGTGGTCGTTCTCGGATACGGCAGACGGCGGAACCCGTCTGGACGTTGTGTTCCGCTACAGCCTGCCCGGCGGAATCGCGGGCAAGGTGCTCGGCGCTGTTGTGGAACCCGTTGTGGGTCAGGCGATCAAGCACACGGAGTCGACACTGCGCTCACGCCTGGAAGCGGCCGACTAGTACACGTACTTGTCGAGAGCATCCAAGACCTGGTCGACGGCGAGCCACGCGAACAGGAATGCGCACACACCCAGCGTCAGGTTGGTGAACCAGCCGTTGCGCCACTGCTTCGGCACGCGATCACTGTTGAGCAGTATCAACAGTGTCACCGCCAGGAACGGCATGAACACCGCGCCGAGTACGCCGTAGGCGAGCACGAGCCCGATCGGTTGGTCGAGCCACAGCAACGCCATGGGCGGGAACGTCAGCCACGCGACGTACCACCTGAAGTACTTGCCTCCCACTCGTGTTTCCGGGTGACCCTGTTCGAGCCCCTTCAGATTGCCGACGAAGTCCGCGAACATCAGGCTCACGCCGTTCCACACCCCGATCAGCGACGAGAACGACGCGGACCAGAATCCGATGAGGAACACGTAGCCGAACACCGTCCCGTAGCGGTCCGCGAGCACGTCGGAGAGTTGGATCAAGCCCTGATCGCCGGTGGAGATCGCGATCTGCGACGAGTACAGCAGTTCGGCACCGACGATGAGCATCGCGAGGACGAAGATGCCGGAGATGACGTAGGCCATCGAATTGTCGATACGCATGACGCGCATGAATTTCGGTGTGATCCAGCCTTTCTCGCGCAGCCAGTAGCCGTACGCGGCGAGCGTGATGGTGCCACCGACGCCACCGGCAAGGCCGAGGACGTACACGATGGAGCCGTCGGGAATGGTGGGGACGATGCCCTTGACGATCGCGGGGACGTTGGGAACCGCCACTACCGCAGCACCGATCACGGTCACGAACATGATGCCGACGAAGACGGTGATGATCTTCTCGAAGAATCCGTAGCTACCCAGCCAGATCAGCGCGAAGCCGAGGAGTCCGGACGCGATGGCGACGACCTTGAGATCCAAAGCGGGGAACAGTGCGACGATCGGCAACGCGCTCGACGACATCGCTGCCGCTCCGTAGACGAACCCCCAGATCACGATGTAGGGAGCGAAATACGCCGTCGTCCACTTTCCCAGCGAACGCCAGCCCTGGAAGATCGTGTTGCCCGACGCCAACGTGTAGCGGCCGGCACCTTCCACCAGAACGACTTTCATGACGACACCGACGATGATGACCCAGAGCAGGGCGTAGCCGTAGCGCGAGCCCGCCACCAGTGTCGCGACGAGGTCGGCAGCCCCGATGCCGGTTGCGGCGACCACCAGTCCGGGGCCGACCACCTTCCATTTCGGAGGTGCAGTGGTCTCGGTCATCGACTCTCCTCGCGTGCGGGGTCTGCTCAGTGAGCTGTCTCACTCTTTACGAAACGCACGGTTCCTGGCAAGTCGACCCTCGGTACCGTCGATGCGGTGACCGACGGACAGCAGTCATCGCGTGCATTGAGCTTCGGCAAGGTTGCCGAGAACTACGACCGGGCCCGTCCCGGCTACCCGGCCGAGCTGTACGCGGACATCGCGGCGGGCGACGGGATGCGAGTGCTCGAGGCGGGGGCAGGTACCGGCAAAGCCACAGTTGCGTTGGCCGAACTCGGCGCGTCCGTTGTTGCGGTGGAACCGGATTCGGCTATGGCAGAGCTGGTTCGGCGGCGCACCGAGAACCTCGACGTCGAAGTGCAGGTGTCGCGGTTCGAGGATTGTGCAGCCCCGGCGGCGGCGTTCGATGTGGTCGTTGCAGCCCAATCCTGGCATTGGGTGAACCACGAGCAAGGAGCTGCAGTGGCGGCCCGCGCATTGGTCCCCGGCGGTTCCCTTCGGTTGTGGTGGAACATGCCGGGCGACCTCGATGGCCCGGCATGGGAAGCGGTCAGGGCGGCCTACGACGCAACCGAGCCCGAAGTGGCGCACCTGTTGGTGCGTTCTCTCGGTACGCAACCGGAGTCCAACGTGCCGCGCGCTGCCGGCTTCGGTCCGTGGACGACCTCGACGTACGAGTGGGTCCAGCGCTACTCCGCAGACGAGTTCTGCGCCATGGCCGCCACGTACTCGAGCCATCTCGCCCTGGACGACCGGCGCCGCGGCGAGGTCCTGGGCGCAGTGCACGCGGCCATCGCCCGCCACGGCTACGTGGACTACCGCTACGTCACGCAGATGGTGACGGCGCAGCTCGACTAGGAGATCGTCGTGGTGCAGACGACGAATTGCCTGGCGTCGTAAGCGAATCCGCCCTCGGGGCATTCGTTGGGATCGGCGGTACCGGTCTTGATTTCGGTGACCTGTTCGACGTCGGTGGCGTCGGGGTCGCCGCAGTCGACCCGTGAGGGCTCGTCCATACCCACGGTGGGCACGCTCATGCAGCCGCCGACCACCCAGTCGACGTCGAGGCACAGTGCGCCCTGTTCCACACCGTCGAGCGTCTCGTAGTAGGTCTGATTGACGTCGGTGGGGCACTGCTCGTTCTGCTCGGCCTTGGCGATCACCTTGTAGTTCGATTCCATGCTGCCGCATTCGGCGTTGTCGATGGTGGCGGCCGTCATCGTCCCGCCGAGTTGGACGCACTGACCGATCTCGACATCGATGTCGGTGGAGCCGCCGGCGTCGATGCCCTCTTGGCCCGAGACGCCGTCGGTGGTGCTGGTAGCGGCGGACGTCGAGGCGGCTGTGGTGTCGGCAGCGACGGCGTTGCCGGCTTCGGACGATGAACAGCCTGCGGCGAACAGCAGTGTGAGAGCTGCACTTGCGACGAGGAGGCTTCTGGACAAAGCAAGCATGATGTCATGACCTTCGGAACTCATCCAGGCGAGGGAGTGACCCTCGTCGGCGGCCCCACGGGCCGCCGATCACCGATTCTTTACCATCGACGGAGGTTTGAACAGCCACAGCTGGAAGTCACGAACGGAACACGATGCGAGCAACCCACTTGGTGTTGTGGACACCCGGAAGGGCAGGAACGATCACTCGCGCGGGGAATCCGTGATCGAGCGAGAGATCGACACCGTTGACTTTCAAGGCCAGCAACGAATTCGGGTGCGCCGCTTGATTTCCCTGCAACACCGCACGAGTGAAGGCTCCGTTCTGCTCCAGCGAGCTCACCTCAGCCGATCGCGGTGCGGGTACGCCCGCCAGCGCAGCGAGTTCGGCCAACGGGACACCGGTCCACGTCTGCGTGGTGGACCATCCTTCGACGCACGCGATCGGCAGTTCGGCAGTGCGCTGCGGCATCGACAGCAGCCTGCCGCGGGACAGCACGATCGGGACGGCGTCCTCGGCCGCGCTGCTGATCGTCAGTTGCCAGTCGGGCCCGGTCTGCGCCTCGGTGATCCCGGCCGCTTCGGCCGTTCGGTTGATCTGAAAGTCGTTGGGGCCGTCGCCGTACGAGCGTCCGCGGGGCAGCAGGATCGCGGCCTTGCGCAGCACTCCGCCGACCGTCTGTCCTACCGTCAACACGGCAACGAATCCCATTCCGGCAGC
Organism: Rhodococcus sp. B7740; assembly: GCF_000954115.1. Lineage (NCBI taxonomy): Bacteria > Bacillati > Actinomycetota > Actinomycetes > Mycobacteriales > Nocardiaceae > Rhodococcus > Rhodococcus sp. B7740. The sequence goes on along the minus strand of NZ_CP010797.1, from coordinate 3,651,620 downwards.
GACCAATCCGATGGCACCGCGTCGACCCATGGTCGCCGGTCGGTCGTCGTTCTTCTGCTGTTCCGGAGCTTCGTTCCTGGCGCGCAGTACGTCCATCAACGACTCCGACCTCAGGGTCCTCCACATCAGCGGGACCTTGAGCGCGAGGTGTACGAGGAATCCGGAGATGAACACCCAGGCACCGAAGTAGTGAGCGGCGTAGAAGTCGAAACCGAACACGTAGTCGTACTGAATGTTGAGAACACCCGTCACGATCTCGAACAGCAGGCCCCCGACCAGTGCCAGCAGCGACAGTCGTTCGAGCGCATGTGCCGGCGATCGCACCGGTGGTAGTTCGAAGAGCTTGGGCATCACCGACCACAGTTTGGCGATGACGAGCGGCACGATGATCAGGCCGAGTCCGACGTGCAGACCCTGCGTGAGCTGGTAGAGCCATGCCGGATTCGTCGGCCAGTCGAAGAACGGCAAGCGCAGCCACCCGACGGCACCCGGCCTGGCCTGGCCGAACTGTGGACCGTACGCGCTGTACGAGAGCAATCCCGTCGCGATGACTATCGGCAGCGCGACGAGCAGAACTGCGCCGAACAGCGACGTCAACCACGTGCCGCGCAGCGGACTGGGAAAGCGCGCGAGAGACTTGCGTGCTTCGGCCATGTAGGGCATTCGCTGCCCAGAGGGTGCCGGATGTGTCGCGGCCGACTCCCGTGCCCGGCGCATCGCCTCGTGACAACGTCCCCGCGGGGACGCGTCGGGCATCGTGGGAGAGTTTCTGTCGGTGCCTCGTCGTACATTTCTCGAACATGTATTCGATGAATGGGGGCGTTCATGATCGACATGGTCGACGCGGGATCCGAGGCGGGGCGGATCGAGACGAAGGAAATCGAGACCGAAATCTGCGCTCTGGCAGGTCGGATCGCGGCGGCGTCGGCGCAGTATCTGATTCTGGTGGGCGAGTTCGATGCGCGACGCGGATGGGCGGGTTGGGAAGTGCGGTCCTGTGCGCACTGGTTGTCGTGGCGTGCGGGGGTCGATCTGCACACCGCTCGTGAGCAGGTGCGCGTGGCCAAGGCCATGCGAGAGCTGCCGCTGATCACCTCGGCGTATCTGAGCGGCACCATCTCGTACTCGAAGGTGCGCGCGATGACTCGCGTTGCGACGGCCGAGAACGAGGCGTCGTTGCTGCAGAAGGCGCTCGACGCCCCGGCTGCGCACATCGAACGCCTCTGCCGTGGTCTGAAGAAGGCGATGCGTCCGACCAAGGGAAACGGCGTCGACCTCGACCCGTGCGCCGGGCGGTGGCGCTGGGACGAGGACGACGGCTCGCTCGTGCTGACGGCCCGCTTTCGGCCCGAGGACGGTAAGCGGTTTCTCGCTGCATTGACCAGGGCGGAGTACGAGCGCACCAGGACCGACGGAGAATCCGAGGGTGACCGGGCGGCCCCGGCACCGCCCAACCCGGTGCCGGCGATGATTGCCATGGCCGAGATGGTCTGCGCTGCGATGGATTCACCGGTCGTCTCTCCTGCTGCCGAGGTGCTGGTGCACATCGGTGGGGTCGACGAAGCAGGGTCCGACCACGCTCATTTCGACGACGGGCCAGGGCTCGACGACGAAACCCTCGCTCAGGTGCTGTGTTCCGCGGTCATGCGGACCGTCGGCCACGGCCGGCTGGGTAGAACTGTGCGGTGGAGTTCGACGGCGAAAGTCCCGAGCCGAACCCAATTGCGTCAGTTGATCATTCGGGACCGATGCTGCACGGTACCCGGGTGCGGCCGCACCCGATTTCTGCATGCTCACCACGTCACCTATCGCTCACGGGGAGGTGCGACGTCACTCGACAACCTGGTCCTGCTGTGCGGCGAACACCACCGAGCGTTGCACGACGGATATTTCTTCATCGAAGCCCTCGGCGATCAACGCTTCTCGTTTCGACATCCCTCGGGAACCGAGATCATCCACGCTCCCGCGATGTCGGGAGACGCCGACGAAGTCAGGCGACAGTACAGCGGTATCGCACCCGACGCCATCGTTCCGGACTGGGGTGGCGAAGGCCTCGACCTCAGCTACGCGACCGATGTCCTGATCACCAATTGGCAGCGGGCTGCATGAAACGGCGTCGTCGAGGGCAAGTTAGTGTGACGACGGGACTCGGACAAGAAGCGGTGGGACATGAGCGTCGACAGATCATTGGGGGACGAACAGCCCTGGCCGGTGGAACGAGCACCGAGCTGCAGTGACGCGACCAGGCCCGAGGACGATCCTTTCTATGCAGCGCCCGAGGGATACGAGGCAGTTCCACCCGGGACGATTCTGAAGGTGCGGCCGGTCGAGGTCGCGATGTTCGGTCGCGTACGCCAGCGAGTCGACGCGTGGCAGCTGCTCTATCGCACCGCTGATCTCGGCGGTTTTCCCCAGGCCAGCGTCACGACGGTGTTGCGTCCGCGCAACGCCGAACCGGTTCTGCTGTCGTATCAGTGTGCGATCGACGGCGTCGCGTCCTCGTGTTTCCCGTCGTACGCGCTTCGGCGTGGTTCCCGGGCGTTAGGTGCAGTTCCGCAGTTCGAGTTCCTGCTGGTACTGCATGCCTTGCGCCGTGGGTGGACCATCTCGATCCCGGATCACGAGGGTCCCGACGGACATTGGGGTTCGCCGCAGGAACCCGGGTTCTGCACGCTCGACGCCGTTCGCGCGGCCTTGTCGTTCGAGCCGCTCGACCTGCATTCGAGCACGCCGGTTGCGCTGTGGGGCTACTCGGGCGGCGGACTCGCGACGTCCTGGGCGGCGGAGATGGCACCGGAGTACGCGCCTGAGATAGAGGTGGTCGGTGCCGCTCTCGGCTCACCCGTCGGAGATCCGGGGTCGGCGTTCACCCGGCTCAATGCGACGCTGCACGCAGCGTTGCCAACGCTGGTGGTGGCGGGCCTACGGCGCACCTACCCCGAGCTCGATCGGGTAGTTCGCGAGCACGTCAACGAGGACGGAATGCGCATTCTCGATTCCGTCGAGTCGATGACGACCGTGCGTGCGGTGAGAAAACTGGCTCGACACGACCTGGACCACTACATCGACGTTCCGCTGGCCGATCTGTTGGCGCTGCCCGAGATCGTGCAGGTGTTCCTGGATATCCAGCCGGGACGAACGGCTCCGACGGCTCCGTTGCTGGTCGTCCAGTCGGTGCACGATCAGATCATCGCCGTCGACGACGTGGACGGGCAGGTGGATCGGTACATCGAGGCCGGTGCGCACGTGACCTATCTACGGGATCGGCTGAGCGAACACCTGTCGCTGCACCCGCTCAGTGCGCCACTCACGCTGGATTGGCTGGCCGATCGATTCGCCGGACTTCCGGTCGAGGAACCGTCGACGCGTACGGTGTGGTCCACGGCGTTCTCGTTCTCGGCGGTGCGTGGATTGTTGTCGCTGACCTGGACGACCATCACAGCGTTGGTCGTCGGCATCCGGGCGTAGCTACCCTCGGTTCGATGCAACGAACCTGGATACGAATTCTTACCGGAACGATCGCCATTCTGGGCATCGTGACCGGGCTCGTGGCGCTGGGCGTCTACTACACCGACACCCGGGTCAACGTCCTGATCGCGCTGGCGTCGTTCGTTCCGTTGATGTTCATCGCTGTCGTGGTCGGTGCCCTGGTGGCGCTGATCGGTCGGCGCTGGGTCCTGGCGGGAGTTTCTGCGCTGGTGCTTGCCGCAGGCGCATTCGCCTATGCACCGCTCTATGTGGCGGACGCGGCACCCGAGGACGCGACGGGCAGCGAGGGCGTGCGGCTGCGTGTGATGCAGGCGAACCTGATGATCGGGCTGGCCGATCCGACTGTCGTGGTCGGTCAGGCCCGCGATCACTCCGTCGACGTCGTCACGATCCAGGAACTGACCGACGCGTCGGTGGTCGGCCTCCGCGACGCCGGCATGGAGGAGCTCTTCCCCTACAGCTACCTCCGGCCGCACGTGACAGGCGGCGGTGGGGCCGGAATCTACAGCCGATTCCCGATCTCGGACAACCGTGAGCTCGACGGGTACGGCCCGGTGAATCTCGCCACCGAGGTCGAGATCCCCGGTTCCGAGCCGGTCACGCTGTTGGCGGTGCATCCCGGTGCCGCCTACATCACCCCGGCCGATATCTGGACCGCCGAATTGGACACGCTCCGAGACGATTTGGAGGCAGCGGCGGGCGGCGGTCCGGTGATCGTCAGCGGCGACTTCAACACGACATATTCGCACAAGAAGTTCCGCAACCTACTCGATGCCGGATATTCCGACGTTGCAGCGCAATTGGGGAAGGGGCTGATTCCCACGTACCCCACCGACAAGGGAACCCCCGCCGTCGTCGGGATCGACCACATTCTCACCAACACCGGTCGTGCTCGTTCTCTGGAACGAATCGATCTCCCCGGATCGGACCACCATGGGTTGATTGGGGAGATCGAGTTCTCCGCAGGCGTCAGCTGACGCGAACGACATGCTTCCGAGACTTGCCGCACTGCAGCAGGATTCGGACGGCCGCCGGTGTTCCGTCGAGGGACGTCACGATGTCGTTGCGCGTCTGCGCCGCTGCGCCTGCCACCTTGTCGAGGGACGTCACCGCGGGGTCGAGCGTCGCGGTGATCTCGACGACTCTCTGACCGCGATCGGACACCGAACGGCCGGTCGCCGATACGACGCCCTCGTGAGCGGCCAGGGATTTCGCGGCGCTCCGGGCAGCGGTTCCCAGGTCGACGCTGAGTCGGCCGTCGACATCTGCATCCGCTGACGACGCGAAGGCGACGGTGCCGACCGAACGTCGCGGCAGGTGCGCGAGGAGCCACCACAGACCGAGCAGCACGAGGACGATGGCGGCTGCTGCGAGAGCCCAGGGCCACCAGCCTGCGTCGACGGCGGTGTCGACGAAGGCCGCGTCGAGACGTTCGCGGCCGGGAAACCTTCCTTGCTCCCAGGCAATCGCTCCGCCGCCGAGGGCGATCAGGGCGAGGCCGACGACGGCGGTGCTGGTTCGGTCGACCGAAGCGGTTGCGCGTTTCACGATGCTTGTCCTGTCGTTCGCACTCGGGTGCGGACCTTGGGAGCCGACGCGAGTGGGCGGAGGGCGTCGTCCACGGAGGTGACGACCGAGGACTTCAGCTCCGCGGAGTCCGTGCCGGCGACGGTGGCCACCGCGACGGTGACCTTCTTGTTGCCGGCCTTGGCGGTTGCGGAATCGACGCCGACGCTGTCGAGTGCGGCGGTGCGGGCAACGGTTGCGACGTCGCCCTTGCGGAGCCAGACGTCCTGCTCGGAGAGGGCTCGGTGGGTGCGTCGCCGAGGACGCAGTGCAGCGATGACGAGAACGAACCCGACCACGACTGCGGCGATTCCTCCCGGCAGCATCCACGGCTGCGCGGTGAGTCCGTCCAGGCTCGTGGCGGCGGGGCCGACCCACTCGGGGCCGTCGATGGCACCGAGGTTCAGCAGCGCCTCGCGGCCGAGGACCACGCCGGCACCGATGAGCACGAGCGCGAACAGGATTGCGGGTACGGCTGCGGTGGGATTGGCTACCGGCTTCTTGCTTGCCTTCTCGCTCATTGCACTCTCCCTTCTTCACGGGTGGTCTCGGCGGGTACGCATTGGACGGTGACATCGACTCGGTCGACGGTGTAGATGCCCAGTTCGGACAGGTCTCGTGCGACTGCGGCGCGAACGTCAGCGGCTACCTTCGCCAGCGGCGAGGGCCAGGTGACCGCTACCGCGACCTGAGCGCGAACGCGGGAGCCGCTGATCGTCACGTCGGCCTTGGGCAGGTCACGCCCACCCAGGACCCGCAGTCCGGGCTGGGGTCCGGCGACCGCGTCGGTGCTGCGGGCAGCGAGGACGGCAAGTCGCTCGACGGCCTTGTGCTTGATCTCCAGAGAGCCGCGCTCACCGGGGTCTACAGCAGCTGTCTCAGTCACGACCGCGACCACGCATGATCGAGTTCAGGTCCAGTTCGCCGTCGACGTAGCGGCCGACGAAGAATCCGAGGCCGCCGAGCACGATGGCGATGAGGAAGCCGGTGAAACCGCCGGCCGCTGCGGCGATGGCCAGCAGAAGTCCCACGAACAAACCGATGGTTGCAGTGGTCATGGTGTTGATCTCCACTCAGAGTTCGAAGTAGTTGCGCCTGGTGACGCGTTTGCGGATCCGAGCGATCCGCTTGGGCAGAGTGCGTAGCGGGGACGGAATCGGCGAGGCGCGGAATGCCGTCGGCGCGCTCGCCGCATTGGTCGGAGTCGAGGGAAGTACGGCGAAGCGTCGGTCGACCTCGGCGAGTTCGGCCATGTAGCGAGCCGGATCTCCACCGAGATCCGGGTGGTGTTCGCGCGCCACAGCGCGCCGAGCCGCCTTGTAGGCGGCGGCTCGGTCGTGCGCTGCATGCTCGTTCACCTGGTCAGACTCGCACAATGTCCTCGACGGTGACGTGCACTGGCCCGTCGACCATCGCTGCCACTGTGCTGCGCACGGCGTCGGCGGTGTCGCGTACCGCAATCCCGAACTCGAGAGTGACGTGAACCTCGGTGCCTTCGTCGCCGATCCGGATGCCGGCGATGCGTCGTCCGGGAAGGTAGGTAGCTGCCTCGCCGAACATGCCGCCGTGCAGCCCGACGACACCGTCGACAGCCAGTACGGCGTCGGCGATGTCCTCGGACCTGTCACGCTCCGTCATGTGCGGATCGGTCACTGCACTCGGGTGGAGGGAGCCTCGGTGGTCTCCTCGTCGTCCGAGCCGTCGTCGAGGTAGATGTCGTGAACGACGATGTTGACCTCGGTGACCTCGAGACCGGTCATACGCTCGACGGCGTTGATGACGTTGCGACGAATGCCCGCTGCGAGGTCTGCGATGGAGACGCCGTAGTCGGCGACGATGTCGATGTCGACTGCGGCCTGACGCTCGCCGACCTCCACCGAGACGCCCTGCGACTGGTTGACGCGGGCACCGGGGATGCGCTCGCGCAGGGCACCGATCGCGCGGCTCGCTCCGCCGCCGACGGCGTGGACGCCCTGGACCTCACGGGTGGCGATACCGGCGATCTTGGAGACGACGGTGTCGGCAATGGTGGTGCGGCCCTGCGAGCTGACGAGCACGGAGTCCGACTTGGTGGTGATGTCGGTCTTTCCTTCGCCTGCTGCGGATACGGTTGCCTTGGTGTCCGTCGTGGAGCTCATGAATGCCTCTCTTCTTGGATGTCGTGCAGAGTGTGTGACAGGAGTTGGTCGTAGCTCGATGGTCGAAACGCACGTCCGAATAAAGTGATCTACGTCATAGATTACGTCCGCTGGTAAACCGGTATCGAAGACATGCGTGATCGATGACCGCTACGTGAACTGGGGGCCCGATGGAGTGGGTTGATGCATCGGACCGCGTACTCGTCGGCGCAGCCGCGCTCGGCGAGACGGATGCGTTCGAGGAGATCGTCCGGCGCTACGGTCCGGAGATGTTTCGATACGCGCGAAACATGCTGTCCGATCAGGGTGCGGCCGAGGAGGTGGTGCAGGACGCGTTCGTCGCAGCGTGGAAGGGGCTGGACAACTTTCGAGGCGACTCGGCTCTGCGAACATGGTTGTTCTCGTTGGTGTCGCACAAAGTGATCGATCATCGACGACGTCGCAGCGTTCCTCCCGCAGAAGATTGGGTATTCGAGCGAAAGAGCACCGGGGCGGGCAGTGATCCCGAGGCGGATGTCGAGGCCGACAGCTTCATGGCCGAACTCGGAGTCGCACTGGCCGAACTGCCCTACCGCCAGCGAGCCTGCTGGCTGCTCCGCGAGGTCGAGGGCCTGACTCACCCGGAGATCGGCGCGATCATGACGTTGTCCGCAGGAGCGGTACGTGGTCAGTTGACCAGAGCACGAGCAACATTGAGCGAAAGGTTGGCAACATGGCGAACCCAGTAGAGCCGGATTCGGTTCTCGCGCGTGCTGCCACCGAACTTCGGGACGCACCTCAGGAACCGAATTGGGTGGATATCAGCGCATCCATCATCTCGAAGGTCCGTAATACGACCAGGCGTACGTGGCCCGTCGACAGCGCCTTTCCTGCCGGCTCCGGCGCCGATCCGCAGGACTCGCTGCAGGTCAGCGACCACATCGTCAAGACCACGCTCCGTCGTGCCCTGGCGGACGTTCACGGTGCGCAGCCGACCGAGATCGACCTCCATCTCGACGACCACGCCTGCATCGGTCTGTTCGTCGCGGTGATCGGGGTGTACGGCGACGACCTGCAGGCTGCGGGAGACGAGCTGGCGACCATCGCGATCGATGTCGTCTCGGATCTACTCGGCGTCACCCTCGATCGCGATGTGGTGGAGATACGCGTCGACGACATCGAGGAGCGGTAGGCGTAAATATTGCGTCATAGCCGCTGGTTGCGGTCGTAAGAAAGCGTAAGGAAACCGGCTGTGGCCGGTAGCGGGATCCAGGATCGAGCAATGACCGAATTGCTCTGTCTCACGGTGGCCGCGTTCGTCGCGGTGTACCTGTTCGTCGCTCTCCTCGATCCGGAGAGGTTCTGACGTGGTTGGGTTCTTCCAAATCTGCGCTGTGATCGTCGTCCTGGCCGTGGCGTACGTGCCGCTCGGCGACTACATGGCCCGGGTGTTCGACTCGTCCCACGACACGCGCGTCGAGCGCCTGCTCTATCGGGTGGCCCGGGTGAATTCGTCCTCGGAACAGACGTGGGTCGGCTACTCCACCAGCCTGCTCGGATTTTCGTTCGCCGGCGTCGTGTTCCTGTTCGTACTCCAGCGGATCCAAGGCGTGTTGCCGCTGAACGGGGGCCTGTCGGGGGTCAGCCCGGCGATGGCCTTCAACACCGCGGCGTCGTTCGTCACCAACACCAACTGGCAGTCGTACGTCCCCGAGACCACGCTGTCGAACCTGACGCAGCCGCTGGGCCTTGCGGTGCAGAACTTCGTCTCCGCCGCAGTCGGTCTCGCCGTCGCGATCGCCGTCATCCGCGGCTTCGTGCGTGTGTCCACAGGCGGTGAACTCGGCAACTTCTGGGTCGATCTCACCCGCGGAACGCTGCGCATTCTGCTGCCGCTCTCGCTGTTGGTGGCCGTCATCCTACTGACGCAGGGCACCATCATGTCCTTCTCCACCGGCTTCACCTCGACCGGCCTGGACGGACAGACGGTCACCAATGCGCTTGCGCCCGTTGCCTCCCAGGAGGCGATCAAGGAAATCGGCACCAATGGCGGCGGCATTCTCGCGGCCAACTCCGCGCATCCGTTCGAGAACCCGACCCCGCTGACCAACATCGTGCAGATCATCTCTCTGCTGTTGATCCCGGTTGCACTCACCCGCACCTTCGGCACCATGATCGGCAACCGCAAGCAGGGTCTGACGTTGCTTGCAGTGATGGCAACACTGTGGGGAGTCCTGCTGGCGGTCACCCTCTATGCCGAGTCCGGTACTCGGGGAGTCGCAGCAACGGCTGCGGGCGCGATGATGGAAGGCAAGGAAGTTCGCTTCGGCATCCCGGCATCGGCCTTGTTCGCCGTCTCCACCACCGGAACATCAACCGGTGCAGTCAATTCCGCGCACGACAGCATGTCCGCTCTCGGTGGCGGAGCCGTGCTGCTGAACATGCTGTTCGGCGAGATCGCGCCCGGCGGCGTCGGCACCGGTCTGTACGGGTTGCTGGTGTTGGCCGTGATCGCCGTCTTCGTCGGTGGGCTCCTCGTCGGCCGGACCCCGGAATTCCTGGGCAAGAAGCTGGGTCGACGCGCCATCACTATGGCCGCGCTGTCGGTACTGGTGATGCCGATCCTCGTGCTCGTCGGCACGTCCATCACCGTGATTCTCGAATCCACCACGAGTTATCAGGGCAATCCCGGCATCCACGGGTTCACCGAGGTTCTTTACGCGTATGCGTCGGCGTCCAACAACAACGGCAGCGCCTTCGGTGGACTGACGGTCACCAGCGACTGGTTCCAGATCTCCCTCGGCATCGCCATGCTGCTCGGCCGCTTCCTGCCGATCGTCTTCGTACTGGCGCTGGCCGGCTCACTGGCGACGACCAAACGCAGCGCACCGAACGCAGGAACCCTCCCCACCGACGGTCCGCTGTTCGGCAGCTTGCTGATCGGTACCGCGATTCTCGTCGCCGCCCTCACCTTCTTCCCCGCACTTGCTCTCGGACCCATAGCAGAGGCCATGCAATGAACCTGTCACTGAGAACGGCCGTACCCGGAGCGTTCCGCAAACTCGATCCACGGCACTTGGCCCGCAACCCGGTCATGTTCGTCGTCTTCCTCGGCTCCATCGTCACCACCGTCCTCTCGATCGCCGAACCGTCGGTGTTCGCGTGGTTCGTCACCGGGTGGTTGTGGTTCACCGTGCTCTTCGCCAACCTTGCCGAGTCCGTCGCCGAAGGGCGCGGCAAGGCTCAGGCAGCAAGCTTACGTAAAGTGAAGCAGGACACCGTTGCTCGACGACGCACTCCCTCCGGTGCCGAATTCGTCGTCACCGAGGTGGCCGGTGCGGAACTGAATGTCGGCGACGAGGTGATCGTCTCGGCAGGCGAGGTCATCCCCGGTGACGGTGACGTCATCGAGGGCATCGCCACCGTCGACGAATCCGCGATCACCGGCGAGTCGGCACCCGTGGTCCGCGAGTCCGGCGGCGATCGATCCGCAGTCACCGGCGGCACCATCGTGCTCTCCGACGAGATCGTCGTGAAAATCACTGCAGCCCAGGGTGAGACGTTCGTGGATCGGATGATCGCCCTCGTCGAGGGCGCGGCTCGGCAGAAGACGCCGAACGAGATCGCTCTGAACATCCTGCTCGCCTCGCTGACGATCGTGTTCCTCTTCGCGGTGGTGGCCATCGGTCCGATGTCCGATTACGCAGGGCAGCAGCAGGATCCCATCCAGCTGATCGCGCTGTTGGTCTGCCTGATTCCGACGACCATCGGGGCACTGCTCTCGGCCATCGGCATCGCGGGAATGGACCGGTTGGTGCAACGCAACGTACTGGCGATGTCCGGCCGTGCCGTGGAAGCGGCAGGTGACATCGACACGTTGCTGATGGACAAGACCGGAACCATCACCTTCGGTAATCGGCGCGCGACCGGACTGCACCCGGCTACGGGAATCGATGCCGTCGAGCTGGCGCGCGCCGCCCGGTTGTCGTCGTTGGCCGACGGTACCCCCGAGGGGCGCAGCATCGTCGAACTGGTCGAGCGTGACTTCGAATCCGTAACGACAGAAGGCGAATCCGAGCGCGGCGAGTTCGTGGCCTTCACCGCGCAGACCCGGATGAGCGGTCTGGATCTACCGGGCATGGAGATCCGCAAGGGTGCAGCAGATTCGGTCTACGGCTGGATTCGTGAGGGCGGCGGCACAACGGACCTCGACGCCACCGTGCACGACATCGCCCAGAACGGCGGTACCCCGCTGGTGGTTGCCGTCCGCGAAACCGGTTCTGCTGCGCGCGCTCTCGGCGTCGTCGAACTCTCCGATGTGGTCAAGCCGGGCATCGCCGAGCGGTTCGCTCAACTGCGCGCCATGGGAATTCGGACGGTGATGGTCACCGGCGACAATCCACTCACCGCCAAGGCCATCGCCGCCGAGGCAGGCGTCGACGACTACCTGGCCGAGGCGACCCCCGAGGACAAGCTCACGCTCATCCGGCAGGAGCAGGAGGGCGGCAGGCTGGTCGCGATGACCGGCGACGGTACCAACGACGCGCCGGCTCTGGCGCAGGCCGACGTCGGTGTCGCGATGAACACCGGCACCTCTGCGGCCAAGGAAGCCGGCAACATGGTCGACCTCGATTCCGACCCGACCAAACTGATCGAGATCGTCGAGATCGGCAAGCAGCTCCTCATCACCCGTGGTGCGCTGACGACGTTCTCCCTCGCCAACGATCTGGCGAAGTACTTCGCGATTCTGCCGGCGATGTTCTCCACCGTCTATCCGCAGCTGGGTGGACTGAACATCATGCATCTGGCGACGCCGGAATCGGCGATCCTGTCGGCGGTGATCTTCAATGCGCTGGTGATCGTCGCACTGATTCCGTTGGCGCTCAAAGGTGTTCGGTACACCTCGGCCTCGGCGGCAGCACTGCTGCGCCGAAATCTGTTGGTGTACGGCGTCGGCGGCGTCATCAGCCCCTTCGTCGGGATCTGGCTCATCGATCTACTCGTTCGACACATTCCAGGGATAGGCTGACCATGCGCTTCGTACAGGGATTTCTCCGCCAGGTCGTGGCAGGCTTCGCAGTGCTGCTGGCATTGACCGTCATTCTCGGCATCGGCTACCCGGCCGTGGTCTGGGGCATCAGCCGCATCGGCACCGACTCCGCCGAGGGTTCGCCGCTGCGCGACGCCGAGGGCTGCGTCGTCGGAAGCTCGCTGATCGGCGTCGATCCGCAGGTCGCTCCGGGAGAGCCGGATCCGTACTTCCACACCCGCGTCACCGGGTCGGTGTCGGACGACGACCCGTTCGCCCCCGGGGATCCCGCGGCTGCGCTGCCGACCAATCAGGGACCGTCCAGCGAGGTCCTGGCGTCGTTCGTCGAGCAACGCCGCGTCGCCATCGCCGACCGCGAGAACGTCGACCCGTCGGCGGTACCGCCCGACGCCGTCACCGGTTCCGGCTCGGGTATCGATCCCGACATCAGTCCCGCGTATGCGGCCATCCAGGTCGCGCGCGTGGCGCAGGTCAACGGAGCGTCGGTGAGCGATGTCGAGGCTCTGGTCGCCGAGTACACCCACGGACCGCAGTACGGTGTACTCGGTGCCGAAGCGGTGAACGTTCCGGAGTTGAACCTGGCACTACGGGACACATACCGGCCGGGTGAGGAGACAGGCTGTGGCGGACAGGGGTGAGCTGCGGATCTACCTCGGCGCTGCACCCGGAGTCGGCAAGACCTTCGCCATGCTCGGCGAGGCGCACCGACTGCGGAGCCGGGGTTGCGACGTCGTGGCCGCGGTGGTCGAGACCCACGGCCGCGCGCGGACGATAGACGCACTCGACGGCATCGAAGTGCTGCCGATGGCGACCGTCCACTATCGCGGGTCCTCGGCGCAGGAACTGGACCTCGACGCCGTCCTGGCCCGACAGCCGCAGGTGGTGCTCGTCGACGAACTGGCGCATACCAACACGCCGGGGAGTGTGCACGGCAAGCGGTGGCAGGACGTCGAGGTACTGCTCGACGCGGGCATCGATGTCATCTCCACCCTCAACGTGCAGCACCTCGAATCGCTCAACGACGTGGTGCAGCAGATCACCGGAGTTCCGCAACGGGAGACGGTGCCCGACAGCGTCGTTCGAGCCGCCGACGAGGTCGAGTTGGTCGACATCACCCCCGAGGCGCTGCGCAGCAGGTTGCGACACGGCAACGTCTACGCTGCCGAGAAGGTCGACGCCGCACTGAGCAACTACTTCCGCGGTGGCAACCTCACCGCGCTGCGTGAGCTCGCACTGCTGTGGATCGCCGATCAGGTCGACGCGGCACTGGTGAAGTACCGCAAGGACAATCGCATCACCGACACGTGGGAGGCACGCGAGCGCGTGGTGGTGGCAGTGACCGGAGGACCGGAATCGGAAACGCTGCTCCGCCGGGCGAGTCGGATCGCCTCGAAGTCCAGTGCGGAGCTGATGGTGCTGCACATCGTCCGCGGTGACGGGTTGATGGGTGTGTCGGCACCGCAGATGGGTTCGGTGCGCAAGCTCGCCGCCGGTCTCGGGGCCAGCGTCCACAGCGTCGTCGGCGACGACGTGCCGTCGACCCTGCTCGACTTCGCCCGCGGCGTCAACGCAACCCAGTTGGTGATCGGCACCTCGAGACGGTCACGTGCCGCCCGAATCCTGGACGAGGGCATCGGCGCGGCAGTGGTGCAGAACTCGGGAAAGATCGACGTGCACATGGTCACTCACGCCGAGCAGGCCCGGCGATGGGGGGTGCAGGTCGACTCGGGACGGCGCCGCATTCTGGCGTGGGTCGCCGCTGTTCTGGTGCCCTGCCTGGCCGCGGCAGTGCTCAGCACGGTCGGTCCGGACTTCGACTCGAGCGGTGAGAGCGCTCTGTTCTTCATGGTGGTGCTGTGCGTCGCACTGCTGGGAGGGGTTGCGCCGGCGGCGCTGTCGGCGCTGATCGCGGGCTTCCTGCTCAACTACTTCTTCACCACCCCCCGATACAGCCTCACCATCGCCGAGCCCGACAACTTCGTCGTCACCGTCGTGCTGCTCCTCGTCGCCGTCGCCGTCGCTGCGCTCGTCGACGCGGCAGCCCGACGCACGCGTCAGGCACGGCGGGCGACCCAGGAAGCCGAACTGTTGACGCTGTTCGCCGGATCGGTGCTGCGCGGAGCCGACCTGACCGCCCTGCTCGAACGCGCCCGCGAAACGTACCGCCAGAGCGGAGTGGCTCTGTGGGACAACCAGTCCGGGTCCATCGTCGGTAGCGCAGGTGCGCAGGCTCCCGTCGATCGTGCCGGGGCCGACACCGAGGTCGACGCAGGCGACTTCACGTTGTTGCTCGTCGGCGAACGCACACACGCGCACGATCGGCGGGTACTCGCGGCAGTGGCCAACCAGGCCGCCGGCATGGTTCGGCAGGGCCGTCTCGCCGAGGAGGCCAGCCGAGCCAACGCTCTCGCCGAGGCCGACGCGTTGCGTCGAGCATTGCTCTCGGCCGTCAGCCACGATCTGCGGACACCACTGTCGGCGGTGAAGGCGGCATCCTCGTCTCTGCGCAGCACCGACGTTCAGTTCTCGCCCGAGGACACCGACGAATTGCTCGCGACGATCGACGAATCGGCCGATCAGTTGACCGCTCTGGTGAGCAATCTGCTCGATTCCTCGCGGCTTCAGGCAGGCGTCGTGCAGCCGAGCCTGCGTCCGGTGTTCGTCGACGACGTGCTCGGTGGCGCGCTGGTCGGGGCGGACGACCGAGTGCGTGTCGAGGTGGGCGATGTGGAGGTACTGGCCGACCCGGGCCTGCTCGAACGGGTGCTCGCGAATCTGGTGAACAACAGTGCCCGCTACGCCCCCGTCGGCGACATCACCGTCAGTGCCGCCGCGCATGGTGAGTGGGCCAGTATCTCCGTCGCCGACCACGGACCCGGCATCGCCGAGGGTGCCGAGGACACGATGTTCGACGCGTTCCAACGTCTCGGTGATCGGGACAACTCGGTGGGCGTCGGGCTCGGATTGTCGGTGGTGCGGGGATTCGTGCGTGCGATGGGCGGTACCGTCACGGCATCGAACACCGTCGGCGGCGGGCTGACGATGACGGTCGAGTTGAAGGCGGCGAGCAGGTGAAGGTGCGGGTGCTCGTCGTCGACGACGAGCCGCAGATCGTGCGGGCGTTGCGGATCAATCTCAACGTGCGTGGGTTCGAGGTGGTCAGCGCGGCGAGCGGCGGTGAGGCGCTGCGGGTGGCCGCGAACTTCCACCCGGACATCGTGATTCTCGACCTCGGACTGCCCGACATCGACGGAATCGACGTGATCGCTGGGCTCCGCGGCTGGAGCGACGTACCGATCCTGGTGCTCTCGGCGCGCACCGATTCCGCAGATACCGTCGAAGCGCTCGACGCCGGTGCCGACGACTTCGTCACCAAGCCCTTCGGCATGGACGAGCTGCTGGCCCGATTGCGCGCAGCACTGCGCCGCGGACCGCACTCCGTCGCCGACCCCGTCGTCGTCACCGCGGACTTCACCGTCGATCTCGCTACGAAAACCGTTGTGCGAGATGGTGCGAACGTGCACCTGACCCGCACCGAGTGGGGTGTACTCGAACTGCTGGTACGCAACGAGGGCAAGCTGGTGTCGCAGAAGGACATTCTGCGCACCGTCTGGGGACCCGGCCACGAGCGCGAAACGCACTATCTACGAATCTATCTCGGCCAACTGCGACAGAAACTCGAACGTGACCCGGCCTCCCCGGTGCACCTCATCACCGAAACCGGTATGGGTTACCGATTCGTGCCCTGAGCGCTACCCGCGCTCGCGGCTATCCGCCGAGTACCTCACCCTCGCGGCGGGGGTCGGCTCCACCGATCCAGCCACCGTCGGTTCGCTGTAGCGCACTCAGTCCACTGGACTGGTCTGCGACCGACACCTGGTGGCCCATCTCGCGCAGCTTCACCACCACCGGGTCGTTCTCGCCCGAGACGTTCGGGTGTTCGCCGCCGTAATTGGTCGACGGTGTGTTGGCCGCACCGAAGTCGACCATCGACACCGCCTGCTGCGGATCCATGCCCCAATCGAGCAGTCCCACCAATGTTTTGACGACGAACTGGATGATCACCGAACCACCGGGAGAGCCGGCGACGAGTACCAGATCGCCGCGCGCACCGTCGTCGCCCCGGTCGAAGACCAGCGTCGGAGCCATCGAGCTGCGCGGACGCTTCCCCGGCTCGACGCGGTTGGCCACCGGCGTGCCGTCCTCGGCCACCGGTGATGCCGCGAAGTCGGTGAGCTGATTGTTCAGCAGGAAGCCGTCGACCATGTGGAACGAGCCGAAGGCCGACTCGACGGTCGTCGTCATCGAGGCCGCGTTGCCCTGGCTGTCGACGACGGAGATGTGGCTGGTGCCGTACTCGGGATCGGTGGACGAGGCGAACGGCACCGGGCCGAAGTCGCCGGGTTGCGCTGTGCCCATCGACCTGCCCTCGTCGATCAGTCCTGCTCGCTCGCTGAGGTATTCGGGATCGAGCAGTGCATCGGGCGAGCCACCGGGCAGGGGAACGAAGTCCGGATCGGCGACGTACTTGTCACGATCGGCGTAGGCGAGGCGCTCGGCCTCGGCGATCAGGTGTACGCCCTCGGCCGTGGGGGTTCCGCCGTTGGCGTCCATCCCCGTCGGGGCGTACTGCGCCAGATCGAAGTTCGACAGAATGCCCATCGTCGACGCCACCGCGATACCACCCGAGGACGGACCGGGCATGCCGCAGATGTCATGGTCGCGGTACTGCGTGCACACGGCCGTGCGGGTCTTGGGCTCGTACGCGGCGAGATCCTCCAGCGTGATCTGTCCGGGGGTACGGCCTGCGGTGGTGTCGGCGGTCGCATCGACGATGGCCTGCGCGATGTCACCGGTGTAGAAGGCGTCGGCACCACCGGTTGCGATGGCGGAGAGCGTCTTCGACATCGCCGGGTTGTTCAGAACCGTCCCGGCCGGCTTGCCGGTGCCGTCCGGCTGCAGGAAGTACTCCTTGGACGCGGGATCGAGGGCGAGCTTCGGTGCCGAGTCGGCAATGGAGGACGCCATGCGCGGGCTGATCTCGATTCCGTTGTCGGCGAGACCGATTGCGGGCTGGAACAGGTCGCCCCACTGCTTGGTCCCGTGATCGTCGTGGGCCTGCTCGAGCATGCGCAGCACTCCAGGAACGCCGATCGACCGCCCACTGGAACGGGCATCGGGTTGCGGCAGAGTGCGATTGACGTCGTCGATATACCGCAGATAGTCCCCGGTGGCACTCATCGGAGCGGTCTCGCGGCCGTCGTAGCTCTGTACTTCACCGGTGGCCGCGTCGTAGTACATCAGGAAGGCTCCGCCGCCGATGCCCGAGGACTGCGGCTCGACGAGGCCGAGCACGGTCTGCGCAACGATCAGGGCGTCGGCCGCGGTGCCGCCGTCGCGCAGAACCGCACACGCGGCCTCGGTGGAGACCGGGTTGGCCGTCGAGACGGAGTACGAAGGCGTCTCCACCGGGCTCATGTTCGATCGATACCCGGTCGCCACTTCGGGATTGGTGGAGATGTCGCCCGAACTCGCGCTCGGCGTCGCGTTCACGGGCGTACCTCCACTGGCGCCGAGGACACAGCTGTTCTCGGCCGCGGAGTCGGGATCGGTGCTCTCGCCGCTACTGCACGCGGCGAGCGGCACCAGCAGCAGGGCACAGGCAAGGACAGTCGAGCGGTGCACTCCTATTGCAGACACCGCCCGACGCTAACATCCGGATCACCTGCCGGGACGGGTCTCGGCGGATTCGAGAAGCCAGTGTGCGACGGGTGCAGGTCTACCGAACAGAAAGCCCTGCGCGAAGCGGCATTCGAGAGCCTCGATGATCGCAGCCTGCTCCTCGGTCTCGACGCCCTCGGCCACCGTGGCCACCGGCAGCGCCGACGCCATGGCGACGATGGCGCGAATCAGCTGAGTGTCCGATTCCGAACTGCCGATCTCGTGAACGAAGGACTTGTCGATCTTCAGCAGCGCGATCGGCATCGCGCGCAGCCTGCTCAGCGAGGAGTAGCCGATACCGAAGTCGTCGAGAACGATGAGCACACCCATCGCGGCGAGTCGGTCGAGAACGCTCTTCGCCGTGCCCATGTCGTCGATCAGGACGCTCTCGGTGATCTCGAGGGCCAGATCTGCTCCGTGGAGGCCGTACGTGTCGAGTAGTCGGGCGACGATGACCGGCAACGAATCGTCTCGAAGCTGCAGCGGGGACACGTTCACCGACATGGTGACTTTCTGCCCGTTGGAACGCAGTGTCACCAGATCCGAAATCGAGGTGCGCAGCACCCATTCGCCGATCTCCTTGATGAGATTGGTCGATTCGGCGATCGGGATGAACTCGTTGGGGGTGCGCACTCGCCCCTGCCAGTTCCAGCGCACGAGTGCCTCGTAGACGACGGTGGTGCGCGAGGTGGTCTCGATGATCGGCTGGTAGTACACCTCGAGCTCGCCGCGTCTGATCGCGCCGCGCAATGCGGTGGCGGTCTCGATCGCGGACGTCGCTCGCGCACGCAGCGACTCGTCGAAGAACGCGTACCGCGCCGCACCGAGCGATTTGGCGTGATACATCGCGGTGTCGGCCTCGCGGATGGCGTCGTGCAATCGGTCCGCGTCTGCGATTCCCACCGAGGCCGTGACATATGCCGTCGCGGCGCTCAGGGGGAACGGCTCGTTCGTCCGATCGATGATGCGTCGGGCCAACGCTTCCGCTCCACCGCGATCGCGGCGGGTCAGCACGACGAACTCGTCACCGGCGTACCTGACCACGGTGTCGGTGGCACCGACTGCGGCGCGAATGCGTCCCGCTGCGGCCACGATGAGTTCGTCGCCGACGCGGTGGCCGTACGAGTCGTTGACCATCTTGAAGTTGTCGAGGTCGACGAACAGGACGCACGTGCGTCCCGGAGTCTGGGTCCGCTCGAGCCGGGTGAACTCCTCGTCGAGCATCGTGCGGTTCGGTAGGCCGGTCAACAGGTCGTGAGCGGCCAGGTATTTCGCGTGCTCCTCGCCGACCTGCACTCGGGTCAGCGCACGCTCGCCGCGTAGGAATGCGCCCACCAGGATCGATGCGAGCAACAGGGACCGGACGATCAGATCTCCGGTGGACACTGCCGAGCCCAGCAGCGGCACCGTGGCGCAGACGACCAGCAGCGTCACCACGAACACGACGCGGCGGCTGCTGTGCGCCGGTGCAGGAGTCTGCCGCTGCGAGACGGTGCGCATCGACGGATCGAGGGCGGTCATCGCCAGGGAGAGATACGCGAAGAGGTAGATGCCGTCGAGCAATCCCGAGGACGGAGCGTCGTCGGTGGTGGCCGCGAAGGCGTACGAGACGTCGCCGACCAGTGTCGCGACGAGTGCGATCAGGGCCCACTGCAGCGCAACGGTACGGGGCTTGGACGAGAACAGCAGGTAAGTGGTCAAGGTGATCAGCGCTGCGTCGATCGCCGGATACAAACCGTTGACCACCGTCGATGCCGATGAACGAGGAGATTCGAGGCCCGGGGAGATGAACAGCAACCACGACAGGAACAGGGTGCCGAGAAAGATCAGGCCGGCGTCGACGAGCGGAGTGATGTCGTCGATCGACTGACGATCTCGGATCCACCGCGAGAGTGCGTACCCGACGAGTGCGTACCCGGTCAGCGTGAACAGATCCGGCAGCAGCGGGAACGAATGACTCAGTGCGGTGGGATCGCTGCGCAGCGAGACCCCGAACATGAACAGCACCGAGGCGCCGAACAGTGCCCACCAACAGCGCGAGTCGTCGGGACGGTATCGACGGATCGCGGCGCTGATGGCCAGTACCGAACCGACGGCGACGGTCGCGAGGACACCGGCCCGCACTCCGTCGTCGCCGAGAACGAAGACGGTGCTCGCGACGACGACCACTGCCACCAGTCCGGCGATCCGTTTGGTGTGCATGGCGAAGGGCGCAGCGACCTTCGTGTTCATCGAAGGACCTACTTCCTTCTCGCGCGTGGCGTTCGCATGGCTGTTCGCGGCACCTTCATCGGTGAATATACGTCTTTGCGCAGCGTGTTCGGGTACGAAGTCGGACCTGGCGGGCGAAGAACTTCAACAGATGTTGTGCTTTCAACGGCCCTCGGTGAGGTCGCCGATCACCTGATCGGACATTTCGTCGACCGAGCGCGTCGCTCCGGGGCGTCCTGGACTGCCATCGGTGCGTTCATGGGGGTCAGCAAGCAGGCGGTGCAGAAGCGCTTCGTCGCCAAGGGGGGCGACGATCCCGCCGACCTCGATGCAAATCAGGGTTTCTCGCGCTTCACCCCGAGGGCTCGCAACGTGGTCGTCGGCGCGCAGAACGAGGCGCGGGCCGCCGCGAACGACCGAATCACGACCGGGCACCTGATTCTCGGCCTGCTCGGTGAACCCGAGGCAGTGGCCGTGAAACTGCTGGGCGCTCAGGGCCTCACGCCCGAACGGATCCGCACGGCAGTGGCTGCCACGCTACCGGAACCGGCGGATCCGCTGCCCGCCCTCATCCCGTTCGACGCGGGATCAGGACGCCACCCTCGCCGAGCTCGGAGTTCGCAAGCCGGCGATCGAGGAGTGCCTGGCGGCGGCCCTCGGTAGCTAGGAAGCGATGGCCTTCGCTCGTTCGACGGCCATGCGGACCTCTTCCTCGATCAGGTCACCGTTGATCGCGGCACCTGCCTTGACTCCGGCCGCGGACGCCGCCACCACGGTGTCCATCGGCGCGGCCACGTTGCCTGCAACCCACACCCCGGGCACCGATGTGGCACCGACGGGATCGGCCTCGACGTACGTGCCGAGGACGTGATCGTTCGTGACCATCTCGGTCGTGCCGATCCCGAGCGACACCAGGATGTCTGCGCGGGAGGTGAAGTTGGGGCCCACGACCAGCGCATCCAGCCGGATCTGCGCGCCGCTCGCGAGTGTCACTCCGACGATGGCGTCGTCGTCGACATCGACCCGAGCGATCTCCTCGTCGACCACCTCGATGCCACGGGCGGCAAGTCGCTCGAGATCTGCCTGCGCCAATTCCGTTGCCGTGTGCGCGAGCACGGTGACGTGCTCGGTGAGCTGACGCCACATCTGGGCCTGGTGCCCGACCATGGCGCTGCCGATGATGCCGATCCTGCGATCGCGTACCTCCCAGCCATGGCAGTACGGGCAGTGCAACACGTCGCGCCCCCAGCGATCGGCCAGGCCGGGTATGTCGGGCAGGACATCGGTGAGACCGGTGGTGACCAGGAGGCGGCGGCCGCGGACGACGGAACCGTCGGCGAGACTCACCTCGAACCCGGTGTCGGTGCGATTCGCGGACGTCGCAATGCCCTCGACGATGCGTGCGCCGTAGTGCCGCGCCTCGTCTCGGCCGAGTCGAACCAGCTCGAGAGGCGACTCCCCGTCGCGGGTGAGGTAGTTGTGGGAATGCGCTGCCGGAGCGTTGCGGGGATCGCCCGCGTCGACGATGGCAACGGAGCGTCGGGAACGGCCGAGAGCCACGGCGGCGCTGAGTCCGGCGACTCCGCCGCCGATGATGATCGCGTCGACCGGAGTGTGTCGATCGGTGTCTGTAGTCATCTGGACAGTGTCCGACAGAGGCTGTTGGTTGGCAAGAAATATTGCCATAGCGGCAAATGGTGAAACCTAAAAATACCGTTCGGCGTGAAAGATCGCCCGAAATCGGTACATCGCCGGATTGTGATCGTGCCGACTGGCGTCGAGGCTGTGAGAGGTCGATATAAGCGCGGATGCACCGCTTGAACAGGGGGTTCGCTCGAGGTCTACTGGTCGGCAAGAATCGAGCCGGGGGGGCGTATGGGGCACTTCGAGATCGGAGAGACCGTGATCACGGTCCGCAATCTGGGCCACGTGCGGTGGCGCAGCGGAATCCCGAAGGGAACCGTGGGAATCGTCGTCGGCGTCGATTGGCTCGGCGATGCTCGCGTGAACTTCGCCGTCGACGAGTCGATGCGCACCCGAGGCGAGACGGTGGAACACATCGTTGCCGACGGCGACGTTCGCACGCTGCGGGCCGCTCCCCGCCGTCTGATCGGTTAGTTGCCTGCGGTTCGCTCGTCGTCGGTCGCGGGACCGGTTTCGACGGCTCCGCCTTCGCTCGACCAATCGTTGTCCTCGGCCGCTGCGGCCGGATCGGACGTCACATCCGGTTTTGCCTCGGGGGCAGTGTCGGCGTTCTTCTGGTCGTCGTTCTGGGTAGTCATGATGCGGGGGTACCCGCGCGGCACCGAAACAATCGTCGGCCCCGCGCGGGCGAGCGTTCCGGTGGTCTCTACAGCCCGAAGGGCAGCGTTCCCGGTGCCAGCTCGAAGCCGCTGCTACCAGCGGAAATGGAGCCGAAGCCGCTGAGGATCTGGTTGATGAACGCGGTGATCATGTAATTCCTCTGTTCGATGCGATGGACTGTATGTCCCGGACAACCCGGTCGAGATTACCGGCAGCTGTAGCGTCGAAGCTGTGAGGAGCCAGGGAATTCTCGTCGGTCTTGCTGTGTCGGCCTGCGTACTGGCGGGCTGCTCCTCGAATTCACCGGTATCGCAAGCGCCCGCTGGATCGTCGGAAGCATCCGCTGGGTCGTCCGATGCGGCGGTGCCGGTGAACTACGTCGCGTTGGGTGATTCGGCCGCGTCCGGCCCACGGATCCCCGACCAGGTCGGCGCACCGGGTTGTCAGCAGTCCGACGCCAACTATCCGCACGTGCTCGCCGAGGAATTGGCCGTGGGCTCCTTCGTCGACGTCACCTGCTCGGGTGCCGTCACCGAGAACATCGTCTCCACTCCGCAGGGCACGTCCAGCGGTGAGGTACCGGTGCAACTCGATGCACTGAGCCCGGACACCGATCTGGTGACCGTCACGATCGGCGGTAACGACATCGGGCTGGTCTCGACGGCCGTGCAGTGCCTGACGTTCGCGGACACCTCGGCCACCAACGTCTGCAGGGACCGCCTCACCGCAGGCGGCGTCGACACCGTGGCCGCGGCGATCGCCGACAGCGCACCGGGCTGGGGTGCGATGCTCGACGCGGTGGCCGAGCGTGCGCCCGATGCGCGGATTCTGGTGGTCGGCTACGGCACCTATCTGCCGGACGGCGGCTGCTTCCCCACCCAACCGATGCTCCCCGAGGACGCCGACTACATCCAGGGCAGCATCACCGCGATGAACGAGGCCCTGCGGACCCAGGCCGAAGAGCACGGTGCCGAGTTCGTCGACACCGAGGCGCTGAGTGTCGGCCACGACGTGTGCGTGGCCCCCGATCAGCGGTACTTCGAGGGGGTCGTTCCGCAGAATCCTGCGGCACCGTTGCACCCGACGGCAGCCGGGATGGCAGCGATCGCCGACGGGGTGGCCACCCTCGTGCGTGCCGGATAGAGACCACGACACCGTAACTGGCTCTTCTCGGTCGGTACGTCGGCGTGAAGAGTTGTCCGCATGGTCTCGATTTCTGCTGTTCTCGGAGTGTTCGCCGTGGCTCTCGCGTTGGTTCTGACCCCGGGGCCCAACATGATCTACCTCGTCTCGCGGAGCATCTCGCAAGGGAAGCGGGCGGGACTGGTGTCGTTGGCAGGCGTCGCGCTCGGCTTCCTGGTCTATCTCACCGCCACCAATCTCGGCTTGGCAGCGGTCTTCTCGGCCGTGCCTGCGTTGTACACCGCGGTCAAGCTCGCCGGTGCCGCCTACCTCGCCTGGTTGGCTGTGCAGGCGCTGCGCGGTTCGGTGTCGGCCTTCGAACCGACCGAGCTGCAACAGGATTCGACCCGTCGGCTGTTCACGATGGGGTTGGTGACCAACCTGCTGAACCCGAAGATCGCGATCATGTACATCTCGGTCATCCCGCAGTTCGTCGATCCCGCGGCCGGACACCTTCTGCTGCAGGGATTCACGCTCGGTGGCGTGCAGATCGCCGTGGCAGTCGCGGTCAATCTGGCGATCGTGGTGCTGGCCGGATCGATCGCTCAGTTCCTGGCCGTTCGGCCCACGTGGCTGAGGGTGCAGCGCTACGTCATGGGCACGGTGCTCGGACTGCTCGCCGTGCGCGTGGCGACCGACGGAGGCAGACCGGTCCCGGCTTGAGCCCTGTATGCGCGCCAGCCGCCGAATTCGGTGATGTCGGTGCCGTTCTCGGCTGCGTCGTGCGCGCAGCAGAATCCGGTGACCCAGCGACCGTCGGACAACTCGACCGGACCCAGACCCATCGGCGCGGGCAATCCCGCGAGGAACGTTCCGAGGGCGGCGGCGGACATGCGATACAACTCTCCCGAGATGGGAGCGCCGTCGCCCGCGCGCCGCACGAGACCGGGCTTGGGCGGGGTGGTGTGCAGATCCACGAGTCGGTAGTCCGCCGTGGTCGTCACCTCGCCGATGAAGCGTCCACCGCGATCGGTCAGCTGGTGGTGCACGGGAAAGCCGCGCAGGTGCGCTCCGACGGCCAACACCTCGATACCGTCGTCGATCAGCGACGGCGACGCGACGCCGCTCAACTGTGCAGCGAGGTCGATCGCGATCTGATCCTCGAATGCCGGTACCACGACCATGACGCCGAACGGGTTGCCGTCGTGCGTCGAGGCTCCGGGAACGGCCACCGCGGCCATGTCGAGCAGATTGCAGAAGTTGGTGAACGTACCGAGGCGTCGGTTGATGCCGACCGGATCCGATTGCACCGCAGCGATGCTCGGATGCTCGGTGGTGGTGGGCAACAGCAGGCCGTCGAACCCGTTCAGGAGTGCGCGGGCCGCGGTCTCGGCTCCGGCGAGAGCGGCGAGATCGTCGACGTACCGGTGTGCGGACGGCGTTGCCGCCGAGCGAACGATCGCGGACACCGTGGGATCGGCACCGGCAGGCGCGGTGTCGAGGAACTCTCCGACGGCCGAATACCGCTGGGCCACAATCGCTCCGTCGTACAGCAGTGTTGCCGCGTCCAGCAGCGTCGAGATGTCGACCTCGGCGTGGGCAATACCCTTCTCGGCCAGGCCGGCCACCGTCGCCTCGAATGCCCGACGGTACGCCGGACTCAGCGATGTCAGATCCTCACCTCGTGGGACGGCAACGCGGGGCTGCGGGGACGCGGCGAGCCGTACGTCGGAAGGCCAGGCCCGGCTGCGTGGATCGGTGGCGGTGGGCCCGGTCATGACTTTCATCGCCGCAGTGGCACTGTCCAGATCGCGTGCGAGAACTGTGACGCAGTCGTAGTCGGCGCAGGCGGGCACGACGCCGGTGTTCGGCACGATACCCAGTGAGCTCTTGATGCCCACCAGGCCGTGGAAGGCTGCGGGCACTCGACCCGATCCGGCTGTGTCGGTGCCGATTCCGATGTCCGCGATGCCCAGTGCCACCGCGACGGCGGAACCGGAGCTCGAGCCTCCCGAGATCAGTGTCGGATCCCAGGCGCAGCGGACCGCGCCGTAGGGGCTGCGGGTGCCGACCAGTCCGGTGGCGAACTGGTCCAGGTTGGTCTTGCCGACCACCAGTGCGCCCTGGCTCGTCAGTCGCTCGATGGCGACAGCGGAAATGCCGGGTGTGTAGGCGAATTCGGGGCATGCTGCGGTGGTGGGCAGGCCGGCGACGTCGATGTTGTCCTTGACTGCGACGAGTACTCCGGCGAGTGGTAGATCCGCGCCGGCCGCGACCGCCTCGTCGAGGGCGACGGCCTCGGCCAGCACGTCGTCCTCGTCACGCAGGGTGATCCACACCTCCGGCCGATCGACCTCGGCAATTCGCTTGTATGCCTGCAGAACTCGTTCTCGTACCTCAGGCTGCATCGGTCCTGCCCTTCGTCGTATCGAATTCGCCTGCTGCCGACCATGCGTCGCGTTCGGCACCGAAGGCGACGGCCTGCGTCGCGCGGAACTCGGCGATGGAGTCCGCGTTGGTGTCCAGGAAGTTCTCGTGCTCGGCGAGGGAGAACTCACCCTCGGTGATCTGCACTCCGCCGCCGCGGCCGGCCGCCAGATCTGCGCGCAGGTCCATCAGTTCCTCGGGTTCGACCGGGTACCAGGAGATTCGGTCGAAGAACCGGAGCAGCCACGGGGTGCCTTCCTCGAACGGTCCGCCGCTGTAGGCGGCACTGTGGTTCCACACCTGCGTGGTTCGACCCACGAACTGGTATCCACCGGGACCCTCCATCCCGTAGATGCACAGGTACGCCCCACCGATGCCGACGGCGTTCTCCGGCGTCCACGTGCGCGCCGGGTTGTATTTGGTCGTCACCAGTCGGTGCCGCGGATCCAACGGTGTCGCCACCGGTGCGCCCAGGTACACGTCACCGAGACCGAGGACCATGTAGTCGGCGGCGAAGACGGTGTCGAACACCTCTGCCACCGAATCGAGTCCGTTCATCCGCCGGATGAACTCGATGTTCCAGGGGCACCACGGGGCGTCGGCGCGCACACCGTGCATGTAGCGCTGGATGGCCTCGCGGGTCGAGGGGTCGTCCCACGAGAGCGGCAGCCGAACCTGGCGGCTGGGGACCACGAGCTCCGAGGCCGCGGGTAGTTCGTCCTCGACCTCGGACAGCAGACCCATCAACGAATCGATGGACAGCACATCGGGATTCACCTTCACCTGCAACGAGCGGATCCCGGGAGTCAGGTCCACCAGGCCACGGGGCGCGAGGGCCTCGACGCGCTGATGGAGGGCGTGCACCCGGGCGCGCAGGGCCAGATCGAGTTTCATGTCGCCGTACTCGACGAGCACGTTGTCGTCGCCCGAGCGACGGTAGGTGACACACGTATCGGCGTCGCGTCGAGCGATCACTCCGTCGTCGCCGTCGCCGCCTGCGGAGAACACCGCGGGCAGAGACGCGCGGCGAGCGAGACCGAGTGAACCCAGCGGCGCCGTGGACGCGGCCTTCACGGGCACGAATCGGATGGTGTCGCCCGGCCTCAGTTGACCGAGCTTCCAGCGTTCGGCGGCCACGACGGTGACGGGGCAGACGAAGCCGCCCAGGCTCGGACCGTCGGGTCCGAGCAGGATCGGGGTATCGCCGGTGAAGTCCAACGCCCCGACGCTGTAGGCGTTGTCGTGGATGTTCGACGGGTGCAGTCCGGCCTCGCCGCCGTCGGGCCGAGCCCACTGTGGCCTCGGTCCGATCAGTCGGACTCCGGTGCGATCGGAGTTGAAGTGCACCTCGTAGCGGGTGGCGTAGAGGGTGTCGATGTCCTCGCGGGTGAAGAACTCCGGTGCGCCGTGTGGGCCCTCGGTGACGGCGATGTCCCAGCTCGACGTCAGCACCGGCAGGTGTTCCATGGGAATCGGACCGAGAACGGCGGGGTTGTCGGAGCGGCCGGCCAGTGCGATGACGTCGCCCTCGCCGAGCACGCCGCCGCGATGTCCGCCGAACTTGCCGAGCGTGAACGTCGCTGCACTGCCGAGGTAGTCGTCGACATCGAAGCCGCCCTGGACGAGCACGTAGACCCGCAGACCCGAACCGGTGGTGGTGCCGACGTCGAGGGTGGCCCCGGCGGGTACCAGGACCGGCTTCCACTGCGGGGCCGCGCTGCCGTCGATGCGCACCGGTACCGCGGCACCGGTGACACAGACGTAGGTGTCGGCATCGAACGTCAATGCCGGTCCCGCCATGGTGGATTCGAGTCCCGGTGCACCCTCGGGATTGCCGAGCGCGACGTTGCCGAGCCGGAACGACAGGTCGTCCATCGGTCCCGACGGCGGTACGCCCACCTTCCAGTACCCGATGCGGCCCGGCCAGTCCTGCACCGTGGTGAGCATTCCCGGCCGGTGGACTGTCATCTTGGTCGCGTTCATGCCCCCGCCGACTCTCGCGTCACGATCATCCGGACCGCAGTGGGGTCGAATCCGTTGCAGGGGTTGTTGATCTGTGGGCAATTGGAGACGAGCACGAGGGTGTCGATCTCGGCACGCAGTGAGAGTTTCTTCCCGGGAGCCGAGAGACCGTCGACGATGCCGAGGGTCCCGTCGGCGTCGACGGGCACGTTCATGAAGAAGTTGATGTTGGGTGCCAGATCTCGCTTGCCGAGGCCCCACTTGGATCCCTCGATCAGGAAGTTCTCGACGCAGGCGTGCTGGTGCTGAGTGTGGTGGCCGTAGCGCAGGGTGTTCGACTCCTTGGAGCAGGCACCGCCGACGGTGTCGTGGTTGCCGACCTCGTCGTCCACGATCGTCATCAGCGGCGTCGAGTCATCGCTGCGCAGAACCGAACCGGTGGTGAGGAACAGGTTCTGTTGCGCGGAGACCGTCGCGGCGGCGGAGTATCGGATGGAACGATCGTGCGCGCCGTACAGCAGAGTGTCGACGGCTTGATTGCCGTACAGGTCGACGATCGTCAGGATGTCACCGGCTTCGACCACGGCGGACCACGGACCGAATGCGGGGGCGATCTCGTCTTTCACGATCACTGCACTGGTGGTCACTGTGCTGCCTTCCATGCGTCCTCGGTGTTCTGCACTGCGCGTAGGTATTCGGGTTCGGTGTTGTCGAGCGTGAGCAGTTCCTCGGGTGCCCGCCAGGCCAACACGTCGAGGGCGGTGGTGGGGAATTCGGACCTCGGGTCGAGTGGGTGAGCGGTGTTGGCGAGCAACACGATCACCGGCAGGTGGATCAGCAGATCCACCGACTTGCCCGCTCCTGCGGATCCGGTGCTGACCAGAGCGCCGTCGGCGGCGACGGTGACGCCGTGGAAGAACGACAGGGACGGCGCGACGTCCCGCGGTTCGAGTCCGTGCTTGGCCGCGGCGAGGGTCAACAGTTCTCGACCGGCCGGAGCCGACGAATGTGGTCCGCTGTCTCCGTATTTGGCGACGTTGGTAGCGGTCGAGGTGGTGCCGCACAGTGCGTCGTGGCGGCCGGAGGTGTCGCCGACGACGGTGGCCAGAACACGGCCCTGGTCCGAGAGCAGGGGATGACCCGAGCTCAGATACGCCTGCCACGGCACCTTGACGGTGTCGGCGGTGTTGAGCCGTTCCCATGGTGCGTCGGCGCGGTACAGCAGCAGGTTGGCGCAGGCGTCACCGTTCACGTCGACGAGGCGCAGCCGGGTTCCGCGTGCGAGGACCTTGGTGGTGTAGCTGCCGCCGGGTACCGATTCGGCCCAGGTGAGTTCCGAGATGCCCGCCGGTGCAGTGGGTGCAGGCGCGACGGTGGCCTGGGATCGTGCGTGTTCCTTGGCCGAGTGGGTGGTTGCGGTTGCCGTGCTCATGGTGATTCAGGCTCCGATCGTGACGGGCTTGGGGTGGGCTTTGCCGCGGGGCAGGCAGGCGATGCCCACGACGATCACGGCGAGGACGGTCAGTGGTGCGGCCCATCGCAGGATGGGGAATTCGCCGGTGGGGTCGAAGATCTCGGCGCGGGGCCACGACAGGTTGATCACCATCAGTCCGCCGTACAGGACCGCTGCGATGTTGACGGGCAGGCCGAGGCGGCCGAGGGTGAAGAGCTTCTCGCCGTCGCTGTCCTTCTGCACTCCGCCGTGCGGCCATCCCTTGAGCCGCTGGATCAGCAACGGGACGGTCACCATCATGTAGGCGAGGTAGATCAACACGATGCAGACGCTGGACAGCGTGGTGAAGATCGCGGAGTTGCCGACGTTGACGGCCAGGATCGCCACGCAGGCCACGCCGATCAGAACCGACGGTGCGATGGGGGTTCCGGTGCGCGAGTTGACCTTCGCCAGCGCTGCCGATGCGGGCAGTCGTCCGTCCCGGGCCATGGAGAACATCAGCCGCGATGCCGCGGTCTGGATGGCGAGGGTGCAGATGAACACGGCGATGGCGACGTCGATCAGCAGGACCTTGCCCCACGGTGAGGTGAGGATCGAGTCGATGACGTACGGAAGCCCCTGTGTCGCAAGCTGACCGTCGGTCAGGCTCGGTGCGGCCATCAGGGCACCGACGATCATCAGGCCACCGCCCAGTGCCGAGGCGGACAGTGCGAGGCGGATGGTGCGGGGCGCGACGCGTCGGGGATTGCGGGTCTCCTCGGCCAGTTCGCCTGCCGAGCCGAAGCCGACCATGACATAGGCGGCCATCAGGCCCGAGACGATCCAGGCCCCGATGTAGCCGGGATCGGCTCCGGCACTTCCGGTATCGAACACCACCTGTGGTCCGCGTTCGGCGTGGGTGAAGAACACCAGGACCAGGGCGATGACTCCGACGATCTCACAGGTGACGCCGATGCTGTTGATCCGCGACATCCAGTTCACGCCGATGCAGTTGATGGTGGTGGTGAGCACCAGCAGAATCGAGCCGAGCACAACGGCATTGGCGGCACCGCTCGGTGAGGTGAGTGCGGTGTCCTCGCCGATCAGCTGGAATCCGCCCCAGATGCTGGGAAGTACCACCTGCAGGGCGATGGCGGCGGCCGAGGCGGTGACGATCTGCGCGATGATCATGAACCAACCCGCGAACCACCCGACCAGCTCACCACCCATGCGCCGCGACCAGTGGTAGATCGCGCCCGAGATGGGATAGCGGGCAGCGAGTTCGGCGAAGTTCAGGGCCACCATGAACTGGCCGAGGAACACCAGCGGCCAGGTGAGGAAGAAGGCGGGGCCGCCGAAGCTGAAGCCGAGTCCGAAGAGCTGGAAGATGGTGGTCAGAATCGAGACGAACGAGAAGCCGGCCGCGAAGGACGCGTACTTGCCGAGGCTGCGATGGAGCTGCTGGTCGTAGCCCAGGGCGGCCAGGTCCGAATGATCCGAGGTGGCAGGTGATTCGGACCCCTGACCCGACGCGGGCAGTGTGGTCGAGCTCATGTGATCTCCTACGGGCGAGGTGGGTGGATGAGTGACCCCGCTGCATCGCCGAGGCGGGTTTTCTGTCAGTTGATAGTTTTCGGCACGGTCGTTCCCGGATCGTGTCCGTCGTGCAACAAGCTCGTTTCGTCTATTTCGATCAGATGACAGAAATCTCACCGTCATATCGACCTGACAAGATGCAGTCATGACCGGAGCAGGCAGGCCCAGGCTGAGTACGAAGAAGCGGCCCGGCGACACCGCTCGCGAGGAGATACTCGACGCCGCGGCCGAACTGTTCACCACTCGCGGCTTCACCAACACCTCGACTCGCGTCATCGCCGAGGCCGTCGGATTACGTCAGGCCTCGCTCTACCACCACTTCGCGACCAAGGACGACATCCTCGACGCACTGCTCAGCGGAACGGTCGACGCACCGCTGGCCGTCGCGCAGCGCATCCGAGACTCACAGGCCGAGCCCGCGACCCAGATGTACGCACTCGCCTACTTCGACTCCGGCCAACTCGGTGCGTCCACCTGGAATCTCGGCGCGCTCTATCTGCTGCCCGAGCTGCGCAGCGAACGCTTCGAGACTTTCCGCGACCATCGCTACACGCTCATGGGCCTGTATGCGGCGATCGCGTCGGACACGCTCGATCAACTCGACGCCGAGCGCCGTCCGGGGACGGAGGACCTGCCGTTTCGACTGGTGGAGACCGTGGTGAACGCGCGGGCCGATCGTGAGAACGGCCGGAGCGACCCGACAGCCGATGCCGCCGGTATCGCCGCGGCCGCACTGCGCGTGCTCGGCTGGGCCGGCGATGTCACGGCGCTGCACGAGAGCGCAGAGGCCCTGCTCGAGTCGGTCGTCGGAATAGTCGAGGATGGACTCGCCTTGCACAGGTCATGACTTCCATAGCAATTGTCGGAGCAGGTGCAGGTCTCGGAGCAGCGGTGGCGCGCAAGTTCGGCGCGCAGGGTTTCTCGGTCGGCCTCATCTCCCGAAACCAGGCCCGTGTCGACGCTCTGGCCGATCAGCTCGCCGCCGACGGTATCTCCGCGAAGGGCTTCGTCGCCGACGTGCGTGACCCGGCCTCGATCGCCGCAGCGCTCGAGCAGGTCACCGAAACGCTCGGGCCCATCGAGGTGCTGCAGTACAGCCCGCTTCCGCAGAAGGACTTCATGCGGCCGGTGCTCGAGACCACCCCGGCCGACATGGTCGGCCCGGTCGAGTTCTCGATCTACGGACCGATCGCCGCCGTCCACCAGGTGCTCCCGGGCATGCGGTTTCTCGGCGAGAACAAGGGCACGATCCTGTTCGTCAACGGCGGCTCCGCAGTCAAGCCGGGTCGCACCGTCACCGGCACGTCCATCGCGTTCGCCGGCCAGGCAGCCTACGCGCAGCTGCTCAACGAGGAGCTGGCCGAAGAGGGAATCCAGGTGTCGCAGTTGATCATCGGTGGTGCCATCGACGGCAGCGACCCGAGGAAGAGCCCCGAGGCTCTCGCCGAGCAGCTGTGGAGCCTGCACACCGGGCGCGACACGTTCCGGGTTCAGATCGCTACGGATTAGGGTTGCGTCCATGACGTCGCTGCCTCACTGGGCTCTCGGCCTGGACCTCGCACCCCATCCCGAGGGTGGTTGGTTCCGCGAGACCTGGCGCAGCGAGGTCACCATCCCGCAGGAGTTCCTGCCCGACGGCTATCCCGGTCCGCGCGCGGCAGGCACGGCGATCCTGTTCCTGCTCATGCCCGGCCAGCAGTCGGCGTGGCACACCGTCCGCGGGACCGAGATGTGGCTGTATCACCGCGGTAGTCCGGTGCAGCTCGACCTCGGCGGCGCAGGGGACGAGCCGGGAACCGTGACTTCGCTGCTGGTCGCACCGGACGCGCCGCAGCAGATCGTGCCGCCCTCGGTGTGGCAGCGGGCGCGTCCGGTGGGCGACGAGCCGAGTCTGGTCAGCTGTACCGTCACGCCGGGATTCGATTTCGAGGACTTTCGGCTCCAGGGGTCCGCGAATGGGTAGGAAGCGCGCGTCGGCACCGTCCGGCTCTTTGCAACCCGGAGTGTTCGAGATCGATTCGGGCACCTGTGAACTGGTCCGCGACGCCTTCTCCGACGACGGCTGGGTCGTCAATGTCAACGACGTCCCGAGTTCGCACATCGACATGAACGACCCCACCGTCCTCGAATTCGAGTACATGCGATGGATCTCCGGACTGGTTCGCGCTCAGTGGGATTCGACCTTCCCGCTACGAGCGCTGCACCTCGGGGGTGGGGCGTGCACACTGGCGCGTTCCTTCACCGCCGAATTCCCCGGTGCGCGTCAGGTGGTCGTGGAACTCGACGGCAAGCTCTCGGAGCTGGTACGCGAATGGTTCGATCTGCCGCGGGCACCTCTCCTTCGCATCCGAGTCGGTGAGGCGAGGGCGGTCACCGAGACCTTGAGCGAGAACAGTCGCGACCTGATCGTGCGAGATGTGTTCGCCGGGGCGGTCACTCCGGCCCCGCTGCTGACCGCCGAGTTCACCGCCCAGGTTCGACGCGTCCTCGCACCCGGCGGCATGTACGTCGTCAATTGCGGTGATCGACGCGATCTTTCGCTCGCGAAGCAGGAGGCGTCGACTCTTCGCAGTGTCTTTCCGCATCTGGCGATCGTCGCCGATCCGGCGATGCTCAAGGGCAGGCGCTACGGCAACATCATCATCGCGGGCAGCGATGTGCCGATCGGGGATTCCCCCTCGTTGGCTCGCGAACTGCTCGGCGGCGCGGTTCCGGCTCATGTGTGGCTGACCGAGCAGGTCGAGTCCTTCGCTCGCGATGCGAGAATTCTGAAAGACTAGGGTGCGGGGTTGTTGCCCGCGAGATCTTTCGCCAGTCGCTCGGCGGCCGAGATCAGCAGGGGTACGAACTGTTCGGCCGATTCGAGCGTGACTCGCGCGGTGGGTCCGGCGATGGACATCGCCGTCAGCGTGGGTGCACCGATCACCGGTACGGCGAAGCAGCGCACGCCCACTTCCTGCTCGCCGTCGTCGATCGCGTAGCCGCGTTGGCGAATCACCGCAAGATCTTCGAGTAACGCGTCCAGCGTGGTGATGGTGTTGACGGTGCGGGGTGCCATACCGAGGCGGCCGACGATCGCGCGGACGGCGTCGTCGTCCAACTGCGCGAGGAGAGCTTTGCCGACGCCGGTGGAGTGCGGCAGCACCCGCTGTCCCACCTCGTTGAACATTCTCATGGCGTGTTCGGACGGCACCTGCGCTACGTAGACCGCCATGTCGTCTTCGAGGAACGCCATGTTCGACGTCTCGTGCGTGATCCGGACCAGCTCGGCCAGGTACGGCTTGGCCCATCCGCCGATCAGTTTGGAGGCGCTGTCACCGAGCCGAATGAGCTTGGTGCCCAATGCGTATCGACGGGACGGCAGCCGCCTGACGTAGCCGAGCGAGACGAGGGTCCCGATCAGTCGATGCACGGTCGGCATCGGCAGATCGGTTCCCTCGGCGAGTTCGCTGATCCCGATGGATCCGCCCGAGGCGGCCATGATGTCGAGCAGCTCGAATGCGCGCTCCACGGACTGCACCCCGCCACCTGCCGCCACAGTCCCACCTCGCATGCTCGTAGCTTCCACCGATCTCGGTAGAACACTACTGGTGATGCCGCGTCGCCACCGGTGGAGCCGCGGTCACCACCGAGGGTGAGGCCTTCTGGCCGATCGTGACGACGTTGAAGGCGATGTTCAGCAGGACCGCGACGATGCTCGCGGCACTGATGCCCGAGTCGAGTACCACGTGGACCCAGTCGGGGAAGGCTGCATAGAAGCCCGGTACCGCGATGGGGATGACGCCGAAGCCGATGGCGACGGCCACGATGACGAGGTTGAGATTGCCGTCGAACTCCACCTTGGACAGAGTCCTGATGCCGCTGGCGGCCACCGAGCCGAACAACACGATGCCCGCGCCGCCGAGTACCGGCAACGGAACCGATGCGACGACCAGACCGAGGATGGGAAAGAGTCCGAGGAACAGCAGCACCGAGCCGCCGGCGGCGACGACGTAGCGACTCTTGATTCCGGTGACCGCCACCAGACCGACATTCTGGGCGAACGCACTGGCGGGGAACGTGCCGAAGACGGGAGCGATGGTGGTGGCCACCATATCCGCACGCAACCCGTCGCCGACGCGTCGGGCATCGACGTCGGTGCCGACGATCTCGCCGACGGCCAGGATGTCCGCGGTGGTCTCGGTCATGATGACGAGGATGACGACCACCATCGACAGGATCGCCGCGATCTGGAAGGTCGGTGCTCCGAACGCGAACGGCTCGGGGAGGCTGAAGATGGCACCGTCACCGACACCGGAGAAGTCGGCCTTGCCGACCAGGACCGCGAACACCGTGCCGACGATGATGCCGATGAGGATCGACAGCCGCGACAGTGTGCCCTGCACCAGTCGGCTGACGAGCAGAACCACCACGAGGCTGAACGCCGCGAGACCGATGTTGGACATCGAGCCCCAGTCGGTGGCCTGCTGATCACCGCCCATCGCCCACCGAACAGCAACGGGCAGTAGCGAGATACCGATGACGGTGATGATCGTGCCGGTCACCACCGGTGGGAAGAAGCGAACGATCTTGCTGAAGAACGGGGTGATGAGGATGCCGATGGCACCGGCGGCGATGATGGCTCCGAACACCGAGTTCAATCCGCCCGGCCCACTTGCGATGGCCACCATCGTCGACACCGAGGCGAACGAAATGCCCTGCACCAGAGGGAGTTTTGCGCCGAAGTACGGCACTCCCAAGGTCTGCAGCAGGGTGGCCGCTCCGCTGACGAACAACGCGGCCGAGACCAACAGCGCGATCTCGGTGCCGGTCAACCCCGCTGCGCCGCCGACGATCAGAGGTGGTGCTATCACGCCGCCGTACATCGTCAGGATGTGCTGCAATCCGTAGAGATACGACCTACCGATCGACAACCGCTCGTCCTCGGGACGGGCGGGGTCGTGCGGTGCATGGGTCTTGGCCGCAGTGCGTTTCGTCAGCTTCATGTCGGCTCGCTCCTAGCAGAATCCGGGCACGGTATCCCAGGCGCGGCCTGCGTCCGGGGCATCGTCGCGCTGCACCGTGGCCTCGATCAGACCGTAGGGGCGATCCGCGACGTAGAAGACCTCACCGGGGTTGTCGAGTCCGAACGGCTCGAGGTCGACGAGGAAGTGATGGATGTTGGGCATCGAGAACTTGATCTCGCCGATCTCCGGGTGTGCCTCGAGAACCTGCTTGCCCATCTGGAACAGGCTCTGCTGCAACGCAAGAGAGTGAGTGGAGGCGAAGGCGTCGAGCATGATCGAGCGGACGTCGTCGAAGGTCTTGTCGAAATCGAGCTCGGTGGTGAGATACCGCCAGCGGGCGCTGACCGAGGTGGCCAGAATGCGGTCGGTGGTTTCCTTCAGCGTCGTGTAGCGGTCCTTCGGGTACCCCCAGAACTCCGACGCCGTCGAGTTGAGGACCACGAGATCGCTGATTCCGGAGACGATGGAGATGTTGTCGCCATCGACCGTCACGATCGTGTTCCGCTTCTCGTCGCCGGCCTTGACGAACGAGTGGTCGTATCCGTCTTCACCGTCGGCGATTCGCGACCAGGAGTACTGCTCGATCTCCCAGCGGCCGCCGGTGATCCAGTCGAAGCTGTCGGTGAAGTGCGCGCCGAGGCGCAGAGCGAAGTTCTCGATCGCCCCGATGCCGTCGCGGGCGAAGGCATAGACGGTGTTCTTCTGGGTGTCGGTCGCGACGACGTGGGCGTTGTCGCCCTCGGTGTGGACGGCCTCGAGATCTCCGCGCAGCTGCGAGGTGACGCTGACGTCGGTGATCCGGTGGCGGGGCGTCTCGCGGTCGATGCGGACGAGTCTGCATTCGGCTTTGCCGTACTGGTTTGCTCCGAGCACGATGGTCATGGGTTCTAGCTCCCTCGATAGGTGGTGAAAGCGAACGGGCTCAACAGAAGTGGGATGTGGTAGTGCTGGTCGGATGCGGTGATCTCGAAAGTGACGAGAACCTCGGGGTGGAAGCACTCGAAGTGCTGGGCGGCGAAGTACGCGCCGGTTGCAAAAGTCAGGCGGTAGACGCCCGGTTCGAGTTCGCTGGGACCGAGCGCGGCGACGCGTCCTTGCTCGTCGGTGACCGCGTCGGCGACGGGGGTGCCGTGGACATCGGACAGTACGATCGAGACACCCTGCGCAGGAATGCCTCTCGCTGCATCGAGCACGTGAGCGGTCACGTGGCTCGTCGACTCAGGCATCGCCGAGGCCTCCTGTCGCGCGAATCTCGGCTATCTCGCGAAGCTCGTGTTCGACGACGGCGGCCTCGGTCTCGGAGTCGTTGCCGAGCCTGCCGTGTAGAGCGTCGAGAACCGCGTGGGCATCCCGGCCTGCGGCCCTGATCAGAAACACCTGTCCGAATCGGTTCTCGTAGGCCACGTTTCCTGCTCGTAGCCGTTGTTCGATGCTCGCGTCGGAGATGTCGACGCCGGATTGCTCGGCGCTCGCGTACTCCGAACTTGCGTCGCGGCCGTCGGGTCTTTCCCCGATACGCGGATGCACGGCGAGTGCTCGCCCCACCTCCTCGGCCGTCAATGGTCGGGCAGCGTGACGGATGGCGTGACGCAGGGCCTGTGTGTCGGTGAACGGGCGGGCGCTCAGAACCCCCTCTACCCAGCGGGGTACGTCCAGGCACAGTGACAGCCTGCGTGCCGCATCGGCGTCGGAGGCCGCGTTCAGCTCGACGACTGCAGCGTCGGTTCCTGATTCCGCTATACGAAATGTTGATTCCACCAAACGAGCGTGACACCGATCACATCCACTGTCAAGGGTTGATCTCGGACTGTCTGCGTCGAGTCTTTCGGTGTTGCCGCACTGCGGCATTCGGCGCTTCGGTCGGGCAGTCCGGGTGAGCGGGTCTTGACAGATCCACGTGGTGCACGCCACACTCGAATCACAAAACGGAATCACTATTCCGTATTACGGACTTTGAGTCCGATCCGATCGAGCCCGAGAGGAACGACTTCATGACGGAGCTTTTCTGCAACGGTGGTGCGATGCGGGGCGGCAGCCTGCACCACAACGTCTCGTCCCACCCGTTCGTCGGGACAGTGCGCACCACACCGAACTACCGCTTCTTCTCGGTACGAGACGAATTCCCCGCGCTGCTGCTCGACCACACCGCAGGTGCGGCCATCGAGGGCGAGCTCTACGACATTCCGCTCGACGACATCCGCACGGCGTTCCTGCCGGACGAACCGCCGGAGCTCGAACTCACCGTGGTCGCGCTCGAGGACGGGCGCTCGGTCCTCGGCGTCGGCCTCCGCCCCGGGGTGCTCGATGCACAACCGGACGAGCTGACCGACATCACCTACACCGGCAGCTGGCGCAGGTACCGCGGCCTGCCGCAACCTCAGAACTGAAAGGCACTGTGCATGAACACCTTCGCTGATTCCAGGCTTCACTACACCGTCAACTGTTCCATTCTCTTCACCGACGTGCCTCTGCTCGATCGACCGCAGCGCGCCCGAGATGCCGGCTTCGACGCCGTCGAATTCTGGTGGCCGTTCGGGGGCCCGGTGCCGTCGGACGCCGATGTCTCTGCGTTCGTGTCCTCGATCCGCGATGCCGGGGTACAGCTGACCGGACTGAACTTCGCCGCCGGCGACATGCCGGCAGGCGACCGCGGGATTCTGTCCGATCCAGCGCAGGTGCAGGCCTTCCGCGACAACATCGACGCCACCGTCGGAATCGGCGAACAACTCGGCACCAAGGCGTTCAACGCCCTCTACGGAAACCGCATCGACGGAGTCGACCCGCTCGACCAGGACGAGGTCGCGATCGAGAACCTGGCCGCAGCCGGGAAGGCCGCAGCGAAAATCGGTGCGGTCGTACTGGTCGAACCCGTCAGCGGCGCACCCGCCTACCCGCTGAAGTCCGCTGCCGGAGCCGTCGCCACCATCCGTCGAGTTGCCCGTGAACAGGACGTCCACAATCTGCGCCTGCTTGCCGACCTGTACCACCTCGCCGTCAACGGAGACGACGTGCCCGCAGCGCTCGAGGCCCACCACGACCTGATCGGGCACGTGCAGATCGCCGACTCCCCCGGCCGCGGAGAACCGGGCACCGGATCGCTCGACCTCGGCGGACAGCTCGCCGGCCTCGCCGAACGTGGTTACGACGGCTACGTCGGACTCGAATACAAAGCCACCCGCCAGGACACGTTCGACTGGCTGGAGCTGGCTCTTTCCACCGGCACCACTACCAAGTAGGGATTGATATGAGCACCATCGCATTCATCGGCCTCGGGATCATGGGCAGCCCCATGTCCGTTCATCTCGCCAAGGCGGGCCACCAGGTGGTCGGCTACAACCTGACTCCCGATCGCACCGGGCCCCTGGTCGAAGCGGGCGGCACGGCCGCCGACTCCATCGCCAAGGCCGTCCACGACGCGGATGTCATCGCGATCATGGTTCCCGACTCCCCCGATGTGCAGGACGTCCTGGTCGGTGAGGGTGGTGTGTTCGACAATGCTCGACGCGACGCGCTGATCATCGACTTCTCCAGCATCCGTCCCGACGTCACCGCCACCTTGGCTGCCGACGCGATCTCGCGCGGCTTCCGGATCCTCGATGCCCCGGTCTCCGGAGGCCAGGCCGGTGCCGAAAACGCGACCCTGTCGATCATGGTCGGAGGCAGCGCGGACGACTTCGCCACGGCCAAGCCGATTCTCGACGTCGTCGGCAAGACCGTCGTGCACGTGGGTCCGAGTGGGTCCGGTCAGACCGTCAAGGCGGCCAACCAGCTGATCGTGGCAGGCAACATTCAGGTGCTCGCGGAGGCGATCGCGTTCCTGGAGGCGTACGGCGTCGACCTGGCAGCGTCGGTCGAGGTTCTCGGCGGCGGCCTCGCCGGCTCGGCAGTGCTGAACCAGAAGGCACAGAAGATGCTGGACCGCTCGTTCGAGCCCGGGTTCCGCATCGACCTGCACCACAAGGATCTCGGCATCGTCACCTCGGCTGCGCGTGAGGCGGGGGTCGTGATCCCGATGGGCGCGGTGCTGGCGCAGCTGATGGCCTCGGCCCGCGCCAATGGTGATGGTGGACTGGATCATTCGGCGCTGTACCGCGGCGTCGCTCGGCTCTCCGGTAAGGGAAACTGATATGCCCAGGATGCGCGCGGCCGATGCCGCAGTGAAGATACTCGAACTCGAAAATGCCACAACCGCATTCGGTCTCCCCGGTGCGGCCATCAATCCCTTCTACGCGGCGATGCGCGATCACGGTGGGATCCGCCACGTGCTGGCCCGCCACGTCGAGGGTGCCTCGCACATGGCGGAGGGGTTCACCAGAGCGGCACCGGGCAATATCGGCATCTGCATCGGAACCTCCGGCCCGGCCGGTACCGACATGATCACCGGGCTGTATTCGGCCATGGCCGACTCGATTCCGATCCTCGCCATCACCGGCCAGGCCCCGGTTGCGCGGCTGCACAAGGAGGACTTCCAGGCCGTCGACATCGCGGCGATCGCCGCACCGGTGACCAAGATGGCGATGACCGTGCTCGAACCGGCGCAGGTTCCCGGTGCGTTCGCTCAGGCGTTCCACCTGATGCGATCCGGCCGTCCGGGACCGGTGTTGATCGACCTGCCCATCGACGTGCAGCTGGCCGAGATCGACTTCGATCCCGAAACCTACCAATCGCTGCCCGTGCACAAGCCCGTCGCCTCGCGCGCACAGGCCGAGAAGGCCATCGACATGCTCCTCGCGGCCGAGCGCCCGTTGATCGTGGCCGGCGGCGGCATCATCAACGCCGATGCCTCGGACCTGCTCGTCCAGCTCGCCGAGATACTCGACGTCCCGGTCATCCCGACCCTGATGGGCTGGGGCACGATCCCGGACGACCACCGTCTCGCCGCAGGCATGGTCGGGCTGCAGACCGCGCACCGGTACGGCAACGCGACCCTGCTCGCCTCGGACTTCGTGCTCGGGATCGGAAACCGCTGGGCCAATCGGCATACCGGCGGACTGGACACGTACCGCAAGGGCCGCAAGTTCGTCCACGTCGACATCGAGCCGACCCAGATCGGACGCGTCTTCGCACCGGACTACGGCATCATCTCCGACGCCAAGGCCGCCCTCGAGCAGTTCGTCGCCGTTGCCGAAGAACGTCGGGCGGCAGGCACGGTGCGTGATCTCTCGGGCTGGGTCGAGGACTGTGCGACAAGGAAGCGCACGATGCATCGCCGCACCCACTTCGACAACGTGCCGATCAAGCCGCAGCGCGTGTACGAGGAGATGAACAAGGTCTTCGACCGAGACACCCGCTACGTCAGCACCATCGGGCTCTCGCAGATCGCGGGCGGTCAGTTCCTGCACGTCTACTCCCCTCGCAACTGGATCAACTGCGGGCAGGCCGGCCCGCTCGGCTGGACCATTCCCGCGGCACTGGGTGCGGTGGCAGCCGACCCCAAGGCGAATGTCGTTGCACTGTCGGGAGATTACGACTTCCAGTTCATGATCGAAGAACTCGCTGTCGGCGCGCAGTTCAACCTGCCGTACGTGCACGTGGTGGTGAACAACTCGTACCTCGGGCTGATCCGGCAGGCGCAGCGCGCCTTCGACATGGACTTCTGCGTGCAGCTGGGATTCGACAACATCAACACCCAGGAATCACAGGACACGCAGCCCGGTATCCCCAAGGGCTACGGCGTCGACCATGTTCGGGTGGCAGAAGGATTGGGCTGCAAAGCGCTTCGCGTCACCGATCCCGACCTCATCGGCGAGACGCTGGTGCGGGCCAGGACTCTGGCCAACGAGCACAAGGTTCCCGTCGTCGTGGAGATCATCCTCGAGCGGGTCACCAACATCTCGATGGGCACCGAGATCGACAACGTCGGCGAGTTCGAGGAGCTGGCAACCACCTCGTCCGACGCGCCGACCGCGTTGCTTCTGCTGGACTAGAGATGACGCGCATTCTGCTCGCTCCGGACAAGTTCAAGGGCTCGCTGTCGGCGGCCGAGGTCGCGCGGGCGTTGGCGTCGGGGATGCTCTCGGTCGACTCGTCCCTCGAGACGGTGTGCCTGCCCGTCGCCGATGGGGGTGACGGCACCGTCGACGCTGCCGTCACCGCCGGGTGGGATCGAGTGGCCGTCACGTGTGCGGGGCCGACGGGTGAGCCGGTAAAGACGTCGTATGCCCGTCGCGGTGACACCGCTGTTGTCGAGCTGGCGTCGGCGGTCGGGCTCGAGCTCCTGCCCGGCGGTGAGCCGGATGCGTTGGGAGCGAGCACATTCGGTCTCGGTACCGTAATCGCGCACGCACTCGAGTCAGGTGCCGGGTACGGTTCGGGAGCGCGGCGTATCGTCGTCGGGCTCGGGGGCAGTGCCTCCACCGACGGCGGCGCGGGCATGCTCGTCGCGCTCGGTGCGCGCATCCTCGATGCCGGCGGAGGCGAGGTGGCGCGCGGTGGTGGTCCGCTGCGCGGTGCAGTCCACCTCGATCTGAGCGGATTGCTGCCGTCGGCTCGGAACGCGGTGTTCGAGCTGGCGTGTGACGTCGACAATCCGTTGCTCGGTGTCACCGGAGCCGCGGCGGTCTACGGCCCGCAGAAGGGTGCCGGACCGCAGGAGTTGCTGTATCTGGAACACGGGATGCGGCAGTGGTCGCATCTGGTGCGCAACGCAATCGGCCGTGACCTCAGCGGCCTGGCGGGCGCAGGGGCGGCCGGCGGAACCGCCTTCGGTGCCATGGCCGTACTCGGTGCCGCGGCCAAGCCGGGGATCGAGACGGTGCTCGAACTGATCGACTTCGGTAGCGCTCTGGCGTCGGCCGATCTGGTCGTCACCGGTGAGGGCTCGCTGGACGAGCAGAGCCTGCACGGCAAGGCACCGATCGGTGTCGCGAACACCGCACGTGCAGCCGGTGTCCCGGTGATCACCGTCGCCGGACGGAGCACCGTCGGTTTGGATCGATTGCGTCCCTACGGAATCACCGCCTCCTATGCACTGACCGAGCTGGAGCCGGACCCTCGGATCTCGATGCGTGACGCGGCCCGGCTGTTGCACGAGGTGGGCCGAACCTTGGCCACCACACACATTTTGGAAGGAACTTCATGACCGGAACCGATTTCACCACTCTGACCGATCTGGCATCTCGGGCGCTCGGCGGCAGCGTCTCCGCAGCGAACGACGAACTGTTCGCCCAGCGCGAGAACCTGATCAAGCCCGATGCCCCGCTGTTCGATCCAGCAGACTTCGGCCACAAGGGAAAGGTGTACGACGGGTGGGAAACTCGGCGTCGTCGTGACGAGGGCGGTCACGACTGGGCCATCGTACGGTTGGGAGCACCGGGCATCGTGCATGGCGTCGTGGTCGACACCGCTCACTTCACCGGCAACTACCCGCCGTTCGTGTCCGTCGAGGCTGCGTCGATCGAGGGCTATCCGTCCATCGAGGATGTGCAGAATGCGGAGTGGCACAGCATCGTCGACAAGTCTCCCGCAACCGGAGACACCGCGAACAGGTACGAGGTGGCCGATCGGCACCGGTGGACGCATGTGCGTCTGTCGATCTACCCCGACGGCGGCGTCGCCCGGTTCCGTGTGCACGGCCAGGTGGTGCAGG
Organism: Rhodococcus sp. B7740; assembly: GCF_000954115.1. Lineage (NCBI taxonomy): Bacteria > Bacillati > Actinomycetota > Actinomycetes > Mycobacteriales > Nocardiaceae > Rhodococcus > Rhodococcus sp. B7740. The sequence goes on along the minus strand of NZ_CP010797.1, from coordinate 3,608,029 downwards.
ATCCGCGGTTCCTCGCAGGCACCGTCGACCTGCTGGCCGCGGAGAACGGCGCTCGGCTCACCGATTGCTCCGACGCCTTCTACTCCTCGCCGGCCAACATCATCCTGCCCGGGCGTGCTCGCAACATGGGCGAAGGCTGGGAGAACTCTCGACGACGCAACGGCGGCAACGATTTCGCAGTGTTCGCTCTCGCATCGCCCGGTGCCCCGCGCCACGTGGAGGTCGATACCAGCTACTACGTCGGTAACGCACCGGGGTGGATTCGACTCAGCGCCATCGATTCTCGTCGCCGACACATCACGGACCCGACGGCATGGACCGAGATTCTGCCCCGCACCGCCGTCCAGCCGGACACCCGCCATCGCTTCCTGTTGAACGAGGCCGACGCGTACACACACCTGCGACTGGACGTGTACCCCGATGGCGGACTGTCCCGATTGCGATTGTTCGGTGAGCTCGACGCCGAAGCTCTCGATGCCGCCGACATCGCCTGGAAGTCCTCGGAGCTCCAGAGTGTCTCCAGTGCAGTCTGATCTGGTTGTTCGCGCGTCGCGGGCGGTGATCGGCGGACGGGAGGTTGCGGCCTCGATCTCCGTTCGTGACGGCCGAATCGTGGCCATCGACTCCGTGGATGCCCGCGTGTCCGCGGAGGTGGCGGTCGAGCTGGGGCCGGATGAGGTGCTGCTGCCGGGTTTGGTGGACACCCATGTGCACGTCAACGAGCCGGGGCGCACCGAATGGGAAGGGTTCGCCAGCGCGACCCGAGCCGCGGCCGCGGGAGGCATCACGACCATCGTCGATATGCCACTCAACAGCATCCCGCCGACAGTGGACGTCGCGGCGTTGGAGATCAAGCGGCGGGTGGCGGCGGATCAGTCGGTCGTCAACGTCGGCTTCTGGGGTGGTGCCGTTCCAGGCAATGTCGATCAGCTGCGGCCACTGCACGAGGCGGGGGTGTTCGGCTTCAAGTGCTTTCTGCTCGCGTCGGGCGTGGACGAATTTCCGCCGCTGACGATTCCGGAGCTCGAGAAGGCTCTGATCGAGATCGCGTCGTTCGACGGGTTGATGATCGTGCACGCCGAGAACGCCGAGGTGATCGCCGAGGCACCGTCGGCGACGGGTCGTGAGTACTCGGGATTCTTGGAATCGCGTCCGCGTGCCGCCGAGAACCGGGCCATCGAGCAGGTGATCGAGTTGTCGCGGAGGACCGGGTGCCGGGTGCATATTCTGCATCTGTCGAGTGCCGATGCGTTGCCGATGATTGCGGCGGCGAAGCGCGACGGGGTGCGGGTGACCGTCGAGACCTGCCCGCATTACCTGTGTTTCGATGCGGAAGCAGTACCGGCGGGCGCCACCCAGTTCAAGTGTTGCCCGCCGATCCGCGAGGCCGGCAATCGAGAGTTGTTGTGGCAGGGTTTGTCCGACGGCACAATCGATACCATCGTCACCGACCACTCCCCCTGCACGCCGGATCTGAAGAGGTTCGACACCGGAGACTTCGGTGATGCGTGGGGCGGGATCGCGTCGTTGCAGGTCTCGCTCGCTGCGGTGTGGACGGAGGCGCGTGCCCGTGGGTTCGCACTGACCGACATCGTGCGGTGGATGGCCACGAATACTGCCGATCAGGTCGGTATGGCCGATCGCGGACGCATCGATATCGGTTGCGCTGCAGATCTTGTGGTGTTCGCACCCGCCGAACGGTTCACCGTCGACGTCGCGCAGCTGTACCACCGTAATCCGGTGACGGCGTACGACCGACTCGGGTTGTCGGGTGTGGTGCGGCGGTCCTGGATCGCGGGATCGGAATCCTCGACCGGGCGTTTGTTGGCGCGCGCCTAGAACGGCGGTGCTGCCGTGTCTTCTGTCTCCTGCTCCTGGTTGTCGGGTGGGTTGGGGTAGGCGATGATGCCGGATCGTTTCGGTTTGGTGGGGATGTGTGGTCTGAGGTCGTTTCCGAGGATGGGGACGGCGGTGCCGTTGGCGGGCAGGGTGATTCGGGTGGTCTTCGAGGTCGAGGTCCACAGGATGGCTCCGCCGGGGAGCATGGTGGCTTTCCAGTAGCCGGCGGTTTTGACGGTGTGGTGGTATTCGCAGAGGCATTGCAGATTGTTGACGGTGGTCCAGCCGCCGCCGAGAGGGTTGGTGTGGTCGAACGGGGTGATGTGGTCGAGTTGGCAGCGGGCGGCGGGGCGGTGGCAGCCGGGGAAGCGGCAGTGTTTGTCGCGGAATCGGACCGCTGCGCTGGTGAGAGTGTCGGGGCGGTAGATCAGGGCCCGGTCTGTGAGGGGGTCGCGGGAGACCGACTTTCCGAGGGTGGGGTCGGCGGCGATGGCGGCTTCGAGTGCGGCGGCGAGGGAGGCGGTGCCGAGGTAGATGCCCGAGGGAGTGTGGCTTGCAGTGGGGATCGTTCGGTTGTTGCGCCGGATCGCAGAGGGCAGTTGAAGGGCAGAGCTGTGCCGTGTGCCCCGGCCGACAGGGGTGTGGGTGCAGAACAGGGCTGCGGCTGAGGTCAACGATTGCAGGCGGCGCGGAGGTCGATCCTCGGTATCGGTACCCGCACCTGGGCGAGTACTCGGTGCCGGACTACCGATCGATGTGGGCTCGGATCCACTGATAGTTTCCTCGTCACTGCCGGTTTCGTGGTTCCTGGTGGTATCGGATGGTGCAGTGGGAGATTGGTTTTCGCTCGTATCTGGCGCTGGATCAGCGGTCGGCCTCTGTTGGACAGGTGTCGACGAAGTCGGTGCGGGTTCTGGTGACGCCACTGGCTCTGGGCCGGTCGCCTTACACGGCTCCGGTAGCGGCTTGGTTATAGCCGCCGAAGCGGTTGTTGCTGCGTGCTTGTGGGCTGGGCCTGAGCCTGGGGTGGTAGCTGCTGCCGGGTCGGTCGCGGGCTCGGTGATAGGCACCGGATTGTCGACCTGGTCGACCCTATCTCCTGCCGGCGAGCTGTGTTCGGGTGCAGGAGAACTGGGCCCGGTTTGTTCCGACGCCGAAGCTGTCTCCGCACTCGAATCAGCCGTCGATGCATTCTGTGCACCTGCACCTGCACCTGCACCTGCACCTGCGTTCGCGTCCGTGGGTGTCTCGGCAGTCGTGTCGGTGCCCGCAGAGGCATCCGCATCCGAATCCGGTACCGCCCCTGCCGCCGTGCCCGGAACGGCGCCCGCTGGCGCTGACGTGTCGGTGTCCGTACCCGCTGCCGTTGCTGCCGTGCCCGGAACGGTGCCCGCTGACGCTGACGTGTCGGTGTCCGTACCCGCTGCCGTTGCCGTGCCGGTTTCTGTTGCAGGCTCGGTCTTTTCTCTGTCGGGGATTCGTTCCCAATCCCCGGTCTCCGGGTTCTGGACAGCCAGCCCGAGGGATTCGGCGAGGGTGATCGCTTCGGTCAGCAGGACCTGCCACTGACTGTTGCGTGCGAGTTCCCGGGCGAGGTCGGGGTCGATGGAACCATGACCGGCCAGATACGCAGGGTTCGAGAGCAGGCCGATCAGGGTGGCGATGTCGACGGTGATCATCGTGAGCGGCACCCGCCGATCGGGCAGCACCGCATCCTTCTTCGGGCAGTTCTCCCGTTGGCACAAGCATTCCAGGCGGGGTTCGCCGTGCATGCGGGCCATGAACGCATCGCACAGGCGTTCCTTCTTCCCACGCGGGTCTTTCGGGCAGAGGGTGTCGGCCATCTCCTCGAGCAGCTGCCATGCGGCGGCGGCTTCGGGTGCGGTCAACTCCGCCCGAATGCGGGCCAGTTCCCCGGCCGGGGTGTAAGTGACGGTGCGGAACCTCTTCGCGAACTCGCGTAGTGCTGCTGCTTCTTCCGGGGCGACCCGCAGGAGGATGTCCCAGATCTCCTTCTCCAGCGGACCCGGCGACGACCGCCGAGCCGCTTCGACGATCTCGTCCTCGACCTTCTTCACGATGTCGTCGCTCAGGTTGTCGAGGATCCGGCATACCGTCCGTACCCGCGCAAGGTCGACCTCACCGGTCTCGAACGCCGCGCGCAACAGTGGCAATCGGGTGTGCAAAGCGACGGCGATCGAGACGTACGATTCGGCGACCGTCGCCGAACATCCCAACGCGACTGCCATCTCGGTGCGTCCGTATCGGCTGTAATGCTTGTGTTTGGTGTCGAGGGTGATCCAGCTCCGATGGACGTCGTAGCAGGCGGAGATCTTGCGGGCGGCCTGCCGATTCTCCTCACACGCGGCAGCGGTCAACGCCTCCAGTGACACAGCTGGCAGTGCACCCATCTTTTCACCCCCCGGTGAGCAACATTTCAGAACGTGCGTTCGAACTGAAAGAAGACTAACCCGTGCCACCGACAAGAAATGAAAACACTCGATTCGGGCCCCCCGCGCAGAGACTATCCGTTCCGGAGTGGGTCTTTCATAGGCAGGAGGGCGACGACGAAACAGCACAACCAAGGTTCAAGCGTATTTCGCATTCGCCCCGTCGTGGTGAATCGGACCGGCCGTACGTGTCAGTGGCAGCGCACTACCCCCGCGTCGCACGGCCACGAATTCCGCCGCGATAGCCAGCGCAGTTTCCTCCGGAGTTCTCGCACCCAGGTCCAAGCCGATCGGCGACTTCAAGCGTGCGAGCTCCTGCTCGGTCAATCCGACGTCACGCAACCGGGCCGCGCGATCGTCGTGAGTCCGGCGCGATCCCATAGCCCCCACGAATGCGACGGGCAGTCGCAACGCTACTTCGAGCAGCGGCACATCGAACTTGGCGTCGTGGGTGAGCACGCAGATCACTGTCCGGGCATCGACTGCCGTCCGCGCCAGATAGCTGTGCGGCCATTCGGTCACCACCTCGTCGGCATCGGGAAACCGTGCAGCAGTGGCAAATACGGGCCGGGCATCGCACACCGTGACGTGGTAGCCGAGAAACTTGCCCACCCGAGCGAGTGCTCCGGCGTAGTCGATGGCTCCGAAGATCAGTAGCCGCGGGGCGGTTGCGTAGGACTGCACGAACACGTCGAGATCCGGCCGACACCGCACCGACCGAATGCCGGTACCGCCGGAGTCCAACATCGCCAGCGCCTCACCGACGACCACCGCGTCGACGTCGGCGAAACCGGTCGTGCCCATTGTTGCCGAAGACGAGACCGCAAGTGACTGTCCGGAGCCGTCGAGCATCGTCACCGTGGCGACCGCAGTATCCGATGCGATGGCCGCGAGTACGGACCGCGGCGGCCCGAGGCGGACGAAGACCTCGATCACACCCCCGCATGTCAGGCCGACCACAAAGGCGTCGATACCGCTGTAGCCGAACGACTCTCGCTTGGACTCGCCGGTCTCGAGAACCTGCTGGCACAATTCGTACACGGCTCCTTCGACGCAGCCGCCGGAGACGCTGCCGACGGCCTCACCGTCGGCGCAGACCGCCATCGCGGCACCCGGAAGTCGTGGAGCACTTCCGGACACCGCGATGACTGTCGCCACCGCGTAGGGAACACCCGCGTGGTCCCAGGCGGTCAGACGATCGACGATCTCTTTCACGTTACGAGATTCCCAACGCTTCTTCGATCGGGTGCAGGGCGAAGTAGATCAGGAAGATGCCCGACATCAGGTACAGCAGCCAATGCGTCTGACGCGCTTTACCTTTGGCGAGGCGGACGAGGGTGTACGCGATGACACCCGCCGCGACTCCGACGGTGATCGAGTACGTGAAGGGCATCAGCACGATGGTCAGGAAGGCCGGGATCGCGATTTCGGTGTTCTCCCAATCGATCTTGCGTACGTGCGTCATCATCAGTGCACCGACCAGAACCAGGGCCGGGGCCGCGGCACCGACCGGAACCACGCCGGCCAGCGGAGTGAAGAAGATCAGGCTCGTCAACAATCCGCCGGTGACGACGCTGGCGAGACCCGTTCGCGCACCCTCGGTGACCCCCGCCGCGGACTCCACGACGGCCGTGTTCGCAGATCCGTTGATCGCACCACCGACGATGGCACCGATGCCGTCGACGGTGAGGATGCGGCTCAGGCCGGGCATCCTGCCCTGCTTGTCGACCAGTCCGGCCTCTTCACCGACTCCGAGGATGGTACCCATCGCGTCGAAGAAGCCCGAGAGAACGAGAGTGAACAGAACGACCGACGCGGTGACGATTCCGGCCCGAGCGAACCCGCCGAACAGGTCGACGTTGAACATCAGGTCGAATTGTGGTGTGGCGACGATGGAATCGGGCACCTTCGGAACAACCGGTCCCCAGGCCTCCGGTGCGATGTCGAACACCGAGTTCAAGACGATCGCCAGATTGGTGGCCACGAAGATTCCGATGAGCATCGCACCCGGCACCTTCCGCACGAACAGCATGATCATCAGGATCAGGCCGACACAGAAGACGAACACGGGCCAGCCGGCGAGCTTGCCGAACGTGCCGAGGGTGACCGCGGTGGCTGCTGACTCGTGGTGCCCGACGAACCCGGCGTCGACCAGTCCGATGAGCGCGATGAACGCGCCGATTCCGACACCGATCGCCTGTTTGAGGACCAGAGGTATGGCATCCATGATGAGTTGCCGCACGCCGGTGAGAGCGAAGACCACGATGACGACGCCCTCGAGAACCACCAGTCCCATCGCCTGCGGCCAGGTCATGTACGGGGCTGCCTGGAACACCACGATGGGCGTCACCCCGAGGCCGGCCGCCATGGCGAGGGGCGCGTTTCCGACGACCCCCATCAGGATGGTCGTCAGACCGGCCGACAATGCCACCATGGTCGACAGTTGAGCCGGATCGAGCGTGGCACCGGTGACATCGCGGGCATCACCGATGATCAGCGGAATGAGGACGATCAGGTAGGCCATGGCCACGAATGTGGTGACGCCACCGCGAACTTCGCGTGAGAGCGTCGAACCGCGGCCGGTGATGTCGAAGAACTTGTCGATCTGGGATCGACCTCGTCCACTCTGGCGAGTGCTGGATGTGCGTACGTCGGTCATGATCGGCCCTCCCAGGGCGTGATCAACCTCGTCGAGCGTGGGGCCGGGCCGACGAGCCGGGGGAGTTGGCGTCGGTGCGGTTGTGCCGGATAAGGTTTCGTCGAATGGTGATGGAACTCGGATCAGCTGTTGATGATGTGTTCGGGTCGAACGGGCACGCGGGTCAACGCGAGCCCGGTGGCATTGCGGATGGCTGCGACCACTGCGGGCGTCGACGAGAGGGTGGGTGGCTCACCCGCACCGCGAAGACCGTACGGTGCCAGGGGATCCGGGTTCTCGAGGATGTCCAGCTTCATGGGCGGCATGTCCAGAATGGTCGGAATCAGGTAGTCGGTGAACGACGGGTTCTTCACCAGACCGTCCACGACGACTATTTCCTCCATCACCGCCAGACCGAGGCCCTGCGCTGTGCCGCCGTGGATCTGGCCCTCGAGCGAGAGCCGGTTGAGTATCTTGCCGACGTCCTGCACGGCCGCCATCTCGACGACCTTGACCAGGCCGAGTTCGACGTCGACGTCCACCACGGCGCGATGGACACACAGTGCGAGCTGGGTGTGGCTCGCGCCCTGTCCGGTAACCGGATCCATTCCGCTGGTGGGGCGATGGTGGAATTCGCGGGTCTGCTCGATGACTCGGTCGCCGAGCACATCCTCGATCGTCGCCAGCACACCGTCGGTGGCCGAGACGATCTTGCCGCCGTCGAGGCTCAGGTCTGCCACCGCGCGACCCAGGTACAGGCCGGCCAGGACGAATACCGCCTCGCGCACGGCCTCGCAGGCGGTCTTGACCGCCCCGCCGGTCATGTACGACTGCCGTGACGCCGAGGAAGATCCGGCATTGCCGACCTTGGTGTCGGCGGGATGAATGACGACCTTGGTGACACCGAGCTCGGTGCGTGCGATTTGGGCCTCCAACGTCACCAGTCCCTGCCCGACCTCGGCGGCAGCGGTGTGCACCAATGCTGTTGCCTCGCCACCGATCACCTCCAGTCGAACGCGCGCGGTGGAGTAGTCGTCGTAGTTCTCGGAGAAGCAGATGTTCTTGATGCCGACGCCGTAACCGATCCCGCGTACGACGCCTTCGCCGTGGGTGGTCTGCGATGCCCCACCCGGCAGATTACGGATGTCCGACGCGTCCACGGGAGCAGGCAGTTCCATCGCCTCGGCTCGGGCGAGCATCTCGGCGAGCGGCGCGGGCGCTTCGATGACCTGGCCGGTCGCCAGGATCGATCCCTGGCTGACGGCGTTGATCTGCCGGATCGCCACCGGACCGATGCCGCAGGCCTCGCCGAGCTTGTCCATCATCGACTCGTACGCGAAACATGCTTGTACTGCGCCGAATCCACGCATAGCGCCGCACGGCGGGTTGTTGGTGTACACCCCGTACGCATCGATCTCGATGTTGGGGATGACGTACGGTCCCACGCCCAGAGAGGCAGCGTTGCCGACCACATTGAGGGTGGCGGAGGTGTACGCGCCGCCGTCGAGGATGATCTCGACATCGGCGAACACGAGCTTGCCGTCGCGAGTCGCACCGTACTCGTAGTGCATCTGCGCGGGGTGGCGGTGCACGTGTCCGAAGAACGATTCGTAGCGGTTGTAGACGATCTTGACGGGCTTGCCGGTGTGCATGGCGAGCATCGCCGCGTGGATCTGCATCGACAGGTCCTCGCGACCACCGAATGCCCCACCGACGCCGGCGAGCGTCATCCGGATCTTCTCCTCGGGCAGTCCGAGGCAGGGCCCGATCTGCGCGAGGTCGTTGTGCATCCACTGGGTCGCCACGTACAGGTCGACGCCGCCGTCCTCGGCCGGAACAGCCAGTCCCGATTCGGGTCCCAGGAACGCCTGATCTTGAATGCCGACGGCGAAGTCGCTGCTGACGATCACGTCCGCGGTCGCCCGCGCGGCTGCGACGTTGCCGACGCGAACCGGCTGATGGCGGGCCACTCCGCCGCGTTCCTGCACCTTCGGGTAGTCCGGGTCGAGGGCTGCGCGTCGGGCATCGGTCAGGGGTTCGAGCACGTCGTAGACCACGACGATCTTTTCCATTGCACGCCTGGCAGTTTCGGGATGATCGGCGGCGATGAGTGCGATCGGTTCGCCTTCGTGCCGCACCTCGTCGAAGGCCAGCACCGGCTGGTCCCACGTGTGGTCGAGTCCGAAGCATTTGCGTCCCGGCACGTCGTCGTGGGTGAGCACGGCCTCGACGCCGGGAGTCGCCAGAGCCTGGGAGATGTCGACCGAGACGATCTTCGCCCGGGGATGAGGGCTGCGAAGCGTTGCGCCCCAGAGCATGCCGTCGATGAACAGGTCCGACGAATATGCGAACTCGCCCTTGACCTTCAGGGTGCCGTCGGGTCGCAGTGGGCTGTCTCCGACGCGACCGCGTCCCGGTGCGGGGATGTCGGCGGGAGCTTGACGGGGTGTGGTGGTCGGGGCGCTCACAGCACGTCCTCCGCGAGTTTCATCAGGCGACGGTGCGCATCGGCTCCGGCGCGGCCTATTTCGTCCTGCGGTGCGCTGGTCAACACGTCGTTCTCGACGATCGTTCGACCGCCCACCATCAACCGCGCGAGCGGTGGTGTCTGCCCGTACGCGAACGCAACGACGGGGTCGTCCACGGCCGAGTAGAAGCCGTCCGTGCGCCAGATCGCGATGTCGGCCAGCTTGCCGACCTCGAGCGAACCGATCTCGCTCTGCCGTCCCAGTACCGTTGCTCCGCCCAGTGTTCCGATCTCGAGTGCCTGACGCGCCGTCAGTGCGGTCGGTCCGTACTTGGCTCGTTGCATGTACATCGCCTGTCGCACTTCGCCGGCCAGCGGCACCATTTCGGCCGAGGCCGAACCGTCGACTCCGAGGCCGACGGGTGCGCAGGCCGCGAGCAGATCGGAGATTCGGGCGATACCTGCGCCCAGCCGTGCATTGGAACTCGGGCAGTGGGCGGTACCGGTGCCGGTGGCCGCCATCTTCGCGATATCGGAATCGTGCAGGTGTACCGCGTGGGCGAACCACACGTCGTCACCCAGCCAGCCGACCTGCTCCATGTACTCGACCGGGGTGCAGTTCATCTGAGCGAGGCAGTGCTCTTCCTCGTCGAGGGTCTCGGCCAGATGCGTATGCAGGCGAACACCTTTGGCGCGGGCAAGCCCCGCGGACTCCACGAGCAATTCTTTGCTGATGGAGAACGGCGAGCACGGTGCGACCGCGATGCGGAGCATCGAACCGAAGGACGCGTCGTGGTAGGTGTCGATGGCCTCGGCCGTCGCGGTGAGGATGTCGTCGAGCGATTCGACCACCTCGTCCGGCGGCAACCCGCCGTCGGACACGCCTCGGTCCATCGAGCCGCGGCACGGCTGGAATCGGACGCCGATGCGTCGTGCGGCATCGATCTCGGCGGCGAACAGATCGCCTCGGCCCTTGGGGAAGATGTAGTGGTGATCGGTGCTGGTGGTGCAGCCCGACTTGGCGAGCCAACCGAGACCGGCGGCTGCGGCTCCCCCGACCACCTCGGCGTCCATCTTCGACCACGGCTTGTACAGGGCGACAAGCCATTCGAAGAGCGTGTTGTCCTTGGCCAGGCCCTGGGAAGCCCACTGGTACAGGTGGTGGTGGGTGTTGACCAGGCCGGGGGTGACGAGGCAACCCGTCGCGTCGATCGTCTCGGCCCCGGCGATCACCGGTGCGGGGCCCGAGCCGATGGCGCTGATCGTGGTGCCCTCGACCACGAGATATCCGGAGGGGATTTCGTCCCCGACGATGGGTGCGATGTACGCATCCGAGATCACCGTGGTCATTCGGCTTCGGCCTTTCGTGTAGCAGCGAGCCGAACTGCATCCAGGATTTTCTCGTATCCGGTACAGCGGCAGAGGTTTCCAGCGAGAGATTCGCGAATTTCGACGTCCGACGGGTTGGGAACGCGCTCGATCAGGTCGTGCGCCTGGACCACCAGTCCCGGGGTGCAGAATCCGCACTGAACGGCTCCGCACTCGACGAACGCCTCTTGCATCGGGTCGAGCTTGTCGCCCTCGGCGAGGCCCTCGACGGTACGGATCTCGCGGCCCTCTACCTGACCGGCCGCCACCAGGCAGGCGCAGGCCGGAATGCCGTCGAGATAGACGGTGCACGAACCGCATTCGCCTTGTTCGCACGCGTTCTTGGACCCGGGTAGTCCCATGCGCTCGCGGAGCAGGTACAGCAGACTTTCGCCCTCCCAGACGTCGTCGGCTTCCATGTCTTTACCGTTGATGGTGCAATTGACTCGCATGTTTCAGGCCACCTTCCGTGCGGCTGTGAGGTCCCGCCATGCCCAACCCAGTGTTCGCCGGGCCATCACGGACAGGGCGTGCTTGCGGTAATCGGCAGTGCCACGTACGTCGTCGATGGGACTTGCTGCCGCACTGACCAATCGGCCGAACTCCTCCGACACCCGAGGATCGAGAGCACCGTCCCACTCGAGTTCGGCCGCGAGGTAGTTCTCGGCATCGTAAGCCCGACGCGGCGTCGGCGCAGCGGAGCCGAGACCGGTACCGACGCGACCCTCGTGCGGAAACAGTGCGATCGAGAACGAGCAGACGGCGATGACCATGGCGTTGCGGGTGCCGATCTTCGAGAAGTACTGCGGCCCTGCTGCCGGTGCCACGTGGAAGGCGCGAATGAGTTCGTCGGGCAGGCAGGAATTACGTTTGACGCCGAGGTAGAACTCGGTCGCGGGAATCATGCGCACGCCGCGCTCGGCCGATTCGACCTCGACGGTCGCGCCCGCCGCAAGCAGCGGCGCATGCAGATCGCCTGCGGGGGACGCGCCACCGAGGTTGCCGCCGACGGTGCCGCGATTGCGGATCTGCGGCGAGCCGACCGTGCGGGACGCCTGGGCGATGCCGGGAAGCCTGTCTCCCAGCTCGGCGATGATCCGTACGTACGGCACACCGGCTCCCACCCGCAGGGTGCCGTCGGGAAGCTGCTCCCACTCGGTCAGCTCGGTGATCGGGTTCAGGTCCAGCAAGCCCCCCGGACGATGCAGATCGAAGTTCATCTCGACCATGACGTCGGTGCCGCCCTGGATGGGCACCACGTCGACATCGTCGGCCTTTGCGGCCAAGGCGTCGCTCCAGGTCTGTGGTCGCAGGAATTGCATATCTTTGCTCTCCGCTCGCTGTCTGCATATCAAGTTCACCCAGTACAGCCGCCGCGTGCGATGCGAACGAGAGACAGGAACGACGAAGTATGACGCCGATCACAGTGTAGGTTTTGGAGGATCCTACGAAGAGGAGGTCGATTCACCGTGCGGCTGCGTGATCTGGCTGATCTCCCCGATCTGGAACTGCAGCCGATCGTCACTCCCGAGCACTTCGATCCGACGATCAGATGGGTCGTGACCACCGACATGCTCGATCCGAGCCGCTATCTCAGCGGCGGCGAGCTGGTGCTGACCGGTCTGATGTGGCGGACGGGCCCCGAGGACTCGATGACGTTCGTGCGGGCGGTGTCCAAGGCCGGCATCGCAGCGCTCGCGGCATCCGACGACGGCGTGGTACCCGACGATCTGGTGGACGCGTGCCTCGAACACGGGCTACCGCTCTTTCGTGTTCCGGCCGACATCGCTTTCGCCACGGTCACCGAGAGTGTCGTCCGACAACTGTCGACGGCGAGAGCATCGGACCTGAGTCTCGTGCTCGACCGGCATCGACGCCTCGTGGCGAGCGCAGGCCCGGGCGGCGGACTGGGCCCGCTGCTGGAGATGGTCAGCTCCGATCTGGGCATGAACTGCTGGGTGGTCACTGCGTCGGGACGGGTACTCGCCGGATCCGACAACCCGCCGGACACCGAGGCCGTGGCGCAGGAATTCATGACGTCGGTGCGGCTGCCGCGGTACTGCCGAGAGCAGCGTGTGTCGGTGTTCGCTGTCGATGGAGAGTCTGCACCGCGGGTCGTGGATTGGTTCGTGGCATTCGAAAGCGATTGGCAGACATGGGATGCACCGAGGCTGTCTCTGGCCGGGCAGCTGGCGTCGATCGTGGCCGTGGAGCGCGGTCGCGTCGACGACCGTCTCTCGGGGTCGGGAATTCTGGCCCAGGAGTTCGTGCGCGCGATCGTCGGGGGCGCGACGCCCGCCGACGTCCTCGCCCAGATGGACGTCATCGGACTCGACACCGAAACACGCTACGCTGCAGTGGCTGTGGCCACATCCGGCGAGCCGTTGCGGCTCGGTGAGTTACGTCCGTTGCTGCGAGAAGTGTTGGCACCGTTGGAGATCACGGTCGGGATCGTCGACGACGAGGCCATCGCGTTGGTGGAGGCGCGAACCGACCGAACCGATTCCGTTCGGCGAGCCGTCCACACGCTGGCGCCCGGACTGATCGGTAGCGGCACCTCGATCGGTGTCAGCGCACCGACCGCGCCCGCCGACATCCGAAGTGCGATAGAGGAAGCGCGCTACGCCCGCCGGCTCGCCGAGCGCCGTGGCTCGGACTGCAGCGTCGTCGGCCACGACGAATTGGCAACGCTGACAATTCTTCTCGCCAACGTTCCGGGTGACGTGCGACGCATGTTCACCTCGCGGCTGCTGACTCCCCTGGTGGACTACGACGACCTGCACAACAGCGATCTCGTCGAGACACTGTCGGTGTACCTCGACACCAACGGTGCCTGGACGCGTTGTGCCGAACAGCTGCACATGCACGTCAATTCCGTCCGATATCGCATCCAGCGCATCGAGGAACTCACCGGTCGTGATCTGTCGCGGCTGGAGGACAGAATCGAGTTCTACTTGGCACTTCGGCTGAGATGACCAGTGTGGGCGGGAGTGGAGCCTGGGGAACGACCCATAGACTGGGGCCATGGCTCTCATTGCATTGTTGGATCTGACGTTCAAGCCCGAGTCCGTCGCCGAGGCCCGTTCGTTGTTGCGGACGGTACTCGCCGATACTCGCGCATTCGAGGGCTGCCTCGGAGTCGAGGTGTGGGTCGACGAGGAGAACGAGGCGCACGTGATTGCCTACGAGACGTGGGAGTCGGTCGAGGCCGATGCGAAGTACCGCGAGTTCCGCGCGGGTCCGGGCAAGATCGTCGAATTGCCGCCGCTGCTCGCCGCAGCGCCGTCGTTGACCAAGTTCACCGTCGATTCGTCGATCTGATCCCGGAAGGTTCGGTCACGTCGCCACTCGTCGGTGGGAGTGCGCGGACGCCGGTTCCGGTCGGCCGGTGAGGAAGCCCTGAACCATCTCGGCCCCGAGTTCGTTCGCCACCTGCAGTTCCCCTTCGGTCTCGACGCCTTCCAGGATGACGGCGGCGTCGATCTTCCGGGCCAAGTCGATGATCGCGGCCGCGGCCGCTCGCCGCAGGGGATCACGGTCGATTCCGTGGACCAGCGCGTAGTCCACTTTGAGGATGTCCGGGCGCAGTTCGATCACGTGACGTAGACCGGCGAATCCGGCACCGACGTCGTCGATGGAAATCTGCACTCCCGCAGCGCGGAGGGTGTCGATGGCTCGGGTGACCGCGAGGTAGTCGTCGACACGCTCGTGCTCGGTGATCTCGAGATAGAACGTCCGGGACGCCAGGTGCGGACGTAGTCGATCGAGCAGGTTCGTCGTCCGGATGGTGTCGGCCGATGCGTTGAGCGAGACGAACGATCCCGGCGGCAGCTCGTGCATCGCGTCGAGCGCCCTGTCGAGTGCGGCTCGTTCGAGGCGGGGGCCGATGCCGGCCTCGGTGGCGTCGCGGTACCACGACAGCGGAGATCCGGCACCGAAGGGAAAGCGCGAGAGCGCCTCGAAGCCGACTACGGATCCGGTGACGGTCTCGCAGATGGGCTGAAAGAAGATATCGGGGCCGCCGGATGCGATGAGTTCGTCGATCCGGATCCGCGTCTGCTCGTGCGAGTTCGTTTCGGGAAGACGATCGGACGAGGCCGCGTTCCCGGAGGTTCGCGACTTGAATCGGTACATCTCTATGTCGGCCAGTGCGATCAATCGTCTGACAAGGACGTGAATGCTGGTCTCCGAGTCGAGTGCTTCGACCGCGGATCCGAGGCTGGTGGTGAACCGAGGTCCGTCGAACGTCTCCTCCAGGGCGGCTCGAATCCTGTTGTCCGACTGGATGATCTCCTCACGAGTTCCGGCTCGGACAACCACGAACTCGTCGCCGCCCAGTCGTGCGACCGCCGACCGATCGCCCACGGCCTCGGACAGGCGTCGGGCGACCTCGATCAGGACGGCGTCGCCCGAGGGGTGCCCGAATCTGTCGTTGATCTGCTTGAAACGGTCGATGTCGAGGACCGTCACCCCCACGGCGTCGCCTGCCTCGGAAGGCGAGACGCCGAGGGTGTCCACGGTGTCCAGCAGACCGCGGCGATTCCACAGGCCGGTCAACGGGTCGCGCAGCGCCCGTGCGGCCTTGAGTCGGAGCTGCCCGATGTAGGCCTTGATCATGAAGGGGGCGGCGTACAGGGAACCGATGGTGACGATGCGGGACGCAGCCGACCACGGATCGGCACCATCGAGTACGGCCAGGACACCGAGTGTCAGCAGAGTGACGGTCGCGACGGCGAGGTGCAGCATCATCATCCGGTAGGAACTTCCGACGACGATGAAGGCGGCGACGATCGCGAACATCGCGCAACCCGGCATCGCGTCGAAGTGAGTCCGAAAGGCGAACAGAACCGAGACGATGCCGACATCGGCGTACAGGATATAGGCCATGGCCAGGCGTGGGGATGTCCAGGGACGGAGGTACCAGGCGATGGCCACGGGCACCGTGGTGGCCGACGCGAGAAGAACCGCGATCGAGGCCGAACCGGAGAACTGCCCCGCCGGGATCATCAGCACCCCGGCCAGTCCGAACGTCAGCGTCATTCCGCTGATGAAAAGACGAACCCAACGCTCCTCGGCGGTGGGTATGAACTGTCCCAGATCGGAAATCGCAACGCCCTCCGTCGAATAAGGCCCCCCACCTGCATGAACGCTAGCACTCGCGGTGTTCACGCACCCCGAATCGGACCAATCAGACCATGTCTCGCTTGGTGAGCCACCGCAAGGTCGGCCACCCGAGAAACACCGGCAACCAGCAGGTCAGGACGCGATAGAGCAGGACCGACGGGACGGCGATGGAGGCGGGAACGCCGAAGGCCGCGAGACCGCCGATGAGCGCTGCCTCCACGGCACCCACACCGCCCGGCGTCGGCGCCGCGGAAGCCAGAGTCCCGCCGATCATGGTGACGACCGTGACCGTGACGAACGTGGTGCCGCCGCCGAAGGCCTCGATGCTCGCCCACAAGGCGAGCGCGGCACCCAACGTCGTCGCCGCGCAGCCGAGGATGATGATCGAGAAGCGTTTGGGGTCGCGGGCGAGCTCGCCCAGTTCACCGAGGACCTCTTTGATCTGCGGTCGGACGGCCACTTTCAGCCAGCGGCGCAGCTTGGGTACGAACATGAACGTACCGACGACACCGAAGGCCGCACCCGCGAGGAGATACAGCACGGTGTTGCCCGGCACCATGTTCGAGAGCCCGGACGACGTGCCTGCGACGACGCTGAAGAAGATCAACAGGCTCACGTGCGTGATCACCTGGACGGACTGCTGCAACGCCACGGCAGCCGTCGCGCGGACCGTTCCCAGCCCGCCCTTCTGCAGGAACCGAACACTCAGGGCCAGTCCGCCGACACCCGCGGGAGTCGTGGTTGCCGCAAACGTGTTGGCGACCTGCATCACCGTCAGATTCCAGAAGCTGACCTTGCCCAGTGCGCACGCCCACAACGCGGCTCCGGCACCGACGTACGTCAGGGCCGACAC
The DNA here is from genome assembly GCF_000954115.1 of Rhodococcus sp. B7740. NCBI lineage: Bacteria > Bacillati > Actinomycetota > Actinomycetes > Mycobacteriales > Nocardiaceae > Rhodococcus > Rhodococcus sp. B7740. Next base: position 3,591,290 of record NZ_CP010797.1, on the reverse strand, counting down.
CGACAGACCGAGCAGAGCCCACCACCAGTTGGCCGAACCGAGTTCGGTGACGAACGCGGGAACCGCACTGATGAACGGATATGCGACGTAGACCAATCCGATCAACAACACGAGCGAGATGATCTGATTGCGGCTGAATCGGGTGACCTGTTCGGCCTCGATCTTGGCGGTGCCGGTCTGTTCGAGGACCTCGAGCCGAACCGCCTTCATCGTCTTGTCGGCGTCGCGCACCGATTGGCGAATACGAGGCGGGATGGCGGACTTGGTCAATCGACCCGAGGCCGCGATCACGGTGTCGAAGCCGAGTACGTCGACGGCGGTGGCGACGGCGCGCTGAGAACCGAAGAGGTCTGCCGTGGTGAGCAACAACTGCGCGACGTCGGACTGCATCTGGGAATCCGACGCACCCAGTTCGGCGTGGCCGAAACCGCAGAAGAGGGCCTTGCCGTCGTGGATCCTCAGCTCGCCACGGTGCAGGTCGCCGTGGGAGATCTGATTCTCGTGCAGGGTGTTCAGGGCCGACCAGAGAGCGCCGAGGGTGGCGTCGTCGTGCTCGGCCTCGACCGGATCACCGATGGGCAGACTGTGCGCGTACAGGGTCCATCCTCTGTCGAGCGCTGCCACCGCCAACGGGTGACTGCCTGCCGCTCCCAACCCCTTGATGGCCAGACCCATCAGGGCGCGATGCTCGACTGCCCGACGCATCGACGCGTGCAACGGCGCAGTCTCGCTGCCGCGCAGCGTGATCCACCGCCAGGACTGGCGCAGGGCACCACCGCTGCGCTGATTCTGCCCGTACAACTCGACCACCACATCGGCGTCGGGAGTGTGCGCGTTCAACACCAACGGGCCGGGGCCGGCCGGACGGACGACGGTGAAGCTGCGAACGGTGACACCGCGGCTGTGGAACAGACGAACCGCCGCGTCGAGCGGAACCTCCAGCGCCGGTGTGCCGACGAGCAACACGATGACGGCTCCGACGAGCCAGCCGACCGCGAGTCCGAGCATCGAGCGAGCCGGAACCACGGTGGAGACGACCAGGTGGATCGGTACGAACGCGAGCAACAGCGTCCACCATGCCCGACGCCACTTCGCGGGGAGACCGGGGCCGGAGACCGTCAGCGCCGCAGCCAACATCGCGATCCAGCGCGAATCGTCGAGGAACTGCGCGAGGAACGTGTCGAGCCGCTCGGGAACGTCGAGGTCCCAGGTGGGAGTGGAGATCCCGGTTCCGGTGATCGACAGCGCCAGCGCGGCCAGCAGTGCCGCGGCCGCGTACCCGGCGAGCAGTTTCCATTTGCGGCCCGCGACCAGTCCGATCAGGACGCCGAACGGAAGCGCGAGAATGGCGACTCCGTAGACGATGTAGACCGCATTGGATTGGTCGGGGCTGAGCACACCGACGATGTTCGATACCGATTGCTCGAGCGCATCCCACTGATTTCTGGTGATCAGCGAACCGGCGATCACCACGCCCAGCAGAGCCGAGGCCGACACGACCCGAATGATGTCGCTGGTTCTTCGCACCAGCGGCTGAAGCAGGCTCCCCGCTACGGGAATGTCCCGCCCATCCACACGCATGGGGTCAACCTACCGTGCGGTACGCCTGCGGAGTTCGTTGCGGACGGTTGGCCATTCGGATTCGATGATCGAGAACACGACGGTGTCACGCAACGAACCGTCGGACATGCGTTGATGATTGCGCAGAATCCCGTCCTGCTTGGCACCCAGTTTCGCGATCGCCGTCCGCGATTGCAGGTTCATCCAGTGGGTACGAAATTCGACGGCTATGCATCCCAGTTCCTCGAACGCATGCGTCAACAGCAGCAGTTTGCTCGCGGGATTGGTGCCGGTTCCGTGCGCGGAGCGGGCATTCCAGGTGTATCCGATTTCGACGCGACGGTTGGTGGCGTCGGCGTTGCAGAATGTCGTCGCTCCGATGATCTGCCCGGTGTCGTTGCGGCGCAGTGTGAACGGAAGCATCGTGCCCGCGTCGAGCAGCCCGAGTCGACGGTCGATCTCGGCCGCCATCTCCTCGGGCTTCGGGACGCTGGTGTACCAGAGGTTCCACAGCTCGCCGTCGCGCGCGGCGTCGCACAGACCTTCGAGGTGATCGTGGCTCAGCGGCTCGAGGGTCACGAGATCGTCAGTGAGGGTCACCGGCTGCAGAAAGGACATTCGCCGACGATACGTCGGATCTGGCCGTCCGGGAAAGCGCGATGATCAGTGCTGCCGTGACGGCAACGGCCACCGCGACGAGGGCGATCACTTCGGTGAAGGCATGGGCGTAGGCGTCGGCGAACCCTTGCCGCCCGGCCGCCGCTGCCTCGGCGTCGGCTTCGTCGGGCACCCGGTCCCGGACGAAGATCGCCAGCAGCCAGGCGTAGCCGGCGACCATCACGGCCTCGCCACCGATGCGGAAGAGATTGAGTACTCCCGCTGCGGTGCCGCTGCTGTGCGGCGGAACTGCCGCAAGCGCTTCGCCGTCGACCAGACCGATCGGCAGCCCGAAACCGAGCCCCAACACGATCATCGGGACCACGACGGCGGCCAGCGACAGGCCGGGTTGCAGGGCCAACATGCCGAGATTCCCGAGAACCAGGAAGCCGAGGCTCGTCAGGATCACACGGTCGGGGGTGACGGCCTCGAAGACGACGATGGACCTGGCGACCGCCAGCGGGGCGATCAGCACCGGAATCGTCATCGCCAGCATGAGCAGTCCGGCTCGTCCGGGAGTCAGGGACGCGACGGCACCGAGCGCGGTGGGCAAGTAGGTGAGCAGGGTGACGAATCCGATGGCTCCGGCGACCGGGACCAGGCACAGCGCGAGGAAGCGGCGGTTTCGCAGCAGGCCGAAATCCGGCAGTTTCGATGGTGTGGATGTGCTTCGCACGGCAGGAAGAGCCAGCGTCCCGACGGCCGCGACGAGCAGAACGAGGGCCTGAGCTGCGAACACTCCTCGCCAATCGAGCACGGCGATCAGCAGTCCGGAAATGGTCGGCCCGAGTGCCAACCCCAGTCCGTTCACGGTGCCGAACAGGGCGAACGCGGTTGCTCGTTCGGTCCCCTGGAAATGGAGCGAGAGAATCGACGTCGAGCCCACCAGGACTGCCGCGGCACCCGTGCCGGCGAGGACCCTCGCGGCGTCGAGCAGCAGCAGCGAGGACGCCAGAGCGCTGACCAGGCTGGCGACGGCAGTCAGCACGACGCCGATGCGAAACGACGTGCGGTGTCCGATGCGATCCGAGACCGCACCCCAGACGACGGTGAACAGCGCGAACGCGACGTTGAAGCCGTTGACGACCCACTGGAGCTGCGTCGGGTCGGAGCCGAGATCGGCAGCGATCACCGGGATCGCGATGGCTGTGCCCGAGATGGACATCGGTACGACGAACTGTGCCGCGAGTACGACCGGCAGAACCGCTCTCATGGATCCCCCTGCGCTGACGTAGGTACGATGACTTTCGTACTAGAACAGGTTTGAAGGTACGACGCAAGTCGTACCTAGCGAAAGGTGGCGTCGATGGCGGACGAGAACGGGCACCCCGAACCCGACGAGATGCAACTCGGTGCAGTGATGTCTGCACTGGCGGATCCACTGCGCCGCAAGGTGGTCACCGAACTCGTCGGCGACGACGACGGTGCCGAGCGCACCTGCATGTCGTTCGAGCTCGGCGTCACGAAATCGACTCTGACGCATCACTTTCGCGTGCTGCGCGAAGCGGGTCTGGTGTTCCAGGTCGACCGCGGCAACAGTCGCAAGGTGACGCTGCGACGCCAGGAGCTCAACGATCGATTCCCCGGCCTGCTGGATCTGATCGCCAACGAAATCCACTAGCTCGCTGCCCCGAGTGGGCTCTACGGTGGCAATCATGCACATCGCCATGATCGGCACGACTGCCCCCAGTCACATCTACCCATCGCTGGCCGTGATTGCCGAGCTGGTCCGGCGAGGGCATCGCGTCACCTATGCCGTCGGTGACTCTCTGCGGCATGTGGTCGAACCCGCGGGCGTCGAGGTGGTGCCGTTCTCCTCGATACTTCCCGACGGAGAGGGCTCGTGGCCGGACGATCCGGCGGCGGCGATGCAGGTCTTCCTCGACGAGGCCATTGCGGCGTATCCCGTGCTCACCGCGTTCTACGACGACGATCAGCCGGATCTGTTCCTCTACGACATCGGCGGAATGACGGCACCCGTACTCGGCGTGCGTTACGGCGTGACGGCCGTACAACTCTCGCCGACCTACGTGGCGTGGGACGGATACGTCGCGGATCTCGGTGATGCGATGACTTCTGTTCGGGAGTCGACAACGGGCGTTGCGTATCGCGACACCTACGCATCGTGGTTGCGAGACAACGACATCGACGCCGATCCCTGGGAGTGGATCACCTATCCGACGCACTGCCTGTCACTGACTCCACGAGTGATGCAACCCAACGCGGATCGGGTGGCCGACTCGGTGCAGTTCGTCGGACCGTGCCTCGATCCGGTACGCCTGAACGACCGCAGCTGGACCGCGCCCGAAGGACCGATCCTGTACATCTCCTTCGGTACGGGCTACAACGAGCGACCCGACTTCTACCGACTGTGTATCGAGACCTTCGCCGACACCGACTGGCACGTGGTGATCTCCATCGGCCGACGCGTCGATCCGGCCGCGCTCGGCGAGATTCCTGCCAATGTGGAACTGCACGAACATCTTCCGCAGCTCGCCGTGCTCGATTCGGCCACGGTGTTCATCACCCACGCCGGCATGGGTGGGTGCACCGAGGCCCTGTGGTTCGGCGTACCGACCGTGGCGGTCCCGCAGGCGGTCGATCAATTCGGCAACGCGGCGATGCTCGCCGAACTCGGCGTCGGCGTACACCTCGAATTCGAGAAGGTGACCGCCGCGAGCCTCGCAGGCGCTGTCGCGGGCGCGCGCGAATTGACCTCGCGCGCAGCCGAGATCAGTGCGGAGGTGCGATCACACGGAGGCGTCGACCAGGCCGCGGATGCGGTAGAGGCCTTTCTCGGCTGACCTCAGTCGAACGCGCTGCCGCTGCCGGGGAACGACGAGGCGGTCTCGACGGTGACCACGGTGGATTCCTGTTGCACCTTGTACGAGGTCCACGGGAGCGGAGTCAAGAATTCGTCGAGCCCGGGGTAGTCGGAGATCCATGCGGTTGTGGTCTCGCCCTCGGTGGACGTGCAGGATGCGAGGGCGACATACGAGCCCGCCGGAACATCGGCGATCGTCTGAACCGTCGTGCCCGGCTGAGTGTCCCCGTTGGTGTACAGCGACTGACCGTTTCCGATCACCTCGCCGACCGGAGGCAGTATGCCGTTCGGGGCGGGAGCCAAGGATGTTCCGCAACCGATCACCGTGCCCGATGTGTTGGTGATCGATCGGTACCGATGAGATTCGGGCCCGGGAGTGGTCTGTCTTTGCATGAACACATTCACAATCGATGTTCCCGGGGCAACCGTCACCTACGACGTTCACGGAGACCTGTCTGCCGGTTCGGTTCCACTGGTGTTGATCGGGTCGCCGATGGACGCCGGGGGCTTCGCCGCTCTCGCCGCGCAGTTCCAGGATCGAACGGTGGTGACGTACGACCCGCGCAACACCGGTCGAAGCACTCGGGACGATCCCACGTCGGCGGTGACACCGGCGCAGCACGCCGACGATCTCCACGTCCTTCTGCAGAACCTGGGAGTGGGGCCGGTCGATATGTTCGCCTCCAGCGGAGGGGCGGTCAACGCACTTGCCCTGGTCGCGCGCTACCCGAGAGATCTGCGCACGTTGATCGCGCACGAACCGCCTGCGGGAGGAGCACTTCCGGACCACGATGCACTGCACGCGGTGTGTACGAGGATCGTCGCCACCTACGATGCCTCCGGCATCGGACCGGCGATGGCCCAGTTCATCGCACTGGTGATGCACCGAGGAGAACTGGACTCGCAGTACCTCGAGCGCCCTGCGCCCGATCCGTCGGAGTTCGGGTTGCCCACCGAGGACGACGGCCACCGTACCGACCCGCTGATGGCGAACATGCGCGGCGGGGTCGTGAATTTCGTGCCCGACGTCGACGCTGTGAAGGCCGCGAACACCCGCGTCGTCATCGCGGTCGGTGCGGAATCGAACGAGGAGATCGCTGCTCGCGCCGCCTACGCCGTCGCGGCACTCCTCGGCATCGAAGCGGCGGTGCTTCCTGGCGACCACTCCGCCTTCACGGGTGAGAATCCCGCCGAATTCGCGAGGGCGTTGCGCGAGGTGCTCGCATGAACGCCGTCCGGGAGTGTCTTGTCGTGAGCCGAACGATGGCCGCGAGCCCCGCCGAGATCTTCGCCGTGCTGACCGACCCCAACCGACATCAGGACACCGAACCGGGCGACTGGGTGCGGTCGGCGGTGGATGCCGATCGCATCACGGCAATGGGGCAACTCTTCGCGGTCAATATGTTTCACGAGATTGCGGGTGGCCACTACGTGGTGCACAACCTGGTGATCGCGTACGTGCAGGATCGAACCATCGCGTGGTTGCCGGGAGCGCGGAGGGAGGATGGGTCCGTCGACCATGGCGGGTGGTGGTGGCGCTACGACCTGGCGGCGGCGGACGAAGGAACGACGGTGACTCTCACCTACGACTGGACCGACACCCCGGAGGCCGTCCGAGCCCATGTCGGTGGACTGCCGGCGGTACCAGCCGAGTTCCTCGAAGCGTCGTTGGCTTCGCTGGAGTCGAGCCTGCGTGAATCCGGTGCAGCCAGCCGCGCCTAGCGCGGCCCGATGCACCCGATTCAGTCCTCGAGAACGCTGACGCTCACGCCGTACGGCAGGAATCGGACGCGTCGACGCGGGTCGGTGTTGTCCTTGTGTGCACGGAGGGCATCGAGTTCGGTGGCGTAGAGCTGATCGATCTGCGGTGAGCCGGCGTCGTCGACGCTGTAGATCGCCCAGACTCCGTCACCCTTCTGACCTGTGGTTTCGGGCTCCGGCGGAGCTTTGGGTGCCCCGGTGCCGGAGGCGAACAGCGAGCCGACCACCTCACGCAGGCCCTCGGTTGCCTCACGGGCGAACTTGTCGAAGTCGTCGGATCCGAATCCGAAGGGTCCTTGGTTGGCCATGGCTGTACCTCCTCAGGTGATACTCCAGTATGAGCGTTTTTCCCGAACAGCCGCCGAGCGTCCGAACGTTCACCTTGCCGGGCAGCACCGATCCGGCCATGGTGTTCCTGCACGGGCTCGGCTCGGCGGGCGTCCCGGCGTTCGGGGCGATCGCCGCGGACACTGCCCTCGAGGGCAGGGAACGGGTACTGCCGGATCTGCTCGGGTTCGGATTCAGCGACCGTCCGCACGACATCGGTTACTCGCTCGACGACCATGCTGCTGCCGTTGCCGGCCTGCTCGATCAGCGGAATCTGACCTCGGTCGACCTCGTCGGCCACAGCCTGGGTGGATCGATCGCCACCGTGCTCGCGTACCGGAGGCCGGATCTGGTGGGCCGACTGATCGTGCTCGAACCCAATCTGCTGCCGTGGGACGGCACCGCGAGCGTGGAGATCGCCCGGCAGTCGGAGAGCGAGTTCGTCGACACCGGTGTGGCCGAGCTGATCGCCGACGCCGATCCGGAGTGGGCGTCCACCCTGCGCGTTGCCGATCCGGTCGCCCTTCACCGCACTGCGGTCGGGCTGTGTGTGGGACCGGAGCCGACGATTCGGTCCATGCTCGAGTCGGCAACTGTCCCGAGGGTATTCGTGTACGGAGATCGCACGGGCCCGCCGAGTCGGGAGGCCGAACTGATCAGCGCTGGAGTCGAGGTCGTACGAGTCGCCGATGCCGGGCACGTCATGATGGCCGACAACCCTGCCGGTGTGGTCGAGGTACTACGCGCCGCCCTGCTGTAGTCGTGCTCCGATCGAGTTGTGCAGAGATCTCAGGGAGTTCTGGCCGAGCGAGACCGTCTGCGACTCGACGTACCGCAACAGATGTGAATCGTCGAGAACCTTCTCACTCGATTGGATCAGAACCGTGCCGGCACCGGTGAAGTCGAACTGGCGCTCCTCACCGCTGTTGGCACCGAGAAATCCACGCGCCGCGCCGAGGAAGTTCTGCATCCAGTCGGCGTCGAAGTGATGCGACGGTGACGGGCAATCAGCCCATCCCACAAGCGCTTCCGGGTCGATGCGCAGCGGCGGCTCGGCGAACATGACGGTGCCGTTGGACGAGGCCAGGAACTTGCCGGTTCCGAGCAGAGTGAGAAATCCCGGGACGATGGACTGCTTGAGATCCAGAGTCGGCTCGAACGCAAGGAGATTCGACGCCCGGATGGTGAGGTTGCCGTCGTCGAGGTCGTAGCTGTTGATGTTGAATCCGCGGTCGCCGAGGATGAGCTTGCCTTGGCCCTGCGCCAGTACCCAGTCGTTCGAGTACAGCGGAGACGAGAACCGTGCGGCGACGATGGCGGGCATGGAGGTCTGCCCGAGCGGCTCGAAGCGAACGTTGCCGTAGTACGCGATCATCGCGCCCTTCGAGGTGAACCACGGCTGGCCTGCCAGTTCGACGCAGAACGCGTAGTCGTTGCCGGGGACGTTGTCGTTGACCGGCAGCGTGTACGGGGTGTGGATGTCGAGACCCATGAGATTGCTCCTCAGAACTTCTGCTCGGACGCCTGCACCCACACGGTGCCCATACCGGTCATCTTCAGCTGAATCGCCTCACCGCTGCCCTTGCCGACGGCGTCTCGCCACCCGACGTTCGCCGAGATGTCGACGTTGATGTTGCCGATGTGGCAGACGTACGCCTGCGGATCCACCACGACCTGAGGGTGATTCGGTCCGACCTGCAGCGGAGTCGCGCCACCGTGCGAGAGAACCGCGACGCTGCCCTGACCGGTCAGTTGGGTCGTGAACAAACCCTGCCCGGTCATCGCGCCGCGCACCGCTCCGCGAACACCGCCCTGTGAGGTCAGGGCCACGATGGAACTCTGAAGGTAGCCGTCGTGCACCAGAAGTCGATCGGCTTCGACGGTGAGCATCGAGGACCCGTCGAGATGGATCACCTCGATGTACAGCCCGGCGTGGCCGTAGAAGACCTCACCCTGACCCTCGGCGGCCATCATCGCCACGTGCTCGCCTGCCATCATCCGGCCTGCCATCCCCGCCATGCCGCCCATGCCCGGCATGGCTCCGGCCGAACCGCCCATCGAGTGCGGAACGAACCGTACGTCGCCGGTGTAGTAGAGCATCGATCCACGACGCGCGAGCACGCTCTGATTGGGTGCCAGAACGGATTTCACGACTTTGCTGTTGACGAGTTCGAGCGGCACGTCAGCGCTCCTCGGGTTGGATGTAGACGACGCCCTGGCCGTCGAAACGGAGGGAGAACGCCTCGCCGCTGCCGCCGCCGATGGCGGAGCGCCACGTGACGTCGGTGACGAAGCTCTGATTCAGTTGGCCGCGGTGGGCAACGAACGCGTCGGGATCGACGACCAAGGGATACTGGGGGTCGACGGCGAGGGCGATGATCGGCCCACCCTTCGACAGCAATGCCACCGTTCCCGATCCGCTGACGACGGTGGTGAACAAACCCTGCCCCGACGATGCGCCGCGAAGGCCGGAGAACTTGACGTCGGTGCGCAGTTGCCCTGTGAGAGCGAGCAACTGGGAGGATTCGACGTGGAGGTTGTCGCCCTGGACCTCGACGAGAGTGATGTCCTGAGCGTCGACGGCGAAGTAGACGGTGCCCTTGCCCGACACGTCCATCAGCGACAGCGACTCGCCGGTCACCTTCTGTTTGAGTGCGGCGCGAAATCCGCCGCCGCCGCCCATGCCTGCGTTCTTGAAGGTGACGTCGCCCTCGTACGCCACCATGGAACCCGACATCGCGCGCAGGGAATCGCCGGTCAGGTCGGCGACCAAGACACGGTGCCCGTTCATCCTCAGCTGAGCCACGGGGGAACTATGCCACTGCACGCGCCCCCGCGGCTACCGCTGGAGAAAAATCTAGACGAGCGGCTTCAGGGCCTTACCTGCCAGTTCGACGGCTCCCGGCTGGTGTCCGTTGGTGATCAGGTTGATGATGATGCCGTCGATGCCGTGATCGAGCACGCGCTTCTGCACCTGCTCGGCGACGTCGTCGGGGGTTCCGCAGAAGTGGCGATCGGTGGCCTTCGCCGCGTCCTCCTCCGACAGGTTCGTCAGGTCGAGGCCCTGCTTCAGCACGAACTCTCGCTGCAGTTCCTTGGCCTTGTCGCCGTCCTCGTCGACGATGACGAACGCGAGGAAGCTCGTTTCGAGGTCCTTCGGGTCGCGGTCGACCTCCTCGCAGCGCGCTTGGACGGCAGCGATCTTGCGGGGCAATTCGTTGGCGTCGCAGATGATGTTGAGATGGTCGGCGAATTGTGCGGCCAGTCCGAACGTCTTCTTCTCGCCGCCGCCACCGAGCATGATCGGCAGATCGTCGCGGATGCGAGGCTCGTTGATCGCGTCCTCCACCTGGTACCAGAGGCCGTCGAACGTGGGGCGCTGGCCGCGAAGCATCGGCTCGATGATCTGCAGGGCCTCGTCGAGTCGCTCGAAACGGTCGGTGAAGGTGCCGAACTCGAGTCCGAAGCTCTGGTGTTCGAGCTCGTACCAGCCGGCACCGATACCGAGGATCGCGCGGCCGCCACTGACGACATCCAGTGTGGTGACGGTCTTGGCCAGGATCGCGGGATTGCGATAGGTGTTTCCGGTGACCAGCGCGGAGAGCTGGATGGTGTCGGTGGCCGTCGCGAGGGCGGACAGCGCGGAGTAGGCCTCGAGCATCGGCTCGTCGGGCTTGCCGATTCCGGGAAGTTGGTAGAAGTGATCCATCACGAATGCGGTGTCGAACCCGGCCGCTTCGGCCTCGCGCGCCTGCGCGATGACCTGGGGAAAGAGCTCTGCGACCGAACCGTCGTAGCTGAAGTTGGGCATCTGGTAACCGAGGCGAATAGTCACGAGATCCACGCTACTCGGATATCGGCCCCTGGCACGCGTGAGAGCGCGATAATTCGACGATGACAATCTTGGAATTGACCAGGCAGCCGTTCTCCGGGTTCGCGGTGGACGACCTACAGGCGGCGCGCGCGTTCTACGGCGAGACCCTCGGACTGACGGTCACCGAGAACGAGATGGGCATGCTCGAGTTGCACCTCGCCGCCGGGGCGATCGTGCTGATCTATCCACGTCCCGGGCACGTGCCCGCTCGGTACACGATTCTGAACTTCCCGGTTGCCGACATCGACAGTGCGGTCGACACACTGATCGCCAAAGGGATTGTGTTCGAGCAGTATCCGGACATGGGCACCGACGAGAAAGGAATCTTTCGACACGGCGGCCCGCTCATCGCATGGTTCACCGACCCGGCGGGCAATGTGTTGTCGGTGCTGCAGGGCTGAACTCGGGCTGTCGGGAGTGGAGCCTGCGGAACGACCTCACGCCGTCGGCAATCCGGCGTCGAGAGTGACTGTGCCGGAGCTGGTCACACCCGCATCGTCGACCCATTCGACGACGGCGGAATCGCCCGGTCGTCGTCCGATGAGTGCCTGCGACAGGTCCGACGAGGATTCGATCTGCGTGCCGTCGAACGTCACGATCACGTCCGCGGCGGACAACCCCAGGGACTCGGCCGGGGAATCCGAGGTCACCGAGACGACGGCCGCTCCGATCGCCGGCCTGTTCTCGAAGACCGACACATCGCGTACCGAGACACCGAAATACGGTGTGGGGCCTACGTGGACCGTGCCGCCCGATTGCCCGGCGAGTACCTGATCGAGTACCGAGACCGCCTCGGCGATGGGGACGGCATACGCCTCGGGTGCCTGTGGGGGCGAGAATTCGGTGCCGTTGCGGGCCTCGTCGGACAACCCGGCGGTGTTCACGCCCACCACACGGCCCCAGGCGTCGAACAGAGGCCCACCCGAATCCCCTGCTCGCACATCGGCATCGACGCGAATCATCCGCTCCAACGTATTTCGTGAGCCGTCCACCGAACTGCGCGTACGCACCTGCTGATCGAGGGCGGTCACCGCCCCCGGCGCAGGCACCAATACCCCTGCACCCGAGGCATTCCCGACGGCTGTCACCGCATCACCCACCTCGGGAAGTGGGTCCGGGGCAAGCTCGACCACCGGCAGGTCGGCCGCGGTGATCAACTGCACGACCGCCACGTCACGGGACTTGTCGTAACCCAGCACGGTTGCGTCGTAGATCAGTCCGTTGCCCATGTGCACTGCGCTGATCTCGGTGGCGTTCTCGACGACGTGGAAGTTGGTGACCACGATTCCATCCGGCGCGACGACGAAGCCGGTGCCCGCGACCCCGGTGAAGCCGGCCGATGCCGACAGTGTGACAACGGTGGGATCGACCCGAGCCGAGAGCTCGTCGAGCGTCAGCGGCGGCGGTTCGACGACGGGAGCAGCCGGCGCGATGGGCTCCGGCGTGGCCACGAAGTCTGCGGTTCCTGGATCGAGTTGCGGCGTCGCGAAGAGCCACACGCCGGCAGCGACCAGCGTCAGCACCACCGCTCGTCCACCCGACCGCATAGGAACCGATTATGGTCCGACGGTGATGGTGGTGCCAGCTGGTTGCGCCGAACGTCTGGGAACTGCCCGTCTACAGTCTGCTCATGCCCGCGTCGCATCGACCTCGAGTTCTGATCGGTATCTCCGGGTGGACGTACGCGCCGTGGCGAGGTGATTTCTATCCGGCGGGCTTGGCCCATCGCAAGGAGCTCGGGTACGCGTCGGAGAAACTGACGTCGATCGAGATCAACGGCACCTTCTATGCGATGCAGAAGCCGTCGAGCTTCACCAAATGGCACGACGAGACCCCGGACGACTTCGTGTTCTCCATCAAAGGCGGTCGCTACGTCACCCATATCAAACGGCTCGTCGGGGTCGAGGCAGCGCTCGCGAACTTCTTCGCCACCGGCGTGTTGACGCTGGGCGACAAGCTCGGACCGTTCCTGTGGCAGTTGCCACCGAACCTCGAATTCGACGCGCAGAAGATGGCGGACTTCTTCGCCGTGTTGCCCCGAACAGTGTCTGCTGCAGTCACTCTGGCCCATTCTCGCGACGACAAACTCGCCGAGGATCGAGTGTTGCTGCCTCCGCCGTCGTCTCGGCCGCTTCGGCACTGCGTGGAAGCACGGCATCAGAGTTTCGCCACCGATGAAGCCGTGGAGTTGTTGCGAGAGAACGATATTGCGTTCGTCGTCGCCGATACTGCCGGTAAGTATCCGTACGTCGACACTCCGACGGCCGATTTCATGTACGCCCGCCTGCACGGCGACCAGGAGCTGTACGCCAGCGGCTACACCGATGATGCTCTCGACCGATGGGCTGCGAGGATCTCGGACTGGACGGCCACGGGCCGAGACGTCCACGTGTATTTCGACAACGACATCAAGGGACACGCACCCTTCGATGCCATGAGACTGATCGAGCGAATCGGTAGATGAGTATTCGGCTCTCTAGCTGATCGGGTAGATGTACGAATAACTCAATGTTCTCGTCCTGGCGCAGGTAGCGCTTCTGCCACACGGGACAAGCTCTGTGTGGAGGCCAGAACCGTCGCCACCTTCTCTCGCAGGGCATCGCCCTCGAAGGTCTCCGCTCGGCCGCCCACGCTGATCGATGCAACGACCGCACCGTCTCGTCCGAGGATCGGTGCTCCGACGGCCGCGACACCGGTGAGGTAATCCGAGTTGCTCAGTGCGTACCCCTGAGATCGGATCTGTTCGAGACGGGTGAGCAACTCTTCCGGCGCGGTCGGTGTTCGATCCGTGAACGCAGGTAGGTCATCGGCGAGCCACCGGTCGCGTATCCGGGCGGAGAACGCCAGCATGGCCATCGGGCCTGCAGTGGCGTGATACGGCAGTACCGAACCGATCGAAATGCCCGCAACCACCAGGGGATTGCTTCCTTCGTGGCGATCGATGCAGACGGCTCCCTCGTCCGCTGGGACCATGAGATATGCAGTGTCGCCGAACTTTTCGGCAATCTCCGACAGGTATGGTTGCGCCGCACCGCGGATGTCGAGTTGGGTCAGTGCCGACGACCCGATCTCGAACACGGGCATGGCGATTCGATACGAGCCTTCGGCCGTTCGATCCACCCAACCGGCATGGATCAGCGTGGTCATCAGTCTGTGCACGGTCGTCTTGTTCATTCGACTTGCAGTCGTCAGGTCGTTGAGCGTCCACACCGGATGCGTCGTATCGAAGTGATCGAGCAATGTGCAGGCTTTGACGACGGCGCCGACGATGTCGCGGCCGGCGTGGGTATCGGACTCGGTGGGAACGTCCACGTGTTGTTCCTTCCGGTCGGCTGAAGCGTCGACGCCATCCTACGAAGCAATCGGAACCGGTGAGTGCACCGACCGGTGTTGACTTGTGATCCGAGCCACTCTAAATTCGGAATACGTTCCGCATTACGAAATGGATGGTGCTCATGACCGCGACACTCAGAGATCTGACCGAACAGGGCCTGGTGTACGCCCCGGGCGTATGGGACGGACTGACGGCAAAGCTGGCCGAACAGGCCGGGTTCTCGGCCCTGTGTGCCTCCGGCTTCGCCGTGTCGGCCGCACTCGGACTCCCCGACGCCGAGCTGTACACGATGACCGAGAACCTCCAGGCGGTGCGCACCATCGGCGAGGCGTCGTCACTACCGTTGGTCGCGGATATCGATACCGGCTATGGAAACGCCGTCAACGCGGCGCGGACCGCAGGTCGATTCGCCGTCGCAGGTGTGCAGGGCGTCTTCATGGAAGATCAGCTCTCGCCCAAGAAGTGCCCCATCTGCGTGGGCGAGCCCGTGGACCTCATCAGCATCGAGGAAGCGTCGGGAAAGGTCAGGGCAGTGCGGGATTCGCTGCCGGACCACGTCCTGATGATTGCCCGCACCGATGCGCGTGGCGACGACGCGATCCGACGCGCGACTGCATACGTCGACGCCGGTGCCGACATGATCATGCCGGTCACGAAGACCTTCGAGACCGCCGACGAGTGGGCTCGCTGTCACGACGCCGTCGGTGTCCCACTGATGGCGACATTGACCGCGTCTACGTGGACCGAGCGCGAGTTCACCCCGGAGGTGTTGCAGCAGATCGGCGTTCGACTCGCTCTACTGCCGACCCAGGTGCTGATGGCTGCCACCGGAGCTGCTCGTGAGGCTCTGCGCCGACTCGCAGGCGGAGAAGCCCCGGCGGAGGTGAGTGCCGACGCGCTGCAGCACCACGAGTTCGTCGATCTCATCGGTTTTCCGGAAGTCGAAGCAGCGCAACGCAAGTACCTTCCCACCGACTCGAAGGTGTGATCGGTATGAGTTCCGACGCACTGACGATGGTCGAGAAGATCCTCGGCCGAACCTGTGATGCCGATGTGGTGCACGCCGGAGAGAATCATGCCGTGCGACCCGCACGGATGATCGCCTACGACTTCCCGGGCTACACCGACGTGATGTTCCGGCAGATGCGCGAGGACTTCGGCATCACCGAACTCGACGACCCGGCGCGCTACGTCGTCTTCATCGACCACATGCTCACCAAGAAGAACGCCAAAGAACAAGAGGTGCATCAGATCACGCGAGATTGGTGCGAGTTCTACGGCATCGAACTGCACGAGGGTCGCGGCATCGGTCATCAACTCACCGCC
Source organism: Rhodococcus sp. B7740 (assembly GCF_000954115.1). Classification (NCBI taxonomy): domain Bacteria; kingdom Bacillati; phylum Actinomycetota; class Actinomycetes; order Mycobacteriales; family Nocardiaceae; genus Rhodococcus; species Rhodococcus sp. B7740. Next base: position 3,575,627 of record NZ_CP010797.1, on the reverse strand, counting down.
GAACTCGGACTCGCAACGCCAGGAGACTTTCTCGTCCACTTCGACGGGCACATCAGCGGAATCGGTGCGTTCGGCGCACTCGGTTGGGGCATCCGGCGCGATCTGATCGAGGCATGGGTGACAGGACAGCTGTACGTCGACATCCCGGCCACCACCCGGTTCGACCTCATGGGTGAGTTCGGCCCCGGCGTCGACAGTCGCGATCTCGTCCACACGATCATCGACCTGGTCGGTGCGGACGGGTGCGCCCACCAGGTCATGGAGTTCGGTGGTCCCGGAGCGCGGTCGATGAAGATCGACCACCGCCAGGGACTGTGCGGGATGGCGATGTTCACCGGAGCGGTCTCGGCGATCTTCGAACCCGACGAGCTGTCGCTCGCCTACGCCCACGACGTCGCCCGGCACGCGTTCAGCCCCGTGCTCCCCGACGAGGGCGCCACCTACGCGGCCCGCCACACCATCGACCTGTCCACCATCGTTCCGCAGGTGGTGCAGCCCGGCTCGGCCCGTGCCGCCAACACGCATACCGCCGCCGATCTGGCCGGAATACCGATCACGAAGGCGTTCATCGGGTCCTGTGCCAGCGGCCGCATCGAAGACTTGCGCGCGGCGGCTCTGGTGCTCGACGGGCGGACGGTCGCACCCGGGGTCGAGTTGAACGTGGTGCCGACCTCGCAGAAGGTGCACGATCAAGCCGAAAGCGAAGGGCTGCTGGACATCCTGCGTTCGGCGGGCGCGCATATCGCGGTGTCGAGCTGCGACTTCTGCTTCGGATACCAGAAGCCCCTCGCGGCAGGCGAGAACTGCATTTCCACCGGGGTGCTGAACATTTCCGGACGAATGGGTAGCTCCGACGCCAACATCTACATGGGTTCACCCTTCACCGTCGCGGCCAGCGCCCTGGCCGGGACGATCGCGCAGGTGGGGTCATGAGCGCATACCCGCCCCCGCCCGACGTCATCGACGGCGCAGTCGCGTGGATATTCGGCGACGACTTCGACATCGATCTGGTGGTGGGTGTCGCGAACATCAAGTCCTACGACCCCGATCACCTCAGATCGGTCTGCATGGCGGCGTACGACCCGGATTTCGTCGATCGAGTTCGCCCCGGAGACATCATCGTCGGTGGGCGGAACTTCGGCTACGGACATCCGCACTATCCGCCGATGGTGGCGTTGCGCAACCTGGGCATCAGTGCCGTTGTGGCGGAATCGTTCTCGCCCGGATTCTGGCGCGGCGAGACCTTCAACGGTATGCCCCTGATCACCGTCCCCGGAATATCGGACGCGGTGGCCGTCGGTGACGTAGTCGGACTCGACTGGCGTCGGGCCGAGGTGTCGAAGGCGGACGGCACCACGATCACCGGTCATCCACCGAATGCCCGCACGGTCGCCGTCATCGAAGCAGGAGGGTCGTACGAACTGCTTCTCTCCGAACACCGAAGCAAGCAACCACTCACAGAAGGATCAGCGCGATGACGAACACCGAACACTCCCGCGCAGGAGTCGCACCGCCCAAGGCGGACACCACGACCGCGCGCCGAGCTGCGCTGGCCGGAGGTGTCGGCACGCTCATCGAGTATTACGACTTCGCGGTCTACGGCTTCCTCGCCGTCGTCATCGCACCGCTGTTCTTCCCATCCACCAGCCCCGGCGTATCGATACTGGCGACCTTGGCGGTCTTCGGCGTCGCCTACGTCGCCCGTCCGCTCGGCGGAATCTTCTTCGGAAGACTCGGAGACCGTAAGGGTCGTCGGCACGCCCTCGTCATCACCGTGGTGTGCATGGGTGTCGCCTGCGGCATTCTCGGCCTGCTGCCGACGCACTCGAGCGTCGGCGTGCTGGCCCCGGTTCTGCTGGTCATCGTCCGGCTCGCCCAGGGATTCTCGGCGGGCGGTGAGATCGGCGGTGCCGCAACCTACATCGCCGAATCGGCACCGCCGAACCGTCGTGGATTCTTCGGTTCGTTCACACCGGTGGGATCGACACTCGGCTTCGCCGTCGCTGCCGCCGTCGTCGGGGTCGTCGCTCTGATCACGACCGACGAACAAATGTCGTCCTGGGGATGGCGCATCCCGTTCCTGCTTGCTCTGCCCCTGGCGTTCGTGTGTCTCCGTGTCCGGCTGAAGCTGGAGGACAGCCCGGAGTTCGAGGAAATGGCAGCCAAGAACGAGGTAGCCAAGAGCCCGTTGAGTGACGTGGTGAGGAAGCAACCGTGGTCGGTGCTCCGCGTCGTCGGCATCGCGATCGCGATGAACGGATCCGGATACATCGGACTGACCTACTTCAGCGTGTACCTGATCAACGACCTCGGGTTCTCGAAGGACTTGGTGTACTGGACGTCGGCGGTGGCAATTGCGTTGGCCTGCGCCACTTTTCCGTTGAGTGGGATGCTGACGGACAGATTCGGCCGCAAACCGGTACTGCTGTTCGGCTATGTGGCCTACGTGATCATCGCGCTACCGGTCTTCATGATTCTCGGTGCCACGTCGAGCATTCTGATCGTCGGCGTCGTCTACTTCGTCTACATGGTGCTCAACGGCGTCGTACAGGTTCCGGCGTTCCCGCTGTTCACCGAACTGTTCCCGCGATCGGTTCGCTACACCGGAGTGTCGTTGGGCTTCAACATCGGAACGATCGCCGCAGGCGGAACTGCGCCGTACGTCGCCGCACAGTTGGTCGAATCGACCGGCAATGCCATGTCACCGGCGTACTGGGTGATGGGCGTGTGCGCCATCGGTGTTGCGACGGTGCTGACCATCAAGGAGACCGGCCACAGCACGCTTCCTGTGTAGCTGGAGCTGCTCTGCTGTCAGCAGCGATCCCATCAGGCTGGTCGACGGCAGCGCGGACCGGATGACCGGCACACTGGGTACATGAAGCTATTGGTCCTCGGCGGCAGTGAGTTCGTGGGGCGAACTGCCGTCGAACATGCTCTCGATCTGCAGTGGAACGTCACGGTACTCAATCGCGGCACGACCCCGTCGGATCCCCGGGTCAACCAACTCCGTGGAGACAGACGCGCGACCGGTGGGCTGAATGCGATTCGAGAAGGTAACTGGGACATGGTGTTCGACACCTGGTCATGGGAGCCGAGCGCCGTCGAGCGGTCATCGGCGACGCTCGTCGGTCGAGTCGATAGCTACATCTACGTCTCGAGCCGATCCGTGTACGACGCGCCCGAGGCAGGAGCGAACGAGACCTGGCCGACGGTCCAGGGGCCTGGCGAGGACTATGCGCGATGCAAACTCGGCGGTGAGCGGGCCGCTGCTGCAGCGTTCGGCGCTCGAGCGCTGCTGGTCCGCGCCGGGCTGATCCTGGGACCCTACGAAAATATCGGCCGACTTCCCTGGTGGCTGAACCGAATCGAGCGAGCAGGGGATGTGCTCGCGCCCGGTCCCGCCGACCTGGCACTGCAATATGTCGATGCCCGCGATCTCGTTGCCTGGAGTCTGGATGCAGCGGCCCGGGGTCTCGGGGGCGCGTACGACGTGGTGAGCCGGCCAGGTCATGCCACGATCGACGACGTTCTGCAGGCCTGCATCCAAGCCACCCGCTCCGATGCTCGGCTGTGCTGGGTGGAGCCGGACGTACTCAGCGCTGCAGGCGTGCGGCCGTGGACGGAGCTCCCGATCTGGATTCCGCCGGGGGTCGATCACGATTCGTTGCATGCATCCGATGTCTCGAAGGCATTCGCTGCGGGGCTCCGGACTCGTCCGATTCAGGAGACCATCGCCGACACGTGGATGTGGTTGCAGTCGCTGAACGGGCGGACGCCGATGAGGGACGATCGGCCGCCCGTCGGACTCTCGGCCGAGCGTGAGGCGGCAATTCTGGCGGGGTGGTGAACTCGGCAGACGCGCGCGGAATCGTCGGACGCGTTCGGAATTGCCACAGGATCGGTGTCGAAATCGCGCGCGTCTGACAAACGCGCGCGCGGGAAAACCGGCCCCGCTAGCCCACTATTCGTCACTCTCGACCCAAAGCTAGAGAACGATAGACAACGCTACGGAGCGCAGAGTCGTCGTACTGCGCCCTCGATGATCGACGCCCGACGCTGGTGTTCGGTGTCGTCGACGGCTCCGCAGTCGTTGCCTGGCGCGGTCATCCACGACGAGGTGATGCCGAAGATCATGGTGAACAGGTCGTCGACGGTGAACGCGTCCGAGATCGTTCCCTTCTTCTGTACCGCGGCCACAGCCGTTCGTCGCTCGGCGAATACCGATCGGACCTTCTCCACGCCTGCCGCGCCCTTGCCGCCCTGAAGTTGCGTCCACAGCAGCAATCGGTGTTCCTCGGGGTGCGCGGCGAAGTGCAGATACTCGCGGGCGGCGTATCGCCCCAGATCGTCGGCGGTGAACGGAACCGATTCGAGAAATCGGGTGAATCCGTCCTCCATCACGGCTCGGAACAGTGCTTGCTTGTCGCCGAAGTAGGCGTACAGGCGTTCCTTGCTGGCCTTGGCGGAGACGGCGATGCGATCCACTCGTGCTCCGGCCAGTCCGTGCTCGGAGAATTCTGCGCGAGCGGCGGCGACGATGCGGGCGCGGGTTGCGCTGGCGTCAGGCTTCATGACGGCCACGATACCGCCTACCAACTAGTTCGTTTGACACCTCGGACGGCATCGCCTACCTTTCGATCGGGACATTTTCGTGCCCGAGAATCGACGAGTACGAGTGGGGTAGAAACATGTCGCAGCTCTCCGAGCGAGAATCGCCGGATCTCAACCCGAACTACGAGCGCCGATGGCTGGTGCTCTGCATCGTCGCCATCACTCAGCTCACGATCGTGCTGGACGGCACCATCGTCAACATCGCGCTGCCGCAGGCTCAGCTGGACCTGGGTATCAGCGACAGCAGCCGCGCCTGGGTCATCACCGCCTACGCGTTGTCGTTCGGCGCACTTCTGCTGCTCGGCGGACGCATCGCCGACTACTGGGGACGCAAGCGCTCGTTCATCGTCGGCATGGCAGGCTTCGCAGTTGCCTCCGCAATCGGCGGACTCGCCCAGGAGGGCTGGCAGCTGTTCATCGCGCGCGCCGGCCAGGGCGTCTTCGCCGCACTGCTCGCACCGGCAGCACTGGCCATCCTGACGGTCACGTTCACCGACACCAAGGAACGAGCCAAGGCATTCGGCGTGTTCGGAGCGATCGCCGGTGGCGGCGCAGCCGTCGGCCTGCTCCTCGGCGGAGTGCTCACCGAATACGCGAACTGGCGCTGGTGCCTGCTCGTCAACATCCCGGTCGCCGTGGTTGCCATCGCTGCCGCGGTGCCGTTGGTCAAGGAAAGCAAGGCGCACGGAGACACTCGCTACGACCTGCCGGGCGCGATCCTCGTCGCACTCGGGCTGGCATCGCTGGTCTACGGCTTCACCGAAGCCGAAGACGGCTGGGCGACGGTACCGACCATCTCCTTCATCGCCCTCGGCCTCGCTCTTCTCGCGGCCTTCGTCGTGGTGGAGTCGAAGTCGGACAACCCGTTGCTTCCGCTCAGTGTGCTGCTCGATCGGGACCGCGGTGCCGCGTACATCGGATCCGCCGTCATCGGTGCCGCACTGCTCGGCGGCACGTTGTACCTCACGTTCTACTTCCAGATCGTGCTCGAGATGAGCCCGGTGATCGCCGGCGTGGCGTCGCTGCCGATGACCGGTGGAATCCTGATCACCGCTGCGATCGCCTCCGCGCTGGTGCCGAAGATCGGGCCCAAGCCGCTGATGACCGTCGGTCCCGTTGTCTCCGCGATCGGCCTGCTGCTGCTCACGCAGATCGGTGTCGACACCTCGTACTGGACGCACGTCCTCCCGGGCGTCGTGCTGCTCGGCCTCGGTCTCGGTCTGTTGATGGTGCCGATGCAGAACGTCGCGCTCATCGGAGTACCCGATCACGACGCAGGTGCCGCATCCGCGCTGATCAACGCCACTCTGCAGGTCGGCGGCGCACTCGGCGCGGCGGTGTTCACCACGGTGTACACCTCGTCCAAGTCCACGTACCTGGCCGAGAACCCCGCACCGACTCCGCCTGCCGGAGTTCCTGCCGAAGCTCTCGCGAGCCAGGAGATCCCCAGCGACGAAGTACTGGCCGCGTTGCCGGAGCCGATCCGAAACTTCGTGCTGGCCACCATCGACCACGCCTTCGCAGCCGAGGTCTCGGGTTACGCCTGGGCCTTCGGGACCGCCGCGATCCTCGTCGCACTGGTGTGCCCGGTCGTGTTGGTGCTCGTCCGTGCGAAGAAGGACGACCTGCCCGTCGGCGACACCCCGGTGCACATCGGATAGGTCACGCAGGACGAACCCCGCTGCTCACCCGTCGAGCAGCGGGGTTCGAGTTTTCGAACGGGTTCTCAGTCCGGGTCGATCGCGTCGGCCTGCGCGGTGAGCAGCATGTGCAACAACTCCGGCGGCAATGCCAACGGTGGCATCGAACCGAGGGTGATGGAGTTCTCGGCATCGCCGTTGAGCTCCGTCACCTCGTCGTGCAGTCTTTCCATCTTCTCGTCGAGCTTGTTCGCGCTCTCGGCGGCCTCGGTCAGTTCGGCCAGCAGAGTGGGCGGAATTTCTCCGCGGTACTTGTAGAAGATCTTGTGTTCCAAGCTTGCCCAGAAATCCATCGCGATGGTTCGGATCTGCAGCTCGACGAGCACCGGTTGGACGCGGTCGGACATGAACACCGGAATCTCGACGATCAGGTGCAAACTCTTGTAGCCGTTGGGTTTCGGATTCGCGATGTAGTCCTTGGTCTCGACTACGCGCACATCGCTCTGGCTGCTGAGCATGTCGGCAATGCGGTAGGTGTCGGAGATGAAGCTGCAGGTGATGCGCACACCTGCGACGTCGAAGATGTTCTCGCGGATCGCGTCGAGATTGAGCGAGCACTTCTTGCGTTGGGCCTTGTCGATGATGCTCTCGGGCGTCTTCAACCTCGACGAGACGTGTTCGATGGGGCTGTAGCGGTGAATGTGGGTGAATTCCTGCTTCAGGATGTTGATCTTGGTGATCAGCTCGTCGATCCCGAACTTGTAGCTCATCATGAATCGCGTGAAATCGTGCCTGAGTCGACCCAGGTCGACCGCGGTTTCACTGTTCTTCATGACCTCGTTCATGAACACGATTGTCCACGACGGCAGGTCGGGCGCGCGCGGCGCGCGAATCGAAGCTCGCATCACTGCACGACGGGCCCAGTTCGGGGGTGAATCTCACGACGCCACAGGACTGGCACTGATGCGTCCGGTGATGTCCTAGTTCACACGAACATGCCCGCGAACCGACGAGAACCGACCCTGCGACGAGCCGATGACCGTTGCCACAACGCTTCGGTGCTCTCTCGGCCCATCGATCCCCGACGCGATAGAGCGAGCCGGCCGCAGGCTCGGGTTCGACTGCCATTGCGTGCGACCGCCTTCGAGAATCCGTACAGTCCGCTCTGGACCGCCCGAAGTGGCTCCGCTGGCCGCATCGCCAACTCCGGGGGCACGCTCAGACTAACAGAAATCGAACGTGTGTTCTAACGTGTGGGTCAAAACCACGTCTTGCGGCCACCGACTGCGCGCCCCATCGAACCGAGCAGCGTCAGAACCGCGCCGACGACCACCAGAATGATGCCGATAGTGGTCAGGATGGAGATGCCGGCGAAATAGCCGATGAGAGCGAGGATGATTCCGAGAACGATCATGACTACTCCTGGTGCCAAAGTGAGCCCGGTACCGACGAATTGCCGATGAAACCGAACCTACTCGGGCGCGTCGACGATTGCTCACGATTGTCGCTAATTTCCGGCATCCACCTTCGCGGCGAGGAAGGCCTCCGGATCGATCAGATCCGCCTGCCCCACGATCGATCCGAGATCCGCGATGCGCTCGATGCCGGTGAGCACCATCTCCTGCTCGACCGTGCCCTCGGCGTAACCGTAGTAGCAGGTCGAGGTGGTGTGGTTGTGGTCCTTGTCGATTCGGTTCGCACGCCCCTCGATCTGGCGAATGTCGATCGGTGTCCACCTCGGGTCGTGAATCAGCGTCACGCGCGGGGCGAGGGTCGAGACCGTCCCCTCGGGCAGCAGTAACTCGTTGGTGTGCAGATTGATTGCACTGGTGGTGGTCGACACGATGACCGACGCCGCCCCGGTCTGGAAACGTCTGATCGATGCCTCCTGCTCGGGGCTGCTCATGGAGCCGTCGACCACGGCGACATCGAGACCCTCGTCCCGCAGAGTCTGCGCGAGCGCGGCGACCGACTCGCGGTAGAACATCGAGACGAACACCTGATTGCCGGCCTTGACCCACGTCCGAACCTGGTCCGCGGACGCGGGAATGCGCAAGTACGAGCACTTCTGGCGAAACCGCAGCGTCGCCGCGCGAGTACTCGGGTTCTTCTGCAGCACGCGCTTTCCGCCGACGGCCTTCCAGATCGGCAGCCCGACTTCCTTGCGATAGTCCACCCATGCCGAGTTGTAGAGCCGCTTCTGGGCGGCAGTGAGTTCCTGCCCGAGCGGTTCGCGGGGCGTCGGTGGCGAGGGACGCGAAATCGACCACGGCACAGTGCCTCCCGACAGCCAGCCGTGTACGGCTGCGATGTCACGTGCGCGGCGGGCGGCGTCCTCGGGCTCCCAGCGCCACGTCGTCAACCCCGTCGTCGCCTTGCCCGCCTTCACGGCGAACCCGGATTCGATGAGGAACTCGGCCCACTTCATCGTCACCGCGTACCCGAGGTACTCCTCGTCGCCCAGGATCTCGACGCCGCGACTGCGCTCCACCGCCCGAGCCATGTACGCGAAGTGCAGCGGCTGATAGCCGGGCGTGGCAGACATCCACACCACCGAACGGGCCGCCTCCTGATACCGCCAGAGAATCTGCGACTGTTGGGATTCGATGTTCATCAGCGCATGCGACTCGTCGGCGATCACCACGTCCATGTCGAACCGCAATTCACCGAGCGAGATGGTCCGTTTGTTCTGTGTCCGTTTGCGTTTGCCCAGATTGGTCTCCGGCGGAACCGACAGGAGCTTCTTCGTCGATTGGTAGGTGATCAGCAGCCAACGCTTACGCTCGGACGGCTCGATGTCTGCCTCGCTGTCTGCGATGGTGCGACGCCACCCCGGCAGCGCGCCCTTGGGTGCGACCACCAGCACCGTGCCGATCTCGGCCGCCGACATCTGCCGGACGGCCTCGCACACCGCGAGCGTCTTGCCCAGACCCGTCGAATCCATCTGCGCGAAGTACGGGAAACCGGCTTCGAGGGCGGCGAGATGGCGCCCGACGGACTCGAGTTGGGTGTCGCGAGGCTGCATCGCCCGCTCTCGCACAGCTTCGTCACGCCAATTCTCGTTCGCGTCGTCCTCGAGCCACCGCTGCAGGCTGTACGGCATCGACTCGTACGGATGCAGATACTCCGGCAACTCGGTGCCGTAGTACGCGAACACCCGAGGGCCCGGATACCAGCGCGCTCCGGCCGCGCCTGCCGCCGACCGATCCTCGAACGGCACGTCCAGCACCCAGACGCGCTCACCGGGATCGGGTACCCGCAGATCGGGGGCAGCAGTCTTGCGCGGCGAGGTCTTGCGCGGAGCGGCCCGCTTGCGTGGTGCGGCTTTTTTCGGAGCAGCGGCCTTCTTCGGTGCCGGCTCACCGTTCTTCGCGGCCGCGAACTTTCGCGCAGCGCTGCTCTGCCCGGCCTTGACGGTGCGGGCAGTGGTGGATCGGGCTGTGCGTCTACGAGGTGGCATCGGATCCAGTCTGTCGTACGGTGTGCACGAACACCGTAAAGGAGCCCTGTGACATACACGAACGACCCGCGCGCCGTAGTACTCGTCCACGACCGGGACCCGGCTCTCGCGCGACGCGACATCGGCACCCTCGACGCCGAATTGCGCAGCAGGGGTTTCCAGTTGGACGTGCACTCCTTCGATCACAGTCCCGACACCGCGCCGCCGTCGCTGTCCGAGGCGCAGTTGCTGGTGGTCATGGGCTCGCCCGACGCTGCGTACGACGACACGCTGACCTGGCTCGCGCCGGAAATCGCGTATGTGCAGGACGCGATCGACACAGGTGTTCCGATCCTGGGTGTCTGTTTCGGCGGGCAGTTGCTCGCTCGGGTGCTCGGCGGAAGCGTGCGCAAGTCCGAGCATCCCGAGTACGGTTTCGTCGACGTCGAGTCGTCCGATCCCGAGCTCGTCGCCGCCGGCCCGTGGATGGAGTTTCACGGAGACACCTTCGTCGCTCCCCCGGAGGCGACGGTGATCGCCCGCAACGGGGCCGCACAACAGGCGTTCGTCCACGGACCGCACCTCGGACTGCAGTTCCACCCCGAAATCGACCTCGACACGTACGACGCGTGGGCGGCCGCATGGGACCGCGACGGCGTCGAACACGAGGTGGACGTGCACGAGATTCGCCGAGCCATCGCCGACGCCGAACCTGCAGCTCGGTTGCGGTGCTCGGCTCTGCTGGACTCGTTTCTCGCCCGAGCCTCGGCGGTGCCCCGGTAGGGTCGAACGATGACCGAGGCCAGGCCCAGCAACTTCAGCGATCACCAACTCGGCATCTACGCCGCCGGGATGTTCGCGCAGCAGACACCGTCGATCACCACCAACCTGGCGCGGCTGGAGGATCAGGCTGCCGAGAAGCTCTCGCCCGAGGCTCTCGGCTACATCGTCGCCAGTGCGGGCAGTGGCTCGACGGCTCGTGCGAACCGGGCGGCGTTCGACAGGTGGGCCATCACGCCGCGGATGCTTCGGAGCTCAGCGGCCCGCAACCACGCGTGCACCGTGCTCGGCACCGACATGCCCGCTCCGTTGCTGATCGCACCGGTTGGGATCCAGACCCTCGCCCACCCCGACGGCGAGCTCGCCACCGTCCGCGCAGCTGCGGAACTCGGTGTGCCGTACATACATTCGACGCAGGCATCGCATTCGTTCGAGCAGGTCGCCGAGGCGGGTGGCGACGCTCCCCGCTGGTACCAGCTGTACTGGCCGACGGACGAATCGGTGCTGCTGAGCTTCCTGCAGCGCGCGAAGGACACCGGGTTCACCACACTGGTGCTGACGCTCGACACGACGTTGCTGGGCTGGCGGCCCGCCGATCTGGACCGCGGCTACCTTCCGTTCCTGGCCAACCTCGGCATCGAGAACTACCTGACCGATCCGGCGTTCCAGGCCGGCCTGGGGCAGCCGGTCGAGGAGAATCCTGTTGCAGCGGCAATGCATTGGGCGCAGATGTTCCCCAACCCCGGTCTCTCGTGGAAGAACCTGACGTTCCTGCGGGAGCACTGGAGCGGCCCGATCGTGCTCAAGGGGATCTGCACCGTGGGCGACGCCAGGGAGGCGGCCGCACACGGAGTCGACGGCATCGTCGTCTCCAATCACGGTGGTCGTCAGATCGACGGGGCCAGAGCATCTCTCGACGCGTTGCCGTCCATCGTCGACGCCGTGGGCGAGCAACTGACAGTGTTGTTCGACTCGGGCGTGCGCACCGGTGCCGACATGGCCAAAGCGCTGGCGCTCGGGGCCGATGCCGTTCTGCTCGGCCGTCCGTTCCTCTACGGCCTGGCACTCGGTGGGCAGGAGGGCGTGGCGCACGTATTGCGTTGTTTGCTGGCCGAATTCGATCTGGTGACGAGCCTCTCGGGTCACACCGGTGCGGGCGAACTGGGCCGCGACTCGATCATGGAGTCCTGATGGAGTGGACGAAGCACGCCATCTGGTGGCATCTGTACCCGCTCGGATTCACCGGAGCGCCGGTGCACGGCTGGGACGGTGAGTCCCAGTCGGAGCTGCACCGGCTGAACAGAATCGAGAAGTGGCTCGACTACGCACTCGAGCTCGGCGCGTCGGGCATCGCCCTCGGTCCGATCTTCGAGTCCGAGAAGCACGGCTACGACACCGTCGACTACTACCATGTCGACGGCAGGCTCGGCACCGACGAGGACATCGACTCGCTGATCGTCGCTGCGCATTCCCGCGGCCTGAAGATCATGTTCGACGGCGTCTTCAACCATGTGGCACAGAGCTTTCCGAAGTTCCATCAGGCCCTGGCCGAGGGACCGGACTCCGAGGCCGCAGGGTGGTTCCATCTGGATTGGTCCGGCGACGAGCCGACGCATCGCAACTTCGAGGGGCACGACGAGCTGGTTGCGCTGAACCACGAGAGCCCGCATGTGCAGCAGTACGTCGTGGATGTGCTCTCGCACTGGCTCGAACGCGGTGTCGACGCCTGGCGGCTCGACGCGGCCTATGCGGTGTCGCCGCGCTTCTGGGCGGCGGTACTGCCGAAGGTTCGCGAAAAGCATTCGGAGGCATACTTTCTGGGCGAGGTGATTCACGGTGACTACGACCGAATCGTCTCGGCGTCCACGCTGGATTCGGTCACCCAGTACGAGCTGTGGAAGGCGATCTGGAGCGGTCTGAGCGAGAGGAACTTCTTCGAGCTCTCGCACGCACTGGAGCGTCACAACGGGTGGCTCGACGCCTTCGTGCCCGCCACGTTCGTCGGAAATCACGACGTCAATCGCATCGCCAGCGTCATCGAGGACGAGCGACATCTGGTGCACGCGTTGGTGGTTCTGTTCACCGTGGGCGGTATGCCCATGGTCTACTACGGCGACGAGCAGGCCTTCCGCGGCATCAAGGAGGATCGCGTAGGCGGCGACGACGACGTGCGTCCGGAGTACCCCGAATCCCCGGACGATCTGGCCCCGTACGGCTGGCCCGTGTTCCGAATTCACCAGGAGCTGATCGGGTTACGACGCCGAAGCCCGTGGTTGTACTCCGCCCGCACCGAAACTCTCGAGCTCACCAACACTGCACTCGTTTACCGAGCTTCTGCGGACGGCGAGTCGATCACCGTGGCACTGAATGTCGGCGACGACGCGATCGACTATGCGGTCGAGGGCAGGGAGGTGCTGGCCGGGGAAGCGGGCCTGAACGACGGGCGGGTGAACGTTCCGCCGCACGGCTGGGCGGTCATCGGTTGAGGGCCCTGGCCGCTTTCGCGCGATCGAAGAACGCCAGCAGATGCGGCAGCTGTTCGTCGGTGACAGTGAACTTCATTCGGTCGCCCGAGTAGCCGATGCTGCCGTCGGATGTTCGCAGACCGAGGACGATCTTGGTGCCGTCCCGGGTCGGCTTCGCGTCCACGCCGAGCTGATCCACATGCCACCGACAGCGCCCGCCCGATGCGATCCTCACGGCGGCGTCGAACACCTCGACGGTGCGGTGGTCGAGAACGAAGATGACGTTCTCGTCGAGGCGATACTCCAGGTAGACGCGTTCGGCCATGGCGGCACAGTAACTTGTCATCGTCGTATTCGGGTATCTATCAACTGAGCTAGAGAGCCGTATCGAAGGCAATGCACCGTCCTGCCGAGACCGGTGGGTACAGTCGAGCGCGACACGGGGTGCCCCCAGGGGCTGAGAACACACCCGTCGAACCTGATCTGGTTAGGACCAGCGAAGGGAATGTCGTGACGTTCGGTATTCCTGTCCCCTCGTGACGGTCCCGACCTCGAACGAGAGGCGAGGCGCATGAAATTCGACGAGCAGACAGTGTTGATAACCGGCGGTGGACGCGGACTGGGAGCAGCGATCGCCGCGGCGTTCGCCGGTCAGGGTGCACGTGTGGTGATCGATTACCGCAACAGCAAAGATGCTGCCGAGGCGCTGGCAGCTCGTCTCGGCGAGAACGCGATCGCAGTGCAGGGTGACGTCACCGACGAGTCGGACGTCGCCGCGCTGTTCGGCACTGCACGTGAGCACTTCGGCACCCCGATCACCACCGTCGTCAACAATGCTCTGGCCGATTTCTCCTTCGACGGCGATGCCCGCCCCAAGGCCGACACCATCACCTGGGAGCGTTTCGACGCGCAACTGCGCGGCAGCGTCCGCGCGGCGTTGCTCACCACCCAGGCTGCGCTGCCGGGTATGCGCGAGGCCGGGTTCGGCCGAATCGTCAACGTGGGCACCAACTTGTTCCAGAATCCCGTGGTGCCGTACCACGACTACACGGCGTCCAAGGCGGCGCTGCTCTCGCTGACGCGAACGTTGTCCGCGGACCTGGGCGCGGACAACATCACCGTCAATATGGTCTCGGGTGGACTGCTGCGCACCACCGACGCCAGCGCGGCCACTCCGGCCGAGGTGTTCGACTTCATCGCTGCGTCGACTCCGCTGCAACGCGTCACCACCCCCGAGGAATTCGCCGACGCACTGCTGTTCTTCGCCTCGCCGTGGGCGCGGTCGGTCACCGGTCAGAACCTCGTCGTCGACGGCGGCCTGGTCAAGGACTGACATGCACCTCAACGCTTTTCTTTACGGTTGCGGGCACCACAGTGCGGCGTGGCGGCACCCCGATTCGCGGGTGGAGGACCTGGGCGACATCTCGTACTACGAGGAACTCGCGCAGCTCGCCGAACGGGGAAAGTTCGACGCCGTGTTCTTCGCCGACGGACATTCGGTTCGCGATCCTGCCGGGGCCGGTACCTGGTTGCTCGAGCCGATCACCGCGCTGTCGGCCATGGCCAGGGCCACCACGCGCATCGGGCTCGTCACCACGGTGTCGTCGACGTTCTACACCCCGTTCCATGCTGCACGCATGCTGGCGTCGCTCGATCACATCAGCGGCGGCCGGGCCGGTTGGAACGTGGTCACCTCCATGTTCGACGCCGAGGCCCGCAATCACGGAATGGACGTCATTCCGGCTCGTGAGGAGCGCTACGCGCGCGCCGAGGAATTCGTCGACACGGCTCTGGCGCTGTGGGATTCGTGGGATGCCGACGCGTTGACACTCGATCGGAGCGGCAACTACGCCGATCCGGCCAAGGTGCACTCGATCGACCACGACGGCAAGCACTTTCGCGTCGACGGTCCGTTGACGGTACCGCGGTCTCCGCAGGGTCGTCCGGTCCTGTTTCAGGCCGGAGCGTCGGGACCGGGCCGCGAACTGGCGGCCAAGTATGCCGAGGCGATCTACGCCGTCGCCTACGATCTCGTGGCAGCGCAACGCTATTACGAGGACGTGAAGACGCGAATCCGCCATGCGGGTCGCGACAGCGCGACGGTGGGGATCATGCCAGGTCTGGTGACCTATATCGGCTCGACCATGGACGAAGCCCGCCGCAAGAAAGCCGAACTGGATCTGCTGCTCCCCACCGAGCAGTCGTTGGCGATGCTGTCGACATTCACCGGGCAGGACTGCGCTGCTTGGGAACTCGATGCTCCGGTACCGACTCTGCCACCGGCAGCGGAGTTCACCGGACCGCAGGGGCGCTACGAGACCATCCTCCGAATCATCGAGAAGGACGCTCCCACGGTCCGAGAGTTGCTCGGTACCCTCGCGGCGGGTGGTGGACACGCCACGATGATCGGTACACCGGAGTCGGTCGCCGACGAGATGCAGTCGTGGATCGGTCGCGGTGCCGACGGGTTCAACCTGATGTGCCCTCGCTACCCGGACTCGCTCGTCGACTTCGTCGATCAGGTGGTCCCTATATTGCAGCAGCGCAGTCTCTTTCGATCGGAGTACACCGGGTCGACGCTGCGTGGGAATCTGGCTCACTGAGTGGATTCACCGAGCGGCCGGACCGAAGACGCCCCGATCGACGAACGCCACCAGAGCGTCGAGTCCTTGCTCGGGCGAGCCCTGCCACAGCCGGGCGAAGTTCTCCGCCGCACCGCCGATCAGCATCGCGGTGGTGGCCGGGGATGCCGGTAGCTCGACGCCCGCCTTCTCGAAATTCGCGAGGCGGTTCACCCACGGCTCGAACTGGACCTGCGTGAATCGGTGCACTCGCTCGGCGAAGTCCGCATTGACGAGTGCGGCGTCGCGGAGGGCATCGATCACCACACGGTGTCGAGTCATCAACTGCCAGAACACCTCCACGTGTGGCCGCATCGTGGGGCGGTCGCGGGCCGTCGGATCCTGAGTGGCGACGATGATGTCGGCATCCACACCGATTTGCTCGGCCAACGCCAGCAGTAGTTCGTCCTTGCCGGAGTAATGGTTGTAGAACGACCCCGCTGCGCGGCCGGCTTGCCGGGTGATGTCGACGATCTTGGTGTTGAGGTAACCGGACCGGGCGAACACGACGCGGGCGGCGTTCTCCAGCTCGATGCGCGTCTGTTCGGCCTGCTGCGCCCGGCTCGTGGCCGCCATCGTCACACCCTCCCTGTTGACACCTCTGCCGTCACGATACTCACTGAATATTGATTCAGTGAATATCGATTCGCTTCACAGGGGGACGGATGAAAGCCGCAGTTCTGACCGAATTCGGAGTGCCCACGTACGCAGACCATGGCAACCCGGAACCGGCACCCGGCATGGCGGTGGTCGACGTGGCGGCGGCAACTCTCAATGCCGTCGATATCGTCATCGCCGCGGGCACCCACTACCTCAGCCCGCAGTCACTGCCGACCGTGATCGGTATCGAAGGCACGGGCACCACACAGGACGGTCGCCGTGTGTACTTCTGCCCACCGGTCGCGCCCTACGGTTCGATGGCCCAGCAGGCGTTGGTGCCGGCGGCGTCGCTCGTGGAACTACCCGACGGGCTCGACTTCTCGACCGCCGCAACGCTCGGCAACGCCGGACTGGCAGCCCTGATGCCGCTCACCCACGGTGGCCGGATGAAGGACGGGGAGAACGTGGTGATCCTCGGTGGCACCGGGGTCGTCGGACGATTGGCAGTGCAGGCCGCCACGCTGCTCGGGGCCGGATCGATCACGGTCGTCGGACGCGACGAGGGCGCGCTCGACGCCACCCGCGAGCTCGGTGCCACAGCGACGGTCGCCATCGGCGACAAGAGCGTCGACGAACTGTCTTCCGCCATTCGGCACGCATCCTCCGGCGCGGACGTCGTGGTCGACTACACCTGGGGCACAGTCGCTCTGGCCGCACTGCGCGCAGGAAATCGGCTCGTTCGTCTGGTTCAGGTCGGCGACCGAGCCGGTGCGGAGGTCACCCTTCCAGCGCAGCTCCTTCGATCGCTCGGGGCGACCGTCGTCGGGTTCATGCCGCTGCACTACGGTCCCGAGGCCACGGCGCAGGCCTACCGAACCCTGACCGACTGGGCCGTGGCCGGCAAGATCACCGTGGAGTACGAGAACGTCCCGCTGGCCGAGGTGGCGAGCGCGTGGAAGCGAGCCCCACTCACCCGTCACAAACTGATATTGGTCCCCTGACCGGCTCGAGTGTCCAACGAGTCGATGAATTCTCGCGTCAACCTCGCGATGTCGTCGGCATGGGAGATCGGCGACCAGTGTCCGGCCGGAATGTCGTTGCGGGTCAGGTCTTTCACCCACTTGCCGGTGTCGTCGTAGTGATACGGCCGCACGGCGACGTCCTCGGTGTTGACGATGAGGTGGACCGGGATGTCGATGTGTCGGTCGCGTGGATTGCCCAGAATGGGAAGGATGTTCGCGCGGTACAGATTGGTGCCGTTGGTGGCGTCGGACCACAGCGTGGGGTTCTGGGTGACGAGGGAGGGATCGACGCCCGAGAACTCTTCGAGAAACGCGGGCCATCCCTTGGCGAACTGCCGTTTGATCCGCAGCTTGGCGAGGAGGGGGATGTGGAAGGTGACGGTGTACCACGACGCGCGTACCTGGGCGAGCACCTGCTTGATACCGGTGAGAGTGGGTGTGCGCAATCGCGACTGCGACCACTTGCCGAGGTGATCGAGGTTCGGGCCGGAAATGGATGTGTACGAGCGGATTCGGTCCTTCGCACGCGGCTGAGCGGCGGCTTCCCATACCTCCACGGCACCCCAGTCGTGGGCGAGCACGTGCACCGGGGCGCCGGGGCTGACGGCGTCGGCGACAGCGTAGAAATCCGAGGCCAGACGCGCCAGCTTGTAGG
The DNA here is from genome assembly GCF_000954115.1 of Rhodococcus sp. B7740. NCBI lineage: Bacteria > Bacillati > Actinomycetota > Actinomycetes > Mycobacteriales > Nocardiaceae > Rhodococcus > Rhodococcus sp. B7740. Next base: position 3,557,794 of record NZ_CP010797.1, on the reverse strand, counting down.
CGGACTGCTCGGTGGGAACCGTGCTCTCGCCTGCTCCGCGGGAGTCGTAGCTGATCACCCGGAAGCGGTCCTCCAGCTGGGGGACGATGTGGCTCCACAGCTCGTGGGTATCGGGCCACCCGTGGACGAGGACGATGGGATCACCCTCGGGGTTGCCGCTCTCGAACACCGCCAGGCTGATCCCCTCGTTGACGACCGTCGTCCGAACTGCGTTGCTGCTCAACAGTGTTTTCCGTTCTATAGATCGAGTACGAGACGCCCGCTGCGTGCCCGGGAGACGCAGATGAGCATGTGATCACGTTGTTCTTCGGGAGTGAGCCGAGATTCGAGATGTTCGGGCTCACCCGACAGCACCCGAACCTTGCAGGTACCGCAGAAGCCCTGCTGGCACGAGTATGCGATGTTCGGTTTCTGTTCCTTGACCGCGGTCAGTACCGACGCGTCGGCCGCGACGTCGAGCACGGCACCGGTGCTGATCAGCTGCACCTCGAACGGAGTGCCGTCGAGAATGGGCGGCGGGCCGAAACGCTCGAAATGCAGTGCCGTGGCCGGGCACTGGCGAAAATCGCGGCGCACGGCGTCGAGCATGGGGGTCGGGCCGCAGCAGTAGACGGCACCTCCTGCGGGTGCACGCTGGAGTAGTTCGCCCTCGGTGGGGTAACCGTAGACGTCGTCGGTGCGCACGAACACGCGGTCCGACTCCCAGCTCTCGATCTCGTCGAGGAACGGCATCGTGTCGCGAGATCGACCGCAGTACACGAACTGCCAGTCCATGCCGAGAATCCGTGCCGCTCGGACCATCGCGATGATGGGAGTGATGCCGATGCCACCTGCGACGAACAGGGCATTGCCCTCACCGACGAACGGGAATCCGTTGCGGGGACCGCGGACGGTCACCTCGGTGCCCGGCTCGAGCCCGTGCATCTCGATGGATCCACCTGCACCGGTGGGGATTCGACGCACCGCGATTCGGTACGAGCTGCGATCGGCCGGGTTGCCGCACAACGAATACTGGCGGCGGCGGCCGGAGGGCAGGTGCAGATCGAGATGGCAGCCCGGATGCCAGATCGGCAGCTGATCCCCCGTCGGCGAGGCGAGCGTGATGGCCGCGACATCGTTGTCCTCGGCGACGATCTCGCGTTCGGTGACGACCAACGTCAACGCGGAATCGGGATTGTGGCCGGCGACGGCCTCGTCGTACTCCCCACCGGCAGCCGCACGCATGTATCCGTTGAGAAACGTGCCGAGAAGCTGCATCGACCGATCGGGATGTGCCCGTCCGCGCAGATCGGGTGGCGCATCCTTGGGAAGCAGCCGCGGGACGCGACGCGAGGTGAGCTTCACCTCGCCGCAGCCTGCGCGGCCGGCGAGGACGCGAGGTATCGGACGGCCTGCGCGGTCGAGCCCTCCTGGCTGGGGTGGTACGACTTCCTGAGGTAGCGCGACATGCTGCGACCGACGTGCGTCAACGCGGGCAGGGTGCCGCGTCTGACCGACTTCCGCCACAGAGCCGACCGAGGCTTGCGCACGGATCTCGGGGCGGACTGCAGCTCCGGGTCGTTCTTCATCAGGAAGATGATCCCGCGCATCCAGATGTACGCCATCAACGGCACGACCAGCACGAAGGTTCGGAGGCGACGGACCTCGCGCTTGTCGAAGTATCGGAGCGTGTCGTAGGCGACCGAGCGGTGCTCGACTTCTTCGGCACCGTGCCAGCGCAGCAGATCGAGCATGGTGGGGTGGATGCCCGCGCGGTCGAGACCGTCCGCGTTGAGCACCCAGTCGCCGAGGAACGCCGTCACGTGTTCGATGGCTGCGATCAGGGCCAAGCGCTCGACCAGGTTGTTCTTCGCCCGCAGGCTCGTCACCGAATCGGCTCCGAGTACCTTGCCGAAGGTCCACTCCATCTGATCGGTGAACGGCTTGGGGTCGAGCCCCTTGGCCTCGAGGTGAACGAGTACGCCGGTGTGGGCCTCGGCGTGCACGGCCTCCTGGCCGATGAAGCCGATGACGTCGTCACGCAGCTTCTCGTCGTCGATGTACGGCAGGGCCTCTTTGAACGTGTCGACGAACCAGTGCTCACCGGCAGGCAGCAACAGGTGCAGGACGTTGAGGACGTGCGTGGTGTACGGGTCACCCGGCACCCAGTGCATCGGCAGATCGGTCCAGTCGAACTTCACGTTCCTGGCCTGCAGCATCACTTCGCCGGGATCCGAGGCGACGGTGTTCCGTTCGTTCATCGAGCCACTTCCTCCACATCCGCATGTGTGGCCGATGCCACAGTGCGCGCTTTAGTATAAACACCAGTTACAGGTAAAAGGAACCGTGTCGGAGTCGAGTGAGAGACTGCTGTGATGACCGACTCCTCCCCCGTGTCGATTCCCCCTGCCCCGGCGTCGGCTCCCCCGAGTCGCGTCCCCATCGCCTGGCCTGCCGAATGGCCCGTCGAGGTCCGAAGAATCGCCGATGCCACGAACGATGCCCTCGCCGCCGTTGCGGCGCGGGATCCGATCGCGTTCGACGACGCCGTCGAACTACTGGGCCGCTCGGACTCGACGCAGGCCGGGCACGTGCATGCCGAAATGGTACGCACGTTGCTCGAAGAGGTACATAGCGATGGATTGACCGGCGAGAACGTCCAGGAGGTACTGGGCCGGACCGTGCGCGGCGCGGACTGGCTGCCGAACCTGGACATCGCCGGGTTCGTCGAGGTGCTCACCGGAGCCTTGGGCGTCGCCGACGTCGAACAGCAATCACGTACGAAGCCCAGGCCTGCGCACGCATTGTTGGTGGTCGCGGACCTACTCGCGGTGCGTCGCGGTCGCGCCGAGACCTACCTGCGCCGTGCACTGGCCGAAGTCCACCGAGCCGAGACGATAGAGATGCCCTAGCGAGATCTTCCCCTGTCTTGCACGAGCGCTAGACAGGGGAAGAAAGCGCTACCGATGCAGGATGTTCGCCCCGGCGAGGATGGCCCTGATCGACGACAGGTCGGCGTCGGCAGCCATGCCCATCGACCATTCGCGACGACCGTCGTGCTCGGCGAGGATGAAGGTTGCCGTCTCGTCGCCGATGATCTGCTGGTGGAACGAGAGGATCTCGATCCGGAATCCGGCGTCGTGGAGCATCGATGTCAACGCCTCGATCGGACCGTATGTCGTTGCAGCACAGGCGATGATCGTGTCGCCGATGCCGAAGGTGGCGTCGAACTCGATCTTGCAACCGGTGGATTTCGTCCCGGTCCACGATCCGAGCCGAAGAGGCCCGGTGGTGGGCGAGAAGCGGTCGGTGAAGGCCGTCCACGTCATGGAGTGCCAGGTGGACTCGGCGATCTGGTCCCGCATCGTGCGCGGCAGAGAGCAGCCGAAACGGCCGTGGAAAGGATCTGTGGCGAAAGAAGAAGCAAGTGCATTCATGGGAGTGGTCTTCCGGATGTGAAGGGAGGACCGAGGTAGCACGACGACCCGCAGCGAGGGGTCGGTCCGAATCAGACCCCGCTACGGCGGCGTACTACGAGAATGCGCTTCACAGCGACGAACTTAGCCGCGACCTGGACTGGCGCGCAAGTATCGAGCGAATACAGATCTCTAGGACACGAGCTAGATGTCCGCATATATTGCACGATTCGTTGTAACTTTGGCCCCATGGACCCCGTGCGTAACCCTTACGCTCCCGGCGCCGGCCAGCGCCCACCCGAGCTCGCAGGCCGAAAGAAGCAGCTCGACGCCTTCGACGTCGTGCTCGAACGCATCACCCGCGGCCGACCCGAACGCAGCGTCGTACTCATCGGGCTGCGAGGCGTCGGGAAGACGGTGTTGCTCAATCAACTCCGCTCCGCCGCGATCGCCCGCGGATGGGGCACCGGCAAGATCGAGGCTCGCCCCGACCAGGAATTGCGTCGACCGCTGTCGTCGGCGCTGCACATGGCGGTCCGTGGGATTGCGGCCTCGCACCGCGATCCCGAACGCGTCGACGAGTTCCTCGGCGTGCTCAAGGCCTTCGCACTGCGCGCCACCGCGGACAAGGGCATGCGAGAACGCTGGCAACCCGGCATCGACGTCCCGGCCAAGACCGGCCGCGCCGACTCCGGCGACATCGAGATCGACCTCGTGGAACTTCTGCTCGACGCCTCCGCGCTGGCCGGCGACGTGGGCGTGGGCATCGCCATCTTCATCGACGAGATGCAGGATCTGGGACCCGCCGATATCTCCGCGCTGTGTGCTGCCTGCCACGAGCTCAGCCAGGACACCGCGCCGCTGATCATCGTCGGGGCCGGGCTGCCACACTTGCCCGCGGTGCTCTCGGCGTCCAAGAGCTACTCCGAGCGCCTGTTCAGTTACCACCGGATCGGCCGACTCGAACGAGCGGCGGCCGATCTGGCCCTGATCGCCCCGGCCGACCGGGAGGACGTCGAATTCACTCCGGACGCTTTGGATGCGCTGTACGCGGCCGCCGACGGCTACCCGTACTTCGTCCAGGCGTACGGCAAGGCGACGTGGGACCTCGCGGCCGACAGCCCGATCACCGTCGAGGACGTGCGCGTCGCCGCCCCGACGGCGGAGGAGGAACTGGCCGTCGGATTCTTCGGTTCTCGCTACGAACGGGCAACGCCGGCCGAGCGCGAATACATGCGTGCGATGGCCGAACTGTCGGTGGACGACGGCTCGGTACCGACCTCGGCCGTGGCGACCGAGCTGGGGCGCAAGCCGGCGTCACTGTCGCCTGCGCGGGACGGACTGATCAAGAAGGGCCTGATCTACTCGGCCGAACGAGGAACCATCGCGTTCACGGTGCCGCACTTCGGCCGTTACCTGCGCGCGCAGACCGACGAACCTGCTGCGGTGTGAGCTGTCAGTGCGCCTCGGCTCGCTCGACACACAGCTGCTCGAGCTTCCGCACTGCCCTCGCGTCGGAACGATCGACGTTGACGAGGTCAGCGTCACCGTCGTAGAAGTCGACCAGACGCTGATCCATCACCGTGCGCCAGAGCGGCGGAACCAGCGCGCAGAAGATCATCACCGCGTAGCCGGCCGGTAGCTGCGGGGATTCGTCGACGGTGCGCAACGACTGGTATCGGCGCACCGGATTCGCATGATGGTCGCTGTGCCGTTGCAGGTGGTAGAGGAACAGGTTGCTCCACAGGTGGTCACTGTTCCAGCTGTCCCGGTGGGTCGGCTTTCCGTAGCGGCCGCTCGGCCGTTTCTGTCGCAGCAATCCGTAGTGCTCGAGGTAGTTCGCTGCCTCGTACAGCACGATGGCGATTGCGGCCTGAATCAGCAGGTACGGAACGATCACGGTGCCGAAGACGGCGATCAGTACGGCGAACAGCGCGACGCTCATCGCCCCGGCGTTGAAAAGATTGTTCCGGTACGACCACCGTGACAGGCCCTGCCGGGCGAGGCGTCGGGATTCCAGCGTCCAGGCCGAGCGCAGGCCGTGGACGATGGTGCGCGGCAGAAACTTCCAGAACGACTCGCCGAACTTCGCCGATGCCGGGTCCTCCGGGGTCGCTACACGCAGATGGTGTCCGTGGTTGTGTTCGACGTAGAAGTGGCCGTACAAGGTCTGCGCCAACGTCACCTTCGAGAGCCAACGTTCGAGGCGCGCCCGCTTGTGACCCAGTTCGTGCGCGGCGTTGATGCCCACTCCACCGACGATTCCGACGGTGATCGCGAGGCCGATTCGCTCGGGAACTCCCAACGGCCCGTGCGCCCACAGATAACAGGCCGCGACGAGCCCCGCGTACTGCAGCGGCAGGAACAGGTAGACGCACCAGCGGTAGTACGGATCGTTCTCCAGCGCGGCGATCGCCTCGTCCGGGGGATTGCTGCGATCCACTCCGGCGAACCTGTCCACCAGCGGTAGGGCGACACCCATGATCATCAGACCGAGGGTCCAGAACGCCCCGGGGCCGAGGAGAGATACCAGCCCCCAGGCCAGGAACGGGCTCAGAGGAATGATCAACCCCAGCGGCCACAGATAGCGTTTGGGGTCGCGCCACCGCGGCGACGTGCTCGTGGCGGACTCGTCACGCATTCTTGATTCTTCACTCCTGGTCGGTGCCGTGCCCCCGGGGTGCGAGGACTGATCGGTAGTGGCGTGTCACAACTACATCGCCCGTTCCACGATGATAGTTACCCAAGCAAAAATCTGTGGGTTCGCCGATGAGCCGTCGAAGGCCCCGCCGCCCTTGTACGGTGACCGAATGAAGCATGTCGAGTCGTCGTTCGTCGGCGTTCACGGAACCCGAATCGTCTACGACGTCTGGACACCGGAGACCACGTCGACCGGGATCGTGGTGCTGGCTCACGGCCTGGCCGAGCACGCCGGCCGGTACCGGCACGTCATCGAACGACTCGGCTCCCTCGGGCTCGTCGTCTATGCACCCGACCACCGCGGCCACGGACGATCCGGCGGCAAACGGGTGTCGCTGGAGAAGTGGTCCGACTTCACCGACGACCTGCACACACTGTTCGGCATCGCCGCCGCCGAGCATCCGAATCAGCGCACCTTCCTGCTCGGCCACAGCATGGGTGGCGCCATCGCACTGTCGTACGCCCTCGACCACCAAGACGACCTCGACGGCCTGATGCTGTCCGGGCCCGCGGTAGCCCCCAGTGTCGGTCAGCCGAAAGCCCTGGTGGCCGTGGGTAAGGTCCTCGGACGTTTCCTACCGGCAGTTCCCGTGCTGAAGCTCGACCCCGCTCTCGTCTCCCGCGATCGCGACGTCGTCGATGCCTATGTCGCCGATCCGCTGGGCTACCACGGCGCGGTTTCGGCCGGCCTGGCCGCAGCCATGCTGGGCGTCGGTGAGACCTTCCCGACGCGACTGCCTGCGCTGAGGATTCCCGTGCTGCTGCAGCACGGAACTGCAGACCGATTGGCCGATGTCTCGGGCAGTGAACTGATCGCCGAGCGCGCCGGATCCGACGACCTCACCCTGAAGAAGTACGACGGACTGTTCCACGAAGTGTTCAACGAACCGGAGAAGGAGCGCGTACTCGACGACCTCATCGCTTGGCTACGTCCCCGTGTACACACCGGCGCTGTAAGTTCCTGACGGATCTTTCGAAGAAGGGGGTACGACCATGACCAGGCGAGCACTCGTATTGGGCGGCGGCGGAGTCGCAGGTATTGCGTGGCAGACGGGTGTCCTACTGGGATTGGCCGAATCGGGAGCAGACGTCAGCGACGCCGAGATGCTGCTGGGGACCTCGGCGGGGTCCTCGGTCGCAGCCCAGATCTCGAGCGGAGCCACGTTGGCCGAGCTGTTCGAGCGTCAGGCGGACGAGGCCAAGCAGGACCACGAACCGCATGCCGAGGCGACGATCGACGAGCTGGTCGCCATGCTGGCTCGGGCGGCCCAGAACTCGGACGGCAGTGCGATCGACACGCGTCGGCGTATCGGCACCGAAGCTCTGGCGGCCTCGACGATCTCCGAGCGCGAGCGCAGGGCGATCATCGAACGCCGGCTGCCGTCGCACACGTGGCCCAATCGCGATCTACGGATCGTCACCGTCGATGCCGTGACCGGTCGGCATCGGGTACTCGATCGTGGCTCGGGCGTCCAGCTGATCGACGCCGTGGCGGCGAGCTGCGCTATCCCGGGAATGTGGCCGCCGGTGACCATAGGCGATCACCGCTATGTCGACGGCGGTATCCGGGCGAGCGAGAACGCCGATCTGGCAGTCGGTTTCGAGAAGGTGCTGGTGTTCAGGGTCGGTGCCCTCGATCTGGAGCACGACCCCTTCGACGTCGAACGAGAGCGGCTGATCAAGGGTGGCTCGAAGGTGGAGGTCGTTGCCCCCGACGCCGATTCGTCGGCCGCCATCGGCCCCGATGCCACCGACATCGCGGTTCGATCGGCTGCAGCCGTGGCCGGACGAGCACAGGGCAATGCCATCGCAGAACGCATCGCCGAGTTCTGGGTCTAGAGGACCCCTCTAGCCGAACAGTGCAGCGCCGTTTCCCCAACATACCGAACGCACCCAGTCGTCACCGAGATCGAGTCGGCTCACGGCCTGCAGCGCATGCAGATACGGGTACGGGATGTTGGGGAAGTCGCTGCCGAACAGAATGCGATCCTGCAGTTCGAGCAGTCGCGGCCGCTCGTGTTCGGGGAACGGCGCGCCCGCCTCGGAGAAGTCGGTGAACGCCATCGTGGTGTCCAGCCGCACGTTCCGGTAGCGATCGGCCAGATCGAGGAAGTCGCTGTACTCCGGCATGCCCATGTGCGCGATGATCAGCGGAAGCGTCGGGAACCGCTGCAGCAGTGCGGCAATGGGTTCCGGTCCGGTATGGGTGCCCGGTGCCGGGCCCGAACCGCAGTGGATCACCACGGGCACCTGCGCATCCGAGATGGCACCCCAGACGCCGTCGAGCAAGGGGTCGTTCGGTGAGTAGTTGCCGACCTGGATGTGCGACTTAAAGATTCGAGCACCGTTCGTCAACGCCTGCTCGACGTACTCGGTGGCCCCGTCCTCGGGATAGAAGGTGGCGGTCTGCAGGCAGTCGGGGGTCCGGGCCGCGAAGTCGGCACCCCACGAGTTGAGCCAGGCCGCCATCGACGGCTTGTGAGGGTAGATCATCGACGTGAACCGCCGTACTCCGAACCCCCGAATGACCTCCAGCCGTTGTTCTTCGGCGAACCGGTAGGAGATGGGCCAGACACTGCCGGTCAGTGGGCCGGCACTGTCGAAATAGCTCCACACCTTGTCCATCACGTTCTTCGGCATGAAGTGCGTGTGGACGTCGAAGAGGCCGGGCAGGGACAGCTCGGTCCAGAAGGCGACGATCCGTTCGGTCTCGTCGAGAAGTTCGGCGTCGGAGCGTGGCGGCTCAGCGTGCGACATGGGCGTCGAACCACGCGAGAGTCTTGCCCCAGGCATCGGCGGCGGCGTCGGCGTCGAACACGGCAGGGCGGTCGTCGCAGTGGAATCCGTGCTTGCCATGGGCGTAGCGAGTGATCTCGGTGGCCACCGGTGCCGTCGCGGTGATCTCACGCAGCGTCTCCACATCCTGGAACGGGATGCCCTCGTCCAGATCCCCGAAGAACCCGTGCCACGGCGTCTGGAGTGCGTCGCCCACCGAGGTCATCGCGGGATAGCCGAAGCGGCCCTGCGTGATTCCGCCGCCGTAGAATGTCGCGGCCGCACCGAGGGGGCGTCGAACAGCGGTCTGGAACGCCACACTGCCACCCATGCAGAAGCCGACGATCGCGATGGACGAGGGCTCGAAGCCGAGTTCGGCCAGTGCGGTCGCCGCTGCGTCCACGTCGGCGTCCACCTCGTCCGCCTCGAGTTCTCCGATGGCCGCCATGGCCGAATCCATGTCCGAGTAGTCGAGCACGGTGACGCCGTCCTGCCGGTGGAACAGGTGCGGGGCGACCGCGACCCACCCTGCGGCCGCGACGCGATTGCAGACGTCGACGATGTGGTCGGTTACCCCGAAGGCCTCCTGGATGACGATGACGCCGCCGCGGGCATCACCATCGGGCCGAACGACGGTCAGGGGAGTGGTGTTCATCCCTCGATTGGAGCACAGCAGGAGTGAAGCCTGCGGAACGACCCATTCGGCCAGCACGTAGTACATGCCGGTAGCGTCGGTCGGACTCGCTGTTTTGTACGGTGGCGTGCAGGGAACGATCCCGACCGAGAGGACGACTCATGCGTGCGGTACAGATCTCCAGCCTCGACGGACCCGATTCGGTGACCGTGGTCGACGTCGACGAGCCTGCCGCGCGCGACGGATCGGTGGTCATCGAGGTTCATGCCGCCGGCGTCGCCTTTCCCGACGCGTTGCTCACCCGCGGGCTCTACCAGTACAAGCCCGAGTTGCCGTTCGTCCCCGGCAGCGAGATCGCCGGCATCGTTCGGTCGGCACCGCCGGAGTCCGGCTTCTCGGCCGGGGATCGCGTCGCGGCGCTGACGGGACTGAGCGACGGTATGGCGGAGGTCGCCGTGGTCTCACCCGACACGGTCTTCGCGCTACCCGAGTCGGTGTCCCTGTCCGCGGGGGCAGGATTGTTGTTCAACGACCTGACGGTGCACTTCGCGCTTCGTGAACGCGGCCGTCTGGCTGCGGGCGAGACGGTCCTGGTGCACGGCGCAGCAGGGGGCATCGGAACCTCCGCACTGCGAATGGCTCCGGTACTCGGGGCATCTCGCGTCATCGCCGTCGTGAGCTCGCAGGCCAAGGCCGACATCGCCCGTTCCGCCGGAGCCACCGACGTGGTGCTCGTCGACGGGTGGAAGGACGCGGTCAAGGAACTGACCGGCGGCCGTGGCGTCGACGTCGTGGTGGACCCGGTCGGCGGTGACCGGTTCACCGACAGCATTCGCTCGCTCGCGCCGTCGGGCCGAATCCTGGTGCTGGGCTTCACCGGTGGCGAGATCCCCACGGTCAAGGTCAACCGATTGCTGCTCAACAACGTCGACGTCGTCGGAGTCGGTTGGGGTGCATGGTGGATGACGCGCCCGGGCTACCTCGCCACGCAGTGGGCCGAGATCGAACCGCTGCTCGCCGATGGATCGCTCAGCGCACCCGAGCCGTCGGTGTTCCCGGCCGCCGACGCTGCCGCCGCTATCGCGTCACTGGAGAACCGCACTGCCGCAGGCAAAGTGGTGCTCGACTTCACGCGCTGAGTTGCGGTCGGGCTGCCGGTTCACTCCGGCAGCTCGACGCCTCTTGCCTCGGCCAGGGCTGCGATCTCGGCAGGGAAGACGTTCTTGAACACGAACGGATCGGTTCCCAGAGCCCAGTCGGGCGCGAGTTCGATTGCGTACCGCTCGAAGTAGCCGAGCTGCTTGGCCACCAGGATCAACTCCTCCGGGCTCGACGTCTTGTACTGCTTGCCCATGCCAACGAGCGCTCGAATGAAGTCCGCCAGGCTGAAGTGCGCGAGGGTTGCCGAGAGCATCGGAGCGAAGACCGACTGTAGGATCGCGCCGACTTCGGCGTCCGAACCCATCTGGGGGGCAACGATTCCCAGCCGTTTGACAGTGCCGGCGAGCCGGGTGAAGTCGCCGTCGATCACGGTGGCGTGGAACAGGTCGAGCAGTAGCGCGCGCCACTGCTCGTCCACCTCGCCCATGACTCCGAAGTCGAGGAACGCCACCCTGCCGTCGTCCAGAACCCAGACGTTGCCCGCATGCACATCGCCGTGGAACAGGCCGTGCAGCACAAGGGCTTCCATCCAGACCTTGGCTGCGCGACGAACGATGAGCTCGGACTGATCCCCCGGCTCGTAGCGGTCGAGCGGGGAACCGTGCATGCGCTCCATGCAGATGACACGGCCACCGCAGTAGTCGAGGAAAACCTCGGGAGCGGTGACGTGCTCGTTGTCGCCGAACGCGCCGATTGCCGCGCGAAAGCTGTCCTGACGCTTGGCTTCCACGGCGCTGTCGAGTTCGGCGAACGTGGCAGCGTGCAGGTCGACGATGATGGCCGACGCGTTGGCCGTGGCGAAGAACGGAATGAACTTCTCGAGTCCGCGGGCGATGAGGTACGCGATACGCAGGTCGATCTTCATTCGGTGGTAGATGCCTCGTCGTTGCACCTTCATGACCACTTCACGGCCGTTGTCGCGGCGCACACACAGATGCACCTGAGCGACCGAGGCGGACGAGAGCGGCACGTCGTCGAACGAGGAGAACAGCTCGTCGATTCCGCGGCCCAGATCGGCCTCGATCACGGCGCGCGCCTGTGCCCCGGGGAACGGTGGCACCTCGTCGAGGCAGCGCAGACAGGTGTCGGCGAGGACCTTGGGAAACAGCCCCGGTGAGGACCCCATCAACTGCCCGACCTTGACGAAGGTGGGACCGAGAACGAAGAAGGCGTCGACGACGGCCTCCGAGGCGTGCAGCGGCCACCCGCGCCGCGGCGCGCGCACCCAGCGGCCGATCGCGACGAATTGGAAGTACGCCAACACCGAGCCGATGACGATGAGCCGCAACAGTTCTCGTACCCCGAACTTCCTCAGCTCGGGTGCCGGCTTCGGTGTCAGGGGCTCGGGCGTCATGCGTTCACCCCAGCAGGAACCCGCGCCGCCGAGGCTTCCAGGCGCGCCAGCAGTCGATCGAACCGGGTGGCGTCGTCGGAGGCGCGCGAGAGCACCAACGCGCCCTGTATTCCGGCCACGATCTCCTCGGCCAGTTCGGCGGCCGAGTCGCCGTGTCCCAGACGGCTCAGTACCGGAGTGAGTGCGTCGATCCAGTGGGTGAAATGCGTTGCGACGCGGCCCGAGAACACGGCACGGTCGAGACCGAGTGTGAACGCTCCGAACAGGCACACCAGTCGATTGGACCGGAAGTATCGGGCGGTCTGCTCGAACATCTCGTGGGTGGTCGACGCGGCATCGGTGCCGTGTCGCAACGGCTCGAACACGTTGTGGTGGAACCACAGTTCGACGTCGTCGAGGACGGCCTCGGCCATCTCCTGCTTTCCCCGCGGAAAGTAGTGGTAGAGGCTGCCTTTCCCCAGGCCGGTCCGTTTGCTGATGACCGCGAGGGACGATCCGTCGAATCCGTGGTCGCGGAACACCCCTGCGAGTATCGGCACCACGTTGTGGCGATCGCTCATGAGCCGGTACTGTACCAATCGGTACACGCCAGGTGTATCGGGGCTCCGGGAGTGGAGCCTGCGAAATGACCCATCGGGGTCGAGCCGAGATGGGTCGAACAGCTGTGAAGAGAACGACCGTCCTGGCCGCTGGTGCGTTCCTCGTCGGCGGGGTGACCTATCTGGCCGCCGAGGCCGTCGCCGCGCTGGGGTGGACCGATCGGCCGTACAGCTACGCCCGCAACAACATCAGCGACCTCGGTATCCCGGACATCTCGCCGCTGCACGCGGTGATGAACACCGGCTTCGTCGTCGACGGCACGTTGTTCGTCCTGGCGGGGCTGGGACTGGCGGTTCTCTTCGAGGGCCGCGCGCGGTGGATCGTGGCCGGCACCTCCGTTGTGCACGGTGTCGGCAGCATCGTCGTCGGGCTCGCTCACGCCTCCGTCGACGGGGCCTCGACGCCCCATGCGGTGGGTGCGGGCATGGCGATCGTCGGCGGCAATCTGGTACTGCTGGCGGCGGGCCGATACGGCGGCCGCGTCGGCGCGCCGCGTTGGTACACCGTGAGCAGTGCAACCGCAGGAGTGGCAGGCCTGGTGGGGCTGGCCCTGTTCCTCGCCGACACCGGAATCCTCGGCGGCGGAACATTCGAGCGCATTTCGGTCTACACCATCATCGGATGGGAGATCGTCACCGGCGCAACGATTCTGGCCAAGCGCCGCCTATCCGAAGTCGGGTGACTCCTTGGCGAGGAACGCGCGCACACCCTCCCTGCCGTCCGCCGACTCGAACGCCTCCTCGAACACCGGCAACGCCCGTCGCGCCGGTAGGCCGGGGGACTCTCCGAACGTGAGCGCGAGGGCCTGCTTGTTCGCCCGAACAGCAGAGCGGGATTTTCGCGCCAGCGCCTGCGCCAAGTCCAGGGCCATCGACAAGGACTGTCCACGCGGAGCGACACGATTGATCAGGCCCCACTCCAGAGCAGTCTCGGCCGATACGGGCTCGCCGAGCAACACCAGCTCGGCGGCGCGGGCCTGACCCACCCGACGCAGCGCACGCATGGAGCCGCCGCTGCTGGGGATCACACCGAGGTCGATCTCCGGGAGTCCGAGTCGAGCTCCCGCGTCGGCGACGACGAGGTCGCAGCACAGCGCCAGCTCGAGACCGCCGCCCAACGCGAATCCGCCGATTGCCGCGACGGTGGGCAGCGGCAGATCGTCGAGCAATTCCAGGGTGGCGTTCTCGAGATTGCTCTTGCGGGCCAGCACGTCACCGTCGTTCTGCATCTCGGGCATCTCGGTGATGTCCGAACCGGCGCTGAACACCCGGTCGCCGGTGAGAACGACCGCCCGAACCGCGGCACTGTCGGCCAACTCTCGAAGGACGGCGCGCAGTCGACGCGTCGCCGGTCGGGTCAGCGCGTTCACCGGCGGGTTGCTCAAGGTGATCTGGGCGACCGCCGCGTGCGGAAAGGTCAGGACAGGAGAAGGCTCGGTGGGCATACCTGAACCGTAGAGCGTGCGGCTGACCAGGCGATTGGGAGACTGCCGAGATGGCATGTAGCGTGGTGAACACCCGACGCGGGGTGGAGCAGCTCGGTAGCTCGCTGGGCTCATAACCCAGAGGTCGCAGGTTCAAATCCTGTCCCCGCTACTACGCGAGTCAGGCCCGACATCGATGATGTCGGGCCTGACTCGTCTGTGTTGTCCTCGTCTGTGGTGCCGCGGGGTTCGTCGATCAGGGCTGCAGTCTGAACTGCACGACAGCGGTCACATTCTCGATGGCGTCGTCGAGAGCGGTCATGCGTGCTCGGGCGTCCGGCGCAGACAGGATGTCCAGTCGATCGGATTGCCCCATCGGAATCAGTGCTGCCAGCGACCAGATTTTCTCGGCGGCCGAGATGGGCAGGCCCAGGAAGTCCGGAACACCGGGTGTGACAACGCTTTCCGCCGATTCGAGTCGACCGATCAGCTCGTAGAGATCTTCGACCCGCGCCCAGGTGGCGTCGAATTCGGTGTCGGCGATCACCGCGTCGGTGTCCTCGTCCGGCCACGCTCGGACGTCGGCCAGTGGGTACGGATCGTCCGGCAGCCAGGCGTCGATCCTGATCCGTTCACCGCCGACGCACTCGAGCAGATATCGGCCGTTGCCGATGGACTCGTGCCCGATGATGTGTGCGGTCGTCGCCACGTCGTGCCGTACGTCGCCGCCGCCGGCCTCGTGCCCACGCGCGATGAGCACCACACCGAAGCTCGGATCTTCTTGCTTCAGGCAGTCGTGCACCAGAGCCTGGTAGCGCGGCTCGAAGATGTGCAGTGGCAGACGTTCGCCGGGGAGCAGCACGCTGCCGAGCGGGAACATCGGGGTCACGCTCACGGGTGCTGCAACGGAACAGCCGCCGGGGCGATCGCCTCGGCTGCGCTCTTCTCGGTCCGGTTGGAGTCCAGGAATTCGTCGAGCAGTCGGAAGAAGAAGTCCGGCTCGTCGAGCTGGGGAAAGTGGCCGGCGTCGGGAAAGATCTCGACGCGACTGTTCGGGACCTCGCGTCGAATGTTGTCGGCGTGCTTGGCTGGAATCATCCGGTCCTTGCCGCCCCAGACGAGCAGCGACGGAATCGACTCGAACTTCTCGAAATGTTGCTTGGCGCTGACGGTCTGACCACGCGGGCCCACCACGGCACGCGTCGATGCCAGAAATGCGCCGCGGGTGGAGCGGTCGGCCACGGACCGGAACGACCGCCAGGTCTCGGCCATGCTGGGACCCGGCTTGACCGGCAGACCCCATCTGCCCAGCTGCGCAAGCGCGCCCTCGGTGTTCTTGCGGAACCAGTCCGATGCGAGCAGTGGCAGTACCAGCTCACTGCCGGGCAGCGTCGCGGCCTTGAGGAGCAGGCTCACTTCCGGGCCGAGGCCGCCGCTGCTGACCAGCGCCAGCCGATCGACCCGCTCGGGGAAGAGGTACGTCAGCTGCATGACGATGCCGCCGCCGAGCGAGTGACCGACCATCGGGGCCGAGTCGATGTTCAGGTGATCCATGAGGTCGCGAATGGTGGCCGAGTGCGAACTCAGCGAGTAGTCGCCGGTGGGCTTGTCGGATTCACCGTGGCCGAACAGGTCGGGCGCGACGACCCGATACTTCTGCGACAGACGCTCGAGCTGCGTGCCCCAGGACTGATGCGATCCGAGCAGGCCGTGCACCAGAATCACGGGAGGGCCGTCGCCCATGTCCACGTATCGCAGGACGTCCTTGTGTAGTTCTACCGACTGCAATTCGTACGATGAACTCATGGTCGACCTCCTCGTCGTGTGATTCCCGGGTCCTCGCGTGGCTCGGCGAGCCGCTGGCACAAACGTACAAGCTGAGCCGACACTGCGACAGACCCTCGGTCAGCGCGCGAGCCCCGCCTCGTCGAAGGTGTTCGCGATCGTCTCGGCCAAGTGTTCGGCCATCGGTTCGCGCAACATGTCGACGTGATCTCCGGGGATGTCGACGAAGCTCAGCTCACCACGGCCGACCGCCTGCCACGACCTGAGATCCTTCACGTTCTCCGCTGTGCGAACCACGGTCATCGAACCCGACCACGGTGTCGGCACGTGCTTGTTCAACGCCACGTACCCGATGCTTGCGAAGACCAACCATTCCATTGTCGTCGGGTACCGCAGCAGCCCGGCGAACTGCATCCGCACCCAGAGGGCGGCGGTGCCGATGCGACCGAGGTGAAAGCCTGCTTCTTCTCGCGTACGAGCAGGCGGCGCAGCCGGAACCTCGGTACCACCGGGCAACCTGTCCAGCAGATGCCGGAACAGCCGCGTGTCGAGAAGCAGCAGGTGCGGGGAGCCGAGGCCGGAGTCTCGGATCTCCTCCGCCATCGCGATGGCGATCCAGCCGCCGAGCGAGTGACCGACCAGATGGAACGGGCCCTCGGGTTGGACCGTCCGAACAGCGTCGACGTAGCGCTTCGCGGTTCGCCGAATCGTTCGGTCCGGGCGTCCGCGCTTGCCTCGGCCGTGCGCCTGCAGCGCATACACCGGGCGGTCATCGTCGATGTGCTTGACGAGGTTGAGAAAGGCCATCGCACCGACGCCTGCACCGCCGATCAGGAAGATCGGTGCCTTGCTGCCCTCGGTGCGCAGCGGCACGAGGACATCGTGTTCGCCGGTTGTGCGCCGACGCGCAGTCGCTGCTTCCTCCAGGCGAGCATCGACTGTCAAGGCCAATGCTCGAACGGTGGTCGCCGTGAACACGTCCTCCGGCGTCAGATCGATCTTCAGGCTCTCACGAAGGTGAGCCAGCATCGCCGTTGTGGTCAGCGAGTTGCCGCCCAGCGCCAGGAAATCCTCGTCCCGGCCGATGGTGTCCAGCCCGATCGCGGTGCGCGCGGCCTCGGCCACGATGTACTCGGTCGGGCCGACCGCCGTGCGCTCGACGCGTCGATCGGCGGGCTCGGGCAGTGCACTTCGGTCGAGCTTGCCGCGCTCGTTTCGCGGCATCGCGTCGAGCGCGACGATGTGGGTGGGGACCATCCATTCCGGCAGCGTCCGGCGCAGCGACGCTCGAATCTCGCCCACGGAGGGTCGCCGACCGGAACGAGCCGAGCACACGTAGGCGACCAGGTCGGTGTCGGTGCCGGAGGTCCGACCGATCACCGCTGCGTCGCCGATCTCCGGCATGGCGCGCAGTGCTGCCTCGACCTCGGCCGGCTCCACCAGGTATCCGCGCACCTTGATCGCGTCGTCGATGCGTCCGGCCAGGTGCAGCGTCCCGTGGTCGTCGAGTCGGCCCAGATCGCCGGTGCGATACCGGAACAGACCGTCGCCGAGGGCGGTGAATCGTTGGGAGTCCAGACCGGCGCCGCCGAGGTAGCCGTCGGCCAGGCAGCTCGCCGTCACCCGTACTTCGCCGATCACGTCCGGTGCACACGTGGAACCGTCGGAGGTCACGACTTCGACGAGCTTGCCCGTGATGGGCCTGCCTGCAGGCAGAAAGCCCGACGGCAGCGCTCGTTCGGGCGGGTATTCGCTGTACGCGACGGCACCGGCTTCGGTGGTCGCGTACCAGTTGACCACCGTGGCGCGGCTGTCGAATCGCCGCCGAAAGCCGTCGGCATCGTCGGAGTGCAGGGATTCCCCGTACGTGACGACCACCCGCAGCGTGGACACGGCCCCGCGCCCGATGGGTCCGTGATCGGCTCCGGAGACTGCGCGCAGCAGCGACGACGAGCAGTGCAGCGTGGTCAGGGAATGCGAGGCTGCCCACTCGACGGTGCTGCTGGGGACACCGGACCTGGGGTCGCGACAGTACACGGCGGCACCGCTGAGCAAGCCCGCGAACAGGGTGTTCAAGCCGGCACCGAAGCTGACCGGAAGGGAGTTTCCGACGCGGTCGTGTGGGCTCAGTGCCAACGCGGTGGCGACCTCGTATGCCTTGGTCAGACACATGCGGTGACTGAGGATCACACCCTTGGCGGTGCCGGTGGATCCCGACGTGTAGTTGATCACCGCAGTGTGGTCGCCCGACAGCGTCGGCAGTGGAACACAGGAGTCGATGGCTGCGGCGACGGTGGCGGGGTCCAACGCTGTCGCGCCGGCCTGGTCGATGATCGTGGCGCGGCGCTCGGCGGGAAGCATGGGGTCCAGTGGAACCAGGGGATGGCCCGCTGCGACGACGGCGAGCATCAGCTCGATCGAATGCGTCGTCGCGTCGGTCTCCACGGCGAGCGGCCGAGAATCGGTGGGAAAGAGCGTGGCGATCTTCCGTGCCGAGGAGTAGGCGCGATGCAGGAGCTCGTCGAAGGTGAGCGAGGTGCCGTCCACGTCGAGTGCGGTGGCGTGCGGCAGAGCGTGGGCCACCTCGCGGTAGCGGGCCATCAGGGTGTCACGACGTTCCGGCCGACACAGCGGGGCCAGCGACAGTCGGGTCGGCGCATCGATGTCCTGAATAGACATGATTCTCCTTGCACGAGCCCGAGCCGTGATTGCGAAGTCGGTTTGATACCTCTAAACCGGCTTCGAGACTGTTTTACCGCTCCAAAGGTAGACGTGAACAGCCTTTTTACGCAAGCGGAAAACCGGACATTCCGCAACAATCGGGTGACGTTGCGGAATGTCCGGTCGGTTTCGGGTACGCCCCTACAGGTCCGCGATGGCCTCGAGCGGCTTCGTGCGTGCGGCTCGGACGGCGGGCCACAGCGCCGCCAACACACCGACGACAGCGGATCCGAGCAGCATCGCCACCACCTGGCCCCACGGCACGGTCATGGTGCCCAGGCCCTCGTCGCGCAGAGTCTGCACGAATCCCCACCCGAACGCGATGCCGAGGACGACGCCCACTATCGCGCCGAACAGGGCGATGAGCAGCGACTCGAGATAGATGATGCGTCGGACCTGAGGCCGCTGCATGCCTATCGCACGCAGCATGCCGATCTCCCGACGCCGCTCCACGACCGACAGGGCCAGCGTGTTGACGATGCCGAGCACGGCGATGACGACGGCCAGTGCCAGCAATCCGTACAGAACGGCGAGCAGGGTGTCGATCTGTTGACCCTGGCTACCCTTGAACTCCTCCACGTCCTGGACCTGGACGACGACGAACGGCTTGGTCGCGGCCTCGAGGTCGGTCCGCAACGTGTCCAGGTCTGTACCGGGCGTGGCCTTGACCAGAACCAGGATGTCGGACCGGGTGATGGACGGCGTCACCTCCTGGTAGATGTCGCCCGAGACGATCCAACTCCCGATGAGCGGATTGTCGGTGAACACGCCGGTGACGGTCACCGGGACCGACGCCCCGTCCACGGTGTCGAAGGTGACCTCGGTTCCGACCGTCCACCCGCGCGTCGCCGCTTCGGTCTCGGACACCGAGAATCCGTCGCTGTCGAGGTCTGCAGTGCCCTGAACCATCGACAGCTCGAGCAGTCCCTCGGGTGAGCCGTCGATGGCGGCGCCGTACTCCTCCTGGCCGGCGATGGTGACGAACACCGGGTGCAGTACCGCTGTGCGGTCCACGCCGGTCACCTGCTGTGCTGCAGTCGTGGCACCGGTCGGAACACCGATCGACTGCGGACCGGAGAGGATGTAGTCCGCCTCGACGCCGGTGTCCACGAGTGAGTCGACACTGGCCTTGGCGGTGGATCCGAGCACGCCGATGACGGTGACGAGCATCAGTCCGAGCATCAGGGCGAAGGCGGTGGCCGCGGTGCGTCGCGGGTTGCGTACCGAGTTGGTCCTGGCCAAGCGCCCGATCGCGCCGAACGGACGGGTGATGACGGCACCCAGCGCGCCGACCACCGGCCGTGACAGCGACGGTGCGGCCAGTGCGGTGGCGACGATCAGCGCGACGGCTCCCGCGCCGACCGTGGCAGCGGCAGCCCCGCCGGTCGACTGCGCGCCGATGATCAGTGCGGCTGCGCCTGCGATTCCCAGGCCGACGCCCACGAACGTCCGGGTGCGCAGGGTGTCGCCCGCAGAGGCGAACTCCTCTCGCATCGCGGCGACCGGCGGAATCTTGGCCGCTCGTCGGGCCGGTGCGTACGCGCTCAGCACGGTGACGAGGATGCCGACGGCGAAGGCGACGACAACGGTGCGCGGCTCCAGTGCCAGCGGTCCCGACGGCAGGCCCAGGTCGAAGGCGTTGAGCAGTGCCCGTAGGCCGTAGGCGAGCCCGACTCCGCCGACGAAGCCCAGGACGCTGCCGATGACGCCCACGACGAGGGCTTCGAGGACGACCGATCGGCTGACCTGTCCTCGGCTGGCTCCGATGGCGCGCAACAGTGCCAGTTCGCGGACGCGTTGCGCGACGATCATCGAGAACGTGTTGTAGATGATGAAGGTGCCGACCAGAAGGGCGATCCCGCCGAAGGCGAGCAGGAAGTAGTTGATGAACGACAGCGCGGACTCGACCTCGGCCTGAGTCTCGGCCTGTACGTCCGCGGCGGTCTGGACCTTCAGATCGGGGAATGCCGCGGCGATCTCGTCGCGAAGATCGCTCTGACCCAATCCACGTGCGGCGAGATCGTTGCCCGCGACGTCGATGTACTGCACGTGAGCGCCGTCGGTGAACAGCTCGTTCGCCTGGCTCTGCACGAACTGGATTCCGATGTAGCCGCCGGATTCGGTTGCCGTGGAATAGATTCCGCTGACGGTGACGTCGGTGATGCCCTTGGACGGCACGAGGACCTGGGTGGCGTCACCCACTTTCAGGCCTGCGCGCTCGGCGCCACCGGCGTTGATGGCGATCTGACCGGGAGCGGTGGGAGCCGAACCCTCGACGAAGGTGGTCGGATCGCCGAGTCGTTGGTCGTCCGGGAGGTACGACTCACCGATGGTCGGTGCGCCGCCGGACTGGACGGCGGCACCGTCCGAGCCCAGCAGTACCAACTGTCCGCCGACGTACGGGGACACGGCGCGCACGTTCGGCAACGCCGAGATCGCTGCGATGTCCTCGTTCGGCACGCCGGAAGAGCGCGCGTCCTCGGGGCTCACTCGAACGTCCGCGCCCTGTGCGGTGTCGGCGAACAGCGAGGAGAAGGTGCGCTGGAGGGTGTCGGTGAAGACGAACGAGCCCGCGACGAACGCCGTGCCGAGCACGACGGACAGCACGGTCAACGCCAACCGAACCTTGTGTGCTGCAAGGTTTCTCAACGACACCTTGCGCATGGGATTGCCCGACGGCTTTTGCCGAGGAGGTTTGTTGGAAACGGAATGCGCCATTATCGGACCGTCTCCAGCTTCTTCATCCGCTCGAGTACGGCGTCGGCCGTGGGCGAGTTCAGCTGATCGATGACCGCACCGTCGGCGAGGAACACGACGCGGTCGGCGTAGCTGGCCGCGCGTGGATCGTGCGTGACGATGACGACGGTCTGGTCGAATTCGTCTGCGGCAGTGCGCAGAATCGACAGCACCTCGCCGGACGAGCGAGAATCCAGGTTACCGGTCGGCTCGTCGCCGAACACGATGTCGGGCCTGCCCGCCAGAGCACGCGCGCACGCCACTCGCTGCTGCTGCCCGCCCGAGAGTTCGCTGGGACGGTGATCGAGGCGATCGCGCAGGCCCAATTTGTCGACCACGGTGTCGAGCCAGGCCTGGTCCGCTGCGCGGCCCGCGATGTCGAGCGGCAACGTGATGTTCTCCAGCGCGGTCAGTGTCGGCACCAGATTGAACGCCTGGAACACGAATCCGATTCGGTCCCTGCGCAATCCGGTCATCTCCTTGTCGGAGAGTGCCGTCAACTCGGTGTCGCCGATGGTCACCGTGCCCGAGGATGCGTTGTCCAATCCGGCCAGGCAGTGCATCAGCGTCGACTTGCCCGAACCCGACGGTCCCATGATGGCGGTGAATTCGCCGCGCGCGAAGTCGACGCTCACCCCCGACAGTGCGTGAACCTGGGTGTCCCCGGATCCGTAGACCTTCGATACGTCGACCGCACGTGCGGCAATGTCGCTCATGCGTGCCAGTGTTCCAGCGTTCCGCGCCCGTCGCTATCAGGGGAGACCCTGAACACCACCCCTATGATGGGCGTCATGCGCATCGGAGCCCACGTCCGCGACAGCAGCGACCCTCTCGGTACGGCCGAGGCGCTCGGCGTCGACCTCGTCCAGATGTTCCTCACCGATCCGCAGAAGTGGAACAAACTTTCCCCGCACCCCCAGGGCGAGGCGTTGTTGACCGGCGACGTCGACGTGGTGGTGCACTCGTCCTACGTGCTCAACGTGGCGAGTTTGAACAATCGGATCCGCATTCCCTCGCGCAAGGCCGTCGTCGAGCAGGCTGCTGCTGCGGCCGAGATCGGGGCCATCGGTCTGGTCGTCCACGGCGGCCACGTTCGTGAGGGCGAGGACACCGCGAAGGGAATCGACAACTGGCGCAAGCTGTTCGAGCGCCAGGCGGAGCAGGGTGGCTTCGCCGTGCCGATCTTCGTCGAGAACACCGCGGGCGGAGACTCCGCGATGGCACGCCACTTCGACGACATCGCCCGGTTGTGGGACGCGATCGGTGAATTCGGTGCCGGATTCTGTCTGGACACCTGCCATGCGTGGGCCGGGGGCGAAGATCTGGTCGACGTGGTCGACCGAATCAAGGCCATCACCGGACGAATCGATCTGGTGCATCTGAACAATTCACGCGACGAATTCGACTCGGCGCGAGACCGGCACGCGAATCTGGGCACCGGAACGATCGACGCCGAGATCCTGACGGCCGTCGCGCTGGCGGCCGACGCGCCGGTGATACTCGAGACTCCGCCCGAGGGGATCGAAGACGACGTCAGGCTGCTGAAGAGCCTGTAGCAGCGGGCGTCGTCGTCGCCAACTGGCGAACGGTGTCCGACCACAGTCGGATCAGCTCGTCGGCTCCCCGCAGGCCGTGCGCCCAGGTGATTCGTGCCAGGGCAATGCCTGTGTCCGTCACCGTGATTCCGATGTCGATGGCGTGGTCGCGGCTGGGCTCGGCCAGGGCAGAGTCGCGGACGACGATCTGCGCTCCCGCGCGGCAGGCCAGCGCGGGATAGTTGCGGGTCAGCGCATAGTCGCGGCCGGCGTTCGGCACCGAGGAGAGCCGCCTCGAGACATCGTCGAGAAGGTGTTCGGCGTGGGAGGGCACGGTGAGGGCGTCGGTGTGGACCGCGGGGAGTCGGACCGGGTGAACGGCACCGGTGCGATCGAGATCGAGGTCGACCAGCGCGCCGGCCGAGGAGCCGCGACGGTTGTTTCTCTGCCACGTGGATACGGCCGAGCCCAGGGCGGCCAGCAGCAGAACGCGGCGGCGATGCGGACCGTCGGGCAGTGCGAACGTCATCGACGTCTGCTCGAATCTCGTGAACTGTTCGGTGAGCAACGGTCGCTCCGCCGGGGTCAGGACGGCGACCCAGTACGGGACCTGTTCGGCTACCTCGGTGCAGAGAGTGCGTCCGAGCTGGGCCGGGCTGATCGTCTCGCGGTGCACGAGTCTCAGCGGTCCGAACACGCTCATGCCGGCGACCCCACTTCCGATCGGATTGTCCTAGCCTTACCTAACCTTGCTCAGGTTAGCTCGAGCCGGAATCGGACGCCAGGACGCCCCCGTCGGGATCGGTTCGGTCGGTGGTGCGCAGCGCCGGAATGCCGGGAGAGGCCGGTAACCTTCCGGTCTCGAGCTCGCCGAGCAGGCCCTCGGACCAGGTCAGCAGACCGGCGACATCGACACGATGCGGAGGGTCGGCCTCGAAACCGATGAGCCGGTCGTGTCCTTGCCGGAGCAGCGAACCGGCACCGACGCGGTTGCCACGCATCAGATGGGTCAAACCGACGGCGAGTTGGGCCAGGCCCTGCCACAACGGACGCTCGTCGGGCGAGCAGCTCTTCCACGTGCCTTCCAGTACCTCGTGCGCATGGAACGGCATGTTCGCGTCGAGGAATCTCTGGGCTTCGACGAGTGCGGCGGCGGGCGGAAGCCGGAGGTCGTCGGGCACGCGTGGGGTTCCGTTGCCGCCGCGAGCGAGGGGCCGCCCGAGACCGTCCCGAGGCCTGGCGTTCAGGGGCTTACCGTGCGCATCACGTTCACGTTCGGCCATGGCGGAAACCCTAGCGGGTGGTGGCCCGCTCCGAGCTCACAGTCGCGACGACGTGCGTGCGGTGACGACACCCTGAGCTGCCAGTGCGGCGGCAGAGGTCGCGACCATCGTGGTGGACACGGCAACGGCGTCGTTTCCGAGGGCACCGACGATCGGCGCAACGATGGCACCGAGCCCGAACTGAGCTGCTCCGAGAAGGGCAGCGGCACCGCCTGCGGCCTCACCGTGCCTGGACAGCGCGAGCGCAGGTGCGTTCGGCATGACGAATCCGACGGCACCGAGCACGAACCACAGCGGAATCACGAAGCCGGCCATCCCACCGATCTCGGCGATCGCCAGCACGGCCATGACGCCGCCCGCGAGCACGGCGAACGACAGTGCCGCCAGCACGATCTGCACCGGAGCGAAGCGTCCGAGCAGGAGGACGTTGAGCTGAGATGCACCGATGAGCGAGATCGCACCGGCGGCGAAGACGATGGCGAACTGCTGCTCGTCGAGGCCGAATTCCTCCTGCAGAACGAACGACGAACCGGCGATGTACGCGAACAACGAGGACATCGCGAGGGCCGCGACGAGAACGAGCACCACGAACTGTGCGTCGCGCAGCAGAGAGCGGTAGGTGCGCAACACCGGCATGACTCCGCTCGCGCGACGACGCTCGGGCGGCAGCGTCTCGCGTAGCGACACGATTGCCAGTGTCATCAGGGCGACGCCCATGATCGCCAGCGCGGCGAACACGAGACGCCACGATCCCACCAGCAGCACGGCACCGCCGAGCGAGGGTGCCAGCACGGGTGCGACGCCCATGACGAGCATCAGCCGGGACAGCACGGTTGCGGCCGCGCGGCCGCTGAACAGGTCTCGCACGATGGCCATCGCGACCACTGCAGCGGCGGCGGCACCGAGACCCTGCACGACGCGTAGGCCACCGAGAACGGCGATGTTGGGAGCCACGATGCAGGCGACGGAGGCCAGGATGTGCACTCCGGTACCGACGATGAGCGGTAGTCGTCGGCCGACGATGTCCGAGAGCGGCCCGATGACGAGCTGACCGAGGGCGAGGCCGATCAACGTGCCTGCGAGGGTGAGCTGCACCGCCGACGACGGGGTGTTCAGGTCGTCGGCGATGGCCGGAAGAGCCGGCAGATACATGTCGATGGTCAGCGGACCGAGCGCGATGAGTGCGCCGAGAACCAGGATCACCCGCAGGCGTTCCTTCGACGTCGGCTCGGGAGAGGTGTTCGTCGCTGGTGCTACGGGTGTCTCGGCTGCTGTCGTGTTCGGTGCTTGGGCCACCCGACGTTCAGCAACCGGGGTACTCGTTCTGTTCCCGGTTGCTGACTACAACTTTCGTGTCCTATGCCACGGCGTCGGACAGTACGGTCAGCTTCTTCACTTCCTGGCTGGTCAGAGGCAATGCGGGTGCGTCGAGCAGAGCCGGTAGCTGGGAGATCTTGCTCGCGCTGGCGATCGGGGCGGTGACGCCCGGTCGCGCGAGCAGCCACGCGAGGGCCACGCTCGAAATCTCCGCCGAACGTGATTCGGCGATCTCACGTAGGCCTTGCACCACGTCGAGACCGGCGTCCGAGAAGTAGCCCGTGGTCAGACGTTCGCGTTGCTTGCCGGCCAGGTCCTCTCGGGTGCGGTACTTACCGGTGAGGAATCCGGCGGCGAGGGAGAAGTAGGGAAACACGCCGAGATCGTTCTCGACGGCCAGATTCTGCAGCTCGCCTTCGTAGTCACGGCGGGCGACCAGGTTGTAGTGCGGCTGCAGTGCGATCGGTGCCGCGAAACCGTTGTCTCGGGCGAGGTCGAGCCATTCACGCACCCGCGCCGGGGTGTAGTTCGAGATGGCCACGTACCGCACCTTGCCTGCCCGTACCAGTGCGTCGAACGCGGCGAGGGACTCGACCAGCGGAGTCTTCTCGTCGTCGTAGTGCGCGTAGTAGACGTCGATTCGGTCGGTCTGCAGCCGAGCCAGCGACGCGTCTGCGGCGGCACGGATGTTCTCCGGGGCCAGTCCGCGGAAGTCGGGATGTTGGCTGACCTTGGTGGCGATGACGACATCGTCCCGGTTTCCGCGGGCTCTGGTCCACTTGCCGATGATCGTTTCGGACTCACCGCCGGAGTTGCCGTCGGCGAATGCCGAGTACGAATCTGCGGTGTCGACGAAGTTGCCTCCGCCTGCGGTGAACGCGTCGAGGATCTCGAACGACTCGGCCTCGTCGCTGGTCCAGCCGAACGTGTTCCCGCCCAGAGCGAGCGGAAAGATCTCCAGATCGGAACTACCGATGGCAACCACAGACAAACTCCTTACGTTGGCGAACAACTCGACTGTACGAGCAGTGAAGGCTCAGTGCCACGTGTGATCCACCAGCGCGGTGCGCGGACCGAACTTGGGCTTGGTGGCCTTGCCGCTCAGATACAGCAGCCGGATCGCGCGATGTCTGTGCGGTGTCAGGGGCCGGAGATACTCGACCATCTCCGCGTCGTCGATCGGCCTACCCAACAGCGACCAGCCCACCACCGACGCCAGGTGATAGTCGCCCACCGACAATGCGTCGGGATCCCCGAGGGCGCGTTGCGCGGTCTCGGCCGCCGTCCAGACGCCGACGCCCGGGATGGCCCGCAGCCTGCGCGCAGCGTCCTCGGATGTCATTCCCGACGCCTCCTCCAGACGACCGGCCGCGCAGGCAACGCGGACGATGGTCTTGGACCGGGCCGGGTCGACGTTGGCGCGGTGGTACTCCCACGACGGGATGCGGCGCCACACGTCGGGTGTCGGGAAGACGAACATCGGCTTCGGCGTCGGACCCGGTGCCTTCTCACCGAACTTGGTCACCAGGTAACGCCACGACCCGAAGGCCGAAAGTCCGTGTACTCGTTGCTCGATGATCGCCGGGATCAGGGCCTCGAGCACCAGCCCCGTTCTACCCAGTCGCAGGTGCGGCAGCCGCCGGTGGGCTTCCTGGAGAATCGGGTGCTCGGGTGCGAACGTGGAGGCATCGTCGTCCACTCCGAGGAGCGCGGGTGCCGCGTCCAACAGGTCGGGTGCACCGGGGCCCCACGCTCGAACCTGGGCACTCGTCGGCGAGGTCTGGGTCAGGCGGTACGTCACCGGACCGGAGCTCATGCGCGACGTGCGCCAGATCCCGCCGTCCGGCGTCGACTCGTACGTGGGATCACCTCGGCCCCGACGCAGCGGCGACACCGACATCCGAACGTCGATCCTTTGTTCGGAGGTGACGAGTCGGACCACCCCGTCGGAACCGGCGTCGTCGGGCATCGGTTCTTCACCTCCGAAGGGTCGTGGCCGTGTGGCCCGAATGGGTCCTCGGCGGGGCGTCGATCGGCACGATCGCAGTACCGACGGCAAGATACATAGTGCCCCGCGGAACGCGGGATCACCGCACGGACTCCCTCGCCGCGTCCGGTTCCATCGACACCATCAGGAGGTTCTTCGTGACTCGATCGCGCGCAGCCGCGTTCGTCGGAGTTGCCTACGCGTTCGTCGTGGCGATGATGGGCACGACGATGCCGACGCCGCTCTATGCGCTGTACGAGATCGAGTTCGGCTTCTCCGTGTTCGTCGTCACCCTGGTGTTCGCGGCGTACGCGGTCGGTGTACTCGGTGCTCTGCTGGCCTTCGGCCGCTGGTCCGATTCGCTCGGGCGTCGGCCGATGCTGTTGGCCGCCATCGCTTTCGGACTGGTCAGCGCCGTGGTGTTCGTGTTCGCCGAGTCGTTGACAGCCCTGGTGATCGGACGCCTGCTGTCCGGAATATCGGCAGGCATCTTCGTGGGCACCGCGACGGTGACCTTGATCGAAGTGGTACCGGACAAGTGGCGCGACCGAGCCCCGGCCATCGCCACCGCGGCCAACATCGGCGGACTCGGCCTCGGTCCGTTGGTTGCGGGACTGTTGGCCGAGTACCTTCCCCAACCGCTGCGCCTGACGTTCTTCGTCGATATCGTCCTACTCGTCGTGGCAGCGGTGGCGGTGTTCCTCGCGCCCGAGACCGTCAGGGTCGCACGCGGTGCCCGGCCGCACATGCAGCGCTTGTCCGTACCGGCGGATGTCCGCGGCACGTTTCTGCGCGCCTCGATCGGTGGCTTCGCCGGGTTCGCGGTACTCGGACTGTTCACCGCGGTCTCACCGGGATTCATCGCCGGCGTGCTGCAGATCGACAACCACGCGGTGACGGGTGCCGTGGTGTTCGCAGTCTTCGCCGCATCGGCGACCGCGCAGATCACCGTGCGCAAGGCCGACCCGACGTCGGCGCAGCGGTGGGGTTGCGTGGTCCTGATGCTCGGACTGGTGTGCCTGGCAGTGTCGTTGCTGGTGGCGTCGCTGACGGTGCTGATCGTTGCGGCTGTGCTGTGCGGAGTGGGGCAGGGTGTGACGTTCAGCAACGGCATGTCGGCCGTCGACGCGGAACTTCCGCCGCATCGTCGAGCAGAAGTGACGTCGACGTTCTTCGTGGTGCTCTACGTCGCCATTTCGGTCCCGGTCATCGGCGCGGGAGCTGCGGCGAGCGAGTGGGGACTGGTGGCGGCGGGGGTACTGTTCTCGGCCGTGATCGCCGTGTTGGCCGGACTGGCGTTCGTGTTGCTCACCGTGGACGGTAGGAAATCGCGGGTCGCTCGCGTGCCCTGATACGCGGGGGCGGTCGTGCCTCGTACCCATCGGGCAAGTCCCGCGGCGTTCGTGCGCGAGTCACCCGGGCTTTGTCGGTGCCCCGACGTAGGGTCTGAGACCGTGATCATCGTGAGTACGGACGGCTCGTGTCTGCGTAACCCCGGCGGAGCAATCGGGTGGGCGTGGGTCAACCACACGGGGCCGAGCAACTCCGGCGGTGAGCCCTCGGGCACCAACCAGGTCGCCGAGCTCAGGGCCCTGCTGGAGGCGGTGCTGGCGCACCCCGGCCCCGAGCCGCTGTTGATCGAATCCGATTCGCAATACGCCATCAAGTGCGCGTCCGAGTGGCTCGCAGGCTGGAAGCGCAAGGGCTGGAAAACTGCGGGCGGTTCCCCGGTACGCAACCTCGAGCTCGTGCAGAGCATCGAGCGAGCCATCACCGAACGCGAAGGTCCGGTCCGGTTCCGGTGGGTCCGCGGACACGTCGGCAATCACTTCAACGAAGCAGCCGACGCCTTGGCAGGGGAGGCGGCACGCGCCGTGGCCGCAGGCGGTCCGACAGCGCCGGCCGAGAACGCGACCGACAAATCGACACCGGCCCCGGCGGATGCAGTTCCCTCGTCTCCGGTCCAGGCCCCGGCTGCGCGTGAGACGTCGACGTCCGACGACGCGGTTCCCACTCTGTTCTGATCGCTCGTTCGCCTGGACGTCGGAATCCTCCCCCGGTACTCGGTAGGATCGCGACATTCCACTCATTTCGGGATTGTCCGATACCGGAGGCGTCGAGAGCACTGTGCACTGCATAGATCCCCCTGGGCCGCCCGTGGCCGCTGCTCCATCCGAGGTCACTGCTTCGGCCGTCCGTTTTCGAGTGATCGCATGGTGATCACCGCCCTACTGTCGTTGCTCCTCGGCTTCGTACTCACCGCCGCGATCATCGCGGCCAACGGATACTTCGTGGCTCAGGAGTTCGCTTACATGTCCGTCGACCGGGCGACGCTCCGTACCGGAGCCGAGAAGGGCGACGCGTCGGCCGAGCGGGCACTGAAGGTCACCAAGCGCACCTCGTTCATGCTGTCGGGCGCGCAGCTGGGCATCACGGTCACCGGTCTGATGGTCGGCTACGTGGCCGAGCCGTTCATCGGCGAATCGCTGGGCGAGCTGCTGAGCAGCGCCGGAGTTCCCATCGCGGTGGGTATTTCGATCGGCACGGTGGCTGCCCTCGTGCTCGCGACCGTCGTGCAGATGATCTTCGGCGAGCTCTATCCGAAGAATCTCGCGATTGCGAACCCCGATCCGCTGTCCCGACGCCTCGCCCGGTCGACGCTGATCTACCTGGCCGCGTTCGGTTGGCTGATCACCTTCTTCGACAAGTCCTCCAACGCGATGCTGCGTCTGCTGCGCGTCGAACCGGTGCACGACGTGGACAGCAGTGCCACCGCCAAGGATCTCGAGAGCATCATCGACGATTCCCGGGCCAGCGGGGATCTCACCGAGGATCTGTCGTTGCTGCTCGACCGCATCCTGGACTTTCCGGAACGCGACGTCGAGCACGCCATGATCCCGCGTAGTCGGGTGGACGCAGTGACCCCCGCCACCGCCATCGGCGAGATGCGGGCGCGGATGGTGCGTGCGCACACGCGCTACCCGGTGATCGGCGACCGTGACGAGCCGATCGGTGTGGTGCAGCTGGCCGAGGTGTTGGCCGCTGCCCCCGACGACAGCCGTTCGGTCACCGAGATCATGCGAGCACCGCTGATCGTGCCCGAGCTGATGCCGCTCGAGGATGCCTTGGAGCTGTTGTCGAGCACGAAGAACGAATTGGCATGCGTGATCGATGAATACGGCGGATTCGCCGGTGTGCTGACCATCGAGGATCTCGCCGAGGAGCTGGTCGGCGAGATCACCGACGAGCACGACGAGGACATCGTCGGCGTGGAGGTTCGGAAAGACGGAGTGTGGCTCATGGACGGCGACGTCCATGTCGACGAGGTCGAACGCACCATCGGTCGCGACATGCTGTTGCCGCGAGGCGATTACGAGACACTTGCCGGCCTGCTCATCGCAGAGGGCGGAAATCTGCCCGAGGTCGGAGACACGGTGCGGATCGACCTCGCGGTGTTCGGGGCCGACCTCATGGAAGAGGTGCCGCCGCGTCCGTCGTTGGAGGTGGAGGTGCTCGAGGTCGATCGGCACGTGCCGAGTGAGCTGAGAATCAGACTCCACGAGAATTTGCCGGACGGCAGCGAGGATTCGCAGGAGTCGGACGAGGAGACGGACCGATGAACGCATGGGTCGTCGTCGCCGTGACGGTCGCGCTCATCGCGCTGAGTGCGTTCTTCGTCGTCATCGAGTTCGCTCTGCTCGGCGCCCGAAGGCACCGACTGGAGGAGAAAGCCGGAACGAGCCGATCGGTGCGGGCGGCGCTGCGCGGAATGAACGAGTTGACGATCATGTTGGCGGGCGCGCAGCTGGGCATCACTGCCTGCACCTTCGCTCTCGGTGCCGTCACCAAGCCCGCCGTCGATTCCTGGCTGGGGCCGGTGTTCACCTCGTGGGGTGTGCCGGGTTGGTTGGCCGGAACCGCCGCGTTCGCGCTGTCGCTGTTGCTCGTCACGTTCCTGCATCTGGTGATCGGTGAGATGGCCCCCAAGTCCTGGGCCATCGCGCATCCCGAACTCGCTGCCACCATCATCGGGCTACCGTCTCGGGCGTTCATCCGCCCCTTCCGGCTGTTCCTGGTGTGGGTCAACAAGATCGCCAACAAGCTCGTCGAACGGTCGGGAGTGGAGCCGGTGGAGAGCGCCGCGGTCGGCGGACGCGACGCCGAGACCATCCGCAATCTCGTCGAGTACTCGTCGCAGGTCGGTGTACTGGAACCGGAACTGCAAACCCAGATCACCCGGGTGATCGAACTCGAGACACTGACCGTCGTGACGATCACGGTGCCCGACTCCGAGGCGACCTCGGTGCCGCACGGTGCCACCGTCTCCGATGTGCAGGCGGCCGCACTGCGTTCCGGTCACCTTCGGGTTCTGCTCACCGACAGCTCCGGCGCGACGCCCGGCGTCGTGCACGTGAGAGACACGTTGCTGGCCGACGTCGGGGAGCCGGCGGCCGACTACGCGCGGGAGGCCTACACGGTCGACGGATCGACACCGGTGTACGAGTTGCTACGGCAGATGCGCAACCGCAGCGTTCAGCTCGCGGTCGTGGAGACCGGTGGACGGTTCCTCGGCATCGTCACGCTCACCGACGTCATCAAGCGGGTACTACCCACGGCTCCTGCTGCATAGCAATGTGATTCAGCCGCGAGGTTGCATCCGGCTGTTGGGCAGAGGTGGCGCGTGCAGTCGAGATCCCGGATACCCCTCGACGGTGCCGAACTGCTCGCTCTCGCGCTCGTAGGCGGCCCGGTACTCGACGACGTCCTCGTGGCTGCGGCCGACGAAGTTCCACCACATGACGATCTGCTCGCCGAACGGCGGTCCACCGAGCAGCAGCAGTCGCACCGGCTCTCGGGTCGGGTTGTGGAGATCGAGCGTCGAACTGCCCGGTTCGCGGTAGCCCAATTCGGCTGCTGCAAGGACGGTCTCGTCCATCGT
This sequence comes from Rhodococcus sp. B7740, assembly GCF_000954115.1. Classification (NCBI taxonomy): domain Bacteria; kingdom Bacillati; phylum Actinomycetota; class Actinomycetes; order Mycobacteriales; family Nocardiaceae; genus Rhodococcus; species Rhodococcus sp. B7740. The sequence goes on along the minus strand of NZ_CP010797.1, from coordinate 3,525,449 downwards.
CACGGTGCCCTGATCGACGATGACGCCGTGCTCGAACGTCGAGTCGACGTCGAGGGTGACGCGGGCTCCGGCGTCGAGCACGAGTTCGGCTCCGAGGAGCGGGGTGAACGTCTCCACCGGTGAGGTCTCACCGAGCAGCGAGCCGAGGAACACTCGTGCGGTCAGCCCCTGGCTCGTGTGGGTCGGTGGCACGTGGTGCTCGAAAGTGGGCGCGGTGAAGCGCGATCGAGCCGGCAGGGCAACCCACAGCTGCATGCCGTGCAGAATCTCGGTCTCCGGGGTGGAGGTCTCGGAGTGACTGATGCCGTAGCCGGCCGTCATCAGATTCAGCTCACCCGGCCGCACCATGGCATGTGATCCGACGCTGTCGCGGTGTTCGATCTCGCCGGAGAACAACCAGCTGACGGTCTGGAGTCCGGTGTGTGGATGGGGTGGCACGTCCATCGACGAGGTGTCGGGGCCGTAGTGGTCCGCGAAGCACCACGCGCCGATCAGTGAACGCTGCCGCTGCGGGAGCGTGCGCCGAACCTTCAGGGCGCGCGGGCCGCCGAGAGGAACCTCGCGTGGGGTGAGAATTTCGATCACGTCTGCTCCTGATGGCACGAAAGTCTTGGCGCTCGAATCGACTACGTGGAACAACCCGAATGCGACGAGGGCTGTTCCCGGTCCGGACTAACCGACGAGGGACGCGGTTCCGCTGAGCAGCCGCACGTCGTAGGACTCGGCCGCACCGTGCACCTCGGTCGATCCACCGTGGACCGTGTAGAGCACCGCGTAGGAGGTGAAGGTGACGGGTTGGTTGTCGTCGGAGTCGACGGCCACGCGTGGCAATACGACAAGCAGGTGGGTCCGGTTTCCGTCCGAAAGATTGTCGACGACGGTGCGAATCTCGAAACCCAGGTCCGATCGGGTGACGTCGGTGGACTCGAACGTCTGTCCGCTCAGGACGAGCTGCGCCGCCCAGACGCCTGCGGATCGATGGGCATCGACGGTCCCGGTGATGTCGTCGCCGGTGAAGTCGTAGTGATTCGCTGCGGTGAAAGGCATGGTCACAGGCTATTCCCCGGGTGGTGGAAAAACTTCGAAAAGATTTCTCATCCGGCACCCATCCACCTCGAGAGGGGCTGCGAATGCTCAATGAGACACCCGCTACTGCTGTCGCCCCCGACCGCCGTCAGTAGTGGGTGTCTCCCTTTTTGTGTGTGGGTAGACGTCCACATCGTGATGGATGCCCTCGGCTCCACCAGATCCGCCGCCCGAGACCGGATCGGAAGATTTCCGGCGAGTCGAAACGGTGATCGGTACGCTTTCGGACCTGGGCAGGTCGTTTCTCGAGGGAGCCTCATGTACGAAGACTTTCGATCGCCCGCATCGCGGCACGGCGAGCGATCGAATGCGTCGGTACAACCACGTTCGACGCGGGCGCACGGGCAGGCGCGTAGTCGGCACCGCAAACGGTCGAGCACGCCCTCGCCGCCGAGGTCGATCTCGAGTATCACCGCTCCGCCGCTCGGACCTCAGCCCAGTGCGGCTCAGGTTCTTCGCCACTGGTTCGCTGCCCCGCACGATTTCGACTGGATTTTCGTGCACAAGTCGACTCGTCCGCTGCACCGGCTGATCCGAGTCGTGTTCGCGAGCTGTGTGGCTCTGTACGCCGCCGTGTCGATGTTGATGCTGGCGTCACCGAACGGGCCGACCGGATCGGGTCCGGTTGCCTACGTGATCTTCATCCTGGTTCTGCAGTTCGCCGCGATCCTGTGGTTGCTGGTCGGGCCGCTACCGGACCGCAAGTGGCAACTGGTGGCTTTCCTGGTTTTCGGCGACGTCGGTCTTGCGTCGGTGATTCTTCTCGATGTCCCCACGTCGGCGCTGATCGGCACGTTCCTCTTCGCGCTGACCGGGTCGATGTGCACCTTCTTCCTCGGTCCGAGACTGCTCGTCGCGCACCTGGTGTTCGCCAATCTGGTGATCGTCTACATCGGGGCGGCCGCGTATGTGCAGGGCTTGTGGGGTCCGTGGGATGCGATCGCCGCCGTGCTGGTGGCCGCAGGGGCGACGTCGGGTGTCCCGATCTTCGCCCAGATCGCCTGGTCGTTGGTGTGCGAGGATGCGCGGCAGTCCGAGATCGATCCGCTGACCCGAATGAAGAACAGACGCGGATTGCAGAATGCCATCGAAGATCTGCGCATGGTTGCCCATCGCGAGCAGTTGGCTTTCGTTCTCGTTCTGGTCGACATCGATCGGTTCAAGAGCGTCAACGACCGCTATGGACACGACCAGGGCGACGCCGTCATCGTCCTCGTTGCCGACCGACTCCGCGACCACCTCGGGAAGGTGGGGGTGGTGGCGAGAACCGGGGGCGAGGAGTTCGTGGCCGTCCTCGTCGGCGAGGCAGAACAGTTGTGTGACCTGGTGCTCGACGTGAGCGGCACGCTGACGGACTGCTCGGATCCGATACCGGTCACGGTCAGTGCCGGCGCTGTCGTGATCGCTCCTGATTCGGAGGCATGGTCATCAGGGGTCGATGTGGTCAACGACGCGACGCGCGCGGCGGACTCTCTCATGTACCGAGCGAAAGCGGACGGTGGAAATCGGACGATGCTCGAGACGATGTAGAGCCCAATTCGCTCGTGCCGTCATGAGCGAGCGCGGACTTTCTCTGCCCGAACCCGCCCGGTGACGGTTCCCCGTCAGAACGGGTAGCCGACTCCCGTCAATTTCTCGCTGGCGTTCCACAGCTTCGCGGCAAGAGCCGGGTCCTGTGCGGTCTTGGTCATGCTCGCCGGGCCCGGCTTGCCGCGCGTCTCGAACAGGGATTTGGGGCCGCTGTACGTGCCGCCACCCGCAACGTCGACGGCGTAGAGCGTGGGACGTGCTCCGGCACTGGCGGATTGCGAGAAGATCTTCAGTCCGATCGGAGCGAGGGTGGACAGGATCTTGTTGCTGCCCAGCCCGTCGGGGCTCGAGTACAGCTCGGTGGCCGAGATTCCGGGGTGCGCGGCATTGCTGGTGATCTTCAGTCCGGCCTTGTCGATCCGGCGCTGGAGTTCCAGAGCGAACAGGATGTTCGCAAGCTTGGAATTGGCGTATCCACGCTGAGGGTTGTACCCACGCTCGAGCTGAAGATTGTCGAAATCGAGCTTGGGTCCCTGCCGGTGTGCGACGGATGCGATCGTGGTGATCTTGGCGTCCGCAGCGAGCTTGGGGAACAGCAGGCCGGTCAAGGCGAAGTGGCCCAGGTGATTGGTGCCGAGCTGGAGCTCGAAGCCGTCCGCCGTCTCGGTCCGCATTGCCGGCATCATGACGCCCGCATTGTTGATCAGCACGTCGATCGACTCCGGTGCCGACGCGGCGTATTCACGCACCGAGGCCAGGTCCGCGAGGTTCAGGGTGGCGGTGTCGACGGTTCCGCGGGGTGCCTCCGCCGAAATCTTGGCCGCGGCGGCATCGGCCTTGTCCTTGTTGCGGCACGCGAGCGTCACGTGGTCGCCGCGCTTGGCCAACTCCAGGGCGGTGTAGTAGCCGATACCGGTGTTCGCACCGGTGATGACAACGCGTCTCTGCTTGTTTTCGGGCACGCCGCCAGGTTACCGGTCTGTTTTACACTTTGCCCGTGAGCAGAGCAGAAGCCGACGAACGTCCGGAATTTCCGAAGGGCACCGGAAATCCTGCGTCTCGGGCATTCCGCGCGGCGGGATACATGTGCCTGGACGATCTTGCGGGGGTGCCCGCGGCCGAGCTGAAGAAACTGCACGGTGTCGGTCCCAAGGCGTTGACGGTCGTCCAAGCGGCGTTGGAGCAGACCGGTCGTTCGCTCGGCTGACGTTCAGGCCCAATGACTGGGACGGGCCAAGGATTCGGGTAGCCGTGTTGCTCGGTCACCACGTGCCGCGCCGATCTGGAACTGCGTGGCATAGATGCTGCCGAGCATGTCCGTGCCGCGGAGGTCGGCACCCCGGAGATCCGCGCCGATCATGTCGGCCAGACGCAGGTCCGCCCTGCGCAGGTCGGCCCCGATGAGATACGTACCGCGCAGGCTCGCTCCGCGCAGGTCCGCGCCGGCAAGCTGTGCGCCGATCAGGTCGCGGCCGCGGTAGTTCTTCTTCTTGCCCTTCACTTCGGTTCGAACCAGATCGCTTGCCTCGATCAGCAACTCGTTGATTTGCGAACGCAGCCCGGAGACGTCGACCGACAGTAGAACCTCGGGAGCCGACTCGGTCAGCGCGTCCAGTTCGTCGTACTCGTGGCCGATCCGATTGTGCAGCGGCGCAGTCGAATCCCGGTCACGCACATCCGCGAGGTACCACAGCAGTTCGTGCAGATCACGCATGATCGGGAACACCGCGAACATCTCCGACGAGTTCGACGGTTGCTGCCGCCAGTTGCGTCCGGCGAACGTGGACTGCGATACCTTCTGGCCCGCACCGAAGCAGTCGTACACCGCGCAACCGCGAAAGCCTTTCTCCCGCAACGTCGAATGAATGCCGCACCGCGAGTCCCCGAGGAGGTTCCGGCACGGCTCGCCGGCGGCCTTGTCGACAGCGAAGTCCGACGACTTCGCGAAGGGCAGAGCGACGCAACAGAGTCCGAAACAACTGCCGCAATCGGCCAGCAAGTTCTCGGGCGCGCGCATGCGGCCACTCTGTCCCCCGACGCGAGGCAGCGTCAAGCGAGTTTGTTCGCGGCAGTCACTCCGGTCGATTCAGCAGTGCGATGAGCTTCTTCGGGGCGCGATCGCAGTAACTCTCGGTGATCAGTTCGCCGAGTTCGGTCCGGTCCACGGACTCGTCGAGCAGCATTCCGATGATCTGCGGACCCCATCCGGGCTTGAAGAACCCGGCACGGGCGGACAGTGCGTCGAGTTCGATTCCGCTGGAGCGAAAGATCAGCACGTGAGCCGGACCGTCGGTGCCGGCAGCTGCGGCGGATGCAGGCGGGGCGCCGTCGAGGATCTCGAGAACGTGGGCGAAGGTGCGCCCGCGAACTCGCCAGCGTGTCCCGACCCATGCCTGCTCCTCGTAGGTCTCGGGCAGGGCCAAGCACATCCGTCGAACAGCGGCTTCCCAGTTCGTCCTGTCGTGCGACATACCGGACTACAGTATTTCAGCGGGCGGGCAGGCGGGCGGAAAGCACTCCGGAAGGCACGGTCGATGTCGGAACTCGAGTATGGCGAGGTGGTGTCCTCGCTGCGCAGAGCCGGATGTGTGTTCGCCGAAGAGGAAGCCGACATTCTCGTCGAGTCCGCGTCGACCCCGGCGGTGCTGACCGCAATGCTCGCACGCCGCGTCGCCGGCGAACCGCTCGAGCATGTCGTCGGCTGGGTCGCGTTCTGTGGTCGACGCATCGCCGTCGAACCGGGCGTGTTCGTACCTCGCCGGCGAACCGAATTTCTCGTCGAATGTGCTGCAGCGCTGCATCCTTCGGTGTTACTGGACCTGTGCTGTGGATCCGGGGCGATTGGCCTGTCGGTCGACGGTGTCACCGAGTTGCATGCTGCCGATGTCGACGCGGTGGCGGTTCGGTGTGCATCGCGCAATGTCGCCGCAGGCGTGGGCACGGCACCGGTCGGTCACGTACATCGCGGCGACCTGTACGACGCCCTGCCGCCGGAGATGCGCGGCAGATTCGACGCGATCGTCGTCAACGCGCCCTACGTTCCGACGGCCGACATCGGGATGATGCCACGAGAGGCGCGCATCCACGAGCCGCACATCGCGCTCGACGGTGGTTCGGACGGTGCCGGGATTCATCGTCGGGTCGCGGTCGGTGCGCCGCACTGGCTGGCTCCCGGCGGCTACCTCCTCATCGAAACCAGTGCAGCACTGGCACATTCGACGCTACGGGCTGTAGTCGACGCCGGCTTCACCGGTCACATCGACAAATCCGAGGCACTCGATGCCGTCGTGGTGATCGGTTCGACTCCGAGTCGGTGAGGGTTTCGATCGGGCTCCCGCGTGGCATGCAGGACCAGATACCGACGACGAAAGGTTGTTCGACCATGACAACATTGCTGTTCGCAGTCACCGCTGCCGACCACTGGACCCTGAACGACGGAAGCAAGCACCCCACCGGGTACTGGGCCGAGGAGCTCGTCGAGTCCCATCGCACGTTCGTCGACGCAGGCTGGGACATCACGGTCGCGACGCCGGGCGGTAAGGCTCCGGTCGTCGACGAGGGCAGCTTGGCCGTCGATGCCAACGGCGGCGACGAGGAGAAGGTGGCGGATCAGAAGAGCTACCTCGCCTCCATCGAGTCGATCCTGTCCTCGCCCGCAAAGCTGGAGGAGCAGAAGGCGTCCGACTTCGACGTCGTCTTCGTGCCCGGTGGTCACGGGCCGATGGAGGACCTCGCCGTCTCCGAGAGCTTCGGGGCACTGGTGATCGACTTCCTCGACTCCAACAAGGTGGTCTCCGCGGTGTGCCACGCGCCTGCCGCCCTGCTCCCCGCCGTCCGCAGCGACGGAACCTGGGCGTTCGACGGGTACGAGCTCACCGGATTCACCGACGAAGAGGAGACCCAAGCAGGTCTCGCCGACAAGGCCCCGTGGTTGCTCGAGTCCCGGTTGCGCGAGAACGGCGCGAAGTTCGACTCCACCGACGCGTGGGCACCGAAGGTCGTCGTCGACCGGAACCTGTACACCGGTCAGAACCCGGCGTCGACGCGTCCCCTCGCGGAGAAGCTGGTCAGCGCGCTGAAGTAACCGGTGCGGGGCGGTCGGCGTTCTGCCCACGGAGAACAAGGAACATCGGCGGGAACATCACTACTGCTTTCGAAGTTGAGCCCCTATAGCTCAATCCTTTGGAGGAGAAGTGACCGAAACCGTTCGTGTCCCCGTACTGTTCCTGACCGACCCGATCGTCCTGCCCGGCATGGTGGTGCCCGTAGAACTCGACGAGGCAGCGCGTGCCGCCGTCGACGCCGCAAAGGCGAGCAACGACGGCACGCTGCTCGTCGCGCCGCGTCTCGAGGACCGCTACGCCGCATACGGAGTCCTCGCCACGATCGTGCAGATGGGACGCCTCGCAGACGGCCGCCCGGCCGCTGTCATCAAGGCCACGCGCCGCGCGCACATCGGCCACGGAGTCAGCGGACCCGGTGCCGCCCTGTGGGTCGAGGCCGAGACCGTTGCAGATGTGCCCCCGAGTGACGACCTCAAAGCCCTGGCGGCCGAGTACAAGCAACTCGTCGTTGCGATGCTGCAGCGCCGAGATGCGTGGCAGGTGATCGACTCGGTCAACAAGCTCACCGACCCGGGCGCGATCGCCGACACGGCCGGCTACGCGTCGTACCTCACCGACGTGCAGAAACGGGACCTTCTCGAAACCCCGGACGTGGCAACGCGTCTGACCTCACTCATCGAGTGGACCAAGGCTCATCTCGCCGAAGTCGAGGTCAACGACAAGATCTCCGGTGACGTCCGCGAGGGCATGGAGAAGACTCAGAAGGAGTTCCTGCTCCGGCAGCAGTTGGCGGCCATCCGCAAGGAACTCGGCGAGGACGAGCCCGACGGTGCCGACGACTACCGTGGCCGCGTCGAGGCAGCGGATCTACCCGAGAAGGTGCGCGAACAGGCGCTGCGTGAGGTCGGCAAACTCGAGCGGTCCAGCGATCAGAGCCCCGAGTCGGGCTGGATCCGCACCTGGCTCGATACCGTGCTGGATCTGCCGTGGAACAACACCACGACCGACAACAACGACATCGATTCGGCGCGTGCGGTTCTCGATGCCGACCACCACGGACTCGACGACGTGAAGGATCGTATCGTCGAATACCTGGCCGTCCGGGCCCGTCGCTCCGAACGCGGACTGCAGTCGGTCGGTGGGCGTGGGTCCGGTGCCGTCATGGTGCTCGCAGGTCCGCCCGGAGTCGGCAAGACCTCACTCGGTGAGTCGGTCGCACGTGCACTCGGTCGGAAGTTCGTACGTGTCGCTCTCGGCGGCGTCCGCGACGAGGCCGAGATCCGTGGGCACCGTCGTACTTACGTCGGCGCACTGCCGGGCCGGATCGTGCGGGCCATCGGCGAGGCGGGATCGATGAATCCGGTTGTCCTGCTGGACGAGATCGACAAGGTCGGCTCGGACTATCGCGGCGACCCCAGTGCTGCGTTGCTCGAGGTGCTGGACCCGGCGCAGAATCACACGTTCCGTGATCACTATCTCGATCTGGACCTCGACCTGTCCGACGTGGTCTTTCTCGCTACCGCCAATGTGATCGACCAGATTCCCGGACCGTTGCTCGACCGCATGGAATTGGTGACCATCGACGGCTACACCGAGGACGACAAGGTCGTCATCGCCAGGAACTACCTGCTTCCCCGTCAGATGGACAGGGCGGCAATCACATCCGAGGAGGTGACGGTCACCGACGCCGCGCTGCGCAAGATCGCGGCCGACTACACCCGTGAGCCGGGCGTGCGGCAACTCGAGCGATTGCTGGCCAAGGCGCTTCGCAAGGTGGCGACGAAGTTGGTGGGCACCACCGGTGTCCTGAAGATCGACGAGCCGGACCTGGTGCCGTACCTCGGTCGCCCGCGGTTCACACCCGAGGCGCACGAGCGCACCGAAGTACCAGGAGTGGCAACGGGTCTCGCGGTCACCGGACTCGGCGGAGATGTGCTGTTCATCGAGGCTGCGGCGACCGAAGGCGACTCCCGGCTCGAGCTCACCGGCCAGCTCGGCGACGTGATGAAGGAGTCCGCACAGATCGCTCTGTCCTACGTGCGCTCGCACGCAGCGCAATTCGGCGTCACGCAGGAATCTCTGGATCGGAGAATTCACGTGCACGTTCCGGCGGGCGCGGTGCCGAAGGACGGTCCTTCGGCCGGTGTGACGATGGTGACCGCCCTGGTGTCGATGGCCACCGGGCGTCCGGTGCGCTCGGATGTCGGCATGACCGGTGAGGTCACGTTGAACGGTCGGGTGCTGCCGATCGGCGGGGTGAAGCAGAAGTTGCTGGCTGCGCAGCGTGCGGGACTGAAGACCGTGTTCATTCCGGCGCGCAACGAGCCGGATCTGGACGACGTACCCGCAGAGGTGTTGGAGGCGTTGGATGTTCGTCCGATGACCGACGTCGCGGATATTCTCGCGCTCGCACTGGAGCCGGCGACGGCAACTGCTGCGGCATAGCGCCGCGGTGATCGTCGTGAGAGGGGCAGGTGGCTCGGCCGCCTGCCCCTCCCGTCGGTCTCGGGTGCCGCGCTTGACCTCGAGTCGTGTCGAGGTTCTACGTTGGTGGGATGAGCATGGAGATGACCGCCTGGAATCAGATGTATCGCACGATGAACAGGCCCGACACCCAGTCGTCGTTCTCGAAGGAGACGGCCCGCAGGATCCTGACGTTCGCGGCACCGCATCGCCGCGCACTCGGCGGGTTTCTGGTGCTCAGCGTGGCTCTGGCCGTTCTCGCGGTGGCCACACCGGTCTTGGCGGGGCGGGTGGTCAATGCGATCGTCGACGGGCGAGAGCTACGCGTGGTGGTACTGCTTGCATCGGCGATCGCAGGGATCGCTCTGGTGGACGCTGTGGTCGGTCTGATCAACCGATGGCTCTCGGCGAACATCGGCGAGAGCCTGATCCTGGATCTGCGGACGGCAGTGTTCGACCACGTGCAACGGATGCCGATCGCATTCTTCACGCGAACCCGCACCGGTGCGTTGGTGAGTCGACTCAACAACGACGTGATCGGAGCGCAGCGCGCATTCAGCACCACCCTGTCCGGTGTCGTCAGCAATCTCGTGACCCTGGTACTGACGTTGGTGGTCATGATCGGAATCTCCTGGCAGATCACCCTTCTCGCACTGGTCCTGCTGCCGGTGTTCGTACTTCCTGCGCGCCGGATGGGTCGACGCCTCGCGCGGCTGCAACGGGAAGCGGCAGCGCACAATTCGGCGATGAGTACGCAGATGACCGAGCGTTTCTCGGCACCGGGAGCAACCCTGGTGAAGTTGTTCGGGCATCCCGAACAGGAATCGGTCGAGTTCGCGGTCCGGGCGGCCAGGGTGCGCGATATCGGAGTGCGCAGTGCCATGGTGCAGACGGTGTTCGTCACCGCGCTGACACTGGTCTCGGCACTGGCGCTCGCCGTGGTGTACGGATTGGGCGGCTTCTACGCCCTCCGTGGGACTCTGGACCCGGGTTCGGTTGTGGCACTGTCACTTCTGTTGGCCCGGCTGTACTCACCCCTGACCGCGCTGGCCAGCGCCCGCGTGGAGGTCATGAGCGCGTTGGTGAGCTTCGAGCGAGTATTCGAGGTCCTCGACCTCGTTCCGTTGATCGCCGACAAGCCCGACGCGACAGCGCTACCGCCCGGGCCGGTGGCCGTCGAACTCGATGATGTCAGGTTCGCGTACCCGTCCGCGGACAAAGTATCGCTCGCCTCGCTCGAGGAGGTCGCCACCTTGGATTCGCGCGGGGGAGAGGAGGTTCTGCACGGTGTGTCGTTCCGAGCCGAACCCGGCCAGATGGTTGCGCTGGTCGGCACATCCGGTGCAGGCAAGTCCACGATCGCGCAGTTGATCGCACGGCTCTACGACGTCGACGGCGGCTCGGTCCGGCTCGGCGGCGTCGATGTGCGGGACCTGACGGCCGAATCCGTCCGCGGCACAGTGGGAATGGTGACTCAGGACGGGCACCTGTTCCACGAGAGCATTCGGTCGAATCTGCTGCTGCCGCGTCCCGACGCCACCGACGGCGAACTGTGGGACGCGCTCTCGAGGGCGCGGCTCGCGGACCTCGTTCGCTCCCTGCCCGACGGTCTGGACACCGTCGTCGGCGAGCGCGGGTATCGACTCTCCGGTGGTGAGCGTCAGCGCCTGACGATCGCGCGGTTGCTGATCGCACAGCCGCGAGTGGTCATCCTCGACGAGGCAACGGCATCGTTGGACTCGACGTCGGAGGCCGCGGTGCAGGCAGCGTTGGCCGAGGCGCTGGAAGGCAAGACGTCGGTTGTCATCGCGCACCGGCTGTCGACCATCCGAGCTGCGGACGTGATCCTGGTGATCGAGGACGGAAGAGTCGCCGAGCGCGGCACCCACGACGAGCTCCTCGCAGCAGGAGGCCGCTACGAGGAGCTGCATCGGACGCAATTCGCACAGGCGGAGTGAGCCTGCGAAGCCGGGATCGGAGCCTGCGGAGTGACCCTACGAAACCGGGTCCGGGACCACGGTTGCTGGGTCGTCGTCGGTTGCGGCGGCGAGCATCGGGGTGAATCCGTCGATCGCGTAGTCCAGCGACAGTGGGCTCGAGTATCCGAGGGCCGAGGGTAGGTCCGTACTGAAGGAGCCGATGTACGCGGTCCGGTCCTGCCGGACGACGTCGAGGGCGGCGAGCAGAGGGTTGGCCTGCAGCTGCTCGCGGCTCTGGCCGGCGATGACGAGGACGTCGGTGTCGAGTCGATCGAGGTTCTCCGCACTGATGGTCTCGGAGGCGTCGGGAATCTCGAATCCGAGGTCGGTGAAGAACAGGGCGCGGATGTCGTCCTTGCCGAGAAGCAGGTAGCTGCCGTCGTCCATGACGAACGCGAGAGACAGTGACTTGCCGGTGAATTGGGGGTTCGCGGCTTCGGTGTCGGCGAACTTCTGCTCCAGCTCGGCCGTTCGATCCTGGGCTTCCTGCGACTTGCCGAGGGCTTCGCCGACCACGGCGAACTCCTGCTGCCAGGTTGCGGCGGGTACGTCGTCGTAGCCGCCGATGTCGGCGATCGTGGGGGCCATCCCGGACAGGGTGTCGTACTGGCCCTGGTCGATGAAGGAGTACGGGCCGAGGATCAGGTCGGGTGCTTGCGCCGCGATCTGCTCCAGCTCGAGGTCGGTACTGCCGACTTCGGGAATCTCGATTCCGCCCAGGGCTGCTCGAGCCCACGGGCGCTGTCGGTAGTCGTAGCTCAGGTTGCCGCGTGTCGCGACGGGCTTGACGCCCAGCGCGAGTGCGAAGTCCTGCTCGTTGAAGCCGATCGTCACGACACGGGTGGGTTCGGCGTCGATGACGGTGTCACCGAAACGGTGCTCGATGGTGACGGGGAAGCCGGCGGCGCTACCGGGGCCACCGGATGCGTCGGTGTCGGCATCGGACGAACAGCCGGCTGCCAGTGCCAGGACGGACGCACCGGCGGCCACGAGCTGGACGGTCTTCTTCATGTGATCTCCTCGCTACTGAACTTAGCGAGGTTAGCCTAACCGACCCACCGATGCGTCGATCATGTGCAAGGGGGTCGGGCGGCGCGATCAGCAGTTGGTCGTGGCCGGCACTCCCGCGAATCGCTGGTCGATCCACTCGAGGGCCTGTGGCAGGCCGAGTACGGCAGCGGTCAGGTGATCGTTGCTGGGCACCTTCACCTCGGTCACGAGCACTCCGGCGCGGCAGTATCGGGCGATCGTGTTGTCGATGGCGCTGACCGGGATCAACGCATCGGTGGGGCTGTGCCACTCGAAGTACGGTGCCTTCGGTACACCGGGATACAGCTCGACGCTGTTGTCGTTGACGGCGGCGATCGCTTCCGGACTGTTGATCAGGTCCAGCGTGCCTGCGACCTCCATGGCGCTCTTACCCGCGCCCGCGGCGATGATGTCGTTGGTGCACCCGTTCTGGATCTTGTTCTCGATCTCCTTGCCGAGCGGGTTGAGCTGAGAGCTGATCGGGATGCGGGTGGGGTACTCGCGTTCGATACCGAGCGCGGCAGCGAACGCCAGACCGAACATGGGGTGCGGGGCGAAACCGAGATCGCGGGCCATCCGCTCGAGGTTCATCGGAGCGCCACCGTTCGCGCTGCCGACGATGTTCAGCTCGGGCGCGTAGTCGTTCTGAAGCGCGGCTGCCCATGCCGTGGCCATTCCGCCGCCGGAGTAGCCGGCCAACGCAACGGGGCTCTGCTGAACCTGGATGGGATCGAAGCGCTGAGTGGCGCGAATGCTGTCGAGCACGATCTGCCCGCCGAGCTTGGCGGCACCGTAGGCGCTGTTGGGTCCGAGGTGATCGGCGATGACGACCGTCCACCCGCGCTGCAGTACTGCGTTCAGAGCAGGCGCCTCACGAATCATCAAATTGGGATCGTTGGTCCAGAGCGCTTGTGAAGGTGCACATTCGAGACCGAGTGCATTGATGATGTGTTGGTAAGAAAGTAAAGGGCCGTTCGGTGCTTTGTTTTGTGGAACCAACACGGTATTGATTGCGGCGATGGGATCGCCGGCCGAATTGGTGGAGCGGAATTTCAACTGCCACACGTCCACGCCGAAGAATCCGGGCGGCGGTGGCATCGGGCGGCTGGAGATCACGTCGCCCGGAGCGAGCGCATCGAGATCGGCTGGCGGCGCGTAGAAGCCGTCGGCGATCGGCGTCGGGTACAGCGGCGCAGCAGCAGCTTGACCTGCGCCGACGAGTGACGAACACAGAACTGCAACCGCCGTCATGCTGACAGCGCCTGCCAACTTGAGAACCCGCATGTGGTAAACCCCTCCGTGCCTGAACCGAAGCGACGAGCGCTGCGGCGATCTGGCAAGCCCCCGTAGAGCCGGCCCGCAAACCGTTATAGCTGATGATGCTCGAGTTGTTACGCTCCCCCCGGAAACGATGGGCGCAACGGTACGCATCGGCTCATTTTATGGCAACCGAACGTTACCTATCCTGGTTTTTCCGACCGGGTCCAAGTTTTTCGCCCGAGGCATTTCTCGTCATTCCCGATGCACTGCCTTCGGTTCCTTGTCCGGGCGGAGACCGCGCCAGCTCGGATGCCGCAGATGGCCGGATTCCGTGGCCTCGTAGTACCGCACCTCGCCGACGAGCACCGGCTCGACCCACACCGCTCCGTTCCGATCGGCCGCGGGCAGCACCGAGGAGAAGGGACTGTCCGACGCCTCGAGTGGCGCGAGGAGGGCAGCGAGCGTGTCGAGCGCACGGTCGTCGAACCCGGTTCCGACGCGCCCTACGTATCGCAATCCGTCCCCGTCGGGAATGCCCATCAGGAGTGAGCCGAACCCACCGGAACGACGACCCTGCCCCCGACGCCACCCGCCGATCACGATCTCCTGAGTCCGCCGGTTCTTGTGCTTGATCCAGGTGTGGGCGCGCTTGCCGGGTTGATAGACGGAGTCGGTTCGTTTGGCGACGACGCCTTCCCAGCCTCGTTCTCTGCTTTCGGCGATGGCGTCCGCAGCGGTCCCCGTCAGCCGCGGTGGCACCAGCACCGAGTCGAGTCCGGTGGTCAGTAGTTCGAGCAACCGTCGTCGATCCGAGTACTTCTTGCGCAGCAGTGACGTGCCGTCGAGGTGAAGCAGATCGAACGCGATGAATCGGATCTGGTCACGGGTGGCGTTCTGCAGTTTCTCGAAGCTACTGACCCCGTCGTCGTCGAATACCACGACTTCTCCGTCGACGATGGCGTCGTGCTCGGCCAGGTCATCCGCGAAAGATTGGAGTGCGCCGAACTTTTTGGTGTAGTCGTTACCGCTTCGCGTGCGCAGCGTCATCGAACCGTGCGTCAGTTCTGCGATGATGCGGAACCCGTCCCACTTGCCCTCGAACGACCACTCGTCGTCCGGGAGATCGAGGATGTCGCCCGCGGTGGCGAGCATCGGCGAGATGTTCTTCGGCTCGGGCTTGTCGGGTGCGTCCTTCATCAGATGCATGAGCCACTGATTGCCCTTGGTGCGGATCAGGGCGAAGCGCCCGGTCGCCTTCTTTCCGTGCAGAACGACGATGACCTCGTCCTCTCGCCATTTCTCGAGTTCGTAGGTTCCGCTGTCCCAGATCGAGACGTCGCCGCCGCCGTACTCGCCCTTGGGTATCCGACCGGAGAACGACGCGTATTCGAGTGGGTGGTCCTCGGTGTGTACCGCCAGCCGGTTCTGCTTCGGGTCCACCGGGATGTTCTTCGGGACGGCCCACGAGACCAGGACGCCGTCGTGCTCGAGTCGGAAGTCGTAGTGCAGCCGTCGGGCATGGTGTTCCTGGATCACGAACGTGTCGTTGTTGCCCTGCGGTTCGGTGGCGGTCGGTATCGGTTCGGGGGTCTTGTCGGCGCTACGCATGCTGCGGTACTTGACGAGTTTGTCCGTGGCAGAACTACTTTCGGGTGCCGAGTCGACGGTGGGGTCCAGCTCTGCGAGAAGATCGCCGAGGTCCTGGAATCGCTCGAGGACCTCTTCGAATCGAAGCTGTTGCAGCCCCGATGCTTCCAGCTCGTCCCAGGTGCGTGGTGCCGCGACCGTGGGGAGCGCTCGTCCACGGAGAGAGTACGGGGCGACCGTGGTCTTCTTGCCGTTGTTCTGGCTCCAGTCCACGAATACCCTCCCGGTTCGCTTCGCCTTTGCCATCGTGGCCGTGACCCGGTCCGGCGAGCGCTCTTCGAGCAGCGTGGCAACACGTTTGGCGACCGTGGACGCGCCGGAGGTCGACAGCGGTTTCTCGAGCGGCACGTACAGGTGGATTCCCTTGCTGCCGCTGGTTACCGGATATGCGGTCATCCCGATATCGCCGATCAGATCCCTTATCTCGCAGGCTACTTCGGCGCATCGCGCGAGATCCACGTCGTCGCCGGGATCGAGGTCGAAGACCATGCGGGTGGCAGGTCCGGCTTCGGTGCCGTCGAACCGCCACTGCGGCACGTGCGCTTCGATGGCCGCCTGTTGACCGAGCCAGGCCAGATCGGCTGCAGTGGAGAACAATGGGTAGGTGACGACGCGGTCGGAATGCTGCATCGAACGCCGATCGAGCCAGTCGGGTGCGGAGGCGGCGAGGTTCTTCTCGAAGAACGACGACTGGTCCACGCCGTTGGGCCAACGCTTACGGGTCACCGCTCGGCCCACGAGGTGAGGAAGCATCGCAGGCGCGATGGCAACGTAGTACTCGATGATGTTGCCCTTGGTGGTCCCCGTTTCGGGGAACAGCACTTTGTCGAGGTTGGTGACGGAGACCTTGCGACCATCGATCTCGAGGGTGGCCATCGTCTCAGGTTAACGGCCGCCGTCTGAAGATGCGGGGGAGTTGTGACAGGCTCTTTTCTTATGGCGACGATCAGTGTCTCAGTACAGATGCCCGAGAATCCGCAGGGTGCGTGGGACAAAGCTTCCGCACTCGATCGGTTCGACGAGTGGATGACCATCCACGGTGGATGGTGCAGCCCACCGCCAAAGAAGGTCGGCAAGGGCACCGAAGTGGAGTCGCTGGTGAAGGTGAAGGGCTTCAAGAACACGATCAACTGGACCTTCACGGAGTACGACGAACCCAAGCTGATCGAGATGTCCGGCCGAGGTAAGGGTGGAGTGCGAATCTCTCTGACGGTCCATGTACGTGAGGCCGAGGGTGGATCGGAGCTGACGCTCGATGCGAAGTTCGGCGGGGGTGTGCTGTTCGGTCCGGTGGGATCGGTGGTGGCGCGAGCACTCGATACCGATGTGAAGAAATCCGTTGCGAACCTGGCGGCGTTGAGCTGACGGATTGTCGTCGAACTAGCTGCACAACAACCTCTTCCAGCCCCGCACCGTGTTCTCGGTGCGGGGCTGGATTGTTTTTGCGGTTCGAGTGGGAAGGCTCAGGCGATGTGGGGGCCTGCTCGGGCGTGGGATGGTCTGGGTTGTCGGTACGGGTCGACGGTGGCCGGTGGGATGAACCATGGGTGGTTGTCGGTGCCGATGAACACTTCCCAGTCACTGTGGTGGAGGAGTCGGTGGTGGAATCCGCACAGGAGGACGAGGTTGTTCATGTCGGTGGGGCCACCGTCGGCCCAGTGCCGGATGTGATGCGCCTCTGTCCAGGCGGCGGGTTTGCCGCAGCCGGGAAAAGCGCAGGTGTGGTCTCTCGCGATGAGGGCTTTGCGTTGTTTGGCGGTGACGGTGCGTGCGGTGCGAGCAAGGTTGATCGGGGAACCGTGCTCGTCCATGACGATGGCGGTGAGAAGACAGTCGCAGGCGAGTTGCCGGGAGGTGTTGCGCGAGAGCGGTCCCATCCACGGTAGCCACCCGACGGTGGTGCCGTCGCCGAACAGGTCCCGGTATGCGCCGCGGTCGGCGGTAACTGGATCTGTGTCGGATTCGGCTGCCGCGCGGGTGGTTTCGTCGTCGGCGATGTCATCGACGTCAGCACTGTCGGCATTGTCGCGGAGGTCGGTGAGATCGCGCAGGGTGATGTGCAGGTTCAGGTGCGGGCGTTCGCCGCCTTCGATGGGTCGATCACTCGAGGCGAGGTATCGGTCGAGGATGTGTCCGAAGGCGTCGGCTCTGCGCCGGGCGGGGCTGCGATCGTCTTGGGTGCCGTTGGGGTCGGGGCGGGGTTCGGTCAGCGGGGAGAGTGCGGTGAGGAGTTTTTCTCCGGTGATTGCGTCGAAGTCACCTTTCAGCGACAGTCGCCCGTTGAGGGTTCTGGAGGCGAAGAGTTCGTTGCGGTCGGTGTCGTCGGCGGGTGGTGTCTTGCCGCCGTAGGTGTCGTGGAGTTTGGTGATCGCTTCGCGGATGCGGCCGGTGCGGGCTCCGGTCCCGGTGGCGGCGGTGATCATCGCCTTACGGGCGATGTCCTGGCCTTCTTGCGGCAGGTTCTTGGGTGGGGTTTCGGCGAAGGTGAGGATCAAGGCGGCGTGGTCGATGGTCATGACGCCGGCGTTCACGGCGTCGGCGATGTCGGGGAAGTTCTTCAGTCCGCGGGCGAGGGCGACGATCTTGTTCGCTTTGGTGGGCGAGAGCAGGGTGGTGGAGGTCAGCCAGCCGGCGGGGCCGGGGAAGCCGAGTTTCTCCCGGCTCACGCGGGTGTCGATCTCTGCGACGAGGGCGATGCGCCGGGCTTCGAGCAGTTGGATCTGGTGGGAGACCGCGGCGGCGTCGGCGAGGAGTTCGCTCTCGCTCAGTTGCCAGATCGCTGCGGTCATGGGAGCAAGTGTATCGAACGTGCGTTCGACTGACAACCTTCGTTGAATCGAAAACTATTGCGCTACTTGGCTATTCGTGATCGAAAACCTGTCAGTGGTGTGTGATAGGTGCGGCCGCGCGCGTTTCAGGATGATGGTCGCCGTGGCTCAGGTTCCGGTCACGAGCAACGCGTCGAATATCTCGACTTCCCAACCGATGTCGACGGACAGCAGTGCATCAACTTGTACCCATCGGCCGGCCTCCTGCATCGTAAATGGCCGACTCGCCCGTTCGCCATGTCGTCGACGGCGAGACCGATCGTCGCGGGAGCCCTGAGTGGAGATCGAAAGCGAGAGGTCGGCCGCGATGATCGGAGGACTCGCCTTCATGGCCAGACTGCATCCAGATCAGTTGTCGACGTCAGTGGCACGGGATGTCGAGTATTGAGACTTACGCCAATTGGGCGAAATTCAGAACAGACCCCTAGAGCTGTCGGGTCTTTCGCAACCACCACAGTCCCGCGATGGGGAGCACCACCGGGATGAAGACGTATCCGGACCCGAAGTGCGACCACACCGTCGGCTCCGGGAAGTCCTGGGGCTGAATGTAGCTGAGCGTGCCGATGCCGATGACTCCGACGAGTTCGATGATGCAGGAGACCGTCACCACTCGTCGAGACGCTTCTGTTGCTCGGGCCAGTCCTACCGTGGCGACGATGTAGACCACAGCAGCGAACGCCGAGAGCAGGTACGCCACCGGTGCGTCGTCGAATCGCGTGGTGAGTTGCACGATCGAGCGTGATGTCGCGGCGACGGCGAACACGGCGTAGACGGCGATGAGGAAGCGCCCGAATCCGGTGCGCGTCGCTTGCTGGAGGTTGTCAGGCATATCCGGCCCAAATCTGGCTCAGGCGCAGCACCATGGCCGCGAGGGTGAGGACGGCAACGAGGAGTACGGCAGTGCCGCCGCGGGAGCGGTCGCCCAGAGACCACCACGTGCCGAGTGGGAGAAGGAACAGCAGCCCGACGAGGTAGGACCCGAATGTCAGCCGGTGTATCTCGCGGTCCGAGGTGAACATCATGACGAACCCGATGACGGCCTGCAGCGCGACGACGGCCTCGGTGGCCGCGATGGTCCAGAACAGTGCGCGATCGGACTTGTTCTTCAGCAGAACCGGTCGGTTCATGACGAGCTTCGCGAGCACCCAGACACCGACGACCAGGGACAACGCATACAACAAGCCGGTGACGGCGCCGATCATCGAGTTCCTCGTCAAGTTCGTGGTGGATGGGTGATGCAGCCTCCACACTATCCGCGTAACGCCACGTCAACACTGTGAGGCCCTCGAAACACGGCGTTGTTCCGGGTGTGACCAATCGGAAATGGATGGGGCTTGTACTTGTTCCACGGCCGCAGAGGATCCGCTCTCTCGCCGGACATGACCTCTCTTCCTCAGGTGGCCATCGGTGTCCACCGCATCTCGAGTAGTTGCCCACTGCATTCAGCCAGTTCCGCGAACCTCAGGAGACACCAGTGTCAGATCTCGACCAGTCCATCGCCGAGAACATCAAGAAGTCCCTCGAAGAGATTCCGCACCCTTCACTTCCCAAGGGCAGCAACATCTACGGCTCCACCAAGATCTTCCCCGATTACAAGGCCGAGAACGGCGAGAGCTACTTCACGCTGGTGCACGGCATCGCGCACGAGTCCTCGGTGTCGTTCGTCGCGGTACTCCAGGCGACCCGCGCTCTGCGCAAGGGCTTCGAGTCGGCCATGTACTTCTACGGTCCCGGTGCCATCAATTGCCTTGCCACTCGCGGCTTTCCCACCACCGGTGACTCCGGGTTCCCGGGCGAGCAGAACATCAACGATTCGCTCGCGACCTTCATCGCCGAGGGTGGCACCGTGTTCTGCTGCCGCTTCGGACTGGCCCTGCACGGCGGTCGCGAAGAGGACCTGATCGAGGGCGTCATCCCGGCCCACCCCCTGGACGTGCAGGACGCGCTGATCCACTACGCGCGCAAGGGTGCCATCATCAACTCGACCTACATGGTCTAGGAGCGCACCGTGTCGGTCAGTACGCGTGTAGATCTGGCGTTGCTCGGTATCCGAGGATCCACGCCGGTCTCGAGAACGGCAGGCGCCGGGCCGAGCGACGACGGGCATGTCACGATCGATGGCCTCGGCGCAGCCATCCCGCGCAATCCGCTCAGTCCGTACGTTCTCGAAGAGGGTCGAGTGCTGTTCGACGGCAACGACATCGGGCTCGACGTGCAGGCCGTCGACCGCCCGCAGTTCTACGACCTGGAAACCGCCGACGGTATCGCCTACGAGAAGATCGCGAAGCTGCACGGCACCAGTGTTCTCGCTACGACCGTGGTGCAGACCTGCATCCGCTACGACGCCGATCAACGCTGCCGCTTCTGTTCCATCGAAGCCTCGCTCGACGCCGGCGACACGATCGCCGTCAAGACCCCGGCCCAGCTCGCCGAGGTGGCCGAGGCTGCGGTGCGCCTCGACGGCGTCACGCAGATGGTCATGACGACGGGCACCTCGGCCGCCAAGGACCGCGGTGCCCGTCACCTGGCTCGATGCGTGCGAGCCATCAAGGCTGTGGTTCCGCAGCTGCCGATCCAGGTGCAGTGCGAACCTCCCGGCGACCTCTCGACAATTCAGGATCTGTACGACGCCGGTGCCGAATCCATCGGCATCCACGTCGAATCCCTCGACGACGACGTTCGACGCCGGTGGATGCCGGGCAAGGCATCGGTCTCGATGGACGAGTACCGCGCTGCGTGGAGAGAAGCGGTTCGTGTCTTCGGACGCAACCAGGTCTCGACGTACATTCTGGTGGGGCTCGGCGAGGATCCGGACGAATTGGTGGCCGGGGCAGCGGAACTCATCGACATGGGTGTCTACCCCTTCGTCGTTCCTTTCCGTCCGCTCGCCGGAACGTTGGCGGTGGACGTGGACCGAGCGAGTGCCCCCGACCGGGACGTCCTCGAAAACATCACCCGACGCGTCGCCAAGGAACTCCAGGCCGCGGCGATGCTCGGATCCGATCAGAAGGCAGGCTGCGCGGCATGCGGTGCGTGCAGCGTTCTGCAGAACGCGGGAGGCTGACATGTTCGGTGTCGTAGAAGCGGGCGACCTTGCCGGATTGTCCGGTACTGCAACCACTGTCGTCGAGCCGAGGTTCATCATCCAACCGTGCGAAAGCGCAGCACAGTTGGACGCCTATCGTGCCCTCAGGAGAGCGACCTTCGTTGCCGAGCAGGGCCTGTTCGCCGGCACCGATCACGACGACGTCGACGACGATCCCCGCGCAGTCGTTCTGGTCGCCACCGCTCGGGACGGTACGGTGCTCGGCGGAGTGCGGCTGGCACCCTGTACCGCAACGGATCTGGGGTGGTGGGCCGGGAGTCGCCTCGTGGTCTCCGCCGCGGCGCGTACGTCCGGCGTCGGGCCCGCCCTGGTTCGGGCAGCCTGCGCCCATGCGGAGAGTCGAGGCGTACTTCGCTTCGACGCGACGGTGCAGAAGCGCAACGAGCAACTGTTCACCCGCCTCGGGTGGATTCGCCGCGGCGACGTCGAGGTGGCCAACACGCCGCACGTTGCGATGTACTGGCCGATCGACCGCATCGAACGGCTCGTCTCGTCGACCAAGGCAGTGCTGGCCGGGGTGCTCGCACCTCTGAAGGCGCAGCCACTCGGGCTTGGAGCCAGAGGTTTTCGCGGCGACGACGGCGTTCCGGTACCAGGTAGCGACATGATCGCCGCGTGCGATGCCATCATCCCTTCCATGGTCGATCGTGATCCGGAGTGGGCCGGCTGGTGCGCGGCGCTGGTCAATCTGAACGACCTGTCGGCGATGGGTGCGCGCGCTGTCGGAATGCTCGATTCCGTCGGAGCCCCCACCCAGAGTCGGCTGACCCGCATCATCCGTGGTCTCGCCAATGCCTCTGCGGCATGGCAGGTTCCGGTACTCGGCGGCCACACTCAGGCCGGGGTGCCGTCATCGCTGTCGGTCACCGCACTCGGGCGGACCTCTCGACCGGTGCGTGCCGGCGGCGGCAGCGTCGGCGATCGGTTGACGCTCACCGCAGACGTCGAGGGCGAGTGGAGGCGCGGATACCATGGGCAGCAATGGGATTCGTCTTCTCGCCGGAACTCCGACGAATTGACAGAAATGGCGTCGTTCGTTGCCCGCACCGCACCCAAGGCCGCCAAGGACGTCTCGATGGCGGGCCTGGCCGGCACCACCGGAATGCTCGCCGAGGCGAGCGGAACCGGTGCCGTACTCGACATCGCCTCGATACCGAAGCCCGACGCAGCGTCGATGGGTGAATGGATCACGTGTTTTCCAGGGTTCGCGATGATCACCGCGAACCGTCCCGGTGCACCCACTGCACCGTCGGGACCTGCCCTGTCCGCAGTCTGCGGAGAGCTCACCGACATTCCGGGCGTCGCGCTGCGATGGCCCGACGGAATCACCACTCGCGCGGTCACGTCCACCGTGACCGGATTGGGAGAAGCATGACCACCCACCCGAAGCCCGTCACCATTTCTGTCGCCGCAGCCGAGTTCGGTCGCGACATGGAACAGGGTTACGCCACCATCGCCGCCCTGCTCGAGGAATCACGCAACCGCGGCAGCCAACTGCTCGTCCTACCCGAGGCCTGCCTCGGCGGCTACCTGCCGAGCCTCGGTGGCGGCGACGAGACCGAGGAATCGCGACAGCGTCGACTGAAAGCACTTCCCCCGGCCCTCGAACTCGACGGACCCGAGATCAGGCGGGTCATCGACATGGCGGGCGATACCGTCATCACGTTCGGCTTCTGCGAGAAGGACGGCGATACCCGCTACAACGCCGCCGTGACGGTCGACGGCAGCGGCATTCTGGGTTCCTACCGCAAGGTGCATCAGCCGCTGGGTGAAAACCTCTGCTACGACGCGGGAGACAGCTACTCCGCCTTCGACACTCCGATCGGCCGCATGGGCATGCAGATCTGCTACGACAAGGGATTCCCCGAGGCAGCACGGGAACTCGCGCTCGACGGAGCCGAGATCGTCGCGTCCATCTCCGCCTGGCCGACGGCCCGCACCGCGACAGTCGAGAACATGGAAGAGGACCGGTGGAAAAAGCGGTTCGACATCTACGACCGAGCCCGCGCTCTCGAGAACCAGATCGTCTGGGTCGCAGCCAATCAGGCAGGCACCTTCGGATCGCTTCGATTCGTCTGCAGCGCGAAGATCGTCGGACCCGGCGGAGAGATCCTCGCCGGAACGGGCGTCGAACCGGGCTTGGCCACGGCCACCGTCGACGTCGCAGCACTCATCGGCGCGGCACGTGGCGGCGGCATGTACAACCTTCGTGATCGCCGCCCGTCGGTGTATCGGACCATCACGAAGGAGCCGATCCATGCCTGAGATGTCGTTCCTCGTCCGATGGCCCGATGGTCGCGAACAGTCCTGCTATTCACCGTCTCTGGTGATGCACGACTATCTGACACCCGGGCAGGAGTACCCGGTGGCGGAGTTCGTACAGCGGACGTCGGAGGCGTTGACGATCGCCAGCGATCGAGTTCTCGCCAAGTTCGGCATGCGGTGCACCTCGGCCGCGCAGCAGATGGAAGAGATCCACGGTGTCAGTACCTCGTACGAGGCCGGTGCCGTTCGCGTACTGAGTATGTCGGGAGCTGAACTGCTGTGACCGGAGACATCGTCGAGCATTACCGAGTGATCGTCGTCGGCGGCGGACAGGCCGGCCTGTCGATCAGCTGGCATCTGACGCAGCGTGGCATCGAACATATCGTGTTGGAGCGCGACACGATCGCGCACGAGTGGAAGGACTCGCGCTGGGACAACTTCACTCTCGTCACGCCGAACTGGCAGTGCGCACTCCCCGGATACTCCTACGACGGTGACGATCCCGACGGATTCATGCAGCGCGACGAGGTGTACGCCTTCGTGCGCCGTTACGCCGAGAGCTTCGATGCGCCTGTACGAGAACATGTTTCTGTCCACCGAGCTCTGCAGGGCCTGGATGGCGGCTTCGACCTGCAGACGTCCGACGGCCCCATGCATGCCGACCAGATCGTCGTCGCCGTCGGCGGGTACCACATCCCCACCATCCCGCGGTTCGCCGAGAAGCTACCGCGTGACATCGTCCAGATCCACTCGTCCGAATACCGAGGATCCCACCAGTTCCCGGACGGCGACGTGCTGGTGGTCGGCACCGGACAGTCCGGTGCTCAGATCGCCGAGGACCTGCACCTCGACGGCCGACGTGTTCATCTGGTGGCCGGCACCGCTCCCCGCGTCGCACGCTTCTATCGCGGCCGCGACTGTGTCGCCTGGTTGCACGACATGGGGGTCTACGATGTCTCCATCGAAGATCAACCCGGTGGCGTCGGCAAACGCGAGAACACCAACCACTACGTCACCGGTCGTGACGGTGGTCGAGACATCGACCTGCGCGCATTCGCCACCGAGGGGATGCAGCTCTACGGCCGATTGCTCGGCGTCGAGGACGGTGTTCTGCAGTTCGCACCCACCCTGGAGGCATCTCTCGATGCCGCGGATCGGGTGGCCGAAAGCATCAAGGACAACATCGACGCCTACATCGAGCGCGAGGGAATCAGCGCCCCCACCGAGGATCGCTACGTGCCGGTGTGGCGGCCGGAGACCGAGACCACCGAACTCGACCTCGCCGCCACCGAGATCAAGGCCGTCGTCTGGTCGGTCGGCTTTCGCACCGACTACCGGTGGCTGAAGGTCGGTACCTTCGACGGTGAGGGGCACCCGACGCACAACCGGGGCGTCACCTCGGTGCCGGGCCTGTACTTCCTCGGCCTGCCGTGGCAGCACACCTGGGGTTCGGGACGCTTCGCCTCGGTGGCCCGGGACGCGCAGTTCCTCGCCGACCAGATCGGTCTCGAGATCAGTGCAGCACAGTCCCGAAGCTCAGTGCAGCCGCAGAGCCAGATGGTCTGAGCCCCGTTGGCTCCTATCAAGATCGGCGCGCTGGCAGCACATTTCGGGAGAGATGTCGACCGGGCCGTACTGAAGATCACCACGATCATCTCCAGTGCGGCTCGAGAAGGCATCGATCTCCTGGTGCTGCCCGACGCGTCCCTCGGGGGCTACATCAACAGCCTGAGCAATCCGGATCCCGCGGAACTGCCGCCCACCCTCGATCCCGACGGTCCGGAATTGGCCGCCATCATCGCCGCGGCCGGAGACATGACGATCTGCATCGGGTACACCGAGCTGTCGAAAGGGTTGCGGTACAACGCTGCCGCTTGTCTGACGGGAGACGGCATTCTGGGTAGTCACCGCAAGGTGCATCAGCCGCTCGGGGAGTCGCTCGCCTACGCGGCCGGTGACCACTTCGAGGCCTTCGATACCCCGGTGGGGCGGATGGGGATGCTGATCGACTACGACAAGACGTTCCCGGAGTCGGCGCGGACGTTGGCGCTCGACGGAGCGAGAATCATTGCGGCGCTGTCGGCGTGGCCCGCCAGCGTCACAGATCGGGCGTCCTCGCTGCCGAACGATCGACAGTCCCGACTGTTCGATCTGTACGACGCAGCCCGAGCGGCCGAGAACCAGGTGGTGCTGGTCTCGTCCAATCAGACCGGGGTGATGGGGTCCCTCCGCTTTCTGGGTCAGGCGAAGATCGTCGGTCCCGGTGGCGACGTACTGGCGCGGACCTGGTCCAAGGGCGGGCTCGCGGTGCACGAGATCGATGTCGACGCCGAGGTCGACCGAGCCCGCCGGGGACTGCATCACCTGGCGGAACGCCGGGTGGATGCCTATCCGAATCTGTTGCAGGAGAAGCCGGGCCAGTGAAGATCAGCCTGTTGACGTACTCGTCCAAGCCGCGCGGCGGAGTGGTGCACACGCTGGCGTTGGCGGAGGCACTGGCGCGCGCCGGTCAGGACGTCTCGGTGTGGTCTCTCGGTCGCGGCGGCGACAGCACGTTCTTCCGTGCCGTCGACCCCGCCGTCGACATCAGAATGGTCCCGTTCGAGCACCGGGACGAAGAGAACGTCGGAGAACGAATTCTGCGGTCGATAGATGTTCTGCGGCAGGCGTTCACACCGAACGACTACGACATCGTCCACGCGCAGGACTGCATTTCCGCCAATGCCGTCGGCCGCTGCATCAGGACCATCCATCACCTGGACGAGTTCACCACGCCCGAGCTGGCCGCATGCCACGAACGCGCGATCACAGCGCCGTATGCGCGTATCTGTGTGTCGGCGGCAGTAGCGAGCGATGTTCGCCGCGGATGGGGATTCGAGCCTACGGTCATACCCAACGGCGTCGACGCCGAGAGGTTCACTGCGGCTGCGCAATCGGGTCGATCGCACTGGCGCGAGAAGCTCGGCCGCTACGTGCTCGCAGTCGGGGGTATAGAACCACGCAAGGGCAGTCTCGATCTGCTCGACGCCTTCGCCCGGCTTGCTGCGCACGATCTGCGCCTGGTCTTCGCCGGCGGCGAGACGCTGTTCGACTACCGCGACTACCGTTCCGAGTTCGACCGGCGCGCAGCAGAACTCGGTATCGAGCCGGTGATACTCGGTACCGTCGACGACGACGAGTTGCCGCACCTCGTGGCGCAGGCCGCTGTGCTGCCGTTCTTCTCCACCAAGGAGGGTTTCGGGCTGGCGGCCATGGAGGCTCTCGCGGCGTCGACTCCCGTCGTCGCGCGAGATCTGCCGGTCTTGCGGGAAGTGTTCGGGGACAGTGTTACCTACGCGTCCACGGCAGCGACCATGGCGGCCGAACTGGAACGTGCGCTCGCGACCCCGCAGGACCCGTCACCCGGTCTGACGCTGGCGCGCAGCCTGACATGGGACGAGGCCGCGCGTCGACACCTCGAGTTCTATTCCTCGCTGCGCTGACCGTTGCGCTTGTTGCGCCTGAGTCCGTGGGGCTTGAGCTTGTGGAACCCCTTGACCCGTAGTGAGCGAATCGATTTGAGGTAGAACTCGGAATCGTGGCGCAGCTCTTCGGTCATGACTGTGTCGACGAGAGTCGTTCCGGGATTGGCCGAACTGGTCAGGCGCGCAGCGATGTTGACCACGGAGCCGTACAGGTCGCCGTAGCGGGCGAGAACCGGTCCCCAGGCCAACCCGACGCGCAGATCCGGCATGTCTTCCTGCTCGGCGAACGCGTCCTGCAGGTCGAGGGCGATGTGCGCGGCGTCCTCGGGCGTCTGTGCGCTGAACATCACTTCGTCGCCGACGTTCTTGATCACCGAACCACGTCCGCGCGCAATGATATTGGTGGCGAGCGACTCGAACTCCTCGAGCAGTGTCGTCAGTTCGCCGATGTCGAGTCGACGCGTCAGGCTGGTGTAGCCGACCATGTCCGCGAAGCCGACGGCCATGACGGGGCTGTCGGTGGCGTCGTCGGGAGCGGCGATGGACCGTCCCGCTGCTGCGGCCAGATGCCGACGCCAGGTGTAACCCTGGAGCGCTTCGAGGGTGGGCACAGTCTCGGCCGCGATGTCCCTGGCGTTGCGCCGGATGGCGTCGATGTCGTTCTTGTCCTCGTCGTTACTGGTGATGCGCTCGAGGATGTGAGAGTTCACCACGCCCACTTGCCATTCGGCGAGCCTGGACATCGACTGGCCGAGAGTGCGCGCAATCGCGACTTCCATCTCGGGCTTGATGACCTTCTGTTCGGTGAGTCCGGTGATCAGCTTCAGTGCCTCGAGGTCTGCGTCGGTGTAGACGACGGCCTCGGTGTCGGTGTGGATGGGAAAGCCCATGCCGATCCACAGTGCGATGACCCGCTCGAGCGGCAGCCCCGACTTGCTGACGATGTCGGAACGGTTGTACTTCGGCGTGCCCCCCAGGAGATTGCGTTCGATCTCCGCTTGCACCACCGAGTTGATCTGGTTCTCAGGCATATCCCAACGTTCTGTCGAAATAGGATCGGACATCGTCGACGTACGAGTCGATCTTCTCGGGTTCCCAGTCCGTGGTGGGAATGGGCTCGCCGACGGTGACCTTGACGGTACCGGAATGGACGGTGAAATCCTTTTTCCACATCACGTCGCCCGCATTGTGGATGACGATCGGAACGATGGGCACTCCAGCCTGCATCGCCAGGTGAAATCCGCCCTTCTTGAATCGGCCGAGACGCGACGTCGGCATCCGCGTGCCCTCGGGCGCGATGGCGACCGAGATGCCGCTGTGCAGCTTCTCGATGGCCGGGCGCATCGCCTCGCGGGCCTGAGCGGGATCGCCGCGGTCGACGTAGGCGACGTCGAAGATCCTGCCCAGCAGTGCGAATCGTGGGTCGCGTTCGAGTTCTCGCTTGGCGACCGCGGTGATGTCGCGTCGGAGAATGGAGGTGACGATGATCGAGTCGGCGGTGCTCTGGTGGTTGAACATGAAGACCGCCGGGCGTGCCGACCACGCGTTCTCGGTGCCGGTCACGTCGAGCTTGACGCCGGCGATGGTCAACGCGATGTCCGGCGCGATGGTGCTGGTGATGTTCGCTCCGTTGCGGCGGCTGCGCGTCAGCAGTCCCAGTCCCAGTCCGATCGATGCGCTGGCCAGCACCGAACCGAGAGCGGCGGTGCTGCGTACGGCCGAGGTGAGGTCGGTGCCGCGTTTGGGGCTCTCCAGCGTCAGCGACGGCCATTTCTTCTTCGCCGCGTACCGCTGTAGTTCCGGGTCCGGATTGAGAGCGACGGGTCGCCCGACGGCCTCGAGCAGCGGCACGTCCTCGCCGCCGTTGGAGTAGGCGAAGCAGCCGGCCAGTGCGATGCCCTCCCGCTCGGCGTAGTCGATCGCGGCCTGTGCCTTGCGCGGGCCCCACAACGAATCGCCGACCAGTTCGCCGGTGAGTATCCCGTCGGTGACCACCGGAGTGGTGCAGAGCAGAGTCTCGAACATCATGTCCTGCTGCACGGGCAGAGCCTGATACGGCGTGGCCGAGGTGGCCATCACCAATCGGTGCCCGGCATGGCGATGAGCTTCGACGAGCGCGCGGGCCTGTGGGTAGATCATCGGCGCGATCTCGTTGCGGAACAGCGTGTACGCCTGCTCCATCAGGTCTTCTTCCCGACGGCCCTCGAGGCCGCGGACTGCCTTGCCCATCAGGTTGTCGACCGGAGAGTTACGCATCCGCATCTCGACGACGGCGCTCGATATCTCCCACAGTTCCTTGACCGTCACGTCCAGGGTCTTGAGTCGTTCGAGAAACACTGCGCGGGCCGAGAACCCGTTGATCAGAGTGCCGTCGAGATCGAAGAATGCCACGGTGTCTCGGCCGGGTGGAGCGGCGGCGATCGCGATGAGTCGATCGTCGAATTCGGTCATGAATTGTTCTCCTCGGGGGCCGAGATCGGATCCACCTCGCGCAGCATGCGGTGCGCCATGTCGCGGATCGTGCGCACCTTGCGTGCCCACTCGTCGATCTCGAGCGCGAATGCCCTGCGGCGGCGGGCGATACCGTCTGCGCTCGAATCGACCAGGTCGCGATTCTCCGCCAATTGCAGTGCAGTGTCGAACAATTCGCCGGAGATCGACTCGCTGTGATCGAGCTGCTGACGAAGCCGTCTGGCCTGAGCAGCACCGAGGCATTCGGTGATGAACTTCGGCTTGTCGAACTCACCGCTCTGGGGCAGCAACATCAGCTGATCGGCAACCACCTGGTAGGCCTCGAAGATCGGCTGCAACACGCGGTGCGCCAGATGCAGATCCTGCGACTGAAGTTGTCGCGCAGCGTAATCGGGGTCGCTGATGTGGGTGCGCCAGTCCGGATCGATGAGATCGACCTCGGATTCGAGCCGTTCGCCGAAGTCCTTCTTGTCGCCGAAGAAGAACTCGAACTTGAGCAGATCTCTCAACTGCAGCGCCGACTGCCACAGAGATTCCTGGGTCAACGGCGTCGAGTCGCCGCTGGTCGGGAGCACCACCAACTCGCCGATGGCGCGCATGACGAAGAAGTGGATGGCGTTGTTGCGGAAGAACGCTGCCACCAGATGCTTGTCCTGGGCCAGGTAGAACAGCGGCTCGGGGCCGTCGTCGAAACGCTTGACGACGTTGGCGTTGACCTGTGCGATGACGGCCGAGCGCACGACATCGACGTCGGCGATGTCCACGCCGCCCGCGGTGGGCAGGTTGCGGCGTTTGATGTAGCGCGCGAGCGGGGCGATGATCGCCCACATCTCGTTGACGTTGAGAGCGCGATCCTCGATGCCGAGCAGGGCCATGGTGACCAACGCCGCCGGCGTCACCGGAGTCGCGTCGTTGATCGCGTGGGAGACGCCGAGCGCGATCTTCTGCACCGCCACCCGCTTGTCGGGATTGTCGGCGACGATCGACGCCACCGACATCGGCTCACCGAAGTTCAGGTACACGTTGCCGCGCAACGTGCCCTGCGCCCGGATGTAGCCGATGGCCATGCGAATACCCTCGGCCTGCTTCTTCGCTCCGTGCGACTCCTCGGCCATCGCACCGACCTCGTGGAGGCGGTCGTAGGTGATCGACGTCGGAACCAGGTAGACGTCCTCGGCATCGCTGGTCTCGAGTGCGTCGACCAGATAGGTCAACAACCCGAACCGCGGCGGGCGGAGTTTTCCGGTGCGGCTGCGGCCGCCTTCGATGTACCACTCGAGGTTGAACCGCTTGCTCAGCAGGAAGCTCATGTACTGGCGCAGCGTCCACTTGTAGATCGCGTCCGAGAATTTCCGCTGGATGAGCACCACGCCACTGCGTTTGGCGATCGGACCCAGCGGCCAGAAGCCGACGTTGATGCCGCCCATGACGTGGTTGAGCGGCAGACCTTCGGCCAGCAGCGCCGGACGCAGCACGAGCGGGTCGAGATAGGAACGGTGGTTGGGAAGGAACACCAACGGATAGTTCTTGTTGAGCTCGCGCACCTTCTGCAGTTGATCGCGGTCCACGTCCACCTTGTACGCCCGCGAGAAGTACGCCCCGAGGGTTCCCCACATCTCGACTGCACGACGGGTCTCGGTTGCCACCATCTCGCCCAGGATGTCCTGGACGCGCTTGTCGACGGCCTCGCGATCCTGGCCGACCTCTTCCGCGAGCTCGGTGATCCCGTCGCGGAACTTCTTCTGCTCCGTCATGTCCTCGACGACGAAGCGCGGGATCTTGTACTCGGAGCCGATGACGCCGCGCTCGGCCTTGTCCAATGCCAGACTGGCCTGACGCAGAATGAACGACGACAGGGACGTGCCGCCACCGCGTTCGAACCGCTCTCGCAGATCACTGAGTGTCGCGGGTTCCCCGACCAGCACCGCGGAGTGGTCGGGGTCGTCGCCTGCCACCCATCGCTGCCATACCTGGGTGGGCTTGGACCGACCACGGGGCGCGAAGATGCGGTGCAGAATGCCGTTCTTGCGATCGGACAACGTGACCCGCAGCGGGATGAGCAGCGGATCGTCGGCGTACCCGCGAACACTGTCCGACAGTGACGTTCTCGCCTCACCCGAGAGCACAACCGAGGGCGGACGGGGCTCGCCGTCCGGTGTGGTGGCGTCGATCCACTGATTCAGAGCCTGCACCTCGAGGGTGGATTTGGCGTCGAGCAAATACACGTGCGGACCGTCGCTGAGCGACTGTTCGTCCGCGTCGAGGTGGTACATCGAGACTCCTGTTCCGCACCTCCGCAAGAAGGCACGCCGCCAGGCTACGCGGCAGAAACCGCGCGCGAGGGTGGTTCGGCGAGGGTGGTTCCCGGATGCCGAACTCCCCGAGAGTCGGGCAGCTACCGGCCGGTACTCGGTGAGGGTCGACGACACCTGGAGTGGGCTCGGGCGGCGCGCGTGACGGCTGTCGTATAGGGTCAGAGTCATCGACCTTCTCGGTCACCCTCAATCTAAGTGTTAATCCAAGTAACAGTTACTTGTGGTTACAGTTACTTGGATTAACAGACAAATTGCCTCTCGATGCGTCGATCCGACGCGCTCTGCGCTGCCCGGCCGCATCTCACCTGCATCTGTGCGACAGTATTCGCAAACACTTTCGAGAAAGGTCGGTAGTCGAATGCCACCCCGTGGGCGCGCCGTGAACGATTCGTTGACCCCCGAGAATCTGACGACACTGGCGGCGGCGCTGGCCGAGGGGCGTCGTGCCACCGTCTATCTCCGTGAACCGAACCCGAGCCTCGGGCTGCCCGACGGCACCTCGGCGAAGGTCGTGTCGATCGACGGCAACACGGTCACGATCAGCCCGAAGGGCGTCAACGACGAATTGCCCTACGAAGCCGAGGAACTGCGCATCACCCGCAACGCGGCAACTCCGCCTGCGCCGGCCAAGCGCGTACCTGCCAAGAAGACCTCGGCGGCTCCGCCGGTGAGAAGAGCCGAGCCGCAACCCGCGCCCGCGGCGGTAGCGCCCAAGGCAGAACCGGTACAGCCCACGGCGGTGGAACAACCGAAGACTGCGTCACCGCAGAGTTCTTCTCCCCGTCGAGTCAAGAAGGCACCGGGCGGAATCAGCGTCACCATTCATGCCGGCGCCGACAACGATTGGTCGGTCACGGTGACCCAGGGTGCGAAGCGGCCCACCAAAGCGCAACCGGTGAGCCCGGAGTCGGTGAGCCGCGCTGTTCGGGAGTTGGGCGATCCCACGGCACGCGACGCAGTCGAGGCAGTCATCTCCCACGCGCGCGAGGAGGCCGCACGGCGCGTTGCAGAACTGAGCCGGCAACTCGAAGAGGCGCGCACGACGCTTGCCGCCCTCGAGCAGGACGTATGAACGACTCACTCGTGTTCGTACACCTGTTGTTGCTAGGGTTCTGCCGACACCGCTGAGAGGGAGTACATGTTCAAGAAATTCATGCTCGTCGTCGTGGGGGCGGCTGCAATCGTAGCCAGCGTCGGCGTGGGGACCGCATCCGCGGCCGCTCCAGCTGCTCTCGGCGGCGGCTCGGGAATCATCGTCGGAGGCCAGGCCGAGTGCACGCTGACGACGATCGGAAACGACCGCAACGGAAACCTGGTCGGCTTCACCGCCGGCCACTGCGGCCAGGCGGGTGCCTCCATCGTTCCCGAATACGACACCTCCCTCGGCGAGGTCGGCCGCATCGCGTTCTCGAACCCGGAATACGACTACGCCCTCATCGAATTCCAGCGTGACAAGGTCGCACCGATCAACCGCGTCGGCAATGTGACCATCTCTCAGGTCGGCCCGCCGACGGCGTTCCCGAACATCGTCTGCAAGGAAGGCCGTACCACCGGCAACACCTGCGGACTCGCGTACGGCGACATTCTGCAGTCGCAGGAGACCTGGGCTCAGCTGTGCGTCGTCGAAGGTGACTCGGGCAGCCCGGTCGTCGTCGGCAACACCCTCGTCGGCATGGTCAACGCCTACCTCGGCCTGGCGTGCTTCGGACCCGAGGTCGGCACCAACTTCGACGCGATCCTTCGCAACGTCGATCAGGGCAACGGACTCGGCGCAGGGTTCGTCCCGGCTCCCTAGCTCCACCTGGTTTCGACCGAAGGCCCCGTTCGCGCGATGTGTTGCGCGAACGGGGCCTTCGCCGTTCGCGGGGTAGGTGAGGCTCTCAGCGGGCGCGGGCCGACGAGTCGGACGACCGAATGTCGGCGACGATGCGTTCGGCGTCGTCCGGCGCGATTCCCAGCAGCACCAGGCTCGACGTCGTCGTCGCTCCCGCCGGGTCGCCGATCGCACCGGCGTTGGTGGCATCGAGGATCGACAGTGCGATCGCCTCGATGTTGAGGATCAGTACTTCTGCGGCGAGATACGAGGAGAACACACCCTCGCGCTGGCCGCGCCGGATGACGGCGGCGGCCGATTCTCGCATCGGTCCGAGGAGATCGTGAATACTGTTGTGTCCCAGATCTGTTCGCGCAACGGCGAGTAGCAGTCGGTACTGATCGCCGACGCGTGTCAGAGCGAGTGTCTGCCGGACGAACACCGTGACGGCCGATTCGTCCGCGGCGGGAACCCGGCCGAGTGCGGCCGAGATGCTGTCCGCTGCCTCCAGGGCGATACCGTCGATCAGAGCTTCGCGAGAGGCGAAGTGGGCGTACACGGTTCGCCGGACCACTCCTGCAGCAGCGGCGACATCGTTGATGGTCGCATCGGGATTGTCTGCCAGGACCCCTTGCGCAACGTGCAGAATTCGCGCTCGGTTGGATCGGGCGTCACGGCGTTGCACGGGCGGCGCTGCTGCGTCCCGTGCAATCGAACTCGACTCCGTCGTCTTGCGCACAGGACAACATCTAGCACGATCGCGGGCGGCCAGTGTGGCTGCCGCCACAAAAGATTGCCGATCCTAGCCGATGCTTCCTAAGCTGCACAGCACTGTGCAAGGTGTGTCTCGCACTTTGCCAACGGGGGGGAACACACGATGACACTGCTTGCGATGACGCCTGTCCAAGACATGCACAAGCCGTACCCGCGACGCTGGTCGGCGCTGGTGGTGCTGTGCCTGAGCCTGCTGATCGTGGTCATGGCCAACACGTCACTGCTGGTCGCCGCACCGGCGATGACACTCGACCTGAGCCTGACGAGCAGCGACCTGCAGTGGGTGATCGACGGCTACACCGTCCCCTACGCGTCGTTGATGTTGCTGTGCGGTGTGATCGGAGATCGCTACAGCCGCCGTGGCGCTCTGATCATCGGTCTCATCATCTTCGTCGCCGGTTCGGTGGCCGGGGCGCTCACCGATGCCACCCTCGGGGTGATCCTGGCCCGCATCGTCATGGGTGTGGCCGCTGCCATCGTCATGCCCGCCACACTGTCGTTGCTGGTGGCGACCTTCCCGAAGCGGGAGCGCGCCACCGCGGTCACCGTGTGGGCGGCCACCTCGGGACTCGCGATCGCGGCAGGGCCGCTGTTGGCGGGCTGGCTTCTCGAGAGCTACACCTGGCATTCGACGTTCCTGATCAATGTTCCGATCGCGTTGGCCGCCATCGTCGGAGCCGTCGTACTGGTCCCGCCGTCACGGGCCGTCGACCCGGGTGCGATCGACTGGATCGGTGGTCTGCTGTCAGTGCTGGCCGTGTCGACCATCGTGTACGCCATCATCGAGGGGATGCACTTCGGCTGGACGGTCGGGCCGTTGTACTTCGCGCTCGTCGGGCTGCTGTCGGTCCTGGGCTTCGTGGGATGGGAACTGCGCCATCCCAATCCGTTGCTCGACGTCCGAATGTTCTCGTCCCGCGTCCTCAGCGGAGCCACCCTGGCGGTGCTGATCTTCTTCCTCGTCACCTTCGGTGCCATCTACTTCGTCGCGCAATACCTCCAGTTCGCACTTGGTTTCGGTCCGGTGTCCACCGGCATTCACCTCCTGCCTTTGGCCGGGGCAGTCTTCGTCGGATCCGGAATCACGATGTGGCTCACGCCGAAACTGGGACCCCGCATCACCGTCACCGCAGGCATGGTCGTGGGAACGCTATCGGTCGTCTCGCTCATCGGGATCGACGCGACGGCGACGTACTCCGACTTCCTTCCCGTACTGACGCTGCTCGGTCTCGCAATCGGCCTGTCCGTCTCGCCCTGCACCGACTCCATCATGGGCGAGTTCCCGGACAGCAAGCTCGGGGTCGGCGGCGGCCTCAACGACACCGCCCTCGAACTCGGTGGATCGCTCGGCATCGCTGTGCTCGGATCGGTGCTCGCCGCGTCCTACCGTCAGGGAATCGAAGGGTTTCTGCAGACCTTCCCCGGCAAGCAACCGAACGGACAGTACACCGGGCAGGCGGCGGAAGGGCTTGCCGCGTCTCAGGATTCGCTGGCCGGTGCGGTGATCGTCTCCGACGTCATCCGCGACCAGAATGCATTCCTCAGCGGGTTCGCCGACAATCTCGAAGCCAATGCCGTTGCGGCGTTCGGTGACGCGGTGGTGCACACGAGTGTCGTTGCCGCCGTGATGTTCGGTGTCGGCACCGTGATCGTGGCGCTGCTCATCCCGGCCAAGACTGCGACGGCGTCGTCGGAGAAGATCGCGTTCGAGCCAATCGTCCCCTTCGTCGCACCGCCGGCCAAGGATCCGGCAGCAGATCGAGAGGTCGCCGAGCTCGAACAACTCCTCGAGCGGCCGTCGGCCAAGCCCCAGAAATCCGGTGCACGACACGCATTGCGAATCGCCGAGGAGACCGCACCGCCGGCTACGCGCATCGTGGCCGAGCCGGCTCTGGTGGACGCCGAGCTCGAGCGTCCCAGCATCTATCAGCTGGCCTCGAAGGTGTACGAACTCGACGCCTCCGTCGCCCGGCAGGCCACGGTGGACAGCAAGTCCGGTGACCGCGTGACGATCCACCAGCTCGCCCTGTCCAACCTGGCGCGCACCCGACGCGTCGAGGCCGAGGAAGCTCTCGACGCTGCGCTCGAACTGAGCGACCTTCCGGTTGCACCCGCACCGGAGCCGGTCGAACCGACCTCGCCGCTGCAGACCTTCTACCAACGGGCCAGCAGACAACAAGCGAACTGCACCGCATTCAAGGAACGCTCGAGCTCCATGTGGGCAATGCCGCTGTAGCTCTTCACTGTCCGCCCGCCCGCCCCGTTTGCGTCAATGGACCCTTGCACTCCTCAGACGTATGCAGTGGTCCATTGACACTCGGCGCATCGCTGCGTCAATGGACCCTTGCACTCTTCAGACGTATGCAGTGGTCCATTGACGCAAACGGGGGGTCAGGGGGTGAGTGCTAGATCAGCACCGCACCGTTCGATGCCGAACCCACCAGCTTGGAGTACTTGGCCAGTACTCCTCGGGTGTAGCGGGGCGGCAGTGGTGCCCAGCCCTGTGCGCGGGTGTCCAATTCGGCTGCGTCGACGAGCAGGTCGAGGGTGCCCTTGCCCACGTCGAGTCGGATCTGGTCACCGTCGCGGACGAAGGCGATGGGACCGCCGTCGACTGCCTCGGGTGCCACGTGTCCGACGCACAGGCCCGTGGTGCCGCCCGAGAATCGGCCGTCGGTGAGCAGCAGGACGTCCTTGCCGAGTCCGGCACCCTTGATGGCTCCGGTGATCGCGAGCATCTCGCGCATCCCCGGCCCACCCTTGGGTCCCTCGTAGCGGATGACCACGACGTCGCCCGCTGCGATGGTGCCGTCTTCGAGGGCGTCCATGGCCGCGCGTTCACGCTCGAAAACTCGTGCGGTGCCGACGAAGACGTCGGAGTCGAAGCCTGCGGACTTGACCACGGCCCCGCCGGGGGCGAGCGATCCTTCGAGGATGGTGATGCCGCCCGTCGGGTGGATCGGCTTGTCGAGTGCGCGCAGTACCTTGCCGTCGGGGTCCGGGGGTGCGATGTGAGCGAGGTTCTGCGCCAAGGTCTTTCCGGTGACCGTCATGCAGTCGCCGTGCATCAGGCCGGCGTCGAGCAGAGCCTTCATGACCACGGGAACTCCGCCGATCGCGTCGACGTCGGTCATGACGTGCTTGCCGAAGGGCTTGACGTCGGCCAGGTGCGGCACCTTCGCGCCGACGCGGGTGAAATCGGCGAGGGTCAGATCCACCTGCGCCTCGTGGGCGATCGCGAGCAGGTGCAGCACCGCGTTGGTCGAGCCGCCGAATGCCATGACGACGGCGATGGCGTTCTCGAAGGCTTCCTTGGTGAGGATGTCGCTGGTGCGAATACCGCGTCGCAGAAGATCGACGACGGCCTCGCCGCTGGCGTGTGCGAATCCGTCGCGTCGACGATCGGGAGCCGGGGGAGATGCACTGCCGGGCAACGACATTCCCATCGCTTCGGCTGCGCTGGCCATAGTGTTCGCGGTGTACATTCCGCCGCAGGCACCTTCGCCGGGGCAGATGGCGCGTTCGATGGTGTCGACGTCGGCTCGTGACATCAGTCCGCGCGAACACGCGCCCACGGCCTCGAAGGCGTCGATGATCGTCACCTGATGCTCGCTGCCGTCGGACAGCGTGGCGAAGCCGGGCAATGTGGAGCCTGCGTAGAGGAACACGCTCGCCAGGTCCAGACGTGCTGCGGCCATGAGCATTCCGGGCAGCGACTTGTCGCAACCGGCGAGCAGGACGGAACCGTCGAGACGTTCTGCGCTGATGACGGTTTCGACGCTGTCGGCGATCACCTCACGTGAGACCAACGAGAAGTGCATGCCCTCGTGTCCCATCGAGATTCCGTCGGACACCGAAATGGTGCCGAATTCCAGCGGGTAGCCACCGGCAGCGTGGACGCCCTTCTTGACTGCCTTCGCCAGACGTTCGAGCGAGAGGTTGCACGGGGTGATCTCGTTCCACGAGGACGCGACACCGATCTGGGACTTGCCCCAGTCGTCGTCGCCCATTCCGACGGCGCGGAGCATGCCGCGGGCGGCGGTCTTCTCCAGTCCGTCGGTGACGTCGCGACTGCGTGGCTTGACGTCGACCTCGGCGGCAGTGGGGTCGTTCGGCGAATTCTTCTCTTCCGACGGATTCTGCGGGGTCGTCATGACGCTCCTGAACTGCTGGTCGTTTCGCAACCTCGAGTCCCGGGCTGCTGTCGCGATCAAGCCTAAACCCGTATCCGCTCGGCATCGTCAGTCGGTGTGGCCTGCGGACAGCGAGGAAGGCGATGCGTCGGCGGCGGACCTCGGCTCTCCGATCGGACTGTTGCGAACGATCATCACCGGCCGACCGGAGCTGTGCAGCAGGGTGTGGACGGTCCTACCCATGGTGCCGAGTGGGTGAACTCGGTCGTGTTCGGGTGGGCCGACGACCACCAATCGAGCTGCGTGCGACAGCGACAAGGCAAATTCGGGCAGGTTTCTTCTCCTGCTGACCGAGTCGATTCGGACATCGGGTCCCTCTTCGTGCCACTGGGCGATTCGTTCCGACAGGTCGGGTCCGGTACGTCCGCCGTGGGGGTCTGCCGAGGAAGCGAGGAGGACGGTGGTGCAACGCAGGCGGGCCTCCCGAACTGCCGCCGCGACGATCATGTCCCACTCGCCCCACGTGTCCTCCGCGCCGCCGAGAACGGCCAGCACCGGACGCACGCGCGATACGACGGACGCCGTCGGTGCAGTCACGTCCGGATGCGATGTCACGAACACGACCGAGCAGGGAGCGGTGACGGCGAGTTCCGTCGCCGTCCATCCGAGCAGGAGAGAACCCAATCTGTCCCGTCCGACCGATCCCAGCACCAGCAGCCCGGAGTCCGACGCCTCACGACGCAGTACGGAGCGGACATCGCCCCGTCTGTACTGCGGCGCGATGACGCAATCGCGTGCGGTCTCGAGTGCGGCAGCCGACGCATCCAGGAGAACGTCTCCGCCGAAGTCGCGCTCGGGGTCCGGTGCTCCGAACATCGGGTCCGGATCGTGCGGCGGTGCCACGTGCACGATTCTCAATGGGACCTGTCGCGCCGCTGCCTCGCCTGCCGCCCACCGGACGGCTCCGAGTGCGGTGGTCGAGCCGTCCGTACCGACGACGATAAGACTGCGGTCGACGAGGGTGTGCATCGAGGTCTCCGGGGCCGATGGTCGACAAGTGCACGACACTCGTTCAACGGAGTCGAAGCGGAATGTCGTGTCGACCCGGTGGTTCGGAGTGGGTCCGTTCGACGCTAGGTCACCGAACTCCACTCGCACGAGGGCCGTTGGTCACCGAAATCCTGATCGGATGACACATGAGTGCTCGACACCGTCAGGGCAGCGGAACCGACCATCTCAACGTCGTTCCGACCGCGCTACCGCCCGAGTCGATCGTCATCTCGCCCCCGCACTCGCGGGCACGTGACCGCAGATTGTCGAGCCCACTGGCATCGACGTCGGGCGGAATACCGACCCCGTCGTCGGACACGGTGACGACGATGTCGTCGCCGACCGAGATGGACACCGCGACGGTGGTCGCGTGTGCGTGCCGCACGCAGTTGCTGATCGCCTCGCGAACGACGGCCAGAACATGGGCGGCCAGGGCCGGCTCGATCACCGACACGGGGCCGGTCACGTTCAGGGATGTCCGCAGGCCCGAACTCTCGGTCATTTCCCGGACGACGTCCTCGACCCGGCGTCGGAAGCCGACGGGTGAACCTGCGGTCTGCAGGTCGAAGATCGCCGTCCTGATGTCCTGCACCGTGTCCTGGAGGTCGTCGATCGTGACGGACAGGCGTGCCGCGATCGCGGGTTCACCGGAGCGTTGGGCCGTGCTCTGGAGCGACAAGCCGGCTGCGAAGATCCGCTGTATGACGCGATCGTGCAAGTCTCGGGCGATGCGATCTCGCTCGGCGAGCACATCCAACTCTCGTAGCCTCCGGGCGGCATCGGCCATTCGAACCGTCACGGCGGCCTGATCGGCGAACGCGGACACCAGCTCCAGCTGACCGTCGTCGAACGGCTCCTGGCCGAGTCGGCGCAGTACGACCAGGACGCCTGTCACACGGCCCGATGCACGGAGGGGAGAGATGAGAGCGGGTCCGTAGATCGCGTCCGAGCCCGTGGTGGCGTTGTATTCGAGTTTCGACGCTCGAATGGGAGTGCCGCTTCGGAAGGATGTGCCCGATGTCGATCCGAAGACCGGCAGGACATTTCCGAGGACCTCGGAAGTCGCTTCACCGGCGACGATATCGATGACGAGTTCGGTGACGTCCTCGGAGTTGTCGTTCGGATTACGGGGCACGGCAATGAAAGACAACTCACCCGAGGTGAGGATCAATGCCTTCTCTGCGACCGTGTGCAGCACCTGATCGGTGTCGGTGCCGCGGAGCAGAGCGGTCGCGATGTCGCGCGTGGCCTCGATCCACAGCTGGCGGGTCCGAGACTCGCTGTACAGTCTCGCGTTTTCGATCGCGACGCCGGCAGCCGACGCGAGCGCCTGAATGACGGCCTCGTCGTCTTCGGTGAAGGATCGGCCGTTCGCCTTCTCGGTCAAGTAGAGGTTTCCGAACACCTCCTCGCGCACGCGAATGGGGACACCGAGAAAGGTGTTCATCGGGGGGTGCCCGGGAGGAAAACCCACCGACATCGGGTGGTCCGACAGTCGCGAGAGCCGGATGGCGTGAGGTTCGTCGATCAGCAACCCCAGTACACCGTGCCCGGTGGGAAGGGGACCGATCCCCGCAGCGGTGGTGTCGTCGATTCCATGGACGATGAACGCGCTGAGCTCGCGGTTGTGTCCGCGTACTCCCAGCGCACCGTACTTCGCGTCGACGAGCTGGGCTGCAGAGGTGACGATCGTCTGCAGGGTGTCCTCCAGGTCGAGGCCCTCGGTGATCACCAACATCGAGTGGAGGAGCCCATCGAGGTACTCTCGCGCGTCGAGAATCTTCTCCAGCCGCTCCTGTACCTCCCTGAACAGCTCGCGCAAACGCATTTGGGACAGGGGTCCACTCAACTCGCCGGGGTACGAGCCTCCGGTGTCGACCTGCTCACCGACCACGCGAACAGTATGCGCGCCTTTCGGCCGGGCTGTCAGCGTTCGAGCGTGGTCGCGAAGACGGCGGCCTGCGTCCGTCGCTCCATACCCAGCTTCGCCAGCAGACGCGAGACGTAGTTCTTCACGGTCTTCTCGGCGAGGAACATCCGTTCGGCGATCTGCCGGTTCGTCAGTCCCTCCCCCAGCAGTCCGAGCAGAACTCGCTCCTGGTCGGTCAACGTGGCAGCCGGTCCGACGGCGGGCCGATCGGCCGATCGCAGTTTCTCCATCAGCACTGCGGCGGCACGATTGTCCAGCAGCGAACGGCCCTGTCCGACACTTTTGATCGCGGCGGTCAGCTCCATTCCCTTGATGTCCTTGACGATGTATCCCTTGGCACCGGCGAGGATCGCGTCGAGCATCGCTTGGTCCTCGGTGAACGAGGTCAACATCAAGCACTTCAGGTCGGGCAAGGCGGTCATCAGGTCGCGGCACAGTTCCACCCCGTTTCCGTCGGGGAGTTGTACGTCCAGAACTGCGACGTCCGGGCGCAGGGCGGGTATGCGCGCCAGTGCGTTGCTGACCGTCCCGGCTTCCCCGATCACGGACAGGTCGGGGTCGGACTCGATCAGGTCGATCAGTCCACGTCGGACGATCTCGTGGTCGTCCACCAGAAAGACTGTGATCACGGCATCTCCTCGGTGTGCTGGTTTCGCCATCCTAGTACCGCCTGCCACCTGGACCTCATCGCCTTAGTGCCCTGTTACGAGTGACGAAAGGCTCTGTCGGCCAACGCGTGCGAGGCCGACAGTGAGGGGCAGTCATCGCCTGGCGGTGCACGTTCGAGGAGAGAAGATGAACGAACAGCCGGATTCGGCCGTGGTGGAGATGTTGGTCGAACTGGCCTGTCGGGCACCGTCGGTGCACAACAGTCAGCCGTGGAGGTGGGTGTATTCCGATCGCGGGCTCGATCTGTTCACCGATCCGAGCCGGCTGCTGGACGTCATCGACCCCACCGAGCGTCAGATGGTGATCAGCTGTGGCGCCGCGCTCGACCACCTTCGTCGGGCCGCCGCTGCCTTTCGCTGGTCTACCGATATCGACCTGTTGCCCTCGGCGGGCAGGTCGGATCACCTCGCGCATGTGCATTTCGTCCACGATGCGCATCCTCGGTCCCACGAATTCGACCTGTTGACTGCGATCAATCGCCGCCACTCGGATCGCCGGACGTTCGGCCCGGTAGGCGACGATCGAATCCTGACTCGGTACGTGCTTCAGGCGTGTGCGCGCTACGACACGGCAATCACCGTCCTGTCGAGTCAGGCCAGGACGACGCTGGCGAAGGCATCCGAACTCAGTGCGGCAGTGCGAAAGTACGATGCGACGTATCAGGCGGAGATCAGGTGGTGGGCGGGCCACTCGATGAAGTCCGGCGGCATACCGCCCGAAGCGCTGATCAGCCGCGCGCAAGCGTCGAGAGTGCCGATCAACCGGCGGTTTCCCGAACCGCGAGAAGCCGACAGAACAGTCGAACGCGAGTACGTCACCGACGAGTCCACTGTGGTTCT
The DNA here is from genome assembly GCF_000954115.1 of Rhodococcus sp. B7740. Lineage (NCBI taxonomy): Bacteria > Bacillati > Actinomycetota > Actinomycetes > Mycobacteriales > Nocardiaceae > Rhodococcus > Rhodococcus sp. B7740. The sequence continues at coordinate 3,482,733 of NZ_CP010797.1, read as the reverse complement.
GCTCAGTACTGCATCGGACGGACGCATCGACTGGTTGCAGTGCGGACAAGCTCTGTCGTCGATCCTCCTCGCGGCGACAGCAGACGGATTGGCGACGTGCCCGTTGACGCACATGACCGAACAGTCCGGCAGCCGTCGTGTGGTCGAATCCCTCGCGCCGCGGGGCGGAGTACCGCAAGTTCTCATTCGGATCGGCGTTCCCATGACCGGCTCTCCCCGCCGGACCCCGCGACGAGCAGTGTCGTCGGTGCTGTCGATCGCCGCCGACAATTCCACACGAGCGCGTCGAGATCGAGCGCACTGAATCATCCCGCTGCTGGAACGTCCTGGCGCCGAACCGCTCCGCCTGCCGTCGTCGTGCGCGTCGGATCTGCCTACGGAACAACCAGGAGTGGTCCGCGTGCGGAGCGGACCAAGCGCTGAACGGTCGAGCCACGCACTGCTCCCACGGCCAGGCCGCAGCCGTGGCTGCCGACCACCACCAGTCGCGCGTCGACGGACTCTCTACGGAGTTGCTCGGCGGTCGATGTGCCGAGGCAATGCAGGTGCAGATCGACGTGCGGATGGCGGGCGGCAACCTCACCGGTCCGCGCGCGCAGCCAGTCGAGCGAGCTGTGCGAGGACAAGTGGAGTGCGTGCACCGGCGAGCCCCACGTCTCGGCGAACCAGAAGGCAAGCGCGAGAGCATGAATGGATGACTCGGACTCGTCCACGCCGACCACGATCGGTGAGGAGCAACGGATCGTGAAGGGGTACGGTCGCCACACGACGATCGGGCAGCGAATCCCCGCAACGATGCGAGTTGCGTTGTGCCCGAACAATGCATCCTTCGTCGGAGTGGAACTTCTCACCCCGATCACCGCGAGATCGATCACCGCCGACGACCGATGGTGCAGATACTGTGCAATGGTCTGATCGGTCAGAACGGTGTCGACGCCGACGTCGGGCGCAATCCGGTCCACTGTGTGAGCCGCCGCCCTGAGCAACCTGCGTCCCTCGGAGCGAGAGACTCCGAGACCGTGCACGCCGAGACCGTGCACTCCGAGGGCATGCACGATGTGCAGCTTCGACCCGGTGGTGCGCGCAATTCCCGCGGCCCAGGCCAACGCCCCGATCGATCCGTCGGAACCATCGATTCCCACGGCGATCGTGGACGCGTGCTCGTTGACCTTCGGTGTCGAATCGACCGTCGGTGCAGTGTGTGCGTACGTCATGTCGTCGTTCTCCGCATCCATCGAGGGCCCGACCCGTGTCGGAGGGGTTCTGCCATTCCAACGTCACGGCCGTCTCCGGTTGTAGGGCACGAAGTCCCTGCTCGGTTCCAGGACGACCCGCCGAAGGCGACGTTCCGATCCGAAAAGTGAGGACCTAATGCTCTGTGGTCCCTCGGCCGCCACGTAGTGCAATGGACCGAGAATCCGGAACGGACGAACAGTCGCACGGCCCGTGTGATGGATAGGGAATCGATCATGATCCTGGCGCAACATCAGAGAATCGTTGTCGGCGTGGATGGTTCACCCAGTAGCACGTCGGCGGCTCAGTGGGCGGCCGACGTTGCCGAGCGAACGAACTCGCCTCTGCATGTGGCAGGGGCGGTGCAGGAACCGGCGTTGTACATGGGTGAGGCGGCCCTGGCAATTCCCGTCGAGGTGTGGGACGAGCAGCGTCGAGCGTGTGAGCGTGTCGTCACCGAAGTCGCCACCGCGGTACTCGCCCGGCATCCGGTCGTGACAGTGACCACCTCCGTGGAAGAGGGGGCCGCATCGGCGATGATGGTCGAGCTCTCGCGCACCGCGCGCATGGTCGTGGTCGGCAACGCCGGTTCGGGTCCCATCGTGACGACGCTGTTCGGGAGCACTGCGCAGAAGACCGCGAACTCTGCATTGTGTCCGGTGGTCGTGTGGAGGCAGGGGACAGAGTCCGACGACGCGCCCGTCCTGGTGGGTATCGACGGCAGCGCGACGAGTGAGGCCGCGGTGGAGCAGGCGTTCGATCTTGCCTCGTTGTTCGGGGTCCCGCTGATCGCCGCGCACACGTGGAATTCGTTGTCCCAGGGCACGCCACTGTCCATGCCTGGATCGCCCGACGGCGGCGAGAGCGACGAGCGACTGGTACTGGCCGAATGTCTCGCGGGATGGAGCGAGAAGTATCCCGATGTCACCGTCGAACACGTTGTGCGGCGCGGCAATCCCGCGCACATTCTGATCGAACTGTCCAGGCGGGCCGGGCTCGTGGTGGTGGGCAGTCACGGACGGGGGGTGGTCGCCAGAACGTTGTTCGGATCGACCAGCAGCAACCTCACCAGGCATGCCCACTGCCCGGTGATGATCTGCCGAGATCGATGACGAACCGCACCGTACCGAATCGTCTGCACGGCAATGACGATCGTCGACGAATTCTCGACTCCGCCAGTGCTCTTCGGCTCGCGCGGCGAGGAACTGTTGCGCGGCTGATCGGCCACGACCACTTCGGGCCCACCATCGACATGGTGCCGATCGTCTGGGTCGGGACCCGGGTGTACTTCTACGCCGAGGGGCGGTCGCGATTGGGATGCAGTGTGCTCGATTCCTCGGTCGTCCTGGAGGTCGACGACGAGGACGGTGCCCGTGCGACCGACTCCACGGTGGTGATACACGGCATCGCCCGTGCAGTTGTGGACGTTCGACTCGAAGTGCTCGAACAACTGCTGCCGCGACCACATTCGGACGGTCCGCCGATGCACAGACTGCTCGAGGTCACCCCCACATCGGTTTCGGGGGTCGAATTGACTCGCTGCCCTGTTGCGGACGACCAGCATCACCTGGAATGACACGCGGCATCGGACCGGGCCATACTGCTGGTCCAGCACTGCTGGTCCAGCGCGACTTCTTCCGATGTCGCTGGACAGCAGGGGATATGGACTCATCCGTTCGACGTCGACGCGGCGCTGAGGCGCAGTGCTCGACCCCACTGCTCGGCCCGTTCGACCTCGTGTGCTTCGAGCCGCGTGTGATCGTCGACGACGAAGCTCTCCGGTTCGGCCACGGGACTGTAGCCGAGGTGTCGTAGCCGCCTGCTGATCGTCTTGGACGCTCGACCGGTCAGCAGTCGGGATCGATCGAGCCGAGTGTCGAAGGCGGCCATCCGACCTCTCGACGGCTCGAGCGTCTTCAACCATTCGCGTACGCCGGGATGCGAGGCGTCCGCTTCGACCCGCAGACCTTTCTCGGCGTTGGATGCCGCACGTGCCGCGGCATCGCGTGTTCTCTGTGTGCTGAGTCCGTGAACGTGGGTTGGAGCCCCGACGACGAGCAGGTCGTACTGCGAAAGATCGCACTCCGCAGCGATCCTCGCCGGCACGACGTCGACTCGATCGTCATCGCCCGCCCGGACTCCGCGGGCTATGGCCTCGGCAACGTGTTTCGTGTTGCCGTACATCGATTCACAGACGACCAGTGTCCTCATGGTGGTGTCTCCTGTCCGAGGTTCGGTGGGTGAGTGTTCTGCTCAATCGGCGACGCGGAGTCGGTTGCTGACCGTCGATACCCCCCGTGCCTTCTGGGCCGCCTGTTCGACCTCTTCGCCTTCCTCGACCGAGCGCACCACCCCTTCCAACACCACGTTTCCGACACCGTCGACCGAAACCGATATTCGTTCGCCTTCGGCGCGTGCATGGCGCTCGAGCGCGGCCACGATGTGCGAGGAGACGTATTCTGCTGCAGCAGAGGGGCTCACCTCGATCGAGTTCACGACCTTGCGGGCACCGTCGACCGTCGCCGCCGCATGACCGGCCGCTGCTCGCTGGCTGTCCCACAGGACCGTGCCGGTGAGGAAGACACACCCGTGTGTGACGGTGGTGTGCACGGAGTGCGACGGTACTTCTGCGGTGCCGGCGAGCTCGGCGGCCACCGCGCGGGCGAGATCCGAGTCGTTGATCGGTCCGATGTCGTTTCTCACCTCGATCTCTCGGGCCACCGCGATCACTCCGGGGACCTTCCACGCTGCACGCTCGGCCATTTCGATCTGTGAGTAGTCCGAAACCTCGCCGGACAGTATGACGCTGCCGTCGGTGACGGCGAGACCGATATGCGTGGTGTCGAGATCCGGCTCCCAACGTAGTTCGAGTTCGACGCGACTCTTGATCTCGGCATCGCTCGAATGTGTTGTGCTCATGTTCCGATGGTCGGACCCGCGACAGAGGTGGTGCAAGGGTCCTTGGTCATCTTCGCCTGGCGTGGCCGAAGATCGAGCCCGATGCCGGACACATCGGGACTTTCGGCCCTGCCCATCGCACGCGAGAGACGGCAATGTCGGGACTACCGAATCATCGAGACGAGGAGTTCGAGATGAAGCATCGATCGCACGACGGACACGACGGGCATACCGTGTTGGCAGAGGCCGAGAACGTACTCGCCGAAGTCTTGCTGGTGTGTGCTGTTGCCGCAGTCGGGCTCTTCTTGACATTGCTCGCGTCCGGTGTGGCCGGGTGGGCCGCGGTCACCGGCGGCGCGGCAGCCGCGATGTTCGTGCTGGCCGCAGTGAGTCTGCGTGCAGGCCGACACACCGCGCAGAGGTCGCACGCGGCTCCGGGGCACGTCTCCGCGGGGCCGATGTGACGCCACGTCCCGTCGAGGTGATCGGACCAGAGCGGAGACCTCGACCATGACCGACAGGGAAGGCCGACCGGCACCGAGTCCGGTACTGGTCGATTCCGACTCCATCACGGTCGACATCCCGACGGCGCGAGGGCCGATGGTGTTCCCGGTGACCACCGCCTCGATCGGCGGTGTCGTCCACGCGGTGATGATCGCCGAATACGGACCGCTCAGCGGGGTCTCGCCGGACGGGCACATCCTCCGAACAGCCGTGCTCGATCGGTGGCCGGGCGCGCGGGTGTTCGAGCGGCGCAGCACCGGAGAGCGCGGCGCAGACCCGCGCGGCTACGAGACCTTCTACGTCGAACTGGAACCCAGCGGTTGCCGGACCGATATCGATCTCGACGAGGTGTCCGCGCTCTTTCGCCGATGACCGGGGCCGTTCGGCTTCGACCGTCACACACGGAGTGCTGCAAGAGAATGCCGTAAGAGAGTGGGCGATAACTATGTTCGGATACGACGTTGCTCGCTGGTGGCATCTGGCACCGTGGAGTTCGAATCCGTTGATGCGCGGACGTGACAGGGCAGCCGCCGTGCTGTTCGCCGTTGCGGTATCGGTCGTCCTGGCGCTGATTCCCTGTGCGGCTCTGGTCGGATCATCGGTCTATCTCGATCTGGCGGCCCAGTCGGCGCGCACGAGCGCCACCACTCGACAGGTCGACGCCGTGGTGACCGGTGAACCCACGGTGCGATCGGAACCGAACTCGGTCATGGCCGTGGTCGAGCTCTACGCGACGATCGTCTGGGAATGGCCGGTGGGCGAGAAGCACAGCGACGAGGTCCGGGTTCCGGACGGCACCGTGAAGGGTGCCACCGTCGAGACGCGTATCGATGCCCAGGGTGATCGAGTCGCGGAGCCGGCCACCTCGACAGCCAATGTCGTGTCGAGTGTCGCTGCCGCTCTAGGCTTCTGGCTGGGATCCACGCTCGTCGTGATCACGGTGCTCGCGACGGGAAGGCACTTCGACGAACGTGCTCGCATGCGAGAGTGGGATCGTGCATGGCTGAGCTTCGTGACCGACCGCGGGCGGAGCCGAGGTGGGTCGGCGTGAGGCTCGGTGGCCGGTACGGCGATGCGCGAGATTGGGCCGACATCGACCGGTGGGCCGACCGTATCGTGTGGGCCCTCACTGCGCGGTGACATGAGCTGTCGCATAGGACGATTCGGCAGAACGGATCGAGGGACCTCGGCCACCCCCATCGCGGACCAAATGCCCTCCCGAGGCGTCGGATGCGCCTCTACTGTCGATTCGACCGAACCGCAGCGCATCACGGTGATGCGTGACCGGGCCACGACCGGCGACATCGAGACAGGAAGACGACATGAGTGAATCCGGAGGCCGAAACCTTCCCATCGTCGTGGGTATCGACGGCTCGGCCGAGGCCGAGGCAGCAGCTCGGTGGGCAGCGACGTACGCAGAGAAGGTCCACGCGACCGTACGACTCGTTCACGCTGTCCCGGTGGGGGATTGGTACGGGTCGGCGGCATTCGTCGACGGCGGCGCGTTGGAAAGGGACCTCCGGGCTCTTGGACGCAAACACCTGGTCCGGGCGGAGGGCGAGATACACCACACAGCTCCCGCGGTATCGGTGGAAACCGTCGGTGTCGACGGCACCATCGCGTCGTACGTGGCCGACGTCGGCGCAGAAATGGTGGTACTGGGATCGCGGAAGTCGAGCGCGATCCGCGATCTGACGCTCGGTAGCAACACTTTGCGCGTCATCACGCACGCGCACTGCCCGGTGTTGTTGCTCCGCATCGACAGAGACCGGGCCGATGCGGGCCGCCCGATCGTGGTCGGGATCGACGGTAGCGAACAGTCCGATCGAGCGCTCGGCATCGCCCTCGAGATGGCCGACAACATGGGCGCTCCGGTGGTCGCGGTCAACTACTGGGGATTCGCAGCCCAGGCCGGCATCGGAATGGGTGCCGGGTACATCGACTGGCAGGAGGTGCGCGAGCACGAGAAGCGCTGGCTGCGAACTCATGTGGAGAAGATGCACGAGAAATACCCGGCTGTGAAGCTCACGACGGTGAGTGCCCAGTCGAGCCCGACACGAGGTTTGCGAGCGATGTCTGCGTCGGCGCAGATGGTGGTCGTCGGGTGCCGAGGCCGAGGTGCCCTCCGCGGCGCCGTTCTCGGATCGGTCAGCCAGAACCTCGTTCACCACGCCGACTGCTCGGTACTCGTCGTGCGCTGATTGCGCACTCGCATCGTCCGAAGAATCTCCGACGAACACAGGAGTCGAAATGCGCGCGATGGTTTTTCGAGGACACGGTGTCATCTCGTGGGACGAAGTCCCCGACCCGGTTGTGGCAAGCGCGACCGACGCGATCGTGCGAGTCGACGCGGTCACCATCTGCGGAACGGATCTGCACATTCTGAAAGGTGACGTCCCGGAAACTCAGGCGGGACGTGTACTGGGGCATGAGGCAGTCGGAACGGTGGTCGAGGTCGGCAGCTCGGTTTCCCGCGTCGGTGTCGGTGATCGAGTGCTCGTATCCTGCATTTCCTCGTGCGGCTCGTGTGCGTTCTGTCGTACCGGCCGTTACGGACAGTGCCTCGGCGGGGGCGGCTGGATTCTCGGCCATCTCGTCGACGGCGTCCAGGCCGAGTTCGTTCGAGTTCCGTTCGCGGACAACTCCACTCATCCGGTACCGATCGGCCTCAGCGACGAACAGATGTTGATGCTCGCGGACATCTTCCCCACCGGATACGAGGTGGGAGTGCTCAACGGCCGGGTTCGGCCGGGAGACGTCGTCGTGGTCGTGGGAGCGGGCCCGATCGGTCTTGCGGCCATCATGACGGCACAACTGTTCTCTCCCAGCCACATCGTTGCCGTCGACACGAACGACAGTCGGCTTGCCGCCGCCGCGCGATTCGGAGCGAAGACGGTGGTGAACAGCAGCCGCGAGGATGTCGCTGTCGTCGTCGACGGCCTGACGGGTGGGTTGGGAGCGCATGTGGTGATGGAAGCGGTCGGGATCCCCGACACGTTCGAGTCGGCCGTCGAGCTCGTGCGACCGGGTGGGCACGTGGCCAACATCGGAGTGCACGGTTCTCCTGCGACATTGCATCTCGAGGACATCTGGATTCGTGACCTCACCATCACCACCGGGCTGGTGGACACCAGCTCGACCCCCGTACTGGCCGCGCTCGCGTCCGCCGGGCAGCTCGATCCCGGTGCCCTGATCACCCACCGGTTCCCCATGGCGGAGTTCGGCACTGCGTACGACGTGTTCGGCAGAGCAGCGGAGACCGGTGCTCTCAAGGTCGTCGTATCGAGAGGTGACGGCTAGTCCGGGAAGGACCGAACACTCGAACCGAGGACTTTGTCCCCTGTTGCGCTCGCGCGCCGACCGGCATCGTCCGTGTCGGTGGGATGCACAACGAGAGGACCGATGCGTGGTGACCAGTTCAGACGATCGACCGTGGCCCGTCTACGTAGGAATCGACGGATCGGCAACCGCACTGGAGGCGTGCGCGTGGGTCGCTCGGTACGCGGCCGACGAGAACATCCCCGTGACGCTCGTGCACGCCATTCCGAACACCGAGTGGTTTCCCGGGTCCACGGTCGGCTCCGACGGCCGCGAGTTGTTCGAGGCGTTTCGGTCGACCGGCCAGGACATTCTCGTCGAGGCCGAAAGCGTCGTGCACGGAACAGCGTCATCGGTGGACGTGGAGACCGTTCTGACCCGCAGGCCGATAGCGCCGTTCATGGCGACGATATCGAAGTGGGCCAGTCTCGTGGTGGTCGGATCGAGTAGTTCCGACGGCACCGTCCTCGGTGGCGAGACCGTCAGAATTTGCGACGGTGCGCAATCGGCGGTCCTGGTGTTCCGAACGCCGACGGCGGAATCGAAGAACGGTGCGTTACCGGTGGAGGTGGGGGTCGACTGCTCCGATCGGGCGGAGGCCGTGTTGCTCACAGCGTTCGAGTACGCCCGCAGTCTGCGTGCACCCCTGGCAGTGCACCATGTTCTGCAAGCACCCTCGGGTCCGCATGCAGACAGCGTCGACTGGAGTGCGCTGAAGGTGGAGCAGGGACGGTGGCTGTTCGAGGTCGTGGAGCAGCTCGGTGAGAAGTTCGACGATGTGGAGACGAGCGTCCGAGCGACCGTCGGCTCGGCCGCGCGGCACCTGCGTGAGCGTTCGGTGCACGCGCAGTTGCTGGTCGTGGGTCGCCGCGGTCGGTGCCGGGGCACGGTACCGGGTTCGGTGGGACAGAACGTGCTTCATCATGCGGGTTGCCCCGTGCTCGTCGTCCCCTGAACGGATCGGTCCACGAGACGCTCGGTGTCCGTCAGGCGGACCGTCGACGTGCCACCGGTGGAGTCCCGATATCGCAGTGCGGTGGGCAGTCCGACGCGTCCTCGGCGCTGCCGCGGATCATCACCGCCGCGATGGCGGCACCGATCACCAGCAGTCCGGCGCACATCAGCATCGCGGTGTGGAAGCCGTCCGAGAACGCTTCCGCCGCAGAGTAATCGGACCCGGCGATACCCGCGAGCGCAGGTAGCGCGGCCACGGCGAGAAGCTGACTGGTGCGAGCCACGGCGTTGTTGACGCCCGACGCGATTCCGGCGCGATCGGTGGACACCGCGCCCAGCACCGCTCCGGTCAGCGGAGCCACCAGAGCGGACAGGCCGAGCCCGAAGACGACAACCGCGGGCAGAACATCCGTGGCATAGGTGGAGCCGGGCCCGATGCGGAGCATGAGCACCAACCCCAGCGCTGCCAGCAGTGGTCCCACGGTCATCGGAATACGCGGACCTATGCGTCCGGCGATGCGCCCCGCGCGAGCGGACAGCACCAGCATGAGAGCGGTGATCGGTAGCGTGGCCACTCCGGCCGCTATGGGCGAGTAACCCACGGCGAACTGCAGCTGCAGCACCAGAAGGAAGAACACTCCGCCCAGGGCCGCGTAGACGGCGAACGTCACGAGATTGGCCGCCAGAAACACTCGCGATGCGAACAGCGACGGCGGGACCAGTGGATCGTGTGAGCGTCGCTCGATCACGACGAACACAGCGACGGCCACGACGCCGAGAAGCACTGCCGGAAACTGTGATTCGATCAGCCCGTAGGTCAGCAGCCCCAATGCTGCCGCCACCGCCACCGCGCCCGGTACGTCGAGCCGACCGGCCGCATGCGGATCCCGGCTCTCCGGAACGTGTTTCGCCGCCACCCACACAACGACGACGGCGAGCGGAATATTGATCAGGAACACCGAACGCCACCCGACGGCGTCGACCAACCAGCCCCCGAGCAACGGACCGACCGCAGACGCGACGCCGCCCAATCCCGACCACAGACCGATCGCGGCTCCTCGATCCTCGGCCTTGATCGACGCCGATATCAGTGCGAGCGACCCCGGCGTCAGCAGGGCCGCACCGACACCCTGAAGCAGTCGCGCCGCGATCAGCACCTCGATACTGGGGGCGAGCCCGCACAGTACCGATGCGGCCGCGAACCAGACCGTGCCCCAGACGAACACCCGTCTGCGACCCAGCCGGTCGCCGAGGGAGCCCCCCAACAGAATCAGCGACGCCAGTGCCAGGGTGTAGCCGCTCAGCGTCCACTGCAGACCCGTGACACCGGCACCGAGATCACGGCCGATGGCCGGCAGCGCAATGTTGACCACGGTGGCGTCGAGCATCGCCAGCGCCGACCCGAGGACCGTTGCTGCGACGATCCAGCGCCCCCGAGCGCTCGAGACCGAGATCTCCGGGGAGGTCACAACCGTTCGACGCAGACGACGAAGTTGCGTGAGTCCTTCTCGAACCCGTACTGCGCCGGGTCGGGGCAGTCGTCGACGGACGAGGTGCCCTGCAGGATGGTCACGACGCGGCGGGTGTCGGCACCGGGGGTGGCGCAGTCGATCCGCTGGGCGAATTCACCGACGAGGTCCATGCATCCACCGACCTGCCAGTCGATGTCGAGGCACAGCGCTCCCTGTTCGATGTCGAAGTAGGTTTCGTAGTAGTACTGATCGGCGTCCTCGGGGCACTCGGCCGAGGTGGGCGTCTTGGCGAAGACGACGTAGTTGGACTGCGGAGATCCGCAGGTCGCGTTGGCGATGGCCGCCTCGTCGACGGTGCCGCCGAGGTTGACGCACTCGCCGATTTCCACGTCGATGTCGACACTGCCGCCGTCGTCGATGTCGGTGGTCGGTGGGGTGGTGGGAGGGGTGGTGGTCGTCGTGGCGGGAATGGTGGCACCGGAGATCGCGACGGCGGTGCCGGACACCTCCGAGGCGCACCCGCCGAGTAGCAGGGCCGCGCACGACGACAGCGCGAGAACGAGAGCGCGGACCGAACGGTTGGATGACGCCATGGTGAGTCCTGCCCTCGTAGGTTCGAGCGTGCCGTGTCCATCGACCGTGCTCGTGTAGAAAATATCCGACTCGCTTGTCGGCTGCATGAGGCAGGATGAACTGCGTGGATCTTCCTCTTGCCGTGCCGGTTGCACCGATGCTCGCCAAAGCCGCGAAAGTGGTGCCCGCCCAGCCCGAGGACGGGCCTGCGGTGTGGTCGTACGAGCCGAAATGGGATGGGTTTCGCGCCATCGTCTTCCGTGACGGAGACGAGGTGGTGCTCGGGTCACGCGGCGGCAAGGACCTGGCCCGCTACTTCCCGGAGTTGGTGGCGGCGATCAAGGCCGAGCTACCCGACAAGATCGTCGTCGACGGCGAGATCGTCGTACCGCGCGAGAAGAACGGTTCCACGCGCCTCGACTGGGAGTCGCTGTCCGAACGGATTCATCCCGCAGCGAGTCGGGTGACGATGCTCGCGGAGAAGACTCCGGCGCAGTTCATCGGCTTCGATCTGTTGGCCGTCGGCGACGAGGATCTGACGGCCGAGCCGTTCTCGACCCGCCGCGCGAGATTGCTCGACGCGGTGGGAACGGGCGGCCCGAGTTGTTTCGTCACCTCCGCCACCGATGATGCGGCCGTGGCCGAGGACTGGTTCGAGCGTTTCGAAGGTGCCGGGCTCGACGGTGTGGTGGCCAAGAAACTCGACGGGATCTATCTGCCGAACAAGCGCGAGATGATCAAGATCAAGCATGCGCGTACCGCGGACTGCGTGCTGATCGGCTATCGAATCCACAAGTCCGGCAACGGTATCGGATCCTTGCTGCTCGGTCTCTACGATGGCGACGATCTGCGGATGATCGGCGGTGCGTCGGCGTTCACCGACAAGCGCCGGTTGGAACTGCTCGAAGAACTCGAACCGCTCCGACTCGGTGACGACGTCACGTACGACGGTGAGGCGACCCGCTGGAATTCGTCCAACGACCGCAACTGGATACCGGTGCGCATCGAGCGGGTCATCGAGGTGGCCTACGACCAGATGGAAGGGGCGCGGCTGCGGCACGTGGCCAGGTTCCTACGCTGGCGGCCCGATCGTGATCCACGCTCGTGTGCCTACGACCAGCTCGAGGTTCCGGTGCGCTACGACGTTGCCGACGTGATTGCCGGGGGACGATAGACATGGCCGCGAAAACGCCTCCCGCGTTCGTGCAGGTCGGCGAGCGCGAAGTACGAGTGTCGAGCCCCGATCGCGTGATCTACGAGGCGACCGAACGTACTCCGGAGATCACCAAACTGCAGGTGTGCGAGTACTTCGCGGCCGTCGGGGAGCCGCTGATGCGGGCGATCGGAGACCGCCCCACCGCGATGGAACGGTGGCCCGACGGCTATCGCGAGGGCATGCGGTTGGCCCACGGCCCCCAGGACAAGGACGGCGACGGCTTCTACCAGAAGCGGTTGCCCAAGGGCGCTCCCGAGTGGATAGAGACGGTGAAGATCGCGTTCCCCAGCAAGCGCACCGCCGAGGAACTGTGTCCGTCCGAACCCGCGTCGCTGGTGTGGGCGGCGCAGATGGGTACGTTGACGTTTCATCCGTGGCCGGTCCGTCGACCGGACGTCGACCATCCCGACGAGTTGCGTCTCGATCTCGATCCACAACCGGGTACCACGTTCTCGGACGCGCTGCGAGTAGCCGATGTGACGCGAGAGCTGTTGGAGGAGTTGGGCTTACGGGGATATCCGAAGACGAGCGGGAATCGGGGTATCCACATCTACGTTCGCATCGAGCCGCAGTACACCTTCGAGCAGGTGCGTCACGCGGCCATCGGTCTGGGTCGAGAACTCGAACGACGCGACGACGGGGTGACCACCAACTGGTGGAAAGAGGAACGCGGAGAACGCATCTTCATCGACTACAACCAGAACAACCGCGACCGAACCATCGCCAGCGCCTGGAGTCTGCGGGCTCGACCGGGCGCGACGGTGAGCACTCCGATGGCGTGGTCACAGTTGGCCGACGTCACCGATCCACGTGAATACAACCTCGTGACGGTGGCGGAGCTTGTTCGGGACGGCGACCCGTGGGCCGATATGGACGAGCAGGCCTACTCCCTCGAACCTCTTCTGCACCTGTGGGAAACCCTGCCCGGCGGAGAGCTGAACTTCCCGCCCGATTACCCCAAGATGCCCGGAGAACCGCCACGAGTGCAGCCCTCGAAAAAGGTTGCCGAGCACTGGGATGCGGAGGGGAATCGCACGGACAGCTGATCCTCGAGCAGGTCGACCACACCGTGCCCACGTGTCGTTTCGCTTCGCGGTCGGCTTTGATGCCGCTCGTCGTGAGAATGACGGCTCCGCCGAGTGCCAGGACCACCGAGAGCGTCAGCATGGTCGTGGCGGGGACCGAGCCCAGGACCAGTAGCCCTGCGATCGACACCGCTGATGCGAGGCAATGGGTGGCACCTGCCATCATGTACGCATACGCGGCTCGATGGCCGGCGACCCAGGCTTTCTTGCTGGACTTGGTTGCCCGCGTCTTGATGCCGATCAGCGAATTGGGTTCTTGCTCCGGGTCTTTGGTCGCCAATGCGGTCACCCATACCGTCAGCGACAGCACGAACAGTGTCAGTGCGATCGCTCCCGTTACCGCGCGCGCGGATTCTGCGTCCACGGTCGATCCCCTCCACCTCGGTTCTGTACGCCTCACTGCAGCATACCGGCCGGTCGGCTTCGGTGGAGTGTGAATTTCTTCCACCCTGCCCACGATCACATGGATTCGAGCTCCCGGATCAATGTCGCCGCATCGTACGGTCCGATGTGTCGGGTGAGGTTCTTGTCGCCGCGTCCCAGGTAGAACGTCGGGGTGCCGTCGACGTCCGAGGAGGTGGCGTCGAGTTCGTCGTCCTCGACGCGTACCACGTAGTCGCCGGTGCGGATGTCGTCCTCGAATCTGTCCATGTCCAGGCCGAGTTCACGTGCGTAGCCGTCGATGTCGTCGGGCTCGAGGGCGTCGCTGTTACGGAACAACACGTCGGCCATCTCCCAGAACTTGCCCTGCGCGGCTGCGGCCTCGCTGGCGTATGCCGCGTAGCGAGCGTGTGGGTGATAGTCGTCGAGCGGCAGGTGCCGGTAGACGTACTGAAGGTCGTCGCCGAAGTGCTTGCGTACCTCGGCGACGCTGCCGGTTGCTTTGCTGCAGAACGGGCATTCGAAGTCCGCGTACTCCACGATGGTCAGTGGTGCGTCCACCGGGCCGCGGATGTGATCGCGCTTGGCGTCGACCGGACGCAGAATGCGCAGGGATGCTTCGGCTTTCGGAGGATGAATCTTCTCGTCGATCCGGAAGAGGACCCAGCCGAGCAGTGCGGCGATCACCGAGGCCACCAACACGCCGACCCGTGCTTCGTCGGCCAGCAACGGGTCGTCGAGCGCGAGATCGATGATGAACAACGAAATCGTGAATCCGATTCCGGACATCGCGGCACCGCCTGCGATGTGGGAGAGCGTCAGTCCTGGAGCCAGGGAGGACGGTCTCAACTTCGCGAAAACAGCAGATGCAGCGGTGATTCCGACCAGCTTGCCGAGAACGAGACCGGCGATGATGCCCCAGGTGAGCGTCGAGGTCGACGCGGCTTTCAGAGTGTCCGAGCTCAGCACGACTCCGGCGTTGGCGAGCGCGAAGATCGGCACGATGATGAAGGCCGTGTACGGCTGGTAGAGCCGCATGAGACGTTCGTTGACCGACACCGCGCGATCGAGTCCGAGACGGGCGGCTCGGGCGTATTCGGGATTGGGCGACTGCCGGAACGCGCGTGTCAGATCCGCCGCGCGTTCCACCTCGGTGCGGCGCGGCGGATAGACCGGAAGAATCAACGCGATCATCACTCCCGCGAGGGTGGGGTGAACTCCGGACTCGTACATCGCAACCCAGGTGAACATTGCAACGACGAAGTACCCGACGCCGCGCCACACCTCGAGCCGACGCAGTAGGAAGATCAGCGCCAGACCGACGAACGCCAGCACCAACGGCACCACGTCGAGGTTGTCGGTGTAGAAGAAGGCGATGATCGCCAGCGCGCCCACATCGTCCGCGACAGCGAGCGTGAGCAGGAAGATGCGCAACCGAGCGGCCTTCTTCGGGCCGAGGACGGCGAGTGCCCCGAGGAGGAACGCGGTGTCGGTCGAGATCACGACGCCCCATGCCTGGGCGGCGGGCCCGGACGGATTGAAGGCGAGAAACAGCAACGCCGGCGCGGCCAGACCGGCAACCGCCGCGACGATCGGGATGGCGGCACGAGATCGGTCGGTGAGCTCACCCATCGCGAACTCACGCTTGACCTCGAGCCCGACGACGAAGAAGAACAACGCCATGAGCCCGTCGTTGACCCAGTGGGCGAGGTCGAGGGAGATGCCGTGCTCGCCGACGGTGACGGAGAGTTCGGTGTGCCAGAACGACTGGTAGGTCTCGCCGAAGGGTGAGTTGGCCCAGATCAGCGCGATCAGTGTCGCTGCGAGCAGGAAGCCCGCCGCCAGGGTTTCGCTGTTCTTCTCGCCGCGGGCCCGCGAGATCCGTTCGGCGAAACGTGCCATGGGCCGATTCGTCGGCGTGATCTGATCTGCCATCTGCGGCCCGCATCCTCTCGAAGAGTGTTGTGAAGCAGTCTGTACCAACGTGTGGGTCGACGGTTTGCTTCCTTGCAGGTGACAGCCCGCAGAGTAACGTTATTGCGCTGTCGAACTCGCCGCACGGCGAGGGAGATGTACACAACATATTCGACGAACGGCATTAGTCCGTCCGGAAACGGGAATACGAGCCCGACTCACCCCTGCCACGAAGGAACATCCATGCGTGATTTCATCTGCCGCAAATGCGGACAGAAGCTGTCGTTCGAGAACTCACTGTGTCTGAGCTGCTCGAGCGCGCTCGGCTTCCATCTGCCGAGCAGAGCTCTGCTGGTGCTCCCCGACAAGGCCGACGACGGCGTCGCCGAGGCCGAGGTGGACGGCACCACGTGGAAGATGTGCGCCAACCTCAACACTGCGCGCTGCAACTGGCTCGTCGACACCGACGACAGCGACGATCTCTGCGTGTCGTGCCGACTCACGCGTACTCGCCCCGCCGACGACGACGTCGACGCGATGGCCGCCTACGCGGACGCCGAGACCAACAAGCGTCGAGTCGTACTCGAACTGACCGAATTGGGCCTGCCCATCGTCGGCCGGGACGAGGACGAAACGACGGGACTGACGTTCGATCTGCTCTCGAGCGCGAACCAGCAGGTGATGACCGGACACGACAACGGTCTGATCACCCTCGACCTCGCCGAGGGCGACGACGTGCACCGCGAACAGTTGCGTGTGGCGATGTCCGAGCCGTATCGCACCCTGGTCGGACACTTCCGTCACGAGATCGGCCATTATTACCAGATGGTGCTGGTCGGCAACGGTGAGCATCGTGCGGCGTTCGAGGAGCTCTTCGGCGATCCGGATTCCGACTACCAGGCCGCACTCGATCGCCACTACAGCGAGGGTGCGCCGGCCAACTGGGAGGACGATTACGTCTCCTCCTACGCCACCATGCACCCCGCCGAGGACTGGGCCGAAACGTTCGCGCACTATCTCCACATCCGCGACACGCTCGACACGGCTGCAGCCTTCGGTATGGCCCCGGCCGGTTCGACGCTGGAGAGCCCGCTGCCGGGTGACGTCGGTTTCGATCAGATCATCGAGTGGTGGCTGCCGTTGTCGTGGGCACTGAACCAGATCAACCGGTCGATGGGCCACCAGGACCTCTACCCGTTCGTGCTGCCTGCGACCGTCGTGAAGAAGATCGGATTCGTCCACTCGCTGATCGCCCCCAGCACACTCTGATGCCCGGCTAACGGTCCTCGCAGTTTTGCAGCCGGGGCGTATCCTGTGGTGTCGGCACTTCGCCGATACCGGGACGCGCCCCGGCGCAGCAGGACGAGGTGACCGCCATCAGCGAGCAGACACTGGACTCGACCGCCCATCCGCGCGTCACGGACTTCGAGCTCAGCCGACGACTGGCCGAGGTCGCCGAGAGACTACGTCGCCAGCACTCCGATCCCGATCGGGTCCTGGCCACGATCACCGAGGCGGCGGTGGCCAACATCCCGTCCGCCGAATTCGCGTCCATCACGACGGTGTTGCAGGGCAAGTTCGTGCACAGTGCGGCCCTCGTCGGCGAGGTGGCGGGCCACTGCGACACGATCCAGGAGCAGCTGGGCGAAGGTCCCTGCCTCGAATCGGCGATCGAACAGACCACCATCAGGATCGACGACATGGACAGCGATTCTCGCTGGCCACAGTTCACCGTCGCCGCCTCGGCGCTGGGTGTCAAGAGCATGATCTGCTTCCAGCTCTACGTCGAGGGCTTCAACTTCGGCGCGTTGAACCTCCACTCCACCCGAACGAACGCCTTCTCGGCCGAGGCCGAATCGATCGGTTCGCTGTTCGCTGCGCACGCGGCCATCGCGTTCTCCACCGCGCGTGAAGAACAGCAGATCCGGGCGGCATTGACGAGCCGAGACCTGATCGGTCAGGCCAAGGGCATGCTGATGGAGCGCTACAACCTGAACTCGCAGGCAGCATTCGCTTTGTTGGCCAAGCTCTCGCAGGACACCAACGTCAAGCTCGCCGACCTCGCCGCGCAGCTGGTCGCCGACGCGGCCGAATCGTCCGACTGAGTCGATTCACCGCACGTCGAGGCCGTCGGTGCTCGCGACCGACACGGCCGGGCCGTCCGAGGCGACGAAGACCTCGATCCGGACGTCCTCGTCCAGATAGCGACTCAGTAGTGCCAATCCCGGTGTGGCGGCGATGATCTCGTGAACGCGGTCACCCGAGATCGGGTAGTCGTCCACGTCGTGACGCCAGTGTGCGGCCACCAGGGTGCCCTCGGCTTCGAGGTGCTCGACGACGCGCCTCATCGCCGACGACAGGTCGTCGGCGTCGAGGTAGTACCCGACCTCGCTGATGACGACGAGATCGAACGTCGCTTCGGATGTGGGTAGGGTCGACCAGTTGTCGGACAGCGACCACAGCGCGAATTCGACTGCAGCAGTGTCACCTACGCGCCTCCGTGCCGAATCGAGGGCGCTGTGCACCACATCGGTCGAGACCACGTGATCGCACCGGATCGCCAACTGTTCGGTGAGCACCCCGATGGAGCAGCCGGGTTCGAGCGCGCGCCGATACTGCGGTTTCGGCAGCGAGGCCATGGTCAGCGCGTATTTGCGACGCTCGTACCACTTGCTGTCGAGCATGAACGGATCGTCCTTGTCCGCATAGACGGTGCGGAAGTACTCGGCGCCGAGGCTTGTCCGAGAACCCTCGCTCACGCGAACACCACCTCGAACGGTCGCCGGTACCGAGCCAATATGTGCGGCGGCAACACCGCTCGGTCCGCAGGGTGATCGGACAATGGGCGGATCTGCGAATCGAACTGCTCGATCGACGCTCGTTTGGCGTCGAGGGTGTGCGGCGGCAGGTCGATGCGGCGTCCACGTGTCCACGGCACGGCAGGATGATTCGGAGTTGCCCAGTGCCACATCCAGATCGGGTACTCCACCACCGGTATCCCGACGGCGTTCGCCGCGGTGAGACAGGCCCGCGCGGTGGCTTCGTGGTCGGGATGGCCGTCCCCGCGCCACGGCGTCAGACACCAGGTGCCGGGGGTGGCGTCGAGCAGCGGCATCAGCGCATCGGCCACCGCGCTCTCGTGGTTCTCGACGTCACCGTCGGCGATCTGCAGACGGATCGGGGAGTGGTCGATCCCCAATTCGGCCAACGCGCGCTCGGACTCGGCGGGGCGACGCGCACGCAGATCCTCTGCCGTGACGGTGGGGGAACCGGGATGGGAGCCGTCGCCGTCGGTCACGGCGACCACCCGAACATCGACGCCCGATGCCGCAGCCAGAGAGAGCAGGCCGCCGACGCCGAGCACCTCGTCGTCCGGGTGCGGGGCGACGACGACCATGGTGAGGACGTCCTTCCACTGCAGGCCGGGAATGGACCAGTCGGCCGACATCCAGTCCGATTCGGCTGTGCCGACATCGGTTTCGGCATCGAATGCGTTCTCTACCAAGGGTTGTCCTCCTCTGCGATGTCGTGCCCGAGGGCTTCCAGGTCGCGCTCGGCGTGACTCTGCCGCAGGTAGACGGTGAGATCTGCGACGCGTCGGGCGTGTTGGGAATCGCTGCACAGCGGGCCTGCACCGAGAGCGCGACCGACGCGGTCGATGCACTGAGTTGCCGCATCCTCGACCACAGCCCGCACGATTCGGGCCCGGGTTCGGGCGCGACCGGATCGGTCGAACGGATCGGCATCCACCTCCGCTGCGGCGGTGGTCAGTGCGCTCGACGCCGCTCCGAGTGCGGCCGCGATGGCACCGAGATGTGCAGTACGGTGCGGATCGGGTCTGTCGCGGACGGCAGCATGAAGCGTGTCCGCCACCGCGCATGCGCTCCCGAACCAGGCTGCCGACACCCCGATCGCCCCGTGCCAGAAGCCCGGTCGTGTGAGGTAGTCGGTCGGGCCGCCGACCGCAACGGCAGGGACACGGTCGAAGGCTACCGAGCCGGAATCGCTCTCGCTCATCCCCACCGCATGCCACGTGTTCGGTACAGGAGTTGCGCCCGGGTGCGTCAGGTCGACGGCGAACAGCCGAGGGCTGCCCTCCACGCGCGCAGTCACGAGCGCATGGGTACACAATGACGCACCCGAGCACCACGGTTTCGTCCCGGTGAGAACCCAGCCCGAATCACCCGGCACCGCTTCGAGAATCGGAGCAGGCGGTTCCGCAGCCCACACTCCCCAGATCTGCCCACGCTGTGGCGTCGGGCCGTCGAGTTCGTGCAGGATCGCGATCGCGTCGGTATGCGCTTCGGACCACCGGCCCAACACCGTGTTGTGCCGACTCAGGGCGGCGAGCGATTGCCAGCGCAGATCGGTGTACCCCGAGCCGGGCAGCGCGAGGTCGAGACGACCGTCCGCCTCGAACGCCAAGAACGCGGCGCGCAGTCCGGTGTCGACGTCGGCTCGGTCGGTGGATTCGAGAAAACCGGTCTCGCTCATGCGGTGGCCTCCAGGGCACGTAGGAATCCGGCCATGCCGTCGGGCGCTCGGCCGCGCAGCCGACCCGACGTCGTGACCGGAATGTCGCACACCCGACGGCACTCGAAGCCGCCGAGCTCGAGGCGTCGGACCAGATCGTGGTCCTCGCCGGTGGTCAGAGGTGCAAATCCGCCGATGGAGAGATACTCCGCCGCTCGGACGCCGAGGTTGGCACCGTGCACGTGTGGGTGGCCGAACTCGTTTCGATAGTGCGCGTCGTACGACGACCGCAACCCGAGGTTCTCCTCGATGTGACCCTCGAAATCGACTGCCACCGTTCCGGCCACTGCCCGAGCGCCCTCGGCGGCGTGTCGGAGATGGCCGAGCAGCCAGTCCTCACCCACCCGGGTGTCGGCATCGGTGGTGGCGAACCACGTCGATGCGCTGTGTTCGGGGCCGTGCGTCGCGAATCCGGCAGCTCTGGCCGCGCCGACGTTGCGGTGTGCCACCTCGAGAGCCGACACGGACGGGTGACGTGCTGCGATGTGCGCAGAGTCGTCGGTGCACGCATCGAGCACGACGATCGTCGAGACGGACACCGAGGCCACATCGCAGACTCGGCCTTGTGCTCGTACCAGGGCGGTCAGGCAGGCGTCGAGCAGATCCTGCTCGTTGTGCGCGGGTACGACGACGACGATGTGGGTGACGGGGGTACGGGGGAAAGCATCGGAGATCACGGTCCACCCTTTACGGACACCGGACGAAGAAGAGTCCGTTTCGGAAACCGCCGGTGTCTGGACGGGATGTGCTCCCATCGCACATACCCGTTCCCCGGCTGCCGACACATCCGCCGCAGCCTGGTGAGACGGCTCCGGGACCGGTTGCGAGAAGATACCCGTACCGGTGGTTTCTTTCGTCCGTTTCGGGGATATCCGATTAGCAAATGTCGGGGCGGTATGTGTTAATGGGCGTTGCCCCGCGGCAGCACAGTTCGCGGGTGTCGCGACGCAGCACGAAGGATGGTCGGGTTACATGGCATCACCGGTTCGCACACGCAGATTCGCCCGTATCGGCGCGATCGTTGCAGGTACAGCCCTTGCCGCGTCCGCCGCATTCGGTTCGGCACAGGCCGCGCCACTGTGGCCGGGCGGCCCGGACGTCTCCATCCCCGGGATGCCGGGATCGTCGGATCCGGCTGCACCCGCGCCGCAGCAGCTCACCCCGCAGCTCGCGCCCGCGAACTTCTCCGATCCGAGCATCAGCCCCTCGGGCGGCGAGGTCGTCGGAGTCGCGCAGCCCATCGCCATCCGCTTCGACGAGGCGATCGGCGATCGTGACGCGGCGCTGCGCGCCATCCGCGTCACCACCAACCCGTCCGTACCCGGGCACTTCTACTGGATCAACGACACCCAGGTCCGGTGGCTGCCCAACGAGTTCTACCCGGCGCACACCCAGGTGACCGTCGAGGCGGGCGGAGCGAAGGCCGAATTCTCCACCGGCGACTCCATCATCACCACGGCCGACGACAACACCAAGCAGATCACCGTCACCCGCAACGGCGAGGTGGTCCGCACCATGCCCACCTCGATGGGCAAGGTCGGGCACGAGACCCCCAACGGCACCTACATCGTCGGCGAACGGTTCCGCGACATGTACATGGACTCGTCCACCTACGGCGTCCCCGTGGACTCCGAGGAGGGCTACCGCACCTACGTCGAGTACGCGACGCGCATCTCCTACAGCGGCATCTTCGTGCACGCTGCTCCGTGGTCGGAGTCGCAGCAGGGCTACTCCAACGCCTCGCACGGCTGCCTCAACGTCAGCACCGAAGACGGCAAATGGTTCTTCGAGAACGCCCAGAAGGGCGACCCGGTCATCGTCGTCAACACCGACGGCGGCACCCTCAGCGGATCCGACGGTCTCGGAGACTGGAACCGCTAGAGCGGCTTCGCCGCATGTGCACGGAACTTCGTAGCCCACTACGAAGTTCCGCTCACATAGGTTGGTCTGTACGACGGTGAGCGTTCGGGCTCAGTTCACCATTCGTTAGCCGCGACTGAGCACAGTCCTCGCGGTGAGTGCAACAACCGAACGAGTGCTGCCCACGGCACGCGAGAAGCGATTCTTCTCGCGGCCGTGGACCGATTACGCACTGTTCCTGATTCTCGTGGGCCCCAATCTGGTTCTGCTGGGCGTGTTCACGTATCGGCCGCTGGTGGAGAACTTCCAGTTCTCGTTCTTCGACTGGAACCTGTCCTCGCCCACGTCCACGTTCGTCGGATTCGACAACTACCGCGAGTGGGCCTCCCGCGAGGACACCTGGCAGATCGTCGGCAACACCGTCGTGTTCACGGTCGCCGCGGTGGTGGGCTCACTGGTTCTCGGCCTGGTGCTGGCGCTGCTGCTCGATCGAAAGCTCAGGGGCCGCAACTTCGTTCGCTCCGCCGTGTTCGCTCCGTACGTCATCTCGGGTGCAGCGATCGGTATCGCATTCCAGTTCGTCTTCGACCCCAACTTCGGGCTCGTCCAGGATCTGATGCGACGCTTCGGCCTCGGTACCGTCCCGGACTTCTATCAGGACCCGAAGTGGGCGATGGTCATGATCACCGTGACGTACCTGTGGAAGAACCTGGGCTACACCTTCGTCATCTACCTCGCGGCTCTGCAGGGTGTGCGCAAGGAACTGATGGAAGCGGCCGAGATCGATCAGGCGAGCCGCTGGACCACGTTCCGCAAAGTGCTTCTGCCGCAACTGCGCCCGACGACGTTCTTTCTGTCGATCACGGTGCTGCTCAACTCGCTCCAGGTCTTCGACATCATCAACGTCATGACGCGTGGTGGCCCGCTGGGCACCGGCACCACCACGATGGTCTACCAGGTCTACGAGGAGACGTTCCGCAACTTCCGGGCCGGCTACGGTGCCACGGTCGCGACGATCCTGTTCCTCGTCCTGCTGATCGTCACCCTCGTGCAGGTACGAATCATGGATCGAGACGATCAACGATGACAGTGACGAACAGGCCTCGGACGGCAATGCCGGAGAAGGTGCCGGGGCCGCGCGACCAGCAACGTGCGCGACGCAGCGCGAACATCCTCGGATACGCGGCCATGGTCGCCGTCCTGCTGATGATCGGGCTGCCACTGTTCTGGATCCTGATCACCTCCTTCAAGGATCGACCCGACATCTACGTTCAGCCGGTCACGTGGTGGCCCAGCGTGTTCCATCCACAGAACTACGACGAGGCGACGACGGAGGTGCCGTTCTTCACGTATCTGCGCAACTCCATCATCATCACCACGGCCGTGTCGTCCATCAAGTTCGTCCTCGGGGTTCTCAGTGCCTACGGACTGGTGTTCCTGCGCTTCCCGGGCAAGAACGTCGTCTTTCTCGTCATCATCGCCGCCCTCATGGTGCCCAATCAGATCACCGTCATCTCCAACTACTCGCTCATTTCCGAGTTGGGGTGGCGGAACTCGTTCCAGGGCATCATAATTCCGCTGGCGGGGGTCGCCTTCGGTACGTTCCTGATGCGCAACCACTTCCTGTCGCTGCCACCGGAGATCATCGAGGCCGCGCGGATGGACGGTGCCGGACCGGTACGGCTGATGTTCCGGGTGATCCTGCCGCTGTCCGGCCCGACCATGGTCGCCTTCGCCATCATCACGATCGTCACCGAATGGAACGAGTACCTCTGGCCGTTCCTGATGT
This sequence comes from Rhodococcus sp. B7740, assembly GCF_000954115.1. NCBI lineage: Bacteria > Bacillati > Actinomycetota > Actinomycetes > Mycobacteriales > Nocardiaceae > Rhodococcus > Rhodococcus sp. B7740. The sequence goes on along the minus strand of NZ_CP010797.1, from coordinate 3,459,003 downwards.
CCGACGACTCGTCCGTCGCACCGCTTCCGGTCGGGTTGACGCTGCTCCAGAACAGCGAGGGCTACACCAACTGGGGGGCGGTGATGGCCGCGACGGTGCTGACCATTCTGCCGATCCTTCTCGTCTTTCTCGTCCTGCAACGCCACATGATCAAGGGCCTCACCTCCGGTGCGGTCAAGGGCTGATTCACCTCACTATCAGGAGTCGAACACCATGGCACACATCATCAATCGGCGTGGCTTCCTCACGCTCACCGGTGCGGCCGCGGCCGCCGCAGCCCTCGCTGCGTGCAGCGGCCCCGGATCGGGTGGGTCGGGCGGCGAGGCTGTCGAAGGCGACGCGAACACCATCAACTTCTGGTCGAACCACCCGGGCAAGTCCCAGGAGTTCGAGAAGGAACTGATCTCGCGCTTCCAGGCCGAGAACCCCGGCCTGACGGTCAATCTCATCGACGGTGGCAAGAACTACGAGGAGGTGTCGCAGAAGTTCAACGCGGCGCTGTCCGGCAACGATGTGCCCGACGTCGTCGTGCTCTCGGACGTCTGGTGGTTCAACTACGCCCTCACCGGTGCGATCGAGCCGCTCGACGAGCACTTCTCCGCGGCAGGCGTCGACCAGTCCGACTACGTGGATTCGCTGCTGGCAGACTACAACTGGAACGGCAGCCACTGGGCATTGCCGTACGCGCGCTCGACGCCGCTGTTCTACTACAACAAGGCCGTCTGGCAGCAGGCCGGACTGCCCGATCGCGGGCCGGCCACCTGGCAGGAGTTCGACGAATGGGGCCCGCGCATCCAGGCCGTCGTCGGAAACGGCAAGCTCGCTCACGGTTGGGGTAACGCCGTCGACTACCTCGGGTGGACGTTCGAGGGACCCATCTGGACGTTCGGGGGATCGTACTCCGATCAGTTCGAGCTCAAGTTCGACGACCCCAATACCATTGCGGCAGGCAAGTTCCTGCAGGACATGATCCACATCAAGAAGTACGCCGCGGTCTCCAACGACATCGCCAACGACTTCGCCGCCGGCATCATCGCGTCCACCATCGCCTCCACCGGCGACCTGTCCACCATCAAGGGCGGGGCGGCGTTCGAGTTCGGTACCGCGTTCCTGCCTGCCACCGAGGGGACCCCAGGTTGCCCCACCGGCGGAGCCGGTCTGGCCATTCCGGCGAAGATCTCGGACGAGCGAAAGGTCAACGCGCTCAAATTCATCGATTTCGTCACCAACGGTGCCAACACCGCGTACTTCTCCCAGAACACCGGCTACATGCCGGTCCGCAAGTCTGCGCAGCAGGACCCGTCGGAGATCGCATTCCTCGAGGCGAACCCCAACGCGAAGACGGCCGTGGACCAGTTGGCGCTGACGCGTTCGCAGGATTACGCCCGCGTGTTCGTCCCCGGCGGCGACAAGATCATCGGTAGTGGACTCGAGCAGATCGCGTTGCAGAATGCCGATGTCGCAACGACATTCGCATCCGTCTCGGATCAGTTGCAGCAGATCATCGACCGCCAGATCACCCCGAAGCTGCCGAAGTAATGGCCGCCGTTCACTACGCCGGTGTTTCGCACCGGTACCCGGGTGCCGATTCGCTCGCTGTCGACAACCTCGAACTCGACATCGCGGACGGTGAATTCATCGTTCTCGTCGGACCTTCGGGGTGTGGGAAGTCGACGAGTCTGCGAATGCTCGCCGGTCTCGAGTCCGTCGAAAGCGGTCACATCGACATCGGCGGAGTGGACGTCACGTCATTGGCCCCGCGGGCCAGGGATGTCGCGATGGTGTTCCAGAACTACGCGCTGTACCCCAACATGACCGTCGGCGACAACATGGGCTTCGCGCTGCGCAATGCAGGAATGAGCAAGTCCGACACCGCAGCACGAGTACTCGTTGCCGCGAAGATGCTCGAGCTCGAGCCGTTGCTGAACCGCAAGCCCGGCAAGCTCTCGGGCGGACAGCGACAGCGAGTAGCCATGGGGCGCGCCATCGTGCGTCAACCCAAGGTGTTCTGCATGGACGAGCCCCTGTCCAACCTCGACGCCAAGCTGCGGGTGTCGACCAGGGCTCAGATCGCCGGTCTGCAGCGACGATTGGGCACCACGACGGTCTACGTCACCCACGATCAGGTCGAGGCCATGACCATGGGTGATCGCGTCGCTGTGTTGCTGGACGGCAAGTTGCAGCAGATCGCTGCGCCGCGGGAGCTGTACGACAATCCCGTCAACACGTTCGTCGCCGGATTCATCGGGTCACCAGGGATGAATCTGGTCGACGCCCCCGTGCGCGACGGCGCGGCCGTACTCGGTGAGTTGCGCATTCCCGTCCCGTCCTCGGCGGGCGAGCGGGTCGTGGTCGGCGTGCGACCGGAATCGTGGGATCTGGTCGGCGACAGTGCCGGCGGCCTGTACCTGACCGTCGAGCTGATCGAGGAACTGGGTGCGGAGTCGTTCGTCTACGCCTCCGCACCCGCCACGATCGATGGGTGGACCACCGCATCCGGGAGGATGTCGGTCCGAGTCGATCGCAAGCTGTCCATCGCACTGGCCGAAACCGTTCGGCTGGTACCCAAGCTGGACGAGCTGTTCTTCTTCGATTCCGTTACAGGCCTGCGGTTGTCGTAGCAGGCTCGCCGAGATTGACCGGGAGCGTGGCCCATCCGTGCAGGACGCGGGTGTTGCGACGGGTTCCCTCGCCTGCCGACCGCAGGTGAGGGTACCGGTCGAACAGGGTCTTGAGGCCCACTTCCGATTCGGCCTTGGCCAGTGCAGCGCCGAGGCAGTAGTGCCGTCCGCCCGAGAACGACAGGTGCTTACCGGCATTGGCGCGGGTGACGTCGAAGCGATTGGGGTCCTCGAACACCAGCGGATCCCGATTGGCACCGGCCAGCACCAGCACGACGAGCTTGCCCGCGTGCACCGTCACTCCCTCGATCTCCACGTCGCGCTTGGCCATGCGGGCCGTGAGCTGTACGGGAGACTCCATCCGCAGCATCTCGTCGACAGCCGTGGGCCAGTGTGACGGATCCTGTTGCAGCACAGCCAGTTGGTCGGGGTGATCCAGCAGCAGTCGGATCCCGCTGCCGAGCAGATTGACCGTCGTCTCGAACCCCGCAGCCAACACCAGACCTGCGGTGGCCCTGAGCTCCTCGTCGTTGAGGCCGACGCCCTCGTCCTCCGCGGCGATCAGCTGACTCATCAGATCGTCACCGGGATTGCGACGCAATCCGGCGATGTGTTGCGACAGCCAGGCGTCGAATCCGATCAGACCGCGTTCGACCTGCTTGAACTGAGACCACGACAATCCGATGTCGAGGCTGGGTGCGGCCATCTCGCCGAACTCGAGGACTCGCTGATTGTCCTTCACCGGCACTCCGAGGATGCGCCCGATGACCGCGACCGGTAGACGCGCACAGTAGCGATCGACGATGTCGACGACCGGAGAACCGTCGGACAGCTCGTCGAGCAGAGCATCGGCCGTTTCCTGCACCTGATCGCGCATCTTCTTCACCGCGCGGGCGGTGAAGACCGAGGACACCAGCTTGCGGTACCTCGTGTGGTCGGGTGGCTCGACCGAGAGCAGCGAGGGCGGCAGAATCGGGTGCAGTGCACCGGACCGGGTGTGCGCCTCGATCCAGCGCAGCGGCCCGGGGAGGGTTGCGCCCAGCTGGGTGACGCGGAAATCGTCCGAGCGCAACAGGTCGAACGCCACCCGGTGGTGCACGGTGATGTTCGAGATCCGTGTCTTCACCAGCGGCGCGGTGGCGCGCAACTCCTCGTAGACGGGTGTCGGATCGGCCCGGGTCGCCGGATCGACCAGCAGCATCGCTTGCCGATCACCTGCGGCCGCCCCCCGTTTGGCCGCGAGGCGAACCACCCCGTGTGCGGCCAGCCAGCGTGCGAATTCCTTCATCCGATGTCCCCTCCCCGTTGTGTACCAGCCTGTTGCTACCAGATCTTGACGCGCTTCCCCGGGTCCAAGTACAGCGCATCTCCGGGCCGTACGTCGAATGCTTCGTGAAAACTGTCGAGATTTCGCACGACGCCGTTGCAGCGGAACTCCGGCGGCGAGTGCGGATCGACGGCGAGTCGACGGATTGCCTCGGCATCGCGTGCCTTGGTGCGCCACACCTGTGACCACCCGAAGAACACACGCTGCAGGCCGGTCAGACCGTCGAGCACCGGCGCGTCCTTGCCTTCGAGCGAGATCTCGTAGGCGGCAACCGCGATCGACAGACCACCGAGGTCGCCGATGTTCTCGCCGATGGTGAACTCGCCGTTGACCTTGTGGCCGGGCAGTGCCTTGGGTTCGAATTCGTTGTACTGCTCGATCAGGGCCGTGGTGCGCTTGCCGAATTCGGTGCGGTCGCTGTCGGTCCACCAGTCCACCATGTTGCCGTCACCGTCGTACTTGGCGCCTTGATCGTCGAATCCGTGGCCGATCTCGTGACCGATGACGGCTCCGATACCGCCGTAGTTGGCCGCGTCGTCGGCCTCGGGGTCGAAGAACGGTGGCTGCAGAATGGCTGCGGGAAAGACGATCTCGTTCATGCCGGGGTTGTAGTACGCATTGACGGTCTGCGGCGTCATGAACCACTCGTCACGGTCGACGGGTCCGCCGAGCTTGTCGAGGTCGCGCTGGTAGTCCGCGGTGTAGCCGCGGCGGTAGTTACCGAGCAGATCGTCGGCGCTGATCTCGACGCTCGAGTAATCGCGCCACCGATCGGGGTAGCCGATCTTGGGGGTGAACTTGCCCAGCTTGTCCAAGGCCTTCTCACGCGTCTCCGGGCTCATCCATTCGAGCTCGGAGATGTTGCGTCGATACGCCTCGGTGAGGTTCTCGACGAGCACCTGCATCCTGGCCTTGGAGTCGGCCGGGAAGTGGCGTTCGACGTAGAGCTTGCCGACGGCCTCCCCGAGCACGTCCTGAACCAGGGAGACTCCGCGCTTCCACCGTTCGCGATTCTCCTCGGTACCGGTCAGCGTCGTTCCGTAGAACGCGAAGTTCTCGTCCACGATCGCGCTCGTCAGGAACGGCGCACGCGAATGCACGACGCGCCAGGCCAGCCACGCCTTCCATGCCTCGATGTCCTCGGAAGTCCACAGTGAGACGAAGGTGCTGAGGAACGGTGGCTGGCGCACGACGATCTCGGCGAACTGCTCGGTAGTGGCACCGAGCCCGGAAATCCATGCAGCCCAATTGAATCCGGCACCGTTCTGAACCAGAGTGTCGAAATCGACCAGGTTGTAGCTCTTCTCGGCGTCACGCCTGGCCACGACGTCCCAGTGGCCGGCGGCGATCTTCTGCTCGAGGTCGAACACCGTCTGCGCGTCGTACTCGATGCCGCTGAGCGCGAACATCTTCGAGATGTGCTCGAGGTAGCTCGTACGGATCTCGGCGTACTCGTCCTGGCGGTAGTACGACTCGTCCGGCAGGCCGATGCCGGATTGGCTGAAGTGGACCAGGTAGCGATCGGACTGCTTGGCGTCGGTGTCGACGTAGTGGCCGATTGCACCGCCGACGCCCGTGCGTTGCAGGGAGCCGAGAACGCCTGCGAGGGTGACGAGGTCGGTGGCGTCGGAGATGGCGGTGAGCTCGTCGGCGATCGGGGTGACGCCGAGTTGCTCGGCACGGTCGGCGTCCATGAAGCTCGAGAACAGGTCGCCGATCTTCTGCGCGTCGCTACCCGCGGGCGGGTTCGCGGCGGCCGATTCTTCGATGATGGTCTGTACGTCGACCTCGGCGCGGTCGTACAGCGTGCGGAATGCTCCGTCGACTGCGCGGTCGGCCGGGATGTCGTACTCCTCGAGCCATTTGCCGTTGACGTGCACGAACAGGTCGTCCTGTGCGCGTGTGTTCTCGTCCTGGTAGCTGAGATCGATGCCCGAGTTCACTACTGAAGTCATGCGTCCATCTTTACACTCTTGCGCTCGATTGAACGGGTGTTTAATGTGCTGTACATGCGTTCAGTATCGGAGGATCTCACCACCAGGGCACGAATCCGCGACACCGCGATCGGCGTCTTCGGCTCACAGGGCTTCACCGCAGGCGTGCGGTCCATCGCCACCGCGGCAGGAGTCTCTCCCGGGCTGCTCAATCACCACTTCGGGTCCAAGGACGGGCTGCGCGCAGCGTGCGACGAGCACGTTCTGCGAGTGATCCGCGAATCGAAGACCGCCTCGGCTGCGCCCGCAGGCATGATGGAACAGCTCGCTCGGATCGACGAGTACGCGCCGCTGGTCGCCTACATGGTGCGGAGCTTCTCCTCGGGCGGTGCGCTGGCGCGAGAGTTGTTCGAGCACATGGTCGACGACGCCGTCCGCTACATCGACGAAGGAGTCCGCGACGGCCGATTCACCCCCAGTCGAGACCCCGCGGCACGCGCCCGATTCCTGACGCGACAGAACGTCGGCGGACTACTGCTGTACGTGCAGATGGCCGGCCCCGACGTCGATTTCCGCGAGGCACTGAGCGCCCTCGGCCACGAGGTCATGTTGCCCGCGCTCGAGCTCTACACCGACGGACTGTTCACCGACTCCCGAGCTTTGGACACGTATCTGGAGGCGAAAGAATGACCGACGCAATCGCAGTGGACGACCTGGTGAAGAAATTCGGTTCGGTTCGGGCGCTCGACGGACTGTCGCTGCACGTACCGACCGGTGAGGTGCACGGCTTCCTCGGTCCCAACGGAGCCGGCAAATCCACGACGATCCGCATCCTGCTGGGTCTGATCCGCGCGACGAAAGGCGACGTGCGGCTGCTCGGCAGCGACCCCTGGACCGACACCGTAGCGCTGCATCGACGCCTGGCCTACGTGCCGGGTGACGTGACGCTGTGGCCGTCGCTGACCGGCGGTGAGGTGATCGACCTGCTCGGCCGAATGCGAGGAGGCATCGACTCTGCTCGCCGCGCCGAGCTGATCGAGAGGTTCTCCCTCGACCCGGGCAAGCGCACCCGCACCTACTCCAAGGGCAATCGCCAGAAGGTGGCGCTGATCTCGGCTCTGGCGTCGAACGTGGAGTTGCTCGTCCTCGACGAACCCACCTCGGGACTCGATCCGCTGATGGAGCAGCACTTCGGCGACTGTGTGAAAGATGCTGCCCGACGCGGAGTCACGGTGCTGTTGTCCTCGCACATCCTGTCCGAGGTGGATGCACTGTGCAGTTCGGTGACGATCGTCAAGGACGGGCGGACGGTCGATACCGGAACTCTGGCGTCGATGCGACACCTGTCTCGTACGACGGTCACCGCCGATCTCGAGCGCATGCCCGACGGTTTGACCACGCTCGCGGGGGTGTCCGACGTCCGAGTCGCGGGATCCTCGGTCACCTGCACGGTGGAGAACGAGGCCCTTGCGGCGACGATGCACGTGCTGGCCGACGCCGGAGTCCGCAGCCTGGTCAGCTCCGCTCCGACACTCGAAGAACTGTTCCTGAGGTACTACGCATGAAGGCTCTGACAGGAACCGGCGCGTTGCTGCGGTTGTATCTGCGTCGCGATCGTCTGGTGGCACCGGTGTGGATCGTTCTGCTCGGGGCGTTGCCGCTGCTGTACGCGGTCAGCTTCGAGGGCCTGTATCCGACGGCGGCGGATCGTCAGGCGTTCTACCTCGGGACTCTGTCGGCGCCCGCGCAGGCAGCGCTCGTCGGCCCGATCTTCGGTAGTGACCTGGGAGCTCTGGTGTCCTGGCGTTCGGGGTTGGTGCTGGCGCTGGTTCCGCTGGCGGCGATCCTCACTGTGGTTCGTCACACCCGAGGTGAGGAGGATGCGGGTCGAACCGAGCTGATCGGATCGACGGCGGTGGGTCGCTACGCCGGGTTGGCCGCGGCGATCGCGTTGGCGGGCGGCGCGGTGGCGACGACGGGAATGTTGTCGTCTCTCTCGCTGTGGGCGTTCGGCCTGCCGGTGGCCGGGAGCGTCGCGTACGGGGCGTCGGTCGCCGTGGTGGGGATCGTCTTCGTCGGCTGTGCGGCAGTATCGGCGCAGGTGGCGTCGGGAGCTCGGGTGGCTCGCGGTTACGCCCTCGGCGTGCTGGCCGCAGCGTTCGTTCTCAGAGCTGTCGGCGACATCGGCTCGGGAACCCTGTCGTGGTTCTCGCCGATCGGGTGGTCGGCGCAGGTGCGGCCGTTCGCCGACGAGAGGTGGTGGCCGCTGTTGCTGTCGCCGGCGGCGGCAGCCGCATTCTGTGCCACGGCATTCGTGGCAGCGAGTCGACGCGATCTCGGCAGTGGGCTGCGGGCCGAGCGCCGCGGGCGGGTGGCCGCCGCTCCGTCACTGTCCGGTCCCGTCGCTCTCGCCTGGCGACTCTCTCGCGGAACCATCGTCGTCTGGACCGTCGGGCTCGCCCTGTTCGGCACTGTCGTCGGAGCGTCCACGGACGGGATCGACGACCAGCTCGGCAGCAGTACTGCTATCGGCGACGCGCTCGGAAAATTCGGCGGCACCACACTCGAACAATCGTTCGTTGCGGCCGTGCTGAGCATCGTCGGCATCATGGTGGCGGCTTACTCGGTGTCGGCCCTGCTGCGGCTCCACGCCGAGGAAGAGGCAGGTCTGGCCGAGATCGTTCTCGCCACCGGCGTCTCGCGGATCCGCTGGCTGGCAGGGCACCTACTCCTGGCCGTTCTCGGCCCGGCGTGGCTGCTGCTGGTCGTCGGCCTCACCATCGGGCTGACGTACGGGTCGGCGACCGGCGATGTCTCGGGTGAACTGCCGTCCGTCGTCGGCGGCGCACTGGGTCAGCTCCCGGCCGTATGGGTGGTGACGGCCATCGGCCTTGCCCTGTTCGGCGCTGTCCCCCGATTCGCGACCGTCCTGTGGGCCGTTCTGGGCGGCTTCGTCGCCGTCGGCCAGGTCGGGTCGGTCGTGGGCCTGCCTCAGCCGTGGCTCGATCTCTCGCCCTTCACTCATGTTCCGCGATTGCCGGGAGCGGCAGTCGAATTCGCGCCGATCGGATGGCTCGTCGTGATCGCCATCGTCGTCGGTATGGGAGGTTTCACAGCGTTCCGACAAAGAGGCATCCGAGGGTGATGTGCGTCCGATAGCATCGGGTGTGGCCGATTTGTCCGGCCCGGTCCGACATGGTGGCGTCCTGTCGGGTCCGTGATCTCTGAGCCGAACGCGCATGGAGGTTACGTGCACTCGACATTCCTGCGCACATGGTGGAACCAGCCGCACAGCTACGAGTCGGTGGTGAGCTACCTCGGGCTGCACGGTGCGCTCGCTCCTTATCGCCTTGCCGCATCCTTGAGTACGTTCTCGTACGGACTCGCCGCTGCCGCACTGTTGTTGCTCACCGATTCCCCGCCGACCTCGCCTGTCGGCCGGTCGATCATCGTGGTTGCGATCGTGTCGACGCTCGCGGTCGGTGTCGCCTGGCTGAAAGCTCCCTGGCCATCGAAGCGGGTGTCTCTGTTGTTCGCCGTGTACTCGGACGTCGGAGTGACGCTGGTTCTGTTGTCCTACGGATCGCCCCAGACCACCTTCCTGGCCCTCGCGATGCTCGCAGCCAACAGCGTGTACGTCCAGCTCTTCCACAGTCCGAAAGTCATGGCGCTGCACTTGCTGTGGGCCGGGACGGCCGTGACGCTCTTCTTCGTGCTGATCCTGCTCTCACCCGACACCGATCCCGGATTGGCCGTCGCGCAACTGGTGGTGCTGTTGCCCATCACGTTCATGGGCCCCACGTTCTTCCAGTACCTGCTTCTCAAACTGCAGGTACAGGCGCAGGCGGCCAACTTCGATCCGCTCACTCAAGTGCGCAACCGGCGCGGGCTCGACGAGGCACTACCGGTGTATTTCCTGGGGGCGAACGATGTGTCGGTGATGGTCGTCGACGTGGACCGATTCAAGTCGATCAACGACAGATTCGGTCACCACCAGGGGGACGCGGCCCTGCAACTCGTCGCACGTCGGTTGACGACGGACGGTGTGCTGGTTGCGCGGGTGGGCGGTGAAGAGTTCGCCGTGGTGACCAAATCGGCCGAGAACCAGGCCCTCGCACTGGCCGAGAAGTATCGCTGCGCCGCGCATTCCGCGGAGGACCCCGCACCCCTGACGGTGAGCATCGGCGTCGCGCACTGCACGTATCCGATTTCCGAGGACATCGATTTCGACATCGTGGAACTCACCACGCTGCTGTTGCGGCGAGCCGACGCGGCGATGTACGAAGCCAAGCAGCAGGGCGGCAATCAGGTGGTCGTGGCGGGCTCGACGCCTCGACGTGATCGGTCTCCGTCAGGCACCGAGACCTGAGTGCCTGACGCGGCGGCTCAGTTCGGTGTGGAGTCGTCGTACTGGTTCTCGACGTTCTGCTGGAATTCGTCGGCACATTGCTGTTGTGCGGCAGTATCGCTGCCTGCGTTGCTGAGGCAGTCGGTGAAGTCCTGTCCACCGACTGCGTTGAACAGGCCGACCCCGACGACGACGAGAACGATCGACAGCGCTGCGGCCACGAAACCCAGAACGATCGCGATGAGTGACACGGTGCCGTTGGTGGCGGTGCGCTTCTTGTACCTGGAACGTCCGACGAAGCCGAGAACGATGGCGATCAGGCCGAGAAGAATGCCGCCGACGATGGTCCAGGAGAACAACACACCCAGAATCGCCAGGACCAGAGCCACCGTGCCGACGGTGTTCTTCGGTGCCGGTGGCTGTTGTTGGTAGCCGCCCTGCTGGGGGTACTCACCGGGTGAAGGGTAGTTTCCGGGCGGGGGATAGTTTCCGGGCGGCGGATTCTGATTCGACACGTTGAGTACCTCCGATATCGGCGATCGTGAACGCTCGGAGTGTATGTGGGTGGGCCCGGTGCACACAGGAGCCACGTGCTCCCGTGATCAACTTGTCATCGAACGGGTGAGTCACCCGCCGAGCCGCGAATGCATCTCCCAGATGAGTACCTCGGCCGATTCGGTCGCGGTAACACGTTGTCCGCCAGTGGAACTCATGCGGACTGCATCACCCTCCCAGAGCTCGCCCACCCCCTCGAGCGTGACGGTGCCGCGCGCGACGAACAGGTGCACGAACGGGGCGTCGGGCACGGTCACGGAGGCTCCGGGCAACAACCTTGCCGCGTGCAGTGCAGCCGACTTCTGGCCGATGGTGATCGCTGCCCGATCACGGTGCTTGTGCATTCCCGACGCGACGGTGACCAACCCGCCGCGCAGTAGTTCGTCGCCGATCTCGAGCTGTTCGTATCCGGGTGTGGCACCGGGGCTGTCCGGGAGCACCCACATCTGCACGAAGCGAACGGGTTCGGTGTGCCTGTTGCCGTCGATGCTCCAGGAGTCGTTCTTCTCGGAGTGCATGATGCCCTTGCCCGCGGTCATTCGTTGCGCGAGGCCGGGATGGATGATTCCGGAGTGTCCGATGGAATCCTGATGCACCAGTGAACCCTGCATCACCCACGTGACGATCTCCATGTCGCGATGCGGATGTGTCTCGAAACCCTGACCGGCGGTGACGATGTCGTCGTTGTTGACCAGCAACAGTCCGTGATGGGTGTTGTCGGGGTCGTAGTGCTGGCCGAAGGAGAACGAATGTTTCGAGTCCAGCCAGGACACACGGGTTTTCGATCGATCACCGGCACGGTGTACGTCGATGTGGGCGGTCAGTGGAGCGGACATGTGACCACTCTACGAGTATGTCCGTGCACCGGCGTACGACCTGCATAACGTTCGGGTGTCTTTGCGGTCGGTGTGTGAGCGTCGCCGGGAGTGGGTAGGTTTCGCTGAGTACGGTCACAAGCTCCGCAAACTCCCCCGAAGGCGGCGAGAGATTCTCATGGTCGGTTCCAGCTCGAGTGTGGCACGCACGATCGAACCCCAGCTCGAGGATGCTCTGGCGGCGTGGTTGCCAGGTCAACGGTGGTTCGGCGCAAAGGGTTCGACGGTCGGAGCGGTGCGCATCGTCGCGCGCGACGTGCTCCTGGACGAGCCGCATTTCGCGGCCGAGCATCTGCTGGTGGAGGTGCAGCTGACGCAGGACGGCACCGCCGTGACGCAGACCTACCAGGTGCCATTGGGGTTCCGCACCGAGCTGACCGACGATCTCCGACCGTGGACCCTGCCCGTGGCAGGCGAGGTGGCCGTGTTCGACGGTTTACGCGACCCCGAGATCATCGCCCTGTACGGCGATGCGCTTGCCGCCGGGAAAGCCACTGGCAGCATCGAATTCAAGATCGTCGACGGTTCGAGTGTGCCGAGCGGTCTGCGCGGTCGGGTTCTGGGGGCAGAGCAGTCCAACACCTCGGTGATTCTCGGTGATCTGCTGTTGCTCAAGCTGTTTCGTCAGGTGCCGCCGGGAATCAGCCCCGATGTGGAACTGCATCGCGCGTTGGCGGCGGCGGGGAGCGTCAACGTCGCGCCGCTTCGCGGCTGGCTCGAAGCCGAAGTCGGCGGTGAACCCACGACGCTCGGCATGGCCCAGGATTTCGCCGCGAACTCCGCCGAAGGCTGGACTGCGGCGCTGGCCAGCGTGCAGGAGGTGTTCGATTCCCCGCAGACACCGATCGAAGAACTGCCGGCCGATTTCGCCTCGGACGCGCATCGAATCGGAGCAGCTGTGGCGCAGGTACACCATGATTTGGCATCGAAGTTGGGCACCGCCGAGCGGACGGTTGAATCCACTGCCGTCGAGGAGATCCTCGCCCGCATCTCGGGAGTGGCACGGGTGGTGCCGGAGATCGCGCAGTACATCCCGGCGGCGACCGCGCTGATCTCGCGGGCGGAGGCGTCGAACAGCACCACGGTGCAGCGCATCCACGGCGACCTGCATCTGGGTCAGGTGCTGGGCACTCCCGAACGGTGGCTGCTCATCGATTTCGAGGGTGAGCCGGCCAAGACCCTGGCCGAGCGTAGGCAGATGGACAGCGCGCTGCGTGACGTCGCAGGAATGCTGCGCTCGTTCGACTACGCCGCCAATCACCTGCTGGTCGACCGCCCCGAGGACGAGTCGGCGCGTGAGCGGGCCGAGCAGTGGGCGGCGCGGAGCATCTCGGCGTTCTTCGACGGATACGCCTCGGTGGCCGGGCACGATCCCCGTGAGGAGGCCGACCTGTTGCGTGCATACGAACTGGACAAGGCCGTGTACGAAGTTCTGTACGAGGCGCGCAATCGGCCCACCTGGCTGTCGTTGCCGATGCGGGCCGTAGCGCGCCTGGTGAGTTGAACTGCGACGCACGAGGGGCGACGTCGACCGGCCCGTCTACGACAAGTACCGTATTGCCTGACACGGGAGGCAGGACATGAACGGTATTTTGGCAATTTTCGGCATCGCGGTGGTCGTCGTCACCATCGTCGTAGTGGTCGTGCTCGTTGCGGTGTTGTTCGTCGCATCGATCAAGCCCGACAGCCTCAACATCGACCTGGACCGCAAGAAGCGCGCCCGGGAAGAAAGTTCCACGAAAGCCTGAGACTTCCGTCACGCCCGAGACCGATTCGTCGGTGCGCGGAGTTGTATCGAGTCGAAGCGCCGACCGACGCTTCCGGTTCTACAACTGGAGTCCTCGTGAGCATTTCCCTGAAAGCTCCAGCTGCGTCCGGTTCGTCGGGCTGTGCGCCCCGCATCAGGTCGCGGATGCTCGGGGAGTCGGTGCTCGCTCAGTTCACGCGGTTCGTGATCGTCGGGGTGTCGAGCAACGGTGTGTACGCCCTGTTGTTCGTCGCGCTCGCTTCCCTCGGATCGTTCACCGCCAACCTCGCGGGTGTGGCCGCAAGTACCGTCCTGGCCAACGAACTGCACCGCCGTCACACCTTCCATGCGACCGGTCGAGTCGGTTGGTTCCAGACTCAGTGGGAAGCCGGAGGACTGGCCCTGATCGGGCTCGGTCTGAGCACCGCCTCACTGGCCGCAATGCACATCCTGTTCCCGGCGGCACCGACGTACGTACAGGTTCTGGTCGTGGTCGCCGTGAGTGGCATCTTCGGAGCTGCCCGATTCCTCGCTCTTCGTGGCTGGGTGTTCCGTTCACCGACTCTCGCAACCCCCGTATCGAATCTCGCCACTCGGTGAGCTGTGAAATCGCACCACTCGGCCTCGCCGGTGATTGCGACCTCTAACAGAATCCGGGCAAGGCACCCCGCACGACGCATCGATCGCCCTAGGCTGGCGAGCCGACGTCAACGCGAGGAGGCATGTCGATGGCCAGGGATCTGACACAGCTCGAGCTTCTGCAAGAGCTGGTGCCCACTGCCGAGGACAATGTGAACCGTCACCTGTCCATGGCTCGGGAGTGGCACCCTCACGATTACGTGCCGTGGGACGAAGGTCGCAACTTCGCCGCACTCGGCGGCCAGGACTACGACCCGGAGCAGTCCAAGCTCTCCGACGTCGCACAGGCCGCGATGATCACCAACCTCCTCACCGAGGACAACCTGCCGTCCTACCACCGGGAGATTGCCGAGAACTTCTCCCAGGACGGTGCCTGGGGCACCTGGGTCGGCCGGTGGACCGCCGAGGAGAACCGGCACGGCATCGTCATGCGCGACTACCTCGTCGTCACCCGCGGCGTCGATCCCGTCGCCCTCGAAGAAGCCCGCATGATCCACATGACCAACGGATATGCGTCGCCTGCCGGTGCAGGGGTGGGTCTGCTGCACTCCGTCGCCTACGTGACGTTCCAGGAGCTGGCCACCCGCGTCTCGCATCGCAACACCGGCAAGGTCTGCGACGATCCGATCGCCGACCGCATGCTCCAGCGCATCGCCGCCGACGAGAACCTGCACATGATCTTCTACCGCAACATCACCGGCGCGGCGATGGACATCTCGCCCGATCAGACGTTGCAGGCGGTCTCGGACATCGTGATGAACTTCGTCATGCCCGGTGCCGGTATGCCGAACTTCCGCCGCAACGGTGTGTTGATGGCAAAGCACGGCATCTACGACCTGCGTCAGCACCTCGAGGACGTCGTCTGGCCGGTCCTGCGCAAGTGGAGCGTGTTCGAGCGCAATGACTTCACCGGCCGCGGCGAGAACAAGCGCGAGGAACTCGCCGCGTTCCTCGAAGACCTCGAGCGTCAGGCCACCAAGTTCGAGGAGATGCGTGATCGCTCCTTCGCCCGCGAACGTGCGAAGGCCGAGTCGCGCGCGTCGTAGTGCCTGCGGCAGTGGTGCGGTTATGTGCCCTCAGCGGCACATAACCATGTCACTGCGGCGAAGCCGCATACTTGGGTGTGAACGAATTCTGGGACCGCATCTCCGCGGTGAGTCCTGATCCGCCGGTATGGATCGTCCAAGTTGCTGCTGTGATTGCACTCGTCATCGTCGTGTTGCCGCAGACGTGGCGGATCGCGCGCAACGTGGTGACCATCGCGCACGAGGGTGCGCACCTGTTCGTCGCACTGATCACCGGTCGTCAGCTGATGGGCCTGCGCTTGCATTCGGACACCTCGGGCGTCGCGATCTCGAAGGGCAAGCCCACCGGGCTCGGCGTCATCGCCATGACCTTCGCGGGCTACGTGGGGCCGTCGCTACTCGGTCTCGGTGCCGCGTTCGTGCTCGGGACTCAGCATGCGTCCGCGGTGCTGTGGATCGGTATCGTCTCGATCGCGTTGATGCTGTTGATGATTCGCAACATCTACGGATTGCTCTCCCTGGTCACCGTCGGGGCCGCCCTGTTCGTCGTGTCCTGGTGGGGCACCGGAGAGCAACAGGTCGCCGCGGCGTACTTCATCACGTTCTTCCTGCTGATCGCCGGTCCGCGTCCCGTGCTCGAACTGCAGAAATCGCGCAGCGCAGGACGGGCTCGGGACTCCGACGCCGATCAGCTGGCCCGACTGACCTTCCTGCCCGGCATCGTGTGGGTCGGGCTGTTCCTGCTCGTCACCGTCGGCTCATTGGCATTGGGCGCGTGGCGAATTCTGATGCCGGTGCAGTGATGCTCGTCTAGGTTCGAGTCGTGAACCTCACCGACATATGGACGGCGTACATGGCGACGCTTCGTGAACGCGCGCCGATCACCGCTGCGTCGATTCGGCCGCCAAGGTCTGTGAGTGAGCGCGAGGCCGCTGAACGCGCGACGACGCCGTGGACGGAGGAGTTGCGCGAGTTCTACGGGTTGCACGACGGGCAGCACGAAACCTACGGCGAGGAGTATGTGCCGGCCGGATCCGTATTGCCGGACTTCACTCTGTACTCGCTCGACCGAGCGGTGGATCGGCACAGGTTCAGTCTCGAAAATCCGCATCCGATCGACGATCTGGGTGAGGACTGGCCGGCCGAAGTCCTTGCCCAGGAGGCAGGTGAGACGGCGGAGATGTTCGTCCCGGCGTATGTTCCGTTCGCCGAAGACGGTTCGGGCGGAACACTTTACATCGACACACGCCCGGGTGCCCGGCGAGGTTGTATTCGCAGCTTCTCATACGACTCCGCTGACCAGGGTGCGCCATGGTTCGACTCGTTGGCCGAATTCATTGCAGCGTTGCACCGCAGCGTCGAGACGGGATCGGCGATCTACGACGACGTGACGCCCTCGTTCGTGGACGGCGTGCTCGAATGGGGCGACCCCGCGTTCTCGGAGGGGTCGATGGCCTACGCCACTACTCTTCCCGTCGTTCGAGTACCATTCCCGCTCATCGATTTTCGGCCATCCCAGCTGTCGGGCGACGACGATCTGATCGATCTGGACTACGTGCGCCGCACCGTCATCGATACCGCTCGGAGGCTGCACCCGAGTGCCGTGGTCGAGGACGCCCGAGCGGTCTATCGTCAGGTGCCGCGCCTGCGGGGTGCGAACATGAATTGGTGGGTGTGGATGGATGGAGCGGAAACGGTCTTCACAGCAATCGTCACCGGAGAGGGACACGACGTCATCGTCCTCGAGCTTCCGCCAGGGGGATGCGTGCTCGAGGCCGACGAGTGAACTGAACAGCACGGGCATTTGCTTGCGCGTCCTCCGCACCTGTGTACGACGGTCAGGGTCCGCAATCGGCACGAAACGGCGGTCGCACGTGCTCGACCATCCGCCTGCTGTAACGACTGCGGTGGACCCTAATCCACAGCTGGGACCCGTCTACGAACTGTCGGTCAGCAGCTTCACAAGTCACGCGACTCGGGCCGCTCGGGTCTGCTCGCGCGCCGCGTTGTCGATCGGCATCAACAACTGACGTCGCTCGCTCGGCCGCTTCCGCTCCCACGCGGATGTGCAGTGTGCCGCCTCCATCGCTTCCGCGACGTCCTTCGGAACCGGCACCAGATCGGGGTCGGCCGGCTCGAACTCGCACGAGACCAGATCACCGGGGCGAATGCCCAACCGGCGTTGAAGACCTACACCGATGTAGACGAAGGACCCGGGCATCACATTCGAATCTGCCTTGTTGAGACCGAGATTGAGACTCGAGCCCTCGATCGAACCGTCGATCCGGCGAGTCGGCCACCGTTCCGCCGCCTCGACCAAACGAGTCGGTACACGAATGATGGTGTACGTGTTCTTACCCCACGTCATCGGCTCGAGCACTCCGTCGAACCGGATGCGGTCACTCACCGATGCCTCGCGCCGTCGACACGACACCGAAGGGAATGTCGCCCACGATCGCAGCATAATCGAGTGCAAAGTCTTCGAGCCGATGACGGACCTTCAAGACAGTGAGGGAAGGGGTACGCATGGCCGTCATGGACGACGCACCGAGAGTGCATGCCGAGACACGTGCGCAGTGGCGGACATGGCTGACCGAACATCACGCGACGGTGCAATCTGCGTGGCTGGTGTCGTGGAAGAAGGCCACCGGAAAGCCGGCGATCAGCTACGACGACGCCGTGTCGGAAGCCCTTGCGGTGGGGTGGGTCGACAGTCGACCCCGCAAGCTCGACGACCAGCGAACCATGTTGTATTTCTCGCCCCGGAAACCCGCGAGCGCGTGGTCCCGTCCGAACAAGATTCGCGTCGAAGCCCTCCGTGAAGCAGGTCTGATGCTCCCGGCGGGGGAGCGCGCCGTCGAGGCTGCCGTGGCCAACGGATCGTGGACCGTACTCGACGAAGTCGAGGATCTGATCGTTCCCGACGACCTTGCGGCTGCATTCTCCGAATACGTTGACGCGGAGAACAATTGGAACCGATTCCCTCCGTCCGCGCGTCGCGGCATTCTGGAGTGGATCGCCACAGCCAAGCGGCCGGAGACCCGTGCCGCTCGAGTGCACGAGACTGCTCGGCTCGCATCGATCGGCGAGCGCGCAGCTCGTTGGCAACCCAAGCGCGATCGACAGTGACGGAGTGCGCCACCGATGAGTGAGCCGAGTGTCGATCATCGGGTCACGTCTCGCCCCGCTAGAACACCACCCACAGCAGCGACGCGAGTGCGAAGATCGCCAATCCGAGCGTGGTTTCCATGACGGTCCAGGTCTTGAGGGTCGTCTTCTCGTCCATGCCGAAGAAGCGGCTGACGAGCCAGAAGCCGGAATCGTTGACGTGAGAGAGGACGGTCGCTCCGGCGGCCAGTGCGAACACCAACAGTGCGATCTTGAAGTTGCTCAGATCCAGCTCGGCCACCTGCACCGAGATCAGCCCGGCTGTGGTGGTCAATGCCACGGTCGCCGAACCCTGCGCGACGCGTAGTGCGGTGGCGATCAGGAAGGCCTGCAGCAGAATCGGCAACCCGATGTCGGACAACGAGGCGGTGAGGGATTGCCCGATGCCACTGGCGCGCAGTACTCCACCGAACATGCCGCCGGCACCGGTGATCAGGATGATCGAGCAGATGGGTCCGAGAGCCTGGTCCATGTACTTGGCACCGTCGGCTACGGGGAAGCGTCCCGGCGCGAGGATGAACAGGGCCAGCAGCAGGGTGATGAGCAGCGCTATCGGGGTCTGACCGATGAGCGTCAGCGCCGCCGCCCAGGTCTCGTCCCCGGTCAGCACACCCGAGGTGGTCAACGTGTTCACGACCGTGTTGAGCGAGATCAGCACGAGCGGCGTCAGCAGGATGAACAGCACCGCACCGAACTTCGGCGCGGGGTCTCGGAGGCCGGCCATTTCCTTGTCGTGTTCCTCGGTGTCGGCTGCGCCGTCGGAGAAGAGGTCGGCGGGCAGGGTGTGGAACCGCTTGCCGAGCTGCGTGCCGACGAGGTAGGAGCCGACGAACCAGGAGACGACGGCGACGGGGACGCCGACCAGCAGCACCGATCCGATGTCGCCGCCGAGAAGTTCGGTGGCTGCGACGGGACCGGGGTGTGGGGGAACGATGGCGTGCATCGCGGCGAAAGCGCCTGCCGTCGGGAGGGCGTACAGCAGCACGGATCCGCCGAACCGTCTGGCGACGGTGAAGATGATCGGCAGGAAGACGACCAGGCCGGCGTCGAAGAAGATGGGGAAGCCGAAGATCAGTGCGGCGACACCGAGGGCGAGCGGTGCGCGCTTGGCCCCGAATCGGTTGATCAGGGTATCCGCCAATACCTGTGCGCCACCGGTGATTTCGAGCAGTCTGCCGACCATCACACCCAAGGCGACGAGTAGGGCAACAGATCCGAGTGTGGAACTGAAGCCCGAGAGCAGGGCCGACGGCACGTCCGCCAGCGGAATTCCCGCCGCGACAGCGGTGACCGCGCTGACCAGGACGAGTGAGACGAAGGCGTGCAGCTTCACCTTCATGATGAGGAACAGCAAGATTGCTACAGCTGCGGCTGCGATCAGCAGCAAGACAGTCGTTCCGTATGCCGGTTCGATCGGATCCATGGGGGTTACCTCGTTCGTTCGGCTCGAATTTCGACCATATCGGACAGTCTGCAAGCCGCGTGGGGTTACGAGCTCCGGTCGTCGGTCGACTCGGGTGCTGTGGAGTACGGTGCGAGTATGAGTGATGGGGATCACGTAACGGGTGGGGACGGCGCCGGAGATTCGACGGGGGAGCCGACGAAGGAGCAGTTGCGCGAGCAAGCGCAGCGGTACGCCGCCGCTGCGCGGATGAAGATGAAGGAGCGACGGGCGAACTCGTCCGGTGGTCTCGGAGCCGTTGTTGCCGAACGTGCAGGCGGCTGGGACCTCGACGACCAGAACACCGTCGCGATGGACCGTCAGCAGCGGCTGTGGAACGGGGTGATGGATCGGTACTTCCGAATGGAGATCGACGGTTGGGAGACCATCCCCGAGCCGCCGGTGCTGGTCGTGGGGGTGCACTCGGGTGCGCCGTTCGTGTGGGACGCGTGGACGGTCGGCGCGCAATGGTGGCGACACTTCGGCGAGAAGCGGATTCTGCACGGCACTGCGCACGATGCACTGATGGCGTTCCCGTTGATCGGCAAAGTCTTTCGATCCATGGGCGTGCTGCCCGCGGCACCGGACTCGATGTCGACGGCGTTGGCCGAGGGCCGGGACGTCATCGTGTGGCCGGGTGGTGAGGTCGATTCGTTGCGGCCCTGGAGCAAGCGAGACGAGGCGACGCTGGGCGGCCGAACCGGCTTCATCAAGCTCGCCATCCGGACGGGTGTACCCATCGTGCCGGTGGCGACCGTGGGTGGGGCCGACGCGATGCCGGTGCTGATCCGCGGTGACAAGCTGGCGAAGGTGCTCAAGCTGGACAAGATCGCACGGTTGAAGGTGTTCCCGATCGCGATCTCTCTTCCGTGGATCATCGCGCCCGCCGCGTTGCCGCAGATTCCGTTGCCCGCGAAGATTCGTACGCGTTTCATGCCGCCGGTGGAACTGGACCACGATCCGGCTCGGTGCGAGGACGAGGCGTACGTCGACGCCAAGTACGACGAGGTACGTGCGAGCATCCAGTCCGGGATGGACGCCCTCGCCAGCAAGCGAAAGTTTCCCGTATTCGGTTGATTTCTCGTCGGCCCGGCAACACGGACCGAACCTGACCGCGATCGTTTCTAGCGTCTCCGTCGTAGGGATTCACCGCTACGACGAGGGGCGTCACACATGATCGAAACATCGGGACTGACCAAGACTTTCCGGCAAGGCAAGAAGACCGTGGAGGCGGTGCGCGGCATCGATCTGGCGATCGGTGAGGGAGAACTGGTGGCGCTGCTCGGACCCAACGGGGCCGGCAAGTCGACCACGCTGCGCATGCTGACCACCCTGTTGTCACCGACTTCGGGCTCGGCGCGAATCGCCGGATTCGACGTGACGAAGGATCGAGATCGCGTCCGGCGCAGCCTCGGCTACGTGGGGCAGGGCAACGGCGCGGGCCACAATCAACGCGTCCGCGACGAGCTCGTCGTGCAGGGCCTGTGCTACGGCATGTCACGTCCCCGATCACGCAGTCGCGCAGACGAATTGATCGAGGCGCTCGAGCTCGGCGAGCTCGCTGCCCGTACGGTCTCGACCCTTTCCGGCGGGCAGCGTCGCCGGCTCGACATCGCGCTGGGGCTGGTGCATCGACCGCCCCTGTTGTTCCTCGACGAGCCGACCACCGGAATGGATCCGCAGAGCCGAGCGAACCTGTGGGACCACATTCTCCGGCTCAGACGCGAGATGGGTACCACCATCGTACTCACCACGCACTATCTCGACGAGGCCGATTCCATGGCCGAGCGGGTGATCGTCGTCGACCGCGGCACCGTCATCGCCGATGACACCGCCACGGCGCTCAAGTCCGAACTGGCAGGCGATCTGGTGGTCCTCACCGTGTCCGACGCGTCGGCGCTGGCTGCGTTGATCGGCGGTGTGGCCGGAGTCAGAGACGTGACGGTTGCGGGTTCGCGGTTGAATATCCGAGTCGAGCGCGCCGAGGTGGTTCTGCCGCAGATAGTGCGTCTGAGTCAATCCCACGGTATCGAAGTAATGACCGCCGACATGACGCGGCCGACCCTCGACGACGTGTTCCTCGGTCTCACCGGGCGCAGCCTTCGCGAGAGCGCTGCGGCGGCCACGCCTTCACTCGAAAGCGCCGGCACGGCAGGAGAACTCCGATGAACGTACTCTCCGGAAGCACGTTGGTGATGGGCCGCGAACTGCGGCCGATGGTTCGCGATCCGTTCACCGTCATCTTCAGTCTCGTCCAACCGCTGATTCTCCTGGCATTGTTCGGCCCGCTGCTCACCGATGTTCCCGGTCTCGGGGCCGGAAGTGTGTGGGACTGGTTCGTTCCCGGTGTGCTTGCGATGATCACCATCTTCGGAACGTCCATGACGGGCTCGAATCTGTTGGCCGAATTGCAGCAGGGGTCTCACGAACGAATGTTGGTGACACCGTTGCCGCGATCGGCGCTGCTGGTCGGGCGCGCGTTCAAGGAAATGGTGCCGCTGGCCGCTCAGGCCGTGCTGATCGTTCTGGTGGCATTGCCGCTCGGCCTGTCCGTGAATCCGATCGGTGCCGCCGTCGGAATCGTGCTGCTCGGTGTGTTCGGCGTCGGACTCGGCGCTCTGTCCTATGCATTGGCTCTGGCTGTGCGCGGACAGGATTGGGTGTTCTGGTCCATCCAGCAGACACTGATGTTCCCACTGCTCATACTGTCGGGCACGATGCTGCCGCTGACGGCCGCACCGGGGTGGATGCAGTTCCTGGTCGACATCAACCCTCTCGGATATCTCGTGGACGCCGAACGTGCTCTGTTCGCCGGCGACTTCGCGAGTTCGACGGTGCCGGCAGGTGTCGTCGCGGCCGCGGCCACTGCGGTGGTCGGACTTGCCGTCGGGATCCGGGCTATGGGCTCGAAGCAGGTGTGAGGCTAAGCTCGCGTCATGGATCGGCCTGCGGTAATTCTCGAAAACGATGTGACCGTGTACGACTTCTACCTGCGTCACCAGCAGAATCGTCAGGTCGCGAGGTTGGCCTATGCCACCCTTGCCCGACGCTTCCGCCCGCGGGTGTCGTATCCCGACGGTGCCCGTGAGGAGCTGCGTCGTCTCGTCTACGACAACACGCGTCTGCTCATCGCGGTCAATCATCTGACCGAGAACGATCCGTACACGCTCGCAGCGGCGGCATGGTCGTCGCCGCTGCGTCCGGTCATCGGCCGCACTCGGGTACTGGCCAAGGACGAGCTGTTCCAGGAACCCAAGCAGCGCAAGCGAATCGACATGATGGGTGGAATCCCTGTCTTCCGCGGCAAGAATCACGGAATGCGCGCGGTCAGCGCTGCGGGCAGCCGCATGATGGATGTCAGCGCCGAGCGCATGAAGCGGGGCGACGACCTCGCAGTGTTCCCCGAGGGGACCTGCAACCTCGAGGATCCGACGACGGTGCAGCACGTCGGCAGCGGTATCGGACACATCGCGATGCGGGCGCGCAAGCTCGGAGTCGAGCCGGTGCTGATCTGCATCGGTCTGAGCTACGGCCCCGGTGCGCCGAGAGTGAAGCGGGCGAGCGTCTACATCGATTCACCTATCACCGAACTGCCCGAGAAGCCGATCGACATCACGCGGGTGGTGGCGCAAGGAATGCAGAAGGCGCTCGACGGTGCGGTGGCTGCGTACTGACTGCGCCGGCGGGGTTGGTAGAAACAGATGACAGGTAATTCGATTCGGCGTTCGTCAGGAGATATTCGTGAGTGATCAGATCAAGACGGCCGTAGTCACCGGTAGTGCGCGTGGAATCGGCGCTGCGGTGGCGAAGCGGCTGGCCAAGGATGGTTTCGGAGTCGCCGTGGTGGACCTCGACGAGGCCGCGTGCAGCGACACCGTCGGCGCGATCCAGGCTGCCGGTGGGCAGGCAGTGGCCATCGGTGCGAACGTCGCCGACGAAGAATCGGTCCAGACTGCGGTCGATCGCATCGCGAGCGAGTTCGGTGCGCCGACCGTACTGATCAACAACGCAGGCATCACCCGCGACAACCTGCTGTTCAAGATGACGGTGCAGGACTGGGATTCCGTTCTCGGCGTACACCTGCGTGGATCGTTCCTGATGACCCGCGCGGTCCAGAAGCACATGATCGACGCCAAATGGGGTCGCATCGTCAACCTGTCGAGCACGTCCGCCCTCGGCAACCGCGGCCAGGCCAATTACTCCGCCGCCAAGGCCGGAATGCAGGGCTTCACCAAGACCCTCGCCATCGAACTCGGCAAGTTCGGTGTCACCGCCAACGCCATCGCCCCCGGGTTCATCGAGACGGAGATGACGGCGGCCACCGCAGAACGTGTCGGCATGCCTTTCGAGGACTTCAAAGCTGCTGCGGCGTCACAGATTCCGGTCAATCGCGTCGGTCACCCCGACGACATCGCGCATCTGGCATCGTTCTTCGTCAGCGAGGGCGCCGGCTTCATCTCGGGTCAGGTCGTCTACGCCGCCGGTGGGCCGAAGGACTGACCTCTCCAGATGCGTGAATGGACCATTCACGAGCCCAGACGGGTGTGAATGGTCCATTCACGCAGAACGGATGTCGACTACGGCGTCGGCATGCCACCGTTGACGTTCAATGTCTCGCCGGAGACGTAGCCCGATTCGGCCGAAGACAGGTAGACGTAGGCACCGGCGATCTCGGCGGGCTGCCCGGCGCGTCCCAGCGGTGTTTCCTTGCCGAAGTCCGGCAGTGCCGAGGTCGGCTGCCCGCCGGCGGCCTGCAGCGGTGTCCAGAACGGTCCCGGCGCAACGACATTGACGCGAATTCCCTTGGGTGCCAACTGCTGCGCGAGCGCCTTGCTGATGGTGTTGATGGCCATCTTCGTGGTCGCGTAATCCACCAGACCGGGTGAGGGTGTGTACGCCTGGATCGAACTGGTGTTGACGATGGTGGACCCAGCGGGCATATGGGGCACCGCTTCCTGGATGATCCAGAACAGTGCGTAGACGTTGGTTTTGAACGTCTGGTCGAATTGCTCGGACGTCAGGTCGGCCAGGTCTTCGACGAACTGCTGCTTACCGGCCACGTTGATCAGCAGGTCGAGGCCACCGAGCTCGTCGACGGTGGTGCGCACGATTCCGCGCGCGGCCTGTTCGTCGGTGATATCTGCCGGTGCCAGGACCGCGGTTCGGCCGGCGTCGCGGATCGACTGCGCAACTTCCTGCGCGTCCTTTTCCTCCGACGGCAGGTAGTTGAGCACCACGTCGGCACCCTCGCGTGCGACGGCAATCGCTGCTGCACGTCCGATTCCGGAATCGGCACCGGTGATCAGGGCCTTGCGGCCGGTCAGTCGGCCGGATCCACGGTACGTCTGCTCACCGTGGTCGGCGAGGGGCCGAAGATCTGCCGCGAGACCGGGCGGATCCTGGTGCTGTTCGGGGAAGCCGTCCTGACTGTATTGCGTGACGGGGTTGGTGAAGGTGTACTGATCGCTCACTGGGGAATCGTCCTTCGAGTGCAACGTACTGCGTGAGGAACCTCTGCTCGATTCCGTGTGATCGACGCATGCCCCGATGCGGTCGGCCACAAACTGTGACCGACCGGACAGGGTTCGGAGGGGGAGCGTGTCCGGTCTCAGGGCAGGATCGAGTCGACGTAGCCGCCGTCGACGCGCAGTGCGCCACCTGTGGTTGCGGAAGCCTGTTCCGAGCTCAGATACACGATCATGTTGCCGATTTCCTTCGGCTCGATCAGGCGTCCGATGAGCGATTGGGGCCGGTGTTCCTTCATGAATTGCGCCTGTGCCTCGTCCCAGGGCAGTTCGTCACCGACGAGTTCGCCGACGAACTTCTCGACACCCTCGGTGTGGGTGGGTCCGACGATGACGGAATTGACCGTAACGCCGGTTCCTGCAGCAGCTTTCGCGAATCCACGGGTCACCGCGAGCAGGGCGGTCTTGGTCATTCCGTAATGGATCATCTCCTCGGGAATGACGACCGCGGAATCGCTGCAGATGTTCTGAATTCGGCCCCAGCCTGCCTCGGTCATTGCAGGCAGATACGTGCGGATGAGTCGAATGGCCGAGAGCACATTGACCTCGAAATAACGTCGCCATTCGTCGTCGTCGATGTCGAGGGCGGGTTTGGCTCCGAAGATGCCGAGGTTGTTCACCAGAATGTCGACAACGGGGACCTTCTCGACCAGCGTCTCCACCCCGTCGGCCGTCGCCAGATCGGCAGGCACGACGATCACCCGCGCACCGGGCACGTCCTTCAGCAACTGTTCCTCGGCCGAATCGAGCGCCGACGCGCTGCGGCCGTTGAGGACGACGCGTGCACCCGCGCGGGCCAATTCGGTGGCAATGGCCAGACCGATGCCTTGGCTGGAGCCGGAGATCAATGCGGTCCGGCCGTCGAGATCGATGTTCATGAAGCCTCCCAGTGTCGTGGAACGACTCCAGTGTGCGCCTTTCGGAAGACGTGAATGGTCCATTCACCGGCCCTGATGGGGGTGAATGGACCATTCACGCAGACGCGGGGGCCTACTACGAATACGTGTAGAAACCCTTACCGGTTTTGCGGCCCAGCATTCCGGCGTCCACCATGCGCTGCAGCAGCGGCGGCGGGGCGTAGTGCGGCTCGCGGAATTCCGCGTAGAGCGACTCGGCGACCGCGAGGGTGACGTCGAGGCCGACGGTGTCCGTCAGGCGCAACGGGCCCATGGGGTGTGCACAACCGTTGACCATGCCCTCGTCGATGTCCTCGGCACTGGCGAAGCCGGACTCGAGCATGCGGATGGCCGAGACCATGTACGGGATGAGCAACGCGTTGACGATGAATCCGGCGCGATCGCCTGCGCGAATCGTCTTCTTGCCCAGCGTGTTGCCGGCGTAATCCGTCACCGCGGACACTGTCTCTTCGCTGGTGAGCAGGCTGACGACGATCTCGACCAACGGCAGTACCGGCACCGGGTTGAAGAAGTGCACTCCGACGACCTTGTCGGGACGCTTGGTCGCGTTGGCCATCTTGATGACCGGGATCGACGAGGTGTTGGTCGCCAGGATTCCCTCGGGCTTGACGATGGAATCGAGCTTGCCGAACAGATCGAGCTTGAGCGATTCGATCTCCGGTGCCGCCTCCACCACGAGGTCGCGGTCGGCGAAGTCGTTCATGTCGAGTGTCAACGTGATTGCGGCCCGGGCCTTCTCGGCTGCGTCGGCGTCGATGCGACCGGATTTGACGGCGCGGGCGAAGGACTTGTCGAGACGGGCTTCGGCGGCGTCGGCCGTCGCCTGGCTCGTCTCCAGGATCAGTACCGAACTGCCGGAGCGAGCGCACATCTCGGCGATGCCGGCTCCCATGGTGCCGCCACCGATGACGCCTACCAGGTCGATGTCGCTCATTTGAGCAGCGCCCGCGACATGACGACACGCTGAATCTGGTTGGTGCCCTCGTAGATCTGGGTGATCTTGGCGTCGCGCATCATGCGCTCGACCGGGAAGTCGGTGGTGTAACCGGCTCCGCCGAAGAGCTGCACGGCGTCGGTGGTGACCTCCATGGCCACGTCCGAGGCGAAGCACTTCGCTGCCGCGGAGATGAACCCGAGGTTCTTCTCGCCGCGCTCGGCGCGGGCTGCGGAGCTGTAGACCATCAGTCGAGCCGCTTCGACCTTCATCGCCATGTCGGCGAGCATGAACTGCACTGCTTGGAAGCTCGAGATCGAGGTACCGAACTGCTTGCGGTCCTTGGTGTATGCGATGGCTGCGTCGAGGGCGCCCTGTGCCAGGCCGACGGCCTGCGCGCCGATGGTGGGGCGAGTGTGGTCGAGCGTTTCCAGCGCGGTCTTGAAGCCGGTACCTGGCTCGCCGATGATGCGATCGCCGGGAATCTTGCAGTTCTCGAAGTACAGCTCGGCGGTGGGTGAGCCCTTGATGCCGAGCTTCTTCTCCTTGGGTCCGACGACGAATCCTTCGTCGTCCTTGTGCACGATGAACGACGAGATGCCGTTGGCACCCTTGTCGGGATCGGTCACGGCCATCACGGTGTACCACTCGGACTTGCCGCCGTTGGTGATCCAACACTTGGAGCCGTTGAGGATCCAGTCGTCACCGTCGGCCTTGGCGCGGGTGCGCATGCTGGCCGCGTCGGATCCCGCTTCGCGCTCGGACAGGGCGTACGACGCCATCGCGCCGCCGGCCAGGGACGGCAGAACCTGCTTCTTGAGTTCCTCGGAGCCCTTGAGGATCAGCCCCATCGTGCCGAGCTTGTTGACCGCGGGGATCAGTGAGGACGAGCCGCAGACGCGGGCGACCTCTTCGATGACGATGCAGGCGGCGACGGAATCGGCACCCTGGCCGTCGTATTCCTCGGGAACGTGGATGGCGTTGAAGCCCGAGGCGTTCAGCGCTTTGAGTGCTTCCTCGGGGAAGCGGGAGTCCTCGTCGACCTCTTTGGCGTACGGAGCGATCTCCTTCTCCGAGAGGGCCCGAATGGCCGCGCGCAGTTCGTCGTGCTCTTCGGGCGATTGATACAGATCGAAGTCGGGATTTCCGGCCATGTCGGCCACGCTCCTCGGTGTGTCGGGGGTAGCACTGCCCGGAGGGGGCACTCAGTGCCAAGGGTTACCCCAGTGTACGACCGAATGCGGACCTGATCAAGGCCGGGTCTTCGACATCCGGCACTCAGTGCCATTCGGTCCGGATCGATCAGGCGCTTGTGTGATCGGCCAACGCGTCGACGACTTTCGTGACGGACGTGCCTCGGGGGAATGACGCGACGACGATCTCACCGGAGAACTGCGCGCGTACCTGCGCGAGTGCCGAACGCAGATCCTCGACCGACGTCGGCAGGCCGTCGCGAATCATCCGACGAAGGATGTAGTTGTGCGTTGCGGTCACCGTGGCCGAGAACTGCAGGATTTCCAGGTGCGGGTGATCGGGCAGAACGCGCTGCAGATATTCGACGAAGAGTCTGTCGTAGCGAAACACGGTGACGATTTCTCGGTCACGCAGGGCGGGGATCTTGTGGACCACCTGGTAACGCAGGCGCGACATGTCCCGCCACTCGGAAAACCGCTCGTACACCAACTGCGCGGCATCGCACACGGCCCGCCACGGATCGCCCTCGTTCGATTCGAGAAACGCACCGGCCTGCTCCAGTAGAATTTCGTGATCGGCGAAGACGACGTCTTCCTTGGCGCGGAACTGGCGAAAGAATGTCCGACGCGAGATTCCGGCGGCACCGGCTATGTCGTCCACCGTCGTCGACTCGTAGCCCTTGACGGAGAACAGGTCGAGGGCCGCGGTGGCCACGGTGAGCCTGAAGTCGGTGGATTCTTCGGGTTCTCCGCTCATGGGAGAGAAGGTAGCCGAGTTTCGGGACGAGCAGGGAGGACGTTCTCTTCCGTGCGTTGGTTGCTAGTGTTCGCAAGTAGCCTGCTGCGCGGCGGCGGGTGCCACGGGAGGACTTCATGGCCACGGAATCGAGCCGGCCGCTGTACAGAATGAAAGCCGACTTCTTCAAGACATTGGCGCATCCTGCGCGCATTCGGGTACTGGAGTTGCTGAGCGAGCGCGAGCATGCCGTCTCCGAGCTGCTTCCGGAAATCGGCATCGAGCCGGCCAATCTGTCTCAGCAGTTGTCCATCCTGCGGCGCGCCGGTCTCATCGAAGGCACTCGGGAAGGCCTGTCGGTGTCCTACACGCTGACGTCGCCCAAGGTGGCCGACCTGTTGCTCGTTGCGCGGGAGATACTCACGGGAGTGGTGGCCAACCAGGCCGAGTTGCTGGAGGGCGAGTCCGGGGCGCGCACCTGACTCGACGGTCTCGGATGGTCTGGCTCACGTTGCTGTTCACCTGATTCATTACTTGCTAAACTTAGCAATCAACTGGACCAGGATCGATGAGTTCTCAGAGAGCGTCACATGTCCGAACCGACGAAATCCGACCGTAAGACCGACGCCTCCAGGGCTCTGACGGCCCTCTTGCCCAGATGGAGCGAGTGGAAACCCGCCTTCCGCGCGCCCGGTGCGGATCTGCTGGCGGGTCTGATCGTGGCCCTGGTCGCGCTGCCTTTGGCGCTCGGCTTCGGCGTCAGTACCGGGCTGGGGGCCGCGGCCGGCCTGACCACGGCGATCATCGCGGGAGTCGTCGCCGCGGTGTTCGGCGGATCCCGGTTCCAGGTGTCCGGACCGACCGGTGCCATGACGGTGGTGCTCGTCCCGATCGTCGCCGAGTACGGTCCGACCGGCGTACTCGCCGTCGGGCTGATGGCCGGGGTCATCCTGCTCGTGCTCGCCGCGGCCGGCGTCGGTCGAGCCGTCCGGTACATGCCGGCACCCGTCATCGAAGGGTTCACCGCAGGCATCGCCGTCGTCATTGCGCTGCAACAGGTTCCGTCGGCCCTCGGTATCACCGACGCCGAGGGTGAGAAGGTGTGGCAATCCGCGTTCGACGCGGCGCGCTCGTTCGTCTCGCACGCGAGCGTCCTGACACCCGCCGTGGCCGTCACCGTCGCGATCGTCATGCTCGTCGGAGGCCGACTGGCTCCGAAGATCCCGTTCTCTCTGGTCGCGGTCGCCGGAGCAACGGTCGTCACCCGATTGTTCGACCTCGACATCGCCCGCATCGGCACCATCCCGTCGTCGCTTTCCGCTCCGAACCTGAGCTTCTTCCACCTCGGTGACGTGACGGCGTTGTTGGCTCCGGCGCTGGCCGTCGCAGCGCTGGCGGCCCTGGAATCGCTGCTGTCCGCGACCGCGGCGGACTCGATGGGCGTCGGTGCCCGGCACAACCCGGACCGTGAACTGTTCGGGCAAGGCCTGGCGAACATCGCCGCGCCGTTGTTCGGCGGGATCCCGGCCACCGGTGCCATCGCCCGCACCGCCGTCAACGTCCGATCCGGAGCGCGCACCAGGCTCGCCGCGCTCACTCACGCCGTGATTCTCGCCGCGATCATGTACTCCGCCGCGGGATTGGTGGCCGACATTCCACTCGCGGCTCTGGCCGGGGTGCTCCTGGCGACGACGGTACGCATGGTCGAAACTGCCTCCATCCGAGCAATTTCCCGCGCCGGTCGTGGGGACACCGTGGTGATGGCGTCGACTTTTCTCGTCACGGTCGTCTTCGACCTGGTGACGGCCGTGGCGGTCGGCGTCGGGTTCGCTGCGGTGCTCGCACTGCGCGCGGTCGCGCGATCGGCCACGGTCGAGCAGGTGCCTCTGGATGCACTCGACGCGGTCTCGGAGGAAGAAGGCAATCTGCTTCGCGAACACATCGTCGCCTATCGGATCGACGGCGCGTTGTTCTTCGGAGCCGCGCACAGCTTTCTGCTCGAGCTCGCCGACGTGTCGGACGTGAAAGTGGTGATCCTGCGCATGTCACGAGTGACCACGATCGATGCCACAGGAGCCATCGTGCTCAAGGACACGATCACCGAACTCGAACACCGCCACATCACCGTCCTGATCTCCGCGGCCAAACCCGAACACCTGCGACCGCTGACTGCGCTGGGTGTGTTCACCACCAAGGACGACGAGGCGCGCCGTGTTTTCGAGACCACCCCGCAGGCCATCGCCTATGCACGCACCGTCGTGACCGAGGCAGCCGAACACCGCGGGTAGGGTCCAAGTCACACTTGCGTAGGAAAGGACCGCTCATCGTGGCTCTCGTTGCAGGAATCGACTCCTCCACCCAATCGTGCAAAGTATTCGTTCGTGATGCCGAATCGGGAGAGTTGGTGCGCCAGGGGCGAGCCTCCCATCCCGACGGCACCGAGATCGACCCGCAGCGCTGGAAGGATGCGCTCGACGAGGCAGTGGCGGCAGCAGGCGGACTCGACGATGTGGACGCAGTATCGGTCGGTGCGCAGCAACACGGCATGGTGTGTCTCGACGAGACGGGAACTGTGGTCCGTAACGCTCTGCTGTGGAACGACACTCGGTCGGCGCAGGCCGCAACCGACTTGGTGTCGGAGTTGGGGAAGGAGACCGGCGTCGACGGCGGGCAGGCGTGGGCCGACGCCGTCGGAGTGGTTCCGTTGGCCTCGATCACCGTAGCCAAGCTGCGCTGGCTCGCCGATCACGAGCCGGAGAACGCCGATCGCACTGCGGCCGTGTGTCTTCCGCACGATTGGCTCAGCTGGGAGCTCGGCGGCGCATCGGGGCTCGATTCCCTGGCCACGGATCGGGGCGACGCCAGCGGCACCGGGTACTTCTCCGCCGCCTCGAACGAGTATCGAACCGATCTGTTGCAGTTGGGTTTTCGTGGCCGCAACCCGCAGCTTCCGCGGGTCGCGGCACCGAACGAGACCATCGGCCGACTCCGCAGCGGTGCACTGATCGGACCGGGTACCGGAGACAACGCCGCCGCGGCCCTCGCCCTCGATGCCCAGCCCGGTGACGTGGTGGTCTCGGTGGGCACTTCCGGTGTCGTATCGGCCGTGACATCGGTTGCGGCAGCCGATGGTTCGGGTCTGGTCGCCGGATTCGCCGACGCCACCGGCCGGCAGTTGCCGTTGGTATGCACCCTCAACGCTGCCCGGGTGCTCGATGCGACAGCGCGTCTACTGGGCGTCGACCACGACGAACTGTCTCGGTTGGCGCTGTCGACGACCAGCGATGCCCTGGTGTTGGTGCCGTACCTCGAGGGTGAGCGCACCCCCAACCGTCCCGATGCATCCGGCGCGATTCACGGCCTGCGACTGAACAATTCGACGCCCGGCCACCTGGCGCGCGCCGCAATCGAGGGACTGCTGTGCGGTTTGGCCGACGGTATCGACCACCTGCGTGCACAAGGTGTGGAGACGAAACGGGTGCTACTCATCGGCGGCGGCGCGAAGTCCGCCGCGTTGCGGGCATTGGCTCCGGCGATTCTCGGAGTTCCGGTGACCGTGCCCGAGCCGGGTGAATACGTCGCCGACGGTGCCGCGCGTCAGGCCGCGTGGACGTTGGCCGGCACCACTGAGCCGCCGACCTGGGCACAGGCACCGTCCCAGTCCTACGAGGCCGACCCGACCCCGGCGGTGCGGGAGCGCTACGCCGAGTATGCGGCGGAGCCGCAGTGGCGCGGTTGAATGCCGCAGAGAGCACTTAACCGCACCACTGCCGCAGGCATTCAGGGAATCAGGCGCGCATCCCGGTAACGCTGGATCACCGAGGCGATGGCATCCGGGGTGGATCGGAAGCCCAGGAACCCTGCCTTCTTGGACTTGTTCATGTCGGTCAGGCATTCCATGTCGCGGCCGAGGTCACCGTCGGTGTGCCACCACGACGCCAGCCGGGTGACGTCGCTTTCGGCCAGATCGTGCTTGTCGGCGATGCGCTTCCACGCGGCGGCCGCGTCGGACATGCGGGGTTCGAGGGGGCGCGGCTCGGTGTCGAAGCCCTCGGGCTCGACGCCGAAGTGCGCGGCGAACTGCGGCCACAGCCAGCGCCAGCGGAAGACGTCACCGTTGGCGATGTTGAACGCCTCGTTGTGTCCGTTGTCGTCGGTTGCGGCCCACACCATCTGCTCGGCGAGCAGGTCGGCATCGGTGAGGTCGGTGAGCCCGTTCCACTGTGTCTCGGAGCCGGGGAAGACGAACTTCTCGCCGAGTTCCTTGCAGATCGACGCGTACACGGACAGCGTGAGCATCATGTTCATCGCGTTGCCGACGGCGAAGCCGGAGATGGTGTGGGCGCGGTGCACACTCCAGCCGAATCCGAACTTCTCGGCACCGGCGAACAGTTCGTCCTCCTGCGCGTAGTAGAAGTTGGGGGTGTCGAGTCGATCCTCGGTCTCGTGGAACGGGGTCTCGGCCATCACGGACTCGCCGTAGGCGTCGAACGGTCCGAGGTAGTGCTTGAGTCCGGTCATCAACGCGACGTGCTTCACCGAGTCGAGGGGGCCGAGCACGTTCAGCACGTTGCGCAGAGTTGCCGAGTTGACCTCGATGTTCTCCTGCTCCGAGTCCTTCTTCATCCAGGCGGTGAAGAACACGACCTCGGGGCGGACGTCCTTCAGTGCTTCCTCGAGCGAGGCCGGGTCGAGCAGATCGGCCGCCACGGGGACGACGCCGTCGATGGGGACACTGCCGCTGCGGCTCAGTCCGTAGGTGGTCCAGCCTGCATCGAGTGCGGCGCGGCACAGGGCCTGCCCGGAAATACCGGTGGCACCGACGATCAGCGCGCGCGTGTTGTTCGTAGTCATTCGGACCGACTACCCAATGGAGCCGATGCGACACGTGACGCGTCGAGTCTCACAACAGGGTGAGAACTTGCTGGGCGACGAGCACGAGCGCGCCGACGGCGGAGACGGTGATCGCGATGATCCGCAGGCGTCGGCGATCGAGAACTCGATTGACCACCCGCGACAGCAGAAAGCCGAGAACAGTCGCCGGGGCCAGGAACACGAACAGCGTGGCGGTGTGGGTGTCCACTGCCCCGGCCACTGCCAGCACCG
The DNA here is from genome assembly GCF_000954115.1 of Rhodococcus sp. B7740. NCBI lineage: Bacteria > Bacillati > Actinomycetota > Actinomycetes > Mycobacteriales > Nocardiaceae > Rhodococcus > Rhodococcus sp. B7740. Next base: position 3,424,912 of record NZ_CP010797.1, on the reverse strand, counting down.
CCAGCGAGATGAGTGAGCCGACGAGGAAGAAGCAGCTCATGGTGCTGCGCAGCTCGGCCCCGGTGTTGCGTTGCCACACCAGCGCCATCGGCGGCCCGCCGATGGAGGTGGCCGTTCCCAGAATTCCCGACGCGGCCCCGGCCACCATCAGATTTCGTCTGTGCGGCAGGGGGACCCAGCCGAACGACGTCAGTGCGACACCGCCCAGCACCACCAGTGCCAGCAGAATCGCCAGTCCGCGTTCGGGCAGCAGGACGAGCAGCAATGCGCCCACCGCCGAACCGGGGAGGCGACCGGCGAGCGCCCACCCGGCACCCGAGAGGTCGAGGGCAGTGCGATCGCGAACCAGCACGAGCACACTGACGACGACGGCGAGCATGATCAGGGTTGCCGGGATGAGGCCGGGGTCGACGATCGCCACGATCGGCGCGGCGAGCATGCCCATGCCGAATCCGATCGACGCCTGCATCGCCGATGCGAAAAAGATGGCCAGGGCGACGACGACGAAGCCGGTGATGCTCAGGTGTGTCGACATCACGTCCCGGCAGCGACGAGGCCGAGATTGCCTGCTGCGAGCGGGTAATGGCATTCGGCGATGTGATCGGCCTCGTCGGCGTCGAGCGCCACCGGGGGTGCCTCACTGGCGCACAGCTCGGTCGCCTTCCAGCAGCGCGTGCGGAATCGGCATCCCGACGGCGGGTTCAGCGGCGACGGTACCTCGCCCTTCAGCAGGATCTTCGTCCCGCGCGTCGACGCGTCGAGTGTGGGTGCGGCCGACATCAATGCCGCTGTGTACGGGTGAGCCGGACGGTCGAACACTGCTTCGGTGGGCCCGGATTCGACGATGCGGCCGAGGTACATCACCGCGACGCGGTCGGCGACGTGTCGGACGACCGACAGGTCGTGCGAGATGAACACGTACGAGATGCCGAGTTGCTTCTGCAGGTCGTTGAGCAGGTTGAGCACCTGCGCCTGTACCGAGAGGTCGAGTGCGGAGACCGGCTCGTCGCAGATGATCACGTCGGGGTTCAGTGCCAGAGCGCGCGCGATGCCGAGGCGTTGTCGTTGACCGCCGGAGAATTCCTGCGGGAAGCGGTTCTCGTCGCTCGGCCGAAGACCCACCAGATGCAGCAGCTCACGTACGCGCGCGGAGCGGTCGCGTCGAGTCCTGTACAGGCTCTTGTGGGTTCGCCATGGCTCGCCGATGATGTCCCCGGCGGTCATTCGCGAGTTGAGCGAACCGTACGGGTCCTGGAAGACCATCTGTACCCGCCGACGCCACGCGAGCAGTTCCTTGCCGCGCAGCGCGAACGGATCCGTGCCGTCGAACGCGACGGTGCCCGAGTCGGGTCGTTCGAGCATCATGAGGGTGCGCGCGAGAGTGGACTTGCCGCAGCCGGATTCGCCGACGAGGCCGAGGGTTTCACCGCGTCGCAGGTCCAGGTCGATGGCGTCGAGGGCGCGGAGCTTGCCGCGGCCGACGTCGAAGGTCTTGTTCAGGCCGCGGACGGTCAACAGTTGCTCAGACATGGCTGGATACCTCGTTCGGGAAGTGGCATGCCGACATCCGGCCGCTGCCGACGGATTCGAGCGGGGGACGAGTACTGATGCAGATCTCGCGGGCCAACGGGCAGCGGGCCTGATAGACGCACCCGTCGGGAATGGAGTGCAGGTCCGGTGGGGTGCCGCCGATCGACTTCAGATCCTCACCGCGGACTGCCTGGACGGGTACCGAATCCAACAGGCCTTTGGTGTACGGGTGTCGCGGTGCGCCGAACACCTCGGACACCGGTCCGGTCTCGACGACGTTGCCCGCGTACATGATCGCGACTCGGTCGGCCTCCTCGGCCACCAGGGCGAGATCGTGGGTGATGAGTACGACGGCCATGTCGTGTTCGGTGCGTAGTTCCTTGAGCAGCGCCATGATCTGTGCCTGCACCGTCACGTCGAGGGCGGTGGTCGGTTCGTCGGCGAGCAGTACCGACGGACTCAGTGCGACGGCCATCGCGATCAGCAGGCGTTGACGCATGCCGCCGGAGAACTGGTGGGGATAGGAGTCGGCACGGGATTCGGGCTCGGGAATACCCACGCGGGCCATCAGCGCGATGGCCTCCGCTCGTGCCTGCTTGCCGGACATGCCGCGATGGATCCGAAACGGTTCGGCCAGTTGGGTTCCCACGGTGTAGACCGGATTGAGGGCGGTCAGTGCGTCCTGGAAGACGATGGCCAGTTCGGTGGCCGCGACCGTGCGTCGCACCTTGGTCTTGGCCGTCACCAGGTCGATCTCGCCCATCTCGACCGAACCGCCGGTGATGTCTGCGATCGGTTCGAGCAACCCGACGATGGCTTGTGCCGTCATGGACTTGCCGCAGCCGGATTCACCCAGCAGGGCCAGGGTTTCGCCGCGGCGGGCGGTGAAGGTGACGTCGTCCACGGCGCGGATGACGCCGGACGGGGTCCGCAGATCGACGGTCAGTCCACGCACGTCCAGGGCCACGCTGCCGGTATCGGCGCGTCGAGGTGCGGTTGCCGGTGCGCTCATGAGACGACCTTTCGTACGGGGAGCAGGCGAGATCGCTTGGAGCGGGGCACATTGAGTCGCCAGCGCTGCGCTGGATCGGTGGCGATGCGCGCCCAGGCGGCGAGCACGGTGGCCGAGACGGTGGTCAGCACGATGGCCAGACCGGGGAAGAACGAGAGCCACCACGCGGTCTGCAGGTAGGTGCGGCCCTGCGAGACCATCAGGCCCCACGAGACGTCCGGCGGCTGAATGCCGATGCCGAGGAAGCTCAGTGACGACTCGGCGAGAATGACGAAGCAGAAGTCCAGGGTCGCGACGGTGAGCAGGGTCGGTAGCAGGATGGGGGCCACGTGGCGTCTGATCACCGATCCGCTCTTCGCGCCGAATGTTCGTGCGGCATCGACGAACAACCGACTCTGCAGCTCGGCCGACTCCGCGCGGGCGGTGCGCAGGTAGATCGGGATGCGGGTGACCGTCAGGACCAGAACGATGTTGGCGGCGCTGGGGGAGAACACGTAGAGCACGACGACCGCCATCAGCAGGGACGGGAAGCTCAGGATCACGTCGGCAACGCGCATCGCCGCGGTCTCGCGCCAGCCTCGATGGAAGCCGGCCCACATACCGATGAACGAGCCGATGATCGCCGAGAGGATGACGGCCGGAACGGCAACCGAGAGTGTGGTTCTACTGGCCACGATCAACCGGGCGAGCATGCTGCGGCCCAGTGGATCGGTGCCGAGGATGTTCATCCACCCGGTGTCGAGGGTGAACGGTGGCAGGTTGGAGCGGTCGAGGTCCTGATCGGTCGCCGAGTCGCCGACCAGCATCGGGCCGAAGACCGCGGTGAGGAAGACCAGCACCAGGATCGCGGCGGCGACGGTGGCGACCCTGTCGCGTAGCAGCAGCTTCCACAGCGGGGCCGACGCCTTGCGGGCTTCCACCGGACTCTGGGGTGGAACATCCTCGGGCTCGGACGTTTTCGGTGCTTCGAAGTCGAGTGACATCAGTTTCTCCTAGACCTTCACCTTGTCGCGAACCCGGGCGTCGAGCAGTGCATAGCAGGCGTCGATGACGATGTTGAGCACGAAGATGGACACCGCCGTCAACAGCACGGCCGCCTGGAGAACCGCGAAGTCGCGCTGCAGGATGGCGTCGATCATCAGTTTTCCGATGCCCGGCCAGCCGAAGATGGCCTCGACGACCACCGCTCCGTTGACGAGACCCACCATCAGGTCGCCTGCGACCGTGAGCGCCGGTGCGGCTGCGTTACGCAGGGCGTGGTGGGTGACGACCCGGAGATCGCCTGCCCCTTTGCTTCTCGCGAGTCGCACGTACGGTGCCGACAGTGCCGAGACCATTGCGCCGCGCACCACCTGGGTGAGGACTCCGAGGGGACGAATGAGCAGAGTCGCGATCGGCAGTATCCAGGAGAGCATTCCGTTGTCGACACCGGAGGTGGGCAGCCAGCCGAACAGGATGGCGAAGACGTAGACGCCCATGATGGCGAACCAGAAATCGGGAATGCTGGCTGCGGTCATCGACAGCAGGCTCGAGATGCGATCGGCCAGCGAGTTGGGCCGGTACGCGGCCCAGCAGCCGATGATCACGGCGCCGAGGATCGCGAGGAACATCGTCGCGAACGCCAGCTGCAGTGTCGCCGGGAATGCGCGCAGTGCCATCGCCGACGCGTCCTCGCCGGTACGGAGCGACTGCCCGAAGTCGAGTTGCACGACGCCCTTGAAGTAGTCCAGCAGCTGCGTCAGCACCGGCTGATCGAAGCCGTTGGTGGCGCGGAACGCCTCGCGCTGGGCCTGAGTTGCCGACTCGGGTAGGTACAGGCTGGTGGGGTCGCCGGTGAGCCGAGCGAGGAAGAACACGCCGAGCAGGACGACGAACAGCGGAACGAGGCTGGTGTAGATCCGTCTGCGGAGAAATCTGAACATGTCAGGGCCTCTCGGTATCGGCGCGAGTCATCGCGGCGAGATGCATTTCGTCGACCGTGGCCGAGTTGGGGGTGTAGTCGACCGAGGACGCCTTGGCGAGCACACCGTTCATGTGCGCGATGTAGGCCATCTGCATGATGTCCTTCGGTTCGTCGGCGAACACCTGCGCGTACGCGTCCTGCCTGTCTTCTCCGGTCAGTGCGCCCGCCGCGGCGATCTCTCTGTCGAATTCCGCTGTGCCGTAGGCGCTCTGGAATCCGTCGCTGGTGAAGTACTGGTCGACGGTGAAGGCCGAGTCGCCGGCCTGGTTACCGTGCTGAATGACCAGCAGGTAGGGCCCGACGTCCGGAAACGGGCGTTCCTGATATTCGGCAGTGCCGGCGGCATCCATCATTTCGATCTTGACGTTCATGCCGATCTTGGACAGCGAGTTCTGGATCACCTCGACTGTTTCGTTGATCTTGGGGAACTGTCCGGTGCGCCCGATGAGTCGAATCTCGGTGTCCACGGGTACGCCGTCGGCGCGGGCCTCGTCGATCAGCGTGCGGGCCCGGTCCATGTCGTAGGGCCACGGCGTCAAGTCCTCGTTGAATCCCACGACGCCCTCGGAGATGAGTTGTGCTGCGGGCGAGCCGAGTCCGCGGAACAGCGCTTTGACGATGCCGCCGCGGTTGATCGCGTAGTTGATCGCCTGCCGCACCCGCATGTCGTCCAGCGGCGGTTGCGCCGCCTGGATGCGGAGCGCCGTCGTCTCGTTGTTGGGGTAAGCGACTCCCAGGTCACCTGCCCCGTCCTCCGGGCCGACCGATGTCGCGATCTCGGCCTCGCCGTTGGTCACCATCGAGGCGCGGACGCTTCCCTCGCTGCGCCACTGGTATTCGGCCCTGGCGTACTCGGGCTTCGGACCCCAGTAGGTCTCGTTGCGTACGAGCGAGAGCTTCTGTCCGTAGTCCCAGCGTTCGATCGCGAACGGTCCCGTTCCGATCGGTTCACGCACGCGCTCGGTGTAGCTGGCTGTGCGTGGGACCATCTCGACGAACGACAGACGTAGCGGCAGGATGGGGTCGGGTTCCGGGGACTGCACAGTCAGTGTCATCGGATCGACCGCGTTCACCACCAGGTTCGCGTCACCGAACACATAACCTTCGACGTTGCAGCCCAGTTCCGAATTGACCGTGCGGTCGATGGAGAACGCGGCGTCCTCGGCTTCGAAGGGACTGCCGTCGCTGAAGGTCACGCCGGGGTGGATCGCGAACGTCCACTCCGTGTCGGAGGTCTGTTCCCACGAGTCGGCGAGCTTGGGCTCGAGATCGCCGGTGCTGGGGTTGCGTTCCATGAGGGGCTCGGTGATGTTCGAGCGGGTGACGACCCCGACCGACGTGAGCGAGACATCGCACGCCTCGAGGGTCGGCGGTTCCTGCGGCAGAACGATGCGCAGGGTGTCGGCGCGAGCGGCTCCACCGTTGTTGGAGTTGGCGACTGTGCAGCCGCTCACGATCAACGAAAGTGACAGTGCGCCAACGGCTGATGCGATGACGCGATGGTTCCGTCCCTGCTGCACGAAGAGTGCAGGGCTCATGGTGGCCTCCAGTGGGAAAAAGGATCCGCGTCTGCATGTCGCAGCCGAATCTGTGACGGTAGACACACGGTAGGAGCGTGCGATCTTCATCGTCAACCGGACGAAAACCGGTTTTCGAGCAGTTTCGTGGGTCACACCGGACGCTTCGATGGGGTTTGGGTCACAGGCATGGGGGACTGACCAGGCCCGATGCAGGTCGGGGTAGTCGAGGCGGCATCGGCAATGCGTCGTTCATGCCGTTTGGGTATCGGTCCATGTTATTTCCGTGTTGGACAGGTATTCGAGAAGCGGCATACCGTACAGGAAACGCGCACGTTCCACCATCTCGCGAGGAGAACAATGGTCACCGTCAGCTCAGAGAAAACCTCTGTGTCGCAGCAGGATTCGCAACAGGGCGGTCGAGTGCTCCGAGTGGGACCACTCAAACCGTCGTTGATGGACACCTTGGTTTCCGAGTACGACGCGCTGGTTCTTCCCGAGGGCGACGAGCGCGAGGACTTTCTGGCCGCACACGGCAGTTCGATCACCGCGGTCGTCACCTCCGGCCGGACCGGAGTCGATGCTGCGCTGATGGACCGGTTGCCCCAGCTCGGAGCCGTCGTCAACTTCGGTGTCGGCTACGACACCACCGACGTCGACGCCGCAGCCGAACGCGGAATCGCCGTGAGCAACACCCCCGACGTGCTGACCGATTGCGTGGCGGACCTGGCTGTCGGCTTGCTGATCGATACCGTGCGCGGGCTCTCGTCCGCCGAGCGATTCGTGCGTGCCGGCCGCTGGCCCGCCGAGGGCAACACGCCACTGACGCGTCAGGTCACCGGCACGCGCGTCGGAATCATCGGACTCGGCCGCATCGGTTCGGCAATTGCCGATCGGCTCAGAGGGTTTCGCTGCGAGATCTCGTACCACAATCGTAACGAGATCGACGGTTCGCCGTATGTCTACGCTGCCGGCCCGAGAGCGCTCGCAGAGAACGTCGACGTGCTGATCATCGCCGCGTCCGGCGGCTCGGGAACTGCGCATCTGGTCGACCGAGCTGTGCTCGAAGCGCTGGGGCCGCAGGGTTATTTGATCAACGTGGCGCGCGGAAGCGTCGTCGACGAGGAAGCGCTGATCGAGTTGCTTGCAGCGGGGCAGCTCGCCGGTGCCGGCCTGGACGTCTTTGCCCACGAACCGAACGTGCCCGACGCTCTGGTGGCGATGGACAACGTGGTGCTGCTGCCGCACGTGGGTAGCGCGACGGTGGAGACCCGCGCCGCGATGGAAGCGCTCACGCTCGAGAACCTCGATCGCTTCCTGGCCGACGGCACCCTCGTCACACCGGTGACGAAGTGACCGTCGTCGTCGGCTACTCGCCGACCATCGAAGGAAAAGGCGCACTGCCCTTCGCGTTTCGTGAGGCACTCATGCGCGAAACGGACTTGCTCATCGTGGCCGAGAACGACAGCGCAGGCGAGGCGGACTTCGCTGCCACCGTCGAATCGGCTCGCGAGGAGGCGTCGGCGCTCGGTGTCACGACGAAGATCCACGACAACGAAGCAGGCCGCTCGCATGCCGACAATCTGATCGACCTCTCGTTCGACGAGCAGGTTCAGCTCGTCGTCATCGGCATCCGGCGTCGATCACCCGTCGGAAAATTGTTCATGGGCAGCATCTCTCAGCGTGTACTGCTCGAGGCCCACTGCCCGGTGACGGCCGTCAAGCCGCCGGTGGGGTTGCCGCGCTGAGTGCGCGTCATCGGCGGGTCCTGCCGTGTCGAATCACATCGATCACGCAAACGGGGACCTCACACCGCTTTTATCGACTGTGCGCCCCCGCTATGACCTGATCGGGGGCGCGCAGTCGGTAAAAAGGGCGCTCACTTGCGGTTTCGGGCACGCTCGGCAACTCGATCAGCGGCGCATCACGACCACTCACGCGTCGGCAGTACATCGGTCATGAAACGGTGCAGCGCCGGGTTGTCGTTGTCCACCCGCCAGGCTGCGTCGAGCTCGACAGGCCGTTCCTTGACGGTCCGAACCGGCCGAAACACAACACCTTTCGGACGCATGGTCGACGCGGACTCCGGCACCAGTGCCAATCCGATGCCCGAGCGAACGAGGACCAGCATGGTGTGGACCTGGGTCACGTACTGCACGTAGCGCGGGGTGACGCCGACGATGGTGAACGTGCTGATCAGCAGTTCGTGGAAGTACCGCGCATCGACGGGTGAGTACATGATGATCGGCTGCTCGTCGAAGTCCTCCACCGTCAGTTCGGCCTTCTCGGCAAGAGGGTGGTCGTGGGGCATGGCGGCGATCAACGACTCGTGCAGCACCGGCCGCGATGCGATACCCGGCCGCTTGAGTGGTGGCCTGGCCAATCCGAGATCCAGATCGCCGACGGCCAAGGATTCCATCTGCACCGACGAGACCATCTCGCGCAGAACAAGTTTCACGTCGGGAAGTTTGTCGCGTGCGGCGTCGAGCAACTGCGGCAGCACCGCGTGCGCCGATGCGCCGGTGAATCCGACGACCACGGTCCCCAAGTCTCCGGTGGGCACACGTCGCACCGTCAGCAATGCGCCCTCGGCGAGGTCGAGGATGCGTCGAGCCTCGGGAAGGAACGCCAGGCCCGCGGCGGTCAGGGTGACCGACCGGCTCGTGCGGTCGATGAGCTGCACTCCCACTTCGCTCTCGAGTTGTTGAATCTGCCTGCTCAGCGGCGGTTGTGTCATGTGCAGCCGCTCGGCAGCCCGGCCGAAGTGCAACTCCTCGGCGACAGCGATGAAGCAGGACAGCCTGTTGAGCGAGAACATCCATTCATTCCTTGCATCGCGCTGGGGAGTTTCGGCGTGTTTCTCGTATGAATCTAGCGCACCTCGTGGAAACCCCGACGATTGACAACCTTCTCTCCGGTAAGAGTAGAGTTGCCGGCGGAGCGGACGCTGTACCTGTCGCAGTCCCTCGCACCCATCGAACGGAGTTGTCGTGTCTCGAGCTGCCCAGGTGCCTGCCACCGCTGTCGAAGACGTCTCGGTGCTGGGTGCGTTGCGCTCACCGAGGCGACTGAAAACCGAGGTTCCCGCTGGGCTGGTGGTGGCGCTGGCGTTGATCCCGGAAGCCATTTCGTTCTCGATCATCGCCGGTGTCGATCCGCGCGTCGGGCTGTTCGCGTCGTTCACGATGGCCGTCACCATCTCCATCGTCGGTGGCCGACCGGCGATGATCTCTGCGGCCACCGGTGCGATCGCCCTGGTTGTCGCTCCGTTGGCCCGTGAATACGGCCTCGACTACCTCATCGCCGCGGTGATTCTCGGCGGCGTCCTGCAGATCGTGTTGAGCGTCCTCGGTGTCGCCAAACTCATGCGGTTCATCCCGCGCAGCGTCATGGTCGGATTCGTCAACGCGCTGGCGATCCTGATCTTCACCTCGCAGGTGCCGTACCTGATCGGGGTGCCGTGGTTGGTGTACCCGATGGTCGCGGCCGGACTGCTCGTCATGTTCTTCCTACCGAAGCTCACCTCCGTCGTGCCTGCACCTCTGATCGCGATCGTGATACTCACCGCTGTCACTCTCGTCTTCGCGCTGGCCGTCCCGGACGTGGGCGACGAGGGCGAGCTGCCGTCCTCGCTGCCGTCGTTCCTGATACCGGACGTGCCCTTCACGTTCGACACGCTGTCGATCATCGCGCCGTTCGCGCTCGCGATCGCTTTGGTCGGTCTGCTCGAATCACTGATGACGGCCAAGCTCGTCGACGACATCACCGATTCGCACTCCGACAAGACTCGTGAGGGATGGGGTCAGGGTGTGGCGAATCTGGTCACCGGGTTCACCGGCGGTATGGGCGGCTGCGCGATGATCGGCCAGACCATGATCAACGTCAAGGTCTCCGGTGCTCGAACCCGTATCTCGACATTCCTCGCCGGCACCTTCCTGCTGATCCTGGTGGTCGGGCTCGGTGACATCGTCGCGCTCATTCCGATGGCCGCGCTGGTCGCCGTGATGATCATGGTGTCGGTCGGCACCTTCGACTGGCACAGCATTCACCCGAAGACGTTGCGGCGCATGCCCAAGAGCGAAACTCTCGTCATGGTTGTCACGGTCGCTGTCACCGTGGTCACCCACAACCTGGCCTACGGCGTCGTCGTCGGTGTCGTCACCGCGATGGTGCTGTTCGCCAGGAGGGTTGCGCACCTGACCGAGGTGGTCGATGTGGCTCATCCGGACGAGGACACGCGCGTCTACGCGGTGAAGGGCGAGCTGTTCTTCGCGTCGAGCAACGATCTGATCTATCAGTTCGACTACGTCGGAGATCCGAAGAACGTCGTCATCGACATGTCCGAGTCGCACATCTGGGACGCCTCGACCGTGGCGACTCTCGACGCCATCACCACCAAGTACGCGGCGAAGGGCAAGACGGTGAAGATCGTCGGTATGAACGCGCCGTCGGTCGAGCGGCACGATCGTCTCAGTGGAAACCTGGGCGGCGAGCACTGACTAGGGTGGACGCTCGGGCGAGGAGAGGCGGCACATGGCAGACGACGGCACACACATGCAGATCGGACAGGTGGCTCAACGCACCGAGCTGTCCATCCGCACGGTTCGTCATTACGACGACGTCGGCCTGGTCACCCCCTCTGCTCGCTCGGCCGGTGGTTTTCGGCTGTACACCGAGACCGACGTCGAGCGTCTGCTCGTCATCCGCCGGATGAAGCCGCTCGACTTCACCCTGGCCGAGATGAAACAGCTCCTGGAATCCCTCGACATCCTCGGAGACGAGAACGCGGCCGACGACGCGAGGTCGTCGGCCGCGGCCTTCGTTCGTGAATGTCATACCAAGGCCGAGGACAGCTGCCGCACGCTGCGGCGGCAGCTCGCCTACGCCGAGGAGCTGACCGAGGTGCTGTCGACTCGCGGAGCAGCAGTCCGGAGCGAGTAGGTTCGGCTCTAGCGGCCGAAGCTACTGCATCCGGGTCGAACCGGAATTCCCGCCAGGCGGTCGTCCAACCACGCGAACGCAGCGGGAGCTCCGGTGCCGGCCACGATGCTGTGTTCACCCAGGTATTCCTCGAGGCGGACGTCGGCTCCGCGTGAACACCACTTGTCGAACACGGCCTCCGGACCTTCCTTCGGAATCCAGAACTCCTGCTGTCCGTGATATATGAACACCGGTGCCGTCGGAGTTCCGCCGTCTCCCAATCGATTCCGATCGGCAATCGCGAGCGCCAGCGGCGAATTGAACGCATCGGGAGTGATGGACAGTGACTCGATACGGATCGGAGCAACGATTCCGAACGGAGCGATCCCGACGATGCACAGGTCCTTCGACGCCTGTGCGAGCCGCCACCCGTCGTCGTTGTAGAGCGAGAGCATCTCGGGGTATTCGCGCGCAACGCCCATCGCTGCCGCGAGGAACACCGCCGACGCGGCGTTGCCGTTCATGGACTGACGGAGCAGCGCGAAGTCGGTGGGCGTTCCGCCGAACGCTGCGCCGACGATGTTCAGTTCGGGGGCGTAGGCCGGAGCCTCCTGCACGGCCCAGCCCGATGCGATCGCCCCGCCCGAATAGCCCGTGATGCCCAGGGGCGCAGTCGGATCGAGGCCGATCGCGGCGGTCGTGACCGCTCCGCGCAGACCGTCGAGTACGGCATGTGCCGCCATCGGTCCGACGGCGTACGCATGGCGCGGCCCCTGATGGTCGGTGACGACGACGGCGTAGCCCCGCGCCAGAAGCAGCTGCACGGGTGCCAATTCCGGAGCGATGCCGCGTTGCATGGTCCACGATGGCTCGCACGTGGCACCGAGCGAATCGATGGCCATGTTGTAGGCGACAACAGGGCGCGGACCGGGCGAGGTCCAGGGCGCGGTCGGGACGATGACGCTGGTGACGATGGCAGCGGGGCGGTCCTTCGCGTCGGTCGAGGCGACCAGCAGTTGGGTGGTGGTGACCGGGGTGACAAGTGGTCCGACGGTGACGCTACGGGTCCGTAGAACTGTTCCGGGAGCGGCTGTTTCGTATCCGGGCGGCGGCACGACCCACGGATCGTCGAGCGGTGTCGCGGCGATCGATTCGGCGGTGCGCGGTGGATTCTGGAAATCGCCGAGTGGATCGGCAGCCGCCGACCATTGCCCGCCCGACACCACCAGTGACACCGCAGCCACCACCGCCGCATACCGACGGCCGAACTTCGCGTACTTCCCCATCGAGACCCCCCGGTCGACGTTCCGGATCGTTACCGGAGCTATTCACACGACTCTAGGGGCAGGAACCATCCACAGGGGCCGAACGCACAATTTGCTCGGATCGGGCGGGGACCGGCGACCCGGCACGACAGACCGACCCTGGCGTACCGGGCAGCAGCCGTTCCACGCGCGGCTTTCCTGTGGTCACTCACCTCGTCACCGAGAAGACGTGCTCTAGCCGTCGACGACGACCGGAACGATGAGGGGCTGACGGCCCAGGGTCTGCTTGGCCCAGCGCGCCGACTCCTGCACGATGCGCTTTTCGATGTGCTCGCGGGAGGCCACGTTCACGTCGCTCTCGCGGGTGAGGGTCTTGCCGATCGCCTTGGCCAACGAGTCGAAAGCGTTGGCCTCGTGCGCGAATCCGCGTCCGATGAAGTCGACGTCGTCGACCAGCAGGCCGGTATCGGGATCGACGATGGCGATGACGGTCAGGACGCCCTCGTTGGCGAGCAGCCGGCGCTCGGCCAACGAATCCTCGGTCACCCCACCGACGGCACTGCCGTCGACGTAGATCAGTTCGATGGGGACACTTCCGGTGATCTGAGCGACGCCGTCGAACAGGTCGATGACGCTTCCGTTCTCGGCGATCAGCACACGATCACGCGGTACGCCGGTCCTGATCGCGAGATCGGCATTGGCGCGTAGGTGTCGCGCTTCACCGTGGACGGGAAGCACATTGGCGGGTTCGAGGATGTTGTAGCAGTAGACGAGCTCGCCTGCGCTGGCGTGGCCGGAGACGTGCACCTTGGCATTTCCCTTGTGCACCACGCGTGCACCCTTCTCGACGAGACCGTTGATGACGCGGTAGATCGCGTTCTCGTTACCGGGGATCAAGCTGCTGGCCATCAGTACGGTGTCGCCGTCGCCCACCTTGATCTGGTGTTCGCCCGACGCCATCCGCGAGAGGGCGGCGAGGGGCTCGCCCTGCGATCCGGTGCAGATCAGCGTGATCTTGTGCGCCGGAAGCCGGTTGAGCTTCGGCAGATCGACCACGAGCCCGTCGGGTACGTCGAGGTAGCTCAGATCGGTCGCGATCTTCATGTTGCGCACCATCGATCGCCCCACGAACGCAACCTTGCGGCCCTGCGCATGCGCGGCGTCGAGCACCTGCTGAATGCGGTGGACGTGACTGGCGAAGCTCGAGACGATCACGCGTCCCGACGTTTCGCGGAACACCTTCTCGATGGCCGGGACCAGATCACGTTCCGAGACCATGAACCCGGGAACCTCGGCGTTGGTCGAGTCGACGAGGAGAAGATCGAGCCCTTCCTCGCCGAGGCGCGCGAAGCTACGCAGGTCGGTGATGCGACCGTCGAGCGGGAACTGATCCATCTTGAAGTCGCCGGTGTGCAGCACCAGGCCTGCGTCGGTACGGATGGCGATAGCGAGGCCGTCGGGGATCGAATGGTTGACGGCGACGAACTCGAGCTCGAACGGACCTTCCTGACGCGTCTGCCCCGCTTCGACCTCGATCAGCGTCGTCGAGACCTTGAACTCGTCGAACTTGGCGGCCAGGAAGTGCAGCGTCAGCCGCGACGCGATGACGGGAATGTCACCGCGCTCGCGCAGCAGGTACGGGACGCCGCCGATGTGGTCCTCGTGTCCGTGCGTCAGGACGATCGCCACGACGTCGTCGAGGCGATCCCGAATGCAACTCCAGTCGGGCAGGATGACGTCGACGCCGGGCTGGTGCTCCTCGGGGAACAACACACCACAGTCGACGATGAGCAGTTTTCCGTCGAACTCGAACACGGTCATGTTCCGGCCGATCTCGCCCAGACCGCCGGTTGCGATCACGCGAAGGTGCCCGGCCTGGAGTGCGGAAGAGGCTCGCTTTCTCGGAGCGGCGGGGGATTTCCGGTTACGTGGTGATCGCGACATGCGTCCAACGCTACGGGTGGGTCTCGACCTGCGTCGACCCCGGTCCGCACACCAACGGTTGCGCACGCGCGGAGGCGCAGTCTTCGACCATTTTCGGGCGATCGTGATTCGGACGTGCGGTTGAGGTGGTACACGTCGAGCATGCGCTCACTGGTGATCACACAGAACATCACTGTCGACGGAGTCATCGAGGCGACCGACGACTGGTTCGCCCGGGCAGGCGGGGACCCCGAGCTCGACGCGGCGCTGGCCGCGCAGAGAGACGAGTCGGATGGATTCTTGGTGGGGCGCTCGACCTTCGAGAGTATGCGCGACTACTGGGGTCCGAAAACCGATGACACAACCGGTGTGACCGATCACCTGAACCGCGTCGCGAAGTACGTCGTGTCCTCGACGCTGACGGACCCCGGGTGGGTGAACTCGACCGTGCTGTCCGGCCGACTGATCGACGAGGTCACGAGGATCAAGAATTCGAGCGGATCGGACATCGTCTGCACGGGGAGTATCACCCTGTGTCGGGAGTTGATCGCGTTGGACCTCGTGGACGAATACCGGTTGTTCCAGTTCCCTTACGTGCGCGGGCACGGCGAACGATTGTTCGACGGAACTCCGTCGCAGTGGTTGCGCCTCCTGGAGTGCAGAGCATTTCCGTCGGGGGCGTCCCTGGTGCGGTACGCGGCCCGTCGGTGACCTGTCGCGGGTCGACTCGATTCCATTGCGGAATCACGCGTCATCACTTTAAAGTGATGACGCGCGTCATCGGATGCCGCGCCCGTGGGAGGGGTCAGTCGATATGCAGATGCACAGTGTGGTCATCATCGGCAGCGGCTTCGGTGGCCAGTGCGCCGCCAAGGCCTTGCTCGATCGCGGGATCGACGACTTCGTCATTCTCGAGAGGCGTCCTTTCCTCGGCGGCACGTGGAAGCAGAACCGCTACCCGGGCGCAGCCGTCGACGTGCAGAGTCCGCTGTACTCGATCGCCTCCGAGCCGTTCGAGTGGTCGCGCATGTTCGCCGAACGCGAGGAACTGGAGCGATACACCGACCACGTGCTCGAATCGAACGGTCTGCCGGCTCGTACGCATGTCGACACCGACGTCCGGAAGATCGAATGGGCGGGAGACCACTGGACCATCACCACCTCGCGGGGTGACTACGCGGCGAAGTTCGTCGTCAACGCGTCGGGACCACTCAGTACACCCGTCGTACCGCCGTTCCCCGGGCGAGAGAAGTTCCAGGGCACCCAGTTCCACACCAACGACTGGCACACCGAGTACGACCACGCCGGCAAGAGAGTGGCGATCGTAGGCAGCGGTGCCAGCGCCGCACAGGTGATCCCCGCGATCCAACCCGACGTGGAGCAGCTGCACGTCTTTCAGCGCACCCCGCACTGGGTGATGCCGCGCCACGATCGTGAATTCACGGCGATCCAGCGAAAGCTGTTGCGCATCGAACCGATTCGAAGGGCGGTTCGCGCCGGCATCTACTGGACCCTCGAGACCCGCATCATCGGCTTCAAGTACTCGCGGCGAATGCTCAAAGCCGTAGCCCAGCGAACTGCTCTGAAACACATCGAGTCTCAGGTTCCGGACACCGAACTTCGGGCCAAGGTCACCCCGGACTTCACCATCGGTTGCAAGCGAGTGCTGCTGTCCAACACGCTCTATCCGGCACTCGGGAAATCGAACGTCACTCTGCACGACAGGAACGACGGTATCGCCGAGATCACCGAAACCGGAATCGTCACCACCACCGGCGAACACGTCGATGTCGATCTGCTGGTGTGGTCCACCGGATACGACGCCACCGACGGCGTCATCTCGTACCCGGTGATCGGACGCGACGGCCGGGCCCTGTCCGAGGTCTGGGATCCGTACCCGCGCGCCTACCTCGGCACCACGATTCCCGGCTTTCCCAATCTCTTCGTCGTCACCGGACCGAACACCGGTATCGGTCACACCTCCGCCATCTTCCTCATCGAGGCGCAGATGGAGTACATCGTGCGGGCGATCGACGCCGTCAGGCACAGTGGGGCGCTGGCGATCGAGGTCGCTGCAGATGCAGAACAGGCCTACACCGACAAGATTCACCGTGAGATGGAGGGCACCGTCTGGAAGGACGGTGGCTGCCACAGCTGGTATCAATCCAAATCCGGGCACGTCGTGGCGATGTTCCCCGGCTTCAGCTTCACCTTCCGCCGGTGGGCCAAGCGATTTCGTCCGCAGGAACACCACATTCACTTCTCGCCCACCGAGGCGACCGCGAAAGACGAGGTGTCGGCATGAAGGATCACTCGGGCCAGGTAGCGCTGATCACGGGAGCAGCAGGCGGCATCGGTTCCGCCGTTGCGTCGGCGCTGCATCGACGCGGTGCGTCGATCGTCCTCGTAGACATGAAATCGACCGACCTCGAGTCTGTGGCGGCGAAACTGGGCAACCAGCGCGTGGCGATCGCCTACGCCGACGTCACCGTGCGGGAGCAGCTCGACGCGGCCGTCGCCACCGCGATCGAGACCTTCGGCACGCTCGACATCGTGATGGCCAACGCCGGAATCTCCAGCGGTGCACAGGCATCGACCATACGGTCCGTCGAAGACGGAGTTTTCGAGCGCGTCATCGGCGTCAACCTGATCGGCGTGTGGAACACGGTGCGTGCCGCCCTCCCACACATCGTCGAGTCAGGCGGCTACGTATTGATCACCTCGTCCACGTACGCGTACCTCAACGGCCTGGCGAATGCACCGTACGCGGCATCGAAGGCAGCGGTCGAACAGCTCGGGCGTGCTCTGCGCGCGGAACTTGCGGGCACGAAAGCGACAGCGGGAGTGCTGTATCCGGGATGGGTCGCGACGCCGATCGCCGAGGTCGCATTCGGCGGCGACGACGTCGCGACAGCCATGATCGACCGCGCCTTCCCCACGCCGCTGCTCCGCCCGATCACCCCGGACAAGCTCGCCCGGGTCGCCGTTCGAGGGATCGGACGAAGAGCTGCGCGCATTTCCGTACCCGGCCGCTGGATTCCGATCTCGATACTGCGCGGCATCGTGAACCCGATCATGGACGCCACGATGGAGCGGGACGCCGAATTGATCCGTCTGACTGCCGAACTGGATGCCCGACGGTCATGAGCTCGGTGTCCGAAGCGGCCGGTCGGGCCTACGGCGGTGAGAGTGCCGCCGACCGCGACGACCGAAGGCGGCGGCAACTGCTGGATGCCGGACTGCGGGTGTTCGGCAGCGTCGGATACCGAGCGGCCACCGTGCGCGGACTGTGCCGCGAGGCCAAGATCGCCGACCGGCACTTCTATCAGTACTTCGACAGGACCGAGGATCTCCTGCTTGCCGTGTACGCGGAATGCATTGCACACCTGACCGACTCGGTGTCCGACACGATGGCGGATATCGATTCCGACGGCGACCTCAGAGCCGCCGCCGAACAGTTGCTCGATCCCTTCTTTCGGGTCGTCGAGGACCCACACCTGGCTCGGGTGGTGTGGATGGAGGTGCTCGGGGTCAGTCCGCGCGTCGAGCAGACGTATCTGACGGTGATGCAGCAATTCGGGACGCTGTTGCTCGGTTACCTCCGCACGTTCGCGGGCGACGTGGAGTCGGGGCCCGATGTGGATATCGACCTGCTCGCCACCGCCGCGATCGGCGGCATCAGCCACACCGCAATGACCTGGTACCAGAGCGGTTACGCCGCGGAACGACGCATCGTCGTCGCCACCATCGCGACCATGCTCGCCAATATCGTCGCCCCGTTGACGAACACCGACCCTGCCGAGCGGTAGCTCTACTGCACCGGCACAACTCTTTTCAGGAACGCGAGCTGCTCGTCGACGATGGTGGGGAACAACGGTTGCACATAGGGATCGAAGTGTCCGCCCTTGTGGATGTGCACGGTGGCGTCGGGAATTCTCGCTGCGACCTTCACGGTGACGTACGCCGGTGTGACCACGTCGTCGGACATGATCTGCAACAGCACCGGGCATCGGATGGACGACGCGGTGCGGCCGGGTGAGTACAGCCCGATGCGCAGGAGTATCCGTGCGGCAACGTTTTCCGGGTAGTCGCCCTCGCTCAGGCCTGATTCGAGGAGGAGTCGGTCGCGTCCGGGAACGGCGTCGGGTGAGGTCATGACAGCCAGGTCACCGGGATTGCCGACCGAGTCCACGTATCGGGGTGATCGTCCGCGCAGTGCGCGGATCCGGTCGATCACCGCTGACGGGGCCAGCTGGAGAGTGCGCCGAGGCCCGGTCGCGCGCACGGCCGCGATTCCGTCCACGTGTGGGATCTGGGCGATGACCGCCGCGAAGTTCTCGCCTGCGCCGGCCCGAGTGAGCACGTGTCCGCCTGCGAAGGAAGTACCCCAACCGACGATGCGATCCGAGTCGACGCCCTCGAGTGTTCGTGCGTAGGCGACGGCGTTGCGCCAGTCGACGAGTTGCTTGCCGATGTCGAGCAGCTGTCGCGGCTCCCCGTCGCTGTCACCGAAGTGCCGGTAGTCGAAGACGAGAACGGTGTAACCGGCGCGGGCGAAGACCTCTGCGTAAGCGAAGAGGCGAATGACGCGTGGGGTGCCGAAGCCGTGGGCCATGACGACGGCAGGGGTATCCCCGCTGGATTCGGCGGGTCGGTACACCGCGACGGCGCAACGGACCCCTTCCGAGTCGAACCATTCGTCGGTTCGGGTGTATCCGGTCTGGTTGTCGGCACTCATGTCGGTCGTCCCTTTTTCGGATTCTTGATCGGCATTCAAGAAGCTAGCAGCCTCTTGAATGTCGATCAAGATAGGATCGTGGAATGCCGCGCAACCGTCGACCCGTCGATCGCGCCGAGAAGCGTTCCGAGATCGTGAACGCAGCTCGGTCGCTGTTCGTCGACGACGGTTACGAGCACACCCCGATGGGGCGGATCGCCACCGCTGCCGGAGTGACGACCAATACGATCTATTGGTACTTCGGTGACAAGGACGAGCTACTGGTCGGCGTGCTGGACGAGATCCATGCCGACGCACTGAGCCGGTTCGTTGCCCTCGCCGACAAGTCGGTGACCGAGCAGGTTCTCTGGGTCGTGGACGAGCTGGAGAGATATCACCGACTGGTCGACACGGTCCACTCGCGCACTTCGGTCTCGGCCTATATTGACAAGTGGCACAACGACTTTCATGCGCTGTGGGAGCAGTGGATCGCCGTCGAACTGCGCAACGACGGGGTCGCCGACACCGACATCGAGCCGGCGACCCGCATGATCGTCTTCGTCATCGAGGCCATGTTGACACACCCGCAGGACGAGGCATCGAAACGGACGATGATCGATCTGCTGTTCCGCAAGGTCGGTGCTTCGAGCTGACCTAGTCGTGGACGGTCGTGCGATTTCGGCCGAGGTTCTTCGATTCGTACAGCGCCCGATCGGCTCGGCCGAGAGTGGTGCGGGCGGACTCGGTGCCCTGCCTACCCGCCACTCCCACCGAGATCGTCAGATCCGACGGCAGCTCGGCCCGGACGCAGTCGACGGCGGCGCTCAACTCCGCGATCGAGCCCGACGTACACAGCACCGTGAACTCGTCGCCGCCGGAGCGGCTGAGCAGGTACTGCCGAGGCAGGCACGTGCGGAGAGCGGACGAGACGAGCTCGAGTGCGTGATCGCCTGCCGCGTACCCGAAGTCGTCGTTGATCACCTTGAACCGATCGATGTCCACGACAGCGATCGCATCGATTCTCGAACTGCCTCTGGTGCCGGGCCGCGCATCCAGTTCACGGCTGAGCCGTCGCTGATTCGAGAGCCCGGTGAGGTGGTCGATCTCGGAGTTCGACGCCACGCTCTGTACCCACGCCGCAGAAATGGCGATCGCGATCAACACGAGCTCGGCGTTGATCACCAGCGCAGGATCGATCTCTCCCACCACGATGCCCAGATATGCGATGTAGAGCGCATTGAGCACGGTCGTCCGACGTGCGACGCGATGAGGAAGCACGATGAAGGCGGGCGTCACCAGCAGCAGTTGCAGAAAGATTCCGGACAGTGCGACGGTGTGCCCGCCCGCTGCGGTGCAGAACAGCGCGATACTGGTCAGTCCCGACAGGTGCATCATCAGATACAGGCGACGGGAGAGCACCGGTGCCGCGGCGATCATGTACACGCCCAGTCCGCACCACGACACCGCAAGTGCGAGCAGGATCGGAGCGGCCCGAGGACCTTCTGTCGCGATCGAGGTGACACCGACAAGGCCGCTGACCAGACAGTTGACTCCGGACGTACGAGCCACCGAGGCAGGGGAATACTGCCAGCCACTGTTCACAGGACTAACCTCTCGCACAGATCCCCACGACCTCGGGCGAGTTTAGCGCTGTGCGGGTGCAGGGACTCGCGTTACCAGCGCGGGCAGGTGTTCTGGAAGCTCGGATAGATGCTCTGCATGTATCCGGTGTCGTCGCGATCCCGGATCCCGCAATCGAGGTACTGCTGATGCAGCGCCGCCAGAGCATCCTCGTCGATCTCGACGCCCAGACCCGGGGCCGTAGGAACGGCCACTGCCCCGTCGACGAAGTTCAGGACACCCGGAACGATGACATCCTCGTCCTTCCACGGCCAGTGAGTGTCGCAGGCGTAGGTGAGGTTGGGCGTTGCCGCAGCGAGGTGCACCATCGCGGCCAGGCTGATGCCGAGGTGGCTGTTGGAGTGCATCGACAAGCCCATCTCGAAGGTCTCGCAGATTCCGGCGAGCAGCCTCGAACGCTGCAGACCTCCCCAGTAGTGGTGGTCGGACAGCACCACCTGAACCGAGTCCTTCCGTACGGCCGGCTTCAGGTGATCGAATGCGACGACGCACATGTTGGTCGCCAAAGGCATCTTCGCCTCCCGCGCGACTTCTGCCATACCCTCCAGCCCCGGAGTCGGGTCTTCCAGATATTGGACGATGCCGTCGAGTTCGGCCGCGACGCGGATGGACGTGTCGACCGTCCACGCCGCGTTGGGGTCGAGCCGAAGCGGCAGCTCGGGGAACGCTTCCCGTAGTGCCTTGATTCCGGCGATCTCTTCGTCGGGCGGAAAGACACCACCCTTGACCTTGATGGCCTCGAAGCCGTACTCGTCGATCATCTTTCGGGCCTGCCGTACCAGACCGGCCGGGTCGACTGCCTCGCCCCACTCGTCCGGCTGTCCACCGGGATGCGCTGCCCACTTGTAGAACAGATACGCACTGAACGGAACCGAATCGCGAACCTTCCCGCCGAGCAGATCCGACACCGGCCGACCGAGCACTTTCCCCTGCACGTCCAGGCAGGCGATCTCGAACGGTGAGAACACTCGGTCGGTGGTGCTGGCAGTGGTGATCATTCCTGCAACGCCGTCTCCGCCGGTGATCGACAGCGTCCCCAGTACGGTGTCGACAGCGTCTCGAACGGCGTTGAGTGCGAACACATCCAGGCCGGTGATGGCCTGCGCGGCCGCGTCGAGTCGGGCGAGATGCGCAGTGTCGGCGTAGGTCTCACCGAGGCCGACGACACCGGCATCGGTGTCGAGCTGAATGATCGCGCGCAGTGCGTAGGGCTGGTGCACGCCGACGGTGTTGAGCAACGGAGGATCGACGAAGGCGATCGGGGTGATCCGAGCGCCGGTGATCAGGACCGGATCCTGCATCAGTGCACCGCGAGCTCGTCGGCCAACACGGCCCGGCCGGCGGCGACGATCGCGGTCAGTTCCTCGAGGTGCGGGGCACTGATGTCCACCAGTGGCGGACGAACCGGGCCTGCCTCGATCCCTTCCATCGTCACGCCCGCCTTGATGAGAGAGACGGCGTAGCCGGGAACCTTGTCGCGCAGGCGAACCAGCGGGTGGAAGAACTCGCGAAGCAGTGCGGCAGTGAGCTCGTCGTTGCCGCTGTCGAGCGAACGATAGAACGCCAGGGCCAGTTCGGGTGCGAACGCGAACGTCGCAGACGAGTACAGCGTGACCCCGATCGCGCGGTATGCCTGCTGCGAGACCTCCGCGGTGGGCAGACCGTTGAAGAACTGGAAAGACTTGCCCGACGGTTCCAGCGCGTCCAGCACCGCGCGGACGATGCGGCCGACCTGATCGAGATCCCCTGTGCCGTCCTTGAATCCGACGACAGTAGGCAGCTGCGCCACCTCGACGGCCGAGTCCTCGGTGAAGCGGGCGTTGCCGCGGTTGTAGACGATCAGCGGCAGATCCGATGCACCGGCAACGGCCTTGGTGTAATTGACCAGACCGGCCTGCGGCATCGTCACCAGGTAGGGAGGGAGCAGCAGGATGCCGTCAGCACCGTTCGACTTCGCGCTCGCCGCGAATGCCTTTGCCTGGGCGACGGATCCGCCCGCACCGGCGTAGACCGGCACGCGACCCGCGACGACGTCGACTGCGGTGCGCACGATCTTGCCGAACTCCTCGGTTTCGAGGGCGTGGAATTCGCCGGTGCCGCAGGCGATGAACACTCCACCGGGTCCCGCGTCGACACCCTTCGCGATATGAGCGGCCAGCAGGTCGTAATCGACTTCACCGGAAGCGGTGAACGGGGTGACGGGGAAGAACAGGACGCCGTCGAGCATGGGGATCTCCTCGAGAATGTGGGTGGGGTGGATCAGTCTTGGGTGAGCCGGCCGTCGATGCGGCGGAAGATCCCGTCGGGATTGCCGTCCGCAATTGCGCTGGGCAGCAGGGAATTCGGTACGTCCTGGTAGGAGACAGGACGCAGAAAGCGTTCGATGGCGAGCGATCCGACCGATGTCGTGCGGGAGTTGGACGTGGCGGGGAAGGGGCCGCCGTGCACCATCGCGTGGCCGACCTCGACGCCGGTGGGCCATCCGTCGAACAGGATGCGCCCGGCCTTGAGTTCGAGAACCGAGAGGAGCTTGCCTGCCTCGGCATGATCGGACTCGTCGGCGTGCACGGTCGCGGTCAGCTGGCCTTCGAGCAGCGCGGCGACATCCCGGACCTGCTGTGCATCGGTGCAGCGAACGATGAGGCTCGACGAGCCGAAGACCTCGGCCTGCGCGGCCTCGGAGGTGAGGAACGTGTCGGCGTCGGTGTCGAACAGTGCTGCGCGGCAGGCATTCGGAGCGTCCGTTTCGGTACCACGGGCGATCTCGGTGACCGAACCGGACAGCGTGGCGACACCGTCCGCGTAACTCGACGCGATGTTCGGGGTCAACATCGTGGTGGGGGTCGATTCCTGCACCGCTGTGGTGGCCGCGTCGGTGAAGGACTGCAGGCCCGGGCCGTCGACGGCGATCACGAGGCCGGGGTTGGTGCAGAACTGCCCCGAGCCCATCGTGAGCGATGCGACGAAGGCGCGGCCGAGTTCGGCCCCGCGGGAGGCGAGTGCGCCGTCCATGACGAACACCGGGTTGATTGAACTCATCTCCGCGTACACCGGGATGGGCTCGCGACGACCGGCCGCCGCGGCCACGAGGGCCGTTCCACCCGAACGGGATCCGGTGAATCCGACGGCTTTGATGCGCGGATCGGTCACCAGATCGGTACCGAGTCCGCGGCCGGAGCCGAACAGGAGTGAGAATGTGCCCGAGGGCATTCCGGTGGAGGCCACAGCGTCGGCGATTGCTCGACCGACCAGCTCGGACGTTCCGGGATGGGCATCGTGGGCCTTGACCACCACGGGGCAGCCTGCCGCGAGCGCAGAAGCGGTGTCGCCGCCGGCAACGGAGAAGGCGAGCGGGAAGTTGCTGGCCCCGAACACCGCAACCGGGCCCAACGGAATCTGCCGCTGGCGGATGTCGGGGCGGGGCAGTGGCGTGCGCTCGGGCAGTGCCGGATCGATGCGGGCACCGTTCCAACTGCCCTCGCGCAGAACCGAAGCGAACAGGCGCAGTTGTCCGGTGGTGCGGCCGACCTCGCCGGTGATGCGGGCCAACGGGAGTCCTGACTCGGCAACGGTGCGCTCGATCAGAGTGTCGCCGAGGGCGGCGATGTTGTCGGCGATGGTCTCTAGGAACTGAGCGCGGGTCTCCGAGGACGTGGCGCGGTAGTCGGCGAACGCCTCGGCTGCTGCGGCACAGGCCTTCTCGACGTCGGTGTCGTTGCCGTGACCGTAGGCGGGTTCGAGATCCTCGCCGGTGCTTGGGTCGACTCCGTGAATCTGCGTGCCGGCACCGAAGACCGGGACGCCGGCGATGATCATCCGGCCGGTGAGGTTGGTGGACTGTGTCGTCGACGCTGTCATGGGGTGACTCCTAGGGCTGTGGTGCGGTACGTGCGCTGACACCAGGGCGTGACCTGGCTCATAGATCACCACGCTAGAAGGCCGATCGATACATGTCCAAGTCGAAAAAAGTCGCATTTGATTCAGTCTCGGTATCGATGTTGCTGCCAGGCCCGATGAGCACCGGCTGCGGATGCCGATACCTCTACTGCATCGGTCGATGCGTAGATGGTCTTGGACATGCATCGATCCGCGGCCCTAGTGTTTCCTGTGAGCAGAGTCACCGGAAGTATGTGAGGAAAGGTCGGACATGAGCGTCCACACCAGCACCCCCGTCGTCAGCGAGATGCGCGTGGTACCCATCGCGGGCCACGACGACATGCTGCTCAATCTCAGCGGTGCGCATGCACCGTACTTCACTCGCAATCTGGTGGTGCTCACCGACTCGGACGGGCGCACCGGCGTCGGCGAAGTGCCGGGAGGAGAGGCGATTCGGAAGACTCTCGAGGATGCGCGCGTGCTGGTCGAGGGCAAGGGCGTCGGCCACTACAACGCGATTCTCGCCGAGATGCGTCGCGCGTTCGCCGATCGGGATTCCGGTGGCCGCGGGGCGCAGACGTTCGATCTGCGGATTGCGATCCATGCGGTGACCGCAGTGGAATCGGCGCTGTTGGATCTGCTCGGACAGCACCTCGGTGTCAGTGTCGCAGCACTGTTGGGGGACGGGCAGCAGCGCGAGAAGGTGCAGGCTCTGGGCTACCTGTTCTTCGTCGCCGACCGGAACAAGACCGACCTCGCCTACCGCGGTGCGGACGACGAGGCCGCCGGAGCCGACGACTGGATGCGCATCCGGCACGAGGAGGCCATGGATCCCGAGTCGATCGTGCGCCTTGCCGAGGCCGCGCAGGCGCGGTACGGATTCCAGGACTTCAAGCTCAAGGGTGGAGCGCTGCCGGCGGCCGAGGAAGCCGCTGCGGTACGTGCCCTTGCCGAACGGTTCCCGGAGGCGCGAATCACGTTGGATCCCAACGGCGGGTGGTTGCTGAAGGATGCGATCGAGACCTGCCGCGGACTGCGCGATGTGCTCGCCTACGCCGAGGATCCCGTGGGACCCGAGGGCGGCTTCTCCGGACGTGAGGTGATGACGGAGTTCAAGCGCGCCACCGGTCTACAGACAGCGACCAACATGATCGCCACCGACTGGCGCGAGATGGGCCACACCATCCGGTCCGGTGCCGTGGACATTCCGTTGGCCGACCCGCACTTCTGGACGATGGCCGGTTCGGTGCGCGTAGCGCAACTGTGTGACGCCTGGGGCCTGACGTGGGGTTCGCACTCCAACAATCACTTCGACGTCTCACTGGCCATGTTCACCCATGTCGCCGCCGCAGCTCCTGGCACGATCACCGCCATCGACACTCACTGGATCTGGCAGGACGGGCAACGAGTCACCAATGAGCCGTTCACCATCGAGGACGGCTACCTCACAGTCCCCGACAAGCCCGGCCTCGGAGTGGAACTCGACTTCGAACGGATCGACGCGGCACACGAGCTGTACCAGAAGGAGGGGCTCGGTGCCCGCGACGACGCCATCGGCATGCAGTACCTGATCGAGGGATGGACGTTCGACAGCAAGCGACCGGCTCTGGTGCGATGAAGATCGTTGTCGGCGATCGCAACGTTCTGCCGCATCGTGAGCAGTTCGAGGCCGGGCTACCCGTCGGCACCGAGGTCGTCTGGTGTGTTCCGTTCGACGAGAGTCGCGTCGTCGAGGAGCTTGCCGATGCGGACGTGTACGTCGGCGGCAAGTTCAGTGCGGCCATGGGTGCCGCTGCGCCGAGGCTGCGGATGGTGCACGTTGCCGGCGCGGGAACGGACAATGTCGACCGCTCCGGATTGGGGCGCGATGTGCAGGTGTGCAACACCTTTCACCACGAGCAGTCGATCGCCGAGTACGTCGTGTCGGCGACGGTGATGCTGCGGCGACAGTTCCTGCAGCAGGACCGCGCACTCCGCTCGGGAGTGTTCGCCACCTCGGTCTACGACCCGAGAATCGCGCAACCTCTCTCGCTGAGCGGTGCTCGTATCGGATTCGTCGGTTTCGGACACATCGGTAGGCGGACGTGGCAGTTGTTCCGGACCTACGGGGCGGTGGGGGCAGCAGTCACCGGTAGTGGACACGCACCGGACGAGGGTCTTGAGTGGCACTCCACGACAGATGATCTGGGGAAGCTGGCCGACTTCGCCGATGTCCTCGTGGTCTCTGCACCGCTGAACGAGCACACCCGCGGCATGATCGGTGCCGACGAACTGGGAAGGCTCGGCGCCGACGGGGTACTCGTCAATGTCGGTCGTGGTCCCCTGGTGCAGGAACAGCCGCTGTTCGACGCGTTGTCACGCAAACGGATTGCCGCGGCCGCGATCGACGTCTGGTACCGCTACCCGGGTCTCGACGGGTTGGGAGAGCCGAGCTCGTTGCCTTTCCGCGATCTCGACAACGTGCTGATGACACCCCACTCGTCGGGCGTCACGCATCACACGTTCGTCGGCCGGGTTGCCGACATCGCGTCGAACATCGATGCACTGGCGGCATCGATCCGCCGGTAAACGGTGTTGGACGTATATTTCGCGTCGAAATAGTCTGTGAAGCAACGTAATCGACGATTTCAGGAGTTGCAGATGACCGTAGACGTCGACAAGCCCACCACCGGACTCTCTGCCCCGAATGCAGCGATCACGGCGCTGGCCCCCGGGGCCGCGAGCATCGACCGCATCGCGGAGGTGACGCTGTCCTCGATCGTGCTACCGCTGAAGAATCCGATCAGCGACGCCAAGGTGCTCACCGGTCGGCAGAAGGCGATGACCGAGGTGGTCTTCCTGTTCGCCGAGATTCGTACCGAACAGGGCCATGAGGGAATCGGGTTCGGATACTCCAAGCGCGCCGGCGGACCTGCCCAGTTCGCACATGCCCAGGAGATCGCCCCGGCTCTCATCGGAGAAGATCCGAACGACATCGGCAAGATCTGGACCAAGCTGGTGTGGGCCGGTGCCTCGGTGGGCCGCAGTGGCGTTGCCACGCAGGCGATTGCGGCGATCGACATCGCGCTGTGGGATCTCAAGGCCAAGCGCGCTGGGTTGCCGCTGGCCAAGCTGATCGGGTCGTCACGAGATTCGGTGCAGACGTACAACACCTCGGGCGGGTTCCTGCACACGCCGATCGAGGAGGTCATGGAGAACGCTGCCATGTCGCTGGCGAACGGGATCGGGGGTATCAAACTGAAGGTGGGACAGCCGGATTGGCGTACCGACATCGCCCGCGTCACTGCGGTGCGTGAGTTTCTCGGCGACGACGTCCCACTGATGGTCGACGCCAACCAGCAATGGGATCGGCCGACGGCGCAGCGGATGGGCCGCATACTCGAAGAGTTCGATCTCGTCTGGATCGAGGAGCCCCTCGACGCTTACGACGCCGAGGGGCATGCGCAGCTCGCTCGCAGCCTCGACACCTCCATTGCGACGGGCGAGATGTTGGCCAGCGTCGGCGAGCACGTCCGCCTCATCGAGGCCGGTTCGGTGGACATCCTGCAGCCCGACGCTCCGCGTATCGGCGGAATCACGCAGTTCCTGAAATTGGCGTCGCTGGCCGAGCATCACAATCTGCAGCTCGCGCCGCATTTCGCCATGGAGATCCACCTGCATCTCGCGGCGGTGTATCCACTGCAGACGTGGGTGGAGCACTTCGACTGGTTGGACCCACTGTTCGACGAGCACCTCGAGACCCGAGACGGGCGCATGCATCTGTCTGCACGTCCGGGATTGGGCTTCACGCTCAGTGAGCAGGGTCGTGCGTGGACCGTTGCGAAGGCTGTGGTGCGCTGACGCGCAGGTGAGCGGAAACTCGACCCCTGCTACGAAGTTTCGTGCACGTGCCGCGAAGCGGCTCGTCCCACCGGTACTGTCTCCTGGGTGACAGACGCTCACCAGGCATCGCGTTGGTCCGCAATCTTCCGGCCCACCCCGGTCCGGGTCATGGCCACGGGATTCGCGCTCGCCATCGCGTTGGGTGCGGGTGTGCTGATGCTGCCGGCGGCCACCGTCCCCGGCAGCGAGACCGGTTTTCTGCAGGCGTTGTTCACGTCCACCTCGGCTGTCAGTCTGACCGGTCTGATCGTGGTGGACACCCCGGTGTACTGGTCGGGTTTCGGGCAGGGCGTGATCCTCGGTCTGATCCAGATCGGCGGCTTCGGAATCATGACGATCGCGTCCCTGGTCGGTCTGGTTCTGGCCGACCGAATAGGACTTCGAGGCAGGCTCAACGCAGCCGCAGAGGTTCGTACATCGGGGCTGGGCGACGTTCGTAGCGTCGTCGTCGGGGTGTTCCGTACCAGTCTGATCATCGAGAGTGTCGTCGCGATCGCCCTGGCGGCGCGCTTCTTCATCGGATACGACGAGCCTCTCGGGCGCGCACTCTGGCTGGGGACCTTTCATGCGGTCTCCGCGTTCAACAACGCCGGCTTCGCCTTGTTCAGCGACAACATGATCGGGTTCGCCACCGATCCGTGGATCTGCATTCCTCTGTTGATCGCGGTCGTGTTGGGCGGCATCGGATTTCCGGTTCTCTTCGAGATCGCCCGCCACCTCCGCGCACGTGCAGGCGGCGTTCGGGCACGTAAGAGATGGTCGCTGCACACTCGCATGACGCTGACCGTCACCGGGATTCTGTTGATTCTCGGACCGGCAGTCGTGCTGCTCTTCGAGTGGTCCAGAACCCTGGGCGAATTCGGGCTCTGGGACAAGATGCTGGTCGCGACGTTCCAGGGCGTCATGCCCCGTACCGCAGGGTTCAACAGTGTCGACTACGCCGACGTCGACAACGCGACCTTGCTCGTCACCGACGTCCTGATGTTCATCGGCGGTGGCAGCGGCGGCACAGCGGGCGGCATCAAGGTCACCACGTTCGCCCTCCTGCTGTTCGTCATCCTCGCCGAGATTCGCGGTGATCGTGAGGTGACGGTGTTCGATCGTCGGATCGACGCGCGAGTGCAGCGACAGGCACTGACCGTCGCGCTGATCGGGGTCGCATTGGTCATGCTGCCGGTCGTCGCATTGCTCGCGGGCACGAACTTCGACCTCGACGTCCTGCTGTTCGAGGTCGTGTCGGCGTTCGCGACGGTAGGCCTGTCCACCGGAATCACCGCACAATTGCCCGGCTGGGGTCAGGTGATTCTGATCGCCTTGATGTATCTGGGTCGCATCGGTTCCATCACCCTGGTCAGCGCTCTGGCCGCCCGCGACCGCGGCCGGCGCTACACGCTCCCCACGGAAAGGCCGTTCATTGGCTAGGAAACCATCCTCCGACGTCGTTGTCGTTCTCGGTCTCGGCCGCTTCGGTAAGTCGCTCGCTCTGGAACTGATGGACCAGGGGGTCGAGGTGCTCGGCGTCGACAGTGACGACGCCGTTGTACAACGCGTGGCAGACCGTTTGACTCACGCTGTGGTGGCCGATACCACCGACGAGGAGTCTCTTCGACAGCTGTCGGTGCACGAGTACGACCGTGCCGTCGTGGGCATCGGGTCCAACCTCGAGGCCAGCCTGCTCACCGCATCGGCACTGGTGAATCTGTCGCTGCCGACCATCTGGGCCAAAGCGCTCAGCAACGCGCACGCCAAGATTCTCACCCAGATCGGCGTGCACCATGTGGTCAGGCCCGAGCACGACATGGGCAAGCGCGTCGCCCACCTGGTCCGTGGCCGAATGATGGACTACATCGAATTCGACGACGGTTTCGCCATGATCAAGACCTCTCCGCCCGCTTCCATCATCGGAAAGAAATTGGGCGAGAGCGGGATACGCACCAAGCACCGTGTCACCGTCGTCGCGGTCAAGCGTCAGGGCGAAGGATTCACCTACGCCACGGCAGACACGGTGATCGGCGCAGGCGATACCGTCATCGTCTCCGGTCAGGTTCGAGACGCCGAGCGATTCAGTGAGTCGACCTGAGTGATTCCAGTGTCGCTCGCGCGCCCTGCTCCTGCAGAGACGACAGTTGTTTCGTGTACTCGGCGACGAAGCGCTCGTTGTCGATCAGATCCCCGAACACTGCGCGGTTCGCGATGAAGGCCGTGGGGTTCTCGCGCTGACTCTGCGCGATCGGCACCAGTGAATCCTTCAACTGGTCGACGATCTCGATGGGCTCGCCGGACTCGTCGACGGCCTCGGCGTAGCGAGCCCAACTGGCCACCACTGCGGTGGAGCGGGCGATCTCACCGCCGGTCTCGAGATTCTTGCGGATGACAGGCAAGAGCCACTTGGGAATTCGGTCCGAGGACTCGGCACACAGGCGCGCGACGGTATCG
This sequence comes from Rhodococcus sp. B7740, assembly GCF_000954115.1. Taxonomy (NCBI): domain Bacteria; kingdom Bacillati; phylum Actinomycetota; class Actinomycetes; order Mycobacteriales; family Nocardiaceae; genus Rhodococcus; species Rhodococcus sp. B7740. The sequence continues at coordinate 3,394,230 of NZ_CP010797.1, read as the reverse complement.
CGGATCTCGGGATTGGAGAACCGCTCGATCAGCGTCCTCTTGTAGTCGGTCAGATCGATGCCGGGGACCGGCTGCAGCGTCGGGGTTGCCTCCTCGTCCATGTAGGCGAGCAGGAACTCCGAGAACAGCGAATCCTGGCACACGTCGTGGACGAGGCGATAGCCACTGAGGTAACCGAAGTACGCGAGCGCCTGATGACTGGCATTGAGCAACCGCAGCTTCATCAGCTCGTAGGGGGTGACGTCCTCGACCACCTGCACGCCCACATCTTCCAGCTGCGGACGGCCGAGGGTGAAGTTGTCCTCGAGCACCCACTGCGTGAACGGCTCGCCCGCGACGGGCCACTGGTCGTCGATGGCGTACCGCAGCGAAAGCTGTTCGGTCACTTCCGGTGTCGTGACCGGTGTGATGCGATCGACCATCGAATTGGGGAACGCGCCTTCTGCCCGGATCCAGTCGGCCAACGCCGGATCCTTCAGTCGCGCGAACGTCGTGAACGTCGACTGCGCCATATGGCCGTTGCCCTCGATGTTGTCGCAGGACATGATGGTGAAGGGCGTCATGCCGCGTTCCTTGCGTCGAGCCAACGCCTCGGTGACGAGCCCGAATGTCGTTGCGGGTACAGCACCCTCGGCAAGATCGGCGACGATCGCCGGATTCTCCGCGTCGAACTCGCCCGTCGTTGCGGAGAAGTTGTAGCCACCCTCGGTGATGGTGAGCGAGACGATCTTGGTCGTTTCGGCGGCCATCTTCTCGATCACGGCCTCGGCGTCGTCCGGCGCGAACAGGTACTCGACGATGGAACCGATGACTCGGGTGTCCCACGTGCCGTCGGAATGCTTGAGCGCCAACGTGTACAGGCAGTCCTGAGCGTGCATGACGTCGTTCATTCGCCGGTCGCCGGGCAGTACCCCGACGCCGCAGATTCCCCAGTCCATCGCCTGCCCCTGCTGGAGCAGACGATCGACGTACATCGCCTGGTGCGCTCGATGGAAGCCGCCGACGCCGAAATGCACGATGCCCACCGTCACCTCGGACCGGTCGTACGTCGGGACGGCGACGTCCTCGATGAAGTCGGCGAGGTTCTGCGAGTTCAACTTCATGCGTTGGTCTCCTTCGAAAGTCCTGGAATCACTACGGCTTTGATGCTTCCGGGTTGTCGGTCGGCGTTCAGTGCATCCTCGACGCCGTCGAGTCCGAACCGCGCCGTCACCATCGCGTCGAGATCAACCATGCCCGACGCCACCAGCGCGCGTGCGATCGGCCATGTGTTGGCGTAGCGAAAGACGCCGGTGAGCAGCAGTTCTCGGTTCTGGATCCGCGAGATCGGCAGCGGATAATCCGACCCGCCCATGCCGACGAGGACGACCGTGCCTGCGGGTCGGACAGCGTGGATGCCGTCGACCACCGCTCGGGCCGCACCGGAGGCGTCGACGAAGGCGTCGACCGTCAGTGCGCGCACGTCCTCGGCGGCTGGGTCGAGTACGCGCGTCGCGCCGAATCTCTCGGCGTTGGCGCGGCGGGAAGCGTCGATATCGGTGACGATCACCTCGGTGGCACCGAATGCGCGCGCGACCTGCGCGGTGACGAGCCCGACGGGACCCGCGCCCGCGATGAGCACGCTCGAGCCTGCGGAGATGCGTGCCTTCTGGGCCGATGCGATGCCGACCGACAGTGGCTCGAAAAGGGCTGCGGCCTCGTCGGAGATGTCGTCGGGGACGTCGTGGGCGAAGGTCGACTGGATCAGCACGTACTCCGCGAGCGCGCCGTCGATGGGCGGCGTCGCGAAGAACTCCATGGCCGGGCACAGGTTGTAGCGGCCTGCCCGGGACGGTGCGCTGGTGGGATCGGGGCGCTGCGGCTCGATGGACACGCGCTGCCCGACGCGGGTGTCGGAGACCTCGGAGCCCACGGCCACGATGACGCCCGCTGCTTCGTGCCCGAGTACGAGCGGACCGTCGACGACGTAGTCGCCGATGTGCCCTTCGCGGTAGTAGTGCGCGTCGGAACCGCACACTCCGACTGCCGTGACCTGCACGAGGACCTCGTCGTGCGCGGGCGTGGGGACGGGCCGTTCTTCGAGTCGTATCTCCTGCACTCCGGTCAGGACGCTGGCCTGCATGGATTGTGGCACGGGTCGCTGGTGGCGAGGGGGTGTTGTGTAGATCACACCTTAATGTTAGCTTAGTGAGCAGATGAACACGAGTTGAGCATCTGCTCATATTTCAGGGAGGCGGACATGGACGGATCGACGTCCGGCACCGGGGGAGCGAAGCCTTCGCGGTCCGGAGAGGATCTACGCCTGGCTCTGCGCGCCGCAACCATGTACCACCTCGAAGGCGCGACTCAGGCCGAGATCGCCGTGAAGCTCGGCGTCTCGCGCCCGACAGCAGGCCGGCTCGTTGCACGGGCTCGCACCCAGGGTCTGGTGACGATCGAGATCAACGTTCCCGACGATCTCCAGGGCACCGTCCACGCCGAACTCGAACGGGAACTCGAGGCGCAGTTCGGATTGACCGAGGTGCTCGTCGTATCGGACGTCATCGACGGCACCGATGCCGGCTACGGGTCCCTGGGTCGCGCGGCGGCGACGTTGCTCTCGCGTCGCCTCAAGGATCAGGACGTTCTCGGCTTCACCTGGGGACCCGAGACGGTGGCGGTTGCGAGCTCTTTGAAGACGCGATCCACCAAATGTGCTGCGGTGGTGCAACTCGACGGTTCCATCACCTCGGCCGACTACCAGACCGGCGTCGAATACACGCTCGGGCGGTGTGCTGCGTACCTGCAGGCGACACCCATCAGGCTCAATGCGCCGCTGTACGCAGATCAGGCGACGGTTGTTGCGTTGGAGCAGGATTCGGTGATCTCACGCGCCCTCAAGGCCGGGACCGATGCCGATGTGATGATGTACGGCATCGGTCCCGTTTCCACGTCCACCACGTTGTTCGAGGGCAGCTTCATCGACCTCGAGGTGCTCGACGAACTGCGTCGACTCGGTGCGGTCGGTGAGATCGGCGGCCGGTTCTACGACGCCGAAGGCAACGACACCGGAGGATCGCTTCCCGGCCGAACCGTCTCGGTGGGACTCGACGCCATCAGGGCCTGCGATCGGGCTGTGCTCGTCACCGGCGGACAGCGCAAACACGAAGCGTTGCTCGGTGCTCTGCGGGGTGGCCTGGCCTCGATCCTGGTCACCGATATCGAAAGTGCACGTTGGCTCGTTGCGCAAGCTCCAGCAACGGCGACCTCCAATGGAAAGGTATTTCAGTGAGGGTATTACCGAAAGTGGTTGTCGCGGGCTCGCTCGCGACGACCTTGGTTCTGTCCGGATGTGCCGGTGCCGGCTCGTTCGGTGGTGACGGTGACGGTACGACGATCACCGTTGCGATCGTCTCGAATTCGCAGATGTCCGACGCCATCTCGCTGGCTCCGGAGTTCGAGGCGGAAAACCCTGGCATCAACCTGAAGTTCGTGTCGCTGTCGGAGAACGAGGCCCGTGCCAAGATCACGGCCTCGGTCGCGACCGGTGGCGGCGAGTTCGACGTGGTGATGATCAGCAACTTCGAGACCCCGCAGTGGGCCGAGAACGGTTGGCTGACCAACCTTTCGGAGTACGCGGACGCCACGCCGGGGTACGACGAGGACGACTTCATCCCGACGTTGAAGGAGTCGCTGTCGTACGAGGGCAGCATGTACTCCGTGCCGTTCTACGGTGAGTCGTCGTTCCTGATGTACCGCAAGGATCTCATGGAGGCCGCAGGCATCACGATGCCGGAGGAGCCGACGTGGCAGCAGGTGGCCGATGCCGCCGCGGCACTCGACAGCCCCGGCCTCTCCGGAATCTGCCTGCGCGGCAAGCCCGGTTGGGGTGAGGTGCTCGCGCCGCTCAACACCGTCATCAACGCGTTCGGCGGCCGCTGGTACGACGAGAACTGGAACGCTCAGTTGAACAGTCCCGAGGTACGAGAAGCCGTGCAGTTCTACGTCGACACCGTGCGTGAGCACGGTCAGGCCGGCGCGGCCACCAGTGGCTTCAGCGAGTGCGGAACGCAACTCTCGCAGGGCAACACCGCAATGTGGTACGACGCCACCTCGGCCGTCTCGGTACTCGAGGACCCGTCGTCGAGCAATGTCGTCGGGCAGATCGGTTACGCCAAGGCCCCGTCGGCGGCCAAGGGCGACAACGGTTGGTTGTACTCCTGGGCCCTCGGAATCCCCAAGACCAGCGAGGCTCCCGACGACGCGTGGAAGTTCGTCTCGTGGATGACCAGCAAGGAGTACCTGAACAAGGTCGGTAACGAACTCGGTTGGGAGCGGGTGCCTCCCGGTAGTCGCCTGTCGACCTACGAGATTCCCGAGTACGCGGAGGCGTCGGCGGCCTACGGTCAGCTGACCCTCGACTCCATCGACAGTGCCGACCCGAACAACCCCACCGTGGATCCGGTTCCGTACACCGGAGTCCAATTCCTGACCATTCCGGAGTTCCAGGACCTCGGTACCCGGGTCAGTCAACAGATCAGTGCCGCAGTCGCCGGGCAGATCAGTGTCGACGACGCTCTCGATCAAGCGCAGCAATACGCCGAAGTGGTCGGCAGGACCTACCAGGAGGACCAGGGATGACCACCACCGAAGAACGGACGGCTCCGGCCGGACCGGAGAAGTTCGTACCGAGACCGAGGACGATCTCCAAGGCCGAGGGGTGGCGTCGGCGCGGACCGCTGTTGCCCGCCTTGGTGTTCGCCATCATCGTCACCCAGATTCCGTTCCTGTTCACGCTGTACTACTCGACGCAGTCCTGGAACCTCGTTCGTCCCGGTTCGCGTGAGTTCAACGGTCTGAACAACTACATCGACGTCTTCCGCGACAGTCAGTTCCGCGAGGTCGCGATGAACACCGTGATCATGATCGTCGGAACGGTGATCATCTCGGTGGTGCTCGGTCTGGCCCTGGCGTTGCTGCTCGATCGAAAGTTCATCGGGCGCAGCCTCATTCGCACGCTGCTGATCACCCCGTTCCTCGTCACCCCGGTCGCCGGTGCGCTGATCTGGAAGACGACGATGTTCGATCCCGTCTTCGGTCTGATCAATTTCGCGCTGAGCCCGTTCGGGGTCGGCGAGATCGACTGGGTCTCGCGGTTCCCGCTGGCCGCGGTCATGACGAACCTGGTGTGGCAGTGGACGCCGTTCATGATGCTGCTCATCCTCGCCGGGCTGCAGTCCATGCCCAAGGACATCGCCGAGGCCGCACGCGTCGACGGGGCGGGCCCGTTCAAACTCTTCCGCGAGTTGACGTTGCCGCACCTGCGCCGGTTCATCGAACTGGGCACGGTTCTCGGTGCCATCTACCTCGTCAACACCTTCGACGCCGTCTACATGATGACCTCCGGTGGACCGGGAGTCGCGTCGGCCAACCTGCCGTTCTACATCTACCAACGGGCCTTCCTCGGATTCGACATCGGTCAGGCCGCGGCCATGGGTGTCGTCACCGTGGTGGCGACCATCATCCTCAGCACTCTGGCGCTGAGACTGATCTTCAAGAGCTTCAGCGCAAACGAGGAGGCGGCGTGATGAGCACGGCAACCACGAGCAAGAACAAGGCCGTCGCACAGACCTCCGACGGCCAGGAGATCCGCAAGAAGAGCAAGTGGGGCCCGGGCACGGTCTGGTCGTTCGTTGCCTGGGTGGCAGGCATCGCCTTCTTCTTCCCGGTGCTCTGGATGGTCATCACCGGCTTCAAGCAGGAGGCCGACGCCTACTCCAACCCGCCGAAGCTGATCTTCACCCCCACCCTCGATCAGTACCGAGGTGTCCTCGAGAGCGGCATCGGCACCACCCTGCTGAACTCGGCGTTCGCGACGATCGTGTCGACGATTCTGGTTCTGCTGCTGGGTGTTCCAGCGGCGTTCGCGCTGTCGCTGCGGCCGGTCAAGAAGACCCAGGACGTGCTGTTCTTCTTCATCTCCACCAAGATGCTGCCCGTCGTGGCCGTCATCGTTCCGCTGTACGTCATCGTCGGTGACATCGGCATGCTCGACAACATCTGGGCCCTGGTGGTCCTCTACACCGCGATGAATCTTCCGATCGCCGTATGGATGATGCGTTCGTTCTTCATGGAGGTGCCGGCCGAACTGCTCGAGGCCGCCAGCATGGACGGTGCGTCGCTGTGGACCTCGGTACGCGAGGTGATCCTGCCGCTCGTCTCTCCCGGTATCGCGGCGACGTCGTTGATCTGCGTGATCTTCTCGTGGAACGAGTTCTTCTTCGCCGTCAACCTCACTGCCGTTCAGGCCCAGACGATTCCGGTGTACCTCGTCGGATTCATCACCGGCCAGGGCCTGTACTGGGCCCAGCTGTCCGCCGCTGCGACGTTCGCAGCACTCCCCGTCGTCCTTGCCGGATGGTTCGCGCAGAACAAGCTCGTGCGCGGTCTGTCCTTCGGCGCCATCAAATAGGAGAAAGTCTCATGGCTGCAATCAAGTACAAGAAGGCATCCTGCGTCTACGAAGGTGCCGATTCGCTCGCCGTCGATTCCCTCGACCTCGAGATCGAGGACGGCGAGTTCGTCGTCCTGGTCGGACCGTCCGGCTCCGGCAAGTCCACCGCCCTGCGCATGCTCGCCGGTCTCGAGGAGATCGACGGTGGCGCAATCGAAATCGGCGGCAAGAACATGGTGGGTGTTCCGTCCAAGGACCGCGACATCGCCATGGTCTTCCAGAACTACGCGCTCTACCCCAACAAGACCGTCGGGGAGAACATGGGCTTCGCGCTCAAGATGCGCGGAGTGAGCCTCGAGAAGCGTCAGGCACGCGTCGCGGAAGCGGCCCGTCTGCTCGATCTCACCGAGTACCTCGACCGCAAGCCCGGCAAACTCTCGGGCGGCCAGCGTCAGCGAGTTGCCATGGGCCGCGCCATCGTTCGCGAACCGCAGGTGTTCTGCATGGACGAGCCGCTGTCCAACCTCGACGCCAAGCTACGGGTGCAGACGCGTACGCAGATCGCGGCGCTGCAGCGCAGACTCGGCACCACGACGGTCTACGTCACCCACGATCAGGTCGAGGCCATGACGATGGGCGATCGCGTCGCCGTCCTGCGCGGCGGCAAACTGCAGCAGTTCGCCTCTCCCACAGACCTGTACGACAACCCCGTCAATGCGTTCGTCGCAGGATTCATCGGCTCCCCGGCAATGAACCTGATGACGGTACCCATCGGCTCGGGCGGCGTGCAGATCGGCAAGTTCCTGCTCCCGCTCGAGCGCGACGAACTGACCAAGCTCGCGAGCCTGGGAATCGACGAGGTCACCATCGGAATGCGGCCCGAGAATCTCGGCATCGTGCACGGTGGCGGTGAAGGATTCGAAGGAAAGGTCGATCTCATCGAGGAGTTGGGCAGCGAGTCCTACGTCTACGCACACCTCGACGATCCGAAGGTCAAGGGACTCGACGGGGGACCGGTGTCCTTGGTTGCGCGTTCGGCAGTGCGAGCCCCGGCCAAGATCGGCGAAAGCATCGGTCTGACTCGACTCGACGGTGCGATCCACCTCTTCCACCCGGAGACGGGCGATCGGATCTGATTCATCGCGTGTGACCGAGATGTGAAGTCTTCGACACAGGGGTGCGAGCCGGGTTGGCCCAGCAGCGGGTGTAGTACATCCTGGTACCTGTGATTACCGGGGGTATCTCCATCGTGTTCACCGCATTGGCGTCGGTAGCGCTGGTCGTCGTATCGGTTGCGGCGCTGGCGCTACTGGCTCGTCGGACGCTCGGAGTGCCGGTCGGTTGGGTCCGCGCGATCGTGGTGGGTATCGGAGTGGTCGGGTTCGGTGCGCCGATCCTGAGTTTCGTGGCCGACCGACTGCACCTGGTCGATTCCGAGAACGGCAGCAGGCTTTTCGATCCGGCCGCGGCGACGTTGCTGGCCGTGTTGACGGTGGCCTGGATATTCCTGTTCGGCCTGTTGGCGGTGGTGGTTCTCGAAGCCGTGGCACCCAGTGGCTCGCTTCCTGGCCCGATGTCGTTGATCTTCGGTTGGCGAGCCCGCCGTCGCAAGGCACGGCGGTACGGGCAGATCATGACGATCCTCGTCCGACACGGTCTGTCTCGGTTCCTACGCCTCGGTGCGCGAGGTACCGACGCCGACCAGCGCCGCACGGCGCGCTCGCTGCGCCGCGCGCTCGAAGAGGGCGGGGTGACCTTCGTCAAGCTGGGGCAAACACTGTCCACGCGATCGGAACTGCTGTCGCGTGTCTACATCGAGGAACTGTCCCGCCTGCAGTCCGACGCTCAGGCGGTCGGCTTCGAGTCTCTCGAAGGGACCCTGCTCGACGGGTTGGACAGGCCGATCGAGGAGGTGTTCTCACGCATCGACCACGAGCCACTCGCCGCTGCATCGGTGGGGCAGGTGCACGCGGCAACGCTGATGGACGGCACCGAGGTGGTGGTCAAGATTCAACGGCCGACGGCCCGTCGACAGATCGCCATCGATCTGGACATTCTGGCCGGCCTGTCCGCCCGGCTACAGCGTGTCGCACCCTGGGCCAGAGCGATCGGTATCGACTCCCTGGTGTCCGGATTCGCGGCGTCGTTGCAGGAGGAATTGGATTACGACGTCGAACTGGACAACGCATTGGCGATCGGTTCCACGCTCGACGAATCCAGCCCGTACTCCATTCCGCGCATGTATTCCGACTTCAGCAGTCCGATGGTGTTGGTCATGGAGAAGATCGACGGTGTTCCGCTCACTCGCGCAGGGTCGATCCTGGCTCGAATGTCCGATGAGCATCGAGCCGATCTGGCATCCGACCTCCTCGAACAGATGCTGCGGCAGATGATCGTGTCCGGGGTCTTCCATGCGGACCTGCACGGCGGAAACGTTCTCATGCGCGAGGACGGCACCGTGGTGCTGCTCGACTTCGGGTCGGTGGGCCGACTCGACGACGTTTCGCGGATGTCGCTCGGACTGTTCCTGCACGCAGTCGACTCCGAGGACTCCCTCATCGCGGCAGACGCCCTGATCGAGTTACTCGGACGTCCGGACGGACTCGAAGAACGCAGGCTCGAACGCAGCCTGGGCGAACTGATGGTGCGTTACCGCGGATCGGTCGGAGGGAGCCGCAGTAACAGCGGCCTGTTCGGCGACCTGATCTCGCTGGTGATCCGTCAGAAATTCACGATCCCACCACAGATCGCTGCAGCGTTTCGGGCGCTTGCCACGGTGGAAGGCACCCTGACCCTCATCGCACCCGATCTGGATCTGATCGCGGTTGCGCGAGAGCGGGGACGAGCGGTGATGGTGGGTCGACTCTTCGACCGAAGTTTCGTCCGATCGCAACTCGAGAGCCAGATGGCCGCCAATCTGCCACTCCTGCGCCGGATGCCCCGCAAGCTCGGCAAGATCGTCGATCAGGTCGAAGAAGGCCGGTTCACCGTCGGGGTCCGAATCTTCGAGGATCGATCCGACCGGCAGTTCATCGCCAGGTTGGCGCAGGAGTTCATGCTCTCGGTGCTCGCCGGAACCGGTTCTATCGGGTCGATTCTGCTGTTGCTCAGTACCGATGGGCCGCAGCTGACGTCGACGGTGCCGCTGTATCCGGTGCTGGGCACCGCGCTCCTGTTCGTCTCGTTCGTGCTCGGGCTGCGGGTGGTCGTTCGATCGTTCTTCGACTCCGGCCACCCCTGACGCCCAGGACGGACGTCGCCCACGCGACAGAAGGGGTCACCCGAAGAAGTCGGAGACCGTGTGACCGCCGCCGTTCGCTGTCACCCGGTCGTGCACCCACCTGCCGAGCGCGATGTCGAGGACCCCGAGCCCGAACGGCGAGAACACGATCGGTGCGGACCGGTCGAAGGTGACCGGGTCGTCCAGTAGTTCACCGAGGGTGCCGCGTACGAAATCGCGGTGACCGTATGCGAGTTCGGCCAGGTGCAAGGACGTGCGTTCGCGAATGGCGTGATCGACGTCGTCGGTGATGTTCACGCTCGCCGCGATCAGTTCCGGTGCCAGGTCGCGGAGGGACAGATGCAACACGACCGGGTTGGAGTCGAGCAGTGCCGGATCATGCAGGTGAGGCTGCGCCGCCACGGTTGCAATGATGACGAGATCGGCGTCGCGGCAGGCATCTACCGCGGAATCGGCGACAGTGACGATCAGATCGGGATCGTCGATTTCGGACCGAAACCGACGCGCAGAACCGAGATCGGTATCGAACACGGACAACTCGTCGATCGACCAACCGAGGTCCGTCAGGATCGACCAGCAGGTGCGCGAGATGAGGCCGGCACCGATGATCGCGACCTTCGCGGCCCGTCGTTCACCCACCACCCGTTCGGCGGCCAGAACCGCCCCGGCTGCCGTTCGGTTGGCGGAGATCGTCGACGACTCGAGCATCGCGTAGGGGAATCCGGTCTGCATGTCGTTGAGTATCAGCACTGCCGATGCTCGTGGTCGACCCTCGGCGGTATTGCCCGGCCACGACGAGATCCACTTGATTCCCGCAGCAGGTGAGCTGGATCCGAGGAAAGCGGGGAGGGCGATGATGCGGTCGCTCGGCCGATCGGGAAACCGAAGGAAGGAAGAGTGCGGCACCACCACATCGCCCGCTGCCACGGCGCGATACGTGGCGGCGATGGTATCGAGAACACCGGGACGGTCCTCGGAGACGACGCGGTCCACCTCGGCTTTGGTGATCACACTCATCGACGGCGCAGTGTGGATCGACGGAGCAGTGTGCACAGAGGGCACGGAGAACGTATGGGTCACGAGAACTCCTGGTTCGATGTAGGTCGGTCGAAATGATCGCGCACCCAGCCGGAGTCGTACACGGTATCGGTGTACGCGGTGCCGCGATCGGCGCACAGGAACAACACACGGGGGCGACGCATCGGCCGATGATGCCGAAAGTACTGGTTCACAGCGTGATACACCGTTCCGGTCGATCCGCCACCGAAGACCCCGTGCCTGCGGACGAGTTCGTGACAGGCCAGAACGGCGTCGGCCTCCTCAACCATCACCACGTCGTCGATGATCGCTTGCCGCACCAGATCCGGCACTATGGACGAGCCGAGACCGGGGATGTGACGTCGGCGAGGCTGGCCGCCGAAGATGACCGAGCCCACCGAATCGACCGCAACGACGGTGACTCCGGGGAAGTCCTCCTTGAGACGGTTCGACACCCCCGAGATGGTGCCGCCGGTGCCGACACCGACGAACACGTAGTCCAACGTGTCGAATCGGTCGACGATCTCGCCTGCGGTGAGGGTGTAATGCGCGTCCAGCGCATCGTGATTGGCGTATTGGTTGGGCCAGAATCCGGCGAGATCGGCCAGCAGGTGATCGAGGCGACGCAACCGATTCTGAAGAAAGCCGCCGCCTGCGTCGGGTTCGCTGATCTTCTCCACTCTGTCGCAGGCACCTCGGAGAAAGTTCTCGGTGCTGGTGTTCGTGTTGGCATCGATGACCGGAATGAATTCCAATCCCAGTGCGCGGCAGAGTGATGCGAGAGCCACTGCGAAGTTGCCCGAGGACGACTCGATGATCGGCCGGCCCGGGGATATCTCGCCGCGGGCGATCGCACGACGCATCATCCAGAACGCCGAACGATCCTTGGAACTGCCGGTGGGATTGGTGAATTCGAGTTTGGCGAACAGGTCGACGCTGTCGTGGGCCAGTTGGACCACCGAGGATCCGCTGTAGGCGGGCCGTAGCTCGTTGATCGTGTCCCCGAGCGAGGTTCGGGTCCCGAGGTTCACGGTCCGCGGTCCGGTCTGGGTGCTGGTGGCACCTCCGTGTCCGCGGGCGGCGTTCACTTCGATTCCCGACGGTACGCAGCCACGGCCAGTGCGGCGAACACCACCGTCAATGCCGCGGAGAGTCCTACCGCCCACGCCACGGGATGCGTCGGGGCCACGGCGGATGCGCCTGCGCCGCTGGGGTTTCCGAACAACTCGCGGGTCGCCTGAACCACCCAGCTCATCGGATTGAGACTGCAGACCACGCGCAACCATCCGGGTAACCCCTCGAGCGGAATGAACGCGTTGGACAGGAACGTCACCGGCAGCACGATCACGAAGGCTACGGAGGTGATTGCCTCCGCGGTGCGGAGCATCAATCCGATCACCACTCCCAACCAGGACATGGCGAATCCGAACAGCAGTAGGACGCCGAAACCGGCTGCAGCATGCCAGAAGTCGGTGTTGATCTTCCAGCCGATCAACAGCCCGACGGCAGCCATGACGGCGACCGACACCGCGGAGGTCATCACATTGGCCACGGTGCGCGAGAGCAGCACCGACGTCTGGGTGATGGGGAGTGCGCGGAGTCGGTCGATGAGGCCACCGTTGAGATCGTCGGCGACCCCGAGTCCGGTGGAGGTGATTCCGGAGAGCATGGTCTGCGCCAGGATTCCGGCCATGAGATATTCGCGATAGTTGCCGCCGGGTACCGACATCGCCGCTCCGAAGAGATATCCGAAAATGACGAGATAGGACACCGGCATGATGGCGATGGCCAGCAGTTTCTCGGGAACTCGAACCAGATGCAGCATCTGCCTTCCGACCAGAGCTCCGGTGTCGCTCACCATGGTGGTCATCGCGCTGCCACCGGCTCTCGGGCACCCTTCGACTCCGGGTCGGCGGTGAGCTGATGGAAGACATCGTCGAGCGAGGGCCGGTCGATGCCGAACTCGGCGGCCTCGATGTCGTCGGCGACCATCCGATCGGCAACGTGCGCGACCTGCGCGATGGAGGAAGTGAGAGGCACTGTGAGACCCTGCTTTCCGTTCGTCGGTTCTCGGCCGCACACGGTTGCCATGATGGCGGCCATGTCAGCGGTGCGGTTCGGGTCCTTGGGGACGACTCGGAGTACCTCCCCGCCGACCTGTCGTTTGAGTTCTGCGGGCGAGCCCTCGGCCACCACCGTGCCCGCCGAGATGACGGCGATGTTGTCGGCCAGGTGATCGGCCTCTTCCAGGTACTGGGTAGTGAGCAGTACGGTCACGCCGTTGGCGACCTCGCGTTCGACCGACTCCCACAGCATGGCGCGGCTGGTGGGGTCGAGGCCGGTGGTGGGCTCGTCCAGAAACAGCACCCGTGGATGTCCGACGAGCGCGGCCGCCAGATCGAGCCGCCGCCGCATGCCGCCGGAGTAGTGCTTGGCCACGTCGTTCGCGCGATCGGCAAGACCGAACGTGTCGAGGATCTCCATTGCCCTCGCTTTGGCCCCCTTGCGGCCGAGCCCGCGGAGTACCCCGACGAGGGTGAGATTCTCCCGCCCGGTGAGCCGGTTGTCGATGCTCGCGGACTGGCCGGCGACGCCTATGGCGCGTCGCACTTCGTGGGCCTGCGTCCGCACATCGAATCCGGCAACCGAGGCGGACCCGGAGTCGGCGTCGAGCAGCGTTGTGAGGATACGAGCAGTAGTAGTTTTTCCGGCACCGTTGGGACCGAGGACGCCGAGCACTGTGCCCTCACGGGCGCTGATGCTCAGCGAATCCAGCGCCATCACGCCTGCGGATCCGGGGAATCGTTTGCAGAGACCTACGGCCTCGATCATTGGTGTCACACGAACAGTGAAGCGTCGCTGCGGGGCCACTCGCCAGGGCTTTGCACGGACTGACCGCGACGCGTGTTGCCAATTACCGGTTGCTGCAACCGCATTGCACCGGTACCCCGCTCGTCGCAAACATGGCTCTCGAGGCCACACGACCTTTCACCGACCCGTGGCCGGGGGGACTGATCACTCGAGATGAACGCATCGCCCGCAACCGTCACCGCCGATGCCGAAGATGCCTCGGATGCAACGCAGCCGACCTCCGTGATGACCAGGGCACAGTCCGGCATCGTGTACGCCCAGCAGCTCGATCCAGACAATCCAGTCTTCGCTCTGGCGGAGGTCGTGGACATCCCTGGGCCCATCGATGTCGACCTTCTCTCTCGAGCCATCGTGACTGCAGTCGCCGAGGCGGACGTCCTGCACCGTGAGACGGCCCCGGAAATCGCGGTACCCGTGATCGATATGGCCGATTCTGACACCACGGATTCCGATACGAGGGCGCGGCAGTGGATCGAGGCCGACATGGCCGTCCCGATGCAACCCGGACGGACGCCCCTGGTGTTCTCGGCCATCTTGACCCTCGGCGAGAACAGAACCCTCTGGTACCAGCGCTATCACCACAGCATCCTCGACGGAGTGGGCGTCACCCTGGTGCAGGATCGCGTCGCTGCGATCTACCGGGACCTGGCGTCGGGCTCGGCGATCTCCCCGTCGAGTTTCGGTCCGATCGAGGACCTCGTCGAACTCGAGGCGGCGCGGTGCGACAGCGATGCGGCCGCCGAGGACGGCAGGTACTGGACCGAGCGATTGGCCGGCCACGGCGGACCGGTGGCGATCGGTACGCCGACGCATCGGGTGGCGGCAGGTCGAATCCGGTTGCGTTCGATGCTCGACGAGGCAGTGCTGAGCGGGGTGCACCGCACCGCACGCGAGGCCTCGGTGTCCTGGCCCACCGTTCTGGTCACTGCGCTGGCGGTGCTGTCGACCCGCACGACCGGTGAGAACGAGACCGTACTCGCTCTCCTCACCTCCAATCGCTCGATGTCGATGCGCAGTACTCCCGGGATGGTGTCCAACATCGTCCCCCTGCCGGTCGGACTCGATACCGGCGAGTCGATCGCTCTCGCGCTCGGTGATGTGAATGCAGGCCTGCGTACGTCCGCCAAGCGCCAGCGCTACCGGTACGAGGACCTGCGCCGGCGTGCGGGCACCGAAACGTCGGTTACCGGCGTGCAGGTCAATCTCGTTCTGGGAGAGAGTGATCTACGATTCGGGACGCAGCGCGCAGAGGTGCGTAACCTCGCCGGTGGACCGTTCGAGGACATGGCCCTCGTGCTCGACTGCCGCAACGGCGGGGTCGAGATCGTCCTCGACTTCGACTCGGCCGGGTACGACCGCTCCGAGGCGCAGGCGATCGCGGCGCGCTACCACACGGTGGTGCGCAGTCTGATCTCCACCGAGCTCTCGGACCCGGTGTCGGCTCTGGACATCCTCCCCGCCGCCGAGCGTCACCGACTCGCGGAGTTCGCGGTCGGCCGAGCCGAGGGTGCCGGCACGGCGTCGAGGTCGGACATCGATCATCCGCTGGCGCTCATCGCCGAGCATGCCCGGACGCATCCCCTCGACCCGGCGATCGACATCGGTTCTCCGTCCGGACCGCGCAGCACCACCTATGCCGCACTGGTCGAACGATCGGACGAGTTGGCCCGGACTCTGATCGCAGCAGGGGTGACCCCCGGTTCCGTCGTCGGTGTCGCCCTGCCGAGATCGGACGAGATGATCGTCGGCGTGCTCGCAGCCTGGAAAGCGGGCGCAGGGTACGTCCCCATCGATCCCGCGCATCCCGCCGAGCGCATCGCGCACATCCTGCGGGACGCGCAACCGCCTGTGGTGCTGACACATTCGAGTACCGATGCAGTGGTGCGGGCGTCGGTACAGGCAGCTGCGCAGCATTCGGACGCCGTGACGAGGACCCTGCGTGTCGACGACCCGAGCTCTGTCGGTACCGGTCCGGTACTCGTCGAGCGCCCGAAGGACTCCGATACCGCATACGTCATCTACACCTCGGGCTCGACGGGCGTTCCCAAGGGCGTGGTGATCTCGCACGGTTCACTGCGCAACCTGGTGGGCTGGGCAGTCGATACCTTCGGTTCACAGGGACTCTCGCGGGTGTACTGCGCCACGTCACTGTGCTTCGACGTCTCGGTGTTCGAGATCTTCCCCGCGCTCGCGGTCGGCGGTACCGTCACGATGGGTGAGAATCTGATAGAGCTGGCGCAGAACGGTTTCCGTGGTTCACTCGTGTCCGGGGTGCCATCGGCGATGGTAGCCGTTCTCGGCGGCGACGCGGTGATCGAGGTGGACACCGTGGTACTGGCCGGTGAGGCCTTGACCGATCATGTGGCAGAACGAATCTCGCGCGCTGTTCCCGGCGCTCGCATCGCGAACATCTACGGACCCACGGAGTCGACGGTGTACGCCACCGCCTGGTTCTCCGACGAGGCCGAATACCGGTCCGCGGATGCGATGCACTCCGCCGACCCGCCGATCGGACGGCCGCTGAGCGGGGTACGGGCACACATCCTCGACCGGGCGCTGCGACCTGTGCCGATCGGCACCATGGGTGACCTGTACCTCTCGGGAGCCGGACTGGCCGATCGCTATCATCGTCGACCGGCCTTGACCGCCTCGCGCTTCGTGGCGCTGCCCGCATCGACCGGAGTCGATGTGGTTGCCGGAGAACGGATGTACTACACCGGCGACCTCGCCGTGTGGTCCGAGTCGGGGGACGTGCGCTACCTCGGCCGCGCCGACAACCAGGTCAAGATTCGGGGATACCGCATCGAGACCGGCGACATCGCAACGGTGGTGCGTGCGCACCCGTCGGTGTCCGACGCGGTGGTGACGGCGCGAACCGACGGACCGGGCGGAGCTCCACGTCTGGTTGCCTACGTGCTGGCCACGGAGTCCGAGACCCTCGTCGACGAGGTACTCGACCGCTGCAGGTCGGCGCTACCCGAGTACATGGTCCCCTCGGCAGTGGTGCCACTCGGCGCATTTCCCACCAACGTCAACGGCAAGCTCGACATCGCCGCATTGCCTGCCCCGGTGTACATCTCGACCACGGATGTACGGTCGGCGCCCGGTACCGAGGCGGAGGAAGCGATCTGCGCAGCCATCGGCGAAGTACTCGGCCGGGAAGTGGGCGTGGACGACGATTTCTTCGGACTCGGCGGCGACAGCATCCTGGCCATCAGCGCGATCGACAAGATCTCCAAGTACGGCCGCGCCGTCACCTTTCGCCACTTCTTCGACCTGCGAACTCCGCGACGTCTGGCCGCCGCGTCGACGATTGCGGGGAGTGTGGTCGACGACAACCGAACCGGCACGGTGCCGACGGTGCCGATGATGCAGTGGTGGGCCGAACGACACGGCACGACCTCGACGTTCAATCAGAGTGTGTCGGTGTCGCTTCCGGCTGATGTGACGAACGATGACCTCCGCGCAGCACTGCGGATACTGGTGGACAACCACGACACGCTCAGGATGCGGGTGACCGTCTCTGCAGCACCGGTGGCGGAGATCGACCCGGTCGGAGCAGGTCCCCAGTTCGAGTTGCTGATCACCGCGGATACCGACGAGGAATGCGCAGCCGCCCGGTTCCTGCTGTCACCGCCGACCGGACGCATGATCGTCGGTGTTCGGCGCAGCCCGACGGAGCTGATCCTGATCGTGCATCACCTGGCCGTCGACGGAGTGTCGTGGCACGTGCTGCTCGACGATCTTCGTTCGGCCTACGAAAGCATCAGCGCAGCAACGACACCGATCGTGCGGCCGGCCCCGACCTCCTACTCGACCTGGGCCACCGATCTCACTCGGCAGCCGCTTCCGGGCACTGCCGAAATCGAGAAGTGGCAGAGCATCGCATCGGCGCCGTCGCCCAGCATCGTCAGCGACGCGTTCGACCCGCGGGTGGACACGGCCGCTCGTACCCGGGTGGACAGTGTCGATCTACCGGTCGATCTGTCCCGGGCCCTGCTGGTCGAGACGGCGACCGCGACCCACAGCAGCACCGGTGATCTTCTGTTGTCGGCGTTGGTCTTTGCGCTCGGTCAGGACATCGTGCTCGATCTGGAAGGGCACGGCCGCGGTGGCGATCTCGACCTCTCACGGACCGTCGGTTGGTTCACCACCGTGCATCCCATCGCTCTGGCCCCGGCCGATTCCGTGATCGCCACCACCAGTGCGGTCAAGACTGCACTGGCCGCAATTCCGCACGACGGCAGGGGTTTCGGGCTGCTGCGGTACCTCGATCCCGTTGCCGCACCGATCCTCGCATCCGCGCCTGCATCGCAGATCGGATTCAACTATCTGGGACGGCTGATGCAGGGGGGCGACTGGAGCGTCGACGCGCTCGCGCCGGTTCCGGCGACCGAGGCCGACGTCTCGGCGGTACACCCGGTGGAGATCACCGCATACGCGTCGAGCACAGGCGTGCTCACGCTGCACGTGAGCTCGTGCTCGCGCATCGTCGATCCTGCGTGGATCACCGATGTGCTGAACCGATGGCAGCAGGCCTGCAGCGAGCTCGTCCGTGCTGCCGCCCTCGACCCACGGCTCGCTCTTGCCCCGAGCGACTTCGATGTGGTGGAGCTGGACACCGAAGAGCTCGAGACGGTCCTTAATTCAGCTCTGGTCGAGCGCGGACTCACCGATGTGCTGCCGGCCACGCCGCTGCAGCAGGGAATCATCTTTCACTCGATCGCCGACTCGGCCGACGTCTACACGGCACAGTTCGTGTTCGAATTGGACGCGCGCGTCGACGACGAGCGCATGCGCCGGGCCGTGTCGACCGTACTGGCCGACAACCCCGGCCTGCGAACAGGTTTCCTGTGGAGCGGACTGCGGACGCCGGTGGCCGTTGTGCCGACCGTCGTCGACGCGTCCTTCGACTCGGTGACCGTTCCGAACGGCCCGGAGACTGCTGGGCCTGCGAATGTTGCCGGCACCGGTGTGGTGGAGCGGCTACTCGTCGCCGAGCGTGACCGGCCGTTTCGCCTCGATACACCCCCGCTGGTGCGGTTTTTGCTGATCCACTCTGCAACCGGCCGAACCACATTGGCGTTGACGTGCCATCACACGATCCTCGACGGCTGGTCGGTGCCGTTGCTCGTGGAGCAACTGTTCGGGGCCTACGGAACCGACCCGTCGGAGCGGGGGCGCCGTACCCATCCATCACCGCGGGAGTTCCTGCAGTGGCGCGCTCGGCAGGATCTGGATGCGGCAGCGGCATACTGGGCCGAGCGCCTGCGCGGTGCCGAGCCACTGTGTGTGGCCGACCTGGCCCGGCCCGGAGCCACTTCCGATCCCGTCACCACCGAGCAGGTGGCGTTCGTGTTGCCCGCCCACCAGGTGCAGGGTCTGACGGACGCGGCAGCGCGTGCGAAGGTGACTGTCAGCACGGTCGCCGAGGTCGCCACTGCATTGGCGCTGGGATACTCGTGCAACCGCGAGGACGTGGTGTTCGGCAAGACCGTCTCCGGCCGATCCATCGACCTGCCAGGGGTGGACGAAATAGTCGGGTGCCTGATCGACACCGTCCCGGTCCGGATCGCACTCGATCCGGCAGACTCGGTGTCCCAACTACTGTCGATCGCACACCGCGAGCATCTTGCCGGACAGAGCGCCCACTTCCTCGGACTCGGGGAGATCCAGCGTGCTGCTGGGCTCGGGCAGCTGTTCGACGTGTTGATGGTCTTCGAGAACTACCCGAACGACCTGTCGAGTTCGGCGTCGGTCCTGCCGATCGAGTCGATGACCGCGGTGGACGCCACTCACTACCCGGTGACGATCGTGGTCGACCCACGCGACGGGCTCGCCATCCGGGCGGACTACCGGCCCGCCGCCGTCGACGCGTCGTTCGTCCGTGGTCTCGTGGACCGAATTGCATTGGTGCTGAGCACCATCTCCGATGATGGCGGCGAGGTCGACTGCGGCGAGATCGACCTGCTCACGCCGGCGGAGCGGCATCGCATCGTGACTGCATGGAACGACACCGACCACGAGGTCACCGTCTCCACCCTGACCGAGCTGGTGCGCATCGGATCCGATCGAGCAATCGCCGTCGACCCGTCGTGGCCGGCAGTGGTGTCGGAGGACACCGGATACAGCTACGCCGAGTTCGCCGAGCGCGTGGCACGGACGGCGACCGAACTCGACGGCCTCGGGGTCAGGGGAAGGATCGTCGCGGTGATGGTGCCGCGATCACCGGACATGGTGGTGGTGCTGCATGCCATCGTCGCCGCCGGAGCTGCGTACCTCCCGATCGACCCGGAGCTCCCGCAGGAGCGTCGAGACTTCGTGCTGAGCGATGCCGAGCCGGCGGTCGTGATCGGTGCCGTCGAGAAGGGCTTCACTGCAGGCGAATTCGTGTACCTCGATCTGGGAGAGCTGCTGGCACGCGCGGCGGTGTGCACACCGCGGGAGCTGCCCGAGTCGTCGTCGAGCGACACCGCGTACGTGATCTACACGTCCGGCTCCACCGGGCGGCCCAAGGGCGTACGGGTCTCGCACGGTGCCATCGTCAATCGGTTGACGTGGATGCAGCACGAGTACGGCCTGAGCCCGAAGGATCGGGTCCTGCAGAAGACTCCGACCAGTTTCGACGTCTCGGTATGGGAACTGTTCTGGCCCTTGGCGGTCGGCGCGACCATCGTGGTCGCCGAGCCGGGCGGGCACACCGATCCCTACTACCTGGCCGGATTGATCGAGCGGACCGGCATCACCACCCTGCACTTCGTGCCGTCGATGCTCACGGCGTTTCTCGCCGCCACCGATCCGGTGCAGTCGGCGTCGGTGCTTCGGGTGTTCTGCAGCGGCGAGGCATTGCCGGCCGAGTCGGTCGCCCGGTACTTCGACTTCTTCGAGTACGTCGAGGGGGCGACGCCACCGGCATTGCACAATCTGTACGGTCCCACCGAGGCGGCCGTGGACGTCACGTACTGGGAGTGCACGCGGGCCGATGTCACGCGCGGTGTGGTGCCGATCGGTCGACCGGTGTGGAACACCAGACTGGCGATACTCGATTCACGCCTTCGCCCGGTGCCGGCCGGTGCCGCCGGAGTGCTCTACCTCGCCGGCGATCAGCTCGCCGACGGCTACGTCGAGCGGTCGGGCCTGACGGCCACCCGATTCGTGGCCGATCCGTTCGGGCCCCCCGGCGCACGGATGTACGACACCGGGGATCTGTGCCGCTGGGGCCGTGACGGTGCCGTGGAGTACCTCGGGCGCATCGACAATCAGATCAAACTGCGCGGGTTGCGTATCGAGCTCGGTGAGATCGAGAACGTGCTCACCGGACATCGATCGGTCCGGGCCGCCGCTGTGCTCGCTCGCACGGTCGGCTCGGCCACCCATCTCGTCGGCTACCTGGCACCCGAGGACGACGTTGCAGTAGCCGACCTCGACACGGCCGCGGTTGCGGAATTCGCGGCGAAGACTCTGCCGGAGTACATGGTCCCCCCGATCTTCGTGGTGCTGCAGTCCCTGCCGTCGAGCCCCAACGGGAAGCTCGATCGCCGGGCACTACCGCAGCCGGTGGCACCGCAGTCCGCGCACGAGGAAGCGGTCGGAGACCTCGAGCAACTTGTCGTCGACCTGTTCGCGCGAGTCCTGGGTCGAACGGACGTCGGAGCCACGGACAACTTCTTCGCCCTCGGCGGCGACTCGATCAGTTCGATCTCACTCGTCGGGCGCGCGGCGACGGCCGGATTCCGGTTGTCTCCCGCGGATGTGTTCACCGGCCGAACTCCGCGCGGAATAGCCATGCTGGCAACGCCTCTCGCAGAGATGGACATCGAAACCGGGCCGGCCACCGGTCCGGTACCGGTGACCCCGATCGTGGCCGCCTTCACCGAACTCGGAGCACTGCGTGGACTGCATCAGTCGATCCGCATCCGTGTTCCGGCCGACGCCACGCCGCAGTTGCTCACGCGAGCATTGCAATCGGTGGTCGAGCGGCACGCCGTGCTGCGGATGAGACAAAGGCCGGACGGTGGTGTCGAGATACTTCCGCGTGGATCCGCCGATCTCGTCGAGGTGAGTGTGTGCGAGCCGGGACGCAGTCTCGATCCGCGCTCCGACGGAGACGAACTCGACCCCGAGACGGGCCGCATGCTGCTGGCCCGGTGGGACGCGACCCGATCGGAACTGACGCTGATCGCGCACCATCTGGTGGTCGACGGACTCTCGTGGGAACCGTTGACGGCGGATCTGGAGCAGGCGTACCGACTCGTCGGCGATTCTTCGACCACCGCGGCCGAGCTCGAACAGTTCTGCGCAACCGAGGACGGCACCACGTACCGCCATTGGGCGCGGTCGATCACCGATGATCCTGGCTCGCGCCGAGTCGAACTCGATCACTGGCGGAGTGTGCTGGCACTCGATGGGTCACCTGATTCGTACGCGATCGCGGGCCCGATGGGTACCGTCGCACAGGCGCGCAGCCTCACCCTGGAATTCCCGGAGGACGTCAGCGCCGCATCGACCTCGGAGATACCCGAGATGTTCCGCTGCACCGCACAGGACGTGCTGCTTGCCGGACTGACTGCGGCACTGCAAGAGTGGAGTGGGTCGGACTCGATACCCATCGATCTCGAGGGCCACGGACGGTCCATGCCGCGGACCGATCTCTCGCGCACCGTGGGATGGTTCACCACGCTGTATCCGGTACGCCTTCGGACGCCGATGCAGCCGTGGACGGAACTGTTGCGTTCGGAGGATCACCTTGCGGCGTCGATCAAGGCGGTCAAGGAGCAGGTGCGGGCCACACCCGACAACGGAATCGGGTTCGGCGCACTGCGGTATCTCGATCCGGTGGGCGAACAGGAACTGAGCCGATACCCCTTGCCTGCAGTGTGTTTCAACTACCTGGGCCGCACGGGATCGGATTCCCTTGACACCCTGTGGAAGCCGACCGTGATTGCCGGCGGTGCCCACCCCGACGCGGGCCTGCGGCACACCGTCGAGATCAACGGTGCTGTGACGGCCGGCCATCTCCGCCTCGACATGATCTGGGACGCAACGGTGCTGGATCGACACGACGTGGACGAGATCGCACGCCTGTGGCAGGAGGCCGTCACAGCGATGGCCACCCTGTGCACCGACGCGAGCGTCGGCGTAGCCACACCCTCGGACTTGAGCATCTCCGGTCTCACCCAGGCCGACATCGACGACATCGAAGACGACCTCGTATTCGAGTAAGGATCACTGTGAACAAGCCACGCGTACAAGACATCCTGAATCTCAGTCCGCTCCAGGAGGGACTGCTCTTCCATTCGCTGTCCGGCGATTCGCAGTCCTATGTGGTCTCGGTCCGGCTCCCGCTGCGAGGACTCCTCGACGAGGACCGGCTCCGCTGCGCCGCCGACGAACTTCACCGCAGGCACGACGCCCTGCGGAGTGCGTTCGTGGCCCGTAAGTCCGGCGGCTACGTACAGGTCGTCACCCGCGACGCGCCGACCCGTTGGGTCGCCGAGGACCTGACTGCGCTCGGCGCTGACGAGCGCGAACGAGCACTGGAGGCGGCAGCACTGGCGGACAAGGACTTCGCACTCGGGTCACCGCCGCTGATCGCACTGCGACTGATCCGGCTCGGCGAGGACCAGCACATCCTGCAGATCACCAATCACCACCTCATCCTCGACGGATGGTCCATGCCGCTACTGGCTCGCGAGCTTTTCACGTTGTACGACAAAGGGATCGAGGCCTCTGGGCTTGCAGATCCGCCACCCGCACGCGGCTACGCGCAGTGGTTGGCCGGGCGAGATGCCGAAGCGGCCACCGCCGCGTGGCAGCAGGCACTCGCCGAGCCCATCGAACCGACCCTGATCACCGGAACGAGATCCTCGGATACGGCATCCTCCGACACCGTAGGCACCGGTCCGGTGCATCAGCACTGGCTCGAGTTGGATTCCCGATCGTTCGCGAAACTGCGCGGTGTCGTACGCGACCGAGGCCTGACAGTGAACACCGTCGTCTCGGGGGCCTGGGCGCTGTTACTGGCCAGGATGACCGGCCGCGGCGACGTCGTCTTCGGCTCGACGGTATCGGGGCGTCCACCCGAGGTACGCGGCATGGAGTCGATGGTCGGACTGTTCATCAACACCATCGCTGTGCGAGTGCACCTCGACCCGACCGAGACGGTGTCGGAACTGCTGTGCCGCATCCAGGCCGAGCAGACCGAACTCATGCCGCACCACCATGTGAAACTTGCAGACCTGCACCGCATCGCCGGCGTAGGTCAACTGTTCGACACCCTGACGGTCGTGGAGAACTACCCCCTGGAATCCGATACCGCGGTGGCCGACGGATTGACCCTCGGCGAAGTCGAGACAGTCGAGTCCACCCACTATCCGCTGACGGTCGTCGCCTTTCCCTCGGACACGCTGCGGATTCGCATCGACGTCGCGCAGTCTGCGGGATTGGACGGTGCGCTGGTCGCGGATCGCTTCCGGCGGATTCTCGAGGTGCTGTGCGAAGACCCGGAGATCTCGGTAGCCGGTCTCGACCTTCGATCGGATGTCGAGCGCGGTCTGTGGTCTGCGTGGAACGACACGCAGGACACTGCCACTGCGCAGGATCGACCGACGCTGGCGCAGCTGTTCGCGCGGACCGCCGCGCAAAATGCGAATTCAGTTGCCGTGCAGTCTCTCTCCGCGGACCGATCGGCGGTGGATTTGACCTACGGTGAGCTCGACGCCCGCGCGACCGAGCTGGCACACACCCTCACCGAACTCGGGGTGGGAACCGAGGACGTAGTGGCGCTGGTCCTGCCGCGCTCGGCGGACCTGATCGTCGCGATCCTGGCCGTGGCCGCCGCCGGAGCCGCGTACCTCCCCATCGATCCGTCGTATCCGGCCGATCGCATCGAGTTCATGATGTCCGACGCCGTGCCGGTCGCGGTCGTCTCCGAATCCGGTATTCGCGCTACCGGACAGCGGGGATCCGGTGGTTCGAGCTCGCCGGACGGCACGGGTTCTGTCTGCGGCGATCCGGCCGATCTCGCCTACGTGATCTACACCTCCGGATCCACCGGCGTCCCGAAGGGAGTGGCGGTGTCCTCGCTCGGGCTGGCCTCGTTCACGGCGTCGATCGTGGACCGATTCGGTGCCGACTCGACGAGCCGTGTATTGCAGTTCGCATCACCGAGTTTCGATGCGTCCGTACTGGAAATACTGCTCGCTGTCGGATCGGGCGGCACCCTGGTGATTCCGCCGCCGGGACCGCACATCGGTGACGAGCTCGCCGAACTGCTCGTCGACGGCGGCATCACTCACACGTTGATTCCCCCGGCCGTGTTGGCCACCGTCCCGACCGACACGGCCTTGCCCGCCTCGACGACGATCATCGTCGGCGGCGACGCCACGTCTACGGAGCTGGTGAGCGCGTGGGCCGGTCGAGTACGTCTGATCAACGCCTACGGCCCCACCGAGATCACCGTCGCAGCAACGATCAGCGACCGACTGGCCGGTGGCGAAGCGGTGCCGCTGGGTCGACCGGTGCGCAACTCGGCCGTGCACATCCTCGACCCGATGCTCGCACCGGTCAGCCAGGGAGATGTGGGTGAGGTGTACGTCGGTGGTCTCGGCCTGGCCCGCGGCTATCTGCGACGGCGTGCCACGACGGCGGGGCGGTTCGTCGCAAACCCGTTCTCGAACGACGGTGAACGCCTCTACCGCACTGGAGATCTCGCTCGTTGGGACGGCGGTCTCGCCCACTATGTGGGCCGTGCGGACGATCAGGTCAAGATCCGCGGCCATCGCATCGAGGTCGGCGAGGTGGAGAACGCGATCGGCGCGCTCCCCGGCGTCGTCGATGCCGTGGTCCTGGTGGTGCGTGAGCCCGGCAGGCCGGCTCGATTGGCTGCGGTGATCCGAACCGACTCCGGAACCGCATGCGAGGCCGAGCTCAAATCTCTACTTGCTCGACGAGTGCCGGACTACCTGGTGCCCGCACACATCGTGGCGGTGTCGAGATATCCGTTGACCCGCAACGGGAGCAAGGTGGATCGACAGCAGTTGTCGGACAACCTCCCCGAACTACTCGCACGGCGAACCGCCACCGAGCCGAGTCCCCCCGCTGCGGTCGGTGCCGTCGGCGTCGAAGCAGTGATCTGCGGTGTCTTCGCCGAGGTCCTCGGGGTCGACGAGGTGGGCCCGGACGACAATTTCTTCGATCTCGGCGGTGACAGCATCGTCTCGATGCAACTGGTCTCGCGGGCCAAGGCGGCCGACGTGATCTTCGGTCCGCGCGACGTGTTCAACAACCGGACGCCGCGATCTCTTGCGGCGCTCACCGTGGCGCGCTCGACCACGGACGGGTCCGTTTCGGCGACCGCCACCGACACACCGGCTCGGTTCGAGGATGCCGGACCGTTTCCTCTCACCCCCACGATGCACTGGTTCCGCGAAACCGGTGCCGAGGTCGACGACTTCTGCCAGGCCGTCACCATTGCAGTCCCGGCCGACCTGGACGCGGACCGGCTGGCGAGTGCAGTGCAGATGGTGCTCGACCGGCACGACAGTCTGCGACTGCGTCTGACGGTGGAGCAGGCCGATCGCGGCTCCGAGAGCCTGTGGAGCCTCGAGGTCCGACCGAGGGGAGAGGTGCAGGCCGTCGATCTGATCTGCCGTGCCGATGCGGGCGACGACCTCGACTCCGTGATAGCCCGCGAGGCCATGGCGGCGCGGGCTCGGTTGCGTCCGGCCGAAGGCGTCATGGCGCAGTTCGTCGTGGTGTCCGACGGCCACCGTCCCGGTCGTCTCATCGTGTGCATCAATCACCTTGCGGTCGACGGAGTCTCGTGGCGCATCCTGCTCGATGACATCGCCGCCTCCTACCGAGCCACCGCCGCCTCCGAGTCCGCTCCACCTCCTCCGGTGTCCACGGGCTTCCGCCAGTGGGCAGGCACACTGGCCGAGCGTGCGGCCGGAGCCACCGGTCACTTCGGTCGATGGTTCGACGTACTGGCCTCGGCCGGTGACCAGTTGGTACCCGTCACCGCTCCGAGACCGGCACTCGATCCGATCCTCGACACCGTGGACACCGTCCGTACTCGCACGGTGACCCTGCCCACTGCCACGACGGCCCGACTTCTCACCGATGTGCCGACGCTGTACGGCACGACGATCTCGGAGAACCTGATAGCTGCACTGGCCGTTGCCATCTGTGCCACCACCGACTCCTCCACCCCGCTGTTCGATATCGAGGCGCACGGCCGATCGGCCGATGACGACACCGACACCACGGACCTCTCCGAGACCGTCGGATGGTTCACTGCGATCTCGCCCGCCGCAGTCTCCGTGCCGAAGGACGCAGCGCAGGACTGGCTCGATTCCAACCCCGAGGCCGCATCCCCGTCGATCTCGGCGGTCCTCAAATCGGTGAAAGAGCAACTGCGACAGCTGCCTCCGCCGCAGACCTTCGGGCTACTTCGGTATCTCAACCCGCAGACCGTCCTGCCGCTCGCGCGTCTGCAGCGTCCGCAGATCGGGTTCAACTACCTCGGGCGGTTCACCGTCGGCGAGGACGTCTCGGACTGGTCGGTCGATTCGCGCTCGGGTGTGATCGGCGGCGGAATCGACGACTCCGCACCGCTGCCGCACGTGCTCGAGGTGACGCTGGTGACCGAGGACAAGCTCGACGGTCCCCATCTGAGTGCGTCGTTCTCCTGGGCGTCACGGGTGCTCTCCGCCACCGAGGTCGACGCGTTGGCCGACGCGTTCGTCGCCGCGCTCGAGGCTCAGGTCGCGCACTCGAGGGTGCCCGGTGCAGGCGGCGCAACTCCCAGTGATTTCCCGTTGGTGACGCTGTCTCAGCAGGAAGTGGATCTGGTCACGGAGACCGTCGACGTCCGGGGCGGTGGAATTCTGCCGCTGTCCGGATTGCAGCAGGGACTGCTGTTCCATGCAGCCTTCGATACGACCAGCGACCTCTACAGCGTGCAGCTCGTTCTCGAACTCGGCGGCACGCTCGATCCCGAGCTGCTACGGGTCAGCGCCGCCGCGATGGCGTTGCGTTACCCCAATCTGACGGCTCGATTCTGGTACGAGGGTATGTCGAGCCCGGTTCAGGTCTATCCGGTCGGGGCGACGGTGCCGTGGGAGTTCATCGACCTGGGTGCGGACACGACCGCACTCGAACCCACTCTGGCGCAGATCCGCGCGCACCCGTTCGATCTGTCGATGCCGCTGCTGCGCTGGACTCTCGTTCGAGCAGGTAGCACACACCGGCTCGTTCTCACACATCATCATCTCTTGCTCGACGGCTGGTCTGCACCGCTGTTGATCCGAGACCTGTTCCGGCTCTACGGCAACGGCGGATCGCCCGAGTCGCTGCCCGTGCCGCCCGCGTTCGTCGACTATCTGCGGTGGACAACCGAGACCGACAGCGCCCGTGCTGCCGGCGTCTGGGCGGCCGAGCTGGAAGGACTGTCCGAACCGACTCTGCTCGCAGGCCCCGACACCGCTGCCGTGTCGAAGTACCCGGTGGTGTCGAGCCGGGTGATCGACATACCTGCCGATACGACAGCGGTGTTGACCGAGCGTTCCCGACGCGCCGGTGTCACGGTGAACTCGACTGTGCAAGCGATCTGGTCGCTGGTCCTGTCCGCGGTGACCGGCCGCAGCGACATCGTCTTCGGTGCCACCGTCTCCGGTCGTCCACACGATCTCGACGGTGTGGAGGAGATGGTCGGGTTGTTCATCGGGACCGTCCCGCTGCGCAGTGCGATCGAGCGCGAGCGCACCTTCGAGTCGCTGGCTCGGGCATTGTCCGAGCAACAGTCTCGGGTCATGGAGTACAGCCACGTGGGTCTGGGTGCCATCGGTGCCGCAGTCGGTATCGGTGATCTGTTCGACACTCTCGTGGTATTCGAGAACTATCCCATCGACGCCGAATCGACATCGCTCCCATGTGATCTCACGGTGGAGTCGGTGGTCGGGCACGATGCCACCCACTACCCGTTGACCCTGATCGTGCAACCGGGGGAGAACCTGTCGATTCGGCTCGACCACCGTGTCGATCGGATCCCGATGGATGTGGTCGACGCCGTCGAGCGGCGTCTGACGACCATCGTGGCGGCTCTGTCCGACCCTGCCGACTCCCGGGCATTCGACACCGATCTCGGTGTGCTCACCGAACTCGACTCGGCCGAGCTCGAACGCGTCGTCGCGTGGGGGACCGGCCGACCGAGTCCCGTGGACGGCCCGAGCCTGGGTGCCGTGTTCGCGGATCGGGTGGCCGAGGATCCCGATGCCGTTGCCGTGGTAACCGATACCGACGTCTACACCAGGGCAGAGATTGCGGCAGCGGCGGGTGAGTTGGCCGATACGTTGTACAGCAACGGAATACGACGAGGCGACCCGGTGCTTCTCGGCATGCGCCGCGGTGTCGAACTGCTGATCGCCACTGTCGCGGTTGTCGGTGCAGGCGGGCGATACGTACCGCTCGATCCGCGCAGTCCCGACTCCAGGCTCCAGGCCATCGTCGACGACGTGCAGGCGCGGGTGGTGATCGCCGACGACTCCGTCACCGGCCGCGGCATCGACTTCCGTGCGACCGTCGTACCGGTGCCCGAGGCACATTCGGAGTCCGTGGGACGTCCGCGTTCGGTGGTGACGGTCGGACCGAACGACGGTGCGTACATCATGTACACGTCGGGCTCCACAGGAACCCCGAAGGGCGTCGAGATCGGGCACGGCGACATTCTGGCTCTCGTCGCCGACACCATCTTCGACAGTCCACGGTTCGATCGCGTACTCGTACACTCCCCACACGCGTTCGACGCCTCGACCTTCGAGATGTGGGTGCCGCTGCTGCGAGGCAAGCAGATCGTGATCGCCCCCGATGCACCGCTACCCGGACAGACGACCGACGTCGTGTCGGACGCCATCGTCCGACACCGGGTGACCGCAGCGTGGCTGACGGCCGGACTGTTCCGCGTGCTCGTCGAGACCCACCCCGAGTGCTTCACCGTGCTCGAGGAGGTCTGGTCCGGTGGAGACGTCGTTCCCGCCGACACGGTTCGCGCGGTTCGGGCACTGAACCCGGCGTTGGTCTTCACCGACGGATACGGTCCGACCGAAACCACCACCTTCGCCACCCGTGGTCGTATCGGTCCCGAGGACCCCATTCCCGATGTGCTGTCGATCGGTTCGCCGATGGACAACATGCGCCTCTACGTGCTGGGCCCCGACCTCGACCGACGCGGGGTCGGTGTCGCCGGCGAACTGTACATCGCCGGCCACGGCGTGGCGTCCGGATACTTCGCTCGACCGGCACGCAGCGCAGGATCGTTCGTGGCGGACCCTTTCGGACCCGCAGGTGCGCGGATGTATCGCACCGGCGATCTGGTGGCGTGGCGGGAGAGCGGCGACCTCGAGTTCGTCGGGCGCGCCGACGATCAGGTCAAGGTTCGCGGATTCCGCATCGAACTCGGCGAGATCGAGTCCGTCGTCGCGGCTCAATCCGGGGTGGAGCACGCCACCGTCGTCGTTCGGGAGGATCGGCCGGGAGACAAACGAGTCGTCGCCTACGTCGTGGCAACGTGCCCCGATGCGATCGACCACGAGGACCTCGCTCGGAACGCGGCCGCTCGACTGCCCGATTACATGGTGCCCGCCGCATTCGTCGAGATCGACGCATTGCCCATCACGACCAACGGAAAGGTGGACCGCAGAGCACTTCCCGTGCCCACCTACCGCGGTGCCGCCGACGGCCGGGCGGCTCGGACCGAGGACGAGGCGACGCTGTGCGCACTGTTCGGTGACGTCCTCGGCGTCGAGGACGTGAGCATCGACGACAACTTCTTCGCCCTCGGTGGTCATTCCCTGACCGCGACGAGGCTGATCGGACGCATTCGCACCACGGTCGGTCGAGCAGCGACGATTCGTGATCTGTTCGAGAACCCCACCGTGGCACAACTTGTCGAGGTGCTCGGCGACGACGTGGATCCGGCGTCGATACTCACCCCGGTGCAGCGTCCAAAGCACATTCCGACGTCGTACGGGCAGAGTCGCATGTGGTTCCTGGACCGACTCGACGGGGATGCCTCGCCGTACAAGATTCCCATCGGTCTGCGAATCCGCGGCCCCATCAATGTCGGGGCACTGGAGCGTGCATTCGGCGACGTCGTGGCACGACACGAGGTACTCCGCACCGTATTCGAGGAGGTGGACGGCGAGCCGTACCAGGTGATCCTGCCCGCCGGGACCGGAGCGCCCGTTCTGCACACGGCGCGAGTGTCGAGCGCGGGAGCGCACCACGACGCACGGGCCATCGTTGCGAAGGGATTCGATCTGGCTCTCGACCCGCCACTGCGCACCGCACTGATCGAGTGCGCACCCGAGGATCACCTGCTGGTAGTGGTGTTGCACCACATCGCGGGTGACGGGTGGTCGATGGCCCCGCTGGCCGCCGACCTGTCGGCAGCGTACGACGCGCGAGTGGCAGGACATGCACCGGAACTGCCACCGCTCGCCGTTCAATACGCCGATTATGCTGTGTGGCTTCGTCGTTCGATGGGATCGGAAACCGATCCGGCCTCCCGCTTCTCCGCTGCCGCGTCGTTCTGGCGGAACGCGCTCGCCGGAATCCCCGACCCGCTCGATCTCCCGCTCGACCGGCAACGGAGCGACGTGATCGCCACCGAAGAGTCGCACAACGCCGGTTCCATCACTCTGGCAGTCTCGGACACCGTGCATGCCGGCTTGGTCGACATCGCGGCAGGCAGCGGAGCGAGCCTGTTCATGGTGCTGCATTCGGCCTTGTCGGCGCTGCTGACTCGGCTCGGTTCCGGTGAGGACATCGTCATCGGCTCGCCGGTCGCCGGACGTGGCGAGGAAGCACTGAGCGATCTTGTCGGTTTCTTCGTCAACACCCTGGTGTTGCGCGCCGATACGTCCGGCAATCCAAAATTCGTGGAACTGGTTGCCCGCGTGCGCAATTGGGATCTGAGTGCCTTCGCCTACCAGGACATGCCGTTCGAGAAGCTGGTGGCCGAACTCAACCCGGTCCGGTCGAACAGTCACCACCCGCTCTTCCAGGTTCTTTTGGTGCTGCAGAACAACACTGCAGCGGACCTCGATCTGCACGGCCTGTCGGTGGCCATCGATGCGGTCGATGCCCACGCAGCACAGTTCGACCTGTCGTTCGACGTCACCGAACGCGTCGTCGACGGGACCCCGCACGGGTTGTCCATTCGATTCGACTACCGGGCGGACCTGCTCACCGACGCCTCCGCGCATGCGCTGGTGCAACGTTTCGTGGCGGTGCTGACCGGTGTGGTCGCCGATCCCGAGGTCAGGATCGGAGCCATCGACTTGCTCACGGCAGACGAACGGCACTACCTCGAAGTGGGACTGAACAACACCGCGAGAGCGTCCTCGGTTCACGATGTACTCGAGCAGGTGCGCACGATCGGGCGCGAGAACCCGGACTCGCCGGCGGTTCGCGACGCCGATGCAGTGATCGGGTACGGCACACTGGCGGCGCGAGTGGCCGGACTGACCCAGCGGTTGCGGGCCGCTGGAATCGGAGCCGGTGACGTCGTTGCCGTCTGCAGCCGCCGCCGGACCTCGGTAGTCGTCGCACTGCTCGCCATCAGCGCAGTGGGCGGCGTCTACACCCCGGCCGATCCCGGTGCGCCGGTACAGCGATTGGCCGGTCAATTGAGCGACGCTGCAACGGCGCTCGTCCTCACGACCGAGGAGGACCGTCTGCATGCGGCAGCGCTCGCCGGGGCGACCGGTGGCCTACCGATCCTCGTCGACACGGAATCGGAGATCGACCCGCAGTCGATTGCGTGGCCACAGTGGGAATCCGAGCGCCCGGCGTACGTGCTGTTCACCTCCGGTTCCACAGGACGCCCCAAAGGTGCCTTGGTGCACCGCGGCGGGATGATCAACCACCTGCTCTCCAAGGTCGAGGAACTGCACCTGCAACCCGAGGACGTCGTCGTCGCCAACGCACCGTTGAGCTTCGACATATCGATCTGGCAGATGTTGGCACCGCTTTTGGTGGGTGCGCAGGTTCGCATCGTCGACGCCGACATCGCCCGTGATCCGACGCAGCTATTCGGTGTTGTTGCCGCAGAGGAGGTATCGATTCTCGAAGTGGTGCCGTCACTGTTGCGGGCGGCTCTCGACGACTGGGACGACGGCAGTGCAGTGCCTGCGCTGCCGCGATTGCGACGGCTCGTCGTCACCGGTGAGGCGCTGCCGAGACAACTGTGCAATCGATGGCTCGACCGCACCGGTATTGCACTGGTCAACGCCTACGGTCCCACCGAGTGCAGTGACGACGTCACCCATGCGGTGATCGACCGAATCGACTCCGACGCAATGGTTCCCATCGGTCGTCCGATCCGCAACACTGCCCTCTACGTACTGGACGGTGGCCTGCAATCGACACCGCCCGGAACCGGGGGGGAGATGTACGTCGGCGGAGCAGGAGTGGGATTGGGCTATCTGGGCGACCCCCGCCGCACGGCGACGACGTTCGTGGCCGACCCGTTCGGTGAACCGGGCAGCAGGCTCTACCGCACCGGCGACACGGTGCGTTACCGACCCGACGAACAGCTCGAGTTCATCGGCCGAATCGATCACCAGGTCAAGATTCGCGGCCAACGGATCGAACTGGGCGAGATCGAATCCGCACTGGCATCGCACGAACAGGTGGGTGATTGCGTCGCCACTGTCCCGACCGGACCGTCCGGCCAGCCGATGCTCGTCGCGCATGTCGTCGCGCAGGGTGCCGGGAGCATCGATTCCGGTTCTCTCCGAGCACATCTGACCGCATTGCTTCCCGCCGCCATGATTCCGGCTGCGTTCGTGATCATGGACCGTCTGCCACTCACCGCCAACGGCAAGGTCGATCGAGCGGCTCTCCCGGCGGCGGACCCGAGTGCCGAACGCCGGACCACCATTCCGCCGCGAACTGCAGCGGAGGCATCGGTCGCCTCGATCTTCGCCGAACTGCTCGGCACCGAGAACGTCGGTATCGACGACGACTTCTTCGCGCTCGGAGGGCACTCCTTGCTGGCAGTGCGCCTGATCAACCGGATTCGATCCGAACTCGGCATCGAGATGAGCATTCGTGAGGTCTTCGACAATTCGACCGTGGTCGCGCTGGCTGCGGCACTGGGTCCGGCCACCGCGGTCCGGGCATCGCTCACCTCGGTGGTGCGCCCAGCGGTGCTGCCGCTCTCGTACGCCCAGCGTCGGTTGTGGTTCCTGGCGCGATTCGACGCCAGGCCGGGTGCCTACAACGTGCCGACGATCCTGAAATTGACCGGAGCGCTCGACATCGACGCCCTGCGGTGTGCACTCGAGGATGTCAGCGCGCGGCACGAGATCCTCCGTACCGTGTTCCCCGAGATCGATGGTGAGCCGGCGCAGGTGATCTGCACCGACCGCACCCCGATCCTCGACGTCGTGGATGCAGGCCCGGACCCGCTGGCGCAGGTGGGGGACGCGGCGAGCGTGCCGTTCGATCTGACGGTGGACCTGCCGATGCGCACCACTGTGACGGTCGGAGATGCCGATGGTTCCGGTGCACGCGAGTACCATCTGGCAATCACGTTGCACCACATCGCAACCGACGGTGGATCCGCGACCACGTTGGCCGCGGACCTGGCCGAGGCATACACCGCGAGGTGCGCGGGCCGGGCACCCGAATGGACTCCACTGACCGTGCAGTACGCCGACTTCGCTGTGTGGCAGCGCGCGGTGAACGGGGCGAACCAAGGGGGCGAGGATGTCCCGGATCCGCACATGGCCTACTGGCGCGCAGCGTTGTCCGATCTGCCGGAGGAGCTGACACTGCCGACCGATCGACGACGTCGTAAGGAACCCACCTTCGAGGCGGGCAGCGTGTACTTCTTCGTCTCTGCCGACCTACACCGTGCACTGACCGATATTGCGACACAGTCGGATACGAGTCTGTTCGTCGTGATCATCGCAGCACTCTCCGCGCTGCTCGGCCGCATGGGAGGCGGGGACGACATCCCCATCGGAACCGTCGTCGACGGCCGCACGGACCGTGAACTGGAACCGCTCGTGGGGTTCTTCGTCAATACTCTCGTGCTGCGCAACGACCTCTCCGGGGCGCCGACATTCCGCGAGCTGGTGGAGCGGGCCCGTGAAACTGCACTCTCGGCGTTCTCGCACCAGGATCTTCCCTTCGAGCGTCTCGTCGAGGTACTGAACCCGGCGCGTTCGGTCGCTCGGCACCCGCTGTTCCAGACGATGCTGGCGTTCCAGAACCACCGTGAGATCGCATTCGAGCTGCCGGGAGTCCGAGTGGAAGGAGTCCCCACCGGGACGGGAGTCGCGAAGTACGACCTCTCGGTCAACCTCGCCGAGGGCCCGAGCCTGTCGGGGCTGGCCGGTCGCATCGACTATGCATGCGACCTGTTCGACCGCGAGAGTATCGACGCAATCGCGACGCGGCTGGTGCAACTGCTGACGGCAGTGGCATCGGACCCGGACCGGATCGTCGACGGTGTGGAACTGGTGACCGAGCAGGAGCGAGAGTTGGTGCTCCGCGGATTCAACGCCACCGGATCGAGCATGCCGGTGCGTGGGTTGGTGCAGTTGTTCGCCGATCAGGTACGGCGGACCCCGAATGCACCCGCCGTGTACCACCTCGGCCGCGAGATCGATTACCGCACGCTCGACGACCTTTCGAACGGTTTCGGACGGCTGCTGCTCGCAGACGGGGTCGGTGCAGGCGACCACGTGGCGGTCTGCCTCGGTCGCTCGTTGGAGCTGTTCGTCGCGGTGCTCGGAATTGCGAAGGCGGGTGCCGCGTACGTCCCGATCGATGCGTCGACGCCACTGGATCGAGTCGCCCGCATCCTCGAACAGACCGATCCGCACACGATCGTCACCACCGAATCCGAATCAGCGGGCTACGGAAACGCGAGAATCGTCGACATCGGCTCCTACGTAAGCGATTTCACAGCATCAGCGGATCACCGTGAGATCACCGACGCCGATCGTGCGGCTCCGCTGCAGTTGCACGACGCCGCCTACGTCATCTTCACCAGTGGCTCGACCGGAACGCCGAAAGGTGTGGTGATCGAGCACTATTCGCTCGCCGATTACCTGCGCTTCGCCCGAACGAGTTACGACGGGATCGGCGGTCTGGCGGTTCTGCACTCGTCGATCTCGTTCGATCTCAGTGTCACCGCAATGCTCACTCCGCTGGTGAGTGGCGGCGCGGTGCTGGCGGTGGATCTCGATTGCCTCGACGAGTTCGACGTCCGGGTGCTCGCGGAGCAGGAGTGCACGTTCTTCAAAGCCACGCCGAGTCACCTGCCGTTGCTGAAGACGCTGCCGCCGTCACTCTCACCGAGTCGGCAGTTGCTTCTCGGCGGAGAGGTTCTCACCGGTGCCGCCGTGGCCGACTGGCGAGCAGAGCACCCCGGCACGGCGCTGTACAACATGTACGGCCCCACCGAGACGACCGTGAACTGCTCTCAATTCATGCTCGCACCAGGCGATGTCGTACCCGACGGTCCCCTGCCGATCGGTGCGCCGATGGACAACGCGCGGTTCTACGTCCTCGACTCGGCACTCGGCGTCGTTCCGGTCGGTGTGCCGGGAGAGATCTACATCGCCGGCCCGTGCCTGGCCCGTGGATATCTCGGCCGTGAGGCCCTGACCTCCTCGAAGTTCGTGGCGGACCCCTTTGCCGACGGCACCAGGATGTATCGAAGCGGCGACGTCGGACACTGGAACGCCGACGGCACGGTCACGTTCCTGCATCGCGTCGACGATCAGGTCAAGCTGCGTGGCTACCGAATCGAACTCGGTGAGGTCGAGTCTGCTTTGACGGCACTGCCTTCCGTGGCCACCGCCACTGCCGTGATTCGCGAGGATCGACCCGGCGATCGACGACTGGTGGCGTACGTGGTGCAGCAGGACGACACCGCGGATCGGGCCGGTCACACCGACCGGATGTCCGAGGCCCGAATGCGCGCGGCCGTGGCGAGGGTACTGCCGGAGTACATGGTGCCGTCGGCGGTCGTGAACCTTCGCTCGATTCCCCTCTCTCCCAACGGAAAAGTAGTTCGTGACCTACTGCCGGAACCTACGTGGTCGAGCGGAACGCAGTACGCGGCACCGAGAACCGACACGGAGCGTGTTCTGGTGGAGATCTTCGAGCAGATCCTCGGCTCCGACCGGGTCGGTCTGAACGGCGACTTCTTCGACCTCGGCGGGCATTCGCTGTTGGCGGTGAAGTTGACGAAGGCGGTCCGGGAACGACTGGGCATGGAGATCGGCCTGCGTGCGCTGTTCGCCGCGCCCACACCGGGGCAGTTGGCCGCCCTGTTCGGCGGCTCCGGTGAGCTCGGAGAACCAGGTCGCACGGACGGGGTCGACTGTGTGTTGCCGCTACGCGCAGGAGGATCGCGGCCCCCGCTGTTCTGCATCCACCCGGCGAGTGGGTTCGCCTGGTCCTATTCCGGATTGCTCCGGGCCGTGCCTGCCGAGGTACCGATCTACGGCCTGCAGTCGTCCGGGCTCGACGGCTTCGGGACGCTCCCGCAGACGTTGTCGGACGTCGCAGCGGACTACATCGCCCGGATGCGCGAGGTGCAACCCACCGGCCCGTTCCACATCGTGGGATGGTCCTTCGGCGGATTGGTAGCGCAGGAGATGGCGGCGCAGTTGCATCGAACCGGCGACGAGGTCGGCCTTCTCGGGTTGCTCGACGCCTTCCCCAAGGTCGATTCCGACCCCGACGCCGCTGCGGTGGACTCGGATGAGCTGTGGGCGGCGTTGCTTGCCGTCGCTGGCGTCCAACCGGACGATGTCGGCAGTGCCGTGGGTGATCCCGAGGCCATCGCCGCACGTCTGAACGAGCAGGACTCGGTGTTGGGAACCATGACGGCCGATCGTGTGCGGGCACTGGAAGCGGTGTTCGAGAACAACACTCGGCTCTCTGCGCAGCACCGGCCGCAGCGGTACGACGGCCCGACGACGGTATTCGCCGCCGCCCGCGATCACGGGCCGTCCGCTCCCGAACGCCGTCGATGGAACGGCGCTCTGTCGAACATCGAGTTCGTCGAGATCGACGCTGCTCACAACGACATGACTCGACCCGAACCGATCGCCCGGATCGGTGCACACCTGACCCACCTACTAGGAGGAGAAACCAGCCATGACCACCAACCCGTTCGATAACGACGACCTCACCTTCTCTGTGCTCGTCAATGCGGCAGGCCAGCACTCGCTGTGGCCGCAGTTCGCAGCCGTCCCCGGCGGTTGGGACGTCGCATTCGGGCCGGCGAGCCGCACCGAATGCTTGGACTACGTCGAAGAGAACTGGACCGACATGCGTCCGAAACCGGTGGACCGTCCGGCGGCGCCTGCACACAGTTGAGGCACGCGATGAAGGTCTTACAGGAAGCTGCATCGCAGGGGATTTCACGGCCACCGCCCCAGTAGCGTCGCAGAGGAGGAACCAACGAAAGGACTTGCAATGCTTTCCAAGCGAAAGGCATTGGTAACCGGAGCTTCTCGTGGAATCGGACGGGCAATTGCGGTAGAGCTCGCCGCGCAGGATCACGACATCGCACTGTGCTACCGCACCGAATCGGATGCCGTCACCGAGACTCTGCGTCAGCTCGAAAAATTCGAGGTAGCAGTCCATCACGCCCCGTGCGACGTCTCCGACGGGGCCGCCGCCGAGGCGTTCGTCGACGCATCCGTCGATGCGCTCGGTGAGATCGACGTACTGGTCAACTGCGCAGGCATCGTCAAGGACCGTCCGTTGGCGCTGATGACGTCCGCGGAGTGGCACGACGTCATCGACACCAATCTGACCGGCACGTTCAACTTCTGTCGGCCGTTGTCCTACCGATTCATGAAGAACCGATCGGGATCGATCGTCAACGTGTCGTCCATCGCCGGTGTGTACGGCAATGTGGGTCAGACGAACTACGCAGCGTCCAAGGCCGGGATCCACGGATTCAGTCGGTCGCTCGCCAAGGAAGTCGCTCGCTACGGGGTGCGTGTCAACGTCGTCGCACCCGGGTTCGTCGAGACGGACATGACCGGTGATCTGAGCGAGAAGGCTCGGAAGAAGGCGCAGGACTCGATCCCGTTGCGTCGCTTCGGAACTGCAGAGGACATCGCCGAGGTGGTCTCGTTCCTCGCCTCGGACCGCGCGTCCTACGTCACCGGCCAGGTTCTTCAGGTCGACGGAGGGATGGTCCTGTGACGCTGGCACTTTCGCGTCCCGATGTCGGAGTGCGAGTACCGCGCGCGGAGCCGGTGATCGGCCTGGACGTGGTCGACATGTCCGACGATCGGGCCAGGGCCCGCAAGCTGGTGTCGGCCCAGGATCCCTACCTCTCCGGCCACTACCCCGACGTACCGATCTTCCCCGGGGTGTTCACCATCGACTCCGTGGTCCAGACCGCGCGGGCATTGCTGATCGACCGCGAGCCGGGGTCGTCACCGCGATTGCAGGTGCTGGTGTCCGCTCAGTTCACCGCGCCACTGCAACCGGGTGACCGATTCGAGGTTGCCGTGCACGTGCTCGACCCCAAGGCCGTCGACCCCGAGGGGACTCGTCGCATCAAAGCGCAGTGCATCCGTGGCGACGGCATCACCGCCGGCCGAATGACACTGCTGATGGGAGGAATCGACCGATGACCACAACGCTCGACGCACTCGATCATGAGGACCTCTCTGCGGAGCCGTTGCGTCCCAACGGGACCGAAGTGCCCGACCGATCGCTGACCTACCGTCAGATTCTCGACACCCTGCCGCACCGGCCACCGATTCTGTTGGTCGATCGAGTACCACACCTGACCGTCGGTGAGTCCATCGTCGCGGAGAAGGCGGTCAACGCCAGTGAGCCGTGCTACGTGGACATCGCCGACTACGTCGACACCGCGCGAGACCCGCGAGATGCCGACGCGTTCGGGGACGAGCGTTTCGCCTACCCGGCCGCTCTGATCATCGAATCACTCGGACAGGCCGCAGCGATCCTGTGGCGCACATCGGTACCGGCCGGGGACGGAACCCTCGTCTTCGGTGGTATCCGCAACTGCAGCTTCCACGCCCACGTGTACCCGGGAGATGTTCTGCAGCATCGGGTTCGGATCGATGCCCTCAAGGGCGACTTCGGAATTCTCTCCGGTCACACCGAGGTCGCAGGCCAGGTCGTAGCCGAGGTCGAATCGATGTTGGTCGCCCTGCGACCGCTGGCCGACAGACAGAACCCCTCGGAAGAACCCACCACAACAGCAGTACCCACAACAGGAATGGAGACATCATGAGCAACGACAGCATCACCTACGTACCCGAGTACCTGGAAGACATTCGCGAGATCGTCGCCGACATCCTCGAGGTCGAGACCGACGAGGTCGGCGAGACAACACATTTCGCCGAGGAGCTCGACGCCGATTCGCTGCGTGCCATCGAGATTCTCTCGCAGCTCGAGAAGAAGTTCAAGATCGACATCCCACAGACCGAACTGCCGCGAATGGAGAACCTGTCCGCGGTGTACGCCGTCGTCGCCGAGCGCGCAGGCTGGTAAGGCGATGACTACCCGCGTCGTCATCACCGGTCTCGGCCCGGTGTCCAGCATCGGCATCGGAGTCGAAGATTTCTGTCAGGGCATCAGAGGCGGCCGCAGTGGAATCTCGGCCATCGATGCGTTCGATACCACGGGATTTCCGGCGACCATGGCCGGCGAGGTCAACGATTTCGTGCCGGCCTCGTACCTGTCGACCCTCGACGAGAACGAGTGGGGCCGAGCGAGTCTGTTCGCTGCGGCCGCCGCGCGACTGGCGGTGGCGGACGCGGGGATCGCGCCCGAACTCCTCTCCACTCACAGGGCCGGATCGGTCATGGGCACCACCGGCGGTGAGACTCGGTCCATCGAACTTATCGCCGAGTCCGCCCTGGCCGACGGACCTGCCGACATCGATCCGGCACTGATCAGAAATGTGCCGAGCGCCCGCATCTCGGAAGCTGTCAACACCGAACTCGGTATGACGGGCGAAGCGCTCACCATCGCCACCGCGTGCTCGGCCAGCAACTACGCAGTGGGCTACGCCTACGACCAACTCGCTTCGGGGGAGGCGGACTACATGATCGCCGGCGGTGCCGATTCGGTACTGCGCTGGGCCCACGCCGGGTTCTATCGTCTGGGTGCGTTGACCGAGAAGGCATGCTCACCGTTCGACGTCGACCGGTCCGGCATCATCACCGGCGAGGGCGGTGCGGCACTCTTTCTCGAGACCTTGGATTCGGCGACCGAACGAGGCGCGCACATCTACGCCGAGGTCCTCGGGTACGGCGTCAACTGCGACGCAATCCACATGGTGGCTCCGGATTCTGCAAGCATCGCCGCGTGTGCCAGGGTGGCGCACGAGAACGCGGGTATCGATGCCGCCGACGTGGACTACATCTGTGCGCACGGTACCGGGACCCCGGCCAACGACGCAGCCGAGACCGCAGCGATGAAGAGTGTCTTCGGTTCCACGCCACCGCCGATGAGTTCGATCAAGTCGATGCTCGGACACACGATGGGTGCAGCCAGTGGCTTCGGAGTGATCGCGTCCTGCCTGGGAATCGATAACGGCTTCATGCCTCCCACAATCAATTTCACCGAACTGGACCCGGCTCTGGACGGTATCGATCCGATACCGAACAACGCGCGCTCCGCGGACGTGCGGTTGGTGCAGAACAACGGTTTCGCCTTCGGTGGAAACAACGCCATAGTCATGCTCGCGAAAGTCGGGTGAATCGCTCATGTCCATCGACGTACACAGTCGAACTCCTACTACCGCCACCGACCGGATCGGCATCTACGGGTCCGGTGTGGTCTCCCCGCTCGGAATCGGCATCGACGCATTCGGAGAGTCACTGGCCCGGTCGATGTCGGCCGAGGCCGACGTATCGACCATGTTCGCAGACGAACTGCCCACCGAGCGTGGGTTCGCCATCGTCGACTTCAAGATGAAGGAACACGTCGACCGCAAGGGCATCCGCTTCTTCGACCGACCGACGTGCTTCGGCATCATCGCGAGCGGGCAGGCACTGCAGGCCTCGGCGGGAACCGAGGTGGACCGTGTAGGGCTGGTGCTCGGCACCACCACCGGGAGCGAGAAGTCCACCAGCGACTATTCCCGGGACACCCTGACCCAACCCAAGCCGTATCTCGTCAACCCGGCAACCTTCCCCAATGCGGTGATGAACTGCGCCGCAGGCCAAGCCGCCATCTGGCACGGGTTGACGGGGGTCAATGCGACCGTCGCCGGCGGTCAGCTGGCCGGCATCCAGGCGCTACGCTACGCAAGGAACTCGATCACTCGCGGATACAGCGACGTGATGGTGGCCGGAGCTGTCGAAGAATTCAGTCCGCAACGTGCTTGGGGCGCATTCGGATTGGATCGCGAGCACCCCTTGGTGGCAGGCGAGGGTGCGGCGACGTTCCTGCTGGCCGGCGACGACAGTGAGACCGCCGCGAAATCGAACGGTCCTATCGCGGAACTGCTTTCCGCCGAGGTGGGCCACTACGGACCCGACGCGCGGATCCGTTCGGCCGGACTCGCCGGCGTCATCGATCGCGCCGTCGAACGCGCGGGAATCGACCGCTCGGACGTGTGGATCGTGGCCACCGGCGAGACCGGAACAGCCGCGCACGATGAGGTCGAGTCCGACGGCGTCGACACAGCCCTGCCTGGAGTCGAGCGTCTGAGGATCAAATTGCTCAATGGCGAAACTCACGCTGCCACCGGCGCTCTCGCGCTGTCCGCAATTCTCGCTCACCACCGTCGTGACCCCGAACTGCACGGCCGGGCCGCCGTTCTGACCGCTGTCTCGCCCGATGGCGCCGTCGCCGCCGCTGTGATCCGAGGTTTCCATCATGGCTGATGTCATCGCCGGAAGCGCGGTGATCAGTCCCCTGGGCGGCCAGGCGGAAACGTTCGACGCATTGATCGCCGGGGAGTCCGCTCTGCGTCCGCTCGAGTTCTACGACCGCGATCGGGTGAACGTACACCTCGGGTATCAGATCGGCGACGGTCCCGAGGGCGACCTGAGACCGGCCGGCTGGCTCACGTCGGTGATCGCCGACGCGGTGGCGGACGCGAAATTGGATCTGTCGGCGGCCCGCGTTGTCGTGGTGGTCGGCACCAGCATGCGCGAATTGCGAGGTGTGGAAAGAGCATTGGCGTCGTCGATCCGGCCGCTGACGTTCGACCTTCCCGATCTCCACTTCACCCGCGCCGTGCGAGCGGTCGTCCCCGACGCGATCGAGGTCATCACCGTCACCAACGCCTGCTCGGCAGGGGGACACGCGCTGGCGATCGGCGAGGACTATCTGGCGACCGGCCGCGCGGACGTGGTGATCGTCGCCGCCTGCGACGGCACCAGCGAGTCCATGATCGCCTCGATCGGCCGCGTGCACGAGGACCCATCGGACGGGGTTCGGCCCTTCGATCGTCG
The DNA here is from genome assembly GCF_000954115.1 of Rhodococcus sp. B7740. Taxonomy (NCBI): domain Bacteria; kingdom Bacillati; phylum Actinomycetota; class Actinomycetes; order Mycobacteriales; family Nocardiaceae; genus Rhodococcus; species Rhodococcus sp. B7740. Next base: position 3,351,152 of record NZ_CP010797.1, on the reverse strand, counting down.
GCGCAAAGGAGTGCTTCTCGGTGAGGGCGCTGCTGCGCTGGTCTTGGTGTCCGCCGAGCATGCATCGTCGATCGACCGTTCGGCCGCGCGAGTGCTCGGCACCGAAATGGCGTGCGACGCAGCACACGAGACCGCACCGGACTCGGCAGGTATCGCACGTACCATGAGGGGCGCTCATCGGCGGGCGGGCATCACCGCCGCCGACGTCGATCTCGTGGTTGCGCACGGCACCGGAACCGCACTGAACGACCCGACCGAGGCAGCGGTACTGGTGGACGTCTTCACCGGCAGTGCCCCCATCGTCACAGCGCTCAAGGGTGCCCTCGGGCACACCACCGGACCGTCACCGCTGATGAGCGTCGCCGTCGGAATCCAAGCCCTGCGCGAACGCCGCGTGCCTGCGATCGTGGGACTCAGCGATCCCATCGACGAAGCCGGCGACATCGACCTGGTCGTCGGATCGCCTCGTCGCACCGGCGGCAGCATCGTGCAAATAGATGCCTTCGGTTTCGGTGGCGTCAATGCCGTTACGCTAGTGCAGGTTCCGGCATGAGCGCGGTGGTGGTCGAGGGACTCGCGGTGCAACTCCCGGGCCTCGACCTGGGTGGACAAGCTCATCTGGCCGCTGCGGCCGACGAGTACTCGACCATCGGCGCAGACTCGGCCAAGACGATCATCGGTCGAAAGCGACTGCTCTACAAAGAGACTGCTACGCGCCTGGCCGCCTGTGCGGTGCACCGGGCACTCGGACTCGACATCGGCACGGTACCGGAGGCAGCGTCCGGTGCCGACGCGGACACCGCGGTGATCGTGAGTTCCAATCTGAACAACGTCGACACCGTCGCGCAGATGGACGAGTTGGTTCTGGCAGGAAAATTATCCGATGTCAGTTCCATGCAGGTGCCCAATGCCTCACCCAACGCGGTGGCCTCGTCCCTGGCGATCAGGTTCGGGCTGCAGGGTCCGAACCTACTGATCAGCTCGGGAATCACCGGCGGCCACAGCGCCGTTCGGGTTGCCGCAGCGATGCTGCACAACCGCAGAGCCACCCGCGTGGTGGTCGTCGGTGTCGAACCGTCCGACCCGGTCGCAGAGGTCGTCAACGGCGCTCCGCTGGTGGCCGCATCGGCGTGTGTGGTTCTTCGGCTGGTGGACTCACCGCCGCCCGGCACAGTGACCGTGGAACTGGACGATCCCGCGCCCCAGGCGGGCCACCTCGAATTCGGCGCCGGCGGAGTCGATCTCGTCAGCGCAGTGGGAAACACCTACGGGACCCTCGGTGTACTGCAGGTCGCGGTCGCGGCCAACTGGATGTGGCAACACCCGGTGTCCTCGGCATCGATGGTATGCGAGAACTCCGAAGACGGAAGAACCCGATTGTGGCTGGCGCGAGCCGCCTGACTGCACCGCAACGACAAGAGAAGGACGTGCACATGACCACCGAAACACACTTGCCCACCGAGACGACGACGTATGTCGGGCGGCCCCGCTTCGAGGGCGCGAACATCAGGACCTGGATCGGATTCAAGCACTTCACCTATCTCATGGAAGAGGGCGTGCTGCAGTATCTTCGTGATCGAGATCTGGGTCCCACCAAGCTGTACCGTGATTTCGGCCTCGGGGTCGAGTTCGTCGACTCGTCCATCCAGCTGCCCAACACCATCGACCTCGACGACGAGGTGAAGGTCCAGGTCACGCGGGACGAACGCAAGCTCGGCTGGGCCTTCTCGGTCCGCATGACGGTCGATCGAGGTGACGGCCCGATAACCGTGCTCAACGGCAAGACCCGGGTGCAACTGATTCACGAGGTGGACACCACCCCGCGGTCCTCCGTCCCGGAGACCGTCGCCGAGGCGGTCTCGGAGATCACCTCGCTCGACACCACCGGACCCCAGACGTTGGCGCAGCTGAAGTCCGAGGACCCGAATACCTTCCTGTGGTCGTGGCGGATCCCGTACTTCTACTGCCACTACTCACTGCGCCTGCAGCACTCCGGTTACGTGCGCGCGGTCGAGGAAGTGGTGGACCGCTTTCTGTTCGACCGGGGCCTCGCCATCGAGGAGGTACTGGCCGAACGAGGCTGGATTCCCGTGGTATCACGCTCTCGCATAACGCTTCTCGAAGACGCCCTGATGGGTGAGACGCTGCACACCGTCATGCGAGTCGACGAGGTGATCAAGGACGTGATGTACCCCGCCAAGATCGACATGTACGTCGAGCGCGGGGGCACGCTGTTCCACACCGCCACCGCATCGGTGGTGCACGGCTACGCCGTCAGCCGGGGCACCGAGGCGGGCACGCTGGCGACGTTCGACGACGAGACGCGCACCAAGCTACTCGGGGGCCGCTGATGGCACGCGCGCCCAAGCCACCGAAGGTGTGGTTCTCGTTTCGCAGTCCGTTCAGCTGGATCGCAATGCACGAGCTCGATCGCCGAGTCCCCTCTGCGCGTTCGACATTCGACTTCGTACCGTTCTGGGAGCCCGACGCCAACACCGCGAGCCGGTTGGCCGCACGCGGTGGCGAGATCATCTACACCCCCATGAGCAAGGCCAAGCACCTGTACATCCTGCAGGATACGAAACGGCTCGCCGAACGGTACGGACTGTCCATGACCTGGCCGGTGGACATGTCGCCGTGGTGGGAACCGTCGCACCTGGGCTGGCTGCAGGCGCGTGCAGCGGGCAGGCAATGGGAGTTCTACGACGCCGTCGTCGCGGCCCGCTGGGAACGCGGCGAGGACATCAGTGATCCGGCCGTGATCAGTAGAGCAGCGGAGATCGCCGGGCTCGATCCCGCGGCGATCGCGTCCGCGGTCGACGACGACACCGTGCGCGACGCCGGCGCAGACGCTCTGTACGACGGTTACCACTCCGACATCTTCGGGGTGCCCTACTTCCTGAACAAGCGTCAGCGATTCTGGGGCCTCGACCGGTTGGAGTGGTTCCTCACCGATCTTTCGGTTGCCGGTGTGGACGTGTCCTCGGACGGTATCGCGGCAATCGAGGACGACCGGATCGACCGGTTGCTGGGAGCTGTTGCTTACGACACGGACTCTGCCGGTGGCTGCGGATAGCCGCGTCGTGGGCGGCGGGAGTGGAGCCTGCGGGGGACTTCCGTGCCGGCTGTCGGTCGGCGGGTGGTTCTGACGACGGTGTCCTCCGACGCACACACGTGGAACCTGGTGTTCCTGGCGTTGCTTCTCGAGGAGCACGGTCACACGGTAGTCAACCTCGGCCCGTGCGTACCGGACGAGGTGGTGGTGCAGGCGTGCCGGCGCATCGAACCCGATGTACTGGTGGTCAGCACGGTCAACGGTCACGGCTGCATCGATGGTGTGCGGTTGATCGAACGCATCAGGGCAGAGATCGGCGGCGTGCCGGCGGTCATCGGTGGGAAGTTGACGACCATGGGTGAGAGCGGGCACGAACGCACTGCCCAACTCTTGGACGCCGGGTTCGACTCCGTTTTTCTCGACGCGTCCGATCTGGACGGTCTGACACGATTCCTGGATTCAGCCGACGCACTCACCTCGGTGGGTGCGTGATGGACGACTTCGGTGGGTACGTGGCTTCGTCCGATTCCCTTGTGGTGCAGCCGAGGATGGGATTTTCGGATCCGGAGACCATGAGGACCGGGCTGGCGGCGACTGCCGCTGCCCACGCCGCCACGGTGGGGACGATCACTCTCGACAGCTTCACGCGAGTAGGCGATCTCGATACCGCCGCACGGGCGGTACGAGCGGGATCCGACTTGAACGGGTACCCCATTCTGACGCACGATTCGTCGGTGACCGAGCGGGTGCTGGCGGACAGTCTGGCTGCTGGTTTTCCCGTCCAGATTCGGCACGGATCGGCCCTGGCGCACTCGATCGTCGAACGGCTGGTGCAGGTGGGGCTCACTGCGACCGAAGGCGGCCCTATCTCCTACTGCCTGCCGTACGGCCGCACACCCATCGCCGAGGCAGTCACCGATTGGGCGCGAACGTGTGAAACCCTCGCCGCGGCCCGAACGCCCACGCGCACCCCTCATCTGGAGACCTTCGGGGGGTGTCTGATGGGGCAGTTGTGCCCTCCGAGCTTGCTGATCGCGGTGTCGATCCTCGAGGGCATGTTCTTCGCCGGACACGGGCTGACGAGTGTCTCGCTGAGCTACGCCCAGCAGACCGACGAGAGGCAGGATCGCGAGGCACTCACGGTTCTGCGTCGTCTGGCGGCCCGATACTTGCCGAACATCCGATGGCATGTGGTTGTGTACGCCTACATGGGTGTCTATCCCACGACGATCGGGGGAGCCACCGATCTGCTCGGCGCAGCCGCGCGACTCGCAGTGGACGGATCGGCCGAACGGCTGATCGTGAAGACCGTCGCCGAGTCGAAGCGGATCCCCACGATCGAGCAGAATGTCGCTGCGCTCGAGCATGCGAGTGCGACTGCTGCCGGACGGCTTCGAGCTGCCGATGCTGATATCTCGCAACTGGATTCGGGTATCGAGGACGAGGCGCTGGCCCTGGTCGAGGGGGCTCTCGACTGCCACCGCGACATCGACGTGGCCCTGGTTCGTGCATTGAACCGCGGCATCATCGACGTTCCCTACTGCTTGCATCCGGACAACAGCGGACGTGCCCGCGCAGTGATCGACGGCGGAGGACGGCTGCAGTGGTCGTCCATCGGAGCGATGCCACTACCGGTGCCTACCGGAGTCACCGCGGCGATGTCCTCGTCTGCATTGCTCGACAATCTGCACCACGTCCAGATGAAATTCGATGTACCGCACCTACCCGTCGCGGCGAAGGCGGACATACCCGAAATGGAAGGGGCGAGTCGATGACTCTCATCGATCAGATCATGCCGCGTTTTTCCCAGCAGGAGACACACCGGCGGGTGGTCTCGGCACCGGAATCGACTGTGTGGGATGCCCTGCACGCGACACCGGTGGACGCCCTGTCGATGTCGATGGCGCTCGTGCGGCTCCGGTCGGGTCCGAAGGCGTGGATCGACCCTGATTGGTCCAAGAATGTTGCTGCACAATCGAACAAGCCAGCCGTGGAGGCCTTCGCTCCGCGCGAGATCGATCGCGTCGAGGGAACGGAGTTGGTGCTCGCCGATATCGCCCGGTACGACTTCTCCGGCAATGGTCGGCCGGGCATCTCCCGAACCGATCGGGCGGCATTCGAGAGTTTCGACGAGCCCGGGTGGACGAAGGTGGTCATGAACTTCACCGTCGAGCCGCATCGAAGTGGAACGCTGCTCTGTACGCGCACGCGGGTCTGCACCACCGACACCCGCACATCGCTTCGCTTCGCTGCGTACTGGGCGTTGATCCGCCCGGGGAGTGCGTTGATCAGACGCGATCTTCTGGCTGCGATCGCGTCGGTGGCAGAGTCGATGGTCGGTGAGAGGGCCGGCGACGAGGCGATGCGATGACAGGTGGTTCAGTGCGCGAGAGCGGGTCGTTCGGCTCGGCGTGACAGGATCAGTCCGGCCAGTAGCGCTGTGCCCCAAAGAAAGAACGCACCGTCGAAGAACAGGTGCCCGATCTTGACCCCACGATTCTCCGCGGTCGCGATCAGGCCGACGGCGGCACCGACGAACGAGAGCCCGCCCCATGCGATCAACACGACCGATCCCACCCAGGATATGGCGAAGATTGCGCGCCGCAGCGGAACTCGGTTCAGCAGCGCGAGCAAGGGTAGTACGGCCGCGGCCAATTTGAACACCGTGAGCCCGCCGAGCACCGCGCGTGCGGTGGTGGGGTCGGTGTCGACCCATTCGGTGGCCCATGATCCGACGGTTCCGAGCATCCACCGCCCGCCCGCAGCCCAGTATCCGGAGAACGCTGCGTGGATCAGTCCGATGATGCATGCGGCGGCGAAATAGCGGGTGGTATCGGTCTTCACTGGAATTGCAGCCTTTCGACGATGTATCGCGATCTGTTCGAGTACTGAAAATAGTGGAAGAATTGATTATCGAATGTTGCATCGACAACCTCGTTCCAGGGCCCTTGTGCACCTCTTCCTTGCATTGCCGCAAGTCGTTTGGATGGCTATATTGTTGATGGTTCGCCGATCGTACCTGCTGGGTGAGTGGCCGCCGATCGCGAGCCGGGGGATACTCGGTGTTCACGCGTTCTTCATGAAGTTGTGCCAGTTTTACGAAGAAGGATCGGGGAATTCGGCAGGCTCGTTCACCGAATAGATGCATATTTCTTCCTCGCTCCAGGCGCACGACCGATGCGCCAGAAGTTCGACGCACATTGTGTTAGGTACACGAGATGTCCGAGACACTAGGAGTGGCAGATGGGGATTCGTATCTTCAACCAGCAGACCGAGGAGGTCTATCGTGCGCTGCTCAAGCGTGCGCGCTGGAATCCGCCGGATCTGGTAGCGCAGTCGCCCCGGGACGATTCCGCTGTCGTTGACGATATCTGTGCACTGCAGAATTCGCGGATGGTCGCCCCGTCGGCCGACGAACCCGGGTTCGTCCGAGCCATCGAGCCACGGCTTGCCCTTCCGACTCTTGTTGCGCGACAGTTCAAAACGGGTGACGCATCGGAGTTGGTCGCCGCACCGAGCGTGATACAGAACGTCATCGAGCAACACGAGGGATTCACCTCGATAGCCCCGGGTTGGCACGTCGGTGGTCTCGACCGAGCTGCGGTATTGGTGGAGCGGCTGGTGGCAACCGGTCGGCGCGAGTTGATATTCACAACCCCGGTGTATGTACCGCACTCGTTCGAGCACGCTCCATACATTGCGGAGCTGGCTCGGCGCAAGGGAATGAAGGTGAAGATGTTGTGGACATCAGCCCTCGGAAGTCTTCCCGCGCTCACATCGGTTGTTCAGGAACTGATGGATATGGGTTGCGAGATCAGAATCTCGAAGACACTGATGGACCGCGCAGTCATCGTGGACCGAAGTGTCGCCATCAATCTCTCGGATCCCGACTCGGTGCACTTGTATTCCCATGAAGACCGCGTCACCGATCTCGCTTCACGATCGGCCGATCACTGGAATTCCGCTCAACCGGTACGTCGCGCCGTCTACGCCGACACTCCACGTAATGCGTTGGCGCGCCACGAGGTAATCCTGGGATATCTCGCCGAGGGGCTTACCGACGAGTCCATCGCCAGTAAACTCGAAGTCAGTATTCGCACCGTGCGCAGTGACATCGCTAAGACGATGTCCAATCTCGACGCCAAGAGCAGATTTCAGGCCGGCGTCGCCGCGTCGCGTATCGGTATCGTCTGAAGGAACGGGAGAAGAACGATGATTGCAATCGTCGCGCCCGGTCAGGGCAGTCAGAAGCCGGGCATGTTGGCACCGTGGTGTGACCCCGCGATACCCGAGGCGCGCGACGTCTCGGCATTGATCGACGAACTCTCCGAAGCGGCAGGGCTCGACCTTCGCTACTTCGGCACCGAGGCGGCGGCGGAGGAAATCGTCGACACCGCCGTGGCTCAGCCGCTGATCGTCGCATTCTCGCTGATCGGTCTCGCCTCGCTCGGCGGGGCCGAACTTCCCGCCGACGAGACGGTGTTCGTCGGACATTCGGTCGGAGAGCTCACGGCGCTGGCGGGGTGCGGGGTGCTGACGCCTTTCGATGCGGTGGCACTGGCGCGGGCGCGTGGAATTGCGATGGCGAAATGCTGCGCCGCTACCGACGGGTCCATGGCTGCTCTGTTGGGAGTCGACGCGGCAGCGGCCGAGGAGATCGCCGCAGGAGCGGGTGTGCGGGTGGCGAACCACAACGGCGGCGGGCAGGTTGTGGTCGGAGGTCGACGGGACCGAGTCGCTGCCCTGGCCGCCCAGCCGCCCACCGACGTCAAGGTTGTCGAGATGAAGGTGGCAGGTGCGTTCCATACCGACCTCATGAGCGAGGCGCAGGAGCAGCTTGCCGAGGCTGTCGAGCAGGTGCGGTTCGCCGAGCCGGTAGCCACGATGATCTCGAGTACGAACGGTCGTGTGACGGCGTCAGGGTTTGCCGACATCGTCGTCTCGGCCGTCACCGCACCGGTTCGGTGGGACCTGTGCGTGCAGACGCTGCAGCAGATCGGTGCCGACCACCGCATCGAGTTGCCCCCGGCCGGTGCGCTGTCCTCGATGGCGCGCCGAGAGAACCCGCGGCCCACGTCGACCAAGATCACCGATCCCGGGGGCGTCGCCGAATTCGTTCGGGCAGTGCGGGTCACCCCCGTTCAGGGGTAGCGTCCGGACTTTCGCTTCCCCTAGCGTTGCGGTGATGGGCATCACAGGCGTAGGAGGAAACATGGCCGAATCGGCATACACGGCATTCAGGAACGCTCGCGATCTACTCCTCGACGCCTACGGCGAGTACGACCGCGCCGTCGACACTTTCGAGTGGCCGTCGTTCGGTGAGACGTTCAACTGGGCGATCGATTGGTTCGACGCGATCGCACGAGGCAACGACGGCACCGCGCTGTGGATAGTCGAGGAGGACGGCAGCGAGGCCAAGTACAGCTTCGACGACATCGCTCGTCGCTCCGACCAGGTTGCCCGGTGGCTCGAACAGCAGGGAATCGGCCGCGGTGACTCGGTGATCCTGATGCTCGGCAATCAGGTGGAGTTGTGGGAAGCGATGCTCGCGGTCATGAAGCTGGGCGCTGTGTTGATGCCGACCACCACGGCCATCGGATCCTCGGACCTGACCGACCGCGTGGTACGCGGCAATGCGCGAGCAGTGATCGTGAACCCCTCGGACACCGGCAAATTCGACGACGTCCCCGGTGACTACCTGCGTATCGCCACCTCCGCCTCCGACGGTTGGGTCGACTATTCCGGGGCCCGTGATGTCGAAGCTCGATCGTTCGAGTCGATGACCGCTCCCACCGACCGACTGCTGATGTACTTCACCTCCGGCACCACCAGCAAGCCCAAACTCGTCGAGCATACTCAGATCTCCTACCCCGTAGGGCATCTGAGCACCATGTACTTCCTCGGGCTGCGCCCGGGAGATGTGCACCTGAACATCAGCTCCCCGGGGTGGGCCAAGCACGCGTGGAGTTGCTTCTTCGCCCCGTGGATCGCCGAGGCGACCATCTTCATCTACAACTACGGCAAGTTCGACGCGAAAGCACTGCTCGAGCAGATCCGGCGCGCCGAGGTGACGACGTTCTGCGCACCACCGACCGTGTGGCGCATGCTGATTCAGGCCGATCTCGCCGGCGGCGGCGGCGCGCTCCGCGAGGCGATCGGAGCCGGTGAACCGCTCAATCCCGAGGTGATCTCGCGGGTCCAGCAGGAGTGGGGCCTGAGTATCCGCGACGGGTTCGGGCAGACGGAAACCACTGCACTGGTGGCCAACACGCCCGGTGCGGTACTCAAGTCCGGCTCCATGGGTAGGCCGTTGCCGGGCGTTCCGGTGGTGATCGTCGACCCCACCACCGGCGAACTCGCCGACGAGGGCGAAATCTGCCTCGACCTGGCCCAGCACCCGTTCAACCTGATGACCGGCTACCTCGGTGACCCCGAACGCAATGCCGCCGTCATGGCCGACGGTTACTACCACACCGGCGACGTCGCATCACGGGACTCCGAGGGCTACATCACCTACGTCGGCCGCACCGATGACGTGTTCAAGGCCTCGGATTACAAGATCTCCCCGTTCGAGCTCGAAAGCGTGCTCATCGAACACCCCGCCGTTGCCGAGGCCGCGGTGGTGCCGGCCCCGGACGAGACGCGACTGGCCGTTCCCAAGGCATACGTGGCATTGGCGTCGGGCTGGGAACCCAACGAGGACACCGCATTCGAGATCTTGAAATACGCACGCGAGCACCTGGCTCCGTTCCTGCGCGTGCGCCGCATCGAATTCTTCGAGCTACCGAAAACGATCTCCGGCAAGATTCGCCGTGTGGAATTGCGCGCTCGTGAGGATGCGGCCGTGGGTCCGCTGGAGACCGAGTGGCGCGACGACCAGTTTCCTGCGCTGAAGAGGTGATGTGACTGTCCACAATTTGCCTGCGGAGACGGGATCCCGATTCTCGAGGCGAATTGTGGACGCTCAGGTCACCTGCCCCAGAACCGTTCGAGGACGCCGAGCACTTCTGCGGAGGCCGCCATCGTCGTCGCATGATCGAATCCGCGGATGACATGCAATTCGGAGTTCGGTACCAACGCTGCGGCAGCGCGCGTGTCGTCGAGCCGGGTGCCGTCCTGCGAGCCGACGTAGAACAGCGACGGCTGGGCGAAGTGCTGCAACGTCTCGTCGGGTAGGCCGGGATCGGCATCATTGGCTCGGATGTACGCAGCCATGGCCTGAGCGTCGTTGGCGGAGAACACCGCTCGCGTACCGGGATCGATCGGAAACATGCGGTGGTCGTTCCACGCCTCGAGGAACCCGTCCATGCCACTGTGCTCCAACACATCCGCGCATCCCGGGAAGAACAGGCGATCGAACGCTCCGGCCTGAGCGCCGTGACTACCGCCGCCCACGGCCAGTGATCGCACTCGTTCGGGCCTCGCCCCGGTCAACGCCAAGCCCGCCCGGGCCCCGAACGAATAGCCGAGATAGTCGACGGTGTCGACACCCACTGCGTCGAGCACCGCAGTCAGATCGCCGACGATGATGCTCATCGCATACGCGTCGGGAGTATGGGGCTTGTCGCTGCGACCGTGCCCGCGACTGTCGATCAGAATCAACCGCCGACTCCCGCGCAGCGCCTTCACATACCCGAACGTCCGCCAGATCGTATGCGTCAGAAAACTGCCGTGCACCATCAACAGGGGTGGGCCCGACCCCACCACCGTGTACGCAATCCGTGTCCCATCGTCTGCATTCGAGGCGTACTCCACCCCGCGATTCTTGCCTCTCGAGTCCACTCAATGTGACATTGACCCCCGAAAAGGCCACTGAACGTCACATTGACTCCTCACGGGTGGGCGCTTCTTCGGGTGACTCTGCGGTCGGGGTGAGGTCGATGGTGCGGGTCGGGCCGATGGCGTCGAGGAACGGTCGGTCGTGGCTTGCGACGATCAGTGCACCTTCGAATGTCTCGAGTGCGTCGATGAGGTGTTGTCGGCTGGTGATGTCGAGGTTGTTGGTCGGCTCGTCGAGCATCAGTAGTTTCGGAGCCGGCTCTGCCAGCAGAATTCGTGCCAGTGCGGCGCGCAGTCGCTCTCCTCCGGAGAGGGTCGCGACGACGGCGTCGGCGTCGGATCCGCGGAACAGGAAGCGCGCGAGTTGGCCTCGAATCCGTTCGGCGGTGGCCTGTGGCGCGACGTCTGCGACGTTGTCGGCGACGGTGCGAGCCTCGTCGAAGATGTCGAGTCGCTGCGGTAGGTACTTCCACGGCACCTCGGCTCCGGTGGCGTCCAGAGCCCGTAGCAGTGTGGTCTTGCCGCTGCCGTTCGGCCCGACCAGAGCGATGCGTTCGGGACCGACGACAGTGAGCTCCTCGTGGGTCAGAACGACCTGTCCGGGATGAACTCTCGTTGCCGGGAGGTCGACGCGTATCTCGCGGTCGTCGCGCACGAGGTCCTCGGCGGCCGAGAGCGACGATCTGGCGTCGTCGACGCGATCGGTGTGGGTACCGCGTAGCTTTCCGGCCGATTCCTGAGCGGCGCGTTTTCGCGCACCCATGATGATCTTGGGTTCGCGCTTCTGCTCTTCCATCTTCTTGCCGTACCGCAGACGGCGGTCAAGTTTGATTCGGGTGTCGATCAATTCGCGTTCCTGCTTGCGGACGTCGTTCTTCGCGTCGCGGACCGTTGCCCGCGCCGCCTCCTGTTCGGCGTCGATCACCGAGCGATAGTGCCGGTAGTTGCCGCCGAACATGCGCAGCCGCGAGACTCCACTGCGCTCTGCCCGCACCTCGGCGATGGAGTCGACGCGTTCGAGCAGTTCGAGGTCGTGAGTGCACACGATCAGCACACCCGAATACCCGTCGACCGCTGTGTGCAACCGTTGTCGCGCAACCCGATCGAGGTTGTTGGTCGGTTCGTCCAGCAGTAGTACGTCGGGCTCGGCCAGTAGCTCCGCGGTGAGAGCGAGCAGCGTGGCCTCGCCGCCCGACAGGGTGCCGATTCGGCGATCCAGGTCGTCGAGGGACCCGACGACGCTGCCGAGGCCGAGCTTGTCCAGCAACGCCAGAGCGCGCTCCTCGATGTCCCAGGCCGACCCGACGATTGCGAAGTCTTCCTCGTCGGCGGAACCGGATTCGATGCGATGCAATGCTTCTCGCACCGAATCGATGGCCAGTACCCGATCCACGGGTAGATCGGGGTCCAGTGTGATGTCCTGTCGCAGGTAGCCCAAGACGCCCGGCATCGTGATGGAACCTCGTTGCGGTACCAATTCCCCGGCGAGCAACCTCAGTAAGGTCGACTTCCCCGCACCGTTGGAACCGACGAGACCTGTTGTGCCGCTGGTAAAGATGGCCGACAAGGCGTCGAACACGGGGTCGCCGTCGGGCCAGGAGAACGTCAGGTTCGAGACAGAAAGGGAGGATGAATGAGGCATGGGCGCTCCAAAGGTGTGCATGCGGACGATCTGCAGGCGTCTAGTACCTTTGGAAGAGCAATGGCCTCTCCGAATCTGTGGGCAACAGGGCAGGACCCACGCTAACCCCGAACCCCGCGAGCGCGCAATCGAATTAGATCGTCGGGCCCTTCTTGCGCAGATCGTCGACCGTCTCCATGGCGCCGCGGAGCTCGTCCAACCACTCCTGGGTGTGTTCTCCGACCAGCTTGACGGCCCACGCGAGGGCGTCCGCGCGGGAGCGAGCGACGCCGGCGTCGACGAGGGTGTCCAGGACGCGACGCTCGGGCTGACGCAGGCGGGTCATGACCGGTACCGCGAGGTGGGTGAACAGGACCACGTCGGATCCGGTTCTCACACCCCAGGCGACCTTGCGTCCGTATCGCTTCTCGGCCTCGGCGGCGATCTGCATGCGGTCGCCGCGGGTCGTTTCTCGGAACCGTGCGATGCGACCCTCGTTGGTGGCCGGTGAACTGTCCGGCTCTGCAGGCAATTTTCCTACGACGACGATCTCCTCTCGGTCGACCTCGACCGAGGCGGCGCCGTCGAACCAAGTGTCCGGGAGTCGGCCACCGAACCAGTCGGCGGCGTCGGTGGCGTCCGGAATGTCTGCGTGCTGCCAGCCGCCGGGGCGGCCGAACGAGCGTCCGTTGGGTTTCATGAGGACTCCTATGTGCGAAGTAATCGTAATTACATGATTACACCTCCTTCGGCAGGTGCGCCACCGATGTCGCGTACGACTGGTCCGACGCGCAACACACCCGCAGGATCGTGCTCTTCGGCGAGGGCGCCCAGCCAGTGTGCGGTGTCCTCGTCGTACATCCTCGAGATGCGCTCCGGATCGCCACTGGACGCGAAATTGGGCAGCGATCCTCCGGTCGACCATGGCGACATCGCCTGAGCGACGAGCTCCGCATGCGAAAGAACGGGCTCGACTTCTGCCCCGTGCGCCGGCACGCCGGTCGTGAAGAGGGTGAATGCCGCATTCCGATGGCAGAACGCGCTGCGGTGCCGGGGTTCGCGGGCGAGCACACCGCCGAGCAGGCGAGCTTCCACGACCGTCTGCGGTGACCCCGACTCCGGGCCTGCGACGGCGAGCAACTCGTCGATCGCGTCATGAGTCAATTGCTCGGTCAAACAGCTGAATTCGTGGCTCGGCATAGGATCGACCGGATCGGCGTGCACGGCCCCGATCGCCGCGTACGGCAGCATGCCCACCGCATCGATGACGGGCGTGGCGACGCCTCGAACCGGGGTCAGGAGCGCTTCTGCCTCCTTCGGGCCCGCGACACTGGCGAACCGAATCGCCACGGTGAAGCGACCGGCAAGAGGTGGTGGAACCTGCGGCAGCGACGGCAGCTGCAGTAGGGCCATCGAGGTCGACGTGTGCTCGGGGAGGTCGGTGCACAGATCCAGCCAGGCGTGGGCGACAGCGGCGGCATCGGAACCGGCGAAATACAGTGCACCGCCGTAGAAGTGCGAGAGCTGCATCAGGTCGATCTCGACCGAGGTGACGATGCCGAGCGTGGACTTTCCGCCGCGCAGTCCCCAGAAGAGTTCTGCATGCTGATCGGCCGTGACACGCAGGATGTCACCCTCTCCGGTGACGAGCTCGAACGCTCGGACGTGATCCGAGGACAGACCGAACGTGCGCACCAGCGGGCCGATGCCGGCACCGGTGAGGAAGCCGACCACCCCGACGGCGGTGGACGATCCGCACAATGGAGCCAGGCCGTGTGGCGCGGCGGCGTCGACGACGTCCTGCCAGATCACACCGGCACCGAGCTGAGCTGTCCGGGTGTCTGCGTCCACGACGCAGCTGTTCAGGTGCCCGGTGTGGACGAACAGGACGTCGCCCTCGATCGGGACTGCGCCGTGTCCGGTTCTGCCGACAGCGACGCGCATGCCGGTGCGGGCGGCATACCGAACCGTGCTCACCACATCGCGTGCGTCGTGTACCTCGACCACCGCGAGCGGTCGCACGGGTACGGCGACGTTCCAGGGCGTCGCGAGTTCGTAGCCCGGCTCGCCGGGTAGCGCGAGCGAGCCGGTCAGTTCGCTGCGCAGCGAGTTCAGATCGGCGTGGATCGTAGGGGAGTGAAAAGCCATGATGGAATCCATTTCTCGTCGAGTGTTTCAACGAGGACGAGAATTACCCACCGCGCTTGGAGAATTCTTGAACTGTGCAGCCAGCCCGAGCATGCCGGTCCGTCGTGCCTCGGCGAGCACCTCGGTCAGGGTCTGCTCGCGGGCCCTCGACGGTGGTTGCAGTTGGGCTCTGAGCAACCGACACCGGAGCAGGGTCGGGCGGCTCGAGGTTCGGCTGGCCAGTGCCTCGGCTCGATCGAGCAACTCGGCGGCGCGGTCGCTGCGGCCCAGCACTGCGTGGAGCCTGGCCGACGCCTCTGCGACCGAACCGATGGAGCCGACATGACCCACCGTCGCGATGCGGTCGGTGAAGGGCTGGAGCAACTCCACGAATTGTTCGGCGTACTGGACCAATTCGAGATCCGCGACGACGCGAGCCAAGAGGGTCGTGTGGCCGAGTGTCGTCCACGTCGGTGGCCGAGACTCCGTCAACCAGTTCGATATGGATTGTGTCGCTTCTGCTTTCCTGCTGTTGGCTGCGTCGATCGCTATCTTCCACGATTGCGGTTCGACGATCCCCGGTTCGGCGGTGGCCAGATTGCCGCACTCCCACTCCAGTGCGTTCATCGCCAGCCCGGCACTGCCTGCGGTGTACAACTCGGTCTGCAGATGGATCTGACGGGCGGTGTCGTACTGGCGACGGCACTCGTCGAAGTTTCCGTGCCAGGCTGCCAATGTTGCTTCCATCCAGCGCAATTGAACGCGAACAACCGGTAGGCGCAGTAGATCGCACCCGGCGATTCCGCGTCGCAGGTGATCGGTGGCGTTCTCGACATCGCCCAGATTCATCTCGGTCATGCTCGCAACCGCATGGGCGATGACGTTGTCGAAAGGAGAATGGCGATGCGGCAGCGTGAACAACTCGCGAATCAGCCCGAGGGACTCCTCGCTGCGCTGAGCCACACCGGAGAACAGCAGGATCCGAGCAAGCAGAGCATCGGCGACAACCTCGAAGTCGCCTGTTGCCGAGGCAATATCGAGTGCTCGACGGCTCAGCGCGTCGGGAACGGACGAGTCCGGGTGGTAGCAGAATCCGACGGCGGTTGCCGCCAGTACACGCGCATGAGCGGCCGTGTCCGATTCGACGAACTGCTCCATGCCGGCCAGTCTGCCGAGCAACGGCGCAGGGTCGCGGCCGTAGGACACCCACGGCCATGCGCCGGCGGCGCGCAGGAGGGCTGCGGCCAACCGTCCGACAGTCGATGTTCGACCCTGACGCACGGCGTCGAGCAGGCATTCGTCGACGACGTCGAGGACGGTTTGACCGCGCCCGGCCCGAGCGAGTGCTTCGACGCGTGCGACCAGTAGGTCGTCGCGGTCGTCGGGCACCTGTTCCGAGGCAGGGAGGAGATCGAATGCCTGGACCGCACCATCCCACCATCGTGCTGCTGTTTCCGAACTCCACCGTTCGGTCGCTTCACGGGCGGCATCGGTACAGGCGGAGAGTGCGCTTCGAGGGTCGACGATCGGCAGTGCGGCCATCAGATGTTGCGCGCGCTTGCTCGATCGGTCGGCATCGTGGGAATCGATCAGTGCCTCGGCAACCGACGCATGGATACGTTGCCTACGCAATGCCGGAATAGCCGCCAGCACTGCGTCTCTCAACAGACCGTGGGCAAAGACGCAGCCACCTCCGGCGGGATCGGCGACGATGATGCGCTCGTCTGCGGCGTCGTCTAGGTAGTCGACCAGGGTATCGACGGTCAGCCCGGTCGCCGCAGCGAGCAGGCCGACGTCGAGGGCGTCTCCGATCACCGCTGCAACCCGAAGTACCTGCAGTACGGCTGGTTCCACTGCGTGGAGGCGGCGGTCGAGTACCGACCGCACGGCAGAGGGAATCTCACCGTCCCGGCGATCGTCTCGGGGTAGTCTCGCGTACTCGGACACGAACAGTGGGTTTCCGCCGGTGCGCTCGGCGAGGCGGTGAATTTCGTCGGCATCGAGATCTTCGCCCGCGACGCGCCGGGCCAGTGCGTCGACCTCCATGGGGCCGAGCGGGGTGACCGTGAGGTGGCGGTTCCCCGCTGCGTGGAGCACCGTCTCGACCAGCTTGCGTACCTCGGGTCCGGTCTCGTTCTCGCGCAACGTCAGAACGAACCACACCGGGTGCCGGTGCAGCGCTGCGACCAGATGCATCAGACATCTCAGAG
Source organism: Rhodococcus sp. B7740 (assembly GCF_000954115.1). Lineage (NCBI taxonomy): Bacteria > Bacillati > Actinomycetota > Actinomycetes > Mycobacteriales > Nocardiaceae > Rhodococcus > Rhodococcus sp. B7740. The sequence goes on along the minus strand of NZ_CP010797.1, from coordinate 3,334,360 downwards.
AGGTCGTGTCTGCCCACTGGACGTCATCGACGACCAACGTCGTCACACCCGACCCGAATCCCGCCACCGAGTCCTCGATGGCTGCGGTGACTCGCTCGTAGACGGCGAATCTCGCCTCGTCCGGTTCCACGTGGGCGGGTGGGAGGAGGACACTCTCGGCGTCGACCCCCAACTGGCGCAACAGTTGTCGAATCGGCCACCAGGCTGGGGTGCCGTCGTCCTCCAGACATCTGGCCCACAGTGACCGGCCGGCGGCGGCGAGGGTGCGGCTGTCGCACTCCTCGGCGAGGCGTGTCTTGCCGATTCCGGCGGGACCGGTCAGCACGAGCCAGCGACTCTCGCCGCCGCGAACCCGGTCGAGCATCCCGGCGATCAGTTCGGACTCCGAAGTCCGTCCGATCAGCGTGGATTCCGGCTCCATCGCGGCGGACTCCGGCGGCCCCGCCGGCGATGCCGGGATCGACAGCCGCTCGGCCCCCGACCATCCCGGCTGTCGCGGCCACGCCGCCAGACCCGGATCGTGACGCAGAATCGCGGTGTGGAGGGACGCGAGTTCGGTGCCTACGTCCAATCCGAGTTCGTCGTCCAACCGCGCGGAGTGATCGCGGTATGCCTGAAGTGCTTCGGTGGAGCGTCCGGCTCGGTGCAACGCGAGCATGCGGAGCCAGCACGTGCGATCACGCAGCGGGTATTCGTGGCACAGCGCGGCGGCGTCGACCAGAGCCGGTGCCACACGTCCTGCGGCCAACAGAGCAGTGATGCGGGTTTCGCGGCACTCCGTGCGGACTTCCTCGAATGCAGCCGCCTCCACTTCCACCCAGTGTTCGTCGCGAAGATCTTCGAGGAACGGCCCGCGAACCCTGGCCAGCGCACGATCTGCGTTGGTCAGGGCTTGCTCCCACTGCGCTGCCCGAACGTGCTGCCTCGCCGATTCCGCCTCCGTGAGGAATACGGCCCGGTCGATGTATTGATCATCGAGGTCGAGCACGTAGCCCGGTGGTTGCCGGACGATGACCGACGCCGCGGCAGGGTCGACGCGCAGAGCTCGTCGCAGATTCGAGATGTACGCCTGCAGACTCGCCATGGCGCCGGACGGGGCATTGCCCTGCCACAGCACGTCGATCAGCCGATCGGTGGACACCACCCGCCCGTTGTCGGCCAGGAGTGCAGCAAGTACGGCTCGCTGCTTACGCGGTCCGAGATCGATCGGACGGCCGTCGGGCCGCGTCACCTCCAGGGGGCCGAGCAATCGGTAGATCATGCGCGAGCCCCCTCCCCACGTGCTGTTCGGCGTCAGTGTAAGTACCGATGCTCGATCGCGTCAGCAAGAACGGTCATGCCGCCACCTCTGCCGGACTCGAAGTGGACGTCATGGCGTCCGGCCGGGTGGTGTGCTGCAACGTCGTCACGCAGACGAGTGCACCGACCGCGGCGATCAGTGCGGCGACGAACAATGCCGCGTGCAGCCCGTGCACCAGCTCGATCGGTGAACCGCCGGGCAGCATCGACTCAGCGGGGAGAAACGCGCCGAGTCCGGCGACTCCGACGGCGATTCCGCTCTGCCGGAACGCGTCGTTGATGCCTGCGGCCAAGCCGGAGTGGTGGGCTGTGCCTTCGCCCAGAACGAGTCCGCTCATGACGGGGTTGAACACCCCGGCACCGATGCACGCGACCACGAATCCCGGGATCAACGCCAGCGGCGAACCGTCGATGTCCACGACGGTCATCATCAGCAGGCCGACGGAGACGAGGATCAGCGAGACGGTCAACGAGAGTGTTACCGGAATGCGACCGTCCAGTTTTGCGGTCAGTCCTGCTACGACGAACATCGCCACCGTCGCGGGCAGGTACACCAGACCGGCCTCGATCGGGGATAGATGCTGCACGTTCTGCAGGTAGACGGTGGTGTAGACGAACACCGCGAACAGGGATGCAGAGATGGCGAATGCGGCGATCTGGGCCCCGGCGAACGCACGGTTGGCGAGCAGGTGTGGTGGCAACATCGGGTCGGGTGTGTTCACCTCGTGCAGGCAGAACGCGACGAGCGAGACTGCAGCGACGCCGAGCGCGAGCAGAGTGGACGGCTCGGTCCAGCCTGCTTCGTTGCCGTGCAGCAGACCGTAGACCAGGCCTGCGAGGCCGAGCGACACCAGTACTTGCCCGGGCAGGTCTGCTCCGCGGGGCCGGGGATCGCGGGATTCGGGGACCCACCGCAGGGTCGCGGCGAGTGTCAGTAGTCCGATGGGGATGTTGATCAAGAAGACTGCGCGCCAATGGAACACCTCGGTCAGTACGCCGCCGACGAGGGGACCGACAGCGAAGGACCCACCGATCGTGGCACCGTAGGCGGCCAGCGCAGACGCCCGGGCCGGTCCCTTCTCGAACACGTCGGCGAGCAGCGCGAGCGAGCAGGCGAAGAGCAACGCACCGCCGATTCCTTGCACGGCGCGAGCGATATCGAGAATCACGATGTTCGGCGCGAGCGCGCACGACAACGATGTGACGGTGAACGTGACGATGCCGATGAGGAAGACCCGTTTCCGCCCGCGGCGATCGGCCCACGAGCCGGCGCTGAGAACCACGGTCGCCAAGGCGAGGGTGTAGGCGTCGACGACCCATTTCAGGGCGCTGACGCCGGAATTCAGGTCGGCTGCGATGGAGGGTAGGGCGGTGTTGACCACCGCGATGTCGAGCATGAGCATTGCCGTCGTCACACAGACGACGGCCAGGGTGGCGCGGCGGACAGCCGCACTTTTCGGTGTTGCGAACATGAAGGGTCCTGGTGAGTCGAAGGAACAGTGCTCGATCACGGTGCGCGGAAGGTCTTGGTCAACTCTTGGACTCCGCCAGGACTCGCTCGAGGCATGATCGACCCCGTGCGCACTTCGAGAAGACCCACGACTCTGGCCGCGATCGTGTCCGTACTGGCATTGGTGCTCGCCGCCTGCGGTCAGAGTGGGCCCGATCAGCCGCAGACTGTCGCCGAGCAGTTCGCCGCCGCGGTCAACAGTGCGAACATCGACCAAGCGGCTGCGTTGACCACCGATCCGGCCGGCGCGACGGCAGCCCTCACCGAGCTGTACGACGGGCTTTCGGCAGGCGGAACGGTGACGGCAACTCCCGATTTCGAGGCCACCGACGCCAACGCCGATACCGGCACGTTCACGTTGAATGCCGGTTGGCGCTTTTCGACGACCACCGACGGCACCGCCGAACCCGACGGCGAGCCGAAGGAATGGAACTACACGACCTCTGCGACCGCGGCGGAGACCGAGCAGGGTTGGAAGATCACCTGGGACCCAGCGATGTTGGTGCCGGGCCTGACGGCCGACTCGTCGGTGCGCTTCACTCCGACCGACGCGCTCGTCGCGCCGCGCATCTTCGACGGCAACGGCGTCGAGCTGATGTCGCAGCAGGTGGTCACCCTGGTCAACGTCGATGCGACGGCCGATCCCGTGGCTGTCGCGAACCTCGTCGGATCCGTCGTCCCGGGTATCACCGCCGAGTACGTCACCTCGACTGTGGCTGCAGCGCAGGGTAATTCGGCCACCATCGTGTTGCTTCGTCAGGCGGACATCGACCCCATCGGTGCTCAGCTCGCTACGATCCCCGGAGTCACCCTGGCCCCGCAGACGCGGTTGCTCGCCACCGACCGCAACCTCGTGTCGCCGGTCCTCAACGACCTCACGACGCTGTGGGAGCAGGAGCAGGTGGCCAATCGTGGATGGGCTGTACAGGCTGTTGCAGCGGACGGCACCGTCACTCCGCTGGCGGGACGCGATGCCGGAACCGGCGACGATATTGCGACCACCCTGGATTCGGCACTGCAACTCAAAGCCGAGAATGCCCTTGCTTCGCTGCCGCAGCAGGCGGCCATCGTCGCGCTTCGGCCGTCGACGGGGGCGGTTCTGGCAGTGGCGCAGAATGCCGCCGCCGATGCCGAGGGCCCGATCGCGCTGACCGGCCTGTACCCGCCGGGGTCGACGTTCAAGACGGTGACCACCTCGGCTGCACTGCAGTCCGGTGCCGTCACCCCCGATACCGTGCTGCCGTGCCCGGCGACGGAGAACATCGAAGGCAGGCAGATCCCGAACGACGACAACTTCGATCTCGGCGACGTGCCACTCCACACCGCCTTCGCCAAGTCCTGCAACACGACGATGGGCCGCCTCGGTGTGGCACTCCCGCCGAACGGACTGACCGACGCGGCCGCGCAGTACGGCCTCGGCGTCGACTACGTCACCCCCGGTCTGACGACCGTCACCGGCTCGGTCCCGTCGGCCGACACCCCGGCGCAGCGCGTCGAGTCCGCCATCGGTCAGGGGCAGGTGACCGCGTCGCCGTTCGGAATGGCGCTGGTCGCGTCGTCGATCGCGAACAACGGATTGCTGCCGCCGACGGTCGTCGTCGGAGAGCCGGGCGTGGGTGACATGCAGCCGGCAGCGGTGAACCCGCAGGTCACCGAGCAGATCAAGACCATGATGCGCGAGACGATCACCGGCGGCACCGCGACGGCGCTCAATGACATCCCCGGGTTGCTCGGCAAGACCGGCACCGCGGAGTTCGGTGCCAACAACGAAGGCGCCCACGGTTGGTTCGTCGGGATCTCGGGCGATCTCGCGTTCGCGGTGTTCGTGAACGACGCGGGCAGTTCGAGCCCGGCCATCGAGGCTGCGGGTCGTTTTCTGCGGTGAATCGGCTGCGGCCGAGTCTCAATCGTGACCGGCTCGTTTGAATCCCGTGCTTGTTACTCGTGTGACTACAGTGAATATTGTGACTCATGAGTTCTATGAGTCGTGCCCGTCGTGGCCCGCGCAAGGCCCGCGGTCGCTACCTCGTCGCCGTCGCAGCATCGGCGACGTTGACGGTCTCGGCAGTGTTCTGGATGGTCGATCGCCCGCCGAGCGAGGCCGAGGTGCTGGTCTCGAAGTTCGTCGACGCCCTGGACAACCGCGATGTCGCGGCCGCTGCCGCGATGACGACCTACCCGAACGCCGCGACGGCCGCGCTGAACCAGATGTTCGACGGCTTGTCGGCCGGTGGCACGTCCACCGGTGACTTCGACCTGACCCAGTACATGGACCTCTCGGACGAGAGTGGATTCTTCACCCTTGCGTCCGCCTGGAACTTCGGTGAGGGCAAGGACTGGAAGTACAGCGCACAGGGCTCGACCAAGAAGCTCAGCGTGGGTTGGCGCATCGCGTGGGATCCGGCCACCCTCGTCCCCGACCTCACCTCGGGCGGATCGGTCCGCTACACCCGGACCGACGCCGCCCCGCCGCTGATCTTCGACGCCGCGAACAACGTGCTGATGAGCGAGCGCACCATCAACGCCATCTCCCTCGACCCGGCGCAGATGAGCGATCCGGCCACGTCCACGGCGCAACTAGCGGACGTCATCGACGTCGTCGCCCCGCTCATCACCTCCGAATCGATGCTGGCCGAACTGAATTCGGCGGGCGGCGCACCGATCACCGCCGTGACCTTGCGTGACGACGACTTCGCCGTCCTCGAAGACGACCTGCGCGCCGTGCCGGGCGTCGTGGTCTCGCCGCAACCCAAACTGATCGTCGACGATCGTCGGATCACCTCTCCCGTGCTGGATTCGCTGCGCGCCGCATGGCAGGAAGGACGCGACGCCACCGCAGGCTGGGCCGTCGACACCTACACCGTCGACGGAACGGGCGAACGCCGCGTCGGATTCCAAGGACCGGGCGGGCCGGACCTGCACGCGACACTCGATCCGCGCATCCAGTTGGCAGCCGAGAATGCAGTCGTCATGGCGGGATCGTCGGCGTCGATCGTCGCCGTGTCCACCTCGACCGGCGCGATTCTCGCTGCGGCACAGAACAGTTACGCCAACGAGCAGGGCGACGTGGTGTTCGGGGGCTCCTACCCGGCAGGCACCGCGTCGGAGCTCGTGCGGGCCGTGCAGTCCGATCGCGGCGACGACAGTGCCGAAGACGCAGCTGCCGGCTTGGGTCTCGGTATCAACTACTCGATGCCGGGACTCGACGCCCACACAGGATCTCCCGCCGCCAGCCGCAGTGCGATCGACGGCATCAGGACCGTGTCGACTGCCTCCGGTGACGAGGCGACCGTGACTCCGTTCGGACTCGCGCAGATGGCAGCCGCGATCTCTCGGGGCAGCGCTCCGACTCCGGCGATCGTCGCCGGGCAGACCGCAGTCGCCGATCGAGAGTCCAAGGCAATGGGATCGGATGCGGTAAACCGGTTGCGCGGCATACTCGCCGACTCGTCGAGCAGTAGCGGTCTCGACACGTTCGACGGTGTGCAGGGATTCGCCGGGGACAGTGGCGACGATCGCTTCGTCCTCGCCACCAGTGGTGACGTCGCATTCGCGGTGTACATCGAGGACGCGGACGGTGGAGACCAGGCAGTGCGGATGACGAGCCGGTTGCTGCAGGAGATGGCGAACCCCGTCGAATGAGCCTGAGGTTCAGGCCAGATAGTTAGGCGCGGTAGTTTCATTCGGTGACTGTGCTCGATTTCGGACTTCTGGTGGTGGCCGGGTTCTTCGCCGGGCTCATCGGGTTCGTCACCGGGCTCGCATCGCTCGTGTCCTACCCTGCTCTGCTCGCAGTGGGTTTGCCTGCGGTATCGGCGAACGTGACGAACACTGTTGCGTTGGTCGCGGCCGGTGTCGGAGCGACGGTGAGCTCCTCGGCCGAGCTGGCCAAGGACGGTAAGCAGTTGGTTCGCTACGCGATCTACTCGGCGCTGGGCGGCACCACGGGTGCGATTCTGCTGCTCAACACGCCGGACGGTTCGTTCGAGGTGGTCGTGCCGTTCCTGGTCGCTATGGCAGCCATCGCGCTACTGCTGCAGCCGAGTATCCGAAAGTTGTCCGGAGGTAGGCAGTTTCCGACGCTCTATCCGCTGGCGCTGTTCGCGGTCGCGATCTACGGCGGCTACTTCGGGGCCGGGGCCGGGGTCATCTTCCTCGCGCTGGCATTGATCTGCACGGCGGATACGTTCTGGCGCGCAAGCGTTCTGAAGAGCTTCTTCCTCGGTATCGCGAACCTGATTGCCGCGATCATCTTTTCGTTCTCCGGTCAGGTGAATTGGTGGGCTGCGCTCGCGCTGGCGATCGGTTGCTTCGCCGGCGGTGCCTGCGGGCCACCGACGGTCAAGGTGATCTCGCCGATCATTCTGCGTATTGCGGTCGGGATTCTGGGGCTCGGTCTCGCCGGGTGGCTGGGGTATCAGGCCTTCGGCTGACGGTCGGTGTTCGGCATGCTCAGCGCAGCCAGCCCGACGGCGGTCAGCGCCAGAAGGCCGAGAATCACGTACGCACCCGAGTAGCTTCCGGTCCATTCGGCGAGCACGGCACCGGCCCAGGGGGCCGAGGCCATCGCGATGACGATCGGCGCAGACATGATGCCGCTCAGATGCCCGTACTGGCTCGGACCCCAGCGATCGGTGATGGCGGTGGCCTGGACGAGTGTGAACAGTCCGCGCGCGAGTCCGGCACCGATCGCGACGGCGATCAGCGCCACGACCGAGGTGGCGACGCCGAGCAGGATGGTCGACAGGGCAGTTGCGGCGATGATCCCTACGGTCCTGGTTCGGGTACCGGCGAAGCGTTGCAACGGAAGGTAACCGATGCGGCCGAGCACCTGCCCGGCTCCGCCGAGACCGAGAGCCGTTGCCGCGAGAGCGGTATCGGCACCGTGTTCGATCAGCAGCGGAACCAGATTGAAGATTCCGGCGAACGCGACGAAGCCGGTGACGCTCATCGCTGCGGTGAGCATGACGAACGGACGACTACGGACGGTCTGTGCAGCAGGTACTGCTCGCGCGTGCCCGGACTCACCCGTCGACGGCCACTGTCCGCGCAACCCGATCGAGTGCGCGGGAACGGTGACGATCAGAAGGACGACTGCGAGTACGAGATACGTTCGACGCCAATCGGAGTGGCTCGACAGGATCGCCGTCAGCGGAGCGAAGACCGTACTGGCCAGTCCCGCGGCCAGAGTGAGGATCATCAGGGCTCGGACGCGGTCGGTGCCCCACCACCGTGTCAGTGCAGCGAACGCAGGGGGATACAGCACCGCCCCCATGGCGATACCGGCCACGAACCATCCGAGAAAGAACAGCGGAAGTGTCGGGGACGTCGCGATGAGAACCAGCGCGGGTATCGCGAGAATCGACCCTGCGCTCATCACCCAGCGCGGTCCGCGGCGGTCCAGGATGCGACCGACGGGAACTCCGACCAATGCTGCAACGAACTGGCCGATCGAGAACGCGGCCACGATCGACGTCGTCGACCATCCGGTATCCGCGGAGATCGCAGGCGACAGAACGGGGAAGGCGTAGTACAGAATTCCCCAGCTGGTGATCTCCGTGACGCACAGAACCGACAGGATTCGGCGTCGCCCCGGGTGCGAAATTTCCAGGGGCAACGCCGAATCCACCGCCGCAGAGTCAGTCACGCGACGGTGCGCCGAGAGTGATCAACTCCGGCGCAGCAGGGGCACCGCAGCAACCGCCGCTCGACGGGGCGTCGGGCTCGTCGAACAGGCCCGCGCCGCCGCAGACTCCGGTGTCGGGAAGCGTCAGCTCGACCTTTCGTGCGCCCTCGTGGTCGCCGGCGAGTTCGGCCGCGATGCTGCGAACCTGCTCGTATCCGGTCATCGCCAGGAATGTCGGTGCACGGCCGTAGCTCTTCATGCCCACCAGGTAGAAGCCGGGCTCGGGTTGGGTGAGTTCTTCGACTCCGTGCGGTGACACCGATCCACACGAATGCAGGTTCGGATCCACCAACTCGGCGACGAACTTCGGTGCCTGCAGGGTGGGGTCGAGGTCGAGACGAACCTCGGACAGCCAGGACAGATCCGGGCGGAACCCGGTCAGCGCGACGACGCGGTCGACGTTCTCGATGCGCGACTCGGTGTCACCGATCAGGGCGAGCCGATCACCCTCCACTGCAACCGTTTCGGTGCGGAAGCCCGAGACCACGGTGAGGAATCCGTCGTCGACCGCCTTCTTGGCGCGTTGCCCCAGAGCGCCGCGAGCAGCGAGTTCGTCGGCTTCGCCGCCGCCGAACACGTCTGCGGTGACGCCTCGGCGCACGGCCCAGGTGAGCGTCGTTCCCGGTTCCTCTGCCGCGAGTTCGCCGAGGGTGATGATCGCGGTCAGCGCGGAATGGCCGCTGCCGGCGATGACGATGTGCTTGCCTGCGAACGTGGATCGAGTGGCCGGGTCGGTCAGGTCGGGAACACGGTAGTCGATCCGGTCTGCGGCGGTCTTCTCGCCGATGGCCGGAAGTCCCTCGCTGCCCAGTGGATTGGGTGATCCCCAGGTGCCGGACGCGTCGACGACCGCGCGGGCGAGGATGCGTTCCTCGCTACCGTCGGAGTGGCGGATGTGCACCGACAGCGGCTCGGTGTCGCGGCCGGCGTCGACCACCCGGTCGCGTCCGCGGCGAGCTACGCCGACCACCTCGGAGTCGGTTCGGACCACATCGCCGAGAACGGCGGCCAGGGGCGCGAGATACCGCTCCACCCATTCGCGTCCGGTGGCGTAGGTGTCACCGTCCGGCGCGGTCCAGCCGGTGGATTCGAGCAGCCGGACGGCCGCGGGGTCGACGACCTCGGACCACGGGGAGAACAGTCGAACGTGATTCCACTCGGACACTGCCGATCCGGCAAACTTTCCGCGTTCGAGAACGACTACCCGGGAACCGGTTTCGGTCAGATGCGCCGCGGCGGCGAGACCGATGGGCCCTGCGCCGACCACCACTACGGGGTACGTGTTCATGACTGATCCACCTTTCTGCTGTTGACGATGGTGTCCACGGCTGCACGCGCTGTGCGGCCGACACCGATGAGCGTTGCCGACGCCGGGCCGGTCCAGTCGCCGTAGCCGGGAAGAATCAGGCTCGGTTCACCTCGAACATGGTTGCCGTCCAACACGATTCCTGACCCGTCGGCGTGCAGGTGCAGTGGCCGCAGGTGACGGAGAGCAGGGCGGAACCCGGTGCACCAGACGATCGCATCCAGCCGCTCTGTGGTGTGCCCGTCGGTGACACCGTCGGAGGTGAGCGCGGTGAACATCGGCCTGGCATGCAGAACTCCACGATCGCGAGCCTCTCGCACCGGCGGGACCATCACGATGTCTCCCAGACCGGCGACCCCGCCGGAATCCGCCTCGCCCGCAGCAAGAGCGCGAGCTCGATCGCTGGCGACATCGAACAACACTCGGCCGTCCACATCGTCGGGGAGAAACCTCGGCTCGCGGTTGGTGAACCACGTGGTGTCGGCGACAGTGGAGATCTCGGCCAGAATCTGCGCAGCCGAGTTCCCTCCACCGACGATGCCCACGCGCTTGCCTGCGAAGGAATCGGGCACACGGTAGTCAGCGGCATGCAGCTGGGTCCCGCCGAACTCGCGCATGCCCGGGTAGCTCGGCCAGAACGGTCGTGACCACGTCCCGGTGGCATTGACGATCGTTGTGGCGCAGAAGGAGTCACCGTCGGTATCGACTCGATAGCCGTCGGTCGTACGATGCACCGACTTCACCTCGACGGGCCTGCGCACCGGCAACTCGTACTTCTTCTCGTATGCCCGCAGGTAGTCCACGACGTGCGATGCCGGAGGGAACCCGCTCGTCCACCGAGGCATCGGCCAACCGGGGAGTCGCGAGTACTCGGCAGGCGAGAACAGGTGCAGCGACGGCCAGTAGTCCTGCCAGGAGCCTCCCGCATGCGTCTGGTCGTCGAGGATGACGAAGTCCAGCCCGGCTCGTCGCAGGTAGTAACCGGCGGCCAGTCCTGCCTGACCGCCGCCGATCACCACCACCTCCGAATTCATTCGAGTCAACCGTCGGTGCCGCGCAATCGGGACGCGAGTTCCTCGACTCGAGCGGCGATGTCGTCGCGCACCAGACGCATCCGTTCGATTCCGTCGATACCGCGTTCGGACGGCTCGTCGGTGTTCCAGTTCTCGAACGTCGGACCGTCGACGGGATCGACCTTCGCCTCACTCCCGAGGGTGATCACGTAGTCGATGCGAGACAACAACTTCGGGTCGATCGGCTTCGGCTGTTCACCGGCCAGGTCGACGCCGACTTCGAGGAGCGCTTCGGCCGAGAGTGCATTGACCGTTCCGCTCGGCTTCGTTCCCGCCGAGTGCACCTCCACTGCATCGCCGACGGCCTTGCGCATCAGACCGGCCGCCATCTGAGACTTGCCGCCGTTCTTGACGCAGACGAACAGCACGCTCGGTGTCGTCATGACACCGAACTCTGCTTGGCCGGAACCAGTTCGGCGATCAGGTCTTCGATGCGGCTCCTGATCTCGTCGCGAATCGGCCGGACCGCCTCGACGCCTTTGCCTGCCGGGTCGGCCAGTGCCCAATCGCGGTAGCTCACTCCGGGGAACACCGGGCACGCGTCACCGCAGCCCATGGTGATCACGACGTCGGATGTCTCGACGGCTTCCGGGGTCAGAATCTTCGGGGACTGGGACGAGATGTCGATGCCGACTTCGGCCATGGCTTCGACTGCCGCGGAGTTGATGATGTCCGCGGGAGCGCTACCGGCAGAACGCACCTCGACGGTGTCGCCGGCGAGATGAGTCAGGAATCCGGCGGCCATCTGAGATCGGCCGGCGTTGTGAACACAGACGAACAGAACGCTGGGGGTGGCGGACATCAGAATTCCTTCGGGGACGTGGTCGTGGACACGGCGGGGGAGAAGCGCTTGCGCAGTGCGAGGGAGACGTAGACGAGGCCGACCAGTACGGGTACCTCGATGAGTGGTCCGACGACTCCGGCGAGGGCTTGCCCGGATGTCGCACCGTAGGTCGCGATGGCGACGGCGATCGCCAGCTCGAAGTTGTTGCCTGCTGCGGTGAACGCGAGGGTGGTCGTGCGTTCGTAGCCCAGACCCATCGCGGCACCGAGAGCGTAGCCGCCGCCCCACATCACCGCGAAGTACACAAGCAGTGGCAGCGCGATACGCACCACGTCGAACGGCTGTGACGTGATCTGATCACCCTGCAGCGCAAAGAGAACGACGATGGTGAACAGCAGGCCGTAGAGCGCCCACGGGGCGATCCTGGGGATGAACTTCTCCTCGTACCATTCGCGGCCCTTGGCGCGTTCGCCGAAGAAGCGAGACGCGAATCCCGCTATCAACGGGATTCCGAGGAAGATGAGGACCGACTTGGCGATCTGCCACGGCGACGCCTCGATGGTCGTCTGGTCCAGGCCCAGCCAGCCGGGCAGAACCGAGAGGTAGAACCATCCGAGGACCGCGAACATGAACACCTGGAACACCGAGTTGATCGCGACCAGAACCGCGGCGGCTTCTCGGTCGCCGCAGGCGAGGTCGTTCCAGATGATGACCATCGCGATGCATCGAGCGAGGCCGACGATGATCAGGCCGGTTCGGTATTCGGGCAGGTCGGGAAGGAAAAGCCATGCGAGAGCGAACATCAGGGCCGGACCGAGGACCCAGTTGAGCACCAACGAGCCGATCAGCAGGCGCTTGTCTCCGGTGACGGTATCGAGGCGGTCGTAGCGAACCTTGGCCAGTACCGGGTACATCATGATCAGCAGTCCGATGGCGATCGGAAGTGACACCCCGTCGATCGAGATGGCCGACAGCGTGTCGTTCAGCCCGGGGATCATCCGTCCCAGGAGCAGACCCACGACCATGGCCACGCCGATCCACACGGGCAGGAACCGGTCGAGGGTGGAGAGCTTGCCGACCACGGCAGTATCGGTTTTCGTACTCATGCCATGACCTCCGTGGACTCTGCAGCGTTCAGTACGGCGGAAAGTTGCTGCAGCGCAGCGGGAATCACCGAGTAGTAGACCCAGGTGCCGCGGCGTTCGCAGTCGAGCAGCCCGGCTTCGCGCAACACCTTGAGGTGGTGCGAGATGGTGGGTTGGGAGAGGTCGAATGCGGGGGAGATGTCGCAGACACATGCTTCGCCGCCTGCATGGCTGGCGACGAGGCTGAGAAGGCGAAGCCGCACGGGATCTCCCAGTGCTTTGAACATGCGGGCGAGATCTCCGGCCCAGTCCACGGTGAGGGGCTCACGGATCAGCGGCGAGCAGCATTCACCGTCGACGGGAAGGTCTTGATTCGACATTCGTCTATATTGACGTCTACCGAATCAGACGTCAAGTGAACAGTTGCCGAACCCGAAGGAGGCGGTACCCGACACCGAGCGCGACCACGCCGGTTCCGACGACGATGGACGGCACCGGCAACGTTGCGATCAGCACCACGCATCCGATGCTGCCGATGACCTGGAGGGCGCGTGGGTAGCGGCGATGCTCGGCATCCTGGGTGAACGCGCTCAGATTGGCCACCAGGTAGTAGAGCAAGACCCCGAACGACGAGAAGCCGATGGCGTCACGCAGATCCACTGTCAGGACCAGCACGCAGACGATCACAGCCAGGGTGATCTCGGCGCGATGCGGCACCGAGTACCGCGGGTGGACTGCGGCCAGATACGACGGCAGGTCGCGGTGGCGGGCCATCGCCAGGGAGGTGCGGCCGATGCCGGCGATCAACGCGAGCAACGCCCCCAGCGCAGCCAGGCCGGCACCGATCCGCATCACCGGCGACGCCCACGAATGTCCCGACGCCACCGCGAGATCGACCAATGGGGCAGACGACGAGGCCAGGAGTTCGGGGCCGAGAACCGTCAACAACGTCACCGCAACGAGCGTGTAGACCAGCAATGCGATACCGAGCGCGGAGACGATGGCGCGTGGGATGGTCCGTTCGGGTCGGACGACCTCCTCGCCGAGGGTCGCGATGCGCGCATAGCCCGCGAAGGCGAAGAACAGCAGTCCCGCCGACTGCAGAATGCCGTACCACCCGTTCTCGGTGAACGAGCCGAGTCCGTCGACGGCGGGAACGGACGAGCCGGTGAGGCCGAGGACCACTGCGATGACGAGGACGGTGAGCACGGCGGTGACCAAGATCTTCGTCAGCACGGCCGTGCGGGTGATGCCGAAGTAGTTCACCGTGGTGAGCGCTGTGATGGCAAGTATCGCAACGAGTTCGGTGTAACCGGCAGGTGCGACATAGGCTGCGAACACCAAAGCCATGGCCGCCGAACTCGCGGTCTTACCGATCACGAACGTCCACCCGGCCGCAAAGCCCGGCCACTCGCCGAGCCGCTCACGGCCGTAGACGTACGTGCCACCCGACGTCGGATACTGCGCGGCCAGCTGGGCCGAGGAGGTGGCGTTGCAGAATGCGACGACCGCAGCGACGGCCAAACCGATGAGCAGGCCCGCCCCTGCGACGGCCGATGCGGGAGCGAACGACGCGAACACCCCGGCCCCGACCATCGAACCGACACCGATGACGACGGCGTCGACGAGACCGAGGCGACGGGCCAGCGGCTGTGTCACGCCCGAAGCCGGTTCTCGCTCACGGCGACAACTGTAGGCGCTGCGAATCGACTCAGCGCAGTTCCTGGAACTCCGACAGCAGCGCGAAGGAGGACTCGCACAATTCGGTCTGCGTCAGCAGGATGCCGATGGTCCCGTCCGGGTCGACGAAGAAGTCGGTGCCCTGCCCGCCGGGCCAGCCGTACCGACCGAGATGGTCACCGTCGGTGACGACCGAGACGCCGAATCCCCACCCCGTTCCCGGCCAGAAGCCGGGGTAGAAACTCTCGTCGGTCTTGATCGACGCAGGCACCTGGTCGTGTGTCATCAGCTCCAGGTGCTCGGTCGACACCGACGTCTCGATCGCACGAAGGAAGCGGTGAAAATCGGTCACCGTCGACACCAGCTCGCCGTGACTGACGTCGACAGGGCGCGGTCCCGCGTAGGGCCCGCCTGCGATGGGTTCGGTTTCGATCAACGACCCGTTCTCCAACCGGTAGGCCGCCGTCAGGCGGTGGCATCGGTCGGTCGGTACCCACAGCCCGGTGTCGGGCATCTCGAGTGGCGTGAACAGGTCGTCGCGGAGGTGGTCCTGCAGAGACCGGCCGACGATGCGAGAGACGAGGATGCCGAGGATCGCGAAGCCGTGGTGGTAGCGCCACCCGGTACCGGGCTGGAACGCCAGAGGAAGTTCGGTCATGCGTGCCAACCACTCGTCCGCGCCGAGCGGAGACGGCGCGGGGCCTGCTTCGGTGCCGTTGTCCCTCATGGCCCGGGCCAGCGGGGTGTCTCCCATCTGAATTCCGTACCCACTGGTGTTGGTCAGCAAGTGCCGCAACGTGATCGGTCCCTCTCGAGCGACGGTGTCGTCGAGTGCAGCGTCGGGGCGGGTGAGCACCGGCAGGCCGGCGAGTTCGGGAAGCCAGGGCACGACATCGTCGTCCAGCGTCAGTCGGCCCGCCTCCACGAGGCGCAGGGCGGCCACACTGGTGACGATCTTGGTCATCGACTGAATCCGGACGATGGCGTCGACTGCCATCGGTGGGCCGCCGACCGCCGATGACCCGACCGCGACGGGTTCTGCATCAGGGCCACCCAGTAACGCTGTTGCCCCCGGCATCAGCCCGTCCTCGATGTGCCGGGTCAACAGCTCTCGCACGGTTCCGCTCACGGAACTCATCGTGTCACCGGAGCGGTCGGGATTCCAACGGTCGCTACTTCCGGTTCTGGTACACGTCCGGGATGCCGTCGTGGTCGTCGTCGCGGGTTTCTTCGATGTGGAAGTCCCGGTAGGCCTTGTTGCGGCTGCGCAGGATGATGGCGGCCAACGATGCTGCGATGATCGAACCGGTCAGGACGCCGACCTTGACGTGGTCGTCGCGCTCGGTTCCTTCGCCGAAGGCAAGGTCGCCGATCAGCAGCGAGACGGTGAATCCGATACCCGCGAGCATGGAGACGCCCAGGACGTCGAGCCATTTCAGTCCGGCATCCAGTGTGGCCCGAGTGAACCGCGAGACGAGGTAGGTGGTGCCGAAGATGCCGACGGCCTTGCCGATGACGAGGCCGGCGATGATGCCGATGGCGATCGGATCGGTGAGAGCGCTTCGCAGGCCGGAGAATCCGCCGACGGTCACACCGGCCGCACAGAATGCGAACAGGGGAACCGCGATGCCCGCGGAGATGGGCCGGATCTTGTGCTCGAAGTGTTCGGCGAGTCCGGGGCCTGCCTCGGGGCCGCCGTTGGCCTTGCTGCGCATGACCGGAACGGCGAAGCCGAGGAGGACACCCGCGACGGTGGCGTGGACACCGGACTCGTGCATGAGAACCCAGGTCACGACAGCCAGTGGGATCAGGATCCACCAGGAGCGAACGCGCATCTGTACGGCCACGGCGAACAGCGCGAGCGGAATCAGCGTCAGGCCGAGCGCGACGAAGTTGATGTCGTCGGTGTAGAAGATTGCGATGACGCTGACGGCCAGCAGGTCGTCGACCACGGCCAGAGTCAGCAGAAAGGTTCGCAATGCAGTCGGCAGGTGGGTGCTGATCACGGCGAGAACGGCGACGGCGAACGCGATGTCGGTTGCCGTCGGGATGGCCCAGCCGAGCAGAGCTCCGTCTCCGGTGCCGAGGTTGATCAGGACGAAAATGACTGCAGGAACTGCCATTCCGCCGACCGCCGCGGCCACCGGTAACGCGGCGCGTGCCGGATCGCGCAGGTCGCCTGCGACGAATTCTCGCTTGAGCTCGAGTCCGACGACGAAGAAGAAGATGGCCAGCAGACCGTCGGCGGCCCACGTCGAGAGCGTCAGATCGAGATGGAGCGCCGAGGGGCCGACCCGGGTGCTCATCAGCGAGTCGTATGCCGCGGACCAGGGTGAGTTGGCCCAGATCAGTGCGACGAGGGTGGCGACGAGAAGCAGTGCTCCGCCGACGGTCTCCTTGCGAAGGATCTGCGCGACGCGGTCGGCCTCGGACCAGGAGCCGCGGGAGAACAGCGGCAATCGTGTGGGTGGAGTCGATGAATCTGTCACGGTGAGAACGCCTTTCGGTAGCTTCGTCGAGCTGCGAACCGACCGAATGTCAGGCAGTGGGTGCGCAGCACAGAGTTGTTGCCGACCAGACTTCCCGGCGCACCGTGGATCATCCTATCGCGCCGAGGCCGTTCTCGACGAACTCTGCAGTCAACGAACGCTCGGCACGAACTTCGCCAGCGCTCGCCAACCCAGCAGCAGAACTGCGGTGGACAGCGTTGCGACGACGATGAACGATCCGGCTGTTCCCTGCCCGGTCACCGCACGTAACACCATGCCCACCGCGACCGTCATCACCCACACGACGATGCCCGTCGGGACGATGAGGAAAGCGTCGAACTTGTTGCGGTACAAGGCGAACGCGATGATCCAGCCGATGGCGGCACCGACGACGAACGGCCAGGCGGTGTGGAACAGGCCGGACAGTGCGGTGGCTTCGGCGTGACTGCGCCGACCGATCGCGGCGAACAGCACGACCATGAGCAGGTCGATGACGGCAGCAACTACTGGGGAACGAAACTTCACGCGCACCACTGTAGACACCGACAGCGAACGGCCCGCACCGACGAATGCGGTGCGGGCCGTTCGGGGACCACTTGGTGCGGATCGATGTGGGTGTCAGTCGCGTGGACTGCAACGAAGTCGCATTGATCCGGAAGAGGGGGGGCGAAGCGAGGCGGACTTACGCCTGCAGTCCGGCCTCGATTTCGAGGTTCAGCGTGATCTTGTCGCCGACGACAGCGCCACCGCCTTCGAGGGGCATGTCGATGCTGATGCCGAAGTCCTTGCGGTTGATGACGGTGCTGGCCTCGAAGCCGGCGACCGGTCCGTTGCCCATGCCTGCGTTGACGCCGTTGAACTCGAGCTTGAGATCGATGGAGTTGGTGACGCCGTGGAGGGTGAAGTCGCCCGTGACGACGAAGTCTCCGCCGTCGGCCTTGACCGAGGTGGACTTGAACGTCGCGGTGGGGAACTTCTCGACCTCGAAGAAGTCGGCGGTCTTGAGGTGGCCGTCGCGCTGCTCGTTGTCGGTGGTGATGGACGCGACGTCGATTTCGGCGTCGACCGACGGCGTGCCGTCCTCGGCAACGGTGATGGTGCCGCTGAAGTTCTGGAAACGGCCACGGACCTTGCTGACCACCAGGTGGCGGACGGTGAATCCGACGGTGGAGTGCGCCGGGTCGATGACCCAGGTGCCTGCGGTGAGCTCGGGAAGTGCGATCGCGGTGGTCATGGGGACTCCTAAGGGTTGAAGTTTCAATGCTGATAGTACATAAGCGGACCGGGGTCCGTATATATTCCGAGTGAACAGAAGGTGACGGACAACACAGCTCGTGACACTACGCGGGCTCCGGATCGCCCTTGGCGTCGCGGATGTCCTCGGTACGTCGCAGCTCGGCGGTCTCCTGCTGCTCGAGCGCGATGTCGAACTCGAGATCGGCGTGCTGGTGCTTGCGGAACAGCACGAGAAACACGATCCACCCGACGATGGCGACGAGGATGAAACTCACGCCGCGGTACACCAGGGCCGAGGCGACGGCCTGCGATGCGCTGATCGAGGCAGCACTGGTGAGGAACGCGATGAGGGTGGCGTCGACGACGACGAGGCCGCCGGGTGCGAGGGGAACGGATCCGACGGCTTTGCCCGCGGCGAAAGCGATGAGCAAACCGGACAGTCGCGGATCTGCGCCGACGGCGAAGCATGCGAACGCCAGGCAGGCGACGTCGCCCAGTCGATGCACGGCCGACCACGACAGGGTGAGTGCGCCGTCGCGTTTGCCGAGCTGAACGGACTGGATCTGGCCGATGATCTTGTCGATCCCCTCGGCACCCGCGTCGAGCTCGTGGTTGCGGAACGCGTTGTATCTCCGCAGTCCCCAGCGCGCGACGGTCTTGATCGACTCGGGGTGATCGGAGATGTAGCGAACGGCGGCGACGATGGCGATGACGCCTGCGATCGGAAGCACCACGGTGAACGTGTTGAACAAGCTGCCGACCACCAGTCCGCCCGCAACGCCGAGCACGGCCAGTCCTGCCGCGGCGATCACGCCGGAGATCGCCAACTGCCAGGACGCAACGACCGGGCTCGCTCCCCAGCGGCGTGTCTCGCGATAGGTGAACGCCGTGGAGAACACCTGGCCTGCGGGCAGGGTGAGCGCCATCGCGGTACTGCCGTAGATGACCGCCACGGACTTGCGCTGACGCACCTTCACTCCGCCTGCGTCGAGCAACTGCTTCTGCACCCTGCCGAAAGCGCTCAGCGACACCGCTTGAGCGACTATGCAGGCCGCCAGCCAACCCCAGTGGATCTCGCGGACAGCTGTCCAGGATTCGTGCAGCCGCGGCCACAGATAGATCGCCTCGCCGACCAGGAGCGCCACCAGGGCGATTCCGGCGATCCACTTGACCCACCGCAGTCGGTTTCGCGGACGCCGCACTGCGGGTCCGCGGGTGGAGCTGGGGTCGGGCACCCTGTCAGACTAACTGTCGCGCGAGGAGGAATCGGGATAGTCCACCGGCCAGGCCAGGTGGGTGGCCCGTCGTCGACCACGCAGTTGCACCTGGTCTCCCAGCTCCCACTGTTCCTGTTCCTCGTCGTCGGCGAAGTACAGGGCCGAGGTCGACGCCAGGACGCGTCCGGGACGCAGTTTGGCGAGCTCGGTGAGTCGCGAGGCCTCGTTGACCGGGTCTCCGATGACCGTGTACTCGAAGCGCTCCGACGCACCGATGTTTCCGGCGACGGCCAGACCCGCGGATACACCGATGCCGATGTCGAGGCCGGTGATCTCGTCGAGCGCGAATCTGAGTTCGCGCGCGGCGGCGAGCGCGGCGGTCGGGGCGTCGGGACGATCGAGTGGGGCACCGAAGATCGCGAGGGCCGCGTCGCCCATGAATTTGTTGACGAAGCCGTGATGACGTCCCACGACGTCGACGACCACTCGGAAGAACTCGTTGAGCAGCACCACGACCTCGCCCGGTGGGCGCTCGGATGCGGTGGCCGTGGAGCCGACCATGTCGACGAACAGCACTGCGACGAATCGTGTCTCACCGCCGAGTTCGGTTCCGAACTGCAATGCCCGACGCGCCACGTCCTCACCGACGTGTTGGCCGAACAGCTCTCGCAGGACGCGTCGTTCGGCCGATTCCTCCATCATTCGGTTGAAGCCCACCTGTAGGCGTCCGATCTCGGAGCCGTCGAACACGTCGACCTCGACGTCGGTCTCGCCGCGCTGAACGCGCTCGATGGCGCGGTGCAGCTGGCTGATCGGGTCGGAGATCTGGCTCGCGGTGAGCATCGAGAGCACGAACGCCTGCACGATCGCCAGCACGCTGAGCAGGATGATGGCCACCGCGAGCGCGTTGGGAGAGAACACCAGATCGGTGGTGATCTGCGTGGCGCACAGCAGGATGATGCCGATGACGGGCATCAAGGTGCCCAGTCCCCACGTCATGGCCATGCGGGTGCCGACGCCGGGCGTCATGGTGCGGTCGAATCGGCCCTCGCTCAACGCCAGTGCTGCGACCGGTCGCAGGATCCGTTCGCCGAGCATGTACGTGAATCCGAACGTCACGGTGGCGGCCATACCGACGGTGACGATGACGGCGATGGACAGCGACGGCATCTCCGCGATGGTCAGCAGCACGAAGATGATGCCGCCGATGATCCAGAGGATGAGGTGCACGATCGCCTGACGCAACGGCGCGTGCAGCGTCGTCATCTGTTCCTTGCGGGTGGGTGGGCCGCCGCGGAGCTGCCACCTGATCACCGACCGCAGGAGGAAGTACGCATAGATCAGGCTGACGACCAGGGCCACCAGTAGGTACGCCCCGAAGATGTACACGTTGCGCACGCGGTCGGCGACGATCGATTGCGATTCGGGGATGGGCAGGCCGTATCGCACGAAGGCGAACACGAGGACCGCACCGAAGACGTTGGCGATGAGCATCGAGAGCATATAGAGCGGCCAGCGACTCTTCAGGGTGAGCGAGACCGCTCGGAAAGATGCCAGCACGGGTTAAATTTAGCGGGTGAGCACCGACGAGTTGCGGGCGCAAGGTACGGGGGCGTCCCCGGGCCCCACTTCGGCTGCGGATTCGGTGCATCCACTGGTGCGGGTCGGCGCGGAATGGACGTGGCGACTGCTTGTCCTGTTTGCCGGATTCATCACGTTCTGCCTGGTGGTGGCCAAGCTCAGCACCGTCGTCATTCCGTTGGGCCTGGCGCTCTTGGCGTCGGCGATGCTCGTTCCCGTCGTCGATTGGATGCACCGACGCGGAGTGCCACGTGCCGTCGCGGTGATCGTCGTGATCATCGCCAGCATCGGTGTCGTCGCCGGGATCATGACCTTCATCGTCGAGCAGTTCATCGAAGGCCTGCCGCAGGTGGGTGACCAGTTCACCCAGTCCATCAACGGCATCGAAGAATGGCTCAGCAACGGTCCCTTGCACATCAGCGAGGATCAGATCAGGCAGGCCACCGACAGCCTCGTCAAGGTCATTCAGGACAATCAGGAAGCCGTCACGAGCGGAGCCCTGACGACCGCAGCGGTGATCGGTGAAATTCTCACCGGCGCACTGCTGACACTGTTCACCCTCATCTTCTTCCTGTACGGCGGCGATCAGATCTGGCAGTTCGTCACCCGACTGGCGCCGACCGCGGCCCGCAGAAGAATCCGCACCGCCGGCATCCAGGGCTTCGGGTCCCTGGTGGGATACGTCAGGGCGACGGTTGCCGTCGCAGCCGCCGATGCCGTCGGCATCGGTGCCGGTCTGGCCATTCTCGGTGTGCCACTGGCTCTTCCATTGGCCTCGTTGGTGTTCATCGGAGCATTCATCCCCATCATCGGTGCGGTGCTGACCGGATTCGTCGCGGTGTTCATCGCACTGGTCACCAAGGGCCTGATCACCGCGGTGATCACCCTCGGCATTGTGGTGGCCGTCATGCAGCTCGAAGGCCATGTGCTGCAACCACTCCTGCTGGGCCGCGCCGTGCGACTGCACCCGTTGGCGGTGGTCCTGTCCATCACCGTCGGCATTCTGCTCGCGGGCATTGTCGGAGGCCTGCTGGCGGTGCCGATCGTCGCCGTCCTCAACACCGCCGTGCGGTCGCTGCTCGCCGACGACCCGGACGAGGTCTACGAGGAACTCGAGGTGCCCGACCCGCTGTATTCCGCCGAGCCGAGCAATCCGGACACTCCGCCCGGAAGCGACGTGCCTGAGCGGCTTGCCAAGGGAGAGTTGACGACCCCGGATACCGAGGCTGCCGATACCGAGACAGCAGGTCCGAAGACCGATGCGGACGGCTGACCGGGTACGGACCACGCTCACCTCGTCCGATCCCGACACCCCGCTCTGGCGGGCCTCGCAGGCTTTCCGGCTGATCACACTGGTCTACGCGATCAGTTATCAGGCCGCGACCGTGGACAATTACACCAACCCGCGGCTGAGCTGGTTCCTCGTCGCTCTGATGGCCGTGTGGTCCGGGGCATCGGCGCTGATGCTCGCACGCGCATCACTGCCACGCTGGCAGGTGGTGCTCGCCGATCAGGTCATCGTCATCGCGCTGATGGCGTCGACGAGGTTGGTGGCCGATTACGAGTGGTACAGCACCCGCCAAACTCTGCCGACCACGCTGTGGGCCACCAACGCCGTCATCTCTGCCGCAATCCTGTTGGGCCCCAGGGGCGGAATTGCATCGGGGGTGGCGATGTCGGTGGTCAGCGCACTCGTCCGCGACCGCTTCGACTCCGATCTCTGGTCCGATGCCACCGCCCCGGTCTTGCTCTCGGCCGGACTGGCACTGGGATTGGCGTCGAACACCGCCAGGCGCGCCCACGAAGAATTGCGCCGCGCAGCACGATCGGCCGCGATCACCGAGGAGCGAGAGCGGCTGGCCCGGCAGGTGCACGACGGAGTGCTGCAGGTATTGGCCCTGGTACGACGGCGTGGTCTCGAAATAGGCGGGCCGGCAGCCGAACTCGCCGAGCTGGCCGGCGAGCAGGAAGTGGCTCTGCGTGTACTGATCTCGGAACAGGCAGCTCCTCGGGACGACCACACCGGCTCGATCGTCGACGTCAGGGCGCTGCTGCGAACTCAGGCGGGCACATCGATCTCGGTCTCGACGCCCGCCGATCCCGTGCTGGTCGAATCCGACGTCGCCGAGGAACTCGCCGCCGTCGTGGCCACCGCACTGTCCAACGTCGAACTTCACGCAGGAGCCGATGCGAAGGCCTACGTGTTGCTCGAGGACGTCGACGGGGAATTGATCGTCAGTATCCGCGACGACGGCCGCGGAATCCCTGCCGGACGGCTCGCCGCCGCCGAGGCCGAGGGTCGGATGGGCGTCTCGAAATCGATCCTCGGCCGCGTCGAATCTCTCGGCGGTACTGCGATACTCGACACCGACGAGGGTGAGGGAACCGAATGGGAGATCCGCATTCCGCGAGCGAAGGGACCGGAATGACAGAGGAAGCGAATGCCGACATCGCGGTGATGGTCGTCGACGACCAC
The DNA here is from genome assembly GCF_000954115.1 of Rhodococcus sp. B7740. Taxonomy (NCBI): domain Bacteria; kingdom Bacillati; phylum Actinomycetota; class Actinomycetes; order Mycobacteriales; family Nocardiaceae; genus Rhodococcus; species Rhodococcus sp. B7740. The sequence goes on along the minus strand of NZ_CP010797.1, from coordinate 3,310,938 downwards.
CCGATGTGGCGCGACGGTGTCGCCCGGGATCTCGAGGCCGCCGGATTCAGGGTCGTCGCCACCGCGGACGGCGTCGCCGCTGCAGGGCGCCGCGCCCGAGCGACCACACCCGATGTGGTGCTGATGGACATGCATCTGCCCGACGGCAACGGAGCCGATGCCACCGTCGCCGTCCTGGACGCCTCGCCCGAGACCAAGATCCTGGTGCTCTCGGCCTCCGCCGAACGCAGCGACGTGCTCGACGCGATCAAGGCGGGTGCGACCGGTTACCTGGTCAAGAGCGCATCGGCCGAAGAACTGTTCGACGCGGTCCGTGCCACGTCGGCCGGGCAGGCGGTGTTCACTCCCGGCCTCGCGGGCCTGGTACTCGGAGAGTTCCGGCGGATGTCGTCCTCGCCCGAGCCTGCATCCGACACTCGCCCGACGCTGACCGACCGCGAGACCGAAGTACTACGCCTGGTCGCAAAAGGATTGAGCGCCAAGCAGATTGCGACCCGACTGACGCTCAGCCATCGCACCGTCGAGAATCACGTCCAGGCGACCTTGCGAAAACTGCAGCTGGCCAACCGCGTCGAACTGACCCGATACGTCATCGAAAAAGGGCTGTGAGGGTTTGCGTCGGTAGCCGAGGGGCACTCTGCATTCCATGACCGACAACGAAAATGCAGTGGACACCACCGTCGACCCGGCGAAGCACTCGAAGGGGGTCGACGCCGATCTCGATCAGACCGGTGCCGAGCGCGACGAGGCGATCGACGAGTTCGACGGCCACCTGGACGGGTCGGGCGAGGAGTCCTCGCTACCGACGCCCGAGCCGACCGACGTGGCCGACAAGTCGGAGGAGAAGACCGTCACACGGTCCGAGTAGCGCTACGGACTGCACAACCTGCCGAGCGCGAACTTGGCGATCGGCACGTACGGCAGAACCAGTGGCAGCGGGCCGTCGATCGTCAACCACGCCCTGGTCCCGTTGGGTCGTGAGACGACGCCGTGCGTCAGGTCGACCCCGATAGCCTGATTCTGGAACCAGGCCGACCATGCCCACGTCCACGATCGCTCGTCGACCGAATGCACCCGGAAGTCGATCGGCAGCCCGAGCGGCCCCAGCACTCGGCCGGTGGTGTCGGCGTCCAGGCGTTCACCGCGGTACTCGACGCCGATGATCTGTGGAGCCCAGGTCTTCCAGGCCGTCGGTTCCATGTAGCGTTCCCAGACCTCGGGGGCGGGGGCGTTACCGGTCGATTGCAGTGTCACTCGCATCTGCCTCACCTACCCGTTGGTAGCGATCCCCACACAGAATTACGTGAGGGTTCGGCCACTGTCCATCACCGCGCCGTCGGGCGGACTCTCGGCTGGGGAGACTGGTCGGGTGCGCATCGTGCAGGTGGCCAACTTCTACGGACCGAGGTCCGGCGGCTTGCGGACGGCCGTCGACCAGCTCGGATCGGGGTACGTGGCCGGCGGCCACGAGGTGACTCTGATCGTGCCGGGCGATCGACGGAGTGAGACGCTGCTCCCGTCGGGAGTGGTGCGCATCGAGGTGCCGGCACCGCGGATTCCGTTCACCGGTGGGTATCGGGTGGCCGACCCGCGCCGAGTGTCCTCGGTGGCGGCCGGATTGCGGCCCGACGTGATCGAGGTATCGGACCGACTGACACTGCGCGGCATGGGTGCCTGGGCCGCGCGCCGAGACGTGCGCAGCGTGATGATCTCTCACGAACGTCTGGACCGTCTGCTCGCGCAGACGATGCCGATGCGCTGTGCTCGCCCCATCGCGGACCTGGCCAATCGGCGTACGGCCGAACAGTACGACGCCGTCGTGTGCACCACGGAGTTCGCGCAGCAGGAATTCGAGCGCATCGGAGTGCGTAACGTGCACCGAGTGCCGCTCGGCGTGGACCTCGACCTGTTCCATCCGCGGCGTCGGCACGTGGGCAACCGGTCGGCTTGGTTGGGCGACGCCGATCGCCTGCTGGTGCACTGCGGCCGGCTGTCGGTGGAGAAGCACGTCGAGAGAAGTATCGATTCGCTTGCTGCGCTCTGCGATTCGGGAATGCGGGCGCGGCTGATCATCGCCGGCGACGGCCCCCGCCGAGCCGGCCTCGAACGACGTGCCCGCGGCCTACCCGTCGACTTCCTCGGCTTCGTCGACGGCAGAGCGGCCGTCGCAGCCCTGCTGGCCTCCGCGGACATCGCTCTCGCACCGGGACCACACGAGACGTTCGGCCTCGCTGCGTTGGAATCGCTCGCCGCGGGCACCCCCGTCGTCGTCTCCGAGACCTCGGCGTTGGCGCAGATCGTCACCCCACACTGCGGCGGATCCTCCGAGAACACCGCAGACGGATTCGCCGCCGAGATCGAACGAGTACTCGAACTACCCGTCGACGGCCGCCGCACCGCCGCCAGGTTGCGCGCCGAACAGTTCGGATGGCCGGCGTCGGTGTCCGGAATGCTCTCCGTTCTCGGCGGTCGCGCAGCCTGAGATCTTCGCTACCCTGAACCCATGGAGGCGAGGGATCTGAGAGTGTCCGATGCCGAACGCGAACACGTCGGGCAGCTGCTGCAGCGCGCGGTGGGCCAGGGCATGTTGTCGCTCGGTGAGTTCACCGAGCGAATGGACACCGCATTGGCGTCGAAGACCCGCGGTGAACTGAACTCGGTACTCGCCGACCTGCCCGGGATGCAGATCGCCGAGGAACATCGCCCGGCACCGAAGCTCTTTCCCGCGCCCACCCCGCAACCGACGGCGCGCCGCGTCGTTCACGAGCATTGGGGACACGGCAGCGGCGCGTCGGACACACTGCGCGGCACCATGTCCACCATCACCCGCAAGGGACCGTGGAATGTGCCGCCGAGCATGCGCGTCTCCACCCGCATGTCGACGGTGACACTCGACTTCACGCAGGCGGTCATGTCCACGCAGGTGGTCGAGATTCACGTCGACGACTACTGCAGCACCGTGACACTGATCGTGCCCACCGAGGCGACAGTCGATCTCAACCGCGTCGAGACGGTGGCGGGTAGCGCCACCAACAAGGTCCGCACCGGGCCTCCGTACGGGCCGCTGCATCTCGTGGTCTCGGGCAAGGTTCGCTTGGGTTCGGTGACCGCCAAGCATCCCTTCGGTAGCTCGATCCGTCGTATGTTCGGCTAGCGAGGCGCTTCTACTCGAGCAATCCGAGTAGCACTACTCACGCTTTCCGGCCGCCACGGTCGCAGGATTTAACCCATGACTTCTCCCCAGAGCTCCGGGCTGGATCCGCAACTCGTCGCGCGACTGTCCAGCCGCTTCGATTCCTTGGGCGACCACATGCGCCAGGTGGCCGTCGACCTGCAGAACCTGCAGTCCCAGCTCGGTGCCGCAACGGCTCCCGCTCCCACGCGGCAGGCGTCGGCACCGGCAGCTCCTGCCGTTGCGCCGCCGGTGGCGTCACCACCGCTGCCTCCGCAGCCCTACGGTCAGCCGTTCGGCCACATCGTCCGTCAGCCGGCGGGGCAGCAGACGGCTCGGCCCCAGCCCGCCATGACCTACCCCGCACCACCCAGGGGACCGGTCGTCGCGCCTCGCCCGCCGGCTCCGCCGCGCGAACCGTGGTGGCAGCGTGACGGTGTCATCAGTCGTCTGCTGGCTGTCGCAGGCGCAGGCGTCACCCTCGTCGGTGTCGTGATGCTGCTCGTCCTCGCCGCACAGGCCGGGTGGTTCGGCCCTCCGCTGCGGGTCGCCGCGGGCGCAGTGTTCTCACTCGCGCTGATCGGTGCAGGTGTCCGAGTGTTCGGCCGCTCCGGCGGACGCATCGGCGGAATTGCCCTCGCCGCCACCGGCATCGCGGGCCTGTACCTCGATGTACTCGCGACGTCTGTCCTGTACGGCTGGCTCGATCCCGTACTCGGGCTGATCACCGCATTCGGAATCGCCGCAGCCGGAACGGCACTCGCAGTGCAGTGGACGTCGCAGCCGATGGCGGTGCTGATTCTCGCCGGTGTCGCGGTGTGTGGACCGGTGCTGACCGACGGCCTCACCCTGACCCTGATCGCATTCCTCATCGCCACGTACGTCGCCAGCTTTCCGGCTCAGATCGGCCGCAATTGGCCACTCCTGCAGGTCGTTCGGACCGTGCCCCTCGTCGGTGCGGTGCTGGCTGCCATCGCGAGTGTCGATCTGTCCGGATCCACCGGCGGCTTCTGGCTGCTCCTGGCCGTCGTGTCGGTGGCCGGCTTCGGGATCGGAACCTCACTGGAGTTGCTGCGCCGCAACGTCTCCGATGTGGTCGCCACCGTCATGATCGCTCTCGCGTCTGTGCCGGTGCTGGTCTCTGCCGACGTTTTCGATCGCGCCGCGACCGTCTCTGTCCAACTGGTTCTTGCTGCTGCAGCCGTGGCGATCGTGATTCTGGTGAGGTGGTTGCCGGGGCACGCTCGCATCGCCGTCGCGGTGATCGGAGCGCTGGCGACGCTGCAGGCCGCAGTCGAGTCGACGACCCTCGAGATTCGCCCGGTGGTGCTGTTCGCCGTCGCGTCGGCCCTGATCGCGGTGGCCCACAGCACCCGCTCGACACTCGCATACTCGATCGGCAGCGGATTCGGTGTGATCGGCGCACTGATGTTCGTCTCGGTCAGTCCGCCGCAGGCGCTGCTGGACTCCGATCACGCAGTGGGTAGCGTCGGTATCGCCCTGGGCGGAATCCTGCTCGCTGCAACGGCATTCGCCTTCGCATACGTGCTGGCCGAACTGAAACCGGTCGACGACGGACTGCGGACCCTTGCCATCGTCTCCGGCGTACTCGCGCTGTACGGCCTGACGGCGGCAACGGTGACCCTCGGCATCGGAATCGGTGGCGAAACAACGGGATTCACTGCAGGCCACACCGCGGCGACCATCGAGTGGATGATCGCAGCCTTCGCACTCCTGGCATTCGGGCTGCGCAGTGTCACCCACGCTCATCTGGCACTGCTGGCCGGACTGTCCTTGACCGCGGCGGCCATCGCAAAACTGTTCCTGTTCGACCTCGTCGCCCTGGACGGACTGTTCCGAGTCATCGCCTTCATCGCAGTGGGACTACTACTGCTGATCGCGGGCACCCGTTACGCGAAGGTGTTCGCGGACCGAGAGAGTGCGGCAGTGTCTTCCTGACCTCCCCACACCGCGTGAATGGACCACTGCATACGTCTGAGGAGTGCAGTGGTCCATTCACGCGTCCGACCCGAGCCCGGCCGCACCGCATCAATGGACCATTGCATACGTCTGAGGAGTGCAGTGGTCCATTGACGCGTTGTGGGGCGGCGGCGCGTCAGTCGTCTTTCGGAGCCGTTTCGCCCAGTCCGAGTCTGCGTTGCATGCGCTTCATGCCCGCCGGTGCCCACCAGCTCGCGTCGCCGAGCAGCTTCATCGTCGCGGGCACCAGGAACATGCGAATGACGGTGGCGTCGATGATGAGGGCCGCGATCATGCCGTACGCGATGTACTTCATCATCACCAGATCGGAGAACGCGAACGCTCCGGTGACGACGATGAGGATCAATGCTGCCGCAGTGATGATGCGGCCGGTGTGCGAAGTGCCGATATGAATGGCTTCGCTTGTGCTGGAACCATTTTCGCGTGCCTCGACCATACGAGAGAGTAGGAACACCTCGTAGTCGGTGGACAGCCCGAACACGATGGCGGCGATCAACAGCAGAATCATCGCCATGATCGGCCCGGGCGTGAAATTCAGCCACGCCGCGCCGTGGCCGTCGATGAAGATCCACGTCAGGATGCCCATCGTGGCACCGAGCCCGAGGGTCGTCATCAGCACCGCCTTGATCGGCAACACCAAGGATCCGAACGTCAGGAACATCAGTACGGTCACGACGATGACGACCAGCACCGCCATCAGGGGTAGACGATCCACCAGCGCATCGATCGAATCCCGTTCGATCGCAGGGGTTCCCGTCACCTCCATCGAGGTGCCCTCGGGAGTGTCGATGCTGCGCAGGAACTCGATGGCGGGCGCTGCGTCGTTGCGATCGATCAGTCCGGCCTTGAAGACGATGATCCCGTCCTTGCTGGCACCGACCGGGGTGAACTGCTCGACCAGGCCCGGTGCGTTGTTCGCCTGGGTGGTGATGGCGGCCAGGTTCGACCCCTGGGCGTTCTGGATGACCAATTCGATCGGCTCGGTGCGCTGGCCGGGGAACAGTTCGTCGAACCGTTCCTGCGCCACCCGCGTCGGATTGTCCGGTGGCAGATACGTCTCGTTGATGCCGCCGAACGCGAGGTTCCCGATCGGAAGCGTCAACGCCAGCAGCCCGAGCACGATGGTGACGACCACCTTGATGGGGTTGCGCATCACCCAGGTGGTGAGCTTGCCCCACATCCCGTTCTCGATTTCCTCCGACGACTTGGTCTTGCGCATGAACGCCAGGCCGAGGGCATCGACGCGTGGGCCGAGAATCGACAGAATGGCCGGCAGGATGGTGATCGCGTTCAGTGCCGCGAGAGCGACCGTCGCGATCGAACCCAGGGCGACCGACCGCAGGAACCCGTGCGGAAACAGCAACAGACCCCCGAGGCAGGCGACGATGATCGTCGCCGAGAACGCCACCGTCCGACCGGCCGTCATGACCGATCGACGGACGGCATCAGGCGTCGACCGGCCGTCGCCCAGTTCCTCTCGGAAACGCGACACGATGAACAGTCCGTAATCGATCGCCAAGCCGAGTCCGACCAGCGACACCACCGGTGCAACGAAGGTGTTCACGTCGGTGACGTGGGTGAACAGCTTCACGATGCCGTTGGCACCCACGACGGTCAGCGCGCCGACGATGAGCGGCAGCGCAGCGGCCACGACGCCGCCGAACACGAAGAACAGCAGCACTGCCACCGCCGGGATGGCAAGGATTTCCATTCGGTGGATGTCGTCGGTCATCGTCGACTGCAGGGCGGCCGCCACGGCCTGTTGGCCGGCGACCTGTACGTCGACGCCGTCGATGTAGAACGCGTTCTGGACGGCCTGGAAGTTCTCGGTCAGCTCGGTGTCGTCGGTACCGACGATGGCGATGCTCGCGATGGCGTGCTGCTTGTCGGTGGTTCCGAGCGCCGCCAGCACCGGGGCCTCGGCAGTTCGGAAGTAGCTGGCGTTGATCTTCGCGATGCGGTCCGGGTGATCGGCCACCAGCGAATCGAGACTGCCGACGACCGCAGCGTCGAACGCCGGGTCGTCGATGGTCGACCCCTCCGGAGCGGTGTACAGGACGATCACATCGCCCTCGGTGTTTCGGCCGAACGTCGCCTCGGCAAGGTTGTTCGCAGCCGCGGATTGCGACGTCGGATCGTCGAAGCCGCTCTGGCTCAAGTGGTCGGTGAGATCCCAGCCGTACGCGGCCAGGATCGACAGCCCGGCCACCATGACACCGAGAACGGTGTACCGGAGTCGGTGGACGAACTTTCCCCATCGAACGAACACGTGTGTGTAACTCCCCCTGGATGCACGCGACTACCGCCGCCACGTGAGTGAACCTCGGCTCAGGGAGGTTAGCCGATCACACGAGCGTCAGCGTGAACGGTTGCGCTCGCGTGCGAGCAATTCGCTGACGCTGAGCACCTGTCCGTTCTCGCCACCGCGATGACGACCGCTGTCGCCGCCCTCGGTGGTCGGTGCGGATCGGCGGCCCGACGGCTTCTCGGACCGTGGCTCGCTCGACGCGGATCCGTTGCTGCCGTTGCGTTCGGTACCGGTCTGCTCGGTGCCGTTGCGATCGGACCCGTTGGTGCCGTTTCGGTCGGTGCCGTTTCGTTCGGACCCGTTGCTGTGGCCGTTGCGATCGGAACCGTTCTGCGGGGAGCCGGTCTCGTCGCGACCGCCGTGGTTCGAAGCGCCGTGGTTCGCACCGCTGTGGTTCGATCCGTTGTGATCGGACCCGTTGGCGGTCGAACCGTTGCGCGGTGTGCTCGGGGGTGGTGATGCGCTGGGTGCTCGCAGGTCGGCGAGCCAGCTCTCGATGGAACGGGAATCCGGTTCCTCGGCGCGAGGCGCGCGTGCGGCCCGGGTTCGGCTCGGCGGCGCTGCGGGTGGACGCGGTGCGCTCGGTGCGCGGGGCGGCTCCGCCGACGGGGGAGCTGCCACCGGGTTGACCGGCGGTGCGGGCCGGACGACCTCCGCAGCCTGGGTCGGTTCCGGTTCGACGGTCGGCCGCGGCGCAACCGGCCGGCTCGGGGCAGGCCTGGGAGCCGGTCGTTCCTGCGGAGCGGCCTGGGTCCGAGGGGGAGTCGGGGTAGGTCGAGCAGCCGGTGCCGCAGGCGTGGCGGGAGCCGCACGGGTCGGCTCGGGTGGGGTTGCCGGACGCCCTGTCACACTGCGTCGGGATTCTTCCTTCGCCGCGTGGGTCGCTCGGATCGGGCCCCCGCCGTGCGGTGCGACCACGGGAATGGGTTCGGTGAGCGGCTCGCTGCGGCGCGGTGCCGCACGCATCGGCGGCGCGACCGTACTCGACGGTGCACCGCCCGCGAGAGCGAGCTCGGGCACGTCCGCCATGGGGAGCAGTTCGTCCTCGAGGATGGTCTCGCCGAGTCCGAGCTTCTGCTGAATCCGCTTCATCCACTGCGGGGCCCACCAGCAGTCGTCGCCGAGCAGTTTCATCGTGGCGGGCACGAGGAACATGCGGATGAGGGTGGCGTCGATGATGAGGGCCGCGATCATGCCGTAGGCGATGTACTTCATCATCACCAGATCGGAGAACGCGAACGCCCCGGTCACGACGATGAGAATCAGGGCCGCTGCGGTGATGATGCGTCCGGTATGCGAGGTTCCGATACGGATGGCTTCGCTTGTGCTCGCGCCCTTTTCGCGCGCTTCGACCATACGAGAGAGCAGGAACACCTCGTAGTCCGTGGACAAGCCGAACACGATCGAGATGATCAGCACCAGAACCGGAGCCATGATCGGCCCGGGAGTGAAGTTCATCAGCCCCGCACCGTTGCCGTCGATGAATATCCACGTCAGGATGCCCATGGTGGCCCCGAGACCGAGGACGGTCATGAGCACCGCCTTGATCGGCAGCACCAACGATCCGAACGTCAGGAACATCAGCAGGGTCACGATGAACACCACGAGCACGGCCATCAGCGGAAGTTTGTCGATGAGCGCACTGATGGAGTCCTGCTCGATGGCAGGGGTGCCGCCGACGAGAACCGACGCTCCGTCCGGCACGTCGATGCTGCGCAGGAAGTCGATGGCGGGCTTGGAGTCGTTGCGATCGACCAGTCCTGCCTTGAAGACGATTATTCCGTCCTTGCTGGCACCGACCGGAGAGAACTGCTCGACCAGGCCGGGAGCATTGTTCGCTTGATTGGTGATCGCGGCGAGGTTGGCACCCTGCGCGTTGCTGATCACCAGCTTGATGGGTTCGGTCCGTTGGCCGGGGAAGAGCGAATCGAACTCGCCCTGCGCTTCGCGGGTGACGTTGTCGGGCGGTAGGTAGGTCTCGTTGATGCCGCCGAACTTGATGTTGCCGACCGGCAGCGTCAGGAGCACCAGGCCGAGCACGATCGGGACGGTGACCTTGACGGGGTTGCGCATCACCCAGCGAGTGAGTCGGCCCCACATGCCGTTCTCGATCTCCTCGCTGGACTTGGTCTTGCGCATGAACTTCAGGCCGAGGGCGTCGACGCGGGGTCCCAGGATGGCGAGCATCGCGGGCAGGATCGTGATGGCCGTCAGAGCTGCGAGAGCCACGGTTGCGATGGAGCCGTAGGCCACCGACTTGAGGAAGCCCTGCGGGAACAGCAGCAGACCACCGAGGGACGCGACGATCATCGTCGCGGAGAACACCACGGTGCGACCGGCCGTCATGACGGTGCGGCGCACGGCCTGTGGCGTCGAGTAGCCGTCGCCCAGTTCTTCTCGGAATCTCGAGACGATGAACAATCCGTAGTCGATGGCCAGCCCGAGGCCGACGAGTGAGACCACGGGTGCGACGAATGAGTTGACCTCGGTGAAGTTGGTGAACACCTTCACGATGCCGTTGGCACCGACGACCGTCAGACCGCCGATGATCAGCGGAAGAGCAGCCGCGACGACGCCGCCGAAGATGAAGAACAGCAACACCGCGACGGCGGGGATCGCCAGTAGCTCCATGCGGTGGATGTCGCCGGCCATCGTCGACTGCAACGCGCCTGCGACGGCCTGCAAGCCGGTCACCTGCACGTTCACACCGTCGATGTAGAAGACGTCCTTGACGGCCTGGAAGTTGTTGGTCAGTTCGGTGTCGTTGGCACCGGCGATCGCAATGCTGGCGATCGCGTGTTGCTTGTCGGTGGTACCGAGGGCGGCGAGGTTCGGGGCAGTTGCCGTGCGGAAGTAGCTGCCGTTGACCTTCTCGATCTCGTTCGGGTGGTCGGCGGCGAGCGAATCGAGGTTGGCCACGATCTTGGATTGGAACTCGGGATCGTCGATCGTCGAGCCCTCGGGTGCGGTGTAGAGGACGATGACGTCACCCTGCTTGTCGCGACCGAACGTCGTGTCCGCCAGACGGGCAGCCTGGGCCGATTCCGACGTCGGATCGTCCCAACCGCTCTGACTGAGATGGCTGTTGAGATCGAGACCGTAGGCAGCGAAGCCCAGCAGTCCGGCCACCATGACACCGATAACGGTGTACCGCAGGCGGTAGACGATGTCTCCCCATCTGGCGAACACTTAAGAAACTCCTTGGCGCCCGACGAGCAGGGCGGACAGCGGTCGGAAGGGCTGCAGCCACGCACCTTCGTCGGGAAGCGAATCGAGACTCACCCGTGGCAGTGGCTCACGGAAGACGCCCGGAATGTCCTCGAGGTCGAGGAACTCCAGGATGTCCGACGTGACAGCCCAGCTTGCGTGCTCCCGGAAGCCCAGCACCTGCACGGGCACTCCGGTTGCTGCGATGGCCTCCAGTGGACCCTTGAACGCCTGACCGTCGGCGGACGCGACCATGACACCGGCGAGGCCGCCGTCACGGTTGCGGAAGTCGATGTGGTCGAGCATGTCTGCGTCGACGTCACTGTCTTCGTCGACCTTGGGCTTGGCGAACACCGCGAAACCCACGTTACGCAATGCTTCGACCCAGGGTCGGACGACATCTGCGCTGCCGGGGGCGATGTTGGTGAACACCGTGGCCTCGGGTTCGAGCGTCGCGGTGCCGGAGGTGGAGAGCTCGGCAGTGCGGCTGAGCAGCCATCGGCCCAGTGCATCGAAGCGCGGACGGTACGCAGCGGTGGGTCGGCCACCGAGAATTGCGCCGAGTCCCATGTCCAGGTTCGGGGCGTCCCACACCAGCAGGACGCGTTTGCTGTGGCGCGATTCACCGAGTGCGCCGAGTTCTGAGGGGTCGACCACGGTGTCGGGCATGTCCGTACTGACGCTCATGCTGTCTTCTTTCCCCAGATCAATTCCGTCACCGAGCTACCGACCAGCTGTGCCTTGCCCTCGAACTTGGTCACCGGTCGCTCGTGTGTCATGGGCGACTCCCAATCGAGAACGGTCAGACCGGGCTCGGCGTTCCCGGCCTCGGCAATCCACTCAGCGTATTCGGCATGATCGGTTGCCACGTGCAGAACGCCGCCGGGCTTCAACCGATCCGCGATCATCGCGAACGTCGGACCCTGCAGCAGGCGACGCTTGTGGTGTCGAACCTTGGGCCACGGGTCGGGGAAGAAGACGCGGACGCCGGTCAACGATTCCGAGGTCAGCAGGTTCTCGAGCACGTCCATCGCGTCACCGCGCAGCAACCGAACGTTCTCGATGCCTTCTCGTTCGATCTGCTGCAGCGTCTGGGCCAGGCCGGGCCGGTAGACCTCGACGGCCATCAGGTTGACGTGCGGCTCGGCCGAGGCCATCGCCGTGGTCGCGGTGCCCGTACCCGAGCCGATCTCGAGAATCGCCGGACCGCTGCGGCCGAACCAGGCGTCGATGTCGATCTGCTCGTCGGCGACGTCGCGGCCGATGCGCGGCCACAGGTTGTCCCAGGTGGTCTGCTGCGCTTCGGTCAGCGCTCCGCGCCGAGAGCGGAAACTCGTCACGCGGGGGTACAGCCGTGAGCCCCGTTCCTGGGTCTTCACGGCATTGTCCTCGGTGTCGACAGAGGGGTCCTGGGGCTCGTTCACCGGTCCATTGTCGCGCATCGACGGGGCGTGTGACAGGTGGGTCTCGAGTTGAAGTTGAGACTTACCGTCCCACCGCTGATCAGCGGTGGGACGAGCCCGGCTAATTACAACGATGCAATTCCCGACGGTCGGCTCGTGAGCGCCCACATGTGCCAGAATCAGTGCCGCAGCAGGGGGCTGTGCGTCGCCTCTCGACGTGGGCGGCGGGTCGTCGGTGGGGGAATCGATCATGGATGTCGCCGAGGTCGGTCTTGGCCTGTTGCGTGACCGCGTTGCGTCGAGCGACGCACGCGAGTCCGTCGACACCGCCGTCCACGATCGCCTACGGCCGATGACCGCACGGGTGACCGGCCGCTCCGGCGTCGGGAAATCCGCGGTTCTCGCCGTTCTCGACGCGGCGCCGCTCGATGTCGACGGCCTCGATGTCCGATGGCACGAGGGCAGAGCGGACAGCAGCGAGGGCGAGGTGCTCGTCCACGTGATCGCGGGTGCGGTGTCGCCGGTCGACACTGCACTGCTGAGTTCTCGGCCGAGCGATCCTCTGGACGGGACCGTCGTCGTGCTGACCAAGGCGGACACACTCGACGATCCCGCAGCCGCGGCCGCAGTGGCATCGGAGCAGCTGGGGCGGACGGTTCTGCCGTTGATGGGAACCACCGCGGCGGGATTGCGGAGAGTGGGCCGACCCGGCGCACCTCTGGACATGTCCGACGTGCGCGCCGTCGCAGCGGCCGATCTGCGTCCGACCGACCTGATGACCGTCGATCGGTTTCGCGCCGCCGACCTCGCGGTGTCGACGTCTCGAAGAGAAGCGCTGATCGAATGCATCGAACTTCGAGGTCTCGCCCTGCTCGTCGACCTGCTGCGGCAACCAACGGCTGTGTCCGACGATGATGCCGTACGGATACTCGCCGATGCCACCGGTGCCGACGCCGTCGTCGCCGCGGTCTCCACCGCCGTCTCGGCGGCCGCGGCGGCTCGAGACGTCGAGCTGCATCGCAGACTGCACCGGATCTCCGCCCGGAACCGGCGGGCTCGTGCCGCCGTCGAGTCGTACCTGGCCTCGGACGAGGCGGTAGCTGCCGAGATGCGCCACGCGGCTCTACGTCTCGGGGTGCCGATCGAGACCGGTTCGGAGGAGGTCGCGCTGGAACAGGCGGTGCTGTGGAAACAGCGTGCGGCTGCTGCCGGGGACCCCGACGTGCGTCGCGCGGCACTCGCGCTGTGCCGAGGACACGTACGAATGCTGCGCCGATGACGCCCCTGTCGGAAGACATGAAAAGCGTTCTCCGACGCTGGAATTCGGGTGCACTCGACGAGATCGAACGGGCAAGGGTCAGTCGACCCGCCGGGGTTCATCTCACCGGGACCCCCGGATCGGGCAAGTCCGAACTCCGCCGGGAGCTGTCCCGACTCGGTGGTTCCACCATCGGCTTCACGGACTCGATGTCCGATGCCGCGGTCGTGATGATCGTCGTCGACGCGTCGGCTCCGGTGGGCCGCGTCGAGGTCGAGCAATGGCGAGCAGCCCTCGAATCCACGCCGGTCCTGTTCCTGGTGAACAAGATCGACGTGCATCGACACTGGCGTGAGGTGGTCTCCGCCGACAGCGATGTCGTGGCCGAGTGTGTCCCACGGGCGGTGGAGTGCACGTTCCACCCGATCTCGGTTCGGTCGGCGCGGACGGGCCGAGACAGCGGTGACGCCGCGATGTCCGCGGAGTCGGGTCTCGGAGCAGTGGCGGACCGGCTCGGCGCGCTGCTGCTGCAGGCCACGGCTCTCGGACCCCAGCGCAAATACGTTGCGGCAGTGCAGGACTGCGCAGCCGGAGCCAAATCGTCGATCGTGGCGAGAGCGCGCGCGGTGACCGGGGGAGGTGACACGGCCGAACTCCGCGCGCGGCGAGCCGAGCTCGTCGGCGAACGAGACAATCTCGGCGGCGACCGACGGGCATTGCTGCACAATCGAATTCAACGGGTGCGTGTGGAGTCCCTCCATGCTGCCGCCGAAGATTTTCGCGCCCTGCTCGCCGAGTTCAAGCGCACGATCGACGGGTCGGGGCGTGCCGAACTCACTCACCTTCCCGTACATGTCGCCGAGTCCGCGCGCGGAGCCCGCAATCGGGCCGACGCGGCGCTCACAGCGCGATTGCGGGCAGTGGAGACCGATCTCGGGCTCACGCCGGCGCAGGCGGAATCGAATGTCGAGGACTCCCCGCTCGACATCGGGGAGCCGTCCCGGCGGCGGGGGATCGAGGATGCGGTCATGATCGTCGTCGGTGCGTCGGCGGGGGTAGGACTCGGGCGGCTGGTGGTGTCGCCGATGGCGCTGGTGCCGGCCTGGGCAGTCGCCAACACCGTGATCGCACTCGTCCTCGGAGGTGCGCTCGCCTGGTGGATCACGCGGTCACGGGCGCTGGTGGCCGATCGCGCCCGCCTGCGCGGCTGGACACAGGAAAGCCTGGCCCGGGTGAGATCGTCGGTGGAGCAGCACGTGCTCTCGCGGATTCTCGATGCCGAGTCGATGCTCGCGTCCGCCGTCGCGACTGCGGATCGCGATGCTGTGGCCCGCATCGACGTCGCACTCGCCGAGGTGGACGCCGAGCTTCGTCGGCTTGCCGACCATCGATCGGCACTGCTGTCTGCCTGCGATCGCGATCTGTCTGCACTCGAGCGGGGGCTGGAGCGATTCCGCGGGCTCGATCGCGGTGTGTTCGTAGCCCGTGAACCCGTCCATTTCTCTTCGAAGCAGGTGGAACCGTTCGACGAGCCGGTGCGTCGGAGTCAGTAGGTGCAGTGTCGGTTCGTTGAGCGAGGTGAGGAGCGTCGATGATCGCGGTGGATGGCTTCGCAGCAGGTGGGTTCCTCGCGGAGGAGGCCGAACCTCACGACGTCGGGGATTCGGGTGAGCCCACGGTCTCGACGGACCTGTTCGATCTCGACGGAGACGGTCATTTCGAGACCACCGTACGCCGTACCGACGCCGGGATGACCGTGGCGACCGACGTGGACGGCGATGGTGTGACCGACAAGTTCACATCGTTCGGACGTGACGGGCAGTACCGATCCTGGGAAATTTTTCGAGAAGCGAACGGTATCGGCCGGGGCGAAATGACCGAATCGGGCGAGCTGTAGTCGGTCCGTCCCGAGTGGACGTCGGTGCTGGTAGACGCCTTCTTGCGCGGATCTTTCCCTATCTGAATCGGTCCTGTGACTAATCGGACAACACCCTGTTTCCGGATTTACGTCGCTCGGCGTTAACCTGAGTACCAGGACACCCGGCGCTCGACGCTCGGCTTGCTGTACCCGTTACGATGGTGTACTGCGGCTCGAACGGTCGAGCAGCGCCCCGCCGAGAGGGGAAAACCGAGATCTGCTCGCGCATGTTTGCCCAACAGTGATCGTGCGAGTACTTCCCGGTTCCGGCTCACCCCAGGAGAGTTAGATGACCTCAGCCACCATTCCCGGTTTGAGCGGCACCGACAACGTGCCGACTCGACACAAAGAACTGCTCGCCTGGGTTGCCCAGGTAGCCGAACTGACCGAACCGGAATCCGTGGTGTTCGCTGACGGATCCGACGCCGAATGGGAGCGCCTGACCACCAAGCTGGTCGAGGCAGGCACCTTCACTCGTCTCAACGACGAGAAGAAGCCCAACTCGTTCCTCGGCAACTCCGATCCGTCGGACGTCGCTCGCGTCGAGTCGCGTACGTACATCTGTTCCAAGGAGGAGATCGACGCCGGTCCCACCAACAACTGGATGGACCCCGCCGAGATGCGGACGCTGATGTCCGATCTCTACCGCGGCTGCATGCGCGGACGCACCATGTACGTGGTGCCGTTCTGCATGGGCCCTCTCGACGCGGCCGACCCCAAGTTGGGCGTCGAGCTCACCGACTCGGAGTACGTCGTCGTCTCGATGCGCGTGATGACCCGCATGGGCCAGGCCGCACTCGACAAGATCGGTGACGACGGGTTCTACGTCAAGGCGCTGCACTCGCTCGGCGCTCCGCTCGCCGAGGGCCAGGCGGATGTGCCGTGGCCGTGCAACGACACCAAATACATCACGCATTTCCCCGAGGATCGCGAGATCTGGAGCTACGGATCCGGCTACGGCGGCAACGCCCTGCTCGGCAAGAAGTGCTACTCGCTGCGCATCGCCTCGGCCATGGCCCACGACGAGGGCTGGCTCGCCGAGCACATGCTGATCCTCAAGCTGATCTCCCCCGAGGACAAGGCGTACTACATCGCCGCGGCGTTCCCGTCCGCGTGCGGCAAGACCAACCTCGCGATGATCCAGCCCACCATCCCGGGTTGGCGTGCCGAGACCATCGGTGACGACATCGCGTGGATGCGTTTCGGTGAGGACGGCCGCCTCTACGCTGTCAATCCCGAATACGGCTTCTTCGGTGTCGCACCGGGTACCAACTGGGATTCCAACCCCAACGCGATGAAGACCATCGATCAGGGCAACTCGGTGTTCACCAACGTCGGCATGACCGACGACGGCGACGTGTGGTGGGAGGGCCTCGAAGGCAAGCCCGATCACCTGATCGACTGGAAGGGCAACGACTGGACCCCCGAGTCCGGAACCGATGCCGCGCACCCGAACTCGCGCTACTGCGTGCCGATGGCTCAGTGCCCGTCGATGGCTCCCGAGTGGGACGACCCCAAGGGTGTCCCGATCTCGGCGATCCTCTTCGGTGGACGTCGCAAGACCACCGTTCCGTTGGTGACCGAGGCTCGCGACTGGCAGCACGGCGTGTTCATGGGAGCCACCGTCGGCTCCGAGCAGACCGCTGCCGCCGAGGGCACCGTCGGAACCGTCCGACGCGACCCGATGGCCATGCTGCCGTTCCTCGGCTACAACGTGGGCGACTACTTCCAGCACTGGATCGACCTGGGCAAGAATGCCGACGAGTCGAAGCTGCCGAAGGTGTTCTACGTCAACTGGTTCCGCCGCGGCGAGGACAAGCGCTTCCTGTGGCCCGGATTCGGTGAGAACTCGCGTGTGCTCAAGTGGATCGTCGAGCGCATCGAGCACAAGGCCGCCGGCATCGAGACGCCGATCGGTGTGGTCCCCACCGCCGAGGCGCTCGACATCGACGGACTCGACACCACCGTCGAGGACGTGGCCGAGGCACTCGCGGTCAACTCCGACGAGTGGAAGGCCGAAATCCCGCTGATCCAGGAGTGGTTCGACTTCGTCGGCGAGAAACTGCCCACCGGAATTCAGGACGAATTCGACGCCCTCAAGCAGCGCCTGGGCGCGTAGTATTCACGACACAGAACGGGACTCACCGAGGGGTGGGTCCCGTTCTGGCTGTGTGGATATGGACGCTCAGGCAGTGAGCGCGGCCGCCCCGGCCAGGGTGCCGAGGCCACCCAACGCAGCAGGCACCACCTGCAGGCCGTCGAGGAACTTCAGGCGTGTGTGCAGCGCGATCGACTCCTGAATCGGATTCCACAGCGGCGGGCCGGCTTGGGCGAAGCCACCACCGATCACCACCATTCGAACGTCCACCAGGGCGACGGCCGACGCGATCGCCTGGCCCAGCGCCACCCCGGCACGCTGCAACGAGGTGATGGCGATCGGCTCCCCGGCGGCGGCGTCGGCGGCCAATTCGGTTCCGCTGCTGCCGGTCCAACCCAGCTCACGCGCCCACCGCACCGCCGAAGGCCCACTCGCGACGGTTTCCACGCAGCCGATTCCGCCGCACGCGCAGGGCGTCGTCGAACCGGGAACGACGATGTGGCCGATGTGGCCCGCGTTGCCGCTGGCACCGGCGACGATCTTCCCGCCCAGCACCAACCCACCGCCGATCCCGGTCGACACCACCAGACTCAGCACATCCGGCACACCTACGGCCGCACCGTAGCGGTGCTCGCCGAGTGCCGCTGCGCTGCCGTCCATCGCGAGGCGGATGTCGGACTCGGGGAAGACCACGGCGATGTGATCGCGCAGACCGAAACCGTTCTTCCACTCGTCGATGTTGATCGGTGCGACCGACCCTGTCTCGAGGTTCACCGGACCGGAGCAGGCGACGCCGATGCGGTCGATGTGCTGTCCGGGAGCCATTTTCCGAAGCAACGACACGCACGCCTTCCACACCCCGGACTCGGGAGTCGGCACCGTCACCGGATTCTGTGGCCGCCCGTCGTCGCCGACGAGTGCCGCTGTCATCTTGGTGCCGCCGATGTCGAGCGCGAGTGCCGTCATCGGTCCAGATTATGTGTTCGGTGTCAGGACGAGGACGAGGTTGCTGCCCAGGAACTCTCGGAGTACGGGTACTCGCATCATCCACCAGGCCCAGCGGGGATGGTAGCGCGGGAATGCGGCCAGCAGTGTTGCGTTGGGTGTGCTTCGCGCCCAACGTAATCCGTCTGCCGCACTGATGTCGAACAGTGATTCGCCGAATCGATTCTTCGGTTCGTGACCGGTGGTGCGGGCATAGCGGCGGGCTGCGTATTCGCCGCCGAGGTAGTGCCAGGGTCGGGTCTCGTGGCCGCCGAACGGACCGAACCAGATGGTGTACGAGAGCACGGTCAACCCGCCGGGCTTGGTGACTCGCAGCATTTCCTCGGCCATGGTCCACGGCTCGCGGACGTGTTCGGCGACGTTGGACGAGAAGCAGATGTCGACGCTGTCGTCACGAAACGGCAGCGCCATCCCGGAGCCGCGTACCGAGCCGGGTATCTGCAGTCCCGCTGCGTGCATCTCGGACGCGTCGGGCTCGACGGGCAGGTAGCGCGCGCAGCTCGCACCGAAGACCTCGGCGAAGTATCCGGGTCCACCGCCCACGTCCAGTACGGTCGCCGCGGACATGTCGGTGCCGGTCAGGCCCCGATACAGATCGCCGATCAGCTCCACGGAGTCGCGAGCGAGCGCGCCGTAGAAGATGTCGGGAGCACTCTGCTCGTGCCCGAAGTCCTTCAGCAGACTCACCGAGCGGCGCAGTGTCGCGCGAGAGGCGAACAGACGTGTCACGGCGGAAGTCACGAAAACGAACCCTAGCGGTTACTGTGGCAGCGGTAATCGACTGCGGTCGAGACGAGCATGCGGAAATTGGGTGAAGCGAGCTGTGCGCGAGGTTCTGTTGCTGTGCTGGCGCGATACCGGGCACCCGCAGGGCGGCGGCAGCGAGCGTTACCTCGAGCAGGTGGGCGCGGGTCTGGCTCGACGCGGCGTCCGCGTCACGCTGAGGACTGCGTCGTACCCCGGAGCTCCCGCAGAGGAAATCGTCGACGGCATCCGCATCAGTCGCGGCGGTGGACGCCTGTCGGTGTATCCCCGCGCACTGGCCGCCATCGCAGCCGGACGGCTCGGTTTCGGCCCGCTCAAGGGCATCGCACCCGACGCGGTGATCGACACCCAGAACGGCATTCCCTTCTTCTCACGGGCGGCGCTCGGCGTTCCGGTGACGTTGCTGGTGCACCACTGCCACCGCGAGCAGTGGCCGGTCGCGGGGCCGATGATGGCCAAGCTCGGCTGGTGGCTCGAATCGACGGTGTCGCCGAGGGTCCACCGCCGCAATCAGTACCTGACGGTGTCGTTGCCGTCCGCGGACGAACTGGTCGCACTGGGCGTCGACCGCGAGCGCATCGCCGTGGTGCGCAACGGAGCCGACGAGATTCCGCAGTCGGTGCCCGAGGGTGACGAGAGCACCCGCACCGCACATCCGTCGCTGACCGTCCTGTCCCGCCTGGTTCCGCACAAGCAGATCGAGGACGCACTCGACGTCGTCGCCGCGCTGCGCGGTCGTATCCCCGACATCCACCTCGACGTCATCGGTGGCGGCTGGTGGGAACAGAACCTCCGCGACTACGTCGGAGAACTGGGCATCGAGCAGTACGTCACCTTCCACGGACACGTCGACGAGGACCGCAAGCACGCCCTGCTCGGTCGCTCCTGGGTGCACATCATGCCCTCCCGCAAGGAGGGCTGGGGTCTCGCGGTCGTCGAGGCAGCCCAGCACGGCGTGCCGACCGTCGGCTACCGAAGTTCCAAGGGGCTCACCGATTCCATCATCGACGGCGTCACCGGTGTTCTGGTGGGCGGGCTTTCCGATGCCGAGGAGGACCGGGACGTCTCCGGCCTGACCGCTGCCGTGTCGGAGCTGCTGCAGGACACCGAAGCCCGAACTCGCCTGGGCGAGAAGGCCCGAGTGCGCGCGGCCGAATTCTCCTGGGAGCAGTGCGCGCAGGGTGTCTACTCGGTGCTCGACGCGACGACGCGCGGCACGTGGTCGTCAGGTCTGGTGGGTGCGCAGCACTCGGATTCGGCGCAGCAGTCCTACCGCTAGACCCCCGAGAAGTAGCACTGCCCAGGCGAGGTGGGCAACGACGACGGCCGCTGCCTGCCGGCTCTCGGTCGGCATGGGATCGGGTACCCGATAGAGCGTGAGTTGGTCGTCGGAATACACGACGTCCAGCGCATCCAGTGTTTGCTCGGACCGGCCGAGTTCGCCGGGGGTGGTGTTCTCCACCAGTACCCAGCCGACGCCCAGCTCTGCGATCACGTTCGTGGGTTCACCTGCGAGCAGGGCATTCTGGACCTCCGTCGCGCGCGCCCCCTCGCCCCGCACCGTGCCGCCCGCGACGATGAGCTCGCCGGTCTGCAGTACGTCCAGTGGCAGCATGCGCGGCGCGGGATCGAGAACGGGAGCGCTCCCGCTGTAGGGAAAGCGGCGGAACATCCCGGCCGGTAGTACCGCGACATCGCCGTCGCTGCCCTGCAATTCGGCTGCGACCGCCTGCCAGGACGCCGGATACGCCACGGGTCGCATCGAGTTCCCGACGCCCCAGCCCAGGTCGGGCAGTGCGATCAGCAGGGCCGAGATTGCAACGGCGCTGCCGAATCGGGTGCGCTGGACCGCGGTCAGCGCGGTTGGTTGCACCGGATTCGGTCGATGCCGGGGAGTGAAAGCGGCCGCCGCGGCCAACACGTAGATCGGCACGGCCAGTGCCACCCATTTCTGGGAGTCGCGGAGCAGGCCGGCACCGGGCACCGTCTCGCCGAGCGCCCTGGCCGCTGCCAGACCAGGTCCCGTCGCTGCCAGCGCAGGGGCGGCGATGACAAGCACGGCAACAACACCGAGCCCTACGATCACCGGATTTCTTCGACGCCTGAGCAACGGACGCACACCGAACGCGACAACGGTCAGCAGTAGCGCCGTACCCACGAACGCGAAAAGCCCTGTGCGAGAAGCGGGTACAGCATCGGAATTCCAGATTCCACCGAGACCGGCGAGGCTGCCGAGGGTGCCCAGACCCGGCTCGGCCCGCGCTGCGAACGCCGCCCAACCCGCCGGGTCCGCCTGCTCGACGCCACCGCCGGACACCGCCGTCGCCACCAGCCACGGCGCCGACGCCACCGCCGCCAGCCCGACGGCGCCGACCACGCGCAGGCCGCGTCGGACACCCCCGGGGAGGGCGAGGACCACCAGGGCGATGGTTGCGGCGAGCAACGCGCCGGTGGGGGTGAGCCCTGCCGCGGCGAGACAGGCTGCGAGCGCCCACCAGGAACGGCCCTCTCTGACCGAGAGCGCAGCGACCACGGTCCACGGAAGGGCGGCGTATCCGACGAGCAGGCTCCAGTGTCCCTGCAGCAGCCGCTCGGCGACGTACGGATTCCATACGGCCACCGTCGATGCCACGAGCAGTGCGGGTAGCGGGGCTGTCGGCAGAACTGTTCGGGCCATGACCGCGGCACCCCACCCGGTCAGCCACAGGGCCAGCAGCAGAATGGTCTTGACGACGAGGCCACCGTCGAACACCGTCGACAGCGTGGCGATAACGGCGTCCTGCGGTACTGCCCTCGCGGCGGCGTCGGCGATTCCCCAGGCGGAGTCGGTGAAGTAGGAACGGGGAGTGCTGACGGCGTCGCGCAACAGGAGATAGCCGGGGCCGAGCAGCGGGCCGACGATCACGATCGCGAGCAGCAGACTGTACAGCGGCGGTGTCCACCTCGACCTCGACCACGCCATGATCGGCACCCTATACCGTGGGCTCATGTCTTTCCGTGCCTCGTCCGAGGCAGAGCACACCGCGGGTGCGTCGGTCGCCGGGATGGGGATGGTGACGGCCGGTTCGATGTTCGCGAACGTTGCGGCGTACCTGCTGCAGGTTCTGGCGAGCCGGATGCTCGGCGTCGAGGGTTACGGAGAATTCGCGAGTCTGCTTGCTGCGCAATTGGTTCTCGCGGTTCCGGCGTTGGCGTTGCAATCCGTCGTCGCGCGTGAGGTGGTGCGCGGGCGCAGTTCTCGTGAACTACGCACGGTGGGGTATCGGTGCGCGGCGGTGGTGGGGGTGCTCGCTCTGGCACTGTCACCCGCACTGTCCGCGGCCATGGACGTCTCGATGGCGGCGACCGTGTCGGCGGTCATCGCTGCGCCGGTTCTGGTGCTGTTGGCCGCCGAACAGGGTTTGCTGCAGGGACGGGGCCGTTTCGGAGCCCTGAGCATCGTGTTGGCCGCCGCCGGGTTCGGCAAGGTGGCTCCGGCCGTGCTGGTGTTGGTGCTCGGCGGTGGTCCTGGTTCGGTTCTTCTCGCCACGGCCGCGGGCATCGGCGTGGTTGCCCTCGGTGCGCGATGGACGGCCGGGGTGCCGGTGAACTCGGTGTCGGAAACCAAGGTCACCGTGCTGGCCGTACTGCAGGCGTCGCAGGTGCAGTTGGTGTTGATCGCGATGTCCGCGTTGGATCTGGTGCTGGCGCGCACGCTGCTCAGCTCCAACGAGGCCGGGCTGTACGCCGTCGGGGCCGTTGCGTCCAAGGCAGCGTTCTGGTTGCCGCAGGCCGTCGGGGTGGTGCTGTACCCACGGATGGCGAACCCTCTGCATTCTGCTGCCGCGGTGCGCTCGGCGCTGGCCGTCGTCGCGGGGCTCGGCACGGTTCTGGTGATCGGCGGGGCACTGGCGTCTCCACTGTTGCCGTTGGTGGTGGGCGATACGTATTCCGGTGTGCAGAACTACGTCTGGCTGTTCGTGCTGCAGGGTGCGTGTCTGGCCGTGCTGCAGAGCGCGTTGTTGTGGGCCATCGCAGGTGAGCGCACCCACCTCGCCGTCGTTGCCTGGATCGCCCTGGCCGCAGAGGTGTTGCTGTTGCTGTTCGTGGCGTCGACTCTCGCGCAATTCGTCACCGTCGCCGCAGCCACTGCTGCGGTGACGATGGTGGTGGTGTGCGGACTCGCCCTGTGGGGAAAGGACATCAGTCGGCGACGGGCCTGATCTCGCTGAGGATCTCGAAGTCGACCCGGACGACGACAACGGGCAACGGTCTGGGGTCGGTGGCGGACTGTCACGGCATCGAGGTGACGTCGAGGTACATGCCGTGGCCAGTTGTCGGATTCGGCACGTACCCGAACTTCTCGAAACTTCGGTCCGAGAATCGCGACTCGATTGCTCGTGCGCCGGCGTTGGCGAGGGTGTGCGTGATCGAGTGCACGAGCTGCGTTGCCACCGATTGCGGAGTGCCCGACACCACTTCGAGTACGTCGATACGCGCGGTGGTGTCGTCGATCCATCGCGCGGCGGCATGTCCTACGGACGGTCGCGCCTCGCGATTGTCGACATACGCCTGCAGCCAGCACGCGAGCGCACCGGATTCCAACGCTTCTCGGGCGGAGCCGATGTCCAAGCCTGCTCCGGCGAGCCGAGAACCCGAGGTGTCGTGTCGCGGTACCGCTGCCACCCGATGTTGTCGACTGCCGGTCATCTCGGTGATCGGCCACGAGATGTGCACGGCACCGTCGGCCCGCCGTGTGCGTCGCCCCCACACCAGCAAGCCTGTTCGCAGATCCTCCTGCCAGTCCGAAAGGCAGATGGCGACAATGGAATCGGGCGAATCCAGCGGAGGGCCGGAGAACTCGTCCTCGGATCGAGGAAGCCGCAACGTCATCGCAAATGTATTCGGATTCTTCGCCCAACGAAAGTAGACGCGAGCCCGGTCCTGCTCGACATGGACGCGGATGGGGCGAAACCTGCTGTCGACTCGTCCGCGAACCCGCACCCTCCGAATCAGATTTCGCGCAGTAGCGGCTGCCGGCGTCGGGAGATTTTCTGTGTCGTCACCGGTGATGTCGAGACGCCACCCGCCGTCGGCCTCTGTGTTCGGATCACGGATGTCTGCGGTCTCGAAGAACGGTCCCACGGCCCTGAGGTGCGCTGCCACAGTGGATGATGTCGGGATGATCTTGCGGGCCGAATCGATCGCGTTCCATACCCGCTGGAAAGCGAAATTGTCGGGCGCAAGTGTCGGCTCGCCGTGGGCATCGAGCAACAGCGCATAGACGCGCTGTGCGAACAACATTCGCGTCGTCGTATTCGTCGGTCGTTTCGGAGTGCGCACCAATTCGTACGCATAGTCGGCCCACCGCTGGCCGAGGAGCGCACGCGTCCAGGCCTCGCTTTCCGGATCGGTCACCGAGTCCACCAGATTGGACCCTGCAGCTTTGCGGTCCTGGTATTCGTCGGAGAACCCTTGGACGTGGATGCGTAGAAGGAGCGGATTCGATTCGGCCGGAAACGATCCCAGATCGGCCGCGTCCTGGTAGCTGTGCCGCACGTGTATGCGCAGACCTGGAACGGTGAGCGAGGGCCCTTCCACCGGGTGGTCGTCGATCGGCCGGCGAGGGTGGGGCGAAGTGCGATCGACGGCAAGGTGCCGCAGCACGTCTTGATAGACGGCGATTTCATCTGCGTACACCGAGGCGATGTGGTCGGTCATGGCGACGATATCGGGCGCACCGTTCGATGGTGCGTCGTCGTACTCAGTGGGCCGAGACATTCTTTCTGCGTGTTGTCAGCATGTCGACACCGTAGACCATCGTCGGCCCCCACATAGACGAGTGGCGTGGTTGTGCGCCCTCACGGGCACTCAACCACGCCACTGCGCGTAGCGCACTTACTCCTTGGACAGGTTCGTCCTCGGGATTTCCTCGGTGCGGTCGGTCGTCCAGTCGCGGTTCGTCGCGGTTCCGCCGCCGGGGGTCGGTCGCGGAGTGTCGTCCGCACGGGCCGGCTGACGATGTCCGCCGTTTGCGCCGCCACGCAGGAGCAGGAACACTCCGGCGATCAGCGAGATGACACCGAGAATTCCGGCGATGATCGGGACGGTGCGGCCGAAGAGCGAGATCCGGTCCTGGCCGTCCTTTGCCTGCTGGATCTGGTATTCGACCGTGTTCTCGTCGAACGTGATCGGAGCATTGAGGACGTCGACCTCGGGCCGGCCTGCTTCACGTGCGTAGTACTGGTGAATCTGCTCTTCGCCCTTGACGACGACGCCGGTCTCGGGTTCGACCCACAGGGTGCGGGTGTTCTCGTACCAGCGAGTCATCGTCACCGGAGCGGCTCCACCCTCGACACCCCAGGTGTCGGCGGGCAGGGTCACCTTGTTGGTCGGCAGGTTGACCACGGTCGACAGGTCGACCGGGCCGACGGTCTGCTGGTACTGGTACACCGGCGTTCCGTTGATCTCGGTTGCCTCGACGAAGTCGATGTCCTTCGATGCGCGGGCGTTGACGTCGAAGTACGGGTAGCTCTTCTGCTCCGCGTTGAACGGGAACTTGTACTGCAGTCCGGTGTGGGCCACCTCGTCGGCCGGCGCGTTGCCTGCCACCTGGATGGTGCCGATCGGGTTCTCGACGGGCATCGACGTCTTGCGGTCGATGGTGACGCGATCGACGCTCGCCGTCAGCAGCCCGGTATCGGCCTGCTTGTCGCTGCGTCGCAGGGTCTGGCCTGCCTGCAGCGTCATGATGTCGGCGTCGGAGGGATCCTCGACGGTGACGAATCGCTGCGAGACGAGGGGAACGTTCTGGTCGACGACTGCGCGACCGGCCGCGAGCGAGCTCGCATTCAGGACGCTGCCCTCACCGGTGGAGACGGTGGTGACTTCGAGGTCCAACGGCGTCTTCTCGAGCGCCGAGATGGTGTACGTGGGAATGAGGATGGCGGCGACCACCAGAAACGCGCCCAAGCCGATGAGTACGAGGGCAAGTATCCGGCTCGGCCCTGAGCGCTCCGCCATGCTGAATCTCCTTAGTTGACCGCTTCATGGAAGACACCGCGGTCGGGAAAGACGTCAGCCCCGACCCGATGCCCGATTTGATACGACACGTCGCAGGTGACAGTAACAGCAGACAGTGGCACCGGTCTCGTCTGCGCCGGTTCGACACGGCACACTTGAGACCACCATGAGCACTCGAGTCCACTCGCCCTCCGTCGTTCCGCTGCGCGCGTTCGTCCCTGCGCTCGAGGGAATGCGCGCGCTGGCCGCGATCGGCATCGTCGTCACCCACGTCGCATTCCAGACCGGTGCTGCGAATTCCCCGCTCATGGGGCGTATCTGGGGCAGGTTCGATCTGACCGTTGCCATCTTCTTCGCGCTGTCGGGGTTTCTGCTGTGGCGCCCCCATGCCGCGCAGGCCCGCGGACTCGCGCCTGCTCAGCCGGCTCTTCGCTACTTCTGGTCGCGGGCAGTGCGCATCCTGCCCGCCTACTGGGTCGTCGTCGTGCTGGTGCTGCTGTTTCTGCCGAATGCGGGTGGCGACTACCGGGTGTGGTTGGCCAATCTGTCTCTGACGCAGGTGTTCGTGCCCCTGACGTTGACCGAGGGCATGACGCAGATGTGGTCGCTGTCGGTGGAGGTGGCCTTCTACCTGCTGCTACCCGTGTTCGCCTGGCTGATGGTTCGACTGCGTGGGGCCTCGGCCCGGCACCGGATCTCGGTGCTGCTCGGTGCATCTGCGGTGACGCTGTCCTGGGCCTTCGTCCCGATCACGACCGCGGACGCCATCCATCACGACAACTGGCTGCCCGGGTACTTTCCGTGGTTCGCCGCCGGAATGGTGTTGGCCGAGGTGTCCGTGGGCCCCCAGACATGGGTGCATCGGTGGGCTCGGCGCAGATGGGTGATGCCGTCGATCGCGGTCGCGGCTTTCGTGCTGTCGGCGACTCCGCTGGCGGGCCCACAGGGACTGGTACGTCCCGAGCCGTGGCAGTTCGAGCTGAAGATCGTGTTCGGTGCCGTGCTCGCGTTCGCGATGCTCTCGCCACTGGTGTTGGCCGACACCGGTCGTCGGCACCGAGTGTTCGAGCATCCGGTGATGCTCACGCTCGGACGGTGGTCGTACGGAATCTTCATCTGGCACCTGGCCGTCCTGGCCGTGGTGTTCCCGGTGTTCGGCATCATCCCGTTCTCGGGTGGGATGTGGTTCGTACTGACGGTGACTCTCGCGCTGTCGATTCCGGTGGCCGCGGCCAGCTACGCGCTGGTCGAAGAACCTGCCCGACGACGCTTCGCACCGAAGAAGCCGATCACGGTTTCCGCATCGCACTGATCGCCAACGCGACGATGCCGATCAGCGCGGCCAGCTGCACTCCGTACGATTCGCCCACGTACCCGTCGGTCGATCGCCACGGCCCGAGCGAGAGCAGCGCCGCGCCCAGCAACGCGAATCCGCCTGCCGCGCCGACCAACACGCGCGAGGAGAGCGCGCGACCGTAACGGCGGTCCAGGAACACCGCGCCGAAACCGATCACGGCCACCGTGATCGCACCGGCAATTCCGGCCAACACGATCGTCGCCCCGAGCAGTGCCACCAGGGCAGCCGAACCGCTCCGCCACGGCCGCGGCGAGGGCCCGAGATCGGGCATACTGCGCGGCCGACCCAGCGCTGCGAACAGCAGCGGGATCAGCAGGAGCAGCCCACCGAAGATGCCGAGCCGATACCAGCGGTCGGTGGCGAAATCCAGCGAAATCGTGCCCGACGCCCCGGCCGGAACGATCCAGGCCTGCTGCCACCCGTCGACCACCACCGGGGACAGTTCGACGCCACCGGGAGTGGTTGCGCGCCAACCACTGTTGTTGCTCTCCGGGATGACCAGCAAGCGGTCCTCCGTCGTGGAGGTCAGCGTCACCTCGCGGTGGTCGGGGCTCCAGGCTGTGGTCCTTGCGGACTGCGGGGCCGATTCCGTCGGCCAGTCGGCCGGAATGGGCATGGTGCGCAATCGAATACCGTCGACGAAGAACGATGCTCCCGGCTCGACCACGACGTCCTGTTGTCCCTCGGGCAGCGAGACCGGGTTGACGAAGTTCTCGTTCACCGGAGTGTCGGCGTCGCACACCGAGGCCTTCAGTGGTTCACCGGATCGGAACTGGTCCGCGGTGGCCGTCACCGACGTGCGCACCGTCTGCCCGGCGATGGAGACGATGGGGCCGTCGAAGCAGTCGACGGTGATCTCGCGATCGCCGTCGTACGGTGCGCCGATCGGTTCACCACCGGACAGTGGTGTCACTTCGGCGAAGCCGGGCGGCTGAGACTGGATGAAACCCAGAGAGTTTCGGTCCAATACCCCGTCCCAGTCCACGATCGACAGGACGATCCTGTCCGTCACCTGCGGTGCCAGCTCGAGGGTCGTCGAGCCGTCGGTGTCGACGTCGCGCACCATCGGCCCGTTGCCGAGGTTGACCGCGACCCGAGTGGGATGGGCCGGGAGTGCACCCAGGCTCGGGCTGAGCTCGAGCCCGTCCACCAGTGTGGGAGTAGGCAATTCGATGGTCAGGGTCGGGTTGGTCCCCGCTCGGTCGGTGATCGACTTCTCCGGCGCTGTCCAGGACGTGCGCGGATCGCCGTCGGTCGCCGCGAACGCCGAGCCGTGCAGGTCCGCGACGTCCGACGCCCCGCTTGCCAACGGCCGCCCCGGTTGCGCGAGCAGCGCTTCGAGTTCGGGGGACTGCCGCGTACGCACCGTCAGATCGGGGATCACCGCGGTGCCCATCGGCACGTCGATCGTGCGTGAGAAGCGCCCGAGTTCCTCGGGTGACTTGGACAGTCCACTGCTGCAACGGATTCGATCCTCGGTGTCGAGGCACCCGGAGCGGCCTGGGAATTCCTGGCCCAGTTCCCAGGCGTCGACGCTCGCCCCGGCGGGAGTCTCGGGCAGCACCGCGCGGTGCACGATCGGTACCTGCTTCGGATTGTCCCGGTCGGAGTAGTCGTCCACCGACACCTCGCTGATGCCGAACTGGCTGCCTCGGGTTCCGTCGACCGTCGACTTCGCGGTGATGCGCAGCCACGGCGTCTCACCGCCCGGCAGTGACACCGTCATCGGCTCACCCGGCTCGTCGACGCGCGCCGCCGTCGAGCCGTTCGGGGTGGTGATCTCCACCCATTTCACCGGGTCGCCTATCGTCCCGGGGCTGGTGCGCATGTGCAAGAGCCCGCCGCGCACCGGAGTATCGAAGTCGAGTTGAAGCCATTGCCCCACAGCACGTTCGATGCCGTTGCTGATCCAGCTGGTTGCCAGGTCGCCGTCCACCGCGGCGGCGACACCGCTGCCGGGGGCGCTGCCGCCGATCTGGGTGGCGTCCGACGCCGAGCTAGACGCCGTCAGGGTCGCGCCCTCCCATTCGGCGTCCACGGTCTTCGCCCCGTACACCGGGTAGTCGGGGACCTCGTTGAGCGAACGCCGTGGCTCGTCGGCGGCCCGCAGGGCAGAACTGTGATTGTCGACCTGGCCGAAGTCGGTCTCACGGTTCATCGGGGTGTCGGTCACCGTCACCGAGTCCACGGCAATGCCGGCCGCGGCCGCATCCGAAGCCAGCAGAGTGGGGCCTGACGGCACCGGATTGCGAATCCCGTTGTTCCGTAACTCGTTCGAGCGCAGAATGGACTCCGGTCCACCCTGGACCACCGGGACACGATCGAGATCGACGGTGTAGGGGCCGGACGCGGGAATGCCCGCCGAATCACGCACCGAGTAGATCTCCACAGCCGGATACGGCGGTCGAAGGTCACCGTCGAGCACAACGCCGTCGACCTGACCGGGGGCCACGTCCTCACCGAATTCGGCCACCTTCTCGAGTCCCGCGGAACCGTCGAGCACCTGGTGCACCGATGCCGGACGCGTGGACCGGGAGTTCTCGGGATCGAGGTCGTTGCGCACGACGACGTAGCTGATGCCCTGGCCCAGAAGGGTATCGGCCAATCCGGCCGATGGCCGACCGTCGGCGAAGAGTCGTTGCACGGAGTCCAATGCTCGGATGGCACCCGGCGGGGTGAGGGGTACGGCGTCGCGGACGGCCCAGGGGGTGGTGGCCAGAGCCTGCAGCGGTTCGTCTCGGGTCAATCCCCAGGTCTGCAGAGCGAACGGTGCGCCCGGCACGATCAGGGCCCGCTGCGCGTCGGAACCGTCCGGACTCGATCCCGACGCATTCTCGGTGAGCCAGTCCGCCGCGTCGTGCCAGTACTGCGGAACGGCCTCGTACGCACCGCGGGGCGCGAGCTTGCCCGTCCACGCCAGCGAGGTGGACAGCGTCAAGGCGACGAGCACCAACGCGGTCACCGCCATCATCGGGTGCTTCTCGGGATGCGCAACGGCCGTTTTCCACTGCGATCGCGGCGCGGAACCCGGCAGCGGAACCCGGGCCAACAGATGAGCCAGCCCGAGCACCAACGGAATTCGAATGACCGGCTCTAGTTTGTGGATGTTGCGTAGCGGTGCGCCTGCAGAATCGAGAAACACTCGAACGGCGGCAGCGAACGGGCCGTCCAGATCGCCGACGAACCCGGCACCGAGGCCGACCAGACCGACGAACAGCATGATCGTCAACCGGCCGCGGGCGGGCATGGACCGCATCGCCAGGCCCGCGATTCCAGCGGCCGCGATCAAGCCCGTTGCGATGACGGCCGCCGGCTGCGTCACCAGAACGGCACCGGCCACTCGCTCGGGAGAGACGAACGGCGTCCAGCTGCCGGTACCGCGCAGCACTTCCGTCAGTGACGTCCACTGCGTGGTGGTGCCGGAGGATTCGATGTAGTCGAGAAACGGCGGAGAGACCTTGCCCAGCAACAGCAGTGGAACGATCCACCACAGCGTCGCAAGCACCAGAAAGCCCGACCACCAGGCACCGAAGACGAACCACCGTTTGTTCGGCCGATGCGTGAGCATCCAGATCACGGCGACCAGAACGGCGGCGGCGGTGGCGACGGCGTTGACCGCGCCCATCAGGGCCACCGCCAGTGCAGACTGCGCGGCCGAGCGCCGAACCGTCTGTTTCGCATCGTCGCCGGCGAGATACCGCACCATCGGGACCAGCACCCACGGTGCCAGCATCATCGGCATCGTCTCGGAGGAGATCGACGCGAGGGTGGTGATCACTCGCGGAGACAGAACGAAGGCCGTCGCTGCGATCAGACGGGAACTACGGCTGCCGACACCGAGAGCTTCGGCGAGCCGCACGATTCCCCAGAACCCGGCGATGAGCAGCAGCGCCCACCAGATGCGTTGAGTGATCCACGGCGGGATCGACAGCAGATCACCGCCGGCGAAGAACGCACCGTGGGGGAAGAAGTAGCCGTAGGCCTGGTTCTGCACCTGGCCGAGCGGGGCTGCGCTGTTCCATTGATGGGAGGCGCGTTCGAGAAATCCGAGAGGGTTCTGTGCCAGGTCGTACTTGGTGTCGGCGACGGTGAAGCCGGGGACCTGCAGAAAGGTGAGGAGGAACGCCAGGATCGAGACGCCGAGAAGCCACTTGCGGCCGAGCGGCTCGGCCGAGATCACCGATTCACGAGAGCGACCAGCGTCAGCGGCTGCCGTACTCAACCTGGTTCAGCAAGGACGAGTCGGCGTTTCCGGAGCGATCGATATCCGGACGAGAGTTGTCGGCTGCAGCTGCGGTGACTCCGAAGACGACGCCCGCACCCAGTACGGCTCCGACGACGGCGGCAATGACACCCGGGACAGCAAACTTCATCTCGGTTCTCCAGTCAGTCGGCTCAGAACGGTAGCGGGCGAGGTGGACCCCCACGCGGGCATCACGGTATCACCTGCGTCACGGAAAACAGCCGTCGGACGCTCTACTTGCCGGGCGGAACGATCAGGACGGGTCGATGGCTGTGTCGAAGAACGTGCTCGGCCACCGAACTCTGGAGCAGCGCACGTAGACCGGTGGTGCCTCGCGTACCGGTGACGATGATGTCGACGTTCATCTCGTCGGCTTTCTCCACGATCGCGGCCCAGATGGCGGTGGTGCATTCGGTGCACTGACCCTCGACTTTCAGGCCTGCGGCCTCGGCCAGCGCGACGCCTTCGCTGTTGGTCACTTTCGCGTCGGTGAGCGCCACGTCCTCGGCCTCGTCGTCGGGCACCCATTCGGGCTGCATCACACCGGAGAGGCCGGACATGCGCGCGGCCTGACGCACCATCGGCTCCCATGCGGTGACGACGATCGCGCGTGAGGTGGTGAGAAACCGTCCGGCATAGTCGATGGCGCGTTTGGCGTTGTCGGATCCGTCGTAGGCAATGAGTATGAGGTCTGCGGTCACGGTCGATCTCCTCCTCATGTCGCGTTCGTCCAGATTACCCTCACCCCTCTGCGGATCGATGTGGGTTTCGGTCGGTCGGAGTGCAACGAAGGCGCATCGATCCGGACCCCGGGTCGGGAGCGACACCGACGATCTGGGCTACCGTCGTATTCCATGCGACTTCGGTTTTCGGTTCGGTCCGCTGCGGTGATGACCGTCGGTGTCGGCTTGTTGGTCTCGTGCTCCACCGAGTCTGCGCCGGTCGCGTCGACGCAGACTGCACCGGCTGCTCCGACGACGACTGCAGTCGACACGACGGTGCCGCAACCGGTACCGCCCGTCGACGGCTGCGTTGCGTTCGTCGACGGATTGTCGGAGCGGCAGCGGCTGGCTCAGTTGCTCACCGTCGGGGTCACCGGAACTGCGGACGCGGTGCAGATCATGTCCACCGAGCAGGTCGGCGGCATCTTCGTCGGCAGTTGGACCGACGAGTCGATGCTCGGCAATCGGGAAGTACCGCAGGTGCGGGGCGCCTCCGCGGTGGCTCCGATGGTCACGATCGACGAGGAAGGTGGACGGGTCTCGCGGGTCGCGGATCTGCTGGGTGCCGCACCGTCGGCGCGGGAACTGGCGCAGACGGTGTCGGTGGACGAGGCGTATTCGATGGCGTTGACGCGTGGCCAGGGGTTGAAGGATCTCGGTGTCACCGTCGACTTCGCTCCGGTGGTCGACGTGAGCGGTCAGCCCGACGATTCCGTCATCGGCGATCGGTCGTTCTCCGATGATCCGCAGGTCGTCATCGACTACGCGGGGGCGTACGCGCGGGGTCTGGAGGACGCGGGTGTGAAGCCCGTCATCAAGCATTTTCCCGGGCACGGTTCGGGTTCGGGCGACTCGCACACCGGCGCGGTGACGACCCCGTCGCTCGACGAGTTGAAAGCCAAGGATCTGTTGCCGTTCGCGGCGCTGAACAACACCGGCGTCGGTGTCATGGTCGGGCATCTCGATGTGCCCGGACTGACCGAGCCGGGGGTGCCGGCGAGTATCAGCCCGGCGGCGATGGCGTTGTTGCGCGATGGCGTCGGATACGGTGCCGCGCCGTTCGACGGCCCCATCTTCACCGACGACCTCAGCGGCATGGCGGCGATCACGGCCAGGCTCGGGATCGTCGACGCGGTCGAGGCGGCGTTGGTCGCGGGAGCCGATGTGGCGCTGTGGCTCACCACCGATCAGGTGCCCGCGGTGTTGGACAATCTCGAGGACGCGGTGGCGACGGGACGTCTGCCGGCGGCTCAGGTGGACGAGGCCGCTGCTACGGTTGCTCGGTTCAAGGGGGCGTGCGGGTCCTGATTGTGCGGTACTGGACCTTACTGTGGAGTAAGGTCTAGTAGTTCGTACGTATTGGAGGATCCATGGCTGGTGGCACGAAGAGATTGCCCCGCGCCGTCCGTGAGCAGCAGATGCTCGACGCGGCGGTGGATGTGTTCTCCGACAACGGTTTTCACGAGACATCGATGGATTCGATCGCCAAGAAGGCGGCCATCTCCAAACCGATGCTCTATCTGTACTACGGGTCCAAGGACGAGTTGTTCGCAGCCTGCATCCACCGCGAGGGCGTCAAGTTCGTCGAGGCCCTGACTCCAGCCGCAGATCCGACGCTGACGCCGCGCGAGCAGTTGCGCAAGGCCCTGATCGGTTTCCTCGGATTCGTCGGCGAGAACCGCAAGTCCTGGATGGTGCTCTACCGTCAGGCCATCGGTCAGCAGGCGTTCGCCTCACAGGTGCAGAGCAGCCGAGATCGGTTGATCGAGTTGACGGCCGGCTTGCTCGCGATGAGTACGAGAGATCCGGAGCAGTCCCAGAATTTCGGGCTGATGGCCGTCGCGTTGGTCGGGGCGGGCGAGGCTGTGGCCGACAGAGTGGCAGGCGGCGAAATCGAGGTCGACGCAGCCGCGGACCTACTGGAGAATCTGGCCTGGCGCGGCTTGGCCGGAAAGAAGACCGCCACCACCTGAGCCTCGGGCCCAACTCGAAGTTGTGGACGGAAATCCGGAGAAATCCGTCCACAACTTCGAGTTCGAGGGTGGGGCAGTTACCGCAGGGTTCCCGTGAGATGCGGGTAGCCCTTCTTCGGGTTCTTCAGCGACAGGTCCCAGCCGGTGCCGACGGCCTCGGCGTAGGCGTTCACCGTCGCGGGCAGGATGATCGGCTTGCCGAAGCGGATGCTGTAGTTCACAGCCTCCGGAATTCGGCCCTCGACGGTCTGCAGCACGGCTGCCGCGCTCCACATTCCGTGCGCGATGGTCTTCGGGAACCCGAATGCCTTTGCGCCCAGCGAGGATACGTGAATCGGGTTGCGGTCTCCGGAGATGGCCGCGTACCGGCTGATGATCCGCTGGTCGACGCGCAGAGTGCGGGTCGGGGGCGGCGGAACCTCGTCGGCCGGCGGTGCCTCGCGGGGGCCACCGGACAGTGACGTCTTCTGCAGGCTCAAGAAGCTCGAGGTCTGCTTCCAGACCAGTTCGCGACCTACCTTGACCTCACTGATCAGGTCGACGAGCAACCCCTTGCGGTGCTCGCGCAGATTCTCCGCGTGCACTCGCACGTCCAGCGGCTCGGACGCGGAGATGCCACGGTACTGCTCGATGACGTTCTCGGCGTGTACCGAACCGATGGCGGCGAACGGAAAGCCCTTGGACACCATCAGTTTCATCACAGTCGGGAAGACGAGGGTGAAGGGATAGGTCACCGGGAGCTGATCGCCGAATCGCAGCCCCGTCGCCCGGCAGTACCCGGCGAGGTTGTCGGGGTCCACTCGCAGACCCTTGAGCTCGTACACCGTGCTGGGAACCGAGGACGACCTGGATCCGAAGAACGGCAGTGCGCCCAGCGCTGCCGAGGTGTAGATGTCGGAGGTCTTCGGCTGCGCGGTGAGCGTGACGGTGCTCATGCGCCGAGAAGGCTCTGGCCGCACACGCGCACGACCTGGCCGGTGACGGCGTTGGATGCGGGAGAAGCGAAGTACGAGACCAACTCTGCGACGTCGACGGTCTCGCCGCCCTGCAGCAGCGAGCTCATGCGTCGTCCGGCCTCGCGGGTGGCGAACGGAATCGCAGCCGTCATCGCGGTCTCGATGAACCCGGGAGCGACGGCGTTGATGGTGATGTTCTTCTTCGCCAGCACCGGTGCGGACGCGTGCACCAGGCCGATGACGCCTGCCTTGGACGTGCCGTAGTTGGTCTGGCCGCGGTTGCCCGCGATGCCGGCGATGGAGGAGACGTCGACGACGCGGCCGCCTTCCTTCAGTGCACCCGACTTGACGAGCTCATCGGTGATGCGCTGCGGCGCAGCGAGATTGACGCCGATGACGGAGTTCCAGCGGCTCTCGTCCATGTTGGCGAGTGTCTTGTCGCGGGTGATGCCTGCGTTGTGCACGATGATGTCTGCGCCGCCGTGACGTTCGAGGAGGTGCTTCGAGAGGACATCTCCGGCGTCGGGCGAGGTGACGTCGAGCGCGAGCGAGGTGCCGCCCACCTTGTTGGCCGTCTGCGAGAGTGCTTCTCCGGCAGCGGGAATGTCGGCTGCGATGACGGTGGCTCCGTCGCGGGCGAGGACCTCGGCGATGGTGGCACCGATACCGCGTGCGGCTCCGGTGACGACGGCTACCTTGCCTGCGAGCGGCTTGTCCCACGAGGCCGGGGCCTGCGAGTCCGCGTCGCCCACGGTGATGACCTGGCCGTCGACGAACGCGGACTTGGCCGAGAGCAGGAAGCGGAGGGTGGATTCGAGTCCGGACAAGCCGGTCGACGCCTTGGGGGAGATGTAGACGAGCTGCGCCGTGGCTCCGCGCTTGACCTCTTTGCCGACGCTGCGGGTGAAGCCTTCGAGAGCGCGCTGAGCGACGTGCTCGTCGACGCTCGAGGTCTCCTCCGGCGTCGTACCGATGACGACGACGCGCGCCGACGGTGCCAGGTTGCGGATGACCGGCTGGAAGAACTGGAACAGCTGCTCCAGCTCGGCGACGTTGCCGATGCCGGTGGCGTCGAACACCAGTCCGCCGTGCTTGTCGTCGTGCGGCTGCGACTGCGGGTAGTCCGAGAGCAGCTCACGCAGGGGCTCGACGAGGCGACCGCTACCGCCGATCAGGACCGGTCCGGCCAGCGGCGGCTCGCCCGCCTTGTAGCGGCGCAGCTTCTCGGGCTGCGGCAAGCCGGCCTGCTTGGCGATGAAGGCTCCCGGCGCGGACGCGAGGAACGTTGAGTAGAGATCTGGGGCTCCCTTGGAGGCTGCCACTGTCGTACCTTTCATTCAGCGCTGCTCGCTCGAGGAGCGAGGCGCACGACCGGGTGTCGACAACCAACTTACTCGCCAGTAAGATGAAACTCCACCAGGGCCTTATTCGACGATGTTTGGAGACGTCAGTGACAAGCAAGCAGCTACGACCGGTCGCAATCGTCGGTGGCAACCGCATTCCGTTCGCGCGCTCGGACAAGAAGTACGCGCTGGCGTCCAACCAGGACATGCTCACCGCGACCATCGACGGGCTGGTCTCGCGATTCGGATTGCAGGGCGAGCGCCTGGGCCTCGTCGCCGCCGGTGCCGTGCTCAAGCACTCCCGCGACTTCAACCTCACTCGCGAGGTCGTACTCGGTAGTGCATTGAGCCCGTACACCCCGGCCTTCGACATCCAGCAGGCCTGCGGCACCGGCCTCCAGTCGATCATCGCCGTCGGCGACGCCATCGCGTCGGGCCGTATCGATGCCGGCATCGGTGGTGGTGTCGACACCACGTCCGACGCTCCGATCGGCGTCAACGACGAACTGCGCGAGTTCCTGCTCTCCCTGAACCGGGCCAAGAGCACCACCGACCGCATCAAGCTGCTCGGCAACGTTCGTCCCGGCATGCTCGGCATCGAGATCCCGCGCAACGGTGAGCCGCGAACCGGCCTGTCGATGGGTGACCACGCCGCCATCACGGCCAAGGAATTCGGCATCCGCCGCGAGGACCAGGACGAACTGGCCGCAGCGAGCCACCACAACATGGCGGCGGCCTACGATCGCGGCTTCTTCGACGACCTGGTGACGCCGTTCCTCGGACTCACTCGCGACGACAATCTGCGTCCGGGATCGACCGTGGAGAAGCTCGCGACGCTCAAGCCGGTCTTCGGAACCAAGCTGGGCGACGCCACCATGACGGCAGGCAACTCGACGCCGCTGACCGACGGTGCGTCGGCTGCGCTGCTGTCGAGCGACGAGTGGGCTGCCGAGCGCAACCTGCCGGTGCTGGCGCACCTGGTCGATTCCGAGACCGCCGCCGTCGATTACGTCCACGGCAACGGGTCGTTCAAGGACGGTCTGCTGATGGCACCGACCTACGCGATTCCGCGTCTGCTCGCACGCAACGGCCTGACGTTGCAGGATTTCGACTACTACGAGATCCACGAGGCGTTCGCCTCGGTGGTGCTCGCAACTCTGCAGGCTTTCGAGAGCGACGCGTACTGCAAGGAGCGTCTCGGCCTCGACGGCGCTCTCGGTTCCATCGACCGCAGCAAGCTCAACGTCAACGGATCCTCGCTCGCGGCGGGCCACCCGTTCGCCGCGACCGGTGGACGCATCGTGGCTTCGCTGGCGAAGATGTTGGCCGAGAAGGGCTCGGGCCGTGGCCTGATCTCGATCTGCGCGGCCGGTGGCCAGGGCGTCACCGCCATCATCGAGCGCTGATCACTGCAGCTTCGGCTGCTCTCCGACCGGGGGTCATAGGGTCGGTGGATCCGGTAATCGAGGGGTTTTCGGATCTGCCGACCACAACGTGGGAAAGGGCACGCAGAGTTCGCTCTGCGTGCCCTTTCACGTGTGATCAGCCCGGTATGCCGCTTTCCGGTGGTGTGGACTCCTCGCCGGTGTATTCCTCCACCGCCGAATCCCCGATGTCGGTCTGCAGCACCGGAGTCAGGTACTCGGGCACGCCTCCCTGAATCTGGAAGACGCTGGCACCGGAGATTCCGAGGTGGCTCGAATCGGAGTATCGGAACGGGGCCAACTGCGGTCCCTCGAAGTCCATTCCGCCTTCCTGGATGGCTGCGACGATGCCCTCACGGGTGGGATTCTCGCCTGCCGCCTGGAGGGCTTGTACGAAGGCGTATGCCTGGCTCAGTCCGTAGATGCGGTAATTGGTCAACGGGTCACCGGTTCCGTTCTCGGCCCAGACCTTCTGCCACAGTTGGGTCCACGGATTCTCCGGAGAGTCGACGCCCGGGATGTATTCCAGCGAGATCATCCCCTCGAGCGATTGCGCGCCGTCGGTGACCGCGCCCTGAGAGAACCGTCCGAGCAGGGAGCCGACGAGGTCGACGTCGGATCCGATGGAGCTGTAGAACCACTCGGGGTCGTAGTTGAGTCGCATGGCTGTCAGCTGGCTCAGTGCGGTGTAGGAGGGGACGTTGAAGCCGAGGACCAGATCCGCTCCGGCACCCTGCAGAGCAGCGATCTGTGGTGCGACGTCGGTGTTGCCCGAGGTGTAGCGCACGACCTCGACGATCTGATCGTCGAGATACTGGCGCACTGCGGCCTCGCTGTCCCGGCCGAGGTCGTCGTCCTGGAGAAAGAGTCCGACCTTGGCGTCGGGCCGGTTCTTGGTCACCCAGTCGCCGATGATCTTGCCCTCGACCTGGTAGTCGGGCTGCCACCCGAAGGTGTTCGGGTACTTCTCCGGATCGTTGCCCCA
Source organism: Rhodococcus sp. B7740 (assembly GCF_000954115.1). NCBI lineage: Bacteria > Bacillati > Actinomycetota > Actinomycetes > Mycobacteriales > Nocardiaceae > Rhodococcus > Rhodococcus sp. B7740. Next base: position 3,271,798 of record NZ_CP010797.1, on the reverse strand, counting down.
CATGATCGCACCGGAGGAGACGAACAGGTCGGGCACACCTTCCTCGTTGAGGAAGTCGATGACGGCGCTGTGGGTCGCGGTGCCGAGTCCGCCGACGACGGCGAACACCTCGTCCTGGAGAACCAGTTCGTTGACGACCTGGGTGGTGGTCGTCGGATCGTAGGAGTCGTCCCGAACCACGTACTCGATCTGTCGGCCGTTGATGCCACCTGCGGCATTGACGTAGTCGAAGTAGGCCTGCGCGCCCGTGGGGATTTCGCTGTATCCGGGCGCTGCGACCCCGGTCAACGGAAAGTGGGCACCGATCTTCACCGAGGTGTCGGTGATGCCGACCGTCGACCCTTCCGAGGATTCCGTCGTCTCTTCTCGGCCACCTGCACCGCACGCCGCGGCCAACGACACGACGGCGACGAGCGCGGTCGTTCTGAAAGCCACCGATCCGAACTTTTTCATTTCATTCCTTTTCTCGTTGTACGTAACTTGCGATACGTGCCCACCAAACCCAGTGGGGCGAACAGGATGACGAGGACGGTGAAGATTCCGGTCACCAGTGGTGCGAGTTCGGCCGATTGCAGACTGCTCAGACCCAGATCGAGCCCGAAGTTGGTGACCACCGGCGGGATGTAGGTCAGCAGAACCGCCCCGATCAACGCGCCGGAAAGGGTTCCCAGCCCGCCGATGACGACGGCGGAGAGCAAGGTCAGTGAGAGGGTCAGCGTGAATCCGCTCGGTGCCGCGATTCGTGCCGACATCGCCAGGACTGCACCGCCCGCTCCCGCACAGGCCGCACTGACCACGAACGCGAGAATGCGTGCGCGGCCGAGATCGATTCCGGACAACTCGGCGGCCACTTCGTCGTCCCGGACGGCCCGCCAGCGACGGCCGATTCGGCTCGACGAGACGTTCGCCAACAGGAAGAACACGAGCACCAGCAGTATCCAACTGACATAGGCGACGAATTTGGTTCCGCTGAGCTCGTTTCCGGTGACGAAGAACATCATGTCGTCGATCAGCTCGGGCACCTTCGGTGCCGGTACGACGAGTCCTTGTTCGCCGCCGAGGTAGTCCGAGAAATACAGGGCGAGACCCGGTACCGCGACGGCGAGCGCCAGAGTCGCGCCGGCCAGGTACGGCCCGTGCAGTCGGGCGGCCGCCACACCGACCACGACACCCACCACCGCCGAGATCACGGTGGCGGCGAGCAGGACGAGGGGGACCGACCATCCCGAATCGTTGGCCCGCAACATCAATGCCGCGGTGTACGCACCGACCGCCATGAACGCGCCGTGCCCGAGTGACAGCTGGCCGCTCAGCCCGGTCAGCACCGTCAGGCCGCCGGCCGCGATGGCGAGGTAGGCCACCGAGGTGAGTTGGCTCTGACGGAAGGTGCTCAGGGATTCGAGCGCGAGGACGATGACGACCAGCCCGATGACGGCACCGAGCACGTGGCGTCGAACCGGTGTTGCGGTGAGGCGAGTGAGAGTTGCGTTCATGTCACACCCTCCTGGCCGCGGAGCTGGCGAACAACCCGCTCGGTCGCAACAGAAGAACGACGATCAGGATCACCAATGCTGCGCTGGAGACCAGATCCTGACCGAGGTAACCACTGACGAAACTCAGCCCTACGCCCATCAGCAGGCCACCGACGACTGCGCCCGCCGGGCTGTCCAGTCCGCCGAGAACCGCTGCGACGAAACCGAATACGACGATCGAGTCCATGTAGCCCGGGTGCACCAGCGAGCCGCCTGCGATGAGCAGTCCGGCCAGCGAACCGACCACTGCGGCCAGCGCCCAACCGAGAGTGAGCATTCGACTCACGCGCACGCCGAGGAGCTTGGCGACCTCCTGCTCGAAGGCGCTCGCACGCATCTTCAGTCCCAGATCGGTGAACCGGAAGAGCAGGATCAGCAATCCCAGGACCACGAGGACGGCGAGGATCTTGAAGATGTCGTACCCGGTCAACGCCACGTTCACGTCGCCGATCCGCTGGCCGGTGAGGCCGAACGGCGCAGGGAACGAACGGAATTGGTTGCCGAAGACGATGGCGGCCACCGCGTGGATGATGATGAACAACCCGAGCGTGAGAATGACCGGGTTGATGTGCGACGAGCTGTCGACGAATCGGATGACGAGTCGCTCCGTCAAGGCTCCCAGGAGCAGGCCGCACAGGAGCGCGACCCCGAATCCGATCCAGTACGAGTAGCCGGCGTCGATGACGACCAGTGCCACGTACGTGGTGATCATGGCCATCGGGGCCTGTGCGAAGTTGACGATGCGGGTCGATCGCCAGATGAGTACGAGGGCGAGCGCGAACGCGGCGTAGATCATGCCTGTGGTCACGCCGTTGATGAGGATGGTGAGCAGTTGTTGCACTGTGGCTGGCGTCCTTTCGGCTTGCTCTAGAACCCGAGGTAGGCGTGTCGGAGGGCGTCGTCCCCGGCCAAGGTGTCGGCGGGGCCTTCCACCGCGACCTTGCCCAGATCGAGTACGACGGCATGTTCGGCGATCGACAGAGCGCTGCGGGCGTTCTGTTCGACGAGTACGACGGTCATCGACTCGGAGTCGACGAGTCCGCGCAACGTCTCGAATATCTGCGCAGCGACCTTCGGCGCGAGTCCGAGGGACGGCTCGTCGAGCAGAAGTACCGACGGCGTCGCCATCAGCGCCCGGCCGATCACGAGCATCTGTCGCTCGCCGCCGGACAGGGTGTGCGCCGAGGATGTTCGACGACCGGTCAGGGGCGGAAACATGTCGTAGATGCGGTCGAGGGTGACGGCGTCGTGACTTCGGTTGCGTCCCATTGCGCCGAGTCGAAGATTCTCGTCGACGGTCAACTCGGCGATCACGCCCCGACCCTCGGGAACGTGCGCAAGACCTTTGCGGGACATCCGATCCGGTGCAACGCCGACGATGTCGACGCCGGCGAGTTCGATCCTCCCCGATACCGGTTTCAGCAACCCCGAGATGGTGCGCAGCAGGGTCGTCTTCCCTGCTCCGTTCGCGCCGAGGACGGCGGTGACAGCTCCCGCCGTGACGGTCATCGACACCGAGTCGAGGGCGGTGACCGGTCCGTATCGAACGGTCAGATCGGTGATCGTCAGGTGCGCCGCGTCAGTCTTCATGTGCCACCTCGTTTCCGAGATAAGCAGCGAGCACGGCCGGATCCTCGCGAATCTCGTCGGGCGTTCCCTGAGCGATCACCTTGCCGAAATCGAGCACGTAGATCCGGTCGCACACACTCATGACCAGATCCATGTGATGCTCGACGAGCATGACCGATGTTGCGGGTCTTTCCGGTTCGGAGCCGGCGGATGCCGCAGGGGTGGGGCCTCCGGAACGACCCGTCGACGTTGCGAGCGCACGGATCTCGTCGCCGAGTTCGCTCATCTCGTCACTGGACAGTCCCGAGGCGGGTTCGTCGAGCAGGAGCAGTGTCGGTTCGCTCACCAGGGCGCGTGCCAGTGCGACGCGTTTACGCACCGCGTACGGCAGGCTCGGTGGCAATCGGTGCGCGTAGTCGTCGATTCGCAGGCGTTCGAGGGTGGCCATTGCGGTCGAGCGGACCGCGGCATCGTCGGATGCACTCGACGGCAGGCCGAGCAGGCCCGCGAGGATTCCGGTGTGCGCTGTTCGATCTGCACCGACCATGACGTTGTCGAGAACCGTCATCCGATCGAACAGTCCGAGTCCCTGCAGTGTTCGGCTCATACCGAGTCGGGGGAGGTCGTGGGGTCGTAGTCGTGTCAGCGTGTCGCCGTGTCGTCCGAGTGTTCCCGATTGCGGTCGGACGAGTCCGCACGCAACGTTGAACAGCGTCGTCTTGCCTGCGCCGTTGGGTCCGATGACGCCGAGGACTTCGCCGGGTCGCACCTCGAGACTGACTCCGGACAGCGCGACGATTCCGCCGAACGACACTTCGATGTCCGTCATGGTGAGGACCGGGTCCAACGTGTCGAGAGAGTTCAAGTGATCCACCTCACAATCTGTTGCGTTCACTATGGTGCGTTTCGCACAACGGGCGATATGGGCGCTGCGCACAGAATGTTTGGGTCCCTGGGCACCAGTAACGGTCAAATCGACCTGCGATGTGGGCTCAGTGCGCAAAACTGTGCAGGTGGGAGCTCCCGATGGTCGACGCGGATCCGCGCGTTCGGCTGCCCGGGGAGCGGTGACGGACGCAGACCAGGAGCAGATTCGCCGTGCGTGGGCAGCCCTGACGTCACGGGCGGATTCGATCGCGGACTCCATCACGCTCGCATTGATCGAGCAGGAACCCGGCTACCTGGCCAGTTCCACTCCGGACATCGCGGGCGAGATTCGTCGCAGCACGCGCGAGCACATCAATCAGGGGCTCCGCACCCTGTCGGGGCTGACCGCCGCGGGTGACAACGCGCGCGAGGTATGGCGCCGTACCGGCAGAGAGCGTGCGCGCCAGGGGATTCCGATGGAGTTGGTGCTCAAGGCGTACACGCTGGGGAGTCGGACGCTGTGGGAGGAGCTGATGCTCGAGCGCGAGCAGTGCCGAACCAGCATCGACGAGCATCTGCTGCTCGTGGCCGGGCAACAGCTGTGGCGCGCGCTCGACAGCCAGTACGAAACACTCGTCGAGGCATACCGGCAGGAAAGCGCCCGGATGCAGCAGCGCGATCTCGCCAACGTGCTGGTGATACTCGACGGCCTTCGATCGGGGCGGGGCGGTGATCCAGCGTTCGTCATGGAAGCGCGTGCCACCCTTGGTCTTTCGGCATCGCAGCAAATCGCGTGTGTCGTCGGTCCGCTCGACGATCAAGGGTCGCCGCCGCTCCCGGCACCGGAAGACGCGATGGATCAGATCGGTGCGGTCTCGCATTGGAACACCAGGGACGGCCACCAGTTCGCGCTCGTCGCACTCGGAACGGGATCGTGGCACTCCGTCGTCGACGCACTCGCTGCTCGGGCCGTCGGGCCCGTGGGGGTCGCGCATTCGCCGGAGGGCCTGTCGTCGTTCGCTGCGGCGTATCGCCTCGCGGCATTGACGGCGGAGACCATCACCGAAGACAGTGGCGTGGCGTTGGCGACGGACCGACTGCCCCGCGTGATCATGGCGGCCGACGATCGATCGTCGGAATTGCTGGTCCGCCATGCTCTGGGAAAGCTGTGGACGCACCCGGAGCCGCACCGAGGAACGCTGCTCGACACCCTGGCGCACATGCTCGCGTCGGACGGCTCGCCCACCAACGCCGCCAAGGCGCTCTACTGCCACCGCAACACCGTGATCTACCGGGTCCACCGAATCGAGGAGTTGACCGGGCAGGATCTGACCGATCCGCGAGATCGGCTTCTCCTCACTCTCGCGCTGGTCAGAACCGGACATTGGGCCCGAGCCGTCGGGCAAGGGGACAGCTCGACGACCCCTGGATCATTCAACCGAATGAAATGACGAGACAATTTCGCGGTCGTTGTAACAGCGTGCCGCAGTGGGCCTATATTCCCAGTGGCTCCGTGCTGCTGCCTGACCCCCGACCCGGCAGCAGCACGGGGCCTTTACTCGTCTCTGTGCCGATGGTCTCCGAAGTGAGCGGCACCGTTCGGTTTGCGTAAGCTCGTGCGAGGGGTACGCCGGGCAGAAGGGCGGAACACAACCAACGGTGGTCCTGGAAGGGTCGAACGTGAGCGAGGGCAACAGTAGGTCGGGTGACGCGCCCAACGGTGCCGAACCGAAACCCGACGTACCGCCGTACGACGCTCCCACCGAGGTCTTCGGTGCGATCCGCGACGAGACCGACGGTCCGAAGCATTCCTCCGAGGCGGAGCAGCCTTCCGACGCGACATCCGATGTCGTCGATCCGGGGTCGGACGATGCCGCGTCGGCTGATGCCGAGTCCGTCGATGCTGAGTCCGTCGATCCAGGTTCGGTCGATGCAGGGTCGGTCGATGCAGACACAGTGGCCGCAGATCCGGTCGTCGACGAGGCCGAGTCCACCGAAGCCGACGACGTCGTTCCCGGGGACGCCGCGCCCGACCAGATCCCGGCCCCGCAACCGCCGCCCGCAGCCGACGAATCGCCGACCGTCGCGCAGCCCGTCGTTCCTGCGCAGCCTCTTGCTGCTGCAGAAGCTGGTGCTCCTCCCGAGACCGTTGTTTCTCCCGAATCGGAGTCGCCGGCCGGACCACCTGTGATTCCGCCGGAGGACGGCTCGCCGCAGGCCGCCGACGGGTCCGGATTCGTGCCGCCGTGGCGGAAGATCGCGATCGGGACCGGCGCGGTGGTCGCCGTTCTCACGCTGCTGTACGCGGCGGATTGGATCACCTCCAGCGACCGAGTGCCCCGCGGCGTCACCGTCGCCGGGATCGAGGTCGGCGGCAAGAGTCACCCCGACGCCGAAGCCCTGTTGCGCTCGGAGCTGGGTGCGCGCGCCGAGCAGCCTGTGTCGGTCGACGTCGGCGATCGACAGGTCGAGATACTCCCGGCCGCCGCCGGCCTCGGTGTGGACTGGAACGCGACGCTCGACCGAGCCGGATCGCAGCCGATCAATCCGATCACTCGGCTGACGTCGTTGTTCGGCAGCCGCGAGATCGGCGTCGTGTCGACCACGGACGAGCAAGCGCTCACCGCTGCCGTCGACGGACTGCGCGTCGAGACCGACCGAGATCCCGTCGAGGGCGACGTCGTGTTCGACGGCAGCACACCGATTGCCGTCGCGCCGCTGTCCGGCCGGGTGCTCGACGCCGACGGCACGCGTCGAAACCTGCAGGCCGAATGGGCCTCGGGCGCAACGGAAGCGGCCTACGAAACAACACCCGTCACGGTGACTCAGGACGCCGTGGATCGCGCCTTCGCCGACATCGCCGTTCCTGCGGTCGAAGCACCGGTGACCGTAGCGGGCCGGCAGAATGTCGACGCGATCCTTCCGACGGATCGTGTGGGCGAAGTGCTGCGTTTCGACCCTGACGGCCAGGGCGGACTGACTCCGATCTACGACACCGACGTCGCCACAGGCATTCTCGCGCCGCAACTCGTGCGCACCGAGACGCCGCCGACGGACGCGTCGTTCACCTTCTCCGGTGGTGCCCCGACCGTCGTTCCCGGAGAGATGGGCGAGCTGGTCGAGTGGCGCAAGACTCTCGAGCAATTGCCCGCGTTGCTGTCCGCCGACGGACCGCGCACCACCGAGGCGATCTACGAACCGGCCCCACCCGCTCTCACCACCGAGGCCGCTCAGAATCTCGGGGTGCGAGAAGTGATCGCCGAGTACACCACCGGCGGGTTCGAGTACGCGTCGGGCGTCAATATCGGGCTGACGGCGCAGATCGTGAACGGTGCGCTCGTGAAGCCGAAAGAGACGTTCTCGCTCAACGGGTACACCGGTCCGCGAGGAAGCGCGCAGGGTTTCGTGGAGTCGGGGATCATCGACAACGGTCGACCCGATCGCGCAATCGGCGGCGGCATCAGCCAATTCGCGACGACGCTCTACAATGCGTCGTACTTCGCCGGTATGGAAGACACCGATCACACCGAACACAGCTACTACATCAGCCGATACCCCGAAGCGCGCGAAGCGACGGTCTTCGAAGGTGCCATCGACCTGAAGTTCACCAACCCGAACGACACCGGCGTGGTCATCGAATCGTTCGCCGACTCGTCCAGCGTCACCGTCCGACTGTGGGGAACGAAAACGGTCGACGTCGAATCGATCACCGGTTCGCGAACCAATTTCACCTCACCGAATACGGTGACATTGCCTGCAGGCGCAGGCTGCGTCGCCTCCGGCGGGGGCCAGGGATTCACCGCCAGCGACACCAGGGTGATCAGCGATGCCGCGTCGGGCAGGGAAATTTCACGGAACACCAGAACGGTGAAGTACGACCCGATCCCCATCGTGCGGTGCGTTCAGCCCGATCGCCCGGACCCCGCTCCGGCACCCGCAGCGGACCCCGCTCCGGAACCGGACGAAGACGAGTGATGCCGCACCCGCGCGCCGACGGTTCGAATCATGGCGATTCGGACTGTGGCGTCGCCGCCCGATCGGGTGTTTGCTTGCACTAGGTGTTCGCTCGACAGAATTGCGCCCACGCGGGGGTGCACCACAAGATCGGAAGGGGAGCTTCGTCCAATGTCGCTCACACGTACCGTCCTCGATCAGCAGACGCTTCGCGAGGCGTACGCGCAGTTCCCGAGCGGCGTCGTCGCAATCGCCGCGAAGATCGACGGTGTCATGGTGGGCTTGGCGGCCAGCAGCTTCGTCTCGGTGTCCATCGACCCGCCGCTCGTCGCGGTGTGCATCCAGAACACGTCGACGACCTGGCCGAAACTCGAATTGGCACCCAACATCGGCGTCAGCGTTCTCGGCGAGGCTCACAACGACGCCGTCCGTACCCTGGCCGCCAAGACCGGTGACCGTTTCGCCGGCCTCGATCTCACCGTCACCGACGGGGGCGCAGCCTTCATCGTCGGTGCCACCGCGTGGCTGGACACCACCATCGAGCAGCAAATCCCCGCGGGCGACCACGCAATAGTGTTGCTGCGCATACATTCCCTGGACGTGCAAAGCGAAGTGAACCCAATCGTGTTCCACGGCAGCAAGTTTCGCAAACTGCAACAGTAGTCCTTCGTTTCTCTCGGCCCGGGGGTTCGGCCTCGCTGTTCTCGCCCCTGCAATTCGCAAACGCGCGCGCGTTTGTCGAGCGCGCGCGAACTGGTGGCCTGATCGGGGGCTATTGTGCGCGCATTTGACGACTGCGCGCGCGTTTGTCCCTGCTCGGCCTCGCTGGTTCGGCCTTGCTGGCCCTGGGTTGGGTACCTGTTCGCCTCGGGATTTCGCAAACGCGCGCGCGTTTGCGCAACGAACGGTGGAAGAACTGGTACCCCCGTACCTGTATTCATCCACAGGTCCTGAGTTGTGCACAGGTGGCTACTTTTCTTCTCGAGACGTCGCGCGCGTAGTCGAAACTCGCAGAATGAAGGATCACCGAATGGTGCGACGCTCGGAGGCGCTCGCCGACGGCCACGCCGATCACGAGTTGCGGGCGCTGTACGAACGCGGGGGCTGGGAGCGTCTGGTGAACGGCGTCTACGTTCCGTCGTCCAGGCTTGCCGGCCTCTCGGAGCAGGGACGGCATCGGCTGTTGATCGACGCCGTACTTCCGACAATTGCCGAGGACAGCGCCGTCAGTCATCGATCTGCGGCACTGCTGTACGAATTACCCTTACCCGCAGGGGGATTCGACAAGGTGCACGTCACTCGACATCGCCGCGGCGGAGGTCGCGCGAACGCAGCGGTGATCGTGCACTGTGCGCCGTGGGTGCCGTACGCGACCGTCGACGGAATTTCCGTGACCTCGCTGGCGCGGACGGTTGTCGACCTTGCTCGTACCGAGCCCCTTGTGTCGGCGGTGATTGCCGGTGACGCGGCTCTGAAGCGCTGCGATCCACAGGAGCTCGACGCGGAGTTGCAGCGTGCTCGGGGCTGGAAAGGTGTGGCGCAGGCGCGGCGAGCCGTCTCTCTCATGGACGGGCGAAGCGAAAACCCTGGCGAGTCTCAGAGCCGAATCATGCTGCGCGAGAACGGATTCTCTGTGGAGTCGCAGGTGGAGATCCTGGATCCGGATGGGCGGGCGCTGGCGCGAATCGACTGGCTGGTCAATGGCGTTGTTGTGTGCGAATTCGATGGTAAAGCCAAGTACACCAAGTACCTACGGGAGGATGAGAACCCCGGCGACGTGGTGTTCAGGGAGAAAGTGCGGGAGGACGCCGTACGCGATCTCGGCTATCCCGTGGTGCGTTGGACCTGGGCAGACCTGGCGAATCCGGCGGAGGTGGTGGCACGTGTAGCTCGAGCCGTGGAGCGGGCTGCTGCCCAGCCGCCACCGCGAGGGAGCGTGCGGAGTACGCCGCCTGGCCAGCAAACGCGCGCGCGTTTGCTGAACGCGCGCGAAATTGCCTGAGGATCCTGCAGAATTCGCGTGCATCTGACGAAGGCGCGCGCGTTTGCGGCAGCTGGGACCCGTAACTCCGCCACTTCAGCAAATGCGCGCGCATTTGCGGCAACCGGGACCCGCAACTGCGCAACCCGGACGAATGCGCGCGAGTTTGCGGCAGCCGGGACCCGTAACTCCGCAACCCGGACGAACGCGCGCGCGTTTGCGCCAGCTGGGACCCGCAACTCCGCAACCCTGACAAATGCGCGCGCGTTTGCGGCAGCCGGACCCCACCCCACCATCCCCATCACATGGCAACGGCCGCACCCGAGAACAGGTGCGGCCGTTGACGATGTCAGGGAATCAGAATGCTGCTTCGTCGAGTTCCATGATGTCGTTGTCGATGTTGGTGAGGATTGCTCGGGTGGAGGTGAGCTGCGGGAGGATGTTCTTGGCGAAGAACGAGGCCACGGCGACCTTGCCTTCGTAGAACGCCTTGTCCTTGCCCTCTGCACCGTTGTCGAGTGCGGCGATGGCGATTTCGGACTGACGCAGCAGCAGCCAGCCGATGAGCAGGTCACCGAAGCCCATGAGGAAGCGCACCGATGCCAGGCCGACCTTGTACAGCTCGGTGGGCTGGTCCTGTGCGCCCATGAGGTGCTGGGTCATCGAGGTGACGATGGCCTGCACGTCTTCGAGTGCGGTGGCGAGCAGTGCGCGCTCGGCCTTGAGTCGGCCGTTGCCTGCTTCGCTGTCGATGAACGACTTGATCTGTCCGGCAACGTGAGCCAGCGCCACGCCGCGGTCGCGGGCGATCTTGCGGAAGAAGAAGTCCTGCGCCTGGATGGCGGTGGTTCCCTCGTACAGCGAGTCGATCTTGGCGTCGCGGATGTACTGCTCGAGCGGGTAGTCCTGGAGGAAGCCGGAGCCGCCCAGGGTCTGCAGGGACTCCGCGAGTACCTGGTAGGCGATTTCGGAGCCGACGCCCTTGACGATGGGCAGCAGGAGGTCGTTGACGCGGTACGCGATGTCGGTGTCTGCGTCCGAGACCTGCTTGGCGGTGATCGGATCCTGGTGTGCGGCGGTGTAGAGGTATACCGCGCGCAGGCCCTCCGAGTACGCCTTCTGCATCATGAGGCTGCGACGCACGTCGGGGTGGTGGGTGATGGTGACGCGAGGGGCGGTCTTGTCGGTCATCTGCGTCAGGTCAGCGCCCTGGACGCGCTCCTTGGCGTACTCGAGTGCGTTGAGGTAGCCGGTGGAGAGAGTGCCGATTGCCTTGGTGCCGACCATCATTCGAGCGTGCTCGATGACGTCGAACATCTGCGCGATGCCCTTGTGGACCTCGCCGACGAGCCAGCCCTTGGCGGGGACGCCATGGCCACCGAAGGTGAGCTCACAGGTGGCGGAGGCCTTGAGGCCCATCTTGTGCTCGACGCCGGTGACGAATGCGCCGTTGCGCTCGCCCAGTTCGCCCTTCTCGAAGTCGAAGAGGATGGACGGTACGAAGAACAGGCTCAGGCCCTTGGTGCCCGGTCCGGCACCCTCGGGACGCGCGAGTACGAGGTGGAAGATGTTCTCGAACAGGTCGTCGGAGACAGCCGAGGTGATGAAGCGCTTGACGCCTTCGATGTGCCACGAGCCGTCGTCCTGCTTGATGGCCTTGGTGCGGCCTGCGCCGACGTCGGATCCGGCGTCGGGCTCGGTGAGCACCATGGTGGCACCCCAGCCGCGCTCGACGATGACCTTGGCCCATTCCTTCTGCTCATCGGTTCCGTTGTGAAACAGGATGTTCGCGAAGCCGGGGCCTGCGGAGTACATGAATGCTGCGGGCTGCGAGCCGAGAAGCATCTCGTTGATGCCCCACAGGAGGTTGCGAGGGGCTGCCATGCCGCCGACTTCTTCGTCGAGGCCGACACGCCACCACTCACCGTCGTAGAGCGCCTTGAACGACTTCTTGAAGGAGTCGGGCAGCTTCAGGCTGTGGGTTTCGGGGTCGAACACGGGCGGGTTGCGGTCGGCGTCCGCGAAGGACTCGGCCAGCGGTCCCTCGGCCAGGCGAACGACCTCGCGCAGCATGTCGCGGGCAACCTCGCCGTCCATGTCGCCGAAGTTGTCGCCTTCGAGGGTCTCGTCGAGTCCGAAGAGCTCGAAGAGGTTGAACTCGAGGTCCCGAAGGTTGCTCTTGTAATGGCCCATTGCTCGTTCGCTCTCCAGTCGGTGGTGCGGTCTCGTAAGTACCGCCCAAGTTAGCTACTCGTCGGTAACATAGGGGATGTTACCCCCGATCCGCTGTGCTGCCAAGGGGAGACCTACTCGCCAGTAGCAGTGCGTCCACGGCTGTGCCCTCGCTCACGTCGCGGTAGCGGTTCTCGGCAGTGACGATGGTCAATCGCGAGTCGATGTCCGCCGTCAAATCCTCAGGTGTGTAGAGGATTTCGGATTCCTGTGGTCCACCGGTGCCGGTCTCGATGTTGTCGGTGTGGTGCCCGAGAATCATGAGGATTCCATCAGGTTTCAGCGCCGAAATTGCGGCGGACACGGCCGTGCGACGTGCCTCCGAGGGCAAGTGGAGGTACAACATGAGAACCAGGTCATAGTTCGGTTCGGTTGACAATTGCGTCACATCGGCGTGCACCCAGGTCAGGCGCTCGCGCACCGACCGAGGTGCCGAGGCGGCGACACGGCTGGCCCTGTCCAGTGCCGTCGAGGAGAAGTCGACGGCGTCGACGGTCCAGCCGCGGGTAGCCAACCAGATGGCGTTTCGGCCCTGACCGGACGCGAGATCGAGTGCCCGACCACGTTTCAGCGTCGTCGCGACTTCCACCAGCGTTGCGTTCGGTGCCTCGCCGTACACGAGTTCTCGGCCTTCGTACTTGCGATCCCAGTCTGCGGCGTCCACCCGGGGAAGCCTAGTGGGGGTTCTTACAAGGTCGCGCGCAGCAGCAGAACGTTGTAGTTCTGGTAGACCGTCGCCAGGAAGTACAGGTCGCGGCCGGTCGAGTAGGGGTGGATGTACGGCGCGTAGATGGAGCTGACCTCGCGGGTGTCGACCAGAACCTCCGGCGCGCTCCACGGCCCGACGGGCGACGGCGAGCGTCGCAGCACGATCGAGTTGGCGTTGTCGGTGGTCAGCATCAGGTACTGACCGAGGGTCGCGTTGTACGCGACGGAGAGTTCACCGACGCCCCCGACGATGGGTGCGGCTGCCGCCGGGTCGCCCTTCTTCCAGTCCTGGCCGGTCCAGTACTCGTACTCGCCGAGCCTGGCGATGTCCTGCTCCTTGACGCGAGCCACGTGACCGAGATTGAAGCGGCCTGGCGGGGTGCCGTACTGGTAGACGTAGCCGCCGTCCTTCAGGTACGCGCTCTGCTGGAAGTTGCGATCGCCGCCGACGCTCGGCCGCTGGGTCTCGGGTAGCGCTGCCCAGTTCTCCCCGTTGTCGTTCGACACTGCCAGGCCGGAGAAGTTGGTTTCCCAGGTTCCTGCGGGTCCCCAGTTCTTCACCGACATCAGGTTCAGGTACTGGCTGTCGCCGACGGCCACGCCTGCCGTGGGGATTCGGCTGATCTCGACGAACGGAATCTTGGGGCTGGGGACGACCTCTTTGGTCTGGCCGATCGGGTCGAGTACGACGCTGTCGAAGTTCATGCCGTCGGCGAGGTTTCGGTCGTTGCTCCGCACGATGGCGTTGCTGCGCCACGACCACAGGCTGCCCTGCAGCAGGTTGGGTACGCCGAGTCCGGCGGTATCGCCGAAAGCCGTCAGTACCTCGCCGCGGCCGTTGTCCCACATGATGCCGAGGTCGGTGCCGATCATGTTGACGTTCTGGGTGTTGTTGGGGCTCGACATCCCGGTCACCTGAGCGACGGCTTGTGCGCGGCCGTTCAGTTGCGGCAGCCCGAACGTGCCGTTGAGGCCGGCGATGGGATTGACCGCGTTGGGATTGGCAAGTGCGTTGGGGCCGGTGACCAGCAGCGATGCGGCCACGGAAATGACGGCAACGGTCAACATTCTGGAACCCACGCGACTCACGACGTTCTCCCCATTTCGATTCTCTCCCCGACAACCGGGAAGAACCATATCAGCGGTTTGTTCGAGAGGTAATAAGACGAGGTATCCGCTGTTTCGGGAAATCGGGCGATTGCACCTGGGTGTCGTAATCTGGACAGCGTGAGTGATCTGCCCGATTCCCGGCTGGCGAGGGATTTGTCCGTCAGCGCGATGCGGCTGAATCGGAGACTCCGGCTGCGCCATTCCAGCGACAGATTGCCCGTCGCTCACCTGTCGATTCTGACGACGTTGCTCCGTGAGGGACCGATGACGACGGGCGAGTTGGCGGCGCGGGAGCGGATCAAGCCACCGTCGGTGTCCAGGTCGTCGCACGCCTTGGTCGAGTCGGGGCTGATCTGCCGGGAGCCCCATCCGACGGACGGCAGGCAGGTGGTTCTGCGGTTGACCGATGCCGGGACTGCGACTGCGCGTCAGGAGGTCGCAGCTAGGGAGATCGCGCTCGCAGAGCAACTGGACGAGTTGACGCCGCAGCAGCGGGCGACACTGGCCGCGGCGGCCCGTATTCTGACGGAGATCGTCGAACGGGTCGACTGACCGTCAGTTCTCGTGGTGAACTTCGTGATCGAGAGCGTCGACGTCCCATTCGATGGTGGACCCCAATTCTTCGGAGTCACCCCGGCGCGCGACGCGGCCGAGGACGGTCGCGACGACTGTCGCGATCACCATCCATACGGCTACGCCTATCAACAACCCGGTCATGTCACACTTTCTAGCACCTGTGTCTGTGAAATCGCCGTGAAACGGTGGTTCGGATTTGTTGCGATTCGATATTGGTTGTTTACGGTCCGGCAATTCGGGCAGATCGAACGCGCTGTTCCACAACGGATGTGGAGATTTCGTGAAACCGGCCTAGTTCGGGTGGAAACAGACCTCTCGGAACGGATCGAGACCCGATCAATTACCCATTGCCATGACAGCAATACGGAATCTGCTGTTCGGTGCGCACAATTGTGCCACCGGGTCGAGATCGGACTCGAAGTCGACATCGCGCAATTCGGGGAGCATCGTGATCGACGCTCCTGCGGCGGTCAGAGCATCGAGAGTGTCGGTGCCCGTCGAGGGCGCAGACATGGGCACGTCGAGCAGGGACCGTGCCAGGTCGGGGTCACGCAGGCCCAGCGCCCACCAGCCACCGTCCTCGGCCGAGCCCAGGACGTCACTGCTGCCCAGTCGCGCCGCCGCGTCGGAGAGCAGTCGCGCCGTGACCTGGGGGGTGTCCATACCGATCTGCAGTACGGCACCGGAGGTGGCTGCGTCGGCGTGTGCATTCGCCAGTCGTTCGCCCAACCCGTCGCCGCGCTGCGCAATCACGGCGAACGACGCCAGAGCACGGGTGAGTTCGTCCGCGCGGGCCGCGTCGGCGAGGGAGCCGGTGAGGGCCACGACACGGCGGTCGACGTCGGCGGCCGCGACGGCGTCGAGGGTGTCCAGCAGCGAGGCTGCGGCCAGCTCGGCGGCAGCTTCGTCGCCGATCGTGGCGGCGAGGCGTGTCTTGGCCAGCCCGGGAACGGGGGCTTTGGCGACGACGAGAGCGGTGACGGTCACGAGAGCACCTTCCAGAAATCTCGCACGGCGACGATCGTCCCCTTCACCGAGCCGGAGACCTTGGACGTTCCTGCTGTCCGTGGCCGGTAGACCACGTCGTGTTCGACGACGGTCCAGCCGGCTTCGGCCGCCAGTACGAGCAACTGCAGCGGGTAGCCCGAGCGTCGGTCGGTGACGTCCAGGTCGAGCAGTGCCTGACGGCGTACTGCGCGGATCGCTCCCAGGTCGTGCACTGGCAGCTTGTACTTGGTGCGAAGTCGAAGCGCGAGAACGGCATTGCCGATCCTGGCGTGCAGGGGCGAGCTTCCCCTGTCCGGTCGGCGGCGACCGACGGCGAGGTCCGCGTGATCCAGGGCCGCCACGAGGGTCGGTAGGTCGAGTGGATCCATCGAACCGTCACCGTCGAGGACGCAGACGATGTCGGTGTCGGCCGCGACGACGCCTGCATGAACTGCTGCACCGTAACCGGGCACCGATTCGGAGACCACCGTTGCTCCGTGGGCAGCGGCGACGGCGGCGGTGGCGTCGGTCGAGTTGTTGTCCACCACGATCGTCAGGTAGCCCGCCGGGACCGAATCGAGCACTGCCGGAAGCGATTCGGCCTCGTTCATGCAGGGGATGACGACTGTGACGGACTTCGGTTCAGACACGGGGCGGTCCCGTGCCTTCGGCGTCGCGCAGCGGTGCGTCGGCGAATGCGGTGAGACCGTCCCTCGGCATGATCGTCGCGCGGAATCCCAGGGTCTGTTCGGCCAGCGCGGAACTGGCGACGATGTGCCGTACGTCGCCCGCGCGGTAGCGTCCGGTGATCTCGGGCGTCGGCCCGCCGCGTGCGTCGGCGAGGATGGTGGCGACCTCACCGATGGTGATCGGTTGTCCCGAGCAGACATTGAGGGCGGTGAAGCCGTCCAGCTCCGCCTCGATCGATGCGATGTTCGCGGCCGCCACGTCGTGCACGTGCACGAAATCGCGGGCCTGCTTGCCGTCCTCGTAGACCGTCGGGGCCCGACCGAGCTCGAGCGAAGACCGGAACATCGCCGCCACACCGGAGTACGGGGTGTTTCGCGGCATGTGCGGTCCGTACACGTTGTGGTACCGCAGTGCGATCACCGAGCCGCCCGTGGCGACCGCCCATGCGGAGGCGTAGTTCTCCTGTGCCAGCTTGCTCGCGGCGTAGGTACTCCTGGGCTCGAGCGTCGAATCCTCCTCGACCAGAAGCCAATCGAGAGGCTCGCCCGATATCGGGTCGCGATTGTCGAACAGTCCCGCGTCGAGGTCGGCTCGGGTGCGGGGCCGAGGAATCACCGTCTCACCGGACGAGTTGAGATACCGCCCTTCGCCGTAGACGACCATCGACGACGCGAGAACCAGGCGCGAACACCCCGCCTCGTACATTGCCGCGAGCAGAACCGCCGTCCCGTAGTCGTTGTGACTGGCGTAGGCCGGGGCATCTGCGGCATCGACGCCCGCTCCGACGACTGCGGCCTGGTGACACACGACGTCCACCCCGCGCAATACGTCGACGAGTGAGTCTTTGTCTCGCACATCGAGATCGATGATCCCGTCGGCTCGCGCTCCTGGGCCGTGAGCCGACTCCAGCATGGCGTCGACAGCGACGATCTCGAGATCGGAATCGCGGGCGGCGTCGAGAATGTGGCCACCGATGAATCCGGCTGCGCCGGTGAGCAGTACCCGCGTCATGGCAGTTCGATCGGCAGCGTGAGGCCGGTGTGCACTCGGCACGTCGGGCAGTCACCGGTGGGAGCGTCGCGGACGGCCGAGCGCACCAGTGCTTTGAGCGGCTCGATGTTCTTCTGGAATTCGGCGAACACGTCCACTGCCTTGACGCCCTGGCCGGACTCGATGCCTGCGTCGAGGTCGGTCACCAATGCGATCGGCGCGTAGCAGAGTTCGAGTTCGCGAGCCAGGACCGCCTCGGGGTGGCCGGTCATGTTCACCAGCGTCCAACCCTGGCGGGCGAACCATTGGCTCTCGGCGCGCGTGGAGAACCGAGGACCTTCGACGACGACCATGACGCCGCCGTCGATCGCCGAGTCCTGGACAGCGGACTTCCTCAACGTGGGGCAGTAGGGGTCTGCGAATTCGACGTGTATTCCGCCTTCGTCGAAGTAGGTCTGCGCACGCCCGGAGGTTCGGTCGACGAGTTGATCGGGGATCACGACTGTCCCCGGACCGTATTCGGACACCAGGGATCCGACCGCGCAGGGGGCGAACACTCGGCTCACCCCGAGCATCCGCAGCGCCCACATGTTGGCGCGATACGGCAGCGTGTGCGGTGAGTACTCGTGATTCCGGCCGTGTCTGGGCAGAAACGCGACTCGCCGACCTTCGACCTCACCCAACGTGATCGGGGCGCTCGGAGCGCCGTAGGGGGTGTCGAGCACGACCTCCTCGGCATCGTCGGCGAAGAACGAATAGAAGCCGCTGCCGCCGATGACGGCTATCGCGGCCCGTCCCTTCGCGTCGTTGTTCATCTGCTCATCCTCCATCACCGTCGGTCGATATGCTGGTCCGAAGTCGTGGTCGCCTCGAGTCCGCAGGGAGAAAAGACTATCCGTTACTGGAGAGAAGCCGTCGCCGGCACGTTGGCCGTCGTGCTCGTCGTGGTCGCGTTCGTCGTTCCGTACCTGGGCAACGAACTCGTCACTCCCATCATCAACAGAACTCCGCAGCAGGTGCGCGATTTCGCCGACGCGGCACCGCTGTTCGGCTTCCGTGAGATTCACGTGGGATGGGGGACTCCCGTCGCCGTTCTGATCGCCGTGGCCACCGTGTTGTGGGGGCCGACGGTGGCGCGTCGACTGTCGTGGACGCGACTGCTGTTCCTCGTGTGGGGTGCGTCGGCGGCCTGGACGATGTCGCTGGCGATGGTGGACGGTTGGAAGCGCGGCTTCGTCGACCGGCTGGCGTCGACGGACGAGTACCTGCACGAGGTGCCCGGTGTCACCGACATTCCGGCCACGCTCCGCGGGTTCTCCGAGCGGATCCTGGACTACCAGGCCGATTCGTGGACGACGCATGTGTCGGGTCATCCACCGGGCGCATTGCTCACCTTCGTGTGGCTCGATCGTCTCGGCCTCGGCGGTGGAGCCTGGGCGGCGACGCTGTGCGTGCTGGTCGGTACGAGTGCCGCCGTCGCGCTGGTGCTGACACTGAAGGTGCTCGGTGACGAGAACATCGCGCGGCGTGCAGCACCGTTCGTGGCGATCGCCCCGGCGGCGATCTGGATCGCCGTCTCGGCGGATGCGTTCTATGCCGGTGTTGCCGCGTGGGGCGTTGCGTTGCTGGCGATCTCCACGAAGCGGTACCTGTGGCCGGCGTCGATCGGTGCTGGAGTGCTGCTCGGTTTCGGTATCTACCTCAACTACGGGCTGGTGCTGATGGGCCTGCCTGCGGTCGCGGTGTTGATTGCCGGGCGGAGGATTCTGCCGTTGGTGGGCGCGCTGATCGGTGCACTGATCGTCGCGGGGATCTTCACGGCGTACGGATTCTGGTGGTACGACGGCTACTTGCTGGTGCAGGAGCGCTACTACCAGGGCATCGCGAAGGACCGTCCGTTCGAGTACTGGGGTTGGGCGAATTTCGCGGCGCTGTTCTGTGCGCTGGGTGTTGCTGTGCCCGCGGCGTTCCCACGGATTCTCACCCGGCTCGAACCGATCAATCTGTTGGTGATCGGCGGTGTCGCTGCGGTGGTGATGGCGGATCTGAGTCAGTTGAGCAAGGCCGAGACCGAGAGAATCTGGTTGCCCTTCGCGATGTGGATGCTGATCGCGCCCGCTGTGTTGCCGATCAGGACGCATCGCTTCTGGTTGGCGCTGCAGGTGATCGGTGCATTGGCGATCAATCATCTGCTGTTCACGAACTGGTGAGCGGAGCCAGCGTCATCTGAGCGAACCAGCGCCCGTCGATCGGTGCCACGTCGACCACTCGAAGGCCGGCGGCATTGGCGAGGTCCGCTGTGGCGTCGGCGCTGACGCTCGACCAGGCGAACCAATCGCCGACCATGGTGTCGGTTTCCCACCGAACGGTGCGGTGACGAATTCCTGTGTCGCTGGGCGCGTCCACTTCCGCGATGACGGCTCCGTGGGGTGCGAGCAGGTCGGCCGCCCGGCGGAGCAGACGCACCGGGTCGCCCCCGATGCCGATGTTGCCGTCCGCGAGGAGGACACACGACCAGTTGCCGGTGTCGGGCAATGGCTCGAACAGGTCGCGGAGAACGGCGTTGCCGCCGCGCTCGATGGTCAGATCGACTGCTGTTCGGGATGTGTCGACACCGAGTGCCGAGACGCCGCGTCGCGCAAGTGCTTCGGTGAGTCGACCCGGCCCGCAGCCGAGATCGATGGTGGGGCCGGTACATCGGCTGAGCATGGCGTGATCCGCGCGGCGATCCTCGGCTGACGAGGCGCTGCCGCCCATCCACCGCGCGGTGGGAAGTTGCTCCCTGCTGCCGTCGGAATCGCCTATCCAGCAGGGTAGTCCGGCTGCTGCGCGGTTGAAGAGTGTATCGGCGGTGACGCTCATGCTCGGCTCCGTACGAGAGTCCATCGGATGAAGTAGGCGGCGGCGCTCACGGTGAACAACACCGCGGTCAGCGCGAGCCAACGTCCGAGAAAGGGTTCCTGGGTCAAACCGGTTGCGGCCCGATAGGATTCCGCACCCTGGGAGAGTATCCCGGGGAAGAACATCAGAAACGTCAGTGCTGTCCCGAGAGCGGGAACGCGAACGTAGTTCACCGGTGACACGGCCAAGTGGCGGCTCGGAATGCTGGTGAGGAGCCGATCGGCCAGTGAGTAGAGCGGGAACAGTACTGCGTCGTGCAGCAGTACCGATCCGAAGAACCACACGAGAACGGATTTCCACCACACGTCGCTGTTCCACAGAGTCTGCGGCCCTGCGAGTGTGACGACGTAGCCGACGAGGGTGAACGAGAGCAGCAGACCGACCGCATGCAGCGGGTGCCCGCCGTAGATCTTCGTGAACGCTCTCATCGGTCGGCTCCTGGTCCTGCGATGCAAACACCCGTGCGCGAGAGCCACCGTCGTCGACGGTGACGCCTCGCGCACGGGGTCAGGAAACTGTTATGCAGCGGTGTTGATGGTGATGGTCGCAACGCCCACGAGCAGTCCCGGGGTCACAGCATCGGTGTTGAAGGTGCTGTTGAGCAGTCCGGCAGCGGTCTCCGAGATCTTCACCTGGGTGCCCTGCAGGATTGCAGTGTTGTCGGGTCCGGTAGCGAGCGGCTGCAGGGTGCGGCCGTCGAGATCGAACAGCACTGCGTCTGCGGCTGCTTCTTCGCCGTTGACCAAGACGTCACCGGTGAGGAGCGACGTGCCCGGGTCGATGTCGAAGTTGGTGAGCTCGACGACGGTCTCGCCTGCGGTCAGCGAAAGGCCGCTGCCGTCGTGGTTGATCTCGCCCTGGACGTAGGGATCGACGGTGCCGGGCTCCCAGTACTTGACGTCTCCGCCGGTGATCGGGAAGCGGATGGATCCGTCTGCGAGAGTGGCGGTTCCGACGACACCGGGCGTGAGGCCCAGGGTGGTCAGTGCTCCGGTGAAGCCGGGATCGAGCGCAACTGCGGTGTCGACACCGGTGAGGTTGTCGACCTCGGCTGCGGGCTCGGGGGTGCTCTCCACTGCTTCTGCTGCCGAAGAGGTGGCTGCGTCGACGGTGTCGGACGCTTCCTCGCTGGAGCATGCGGCAAGCGGGACGATGGTGAGTGCACCGATTGCGGTGGCGGCCAAAGCTTTACGAACAGTGAACATGTCGGTCAACCTTCCGTGCTCGTCTCTCGAGCGTTGTGGGTCATTCGGCGCTGCTTGCCGAGCGGATGGGTTCCATCTCGATCCCCTGCAAGGGAGCGTGTCCACCTGTTACCCGACAAACCGGACTGCCAAACCGGAAATTTTCCGAAGGTTCACTCGCGGATCAACGAAGGATCAGGTCCGCTGCTCGTTCGCCGATCACCACCGACGGTGCGTGCGTGTGTCCGCGGATGATGCTCGGCATGATCGACGCGTCGGCGACGCGAAGGCGGTCGACGCCCCGTACCCGCAACTCGGCATCGACGACACTGTCGGCGTCGTTGCCCATACGGGCAGTGCCCACGGGGTGATACAGCGTGTGCGCATTCTGCTCGAGAGCCTCGGTGAGCAGGTCCGCCGGGGAGATGTTCGACGCCACCCTGGGGCGTACGACGTCGCCGAGCAGTCCCTTCAGAGCGGGTGTTTCGGAGATCGCGATGCATGCCCGAAGGCCTTCGATCATCGCCCGGCGGTCGAGGCCCTCCGGATCGCCCAGGTAGTGCGGTTCGACGATGGGCTTGGCCGTCGGGTCGGACGACCGGAGGGTGATCTCGCCGCGGCTCTCCGGTTTGAGGAGCACCGTTCCGATGACGGCGGCATGGGAGTCCTGCGCGATGAGTCCCTCGTCGAAGAAGGGTGCCGGGCCGAAGATGACTTCGAGATCGGGCAGGGCGAGGTCCTCGCGGCTCTTGACGAAACCGTAGGCCTCGGCGACGTTGGAAGTCAGCATGCCGCGTCGGCGTGCGAGGTAGTTGACCAACTCCGGGATCTTCTCGGCGTGGAAGAGCGAGTCGGTTTCGGTCTTCCAGCCGATGAGTGCGGCCAGATGGTCGATCAGGTTCTGTCCGACTCCGGGTGAGTGATGCCGGACGGCGATGCCGTGCGACTTCAGCTGTTCCTGGTCGCCGATGCCCGAGAGCATCAGCAGTTGCGGGGTGTTGATCGCTCCGCCGGACAGCACGACTTCTCTGCGTGCACGAACGGTGTGTACTGCGCCGCCCGAGGTGTATTCGACGCCCACCGCGGCACTGCCCTCGAAGAGGACGCGAGTGGCCTGCGCATCGGTGAGGATGGTGAGGTTCTTGCGCTTCTTCGCCGGTCGTAGGTACGCATCGGCGGTGCTCCACCGTGCGCCGCGCTTCTGGTTGACCATCGTGCGGCTGAAGCCCCTGGGTTCGGGCAGGTTGGCCGTCTCGACCGGATAGCCGGCCTCCTCGACGGCGTCGAGGAAGGACGACGTCAGGGCACGGGGACTGCGCTGGTGCGAAACGACGAGCGGGCCGTCCGTACCGGAGTCGAGTTCGGTTGTGCCCTCGATGTTCTCGATCTTGCGGAAGTAGCCGACGAGGTTGCGGAACGACCAGGAGTCGTCGGAGACTGCCGCCCAGTCGTCGTAGTCTGCGGCGAATCCGCGCACCCACATCATGGCATTCATGGACGACGAGCCACCGAGCATCTTGCCGCGCGGCCAGTAGATGCTGCGATCGCGCAGTTCCGGTTGCGGTTCGGTGAGGTAGTCCCAATCGACCTCGCTGCGAAAGAGTTTGGAGAATGCAGCGGGAATGTGGGCGAACTTGTTCTTGTCCTCGGGGCCGGCCTCGAGCAGGATCACCTCGTTGCGTGGGTCTGCGCTGAGGCGATTGGCCACCACCGCGCCTGCCGAACCTGCGCCCACCACGATGTAGTCGGCCGTCGTGCGCTGAGAGCTCATGATTGTCCTTCGATCGTCGTCGACGCTGGGTTCTACCCGCGCAGGGCGGAGGCGAAAATTGCCGGCAGCTTGGACCAGGACGGTGCGCCCGCGAATGCGGTGAGCAGCTTGCCGGTCGATGCTGCGGTCTTGTTGGTGACGAACCACGGTGGCTTCGGCGAGATGGAGAGTTCGCCGTTGACCAGCGAGCGCGGCAGTGGCCGGAAGGGCCCGCGCACCACTGTTCGCTCGGCCCCGTCGATCAGTAATGCGTTGTGCACGACGCCGATTCCGCTCTGCACGTCGTCGACGGTGTGGCCGGGGAATGCGCCCCAGGTGGCCGCTGCGGTGAGGAATCCGATGGCCGTCCAGGCGTTGACGGCGATGGTGCCGTACCGGAGGTCGGCGAGCATGGTGTCGAACTTCTCCCCGAGTCCCTTGATGGTGCCGGGGGTGCCGATGATGTTGATGCCGAGTGTTCCGGTGAATTCCTCGTTTGCGGCCTGTACCGCCTTGGCGGCGAATGCTGCTCCGCTGTAGGGCAATTCGATGATCCCCATGACCGGTGCGAAGTACTCGGTCTGCAGCAGCGGTGCGTATTCGCCGGGGTTCAGATCGGTGATGAGCACGCGGCCGCCGCGTTCACCGAGGCGTTCGGCGGACGGGTAGGTGGCGGTGGCGTCGGACACTCGCTTGTCGCTGCCGGGGTAGTAGGGCGTTCGTGCCGGAGCGCGGTCGAGGGCGGCGCGAAGGGCGGCGACGAATTGGTCGCGCTGCTTCCATTCCGAGGATAGTACGACGACCTGCGAAGCGACACAGTTGTATCCACTGTTGTGCAGGCGTTGGGTGGCGATGTGTTCGGCCTGGAACTCGATGTCGGCTCGGCTCCACTCACCGGGCAGAACGATGGTGGGCGAGACTCCGCCGAGTTCGCTGGAGATCTCCTTGGTGAGGATCGGGTCGTTGGCCGCCTTGCGCGCAGCTCCGTCCGGGCCGGGACCGAAGACGATTGCGTCGTGCGTGATGGCGCTGCCGGTCATGTGGACGTGGTCGACGGACGAGTGCTGGACCAGGTAGGTGCCCACGTCGGCTCCTCCGGTGAGCAGACGCAGTGCGCCGATGTCGACGAGCGGGGCGAGGATCTTCTCGAACACGGGCAGCAGCGGATCCATGATGGGGTTGAGCTTGAGTGCGACGACCCGGTTGAACGCGATCAGTTCGTACAACGCGTCCAGCGGCGCGATCGAGGTGATGTTGCCTGCGCCGAGAACCACTCCGATGCCTGCGGTGCGGGTGGGGTCGAGCTGGGCGAGACCCGCGGTCCGCTGTGCGGTTGCACGGTCGATTCCGGGCTTCAGCCACACCTCGGCGCTGAACCCGTTGAGCAGGAGTCGCTCGAAGATGTTGAGGGGCAGCACCGACACCGTCGTGCGCCCACCGGGTGCCGTTCCGAACTTCGCACCGGCCAGTGGGCTGGTGCCTGCTTCGAGCGCCGCGAGTGTGTGCGCCACGGTGCCGAGTCCGTTGAGGAACGAGTACGGACCCGACAGCCATTCCTCTCCGACGAGGCTGGACGAGGCGTCGAGTCCCTTGATCGACGTTGCCGCCGTTACCCACTCCTGCGCGTGAGCTGTGGTCAGCGCATGCACACGTTCGAGGAGCGCTCGGCGTTCGGCCAGGGTGAGGCGTTCCCAGTTCTTCTCTCCCGCGGACAGATCGGCGAGTGCGGAGTCGACTGCCTCGGTGGGTCCCGTCGTCGGTACGGATTGCAGGTGTGGGGTGACGTCGCTGGTCAACTTCTCGGCTCCACTCGTCGTTCGGGTACACGGCTTCACTGTGATTGTGGTCGCACTCGGGCGCGGGACGCTATGGGCCGGGGGCCTCAATCGGATGCGACAGTTTGTGCCACCGCACAATTTCGCTGTGGCGTGGCTTACACGGGTACGGCTAGAGTTCGGTCATGACCGCGACCGAGTTCGATGTGCATCCGTCACCGACCGATCTGGCCGCGACGATGCTCGACGGCGTCGACGATCTCGCGACCGAGCTGGTGCGACGCATCCTGGGGGCCGAGCACGCCTACCTCGAATCGACGCTGCTCACCACCGAGCAGCTCTACGAGGCGTCGCGGAGCAATCTGGCCTCGATGTTGGGCAAGCTGTCCGGTCGTGCTCCCATGCGGCTCGAGTCGGCGCGGGACGCGGGCCGGCTCAAGGCCGAGCAGGGGGTACCGCTGGCTGCCCTGCTGCACGCCTTTCGGCTGGGCGGCAGGTTGGTCTGGGACGAGTTGATGGAACGCTCGGACGGCCGGGCGAGTCATGCGCTGCTGGACATGGCCGCTCAGGTCTGGGCGTTGGTCGACGTGTACTCCGACGAGGCAGCGGAAGCCTATCGAGAGAGCGCCGACATGCGTGCGCGCGAAAGCGCCGAAGCTCGTGGACGCCTCATCCGTGTGCTCTTCGCCGATCACGGCGCGAATCCGACTGCGGCGGCGGACGCGTTGCGAACGTTCCGCATTCCCGACCACGGCTACTTCGCGGTGGTGTCGCAGGAGCCGTTGACCGCAGCGATGGGGATCGACGGATTGATCGCCCGCCTCCGTACCGCGGGTGCCGAATCGGTGTGGGACGCCGAGGTGGACGGTACCGTCGGGCTCATCTGTGCCGCAACGGAATCGGAGATCGACTCCGCTGTGGTCACGCTGAGCGAGCTGTGTCCGGGGCGGGTCGGGGTGAGCTCGGTGTTCCGGTCGCCGTCGGGTATCGGTGACGCCGTAGGCCAGGCCCGGCTGGCGCGGTCGTGCACCTCGAGCGAGGCATCACCGCCCGCACCGGTGCGCTACGACTCGGTGCCGGTGCCGCTACTGCTGGTCCGCGATCCGAAATCGGGCCGGATCGCCTCCCGTCAGATACTCGGCGATCTGCTGGCGTTGCCGCGAGCCGAACGGCAGAGCCTGCTCGATACTCTCGACGCCTGGTTCTCCTGCGGCGGTTCCACCCGCGATGCCGCCGAATCGCTGCACTACCACCGGAACACGGTGTTGTATCGGCTACGTCGAATCGCCGAGCTCACCGGTCGCGACTTCCGTGATCCGATCCAGGCCGCCGAACTGTACGTCGGGCTCAGGGCGTATCAGCTCCTGACCTGAGGATCAGTGGCTGGCGAGGACGACGTCGAGGATTCCGGCTCCCAGCGGCACCGGTACGCAGGTCGGGGGACGCGCGTTCGCCGGGTCGAGGGCGTTGAGCGCCAGCCGCAGCGCCGTGGGATCGTAGGTGAACGTGAAGTGCGCTACCTCGGTATCGGGGCACACGTCCTGCACCACGATGTTGTGCGCTCCCGGATCTCGAAGCAGCGCATTGGTGTACGGCTGAATCACCTCGTCGACCCGTGTTGCGATGGAGGTGTACTCCACCCCGGGCACGGTGTCGCCGCCTGCGTTGAGCCGATCGAGAAAGTCGGATCCGGCCATCAGTTGGGCGAGACCGGGACCGAATTCGCTTGCCAGAACACCGGTTGCACCCGGCACCGCCTGCACGACGGGCGCTACTCCGTACATGGTGCCGCCGTACGTCGGTGATGCGATCCCCACCCATCGATCGACGACGTAGGCGCCGCCCAGTCTGTTGACGAAGTATCGAGCCACCGCGGCACCCTGGGAGTAGCCGACCACGTCGACTGCGGCGGCACCGGTTGCCTGAAGTATCGACGACGTCATCGCCTTCAGTTGCGCTGCACTGTCTTCGATGACGCCGTACCCGTTGGACCTGCCGTCCGGCGACGTGCCGTAGTTGATGGCGAAGACACAGAAGCCTGCTGCTTTCAGGATCGGCGCGAAGCCTGCCCAGTCGGCGTACGCGGTGGCATCGGTGCCGTGCACCAGGACGACAGGATTCGGGTGGGCTGCGGTGGGTGTGCAGCTCATGTCGTTGGCTCCGGGCGGGGCGGCGTCGCGGTTCGATGCCGAGTAGCGGATGGCATCGGCGTGGTCGGGTTGCTCGGGGGCGGCGGCGATGGGCATCACGGGCCCCGCGTGTGCGGAAGGCGCAAGCAGCGCGGCGGCAGCGGCGATGACGAGGGTGATCAGACTCCGCCGTGGCCCGCGCATGAACAGACGATATTCCCCAGACTGTGGAATGTCCCTATGACGAGACGGCGTCGTTGAGAAAAGTCACAAGAATTGTTCTGCCGTCGAAACCGTGCCGATTGCGCACACCGCACGGGGCCCAGCCGTGGTGGCTGGGCCCCGTGCGGACAGGAAGTGCTGCTCTGCAGGTCAGAGGCGACTCACGCGTAGCCAGTCGACGCTCATCGTCTGCGGGTACGGCGTGCTGTTCGGTGTCTTGCCGACCCAGTTGTTGCCGACGGCGACGTTGAAGAGGATGTAGTGCGGCCACGAGCCCGAGAACGCTTTCCAGTTGCCGCCCTTCGCCTCGTACTGGGCCTGAGTGAGGGAGAACCGAGCGACTCCGTCGACGAACCAGGTGATGCTGTTGGGCAACCAGTCGATTCGGTATGTGTGGAATCCGTTGTTGACCGGATTCATACTTCCGCCGGTCTTCGTATCTTGATTGGAGTTCCACTTGGAGGGGCCGTGCAAATTGAATGACGGCCCGTACAGCCCGGGAATTTCGACGATGTCCACTTCCCCTTGGCTGGGCCATGAATATTCGCCACCGGGTTGGAGACCGAGGGTCCAGAATGCGGGCAGCAGACCCTGGGCGCTCGGCATTTTGATCGATGCTTCGATGCGCACCGGCGGCGTCACCGATTGCTTGCCCATGCTGACCACGCGGGCGCTGGTGAAGTTGTACGGTGCCCGCTTGCGGTCGGGTG
This sequence comes from Rhodococcus sp. B7740, assembly GCF_000954115.1. NCBI lineage: Bacteria > Bacillati > Actinomycetota > Actinomycetes > Mycobacteriales > Nocardiaceae > Rhodococcus > Rhodococcus sp. B7740. Next base: position 3,243,931 of record NZ_CP010797.1, on the reverse strand, counting down.
CGTTCTCCCGACGCGCGGTGATGTTCAGTGAGCCGTTGAACTGGTTGGCGTTGTTCCAGGAATCTGTATAGTACTGCTGCTCACCGGAACTCGCGCCCCAGCGGCCGGTCTGAAATCCCCATTTGGCGGGGTCGGGTCCACCGTATCCGTTGAATTGATCCTCCCACAGAAGGGTTCCGGCTCCGCCTTGGGTTCTCGGAGGTGTGGCCAGTGACGGGGCGGCGGTCGCCGACGAGACGGCCACGGCCATCGTCGTCAGGGTGACCGCGACAATTGTCGAAAGTGATCGCATGAGGGGGATTCCTGTCAGGTCATTTGTCGGTGAAAAGATGTCGACATTTGATTTCTAGCACGGCGAAGAAGGCGGAAGAAGTTTCTTCGGAAATGCAGGAATTCTTGCGAATACAATGAATGAATTCGCACATGCTACCGGTCGGTAGCAAGGGTATCGACCAATATTGAGCGGTGGTCGGTTTGTTTCAGGAGTGACCGCAGTGACTGTGCAGCGTCTGTGAGTTCAGCGATACGGACGAGACGGGAGCAAATCGGATGGGCAGGAGTGGAGCCTGCAGGAACGACCGGGATGGGCAGGAGTGGAGCCTGCAGGAGGACGGCCCGAGGTGGGCGGTCGGTGGAGCCGGTGACGGGAATCGAACCCGCCTCTCAACCTTGGGAAGGTCGCGTTCTACCAATGAACTACACCGGCGTGTGGTGCGGATGTCAGGTTATCAGGCTGGTCAGATGTCGATGCGCACGCCGTGGAGGAGTTCGAGTGCGTCGTCGGCCGGCACCGGTTTGGAGAACAGGTATCCCTGCGCGCGGGTGCATCCCAGTTCGATCAGGGTTCTTCTGGCGCTCTGCGTTTCGACGCCTTCGGCGATGATGGTCAGCCCGAAGGCGCGGGCGAGTCCGATGATGGACTGAACGATCGCGAGGTCGCCGGTGTTCTCGTTGCCCAGGTCGGTGACGAAGGCGCGATCGATCTTGAGTGCGTCGACGGGGAGTTCCTTGAGGTGTGACAGGGAGCTGTATCCGGTGCCGAAGTCGTCTATCGCCACTTGCACGCCGAGTTCGTGGAGTTCGCTCAGTGTCACGCGGGTGCGGGAAAGGTCCTGTACCACTGCCACTTCGGTGATCTCGAGGCACAGGTCGGGCCCGGCTATCGAGAATTCCGTGAGTGCTCTGGCGACGGCACCGACGAATCCGTTGGTGACGAGTTGGACGGGGGAGATGTTGACGCGCATCGCGATGTCGAGGTGGGGGATCTCGTGTTGCCAGTCGGCGAGGGTGCGGCAGGCGTGGTCGAGGACCCAGCGACCGAGTTCACCGGCGAGGTTGGTCTCCTCGGCGACCGGAATGAATGCGGACGGGGGGAGCAGTCCGCGGGTGGGGTGTTGCCATCGGACCAAGGCTTCGACCGCGGTGATGCGTCCGGTCACCAGGTCCACCTCGGGTTGGAAGTGCAGGGTGAGCGAATCGCCCGCGATGGCTTCGCGCAGGTGGATCTCGACGTCGTTGCGGAGTTCGGCGTCGGCGTGCATCTCTTCGGTGAACAGCGCGATGTCGTGGCCGCCTGCGCGTTTGGCCACCAGGGCGGCCTGATCTGCCTGCCGCAGAAGCGACTCGGCGGTGTGCTTGCCGGGCTGGCCGAAGGCGATTCCGATGCTCGCGCTTCTGCTGATGCGTTCGACTCCGAGGGTGACGGGGGCGTTCACGGCTTCGGCGATCATCTCGGCGTGGTGTATTGCGACGCGGGCCGAGCACGGCCCGGCCAGTACCACCAGGAACTCGTCGCCGCCCAGGCGTGCGACGAGACCGGCCGACCTGCCGACGAAGCTCTGCAGTCGATCGGCGATGGTCTCGAGGTAGTGGTCTCCGGCCAGGTGGCCCAGAAAGTCGTTCAGTGCCTTGAGTCGATCGAGATCGATGTGCATCACGGCGACGGGACCGGGCATGGACGGGTCGAGTCGTTCGCGGAGGTGTTGTGCGAGAGCCGTGCGGTTCGGCAGTTTGGTCAGCGGGTCGTGCAGTGCCGAGAATCGGAGTTGCTCCTCGGCGATCACCCGTGCCTGCAGTTGAGAGAGCAGTGCCGCAATTGCTTTGAGCGCGTTGAGTTCTGCCTCGGACCAGCTTCGGTCACCGATCTTGATGAAGCCGAGGATGCCGGTGGTGCGTTCGGAGTGCAGCAGTGGCACGACGGCCATCGAGGTCGCGGAGAATCCCGACCCCTGCTCGACGCGTCGACGGTAGTCCTCCTGTTCCGGATCCGGCCGAAACACTGCCGGTTCGGTCAGTGTCTCGGCCAGGCGGAATACCGAGTCTGCGTCGTCGAAGTAGACCACAGCCAGTGGATCCGGATCGGGCACGCTCAGTCGCGGTGGCCATTCCGCGGTGAGTCTGGTGGCCCTGGCCTCGAAGTCGTTGTGTCGGAGGAAGCTGAAGTCGATGCCGAGGTAGTCCACGAGTTGCCGCAGCACGGATTCGTAGGCCTCGCGCACCGTCGCCGCATCGACTCCCATGAGTTCGGTCGCGACGCCGGTGACGAGGACCTCGAGCGTCCGTTTGTGCTCCAGGGCCCTACTCCCGCCTCTCGTAGACTCAGTGCAGGACTGTTCCCCCTGGTCTTCGCCGGAACTCTACCCCGATACAGACGCTGAAACAGGAAGTCTGCGACTATGTATGGCTGTTTTCGGGGCGCAACTGAGCCGCAACACCAGTGCAACGGATTCGGTGCTTTCCATTTCAAGCAGTGCGCGGAACCGAAAACTCAACTGCTGCAGTGCTTCTGCGTGGTGCGTCGACAGTTGCCGATACTCCTCCGCGCTTCGGGCGTAGAGGAACGCAGGGGAAACCGGTTGCACCGCCAATCCACGCAAATGCGCAGTTACCCATACGTTCTCTGTTGCACATCCTCCTCTGATGTAATGTTCCGCGGTCGATCCGGGTACGACGACCACGGCAAGTGCCGAACTCGACAGCACTCGATCCCGCATATCGGTCCCCAGTGCCGCGCCGGCGTCCCAGACTTGGACGAGCTCCATGACGTCCGGCCGCTTGACGATCTCCAGCTTGGACAGGTCTGCGTCGTCGATCCCCAGAGTCGATACCTCGATGCCCCGATCGGGATCGAGATCTCCCGGCCAACGCAACTCGGAGAACATGTCTCGATGCAGGTGCGGTGTGAGGTACCGAATGCGATCCGCGGCGGCGAGGACATCCGCGGCCGCGGCAATGGATTCGGGTGTCGTCAGCAGCACTGCCCGTCCACCTTCTGCGGCCGCTGCAGCGGCGATGTCGGCGACGATGTCCGCGTCCAACGGCGCGCCGGTGCCCAACTCCCGGTTGGTGCACCGCTCGAGAACGCCGTCGAGCAGGCGTCGATCGGTGATGGGTTGCGGGTCGCCCGCGCCCAGCGTGATCTCGACTCCGTTCTCGCCGATGTCGGTGCGGTCGAGCCTGCCCTGCGCGGTGGCCACCACTCGGGCGTTGAAGGCGGCTGCACCGACGGCGACGCAACTGCCGCGGAAGGCGATGTCGAGCGTCGAGGTTCGTGAACGATCGACCTCGATCCGCACGGTGCGTCCGTCGCGGGTGAAGGTCCACGGCTGACTGTTTCCACCGGACGGCGCTCGACGGGCAGCCTCGAGAACGAGCGCGTCGGGATCGACGCAGGCCCGTCGGGCGTCGACGGCGGTATCGACCGAGGGCTCCTGCACCCGACGCGTCGGGTTCGGGGGTACGAGCGCATCGAGATGGGTGTCGAGGTCGATGCGGATTCGTCCGGACGGCAGGTGCGCTCCGGTGCCGAGGCGTCGAACGGCTGCGGCGATGGTGGCACCGCCGAGTTGCACGTCGCCGCCCAGTTGCGGCCAGGTCTCGATGGTTTCGCTCACTTCCACCATCGAAGCGGCCATGCGCGCCGAGAGCAGCGAGGCGTCGAGCTGATCGAGAACGATCGGGATCTTGTCGCGCGTGCCGAGCCCTCGCAGACTCGCAGAGTCGATCTCGCCGAGCACGCCGTGGAACACCGGGCGTTCGGGCTCGAGGTCGAAGCGTTCGACGTCGAGAAGCCCTCGGTCGGAGGTCTCCATCAGTACCGGGATGCGTCGCGACCGGGCCGCCTCGCGGGCCCGGACTTTGACATCGAGGGAGTCGCATTCCTCGACGAGGAGGTCCAGTCCGTCGAAGAACTCGTCGATGGTGCTCTCGGTGATGCCGTCCTCGGCGATTTCGACGCGTAGGTACGGGTCGATTTCGGCAATGCGTCGGGCAGCGACGACCGCTTTGTTAACGCCGAGATCGAGGATGGACGCGGGAATTCTATTGAGGTTGGAAAGTTCGACCTCGTCGAAATCGGCGAGGCGAAGCGTCCCGCAGATTCCTTCGAGTGCGAGGGTGTGGGCAATGGCGTGTCCGACGCTGAGCCCGATGATTCCTATCGTGAGATCTCCTAAAGAATTCTGTTCCGCGAGAGTTATCTTGTTTCGGTTTCTGTCGAGCCTCAGGTGTCGGAACGAGTTCGGTCCGAGTACCGCGACGACGGTTTTCCGCCATGGAAAGAAGACCCACCTGTCGTTTTCGTCGAGAAGGCTCTGCTCAGGGCTGGGAAGAAGTGAGAGGAGGCCTTTTCTCTGCGTCTTCCTCTCGTCCAGAAATGTGAGGGTCGGATCGCGTCTGAGTTCGTCGAGAGCGGCGCGCTGTGTGGCGTCGGTCTCGTCGAATATCACAGGCTTCCAATGGTGGCCGGGTAGGTGTTGATCGTTCATGATGCGACTGCTTCCGGGAGTTCGGCGGCTGCGCGGCGGTGCGCGAGCAGGGTGACGGTGTTCTGCCGCATCCGGCGCCAGGTGGCCAGATCGGCGTTGAATGCGAGTGTGGTTCTGTCCCACCAGAACACCTCGGTTCGATAGCGCTCGTCGGGGTAGGGGATCGGTGCGATCTGGGTGGCGATGACCGCTCCGGTGTCGAGCCATGCGGCGCGGACGTGGGATGCCGCGGTGGCCAACGCGTAGCGTGCGCCGAGAAGCGCGGTGCTGTAGGCGGGTGATTCCGCGATCATCGCGGTGACGGCCCGGCCGTGGGGTGCGCCCTGAGCGACCCACGCAGATTTGAGTTCGACGACTCCGTGGCCGATGCGTTCGTCGAGCATGGTGTGCACGCGCCGGAGCCCGTCGGGGTACTCGGCGAATTCGATCAGTGCGTGAGATTGATCGACCGAGGAATACGGTCCTTGCACTCGTACTCCACCGACTATTTGCCCGGTTCGGTCGAGTGCGGCGAAGAACAGTGAGGTGGTGCTGCCGTCGCGAATGGTCGACATTTCGAGTGCGGTGGTCACACCGTGTCGCATATAGCTTTCCTCTGCGCCGTCCAGGAATTGTTCCCACAAGGTCGGATTCTCGGCGGGAGTGGTGGCCAGAACGAGGCATTGTGATCTGTCGTCCCAGTACGAGGGGACGTCGAACGGAATTGTCATTTCACTCTTCCTGATAGGAGTTGCCCGAATGTGAATGGTCGTGCCGCTCGATTGTCCGGCTTTTCCTTTGTGGAGCTACGTAACGTGATCGGGGTTCGGGTGTGTCGCGAGGGACCGCCCAGGACCAGTAGCCTGCAGAGGTGCTGCTCTCCGACCGTGACATCCGTGCCGAAGTGACCTTGGGAAACCTCGCGATCGAACCGTTCGACCCGTCGATGGTTCAGCCGTCGAGTGTCGATGTGCGGCTCGACAAGCTTTTCCGGGTGTTCAACAACACCCGCTATACCCACATCGACCCGTCGCTACAGCAGGACGAATTGACGACGCTGGTCGAACCTGCCGCAGGTGAGCCGTTCGTTCTTCATCCGGGGGAGTTCGTTCTCGGCTCCACGCTGGAATTGACGACGCTGCCGGACTACTTGGCCGGTCGGCTCGAGGGGAAGAGTTCGCTCGGGCGGCTGGGTCTGCTCACACACTCGACCGCAGGCTTCATCGATCCGGGCTTCAGTGGCCACATCACGCTGGAGTTGTCCAACGTCGCAAACCTGCCGATCACGTTGTGGCCGGGCATGAAGATCGGGCAGCTGTGTCTCTTCCGGCTGTCTTCGCCGTCCGAGAATCCGTACGGCAGCGCCGCGGTGGGGTCGAAGTATCAGGGCCAGCGTGGGCCGACACCGTCGAAGGCCTACCTGAACTTCGTTCGCTCGAGCGTCGAGTAAACGATCCCGAGGTCTGTTTCTCACCGCGAAACGTGGTGAATGTCCGGTTGTAGCGGTACTCTGGTAACTCGACGTGGGTTGGGGCCTACCAGAGCGAGGTTTCTAGTGTCCGCGGTTCCCGATGTGTCCGTACTCGGCGGTTCGTTGGGGTCGAGTGGTCTGCGCAGCGTGATCAGCGACAACGCTCGCTCCGGTGCTGTCCTTGAAGTACACGAGCCCGTCGCATCCCGGCCGGCACCCAACGGCCTCGCTCCCGATCCGTGGGATGCCGTCATCACGTCGGTTCACAATCTGGCGACCGAGTATGCGTCCGCGGATTTCCATCCGGTGCTCGCACTGCGCGAAAGCGACCCCAAGACGGCCTACGACCAGGACTTCTCCGATGGCGTTGTGCTCGTCTCGGAACTCGGTGCCCAGTTGGGTGCGCTGCGTCAGACGCGGGTGCTCGCCGGTGAGCGCTGCGTCGCTCTGTTCGATGTCGGTGCATCCGGTACCTCGGTATCGGTGGTGGACGTCGACAGCGGTGATGTCCTCGCGTCGCGTCGTACGGACGCCCTCGGTGGTGACGACTGCGATCGGGTGCTGTGCGATCACCTCATCGCGACGTTCGGTGCGGCCGAGGCGCTGACGGTCGAGGCTCGGCGGCGGCTCGTTCACGACGTCCGCGCCGGGAAACACGAACTGGCACTGCTTCGCAGCGTGTCGATCATCGGACCGTTCGTCGGCGGACGTGCATCGCTGTGGCGTGGCAATCTCGACGAGCTCATCGGCGACGCGGTGCGCCGAGCCGTCTCGATGGCCGTGGACGTGCTCGACGAGGTCGGTGCACAGGGCATCCACGTCGACGCCATCGTCGCTGTCGGTGGTGGTGCCAACATGCAGATAATTCGGCAGGTCCTGTTCGACGCGGTGTCGATGCCGGTCTACGTGCCCGAGCAGCCGGAACTGCTGGCGGCGCACGGCGCTGCCGGGATCGCTCGGACGGTGGGTCGGCGGCCCACCCCGGCACCGCCCGAGGTGCTCACCGATCGGTTCGCTGCCGTGGATCGGGACTCCGCAGACGTGGAGGTGGGTGCGGTCGCCCCGGTGGTCTCCAAGCGCCCACGGCACAGCGACACCTCCTCGAAGCGGATGACCAGGGTCAACAAGTCTCGGCATCTCGGGGGCGCACTCGCGGCGATCGTGGCGGTGTGTGCAGCCGGCACCGTGGTCACTGCGGCCGCACGCACCAGCGGCGACGAGCCGTCTCCGTCGGTGAACAGTTCGCAGGACGCCTCACCGACCGCTCGGTCGCAGTCCGTGGTGCCTGCCGCAGACGGATCACCCGCCGACCCCACCGGGTCGTCGTTGCCGCCCGCGACCACGACGGCGCAGACCTCGCCTCCGGTCGACCCGTCGGCAACGTCGCCCTCGGCCCCAGCGCCGACCACTTCCGACGCGGCGAGCACCACCGCAGCGCGGCGCACCGTGGCCACGACCAGTGCCCCGTCCGACATCCAGCAGACGACGGCACCCGACACGCTCACCCCCGATCGGTCGACCGTTGTACCGACGGCTGTCCCGCCTGCCACCACGACTCGTCCGACCACGACGAGCCCCGCCACGACGAGCCCCGCCACGACGACCCGGGCCACGACGACGACGCGTCCGCCGACCACCACACGGTCCACTCGGACGTTCGATTTTCCGCTGCCGGACTTCGACTTTCCGCGACGCTGACCGGTCTGCAGTTTCGGACTCCATCGGCCCCGGTACTCGAGGCAGGATGACAGGTATGGAGTCGATTCAGACCGAGCGCGAAGACAAGTTCGACGTCGACGCAGATTTCCGATTGCCCACTCTCGCTTCACTGGTGCCCTCCGGCGGCGCTCTGGCGTCGAGCGAGACCGACCTGAGCAGTGAGTACTTCGACACGACCGGCCACGACCTGTTGCGACGCGGAATCACGGTTCGGCGTCGTACCGGTGATTCCGACAACGGCTGGCATGCGAAGGTCCCGGCGGAGAAGGCGCGGACCGAGATTCGGCTCCCTCTCGGCAACGGAGCGCACGGTGCGGTGCCGGACGAGCTGAACGACGTGCTGCGCGGTGCGGTGATGGGCGCGGAGTTGTCTGCGGTCGCGACTCTGACGACGCATCGCACGATTCACACCGTGTCCGACGCCGACGGGGCTGTGGTCGCGGAAGTGGCCGACGACGAGGTCTCCGTCGTCCTGATCGGCGGCGCGACCGGTCCGCGGTGGCGGGAGGTCGAGGTGGAACTCGGACCCGCAGGGTCGGAGTCGTTTCTGAAGAAGGCGGGCAAGGTGCTGCGGGCTGCCGGTGCCCGGCCGTCGGCGCATCCGTCGAAGCTGGATCGGGCTCTGTCGGTGGTGCGTCAGGTACCCGCCGAACCCGGGGTGGTGCTGTTGGCGGACTATCTCGACGCGCAGGCGCAGGCGATCGTCGCGGGCGATGTGTATCTGCGTCGAGGGCTGGATCCGATTCATTCCACGCGGGTGGCGATTCGGCGATACCGCAGTACCCTTCGTGTGTTCGGTAGCCTGTTCGAGGACGAGCCCGCCGCCCAGCTCGAAGCCGAACTGTCTTGGTATGCAAGCATTCTCGGTGAAGTGCGCGATCGTCAGGTGCAACGTGCCCGGTTCGCCGCCGCGTTGCGCGAACTACCGCCCGAACTGGTGCTCGGGCCGGTCGCGTCGCGCATCGAGAACGACCTGCTCGCCGAGCAGATTCGGTACCGCGAGGCGGCGATGACCGAACTCGACGGAGAGCGCTACCGCGCGCTGCTCACGACGCTGGCGGAGTGGTCGCGCGGGCTACCGATCGACGGCGAGGTCACCGACCGTGTGTTGGTCAAGCTGGCACGCAAGGCAGGAAAGAAAGCGATCGATCGGACGAAGAGTGCCGTGCGCGGTACCGACGACGAGGCGCTGCATCGGGCACGAAAGGCATCGAAACGAGCACGGTATGCGGCCGAGTTGGTTGCACCGGTGGTGGACAAGAAGGTCTCGAAAGCGAACATCAAGCACTTCAAGACGATTCAGGAGGTGCTGGGAGAGCATCAGGACGCGGTGATCGCGGCGGACATTCTGCGTACCCTCGGCGCGCGAGCAGGCACGACGGCGGGGGAGAACGGATTCACCTTCGGCCTGCTCTTCGAGCGCGAGCGCCGGGCCGCCGAGACGGCCCGCGACGAGGCGAGCAGGTTGGAGTTCTGATCGAGCAAAACAATTTGTTTCCCCGATTTCCGGCTCGAAGGGTACTCTGAGCCCGAATCGAAGTCGGGGGGAGTCGACGACCATGGCCATTGCGCTCGGGATACACGTCGGTGCCGAAGAAGTGTCGGCCGTGCTGGTCGAGGCCGATCTACCCGAGTTGGGAGCCATGTCCACGCGCACCGTGTCCGTTGCCGCGGTTCCCGGCGGCGTGGGTGACGCCGTCACCACGATGCTCGGAATCATGAGGGTGCAAGCGGCCCAGAACGATCTGCGGATCAGCGGTTCCGGAGTGGTGTGCGACAGCATCGCGCTGTGCGGAATCGTCCGTGCAGCGCTCGCCGCCCATGAGGTTCGCGATGTCGTGGTGGTCGATGCCGGAGATCCGCGGTTGAACGCCGAGGTTCCGCTGGGAGTTGCAGCAGCACTGATCGGCACCGTAGAAGCTCTCACTGCATGGGCAGGCGGGCCGGTCGACGTCCCTGCGGAGTCGGTCGACGAGGTCTGGAACGGTTCCGGCAGCGATGCGGCCGGTACTCCACGCGGTGCGCGACTGGCAATGATCGGTTTGGGCGTCGCGGTTCTCGCCGCACTGAGCGGAGCCACGGTGTGGGCGCTGTCGGCGGCCGGTCCGACCCAGAATTCCGTGGTCGACAGCGCGGATCGCACCGAGATGCCGTCGGCCGGGGGCAGCGAGGTCGCGTCGTCGTCGGTGGCGGTGGTCGCGGGTTCGGCGGTCCCCCCGCCTGCGCCGTCGGCTGTTCCGTCCATCGAGGCCGGGGTGTTCGAGGCGCCGGTGTACGGGCCGGTGCCGGTCGGTACCTGGAGTGAAGCGCTCCCCGCGAGTCCGGTCCCCACGTCGATGAGCTCGTCGGGGGGTGGGGACTCCCGGGCCGGATCGGGTGGCGGCAGACCCGGCGTGGTCTCCGGCGGCGGCAGCGAAGGTCGTGGCGGCTCGGACGGCGATGCGGACGGCGGGGCGTCGGGCGGCGGCAACTCGGGTGGCGGTGGTGATTCGGGTGGAGAAGAAACGACGACCGTCGAGCCGGAACCCGACCCCGATCCTCCGACGACCACGAGCCCGATCGAGACCACCACGGAGGTTCCGGTCACCACCGAACCCACGACCGTCGACGAAGAACCGGCTGCGAGTCCGGTCGAGTGAGATCGATTCGTTGATTCCCTTGTGAGCGTGCATTTTTGATACTTGGACAAGTCCTTCTCGTGACGGGTATGTGAATTCGACTCCGACACCTGAACTTCTGCTCATGCGTGGCTACCATCGAGTCATCGACCAGCAGACGGTGAGTATTCGATGACCGAGAATCCCGCAGCAGAACCGTTGACTCGCACCGCTATCGACAGGGCGGTGGGTGTTCTCATCGCGCTGCGCGGCTGTAGTCCGGAGGACGCGTTCGCCGAATTGGCGGCGCACAGCTTCCGATTCGATGTGTCCCTCGTGCAGTCGGCTCGGTCGATCGTCGCGGCCGCGCGCGGAATGGACTCGGCCAACGGCGTCGCCTGTGCGGCGATGACCTCGGCGCAGGAGGAGTGGGGTCCGCTGCTGGCGTACCGTCGAGATCCTTTCGATCACGTCGCCTGAGATCGGTCGGTACGGGTTCCGCTTCTTGTTATATGTCCCAAAACAAACCGGAAGTTCATTCAGATACCGAGATTGCTGTCCAGACGACGGTTCGGCGGTTTACTATCGGCAGGTCGGAGTAGCCAGTCGAGTCGAGGAATCATGAGAACAGTCCTTGGTGTTTCGGTGGGTTCTGCCACTGCCCGAGGGGTCGCAGTCGATGCGATCGACGAGTCGGTGCGGTCGGCCCACATCGTTCACTCGTTCGATCCTGACGATCACCTTCAGGTCGCCATCGACTTGCTGGACTCCATGTCGCGCGATCAGATGGTCGACCGAACGGACATCGTGTTGGCGGTACCCGACGATCCCGGTGCTCGCGCGCGTACGTCCGCCTACTCCACGTACGAGGCCGATCGACTGCTGGTCGCCTCCGAACTCGGAGCTCAGCTGCGGTATCTGCAGGGAACGGGCCAGCTAGAGGGCGCGCGTACGGTCGCGGTCTGTGACATCGGGGCGTCGGGCACCACGGTGTCCGTGGCAGACCCGGCCACCGGTACGGTCTTCAGTTCGGTGCGCACCACGTTGTTCGGAGGCAACAGCTGCGACGAGCAACTCTCCCGCTACCTGCTCTCGACGTACGGAGCGGACGAGTTGGCGTCCGATCGGGCACGGGCAGAATTGACGGTATCGGTCCGAACGGCGCGTGAGCAGCTTTCTCGACTGCGGGTGGCCGAAGTTGCCGGACCCTTCGTCGGTGGTCCGGTCAGGTTGTGGCGCAACACTTTCGATGATGTTCTCGAACGCAGCATTCGGTCGTTGGAGGACTGGGTGGCCAGTGTGATCGTCGACGCGCCCTGTGCCGTTCACGCCCTGGTGATGGTCGGTGGCTGCGCCAACATTCCGACGCTGCGGCGCCTGTTCCGTCGTGATCTGATGCTGCCGGTCGTCGCACCCGCCAATCCGGAGTCTCTCACCGCGCACGGTGCGGCTCTGATGGCCGTCGACGCGGTCGCGTCGCGTCGACACCGCCCGCGGGGCGCCACGATCGCCAACGTCGCGCCGTCGCACCATGCCTCGATGGTGGGCATGGTGGGCTACCACGACTCACCGCGACACCGCTCGGCTTGAACCCGCCGGCCTGGCCAACGAACGCCGTTGTTCGGTAGGTTGCTCGGGTAATGGTGAACAGTGGGGTACGAGACGGTGGGACAACAGTGGCAGAGCAGGTAGCGGAGTCCGGTACGGCAGCAACCGACGGTGAAGCATTCGATCCGGCGGAACATGCTCGGAGCATGGTCGGTTATCACTACCGCACCGAGGACTACTACGAGGTGGGCCGCGAGAAGGTCCGTGAGTACGCCCGCGCCGTCCAGGATTTCCACCCCGCCCACTGGGACGGAGATGCCGCGGCCGCGCTGGGTCACAGTGCCCTCGTCGCGCCTCTGACGTTCATGTCGCTGGTCGGCACCCTTGCGCAGAAGAAGCTTCTCCAGTCCATCGCCGAGGGCTACGACCTGAGCCAGATCCTCCAGACCGATCAGGTGCTGGTGTTCCAGAAGCCGATCCTCGCCGGCGATCAACTGACGTGCGATGTCTCGCTCGACTCGTTCAAGACGGTCATGGGACGCGACATGATGGTCACCAAGAACGTCGTGTCCAACCAGAAGAACGAACTGGTGCAGACCACGTACACCACGCTGCTCGTCGGTCGGTCCGGCGAGATCGATCCGGCCATCGCCGAGTCTGCGAAGAACTTGGTGATGTTCGGCGCGACGACGGACGTCAGCGGTGCCGATTCCGGCGAGAGCGGCACACTGTCCACTCCGCAGGAACACGAACCGCTGGTCGTCGAGGAGTACCGGGGTCGGCCCACACAGAAGTTCGACGAGGTGAACGTCGGAGACGAACTGCCGCCCCGCACGGTGCGCCTGACCCGCGGTGACCTGGTCAACTACGCAGGTGTCGCCGGCGACGCGAACCCGATTCACTGGAGCGAGCAGTTCGCCAAGCTGATCGATCTCGAGAACGTGCTGGCCCACGGGATGCTCACGATGGGCGTCGGCGGCGGGTACATCACCGAGTGGCTCGGCGACCCGGGCGCTGTGAAGGACTACACCGTCCGCTTCACCACCCCCATCCCGGTCGACACCCACAAGGCCGCCGAGATCGTCTTCACCGGCAAGATCAAGTCCAAGGACGAGGCCACGCGTACTGCGGTCATCTCACTGGGTGCCACGTTCGAGGGCAAGCGAATCTTCGGTCACCGCGCCACGGTCACAGTGCAATTGGGCTGAGTGCCTGCGGCAGTGGTGTGGTTGTGTGCCCCGGGCGGCACTCGACCACACCACTCGGATGCTCGGTTGGCGTCCGTAGTCCGCGGATCGGCTCCTCGGTTGTGGATATGTGACTCCGATCGGCGTCGGGTATCCGAATGTGGGGAGCTGATGTGCGGGGCGCGCCGGTTCACGTCCCGACGAAGATGCAGAACGGATGGCCGGCCGGGTCGGCATAGATTCGGATCGGCTCTTCCGGGTCGTCCCGCAGGTCCCGCAATAGTTGCGCACCCAATTCGAGTGCGCGCGTGTGCTCTTCGTCGAGTTGCTCGACGGTGTCGACGCGAAAGTCCAGGTGCAACATCTGAGGGTGCTCGCCGTCCGGCCATGTTGCGGCCGGTAGTGAGTCGATCTGTTGAAATGCGATTCGCCACGAACCGTCCGGCGCGGTGATCGCGAGCCAATCCGGATCGATCGTCTCGGCGTCACCGGGGATGTACTCGAAACCCAGCAGTTGCCGGTAGAACTCGGCGGACTCACGGGCGTCGGTGCAGTCGAGGACCACTTGATGTACCGAAATGTTCATGATCTGCCCTTCTTGACGGCGTGGTGTCGTGCAGCGCGCGCCCGATTGCCGCATGCGCTGCAGCACCATTGCTGATTGGGTCGATCCTGCAGAAACAGTTGACCGCATCGCGGGGCCTCGCACAACGCCAGGCGATCACGGCCTGAACGTACTCGGCCTCAGCGTCGGTCGGCCCTGTGTTGAACACCCGCGAAAACTGCACCGATCACGATCGACACTGTCAGGCATTCGATCAGGAATACGAGAATCGATTCTCGGAACAGCGGCGACTCCGACATCTGCGCGGCCATCGAGTCGGGGTGAACCAAGGCAATGGCCGAGACCTGCGGCGGTCCGACGGCGGCGGAGGCCCACAAGGAAGCTCCGAGAAACGCCGACGTCGGCAAGGGCCACCAGAACAGCGACTGCCGAGATCCTCGAATCCGTGCTGCCGCAGCAACCACGCACAGTGTCAGTGCGCCGATGACGAGCGACGACGGAAACCACGGGGGACCCTGTTCGGTGAACAGTTGCGCGTAACCAATGATCGATACGCTTCCGGTCTCGCCGGATACAGCCGCCGGGTCGAAGGGCGCGAGGGGCGCGGCGAAGTGCCACAGCGATGACAGGGCTGCGGCCAGGGTGAGACCGAAAACCAGTGCGGTCCAGGCCCTGTCTGGTCGGCCTCCGGTGCCACGCCGTCGATCGTTGCCCACGTGCAGCAGGTTACGCGTCGTGCCCACTGTGTGTGCGTCTCTTCTAGTCGAACACCGGAGGCTAGGCGATGCGCACTCTCAGTTCGTTCACCGGCACTTCCGCGCCATTGTTGTCGGTGATCCGGACGTGCACTGGGTTCCCTTGTGCATCAACCACATCGAAGGGCCCGTCATCATCCTGTAGATACTCGTCGCCCCATTGCATCAGCCCGAGTACGACGGGCAGCAGGTCTTCCCCCATTTTCGTCAGGATGTACTCGTAGCGTGTTCGTCCCTTGTCGGGGCGGTAGGGCTGTTTGACGAAGATGCCCGCGTCGACGAGTTCTTTGAGTCGGGCGGCGCTGCTGGCGTCGGTGATGCCGACGCGTCGGCTGAAGTCGTCGAACCTCGTCGTGCCGTAGAAGGCCTCGCGCAGGATCAGCATGGCGGATCGGGTTCCGACCACGGACAAGGCGCGCGCAATGGAGCAGCGGTCGCCGGCCGTCCAGGAGTCGAGGTCGGACAGTGGGCCGTCCATGTGGAGGGGCATGTCACGATACTACTGACTTTACAAAACTATAGCCAGCTCGTACCGTGGTGTCAGCGATCCGATAGGAACGGGTCGATCGGACAAGGAGCCGTCATGAGAGACGCAGTCATCGTCGAGGCAGTCAGAACCCCGGTCGGACGGGGCAAGGCAAACGGCACACTGCATCCCGAACATCCAGTGGACCTGATGGCCCACAGTCTTCGGGAAGTTGTGCAGCGCAGTGGAATCGACCCGAACCAGATCGACGACGTCATCGGTGGTGTCGTCACCGCAGTGGGGGATCAGGCGTCGAACATGACTCGACGTGCTGCATTGGCGGCGGGCTATCCCGAATCCGTGCCTGCGACCACGGTGGACCGTCAGTGCGGAAGCAGCCAGCAGGCGATTCACTTCGCCGCTCAGGGCGTCATCTCCGGTGCCTACGATCTGGCGATTGCGGCCGGGTCGGAGTCCATGAGTCGAATCCCGATGGGCTCGAACATGATCGGTACCGAGGACCCGGCGGGTGTCGGTTTCGCCGAGAGGTATCCGGACGGTCTCGTGCCGCAGGGCATCAGTGCCGAACTGATCGCGGCCAGGTGGGGTATCAGCCGGACCGAAATGGACGAATTCGCATTGTCCAGTCACGCGAAGGCCGCGGCGGCAACCGAAGAGGGACGCTTCAAGAGGGAGATCAGCGCCATCCGCGGACTCGACCGTGACGAGGGGATCCGCACCGGGTCGACGCTGGAGGCCCTGGCAGGGCTGCGTCCGGCGTACTACAGCGACGCCATGGCGCAGCGGTTCCCCGAAATCCAATGGAACATCACCGCGGGCAACGCAAGCCAGATCAACGACGGTAGCGCCGCGGTCATGATCACCACCAGCGAGAAGGCGAGGGGGCTCGGCCTCACGCCGATGGCCAGGCTGCACAGCTTCGCCGTGGTCGGTGACGATCCGCTGATGATGCTCACCGCCGTCATCCCGGCCACGCAGAAGGTGCTCGCCAAGGCGGGGTTGACGATGAGCGACATCGACCTGTTCGAGGTCAACGAGGCATTCGCCTCCGTGGTGCTTGCATGGGCCAAGGAGACCGGTGCCGATCCGAGCAAGGTGAACGTCAACGGCGGAGCCATCGCCATCGGTCACCCCCTCGGCGGCAGCGGAGCGCGCATCATGACGACCATGGTCCACGCCCTCGCCGAACGTGAGCAACGCTTCGGGCTGCAGGTGATGTGCGAGGCGGGCGGCCCGTCGAACGCCACCATCGTCGAACGCCTGTAAGTGCCTGCGGCAGTGGTGTGTTTGGGTGCCCCAGGCGGCACATGGGAGTGGAGCCTGCGGAACGACCCGCAGGCCTTGTCACACCACTGCCGCAGGCACTAGTCCATCGCCGAGTTGTGGAATGCGTTCTCGGCGGCCAACATTCCCGCGAACCACTCGTCCAGCCTTGCATCGTCCACAGCGTTCATGGCGTCGACCTCTCGGGCCAACGCGTCGACCTGCGCCACGAAAGCAGGTCGGGTATGCATTTCTATCCACTCCTGCAGTGCCGGTTCGCGATCGGCCGACGTATCGAGTGCTGCGCGGCACCAGGACAGGTACAGGGTCTCGGCGGCGAACATCGCCACGAGTGCTGCAGCCCTGCCGTCTCGACGGGCAAGTCCCAAGGCGTAGTCGGACAGTACGGACGAACTCTCGATCAACTCGTCGGTATCGCCGTCGTACGGAAACTGCTCGCGTAGTCCGGCGAAGTACTCCCGCTGCTCACCGACGAGATTCGAAAGTGACGCCACATGATCGGTTGCGTCGTCCAAGGACTCGGACTCTGCGACGACGAGTCCCAGGATGCGCACCGCGGTGAGTACGAACGCCTCCTCGATCACCAGGTAACGCCGGAAGTGGTCGTCGCGTAGTGTGCCGCCGATCGATTCGACGATGAAGGGGACGCGCTGCGCTGCAACGAGGTTGCGTTGTTGCCGCGCAATCAGTTCGGCGGAGCGACTCATTCCGCGGACAACCAGGTGATCAGGCCGTCGAACAGATCGGTGTAGCCGAGCCACTGCTCGCAGAATTCCGGCGGTGCCCAGTGCGGCGAGCAGTCCGAGGTGAAGACCGCCGAGCGGCCCTTGCCGTAGGTGCCCGCAGCGACGAGCGGATCTCCGTTGATGGTGGCGGGGACGGCAACTCCGTCCTTGGCGATCACTCGGTTGTACCCCAGGAGTGCAGGCCACTCGATCCCGCTGGCGCTCACGGTGGGGTGCTTGTCGTCGACGACCACGGGGACCATGCCACCTGGGGTCTCCACGCGATCGTCTTCGGCGAGCATCGTCACCGGCAGAGCGTCTGCGAGTGCTGTCTGCCGGAACGCAGCGCGGGCTTGGAACCCTGAGAACGAAAGGTATCCGCCGATCATCAGCAGCGCACCGCCGTCGTGCACCCAGTTCCGGAGCTCGACCAGGCGGTCCTCGCCTGCCTGAAAACGATCGAAGACGCTGGGTGCGAGCTGAATCGAGTTGGCGCCGATGTCCGAGAGGACGATGACGTCGTAGGCGGACAGAGCCTCGCCGTTACCGGGAAATTGTGTCGGCACCAGATGCGCCGGCATGTGCACCACGTCGTGTCCGCGGGAAGCCAGGGCGTCCTTGAGTGGTCCGACACCTTCCACGTAGGAGTGCACGGTGAATTCGTCGACGCCCTTGACGTGCGTCGAGGTGGTCATCCAGCTTTCACCGGCGATCAGAACTTTCTTACCCATGGTGGTTTTCTATCCTTTTCCGGCGCTCTCGAAGAGCGACCTCGGGTTGTCTCGCATGAGCGAGGACACGTGCTGGGGGTCGATTCCGCTTCGCACGAGTCGTGCTGCGAAAGAGACTGGTACGTAGGCCAAACCGTTGCCACCGAATGCGCGGAGCATCGACTTGAGAAACAGGTCGTGACTGAGGAGCAATTGCCGTCGGTATCCGCCGCCGATGAGACCGGCGACCGCGAAGGCGGTGTCGGCGGGCGATGGAGACTGACCCTCACCCGGGAACTCGAAGGGCATGCCGATCATGTCGAATTCCAGATACACCCCGCGATCACCCAGAGCGCATTGGTAGTCGGGATCGTTGCCCGACGGGTCCATGTGGCAGAGCACCACAGCACTCGGGTCGACACCCATCTCCTCGACGACGATGTCGAGCACTTCGTGCCCACGCCGCTGCCACCCCGGAAGGTGAACGAACAGTGGTACAGCGACTTCTCGTTGCGCGACGCATGCGGCGCGTAACGCCTTCTTCTCGGCGGCGGTGAACGACGGCGAGACTCCGATCTCCCCGATGACCCCGGGGCGAGGCCCGTCGTTCGAGGAGAACTCGGCAACGAGTCCCGACGCGAGTTGGTCGACGCTCAGCGAGGCGACCTCGGCCGGGTGCGTGGCCTCGAGGTACCAGCCCGAGCCCATGACGACCCGGACCCCCGAGTCTCGGGAGTACCGTTCCAGGATCTCGGGTCGACGACCGATGCCCGGTGGTGTCAGATCGACGACGGTCGTCCCGCCGTGGTCGGCAAAGGTTTTCAGGTCCGCCAACACGGCCGCCGCGTCGTCGATCCGGCAATTGTCGGCGCTGTGATACGGATTGTCGTGCAACAGCCAGGCGTCCGAGGCCGAGATCGGTCCGGAGAGAACCTGCGCCACAGCGGGATCGAGCGATTCCGAGTACGCCGCCGAGGCGTCGTTGTGCAGGTGCTCGTGCGGTAACACCAACCCCAGCTCGCTGGAGTCGACCGGACCGGTCACCGTCCGGACGATCACTGTTTGCCCGGTGCGCTCTGCAGGTGCTTGAACAGTGACGCCAACGAGTGCCCACGCATGTTGATCCAGATGGCGACGAGCAGAACGATTCCGGTGATGATGGGCGTGAGGAAGGGGCTCACGCCCAGCAGCGTCAGGCCGTTGGCGATGATGCCGGTGAGGACCGCACCGATCACGGTGCCGACCACGGTTCCTCGTCCACCGAACAGGTTGGTTCCGCCGAGCACCACCGCGGTGATGACGGTCAGCTCGAAACCGTTGGCGGAGTTGGCGGAACCCGATCCCAGTCGTGCGGCGATGAGCAGGCCTGCGATGCCGGCGGCAAGACCGGTGAACACCAGCGTCATCATCAACACGCGACGGGTGTTGACGCCGGAGCGTCGGACGGATTCGACGTTGGACCCGATTCCGGTGACGTAGCGGCCGAAGCGGGTGCGACCCAGCGCAACCGCGCCGATGACGACCACGGCGAGGGCGATCCAGGCGCTCGCCGAGAACCCGAGCCACGACGCAGTGCCGAGCTTGGCGAACGCGGTGCCCGGGGTGATGGGAACCGAGAAGCCCTCGGTGCGGTACAGCGCGATGCCGCGGATGATCGAGAGCGTGGCGAGTGTGACGATGAACGGTGGAATGCCCTGGTAGGCAGCGAGCCAGCCGTTGACCAGTCCCCACGCCGCACCCATCAGTGGAGCCGCGACGAACACGACCGAGGAGTCGACGCCTGCCTGGATGAGCTCGGCGCTCATCGCGGCGACGAAGGCGACCGTCGCTCCGACGGAGAGGTCGATCTGGCCGGTGGTGATCACGAACGTCATCGCGACGGCGATGATCAGGACCGGTGCGATCTGCGTGGCGAGGTTGGAGATGTTGGTGAACGTCAGGAACGACGACGTGGTCACCGAGAAGACGAGGGCCACCGCGACGGTGACGGCCAGCATGGCCAGTGTCGGCTTGTTGGTCTGTTGCCACAATGTCGGTCGCGCAGCGAGTTTCGCGACGCTGGGCTGTGCGTTCTTGTCGAGAGTGATCATGGGCGGCCTTCCGGCGAGGACGGTGAACGCTGGGGAACCGGAGTGCGAGTGATCAGTCCGACGAGCGATTCGATGTTCAGCTCGCCGATCGGAACGTCGTCGACGCTCTGTCCCTCGTACATGACGGTGATGCGGTCGCAGACTCGGAACAGATCCTGCAGGCGGTGCGTCACGAGGATGACGCCGACGCCCTGGGCCGCAACGTCCGTGATGAGTTTCAGGACCGATTCCACCTCGGCGACGGCCAGTGCGGCCGTTGGCTCGTCGAGGATCAACACGTCGGGCCGGAACGAGACGGCCCTGGCGATGGCGACCGTCTGCCGCTGCCCGCCCGAGAGTTGCCCGATCTCCTGGTACGTCGACTTCACTTTGACGTGCAGGTCCGCGAGGATCTTCGCGGCGCGTTCGTGCATGCCGTGCCGGTCCAGAAACGGTCCCTTGCGGGGTTCACGGCCGAGGAACAGGTTGCTCGCGACATCGAGGGTGTCGCACAGCGCCAGATCCTGATAGACGATGCCGATCTTCTGCTGCTGCGCATCGAGCGGCGTCGAGAAGCGCACCGGTTCCCCGTTGACTCGCATCTCACCACCGTCGTGTTGAACGGCGCCGGCAAGGATTTTCATGAGCGTCGACTTGCCGGCGCCGTTGTCTCCGACGACTCCGAGTACTTCGCCGCGTGAGAGCCGGAGGTCGACTCCCTGCAACGATTTCACCGGGCCGTACGATTTGGTGATTCCCGACAGTTCGATCAACGGTGTTGTCGGATCATGTTGTGCCATAAGGCTACTTCTCCAGGTAGTACATGTAGTCGCCCACGTTGGCGGGGGTGACGATCTGCGTCGGGACCGGGATGTCCGCGGGTGCGGTGCGACCGCAACCGAGATCGATCGCGGCGTTCATTGCCTCGTAGCCGAATTCGAAGGTGTTCTGCTGCACGACGCCCTCGAGCCAGCCCGCCTGGAGGGCGGAGACAGCCTGATCCGACAGGTCCCATCCGACGGCCTTGATCCGGTCCTGTGCACTCTGGCTGTTCACTGCCGCGACCAACCCGATGAGTGCGGGTTCGCCGGTGGCGTAGACGTATTCCATGTCCGGGTTGCCGGTGAGCAGGTTCTCCGCGGCGGTCTGCGCGTTCTCCTGAATGTTGCGACCGTCGACGACCGTGCCGACGGTCATGCCCGCGGCGGAGACCGTGTCGGTGAAGCCCTTCTGACGTTCGAGCTGGATCGTGCTGTTGAGTGCGCCGACGATACCGACGGTGCCGGTGTCGTTCGCCAGCTCGGCGAGTGTGTCACCGATCTGAGCGCCGCCCTCGGCGTTCGCTGTTCCCACCTGGGTCGAGATGCCCGGGTCGTCGACGGTGGCGTCGACGGCCACCACCGGGATACCTGCTGCGGCGGCCTTGGACACGGATGGCTTGATGCCGTCGGTGTCGATGGCGTCGACGATGATGGCGTCCACGCCGGAAGCGATGAGGTTGTCGAATGCGTTGGCCTGGGTGACCGAATCGTCGTTACCGCTGATGATCTGGAGGTCGACACCGGCTTCGTCGGCGACCTTCTGGGCGGCGTTGTTGATCTGGTTGAAGAACAGAGCTTGCAGATTGATGGTCACCAGGCCGACCTTGAGGGTGCCGTTCTTGCCGTCGCAGGTGTCGGCGACGCGGGACGGATCCGGAATGGACGATGCGGAGGCGTCGGTTCCGCCCGTGGTGTCGCTGGGGGCGGCGGAGTCGCATGCGGTGAGACCGAGGGCAAGTGCTGTGCCGAGGACGAGGGGGAGTGCGCGTTTGATCATCGGATCTCCTGAAGATCGACAGTGGCCAGGGTGGCAGTGAATTCGTTGAGTTCGGTGATGCTGGGGCAGCCGCGTGGTCCGGCCGTGGCGCATGCGAGAGCAGCGGACGCCCCGGCGAGGCGTGCTGCATGAGCCGGGGGTTCGCCTGCGTCGACGAAGGCGATGTAGGTGCCGCAGAAGCAGTCTCCGGCTCCGACGGCGTCGACGACGTCGACCTGTACTGCGGGTTCGGTGATCGTCTCACCCGAGGGTGTCACCAGGGTCCACCCGTGCTCGCCGTCGGTGACGACGAGGTGAGTGTCGTGCTCGGCGGTCATCGTCGACCACCGTTCGGCATCTATGCCGAAGCTGTTCTGCCACAGGCTGCGTCCGACGATGACGTGATCGGCGAGGGCGAACGCATGGAGTGCGGCGTCGAGATCGTCGCAGCCGTCGAGATCGATGGCGAGGCTGACGTTGTCGGGCAGTTCGGCGGGGAGCATCTCTGCTCGGTAGCCGTCGACGAACAGTCGGCCGCCGTCGTCGGAGAGGGCCTCGAGGACGGCGGCCAGCCGTTGTGCGTCGTTGGCGTCGTCCTGGCTGATGATCGATCGATCACCGCCCTCGGCGATGAGAACGACTGCGGTGGAGAGGAAAGCGTCACGCGGAGCCCAGCTGGTGTCTACTCCGTCGTGCTCGAGTCCGGCGAGAAACTCGGTGGACCGGGCGTCGGGGCCCACTGCGCCGGCGAAGGCCACGCGGGCACCCATACGGGCTGCGGAGACCGCGGCGTTGGCGTTCATGCCGCCGTCGATCGTGTCGATCGCCGTTGCCTGCACCCTCTCTCCCAGCACCGGGACATGCGGAACATGCACCGTCACATCGTTGTTGGCGTAGCCGAAGAAGACGATCATCGGCTATTTCCCAGCTGCGCGGGCGACGGCGCGAACCTTCTCGCCTGCGACGCGTCCCCACCAGCGGGCGTTCTCCTTCACCGACGACGCGATGATGGCCCCGTCGCATTCCTTCATCAGCTCGCCCACGTTGGCCGCGGTGATTCCGGAGCCGATGATCACAGGAAGCATCGTGTTGTTCTTGATCACCGAGACCTCGTCCACGGAGGCGGCGTCTCCGGTGCGGGAGCCGGTGGCGATGAGGACGTCGGCATCGAAGAACTCCGCGTCCTCGGTCTGTTCGGCGATCGTGCGGTCTGCGACGATGGCATGCGCGCCGTGCTTGACGTGCACGTCCGCGAAGATCTTGACCGGGTCGGCACCGATGCGGTGGCGGAAGCGGGTGGTCTTGGCGGCCTGACCTTCGATGAATCCTTCGTTGGCTATGTACGCGTTGGCCCACTGGTTGACGCGGACGAAGCTCGCGCCCGCTGCCCACGCTGCGGCCACGCCGCATTCGCCGGCATTGGACAGGATGCTCACGCCGACGCGGTCGCCGAAGTCGCCGACGACGGCGGCGGTGACGACGCCCATGCTGGCCGCGGTTTCGTATCCGTGTTCACCCGGCTTGAGAAAGGGTATGTCCCAATGGTTCTCGACGATGACTCCGTCGAAACCATTGTCGATGTATGCGTGCGCCTCGGCCAGGGCGAACTCGGAGATCTCCGAGACGGGCCGGCCCTTGTAGTGCGGGCTGCCGGGGAGGGCGGGCAGGTGGATGGCACCGATGAGTGCTGGTGCCGAGGTGAACATCGCGGCCAGGGCCGACGGCTTGGTCGGAAAGACTCCCAGCGACTGCTCGGGGTGCTGGTCCGACAGGGACGTACTCACGTAGGGAACTCCTCGGGTGATCGTCGGGCGAGATGATGTAATCGATTACCTCGCATGTATGCACCGTAAGGGATCGGTACCTATTCATGTCAAGGAATTTCGGAGTCGTTTATGTAAACGATTGCCTCTACTGTGTAAACAGCAACGCAAGCGACCGCGCGGTTCGATAGCCTCGGGTCCACACGTGAGAGTAGGAGTTGGATGCGTAAAGCAACCATTCGCGACGTTGCCGAGCGCGCAGGCGTCTCGACAGCCACGGTGTCTCGAGCGCTCTCGGGTTCACGTCCGGTCTCGGAAGACGTTGCTGCCACCATCCGACGGGCGGCCGAGGATCTGGGATATTCGGGCAACATCATCGCCAGTTCCCTGCGCCGCAACAGAACGGACACCGTCGGCATGGTGGTGCCGAGTATTGCCAATCCCTTCTTCACCTCGCTGGTGGTCAATGTCGAGCATGTGCTGTCACAGCGCGGCTTGCAGTTGTTTCTGTGCGACTCCCGATCCGACCCGGACGTCGAAGCGCAGAGGCTGCGCAGCTTGGTCTCGCGTCAGGTCGACGGCATCATCATCAGCCCGTGCCATGGCGAGCGGTCCGCAGAGGCCGTGCGCACCACGGCTCGCGCGATCCCTGTCGTTCAACTCGACCGGTTCGCGCTCGACACCCACACCGACTGGGTCGGGGTCGACGACGATGCCGCACAGGCGCTGGTGATGGACCACCTGGCCGGTCTCGGTGTTCGGAGCGCGGCATTCATCAGTTCCGAACTGACCAATTCGTCGACCGAGCTACGTCGAGCCGGCTTCTTCCGCCACGCGGAGCGAGTGGGTATCGAGACGCGAGAGGAGTGGACGCTGTTGGGCGACTACTCGATCGACTGGGGCCGTGAGTCGTCTCGGCCCATACTCGAAGCGGCCTCTCGTCCCGACGCGGTGGTGTGTGCCGACGATCTGATCGCGCTCGGTGTGTTGCAGAGTTGCCAGGCTCTCGGACTGTCGGTTCCGACCGATGTCATGGTGACCGGGTTCGACGACATTCCGTTCTCCGCGTTGAGCAATCCGCCGCTGACGACCGTCCGGCAGCCGCAGGAACGGATTGCCGCCGAGGCCACGCGGCTGTTGGATCAGGCGATGAACAGCGACGAGACGGGCACCGCGCACATCGCTCTGCAGCCGGAGTTGGTGGTCCGTCAGTCGACGGTCGGCCAGGCGCGCGTCACGGCGGTGTAGGCGGTGATGGCCGCATCGAGTTCGTCGAGCGTGACGGTTTCGTCGGCGGCATGCATCAGGGCAGGAGTCCCCGGTCCCCACACGACGATCGGCGCACCGGGAGCCGCCGCGGCGATGAGGGACGCGTCGGTGAAGTACGTGACCGGTTCTCTCGCAACGGAATGCGGCAGCTCGTCGATCCAGCTGTTGCCACCGGCCGTCCGCACACCGGGCAGGTCGATCCGCGCCTCGATGTGGTCGACCTCGGGTTGATCCCGCCACCACGACAGCAGTGCCGAGCCGTCACCGACGGTCCTGTGATCGACGACGACGTGTGCGGTGTCCGGGACGATGTTGGGGGCCGAACCCCCGTCGATCAACCCGACGTTGAACGTCTCGGCACCGAGGAACGGATCCGTCGACAGCGGGAGCTCGTCGCGTGCCCGTGCCAGGACGTCGACGAGCTTCATGATTGCACTCTCACCTCGCTGGGGTGTGCTGCCGTGTGCTGCAATCCCTTTGGTGGTGACGTCGACCCACAATGCTCCGCGGTGGCCCAGATGCACCTGGTTTCCGGTCGCCTCGGGCACCACCACGGCACCCACCGAACATTCGGCGACGGCGTGACGGGCGGCGAGCGCTCCGAGTGAGCCGATCTCTTCGTCGCTCGTGAGCAACAGTGCTGCAGGAACACCGTTCTCGAAGGCGGCGAGCACAGCGGCCGTGGCGGCCACCAGGCCTGCCTTCATATCGGACGTACCCCGGCCTCGCATCACTCCGCCCTCGACGTCCGCGGCGAACGGATCGAACTGCCAGTTCGAAAGATCGCCCGCGGGAACGGTATCGACGTGACAGGCGAACATCAGTCGCGTGGTCGTGGGAGGGGCGTCGTTGGTGATCAGCAGCCACGGGTGCGCGCCGTCTCGATCGCCCTCGACTGCAACTCCGGTCGTCCGCGCCCTCAGAAGGGATACGACGGCGTCCATCGAGGAACGTTGGGGCGCAGGGTCGCCGGACACGGTGCGTTGCGTGACCAGTTCGGTGAGCATGCCGACGGCAGTGGTGCGGTCAAGAGCCATGGGGAGTACTCGATCGCATCACTGCAGCGGCAGCCGCATCGGGTGCCTGTGTCGGAATCCAGTGCGAGACGCCGGGCAACACGGTCAGTGTGTAGGCCGCATCGACGTACCGTTGGGCACTCTCGACGGTGGAGCGTCCGATGAAGGTGTCACCGTCACTCCAGACCATCGACGTCGGCACGGTGATGCGCAGGCGGCCGATTCCCGGGCTCGAGAACGGTAGGCCCCGATACCAGTCGACGGCGAAGGGCAGCGCGCCGTAGTCGACGATCTCCGTCTGCGTGCGTTCGAGATCGGCTTCGGTCATTCCGCTTTTCTCGTACCATCTTTCGGCCCTGCGGCCGGGTTGCGTCATCCACTTCTCGGGCAGCACCGGCAGTTGGAAGAACGCGAAGTACCAGGAATGCAGTATCTGTTTCGAGCTGAGCAGGCCGGTCATGAATGCGCCGGGGTGGGGTACCGAGAGCGCCGTCAGAGACGAGACCAGGTCGGGACGACGACCGGCGGTGACCCAGGCTATGTTCGCTCCCCAATCGTGTCCCACCAGGTGAACCGGCGTTCCGATGAGGTCGATCAGGGCGACCACATCGCCCACCAGTGCGCCGACGCGATAGTCTCGTCGCCTCGTGGGCCGGGCGCGTGGGGAGTATCCGCGCTGATCCGGTGCGATCGTGCGCATCCCGTGTTCGTTGAGTATCTCCATCACCGCGGACCACGACGATGCACGTTCGGGAAATCCGTGCAGCAACAACACGACCGGGCCGTCGAGCGGTCCCTGGTCGAGGACGTCGAACACGAGACCGGCGTGGGTGTACTCGGTGATTCGTTCGGGTGCAGAGCCGCTCGTCAGCATGTGCTGGGTACCGTCTGTCCTGCGAACCGGGCGGCCAGGAATTGCATTGCCGCTTCGTCGCTGACGTCGTGGCCCTGTTCGGGCTGTTCCTGGGCGACGACCGAATCGCCGAGGGCGCAGGCCTTCTCGACACCGTCGGCAGTCCACTGCGGCAGAACGACGTCGTCTTTCGCGCCGTACGCCACGAACAGCGGTACCTCCGTTCGCACCTGCGGGAGCGTGTAGCGATCGACCACGTCGATCAGCTTCTGCTCGGATTCGGTGGAGTCGGCCGCGAACTCGTCGGGTGCCATCGCCTGAACGGCTCGCTCCTTGCCTGCGGTGTCGCCGCCCGAGCAGGTGAGCAGCAGTTCGTTGTTGGCCTCGGCGACACTGCCGCTGTAGTCCGTCGGATCGATCGAGGGGTCGACCTGCTCAGCGCCGTAGAGCAGGTACGGCAACAGTTCCTTCTGCGGCCTGGTCAGGGTGCCGTCGTTACTGGATCGAATCAACGGCTTCAGATCTGTCGGGGGCGAGAGCGACACCGATCCCACCAGGTCCAGGCCCTGACCGTAGGAAGCGGCGAGTTCGTTTGCAGCCCAGGCGGCTTGGCCACCCTGCGACAGGCCGACGGCAGCCCAGCGCGTGGAGACGTCGGGCAGCGCGGTGTGGGCCGCGCGAGCCGCGTCGATCATGTTGTTTCCGGTGGTTCGCGGCTCCAGATACGGGTGGGTGCTACCGCCGGTGCCCAGGCCCTGGTAATCGGGTAGCACGGTGACGTACCCGAGTGCCGTGAAGTCCTGCACCGCAAATTGGTATCCGAGCAGATCGGGATACAGGGTCGGTCCGCAATCGGCCTGCACACCGGTGGTGCCATGCCCGTAGACGATGATCGGCCACCCGCCCTCGGGCGGCGTGCCCGCCGGAACGGCTGCCACCCCGGAGACCGCGGTGGGGGAATTGTCGACGCCCGATGTCGATTCGTAGACGAATCGGTAGAGCGTGGCACCGGTCGCGGCGAGGGCGGGGGATCGATCACCGAAGTCCGCGGAATCGAGAACGGTGCCGGGCACTCCTGTGAACTCGTACTGCGGTTCCGGAGCAGACGTCGATTCCGTGGGAGCGGGCTCCGGCGTGGAACTGCATCCGGCGGTCACGGCCACCGCGAGGCAGCAGACGGCAGCAGAGATCGAACGCGAGTAGGAATGCACACCGCGTGTCTACCAGAACCGGGCTGCTGCTGTGTTTGCACTGCCCGTCGATCGGGGATCAACTCGACTGTGAAAATCGGCGTCGTTCTCAGTGCGGTCGTGGCCGTTGTCGTGTCTTTTCTCGGGTCGGGCGCATGGATCGGGACGCCCATCGCCGAAGCGGCGGACGGAGCGCTCAGTGCCACGTCGACTCTGGTGGCACCCGCGGGGCCCGCGTTCTCGATCTGGTCGGTGATCTACGCGGGGTTGATCGTCTATGCCGTCTGGCAGCTGCTGCCCGGGCGCACTGCACGCCACGACGCGCTGCGGGCACCGATCATCGCGTCGATGTTGCTCAATCCGGCCTGGATTCTCGCGGTCCAGTTCGGCCAGGTGTGGTTGAGCGTGCTGGTCATCGTGGCGCTGTTGGCGGCGCTCGTGCGCGTGTTCGTCCTGATGCAGCAGTTCCGGCCCGAGGGCGTCGCCGACGCAGTGATCACCGACGGCACGATGGGCCTCTACCTCGGGTGGGTGTGTGTCGCGACGATCGCGAACATCTCTGCCTGGTTGGTGAGCCTCGGGCTCACCGGCGGTGCAGGTGCAACCGTCTGGGCGATCGTAGTGCTCGTCGTTGCGGCCGCAGTAGGGCTGCTGCTCGCCCGCTACTCGCGCGGAGCGATCGCTCCGATGCTGTCGATCGGGTGGGGACTGGGATGGCTGGCGCAGGGTCGCCTGTCCGGCGAGCTGACCAACTCCACGGTGGGATACACCGCAATTCTCGCAGCCCTCGTGGTCGTCGTATCGACTGTGGTGACCAGGGTTCGCGGGCGTCGGTCGGTAACCTAGCCGCGTCCGAGGATCGCCTCGACAGCGTCGTCGACGTTCAGGGCCGGGTCCAGGACCGGTGCGGTACGTAGGCACGCGACGATGATGTGCACCAACCATTCGACCATCTGCTCGACGTCGATTCTGGCGTCCTGTTCGAGCCATCGGGCCGTCGCGCCGTCGATTGCCGCGACGATGCTGTGTCCGACGAGTCCGACGCCTGCGTTCTCCGCGTCGAGTCCGAGTTGCGTGGCCGCCGCCTCCAGCACTGCGGTTCGCGCGTTCTCGAACACTTCCCAGGCTTCGGGGTCTGCGCCTCTGCCGCCCAACACCATTCGTAACGCCAGTCCGCGGTGCCGGCTGAGATAGTTCAGGTGGCTGGTCAGCGCAGCCCGAATCTGGATGTCGGGTGTCGAGTCGGGAATGTCCGCGAAGGCCTCCGACATGGCCGCGGCGGTGGCCCGCATCGCCTCGAGGTAGATGCCCCTCTTGTTGCCGAAGTAGTGGAACAGGAGGCCGTGTGCGACGTCGGCCGACTCGACGATGTCCGAGACGGCGACCTTGTCGTAGTCGGCCTCGGCGAACAGGCTCGCCGCTGCGTCGACGATTCGCTGCCGGGTCTCGGCCGCTCGGGCGGTGGCCCGGTTGGCTCGGGCAACCGGTTTGGCGGAACGATCTGGCACCGAAAGTCCTATCTGCCTTGGCCTACCCGTCCGGCTGTCACCGAGGGCTCGGTACGAGCCTAGGACGTCATCAGATGATCGGGGTGATGTGGTCGTGCAGATCGAAACCGAGCAGCGCCTTGCCGTAGGTCTCGATCGACACTCGTGGCAGCATGACGGCATGGCGGGCACCGACATTGGAGTCGCGCCAAATGCGCTGCAGAGCATTGGCTTCGGCGAAGGCTCCGGCACCGGTGGCGTCGACGAGCATGTTCAGCGCCTCGTTGATGCTCCGTAGTGCAACGGCTGCGTCGCCGCGAACACGCGCACGGGAGAGCAGGTCCGGGTATTCGCCGGCCTCGGCCCACCGCTTGACGTCCTCTGCTGCGCGGTAGGCGTGCAGGTGCGCGGTGTCGACCTTCAGCGCTGCTTCGGCGAGCAGCATCTGGAATGCCACCGAATCGGCCTGACGGTCGAACACGGTGTAGGCGAGGGCCTTCTCTGCGGCCTTCTTTCGTACCAGTTCCACTGCAGCGCGGCCCATTCCGAGCTGTGGACCGACGAGAACCATGACGAGCATGGGCCCGAAGGCCGAACGGGCGAAGGCGGAGTCGGTACGTTCGGCAACGTTGGCACCGCTGAATGCGGGGATCATCGACAGCATCCGGTGTTCGGGGACGAAGACGTCCTCGGCGACGACGGTGTTGCTCCCGGATGCGCGCATGCCTGCCACGTACCAGGTGTCGTCGATGCGGTAGTCCGTGCGAGGGAGCAGCGCCATTCCCTGGTCGAGCATGTCGCCGTCGTCGTCGTTGACGATGATTCCGCCGGTGAACCACTGCGAGTGCAGGCTGGCCGAGGCGTAGGGCCATGTTCCCGTCAGTCGGTAGCCGCCCTCGACCTTCCGGGCGGTGCCGCCCGGGGTGACGACGCCGGAAATGATGGCGTCGGGGCCGTCGGCGTAGATCTCGGCCTGAGCCGCGTCACTGTAAAGGCCTGCAGCCCAGTTGTTCACGTTGGACAGGGTGGCCACCCAGGAGGCACCGGCGTCACCTTCGGCGATGATCGCGGACACATCGAGCATGGTGCGCAGGTCGGTTTCGAGTCCGCCGAACTTCGCCGGTGCTGCGACTCGAAATGCGCCAGCGCGGCGGAGGGCGTCGACGGTGTCCTCGGAGAGGCGTCGTGCCTTCTCGTTCTCGGCGGCTCCGGCCTTCAGGTCGGGCACGAGGGCTCGAAGGTTGGCGATCACATCGGTGGCGGTTGCAATGGGCAGCGCTTCGGTCGTCGTCATGGCTCGTCTTCCGGTTCGGCCCCGTGGCAGTGAGGCGTGTGTCACGAAAGTAAACGGTACTTGACTTGAGGTCAATATTGACTTCCGATCAATCCTATGGCGTAGTGGTGAAACACCGTCCTCGAGCGAAGGAACCTCCGATGCTGAACATCACCATGACGCAGGAACTGCCTGCCTCGCAGAACGACGTGTGGGCAACTCTGTCCGACGTCAGCACCTTCGAGAAGTGGCATGCCCTGCACGAGGAGTGGGTGGAGACGCCCCCGAGGGACCTCGAAGTCGGGTCGACGATGGTCGAGAAGATCAAGATCGCGAGCATCATCGACACCATCGAGTTCCAGGTCGAAAGTCTGCGTGCGCCGGAGGAATTGGTCCTGGTGGGTGCCGGGTCGACCGGATCGAAGATTCGGCTGACGATGAACTGCGCCGCTCGCGGAGGCGGCTCCGCCGTCACCCTCGAGCTGGAGGTGACCAGTCCGTTGTTGTTCGGAGTGGTGGGCAAGGCGCTGCAGGGCACGTTCAGGAAGAAGCTCACCGCCACCCTGAACGGACTCGCGGAGTACCTCGCGTGAAACGCCGATCGCCCCGCACGTGCGAGCGGGGCGATCGGAGAGTTCGAATTGTCAGTCGAGACGAGCTGCTGTGTAACCGTTTTCGAGCAAGCCCGACATCGCCGAGGTAGCGAGCGGCACCGTCGACGATGCGGTCATGGCTGCGTTCGCTGTCGAAGGAGCCCTGTCACCGACCGGTCACATCGAGAGCTGCGCCCACGATGGAATCGGTGTCGATTCGGTGGTGCTTGTACACCTCGTCGAGTGAGCCCACCTGTCCGAAGTTGCTCACACCCAACGATGTCGACGCAACCCTGTTGACGGTGGCGAGGAACGCGAGGGTGTGTGGATGCCCGTCGAGCACCGTCACCATCGGGGTCGCTCGGTCGGCGGGCAGCAGTTGATCGAGAATCCAGGATTCGCCGACGTGGTGTCCTTGCCGCGCCTGGAGCGCGCGGTAGAGCTCGCCAGGGCTGGTGATGCACAGAACGTCGGCGATGACACCGATCCGCTCCAAACGCTCTGCGGCGTCCAGCGCTTCGGTCATCAACGCGCCCATGGCGGCGATGGTCACCGTTGCTCCGTCTCGACGCACCAGCGGATAGCCGCCCGCGACCACCTGCCGACGCCTGCGTTCCCGGGCAGCCGGATCGCTGGGGACGTCCGCCTTCGACTGATCGACGGGACGCGTCGACAGACGCAGGTATGCCGAGGAGCCGTCGGGGCGTCCGAGTCGGCCGATGCTGGCGAGCAGTGTCCATTCGACGTCGATGGCGAATGCGGGCTCGTAGGTGATGCAGCCGGGCTGCTCCAGTCCGATGGACGGGGTCTTGATCGACTGGTGCGCACCACCTTCCGCGGCCAGGGTGACTCCCGACGGCGTGCCGACCAGAATCGACTGACCACCCGCGTAGATGCCGTAAGACCACGGCTCGAGTGCGCGCTCGACGAAGGGGTCGTACATGACCCCGATCGGGAACAGCGGCTCCCCCCACCGACTCCACGTGGCACCGAGCTCGCCCATCAGGCCGACCAGGTTGGTCTCTGCGATACCGAGTTCCATGTGCTGACCGGACGGCCCTTCGCGCCAGTGCATGATCGTCTCGGCGTCGTCGCCGAACCAGTCGTGCCGATCCGACGACGACCAGACGCCGACCTTGTTGACCCAACCGCCGAGGTTGGTGGTCGAACTGACGTCGGGACTGACCGTGACGACACGACGAGCCGCGTCGGGGGCTTCTCGGGTGAGGTCGATCAGGGTGCGTCCCAGCGCGGCCTGCGTGGTGGCCGTGCCCTTGGGGGTGCGTCCGATGTCGGTGGGGACGGCAGGTGGCGTCGACGCCGGAATCGGTTCGCGGCGTAGCCGTTCGGCGGTGGCAGTGCACAGCCGGCCGGGTCCGCTGTCGGAATCGAAGCGGCCCCAGGGCTTCTCGGGGTCGGTGCCGAGGGTACGTGCGAGTTCTGCGTACTCCTCGACGGTCAACAGTGAGGAGTGGTTCTGCGGATGTCCCTGGGTCGGCAGGCCGAACCCCTTGACCGTGTACGCGATGATCACGGTGGGGCGGGTGTCGTCGATGCGAGAGTAGGCCTCGCGCAACGCATCCAGATCGTGTCCACCCAGGTTGCGAATGGACTCGGTCAGTAGTGTGTCGTCGAGATCGGCGATCAGGTCGGCAATGGCGGTGGCGTCGGGACCCGATCCGGGAAGTCTGGTGCGCACCTCCTCGGCGGTGCAGCGCAGCAGGCGTTGGTATTCCGGATTCGGCATGTCCAGAATGCGCGTGCGCAATGCGTCGCCACCCGGCTTGGCGAACAGGTCCTCGAGCAACCGGCCGAACTTGACGGTGATGACCTGCCAGCCGGCGGCGTCGAACATCTTCTCGAGGCGACGCGCAGCGATGTTGGGGACCACTCGGTCCAGCGACTGACGGTTGAGGTCGACGATCCAGACGATCTCGCCGAGCTCGGCGATGCCCGGGTCGATGATCGCCTCCCAGACCGCGCCTTCGTCGAGTTCCGCATCGCCGACCAACGAGTACTGCCGTCCGCTGAAGCCGGGCGTCTTCGGTGTGGATTCCTCCGGGCCGAACCGGTCCTCGACGAAGCGTCGGGACATCGCTCCCCAGATCGGTGCCGTAGCACCGATGCCGACCGATCCGGTGGAGTAGTCGACGGTGTCCGGGTCCTTGGCCCGCGAGGGGTATGACTGCAGACCGCCGTATGCGCGCAGTGTCGTCAGGTACTTCTGGTCCAGCTCACCCAGCAGGTAGTTGATCGCGTGCAGCACCGGCGAGGCATGAGGCTTGACCGACACACGGTCGCCTGGCTGCAGCTGCTCGAACCACAGCGAGGTCATGATCGAGACCATCGACGCGCAGGAGGCTTGGTGGCCGCCGACCTTGAGTCCGGTCGGGTTGGGCCGAATTCGATTGGCATGGTGAATCATCGACGTCGACAGCCACAGCACCCGCTGGGCGAGCTCGTGCAGATCGTGGTGATCACCGGTGGGTGAGCGGTGATCGGCGGGACTGATGCTGGTCATGACAGGTGCTCCTGAAGCGACGTCGAATGTGCCGGGGGCACGAAGAAGGTAGAGCGGACGAGGGAGAACCGAGTGCGGTTCTGCGGTCCGGGCGGGCGTTCGGGTTTCGAATCGCCGAGAGGATGCAACTGAGCTGCGATGGGAGACAGTGCACCAGCAGCCTGCGTTGTTGCGCAAGTGCTGAGTCCCGCAGGGTGCATATTGCTCAATATCCGGTGCAGGAGCGTGGGCGAATATGGTCGTTCTGACCTCTTCCGAGACGCCGGTGGGTCTACTTCGATGCGTCGACGACCGCTTCGAAGGCGTCGACCACCAGCGCTACGATCGCATCGAGTTCGAGCCCTGGAGTGTCGAAGTAGGCGTCTGCTGTGCGGTCTAGAAAGCCGGTCCATCCCGAGATCGCGGCCGCCTGGAGCGGGGACAGTGGATCGGGCAGCTCGGCCAGGGCTGCGACCTGACGTGCGCCCTCGGCCCGTGCCTCTCGGACGGCATGTTCGACGACGGAATCGCCCAATTCACCTTCCCGGACCACTCGGACGTAGAGGGCACGGTGGCGCTCGAGAAATTCGATATGGCGTCGCACGAAACCTTCCATGCGTGCGCGCACGGATGTCTCGTCGGCGGCGGGCTCCTGAGACTCGGCCAGCTTCGACAGCACGTCGGCGAGGGCGGCCGCGACCAGGCCTTGTTTGTCGGTGAAGTAGTAGAACAGCAGTCCGTGTGCGACGCCCGCTCGACGGGAGATCGCGGCCGCGCTGATGTCGGCGCTGTTGCCCTCGGCCAGCAGCTCGATGGCGGCGTCGATCAAGGCCTGCCGACGGTCCAGTCGGGGGCGGGCACGGCGAGACCGCTCGGCACCGGTGGGCGAGTTGTTCGACACCGATCCGACATTAGCCCACCCGGCGCGATCTCTCCTGACGCTCGATCAATTTCTTGACTGACAGTCAAAGTGGTCGTAGCGTAGGTCACAACAGGTGACCCGAGGAAAGGCTCGTTCGATGAGTGCGACGCAGGATGCAGGGAGTCGGAGAGCGCCGAGGGTTGCTCCCGATCTCATCGCCCACTGGGTGGTCAAGTCGGCTCGCACCGAGGAGATGGTGCGCTGGTACGGAGCGGTGTTCGGTGCCGAGATCGTCTACCAGGACGAGGGAATCACGTTCTTGACCTGGGACGACGAGTCGCATCGACTGGCGATCATCGCCGTTCCGAAGCCGGTCAGGTTCCTCTTCCCGTTCTCCAAGTTCAAGCGCAAGGCATACGGGATCGATCACATCGCGTTGACGTTCGTTTCGCTCGAGCGGTTGTTGGAGAACTACGTGCGGCTCAAGCGGTTGGGCATCCTCCCCGTCTGGTCGATCAATCACGGACCGACGATCTCGCTCTACTACGAGGATCCCGACGGGGTGCGCCTCGAGTTCCAGGTCGAGAACTTCGACGCCGAGAACACCGCGGCGTTCTTCTTCACCGAGGAGTTCGCCCAGAACCCGATCGGCGTCAACATCGACCCCGATTACCTGCTCAGCCAGCTGCGCAACGGCGTGCCGCACGAGGAGCTTCGCCGACGCGAGGCCGGAACTCGGCCGGGCCATCCGGTGGTCGCGAACAAGAAGACCATCACGCCGAAAACATTGTGAACGCGCCGATTTCGATCGAACCAGGGGGATAGAGACTCACATGTCAGTCAACGTAGTCCGGACCATCGACGGTTGGTGGCGCCTCGACGGCGACCGTGCAATCCGTATCGAGACGACGGCCGAGACCACCCGCGAACTTCTTGCCGACCGCGACGCCATCACCGGTGCGTCGGGCGCAGGGTCGAGTGTCGACGAGCTGGAGCTCGTATCTCCGGTCACCACACCGTGCCGGGTGGTGGCGCAGCTGCTCAATTATCGGTCGCACGCGATCGACGCGGGTTCCGATCCGAACACGTTGCAGCCGACGTTCTTTCGTAAGTCCTCGGCGTCGGTCAGTGGTCCGTTCGATCCCATCCGCCAGCCACCCGAGGTGGCGCTGTTGGACTACGAGATCGAACTGGGGATCGTCGTCGGTGCCGAGATTCCCATCGGTACGACGGTCACCGACGAGAACCTCTCGGATTACGTAGCCGGGGTGATCGTGGCGAACGATGTGTCCGCGCGGGAGATCCAGTTGACGAAAGTTCAGGTGTACGAGAGCAAGTCGTATCCCACGTTCACCCCGTTGGGTCCTCGGTTGGTGCTGTTGGACAACGACGAGCTCCGCCGCATCCCCGAGCTGCACATGACGCTGGCGGTCAACGGCGAGACGCGCCAGGACCAGACGATCGGCAACGACCTGATCACTCCGCCGGCCGAGGCGCTCACCAGGCTGGCCCGCTTCCAGAACATGACTGCCGGCGACGTACTCCTCACCGGAACACCGATCGGCACCGCCATTTCCGCGCCGCCCAAGATCGTGCAGAAGATCGGTGAGTTGATTCCGCCGGCGCTGAAGTGGAAGTTCTTCTTCGCCCGGCAGGCGAAGAATCCCGATTACCTCTCGGTCGACGATGTGATCACTGCCGGTATCAGGACCGCCGACGGAGCCATCGATCTCGGGATGCAGGAGACGGTGGTCCGATGACCGTGCCGATCGCCGTGGTCGGAGCCGGACCGGCCGGTTGTACCGCCGCGTTGCTGTTGGCACGCAGAGGGATTCGCAGTGTCGTTCTCGAGCGCCGCAACGCGCCCCTGTTTCATCCCGCCGCGCACGTGATCAACGCCCGCACTCTCGAGATCTGGAACGAATACAGCTCCGAGTTGGCGCGCTCGATCGCTGCGATGTCGCCGCCGCACGAGACCGTCAATCTCATCAGCTGGTTCGGGAATCTCGCGGACGAGGCCATCGGTTCGATCGACCTGCTCTCGGACCCCGAGCGCAAGGCAATCGTCGAGAGCCAGAGTCCGTTCCTGGTCTCGCACATAGGTCAGCATCTGTTGATGCCGGCACTGTGGGATGCGCTCGACGCCGAACCGCTGATCGAGTTTCGCCGCGGATGCGCTGTCGAGTCCGTCGACACCGACTCGTCCGGTGCACGTGTGCGTGGGCGTTGCGCAAGCGGAGTGGCCGAGATCGAGGCCGAGTACGTGCTGGCATGCGATGGTGCGAACAGCGCGACACGAGACGGTACCGGGGTCGGACTGACCGGACCTGTCCTGGCGAACATGGGCAGTGCCTTCTTCACCTCGAAGACACTCTTCCCCGATGATGCTCGGCCGCTGCTCAGTTGGATCTACACGCCGGACCTGTGCGGAGTGATGATCGCGCATGCCGACCATCGATACATTCTGATGACGGCGTACCTGCACCCCGACCAGGAGATCGCCAAGGACAGTCGAGCCTACTGGTCACGCACGCTGCCGAAGGTGTTGGGAGACCACGACTTCGATCTGGAATCGACCGGAACCTGGGTGATGACATCGCAGACCGCCGATGCGTTCCGTCGTGGCCGTCTGCTCCTGCTCGGCGATGCGGCGCACCGGTTTCCGCACACCGGTGGTTTCGGGCTGAACTCGGGTGTTCAGGATGCCCACAATCTGGCCTGGAAGCTCGACGCCGTTCTGTCCGGCACCGCGTCCCCGTCTCTGTTGGACACCTACGAGACCGAGCGTCGTCCGGTGGTGGAGAAGTTCGCCGAGCAGAGTGTGGCGAACCACTTCCGGATGGACGACATCGGAAAGAGGGTGGGCATCACCAACAAGATGTTAGCGAAAGCGACTCAGGTGGTGGGTCGGCCGCCGCTGAACAAGGTTCCGGGAAAGCTGATCGCGCCACTGGCTGCCGCTGCCACCCGGAAGCAGATGGCGCGATCGCACAAAGTCGATCCCGACGCACCCGGGTCCGCCCAGCTTCGTCGCGAGATCGCCGACGCCATCCCGCTTCAGGTCGAGCATTTCGTGTCGATCGGCTTGCAATTCGGTTACCTCTACGCCAGTCCGTTGATCGCACGGGACCCGTCGGCAAAGCCCGCCGAAGACGTGGTGGATTACCTGCCCACGACCTACCCGGGGGCAAGACTCCCCCACGCGATGGTCTCGGTGGGTGGTGCGCAGGTGGCGGTGCACGAGACACTCGACCCGAACACACTGTCGCTGTTCACTTTCGATGGCGACAGATGGGCAGGCGTGGTGTCCGAGCTCGAGAAGGTCGGACCCGGCGTCACCTTGATCTCTGCGGAACTACCGGCAGGTGCCGCTCGGGACGAGCTGATCGGACTGTACGAGGTGGGTGAGACCGGAGCGGTGCTCGTGCGGCCCGACGGCCATGTCGCCTGGCGCTCATCGGCATCGGGTGAGGACGCCAGGCGGGAGCTGAGCGAGTTCGTGAGCCGACAATGGGGGCACTACTTCGCGGTGTCCGCCCGCGTGTAGCCCTCGCGCGACACGAACCGATGGTGCCCTACATTCGGCAGGGCATCATCGGTCGTGCTCGACGAAGCGTTCAGCGCTGTTGTGCCGGAATGTCCAGGAAGGCAGTCAGTTCGGCCAGGAACTCGGTCGGTTTCTCGATGTGCGGCCAATGTCCGGTGCCCTCGATCTCGACTGCGGTGGCGGTCGGAACGGCGTCGAGGAACCGCTGGACGTCGGCGGGCGGTGACAGGGGATCGCCCGGTCCGCGGATGATCCGCGTCGGGCAGGTGACGCGGTCCAGCCCTGCACTCGGGTCCGCGGATGCGGTGGACAGCAGCGCCGGGAAGGATCCCGGTGCGCCCAATGCGAACATCACCTGGTCCATGAGCTCGGGATCGAGTCGGTCGGTCCGGTTCACGAACGGCCCGAGTGTGGCTTTGAGGATCTTGGGCGATCGTGCGGCCCTGTGCGCCAACCAATTCGGCATGGGCAGGCTGATGGTGATCAATTCGGCCAACAGGGTTGCTACCGCGCGTGGTTGGTCACGGATGGTGCTGATCGGACGTCGGGTGAGGCCGGTGAGCGTGAGGATCGGTCCACCGGTCACGACGAGGCGCTCGACCAGTTCCGGGTGCTCCGCGGCCAGGCGCGTCGCCACGATCGAACCCATCGAGTGTCCGACGAACGTAGCGCGCGTGATACCGAGGGTCGAGCACGTGGCGGCGACGGAATCAGCGAGTGCGGCGAAGCTGCTGTGCCCCCGTGAGTACTGCGAGCCACCGAAGCCGGGGAGGTCGATGCCGATGGCTCGATGCGACCGCGCGACCTCGGGAAGGATCTCGACGAACCAGCGCCAACTGGCCGAAATTCCGTGCAGGAAGATCACGACGTCGTCCTGGGTCGGATTGAGGTCGACGAGGTGGATACGCGATCCGTCCACATCTATGTCACGAGTGTGTTTGTCCCACTTCATGTCTTGCCATCGTCGGAGGTCGGATTGGGTCACTTCGCAACTTTCTCTCGAGGGATCGGTGGCGGGACGAAACGAAACATTGACTATCAGTCAGTTTTTTCAGTATCGTACATTTTGACTTCAAGTCAATATGTGACTTGTTCGAACTCGGCAGTCGAAAGAGGTGCACGATGATCCTGGTGACAGGTTCCGGCGGTGGCGTCGGACGCGCAGTGCTGCGCGAACTGCACGGACGCGGAGAAAAGGTCCGCGCCTTCGTCAAGGACGAGAAGCAGGCCGCGGGCGCGAGGGCAGATGGAGCGAACGATGTCGTGATCGGCGACATTCGATCGGCAGCGGATGTGCTGACGGCGACCACCGATGTTCGACGGCTGTTCCATATCCATCCGACGTCCCTCGTGCACGAAGTATCGATCGCCGAACACATCGTCGCCGCGTGCCGTGCGAACGGTGTCGAGCACGTCGTCTACCACTCGGTGATCCATCCCGAGATCGAGAAGATGTTTCACCATCAGGAGAAGGGTCGCGTCGAGGAGGTGTTCCGGCGATCGGGGATCGCCTCCACCAACCTGAGGGCCTCGCACTTCATGCAGAACTACCTGGACTTCTGGGAGTTCGTGCAGGGTGGTGTTCTGCCGTACCCGACGTCGCCGAATTCGGTGATGGGGGTCGTCGACGCCGAGGACGTGAGCGAGGTCGCGGCGAACATCCTGACCGTACCCGAGGGGCACGAGGGGCAGACGTACGATCTGTCGTCGCATGAGCTCGATCGACACGAGATGGCACGCATCTGGTCCGACGTTCTCGGACATCGCGTGTCTGCTGTGCGACTCCCACCGGCGTCTCTGCAGAATCCGCTGCGAGGTGCAGGCGCGCTCGCCACCGTCGTTGTCAAGTCGTTGCTGTCCACCAGGATTCAGGCACCTCGGCAGGTGATTCGTGGGCTCGCGCAGTCCTCGAATGCCCGGGGAATCCGCAACTGGCCTCAGGATTCGCGAGATTGCTACGAGGGCATGATGAACTACTACGACAAGAACGGACTGCCGGCGGGTGACATGACGGTGCTGCCGAAGCTGCTCTCCCGCCCTGCCACCACCTATCGCGAGTTCGCGGTCCGCGAAGCCGAACGCAGAGGGGTTCGGCGAGCATGAGTCTCCCCGCGGACGCTCGAGTTCCGGCGAGAAGCGTGAATTCGAGGACGGGGGTGGATCGCACCCGGTGATGCGGGATCGCCCGCTAGAGTGCGGCCATGCACAAAGTACCTCGCGCGATTCGCGCCATGGGAATCAACGCGGTCCGTCTCTACAACCGCCTGGAAGTGTCCGTCGCACAACCGGTTCCCGACGAGCCGGTGTTGTTCGTGTGCAATCACGGGTTCGGCGGAGTGATCGATCTGAACGTGTTCGCGTTCGCGGCGGCGTACGACGATCTGAAGCTGTCCAGGGAAGTGATCGCGTTGACGCACCAGATCGCGTGGACACTGGGTGCAGGAAAGTTGGTCGAGCCGTTCGGTGCGCGGCCGGCTGCCCGGCAGAATGCGCTCGATGCGTTCGACGAGGGACACAATGTCGTGGTCTTCCCCGGTGGTGACCTCGATGCCCTCAAATCGTGGCGGCATCGCAACGAGATCGTCTTCGCCGGACGCAGCGGTTACGCCCGTCTGGCCATGGAAGCCGGGGTGCCGATCGTCCCGGTCGTGACCGCGGGCGCGGGCGAGTCCCTCCTGGTGCTCAGCAGTGGAAAGCGCATCGCCCGAGCGCTCGGGCTGGACAAGACATCGCTTCGAACCAAGACGGTCCCGTTGTCGCTGTCCATCCCCTGGGGCTTCAATGTGGGGGTGGTGGGGTTGCTTCCGTATCTACCGCTGCCCACGAAATTGGAGACGTCGGTCCTCGCTCCCATGCGTCCCGAACCCGACGAGTCCGCAGAGGACTTCGCACACCGAGTCCACTCGGCGATGCAAGCAGAACTCGACGAATTGACGAAGGACCGCACGCCGGTGATCGGCTGACCCGAATCATCGACTCCGATCGTCCGCCTCGGACGTGGGGTCGATGGCGGCATGTACTCCGCCCCGATAGGAGCCAGGAAGTTCTCGACTGCAGAGGCTTTCGGCTTCTTCGGCGGAGATTCCGAGTGCACGGAGAACGCGCTGCGTCGTGCCGTCGACGGTGGCGGCCTCGTCACGCTCGGGTTGCGCGAGTAGCAGTCGTCCCATGGACAGCAGCGAGCCTGCCACGATGGCGAGTGCGACATCCGCGTCGTCCACGTCGAATCGTCCTTGTGCGGCGGCCGATTCGATATCGCGGCGCGAACGCGGTGCCAGGCCCCCGGCTGCGGCGAATGCCGCGGCTTCGGAGTTCAGCAGGACGCGACTGAGTTCCGGCTCGAGGCGGAAGAGGCGTCCGGACAATCGAAAGGATTGGGTGAATTTCTCCACCGCGTCGTCGAGGTCGACGGTGAGCGAGTCGAGATAGTCGCCTGCGGATTCGAGGGCCGAGTCGATGGCCGCCTGCCACAGCTCTTCTTTGCTCTCGAAGTAGTTGTAGAACGATCCATTGCTGACGTCGGCGGCCTGCGTGATCTCGAGGACCGGTGCGTTGGTGTTTCCGCTGGCGAGAAGCCCTTGAGCGGCGCGGATCAGCGCGGCTCTTGTGCGTGCCTTGCGGCGCTCGACGCGGTTGCCTTCGGTCACGATCTGCTCCTGGTCTGCGGTGTGAGTGAGGGCAGCCTATCGCGTTCCATTCATGACGAATTCGTCAAAAAGCTTGACGGTCAGCTGTGTCATGGGTGACGATATCGTCAATATCCTGTGCAGGCAGGGCGAAGTTACTCTTCCGGCGGCGAAGGACCTCATGACAACGAACGCGACGATTCCCCAGTACCGCACCGACATCTACTCCACCGATGCGATCCTCGATCCGTACCCGCACTACGCGAGGCTCCGGGCACTCGGACCGGTGGTGTGGCTGCCGAATCAGCAGGTGTTCGCCATCTCGCGTTATGCCGACTGCAAGAAGGTCCTGCTCGACGACGAGACCTTCATCTCCGGGGACGGGGTCGGACTCAATCCGGTTGCCAACAGGCTCGGACGCGGCACGACGCTCAACAGCGACGGTGACGAGCACGCGACCAAGCGTGGGGTTCTCGCGCACCGCTTGACCCCGAAGGCCGTGCGAAAAATGAAGGCCGCGGTGGAGGAGAAGGCGGAGGGCATCGTCGATGCGGCCCTGAGCAAGAAGTTCGTCGACGGTGTCGACGACCTCGCCACCGCGCTGCCGATGTCCGTCGTGCCCGACCTCGTCGGGTGGCCCGAGGACGGTCGTGAGGAGCTGCTCCGTTGGGCTGGAGCAACATTCGACTCGCTCGGGCCCGTCAATCGTCACTCCGTCACGGCCGTGAAGGCGGCCACCGAGATGCTCGCGTTCTCCAGGAAGGTGGTGCGGCAGCGATCGGTGCTCCCCGGGAGCATGGGCGACGACGTGCTCAAAGCCGCCGACGAGAACAAGATCAGCAAGTCCGCATGCCCGGCACTGATGATCGACTACCTCGGCCCATCGCTCGACACGACGATCGGAGCGATCTCCGGGGCACTCGATCTGTTCGCTCGCTACCCCGAGCAGTGGCAGGCCGTCCGGCAGGATCCGGATCTGATTCCCAACGCCGTCAACGAGGTCGTCCGGTACGAATCACCCATCAGGGCCTTCTCTCGCCGAGCAGTGCGCGACGTCGAGATCGATGGATCGCGAATCCCGCAAGGTGCACGCGTGCTGGTGGTCTACGCGTCGGCGAACCGGGACGAACGCGAGTGGGACAACCCCGACGCATTCGACGTCACCCGTGACGCCGCAAGGCAACTCGGATTCGGATCAGGAGCGCATGGGTGTGCGGGTCAGGGTCTGGCGCGCCTCGAAGCGCAGACCATGCTCCGAGTGCTGGCGCGAAGAGTCGAACGGTTCGTCCCGTCGGGAACGCCGAAACGGGCCGTCAACAACGTCATTCACCGCTACGAAAAGTTGCCGCTGACATTGGTGGCCACAGAAGGGACACAGCAATGAGAATCGACGTCGACTGGGATCGGTGCGAAGGCCACGGCATCTGCGCCGAGCAGGCCCCGGAGGTGTTCGGTCTGGACGACGAGGGCGAGCTTCACTATGCCTTCGACGGCAACGACATTCCGGATGACCAGCAGGCTGCCGCACGATCGGCCGTCGGCGTCTGTCCGGTGGCCGCGCTCCGAGAGAGCAAGTGAGCACCACAGAACGTCGGATCGTCATCGTCGGAGACTCCATCGCGGGCTGCACCGCAGCCCGTGAGGTGCGCGCGCGAGGACATGACGGCGCACTCACCGTGATCGGTGCCGACGCCGACGGCTACTACGCCAGGCCGCCGCTGTCGAAGCACGTGCTCAAAGGCGATGGGGCCGAGGCGGAAACGTGGGATCTGTCCGATCTCGACATCACTGCCGTCGTCGATCGCGCCGTATCGGTCGACACCGATCGACGCACCGTGACCACGGCCGACGGCACCGATGTCGCCTACGACGCGCTCATCGTTGCGACCGGGGCGTCGGCCCGTCGTATCGCCGGCCCGGATCAGATGGGCGAGAACGTCTTACGGACGTTCGCCGACGTCCGGGCGCTGCGTCCGAAGCTGGACGAGGCTCGAACCGCGATCGTCGTCGGCGCTGGCTTCCTCGGTCTGGAAGTTGCCACCGCGTGCGCCGCTCGCGGTGTCGAGGTCACCGTCGTCGATGTCGATCCACCGCTGCAGCGGCTCCTCGGGCCGTTTCTGTCCGAGGCGATCGACCGGCGCGCGAAGGAATGGTCGATCGAGTTCGTCCTGGTCGACGGG
The DNA here is from genome assembly GCF_000954115.1 of Rhodococcus sp. B7740. NCBI lineage: Bacteria > Bacillati > Actinomycetota > Actinomycetes > Mycobacteriales > Nocardiaceae > Rhodococcus > Rhodococcus sp. B7740. Next base: position 3,200,113 of record NZ_CP010797.1, on the reverse strand, counting down.
CCGGTTGGCTTGACCGGGGATCCGGTGACCGGCATCGAACTCGGTGACGGCACGCGCACAGCCGATCTCGTGGTCACCTGCGCGGGCGATCTTCCCGAGACGGACTGGTTGGAGGGCACCGGGATCGCAGATGCTCGGGGCGTCGCCATCGACGACCAGTGTGCCACCACCGCTCCCGGCGTGTTCGCCGCCGGGGACGTCACCTACTTCCATGACGCGTCGGCCCGAGCTCCGTTCTGGTCCAACGCCGTTGCGCAGGGCAAAGTGGCTGCGGCATCCGCGCTGGGCGTGGAACCGACCTGCGCCCCCACCGACGACTACTTCTGGACCGAGATCCTCGGGTTGCCGATCAAGGTTGTCGGCCCCCTGCCGCTGCAGGGTGACCCGACCGTACTCGAGGGGGCCGTGGACGAGGGGTCGGCCCTCTTGCAGTGGAATCACGACGACGGTCGGGTCACCATCGTGGCCTTCGGTATCAAGAAGCCTGTCGGTCGGCTCCGGCGGCTGGCACGCGACAGCGCTGTCTCGACGAATTGAGGAATGCATTCATGGCCATCGGCTCCACACTCGTACGACGCCTGCCCGAAATCGTCGGGCTCGGCCGCGCCGCCATCGGCGTCGCCCACATGATCGCTCCCACCCGCGCCAACGAACTGCTCGCCGGCCCCGACGCCGCAGTGGCGACCACGCGAGCGGCCGCCCGCACCTTCGGGATTCGAGAAATCTACATCGGCGGTGGGCTGTACGCGGCCACGAAATACGCCCCGAAGCTCGTGCGTCCCTTGCTTCGCGCCGGGGTGGCTGTCGATGTCTGGGACACCGGTGCATTCGCGCTGACCGCGTACCTCCCGCAGAGGACACGCGTGGCAGGCTGCGCCATCGCTGGAGGTTTCGTTGTTGCCGGTGTGCTTGCCGACGTGCAGCTCTGACGCCGGAGAGGGTGGCCGGTCAGAACACCAGCGAGCGCTCGGGCAGCCCGGCCACTCCTTCTCGGGCGAACGCGGCCCACGTGCGACGGACCCTGGCGGCCAACTCCTTCGGCGGTGTGTGGCCGGCCAGCATCGGCGCGTCCGACCACGCGTCGCCGAACAGCAGTGGCAATTCCATGCAGTGACATGCCCCCAGTGGCGCACCTTTCGGTGCCCAGTCCACCCGGTAGCTGGCAACCCGACCGCCCGCGCGGTGCCACATCTTCACCATCCCGTCGACGCCGAACAGCATGCTGGTGACGAGACGGACCACCGGCGCGGTGAGTGTCGAGCTCACGACGCCGAACCTGTTGAGCCACAGCATGTTCGTCACGATGTCCACGAACGGGGCGGCGTCGTCCCTGGTGTGACCGATCAGAAGTTCGACTCGGGTGGCGCTTCGGCGTAGGGCGTCGTCGGGGTTGCCGGACAGTGGTTCGAGGTGAGCGACCGGCCCGAACGGCATTCCGCCTGCGGCACCGAACCTGCGCACCGCTCGCGTCACGGCATTCTCTGCGTCGAGCACATCCGACGCGGGAGCGGTGGCCGGGTCGGTACGAAAGTGACGTGCGAACGCCGTTCGTGCCGTGTCGTACAGAGCCGAACGTCCCGACCGCAATCCGAGAGGCGCACTCTGCACTATTGCTCTCGAGAACAGCCCTGCGGCCGACTCGCACGCCATGAGCGTGAGGACGGCATCGCCGCCCGCGGACTGGCCGAACAGAGTCACGTTGTGTGGGTCACCGCCGAATCGCGCGATGTTGGTCGACACCCAGTGCAGTGCTGCGATCTGATCTCGAACACCGATGTTGCTCTCTCCCGAATCTTTCGGGGTCAGATAGCCGAACCCGCCGAGCCGGAAGGTGACGCTGACGACCACGACACCCTCCCGAGCGAGGTGGTCGGCGTCGTACTTCTCGGCCTCCCCGCCGCCGGAGACGTAGCCACCGCCGTGCAGCCACACCATGACCGGAAGTCTCTCCGCCGCAGCGGGAGCGGTCACCGACAACACCAGGCAGTTCTCGCTCTGTTCGAGCCCGTCGATCATGGGACCGGTGACATTGTCTATCCGGGACGGCAGTTGAATGCAGACCGGTCCGCGGCGGGTGGCATCGCGCGTCGTATCCGGGGTGTCGATCGGTTCGGGCCGACGAAATCGCGTGGCGGTGGCATAGGGAATTCCCCGGGCGTGGATCAGCCCGTCGAATTCGACTGCTTCGAGGTCTCCGCTGGTGGTGCCAGTGACCGTGCGCAAAGTTGGCCCGGCCGTCGTCTCGTCGTTCACGTGTGAACCCCCATTCGATGAACAGGACCGAGCTTATCGTCTCCGGCACGTCATCGGATGAGGCCGCAACACCGAGATGCCGTCATACTCGGACGGTGCGGTCCAAGCAGAAGATTCTCGATGCCACCCTCGGGTTGATCGCCGAGACCGGCTTCGAGGGTGTCACGATCGCTGCGGCGGCGCGCGCTGCGGGCGTCACGCGTCAGACTGTCTATTCGATCTTCACCACCCGCGAGGACATGGTCTCCGAGGCGATGGTGGGACTGATCGTGGACGTGCTGGGCGGTATCAGGGAGAAGGCCGATCAGGCGGAAACTCCGACGGAGTTCATCGTCGAGACCGTGGTTGCTGCGCGCAATCTCATTCGGCGCGAACCGGTTCTGAATTCGTTGTTGCGCTCGGGCAACGCGAACCCACTGTTCGACCCGGACATGATGGATCGCGCACAACCGGTGGTACGCCAGTTTCTCGACGGATACATCGAGCGCAATCCGGGCTTCGATTCCGCGCAGTTCCACGGCATCGACGGCGTCATCGTGCGGGTGGGGCTGTCGGTGATTCTGTTCGACGACCCCACCATTCACCACGACGAAGGGTTGCGGCGTTACCTCGAACGATGGTTGATCCCGGTTCTGCCCTTTTCTTAGCGTCGGAAACTTGACACCCAAGTCCCCTTCTGTCTAGTTTTGCACGACGCGTACACGTAACTCGGGTTTCGATGTACGTTGCCGCAATCTCTTGGGGGGAACGTGTCGACACTGAATCGCCGGTCATTTCTGGGCGCGACCGCGGTGGCCGGGATTGCTGCCGTGGCGTCGGGTACCGGTGCCGCGCAGGCCGCCCCGCATTCGAGGGTTCAGGTCCCGCTCACCCGTGAGGACCATCGAGTCGTCGTGATCGGATCGGGGTTCGGGGGCGGTGTCGCGGCGCTGCGCTTGGCGGAGGCAGGCATCCCGGTTCTGGTGCTCGAACGCGGAAGGCGTTGGCCCACAGGGCCGAATGCCGATACCTTCCCCAACGCGACCGCGCCGGACAAGCGGATGCTGTGGTACGGCTCCAGCCCGAACCTGTTCGGGAGACCGGTTCCGTTCGATCCGTACGTCGGCCTGCTCGAGGCAGTCTCCGGCGACAACATGACCGCTCTGTGTGCAGCCGGAGTGGGCGGCGGGTCGCTGATCTACCAGGGAATGACGCTGCAGCCCTCGCAGACTGTGTTCGAGACTCACTTTCCGATCGACCTCGACTGGGCCACGTTGAACGCGGTCCACTACCCCCGCGTCGCGCGGATGCTGCAGCTCGCGCAGGCCCCTGACGAGTTGATCGCAACGCCCAATTATCGAGCGGCACGGGTGTTCGCGGACAGTGCGCGGCGGGCGGGTCTGCCGGTGTCGAAGATTCCGATGCCGATCGACTGGAACTACGCCCTCGACGAAACCCGCGGGGTGATGAAGCCGTCGTACACCAACGGCGCGGGCGCATTCGGAGTGAACAACGGCGGCAAGCATTCCGTCGACGTCACCTACATCGCCGCTGCCGAGGCAACCGGGCTGGCCACTGTGGCAACGCAGCACAACGTCACCCACGTCGAGCGCGCCACCGACGGTCGCTGGATCGTCCATGTCGACCGAATCGATTCCGATGGAACGGTGTTGGAGAACAAGATCCTCACCACCGGTGCGCTGATCATGGCCGCAGGCAGTCTGAACACCACCAAGCTGCTGGTCCGCGCCGGGGCCACCGGTGCCATCCCGGATCTACCGGACCAGCTCGGGCAGGGCTGGGGTACCAATGCCGATCGCATCTACGTGTGGTCGAGTATCGAGCAGCAGTTCGGTACGCCGCAGGGCGGTCCGGTGGTGTTCGGCAGCTTGAACTGGGACGATCCGCGCACCGCGCACACGGTCATTCAGGCATCCATTCCGCCGTTGGGCGTCGATGCCCACAGCACGATGATCGTCGGCTACGGAGTCAGTGACGGTCGCGGCCACTTCGCCTACGATTCCACGCGCGATCGAGCCCAGCTGTACTGGCCGGTCAACGGCGACTCCGTCATTCAGGACGGTTCCATCGATCCGACGGTGCGTCGCATCGCAGGTTCGGGCAGCATCCTCACCGATACCAATGCGGTGTTCCCCTCCACCTGGCATCCGTTGGGCGGGGCGAACATGGGCCCGGTGTGCGACCTCGACGGCCGTGTTCACGGTCAACGCGGACTGTACGTTCTCGACGGTGCGTTGATGCCGGGCAACACTGCGGCCTGCAACCCGTCCATGACGATCGCGGCGCTGGCCGAACGAGCGCTGGACAACATCGTCGCCCGCGACCTCGACACGATTGTCTGACCCCTCAGCAGAAAGAGCCCAATGCATCTGTATCGCAGCATGATCGGTGTTGTCGTCACCGCCGTACTCGCGTCCTCGGTGACCGCACTCGGTGCCTCGGCCGCGCACGCCGATCCCGTCGACGACTTCTACGTCCCGCCTGCCCAGCCGACCGACAGCCCTGGATCCGTCGACCGAACCCAGCCGATGTCGTTGTTCGCTGCACTGCCGGGCAACGACGGCTCGTATCCGGCCCAGGCGCAGCGGGTGTTGTACACCTCGCGTACGCAGGACGATACGCCGGTGGCCGTGTCGGGCACGTTCGTCGAGACCGAGGTGCCCTGGCGTGGAGCAGGCCCGCGACCGACGATCGTCGTCGCCCCGGGAACCGTCGGGCAGGGCGATCAATGTGCCCCGTCGAGAGCGTTTCCCACCTCCATCAACGCTGTGACACAACCACTGTCGATCTCGTTCAATCAGGAACTGCTGTCGTCGACGCTGTGGGGGTCGATGGGGGCGAACGTGTTCGTCACCGACTACATCGGATTGGGAACGCCCGGCCTGCACACGTACGTGAACAGGGTGGAGGAGGCGCATGCAGTTCTCGACGGTGCCCGGGCGGCAGTCGAATTGGGCGGCGACGCGAATGCACCGATCGGCATCTGGGGTTACTCGCAGGGCGGTGGGGCTGCCGCGGCTGCCGCGGAACTCGCCGGCGAGTACGCGCCGGAGCTGAATCTGAAGGGGACGTGGGCCGGGGCTCCGACGGCCGATCTGCTCGAGGTGTTGAAGACGGTCGACGGAACACTGATCGGCGGTGTGATCGGTTATGCCCTCAACGGATTCGTCGAACGTGACCCGAGTCTGCGCCCGCTCATCGACGAGCGGCTCACCGATCAGGGCAAGGCGGTGCTGAACGAGCTGTCGACGGAATGCATCGGCGACACGATTCTCGAGCACCCGTTCCTGCGCACGGAGACGCTGACGAAGGACGGAAAGTCCATGTTGGAGAACCTGCGTGGGATCCCGCAGGCCGAGGCGATCTTCGACGAGCAACGAATCGGCCGCAGTACGCCGAATGCTCCGGTGATGATCACCAGCGGAATAAATGACGACACGGTGCCGTACGGCCAGGCCAGGCAACTGGCGTACGACTGGTGTGCGCTCGGTGCCCGGGTGGAGTTCCGAACCAATTCGTTGCCGCCGATCCTGCAGGGTGCGGTGTTGCCCAACCACTTCGGACCGCAGCTGATCGACGGCTACGGCGGCGAGGCTGCCCAGTTCCTGATGGACCGATTCGCCGATCTTCCTCTGACAGCATGCAGCGTCGACTGATCGAGGTCGCGGCCGAACTGCTTTCTCCGATGTATTCGACGACCCGTGTCGTCGACTAGAGGTGCCTCGACGCCGCTGCATTCGACACTGTTGCGTGCGAGGCGTCGGGTGGAGGCCGTGATTGCGTGCGGTGGTCCGCAGATCGTCTTTCAGCCGATCGTTCGAGCCGATGACGGTGCGATCGAGGGATACGAGGCTCTTTCTCGTTTTCCGGCCGGCGGCGGTGACACCGAAGCATGGTTTGCCGATGCTGCGCACTGTGGCCTGGGGCCTGCGCTCGACAGATCGGCGGCGGTCCGAGCACTGGAGGAATCCGTTCGTCTGCCGAGTGGGCCTTTCGTTGCGGTGAATCTCAGCGCTGCAACGCTGTTGGTCGACACGGCTCTGGTCGACGTACTGCTCGATGTCGGGCGACGTCGGCCATTGGTTGTCGAGATCACCGAGCATGCCGCCCTCGTCGACGAGGACGCGGTGGTGTCCGTCCTGGCCGAGCTTCGACGCGGCGGGGTGGCCGTGGCGGTCGACGATCTGGGATCGGGATACGCGGGAATGCGGCACCTCGTTCTGCTCGAACCCGAGATCGTCAAACTCGATGCCTTCGTCGTCCACGAGATGAGGGCGAATCGGGCGAAGCTGGCTTTGGCGGAACTGGTGCTCGAGTTCGCGCGCAAGACCGGCGCCCGATGCGTGTTCGAGGGTGTGGAGACCGACGAGGACCTCGCGGCGGCCATGTCGATCGGGGCAGACTTGCTGCAGGGCTACCGACTGGGCCGCCCTGCGCAGCCGTAGTCGTCTGCGTGATCTATCGGGGTTCCGCATCCCGGGTGAGCATCTTCACGTGCGGGATCCCCGCTTCCAGGTACTGCTCTCCCACTCGAACGAATCCGAAGCGCTCGTACCATTTTTCGAGGTGCGCTTGCGCGGAGATTTCGACCACCCCGGGGTAGGCCGTCAGTGCGGCATCGACGAGCTCGCCTGCGTAGCCGCTACCGCGCGCATGAGCTGCGGTCGCGACCCGTCCGATGTGAACCGTGTCGTCGACGAGGACGCGAAGAGTGGCCAACACCTCGCCGTGGTCGTCCTGGATCCAGAACAACTCCGTCGTCGGAAGTAGGTCCGCGCCATCGAGTTCCGCCTCGTCGACGATCTTCTGCTCGTGGACGAACACCGCGACCCGAAGCGCCATGATGCGATAGAGGGTATTCGGGGCCACGCCCGCAAGCGGTGCATGTCGAAGATTCGACTCCTTCATCCGAGTTCTCACCGACCGAGCATATTGGAGGCCAGGCCACACTGGACCTGCGGTCCGTGCCGGAGATGCCCAACTCGGCTGTTCGTCAGGAAATGCGGGTTCGTACCACCACGCGCGACGCGAGATACAACTCGACCAGGTCGTTGAAGACCAGCGGATTTCGACCGGTCAGTTCCTGTATTCGTTTCGACCGTGCAGACACGGTGTTGACGTGTACGTAAAGCCTTTTGGCGGTGGCGGATTGCGACATGTTGGATTCGGCCAGAGCGGTGATCGTGTCCATCAGGTGCGCCGCGTCACGGATGGGTCCGACGCGGTCGATCTCGAACTTTTCTCGTGCTTCCACATCGCTGTTGATGAGGATGTCGAGCAGTACGTCGGCGTAGTGCACCAGGGTTCTCGACGTCAGGTCGGGGTTGGAAGCGTTGCGAACCGCACTCGCCTGTGTGAATGACCGATGGACGGTTCTCAAGGAGGACGTGCTTTCGCCCACGGACACCGCCAGACAGTCGGCGGTATGCCTCAGCAATATTGTCAGCACGGTGTCGAGCGCTCCGAGCGAGGACGGCCCGTCGGGAAGCGGTACGAAGACGATCAGGCTGCCGTCTGCTTCCCCGAAGATCGAGGGGCCGAGGCGTGCGGTGGTCATCGTACTGCTCACCTGACGTCGAAGTCGTTGGCCGGCAAGAGGATCTGCACTGTCGGCCATCGTGAGTATCGCGCACACGTGCGCGGCGTTCGGGTCGACCCCGAGCACGCTGGTCCACCGGTTCAGCTCCTGAGTGTCCACGTCCCAGCCGTTCGTCAGTGCTGTCGCCAGTTCGTCCTCGGCTCGGCGTGTCACTGCGTCGATCACGGACGAGGCCTCACGGTAGGCGTCGATCATCGAATTGGTGAGCGCGTCGAAGCAAGACAGGGCGAGTTCGGTCGGTGTCGTCCCCGTCGCGCTGTCCTGGCTACGGAGTACATGCAGCAGCAGTACTCGCTCGGTCGAGCGAAACGCTTGAATGACCGACTCGAGCGGTACACCCTCTTGCGCCCGCGAGATACCCAGTTCGCGTGCATGGCCCAGTTCCTCGCCGGACGGCGTGACACCGCGTCCTACGCAGTCCAGCACCACCTCGATGTTGCGACGGACGAAATAGTCGAGTTCGCTCCGGCTGAGCACGTCGTTCGTATAACCGCGGTACGTGTTCCAGATGAGCCCGACTGCCTCGTCGACCAGTTCGTCGATCGATCGGTGGTAACTCCGCATTCCATCACCCTACTGTGGGAAACCCACATAGTTTCGGCTCTTCGGGTAGCGATATGACCGGTGTTGCGCGGGTTGATTGTGGGTCACGATGTATGTCACAGGTCACAACGAGAGGACAACACGTGAGTATCACGCAAGAAACCCGGCGACAGGACGCCGAGTTCGACGGAGTCGACGCCATCGAAGAGGCGCTCGCAACACCGTCGCAGGAACTGATCGACGCAATGCGGACCATCGAGGGTGACATTGCAGTGCTGGGCGTGGGTGGCAAGGTCGGCCCGAGTGTGGCGGTGATGGCCAAGCGCGCCGCGGAGGCAGCGGGTACCGACAAGCGCATCTTCGGCGTCGCTCGGTTCTCGGACGTGCGTACCCGTGCGTTTCTCGAGCGCAACGGCGTCGATTGCGTTGCCGCGGATCTGACCGACGACGACCAGCTACAGGCCCTACCCGAGGCCGCGAACGTAATCTTCATGGCAGGCAACAAGTTCGGCACGACAGGCAACGAGTCGTTCACATGGGCGATGAATGCGTATCTGCCGGGTCGGGTCGCCACCAAGTATCGCGACAGCAGAATCGTTGCGTTCTCCACCCTGGTGACGTACCCGCTGGCGGATGTCGCCACGGGCGGTTCGCGCGAAGACGATCCGGTCGACCCCATCGGTGAATACGCGGCCTCCTGCGTCGGACGCGAGCGCGTGTTCGAGTACCACTCCCTCCAGTTCGGGACGCCCTTGCTGATCTTCCGGCTCGGATACTCGATCGAGACCCGGTACGGAGTGCTCCAGGAGATTGCGCAGGCAGTTCAGGATGGATCCGAGATCCCACTCGAGATGGGCCATGCCAGCGTCATCTGGCAACGCGATGTCGCGGACTACGCGATTCGATCGCTGACGCTTGCCAGCTCGCCGCCACGGAGGCTGAACATCACCGGGCCGGAGATCGTGTCCATTCGATGGCTTGCGCACCGATTCGGCGAAATCCTGGGCAAAGAACCGAGATTCGTGGGGACCGAGACGGGTACCTCGTACGTGATGGATGGAACGGCACTGCAGAAGGAGTTCGGATATCCCTCCACTACTTTGTCCTTCATGATCGACGCTGTCGCAGCGTGGGTCGGCCGCGATGGCGAGACGTTGGGCAAGCCCACCAAATTTCAACAGCGGCAGGGTCTGTTCTGATGACCGGCGCATTGATGAACGTAATTGCCGTCGACCGCGACGATGTTCCGGAATTCGACGACTGGTACTCACGTGAGCACTTCCCGGAAAGGCTCGCTGTCACCGGTTTCCGCAACGCCCGTCGATTCGTCGAGGATCCCGACAGAGGGGCTGCCCGAGTGGAGTACTTCTCCATCTACGAGACGGACTCGGTCGAGGTACTGACGAGCCCGGAGTATCTCGCCGCCTTGGATTCACCGACACCGCGCACGAAAAATGCGGTAGCGCTGTTCCGCCAGAACGAAAGAACGGTGGGAACTCGACGCTTCCGCGGAGGGCTGGGCCGAACCGGCCGAATTCTGTTGGGCCGGATCACCGGTGGGGTGGGCATGAACGGGTCGCTCGTCGAGGCGGTGGAGGACATCGCGAGGGCGACGATCGAGAGCGGTCTGGCCGAGGGAGTCGCGGTCTACGAAACGGACGCGGTCGCCGCGTCGGCGAAAGACAGCACCGCGGAGGGAAAAGCGGCCGGCAGCGCCGCCGCGGCCGCGGCCGACGAGCGACCGTCCGTGTTCGTGGTCATCGAGCAGTACGGATCGCTGGCGGTGTCCCCGACAGGTTCGGTATCGGCGGCGGTCGACAGGATCGGTGCACACGCGCGCTGGTCCACCTACCGACTCGTCAGCGACCAATCGTCCCAATCATAGTGTTGCCCAACGACAGTCTCAGAACAGGATTCGACAATGCGTATCGCCAATCATGCGGGTCGGCTCACCTTGCTGCACGGTGGGGCCGAGATCGACGTTGCTCGGCTCAGCGGTGAGAGGTTCGGCCACCGTATCGAAGACATCTTCGAGCGCTGGGAGGAGTTCACAGCGTGGGCCGCGGCGGTGAACCCCGATCACCCGGCCGCGTCTTCGGGCACTGCCGACGTGGGTCCGGTGAGCCCCCGACCACGTCAGGTGATCGGGGTAGGGCTCAACTACGTCGACCATGCCCGCGAGGCAGGATCACCGCTGCCGACGGTCCCGCTGTTGTTCACCAAGTTCCCGTCGGCGATCGCCGGACCGGACGCCGACGTCGAATTGTCGGGCGACTCCGTCGATTGGGAGGTCGAATTGGTGGTGGTCATCGGACGCGAAGCAGCCAGGGTCTCGAAGGACGACGCATGGAGTTGCATCGCGGGGTTGACTGTGGGGCAGGATATCTCGGACAGAGAGGTCCAGCTGCAGGGAAGCACTCCGCAGTACAGCTTCGGCAAGTCGTTTCGGAACTACGCGCCGATCGGGCCGGTGCTGGTGACTCCCGACGAGTTCGAGGACCTCGATCGGCTGTCGTTGAAGTGTTGGATCGGCGATGAACTCGTCCAGGACGGAACGTCCGGGGACCTGGTCTTCTCGATTCCGGAGTTGATCGAGTACATATCGGCGGAAGTCACCCTCTACCCCGGCGATCTGATCTTCACCGGGACACCCGCGGGTGTCGGCCTGGGTATGACGCCTCAGCGGTTCCTCACCGACGGCGATGTCATCACCAGCAGCATCACGGGAATCGGGTCGATGACCAACAAGGTCAGGGCTCGCGCAGGGAAGGTCGGAGCACTGTGAAGTCGACCAGCGCAGTGGGGGAGAGCCGGCTCAACGCCGAGAACGCGTACACGCCGAAGGAACGAAAGATGGTTCTCGGCTTCGCCATCACCGGTGCCCTCATCGAGAGCATGGAACTGAACCTGTTGAGCTATCCGTTGAGGGATCTCGCCGATTCGTTCGCGGTATCGACTCAGGCTGTGGTCGGCGTCATCACGGCTCAGAGCATCGCGTCGATTGCCGGCGGCTTTCTGTTCGGTTGGACCGCCGATCGTTGGGGCCGTCGGCCGACCTACGTCGCGTTCACCGCCATCTACGGCGTGCTGGCGATCGTCGGAGCCTTCCTCGACAGCTTCGAGCTCTTCACCCTGACCCGCGTATTGGCGGGTGTGGCGATGGGCGGTGCCTTCGGCGTCATCTTCGCGATGTTCACCGAGACGTGGAAGACGCGAAACCGAGGACTGATGGGGAGTGTTCTGCAGGGGATGTTCATCTGCGGAACTCTTATCACTCAGGCAATTCTGTTCGGCACCATCACCACGCTTGGATCGGAATCCGGTTGGCGTACCGGCTTCGTCATCATCGGAGCCATGAGCGTCGCAGTGGGGCTGTTCGCCTTCCGGATGCTGCCGGAATCCAAGGTGTGGCGCGCAGCCAAGGACGCACCGCCGTTGGTCGCCGTGGAACCTACCGAAGCGCAGCAGCTGACGAGCGCGGCCGACAAGCGTCGAACGATCGTCGGTGGACTGTTCCTGACCCTTGCCACCACCGGAATTTTCGCCGCCAGCTATTGCTACATCACGTTCGGTCCCACCTACCTGCGCGAATACGCCGGGTTGTCGTTGGGCTGGGCGACGATCGTGCTTTCGATCGGAACTGTGCTCGGCATCGCTTCGTACATCACGTTCGGAGCGTTGTCGGACAGGATCGGTCGCCGCGGATCCACATTCTGGTCCTGTGCAGTAGGTGTGGTCGGATTCGGGCTGTTTCTGTCGATCGGGTCGGACACCGAGATGCCTGCCGGTACGGGCAGTGTGTGGACCGCCGCCACAGCAGCTCTGGCCGGCTGTGCCATCGGCTATGCGGGATTCGGTGTGATCGGCACCTGGATATCGGAGTTCTACCCCACGCGCTACCGAGCCCTCGGTTCGGGTGCCACGTACTACGTGGCACGCGGTATCGGGTCGGGACTGTTTCCGCTGTTCGCGATCATGCTGGCCGACGGAAACATCCATCGTGCAATGGGGTTCGGAGTCATCGGAGCGGTCGTGGGAATGCTCGGGTGCCTTCTGGTTCCCGAAACTCGAGGGAAAGTCATCACCACGGACTGATCGATCGGCCCCGAGGCAGGACGCCTCGGGGCCCATCGTGCGCAGTGAAAGAAGACTGGGTCGAAAGCAATGAACAGCGGGAATCGGAAAGTGCTGGTGCCACTGGTCGAACAGTGGGTATGGCAGGCAGACGCACACTGTCGCGGCTTCGGGTATCTGTTCTACGGCGACGGAAACGAGAGCAGTCGCGAACAGTCCGAGCGCGAACGCGCCGCCAAGCTGATCTGCACGGCGTGTCCGGTCATCGACTCGTGTTACGACCATTGCATGACGTTCGAGGAACGTCACGGCGTATGGGCGGGGTTGGCCGAGAGAGATCGATGACCACACCGAGAGAAGTACAAGTCGAGGTAGCAGGTCCAGCTCGAGATGATTTTCGTTCGCGGGCGTAGTGCGACCGGCCCTTCACCGAACCGTAATTCCGTTGTTGTGCTCAGGTATTCGACTCGTACTTGATGTCAGCGCGGTGGGACCAACAAGTGAACCCTGTCGACGAGGCTCAATGCGGTGGCAGGGTCCGTGCCCTCGAATACTGCTGTGTGGATCCCTCGCATGGCTCCGGTGAGGAGGTGCGCGGTCGCGACGATGTCCGTGTCGCTGCGAATCTGTCGTGCTTCCGCCGCGGCCCTCAGTAGTTGTGCGATCGCATCGACGAAGCTGTCGTGCCAGCGTTCTGCCGAGCCCTCGGATCTCGGTACTCCGAGGTTGCGGAACAGCACATGGGTACGCGGGGTGTCGTAGATGCTCGCGGCCGCGATGTGTAGAAACGTCTGCAGTTGCTCGAGGGGCGAGTCGGGCCACGTCGCGGTGATCGAGCCCTCGTGAATGCGGCCGATCAGTACGGTGGCGGCGTCGTCGACCGCCGCTTGGAACAGCTCACGTTTGGTGGGGAAGTGGTGGAACGCCGTTCTCGGTGCGAGACCGCATCGGGCAGCAACGCTTTCGATCGTGATGTCCGAGTAGTCGGCGTGACGCAACAGCTCCTGGGTGGCCTCGATCAGTCGGGCCGCTGCGGGCCCGGGCTCGTCGGTGGTCGACGATCCGGCCCAGCGATAGAGCGTGGTGGTGTGGATACCCAGCGAGGTCGCCACGCTCGCTGGGCTTTCGGCACCGCCGAAAGCGCGCGCGACCGCTTCCTGCCGATCGGCGAGTGTGAATCTGGAGACCCTGGCCATGTTCGTGACACTACATTTCGGTGGGGGAGTCGGGAGAACGCCGCGTTCGGAACCGTACTAGTGAAGCATGCGCGCGAGGGCGGGCAACAGAATTCGCGCGGGAACCAGACCCGCCGCGATGGCCTGAGCGGTATTTCGTCGGCCCGAGATCACCTGCGGCCGAGATCTTCTGGCGTCGAGTGCGCGCATGGCAGTGTCCACGACTTCGTTCGGTGTTTGGTAGGTACCGGTCGCTGCGGCGGAGTCTCCGATGACATCGAAGAATTCGGTGCGGGTCGGCCCGGGATTGAGTGCGAACACCCTGACTCCGTTCTTGGCAGACTCGTACCACAGGGACTGGCTGAAGCTCAGAACGAATGCTTTGGCGGCCGCATACACCGCGAGCGACGGAACGGGCTGGAACGCAGTCGTGCTGGCCACGTTGACGATGGTCCCGTCCCTGCGGTCGATCATGTCCGGCAGGAACGCCGAACAGATGTCGACGACCGCGCGGATGTCTACAGCGACGAGGCGCTCGAAGTCGTCGGCATCGCCGTCCGCGAACGGTCCCTGTACGGCGAACCCTGCATTGTTGACGACGAGATCGATCCGCTCGGGCACCAGCTCGCGCAGTCGGCGGCCGCTCGACTTTTCCGACAGGTCCCAGGCCACTGTGCGGCAATGGATTCCGTGCTTCTGCTCGAGCTCCTCCGCTAGAGCGGTCAGTCGCTCTTCTCGTCGTGCGACGAGTACGAGATCGGATCCTCGTGCCGCCAGCGCTCGGGCGAATTCGGCACCGATTCCGGAACTCGCGCCGGTGACCAACGACCGGCCGGGGCGGTAGTGGGGCCCTCGGCGGATCATCGGTCCGACCGCCCGAGCTCAGCGGCCGAACGCCGTGCGAACTGTTCGTACGATGTGGGAGCACGGCCGAGCAGCGTCGGAAGAACCTTCAGGTCTCCTGCCGGTAGGCCGTAGCCGTCGTAGTGGGTCATCATCGTTCGGTACGCCGTGCGTGCGTCGGCGGGCCAGTTCTTCATGTCACGCGGGTTGGACGCAGCTTTGGCGCCACGAACGAGGTGGCCGATGGATTTCAGTTTGGTCGAGACCAACGCATGTCCGATGACCGGGGCAAGTGCAGGCAGCACCGTCAGTGAGTTCGTCAGCGACGATGGCGGGATCCGAAGGGCAGTTACCTTGTGGCCGAGCACATCGGACCAGATCTCTGCCATCTCGTGACGCGTGAGTTCCACGGTGGACAGGTCGTAGACGCGACCCTTGTGCGGCGATGGGTCGATCAGGATGTTCGCGGCGGCTTCGGCCACGTCGGCTACGTCGACAACGCCCATGACGCTGTCCGGAGAAACCGGGTAGGGCATCACTCCGGCCTGCAGAAATTCCCACACTTCCAAGTAGTTCTGCATGTAGTGCGACGGCCTGAGCACCGTAGTGGGAATTCCGCTGTCGCGCAGCATCCCTTCGGCGATGTCCTTCTGGTGATGGTGCGTCAGTTGGTGCAGGTTCGGATGGATCACGGAATGAAAAACTATGTGCTGTAATCCGCTTGCCGGTCCCACTGCGATCAGGTGATCGATGATCGGCTTCTCGTCGATGATCTGCGTCGGTGCAGCGTGGTAGAGGACGTCGGTCCCTGCCAGGGCGGTATGGAGCGTGTCCTGAGATCGGAGATCACCCACGACGACCTCGGTGGCTCCGTCGCCGCGGGTGGTCTCGGCTTGCGTCGTGTTCTTGACCACCGCCCGAACCGGCACGTTCTGCGCAGCGAGCTGTCGAACGAGCAAGCGGCCGACACCACCCGCGGCGCTGGTCACTGTGATCATGGGGCCTCCTCGACGTCGAGCTCGGCGGACACTGAGCACTATGCATATATTGCATAACGAATGCAGATAACGCAAGGAAGTGCGGAGCAGAACCGAAAAATCCGGTGCAGCCGACCGCGCTCAGCACGGTCAGCTGCACCGGATTCTGTGTCGAAATCCAGCGTGCGGGTTCTACTCGGTCGCTGTACGTGTCGACTCCGGCGTGCGCTCGGCCGGCCGCGGTTCGATCGATCGCCTGGACCAGTAGCTGGCCAGAAGTGAGCCGGAGACGTTGTGCCACACGGAGAAGATGGCCGCGGGCAGAGCCGCCGCGGGACTGAAATGGACCGACGCGAGTGCTGCGGCCAGGCCGGAGTTCTGCATACCCACCTCGATGCTGATCGCGCGTCGGCTGGCGACATCGAGTCCGCACGCCTTGCCGATGCCGTACCCCACCGCGAGTCCGAGCGAATTGTGCAGAACCACGGCCACGACGATGAGTGCTCCGATCGAGAGCAGTGTGGGTGCACTGGCAGCCACGACGAGAACGACGACGGCGGTGATTCCGGCGACCGAGATCAACGGTAGAGCATCGAGCATGCGGTCGATGATCGCCGGAAACAGCAGGCGCAGAACAACTCCGAGTACGACGGGTACCAGTACTATCTGCAGGATCGAGACGAACAGTCCACCGGCGTCGACCGGCAGGTATTCACCGGCGAGCCAGAGCACCAGCAGTGGCGTGAGTATCGGTGCGAGCAGGGTGGACACCGACGTCATCGCCACCGACAGTGCGGTATCGCCTTTGGCCAGATAGACCATCACGTTGGATGCGGTACCGCCCGGTGCGGAGCCGACCAACACCATGCCTGCGGTCAGTGCCGCCGACAGTCCGAGCGTGTTGGCAATGCCGAGTCCGAGGAGCGGCATCGCGATGAACTGCGCGGCGACCCCGAGCAACAGTGCCCACGGTCGCCGGGCGACGACAGCGAAGTCGGAGAGCCGCAACGTCATTCCCATGCCGAGCATGATGATCGACAGCAGCCACGGAACGGCCGGTGTGCCGCCGCTGAACGTGTCGGGAGTGATCAGGGCCAGCGCTCCTGCGGCCACGACGATCAGGGCGAACCACTTGCCGGTGAATTCGCTGACGGTCTTCAGCTGGGGCATGTGGAGACTCCAAAGGTGGTTGGGCACGGCGTCGGGAAGTCTAGCTCTTTCGCTGAGCTCACTGTTCCGGGTTGTGTTCCTCCCGCAGTTTGCGACCCTGCTCCACGGCCTGCGCATCCTTCTCGTCGTTCTTGTCCGAGACTCGGGTGTCCCGGGGCGGAAGTTGCAGGCGCTTCTCGGCGACGATGCCTGCCTGGAGTTGACGGCCACGTTCGAGTTCGGAGTCCAGTTCGGCTCCGAACAGCAAGGCCAAGTTGGTGATCCAGAGCCACAGCAGGAACACGATGGCTCCAGCGAGGGATCCGTAGGTCTTGTTGTAGCTGGAGAAGTTCGCGACGTAGAAGCCGAACGCGACGGTGGCCAGAATCCACACGATGATGCCGACGGCGGCACCGGAACTGATCCATTTGAACTTGGGCTGCTGCACATTCGGTGTTGCGTAGTACAGGATCGCCACCGCAAGTACCACAACGATCAGGACCAGGGGCCAGCGCGCGATGTTCCAGATCGTCAAAGTGGTATCACCGAGTCCGACGGCGTCGCCCACAGCTTTCGCTACGGGCCCACTGATCGCCAGCATGACGGCGGCGAGTGCGATGAGTACGAGAGCGACGAGCGTGACCAGAAGCATCACCGGACGCAGCTTCCAGATGGGCCTGCCCTCGTCCACCTCATACATGCGGTTCATCGCGCGGCCGAATGCGCCGACGTAGCCGGACGCAGACCACAGCGCACCGGCGATACCGATGATCAACGCAAAGCCCGCGGTAGGTGCCTGGACGAGCTGTTCGATCGGCTCGCGCAGGGTGTCGACCGCCGATTGGGGTCCGAGATCGCCGACGATCTGCAGTACTCCGTCGACCGTGGCCTGCCCTTGACCGAACACGCCCAGCAACGACACGATGGCCAGGATCGCGGGGAAGAGCGAGAGCACGGCGTAGTAGGTCAGCGCGGCTGCGAGGTCGGTGCACTGGTCGCGGGAGAACTCACGGGCGGTCTTCTTCAGTACGTAGATCCAGGACGGCTTGGTCAGATCCGCGGGTGAATCCGCCTTACGGGGGTCGTCGGGGTCTGCTTCGGTCGGTGCGGGTGATGTCGCTGAATCGGGCATCAAGGGCGCATACCCGGGCAATTCCTATGAAAACAAAGGTGTTCGGCGGAGGTCGACCGTCAACGCGCTTTTCGACCCTGTGCCAGGTGTAGATTCGCGCCCATGGCATGTCGAATCAGTGAACTCATACTCGATTGTCGCGATCCCGTGGCCTTGGCCACGTTCTGGTGTGAGGTGTTGGACTTCGTCGTATTGGACAGGGAGGACGACGGTTCCGTGGAGATCGGTGCGCGCGACGGGTTCGGAGGGGCGCAGCCGACCATCATCCTCAGTCGTAACGAGAATCCCGAAAACGCGAAGCCTCGCTTGCATATCGACGTCAGCGCAACCGATCGGGATCAGGACGCCGAATTGGAACGACTTCTCGCGCTCGGCGCACGACGAGTGGACATCGGTCAGACCGGCCAGGAGTCGTGGCACGTGCTCGCCGATCCCGAAGGTAACGAATTCTGTTTGCTGCGAACACGACTCAACCCTGTGTGAAAACTCCTCAGGGAAGGCAGAGAGATCCGATATCGGCCACCACGGTGTTGTCGTGCGGATCTATCCATCGCGCAACGTTCGAGTGGGCGGACGGCTTCAGTAAGTGCTTGCCGTGGCTCGGCCACTGCACGAATTCGTATCCGGCCAACTCCGTTTGTACTGTCTCGGCCACCCATACGGCGGCGTCGGGGTAGGTCGAATCCATCGACATACCGTCGCCTCGGCCGAAACCTCCGATGCCCTTGGCTCCGGCCCACCCGATTATCACGCAGTATTGGGGGGTGATCTCGAACTCCCATACGAGTGGGCTCAGGTTGACTTCACGCCCGAACCGCAGGCACTCCAGGTCCCGTGCCACGGCCTCGAGCGCGCGTGTCCACGCAACAGGTGGCTCGAACGCTGGATTGCCTTCAGAGCCAATTGTCCCCGCGTACATGGGCAGTCGCCACACCAAGCTGTCGTTCCGCATGAAGTCCCATCCCGGATACACCTTGTTCCTCCCTTACCTGCCGGCCCGTTACATCGACGGATTCATCGACTCCGACAACTCCAGCAGGTGCGCGCGTGTGAGGACGTGAGCTTTTTGTGAATCGCGGGCCCCGATTGCCTCGACGACGTCTGCGTGCGTGTCGTGGTCGGCCTTGTCGCCGAACGATCCGGCCATTCGCAACATGTCGATCATGGCGTCGCGGAGACGTGGTGCCATGGAGTCGAAGAGTCCGAGCAGAATGTCGTTGTGTGACGCGACCACGATGGAGCGGTGAAAAGCCATGTCCGCGTTCACCAGATCGACTGCGTCGCTGCGAGCGGTGTTGCGCGTTTCGAGTGAGCTGCGAATGGTGTCGAGATCGGTGGGGGTGCGTCTGGTTGCGGCGAGGGCGGCGGCCTCACCTTCGATCGCGAGGCGGGCTTCGAGGACTGCGGTGATGTGAACCCGCTGCAGAACTCGGTCCCATTCCGTCCGTGCCTCGTCGAGTGATTCGACGAAGACTCCTGAGCCCTGCCGGGTGACGAGGATTCCGCGCCCCGCCAGTTGTCTGATGGCCTCGCGCATCGTCGATCTACCGACGTCGAACATGGGGGCAAGGGTGGTTTCACCTGGCAGTTTGGTGCCGATTGGCCACTCGCCGGACTGAATTCGTGCAAGCAGAAGTTCGGCGGCCTGATCGGCCAAGGATGTTCGGCGTATCGCGGTCACACTGGAACACTACTCCTCAGCTTGTCTGAGGAGTAGTGATACATTGCTCGCATGCGCACATTCACGGGCCTTCTCCTTATCGGCCACAACGGGGCATAGCCAGGACCGGCAACCCCGTCGTGGAGCCCGATGCCTGCCGGTTCGCCTCACCGTCCGATCAGAACAGGTACCTCCACCATGTCTGCATTTCCCACCCTGTCCACTCCCGCTGGTCCCGTCCCCTCCGGTGCGCCCACCTGGAATCGGCAGCGGCGCTCCCAGATGCCGTCACATCGTTACCGTGATGTCTACTCGAAGGTCGACATTCCGCTGACGGAACGTCAATGGCCGGACCGACGGCTGACCGAGGCACCGCTGTGGGTACCTGTCGATCTCCGCGACGGTAACCAAGCGCTTCCCGAGCCGATGGATCCTGCCCGCAAGAAGCAGTTCTTCGAGTTGATGGTTGCCATGGGCTACAAGGAAATCGAAGTCGGCTATCCGTCGGCCTCGCAAACCGATTTCGATTTCGTGCGACTGCTTGACCACACCGACCTTGCACCGGACGACGTCACCGTGGTGGTCTTCACCCCGGCTCGACGTGACCTGATCGAGCGAACGGTGGAGTCGATTCGCGGCATCACCAACGACGTGGTGATCCACATGTACACCGCCACTGCTCCGACGTGGCGTGAGGTGGTACTCGGCCGCGAGGCCAACGAGCTTCGCTCACTGATACTTTCGGGCGCGGCCGACGTTCTCGAACTTGCCGGCGACCTGCCCAACGTGCGGTTCGAATTCTCACCCGAGGTCTTCAATCTCACCGAACCCGACTATGTTCTCGACGTCTGCGATGCAGTCACGACTGCGTGGGACGCTACGCAGCAGCGGCCGGTCATCCTGAATTTGCCTGCCACCGTGGAAGTGGCGACACCGAATGTCTATGCAGACCAGATCGAGTACATGAACAACAACCTTGCGCGTCGAGACAGCGTGATCCTCTCGGTCCATCCGCACAACGACCGCGGCACGGGCATTGCCTGCGCCGAGCTGGCAGTTCTGGCCGGTGCGCAACGAGTGGAGGGTTGTGTGTTCGGCAACGGCGAACGCACCGGAAACGTCGATATCGCCACTCTCGCACTCAATTTGCATGCACAGGGTATCGATCCCATGATCGACTTCTCCGACATCGGCCAGATTCGCCGCACCGTCGAATACTGCAACCAACTCGAGATCCATCCTCGGCACCCGTATGTGGGCGATCTGGTGCACACCGCCTTCAGTGGTACGCACCAGGACGCCATCAAGAAGGGTTTCGCCGAGCACCGCACGCGAGCGGTGAGCGAAGGTCGCTCCGAAGACGAGATCGAATGGCGGGTGCCGTATCTGCCGATCGACCCCAACGACATCGGTCGCTCGTACGACGCTGTCATTCGAGTGAACTCGCAATCGGGCAAGGGAGGAATCGCCTACCTTCTGGAAACCGGCTACGGCATCGAACTCCCGCGTCGCCTTCAGATCGACCTCGCCCGGCACGTGCAGAACCGCACCGATTCGATCGGTACCGAACTGTCGGCCGAGCAGCTCTGGGACATCTTCAGGGCGGAGTACATCGATATCGACGACGCCGATGTGACGCTGATCGGCTTCGACTCTCACGATGACAACGGTTCCGCCGACACCTGCGTCACACTGAAGATCGACGGGACGTCCTACAGCACGTCACACGGGGGCGTCGGGCCGGTCGAGGCACTCGTCGACGCGTTGGCCGCGCATGGCCGTCACGTGGAGATTCTCGGCCTGACCCAGACCAGTGTGCGGGCCGGCAACGACAGCGATGCCGTCACGATGCTCGAATATCGCACTGCCGCAGGCTCCGAGTGGGCGGCCGGTATCGATCGCTCCGTTCTGTCTGCCACCCTCGACGCGGTTGTTCGAGCCGCCAACGCGGTGACCTAGCTTTCGGGAGTCGAAAGCGATTGGGCGAACATCAGAAGAATGCCGCTCGGCCCGCGGAGGTAGGTGAGCTTGTAGACGCCCTCGTAATCGGCCACGCCTCGCAGGGGTAAGTAACCGTGGCGAGCTGCAATCGCCAGAGCGGCGTCGATGTCGTCGACCGAGAACGCGATGCGGTGCATGCCGATCTCGTTGGGCAGCGTCGGCGTCGTCTCGATGGCATCGGGGTGGATGTACTCGAAAAGCTCGATACGGCCGAGGCCGTCCGGGGTTTGCAACACTGCGATCTTGGCGTGGTTGCCGTCGAGGCCGACGGCGATGTCCGCCCACTCACCGCTGACCGTGTCGCGGCCGAGGACCGTGAGGCCGAGCTCGGTGAAGAAGTCGATCGTGGCTTCGATGTCGCGGACGGCGATGCCGACGTTTTCGAGCTTGATGCTCATACGCTGAGTCTCGCATAGTGCTTTCTCGGATAGAACAAGACCGAGCGGCCTCCTTCTGGCAGGATCAACAGCTACGCCGGGGTGCGGCGGCCACGACCGAAGGACGACCAACTCATGACGCCACCGTGAACAAGCTCTCGACGGTGGCATTGCTGATCGTGCTCGGTGCAGCCGGGATGTTCAACGGACTGTCCCTGACCTCCGACCCCAGTGGGCGGTCGCTCGGGTTAGACGTCGGAATGCTCCCTTCGTGGCACACCTGGGACTACCGCGTATCCGGGTTGTTCGTGCTGTTCTTTCTCGGTCTCGGGCCGTTGATCTGCGTGGCCGCGGTGCTCGTCGATGCGTCCGAAGCGGCGGTGTACGTCGCGTGTGTGGGACTGGTGACCATCGGGTGGGTGGTGTGGCAGCTCGTCGTACTCGACATCTACGCGCCCCTCGCCCACATTCCCCTCACGCTGTTGGGAGTCGCGTTGATCGTCCTCGCACTCGGCCAATTCCGTGCACGTGCCCGCGATCGCAGCCGGCAATAGAGTCAGAGACCGACCGCGCCGAGCAGGGCTGCGCTGGGATCGACGACGGCAACGACGGCCGCGACGAACAGCAGCGCCATCGCGATCGTCATCACCGCGCCGAGCGATCCGAGGATGACGAACATTCGACGGTGAGCACCGTCCGACGATCCGTAGCGTCGGAAGGCGATCACGGCTCCGGTACCGACGACCGCGATCACCACTGCGGTAGCGACGATCACCGCCCAGTTGTAGTGCTCGACCTGTGTGAGCAACTCGAGCAGAGGCGGCCTGGTGTCTCCACTCTGCACGCCGTTCTCGATCAGAGACTGCGCCGCTCGCCCGTCCGCATTGTCAGCGGAGAGCATCGGAAGCAGGGCGACCACGGGTGCGACCGTCGACTGGATGTTGAGCACAGCCACGAACACCGAAAACAACGACAGCACAGTCGTAGTGGCCGCAGCGACCACGTAACCTACGCCTGCCGTCAGAGATCGCCGCCACAGAGTCGCCGCGAGCAGACCCAGAACCACGGTCAGCAGCACCGAGATGACGATCTTGATCGCGTGCCACTCGAACCAGTAGTCCACCATCTCCGCCAAGCCGGGAGGGTAGGTGCGGACGCCGTTACCCCAGTACTCGACCACGCCGCGGCCGAGCAACTCACCCATGACGGATGGATCCTGGAACTGCGGATAGCGTCCGCGCAGCAACGCAGCTGGGCCGAGTACGAACGCGGCCACCAACGCCGCCCCGCCGCATGCCAATACGACGATCGACCAGCGACTTCGGGTGACGAGCACACTCATCGGACGACTCACGGGGAAGAGTCAATCACCGGGTACTCGACTGCGCATCCGTCTACAGGACTACATCTGACCGACGACGTACCAGCTCAGGAGTCGACGCCCGGTCGCCGGCCGCGACGGACTCTGGCAACAGTCACCCCAGCCAGGATCACCCCGGCCACAGTGAGGAAGTCGGATTCGGTCAACCCTCTGTCCGAGTCGACCACGTACAACACCGCGCCTTCGATGGGGGCGTTGAAGAACAACCACAGGATGGAGGCAACAACCAGCGATATCGCTGCGGGCCACGAGGGCTTGGCGAGACTCCATGCGGCAGAGGCGAACACTGCGTTCATCAGAACGAGGGCATGGAACGGATCGGTAGTCGGCACCGGTACATCATGACCGACATGGAGGCGGTTGGGTCCCACCCTCGCACTCGACATCGCGGCGGACAGCGAATGTGCTACTGCGCGAGGCGATCACCGGAGCTGCCGGTGGTGACGCCGGTGATCAGGTCGATCAGCCCGAACGGTGATCGTTCCCCGAGACACAGGTCGAGCGTTTCGTGTGCCTGGACGGCCACCGCTTCACTTCGGGTGAACATGGCCTTCTCGAAGACCGACAGAGCTGTGTCGAGGTCGCCGCGGTGATCGGCGATCGCGCGAGCGAGTTCGGCACCGTCGAACATCGCCAGATTCGCGCCGTCGCCGGATGGCGGCATCAGGTGCGCGGCGTCGCCCAGGAGTGTCACTCCCGATGTGTGATCCCAGTGGTGGTCGTTGGGCAGCGTGAAGATCCTGCGGGGAACCAGCGCGGTCTCCCCGTCGGTGATCAACGCCGTCAATTCCGTTGCCCACCCGTCGAACTCGGCTGCGATCGTTGCTTTGGCGGAAGCGGCGTCGGAGAAATCGATCGAGTCGATCCACTCGGGGCTGCGGTTGAGCTGAACGTAGGTGTGCAGGATGCCGCCGACCTCTCGGTGCACGGTGATTCCCTTACCCGGGCTGAGGGCGAACATTGCGCCACCACCGACTGCCCGGGCGGTGGCGGGGTGACGCGCATCGACGTCGTGCAGGTAGGTCTCGATGAAGACCGTGCCCACATATTCGGGCACGGCGGCGGAGAGCAGAGATCGGACTCGTGACCACGCGCCGTCGGCGCCGACGAGCAGATCACTGACCGTGGTGGTTCCGTTCTCGAACTCGATGTCGTGTTGCCCATTGCCCAGCGGGCGCGCGGAGGCGAGCTTGTGGCCCCACTGAACGGTGTCGGCGGGCAGTGAGTCGAGCAGAATGCGTCGCAGGTCGCCGCGCAGCACCTCCGGTCGACCTCCGGTGCCGTCGTCGGATTCGTCGAACAGAGCCTCGCCGTTCGGGCGTAGTACGCGAGTCGCTTCGCCTCCCTCGTGAATGATGGCCCGAAACTGCTCTGTCAGCCCGGCTGCGGCCAGGGCGACTTGCCCGTCGTGCTCGTGGATGTCGAGCTGCCCGCCCTGGGTGCGCACGTCAGGCGTGGCGTCGGCCTCGTACACCGTGGCGGCGATTCCGTGCACGTGCAGTACTCGTGCCAGCACCAGGCCGCCGAGGCCTGCACCGATGATCGAGATGGATGAACCCATGACTGTCTCCGCTCGTTGTTGGAACGCCGTTCCAACCAAGAATGGAACACTGTTCCAAGCCTGTCAAGCGGGGGTGTCGGCTGGCGGTCGGTTCAACCTCGGTCGATGCCGGCCAGGATGATGTCGACTCCGGCCCGGAACTGCTCGCGGTCGTCGTGGCTTGCGAACTGCGACGCGATCCGAGTCAGGAACGGATAGTCGCCGGTGTCCGTCACTGCTGTGCGCGTGGAGTCGAGAAATGCCGCACGGTCCGTCACCGTGGTGGCCAGTTCCCTCCCGGCATCGCGCTGACTCGCAACCCCGATAGCGTGGTACAGAAGGACGGATGCGGCGTCGAACTGCGCATCCTGCGGAACTCCGCGTGTGTTGAGTTCGGTTCCGATGCGGTCGAACAGATGCAGGATGGCCGGCTGCCACGGAGCTGCGGCGAGTTGCGTTGCCACCCATGGGCGAGTGGTGATCACGTCGAACACTCTCATCATCAGGCCGCGAACATCATGTTCTGCCGCACCGTTCTCGGACGATGATTCGAGGGCCGATGCCATGACGGTTTCGGCCGCTGCCGCCAGCAGATCGTCTCTGTTGCCGAGGTGGTGGTACAGCGCTCCGGGGCCTGTCGACAAACGTGCGGCCAGAGTGCGGAACGTCAACGCGTCGGTTCCGCCCTCATCGAGCATCTCGATCGCCACCGTCACGATGCGCTCTTTCGACAGAGCATCCGAACGTCGCGCTGATGTCGGCTTCGTGTTCGTCATGGCCAGATCCTGCCACAACTGGAACGTTGTTCCATACCGCTCGGCTTCGGCGGGTGGGTGCCAGGTCGCGCGTCACAGCACGAGAGGCCCCAGGATCGACAGAGTCAACACCACCAGTCCGCCACCGATGCGTGACGAGATGGACAGGAAGGGAAGCAGTTCCAGTCGATTCGCGGCACCCAGTACGGCCAGGTCGCCGCTCGAGCCGAAGTCGGCCAGACCGAGTCCGCCCGAGATTGCCGATTCGATGAAGTGCAGATGTACCAGCCATCCCACGAATCCGGCGGCGAACAGGGCGACGAAAACGACTGCGATGGTGGAGAACATGTACACGGGATCGTTGAGCAGGGTCAGCACCTGCTTGAAGTCGATCGCCACGATGCTCACTGCCACCAGGATGGCCGGGATGAAGGCGCTTGCGACGAGTTTGTACCAGATGTCCGCACCCTGAACCAGGAAGTCCGGGATGGGCAGGAAGATCTTCGCGATGGCGCACAACACGATCAGGAAGACGTAGCTGTGGATCGAGGGGAGGTAGAACGACATGGCGTCGGCGATCATGAACAGCATTCCGGCAGTGAACAATCCGATGATGGAGCTGCGAACGGCGTCTGCCGAGGACACTGCTCTGCCCACCGGCACGATCATCTTCGACTTCGTGACGGCAAGTTCGCCGTTGCCGTTGAAGCGGGGGAACAGGTTCGGCTTTCGCCTGCCGAGCCACGCCAGCGCACCCGCCACGACGATGCAGACGGTGTTGGCCACGACGACTGCGGGCACGAGCATCGACAGGTAGTCGGTCGAGGCTCCGCCGGTGTTCTGCGCGATGATCTCGGAGATCGGAATGGCCCCTGCCGCAACGCCTCCACCGAGAACGGGCCCGACGACGTAGAACAACATCTTGCCGAGTCCGTATCCGGTGAGATACCCGATGAATCCGAACAGAGCGAAACACACCGCGATGGTGGCCACGATCGGCACGATGATGCGCGAACCCGCCTTGATCAGCAGAGAGCGGTCCATTCCGAGGATGCTGCCGACTATCAATGCGGCGACGACGAATTCACCGAACGCCGACAGGGTGTAGAAGTCGTCGATCGCCGTAGCGGTGCGCTCGGGCATCAGGTTGTAGCTGAACAGCACGGCCGGAACCAGGATGGCGAGGATGACGCCACCGCCGATGCGGTTGAACCACGGGATCGCGTTACCCATCACCATCAGCAGGCCGCCGAGGGCCATCGTGGTGGCGAAGCCCGCCGTCATTCCCTTCGCGGGGGTGAACAGGTACGCCAGCACGACGATCGCCACCGCCATGGGTACGAACCAGCGCATCGGCAAACCGAGGGTCGAATTCATGTCCGACGCGCGTTCACCGTCCTGGGTGTCGACTTCGGATTCGGTCGGGCGGGTTGACGTCAACGAACTCTCCTGAAATCTCGATGCGCGATGAGGGGATCGGGCTGCCGCAACGGTATGTGTTGCGGATCACTACGTCAACCTGATTGTATGCAAAACAACACCGATTGCTGGTAGAACTGGGCCAGAGACTGGAACTACACATTGATTGCATGCAATAGAGGAGAAGCTGTGACTGTCGACGATCGAGCCACGGATGAGACGAGTACACCTCGGCCGGCGTCAACCGGCCCCCTCGAGGGCCTGCGCGTCATCGAGATGGGTCAGCTGATCGCCGGGCCGTTCTGCGGGCAGATTCTCGGCGATCTCGGTGCCGAGGTGATCAAGCTCGAGCAGCCGGGAACCGGAGACCCATTGCGTGAATGGGGTCGGACGCGTCCGCAGGGCGAATCGCTGTGGTGGTCGGTCGTCGGTCGCAACAAGAAATCGGTGACGGTCGACCTGCGCACCCCCGAGGGGCAGGGCATCGCGCGGACGTTGATCTCGCGGTCCGACATCGTCGTCGAGAATTTTCGCCCGGGAACCCTGGAGCGGTGGGGGATGGACTACGACACGCTCTCGGCCGACAACCCGGGTCTGGTGCTGGCTCGGGTCTCGGGATTCGGTCAGAGCGGCCCGTACTCCTCGCGCGCAGGCTACGGCTCCATCGGTGAGGCAATGGGTGGACTGCGCTACGTGGTGGGAGATCCCTCGACGCCGCCGTCACGGGTCGGAATCTCGATCGGTGACACCCTGGCTGCGGTGTTCGCCGCCATCGGGACACTCGGTGCGGTGTACGAACGAACCCGCAGTGGCCGTGGACAAGTGGTGGATTCGGCCATCTACGAGGCCGTACTCGGCATCATGGAATCGATTGTGCCGGAGTGGGTCATCTCGGGCTATCAGCGCGAACGCAGCGGTGCCATTCTGCCGAATGTCGCGCCCAGCAACGTCTACCCCACCGCGGACGGCGGATGGGTCCTGATCGCAGCCAACCAGAACACGGTGTTCGCGCGTCTCGCCGAGGCGATGGGTATGCCGGAGTTGGCCACCGACCCGCAGTTCAGCACGCACGGTGCGCGTGGCGAGCGGCAGGAACAGCTCGACGCGATGGTCGGGAAGTTCACCATCGAGCACGATGCGCGTGCACTCGAAGAGCTACTGCTCGCGCATTCGGTTCCGGTCGGCAAGATCTACCGACCCGA
Source organism: Rhodococcus sp. B7740 (assembly GCF_000954115.1). Taxonomy (NCBI): domain Bacteria; kingdom Bacillati; phylum Actinomycetota; class Actinomycetes; order Mycobacteriales; family Nocardiaceae; genus Rhodococcus; species Rhodococcus sp. B7740. The sequence goes on along the minus strand of NZ_CP010797.1, from coordinate 3,172,033 downwards.
GGACATGTTGGGCGACGAGCAGTTCATCGCCCGCAAATCCATCATCACCACCCCGCATCCGACCCTGGGCGAGGTGCCGATGCAGAACACGTTCCCCCGGCTCAGTCGTACCGACGGGTCGGTGCGCTGGCCCGGCCCGAAGCTCAGCGAGCACACCGACGAGATCCTCAGCACCGTCGGCGAATTCACGCGCGAAGCCATCGACGGCTTCCGTGCCGCGGGGACCATCTGATGGTGTTCGACGGGTTGCCCACGGGCGCGAGATTGGTCGAGGTCGGCCTTCGAGACGGTCTGCAGGCGGTATCGCAGTTCGTGGACACCGACCACAAACTCGAGCTGCTGCACGGAATCGTCGATTCCGGTGTGACGACCGTCGAGATCACGTCCTTCGCGCACCCGAAAGTGTTGCCGCAGTTCAGCGATGCCGAACGCATCATCGAGCAGGCACCGCGACGAGACGGCGTCTACTACAAGGCGCTGGTACCCAATGTTCGGGGCGCACAACGGGCTTGCGATACCCAGATCGAGGAGATCGTTGCGATCATCCCGGTCGATCGCGAGATGGCCGCGAAGAACCAGAATTCGACGCCCGAGCAGTTGCTGCACGATTTCACTGCGATCGTCGACCAGGGTCATCGCTCGGGAAAGAAAGTCAGCGCGGCGGTGGCGACCGCCTTCTTCGCTCCGTGCCGCGGCGCGGTCGACGCTGCCCAACTCGATGCGGTGATCGAGCGCGTGGTCGATGCCGGAGCGGACTCCTTGTACCTGGCGGGCACGAGCGGGGTGGAAACTCCCAACGAGTTCTACGACGGTGTTCGACGCGTCAAGGGCCGTCACCCCGGGATCCCGGTGGGGGTTCATCTGCACAACCGCAACGGCTTCGGCACCGTCAACGCGTTGGCGAGCCTGTCCGCGGGAGCCGATTGGATCGAGGCGTCCTTCGGGGGCCTCGGCGGAGACATGTGGTTTCCCGGCGACCCGTCCGTTCTCGGCAACGCCCCCATGGAGGACGTGGTGGCGCTGTTGGATTCGCTCGGGATCGAGACGGGCATCGACCTCGATGCCTATCTGGCAATGGTGCGGGCCGGTGAGAGGTTCACCGGAACGCCGTCGTACTCGTTCGTCTCCCGAGGTGGCACCAGGCAACAGCTCGCTGATGCACAATGGCCCGTGTGAGAACACCTCCGACGGCCGGGCACACACAGTGTCCGAGCTGAGCGACAAGATCCTGGACCTGCTCGTCTCGGGTCTCTACAGCCCGGGCGAGAAGCTGAACGAGGCCGAACTCGCCGGGCGGCTCGGCGTCAGCCGGACTCCGGTGCGTGAAGCGCTTCTCACTCTGGCCACCACGGGCGTGGTCACGGTGGAGAAGAACAAGGGGGCCAGGGTCACGGAGTTCACCCGCGAGACGGTCGAGGCGATCTACTCGTCCCGGTCGCTCCTGGAACCGCACGCCGCCAAGCTTGCCACGGGCCATTTCTCGGTCGAGGAGCTGGCGGAGCTACGTCGTACGGCGCAGCGGATGCACGACATCGTCGTCGAGGCCGAGGACCTGCCGGAGATCGCGCGTCTGAACAACGCCTTCCACACTGCCGTGCTGTCGAAGTGCCCGAACGCGCGAATGGCGGAGATGGCCATCGCGTTGCTGAAACCTCTTGTTGCAGCACGAACTTTTCGAAAGTACAACGCCAAGGAGATCTCGCGCAGCGCAGCACATCACCTCGAGATCGTCGACGCGTTGGAATGCGAGGACGCCGAGTGGGTGGAGGCCATCATGCGTGCACACATTCGAGCCGGCTGTCACAGCGCGACCGCAGAAGACTGATCTTCCGCTACGAACCCCGCACCACGTCGTAGGCCGGCTTGGCGCTGAAGTCGCTGCGCAGCAGTCCGTAGTTCTGTTCGGTGTCGGCGAGGTTGGTTCCCGAGTCCCGCAGGGAGTGCACGAACACCGGGCCGACGTAGGGGAGCGACGACGCCTTGGCCAGGCTCGAGCCGATGATGGCGGCCTGCAGATCCTCGGGAACAGCTCCCGCGCCGGTGCCGGTGGGTGCGCCGAGCTCGGTGATCCAGATCTTCTTGCCGCCGTCTCCGTTGGCCGCCATCGTGCCGTAGGCCTGATCCACCTGTGCCCATTGGCCGTTGGGGTCGTTCTCGACGGTGAAGGGGAAGGTGTAGGGGTGCATGGCGACGGCGTCCATGAAGCCGGCTGCTCCGGCGGCGTACATCTGCTGCAGGAAGGTCACCGGCGCGACGGTCCAGGCTCCGGCGTTGATGGTGGTCGCCAGTCCGGCGCTCAGCACGGTGGCTCCGGCGTCGGCGTTGTGGATTGCGGGGTAGGCCGCGCGCAGCATGTTCGTGTAGCGGACTGCATCGACGGGTGCGAAGAAGGTGGGGATGTTGGGCTCGTTCCACACCTCGTAGTGGTCCACGCGATCACCGAGGTGCGCAGCGGCTGCGCCGGCGAATGCGCCGAAGGTGTTGGGATCGAGCGGAACTGCGCCGGGCAGTGGTGAGGCGATGCCGCCCTGCGCCCATCCGGGGGTTCCGCCCAGCACGGCCAGTACCGAATAGCCCTGCGCTCTCGCGGCATTGATCACGCGATCGGTGTTGCCCCAGTCGAAGACTCCAGGGGCCGACTCGATCGCGGCCCAGTTCACGACCACCCGCACCCACGAGGCACCGATGTCGCGTCCGGCACCGAGTTCGTTGTTCAGCGTGGCGTCGTCGAGCGTCAGAAACGGTGCGCCACCGGTGAAGCCCAGGTCGGCCGGGGCCGCGTGCGCGACGGGCGAGGAGAGTCCGACAGCGATCGCGGCGGCTGCGGCAACGGTGAGCAGGCGTGAGCGGAAGGTCATGGCGGTCATCCTAAGTGCTCGTCAACGGGGCGCTGATCAGTGCTTCGACGGTCGAATGGGGCACACGGTCGTTCCACCGCGCGGTGTTCAGCTCGTAGATTCGCTCCCCTGCTTTGACGGCGGCGGTGCGGTCGAGCAGGTAGCGGCGGCATTCGGCGACGAACTGCTCCTTGTCGTCGAACGTGGGCAGCTCGAAGATCGAATCCAGTGATCCGACGGCCGCCGAGGTACCGACGACGGGGAGTCCCTTGCTGGCTGCGTCGAGGATCTTGACGCGCACGCCGCCGCCGGTGGCGACCGGGGCGATCAGTGCCCGGCAGGTGCCGAGGAATTCCTGCAGATCGTCGACGAAGCCGAGATCGCGAACGCCGGCGGGGTAGACGGGATCCTTGGCACCGGGAGCCTTGGCGCCGATGATGCACAGTTCGGCACCCTCGATTCCCGCCGAGATCGCAGGCCAGTACTCGAGCGCGATCTTGAAGGCCTCCTGGTTCGGTGGCCAATCGCGAGTCCCCATGAACACCAGGCGCTTCGCGGTCTGGGACAGGTCGAGTTGCGGTGCTGGTTCGAGGGTGAGGTCGATCCACCGAGCGTCGCGGACTCCGTTGTCTCGGTACATCTGGGCCTCGTCGGCGTCGTAGGTCCCGACGGCATGGGCCGCGCGGGCGACGCGGATCTCGTCCCGCAGGATGCGGGGTGCCTCGATACGGCCGATCAGTCCACGGGTCACCTTCCACACCTGCGATTCGGTGTTGACGGTGTTGATCGCGAACGGTGACCCCAACTTGGCCGAGCGGAGGAACGATTCGGCCATGTAACTGTGTTCGGCCACATACACATCGGAGGTGGATGTGTCGATGGCGTCGCGGAAGGCGTCGACGTCGTAGCGTCCGTGTACCACCGAGCGCGTCGGCCGCACCGACTTCAGGAGCAGAGCGACGTCGACGGTCGGCTTGGGGACACGCACCACGTCGGGGACGACGTCGGTCTCCTTGGACAGGCAGATCGATCGCACCTCGAACGCCTCACGGGCGAGCTGCATCATCAGACGGGACAGTGCGATGTCGCCGCCGTGTTCGGTGACGGGGTCCTTGGACAGCAGGAACGTCGCGCGTCTCATTGCGGCACCTCTTCTTTCACCGATTTGTCTTTCACCGCAGTGCGGTACAGGGCGCGCATGAACCAGACGAGCAGTACGGCGTCGGTGATCACCGAGGCGACGGCTGCGCCGACGGCACCGAACGGGAACAGACACAGGACGAGGACCATTTTCAGCGGTGCCAGGGTTGCGGCCGCCAGCACTCGCGTGCGGTCGCGGTGCTGGAGGTAGAGCACGGTGGTGAACACGTGATTCATCACCCGCATCACCACGAACAGCGACATCACCACCAGGGCACCCGCGATCTGATCCGACGCGGGCGTGAAGAAGAGCAGGAGGCCGGCCACCAGCAGCAGTGAGCCCGCTGCGGTGCCGAGAGCCGCGGTGTGCTTCAAGGCCGGTCCGGCGCTCACGAGTCCGTCTGCTGCACGCAGCTTTTCGTGGAATGTGTTGCCGAAGGCCTGTCCGATGAAGGCCACCGCCCAGGCGGTCACCGCGGCAACGGAGTAGTAGCCGGCGATGGTGGAATCGGTGAGGAAGCCGAGCAGCAGCACGTCGCCTTGGATGTAGACCGCGTTGGCGAGGTTCTCCGAGAACAGCATCGACATCTCGCGCCACGAGCCGGGAACGCGCGGCGCGGCGACCCGGGCCTGCAGGGCTGCGAGCAGTGCGATCACGAAATACGGTGCGGCGTAGAGCAGGCTGGCGACTGTCAACGTGGGGTCGGGAACGGCGAACAAGTACGCCGTCGCCAGCGCGATGGACGTTGCCTGCCTCGTGGTGTCCAGTCGTTGTGTGAGGTCGGGACGGCCGTCGCGCAGTGCCCTGCTCTTGTATGCGTTGAAGACCAGCTCACCACCGCCGATGACGAGGGCGAACCAGGCGATGTAACTGACCTGTACCAGACACAGCCCAGCGACGACGAGCACGGCACCGACGAGTACGCGGGTAGTGCGCTCGCCCAGGAAATCGCGTTCGGTCACGCGAATCGAGCGCACGGTGAACGGATGATCCAGTGGCGCAGCCAGAATCGCGGCGAGGGCGAAGGCCATCGCGTACTGGCCGTAATCGCTGATCCCCAGCTTGGCGATCAGCGCGACGGTCCACAGCAGGCCGATGCCGCGGCCGCCGTAGGTCCACAGGGCCGCGATCCCGGCCTTGATCAGGTTGCCGTTCATTCGCACCACCGCATCATCGAAACCACCGCATCATTTGGACCACACAGCCACGAAGTTCTGAGCCACCATGTCGGGGGAGTTGGCGCGCCGCAGAGTCTCCACTTCTCGGCGCAGCCTCGTCAGTGCCGCCCGGTCGGTGACCAGGGCTGCGGTGGCGTCGGCGATCTCGTTCGTTCCTCCCGCGACGACCAGTGCACCGCCGTCGGTTTCGGACAGTGCGCCTTCCTGAAGGCACACCACCGGGGTCTGATAAGCGATGGCGCGACTGACCGAACCGGAGGCGGGGAAGGCGTCACCGTAGATGGATCGTTTGCCGTAGGGCACCACGAGTGCACGGATGGAATCGAAGAAGGCGTCCTCGTCCGGTCCGTTGACCTCACCGAGGATCTCGACGCCGTCGACGGGGTCGAGTAGTTCGGTTCCGCGGCCGGCGATGCGAATGGCGATGTCGTTCGGCACACGATCGCGGAGCTGCTGGAGCTGGTCGAATCCTTTTCCGCGGTAGACGAATCCGAACAGGCCGACGGCCAGGGGGCGATCCTCGGCGGGGGTGATGTCGGGGCGCTCGGGAACGAAGTGCATCACGGCCTCGGCCGTCACTTCGGGGTAGCTGCGCTCGAGGGAGTCGGCACCGGAACGGGTGAGCGCGAACAGCGTCCGGCTGCCCACCACGGAGCGTTCGAGGCGACGCCAGGCCGCTCGAAGTGGGTAGTGCAGGCCGTGATTGAGGACCTTCTTTCCCGCGAGGAACTTGGTGCGGGCGGGCCACCAGACGATTCCGGGTGGGTCGTGCACCGTCGCGGTCACCATCGGGTTCCCGGTGAGCCGAGCTGTGGCCCAGAACGGCATCACCGAGCCGCCGCTGAGTTCGCAGTGAACGATGACACGGCCCGGATCGGCGTCGACGAGCTCCTGAATCGCTTTGCGGTGTCGCACGATATCGCGCACCGAGTGAGATCCGGGTCCGTCGTGGCGGTACTCGATCACCTCGGCGAAGTGTGGCCGCACGGCGTCGGCGAAGTCGTCGGCGTAGTCGCCCACGCCGCCGACCCCGGATCGGGGGGCGACGTAGACGAGTCGGCAGTCACGCAGGATCATCAGTAGAACAGCGGCCGATACTTGGGGCGGTAGGCCAGTGCCTTCGGGTCACGCATCGCTCGCACCTTCGCGGGCACTCCGGCAACCACTTCGAGTTCGCCGACGTCTCCGCGCACCATCGAGCAACCACCGACGACGGCGCCGCGACCGAGGGTCACCCCGCTGAGAAGGGTACTGCGGCTGGCGATCCAGACGTAGTCATTGATGACGCAGGGTTCGAGGATCGGAGTGAATTCCGGTGAGTTGTGATCGTGGTAGCCGGCGATGATGTGTGTATCGCTGGCGATGACGACGTTGCTGCCGATCGTGATTCCGCCGCGGGCGTCGAGCATGCAGCGGAAACCGATGGAGCAGGCGTCGCCGATGGTCAGGCCCTCGGGGTCGAGGACGGTGGTGCCGCGGAAGATCGAGACGTCCTTGCCGATCGTCGCCCCGAACGCACGCAGGAAGTTCTGCCGAATCCAGTGCGACGGGATGAAGGTGACGATCATGTTGAAGCCGAGGGTGCCGATGCGGTTGCGCAGCTTCCGCTTGAACGTGATGTCCTGCATCTTGTAGTTCGACACGTCGTAGATCTCGGGCTCCGCTTCGCCCACAGGCCGTTCCACCGCTGTCATGCTGCCATCTCCTCGGTCATGTCGAATTGGACCATCGCGTCGACGATCTGGTCGAAATCCTTCGTCGGTGCCCAGCCCAACAGATCACGGGCTTTGGCGGCGTCACCGACCATTCTTGCCGAGTCGGCGGGCCTGAGCATCTCGGAATCGCTGCGCACGTAGTCACGCCAGTTCTCGATACCTACGGCTGCGAAGGCGGCGGCCACGAAGTCGGCGACACTGTGAGCCTGTCCGGTGGCGACCACGAAGTCGTCACCCTTTCCGTACTCGGCCATCGCCACCATCGCGTCCACGTAGTCCGGAGCCCAGCCCCAATCGCGTACCGCCGTGAGGTTGCCTAGTTCGAGCGTGCTCTGGTTCCCTCGCGAAATAGCGACGGCGGCCTTGCTGATCTTCCGAGTGACGAAGGATTCCGGTCGCCGCGGTGACTCGTGGTTGTAGAGAATGGCATTGGTGGCTTCGAGTCCTCGTGATCGATAGACATCGACCATGTGGTGACTGAGCGCCTTCGATGCACCGTAGGGCGACGTGGGTGCAATTCGAGTCGCCTCGCTCTGCAGCGAGACGCCGGATCCGGCGAAGATCTCGGCACTGGATGCGTTGATCATCACGATCCGCTTTCCCGACGCCTCCTGGTGGGTGAAGCAGGCATCGAGCAGTGCTGCTGCAGAGACGCCGTTGACCCTGGTGGTCAGTACCGGGTCGTTCCACGACCGCCACACCGAGGAGATCCCGGCGAGGTGAAAGACGTAGTCGGGGTCTGTTTCGGTGACCAATTCCTGTGCGGCTCGGTGGTCGCTCAGGTTGGTCTCGTGCTGTTCGATGAGGGGGTTCACCGAGTGGTGGGTCCCGCCAGGCTTGGCGACGCCGTGCACTGTCCAGCCGCGGCCGAGCAGAAGTTCGGCGAGGTAGCTGCCGTCCTGGCCCGCCACTCCGGTGATCAGAGCGGTCGGGAGGGGCCCGGTGTTCACGCGATCTTGACGGTGTCGGGGGACTGTTCGGCGAGGTCGTTGTGCACCATCATGGCCACCAGTTCGGGGAAGGCCACCTTGGGCTTCCAGCCCAGAGCTGCCTGCGCTTTCGATGAATCGCCGACGAGAAGATCGACCTCGGCGGGCCGGAAGAAGCGGGGATCGACCGTGACGTAGGGCTCCCAGTCGTCGATGTCGACTGCGGCGAACGCGTGGTCGAGGAGTTCACGAATCGAGTGGGTCTCACCGGTGGAGATCACGTAGTCGTCGGCCTGGTCCTGTTGCAGCATCAGGTACATGGCTTCGACGTAGTCGCCGGCGAAGCCCCAGTCGCGCTTGGCGTCGAGATTGCCGAGCGAGAGCTCGCTCTGCAGCCCCAGTGCGATGCGCGCGACGGCCTGGGACACCTTGCGTGTGACGAATTCCGGTCCACGACGGGGTGATTCGTGGTTGAACAGAATTCCGGAGCTGGCGTGCATGCCGTAGGACTCGCGGTAGTTGATGGTCATGTAGTGGCCGTAGACCTTGGCGACGCCGTACGGCGAGCGTGGCCAGAGCAGTGTTTCCTCGCGCTGCGGTACTTCCTGCACCTTGCCGAACATCTCCGAGCTCGAGGCCTGGTAGAAGCGAACCTGCTTGCCTGCTACCTGCTCGTAGAGCCGGGTGGATTCGAGCATGTTCAGCACTCCGCCGCCGGTGACGTCGGTGGTGAGGCGCGCGTTCTCCCACGAGTACGCCACGAAGGAGACGGCTCCGAGGTTGTAGACCTCGTCGGGATCGGCCACGGCGAAAGCGCGCATCAGCGCGGAGAGGTCGAGAAGGTCACCGTGCAGAATTTCGACTTGGGGCAGTACTCGTTCCAGCATCGGGGCTTTCGGATTGTTCTGTCCCCGTAGCAGACCGAACACCTTGTAGCCCTTGCTCAGTAGCAGTTCGGCAAGGTACAGGCCGTCCTGCCCGGTGATGCCGGTGATCAGTGCGCGCTTGGTCATCGCGACGCCGTCCTCTCCATATGTCCTGCATGAATGTCTGTCACTGCGGCGTCCAACTCGGCTGCGAAGCGTTCTTCGCTGAACTGCTCCATGTGGTTCTGGATCTTCGACGGCTCCCAGTGCGTGCGTTCCAGGGCGTCGATCGCGTTGGAGATCGAATCCGGCTGGGGCTCATCGAAGTACACTCCGGTCACGCCCTCGTCGACGGTGTCGAGGAAGCCGCCCCAGCGCAACACTGCGCTGGGCTTGCCGTGATGACCCGCTTCGATGGGGGTCAATCCGTAATCTTCATAGCTCGCGGCGATCAAACCGTTACAGCCCTGGTAGAGCCAGGTCATCTGTCCCGAGGTCAGGTCACTGAGCATGAGGACGTTGTCGGACTTGAGCTTTCGCAGTCGATCGGCCTCCGGGCCGCGTCCGACGACGATCAGCTTGCGATCGGTGTCGGCGAAGGCCGCCATCACCTTGTCGACGTTCTTGTACGGAAGCAGGCGGGAGATGCACAGGTAGTAGCCGTCTGCGCCCAGCCACGCGGCGGCGTCGGGTATCGATTCGGCCGGCGCTGTCTCGACGGTGAACGGTGCGGGTACGACGGTCGACGAGATGCCGTACGCGTCGCTGATGCGCTGTTGCACCACCGTGGAGATGGCGAGGTAACGGTCTGCCGAGAGGGCCGCCCGTCGATCCCACTGGCGAAGCGGGTACGAAAGCGTCTTGAGGGCAACACGTTTGACGGGGCTGCGACTTTCCCCCAGGTACATCTGCGATTCGTACAACCAACGCGCAGGTGAATAGCAGTAGACGAGTTTGCGTCCCGAGGTGTGAAAGCCGTGTGCCCAACCGCTGGTACTGGTGAGCACCACGTCGGCATCGATCTCGATCGAGGAGGATGCGAAGGGCAGCAACGGAAGCGCGGCACGGTGGTTCTTGCGTAGGAAACCGATTCGGTTCAAGGACGACGGGCGTACGTCGAGATCGGAGAACTCCGGGAACGTCGTCGACGGCTCGAAGAGCGTGGTGTAGATGGGTGCGTCGGGGAAGGCGCGGGCCATGGCCAGGACGACCTTCTCGGCACCACCGCGCTGGGTGAGGTAGTCGTGCGCAATGGCCACGCGGAGGCGGTCGGTCATGCTGCCGCCGCGTCATGGAGCAGTGAACCCGGCTGCAACACAGAAACATCGGTCTTCATGAGCTACCCATCGTGTCGGTCCGTACTCGAATGGAGCTGGGGCTTCCCGCACGCCGAATAGCGCCCCGTAGTGCGCCGATGCACAACAAGAGCGTCGAATATCTGGCGTCCCCCGACGAGACGTGCGAACACTGGACATAATCCTGCCACGAAGAGTCATTCGTTCGCTGTATATGAATATCCGTTTCGGGGACAAATAGATAGCGCTAAGTGAGGTGGTTCACAAGGCAAAATAGATTTACAGAGAACGGAAACCGCGCCTTTGCGCAGAGTTAACGTGGCCGCAACGAAGTCACCGAGAAATGGCAGCACGGATCGAAAGAAAAGGTCCGCGCGGTTTGTGAATTATCGATCAGATGTGTGTGAATTCAACGAGTGACGGTGGTGCCGACCCACGGTGCCCACGTGATCGCGCCGTACTGGAACGTCACCCGCACGCCGCCGCCGTACTGCGGCACCTCGTCACTGGTTGCCGGCCCCAGAGTGGGATCCCAGGCGCTGAAGATGCCACCACCGATGTTGTGGGTGCCGCCGATGGCGGTGGAGAACACCCTGAGGCCGTAAGGGCTGTCGAAGTCCTGGTAGGTGCCGTTGAACGGCGTGGTGGGCAAGAAGCCCGTGTAGCGCACCGCTTCTGCGACCGCGCGGGGAACTCCGACGAATCCGTTGGGCATCTCGTACACGACGGCATCCTGGCGGTACTGCGCCCAGGTGTCTCGGACGGGGAACACCGGCCCCAGAACGGCACCGAAGTTGTTGGGTGCTGCGGCGAAGCGGTTGTACTCGGCTGTCCGTGGAATGTTGTTCTGCAACAGACTCATCAGTGCCCACAAGGCAGGCTTGGCCGACCAATCGGTGCGCAACAGTCCGAAGGTCATCTCCGGGTCGTTGCTGCCGGTCTGCTTGTCACGGAGCTGATAGAGGAAGATCGGGCCGGTGTAGGGCAGTTCGCGCCACTTGGTGACGAAGTCCGTGATCATCGCGCTCTGCTGGTCCTCGGACGCCACCGATGTCGGCACGCCGTACTCGGTGGCCCAGATCTTCTTGCTGCCGTCGCCGTTGGCGACCATGGCCGTCCGCATGTCCATGACCTGCCGGGCCGGTGAGTGGTCGACGTACGGTCCTTCGGAGAACTTCAGGGAGTACTGGTACGGATGGTAGGAGAGGGCGTCGAAATACCCTGCGGCACCGGCAGCGTACATCTGGTTGGTGAAATCGACGGGGTTGATGATTCCCCATGCCTGTTCGGCCGCGCCCAGGACGCCACCGACGACGGTGGCGGCCGAGTCGGCTGCTTTGATCTTGGGATACGCGGCCTTGAGCAGCGCGGTGTAGCCGGCGGGGTCGGGTTCCGGTGCGTAGAACATCGCCCCGTTGGGCTCGTTCCAGATCTCGTAGTCGGCCACCTTGCCCTTGTATCGAGCCGCGACTTGTCCGGCGAAGGTGCCGAATGCTGCAGGCGATGCCGGTCGGGTGTTGATGGGTTGGTTCACGGGCGAGGTCGCCCAGGCCGGGGTGTAGGCGATGATGCCGAGCATGGAGATGTTCGCTGCGCGAAGCTTGTTCACGACCCGGTCGACGGGCGCCCAGTTCAGTTGATTCTGGGTGGGTTCGACGGTCGACCACGGGATGGCGATGCGCATCGACTTCACGCCCATGGCGGTCACGAACTGCACGGTCGTATCGAGTTCGGCGTCGGTGGCCCAGAGCAGTCCGCCGCCGTCGGAGAGTCCGACACCGGGCGGGTTCGGGGCCGCCTCGGCACGTGATTGGGAGCCGACGAGGTGGTCGGGTGAAAGGAGAACGGACGTCGTTCCGAAAGCGAGCCCGACAGCGACGACCACTACCGTTGTCGCTGACATTATTGTGCGAAAGCCACCGCGAAAGTGAACCATCATCATTCTCTCCACCAGGGGGTCCGTACCAATCGACGGGCCGGTGCGGTGAATCATTGCACTACGAACGCAGCTTTGTACAAATCACAAGAATTGGCGCGATTTTTATGAAACTGCTGGTCGAGTACTGTCCGGTAAAAGCAAGCTTTTCGTTTTGGAACTCTCGGAGTTCTCGCCGTCGAGATCGGTTTCGGACGCCTTTTCCCATGCGTGGACGAGAAAGGCGTACATGACCGAAAACGCCATCGTCGTGGCCGGGATGGTGACGACAGGGAAGTCGAGCTGCAGTGCCACGACGGAGAAGCCGATCATTCCGCCGCCGTAGAACCCGTACTCCCACTGCCGAGCGCGGAGCAGTTTGTACCCCACTATCGCGATGACGACGAGTATCGCGACGAAGGCGATTCCGGCGACGAGACCCCCGCGGTAGATGGTCAGCAGGGGAGTGTTGGCAACGTAGTTGACCTCGAAAGCGACCGTGGGGTCTTTGAATTCTGCACGGCCCCAGCCGAGTCCGAACATCCAGTGGCCTTGCATGTGACCGGGGAATTCCACGAGTGCATCACCGCGTGCACTCGAGCCCGCGTCTTCGTTGCCGAAGGAGGAGAAGACGCGATTGCGGACGGTGGGTACGGCGATGGCACCGACGAAGGCGGCCGCGAACGCGCCGACGATGGCGAGGCGTTCGCGGGTGCGTAGCTGTTGGAACACCAGCATCAACACCACACCGAACACCACCGAGAACAGTGCGGCCCGCGAGAGCGTCAACACGATCGACAGGAACAGCAGGGCCGCAAGGGCTGTGCGCACGTAGCCGCGCAAGAGCAGCACGCACAGCATCAGTGCCAGCACGAATCCGATTCCGGCTGCGTTGGGATCGACGTACGTGCCTGCCAATCGGACGGTTGCGGCTCCGGTGCTGCTGTAGACGAAGCGAGTGCTTTCCTCCTCGCTGCCGTAGCCGAATATCGACAGATAGCGGATGAGTTTCCCGGCGGGGTCGACGGCGAAGATCACCAGGGCGAAAGCGGCTGCGGCCGAGGCTGCGTAGACGTAGATGCGCCCGAACAATGCCAATTCGTCACGCTGCATTCTCAACAGGCAGACGACTACGAGTGTGGAAACGAGCCATTGACCGAATTCGACGTAGTCGACCAGAGCGCCACTCGTCGCGAATATCGACAACGCGGACGCAGCGATGAGCGCAATCATGGGCAGTTCCGGCCATGTGATGCGGCTCACGGCTGTGCGGTGGATCACAGTGGCGAGAACGACCGCGATACCCAACGCGAAAACCAACGGAGCGTGAACACCGGGTACGTATCCGAACGGCAACGCACCGAGTGAAAATGCAAGAGCGCGAGATAGATACAGCGGATGACGTAGGCCGATGTACGCTCCCACAGTCAGCACGACGAGGGCGAACGCCCCCAATTTCGCTGGAGTTCCGCCGACGATCATGGCGAATGTAACGAAAACGGGAACGATCACGATGGCTGCCGCACCGGCTCGTTGCGTGATGCTCATAGGCTCTGATGTTGTCACGCTTTCATGCACTCGCAACATCTACGCCGTGCCGAATCGTTCGCTGCGCTTTATTCTTTCCCCTTGACCGATGTCATTCGATAGGAGCACTCGTGGAGATTCGAGAGTACGGGCGAATTCTTCGCGCGGGTTGGTGGATCGTTGCGCTCGCGACGGTCATCGGCATCGCCGGAGGCTGGGCCTACACGTTCTTCACGACGCCGCAGTATCAGGCGTGCGCCCGTCTGTTCGTCACCACGGAGGGTGGCAGCTCGGTCGGTGAGGCGTACCAGAACAACCTGTTCTCACAGGAACGCGTGACGTCCTACGCCGGATTGGCAACCAGCACACAGGTTGCGCAACGCGCGATCGATCAGTTGCAGCTGCAGATGTCCCCGGACGAATTACGTTCGCGTGTCACTGCGACCCCCATCGAGAAGACGGTGCTGCTCGATCTCTGCGCCACCGATCCCGATCCCGCCGTCGCTCAGGTGTTGACCAACGCAGTGGCCGGTCAGCTGACCCAGTTGGTACAGGAACTGGAAACCTCTCAGCGCGGCGGCAGCCCAGCAGCCGGCGCCACCGTCGTCGATCAGGGTGATGTACCGACCTCGCCGATCGGCATGGGCTTGACCACTGTCCTCGGCCTCGGCGCTGCCATCGGCTTCGTGCTCGGCATCGCACTCGCGTTGCTTCGCGGTCTTCTGGATCGTTCGATTCGGGACAGGCCGCGCGCAGAGGAGATTTCGGGTCGCGTCGTCCTCGGCGGCCTCCCGATCGACGCGACGCGACCCAAGGCCGCCGTGGCATCGATGCAGAAGATGGGCGAGCCACTCCGCGCTCTGCGCACCAACATTCGCTTTCTCGGCGGGGGCACTCCTCCTCGCGTCATCACCGTCACCAGTGCGGCGGCGGGCGAAGGACGCACCAGCACCGCCATCGACCTCTCGGCCGTTCTCGCCGAAGCAGGGCACCGGGTGCTTCTCGTCGGCGGCGATCTTCGCAGCGCAACCCTGGGCACCCGGCTGGGAATCGATCAGAGCAGCGGCCTGTCGACGGTGCTCTCGGGCGAGCACAGCATCGAGGATGCCATCCAGGACGATGTGTTCGGCGGTGTCTCGGTGCTGCCCTCGGGTCCGGTGCCGCCGAATCCGAGCGAGTTGCTCGGGTCGGACCGCGCTCAGGAGCTACTCGAGTCGCTCCGCGGCGAGTACCGCTACGTCATCGTCGATACCCCACCTCTGCTCCAGGTCACCGACGGCGCGATCCTCACCGCATTGTCCGACGGCGCACTGGTTCTCGCGCGCACCGGCCGCACGACGCGTGAGAAGCTGAGGCGTGCGATCAAGGTGCTCGACGGAGTCGGGGCCACCGTGCTCGGCGTCGTGACCACCTTCGAGCCCGCAGCCCGACGCCTCCTCGGTGGCAGCGCGACGCCTACCGAGAGTGCCGCCGAAACTCCCGCTTCCGCAGAACCGTTCACTGCACCGTCCTCGGCACCTGCCCATTCCACATCGGTCAGGCCGAAGCCGGCGCAGAGCGATACCGCGACCTCCTCGGCGAGCAGAGGATAGTTTCGATGCCAGGTAGGTTCGCGGCACAGGTCGGCGTCGTGCTGACCGCCGCCGCGGTGCTGGTCTCCTGTTCGCAGCAGCCGTCGGTCGTTCTTCCGCCCAACGCGCCTACGGCTCCGGTCACCGCCGAGGCTCCGGCCTCGGAGCCGCCTCCGCCGTCGAATGTCGGTGGCACAGCTCCCGGTTCGCTGATCTCGGCCGAGCCGATCGAGGACATCGCGACCGACATCACCGAGCTCGGTGCCACCGCTACTCGAGTGGTGTATCGGTCGACCTCGGGTGTCACCGGTTCACCGACCGAGGTCTCGGGAACCGTCATCGTTCCGGCCGGTACTGCGCCCGAGGGTGGTTGGCCCATCGTGTCGTTCGGCCACGGCACCACGGGCGTTCTCAATGCCTGTGGACCCTCGCTGTACGCGAACCTGCTCGGCAATGCTCCTATCGTGGCCGCTCTGGCCCTGAACGGCTTCGCGGTGGCGATGACCGACTATCAGGGTCTCGGTATGGACGGTGACTACCATCCGTACCTGGACTCGAAGACGTTCGGCTACAACATGATCGATGCGGTACGAGCGGCCCGGAACTTCATGCCCACGCTCAGCACGCGGTGGGCGGCCTACGGCGTCTCGCTCGGCGGGATGGCCGCATGGGCGGCGAGCGATCGCAACGGTGAGTACGGCGGCGGCCTGGAGCTGGTCGGTACGGCCGCGATGGTGCCGGTGTCGGACATGTCGGGGCTGGCCGACGCGGCCGCGAACGAAACGTTGACTCGTGCTCAGTACCCCCTGTTGATGTACGCGCTGCACTCGTTGGCGATCTCGCATCCCGAGATGAACCTGGACGACTACCGGTCCGGTTTCGCGAAGGAGCGTTGGGACGATCTGCTCGAGTGTGTCCCGCCGGGGTCGCTCGATGTCCCGGAACTGCAGACACAGCTCGAGCCCGCCGATCTGAAGCCGGTGAGCGCCGAGGCCACGGATCGGCTACGCGGCTACCTGTCGGATATGGCGCTGCCGCAGCAGGGTTCGACGACACCGCTTCTGGTCATGTACGGCAGCGAGGACGATCTGATCCTCGAACCGTGGACCGAGAAGGCGTTGCAGCGCGCGTGTGACTCCGGAGACCTCGTCGAGTACGAGCTGCATCAGGGCGAGGGGCACGGCAATCTGGACAGCAGCCGATCGCTGCCGTGGGTCAAGGGCATGTTCGCCGGCCAACGCCCGGTCAACACGTGCGAGTTGAACAAATGATCGCGCCGACCGGTGTTCCGACCCTCAAGGACTACGGCCGAATTCTGGTGTCCGGCTGGGCATCGATCCTGGCCGCCGCGGTGCTGTCGGCGGGCGTCGCGTGGTTGGCGACCTATCTCGTCGAGCCCTCGTACACCGCGGTGTCGCGAGTGTTCGTCACCACCCCTGGACCACCGTCGCCCAAGAACTCCCTCGACGGCAACCGAGGAGCGTTGGTTCGCGTCGAGTCGTACGTCGAGCTTGCCACCGGGGAGCAGGTGTTGCGCCGCGTCATCGCCTCCCAGGACCTGCCCGTCGAGCCCGACGTGCTGAAGCAGGACATCACGGTGGTGCCGAGTCCCGGCTCTGCCTTGATCGACATCTCGGTGGTGAACGCCGATGCCGAGCAAGCACGGGACATCGCCAATTCCGTTGCGGTGCAGCTGATCAAGTTGGTCGGGGAGATCGATCTGGGGGTCGACGGGCCGGTGTCGGTCCTGACTCTGGTGGATGCGGCGACGACGCCGGGTGCGGCCACGACACCGCAGGTCAAGAGCAACGTGATGCTGGGTGCGGGCATGGGGGTCGTGCTCGGTGGCGTACTGGTTCTCGCGCTCGGTATCGCGAGGGATTCGATCGACCATCGCGATCAGGTCGAACATCTGGTCAAGCAGGTCACGGGGGAGAGACGATGACGAACACACGAACGACGCTGCTGCGCAGAGCCGCAACAACAGGTGTGCTGGCGCTGGTACTGGTCGCCGCGGGATGTTCTTCGGACGATCCGGCGGTCGATCCACAGTCCGTCGCCGTCGGGGCCACCCTGTCCGCCGATTACAGCGACGACGGCCCCGGTTCGCTCGAGAGTGCGGAAGAGTTGCTCACCGTGGACCGCCGGGTGAGCGCCATCTCCTCCATCGCCGCTCGAGTGGTGTACACGTCGACGTCCGGGATCGACGGGTCCACCCAACGAGTCTCCGGCACCATCTTCGCCCCGGAAGGGGCTGCGCCCGAGGGGGGTTGGCCGATCATTGCCTACGGTCACGGCACCACCGGCGTGTTGAACGATTGCGGGCCGTCGACCGATCCGGAACTGCTCGGAAGCTCACAGATCGTGGCAGCGCTGGTTCGCTCCGGATACGTGGTCGCGGTCTCGGACTACCAGGGTCTCGGTCTGGACGGCACGTATCACCCGTACCTCGATGCGAGGACCGTCGGCAACAACCTGATCGATTCGGTGCGTGCGGCCCGCAAGTTGGTGCCCGGTACGTCGACCCGCTGGGCATCGTTCGGTGGTTCGCAGGGTGGTCAGGCAGCTTGGGCGGCAAACGAACTCGCGCGCAGCTATGGCGCGGGACTCGACATGGTCGGGTCGGTCAGTCTGGTCCCGGCAGCAGACATCACCGGCCTGGCGGCCGCAGCCGCCGACGGCACCCTCACCGACGACCAGAAGCCACTGCTGCAGTGGGTGCTCGTGGGCCTGTCGCAGGCCCATCCCGAGCTGGATCTGGACGATTATCGCCGCGGCATCGTCGCCGAGAAGTGGGACGAGCTCTCGGCATGCGGGGGCGTCCTCGCGGCCGACCGTACGTCGCTGGCCGCGCAGATCGGCGACGACGATCTGCGGCCGGCAACGCCGGAGGCCACCGCGGTTCTCGAGGGATACCTGCGGGAGATGAGTCTGCCGAAGTCTCCTGCTGCTGCACCGATGCTGGTGATCTACGGCGGTGAGGACACGTTGATCTCCCAGGCGTGGACCGACACCGCCATCGGTGCCGGCTGCGCCGCAGGCGACACGATCCAGTATGTACTTCAACCGAATTCCGGTCACGCAGACATCGACGGTGCTGCTGCATTCGGCTGGCTCGGCGACCGGTTCGCCGGTACCGAGGCCGTCAACTTCTGCCCAGCACCACCACCAGCGCCGTGACCTGAAGAAGGTACCCATGACTGCTACTCCAGACAGCACCGCAGCCGCAGCGACTGCGCCCGCACCTTCGGTGGCCGGTGAGTCCAAGCGTCCCGCGCGCATCGTCGGCCTCGACGGCCCGCGTGGCTTCGCGTGCCTGTGCGTGCTCGCGGTCCACGTCGGTGGCCATTACTCACCGCAGACCGTGCTGACGTACAAGTTGGGGTTGTTGGGACAGGGCCTGATCTTCTTCTTCGCGCTGTCGGGATTCCTGATCTTCCTGCCGATGGTACGAAAGTTGTTCGCAGGCAAACCGATGCCGAACAACTTCAGCTACGCGATGCATCGCCTGCTCCGAGTGTTCCCGGCCTATCTGTTCATCTTCCTGTTCGCGAACTTCGTCATGCGAGCGGTGTTCGTGGAGAACGCGGCCGTCGCCGAACGGCATTTCACCGACAACGGTCTGGGCGTCCTCACCGATCCGCTCACGCTGCTGGCAAATCTGACGCTGCTGCACTCGTACATTCCGAGCATGCTGCAAACCGGGATCAACCCGTCGTGGTCGCTCTCCCTGGAGTTCGCGTTCTACCTTGCGCTGCCACTGCTGACGGGCATCGCGTTCTATCTCCGCAAGCGCACGTCCATCTCGGCACCGGTGCTGGCGATGATCCCGGTGGTGATCATGTTCGTCATCGGTATCACCGGAAAGCTCTACACCGCCTCGCTCGTCGGGCCGTCGGGCATCACCGATCCGAAGTTGTTGGATTGGGGTCCCAACCAGGTCGCGGTGCTCAGCCGCAGCTTCTGGTCGCTGGCAGACAATTTCACGTACGGGATGCTCGCCGCCGTGGTGTTCGTCGCGATCGACAACGGGATGCTGAAGGGCGCGATCGCCACCAGGATGCGCTGGTGGACCGGACTCGCGATGATCCCCACCGCCGCGATCTCGCTGAAACTCATCGACGACAATTCACGCTGGCAGAGCTCCACCGTGGCATTCGGCTCGGCGCTGCTGATCCTGTTCATCATCGTGCCGCTGGCACGTGGAGAGAAGTCGCTGCTCGCCGAACGTGCCGACTGGGCACCGCTGAGCTACGTCGGCATGATCTCGCTCAGCGTCTACCTGTGGCACTTCCCCATCCTGATCATGGTGGGGCGCTTCGGGTGGATGGCCGGGGACAGCCCCCTGGGGCTCCTGCGGAACTTCGTGTTGGTGGGCGCGATCAGTATCGCGTTCGGGTCATTGACGTATCGATTCATCGAAAAGCCCGGTCTGACGTACGCGCGTCGGTTCAAGGCCTCCAAGTAGTGACGTGACGACGACGCGGCGGTGGTTGGCAGCACTGTTGCTGCTACCCCTGCTTTCCGGGTGCGCGGTCGTTGTGCCCGTTGCCGGGCAGGTGCAGGGAGCCCTCGCGGCGGTACTGCGCGGGTCGGACCCCCAACCGATGGTGATCGCGGATCCGGGAACCGGTAGCGGGTCCATCGTCAGTGCCGAGACAATGCCCAATCTGCCGATCCAGGTGCGGCTTTCGGGCGTGAACGCGGCGCGGGTGGTGTACCGCTCGGTGCAACCGGGGGTGGGCGAGCGCGAAGTATCGGGCACGGTGTTCACCCCGTCCGGCGAGGCACCCGAGGGCGGTTGGCCCGTCATCTCCTACGCCCACGGCACCACGGGTATCGAACAGGCATGCGCTCCGTCGCGGTCCGCGTCGCTGCTGGGGGCCTCGGCACTCGTACAGGGTTACACCACAGCCGGATTCGCGGTGGCCATCACCGATTACGAGGGACTCGGGCATCCCGGCAACCATGCGTACCTGGACAACATCACCGCCGGCTACGACGTCATCGATGCCGTGCGGGCACTGCGGACGGTCTTTCCCGATGTGGGTACGCAGTGGGCTGCGTTCGGCGGATCGCAGGGCGGGGGTGCCGCGTGGGCGGCGAACGAACTCGCCGATTCCTACGCTCCCGAGCTTGATCTGGTCGGCGCGGTCGCGCTGGCACCGGGGGCGAACATGGTAGGGCTGGTGGACAAAGCCATCGCGGGAACACTGACCGACGATCAAGGCCCTCTGCTGCAGTGGGTACTGGAGTCGTTGGCGCGACGCGACCCGGCTCTGAACCTCGACGACTACCGCAGTGGCGAGGCCGCTCAGGACTGGGCCGCGCTCACCGGCTGCACGCCGGACAAGGCCGGTGCCCGTGAGGACGCGGTGAACAGGCTCGGCGACAAGGACTTCGCCCCGAAATCCGATGCGGCCGCAGATGCCCTCCGGCGCGCACTGGCGGCGATGGCCGTGCCACAGGGACCGGCGTCGGCACCGATGCTGGTGGCCTACGGTGATGCCGATACGTACATCGATGCGGCGTGGACCGACGCGGCTCTCGAGCAGGCCTGCGGGTACGGAGACGTCATCACCATCGATCGTCAGGCGGGGCGGGGGCACGGGGATGTGAACGGCGACGCCGTCAATCAGTGGATAGGGGATCGTTTCGCCGGGGTACCGGCGCAGAACGACTGCACGTAGGTAGGGGGAGCGTCATGGGGTTTCGGCAGAACGCGAAGGTGCGAGCGAAAGACGTCGTGAAGAAGCGTCTCGGACGCGGCATTCCGGTGGAACCGATCGACGAGCCGTATCTTGTTGTTGCCGTGCTCGGCCAGTCCAATGCGCACGGTGCCGGCGTCGGATTGGACGGGGCAGGCCTGGATGCGCCGCATCCGCGAGTGCATCAGTGGGCCGCGTCGGGGCGGTCGAAGAACACCATCGTGGCGGGCAGCAATCCTCTGTTTCACGAGGTGCCCTCCAAGGCAGTCGGCTTCGGTCCGACGTTCGCGGCGCACCTCGCCGATGCGACGGGTAGGCCGGTGTTGCTGGTTCCGTATGCGCGCGGTGATTCGGGCTTCGCGCGGATCCACGGCATCTCCTGGGATCCGGCCGATACCGGCGCGCGAGTCAATCTGTTCTGGGATGCACTGCAGCGCATCCGAACAGGGCTGGCGACGAAGCCCGGCAACGAGCTCACCGCGGTGCTGTGGCATCAGGGTGAGAGCGATGTGCCGCTGCTGACCGGGCCGGTGTACGCGGAGAAGCTCGACAGCCTGATCGACACGCTCCGCGGCGAGTTCGGTGACGTTCCGTTCGTGGTGGGCCAGATGGTGCCCGACGAGATCGAATCAGGGGAGGCGAACTACGCCGTCATCGATGCCGTGCATGCCGATACTCCCCGGCGCAAGGCGAAAGTGGCGTACGTGCCGGGTCCGCGCGGGCTCTACAACAGCGAGACCGAGAAGATCCACTACAACGGCGAGGGGCAACGGGAACTGGGCCGCCGAATGTGGGAGGCCTTCGCAGACATCTCTCCGAACGTACGGCGTTCGACCGACAATGCTTGACACACGAGGTGAATGTGGCACTAATAGGTGGTCGACAAAGGCCGGAATGGGGGCTTCAGGGGGAATTCGGCAACGCGGGGGACGCGTGCGGTTAATGCAGTAGAAACATGTAACGACCTGCGGGTTCTCGCCGATCAACAAACCGTTACCAAGTGACACAATAAGCACGAAAAGATAATCTGCACGACGGGGTGGCACGGAGCTGTGCCGATCACGCAAGGGTTCGGCAACGCGTAAGTACCGAGGGGAAGCAAGTGTCAGTCAGCGATCTGGAAGCGCAGAGTTCGGTTGTCTCGCGGCGTGATGCACGACGGTTACGCAGAACGACATCGCGTCGTGAATGGGAGACGCACTACACCGAGGGCCTCCGTGTCACCGATACGGTGGTCGTTCTCGGTGCGGTGACGGTTGCGCAGATCATCCGCTTCGGCGAGATCGATTTTCGTGAACCGTGGTCCGTCATCGGCTACCTCGGCATATCCGGAGTGCTCGCGATTCTGTGGCTGACGTTTCTCGCCATCTTCCGCACCCGCTCGCCACGGGTGATCGGCAACGGCTCGGAGGAGTACCGCCGCATCGTGTCGGCCACGTTCCGTCTCTTCGGAACCATCGCGATCCTCTCCCTGCTGTTTCAACTGGACATCGCCCGTCTGTATCTCGCGATCGCACTGCCCGTTGGCCTGATCGGACTTCTGCTCAGTCGGTGGGTGTGGCGAAAAGTGGTGTCACGCAAACGAGCTCGTGGCGGATACCAGACCTCGGTGCTCATCGTCGGCAGCCGCAGCTCGGCCCTGGCCATGGCCAAGTCGTTCGAGCGTTCCCCCGAGGCCGGCTACAGCGTGGTCGGGATCTGCCTACCCAACTACGAGCCCGGCAACGACACGTCCTTCACCGTCGACGGCGTCGAGATCCCGGTGCTCGGCGACGAGCACAGTGTCGTCGAGGCCATCGAGACCTCCGGCGCAGACACCGTGGCGGTGACTGCCACCGAACACATCGGCCATCGCGGACTGCGAAAGATGGTGTGGGATCTGGAGAAGAAGAAGGTCGACCTCGTGGTCTCGCCCGGCGTGGTGGACGTCGCCGGTCCCCGTCTGGTGATGCGTCCGGTGGCGAACTTCCCGCTCATCCATGTCGAGAAGCCGCAATACAACGGTGCGAAGCGATTCGGCAAGACGGCGTTCGACTTCCTGTTCGCCGCCTCGGTCCTCCTGCTGATCTCACCGGTCCTGATCACTCTCGCCGCAATCATCAAGCTCACCAGCAAGGGCTCGATCTTCTACAAGTCCGAGCGAATGGGCATCGACGGCAAGCCTTTCCAGATGATCAAGTTCCGCAGCATGGTGCAGGACGCCGACAAGCGCGTACAGGAACTTGCCGCGCTCAACGAAGGGGCAGGCGGGGTGTTGTTCAAGATGCGCGACGACCCACGGGTCACCCGGGTGGGCAGGGTGATGCGCAAGTTCAGCCTCGACGAGCTGCCGCAATTCGTCAACGTGCTCAAGCGCGAGATGAGTGTGGTGGGTCCGCGGCCGCCGCTGCGCAGCGAAGTGGAAACGTACGACGGCGACGTGCGTCGTCGACTGCTCGTCAAGCCGGGTATCACCGGGCTGTGGCAGGTGAGTGGCCGATCGGATCTGTCGTGGGAGGAGAGCGTTCGCCTCGATCTCTCGTACGTCGAGAACTGGTCCATGACAGGGGATCTGCTCATCATCGCCAAGACCGCGGTCGCAGTTGCCAAGAGCGACGGTGCGTACTAGTTCGAGGACGCTCACCCTGCGGACGGTCGGTTTTGTTCGTACCATGACGCAATGACAACTGTTTCGGAGAACGGACGTGACGTGACCATGGCGCAGAATACGTTTCACGACTTCTTGGCCGATCGCATCGATGTGATCGCCAAGGTTCATCTGAACAGGTCCACCTCGCTGCACGCGGTGATCTCCGACAGCGTCGATGCCTACACCTCGGCATTCGCGGAGTACCACGGCACCGACGTCCCCTTGGATCTACTCGCTCCCGAGGTCCGCTCCGAATTGAGCGATTTCATCCACCGCTGCGCCGAGGCCGTCGAAGAACCGGAGAACCCGCAGTTTCCCGTTCGTCGCTGAGAAACCTTCGCTTCGCCGGTTGTTCAACCGATCCTGTGACCGCAGTCTCCTGGGTGACGGTCGTGATCGCCTGTGTTTACTATTCCCGTATGCGCGCGTGACCTGAAGGCGATGTCCTCCAGGCACTTACTGTGACGGGTCGTCACGGGCTCTTGTCGAGTACGCCATTGTTCAGAACGACCGACGGGGAATGGAACAAATGCGAATCACAGTGTTCGGTACCGGTTACCTCGGTGCCACTCACGCAGCGTGCATGGCCGAGCTCGGCCACGAGGTGCTCGGCGTGGACGTGGACCCGGCCAAACTCGCGAAGCTCGAAGCCGGCGAGGTCCCGTTCTGGGAGCCCGGTCTCGAAGAGGTGTTGCAGCGCAACATCGCAGCCGGCCGCCTCCGCTTCACCGCGTCGTACCAGGAAGCCGCGGATTTCGCGGAGGTCCACTTTCTCGGTGTCGGTACGCCCCAGAAGAAGGGGGAATTCGCAGCCGACATGAAGTTTGTGGACTCGGTCGTCGAAACACTCGCCCCGCTGCTCACCAAGCCGGCCGTGATCTTCGGTAAGTCGACCGTTCCCGTGGGTACGGCAGAGCGGCTCGGCACCATCGCCCGCGAGCTTGCACCGGCCGGCGACGACGTCGAGGTGGCATGGAATCCGGAGTTCCTGCGTGAGGGTTACGCCGTCAAGGACACTCTGCACCCCGACCGCCTGGTGCTTGGTGTGGATCGCGCCCGTCCGGGACGCGCCGAGGAGCTCGCCCGCGAGGTGTACGCGCAGCTGCTCGACGAGAAGATTCCGTTCTTGGTCACCGACCTGGCCACCGCCGAGTTGGTCAAGGCATCGGCCAACGCGTTCCTGGCCACCAAGATCTCGTTCATCAACGCTATCGCGGAGGTCTGTGAGGCCGCGGGTGCAGACGTCACTGTGCTTGCCGACGCCATCGGCCACGACGAGCGCATCGGCCGCAAGTTCCTCAATGCCGGCATCGGCTTCGGCGGCGGCTGCCTGCCCAAGGACATCCGGGCGTTCATGGCGCGGGCCGGTGAACTGGGCGCTGACCAGGCGCTGACGTTCCTGCGCGAGGTCGACAACATCAACATGCGACGCCGCACACGCATGGTCGAGTTGGCGCGTGAGGCGTGTGGGTCTCTTCTCGGTGCACGCGTTGCTGTGCTGGGTGCCGCTTTCAAGCCCGATTCGGACGACGTTCGTGATTCACCGGCCCTCAATGTCGCCGGGCAGATTCAGCTCCAGGGCGCAGCGGTCAACGTGTACGACCCCAAGGCCATGGAGAACTCCCGTGCTCTGTTCCCCACCCTGACCTACAGCGGTTCCGCGCTCGAGGCCTGCGAGGGTGCCGACGTGGTGCTGGTGCTGACGGAGTGGAAGGAATTCAAGGCACTCGCTCCGAAGGATCTGGAGGGTGCGGTGCGCAGCAAGACTTTGATCGACGGGCGCAACTGCCTGGACCCGGAAGAGTGGCGCGCGGCGGGATGGAATTACCGCGGGTTGGGGCGTCCCTGATCGCAGCGGGCGAGGGTGTTTTCCGAAATTCATTCGAGGGAATGAATTTCGGAACTCCGGGGGCATCTGCGGCGGAATCCAATTTTCACGCCGGTTACCGGCTCGTATCGGGTACTTCGCTGGCTTCTACCTGCGTGTAGAGGTGCTGTGGCCCTTTATCGGCAGTAAGCGCACGCTGCGCTATATGATAAACGCCCTAAAAACAACTTCGATACCTGTGACTGGTCACAGTTCACATTCAATCCGCTTGTCGCAGAGCGGTTTTGGGCGGAAAAATTGCTAGCGGTGTTCGATTGTTCTCGCGGATCGCAGCATTACCTTCGATGTGGTAAACAACGTCAATGCTGTTATTGGTTTGTGATCTGTACCGCTCGCGTGGTGGTACATCGAACGGCATGGGACTATTTCAATTCGATACCAGTCGCACAGCGGATGGGTATCGATCGGATTCATCCGCTCGCCGGTGGCGTGCGTACTAGTGCAGAGGAGGGGAGCACGTGGCAACTGTCGGGGCTGCACACCGCTCTCTCTGGGGATCTCCCCGTCGTTCGGACGTGGCTGCAACGCGCACGCTGACGTCGCGGCACGTGTGGGAACGTCAGTACATCGCACGCCTGCGGGTGACCGATGTGTTGGTCGTGATCCTGTCCGTTGGTCTGGCTCAGATCGTGCGGTTCGGGGATGTCGAGATGACGGGCTTGCTCTCGACCATGACGTACACGGGTGTCTCCGTCGCACTGGCCGGACTGTGGATCGCATTCCTCGCGATCTTCCGCACCAGATCGCCTCGCGTCATCGGAAACGGTGCTGAGGAGTATCGGCGCATCGTGTCGGCAACCTTCCGCCTGTTCGGTGTCATCGCGATCGTGTCACTTCTGTTTCGCATCGACATTGCGCGGCTCTATCTCGCGATCGCTCTGCCGGTGGGGCTACTCGCGTTGCTGCTCACGCGCTGGGTCTGGCGAAAGGCCGTTTCACGCTCCAGGGGTAAGGGCGAATACAAGACGTCCGTACTCATCGTAGGCAGCCGTTCGGCGGCATTGTCGATGGCGCAGTCTTTCGAGAAGTCTCCCTCCGCGGGGTACGCCGTGGTGGGAATCTGCATGCCCGGCTACGAGGTTCCGCAGGATGGCGTGGTTCACGTCGAAGGCTCCGACATTCCGGTGCTGGGCGGTGAACACGACGTTCTCGACGCAATCGAAGAATGTGGTGCAGACACCGTTGCCGTGACGGCCACCGAGCACCTCGGTCACAAGGGCATCCGAAGGATGATCTGGGATCTGGAGAAGAAGGACGTCGACCTTGTGGTCGCGCCGGGTGTCGTCGATGTGGCCGGCCCGCGACTCGTGATGAGGCCAGTTGCCGGCTTCCCCCTGATTCACGTCGAGAAGCCGCAGTACAACGGCGCGACGCGCTTCAGCAAGACCGCATTCGACCTGACGTTCGCGGCTCTCGTCCTGGCGCTGATCTCACCGATTCTGCTGGCAGTGGCCATCGCGGTGAAGGCCACGAGTCGTGGCCCGGTGTTCTACAAGTCCGAGCGCATGGGAATCGACGGCAAGCCGTTCTCGATGATCAAGTTCCGCAGCATGACAGTCGACGCGGACAAGCAGGTTGCGAAACTTCTCGACCAGAACGAGGGTGCCGGCGGGGTCCTGTTCAAGATGCGTGACGATCCGCGGGTGACACCGGTCGGCAAGGTGCTGCGGCGTTTCAGTCTCGACGAGCTGCCGCAGTTCATCAACGTGCTCAAGCGTGAGATGAGCGTGGTGGGGCCGAGGCCTCCGCTACGTCGTGAGGTCGAGACCTACAACGGCGAGGTTCGACGGCGACTGCTGGTGAAGCCGGGAGTCACGGGTCTGTGGCAGGTCAGTGGACGATCGGACCTGTCGTGGGAAGAGACTGTCCGACTGGACCTTTCGTACGTGGAGAACTGGTCGATGGTGGGGGATCTGTTGATCATCGCCAAGACCATGCGGGCAGTGGCTGGAAGCGACGGAGCTTACTGAGTGCCATGTCCAAACCAGATTGAAATGCCAGATAAGGGCTTGGCCCTAGAGGAGCGGAAACGATGAAGCGCGCGTTGATAACTGGCATCACTGGCCAGGACGGTTCGTACCTGGCAGAACTCCTGCTGAGCAAGGGATACGAGGTGCACGGCCTGATTCGACGGTCGTCCACCTTCAACACATCTCGCATCGATCACCTGTACCAGGATCCGCACGAAAAGGACGCCAAGCTTTTTCTGCATTACGGCGACCTGAGTGATGGCGCGCGCCTGGTCACTCTGCTCACCGAGATCCAGCCGGACGAGGTCTACAACCTGGGCGCACAGTCCCACGTGCGCGTGAGCTTCGACGAGCCCGAGCACACCGGAAACACCACCGGCGTCGGATCTATCCGGCTGCTCGAGGCCGTGCGCCTTGCGGGCCTGCAGTGCCGCTTCTATCAGGCATCCAGCTCCGAAATGTTCGGCGCTACGCCGCCCCCGCAGAACGAGGACACTCCGTTCTACCCACGCTCGCCGTACGGCGCAGCCAAGGTCTATGCCTACTGGGTTACCAAGAACTACCGCGAGGCGTACGGCATCTTCGCCGTCAACGGCATTCTGTTCAACCACGAATCCCCGCGTCGTGGTGAAACGTTCGTTACCCGCAAGATCACCCGCGCGGTCGCGCGTATCAAGGCGGGTCTCGAACAGAACGTCTACATGGGTAACTTGGACGCCATCCGCGACTGGGGTTATGCACCTGAGTACGTCGAGGGCATGTGGCGCATGCTGCAGGTCGATGAGCCGGATGACTTCGTGTTGGCCACCGGTGGCAACTTCTCGGTGAAAGACTTCCTCGTCGTCGCGTTCGAGCGAGCCGGCCTGGATTGGGAGAAGCACGTCAAGTTCGACGAGCGCTACCTGCGTCCCACTGAGGTAGACGCTTTAATCGGTGATGCCAGCAAGGCCGAAGCGAAGCTCGGGTGGAAGGCCACGGTGCACACACCGGAGCTCGCGAAGATCATGGTTGACGCCGACATCGCGGCACTCGAGCACGAAGGACGTCCGTGGATCGACCGTCCGGCTCTGCCGGATTGGGCGTGAGCGCCGTGGTGACTAACGGGTCGCCTGCCTGCGACTACACACCCGCTCCGCTGGATCGTGATGCGCCGTTCTATGTGGCCGGGCACCGCGGATTGGTGGGATCCGCTATCTGGCGGCAGCTCGAGGCATCCGGTTTCAGTAATTTGATCGGCCGCCCGTCATCCGAATTGGATCTCAAGGACCGCGACGCGGTGTTTGCGTTTTTCGAGGAATCCAAGCCGAAGACGGTGGTATTGGCGGCAGCCAAAGTCGGTGGCATCCTAGCCAACAGCACATATCCCGTCGATTTTCTCTCGGACAACCTGCGCATCCAGGTGAATGTCTTGGACGCGGCCCTGGCACAAAACGT
Source organism: Rhodococcus sp. B7740 (assembly GCF_000954115.1). Classification (NCBI taxonomy): domain Bacteria; kingdom Bacillati; phylum Actinomycetota; class Actinomycetes; order Mycobacteriales; family Nocardiaceae; genus Rhodococcus; species Rhodococcus sp. B7740. The sequence goes on along the minus strand of NZ_CP010797.1, from coordinate 3,143,430 downwards.
AGAACGGGTGCTGTTCCTCGGGTCGTCGTGTATCTACCCGAAACTGGCTCCGCAACCGATCAAAGAGGAGTACCTCCTCACCGGGCATCTCGAGCCGACCAACGATGCGTACGCCATAGCCAAGATCGCTGGGATCTTACAGATCCAGTCGGTGCGTAAGCAGTACGGTCTGCCGTGGATATCGGCGATGCCAACCAACCTGTACGGCCCGGGCGACAACTTCTCACCGAAGGGCTCGCACGTTCTGCCATCTCTCATTCGTCGTTACGACGAGGCTCGCCGTGCTGGTGTCGATACCGTGACCAACTGGGGCACCGGCTCGCCGAGACGCGAGTTCCTGCACGTCGATGACATGGCCGCCGCATGCATCCACCTCCTCGAGAACTATGACGGGCCAGATCAGGTGAATGTGGGAACCGGCGAGGACGCGACGATCAAGGAGATCGCCCAGATTGTGGCCGCAGCAGTTGGATTCGAGGGCGAGACCGAGTGGGACACCTCCAAGCCGGACGGCACACCGCAGAAATTGCTCGACGTGAACAAGTTGCGGGACGCGGGATGGAAGCCGCAGATTGACCTCGAGGGGGGAATCGCATCCACCGTTGAGTGGTATCGGGAGAACGTAGATAGCTTGCGAACGTAGCAAATCTATCGCTGATGGTGCCCCAGTGCAGACTCACTTTCGGGTCGCCTTGACTACTTAAAGCGGCCGAGTCTAACCAACTACGAAAACCTTATTGGTCAACACGACATCGCGAACGCGAAATTTTAAGGCCCAAAGACTACTGAGAGAACGACTGCAATGGTGAGGGAGGTGATGGTCGTGATACCGATGAAATCAATATGGTGCCGTGAATTGTGGGTGCCCAGATGGCCGAGCGTGCACGGCACTTACAAGCCTCGGCGCCGGCTCGGTCGGCACTCCGTTGCCGCTTGCCGAGGCTCTGAGCTCCACGACCAAGCGGCTTTCAGTGCAAGCGGGGCAAATTACTCAGCGGACGAAAGTAGCGAATATTTGGCACACCTGGGCAACGGACACTCGGCTTCGAATGTGCAAGACAGCAGCGAGACATTTCCGGCTTGTCCAGCTGCGGCCAACGCCACGGCTGCGAACCTTCAGGCTCGACACCCAGTGGACTTCAATTCGACTGCACCCGGCGTCACTCTGAATGGCACGCGAAGCTCGACTGGGAATGCGCGTGACTACTTGGGCGTGGCTCCGGCCAGCGGTCCTAAGTCGGGGCCTATGAAAATGTCTCTTTGGGCGAGCGTTACACCCATTCGACAACCAGAGGTTCGTCAACCTCCGGTCGGTATCGACATCCGGCGTAGCCCCCTATGACGCATTCTAGCGGTCATAATTACCGCACGAAGAGAAGAGAGGGCGTGGTCCTAAGGGCCGCAAACGGTCTGCGGGACGGTGGACAGACCGCTGCGCTCACAGCCTCGAATCTTCTACGAGTGGCAAGCGTCTTGGCTCTGACAGTAATTCTGGGACGCGTCATCGGACCCGACGCCGTCGGACGCTTTTCTGTGTTGCTGGCTGCGGTCGCAGTTTTACAGGCAATCTCGATAGGTGGTCTCTCGGGAGCTGCTATACATCGGCTACTCGTAGCGAAGGATGGACTCTCGGAGTCCATATCAGTAATAATTGCTGCTAGGGCTCTGCTAATCCCACCGTTCTACATTGCTGGAGCCATTGCATTTGCAGTTATCGATGGCGAAACGCCGCAGATGAAACTGGCGATTTCAGTCTTGTTCCTGGGATATGCGATAGGTACATTCGACATCGCTGAGATTATCCGAACAAGCCGAAGTGGCTTTTATCAAATCGCTCTACGGCGCATTGTACTAGTGGTTGCATTCCTGCCAGTAAAAGTGCTGGCTGCGTGGATGGGAAGTATCGAACTAGTGGTGATCTCGCAGGGAATTGAGGCCGCGCTGTGGCAAGCGGTTCTGCTGCCGTGTGTAGGACTTAACTGCAAAGTTTTGAAGAGGTCCTTCGGTAATCTAGCTCAGGGCTTCCGCGAAGTCTTGGAGCTGAAATTCTTGTGGATGTCGAGTATTGCGGCAGTGCTTGCATCTCGAGCTGACATATTTGTTGTTGCGGGGCTTCTGGGAGGATTCCTAGTTGGGCAGTATTCGACTGCGAGTCGGATGGTGGAAGCGGCAACGATCGCAGCCGCTGCCTTGGCTACTGTCCTGCTCAGTAAGATCTCCATCAGCTCGAATTCAGCGTCGGAATACGCATTCAGCTCCAGGTCGGCAACCCGAAAGATGCTAGTGCTCGGGCTGTCTGCGACGATCCTGATGGCAATAGTTGGGCCGGAAATAGTCCGCACTCTGTACGGCCAGGAGTTCGAAATAGCGGCCGACATCATGACTGTCTACGCCGTAGTGCTGATTCCAATCTTTTCCAGGCAGCTTATTAGCAAATTTCTGATAGTAGAAAAAGCATACGGCTATAGCTTCGTGAGCAATCTGCTGGGACTTTCAATGAATATCGCGTTGAATCTATTGCTCTTGCCGGTCATCGGAATCTGGGGAGCGGTTTATGCGGCGCTCACAAGCTACTTTCTAGCCATAGTTTTCTCATTCTGTCCGACAGCTCGTGGCCGAAGAATTCTAACGGTATCTGTCACTTCAGCCTTTGTTTCAGTGCGCAGAACCGAGCAAGCATGCGCGAAGCTCATTGACGAAAGAAGATTGGTCGATGCAATCAATAAATAGACTCCGATCAAGGCTGTCCCCAGTGAAACAGCAACTTATCTCTAGGTGGTCAGTGACGCTGCCGAAGGTTATTGGCGCTACGGCCGCTTCCGTGATTTCTCAGGCCTTCGTCGGAGAGCAACGCGCCGTGCAGGCTGGCAAACGCATGCATTTCGATACTGAGATGTCTGAAAATAATCGGATGTTTCTACGCCGCTCAATTCACCGTCTCGAAAAAGGGCTCGTCTCGAAGCCTCGAAGGGATTCGTTCGCTGGTGACTTCATTGAGAGAACAGTCAAGACCGCTGCTTCATACCTGCAGGCACAAGATGATCGCGACGAGCCCGAACTGCAATGGTTCAAAGATGTGCTCGACATGTATTTTCGCGAGACCTCGAACAGCGGGGACCCCAGGGTTATCGCGGCCAGGCAACGATGGTTGTCGCTAACGGTGTCACTAGCATCTTCATCGCCTGAAATTGAAAAATCGCATCCGTTCATCCAGTCTGAGTTATCGAACGCTTCAGAAAAATACACGGCTCTGCGCGAAATTGCTCGGCATCGGCGGTCCATTCGTCAGTTCGAGACGAAGCCTGTTCCAAGAAACTTAATTGAACAAGCGGTTGAAATTGGACTCACTGCACCAAGTGCATGCAACAGGCAAAGCCTGAGGGTCATTGCCGTTGACGATCCTGCATTACGCGTCGCAATATCGAAAGTTCCAATGGGCACTGCCGGCTTCGCCGAGCAGATACCGACGATCTGCGTTGTAGTCGGCCAGCTTCGAGGATACGAGCACGAACGTGACCGCCATGCGATCTACGTTGATGGCGGCCTGTTTGTCACAGGATTCATCCTCGGGTTGGAGGGTTTGGGATTGAATAGCTGCTGTATCAACTGGCCTGACCTCGAGCAGAAGGAAGCTGCAATGAAGAAGCTGGTGTCACTAGATGACGATGAGAGGATAATCATGCTGGTCGCTGTCGGATACGGGCTGCCGAACCAACTTGTTCCTCGCAGTCGAAAACGAAGCACCGGAATGGTTGTCGGATGGCAATGAAACGCGACAATATACTCATTTCAGGTGCAGAAGTTCAAAACGTCAGCTCGGGTAATCGAGGCGCTGAACAACTTCTACGTACTGCATCGTCCCGGATCAGGAGTTTCGGCTATCAGCCTTCAGTATCCGCGGGGAAAGTTGATCCAGGCCTGGCGTCAGAACTGGGTCTGAACAAGTACGTAGGGAACGTCCGTTTAAAGTCCCTGGATCAATTTACGCCCAGAGTGCGCGTAGGAAGCTATACCACCATCAAATCAGTATCCGCAGTTCTCGACGCCTCTGGATTCGCCTTTGGCGACGCCTGGGGCATCCATACTGCCCTTTGGCTGGGGCGAAAGTATCAGCAATGGAGGATGAATGATATTGACATAGTTCTTTTGCCTCAGGCATTTGGGCCCTTCACAGGGGAGCCCTATCGAAGGGTGGCTAGAGAAGCTCTGCTCAATGCCAACGCAATCTATGCGCGGGAGCGCTCGTCTTACGAACACCTTTTGGATCTAGGCCTACCGCCAGAACGATGCAAGATTGCCCCCGATATCACTATCGGCGAAGCGAATCGAGATTCGGTCATAGCCGCTGAATCGAGAGTACCTCGGCTCGTCATCGTCCCGAATTGGAATCTGGCGGTACGGGGATCGGACGCGAAATATATGGACACCCTGGTGGCTGCGGTGAAATGGGCCAGGATGAATAGAATTGAACCGGTCGGTTTACTGCATGAAGGTCGCCGCGATTTGCAGTTACTGGAAAGAGTTGCCGAAGCGGCACCGCTTGAGATTGTTAGTAACCTCACTGGTTGGCAAACAAAAGAATATATCGGAAAGTCGAAGCTTGTCCTGTCAGGGCGTTATCACGCCGTACTCGCTGCTTTGGCGACGAACACCCCCGTGGTCACCCACTCGTGGTCACACAAGTATGAGCAAGTTCTGACTCAGTTTGGAGTTTCCGAATGGTTGAAGAGCCCGACTGATTCGGCTGCGACCACTGCGGGGCTTGATGCTTTGGTTCAGCATGGCGCGCCAGAAGAGCTTGTTCTACGGCTTGATGCCTTGAGCCGGGAGGTACAAACTATGTGGTCAGATGTTGCTGAGGTGCTACATGGCAACCACTGACGCTTTTCGCCGGGGTGCACCTACGGTATCTGTTGTTATGCCGACCTTTAACGACATTGACACTGTCGCGGAAGCGGTTGAATCAATACGGTGTCAGACATTCGACAGCTGGGAACTGATAGTTGTCGACGATGCATCTACCGATGCCACGGCCTCCGCAATTGCGGATATTGCACAGGAGGATGACAGGATCGTCCTGATCAAGCTAGATAAGAACTCGGGGTCGGGTGTTGCGCGAAATCGCGCAATCGCACGCGCAGTGGGAGAATTCGTTGCGATCCAAGACGCTGATGATGTGTCGATGAACACCAGGCTTGAGCTTCAAGTGGCAGAGATGCGTTCCGACGATGAACTGGCCGTTATTGCAAGCCAGGTGGCCGAGTTTGGCGACTGGGGCGGACCTGCGCGCGCTTCGTGGCCAACTGACGACCAGATGATACGGGCACGTCAGAACTCTAATCAAATGCCAGTACCGCATCCATCCTGCATGTTTCGCTCGAGTATTCTCAGAGCCGCAGGAGGGTACGACGAGTCTTGTAGACGGGCACAGGACTACGCTCTGTTCCTAAAGCTACAGAACGAAAAGGTGAGATGTCTATCCGATGTTCTGGTGAACTACAGAACTTCGCGACCGGTCAGCCTAGGATATGTTCGCCGCAACGCCCGCTACGCTGATCTCGCACTTCGGCGGCACCGACTTGCTAATGAAGGGGTTCCCGCAGCTGATCTACCGAACGAAGCAAGATGGACAGTCCGGACGGAAGTAGTAACATGGAGGAGCTGGCTCATTCGATCGCTTCGTGAATTTCGGGGGATTGCAAATGGTTGATAGTGAATGGCATTGGACGACTGCGGCGAACTTTCGACAGTTTGTCGCGCGAGATATCAAGGCAAATCCGCGAGATTTAAAGATTCAGCTCACTCTGGTTCTTTTTCGCCTGTGTCAGTTGACTATGGGAGACCGGTGGAGGCCGCGAAGGATCTCACTTCCTCTGGTGCTTCTTTACCGGATTTGGTCTGAACTCGTAGTGGGCTTGGAGCTTCGCCCAAAAACGAGTGTGGGTCCTGGTCTTACGATCTTTCACGGATTTGGCATGGTCGTAAACGATCACTGCAACATCGGTTCCGACGTGACTTTGCGAAACGGTGTCACAATTGGCAGCCGACGGGACGGCGGACCGGTCCCGCGCCTAGGCAATGGTGTAGTCGTTGGCTGTGGTGCGATAATTCTGGGAGACATCGAACTCGACGACTATTCGAAGGTTGGTGCCGGATCCGTGGTGCTAATTTCAGTACCGAGCAATAGCACTGTCTTTGGCAACCCCGCGGTAGTGAGCTTCAAAACATCTGCGGCGGCCGACGGAGCGTCTGTACCAGGATGGGCTGAGGAGTGAGGGTTGCAGTCGTTCATAGCTATTACTCAAGCGATTCTCCGTCCGGTGAGAATCAAGTAGTCGACGCACAGATCGAGTGTCTCAGTGCGGCTGGTCATGACGTGCTACCAGTCCTGAAGTGGACCGACGAGGAAGCTAAGTCGCGGCTATACCCCCTGAAGGCTGCTGCGTCCGCTGCGGGGTATGGGCGTAACGACCCTACGGATTCGCTCGGACGCTTTAGACCGGACGTGATTCACGTTCATAATCTATTCCCGAATTGGGGTACAAGCTGGGTAACTCGCACTGCGATTCCAGTAGTAGCAACAATGCATAACTTCCGGGCTGTTTGCGCGTCCGCGCTGTTGTGGCGGGACGGCCACGATTGTCAAGATTGCTTGATTTACTCGGCGGCAAAAGCTGTCGAGCATAGATGCTACAGAGATTCCGCTGCAGCGACTGTTCCGCTGGCTTGGGCAACTCGGTCTTCAGGCAAGCATTCTCCAATTTTGAACAGTGCGAATGCCATCGTTACTCTAAACGCCCGTGCGACATCGTTATTTCAAAATTTACGACCGGATACGCTAACTCGTGAAATTCCTAATTTTGCGGCCGAGTTCGGCACTGTCGAGGCCATCTGCAAGCGTGATTCGTGGGTTTTTGTTGGACGTCTGGTTCCTGAGAAAGGTGTTTCCTGGTTACTGCAGAACTGGCCGCATTCGCAAAAGCTAACCTTCGTAGGTTCTGGTCCGCTCTCGCGCGAGGTGATACGCGCTGAGAAGGAGTTTCCTAATGTATTTCGGTATAAAGGTCAGATGAAATCGAGCGAGGTTCGTGATTTGATTGCAGGTTCAGTTGGACTGGTGATACCAAGTCTGTGGTCAGAGGGCGTACCTACGGTAGCGCTCGAAGCGCTTCAATCAGGCACGCCAATCGTAATTTCAGAAAACTGCGCCTCTGCTTCGTCGCTGACTGCTGATGGAGCTGGGGAGATGTTCCCACATAGCATTGAGCCAGACGCATTTAGTGTTTGCCTTGACCGAATCAAAGCACTAGACAGTTACCGGCACAATGCACGCAAGCTATACGAAAAGCGATATGCTCCGGGCGTATGGTTGGCGCAGATTCAGGATTTGTACTCTCGTCTTACATCTCTCTAAATCTTGGCGGATTGTGTCGTGTGTTGGCCAATAACTCGCCTGTAGCTGACCTAAGGAATTGAATGTTGCCGATAAGATATCTGCGCCAAAGGCGTTTGGGCTCGCTGGCAAACCGGTAAAGCCACTCTAGCCCGCTATTCTGGATCCAAGTAGGAGCCTCTTTGGTTGTGCCGGCAACGAAATCGAATGCCGCACCGACTGCGATACATGGTAGGCCAACTTTTTCAGCTAATGCTTGAGCGAGAAAATCCTGTTTAGGCGTTCCTAAAGCTACCCAAACGATTGTTGCATTTGTTTTACGAACCTCCGCGGTGCAAGAGGCGGTGATTTCTGGGGAGACAGGTGCGAATGGGGGTGAATAGGATCCAGCAATTTGAGCGCCGGGATAGTTTGTCTCTATCGCGTCGGTCAGTCTTCTCAAAGTTTCGTCTGTGGTGCCGAGGAAAAAGTGCCGAACGGCGGTGCCCTCAGTTTGTCGTAGCGTCTCTACAAATAGCGATGGTCCTCGGACTCGCCCAGCTCCAGAATTCCTTGATCGCAATCTCATGAACCATACGACTGGTGTTCCATCTGGGAAGTTGAGGCCGTGACCATTCAGAAGCTTCGAGTACTCGTCTTCCTTCGCGGCTAGGGCGACGCAGTACGCATTCGATAGCCGTACGGATAATGATTCTACAGCTGTCGCTGCGTCAATAACTCGAGAGACCGCACCTGAGAGTGAGGTTACTTCGAAGGGTACTTTCCCTACCCAAATTCTCTTGGGGCTGGCTTGAGTTATCTCCACGTTTTGTTCTCCTTTTCACGGGTTGATAGTAGTTGTAGCTCCAGGATCAGTGAGGGCCTGGCTCAGAATTGCAAAATCTGGGACGAAGCTCAAGAGTAGCTATTGCTTCTCTTTGAAGCTGAGGAGTCGATGTGGTTACTCTCCTATGGTGGTGACGACTGCTTCGATAATTTGCGATTCTGTTCAGGTCTAAAACTCGCGACTTTGAAGGGTTCGCTCGATCGTAGAGGGTGGCTTTTAGGACGTAGCGGTCACGTCGGTGAACTATGACGTTGTGAGATACTACCCTGGCGACGCAACGTTCGCTGCTGAGTTCGCCCGTGCCCTGTGCGCATGCTTTATATCAGCTGTCATGTGGCACTAGGCTTGGTGTCGCCCGTCGAAAATCTCCCCGTCGAGAGCCTTTGTGGTTTGTCCAGCCGTCACAATGAACACTTTCGCAGTGCAGCTGTTTCGGGCAGAGTGGGCATTGCGGGGGCGATGCGGCAGGATGGGAACCTATGGGCAGCAGGAAAAAAATGGAACATTCTTCGGATCGGGAGACTTCGAAGCGGAGGTGGCTCGCCACGGTGACTGTCGCGCTTCTAGTGGCGACCGCTTGCTTGGTCGCGGTCGGGTTGAGGTTTGACAACAACCGGTCGAGTAGGGAGGTAGCCAATCCTCCGGGATTTTTGAGTGAGCAGCTCGACCGCGGGAAGGCCGTTTCTATAATTGTGATGGGTGACTCGACTGGGTTCCGACCAAATTATTGGGTGGATCGGATCGCGCAGAGGATTTCGGTGGATTACGAACGTCCGGTGGTTTTGTCGAGATGGAACCGAGAGACTGTCGCCTACGATCCCCCCACTAGTGTTGCTGTGGGGGAAGGTGAGTTAGTTACCATCTGGAACGCCTCAGCGCCGGGCGAAGCGCCCCGCTACTTTCAACAGCACCTGGACGCTGTTCTCGCTCCGGTCGAGCAACCCGAGTTCATCTTTATCAATCACGGTCACAATACGGGACCGGATCCAGTCCTTGATATTTCGCGGCTGACTAACAAAGTGCGTGAGCAATTTCCGAATGTGCCGATTGGCCTGACTGTTCAGAACCCGTACCTTGGGCAGTCAGTAGAGGTGGCAGACGCCAGAGCCGCCGAGGTTCGCTATTGGGCGAAGCGGCAGCAAAATTTCACCGTCATCGACGTTGACAGGGCATATCGCACATCATCTGATATCGACTCACTGTATGTCGACAAGCGTCATCCCAGTGACGCTGGGAGTGAGCTATGGGCGCAGACGGTTATTGAAGCACTTGGGCTGAGGTAGATTGCCCGGTGCCGACTGGTTTAGCCGAACTGCTGATGGAGGTGGCTGGCGAGAGCGATAGGGCTGGCAATATCTCGTGGTTCTGTACTATTCGAGGGCATATAAACCCGTCTCGGTGGTGTTTTGGGCTTTTTTAGAGCGCCGCCTTACGACGGTGCATTTTCAAACCGCCAAGCGCGAGCAGGGTGCCTGCTGCCCACCAGAATGGGACTGCGCCGAATGGTGACTCAAGAACCACTCCGAGGGTTGAGACGACGCCGATAGTGATAACAAGCATGGTGCAGAAGAATAAGAATTCATCTGCGCCAATACGGCGGCGGTTGCACCATACGCACCAAAGAACTGCTGCGAGCACTGAGGTGTATAGCAAGACGCCCAAGGTTCCCATTCGGGCGTACAGCCCAACGAAATAGTTATGAGGGCTGCGAACATTTCGGTACTCGGTTCCCTGCAGGATCGTAGATGCCCCGGACTCAACTATGAAGTTCGGTCCCGCTCCGGCACCGAATGCTTGCCGAATTTGGTCGCGCTCAGTCCACTCGATGACGCGTTCCCACGCCATATTTCGTGCCTCAGAGGTACCGACAGCACGTTCAGCGGCCTCGGCAGATGCGGCATCGGGATTGACGGTGGCGATGAGCCTCTGACCGACTTCCGAGGTTGGTAGGTATAGCGAGAGCCCTACGAGGGATAGCAACACGATCGTGACTATGGCGACGCGTTTTAGGCCGCTTCGGTGCGCGGCCGAGTAAATAAGGGCAAACGCAGCTGAGAGCGCTAGTGCTGCCGCGAGAAATCCAGCGCGGGTGCTCGTAGCTGCTAAAGAAGCCAACGACAGTGCAAATAAGAGTGAGTGCAGGAAGATACGCTCGCGTCTGAGTACTCGTCGAAGCAATAGGGCCGCGGTAACACCCAGAATTGCGCAGTCAATATCGGGACGGATAGTACCGATCGGCACTTCTGCGCCAGGAAAACGTGGCAGACCTCTTGTCTCGACACGACCCAAAATCACTACACTTGACCATGCGAGGTGAAATAGCATCGCTGCCCACATCAACTTCATCGTGTTGAGTCGCGCTTGATCAGTCGACCTAGATGCAGCCGAAGCGGCGATGACTGCGAGCAATACGTATGCGAAAGGTACGGCGTCGCGTATCCACGCCGACGTTAGAAATCGGTCACTGGAAGTGCAGATTCTGAGTACTACATACAGTGCGAAAGCCTGCATAGCGAGCCCAGGATTCGACCGAACCGTGTACCCGGTAGTTCGAGATCTGTACTCGGGGTAGGTCAGCAGAACCCAGTAGCCCGCCACGCCGGCGAGAAGCAGCACGTCGGTCAGATAAAGGCCCTTGATGCCGATATAGGAACCCCAGCGGGTTGCTGCCACAAGGAGCGCTACAGCGCACGCGCCCACAACTAAGACAGGGTCATGGTTGGAGCCCTGGAAAGCGACTGCTGCGCGCGGACGCGACGAGGTCAGAGCTGGCATAGAGTGACCCTAGCGGCTCGCCAGCTCAATCGCGTGTCAGGGCAGCACAGACCTGTCGCAAAGGAAGTTATGCGGCACCATCGAGGGCTTGGGCATGAGGTGCTTGCAGCGCCGGACCAACAATCGAACCTGTACGCAGTGGATAGGGCCCCGGATCGGTCTGACGTCTTCTACCTCCAGCGGTACCGGCTAACCAGGTATCGATTCAGACGGTATGGCTGCAAGCATTTCCATCAGCGCAGGGGACATTTTGTCTCCGTATTCGATTGTCATGTGCGCAGAATCGGACTTCGTCGGGGTGGTGCCGACAAAGCTGGGGCAGTAGTTGTCAGGAGTACAGAACAGGCCTCGGGTGTCGACGTAGGTTCCTCCCACCCGGTAGGCCAAGTTGCGGTCTGCCCTTGATCGCGCCTTCCACGTATCGGTCACTCTGCTCAGGCAGTCGGCAGGCGTGCTGGTGCGCGTGTAGCAGTCCGCCGGCTTCTTGTCGTTCGGGGGAGCGGAGAGGATCAGGATCTTTCCCGCGTTCGCTGCGAACTGATCGGTGAGCCGCTTCACCCCAGGGATCCAGAGCTCCGCTGCGATGTCGGTGTGGAGATTGGTGATGACCACGATGTCCGGCCCCACCTCGTTCACCGCGTCAATGGCGGCCGCCTTGCGTGCGGGGCACGCCGCGGACGTGTCGGCATCTCGGGTGTTCACGTCCATGTCGACGAACGTGCAACCGAACATCGCCTCCGAGCGCGCCTTCCACACGCCACCGCTGGCCTCGGCGAAATTCTTGATCGGTTGAACAAAGCTCATCGCCATCGAATCGCCGAGAATCATGATGGTCTGGGGTGCGTCGGCAGCGCCCCACGTGCACTGCTCCGGGCCCGGCCGGTCGACCAACCCGCATTCGGCAATGCCACCCGGAGCTTGAGCCCCACTGATGGCCTCGTCCATCGTGGGTGTCAGCGCCGGCCACTCGACTGCGTTCACCGCGGCGTCGATCTCGGTCGCCAAAGCAGATTGCGCAGGGCCGAGGGACACCGCGATATCGTCCGGAGCAAGAGCGGCGTCGGCCACAGCTCTGGCCGGTGGGGTTGCAGGCGGGTCGAGTGGTTTGAGTGAGAACGCGGCCACGGCGATGGTCACCAGAGTCAACGCACCGAGTGCCGCGTACCGCACGGACGGCGGCCGAGACTTGCGGCCGATCTGATTCCGGCGTTTTCTCCGAGCCTCGGCGCGCACCGCCCTCGGTTCGAGGAAGTTGGACCGCCGAACTGGGTTCTCCACGAAGTGATACGACGCCACCGAGAGTCCGAACGTCATGGCCAGCACGGTGACGTAGTAGTAGGCGTCGACATCCATGATCGATCCGAGGATCACGATGATCGGCCAGTGCCACAGATACAGCGAATACGAGATGTCTCCGACGTACACACTCGCCTTGTTCGTCAACGGAGCGAGGTAGGGAGTGGCTCCGCCCGTGCCGGCCGCGATCACCATCGCTGCACCCAGCACCGGGAGCGCGGCGGAAGGAGCGGGGAACGAGCCCGACTCGCTGATGACGAATGCACCGATACCTATCGCTGCGAGTCCCGACCACGCCAAGGGGCCCCGAGCAGCGCGGGGCAGCCGTGCGACCCAACCTGCTCCGATGGCGAGCAGTGCGCCCACCCCCAACTCCCACACCCGCGTGAACGTGGAGAAGTACGCCCAGGCCGGGTCGGTCGCGGTGTCGTGCAACGCCCACACGAACGATGCCGCGACGATCACGCCCATCACCGTCGCCGACAGGATGCGCTTGACGTTGCCGTGCCAGGATCGCCGCGTCACCAGTACTCCGATGGCGAGCATCAATGCCGGCCACACGAAGTAGAACTGCTCCTCCACCGACAGTGACCAGTAGTGCTGCAGAGGCGAGATGGCCGCGTCCGCGCTGAAGTAGTCGGTCCCTTCCAGTGCGAACCGCCAATTCGATGCGAAGAAGAACGCCCAGACCGCGTCCGTGCCGATCGATGCTGCACGGGCCGACGAATACACCAATACCCCAGCGACACAGGTCATCACGAGCACCAGGGTGGCAATGGGCAAGATGCGCCGGATCCGTCGGCGGTAGAACCCCGCGAACGAGATCGTCTGCGTCGTGTCGTACTCACGCAGCAGTAGACCGGTGATCAGAAAGCCGGAGACGACGAAGAACACGTCGACACCGATGAAACCGCCTTGCGGCCAACCGAACAGGTGATCGACGATGACCAGCAGCACCGCCACCATTCGAAGGCCCTGAATATCCGAGCGCCGGTGGGAGTCGGTGATCCGTCGGCGGTGTCGGCGACGAGCGGCTGACGGTTGGGTCGTGGTCATCCGCGGTCCTCAATGTGAGAAGTGCGATGTCGGGTACGAGACGTCGAATACGAGGCGAATCGTAACCCGCTTCGGTCGAACGTGACGACGCGTTTCGTTCGACCGAATGGGTGAAACAAACTGGATGGCCTTTACCTGCTTCGAGTCGAATAGAAAGCCGGAATTCGGGTCATTTACCGATCGCGCAGACTGCACGGGTTTCTGCGTTCCTGCTAAGTCGATGGCGGAGTTATTCTGTGGCCATGACGTTGCACCGGAAGATCCTTCTCGGGGAGCTAGGCCAAGTATTCCGGGACGTCGTCCTCAACCGGCTCGTCGCGAGTGGTGCAGTTCCCCGGAAGATCCGAACCACGTTGCTACGCAGAAGCGGCCACGACATCCACCCCTCCGCGCTGATGAACGCCGGGGTGTTTCTCGGTTCGTGGCGAGGGTTGACGATGGGTGAGCGTGTATTCGTGAACTATCGCTGCTTCTTCGATCTCGGGTCGACCGTGACCATCGGCAGGGACACACGAATCGGATACGAGTCGATGTTCGTCACGTGTGGGCACGAGATCGGTGGTGAGTCCGATCGCGCAGGTAGGCCGGTCGATTCGCCGATCACCGTCGGCACCGGCTGCTGGATCGGTGCACGGGTGACGGTCCTGCCCGGTGTCCGCATCGGCGACGGGTGCGTCATCGCATCGGGCAGCGTGGTTGCGGCGGATTGCGAACCGAACGGTTTTTATGCGGGAGTCCCGGCGGTTCGTAAGCGCTGCCTACCAACCGATTTGAGTACCGACGAACTCTGAAACAGGGTGTGTGACGCTTTCCGTACCGGCTTCGTGTAGGCCGACCGGTTTTGTCGGATTTTTTATCGATGGACTTCTGAAAAACAAAGCTTCAATCGGGAATTCGATTGTGAATGCAATTCAGAACTCCGCCTCTGATTCGATTTGTCCTGCATGTGATTAATTCTCACGCTAGGCTGCCGAAATACAGCTCAAATGGCATTTCGGGGGGAATGGGATGGGGTATGTGCCGATGAGTCTGGCCCACTACCGAACTCGTCCCGACCGGTTGCATGCGACGGTGTTTCCCGATGCCGACTTCCTACGGGAACTACCGGTTCCCAAGCGCGTCGGTCGCGTCGCACCGGTACGGACACCTCGACCCCGGAGAGCGGCTCGGCGGGAAGCGACACTTCGCCTTCCCGAACGGGTCTGGTTGTTCATGCTGGGGGCGACCTCCGCACTGCCACTGATGAATTTCACGGTCACCGGCTTCTCGGTGGTGTGCGTCGCCATCGGGCTGGCGTATTTTCTGCCCGGCACCCGAAGCCGAAACGACACCCCGTTGGTGCTGGCGGCTGTGGGAACAGTCGCCTACGTGGCCTCGGCATGGGTGAACGACACCAGCTACCTCTCACCCGATGTTTTCGCGTTCGCGTCGTTCGCACTGTATTTCTGTGGAATCACGGTGCTCGCTCGCGACGTCGAGCGTATCGCCACGGTGCTGCTCGGCATCGCGTTCGGTTCGGTCTTCTTCTACGTCGTGATCGGCACGTTCCTCACCGCGACCGGTGGCGTCGTCGACCTCTGGAAATACGGGGTGGCTCCGGCCGCCACCATCACGGTGCTCTACTTCCTGGCCACATCCCGGATCGGCACGTCGGCGGTCGTGATCGCGCTGTTGGCACTGGGAGCGTTGAGCCTCGTGCTGAACTTTCGATCCCACGCCGTGATCTGCTGCGCGGTGGCACTGCTGCTCGTGCTCTCGAAGTACCGCCGCGGGACTCTGTCTCTCACCACCCGGGTGGTGACATTGGGGGTCTTCGCAGTGGGGTTCACCTGGGCACTGGAGTTCGCGGCGCGTGAGGGCCTACTCGGCGGATCGCTGCGCGAGAAGGTGCTCATGCAATCGAACGGTTCGGTGCCGATGTTGCTGGCGGGACGTACCGAACCGCCACTGTCCCTCACCGCGATCGTGCAGCAACCGTTACTGGGGTGGGGCAACGCCGACAACATCTCGCGAGCGGCCTACGTCGACGCTCAACACGTCGCCATGTCCTTGGGCTTCGAGAGATCGTTCCCCTTCGAGTACGCGTGGAAGCTCAGCGATGGATCGATCTCCCTCCACTCGGTGCTGCTCGGATCGTGGGCCGAAGCAGGGGTATTCGCGGTCCTGCTGCCGATCTGGCTGCTGTGGGCCTGCTATCGACTGATCTTCGTGGCCGACTCTGCCGGGCCGTGGACGCCACTGATGATGTACCTGGGCATGCAGACCATCTGGGACCTGATCTTCTCGCCCTGGTCCTACAACCTCCCCGCCGTGTTCGCCTGCCTCGCATGCTGCTGCGTCGCAGTGCATTCCAACGGTCGCCACAACAACTCCACCCAAGACACGCACCTGCTGATGCGTCTGCTGCGAGACAACCGAACACCCCGGAGTCGTAGCCTGCACGAGGAGAAGCGATGAACTCTCACGCGACCGTCAGCGTGGTCATCCCGACGATCGGCAGACCGAGCCTCGCCGGTGCCGTCGACAGCGCCCTGGCCCAATCGATCGATGTGTTCGAGATTGTCGTGGTGGCCGATACGACCGAACCCTTGGCTCTCCCCGACGACGACAGAATTCGCGTCGTGCGAACCGGGCCGGGATCCGGCGGAGCCAATGCGCGTCAATGCGGAATCCAACACGCGACGGGCGACATCATCGCCCTGCTCGACGACGACGATCTGTGGCACCCGTACAAGCTCGAACGCCAGCTGGCCGAGGTGTCCGGTGCAGACAGTGGACGATGGGTGGTCACCTGCAAGTGCGCGGTACGAGAGCCAGGACATCGCGAGAAGATATGGCCCAGAACGCTGATCGGTGAGCATCAGTCCGTCGCCGACTACCTGTTCACCCTCCGGCGTTTCACCCTCGGCGACGCGATGTTGCAGAGCAGCACGCTGTGCTTCCCGCGAGAGCTCGCATTTCAGGTTCCGCTCAATTACGCGCCGGAGTCCATCCACGACGAACCGGGCTGGCTGATGGAACTCCAACGCACGGTGCCGGACTTGATCATCAAGCATGTGCCCGAATGCTTCTCGATCTACAACGTCAGCGAGAACTCCGTGTCTCGACAGTCGGCGGACGTGTCCGAGAAGTACATCGAATGGGGTCGTGAGCACCTTCGCGGCGCGACCGCGCGTGTTCGAGGCGACTACTTCCTGTTCAGCGCCGTCACCGCGGCGGCGTCGGCACAATCGCTCGGCGGAATCCGCAAATCGGTGGCCAGCGGCTTCTCCGAAGGCAGGCCCGGACTGCCCGCGATGGTCTACGCCGCGGCGAAGTTCGGCAGAACTGCAATCCGGCAAGTGAGGGCCCATGCCCACTGACGCCACCCTGAGCGTGGTCACCATCAGCTACCGCGACCTGGCCGGGCTTACCCGCACGCTGGCGAGCGTCGCCGAACAGACGTACGCGCCGCTCGAGCACATCGTCATCGACGGCGGTTCGGGCCCCTCCGTCGAGCAACTGCTCGAACGTGCGAACCCGTCGTACTGGCAGTCCGAGCCCGACGCCGGACGCTACGACGCGATGAATCAGGGCATCGACCGCGCCACCGGAGATGTGGTGTGGCTGATGCATTCCGGCGACTGCTTCGCAGCCCGGGACTCCGCCGCGATCGGCATGGCGGCGCTGAGTGCGGCTGGAACCGTGCGAGACCGATGGGGTTACGGCCGAGTCCGCATCGTCGGCGACCCGCTCCGCGAAGGTCTCGAATGGGGCTACAGCCCCTTCGAGATGCGACCGTTCGCCCTCGGTATTCGGCCGATTCCGCACCAGGCCGCCCTGTTCGGGATGGACCTCGTGCGAGACCTGGGGCACTACGACGTCGGCTTCGGCCTCGCAGCCGATCACCTGTACATGCTGGAGGCTGCGCAGCGCGAACAGCCCGTCGTCATCGACGCTGTTCTGTGCGACTTCGATGCCGGAGGTGCCGGCAGCGTTCGCCCACAGCGCGAACACTTCGCCGACATTCGACGATCCTTGAACGTCACCGGCTATCACCCGTGGGGACGCCGAGGCCTGACCACCGTGGCATCCCGCATCGTCGAATACACCGCGCGATCCAAACACACTGCGCGCACGGTCCTCTCGCGTCGAACGCACGGGGGTGATCGATGATGGGCGGACGTCACCGCAGACCGAGCGAGATGGACGACGATGACGACGGCGTCCCCGGTACGGGGCTCGACACCGTCGAACGCAGAGCCGTCGTTCTCAGTACCCTGTTCCGCATCATCGGGACGCCCGTCGTGGCCGTCGCCGGGCTCGTCAGTGCGGGACTCGTCATCCGCGCCACCGGACCGTCGGCGTACGGCGTCGTCGCGCTCGTTGCCACCGTGGGGCTTCTGCTGCCTTTCGCCGATCTCGGCATCGGAGCCGTGGTGACGAGTGCGACCGCACGATCACGGGACCCCATCAACGACGCATACGCGCTCGCGGTGATCCGCCGCGCGTACCGAATTCTGGCTCGTGTGAGCATCGTCGTGGCCGGGCTGGCCGTCGCGGTGATGATGTTCGACGGCTGGGGCGCACTCATCGGAACCACCACCGGCCCCGAGGACAGGCTCGTCATCACGATCGCCGTGGCCCTGTTCGGTGTGACGATTCCGGCGGGACTGGGACTGCGCATCCTGATCGGAGTGGACCGCGCACAACTGATCGTCGTTGTGATGGTGAGCAATTCGCTGTTCGCACTGCTGGTCACCGTCGGAATGTATGCCGGTGGCGTCCGCGGGATCTGGTACGTCCTGCCGCCACTCATCGGTGCCCTGCTCGGAAACCTCATGGGAACGATTCTGGCGCTGAGAGTTTCGGGTCTCGGGATGTCGGTGTTCCGGAGAGCGGCGCTGCCGATACCGACCAAGGGGCTGCTCGAGGGGTCGCTGTGGCTGTTCGTCGTCAGCGTCGGAATACCTTTCGGCCTCCAAGTCCAGCGAATCGTGCTCTCGCATCTGTCCACTCCGCTCGAGCTGAGCCGATACGCGTTGATGGCACAGTTGTACGGTCTGTGCTGGTCGGTGTTCTCCACCGCGGCGCTGGCCTTCTGGCCGATATTCGTCAAACGCCGATCGGCAGCCGAGCAGACCGTCAGCCTCTGGTTGATGTCGACGCTGGGCTTCGGTCTGGTCGCGCTGGTCGCGGCCGTCCCGCTGGTGCTCCTGAGTCCGTGGCTTGCGGATGTGCTCTCGGGCAACACCATCGACATCCCGTCGGTACTCGCCGGAGCGTTCGCGGTTCTGCTCGTCGCCCAATGTCTCCATCTGCCGTCGGGGATGCTGCTGACCAAGCCGACCGAGGCGCGGTGGCAGGCGGGGTGCCTCGCCGCCATGGCGGCGGTCACCACCGCCGCGGCGATTGCGGTGGCTCCGACCACCGGGGCCGCGGGGGTCGTGCTCGTCACTGCGGGGGCGGTGGTGTTGTGCCAGTTCATCCCGGACATGGCGTGGGTTCCGCGGTTGGTACGGCAGCGCGGTGCCGACCCATCCACCCCACCTGCGCGCATCGAACTCAGCACCGCAGCGAGGATCCCATGATCGACGTCTCGAAGTTCCTGCCACTGTTGCGCAGCCTCAACAGGATCGACCAGAACGCCTACATGAGCGTGGTGGTGAGATTGCTCGAGCGTTCGGGCGTGGCGATCGAGGGCAGGCCGCTGTGGATCTCGTCCTCGGTGTTCCTCGACAACTCCGGCCCCGGGTCGATCACCTTCGGCGACCGCTGCGTCGTCTCGGATGCCGTCAAGATACTCACCCACGACTTCTCCCTCGACAGAGTGGCCGAAGCGCGCGGAGAACTTCCCCCCGACGAAGAGTTGTACCGCCGTGCCCCGGTATCGATCGGCGCACGAGCATTCGTCGGGTTGGGAACGGTCATCATGCCCGGTGTCGTGGTCGGCGATGACGCGATCATCGGAGCCGGGTCCGTGGTGACGCAGTCGATCGCACCGCGAGATGTGGTGGCAGGCAATCCTGCTCGCCGGATCTGTACGACCGACGAGCTGTGGGACAAGAGGCGGTCGGAATTCGAAGTACGGAAACGGAGACGCTGATGCGGATCACTCTGATCGGACTCAACTACAAACCCGAAGTCACCGGGATCGCGCCCTACACCGCCGATGTTGCGGAGGGCCTGTCGCAGCGTGGGTACGACGTCCACGTCGTCACCGGCTTCCCGCACTACCCGCAATGGGCTCCTGATCCGCGTTACGCAGGCCCGACCATCGAGGAGATGGTGGACGGTGTGCACGTCACCCGGCACCGCCACTACGTTCCGGGCAGCATGACCGTCTCCCAACGCGCGCACCTGGAACTGTCCTTCGGTACCAGGGTGGCGCGCAGCCGGATCCCGTCCTCGAACGTGGTGGTGTGCGTATCGCCTGCGCTGGTGTCCACCGGCCTGGTGATGGCTCGCCTCAAAGCGCAACCCTTCCGGCCCGCGCTGGGGGTGTGGGTGCAAGATCTCTACAGTCGCGGAGTCATCGAGACGGGCACGATGCACGGGTCGAGTGCCGGTGCGACAACGAATCTCGAATCCGGCATTCTGCGTGCGGCCGACGGAGTCGCGGTGATCCACCGTCGTTTCGCCGAGCATGCCCACACCGCACTACGGGTACCGGAGAGCAAGCTCACCGTCATCCCGAACTGGACGCACATGCCGCATCAGGCATCGATGAGCCGCGACCACGCGCGTGACCTGCTGGGGTGGTCACGAGATGCGGTGATCGCACTGCATGCCGGCAACATGGGCCTCAAGCAGGGACTGGAGAACGTGGTCGAGGCCGCGCGAGAGTCGGACCGGCGTGGTGGCCCGGTGCAGTTCGTCCTGATGGGCGACGGCAATCAGCGGCAGATACTCGAGGAACTGGGTACCGGCATCTCCAGCCTGAGATTCGTACGATCCCTGCCGGAGAAAGAATTCAGAGCTGCCCTCGACGCAGCGGACGTGCTGCTCGTCAACGAGCGGCCCGAGGTGTCCGAAATGGCTGTCCCCAGCAAGCTCACGGCCTACTTCGGCAGCGGCAGCCCCGTCCTCGCCGCCACTGCAGCGGGCAGTGTCACCGACCAGGAGGTGCGATCGGCCGGTGCAGGCGTGCGGGTGGACCCCGCGAACCCGGCAGCGTTACTGGAGGGAGTGATCGAACTGGCCACGGACCCCGACAGATCGGCGCAGTTGGTCGAGTCCGGTAATCGGTATCTGCGACAACACATGTCTCGGGACGTCGCCCTGGACAGGTTCGAGGAATGGGTACACACGCTGGCGAGCGCTCATCCCACGAAGGCTCGAACCGCGTCGAGTGCAGGTTTGGGGGTGTAGTCCGATCGCACCAGACCGTAGTTGTAGTCGGGCACAGCGCTGCCCGTCATCGAGTCACGGAAGTCGAAGACGAACACCGGACCCGCATACGGTAGCTGTGTCAGCGTGGTGATGCCGTCGACCAGAATGTCGGCCTGCCGTTGCTCGTCGACGCCCGAATTCGTTGTGGGTGAACCGAACTCGGTGAACCAGATTCGCTTGCCGGCGTCTCCGTGGCTCTCCATGACGGCGCGGACCTTCGCGATCTCGTGGGCCGAGGACCACGGTTCGGTGGGTTCGCTCAACAGCTGCGGGCTGCTGTAGGGATGCATCGCCACGGCATCGAACGTCTCGGCTCCTGCGCACCGGTACAGGGCCTCGACGAATGTCGCGGGCGACAGATCGGCGCTGGAATCGACTGCGGGAGAGGTGGGTCCGGTGATCACCAGTGCGCCGGGCGCGGCGTCGCGAATTGCCGCGGAGCTCGCCGACAGAACATCGCAGTATTGGACGGGATTCGCGCTCGGACCGTAGCTGGCTGCGACGTTCGGCTCGTTCCAGATCTCCCAGGCACCGACCTGGTCGCGATAGCGAGACGCTGCGGCAGAGACGAATTGGGCGAACCGTTCGGCAGAGGCAGGCGCGGGATGTGTGACGAGTGCGTAGTCGGCCGGCACCGCCCACGTGGGAGCCCAGGTGAGTACTCCGAGCACTGCGAGATTGCGCTCGGCGGCCCACGCCATTTCCCTGTCCACCCAGCTCCAATCGAGGATTCCCTCGACGCTTTCGATGTCGGACCACCTGACCAGCAACCTGATTCCCTCGAAGCCGGCATCGGCGACGGAGTCGATATCGCGTCGGGCGTCGGAACCGGGCATCCCGATGCTGGCGACATTGCTGGCGACGTGCACCGAATCCCACTCCGAAACGGGAGGCGGGCTCGTTTCCGGACTTCGTTCGGGCTCAACGCTTGTCGAGCACGACGATGCGAGAAGCAGCGCACATGCCAGCGGAACCCATCTGCGTCGCACGGCCATACGATGCAGTATGACGGGTGGACACCACGGCTGCGCGACCTTAGATTTGCACCCATGCCGCCGTACACCGCGAAGAAATCCTTTTTGATTCGCTTGGCTCGAATCTGGGCGCGGCCGCTGTGGTGGGGTGTGCTCACATCGGGAAACGAAGACCTCGTGCGAGCAGACGTCGCGAGGTGGATCGAATGCATCGGCAACGATGCTCTGGTCCCCTTGGACGAATACTCGCGGTTCGCCTACCTCGCGGGTGCACTGCACGAATTTCGGAACGTCGTCCACTTCAGACTGCGGCAGAGCCCCCTGGCTGTGCGGATCGCTCTGAAGAAGATCTACCGACCGGACCGGACGATCCTCCTCGAGTCGGATTCCATCGGCCCCGGGATCTTCCTGCACCACGGCAACGGAATCATGGTCTCGGCAACCTCGATCGGCCGAAATTTCTGGGTCAACCAGCACGCGTCCGTCGGCTACTCACCGAAGGGGCGACCCACCATCGGAGACGACGTCATGGTGGCGGCCGGAGCCGTCGTCACCGGCCCGATCGTGCTCGGAGACGGTGTCACGATCGGGGCCAATGCGGTTGTGGTGAAGGATGTTCCGCCGGGCACCGTCATGGCTGCGCCGCTGGCGCAGCCGCTCAGGAAACGCACGTGATCGGCCGATCGCTCGCCGGCTTCACCGGAGCGGGATACGACAAAGGCAGACCGTTCCACATCCAGGTGCTGTGGATGCTCGCGTCGAGCCTGCTGGTCTCGCCGTGGTGGTGTCCCAATTCGATTCGGCTGCAGGTACTCCGGATGTTCGGTGCACGGATCGGCGACGGAGTGTCGATCAGGCACCGCGTCCGCATCCACTGGCCGTGGAAGCTCACCGTCGGCGATCACTCGTGGATCGGTGAGGACGCCTGGATTCTCAACCTGGAACCGGTGACGATTGGAACGAACACCTGTATTTCCCAGGCCGTGCTGCTGTGCACCGGCAGCCACGACCGGCGCTCGGCGACATTCGAGTTCGACAACGCACCCATCGTGGTGGGCGACCGAGCGTGGATTGCGGCGCGGGCGACCGTTCTGCGCGGGGTCAACATCGGTGACGACGCGACGATCGGAGCAACGGCACTGGTGACCGCCGATGTAGCCGAGGGCGCGACGGTGTTGGCACCCGCCGCCCGCCGTCGGGAGTGAGTGGCGTGATGCGCATCCTGCATGTGGTGACGCTGATATCCGAGGACGGTGCCTACGGTGGGCCCGCACGGGTTGCGCTCAACCAGGCCGACGCGCTCGCCGATCTGGGCCACGAGGTGACCGTCGCCGCGGCAGGCAACGGACCTCCGCCCACCGCAGGTGCCGTCGACATCCGGTTGTTCCGACCGCGAACGGTGATTCCGCACAGTGGATTTGCAGGCCTCGCCGCTCCCGGCATGCTGCGGTGGTTGGCCGAGCACGCGAGGACGTTCGACGTCGCCCACGTCCACCTGGCCCGTGATCTGGTGACACTCCCCGCTGCCGGTCTGTGTCGACTGCGCGGCGTCCCGTCGGTGGTGCAAACCCACGGAATGATCGATGCGAGCGACAAACTGCTCGCCCGTCCGCTCGATGCTGTGGCCACACGATCCGTCCTGCGCCGATCGGCCGCAGTCTTCTACCTCACCGAGCGAGAACGAGCCGATTTGGTCGAGGTGGCGGGCACGGGGATGAACCTGGTGAATGTGATCAACGGCGTTCCCGCGTTGCCGGAGAAGATGCCGAACACCGATCCGGAAGTGTTGTTTCTGGCGCGCCTCCATCCGCGGAAGCGGCCGGACCTCTTCGTGGATATGGCCGACATCCTGGTCCGCGAGAACGATTCGGTGACCTGTGCGATGGTCGGCCCGGACGCGGGAATGGCACACTCCATCGCGCAGCGGACCGGCCCCCGGATTCGATGGGAGGGGCCGTGCGCCCCCGAGAAGACGGCCGAACGCATGCGAGCGGCCACGATCTATGTGCTGCCCTCCGTCGACGAGCCCTATCCGATGTCGGTGCTCGAGGCCATGGCGGTCGGGCTGCCGGTCGTGGTCACCGACAGCTGCGGTCTCGCACCGGACATCACCCGCATCGGGTGCGGAATCGCGGTTCCAGGCGGTGAGCTGCAGCCGCTCGTCGACGCTGTGAGATCGCTTCTGGGCGATGCGAACCTACGCGCCGAGATGGGCAGGCGAGGCCGGGTGGCGGCGCGCACCGAGTTCGGTACCGACGCCGTCGCAAAGATGCTCGACGAGCAATATCGACAGGCGGTGCAGCATGTCTCGCGGTAGAGCGGCGCTGCTGATCCTGGTGGTGATCGTCGTCGTGGCCGGCGTCGTGGTCGTCGGCCTGCGGTACGACGCGACGCGGACCGAGCCCGGATCGTCCGACGTCTCCGCCGCGCCGTTCGTTCCGTCGTCCAACGGGGGACCGACCGCCGTCTTCATCGGAGACTCGTACGTATCCGGCGCGGGTGCAAGCGATCTCGGCCATCGATGGACATCGATCGTCGCGGCCGACAAGCTGTGGACCGAGCAGAACATCGGAATCGGTTCCACCGGATACGCACTCGCGGCACCGGACTGTGGAGCCGAGCGATGCGGCAGCTTCCAGGAGATGGCCGGATATGCCGTGACCTTGAAGCCGCCGATCGTCGTGGTGGCCGGCGGCACCAACGACTTCACCGAGTTCGTTCGCGACCCGACCGAGACCGTCAACGCGATCTACGACACCATGGGCACACTTCGTACCGGGCTCCCCACCGCACGCATCATCGCCGTCGGACCTTCTTCGGCGGGCGAGGTTCCGCCGTTCGTCACCGCCTACGAGGGCGTGGTGCGCGACGCGGTGAACGCAGTCGGCGGAGAGTTCGTGTCACTGACCGACCCGGACGTCATCGACGAGGACATGCTCGATCCCGACGGAGTGCACGTCGACGACCGGGGACACGCTGCCATCGCCGACGCCGTCGAACAGGCCCTGAAGTAGCGGTTCTCACCCCAGTGCCGTCTGCACTCGCCGGCTTATCGCGCTGTGGCCCAGGTTGTCCACGTTCTCACCGTCCGGGAGCACGGTCGCGGGATCGACCACTGGTGGATCGAGCAGTGAAACATATTGCGCACCAAACACTTCTGCCGTATCGCGGACGTCGCGATCCAGGCCGAGAACCGTATCGGTGGCTTCGCCCGTTGTCGACGGGCCGACGGCGATGATGCGCGCGTTCGGCAGGGCATTGCGAATCTCGATGTACGTCGTCGCAATGGCGGCCTGTACCGCTGTCGGATCCTCGGCGTAGGCGGCCACGTCGTTCTGGCCACCCGAGACCACAACGATCGACGGATTCGTCGCCACGGCGTCGACCGCCGTCGTCTGATAATTGGGGCACGTATCCAGTCCGCACACCTCCGCGCCTGCCGTGGCGAGATAGCCCGTGCCTGCCACGCCGAAGTTGCGTTCGTCCCAGTTCATCGCCGTCGCCAGCAGGGACGTCCACCGTTCGCTCGACGGTTCCGCTCCGACACCCTGTGTGTACGAATCTCCGACGAACGCGGCAACGAGTTGCGGTGCCGCAGCTTCGGTGGTCGGCGAAGCGCTGGTGGTGGTGGCCGGCGGCTGCGAGGTGGACGGAGTGAAGGCAGCGACAGAAGCGGTGTCCGGAGCTGCCTCGCGCGTGGAGTTCACGAACAGGGCAACAGCGACGAAGGCGAGCGCAGCGACGACTGCTATCGCACCACTGACCTTCCACCACACATCTCGCGACGCACCGCGCAAACCGGCCATGACGGTAGATTCTGCCCGACGCAACAGTTCGACGGTCCGGTTATTTCTGCGCGACTCGGCGAAAGACCGAAAGCGTCGGTCGAGAGTGGCGAGGATCACCTCGAGTTTCGCGGGCGCCCGATTACTGCTTATCGTCGCACCGCAGAGGGGTCTGGCAGTGCTGCCAGCGGGGGACGGTCGGCACGTCGGGAGTCCGAAATCGGGTTCCGTAGACCCGATGAATCCTCACAACGGGACATTTACTTGATTGTGCTCGTGAATCAAACGAATGAATTGTGAGGAGAGACGCGGCTTCTCATCCGGTGCACGGAAATGAATTACCTATGTAACGATTGAGCCACGCAGTGACACGTTGCGAGTTGTACGAACGAACGAGGAGCGCGAAAGCATGGAGATACAGGATTATCTGAGAATCCTGAAGGCGAGGTGGATCATCATCGCCGTCACCGTGATCGTCGCCATCCTGGGTGCGTTGGGCGCGTCCCTGTTGACGACGCCGCTCTACGAGTCGAGCGCACGGATGTTCGTCTCCACCTCCGGTGGAACGTCGGTGAGTGAGACGTACCAGGGCAACCTGTTCTCGCAGCAGCGAGTGGCGTCCTACTCGGAGTTGGTGACCAGCGAGGCACTCGCGGCCCGAGTGCTCGACGTCCTTCCCCTCGGACTGACGCCGTCGCAGTTGGCCGCGAAGGTCAAAGCGTCGTCGACTCCCGACACCGTTCTGTTCGACATCACCGTCACCGACCCGTCCCCTGCGACTGCTCGCGACATCGCCAACGCAATGGCCTCGGAGCTGACGTCACAGGTACGCGACCTGGAGACCCCGGAAGACGGCGGAACCCCGTCGGCGGGCGTCAAGACCTTCCAACAGGCCGACGCGTCCGCATC
Source organism: Rhodococcus sp. B7740 (assembly GCF_000954115.1). Lineage (NCBI taxonomy): Bacteria > Bacillati > Actinomycetota > Actinomycetes > Mycobacteriales > Nocardiaceae > Rhodococcus > Rhodococcus sp. B7740. Next base: position 3,117,045 of record NZ_CP010797.1, on the reverse strand, counting down.
ACCGGTCAGCCCGAACACCAAGCGCAACCTCGCCCTCGGTGCCGCCGTGGGCCTGTTGCTCGGTATCGCACTTGCCGTTCTGCGTGATCGTCTGGACAACACCATCAAGGACCGTCGAGAGATCGAGTCGATCTCCGGCAAGGCGTTGGTGGGCACCATCCCGTTCGACAAGGAGCGCAAGACGCATCCGGCCGTCGACTTCCAGGATCTTGCCCAGTCGTCCAGTGCCGAGGCTTTCCGTGAGCTCCGCACCAACCTGCAGTTCCTCGAAGTCGATCATCCTCCTCGCGTCATCGTCGTCACCAGTGCGATTCCGAGCGAGGGCAAGACGACCACGGCGGTGAACCTGGCCGTCGCGCTCGCCGAGGCCGGACACCACGTGGTTCTCGTCGAGGGCGATCTGCGTCGCCCCCGCATCTCGAAGTACCTGGGTCTCATCGGATCCGTCGGCCTCAGCACTGTTCTCGCCGGACAGGCCAAGGTGGACGAGGTGCTGCAGCCGACAAGGTACGAGGGTCTGCAGGCCTTGGCGTCCGGCCCGCTGCCGCCCAACCCGTCCGAGCTGTTGGGCTCGGAAGCATCTCGCGCACTGATGGTCGAGCTGCGCTCCAAGTTCGACTACGTGATCGTCGACGGCGCTCCGCTGCTGCCGGTCACCGACTCGGCCGTTCTCACCACCCACAGCGACGGCGCTCTTCTGGTCACCCGCTACGGGCACACCAAGAGCAACGAATTGTCCAGGGCCATCGGCAATCTCGAAACCATTGGGGCGCACGTCCTGGGCGTGGTGCTGGCATTGACGCCTTCGAAGAAGGGCGACATGTACAGCTACTCGTACAACTACTCCGCCGACGCCAGCCTGCCCAGGCAGACGGCACCGCCGGTTCCCGCGCCTCAGGCTCCGGTTGCGGCGCCGGCTCCTCCGACCCCGGCATCGGCACCTGCTGCGCCGCAACCTGCCTCGGTGCGTCCTGGATCGACCCAGACCGCATCGGCTGCACCGAGCGCAGCCGCACGTACCGCAGCCCCCGCCGCCGCGCCGTACTCTCGGGCACGTCGCGCCGAGACACCCGGCGATGTGCCCAGAAACGGCGTCGAGAACCCCGGTCTGAGGAAATGAGCACTGGGTGATCGTGTGCGTCACGATCGCCCAGAGCTTCGCTTGGACCCTCCACTCGTGCCTATGACAGCCCCCGCAAGGGTCATCGTGGCGAGTGCAACCGGGTCCATCTGCAACCGGGACGATTCGGTTGCGACGGTCACCGCGGTGGCACAGCGCGACAACTCGGCTCAGTCGCGGGTCCAGCAGCAGGCAGCGCAGTCGCACACTCGGGTGTGCTCGCGCCGACCTGTGAGGGTGGCTACGAGACGGCGAATCATGGCGGTCACGCCGCATATTCGTGACCGATCACAGTATGGATGGGTCCGACTTCGGCCCGTCCGGATCGGGCGAATAACGCGAGATGTGGAGCGCAACCAAGCCGGTCGATTCCAGAGCCTCGAGACTGGGAGATGGGGGTCGGGGTGTCGGTGCGTAGTTTCGTGAAGACGGTGATCGCGGGCTGGCGCGTCGTCGCCGTGTCCATCGTGCTGTCGATGGCGACGGCATTCGGAATCACCTCGCTGATCACGCCGGTGTACGAATCTCGCACTCAGATGTTCGTCTCCACCTCGGGGTCCACGACTGTGAGCGATACGTACGTGGGGAACTTGTTCGTGGGGCAGGCCGTGTCGTCGTACGCAGAATTGGTGACCAACGAGGCTGTGGCCTCGAGAGTCATCGCCGATCTCGCGCTCGATCTCACTCCGGCGGAGTTGATTGGCAAGGTGTCGACGTCGTCCTCGCCGGATACCGTCGTGTTCGATATCGTCGCCACCGACACCTCGCCGGAGCTCGCGCGCGATATCGCGAACACCATGGCCACGGAAGTGAGTGCAGTAGTTGCGGAGCTCAACGACCCCGGGAACGGGGAGCCGCCCTCGGTGGTGTTGAGGATGTACAGCCAGAGCGAAGCGTCCGATGCACCGATCACTCCGAACACCCGGGCCTATCTGGTGGGCGGAGCAGTAGTAGGAGTACTCATCGGAACCGTGTTGGTGCTCGCCCGTCACCGTGTGAGCGGGACCGGACGCTAGGCGCGTCGCGCGACCGCCGACACTGCGCGGGCAAGTGCGTCGGACAGTTCACTCTCGCTGGTGGAACGAGCGGACAGGTCCTGATCGTCGAACACGGCCTGGGACGCACCGATGGCGAACAGGATTCGCCAGGTGGCCTCGGCATCGGCGTCGCTCGTTCCGAACCTCGCCGACAGCCAGCCGGTCACGGTGTCGGCCAACTGATGGTTGGTGCGAACGATCCGCGCGGCGAACAACTCTCCGTCGGTCGCGTTGCGGGACTGGATGAAGAACGCGCGCATGGCTCCCCGGTGCTCCGCGAACACCGCGAGCGCGGCCTCTGCGAGCATCTGCACAGCTCGGTCGTCGTCGGATTCTTGTTCTGCGGCTGAAAATGCCGCTGCGGCAGCATGTTCGATGCGAGTCAGCACGTCTTCCTGGGCTGCACTCAGCAGGCCTGTTCGATCTCCGAAACGATGGTAGATGGACCCGTTGGACCCGCCGTAACGCTGGGCGACGGCAGCGATCGTCACCGCCTGTAGGCCACCCTCGTGCAGCAACTCGATGGTCGCTGACACCATTCGCGCAGTGGATCCTTCGCTGCGGGACTGCACGGGCGTACGCACGGCCCCATGCTAGTCGGCTCGTAGGGCTTGCCAAATTAGAGTGAGCATTCTAGTTTGAGGATATGACGACGATCACAGTGCGCGGACAGCGGTTCGGCGGGGTTCCCAGGGATCACTGGAGGCGTGTCAACGACTCGCTCGACCCGGACACTGACTTCGTGCAGATCTATCGAAATCTGGCTGTGCACGAGTTTCCATGGGACATCACTCAGGCGCTGTCCTTTGCGCTGTTCCGGACGTTCGCGGTACCGGGCATCGGCAAGCTCCTCGACGACACCGGTGCATTCACCGGGGCCACTCAGAAGCGCTACGACGACACGGTGCTGCTGCTCGAGGTGCCGTTCCTGCGGGGCTTCGACGACGAGCAGGGCCGTGCCGCGATCCGCCGGATCAATCAGATGCACCGAAGCTACGACATACCCAATCACGAGATGCTGTACGTGCTCGCGACTTTCGTCGTCGTTCCGCAGCGCTGGATATCCGTGTGGGGTAAACGGCCCATGACCGACATCGAAGTACGAGCATCGGTCAGGTATTTTCGAACGCTGGGCAAGCGCATGGGGATATCGGACATGCCCGACTCGTTCGAGGGCTTCGCGCACTTGATGGACGACTACGAAGCGGAGTGCTTCGCCTTCGATCCCGGCGCTCGACGCGTCGCCGACGCCACTCTGGCTCTACTCGCCTCGTTCGTCTCACCCGTCCCGAAGGGAATCGTTCGCGTGGTGAGTCTCGCTCTCATGGATGCACCGCTGCGAAATGCGTTGGGCTACAGCCACCCTCCTCTGGCGCTGGAGCGGCTCGTCACAGCCGCGATGCGTGCGCGAGGACGTGCTCTGCGACTGTTTCCTGCTCGCCTCACGCAGCGACGCAATGCCGACTCGCAGCGAATGCGTTCCTATTCGGACGGATTCGACATTGCCCAACTGGGCACGTTTCCGGGCGGGTGCCCTGTGCGTTCCGTCGACGCACATGGGTCTCGTAGCGGTCGCGCTACACCCGGTCCTTACCCGGCTGGTGCGTCGGATCGATGAGGAACAGGCTGCTGCCGTCCAATCCGTCTCTGCGGTGGATGTTTCCGCGCAATCCGGCTTCGACCAGTCGCGCCGCGATCTCGTAGATCTCCTCGAGGCGATGGTCGGTGAGATCGGGTCTGATCGCGAGATGGATCTCGTCGCCGATGTGGCGTAGCACCGCCTCGAAGTTCGGGCTCACCGAGCTGTAGAGCTCCTCGCATTGGACGACCAGCGCGTCGGACATCACGAAGTCGTCCTCGGCTCCGAGCAACGGGATGACGCCGAAGTCCTCGAGAAGGTTGATCAGCTGTACCCCACTACGTCCGGCCGCGGTCGATCGATCCGCCAGCACACCGGATTCCACTTCCTTCGTCGTGAAGATCAGTGTCGCCTCGGCGCTGGGATCGAGCAGACCCAGATCGGCGCGCATGGCCGTCAACAGCAGCGAGTGCATCCGGATGATGTACGCGTGCTCGCTCTGCAGACGTTCGTGTGCCGGAGCGGGGATTCCCGTTTCGGGAGCCAGCGGGGCGAACACCCGACGGTCGATGCCCGTCGACAACTCCAACGCCAACGGATGAACCCGCCTGCGCGCGACCACCAATGCGGCGGAGAGCGCAAGGTTCAACCGGTCGTAGGCCTTGTTCAAGGACTGCGTCGCAGCCGTGAGATCGCCGACAGGAGTCGAGACCACCGCTGCCGAAATCTCCTCCGCCACAACCCGATCGACATTCGACAGGGCGAACAGCAACTCTTGGTACCGCGCCGTCACCTGATCGCGGCTCCACGAGTCGCTCTCACCCGACTGGCGTACCTGACGGTCGACGGCAGTGTGCAGTGCCGCCACCTCGCGGGAGATGACGTCCTCGTTCGCGCCGACCCGACGCACACTGAGCGCCGCCCATGCCGCACCGAGGGCAGCGATGACGACGACGATCAAAGTCCACACCTGAACTGCCGTGACACCCGACTCCGAGGCAGCTACGACGCTGGTAGTCATGGGCTACATCATGCCCGAGTGTGTTACACGTTGTCCTTCTTTCGCCGCCCTAACCTGTGGCTGCGACATCCGGCAGTACCTGCGCCGCGATACGACGGGGGTCGTTCTCGGGTAACGACTCGATGAGGATGCGTCGTGGATGCGATGCCGCTCCGGTGATGAGATATTTCTGGCCGGGTCGTACGCGGGCTGCTTCGTCGATCACTTCGTCCGGCCACTCGGATTTCGGAGCGGAGTCGGTGTCACGCAATGCGTCGGCGACGATGCGGCGTGGATCGTACTGGCGCAGATCCATCGACTCCCATTCCGAGCGGCGCAGCGGAACGCCCATTTCGTCTTCTGCTGCGGTGCGGGTGGACTCGACGAAACTGCGCACGGAGCGGACGGTCCGTGCCAGTTGATGGGCGTATCCGGGTAGTCGCGAGGGGCCGAGGACGAAGCCGGCGATGATCGCTACCAGGAACAGTTTCTCGAAGGTCAAGCCGAACATGATGTGAGCTCCGGTTTCGGTGAAGTCAGGATGCGTCGAGCCGCTCGGCGGTCGTGTATCTCGGTGATCACGACGGCCGCACCGAACAGGGTGGCCATCGGCAACGCGACCAGGAACATGGACAGGACGTCGGCGGCGGGAGTGACGAGCGCACTGAACAGGGCGATTCCGACGACGCTGAGCCGCCAACTGCTACGTAGTCGATGCGCAGAAAGAATGCCGAGGCAGTTCAACATCACCAGCAATGCCGGCAATACGAACGCGATTCCGGTCGCCAGCACGATCTTCATCACGAAGTCCACGTAGTACGAGGCGTTGAGGATGGTGCTGTCCTGGTCCGAGGAGAACCCGGCGAGCACGCTGACCATGCGAGGGAAGATGGTGAACCCGAACACGCAGCCGGCCACGAACAGTGGAGCCGCTGCGGCCGAGAAACCGTAGACGTACTTCTTCTCCCGACGCGTCAAACCTGGTGCGAGATAAGCGAACAGCTCACGCAGCCACACCGGAGACGACACGATCACGCCGGCGAACAGTGCGATTCTCAGTTCGAGATCGAAAGCGCCGGTGACGGTGTCGAAGTTCAGGCTGGCATCACGGGAGAGGGCGAGCTCCTCGACGGGCGCACGGAGGATGTCGAGAATCTGGTCGGTGAGGGCGAACCCGATCGCTACGCCGACGATCAGCGACACCGCCGCGCGCACTGCGCGGCGACGAGCCTCGCGCACATGCCCGGCAAGGGGCATCGTTCCTCGCGCGGCGGTGGCTGTGCTCATGATGCGTGGCGGTACGGAACCGGAACGGACGCGTCGGCGAATGTCGGTTCCGTGGTGGCGGTGGTCTCGTCACGCGTCGCGGTCTTCTTGTCCTCGCGCACTTCGTCTTTCAGGATTCGCATCGACTGACCGACGCCCTTGGCGAGGGAGGGGAGCTTGGTCGAGCCGAACACGAGCAGCAGGATGGCGAGAACGATGAGGGCGTGCCATCCGGTGAGGTTGTGCAACATGGTGATTCCTTAGCTGGTGGGTGGTGTGAGGTGGGGGTGATCAGTTGGTGGGGGCAGAGCCGGCATTGGGCGGTCCGCCCGCCGGGGGAGTGCCGCCGCCCATGGGGGCCTGGCCGCCACCGCCGCCGCCTCCGCCCGCGGGGGCAGCGCTCATCGTCGGTTCGGTGGTGGCGTCGATCGCCACCGCGAGTGATCCGACGTAGCCGGAGGTGGGACCGCCGGTGAACGTGCCCATCTCCAGCTCGTAGCCGTCGCCGAAGACATTGTCGTTGTCGAGGCTGCCCATCTGGGTCAGGTTCTTCGCCGACTCGGGGTAGACGTCGGTCTTGTCCTGATAGATCGCCTCGAGCATGTCCTGCGGGAACGCGACCTGTGAGGTGGCAATGGCGTTGTCCACGTTGGTCGCCGACGCGGCGTCGGGGTAGACCTCGAAGTGCATGTGGGTCCAGCGGCCGGAGTAGCAGCCGGGAACGACGGTCTCGAAGGTGACGGTGCCGTCGGAGCCGGCCGCTTGGATGCCGCGGAGATACGTCTCGTCCTCGACCCCCTCGGAATACATCGAGTACTGGCCGTCCGCATCGCACTGCCACACGTACACGGCCGCACCCTCGTACGGTCGACTGTCGTTCGCCAGGTCGGTGAGCGTGAAGGTGAACGTGAGGGGCACTCCGCTCACCGTGGTTCCGCCGTCCAGGCTGGAGGTGATGTCGCTGCGGACGATGCCCGATTCCTCGAGGACGTTGACGCCGTTGGTGCCGTCCGCCGGGTAGGGGCCGTTGGTCTCCTGGGGGATCTCGCTCGTCGCCGTCGAGGTGGTCGTCGACGCGGTTGCCGTGGTGGCGGCGGAACTTCCGGCGCTGGAGGTGCTCGAGCATGCGGCCAGAGCGAACGCGCCCGCTCCTGCGCCGACGAGACTCAGTACACGGCGGCGCGTGACGAGGGTGGTGATATCGAAGCCTGCACCCTGGTCGACGACCTCCTCGGTGGGGCGGTCGAGAAGCCGTCCCTCGTAGGCGGGTCCGTCGGGTGTATCGGTCGGCTCGGGGATTCGGGTCATTGTCGTACGTCTCCTTCGTTGCGGCACTGAATGTTTCGGTAGTGCCAATACTCTGGGACGTTGCGGTGAGGACCCTGGACCTCCGCTGCGAGGTTCCTGTGAACGGTTCGACCCGATGAAAGACCTCTTGGTAGCTAAGGCTAACCTCATCATGCGTACCGACCTGAAGGACTGTGATGACTCTTCGTGTGACCACCCGCTTCGCTGCACTCCTCACCGCTGTCGCGGCCGCGTCCTTCGCGCTCGCCGGGTGCAGCTCGACGGAAACGACCAACAGCCCGGCCGCCGCCGCGTCCACCGGCTCGTTTCCGCTGACCGTGCAGCACATGTACGGCGAGACCACCCTCGACGCAGTGCCCGAACGGGTCGCGACGTGGGGATTCGGCACCACCGACGCGGTGCTCGCGCTCGGTGTCGTCCCGGTGGCGATGCCCTCGGCGGAGTACGGCGGCGGTGACGATCTGATCTACCCGTGGGTGTCCGACGCGATCGAGTCGTCCGGCGGTCCGGCCCCGGTTCTGCTCGACAACGTCACCGACGCACTGTCCGTCGAGAAGCTTCTCGCCACCGACCCGGACGTGCTGTTGGCACCGCATTCCGGGTTGACGCGGGCCGGGTACGACGCGGTGACCGCAGCCGGGGTCCCCGTCATCGCCCCGCCGAAGGAACTGTGGTCGACGCCGTGGCGCGATGTCATCACCACAACCGGTGATGTTCTCGGGGTGCCGGACAGGGCGCGTGATCTCGTCGCCGATCTGGATTCTCAGGTGCAGGACGCAGGTGCTCGCCATCCCGAATTCGACGGCCGCACAATCGCATACGTGTCCGAGGCTGCCGACGTGTACTACCTGCTACTGCCGTCGGACCCCAGAGTGGAGCTGCTCGAGAACCTCGGCTTCGTCTCGCCTGCATCGGTGACCGGCCTCGCGACCGACGATGCCACCTACTCGACCACGGTCTCGGCCGAGAACATCTCCACGATCGACGCCGATGTGGTGTTCACTCAGGTCGACACCGACGACGCCCTGCAGCAATTCCTCGATTCGCCTGTCTCACGTCAGATTCCGGCAGTCGCCGCCGGTGCGGTCGCCGGATTCGTCGGTCAGGAGGCCGGAGCTGCAGTGGGCCCGACGGCACTGTCGATTCCGTACTTCCTGCCGACTCTGGTCGACGGACTCGCAGCCGCTGTGAACATCGACCGCTGACGACGATGGGCAATGGTGGACGGCATTCGGACGAGCCCGGAGGCATCTGCGCGCGAGTAGTCTGACCGCGACGACATCGGTCGACTCCGGGAGTGCACTCATGACCTCACGATTGCCCGACGTATTCAGCCGGTCTGCGGTGCAGTACGGCGAGACCGTCAGAGTGGACGACCGCACGACCATTCTGCCGGTATCGCGTCGATCGGCTCGGGGAGCAGAGACCGCGGTGGGGGTGTTCACCATCACGGACGGCACGGCGGTGTGGACCCCCGCCGTCGATACCGGCCGCATCCAACTGATCGGGGTGCTCACCGGCCTCGTTGCTGCGACATTGGGATGTGCTGCGGTCCTGAGGCGGCCGCCGTGGCCGACCGTCACCATCGATCGTTGACCCAGGTCACGCCCGACGGAGGACGTCGCGGGTGAGCTCGAGCTGGCCGAGATGCTGGGCCAACTCGCGCACCAGGTGCGTCAACACCCATTCCGGTGTTGCGGTTGCGAGCTCCGGACGGGTGGTACCCATGACGGTTCGATCGCGAATCCCCTCGCGTACTGCGACATTCACCCACTCGGGCAGACGCGCACGAACCTCGTCGACCCGCGTGATCAGATCGTCGATTCGGCCTGTGGCAGTGAACTCGGCGGCGCGGTCCCGCGGGATCTTCAGACCGGCGATCACCGAACCTGCCCAGTACTCGATCACGGCCACGCAGTGGAACACGATGGCGTACGGACTGTTGGCACCCGGCAGGTCCGGCTTCGTGTTGGCCGGCTCGTCTCCCAGGTCCCGCAGGATCTCCGTCATCGACGACAGGCTCGCGCCCGTGATCGCCAGAAAGGCGTCAGCGACACGGCTTTCGGCGTCGTCCTGCTGCGAGGTCACCACGGGTACGGCTCGCAGTCTTCGAGGAAACAGCCGTACGGATCACTTCCCGGTTCGCCGTGCATCACCGGACCGTACACCCGATCGCCTACCCTTGTGCCTGGGCCCGGCCGACAGGCACCGCTGCGACCGCTGGGATCAGTTTCGACGCGTGACCCGAACCACCGCATCGCGCAACGTCTTCGAGTGCACACCCGTGCCACCGACCGTTCTGGAACGTTCGAGTGCGGTGTCGATGCGCCACGAGGAGGCGTCGAACAGGGCGGTGATGTCTGTCGCGGTGACAGTGGCCTCGTGCGGTGGCTCGCCGTCGTGTGAGTGATGATGCCCGCCGTCGTGCAGATGGCCGACGATGAGCAACGAACCGCCCGGTGCCACCCATTGCGCAATGTGTCGATAGAAGTCCAACTGCGGAATCGACGGATGCGCGTAGTGGGTCGTCACCAGATCCCATCGGTCGGTCGGGTCCCAGGTCGTGAGGTCGGCTTCGATCCAGGTGACGTCGACCCCCGCTGACCGCGCCTGCTTCGCGGCGGTGTCGAGGGCAGCGGCGGAGATGTCGGCACCGGTGACTCGCCAGCCCTGCTCGGCGAGCCAGATCGCTTCTGCTCCGGCACCACAGCCTGCGTCGAGCGCGGTACCGGGCGTCGATCCGGCCGTCTCCTGCACGAGATACGGATTCGCCGCGACGGTGTGGGACGTTCGGTCATCCCAATGGTGCTCCCAGTACTCCTTGTCGAATGCGTGTGTCATCGATCGTCCTCTCCCAGTGGTGTTCCAGGATCAGAGTGACAGCCCGTTCATAGATATGGCAAGTAAGTTTGCCGTATCGGCAAGTTGCGCTGAGTCATAAAGGTGCGTCGGTGATCATTCGATTTCGGCCGGCGCGCTTCGCCTGAAACATCAGTGCGTCAGCTCTGTCGAGTGTGCTGCGAAGACCTTCGTTCGGTCGCTGGAGCGTGTACCCGGCCGAGAACGTCACCCCCGATGACGTGGTGGCGGCGGCAAGAGCCTCGAGTGATCGAAGAGCACCACGACGATCGCAATCGCGCAGAGTGATCACGAATTCCTCTCCGCCCCATCGAGCCAGGAGTCCATCGACGCCGATGCAGCTGCGGGCAGCCGACGCGAAGTCGCGGAGCAACGCGTCGCCGGCGGCGTGGCCGAAGTGGTCGTTGAACTGCTTGAAATGGTCCAGATCGAGAACCGCGACTACTGTGTCGACCGAATCGTCGTCGACGAGGGACACCGCGTAATCCGACCAGCCGCGACGGTTGAGTGCCCCGGTCAGTTGATCCGTTCGCGACGCGAGCAGGATGCCGTCCTCGACCTCTTTCCGTGCGGTGATATCGAGAGCGGCACCGAGCGTCCACTCGGCATCGGACGGACCGGTGAAAGGGACCAGAGTCAGCAGAACCCAGCGAATCTCGTCGTTCGGTAGAACGAACCTCACCTCGACCCTTACGGGTTCGTCCGCGGCCGTCCCGGCGGCCATCAGGTCCTCGACGCTGCCATGGAGCGGGAGGTCGTCCGGGTGAGTGTGCACCGTCGCGGATCGACCGATCAGTTCCGAGGAGGACAAGCCGACGAGTTCGCAGTAGGCCGCATTGACGTCGACGAAGAGCCCATCGGCATCAGAGAGAGCCTGCGCCACGGGGCTGGAGGCGAACATGCGTCGGTACCAGTGATCCTCCACGACGCAACGACCCTCTTTCTCCCCTTCCCGGATGGGGAGTGTAGTTGAGGCCTGTGGCGCATTCGGCTGCCGGCAGCTCCGTCCGGCCGACTCGTGCGGGAACTGTCGCCGGTCAGCGGCAGATTGGCACGAATGTACGACTTTCGGGAACCGTGTGCGCCTACGCGCCGTCCAAGGGGTTGGGGTGGCCGGCCGACGATGGGGTCTCGATGACGACGAAGTGGCGAGAAGTGACGAGCATCGAGTGCCAACAGGATTTCGACGACCTGCTCGACGTCTGTATCGACATCGCCGCCGAACGGATCAGCGAGAACTGGGGATTGCACCCGGTGGCCGTCGTCAACGACCGTTCCGGCGGGCAGCGGGTGCTCGCGCCGCAGCAGCCACTGGGAGACGGGGAGTCGCACGCGGCGATGCACGAACGACTCGTCCGCGATCTGCGCGCCGTCGCCGATGATCTGCGGTCGTACGCCATCGTCTCCGACGCCACCGGCGAGGAGGCGTCGGGCACCTATCTCGAGGTCCTGCTCGAACACCGCGAATATGCGATGCGGATACTCGTCCCGTACCTGATGCCCGACGCCACGACCTTCGATCTGGGTCCGACGAAAGCTTCGGTGGGGCAACGACTTCTGTGGCCCTGACCGCTCCGCAAACGCGCGCGCGTTCGCCGAATGCGCGCGAGATCGTGCCCGGATCGGTGGCGAATCCGAACGCGTCCGACAAGTGCGCGCGCGTATGCGAAACCGGGGGCGTCGGCCTCCTCCAGGGGATTGGCACTCTCACCCGTCGAGTGCCAAAATGGAGGCACATTCTCACTCGAAAGGAGTCCGCAGTGACCGTCACCTCTCCCCACTTCGATACACGTGATTCGGACGACGACATGCCACCGAAGTGGTGGAACCGGCGCATTCGTACCCGCGCGCAGGTGACCGAATATGCCGTCATGTTCGGTGCGATGTCGATCGTCTCGTTCTGGGCCGCGGGCCTGGGCATCGCAGCAGGTTTGATTGCCGTCGCCTCTGCGCTGTGGGCCGATCGCAGCCCCGACCTCTCCGGCCCGCGCGCCGATCGCAGTGACACCGCGCTGGCCATCGGAACCGGAATTCTCGGCATCGTCATCGGCGTGGGCTTCGTCGCGATGGTGTTGCCGTATTGGTGATGGAGCGACTTCGTCGCATGTGAGCGGAACTTCGTAGTCCACTACGAATTACCGTTCACGACCGAAGCGCCTGCCTCGAGGCCGGTCGACCGCACTGCGGTCGGCCGGTTTCGTCGTTTCGAAGAACATTTCTCATGTATCTGCGACGGAGCGTTGCACCAACCAGTTTTATGTGTGACGCTGTGTTGCGTACACATTGTTCGGACGCAGGCGGAAGGACCACCATGACTGCAGTCGACGACGCACGAACGCTCTACCGAGACAGGCTGCACGCACTGTCGACGGCATCGGTGCACCAGCACTTCGACGCCTTCCTCGACATCCCCTGGGACGAGCCCGAGTACGCGATCGTTCCCGACGATCCGCGCTGGGTGCTCCCGGACGCGGACCCGCTCGGCCACACCGACTGGTACAAGTCGCTTCCCCTGGACCGGCAGATTCACATCGGGATGTATCGCCAGGCCAGCATGGTCAAGGTCGGCCTGCAGTTCGAGCAGATCCTCATCAGCGGACTCATGCAGTACGCCCTCACGCTGCCCAACGATTCACCCGAATTCCGGTACTCGACGCACGAGGCCACCGAAGAGTGCCACCACACGCAGATGTTCCAGGAACTGGTGAACCGCATCGGCATCGACGTGCCGGGTGGGCCCGCGTGGTTCCGCAAGATCGTGCCCGTACTGACTCTCTTCGCGAGCCGATCCGCACCGTTCGGATTCTTCGTCGGAGTGCTGGCGGGAGAAGAGCCGATCGACCACATGCAGAAGGGCGTCCTGCGCGCCGGTAGCGTCGGGCACCCGTTGGTCCAGCGAGTGATGCAGATTCACATCGCCGAGGAAGCACGACACATCGGTTTCGCCCATCAGTACCTCGAGCACAAGGCCCCGCGGCTCGGACGCTTCGAGAAGGCGTCGATCTCGATCCTCATGCCCGTCATCATGCGACTGCTGTGCGACGTGATCATGAAACCGAGCAAGCAGATGCGACGCGACCTCGCCATCCCCGACGAGGTTGTCGACGCCGTGTGGTGGAACAGCGAACCGTCACGAAAGGCATTGCGCGACACCTTCGGTGACGTCCGAATGCTGGCCGGCGAGCTCGGACTGATGAACCGCGTGTCCCGACGCGTCTGGCGCGCCCTCGGTATCGACGGACGCCCCTCGCGTTACCGCAGCGAGCCGTCGTTCAGCTGACTCTCGTCGAGGACGCTTTCGAGGGGCACCTGCGGGATCGCGATCCCGCGGGATGCCCCGAGGCCCTTGACCTGCAGCCAGATGGTGTCGGCCAGGAACGTCGCGAAATGATCGAGACCGGTGCGATGTTCGGTCTGCCCGCTCCAACTGCGCACCGCACCCATGCAGCCGGAGACGAGGCCCGCAACCCACGGCCGCACCAGCGACCAGTCGTCGGTGGTCAGGTCTGCGTGCACCAGTGACAGGAATGCCGCGACGCTCACTTCCAACTGCTCGGCCAGCAGAGCGTTGGTCTCCTCGAGGGGCGTGGGTGACTCGGCACTGACGTCCTGCTCGACGAATCGCGTCCACGCGGGATGCTCGGCCACCCAGCGCACGTAGGTGCTCACCATGCGATGCACCGCGTCGCGAGGAGTGCCGGTCAACGCGAACGACGAGACCAACGTGGCCGTCAACTCCGAGCAGATGGCGCGCTGAATGGCCGTGTCCAAGTCGGTTCGATCGCGGAAATGCCGGTACAGCCCGGTGCGGTGCACCCCGGCCTCGGCCGAGATCTGAGCGGTGGTGAGCCGCTCACCGGGTGCGATATCGCGCGCCAGAACCGTCATGGCCGCGTCGATGATGTGGCGTCGACGATCGGAGTTGTGCTGTTCCCAACGGCGCTTACGGCCATCGGACTCCGGGCGCTGGTCACCGTCACTCATGCTGCATGTTCTCACGTCCACATCGGGTGAGGACGTCAGTTGCTGCGTTTACGAAGCGCGAACAGCACACCCGCCGCACCGACCGCGACGACGACCACCGCGACGATCCAGATCGGAAAACCGCTGCTGTCCTCGGGCTCTTCTGCGGCAGTCGGTGTCGTTTCGGTAGGGGCGGGGACTGCGGTGGCTGCGGTTGCCGCCGACGTCGGGGACGCCTGGGTCAGTTGGAACGGAATACTGCCGGTGATCGGATGCCCGTCCGCGGAGACCACTCGGTAGCCGATGGTGTAGTCGCCCGCCGCACCGAGCCCGTCGAGATCGACGGTCACCGTGCTGCCGTCGACGACGGGATCCGATGCCCCCCATTGGGTTCCATCGGCTCCGACGACAGTGACGGTGGCGAAGTTCGACTGCACGGACTGATTGAACGTCAGGGTCACCTCGTCCGGGGCGGCGTCGAGCACGGAGTTCTCGGCAGGGTTGCTGGACTGCAGAGTTGCGTGCGCAGCTGCCGGGGCGATCGACAGTGCCGTCGCGGTGAGAATGGCGGCGGCAATCACGGCCAGGCGTTTCATCGGGTGCTTTCTTGTTGTGGTGCAGGGTTATTCGTGTGGGGGCTCGCCGGTGACCTTGTGGTCGGCGAAGTTGAGGCCCTCACGCACGAGCCGGGCGAGGTGACCGTCGGCCAGGCGGTAGATGACGTTGCGGCCGTCGCGTCGGGTCTCGACGAGTCCGGTGAATCGAAGCTTGGCCAGATGCTGGCTGACGGCGGTGCGGGAGGTTCCGGTGGCCGTGGTCAAGGCGCTGACGTCGGCAGGGCCGCGGTCGAGTAGCCAGAGGATGTGCAGTCGCGTGGGGTCCGAGAGCATCCGAAAGGTGTCACTGGCCGTGGCCAGGCGTGCGGAGTCCGGTTCGACGGCATGGTCGAGACTGATGCGCGGTTCCTTCTTCGGTGGCATCGAACGTCGTCTCCCTACGCGGAGGCGACCACCGACACTCGGGAGCGACTCCACAGGCGTGCTGCGGACAGTGCCGCAAGTGTAGCCAAGCCCGTGAGCACCAGCGCCGCGGTGAACAGTCCGAACCGGGCCCCGACCCAACCCGCAATCGGATAGGTGAGCAGAAACGCCGCGTGCGACAACGAGAACTGCGCCGTGAAGATGGACGTTCGGGTGCTCTCGTCGGATTCACGACGCAGAATCCTCGCCGACGGGGTGTTGATCATCGACGTCCCGACGCCCAGCAGCACCCACGTCGCGGCCAGCGCAACCCAGGCGGTCGACCCTCCGTGCAGGGTCGCCACCAGTGTTGCTGCGGCAGTTCCCATCACGGCCGTCGCAGCCCCGGTGAGCATGAGCGTGTGATCGTTCGTAAATCCGAGGGCTCGTGGGATGCACAATGCTGCGACCATCGAGCCGGTGCCGTAGCAGCCGAGAGCAATGGCCAGCTGACTGCTCGATCCGCCGAACAGATCGCGGACGTAGAGAACGGAGTTGACCACCACGAGAGCAGTCGCCGCAGCGACCACCGTGTTCAACGCGAGCAGTCCCTGCAGTTCGGGATTCCTGACGAACGTCGCGATGCCCGAGGTCGATCGTCGGATCTCGGGTGCGAGGTGCCTCGGAAAGTCGGTACCGACCACCATCACCGCGGAGACGACGAACCCCACAGCCGTGCCGACGAACAGCGTGTGGAAGCCGATGACCGTCAACAATGCGGCGGCGATCAGCGGGCTGACCAGTGATTCGAGGTCGTAGGCCAGTCGCGAGAGCGTCAACGCGCGGGTGTACTGCTGCGCGTCGGGCACCACGGACGGAATGACGGCCTGGAAGGTGGGAGTGAAGGTGGCCGACGCCGCCTGCAGAACGAAGATCAGCACGTAGACCTGCCACACCTGATCGACGAACGGCAAAGCCAGTGCGGTGAGCGCCCTGACGGCGTCGGCGCTGACCAGCACGAGCTTGCGGGGGAGCGTGCCGGTCAGTGACGACACGATCGGAGCGACGAACACGTACGCGATCATCTTGATCGCGAGAGCGGTACCGAGCACGGCTCCCGCGGCACTGCCGGCGATGTCGTAGGCGAGCAGCCCCAGCGCCACCGTCAACAGTCCGGTGCCCAGCAACGCGACGACCTGCGCGGTGAAGAGGCGTCGAAAAGCGGGGTTGGCGAACAACATGAATTCAACGTACACACATGTGCGCAAGTGCGCACTCGTGACGCCTGTGAAAACGGCGCAGACAGGGTCGATAACGCGACTGGCCGCACGTGAAGCGATGTCCTTCTGTAGCGTCGTGCAGAATCGAGCGCAGTCGGTCACATCGAGCATTCAGAGGTGGTTCATGACCGTAACTCGCAACACGTCCAACGAGTTGATGCGTCGAGCCGTCGACCGACTGCCGTCGATGATCGGGTACTGGGACAGCTCGCTCGGCAATGTCTTCGCCAACCGCGTGTACGCCGACTACTTCGGAATCGAACCGCAGGATCTGGTCGGTCAACACATCAGCACACTGCTCGGCGAGGCGCTGTACGAGCTGAACCTGCCGTACATCACCGGTGTCCTCGCCGGCGAGCAGCAACAGTTCGACCGCACGCTCATCGATGTCAACGGTGCTGTGCGCGTCTTTCAGGCCACCTACGTCCCGGATCTCGTCGACGGCGTCGTGGTCGGGTTCACCGAGCTGGTCGTCGATGTCAGTGCGCGCGCCGAGATCGAACGCGAACGAGATCGCGCGATCCGGCTGTTCCAGAACGTGATGGAGAACGCCCCGATCGGCAAAGCCGTGATGACCCGCGACGGACGCTGGCTCCAAGTGAACAAGGCGCTGTGCGAACTACTGGGATACAGCGCAGAAGAGTTGCAGCAGAAAACATTTCGCGATCTCACGCATCCCGACGACATCCCCCTCGCCGACGAACATCTGAAGGGACTGGCCGACGGGACGCTGACGAAGGTGGCGTCGGAAAAGCGGTACATCCGTAAGGACGGAGCCACCATCTGGGTGCAGCGCAACGTGACCGTGGTGCGCGACGCCGAGGCCGGTGACATGATCATCGCGCAGATCCAGGACATCACCGCACGCAAGAACGCGGAAGCGACTCTGGAACGCCAGGCGCTGATCGACGACCTCACCTCGTTGGGAAATCGTCGACGACTCATGGCCGAGCTGAACAGTCTCAAGGAACTGTCGAGCGATCGGCCGGTCGGAGTACTTTTCGTGGACGTCGACGCGTTCAAGTCCATCAACGACCGATTCGGCCACGTCGTCGGCGATCGCGTGCTCGCCGCCATCGGACGTCGCATCCTCGACAACATCCGCGCCGAGGACATCGCCTGCCGAATCGGCGGAGACGAGTTCGTGGCCCTGCTGCACTCCGCCAAATCGGCCGAAGGAGTCGAACGCCTCGCCGACCGAGTCCGCGGACTCCTCGCCGGCCCCTACGATATCGACGGCACCAGCATCCCGGTATCGGTGAGCGTCGGATGGAGCTGGGAACCGACCACCGACCCGGACCACCTACTGCGCATCGCCGACGAGCGAATGTATTCGTCCAAACGCGCCTGAGGTCCGGATCGATGTGGGTTTAGGCCGGTCTGAGTGCAACAGAGTCGCATTGATTCGACTCGGAGGGTTCTAAGCGATGACGACCTCGACGCCCTTGCTCTCGAAGGCGTCGATCTGGGCCCGAGATGCCTCGGAATCGGTGATGAGTGTGGTGCCCGGCGGGATGGGAGCCCAGGCGTGGAAGGGCTTCTGGCCGAGTTTGGCCGAGTGCGCCAGGATGTAGGTCTTCACTGCCCGCTCCATCATCAGTTCCTTGAGTTGGGTCTGCTCGTAACCCGCCTCGCAGATACCGAAATCGGCGGTCACCGCATCGGCTCCGAGGAACGCTCGGTCGAACGAGACTCGCCGCAGCGATGCCTCGGCCAGTGGACCGACGAACCCCTGACTCACGTGTCGCAAGGTTCCGCCGATGCACTCCACATGCACCTCGTCCGCGTCGACCAGTGCTTCGAGAGCGGTCAACCCCGCGGCGATGACGGTCAGATCGACCGCGGTGCGCAGAAACTCCGCCATCGCTCCGACCGTGGTGCCGGCGTCCAACAGAACCGTCTCACCGGGCTCGATGTACTCGGCCGCCTTGGCCGCGATGAGCCGCTTGGCGTCGTATCCCTCGAGGGATCGCTGTTTCACCGACGCCTCGTGGCGGCCGCCGATGGCGATGGCACCGCCGTAGGTGCGGGCCAGCAGTCCTTGCTTGGTGAGGTGGTCGAGATCGCGTCGGATGGTCGAGGCCGTCACCTTGAACAACGCCGACAACTCCTCGACGCTGGTCAGACCGCCCGACTTCGCCAGCCGCACGATCTCACCGCGTCGGGCCTCCGATACTCGCAACACCCACCCCTGTCAGCTCAGTAGCGCTGGGCTGGTGGCCAATTCGGCCGCCTGCCGCAGAGCTTCGATCATGCTACCGGCCTCGGCAATGCCCTTGCCGGCAATGTCGAATGCGGTGCCGTGATCGACGGACGTGCGAATCACCGGCAGGCCGACCGTGATGTTGACTCCGGCCTCGATCCCGAGCACCTTGACCGGTCCGTGCCCCTGGTCGTGGTACATGGCCACGATGAGGTCGTAGTCGCCACGACCGGCCAGGAAGAAGGCGGTGTCGGCGGGCAGGGGACCGACCGCGTCGATGCCCTCGGCCTTCAACTTCTCGACGGCCGGGACGATCTTGAGATCCTCCTCGCCGTAGCCGAACAAGCCGTTCTCGCCCGCATGCGGATTGATCCCGCAGACACCGATTTTCGGTCGGGCGGTGCCGGAGCGAACCAACGCCTCGTGTCCGCGACGAATGGTGCGCTCGACCAATCCCGGTTCGATCTTGGCCACCGCGTCGAGCAATCCGATGTGGGTGGTGACGTGAATGACCTTGAGCTTGGGCGTCGAGAGCATCATGGACACCTCCTCGGTGCCGGTCAGGTGCGCCAACAGTTCGGTGTGACCCGGGAAAATGTGCCCGGCAGCGTGCAGCGCCTCCTTGTTCAGCGGCGCGGTGCAGATCGCCTGAACCTCGCCGCGCACCGCGAGTTCGCTTGCGACACGGATGTAATGGAAGGCCGCATCGCCCGCGGCTGCGGACAACTCACCCCACTGGAGGTCCGCTGGGAGGAGATCGAGATCGATGACGTTGATCCGACCCGCCGTGAACTCGGCGTCCTCGACACGCTGCACGGAGACGATCTCCACGTCGGTCCCGAGCACCTGCGCCGCCAGTCGTAGACGCGACGCGTCGCCGATCACGACCGGCCTGCACCGCTCGAGAGTGGCAGGGTCGATCATGGCGGGCACGATCACCTCGGGACCGATTCCGGCGCCGTCGCCCATGGTTACCGCGATGTAGGGCTGAAGTGTTGTGGTCATGCCAATGCCTCACTGTGAGAGAACGAGTGTGTGCTGTCGACGCCGCGCAGGTACGCGGTCATCGCGACGAGACTGTCCGGTCCGCCGAAGCTGCCGGGCCGTGTGGCGACGTATCCGCCTGCAGCCGTGCGGGACACGACTGCTCCGTGATGGATCTCGGCGATCGGATGAAGAGTGTTCACGCCCAGGGCGTCGAGAACGCGGCGAGCGGTTTCGCCGCCGGTGAGAACGAGTCCCACGGTCCGATCGCGGATGGCTCGGGCGACCAGATCGGCCAGCGCGGCCGAGATCTCGCTCGACCGAGCGGGATCGACCGGACCGGCCACCGTCAGGAGGGCAGTGCCGGCGTCGACGGCGTTGCGCACCGGAGTGGGATCGGTGCCGGCCAGTAGGTGGTCGACGTGAATCCGGACGTGCGTCGCGCCGGAGCGCTCCAGTTCCGATACCTGCTGTACCGCAACGGCTTCTGCAGTTCCGACCACGACGAGAGTGGGGACGGGGTCGATCGGCGCAGCACCGGGAGTGCGTGGCTGCAGCGTTCTGGCCACCGCCGCGGCGAGCGCCGAGGTGCCCACCAGGCGGATGCCCGGTACCTGCGCCGACAGTTCGACGATGTCGTCGAGGTCTGCGTCCGAACGCACGTCGAACACTGCTACGGAACCGGAATCGACTGCAGCACCGAGCCCGTCGATTCCGTCCGCGAGTGCGACGGGCATCGTGGGGACGTGCCCGAACAGGTCGGCTATCGAAGCAGGGGCATCGGCCGTCTCGAGCGTCCACCGCCCGCTCTCGTTCAGGGGCACCCCGTCGATGTACGGAACGCCGTGCTCGACGGTACGGCCGAGGGCAGGAAGCCCGGCGGCGAAGACGACCGGTCCGGTGGCGAGGAGGCTCTCCACTTCGGCAGCGATGTTGCCGCGCAACATCGAATCGATCTTCTTGATCACCCGAACATGAGTCGGAAGAGTGCGCACCGAGGCCAGGACTCGGTCGGCGGCCTCGGCACCGGACATGACTCGGGTGCCGAGATCGACCACTCGGACGTCGCTCTCGCCGTGAACGTCGCCGATGTCGATACCGAGGGAGACGTCACGATCGAGAAACAGTGCCGCAGTTTCGGCTGCTCCCGACAGATCGTCGGCAAGTATCAGGATCTGGGGGCGCTGCGCGTTGCTCATCGTGCCTCACCCCTTCGTATCTGCGCTATGTGCGCATATGACGGTAGCATTATTGCGTGTTTCGCGCACTATTGTCATAAAGATGTTCCGCCGCACTGGACGATGGTCTGGCCGGTGATGCTGCGCCCGTGCGGTGACAGCAGGAAGGCGACGGTCTCGGCAATCTCGTCGGGATCGATGAGGTGACCCAGAGGCGGAGTGATCGGCGGAGTGGCGACCCGCCCCGGATCGCGGAGCATCGGAGTGTCGGTGGGTCCGGGGGCGACGACGTTGACAGTGATGCCGCGGCTCACCAACTCCATCGCCCACGACCGAGCCATGCCGACCAACGCGGATTTCGTGGCGACGTACTGACTCTTTCCGGCCACCCCGGTCATGGTTCTGCTTCCGATCAGCACCACCCGGCCACCGTCGTGCAGACGGGCGGCCAACCCATCGACCAGAACCTCGGCGGCGGCGACGTGTACCCGCCACATCTGCTCACTGTGCGCAGGATCGAGATCCCCGAGCCGGCCCGACCGCTGCACGCCTGCGGCGTGGACGATCGAATGCGGATCCGGCAAGTCGTCGATCAGATCGGAGACGGCCCGGGTGTCCGCGAGATCGACACCGATCCAGCGGTTCGGTCCGCCGTCCTCGAAGCCCTGCGCGGGACGGGTCCGACTCAGCCCGGTGACGTGCCATCCACGGCCGGACAGCGTCCGGGCGATCGATGCCCCGATCCCGCTGCTGACCCCGGTGACGATGGCCTCTTGCGTCGAACTCATGCGCTGCCGGCCCGGTCCGATTCGAGCTGGACGTACTTGATCGCCTGACGAAAGTAGGTGTACGCGATGTGAAGCCGACCGTCGGAGTCCTCCACGATGGACGGGTACGAGAACTCGCGGTTGGAGCCGTCTCGAGAATTGTTGGTGAGGCAGTAACCGTCCCCGACATCGAGATCTCGACGGACAGGCCACGTCACCCCGCCGTCGGACGAGATGGCCAGAGTCATCGGCGCTCTCGGAGCTCCCCAGAACGCGGCGCGAGCATCACCGTCGTCGAGGGGAGACTCGGCCTCCTCGGTGCCGTCGGCCAAACCGTCGTCGTCGATCTCGTCGTACAGCGACACGCGTCGTGCGGTGGCATCGAGCGCAGACGCATGGTTGTAGACCAGTGCCAGCGTCCCGTCTGCCCGGGAGACAACCTGAACCGACGAGTTGTTGTTCGGCAGTTCCGTGGGAACCGGGGCGCTCCAGGAGTCGCCGTCGTCGGTGGAGACGCTGCGGTAGATGTGATCCGCCCACCGGCTCCGATAC
This sequence comes from Rhodococcus sp. B7740, assembly GCF_000954115.1. Lineage (NCBI taxonomy): Bacteria > Bacillati > Actinomycetota > Actinomycetes > Mycobacteriales > Nocardiaceae > Rhodococcus > Rhodococcus sp. B7740. The sequence continues at coordinate 3,094,990 of NZ_CP010797.1, read as the reverse complement.
AGCGCGACGAGCGAACCATCCTTCTGCACAGCGATGTTCATGTGAACGCAGCCGACACTGTCCGGAACCACCACCTCACGCCACGTCGTACCGTCGTCGTCCGAGACCATGGCGCCGCTGTAGTCCCGATCGCCGACCCATTTGCGTCCGTCGATCTTGACGCAGTGGAACACCGGCAGCAGTAGCCGTCCCGACTCGAGCCGAATCACGGGTTGGCGAACGAAGATTCCGCCGGCGTCGGTCTCGGGAAGCAACACGTGCGCCTCACCCCAGCTCAGGCCGCCGTCGGGGGAGATGCGACGCAGTACCCGTGCGGTGTCCTGGTTGCCGGCGTGCTGCGAGGTCCACAGCAACCACACCTCATCCGAATCACGCACGAAGAGAACAGGATTCTGCTCCGACCGCGTCGGATCGTCGGACAGTTGGACGGGGGTGCTCCACTGATGCTCTCCGGCCTCGAGCCGGGAGAACCACACGCTGATGTCCGGAACACCTTCCTGCGTGCCGGCGAACCAGACGCACGCCAGCGCGCCGTCGGGCAGGATCGCCAGGTTGGCGGCGTGATTCTGCACCTGAGGTGCCGGGAGGAACGCGTCGGACCGTCCGGGCTCGGAGGTCTCGCGCACAGCGCCGTCGGCGAGGAGATCGCCCGGGGTGAGGAAGCTGGTGTTGCTCATGTTCTACCTTCTGTTCTCGCTCAGGAGTTGAGCGTGACCGCAGCCATGTCGTAGGAGTTGGTGGGACGCAGAGCAATTCCATCGATGCGATTGCGACGGGCGATGACGGTCTTGGGGACGAACGACCACAGGCAGGGCCAGGTGTCCCAGATCTGACGCTGGGCCTGGGCGAGTGTCTCGTTGCGAGTGGTGTCGTCGGCATCCTCCGAGGCCTTGGCGATGAGGGCGGTGATCTCGGGAAAGATGTACCCGTGGTAGGTGTCTCGGGTCTCTTCCTTGGCGGCGGTACCTGCGTACATGCCCTGCATGATCGTCACGGCCAGCCCGGTGGGACTGGGGTAGCCGTTGCCCAGGATGTCCCAGTCACCCGCCTTGCCCTGACGCCACGTCGAGATGTCACCGCCCGGCTCGAACTGCTGCAACGTCGCACGAACACCCACGGCGGAGAGCATCTGCAGAACCGACTCCATGATGTCGGTGTCGGCGGCGAATTCGCCCGTCTCCCAGATGATCTTGACTTCGAGATCACGGACGCCGAGAGCGTCGAGCTCCTGCCTGGCTCGCTGCGGATCGTAGACGTACTCGCCTGTCTCGATGGCCCCGGTCAGGATGCCCGGTACGACGCCGCGTGACGGGGTCGCCGCCCCCTGCATCACCTGGTCGATCAGTGCGTTGCCGTTGATCGCGTAGCTCAGTGCTTTTCGGACGCGAGCATCGGCCAGGGGATGGCCTGCCGGTTTACGGAAGTTGTAGAACAGCTGGTTGAGCCGAACGCCGTCGGTGCGCTCGACGGTGACGCCGGCCAGACCCGCGAGCTGATCGGCCGCGTCGGGAGTGATGGCATCGATGACGTCGACCTCGCCGCTGCGCAGGGAGACGACACGGTTGGACTCGTCGGGAACGAACCGGACGCTGACCGACTCGACCGATGCCTCGGTGCCCCAATAGTTCGGGTTTCTCGCGAGCGAGTAGTTGCCGGTGCCGCGATCGGCCTGGGTCACCACGAACGGGCCGGTGCCGACGCCGTCCTGCAGATCCTCGGGAACGTTGTTCTCCGCGGGCGTGATGAGGATGTTCGACATCAGGTAGTCGAGCACCGGAATGGGCCGTTCGGTGTCGAGAGTGAACGTCGAGTCGTCGATCTTGCCGACCGTGGGCCACTCGGGAAAGAACGTCCCGACGAACGAGCCCGTGACCTGGCTGTACATGCGCAGGGCGGTGTCGACGTCCTCGACTCGGACGGGCCTGCCGTCGGAGTAGGTGATGCCCGGACGTAGATGGACCAGCCACTGCGTCGGCGCGACGAGTTCGAAGCTGTCGGCCAGAACGAGCTGGACCTTCAGCGACGGAGTGATGGTGGTCAGCGCCTCGCGGACGGAGCGTTGCACGGTCAGAGCCGCGTCGAACTGGAGGAGCTTGTTGTCCAGGCTCACCATCGATCGATTCATCGCGAGGCTGACGGTGTTCGGCCCGGGCTTGCCGGTGGGCGTCGCGCATGCCGACATCGCGCCGCCGAGGGTCAGACCCGCGCCGAGGATCAAACTCGAACGGAACAGCGTTCGCCGTGAAAAACGCTGGTTGACAAAGCTTTCGGTCATCATTGACCTCTCGTGACTGACACATCGAAATGTGGATGTCGGTTCGGGTCTCGAAGACCGCCGTCGACGAAAGTGATCGTGGACACAGGGCGACTGTACTACGAAATGCTTGAAGTGCGCAGAAAAATATTGAAGGTTGCGCAAACCGCGCATTAGTGCAATTGTGAGCTGAGTTACAACGAGGCAGTGTTATCGAAAGGTCGACGATGACCCAGGCAATACCAGTAGCGCAGGTGGGGCGATGACCCAGCTCACCGCAAGTCCACCCAGCGTGCCCGCGGCCACGTCCGCCACGAACTCCGTGCTGCCCGCGTTCCTCACCGCGCCGATGGCTCGGTACGTGGTGCGTCGACTCGGGCAGAGCGTGCTCACCATCTTCCTGACGCTCACCACAGTGTTCGTGTTGATCCGAATGGCCCCCGGCGACCCGGCCTACTCCATGGCGGGGCCACTGGCCACCACCGAGGATCTGGCGCAGATCCGTACCAATCTGGGCCTCGACCAGTCGATCTTCACCCAGTACGCGCTGTACCTGAAAGGCCTGTTCACCCTCGACCTCGGTACCTCGTACTCCTTCCAGGCACCCGCGCTCGACGTCGTCCTGCAGCGCATTCCGTACACGATCACCCTGGCCTTCGCGGCCATCCTGCTGACCACCGTGGTGTCCATTCCGCTGGGGATCTGGATGGCCCGTCGCGCCGACACCCGCCGCGAGCTGGGCGCGAACGTCGTCACTATCGCCGGCCAGTCGATGCCGGACTTCTGGACCGGCTTGATGCTGCTCACCTTCTTCGCCGTACTGGTTCCGGTACTCCCCGCAGCCGGCTTCACCAGTTGGTCGTCACTGATCCTGCCCGCAGTCACCGTCGCCATCCTGCAGATCGCACTGATCTCCCGAATGGTGCGACGCGAGATGGTCAGCGCGTACGCCTCGCCCTACGTCACCGTCGCCCGCTCCCGCGGCGTCACCGAGCGAGAGATCACCTGGCGCTACGCCCTGCGCAACTCCTCGATTCCGGTGGTGACCGCCCTCGGCACGCGCTTCGCGTCCATGCTCAACGGCGTCGTCGTGGTCGAGGTGGTCTTCGCCTGGCCCGGTGTCGGCTCGTTGGTGGTGCGCGCCCTCGAAACCCGCGACTACCCGCTGATCCAAGCAACGGTTCTGGTCACCGCAGTGCTCGCCGTCCTCGTGCAGTTGGCCGTCGACCTCTGTTACCCACTCCTCGATCCCCGCGTTCGCCTCGGGAAGGCAGCAAGCTGATGACAGTCGTCGACAAGCCCTCGGACACAGCACGTCCCAGCGCCGTCACCACCAAGGATTTCGCCTCGGCCGGTGCCACGCGCAGGAGACGAGACAGCCGCGTCAAGATCTGGATCGGCAGCGTGTGCGCCCTGGCCGTCATCCTCCCGGTGGCCTTCGCTCGCGTCCTGCCGCTGGCCTCACCCGACGCGACCGACCTCGCCCAACGGCGACTCGCACCGTTGACCGACGGCCACCTCTTCGGAACCGATCAGCTCGGTCGCGACCTGCTGGCGCGAGTGCTCTACGGCGGGCAGGTCTCGCTCACCGTCGGAATCCTCGCGGTCCTCGTCTCCGGCTTGATCGGGCTCACCCTCGGATCGCTCGCCGGCTTCTTCGGCGGCTGGGTCGACGCCGTCGTCTCCCGTCTCCTCGAAGCGCAGCTCTCCCTGCCGCTGTTGATGATGTTGCTCCTCGTCGTGGCACTGTTCGGCCCGTCCATTCCGGTCATCACCTTCGTGATCGCCATCGCGCAGTGGCCCGAGATCGCCCGTCTGACACGATCACTCGTCCTCGTCGAACGCGAGAAGCCGTACATCGCAGCCGCACGAGTACTCGGACTCGGACGCATCGCGATCCTGCTCCGCCACGTGGTTCCCAACATCATCAAGCAGGCATCGCTGGTCGTCCTGCTGCTCCTCGCCCAGGCCGTACTGCTCGAGAGTGCACTGAGCTACCTCGGTGCCGGACCGCAACGCCCGTTCGCCACCTGGGGACGAATCATCTCCGACGGCCAGGACTACATCACCACCTCGTGGTGGCTTGTGACTCTGCCCGGACTGGTCATCGTGCTGCTCGTCGTCGGAGTCAACCTGCTCGGCGACGGCCTCCGAGATCGACCGGCCGGATCGAGCCTGCTGCGGATGTTCTCCCGCTCGAACAAGAAAGGGCGTGCTTGAGAGATGGGCAATCTACTGAAGGTCGACGAACTGCAGATCGAGTTGGTCACCGACAAGGGCCTCATCCGGGCCGTCGACGGCGTCTCGTTCTGCATCGAAGCCGGCGAAACCGTCACCATCATCGGCGAATCCGGATCGGGCAAGTCCACGACGGCCATGGGCATCCTGGGCCTGCTGCCCACCGATCTCGCCGTGCTCTCCGGATCCGTGACCTTCAAGGACACGGAAATACTCGGAAAAGCCAAGGAGCTGTGCGGTATTCGAGGCAAGCACATTGCACTCATACCGCAGGATCCGATGACGGCACTGAGCCCGGTACACACCATCGGTAGCCAGTTGCGCGAAGCCGTCCGGCACAGCGGCGTCGCAGGCCGAACTGCGCAGACCACGCGATGCATCGAACTGCTCGAGCAGGTCCGCATTCCCGACCCCGCCGGCCAGCTGAACAAGTACCCACACCAACTCTCCGGCGGCATGCTCCAACGCGTCCTGATCGCCGGCGCTCTCGCGGCCGGTCCCGAACTGATCGTCGCAGACGAGCCGACCAGCGCTCTCGACGTCACCGTTCAGGCCAGCATCCTCGACCTCCTCCTGGAAGTGCAGGAACGCACCGGAATCGGACTGCTCGTCATCACCCACGACCTCGGCGTCGCACGCTTGATGTCCGATCGCATCTACGTGATGAAAAGCGGAGTGTTCGTCGAGAACGGCGGAGCCGAGGAACTCGTCAATGCTCCGCAGAATCCGTACACCAAGAATCTGCTCGACGCGATCCCACAACTGGGACCGTGGAACGAAGCAGCCGAGAAGGTCGAGGCCACGGTATGAGCGCACCACTTCTGTCGGTCGAGGACCTCGTCGTCGAATACCCGGTTGCCACCGGCACATTCCGTGCCGTCGACACGGTGAGCTTCTCGGTGGACAAGGGCAGCACCATCGCCATCGTCGGCGAATCCGGATGCGGCAAATCCACCATCGCGAAATCCATCGTGCGACTGCTCACCCCCACGTCGGGACGCATCGTCGTCGACGGCACCGACATCGCGCACCTGTCCGAGAAAGCACTGCGGCCCTTTCGCTCCCGGGTACAGATGGTGTTCCAGGATCCGTACGGATCGCTCGACCCGCACCTGACGGCCGTCGACATCGTCGGTGAACCGCTGCGGCTCAAAGGTGTTCGCAGCAAATCCGAGCGAGCGAAGAAGGCCGCCGAACTCATCGACCGAGTCGGACTGCCGACAACTGCCCTCGGTCGTCGGCCGGCAGAATTCTCCGGTGGTCAACGCCAACGGATCGGAATCGCCCGTGCGCTCGCGTCGGGTCCGGAAATCCTGGTGTGCGACGAGGCCACGAGCGCACTGGACGTTTCGGTACAAGCGCAGGTGCTCGAGTTGCTGCGTGAGATCCAACAGCAGACCGGTTTGACCTACGTCTTCATCTCGCACAATCTCGGGGTCGTCCGCGAGATCAGCGAGACGGTCATCGTGATGTCCAAGGGTCGCGTCGTCGAAGGCGGCGATACCGAGGAGGTCCTCGCGCGACCCAAGGAGCCGTACACCCGAGCGCTGCGCGCAGCGGCTCTCGACCCCGCAGCCATGACAGGAATCAAACCGCGACATGTCGTGTCACGGCTCACGAAAACACCGGCAGGAGTTCCCGCATGACCTCGCTCGATATCTCACCCCTCGTCCTCGGGACCATGACGTTCGGTGACACCGTCGACGAATCCGGTGCCGCCAAGATGCTCGACGCGGCGCTGGACGCCGGGGTCACTCACATCGATACCGCCAACGGCTACGCGGGCGGAGAATCCGAACGGATCTTGGCCACCTTGCTCGCCACGCGCCGCGACCGGGTGACCCTGGCGACCAAAGCCGGTATGCCCCATCCCGACGCCGGGGACAACAGTCCACTGTCTCCGAAAGGCCTGCGGCTCAGCGTCGATGCCAGCCTGGCGCGGTTGAACACCGATTACGTCGACCTGTTCTACCTGCACCAGCCCGATCGTGCGACGCCGCTGGTTGAGACTCTCACTGCGGTGGCGGAGCTGGTGTCGGAAGGCAAGATCAGGGCACTCGGCGTCTCGAACTTCGCGGCGTGGCAGATCGGTGACGTCAACCGAGTGGCCGACGAGGTCGGTGCTCCCCGTCCGATCGTCGCGCAGCAGCTCTACAACCTGCTCGCCCGCCGGATCGAGGAGGAATACGTCGAGTTCGCGGCCGTCACAGGGTTGACCACCATGGTCTACAACCCGCTCGGCGGCGGACTGCTCACCGGAAAGCATTCTGCGGCAAACGAACCCACCGATGGCCGGTTCGGCGACTCGCGCCTGGCTGTGATGTATCGCGAACGGTACTGGAACACAGCAATATTCGACGCCATCACACAGCTCGGTATCGTTGCCGACGATGCGGGAATGCCGCTCACCGAGCTGGCACTACGATGGTTGGTATCCAAGCCCGCGACCGGACCGGTGCTCCTGGGCGGATCCAAGGTCGAGCACCTCGAATCGAACATCGCAGCCCTCGGACGCGGGCCGCTCGACGTGGATGTCGTCGCTGCGTGCGACGAGGTCGGCGCAGCGCTCCGTGGCCCGATGCCGAACTACAACCGCTGAAGGATTTTGATGTCTGCACAGGAATTCGCTGCCCGCGTACGCAATCGCGAGCGCATCCTCGGGTATTGGTCGGTCATCGACAGTCCCGTCTCCACCGAATGGCTCGCACACGTGGGCTGGGACTACATTGCCCTCGACCTCCAACACGGTCTGATCGGCTACTCCGGCATGCTCGCCGGGATCACGGCAATCGACGCCGCGCACGGGCCCGCCGCCCTCGTCCGCGTCGAAGCCAACAACGCCACCGTCATCGGCCGCGCACTCGACGCCGGTGCCGCCGGAGTCATCGTGCCGCTCGTCGACACCGCCGCCGACGCAGCCGCTGCAGTATCCGCGGCGACCTACCCGCCGTCGGGCATCCGCTCCTACGGACCGATGCGCTCACAACTACGCATCGGACCCGATCCCGCCGCAGCCAACCGCGATACCGTCGTGCTGGCCATGATCGAAACCCCACAAGGCCTGGCCAATGTCGAGGAAATCTGCGCCGTACCAGGACTCGACGGCGTCTACGTAGGACCCTCGGATCTGCGATTGGCCGTCGGCGGATCCTCGCCCACCGACCCCTCCGTCGACGCAGAATTCGACGCAGCCCTGGTGCGAGTGCAGAAAGCCGCAGCCGCAGCAGGAATCACAGCGGGAATTCACACTGCTTCGGGAAGTATTGCTGCGCAGCGACTGTCCGAGGGATTCACCCTCGCCACAGTGGCATCCGACCTGACACACCTCAAAGCCGTGTCGGCCGAGCACCTAACGGCGGCGCAGGGGTAGACAGGTTCAATCGACTCTGGGTCGCGGCTGGCTCGGGGTGGGCGGGGCGCGGCCTGCAGATGTGGCAAATGCGCGCGCGTTTGTTACGTGCGCGCGGAATTGTCAGGTGGGCGGGCACTGTTTTGCGAGCGTTTGGCGAATGCGCGCGCGTTTGCGGGGGAGCAGGCCTGGTAGCCCCGTACCGGATCGATCTCGTGAGACCATCCGAATCGTGCTGGACGCTAGGTCCGCTGACAGTCGACTCGATACGCGACGTAGAGGTACAGCAACCCAGTTACGCCACCGGCAAAGCATCCGACGGCGATGTCGAGTGCAATCGAGCCGAGGCTCACCACCAGTTGCGCGAGGAGAAAGCCGATCATTACCGCAGGAACCAGCGCAAGCGCGTTGATGTAGTCACCACGGGTTGCGCCGTTCTTCTTGCTCAGCGGGCCAGTCATCACGTACTCGCGAAACGTTCGCTGCTTCGACACGTCGGTCCTTCTGTGGTGCAGTAGTTACCCAAACAATATACCGATCGGTCGAATTTGTCCGATTCGAGTGCTCATGAGGTGTCGCATTGCGTGCGGCGGTCGTCTTCGTGGTTCTGGGCATTGCGTACACATGGCGCCGTTCGGAGACGACGCCGATCCAGGGTCGGCGTTGTCCATTCGACAACGGCTCCTCCGCAAACGCGCGCGCGTTTGCCAGCGGCGCGGGGAATAGTGAGCGAATCCGGGGAATTTCGAGAAGTTTCTGCAAACGCGCGCGCGTTTGCCGGCAACGAGCGCTCGGCTCGACGCAGGGACCGTTAGACGGGCCGATAGCGTCGATGACTGTGTTGAACCGAAACCGATTTATTGCCAATGCAATTGATCGTCGACGACGGTGGGTGTCCGGCCGTCGAAAGCTGTGCCGGTCTCGAGACTGTCGGCCAACTCGGTCAACATCGCGGTCAGTGATGGCCACTTGGGGCCTGCGCCGTCAGCGTCGACCTTCTCGAACTCGGTGACGCACCCATTGCGAGGGCCCCATCGAGCGTCGACAAACAGCAGATACCCGTCTGCTCCCGCGAACGGAATGAAGTGAGGTGAGTAGGTTCCGACGTATTCTCCGGCGGGTGAATCGGTTCGAGGTTCGGCACCCATTTCGGCGTCGATCTCGCTCCAGATATCGAGTTCGAGCTGACGCTCGCTGACGGTACGGGCGAGGTCGAACAGTTCATGGGCGGGAAAGATCGACACCCAGTTGTCGCGAGGGAATCCGTTGACCAGGCCGAAGAACGACGTCAACTCCTCCGGCCAGATGCCGCCGGTTGCGCGCATCGCTTCGTTGATCTGTTCCTCTGTGGCACCGGTGATCGACACCGACGGGAGATTGTCTCCGAGCCACCGGGCAATTCGAGCCCATTGTTCGGCAACCGATGTCGACGGAGTGAGAAATGTGGTCTGCGGTGGAGCGGGATTCGCGACTCCAGCGTCGTATTCGGTCTGTTGTTTTATCCGACGCCGAAGGTCGTCTTCGCGCGCGGTGTCGCTGCCGTCGTCCGTCGATACCCCGTCACCGTCACCGATTCGGTAGATCCGTGCCGGGCCGAGCGGAGTGCCGTCGTCCGCGTGGGTCAATTCGCGCCCGGTCTGGATCGCCAGTGTGACGGCCGCATCCCAATCCGGTGCGTCGCCCGTTCGTATGGTGCTGCTGATGGTCTCTGCACTGCGGGCCGACACGAACCACTTCATCTGAGCTTCCACCTTCGATTCGGCAACACTGATCAGAATCCGAGATCTCGCTTGCGGCGCTCGCGCTCGAGTCGACGTTGCTCCTCCGCGCGGGCTCGGCACTGCCGAAGAAATTCCGCATCGGCATCGGGATTCTGCGCGGCCTGACGACCGGGGCGCGTCTCGTACTCCGGAAACGCAGAATTGCTGACGCGACGGTTACCGCCGCCGGAACCTCCCCAAATTCCGCCACCGATCGGGCGTCCCGCGAACAACCATGCCAACGAGCCGGCCAACGGGAGAAACACCACCAACAGCAGCCACACGATCTTCGGGAGGAATCGCACTCCACCGTCGTCGGCCGTGATCACGTCGATCAGACAGAACACCCACAGCAACATCACCAGCAGACCGAGATACGGCATGTGATCCTCCATGTTCAAGACCAATCGGTCTGTTGTATCGAGGATCGTAGCGGGATTGCTGTGAAATCAACAGATGGCACAGAATGGACAGGGCGATTCCAAGGTAGGAACAGTCAGTGACCTTGGGAGTAGATGAACAGTGACGACTGCCGCGAGTCGGAACCGACACAGCAGGAGTCACGACACCATCGTGCACGATCGCTGCATGACAAGGACAAATTTCGGGTGCAGCCAGCCGCGCTCAGCGCGGTCGCCTGCACCCGATTCGAGCCGGCATGCATGCTGCCAACGGTCACCGAGTATCTCTGGGCACGAACTGGCCGGCGGTGGAAGCGAAGAGTGCGATTCCGAAACCCGCGCATTGTAATCCTGTCATGTTCTGTCCCAACACGATCCATCCGAGTACGGCCGCGGTGAGCGGACTGAGGATGCCGAGCAGAGAGACGTTTGCTGAGGGCAGAGTGCGGGCACCGCGGAACCAGAGCGCGTACGCCATCGCACCGCCGATGACCGCGAGCCACGCGTAGCCGAGTACAGCCTCGGCGTCGATGGCCCATGGTCCGTCGTCGACGATCGGAATCAACGGAAGGATCACCATGCCGCCGACAAGTAGTTGCCACGCAGTGGAATTGAGTGGATTGGTGTTCGGCGGTACTCCCCAGCGTTTGGTGAGGACGACGCCGGTTGCCATGCTGGCGGTGCCGATCGCTGCGGCGGCGAGGCCTATCGCGTCGAGCCGAACAGTGCTGGACATGGTTGTCAGCGCTACCCCGACTACGGCGACGAGCGCCCATCCGACCTGAACAGGACGGGTGCGCCCCCACCCGAACGCCGTGGACATCGCGATGATGATCAGAGGTTGCGCAGAACCGACGACGGCTGCAGCGCCTCCCGGAAGTCGATAGGCCGCCACGAACAGCATAGGAAAGAACAATCCGATGTTCAGCACCCCGAGGACAGCAGTTTTCAGTCGCCAACCGTGTCCGGGAATGCCCGGTGAGATGAGCAGGAGCAGCAGCCCTGCCGGAACCGCACGAAGGACGCTGGCGGTCATTGGCCGATCCGGAGGAAGAAGTTCGGACGTCACCAAATATGTTGTCCCCCAGACAATAGGGGCCAGTGCGGCAGCGGCAGTGATCCCCAGGGTCGAGGATGCGCCGCGCGGTCCCCGAGTGTGGGTCGAATCAGCACCGGCATGTGATGCCCGCATCGCGCCTCCTGGTTCAGGAACATCTTAACGTTGAACTATCACTGCGTTGAACGGTATGCGTATGCTTGCCGGACGTCAACTGTTCAGCGGTGAGGGGTCTGTAGGTGTCGAACGAGGTACAGGATGCAGTGGATCGGATCCTGCAACAGTGGAAGGTCGAGCGGCCCGACGTCGACGTCAGCCCCATGGGAGTCATCGGGCGCATCGGCAGAGCCGCATCCATTCTGGACAAGCGTATTCAGGCGACTTTGGCCGAGTACGGTTTGCAGTCGGGAGAATTCGATCTGGTCGCTACGCTTCGACGCGCCGGGGCCCCGCATCGCCTCACTGTCGGTCAATTGCTCGACAGTGCCATGGTCACGTCCGGGGCCATCACGAACCGCTTGAATCGGCTCACCGACAAAGGGTTGATCGAACGCGAAATCGACCCAACGAACCGTCGAGTGGTCATCGTGCAATTGACGCCTGCTGGAATTTCGGCAGTGGACGCCGCGCTACCGGCGCACGTGGCGAATGAGGAAGTGCTGCTGGCATCGCTTACTCCAGGCGAACGAAGCCAACTCGCTGCCTTGCTGAAGCGAATGCTGCTCGACATTCAGCAGTAGCAACCCCGTCGTATCCTTGGCCGCATGGGCGAATCACAGATCGACTTCCGACGGCCCGCTCTGATCGCCATCGATGTACAGGCGGGATTCGACGATGCCGAGTTCTGGGGTACGCGAGATAACCCGTTGTGCGAAAGCAACATCGCTGCCCTACTTCGCTTGTGGCGGTCCAGGTCATGGCCGGTGGTGTTCGTCCGACACGACTCCGACAACCCTCTGTCTCCGTTGTCGCCGAGTAGTTCTGGGCACGCGTTCAAAGACGTCATCGAAGGAAGTCCAGATCTGCTGATCAGCAAGCGGGTCAATTCGAGCTTCTACGGCACCCCGGATCTCGATGCCTGGCTCCGGGCTGAGGGCATCGATCAGGTCGTCATCTGCGGGATCACGACAAATCACTGCTGCGAGACGACGGCTCGCATGGCCGGAAACCTCGGGTACGAAACCTACTTCGTCATCGACGCCACACACACCTTCGATCGCGTCGGGCTCGATGGAATCACTGTGCCTGCCGCGACCTTGTCTGCGATCACCGCGACAAACCTGCACGGGGAATTCGCAACTGTTGTCACGACAGAAGACCTGCTCTCGGACTGAAGAAGGTGCGCAATGGAGGTAGCAGGGCGATTGTCCCCGGACGAGTTCTGGGAACACATGAGCCAGCTCGAGAGCCGAGTGCTTTCGGAAGCTCGGCAGGTTCGCGTGTTCGGACTGAAGGAGTGGATCGGCCCCATCACGATCGGTGACTGGGGATGGGTGGACGACCGACTGTCATCCGCCGGACTCGTGCACGGCACTCCTGACGGCGACCTGTCTGTACAGATCAGCACGGTGGTCGGAGATCCTCGGCGGGAGTGGTTCGAGCGATCGAACGCGCTACCGGAATTTCCCCGAGGGAGCCCGACTACGAGAACCGGCACCGGGCAGTTCGCGACGCTCCCGGGGTCGCTGTGCCAATACCCTGCGACGGTGTGAGTGTGGAGTTCTCGAAGTGGGGCGGACCCGACCGATGGTGGGCCGCCGGCGAAGTCGACGCTATCTCGCTCGTCATCGAAAGTCGGAACTACCCGGTCGAAGATGTCGCTTTGATCGAAATCGATGATGTGAAGCCCTATGTGCAGGGATGGCGAGAATGCATGCGATGCGTTCGAGGTGGAATCTAGACGGTCGTTCCAGTACTTCGATTGTGCACCAGCATGAGTCGAAATACGTGGGCATCGCTGAAGCGGTCGAACGGAGATGGGATGAGCAGAATCGCGACACCCTAAATCGCCGTGGTCGCCGCTGTATCGCTCGTCGGCTGGATCGCGTCGTTCGGGATCTTCGCCCAGTGGGGACTGATGGGCGGAATCGACGAACTGTGCACGCGGATACCCGGCGCGCTCTACGAGGCGCACTGGGCGTGGTTGCCCGTGCCGGTGGGAATTTGCGTGAACTATGTCGACATCGACCTTGCCGTGGGAACCAGACACTGGAGCTGGCAGAACACGGGGTTGGGGGGAGCATGTGCCGTCGTATTCGTGGCGAGTCTGTCGAGTGTGCTGCGACGGATGCGAGCACTCCGAACGGCAAAATCACGACCTTCGGCGTCAACGCCTGACGACATTTCAGCCGTTTGTTACCGTTCGGTATGGCGAATCGGCGGACTGCAGCGGGTCTGGCGGGACCCATCGTGTTGCTGTATCTGGGCTACTTCGCGTCGGTCCCGATTCTCGGGGCATTCGTCCGCGGGCTGTTCGATCCGCGGTTGAACTGGGCTGAGATCGGCTGGGGTGGAACGATTGTGTTCGCATCCATGGTCGTTGCAGGACTTATTGCGTGCGTCGCAGCGATACGCATTCTTGTCGACTCGCCGCGATTTCCTGGAATCGTCGCGCCCCCGGGTGCGTCTATCGGCCGAAAGATCGATTTGGTGGGTGTCACTCTGCTCGGGTGCGCCGTCGTTGTGATGTCGCTGATGGGGGAGGGCCTGACACTCGGATTCTTCGCCCCCATCGTCACTGGGTGGTTGTGCGTCAACACGATTCGAAACTATAGAGCGTTCTCCAAATCTGGCCGAGCTGCAACGGCACGGTGATCCGTGAACACTGCACTCGCTCTTGGGCTGATCGCGGGAATCGTCTCGTTTGCGTACGGCTCGTCAGTCGGGTTGCGAGGCAAAGTGCTATATCCGGACTACTACGGCCGCGACATTCCGGACCGGGTGAAGACCACGCCGCACCTGCGTGCGCGGGCGAACAGACTGTTCGTGGTTTGCGGCGTCGTCGCCGCCATTCTGCTTCTAGCCCCGTTTCTTTGGATATTCTCCGACTTCCAGCGCGAAAGAACGACGTGGGAGTTGGCAGGGCTGGCAGCCTACGTGTTCGTCGCTGTGGTGATCGGTGGCTACCCGTTCGCCAAAATCAAGACCCTGTGATTGGTGACTCTTGTTGCCGAACCCGCGAAGGAGCTCGACATGGCTCCGGTGATGAGCGGCAGAACGTCGCCATCCGTCGCGAAAATGTCTAGAACTGAACGTCTGGAGTCTGGCAGGCTGTGCCCCATGACCCGATCGTTCGAGGAGTTGGTGGCCGAAGCGGACTCCGTGTCGGTCGATGGCTGGGACTTCTCATGGTTGAACGGTCGCGCGTCCGAACAGCGTCCCTCATGGGGATATCAGCGGCTCATGGGCGAGCGGCTCGCACTCGCCGAGGCGGCACTCGATATCCAAACCGGAGGGGGAGAGGTGCTGGCGGGCGCAACGTCGTTTCCGCCAGTGATGGCCGCTACCGAATCGTGGCCGCCGAACGTAGCGAAGGCGACTGCGCTGCTGCATCCGCGCGGAGCTGTGGTGGTGGCAGACGCCGATGAGCCGCCTCTGCCCTTTGCCGACGGGGCCTTCGATCTGGTGACGAGTAGACATCCTGCCGCGGTGTGGTGGGAAGAGATCGCCCGCGTCCTGCGTACGGGTGGAACCTATTTCGCGCAGCACGTTGGACATTCGAGTGTCTTCGAACTCGTCGAGTACTTTCTGGGACCGCAGTCCGCGGCCACTCGTCGCGCGCGTCACTACGAGGACGAGAGCGCAGATGCTCGGGACGCTGGACTCGACGTGGTGGACATCCGGTTCGAGTCGCTACGAATCGAGTTCTTCGACATCGGTGCCGTCATCTATTTTCTGCGCAAGGTGATCTGGATGGTGCCTGGCTTCACCGTCGAGCAGTATCGCGACTCGTTGTACGAACTGCACGAACGAATCGAGAACAACGGGCCATTCGTTGCACACTCGACTCGATTCCTCATCGAGGCCAAAAAAATCGACTGAGCTGTTCGAGAAGTCCGTGGCACGTCGATGGTTCCACGATCACGAAAACAGTGAGGTTTCGGTTCCTGTGCGTTTCGCCGATTGCGTCATCCGGGCTGTGAGGCGTCGTGCTCCCGTACCTTGCTGTCCGAGAATGTCATTGGGGTTCGAGTAGGGGCACGATGTCAGCGACAGGCATCCGCATCCGATACAGTCGGAAAAGTTGTCTCGCAGCGCAGTCAATTCTTCGATGCGAGCAGTGAGTTCGTCGCGCCACTGTCGAGATATCCGCGCCCAATCGCGTTTTCCCGGTATCGCCTGTTCCGGCAGTTGGTCGAGCGCATCCTTGATCTTCTCCAGGGACACGCCGAGACGCTGAGCTGTTCTGATGAAGGCGATAACCCGCAGCACGTCGCGCCGGTACTCCCGACGGTTTCCGCTCGTGCGCCGACTGGAAATCAATCCAACCTGTTCGTAGTAGTGCAGGGCGGATACCGCGACCCCGGCACGTTCTGCGACCTGCCCGGGCTTGAGCCATACCGCGTCCGTATCCAGTTGTGTCATGACCTGCCCCTCCGGGTTCGCTCACACGCCTTGACGTCAAGTGCACTTGATGAAGTGCACTGTACATCGCAGTCTTCGGCGAGGTCAGGAGAGACAATTGGCTATAACGATCACGAATTGGGCGGACCTTCGGTGCCCATGGTGCTGGATTGGACATCGACAACTGGGGCGGGCACTGGGTCGTCTCGAATCCGGCACGCGGGTCGAGTACAGGAGCTTTCTGCTCGAACCGGCCGGTCCAACTCGCGCCGGCATCACCGTTCGGGAAGCGGCGCTGTCCTCGTGGGGCTTCGACGAAGAGCGGTGGGTAGCTCACAGCGGGACGATCGTGGCGGGCGGTACATCGGAATCGCTCACCATCAACATCGACACCGCGTTGGTAGTCGACTCGCGCAATGCGCACCGACTGCTGAAGCTGGTGGCGGATCGAGAGTTGAACAGATTCGACGCGTGGGATGCCCTGTATTCGAGGCACTTCGAGTTCAACGACGATATCGCGGATTGGACGGTGCTCCGCTCGGTCGGCGAACAGGTGGGCCTGGCGGGCGGCGACATCACGATGCTTGTAGAGACCGACGAGTACTCGGCCGCCGTCGACGACGATATACGCGACGCGGCCGCGCTCGGCATCAGCTCGATTCCGACTGTTCTTGCCGACTCGGTGAGAATCACTGGTGATCCGAGCGTCGGTCTCGATCGGGTCGAAGGTCGCCCGGCGGTCGGCCGATGATCAACACGATGCGCGCCGTTGCGATCGACGAACACGGACCCGCATCGGTGCTGAAGACCCGAACGCTGGCCCGTCCGACTCCGAATCCGGGAGAGGTGCTGGTCAAGATTCGAGTGGCCGGTGTGCAACTGACCGATGCGGCGATTCGGGAAGGGTGGGTACCGCCGGGCGCGAAGATCGAGTTTCCGCAGATTCTCGGCAACGAATTTGCGGGAACCGTCGAGGCGCTCGGTGCGGATGTCCACCAGTTCGCGGTCGGTGACGACGTTCTGGGATATCGAGTTCTCGGCTGCTACGCGGAGAACGTGAGCGTTCCGACCGACCAGATTGTAGCCAAGCCCTCTAAAGTTTCCTGGCGCACGGCGGGGTCGCTGTCCGCGTCGGGTCAGACGGCCCACACCGCCCTGGAACGGTTGGGCGCGCGGGCAGGTGAAACTTTGCTGGTCCATGGGGCAGCGGGTGGGGTGGGTTCGATGGCGGTTCAGTTGGCGCTTCATCGAGGCCTGCGGGTGATCGGTACGGCGAGTCGAGACAATCACCCGTATCTGAAGCAGATGGGCGCTGTTGCAGTGACTTACGGTGAGGGCCAGATCGAACGAATCGTGGCAGCGGCTCCGGAAGGAGTCGATGTGGTGCTCGACGCGGCCGGGCATGAGAACCTGCGCACCGCAGTCGATCTGACGTCCGACCGTTCCCGCATCGGAACAATCGTCGACATGGCACTGGCAAAAGAGCTGAATTGCCAATGGATTTCGAGCGATCGATCGGCCGACCGTCTGCGCGAACTCGTCGATCTGTGCGCAACCGGACAGTTGCGCGTCACAGTCAGGGCCGCGTACTTGCTCGAGGAGACCGGCCAGGCGCATCGTGACGTCGAGACCGGACACGGGCGCGGCAAGGTCGTGTTGCTCGTCGATGAAGGAAGCTGATGACCGACTGGGTGGACCGTCCTTCGAGCCCGCTGTCGAGAGAACATCGGCCGCTGATCATCGGCCTGCTGGGAACGATGACGTTCATTGCGTTCGAGTCGTTCGCAATCACGACTGCTCTGCCCGTGATCGTCGATGACTTCGATGCCGATCGCTGGTATTCGCTTGCGTATGCCTCGACACTGACCGCAGCTCTGGTGGGGATGACAATTGGGGGAAATTGGGCCGACCGACGCGGTGTCAGGGTCCCGATGGCAGTGGGCGGTACTGCCTTTCTCGTCGGGATTGCGCTCTGTGTGGTGGCACCCACGATCGAGCTCTTCGTGGCAGGTCGGCTGCTGCAGGGGTTCGGCGGCGGAATCAACTCTGTGGTCTTGTACGTAGTCATTGCACAGTGCATCCCAGCCGAGCTGCATTCTCGAACCTTCGGGCTGTTGACGGCTGCGTGGCTTCTACCCGGAATTTCGGGACCGCTGCTCGCCGGTGTACTCGTCGAGTTCGTCGGTTGGCGAACGGTGTTCGCGCTGGCTTTCGTCGGATCCGGGGTGTCCTTGACGATACTGCTTGTCGCGGTCCGTGGTTCGGTCCAGTTACGTAACGGCACAGCAGTATTCGGAAGTCGAGGAATATGGTCGATGGTTGCAGCGGCGGGCGTGCTCGCGCTGCACCTCGCCGGTCAGCAGAAAGTTCCCATTCTTGTCCTGGGCAGCTCGTGCGCCGTTTCGTTGATCGGGTTGTCGGCAACACGCCTTCTTCCCCAGGGCACGTTCAGGTTTCGACCTGGCATTCCTCGCGCGACCGTGCTGCGTGGATTGCTGGGTGCGACCGTTGCGGCAACGGACATCTATCTGCCTCTCTACCTCCAGCGCCAGCTCGGTTACAGTCCCAGTTCGTCCGGCCTGATCGTTGCCCTCGGAGCGATCGGATGGATTGCCGGAGCCTGGCTGCAGGGTAGAAGCGCCGGCGGTGGTGGTTCCGCTCTGGTACCGAGAGCAGTAGTGCTGGTGTTCGTCGGTCCTGTCGGCGCGTGGTTGTTCATCGCCGGAGCGATACCGGTACCTGCTCTGGTGGTCGCATGCATTGTCATGGGGACAGGAATGGGGCTGGCGTACCCGCGAATCACCGCCACTGTTCTGGCGAAGTCGACGGAGGCCGAATACGGTGCCAACAGTTCCGGTCTACAGATCTCGGAGTCGATGAACCAATCGATCTTGATCGCGGTCTCAGGAGCGGTGTTGTCGCTCGCGATCGCGCACGAGTTCCTGATCGCTTACACGCTGATTGCTGGTGTCGGCGGTGCCGCCGTTCTCGTTGCGCGTCGACCCGACTCGAGCCTGAGACGGAGTCACTGCTGACGCGTCGTCGAATACGGCCCGAGCGCGGGCAATTCGTTGCTGATTGTGTTCGGTCCATTCGACGAGAGCTTGGATTGTTCCCAGCAACGTTCGGCCCAGGTCCGAGAGTCGGTATTCGACGCGCGGAGGAATTTCGAGGTACATGCGCCGATCGATCAAGCCGTCGCGCTCGAGGTTGCCCAGAGCACGGTCAACATGTAAGTGCTGATTCCGTCAGCTCTCGTCGGAGATCGCCGAATCGAAAAGTTTGCTCGTCCAACAGCGCGACCATAAGAGACCATTTGTCTGCAACGCGATCGAGAATCTGCCTGACGCCACAGTCCTGGCGGGCATCCCACTGGTACACGTCGCGGCAACACCCGTCGGCCACCTGGTCACTTGCCTGCGAGTTGTAGGCGGTGTGCGGCTCCGCTCCAGTGGCGTGCCTAAGTGCCCTGGGCGGCACTTTTTCGCACCACTGCCGAAGGCGCTGGACCGTCGTAGCGGGCGATCGGGCGAATGATCTTGCTGTCGTGCGACTGCTCGACGATATTGGCGCACCACCCCACCATGCGACTGCATGCGAACGTAGGGGTGAACATGGAACGCGGTATTCCGCACAGCTCCATGACGACGCCGGCGTAGTACTCCACATTGGCGTACAGCTTGCGATCCGGCTTCAGGTCGGCGAGTGCAGCCGTGATGACCTTCTCGACCTGCACGGCCTTGTCGATCAGGTCGCCGCCCAACTCCTGAGCCGTATCGCGAAGCATCACCGATCGGGGGTCGTCGGTTCGATACACCGGATGACCGAAGCCCATGATGCGCTCGCCTGCAGTAATTTTCGCTCGCGCCCAGGCGTCCGCGGAATCGATGTCGGCAATCTCGTCCAGCCCGTCGAGGGCGCGATCCGGGGCACCTCCGTGCAATGGGCCAGCGAAGGCACCGATCGCGGCGCACACTGCGGACGCGATGTCCGACCCCGTCGACGCCACGACTCGCGCGGTGAAGGTCGACGCGTTGAATCCGTGATCGATCGTGGCGGTGAGGTATCGGTCGATCGCTCGGGCGTGGTCGTTCTTGGGCACCTGCCCGGTGATCATGAACAACCAGTTCTGCGCCGTCGTCAGATCATCGCGCGGCTCGATGGGATCCTGGCCGGTCCTAATCCTGTGTACCGCAGCCAGAATGGTCGGCGTCATTGCGCACAGCCGCAGCGCCGTCGTTCGCTTGTCCGATTCCGACGACTCGTACAGCGGCACAGCACCTGCCATTCCCGACAACACCGTCCGCAACGCGAAGAGTGGTTGCTCGGGACCCGACAATGCCACCGTCTTCACGGCTGCGGCGACGTCCGTCGGCAGCACGCGCAGTGGTGCCACCGTACGCAGGAACTCGGCGCGTTCGGGGTCGCTCGGCAGCCGGCCCTCGACCATGAGGAACCATGCATCCTCGAACGTCATATGTAGCGCGATGTCGATCGCCGAGTACTGGCGGTAGTGATAGAAACCCTCGTCGCCTCGTACATCTCCGATCGATGTGGTGGTGACGACGACGTTGTGGAGCCCACGTGGGGCGTCGAGAACGGTCATGGCTGCACTCCTTTGCGCTGGTCAACCCCTACGATCCGCGCTAATGTTGATTTTTGTCAATGTTGATCAAGTCAATACGAAAGGCGGCCATGACGCACGCCGACGGTCGGAACATGCTCACCACCGCGCAGGCCGCCGCACGGCTGGGCGTCAAGCCGGAAACGGTGTACGCCTACGTCAGCCGCGGTCTGTTGACCAGCACTCGGCTTCCCGGAGTGCGGGGGAGCGTGTTCGACGTAGACGAGGTCGAAGCCCTCGCGGGACGCGACACGGCTCGGCGCACCGACATCGGTGCCGTGGAACGAATTCGGACTCGGATCACCCTGATCGACGACGGGCATCTGTACTACCGGGGGCGTGACGCGGTCGAACTCAGCTCACGCACTTTCGAGTCGGTCGCACATTTCGTGTGGACGGGTGAGTTACTGGACGCAACGCGATTCGTCGCCGATCCCGTTGTGGTGCAACGATGCCGAGACGCGCTGGGTCTGATGGCACCGAATTGCCGGTCCATCGATCGGATCCGTATCGCCGTCGATATCGCCTCCACCTACCGACCGATGCGATTCGACACCGGATCCACATCCGTTGTCCGCGAGGCAGAGCAGCTGCTGGTGACGGTCGCAGCAGCCCTCGGTCGTGGTTCCGCGGACCTGCCGATCGCCGAATCGCTCTGGGACGCAATCACGTCCGATGAGACCGATCCGAACGGGTTGACGGTGCTGCAGGCCGCGCTCGTCCTGATGTCCGATCACGGCCTGGCCGCGTCGACGCTCGGAGTTCGGGTGGCAGCGAGCACCCGGGCCAATCTGTACTCGGTTGTCGCCGCAGGACTGGGGTGCATCGACGGCCCCCTGCACGGTTCCGCTGCAGACCCCGTCATTCGATTCATGTCGTCAGCGATCGACGATCCGATAGGCGCTCTCGCAACACATTTGAGGTCGGGAGAGCGGGTTCCCGGCTTCGGACACGTCATTTACACCGACCGAGACCCACGCGCCGAGGAACTGTTGCGATTGCTTCGGGACCCTGCCCACGGTGCGGACCCCACAGTGGTCGCTGCCGCGGACGTCGTCATCGAAGAGGTGAGCAACAGATTCGATACCTTTCCGAACTCGGACTTCGCTCTCGCCACATTCACGCTCGCCTACGGGCTCAGGGCGGATACGCCGGAAACGGTGTTCGCCTTCGCCCGCATCGTCGGGTGGACCGCACACGCACTGGAGGAATACGACGAAGCGCCCCTTCGCTTTCGGGTTCCCGGCATCTACACGGGCACTCGACCGGGAAGCTACTGAGGCGTCGGGCAATCCAGTAACGCGAACGCAGCACGCAGCTGCACATGCGCGGCGGCGATCTCCGCTGCATTGCCGGCCAGGTGGTGCAGAAGGGCGCGCTGAAAGATGCCGTCGAGCAGGATGTAGGCGGAGGCCTTGTCGAGCGCAGGAGTGGTGCCGCGAAGTTCGCAGTATCGAGATACGACGCGCCAGATCATGTCCTCGCGACGCTCTTCGATCTCGAGCACGTCGCTACGGAACGAGCCGTCGAACAGGGCCTGATTGCGCAGGTCGTACCAGAGCCGATGGATGCCGGCGTCTGCCGCCAGAGTGGCGAAGTACTTCGCTTCGAAATCCGCGCAGAGGCCAGTGGCGTCGACCGCGTTGGCCACCACCTCGTCGTAGCGGGTGACACAAATGGCCTCGTATTGGCGAACGGCGTGCGTGATGAGGTCGAGTTTGTCGGTGAAGTAGTAGTGCAGAACGCCGTGCGAGTACTCGGAATTCTGCGCAATCTCCCGCAGTGAGGTGCGGGCATAACCCAGTTCGGCCAGCGTGTGCAGCGTCGCCTGGGCCAGTTCGGTTCGTTTGGACTCGAACTTGTTGCGGGCGCGCTCCTCGATACGCGCGCGCGGATCAGCGGTTTGGGTCATGGTCCGTGTCCTTTCCGCGCGTGGTCGTCACCTCAGTGTATGCCCGACGTCCGATCGGGAAACCTCGGCGTCCGGCAGATCTTGGGCAGTTGTCCAGAAAAACCTTGACGTCTGTACAAATTCTATCCTAGTGTGATCCACGGCACACGTCAGAAGGGCAGATGTTCCCGACGTCCCCTCCGGTGCCCGACGTCTCAACCCATCTCGGTCCGCCGTGCGGACGGGCCGACCACGAGAGGACTTTTCATGCCAACCGACAAGCGCGTCGTCGTCTACGGAGCGTCCGGATACACCGGCCGACTGATCTGTGAATACCTGCGCGAGTACAACATCCCGTTCCTGGCTGCCGGACGCGACGAAGGCCGAGTCAAGGGCATCATCGACGTGGTTCCCGGAATCGAGACCGTCGAACACGACGTCGTGGAGGTCGAGCACACCGCAGCGGCTCTCGCCGAAGCATTCCGGGGTGCCGAGATCGTCCTCAACACGGTCGGACCGTTCTCGCGATACGGGCACGAAGTTGCCCAGGCCTGCATCGAGATCGGTGCGCACTACACCGACACCACCGGTGAGCAGGACTGGATGATCGACGCCGAGGCCAAGTACGGCACCGAGTTCGCATCCCGAAACCTCGTACTCACACCGGGTTTGGCGCAGATGTACAGCATCGGTGAGATCGCAGCGAACATCTGCCTCGAGACGCCGGGGTTGGACACACTCGACATCGAGGTCTTCTGGAAGGGACACCCGACGGTCGCGTCGACGAACACGATCCTCACCAACGCCGCGTTCTCCAAGGCCTACTACCTGGAGCAGAACGAGTACGTCGAATGGCCGGACGACGGCGTCATGCAGGTCGTTGTGCCCGGCCAACACGACCTGGGCCTGGCTCTTCCCTGGGGTGGGACATCCCATCCGGTGTGGTTCAAGAACGATCCGCGCGTAGCGAACGCCCGGGCCCTGGGCGGCGTGATCAACAAGCCGCTGATGCTGGCAGTGCCCCAGATCATCTCTGCCGCACTGGCTCAGATGGAAGGCAAATCCGACGCAGAGAAGTACCAGATCATCGACACGGTGTCGTCGTCGGTGCGCAGCGAGACGCCCCCACGGGAGAACCCGCGCATCAACACCTCACTCGACTCGGTCTACGCGTCGGGACCACTCGGTCGCGTGCATACCGTGATCCACGGCAACTGCAACTACAAGCAGACCGCTCTGCTCAACGCATACGCAGCGGCGCATCTGCTGCAGGGACCGCCGAAGAAGGTCGGATTCGCCTCCAGCTGCCAGGCATTCGGACATCGGGAACTGCTCGGCGTGCTTCGCGCGTTCGGGCTGGTGCTCGAACCCATCGTCACCGCACACAGCTGAGGACAGGGCCGATGCGGCTGTCCGACTATCTCGACAAGGGTGTGTCACTGGGCCGAGACGCACCCTGTCTCACCATCGGAGACACCACCCGAACCTACGGCCAGGTGTACGACGACACGGTGACGATCGCCGCGGCTCTGCAGCACAACGGGATCGAGGCAGGTGACCGGGTCGCGGTGCTCTCCGCCAACGACCCACTTGCGCTGACCTGCGTCTTCGCCATCTCGCGAGCGGGGGCAGTGTGGTGCCCGATCAATCCACGTAACGAAGCCGACGAGAACCGGCAACTGTTCGACCTGTTCGGTTGCCGATTCCTGTTCTTCCAGAAAGCCTTCGCGGAGCTCGTCGGACGCATTCGTGATCAGCTACCTCGGCTGGAATGGCTCGTCTGTCTGGACGGCGACGTACCGGGAGCAGTGTCGTACGAGCGATGGCTCGCCGAACACGGCTCCGATGCGGTTGCCGACAGACGACCGGCAGACGGGTTGTGCATGATCGCCGGCACCGGCGGGACGACGGGAAAGCCCAAGGGGGTGAGGCTGACCGAGGAGAACATGATGACCTCCACGGCCACCGCACTCATGAGCTATCCCTTCGGGGACCGGCCTCGGTACCTGGCTCTCGCGCCGCTCACCCACTCGGCGGGTGTACTGACGTTTCCCATCCTCAGTCTCGGTGGACACGTCGTTGTGATGGGTGCACCCGACGTCGGAAAGTTTCTGTCCCTCATAGAGAAACACGGGATCACTCACGCGTTTCTGCCGCCGACAGTGATCTACGGTGTTCTCGATCATCCGGATCTCGACATCACGGATCTGTCCTCGCTGCGCTGCCTCTGGTACGGGGCCGCGCCGATGTCACCGACTCGACTGGAAGAGGCCCTCACCCGCATCGGGCCGGTTCTCGGACAGCTCTTCGGTCAGACCGAGGCACCGAACATGATCGCAACACTCGCTCCGGCCGATCACTTCCGCAGCGACGGATCGATCGCCACCGAACGACTGAGTTCTGCAGGCAAGCCGACGCCCCTGACGACGGTGGCGATCATGAACGACGACGGTGGAGTGGTCGAACGCGGCGAGCGTGGTGAGATCGTCGTCCGCGGTCCGCTCGTGATGCAGGGCTACCACGAGAATCCCGACGCCACAGCCGAAGTCGGTGCTCGGGGGTGGCACCACACCGGTGACATCGGGTACCTGGACGACGACGGCTACCTGTACGTGGTCGATCGTGCCAAGGACATGATCATCACCGGCGGGTTCAACGTCTACTCGGCCGAGGTGGAACAGGCCCTGCTGTCGCATCCGTCGGTGAAGGAATGTGCCGTTGTCGGACTGCCCGACGACAAGTGGGGCGAACGCGTCACCGCGGCAGTCCTGTTGCGACCCGGCCGTGACGCATCCGACGAGGATCTGATCACCCACGTGAAGGCACGAATCGGAAGCGTCAAGGCACCCAAACAGATTCAGATCTGGACCGATCTTCCCCGCTCGAAGGTGGGGAAGATCCTCAAGACCGAAGTACGCAGCACCATGTCTCACTCATCATCGAAGGGAAACACACCATGACCGAGTTCGAGGGCAAGCGAGTATTCGTGACCGGATCCGGAGCCGGCATCGGAAAAGCCATCTCCCAGATGTTCATCGAGCGCGGTGCACGCGTCGTCGTCAGCGACATCGACGAAGGCGCAGCAGCGAAGACGGCCGAGGAGATCGGGGCCGCCGGAATCGCGAACTGCGATGTATCCGACGAGAGCCAGGTGCAGAGTGCGGTGGCACAGGCCGTGGAGATTCTCGGTGGACTCGACATAGTCGTCAACAATGCGGGAATCGAAGTGTCGTCGCCGCTTCTCCAGCAGTCGACGGAGAGCTTCGACAAGATCTACTCCGTCAACGTCAAGGGCACGTTCCTGGTGATGAAGGCCGCGATCGGCGCACTGGTCGAGTCGAAGGGCAACATCGTCAACATCGCTTCGCTCGCCGGCGTCGGTGGCACAGCGTTGCTCGGGTCCTACTGCGCGACAAAAGCTGCGGTCATTCAGCTCACGCGCGTCGCCGCCATCGAGATGCGCGCATCGGGAGTGCGGGTGAACGCCGTGTGCCCGGGATTCGCCGATACCGCAATGGTCGATCGATTGGTCCCGGACTTCGAAGCCGCAACCCAGATCCCGTTCGGTGACCTCGTCGCCGCCAAGCAGGGACGACTGGGCACTCCCGAGGACATCGCGGAAGTGACGCTGTTCCTCGCCTCCGACCGGGCGTCGTGGATCACCGGGAGCCACTACATCCTGGACGGAGGCTTGTCGGCGTCGCTCGTCTAGGTTCGAGGGTTCCCCGTCGTCATCCCAGGGCGACGGGGAGCAACCCTCGAGGCGTCTCGGACGCAATGTTCGCCAGTGCACTGTCCAGCTTCGGATACCGAAACTCGAAACCGCTGCCCGTCAACACTTGTGGATCCACCCAACGACTCTTCAAGACCAATTCGGCCTCGGTGCGGATCACCCGTGCACCGAATTGAAGCAGCCATGCCGGTGTCGGTAGACCGTGACTGCGGCCGAGAGCGATCCTGACCTGCCGCATCAGCTCCTCGTTGGTCACCGGGAACGGAGTGGCGACGTTGACCGGGCCGGAGATGCCAGTGTTGTTGTAGAGGTGATCGAGGACGCGCGCCACATCGGCGACGTGCACCCAACTGAACATCTGGCCGCCGTCACCCATTGTGCCGCCGAGCCCCACCCTGGCCAGGTCGATGATCGGATTGATCGCCCCGCCGCCTGCACCCAGCACTATCGACATTCGAAGCGCCACTCTGCGAATGGCCACATCGGCATCGAACAGCTCCCGCTCCCACGCGCGGGCGACCTCGACGGAGAATCCCGACCCGATGTCGCCGGATCGTTCGTCCATCGGCCTGTCGCGCGAATCGCGATAGATGGTGCCGGTGCTCGCATTGACCCACAGATCTGGTGCGTTGGGCACGTCCGCCAGGGCGCGGCCGAGTCGATCCGTCGTCTGGATGCGCGAGGACATGATCGCGTCCGCGTTCGTCTTGTTGTAGCGACAGCTCACCGAGCGGCCGGCGAGATTGACGACCAGATCGGAACCGTCGAGCACATCGACGAGGCTGCGATGGTCGGACCACGTTGCGTCGCTGGATGTTCCGCGGCCCACGGTCCTGACGCGAATGCCATGATCTTCGTAGTATCGACGCAAGTAGCCGCCGATGTAGCCGGAGGCACCGCACAGGACGACGGTCGACGGTGAATCACTCATTGTTCGAGCCCTTCTGGGGACGTCATGCGTTTCAACAGCCCGGCCACGTCGGTGACCAGCCCCCGCGCCACCGGGAGTCGAGCGAGGCGTACGGCTTTGGCAACCACTGGTACGAGCCCGTCGACCAATGTGCGGGTGCGTGCCTGGTTGTCCGAGGAATCGGTGACCCAGTGAAGGGTGACACCCATGTAGATCATCCAGAGCAGCTGTGGAAGCACGTCTTTCAGAGACGTCGGAACCTTCTGCTTCGACGTTTCCAAGGTGGTGCGCATGAGGTCGATGGCCATGGACCTCGCGTCGGACGATTCCTGCGAGAACGGGCTGGAACTGGACCTCGTGGGCAGCGCCAGCTGCAGGAAGGAGCCACCGAAGGCGTGATACGGCTCCATGACGTCCAAGCCGGAATGTAGAACGGCAGCAAGGTTTTCGGACAGCGAACCGCCGTCGACGAGAACGTCGAGGGCGCGCTCGCGGTGGTCGCGCTGAATCACGATGTACAACTCGTTGACCAGCTCGTCCTTGCCGGCGAAGTAGTAGTACGCATTCCCGAGAGAGACGCCCGCTTCGTCGGCGATGCGACGCATCGTGGTCGCTTGAAACCCTTCCTCGCGAAAGAGACGTAGTGCTACCTCGACCACCTTGTCGCGAGTCTCGGACGTGCGAGCCATCGATTCACCTCATTTCTGAACATGTTCAAAATTGACCGTAGACCATTGTTTGAACATGTTCAAGATTCCGGTTCGACGGAAGCTCTGGTTCCGATGGGCCCGACCGAGGAGAATGTCTTCATGCTGTCGCAGCAGAGGACGTACACCGAGTTTCCCGCGCCCGTCGAGGGGATTCGGTGCACCTGGCAGCGTCGATCGCACGCGGGGGACCGGCCGTTGATCGTTCCCGACGGATGTGTGGATCTGATCTGGTTCTCCGACGGACGACTGGAGGTGGCGGGCCCGGATACCGCAGCTCGACGAGCCGTCACGGTTGCTCCGGTAGAGATGGTCGGCGTGCGTCTCGCTCCTGCCGTAGCTCGACGGGTCAGTGCGATTCCGATCGGCGAACTGTGCGATCAGCAACCGCATGTCGCAGATTTGGGAGCGTCGTTGATGGAGGTTGCCCGTTCCCTCGCTGATCACGATGCGAACGCTGCGATGCCTGCGCGGCGAAAGCTCCTCGCCGACCTGACTGTTCGGGCCATGAGGCCTGCCGAGGACGGGCTGGTCCTGGCCGCTGTGCGGGTACTCGAGGCGCGGCCGGGTATCAAAGTCGTCGATCTCGCCGACGGCTTGGGAATCGGTGTCCGGCAGTTGCATCGGAAGTTCGTCGACGAGGTCGGCTACGGACCGAAGATGCTCGCCCGAGTGCTGCGAGTCGGTCGGCTCGTCGACGTCGCCGCCACCGTTCCCGATCTGGCGTCACTCTCGTATGCCGCGCGATTTGCGAGTCAGGCGCACATGTGTGACGACGTGCGTGCACTCACCACACTGACACCCGTCCGATTTCTGGAAGAACGCCGCGGACCGTCATACGTAGGGTCGCTGGTATGAATCGAGAATCCGTCGTGGCAAGTCGGCATGTCAGTCAGGTCATCGGGTGTACACCCGATGAGGTGTACGAGTTCGCGGCGAACCCTGCGAACCTACCGAGATGGGCAGCAGGACTGGCGAACAGTCCCGTGACCATCGAGGGCGACAGACTTCTCGCTGAATCGCCGATGAGACAGGTGACAGTACGTTTCGTGCCACACAACGACCTGGGCGTCCTCGACCATGACGTGACGCTGCCGGCAGGGACCGTTGTGAACAATCCCGTACGGGTGCTGAGCCACCCGAATGGCGCGGAAATCTTGTTCACGGTGCGTCAAATCGAACTCAGCGACGAAGAATTTGAGCGCGACCTCTGGATGGTGGCCGAAGACCTGAGAAGGCTGAAGGAAGTACTGGAAACTCAGTGACCACATTGGTCCATCAACATCGAGACGTACGCGTTCAATCGATCCTCCACAAGTCGCGGCGTCAAGTCGATGCGGCCCGCATCGCGCCACGGGGCGGCCCAGGACTGCACCTCCTCTGAGCAGGCCAGTGCATCGCGTACGCGCCAATACTGTCGCGTCAGAGTGCTTTCGGAGAGAGCGCCGCCGGCCTCTTCGTAGGCGAGGGCGAACCGTGGTCCCCACTGCGGCCCGTGCAGCAGAGCCAGGTTGGTCGAACAATGTGCCACGTCGAGATCCGTCGGCCCCCATGATGCCCCCGCCCAGTCGACAACCCCGGTGATCCTGGGCGCGGCGTTCTGCGATACGTCGAACAGAACATTCCCGGGTTGGAAGTCGCGATGCAGAACTCGCCCGTCGTATGTGGGTACAGGCCTGCGAAGTACGTCGATCGCGGCGGCCCACACAGCCGCTTCGGCCCGTGCAGGGACCACGACGGTATCGGCCGTCGTCCTCGCCTGATACTCACGGGGCCGAGTACTGGAATCCACTGCATGAATCTCGACGAGTTGCCGAGCGAGGAGGGGGACTCTATCGTCCACGCCCGCGTCGGAGAGAACCGTCGAACCCGGCAGATGAGTCATCAGTAGCGAGGGATACTCGCAATGAGTGGCTGTGGAATCGAATGCCATCAGTTCGGGGACCGGTACGGCTGACCTCGAAAGCGCTGTCAAAGCTGCGCTTTCCCGCTCCAACGAGTCCTGTGCGTGCTGCACACTGGCTGGTTCTGTATAGGTGCGCAACACGAGGTTCCGACTGAATCCATCGGTGGTCCAGACGGTCAGCTTCCGCATCTCCGCGGTGATACCGCCGGATAGCATTTCGGACTCGGTGATGCGTTCACCGGTGTTCAGGTGTCGACTCACCCATGCACGAGTGGACGGACGCACTGTCGAGGGTGGTCCGGATTCGGTCACGACGTCACTGCACCAGACGACTCGAGCATGTGCAAGGTTGTTTGCCTGACGGGACAGCGACGATTCGGTACTGCACTGACCGAACGTCACGGAACGACTCCGAGGATCGCGCCCGCTACTGTTGCTCCCGTGAGGTGATAGCTTGCGGTGACAGCTCCGAAGACGAATGGTTGCGGAGTGTGGGGCGTCAGCGCGTTGGTCAATGATGCTGCAGCGGAGGCCAATCCGACACCGAGGCCGACGAGTACGCCCGATGTCACGGCGTCCGCGTCGATGGCGTCGAGAACGAGAGAGATCACGATGGTCGTCGCCACCGAGCAGCAGAGCGGAACCACGTAGTAGGACAACGGGAATCGGCCGCCCGTCTGCGCCCGATCATGCCCGATCGAACGATCCCACGCACGCCCGAACAGGGGACCGAACCAGAGCGCGCCGAGGGCGTAGTACACAACCGCCGCCACGGCTACATACAGCCAGTTCACGACACTGTCCTTCGGCCCGGTTGAGTCGCCCGGTCGACGACGGTCCAAGATCTGGTGGTCATGACGTGATCGTCTCGAGACTGAAGGCCGGTTGTATTGCAGAATTGCGACATGGAAGAAAGGCGGGCCGTGTCGAAGCCCATCGACGTTCACGAACGATCCGGCGTCATGGCTCCCTCGCTTCTTCGTCGCTTCGACGCAACCTGGCACGATCCGGCTGCAGAGGTTCGAGATGTAGTCGACGCGTACTGGAGTGTGCGATGGGAATTGTCCGCGGACGAAACCATCGAGCAGCGAGTCCTCGAGTTTCCGGCAGTCACGGTCAGTGTGGAGACCGGTGCAGTGCCTGCGCCGTTCATGCTCACAAATGTTCAGCGCAGGGCGTGGTCCCGGACGATCGAAGGTCGAGGCTTCGTGTTCGGCGTCAGACTGCGTCCAGCCGGCCTGGCTGTGGTGTCCAACCTCGATCCCACGAGACTTCCCGCAGCGCAACCGATCACCAGAGAACTCGATGACCTCCTCTTCGGCATGCTCGACGCCGTATCCGCGCAGGATTCGGCTGCCGACCATGCTCGACGGGCAGATTCGGTGATCACCGAGATGGTGGCGAATCGACCACCCACTCCCGAACACCGACTCGCGAACGCCGCGGTCGACGCATTGGCGCAGGGGGCCGGCAGGGAATCCGGGCAATCCGTGGCAGGAAGGCTCGGGGTCAGTGAACGTGCCGTGCAGAGGGCACTGCGATCGACACTCGGGATGGGCCCCAAAGCAGTCGCCCGGCGGGTTCGACTACAGGAAGTGTTGCAGCGACTCTCGCTTCCCGATGCCGACGCTGCCCACATTGCCGCGGATCTCGGATATGTCGATCAAGCCCATCTGATCAACGACTTCCGAGGCGTCGCAGGAATTACGCCGGGCGCGTACCTTCGTGAACTCGCTGCACTCGTCCGCGCCTGAGAGAGGTTCTGCCGAAGGTCCTCTGCGCGCGGATACCTCGGCCTCCGTCACCGTGTCGTGTACCGACTACTCGGAATCGATCGGCGCGCCGGCGTCCAGTGGTGACCGAAGCTGCGTAGTGGAGTACTCGCTGCACTGCGCGCATCGGGTGAGCAGACCATGCGTGCACGAGACGACGTGCGCGAGAAAGCGCTCGGCATGGTCGAGTTGGGCTTGTTGCCGTCGTATTCGCGTCAGATGTTCTTCGATGACCGATGTTCGTTCGGGCTCGCCTCGGTGAAGTATCAGGCGAATGTCGGCCAAGCTGATGCCTACGCCTTGACAGGCTCGCAACACCTGCAGTCGTCGTACATGTTCCTCGCTGTAGTCGCGGTGGCCCGACGGTAGGCGTTCGGGCACAACGACTCCGACGTCGTCCCAATGCCTCAGGACATGGGTGGGAACGTCGATCTGCCGCGCAACTTCTCCGATCTTCACCCACCGATATTCTCACGTTGACTTCAGGTCGACCTGAAGTTTTAAGGTCATCGCCATGACGACCGACAGATTCGATCTACCGGAGCCCATCTTCGTGTCCGTGGGCGGCGATCGGGTCGCAACCTACGAGCTGACCCCCGAGGTGGACGCACCATCCACTGACGTCGTGCTCTGCCATGGAACTCCCTGGTCGGCGCAGGTCTGGGCGCAGGCCGGTCGTCACCTCGGCGTCGGTCATCGGGTCTACCTGTGGGACATGCCCGGATACGGCCGCTCCGCGCAGGGACCTCGGGTGCGTACCGACCTGGCCACGCAGATGTCGCGGCTCGCGATGTTGCTCGAGCACTGGAAGTTGGAGCGGCCCTTCGTCGTCGCGCATGATATCGGCGGTGCTGTCGCTCTGGGAGCCCACCTGATACACGGATGCGACTACGGCAGTTTGTTCTTGTGGGACGTGGTGACACTGGACCCGTGGGGGTCCGCATTCTTCAGGCTCGTGGCGGACAACAGTGAGGGCTTCGCTGCGTTGCCGGCGTCCCTGCACACTGCGTTGGTCTCCGAATACATTGCCGGAGCAGCGCATCATCGGCTGGAACCGAACATCGTCGCGATGTTGACCGAACCCTGGATATCCGACGAGGGACAGCCTGCCTTCTACCGACAGATCGCCGAACTGCGGCCCGAGGACACGCGACCGATCGTCGACGCGCTTCCCCGAGTCCGCTGCGACACCTCCATCGGATGGGGCCAGCAGGACCCCTGGATTCCCGTCGAACAGGCATATCGATTGCGACAGTTGGTGCCGGGTCGATCGCCTGTGATCACCCTCCCGGGTGTGGGGCATCTGAGTCCGCTCGAAGCTCCAGCATTCGTCCAACAGGCCTTGGACGCATGGTTGCGTTGACCTGAGTGGGCGAGGCCGTATCGCCGCGCCTGACGGATACTGAACTCGTGGTGCTGAGACGAATGGGAACGTCCCTTATCGGAGGCAGAGGGGCCCAGTGGGTTCGGGAGCTGAACGAGCGACACCCGTGGAGTCACAACGACTACTTTCACGGCTGGATTCTGGCGAATCTGCCGGACCGGCGTATCCGAGCAGTCGACATGGGCTGTGGGCGAGGCGGTCTCGTGCGTGCGTTGGCTCCACACTTCGATCAGGTCACCGGGGTGGACTCCGATTCGGAGATGCGCCGAGTCGCAGAGGTCACCTCTGCAGACGTGAACAATGTGTCGATCACTGATCGCCAACTCGACTCCTGGGCAGACGATTCGATCGATCTCGTGACCATGGTCGCCGTCCTGCATCACCTCGACATGGACGACGCATTGCGTCATGTCGAACGAATACTTGCGCCGGGCGGGCGGGCGCTCATCGTCGGGCTCGCACTACCGCGAAGCGTACAAGATCTGCTGTGGGATTCGGTCTCCATCGTGACCAATCCCCTGATCGGATTTCTGCACCACCCATGGCCGAGCCCGGTGACAGCACCGCCGCCACCGTTCCCGGTCAAGGACCCCGTGGTGAGTTTCGACGAGATCGGGGACATGGTCGACAAGTTGCTACCGGGTGCGATGATGCGACACCGCATAGGTTTTCGACACACAGTCGAGTGGACGAAGCCGGGTGCACGCAGATGACTTTCGACCCTGAGCGCCGGATGTGGGACGCACACAGCCCGGGCGTGCTCCAGTTGCCGTCGGGCAGCGTAGTTCGTGGACGCGCCTTGCGTGACCCGATGCCTGACGGACCTTCACCGGATTTCGGGGTCTACCTGCAGGGCAAGGATCCCGGCGGGTTCGACTGGGACAGTCGCTGGGTTCGTTGGCCCGACTTCTGGCTCCCGTCCGACTCGAAAGAACTCGAGGTCGTGCTTCGAGAAGTGCTGCGACGCTGCGCAACCGAGAGAGTCGAGATTGCATGCACCGGCGGTGTCGGACGAACTGGCACCGCATTGGCGTGTCTCGTCGCGCTCGACGGTCTGCCCGGCGACGCGGCCATCGACTACGTTCGGCGACAATACTCGCCTCGGGCCATGGAAACGCCCTGGCAGAAGCGCTTTGCGAAGACGTTCGTGAAACCGGGCTCTCTGCTCTGAGCAGAATCGCCGACCCGTCGTGGAATCGAGGCCTAGGCTCCGATCATGGGCGAGGTGATACGAATCGATGAGCGTCGAGCAGCACGCGCAGTGGAACCGTTGTGGCGCGAAGTAGTCGGTCGACGGCTACGCGAGCGCAGACACGCTCGCGGTGACACTCTGGCCGACACCGCTGCTCGGGCAGGCATTGCGCCGCAGTACTTGTCGGAGCTCGAACGCGGCCGCAAGGATCCGTCGAGCGAGATTCTTGCGGCCGTCGTCGGTGCACTGGGCACGTCCATGGCGGAGATCTCAGGCCTGGCGCATCACGACCTGTCCCGCGGAGACGCGACGTTGATGGCGGCCTGACGACCCTCCAGTACCTGGTCGACGACGCCGTAGTCACGCGCAGCCGGTGCCGTCAACACCAGATCACGGTCGGTGTCGTGGCGGAGTTTCTCGACGTCGCGTCCCGTGTGCTTCGCGAGAATCGCTTCCATCTCGGCTCGTACTCGAACCACCTCGTCGGCAGCCAGAATCAGATCGGGGATGGTCCCTCGGCCCTGCGCCGCAGGCTGATGCAGCACCACCCGGCTGTGAGTCAGCGCCGAGCGTCGCCCCGGTGCTCCCGCCGCGAGCAGTACCGCCCCTGCCGCCACCGCTTGGCCCACACATGTTGTGGCAACAGGTGATCCGATGAATTGCATCGTGTCGTAGACGGCGAGCATGGCAGCCGTGTCACCGCCCTCGCAGTTGATGTACATCGAGATTTCCTGGTCGGGGGAGTCGGCCTCCAAGTGGAGCAGCTGTGCGATCATCGCATTCGCCACACCGGCGTCTATTCCGGTACCGAGATAGACGATGCGCTCACTGAGCAGGTGCGAATAGACGTCGACGACGCGTTCGCCGCGCGCATCTCGCGTGATGACATTGGGAATCGTGTACGTGCTCATCGGGCCATCTCCATTCCGAAGGACACTCGTCGCGCAGGCATCACCTGATCGAACGAGTCGACGATCGCGTCGACGAACCCGTACTCGCGGGCGGCCTCCGCGGTGAACCAGCGATCGTGCAGGGAGTCGTCGAAGATCTGCTCGCGTGTCTGCCCGGTGTCGTCGGCGATGAGGCCGAGAACCGTATCTCGGGTATGCCGCAGATCGTTGGCCTGCACCTCGACTTCGACGGCCGACCCACCGATGCCGGCGGACCCCTGGTGCATCAGTATTCGAGAATGCGGCAGGGCATACCGCTTACCGCGCGTGCCTGACGACAGTAAGAACTGACCAGCGCTGCAGGCCAATCCGAGTGCCAGCGTCGACACGTCGCAGGGTACGAGGTGCATCACGTCGCGGATGGCGAGCATCGCGGGAACCGACCCTCCCGGTGAGTGAATCCACAGGGCGATGTCGGCGGAGGGATTCTCGGCCGCCAACGTCAGCAGGTGAGTGGTGAGGACGGTGCCGTTGTCGTCGTCGAGGGCACCGTCGAGCACGAGAACCCGATG
This sequence comes from Rhodococcus sp. B7740, assembly GCF_000954115.1. Taxonomy (NCBI): domain Bacteria; kingdom Bacillati; phylum Actinomycetota; class Actinomycetes; order Mycobacteriales; family Nocardiaceae; genus Rhodococcus; species Rhodococcus sp. B7740. The sequence goes on along the minus strand of NZ_CP010797.1, from coordinate 3,059,787 downwards.
GCGGAGAAGTTGATTGCGGAGTTCGGGCGGGAACATTCGAGGTGATTCGCTCATGATTCGAGTCTGCGTCCGAATCCGGTGGCACTCCAGTGCTTCTGCTGTGGGCAGCGACTCTGCTCACAGCTTCGCTGTACGTGGAGGGACAATGGTGAGATGACCGCACTCGAGTTCTCCGAATCCATCGTCGTCGCTGCGCCGGTCGACGACGTGTACGCCGTCGTCTCCGACATCACCCGAACAGGAGAATGGAGCCCGATCTGCCAGGAATGCTGGTGGAACGAGGCCGACGGCGGTGGCGTCGGATCGACCTTCACCGGCCGGAACGTGGTGCCGGGCCGCACGTGGGAAACCGTGTCGACAGTGGCGGCAGCCGAACCCGGCCGCGAGTTCGCGTGGGTGGTGGGCGACAACTTCGTCCGCTGGGGCTACACGCTCGAGCCCGTCGACGGTGGCACACGCCTGACCGAGAACTGGAACTTCCTGCCCGGCGGTATCGGGCACTTTCACCGCAAGTTCGGCGACGACGCGCAGAAGGAAATCGACACTCGTAGCCAGGCGGCACTCGACGGTATCCCTCGGACCCTGGCGGCAATCAAGCGAATCGTGGAAGCCGAGGCCTGATCGCTGTTGGCCAGGTGCACTCGCTGTCCACTATTCGAGGCCGATGAAGGAAATTCCGCTTGCTGACGCGAATTGTGGACGCTGAGTGCACCATCGACGGATATCCTGCCCGCATGGCAGCAACGGTTCTGCGGATATCCACAGTGCTCGAATCACGGGGCCCCGCGGCAGCGATCGTGCTCAGTGACGAGCAGGTCGCGTCCCTCGGTTCCACCAAGACTCCACCGGTTCGGTTCACGATCGGTGGGCAAACGGTGCAGGGGCGCATCGGCCGGATGGGCGGAGAAAATCTGCTCGGACTGAACAAGAGCGTTCGCGCCACACTCGGCGTCGAGGCCGGCGACACCGTCGACGTGACCATCGAATTGGACGACCAGCCGCGGGTCGTCGAGCTACCGCAGGCGTTGGCGCAAGCGCTGGATGCGGATCCCGCTGTCCGAGCAGCGTTCGATGCGCTGTCACCGTCGACGCGAAAAGAACACGCAAGATCCGTCGCCGACGCGAAACGTAACGACACCCGTGAGCGGCGTATCGCGGCCATCGTCGAGTCCCTTCGGTCCTGAGGCCACGTGCTGCCTGCTGCTGTCGAGGCCGCAAACGCGCGCGCATTTGTCAGGTGCGCGCGATTCAGCTGGCGAACAGGTGACCGATTCGCGAGCGTCTCGCGAACGCGCGCGCGTTTGCGATCGACGTCGGGGCTCACACCACCGCTGCGGGTCTGCTCGACGCGATGGTCGGTGCAGGCGTACCCGCGGAGCTGAGGCCGGCCAAGATCTCGACGGCCGAGGTGATGTCGGGAAGTGACCGCGTGAACGGTATGCGCTGATGGTCGTCGAAGGCATACCCCGTTCCGAATCGCAGCCCCGGCGCCAGCAGCAATCCGTGCGAATGGGCTTCGGCGACGAGGGAACTGGATCGAATGCCGTCGGGTAGGGAACACCACAATGCCAGGCCTCCGTTCGGCACTCGAAAGTGCCAGTCCGGCAGTTGATGACGCATCAACGCGACGGTGTGGTCACGAGCAACTCTCGACGCCTCCGCGCGCACCCGACGCACCTCGTCGTATCGACCGAGCAACTCCGTAGCAGCCAGCTGATCGATGACGGACACCGAAAGTTGTCGTCGCGCATAGGTTGCGGCGATTCTCGCCAACAGGCCCGCCTCGGCTCGAACCCAGCCGACTCGCAGCCCTCCCCACACCGTCTTGCTCGTCGACCCGATCGTCACCGTCGCAATATCCGGGGTTGCCGCCCCGAAAGGTTCGATGTCGGGCGACCCGTCGAGGGACAGGTCCGCTGCTACCTCGTCGACGATGGTCAGTACGGCATGGCGGTGCATGGTTGCGGACAGTTGCCGCCGGGTCCTGAGGGGCAGCCGCGCGCCCGACGGATTGGAGAAGTCGGGCATGAAATACGCCAGCGTCGGAGCGCTCTGTCGAGTGGCTCGATCTGCCGATGTCACGAATTCGTCGGTGTCGTCCGGGTCGATGGGCACCGGGATGCAGCGACCGCCCAGTGAATGAACGAGTTCGACGACACCCGGGTACGTCGGGTGCTCCACCAGCACCCGGGCACCGGGCTCGGTGAACGTGGCCAACACCGCGTGGATGGCGTCGGTGGCACCGGAGGTGACGAGAACGTTGTCGGCCGTGGTCGGTACTTCACGCCCTCGGTAGTACGCGGCAATGGCTTCGCGGAGCTCGAACAAACCGGACGGAGCGTAGCCACCCAGGGAGAAACGGTCTCGAATCTTCTCTGCCGCAACGCCGTACGCATCGGACAACAGAGGCGAGGCCGAGGGGGACGCGTTGACGAACTCCAAATTGGCAGTCTCCCGGTCGCCGGCCAGCGATCCCCAGGACGGTAGCGAACCCGTCGGGGAAACATAGGTACCCGAGCCTCGCTGGGCGCTGATCCAGCCGCTCTCCCGAAGATGACGATAGGCCGACGCAACCGTCACCCGACTGACGTCCAAACTGATCGACAGCGCCCGCTCCGCAGGCAGCCGCGTCTGAGCCGATACCTCACCGCTCTCGATGAGCCGACGCAACTCGTCGGCGATCTCGAGGTAGAGGGGACCGCCGGATCGGTTGCGCAACGTCGACGGGTCGATCCGTGCGGCCAATTCCGGGGCCGAGATTGCGGTCGCGTCGTACGAGTCCATGCATGCCACTCTTGCACACTGGACTGCACATTTTCGGCCGAAAGCAGTCCATTGTTGGTCCATGATCGCAATTGGAGCTGTATTGGTCCTGTCCATGGTGGGCGCAGGGTGGACTGTGGTCGCACTGCGCGAGGGTGGAAGAAGCGCGCCCGCCGGGCCGCCGCGTAGTCGAATCGACGTCGACTGAGTCGGCTGCGCCTCGACAAACGCGCGCGCATTCGTCAGACGCGTGCGGTCTTGCCACCAATCCGGGCCTGTTTCGCGCGCACCTGGCAAACGCGCGCGCGTTTGCGAAATCCGGGGGGGAGCGGGATCAGGGGGCGGCGGGACGTGGGGCTGGGGAGAGCCGTGGAGGTCGGGTCAGCGCCCGGCGGTGATGGAATCGACGTACGGAGTCAGCAGTAGTGCAAAATCATCTGCTGCGGAGGCGATATCGGGTGGCGGCTCGGGGATGTAGCTCAATGCCAGACGCACGATTGCCCGACTGATGACGTCTGCCTGACGCGGGCTCGCGCCCACCCACCCGCGCTGGAACGTCTCGGCCAGACGGTCTCCCGCGCGCTCGATGAGTACGGCACTGTCGGTGGTGATCAGCCGGAGCAGATCCTCGGGTGCGTCGCCACCGTGCAGCGATCGCACCAGGGGATCGAGCGCACTCAACTGGAAGAACGACGAGAAGCCTTGGCGCAGAGCAGCCGATGCGTCGTTCTCGTGTTGATACAGCGCCGTTTCGCACATCGCGACGAAGAGGTCGGTCAATCTGATGGCGTACCCCTGCGCGACGCCGCGTCGTGAACCGAACTCGTTGTACAGGCTCTGTCTGCTCAGCCCTGCTGCCTTGGCGATGTGGCTCATCGTGACGTTGCGCCAGTTGCGCTCGTTCAACAACTCACGCAACGCATCGAGCGCGGTATCGCGCGCAAGACTGGACGCGGCTTCACGGTATCGACCGGGGGTCGACGTCTGTTCGGCTGCGGGCATGAACACGACTCTATCGAACGACCGCATGTGGTCGATCCAGCCAATCCTCTCCGAGGCGATCCCGATCGACGGGATCTCCGCTGGCGATGAAGGATCTGATCTGCCTGATGTCCTTCGGGAACCCCACGCCGATGGCCCCGACGAGTCGGCCGTCACGCAGCGCGCATGCGGTGAAGCGGCGGTCGGCAACGGAGCCGCGAGCCACCACGTACTCGTCGGTCGCACCGGTCCACCCCGCGAACTGAAGGTTGACGCCGTGTTGGGTGGACCAGCCCCACGGGACGTCGAGGCTGCCCGGATCCACGCCGATCATCGAGCGGGCAGCCCGGGTGGCCTGATCCAGTGCGCCGTTCCAGTGCTCACTCCGATACGTTCCACCGAGGATCGTGTTGGGTACCTCTGCCACGTCGCCCGCGGCATAGATGTTCGGTATCGAGGTCTGCATCCCCGCGTCGACCAGAATCCCCGATCCGATCTCGAGGCCCATGTCTGCTCCGAGTTCGACGTTGGGCACCGAGCCGACGGAGACAAGCACGGTGCCGGCGGACCACGAACGACCGTCCGCTGCGGTCACGAGAAGTGTTCCGTCAGGTTGCTCGGCGAGGTCGGTGACGGCGACGTCGGTGTGGAACGCGATGCCGTTGTCTGCGTGCAGGTCGACGTACATCTGCGAGATCGCGGCCGGAGCGATCCGGTTGAGCGGTGCCGATGCGGCCTCGAGCACCGTCACCTCGGCTCCCAGGGACCGAGCAGCCGCGGCCGCCTCGCATCCGATCAGTCCGCCGCCGATCACCAACAGTGATCGGGTGCGCAGAATGTCGGCGTGCAAGGGCTCGACATCGGCGACTCCTCGGAGGGTGAACACGTGGCCCGGAAGGTCGAGTTGCCGGGCCCGAGAGCCGGTTGCCAGGAGCAGCGCGTCGTACGGAACCGGGTCGCCGTCGTCGAGCAGCACAGTCGAATCGGTGAGGCCGACAGCCGTGACACCCGAGCGCACGTCGACACCGTCGATCGCCGAGCCGAGCTGCACTTGCTCGATCGACTTGCTTCCGGTCAGCAACTCCTTGGACACCGTCGGTCGGCGGTACGGCGCAGCCCGTTCACTCCCGACCATCGTGATGGATCCGGTGAAACCCTCGGCGCGTAGGGCTTTGGCCGCGGTGTACCCGGTTGCACCCGAACCGATGATCGCGATCGCGTGCGGAACGGACGCACTCACCCGCGCTCGACCTCGACCATCTCGAAATCGACCTTGGCAGCGCCACAATCGGGGCACGACCAGTCGTCGGGAATGTCGTCCCAGCGAGTGCCGGGTTCGATCCCGTCCTCGGGCCACCCCAGTTCCTCGTCGTACTCGAATCCACACTGAACGCAGCGGTAGAGCTTCATGCCTTACTCCTGAAGTCGATTTTCTCGCGGACACCGCAATCGGGGCAGGGCCAGTCGTCGGGTACGTCGGACCATGCTGTGCCGGCCGGAAAGCCCTCGCGCGGAGCGCCGTTGGTCTCGTCGTAGACGAACTCGCACACCGGGCACTCGAAGGCGGCCATCACTTGGCTCCGTGCGCGGCGAGGATCTTCTCCCGCTTGGACGGCTGGATGTTGACCTTCGTGATGTCGCCGTCGTAGTGGTCGAGAACGCGGTGGTCCATGACCTTGCGCCACACGGGTGGGAAGTACGCCAGCGAGATCATGCTCGCGTATCCGCTCGGCAGGTTCGGTGCCCCGTCCATGCTGCGCAGAGTCTGGTAGCGGCGGGTGGGGTTGGCATGGTGATCACTGTGTCGCTGAAGGTGATACAGGAAGATGTTGGTCACGATGTGATCGGAGTTCCAGCTGTGCTCGGGGGTGCATCGCTCGTAGCGGCCGTTCTCCTTCTTCTGCCGCTGCAGGCCGTAGTGCTCGAGGTAGTTGACCGTTTCCAGCAACGAAAAGCCGTAGATCGCCTGAATCACCAGGAACGGCAGCACGATCGGACCGAACACCGCGACGAGCACCGCGTAGAGAACAACGGACATCAGCCACGCGTTCAGTACATCGTTCCGAATGCTCCACGTGCTCTTGCCCAATCGCTCCATGCGCGTCTTCTCGAGCTCCCAGGACGACTTCAGGCTGCCCCAGACGCTACGAGGGAGGAAGGCCCAGAAGCTCTCACCGAACTTCGAACTCGCCGGATCCTCGGGAGTGGCGACGCGAACATGGTGGCCGCGGTTGTGTTCGATGTAGAAGTGGCCGTAGAACGTCTGTGCCAGCGTGATTTTCGACAGCCAGCGCTCCAGACTGTCCTTCTTGTGGCCGAGCTCGTGTGCAGTGTTGATACCGACGCCGCCCATCACACCGATGCTGATGGCCAGACCGATCTTCGAGGCCAGTCCCAGTCCACCGTCGATTCCGAGCCAGGACAAGTTGTCGGCCGACCAGAGGTAGCAGGCGAACACCAAGCTCGCCAACTGGAACGGAATGTAGGCGTACGTGCAGTAGCGGTAGTACTTGTCTTCTTCGAGCGCCTTCATCACCTCGTCGGGTGGGTTGTCGCCGTCGGGACCGAAGAACCGGTCGAGGATCGGGAGCAACCCGTAGACGAGCAGCGCGCCGATCCACCACCAGACCGGGGACACGGCGTTCCAGCCGAGCTGGTTGAAGGCCCAGACCAGGCCGGTGGCCACGAACACCGCTGTGGGCGGGATCAACCCCATCAGCCAGAGGTAACGCTTTCGGTCGTGCCATTCGGCAACCGGCGTCTGCGCCTGGTTGTCGACATTCGATGCGGTCATCGTCACTCCTCGTGTAAGGCTGATCACTATGGATTGGACAATACACCGAATTTGTCATTGCGGTAGACAAATTTTGAGATTTGTACAAATGGTCCGGCTCTGTGGCCGCGACCACAGAGCCACCGTTCGGACAGATTCAGCTGCTACCTTCCGATTCGTTGTGGCCGGTAACAAACGGTCGCAGCGCACGCAGGTCCGTCTGTATCCCGTCGGGGGTACTTCACAACAGGAGTAGCTATGGACGCATTCATCGCCAAGATCATCGTCGACGTCATCCTCGGGCTCATCGGCAGCGGAAGCGCCGAGAGCGGCAGCACCGCAGTGAGCGCAATTCTGGGTTCCTGACCTCGAACGGCTGCGCCGGTGCGATATCGGCGCAGCCGACCCGAGCGTCGTGTCGCGGTGGGAGGACGTCGTTTGTAGTCTTAGCCGCGACGAAAGGGCACCCATCCAGCCATGAGCTACGACAACGACTACCCGTACGGCGACCATCGCAGCTCTCGTAGTCGCCGCAGGCGTCGTCGTTCCAAGAAGAGGACCGGCCGACGCATCCTGCTCGGTTTCGGGGTCTTCGTCGTCGTTGCGCTCGGACTCGGTGCCTGGCTCGCCTACACGGCCAATACCGCTTATACGTACCTCGATCAGGCTCGGGGCTACGCTCAGGCAGCGAAAACTGCTCTGCTGGCAGGGGATACGCAGAAGGCCGAGACCTCCGTGGACGACGCGGTGCGCACCTCGACCCAGGCGAAGGACGCCACCGATTCGCTGATCTGGCAGGCGGCTGCCGCGATTCCGTACGTGGGCCAACCGCTGGACGTCGTCTCGCAGATCACCGACGTCGTCAACGGGCTGACCGTGGATGTGCTGACGCCGTCGGTCGAGGTGGGTGCCACACTCGACCCGAGTCAGCTGCGCGGGCCCGACGGTGCCATCGACATCGCTGCTCTGCGCGCCGCCTCGCCTGCGCTGTCACAGGCCGCGGCCGCAGCGGACGTACTGAACACGCAGTCCCAGGCCATCGCGGAACCGGAGTTCGTCGCTCAGGTCGGCGACGCTCGAACTCAGCTGCAGGATCAGACGCACGAACTGACGACCCTGTTGACCAACACCGACATCGCCGCCAAGGTGCTCCCCGCGATGCTCGGTGCCGACGGTCCACGCAACTACTTCATGGCCTTTCAGACTCTCTCGGAATCTCGTGGAACCGGTGGACTGATAGGCGGATTCGGCATCGTGCGTGCTGTCGACGGCAAAGTCGCGGTCGACTCGCTCGCCAGCAACGCCGAGCTCCGAATTCCGTACGACCCCATCGATCTCGGTCCGGACTTCTTCAACACCTACGAGAGTCGGTTCCAGCCCACGCAGAATTGGCAGAACAGCAACGTCAGCCCGCACTTCCCGTATGCCGGGCAGATCTGGCAGTCGATGTGGGAGCAGGAAACCGGCGAACGTGTCGACGGCGCTCTGGCCACCGACCCTGTTGCCCTCGGCTACATCCTCGATGTCGTCGGCCCCATCACGATGGGTGACGGTGAGGTGATCGACGGATCGAACGTCGTTCGGATCACGCAGTCCGACGCATACTTCCGCTTCGAGGACGACAACACCGCGCGCAAGGCCTATCTCCAGGACATCGCCGCCCGAGTGGTCGCGAAGATGCAGGGCAACATCGGATCTCCCAGCGCGCTGCTCGAGGCACTCGGCAAGGCCACCAGTGAAGGCCACATCGCCGTGTGGAGCGCGGACCCGGCACTGCAAGCGATCCTTGGACCGACCAGGATCGGTCACGAAGTTCCCGACAGCCCCGACCCGTACGCCGCGGTGGTGGTGAACAACGGTGCAGGCGGCAAGCTCGACTACTACCTGCAGCGCAAGGTCACCTACTCCGCACAGTCCTGCGACGGCCCGACGCGGACCACCCGCGTGGTCGCCGAGATCACCAACAACGCTGCGCTGCAGGACTATACCACCTACATCGCCGGCAGACAGAACGACTCCACCCGATACGACGGACCCCCGGGAACCAACCGATCGGTGGTGGCGCTGTACGCAACTCAGGGCGCGACCTTGACGAACGCCACCATCAACGGAACTCCTCTGTTTCTGCTCACCGCTGCCGAGCGCGGCCACCCCGTGTTCTACGTGCCGGTCGTCATCGAGCCGGGGCAGACCAAGACCATCGAGTACAACCTCGTCGAACCGACCGTCGCCGGCGAGGCGCAGGCACCGGTTCAGCCGCAATCGGTCCCGGCACCCACCGAAGTGGACTTCCCCGACTGCAACTGATTCCCCGCGTCACCCCTAGGGCAGAATCCCCGGCGTGCGAAGAACTCGACTGTGGATCGCCGGCGCACTCGGGTTGGCGCTCGCCGCCGCGCTCGTGGCGGGACCACTGAGGAAGCCGGCGCTGACGATCCACAACGCGCACTGCTTCGGGTGGAGCGTCAACGAGACCGGACCACGTTTGGTGACGCTGGGAGACTCGATGGCCCAGGGCAATTCACGTGTCGACTGGGGAATTCACGGCAACACGTCGTGGTATTCGTACCTCGTGTGCGGAGACGATGCTCCCGCCGCCGATGGTGCCAACTTGGGAATCAATGGCGCGACCACGACGCAGATCCTTGCCCGAACCGACGAAGCGCTGGCCGCGAACCCGGACATCCTCGTCGTCAACGGCGGCACCAACGACCTCGCCCGATCGGTACCGCTGCCCATGATCATCGAGAACCTACGCGCCATCCTGGACCGGGCGCACGACATCGACACGGTTGTGATCGCCACGGTGCCGTCGTCGCGGAAGGTCAGCGCGGACGACCTGAACGACGACATTCGCGCACTGGCCGCCGAGCGCGGCATACCCGTCGCAGAATTCGCGTCACTGCTCGACCGACCCGGAGCCACGTTCGACGGCGTTCACCCCACTGCGAGGACGGCTGCCCGGATGGCAGCGGAGGTAGCCGCGGTGGTCGGAGTTCGGACGACGTAACAGTCGTCGTGCCGGATGTCGGATGAGCTGCTAAATTCGCCCGATATGCACCGAATGTCGGGGAGGTATTCGGTGGAATCGTAGAAAGCTGGCAGTGGATGATCACACGTCGTCAAGACGCGTGCATCGAAATCTCGTCGACGATGGCCGTTGCGAATCTCGCCCGAACGGTCGTCGACACCGCCGAACGTGGCTTCGGTCGATGGGGTATCGAGTATCTGGGACCGGACGGCACCCGCCTCTGGTTCGGAGTGCACCGTCTCGGGTTGGGGAGAAAACGCGAAACGGTGATGCGGTTCATCGTCACCGTCGACGCCGATTTCGATGGTGCACAAGCCCGTTCGCAGATCGAGCAGTTCGTCTGCAACCCGGCATCGGGCGCATTCGTGCCCATCGGCCCGCGACAACTGCGGGGGTACCCGACCTATCTCGCGTATCTGCGCGCGATACGGACCGTGGTACTCGATGCGGATCCGGGCGCGCACGTGACGATGGTGCCCGAAGTGCGGACCTGACCGTTCGTGAAGCGGCGACCGACGCGGAATGCCGCGGAATCCAGTCGACGGTGAGCGCCGAGGTGCGTGATCAGAGGCGGCCCTGTTGGATCGCAACGACGACGAGAGCGATCATAGCAATCGTGAGGATTGCTAAGAGCGCCATATGAATTGGATCGGTCGAACCCGGCGGTCGAACCTCGTTCGGACCCCTTTTCTGGAGCATGACACAGACTGTAGGTCACATTCTCGGATTGTGCACAGGATGACTGGTACAAAGCGAGGTCCGGTCGCAATTGGTTCGCACATGTGTTCGACAAAGAGTAGAGTCGAGATCGGCGGAGCCGGGAGGGAAGCCCGGCTCCGCCGCCCGAATGTGGACGGTCCGTAGAAGGCCCAGTGAAGTGGACGGTGATCCGATGGACGACGTACTGCGCAAGGTCGAGGAACTGAAGGCGTTGGTCGTCGAGCTCGAGGCCCTGGATCGGCAACGCGTCGGGCTGGGGGATCGACTGGTGGATCTGGAGCACTTCTTTCGCCGAGCCGGATGCCCCGAACTGTCTCAGCAGGCCCTCGATGCGTTCGTGGTGACCTACGCAGGTCGCGTGTTCGAATTGGCCGACGGCATGCGCGGATAAGGCCGTGTGAGCAAGTTCCCGACTTCTCGGACCGGGTGGTTTCGTCTGTGGTTGACTTGTTCATCCTCGTCGGGACACTAGGAAAGCTGCTCGATCTGTGAACAGTCTTCGCCAATGGTGGTCGCTTCCGGTCGACTACGGGTGGAACGTTGCGTACGCACGGTCCCAACAAGCACTGCACGTCACCAGAATTCTCATCGGAATCTTCTGCTGGTTCTACGCGGCCGCTGCGGCGATCGCCCTGACCATCCCGGGTCTCGGAGACAGCGGTTCTGCGCGATGGGCACTGTGGTTCACCGTCGCGACGACGCTGCCCCTCGGGTTGGCCTGGCTGATCGGAGGCTGGCCGTCCTGGCCGATGTCGGTCGCCTTCGTGCTCTACGCCGACATCGTGCTCGCCGCAGTTCTTCTGACCGTCGACAAGCCGTCCGAGATGTTGCCGATGGCTGCGCTGTTCACCGTGATGGGCAGTTACGTCGTTGGCTTTCACGGCCCCAAGCTGTTCACCGCTCACCACCTCTTTGCGTTCGTCACCGTCGCCGCGCTCTACACCTCGGCCATGGTGAACGACCCCGAACGTCGCTTGCAGACCAATCTCTATCTCGTGATGCTGATTCTGGTGATGTTCTCGGCACCGCTGATCTGCCATTCCTTCCTGATGCTGCTGCGCCGCGACGCCACCGGCGCGTTCTACGACCCGCTCACCGGAATGCAGAACCGACGGGGCTTCGACGCGGCGATCGGCAACCTCGACCTTCGTTCCGGTGCGGATGCGGAACTGGCGGCCGTGGTGATCGACATCGACAACTTCAAAGCAGTGAACGATCGATTCGGTCACGAGCACGGAGACACCGTCATTCGTCTGGCCGCGAGCCGAATCCTCGAACTCTTCCCGACACCGGCAGTGACGGTGCGACTCGGCGGCGAAGAATTCGCGATCGTGTGCCTCGCCGAAGTCGACACGGTGATCGACAGATCCGAGGAATTGCGCAGCCGTTTGAGCGAGTCGACCGACCGTTCCCCGCTCACGGCGTCGATAGGCGTCGCGCATGCGATTGTCGACGCGCGGGGTGTCGCGGAGGACGTCGATGTGTTGATCAGCCGGGCCGATCGAGCCATGTACCGGGCCAAACGGATCGGTGGCAACCGCGTCGCGGTGTACGACGACGGGGAGCCGTCCGTCCATCCGGTCGACGAACGGCACTGAACGACGGCGTCGACCGAGTTCCGCGATGGAACCGGTCGACGCCGCCGATCGAGGTGTGAACCGCTACGCCACCTCTGCCGCAATCGCGGACCGGGTGCCGACATCGAAGACCGGATCGGTCAGATGCACGTCGAGAGTGTTGTCGGGACCGGCGATGATCGCATTCAGCACCGACGTGAACGCGCCACAGTTCTGGAACTGCGGAATCGTGTACGTCCCCTTCACGTGTGCATCGGCCTGATTGTTCTGGATCAGATCGATAGCATCGAGCGAACCGGACAGGTTGGCGGTGGTCTCGGCGGTGACGCAGTTGCTACCCGCCGGGATCAGGTCGACCGCGGCAGATCCGGCCGACCCGGTGTCGATGCCCAACGGCTTCACCGAATCGATGCGAATCTTGAAGCTCTGCGCGACGTCGAGATCCAACGTCGGTGCCTCGTCCGGTCCGCCGCGGACGATGGTGCCGGACACCGGGGTCGCGTCGACGATCGAGATCGTGAAGTTCGCCAGCGTCGCGGGACCGAGTTTCAGATCGGCCGATGCCTGCGGCAATTCGAGCGACCCGGTCACCGTGCCACCGACCAGATCGACGTCCGTGGCGAGATCGGTGGTGGGAAACACCACCGGTTGGCCGGTCTTGGCGATGACCGTCGTCGTATCTGCCTGAAACGTGATGGGAAGGGTGTCGGCGGCATTGGCCGGGGCGGCGACGAGCGTGCCCAGGGCGATGCTCGATGCCAATGCCGTCATGGTGACGACAGTCTTGTTGCGGATCTTCACGTGTTCTCCTTCTCGGGAACGGTCGATGTGGAACGAGGTAGGACGGGAATCAGGACAGGGTGAAGGCCGGGTCGGGCTGGACCGACAGGCTGTTGACGGTGCAGTTGCCGGACATCGGCTGGTTCGTCGCGGTGAGCGTGTTCGTCATGTTGTCGAAGGACCCGGCCAACGTGGCGGGCCCGCAGTTGTATCCGACCAGCGAGAAGGCCACGTTGGACACCTCCCCGGTGGTGGCGCTGGTGGGAGTGAGGGTCCAGGGCAGGTTCTTCAGCTGGGGCAGGCCGCACAGTCGGTTGGAGCCGCTGATCTGGGCATCGGTGATCGTCGCCGACGAGCCGTCTGCGCTGGTGGTGCCGCTCAGGTTGATGGAGCAGCTCACCGGCAGACCGAACGACGCCGGAGTGCTCACGACGATCGTGCCGGGTGCCGTGAACGCGGTACCCGCAGGGGAAATGGTGGCGGCGCCGGCGCTGGCGGCACCGACTGTCGCACCGGTGATGGCAAGAGCGGCGACTGCGGTGACGAGTGTGCGAGAGCGGGTCGGCGGGTTGAGCGTCATCGATCGATCCTCCAGTCCAAGACGGATCCGGACCCGGTCGTGGCATCCGGTGGCACCGTTGATTCGGCAGCCGGGAGGGACGTTAGGTTGACGAAACATATGTCGGAAATGGTTTGTTTCAACTCTGTGAGAAGTCACAATCCGGTCGGTATGTTTGTTGTACGCAGTAGTAACTGAATCCGGCTGCTACTCGGAAAGTTCAGCGCAACACCGGCATTCGTCCCATTTTCGCGCCTCGGTCGGGCCTGGCGTTCCTTCGATCTTCACCCCGTGCGTCGTTATCTTTCCGTTATACAAAGTTATCAAAACGAGACAGTCGTGACCGTCTCGGTGACATCTCCGTCGTCGAGCATGGTCGAAGCGAAATAAAACACCTCGACCAGGTTTGGAGTTACAGTTCACCCCCGCGTGACGGGGGTCGTTTTTTCGTGTCAAACTGAGGTGTGACGTTCGCGCTGGCCGAAGCAGGATCTGCAGTCGACACGGACACGGGAGAGTTGACGGTGCAGCCGTATTTCGCCCCGGTCTGTCGGCTGGACAACGGTGCGCTCGCAGCCATCGAAGTGCAGCTGCGCGGCCCGGAGAACGGTCCGCTCGCATCGGCAGATGCGCTCAAGCGCGCAGCCAGGGCCATGGACGCCAAGCGCGAGCTCGACGCGCTCGCGTGGGGTGTGGCCCGGCTCAACCAATCGGTGCGACTGCCGATGCTCGTGTCCATGGACGTCGACTCGCTCGCTGCCCTGGATGCAGCCACCGAAGAACAGTTGCGCCGCGACATCGTGGTCGTCACCGAGGCTGCTCTCGTCGACAGCCCGGCGCGCACTCTCGCCGCAATCGACAAAGCTCGACGCGAAGGCAAAGTGGTGGCCGTCGACGACGTCGGTCGCCGGCCGCAGTCGATGACCCTGCTCCCTCTCATCGAGCCGGACGTGATCATCCTCGCCGAATCGATGGTCTCCCGCCGCCCGGATCTGTCGACTGCGCGTACCGCTCACGCCGTCTCGGCTCAGGTCGAACGAACCGGAGCCGTGGTCGTGGCGAGCGGGGTCGACAGTGCGCTGCATCGGACCCGCGCACTCGGACTCGGTGCCACCTACGGGGTGGGAGAGCTGTATCCGGCCGCGCAATCGACGGAAGAGCTACCTTCCGACGCGGCCGAGGTGATGCCTCCGTTCCCGACCTGGAGCACGCCGACCGTCGCCGCCGAATCGCCGTACGGCATTGCCTCCGCAGGCAAGACGGCAACGCGCAGCACCAAGCGACTGCTGGTGGCGATGAGCACCTCGCTCGAGATGCAGGCCGCGGCTGCTGGGCCGGAGACATTGGTACTCGGTACTTTTCAGCGCGCCGAACACTTCACCCCGACCACCCGCAGCCGCTGGGTGTCGATGACCGAGCAGATCTCCTACGCCGGCGTCTACGGCGTAGGCATGGGTTACGTGCAAGAGGGCGGCATCGTGCATGCGCCCCTCGACCCGATGGATCCGCTCGTCGAGGAGTGGAACGTCGTGGTTCTCGGCCCGCACTTCTGCGGTGTGCTGGCAGCAATCGACCTACATCGCGGTGAGGTGGACGCCGACCGTGAGTTCGATTACGTGATGTCCTACGACCGCGCGACCGTAGTTCGTTGTGCCCGAGCAATTCTGGCGCGCTTCTGAGTCCTTCTGCCGAGCTCCCGACCGGCTATGTTTCGGGTGGCCGCGTCAGGGCATACGGCACACAAGCGATTGTGTAGTCCGGACTACTCCATCGCCTAGGCCTCGCACGTTGAAAACACAGCGTGCGAGGCCATCTTCTTTCTTCACCGGGCTGTGGCCCACCGAATATGGTCGAGTGCCACTTCGCGCAGCTTGCGATTGGAGCGCTGAGACTGCTCGATGAGCATGTCGAACGCAGCCTCCGGGCCGATGCGATGCATGGCCATCAGGATGCCCTTGGCCTGTTCGATGGGTGCGCGCTTGTCGAGAGCCTTCTGCACATCACTCGGCTCGCCGACGTGCGACGACTCCCCTGCATCCATGCGCACTATTGTCACCCGAGTTGGAACGCCGCAGGTCAGACACTGAATGACGCGCCGAAAACGCGTCGAAGAGAGTTGTCGCCGTGACCTGGTTCGTAGCGTTCCGTTACCGCGCCGTGATCAGGCTGCAGGGTTGGAAAGTGGCCGCCCGATAAGGAATTCGAGCGTCCGGTACGCGTCGGTACGACGACCGTTGCTCGCGTTGTCGTGATACGCGGCACCGGCGACGACCACTCCCACCGGAATGCGACCCGACTCGATGTCGCGAGCCGTCTGCTCGGCGCACTCACGCAGCACCGGGCAGTCGGCGCACAGACGCCACGCCCGCTCTGCTCGCTTACGTCCGTGGCGGGGAAGTTGCTGCGAGTCGTATGCATCCATGTCGTCGATGCACGCACCCTTGAGGCGCCAGACCTGGTCATCCGTCATCGTCGTGATCCGTTTCGCGTCGTGCCGATCGTTCCACGACCTCTGTTCCCCGTTGCGAGGAACTCGAAACACCCAAATACCTTGCGCCGCCCCTGGGCCCACCGGAGTCGACCGGGTAGGACGGCGCAGACGTCAGGCGGAGTTCAGCGCCGAGTGCCCGACCGACGGCAGCACCGCCGTCGCCACCAGATCTCGGGGGTGCCGCACCCCCTGCTCGACCATCATCGCCTGCATCAGACGCTCGACCACGCACAGTTGCGCAGCCAGCGGGCTTCGCATGAGCTCGCGTTCGTAATCGCCACGCGCGGAACCGAACGCGATGTCCACATCGCTCATGACATCGTCTCCTCTCCGGGGCGCATCGTCACGACTGCTGCACCGGCGAATCGACCGTGCCGCAGATCGCGCAAGGCGTCCGGTACCCGATCGAACGGGTACACGGTGGTCTCGACTCGAAGGTGGATTCGGTTGCAGATGTCGAGGAATGCCCGCGCGTCTTCGCGTGTGTTCGCTTCGACGCTGCGTAGGCGCTTCTCGTGAAACAGATGCTGCTGGTAGTTCAGGGCCGGGCTGTCGGTCATGTGAATACCGGCCAGGACTACGGTGCCACCCGGCACCAGAGCATCGAGCGCGACCGGAACGATCTCGCCGATCGGTGCGAACACGATCGCGGCGTCCAGCTTCTGGGGCGCAGTGGCAAAAGTGTCCTGTGCGGAGTCCATTCCGAGTGACATCGCGAACTCACGCGCGACCAGGTCTCTGGTCATCACATGCACGGCCGCACCGTCGGCGCGAGCGAGCTGTGCGACGATGTGCGCGCTCCCACCGAATCCGTAGAGACCGAGGACACCGTGTTCGGGTAGTTCGGCGAGTAGCAGGGCTCGGTAACCGATGATTCCTGCGCACAGCAGCGGAGCCAGTTCGGCGGTGGTGTACCCGGTCGGCAACGCCAGGGCGTATTCGGCAGGGACGACAGCCCATTCGGCGAATCCGCCGTCACGATCCCAACCGGTGTACAAAGACCGAGAGCAGAGATTCTCTCGCCCCGAAGCACAGAACGAGCAGGTTCCGCACGTGTGCCGAAGCCACGGGATACCCACTCGATCTCCCATCCGGAAGGCAGTGACCGAATCCGACCCGACGGCGGACACGATACCCACCGCTTCGTGTCCGGGCACGACATGTGGTGAGTGCACCGGCAGGTCGCCCTCGACCACGTGCAGATCCGTCCGGCACACCCCGCAGGACTCAATCGCGACCAGCAATTCTCCCTCCTCGGGGATCGGACGGGCTTCCTCGACGAGCTGCAACGGGCTGTTGTCCACCGAGCCCGGAAACGTAGTGCGCCAGACCCTTCCACGTTGCTGCCGATTAGCCTTCGAGTCCATCACCGAGCACCGGCGGTGGCGATACCGGTCGGAGCCGGCGGACCGCAATCGACCAGTGGAGTCATTTTGCCTCCTTCGATGGTGGGAGGAGGACGCACGGAGCGTCCGAACCTGTTGTCACAGTCGATGATCGAGTGCACTACCGCAAGGGATGGTCACGGGCCTGGACGAAGCGGTACCAGTCTCGGTCCCACGCCCGCATGCGCGAGCGGTCGGCGAACACCGCAGTGAGATACACCAGGCCACCGATGACGACGGCCCCGAGAAACCACACGAACACGGCAGTGGTGGCTCCGTTGACGACAGCCGAGGCGGCGGTGTCGGGAGTGCGCGCGAGATGTCCGTCCGCGCCGATCCAGACTGGTGTCGTGTCGCCGATCTGCACGTCCGAGGGCACCTGAATCGAATCCGAACGCGGGGACCCGTCTGGCGCATTCCACTGCACGATCGCGGTAACGCTGAAGGGGGCGTCATCGTCCATGCGCGATCGCGTCGGCACCTCCACGACCCGGGCATCGACGTGAACGTACGTTGCGCGTTGGTGCTGAGAGCGCAATGACAGATCGCTGTAGGTCAACGAGCCGATCGTTGCCGCGACCGGAACGAGCAACAGCAGCAACGCTGTTCCGACGAAGACAGCCGTTCGCTCGATCCTGTCGGGTAGGCGCATCAATGGGTTGGAGGTCCACGGACTCCGTCGCCACACTCGGTGTACGTGTTCTGCGAACATGACCGTCACCTACTCCCGCCCGAACCGAACCATCCGTCGATCGTCAGTGTCCGCCGTCGAACGGTGGCCGGTAAGGGCACAAGGTCCCGATCCCTCGAGAGCTGTGGGCCTACGCCGAACGACGAGGGTCGATCGATCGCTCGGCTTCGAGAGTTGTTCGAGGATCACTCGGGCTCGATTGGCGGTCAGCGCAAACAGATGGCCGCGAACGCGGGCGGTCGAGTCGAGCCGGTCGTAGGTGGCGTGCACCGCATCGTCGACATCCCCGCGTGACAGATCGGGAAATCTCGCAGCGAGCATGTTCGCGATGGACGTCAGTTCGCCGGTCGTCGGCCACGTCGTCGGTGCCGAATCGGTGATGGTCATGAATAGCGCCTACCTCGCGGTCATGGACAGGAAGACTGTGTACTCGAGGCTGACCGATGTGGCTTCTGGGATGCAGGGCCTTTCGTCGACAAGCCGGTTACCGATGACCCCTCTGTGGTTCTTCCCGGCCTCGTAGCGTGGTCCGGACTGCCCGATGTCCTGCAATCGTGCCGGTACCGACCGAAGGATCTCGATGGGAATCACGAGGATTTTCGCACTCGTCATCGGATGCGTTGTGGCGTTCGCATCCTTCGCGCTGTTCGCCGTCGGCGCGGTCTTGTTCTGGGGTTACGCCGCGCAAGACGACGACGGTCTGATCGCCTCACCGACCGAGAATTTCACGACGGCGGCGAGTGCGCTTGTGTCCGAGAATATTTCGGTTCCGGATTCGATCGACTCGCAGATCGTGGACAAGGTGACGGTCGTGACCCGTGTCGCCGGGTCCGACCCCGGTCGCGAGGTACTGATCGGCATCGCGCCGACTGCCGAGGTCGACAACTATCTTCGCGGCGTGGCACACACCGAGGTCACCGACGTCGAGTTCGCTCCCTTCCGTGCTCGTTACGACAACGTCGCCGGCGGTGCCGATGCTGCTCCGCCTCTGGACCAGCCGTGGTGGGTGGCCCTTGAAAGCGGAACCGGGACAACGCAAGTGGAATGGAAGCCTCGGGGTGGCTCGTGGACGCTGGTCGTGATGAACGCGGACGGGAGTGCCGGGGTCGACGCGCAGGTGAGAGTAGGGGTTCGGGTGCAGTCGCTCGGACCGCTGGCCACATCTGTCCTGGCGGCCGCTGCCGTCGTTCTCGTCGTCGGTGTCGGATCGATCGTGTTCGGAGCCTCCGGGCTCGGGAAGCGGTCCACGTCCGAGAACTCCTCGGAATCGGACCCGTCCGAACGAACCCGCGCGGTACCGATATCGACCGAATCGACCCCATATCCGCTGACGCTGACCGGGGAACGTCCTGCGTCCCTTTCCCGCGGCCTGTGGATCGTGAAATGGATACTGGCAGTGCCCCATTACATCGTCTTGATGTTCCTGGCCGCCGGATTTCTCGTCACCACATTCGTAGCCGGGTTGGCGATTCTGTTCACCGGGAAGTATCCGCGTGGATTGTTCCACTTCAATGTCGGCGTCCTCCGCTGGGTGTGGCGTGTGCAGTTCTACTCGTACTCCGCGCTGGGGACCGACCGATACCCGCCGTTCACCCTGCACCGTACCGACCATCCCGCCGACCTCACGGTCGAATACCCCGAAAAGCTCTCGCGCGGAATGGTATTGATCAAGTGGTGGCTGCTGGCGCTACCGCACTACCTGGTGCTCTCCCTGCTGGCGGGAGGATGGTATGCGGGCTTCCGGGTGGCGGGGAGCGGTGGAGGCGTCGGGGCTACGGGGCAGCCGTACATCTTCGGTTCGGTACTGGGAATGCTCGTGCTGATCGCCGCGGTCTCGCTTCTGTTCACCGGGCGATATCCGACAGGTCTGTTCGACTTCGTGCTCGGCATCAACCGGTGGGTGTTTCGGGTCGCCGCGTATGCCGCCCTGATGACCGACGAGTATCCACCCTTCCGGCTCGACCTGGGTCCGGACGACGTGACGGTCAGCTCAGTAGAACCGCGTCGATGACGACGTATCCAGCCACCGTGAAGACCAGGTAGGCGAACAGGCGTTGCAGTCGATCGGTGTCGACTCGCGTGCCCCAGCGCGCGGCCAGGAGGGATCCGACTGTTGCCGCGCCCGCGAAGAGGACTGTGATGGACCAGTCGATACCGGTGCCGCTCAGATGCGAGAACAGACCGGCGACAGAGTTGGCGACGATGATGACCAACGAGGTGCCTACCGCGACCGACATCTCGATTCCGAGCGCGAGCACCAGCACCGGAATGATGAGGAAACCGCCTCCGACGCCGAACAGTCCGGTCATGAATCCGACGGCAAGACCGGCCGGAATGGAACGTGGCGCGCAGTGTCGCCAGTCGATACCCGAACCCGTGGTTCTGCAGGCCGTTCCGATATCCCCACGCTCGGCGAGCATTCGAGCGCCGGCCGCCACCATCACGGCAGCGAAGCCGAGCAGCAAGACCTCGTCCGGAAGCAATCGGCCGACGGCGCTCCCGGCGAAGGTCGCGGGAATGCCGCTCGCCGCGAAGACGACCGCAAGCCGCCATTCGACGCGCCGAGCGCGCAGCTTCGGTAGCACCCCGACTGCCGATGCCGCACCGACGACGATCAACGAGACGGGGATTGCTTCCTCTACCTCCAACCCCACAGCGAACACCAACACCGGAACGGCGAGAATCGAGCCGCCTCCGCCGAGCAGGCCCAGCAGAATTCCGATCGAGGCACCGAATCCGAGCGCCAGCACCACTGTCATCGTTCGTTTCCAATCATCGGTGCGACTCGATACCCTGGGGGGTACTTGACATACCCTAGGGGGTATACGACACTGTGTCTACCACCCGGCGAAACTCGCATGGTGCGCGTCAGACGGAGGAATATTGATCCTCGAGCAGTACTACCTCGAATGCCTCTCCCACGCTTCGTATCTGATCGGAGACGAGAGCACCGGCCGGGCCATCGTCGTCGATCCGCGTCGCGACATCGCCGAATACCTCGACGACGCGGCGAAGTTCGGACTCACGATCGAGGGTGTCGTGAACACTCATTTCCACGCCGACTTCGTCTCCGGCCACCTCGAATTGATGGACGCCACCGGCGCGTGGATCGGCTTCGGTGAAGCCGCCGAGACCGAATATCCCATCCGACGACTACGCGACGGTGAACGCCTCTCGCTCGGCGAGGTCGAACTCGGCATTCTCTCCACTCCCGGCCACACGTGGGAATCGATCTCGGTGCTGGTTCGTGACCATCCCGGTGCCACACCCACAGCCGTGCTCACCGGCGATTCTCTTTTCATCGGCGATGTCGGGCGACCGGACCTGGTCAATCCCGGGGACGGATCCACGGGCGATCTCGCCGAAGCGATGTATCGCACGGTGCACGACATCCTGATGACACTGCCGGACGAGGTCGTGGTCATGCCGGCTCACGGAGCCGGATCGTCCTGTGGCAAGAACCTGTCCACCGAGCTGACCTCCACCATCGGTGAGCAGCGGTCTACCAACCCGTCGGTGCAACCGATGACCGAGCAGGCCTTCGTTGCGCTCGTCACCGACGGCCAGCCCGCAGCACCGGCGTACTTCTCCGCCGACGCCGCACTGAACAAGCAGATCCATCCACTGCTGTCGTCGAGCCGCACCGTTCCCGAGCTGACTCCCGAGGCAATGCGAGCCGAGCTTGCTGCCGGAACACGAGTGCTCGACGCGCGCAGCGTGGACGACTTCGCGATCGGTCATCTTCGGGGATCGATCAACGTGGGCTTCGACGGTCGCTTCGCCGAGACCGGTGGAATGGTAGCCGAGATCGGCGGACGCATCGTTCTCGTCGCGTATCCGGGTGACGAGCAGGAAGCCGCAGTGCGGCTGGCCAGAGTCGGGTCGGACAACGTCATCGGCTATCTCGAGGTCGACCGCGACGGAAGATTTCCCGCGGCACTGACCGAACTGGTCGAGCCCGCCGAGCGCACCACCGTCGCGCAGCTCGACGCACTGCTGGCAGCGGACGACGTCACGCTGGTGGATATCCGCAACCCCGGCGAACGCGACATCGGCACCATTCCGAACACAACGCCGATACCGTTGGCGCAGATGAGAACTCGACTCGAACATGTGCCGACAGGGAGGCCCATCGTGGTGCATTGCGCCGGCGGGTGGCGTTCCAGTGTGGCCGCATCACTGCTCCGAGCGCACGGATTCGAGAACGTCTCGGACTTACTCGGCGGTTACGACGCATGGGCCGAAGCCCACGCGTCGGCCTGATATCCCATCGACTCGTAGAGGAGACAGTCATGTGTTACCCCGTTGTCTGCGCCACGTGCCACAAGACCGGATGGGGTGGTTGCGGTCGGCACGTCGACGACGTCCTGCGATCGGTGTCGGCCTCCGACCGCTGCACCTGCCGCAAAAGTTCGACACCGCCGACCGAGCGACGTCGAACTGTTCGGTCGTTCTTCGGTCGGTGAACCGTTGCGAGGAGAGAAGTCCCCGCAAGGGTGGACCTTCTTCCCTGGCTCCTGTGTTGCCCGCGGGGCCACGATGAACTCATGTCCACGACAAGAGAACTGACCCACCAGAGCCGGAGGTGGCCGTGGCTGGGTGCGGTGTGCGCCGGGATCTCCGTCAACGCGTTCGCCGGCGCGATCGGATTGGCCTCCGGTGCGATCGACCTCGGTGCCGACGCGCAGGCGCGACTACCGATGTCGAGTCCTGCTCTCGCCGCGATCGCGTTGGTCCTGGTGGTCGGTGTCCCGATGGGAGTGGCGGCCGCGTCGGCGCTCGCGGGTGGCGGCAAGACCGGACCCATCGCTCACACGGCCGGGGTGCTGCTTGCTGCCTGGATTGTCGTCCAGCCGATGGTGATCGGTGAAACAAGCTGGCTACAAGCCTGTTTCGGTGCGCTGGGCGTCATCGTCGCACTACGTGGGTGGCGAATAACGGTGCTCACGAACCGTGTCACAGCTCGCCGCGCGTGACGCCGGAGATGGAGGGCCGAACGAGTGGAGATACTGGTTGCGGCGGCGGGGCGTCACGGTGCAACGGAGTCGCTCGGGCAGGAGATGGCGCGGGTGTTTCGGCACGACGGTGCCCATGTGGATCTGTGTGCTCCTGACTCCGTCGACGACGTCGGACGCTACGACGCTGTGGTCATCGGCAGCGCCGTCTACTCCGATCGCTGGGTCCCGTCGGTCAACGGCTTGGTAGACCGAGTGTCGAGGTCGGCGCATCCGCCCGTATGGCTGTTCTCCTGCGGGCCGTTGCATTCGAGTGAGCGACCGGTCAACGACACCGCCGATGCCGCACATGCAGTCTCGGTGTTGAATGCCCGGGCGCATCGAACGTTTCCCGGACGGCTCGACGTGGACGCGCTCTCGGTGGGGGAACGCCAGGTGTTCTTCGGTTCCGGTGCGATGGCCGGAGACTTCCGAGACTGGGTACTCGTGTGCAATTGGGCTCGGGAGATAATCGCCTGGCTCGAGGGAGGGGAATGTGGGTCGTGACCGCTGGCGGCAGTCCTGCACCGTCAGCGGTGCGCCGCCGGGCAGACGTGCGTGTGGATCTCTTCCGCCAACCGAGCCACCGATTCGGTCAAGACGGTATTGGCTTCGATCATGTCCTGTAGCAGGGCAGTATTCGAAAGCGTATGCACGGCAACCTCGCTGCTGACCGAATCTGCGCGTTTGGCGGAAATCAGCAGAATGGCACCTTGAAGTCCCGCGATCATCGACAGGAACAGGTTGAGCAGAATGAAGGGGTACGGATCGAATCCATCGTTCTGGTTGTACGCGGCCCACAGCGCCATCACGCTGACGAACAGGAACACGAACGGCCACGAACCCATACCGTTTCGGACGTAATCTGCGGCTCGCTCACCGACGGTCAGTGCATCACCGGTTCGGACACCCGGATGCTTCCTCCACAGGTTCATCATCGGCTTGTCATCGATCGAGAGTGTGCAGCAGAATTCATGGCGTCGAGTGTGTTCGACGGCGGCCGGACGCGCCAGGGACGAACGCCCATGCTGTCGAGGCCGTTCGACTCCGTATGCGCCCACGGCATGGAAAGCGCGATCACTACGCGTCCGGTGCTGGGCGTCGGTCGACGGCGGAGTTGGAGTGCGGCAACCGTTCGGCGAGGACACGGCAGATGTCTTCTGCCCAACGACAGACCTCGGCCGATGATCTGCTGTCACCGTCCGAGGCACCGATCAACCGAACAACCGCGCGCTCGAATCGCGACAGTTGTGACCGGTCCAGCTTGCCCCCGAACGTACGGTGTTCGATCGCCCAGTCCGCCTTGCCTTCTCTCGCCTTCCGTTCTTTCGGCTGACCTTGGGCCCCAGTGCTGTCGTCCACTGGACCACTCGAGAAGAGCCACACCGGAAGGGTTCTCAGCTCGGCCTGCTCTCTGGCGACCAGCCTGCGGGCGTCTCGGAGCCATCTACCCATGTACACCCCGCTACCGATGATCGCCGCGTCGTACTCGGCGATGCTGTCCACATCCGATGCGTCGCGAACGTCGACAGTGGCCCTGAGGTCGCCCCTGGACAGTTCGCGCGAGAGCGCCGAAGCGAGCCAGTGTCCGATCTCTCGGGTGGATCCGTGGCGGCTGGCGGTCGCGATCAGGATACGCATGTGATGTCCCGTCGTCGGTTCGGTTTCGGTCGAATTGCCGTGAGATTCGATGAACCACTGTGCGCCGTGCAGTCTCCTCCGAACAGGGACTTACGACCCGGCATGAACTGTCGAAAGTGAGCGACGCGCAACGCAGGCCTCGACGTCGGTCTCACGCGTCCCGTCGTCGCAGGAGATACGCCGCCAGCACGATCAGCAGCGCAGTCCAGATGACACCGACCGTGAATCCCTCCCAGGGGGAGAGGAGATCGCTCGGTGCTTGCCGGGGCGAGGCGATCATGCTTCCCGCCTGAGAGGGCAGGTACGCCGCGATGTGTTTGCCGACGGTGCCGGGCAGCAACTGTGCCAGGGGTGCCAGAACCAGGACGAAGCCGATGACTCCGGTGATCGCTCCGGCGGTGTGTCGCACGATGGCACCGACAGCAATCGACATCACGCCGAGCAGAGCCAGATACAGCCCGACCCCGATCACCGCGCGCAGAACCCCCGGGTCGCTCAGCGCTACCGAAACCTGAGATCGCAGAATCGCCGACCCCAGGAAGAACGTCGGAAAAGCAGCGATTTCACCGACGACGAAGACGAGGACAACGAACACTGCCGATTTCGCGATCAACACGGGAATCCGCGACGGCACTGCGAGAAGACTGGCCCGGATCGTGCCGCTGGCGTATTCGCTCGTGATGACCAGAACCCCGAGGACGCAGACGGCCAACTGGCCGAGCTGGAAGCCGGCACCGAGAATCTGACGGCCGGGGTCGGCAAGGACCTGAGATCGAGAGATCGGGTCCATTCGGTCCCAGTACGCGACGGTGAACCACATGAAGAATCCGGTGAAACCGACTGTGATCAGCACCAGCAACGCCAGCGACCAGGTCGTGGAGCGAAGCGAGATCAACTTCGTGTACTCGGACTTCGCGATTCCGACGATCGACGCGGCCCGCGTCCTGTGGAGAGGAGCGACCGGGGTGGACGTTGCGCTCATGACGAACCACCTGCGGTGGTGTGGGAGGCGAGCGGGCGCTCCTGGTCGACGAAGTCGCCAAGATGTGTCAGCTTCCTGAAGGCTTCTTCGAGGGATGCCTCCCGCGGAGTCAGTTCGTAGATCGCTATCCCGCGCTGTTGCGCAAGTTCACCGACCCGATGCGCAGACATCCCACGTACGGTCAGCGATTGCGGACCGCTGACGACGCAGTGACCACCGGCCTCTCGGATGAATGAGGCGAGCAACGTCGAGTCGGACGAGGTCACCGCCACCGACGCCTCACTGCTTCGCGCAATCAACTCGCTCGGGGTGCATTGGGCGATCACTCGCCCACGGTCGATGACGACGAGATGATCTGCCGTCTGCGCCATTTCGCCCATGAGATGACTCGAGACGAACACCGTCCGGCCTTCGCCGGCGAGGTGCTTCATGAGGTTTCGCATCCAGTAGATACCGTCCGGGTCCAGGCCGTTGACGGGCTCGTCCAAGATCAACACAGGCGGATCACCCAGGAGCGCTGCGGCCAGGCCCAGTCGTTTACGCATGCCGAGTGAGTACGAGCCGGCCCGTTCGCGGCCGACGTCACTCAGGCTCACCAGCTCGAGCACCTCGGCGATACGTTGCTTGGAAATGCCCTGTGTCTGAGCAAGATAGCGTAAGTGGTCGTACGCCGATCTGCCCGGATGTACGGCCTCCGAGTCCAGCAGAGTGCCGACGGTCAGCAGAGGGCGAGGTAGATGTGCGTACGGGATACCGTTGACCAGCGTCGTGCCGCTGGTCGGATGATCCAATCCGACTATCAACCGCATGGTTGTGGACTTTCCGGAACCATTGGGACCGAGAAAGCCTGTTACGGAACCGCGTCGAACGACGAACGACATATCGTCGATGACGGTCTTGCCACCGTACTGCTTGACGAGCGAACGCACCTCGATCGGACTGCTCATCGCGTCGACGCTCCTGCACCGGATCCCATCGACATTCGGGTGCGAACTGCACCGTGTGCGGCGGTGACCGAACGGTCTCTCGCAGCGACACGGCACGGTCGAGCCTCCGGACTTGTGAGAGTCGTTGTCACGGCGTACCTCCTTCGTGGTGTCGAAGTTCCATCAGACTCGACGGACCGTCGCCCGCGCGTCGGGACAAGTGCATCTGTGAGGGGGGACTTCGGTCGCCGATTTCGATGACCTCGGACTGTTGCGACCTGTGATTGCGCGCTCGTAGCGTTTCGGCTGTACGTGAGCACCGTCGGGAGGCAGCTGATGAACACTTCACACACCACCGGTCCGGTCGTTGTGGGTACCGACGGGTCGGAGACGGCACTCGATGCCGTCCGCTTCGCCGTGCACGAAGCACGAGGGCGAACCACAACCCTTCGCTTGGTACACGTGATCGACGAACATGCGATGCCCGAAACCGTCTACGGGGCGCCGGACGTGGACGGTGATTACGCGTGTGCGGCGTTGAGCCGCGCAGCGGAGGTGGCGGCGGAGACCGACCCGGGCGTTACGGTCGAATCGATCGTGCTGCAGGGAAGTCCCGAATCGGTGATGGCGACGGAAGCCGGATCCGCGTCCCTGCTCGTACTGGGAACCACCGCCGTCGGTGCAGTGGCCGCCGCGGTGCTCGGATCGACGGTCGGTGCAGTGGTCGAAGCCTCGCCTCGACCCGTAGCGATCGTCCGTCACTTCGACGCCGAACGTCGCGGCCCTGTGGTCGCGGCACTGGGGGATGCCGACGTGATCGGAACCGACGTCGTTGTGGCTCAGGCATTCTGCGAGGCGTCGATGCGGGGGACCAGCGTGCTGGCGGTGCACACCCGATCTGCCGCATCCATTCTCGCGTCCGCCCTCGGTGGCCCTGCTGACGGGTTAGATCCCGAATCGGCAATAGACGTTCGGCTCGAACCCTTCGGCGCGGACTACCCGAACATTCGCGTGGCGTCGGTGTACGCCGAGGCCGACTCAGGATCGGAGTTGGTCGCTGTGTCCGAGACAGCCCAGCTGATGGTGGTCGGTCACGAACGAGACCGAGTGCCGGGACGAACACTGACCGCCGTACTGCGGCATGCCCATTGCCCCGTCCTCGTCGTCCCGCACGCATGAGTACCTCGAGGCAGTCTCCGATCGTCGTCGGTGTCGACGGCTCCGGCTCCTCGCTCGACGCAGTCGGTTGGGCCGCGCGTGCGGCCGAGTTGCGTGGACTACCGGTGAAGCTGGTGTCCGCTTACCAAGTCAAGGTCCCGTACACGAGTTTCGTCGCGCTGCCGTCTCACATCGGCTCCGAGGAGCACACAGTCGCAGAGTCGACCCTGGCCTGGGCGTCGCTGGTTGCTCGACGTTCGGTGAAGAACCCGGACGCGCTCACCATCATGAGCGAATCGATTGTGGGACCGACGATTCAGGCCATGCTCGATCAGAGCTCGAGTGCGTCGATGATGGTGGTCGGCTCGCGCGGCAACGGCGAATACTTCGCCGAACTGCTCGGCTCGGTGAGCACCGCGGTGGCGGTTCGAGCGCACTGCCCAGTGGTCATCGTGCCGGGAAGCGTCGAGGTGGATTCGTCACGAGGCCCTGTTGTCCTCGGAATCGACGGGTCGCCGGACAACCAGAAGGCTGTTCGGTTGGCATTCGAAGAGGCCTCACTCCGAGGAACAGAATTGGTTGCAGTCCACGTGTCGACGGACGAACCGATCTCGTCACCCGATGCGTCCGAGACCGACAGATCCGACGCGATCGTGTCGAACGGTCGAACCGTGTTGGCCGAGAGCCTGTCCGGCTGGAGCGAACAATATCCGGATGTAGTGGTTCAGCAAATGGTGTTGCGCGGCAATGTGGTCGAGAAGATCCTCGAGGTATCACCCCGTGCGCAGGCCGTCGTCGTCGGTTCGACCGGCCGCAACGGTTTCGGCGACCGACTTCTCGGATCCACCGTCCGTTCGCTGGCCCACCGCGTCGACTGTCCGTTGATCATCGCCCGCGGGTAGCGCTCCACGGGTTCGGTAGTCACGACCACCGCCACTGCCGAATCTCGGGGAGGTCCTCGAAGTGCTCCCGGATGTAGGCGTCGTGTCGTGCGAGTCGGTCCTGGCAGTGCTGCCGCAGTTCCTCGGCACCGGCCGGCGCAGTGTGCGCTCGGTCCAGTGCAGCGAGCGCGAGGTGATACCGACTGATCTTGTTCAGCACCACCATGTCGAACGGTGTTGTCGTGGTGCCCTGTTCGATGAATCCGCGAACGTGGAACCGTTGGGGTTCGGGTCTGCCGTGCACCAGTTGATGCACCGCACGGGGATAACCGTGGAACGCGAAGACCACATCGACCGACGCGGTGAACAGATCCACGAACTGCTCGTCGGAGAATCCGTGCGGATGATCGACGACGGGGAGCAGCGCCATCAGATCGATGACGTTGACCACGCGAACCCTGAGTTCGGGAGTCCACGTGCGCAACAAGTCTGCGGCAGCGAGGGTTTCCTCGGTCGGCACGTCGCCGGCACAGGCCAGCACTATCGCGGGGTCCTCGTCGGCATCGGCCACTTCGGTGCCGGCCCAGTCCCAGCGGGACGCACCGGCCGCTGCGTGCGCGCGTGCCTCGGGAAGCGTCAGATACTGCGGGTGACTCTGCTTGTCCACCACCAGAACGTTGACGTGACCTCGACTGCGGAAGCAGTGATCGGCAACGGCGAGCAGGGTATTGGAGTCCGGTGGCAGCCATACGCGCACCACGTCCGGCGCCAGGGGAATCACCGCGTCGATCAGCCCGGGACCCTGATGGCTGAATCCGTTGTGGTCGTTGCGCCAACACGTGCTGGTGAGCAGCACGTTGAGCGACGCAACGGGTGCGCGCCAGGGGAGCGTTGCCGCGTGCTGGAGCCACTTGGTGTGCTGGATCAGCATCGACACGCTCACCATGGCAAAGGCCTCGTAGCTCGCGAACAGGCCGTGTCGACCCGACAGCAAGTACGCCTCGAGCCAGCCCTCGCACAGATGCTCGCTGAGCACCTCCATCACGCGGCCGTCGGGACCGAGATCGTCGTCGAACTCGGTGGTCGGCAGCTGCCAGCACCGGTCGGTGGCCTCGAACACGGCCTGCAGGCGGTTGCTCGCGGTCTCGTCGGGACAGAACAGGCGAAAGTTGCCGCCGCCGTTGGGCTGGGCGTTGTCGAGGTAGATATCGCGCATCATCTCCCCGAGTACGGTGGTCGTCTCGTGCGACGTGCGACCAGGGGACTCGACGGTGAGCGCGTAGTTCTCGAGGTCTCGAATGACCAAGGGCTGCAGCAGCACACCGCCGTTTGCGTACGGGGTGGCACCGAGACGTTCGGTGCCCGACGGTACGAGCTCCCGAATCGACGCCACCGGGGCACCGTTGTCGTCGAACAACGATCGGGGATCGTAGGACAGCAGCCACTTCTCGAGCAGTTCCAGGTGTGCAGGATTCTCCTGGACACCCGACAACGGCACCTGGTGCGCCCAGTGGGTGCCCTCGATGCGCTTGCCGTCCACCTCGTGCGGACCGGTCCAGCCCTTGGGCGTACGCAGAACGATGGCGGGCCAGGCGATGTCGCCTCGTGGGTTGCCGCCTCGTGCGGCGTGCCGAACTCTCCCGATCGCATCGTGGGCGCGAGTGAGGGCAGATTCGAGGGCCGGGAACACCTCTCGCGGGTCGGTGCCCTCGACGAAGATCGGTGTCCACCCCTGGCTCCGTAGGAAGCGTTCGACTGCCAGGTCGGCGCTACGGCCGAGAACCGTCGGGCCGGAGATCTTTCCATCGTTGAGATGCAGGATCGGCAACACTGCGCCGTCACGGACCGGGTTGAGAAAGGCGGGGATCTTCCACGAACCGGACAGGGGACCGGTTTCGGCCTCACCGTCCCCGACTACACAGGCGACGATCAGATCGGGATTGTCGAACGCTGCGCCGGCGGCGTGGACGAGGGCGTAGCCCAGCTCGCCGCCCTCGTGAATGCTGCCCGGGGTCTGTACGCTCACGTGGCTCGGAATGCCTCCGGGAGTGGAGAATTGACGGCACAGCCGTCGGACTCCGTCGCTGTCGAGCGAGATGTCCGGGTAGATCTCGCTGTACGTGCCTTCGAGGTAGGTGTTCGCCACCATCGCCGGGCCGCCGTGTCCCGGCCCGGTGACGTACAGCCAGTCCGAATGGGTTCGGCGAATCACGCGGTTGAGGAGGGTGTAGATCATCGACAGGCCGGGACTGGTGCCCCAATGCCCGAGCAGCCTCGGCTTGATGTGCTCCGCTTCCAGTGGCCGACGCAGCAATACGTTGTCCTGCAGGTAGATCTGAGCCACCGTCAGATAGTTCGCCGCAGCCCAATAACGCAGGTCTGCGTCCAGTTTCTCGGAATCGTATGTGGTGTCGACGGTCGGCGTGGTCATCGGTTCGTGGGAACGACGACGACGGGAACGTCCACCGAATGCAGCACCGCACGTGAGGTGGAACCGAGAAGCATCGACGCGAATCCGCCCCGACCACGGCTCCCCACGACGATCAACTGCGCAGTATCGGACGCACGGACCAGTTCACGAACCGGCCTGTCCCGAACCACCACCCGGTGGATGGTGACGTCCGGATAGTCCTCCGACCATCCGGCCAGGCTCTCCGCCAACGACGTCTTCTCGGCGAGTTCGGAGTCGACCCACGGTCCCTCGTCGTCGCGCGTCAACACGCTGCCCAGTTCGAGGTCGCTCCAGGCGTGCACCGCAACGAGGTCGACCCCCCGCAGCGATGCTTCCTGGAGGGCGAACCCGATGGCCGGTTGGCTGTTGGACGTGCAATCCACACCGACGACGACCGGTCCGTCGCCGACGATGGTCGACTTGATCACTGCCACAGGGCATTTGGCGTGCGATACCACCGCGGTGCTGACCGACCCGATCAGTCCGCCGGTGAACTCGCCGAGACCCCTCGACCCGACCACGATCATGGCTGGTGCGACGTCGAAATGCGTCAGGTTTCTTGCAGCGGAGCCGTGCTCGAGGCGAGTGTCGAGAATCAGTGAATTACCGGCCGCCGTCTTGTGCGCAGCATCGACCGCTGCGGTCAGCACACGCTTGGCCTCGATATCGGGGTCCGTGAACGCGCCCATCCGAAGGCTGATGGCGTCACCGTAGGTTCCCGGTGCAAACAGCGACGACGTGACCAGCTCGAGCGGGGCGTGGCGTCGAACAGCCTCGCGCGTCGCCCAGCGGACCGCGCCGAGGGATGTGGCGGATCCGTCGACTCCGACGACTATCCGGTTCGATGCAGTCATGACCTTGTCCCGTCCATTGACCTTCGCGTGTGGAACACCTCGAGCATTACCGAGTGGGGCCGATGCGGACAGAGGCGGAAGTCCTTCGGTGCGGGGCGGAAGTCCCTACCAGTTACCCCTAGGGGGTATGTCTTGCTATCGTCGATGTCATGCATTCAGTGATCCGACGCAGTCGCCGGGCTTCGCCTCGGCGACCGGATTGCTGATCGCGCTGACGATCCTCGGGGTGCTGCTGATGCACTCGGTGACACCGACCATGTCGGTGAGCAGCGAACACGCTGCCATGGCGTCGACGACCCACCACGAGGATCCGGTACAGGTGGCGGCCGGCGAACACGACTGCCCGTCGACGCATCAGATGATGCATCCGTGCGCGGGAACCACGGTGGCGTGGGCTGCGTTGTCGGTCCCGGCGACGAGCGTCGATGTCGTCCACGCCCCGATGTCGGACGACGGTATCGGTGGGCGCACCGACTCCATCTCGGAGCGTGCGCCGCCGTGGACCCTCTGGGAGCTGGACAGATCGGTGACCTTGCGAGTGTGACAGGGAGCCCGGTGGACGGACGACCACCGGCGAATCGGCATACCCAGATCCCTGTATTTCGCACTTGTTCAAGGAGATTCACATGCGTACAACACTCGTCTCTTCGCTGGCCGCTGCCACCGTGAGCGCATTCCTTCTCGCCGGCTGCAGTAGCGACGACTCGTCGATGGACGGCCATTCGATGGGGTCGCCGAACTCGTCGTCGGAATCCTCGGCGTCGTCTGACCAGGCCGACGCGTCGGCAGAATTCAACGATGCGGACGTGATGTTCGCGCAGATGATGTACCCGCACCATGCGCAGGCGGTCGAGATGGCGGCAATGGTCGAGGGCCGCACCGAGAATCCGGACGTAGTGGCCTTGGCGTCGGCGATCGAAGCCGCTCAGCAACCCGAGATGGACCGGATGACCGCCTGGCTCACAGAGTGGGGCCAGCCCATGCCCGACATGGACATGGACATGGGCGGTATGGACCACAGCTCGGGCATGGGCATGATGACTCAGCAGGACATGGACGCATTGAGCGCGGCCACCGGTGGCGAGTTCGACAGTCAGTGGCTGACGATGATGATCGAGCACCACGAAGGTGCGATCGAGATGGCGAACGTGGAGATCGAAGACGGGACATTCCCGCAAGCACAGGAGATGGCTCGCACGATCGTGGCCTCACAGCAGCAGGAAATCGACACCATGCGGACGTTGCTCGGCTGAGCTGCACCGAAGCGAGGGCCGCATCCCCGTATCGGGGGTGCGGCCCTCGAGTACGCTGAAAAATCGGAGAATCCTTCTCCGCACATCGGTCCGAGGGAGACAGTTCGCAATGGCACGTCGACGGGTTGTGGTCATCGGTGGAGGATTCGGCGGACTCCACGCGGCACGGCGTCTGCGCAACGAAGACGTCGATGTTACCGTGCTCGAGCGCGGTACCTCGCACGTCTTCCAGCCGCTGCTCTACCAATGCGCCACCGGTCTGGTGTCGGAGGGCTCGATCGCCAGTCCGCTGCGACACCTGCTGCGCAAACAGAAGAACGTGTATGTGGCACTGGGTGAAGCGACCTCGGTGACCCCCGGTGTCGACGGCTCAGCGGGTGACGGCGGAGTGGTGACGGCGAGCCGATTCGACGGCTCGACCTTCGAGCTGCCCTACGACTACCTCGTCGTCGCCGTCGGAATGCAGCAGGCGTACCACGGCCACGACGAATACGTGCAGTGGGCACCGGGCATGAAGACCCTCGACGACGCCCTTGCGATCAGACGAAAGTTGATCTCCGCCTTCGAGATGGCCGAGTCTCTCCCCACCCCCGAGGAGCGCAGGCCGTGGCTCACCTTCGCGGTGGCCGGTGGAGGCCCGACCGGAGTCGAATTAGCCGGCCAGATAAGAGAACTCGCCACCAGAGCGTTGGCAAAGGAGTTCGATTCGATTCACCCGTCGGAAGCGCGAGTTCTGCTGTTCCACGGCGGCGACCGCGTACTCGAATCGTTCCCCGACTCGCTGACGAAGAAAGCGCAACGCACCCTCGATGCCGTCGGCGTGGAAACGCATCTCGGTGTACACGTCACCGACGTCACGGCCACCGACGTCGAGGTCACGGCCAAAGCCGAACCCAAGACCGCCACACGCTACGACACCCGCACCGTGCTGTGGACCGCAGGCGTGGAAGCTGTCCCGTTCGTGAAGCAACTCGCCGACGCCATGGGAGTGGAGCAGGACCGATCGGGACGCATCGCCGTGCAACCGGATCTCTCGATCCCCGGACACCCCAACGTCTTCGTCGTCGGAGACATCATGTCGCTGAACAAGCTTGCGGGAGTCGCCGAGGTGGCCATGCAGGGCGGCCGAGCGGCGGGCGCGGCAATCGCAGCGGACCTAACCGCCTCTGCGCGAAAGGATTTCAAGTACCGAGACCTCGGAACCGCGGCCTACATCGCCCGCGGACACGCACTGGTGCAGGCCGGGCCGCTGCGCATGTCCGGGTTCCTCGGCTGGGTCTCGTGGGGCGTCATCCACATCGCGTTCCTCGCCGGCAACCGCAATCGCGTCGGGACACTGATCAACTGGGCCGCAACCCTGGCCACCGGCACCCGACGCGAACGAGCCATCACCTACGGCGACCCCGAAACGGCGCGGAAGCCGTACAACTGATCTCCTTGTCACGTCAGTTGCTGCAGGCGTCGACGGAGTCAGCTTGTGCGGTTGTCGTGTCCCCGGCTCCGAGGCAGCACCTCTAAGTTCGAGACATGATCGCAGATCGGTACGGGTCCGTTCTGGCAACGGTATGCGGTGGATTCGTTGCCGGATACTCGATTCGGGAATCGCTCGGCTGGGATGTGTTCCACATCGAGTCGTCGGGCAAGTGGTACGGGGCGTTCGTCTCCGCGCAGTGGGCAGGCTTCCTGGCCGTGTCGGTGGCCGTGCTCGTGCTGGCCGTCGTACATTCTCGGCACTCCTCGGTAGCGGCTGCAGTGGCCGCGGCGGTCGGGGCAATGGTGATTGCACTGCCGTCGTTCGTGCCGATCGCCGCCAATCAAGCGGTGACCACCAACGCCCTCGGCGCGGGCGCTCTGGTGGGCGTATGCGGTGTCATCGTCGGCGGACGCAGAGTTCCGTCTGCCGGCATCGCAACAGGGCTGCTGGGCTCGATGCTGTTCTACGACGCGATCTCTGCGCTACGCGGACCGCGTGAGGGGCGGTGGATGGATGGTCTGGCACCGTTTTACGTCGAATCGACCGTCCCATTGCTCGTTCTCCTCGTGACCGCAGTGCTGCTGGTCGCGACGGCCCGGCGAGCACTCGTGATCGGATTCGAGGCGTCCGATGCTGCAGTCGTCGGCGTACTCGCCCTCGTGTACCTGATCGTCTACACCTACCTCGGCAACACGGCGTCGACGACGAGGCTGTGGATGTTCGCCGTGGTGATCGCCGTCGTATCGACGTACGCCGTCGCGCTGAAGCTCGACGGTCGCGACGGGAGATGCCTCA
This sequence comes from Rhodococcus sp. B7740, assembly GCF_000954115.1. Taxonomy (NCBI): domain Bacteria; kingdom Bacillati; phylum Actinomycetota; class Actinomycetes; order Mycobacteriales; family Nocardiaceae; genus Rhodococcus; species Rhodococcus sp. B7740. Next base: position 3,024,626 of record NZ_CP010797.1, on the reverse strand, counting down.
TGCTGGGGTTGGCGATCGCGGTGTCCGGGGTGAACTCGCTGGGATGGTCCAACGCGTCGTGGTGGGTATTCGCTGCCGCCGCTGTGCTGTTCGTCGGCGCAGTACGGGTGGGTCTGCACCGAGACCTGTCGACCCTCGCGCTCGTGCTGCTCGCCGTGGTCACGGCCACCGGTCTGCTCGCGATCGACGACGGTGCGGTCAATGTCGTTGGAACCGTTGCGTATTGCACTCTGTATCCGGTCGCCCTCGGCCTGGCCGTCGGATCGATGCAACCGGTGCGCGCGGTGGCGTCGAGCATCACGCCCCTGATTCCGTTCGCGCTGACGCTGTTCTGGGTGTCGGCTCCGGTGCCGCCGCGAGAATTCTTCTGGACGGACGGCACATCCGACGACTACGAGCGGCCCATCGTCTCGCTGTATTCGCCGCTGCCCGTGGGTGTGGTGACTGCGGTGATCGTCGTCGCGGCCTGCATTTTCGCCACCCGCGGCGACCGCCCGGACCATCACGATCGAGTCTCGGAATCGTCCGGTCCGTGACGCTTCGGACGGTTGCTCGAGGTAACGTCACCTCATCTTCGGCCGATGTAGAGACTCGACCGGTGTAACTCGACGAAAAGGTGAAACAGCGTGCCACGATCTCGACGACACGGCTTCCGGCGAATCGGTTCGGCTACGGCCGTCGCCCTCGCAGTGGCGATTCTTCCGACCGCGCTGATGACGCCCGTCGCGTCCGCAGACGAACTGCCTGCGGCCACGACGCAGTCGAGCAACGGATCGCGAATCGAGTCGGTGAACACCCTCGACAACCGCCAGGTTCAGCTCCAGGTGTTCTCGGCGTCGATGAACCGCACCATTCCCGTGACGGTGCAGCGCCCCGCCGACGAGAGCGTGTCCCGCCCGGTGCTGTACCTGCTCAACGGCGCAGGCGGCGGCGAGGATGCAGCATCGTGGCAGTCGCAGACCGACGCCGAGGCCTTCTTCTCGGACAAGAACGCGTACATCGTGACCCCGCAGAAGGGCAAGTGGTCGTACTACACCGACTGGCTGCAGGACGATCCGAAGCTCGGTAGCAACAAGTGGAGCACCTTCCTCGGCGAAGAACTGCCCCCGCTGATCGACGCCCAGTTCGACACCAACGGCCGCCAGTCGCTCGCAGCGCTGTCGATGACGGGCACCTCGGTTCTCAACATCGCGATCAAGTACCCGGGCAAGTTCACCGGCGTCGCTGCCTACAGTGGCTGCGCTCAGACCTCCGACCCCATCGGTCAGCAGTTCGTCAAGCTCGTCGTCGAGACCTACGGCGGCGGCAACGTCGAGAACATGTGGGGACCGCTCGACGGCCCCGTGTGGCGCGAGAACGATCCGCTGCTCAACGCCGAGAAGCTCCGCGGAACGCAGATCTACATGAGCACCGGTAGCGGCCTGCCGGGTGCACCGAACGACACCTACGCCAACCCGCGCCTGAAGAACGATCCGGCGACGCTCGCCAACCAGGTCATCGTCGGCGGCGGCATCGAAGTTGCCACCAACTTCTGCACCTCGAACCTTGCCAAGCGCCTCGACCAGCTCGGCATCCCGGCCACCGTGGACTTCCGCCCGATCGGAAACCACTCGTGGGGCTACTGGCAGGACGACCTGCACAAGTCCTGGCCCTTCCTGGCGGGATCGCTCGGCATCTGATCCTCGGAACACCGAACAACGGCCACCTGCACCCCGCGTGCAGGTGGCCGTTCTTCGTTTCCCGAGGCGGTGGATCGGCGCAGAAATCGAACGTATGATCGAACGATGGCACGGCGCGCACAACCTCGACCGGCGTCCGCCGTGCGCCCCTTCAAGTTGCTCCGCCCGCCGCTGAAGGTCTGGATCGACCTGAACATCCTCTATCCACTACCGCCACACCACGCGTCGAAGTTCAACCCCGAGGGATTCGACGTACGACGCGTCGTACCGGGCGACCTGGTCGAATGGTCCATCACCGTGGACGGGGATTGGCTCGGTCGCGTCACGTACGAGTTGATGTCGCGAGACCGAAGCGAAACCGTCACGCACTGGGTGCCGAGCCGGGCACTCAAGCCCCTGTAGGGACGAACAAAAGGTGTAGGGACGAGAAAAGCCCCGCCTCGAACGGGAGGCGGGGCTTCTCTGTGCACTTACCTTCAGAAGCTGTGCTTGCGTGCCTTCTTGGCGAGCTTGCGGGTGGTGCGCTTCGACGGAACGAACAGGTGAGCGGCGCTGCGGCGACGGTTGCGTCGACGGATCAGCACGAACGCGACGGCACCGGCTGCGGCTGCGATGGCGGCGATGACCGGAGTGCCGACCTTCGCGGCCTGGGCGACATCGTCGCTGTCGATGTTGCGAACCGTGTTCTTGACGTCGTCGGCGACGGCGGAGGCTTTGTCGGCTGCCTTGTCGGCGACCTGGGAGGCCTTCTCCTTCACATCGTCGACGTCGACGTTCTGGACCTTGTCCTTGACCGTGTCCTTGACATCCTCTGCCACGTCGGCGGCCTTGTCGGCAACGTCGGAGGCTGCGTGCTTGGCTTCCTTGGCGGCATCGGTTGCGGTGTCGGCCACATTCTCGGCCGCGTCGGACACGGAGTCTGCAGCCTGGTGGGTGTTGGCCTTGGCCTGATCCGTTGCACCCTCGGCGCGGAGGCTGTCGTCACCGGTGGCCTCGCCGACCTTCTCCTTCGCAGTCCCGGCCAGTTCCTCTGCCTTGTGCTGAGCCTTGTCGATGAAGTCGGCCATCGGTGCGTACCTCTTTCGTGTAGGTCGTCTCCGGACATCCGGAGCTGGGGGCGTCGCGGACGACGCCGATAAGTATGAGTCGATCCGGCTGCTCCGAAACATACGTCCTACAGGAGTGTGATGGGTCACTATCGACGGTCGGGGCTTCCGGGTTCATCGTTGGCGTCGACGGCTCCGCAGTCGCTTCGGCCAGGTCGACCGCGTCGGCTTGTACGCGCCGGCGAGGGCGCGTCGGTCGAAGTCCATGCCTGCGCCGCGCGAGGTGAACAGAAGGAGAGCGATGACTCCTGCGGCCCCGACCACCACGGGAGTCATCGGGTACTGGTCCCGGTCGAGATGGGGGTGCATCCGGTGAGCTCACGGGTCGTTCCGTGGGCTCCACTCCCAACGGAGGGTGTGAGGTTCATGATGGATTCCTCTCATCGGTATGCGTCGAGGCTGCCATTGACATCACCACTCGTCAATGGCACATTGTGTGATGTAGGTCGCGATTGCCTGCTCGATCGGTCGAAATCGCGGTGGTGTTCGGCAAACAGTGAGGCGCGGCGTGACGAAAAGCCAAGGTCGGTGGCCCGAGTTCGACGGTTCCGACGACAACGTCGAGGACGTTCTCATCATCGGTGCCGGTATATCGGGCATCGGAGCCGCATATCGCTTGCAGCAGATGGCGCCGGAGCTCAGCTACGCGATTCTCGAAGGTCGCGAGCGAGCAGGCGGTACCTGGGATCTGTTCCGATACCCCGGTATTCGCTCCGACAGTGACATCTTCACGTTCTCGTTCCCGCACACGCCGTGGCAGGGCGACACACTGCTCGCTCACGGAGAAGACATCCGCAACTACATCGTCGATACCGCCTACGCCAACGGAATCGACGAGCGCACGCGTTTCTCGACCATGGTCACCGCAGCGAACTGGGACTCGTCGACGGACATGTGGACGGTCGACGCCCTGACGAACGGTGTTCCCACGACCTACCGCAGTCGATTCCTGTTCCTGTGCACCGGCTACTTCGACTATTCGGGCGGGTACACCCCCGACCTTCCCGGGCTGGACGAGTTCACCGGTCAGGTGGTGCATCCGCAGCAGTGGCCCGAGGACCTCGATCACTCCGGCAAGAAGGTCGTCGTGATCGGAAGTGGAGCAACCGCAATCACATTGGTGCCCACGCTTGCGGCCGAGGCCGCGTCGGTGACGATGCTGCAGCGCTCACCGACCTACATAGCGTCGCTGCCGATGACCGATCCGTTCACCACGATCACCAAACGCCTGCTTCCGGACACGCTCGCGCACAGCGCACTTCGCTGGCGCAACGCCCTGTTGATGGTCGGTTCCTACCAGCTCTGCCGCCGTGCACCGAAGACGGCCCGCAAGGTCTTTCGCGCGATGACGAAAGCCCAACTGCCGCGAGGGTACGACGTCGACAAGCACTTCAAGCCGACGTACGCCCCGTGGGACCAGCGGCTGTGCGTCGTACCCGACGGCGATCTGTTCGAGGCCATCCGCTCCGGTCGAGCGAGCGTGGTGACCGACCGAATCGCCGAGATCACCGCCGACGGCATCCTGCTGGAATCGGGCGACGAAATCCCGGCCGACATCATCGTCACCGCAACGGGATTGAAGCTGCAGGCGTTCGGCGGTATCGAGTTGTCGCTGGACGGTGAGCGGCTCGAAGCGCACGACAAGTTCGTCTACAAGGGCCACATGCTCGAGGACGTACCCAACGTCGCATGGTCCATCGGGTACACCAACGCATCGTGGACGCTCAAGGCGGACATGACAGCGCAGGCTGTGGCCAAACTCCTGGTGTACATGCGATCTCACGGATACACCCATGCGATCCCGGACCGGCAGGGCAAAGCTGTCGACTCTCGTCCGGTCGTCGATCTGGCGGCCGGTTACGTCACGCGGTCTCTGAACGAGCTACCGAAATCGGGGACCGAACGCCCGTGGTCGGTGCGCCAGAACTACATTCTGGACAGAATCGACGCACGGTTCGACGATCTGACGGAATCGATGACCTTCGGCCGTGCGGCGAAGTCGAGTGCGGCTGGGACGGCCTCGTCGGGAACGGCGAACGTGTATCGCATCCAGCCGAGAAAGATCGGTATGCAGTGACGTCGGACATCGATGGACTCACCCTGGCTCACACGATCCGGGGTGAGGGCCCTACCTTGGTGCTCATTCACGGCATCGTGCACCGGCAACACGCGTGGGACAGCGTCGTCGAGACTCTGGCACGGCACCGGCGAGTGGTGACGGTGGATCTGCCCGGCCACGGAGCGTCACCGGAACTGCCCACCGAGGAATTCGACCTCGGTCCGTGGATCGTGGCAGAGCTCGAGCGCTTCCTCGAGCACGTGGCCGTGGACGGTGAGAAGCCACACGTGGCCGGAAATTCGCTGGGTGGGTACTTCGCACTCGAGCTCGCGGCCCGTGGGTCGGTCGCCTCGGCCACCGCACTCTCACCGGCGGGCTTCTTCCGCGGCCACTGGGATCAGACACGAGCACTGCTCGTCTTTCGCTTTCTCAGGGCCGCGTCCCGGGTCATCGGTCCGATCGCACCGGCCGTCATGAGGAACGTCGTCGGTCGTACGATCGCCAACGGCGTGTTCTACGCCAAGCCGTGGCGAGTTCCGGCGGCGACGGCCACGATCGATGCGCTGAGCATCACCACCAACCGTGCGATCGACGCAGCGGGTAACGCGGTGCCGCGCTTCAGCGTTCCGGTCGACGAGACCGTTCCCGTCACCGTCGCGTGGGGGCGTCGCGACTGGGTTCTGCCGGTGTACCAGGCACCGCTGGTGCGTCGAATCTTTCCGCAGGCCGACGTGACGACGTACCCGGGGCTCGGACACGTGCCGATGTCGGACGATCCGGAGTTGGTGGCGTCGATTCTGCTGAGGGGATCACGAGCGGTATCGCAATCGGCATGAGCGTTGCGGTGAAGGTGGACGGTCGTAGCGACCGGTGGCGCGAGCACAGAATCACCCGGCGACGTGAACTGCTCGATCGCACACTGGCAGCAATTCGCGAGCACGGACACGACGTGGGTATGGATGCCATCGCCTCCGCGAACGGTGTCTCGAAAACCGTTCTGTACAAACATTTCACCGACAAGAAGGGTCTCGCCGACGCCGCGATGGCTCGATACGTCGAGACTGCACTGATGCCTCGGATCCAGGACGCGATGTCCGAGGACCTCGACGAGTACCGGCTCACCCGCGCAGTGATCGGTGCCTACGTCACGACGGTCGCCACCGATCCCGATATCTACATCTACGTCCACGCCAACAATGCAGTCAGCGGCAATCAGGAGATCATCACCGCGGCGGAGGGGCTGATCGCAGACTTGCTGGCCACGGTCATCATCGACAGATTCGGAGAGCGCGAGTTCTCGACGGCCGGCTCGATGCCCATCGCATTCGCCATGATCGGTGCGGTCCGGCTGGCATCGCACTGGTGGATCTTCGATCGAACCATGACGGCCGACGAACTCGTCGACTACCTCACCATGATGGTCTGGGGCGGAATCGCAGGCATAGCTCGCGCCGCGGGATCGGCTGCGACCTTCACGTCGGAGCCTCACTCGCTGACGCTCGAGGGCTGAACGCCCCACTCCGGCATCAGCGGTCGAACACCGCGCGAACCGTCGTCGAATCGGGCACGGACTGGCACGCCAATCGGACGCCGTGCTGGAGTTCGTACTCGTCGAGAGTCTCGTTCGCGAGCATGGTCACGGTGCCCTCGGTGAGCGTGTAGGCACACCCGCCGCAGGTTCCTTCGCGGCACACGTACGGCGGATCGAGACCGAGTTCGAGGAGGCGGTCGAGCAGCTTCGTGTCCGCATTCCAGGTGAACTCGGTGTCCATTCCGTCGATCTCGACCCGAGCGGTGACGGAGTTCGCATCGGTTCGGTGGGGCAACTCGGTGTCGGCGGTCCGAAACGGATTGGACTCGAAGGAGGAGAACACCTCTCGATGGGTTCTGTGCGCGGTCGTGCCGGTAAGGGTGAGCCATTCCTCGGCGACGTTCATGTACTGCGCAGGCCCGCACAGGAACGCCTCGCATTCGTCGGGAACTGTCGCGTCCATCGACGCCAGTCCGACAGCGGTGGGTAGCCCCGAATCCGAGGTGTACCAATGGTGAATGTCGAGACGATCGGGAAAGCGAGACCGTAGTTCGGTCAGCTGCTCCCCGAAGATCACCGAGTCACGGTTCTGGTTGGCGTAGACGAGGGTGATCCGATTGTCGTGCTCGAACAGGGCGGTCTTGACGATCGACATGATCGGGGTGATCCCGCTGCCTGCGGCCATGAGGACGAAATCCACGTCCCAGCTCTCGGGTCCGAACATACCCGACGGTTTCAGCGCTCTCAGTCGCATCCCGCGAACGGCGTTGTCGTGCAACCAGTGTGACGCCACTCCGCCCTGGATGCGCTTCACTGTCACGGTGGGGAGCGGGTCACGGACGGGGGAGCTCGAGAAGGAGTAGCAGCGGGCCACCGAACCGCCGTCGGTGCACGGAATCTCGAGGGTGAGAAATTGACCCGGCTCGTACCGAAACCGGTCTTCGTGGTCCTCGGGCACCCTGAAACCGAGAGAGATCGCATCGTCGATTTCGTAGGTCACCTCGGCGATCTCCACCTCGAAGATCCTGTCCTCGGGACCGATGGCAGAGGTATCGAGATCCGCCGATGGTGAGCTCTCGAAAATCGTCACGTGTGCTCGCTCTCCTTGCGTACATGGTGTCGGCCGTCACTGTTCCACACTTCACCACCAATTAATAGGCCATTGACAAATGGCGAATAGAGGGTGACAGTGATCACGTGACCTCGATCATCGACGACGATCATCTGCCGCACGGCGTATCGCGATCAGGCTGCAGGCGAACACGTCTCGCTGCCGTGACGACTCGGCTGCTTCTGCGCCCGGTGACGAACCTGCTCCCGACCTCCCGCGGCGGCATCGAGTTCTCTCGACGCCTCGTCGCCACCTCGATGAACCTGTTCGGTCCTGTGCCGAAGGGAACGACGGTGGACCTGGTGGCCGACGGCTCGGTGCGCGGCGAATGGGTGCGAGCGCCCGGCCGAACGCCAGGGCAGCGAGTGATCCTCTACATCCACGGCAGTGCCTACGTCATCTGCTCGGCGCGGACGCATCGTGGCCTGACCGCGAGGCTGTCCAGGTCCACCGGCCTGCCGGTGTTCACGGTGGACTATCGGCTCGCCCCGGAACACCCGTTTCCCGCGGCGGCCGACGACCTCGAAGCCGCGTACCGCTGGCTGCTGAGTCAGGGGTACGACGCTGCGAACATCGTCATCGCCGGGGACTCGGCCGGTGGACACCTGGCCGCAGACCTGCTGATCGAGAACGACCGGACCGGCACGCCGCAACCGGGAGCGATGGTGCTGTTCTCGCCGCTGATCGATCTCGATTTCGAGCTCTCGGCCCGGATGGAGCGCTTACGGAAGGACCCGATGATCTCGGCGAAGGCGGCGCGAGGACTGGTCTCGCTCTACACGGACGGCCACGACGCGAGCCTCCCCCGACTACGGCTCGATCTCGGCCGTGTGCGAGAGCTGCCACCGACGCTGATCCAAGTGGGCGGAGCCGAGATGCTGCGGGGCGATGCGCGGCATCTGCACTCGATGATCGACCAGGCAGGAGGCAGCAGCGAACTCGAAATCTGGCCCGATCAGATGCACGTGTTCCAGGCCCTCCCACGGCTGATACCCGAGGCCGAACATGCGCTCGAGCGTGCAGCCCAGTTCGTCACCAGGGCACTCGACAGTCAAGTCGGACAACATGATTCGAAGGAACAGGTGAGCAGATGAGGACCAAGGCCGGAAGACCCTCGTACGGGTCGAGAGCGGTGGTGACCGGCGCGGGCAGCGGCATCGGCCGTGCGTTCGCGCTCGAACTGGCTCGTCGCGGAGGAGCCGTCATGTGCGCCGACATCTCGCTGCCGCGAGCGCAGGAGACCGTCGCGATGGTGAACGCTCTCGGCGGCACCGGATACGCCGTCGAATGCGATGTGTCGATTCGCGAGAACGTCGAGGAGCTGGCGCTGCGGGCCGGCATCGAATTCGACGGGCCCACCACGGTGGTCATCAACAACGCAGGCGTCGGAATCGGCGGAAAGCCGGTCGGCAGCATCGGTTTCGAGGACTGGAACTGGGCTCTGGGAATCAACCTCTGGGGTGTGATCCACGGCTGCGAGGTGTTCACCCCTGGACTGCGTGCCGCCGGTGAGGGCGGAATCATCAACGTCGCGTCCGCGGCAGGCTTTGCCGCTGCGCCGCTGATGGGTCCGTACAACGTCGGCAAGGCCGCAGTGATGAGCCTGTCGGAAACGATGGCGGCGGAGCTGTCGGGTACCGGTGTACGGGTGTCGGTTCTGTGCCCGACGTTCGTCAAGACCAACGTGGCCGTCGACGGCCGAATCACCGCCGGCTCGTCGCGGCTGGCCGAGTTCGCGATGCGCTGGACCGGACGGTCTCCCGACAAGATCGCTGCCCGAACCCTCGACGCCTTCGACCGGGGTCGGCTCTACGTCGTGCCCCAGTTCGACGCCAAGGCAGTCTGGCGATTCAAGAGACTGCTGCCCGCGGTCTACGTGCGTTTTCTCGGGTTGCTCAATCGTGTGATGCCCGCCGAGCAGCAGCAGGCGAAGAACGAATCTTTCACCTCGACGACCACAGGAGCCTGACATGGCAATGGATTTCGAAGACATGTTGACCAAGATCAAGGACCGTCAGTGGGCCTTGGCGGACATCGACTGGGACGGCCCCGGCGCCGAGACCATCGGTCCCGAGCTGCACGCCAAACTCAAGCCCTTCATGTCGGATCTGATGTGGATCGAGAACGTGGGCGCTCGTGGTTTCGCGGCGATGGCGCTCAAGGCTCCGAACGAGACGCTGGCGGAGATCTATCGCTACTTCCACGCCGAGGAGCAGAAGCACGCCAACGCCGAGCTCGCTCTCATGCGTCGTTGGGGCATGCTCGACGGCGACGAGATGCCCGAGCCCAACATCAACGTCAAGCTCGTGATCGACTGGCTCGACAAGCATTCCGACGGACTGTCGCTGGCTGTGCTGGGCACCGTCATACCGATGCTCGAGGTGGCGCTGGACGGCGCGCTGGTGAAATTCATCATGGACGAGATCGAGGATCCGGTCTGTCAGGCGGTCTTCAAGAAGATCAACTCCGACGAATCACGCCACCTGGCAGTCGATTTCGCGGTCATCGAACTGCTCGGTCATTCGCGGATGCGCAAGATCTTGGTCGACACCGTCGGGGCGTGGATGAACCCCGCCCTCATCGTCGGCACCCTGCGGTACATCCCGCTGCTGAACAAGATGCGCGACAACATCGTCGAGATGGGCGTCGACGAGGAGCGGCTGTACACCGCGATGAAGCGATTCAAGAGTGTCGGGGAACGCAGCCCGGTGGCCTTGCGGGTACCGATGTATCGCATCGTGCAGTGGCACGGCAGCATCGTGATCAACCGCAAGCACCCGTACCACGTCCTGGCGGACGGGCTGGTGAAGCTCACTCGCCGATACCCGAGCAGGACACTCAATTCCGAGCCGACCTGGGCCAAGGAACTGACGTACGAGCCCGTCGCATGAGCGAGTTCGACGTGCGCGAAGCCGTACTCGACGCGGTGATCGTCGGTGCAGGTTTCGCCGGAATCGGCTCCGCCATCCGACTGCGCAGCAGAGGTATCGAGAACTTCGTCATCCTCGAACGCGGCAGCGCCGTCGGCGGAACCTGGCGCGACAACACCTATCCGGGCGCGGCGTGCGACATCCCGTCCCGGTTGTACTCGTACAGTTTTGCGCCCAATCCGAACTGGTCGCACACCTACTCCGGTAGTAGCGAGATTCTCGACTACATCCACACGATGGTCGACGAGTTCGACATCGAGTCGCGTATTCGATTCGGGCACAACGTCGTCGACATCATCTGGAACGAGGCGTCCGGGCACTGGCACCTGAGCATCGACGGGCATGCCGATGTTCGGGCACGCACCGTGGTCATGGCGTCGGGGCCGCTCGCCAACGCCAGCCTGCCGAACATCCGCGGAATCGACACCTACGAGGGGCGCAAGATTCACAGTGCTCGGTGGGATCACGACTACGACTTCGCGGGTAAGAAGATCGCCGTCGTCGGAACCGGAGCGAGCGCCGTGCAGATCGTTCCCGAACTGGTGAAGATCGCCGATACGGTCAAGGTGTTCCAGCGCACCCCCGGGTGGACGCTGCCCCGAGTCAATCGGAGAACGCGGAACAGCACGCAGCGTCTGTACGCGCGGTTCCCGCAGGCCCAGACCCTGGCCCGGTCGCTGTGGTTCTGGGGTCACGAATCCGTCGCACTCGGTGTCGTGTGGAAGACCCCGTTGACACGCATCGTCGAAACGGTCGGGCGAGCCCATCTGCGCCGTCAGGTTCGCGATCCCTGGCTGAGGCGGCAGCTGACACCTCGCTTCCGGGCCGGCTGCAAGCGACTGCTGATGACCAGCGACTACTACCCGGCGCTGCAGAAGCCGAACTGCACGCTGGTGACCTGGCCGATCGCGACGCTCTCGCCCAAGGGAATTCGGACCGTGGAAGGAATCGAGCACCAATTCGACGCGATCGTGTTCGCCACCGGATTCGACGTCTCGAATACCGGGACTCCCATACCGATCACCGGACGCGACGGTCGGGTGCTGGCCGACGAGTGGAGCGCAGGGGCCAAGGCGTACAAGAGTATTGCGGTATCGGGCTATCCGAACATGTACTTCACGTTCGGTCCCAACTCCGGCCCGGGGCACAGTTCGGCGCTGGTGTACATGGAGGCGCAGATCGATTACCTCGTCGAGGCGATCTCTCTCGTGCTCGAGGGAAATCTGCACAGCGCCGATGTACGCCAGGACGTCCAGGATGCGTACAACGAGGACATGCAGCGCAAACTCGCCAAGACGACCTGGAATTCCGGTTGCAGCAGTTGGTATCTCACCGAGGACGGCTTCAACGCCACCATGTTCCCCGGCTTCGCCACCCAGTACGTCGATCAACTCCGCCACGTCGAGCAGGACGACTTCACCATCGTTCCGCGCCGCGTCGACGTGCCGCTCGAACCGGCACGGGCCGTCGTCCGGTCGTGAATTGCTCCGGAGCAAGCCCGTCGACGTGCTGACGTTCGGACTGCGATCCTCCTTCCGCCGCGTTGTCGACGTATATCCTGTGGGTCGACGCGCGGCGGAGGTAGGGAGCTCGGTGGAGTATCGAATCGACGACTTGGCCCGAGAGGCCAAGACGACCACTCGCAACGTGCGGGCGTACCAGGAACGCGGTCTGCTGCCGCCGCCCACGCTCCGAGGACGAGTCGGCATCTACAACGACGATCACCTGACGCGACTGAAAGTGATCGACTCGCTGCTCCAGCGGGGTTTCACCTCGGCGCACATCGCGGATTTCCTCTCGGGCTGGGAGCAGGGCAAGGACCTGGAAGAGATACTGGGCCTGCAGGAAATCGTGACTCGCAAGTGGTCGTCGGCCGAGACCACGATCATTCCCGTCGAACTGATCGCGCAATTTCTCGGCGAGGACAACGACGACATCGTTGCCCGACTGATCGAAGCGAAACTGATCAGAATCGACGGGGACCAATGCGAGATTCTCGACCCCACCCTCCTCGAGGTGTTCGTCGATCTGAGCCAGTACGGCTTCACCCTGGAACAACTGCTCGACCAACACGAACGAACCGCCTCGAAGATGAACGCCATCGCCGAGTCGATGGTGGGCAGCGTGACCGACCACTTGATCAACCAACACGGTCCCGGCTGGCTCCCCAAATCGGGGGAGGTGGCCGAGACGACCGAGATGTTCGAGAAGATGCGCGCACTGGCGATGAAATCGGCACAGGCAGAACTCGCCCGCGCCCTCGATCGCGTCCAGGAACAGGCACTGAGCGACTACCTGTCGCAGACGTTGGCCAGGCAGAACGACTAGGCACAGTTTGAAGACTGCGACAATCGGACATACCTGGCTCCCGACAGCCGAACGGCGGCTGACCGCCTAAGGGGGCACCATGAGGTTCGTAACACTGATCGTTCTCGTCTGGTTGATCATCGGCGCATTCGCGTCGTACCAGCGTGGAGATTTCGAGAGCGCACCGGAGAACTGCGCGGGCGCAGGCACCATCGCCCTGACCGTCGTCGCAGGCCCGCTCAACTACTTCGGTATCAACCCCGAGGTGACCGACTGCAACGTCACGGTTCCGCAGCCGAGTGAGTGATGTGAGTCGCTGACCGCGCGCCCGCGGAGCGCCTTCCCTAACCTGGGGAGGTGTTCCGCGGACGCCTGCTGCTGTTTCTCGCCTTCGCGATCCCTGTTGTCCTGGTGTCCGCGATCGGTGTCGGCGGATACGTCACGTTCACCAAGGCTCGCGTCGATCCGCTGACCACGGCCGACGCGATCGTCGTACTGGGCGGTGAACACGACGGCCGCGAGGCCTACGGAATCTCGCTCGCCGAACAGGGTCTGGCGAAGACGGTTGTGCTCTCCGACCCCTACGGATCCGGTGACTCGACGATGAAGAAGGCGTGTGCCACATCGTCACAGAAGTTCGAGGTGCTGTGTATCCCGCCGGTGCCGTCGACCACGCGCGGAGAGGCCATGTTCACCCAGGAACTCGCCCGCGAACGCGGGTGGAACCACGTCATCGTCGTCACCTGGCGATATCACCTACCGCGCGCCCGCTACATCTTCGATCGATGCTTCGACGGCACCGTCACCATGCGTCCGACGCCACGCTCCTACGACTTCTCCCTCGTCGAATGGGAATTCACCTACCTCTATCAGATCGCCGGATTCGTCAAGGCCGGATTGCAGGGGTCGTGCGAGGACTCGACGAGCGACTGACGGATCCGAGTCAGACGATCTTGTGATAGAGCGTGATCCCGGACTTCCACGCCAGGAACCCGAACATCACCGCGGCGATACCGCCCACCACATTGGCCGCGAAGAACGTTGCAGCGCTGCGATACTGCTGATCCCGAGTGAGCCGAAGCGTGGCCAGCACCACGGTGGCCATCGGAGCCACCGAGGCCAGAAATCCGACGCCAACGAGCGAACGAAACCGGTCCGGTGGATCGAGCGCGAACACCAGTCCCAAGGTCGCGCACGCCACCAGATTCAGTGCGGACAACCGTCGCCGAGACCTGATCGCGTGCGAGAACACGAACTGCCCGAGCGCAGCGAGTCCGCCTCCGGCGGCCACCAGGAGCATCGTCGTCATCGAGCGCTGCCCGTCCTCGGCCTCGTGATCGCCGCGCCGAATGCCATCGCGACGAGCGCCACCACCGGTGTGGCCAGCAGATAGACAACCGAATTCCATGCACCACGATGCGTGACGGCGTGGAATGCGTACAGACCGAACGTGGTGAACCCGCACGCCAGCCCGAACACTGTTGCACGGGCAACCGGAGCCGGTCGGCCCCACAGATACCCCAACGCCGCACCGACGACGAGGCATCCGAACACGTTCACACCGAACGTGCTCACCAGCAGCCACCTCGGCGATGCCCGCCACGTCCAGACCTCGTACCGCAACGCCGCACCGAACGCGCCGCCGACCGTGACCGCGACGTATTCGCCGGCCGAACGACGACGAGATTCGCGACGGTTCGCGCTGTGCAGTCCCTCGATCACCGAAGCGAGCCTAACGGGAGTCGGGTCGGTCGGCCGATCGGGAGAAAGTCCGCCAGGGGGAGGCGAGGTAAAGTCTTCGTGTGACTGCGGACGACATGGGCCTCGGGCCCCAGCACTTCGATGTGATCGTGGAATGGCGTGACCAGGACGTCGTTCTGGCGGTGTCCGGTGAACTGGATCTGGTGACTGCTCCCGATCTGTCCGAGTCGGTCGCTCTCGTGCTCGAGAAATCGCCGACGGCTGTGGTGATCGATCTCAGTGATGTGGGATTTCTCGCCTCCGCGGGCATGTCCCTGCTGGCGTCGACGCATCAGCAGCTCGGCGGCGAGGCCGGGTTTGCAGTGGTCGCGGACGGTCCGGCGACCGGACGGCCTCTCACTCTCGTCGGTTTGGACGAGGTGTTCGGAATCTATGCAACGGTCGACGAAGCATTCGTTGCAATTCATGCGGGTAGATCCTGAACTTTTGGGTAGACGGGATTCATGATGGCGACTCTCTTCGGAGGTGACGACTCACGTACCGACAGCTCGATCTCGACGGCAGGTGCGCGAATGGAAGAACTGCTGTTCACCGGTGAACCTGCCGATGCGGATCGAGCGTCGGAGCTTCGTCGTGAGCTCGGTGACTGGTTGGGCAATGCGGGCGTCGACCCCGATCGTGCGTACGACGTGGTGCTGGCCACGTACGAGGCGATAGCGAACAGCGTCGAGCACGCGTATCGAGACCACACCGATCGCGGGACACTCGACATTCGAGTCACATGTGCCGCGGAGGGTCGGATAGAAGTGCGGGTGACCGATCGCGGGGACTGGGCATCGCACAACTCCGATCCCAACCGCGGGCGTGGTGTGCCGCTGATGCGGGCGCTGGCCGACAGCGCCGCCGTCACCTCGGACCAGGACGGTACGACCGTGCACATGATCTGGAACGCGACCTAGACCCCACCGCCCGATCCGGCACACTGGTGCCATGGTCGACGTGCAGATCGCTACGGCAGAGAAGAAGAAGATCACGGTCCCGAATCTGCGCGTGCTGTGGCAGTTCGTTCGCCCGCACCGCCGGACTCTCTCGCTCGGCCTGACACTCGGTCTGATCGGCACCGGAGCAGCCCTGGCGACGCCGATGGTCGCCAAAGGAGTGCTCGACGGTCTCGGCACCGACTCGTCTCTGATAATGCCAGTGCTGATCCTGGTCGGTCTGCTGGTGGTGGGCTCACTGGTTCTGTATCTGCAATGGATCGTGCTGGGGGTCCTGGCCGAACGCGTGGTCCTGGACGCCCGTAAATCCATCGTGCGCAAGTACTTCGGTGCCACCGTCGGAAGTCTGGGCACCCGGCCCACCGGAGAACTCGTCACCCGGGTCACCTCCGACACCGTTCTGCTACGCGAGGCCACCTCGAATGCGTTGGTGGCAATAGTCAACAGTGTGGTCGGCCTCGTCGGCGCACTGATTCTCATGGCCGTGCTGGATCTGGTGCTGCTCGGCGCGATCGCCGTGGCCATCATTGCGATCGCGGTGCTGTTCGCTCGCCTGATGCCTCCGATCGCCGTCGCACAGCGGCAATCCCAGGAGGCAGTGGGCCGCCTCGGCGGAATTCTCGACGGCACGCTGCGGGCGATTCGGACCGTCAAGTCCAGCAGGGCCGAGGCCCGCGAATCGGAGCGAGTCATCTCCGAGGCGCGAATCTCCGCGCAGCACAGCGTCAGGGCGGTCAAGATCTCCGCGTTGGCATGGACGTTCGCCGGAGGCGGAGTGCAGTTGGCGATCATTGGAATCCTCGGCCTCGGCGGCTATCGCGTCAGTACCGGAGCGCTGGCCGTGTCCAGCCTGATCGCGTTTCTGCTGTACGCATTCCAGGTGATGGGCCCGGTGTCCACACTGGCCACGAACATCACCGCACTGCAGGCCGGTATGGCTGCGGCGGCCCGTATTCGCCAGATCGACGACCTGGTCACCGAGAAAGGGGAGACGGCTTCGAACCGGTCGGAGAAGACCCGTGCGCCCGCTCCGGCCCTCGAATTCCGCAGCGTCACAGCACGATACGCACCGGGTAGGGAGCCGGCCGTGCGCGGGATGGACCTCGAGGTGCCCGCGCGTGGACACACCGCGATCGTCGGACCGTCGGGGGCGGGCAAGACCAGCGTCTTCTCGTTGATCCTGCGCTTCCTGACGCCCGAGGCCGGCGAGATCAGGCTCGGCGGAACCCCGTACGACGAGCTGACCATCGACGAGGTACGAGCCCGGTTGTCCTACGTGGAACAGGAGACGCCGGTTCTTCCCGGCTCGATTCGAGAGAACCTGCTGTTCAGCCATCCCGAGGCCAGCGAGGCCGACATCTGGGCGGCGCTCGAATCGGTGCATCTGGACTCGGCGATCCGTGCGTTGGACGAAGGGCTGGACACCGACCTGATCGGATCGACCGTCTCCGGTGGACAGCGTCAACGAATTGCGTTGGCCAGGGCCATCGTTCGGCGTCCGGAAATTCTTCTGCTCGACGAGGCAACCGCCCAGGTCGACGGCCGCACCGAGGCGGCGATCCACGAGGTGATCCGATCGATCGCGACCGACTCGGCCGTCGTGACCATCGCGCACAGGTTGTCCACCGTGCTCGACGCCGACACGATCCTCGTGATGGAGGACGGAGTTGTCCGCGCCAGAGGCACGCACTCCGAGCTCATGAACACCGACTCGCTCTACCGAGAACTGGTGGCCGCGTTGCGAATCGGTGACAACACGGCGTTGACGAAGCCCGGCTGATGACACCAGGCCGGCGCCTAGGGCCCGGCGTCCGACTCGGGTTCCGTGGTGCTGCTCTCGTCGTCCGAATCCTCCGTCGAGGTGGTGGTCGTCGTGCGGTCCGAGGACGGGGTTCGGCGCGGACTACGCGTCGTGGTCTCGGGCCGATCCGGAGTCGTCGTCGTGGGGCGAGCGGTGGTGGGTACCGCGACCTGCCATGTGGGCGACGGCGGGACGATGACGATCGTCGAGGTCGGTGTCGTCTCGACCGAACTCAGGCTGTCCGACTTCAGAGCCGGCGGACGAACGGTCTCGCTCGAGTCGTCGAACGCACCACCGAGAGCGCCGATGGTCAAACCCACTGCGACGGCCACGCCGGCGCTCGCCACTGCTGCCGACGCGATGACCTTGTCGCGCATGCACAGACCCTAACGCCGTGGCCGGACCCGGATGGTCGGCAATGATGCGAGAACGTTACCTCAGCGAGCGGAGTGGTGAGAGGTGGACGGTCACTGGGTCGCCAACCGCAGAACATGAGGCAGCGTCTCCGCGATCAACTCCCCGGCCTGCTCGTACACCGAGTGATCACGCCGATACGGGTCGCCGATGTCGAGTGTGTCGACACGGTGCACCGCCCGTGCGTCGGCCAGGGTGGCGACGGTGCTCGCGCCCGACGCGGCAGCGAGACCGGCCGCCTCGAGCAGCGTGAAGGTGCGACGCATCTGTCGCGGTGCAAGGGCGAGAACGGCGTCTCGGTGTGCCGCCGTCATCGTCAGAACGAGGTCGGCGTCGGCAGCGATCGCAGGCGTGAGGCGTCGGGCGACGAAACCGTCCGGGTCGCCGCCGAGCTGCGTCACCACCGTCGCAGCCGTCGGGTCCATGGCATGTCCGGTCAAACCCTGCGTTCCGGCGCTGCTCGCGGTCAGCTCGAACCCGCCCTCGCGCGCGAAAGCAGCCGCAAGTCGCTCGGCTGTGGGCGATCGGCAGATGTTCCCGGTGCAGACGAACAGAACGCGCATGCCCGCAACTGTAGTGCTGTGGTCGGGTGCTGCACTGTGCACTGCGGGACGCGCTACAGTGAGCCATTGGCAGGGGGATCGAGACTCGTTCGTGACATCGAGTCTCGGCGTGTGTTCACGGGGAAGTCGACCGAAGGCGGGTAATGACCGAAGTTCTCGGCGTGTCGGTGGGAGCCAGTGCCGTGCGCATGGCTCGTCCCGACGCGCGCCCTCAGGATTCGGGTCGGCTCGACTTCCACCACGACACCGTCGACGCCTACTGGGACCGCGCGGAGGAATTGGCCGCCGAATCGATCGGCGTCGTGCTCTCGCAGCCGGGCGACGGCGGACCGGTGCAAGCGACGGGCGTCGCGTATCGAGACCAGCAGCAGTTCGGCGAGATCCAGCAGGCGATGGCGAGTCAGCGGCTCTACAACTACCGACTGGTTCCCGAGGCGCGAGCAGCGTTGCAGTACCTCGAGGCGTCGGGCGAACTGGGACACTTCGGCACCATCGCTCTCTACGATCTCGGCAGCTCCGGACTGACGATCAGTGTCATCGACCGCGGCACCGGGCAGGTCCTGCTCGCCGAGCGCACCATCGACATCAGCGGCGACGATTTCGATCGGCTCATCTCGGACAACCAGCTCGCCAAGCAGGGCGTCGACATCGCCGACAACCAGGAACTGAGCGAGTTCACCGCGCGATGCCGAGTGGCCAAGGAGCAGCTCTCGACCAGCGGCGCGGTCTGCCTGCCCGGTGACGGCGGCGTGATCCTGATCTCGCGCGAGTCGTTCGAGTCTCTGGTGACCGTTCCGATCGAGTACTCGGCACGGTTGGTCCGTGACGTGATCAGTCGGTCACCCAAGCACGTCGACGCGCTGTTCCTCATCGGCGGTGGAGCACGCATCCCGCTGGTCGAATCGATTCTCACGGCGTGGATCGGCCTCCCCGTCGTAACCCCGGCGAACCCGGAATCGGTGGCCGCACGCGGCGCGGCGCTGCTCGCGACTCCGGTGGCCGACGCACCGCGCCGACCGGGCCCGCAGCCGGGCGTTCGGCAGTCTCCGTCCGATCCCGCATCGTTGACCGGGGCTCCGGACTGGTTGAGCCCGGAGCCCGGAGCCGACAAGCCCGCCGACTCGAAGCGCAAGGTGCGCGGCGCAGTACTGGTCGCAGGCGGTCTCGTCGCAGTCGCCGCACTGGGGTTGTCCCTGGGGTACGGCGGCAGCTCCACGGAGCCGACGAGTGCACCGACCGAGACGACCGCACCCGCCACTGCGGAGCCCACGACGCCGAGGACCACCGTGCCGCCCACCACCGCAGCACCCACCACCACCGTGCCGCCGACCACCGAGGCAGCTCAGGCTCCGGCTCGGACGTACTCCGAGCCGGAATACGTGCCGCCCGCCGCGCCTGCTCCAGCGCCGGCCCCGGCTCCGCTGATCCCCGGCCTGCCGCAGATCCAGTTGCCGCAGATCCAGCTTCCGCCCGCACCGGTGATCGAGTTGCCCCGCTTCTAGCCGGTGCCGGCGGCCGCCCAGTTCAGGGCAGCTGCAACTCCGCGAGAACGGCCAGGTGATCGCTGTCCGGGATCGCCAACGGCTCGACCGACCGGGCGCGGACGTTCTCACTCGTCACCACATGGTCCAGGCGCGCGAGCGGACGCTCCGACGGGAACGTGCGGAACAGGCCGGCACCCGCCCCGTCTGCCGCGTCGGAGAACGGGGACGATGCCAGCGTGCGGAACTGCCGGTGGTCGTTGGTGGCGTTGAAATCGCCGGCGACCAGCACAGTGCCCTGGTAGGTGTCCATGATCGACCGCATCCGGGCCAGGTCGGCATCCCACTCGGTGGTGTGGCGCGGTGTGGCAGGAGACATGGCGTGGAAGGACACGACGGTCAGCTCCTGCCCGTCGACGGTGGTTCTCGCCTGCACCGGTACGAATCCGAAGTTGTCGAGGCGGGTGCCGTCGGTCAGCGGGGTGCGGCTCCACAGTCCGGTGCCATCGGCGACCGGGAGCGCAGCGGTGAAGGAGAACGGCAGAAGGTCGTCGATGCCCGCGGCCTGTAGATCGGTGACCTCTTCCGGGGTCAGTTCCTGGACAGCGAGAATGTCGACATCGTTGCTGCGCACCGCGTCGACGATGGACGCGGCGTCGGCGTCACCGTGCGCCACGTTGATCGTCAGGACCGACAGTTCCGGTCCGGTGTTGTCCGGGCCGTCCGCGAGGAACATCGGCACCTGAACCCCGACCACCGCGATGGTCACCAGTACTGCGACGGCCGATCCGATACGCGAGCGCGCCGCGGCGAACAACAGCACGGCGACGATCGAAGCGATACCGAGATACGGAGCGCCGACGACGAAGGCAACGAAAGTGATCTCCGTCACACCTATCTGGCGAACGAGGAACATTCCGACTACGGCTGCGAGCAGAGCCCAGCCGATGACCAGCGCGGCGCTGGTTGCAAAACGGCGCATCGCGCGTGTGCCTCCTCATGCGAACCCGAGTTGGGCGTGGATGTGTCAGGTGTTGTCTACACTCGGCATGTGCCCAGCTCAGAGCCATTGTGTAAGTGCCATCACGAACAAGCTGCGCACCAGCATTACCGGCGCGGAACCGACTGCTCGCTCTGTGATTGCCCCCGGTATCGGGGTCAGGAATCACTGCTGTCGAGGTGGTGGCCGCGCAGGTAGTTCGTCCGGGCAAAAACAATCCTACCGTCCGATCGAGTGCGAAGAACAAACCGATTCGTTAGAATTAGGGGCCTGGATACAGGCAATACGGACAAATGCGGCTCGGGGACCGTCCGACATTCGATCCGGTAGGAGAGGCTTCATGTCGAACGATGCAGTGCTGGACAGGCTCGGGACCAGCCTTCGAGTCCTGGAACTCGACCCCATCAGTTACCGACCGCACCCGATACACAATCACGACCGCATCTGGACCGAAACCAACTGTTACGTCGACCTGTGGATCGAAGTTCTGCATTCGTTCTGTGCCGATCCGACCCCCGCTCTCGCTTTCGTGCTGAGCGCCGGATGCGACGGGCGACAGTGGGACTTCGTGAAGATCGCGCCCGAGGACCTACGCACCCTGTACGGCATCGGTGTCGCCGAGATGAACGTGTGGCGCCCGGTGCTCGAGCACGTCGTCGAAGGCCTGGAAGACGGCATCCACGTCACCGTCGAGGTCGACGGCTTCTGGCTGCCCGACACCGCAGGGACCAGCTACCGCAATCAGCACACCAAGACCACCATCGTGCCGAACCTCATCGATCGCGACGCCAAGGTGATGGGGTACTTCCACAATCGGGGCTACTTCGAGCTCACCGGGGCCGATTTCGACGGCATCTTCAATCTCGCTCCGGAACCGCACGCCGAGGTGCTGCTGCCGTACGTCGAGCAGATCAAAGTGGACGCCGCGGTTCTCGACGCCGGTTTCGGTGACCGTGACCTCGATGTCGCTCGCGCACACCTGGTGCGCCGCGCTCCGGGTAACCCGGTCGATGCGCTCGCCCGTCGTATCATCGCCGACATCCCGCTCGTGCAGACCGCCGGCCCCGACGCCTTCCATCTGTGGTCGTTCGGCCTGCTCCGGCAGTTCGGCGCAACGGCAGAACTCGCCGCGAACTATGTGCACTACCTCGAAGGCCGAGGCGTGGCGGGCGCCGCCGTTGCCGCTCCGCACTTTCTCGCCGCCGCCTCCGGTGCCAAGGCCGTTCAGTTCCGGATGGCACGCGCAGCACGTGGCCGGGACGTGGTGCTCGACGAGCCGCTGATCGAGATGAGCAAGAACTGGATGGCGGCCATGGACATCGTTGCGGGTGCATTGGGCACGTGATCGATCTGCTCGACGGCGTTCGGTGGCGTCTGGCCCGAACCGACGCCGGTTCCGTTCTCGACCCCCGCGACCTACGAGACGATCTCGACTGGATCGACGCGGTGGTGCCGGGCACGGTTGCCACCGCGCTCGGAAGCTCACTGGCAGTGAATCCGGACGATCACGACTGGTGGTTCGTCGCCGATGTCCCCACCGGTGACCATCGCCGGGTGCGAACGAGATTCGGTGGCATCGCAACCCGTGCCCAGATCTGGATCGACGGCGTCCACCACCGAACCGTGACGTCGATGTTCGTTCCCGAGACTCTCGATCTGACGGACTGCGGTGACACCGTCGCCATCGCCGTCCACATCGAATCGCTGAGTGCGCATCTGAAGTCTCGACGCGCACGCGGTCGCTGGCGATCGTCGATGATCGCCGCGCAAGGGCTGAGGCACGAGCGGACGACGATGCTCGGACGCGCACCCGTGTACGGGCCCCTTCCGGTACCGGTCGGACCGTGGCGCCCGGTGTCGATGTCGGTGATCCCCGACGTTCGTCGTGTCGCCCTGTCGACGGCGGTATCGGGTACGGACGGCATCGTCACACTGCGCGCCGAGCTCGATGCTCCAGGGGCGGCTCGAATCATGATCGACGACACCGTGTCCGGAGTTCACACGGTCGAACTCGGAACCGTCGAGCACATCGACCGGTCGGTGACGCTACCCGATGTCGAACTCTGGTGGCCCCACACTCACGGCCGACCGCGGACCTATCGCGTCGCGCTCGAGGTGGACGGCGTCGTGCATCCCATGGGCGTCGTCGGGTTTCGTACGGTCGACCTGGACCGCACGGCCGGCGGCGCGGTCCTGACGGTCAACGGTGAGAACGTCTTCTGTCGCGGAGGAACCTGGACCCCGCTTGACCCGGTGCGGTTGTGGTCGCCGGAGCCCGAACTGCGGGCGGCACTCGAGCAGCTCCGGTCGGCGGGCCTGAACATGGTGCGCATCGTCGGCACCCTGGTGTACGAGCAGCCCGAATTCTGGTCCCTGTGTGCGGAACTGGGCATCATGGTGTGGCAGGACGTCATGTTCGGCACCATCGACCCGCCCACCGACGACGCTTACACCGCAGCGGTCACCCGCGAGCTCGACGCGTTCGCCGACATCGTCTCGGCCAACCCTGCCCTGATGGTCGTCAGTGGCGGAAGCGAGACCCAGCAGCAACCCACGATGGTGGGACTCGCGGCCGATGATCAGCGAATGACGATGCTGGACAGCGTCGTTCCCGATTTTCTCGCCGATCGACTACCCGGAGTCGCGTACGTGACATCGAGCCCGTCCAGCGTGAGCGGAGAACTGCACACACACGTGGGCGACGGCATCGCGCACTACTTCGGCGTGGGCGGATACCTCCGGCCACTGTCCGATATCCGCACTGCCGGCGTGCGTTTCGCGGCAGAATGCCTGGCCTTCGCAGTCCCCCCGGAGCGGGCGCAGGTGGAGAAATTCTTCGGGTCCGCGGCCGTCGCCGGTCACCACCCGGACTGGAAGGCCGCCGTCCCCCGTGACCGCGGCTCGTCCTGGGATTTCGAGGACGTGCGAGATCACTACGTACGCACGATCTTCGGCGTCGACCCGCACCTGATCCGGCGGGACGACGCAGAGCTGTACCTCGATTACGGCAGAGCGGCGATCGTCGAAGCCTTCACCGAAGCGTTCGGCCATTGGCGTCGAGCATCCTCTGGGTGCGCCGGAGCCCTCGTGCTGACGCTACGAGACACCGTCCCCGGCGCAGGCTGGGGCATCGTCGACACCGCCGGTGTGCCCAAGGCTCCCTTCTACGCATTGGCGCGGGCAAGCGCCCCGGTGGCATTGCTGTTGTCCGACAACGGACTCGACGGCTATTCGGTGGAACTGGTCAACGACGGGCCGGCACGCTCGGGCAGTATCCGAGTGGTGTTGCACGCCTCCCGCGGCAGCCACGAGTACGAACGTGCGGTGCACGCCCCGGCGAACGGATCCGTCACACTGACCGTGGATTCGATCGTCGGTACCTTCACCGACGCCAACCATGCCTACCGCTTCGGCAGTCGAACCTACTCCGCCGTCACGGTCGTGTTCTCGGACGACAATGGTGTGGAGGTTGCGCGAACCACCGCGCTCGTCGGCGCGCAGAGTCGGCAGAACACGGTGGGATTGGTCGCCAGTGTCGTCGAAACGATCTCGGGGAACTGGGAACTGACCGTCCGAGCCGACTGGCCGGCGCAGTACGTCTGCGTCGACATCGACGGTTTCGAGGCGTCGGACTCGTGGTTCCACCTGGCACCGAACGAACCTCGTACCCTGACCCTCGTCGGTCGTGGCGCGAGTGCACCGCGCGGACATGTGCGCGCGCTCAACTCGGTGGAGCGGGCCTCGGTGGCACCGAGGTCGTGAGCAGAAATTCGTAGTGGGCTACGAAGTTCTGTGCACGTGCTGCTAGCGGCTCGTGCTCAGTTTGCCTCGGGCATAGCCGATTCCGGCTGCACCGACGCTTGCCACCACGGCCATCGCACCCCATGCGCGTGCCGGGTTGCCGCGCGCAGCGGCGCTGGTCTCCCGGCCGACCGCACGAGGCAGAATCTTGGCGGTGTACGCCCGCTCCGAGGACAGTGCGTCCTCGGCCCCGATCAACCGGGCGATGGCGGCCTTGGACACGCCCTCGGCGTAGCTGCGCGTGATGAGGTAGCGCGGACGAGTGCGGTCGGCACTGACCGTGTGATCGACGACGATGGAAGGATCGAACACGATCTGGGCGTCCGGATGCGTCTGGCGCAGACGGATGCACAACTCCGTCTCCTCGCAGCCGAGGGGGACACGTCCGATCCGGCCGATGCCGGAGACGAATCCGCCGAGTGCGACGACGGGCTCACGGCGGAACGACATGTTCGCGCCCATGAGATTGCGGACCTGAGCGGTTTCCGTCGGCTGCCCGCGGTAGGTGCACCCGACGACCCAATCGAGTTCGCCGGGTTCACCCACTACCTCGGCCGGTAAGAAGGCCGGACGCTTGTCCGGCCATACCGGGTATGCAGAGCCCCCAACGGCGTACACGGCATCGTCCGAGTAATGGGACAGAATGGCTCCGAGCCACTCTGTGGTGCGCGGTGAGGCGTCGTCGTCCAGAAAGACGACGATCTCACCGGTCGCGATATCGAGCGAGGTGTTGCGCGCTCCGGAGAGGCCGCGAGGGTGGTTGTTCTCCACCACGTTCACGCTCCGGTGCAGCGGCGAGAACTCGTCGCGTGCGCGTTCGGCCAGTTGCGCATTGTGATCGATGACGACGATCAGTTCGTCGGCAGGCACGTCCTGGTCGAGGACGGCCGTCACGGCGGTCCGGAGTTCGGACCATCGAGCCAACGTGTACGCGCAGATGACTACCGAGGAAGTCGGCAGACTCACGCCGTCTTCTCGCGGAGTTCGAGAACCTCGTTGTACGACTCCAGAGCCTCGAACTCGAGGTCCATGTCGGTACGGGCGTCGATCGACTCACGCAACGGACGCACGATGGACCTGCGCTTGATCCTGCGGGCACGCATGCGTTCGGTCATCAGGGTGCGCAACACCCGGAAGCCGTCCGAGAACGTGCGCAGATTGCTCTGGCCGTAGATGCGGGCCAGTTCGACGCTCGGCACTTCCTCGATGCGCACGGACGCCTCGGCGAAGCGGCAGTTGATGATGGTCTCGATCTCGAAACCGTCGCCCCAGAGCATCATGCCCTCGGCACCCGGCTGATCGACGACGGGCAGGTCGAGGACCGGCACCAGATCGCGCCAGAAAGCGTTGTAGCCGTAGCAGAGATCCGAGAAGCGAGTTCCGAAGAGCGTGTTGGCCACGAGGTGCAGGCCACCGTTGCCTGCGCGGCGCAGCGGAGTGATGTCGTGGCTCCCGCCACCCTCGCAGAACCGGCTGCCCTTGGCGAAGTCGGCACCGGCGATCAGGGCGTCGACGAAGCGCGGGATCTCGGCGGCATCGGCGGAACCGTCGGCGTCGAACATGACGATGATGTCGCCGGTAGCGGCCTCGAAGCCGCATGCGAGCGCGTTGCCCTTGCCCTTGCGGGTCTGCTTGATGATGCGAATGTCACCGCGAATCTCGCGTGCCGCGTCGATGGTGCCGTCGACGGATCCACCGTCGACCAGCACGAGCTCGTAATCGTGAGAGAGCAGGGGGAGGACGTGACGAAGGTTCGCGGCCTCGTTGAGCGTCGGGATGACGACACTGACGCGGGGATTCTGACGATTCAACATATCCATTCCACATGGGTCGAGTGCGATGGGCAGATGTCTCCGAGCTCCGTGAATCGACCCCCGCCGCATCCACAGACAGTGCCTTGACGTTCGTTCTGAAGCGTAAGAACCTGTTTCCTTTGACTGAAAGCAAGCTTAAAAGAAGCTGCTGGTTTGTCAAGCTGCAAACAAACCAACTGGAAGATTGTTTGGAGATTCACGTCATAGTTTGTGAACCGAATCAACGAGATCGGTACTGATAGACGATCGTGTCGGCGTCCTGATACCGCACCGACCACGCCGAATTGGTGGCGAGCCACTGCCGGAAACGGGCGACCGCATCGTCGGCGACGAAACCGTAGTACTGCATCGCCTCGAGCGACTGACGAGTCAGCACCATGTAGGTAGGTGTGTCGCTGATCGACGCGTTGTAGTCGATCTGGCCGAGCTTCTCGGGCGTCGGGAAGCCCTCCATGTACTCGGGGCCGAGCGCGTAGAGCGGGACGTCCCAGTATTCGTTGGCCGCGGTCAGTCGTCCGTAGTCCGACGTCGACCGGGCCGGGTAGCCCGAGGAGTACAGCATCGTGATCGCGGTTCCGTTCGGCGACTGCGCGGCCACCGCTCGGGCGTCGTCGATCTGTTCGCGATTCTCGAGGACGATCGGCCACAGGCCGAAGTAGCTCTGCAAGCCCAGTACAGCGGAGCCGATGGCCCCGGCAGTGGCGACCGCGACCGAGGTCCTGGCGGTGAGCCTGCGGGCCCGGGAGGGGCGATCCTGGGACGGCGTCCGATCGAACAGTGCCAGGAACAGGGGAACGATCAGGAGCACGCAACCGGGAATCGCATAGAGGTACACCCGGAAGATCGCCTCACCGCCGTAGCTCTGGCCGGCGAGGAGCATGATCGAGCCGAATGCCATCACCATCGGAGCCCAGAACGTCTTCTTGGTGCGCCAGGCGTAGACGGCCGAGGCGAACGCCAGCACGAACACCCCACCGGAGAGTGCGCGGCAGACCAGAGACGTGATCTGTTTGCCGAGCACACCCTCCGCCTCGACGTTGCTCGCGGCGTTCTGCACGGGATCGAACCCCTGGAAGAGTCCGTACGGTGCCACGATCGGCAGTCGCGGATACAGGTATCCCAGCAAGATGATGCCGAGCGGAATCATCAACCACCACGGCTTGGCTCGTCGCGTCACCAGCAGCACGCCGGTGACGGCCATCAGCCAGTACGGGGTCAGTTGGTGCGTGGGGACCAGTGCCGCGAACGGAACGATGGACACGTACGCCGCGGACCTGGTGAGTGTCGAGGACATCAACAGCGCCAGGAAGCCCACGGCGAGCAGTAGCGCCCACGCCTGCGGTGAGTAGTAGTCCTGGCCAACCCAGTTGATGACCTCGGCGAGCATCGCCGCCGTGATCGCTGCGCGCTTGTCGAACTTCATGACCCGTGCGAGGCCGTAGACGGCCGCCGCGAGCACCACGTGGATCAACGGCGCGAACACGTGCGCCAGGGACAGCGTGTCGTATCCGGTGACGTGCTGGAACCAGGCCGAGACGAGGAAGAAGCTGGGCCACTCGCTGTAGATGTCGACGCCGCCCGGTGCCAGTCGGTTCAGATCCAGAACGAACTCCGTGACGGCGACGTGCTTGTACGTCCAGTCGTAGATCGGAGCGGACGTGACGAGCGTGACGGTGAATCGCTGCACCACGATGGCCAGGCCGATGGCGACCACCATGGTGCGAAGCTGATGACGCCGCAACGCGATCAGGAACGCCGCCATGACCAGGACCATGCACAGCACCAGTCCGGGGCCGGTTCCGGCGGTCAACAGCCCGAACTGCGAGTACGTCGCGCGCTCGAGACCCGGCAACAGCGGCAGCCACAGGAAGAACGCCAACGCCAGAATCAGGCCGGCGACGTTGCGTCGCAACGTCTCGCGATCGGTCAGCACGAACCGCACGTGGGCGAGGGCGGACGCTCGCGACGACGGAGCGACGACCTCACGTGCCCGCGAGATCCACACCGGCAGGTCGGGACGGCCGTGCTTGCGGTACCAGAGCAGCGACGACCCGATCAGGGCCAGACACAGCCACAACGTCCACATCCGGGGCGACCAGCGGTAGCCCCACATCGCCGCCGACACCATCAGGGTCACCACCGAGATGCTCAGAATCGGCAGGGCGGCAGGAACCGCGGTGCGAGGAATACGGACCCAGGACAGGATCGCGGCCCCAGGTCCGAAGAACAGCAGGACCGTCAGAAGCACGACGCGAACCAGTGTCGGCAGCGCGATCATGGAGGTCAGACCGGACAGCGCAGCGAGAACGCTGATGTCGGCGTAGCGCAGTCGGCTACCTGCGCGCCGCCGTGTTCCTGCAGCGGAGTCGGTGGTGCCGACGGGCCAGTCGACGGTCCAATCGGACGGAACGAACAGCTTGTGCCGCAGATCCGCGATGGACCGGTATCCGGAATCAGTCGAGGACTGGGTCACGGTTCACCCCCGCCAGAGGAGTGCGTTCGCGACCTTCGCGCCTGCTGCGCCGGATGGCCGCGGGGCCTTTGGCGATGGACAGCAGTTCCATCCGGCCGATGCCGTCGGGAAGGTCGGCAGCGAGATCGTCGGGAGGGGAGGCGACCTTGCTCATCTTGGCGGACAACCGAATCGCGCTGCCGAGTCGGCGGACGGCCACCGTGGCGGCCAACACAGCCGATCTGCGGTCGGTGGCGACCGTGTACAGCCACGCGCCGAGTCCGAGTCCGTATCCGCGGGCCTGTACCGCCAACGCCTCCGAATCGGCGCGATGACGGTGCCACACGATGGCGGCGGGCTCGTAGACCAGCTTGTCGCCGGCCATCAGCACTCGGAAGAACATGTCGAGGTCCTCACCGCCGTTGGTCGGAGATCCCACTCCCAACGCCTCGTCGAATCCTCCCAGGTCGAACATCCGCCCGCGGTCGACGGCGAAATTGGCTCCGGTCCCGTACATCCCGACCTGGAACGGAAACAGCGGCACGTCGGCCGGCGGATTCTTCAGGTCGTAGACCCGAGGAGTCACCGAACTCGCCCACCCGACGCGGCGATCGAAGTACGCCTGCGCCTGAGTTCTGATCTCGCCACTGGGCACGATGCCGGACACGCACGTCACCCCATCGGCCCGCCCGAAACCGCGCGCGATGCTCCGCAACCACCTCGCATCCACGGCGACGTCGTCGTCGGTGAAGGCGACGATGTCGTGTCGCGCCGCCCGCAACCCCGTGTTCCTTGCCCTCGACAGACCCGCCGTCGGCTCAAACACGACGCGAACGCGGGGGTCGCCCAGCCCGCGAACGTACTGCTGCGTGGCATCGGTCGGGGACGCGTTGTCGACGACGACCACCTCGAAGTCGGGGTAGTCCAGAGCGGACACCGACGCGAGCGCGCCCTTCAGGTGCTCGACTCGGTCGCGGGTGCAGATCACCACGGTGATCGGCGGCAGCGTCCCATCGGGGTCGGGCAGCGCGTCGGGCATCGGAACCTGCGCGAGCGACATCGCAGCCCGCCGCACGTCGTGTGCCGCGATCGCGCCGTCGACGACATCGAGTTCGACGAAGCCGAGCGGGTCGAGTCCGCGTCGGATCAACAGTCGGGCACGGCGGTAACCATCGGAGTCGTCGAGGGCGAGAAACTCCGGAAGATCCTGCTCCAGGTCGATGTCACCGATCCACACGGCACCGTCCCATTCGGGAGCCTGGTGTCTGGGGAGCGCGGGAGGTAACACGGGGATGGTCCTTTCGGGGTGACACGTACGGGCAAGTGCAGCTCGGTCTCAGTCGGCGCGATACCGCACCCAGTCGACCGACATCGTCGCCGGAAACGGCGTGGAGTTGTCGGTGGGACCTGGCCAGTCGCCGGCGACCGCGACGTTGAACAGCAGGAAGAACGGCTTGTCGAAGACCCAGTAATCGTCGCCGCCGATCAGGTCGTCCGGAGTGACGGTCGCCAAGGTGGTGCCGTCGATACCGGTGGTCACGCGGCCCGGCGACCGCTCGACCCAATAGGTGTGGAAGTTCTCGGACAGCGGCTCCGGGGGAATGCCGCCCGCGTCCACTTTCTGGCTCGTCAACGAATCGGGTTGGGGGGCATGGATTCCGGTGTGGTACTGGTCGGCCTGGTTCAGCGTCTCCATGATGTCGATCTCGCCGGACAGCGGCCAGCCGACGGAGTCCAGGTCGGTACCGAGCATCCAGAAAGCCGGATGCAGTCCGGCTCCGGCCGGCATCTTGATCCGAGCCTCGACGCGGCCGTAGGTGAACTCGAACTTGTCCTTGGTGGTCACGCGGGCCGAGGTGTACCCGTCACCGTTGCGCATCGCGTTGACGACCATGTGGCCGTCACCGTCGAGAGACGAGTTCTCGGTCGAATCGGTGTAATTCTGCTTTTCGTTGTTGCCCCAACCGGTCTGTCCCACGTCGTGACTCCAGCGGTCGTCCGACACGGCGTCGCCCGCCGTCCCAGAGAAGTCGTCGTAGACGGTGAATCCGGGCTTGGCGGCGGCAGTGTTGGACGCCGACGTCGTGGAACTCGCGTCGACGGTGCCTCCAGCGGTGGAGTCGGGATCGATGTCGGCTCCGTCCGAGCGGTGAGAAAGCCCGTACACCGTGCCTGCCACGACCAGACCGAGCACGATCAGGAACGCCAGCACGGACGGCCACCGCCGTCGGGGAGGCTCGACGATGAGTCCGGTTCCGGGAAGCCGCGAAACCTCGACGGTCCCCGCGCCGGACTCTCGGCTGGATGCGGCGTGACGACTCACGTGGTCTCGTCGCCGGTCTTCGGTACCCGCGTCGCCTTGAACTGCGACACCGACAGTACGACTATGCCCACGAGGAGCGCATAGGTGGCGATGCGTTCCATGGAGCCGATACCGAGTCCGAACTCGTGACCGCTCATATAGGCGAAGTAGCCGGCCAGCCCGACGGCTCCGAGCGCGGTGACCACGACGCGGATGGGGCGTCGCAGGCTTCCGTGCCCGCCCGCGATGACGAGGCCGAAGTTTCCGAACACGAAGAACACGGTGGCCCCGAACGAGTGGATCGGGTAGTTCACGCCCTGGTTGACGACGCCTGCGGTGATGGCACCGGCACCTGCGACGACGAAGAACGAGGCGGCTCTGCCGTCGATTCGGCGGACGATGTACCAGGATCCGCCCACGGCCGCGATCGCCACGCCGAACAGCACCATCGACGCGTTGAGCAGAACGTAGAGCTCGCTGCACGGCCAGTTGCCGGTGGGCCCGCAGAACGGGATGCCGAGCTCGCTGATGTAGTTGTTCCGGTAGCTGTAGAGCCCGCGCCACGTGGCCGACACGATGTACTCGACGAGGACGAACTGCACCACCGACAGGCCGGCCCACCGAGCGACATGGGCGACGAAACTCGAGCGCGCGGGCGCGACGGTGTTCGACGTCGGCCGGTTCGCATCGGGTTTCGTGGGGCGTTTCGCTTCGGTGGTCATGCGGTCTTCTCCTGAGGGGCGAGCAATGCGAGGGGGTCTGCCGCTACGAGATCGAGTGCGGCCTGCACGGTGTGGCTGTCGAAAACATTGTCGTGGAACGACGCCGAGACGAAGACGACCGAACCGATGGTCTCCATCGTGATCATCACCGACTCCGGTCGACCCGGATCGGCGATCACGAAGAAGGCGCGGTCGGCGGGCTCGGCCAACCAGGAGACCGGCTCCAGCTGCCTGACTCTACCGACATCGGAGTACATGAGCTTGACCTTGGGCCGGACCGGTACGCGGTCGTCGAACACACCGGACACGGCCCGGTGCTCTCGCTTGTACTTGATGGTGCTGATCGTCGCCGACGCGATGGGACGGCCCTTGGCGATGGCACCGGCCAGTGCGTCGTTCACGTCCCCGGCCGAGGTGGGATCGATGTCGGTGAAGCCGATCCCGGCCGCGAAGTTGCCGAGCACCACGGACGACGGCGGAAGGTATCGCCTGCAGTCGAACAGGAAGGCAGCAGAACGATCGAGGGGGAACGACGTGCGGGCGAACGCCGAGGCCACCGCAGCGCACATCACCGCGCTGACGCTCGCGCCGGGCAGATGGGATTCCCGCCACCGCCGGATCGCGTCGGTGGTACCGAGCCGGGTCACCGCGGTGGCCACCGCGGCCGAGGGTGCCCACGGCCGAAATGCCGACGGCGACGGGGTGTCGGGTGCGGCGGCCGAGGTGGTGGACTCGTGATTCGAGCCGGGGCGTACGCGGTCGTAGATCGTGTCGACGACTTTCCTGGGATTGCGAACGACCCAGCGCAGCAGGGCCTTTCGAAGAGGATGGCCGTCGACGGCACGGTCGGCCCACGCCGGAAGCGGTGCATCCGGACGCGCGTCGGCCAGGTACGCGAACAGGTCGACCGGCAACAGAGCGTCGCCGAGACCGTGATTGAGATCGAGGAACAGGTAGCGACCGGCCAGACGCATCCGAAGAGGAATCCCGGGCGTGGACGCGTGCGAGAACTCGGTGAGTTCCTTGGCCAGTTGCTCGCGACCCACGGCCGGTCCATCGGCGATGTGCTCGAGCACCCGTTCCGGTTCGTAGACCCAGCCCGCCGAGGACTGGTCTGCGCGCAGGCCCAGCCGTGTGGCAGGACCGATCGAGGCCAGTGCGAGTACGCGGCTCTGCACCCGGGCGAGATCGCCGAAGTCCGCCGGTCCCAGGACGGTCACGATGCGCGAATCGGACCGCAGCATGTCCAACGAGCTGGCGCGATAGGTCTGAGTCATGGTGCCGTCCTGTGTTGAGCATGGACCGGAATACGGCGCGGTGACGGATCGTCGAGCGGCGGTGGACCGTCCTGGCGCTCACGTGGATGCGGTTCACGGTGCCGAGGTCCACCGTCTCGGGGTTGTCGGTGACGCGATCGAGGCGATCCGGCGTCGTGATCGTCGATCGGCCCGCGAGGTCCGGGGGAGTCCGACGGACCCGGGTTCTCGCCGGAATCGCCGTTGCTGCCTGCGGACAGTTCACGAATCCAGCGAACGAGCGGCACGATCAGGACGACGGCACCGAACGCCTCGGCGGCGAGGTACGCCCAGCCGACGGCAGCGATGCCCATCGACGACGACAGTGCCACCGAGCCGCCGATGATGATCGAGGTGGCCACCACCTGCACGATCACGGCCAGTCGCATGCGTCGACGGACGCGGGCCAGACCGTCGTACAGCGAACCGACGACCGACAGTGGGATGGTCAGCGCGGCCAGCTGCACGATGATGGTGCCCTGATCGCGGTAGCCCTGGCCGATCAATCCGAGACCGAACGGCGCGATGAACGCGAGAAAGATCGACCCGCCCAGTGCGACGATGCACACGAGCGTCATGAACCGCTTGGTCAGGCGGTGGAACTGCGCGGGGTGTGCCGCCACCTCGGCCACGTACGGTCCGATCAGAACGCTGATCAGGATGTAGAGGGCGCTGACGATCGACCAGGTGAGGGAGAAGTACGCGTTCTCCTCGGCGCCGAGGGTGGCAACGACGATCATCGGCACGAGCAGCGGAGCGAGCGAGCCGAGAGCGGTGATGCCGTATGCCGAGCCGAAGTAGGCCCACATCTCGCGCCTTGGCGGAAGGTCCGGCTTGCCGGCGTACCGCTGTTCGGTCCGGACGTTCTTCATGATCGCGCGCAGGACGAAGATCGACGCCACGACGGCGGGGACCGCCCAGGCGGAAATGATCGAGGTACTGCGCTCGGTCGCGAAGAGGGCCAACAGCAGCACGAACTTGGCGACGGCGTGGAAGACGTTCTTGGCGGCCGCCCAACGTGCGACGCCCAGGCCGGATGAGGTCTGATCCTGCAGCGCGAACACCGCGAGCACCGCGACGAAGAACGGGAACGACACGATCTCGGCAGTGCTGGTGAACATCTCGTCCACCGGCGCGACCAGCAGGAAGCCGCCGCCGAGCACGAACGCGAATGCCGTGACGGTGAGGTAGCCACGCACGATGAACGACTTGGCCAACCGACCCGAGATCGGCAGGAATCGCTCGTACATCGAACCGAGGCTCAGATTGGACAGCGTCGAGAGCATCACCGCCGAGGTGATGACGGCCGACGCGCTGCCCACTTCGGCAACGGGATACAGCCGACCGGCTGCGGCCCAGAACAGCAGGCCGAGAGCGCCGGTGATGGCCGTCGAGAGCATCAGGGCCATCGAATTGAGCGCGAGATTGCGATCGGAGG
Source organism: Rhodococcus sp. B7740 (assembly GCF_000954115.1). Taxonomy (NCBI): domain Bacteria; kingdom Bacillati; phylum Actinomycetota; class Actinomycetes; order Mycobacteriales; family Nocardiaceae; genus Rhodococcus; species Rhodococcus sp. B7740. Next base: position 2,990,121 of record NZ_CP010797.1, on the reverse strand, counting down.
CCTTCGAGCCCGGTCCGCTCTCGGGTTGCGGTCGTTCGACGACGTCGGCGATCGGGGAAACGTCGACCGAGTGCACGGCATCGTGCCGAGGTACGGTCGGCACCGGCATCGTCGGGCTGTTCATCAGACCCAGGTCGAACCGAGCCGGTTCGACCGGATACCACCGAAGTTGTTCGAGCTGTTCGTGCTTGGGCGGCAGGATCCTGGGAGCGCGGTGCTTCACAATCGAACCTTCCCCACCGGCACGGGCGGCGACGGGGCGGCGATCTCGACATCGAAGGCAGCAGAGGCGGCCGTCACCAGTTCGGCTCGTACGTTCTCGCGCAGATCGCGACCGTAGAGCGAGTGGTCACCGGAGTCGAAGGAGGTGACAGTGGGTACCGACGATCGACGCTGGAGTCGGCGCATTCCCTCCGGGCCCCGATTGGTCTCGAACCAGGTGGTGTCGCTGGGGGAGAGCAGAACCCGCGTCTGCACCTGACGGTCGCTGAGAATGCGCAACGAGATCTCGGGAACCTGGATCAATCCGCGCCGTCCGAGCCAGATCCACAGCGCGTACGGAATCCGCGGCTGCAGTGCATTCTTGGTCCGCACACCCCAGTGGTGGAGACGGTCGAGTGCGCGCGCCTTCAGCCCCGTTTCCTCGATGTGCATCGAGGAACGCTTGACGAATTCGAGACGACGAGTGGTCCAGTCCAGGGTGTTGAGCAGTACTGCGGCCCGAACCCCCAGTTCCCTGGCGGCGAAGCTGGAATACCATGAGCCCGAGCACATTCCGGCAACCATGACGTTGTCCGGAGTGGTCCCCGACTGCCGGACAGCGGTGAGCGCGTCCTCGTTGCCTTCGTCGCTGTAGAGCCGGGTCAACTCCCCATCGGACACGATTCCGCTCTCGCCGGTGCCGCGTCGATCGAAACGCACCGTGGAGACTCCGAAGCGGGGCAGCAGCCGCGCCAGCTCCACCCACATGCGGACCGGACCGACGCGGTGCTCGTTGGCAGTGGGGTACAGCACCACGGTCGGTCCGCCTGCGCGGCATCGATCCGAGGTGGACCGAATCGCGAAAAGCTGCTGTGCGCCCAGGTATTCGATGTTCTCGTGGATTCCGTCGACCACGGACGTCGAGCGATGCTGCAGCTCGATCCCTCGTGCGCGCTCGACCGGAAATCTCGATGCCGTCCACGTCGCGAGGTAGGCGATGTCGGCCGTCGGGATGATGACCTCGAAATCGCTCGGCTCGAGAAAGTCGTCGTGAGCGGTCAACGTGTGTTCCTGAGCCGCGAGAGTCTCGACCAGCTTGCGTACCGGCTTCGTATCGCCTCGCTCGGCGCGGGTGGCGACGAGCACCGGCGCGTCGGTACTCGTCTTCGCGGCGTCCAGTGCGGAGAAGTCCGCGGCCGAATCGGGATGCAGCACAGCGCCGATGATCGACACCCTGGGATCGGTCTCGGAGTCGGTGGTGACGCTCACCGAATACAGCGCGCGCTGTTCGTGCAGATACGACCGCCCTTTGACGACGGGATCCCACAGCGTCAAGGCGGTCAGTGGCCCGCACTCCGCGGCGACCGAACACGCCAACAAGGCACCGACGCGCAGACCGACGAGGCCGACCTCGCTCACCCCGCAACCTCGAACGTAGTCGACGGCCTCGACGATGCTCCGCCGCCAGTGCTCGACCGCGCCGGGCTGATCCTGATCGCCCCACGAATCGCCGGTGCCGCGGTAGTCGAACCGCAGCACCAGAAGTCCCTGCTCACAGAGCTTCTGCGCAAGCAGGGTCATACCGCGATACGAATCGACCTGCTCCTTGCCGAGCGGCGGGCACAGGACGACGCCGCCGCGTGCCCGACCGCCGGACGGCACGTGGACGGCACCGAACAGCGGCGAATCGGACGGGCCGAACCACGTCGGGTACTTGCCGCCCGCCGTACGTGGAGAGGACTCGGCGGGAACTGAGCCGATGCGCCGAGGAGCGGTGCGGGAGCTGTTCACAGATTTGGTCCTTCGTGTACGTACACGGGTGAAGCGGGAACGATCAGTTGCGCAGTGCGGCAGGCCAGCCCGATCGATCGAGTCCGTGGGTGCGGAGCATCGCCAGTGCGATGCGTTCCATGCCGAAACCGACGCACGCGCTGTGGGCAGGTTCACCGTCGACGGTCTCGATGCCGAAGGTGTGCCCGAAGTGATCACGGTGGCAGTTGCACGAGACGACCGCGGTGCCCTCGTCGAGATCTCCGTAGAGCTTGACGACCAGTTCGGTCTTGAGGTTCTCGTTGCGCTGGTTCGCCGCGAGCATGCGTCCGGCGCGACCGAAGAAAGGATCGTTGGCGATGACCGCCTCGGCTTCCAGTCCCAGATCCGCCAGCACCTGGAGCCCGCGCGGTACCCAGCGTTCGCGGTGTGCCACTGCTTCGTCGGGGGTGCCGACTCGGACGAACTCGTGCATCCGAAATGCCTGCATCCGAGCCGGATCCACGGCGGGCTCGTGCCGGAAGCAGTAGCCGTAGATGTCCATCAGCGTGCCCTCTTCGGGCAGCGTGCCGGTGAGCATCGAGTACGACGGGTGGCACGCAGCCGAGACCAGCATGGTGCCCGCGGACTGGAGGAAGTGATCCCAGTCCTTGCCGTCGGACCGCTCGGCCAACAATTCCGCGTGGGCCTTGTTGTCGCCCTCGAACGTGTTGATCGCACCGGTGAGGTTGGGGAACGACGCGATGTAGTCGGTGCGCTCGAACGCTTCTCGCGGAAAGACCGGAGCGAATCGAAACCTGGTGGCCTGACGGCCGTGTTCGGCGACCCCGGCCGCGGTGACTCTGGCGTCGACGAACTCGATGATGTCCTCGAATTCGCCACTGCGCCCGTACAATCCGGGAATCGAACTGGGTACCAACAAACCGGCGTCGATGAGCTCGGCGCGGAAAGCTGCTCGGGCGGAGTCGAGTTCGCTGATCTCTGTCTCCGGTGCGGAATGCGTGGTAGTCATCACTTGCCCTTGTAGACGAGGGAGAGCTGAGCGTTGTGACCCAGAATGCGTTCGTTGCTGACCATGATCGCGGACCCGTGTGCATCACGAAGATGACGGCCGATGCTCATCTCGCCGCCCTGCCGGTAGCCGGAGATGCCACAGATCTGCAGAGCCTTGCCGACGATGTCGATGACGAGCGAGGACGCGGTGACCTTCACGTTGTTGATCTTGAGCGCGAAACCGATGGCTCCGAGCTCCGCGGGGCTGTCGGCGATCGCCTCGAACTTGGCTGCGGCACCGAACACCGTGTCCACCAACTGCTCGTGCACCACCATCAGCTCCGCGAGACGCAGCGCGCTCGGCGGCGGCGTTCCCGGAGTTTTGCGTGCGGCCTTCTGGACCGACTTGCGGGCCTTGGTGACCGCGGCATCGGCGATACCGAGCCACGCGGATCCCCACAGCACGTGCGCCACCGGGAGCATGGTCTGAGCGGAGATGTCGCCGTAGTTGTCGCCGAGGATGTTCGACGTCGTTGTGCGTGCCTCCAGCATGAAGCCGGGACTGCAGGTGCCACGGAAGCCGAGGGTGTCCCAGGTGCCGGTCTTGACCAGCGTCACGTCGGGCTTCTCGCACACCACGAGCACCTGATCGCTCGGCGGGCTGTCCACGCTGCGCCGCGCCGTCGCCAACACGATCTGTGCGTACTCGCCGTAGGAGATGACCGGTGCGTTCTTGCTGAGCGTGATCTGCTCGCCGTCGTACTCCACCGCACAGCTGCTCGAGCGAACGTCGCCGCCGATGTTGATCTCGGTGGTGGCAGACGCCACCAGTATGCGATCGGTCACGATGCGACGCTGCAGGTCTGCCATCGCGTCGGACTTGCCGTGGCGGACGATGCTGAGCACCTGCGACTGGTGCATCACGAAGATCATCGCCGTCGATGCGCACTCGGCACCGAGAGCACGCGAGATCCGCGCTATGTCGGTCAGTGTTGCCCCGCCTCCGCCGAACTCCCGCGGAATTCCGACCCCGAGCAAGCCGGCGTCGCGCAGCGCATCCACCGATTCGGTGGGGAAACGGGCATCGCGGTCGACCTCGTCGGCATAGGTCCGCAGTACGGCCAGCACGTCGGTGATCGACTGGTCGATCGAGCTCTCGTAGACGGTGGTCATGGCCTCAGTCCGTCAGCTGGGCGATGGCCGCGGCGATCGCGTTGATGCTGCCGAACGTCGACTTCTGCAGCATCGTGTCGGGGAATTCGACGTCGAATTCGTCCTCGAGCGCGATCATCACGTTGACGCTGGCATGCGAGGTGAGGCCGCTGTCGTAGAGATCGGCAGCCTCGTCGATGCCCTCCACGGGGACCGGCAGTTTTCCGAATTTCTCCAGAACGGTTCGCACTCGAACCACGTCGTGAGCATTGAGCGTCTGCATCGAAACCTCCACCGATCGCGTTAACCACGAGACCGGACGGCCTCGTCGTCGACTCAGGGTCGGCTGGCTGTGCGCCTTTTCGACCCAAAGTCTCCCCAGACCCCTCCAAACAATATCGTAGATTGTTTAGTAGCGTTACCGGGATGCCCGCATCGGGTTCGAGGACCGCCGTACACTTCGAGTGGAGCGGGGGCTCGTACGGACGCCGGATCCGGCGTCGAAACACAATCTGCGAAGGACTGTCTGGTCTATGGGTGGCGTCTGCGGGGTGTCAGTGGGTACCGGTGCCGTGCGCATCGCGTACATCGCCGACGGCCGCCGCGTCGAGGACTCCATCGACGCAGAGGGCGCACACGACCTGCTGCCGGGCAAGCTCGTCGACCTCGGACCGTTCGAGGACATCGTGCTCGCCGGGTGGGACACCGCAGCCGTGACGGCGCTGCTGGAGACCCTCGGTGACGGCACCGTGCCGAAAGCCCGCATGGTCGAGGAGTCCCGCGCCCTTCTCGCCTACGCCCGCACCGTTCCGGAACTGGCCGACAAGGACTATGTCCTGGTCGTCGACCTGGGCAAGAAGGGACTCTCGGCCACCGCACTCGACGTCGCAGGAGAGTACGTCGAGTGGACCGCACGCACCGTCGACATCAGCGGCGACCGCTTCGACGAAGTGGTCCGAGGCATCGTGATGGCGAAGGGAATTCTGCCGGCTCCCGTCGGACCCGAGGGCGACCAGGAGTACCAGGCCTTCTTCCGGGAACTGAAGGAACTGGTGAGCTCGTCGGTGGGCGTCAGGGCTCCCAACCGCGGCCCGATGTTGCTCAGCCGAAAGGAGTTCGAGCGAGAGATCACTCCGCTCGTCTCCGACGCCTTGGACTGGGCCTCCAAGCAGGCACCCGACGCGGTACTGCTGATCGGCGGCGGTGCAGCCATTCCCGCAGTGCGCACCATCATCGAAGACAAGTGGAACGTCCCGGTCCACGTGCCCGACGCCCCTGCGATGGCCGTCGCCAAGGGCGCAGCACTCGACGAACGACCCGCCCGAGCCTCGCTCGACGCCGATGTGGGAACAATCACTGTTCCGGACGACGCGTCGGAACTGCTCGATGCACCCGAGGCGCTCGCCGCTCCCGACACCCTCGATGCACCGGACACCTTCGTCCTCGACCCCGTCGAGGAGTGGATGGTCGACGGCCTGACCGTCGACCAACTCGCGACCGAGGACCTGACGATCCCGTCGACCACCTTCGAGACCGACCTTCTCGTACCCGTACCCCTCCAGCCCGAGGTGTCGGAACCGGCTGTACCCGAGCCCGGCGTCGTTGCCGAGCCGGTACGCCGCGGCCGCCGCACCTGGTCGATTCGTGACGCGTCCGTACTCGCCGCTGTGAGCGTGCTGATCGTCGCGGTGGTGGGACTGGTGTTCACCCGAGGAAACACGCCGCCACCCACCCCGCTGATCGACCAGCAGATTCCCTTCGATTCCACGTTCGCCGCGGCCCTTTCCGCCGCCGCGGGTCCCGCCGACGAGGCCGCGCCGGGCCCCGTCGAGTTGCCTGTCCTCGGGCCCGCTCGACTGTCCGACGCGGACCTGTACGAGCGTGCCTTCAGCTACGACGGCGAGATGTACCAACCGGTCGTCGATCCGGAGCTGCCGGAATAGACCGGGGGTCTCGTTCGCGCGGGCCGCTCGGGGAACGCGACCGGTTCCGTCACGCGCGGGTGCGCAGCCCACTGGGGCGCGCGCCCCGCCGATTCGTCCGAAGCGGTAGCCTGGCGCTCTGGACGGGGTGTACCGCGTCCGAGAAACATTGTCGATCGAAGTGAGGCCTGACGCGTGACTGTGCTGCTTGGGGTGTCCATGGGGACCCGAGCCGTGCGCACGGCGCAGCCCCGAGCCGAGCAGTTCGGGGCACCGGTCGCCGATCCTTCCGGCCTGGTCAGCGACATCGACCGGCCGCTGTTCTTCCGCAACGAACTTATCGACAGCGTCGGCGGGGACCTTCCGCATCTGGCCGCCGAATCGATCGGTGCGGCAGCCGAAACCGAGCCCGAACTCGCCACCGGCGTGGCCTACCGTGACCCCCGTCAGGCCGACGCCCTGCATGCTGCCCTCAGCGGTGCGCACCTGCACAACTATCACCTGGTCCACGAGGTGGAAGCTATCGTCGAGTACTTGGCGGCGACCGGTGAAGCCCGCAACTGCAGTTCCGTGGCCCTATTCGACCTCGGAAGTTCCGGACTGACCGTCAGCGTCGTGGACCTGGTTCAGCGCACCGTCGTCGCCTCGCAGCGATCCGGTGAGTACAGCGGAGATCTGATCGACGCTTACGTCCGCAACAATCAGCTCCAACGCCTCGGCAAGCAGTCGACCGACCCGGACATGGCGCTGTTCGAGAAGCGCTGCCGAATCGCCAAGGAACGCCTGTCCACCCAGGACGCGGTGTGCCTGCCCGATGCGAGCGGGATGATCCTGCTCTCCCGTGAGAACTTCGAGCTGCTCATCACCGACCTGCTCGACGAGGCCATCGAGTTCGCTCGCGAGGTGATGATCGGGGCCAACGTTCCCATCGACGCCGTCGTGCTGATCGGCGGCGGCGCACGCATGCCGATCGTGCAGCAACGCGTCGGACCGCTGCTCGAACTGCCGTCGATCGTGCCGACCGAGCCCGAGACCGTCGCGGCACGTGGGGCCGCACTGACGGCACGGCCGCATTCGCGCACTCGAACCGGAACCCGACGATCGCCGGACGCTCGTCGGCCGGTGGAGTCCGCCGCACCGATCGCACCCACGTCGCAGGTACGCGCGGAACCTGCTCCGGTGCCACCTCCGCTGCCCGCTCCGGTCCGGCCGGTTCCGGCTCGCACCGATTCCCAGCACGCCGCGCCGGCCGCACCGGCGCCAGGGCCCACTGCAGCGCGTCCCGTCCCCGCCCGTCCCTGGATCGCGGCGGCACCGATCGGCGAGGGCTCGAAGTCTCAGGACACGGTGTCCGATGTCCCGGTGTCCGATGTTGCGGTGTCCGACGTCCCGGCCGAGCCGATCGAAACGGTGGAGGGTTTCGCGTCCTCGAGATTCACCGACTCGTCGGAGTCCGGTGCAGTCGAAACGGTTTCGGACACGACACCGGTAGTGGAAGATGTTCTCGACGACCACGTGCAGGGGGCGCGGGTCGACGGGGAGGTCGTTGCGTTGAGTACGAACACGGGGGATTCGTCTGCCGAGGGCTCTGTTGCCCAGTCCGAGGCAACCGACGACGGCAAGCCGGTTCCGTTCCAGCTGAAGAACGTCTACTGGCTCGACGCCGATTACGACGACGACGATGGCGAGGACGATCGCACCCGGGCTCGGCGCAGGCTTCGCACCGGAGGTGTGCTCGCGCTGGGTCTTGCGTCGGTGGTGGGCGTCTCCGCGTTCATGCTCACTCAACAGAACACACCGCAGGTGGTCGACACCTCGGTCAGTCGCACCCAGGCCGAGGTGCCGGCGGTCACCACGACGGTGCCCACGTCCGTGGCGCCGGCTCCGGTGTTGCCGCCGCCCGCACCGGAGACCACCGTCGCACCGACCACGGTGCCGCCGGAGACCGAGGTCTACCAGGAGCCGTGGACGCCGGAGCCGACGACGACCACGTCCGAGCCCGCACCGCCGCCGCCCGTCGAGTCCGTTCCTCCGACGACGACGCAGCAGCCGCCGCCGCTGATCCCGGGTTTCCCGGACTTCACGTTGCCGGTGTTCCCGCCGGTCGCTCCTCCCGCTCCCTGATCGAACTCACTTGTCCGCGTGCTTGTTTCGCGGTCGGATGTGCTCGAAGATCAGGATGGTCTCGGTGGCGGCCACGGCCGGGTCGGCACTGAGATTCTCGACGACGAAGTCGCGCAGAGTGGCGGTGTCGACGGTCGCCACATGCACCAGGAAGTCGTCCGCACCGGCAATGAAGTAGATGTTCAGCGTCTCCTTCCGCGAGGCGATCTTCGATCCGAATTCGCTGATGCGGCGTCGAGCATCTGCTTGCAGCCGCACCGAGATCATGGCCTGGATACCCTGGCCGAGAGCCTCGGGGTCGATGTCGGCGTGAAAGCCGCGGATGACACCGCGTTCGACGAGGGCGCGAACCCGGGCCAGTGCGGTGGACGGAGCGACACCGGCCGCCGCGGCGAGTGCGTTGTTGGGTGTGCGGGCGTCGCGGCGGAGCTCGTCGAGCAGGATGTGGTCGATTCGGTCCAGGGGGACCGGCCGAACATCGTTCGGCTGCGCACCCTCTTCGACCCCCTCGAATGAACTATTGCGTGCCATTTCTCGACTGTACAGAATTATGTTCACTTCCGTTGCGTCGATTTCGTAGATAATTCATAGTTGGCCTACACGGATGGAGCCTCGGCTTCACGTCACCCACCACCGAGGAGGCCGCCATGAAGATCGGAATTCCACGCGAGATCAAGAACCACGAATACCGGGTGGCCATCACCCCGGCGGGCGTGCACGAACTGGTCTCGCGAGGACACGAAGTGATCGTCGAAACCGAGGCAGGGGCCGGATCGTCGTTCACCGACACCGACTACAAGGCCGCCGGTGCGCAGATCCTCACCGATGTCGACGAGGTCTGGGAGACGGCCGACCTGCTGCTCAAGGTCAAAGAGCCCATCGCCGAGGAGTATTCACGCTTGCGCAAGGGGCAGGTGCTGTTCACCTACCTGCATCTCGCCGCATCCAAGGAATGCACCGACGCGCTCCTGGAGTCGGGTACCACAGCCATCGCCTACGAAACCGTCACTGCGGCAGACGGTTCCCTGCCGTTGCTCGCACCGATGAGTGAGGTTGCCGGACGCCTCGCGCCCCAGGCCGGTGCCTACCACCTGATGTCGAGCGAAGGCGGACGTGGAGTTCTCATGGGCGGAGTTCCCGGAGTGCGGCCCGCCAACGTCGTCGTCATCGGAGCCGGCGTTTCCGGAAAGAACGCCACTGCAATCGCTTTCGGCATGCACGCCGATGTCACCGTGCTCGATCTCGATGTGAAGGCGCTGCGCGCCATCGACGATCAGTACCGCGGGGCCGTCAAGACGCTGGTGTCGAACGCCTACGAACTCGAACAGGCCGTTCTGGCAGCAGATCTCGTCATCGGTGCCGTACTGGTGCCCGGCGCGAAAGCGCCGAAGCTCGTGTCCAACAGCCTGGTTCAGCGTATGAAGCCGGGTTCGGTTCTGGTCGACATCGCCATCGATCAGGGCGGCTGCTTCGAGGATTCGCACGCAACCACCCACGCCGATCCCACGTACAAGGTGCACGAGTCGGTGTTCTACTGCGTCGCCAACATGCCCGGTGCCGTGCCGCGCACCTCCACCTACGCGCTCACCAACGCCACCCTGCCGTACGTCGTCGCACTCGCCGACAAGGGTTGGGAAGCTGCATGCGAGGCGGACCCGGGGCTGAAGGCGGGACTGAGCACGCACAACGGCGCCCTGCTCTCGGAGACCGTCGCGGCCGCTTTCGCCTGAGGAGCGGCTGCGCCGCACGTGCACGGAAATTCGTAGCCCACTACGAACTTCTGCTCACATGGGGCGAAGCCGCTCTACGCACTGTGGCGGCCGGAGCGCCGGGTCTTGCGGGTTGGTACCGCGGCCCGGCGCTCTGCTCGGTTCGAGGTTCCTACGACGGTGATGGGACGCGCCAACAGCACAGCGATCGCTGTGGTCAGCGGAACCGACAACGCCAGCGCAACACCGCCCACCGCGGACCGAACGATCTCGATGGCCACCGAATCGCCGGTGAGTACGTCCTGGATGGACCGGTCGGCGACGCTGAAGAGCAGCAGCAGCGGCAGCGCACCACCGGCATAGGCGAGCACGAGCGTGTAGACCGTGCTGGCGATATGGTCACGCCCCACCCGCATCGTGGCGGTGAAGATCTCGCGCCGCGACGCCGTCTCGTCCACCGAGGCGAGCTCGAAGGCGGCCGAGGCCTGCGTGATCGTCACGTCGTTGAGCACTCCGAGCGAGCCGATGATGAAGCCGGCCAACAGCAGGCCGGTGACGCTGACGTTGCCGATGTACGTCTGTACGGCGGTGTTCTGTTCCTCGGACAACCCGGTCAGGTGGGTCATACGGATGGCGACGTAGGACAGCACCGCCGCCACTGCCATGGAGGTCAGAGTGCCCAGCAGCGCCGAGCTGGTGCGCAGATTCACCCCGTGCGCCAGATACAGCACGGCGTAGAGGATCACCGCCCCGGCGACGAGGGCGACCGGAATGGCGGGTGCACCGTCGAGCAGGGCGGGCAGCATGAACACCACCAGCACGGCGAACGCGATGAGCAGCCCGACCAGTGCACGGAATCCCCGCCAGCGCGCGACGACGCAGATGACCACGGCGAACACGCCGACGATCAGCGCCAGCGGCAGTCCGCGGGAGTAGTCGTTGAAGGAGTAGCGGACTCCACCGGCGGGGTCGGTCTGCACGACCAGCCGGATGTCCTCACCGGCGCTCAGGGTCGGTTGGCCGGGCCCGGGCGCGATCTCGAGTACCGTGCGCTTGCCTGCGTCGGCACCGGTGGTGATGTCGACGATGCTGCGCTGACATTCGTACGAGTCGTTGACCGCAGGCGTCGGGTCGCCGGTGAACGCCCGGCCTGCGTCGGGACTTCCGCACGGCCCGATGCTCTGCGAGGTGATGGTGCCTGCCTCGGTGGACACCGCGCCACCGCCTGCGGTCTGGAACGGCAGCGGGATGTCGATGCTCTGCTGGCTGGGCCACAGAGCGATGGCCCCGCCGATCACGGCGATGGCTATGGCGACCAGCAGTCCGACGACGACCTTGGCCGCCACCGGTCCCAACGGCACCGGTGAGTCGCTGTGGCCGTGACCGTGACCCACATGAGATCCGAGGCTCGGTTTACTGCCGTCGGAAGGACTGCCGTGTGATTCCACGGTGTCAGGCTAGTGGCCGATGCGAGGAGCTCGGTGGCGGGGAGCAGGGGGGGCGTCCCCCGCCACCACCTGACCGACCCGGGGGGGAGGGGTACGACCAGGGCTCGCGGGCACCGAAGTGCCGTCCGCCAATGTACAGATCATTCGTCGTTCAGGCGGGATCGCCCCGATGTTTTGTGCATCACTTTCAACTACTTTTCGGTAACTTCGTGTCTCACTGCTTGTACGACGCGAGGAAATTGCCGAACCTCTCGATTGCCACAGCCAGATCTCGTGCCCACGGCAGCGTGACGATGCGCACGTGATCGTGGCCGGGCCAATTGAATCCGGTGCCCTGAACCACCAGGATCTTCTCCTGCAGCAGCAGATCCTGGACGAGCTTCTCGTCGTCGTAGATCTCGTGGACTTCGGGATCGAGTCGCGGGAACGCATAGAGTGCACCCCGCGGTTTGACGCACGAGACGCCGTGGATCGCGTTGAGCTTCTCCCACGCGACGTCGCGCTGCTCGAGCAGTCGGCCGCCGGGCAGGATCAGATCCTCGATACTCTGATATCCGCCGAGTGCGACCTGAATGGCATGTTGCGCAGGCACATTGGGGCACAGCCGCGTCGACGCGAGAAGGTCGATGCCCTCGATGAAACCTGCGGCGTGGGCCTTCGGTCCGGTGATCGCCAGCCATCCGGCGCGGTAACCGGCCACCCGATACGCCTTGGACAGGCCGTTGTACGTCAGGCACAGCAGGTCGGGAGCCAGGCTCGCCAGCGAGGTGTGCTCTGCGTCGTCGTAGAGGATCCGGTCGTAGATCTCGTCGGCGAGCAACAGCAGCTGGTGCTTGCGCGCCAGATCGACGATGCCTTGCAGCACCTCTTTCGAATACACCGCGCCGGTCGGATTGTTCGGGTTGATTACCAGCAGTGCGACGGTCTTCGGGGTGATCTTGGACTCGATGTCCGCCAGATCGGGATTCCACCCGTTCTCCTCGTCGCACATGTAGTGCACGGCCTTGCCACCGGACAGCGTCGTCATCGCCGTCCACAGCGGGTAGTCCGGGGCCGGGATCAAGACCTCGTCACCATCGTCGAGCAACGCCTGCATCGTCATCGTGATGAGCTCGGAGACTCCGTTGCCCAGATAGATGTCGTCGACGTCGAGCTCGGGGAAACCCGGTTCGAGCTCGTAGCGCGTCACGATGGCCCGTCGCGCCGACAGGATGCCCTTGGACTCCGAGTACCCCTGGGCCACCGGCAGCGCCGCGATCATGTCCCGAACGATCACGTCGGGGGCCTCGAATCCGAACGGTGCCGGATTGCCGATGTTGAGCTTGAGGATGCGATGCCCCTCGGCCTCGAGCCGGGCGGCATGGGCGTGTACCGGTCCGCGGATCTCGTACAGCACGTTCTGCAGCTTCGTCGATTGCTGCAACGTGCGATAACGCGGCTGGGAGTGGATCTGCGGAGTGGTCACCCGTCACATCGTGCCAGGTGGGCGGTATCGGTTTCCACGAGGTTGTTTCGCGCGGGGTTGTTCGAGCGCGTTGTCGGTGCCGGGTGGAACAATCTCGTTCCATGTGCGGACGGTATGCCAGTACCCGGAGTGACAGCGACCTGCAGGCGGTGTTCGACATCGCCGAGACCGTCGGTGCGGAGGTGCCACCGTCGTACAACGTGGCCCCCACGCAGACGGTGCGGACGGTGCTCGAACGGTCGCCGAAGGACGAACCCGAGGCCGACGCCGTGCGGCAACTGCGGTCGGTGCGGTGGGGCCTGATTCCGTCGTGGGCGAAGGACGCGAAAATCGGTTCCCGACTGATCAACGCCAGATCCGAGACCATCACCGAGAAGCCGTCGTTCAAGAAGGCGGCAAGCCGTCGGCGATGCATCGTCCCTGCCGACGGGTACTACGAGTGGGAGAAGCGCGACGGAGCGAAGGTGCCGTACTTCTTGCACCAGGACGGCGTGCTCGCGATGGCCGGGTTGTACGAGCTGTGGCGAGACCCCACCAAGGCCGAGGACGACGAAGCACGTTGGGTCTGGTCGGTCACCGTGCTCACCTCGCCTGCCGCCGACGCGCTCGGCCACATCCACGATCGCTCGCCCGTCGTGCTCCCGCCGGATCTGCGCGCGAGTTGGCTCGACCCTGCGGTGACGGACCTCGGTGACGTGCGAGACCTGTTGGCCGCGATCCCGGAACCACGGCTCGAGCCCTACGAGGTGAGTACCGCGGTGAACAGCGTGAAGAACAACAGCCCGGAGCTCTTGACGCCGGTGTAGGGGTGGCTCAGGCGAGTCGCAACCGGCAGATGTCGGCGATCGCGGCCCGTTCGTCCGGCGTCAGCTCCTCGGCGACCGGCGAATCCAGTATGCGACGCAGTCGCTGGAAGTAGGTACGCGCGTCGACGCCGAATGCCACGTAGATGTCCTCGTCGCTGCCACCGCCGTACCCACGCCAGGTTCGGCCGAATGTCAGAATCTCGTGGTCCACCGAATGGGTAGTGGTCCGGCGCATGGTGTTCCCCCTCGTATTACTTGCCTCCCATCATCCGGGTCACGGTTGAAGAGCCGGTGAACACTGCGTTACGTGCGCGTCAGTTCACTAGGGTGGTCGGGGTGACCGCACTCGCCTTCGGATCCTGGCCCTCGCCCATCACCGCAGCAGATCTGTCCTCGGCGGGCCACCCCGTCGAGGGTGGTTGCTTCGTAGGCAGCGAGATCTGGTGGTCGGAACTGCGGCCCGCCGAGCAGGGCAGGACGGCCATCTGCCGCTATGTCGACGGCGAAGTGCAGCCCATTCTGCCCGCACCGTTCAACGCCCGCACCCGCGTCCACGAATACGGCGGGGGAGCCTGGACCGCGACGGCAGACGGAGACCTGGTGTTCGCCGAGTTCTCCGATCAACGCGTCTACCGACTCACCCCAGGCGGGGCACCGGTACCGCTGACTCCGAAACCTGCTGTGGCGTCGGCCATCCGGTACGGCGATCTCACGGTGGTCGGCACCGACGTGATCGCAGTTCGTGAGATGCACGACGCAGGCGCGGTGTCACGAGACATCGTGGCCATCGATCTCGGCGGCGGTGGGGTGCGTTCGCTGGTGGCGGGCTCGGACTTCCTTGCGTTCCCGAGACTCTCGCCCGACGGCACCCGCATTGCCTGGATCGCCTGGAACCATCCGCAGATGCCCTGGGACGGAACCGAATTGCGCGTGGCCTCGCTGGCCGATCCGTCGTCCTGGACGGTGCTGCTCGGTTCGACCGAGGAATCGGTGATGCAGCCGGAATGGATCGACGACGAATCGCTGTACGTCATCAGCGATCGAAGTGGTTGGTGGAACCTGTATTCGGTCACTCTCGACGGTTCGGTGACTCCGCTGGTGACGCTCGACGCCGACTTCGGGGCTCCGCTGTGGCGGTTGGGGTCGAGCTGGTATTCGGTGCTGGACGACGGGAAGCTGCTCACCGTGCGCACCGTCGGCACCGACACGTTGGCGGTGTTCGATCCTGCGTCCGGGGCACTGGAGGACATCACGCTCGACGGTGTGACCTCGGTGGGGCTCGGTGGGCGCGCCGGGTCGACGGTGCTCCTCAAGTGCGGTGGAGCCAGGGTGGCAGCGGGGTTGTTCGCCCTCGACCTGGAATCCGGCGAATTGACCTCGGTACGTTCGGGTTTCGAATCCGTACCCGACAGCGCATACCTGCCCGAGGGACGTCAGGTGACATTCCAGGGGCCCAACCGTGAGGTGCACGCCATCACCTACGCGCCGCGCAACCCGTCGTACGAGGGCTTGGACGGTGAACTGCCGCCGTACGTCGCGTTCGTTCACGGCGGCCCGACTGCGCATGTCGCCCCCGCTCTGAACCCGTTGTTCGCGTACTTCACCAGCCGCGGCATCGGCGTCGTCGATGTGAACTACGGCGGGTCGAGTGGATACGGCCGCGAATACCGCAACCGGCTGCGCGGGCAGTGGGGAGTGGTCGACGTCGAAGACACCATCGCCGCGGTGCAGGGTCTGGCCGACAGCGGGCTCGCCGACCCACGCCGGTTGGCCATCGAAGGCGGGTCCGCAGGGGGTTGGACGGTGTTGGCCGCGCTGACATCTTCCGACGTGTTCGCCTGCGGTGCATCGTACTTCGGCGTCGCCGAGCTGGAGCTGTTCGTCGCCGAGACCCACGACTTCGAGTCCCGCTACATCGACGGGCTCATCGGACCTCTGCCCGAGGCAATCGACCTGTACCGCACCCGCGCGCCGGTCAACAACGTCGACGGACTGTCCTGCCCGGTGCTGTTGTTGCAGGGGCTCGACGATCCGGTCGTGCCGCCGTCGCAGGCCGAGCGGTTCCGAGATGCCATGGTGAACAAGGGAATACCGCACGCCTACCTGGCCTATGCGGGCGAGTCGCACGGATTCCGCAAACTGGAAACGCAGGTGAACGCGCGGGAATCAGAACTGTCCTTCTACGGCCAGGTGATGGGCTTCACGCCGCCCGGAATCCCGGAGCTGCAGTTGTGGCGCCCCGCTAGCTGAGTGGTGGGTGCGCGCGCTTCGCTTCCAGAAATTCGAGGAGCGCGCTGGGGATGGCGCAGTACTTGCTGTTGCCCTCGGACAACCTGCTGCCCACCTCGAACGCTGCCTTCGACGGGCCGTCGTTCTCGAGGATGAGGGCACAGAGGCGCTCGTCGGTGCGGCCGGACTCGCAACACTGCTCGACGTGCGCTCGGTCGTCGGGGGTCAACGCCGTCCACCACTCGTCGTAGCGGCGAAAGAGCTTGTCCGCGTCGTCGGTCATGCCTGCTCCCTACTTGTCGGTACGCCTTCGGGTCCGACCATACTCACGGTGTCCGATTCGGGCACTTTCGAGGGGGGTGCTCGGCAACCTCACACCGCTTGTGCAGGGTGCGCGCCCGTGTTTCGACGCGACGAGGGGCGCGCGGTCGATAGAGGGGTCGCTCGGTTGCCTACGTTGCCTCGTGCGGTTCTGTCGGCAGCGTCGCGGATCATCCGATCGACGAGCTCGGGGTGATCGAGATCCGACCAGGCGATGCGCACCACCTGGCGGCCGGTTGCGCGAATGCGATCCTCGCGACGCTTCTCGTCCCACAACACATCGGCCGCAGACTTCCCTTCGGGCACGTAGCGTCCGTACTTCACCTTGCCGTCGAATTCGACAACGGTCTCGAGGTCGGGTAGATCGAAATCCACGCGCCCGACGAAACCGCGGGAGTCCGTGATCTGCACCTGCAGCTGCGGTGTGTAGCCCAGCTGATGCAGCACTACTCGGGCACGTGACTCCCCGACACTCTCGGACCGGCCGTCCATGAATTCCGCGACTCGACGCGCCATCCGGTTGCCTGGATGGTTCGGACATGAATCCAGCGCTGCGACAACATCTTCGGAGGTGAGCCCGCGGGTCCTCGCAGCGAAGTCCCCGATGCAGACGGCCGTCTCGAACGGAAGCGTGCGAGCACAATCGGCAACCGTGCGCGCCGGACCGGTGACACGCACACCGCCGAGGTCGACGATCTCTTCGTCGGTGTACGGCGAGGTGTGCACTGCTCGAACGGCACTGCTACGGCCGCCGCCCCGGGCACGATTGCGGGTGATGTGCACCCGGCTCAGGTCGGCATTCCACACGTCGAGACCATGGAATATCGCTGCGCTCACATGGCTGACCACGGCATCGGGAGCAATGGTCGCGTCGAACACCGCCTCGGCGATGACCCGATGCTTGTCTTCCCTGGGAAGTGCGTCGAATTCGTCTCTGCTGACGAACCGTCCTGGGCGGAGTCGACGCCACGCTCGCGTTCGGCAGTAGCGCTGCAACTCTGCGTCGGAAATGCCGCGGGAGAGTGCGTCGGATCGCGAGACGATGCGGGTCATGAACGAATGCTCTCGGGCGCAATCGCTTTCGACAACCCCCACTCGGCAGATTGTGGATAACCGGTGTGCCTGTGGATAACTCGTAGGAGTGGACCTCACACCCCTACTGACGACTGCGCACCCCTGCTCTGAGGTGAGCAGGGGCGCGCAGTCGGTGAAAAGGGTGTGAGGTTACTTCCGGCGACCCGGAACCTTTGCCCCCGGAGCGAATCCGAGTCCACCGGCCTTCGGCTTGGGCGGAGTGCGATCGTCGGATTCACCTGCTGCGTCCGACGCCTCGGCCTTCGGTGCCGGTGCCTCGGACTTCGGGGCCTCGGGTGCAGCGGCTTCCTCGGTCGGCTCGGCCTTCTCGGGCTCTGCAGTCTTCGGCTCGGCGGGTGTCGCTGCGGCCGCACCGGGCGTGCGTGCGCCCGGCTTCTTGAATCCGGACTTCACGGCCAGGCCCTTGGGCTGGACGGTCGGCTTGGATTCGGTTGCGGCCTCGGTGGCGGGTGCTTCCGGGGCAGGGGCCGAAGCCGTAGGAGCCGCTGCAGCAGGAGCCTCGGACTCGGGAGCCTCGGCAGCAGGAGCTTCGGCAGCAGGCTTACCCGGTGCCTTGGCGCCTGGCTTCTTGAATCCGGACTTCACGGCCAGGCCCTTGGGCTGAACGGTCGGCTTGGATTCGGTTGCAGCCTCGGTGGCGGGTGCCTCCGACGCCGTGGCCTCGGCAGTAGGGGCTTCGGCAGCAGGCTTACCCGGTGCCTTGGCACCCGGCTTCTTGAATCCGGACTTCACGGCCAGACCCTGGGGCTTGACCGACGGAGTCGACTCAGAGGTCTCTGCGGTAGCAGGTGCTTCGGCCGCCGCGGGAGTCTCGGCAGGTGCAGGTGCAGCCGCCTTCGCGCCGGGTGCTTTGCCCTTCATTTGCAGGCCCTTGCCGCCGGGTGCCTTGCCGCCGGCCATGCCGAGACCCTTGGGCTTGGCGGCGGGTTCTGCGTCGGCACTGTCGGCCGGTGCCGCGGAACCGGGTGCCTTGGCTCCCGGAGCCTTGGCCAGACCCTTCATCTTCAGTCCGCCGGCCTTGGGAGCCGGAGCTGCCGGAGCGGACTTCGCCTCGGCGGGTTCCTCGACTGGTGCGATCCGCTCGGCCTCTTCGACCTCGGCGGCATTCTCCGTTGCCAGCTCCTCCTGAGGAGTGCGCTCGCGGGGGATGACCTTGATGTTCTCGGCCAGCACCGAGGACTCGACGCGGGTGATCGACTCGAGCATCAACTGTGCGACGTCGACGACCTCGACGCCCTCGTGTGCGCCGCCTTCCTGACGTGCGGTGACACCGTCGGTGAGCATGACGCGGCAGAACGGGCAACCCGTGGCGATCTTCTTGGGGTTGGTCGCCAGTGCCTCGTCGACCCGGTCGATGTTGATGCGCTTGCCGATGTTCTCTTCCATCCACATGCGTGCGCCACCGGCACCACAGCACATGGACCGCTCACCGTGACGCGGCATCTCCTTGAGGTTGGAGCCCGACGCGGCCATGAGCTCACGCGGGGCGTCGTACACCTTGTTGTGACGGCCCAGGTAGCACGGGTCGTGGTAGGTGATGTCCTGGCTGACCGAGGCCACCGGGATCAGCTTCTTCTGCCGCACGAGTCGGTTGAGCAGCTGGGTGTGGTGGACCACCTCGTAGTCGCCGCCGACCTGCGGGTACTCGTTGCCGAGTGCGTTGAAGCAGTGGGCGCAGGTGACGACGATCTTGCGCTTGTTCTGCTCGACACCCTCGAAGACGTTGTTCAGCGTCTCGATGTTCTGCATTGCGAGCTGCTGGAACAGGAATTCGTTGCCTGCGCGGCGAGCGGAGTCACCGGTGCAGGTCTCGTCGGCACCGAGCACCAGGAACTTCACGCCTGCGGTGGCGAGCAGCTCGGCGACGGCCTTGGTGGTCTTCTTCGCGCGGTCCTCGTAGGCACCGGCGCAGCCGACCCAGAAGAGGTACTCGTAGTCCTGGAACGAATCGGCGTCCTGGCCGAAGACCGGGATGTCGAAGTCCATCTCGTTGATCCAGTTGAGCCGGTCCTTGGAGTTCTGGCCCCACGGGTTGCCCTTGTTCTCGAGGTTCTTGAACAGACCTGCGAGCTCGGACGGGAACTCCGATTCGATCAGCACCTGGTAGCGGCGCATGTCGATGATGTGGTCGACGTGCTCGATGTCCACCGGGCACTGCTCGACGCACGCACCGCAGGTGGTGCAGCTCCACAGCACCTCGGGATCGATGATGCCGCCCTCGATGGCGTCGGCGACGAGCTTGCGATCGGCTTCGTCACGAGCGTTCTGCGGGATGGCGTCGAGCGCCTTCTGGTCGACGTTGCCCTCGGCGTCGACGAGGCCGACCTCGTCGCCCGCCATGTCCTTCTTGCCGCCGGCCAGCAGGTAGGGGGCCTTGGCGTGGCTGTGGTCGCGCAGCGACATGATCAGCAGCTTGGGGGAGAGGGGCTTGCCGGTGTTCCAGGCGGGGCACTGCGACTGGCAGCGGCCGCATTCGGTGCACGTGGTGAAGTCGAGCCAGCCCTTCCAGCTGAAGTCCTCGATCTTGCCTGCGCCGAACGCGTCGACGTCGGGGTCGGCCTCTTCCATCTCGAGGACCTTGCCGCCGGACATCATCGGCTTGGCCGGGCCGAGTGCGACGGTGCCGTCGTCCATGCGCTTGAAGTAGATGTTGGGGAACGCGGTGAAGCGGTGCCACGCGATACCCCAGTTGATGCGAGAGCCGACGATGTAGAGCCAGATCATGCCGGACATCAGCTTGATGAAGGCGAACACCGAGACCATGTTCGAGTTGGCCGGC
This sequence comes from Rhodococcus sp. B7740, assembly GCF_000954115.1. Taxonomy (NCBI): domain Bacteria; kingdom Bacillati; phylum Actinomycetota; class Actinomycetes; order Mycobacteriales; family Nocardiaceae; genus Rhodococcus; species Rhodococcus sp. B7740. The sequence continues at coordinate 2,970,107 of NZ_CP010797.1, read as the reverse complement.
AGGAGCTCGGCCAGGCGCATCGTGAAGAAGTCGGTGTACGGGTTCGAGTGTCCGTAGGTGGCGATCTTGCCCGCCTTGACGAACACCATGCCCAGGCCCTCGATGAGCACGACGGCCTCGACGAAGTATGCGGCCTTGAACCCGGAGCCGGCGAAGCGCGACTGACGCTCGGGCTTACGCGGGTGGTTGAGCTGGCGAATGATGATCAGCGTGGTGATGCCGATGACGGTGCCGAGTCCGAGCAGCTCGTCGATGAGGTGGTAGGCCGCGGTGTCACCGACGATGGGCCAGTGGAACTCGGGGTTGAACGTCTGGCCGTAGGCCTCGAACCAGACGATGGCACCGAGCATGAAGCCGATCATGACCAGCCAGTGCGCCCAGCCGACGGTGCGGAACTTGACCATCTTGGTGTGAGCCAGGAACTCGACGACCATCTGCTTGAAGCGAGGGACTATCGGTCGCCAGCGGTCGGGTGCCGGCTGGCCCAGTCGCACGATGTTGAACATCCGCAGGCCCCCGCGAATGAAGACGTACCAACACACGAGGCTGAGCAGAGCACCGACTGTGCCCAACGTGATCGTCAGGGCGTTCATGTCGCGGCCTTTCGCTAAAGGTGGCAGCTGGAGGGCTACCGCGGGTTCAGCCCGTCGAGCTGGATTCCGGTCTATGTTACTCGCCAGTAGTGATTCAGCTGTACTGATGGGTAACTTAGCATCGCCGGGTGAAGCGATGCTGGTGGGTGCTGAAATGAGGCCGTCCGACGGGTGGGCTGAACTCGTCAGTAGGTTGTCTCGCAGATCACCGTATGCGTATGCCGTCGAGGTGTTCTCGCAAAGGCAGCCCTTACTTGGCGGGGAGTCGCCGTATCGGTATCCAGCGGAAACCGACGCCGAGTACTGGTTGCGCTCCAGTTTCGGGGGCTACGACAGATTGCAGCGACTTCGATGGAGTTCACGTATGCCGATGCTGCACAGGCGGCGAATCCGACTGTGACAGTGAACAAGTGGTGGAGGTCGGGGCGGTTTCAGAAGGACAACGATCGGTCCGATTTGTACGCTACAATTTCGAGCGCACCACAAGTCTCAGACGCGTCATCGGGGTGACTTTGCGTTTGACGGTTGCCTAGCGGAACTGCCAAGCACCCACTGCACAGAAACGGAACTGAACTCCACATGAAACTTCGCAAACTGGCCGTCACATCGGCCCTCGTCGCAGTCGCGATGGGCCTGGCCAGCGGAACCGCGTACGCGCAGCCCGCCGAGGAAACAGCCCCCGGTGACACCAACTACACCGTCGACCTCGAAGATCGCACGATCGTCACCACCATCGATGCAGGCGTCTTCAAGGTCGCCGACGACGGCAAGACGGTCGACGTCCTCGACGCCGCCGACAACACCCTCGTGACGCTTCCGCTCTCGTTCAACCTCGGCGGACTCAACTTCCCGTACGAGCAGAACGTCGACGACAACGGCAAGACCCTGCGTCTGGTTCCGAACCTCGACTTCACGAAGGCATCGGCCAACTCGCGCAGCATCGGCGCGACGACCGTCGCCTCGCCCGAAGAGAACCTCAGGGCACAGCAGAACTTCTCGTCGCAGCTCGGTATTGCGACCGCGGTCGGTGGGCTCACCGGCACCATAATCGGAGCTGGCTTGGGGCTCATCGGCATTATCGGCGGCCCCGCAGTCATCCCGGCCGTCGTGACCGGTGCAGGCATCGGTGGCGTCGTCGGCACGATCGTCGCCGGCGGTCCCACTCTCGTCGTTGCCGGTATCGACTTGATCAACACGTTGAACGCGGCACCGGGCACCACGGTCTGGGCCAAGTAAGCATCTCTTCGCGGAAGCCCGCACTCCTCACGAGGAGTGCGGGCTTCTTGTTTTCGAATCGTTCAGGCTCCGTGGATGGTGGCGAGCGAGATGGCCTCGACGGCGATGGTGTAGGCGTAGCCGAAGAGTGTGAATCCGACGGACAGCAGTTCGGTCATGGAAGGTTCCGCCTCAGCAGTCGAACGGGTGCACTGTTCGAGCGCGACAATGCGCCTCGCAGCGATGGACTCGTCGGATCATACGGAGCGCGGGTGTGTTTGTCCGAGTGGACGCCTACGAGGTGCGGATGGTCAGACCGGGGTTCTCTGCGAGTACGTCGTTGATGGGGGTGGCGAACAGCTCGGGTCGCTGACCCTGCAGCATGCTGACGACGGTCGCGATCTCGCAGGAGGGCTGGTCTCCCACGTTCGACGCATTGGCGATGCCGACGGCGAGGGTGCCGCTGACGACGGGGCCGCCGCTGTCGCCGCGTAGCGCGCAGATCGAGGTGGAGAAACTGCGGTCCAGGACGTTGTCTCCCAGTGCCACCTGCAGACCGGTGGAAAGAATTGTGCCGCAACTGAATCCGGTTCTGGATCCGGACTTGCAGACCGGCGCGCCCACGATCGGGTCGACCGTGCCGGTGACATGCAGCGGGTCCGCTCCGGGGACTCGCACTGCGTTGCTCTCGAATTCGGCGACGTTGGCGTCGTCGATGTCGATCAAGGCGTAGTCGTTGCGCGACTGGCTCGTTCGGTAGAACGTTCCGAATTTCGAGCCCACGAGACTGCCGTACATCGGGTACGCGCCCGTCAGTGCTGCGGAGCCGGTATCGGTTGTGCTCGGATTGCAGTGGCCCGCAGTGATGTTCACCGATCCGCGCGTCGGGTCGACGGCATTGAACCCGAGCGAGCAACGTTGTCCGAGACCGGCCGGTGTGCCCGCGAGAAAGCTGTCGCCGCCGAGATACGAACTCGCACGGATCGGGCCTGCCGTCGGTGACGGATCGAAGGGGAGCAGGTCCCACAGCGGCTGGACGGCATCGAACATCGCCTGCGGGATCACGATGGGCGAGGCATCGATCTCGAAGCCGTTGGCGGACGCGGCATCTGCCACGTCGGCGCGGGTAGGTCCGTCCGCCACCGCGACGACGGGGCGTCCGTCGGCGTCCAGCCACGCGCTCGCGACCCCGTCGGATCCGACCGTATCGGTGAAGTCGGCGAGTCGACGTGCCGCGTCGGCCCGATCGAGGAATTGTTGCGGAGTCAGGCCGAGGTCACGGGCCACGGCGTCGGCGAGGGCGGGAGGCAATGGTGGTTCTGCGCTCGCGGTCGGTGCGAACACCGCCATCGTCGCCAGAATCGGAACCGCGACGAACGACAGCCGGAAAGCTCGGCGACGCATAGAAACCTCTCCCCCGGGCATCTCGTGATGTGATGCCGTTCACCCTGGAGTACGACTATAGGCGGTGAACGGCTCCCGAAGTACCCGACTCAGTCGGTTCGCAGCGTGGCTCCGGTTGCGCGCGTGACCTGATCGATGGGAATGCCCAGGCTGGCGGTGCCGCCGTACTGTGCCAGCGCGAGGTTCGCCTCGTTGCAGTCCGGTGCGCCGCCGCTGTTGGATCCGCTGGTGATGCCGAGGGCGAGTGTCCCGGTCACGATGGCTCCACCGCTGTCGCCTGCGAGAGTGCATGCGGTGCTGGCGAATCCGCGTACGGTGCGGGACGTGCCGTCCTCCATGTAGAGCTGCGTCTCGACGCGATCGGCCGCAACCACTCCACAGGTGAACGAGGACGACTGCCCGGACTTGCAGACCGGCGCGCCGATGACCGGTGATGCCGTTCCGGTGACGGTGACGGTGCTGCCGTTCGCGCCACGGACGGTGGGGCGGTCGAGTCCGGACGCGATGCCGGTGTCGTTCAACGCGATGACCGACCAGTCGAGGCCGTCCTCCGCGCCCAGACTCGACCGATCGAACGACCCGATCTGCGTGCTGCGTGCGATATCGGCCGGGTCGGGAAGATAGACCGGTGCGCCGCCGGATCCGGTGGCCTTGTCGGGATTGCAGTGGCCTGCGCTGAGATTGACGGCGGCACCGGAGGGGTCGACGGCGTTGAAGCCGAACGAGCAGATGCTGATGTCGGTGGCCGGAGCGTCGGCGATGGGTCCGGAGGTGGTGACGTAGGTGTCGCCGCCCATCGGAGTCGGGTCGACCGGCTTGTTTCCGCCGGGAGAGAGAATGACCTTGATGTTCGCCAGCAGCGTCGGCAGATTCAGTGCGCTGCCGATCGGGCTGTTCACCAGGTCGATGACGATCTGATTGTCGATGAAGTCGATGGCGGTGCCGTTGATCTGCTCCGAGATCTCGCGGGGGAGGCCTGCGATCCAACTGTTGAGATCGGCCAGCGACTTCTCGAGTCCGTCTGCCGACACGGGCGACTGCGCGGTGGCGTATCCGTCCTTGGCGACGGCCTGTGCCGCAGCAGGCGAGGTGACGGCGACGACGGCATTGCCGTCGGGCCCGATCCAGGCACCGGCGAAGTCGGCGGGACGGCTGGCCCGGAAGTCCGATGCGTATGCGGACAGTTCCTGCGCGCGGGCGGCACGATCGAGGTACTCCTGCGGGGAGATCTTCAGATCTCGCTGCACGGCCTCGACGAGCTCGCGGGGAAGCTGATCGGCGGGTGACTGGACGACGGGGTCCGCTGCTGCCGTCCCGGAGAACGAAGCAAGAAGAACGAAAGCCGTCGAACACAGCACTGCGGCACGCAGCGCCCCGGTGTTACGCATGAAATCCCTTCATCGGGTGCTTGGCATCAGCGACCCACCCTAGGGCATCGGGCGCAGAATCAGTGTTCGTCCAGGTCAGGGGTTGGTGACCGGGTCGGTAGCGGCGCTTGTCGTCGGTTCGGTGGTGGTCGTGGTCGTGGTCGTGGTGGTGGTGACCGGGGTTGTCGTCACCGGAGTCGTGGTGACCACCGGTGTCGTGGTGGGGACCACCGTCGTCGACGCGGGCACCGGCACAGGCGGCGGGGCAGGCTGGGGCGCGGGCGGGACGTACGGCTCGTACGTCGGCTCGTCGATCACCTCCGGAACGACGACGGGCTCGACGGGGCTTGCGGTGGTGGTCGACGGCGTGCGAGTCGAGGTGACGATCGGCGAGCCGGCATCGGTGACGGTCGGAGGCGTCGCGGCGGGGCCGGATCCGAACACTCCGCTCACTGCCGCGATCGCGAGCACGATGACCACGCCTGCCGCTGCGCCCGCCACGATGGTGGCGATCGTTCGGGAGCGCTCGCTGCGTTCCTTCTTCGCCCCTGCCGATGCGTCGACAACCGGGGTGGCGGGAACGTAACCGGTTGTCGCGGCTTTCTCGTCGACCGGAACGATCGGCTCGGATCGAAATTCCGAATGGTCGAACACCGGAGCGACCGCGGGAATGGCCTCGGAGAAGGCGAGCGACGGTTCCGGCGCGACGACCGGGATGGCGTCGGTGTCGAGGGACTCCGTGCCGTCGTTACGGGTGACGATCGGCGCGGCACCGGTCACCAGGGAGTTGCCGTCGACGTCCTCGACCTCGGCGAGTACCAGTGCGCCGCGGGTCGCAGCGAGCGGCTCGACGAGGACTCGGCCCGACGAGCGTTCACCGAGGTGCGTCGCGACCGACGGGAGTGCGGCGCTGGCACCGGTGAGTATCACGGTGCCGGTCCCCGGTACGTCGAGCCGGTGGAGCAACGGCGCGACGAGGTCCGCGAACTCGGCTCGTGTCACCGTCGTGGACTGCGAGACACCGGGAAGTTCGACGGAGATCGTGGCGGTCTCGGCGGTGCTCAGGGTCTGCTTGGCCGCCTCGCACGAGGCGACGACGCCGGCAAGGGCAGCCAGCACTGCCGCGTCGGACAGGTCGATGTGCTCGCGATCGGTCACCACGTGATCGAAGAGTGCGTCGGTGAAGGCGTCTCCGCCGACGCCGGAGACACGGACGGTCCCACCTCCGGGATAGGTGGAGATGTCGGTGCCGGTGGCTCCGATGTCGACCACCGTGACCGCAGCCGAAGAGCTCGGCTGCGCGAACGCGCTCGAGGCTTTGGCGTCGGGCACCAGGGCAACCTCGGCGAGGCCGGTGTGATCGAGGGCGTCGCGCAGCAGGGCGACGGCGGCCCGGGTCCACCGCATCGGGTACGTCATGGTCGTGACGGGCATGTCGCCGACCACGCCGTCCTTCGCCGACACCATCGTCACGAGGCAATTGGCGGCGTTGGCCATCAGGTCCTCGGCGCGGTAGGCGTCGGCGTCGGGCTCGAGATCCTCCTGCTGACCGACCAGATCGACGAACCGGGTGAACGGGGCCGTGTCGGCCGGTTCACCGAGGTGGGCGCGGCCGTCCTCGTCGAAGCGCAGGGTCGTCGGCAGGACGACGATCGTCGGTTCGTCCTCTACCGAAGCGCGGTAGGCCGCGACGGACCTGGTGTTGCCCACGGTGATTCCGAGGTGACCGGTACCGCTCATCGAGTGTCCCCTGTCGATCGGTCGTTCGGCTCTCGGTCGGAAGTTGTGCCGCCGCGGGCCGCCGGAACCTGCTCGGATGCAGTCTGCTCGGTGTCCTGGCCGGATTCGGGAGTCTCGGTGGGCGGATCGGTCGGCTCCTCGACCGGCAGTTCCGGCTCGACCGGTTCGACGAAGATCGGAGGCTTTTCGGGGGTGGTGTCCTCGGGTGCCTCGTTCGCAGGGCGTGTCGAGATCTCGGTCTCGGTCGGCTCGCTCCGCGGGAGGTCGGAGATTTCGGTCGGAGTCGTCTCCTCCGCGAACGTGGTGGTCGCGGGCAGCGGAACGACGGGAGCGATCTCGGCGGCAGGCTCGAGAACGACGGTGGGGAAGTCGATCGGGCCACCCGATCCGGAGCCGATCGAGGACGTCGGCGGCACCACCTGGGCATTGTCGATGGTGGGGACCGCGGTATCGGTGGACGTACCGAGTTGCAGCGCGACGAGTGCGGCACCGACGGTCAATGCAGCAGCGAACGCCGCCGCAGCGAAGAGTGGGCGACGGTCGGATCCGTTCGGGGAGACCACCGCGAACCGCTCGGTGACGGCATCGACGGGGAATTGAGCAGCCAGAATCGCAGCACCGCGGGCGGCGGCGACGGCGGAGTCCTTCTTTTGCAGGGTCTGCAGGACCGACGCGTTCCATGCGGCGAGCGCCTCGGCCTCGGGCACCAGCGAGACGTGGGCGAGGCCGTGTGCGTTCATCGCCGAACGCAGAGCGAACACCTGCTCGGCCGTCCAGCGGGCAGGGTAGGTCGCGGCCGCCGCCAGATCGCGCGGCTGCAGATCGATCGACGACGCGACCTCGGTGAGCAGGCACAGCAGGGCCATCGACGTCAGCTGCTCGGCGGGCAGAACAGTGCCCTTGCTGCCGCTGACACCCACGCCGTCGGCGAGGGTGTCGAGAAAATGTGTGTAGGCCTCGGACTCGTCGTCGGTCGCATCTCCGAGCGAGACGGTGCCGTCGGGATGAGTGTTGAGCACGGTCGCGTGCAGTGACGCCAGGTGCAGCGAGGGTCCGGGCGCGATCGGATGGGACACGGCGGCGACGGCGCGCTCGTCGTCCAGGTAGAGGCCGACATCCGGTGCGCCGACACTCGCACTGCCGGGCTGCTCGGTCATGGTGCTGCTACCTGTTCTCGACTCGGGGAGTGGTGCTCGGTCGTTATGTCGCTCCCGGTCCCCGCACAGTTACAGGGTCGACGCCCACGCTGGTCGAGGCCCCGTAGCCCATGGCGCGCAGCATCGAGATCAGCTCCGATCGCGACTGGGCACCGAGCCTGCGCCGGATGCGGGCCACATGATGCTCGACGGTCTTCGGGGAGATGTAGAGCCGGCTGCCGACCTCGCGATAGGTGACTCCGAGGACGAGCAGTTCGGCGACCTCGGCCTCGCGTTCGCTCAGCGAGCCCGTCGGCTGCGGCGTCGACCGCGGGTTGTCGCGCCCGGTCGAGCTGGGTTGGCGCAACGACCTGGCGATGTGCAGCAGCGACGTCGCCGTCGCAGTATCGGTGACGGTCAGGGCGGCCTCGCTCGCCAGTCGGGCTCCGTCCCATGGCAGCCCGAAGGCGGTGAGGGTGCGCGCGGAGGTCTCCACCTCGGTTGCGTCGGGTCTGCCCTGCAACACCCCGAGCCATGCGCGACCGGCAGCGGCGAGAGCGGCGCTGTACGGGTGAGTCGGAGCGGCAGCGGCCAGGGCCTTGGCGTGCGGCACCAACGCGTCGGGAGTCTGGGCCACGATGGCCGCCTGCACCTGGTACCAGTGCAGCGCCGACGCCCAGACGGGCGGATCGCCGAGCGCTGCGAGCAGATCGGTTGCCTGCGACACCAGATGTTCGACGCGGTCCACCTGGCCGAGTCGCGTTGCGGCCAGTAGCAACTCGCCCAGGGGCAGCAGCGCGAACAGGTCTGTGGAGTACTCGGCGATCACGCTCTGCGCCTGGGTCCATGCCGTGATCAGTGACCCCGAGTCACCGGACCTACGAGCCAGACCCACCCGAATCGCGTGCAGAAACAACTGATTGCGCACGTGCGACACCGGAATCCGCAGCGCCTCGATCGCGGCACCGGCATCGGCGGTCTCTCCCCGCAGCATCGACGCCCAGGCCCCGACGAGGCTCAGCCTGGTGTGCGCCTCGGAACCAGGACGATGTTCGCCGAGTGCCCGCGTCACGATGGAATCCACCCGGGGCAGATCGCCGCAGTGCACCGCGTGCAAGGCCGACACGGCAGCGGCAGTATCCGGTGTGCACGAGCGATCGGAAGTAGTGCCCGTCAACGTCATTGCCCGCATCAGTGCATTCGCACTCGCACTCGACGCCGCTGCGTTTCGCGAATCGATCGACCCGATCACTCCGGCGACGAGCAGGCTGCCCGACGCGGTACTCGACGTCGGCGCGAGAGCGGACACGGCAGCCATGGAACGGTCGGCGGCGCTGCGATCACCGGCTGCCGCGGCGGACAGGGCAGCCCACACGGCGTCGGGTCCGAGTCGATCCTCGCCGAGCCACGCGAACAACTGCGCACTGCGCGAGGACATTCCGCGTTGCGCCGCAATCGACGCCGACACTCGCACTGCGGTCCGCAGATCCGCCGCATCGCACCCCGCGGCGCCGTCGAGAATCGCATCGGCGAATCTCGCCGCCTCGTCCAGATCCCCGGTGGCCGCCGCGACCTCGGACCGTCTCGCAGCCAGCATCATCGAATCGAACCCTGCCTCGACGGCCGCGCCGTACAGGGCACCGGCGGCATCGACGGGAGTCGAATCCGCCTGCTGAACAAGGTAATCGGCGAGCCCGGCATGAACGACGCCGCGCTCCGCCAACGCACGGGCCGCGGTGGCGTCGAGCAGGCGGGATCGGGTGGCGACCTCGGTGATCGACGAGAGCAGGACGCGGCAGCGCCCGTCTCCGATCATCTCGATCAGCGGGGCCTCGGCGGACGGAATCAACGTGCCCGTGGTGTCGAGCATGCCGGAGCTGCAGGCCAGATCGACGATCGACTCGACATCGGTCGCACGCGGAACGACCTGCGCGGCCGATGCCGGGTCGGGCGTGACGCCGAACCGAGCTGCGAGCAGCAGTGCCCGTGTGTCGTCGGTGGTCTCGATCAGCATCCGACGGTGTTGTTCGGCAATCGATTCGGCGACCACGCGAAGCGGAGCCGGATCGGAACGGTCCCCGCCGAGCGCACCGAGGGCCGCGTCGACAGCGGCGAGAACTCCGCCGGTCGCCTTCGCGACGGCAGCGGCGAGCGACGCCGAGATCGGCCGGACGGTTGCTGCTGCCCTGGCCGCGATGGCCACCTTGTCCAGCGGAACCAGTGTCAGTCGGTTGGAGCCGGCGGACGCGATCAGCTTCTCGATGCGTGAATCGAAACTGCGCGGCGCGGTGGCGACGATCAGAGTGATATCGGATCGGGTTGCAGCCGCTGCGATCTCGTCGAGACGCTGCTCGGACAGCAGGTGCGCATCATCGACGAGAATCGTCGAGCCGGACGGAGCGTCGGCGATGGTGCCCGCGTACACGTCCGTCGACGCCGCAACGGACTCGAGAACCGCGGATCGGCCGGAGCCGTTCACTCCGACGACGACATGAAATCCGTTGGCGACGAGAGCATCACGGACGAAGCGATCGGCACGCTCGACGCCGACGAGTCCGGAACGCGTACTGGTCACGATCGACCTATCGGCCGGTCAAGCCGCCGAGGGCTCCGCCGAGTCCGTCACCGACGCCGCCGACGACACCGCCGAGCCCGTCACCGACGCCGCCGACCACTCCGCCGAGCCCGTTACCGACGCCCTGTCCGACATCGCCGAGGGTGGGGCCCTGATAACTGGGAACCTGCACGCTCGGTGCCTGCGGAACCTGCACGGCAGGCGGTTGGTAGTTGGGAACGGTCGGAGCAGCGACGGACGGGACAGTCGGAACCGTGGCCGCGCCGTTGTCGGCGGGGGCTGCAGCAGGCGCTCCCGCGACCGGAGCGCCGGTGGCGGGGTCGATCTGCGTCACCGTGCCGTCGGCGTTGACCACCGTGGTCGGTGCGCTCTCGGATCCGGTTGCGGCGACACCGTTCTCGCCGGTGGCCGCCGTCGTCGTAGCGGCATCCGCCACCGCTGCGGTGGTTCCCGGCGTCTCGGTGCTCGAGATCGACGTTTCCGCGTTCGATTCGGCCGGAGTGGTGTTGTCGGAGGTCAACGCCGTTCCCACCGACAGGCCTCCGCCGGCCAGAAGGGCGAGGACGAGAACGGATCCGGCCACGACGCCGGCCTTCTTGCGACCGGACATCCCTGCGTCGGATTCGACGGCGGTTGGCGTCGGTGCCGGCCGGGGCGTGGGGCGGGGCATCGGCGCGGCCGCCGCAGCGGACGCCACTGCCGTGGTGGGTGCCGCGGCCAAGGCTGCGGCGTCGTCGGACGCGGTGGCGTCGGCGATGTCGCTGCCGAGAATCGCGGCACCGATTGCGACGGTCAGTTCGGGACGCGGTCCGGCGACCACGGGTGCACGCAGTTCGGACGACATCAGCTCGGCGACCAGTGGTATGGCCGAGCTGCCACCGACGAGGACCACCTGGTCGATGTCGGTGACGTCGAGGCCGGCGGCCGTGACGGCGTCGCGTACCACCCCGATCGACCCGAGCAGAGATGCGCGCACCAGTTCTTCGAGCTCGGAGCGCACCAGGCGAACCTCGGTGTGCAGGCCCGGCAGGTCGACCGTCAGGGAAGTCGAGGTGTCGTAGGAGAGTTGTTCCTTCGCTTCACCGCAGCGTGCCCGCAGTTCCACCAGCGCGCCGACGGTATCGGGATCGAAGGGATCGAATTCGAAGGACTGGCTGCCCGAGACGGTGTCGAGCACGTACTGCATGATCGCGTGATCGAACTGCGCTCCGCCGTACTCCTGCGAGTGAACCCCGGTGCCGACGGTGCCTGCCTCGGAGCCGGTGCGCATCAGAGTGACGTCGAGTGCGGTCGCACCGAGGTCGTAGACCACGGCCAGGCCATCGGACTGCGTTCCTCGGGTGACTTCGAGCCAGCGCATCGTTGCGACGGACTCCGAGACCAGCGTGACGTCGGAGAGCCCCGCGCGGTCCAGCGCGTCACCGAGAACCTCCGCGGTGTACGCGGTCCAGCGAGTGGGGTGAGTGACGACGACGGTAGGAGCGGACTCGGTTCCGGCGGAGGCCTCGGCGACGAGCGCGCGAGCAGCGGTCGCGTACAAGTCCTCGGCGTGATGGCTGCGGCCGTCGTCGTCGATCAGTTCCACCGGATCGCCGACCCGGTCGGCGAAGCCGCTGATCAGATTCCGAGTGGACCGGTCCCACGGCTCTGCCAGACGCGGGGCTTCGCCCGGGCGGAGGTCGAGTGCCGAACGCTTGACCACCGAGGTGACGGGATCGGTGTCCAGTGCGGCCGCCGCCGTCACCGAACCGATACGTATGCCGAGCCCTGCGTTCATCGTCGTGTCGCCGCCTTCGTCTCGCCCTGCCGTCGGTAGTACTGCCGTTACTCGCACTGTCGGCAGAAGCTACCTATTCGTTACGTCTCACAGCAGGTTAGAGCGTGAAACGAGTGAAATCCCCTAAAGCGCCGAGATCCCCTAATCGAAGTCCCCTGGCAACCCCCGGGGAGTAGGGGGATCGGCCCCGTTGGGCGGGGGCTCTGCGGTGCATAGCTTTGTGATCAACCACGAAGCACCCCTCGTCAAGGAGACCCACGATGGCTACCAACGCCGTACTCGATTTCATCCTCAGCCTGCTGCGCGACGACCAGGCCGCAGCCGCCTACTGCGCCAATCCCGAGACGACGCTGGCCGCCGCGGGACTCGGCGACGTCACTCACGCCGACATCGTCGCGGTCGCACCTCTGGTCGCGGAGTCGGGACTGTTCGCCGGTGCGGGCAGCCAGCTCTCGGCCATCCTGGGTGCAGGCGGGTCGGCGGGACTCGACGGCGCACTCGCCGGAGGCGCGAGCCTCGGTGGCGGACTGTCGGCCGGACTCGGATTGGCAGCAGGCGCAGTCGCGGGCGGCGGACTCGCAGCGGGCGGCAGCCTGACCGGCGGAATCGACGTCACCGGTGAGATCGCTGCTTCCCTGCAGGCAGCACTCGCTGCAGCGTTGGCCGTCGGAGGCCAGATCGGTCTCGAGCTCGGCACTGCCTTCGGCGGCGCACTCGACGCTCTGATCGGTGCAGGCGCAGGTATCGGCGGCGGGCTCGGCGGCGGCGTGGATCTGGACCTCGACGGTCTGCTCGGCGGAACCGTCGGACTCGGCGCGGCACTGACCGGACTGATCGGAGCAGGCGCAGGCATCGGCGGCGAGATTGGCGGAGACATCGCCGCACAGCTGCAGGCAGCACTCGACGCCGCCATCGGCGCGACCGGTGCCGTCGATCTCGGCGCACTGGCCGACATCCAGGGCGGCCTGGCCGGCGCACTCGGTGCGGTCTTCGGAGTCGGCGGAACCATCGGTGCAGAGCTCGGCGCTGCCCTCGGAGGAGTCTTCGACGCCGCACTCGGTGCCGGAGCCGGACTGGACATCGCCGGCGACCTCGGTGCCGCTCTGACCGCGGGAATCGGCGGCGCGCTCGGCGGGCTGGGAACCATCGGAGCAGATCTGACCACCGACATCGGTGCCGCATTGGACGGAGCGCTCGGCGCAGGCGGCGCACTGGTCGGCGACCTCGCAGGCGGAGTCGGCGCGAGCCTGGGCGGTCTCTTCGCCGCAGACGGTGCCATCGCAGGATCCATCGGATCCGCGCTCGGGGCAGTCCTCGACGCAGGTGCCCTCGCAGACCTCGATGTCGACGCCCTGCTGGCCGCGGGCGGCAACCTCGGCGCAGTGGTCGGCGGCGCACTGGGAACCGCACTCGATCTCGACACCAGCGCAGTCGGCAGCCTCACCGCCGCACTCGACGCTGCACTCGACGGCACGATCGGAGCAGGCGCAAACATCGGCGGCGGACTTGTCGGCGGCCTCGAAGGCGGAGTTGCCGGCGGCCTCGAAGGAATCCTCGGAACGGCATTCGGCGTCGGCGGAGCAGCCGGAGCCCAGCTCGGCACCGCCCTCGAATCGGTACTCGACACCAGCGCAGCACTCGACCTCGGAGCCGCACTCGGAGCCGGAGCCGACGTCAGCGCAGGACTCGTCGGAGCGATCGACTCAGCAGTTGCCGCCGGAGCAGACCTCTCGGGAACCGTCGAAGGAGCACTCGCCGGAGTCGGCGGACTCGGTGCAGACCTGTCGGGCGGCCTGGCCGGACTCGGCGGACTGGGCGCGGGCCTCATGGGAGGACTCGCAGGCCTCGGAAACGTCGGTGCCGATCTGACCGGTGGTCTGGCCGGCGTCGGGAACGTCGGTGGCGATCTGGCCGGTGGTCTGGCCGGCGTCGGAAACGTCGGTGGCGATCTGGCCGGTGGTCTGGCCGGCGTCGGGAACGTGGGTGGCGATCTGGCCGGTGGTCTGGCAGGCGTCGGGAACGTCGGTGCCGATCTGGCCGGTGGCTTGGCAGGCGTCGGGAACGTGGGTGCAGGTGTGGCCGGTGGTCTGGCCGGTGGTCTGGCCGGAGTGGGTGATGCAGGTGCGGGTCTGACCGGCGGCCTGGCCGGACTCGGCAGCCTCGGCGGCGGTATCGCGGGCGGAGTGGCAGGCGGCGTGGATGCTGCGGCCTCGGCCGGTGCCGGACTCGAAGGAGCCGTCACCGGTGCGGTGAGCGGCGGAATCGACGCAGCGGCGTCCGCAGGTGCGGGCCTCGAAGGTGCCGCGGGAGCTGCAGGCTCGGTTGCCGGTGGCCTCGAAGGTGCCGCGGGCGGAGTAGTGGACGCCGGAACCTCGGTGGGCGGCGAGATCGCGTCCAACGTCGGCGCAGGACTGGACACCGGTGCCTCGATCGGAGGCGACTTCGCGTCCACCGTGGGTGCGGGTTTGGATGCTGGTGCGGACGCTGCGGCTTCCGCGGGCGGCGGGTTTGATTCCGCTGCCGACCTCGGTGGCCAGGCCGCGGGCGGCCTCACCGGTGGCCTGCAGTCGGGTGTCGAGGGACTGGCGGACGCAGGCGGCAGCCTTTCCTCCGCGGCATCGGGATCGTTCGATCACTCCAGCTCGTTCGATTCCTCGGCTACGGCGAACGGCTCCGGCTGGTCGAGCGTCGACTCGGACGTCTTCGGTCAGGGCGAGACCGATTCGAGCCTGTTCAGCGACTCGAGCCTGCATGGTTCGGTGGACTCGGCAGCGGACTCCCTGGGACATGTGACCGTCGATCACGACTTCGACCCCACGCAGCCCTGATCCCCTCGCCTGCGGGTAGGCAATGACATGACTCGGCCCCGAGTGTTCCCCGGCACTCGGGGCCGAGTCGTAGCTAGAGTTCGTTCCTGGGCGTCAGTGGAGCCCGGGTACCGCGGAAGTCGACGAGAACGGTTGTGAGCACGAGCGTATGGACGGGCAATCTACGGAGCTGGCAGAGCTGCTGAGCCGAACCGCGGCGGTGGCGACATCGGCGGGAAGATCCGACCTGGTGGATCGAGTCGAGGCGGCGCGCTCGCGAGTGCTGGATCCACGTCGACGCATCATCGTGGTCGGACCGCTCAAGCAGGGCAAGAGTCAGTTCGTGAATTCGCTGCTCAATCTGACGGTGTGCTCGGTCGGCGACGACGAGACCACCGCCATCCCGACCGTGGTGTCCAATGCCGAGAGCCTGTCCGCGCAGCTCGTACTCGCCGATCCGGGCAACGAACCGATTCGAGTCGATGTTCCGCCCGAGCAGATCACGACGGTCACCCCGTCGAGTCCGCTGGCCCAGGGCCGTGAGGTGTTGCGCCTGGACATCGGGGTGGCGAGCCCGTTGCTCGCCGACGGGTTGGTACTGGTCGACACTCCCGGAGTCGGTGGGCACACGAATCCGCACGCTGCAGGCACATTGGGTCTCATTCCGTCGGCCGACGCGGTGCTCGTCGTGTCCGATGCCTCGCGCGAATTCACCGAGCCGGAACTGTCCTTTCTCCGGCAGGTGCAGGGACTGTGCCCGGCAGTGGCGGTGCTGATCACCAAGATCGACCTGTATCCGCACTGGCGGCAGATCGTCGAGGCCAATCGTGGACACCTGGATCGCGCAGGCATCGACGTGCAGATGTTGCCGGTCTCGTCTCTGTTGCGTTCGCACGCACTGCGTTTGAACGACGAGGAACTCAACGCCGAGTCCGGTTTCCAGCAGCTCTACGCGTTTCTGCGGGACGACGTGGTGGCCCGGGCGGATGTGCTGGCGCGCTCCTCGGTCTCGCTCGATGTCCGTTCCGTCACCGAACATCTGACGCTCTCGTTCGGTAGTGAGCTTGCGGCACTGAAGGATCCGGAGCGGGCCGCCGCGGCCGTCGCCGGGCTGCAGCGCGCCAAGGCCGCCGCCGAGGAGCTGCACAAGCGGTCGTCGCAATGGCAGCAGACCCTCGGTGACGGTATCGCCGATCTCGCCTCCGACATCGATCACGATCTGCGCGACCGGTTGCGGCGCGTCACCCGGGAAGCGGAAGAGACCGTCGACGAGGGGGATCCGGGCAAGGATTGGCCGCAGCTCGGCGAGTGGCTCGAGGAGCAGATCGCCGCGTCGGTGGGTGACAACTTCGTCTGGGCTCACGAACGGGCACTGTGGCTTTCGGAGTTGGTGGCCGAACACTTCGCCTCGTCCGGAGCGGCAGCGTTGCCCGATCTGGATCTCGGTGATCTCGACAACGTCCTCGATCCCGTCTCGTCCCTGGCCGATCTGGAATCCGGTCGTATCGGAATCACCCAGAAGGTCCTGGTCGGAATGCGCGGGTCTTACGGCGGTGTGCTGATGTTCGGCCTGATCACCACGTTCGTCGGATTGAGTCTGCTCAACCCTATTTCGATCGGTGCGGGTGTACTGCTGGGCACCAAGGCGTACAAGGAGGACAAGGAGAACCGCGTCAAAGCGCGGCGGTCCGAGGCCAAGATCGCGATCAGGCGATTCACCGACGACGTCAGCTTCCAGGTGGGCAAGGAGTCCAAGGACCGGCTGCGGCAGATTCAGCGAGTCCTGCGTGATCACTTCACCTCGATCGCCGAGCAGACGCTGCGCTCGCTCAACGAGTCGTTGCGCTCGGCGCAGGAGGCCGCCGCTGCCGACAACACCGACCGTGCCGCTCGCATCGCCGCGCTGGAGAAGGACATGCGGGTGGTGTCCGAACTGAATTCTCGGGCAGTATCTCTGGTCGAGGACGCTGCCGTATGAGCGTGGCGGCTCTCGCCCGGGCCCGCGACCTCATCTCTGCGGCACGATCGACGTACTCCGGTGATGCCGAAGCGTCCTGGATGCTCGACGAATGCCTCTACCGCCTGGACGAGCCGCTGCGGGTGGCCCTCGCGGGATCACTCAAGGCAGGTAAGTCGACGCTGCTGAATTCTCTCGTCGGGCAGGATATCGCCCCGACCGACGCCACCGAGTGCACGAAGGTCGTCACGTGGTACCGCAACGGCGTCACTCCCGCCGTCACGGCCTGGTACGACGGCGACCGAGCCGCGAACGTGCCGGTGCAACGGCGCGACGGGCGATTGACCTTCGACCTCGGGTCGTTGACGGCCGCACAGGTCGACCGACTCGACGTCGAATGGCCTGCAAGCGCTTTGGCACAGACGACGATCATCGACACCCCCGGTACCTCGTCTCTGTCGCGAGATGTGTCGGCACGCACGTTGGCAATGCTCACGCCCGAGAACTCGTCGTCGGGTGCGGACGCCGTCGTGTATCTGCTGCGCACTCTCAATGCGACCGACGTGTCGTTTCTCGGTCAGATCGGCGCGCACGTGGGCGGCGATTCGGGACCGCTCGGTGTGATCGGCGTCGTCTCGCGAGCCGACGAGGTGGGTTCGGGGCGGATGGACGCGATGATGTCGGCCAAGGAGGTCGCTGCGCGATTCGCGTCCGAACTCGAGGCCACCGGCCTGTGCCAGGCGGTGGTTCCGGTTGCAGGACTGCTCGCGCTCGGCGCGGAAACCCTGCGGCAGAACGAGTTCGCGGCCTTCGAGATGCTGGCGACGGTGCCCACCGAGGATCTGCAGTTGGCGATGCTCTCGGCCGACCGTTTCGTGCGCGCGGAGAGCACGCTCCCGGTCGATGCAGCGCTGCGGGCCAGCATCGTCGACCGGTTCGGGCTGTTCGGTATTCGGATGGCTGTGACGTTGATTCGGCTCGGGGTGCGCGATTCGCCGACGCTGGCTGCCGATCTGGTCGAGCGCAGTGGGCTCACCGAACTTCGGTCGGTGATCGACGTGCAGTTCGGTCAACGTGCCGACCAGCTGAAGTTGCATTCGGCTCTGGTTGCGCTGCAACGGATCCTGGAGTTCAGGCCGGAGTCTCACGCGCTTCGCACCGAGGCCGGCCGAATGCTCGCCGACGTGCACGGATTCGCCGAACTGCGTCTGCTCGGTCGATTGCGTTCCACCACGCCGAAACTGCCCGACGGCGGACTGCTCGAGCTGCAGCGCATCATCGGTGGCTTCGGTATCGCTGCCACCGAGCGTCTCGATCTGCCTCCCGATGCCGGACGAGCTCAGCAGCGCGACACCGCGCTGGCGGCCGTGCACAAGTGGCGCGCATTGTCCGAGCATCCACTGCTGGACCGGTTCACCTCGACCTCGTGCGCCACGGCGGCCCGCAGCGCCGAAGGGATACTTGCCTCACTGGCGTGAGGATGCTCGAGGGATGAGGGCGACGATCGTCGCGGCGGCAGCAGTACCCGCGACGACGAACGGCCCCCAATGCAGGACGCCACCGAGCAACGCGGGAGCGTCGGAGACGAACGTCGAGAACGTGATCGATGCACCGACGGTCAGGATTCCGACCGCGCCCATCAGGACCTTCGACGACGTCGCTGCATTGCGCAGTAGATTCAGTGCGACGAAACCGAGCAGCACGAGCACAGCCGCAGCGGCCCCGCTGGACAGCAGCGTGGCCGAGGCAGTGTTGCGGACGTCGGCCGCACTTGCTGTCGAATCTTGTTGCGCTACTGCATTTTCGACGCCGGAGAGCACAGGCTCCCAGTTCAGGGCGACCGCGGCGGCCAATGCGAGAATCAGTACCGCTGTCAGTGCCCACAGCGCATTCGCGACCTTCGGCAGTACCGAGGAAGTGGGCTCCTGCCGTGGCCGCAGCGGTTCGACGGCGACATCGGGCCGCGGTGGTTGCGGACGGGGAGGGCGGAGCCTCCGCGATGTCGGGTCGTTCTGTTCATCGGCCACGCGCAGGAGTCTATCCGTCGGCGGTGACGGGCCGCTGTCTCAGCGCAGCACCACCGGCACACCCTCGTACGGACGCAGGGTCATCGGGAAGCTGTTCAGCTCGTCAACGGTGGCGATCTCGTTGTCGTCGAAGACATCGACGGCGCAGGTACCGGGCACCAGGTGCTTGGACTGGATGGTGGCACTGATCTCCTCGGACGAGAAGTTGAGTACCGTCGCCTGGATGGTTCCCTGGCTGAGCTCGTGCACCATGACCAGCAGGCCCTTGTGCGAGACCGTCGGAATATCGATCTGCTGAGCGGTTGCGATTCCGAACCGCTTGCGCAACTCGATGATTCGCGCCAACTGGCGGGCGAACGACTGTGGGTCGGCCAGCTGCTCGGGGAGCGAGCCGTACAGGCTGCGCCCGCGGGGAATCCCCGACTCCGAGCGCACGGCTTCGGGGAAGTACCCCATCAGATCGTGTGCACCACGGTTGAGCCACCGAGTGTCACCTTCGCGGATGAGGTCGTCGACCTCCTCGGCGTCGATGGGCAGAATGCCGAGCAGATCCCAGCCCGACAGGGCGAACACGCCCGGCTGCAACGCGTTGTACATCGCCAACAGCAGGTGGGCCCGCTTGACGGTGTCGATGTCTCGCTCGTCCATGCGGTCCAGATCGCGGATGCCCAGCGATGCGGTGATCACGCTCGCTGTGGTGCAGGCGATTCCGTTGGTGGTGAACGTCCGGTTGTACGGTGCCCAACGTCCGGTGAGTCGATCGGTCAGTTCCCCGCGGATGCGATCGCCCAGATCGCTGCCCTTGACCGCCTCGCCGCCGTAGGTGAACTCGTCCTCGGCGTGCAGGGTGGCGAAGTGAATGAGCTCGAACGTCATCTCGTCGTGGTTCTGCAACGCGTGCACCAGAGACGCCGTGTCGACGCCGTGATCGCGGGCCAAAGTCATGGTGAGCCTGAGGAATTCGGTGTTCCCCATGACGAGGGCATGCTGATACGCCGGGCGGTTGATGAAGTCGTACGACAGATCGGCTCCGTTGGCACCCATGGCCTTGATGTCGTCGATGGTCAGGTTCAGCTCCTGGAAGGTGAACCCGCCCATCTTGCGCACCACGCTGGCGATCAGGTGGTTCGCTGCCTCGGACAGTGGATGGCCCTCGGACCAGCCCGGTCCCTCGGCTCGACGCTCCACACCGAGAAAACCGTTGGCGTCCAACCGCAATGCGCCTGCACCCAGATCGGCGATGGAATGGCATGCGTCGCCGATCACGAGTCGCATTCCGGCGAAGGAGGGATCGAGCCAGTTGATCGACGGCTGACCGGCCTTGAAGTAGTGCAGGTACACCCAGCGACGTTCGACGCCGTCGATACCGACGACGGGAGGTGTTGCGCTCCAGTTGGTTTCCTTCACGCCGAGCTCGTAGAAGATGACACGCTGCAGCTGACCGATGATGTATCCGGCGCGGGCGAGATTGGCCTCGGCCTCGGCGTCGATGTTCTGAGAATCGGCACCGGCCCGCACTCGCGGCAGCAGATGCCAGTCCTGCGGTTCGATCTCGACCATGTGGTAGATGCCGGGGTAGTCGGCCACGGCCATCTCGGCGAGTCTGAAGTCCGCGCCCTTGCCGGTATGGCCGGGAACGATGTCGTCGATCACGATGCCGTCGTACGCCGAGGCCACCACGCACAGGCGTCGGAACTCTTCTTCCGATCCGAATGCGGGGTCGATCTGCATGCCGATCCGGTCGAAGTGTCCGTCGACCGAGGGGGTCGGACGCCAACCGTGGATACCGCCTGCCACCTTCACCGGGCCGGTATGCACTGCGGTGACGCCGATTTCGGAGAACGCCTGCCACAGCTTCTCGTCGCCGAGAGTGCTCAGGAAACTCGTCTGTGGGGCGTTGATCACCGAGATGGGGTACGCGGTGAACCACACCGGTGCGCGCTCGACAGCGGCGCGCGGATCGGGGTCGGCATACGGGTTCTGCCACATGCTGCCCTTGCCCGAGAGTTGCTCGGCGATCAACTTGGCATCGCGCAGCATCGACTGTTCGGTGAGCCAGTCCACGTACTCGGGGTTCGACGCCACCGGTTCGCTGTCGGGAGTGGGGCTGTTGCTTCGGTTGGCGCGACGTACCGAGGGTCGAAGTGGTTTCGGCCGAGCCGGATAGAACTTCTCGTCGTAGGTGATCTCGCTCGGTTCGTGCTGCACTTCGGGATCCATGTGCCTCCGTAGCCTCGCTTTTCCTCAACCCTACGTAGGGCGCGGCCGATCCGCAGGGTTGTGGTTCCCCTGATCGGTGAGCGGTGAAACCTGGCTCGCCGACCGGTGAAACCTACGCCGAACTACACGGATGTGATTCGTCAGGGGCCCTTTCCTTCGATATGCGAACGTCATCGAATCGAGACCGCCTGGTGTGGAATGTCTGATTCGGATAGGCCATAGTGAGTCAGGTACCAACTGACCCATCTGTCACATCAGACTCATGAGTCACATCCCCCTCAGCTACAGGAGTTGTTCATGCGACGTCTTGCCCGCACATCGATCCTGGCCTCGACGGCCGCTCTGGCCGCCGCCATCGGTGCGGTCGCCCTCGCACCGGCAGCATCGGCCGAACCGGCACCCGAACCCGTCGGCCCGCTCGGCTCGGTGGTGCTCGAAAGCCCGGACCTGGTGGTGACCATGGCCGCCGTCTGCGACACCACGGTCGAGGACGCACCCGAGGGCGGTGTCGTCGCACTGCAGGTCAAGGTCGACAACGTCGGCGCGGACGACGCCTCGAACGTCAACGTCAACTACGGCGCACTGCCGGGCGTGCAGGGTCAGAACACCGAGGCGACCATCGAGGCAGGCGAAGCGGCCACGTACACCGTGCCCTCGGTCGATCGTGAATGGATCGCTCGTCCCGCCGGTGCCGCGGCATTCGCCAGTGCACTCGATGCGAACTTCCTCGACAACATCACCGGTGGCCTGCTCAGCCACAGTTGCATTCCCGCACCGGCCGAGGAGCCTGCCGAGTAACTCCTTCCGCAACAGCTTTCTCCCCGCTGCGCCGCGACGATCCTTGCTGATCGTCGCGGCGTACTGCTGTGGAGGGGCTTCGCCCCATGTGAGTAGAAGTTCGTGGCAGGCACCGAATTTCCATGCACATGCGGCGCAGCCGCTCCCTCGGGGAACAAATTCGTCACACCCTCCGTTGTGCAGGTCAGCAGCCTTGAGTGGATGAGGCTCAAGTTGGAAGTTGACGCGACAGAACGCGTTGTGCAAACTTGAGCGGAGTTCGCTCACCCAGGGACTGAATCCACGCAACAACAGGAGGAAACATTATGGCTCGTGCGGTCGGTATCGACCTCGGGACCACCAACTCGGTCGTGTCCGTCCTCGAGGGCGGCGAACCGGTTGTCGTCGCCAACTCCGAGGGATCACGCACCACCCCGTCGATCGTCGCTTTCGCCAAGAACGGTGAAGTGCTGGTCGGCCAGCCCGCGAAGAACCAGGCGGTCACCAACGTCGATCGCACGATTCGTTCCGTGAAGCGCCACGTCGGCACGGACTGGACCGTGGAGATCGACGGCAAGAAGTACACCCCTCAGGAGATCTCCGCGCGCACGCTGCAGAAGCTCAAGCGCGACGCCGAGGCCTACCTGGGTGAGGAAATCACCGACGCGGTCATCACCGTTCCCGCCTACTTCGAGGACGCACAGCGTCAGGCCACGAAGGAAGCCGGCCAGATCGCCGGTCTCAACGTCCTGCGCATCGTCAACGAGCCCACCGCGGCAGCTCTCGCATACGGCCTGGACAAGGGCGACAGCGAGCAGACCATCCTCGTGTTCGACCTCGGTGGCGGCACGTTCGACGTCTCGCTCCTGGAAATCGGCGACGGCGTCGTCGAGGTCCGTGCGACGTCCGGAGACAACCACCTCGGTGGCGACGACTGGGACGAGCGCATCGTGACCTGGCTCGTCGACAAGTTCAAGGCTCAGAACGGCATCGATCTGACCAAGGACAAGATGGCTCTGCAGCGTCTGCGTGAGGCCGCCGAGAAGGCGAAGATCGAACTGTCCTCCGGGCAGAGCACCTCGATCAACCTCCCGTACATCACGGTCGACGGCGACAAGAACCCGCTCTTCCTCGACGAGCAGCTCAGCCGCTCGGAGTTCCAGAAGATCACCTCCGACCTGCTCGACCGCACCCGTGCGCCGTTCCAGGCAGTGGTCAAGGACTCCGGCATCGCCGTCAAGGACATCGACCACGTCGTGCTCGTCGGTGGTTCGACGCGTATGCCCGCCGTCTCCGAGCTGGTCAAGGAACTCTCCGGTGGACGCGAGCCCAACAAGGGCGTCAACCCGGACGAGGTCGTGGCCGTCGGTGCTGCACTGCAGGCCGGTGTGCTCAAGGGTGAGGTCAAGGACGTTCTGCTCCTCGACGTCACGCCGCTGTCCCTCGGTATCGAAACCAAGGGTGGCGTCATGACCAAGCTCATCGAGCGCAACACCACCATCCCGACGAAGCGTTCCGAGACCTTCACCACCGCTGACGACAATCAGCCCTCGGTGCAGATCCAGGTCTTCCAGGGTGAGCGCGAGATCGCCTCGCACAACAAGCTCCTCGGCTCCTTCGAGCTGACCGAGCTGCCCCCGGCTCCTCGCGGCGTCCCGCAGATCGAGGTCACCTTCGACATCGACGCCAACGGCATCGTGCACGTCACGGCCAAGGACAAGGGCACCGGCAAGGAGAACACGATCAAGATCCAGGACGGCTCCGGCCTGTCCAAGGAAGAGATCGACCGCATGGTCGCCGACGCGGAAGCTCACGCAGACGAGGACAAGGCTCGTCGCGAAGAGGCCGAGGTCCGCAACCAGGCCGAGTCCCTCGTCCACCAGACGGAGAAGTTCGTCAAGGACAACGAGGACAAGGTCGACGCCGAGCTCAAGGGACGCGTCGAAACCGCCATCGCCGACGCCAAGACAGCTCTCGCGGGCAGCGACATCTCGGCAGTCAAGACCGCCGTGGAGAAGCTCTCGACCGAGTCGCAGGCTCTCGGCACCGCCATCTACGAGGCTCAGGCCAAGGAGCAGGGCGGCGCAGAGGGTGGCGCGCAGGCCGCTGACGACGGTGTCGTCGACGCAGAGGTTGTCGACGAGCCCGCCGACGACACGGACAAGAAGTGACGTCGGAGAACACCGAGCAAGAACCGGTCACTTTCGTGGACAAGCGAAAGATCGATCCCGAGACCGGTGAAGTACGGGAAGGTGACGCAGTTCCGGAGCCCCTGGTGGGCACCGGGGCTGCGCCCCAGCCCGACTCGGTGGACGAAGGGACCGTCGACGGTGACGTCGTGGAAGACCCGCGTGACACTCAGGTCGCAGAACTCACCGCAGATCTGCAGCGCGTCTCGGCCGAATACGCCAACTACCGGCGTCGCACCGACCGCGAGAAGCAGACCGGAGCGGAGAACGCCAAGGCGTCCGTCGTCTCGCAGCTCCTTCCGGTTCTCGACGACCTCGAGCGAGCTCGCCAGCACGGCGATCTCGAAACCGGACCGCTCAAGGCAGTGGCAGACAAGTTGGCAGGGGTGTTCTCGAACATCGGCCTGACCACCTTCGGAGCCGAAGGCGACGCCTTCGACCCGGCCATCCACGAGGCGGTCTCCCACGAGGGCGACGGCAGCAGTCCGGTCGTCGGGACGCTGATGCGTCCGGGCTACAAGCTCGGCGAGCGCGTCCTGCGGACCGCGATGGTCGGCGTCGTGGACAGTGCAGCGCAAGAATCGGATGCACCTGCGTCCGAAGAGCAGTAGACAGAAAACAGCGAGAGGAGGAAACGCCCGGTGAGCCAGCGGGAGTGGATCGAGAAGGACTTCTACAAGGAGCTGGGCGTTTCCTCCAGCGCGACTGCAGAAGAGATCAAGAAGGCGTACCGAAAGTTGGCCAGGGACAATCATCCCGACGCCAATCCCGGCAACGCCTCGGCCGAGAACAAGTTCAAGGCGGTCAGCGAGGCGCATGCCGTCCTCGCCGACCCGGCCAAGCGCAAGGAATACGACGAAGCACGACGACTGTTCGCCTCGGGCGGATTCGGTAGCCGCGGTGGCGGTGGATTCTCGCCCGGTGCAGGCGGATTCGGCGGTGGAGGCCAGACCTTCGACGTCGGCGACATCTTCGGTCAGGGCGGCGGCGACGGCGGAATCGGCGACCTGTTCGGCGGCCTGTTCAATCGCGGCGGCGCGCAGCAGCGCACGCAGAGCAACCGGCCCCGACGTGGCAGCGACGTCGAGACCGAGACCTCACTGCAGTTCCGTGAAGCGGCACAGGGCGTCACGGTCCCCTTGAAGCTGACCAGCCCGTCCTCGTGCACCACCTGCCACGGCAGCGGCGCGAAGCCCGGAACCAGCCCGCGGGTGTGCCCCCGATGCAACGGCCAAGGCGTCGTCAACAGAAACCAAGGCGCGTTCGGCTTCAGTGAGCCGTGCGACGACTGCCGCGGAAGCGGATCCATCATCGACGACCCGTGCGCCGACTGCCGCGGAACCGGAGTGCAGAACCGCACCCGGACCATCACCGTGCGCGTCCCGGCCGGCATCAGTGACGGCCAGAAGGTGCGACTCGCCGGTCAGGGCGAAGCAGGCCTGCGCGGCGCGCCGTCGGGCGACCTGTTCGTGACCGTACGGGTCAAGCCCGACAAGGTGTTCGGTCGCACGGGCGACGACCTGACGGTGACCGTTCCGGTGAGCTACGGCGAACTGGTGCTGGGTACCACGTTGTCGGTGCCCACTCTCGACGGTCGCGTGGGAGTGAAGGTTCCACCCGGCACCGTCGACGGCCGAGTGCTGCGCGTGCGCGGTCGCGGTGTGCCGAAGAAGTCCGGTACCGGCGATCTGATGGTGACCGTCAAAGTTGCCGTCCCGCAAAAACTGGACGATGCTGCCACCGACGCTCTGAAGACTTATCTGGAAGCCGAGAAGGCCAGCGGATTCGACCCGCGGGCCGGGTGGGCAGGTGTGTGATGTCGGTCCCTCCCGAGGGTGGATCCGCGAAAGCCGGCGGCGGTCAAGCTGATCCCGACGCCCAGGTCTTCGTGATCTCGGTGGCGGCACAGCTGGCCGGCATGCACGCGCAGACGCTGCGCACCTACGATCGACTCGGTTTGGTCACCCCCCACCGCACCACCGGCGGTGGGCGCCGCTACTCGCCGCGTGATGTCGCGCTGCTTCGTGAAGTACAGCGACTCTCGCAGGACGAAGGCGTCAACCTCGCCGGTATCAAGCGCATCATCGAGCTGACCAATCAGGTCGAGGCATTACAGGCTCGGGTTTCCGAGTTGGCTCAGGATTTGGCCAACGTGCACGCCAGTTATCGCCGCGACCTGGTGCCGATCCAGCGCAACGCCCTCGTGGTCTGGAAGCCACGCCACCAGCGTTAGGTTCGACGGTTTCGGCCCTGTCTGTTCGCAAACGCGCGCGCCTTTGTCAGGTGCGCGCAGTTTCGGCCCCGTCTGTTCGCAAACGCGCGCGCTTTTGTCGGGTGCGCGCATTTTTGCCGGTGATTTGGTCGCCATTTCGCGCGCGTTCAGCGAATGCGCGCGCGTTTGCGGTGGCGAGTGGTGCTGAGCGAGCGAACCTGGGCGGGGCTGGGCTGTGCGGGTCGGGCTCGGTTCACGGGGCTGCGTTATGGGTGTCTCGGGCGCACCTCCTCGCAAACGCGCGCGCCTTTGTCGGGTGCGCGCAGTTTCGTCGGTGATTCGGTCGACATTTCGCGCGCGTTCAGCGAATGCGCGCGCGTTTGCGACCCCAACGCGCGCCCGACCCCGACGCGCGACCCCGACCTCGACCCCGACGCGCGCCGACCCCGACCTCGACCCCGCCGCGCGCCCACCCCGACCTCGACCCCGCCGCGCGCCCACCCCGACCTCGATCCCGACGCGCCCGCCCAACGCGCGCGCGTTTGCTAGACACCCGGCGCCGACCCCTATTCTGGTCGGCATGCAGGCGTGGAGTTCGACGGTCGTTCAGTATCACCGTCTTCGGAACGATCTCGCCGTGATCAGACTCGAGGGCGACGCGGTGCCGTTTCGGGCGGGCCAGTCGGTGTCGGTCACGGTTCCTCAGAACACTGCTCTGACGCGGCGGTACTCACCTGCGTTGCCGCCTTCTCGAGACGGCAAGCTGGAATTCCATGTTCGAGCCGTGCCTGCCGGTTGGGTGAGCGGATCGATCGTCAACGAGACGCGGCCCGGTCATGTGTGGCAGATCAGCGATCCGCAGGGTGGTCTCCATGTCGACGATTCGGGGCGCGATGTGGTCATGATTGCGGGTGGGACCGGTCTCGCTCCGTTGCGGGCTATTCTGCTCGACCTCACACGTCGCGAGCAGCCGCCGAACGTGACGCTCTTCGTCGGCGGTAAGTCGCCTCGTGATCTGTATGCGGGCGACATGCTGTGGCTGATGGCGGCGGAGTTCCGGTGGTTGACGGTGGTACCCGTGGTCGATCAGTTGCACGAGCCGTGGGCGTCGGATCGATGGAACGACCGCATTCATGCCGAGATCGGTTCCAGCGCCTCATTTTTCGAGCCGGAGCATTGCTGGGAGGGCAGTGTGGCCGACGTCGTCGCGACGCAAGGGCCGTTCCCGGATCGCCAGATCCTGGTTTGCGGCTCACCGGGTATGGAAGCAGCGACCGTGCGCGCGCTCGTCGAGATCGGCACCCCACTCGACACCATCCGCCGCTCGAGCACTGTCCTCTGAACATCAGGGCAGCTGCAGAATCCGACGCAGATGCGCCAGGTCTTCGGCAGAGACTGTCGTGAATTCCGGCGGCGGGGCGTCGGCGATCGCTCGGGCCTTCTCGGCGAGGAGACGTCCGGTGTCGGTGAGCCCGATGATGCGGCGTCGGCGATCCTCGGGATCTTCGGTACGCAGAACCAGCTCGCGTTTCTCGAGTTCGCGGACGTTGAGCGAGATGTACGGCGCGTCGGAGGCGAGGATCTCGGCCAGCTCGGTGATCGTCCGATCGCCGGTGAGCAACTTGGTCAGCAGCTTGGCTCGCAGGAAACTCATCCCGGTGGCGTCGGCGACGGCTCGTCGGGTGTCGTGCTTCTCGAGCATCAGTGCGCGCATCTCGCGCCAGACGTGTGCTGCATCGCCGGTCATACGAGCACCGGTTGGTCGATTCGATCGGCGGTTGCGCGTGCCCATCGGCCGGTGGTGACCACTGCGAGCGCGGTGACGATCACGCCTGCGCCTGCGATGACGAACCAGGCAGGGACCGCGGCGGCGGTGAAGCCGTCGGAGATCTCGCCGACGATGCTCGCCGTGACGATGGATCCGACGACGGCCACGCCGAGCGATTGACCCACCTGCCTGCTCGTCGATGCGATGGCCGATGCCACTCCGGCCTGGCTGCGTGGCATTCCGGACACCGCGGTGTTGGTGATCGGGGCGTTGACCATGCCGAAGGATATTCCGAAGATCACGTACGCGACGGCCAGCCAAGCGAACGACGTCGTCGGAGTCAGTCGGGTGAGCATCAGTGCCGAGGCCACGAAGCCGACTCCGGCGACGAGCAGCGGAATGCGCGCTCCGAGGGTGCCGACGATGCGACCGGAGATCGGCGCGAAGATCAAGGTCATCAACGCCATGGGCAGGGTGTAGAGACCGGCGTGCAGTGGTGAGTATCCGCGCACGTCCTGCAGGTAGAGGGTGTTGAGGAACAGGAATCCGCCGAGGGATGCGAACGCGCACACGGCGATCACCGTCGCTCCGCTGAAGGGTGCGCTCCTGAAGAACTTCAGTTGGATGAGCGGTTCCTCGATCCGTGACTCGACCACCAGCAGTCCGACGAGAGAGCCGACGGCGACGGCACCGGTGAACACGATCAGCGGGGATCCCCAACCCTTCGCGGGACCTTCGATGATGGTGAACACGAGGGACGCGAGGAACGCGAAGATGAGGAACTGGCCTGCAGGGTCGAATTTGCGTGAGTGTTCGGCTTTGGATTCCGGGACGAACTTCAGTGTCATCGCCAGCGCGAAAATTCCGATCGGAACGTTGATCCAGAAGATCGACTGCCAACCGGCACCGGTGACGAGGACTCCGCCGAGGGCGGGACCGGCCGACATCGAGATGCCGACGACGGCACCCCACATGCCGATCGCTCCTGCGCGTTCTTTCGGATCGGTGAAGGTGTTGGTGATGATCGACATCGCGACGGGGTTCATCATCGAGCCACCGATTGCCTGGAGCATGCGGAAGGCGACGAGCCAGCCGAGCGACGGTGCGATGCTGCACAGCAAGGAGCCGAGGACGAACGTTCCGGTGCCGATCAGGAAGAAGCGCTTGCGGCCGTACTTGTCGGCCATCGAGCCGCCGAGCATCAACAGCGATGCCACGACCAGCGTGTATGCGTCGATGATCCACTGCAGACCCGAGACCGATGCGTTCAGATCCGCGCGCATCGACGGCAGCGCGACGTTGACGATCGTGTTGTCGGTGCTGACGAGGAACAGGCTCAGGCAGCAGATGCCGAGCACGAGATACCGGTGTCGTCGAGTCAACTCGGCCACGTTCACCTCCACGATAATGCTTGTATATCTACAACTATTACATGAGTACTCCTAAATTGTTCGACGAGCAAGTGAGATGCGGGCCAGGCAGGCCCGATAGGGTGTGTGTCACAGACTTGCTCGAACCCGATTGCTCGCTGAATGGAGAACAACAGTGGCTTCCGAGATCGCACCAGGCGACCTGGTTCAGGCGTCCGGGCATGCCGGCCCGTGGAAGGTGCTCGAGATCCGTCAGGGTCTGGCGTTGCTCGAGCATCACGACGGTCATCGGTTGTCGGTACGCACCACCACGGTCGAGGTGGTGCGCAAGGCGTCGAACAGTGAAGGTTCGACTCGGCAGGCCGAGACGGAGACCGACAGCCCCTCACTGTTCGACGAGAGCTGACCTACCGCCCTCTACCGTCGACTGCGTACTTCTGGCGCAGCGACTTCGAGATCTGCTTGTACTCACGCAGCTTCTCGCTGCGTGCGCGTGCATCGTGCCTGGAGGTGGCCCAGGCGTTCTCTCGCAACAGTTTTCGGTAGTTGCTTAACCTTCTCTCGGTGAGCTCGCCCGCGTCGACGGCGGCGAGTACCGCGCACCCGGGTTCGCGTTCGTGCGCGCAGTCAGCGAATCGACACGACGCGGCGAGTTCGTCGATGTCGGAGAAGGCGCTCGCCACAGCGTCTTCCGATCCTTGGACGCCCACCGAACGTAGTCCAGGCGTGTCGAGCAGCACCAGTTCTCTCTCCGGGATGGGCACCAATTCCCGATGCACCGTCGTGTGCCTGCCTTTGCCGTCGCCCTCGCGGGTCGCCCCGGTGGCGAGAACCGCACCGCCCAACAGAGCGTTGCCGAGTGTCGACTTGCCCGATCCCGACGGCCCGATCAGGGCGACCGTGCCGCGCAGATGTGCTGCCAGCGAATCGATTCCGCCGTCCGATACTGCACTGGTGCTGCACACGGTGACGCCCGGCGCGGCGGACGACAACACTTCTTCGGCGACGCTTCCGCTGTCGGTCTTGGTTATCGCGAGGACGGGAACAGCGCCGCTGCCCCAGGCAAGGGTGATGTAGCGCTCGACGCGACCGAGGTCGAGGGCGGTGTCCGACGCGACCGTGACGACGACGGTATCGACGTTGGCTGCGAGAACCTGTGTGTCGGATGTGGTTCCGGCGGAGGCGCGTTCGACGGCCGTGCGGCGGGGCAGGATGGCGATCAGCCGGAACGATTCTGCGTCGAGTGCCACCCAATCCCCGGTGCAGACGGCACCGCCCGTACATCGAGCGATTCCGTTCTCGGTGGCGGCGTCGAATCCGCCGCGGTCGACGCGAACTACGCGGGCGAGAACTGCGTCCTGAGAATGCTTTTCGAACTCATCGAGCCAGTGCCGATCGAGGCCGTAGTGAAGTAGAGAGGACATGCGAGGGTTCCTTCGGAGAGGAGTGACGTGGGCTCGGGTGTGCGCTCGTCCAGGTGGCCACGATGCCCACCTCCTCACTGTTGGAATACACAAAAAGAAGCCGTCGACGGCAAAGTTACAGCCGTCGACGGTTCGAAGGAAAGCGAATTTATCGGGTGAGGTTGGTGCCCTCCGCCGGCGCTGCGAGCGCGGTCAGGAAGGAGCGGGCCCAGCGATCGACGTCGTGGGCGAGAACCTGCCTGCGCATGGCGCGCATGTGACGCTTGCCCGACTCCGGGTCCTGCTCGAGGGCTCCGATGATCGCGTCCTTCACGCTGTCGAGGTCGTGCGGGTTGCACAGGTATGCCTGTCGCAATTCGGCTGCGGCACCGGTGAATTCACTGAGCACCAGTGCGCCACCGAGATCGCTGCGGCAGGCCACGTACTCCTTGGCGACCAGGTTCATGCCGTCGCGCAGTGGAGTGACCAGCATGACGTCGGCGGCGACGAAGTAGGCCAGCAGGTCGTCGCGGGGGATGGGACGGTGCAGGTAGTGGACCACGGGGTGGCCCACCTGGCCGTACTCGCCGTTGATGCGGCCCACCTGCTGCTCGATCTCACCGCGCATGGCGACGTAGCTCTCGACGCGCTCACGGCTGGGCGTCGCCAACTGCACGATGACGTTCTCGGCCGGATCGACGCGGCCCTCTTCGAGCAGTTCGCGGAACGCGTTGAGCCGAACGTCGATTCCCTTGGTGTAGTCGAGGCGATCGACGCCGAGCATGATGCGCTTGGGGTTGCCCAGGTCCTTGCGCAGTTGCTTGGCCCGATCACGGACGGCCTTGGAGCGAGACTTGGTGTCGAGGTCACCGGAATCGATGGAGATCGGAAACGCGCCGACTCGCACGGTCCGGAAGCCGACCTGCACGACGCCCAACTTCGACCGCACTCCGACGGTTCCGCGGGACGTGGTTCCCCCGGCGAGGCGTCGGGCAAGGTAGAGGAAGTTCTGAGCACCGCCGGACAGGTGGAACCCGATGAGGTCGGCACCGAGCAGTCCTTCGACGATCTCGGTGCGCCACGGCATCTGCATGAACAGCTCGATCGGCGGGAACGGGATGTGCAGAAAGAACCCGATGGTCAGGTCGGGGCGCAGCATCCGCAGCATCTTCGGGACGAGCTGGAGCTGGTAGTCCTGAATCCAGACCGTCGCGCCCTGTGCCGCCGCCTCGGATGTCTTCTCGGCGAAGCGACGGTTCACCTCGACGTAGGCGTTCCACCAGTCGCGGTCGTACTCCGGCTTGACGATGACGTCGTGGTAGAGCGGCCACAGTGTCGCGTTGGAGAAGCCCTCGTAGTACTGGGTGTACTCCTTCTCGCTGATCGGCACCGGCCGCAGCTGCAGGTCGTCCTCGACGAACGGCTCGACGTCGACGTCCGAGACGCCGACCCACCCCACCCACGCGCCCTTGTTGGCACGCAGAATCGGTTCGAGAGCGGTGACCAACCCGCCAGGGCTTCGCTTCCATCGTGTGCTCCCGTCCGGGAGCTTTTCCAGATCGACCGGCAACCGGTTGGCTACGACGACAAAATCCGAACCCTGCGAGGCGTCAGCCACAACTGTCCAATCCGCTTGTAGATCCTTGGGTAAACAGTCCTGCGAAGAGCGTCAGTCGGTCTTCGCTACGGGATCTATACCCAACATCGACAGCAACATGCGGCACTCGTCGGCATCGGTCGCGTAGGCCGCGACGACGCGCTGAGCCTGGCTGGCCGTCTCGTATTCGAGTGGGACGATGTCTTCGTCGGCGATGTCGTTGTCGGTGGAGGTCTTGGCAGGCATGGTGTTCTCCGTACTCTCTGCTGGGCTTACATGGTGTTCGTTGGTCCCGACTCTATGTAAATGTGGCACCCCATCGCCAGTTCCCGATGCCCTAGGCTGCAGCAAATGACCGTTTCTGTGCCGCTCCGCCGTGCTCGGACAGTGGTGGAGGTGCCCTCTCCGGCCACCGGCTCCGCAATTTTGCGTCGCACCGTTCGACGGCATCGCACCCGCCTGATCGTCTCGTCGCTGCTGTTCGGGGTGCATCAACTGTGCGAAACGATGGTCCCGGTGGCGATCGGACTGATCGTCTCGCGGGCCATCGACACCGGTGATGTGACCGCGATGGTGCTCTCGTTGGTCGGTCTGGCGGCCTTGTTCGTCACCCTGTCGTACGCGTGGCGGATCGGTGCCCGCATCATCGTGGTCGCCATCGAGCGGGAGGCGCACCTGGTGCGCGTGGAGGTCGCCGGTCGCGTCCTCGATCCGCGGGGTGTGCGTACCGAGTTGTCGGCGGGCGAGTTGCTGACGGTCTCGACGTCCGACGCCGAGAAGGAGTCCTGGATTCTCGATCTGATCGCACGGGTCTTCGCGTCCGCCGTGGCGGTCGTCGCGTCCGCCGTCGCGCTGATCGTGATCGACGTTCCGCTCGGTCTCGCCGTGGTCATCGGGACGCCGGTCATCCTCATCGCGCTGCAACGACTCGCTCCGTTGCTCACCCGTGCTGCCACTGCGCAGCAGGCCGAGGTGGCCGGGGTGTCGGGTATGGCAACCGATCTGGTCAGCGGTGTCCGGCCGCTTCGCGGAATCGGTGCCGAGGATGCTGCGACGCAGCGATTCGTGACATCGAGTCGAACAGCGTTGGCTGCGACTCTGAAGCTCGCTCGCGCGAACAACGTCTATCAGGGCCTGTCGGCAACGGTCAACGCGTTGCTGGCCGTCGGGATCGCCGGTACCGCCGGGTGGTTCGCGCTGCAGGGCCGGATCTCGGTCGGTGAGTTGATCACCGTCATCGGCCTCGCTCAGTTCGTCATCGAACCTCTCACCGGATTGTCGAAGATCCCCGGCGTGGTGGCGATGGTGCGCGGATCCGCCGATCGGCTCGCCCTCGTACTCGGTGCGGAACACGTTCTACCGCAGTCCGAGTCAACGGTTCCGGTAGAGACAGATCTTGCCGTCGACGACGTTCGGTTCCGATCGCTCGACGGTCTCACGTTCCGCACCGAACCGGGCGAGATGGTCGGCGTGGTCACGTACCGGCCGCAGGACGGGGAAGCGCTCGCTACGCTGCTGTCCGGTCAGATCTCCGACGCCGACTACACCGGATCGGTTCGTATCGGCGGCATCACGGCGGGAGAGATCGATCTTCGACGCGCCCGAGAGACCGTGCTCGTCGAACCCCACATCACCGACCTGTTCGCGGGAACCGTCCGCAGCAACGTCACCGCAGGCCGGGAGCGGCCCGACGCCGAACTCGACGTCGTGCTGCACGCCTCCGCGGCCACCGATGTCGTCGAATTGCACGAGGCCGGTCTCGATCACGCCGTCACCGACCGCGGAGCCAGCCTGTCGGGCGGCCAACGCCAGCGAGTGGCGTTGGCGCGCGCACTGTCGGTCGACGCCCCGGTCCTGGTGCTGCACGACCCCACCACGGCCGTCGACGCCGTCACCGAGCACGCCATCGCCCGCGGCATCGCCGAACTTCGACATACCGAACGAGGCTCGCAGACAACGATCCTCATCACCACGAGCCCCGCGTTGCTGTCGGTGACCCATCGCGTTCTCGTCGTCGACGACGGTCGCGTCGTCGCCGAGGGCACGCACCACCATCTCGCGTCCTCGGACGCGCAGTACAAGGACGCGGTGCTGCGATGACCACCCCCGAACTTCTTCCCATCGCCACCGGTGCTCGCTCCGGTCGGTGGCTGCTGGAACAGCTGCGTCTGCGGAAAGTTCGCACCGCGGTGACGCTGCTGCTCGGCGCGGTTGCCGCGGCCATGTCGCTGGTACCGGTCTACGTGCTGGGTGTTCTGGTCGACCGTGTCCGCGACGGTGCCGACACGTCGACGATCATCGGTGTCGTCGTCGTGATCTCGGTGGCCGCGGTGATCGGCGGCATCGTCACCGGTTTCAGCGGTTATCTCATCAGCACTCTCGGTGAGGGCATTCTGGCGTCGCTGCGCGAGGCCGTCGTGCGCCGCGCGCTGCATCTGCCCGTCGCCACCTTGGAGCGAGTGGGCAAGGGCGACTTGCTCTCCCGAGTGGGCGACGACGTCGCTGTGATGGCCAAGTCGATCGGTGAGGTGATCCCGCAGCTCGTCGGTGCGATCCTGCTCGTGTGTCTGAGCATGATCACGATGCTCGGCATCGATTGGCGGCTCGGCCTGGCGGGGCTCGTCGCGCTGCCGATGTACGTCCTCGCGCTGCGGTGGTATCTGCCGCGCTCGGCACCGAAGTACGCGGCCGAACGCGTCGCGATGGGGGAGCGAGCACAGTCGTTCGTCAGCAGCATGCAGGGCGCGAAAACCGTTCGTGCGTACGGACTCGAGTCGGCGCACCTGAGCGAGATCGACCGAGCGTCGGCGAAGGCCCGAGACATCGGCGTCGACGTGTTCCGCCTGTTCACCCGCTTCGGATCTCGGAGCAACCGCGCCGAGTGCGTCGGACTGTCGGTGATCCTGCTGGCCGGATTCC
The DNA here is from genome assembly GCF_000954115.1 of Rhodococcus sp. B7740. Classification (NCBI taxonomy): domain Bacteria; kingdom Bacillati; phylum Actinomycetota; class Actinomycetes; order Mycobacteriales; family Nocardiaceae; genus Rhodococcus; species Rhodococcus sp. B7740. The sequence goes on along the minus strand of NZ_CP010797.1, from coordinate 2,935,054 downwards.
TGCTCGTACGAGGCGATTACGTCACCGTCGGCGAGACGACGGCCGCAGCGCTGCTGTTCCATCGCCTGTTCAATCCGATCGGCACTCTGCTGTTCACGTTCGACGACATCCAGTCCGCCGGTGCGTCCTTGGCGCGTCTGGTCGGCGTCATCGACATCCCCGACGAGCGACCCGTCGGCGACGGTTCCGTGCCCGCCGACGCCACCTTGGACGTCACCGATCTGCGGCACGAGTACGAGTCCGGGCACGAGGTGCTGCACGGGGTGAACCTGAGGGTCGGTGACGGCGAGACCGTCGCACTCGTCGGATCCACCGGTGCAGGCAAATCCACGATCGCGGCGATCGCGGCCGGTTCCATGGCGTCGACTGCGGGGACGGTTCGTGTCGGCGGAGCACCACTGGATGCGCTGGGCAGCGACGGGTTACGACGACATGTGGCGATCGTCAGTCAGGAGGTCCACGTGTTCGCCGGCCGATTGATCGACGACGTGCGGCTCGCCGCTCCGGCTGCCGGTCGCGACGACGTCGAAGCCGCGCTGCGCACCGTCGGAGCGTGGGGGTGGGTCGAGGCGCTCGAGAACGGACTCGACACCGCCGTCGGTGAGGGCGGGCACCAGTTGACCGCGGCACAATCGCAGCAATTGGCCTTGGCACGTTTGGTTCTCGCCGATCCCGCCGTCGCGGTGCTGGACGAGGCCACCGCGGAAGCCGGCAGTTCCGGTGCTCGCGATCTCGAGGCCGCCGCCGAGGCGGCCACGAAGGGACGCAGTACGTTGATCGTCGCGCATCGCCTGACGCAGGCCGCTGCGGCCGACCGCGTGGTGGTGTTGGAGCACGGCCGGATTCTGGAGCAGGGTCCGCACGAGGAGCTGGTCGCGGCCGGTGGACGATACGCACAGTTGTGGGAGGCGTGGCAGGGCCGCTGATCGATATAGGGATTTGCCTAAAGGTATTAGTTTTGGTTACGGTGTCCTCGAATCGACGAGGAGGCCGACATGGCACGCGCAGGATTGACCGCGCAGCGCATCGTGGCAGCAGGAGCGGATCTGGCCGATGAGGTCGGCTTCGATCGCGTGACTGCCAGCGAGATAGCCAGACGCTTCGACGTGAAGGTTGCGAGCCTGTACTCGCATCTGAAGAACTCGCACGAGTTGAACGTCGGGATCGCGCTGCTGGCGTTGGAGGAACTGGCCGATCGGGTGTCCGAGGCACTGGCAGGCCGAGCGGGCAAGGACGCTCTGGTTGCCGTCGCCGACGCGTATCTCGACTATTCGCGCGAACATCCAGGTCGCTATGCAGCGACGCAGTTTCCACTCGATCACGAGACCGCTCTCGCGAGTGCGGGCGTGCGTCACTCGGCGATGATGAAGGCGATTCTCCGCGGGTACGAACTCGGCGAAGAGGATCAGGTACACGCAGTTCGATTGCTCGGCAGTGTCTTTCACGGCTACGCGAGCCTCGATGCGGCCGGCTCGTTCGCTCACAGTGCCCCCGACTCGCAGCAGTCCTGGGTCCGCATCCTCGACGGAATCGACACACTCTTACAGCACTGGAGGCAGTGACATGGAACCGATCTCCGAACGCGACATCAGGTCGTCGTTCGTCAACTCGTCCAAGGGCGACGCCGGTCGGCTCTCCCTTCCCGACATGTTCGACGCTGTGCCGTGGGACGATCTCGACTTCTTCGGTTGGGTCGACCCCAAGCTCGCCGGGAGGAGCTACATCGTCGTTCCTTCGGGGATCGCCTGCGTGGAATCGCTTTGCGCTACAAAGTCGGTGGGCCGCGCACGGCGCAGATGTGCAGCATCTGCCTCACCACGCACGCCAACGGTGGAGTGTCGTTGATGGCTGCCGCGAAGGCAGGCGAATCCGGCAGGCGCGGCAACACGGTGGGCACCTACATCTGCTCGGACCTCGCCTGCTCGCTCTACGCACGCAAGAAGAAGACCCCGGCGCTGGGCCGTCAGTTCAAAGAGGACTTCGACGTCCCGACACGAACCGCGGCAGTCGAAGACAACATTGCAGCGTTTCTCGCTCGCGTCCTCGATTGATCAACTGATGGTGGGACCGCGCGCCCCGATCGACGACTGCGCGCCCCTACTCTGATGTGAGTAGGGGCGCGCAGTCGGCAAAAAGGGTGTGAGGTCCTGTCGGAGACAGAACCGGTCGACGTCATTCGCCGACAAGACCGAAGTCAGTCCTTGTTCTTCTCCGCGATGAACAGCTTCTCGATGCGCTCCGCCTCGTCTTTCTTTGCGGCGGCTTCGTCGGAACGCTCGGCGGCCTCGGCCAGTTCGGCCTCGGACGGCGCAGCGGCCAGCTTTTCCTGCTTGTCGACCTGGGCCTGCTGAGCCTTCTTGCGATCCTCGGCGGCCTCGGCGGTGGCAGCGGCCTGCTCGTCGGCCTTCTTCTTGTCCGCAGCGGCCATGCGCTCGGCGTCCTGAGCGGCCTCGCGCTTGCGTTGCTCGGCCTCCTGACGGGCGTCACGTGCGGCTTCCTGAGCGGCGGCGTCGGCTGCGCGGCGATCCTTCTCGGCCGTCTCGCGAGCGACCTTCAGTTCGTCGTCGGCCGCGGCCTTCTTGGCCCGAGCCTCGGCGTCGAGACGTGCTGCCTCGGCGCGGTTCTCGGTGCTGTCGACGAGGGTCTCGCCGCGGTCGGCGAGGCTCTTGTCTCCCAACAGGTTTCCGACGGCGCGGTCCAGCGATCCGAGCGTGTGCTCGTACACCAGACGCGCGGGTGCTTCTGCATTCATCTTCTCGACGACGTTGGTCTCGATGAGCTGCAACGGAATTCGGGCGATCCTGTACTGGATGCGAAGGATGGTCAGTGGTATGGCTAAAACGCTCATGAAGCGAAACTCCTGGTATGAGGTAGTGGTTCAGGCCTGGTTGCGGAGCTCTTCGGCCTTCTTGCGATCGGCTTCGGCCTGACGAAGTGCTTCCTGGTGCTTCTGTGCGGCCACCATCTCGTCGGAGTCGGCCGCAGCCTGTTCGATGCGACGGTCCTCGTCGGCTTCGATCTGTTCGGCGGTCGCGTCGACCTCGGCTGCAGCGCGCTCCTGCGCCACTGCCTCACGCTTCTCCTGTTCGGCGGCGGCGAGCTGAGTCTGGCGAACCCGATCGGCGTTGGCTTCGGTGACCGCGGCGTTCTCTTCTGCGGCTTCCCGACGGCTCTCCGCTGCGGTGCGCACATCGGCCAGCTCCTCGGCGGCCTCGGTGGCCTGCGCCTCGGCGACCCGCTCCGTGGCATTGGCCTCCTTGCGCTCGCGGGCCTGCGCGGCCTGCAACTGGCCCTCGGCTGTCAACGAGTCGTTGCCGGTCACCGCACCCGCGACCTCTTTGGCCTTGCCCTTGATTCCGTCGAGCAGTCCCTTGCGTGCTTCGCCCGCTACGTTCTCGTCAGTCATGTAACACCAGGTACCCACTGGCTGTTCGAGTAACCCCACGTCGGTATCGGACGATACGATCCCCGACGGACGAATCAGCAGTAAGGAGACGTATGCCAATCGCCAAGATCAACGGCATCGACATCAATTACCAGGTCAAGGGCAGTGGAGACCTGGTCGTTCTCGTCATGGGCACCGGCAGCCCCGGTCGTGTGTGGGAGCTGCATCAGGTGCCGGCGCTCACAGCAGCGGGCTACCGGGTGTGCACGTTCGACAATCGCGGCATCGCTCCCTCGTCGGAGAGCACACACGGCATCACCATGGAGGACATGGTCGCCGACACCGCCGGTCTGATCGAGCTCGTCCGCAACGGTGACGAGAAGGCCTACGTCGTCGGAACGTCGATGGGCTCACGCGTCGCGCAGGAGCTTGCGCTGAGCAGGCCCGACCTGGTTCGCAAAGCGGTGTTCCTCGCCGGCCACGCGCGGGTCGACGAGTTCCAGAAAACGCTTGCACAGGGTGAACGAGCCCTCTACGACAAGCGCGTGGAGCTTCCCGGCACCTACTCGGCCGCGGTGACCGCGGTGATGAACCTGTCGCCTGCGACGTTGCGCGATTCTCGCGGGGCGCGTGACTGGCTGGACCTGTTCGAGTTCTCGGCCTCCTCACCGTCTGCCGGAGTGCGCGCTCAGCTGGGCATGGAGGACGATTTCGATCGAACTGCCGCCTATCGCGGGGTGGCGGTGCCGTGTCTGTCGGTCGGATTCGCCGACGATCGGATGATCCCGCCCTACTTGGGTAAGGAGTTGGCCGACGCCATCCCCGGTGCCCGGTACGTGGAGATCGCGGACGCCGGGCACTACGGATATCTCGAGCGCCCCGAGGCCGTCAACGCCGAACTGCTCGGCTTCTTGAAGGCCTGACGGCACCACGGCCCGACCTGCGTTGCTAGGGTCGTGTGGCACCTCACGGTGCAGACTTACCAACCAAACGTTCGCGACGAGTGAGGCGAGATGAGTACCAACCCGTTCGATGACGAAGACGGACGCTTCTTCGTGCTGGTCAACGACGAAGACCAGCATTCGCTGTGGCCGACGTTCTCCGAGGTCCCGCAGGGATGGCGTGTCGTCTTCGGTGAAGACACCCGCGCCGCGTGCCTGGAGTACGTCGAGAAGAACTGGACCGACATGCGTCCGCGCAGCCTGCGTGAGGCCATGGAGGCCGACGCTGCTGCACGCGCATCCGCTGAGGGAACCCCCAGCACCGAGGCCTGAGCTCCGCCTTCTACGAAGGACTCGTACCGCGCCGCCGACGAACTGTCGGTCGGCGCGGTTCTTCTGTGCGGCGAAGCGTCGGGCGCAGTAGTTCCTCGGTGCGCGCGAGAATGCGTGGTCGACGCAGGGTTCGGGCACCCCACTCACCCAGTGTCACACCCGCGGCCAAACCGCAGCCGACGCCGAACGCCGCGAACAACGAGCTGATGCCGAGCAGTAGCTGGTCGTTGAGGATGGCGTACAGACCGCGATACAACGCCAGGCCGGGGAGCAGCGGAGTGATGCCCGCGACGGCGACGATCAGCGGCGGAATCAGCGCACGACGTGCCAACAGACCACCTGCGAATCCGACGACGGTAGCGGCGATGGCCGAGGCGATGATCGGCCCCACATTGAGAGTCTGCGAGAGCAGATACACCAGCGAGCCCGCGAAGCCGCCCATGAATGCAGCTGTCAGCGCACGACGTTCGGCGTAGCAGGCCAATGCATAGAACAGTGACGCTGCCGCGCCGGCGATCACCTTGGTGGGGACCTGCAGGATGTCCGGTGGGGCCAGATTGCTGATCTGCGGCAGATCGCTGCCGATCAGCGCAGCCAACCGCAGAGATGTCGCGACGCCGGCGATGATGCCGCCGGTCATCATCAGTACCTCGAAGAATCTGGACACCGCGGTGATCGGGGCGCCGGTGATCGCGTCCTGCACCGAGCCGACGAGCGAGAGACCCGAGAGCAGCACGATCACACCGGCCGCGATGATCTGCGACGGCGAGATGTCGATGTTCAGTTGGTCCTGGAAGTTGTAGAGGGTGATCGCCGGTGTCGCAGCCACGAAGCCTCCGACGACCTGCTGGAAGAAGAACGGCAGGCCCGCGCGGTTGAGTACGCGTCCGATGCGGTCGATCACCATCGTCGTCAGGAAGCTGACCACAGCAACCAGCGCGCCACCGCCGAGCAGCACACTGATGGCCGCGGCCATCCCAGACCACGCCAGAGTCGCAATCCATCGGTTGTACGGGTGCGGAGCCTTGGTGATCTCGTCGAGCCGCTCGAGCGCCGCACTAGGCGGCACCATCTTCACGCGCACGGCGCGAATGAGACGGTCGACCTCGGCCAGCCGCGTGAAGTCCATCGATCGGTAATGCACGATGCGCATCGTCGACGCCGGGGGACGCGTCGGGCCGCGGTGCGCACTGAGGGTGATCGAGTTGTACGTGACGTCCACATCGCACCGTGCGAGGCCGTACGTCGCGGCGATGAACTGCACCTGAGTCGCGGTATCCATCGCTGCCGTGCCCGAGGCCAACAGAACTTCGCCGACGCGAACCGCGAGATCGAGGACCTCCGCAACCGACGCATCGTCGGTCAGATCGATCGGACGAAGGGGCGACGGTGCTGCGGTCGGTGTATCGATGGTGGCCCGACGCTCACCGGTGAGACGGCTCAGCGAAGCCGTCAGGTCTTGCAGGAAAGTCATGACCGTCTTTACACGTTGCTGGGGTGATCCACCGACAAGGTACCTGTTGACACTGAGCGTCCGATGAACGGATATGATTGCCTCGCTTCACTGCCTCCTTAGCTCAGCGGTAGAGCACTCGCCTTGTAAGCGAGCGGTCAACGGTTCAATCCCGTTAGGAGGCTCCACTGCTCCGATCCCGCTGCTGGGGTCGGAGTTTTTGTCTGTGGTGGCCGGTGCGGACGGCTCGCGCGCATATGCGGCCCTCGTGGGAATTCACGGTGCCTGCAGGAGGTGCGGATTCCGACGAGGGGAGTGGATTGCCGGCTACGCCGACCGTTTCGGTCAGGGCGTACGCGTGGCGGCCAGTCGATGCTGAACGATGGCGACCACAGCCACGACCGCAACTCCGACGGCGAAGAGGCCCACGGCGGCTGGCCATTCGTTGCTGACGGCCAGCAGTTCTCTGTTCTCGCCCTGCCACGGCCACAGTGCACGCAAGGACCCCAATAGCAGGCCGGCAGCGGCGACCATCGCCAGGTCGTGGTAGTTCGCCAGCAACCGTTCGAGCACTCGAACGAAGCTGACCAACCCCACCAGAGCACCCAGGGCGAACACGGCCAGGTACGTCAGGTTCCGCTCGTCGACGGCCGTGAGCGTCGGCGCATACAGGCCGATGACCAGCAGAAAGAACGAGCCAGATACACCTGGCAGCACGAGCGCACATATTGCGATCGTCGCGGCGAAGAACACCAGAATCAACGACGGATTCGACGCCTCGACGCCGGGTAGCGACGTGAGAACGACGACCGCGACAGCGAGAACGGCGAACAGAGCCACGGCGGACAGTCGGGACCGGATGGTGGGGAAAGCGCCACGAGTGATCTCCATGAACGGGATCGCCACCGACATCGCGATCATGCCCATGAACAGTGCCTTGGAGTAGACGGGCTGATTCGTGACGAAATCCGCCATGATCCCCGCCACCGAGAACACCATCAACAGCATGCCGACGCCGACCGTGACGAGCAGCCACCAATCGACCTGACGGATCTCGGCGCGCACGTCGGATCGTGTGAGCACGGCCTTGGGGATGTCCGTCAGATGCTTCGCCGACGCGATTGCCCTGGTGTAGATGCCGGTGACCAGGGCGACCGTGCCGCCGGAGACCCCGGGAACCGTTTCCGCCAGACCGATCAGACCGCCGCGAACGACGTTGGCCGCCAATTCCGTCGCCGGCGGCCGCCCCCTGACAGCCTCATCGAGTCCGGGTCGATCCTGCTCCTTGTCACCATGCTCGGAGGGTGTCTGCCGGTTCGTCGTCATGCCCGAATCGTCCCAAACGCCGCAATGCCGCTCGACACCGGCTCGACAAGCTCGGGTGTGATCGCACCCGCTTGCGAGCGTTCGACGGTTCGATCCGCCCTCCCCATACCGCCGTCACGAATCAGCTCCCCGTTCTTGTGAACCCGACGCCGATCGAAGTCGGGTATCCGAAACGGAGGAGCCGATCCGAGGTGGTCGGTCGCAGAGACGGCCTCCGCGAACATCGGCGTGAATCCGAGTATTCAGCGGACGATCAGCTCGTGCCAGAACCGATCACGTCCAGTCCAGTCGAGAGCGGTTGTCCCAGTAAATTTCCGGCGACTCGGCAAGGTTCGGATTGATCGTCGCGATCAGTTCGCGGTCGATCGACAGAGCAGCGACATTCTGTTCGAGTTGTGCCGCTGTGGCCGCGCCGGAGAGCACGACATCGGCCCAGGGTTGGGCGAGTGCACGTGCCAGCGCCAGTGCGTCGCGGCCGATTCCGGCGGAGTCCGCGACGCGGGCGAGTGCAGAATCTTCGGCCACCAGTCGGCCGTTGGCCATGGCCTCTTTGACGACGACGAACCAGCCGGCTTCGTGTGCGCGCGCCAGGGCCGGGCCGGCGGACGGCTCGAGGGGGTTCCACGTCGACTGCACCGAGCTGAACACCCCGATCTCCAGCGCTGCATGCACCACGTCGGCTTGATGTGGCCCGCTGGTGCTGATGCCGATTCGGGTACCACTCTCGGCTATGGCATGTAGGTCGTCGAGCAGGGCAGTGTCGCTCAGGGCTGGACTGTCCGGGGTGACGCTGTGGATCAGGTAGTGGTCCGGTGCACCGCCGAGGTCGCGCAGAGTCTGCGGCCACTGCTCGGCCAAGCGGGCAACCGAGTGCTCTTTCACTTCGTGCACCTCGGCACCCCGCTGGAAATCGGCGACGTACGCGTATCCCCATTTGGAGCCGATCACCAGCTCGTCTCGCCGAGAAGGGTGTCGCGACAACCAGCTGCCGAGGAAGCGCTCGGCAAAGCCGTAGGAGCGCGCGACGTCGATGTGTCTGATTCCGCTGTCCCATGCGGCGTCGAGTACTGCGTGGCACAGCTGCTCGAGGGCTGCCGGATCGAATCGCCCGTCGACGGCATCGGAGTGCCCGACCGTCAGGTACTCGGGGCGTCCGAGGGCGGCAAGGCCGAGGCCGAGTTGGGTCATGTCGTCAGTACTTTCGTTGTGCCGTGGCGGAAACAACCACCATATCTGCGATCGGACCGCGCTCGCGTGATCGATACCAGATGTTGCGAGGCAGGATCATCGAGCTGAGACTGTGAACTCGGGGCGCACTCGGTGTGCGCCTGCAGTACGGCCACGAAGGAGAGAGCTGTTGACCGATTTTTCAGGTAAGCCATTGATCGGCGAGATTCGGCTTGCACGAGCTCGAGCCGGATTGAGTTGGGCCGCTGTGGCCGAGGCCATCGACATGCCGGTGGCATGGACGGTGTCGGCACTCTACGGACAGCATCCCCTCAGCCTCGCCCAGGCCGACCTCCTTGCCGAAAAACTGGGCATGCCCGACGGTTCGTTGTTCGAGCTGACCCTGGCTCCCTATCGCGGGTCACTGGACATCTCCTCGGACCCCACGGTTTACCGATTCCACGAGGCGCTGCAGGTGTACGGCCCTGCGCTCAAAGAACTGATCGCCGAGGAATTCGGCGACGGCATCATGAGCGCCATCAACTTCACGATGAACATCGAACGACGACCGCACGATGACGGAGATCGGGTCGTGGTGACGTTCGACGGGAAATTCCTCGACTATCGATGGACCGAGTAGGCCGAAATCGACAGTCAGGGGGCCGATTCGGAAGATGGGCCGACCAGTGCGCGTCGCATCCAGCCGTACACTCTCTCGTCGTTGAGGAGGGTGAAGTGGTGTGCGCTGTTGATCGCCAGACCGTCGTCCGGACGAAGTCCTATGTCACGCAGCTTGTTCCGTCCTCCGGCGCTGTCGGTGCGGACCAGGCCGTCGCCCACGAGGATTCCGATCGGGTGTCGCGGGTTTCCTGTGATGACGGCGGACGCGTGATGATGCCGCACCCCCTCCGGAACCGAGATGTCCGCGGCCGCTCCGACGTCGAATCCGTCGGCGTAGCTGGCATGGCCCTCGTCCTCGGTGATCGATCCGTGAATCAGGTCGCGGACTCCTGCGCTTCGACGCGCCAACAGGTTCGCGAGCGGGCGGGTCTCGGGCGCTGTTGCCAGCGCTGCCGTGGCGACGTGAACGCCGCGCGCGAGCGGCGCACCCAGATGTGGTGTCCCCAGGGTGAATACGTCCGTCAACAGCTCCACCCATCGGCGGCCGCTCTCCGCAGCGTGGTGTGCGGCGCTGCGCGAGACCAGCCCGCCCATGGAATGACCGACCAGGGTGATGCGGTGAACCCTGACGGGCCAGGCCGGCACGAGCTGTTCCAGCAGGTCCGACAGGTCGGCACCGTTGGTGGCAATTCGACGACCGGTGTTGTAGCGCAGAAAGATCGAGGTCGTTCCGGCTTCTGAGTCCAGGCGCTCCCCGTACGTGGGTCGCCCACCGAGCCGCCATGCCGATTCGGTCTCCACGAGCCCGTGCAGGAACACCACGAGGTGCGCTGCCGCGTCGGGAAACGCCGTGGTCAGAGCGCGGTACTTGGGAACTACCGGGCGTCCGTCGACACGTATCGACATCGGGTAGGCGAGGACCCGGGAACTGCGCTCCATGTCGTCGCCGATGAGACCGTGCAGGACGGCGATGGTCTGAGCGCCGCGGGTGGTGTGCGACGGTGACGGCCGCGCATCGTCCTCGGTGACCTCGTCGCCGGTCACGTCGGAACTGCCGGTCAGTGCACCGACTGCTGTGGCTGCGCCGGTGCAGGCGGCTGTGATGGTCGCGTAGGTTCCGGCGGCGATCGCGTCGTGCATCAGCTGTGTCGGCAAGGCAGCCGGCCCGACGCCGAGTTTCACGGCGGCAAATGTGCGTCGTGCAATGGCCGAGTGAACTGCGCGGACACCACCCGCGGCCGACGCCAGCTCGCGAAGCGTGATTTCTGCGAGTTCACCCAACTCCTGTGTGCGCTGAGTTCTCTTCCCCACTCTTTTCAGTGTACGTGTGTCCACTGGATCCGTCAGGGCTGGGATGGCTGCGGTTTTCCCACGTCACCGTCGCTCGAAATACTCGTGGACCTGGCGTACCGACATCGCTCCTTCACCGACTGCGGATGCGACTCGCTTCACCGAGCCGCTGCGGACGTCGCCCGCGGCGAACAGGCCGGGTCGGCTCGTTTCGAGCGTCCCGCACTGCGCTGCTCCGATCTGCAGGGTGCCGTCTCCACGAGCGAGAGCTGCGTCCGTACCGGTGACGACGAACCCGTGTTCGTCGAGTGCGATGGCGTCGGCAAGCCACCCCGTGTAAGGCGTCGCTCCGATGAACACGAACAGGGCGTGCGCTCTGATCGTGTCCTGTTCGCCCGTGCGGTTGTTCTCGACCACGACTTCGTCGAGGTATTTCTTGCCGCGGACCGCGCGAACCTCGGTGTGGCGATGCACGGTCACGTGCGGGTGGTGCTCGATCTGGTCGACCAGGTAACGGGACATGCTCTTTCCGAGATCGTCATTGCGGATGAGCAAGTGGACGTTCGAAACATGTTCGGCGAGAAACACTGTCGCCTGGCCTGCGGAGTTACCGCCGCCGACGATGGCCACCGGGTCGGTCCCGCACATGCGGGCTTCCTGATGAGTGGCGGCGTAGTACACACTCGTGCCTTCCAGTTCCGCGATACCGGGAACGGTCAACTTGCGGTAGCGCGCGCCGGTGGCGAGCACGATGGACCGGCCGCGAACCGTGCCGCCGTCAGAGAGCCGGAGCACGTGGTAGCCGGCTTCGGACGTCAATTCGGTCACCTCTGCCGAGACCAGGATGCGGGCACCGAACTTGTCGGCCTGGATCACAGCCCGCTCGGCCAATTCGGATCCGGAGATTCCGGCCGGGAATCCCAGATAGTTCTCGATTCGGGAGGAGGTGCTGGCCTGTCCCCCTGCGGCGATCGTCTCCAGTGTCACCGTGTTCAACCCGTCCGACGCTCCGTATACGGATGCGGCCAGTCCGGCCGGTCCTGCACCCACGACGACGAGATCGAACACGTCCTGGGCCGCGTTCGGCACGGAGAGTCCGACGATGCGTGCGAGCTCTGTGTTCGTCGGATTGCGCAGTACCTTCTCGCCGTGCCAGATGACGACGGGAACGTCCTCGGGGGCGGTGTCCAGGCTGCGCAACAGCTGCTCCGCCCGCTCGTCCCGCTCCAGATCGATCCATTTGTGAGGCAATCGATTTCGCATTGCGAATTCTCGAAGCCGCAACGTGTCCGGTGAATAGCAGGACCCGATGATCCGGAACCCCGAGCCGAGCCCGATCAGCAGGTGCCGACGCAGCAGGTAGGCCCGCAGGATCAGATCGCTCAGCACTGGATCGTGGGCAACCAGTTCGCGCACCCGCTCGGCGGGAGTGACGAGCAGCTCGCCGTCTTCGATCGCTTCGGCGGTGTAGAACGCCACCTGACCTTCGAGCAGTCCGAGCTCACCCAAGAAGCGGCCGGGTCCGTGCACGCGAAGTATCCGACGTTCACCGTCCCGGTCACCCTCGTCGAGAACGGCGACCTTGCCGGACAGAACGACGAAGAAGTCGTTGCTGGGCGCACCCTCGCGTATCAGCACTTCTCCGGTACGAACCGATCGACGTGTGCCACCGACCTCGAGCACTGCGACCTGATCGTCCGTCAGCCGCGGGAACGCGCCGTGCTCGTCCGTGGTCTCGTCGACGACGGCTGGACCGGCGTCCTCAGACGAGATTTCGGTCGACATAACACCACCTCCAAGTTTCTCCGGGCTCCATCGACCGAACGATCGGATGGCCGACGACATGTGCGTGCGCGCTCGCGTGTCTGCCCGGCGAGGAGTCGCAACACCCGACGTGCCCGCACGTCAGGCACAGCCTCAGGTGCACCCACGGGGTGCCGAGACGGAGGCATTCTTCGCAGCCCCGCGGGGTTCTGGGCACCACGGACCGGATTGCATCGACGTGCGGGTCCACTGGCACGAACGTCATGATGTCGCCTCCTTGCCTGCATTCTCCGAAAGCGCTCGATCGAGCCACGCGCGTAGCTGGGGTACCGGGGCTGCACCGGCCTGCCGAGCGAGGACCTCACCCCGATCCATCACCAGCAGGGTCGGCACGGCCCTGACGGTGAATCGTTCGGACGTCAGGGGTGCGGCATCCACGTCGACCTTGACCAGCTTGATCCGGCCCGCGCGTTCTCCGGCGAGCTGTTCGAGCGCCGGGCTGACCATGCGGCACGGTCCGCACCAGGTCGCCCAGAGATCGACGAGTACGGGCACCGAGGGGTGTTCGGCGATCTCCGCGAAGTCCTCGTCCCGTGCTGCGGCGATCCACGGCAGCGGCTCGTGGCAGTTCCCGCACCGGGGTGTCCCGTCCGCTGCGGCAGGCACCCTGTTGACCTTGCCGCAGTGCGCGCACTTCACCTTGTCCGATTCCATGGCGACATCTCCTCTCAGGCCGCCGCGACGGCGGGTTCCGCATACGCGACGACGAGTTCTCCGTCGACCACCGTGACGGTGATGGTGCCGCCTGGTTCGATGTCCCCTCGCAGTAGCGCGCGACCGATCTTGGTCTCGACCTCGTGGGCGATGTACCGACGCAATGGCCGTGCACCGTAGACCGGGTCGAATCCGCGTTCGGCGACGAGCCTGCGCGCATCCGGGGTGATGTCCAGATCGATCCTGCGCTCCGACAACCGGTTTCGAAGATCGGCGAGCTGCAACCCGACGATGTGCTCGATCTGGGGCAGGGTGAGTGGGGTGAACAGCACGATGTCGTCGACCCGGTTGAGGAACTCGGGACGGAAATGCCCACGCAGTTCCGCGAGAACCCGCTCGCGGGCGTTCGGCTCGATCTCGCCGTCGGGTGTGACTCCTTCGAGGAGGTGCTGGGAACCGATGTTGGAGGTCATGATGATCACCGTGTTCCTGAAATCGACCTGCCTGCCTTGTGAATCGGTGATCCGGCCGTCGTCGAGCACCTGTAGCAGGGTATTGAACACATCTGCGTGCGCCTTCTCGATCTCGTCGAAAAGCACTACCGAGTACGGCTTTCGGCGCACCGCCTCGGTGAGCTGTCCGCCCTCGTCGTACCCCACGTATCCGGGAGGTGCCCCGATGAGCCGGCTCACCGTGTGCCGCTCCTGGTACTCGCTCATGTCCAGGCGCACCATGTTGTCTTCGCTGTCGAAGAGAGCACCGGCCAATGTTTTTGCGAGCTCGGTCTTTCCCACGCCCGTCGGGCCCAGAAAGATGAACGACCCGATCGGCCGGCGTGGATCACGGATGCCGGACCTCGCCCGGATCACCGCGTCCGCTACCAGCTGCACCGCCTCGTCCTGACCCACGACCCTCTCGTGCAGAATCTCGTCGAGCTGCAACAACTTCTGTCGCTCGCCTTCCTGCAGCCGAGCGACCGGGATCGAAGTCCACGCAGCCACGATTTCGGCGATCTCGTCCTCGGTGACCACTTCGCGCAACAACGGGCTCCGGCCTTGTCTGGTGACCAGCTGCTCCTCTGCCGACTCGAGCCTGCGTTCGAGCTCGACGATCTCGCCGTAGCGCAACTCGGCGGCCCGATTGAGGTCGTAGGCGCGCTCCGCCTCCTCGGCCTCGTGGCGCAAGCGCTCGAGCTCGCTCCGTAGCTCTTGCACCCGGCGGATCGCCTGTCGCTCCGCCTCCCACTGAGCGTGCCGGGCATCGGCCTCGGCCCGCAGGTCGGCCAGCTCCTTGCGCAGCTCGTCGAGACGTGCCTTGCTCGCGCCGTCGGTCTCTTTGGACAGCGCGGCATCTTCGATCTCGAGCCGGGTCACCTTCCGGGTGAGTTCGTCGAGTTCGGCCGGCATCGAATCGATTTCGGTGCGCAACCGAGCGCACGCCTCGTCGACCAGATCGATGGCCTTGTCCGGGAGAAAGCGGTCGGTGATGTAGCGGTGCGAGAGGGTGACGGCAGCGACGAGAGCGCCGTCCTGAATCTTCACGCCGTGAAACACCTCGAGGCGTTCGCGGAGTCCGCGCAGGATCGAGATGGCATCCTCGGCGCTCGGCTCGTCGACGAGGACGGTCTGGAACCGTCGCTCCAGTGCCGCATCGGATTCGATGTGCTTGCGATACTCGTCGAGCGTGGTGGCACCGATCATGTGCAGTTCGCCTCGGGCGAGCATCGGCTTGAGCATGTTGCCGGCGTCGAGAGACCCCTCACCGCCCACTGATCCGGCACCGACCACGGTATGCAACTCGTCGACGAACAACAGAATCCGCCCGTCGGCTGCCTTCACCTCGGCCAGCACCGCCTGCAGACGCTCCTCGAATTCCCCGCGGTACTTCGCGCCGGCCACCAGGGAACCCATGTCGAGTGAGAAGATCGTTCTGTCGCGCAGGCCTTCCGGAACGTCGCCGCGGACGATCCGCTGCGCAAGGCCCTCGACGATCGCGGTCTTCCCGACGCCGGGGTCGCCGATCAGAACCGGATTGTTCTTGGTCTTGCGGCTCAGGATCTGCGTGACCCTGCGGATTTCGGCGTCTCGTCCGATCACCGGATCGAGTTTGCCCGCCCGCCCCTCGGCGACCAGGTCGCGTCCGTACTTCTCCAGCGCGTCGTACGCACCTTCCGGGCTGGCCGAGGTGACGCGTTGATTGCCTCGCACCTTCGTCAGCGCTGTGAGGAAGGAGTCCCTGGTGATTCCGTGACGGGCGAGTACTCGCCCTGCCGCAGTGGCCGAACCCTCTTCGGCGAGGCCCATCAGGAGATGCTCCACCGACACGTAGGAATCCTTGAGCCGCTTCGCCTCTCGATCGGCGGCGTCGAGGAGCACGGACAAGCGTCGGGTGATCGTCACCTGACCGGTCCCGGCACCGGGGCCGCTGACCTTGGGCCTTCGCGAGAGTTCACGTTCCAGATCGGATTGCAGGGCATCGACCTCGGCACCGGCCTGCTCGAGCAATCGGGGCACCAAGCCATCCTGCTGACCGACCAAGGCGAGCAGTAGGTGCTCTCCGTCGACCTCGGTGTGACCCATTCTGGTCGCAAGGCTCTGGGCCTCCTGCAGTGCTTCGCGCGACTTCTCGGTCAGGTTGCTGATGTCCATGTGGTTGTCCTCCTTCTGCGGGAAGATGCTTCGAGTGTCTCGATTCGTTCCAGCAGGTCGAGCACGAGCCCGATTGCCGAGTAGTTCAGGCCGAGACCGGTCCGCAGTCGTCGAATGCGGGCTGCATGGGCCACTTCGGTTGGCGCGAAGAACATTTCGCCACCTACGACGCGATCGGCGTCGAGCAGACCGAGGACCACGAGCTTCCGTGCAAGTTCCGGATGCAGCCCCGTACGTTCGGCGAAGGCGTCGGTCGACAATTCGGTGCGTCGAACCAGTACGTACCGGACCACCGGGTTCGGGTCGCTCATGTCTTTGTCCTCGGATCGAAGTTAGATTCTGCGGCCAACTGCTCGAACAGTGCGCGTTCGCGTGCTGTCGGTTTCGACGGCACCATCACCTTGATCTCGGCGTACAGGTTGCCGTTGGTGCCACGTGGATTGGGCATTCCTTCGCCGCGCAGTCGCAGCTTCCTTCCAGTCGACGAGCCCGGAGCCACTTTCACTTTCGCCTCGCCACCCGGGGTGGGAACGGCGACGGTCGCCCCGAGGACCGCCTCCCATGGCGATACCGGGAGGTCGACGTGAATGTCTCGGCCCTGTACTCGGAACCGGGAATGTGGCTCGATCCGCACCACGAGGTACAGATCCCCCGGCGGCGCGCCGCCATTGCTCCGTCCGCCTTGCCCGGCCAACCGAATTCGCTGGCCGTCCACGACCCCGGCCGGAATGTCGACGTCGTACTGCCGGCCGTCCAGTCCGAGCGTGCGTGTGCCGCCCCGGTACGCCTCCTCGACCGTCAAGGCCAGTTCCGCTTCCTGATCGGCACCGGGAATCGGCCCGTACCCGCCACCGCCGCCGAACATCTGCCCGAAGAGGTCGTCGAGATCGACGCCACCGTCGCCACCGGGACCGAAGTGCACGCGTCTGCTCCCGCGGTCGTATCCTCCGCCGCTGTTCCCGCCAGCGCGGTATCCACCCGAGTTGGTGCGGGTCCGTTCGTCGTAATCCTCGGGGACACGGCGAAAGTCGGCACCGAACCGGTCGTAGCGTTTCCGGGTGTCCGGGTCGGACAACACCTGGTATGCCTCGTTCATCTCCTTGAACGTGTCTTCCGCTGTGGGGTCCTTGTTCACGTCGGGGTGATACTTGCGAGCCAGCGTGCGGTAGGCCTGCTGGATCTCGTCGGTGCTCGCGCCCCGCGGGACTCCGAGCGATTCGTAGTGGTCACGCGCCATCGGTGCTCACCCCTCGGGGCGGCTGACGACCACCGACGCCGGCCGCAGTTGCCGTCCGTCCTCTCCGTAACCCGGACGGACGACGTCGATCACGGTCCCGGACGGAAGGTCGGGCCGGACCACCACGCTGACCACTTCGTGCAGTTGCGGGGAGAACGGAACTCCGACCTCGTCGTGACGCTCGAAACCGAACCGTGACAGCACCTGCACCGCCTGATCGCGGATCGCCTTGACGCCGTCGACAACGGTCTGCGAATCGCTGTCCGCATGTGCCAACGCAAGTTCCAGATTGTCCAGTACCGGCAGCCACGCCGCGGACACCTTCGTCACCTCCGCGGCCCGTTCTCGCTCCAGGTCCTTGGCATACCGCTTGCGCAGGTTGTCCAGATCGGCAAGGGCTCTGCGCCAGCGGTCGTCGAGTCGAGCCTCCTCGGCACTCGTGGCGGCGTGATCCGGTACCGTCTCGGTTCGATCTCCTTCCGTGACGTCGGCCGCTGGTTCGGGTGTCGAATGATCTGCAGCCCTTTCCATCTCGTGCCTCAGCTTCGATCGAATTCGGCGTCGATCACGTCGTCGTCATCGGTCGAGGCCGCGTCCGCGCCACCGACCTGACGTCCGTCACCGCCGTCCTGTACCGGCACGAGCCCGTAGAGGAGCTGTTGGAGCTCGGAGGCGAGTGGTTGTACATCTGCAGGCGAAGCGCCGTCCTTCACGGCCTTTCTGGCATCGGCGATCAGCATCTCGGCCCGTGCCCTGTCGTGCGGTGGCGCGCTGTCACCGAGTTCGGCGAGTCGCCGTTCCACCTGATACGCAACGGAATCGAGTTCGTTGCGCGCGTCGACAGCTTTGCGCAGCGCCTCGTCATCGCCCCGATTCCGTTCGGCCTCGGCCAGCATGCGTTCGACCTCGCTCGGGTCCAGATTGCTCTGCTCACTGATCGTGATGCTCTGTTCCTTGCCGGTGTCCTTGTCCCTGGCCGTGACATTGAGGATGCCGTTGGCGTCGATATCGAACGTGACCTCGACCTGGGCGTCGCCGCGCGGTGCGGGCCGGATGTCTTCCAGACGGAAACGTCCGAGCGAACGGTTGTCGGCGGCCCGCTCGCGTTCGCCCTGCAGCACAACGACATCCACGGCGGACTGCTCGTCCTCCGCGGTGGAGAACACTTAGCTGCGGCGGGCCGGGATGGTCGTGTTGCGCTCGATGATCTTGGTCATCACCCCGCCCTGTGTCTCGACGCCGAGAGACAGCGGGGTGACGTCGAGCAGCAGCACGTCGGAGACCTCGCCCTTGAGCACGCCGGCTTGAACCGCCGCGCCGAGAGCCACGACTTCGTCCGGATTGACGCCCATATGGGGGTCCTTGCCGCCGGTGAGCCGGCGAACCAGGGCTTGCACCGCCGGGATGCGCGTCGAACCACCGACCAGAATCACTTCGTCTATGTCGTTGGCGGTGACCTTGGCATCACTCATTGCCTGTTTCACCGGGTCGAGGCAGCGCTCCACGAGATCCGCCGTCAGATCCTCGAACTTCGATCGCATGACGGTGGTCGTGAGGTGCTTGGGACCGTCCGAATCGGCGGTGACGAACGGCAGGTTGACCTGGGCCTGGGTCACCGAGGACAACTCGACCTTGGCCTTCTCTGCGGCCTCGAAAAGGCGCTGCAACGCCTGTGCGTCCTTGCGCAGATCGATGTTCTCCACCTGCTGGAAGTCGTCGGCGAGGTAGTCCACCAGGCGTCGATCGAAGTCGTCCCCGCCCAGGTGAGAGTCGCCGGCCGTCGACCGAACCTCGACGACACCCTCGCCGACGTCGAGCAAGCTCACATCGAAGGTGCCGCCGCCGAGGTCGAAGACCAGTACGGTTTCGTGGACCTGCTTGTCCATGCCGTACGCCAGCGCCGCAGCGGTCGGCTCGTTGATGATCCGCAGGACTTCGAGGCCCGCGATGCGGCCGGCGTCCTTGGTGGCGTTGCGCTGCGCGTCGTTGAAGTACGCCGGAACTGTGATGACCGCTTCCTTGACCTTCTCGCCGAGAAACTTGCTCGCGTCGTCGACGAGCTTGCGCAGTACGAGGGCACTGATCTCCTCCGGCGCATACTTCTTGCCCCGCACATCGATTCGGGCCTCGCCGTTGTCACCGGCCACGATGTCGAAGCTGACCGCTCTTGCCTCATCGGAGATCTCGTCGTAGTGGCGTCCGATGAAGCGTTTCGCCGAGTAGATCGTGCCCTTCGGATTCAAGATCGCCTGCCGTCGGGCAAGCTGACCCACCAGCCGTTCTCCGCTCTCGGTGAAGGCCACCACCGACGGCGTCGTCCGCGCTCCCTCGATATTGGAGATCACCACCGGCTCGCCGCCTTGCCAGCTGGCGATGACGGAGTTGGTGGTGCCCAGGTCTATACCCACAGCAGTCGCCATGACTCGTTCCTTTCGATCGGTCCGGCCGGTGAGCATGTGGACAGCGGCGTCCGTTACCCCGACATCGGCGAAGACTTCGTAGTGAGGTGGTTGTACTGGCTGGTACGAGTCGAGATCGGCACGCCTGTTGGGAAATGCAGGTCGAGAAGGTGGCCGACGCACCCGCAGCGAGAAATGATTGGATGAGAACGAATGCGTCTGGTAGACAGCATTATTCACCGTACAACGGAGGTCGACCGCCTGAATCCCTGGTCGCGACTGTCGTCGTCGGCCAGTGTCGGTCGTTCCATATTTCTGTATCCGTGCAAACAGATCGTGATGTTCGAGCCGATACGCGGTGTGGGCAGTTCGCAGCAGTACGCTGAACTGACCGGTAACCCAAAACGTTGGCACATCAACATGTTTCGCGACGTGACCGAAATTCGGCCGGCGCTGCACCTGGCGTGTCTATTCCCTCTACCGGTCGAGTCTCCTCTCTCGGCTGCGAGATTACTAGGGGCAAAACCAAATTCGTTCGCGCGCGGACTGCAGGCCCTTCCCTTTGCCGGTCCGAGGTGTGATGCTTGGCCGTGTCCACCACCTCGAACAGGAGAATCGTCATGGTCACCAAGGCACTGCTGGTCCGACTCGAAGCCAAGCCCGGCAAGGAAGATGCAGTCGAGGAGTTTCTCCGGTCGGCCCAACCGCTCGTCGAACAGGAGCCCGGCACCCGACCCTGGTTGGCGGTACGGTTCGGCCCATCGACGTTCGGCATCGTCGATGCTTTCCCGGACGACGCCGCCCGTGAAACGCATCTGAACGGACCGGTCGGCCAGGCTCTCGGCGAACGGGCGGACGAACTCTTCGCCTCACCGCCCGAAATAAGCTACCTCGATGTACTCGCCGAGAAACTTTGACGGTTCCTACGTCTGCGATGCGGCCGACCTCATTCGGAAGGGAGCGGTCGCATCGGTGCCGGTAGTGCCAGGGTCTGTTGCGCCGCTATGGCAGCGTCGACCGATCCCATCGCATGGGGTCTCGGGCGAGCAGTCCGGTTCAGTCTCTTTGGCCGACCACCGGGTTCAGTTCGGAGGCCGCGAGGCCGCCGGGCTCGACACCGGGGAGGAACTCGCGCCACGTGCCACTGATCAGCGTCGGCGATTCCACGACCCGAGCCCCGTCGGCGAAATAAGTGGTGGCCAGTGCTCGGCGCGGCTGTGTCGTCCGGTTCGGCCCGGCGGTGTGGAAGCACAGCGCGGAGTGGAACGACACGTCGCCCACTTCGAATGGCTCCGATGCCACCGCGACGCTGCGCTCGACGAAGCGCTGGGCGACGGCCTCGTCGTACGACGTGCCGACCTTGTCGAACTCCAGGTCTTCGACCTCGTCGAGCACGTTTGCTCCGCGCGCGAACGACAGCGGACCCATTCGGCCGGGGATGGCCGACATCGGCATCCACGCGGTGACCGCCTGGACGGTCTGCAGTGGGAAATGCTCCGCGTCGTGATGCCAGGGCGTGCGTCCACAGCCGGGCTCCTTGGACAGCGCGTTGTCGTGGTAGAGCCGCACGGCCGGTTCGTCCAGCAAGGCCGCGGCCAGGCCGCCGATCCGGGGCGAGAGTGCCACGGCACGCATCAGGTCGTCGTGGAGCCACATCTGCTCGAGTGCGGTGAACCGACCGGCGACGTTCTCGCCGTGCTCGGCGCGCAGTAGCTCCTCGAGGCGCTCGGCGAGGCGTCGTACCACGGCAGGGGAGAACACGGCGGGCAGCCGAACGAAGGCCTCCCGGGCGAAGGACTCGACCGCGGCCGGGTCGAGGTCGTACGGCTCGTCAAGCTCACGCGCGACCTGCTCGTCGGACGCTGCGTCGACGTCCGGCAGGCCCGGCCCGTCGACCAACTCGGCGGGCACCTGGTCGTTGGCAGCAAGCGTGACGTACCAGTCCCACCAGTCCTGATCGTCGCCTGCCCAGTCCTGGTCGATACCGCCATCGCGATTCTGCTGGGGGAGCCGTTCGTTCGTCGGAGCCGCAGGTTCGTTCAGAGCCACAGCAGGGCCGCCTCGTGCGAGAAGGTGTAAGAACCCGACTCGTCGCGACAGGAGGCGAGGTAGTCGCCCAGCACCGGTGCAGCCTCCATCTCCTCCAGCGACACGGAGTCGTCGAAGGCGCAGCGCTGCAGAAAGCCCTCGGCGACAACACGATCGGATGTCCCGGTGGTGTACGTGACGCGCTGGTCGCGCACATCCGCGCCGGCTCGGATCAGCGCGTCGCGCACCTGCTCGGCCGTCGTGTACGGGGTCGCGTCACGCACGCCTGCCCGGAAGGCGTCGTAGAACGCCAGGTAGTGGGAGCTCGCCGTGGCCTGCGCGACCAAACCGAGGCCGCCGGGGGCCAGTGCAGCCACGAATCGTTCGGCTGCGGCGTCCAATTCTGTGGGCGGAAGGGCGTACAGCGCGTGGGTGGCCCACACGATGTCGTACCCGGTCCGATCCGCGGGCAGGTCCTGCAGGGTCATCACCAGGTCGTCTCGAGGCACGAACGGTGTGCCGAGGGCTCCGCGAGCCTCGGCCACCGAGAAGGCAGACGGGTCGAGCAGGTCGTAGGCCAGCTCGGGCACCGTCGACAGATCGGTGTAGCGGCGTAGAGCGGTGGGGAACTTGCCGCTGCCGCAGGCCACGTCGAGCAGCGACCAGCCGTCGTGGCTGTGCTCGGCGAGCAGGGCGGGCCAGTCGGCGGCCAGTGCCAGTTGGTGGTAGTCCTCCGTGGCCAGGGCGTAGAAGGCCTCCATGCCCGTGCGGCCGGCCTCGCTCCAGTGCTCGAGACTGCGCTCGGCCGTGTCTCCGTTGCTCATGGCACTCCTCTCGGGAAGCCAACCGCAACGCATTCCCGGGTGCGTCGTGGTTCACTCGATGTGGTGTCCAACATAGCTCCGTATCCGTCGAGCGACGCTGCAGCCGGGTTCCTCGACGCGTTACGCGCCCTGCGGCGTGACTCCGGGCCTCTGCCCGGTCTCGCGCCCGACTCCTACGCCCGAGACCACGCCGCTTTCGAGCGACTGTCCGACCAGCGCGGTCTGATCGCCTAGCACCTCGCCGCCCGGCTGGCAGCGATGGGGGATGGACCGATCTCGGTGCTGTCGGTGGGCTGCGGTGACGGGTCGCTTGACGTCCGGCTCGCCGCCGGTCTGGTGCAGCGGCTGTCCGGGCAACCGGTGCGGTACGTGGGCATCGACCCCTGGCCCGGGAGTGTGGAGCTGTTCACCGCCAGGATGGCCGCGCTGACGACCGCCGAGCTCAGCGTCGATGCGCACGTCGCGTCCGTCGGCGACGCCCCGGTCGACGAGACTTTCGACGTCGTATTGTTCGTGCACTCGATGTACTACGTCGCCGACGTGGGGGCGACGCTGCGAAGCGCTCTCGACCTGCTGCGGCCCGGCGGTGAGCTGTGGGTGGCCGTTGCACCGTCGGCTGCGCTCAACGCTCTGGTGGGCGTTCTCGCCCCGCCGCTGGAGGGCCACCGGCAGTGGTTCAGTGCAGACGTCGAGAAAGCCTTCGTCGACGGCGGGATCGCAGTGGACGACGTGGCCACTCTGGACGCGTTGGTAGACCTCGCCTCTGCCGGCGACGAGGTACTCGACTTCGCAGTGCAGGCCCGGCTGACTCCCGAGTTGTACGGCACCGTGCGGGCCTATCTCGACGCGGTCTCGGTGCCGGGCACCGACGGCAGACTTCGGGTGCCGCACCCGGTCGACGTGTTCGCCGCAACCCGTCGTTGACCGGTCACGCAGCATCTGCGCCGACAATGTGCGGCCCTTCGCCGCGAATGAGCTCCGCGGGGTAGGAAAGTCGCCCCTCGTCCTGACCCACAGCGCGCGAGCGGGGGGGAATTGCCACCGGAGGAGCAAATCTCCGGTGCCATATTGACACGAAGACGTTCCTAGTTGCATGGTGAACTGAGAACGGTGCCGTTCCTGTTTGGTGCCGATGACGGAACGTGGAGGTAAGTCATGGCAACGAACGCGGCACTGATGTCTCGGAAGTGGGTGACGGGGCGGGCGGTCGGTCGCCGGATCGAGGAACTCGACCCGGTTGTGGGCAACGAGGAAGCCACGCATCTGAGCGTCGAAGTCCGTTATGGCGACGCCATTTTCGCCCATGCCGCGTACACCGTGGCATTCGCTCGACAGGTGGCGGTTCCGTCGATCGCGCGAATTCTGTACCGGACCGGTACCGGCGACATGATGCACGACGTGCGCAGACGCAACGACGACACGCTGCTCTTCTTCGGCGAGATGCTCCATCACGGGCATTCCAGCGAATACGGCCGATCGATCATCGACCGCATGGAGCAGATCCACTCGCGGTTCGGTATCACCGACGACGACAAGCTGTACACATTGGGTTCGCTGGCCTTCGAGCCGGACCGCATCCTCGAACATCTCGGGTTGAGCGTCTTCACCGACAACGAGCGTGAAGCGCGTTTTCACTTCTGGCGTCAGGTCGGGGAGTACATGGGCCTCGATGTTCCGCAGACGCGAGAGCGCTTCTTGCGCTGGACCTTCGACTACGAGTCTCGGTACGAGCACACCGACGGTGCCCGCAAGATCGTCGATCAATTGTTCCTCGATTGGCAGGAGCGATGGTTCCCCGGTCGGACGAAGCGCTTCGCCGACGGCATTCTGCTGTCGGTGTTCACCGAAGACCTTCGTGCGATACATCGATTGCCCGAGCCGTCGCGAGGCCATCGGCATGTCGTGCCGCCGGCGATCGGTGCGTACCTGGCATTTCAGGGCGTTCGCCCGCATCGGCCCCACCGATCCTGGTCCGACCACTTCGGAACGCGGCATCCCAAGCCGCTGGACATTCCCACACTCGGCCACCGCAAGGCCGTCGGACGCACCGAGGGGCCGGCACTGGGAAGCCCTTGATGGACAACAGAGTCACGAGGACTCCGATGTACGCACGCGACGAGGCCGGAACAGTCCCGACCGTCGGGTCCTCCAGTCGTTCGAGCACTCGCACGGCAGTGGACGAATCACGTTGTTCTGACAGATAGTGGTCCGATGGACACGCTGAATCCCGATGTACCCGACGACGTCTTCGCCGACGTGTTGAAGCAGGTCTCGCAGTTCGTGCGGTCGCGTGTCGTCCCGCGCGAACTCGAGATCATGAACACCGATGCCATCCCGGAGGACCTGCGCACGCAGGCTGCCGAGATGGGATTGTTCGGCTATGCGCTTCCGCAGGAGTGGGGTGGGCTGGGCCTGAATCTGATTCAGGATGTCGAGTTCGCCATGGAGCTCGGGTACACCTCGTTGGCGTTGCGATCGATGTTCGGCACCAACAACGGAATTGCTGGGCAGGTGCTGGTGGGGTTCGGCACCGAGGAACAGAAGGCGACATGGTTGCCGGGTATGGCGTCCGGTGACGTCGTTGCGTCCTTCGCGCTGACCGAGGACGGGGCCGGATCCAATCCGGCGGGCCTGAAGACCACTGCGACGGTCGACGGCTCCGGGTGGGTCATCAACGGCAGCAAGCGGTACATCACCAATGCGCCGATCGCGAACATGTTCGTCGTCTTCGCGAAAATGGATCCGAAACCGCCGAGCGGCAACGGTATTGCGGTATTCCTGGTTCCCGCCGACGCTGCGGGAATCGAGGTCGGTGTCAAGGACGCGAAGATGGGGCAGCAGGGATCCGGCACGGCCGACGTGAACTTCACCGACGTACGCGTCGAGGCCGACGCCTTGGTTGGCGGCAACAGCGATGCAGGAGTGGAGCCTGCGGAACGACCCATGATCGATATCGGCTACAAGGCGGCGATGACCTCGCTGGCGCGGGGGCGGGTACACATTGCAGCGCTGGCCGTCGGGCAGGCGCAGCGCGCGCTGGACGAGTCGGTGTCCTATGCCGCGGCGTCCACGCAGGGCGGCGAGCCGATCGGGAACTTCCAACTGGTGCAGGCCATGATCGCCGATCAGCAGGTCGGTGTGATGGCGGGCCGGGCCATGGTCCGTGAGGCTGCGCGGGCGTGGGTGCAGGAGACCGATCGGCGTATCGCGCCGTCCGCGGTGAAACTCTTCTGCACCGAGATGGTGGGCAAGGTCGCCGATCTCGCCGTCCAGATCCACGGTGGTGCCGGATACATGCGAGAGGTCCCGGTCGAACGCATCTACCGGGACGTGCGATTGCTGCGTCTGTACGAGGGCACCAGCGAGATCCAGCGGTTGATCGTCGGCGGCGGATTGATCCGGGCCGAACAGAAGCGTAACTCGTAAGCGCCGTTCGGCTCGATGGAAATGCTCGGAGGGATACCGGTTTCCCTGACTGACGCCACGTCCTTCAGAATTCTTCGCTCCGACCATGTCGGATTCTCTGTCGGGTCGCTCGATGCTGCCCTTCGATTCTGGATCGACGGTCTCGGAGCAACCCTCGAACGGACGGGGGAGATGGGCGGGGAATTTCTGGGAGAGGTCGCCGGAGCACACGGAGCGGCAGTTCGGATGGCGGTGGTCACCGTTGCGGGTCAGACGATCGAGCTGCTGGAGTACCGCGATATTCGCGGAGAGTCTGGGTCGTCTCGACCCTACGATCCGGGTTTCGCCCACCTTGCTTTCGAGGTCGACGACATCGATGCGGCCCTGACGCGCATAGCGGAGTTCGGGTGGACGGCGCAGGGAACTCCACAACCGATTGCCGGCGGCACCAAGGTGGGCACCCGAGTCATGTACGCAGTGGGCCCGAATGGAGAGACCATCGAATTCATGGAGCCGCCGCGGTGACGATCAGGCAGGTGCGCGCAGGAAGTCAGGTTCCGCAGTAGGTCCGAAAACCGGCACTGAAGTTCTCAGGAGCAGGCAGGGAGTAATCCGATCGGTCATCGTGTCGGTCGAACGGCGATGTGACGACCTCGAGAAGACGCTCGAAGGGCCCCAGATCGCCGGCCGTCGCAGCCTGGAGCGCAGCGTCGACCAGGTGGTTGCGGGGAATATATGCCGGGTTGACGCGGTCCATACCGTCGGCGACGGATGAAAAGTCCTGTCCCCGAGCCGAAACCGCAGTCCTCCAACTCTCGAGCCAACTCCTGGAGGCGTCGGGTGGGACGAGGGAGTCGAACGGCACCGAGTTTCCGCGTAGGTTCTCGGCGAGGGCGCGGAAAGTCAGGGTCCAGTCGGCGCGGTGATCCGTGAGCAACCGATGCAGATCGTCGACGAGAGCGCCATCGACTGCACCCTCGTCCAGGCCGAGTTTGGCGGCCATCGCGGCGCCGTAGTGCTGTCGGTAGCGATCCCCGTAGGTGTCCAGGACCGCGGTCAGGGCGGTGATCGCGAGATCGGGAGTCGAATTCACCAGTGGCAGTAGTGTTTCGCCGAATCTCGCCAGATTCCACCCGAGAACGGCGGGTTGGTTGCCGTAGGCGTAGCGGCCACCCTGGTCGATGGAGCTGAACACCGTGGCGGGATCGTAGGCGTCCAGAAAGGCACACGGCCCGTAGTCGATGGTCTCGCCGGAAATCGTCGTGTTGTCGGTGTTCATGACGCCGTGCACGAATCCGACCGACATCCATTGTGCGACAAGGGACGCCTGAGCATCGACGACGGCCTCGAAGAATGCGAGGTAGCGATCCTCGGGTGCTCGCTCGACGAATTCGGGGTAGTGGCGGGCGATCGCATAGTCCGCGAGGGTCTGCGTGAGTCCCTCTCTTCGGGCAGCGAACTCGAAGGTGCCCACCCGCAGATGGCTCGACGCCACCCTGGCCAGTACCGCGCCGGGCTGCGGACCTCCCTCTCGCACCACCTGTTCTCCGGTCGTGACGACGGCGAGTGAGCGGGTGGTGGGGATGTGCAGCGCATGCATCGCCTCGCTGATCAGGTACTCGCGCAGCATGGCTGCCACCACCGCACGCCCGTCACCACCGCGCGAGAACGGCGTGGCACCGGAACCCTTGAGATGCAGATCGACCCGACGGCCCTGGTCGTCGCGAAGCTCACCGAGCAGGAGCGCTCGGCCGTCCCCCAGCAAGGGCTGGTAGTTGCCGAACTGATGACCCGCGTACGCCATCGCCACGGTGGCGGTCTCGGTCGGAGAAACGGATCCGGACAGCACGCCTGCCCCGTCCGGAGTGCGCAGCGACGCAGGGTCGAGCGCGAGTGACCGGGCCAGGCCGTCGTTGAGGATCAGTACGCGAGGATCCGGTGCGTGGGTGCCCTGCCACGGCAAGGTGACGCCGGGGACCTGGTCGGCCAAGGTCGACTCGAACCCGAATGGGGGCAGGCTCGTGGTCGAAACGCCCGGTCCGAAAGATTCGCTCATGGTTCAGGGGTACCACGAATCGTGGCACCCAACCTCCCGGGGCTGCAGTCCGACTCCGATCAGCCGCGAGAGACTGCCGTCACGCGGGTGTTCTGCTCACCCTCGACGGTCTCGTACCCGGCCGCCGCATCGAAACGGATGTGAACCCGTCCGTTCTCGTCGTCCACCGACACCCGCGCCCGCACTCGATACACCTCGGCGATGAGTTCTTCGGTCAGCACGTCCGCAGGTGCGCCACCTGCGACGACCTTGCCGTCCTGGAGCACGAGCACCTCGTCGCAGAACATCGCGGCCAGATTCAGGTCGTGCAGCGCGACGATGCTGGTGATCGGCAGACGGGCGACGAGGGCCAGCAATTCGAGCTGGTGATGGATGTCGAGGTGGTTGGTCGGCTCGTCCAGCAACATCTCGCGAGGCTGCTGGGCGAGTGCGCGTGCAATGTGCGCCCGCTGCTGCTCACCACCGGAGAGCGTGCGCCACAACCGATCCGCTTTGTCGGTGAGTCCGGTCTGCGCGAGTGCGTCGTCCACTGCGTCGTCGTCGAGGTCGCTACCGCCGAACGCCCCGCGATGGGGGATCCGTCCCAGACGCACGACATCGCCGACCGTCACGTCGACGTCCGTGTGCGCGTGCTGTCCGACGACCGCGACGGCTCTAGCGATGTGCTTGCGTTTGAGCGACCCGAGCTCGGCACCGTCCAACTCGACGACGCCTGAGGTGGGCGACGCGGCCCCGGCCAGCAGGTGGAGCAGCGAGGACTTACCGGAACCGTTGGGCCCCAACAGGCCAACCGTTCGGCCGGGCGCGGGGTGCAGCGTCACTCCGTCGACCACGAGTGCGCCGCCGCGCTTCCAGGAGACGTTCGACGCGTGCAGTGTCATCGAATTCCTCTCTTGCGAGCCATGATTGCGATGAAGGCAGGGACGCCGACCAGTGCTGTTCCGACGCCGACCGGCAGTGGGGTCGGGGCGAAGGCGACTCGGGAGACGGCGTCGACCCACACCATGAAGATCGCGCCGATGACGGCAGTGGTGGGCACGAGGCGGCTGTGGTTGGGCCCCACCAACAGTCGCGCCGCGTGCGGAAGAATGAGGCCGACGAAACCGATGGCACCGGCCACGCTGACGAGTGTCGCAGTGATGAGGGCGGTTCCGACGAGCAGTGCCAGGCGCACCTTCTTGACGTCGAAGCCGAGCGAGGACGCCACCGAGTTTCCGAACGCGAATGCGTCGAGCACATACGCGTAGTAGCAACAGACCACTGCGCCGATACCGGCAACGGTCACACAGAGCACGACGTCGTTCCATCGCACTCCCTCGAACGATCCGAGGAGCCAGAACATCACGCCGCGGGTCTCGTCGGAGTCCGCGAACGCGAAGATCACGAAAGATGTGAGCGCCGAGAACAACTGAGTGGTCGCGACACCGGCGAGGATGACGCGGTCGTTTCCGCTACCGGACATGCGGGCAAGGAAGAGCACCAGCCCGAACGCAACGAGCGCACCGATGAACGCGCCGCCCGACAGACCGAGTGCGGCACCGCCGACACCGAGAACGCCGACCACCACGGCCCCCGTCGACGCACCCGAGGACACCCCGAGCACGAACGGATCCGCCAACGGATTGCGCAGAAGCGACTGCATGATGACGCCGCAGATCCCGAGCCCGACGCCACTGGCCGCAGCGACGAGTGCTCGGGGGAGCCGCTCCTCCCAGACGATCGCGTTCTTCGACACTTTCACCGGCACGTCGGTGACGCCGAGATGGTTGAGCACCACATCGCGAACGTTGACCAGCGAGATGTTCGCGGGCCCGAGCGTGATGGCGACGAGAACAGACACCACACACAGCACGACACCGCCCAGCAGAGCCAACCCCCAACGCCAGAGGTCGGTGTGCGATCGCTGGGCGGTCCGCCGCGGGGTGATGGTCGCGGTCAGGACGACAGTCCCAGGTCGCGCAGTCCGGCCGACACCTTCTCGACGCCGTCGACGGCCCGGATCGACGGGTTCATCTCCGCGCCGTGCAGCGAGATGTAGCGCTTGTCGCGGACGGCGGCCATCGTGCTGGTGACGGGGTCGGACTCGAGGAATGCGATCTTGTCGGCGAGCAGGTCACCGGGAAAACGGTTGCGCGCCAGATCCCCGAGGACGAGCACCGTCGGGTCTTTGTCGACCACGGTTTCCCACCCGACTGCGGACCAGTCGTCGTCGATCTCCGTGAACACGTTTGTCGTGCCGACGGAATCGGCCAGTAGGTTGGCCGAACCGCGTGTGCCTGCGACGTAGGGGCTCTTGGTGTCTGCGAACCAGAAGGCCACGGACACATCGGCATTTGCGGTTCGCGCGGTGGCGTCGGCCATGCGGGTCTTCAGTTCTTCGACGAATTCGGCACCGCGCTCGTTGACGTCGAAAATCGCCGCGAGTTCGGTGATCTCCTGGTACAACGACTCCATGGTGAGCGGCGTCGTCCGGGTGTTGCCCCCGTTGACGCTACGACCGGCGTCGCAGTCGGTGGGGGAAAGATACGTGGCGGCACCGGTTTCGGTGAAGCGCGAACGCTGCGCGACGCCGCCCTGCTCGAAGTGGCGTCCGAACGATGCGGTGACGAGGTCGGGTTCGGTATCGACGACGACCTCGTAGGTGGGCGCATTGTCGGCCAGTCGAGGAACCGCGGCGTTGGCGTCTGCGAGGTTGTCGCGGACCGGATCGGTCCAGGATGCGGTACCCACCATCCGATCCTGCACACCGAGCGAGAGAAGGATTTCGGTGGAGTTCTGGTCGAGTGACACCACTCGCTGCGGGGCGGAGTCGAAGGTGACCGACTCGCCGCAGTTCTCGATCGTCAGCGGATACGACGTCCCTCCGTCGGTGGTCTCCGCGGTGGCGTCGGAGACCTCCTCGGATGCTCCGCAGGCGACGAGCGATCCGATCAGGGCGGCGGCGGCAGCGAGGGTGCCTGCGCGGCGACGAACGTTGAGCACGTGGAATGTCCTTCGGGTTCAGACAGCAACGAGCCGCCGGGGATTGCCCGACGGCGGCACACACCGATGTGCGTATGAGCACAGGCTAACCTTTGTCTTGCGCCGATGGAAATCGTGGCATTCGATCGGGTCCCGAAAGGACACGATGCGCGGCATACTCGTCCTATGGCCGACTTCAACCAGATGATCATCGACGAGTTCCGGAGCAACGGCGGACACGTGTCGACGGCGGGTTTCGGTGATGCGCTCGTCGTGCTGCACTCCATCGGAGCCAAGAGCGGTGAGATCCGGTTGAACCCACTCATGGCGATTCCGGAGGACGACAGCTGGCTGATCGTGGGCTCGGCAGCCGGCTCACCGAAACATCCTGCGTGGGTGCACAACCTGCGTGCACACCCCGCCATCGACGTCGAGGTTCCCGGCGACGGTGCCGTCCGAACCATCGCGGTGACCGTGTCGGAACTCCCCGACGACGAGTGGGACGCGAACTGGCAGAAGTTCTTGGACGCGTCCGAGGGCTTCGCGAAATACGTCGAGACGGCGGAGGGTCGTCGGTTCCCGATCTTTCGGTTGACGCCGGCCTGACTCGATCACGCCGGTGCGGGCGCGGTGCTGATGTCGATCGCCGCGCTCGGGAAGTGCTCGGTTCGACCCACTCCGCTCGCGGCACAGGCTCACGGCCGCGGAATCTTTGTCGACCTACAGGTGAACAGTCGGTGTGGTTGCGCTTGATTCCGGGTGCCGGTCTCGGTGGACGCCGTGTCGACGCGCAGCAGATCCGCTGCCGCACATGCCCGGGGGCACCGGAATTGTCGCGATAACCGTGGTTTCGCGGGTTTCGCGGGTTTCGGATATCGGTTCGGGACCATCGGACCGGAAGGTGCCGAATGGCTTCTGTTGGTGCACAATGCTTGTCGAACTGCACTGCTCGACGACGGGGACGAGATATGCACATTGTCGTGGGAACCACGTGTGTCGCCACAGTGGCGGCTCTTCGTCGGTTCGTGTCGCAGGCGTCTGCGCCGTTCGTCGACAGCTCGCGAAACATGATCATCTGCCGAACGTGACCGGCACCGGCACCAGACGGCGTGCTTCCCCTCGGTCGACCCGCGAAAAATCGTCGCGGACAATACTGCAACACAGAAGGATTCGACGTGGCCGCAACCGTGGAGCAAGCCTCCTATGTCTTTCGTGAGTGGCACAAGCGCATCGGGGATCGAGACGCGCCCGCTCTGTCCGAGTTGTACGCCGCAGGTGCGGTTCTCGAAAGCCCCTTGGTTCCGGTGCTGTTCGATCTGCGATCCGGAATAGTCGAAGGACGAATCGCACTCGACAGCTTTCTTCAGGAGACCACGCGCCGGCGATCCGACGAGAACGAATCGCCGTCGCCGGACCGCGTGGGCATCTACACGTTCGACGGGCACCGTCTGGTCTGGCAACACCCGCGTCAGACGGCGAACGGCGACAAACTCGATCTCGTCGAGATCGTGGAGCTCGACGGACCCCTCATCTCGAGACATCGAATCTATTG
The DNA here is from genome assembly GCF_000954115.1 of Rhodococcus sp. B7740. Classification (NCBI taxonomy): domain Bacteria; kingdom Bacillati; phylum Actinomycetota; class Actinomycetes; order Mycobacteriales; family Nocardiaceae; genus Rhodococcus; species Rhodococcus sp. B7740. The sequence continues at coordinate 2,902,950 of NZ_CP010797.1, read as the reverse complement.
GGATTGGCACGGCATCGGGCGCATCGATCCCGCCGAACGACCTCGAGCCACTCGACGGAAGCGAATCGGCCAGAGCTGAGGGTGTCCCTCGTGACGGTGGCGGTGCCCGATTTCGAGGCAGTTCTCCATACACTGAAGCCCGTGACTCGGGTGAGCGGTTTCCACGGCTCCGATCGTGCTCGGCTTCTGGCCGGTGGGGCGATCGAGCTGCTGGCTACCGACGGTGTGCACGGACTGACTCACCGTCGTCTCGACAAGGCGCTCGGTATCCCTCCCGGCTCCACCTCGAATGTCTTTCGTCGTCGCGTCGATCTGCTGCGGGCCGCTCTCGATGCGCTCGTGGAGCAGGAAATGGTGGTCGTGTACGACGCTCTGGGCGATCGTGAGCCAGGGCCGTGGAGTGTGGACACCGCTGCCGAAGTATTCGCGGATGTGGTCGACGCGTGGCTGCTGCCGGCCAATCGCACTCTGCTCGTCGCGCGCTACACGCTGATTCTCGAGTCCTCACGATCGGACGAATTGGCACCGTTGTTGACCGCCGCGCGCAGTCGCTTCACCGCATTGGCGGAATTGCTCTGTGCCGCAGCCGGTGTCGGTTCCGAGGAGGCCTCCATCGATCCGGCGATTCAGCTTGTGGCCTGGGCGGACGGTGTGCTGTTGGCACACGTCACCGCTGGGGTCCGGGCACCGACGCGTGCTGATGTCGCGCAGGGAGCTCGCAGGTTGCTCGGTCTCTGACGACAACGTCGCGCTCGGATTTCGAACCGCGTTGGATGTCGTTCCCGTACGGTATGCAGAAACTACGATCGTAGTTTTCCGTCGATTCGGACGGGGGCGTACGGCCGAGGGGTGGGCGATGATCGAGGAACAGACGACTTTCACGGTGGACGGTATCGAAGTAGCCGCAGTGTTGACTTTGCCCGAAGGAGAGAACGCCATGCCGTGCCCGGCGGTGTTCACGGCTCCTGGGTTCGCCGGAGTGAAGGAAATGCTGATACCGAACTACAGCGCAGACCTGGCTGCAGGCGGAATGGCGTCGCTCGCGTTCGACTACCCGGGGTTCGGCGCAAGCGGAGGCGACGTACGCCAGCACATCGACCTACCTCAGCAACTGCGGTCCTTCCATGCCGCGCTCGACGTGTTGGCGTGTGACCCACGGATCGATTCCGAGCGAATCGGCGTGTGGGGTACCAGCATGTCGGGAGGACATGCCATTGCTGTGGCCGCGGACGATCCGCGAGTGAAGGCGGTTGCCGCGATCATCCCGTTCATCCGCCTCACTCCCACCGGCAATCTCGAGCTCGCACCGGTCATCGTTCGGGATGCGCTACGACGTCTGTTCCGCAGGCCGGGATTGACCATCCCGGCGGCGGGACGGCCGGGTGAGGTGGCGACGATGAACTCGGACGGAGCCTACGAATGGTCACAGGAGATGGCGCGCGGAGCGGAGAACTACCGCAACGAGGTGACCGTCGCTTCGCTACCGGCCATGTTGCGGTGGTCGACGCGCAAGGCGGCAGCCCGACTCACCGTTCCGGTTCTCGCGATACTCGCCGAATCCGACACCATCACTCCGCCCTCGCGAGTGCGCACAGCGTTCGCTGACCTCGACACGGTCGAGTACGTGTCGTACCCCGAATCGCACTTCGAGCTGTTCACCGATCACGCTGACGCAGTTCGTAAGTCGACGGTGGAGTGGTTGGTCGACAAGCTCGGAGAATGACTTGCGCCGCCTGACGTGATGGGGTCTTTCAGTGCACGAGGGCTTGCTGTCGGCCGACCACTCGGGCGGCAATGGCAGAAGCGAGATCGGCGACCTCCGCAGCGAGAGCGTCGGGAGTCTTGGTATCGGTTTCGTGCAGGAAAGTCGTCGATCCGACTGTCGCACCACAGTATTCGACGATACCGCGTTCGATCTGCGTCCGGAACGCGTCGTACACGCCGTGGCGATCGAAGCTGTCGGCGTCGTCGCCGGCAAGGGAGACCAGGTGGACGGTGAGTCGATCCAGCTTCTTGACGATGCCGTAGTCGGCAGTGAGGTCGTAGGCCCACCCGCTGACGAAGACGCGATCGATCCACCCTTTGAGCAGTGCAGGCATGGACCACCAGTACATCGGGAAGACCAGAACCAGGTGATCCGCGCGGTCTATCCGTATCTGTTCGGCAATCACGTCCGCAGGCGCGATGCCGTTGCCCCGAAACAGATTCAGGTCCCCACCGGCGAACCGTGGGTCGAAATTCTCCGCGGCGAGATCGGCCGTCTCGACGGTGTCACCTGCAGTGCGGATCGCGTCGGTCACGGATCGAGCGACGTGGTGGGTCAGTGAGTCGGGGTCGGAATGGGAGACTACGACGAGTGCGGTCATGGCTGGTTCCTTCGGTTCGGCGAAGCGGCTATGTACCAACAGTAGGTTACTATTCGTATATAGCGCAAGGAGGTGCCCGATGGCGCGGACGCGACTGTCTCGCTCCGACCGATACGACCAGTTGGTGGCGGTCTCCTGGGCTCTCGTGCGAGCGGAGGGGGCCGACGCTCTGACGCTCGGCCGGCTCGCCGAACATGCAGGCGTCGCAAAACCCGTGGTGTACAGCCACTTCGCCTCGCGTGCAGAACTGTTGGCCGCACTGTTCACAGAATTCGACGACCGACAAACGGTGATGCTCGAGGAATCCCTCCGCTCCACGCCCACCTCGTTGAACGGACGCGCACAGGCCATCGCCAACTCGTACGTGGGCTGCGCGTTGGCGCAGGGACGTGAGTTGACGGGTGTGTTGGCGGCACTGGAAGGCTCGCCCGAGCTCGAACAGGTCAAGCGGTCGGCCGAACGGGCGTACTCCGATCGATGCCGGTCGATTCTCGAGCCGTACAGCGGATCCGGCGGGATCTCGGCATCGTCGATCACCGCGATCTTCGGTGCAGCGGAAGCGCTGTCACAGGCGGCGGTTTCGGGCGCAATCGCACCCGAGGAGGCGACCGAAGAATTGACCGAGTTGATCATCGCCGTCGTGGGAAAGCTCTGACCCGCAGCTCACTCGGCGATGAACATCGGCCTACCGGCAACCGGATCGGCCATCACTCGGGCGCGGATCTCGAATACGTCTTCGAGCAGCGTCGGTGTCACGATGTCGCGGGGATGACCGTCGGCGACGATGACACCATCGCGCATGGCCACGATTCGATCGCAGTACCGCGCTGCTTGATTGAGATCGTGTAGCACCATCACGACGGTCTTCCCGCGATTCGCGACCAGATCGACGACCAGCTCCATCACATCGATCTGGTGACGCACGTCGAGGTACGTGGTGGGTTCGTCCAGTAGCAGTACTTCGGTTTCCTGCGCCAAAGCCATTGCTATCCATGTACGTTGGCGCTCCCCGCCGGAGAGCGAATCGACACTTCGGTCGGCGAGGTGGAGGATTCCGGTCGAGGACATCGCTGTGTGCATGGCCTCGTCGTCGTGCCGTCTGAGCATCGACAGGGCACCGAGCCTCGGGTATCGACCCTGTTCGACGAGCTCTCGGACACGCAGCCCCTGCGGTGCGATTGCGGTCTGGGGCAGGATCGCGAGTCGTCGGGCTGTCTCGATCGACGACCGATCTTGAAGAGGGGTGCCGTCCAGCCGTATCTGTCCGTGCCGAGGAGCCAAGACCCTGGCCAAGGCCATCAGCAACGTCGACTTGCCCGATCCGTTGGGGCCGACCAACGCGGTGACCGTTCCCTTCTCGATAGCGATGTCGAGGTGCTCCGAGACCGTCCGATTGCGATACCCGAGCCCGAGGTCGACAGCCTCGAGAATCGGTGTGGTGACGTAGCCCGTCATCGGGCGTCCTTTCTGATCAGCCAGATGAGATACGGAGCGCCGACGAGTGCCGTCACGGCCCCGACCGGAAGCCCTGATACATCCGGTCCGCTGCCTGGGATGTCGATCGACGCACTGAAGGCGAGTAGGTCTGCGGAGGACAGCAACACGGCACCGCCGATCACGCTGACCGGAATCAATACTCTGTGGTCGCCGCCGAGCGCGGCCCGCGCGGCGTGAGGTGCGATCAAACCGACGAACGCGACGGCACCCGCGGCCGTGACGGCCGTTGCCGTTGCCAGTACCGCGATGGCGAGCAGCAACATTCGAGTCCTGTGGGGGCGAATCCCGAGGCCGGTGGACGTCGCGTCGCCCAGCACGAGCGCATTGGCGAGTGACGCACATAGAAGCCCGGCCGGTATCAAAACGATTGCCCAGGGCCACAGTCGATTCCAATCGTCGATAGTCCTGGCATTGAGAGAGCCGATCAGCCAGCGAAGGACCACCCCCATCGGTTGGGCATCGACGACGAGCAGCAGTGACGTCACCGCGGACAGGACAGCGCCGATCAGGATTCCCGCGACCGCCAGGGAGCGTCGGCCCAGGAGGTACAGAGCCAGTCCGGCGCCTGCGGCACCGAGTAGTGATGCCAGGGGCGCGGCACCGGAGGCAGGTAGCACCAGAATCGACAACACAACGCCCAGTGCCGCACCGGATCCCACGCCCGTCGTCGACGGTTCGGCCAGGGGGTTGCGCATGACCGCTTGCAGCAACACGCCGGCCAGTGCCAGGAGTGCGCCGGCGACCAATCCGACGAGCACCCGTGGAAGGCGGTAGTTCCGGACGATGATCTCGTGTGCCCGTACCTCCGACGTGCCGGTCAGTACTCTGATCACCTCGGCCGCTCCGAGTTCGCTGCGCCCCGAGACGAGGTGAAGTATCACCAGGCCGGCGACGCACGTCATCGCGATCACCACGAGGTGACGAGCCTTCATCGCGTGGCGGCCTGTCTGTGCAGAGCGATCAGCAGTACCGGAACCCCGAGAAGAGTCGTCGTGATGCCCACGGGAATCTCGATCGGATACAGCATGATTCGCGACGTCAGATCGGCGGCAGCGAGCAGGAATGCGCCGATGACGGGCGTGAGCAGAAATACCCGCCGTGAACTGCTCGTGTGCAGAGCCCACCGAGCCAGATGTGGAGACAGCAACGCGACGTAGGCAACCGGACCGCACACCGATGCCACTGCGGCGGTGAGCGCAGCGGCACACACCAGTGCGATCAGCCGGGTCGGTACCACGGAGATGCCAAGTCCCGCAGCCACATCGTCCCCGAGTGCAAGGGCAGCGACCCGATGCCGCATGAGCAGAGCGAGCGGGATGAAGACGGCGAGCCACGGTGCCGCGACACCGAGATGGGTCCACCCTCGCTCACCGAGACTGCCGAGCAGATACCGAAAGAGCAGTGGCAGGTTCCCTTCGGTGCCCAGGCTGACCAGCGCGATGACCAGTCCCGACGCGAGAGCGCTGACCGCAGCGCCGAGCAATACCACTCGGTGCGGGTCGCTGGTCGGTCCGACGGTGGTGATCACCGCGATGCCGACGACAGCTGCGCCGCACAATGCCAGATAGGGAAGAGCTGTGAGCGGCAACGGAATGGCAAACACGGCAACGGCCGTCATCGCGACAGCTGCACCGGAGGACACGCCGAGAATCTCCGGACCGGCAATCCTGTTGCGCAGTACATCCTGCATCAATGCTCCTGCCAGGCCGAGGGCCGCACCGCTCACCAGGCCCAGCAGCACACGCGGCAGTCGAACGAGCGCAACGTGCCGATGGAGGGGATTCGACGGGTCGAGCACGGCGTGCAGCGCGCGCGCCGGATCGAGAGTCGGCTCACCCAGGCACAGGGCCAGCACGATCACGGCGACGCAGGCGCAGGTACCCGCGGCGTGAACCCCTCTATCGGTAATGGTTATCATTTCGGACACATCATTCTGCAAAGGAGTTCCCATGCGCAAGTTGTCCGGCTCTTCTCGATCGTGCGCCGCACTCGCACTCTCGGTGTTCGCGCTCGCAGCCTGCAGTACTGCCGATGCGGGCGACGTCGACGCGGCATCTGCGGTCACGGTCACCGACGACAGCGGAACGGTGATCGAACTCGATGCACCCGTCGAGCGAATCGCGTGTCTGACGCTCATGTGCGTCGACGCGTTGAAGGAGGTGGGCATGACCCCAGTCGCCTACCGTGAGGAACTTGCAGCCGATCCCCGCTACGCCGGCCCGGATGCCGACATGCGCAAGATCACGGGCGGATTCGGTGAAGAGAACGTCGAGGACATCGCGCTCTCGGAACCGGACCTCGTCATCGGACTCGGGGGAGTACAGGACGGGTTGCGCGGTGCCGTCGAGGAAGTGGCACCGATGTACCTGGTGAACCCGACATCCTGGCGGGATTCGGTCGAATTCCTCCGCACCATAGGCCGTGTGACGGACCGGCAGCAGGAGGCGGACGCCGCTGCCGAGGCGTTCACCGCCGAGGTCGACGCGTCCGCAGGGAAGTGGAGTGGCCTCACGACGCTGTCGATGTACGGCGAACCGGGCAGTCTCGGAGTCGATTCCGTCGACACCCCCGTTGGCTCGCTTCTCGCGGAGGTCAGTGACTATCCGTGGCAGGCGGGAGCCGATGCCTTCGCGACGGTATCGGTGGAGCAGATCGCGTCGGTGGATCCGGATGTGGTGTTCGCGCAGGCATTTTCGTCGGGCTCCGACAGCGAGCCTCTCTCGGACCGGCTGGCGAGCAATCCGTTGTGGTCGGGTGTGGCGGCGGCCCGCAACGATCGGGTAATCGAGGTGGACGCCGGGGTATGGGCGACAGGGCGCGGAACGATCTCGTTGCGCATGGTGCTCGCCACTGTGACCGATGAGCTAGAAAGTTCGTAGCCGTTATTGAAAATCATTATCACTTGACGTAGGGTCGGACACCTCGACGATGTCGAGTCCATGGATCGGTTGCACTGCAACCGATTTGCCCATCGAAGAAGGAGAACCATGAACGACAACGAGCTGTTCCGTTCGATCCAGTCGCCGGTATCCCTGGCGACGCACTCCGCGGGCCACAGCAACGCCCTGGTCGAGAATCCCTTCGAGGAAGCCGAGGACTGATCTCGGTGGGGTCTGCACACCACGATGTGCAGGCCCCGGCCGGGCCGTCGCCATGAAACTTGCACCCAGAACCGAACTGTACGAATCCGATTCGGGATTCGTGCTCCGCACCGCCGACGACGAACACTTCGCTCTCGCGCTCGACCGCGACGAATTCGACCAACTGGCACAAGCTTTGGCCGGCTCCGTGGCACCGGTGTCCGCGAAACCGAAGACGGCGCTGTCCGCGCTACTCACCGCAGGCCATGTCGTTCCCGATTCGTCGACCGAGGAGGTTGCGGTGCTCGGCTGCGGCTCTGTCGCTGCTGCGCTGGTGGGAATGCTGGGGCGCGTCGGCTTGTCCACAGGGCGTGCGGCGACTCGATCGATCTCCGTGAGTGACAACGGCGTCGAGACTCTGGGGTCCGGTGGGTCGATCTGCTGTTTCCGTGACGGCAATCGTTACGTCGTTGTGCCCGAGGGGGTCCGGCTGACCGATGTGACGATGCGGCGCGCCGCATCCCGTCGGAACAGGCAACGAATCGAGGACGGCTACGCCCCTCGCGCCGGCGGGCGGCGTCTGATCTCGTCGATCCATCCGGTGTCCGACGCGGCGGCCGAATTCGTGGCGGCTCAGGTTCTGGCGGAGGTCATCGATCCCACGGCCGACCATTGCGTGACGGCGATCGACCTCCGTACGCTGCGGGTGACTCGGCACCCGATTCTGCCTGTACCGGAACCGCCTCGATGACGGAGCGCGAGTACAAGATCGGGGGACTTCGTACCTTCGTCGTGAAGGCGCGGAGTCCGCGTGCCGTGCTGTCGATTCGCACTCCGTACAACAGCGAAGCTCACCTCGCCGAGGCTGCGGGCTGGGCCGTGCGCGGATTCACCACGGTCGTCCAGGACGTGCGCGGCCGATACGGCTCCACCGGGTCGTTTCACCCATATCACGGTGAAGGGGCCGACGGCTTGGCCTGCGTCGAGTGGATCACCGCGCAAGCGTGGTGGTCGCAGGCCCCCTTTCTGTTCCTCTACGGCACGTCCTACGGAGCGCACTGTGCCACCGAAACTGCTGTCGCTGCAGCTGAAGTCGAGGGAATAGCCGGCGTATCGGTCGTCGTGCCCGCTCTGGGGATGGGGGAGACGGCGCGAAATCGAGACCGGGCCTTCTACCTGCAGTCGCGCCTCGGTTGGTGGTCCGAGCACGGCGACGCCGCCCACTCTGGCAAGAGTTCGGCATCGGCCGATCTGCTGGAGACGCTGCCGGTGTCCGACATCGGAGGCTCGTCGAGCCCCCCGATACCCTCGTGGCGCTCGGTCCTGGAGGCCGGCAGGTCGGATGCGGAACGCAGGAACCACGCTGCAGCACAACATTGTCCGCTGCTGGCGCAGGGTGGGACTGCGGACTGGTTCGGCCAGGACACCGTCGACCTCTGGTCGTCGTGGGGCGGCCCGTCGGCACTCGCCCTCGGACCGTGGGATCACTCGATGCGGGGGTCGGGTCGCGCCGAGCGCATGAGCGCATGGCTGGGTGCGGCGCTCGACGGTCGGCCGTGGACCGGCGCGCAGCTGTACGGACACCCCGGTGGTCCGTTGCGGCTGGAGACGTGGCCCACTGCCCGAGCGACGATCGAGCTGCCCGGTGGCAGCTTCGTCGCAGATCCTCTGCAGCCCTTCCCTTCCTGTACACCCGGCACCGATTTTCGTGGACTGGCGACACGCTCGGATTGCCTTGCCCGTCCGGTGCCGTGGCGAGCCGGAGCCATTGTCGGAACTCCCGTGGTGCGCGTCGACAGCGGCGACTGCGACCGGCACTGGGGCGCGATGCTCGTCGCCCACCGGCGCGGCGGCGAGGTGGAGCAACTGACTCACGGCATGTCCCTCGACTCCGTCGTGCATCTCGCGCCGCTGTCCACACACATTCACGAGGGAGAGGAACTGACACTGATGATCTCGGCACACGCCTTCCCGCGATATGCCCGCGATCTGCACACCGACGACGATCATCTGTACGGAACCCGAGCGGTGCCGATGCAACGTACCGTGCGCGGCATCGAGTTGGAGATGCCTGTATGAGCGATGTCTCCTTCCGCGCAGACGATCTGGTCGACCCCTTCACCGGATTGATCCGTGCGCTGCATCCGGTCGAGAGGCTCGACGGGATGCCGGAACGGTACGTCGGACTGACGGCGGAGATCGCCGATACCCGTGCGCTCGGACAGTGGCCGTGCGACTTGGTGTCGCTCGGTACCACCTTCGCGGATCCCGCAGGGGCCCGTATTGCGGCGATCGGCGAGGCAGTGGAGCGGTACTGCGGAAACTACGTACCGAACACGCTGCGCTACGCAACTCCCGCAGAACTGCGCGCCGAGGGTGTCCGCCATTGGGGGAACGAGACATTCGAGTTCTTCGCGCCCTGGCAGCTGAACTCTGCAGGCTTTCCGTTCGAGCGTTTCACCCAGAACTCACGAGTCGCCTGGGTCGACGGGACATCGGACGACGGGGCGTGTGTCGCAGTTCCGGCCTCGTACGTGTACCTCAACTGGCGCGGCGGATCTCGCAGGAAGGACCCGTGGATTCATCATCTGAACTACGCCGGCATCGCCACCGGACAGGGGCTCGACGACGCGGCCACACGTGGACTGCTCGAGCTCGTGGAGCGAGATTCGCTGTCGCTGTGGTGGCACTTGAACCTGCCTGCGCGGGGCATAGATCCGGCATCGGTGCCCGGGCTCGCGGCAGACCTCGGCGATTCACGACTGCGGTGTCATCTCCTCGAGCTGCCATCGTACTTCGGAGTTCCGGTGGTAGCGGCCGTTGTTCATGATCTCGAACTCGGAATCGTCGCAGGCGGTTTCTCGGCGAAGCTGGACCCGGTCGAGACGGCACGCAAGGCCGTTCTCGAAGCGATCCACAGTTGGGTCTTCACCCGAGGGCTGGTCGAGGCAGACGGCTGGGTGTTCGGGTCGATGCGCGCCGGGGTGCTGTCGCCGGGTCTCTACCTGGACCACCGCGTCGATCGCAGCTACCTCGATGCCGCCGGAGCGCGCAGTGAACACGTCCGCGACCTGGGCGCACAAGCCCAGGTGTGGCTCGATCCCCGTACTCAGGCCGCGTACCTTCCCCGCTTCACTAATCCGGCGGAGACGGTATCGATAGACGAGCTTCCCCGCGGCACCGCCGACGGTATGCGGAGCGCGCTCGCGGTAGCGGGCCACGAGGTGGTCGTCTGCGACATCACCACCTCGGACGTGGCGTCGACGCCACTGAGGGTGGCCCGGGTCTGTGCCTCTGGCTTGATTCCCAACGCCCCGGCCGCATTTCCCTACTTCGGGCTACCCCGATGGCGCGACATCGCTCGGCAGCACGCGCCCGATTGCGACCCGACCGATCCGAACACGCTGCTGCTCGCTCCGCCTCCGAGCCTGTGACCGCCTTTCGTCGCTTCGTCCTTGCGCGTGCGGTCGCCTGGATCGGCAACGCGATGTCGACGGTGGCCGTGCCGATGCTGGTCTATCAGCTGAGCGGCTCGCCGCTCCTCTCCGGTGTCGCCTTCGCAGTGGAGTCGTTGCCCTACCTGATGTTCGGACTGATCGCAGGTGCGCTCGCCGACAGGTACGACCGGCGCGCAGTCCTGCTCGCCGCTCAACTCGGCAGTGCTCTGGCTCTGGCCAGTATTCCGGCGGCCCACATGATCGCGTCGGTGACCGTTGCACACCTGATGATCGTTGCGTTCGCCGTGTCGACGCTGTTCGTCTTCTTCGATGCAGCGTCCTTCGGCGTCGTACCGGCCTTGGTGGGACGCCGTCGAATCGCGGACGCGACAGGCACACTGGTCAGCGTCGGGACGGTGATCGGGATCGCGGGCCCGTTGCTCGGTGGTATCGCCGCGACGACGCTGGGGCCGCCGGGTGCCATCGCGATCGACGCACTGTGCTTTCTCGTCGCGACGGTGGTCACCTCGACGATCGCGATACCCGTGAGCGCCGCGTCGGCTCGGGGCGGTTCCGATCTCGGCAGGTCGATCGTCGAGGGTGTGGCATTCATTCGGCGGCACCGCGTGGTGCGGGCGCTGACTGCGGTCGGCGTCGGGGTGAGCATCGCCAACGGTGTGGTGGTGGGACTGATGGTGGTCGTCGGCGTTCGGCAGCTCGGTCTCGCCGCCGAGGATGCGAGAATCGGATCACTTTATGCAGCAACGGCTCTCGGAGCATTCCTCATCAGTCTGGTCAGTGCACGAATTCAACGGGTGCTCGGGACCGGCGTGATCACGTGCCTCGGCTTGGTGGTGGCCTTCCTGTCGATGCTGGCGTGGTCCGTCACGGGCGCACTCGCTGTGTCTCTACTGCTCCTGATCGTCTATCAGGCCGCCAACACCATGATCGTCGTCAACGGCATCGTGGTTCGTCAGTCCGTCACGCCCGACCACCTGCAGTCCCGGGTGAACACCACGGCGCGGATGATCGCGATGGGTGGAACTCCCTTCGGAGCTGCGGCAGGCGGCGCCGTTGCCGATATGTTCGGCGTGACCGCGGCCGTCGTGCTCGGAGCGGGCGCGCTCGCTCTTGCGGGGGCGGTAGCCCTGCGGCTCGGGGTGCCGCGGCTACCGTTGCTCGCCGTCCTCGCCGAGTCAGCCGAGCGCGAAAGCCAGTAACGGAACGGACAGTCGGTCCAGGCGGAGCAAGTGCGAGAGCTCTTCGTCGTAGAAGCCCGAGATTGCACAGCACGCCGATTCGAGTGCAGTCGCGACCAAATACAGGTTCTGCGCGGCGATGCCGGCGTCGATGTGAAGGGTGCGATAGTGGCGTTCGCTGTATTTGATCAGGGTTCGGTCGAGGCGTCCGACGAGAATCACGACGAAGGGTGCCCGCCGCGCGAATTGTGGCTGCACGAGGCATGATTCGAGTGCGTCGACGCACGGTCCGGTGCCGGTTCTGCTCAGAACGTGTCGATGTGGATCGAAAAGGTAGGTCCCCGGACCGATCTCACCTGTACCGCGGAGGACCACGAGATGCAGGTCGATCGAATCGAGACCGCCTGCCGTCGGATTCATCCGGAAGGTGTGTGGCCTGCCGTCCGGCCGCTCGGTAGTTCGACCGGGCCCCGCTGCCGACCGGAGAAGAGTCGAGAGCCGCAGCGCGTCCATGTCCGCGAATCGGTAGTGCGACCGGCGGTCGCGCAGTGCTGTGCGGAGCGGCATCGGTGGGAGTGGCGGCGGCGACGGCAGAACACATGTCCCGTCGGCTGCGGGGACGGTCGGAAGGCCCGATCCGGTGCCGCGATCGACGAGGCGTCGGTGCACATCATGGACGCGCGCAACCGCGGAATCGAACGACTCTTCGGCCATGGAGCTCGACCCTAATCCAATACGGTAATCAGTGTCGATAAGGCGTCGAATGTTTCGATCGGCGGCCGTTCCTACGGGCGGTGCACGGCGGGGAATCGGTTGCGCAACGCATCGAGCTGGCGGTGCAGCTCGTAGAGCGACTGCTTCTGAGTCTGCGCCTCGTCGCTGTGCCACACGTGGCTGCGGGAATCGCCGACGCGCAGGGCTTTGCGGGCGAGTTGCTCGGAGTCCTCGATGCGACTCGACGCGGCCGCGATCTCGGCGGTCAGCATGTCGGCGAACACCCTCGCCTGAGCCGCGTCCGAATTCTCTGCCATGTGCGACCACTCTCGATCTCGCGGCTCGACCGTTGATCGTTCGAGTACCGATGATCAGGATAACCAACTGTAAAAAGACCGCTGGACCGGCTTTGGTGTAACGGGAGCGTCGCTGCCGTGCCCGGACTACTACTCGGTGTAGTCGGTAGTAAGCTCCCGTCCATGTCCGAGCCGACGGAAGGATTCGCGCCTCTGCGCGGTGCCTCCGTGGGCGGACTCACGGCGCTGGTCACCGCCTGGGCGCACACCGTCGGCGGCGGGATGGCCCCGTCCGATGCGTCGATCGTGCTGCTGGCGCTGGTGTGCTCGGCCGTCGGATACGCAACCGCGGTGGCACCGACGGGGGCTGCACCGCGCACTCGACTGCTGGTCGTTCTCGCTGCGGCCCAGTCGATCGGCCATCTACTGCTCACCGTCGTCGACAGTCACCATCACGGTCCCATGATCACCGAGCAGATGTTCGCGGCCCACGTGGTCGCCGTCCTGGTCGGTGCCCTGGCCATCAGGGGTGCAGAACTCGGCATCCGACGCGCGGTGACCTCGCTGGGCAGGGCTCTCCCACTACTGGCCGCCCTCGTCGTCGACGACAAGCGCATCGCCCCGCCACTGCCGGTGTACCGGATTCCGGGATCACCGCGACTTCTCGACCTTTCTGGCTGCGGAAACCGCGGGCCACCGGCTCGAACTGCCTGAGCACAACCCACCGTCACACCCGCCCTGCTCGTCAGGCGTCGGGTAGTGCGTTGTTGCCGCATTCGATCCTGTACTTCGCACTGTCGTCGATTCGCGCCGTCTGCGCACGGCTCGATCCGTCGTGCGATGCCACCTCGCGCACATCCGCGCGCCCAGTCATGCCTTCACGAAAGAAGTCCTCGTGTCCACACCGGAAATGGAACGCGTCGCCGATCCTTCCCCGCCCACCCGTCCGACCAGCCCCCGTAGCTGGCGTCCGCTGATCCTGCGGCTGCACTTCTATGCGGGCATCCTCGTCGCACCGTTCATCCTGATCGCCACCATCAGCGGCGGGCTGTACGCCGTCGCACCGACCATCGAACAACTCGTGTATCGGGACTACCTGCACGTCGACCCCACCGGCCCGGCCGTACCGGTGGCGGATCAGATCCGAGCTGCGCAGGCAGAACAACCCGACCTCACCGTCGCCGCAGTGCGACCGGCCACCGACCCCGGCGACACCACCCGCGTGATGTTCACCGACCCTTCCCTCGGTGAATCGAAGCGACTGGCCGTCTTCGTCGATCCCTCGACCGCGACGTCCGTGGGCGAGGCGACGGTGTACGGTTCCTCCGGCGCGTTACCTCTACGCACCTGGATTTCCGAACTCCACCGCCACCTGCACCTGGGTGAGCCCGGTCGGCTCTACAGCGAACTCGCCGCATCGTAGCTGTGGGTGATCGCGCTCGGCGGGCTCTACCTGTGGGTCGAGCGCTACCGGCGCAACCGCGACAAAACCAGGCTGCTGACCTTCGATCGAAAGTCCAAAGGCCGCAACAGGTCTTTGAACTGGCATGGTGTGGCGGGCATTTGGATCGCCGTCGGTCTGGTATTTCTCTCCGCCACCGGACTCACGTGGTCCACCTACGCGGGGGAGAACGTCACCGAGCTGCGTTCGGCATTGAGCTGGACCACACCCGCCATCACCGAGACCATCGGCTCTTCCGACGCCGCGACGCCCGATCATTCCGGTCACGGCGGGCATTCGATGGACATGGCGGCCGACGCGTCGACGACGAACAGCAATGTCGGACGCATCGATTCGGTCCTCGACATCGCGAAGGCCAACGGTATCGACGGGGCCGTGGAGGCGTCGATCCCAGCGTCGGACGACGCAGCGTTCGTCGTCGCCGAAACCCGTCAGCCCTGGCTGATGTCGAACAACTCCATCTCGATCGACGGCAGCACCGGCACGGTTGTCGACACCCTGTACTTCTCCGACTGGCCGCTCGCGGCCAAGCTGGCTGCCTGGGGTATTCAACTGCACATGGGAACGCTGTTCGGTGTGGCCAATCAGCTGGCCCTGCTCGCGCTTGCAGTTGCGCTGGCATCGGTCATCGTGCGCGGCTACATGATGTGGTGGAAGCGCCGGCCCACCAAGGCAACCGGTCTCACTGCGGGCCGGCCACCTCTGCGCGGCGGTCTTCGCCGTATCTCGCCGATCTCCGTCGCCGTCTTGGCGGTCGTCGCCGTCGCCGTCGGCTGGTTCGTCCCACTCCTCGGGCTGAGCCTGGTGGCCTTCCTCGCTGTCGACGTCGTGCTCGGCTCGATTCGTCGAGCTCGGACCAGAGCCGCCAATTACGGTGCTTCCCAACATGAAAGCGAACTCGCATGAATATCACCCGTCGCACCTCGACGCTGGTGACCGCGCTGTCGGTCACCGGCCTGATGCTCACTGGATGCTCGAGCACCCAGCCGGCCGCCGCGGCGAAGGAGTCCGATTCCGTCGTCGTTCGCGAGCAATGGGTCAAAGCCGCCGACTCCGGTATGACCGCGGCGTTCGCCGAATTGCAGAACACCGGCGACGCCGACGTGCACGTGGTCGGTGCATCGTCACCGGCATCGAGCCGAATGGAATTGCACGAGATGGCAACCGGGGACGACGGAGCGATGGTGATGCGGCCCAAGGAGGGCGGCTTCGTCATTCCGGCGGGCGGCACGCACGTGCTCGCCGCGGGCGGCGATCACCTGATGCTCATGGACGTCACATCTCCGCTGACGCCAGGAGCCGACGCAGAGTTCACCCTCGAGTTCGAGGATGCGTCGACTGCGACGTTCACCGCCCAGGTCAGGGACTTCTCCGGGGCCCAGGAGAACTACGAGCCCGGCACCATGGGCATGAACACGGACGGGTCGGCGACCCCTGCGCCGACGCACGGTGGCTGAGAACGAGAACCGGTCCCCACGCTCGCTGAGCCGGCGACGCCTCCTCGGTGGAGGCGTCGCCGCGCTCGGCGTCGCGGGCGTGGGAGCAGCGACCGGTTACGGAGTCTTCGGCAACCATGCGGCCGAGACGACCACCGGAGCCGACACGGTGCCGTGGCGCGGCATTCATCAAGCCGGGATCGATACCGTTCCGCCGCAGGCACACTCGACGTTCGTCGGTCTGAATCTGCAGGATCGTGTCGGACGCGACGAGCTGATCGGGATTCTGAAGGTCTGGACCGAGGACATCGGACGGCTCACTGCCGGTGCACCCGCGCTGGCCGATACCGAGGCGGAATTGGCACTTCGGCCGGCGCGTCTGACGGTGACGGTCGGACTCGGCCCCGGTGTGTTCGATGCGATCGGTCTGCCGGATCGGCGCCCAACGTGGCTGGCGCCGCTTCCTGCCTTCGGAATCGACCGTCTGGAACCGGGATTCACCGGTGGAGATCTGTTGCTGCAGGTGTGCTCGGACGATCCTGTGACCGTTGCGCACGCAGTGCGGGTACTCACCAAGAACGTTCGATCGTTGGTGACGATCGCCTGGATGCAGCGCGGGTTCCGCCGTTCGCGGGGTACCGAGGAATCGGGCACCACGATGCGCAATCTGATGGGCCAGGTCGACGGCACGGTCAATCCGGCGGCCGGAAGTACGGACTTCGACGGTCTGGTCTGGGACGACGGCAGCGAGCAGCCCTGGATGCAGCACGGAACGTCGATGGTGTTGCGGCGCATTCGAATCGAGATGGATACCTGGGACGAATTGGACCGACCCGGCCGCGAGTTGTCGGTGGGGCGAACTCTCGACACCGGTGCGCCGTTGACCGGAACCGACGAGTTCGACGAGGCCGATTTCGAGGTGACCGATCGATTCGGCATTCCGGTCATCCCACCGTCCTCGCACATCGCTCGGGCGCGGCACACTCACGACGGCGAGCGAATCTTCCGGCGGGCGTACAACTACGACGACCCACCTGCTCCCGGCTCGGTGTCGAACTCCGGGCTGCTGTTCGCAAGCTATCAGCGCGATGTGCTCACCCAGTTCCTCCCGATTCAGCGGCGCCTCGCCGAATTCGATGCGCTCAACGAATGGACGACACCCATCGGGTCCGCGGTGTTCGCCGTGCTGCCGGGAGTGGTCGACGACGGCTATCTGGGCCGGAGCCTGCTCGGGTGACGGCCCGACCCACGGGTGCGCTCAGAAAGAGGTCGCCAGGGCGACGCCGAGCGCGGTCAGTGTGTCGACGAACTCCACTTCGGTGAAGTCCAGATCGCCGCGAAGCCACCGGTCGAGTAGCTCGGTCGTCCCTGCCACCATCAGGACGGTCGCTGCCTCGGCCCGTGGGTTCGCGGGGTCGGCGTCGAGCACTGCTCGCATCAGCAGTGGCGTGAACGTGTCGACCATCTGTCGGCGTCGGGCCTCGAGTGCGGGATTGGCCGACGCCGAGGTGTACAGCAGGGACGACCGTGGATCGGCGGTGAGCGCGCGCACCAGAACGGCTGCAGTCTGGGCGACGCGGTCCGAGGTCGACCCCTGTTCCTGCACAATCTCTTCGAGAGCAGTTCCCACGGTGTCGATCACGTCGTCGAGAGCGCTCACCAGAATGGCGTCGCGGTCTCCGAAACTTTCGTAGAAGTACCTCTTGGACAGGCCGGCGCGCGCACAGATGCCGTCGACCGTGACGGCGGCGACACCGGACTCCGCAACCACGTCGAGGCAGGCGTCGAGCAGTTTCTCGCGGCGCTCGCGGCGACGTTTGTCTGCGGCGACACCTCGGTAGGGGCGAACGACCGGCGGCATGACTACATCTTGACACGGGGGTGTGCCCAGTAGTGTCGCGAGCCGAACAGTGCGGCGACGCGAGGACGGGGGTGTCGGCGCTAGACGAGCGTCGGCGCGTTGTCCACGTTGGACAACGCCAGACCCATGCTGGTGGTCATGCCGATCCCGGTGGTGACGGTGACGATGTGCACACGGTCGATGGGCTCTTCCAGCAGGAATTCCGAACCCGGTGCGGAGCAGTACGTTCCCTGCCATCGCTCGACGACGTCGATGCGGTCGACTCCGAACAGCGTTCTCGCTTCGCCGAGCAACACCTCGAAACCGTCTTCGCTCTGGAACGGCGAGGTGGTGATCTCGCGAACGTGGGTGTCGCCCAACAGGATCGACCCGTCCGGTTGTGGGGTGTACATCTGGTGCAGGTCGAGTTCGACGTAGTCGGGATACTCGGCCTGCAGGCGGGCAGCGACGTCTGCAACGGCGGGCAGGTTCTCGAAGCCCGAGTACCTCAGCAGCGACCAGCCGGTGAACAGCGGCGAGGGAAGCGGTGCACGCAGCGGCATGGTGGCTCGCATCATGTGCAGTCGGCACCGCACCAGTCCGCCGCGTTCGGCGCTCTCGGGAAACAGGCGATCGATGTCGTGGTTGACGGTGACGAACGTGGCACCGGCATGCAGGTCGCCGCGGGAGGTGCGAACGATTCCCGGCGCGAACGACGTTGCAGCGGTGCGCCAGTGGAAGTCCACCCCGGAATCGGCGAGCCAGCGTGCGACGGCCGGAGCGGCGGAGCGCGGGTCCACCTGGACGTCCAGAGGCAGGTACATGCCGCCGACCACATCGGTGTCGGCAAGGGGGAGTCGGTTCAGTACCTCGCTGCGGTCCAGCAGCTGTACCTGATCCTCGCCCCGTAGTTCGGCGAACTGCTCGAGCACCGCGAGCTCGTCCTCGTGCCGGGCGACGCAGTGAGTTCCCGATTCCGCTGCCCAGAAGTCGGCTTTTCGGGCGAGGTCGAGCCAGTGACTGCGGCCTGCTCGCGCGTATTCGAGTGCGGTCCCGGATTGCGCTGTGATGCAGGCGTGTCCGAAGTTCTGGACGGAGGCACCTGCGACACGATCGGCATGATCGACCACTGCCACGGTGAGTCCGCGCCGATGGGCGTGATACGCGTGTGCGAGACCGACGATCCCGGCCCCGACGACCACGACGTCGTACGTCGATGTCATACGGAAAGTCTTTCTGCTGAGGTCATGTCAGGCGTCCATGACGGCGGTGAAGGTCATCCGGTCTCCGCGATAGAGGGACCGTCGGTGTTCGATGGGAACACCGTCCGTGTCGTAGGAGACACGGCCGAGCAGAAACATCGGTGTCCGAGTGTCGACGGTGAGCAGTGCGGCTTCCCTGGCATCGGGGAGGACGGTTTCGATGGTGTCGACAACGCGCCCGAACGTGACTCCCCGGGCTGCCAATTCGGCATAGAGGGACGTTCGGTGATCGAAACTGTCCTGTAGCCCCGGGATTCGATAGGCGGGAATACGAGTCGTTTCCAGTCCGACTCGCACGTCGCCGGTGGTGAAGACGCGTTCGAGTTGCACTACCTCCGAACCGATCTCGATCGCGAGGAGTTCCGCCAGCACGTCGTCTGCTCGGAACACTTCCCAGCCGACCAGAATTCGAGTGGCGCTCATGCCCTTCTCGCGCGCGGCCTCGGTGTAGGAGCCGATCGCCAACGGCAGCACCACTTTGGGTTCGGCCACCACCGTCGCCCGGCCGCGACGTTCGATTCGACCGGCTACCAACAGTTCTCGGATGGCTTGACGCAGTGTCTCGCGGGACACGTCGTATCGATCGGCGAGATCGCGCTCGGACGGAAACGCGTCGCCCGCAGACATGCCGTCGAGCATCGCGTCGAGGCTTCTGCGGACGATCTGATGCTTGAGTACGCGAGGTTCGGTGTCCACGGCCATGGACCAACCATAGCATCAATTGGTCTAGACCTAATTGTCGTGCGACGTTCACGGTTCGTTCACTCACGTTCCACGTAATGGTCTATACCAAACGGCAGTCTCTTCCTCATGCCGAACTCCACCAGCCCGAACACCAGCACCCCCGTCGAGCTCGTCGTCCTCGACATGGCCGGAACGACTGTCACCGACGACGGTCTGGTACTCGAATCGTTCGATGCCGCAGCCACCGCCGTCGGACTTGCCGACGCCGGTCCGGAACGCGACGACGCCCGCCGCTACGTGCTCGACACGATGGGTCGGTCCAAGATCGAGGTGTTCCGCGCACTGTTCGGAACAGAGGACCGCGCTCAGGCCGCCAACCGCGCTTTCGAATCGGCCTACGACGCCCGCATCGACGACGGGGTCTCACCCGTACCCGGTGCGGCCCAGGCGATCACGAAGCTTCGCGAATCCGGAATCACCGTCGTCCTGACAACCGGATTCTCGGCACCCACCCAGAATCGCATCATCGACGCGCTCGGCTGGCGGGATCTGCCCGACGCATTCCTCGCACCCGGGAGTGCCGGTCGTGGCCGTCCGCACCCCGATCTCGTGCTCTCGGCCGCCCTGCTCGCCGAGGTGACCGACATTTCCGCGGTCGCCGTCGTCGGTGACACGTCGAGCGACATCCTGTCCGGTCGCCGAGCCGGCGCATCGCTGTTGGTCGGCGTCCTCACCGGAGCTCATTCCGAGACCCAGCTGCTCGAAGCAGGTGCCACCCACGTGCTCGACAGCGTCGCCGACCTTCCCCCCATCGTCCTGCCCTGAACAGCTCTGCCCTGAACAGCTCTGCCCTGAAAATCCACCACACCCCGAACGGACATCACGCCATGATCATCACCTCACGCCGTCGTGCCGGAACCGCCGCGGCCGTGCTCTCTGCCGCGGCTCTCGTCGCAGCCGGTTGTTCGAGCTCATCCGAAGGAGCCACCACCGAGCAGGGATTCCCCGAAACCATCACACTCGCAGCCATTCCCGCCGAGAACTCCACAGACCTGAAAGCCAGCTACGACCCCGTCATCGAGCGGCTGGAGAACGAGACCGGAGCGAGCGTCGAGTTCATCCAGGCCTCGGACTACGCCGGCGTGGTCGAGGGCCTGATCGCAGGAAACGTCGACATCGCGTTCTTCGGCCCCTTCGCGTACGTCGTCGCAGGCATCAACGGTGCGGAGATGACACCGCTGGGTGCCGTCGTCCAGGACGAGGGAACTCCTCCCGGCTACCAGTCGTACGGAATCGCTCGTTCGGACAATGCCTCGGTGAACGGTCTCGCCGACTACGCAGGCAAGAAGGTCTGCTTCGTCGACCCGAGCTCCACCTCCGGATTCCTCTACCCGACAGCGGGACTCATCGAGGACAACGTCATTTCCTCCGGTTCCGAGGCCGACATCTCCGCCGCGATGACCCCGATCTACGCCGGCGGACACGATGCATCGGCGCTGGCCGTAAAGGCGGGAGACTGCGACGCCGGATTCGCGTTCGACACCATGGTCGACCGCACGATGATCGACAACGGTGAACTTGCACCCGGTGAGCTCAAGACCGTGTGGAAGTCCGAGATGATCGCCGGATCGCTCTTCGCAGCCAACAACGATCTCGGTGCCGACGCCATTGCCAAGCTCCAGGACGTCTTCAGCGAGGGCATGAACTCGGATGCCTTCGTGGCCGACGGCATCTGTGCCGAGGAATGCCGCATCACCGACGAGGACGCCTGGGGCGTCGTTCCCGCCCAGGACAGCGATTACGACGGCGTGCGCCACGTATGCGAGGTCACCGGCTCCGAGAAGTGCCAGGGCTGATGATGTCCGCACCGATGGACCGGGGCGACGTGGTGGTCAGTGTTCGCAACGTCACCAAGACATTCGGATCCACCACAGCGCTCGAGAACGTGAATCTCGATGTGCATCACAGTGAGATGTTGGTTCTGCTCGGGCTTTCCGGCTCCGGGAAGTCGACGCTGTTGCGGTGCATCAACGGCTTGCAGCCCGTGACGTCGGGGAGCGTCACTGCACTCGACATCCGGGTCGATCTGGCGAACCGCCGCCGTGTGCGCGAGCTACGCCGAGATGTCGGCTTCGTCTTTCAGCACTTCAATCTCGTGGGCCGGCTGAGTTGCCTCGAGAACGTACTCGTGGGAGGCATCGGCCGACTGTCGATTGCGCGCTACGGCGCACTCACCTACCCGAAAGCGATGCGAGAGGAAGCCCGCGCGTGCCTCGACCGAGTCGGGTTGGCGGACTTCGCCGAACGGCGCGCCGACACGCTGTCGGGTGGACAGCAGCAACGGGTGGCGATCGCACGCACCCTGATGCAGCGTCCGCGGATCGTCCTCGCGGACGAACCCGTCGCCTCGCTCGACCCCGAGAACGCGGGCGTGGTGATGGATCTGTTGCAGCGAGTGTGCAGCGAGGAGAAACTGACCGTGGTGTGCACGTTGCATCAGGTCGATCTCGCCCTCGGCTGGGCCCATCGCCTCGTGGGTCTCCGAGACGGTCGGGTGGTGCTCGATCGCCCCGCCGCCGGTCTCCAGCGTGACGACATCATGCCGATCTATCAACGGATCGCGCCCGACCCCGGGAGCATGACCACGGTGGCACCGACATGACCGTCGCCGTCGAACCGAAGCCCACGAACACTGCAGGGCAGAAGGATCCGCAGCGGCGTCGATGGCTGTTCCCGGCACTGGGTGTCGTCGCGCTCGTTCTCACCGTGGTCTCGGCGGGCTACATCGACTTCGCGCCGACGACCTTGATCGACGGTCTCGAGGATGTGGGCAACCTGCTCGAGCGGATGCTGCCGCCGCGTGTCGACGACACCGGAAGGATCGTCTCCCTCGCGCTCGACACCTTGCTCATGGCAGTGCTGGGCACCGTGCTCGCAGCGGTCGTCTCGGTACCGCTGGCGTTTCTCGCGGCACGGAACACCTCGCCCCACCCGGCCCTGTACGGCATCGCGCGCGCCGTCATCACCTTCTGCCGGGCGATGCCGGATCTGCTGTTCGCGGTGCTGTTCGTCCGGGCGTTGGGAATCGGTGTGCTGCCCGGCATCCTGGCTCTGGCACTACATTCCATCGGCATGCTCGGCAAACTGTTCGCCGACGCCATCGAAGAGACCGATGTCGGACCGCGAGAGGCGCTCCGTGCCGCTGGAGCCGGCTACTACCGGGAGATGATCAATGCCGTTGTTCCACAGGTCGTTCCGGCGTGGATCGGCGCTTTCGTCTATCGAATCGACATCAACCTGCGCATGTCGGTCGTGCTCGGCTTCGTCGGGGCAGGCGGCATCGGTTTCGCCCTGCAGGACGCTCTCCGCGGACTGATCTACCCGCGTGCTCTCGGAATCGTGTTGGTGATCCTGGTGATCATCGCCGCAATGGAATTGGCAGCGATGGCTCTGCGCCGCATGCTGCTGGTCCCGTCCGCGGCCGGCCCGCAGCGCGATCGACTGATGCGCCTCGGGGCGTCGGCTGTGCTCTTGTTCGCGATCGTGGCGTCGTTCGTGGTTCTCGAATTGGATCCGCGCTCGCTGCTGACCTGGATCGGGCCGTCGATCGAGGTGTTCGGTCGAATGGTCCCACCGGATTTCTCCGCTTTGGGATCGGACCTGTTCGACGCCGCCGTACAGACCGTCGCCATCGGAGTCGTGGCCACCGCAATCGGCATCGTGCTGTCGATTCCCGTCGGAGTTCTGGCTGCGCGCAACGCAACTCCGCATCCCGCGGTGTACTGGGTTGCGCGATCCTGGATTCTGTTGGTTCGGGCTGTGCCCGAACTCATCCTCGCCGTCGTGTTCGTCGCAGCGCTCGGATTGGGTCCGGTGGCGGGAACCTGCGCACTGGCCATCGGATCCGTCGGATTTCTCGGCAAACTCGTGGCGGACGCGATCGAGGAGATCGATCCCGGTCCCCTCGAAGCGGTGGCGTCGGTGGGTGGCGGTTGGTGGAACAGGACATTGAGTGCCGTTGTTCCTCAGGCCATTCCATCAATGGTCGGTTCGAGCTTGTATCTGCTCGACGTGAACATTCGTACCTCGACCATTCTCGGGATCGTCGGTGCGGGTGGTATCGGCTTCCTGCTCTTCGAGTCGATTCGTACCCTGAACTTCGCCGTCGCCGGTGCGATCGTTCTCGTCATCTTCGTCGTCGTGTACATCGTGGAAAGGATCTCCGGATGGATCAGATCACTGCTGGTCTGACACCGGCCGCCGTCTGGACGGGGAGCGGGATCGAGATGTGGGACATCGAGATTCCCGCCCTCGAGTCGGGTGATCTGCTGGTGCGCGTCGATCTCGCCACGGTGTGCGGGAGCGATCTGCACACGGTGTCCGGTCGACGGCACGGAGCGTGCCCGTCGGTACTCGGGCACGAGGCCGTCGGTCACGTCGTCGCCGTCGGTGATGCCACATCCCCAGCGGCGGTCGGGGATCGGATCGTGTGGTCGGTGACCGTGCCCTGCGGCCGATGCAGTCGATGCGTCCGCGGGTTCACGGCCAAGTGCTCGTCCGTGCGCAAGGTGGGTCACGAATCTGCCGAGAGTCCATGGGTTCTCAGCGGCTCCTACGCCCGACACATCGTGCTTCCTCGCGGTACCGCAGTGGCCCGGGTGCCCGACACCATGCCCGACGCCGTCGCTGCACCGGCAGCGTGTGCGACGGCCACCGTGACGGCGGCTCTCGACGCAGCGGGTGCTTTGGACGGCCGACGGGTACTGATCGTCGGGGCCGGAATGCTGGGGGTCACCGCCGCCGCAGCGGCATGCGAGCGAGGGGCATCGGTGACGGTCGTCGATCGAGACCCGGAGCGACAGAGACAATCTCGTGCATTCGGGGCCGGTGAGGACGACGGTGCACGAACAGATGTGACGATCGACTTCTCCGGATCGTCGGCGGCCGTGCAGTCGGCGTTGGGGCGACTCGACGTCGGTGGACGGCTCGTGCTCGCCGGATCCGTCGCGCCGGGTCCGCCGATCACCGTCGACCCGGAAGCAGTGGTCCGGAACTGGCTGACCATCACCGGCATCCACAACTACGAGCCGCGGCACCTCCATCAGGCCGTTGCCTTCCTACGCAACACCGACGCGAAGTATCCGTGGGAATCCCTCGTCGAGGCACCGGTGCCGTTGGCCGAACTCGCGTCGGTGTTGCGGCCGACGCCGTCGGGAATTCTCCGATCCTCGGTCGCGCCGTAGGTTCTGGGTCTGTCCACCAGCTCTGTCGTGCCCACGCAGGCCGGGGCGTGTCGCCGACAGCGTCGCCCTCGACATAGCGAGCGACGATCACATCCGGCCGATGCGGGCCCGGTGTTCGGATTGCGTTTCGTTCGAGCGGGATACCCGGAGGTCATGCCCGAAGGTGACACCGTGTTCGTATTGGCCGCGAGGTTGCGTCGGGCATTGGACGGCACATCGTTGCGGGCCGGAAGGCTGCAGGTGCCCGCGCATGCAGTCGAGAATCTGGCCGGGCGAACCGTCGTCGCACACCGGACCCACGGCAAGCATCTACTGACCGATTTCGACGACGACACGACGCTGCACACGCACCTGCGGATGAGCGGATCGTGGACGGTGGTGCGGGCCGGTCGCTCGATTCCGCAGCGTGTCCGACCCGACGTGCGGGTGCGGCTCGCCGCGGTCGACGGGCCCACCGCCTACGGAATTCTGCTACCGGTCGTCGATTACGGATACACACCGGACATGAACGCGCTGATCGCACATCTGGGACCGGACCCACTGCACTCGAAGTTCGACGCAGACCGAGCGGTTGCCAACATTGCCGCTCAGGGAACGCGGCCGATCATCGCGACGCTGCTGGACCAGAAGGTGATCGCCGGGCCGGGGAATCTGTGGGCGAACGAGCTCTGCTTTCTGCGCGGGCTGTGGCCGTGGACTCCGTCGACCGCCGTCGACGGACAGCGGTTGGTCGCGTTGCTCGAACGAGCGATGCGTCACTCGGCGACGGTCCCGGGTGCGATGCAGGTGACCACCGGGGACACTCGCCGGGGCCGCACGCATTGGGTCGCCGGTCGAGCCGGGAAGCCGTGTCTGCGGTGCGGAACATCGATTCGGGTGGTCGCAGAAGTGAACGGTGACCCGGACAGGCGTCGAACGTGGTGGTGTCCGAGCTGTCAACCTGAGCAATAGCGACGGGCGGTCGATCGCTGTTGTCTCAACGAGATAACCGCCCGCGGGTATCGCGTGTCGCCTGCCGATACCACTGACAGCCATTCCTCGCGAGCGGCGAATCGAAACCCCGTCGTCTCGTCAGAAGGTCGAGTCCGTCGGATGATCGGTCTCCACCAGATCACGGGCCACGAGGTGCAGAGGGAGGTTCTGTTGCTGTGACAGCTTGGCCAACAGCTCGAAGGCCTGCACCGCGTCGAGGTCGTAGCGTTCCATGATCATGCCCTTGGCCTGACCGATGATGTCTCGACTGGCCAGACCGGTTCGGAACTGCTCGTGGTCACGGGCGCTGAGCATCGCGATGGCAGCGTGGGCAGAAAGCGCTTCACCGATGGTCACCGCGTCGGCGTGGAATGCGCCGGGTCGGTCGCTGTAGAGCACGAGCGCACCGAGGTCGTCGGCGTTGCTGTAGAGCTGGAACGCAGCAAGTGATTTGAAACCCTCTTCGACGGCGGTGGCAGCGAATCGAGGCCACCGATCCTCGTCGGTCAGATCGGCGGCGACAACGACGTCGAAGTGATGAACCTCGGTGGAAATGGGTCCTTCGCCGAGCTCGTACTGCAGGCGACACAGCTTCTCGGCGACCGGATCGGTGGACGCGACCACCGTCCGCTCGCCCTTTTTCACCGTGGTGATGCATCCGGTGACTGCACCCGGGATCATCGTGATGGCAGTACGCAGAATCGCATCGAGTGTCTGCGGCATCGAGCGCCGAGTCTCACGCAAGGATCGGGCGAATTCGGCCAAGCTCGAGGCGTCCGCCGATGCGGCTGTGTTGCCTTCGATAGAAGAGTGCGGCATGCACACAGTCCTCTCGCATGGGACCCCTGCCGACTTCGTCGCAGAGATCCGAGATCATGCGCCTTCTGCTGGACGCTCGATTCGGCCGACGGTGTCGGCTCCGTGCATTTTATACGCTGTCTTCGGGACGGTTGTACGTAGAACCGTCGAGCATCGGCGGAGGCACCCGAAAACGCAGCGAGGGCCGCCGATCAGATCGACGGCCCTCGCGGGTGCGACTTACTTGAAGGTGTCCTTGATGTTCTCGCCGACCTTCTTCACGCCTGCCGAACCCTGGTCCTTCTTGCCCTCGGCCTCGAGGTCCTTGTTGTTGGTGGCGTCGCCCACAACTTCCTTGGCCTTGCCGATGGCGTCTTCTGCTGCGTTCTTGGCCTTGTCGATGAAGCTCATGTGAGTCCCTTTCTCGTTTCGTGCGGTGTCAGTAGTTGGTCGATGCTCGAACCGGAAAGCGCACGCCGAACCTATGAGATCTGGGTCACATCGTTCGCCGCGCTCGGTCGACGTTTCGACGAGCGGCACGGCGGATACATTCGAGCGATGATGGTCGGCAAGGTGGACAGCTTTCAGCGCAGGCACCCGTCAGCGGGTTTCCCGCTCGCAGTTCTGTACAAGTTCCTCGACGATCGAGGTGGATATCTCGCGGCTCTCATCGCGTACTACTCGTTTCTCTCGTTGTTCCCGTTGCTGCTGCTCTTCACCACCGTGTTGGGAATCGTGCTGGCCGGCGACCCCGAATTGCAGAGTCGAATCATCGATTCCGCGATGAGCCAGATCCCGGTCATCGGTGACCAACTCGGTCAGCCGGACCGCCTCAGCGGCGGAACGACCGCCATCGTCATCGGCGTGGTGGGGTCGTTGTACGGCGGACTCGGAGTGTCACTTGCCGCGCAGTACGCGATGAACACCGCGTGGTCCGTCCCGCGAAACGAACAACCGGATCCGATCAAGGGACGCCTGCGAGGGCTGTTGCTGCTGAGCACCGTCGGCACGGCGATCATCGGACTGACCGTTCTCAACGGAGTCGCGTCCTCGGGTTTGTTCGGTTTTGCCGGCGGTGCGTTGGCGCTTGTCGGGGCCGTGGTCGTCAACGTCGTGGTCTTCACCGCCGCATTCCGTATCGGCACCGCCCGAGCCCTGACCGTGCGTGAGGTGCTGCCCGGCGCTGGGATCGCCGCGGTGATCTGGCAGGCACTGCAATCGTTCGGCGGGATCTACATTCGCTATGTCGTCGGCAACGCCAGCGCCAGCAACGGAATCTTTGCGATCGTCCTCGGCCTGCTCGGCTTTCTCTACGTCTCGTCGGTGCTCATCGTGCTGTGTATCGAAATCAATGCCGTGCGGGTCGACCACCTGCACCCACGGGCGCTGTTGACGCCGTTCACCGACAACGTCGAACTCACCGAGGGTGACAAGAACTCCTACACCGGACAGGCAGAAGCGCAGCGCAACAAAGGATTCCAGGACATCACGGTCACCTACGACGAGCCGGATTCGGTGACGGGGGAGGACGCGCCGACCAAGTGAGCCGAGTGATCGGGTAGCGCAAACGCGCGCGCATTCGTCAGGTGCGGGTGGATTTGCCAGTGGGGCGGGCACTATTTCGCGCGCGGATGGCGAACGCGCGCGCGTTTGCGGGGATCTGGGGCGGGTGACCGGCCACTGGTGCGGGGTGGCAGACGTGTGCGGGGTCGAAGTTCGCGGGCGTGCGGTCGTGCGAGGGCGCGGAGTCGCAAACGCGCGCGCATTCGTCGGATGCGCGCGGAATTGCCGGGTGATCGGGCGCTGATTCGCGCGCGGATGGCAAGTGCGCGCGCGATTGCGGGGAACGGGGGACCGGCAGCGGGGGACCGGCAGCGAGGGACCGGGGAATCGGCAGCGGAGGGCAGGGCGACGATGGCGGACGTCGACGACCGGTGGCGATGGAGTGACCCCTGTCACGAACCGGCTGACCGGTCGGCTGAAACAAACTTCGAGTTCGTTTCGCGAAAGCGCATGCGCAAGCGCTTGTATGCGTCCTAGGCTCCTGCAATCGAGCGACGCGACCGCGTGGCCAGGGGACAAGGGAGTCCACATGTTCAATCACCGTCGGAAGTCCGCGCTGACGATCGGGACCGTGCTCATGGCCGGTTCGCTCGTGCTGGGTCTGACCGCCTGCAGCAGTTCGGATTCGGACAGCGTCAAGGTCGGGCTCATCACCAAGACGGACTCGAATCCGTACTTCGTGAAGCTCCGCGAGGCAGCACAGGCCAAGGCCGATTCCAGCGGAGCCGAGTTGGTGGCTCTGGCCGGCGCATTCGACGGTGACAACGAAGGACAGGTCGCGGCGATCGAGAACCTGGTCGGCCAGGGTGTGAAGGGAATTCTGATCACCCCGAACTCGTCCACCGGAGTCCTCGACGCGATCAAGAAGGCCCGTGACGCCGGCGTCGTCGTCATCGCCCTCGACACCGCAACCGACCCCGAGGACGCGGTCGACGCCACCTTCGCCACCGACAACAAGGCGGCCGGAGTGAGCCAGGGTGCCTGGGTCAAGGGCACGCTCGGCACCACCGCACCCCAGGTCATCATGCTCGACGGCACCGCGGGCGGCACGGTCGACACCTTCCGTCACGACGGGTTCCTCGAAGGCATGGGTCTGACCGACAGTTCGCCGGAGATCGTGGGCCAGGAGAACACCAACGGTGATCAGACCAAGGCGCAGACCGCCATGGAGAACCTGCTGCAGCGCGCTCCAGGCGTCAACGCTCTCTACACGATCAACGAGCCTGCAGCTGCGGGTGCGTACCAGGCGATTGAGTCCGCCGGTCGCGCCGACCAGATCACCATCGGGTCGATCGACGGTAGCTGCACCGGCATCGCGAATGTGAAGTCCGGCATCATCGGCGCGACGGTGCTGCAGTTCCCCGCGAAGATGGCCGAGCAGGGCGTCGATGCAGTGGTGAAGTTCGCGCAGGACGGCACCAAGCCCAGCGGTTTCAACGACACCGGTTCGCAGCTCGTCACCGACAAGCCCGTTGCCGGAATCGATTCCCAGGACACCGCGTGGGGCGAAGCGAATTGCTGGGGCTGATCGCGAATTCCCGGACCGCCGTCGAGTACGAGGACTGATCAGTGAGTACCGAAACCGCTGCGCCTCCCAAGGCACCGAGCCGGTTCAACGTGGGAACCGTCCTGCGTGAACCGCTGCTCGGGCCGTTGGCTGCGCTCGTCATTGCCATCATCGTGTTCAGCTCTATTTCGAGCTCGTTCCTCAACCCGCAGAACGTCTCTCTGATTCTGCAGCAGTCGGTGGTGGTCGGCATTCTCGCCGTCGGCCAGACACTGATCATTCTCACGTCCGGGATCGATCTGTCGATCGGCGCGGTCGCGGTGATGGGCACCATCGTGATGGCACAGTCGGCCGGGGCGAACGGACCGGTCGTAGCGTTGGGTTCGACGCTTGCCGTGTGCGTGGCGTTCGGCGCGATCAACGGCGGATTGGTGACGGTACTGAGACTGCCGCCGTTCATCGTCACGCTCGGCACGTTCACCGCGATCCAAGCGGCCACCAGACTGTTGGCCGGATCCGAGACTTATCAGGTCCCGAGCGGGCCGCTGACATTTCTCGGCACCTCGTTCAAGGTCGGTAGCTTCTCCACCACCTACGGCGTGGTGGTGATGCTGCTGGTGTACGCCGTGATGTGGTACGCGTTGTCCCAAACATCGTGGGGCAGGCATATTTACGCGGTCGGCGGGAGTCCGCAGGCCTCGGACCGTTCCGGCATCAAGTCCGGTCGCGTGCTGTTCTCGGTCTACATCGTCACCGGCGTCATCGCGGCGATCGCGGCGTGGGCGGCTCTCGGACGAATCCCCAATGCCGACCCGAACGCGTATCAGAACGCCAATCTGGAAACGATCACCGCGGTGGTCATCGGTGGAACCAGCCTGTTCGGTGGCCGCGGTACCGTCATCGGAACTCTCGTCGGAACCCTGATCGTCGGTGTGTTGCGCAACGGTCTCACCCAGGCAGGCGTCGACAGCCTGTACCAGAACATCGCGACCGGCATTCTCGTCATCGTGGCGGTTGCCGTCGATCAATTCGCACGTCGGAGGTCACAGTGAACGCCCCTCTCGCTCTGGAAGCGCGTGGTCTGGTCAAGACCTACGGCAGCGTGACGGCCATCAACGGTGCAGATTTCGAGTTGCGGGCCGGTGAAGTGTTGGCGGTGATCGGCGACAACGGTGCCGGGAAGTCCAGTCTCATCAAAGCTCTTGCCGGGGCTGTCATTCCGGATTCGGGTGAGATTCTGATGAACGGATCGCCGGTGTCGTTCAAGAACACGCGCGACGCACGAGCGGCAGGCATCGAGACGGTCTATCAGGACCTGGCCGTCATTCCGGCGCTCGACATCGCCTCCAACGTCTACCTGGGGCGCGAGATCAAGCGTAAAGGCATCAGCGGCAGTCTGTTTCGACGTCTGGACATGCCGAGGATGCGAGAGGAGTCGTCGAAGCACCTGCAGGACCTCAAGATCGGTATCAAGTCGGTCAACCAGGCGGTCGAGACGCTCTCCGGTGGCCAACGTCAGGGTGTGGCCGTAGCGCGGGCAGCAGCGTTCGGCCGCGGGGTGATCATCATGGACGAGCCGACTGCCGCACTGGGTGTGCGAGAGTCGGGCATGGTGATCGATCTGATTCGCACCATTCGCGACCGCGGCATACCTGTGGTGCTCATCAGCCACGACATGCCGCACGTGTTCGAGGTCGCCGACCGGATCCACATCCACCGCCTCGGCAAGCGGGCGGGCGTGGTCGATCCGAAGAACCGCAGTATGTCCGAGGTCGTCGCGCTCATGACCGGCGCGGAGGAGCCGACCGACGATGAACGCGCCGGGCTCTGAATCGTCAAGCCCGGTCGGTGTTTTCGTCGGGCTGGCGACACTCGACGTCATCCATCGAGTGTCGGCAGCGCCCGCACCCAACCAGAAGATCACCTCGAGCGCTCAGTTCGTCGCGGCGGGAGGTCCTGCCGCCAACGCGGCCGTCACCTTTGCCGCGCTCGGCGGGACGGCCGTGCTCGTCACCGCACTCGGAGACGACCCGGTGGCCGCGCTGGTGAAGGCGGACCTGGCTGCGTTCGGCGTCCGCGTGATCGACGCGGCCGCGGGCTCGAGCAGATCGGTGCCCGTCTCGGCGGTGACGGTGATCGAATCGACCGGCGACCGATCGGTCGTCTCGGCCGACGCCGTGAACTCCGACGCCTCGCCGCCGGAGGGGCTGGAGGCCGTCGTCGCCGGTGCCGACGTCGTTCTGGTCGACGGGCACCACCCCCTGATCGCCTGCGCCGCCGCGGAACATGCGGCGGCGCGGGTTACCACGTTGGTCGTGGACGCCGGTCGCTGGAAACCGGTGATGACCGAGCTGATCGAGCACGCCACGGACATGGTGTGCTCGGCGGACTTTCGCGCCCCCGGCACCTCGGACACGGCTGCGAACGCCGCGGAACTCGTTGCATCCGGTGTGCGGACCGTCGTCACCACCCACGGCGGCGAGCCCGTCGAGTGGTGGTCCGAGGGATCGACCGGATCGGTCGATGTGGAGCCGGTCGCGGTGGTCGATACTCTGGGTGCCGGGGATGCGTTCCACGGCGCGTATGCCTACTACTGCACGCAGCCGGGCTCTCTGGCCGAGCGCATCGACAGATCGGCTCACGTTGCCGCGCTGCGCTGCTCGGTGATCGGCCCCAGAGCATGGCTACGCGAACTTTCCATCAACGGACTCGAAAGCGACAACGGTGAGCATTGACCAGGACGTACAGGAAGCCGCCCTCGACGAACTCGTGGAGCTGGCGCGAAAGCTGGCCGTACCGGGTGAGCGGCGCATACTCGGTCTGACCGGTGCACCGGGTGCCGGAAAATCCACTGTGGCACAGCAACTCGTCGACGCGCTGGGGCCCGAACTCGCGGTACTGGTTCCGATGGACGGATTCCATCTCGCCAACGAGGTGTTGATCGAGCTGGGTCGGCTCGATCGCAAGGGTGCCCACGACACGTTCGACGACGGTGGATACGCGCGGTTGATCGCGGCCGTTCACGATCAGCAGCCCGGTGGTCCGCTCGTGTACGCGCCGAGATTTCGCCGAGAGATCGAGGAGTCGATCGGTTCCTCCATCCCGGTCCCGTCGACTGTTCCGCTGGTCATCACCGAAGGCAACTACCTGCTGATGGAATCCGATGCGTGGCCGGCGGCGCGGGCGATGATCGACGAAGTCTGGTTTCTGGCTCCACACACGAGAGTTCGGCACGAGCGGCTGGTGGCCAGGCACGAGGCCTACGGAAAGTCGCACGAGGACGCGGAGTTCTGGGCACTGGGATCGGACGAACGCAACGCGGAACTGATCGGGTCCACCGCACGTCGCGCCGATCGAATCCTGCGGCTGACATGACGATTGCGCAGAACCACGAGACACGACAGCGCTGGGCCGACTGACATGCCCACGATGGACGACGTCGCCCGATTGGCAGGTGTATCGGTATCGACTGTCTCGCACGTGCTCAACGGAACTCGCAACGTCAATGCCGCCACCCGGGAACGCGTCGACGCGGCGATTGCCGAGATCGGATACCGCCGCAACGTCGTCGCTCGATCGCTCGCGGCAGGTCGGACTCACACCGTGGGACTGTCGATCGCCGCGTTGACCAACCCGTATTTCGGAAGCCTGGTCCATGCCGTCGAGCAGCGATTGTCCGAGGCCGGTTACGTCTTGATCCTCGGTGATTCGCACGACGAGCCCAGGTCCGAGCGGAGGGTGACGGACTCGTTGCTCGACCGTCAGGTCGACGGCATGATTCTCGCACCCGCGGCGGGCTCCGAATTCTCGACGATTCCCGAGATCGTCCGCAGTGGAACGCCTCTGGTGTTGATCGACCGGATGCTCGACGTCTCCTGCGATCAGGTGGGTCCGGAGAACGACGCGTCGGCGCACGAGCTCACCACCCACCTCCTCGACGCCGGGCACCGACGCATCGCGATCGTGCGCGGCATCGAAGGGATCTCCTCCACGACCGAGCGATTCGACGGCTACGCCCGCGCGCTGGCCGATCGAGGAATCGAACTCGATCCTCGACTGATTCTCGACGGCCGGTCGAACGTCGAGGTGGCCGAGTCTCGGGTGCGTGAGCTGATGTCCGGTCCGGACCGGCCGTCGGCCATGGTGTCGATGAACAACTCGATGACGATCGGATCGCTGAAAGCTGTTCGAGGCCTGGGTTTGTCGATTCCGGCGGACCTGGCCTTCGTCTGCTATGACGACTTCGAGTGGTCGGACCTGTTCGAGCCTCGGCTCACGGCGGCAGCTCAGGACGTGCAGACCATCGGCCGAACCGCAGCCGACCTGGTTCTCCGGCGCATCGAGGGACACGAGGACGCGCCCCGATCGATCCGAGTACCGACCACCTTCACCCACCGAAATTCCTGCGGCTGCAGTGCACCTCGAGCCGACGTGCCGGCCGCACCCGAAAGATAGGACAGTTCATGCCGATTGCCAGTCCGGACCAGTACGCCGCCATGCTGGATCGCGCCAAGGAGGGCGGGTTCGCCTACCCGTCGATCAACGTCACCGGTTCACAGACACTCAACGCAGCCCTTCAGGGCTTCGCCGAGGCCGAGAGCGACGGGATCATTCAGGTATCGGTGGGCACGGCGCTCTATCTGTCCGGCAATGCGGTGCAGAACCGCTTCGCCGGCTCCAAGGCGCTCGCACAGTACGCCCACGAA
Organism: Rhodococcus sp. B7740; assembly: GCF_000954115.1. NCBI lineage: Bacteria > Bacillati > Actinomycetota > Actinomycetes > Mycobacteriales > Nocardiaceae > Rhodococcus > Rhodococcus sp. B7740. The sequence continues at coordinate 2,868,888 of NZ_CP010797.1, read as the reverse complement.
GTGGCGCAGCACTATTCGATCTCGGTGGCGCTGCACACCGATCACTGCCCAGCCGAGAATCTGGACGACTGGGTGCGGCCCCTGCTGGCCGACGCCATCGACCGACGCGGACGCGGACTCGACCCGCTCTACCAATCGCACATGTGGGACGGCTCGGCGGTGCCGCTCGACGAAAACCTGCGTGTCGCTCGGGAATTGCTCGATCTGTCGATGCAGGCGAACACGATCCTCGAAATCGAGGTCGGCGTCATCGGCGGCGAGGAGGACGGCGTCTCGCACGAGATCAACGAACAGCTGTACTCGACCGTCGACGATGCTCGGGCCACGATCGCCGCGCTCGGTGCCGGGGAGCGCGGTCGCTACATGACCGCCCTGACCTTCGGCAACGTGCACGGTGTCTACAACCCCGACTCGGTGCACCTACGACCGGAAATCCTCGCCGAGATCCAGGCCGTCGTCGGAGCCGAGACCGGTAAGGACAACCCGTTCGATCTGGTGTTCCACGGTGGATCGGGATCCAGCGCAGAAGATATCGCCTCCGCGGTCGCGAGCGGGGTGATCAAGATGAACATCGACACCGACACCCAATACGCGTTCACCCGGTCCATCGCCGGGCACATGATCAGCAAGTACGACCAAGTCCTCAAGGTCGACGGCGAGTACGGCAACAAGAAGGCCTACGACCCGCGATCGTGGGGCAAGCCGGCCGAGACGGCGATGGCGGCTCGGGTGGTCGAGGCGACGCAGATGCTGGGCTCGGCAGGTCGCACGATGCGCTGAGAATCTTTTTCGTCGAACGTGTCGAAATCTGCGGACCGGTTCCGTCCCAGGGTCGAATGCGGCAAGAATGGCCGCATCGGACGACAGGAGACACCATGGCCAAGTACCTCATGCTCAAGCACTACCGCGGAGCCCCCGAGCCTGCCGACTGGATCCCGATGGACCGGTGGACACCCGCCGAAGTGCGCGACCACATCGAGTTCATGCAGGACTTCGCCGCCGAACTCGAGAAGACCGGCGAATTCGTCGACGCGCAGGCTCTGGCCCCCGAGGGAACGTGGGTGCGCTCGGATGGGGAAGGGAAGCCTCCGGTCACCGATGGCCCGTTCGCGGAGACGAAGGACCTCATCGCAGGCTGGATGGTGATCGACGTCGACTCCTACGAACGCGCGCTCGAGCTGGCAGGGCAGCTGTCGGCAGCGCCCGGTGCCGGTGGGAAGCCGATCGACGAGTGGCTCGAACTGCGTCCGTTCATGGAGGCACCTCCCACCATCGCCGACTGACGACCGTCGTGGATCCACGGATTCTGCGGGAACTGACGCCCGCGGTGATCGGCGTCCTCGTCCACCGCGGAGCAGATTTCGCGGCGGCCGAGGATGCCGTGCAGGAAGCGATGCTCGAGGCCATCTCGACGTGGGTCTCCGAAGCACCGACCGACCCGAAGGGCTGGTTGGTCACCGTTGCCTGGCGGAAATTTCTCGACGCGCAACGCTCCGAGAACGCGCGACGAGCACGTGAGGATCGAGTCGCCGCCCAACCGGATCCCGGCAGTGTCGGCGGCGTCGACGACACGCTGCAGTTGTTCTTCCTGTGCGCGCATCCCTCGCTCGGTCCGGCGGCAGCGGTGGCACTGACTCTGCGTGCCGTCGGGGGATTGACGACTCGGCAGATCGCGCAGGCATACCTGGTGCCGGAGAAGACCATGGCGCAACGCATCAGCCGAGCCAAGCGCACGGTGCGCGACGTGCGTTTCGACGCCCCCGGTGATGTGGGGACGGTACGACGGGTGCTGTATCTCGTCTTCAACGAGGGGTACAGCGGGGACATCGATCCGGCGGCCGAGGCGATTCGGTTGACCCGGCAGCTGGCCAGGTTGTCCGACGACGAGGAAACGGCCGGACTGTTGGCGCTGATGCTGCTTCACCACGCACGCCGTTCGGCCAGGACAGGGCCCGACGGTCACCTCATTCCTCTCGCCGAGCAGGATCGATCTCGTTGGGATACAACGCTGATCGCGGAGGGAGTGCAGATTCTGCAGACTGCGCTCGCCCGAGATCGGTTGGGAGAGTTCCAGGCGCAGGCGGCCATCGCCGCCCTGCACGCCGACGCGTCGCGTGTGGAGGAGACCGACTGGGTGCAGATCGTCGAGTGGTACGACGAGTTACTCGCTCTCACAGGCAGTTCCGTCGTGCGGCTCAATCGAGCGGTAGCGATCGGCGAGGCCGACGGTCCGGCGGCGGGGCTTGCGGCACTGGGCGAGGTCGATTCGGCCGTCCCGCGGCACACAGCGGCGGCCGCGTACCTGCACGAGAAGTCCGGCGATCTGCAGCGTGCCGCCGAGTTGTACGTGCAGGCAGCCGAGAGGGCGTCGTCGATGTCCGAGCGGCACCACCTGACGCTGCAGGCCGCGCGGATCCGGGCCGAGTGAGCCCTCCTGGGAGCAAGCGAACGGACCGATCGGTTTCGTAATCCGATCGTTAGCGGTAGGAAGCGAAATTCGTGCGACCCTCGTGTGGTGCTGATGTTGCGTGTGGGGCAGAAGAGGAAGAAGCGGACTCGATCCGCTGCGGTCGTGGCGGCCGCGGCGGTAGCGTCGATGCTGATGACCGGAGCGTCGGTGCAGGCGCTGCCGGGGAACACGGGGTCGGCCGACGCGGCTGCGGGCGCCGTCGGCATCCATCAGGTGTCGGCGACCCGAGCGGTACTGAACGTGTTCTCCCCGTCCATGAATCGCGTCGTATCCAACGAGGTGCTGCATTCCCCCGACGACGGACCAGCACCCACTCTCGTGCTGCTCAACGGCGCGCTCGGCAACGAGGACGGCGTGGGCTGGCTCAACAATTCCGGCGTCGAGAAGTTCTTCCTGGACAAGAAGGTCACCGTGGTGGCACCGATCGGTGGCCGGTTCAGCTTCTACACCGACTGGCAGACAACGGATCCGGTGCTCGGCAGCAACAAGTGGCAGACCTACCTCACCCGCGAACTGCCTGCCGCCGTCGACGCAGCCTACGGATCGACCGGCAGGCGCGGCGTGGCAGGGCTGTCGATGAGTGGTGGTCCGGCACTCGACCTCGCGATCCAGGTCCCGGACGTGTTCGACGCGGCCGCGTCCTTCAGTGGATGTCCGGCACCGTCCACTCCGCTTGCCACGGCGGGTATATCGGCGATGATCGCCGGCGGACTCAACAATCCCTTCAATATGTGGGGGCTACCGGGAAGCCAGGGATGGCGCGATCACGACCCATCGCTCAACGTCGAGCGGCTGCGCGGAACCGCGGTGTACGTCAGTTCGTCCCGCGGACTCCCGGGGCCCGTCGATCGCATCCCCGAAGGCGCGATCCCGCCCTTCGGAGGGATGGCGGTCGAAGCGATGGTCAACCACTGCACGTCGATCTTCGTCGACGCTCTGCGCCGAGCGGACGTGCCGGCGACGGTGTCCATGCGCGAGGAGGGCGCGCACACCTGGCCGCTGTTCGAGGATCAGCTACGCGAGGCGTGGTTCACCACGCTGGCACCTGCTCTGGGAACCAGGTGATTGCGCCGACACCGGCGCGGGTACGCGTCGGTGGACATCACCGACGAAGGGACGACTCGAACATGTCGAAGGACGAATTGCACAAGGGCGACAAGGTCGAATGGCAGACCCACGGAACGAAGACCGAGGGCGAAGTGGTGGAGAAGATCACCTCCGATACCGAAGCCGCAGGCCGGACCGTGAAGGCATCGAAGGACGACCCGCAGTACCGGGTCGAGAGCGACAAGTCGGGTAAGGACGCGGTGCACAAGCCGGACGCGCTCGACAAGAAGGACTGACGACACACGGCTCTTCCGATGCACCCGAGTGCACGGCCTCGGGTGCATCGGAGGATCTCAGGCCTGAGGCACCGAACGTTCTGCGCCCCAACTCCGTTCGATGTAGCCTCGGATCCGCTCGATGTCCTCGGCCGGGATTCTCTCCGGCTCGCCGTGCTCGAGTGGATCGGTGTGGAAGATGTAGAGCCGTGAGGCGAACTGGTCGAACGGCAGCGAACCTTCGCCTGCGCGTTCGCCGTTGCCCGCCGTACCCACCACGACGCCGTCGCCCCAGTCCTGCCCGCTGTCGTTGTTCGGGTTGAAGAAGTACACCCGCATGACACCGTCGGGGTCTGCGGACACGCGCAGAATCGTGATGGCGTGCCACCCCACATACCGTGCGGCACTGTCGGTTACGGCCACACCGGCCGGTTGTGGATGGATCAACGGTTGGTGCCCGTTGTATTCCGGGTGGTACGCGGCGTAGAACTGCCGCAGGAAGACGTCCAGGTCCACGAGATTGCCGGTCGCGACGTCGACGTCGATGTGGAATTCGCGTGCCGACCACCAGCCGTGGAACTCGGGGTTGACCCAGCGGTGCGGATCACCGGGACGATCGGCGCAACGGCGGACCATCTCGGCGTAGATGCGGTCGAGGTGCGGAACCAACAACAGCGACGCGGGATCGAGGTCCACCGGATCGGACGTGGCGACGCCGCTGACGCTCTCGGTCGACGAGATCGACTGCCCCTCGAAGTGCATGACGATCTCCTCGTCACGCGCCGCCCACACCACCATCTGCAGCAGGTAGTCGGGATCGTTGTAGGCCCACATCGACAACGCCCGCGCCGACTGACACGTCGGGTTGTCGCCCTGGCCGACGCCCAGGGGCTGCCCGAGCATCGAGAGCAAACCCCCGAGCAAGCGTGACTCCGGCGCGGGGACGGGCCCGAACGAGGTGATCAGTCGCTCCCGCACCGCGGGAGCGAGTTTCAGCGAGATCTGGCGCCACAGGGACGGCACGATCGGCGGCTGATGCAGAATTCCCCGATCGAGCAGCAGCGCCAATCCGTAGAGGCACTGCGCGGTCTCGGGATACACCGTCTCCTCGATGAGGCGATGAACCAGTTCGGGATACCGCGTCAGGCAGGTCCGGCCGGTATCGGACAGACCGAGCGCCTCGGGCAGAACATACGAGTAATGGTCGACGAGATACTGCGTCAGCGTCGCGTGGTACGGCGAGACCAGACCGGTGTCGTGCATGGCCCGCGCGAATCCACGGGCCTCGAACTGCAATGCCTCGACGTCCATCGCCTCGAGCCGAGACCGGTACACCTCGACGCCCGGGTCCTCGCGGCAGGCATCGGTGGTGCCGAACAGCGCCGTGATCAATCGATCGAGGCCCTGCCCGGAGTTGCCGAGGTCCACGGTCGGGTCGTCGCGATAGATGGCGATGCGCGTGACCATCGCCTTGATGGTGTCCACCTGAATCGGACGCTGGCGCAGAATCCGCCAGATCTCCTCGACCAACTCGTCGAGCACGCTGTCGTACCCGATCTGCTGCGCGACGTAGCCGAACAGATCGCGAATCAGATGCGCGGTGCGGCCCAATCGAACTCGCTCCGACTCCGACGGCGGTGTGAAGAGCACGTCGAGGTTGAGTGCGAGAACCTGCGAGAGAAATCGCCGAGCCTCCTCGGCGGTCACGGCCGGATGCTCGTACTCACCCGCGACGATCGCGATCATGCGCAGTTCGCTGGTCGCCTCGAGCACCACGGTGTCGTCGTTGCCGCTGCGCAGGCTCGGCCCCACGAACGCCGGGACGAGAATGTCCGGCTGGGCCCAGTCGGTACCTGCGAACAGTCCGGCCTGCTCGAGCATCGCGGCGCGTTCGCGAATTGCGCTGCAACCGCCGGGCTGCAACAACACTCGATGCAGGCCGTCGAGAACCCGTCGCACCTTGGTGTTCTTGCTGAACTCCGGTGCGTCGGCCAAAGCATGCATCGCGTGGTCGAGTTGGGCCAGTCGCGATGCCAGGGCCCGGTCCACGGCCGTGGTTGCGTTCGTCGGTGCCGGCTCGTGCATCGTCTGCGACGGCGGGTTGGTGTCGTCCCCGAGTTGCTGCTTCACACGTAGAAGTCCAGTTCTTCCTGTTGCCTCAGCAGATCACGCATTCGGTACGGGTCCTCGCCGAAGAAGTACAGCAGGCCCCAGTGAGTACCGAATGCTGTTCTCTTGGTGACGGTTTCCTCGACCGGAGCGGACAGGTCGTTGGTCTCGTAGTAGTCGTCGTCTGCGGTGACATCGGGGATGACGAGATCGCTGACGACGCGTCGCCGCGGGTAGACGCCGAAGCATCCGGCGTGACCGGTGGCGTCGACCACCTCTCTCGGGAAGAAGGCGTCGATCTCCTCCTCGGTGGTCTTCGGGTCGAACGCCAATGCCAGGCCCTGGTACGCGTTGAAGCCGTAGGCGCGCTCGAGCAGCTCGAAGACTTTGAAACCCGGTGGCCGGTAAGCAACTTCACCGAAGTACATCTCGCCGTCGCTGGTGACGAAGTACTCGGGGTGAATGAAACCGAATTCGATGTCGAAGGTCTTGATCAGCTTCTCGATCTGCACCGTGATCTGCTCGCGGTACTTCTCCAGTTCCGGTGTGGCCGGGACGAACACCGAGTAACCGAGCCTGACGTACTCGGAGATGTTGAGGAACTTGATCTTGCCGTTGTGAATCCATGCTTCGACCGCGAATTCCCAGCCGTCGAGGTGCGATTCCATCAGCGCCGGAAATTCCTCGTCGGGAATGGAGTCGACCTCGTCAGGGGTGCGAATGACGCGGTGGCCGAGGCAACCGGCCTTGTCGAAGGCCTTGACATGAATCGGGTCGTTGGGATCGCCGTCGAGCTTGAGCAGCGTCTGGTTGACACGCTTGAGGAATCGAATGACGTCCTCACGGTCGTGGGCTTCCTCGAAGATGCCCACTCGAATGCCGCCGAGCTGAGCACGGCGCTTCATCAAGGACTTGTCGCGCAACAGCATTGCCTGACCGAACAGGCGTGGGTTGCCGAGCAACACCGAGTTGATGGCACCGGCCCACTCCACTGTCTCCTCGTACAACGGAATCGCGACGTCGACGCCCTTGGCCTGCAGGGTCTCGGCGATTTCCAGCGAGCGATCGTTGAGTCGCTCGAAGTTCCACGGGAGGTACGGAATGTCGTGCTCGGTGCAGTACGCCTCGGCCCACTCCGGGGCGACGACCACGTAGCGCCGATCGAACTTGTCCAGTGCTTCCACTGCGGCCAAACTCCAGCCCAGCAGGGCCACGAAACCTTTGTTCGGGTCTTTCTCCAGCCTGTCTGGCTGAGCCATGAAGTTCCTTCCCCTTGATGATTCATCGGTCGAGGTCCTTCGCTCCACCGTACAGAGGCGCAAACGGTCGCTCGGCACCCCTGTCGGTGACGGTGGATCACGAACCCGCCGTACGCAGGTGCTCGGTGCGGTTCACGATCGACAGATCTCCGCCGATCGTGCACGATCGTGACCGACGAGGTGCGGTGCGCGCCTACCGGGAACGAGGAGTGCGGAATGACGGTCGACAAAACCGGTGCCGAGGTCGAGATCTCCCAGCAGGCGGACCGTTTCACCGTCTCGGTGGAGGGTTCGCAGGTCGGCTTCACCGAGTTCGCCGACGACGAGCAGGGCAGGCGCATCTTCTTCCACACCGAGGTCGACGCAGCCTACGGCGGACGTGGTCTGGCAACGATTCTCGTGCAGCAGGCGCTCGACGCCACCCGTTCCGACGCCAGGCGAATCGTTCCGATCTGCGAACTGGTGGCCGCCTTCGTGGGTAAGCATCGGGAGTACGACGACATCGTCGAACCGGTCACCGACGAGATCCGGCAGTGGCTGGCCGACCGGCAGGGCTGACCGCGGGAATACCGTCGGACACCGCCGGGTTTAAGCGCCTAGAGTAGTTGCAGAGTCAACTACATTGCCGAAAGGGAGCCCATGCCCGCAGTGACGGTCGACAACATCCTCGCGTTGCCCCGCATCCCCATGCCCGACGCCACCGCCGTCCCCCGGCCGGTCCGGTCGGTCACGACGGCACCGACGGGATACGAGGGGGAGGGCTTTCCCGTTCGCAGAGCATTCGCCGGACTGGACATGTCGTCCCTCGACCCGTTCATTCACATGGATCAGATGGGCGAGGTGAATTACGCGCCCGGTGAGCCGAAGGGGACGCCGTGGCATCCGCACCGCGGGTTCGAGACGGTGACCTACATGATCGACGGGATCATGGAGCACAAGGACTCCCACGGCGGCGGCGGAATCATCAGCGGTGGCGACACCCAGTGGATGACGGCGGGCGGTGGCATTCTGCACATCGAGGCTCCGCCCGAGCATCTGGTGATGTCGGGCGGGCTGTTCCACGGTGTGCAGCTCTGGGTCAATCTGCCGCGCGCGAACAAGATGGCGCATCCGCGTTACCAGGACATCACCGGGAGCAAGGTAGCGCTGGCGTCGAGTCCGGACGGCGGTGCGCTGGTGCGTGTCATCGCCGGCGAGATCGCCGGTCTGCAGGGGCCGGGTTCGACGTACACCCCGATTGCGCTCTCGCACAGCACGATCGCGCCGGGAGCGGCGCTGACGCTGCCGTGGAATCGAGAATTCAACGCACTCGTCTATGTTCTCGCGGGAGAGGGCACGGTGGGCGCGGAGAAGCGTCCGATCAGGATGGGGCAGACGGCACTGTTCGGCCGCGGCGACACCATCGAGATGTCCGCATCCGCGGAGGGGGAGTCGCTCGAGGTGTTCGTTCTGGGTGGCCGGCCGATTCGGGAACCCGTCGCGATGGCAGGCCCGTTCGTGATGAACACCAAGTCCGAAGTGCTGCAGGCGTTCGAGGACTACCAGGCCGGTCGGCTCGGAGTCCCCGTCGAATAATCGCGCCTACCGTGCAACGATCTCCGGCATGAGCGACGCAGAACCCGGTATCGGTGGAACACGGCTGTACAGCCGATTGGTCACCCGCGCGGACGGCCCGCTCGAGCCCACGCGGGCGGCCAGGAGGCTTTCCGCCTACGTCTACGGAAACATCCTGGTCCTCGCGGCGGTCGCGGCATCGACGCCCAGCTCGATCGAGCACGGAACGGCGGCTGTTCTGGTTCTGGCCACTGCGGTGACGACGTTTCTCGCGCATGTGTTCGCGGACTTCGTCGCGGGCAGTCAGATCCCCGAAGCCCACGGTGATGCCACCGACGAGCAACGCAAGTTCAAGGCCGTCGAGGAATTTCGCGATGCCGTTCCCATCCTGAGTTCCGGCACCGTCCCTGCGTTGATGCTGGCCCTCGGTTGGTTGTCGGTGCTCCCGGGCCAATGGTCGGAACTGCTGGCCGGCGCAGTGATCGTGGTGCGCATCGCCACGATTCAGATGGTCACCCAGCGAATTCGCGGCAATCGCTTGACCTTCCGTGCCTTTCTGGGTGGCCTGGCCACCGCTGCGGTTGCTGCGTCGATCGTGCTGGCGAAGGTGTTCCTGGGGCACTAGCTCCCGAACTCGGCGTACAACTCCGGTAGGAAGCCCGCGAGATGGTTCATCTCCTGTCCGCAGTGCAGCAGGAGGTCTCGGGCGAGATCGAGGCCCAGAACGAGGTCCGTCGGGTCCACCGACGCCCCACGGCCGACGGCGCACGCGGCCTGCTTGACGTCCGGTACGTGGAGCCCTCGTAGGTTCAGGAAGAAGCGGCTACGCATCTCGGCACCACCGTCGACAGGGCGCACCTGGTGGGCCAGCCAGCCCAGATCCACCGGTGCGATGGAACTGCCCACTCGGCCGAAGACGATCGTCTGATCTGCGGGAACGTCGAATCCGTGCGCGATCGGATCGCGAAAGGCAATGCCCAACTGCTGCAGCTTCGGACCGACGTATTCGTCCACGAACGTCGTGTTGCCGATGTACTTGGCCTTGTCGGGAATGTCGAGTGACGTTCGATCCTCGGCGAAGTCTGCGTAGAGGTGGGCATCGGGATGCCACAGCTTGTATCGCGCGGCCTCGGTGGAATGCCAGCCGAACCACCAGTCCCACATCGCTGCCGTCACGCGCGGCATCACCGTACGGACCGCTACGAACGTCACCCCGTCGGCGCGGCGACCGTATCCGGTCTCGATCGTGGAGTAGCCGGTGGACGCGAGATCGGTTGTGATCGCATCGAATCCGGGGATCGACTCGGGCGCGAGGGCAGGTCCCGCGTAGGCGTCCGCGACGACCGCCGGTGCGGGCGTCGTCCTCGGTGCCATGTATCGGGCATACGGCAGGTTTCGATCGGCCTCGCGGTAGCCCTGGTAGCGCTCGGTGCACTGGCCGCCCGAGCCGGTCGCCGGGGCAGCTGCCGCCTTGGCGACCGGGCCGACGACGGCGATGGTGGCCGCGGCAGCCGCTCCGATCATGATCTGGCGTCTGGTGGGCCCCCGGCCCGTGTTCCCCCCGATGCTCAACATCGGTTGAGACTAGGTCTCGGAATCGACGGATGTCAACGGCCTGGCACTACACTGCGCGGTATGAGGTCGGCACACTCCAAGGACGACGAGTCGAGAGTGCGTCGGCGCGACGAGATCGCCACTGCCGCCATCGAGGTGCTCGCCACGCAGGGGCTGCGCGGATTGACCCACCGGGCGGTGGACGCCGCAGCGGGACTCGGCCCCGGATCGGTGAACTACCACGCGCCCACCCGGAGTCGGCTGCTTCACCTGGCTCTCGGTCAACTGTTCGTCCGCGACTTCGAGGTTGCCGGAGCGACGTTCGGCACTCTGGTGGACGTCAAACCGCTCACCGTCGACGTCGTGATATCCCACATCATCGACTTCATCGACGCCATGACATCGGCAGACGCGGTCAAACGGGTGATCGCGCGCCACATCATGCTCGGCGAGGCGCAGCACGACGACGAAATCCGCGAGTTGTTCGACAGTCAACGTGCAGCATTCGTCACCTACACCCAGTGGATCGTCGCCTCGCTGGACTCCGAGGATCCGCCCTCCGATGCCGAAACTCTCGTGGTGATGATCGAAGGTCTCGTTCAGCGGCAAGTGCTGATCGGATCGCGACTTTCCCCCACCTTCATCGAGCAGATGTTGCGCAAGATCATCGTGGCCTCGCCGTTGGTCGAGGGCTGACCGGGGGACGTTGCTTCATCCCAGCAGCGTGCGACGCTCGGTGTGGGTGAAGGTGAAGATCGTTGCGCCGAAGCTGAGCAGTGCGGTCAGAAGCAGCACCTGGGGTCCGGTGATGACGACGCCGATGAAGGCTCCGATCGCTCCGCCCAACGCGAACGATCCGAGAAGGGCTGTGTAGCACAGCCAGTCGTAGCGCGTTCCCCCGCCGAACAGGTGCCGTTCGATACCCTGGCCCAGCTTCACCAGCGTTCCGGTGACGTAGCTCAGCGGAATGTAGGTCTCTTCCTTCTTCGTGAACGCGGTGTTGAGTGCGCCGAGTGCGAAGGCCACCAACAGAATCGGGTAGAAGTTCACGTTCGCCGACGACCATCCCGAGATGGCGATGTCTATGGCTCCCGCTCCGGCGAGCGCGATCGTGGTCAGCACCGTTGCTCCGTGGGGATGGTTCGACCAGTACCGACGGCGGCAGATCGACGAGATCACCACCCCGGCCAGAAAAGAGCCCATGAGCGCGAGAGCCGCTATCGGTGAGGCGCCCGGGGTGACCTCCTTGCCCTCGGGGTGCCCGAAGTGCCCGACGACAGCACGTTCGGTGTTGCCGGTCATGAAGGTCACGAAGTAGCCGGCGGAATGCAAGAACGCCACTGCGCCCACCATCCCGGCCAGTCCGGACAATATCCAGGACAGACGAGCTTCGGGACCGACTGCTGTGTCGCGGCTGATTGCCACCGGAGAAGTCATGACTCGATTCTCCTGGCTACGGGCGAACCGGCAAATCTTTGAGTTGTCAATCACATAACCGACGCCGATTCACCATTCGCCACCATTCCGCGATGCATCACCCTGTTTCCCACGACTCCGCTGTGATCGGCTCGATGCATCACACATCGGTTGTCCCACATCACCACATCGTCGGGTGCCCACGCATGCCGCAACAGGTTGGTTTCGCGAGTCGAGTGCTCGAACAGCACTTGCACGGTCTCGTGCGCCTCCTCGGAGGACATTCCACTGATCGCGACGCACCGCGCCGGTGCCGACAACGCCAGTGCAGTGCGCCCGGACACGGGATGCACTGCGAACAGGGGATGTTCGGCACTGGAATCGGTGTCCGACGCCACCCCGGTCACTCGATGCGTCACGGTTCGCCCGGCCAGGTTCGCTTTCAGGTCGGCGGGCAGTGTGTCGTAGGCCTCGTACTGATCGCTGAACAGCGTGCTGCCTCCGGCTTCCGGTACCTCGACCGCGCGTAACGCGGTGTAGGCAGGCGGATTCGGCACATACGTGGTGTCGACGTGGAACGTCGACTTCGGCGGGGTGGTTCGGCCGACGTTGCTGATGACGTTCAGATCGGGGAAGCCCGGCACCGGCGTCTCGCCCTCGGTGAACATCATGTCGCCGAACCGTCGGAGAAACGCCAGGAAACCCGCGTCGTCCAAGGGCTGCTCGCGCAGAATCAGCACGCCGTGTTCGGCCAACAGCGCTCGCAGTTCTTCGGTGTCGGTAGAGCTCAGGTCCAGCTCGGCGATCTCGATTCCCAACGTCACGAGGACAGCTCCTTCACCGACAGTTCGTCGAGCGATCGTGCGAACAGTTCGTCGACGGCGATGCCCGCCGCCGAGGCCATCACCGCGAGCACGCTCGACGGCGAGTACGAGCAGTACAGGCCGGCCTCGAGGAACCACGGCTCCCCGTCGGGGTCGATTCGGAAGTCGAAGAGACCGTAGTGTCGGCAGCCGAGAGAGCGATAGCACGATCGTGCTGCGGCCCAGACCTTCTCGGTGATCGGATCGGAGACGTCGACCATCCACGCCTTGGTCTGCTCCTTCGCGACCAGGTACAGATCTCCGTCCGAGGTGCGATTCAACTTGTCGGCGCTGGTGCGGATCGACTCGACGGCGTACTCCTCGAGCGGAAGACAGATCAGCTCGTCGCCTCGGGCGATGATGCCGCAACGTACCTCCCGGCCGAGTGGAACGTACGACTCCACCAGTGCCGCAGACGAGTACGCCAGAGCCTCGCTCACTGCGGTTGCCAGACGGTCGGATTCGCGAACGAGCGCGACGCCCATCGAGTTGTCCGAGTCGACCGGCTTGACGACCACGGGCAGATCGACGTCGATGTCGTCGCCGCAGCGGACCACCACCCCGGTGGGTACGGCGACCCCGGCCGCAGCGACGACGGCTCGGGCACGGGCCTTGTCCGCCGTCATCGCCATCACATCAGGACCGTTGCCCACGTACGGCACGCCCAACAGATCGAACAGACTGCGGTACGTCGTCATCCCGGGCAGGCAGAACATCTGCGGCACCATGACGTCGAAATGCCACGACGACATGATTTCCACTGCCTGTGCCAACGACATCTGCTGCGCCGCAGCCACACTGGCGGCATCGATACCGCCGGGGAAGCTCCAGAGCCCACCGGGGGAGACGAACGCCACCTCGCAGCGGTAGTCGGGATTCCCGCCGAGCGCGTCGAGGAATCCGCCCGCGTACACCCGCGACAGATCGCAATGGAACTCGTCCACCGACGATCCGACCAACACCAGTACCGACAGGGTCATCAGTCGCCTCCGTTCTCCACGAGCTTGCCGATGTTGAAGTCGATGCGCGACCAGCCACGTCGCGCCAGCAGATTGCGCAGCAACAGGGACGGGATCTGGAGGTGGTGCACGAGAAAGTACGGCAGAGGATCCCATCCGGTCAGGATGGCGTCCTTGCCGCGGAAGATGCTGCGAAGGCGAGCTTTTCGGTTGCCCTCGGAGATCAAGCGCCATATCTCGTGGTAGACCCAGTAGGTCGGCCGAGCCGTCGGACGCGGCACGATCACCGGGTGGCCGTCGTCGAGATACGCGGCCGCCAGGTCGGGATGGTCGTAGAACATCGTGATGGCCGAGTGGGTGCGGGGGTTGCATTCGATCGCGTAGATGTGGCCGTCGGCGGCGGATTCTATGAAGTCGAACGACAGCTGGCCGGTCACGTCCAGAGAAGAGACGAATGTTTCCACCCAGCGCAGGATGTCCGGCTTGTCCACCATCTCGTAGTTGACCTGGAACGCCGAGGACACGCAACAGCCGTACACCTGCAGCCGACCCTGGCGTACCGTGCCGTGCGTGCAGTACTCCTGACCGGCGATGAACTCCTGCAGAATCCACGGATCGTCGTCCGTGATGTGCAGGCTCCTGGCGAACGACGAGTTCCGCTCCGGTGTGCGTGCCGACAACCGCGTCAGGTCCATTCGCCCGACCGGGTTGTACGAGATCCGTTTCAGAATGTATTCGCGACCCGGCGGAAACTCGAAGTCGTCGATCTGGGCGGGATCGGTGATCCGCCGGAAGTCGGGCACGCGAAGTCCCAACGATGTTGCGTGCTCGGAGAATCGGGACTTGTCGTCGACCATTCGCACGGTGTCCGCGTCGCCGTGGATCACTTCGCAGTGCGGGTCGAGCACGGCCCTGGCGTCTGCGTCGTGAATGCTCGCCGCAGGGCTGGCCACGGGGACGAAGACATCGACGTTCTCGCGTCGAACGATGTCCAGCAGAGCCTGCGCGTATCCCGGGGCACCCGGATCGGGTACACAGTGAAATCGGTCGACGGCCCGGGAGAACCGGTGGCCGGTGAAGCGGTACTTGGCCGATTCCACCAGGATCACCCGGTGCCCGGCGAGGTGAAAGGAGCGAGCGAGCTGCAGTGCCTTGGTCATCTTGCCGCCGCTGATCAGCACCGTTCTGGGTGACTCGGATCGGCGGGTGGGCGGCGCAGTGCCACCGATCGCGGCCACCGCCGTCGCCGCGAGGTCGGCGGGCAGGGTGGCCGCGAGACCGAGCAGCGCGGCAACCGTACGAATCATGTTCGACGGATGAGCGTGACGCCGTCGCGCAGAGGAAGCAGAACCTGCTCCACGCGAGGGTCTTTCGCTACGTAGTCGTTGAATTCGGCGACGGCCCTGCCGTTCTCGGTGGGCTGCTCGCTGTACGGCTGGCCCTGCAGCAGGGTGTTGTCGACCGCGATCACGGCGTTCTCGGCGAGCAGTTCGCTACCGAGCAGGTACTCCACGTAGGCGCGGTACCCGGTTTTGTCGGCGTCGATGAACACCAGGTCGAACCGACCGTCGAGCCGTCGAAGGGTCTCCAGTGCCGGACCGACCTCCACCGTGATGGACGAGCCCGCAGGTGATTCCGCGAAGCAGGACTGCGCGAACTCGGCCACGTACGGATCCACCTCGCACGCCACCACCTCACCGCCTGCAGGCAGAGCCTCGGCCATCGCCAGTGCCGAATAGCCGGTGAACATACCGATCTCGAGTACCCGCTTCGCCCCGGTCATGTGCACGAGAAACGCGAGGAAGCGTCCCTCCACGTGGCCGGAGAGCATCTCCATCTCCAGGGGCCCCGAGCCGGAGACCACGTCGCGTGATCTCCAGTCCTCGGTGCGGGTCCGCGACGCCAGTGTCGCCAGCGCTGCGGATTGGGAGGTGGTACAGGTGTCGAGATACGGGTCGAGTCCCGCTGCGAGATCGCGGGCTCGATGAACACGGGTGGTCAGCTCGTCGGTCACCCCGGCACCGGCGTCGAGCAGATCTGCTATCTCGCTCAGCTCACGCGCCAGAATGGTCGTCGGGGTCACCGGTCGCGGGGCCTTCGTCACGGCGTCGGCGCGGTGAACATGTCGAGGCCCTCGCCTGCCCGGGGGAAGTCCAGGCAGATCTTCTTGTGCAGCGTCAGGACATCGGCCAGCTCCGCTGCGTCGAGGTCGTTGAGGAAGCGGCACGTGCCGATCGGATCGGGCACCGCGGCACGCAGGATCCCGTCGCGTGTCTTGAGGATCGATGCCGTTGCCTCGGAAAGCAATTCGGGTGTCAGGTACGGGCTGTCCAGGGCCAGGCCGATGCTGGACATCACACCGAGTACGCGATCGCGGTCGGCCGTGGACAGATGTCCGCGTTGCTCGGCGACGGTCGTCGAGAGCGCCATGTCGATGTTGATCGCGTGACCGTGGAAGAACGGTGCAGGCGGGGTCAGCTCGAGCGTCGGACTCCAGGTGTGACCGAAGGCGATGACGCGATCGAGATCGATCTCGTGCAGATTGGGGGCCTCGAGTTCGAGCATCGTCGCGATCGCCGAGTAGGTCAGTTTGTCTGCGACCGAACGTAATTCCGCTGTTCCGTCGAGATGGCCGAATCGGGTTCGCAGCAGTTCGGGCCCGTACTGTTCGAGCATCTCGAAGATTTCCAAGTTGCCGACCACGGAGATCTTGATCAGCTCGGCCATGCCGTTGCGCACCTGGTCCTCGGGCAGCGTGCCGAGGAACGAGAAGTCCAGCAGCACCTTCTGTGACGCGTGGTAGGCACCGAGGCGGTTCTTGTGCTTTCCGTAGTTGACGGCCACCTTGATGGACACGCTTGCATCGATCAAGCCGATCAGGGTGGTGGGAATGCGGATGTACGGGGTGTTGCGGCGGTAGCTGGCGCACGCGAATCCTGCTACGTCCGTTGTCAGTCCGCCGCCCACCACCAGTACCGGCTCGGTGCGGACCAGACCGAATGCATCGAACTCACCCACGATGCGCTCGAAGGTCTCCAGCGACTTGGCGGTCTCCGCGATGTGCACCGGAACCACCGTCAGCGCGATCTCGTGGTGATCGAAGTATGCGCTGATCCGGTCGCCGTAGATGTCGTGCACCGCTTCGTCGACGACCATCAGCGCGCGACCGTACGGCCGGTAGCTGTCGGCCAATTCGGTGTTCTCGATCGCGAACACCCCGTCGACGTAGATCAGGTCGTACTCGATGCGCTCGTATCCCTCGACGCGAAACGACCTGTCCCCGGCAACGACCTGGGCCTGAAGATTGCTCACTGGTTACTCCTGGAGGATTGGATGAGAAGGTCAGACAAAACGCGCGCTCCGCAGGTCGGGCTCAGGCGGAGAGCAGAGCTCGGACGCGCTCGGGATCGAGTGCATCTACGGTCTCGGTGGCCGAGTCGAATTCGGTGCCCGCAGTGTTCTCGTTGGGGAATGCCACACAGGTGATGCCCGCAGCCGCTGCCGCCTGGACACCGCCGGCGTTGTCTTCGATGGCCACACTGTCGGACGCGTTCTCGCCCAGCGTCTTCAGCGCGTACTGGTACGAGGCGGGGTCGGGCTTTCCCGGCTCGACCGAGGTGGCGTCGACGATGACGTCGAACGAGTCGGCGGTGAGTTCGGGAGACAGAGCCGCGAGGAGCGCGTCGATGTTCTCTCGCGAGGTCGTCGTCACGAAGCCGACTTTGAGGCCGTTCGCTTTGGCGGAGTCGATCGTGTCGGCGACTCCCGGACGTGTCTTGACGTCGGACTCGCCGATCAGTCGTTGGAAGATCTCCGATTTGGTGGCGTGTACTGCCGCGGCGTCCACCTCGGTACCGGTCTCGGACGCGTATTCGCTGATGCGGTCGGCACCACCGTTCGAGCCGAGCATGGCCCGGTAGTCGTCCCGGGACCAGTTCCAGTTCAGATCGTGCGCTGCGAACGCCTCGTTGAACGAGCGACGCTGCAGTTCGGACGTGTCGACGAGTGTGCTGATCGAGCCGAACAGAATTGCGGGCATGGTTGCCTTTCGGAGCGAGAGACGTTGTACCAGTCAACGTCTCGCGTAAGCGCGATGGGGTGAGTTGGTTCGGGGGGTATGCCCCATCGGAGTCGAACGGGAAACCTTCGAATTTTTTTCGGCCGAGCGATCGTCAGCGGGGCCGCACGGGCGCAGCCAGAATGGTCGGTGTCGAGCGGCCGCGCAGTGTCACCGTCTCGCCCGTCGTCCAGTGCGTGCGTTCGTCGTCGGATGCGTGATCGAGCACCGTCGACGACGTGAGCACGTCGGTGTCGGGGTCATCCTTGGCGAGATCGGTGAGCCGGGCCGCCTGGTTCACCGTGTCGCCGATGACGGTGTACTCGAAACGCGACTCGGCGCCGATGTTGCCGGCGATGACCGATCCGTACGTGACTCCGATGCCCAACTCGTAGTCGCCGTCGATGGACAGTTCGGCCGCCAGGGTGCGCGCGGTGCGTAGTGCGGCGGTCGCGGGATCCGGGTGATCGACCGGAGCACCGAAGATCAGCAATGCGGCATCACCCTCGAACTTGTTGACGAATCCGCCGCCTCGCTCGCCGTGCTCCACGACGACCGCGAAAAATCGATTGAGCCAGTCCACCACGGCTTCGGCCGATTCTCGTTCGGCGCGAGCCGTCGAACCCACGAGATCGACGAACAGCACCGCCACAGTCCGATTCTCGCCGCCGAGGCGGGGTGCGCTCGCGAGCGCTCGTTGGGCGACGTCCTGGCCCACGTGGCGACCGAACAGCGATCGGAGACGTTCGCGCTCGTCCAGTCCGACCACCATCTTGTTGAACCCGTTCTGCAAACGGCCGATCTCGGAGGCGTCGTAGACGTCGACACGGGTATCGGTCGCCCCGGCTTCGACGCGTTGCATGGCGCTGCTGACCTGCTGCAGCGGGTCCGAGACGGAGCGTCCGACCAGAAACATGCCGCCGAATCCGACGACCAGGGCAACCGCGGAGAGCGACACCATCGCGGGGGAAAGATCGACGTCGGGAGGGATGACGGTGTCGATCAACCTGCCGAGTCCGATGAGGCCCAACCCGAGAACGGGAATCGCTGTGCTCAGGACCCAGATGAGAACGACACGAAGCCGAACACCGAGAGCTGCGGAATCGGTGACCGCACCGACGTCCATCACCGCGGCTGTGATCGGGCGAAGAGTTCGTTCGGCCACCAGGTAACCCAGCGAGCACGTTGCCAAGCCGCCGAAGCTGACGGCGATCGCCACGATGATCGACAGCGCGGCACCGGCCGACGCATTGACCGAGACGAACACCGCGACGCCGAGCGCCCACAACAGAACGTGGACGCCGAGTTGGCGCAACGGCAGTCGGACGACGGCGATCGCGGTCTCGTCCGTCGGTGTTCCTCCGGTGTGCAGCCACCGAATCAGGGGTGCTGCGACGCGGAGCCCGAGCCCGATACCGATGGCGATCGCGACCGGTAGGTACACGAAGAACGCCAGGTAATTTCGGTCCGACAGGATCTCTTCGGAACCGACCGGCAGCGGCAGGACGAAGCGCGCCAATACGAACACGATGACGGCCCCGATGGCGTTGGCCGACACCATTCCCACCGCGTACAGACGCATGGGTCTGCGTTCGAGGGCAGATCGCAGGGCGGCGATCACCGGTGGTTCTCCGTGTTCGGCACGCTCGAACTCTAGGGGTCCGGCGAAAAGAATCCAGGAACTTCTGCCCGAACGACTACCTGTGTCGCTGAGTACCTGGTAATCTCCGTAACAGTTACCGACAGCCTTTTCGACGATGGAAGGAACCACGGCGATGACCAGCACACTGTCCCGGAACGACGTTCTCGAGCCGGAGGACGTTTCTGCTCGTCTGCTCGATTCCGCCGCCCAGCTGTCCTACGACCCGTCCGAGGAAGTCGACTGGGAAGCCGACCTCGATCCCTCCCTCTACGGACTCAATCCGGAGTGGAGCACCCTGTACGGGACGAAGCTGTGGGACGAGATGAGCGAGGAGCAGCGCATCACGCTCACTCGCCACGAGGTCTGCTCCATCATGAGCACCGGCATCTGGTTCGAGATGATCCTGCAGCAGATGGTTCTGCGCGATCAGTACTGCAAGGACTCGTCGAACTCCGACTTCCAATTCGCGCTCACCGAGATCGCCGACGAGTGCCGTCACTCGATCATGTTCGCGCGCGCCTGCCAGAAGATGGGCATCAAGGCATACCTGCCGCGTCGATCGAGCATCGAACTCGGCCGCGGCTTCAAGGCTCTCGCGTCCGCCGAGGTCGCCTACGGCGGCATCCTCGTCGCCGAAGAGGTGCTCGACGTCATGCAGCGCGACTGGATGCGCGGCGAAAACGTGCTGCCACTCGTGCGCACCACCAGCAAGATCCACGTCGTCGAGGAATCACGGCACATGACCTTCGCGCGCGCTCAGATGCGTGAGGAGATCGCCCAGAAGAGCCCTGCTCGCCGCAAGACCAGTGCGCTCGTCGTCGCGATCGCTGCTCGGCTGATCGTGTCCAACATGGTCAACAAGGAGGTCTACGCAGCAGCGGGCCTCGACGTCGACCGCGCGGTGAAGGAAGCGAAGAACAACGCGCACCACCACACGATGATGCGTACTTCGAGCGAGCACCTGATGGCATTTCTTCTCGACTGCGGTTTGATCACCAAGCCGGCCGAGATGATCTACCGTCGCTTGCACATGCTCTGATCGCACCGCTCCCGCTCGAGGCCGTGAAGGACATCCGATAACCCATGCCGTTCGCGATCACGCAGAACTGTTGCAACGACGCATCCT
This sequence comes from Rhodococcus sp. B7740, assembly GCF_000954115.1. NCBI lineage: Bacteria > Bacillati > Actinomycetota > Actinomycetes > Mycobacteriales > Nocardiaceae > Rhodococcus > Rhodococcus sp. B7740. The sequence continues at coordinate 2,848,557 of NZ_CP010797.1, read as the reverse complement.
GCCTGTCGGTGTGTCCGGTCAATTGCATTCACCCGACACCCGACGAGCCGGACTTCGGTAAGACGGAACTGCTCTACATCGATCCGCGCTCGTGCATCGACTGCGGAGCCTGCGCCGACGCGTGTCCGGTGGACGCGATCACGCGCGTCTCGAGACTGACGCCGGATCAGCAGATCTATGCCGACATCAACGCCGACTACTACAAGGACAAGCCCGCCGTGGCCGAGTGGGGCGCGCCCCGATTCCCGGTGGCGACGGTCAACGACCTCCCGCCGATCGACATCGCCATCGTCGGAACCGGGCCTGCGGCCTGCTACACCGCTCAGGCGTTGCTGAGGGTGCCCGGCACCAGCGTCACCTTCTACGACCGGCTGCCTGTCGCGGGCGGTCTCGCCCGCTACGGCGTCGCTCCCGATCACCTGGGTACCCGACGCATCAGCGAGCACTTCCGTGGGATCTTCGCTCATCCTCGGGTGACGATGAAGCTGGGCGTCGAGGTCGGTAAGGACGTCGACCACGTCGAACTGGCCCGCAAGTTCGATTCGGTGGTCTACGCCGTCGGTGCCGACAAGGACCGGGCCCTCGAGATTCCCGGTATCGACCTCGACGGATCCGTCAGCGCGCGCACCCTGGTGGGCTGGTACACCGGCCACCCCGACGTTCCCGCCGACGCGATCGATCTCGCCGGCGTCGACCGCGTCACCATCATCGGAAACGGCAACGTCGCGCTCGACGCTGCTCGTATCCTCACCGCCGACCCGGACGGGCTCGACGGAACCGAGATCGCCCCGCACGCGCTGGCCGAGCTGCGTCGCCATCGAGTGAACGAGGTCGTCGTACTCGCCCGTCGTGGGCCCGAGTTCGCGGCGTTCACTCGTTCCGAGTGCAAGGCTCTGGTCGATCGGGCAGGCGTCGACGTCGTGGTGGCAGGTCCGGACGGAATCGTCGACGCGATCGATCGGCTGCCGTTGTCCGCTCCCGCATCGGCTCTTGCCGGGGCAACGCGAGTCGAACTGGGATCCTCGGTGCAGGGCCGGCGCATCGTGTTCGCGTTCGGCCGGGCACCGGCTGCTCTGCACGGAAGCGGCTCGGTGGGGTCCATCGAGGTGGGGGTGGGTGAACACGCGGTCACTCTCTCGTCGGAGCTGGTGCTGCTCGCGATCGGATACCGCGGAACTCCGTCACCGGGCATTCCGTTCGACGACATCACCGGCACCATTCGCAACGAGGGTGGTCGTATCACCGCCGCCGACGGCACTCCGGTTCCAGGCTGTTACGTCGTCGGTTGGGCCAAGAGAGGTGCCACCGGTGGCATCGGCGACAACAAGATCGACGCCGAGGAAACCGCCGAAGCGCTGCTGGCCGACGTGCCGACACGCGGGTCTGCGCGTCCGCTCGGCTGGTACGGAAAAGTGAGTGCGGCCCTGGGCGACCGCGTCTCGCGAGTGCGCTGACCGGCCGGTATCGCGCGGTTCTGTTCACCTTGTGTAGCAGTCTCATTCGAGTCTGAGCGATTCGGATGTGCAGCGCGGCGCACAGGGTTACCGTTGAGTATGGCTGAACGGGGGGCCAAGCCCCAGGTTTCTTTTGTGAGACGGACGATGCTGCGCGCAGTCCGATCGTTGTTCAATCCGCTCCGGCCCGACGACTACCTGTCGATGATCAACCCGCTGTGGACCACTCGCGAACTTCGAGGGAAGGTCGAGCGGGTGGTTCCGGAGGGGTCGGAGGCCGTCTCGGTGTACATCCGTCCAGGTTTCGAGTGGCAGGGCCACACGCCCGGGCAGTACGTCCGACTCGGAGTGCTCATCGACGGTCGGTACCACTGGCGGGCGTATTCGATCACCTCCGATCCGGATCCGGTGGACGGCCTGGTCAGTGTCAGCCCCAAGCTGGTGCCCTCGGGCACTGTCTCGCCGTACCTGGTGGGCACCATCAGAACGGGCGATATCGTCCGGCTCAGCGAAGTCGAGGGTGAGTTCACTCTGCCGAGCCCGATTCCGGAAAAAATGGTCTTCATCAGCGCGGGCAGCGGGATCACGCCCATCATCAGCATGTTGCGCGCCCTCGACCACCACGATCAGGTGACCGATGCAGTCGTGGTGCACTCGGTGCACAACCGCGAGCAGTTGATGTTCGCGGACACGCTCGACGAGCTCGAGGCCAAGCACGCCGGGCTCACGGTGAAGTTGCGGATCACCAGCGACGAGGGGCGGATGAAGGCCTCCGAACTGGACGAGCTGGTTCCCGATTGGCGTGAGCGTGAAGCATTCTGCTCCGGCCCGGGTGAACATCTGGACGATCTGCGCTCGTACTGGAAAGACCAGGGCGACTACGACAGATTCCATCACGAGAGCTTCCAACCGGTCATCGGCGGCGGAGACGATGCAGGTGAGGGCGGCACCGTGCGCTTCCTCAACAGCAAGAAGGACGTCGAATGCGACGGCGGCACAACCATTCTCGCCGCAGGTGAAGAAGCCGGGTTGGATCTGACCTACGGCTGCCGCATCGGCATCTGCCACACCTGTGTAGGTACCCTCAAAAAGGGGCGTTTACGTGACCTACGTAACGGGGATATCTCCGAACCTACGGGGCAAGCGGTTCGGATCTGTGTCAACACCGCCGAGGGCGACATCGAAATCGAACTCTGATCAACCATCGAACAGGGGAATTCATGACGATCGACGAAACCACCAGGCGTACCGGCACCAGTGACGAACCGGTGAACCCGTTGGCGCACCTGAGCGACGAGACCATTGCCGAACTGGCCAAGGAGTTCGACGCCATCCACGACGAGGTCTACGCCAGCCTCGGCGACAAGGACCGCAAATACATCACGTCGGTGATCGCCGCCCAGCGTCAGTTGCTGGTCGCGGGGCGTGTGCTGCTTCTCGGCTCCACCAGCAAGCCGGCCTGGCTCGCCGGAACGACATGCCTCGGGATCGCGAAGATCCTCGAGAACATGGAGATCGGCCACAACGTCATGCACGGCCAGTGGGACTGGATGAACGATCCGGAAATCCATTCGTCCGTGTGGGACTGGGACACCGCCTCCACCGCCAGTTCGTGGAAGCACTCCCACAACTACGTGCACCACACGTACACGAACATTCGCGGCAAGGACAAGGATCTCGGGTACGAGATCATGCGTATCGACCCACGTCAGAAGTGGCACCCTGCGTACCTGGCCCAGCCGTTCTACAACGTTCTGCTGATGGCGTTCTTCGAGTGGGGCGTCGCCCTGCACGATCTCGACATCGAGGCCATCCGTCGTGGCGAGAAGCCGATCAAGGATCTCGTCGAGGACCTCAAGGGCATCGGCGTCAAGGCGCGTAAGCAGTTCGTCAAGGACTACGTGGGCTGGCCGATCATCAGCGCCGGTGCGTTCGCGCTGGCGCAGCTGGCTTCGGGTGGCCGGTTGCCCGAGAGCAAGAGGTCGCGTCTGGCGTCCAAGCTGCGTGGGTCGGCTCGGTTCGGAAAGAACCGCAGGACGGCGTCCTTCCTGGACAGCCGGTTCAGTGGAGTGGAGAGCACGTTCCTGTCCACGTTGGCCGCCAACTTCACCGCCAACATCATTCGTAACGTCTGGTCGAACGCGATCATCTTCTGCGGCCACTTTCCCGACCAGGCCTACACCTTCAGCCAGGAAGAGGTCGAGAACGAGACTCGCGGCGGCTGGTACGTCCGTCAGCTGGTCGGTGCCGCCAACATCGACGGCGGACCACTGTTCCACCTGATGAGCGGCAACCTCAGCTACCAGGTGGAACACCACCTGTACCCGGACATGCCCAGCACTCGCTACGCGGACGTCGCGCCGAAGATCAAGGACATCTGCGAGCGCTACGAGCTGCCGTACAACACCGGACCGTTCTTTCAGCAGTGGGGCATGGTCCAGCGGACCATCGCACGGCTGGCGTTCCCGGGCGGCAAGACTCGGCCGAAGCCGGGCCCCTACCGTCCTGAGGAGAGCTGGCGTCGTAAGTTCGCCGAGGGTGCCACCAAGGACAGCGAGGCCGCGAAGACGCGTGGGCGCGTGCCCGCCGGGCACCCGGCAGCCGGGCCCGAGCACAACTCCGGTGGCGTCGACGTTGCGCCACCGCCCCGCGGCGACGACTGAGTTTCGTCCGTAGAGAGCAGACAAGAACCGCGGCCACCCGACTTCCGGGTGGCCGCGGTTCTGCGTTGTGGTGGGTCAGGTCATGTCGACGTCCTTGGTCTCGATCAGCCTCTTGGTGCACACCAGACTCAGTACCGACAACAGGGCCAGCATGACGCCGATGGAGATGCTGCCGAATGCGGCCGTGAGCGGTGCAGCGAGCATCGGCGGAATCGCTCCGCCGAGAACTCCGGCGAGGTTGTAGCCCAAACCTGCTCCGGTGTAACGGAATCGAGTCTGGAACAGCTCGGGGAGCAGGGCTCCGGTCGGTCCGTAGGCCACTCCGAAGATGGCCAGCGTGACGCACATGCCGATCACGAACGCTGCCGGTGACCCGGTGTCGAGAACGGGGAACAGTGCGATCGACCAGGGTATCGCGATGATGCACGCTCCCATGATCACCCGCCGACGTCCCACCCGATCGGAGTAGGTGGCAGAGACCGCGATCGCGATTCCGAAGATCACCGCGGCTCCGATTCCGGTGATCAACACGAACGGGCGCTCGAATCCGAGTGTCTTGGTGCCGTAGCTCGTCAGGTACGCGGTTCCCATGTAGAAGAAGGCGAACAGTGATGCCAATGCACCTGCAGCAGTGATGATTTCACGCTTCTGGATGCGCCAGGCGTCGAAGATCGGCAGTTTCGTCGGAGCCGCGCTCGCCGGTGCCTGCTCCTCGACGAGCTTGTTGGCGCGAAAGACGGGGGTCTCCTCGATGGCCAACCGCATGTACAGGCCGATGAGTACCAGAACGGCGCTGAGCAGGAACGGGATTCGCCAACCGTAATTGAGGAACGTCTCGTTGGTATCGCCGAGCAGGAGACCGGTGGCGAGGAATGTCGCGCTGGAGAAGATGAAGGCGGCCGACGGTCCCAGCTGGGGGAACATCGCGTAGAACCCGCGTTTGCCGGGCGGTGCGTATTCGGCCGTGAGCAGGGTCGCGCCGGCCCATTCGCCGCCGACCGCGAACCCTTGTCCGAACCTGAGCAGTACCAGGATGATCGGCGCGGCCACGCCGATGGTCTCGGCGCCGGGGAGCAGACCGATCGCGAACGTGGACACACCCATCAGCAGCAGTGTCGAGATCAGGGTCTTCTTGCGGCCGATGCGGTCACCGAAGTGTCCGAACAGCACTGCGCCGACGGGCCTGGCGATGAACGCGACGGCGAACGTCGCGAACGAGGCCACCGTGCCTGCGGTGGAGCCGAGGGCCGGGAAGAAGATCGTCGGGAAGACCAGCGCTGCTGCGGTGCCGTAGATGAAGAAGTCGTAGAACTCGATCGTCGTGCCGATGCCACTGGCGACAGCGACCCGGCGGACACTGGTCTTGGTCTGCACCGCAGGTGGCGTCGACGCGGACACACCCGGGTCGTCGGGTGAGACAGTGGTCATTGTTCCTCCGTTTTGTCGGGTATCGGGTAAATGTGCAATACCGAGTGCGACGAACGGTAGTGACCCGGGTCACCCCACGAATACCCCCGGATGGGGGTGTGGGTGGCGGAAAGTGCGCACGTCCGCCGAGGGTTCGACTCAGGCGCACCTCAGGGTTCGCCGGTACCGTTTCGTCACGGGGGCGGAGAGCCCGTTTCTGCGGTCGGTGAAGCGGAGGTGTTCGTATGTCCATAGACCACAATCGAGACGTGTTCGACAGCGCGCGGGTAGCCGCTGCATACGTGGAGTACGCGGGTCCCACCGATGGGTTTCTCGACCGTGGGGAGGCGGCGGCGCTGGTCGCAGCAGCCGGGGTTGCTCGCGGAAAACCGGTACTGGATGTGGGCGTCGGCAGCGGCCGAACCACGGCGCTGCTGCGACTGCTCAGCGACAACTACGTCGCGATCGACTACGCACCGAACATGATCGCGAGCTTTCGACGGAACTTTCCCGACCTACCGGCGCACGTGGCCGACGCACGTGATCTCGCGGACTTCGCCGACGGGGAGTTCGGCTTGGTTGTGTTCAGCAACAACGGAATCGACACCGTGACACACGACGAACGCCGTCGGGTACTGGCAGAATTCCACCGAGTCCTCGGCGAGTCCGGAACTCTGGTCTTCTCCACTCTCAACCGCAACGGACCGTCGTTCGGGGAGAAGCCGTTTCAGCTGAGCAGGCCGACCCAGAAATTCACGTTCTCACTCGAGCGCATCGTGACCGCCGTCGGCAGGCGACTGCTCGATCCCGCCGGAGTCGTTCGTAGCGTTGCCAATTGGTGGTCTGCGCGCAGTCGAGTCGTCGATCGCGGAACGTGGGCCGTCGCTCCGCTCGCTGCGCACGATTTCGCTCCGTTCATGCACTTCACCACGGTGACGGATGTGCGACGACTGGTGACCGACGCCGGATTCACCATCTCCGAGATCTTCGCCGACGACGGTTCGATCGTGGCCCCCGACGCTCCTACGAGGTCGGCGGACAACTTCACCGTCGTCGCGCGAAAGTAAGGCTCTCAGCCCAGTCGCTCGAGTGCCTCGGTCATCTTCTCCACCGTATCCGGCGCGACCTTCGCCTCGAACCCTGCCTTCAGAAACGGGCCGGCCACCTTGGCGGCACCGTTGAATTCGATTTTCGCGTGGTAGTCGACTCGGGTCGAGCTCGGTCCTTCGGCGGTCAACGTGATGTCGTCGACGCTCGTGGCCGTCTTGTTCTCACCTTCGAACACGACGTGATCGGGCTCGTCGGTGACCAACGTGTAGGTCAGTTCGGTGGTGATACCGAACAACTTCGAAACGTTGTGCCACTGCGTGCCGACGGCAACCGGACCGTCGGAAATCTGTGTGCAACTCTGAGTCCCGGGATCCCACGCTGCCGCATTGGAGAAGTCCCGGAGAAATGCCGCTGCCTTCTCGATCTGCACTGCGGCGGTGAATGTTCTGGTGACGTCGACCATGACGCTCTCTCTTTCTTCTTCGTGTGGATCAGTCTTCGAGGCGGACGCCGAGATGGTCGGCGAGACGGCGCATGGTGTCGACGATCTGATCCTCGGTCACCCGGGGGAAGCCGGCCATCTTCCTGAACTCCTGGTCGGTGACGCGTGACCAGTCGTAGACCTGAGTCAGGGCAGTGCGATCCTCGGAGACCGCGTCGAGCTCCCAGGACCACCGCGTACCGCGAGGCTCCATGCCTCGACGACGAGGAATCCATCCGATGCGCCGGTCCTGCTCGAACACGAACACGGTGTTCTCCATGACGTACTCGCCGAGCTCCGGCTGATACATGTCCATCGCGAAGGTGTCGCCCACGGCCCCCAGCGGCATCGGGTCGATCGCCCCACGCAGCATTTCCGAGCCGTCGACCGCGGCCTGGACCTCGGGGTTGACAAGCGCGGTGAACACGGAGGCGGGGGGAGCGTCGATCACGCGCCGAACGGTCAACTCGTCGGTCATGGAACACGCCTTTCAGTTGTTTGTGCTGGCTACGGACTTACCCCCGGCTGCGGGGAAAGAAACTCCGATCGCCGTTTTTGCCTCGCAGTGGACACAGCGACGAAACACGACCGCCACCAATCGTTCGTACAGTCGCCGGGTCGGACTCCGCACAATCCAGGTGCGGAGCAGCACCTTGTCAAGGGGTAGCCATGAGTGGAAATACCGTCCGCCTGCAGGCGATCAAAGACGTCGAGGCGTATGTACCGCCTGCGGTCAGCTTCGTCGGAGACGAGAAGCCGGGCGAGATCTTCGGTGAGAACGTCTTCAGCAAGGTCGTCATGCAGAAGCGTCTGCCCAAATCGGTCTTCAAATCGGTGATGGCAACGATCGACAAAGGCAAGAAGCTCGACCCCATGGTGGCCGACGCTGTCGCGTCGGCGATGAAGGACTGGGCACTCGAGAAAGGCGCGACGCACTACGCGCACGTCTTCTACCCGCTCACCGGGTTGACGGCCGAGAAGCACGACAGCTTCTTCGATCCGGTCGGTGACGGCAGCGCACTTGCGGAATTCGCGGGCAAGACCCTGATCCAGGGCGAGCCCGACGCATCGAGCTTCCCCAACGGCGGCCTGCGCAACACGTTCGAGGCGCGCGGATACACCGGCTGGGACGTCACCAGCCCGGCATACGTGCTCGAGAATCCGAACGGCAACACTCTCTGTATCCCGACGGTGTTCGTCTCGATGACCGGTGAAGCCCTCGACCACAAAACGCCGCTGCTGCGCAGCCAGCAGGCGATGGGCGGTCATGCCGAGCGCATCCTGAAGCTCTTCGGCCACGAGAACGTCGAGAACATCGTCTCGTTCTGCGGCCCCGAGCAGGAGTACTTCCTCGTCGACCGGCACTTCTTCCTCGCCCGGCCGGACCTGCTCAATGCAGGCCGCACCCTGTTCGGCTCGAAGCCGCCCAAGGGCCAGGAGTTCGACGATCACTACTTCGGTGCCATCCCCGAGCGGGTGCTCGGCTTCATGATGGACACCGAACGCGAGCTGTTCAAGCTCGGCATCCCGGCCAAGACCAGGCACAACGAGGTCGCACCCGGACAGTTCGAGATCGCCCCGATGTTCGAGCGCGGAAACATCGCGGCCGATCACCAGCAACTGCTGATGACGACGTTCAAGACCATCGCCAAGAAGCACGGCATGGAGTGCCTGTTCCACGAGAAGCCCTTCGAGGGCGTCAACGGCTCCGGCAAGCACGTCAACTTCTCGCTCGGAAACTCCGACCTCGGATCGCTGCTGGTTCCCGGCGACAACCCACACGACAACGCGCAGTTCTTGGTCTTCTGTGCCGCCGTCATCCGCGCGGTACACAAGTACGGCGGTCTGCTGCGCGCGTCGGTGGCGTCGGCGACCAACGACCACCGCCTCGGCGCGAACGAGGCTCCGCCCGCGATCATCTCGATCTTCCTCGGCGATCAGCTCGCCGACGTGTTCGATCAGATCGCCAAGGGCGCGGCCACCTCGTCGAAGGGCAAGGGCACCATGATGATCGGTGCCGACACCCTGCCCGTGCTGCCGACCGATCCCGGTGACCGCAACCGAACCAGCCCGTTCGCCTTCACCGGCAACAGGTTCGAGTTCCGTGCACCCGGTTCGATGCAGACCGTCAACGGCCCCATGGTCACGATCAACACGATCATGGCCGAGGCTCTCGACTACATGGCGACCAACCTCGAGACGGCCGTCGCCGACGGCACCGATTTCGACACCGCGGTGCAGAACCTGTTGACGGAGATCATCACCGAACACGGCGCCGTGGTGTTCAACGGCGACGGCTACTCCGACAACTGGCAGATCGAGGCCGAGGCACGCGGTCTACCGAACCTGCGTACGACGCTCGACGCGTTGCCGGAGCTGATCTCGGATTCGGCCATGGAGCTGTTCGAGAAGTACAAGGTCTTCAACCACCGTGAGATGCACTCGCGCTACGAGGTGGGACTCGAACAGTACGCGTTGACGGTGTTCGTCGAGGCTCGTCTGACCCTCGAGATGGGCCAGACCTCCATCCTGCCCGCAGCGGTGCGATATCAGACCGAGTTGGCGCAGAATGTCAGCGCGCTCAAGGGTGCCGGTGTCGACGATGTGGACATGACTGCGCTGCAAGCAGTGTCGGCTCCACTGTCGGAGCTGCGCGCAGCGTTGACGACGTTGAAGACCGCCCTCGAAGCCGATCCCGGCGGCGAGGCACTCGCCGAGGCGACACACGCGAAGGACGAACTGCTGCCGGCAATGGCCGCCGTTCGATCTGCCGCGGACACTCTCGAGGCAATGGTGGCCGACGATCTCTGGCCGCTGCCGACGTACCAGGAAATGTTGTACATCCTGTAGTGCGCTGCGGGCAGGAGTGGAGCCTGCGGAACGACCGGATAGCGCAGCGGTGTGGATAAATGCCCCGGAGGGCACTTATCCACACCACTGTTGTTTTCGGGGTGAGCAATATCTCGAGTCGGAATAGCTCGACGGATCTTTCGGGTTCGGAGTGAACAGTGGCAAAGACTGTGCACGCACTCGTGAGGAGAGAGATTCATGAAGTTGTTTTCCCCGTTGGCACTCGGTGAGCTGAAGCTCGACAACCGGTTGGTGATGGCCCCGTTGACACGCGTGCGTTCCGGCAAGGACGGTGTGCCGGGCCCGCTGGTGGTCGAGCACTACAAGCAGCGCGCATCGCTGGGGCTGATCGTCAGCGAAGGCACCTACCCGAGCCACGCCGGCCAGGGCTTCCCGGGTCAGCCGGGCCTGGTGACGGACGAGCAGATCGCCGGCTGGCGCAATGTCGCCGACGCGGTCCATGCCGACGGCGGACTGATCGTCGCGCAGGTGATGCACGCAGGTCGGGTGACGCACGAGGCGACGACGGGTGGCCACGAGGTCGTCGGACCCAGTGCCATCGCCATCGAGGGGGACACCCACACCTACGAGGGTAAGAAGCCGTACCCCACCCCGCGTGCGCTGCGCGAAGACGAATTGCCCTCCGTGATCGCAGATTTCGTGCAGGCGTCGAAGAATGCCATCGCCGCCGGAATGGACGGCGTCGAGATTCACGGTGCCAACGGCTACCTGTTGCACGAGTTCCTCTCGCCCGCCTCGAACCAGCGCGACGACGCCTACGGTGGCTCGCCGGAGAACCGGGCGCGCTTCGTGGCCGAGGTCGTCGAAGCAGTGGTCGCTGCTCTCGGAGCGGGCAAGGTCGGAATTCGCATCTCACCCGAGCACAACATCCAGGATGCGCTCGAGACGGACGCAGACGACGTGCGCGCCACCTACCGTGCGTTGGTCGAGCGGCTCGCGCCGCTGGGACTGGCGTACCTCAGTGTGCTGCACAAGGATCCGTCGGGCGATCTCGTCCAGGGTCTGCGACAGGCGTTCGGCGGACCGGTGCTCGTCAACAGTGGCTTCGGTGAGATCACCACCCGCGACGAGGCGCTTTCACTCCTCGACAACGGAATCGGCGACGCAGTTGTCGTCGGCCGTCCGGCGATCGCGAACCCCGACCTCGCCTACCGCTGGCGCGAGGATCTGCCGTTGAACGAGCCCGATCCGAGCACCTTCTACACCGATGGTGCCAAGGGCTACACGGATTACCCGGCCCTGCAGCACTGAGAGTGCCTGCGGCAGTGGTGCGGTCGAGTGCCCCGGAGGGCACGCAGGGGTGGAGCCTGCGGAACGACCCGAGAACAGAGCCGCACCACTGCGCGGAGCGCACTAGAAGTCGGCGGTCTTGCGGGCCCTGATCTTGCTGACGATCGAGAACACCACGGCGATGATCATCAGTGCGTAGAGCACGATGGTGATCGCGCTGCCGACCAGGATCGACGGGTCGCCCTCGCTGACGGCCAGTGCGCGTCGGAGTGACTCCTCGGCCAGCGGGCCGAGGATCACCGCGATCAACACCGGTGCCAACGGAATGTCGTATCGGCGCATCATGAATCCGACGATGCCGAGCCCGAGCATGAAGATCAGATCCACGATCGAGGCACTCGATGCGTACACGCCGAGGGCCGCGAACACCGAGATGCCGGCGTAGAGGTAGTTCTTCGGGATCTTGAGCAACTGCGCCCACAACGGTGCGAACGGCAGGTTGAGGATCAACAGCACGATCATCGCCACGAACAGGCTGGCCAGTAGGGCCCAGACGATGTCGCCGCTGCGCTCGAACAACAGCGGTCCGGGCTGCATGCCGTACTGCTGGAAGGCAGCCAACATGATGGCCGCCGTCGCCGACGTCGGAAGACCCAGGGCCAGAAGCGCTCCCATGGCCGTACCGGCCGTGGAGTTGCCGGCTGCCTCGGGTCCCGCGACACCGCGAATGGCACCCTTTCCGAACATCGGCTTCGTGCGCTTGCGATCGAGTCTGCGCTCGGTGCCGTACGCCAGGAAGCTCGGCACTTCGGCACCACCTGCGGGGATCACACCGAACGGCACACCGAATGCCGTGCCGCGCAACCACGCCGGCATCGCATCGCGGAACTCGGCCTTGCTCAGCCAGGGGCGTCCCTGCGACTTGATCAGGCTGCGATCCTCGGGTCGACCGATCTTGGACGCGATGTGGATGACCTCACCGAGCGCGAGCATCGCGACGGTGATGACGACGATGTGAATGCCGTCGAACAGGGCGGGTACCTCGAACGTGAATCGTGAAGCGCCCGAGGGGCCGTCGATGCCGATCACGGCCAGGGTGAGGCCGATCAGCAGTGCGGTCAGGCCTTTGAGGGCCGAGTCCGAGACCACGGCCGAGGTGGCGATGAACGCGAACACCGCGAGGGCCAGGTACTCGGCGGGGCCGAAGTTCGTCGCCAACGACGCGAGGGTGGGAGCGAAGAACACCACCAGGGTGGTGGCGACGATGCCGCCGATGAACGCTCCGATGGCGGAGGTGGCCAGAGCCTGTGGGGCGCGGCCGTTCTTGGCCATCCGGTGCCCCTCGAACGTCCCGGCGATCGCGGTGCTGTTGCCGGGTGTGTTCATCAGTATGCCGGAGATGGAATCGCCGAACAGGCCGCCGAAATACACGCCGGCGAACATGATCAGCGCTGCGGTGGGGTCGAGGGTGAAGGTGACGGGCAGCAGCAGGGCCACCGCCATGGCGGAGCCGAGACCGGGTAGGACGCCGACGGCGGTGCCGAGCAGCGCGCCGACGAACACCCAGACCAGGTTCATCGGGGTCAGCGCGGTGCCGAACCCGTCGATCAGATTGCTCAGTGAATCCATCGTAAGTTCAGCTCCGTCAGAAGATCTGGGCGAGAACGCCGCCGGGGAGGGTCAGGCCGAGGCCCGCGGAGAATGCGATCTGAACCGTGCTCGAGACCAGCAGAGCGACGGCCGCGTCGAATACGTAACGGCGACCGCCCAATCCGATCGAGACACCCCAGAACAGCAGCGCGCCGGCGAGAACCCACCCGAGCGGATCGAGCAGTGCGATGAACACCGCCACCGATCCGACGGTGATCGACAGGGTTCGCCAGTTGCTGACGGTGCCGGTGTGCGGCACGCCGTCGCCGTCCACCCCACGGTCGACGACGTCGGGATTGATCAACAGTTGAAGGGTGACCAGCAGGGCGACGACGAAGCAGCCTCCTGCAACGATGGCCGGAAAGACCTGCGGGCCAGGTGATGTGGCGGTAGGTGGAACCTGCATCGTGACGGTTCCGTAGACCAGGAAGGCTCCGAGTGCGACGAGCAGCGCCGGAACGATCAGTCCACTGCGGCCCGTCCAGAACGATCGGGATGTGTCCGTGTCGGTGGTCGTCGTTGTCATACCAGTCCCAACTCCTCGAGAATTCCGGTGATACGTGTCTGTTCGACGTCGAGGAACTCTCCGAATTCGTCTCCGGTCAGAACCGATTCCTTCCAGCGGTTGCGTTCGACGGCCGTGGCCCACTGTTCGGTCTCGACCATCTCGGAGACGATCTCGACCAGCGTCTGTCGGTCCTCGTCCGAGATGCCGGGTGGGGCAACGATTCCGCGCCAGTTGACGAGGTCGACGTTGTACCCCTGTTCGATGAACGTGTCCACGTCGAATCCCTCGAGGGGCTCGGGCGCGGCGACTGCGAGTGCGCGCACATTGCCCGCCTCGATCTGATCGCGGAAGTCGTTGAACCCACTCACTGCCACGCCGACGGTGTTCGACAGCAGTGACGTGAGTACTTCACCGCCGCCGGAGTAGGCGATGTAATTGATTGCGGCCGGGTCGATGTCGGCTTCCTGTGCCAACTGGCCCGCGACGATGTGGTCGATGCCGCCGAGCGAACCGCCGCCGATCGGAAGTCCTCCGGGGTTCGCCCGCCACGCCTCGATCATGTCTTCGAGATTCTGGATCGGTGAATCCCTCGGCACGACGAACACTTCGAAGTCCTCGGCCAGTTTCGCGATCGGGACGGTGTCGGCCAGAGTGGTCTCGGAGTTGTTGATCGCGATGCCGCCGAGCATGACGGTGCCGGTGATCATGACGGTGGTGGGTTGCCCGCTCAGGTTCTCGAGCTGGCTCAGACCGATGGTGCCGCCTGCACCGGGGACGTTGACGACCTGGGCGTTGTTGACGATGCCGTCGCTGCGCAGTGCCTGCTGCGATTCACGGGCGACGAGATCCCATCCGCCACCTGCGGCGGCGGGCGCGATCAGCGTCAGTTTCGCTCGTGCGTCCGAGCCGCTGGCGCTGCGAGCGGCATCGATACCTGCCACGGTCACCGCTCCCACCACCACCAATGCTCCGACCGTCCGTAGCAGTGTGGGCGATATCGCCATCAGAGACCTTTCGTGTGGTGTGTCACAGCGTCAGGTTAGATACAGTTTGTCTGATTAGTCCAGTTCACAACTCTCCGAGGTGATCCTCGGTGGATACGACCAACGAGCAACGAACAACGGGAGAGAACGTGTCGGTAGCGAGCGCAGTGGCAGTGGCGATGAGCAACACACCGGAGGGGCAGGAAGCGTTGCGTCGCGGTGCCGCCGAGGCCGAACTTCGTCAGGCTCCGTTGATCGTATTGTCCGTGGTGGACCGGGATTCGGTGTCCGCGGACGACCGCAACTCCGCGCAGGCCGAGGTCGAACGGACTCTGCCCGGTATCGCGACCACGGTTCGAGTGGAACCCGACGGCGGAGACCCGGCCGGCGCGCTGGTCGACCTCGTCGCGGACGTCGGTGCGGGAATGGTCGTCATCGGTTCCAAGCGTCGATCCGCGGTCGGCAAGTTCTTGATGGGCAGCACCGTGCAGCGAGTGCTGCTCGACTGCCCGGTGCCCGTTCTTGTCGTCAAGGCACCGTGACCACGACGTCGCACGGTAGTATCGGACAAAACTCTCACCACACGACCCTGAGGAATCATGGACAGCGATAAACCCGGGCCGGACACGGCTCCCCGCACTACGGCTACTACGTGCGAGGCGGTGTCCGGCGAATGAGCGTAGTGCTCACTCTCTTGCTCGGCCTGCTCGTCGTTTTTCTCATCACCGTCGCGACCGGCTACTTCGTAGCCCAGGAATTCGCGTACATGACCGTCGACCGCTCCCGGCTCAAGGCTCGCGCCGAGGCCGGTGACGCCGTCGCGGCTCGGACGTTGACGGTCACCAAACGCACCTCCTTCATGCTGTCCGGTGCGCAGTTGGGCATCACGGTCACCGGCCTGCTCGTCGGCTACGTGGCCGAACCGCTGATCGGGCAGTCGTTCGGCGCGATACTGGGCGGCGTCGGGGTTCCGACGGCCGTCGGTGTCGGACTCGGTGCCGTACTGGCGATCACGTTCGCGACATTCGTGCAGATGCTCTTCGGTGAACTGTTTCCGAAGAACTTCGCCATCGCGCGTCCCGAGCCGGTGGCCCGCTGGCTGTCGCTCTCGACCACCATCTACCTCAAACTCTTCGGCTGGTTGATCACCATCTTCGACCAGTCGTCGAACCTGCTGCTCAAAGCGCTCAAGATCGAGCCGGTGCACGACGTGGAGCATTCGGCCAGCCTGCGCGACCTCGAGCACATCGTCTCGGACTCACGCGAGACAGGCGATCTGCCCGACGAACTGTCGACACTGCTCGACCGTATCCTCGACTTCCCAACTCGCACAGTCGAACACGCGATGATCCCGCGTTCGCGCTCGGCCACGGTCCGAGACACCGACACCCTCGCCGAGGTCGCGGCTCTGATGGGCCAGGAGCATTCTCGATATCCGGTGCTCGACGAGGACGACGGCATCGTCGGCGTCGTCCATCTCGCGGACGTCCTGTCCGCGACGGTGCCGGGGTCCACCCCGATCTCCGAGCTCACGCGGGACGCGCTGATCCTCCCGGAGATCCAGAGCCTGCCCGACGCGATGCGCGAGTTGCGCTCGACGAAGAACCAATTGGCCTGTGTGATCGACGAATACGGCGGTCTGACCGGCGTCATCACGATCGAGGACCTGGCCGAGGAACTGGTCGGCGAGATCACCGACGAGCACGACGACGACCTGTCCGATCCGAGCCCGGTCAGTGCCGACGACGGCAGCTGGACCATGGCCGGTGAGGTACACGTCGACGAGGTCGAGCGAGCGATCGGCATCGATCTGCCCGAGGGCGATTACGAGACCATCGCCGGTTTCGCCATCGCGCACAACGGATCTCTCCCCGACGTCGGGGAACGGATCGAAGTGGACCTGCCACCGGACAACGCCGATCTGGCGAACGACGAGGAGAGTCCCGTTCGCTTCGTGATCCTCGAAATCGAAGAGATCGACAGCCACGTCCCGTCCCTGCTGACCCTGACGCTCGGCGAGCGTGACCCCGAGCACGACGACGAGTCGGCCGAGAAGAAGGAAAGTGTGCACCGATGAGCAACATCTGGGTCTTCCTGGCCGTCACGATCGGCCTCATCGCTGCCAGTGCCTTCTTCGTCGCCGTCGAGTTCGCGCTGTTGGCCGCCAAGCGGCACCGACTCGAGGACGCCGCTCCCAATTCACGCTCTGCGCGGGCAGCTCTGCGCAGCTCGTCCGAGCTGACCGTCCTTCTCGCCGGCTCCCAGCTGGGTATCACCGTCTGCACCCTCGGTCTCGGTGCGACGACCAAACCGGCCGTGCACTACTGGCTCACGCCGTTGTTCGAGAGCGGCGGCCTGCCGTACTGGTTCGCCGACGTTCTCGGCTTCGTGCTCGCGCTGATCGTCGTCACCTTCCTGCACCTGGTGGTCGGAGAGATGGCTCCGAAGTCCTGGGCCATCGCCCATCCGGAGAAGTCCGCGACGATGCTCGCAATCCCGATGCGCGGCTTCATGTTTCTCACCCGTCCGGTGCTGACGGCGCTGAACAACATGGCCAACTGGTGCCTGCGGCGGGTCGGCGTCGAGCCGGCCGACACCGTGGGCACGGGCCAGAACGCGGACGATCTGCGTCAGCTGGTGGAGCATTCGGTGAACGTCGGTGCTCTCGATGCCAGCTACCAGGCGCAGATCTCGAGTGCGCTCGAACTGCAGGAGCTGACGGTCGGTGACCTGGTGCGCGAGTTCGGCAAGCCCACGTCGGTACCGTCGACGGCGACCATCGACGACGTGCGTGAGGCCTCGCGTCGCTCGGGGCATCTGCGGATCCTGGTCAGCGACGCGGATGTGGTCAAGGGCGTGGTGCACGTCCGCGACACGTTGACCGCACCGCAGACCCTCGCCGAGATCACGCGTCCGGCGTACACGCTGGAGTCGACGACCCCGGTGTACGTTGCGCTGCAGTCGATGCGGGAGACCAGGCACCACCTGGCGCTGGTGGTCGACGGTTCTGCTGCCGCTGACGATCCGGCGCGCAGCGTCGGCGTCGTGACACTGTCCGATGTGCTGACGCGGCTGTTGCCCCAACCCGTCTGATTCGATCCCGCCTTCGAACGAGGCATCCCCGCCCGGCCTGCGTGGCCGAGCGGGGATGCTTTGTCGTATCGGGTCGTAGGTCTCAGACCGGGGCGACAACCAGCAGGTGTGCCCAGTACGACGCGACGTCGTGGCCGAGTTGGGGGAGCAGAATGTCGTAGAGCAGGTAGGACATCATTGCCGTCGAACTCCTTGTTCAGCGGGTCGTTGCCGACTCGCGTTCCGAGACTGTGGGTGACCGAGACTGTGGGTCATTCAGACTCTAGATCACGCGGCCGTCGGTGACATCCATATCGCGCACTCGCCCCCCGTGGCGCACGTCAGCCGATGCAGCCCTGCAGGGTGGTGAAGCTGCCCGCGATTCCGGCACCGTCGCACACCGCGCCGGTCGGGGTGAGGGTGACGGTGGATCCCGGTGCTGCCACCGCGATGGAGAGCCCGAGGCCGGCTGCCGTGTTCTGTGCCACGGCACCGGGGCCGAATGCGATCGCTGCAGGCGCACCACCGAAACTGCCGTTGCTGACTGCGGTTCCACCGTTCAGTCCGAGTGCAAGGGCTGCGGCGTTGTTCATTGCCTCGGCCGAACCCCACCCCTCGAGGCCGAGGCCGGCCGCTGCACTCGCGACGTCTGCGGAGCTGTCGCACTGCGATCCTCCGAGGATCGCAGCGATATCCGCCCCTCCCGGTGCGGTGGTGCATGCGACCGGCGCTGCTGATGCGGTGCCGGGTACCAGTGCCGCGAACGCGCAGGCGAATCCGAATGCTGCGGCTCCGCCGACAATCCTCTTGGTGTGGAACATGGTGAATGCCTCCCGAGATCGGTGCGTCGGCACCGGTGTGCCGAGCGTGACGGTCGCTGGGCCGTGTTACTGGGGACCCGACTCCCTGATACCGAGTCTCGACCCGCCCGGGCGCAGCGGGGGTTCGGCAATATCTCGAAAACGTCTCGTTAGAATAACGCTGAGGTAACAGTGTTGAGGAGTGTGGTCGGTCCCTAAGATTGCTTGATGATCGGACGTATCGATGAGGTCGTTTTCGACTGCTCGGATCCGGCGTTGCTCGCGCAATTCTGGGCCGGCGTGCTCGGTGGGAAACCCGCAGTACGCGACGACCGCTGGCATTACGTCGACGTTCCCGGCTTCACCCGGCTGGCGTTTCAGCGGGTCCCGGAGGGCAAGTCGGTCAAAAATCGACTCCATCTCGACGTCGACGTGCCGAGCATCGACGTTGCTGTCGAGCAGGCTATTGCGATGGGTGCGTCGGTGTTCGGCGACCGGCACTCCGACGCGGCGGGATCCTTTCAGGTGCTCCTCGACCCCGAGGGCAACGAGTGGTGCCTGGTGACGCCACCCGGGTGAGCTCGGTCGATCAGCGAGTGTCGTGTTCGGCGCGTGATTCGAGGACGGTGGGCATGTTGCCCTCGATGAGTTCGATGAGATCGCTCAATCGGGTACCGACTTCGCGTCCCAGCGGGGTGAGGCTGTACTCCACCTTGGGCGGAATGGTCCCCTGCACGGTGCGAATCACGAGGCCATCCCGTTCCAGGGTTTGCAGAGTTTGCGAGAGCATGCGTTCGCTGACGCCGTCGACGCGTCGGCGCAACGCATTGAACCGGTAATCACCCTCGGTGAGCGCCGCGAGCGCGAGCACGCCCCACCTGCTGGTGGCGTTCTGCAACGTCTGCCTCGACGCACAGTCCCGCGCGAAGACGGACGCTTCGAGTGATTCGGTGGCCTCGGACATACCTCCATGCTAGCGCATGCGAAAGGCATAGTGATGACCATGGGGGTTGCACTGCACGAAAAGTAAGTGCATAGTGGGAGAGTACTTGAAACCTCAACCTCAGGAGCTCGATCATGACCACAGCGGTAACCGGAGCAACGGGCAACCTCGGCGGCCTCGTCGTCGACGCACTCATCGAGCGTGGCGTTGCACCCGCCGAGATCGTGGCGGTGGTCCGAAACGCAGACAAGGCCTCGCCACTGGCCGAACGAGGCGTCGTGGTTCGGGTTGCCGACTACTCCGACTCGGCCGCGATGACGGCAGCTCTCGCAGGCGTCGACAAGCTGCTGCTCGTCTCGGGTTCGGAGGTAGGTCAGCGAATTGCACAGCACACCAACGTGATCGAGGCAGCCGAGACAGCCGGAGTCGGCCTCATCGCCTACACGAGCCTGCTGGCCGCCGATACATCCGGAGTGAGCCTCGCGCCCGAGCACAAGGCCACCGAGGAACGCCTCGCCGCGTCCAGCGTTCCCGCGGTGTTCCTGCGCAACGGCTGGTACTGGGAGAACTACCTCGGCTCGCTCGCACAGACCATCGAGGGCGGCGTGCTCCTCGGCGCGGCAGGAAACGGCAAGCTGGCCGCCGCGTCCCGCGTCGACTTCGCGCACGCGGCCGCCGCCGTGCTGACGCTCGACGATCAGGGCGGAAAGATCTACGAGCTCGGTGGCGACGAACGCCTCACCTACGCCGAACTCGCGGCCGTCATCGGCGAGATCTCCGGCAAGTCGATCGCCTACAAGGACGTTTCCGAGTCCGAGTACGCCGCGATCCTCCAGGGCGCAGGACTGCCCGACTTCGTGGCAACCATGTTGGCCAGCGCAGATGCGGGAATCGCGCGCGGCGAGCTCGACACCGACTCCGGCGACCTGCAGGCCCTGATCGGTCGAGCATCCACTCCGGCCGCAGAAGTACTCCGCGCCGCAGTGTGACGGGCATCGGGGGCGGTACTTGTAGCGTGGGCGCGGTGAATCACTCCTACACCCGCACCATGTTCCTGGCCGCCTCCGTCTCGCTCGTCCTGCTGACGGGTGCGTGCAGCTCGGACTCCGACGCCTCGTCCTCGGCCACGTCCTCGGCTTCGTCCGCCGCCGGTGCCCCGGCCGCCTCTAGCACCTGTCCCACAGCGGCACCCGACGCCGCGGCCACCCCCGACTGGACCCTCGACGGGGACTCGGGCAGCATCGCCGTCGTCGGATCCACCGACACCGCCGCGCCCGCGGTCACCGTCGACACCCCGTTCAGCGTCGCCGAGACCCAGGTCGAAACGTTGACAGCGGGGGACGGGCCGGTCATTGCGTCCGACGCCGAGGTCTCGGTCTGCTACGTGGGCGTCAACGGACGTACCGGAGAGACGTTCGACAGCAGCTTCGAGCGGGGTGCACCGATCGAATTTCCACTGGACGGAGTCGTCGCCGGCTTCCAGAAGGCCATCGCCGGACAGACCGTCGGCTCGACCGTCGCCGTGGCGGTCACCTCGGCCGATGGATACGCGACCGGCAATCCGGCAGCCGGAATCGAGCCGGGCGACAGCTTGATCTTCGCGATCTCGATCCTGTCCGCGAGCTGAGTGCCTCCGGCAGTGGTGCGGTTGTGCGCCCTCCACGGCACACAACCGCACCACTGCGGCTCCGCCGCACTTACACCGTCGAGAGCTGCTGAATGGTCGTCGCGCCACCCGGGGTGGGTGTCGTGGTGATGAAGTTCGAGTCGTAACCCAGCGATTCGACGACGCCGCGGATCTCACGGAACTGCTCGACGCTGACGTCGGGCGTGCGCTTGAGCACGAATCCGGATGTGCGGTTGGGGCTTCCGACGAACGCCCACGAGTAGTCGTCGGCGATGTAGGCGACGATGTAGTTGGTCGGACCGTCGAGGCTCTCCTGGGTGGGCACCCCCGGGAAGCTCACGTGCAGTTGGGCATTGGTGACGGTGTCGTTGACCCTGGCGTTTCCGACGATGCGGTTCTCGCCGCCGGTCCAGGTGGTGCAGGTGTTCTCGACGCGAATGTTGGTTTCGTCGATCATCTGGTAGTTCGCCTGGGTGTCACGAGCGCAGATCAGGTTGAACGGCTGTGGCACCGCGGCAACCTGGTTCCAGGTGCCCAGGTAGCGCTCGACATCGAGTGACGGGATCGGAGCCAGCGGCTCCAGGCCGACCGATCCCAGTGGACCGACCGGCTGCGCCTGAGCCGGGGCCGCGGTCAGCAGTGCGCCTGCGGCCAATACTCCGGCAATTGCGGTGCGTCCGAGTGCGGTACGGATGTTCATCAATTCGCTCCTTGTGTTGCGGTTGTGGTTACGGTCTCGCTGGAATCGATTCTGTTCGGCCACCAGATTTTCGGGCCGATGAGGGTGAACAGGGCGGGAATCACGACGGTGCGCACCACGAAGGTATCGAGCAGAATGCCGAGTCCGACGATGATGCCGAGTTGGGTCAGGGTGATCAGGGGCAGGACGCCGAGCACGCAGAAGACTGCTGCCAGAACGATTCCCGCGCTCGTGATGACACCGCCGGTGGCCGAGACGGCGCGCACGATGGCCGATCCGGTGCCGTGCCGAGGCGTCTCCTCGCGGGTACGAGTGACCAGGAAGATGGTGTAGTCCACACCGAGCGCGACCAGGAACAGGAACGCGAACAGCGGGGTGTTGTCGTCGAGGGCGGGGAAGCCGAAGACGTGCAAACTCACCCAGCTGCCGATCCCGATCGCTGCTACTGCACTCAATACCGTTGTGGCAACCAGGATCACGGGTGCGACGAGGGCACGCAGCAGTACCAGGAGCACGGCGAGCACGACCGCGAGGATCGCGGGAATCACCACGAGGCGGTCGCGGGCCGCTGCCTCGGAGGTGTCGAGCGCCTTGGCGTCGCTGCCGCCGACCTGTGCGCGGTCCACGCCAGCGAGTGCGGCGCGCAGGTCCTGTACGACGGCGAACGACTCGTCCGACGCGGGGGCCGCATCGGTGACGACCGAGAGGCGGGTGAGTCCGGTGTCGGAATCCGCGACGCGATCGACCGACACGACACCGTCGATGCCCTGGGCGGTGCCGATGACTGCGTCGATGTCTGCGGTGGGAGCCAGGACCGTCATCGGATCGGCGGATCCGGCCGGAAAGTGTTGCGAGAGAGTGTCGAAGCCTTCGACGGACTCGGCGGTGACACGGAACTGCTCGGTCTGCGAGAGTCCGATCTGCGTTCCGAACAAGGCCGCGCAGCAGGCCAGCAGCGCGACGATGGTCACCGAGGCCGTCGCCACGGGGCGTCGGGCAACACCTGCCGCGATCGAGTGCCAGACGCCCTCCGTGGTGGTGTCACGGTCGGACTCCTTGGGGACGAAGGGCCAGAACAGCTTCGGGCCACACAGTGCCAGCAGGGGCGGCAGTACGAACAGTACGAACACCGCTGCCACGACGAGGCCTGCGGCGGCCAGGGCACCCAGGCTGCGGGTGCTGGGCAATATTGCCAGGAGCAAGGTCAACAGCGCCAGGACGACGGTGGCGTTGCTGGCGAGGATGGCGGGCCCGGCCTGGCGAACGGCGTGGCGCAGGGCGAGACGATGATCGGGCTCGCGCCGCAGTTCCTCGCGGTACCGAGAGATCAACAGCAGCGCATAGTTGGTGCCGGCACCGAAGACCAGCACGCTGGTGATTCCCGACGTGGACCCGTCGAAGGACAGACCGGTGACCTCGGCCAGCGCGGTGCCGACGGTAGTGGCGAATCGGTCTGCGAAACCGATGACGGCCAACGGCACCAACCACAGGATGGGCGATCGGTAGGTGACGATGAGCAGGACGGCCACCACGAGCGCGGTGACGGCGAGAAGGGTGAAGTTGGCACCGGAGAACGAGTTCGCGATGTCGGCTCCGAAGGCCGGTCCGCCGGTGACCTGAGCGGTCAGATCGGGCGACAGGCCCTCGGTTGCTGCGGACCGCAGTTCGGTGATCAGTTCGTTGAGGGTGAAGCCCGACAACTCGGAATCGACCTGAACCAGCGCAATCGCAGCTTTGCCGTCGGGTGCGACGATCGGGGGCGGGCCGGGCTCGTCCGGTACCGAGCGATCCACGGCGATCAACCGGCTCTGCGCGGCAGCTGCGTCCTCGATGTCGGCCGGTGTGAGGTCACCGCCATCGGTGCGGCTCAGAACCAGAATGACGGGTGCGGTGTCGGAGTCGGGGAACTGGGAGAGGAGCTCGTCCACCTGGTAGGACTCGGCCGACGTCGGCAACGAGTTCGGTGACTGGCCGGCGGAGTCGTTGCTGCCGACCAGACCCATCACGGCGACGGACAGAACGAGGACGGCGAGCGCGATCGCCCACGATCCACGGTGCGTCACGACTGCGGCGACGCGGTCCCAGGCTGCGGTGTTCTCGGTTCGAGTGCTGTCCACGTGACAAACAATCTCATTTACTTAGATATTAAGCAACTGAATCTCTTGTGGGCAGTAGTCTGACCATGACCACAGCGAAGGAGTTACCACCGACATGGCCGACCGAAACCAGCTCGAATCCGCGATCTCCGCGGATCTCCGAGCGCTGTCGTCGGTCTCGGAACAGATCGGCCAAGTGTTCGGTGCTCTGCACAGCCTGCGGCCCAACGACTTTCGCGCGTTGCTCCACGTCATGGTTGCCGATGTCGAGGGTGCGCCGCTGACGGCGGGGGAACTGGGCACGATGTTGGGGCTGTCGTCGGCGGCGATGACCTACCTCGTCGAACGCATGATCACCTCCGGGCACATCCGCCGCGAATCCGACGCATCCGATCGACGCAAGGTCATTCTGCGATACGACGAGCACGGAATGGAGGTTGCACGCGGGTTCTTCGGGCCCCTCGGCAGGCGCACGAGCGCCGCGTTGGCGGACCTTCCCGACGCCGATCTCGCCGCCGCGCATCGGGTGTTCGAAGCGCTCATCGGAGCCATGCGAGAACACCACGCCGACCTGGGAGACAGCCGCCGGTCGTAGCGAATCTTCGTGGTCCGATGTTCGAACCGCTGGTGGACGGCCTGCGAAGAATCGATGCTGGACTCCGAGCGTGCGAGTGCCGTAGGGTTGGCGCTGGTTGAGCTAACAGCCGGTCACGGGGAAACGCAGCGAAGTCGGCGTCCGGGTCAGGCTCTATTCTGCTCCCGCTGCATCGATCGGTTTCCCCCTCAGTTCGACCGATCGATGGGATCTGCCATGAGTGTTGAATCTTCAGGCAACAAAGTTCGAACCACCCCGGTGACTGTCGCGGAGAAGTCCGTGTCCGTCGCAGCGACCGGAGCAATCTTCACCGCGCACGACGGCCCCGACGGTTCACTCGTCGTCGCCGTCCACGGCGACATCGACATGCGCAGCGCGCCGATGTTCTCCGATTTCGTCTGCAGCCGCATGTCCAGCAAAAGGCATGTCACTCTCGATCTGTCCGATGTCGAATTCTTCGGCATCGCAGGTCTCACAGTCTTCGATGCAGTCCGTGAGTACACGGTAGGCATCGGCGCATCATGGTCGATCGTCGCAGGACGCTCGGTCTCACGTCTGATCCAGGTCGCCGACCTCGAGTCCACGATTCCGACGGCTCGTCCCTCGAACGACCGGTAGTACTCCGGCGATCATCGCCGCGACAAGAGGTGGGCAGCTCCGATTCAGGGGCTGCCCACTGTTCGTTCGGCCCCCGATCGCACCACCCGATCGAGAGATCGGACGACCCCGATCGACGGTGTGACCGAAGTTCGGGATCGTCCGAAACTGTTGCAGCACAAGCGTACTAGTCTTTGGTTCCTTCGGAGTCGCTGAAGAACGCCCACTCGCCGTCGTGCTCGACCTCGAGCCGCCACCCCAACTCCTCGTTGTCGGCGCGGCTGTCCTTGAACCAGGCGTGCGCGTCCTCGGAACTGGCGATGTCCTTGGTCTCGACGACGGTTCCGTGCGGATCGATAACTCTGTAATTTGCCATGCAGCCAGGGTGCCCCGATGTCGCAGAACCTAATCCACGTCGGGACGCCGCGGCCGACTCCTGGGATCCGCACACGCGCGCGCATTCGTCGAATGCGCGCGGAATCGCCTCCGAAACGATGAGATTCTGCGCGCGGATGACAAACGCGCGCGCGTTTGCGGCGACCGGGTGGTGCGGGCGACCGGGTGGTGCGGCGACGGGGTGGTGCGGTGAGTGAGTTCTTCGGTGCACCCTCAGGTGCGCGAGAGCACCGATCGCGCGAAGAACATCAGGTTCGCGGGGCGTTCGGCAAGCCGGCGCATGAAGTAGCCGTACCACTGCGATCCGTACGGGACGTACACGCGTACGTTGCGTCCCGCGTCCACGAGTCGACGCTGTTCGGGATCGCGGATTCCGTACAGCATCTGGAACTCGAACTCCTCGGACGATCGTCCTGCAGCCGACGCCAGCCTGTCCGCCGCCTCGATCATCTCCGGGTCGTGCGAGGCCACCATGGGGTAGCCGCGGCCGTTCATCAGGATCTGCAGGCATCGGAGGTAGGAGTCGCTGACCTCGCGTGCACCCTGGAACGCCACCGACGACGGTTCGTTGTACGCACCTTTGCACAGTCGGATACGAGATCTCGGCCCGGACAGGTCGCGGCAGTCGGCCTCGGTGCGCCGCAGGTAGGCCTGCAACACCGTGCCCAGGTCGGGGAAGTCGACGCGTAGTTCCCGGACGATCGACAGGGTCGAATCGGTGGTGGTGTGGTCCTCGGCATCGACCGTCACCCACACCCCGGCCGCAGCGGCGGCCGTACAGATCATCCGTGCGTTCTCGAGCGCCAGAGTTCGGTCGATTCCCTGGCCGAGTGCTGACAGCTTGAGTGATATCTCGAGCGCGGTTGCATCGGCTTCTCGCGTCGAAAAGCGTTGTACAAGTGAGAGATAGGCGTCCACGGTTGCCTTCGCCTGGCCTCGGTCGGTGGTGTCCTCACCGAGGTAGTCCACCGAGACGAACCGGCCCGACGCCAGCAGGGCGTCGACTGCGCTGACGGCCGCGGGCTCGGATTCGCCCGCAACGAAGCGGTCGACGAGGGACCGGGTGGCGCGTAGACGTGTCACGGTCGCCTGCAGTTTGGGTGAACGTGCGGCCGCGAGCAGGGCCGGACGCAGCGGATTGCTCAGCAGAGTGGTCATCGCGTGCCCTCGCCTTCCTGATGCGGGTAGCCGTGAGTGGTCGGCGGTACGAACGTTTCCTTCACGGTGCGGGCCGAGGTCCACCGCAGCAGGTTCTGCGGTGAACCCGCCTTGTCGTTGGTTCCCGACGCGCGGGCCCCACCGAACGGTTGCTGTCCCACCACCGCGCCGGTCGGTTTGTCGTTGACGTAGAAGTTGCCTGCGGCGAATCGCAGTGCCGCATGGGCCTGTTCGACGGCGGTGCGATCGGTGGCGATGACCGCTCCGGTCAACGCGTACTTCGATCCGGTGTCGACGGTGCGCAGTGTCTCGGCATAGGCGTCCGGCCTGCTGTCGTCGTAGACGTGCACGGCCAGGATCGGCCCGAAGTACTCGGTGGTGAAGGCCTCGTCGGTGGGGTCGTCCCCGAGAAGCACCGTGGGGGAGACGAAGTACCCCTCCGAGTCGTCGCAGGTACCACCGGCGGCAATGGTCAGGCCGGGAACGGACTTCGCTCGATCGAGAGCAGCTGCGTTGCGGTCGAACGCCTTTCGGTCGATGACGGCACCGCCGTAGTTGGACAGGTCGGTCACGTCGCCGTACTTCAGTGCCGAGACCTGCTCGATGAACCCGTCGCCCATCGAAGCCCACAGCGACTTCGGTACGAAGGCCCTCGACGCTGCCGAGCACTTCTGACCCTGAAAGTCGAAGGCACCGCGAATCATGGCGGTGGTCAGCACATCCGGATCGGCGGAGCTGTGCGCGACGACGAAGTCCTTGCCGCCGGTCTCACCCACGAGCCGTGGATACGAGTGGTAGTTCGAGATGTTGTTGCCCACCTCGCGCCACAGCGTCTGGAATGTCGCGGTGGACCCGGTGAAATGGATACCGGCCAGCCGGGGATCGGCAAGGGCCACTTCGGAAACCATCGGTCCGTCACCGAGAACCAGATTGATCACCCCCGGCGGAAGGCCTGCGGCTTCGAGCAACTGGAGCGTCAGATATGCAGCGACGGCCTGCGTGGGCGAGGGCTTCCACAGCACGGTGTTGCCCATCAGCGCAGGTGCGGTGGGCAGATTGCCTGCGATGGCGGTGAAGTTGAACGGGGTGATGGCGTAGACGAAGCCCTCGAGCGGACGGTATTCGACGCGATTCCACACTCCCGGTGCCGAGACCGGCTGCTCGGCGAGAATCTGTCGGGCGAACGCGACGTTGAACCGCCAGAAGTCGATCAGCTCGCAGGGTGCGTCGATCTCCGCCTGGTAGGCCGACTTGGACTGACCGAGCATCGTTGCCGCAGCGATTCTTTCGCGCCACGGACCGGACAGCAGATCGGCGGCTCGCAGGAACACCGCGGCGCGCTCGTCGAAGGGAAGCTCGCGCCACGCGGGGGCCGCTGCCGTCGCAGCATCGATGGCGTCGCGCACGTCCCGGTGGGTGGTGCCGGTGAAGCTACCGATGACCGACGAGTGTCTGTGCGGTTCGACGACGTTCTCGACCGGGCCGTCGGCCTCTCGGTGAACGCCGCCGATGACCTGACGGATCTCGACGGGGGAACTCCGGAGCTCGTCCAATCGGCTGCGCAAGCGGGCCCGTTCCGGGCTTCCGGGGGCGTAGGTGTTGACCGGCTCGTTGATGGGGGTGGGGACGGATGTGACGGCGTCCATGGCTGCTCCTCGTCTTCGGTGTGTGCTGCTCATTGAAGTCCGATCCGCACCTCGTTCAATCAGCCCATCGGCCAAAGAATCGGTGATCTACTTGTCCGTATGGCCAACACTGTGTCGCTGCGTTCGATGCTGACCTCGCTGCACAGCGCCGTCGTCGAACTCGTCCTCGCGCCGGCAGGAACGGATATGGAGGTCGAGTCCGTCGCGCTGCTCGATGCCGACGACCTGCGGCTGCCTCCGGGAGCATCCTCCGATCTGACGCTGCTGGTGGGCGTGACCGAGGCCGACGTGGTGCGGTGGTTCGACGATCTCGCGTTGCGCCCGGTGGCGGATCGACCGCTTGCGGTGCTGACCAAGGTCGCCGCCTCGACTGCGCTGTCCCACGGTGCGCGGGAGGCAGGTATCGCACTGGTCGCGGTGCACCAGCAGACACGGTGGGAGCTGTTGCTGTCGATGATGCGGGGAGTTCTCGACCAGGTCCGTGCCCAGAGCTCCGACGACGGACTGTTCGGAGCCGATACCGATCTCTACGAACTCGCGCAGACGGTGGCGTCGCTGACGAAGGGCATGGTGAGCATCGAGGACGAGCGCTCACATGTGCTGGCCTACTCGGCATCCGACGACGCGGCCGACGAACTGCGGACCCTGTCGATCCTCGGACGCGAAGGGCCGGCCGACTACCTGCGCAGACTGCACGAGCGAGGTGTGTTCGATCGACTCCGCCGCACCGACGACGTGATCGACGTACCGGCCGATACCGAACTGGGAATTCGTCGACGCCTCGCCGTCGGAATCCGTCGGATATCCGGCAGCCCAACGACTCTCGGGACGATCTGGGTGCAGGAGGGTGCCGCCCCGCTCGCCGCCGACGCCGACGCGGTACTGCGCGGTGCCTCGGCCGTCGCGGCTCGACTGATCACCCGCATCGCGAACGCCCCGACCAACGAGGCCCTGCAGATTCAGCGCCTGCTCGGTGCACGGGGCGGCGGTGTCGACGTCCCGTCGCTCGCGTCGGCACTGTCGATCCCCACCTCGGGATCGGCGGCAGTCGTCGGATTCGCTGCCTGCGGGGAATTCGAGATCAGCACCCTGGCACCGTCTATCCGATTGCACGCCAGCGCTTTTCGCCGTGACTCGTTGGTCACCACCATCGGCGAGAGAATCTACGCGCTGTTTCCCGGGGTGGCGTCGGGCACGGGGATCGCGGCGTGGGCCGCCGATGCCGTCGGGCGAATCGAGACGCGCACCTCGCTGGCGTTGCGCGCTGCGGTCGCCGCACCGATCGCCGATCTCGACGGGGTGGCCGTGGCCAGATTCGAGGTCGACCGAGTGCTCGACGGCACCACCGGCGAGGTGCGGGTCACGACGCTCGAGGAGTCGAGAACCTCCGTGCTGCTGGGCGAAATCCTGGAACTGATCGCCAATCACGAACAGCTACGAGACCCGCGCATCACCGCCCTCGACCGATACGACGCGACCAACGACTCCAGAATGCGCGAGAGTCTCGTGTCGTACCTGGCGTGTTTCGGTGACGTTCGGGCGGCCGCCGTGCGACTGCACATCCACCCGAACACCCTGCGCTACCGCATTCGCCGCGTCGAGCAGATCCTGGACCTCGATCTCGGCGATTCCGATGCTCGCCTGTTGGTGGAACTGCAGCTGCGCATGTGAGAGCGGCTTCGCCGCACGTGTGCGGAAATTCGTAGCAGGCTACGAAGTTTCATGCACGTGCGGCACCGGTGCTCGACCTGATCACCAGGCTCGGTTCGATGCTCGAACGCATGGTGCTTCGATTTCCGGTGTCGATCTGGTCGAGCAGAATCTCGACGCTCCGGATGCCGACGTCGGTGAACTCCTGGCGGATGGTGGTCAGGGGCGGCGAGAAGAATTCCGCGTCGGGAACGTCGTCGAAGCCGACCACACTGACGTCCTGCGGTACTCGCCTGCCGTGGACGTCCAGTGCGCGCAGCACCCCGAGCGCCATGGAGTCGTTGCCTGCGAACACCGCGGTGACGTCGGCGTTCCCGGCCAGTTCGCTGCCGGCCTCGAACCCCGATCTCGCGGTCCAGTCGCCGCCGAGAGTGGGCGGTGGCTCCACGCCGGCATCCTCGTGGGCCATCCGCCAGCCGGTGACGCGATCGGTGGCCTCGTACCAACCCAGCGGCCCGGCAACGTGCCACACGGCGCGGTGCCCGAGCGAGAGCAGGTGCGCGGTTGCGGCCTTGGCTCCGGCGATCTGATCGACCGAGACCACGGCCAGATCGCCGGCGGGCGAACCCTCGACGGCCACCAGCGGCAGCTCCCCGGCCAGATCGGCGATGTCGCCGCCGTCGGTGCGCAGTGGCGCGATGACGACCACGCCGTCGACGCCCTGCTTCTGCAACCGGCGCACGCAGGTGATGATCGCCGACTCGTCGAAGGAGGTGGGGACGGCGACCACCACCGAGTAGCCGGCGTGGCGTGCTGCGTACTCGACGCTGTAGAGGGTCGAGACCGGGCCGTACAGAGCGTTTCCGGTGCCGACGATTCCGATGGTCTTGCTGCGGCCGGTCACCAGAGCACGAGCGGCGGTGTTGGGGCGGTATCCGAGCTCCGAGATCGCCCGATCCACTTTCGTTCGCGTCGCCTCGGTCACGTTGGGATGACCGTTGATGACGCGGGAGACGGTCTGGTGGGACACACCTGCGAGCCGGGCGACATCGGTCATGGCTGGTCCGCGTGTCGGCGTCATCGTCGTGCAGCTCCTCTCGCGTCGTCGAAGACAATCACAGCATGCCGGGTCCCTCGGCGCCCGCGAACATGCACGTCAGGTGGGTGTGTTCACCGCCGTGCCGGTCGTGGTGGGCGCAGGCTTGCCCTGTTCGGCACCGGTGAACATCTCGGCAGGCACGGGCACACCGAGATAGCTGCTCGGGGGCGCGGCTTTGTCGCCCTTGTTGCCCTTGCCGCTCGCTGCTCGACGCTTGGTCCAGATGTCGAACGCAACCGCCGCGAGCAGGACCAGGCCCTTGACCAGCTGAACGCGCTCACTGGGCGAGCCGATGAGCGACATTCCACTGTTGATCACGGCGATGATCAGCCCACCGGTGAGTGCGCCGACGATGCGGCCGACGCCGCCCTGCACTGCCGCGCCGCCGATGAAGGCCGCCGCGATGGCGTCGAGCTCGAAGCCGTTGCCCGCGGTGGGTCCGGCCTGGTTGAGTCGACCGGCGAAGATGATTCCGGCCAGGGCCGAGAGCACGCCCATGTTGACGAAGATCCAGAAGGTGACCGGCTTGACCTTGATGCCGGACAGCGAGGCAGCGTGGATGTTGCCGCCGATCGCGTACACGTGCCGACCGAACACCGTCTTGCCCGCGAGGGTGGAGTAGCCCATCACCAGCACGGCGAGCAGGATCAGTACGTACGGCAGGTTCTTGAACCGCGCCAGCTGCACCGCGATGGCGAGTACGAGAGCGGCAGCGAAGGCCATCTTGATCAGGAACAGCGGCAGTGCGTCCACGGTCTGGCCGTACTTCTGCCGACCCGTGCGGGACCGCCACTGGCTGAACACGATTCCGACGACGGTCACAATGGCGACGAGCAACGTGAAGATGTCGGCCCCGCCCAGTGGTCCGAGTCCCACGTTGCCGAGGAAGCCGGGCAGGAAGCCGTTGGACAGTGTGCGCACCGGTCCCGGGAACGGCCCGATGCCCTGGTTGCCGAGAACGATGAGAGTGACTGCGCGGAAGACGAGCATGCCTGCCAGCGTCACGATGAACGCCGGTATGCCGAAGTACGCGACCCAATAGCCCTGCCAGGCACCGATCAGGCCGCCGACGATCAACGTGATCAGCACCGCCAGTGGCCACGGCACGTTCTGTTGAACCATGAGGACACCGGCGATGGCACCGGTGGCCGCGACGACCGAGCCGACGGACAGGTCGATGTGGCCCGCGATGATGATCACGACCATGCCGATGGCCAGGATGAGGATGTACGAGTTCTGCACCACCATGTTGCTGATGTTCTGCGGCACCAGAAGCTGACCGCCCGTCAGCACGGTGAACAGCACGATGATCAGCGCGAAGGCGATGAAGATTCCGCTCTGGCGAAGGTTGCGCGTGAGCAACCCCCGCACGGTCGACAACTGATTCATCGAAGTACTCCTGTTCCACGGGTCATGAGATGCATGAGCGATTCCTGGGTCGCGTCCTCGCGAGTGACCTCACCGGTGATACGGCCTGCCGACAGTGCGTAGATCCGGTCGCACAGCCCGAGCAGTTCGGGGAGCTCGGAGGAGATCACCAGGACCGCCTTCCCGGCGTCGGCGAGATCGTTGATGATCGAATAGATTTCGAACTTCGCGCCGACGTCGATTCCTCGTGTCGGTTCGTCGAGAATGAGCACATCGGGATCGCTGAAGATCCATTTGCTCAACACGACCTTCTGCTGATTGCCGCCGGAGAGTTTGCCGACCACGGCGGTCACGTTCGGTGCCTTGATGTTCATGCTCTTGCGGAAACCCTCGGCGACCTTGAACTCCTGGTTGTCGTCGACGAAGCCTCCCGTCACCAGCTTGTCCAGGGCGGCGGTGGAGATGTTGCGCTTGATGTCGTCGATCAGATTGAGGCCGTACCGCTTTCGGTCCTCGGTGGCGTAGGCGATCCCGTGATGGATGGCATCGTTGACCGACTTGACGTGAATTTCCTTGCCGTACTTGTACAGTCGCCCCGAGATGTCGATGCCGTAGCTTCGGCCGAAGACGCTCATGGCCAACTCGGTGCGTCCGGCACCCATCAAGCCGGCAAGACCGACGATCTCCCCGCGGCGCAGACTGAGATTCGCCTTGTCGACAACGGTCCGGCCGTGTTGCGTCGGACTGTGCACGGTCCAGTCCTCGATACGCAGGACTTCCTCTCCCACGGTCGATTCGTGCGGCGGAAACCGGTGCTCGAGATCGCGGCCGACCATGAGCGAGATGATGCGATCCTCGGTGACGTCCGGGTCTCGCATATCCAGGGTCTTGATGGTCCGGCCGTCACGGATGATCGTCGTCCGGTCCGCGATGGCCGCGATCTCGTTGAGCTTGTGCGAGATGATCACGCACGTGATGCCCTCGTCCCGCAGACCGCGTAGCAGGTCGAGGAGGTGAGCGGAATCCGAATCGTTCAGTGCCGCAGTCGGTTCGTCGAGAATCAGCAGCGTCACGTCCTTGGACAACGCCTTGGCGATCTCGACGAGCTGCTGCTTGCCGACACCGAGATCGCTGACGACGCTGACGGGGTTCTCCCGCAGCCCTACCCGGTTCAGTAGGGCTGCGGCCTCGGAATTGGTGCGGTTCCAGTCGATGAACCCGCGCTTGGACCGCTCGTTGCCGAGAAAGATGTTCTCGGCGATCGAGAGGTACGGACTCAGTGCAAGTTCCTGATGGATGATGACGATGCCCTCGGCCTCGCTGCCCCGGATGTCGGAGAACTCGCACGGCTTACCGTCGAACACGATGTCGCCGTCGAAGGTGTCGTGTGGGTACACACCCGACAACACCTTCATGAGCGTCGACTTGCCTGCGCCGTTCTCGCCGCAGATCGCGTGGATTTCGCCGCGATTCACCGAGAGAGTGACGTCCTGTAGAGCCTTGACGCCGGGAAAGGTCTTGGTGATGCCACGCATCTCCAGGATCGGGCTCGTCATCGCCGAACTCACTTCAACTGATCCTCGGTGTAGTAGCCACCCTCGACCAGCAGCTTCTCGTAGTTGTCCTTGTAGACGATCTCCGGCTGCAGCAGGTACGCGGGAACGACCTTGTCGCCGTTGTCGTAATCGGTGGTGTTGTTGGTCTCGGGCGTCTGACCGTCGAGCATGGCCTGAGCCATCGCGATGGTGACCTCGGCCAGCTGACGGGTGTCCTTGTAGATCGTGGAGTACTGCTCACCGGCGATGATGGACTTCACGGACGGCACCTCGGCGTCCTGTCCGGTGACGATCGGGTACGGCTGCCCTGCTGTTCCGTATCCGTTGCTCTTGAGTGCGGAGAGGATGCCGATGGACAAGCCGTCGTACGGCGAGAGCACGCCCTGCACCTTCTGGCCGGAGGAATACGTCTTGGTGAGCAGATCCTCCATGCGCTTCTGGGCGGTGGCCGGATCCCAGCGCAGTGTCGCAGCCGTCTCGAAATCGGACTCGCCGCTGCCGATCTTCAGAGTTCCCTTGTCCAGGTACGGCTTCAGGGTGTCCATGGCACCGTCGAAGAAGAAGGTGGCGTTGTTGTCGTCGGGCGAACCGGCGAAGACCTCGATGTTCAACGGGCCGGCCGGGGCATCGGCCTTGTCGGTGCCGTCCTCGTTCTTCAGGCCGAGACCGACGAGAAGCGACGTGGCCTGGTCGACGCCGACCTTGTAGTTGTCGAACGTCGCGTAGTAGTCGACGTTGGGCGAGTTACGGATGAGGCGGTCGTAGGCGATGACGCCGATGCCGTTGTCCTTTGCTTCCTGCAGCTGGGTGGTGATGGCGGTGCCGTCCACGGAGGCCACGATGAGAAGCTTTGCGCCCTGGGTGATCTGGTTCTCGATCTGGTTCACCTGGGTGGGAATGTCGTTCTCGGCGTACTGCAGATCGACCTTGTAGCCCTGCCCCTCCAGCGCGCTCTTGAGGTTGTCGCCGTCGGCGATCCATCGAGCCGAGGACTTCGTCGGCATCGTGACGCCGATCAGGGCGCCCGCCGTGCTTCCGCCTTCGGCCGGAGCCTGGTCCGCGGTCTTGGTGCTCGATCCACACGCGCCGAGCGTGAGGGTGAGCGCCACCGCGGCTGCGGCGATGGATAGGTGTCGAAACTTCATCGTTTCTCCCTGCGTAGTGGAGTAGACCGTGAAGCGGGGTCCGCCGGGGTGTCCCGTGTGGTTCGCATCACATCAAGACGAAAGTGTGAGCGATAACATCGGCATTGTCAAAGATTTCTTTTTTGCACCCACGTGACCAGTGTGAGCGCTAACATCGGCCGATCCGAGAAGGCCCGGGACGTACCCGTGGGACGGGTCAGTGCAGTTCGTGCACCGACTGCTTGCCGCTCTTGAGCCACCGACTCGGAAGTCGCCCGACCAGCTCTCCCAGCGGATGTACCGCGGCCGAAAGGATCTCCACGGAATCCTGCAGGATGTCGATCGAGATGCTCATCCGCTCGATGTTGGGGGCCACCGACGTCAACGTCTCCGAGAGCTTGACCAACTGATCGAGTGGGCCAC
This sequence comes from Rhodococcus sp. B7740, assembly GCF_000954115.1. Taxonomy (NCBI): domain Bacteria; kingdom Bacillati; phylum Actinomycetota; class Actinomycetes; order Mycobacteriales; family Nocardiaceae; genus Rhodococcus; species Rhodococcus sp. B7740. The sequence continues at coordinate 2,813,410 of NZ_CP010797.1, read as the reverse complement.
CCTTGGCGGTCAGTCGCTCGATGGCTCCGTCCTCGGCGAGGAGCGTTTCGAGGATGCCCTCCTCGGCGATGGCGCGTTCGATGAGGCCGTCCTGACGCGTGAGCACCTCGAGCGGACCGTCCTTGGCCGTCAGTCGTTCCAGCGGTCCGTTGGTGGCGGTGATGCGGTCCAGCAGACCGCCCTCGGCGAGCAGTCGTTCGAGCGGTCCGTCCTCGGCGAGCAGCCGGTCCAGGGGTCCGCCGGGAGCCAGGATTCGCTCGACCGGGCCGCCAGGGGACAGCAGCCGCTCGAGGGTGCCGTCCTCGGAGGTGAGGCGGTCCACGACGCCACCCTGGGCGAGCAGGCGATCGAGTGGCCCGCCTTCCTTGAGGGCGTTGCCCAGGGCGCGGTCGTCGGAGGTGAGCTGGCCGAGCTGGGCCAGCAGTTGCATCGTGCCGCCGCGCGGGTTGGCGAGCGAGGCGACACCTGCGGTGCCCGACGCACCGGTGGCCAAGGCCATCCTGGTGGTCGCCAGCGCGACCTCCGCGACGCCGATCGCCTGCTCGGCGATGGCAATTCCGGCGCGCGCGGGCAGTGTGATCGCTGACACCCAGTTCATCTTTTTACTGTAACTGCTCGTAGCCCGGAAAATCAGTGAAGAACCTTCAGTCCGACGACGCATCCGACGATGCCGACCAGAAGCGCAACCTTGAGCAGCGAGGCGGATTCGGCACCGGTGATCATCGCGTACGTGACGGTGAGGGTGGCACCGATTCCCACCCAGACGGCGTAGGCGGTGCCGGTGGGCAACGATCGCATCGCGATCGCGAGGCCGATCATGCTGAGCACCACCGCGACGCCGAAGACGACGGACGGTCCGAGTTTGGTGAAGCCCTCGGACTTACCGAGTGCGGTTGCCCAGATCGCTTCGAGGACGCCGGAGACGACGAGAATCAGCCAAGCCATGAGAAATCACTCCTTGCACCGTCTTGTCGCTGTTCGGGTACGGTGCGCTCGTCCGATTGTCGGAAGTGACTTGTACGATCGTACCAATTCGTGTGCACGGTGGCCATGGCGTCAGTAGGCGTACGTGTTCGCCGGTGCCTCGATCCGCGCGACCGTCGACACCGTCATCGTGGGTGTGAACGACGTGTCCTCGGTCGCGGTCGCCGCGTCGACCGTCCCCGAGATCTCCAGCCAGGTGCCGTCCGGAATGTCGTCGAGAGCCGGACTACCTGCGTCGAGATGGATGCGAACGGATCTGGCGTCGGCCGCGCAACAGATGATGAGAATGCGGGCGAGGTCGAGGCCCTCTCTCGTGCCGTCGGCGCGCGGCGAGCCTCCGTTCGCGGTGGCGACGGCGAATCCGGTGACGCGAATCTCTCGTCCGTCCAGGCTGCCTTCGGTGTCCCTGACCGCGCGTTGCACGACATCGAGCAGCGGAACCTCGGGCGCGTACTCGTCCGGCAGGGGTGGAAACGCCGTCCTCTGACGATCGGCCGCCGAGGTGACGGATCGATCACCCACTGCCGAGACTCCCAGCGCGGGCGGTGCGACGAACAGGATGACCGCGAGCGGAACCAGGAGCAGCCAGTACGGACGCGAATCATGGTCGTGTCCGTCGTCTCCGGGCCCACCGCGGCGGATGTCGGCGACGATCGACGCGATCGCCAGGGCGGCGATCAACACCCCGGCGGTCAGCAGATACGGATGCAGTGACGGTTTGACGTATCGCACAAAGCTTCCGTCCACCGAGATCTTGATCGTGGCTCCGCCGAGGAGCAGCAGCAGCAGATTCTGTACCTCGCGTCTCATCGCACACCCAGGAACACGTAGCCGCTCACCGAGGCGCACACGATCGCCACGACGAAGGTCAGGGGAGCGAAGCGAGCCACGAAGCCGCGTCCGAAGCTGCCCGCCTGCATCGCCATCAGCTTCACGTCGACAGCTGGTCCCACCACCAGGAAGACCAGCCGCGGCAGCAGCGGCAGCATCGACATGCTCGCCGCGACGAACGCGTCGGCCTCCGAGCACAACGCCAGGACCACCGCGAGGACGGCCATCACCAGGATCGACAGCAACAACTGGCCGGCGAGATGGGCGAACACCCAGTCGGGGACCACCAGATGCAGCAACGCGGCGGCCGCTGCTCCGAACACGAGAAAGGCTCCGGCCTGCAGCAGGTCCGCACGCGCGGACTCACGGAACGTCTCCCACTTCGAGGTGCCGTGCCGGTGTTCGCGATCGGCGAGGCGAGCGGTGATCCACTCGGCCTTGCCGAACCTTGTCCACAGCCAGCCCATCACCAGAGCGGTGGCGAGCGAGCCGAAGAACCGCGCGAGAACCATCGCCGGCTCGCCGGGAAAGGCCACCGCGGTGGAGACCAGGACGACGGGGTTGATCGCCGGTGCCGAGAGCAGAAACGCCAGGGCTGCCGACGTCGGAACACCCTGATCCATCAGCCGGCGCGAAACGGGAACGGCACCGCACTCGCAACCGGGCAACGCCATTCCCGCCAGTCCGCTCACACCGACGGCAGCGGTGGCGTTCTTCGGCACCACCTTCTGCAGCACCGCGGGCGAGACGAACGCGGCGATGCCTCCGCTGACGAGCACTCCGAGCACCAGGAACGGCGTCGCCTGCACGAAGATCCCGGTGAACACCGTCGCTCCGGTCCGCAGTGCAGGGGACGAGTCGACCCACCGGGCAACGTCGGCACCGAACGCGATGCCCAACACGAGCAGAGTTGCGAATACGTGCATGGATGACACGGGAGGCCGAACCCTGGTGCGGGTGCCCGGGTTCGCGTCGACCATGGTGCTGCCATCATGCCTCCTCGTCGGGTGCTCACAGCAACCTCACAGCGAGAGTCCAGCGAACGGGCAGCATCTCGCGCGATGATGGACACCGTGAGCGAGACACCCGAGGCCCGAGTCCTGATCGTCGACGACGAACCGACAATCGTCGAACTGCTGTCGGTCAGCCTCAGGTACCAGGGATTCGAGGTGGCGACGGCGTCGTCCGGCCCCGAGGCATTGGACAAGGCCCGCAACTTCAGGCCCGAGGCTCTCATTCTCGACGTGATGATGCCCGGCATGGACGGCTTCGGTCTGCTGCGTCGGCTGCGGGCGGACGGAATCGATGCGCCCGCACTGTTCCTGACCGCACGAGACTCCGTGGAGGACAAGGTGACCGGGCTGACCCTCGGTGCGGACGACTACGTGACCAAGCCGTTCTCGCTCGAGGAGGTGGTGGCCCGACTCCGGGTGATCCTGCGCCGTTCGGGCAAGAGCGAGGACGCGCAGCCCTCCCGAGTTGCGTTCGCGGACATCGAACTCGACGACGACACCCACGAGGTCTGGAAGGCGGGCGAGCCGGTCTCGCTCTCGCCCACCGAATTCACACTGCTGCGGTACTTCATGGTCAACGCGGGAACGGTACTGAGCAAGCCGCGGATTCTCGATCACGTGTGGCACTACGACTTCGGCGGAGAAGTGGGAGTGGTGGAGTCCTACGTGTCCTATCTGCGCCGCAAGGTCGATACGGGCGACACCCGATTGATCCACACGTTGCGGGGCGTCGGCTACGTCATGCGCCAGCCACGGTGACGGGCATTCGAGGTCGGATTCGAAGTCTGCCGCTGCGCTTCACCTTGGTCGCCGCGCTGTTGCTCCTGGTCGGTCTCGGCCTGTTGGCGTCGGGGATTGCCGTGACCTCCTCGCTCGAGACGTCGTTGATGCGTCGCCTCGATCAACAACTGATCGAGGCGTCCCGTGGGTGGGCGCAGCCCGACGCTCGCCCGCTGCCACCGGTGGACGAGCCCAACCCCGGTCGACCTCCGTCCAACTTCTTCGTTCGCTCGGTGGCCAACGACGGTACCGTCCGGGGCCCGATCAACGATGTGGCTGAAGATGTTCCGGATCTGTCGGGCACGCCGTCGGCGACCCCGAAAACCGTCGGTTCCGAGGGCGACCCGTCGAAGCAGTGGCGGGTGATCACGGTGACGAACAGCGAGGGTTCCACCACCGTCGGCATGTCGCTCAATGCCAATCAGCAGACCGTCAGCAGACTCGTGGTACTCCAGTTCTACATCGGCGCAGCCGTGTTGCTCGCACTGGCCGTGATCGCCTACTTCGTGGTGCGGCGCAGCCTGCGACCGTTGCGTGAGGTGGAGACCACTGCCGCGGCCATCGCCGCCGGAGACCTCCACCGTCGAGTTCCCGAGTGGAGTGAGAAGACCGAGGTGGGCCGGTTGTCGGCGGCCCTGAACGGCATGCTCTCGCAGATTCAGCGTGCGTTCGCGGCCACTGCCGCCTCCGAGGAGGCCGCGCGCGCATCCGAGGATCGAATGCGCCGCTTCGTCGCCGATGCCAGCCACGAATTACGAACACCGCTGACGACCATTCGCGGGTTCGCCGAGCTGTACCGACAGGGTGCGATGAGCGACATCTCGTTGCTGATGAATCGAATCGAGGGCGAGTCGGCGCGCATGGGCCTGCTCGTCGAAGACCTGTTGATGCTCGCGCGCCTCGACGCGCAACGACCTCTGGACATGCGGCGCGTCGACCTGCTGACCGTCGCCGCCGATGCGGTGCACGACGCCAAGGCCGTCTCGCCCACGCGGGACATCTCCCTGAAAGTGTTGGCCGGGCCGGGAATACCCGAAGTCCGCGGCGACGACGCGCGGCTGCGTCAGGTGCTCGCGAACCTCGTCGGAAACGCGGTACGGCACACGCCGGAATCCGCGTCCATCACCGTGTGCGTCGGGACCACCCAGTCGTCGGTGCTGCTCGAAGTACAGGACACCGGACCCGGTCTGGGCAAGGAAGAGGCCGCGCACGTCTTCGAGCGCTTCTATCGAGCCGACTCCTCGCGCACACGCGAGAGCGGGGGCAGCGGGCTCGGTCTGTCGATCGTGGCGGCCCTGGTCGCGGCGCACAGCGGAACTGTGACAGTGCAGAGCGCCCCGGGGCAGGGCGCGACCTTCCGAGTCGAATTACCCCGCGCCGACGGATGATTCGCGTGCCGTTGCGGCCTTCTTGCGGTCGGCCAGCTTCGTGTACGCGGCTGCGGCGAGTGGCGCGGCGACGAGCATCGACACCAACCGAATCACCTGAACGCACGCGACGAAGGTGACGTCCGATCCCGTCGTCGCGGACACGGCCAGCACGGCGGCCAATCCACCGGGCGTGGTCGCGAGGTAGCCGGTGAGCATGCTGACTCCGGTGATCGCAGACAGTGCCCAGCCGAACAGTGCGCAGATCACCCCGATCGATACGACCAGCAGTGCAGCCCACGGGAAGATGCGACCGATCGCCCGCAGGCTGGAGACGGTGAAGGCGAGCCCCGCTTGCCATCCGATGACGATGAACGCCACCGGCAGCAGCACGGCGGGTACCGAGATGTCGACCGGCCAGCCGAGCAGCTCGCAGGTGCCGGCGACGATCAGTGGTCCGAGGGTGGCGGGCGCGGGCAGTCGGATGATCCGAGCGAGAACGATTCCGGCGATGACGGCAGCGATCAGAAAGGCCGTACCGATGTACCAGGGCGTCGTCGACTGCTCGGACGATGCTGTCCCACCACCGGTGTCGGTATGGAACGCGAACGTGACGATCAGCGGCATCGTGACCACCACGAGTGCGACGCGTAGGTACTGGACCACCGCGACGATGCGCTCGTCCCCGCCGAGTTCTCGGGCGATGGACACCAGACCCGTTGCGCCACCGGCAATCAGGGACAGCGCTCCGGTGACCGGGTCGACGTCGCGATGCAGAGCCAGCAGCGCGCCGCAGCCTGCACTGACGACCAGTGTCCCCGCACCGACGAGAACTGCGGGAATCCAGTTCTCGCCCAACGCACCCAGTGTGTCGGTGTCGAGCATCAACCCGATCGTCACCGCCAGTGTGCCCTGCGCCGCCATCGATGCCGGACGGGGGACGGCAGCCGGACCGAGGCCGGTCAGCGCGAAGACCACGGCGACGACAAGTGCGGCGAACAACGACGGTGCCGTCAGACCCAGAGTCGCGAAAAGGGCCCAGCCCCCGACGGATACGGCCGCGAGGCCGATCCATCGGAGGCTGTACCCCAGTACTCGTCTCATCGGTGTCGGAGCACTCACGCTCCGGACTTGACCAGCAGAACCGGGACCGGGATCTCGAGGAGCAGACGCTGAATGGTCTGTCCCATCAGGAACTTTCCGACCGCCGAGCGGTGCCGCGAGCCCACCACCAGGATCTCCGACTTCTGCTCCTCCACCAGGGTCAGCAGTGTGTTGACGGCGTCGGGGTCGGGCCTACCCACTGCCACGGTCCAGGAGACCGCGTCGGCGTGGTCGATGTCGGTCAGAGCGGTCTCCACCGACGTGGACACGGCCTGCGTCTCGGCGGCCTCGGCGGACGGTTCGGCCGATCCGGAGAGTGCGTGCAGGACGACCAGGTCCGTCTCGCGGATGCGTGCTTCTCGAACGGCTGCCGCCAGTGCTGCGCGGCCCTCGGGTGAATTGTTGTGCAGTACGCCAACAGTCATGACGGTTTCTCCTACGCGAGATGGGGTGGGGGATCAGCCGAACGGGATCTGGCCGAGGACGATGCCGACGGCAAGCATCGCGAGGGAGACGACCACCGCTCGCCACAGCACCTTCTTGTGGTGATCGGCCAGCGACACTCCGGCGAGGGTGACCAGCAGCAGGATGGCCGGAACCAGCGGGCTCTGCAGGTGGACGGGCTGACCGGTGATCGAGGCACGGGCCATCTCGACCGGGTCGATGCCGTACTTGCCTGCGGTCTCGGTCAGCACCGGCAGGATGCCGAAGTAGAAGGCGTCGTTGGTCATGAAGAACGTCAGCGGGATGCTCAGGATGCCGGTGATGACGGCCAGGTACGGGCCCATGCCGGACGGGATGACGTTGAGCAGCCACTCCGCCATGGCCTCGACCATGCCGGTGCCCTGGAAGACGCCGGTCAGAATTGCCGCGGCGAGCACCATGGCGACCACCGAGACGATGGACGACGAGTGCCGTGCGATCGCGTCGCCCTGCTCCTTGACCTTGGGGAAGTTGACCGTCAGGGCAATGGAGGCAGCGATCATGAACAGCACCGGGATGGGCAGGATGTCCATGACGAGGATGACGAGGAGGATGACCGTCAGAGCAGCGTTGAACCACAGCAGCTTCGGGCGCAGGGTGTCGCGGTTGGGGTCGAGACCGTCGAAGAACTGACCCGATTCGCCGTCGTCCGATCCGCCGGTGCCTGCACCGCCGGTAGCCTTGCCACCCTTGCGGATACTGCCGCCGCCACCGGAGGCCACCAACTCGGGCTCGTAGATCAGCTTGCCGATGCGTCGGCGCTCCATGATGCCCAGGTGAACGGCGAAGAGCAGCACGATGATCAGGCCGACGATCATGGAAGGAACCATCGGAACGAAGACGTCGGACGGGGAGATGCCGAGAGCGGAAGCAGCGCGAACCGTCGGGCCGCCCCACGGAATGATGTTCATCGTGCCGTTGGCGAGACCGGCGACGACCGTCAGAATGACCGGGCTGACACCGAGTTTGAGATACAGTGGCAGCAGGGCGGACGTGACGATGATGAACGTGGTGGAGCCGTCACCGTCCAGCGAGACGACCATGGCCAGAATGGCAGTTCCGACAACGAGTTTCATCGGATCGTTGCGCACCAGGCGCAGAATGCCGCGCACCAGTGGGTCGAACAGTCCGACGTCGATCATGATGCCGAAGAAGATGATGGCGAAGAACAGCAGGGCCGCGGTGGGGGCCAGAGACTTGATGCCGTCGGTGATCATGTCACCGATGCCGAGCCCCGCGCCGGCCAGCAGACCGAAGATGACGGGTACGAGGGTGAGTGCGACGACGGGCGTGGCTCTCTTGGTCAGGATCAAGAACATGAAGGCGGCTACCATGAGGAAGCCGAGTATCACCAACATCGTGCACTCCTTCTCGAATGTGTGAGGTGGGTCCGGTTGGACTGCGTGTGTGACTGAAGTTACGTAACCGGCATCACATGGTCGCCGTTGTGCGCACTACCCGCGCAAGCAACGTAAAGAGCCTTTTGCGCATTGTGCTCGAGCCCGCCCGACGCATAGCCTGAACGAGTGCGATTGAGGACCCAGGTGCTGTTGTTGCAGGCAGCGCTGGTGGCGGTGGCCCTGGCTGTGGCGTTCGGGGTGTTCGCGATCAGCAGCGGCAGGCAGGCGAGCGAGGAGTACGGCGAGCGCGCGCTCGCGGTCGCCCGGACGGTGGCGTCGGACCCGGAGGTGCGCTCGCTCGTCGAGCAGTTCTCGGCAGTCGACACCGCAGGCACCGATGCCGCACCCGCGGGAGTGCTGGCGGGCGGGGCCTTGCAGCGCGCGGCCGAGGGTGCCCGCACCCGCACCGACGCCCTGTTCGTCGTCATCACCGACGATCGCGGTCTTCGCTTGGCGCACCCCGATCCGACGGTGCTGGGTCAGCGAGTGAGTACCGATCCATCCGGTGCGCTGGCGGGCAACGAGGTGGTCGAGCAGGAGCGCGGCACGCTCGGCGACTCCGTACGCGCGAAAGTGCCTGTGCTGGCGCTCGGTTCGACCGACGTGGTGGTCGGCGAAGTGAGCGTGGGCATATCGACCACGGCCGTGCGTACCGAGCTGGTGAAGGATCTGGTCAACGGCGGGTTGGTGACCGGTGCCGTGCTGTTGCTCGGGCTGGCCGGCTCGACCCTGTTGGCGCGCAGGTGGAAACGACTGACGCTGGGGCTCGAGCCGGAGGAGCTCGCCGAATTGGTGCGTGAACAGGAGGCCGTGCTGCACGGCATCGGCGAGGGCGTGGTCGCCATCGATCCGAACGGCGTCGTCACGGTCGTCAACGACGAAGCGCGCTCGTTGCTCTCGATCGACGGTAAGCCGGGAATGCGGATCGAGAACATCGGTCTGACTCCGAGACTGCTCGAGGTCATCGAATCTCCGACGGCCGAACCCGTACTCGCGGCGGTGAACGAGGTCGTGGTCGTCGCAGCCGCTCGAAAAGTGCTGCGTGACAATCGCAATCTGGGTACGGTGCTGACCGTGCGTGACCGAACGGACGTCGAGACGCTGACGCGTCAACTCGACGCGGTGCAGTCGATGTCCGCCGTACTGCGCGCCCAGCGCCACGAGTTCGCGAACCGAATGCATCTGGTCAGCGGACTGCTGCACGAGGGCCACCCGGATCGTGCGTCGCAGTACATCGACGAGATACTCGGTGTGGGGCCGAGATCGGAAACCGTCGAGGGTATCGATGCCCTGTCCGACGCCTATCTGCGGTCGTTCCTGACCGCGAAAGCCGCGCACGCGCGTGAGAGCGGGGTGCGAATGGTGTTGGGCGAGAACACCTGGGTCGGGGGAGAGGTGGCCGTCCCCGTCGACGTGACGACTGTGCTGGGCAACCTCGTCGACAATGCGATCGATGCAGCCAGGCTGGGAGTCCGCAGGCCCGCCGAGGTGGAAGTGGAACTGGTGCAGGACGGTTCGACCCTGCACATCGTGGTCGTCGATTCCGGCGACGGTGTGGATCTGGAAGTCGATCAGGTGTTCGTGGAGGGAGTCTCGACCAAGTCGACGGCGGACTCGCCGGGCGGCCGAGGGGTGGGATTGGCGCTGAGTCGGCAGATCGCACGTACCCGCGGCGGCGACGTGACGCTGGCCGATGTCGGTGGGCAGATCACCGACGAGAACGAACGAGGAGGCGCAGTGTTCATCGCGTCGATCCCGGACGCACTACTGACCGACGAGGTGTCGCAATGAGAGTACTGGTGGTGGACGACGATTTCCGAGTCGCGGATCTACATGCGGCACTGGTGAATTCGCTGGCCGACTACGAGGTGGCCGCGGTGGCGACGAGCATCGCCCAGGCGCGGGAGTTGGCGTCGACGCAGTCGTTCGATCTGGCGCTGGTCGACGTCTATCTGCCCGACGGATCGGGAATCGACCTGGTGCGCGAACTCGAGTGCGACGCCGTGGTGCTCTCCGCCGCGGCGGATCAGCAGACCGTTCGATCGGCGTTGGCCGCGGGTGCCTGGACGTATCTGATCAAACCGTTTCCGCGCTCGGCGTTGGTCGATCGCCTCACCGGATACCGGGCGTACCGCGGCGCTCTCGACCGTTCGGACGAGCTGAGCCAGGCCGACATCGACAGCGGACTCGACGCGTTGCGTCCGCGCGCGGCGGCACCGCTGCCGTCCTCGCAGTCCGTCACCCGTGATCTGGTGCTCGACGCCGTGCGCGCGACCGCCGATCCGATGTCCGCGGGTGAAGTTGCTGCGGCCATCGGCATTTCACGTGCGACCGCGCAGCGTTACCTGGCCACCCTCGTGTCCAAGGGTCGACTGCGCATGCAGCTGCGCTATGGGTCGACCGGCAGGCCGGAGCAGGAGTACTCGCTACCGCCGGGAGCGTGAGACCGCCACGACCACGGCTCCGCACACGGAAATCGCCGCGGTGACCAGAGCTGCGGTGTTCCACCCTTCGGTCAGCGCAGTCAAGCTGTGGCTGCTCATCGATTGGGTCATTCCGCGGGCTCCACTGCCCGCAAATTGGGTCATTCCGCGGGCTCCACTGCCCGCAAATTGGGTCATTCCGCGGGCTCCACTCCCGCCGGCCGGAACGGCCACCACCGCAACGACGGTGACTCCGATGGCGGAGCCGACGTAGCGCGCGGTGTTGTTGGCACCGCTGCCCATGCCGCCGCGTCCGGTGGGCACGCTGGCCACGGCCTCGCGTCCGAGGGCGGCGTTGAGTATCCCGCTGGCGACTCCTGCCACGAGCAGTCCCGGCAGCAGTCGCGGCCAGGATGCGTTCTCGGACAACCCCGTGAGCATCACCATGCCGATCGCGACGCCGACCAGACCGACGGCGAGTTGCGTCCGACCGCTCATCGATGCGGGCAGCCTGCGGGCGAGCAAGGCGGTGACCACGGACGTGGCCGACCACCCGAACAGCAGCAGGGCGGCACCGAGCGCATCGATTCCCAGAACGGTTCCGAGGAATCCCGGCATGTACGACATCAGGGCGATGATGCCGCCGCCGGTGGCCAGCGCGGCGACCGTGGCGGCCAGAAACGGTGGGTGCCGGAAGAGTGTCAGATCGAGCATCGCAGTGGCACCCCGCAATTCGAGGACCACGAACGCGGACAGTAGCAGGGCCGCGAGGACGAAGAGCACGATCGGAGTGACGGCGATCCAGCCCTGCCTGCCCTCGACGAGAGCGGCCAGCAACGCGGCGACGCCCGTGGCCAACAGCAGCGCACCGACCGGATCGAGGCCACGCGGGGCGTCGGACCTGGATTCTTCGACGAGCACATGCGCGGCGACGGCCAATGCGACCGTGGCAACCGCGAGAACCACGTAGGCCTCACGCCAACTCGCCCAGCGATCGAGTACGGCGGCGAGCAGCGGGCCGAGAGCGATGCCTGCACCCACGCTCGCGCCCCACACCCCGCTCGCCTTCGCGCGCACCGGACCGGCCGGGTGAGTGTGCGCGATGATCCCCAGGCTCGACGCGATGACGGCCGCGCCGCCGAGACCCTGCAGGATGCGGGCGAGGACGAAGATCAGAGTGTCGGGAGAGACGGCACCGACGATCGCGCCGACGGCCAGCACCGCCGCACCGAGTGCGAAGGTGCGTCGGCGGCCGAAGTCGTCGGCGACGGTACCGGTGGTGAGCAGGGCGGCAGCGAGGCCGATGCTCATCGAGCTGAGAATCCAGGTGCGTCCTGCTGCGTCGGACATCAGGTCCGCGGCGGTGCTGTTGATCGTGGCGAGTGGTGCGGTGAACGCCATCAGAGTCAGCAGGGTGCCCAGCGCTGCGATGGTGAGCGCGCGGGTGCTGTTGTCGGTGCTGACGGGCGAGGGTGCAGCGTCGGTCATCGTCGTCCTTTTGGTCTGGTGATCGAACTGTAAACGCCCAACTTGGTTCGGTCAACAGACTGTACTATCGCGTCATGGCACTCGGAATCGACTACGCCCGCCAGGACTGCTCCCTGGCCCGTGCCCTCGAACTCGTCGGCGAGCGATGGACGATGCTCATCGTGCGCGATTGCTTCTTCGGGGTCCGACGCTTCGGTGATTTCCAGGTCCACCTCGACATCTCCAAGGCGGTCCTCGCGCAACGACTCGGCGCACTGGTCGAGGCCGGGCTGCTCGAACGACGAGCCCGCGCCGTCGAGGGCGGACGCGACGATTACGTCCCCACCGCCGCCCTCGAACGACTGTGGCCCACCGTGTTCGCCCTGAGCTACTGGGGTGAGGAACAGACGGCGAAACCCGCAGGGAAGCGTCGCCGATTCCTGCACGCGACCTGCGGAACCGACCTCGGACCGTTGGGGATCTGCCCCGAATGCGGACTCGCGCCCGGTCCGCACGACATCGACACCGATATCGGCCCGGGCTACGACCCCGACACCCGATCCGACGAGGTGTCGATGCACCTGCGGACGCGTCGACGCCTGCTCACGCCTCTGCGGTGAGCGAGGTGCGTCAGTCCGGGACGTGAGCCGCGTGCCCGAGTTCACGCAACGCCGCGCGCAGCTTGGTCGCTGCCTCGTCCTGCGACTCCGCCGACGGATTCGGGTCGGCACCGGAGATGTCGAAGTTGCCCATGTCGTATGCCGGAAACACGTGCAGATGCAGGTGCGGCACTTCGAGCCCGGCGATCAGCAGTCCGGCGCGGGGAGCGTCGAACGCGGTCCTGACCGCCTGGCCGATGATCTGGGCAACGGCAGTGATCTTCGCGAACGCGGCACCGTCGACGTCCTGCCACTGGTCGATCTCCTCGCGCGGAACCACCAGTGTGTGGCCCTGAGTGACCGGTGCGATCGTCAGAAACGCCACCACGTCGTCGTCCTGCCAGACGAAACGTCCCGGGATTTCGCCGGCGATGATCTTGCTGAAAATGGAAGCCATGGGAACAGGATGCCCTACCCGATTCGACCGGGGCCCTTCCACCGGTCGCGTCTCCCAGGTGATTGCCAGGTTCATCGCAGGGTGGGTCCAGCTCGGGGCCCGATTCTGGTCCACATGACAACGAATTCCCTCGCACGAGCAGGCCAGCGGCCCGGCTCGAACGCCACGGCCACTCTCGAGGTGGTCATCCCGGTATACAACGAAGAGGCGGATCTCGAACAGTGCATTCGTCGTCTACACGAGCATCTGGAAGACCGGATCCCGTTCCGGTCGCGCATCACGATCGCCGACAACGCCAGTACCGACGGCACCCTCGCGGTGGCACACCGGCTGGCCGACGAGATCGAGGGAGTCCGGGTTCATCACCTGGACGAGAAGGGCCGCGGACGAGCACTCAAAGCCGTCTGGCTCGCATCGGACGCCGATGTCGTGGCCTACATGGACGTCGATCTGTCGACCGACCTCAACGCTCTGATGCCGCTGATCGCGCCGTTGATGTCCGGTCACTCGGACCTCGCCATCGGATCACGACTCAACCGATCGTCCCGGGTGGTCCGCGGCGCGAAACGCGAATTCATCTCGCGCAGTTACAATCTCATTCTGCGCACGTCGCTGCGCGCACGCTTCTCGGATGCGCAGTGCGGTTTCAAGGCCATGCGCACCGACGTCGCCCGACAGCTGTTGCCGCTCGTCGAGGACACCGGGTGGTTCTTCGACACCGAATTGCTCGTCATCGCAGAGAAAGTCGGCCTGCGTATCCACGAGGTGCCCGTCGACTGGGTCGACGACCCGAACAGCAGCGTCAACATCGTCGACACCGCCGTCAAGGACCTGCAGGGATGCTGGCGCGTCGGCCGCGCCCTGGCCACCGGCGTACTGCCGGTCGCCGAACTGCGTCGAAGCCTGGGACGGGAGCCGCTCGTGCCCGGAGTGCCGCACGGAATGATCAGCCAGATGGTGCGATTCGGCATCATCGGCATCGCCAGCACCGTCGCCTACGCGTTGCTGTACCTGGTGCTGCACTCGTTGATCGGCGCGCAGGCCGCGAACTTCTTCGGACTACTGATCACCGCGGTACTCAATACCGCGGCCAACCGCGCCTTCACCTTCGGCGTCCGCGGATCGGACGGCGCAGGCAAGCATCAACTGCAGGGACTGGCGATCTTCGGTTTCGCTCTGCTCGTCACCAGCGGATCGCTCGCGGTACTGCATGCCTGGGTGCCCGATGTGTCCCGGCACGTCGAACTCGCCGTCCTCATCGTCGCCAATCTCGTTGCCACGGTGTGCCGATTCGTCGCACTGCGGTGGGTCTTCCGTAGCTCCGCGTCGGCCGATTCCCAGCCTGCCGGTTCGGAGAAGAATCTGTGACGACGACGACGATCGAACGCCCCGCCGCGGACGCCTCGGCCGCGCCCGTCACCTCCCCGCGATGGGAGTGGATCGGTCTGGTCGCGTTGCTGGTCGGCACCGGCGTCGCCTACATCTGGGGACTCGGTGCCTCGGGTTGGGCCAACTCCTTCTATTCCGCTGCGGTGCAGGCGGGTTCGGTGTCGTGGAAGGCCTTCTTCTTCGGATCCTCCGACGCCGCCAACTCGATCACCGTCGACAAGCCCCCGATGTCGCTGTGGTTGATGTCGTTGTCGGTGCGCATCTTCGGCCTCAACACCTGGGCGATGCTGGTGCCGCAGGCGCTCCTCGGAGTCGCCTCGGTGGCACTGCTGCGCGCCACCGTCAAGCGACGCTTCGGCGGCGCGGCCGGTCTGCTCGCAGGCCTGGTGCTGGCCGTCACCCCCGTTGCCGCACTGATGTTCCGGTTCAACAATCCCGACGCGCTGCTCGTGCTGCTGATGATCGCATCGGTCTGGGCACTGCTGCGCGGCGTCGAGAGCGGAAAGACCAAGTGGCTGTTGATCACCGGCATGTTCGTCGGATTCGGATTCCTCACCAAGCAGCTCCAGGTGATGCTCGTCGTACCGCCGCTGGCGTTGACCTACCTGATCGCCGGACCGCCGAAGTTTCTCACCCGGCTGATGCAGTTGTTCGGTGCACTCGGCGCGATGATCGTTTCGGCCGGATGGTGGATTCTGATCGTGGAATTCTGGCCGGCGTCGTCGCGGCCGTGGGTCGGCGGTTCGCAGAACAATTCGATCCTCGAACTCACGCTCGGCTACAACGGATTCGGTCGGCTCAGCGGTGACGAAACCGGAAGTGTCACCCCCGGCCGCGGCGGTATGGGCGGGGGTATGGGTGCCGACATGGCCGGGGGAATGCCGGGAGGCATGCCCGGTGGTATCTGGGGAGAGACCGGCATCCTCCGCATGTTCGACGCCTCCCAGGGCGGCCAGATCGCCTGGCTTCTCCCGGCCGCGTTGATCCTGTTCGTGGTCGGACTCGTGTTGCGCGGCAGGGCACCTCGAACCGACGGGCAGCGTGCGTCGCTGATCGTGTGGGGATCGTGGTTGCTCGTGACGGGGCTGACGTTCAGTTTAATGGCCGGAATCTTCCACGCGTACTACACCGTTGCTCTCGCACCTGCCGTCGCCGCACTGATCGGCATCGGCAGCGTGGTGCTGTGGCGTCGACGCGATACGTACTGGGTACGCATCGCGATGGCCGTCGCCGTGGCATCGACCGTGGCGATGGCGTGGGTGTTGTTGCGCCGCAGTGAGAGTTTCGTGCCGTGGTTGAAGTGGGCGATTCTCGTCGTCGGAGTTGTGGCCGTCGTGACGCTGCTCGTACCCGCGCTGACCCGGGGCAGGCTGGCGGCGGCGTCGATCCTGGCGGTGATGTTCGCCGGACTCGCCGGGCCGACGGCCTACGCGGTCGACACGATCGGTACTCCGCACACCGGTGCCATCGTCTCGGCCGGCCCGAACACCGGTATGCGCGGGTTCGGCGGTGTGGGCGAGGGCCGCCGAGGTCAGGGCGGAATGCCGGGCGGAATGCAGTTGCCGGCAGGCGTCCAGCTACCGGCCGGGATGCAGCCACCGGCGGGATTCCCGGGACAGGCGGGGGCACCCGGCCAAATGCCGGGTGGTGCCGAGATGGGCGGCATGGGCGGCGCAATGGGCGGTCTTCTCGAGGGCAGCAAGCCGACCACCGCGATCACCGAGATGCTCGAGCAGGACGCCGACTCCTACACCTGGGTGGCAGCGGCCATCGGAGCCAACACGGCGGCCGGCTATCAATTGGCCACCGAGGAGCCCGTCATGCCCGTCGGCGGGTTCAACGGCACCGACCCGTCCCCGACTCTCGCCGAGTTCCAGCAGTACGTCGCCGAGGGGCAGATCCACTACTTCATCGGCGGCGGAGGGATGCCGGGAATGGAGTCGGGTACCTCGGCGGAGATCTCCGCCTGGGTCACCGAGAACTTCACCGCGACCACGGTCGACAACGTGACGTTCTACGACCTCACGCAGTGACACCGAACCACCACGAAAGAGCCCCGCACCATGACAGGTGCGGGGCGCTTTCGCGTCGAGCAGATAGTCTGATGCACTGTGCGCGTACTAGTCATTGGTTCCGGTGCTCGTGAGCACGCCCTTCTACTTGCGTTGAAGGCCGATCCGTCGGTCGAGAAGCTGTTCGTGGCTCCCGGCAACGCAGGCACCGCGAAGCTCGCCGAGCAGCACGTGGTCGACGTCGCTTCCGGTGAGGCGGTGACCGCGCTGGCGAAGAAACTCGACGCCGACCTGGTCGTCATCGGACCGGAGGTACCCCTGGTCCTCGGTGTGGCCGACGCTCTCCGCGAGGCAGGCATCGCCGCATTCGGCCCGTCCGCCGACGCCGCTCGCATCGAGGGATCCAAGGCCTTCGCCAAGGACGTGATGGCAGCAGCAGGTGTCCGCACCGCGCACAGCGAAATCGTCGACTCACCCGCCCTGCTCGACGCAGCCCTCGACCGCTTCGGCCCCAACTGGGTGGTCAAGGACGACGGCCTGGCTGCAGGCAAGGGGGTTGTCGTCACCACCGACCGCCTCGTCGCGCGCGATCACGCTGCCGAACTGCTCGAGAACGGCCACCCGGTGCTGCTCGAATCGTTCCTCGACGGACCCGAGGTGTCCCTGTTCTGCCTCGTCGACGGCGAGACCGTGGTGCCTCTGCTGCCCGCGCAGGACCACAAACGCGTCGGCGACGGCGACACCGGACCCAACACCGGCGGCATGGGCGCATACACCCCGCTGCCGTGGTTGCCCGAGGGCGCGGTCGAGGAGATCGTCCGTGATGTGGTGAAACCCGTTGCTGCCGAGATGGTGCAGCGTGGCGTGCCGTTCTCCGGTCTGCTGTACGCCGGTCTGGCGATGGGTGCCGACGGCCCGGCGGTCGTCGAATTCAATTGCCGCTTCGGCGATCCCGAGACCCAGGCGGTGCTGGCGCTGCTCGATTCCCCTCTCGGCGAGGTGCTGAACGCGACAGCGACCGGCACGCTTGCCGCACTTGCGCCGTTGCGCTGGAAGGACGGTGCGGCCGTCACCGTCGTCATCGCCGCCGAGAACTACCCCGGTCGCCCGCGGACCGGTGACGAGATCCTCGGCTCCGACGGGGAAGGCGTCCTGCACGCAGGCACCTCGGTGAAGGACGGCGCAGTCGTCTCCGCGGGCGGACGCGTGCTGAGCGTGGTCGGCACCGGATTCGACCTCACCGCCGCCCGCGACGACGCATACTCCCGTATCGCGGGAATCCGATTGCCGGGCAGTCACTTTCGTACCGACATCGGCCTGGCTGCGGTGGAGGGTCGCATTTCGCTGTAGGTGCGCTGCGTCGGCCGGGTTTGTCGAGGCCGGTCGTCGGGGGCAAACGCGCGCGCATTTGTCGGATGCGAGCGGAATCGCCTCCGAAACGGCGCGATTTTGCGCGCACATGGCACATGCGCGCGCGTTTGCGAAGGCGTGAGGTACCGAGCGTCCCGGGATCAGTAGGGTCGAAACAATGCACAGTGAATCCCAGCGATCGATGGTCGAGCCGTTCCACGTGATGGATGTGTTCGCCGCGGCGGCCGAGCGGGCACGCACTCACGGCGACGTGCTCTCGCTTGCTGCAGGTCAGCCCTCGACGCGAGCGCCCGAGCCGGTACGGCGCGCCACCCGCGAGGCCCTGGACGCGCAGCTGCTCGGGTACACCGAGACGCTGGGCATTCTGCCGCTGCGTCGCGCGATCGCCGAGTACCACAGCGCGCGGTACGGCATCTCCGTCGACGCCGACGACGTGGTGATCACGACCGGGTCGTCGGGCGCATTCACGTTGCTGTTCCTCGCTGCGTTCGACGCGGGGGACACGGTCGTCATGGCCAGGCCGGGTTATCCGGCGTACCGAAACACGTTGGCGGCGTTGGGCTGTCGCGTCGTCGAACTGGATTGCGTCGACGAGACGCGGTTCCAACCGACCGTCGCCATGCTCGAGGAACTGCCCGAGCCGCCCGCAGGGCTCATCATCGCGAGCCCGGCCAACCCCACCGGCACGATCATCGACCCCGACGAGCTCGCCGCGATCGCGCGCTGGTGCGACGAGCACGGAACTCTGCTGATCTCGGACGAGATCTACCACGGCATCGCCTACGGGGACGCACGTACGTCCAGCGCCTGGGAGACCTCCAAGGAATCCGTCGCCATCGGATCGGTGTCGAAGTACTTCTCGATGACCGGGTGGCGGCTGGGCTGGATGCTGCTGCCGACGCGATTGCGCAGAGCCGTCCAACGATTGGCGTCGAACATGACGGTCTGCCCACCGGCGATCTCCCAGGTTGCCGCCATCGCGGCGTTCACCGAGGAGTCCCGCATCGAGCTGGATTCACATGTCGAGCGCTACGCCGTCAACCGCCGCATTCTGCTCGACGGTTTGCCGGCCATGGGGATCACCGACCTCGCACCGGCCGATGGTGCCTTCTACGTGTACGCCGACATCGCGCACCTGACCGACGATTCGCGAAGTTGGTGTGCGCGAGTGCTGTCCGAGACCGGGGTCGCATTGGCACCGGGCATCGATTTCGACACCGTACGCGGGAACCACACCGTGCGATTCTCGTTCGCAGGCACCACGGCCGACGTCGAGGAGGCGTTGGAGCGCCTTCGTCGCATGTGAGTGTTTCCTCGTAGCAGACTACGAGGCAGGAGTGGAGCCTGCGGAACGACAGGAAGGCACGGCGCTCACATGCTGCGCAGCCGCTCCAGCGCCTCGGCGATATCGGCGGCATCGACGTCGCGGTGGGTCACGAAACGCACCTTGCCCGCGACGGTCACCGCGGCGATACCCGACTCGGCCAACTCGGTGACCGTCGATGCCGGGTCGGGAACCGTTGCGAGCACGATGTTCGTCTCCGGCTCGGTCACCTCCCAACCACGCTCGCGCAAACCGGACGCGAGGGTCGACGCGTTGGCGTGATCGACGGCCAGATCGCCGATCCGATCCAACGCCACGAGCCCGGCCGCAGCCAGGACACCGCCCTGACGGACGCCGCCGCCCAACATCTTTCGTACACGCCGAGCCTCGTCAATCCTCGCGGAATCCGAGACCAACATCGAACCGACCGGCGCGCCGAGGCCCTTGCTCAGGCACACCTGCACCGTGTCCGCACCGGCAGCGAGCGAGGCGATCGGAACATCCAGAGCCACAGCGGCATTCCACAGTCGCGCCCCGTCGAGGTGCACCTTCAGCCCGCAATCACGTCCGGCGGCAACGAGATCCGACCACTCGTCCGGTCCGAACACGGTACCGCCTGCGAAATTGTGGGTGTTCTCGAGCGACAACAGCGTGGTCCGCAGCGCGAAGTACGGACCGTCGCCGCCGGCTTTCGCGCGCACCGTCGACGCGAGGGGACGGCCGGGCCCACCGTCGTGGGGGAGGGCGTCGGGCATTCCGCCCGCCAACCATGCGGCGGTACCGAGCTCGGACCCCAGCACATGGGCGTGCTCGGGTGCCAGGAACCGATCGCCGCGCTGCAGATGCAGCATCAGCGCGATGATGTTGCCCATCGAGCCCGACGGCACCCACAGTGCCGCCTCGAATCCGAGCAGACCTGCGACGGCTTCTTCCAGTGCCGCCATCGTCGGATCGTGATCGAGGACGTCGTCGCCCACTTCGGCGTCGGCCATGGCTTTTCGCATGACCGAATCGGGTCGGGTGATGGTGTCGGAGCGGAGGTCGATCGTTCGATGTGCCACGAATACTGACAATTCCATAGCGCGAAAGCAGTCCGACGAACGGCCTCGAGCTGGCACGATGACTTGAATGTCCGCAGGTCCGACCGAGTCGCAGCACAAGGTGTCGGGTGCGACTCCGAAGGGGGTGCGCCGCCGGCAGGCACTGGCGTCGGCCGCCGCGGACCTTCTCGTCGAAGGCGGATTCGACGCGGTGCGGCACCGTTCCGTGGCCGCACGAGCCGGGCTCCCTCTTGCGTCGACCACCTACTATTTCGAGTCCCTCGGAGACCTGGTGGCCGCGGCAGTCGACGTCGTGGGCACCCGTGAGATCGATGTGATGCGCGGCCGCATCGAGGACGAGGGCAAGTGCTCGAACGAAATGGAGTCGACGGTCGACCTCATCGTCGACCTGCTGATCGGACCCCAGGACGGACACGAGCAGCTGATCGCGAGATACGAACGCTTCATCGCCTCGGCACGCCATCCCGAGCTGCGAGAGGTTCAGCTGCGCCTACGCGCCCAGATCGACGACCTGCTCACCGACGTCCTGCGCCGGTCGGGTCGAACCGTGCAGGAAGAGCAGCTTCGACGACTCGTGGCGGTGGTGGACGGAGCCGTGGTGGGCGCGCTCAGCGAAGTGGACCCCGACCCCCGCCACATGGCCCGAAGCATGTTGCTGGCCGTCATCGACATCGTCGCACCGGCGGAACAGGTGCCGGCGGACTGACTGCTACCGAGCCGAGATGTTCGGCCCCGACTCGGCCCGGTCGGTCTCGCCGGAGTCTGCGTCGTGGATCGGTGGCACCTCGCACACGCCGTCCGTGCAGACGAGGCCGTGGTCGTCGCCGACGATCTCCAGAGGACCGCTCATGAGCCGGCAGCGGCTTTCTGCAGGACGTCGGCGAACACCGACGGGTCCTGCGCGCCGGACACGCCGAACCGTCCGTCGATCACAAAGAACGGCACACCGCTGATTCCGTAGGCGATGGCCTGCTCCTTGTCCGCGCGCACCGCCGGCAGGAATTCCTCGGATTTCAGCGCCTCGACCACCTCGTCACGGTCGAGGCCGACCTCCGCGGCCAGGTCGGCGAGGTCGTCGGTGCGGCCGACGTGGCGGCCCTCCTCGAAGTAGGCCGCCAGCAGGCGCTCCTTCATCTCGACCTGCTTGCCCTTCGACTTGGCGAAATGCAGCAGCTCGTGCGCTTTGACTGTGTTGGTGTGCTGCAGGGCGTCGAAGTCGTATGCGAGCCCCTCGCCTGCGGCCAGCTCGGTCATCTGCCCCAACATCTGCGTGACCTGGGCGGCCGGCATTCCTTTGTGGGAGACGAGAAAATCGACCTCGCTGCCGTCGAAGTCGACCGGTGTGTCGGGTGCCAGCTCGAACGAGTGGAACTCCACCTCGAGCGTCCCACCCCCGGCGGTGAATTCCGCGGCGCCTGCCTCGAAACGGCGCTTACCGACGAAGCACCACGGGCATGCGATGTCGGACCAGATGTCGACCTTCACTGTTCGGCTCACGACGCCTCCAACAGCGGAATGCGCTGCGGTTATTCCACGCGGCGTCGACGGGCGAACGAGACGCGTGCACGAACGCGGGCGGTCGGTGGTGCAGTCCTTTCCGAAAGTGTGCAGTCGTCTTCCGAGGCCGACAACTGCGCCACGTAAGCTGGGTGCTCGTGAGCATCCCGAATGTCCTGGCCACCCGTTACGCGAGTCCCGAACTGGTGGAGCTGTGGTCTCCGGAGCACAAGATCGCCCTGGAACGCCAACTGTGGATCGCTGTGCTGCGCGCGCAGTCCTCCCTGGGAGTCGACGTACCCAACGCTGCGATTGCCGACTACGAAGCCGTCGTGGACCAGGTCGATCTCGCGTCCATCGCCGAGCGTGAGCGCGTCACCCGGCACGACGTGAAGGCACGCATCGAGGAGTTCAACGCCCTCGCCGGCCACGAGCACATCCACAAGGGTCTCACCAGCCGCGACCTCACCGAGAACGTCGAGCAGCTGCAGATTCTGCGTTCACTCGAACACGTGCACGCGCACGGTGTCGCCGTCGCGAAGCGATTGGCCGAGCGCGCTGCCGAATACTCCTCCCTGGTGATGGCCGGCCGCAGCCACAACGTCGCAGCTCAGGCCACGACGCTGGGCAAGCGTTTCGCGTCCGCGGCGGACGAGCTGCTGTTGGCTCTGGCCCGGGTGCAGGAGCTGATCGCTCGTTATCCGCTCCGCGGAATCAAGGGGCCGATGGGCACCTCGCAGGACATGCTCGACCTCTTCGGCGGTGACTCCGCCAAGCTCGTTGCGCTCGAACGCATCGTCGCCGACCACCTCGGTTTCCGGCACACGCTCACCAGTGTCGGCCAGGTCTACCCCCGTTCGCTCGACCACGAGGTCGTCTCCGCGCTGGTCCAGATCGGTGCCGGACCGTCCTCGTTCGCCCACACCGTTCGCCTGATGGCGGGCCACGAACTCGTCACCGAGGGCTTCCAGGCGGGACAGGTCGGCTCGTCGGCGATGCCGCACAAGATGAACACCCGCTCGTGCGAACGCGTCAACGGCCTGCAGGTGGTGCTGCGCGGCTACGGCTCGATGGCCGCCGAGCTCGCCGGAGCGCAGTGGAACGAGGGCGACGTCTTCTGTTCCGTCGTGCGCCGCGTGGCGCTGCCCGACGCCTTCTTCGCCATCGACGGACTCATCGAGACATTCCTGACGGTGCTCGACGAATTCGGCGCGTACCCGGCCGTCATCGCCAAAGAACTCGACCGCTACCTGCCGTTCCTCGCGACGACCAAGGTGCTGATGGCTGCCGTGCGCGCGGGCGTCGGACGCGAAACCGCACACGAGGCGATCAAAGAACACGCCGTCGCGGTGGCGCTGGCCATGCGTGAGCAGGGACTGGAACCGGACCTGCTCGACCGTCTGGCCGCCGACGATCGCCTGCCCCTCGATCGCGCTGCCCTCGATGCGGCGCTGGCCGACAAGACGGCCTTCATCGGGGCGGCCGACGCCCAGGTCGCTGCCGTCGTCTCGGCAGTGGAGCGGCTGATCGCGAAATTCCCGGCCGGGGCGTCGTACACGCCGTCGCCGATTCTGTAGTCAGGAGAGGACGTCGGGCAGGTCGGCGACAGAGTCGATCACGTGGTCGGGTTCCATCGCGAACTCGTCCGTGATGCGTCGATCGAGCATGTCCTGACGGAACTTTCCGGTGCGCACGAGCACTCCCGTCATCCCGACGACCTGGGCGGCGAGTACGTCGTTGTCCAGATCGTCCCCGACCATGACGACGTCGTCCGGGTCGACGCCCATTCGCTCGGACGCCGTCCGGAATCCCAGCGGTGCAGGTTTTCCGATGGCCTTCGCGGTGTGCCCCGACGCCTGCTCCATACCGCCGAGGTACATGCCCGTGTCGATGCGCAGCCCGGCACCGGTGCTCCACATCAGCGATCGATGCATCGCAACGACGGGTATGCCTCGGCACAGCCAGTCGTAGACGCGGCTGAGCCGCTCGTGCGTGAACTCCGGGCCTGCACCGCCGACGACCACGACATCGGGATCATCGGACGTCTCGTCGACGAACTCGATTCCCGGCATGTCGCCTGCGATCTCGCCGTTGTTGATCAGCACCACCCGCGCGTCGGGATAGTTCTCCCGAAGATGGTCCGCAGTGAGTGACGCGGCCGTGACGATTTCGTCCGAGTGCACGTCCAGCCCCACCTCGCGCAGTGCCGTAGCGATCTGCTCACGCGTCTTCGACGTCGTATTGGTCAGGAACGCGCGCGCAATGTCCTTGCTGTCCAGGTACTTCAGAGTGTCCGCTGCCCCTGGCACCGCCTGCCACGACGTGACCAGGACGCCGTCGATGTCGAAGAGAACCCCGCCGATGCTCATCGGCAAACAGTAGTCGGGTTACCGAACGCCTGCAGCCTCAGCCATCTCGTCCACGTAGGGTCGACAGCGCCTGATGTAGGCAGTGAGGAGCCGGCGATGGACGCACACCATGTCGCGCGCTGCGCCCGCCACATAGCTGCGAGTGCACTTCTGTCATCGATGAGCGACCGAGAACTCGCGCGGGCAGTAGCAACGGCCGCTCCGCTCGGTGCAGGAATCGGCGGTCGCTCGATGGCGATGGACCTCGAAGGTGACCGGGTCTTCGTCAAACGAATCCCCCTGACCGACATCGAGATGCTGCCGCAGAACATGTTCTCGACCGCGAACGTTTTCGGACTCCCGACGTTCTATCAGTACGGGTTGGGGTCGTCCGGTTTCGGTGCGTGGCGAGAACTCGCCGCTCACACCATGACGACCGAGTGGGTCCTCGGCAGGACCTTTTCAGTCTTTCCGTTGATGCATCACTGGCGGATTCTCCCGGACTCGATCCCCGAAGGATTCGTCGACGAATTCGGAGGCGTGGAACGCGCGGTGACCTACTGGGAGCGGTCGCCTGCAGTGCGGGGTCGTTTGAAGGCGATCGGCGAGTGCACGCACAGTCTGGTGCTGTTCCTGGAGTATGTGCCACATACACTCGCCGAATGGATTGCCCTGCAGCACAACAATTCCGACACCGACGACGATTCGATGTATTTCTGGATGGAGGACGCACTCGCTCGCGGAACTGCTTTCATGAGTGCGCATGGTCTCGTCCACTT
The DNA here is from genome assembly GCF_000954115.1 of Rhodococcus sp. B7740. Taxonomy (NCBI): domain Bacteria; kingdom Bacillati; phylum Actinomycetota; class Actinomycetes; order Mycobacteriales; family Nocardiaceae; genus Rhodococcus; species Rhodococcus sp. B7740. The sequence goes on along the minus strand of NZ_CP010797.1, from coordinate 2,788,721 downwards.
CGATGCTCACTTCGCCAACATTCTGACCGACGGGCAGCAGCTCTACTTCGCGGATTTCGGACTCGCCCTGAGCTCGAGCTTCGACTTGTCGATGCGCGAGTCCACGTTTCTCGCCCGCCACCTGTCGTACGACAGTGTCTACTGCGCCGGGCATTTGCTTCGGTGCGTGATCGCCGAGAAGTTCACCGAGACCGAACGCGCCGAATTTCCGGACCCTTGGATCGGACGTGCACGTCCCGATGGCGTCACGTCGGACCTCGCCGCACTGATCGATCGCCACGTTCGTCCGACAGCCCTGCTGAATGCCTTCCATCGACGCCTCGTCAGCGACAGCAAGGAAACGCCTTTCCCGATGGAAGAAATCGAGAGGGAGCGAAAGCCCTAGAGTCGGTGACTGTGAACCCTTACACGATTTTCGCCGAGATCATTGCCGGGACGGCCGAGGCGTCGCGCGTCCACGAGGACGAGACAGCGGTTGCGTTCATGGACATTCGCCCGCTCACCAGCGGACATGTGTTGGTGGTGCCCCGGCAGCAGTTCCGGACACTGGCGGAGTTGCCACCCGAAATCGGGGCGCACCTGTTCGTGGTGGGGCAGAAAGTGGCCGCCGCTGTGCGAGCGAGCAATCCGCGTGTCGCGGGCGTCAACTTCTTTCTCGCCGACGGCACGGTGGCCGGTCAGGAAATCTTCCACGTGCACCTGCACGTCATCCCCCGCATGATCGGCGACGGCTTCGGCCTCCGTGCTCGACCGTCGTCGCCGCAGCGATCCGAACTGGACAGGCAGGCCGCCGAGATCGCCGCGGCTCTCACTCGGCCGTGACTTTCTGCGCCTTGGACAGTGCGTCGGCGTAGATGTCGATGGTCTTGGTGTACCGGCTGTAGCTCTTGTTGGCGCCGTAGTCCCACAGCACCATCTGCTGGTTGTCGACGGCCGAGATGGCGTCGAAGCCGGGGTAGCGGCCGGGAATGTCCGCAAGCTTCACGTCGGCAGCGTTGGCGACGTCGTGGTAGACGAACGCCACGTCGGCGTCGACGGTCGACACGTTCTCCCACGACACCTTCTTCCAGTACCCGTCGTCGGTACCGTCGGGGGTGTACATCTTCAGTCCCCAGCGTTGGTAGTCGCCGAAGTCTGGGTCCGCAGACGGATCGAGTACGTACGCGACGTCGAGTGGCCAGACTCCGACGCCCGTGAGGTCCTGGCGTTCGGAAGCAACCTTCTCGAAATTCGCGACGGCAGCGTCGTATTCGGCCTTGATGTCTGCCAGTTGTGGGGTGTCGAGGTCGACTCCGAGTGAGGACGCGAGCCCCGCGTAGTTCTCGATGGTCTTTGCCGTCGATGTCGTGTCCAAGGTGACTCCCAGGGTGGGAGCGAGCTGATCGATGGTGTCGGCCTCGGACGAATCGGCCGTGGTGGTCAGCTTGCCGAATTGCCCGAATCGAGGGTTGAACTCACCGACGACCAGATCCGGGTCGAGGCTCGCAGCCTTCTCGAAATCGAATGTCCCCCAGCTCTCGCCGACCGATTCGATGCCGGACAGGTCGGAGCAGCTGAGGATGGGGCTGGTGCTCATCGGCGTCGTCGACCAGATGGCGACGGGTTTGATTCCGTACGACATCAGCGCTGCGGCGGATTCCTCGTCGGCGATGATTCTGGTCGGTTGCGACTCGAGCGAGATGGTCCGACCGCGGCCGTCGGTGTAGGTAAACGGTCCTTCTTCTCGATCGACTGTCTCGACGCGGTCGTTCTCGCTGCACGCGGCCGGGTTGGCGTTCAGGTCGACGACCTGGGTGCGGTGGTCTTCCAGGTCCGTGTCGTTGCTGCTGCACGCCGATGCAGCAAGAAGAACCAGGACCGCGACGCCTCCGACGAGTGCGTGCTGTCGGGATCCGAAGTGGCCCGTCCTGTGGTTGTGGTGGGAAATCATGAGTCACTTCCGTTGTGGGTCTGCCGGTCCGATGTCCTGGGCGGGTGGTGCAGGTCCGACCACTCCTCCGGGCGGACAGATGTTAGCCTGCTGAGGGTCGACTAAGCGAGGGTAGCCTTTCCTTATGCCTCTGGGGTGGCAAACCTCCTGGCCGCGACCGGTACGACGCACAGCAGCCGATCGAAGGGGATGCACCGAATGGATCAGCAGGGAACAGGGCTCGACGAACTGCGAACGTCGGTCGCAGAGCTGATCGGCTCCGAGCCCGACGCTGTGCCGGTCGATGCGAACCTGTTCGAGTTGGGGCTGGAATCGATCGTGCTGATGCGGTTGGTCGGTAGGTTTCGCAAACAGGGCAGTGCGGTGACGTTCGCCGACCTCGCGGCGCAGCCGACGATATCGGCGTGGTGCGAATTGGTCGGTGCCGCAGACGAACCGGCACCCCGGACTCCCGCCCCCGAGGCGATACCGGCCGCGCGCACGCTCGACACGGACAGCTTCGATCTCGCTGTACTGCAGCATGCTTACTGGATCGGCCGCAGCGCTGAGCAGCGGTTCGGTGGCGTCTCGCCGCACCTTTACACCGAGTTCGACGGCAGCGCAGTCGATCCCGATCGACTGCGCGTTGCACTCGAAGCCGTGGCCCGCAGGCACGACATGCTGCGGGCTCGGATCACCGACAACGGACAGCAGGTGATCGAGTCCACGCCAGGGTGGCGCGGGTTGACGGTGCACGATCTGCGGAGCGAGGACGACGCAACGGACGAGCTGGAACGAACTCGTCAACGCCTGACGCACCAGATGCTCGACATCGAAGCCGGAGAAGTGTTCTCGGCCGATCTGTCGTTGCTCCCGGACGGTCGAACGCGACTGCATCTCGACATGGACATGATTGCGGGCGACGCCGTCAGCTTCAGAATCCTGGTCGCAGATCTGGCCACGGCATACGACGGACAGGTGCTTCCCACCGTCGATTACAGCTATGCGGGCTACCTCGCCGACCGCCCGCAGGATCGCCGCGAGGCGCGGGCGCAGGCACAGCGATACTGGACCGATCGACTCGACGCGCTGCCCGGTGCACCCACTCTGCCTCTGCTGGAACATCATTCGGGATCTCCGTCGGCGACCAGGCGGTCGTTTCACCTCGATTCGCAGAACTATTCGCTCTTGCAGTCGCGGGCTCGCGCACATGGCGTCACCCCGGCGGTAGCGGTGGCATCGGCGTTCGCCGAGGTGGTCGGGGCCTGGTCACGTGAGCAGCGATTTCTGCTCAACGTTCCGATGTTCGACCGCGCCCCGACGCACCCCGCTGTCGGTGATCTCGTCGGCGACTTCTCGTCCTCGGTCATGCTGGACGTCGATCTGAGCGAGAACCTGTCGTTCGCCGAGCGGTCCCGGCAACTGAGGGCTCGACTGCACGAGGATGCCTCGCACGTCGACTACTCCGGAGTCGAGGTTCTCCGTGACCTCGGCCGTCGTCGGGGAGAACCGGTACTTGCGCCCGTGGTCTTCACCAGTGCGCTCGGGTTGGGCGAGTTGTTCGACGCCCGCGCGCGGGAAATTTTCGGGGACCCGGTGTGGATCATGTCGCAGGGACCGCAGGTCGTACTGGACGCCCAGATCACCGAGCTCGACGGCGGCGTGCTGGTCAACTGGGACATTCGCGAGAACGAGTTCCTGCCAGGGGTTTCCGAGGCGATGTTCGACGCTTTCGAGGCGCTGGTTCGCGGACTCGTCGTCGACGGTGACACCGTGTGGTCGGAACCGGTGGGTCGGCTGGTTCCGCCGCATCAGCTGGTCTCACGAACTCCGTCGGACGATGTACCCCGAACGGACGCGTCGCAGGCAGCCGGGAACGAGTCCCTGCACCGCGCCTTCTTCGATCGCGCGTCGCAGAATCCCGATGCGGTGGCGCTCGAGTGGGGCGAGAACGAGTCGATGACGTACGGCGATCTGTGTGACCGAGCGCTGAGAGTGGCTGCGACACTGAAGGATCGAGATGTGGTAGTGGGCGACACCGTAGGGGTGACGCTGCCGAAGGGGCCCGATCAAGTGGTCGCCGTTCTCGGTGTGCTCGCCGCGGGCGGGGTGTACGTCCCGATCGGCGTCGACCAACCGGCGAGTCGCGCTGCACTGATCGCGCGAAAAGCAGGGTTCGCGGTGACGATCGGAGGAAAGGGTGGCGACGGCCTCGCGGTGTCCGACGCGGTCCTCGGTGACGCTCTGCCCGCCCCACATCTCGGACCCGACACCGCTCCCGCGTACATGATCTTCACCTCCGGTTCGACGGGGGAGCCCAAGGGTGTGGTCGTGTCGCATCGTGCGGCGATGAACACGATCGGCGACCTGGTCGACCGATTCGCGCTTGACGAGCGCTACCGCCCGTTGTGCCTGTCCGAGTTGGATTTCGACCTCTGCACGTTCGACCTGTTCTCGGTGTTCGCCGCCGGCGGCAGCGCCGTGCTCGTCCAGGAGCACGAGCGCAAGGATCCGCAGCGGTGGGCCGCTCTGATTCGTGCGCATCGAGTCACGGTGATCAGCTGCGTACCGCCGCTGCTGGACATGATCCTCTCCGCCGGTGAGGATCTGGGTGACTCGCTGCAGGTCGTCATGCTCGGCGGCGACAAGGTCGGTGTCGATCTCTACCGCCGACTGAGGGCAGCCGTTCCGGAATGCCGATTCGCCGGACTCGGCGGCGCAACCGAAACGGCCATCCACAACAGCATCTGCGAGGTCGTCGAGGTCGATCCGCACTGGCGTACGGTGCCGTTCGGACTGCCGCTGCGTTCGATGGCGTTGCGGGTCGTCGATGCGCGTGGGTATCCGGTGCCGGACTGGGTACCCGGCGAGCTGTGGGTGGCAGGAACAGGATTGGCCGACGGTTACCTGGACGACCCCGAGCGCACGAGCGAACGCTTCGTCGAGGTCGAGGGATATCGCTGGTACCGCACCGGCGATCTGGTTCGCTACGGCACGGACTCGATGGTGGAATTCATCGGCCGCGTCGACAATCAGATCAAGATCAACGGGTTTCGCATCGAGCTGGGAGAGATCGAGTCGGTCCTGGTCGGCGATCCCGACGTCGCCGCCGCCGCGGCAGTTGTCGATCGCTCGGGCGCTGCGGTGGTGATGGCAGCGGTGGTGCTCGGCGATTCCGACGCGGATTCCGACGAGACCGTCGCGGGCATCACCGCCAGGGTTGCCGACCGTTTGCCTGCCCACATGGTGCCGGACCGGATGGTGGCACTGAAGGCCCTGCCGCTGACCGTCAACGGGAAGATCGATTCGGCGGAAATCGTCCGACTGTGCCGGGCGGCAGGTGATACCGAGCGGGTCAGGGCTCGTGTCGCGCCTCGAACTCGACTCGAGGGTGCACTCGCCCTGATCTGGCAGAGCGTGCTCGGTGCCGAGGAGGTGGGAGTCACCGACACCCTGTTCGCGCTGGGCGGCGACTCCGTGCTCGCGACCACCATCGTCGCTCGAATTCGCGCGGCCTTCGACATCACCTCCGTCACGGTGAGGATGCTGTTCTCCGCGCCGACCGTGTCGGGTCTGGCGGAGTCGATGATCGCAGCCGAAGGTGACGCCGAACTGCTGGAGGCGACCGCAGAGATCTACGTATCGATCGAATCCATGACGGAGGACCAACTGGTGGCCGCACTCGACCACCAGCACACCCCCTGAATCGACATGCCCACCCACTCCTTCCACGATCGGGAATCCACAGTGCACCCAGTCATCGAGCACAACGCTGACTTCGTACCGTTCGACCGGGGCCGCGCCCGAACGTACCTCGACGCCGGACTCTGGCGCGAGACAACACTTCCCGACGTGTTCACCTCGTGGGTGCACCGCTTCGGCTCCGGACGCGCGGTAGTGGACGAATCCGAGGAGCTGACGTACGACGAGCTGTATTCGCGAGTACGAGCGACCGCAGCAGGGTTTGCCGACCGCGGCATCGGGCCGGGGGATCGAGTGGTGGTGCAACTACCCAATTCGGTGTCGTTCGCGGTCGTACTGCTGGCGTTGCTCGAGTGCGGCGCGGTCCCGGTACTGACTCTCCCCGCACATCGCCGACGCGAAATCATCCATCTGGCAGCCACATCGAAGGCCGTGGCGTACGTGATCGCCGACCGGGACGGACAGTTCGACTACCGTGCGCTCGCCGACGAGACAGTGGCGGCGGTACCGAGCATTCGGGACGTCTTCGTCGATGGATCGTGCGGCTCGCACAGTCCGTTGTCCGAGGTCGTCGGTACGCCAGGGGATTTTCCGCGCGCGTCCCCTGCGGATATCGCGGTGCTGTTGGTATCCGGCGGAACGACGGGTCTGCCGAAGTTGATTCCGCGTACCCACAACGACTACGAGTACAACGCACGGGCCAGCGCGCAGGTCTGTGAGCTGACGGCCGAGGACGTGTATCTCGCGGTTCTGCCTGCCGCGCACAACTTTCCGCTGGCCTGTCCTGGTCTGCTCGGTGCTCTCGGGGTCGGAGCAACAGTGGTGTTCTCCCGTACCCCAGTCCCGATCAGGTGTTCGCGGTGATCGAGCGGCATCGGGTCACGGTCACCGCGTTGGTTCCGACGTTGACACATCTGTGGTGCGAGGCGACGGACTGGGAAGAAGCGGACCTGTCCAGCCTGCGCTTGTTGCAGGTCGGGGGAGCGAAGCTGACACCCGAGATCGCCAAGATCGTCGAACCGTCGCTCGGGTGCCGGTTGCAGCAGGTGTTCGGAATGGCCGAGGGGCTCTTGAACTACACGCGGACCGACGACGCACCGGAGCTGGTGATCGGCACCCAAGGACGTCCCCTGTCCGAGCACGACGAGATCCGGATCGTCGACGCCGACGGTCACGACGTACCGGCAGGGCAGACGGGCGAGCTGCTCACCCGCGGCCCGTACACGATCAACGGCTACTACGCTGCGGCAGAGCACAATACGACGGCCATCACCCCCGACGGTTTCTACCGCAGCGGAGATCAGGTTCGACGATTGCCTTCCGGTCACCTGGTCGTCACCGGCCGGATCAAGGACGTCATCACCCGCAACGGGGAGAACGTCGCGGCCGACGAGCTCGAGGATCTCCTGCTCACCCATCCCGGAGTTGCCCGAGCCGCGGTGATCGGAGTACCCGATCCCGATGTGGGCGAGAGCATCTGCGCCGTGATCGTGCCGAACGACAGTGCTCGGAACGACAGCGCTGGAAACGACAGCGCTCCGACCGTCGCCGAGGTGAGAGCATTCCTCACGGCCGCAGGCTGTGCAGGATTCAAGCTGCCCGACCGCGTGGTGACCCGACCGTCGCTGCCCGTGACGGCAATCGGAAAAGTGGACAAGTCCTTGCTCGTCACGCAGTCCTCCGAACGGCAGGCGACTCGATGAAGGCGACGGATCTCGACGACATCAAGCGCCGGTTGCTGGCGGATCGGCTCCGGCGCGCCCGGGGTGGCGAGACCGCCGAGATCGAGCGCGGTCCTCTCGCCGACCTCGAATCGCCCGAATTCGGTGCGCTGAAAGCACGATTCGGCTCCGTCGACGATGTATGGCCGTTGTGTGCGCTGCAGCTCGGGCTGGTCTATCAGGTCGGCGTGGATGCGGACGCCACCGAGCTCTACACCGTTCGTACCGTGGTCGAGGTGAACCGGGTTCTGGACGGTGACAGGGTTCGTCGTGCTCTGCAGTCGGTGGTCGACTCCACTGCGGCGCTGCGCACGGCGTTCGTCACTCCCGACGGCGGCATGCCGGTGCAAGTGGTTCTGTCGACGGTGCAGGCACCGTTGACGGTGGTGGACCTCGGTAGCTGCTCGGCGAGCGAGATCGACCAGCAGTGGAACCGGATACTCGCCGACGACCGGCAGCGGTCGTTCGACATCGCTGCGCCGCCACTGTTCCGGGTCACGCTCGTGCACTTTCCCGACGGTGTCGATCGCCTGTTGACGACCTACTGGTTCGGGTGTTTCGACGGCGGGTCCTCGGCGTTGTTGGTCTCGCGTGTCCTGGAACAGTACGACGGCGCGAGCCCGAACCTCGATCACGGCTACCGGGAGTATCTGCGCTGGTTGGCCTCTCGCGACCGGGTCGAGTCCGAGCGGGCGTGGCAGCGCTGGTTCGGCGATGTCGACACGCCCACACTGGTGGCCGAATCGGGTCAGGGCGGCGACGAGGCTCCTCGACGCGTCGAACGGAGACTGTCGCAGGCGGTCTCCGGACGACTGGATTCGATTGCGCGCGAATCCGGGTCGACGCTCTTCACCGTGTTGGCGGCCGCGTGGGCCAGCGTGCTCATGCGCATATCCGGTCGGTCCGACGTGGTGTTCGGTACCGCCGTTGCCGGGCGCCCGATGGAGGTGCCGGGCTCGGAGCATGCCATCGGCGCGTTCATCAGTACCGTTCCCCTCCGGGTCACGGCGGGCGGATCCGACACCGTCGCGGGCATCGCTGCGCGAGTGCAGGATCAGCGCCTGGATCTGATGGCACACGACACCCTCGGTCTCGGCGGAATTCAGAAGGCGATCGGTGCCGGTGCGCTGTTCGACACCCTGCTGGTGCTGCGCAACGCGGCCGGTCCTGCAGTGGACACCGGTGCTCCGTCGGAGCATCGGGTACGACACGTCTCGACCGTCGACGGCTCGGAGTTCCCGGTGTCGATTGCCGTCGACCCGGGTAGCGAGCTGAACCTGTCGGTGACGTACCTGCCCGACTCGGTGGACGACGATCGCGCACGGTATCTGCTCGACTCCTTCGAGAACGCTCTGAAAACCGTTGCCGAGCAGCCCGATCTGCCGATATCGCAGTGGCCGGCACCGGCCGCCGAATCGGTGAGCATCGTGGACAACGGTTTCGACGACAGGCTCGAGCGACTGGGCGATTCCACGATCGCCGAGTTGCTCGCCGACCGGGCCGCATCCATTCCCGACGCGACCGCGCTGGTGTTCGGGGCCGAACGAGTGACGTTCGGAGACTTGGACGCGCGCGTCGGTGCGTGCGCACGGGCACTCCTGCGCCGAGGTGCCGGTCCGGAACGCATCGTCGCCCTCGCGCTGCCGCGGTCGGTGGAGATGGTGGTGGCGCTGTTCGCGGTACTGCGCACCGGCTCGGCCTATCTGCCCCTCGAACTCGACTATCCGAGCGATCGCCTCGACCTGATGTTGGCCGACGCACGGCCCACGATCCTGGTGACGACCACCGAGACGAAGGCCCGAGGACTGACGACCGACGCCACCGCGATGATCGTCGACGATCCCGCCGTGGCAGCCGAATTGGCGGAACTTGTCAACGCGTCGGAGTTCGACTCGGGGCCGTTCGCGCCCGGGACACCCGGCCGCCTCGAGCACCCGGCCTACGTCATCTACACCTCGGGCTCGACCGGCACGCCCAAAGGCGTCGTCACCCCGTACCGGGGTCTGACGAACATGCAGATCAACCACCGAGACGAGATCTTCGTTCCGACCATCGCCGCGGCCGGGGATCGGACGCTGCGGATCGCGCACACCGTTTCGTTCTCCTTCGACATGTCGTGGGAAGAGCTGCTGTGGCTCGTCGAAGGCCACGAGGTGCACGTCTGCGACGAGGAATTGCGCCGTGACGGTGAAGCATTGGCGCGATACTGCGAGCAGAACCTGATCGACGTGGTGAACGTGACGCCCACGTACGCCGGGCACCTGCTGGACCTGGGATTGCTGAACGAGCACGACGGACATCGGATTCCGCTGGTGCTCCTCGGCGGGGAAGCGGTACCCGATTCGTTGTGGCAGCAGCTCGGCGGTGTCGGCTACAACCTCTACGGGCCTACCGAGTACACGATCAATGCGCTCGGTGCGGGTACCCGAGACAGTGACACCCCGTCGATCGGTGCACCGATCCTCGGAACCCGCGCGTACGTTCTGGATCAGTGGCTACGTCCCGTCCCCGTGGGATCTGTCGGTGAGCTGCATCTGTCGGGTGTGGGTCTGGCCCGCGGTTACCTGCACCGATACGCGCAGACGGCAACCAGTTTCGTCGCCGATCCCTGGTCGCCGAGCGAGCGGATGTACCGCACCGGCGATCTGGTGCGGATCAGGCCCGATGGCCTGTTCGACTATCTGGGCCGTGCCGACGACCAGGTCAAGATCCGCGGCTATCGCGTGGAGACCGCGGAAGTCGAGCGGGCAGTGACGAACTGCGACGCGGTTGCCGGTGCGGTGGTGCGAGCGGTGGAGATCGGCGCGGGTACCCGGGCGCTCGCCGCGTACGTGGTTCCCCGCGATGCCGCTGCGGGCGAGGACCATTCCGCGTTGTTCGGATCCATTCGGGACGAGCTTGCGGCCGTCCTGCCGGAGTACATGGTGCCCACGCTGTTCGCCGCGCTGGAACGCGTTCCGATGACGATCAACGGCAAGCTCGACGTACGAGCTCTGCCCGCCGTCGACGCCGCGGGCGGCGGTACGTTCGTGCCGCCGCGAACACCGGTGGAGACGATGTTGTGCGAGATCGTCGAGGCGGTTCTCGGGGTCGGCCGGGTGGGTATCGACGACGATTTCTTCGCCCTCGGCGGTGACAGCATCACCTCCCTCGCCGTGGCATCGCGGGCGCGCAAGGCCTCGATACCGCTGGCACCGCGTGAGGTGATGCGCAAGCGAACAGTGCGGATGTTCGGTGCGGAGCTCGTCACCGACGACTCCGCCCGGCCTGCGGTCTCTGCTGCGGCGGTCACCGTGGATCTGTCCCAGGACGAGCTCGACGAATTCGAAAGCAGTATCTGAGTGACCGAGACGACGACCGATACCGCGGCTGCTCCGCAATCCAAGATCGCCGCTGTCCTCCCGCTGACGGCGCTGCAGACCGGCATGTACCTGCAGTCGAGTCTTGCTGCGGCGACACAGGACCCGTACCTGTCGCAGACAGTGCTCGACCTGTCTGCTCCGGTGGATGGCGGCCGTCTCACCCGCGCCCTCGAACACCTGCTCGAGCGTCATCCGAACATCAAAGCGCAGCTGCGCCAGCGCCGTAATGGCGACCTGGTGTGGGTGGTTCCGCGCGCATCGACACCGGAACCGACACCTGTCGTCGGAGAGTGGAACGATCATCTGGGCCGCGACAGGTCCGCCGGATTCGCGTTCTTCGAAGGTCCGTTGATCCGATTCGCGTACTCCACCGATCCTCGGTCGCCACGGGTACTGATCACCTACCATCACGCCTTGATGGACGGATGGTCCGAGGCCATCTTCGTTCGTGAATTGATCGCCCTCTACACATCGGTGGAGTCGGCTGCTCTGCCCCCTGCTCCGGACTTTTCCGACTACCTGGCCTGGACGGCCGGTCAGGATCGTGATGCGGCGCTGGCGCGGTGGGCGCAGTATCTCGACGGCTTCGATTCTCCGACCCTGATCGCAGACGGCGCACCGTCACAGGCGAATTCATCCTCCCGTATCGATCTCGACATCGACGACCGGCTGGGACGACGCGTCGCCGACTACGCGCGGAGCCGCGGAGTGACCACGAACGTGGTGGTGCAGGTGGCGTGGGCGTCGATGCTGGCAGCTCGCACCGGAGCAGTCGACGTGTCGTTCGGAATGGCGAGCTCCATCAGGCCGTTCGATCTGGACGGGGCCGAGGCGATGGTCGGTCTGCTGCTCAACACCGTGCCCGTGCGGCTTCGGTTCGATTCGACGTCGGCGGTCGCAGAGGTGGTCGACGGCCTACAGGCAGACCATCTCGACCTGGACGAGCACCGATTCCTCGGCCTGTCCGACATCGCCGGAACCGTCGGTGGCGGTGAATTGTTCGACACCATCGTCGTGTATCAGAACTATCCGGCACCGGTCCCGAATGCGAGCGAGGCGGCCGTCGAGCACCCCGTCGTGGACGAGGTCACGGTACTGGGCGCGCACATGAGTTTTCCGATGGCTCTGATCGTCGGGCCCGACCCGACGCTGTGGGCATTCGTCCTGCACGACGACTCAGCCGTCGATCATCGTTCGGCCACGGTGTGCGCCGAGACCTTCGTCGAGATGCTGGACCGACTGACGAGCCGTCCGGACGTCGATGTGCCGCAGCTCTTGTCGGCCCCGGACGGCCAGGGATACAGCATCGGGCCACACCGGTCGGTGCCGACGCTGGAAGCGGCCCTCGCAGAGAGGTTCGCGCGGTCGAGCGAGGATATCGCGCTGGTGGTCGGCGACGACGAGACGACGTACGGCCGACTCCGGACTCGGGTGTCCGAGGTGTCGGCGCTCCTGCGCGCCCACGGCGTCGGGACCGAGAGCCGTGTCGCTATCGCCCTCGGCAGGGGTACGGACATGGTGGCCGCGCTGCTGGCGACCATCGACGTGGGTGCGGTGTTCGTTCCCATCGACATTCGCTACCCGCGCGAGCGTATCGACCACCTGTTGTCGGATTCGTGCCACGACATCCTGTTGGTCGACGACGCCACACCTGCCGCGCTGGCCGAACTCGAGACCGCGACGAGAATCCGTTCGAGTTCGGCTACGGAGGCGGTGGAAGAACCCTTCACCCTGAGCATTCCGGGCGGCTGCGGGGCCTATCTCGTCTACACGTCGGGTTCGACAGGTACACCCAAGGGTGTGCTCGGCTCGAGGAACGCGCTCGCCAATCGCCTGCACTGGGCGACCGAGCGATGGGGCGGACCCACGAGTCGGATTGCCAAGAGCTCGCTGTCGTTCATCGACGGGGCCACTGAACTGCTCACCGGAATCCTCGCGGGTCAACGAGTGGTGTTGGCGCAGGACCACGACTACGCCGACGCGGGCGCGTTGGCTGCGCTCCTCGAACGGTCCGGTGCCGAGCAGATCACCGCCGTCGGGTCACTCGCTGCGGCATTGGCAACCACCTCGACGCCGGAATGCCGTTCGCTGACCGGTTGGATCCTCAGCGGAGAGCCGTTGACCAGCAGCACGATCGACGCCATCGGACACGCCACGCCCCACGCCTCGGTACACAACTCCTACGGCTCGTCCGAGGTGGCCGGGGACGTCGCGGTGCATCGCGTCGCAGGTGATCCGACGGTCATCGGAACGGCAGTGGACAACACGGTCCTGGGGTTGCTCGACGGCCGCTTGCTCCCGGTACGGACGGGCGTCGGCGGCGACATCTACGTCTCGGGAGCCCAACTTGCCCGCGGGTACGCCGGCAGGCCTGCGGACACCGCGGCTCGCTTCGTTGCGGACCCTCGCGTCGACGGTGGGCGAATGTATCGCACCGGTGACCGCGCCCGCATCGTCGAAGACGGAGCGCTGGAATTTCTGGGACGCGACGACAGGCAGGTCAAGGTCCGGGGACATCGCGTCGAGCTCGGTGAGGTCGAGAACCTCACGGCCGACTGCGAATCCGTGAACGAGTGCGCGGTGGTGGCGGTGACGGACAGCGCAGGCGCGACCGTGCTCGTTGCTTACCTGACCCCCGAGAGTGTCGATACCGCGGCAGTACGCGACGCTCTGCGCGCCCGTGTACCCGACTACCTGGTGCCGGTGTTCTGGGTGCCGCTCGACCGACTGCCGAACACTCCCAACGGCAAGACGGACCGGATTGCTCTGGTACAGAGAGGAATTCCAAAGAGCGTACCCAGCCGCTCACGTGCAGCTGCCACCGACGACGAGCGTTGCCTCGTCGGCCTTTTCGTCGACGCCACTCGTGCGGGTGCCGAGTCCATCGGCGTCGACGACGACTTCTTCGCACTCGGCGGGGACAGCATCACCGCCATCACGCTCGTGTATCACGCGCGGGGAGCCGGGTTGGCCATCACCACGGCGGACGTTTTCGAATGCCGTACCGTCTCCGGACTCGTCCGACGAGCCCGACAGGCCGAATGTGCCGTCGGCGCAGCGGAACCCGACAGCACTACCCCGTTGCTCGATGCAGACGATCTGGCCGAACTGAGCCGACTCGGTGTCGACGCCGATCTCGCACGTCCGGCGACTCCGCTGCAGCAGGGTCTGGCATTCCAGTCCGTTGCCGCCGGGGACGGAGTCAAGGAGATCTACGTCATCGCCACCGAGTTCGAGGTGCGCGGCGAGCTACGCACCGATCGACTCGATGCCGCGCTGGACGCGCTGTTCGATCGTCATCCTGCTCTTCGCTCACGCTTTCTCACGCTGAGTACGGGGACCACCGTCGCCGTGCGTGATGCGGGTCGGGTGCAGGTCGTCAGGCTCGCGGTGGACGATCCTGATTCGTACTCGGCGCGCGCATCGGTGCTCGAGGATCGCCGTACTTTCGATATCGAGCACGATCCGCTCGTGCGAATTCTCGTGCTGGACTGCGGAGAACAGCTGCACCGTGTGGTGCTGACCGTGCACCATCTGCTCGTCGACGGGTGGTCCATGGGGACCGTCGGCACCGAGTTGTTCATGCTGTACCGAGGCCGAGATCTACCGGCTCCGGCTCCGTTCGACGACTACCTGCAGTGGCTGTCGCGTCGGAACGACTCGTCGATCGATGTATGGCGCGAGGCGCTCGGCCCGGACGTCGCTCCCACGACCATCGCGCCGTCCGCACCGCTGACCTCGAACGACCGGTCCGAGGTTCGGGAGATCGAGATCGGCTGGGATGCCGACGACACTGCTCGCCTCACCGACTCCGCCCGTCGGCGATCGGTGACGGCGAGCGAGCTGATCAATGCGGCATGGGCCGTGGTTCTGTCGTCCTTCACCGACAGCGAATCGGTCGTGTTCGGGTCGACGGTATCCGGACGCCCGACGGACCTGGACCGTGTCGGGGACATGGTCGGGTTGTTCATCAACACCATCCCGGTGCGCGCCGCGGTCGGTCGCGATGCCACCCTGTCGTCGATTCTCGCGGGCCTGCGCGAGTTCTCCATCGCCGTTGCCGCGCATCATCACGTCGGCCTGTCGGACATCCAGAAGGCAGTCGGCCGGGGGACACTGTTCGACACCCTCGTGGTGTTCGAGAACTTTGCCACCGCCGAAACGAACGGTATCGACTCGGAGGACTTCTCGGTCTCGGTCGCCCGGTTCCATACGGTGACTCATTACCCACTGACGTTGACGGTGTTCCCCGGCGAAAGGCTGCGGCTGGTGCTCGAATACCGCAGCGACGCCGTGTCGGCGGAGCGCGCACATGCGGTGGCGTCGGCCATGACGGCAGTGCTTCGAACGTTCGCCGAGCCGGGCGACCCGCCCATCGCATCGGTGTCCCTCGTGGACGAGTCGACGGCGGCTCGGCTGACCTCGGAGTGCGCCGGCATCGAGCGCGCCTACCCTGACGGAACAATGGTCGACCTGTTCACCGATCGTGTTGTGCAGCAGCCCGATTCGATCGCTGTTCAGGACGACACCACGGTGTGGACGTTCGCGGAGTTGGATCGCGTGTCCAATCGAATTGCACGATCGCTCATCGGATCCGGAATCGGCGCCGAGGACATCGTGGCCGTCGAGGCCCCGCGCACGGCGACGACGATGGCAGCGATCCTCGGCGTGATGAAGTCGGGGGCTGCCTACCTGCCGATGGATCCGAACTGGCCGGTCGAGCGCACTCACCAGATCCTCGACGAAGCACAGCCGGTGGTTACGGTGACCACGGATTCCGTTGCGGCGCTGCAGCCGTCGTCCACGGATTCCGTCGCCGTGACCGATGCGGAGCGTCGGGCATCGTTGCATCCCGATCATCCGGTGTACACGATCTACACCTCCGGCACGACGGGTGTGCCCAAGGGCGTTCTGGTCTCGCATCGAGGCCTGGCCAATCTGTACCACTCGCACCGCGAGAACGTGCACACTCCGGCGATCGCTCGCGCGGGCAAGCCCACCCTGAACGTTGCGCACGCGTGGTCGATGGCCTTCGACGCGTCCTGGCAACCGCAGCTGTGGCTGTTCGGCGGTCACACACTTCATCTGATCGATCCGGGGACCGTCCTCGATCCGGTGGAACTGGCAGCCCGGCTGACGAAGCTGTCGGCGGACTTCGTCGAGGTCGTGCCGTCGTTGCTCGAGCAGATGATGCGAGTGGGATCGATCGACACCCTGTCCACGGTCGGGGTCGGCGGAGAAGCGGTATCTGCGGACCTGTGGAATCGACTGCGCACCAGTGAAACCCTGGTGGCCTACAACTTCTACGGCCCGACCGAGGCGACGGTGGATGCGGTGTACACCTCCACCGAACTGGTGAGCGAGCCGGTGATCGGTAGGCCGGTGACCAACATGCGGGCATACGTGCTGGACCGCAACCTGCGGCTGGTCCCGCCCGGCGTGCTCGGCGAGCTCTACCTGGCCGGTCCCGGAGTCGCGCGGGGCTACCGACACGCGCCGGGGCGTACGGCTCACCGCTTCGTTGCCGATCCCTTCGCTGCAGACGGCACGCGGCTGTACCGGACCGGAGATCTCGTGGCGTGGACCGAGAACACTGCGCTGCGATACGGCGGCCGCTCGGACGATCAGGTCAAGATTCGTGGCCACCGAGTGGAGGTGGGGGAGGTCGAGGCTCGATTGCGCGACCTCGACGCAGTCGCCGACGCGCGAGTGGTGGTCCGAGGTGCCGATACCGGGAACGCCACGCTCGCCGGGTATCTGGTTGCGGCATCGGATCGCGAGCTCGACACGAATCTTGCCCGTGCCCGGTTGCGGGGTCTGCTGCCGTCGTACATGGTGCCGGCGTCTTTGACCGTGCTCGATGCTTTTCCGCTGTTGCCGAACGGCAAGGTCGATGCCGCCGCGTTGCCCGAGCCCGTGTTCTCGACACGGACCGGGCGTGCTCCACGTACCGATGTCGAGCGGCGGATCTGCGCTGCCGTGGCCGAGGTGTTGCATCTGTCCCAGGTCGGTGCCGACGACGATTTCTTCGATCTGGGCGGCGACAGCATCATGGCGATGGAGCTGTCCGCGAGGCTCCGATCGGCCGGCGTCGGGGTGTCACCGTGGCACATCGTGTCGCTCCGTACGCCGGAAACCATTGCAGGTCAGCTCGAGTCGAGCGGACCGTCGAACGCAACCCCTGCTGTCGGCCCCTACGGGGACGTTCCGCTGACACCGATCGTCCGGTGGATGGACGCACTCGACGGGCCCATCGACGAGATCTCGCAGGCGGTGTTGCTCGATGCTCCGGCGTCGCTCACCGAGGACTCGCTGACGGAGCTCCTCGTCCGCCTCGTTGCTCGGCATCCGATTCTGCATTCTCGATTCCAGCGGAGCCCGGGTTCGGAGTCCAGCTTCACGGTGTTGCCGGACGGCACCGCCGATGTGACCGAGTGGATTCGCATCGAGGATTGCGACGGAACGGCCGAGTCCGAGCCGGCGGATCGGGTCGCTGCCGAATCACGTTCTGCACGTGCGCGGTTGAATCCGGCCGCGGCGAGGATGGTCGATGTCGTGTGGCTGCGGCACGGACGCGATCCCGCGTCGTCGGGAGAGCTGCTGATCACGCTGCATCACCTCGTGGTCGACGGGGTGAGTTGGCGGATACTGTTGCCCGATCTGGTCGGTTGCTGGACGCAGGCCGCCGTCGAGCGAAACCCCGTCGGTCCGTCGATGCGGCAGTGGGCGTACGAGATGCGCAGTCTCGCAGACTCGCCCGAGGTGCTCGCCGATCTCGGCTACTGGGCGAGCATCGGTGACGGAGCGGCGCAGATTCCGTCGACGCGGCCACTCGACCCGTCGATCGACACCGGTGCCCGCGTGCGTACCACTCTCTTCGCCCTGTCGGAGGACGAGAGTGCAGGGCTGATATCGGCGGTTCGTACTCACCTCGGGGTCTCCGTCGAACACCTGCTGTTGGCGACTTTCGCTGCGGCAGTCGCACACTGGACGAATCCCGATGCAGTGGACCCGCAGTCGTTCGTCGTCGATGTCGAAGGTCACGGACGCTCGGGAGTGGCCTCCGACCGAGTGGACGGCTCGGCCGTGGTCGGATGGCTCACTGCGGTGTTCCCGCTCCGTCTGACCGCGAAGCCTCGGGATCACCGCACCTTGACCGCGCACGAGGGGAATCTCCCTGCGGCAGAGTCCGTTCTGCGTGAACTGACAACCGCCGCCAAGGCGTCCAGGGACTCGGTGCCGGGAGACGGATCGACCTATGGACTGTTGCGGTGGATGGGCGGCGACGCCGGCGAGACTCTGCGCGGAACACCCGGTGCAGACATCGAATTCAACTACCTCGGTCGTTTCGACGCGACAACCGACGGGCCGTTCGGTGCCAGTCGGCTGCGCAGCAGCCTCGACTCGACCCCCGGGGTGAACACCCCCTGCGGCTACGCCTTGATCGTGGACAGTTACATCCACGACCTCCGTGACTCGTCCGTGCTGGGTGTGACGATGAGCTGGCCGGAGGGGGTGCTGTCCGGTGTCGAGGAACTCGCGGGGCTGTGGCACGACGCGTTGTCGGCCACGTGCCGAATACTCGCTGCCGGCGCTCCTAGTGAGGCAAGGATTACCTCATAAGTGTTACCTTGTCAGTCGCCTCACCCGGTCGGGTGTTGGACGCCGAAGCGCGTGGTCGAGTCGAGAGGTACCGAGCAACGATGAAGGTTCGTACGAAGTGGATGAGGAGCGCCGCGTCGATCGCGCTCGCCGGAGGGCTGACCATCGCCCTCGCCGCCGGGTGCAGCAGTGGTACCGACGAGGCACCCACAGCCGAATCCACGACTGCTGCGCAGGAATCGGCATTCCCGGTCACCATCGATTCCGCACTCGGATCCGCGACGATCCCCGAGGCACCCGAGCGGATCGCGACCTGGGGTTGGTCCAACCAGGACGCCATTCTCGCCCTCGGTGTCGTGCCCGTCGCCATGCCGACCTTCGACGGCGCTCAGTACGGAGCGGACGACCGCGGCATTCTGCAGTGGGACGCGAAGGCGCTCGCCGACCTGGGCGGCGAAACACCCACGCTGCTCTCCGGTGACGGAACCGGCGCGGTCCCGGTCGAGCAGTTCGCCGCCGCCGCCCCCGACCTCATCTTCGCTCCGTACTCGGGACTGACCCAGGAGGAGTTCGACCAGCTCTCCGACATCGCGCCGGTCGTCGCGTACCCGGACGAGCAGTGGACCACCTCGTGGGAGGACCAGCTGACCATCGCGGGCAAGGCCCTGGGCAAGGAGAAGGAGGCTGCCGATCTGGTGTCCGGAGTCGAGGGTTCCATCGCCGACGCGGCTGCGAAATATCCGGCGCTGAAGGGTAAGACGGTCACCATCGCGTTGCCCAACGCTCCGGGCACGTTCGCCGTCAGCAAGGACGACGACGTGCGCGTCGAGTTCCTCGAACAGCTCGGTCTGGTCAACGAGCCCACCATCCAGGAGGCCGACCCGGTCGAGGATCCCGATGCCGTGTACTTCGAGCTCAGCCTCGAGCAGGCCTCGTTGCTGAAGTCGGATGTGTTGTTCGTCGTCGCCTACGACAAGGAATCGCTGGGTGCCTTCCTCGTCGAACCGGCCGTGGCCTCGCAGCCCGTGCTGGCGCAGGGGCGCACTGCATCGACCGAGAACCTCAGTGCGGACAAGAACTTCGCGTTCGGCGGCCTGACGGTGCTCACCATTCCGTACATCCTCGACGACGTGGCATCGGCGCTGAACACCGCCGCCGAGAACGTCCAGGGCTGATCCGAGCGCAGGCCCACCCGCCGCACCGCAGACGTGCATTCATCCGAGAAGGAGCGTGTTTCACCGTGGCAAGGTCCCACCGACTTCAGGTCGTCTTTCCCGAAGTCATCCGTACGGCCACCGTGATCGACACGCGGCAACTCGGTCCTGGAATGCGCAGGATCGTGTTGGGTGGGCCGCAGCTGCGTGAGTTCACGCGTGACGGATTCGAGTTCCCGGCTCTGCGCAGTGAGGGATTCGACGATTTCGTTCGCCTGTTCTTTCCCCTCGACGACATGGGCACGATGGCGCTGCCCGTCCAGCACGAGCGCACGGTGGAGTGGCCGCGCGACCCGCGGCCGGTTACTCGCAACTACACCGTGCGCAGCGTCGACACCGACAGTGCGGAACTGACGCTCGATTTCGTCACCCACGACACCGGAATTGCATCGACGTGGGGGCGTCGCTGCTCGGTGGGTGACTCCATCCCGCTGCTCGGTCCGGTGCGGTCGGGTCATGCACCCGCCGAAGTGGATTGGGTGCTGCTCGTCGGCGACGAGACAGCGTTGCCTGCCGTTGCTCGCTATCTCGACGAGGCCGCGGCGGGCGAGCGAATCCGGGTGTTCGTCGAGGTGGCCGACGCCGAGCGAGAACTACCGCTGCCGACGGCCGCCGACGCCGAGATCACCTGGGTCCACCGCGACGGCGCAGTTGCAGGCACCGGGGATCTGCTCGAAACGGCCGTGCGCAGTGCGCCCTGGTGGGACGGAACCGTGTTCGCCTGGGTTGCAGGCGAATCCACAGCCCTCAAGGGCATCAGGCGATACCTGCGGGAGGATCGCGCCCTGCCGCCCGAAATGGTCGAGGTCACCGGATACTGGCGTCGCGCAGAGGTTCTCACTCGCACGGACGATCCGGAAGTTCCCGATCTGACCGCCCGCGAATCCGAGCCGTTCGACAGGCTCGCCGAACGTGCGGAGTTGTTCTCGCCCTTCGCAATCAGAGCGGCCAACACGTTGCGCATTCCGCAGCATGTCTCTCGCGGCGTACGCACCGTTGGGGATCTAGCGACGGTCACCGACACCGACGTGCGAGCCTTGGCAAAATTCGTCCGCTATCTGCGGGCCGTCGACGTGCTCGGCGAGGACTCGGACGGCGGTGTGGTCCTCGCCGATATCGGTGAGGCCATGCTCGGTGACGACTGGATCTCGCATTGGCTGGATCTCGAGGGAATCGAGGCGCGAGTGGAACTGTCGATCACCGGGCTCGTGGAGAGCCTGCGCACCGGCGGTGCCAGCGCCAGCCTGCTCACCGGCAGGACGTTGAGTGAGGACCTCGCAGGTTCGCCGCGGCTGACCGAACTGCATCACAACCACATCGCCGACGAGGCTGCGTTCCTCGGTCCGGCCCTCGTGCAGGACTATTCGTTCGACGACGTGTCGACGTTGGCGGTGACCGGTGCGGCCTCCGGTGTGGTGCTCGGCTCGATCCTGACGGCCCACGACGCGATGTCGGCAACCGTTCTCGGATTGCCCAGCGAGCTCGACCTCGTCCGACGTGATCTGCAGACGAGGCCGGAACTTCCGGCGCGCGTGACCGAGTGCGCTCAGAGCGTCGTGTCCGAACCGCGTACGACCCCGGCCGGTGGATTCGACGCGTATCTGTTGCTCGAGGTCACCGGGCACTACCGCGACGACGATCTGGCGTTGCTGCTGGCGAGTGCCGCATCGGGCGTCTCCGAGAGCGGCAAACTGATTGTGGTGGAACGGCTGTCGGACGAGCAGTCGATCAACGAGGACCAGGCCGAGTTCGATCTGCTGATGCTGTGCATGCACGGCAGCGGAGTGCGAACCAGAGCCGAGTTCGAGTCGGTGGCAGCCGCGGCGGGACTGACGGTGACCGCGTCTCGACTGGTCGGTTGGGGTATCGCCGTACTCGACCTGCGGCGTGCGTCCGAAGCCGTTGTGCGCGAGGTCTAGTTAGGTTAGCGTTGCCTACTGAAGGCGCGCGGCGATGCTCTCGGCATGTCGGTTGCGCGCGATGCGCGGTCTCGGACCGATTCACCGTCAGGAGTGCACATACACATGACCGTTGTCGAAGAAACGGCGTCGGGCACGGCCGATACGACCATCCTGCAGCGCGGGTTGCAGACGGTGGTCACGTTGGCCGAGTCCGGCTTGTTCGACGAGTACGTCGTGTACGAGGACAGAGGACGCTGGGTGTTCGCGGGTGGCGTGGTCGCTCGCATCGTCCTGCAACCGGATGTCGTCACGACAACGTGGGGGAGCGGGGCTCCGACGGTGCGTCGGTGGTCCGGCAACCCGGCGGCGGCGTTGCGTGAGGCCTGCGACGGTCTCACTCGCGAATCCTGGAATGCGTACGGCTACGTCGGATTCGGGTTCGCAGCCCACCTGCACGACGCCGTCGCCGAGTCCGAGTCCGACGAGGTGCTCGCCCATATGGTCGTGCCGCGAGTCGAGGTCCGATTCGGACATGACTGCGACGATATCGAGGTCACCGGGACCGAGGAGGACCGCGCCGCGGTGTTCGCCGTACTCACCGCCGCCTCCGTCGACGAGCCACCGACGGTCCACCCGCTCGATGTCGGCGGCGACCTCGACGACTATCGCGGTCGGGTGGCGCAAGCTGTTGCAGAGATTCACCGAGGTGAGTACGCCAAGGTCATTCTCTCTCGCACGGTGCGTATTCCGTTCGATCTGGACATGCCGGGTACCTACCGGGCGGGGCGAGCAGCGAACACTCCGGCTCGCTCGTTCCTTCTGCACCTCGGTGACCTACGTGCCTCGGGTTTCAGCCCGGAGCTGGTTGCGTCCGTCGACGCACGTGGTGTGGTCACCACCGAACCGTTGGCAGGCACGCGGGCCTTCGGTCTCGGCTCCGAGGCCGACTCCGCAGCGAAAACCGATCTCGAGCAGGATCCCAAGGAAATCACCGAACACGCTGTGTCCGTTCGTACCTCGTTCGAGGAGCTGGAATCGATCGCACGACCCGGGTCGACCGCCGTGTCGGACTTCATGAGTGTGCGAGAGCGCGGAAGCGTCCAGCACCTCGCGTCGACCGTGCGGGCACGTCTGCGTGACGACCTGTCCTGCTGGGACGCTTTCGGGGCCCTGTTCCCGGCCGTCACGGCATCGGGCATTCCCAAACGTGAGGCCATCGAGGCGATAGGGCGGCTCGACGACCCGCCTCGCGGCCTGTACTCGGGGGCCGTCGTGAAGGCGTCGTCCACGGGGGAACTCGAAGCGGCGCTGGTGCTTCGAGCTGTGTACGAACAGCGCGGATCGGCATGGCTGCGTGCCGGTGCCGGCATCGTCGGCCAGTCGACTCCCGATCGTGAATTCGACGAAACCTGCGAGAAACTCGGCAGCGTCGCCCCGTATCTCGTCCGTAAGAAGGAGGAAGACGCCTGATGCATCGCACCATGTTGGGTGGAAAGATCCACCGCGCCACTGTCACTCACGCCGACCTGCACTACGTCGGTTCGATCACCATCGACTCCACTTTGATGCACGCCGCCGACCTGATCGAGGGCGAACAGGTTCACGTCGTCGACATCACCAACGGAGCGCGCCTGGTGACGTATGTGATCGAAGGGCACCCCGGTTCCGGTGTCATCGGAATCAACGGCGCAGCAGCGCATCTGGTGTCCCCAGGTGATCTGGTGATCATCATGTCGTTCCGACAGGTGGAAAACTCCGAGCTGTCCTCGCACACCCCGTCGGTGGTGCACGTCGATTCTGCCAACGAGATCGTCGCTCTCGGAGTCGACCCGTCCGAGCCGGTTCCGGGTGCCGTCGATCAGATGTCGGGGGCGAGCGTTCGATGACGTCGCACGAGAACTACGACATCGTCGGCGTCGGATTCGGGCCCTCCAATCTGGGACTGGCCATCGCGATCGAGGAGCACAACCGAACCTGCGCTCCCACAGAACGGTTGACGGCCTGCTTCGTCGAGTCCAAGGACGAGTTCGCCTGGCACCCCGGCATGTTGTTGCCGGGGACGACGATGCAGATCTCGTTTCTCAAGGACCTGGCGACCCAGCGCAATGCAGGCAGCGAGTACACCTTTCTGGCGTACCTGTCGGAGCACGGTCGACTCAATCACTTCATCAACCTGCAGACGTTCTTCCCCAGCAGACTCGAATTCCACGACTACCTGACGTGGGCCGCCGGAAAGGTCGACGCGACGGTGCACTACGGCACCCGGGCAGTGGACGTCGTCGACACCGGTGACGGTTACGGCGTCCGAACCGAGGGACGACGAACCGGGACCGTGCGGGGTCGCAACATCGTGCTCGCCGGCGGTTTGACGGCCACCCTGCCGGACGGGGTGACGGCGTCGGCGCGGCAGTTCCACAACCACGATCTCCTCGGGCACCTGGACCGCCTGCCGTCGCGGACGCATCGCACGTTCGTCGTCGTCGGTGCCGGGCAGAGCGCGGCCGAGGTGGTGGACTACCTGCACTCGTCGTACGGCGATTCCTCCGTGCACGCCGTGCTCCGCAAGTACGGGTACAGCCCCGCCGACGACAGCCCCTATGCCAATCGCATCTTCGATCCGACGGCCGTCGACGACTTCTATTCGTCGTCCCACACGCTGCGCGAGCAGCTGCTGCAGTATCACCGCGGTACCAACTACTCCGCCGTCGACCTGCCCCTGATCGAGGAGCTGTACTCGCGCGAGTACGCCGAGCGGGTCAGCGGGCAGCGCAGGCTGTTCGTGCACGGAGCATCTCGAGTGGTCGACGCCGTCGAGGAGCCGTCCGGCGTCCGGGTCGCCGTCGAGCACGGCCCGACGGGTCTGGCCGAGGACATACTGTGCGACGCTGTCGTCTATGCCACCGGCTTCACGTCCCTCGATCTACCCGAGATCCTCGGTCCGCTGTTCGACGCCGTCGAATACGACTCCCGCGGTCCTCGCGTGACGCGGGATTATCGACTCGTGACGCGCGAACCGAGTGCGGGTTCGATCTACCTGCAGGGCGGCACCGAGCACACGCACGGTCTGACCTCGTCGTTGCTGTCGAACATCGCTGTTCGCAGCGGTGAGATCGTGAAGTCCGCAGTGAGCGCGAGGGTGCGATCGGTGGTGTGAATCGGGTGAGTGCGAGCGTGGGCGACGAGCCGGAACAGCGAGATGTTCCGGCCGAAGTCGGTGGTCTCGCTCGCACCGATGCGCGTCGGGCCGCAGGGTTGTTCGTCGTCCTGGGTGTTCTGGCAGCGCTGTGCTTGGTGAGCATTTCGGTGGGCACCGAGTACATCCCGATCGGTCGGGTGTGGCACGGGCTGCTGCACGCCGACGGATCCACCGAATCCGTGATCGTTCGCGAACTGCGGCTTCCGCGTACGGTTCTGGGTTTGCTCGTCGGACTCGCCCTCGGGGTCGCCGGTGCGCTGATTCAGGCGATGACGCGAAATCCGCTGGCCGACCCGGGAATTCTCGGTGTCAACGCCGGGGCGGCGTTCTTCGTCGCGATCGCCGTCGGCGTGTTCGGTTTCACCGGAATCGGCTCGTACATCTGGTTCGCGTTCGCCGGGGCGGTGTTCGCAACGATCGTGGTGTACGCGCTGGGGTCACTGGGGCGTGCCGGAGCCACTCCGATTCGCTTGACGCTCTCCGGAATTGCGCTCGGTGCGGTACTGGGCGGCGTCACCTCGGGCATGCTGCTGCTCGATCCGGATGCCTTCGACAGGATGAGGTTCTGGGGCGCGGGGTCGTTGGCCGGTCGAGGCCTGGACATCGCGTCCGAGGTTGCCCCGTTCATCGCGCTCGGAGTCTTTCTGGCGGCCCTGATCGCTCGTCCCCTCAATGCGATATCGCTCGGCGACGATCTGGCCCGGTCACTGGGAGCGAACGTGGTTCGGACGCGAATCGTCGGCGTCGTCGCTGTGACTCTGCTCGCCGGAGCCGCGACCGCGGCGGCCGGGCCCATCGGATTCGTCGGACTGATGATCCCGCACATGGTGCGTTGGATCGTCGGACCGGACCAGCGTTGGATTCTGATCTACACGGTGTTCGCGGCACCGGGATTGCTGCTGCTCTCGGACGTGGTCGGCCGCATCGTGATCAGGCCGG
This sequence comes from Rhodococcus sp. B7740, assembly GCF_000954115.1. Taxonomy (NCBI): domain Bacteria; kingdom Bacillati; phylum Actinomycetota; class Actinomycetes; order Mycobacteriales; family Nocardiaceae; genus Rhodococcus; species Rhodococcus sp. B7740. The sequence goes on along the minus strand of NZ_CP010797.1, from coordinate 2,763,175 downwards.
GGGAGCTGCAGGTCGGTATCGTCACCGCGTTCGTCGGCGCACCGGTGCTGATCGTGCTCGTTCGCCGGAAGAAGGCGAGCGGACTGTGATCGGTGAGCAACGCGGCGGCAACATCGATTTCGGCCGAAAGTTGTGGGTCGTGCGAGTGCGGGATCGAGTGGACGGCCGCATCGGCATCCGAACGGTGGGCGTCTGCGCGGCCCTGCTTGCCGTGACGGCGGTGGTCTCCATAGTCGCCGTCGGGACCGGCGACCTCTACATTCCGCCGAACGAGGTGCTCGCCGCAGTGTTCGGCGATGCGCCACGCCTGACCGAGATCGTGGTGATGGAGTGGCGGTTTCCCCGAGTGGCACTGGCCTTCCTGTTCGGTGCCGCCCTCGGTGTATCGGGCGCGGTCTTTCAATCCTTGACGCGAAATCCGTTGGGCAGCCCGGACATCATCGGGTTCGGTACCGGTTCCTACACCGGCGCGCTCGTCGTCATCCTCACTCTCGGTGGTGGCTACTACCGGACCGGAGCAGGCGCGCTCGTCGGCGGACTCGCAACGGCCGCCGTGGTCTACCTGCTCGCGTACCGGCGCGGGGTGCAGGGCTTTCGGTTGATCATCGTCGGGATCGCGGTCAGCGCCGTGCTGGCCTCCGTCAACACCTGGCTGGTGATCAGGGCCGATCTGGACGACGCCATCGCGGCCGCCGTGTGGGGTGCGGGCACCCTGAACGGGCTGGGGTGGTCGCAGGTAGGGCCGGTACTGGCAGTGTCGGTCGTCATCGCGTCGTGCTCGGCGGTGCTCTCGCGTCGGCTGCCGATGTTGGAGATGGGGGACGACGCGGCGAGGGCGCTCGGCGTGCGCGCCGAGCCGACCCGTCTGATGCTGGTGTTTCTGGGTGTCGCGTTGATCGCGATGGTCACCGCGGCCGCGGGACCCATCTCCTTCATCGCGCTCGCTGCGCCGCAGTTGGCTCGCCGCCTCACCGGCACCTCGTCGGTGGCGCTGATGCCTGCCGCGTGCATGGGAGCGCTGCTGCTGGTCGTGAGCGACGTTGTCGCGCAGCGCGTGTTCGCTCCCACCCAGCTGCCGGTGGGTGTGGTGACCGTATCGGTCGGCGGCGCATACTTCGTGTGGTTGTTGGCGCGGGAAGGCAGGAAGCAGTGACGAAGCCTCGATTGCACACCGACGAGATCACGGTCGGATACGACAGCAGCGTCATCAGCGAGAACCTGACCGTCGAGATTCCCGACGGCAAGTTCACCGTCGTCGTGGGACCGAATGCCTGTGGTAAGTCGACTCTGCTGCGGGCGCTCTCGCGGCTGCTGAAGCCGACGCACGGAACCGTTCTGCTGGACGGGAAGGCGATCTCGTCGTATCCCGCGAAAGAAGTTGCCCGACGCCTCGGCCTGCTTCCGCAGACCTCCATCGCGCCCGACGGGATCTCGGTGGCCGATCTCGTTGCGCGGGGCCGTTATCCGCATCAGAAGTTGATCCGGCAGTGGTCGGCGGTGGACGAGGCTGCGGTGATCGAGGCCATGAACGCAACGGCAGTGACATCGCTGTCGGCTCGTCCGGTGGACGAACTGTCCGGCGGACAGCAGCAACGCGTCTGGGTGGCAATGGTTCTGGCGCAGCAGACACCGCTGCTGCTGTTGGACGAACCGACCACCTTTCTCGACATCGCCCACCAGATCGAACTGCTCGACCTGTTGGCCACTCTGAACCGCGAGAACGGCCGCACTCTCGTCGCCGTGCTGCACGACCTCAACCACGCCTGCCGGTACGCCGACCACATCATCGCGATGAAGGACGGCGCAGTGGTCACCGAGGGCGCGCCCGCCGACGTCGTCACCGCCGAGCTGGTCGAGGCGGTCTTCGGGCTGCCGTGCCGCATCATCGACGATCCGGAATCGCACACTCCGCTGGTGATCCCCAAGGGGGTCGGTCGCAGGCTAGGCAAGGCTTAGTTTAAAGTTGAGGGAGAACGGCCCCGAGTCGGCCCTGAGGGTTTCTCGCAGGAGTGACGTCGAGATATGTATCGAGGACGAAGATGAGTGAACAACCGCGTGGCTTCTACTACGCCGATGTCGTTGCGGTGGAACGACTCACGGTGCACATGGTGCGTGTGACGTTCGGCGGCGAGCACGTCGCCGGCTACCGCACGCTCGGGGTGCCCGACGAATGCGTCGGAGTCTATTTTCCCAGGGCAGACGAAGTGATCCCGCCGCCGATGACCGAGGTCGACGGGTTGTGGTGGTTCCACGGTCTCGACGATGCACCCGAAGGTCGCAACTACACCATTCGCCGCCTCGACGAGGAGCGCGGTGAGCTGACCATCGACTTCTTCGCACACGAGGGCGGTGTCGCATCGACCTGGGCCCAGCAGGCCGCCCCGGGGCAGACGGTGCTGTTCACCCGCCCCCGCTCCTGGTATTCACCGCCCGCCGACGTCGAATGGCTGCTGTTGGTCGCGGACATGACCGGGTTGCCCGCGCTCGGTCGTCTCGTCGAGCAGTTGCCCGCCGGAACGCGTGCGCACGCGATCGTCGAGGTGCTCGAGCGCGGCGACATCCAATCCTTCGAGACCCCCGCCGACGTGACGTTCGATTGGCGTATCGGATCCGGAAACGGCGACAGCGCAAGCGTTCTCGACGACGCGGTGCTGGCGTACCCATTGCCCGAGGGACGTGGCTACGTGTGGTTCGCCGGCGAGGCGTCGTCCTCGCGTCGGGTGCGCAAGCACTTCCGCAAGGAATTGGGCTACGACATCGCGTATTTCGACATCATCGGATACTGGCGCGCCGACTCCGAGAAGTGGCTCGAGAAGTACAAGCAATACCAGGAGGAGGCGCTGGCGGTGTACAACGGCGTCATCGAATCCGGCCGCTCGGAGCAGGAAGCCAGCGAGGCATTCGATGCGCTGCTGGAACGTGTCGGACTGTAGGTGAGCACAACTTCGTAGCAGGGGTCGAATTACCGCTCACGTGGGGCTGCGTCGAACTCGTAATCCGGCAGCTCTAGCGTCGCCGCGTCGGGACCGAGGAACTTGCTGGTCACGGCCTGTACAGGCTTGGATCCGGCCAGGCGCAGCACGGTGCGGAATGCAGTGACTCCTGCCGAGGTCTTCGGATGCGCGACGCGAGGCACGCCGGGTGGGAGTTTCTGCGCCTGCTCGACGAACGGCCGCATCCGCGCCTCGAAGGCCTCGAATCCGGCGCGATGATCGCTCGCCCGCGCGAGCTCGCCCGCGAGCACGTACGCGCCGGTGACCGACAATGTTGTTCCCATGCCGCTCAACGGCGTTGCGCACCAGGCGGCATCGCCGAGCATGCCGATTCTGCCGTCGGACCAGCGCGGGGCCTTCACCTGCGCCAGATAGTCGACGTACAGCTCCGAATCCGGTCCCAGCGAGTCCAGGATCCGGGGCACTTCCCAACCGACATCGGCGAATGTCGAACGCAGGGCGGCGATGACGCGTTCGGTGGACACGCCCTCGTAGCCGCTGTCGTCGGACACCCAGGACAGGCTGAATCGCGTCGTGCCGAGGTTGTCCGGTCGTAGATTCGCCACGCGAGATCCGGGGGCGTTGTACCAGCGCCACCAGCCGTCGTCGCTCGGTCCCTTCGGCAGTACGCCGTAGGCGGTGTACAGGCCGACGGGTGTGGTCTCGGCCTCCCCGGAGAACACCAGTTCCCTGCTGCTGGAACGTATTCCGTCGGCGAAGAGAACGAGGTCGAACCTTTCCGCTGCGCCCGTTGCGAATGTCACATCGACTCCGTCGGCATCCTGGACCACGCCGACGACGCGATCGCCGTAGCGATACTCGGTTCGTGGTCCGGCGGATTCTACGAGGATCCGCGCGAACTCGCCCCGCAGAATCTCCAACTCCGCCGTCGGCCCGTCATGGGTTCCGTCGCCGGCCGGGAAGGCCGCGATGGTGGCGTCGGCGTCGTCGACGAATCGGGTGCCCTTCTCGGTGGTGCCGTTCGCGAGGAGGGTCGCGTCCAGGCCCATGCGCTGCAGCACCTCGCGGCCGGAGCCGCGAACGTCGATGTTCTGGCCGCCGAGTCGCAGTTGCGGTGAGCGTTCGAGGACGGTGACCTCGAAGCCGGCTCGGTCCAGCCAGAACGCCACGGTGGGACCGGCGATGCTGGCACCGGTGACGAGAACACGAGAAGTCATGGGGCGCGCATGCCCGGGCGGCCGGTCGTTCAATCCCGGAGGGAAAGTAGCTGAGCCTCACCTTTGTGGTGTACTTTCATCGAATTGTCTTCAATGTCCCGTTTTCGTCAGGAGAACCGTGTTCACCGTTCGCCGTCTGGCGCTGCTCTCGATCAGCGCAACCCTCGCCCTCGGTCTCGTCGCATGCAGCTCGGACGGCTCGTCCGACGACGGCACGTCCACCTCCGAGTCCGCCTCCGCTGAGTCTGCCCTCGTGGTCTACTCCGGCCGCGGTGAAGAGCTCGTCGACCCCCTGATCGAGCGCATCGGCGGCGGTATCGAGGTCGATTACTCCGGCAACACCAACGCCCAGGCCGCAAAGATCCTCGAAGAGGGCGACGCGACCCCGGCGGACGTCTTCTACGGACAGGACGCAGGAGCACTCGGTGCCCTCGACGAGGCGGGCGCTCTCGCACCGCTGCCCGAGGACATCCTCTCCCTCGTCCCCGAGCAGTACCGCGGTGCCGACGGCACCTGGGTCGCCACCTCCGCGCGGGCTCGTGTGCTGGCCTACAACTCCGATTCGGTGCAGGCAGCCGACCTGCCCACCGGCATCGACGGACTGCTCGACCCACGCTGGCGCGGACAAATCGGCTACGCACCGACCAACGCCTCGTTCCAGGCCTTCGTCACCGCCCTGCGCGTGCAGCGCGGCGAGGACGGCGCCCGCACCTGGCTCGAGGGATTCGTCGCCAACGAGCCCGTCGCCTTCGAGGGCAACGGCCCGCTGTTGACCGCCGTCAACGACGGACAGGTGGCCACCGGCCTGCTCAACCACTACTACTGGTACCCCTTCAAGGACGAGAACGGCGACGACGCCCCGGTCGAGCTGCACTACTTCGAGCCCGGCGACCCCGGCGCACTGATCAACGTCGCCGGTGCGGGTGTGCTGGCTGCTTCGGACAACCAGGAAGCGGCCTTCGATTTCGTGCGCGAGTTGCTCTCGACCGAATCGCAGACCTACTTCGCGAACGAGACCGCCGAATATCCCGTCATCGACGGAGTCACCTCCGACTACGACCTGCCGCCGCTGTCGGAGCTGGGCTCGACCGATCTCGATCTGGGTCGCCTCTCGTCTCTCGAGGCCACCCAGACTCTGCTGACCGACGTCGGAATCATCTAGGCAATCCTCGGTTCCGGGCTCGTGTCTGCACTCCAGCCGCTTCGGCGGCACCACTTCGGCGGTCGTCCCGTTCTCGGGACGGCCGCGTTGTGCGTGGGAGCGCTGACGCTGACACCGCTGGTGTATCTGTTCGTCCGAGCGTTCGACGGCGGCACCGAGAAGGTCCTGGGGCTGCTGTTGCGGCAACGCACACTCGACCTCGCCGTCCGCACGGCAACACTGACGCTCACCGTGCTCGTTGCGTCGGTCGTGGTCGGGACGCTGCTGGCGTGGTTGACCGTTAGGACCGATCTACCGGGGCGACGCTTCTTCGCGATGGTGCTCGCCGCCCCGCTGGCCATCCCGTCCTACGTGTCCGGATATCTGTGGATCGCCGAGTTCCCCTCGTTGGCAGGCTTTTCCGGTGCAGCCCTGGTCCTCACGCTGTCCTGTTTCCCGCTGGTGATGCTGCCGGTGTCCGCGGCCTTCGCCACTGCGGACCCGTCGTTGGCCGAGGTCTCGCGCACCCTCGGTCGAGGCGCTGTGCGCACGGCGCTGACCGTCGAGTGCCGTCGCGTCGTTCCGGCCGCGGCGGCGGGTGCGCTGCTGGTCGCGCTCTACACCATCAGTGACTTCGGGGCGGTGGCTCTGATGCGATACGACGCCTTCACGCTCGGCATCTACAGTGCGTACCGCGGGGGACTCGATCGCACCGCGGCCGCGGTTCTCGGACTGGTCCTCGTGGTGGGCGCGTTGGTGCTCACCCTCCTCGAACGGCGTGCCCGACGCGGTGCCACGGCGAGGGTGGGATCAGGAACGGACCGGATGGCCGAGCCTGTGGTTCTGGGCCGGTGGCGCGTGCCTGCTCTGGCCGTTGTCGTTGCAGCCCTCGGTGTTTCGGTGCTGGTACCGATTCTGGCCCTGGCCCGGTGGCTGAGTCGATCGTTGCGCTTCACCGTCGACTGGGTGGACGTGCTGGCCGTCACGGCCAAGACCGTCCAGTACTCCGCGACCGCCGCGGTGGTGGTGGCCGTGCTCGCGTTGCCGGTCGCGCTGTTCGCGGCCCGATCCACGTCGAGGGCCGCCCGCGGTGCCGAATTGTCCACCTACATCGCGCACGGACTACCGGGTATCACCGTCGGGCTCGCCACGGTCTTTCTCGGAATCAGGTTCCTGCCGTCGTTCTACCAGACGGCGGTGCTGCTGGTGCTGGCATACGTGGTGTTGTTCCTGCCGTTGGCCGTCGGCAGTACGAGAGCGGTCGTCGACGCCACTCCCGTTGTCCTCGAGGATGTCTCACGGACCCTGGGCGCGGGCCGGCTGCAGACCGACCTTCGAGTGACGATTCCGATCGCGGCTCCCGGCATCGCCGCCGGGGCCGCTCTGGTGTTCCTGACCGTCGCCAAGGAGCTACCGGCGACGCTGATGCTGCGCCCTCGGGGAGTCGACACGCTCGCGACCACGCTGTGGTCCACCACCGAGGCGTTCCGATACGGCGAGGCGGCTCCCTACGCCCTGGCCCTGATCCTGATCTCGGTGGTCCCGACCGTCGTACTGACACGGGCGCTGGGGCGCACGACGCGGAAGCGAGTAGCACTGCCATGAGCATGGTGATTTCCGGACTCGTTGCCTCGTACGGCAGTACGGCCGTGCTGCACGGGATCGACCTCGACCTCGGCGACGGCGAGATGCTTGCCGTTCTCGGACCCTCCGGCTGCGGCAAGACGACGCTGTTGCGATCCATTGCGGGACTGCATCGCATCGACGCGGGCCGGATCACCTCGGACGGGCGGGACATCTCGGTGGCGGGGCAGATTCAGGTGCCACCGGAGAAGCGGGGAATAGGCCTGATGCCGCAGGAAGGTGGACTCTTCCCACACCTGACGGTACGAAAAAACATCGAATTCGGTTTGCGTGCAGGGTTTCTGCGACCCCATCTGTCCGGTCGCGCAGAGCGCACGCGGCGGGTCGACGAGATGCTCGAGCTCGTCGGACTGCCCGACGCCGGTGGGGTCAGACCCAGCGAGCTCTCGGGCGGCCAACAGCAGCGCATCGCGTTGGCGCGGGCGCTCGCGCCTGCTCCGTCGGTGGTGCTGATGGACGAGCCGTTCGCCGCCCTCGACGCGGGGCTGCGTACCTCGATCAGGCAGGACGTGCGAGAGTTGTTGCAGTCCAGCAAGACCGCGTCGATCCTGGTCACTCACGACCGCGCCGAGGCACTTGGAACTGCCGATCGGGTCGCCGTGCTGCTGGGTGGTCGCTGCGCCCAGATCGACACCCCGCGTGAGGTGTACGAGCGACCCGCCACACCCGCGATCGCGCGCTTCGTCGGCGACGCCTACTTCGTCGACGCTGCGGCCCACGGCGGCCACGTCGACACCGTCCTGGGGCGTCTCGAATCCACGACCCGAGAGACGGGAAACGGACAGGCGTTGCTTCGGCCCGAGCAGCTGCTGGTCTCGGAGTTCGACGACGGCGCGTTCGTCGTCGAACACGAGCTCTTCACCGGCCCCGAATCCTCGGTCACCCTGCGGCACAGCGCCACCGGGCTGCGGCTTCGAGCCATCGCCCGGACCGGCGACCGACTTGCCCCCGGCACCGCCGTCGACGTCACGGTGACATCGACGGTGCACTGGTTCGCGGGTTCGGCGGACTAGTTTTCGCAGACGCACCGGCACGACCGGCCGTGTCGGGCACGATCACGCGCCGGACCGACGAAACGAGTGCCATGCCGACAAGCAACCGAAAGGGACGCTATCGGGTCGGCTCCGCTCCACGCTTGGGCATGAACAGTGCCGCGACGGCCATCACCGCCGCCGCGGCCAGGACACCGAGAAAGACCGGATGGATGGCGTCGGACAGTTGTTCGGGGCTCGGGTCGGCGGAGATCCGTGAGTTGACGATGGCACCGAACACCGCGACTCCGACTGCGCTGCCGATGGAGCGGGCGAACATGTTGGTCGAGGTGGCGACGCCGCGCTCGGACCATTCGACGCTCGACTGAGCGGCGATGAGGGTGGGGCTGGCGATCAGACCCATACCGAGGCCGATGACGAAGCACACCGCGCCCACCTGCCACACCTGTGAACCGGCACCGAGGCCGGTGGCGAATGCCGCTCCGACGACCGCGATGGAGGCACCGATGAGCGCCGTGGTGCGGAAGCCGAACCGCAGGTACACCCGCCCGGAGAGTGATGCCGCGATGGGCCAGCCGAGTGTGAGGGTGGACAGGGCGAATCCGGCGACGATCGCGCCGGTGCCGAGCACGCCCTGCACGAACGTCGGAACGTAGGACGTCAGGCCGAGAATCAATGCCCCGACGAGCAGTGAGATGGAACTGCTGACCACCAGCACCCGACGGGTGAACACCCACAGCGGCAGGATCGGCTCCTCGACTTTGGTCTGCACCACTGCGAACGCGGCCAGCAAGGAGAATCCGGCGACGAAGATGGCGATGCTGACGGGGGAGTTCCAGGCCCAGGACTGTCCGCCCTCGAGCAGCCCGAGCAGCACCATCGCTGCGCCCACCGTCAGCAGGCCTGCACCGAGGTAGTCGATCTTGGGCTTGGTGCGCTCCACGGCTCCCTCGTCGAACTTGCGCCACAGCATCACCGCGGCCAGCGCGCACAGCGGAATGTTGACGAAGAAGATCCAACGCCACGTCAGGAATTCGGAGAAGATACCGCCGAGCGCCGGGCCGAGTACCGAGGACATCGCCCATACGCTGGCGAGGTAGCCCTGCACCTTGGCGCGCTCGGCCAGGGTGTAGATGTCGCCGGCGATGGTGATGGCCATCGGCTGCACGGCACCCGCGCCGAGACCCTGGACAGCACGGAAAGCGATCAGGGCGGGCATGCTCCAGGCCAGGCCGCACAGGATCGAGCCGAGTAGAAACACCGCGATGCCGAACAGCATGATCTTCTTGCGGCCGAACAGGTCGGCCAGTTTGCCGTACAGCGGCACCGACACCGCCTGCGCCAGAAGATAGATGGAGAACAGCCACGGAAACTGAGTGAACCCGCCCAGGTCGTCGACGATGGACAGCACCGCCGTGGCGATGATGGTCGAGTCGAGAGCGACCAGAGACGTGCTGAGCATCAGCGCAACCAGTATCGGTCCTCGTTCGGAGCGGAATCCGACATCCGATGTCGTGTTGTTCGTTGCCACAGCTACCAGTCTGATGCCTGCCGGCACCCCCGCGGCCACCGGCCCAGATAGTGTTGAACACCGTGCGACCATCACTGAGTAGCTACGAGCATCTGGCCGGCGGCAAGGTCCGCGATCTGTACACGATCGACGACGCGCATCTGTTGCTCGTCGCGAGCGACCGAATCTCGGCCTACGACCACATCCTCGACACCCCGATCCCGGACAAGGGACGCGTGCTGACGGCGATGAGCGTGTTCTTCTTCGAGGAGCTCGGCGGCGTCAACCACCTGGCCGGCGATCCGCTCGACGAACGCATTCCCGCCGAACTGCTCGGCCGTGCCCTCGTGGTGAAGAAGCTGAACATGGTGCCGATCGAATGCGTCGCGCGTGGGTACCTCACCGGATCCGGGTTGGCGGACTACAACGCGACCGGAGCCGTGTGCGGTGTGCAGCTTCCCCCCGGGCTCGTGGAATCCAGCAAACTCGACCAGGCGATCTTCACTCCCGCGTCGAAGGCCGAGATCGGCGACCACGACGAGAACATCACCTTCGACCAGGCCGTCGAGCAGGTCGGTGCCGAACTCGCGTTCAAGCTGCGTGAGGACACCATCGAGATCTACACGCGCGCAGCCAACTTCGCTCTGGAACGCGGAATCATTCTGGCCGACACCAAGTTCGAGTTCGGTACCGACGCCGACGGCAACCTGGTCCTCGCCGACGAGGTTCTCACCCCTGATTCCTCACGCTACTGGCCTGCCGATTCGTACCAGGAAGGCCGCGTCCAGCCCAGCTTCGACAAGCAGTTCGTCCGCGACTGGTTGACGGGCGAATCCGGCTGGGATCGCAGCTCCGACACTCCACCGCCACCGTTGCCGGACGACATCGTCGCCGCAACCCGCAGCCGCTACATCGAGGCCTACGAGCGCATCTCGGGTCTGAACTTCGACGATTGGGTCACGCCATGACGATCACCCCTCCCGTTGCCAAGAAGGTGCCGCACGAGCGCACCCATCACGGGGACACGTTCATCGACAACTACGAGTGGTTGCGTGCCAAGGACGATCCCGAGGTGATCGCCCACCTCGAAGCCGAGAACGCCTACACCGAGCAGCAGACGGCCGGCCTCGAGTCACTGCGAGGAAAGATCTTCGACGAGATCAAGTCGCGAACCCAGGAGACCGACCTGTCCGTGCCCACGCGCATGGGGCAGTGGTGGTACTACTCGCGCACCGTCGAAGGACAGTCCTACGGACTTCAATGCCGTTGTCCCGTCGACTCTCCCGACGACTGGACACCGCCCACCCTGTCGTCCGACGTGGACGTCCCCGGTGAGCAGATCCTGCTCGATGCCAACGAAGAGGCGAAGGGACACGACTTCTTCTCCCTCGGCGCGTTCTCGATCAGCCTCGACGGCAACCTGCTGGCCTATTCCACCGACACCGAGGGCGACGAGCGCTACACACTGCGTTTCAAGAACCTCGAGACCGGCGAGCTGCTCGCCGACACCATCGAGAACGTCGCGCCCGGGGCCACCTGGACGGCCGACGCGACCCACGTGTTCTACCTGACGGTCGACGAATCCTGGCGTCCCGATACCGTCTGGCGGCACACCCTCGGCAAGTCGGGGGACGTCGAGGTCTTCCACGAGCCCGACGAAAGTTACTGGGTCGGTTTCGGTTCCACCCGCAGCGAGAAGTACCTGATGATCTGGGTCGGCTCGAAGATCACCTCCGAGTGCCTCGTGCTCGAATCCACCGATCCCGAGGGCGAGTTCCGCGTCGTACTGCCCCGCACGGACGGCGTCGAATACAGCATCGAGCACGCCGTCGTGGCCGGTGAGGATCGATTCCTCATCACCCACAACGGCTCGGTGAACGGTTGGGGCACCGAGGGGGAGAAGGCCGAGAACTTCCTGCTCGCCGAGGCTCCGGTCTCGGACCCACTCGATCAGCGCACGCTGGTTCCGCACCGCGACGACGTCCGCGTCGAGGACATCGATGCGTTCGCCGGCCACCTGATCTTCACGTACCGACGAGAAGCCTTGACGCGCATGGCGATCTGGCCGCTGACCGACGAGGGGTACGGCGAGTACCGCGAGCTCGAATTCGACGAGGAGCTCTACTCCGTCGGCGCAGGTTCGAACCCGGAATGGGATCAGCCGCTGCTGCGGATGGTCTACACCTCGTTCATCACCCCCGGCCAGGTCTACGACCTCGACATCGCCAGTGGCGAACTGCTGCTCCGCAAATCACAGCCGGTTCTGGGCAAGTTCGATGCCGGTGACTACGTGCAGCACCGAGAGTGGGCCACTGCGCCGGACGGAACTCAGGTCCCGCTGTCGGTCATCGCGCGCAAGGATGTCCCCGAGGGGCCGGCTCCCACGTTGCTCTACGGCTACGGATCGTACGAGGCGTCGATGGACCCGTCGTTCTCGGTCGCCCGGTTGTCGTTGCTCGACCGCGGCATCGTGTTCGTCGTCGCACACGTACGCGGCGGCGGCGAGATGGGTCGGCACTGGTACGACAACGGCAAGACACTGAAGAAGAAGAACACCTTCACCGACTTCATCGCTGCCGCACAGCATCTCATCGACACCGGGCGCACCTCACCGAAGCATCTGGTCGCCGACGGCGGCAGCGCAGGCGGACTGCTCATGGGAGCGGTGGCGAACATGGCACCGGAGCTGTTCAACGGCATCCTCGCCAACGTTCCGTTCGTCGATCCGCTCACCTCCATTCTCGACCCGTCGCTGCCGCTGACGGTCATCGAATGGGACGAATGGGGAAACCCGTTGGCCGACAAGGAGGTGTACGACTACATGAAGTCGTACAGCCCCTACGAGAACGTCGAGGCCAAGGACTACCCGTCGATCCTGGCGATCACGTCCATCAACGACACTCGCGTCCTCTACGTCGAACCCGCCAAATGGGTTGCGGCTCTGCGTGCGACGAAGACCGGTGACTCGGACCTGCTGCTCAAGACCGAGATGAGCGCCGGACACGGCGGCGTCAGCGGACGCTACGAGAAATGGAAGGAAGCGGCTTTCGAGTACGCGTGGATTGTGAGCGCCTCCGGCGCACGTGCATAGAAATTCGTAGCCTGCTACGAATTTCCGCTCACATGCGGCGCAGCCGCTCTAACGCCACACGTAGCGGACCTGCGGTCGCCCGGCCTTGCCGTATTCGGTGTGCCGGGTGACCAGTCCGTCGTCGGCGAGGCGCTCGAGATATCGCCACGCCGTCACTCGGGACACTCCGACGACCTTGGCAGCCTCGGATGCATTGAGTCCGTCGGCCGCTTCCTTGATGCTCGCGGTGATGCCGTCCATCGTCTGCGGGGCGATGCCCTTGGGTGTCGAGACGCGTTCGTCGGCCGTCCGCAGATGCGCCATCGCGCGGTCGATGTCGCGTTGACTCGACGCGTTCTCTCCGGCAGGCAACGCGGCATGGAATTCGCGATAGCGCTCGAGCTTGTCGCGGAACGCGGCGAACGTGAACGGCTTGAGCAGATACAGCACGATGCCGTGTGCCACGGCGGAGCGCACCACCGACAGATCCCGTTCGGAGGTGATGGCGATGACGTCGGGACTCGGGCGTAGACCGCCGAGCGCCGCCGCCACGTCGATGCCGCTCGCGTCGGGCAGACCGATGTCGAGCAACACCAGATCGACGGCCTCGGTGCTGGCGAAGCGCATGGCCGACGCTCCGGTGTGCGCCACCCCCGCCACCTCGAAGCCCGGGGTGCGCTCGACGTACGTCTTGTGCGCTTCGGCGATCAGCGGTTCGTCGTCGACGATCAGGACGCGGATCACGAGAGCGATCCCGGGATGGTGGCGACCATGACCGATCCGTACGTCACTTCCGAGGTCAAGGTGCCGCGATGGCGACCGATCACCTGAGTCACCAGGGCGAGGCCGAGACCGCGTGAGCCGGACTTGGTCGAGTAGCCGCGCCGCAGAGCAGCTTTGAGCGTTTCCGGCGGCATTCCGGGACCGCTGTCGGCGACTCGGACGACGAGTTCACCATCGGCGTCACGGACCGTCACTTCGACCCACGGCTGGTCGGATTCTTTCGAGGCATCGATGGCATTGTCTATCAGATTGCCTACCAGCGTGACCAATTCACGTGCAGTGAGCACACCCTCGTGCTCCATGGCCGTGTCGTCGGTGATCGTCAGCTCCACGCCCTGCTCGGCGGCCTGACTGACCTTGCCCAGCAGCAGTGCAGCGAGCGCAGGTTCGCTGACCGCGTTCATCAGGCGATCGATGAGAGCCTGCGACAGCTCCAGATCGGCCGTCGCGAATTCGACTGCCTCCTCGGGTCGGCCGAGCTCGACCATCGTGATGACGGTGTGCAGCCTGTTCGCCGACTCGTGAGCCTGCGAACGCAGCGACTCCGCGAAACTGCGCACCGAGTCCAATTCACCCATCAACGAACGCAATTCGGTCTGATCGCGAATCGTGAGTACGTTGCCCAGGCGTCGGCCCTCCCACATCACCGGATCCTGATTGACCACGAGCACGCGATCCTTCGTCAGATGCAGTTCACCGCGCACGATGCCGGTGTCCATCTGCTGCATGGACTCCGGCAACGAGCCGAACGAGACAGGGCCCTCGGGCAGATCGAGGAGGCGTCGGGCCTCGTCGTTGACCAACTCCGCCTCGTCACCCCGGCCGAACACCAGCAAGCCTTCACCGATGGAATGCAGAACGGCGTCGTGATGCTCGTACATCGTGCGCAGCTCCGCAGGAGCCATCCCCAGTGTCTGACGCCGGAGCCGGCGGCTGAGCAGCGTCGATCCCGCGGCGGCGACTACGAAGGCGGCGAGAACGACCCCGACGATGAGGGGTAGACCCTGGAAGAACTGGTCGCTGATCTTGGCCCTGGTCACGCCCGCCGAGACGAGGCCGACGATCTCGCCGGAGGAATCGGTGACCGGAGTGACCGAACGGATCGACGGGCCGAGAGAACCCACGTACGTCTCGGTGAACGTCTCGCCCTGCAACGCGCGATCGATGTTGCCGCTGAACGGCTTACCGATCAGGTCGACGGTCGTGTGGGTGTAACGGGTCCGATCCGGGGCCATGACCACGATGAAATCGACACCCGTGACCTGACGGATCTTCTCGGTTTCCGGCTGCAGCCGGGACGTCGGATCGTCGGACTCGATAGCAATGGGCGTCGACGGTTCGTTGGCGATACTGACCGCGATCGCCGTGACTTCGCGTCGGGTCGCGTCGTCGCTGTTGGACCGCTCGTTGAGCACCGTCAGGATGCCGCCGGCGAACACGACGACCGCCATGACGACGAGCTGGAGCACCAACACCTGGCCGGCGACGCTCAGTGGGCGCTTCGAGGACAACGCAATCCTTTCGTGCAATACATCGAACGTGAACGAAATGAACGTATAGGTGACTCCTGTCACCCGGTGCAGCAACATCATCTCTCAGCAGGGGTGATCCACCTCACTCCACTCCCAGTAGTCACGAAGTCAGCAGTTCGACTCGCGCTTCACCGGAACCCAGAAGGAACATTCATGACAACCATCGATGCGGAGCGGTTCGACAATCCGCCCACCGAGCCCAAGAAGAAGCGCGACAAGACTCACTGGCTCTACATCGCCGTGATCATCGCCGTCGTCGCCGGCGTCATCGTAGGACTGACCGCCAAGGACTTCGCCGTCGAGCTCGCGGTCCTCGGCACGCTCTTCGTCAGCCTGATCAAGATGATGATCAGCCCGGTCATCTTCTGCACCATCGTCCTCGGTATCGGATCGGTTCGAGCGGCAGCCAGCGTCGGCCGAGTCGGTGGCCTTGCCCTGGCCTACTTCATCACGATGTCGACCATCGCCCTCGGTATCGGCATGGTCGTCGGCAACCTGATTCAGCCCGGCGAGGGACTCAATATCGTGCCCGGCGGTGGCGATGAGTACGCCAAAACCGCAGAGGGTGCAGGCGGAACCATGGACTTCATCGCCGGCATCATCCCGGAGAGCTTGCTGTCGTCGCTGACCGCCGGATCCGTCCTGCAGACGCTGTTCGTCGCCATCCTCGTCGGCTTCGCGCTGCAGGCCATGGGCAAGAGCGGCGAGGGCATCCTCAAGGGCATCGGTTCGGTGCAGAAGCTCGTCTTCCGCATCCTGACCATGATCCTGTGGCTCGCCCCGATCGGTGCCTTCGGAGCCATTGCCGGTGTCGTCGGCAAGACCGGGTTCGACGCCGTCATCCAGCTCGGCACCCTGATGCTCGCCTTCTACATCACCTGCTTCATCTTCGTCTTCTTCTTCCTCGGACTGATCCTGCGCTTCGTCTCCGGCTTCTCGATCTTCAAGCTGGTCAAGTACCTGGCCCGTGAGTACCTGCTCATCGTCGCCACGTCGTCCTCCGAGTCGGCCCTGCCGCGTCTGATCGCCAAGATGGAGCACGTCGGAGTCGAGCGCACCACCGTCGGCATCGTCGTCCCCACCGGATACTCGTTCAACCTCGACGGCACCGCGATCTACCTGACGATGGCCTCGATCTTCATCGCCGACGCCATGAACATGCCGCTCTCGATCGGCGAGCAGTTCTCGCTGCTGCTCTTCATGATCATCGCCTCCAAGGGCGCAGCCGGCGTCTCCGGAGCCGGTCTGGCCACGCTGGCCGGTGGCTTGCAGAGCCATCGCCCCGAACTGCTCGACGGAGTCGGCCTGATCGTCGGAATCGACCGCTTCATGTCCGAGGCCCGTGCGCTGACGAACTTCTCGGGTAACGCCGTCGCCACCCTGCTGGTCGGCACCTGGACCAAGACCATCGACAAGGACCGGGTCAACACGGTGCTCGACGGCGGCCTTCCGTTCGACGAGGAGACCATGGTCGACGACCACCTCCCCGAGGACGACCGGCCTGCAGACAAGCAGGTCATCATCGAAAAGCACGCCGCCAAGGCGTAGTGCCTGCCGGGCGCCGCGCATCCCCCCGTCGCCCGGTTCGGAAAACCGAGAACGACCCCGCCACCAGCGGGGTCGTTCTTGTTTTCCACGTCGGTTCCCGTTCTCGGCGTACTCACAGGTAAGTTCGGATGATGACTGAAGTTCAGAACATCGGCATCAACACGCTGGGCGGTGCGCCCACCTCGCTCGACGAGTACGCCGGACGGGCCGTGCTCGTGGTCAATGTCGCGTCCAAGTGTGGACTGACCCCACAGTACGAAAAGCTCGAGAAGCTCGCCA
Organism: Rhodococcus sp. B7740; assembly: GCF_000954115.1. Classification (NCBI taxonomy): domain Bacteria; kingdom Bacillati; phylum Actinomycetota; class Actinomycetes; order Mycobacteriales; family Nocardiaceae; genus Rhodococcus; species Rhodococcus sp. B7740. The sequence goes on along the minus strand of NZ_CP010797.1, from coordinate 2,746,505 downwards.
ACGATTACTCCTCTCGTGGCCTGTCGGTCGTCGGAGTGCCCTGCAACCAGTTCGGTGGCCAGGAGCCCGGCACGGCAGAAGAGATCGAAACCTTCTGCTCCACCACCTACGGCATCACGTTCGCGATGACCGAGAAGGTCGACGTCAACGGTGACAATCAGCACCCGTTGTACGCCGAACTGACCAAGACCGAAGACGCCGAAGGCAAGGCCGGAGACGTCCAGTGGAACTTCGAGAAGTTCCTGATCTCGCCCGACGGCGTCGTCACCAACCGTTTCCGTCCGCGCACCGAGCCGGACGCCCCCGAGGTGCTCGCAGCGATCGACAAGATCCTGCCGAAGGAAACGATGACCGTTTAGCTTCTGTCTGCATCGACTTCGAGCCTCGTTCACGCTGGTGTGCGAGGCTCGAGTCATGTCTGGACGCCTGATCGTGTCGGTGAGCGGTATCAAGAACGACACCTACGAGCACGCCGCCGAGTTCGCGCGGATCCTCGACGGACGAGGCGTTCCGCTCTCACTGCTCGTCGCGCCTCGGTTGAAGGACAAATACCGTCTCGCAGCGGACGCGCCAACCCAGGAATGGTTGCGGGCGCGACGCGACGGCGGCGACGCGATCGTTCTGCACGGCTACGACCAGGCCGCGACGAAGCGTCGACGCTCCGAGTTCTCCGCACTGCCGCGTCACGAAGCCCGACTTCGACTGATGGCCGCCGACCGCGTCATGGAACAGACCGGCCTGCGCACCCGGGTGTTCGCCGCTCCCCGCTGGATCGCTTCACCCGGTGCCGTGGAAGCACTGCCCGACGCGGGATTTCGAACGTTGGCTGCGCTCAACGGTATTCACGACCTCGACCGGGACGGTGTCGTCCGCGCCCGGGTCTGGGGAATCGGCGAAGGATTCAAAGCCGAACCCTGGTGGTTCAAAGCACTGGTACTCGGCGCAGGCCGCACCGCCCGCCGCGACGGAGTGGTACGCCTGGCCATCAGCGCCAAGCAACTCGGACGACCCGGACCGCGCCAGGCAATCCTCGACGCCATCGACCTCTCCCTGCACCACGGAGCCGAGGCCGGGGTCTACGAATGGACCCCGCGCACCAAATCACGCGTGGCCTAGCGGACCGCTTCGCTCGCTCGCGCGTCAATGGACCATTGCACTCCCCAGACGTATGCAATGCGACATTCACGAGCACGGGGTTGTGGCGTGAATGGCACTTTGCAGCGCTCAGACGTATGCAATGGTCCATTGACGCGAACGGGGTGGGCGCGGTCGTAGACTCGCAACAATGAGTGTCTCGACTGTGACCCTGGACGACATCGTCGCCGCGCATCGTATTCTGCGCGATCGCAATCCGCTGGTGCAGTGTCTGACCAACACCGTGTCGGTTCAGTTCGTCGCGAACGCACTGTTGTCCGCAGGGGCGGCTCCGGCGATGGTGGACAACCCAGAGGAGGCGGCCGGTTTCGCGGAGATCGCCGACGCGGTCCTGGTCAATCTCGGAACTCCGACGGCGGCGCAGGTGGAAAGTTCTCGGCTGGCGTCGGCCGCGGCGAGGGCAGCGGGGAAGCCGTGGGTACTCGATCCGGTGGGAGCGGGCGGTCTGCCGTGGCGAACCCAGGTGGCCGTGGAACTGCTTGCCAACCGGCCCAGCGTCATTCGCGCAAATGCATCGGAAGTCATGGGACTGGCGGGCGCTGACGGTGGATCGCGCGGCGTGGATTCGTCTGCAGCCGTGGCAGATTCGGTCGAAGCGGCCCGGTCGCTGCTCGATCGAGTGGACGTGGTGGCTGCATCAGGGGGGATCGATCACATCCTCGGTCCCGGCGGCCTGGTGAAGGTGGGCGGCGGAAGTGCACTGCTGCAGCGAGTTACGGCTACCGGGTGTGCGCTCGGTGCACTGACGGCTGCCTATTGCTCGGTGTCACCGAATGCGCTGATCGGTGCCGTCGCGGCGCACGCGCATGTCGCGGTGGCGTCGGAGATCGCGGCCCGGTCGACGTCGCGGCCGGGATCCTTCGCTGCCGCGTTCCTCGACGGACTCGACACGGTCGACGAGTCGGCAATTCGTCAATTGGTTCGGCTCGACATCGGCTGGCCTGAATGACGCGCGCTCCAATGTGCACCTGGCGTTCCACTGTGCCGCAGTATCCGCGGGAATGCCGCGAAATGTGCGCGTAGTGGTGCGAAAAATGCAGATCGCAGCGAAGGTAACGCCCTCTTGACCGAAACGTGATGTAACGGAACACGTTTGCGGTCGACATACCTGGCGTCGGACGAATCGAACCAGGTGGTCTTCATGAAACGACTTCTATTCCTCGCCCTCGGTGCATCGGCTCTCGTCGCCTGCGGCGGAGCGGAGCAAGGAACGCCCGCGGCAGCACCGTCCTCGGCTGTTCCGGCGGCCACGGCGGCGAGCACGACTCCGGTGACACCCGACTCGGCCACCGTCACCGAAGGCACGCAGCCGCAGCGGACACCGCCCGAGGAGGCCGGCGACCTGGTTCCGACTGGCCCGCCGGACACCGAGCCGCAGTGTCTGGATCTGGCGTCGGGGCCGGTGACACGGGCCGTTGACGCGTTGCCGCTGGTGTTCGCCGATTCACCGTGGGTGGCGACGCGGATGGGCGATCCGTGTGCGTCGTTCACCTGGGTCGAAGCCTTGCCGTACGGCGCGACGGTGAGTTCGCCGACGCATCTGCTGTTCTTCCATGACGCCGACTATCTGGGCACGGCCACCCTCGAGCCCTACGGGTTCACCTCTGTCGCGGCGCAATCCGCCGACACGATCACGGTGAACTATCGCTGGCCGCTCGCGAACGACGCCAACGCGAATCCGACCGGCGGCCCGGTGACGATCGACTATCGGTGGGACGGGACGCAAGTGACCATGATCGGGACCCTCCCGCCCGAGGTCACGGGCTAGATCGAGACGGAGGATTCCTCGGGTAGCTCGCGGATTTCGGCGTCGGACATCTCCTTGAAGCGGCCGTAATAGATGCCCCTGGCCTGCTCCGCAACCACGGCCTGGTGAATGGGGAAGGCCATCCGCGGCGCCACCGCACGCAAGAATTCGACGGTTTCGGACAGCTTCGACCAGGGTGCTGCCGCAGGAAGTGCGAGCACGTCGACCTGTTGTTCTGGAACGAACAGCGAGTCGCCCGGATGGAAGAGCTGGCCGGGGTTCTCCGGGGTGCCCAGCAGGTAGCCGGTGTTGTCGATCTCGGGCAGCTCGGGATGGATGACGGCGTGCGTGCCGCCGACGCCGGTAACCGTGATGCCGCCGACGGTGAAGGCCTTGCCTGCTGGAGCTGCCGCCCATTTGCCGCCGAGCTGGCCTGCGGTCATCGGATCGGCGTGCAGTGCCGCTCGCGGATTCGCCTCGACGAGCGCGGGAAGCCGTTGCAGATCAACGTGATCCGGATGCTGATGGGTGACGAGGATCGCGTCGAGTCCGGTGATGCCCTCGAACCCGTGAGAGAACGTGCCGGGATCGAACAACGCGGTGGTGCCGTTGAGTTCGACGAGAACGCAGGAATGTCCGAAGTGTGTCAGCCGCATGGACTCCACAGTAAGCGCGGTTTCGCGCCTCCCGCCAGGGCTGCGTAGACTCCCACCTGCCGGTAACTGTCTTGCTGTACGTATTTCAAGGAGCGCTTTCGTGGCCCGAGTCGTTGTCGATGTCATGCCCAAGGCCGAGATTCTCGATCCGCAGGGTCAGGCGATCGCAGGAGCGCTCGGCCGTCTGGGGATCTCCGGCGTGTCCGACGTCCGCCAGGGCAAGCGCTTCGAGCTCGAGGTCGACGACACCGTCGACGACGCTGAACTCGAGAAGATCGCAGAATCACTGCTGGCCAACACCGTGATCGAGGACTGGACGGTCACTCGCGTCTCGGTGGAGCCCGCCGCATGAGCGCCCGCGTAGGGGTCATCACGTTTCCCGGGACCCTCGACGACGTCGACGCCTCGCGCGCCGTAACCCTCGCCGGTGGCGAGGCCGTCAGTCTGTGGCATGCCGATGCGGATCTGAAGAACGTCGACGCCATCGTCGTCCCCGGCGGATTCTCGTACGGCGACTACCTCCGGGCCGGTGCAATCGCTCGCTTCGCCCCCGTGATGGAGTCCGTCGTGAAGGCCGCCGAGGGTGGCATGCCGATCCTCGGCATTTGCAACGGCTTTCAGGTGCTCTGCGAGGTGGGCCTGCTCCCCGGCGCGCTGACCCGTAACGAGGGTCTGCACTTCGTCTGCCGCGATCAGTGGCTGAAGGTGGAGAACACCGACACCGCATGGTCGTCGCGCTACGAGCCCGGTGCCGAGATCCTGATCCCGGTCAAGAATGCCGAGGGCCGGTTCCAGGCACCGCAGAACGTGCTCGACGAGCTCGAGGGCGAGGGTCGCGTCGTGTTCCGCTACAGCGGCACCAACCCGAACGGATCGCAGCGGGGGATCGCAGGAATATCCTCGGCCAACGGTCGGGTCGTCGGTTTGATGCCGCACCCCGAGCACGCCACCGAGCCGTTGACCGGACCGAGCGACGACGGCCTGGGGATCTTCTACTCGGCACTGGACACGATCGTCAACGCCTGAGTTTCGTGTCGGTGGTCGCGGTTATTGTGCCGCCATGACACTGACCTTGGGCATGATCACGTTCGACACAACCGATCCGGAACCGCTCGCACACTGGTGGGCGGCACAGGTGGACGGAACGATCGTGGAAGATAACGACGGCTGGTTCTACGTCGTCGAACTCGCTGCGGCACCGTACCGAATGGCGTTTCAGAAGGTCGACGACCCGACGCCGGGCAAGAATCGCGTCCACCTCGACATGACCACCCTTGACCTCGACGCTGAGGTCGCGCGGCTGGTCGAGGCGGGTGCACGCGAAGTTGCGCAGCACACCATGGGCGACTTTCGCTGGGTGACGCTGAGCGACCCCGACGGCAACGTGTTCTGCGTGTCCGGGTCGCACTGAGCAGTGAATGCCGGCCCAGGCATGGGTGACTCTGGTGGTGGGCGTCCTCGCCGTCGTCGGAGTCGCTCTCACCATTCGCCAGCGCACCGTCGCCGACAAACGAGCGCAGGCATGGCTTCACTAGTCCGTTGGACACGTGTCCGGAGTATTTCTGCGAAGTGCTCTCGTCTCGCAAAGTGCTTCGTGGCGCGGATGAGGTTGAAGGCGCGCCAACACCAGGCAGGTCGCGCTGAGGCAGAACCCCCGACGAAGGTGCGAGAAGGGGTGTCTCAAGGTCTGGGTGGAATTGTTCGTTGATTGCGTGACCGCGATGGACGTGGTCGCCTGTGAAGGCATCGAGGTCGGCGGTCCGACTATCGGGCACCTGCCAATGGAATTGGCAGGTGCCTCAATGCTTTAAACAATCTCGTCCAGCCATCTGTCGATGACGCGCTTGAGGACATCGGGTCGAAGGCGCTTGACCTCTTCGATTTCGGTAACCCTTTTTCTGACCTTCGCAACCCACTCGGACGGGAAATTGAACGGCAATCGTTCGGAAGTGCGTGGCGTCCGTACCGGGGTTTTGCTTAGCTCCTCGGTCGGAAATAGGTCGAGCAAAGACATCATCTGGCGCGGGGTGGGTGCGAGCGGTTGCCCGGCGACTCCCCACTTCAGAATGGAGTTTCCGGCGCTTTCCACACACAAGCCGTCTTTGTGCGCGAAGTCGTGCCGGATTTGAGAGAGCTCGTAGAAGAACTCCGACTTCACATCGTTCCTGTCCCAACCGTGGCCTTCGGCGTCAGTTCCGTGTGCGGTCGCAAGTCTTTCCCGATACACGTCTTCCCACATCGCAGCGATGGTGCCGAACCATTGGCCATATGCCATCCGGTACAGGGGTGGAGGTGTGCCACCGCTGAACATCTCAGCAAAAGCGGCGGCTTCGTTTCCGGGTGTCATGATGGAAGGGGGAGCGGTCATCAGGCTCGATAACATCGACATGGGAACTGCACCATCAGTATTTGTGCTCTGCAGCTTCATTGTCGGCACATTCAGGTGGTCACCGACGGCCTTGCCGTTGTCCTTTGATTCACGCCACTCAACGATTTTCGTCGACAGCGCGTGGCACGCGGTCAGTGTGAGCAGCAGCGCGACCCGGTAGCTCTCGGCGAATTCGGCGATCACTTCGTCGACCGTTTGCACGCGTAGGGAGGGGTCCCCATCCAGGGTTGTCGCAACCGATCCAGCGGCAGCTCGTAGCTCATCCAATGCGTCGCGCAGCTCACCGTTCGTTTTAGGGAGGTTAGGTTTGCCCAGTGAATCGAACTTGTGCAGAGCCGCCGCCAGCGGAGCGATGGCTAGCGCGATGTGTCCCGCGGGCGCATCGCCGTCGAGAGCTTCGATCTGGTCCGCGAACACGCCTTGGAGCGTTCCTACGATAGTGGTGACGAGGCTCAGCGAAATTCCCCAACCGCGCTCACCGAAATTCCCCACTCGTGAGCGAACTTCACTGTAGTGGTTGGCGGGTTCCTGTGGTGGCTTTGCGGAGCTTCTCCGATCTGGCGTTGTGGTCTCGGAGACGGTAGGAATCACCGTCGAGGTTGAGCACGACGGATCGATGCAGAAGCCGGTCGAGCATGGCTGCTGCGACGGTGTTGTCACCGAGCACTTCACCCCACGATCCCACGCCACGGTTGGTGGTCATCACGATCGACGTCTTCATATACCGTTGCGAGACAACCTGAAACAACGCCGACGCTGCCTCGCCGGGCAACGGTAGGTAGCCGAGTTCATCAACGACGAGAAGTGTCGGTCCAGCGTAGAACCGCATCGTCGTAGCCCACCTTCCTTCGAGAGCGGCTCGATGACAGCGGGCAGCGAGATCAGCTGCGGTGGTGAAATACGTTCGATAGCCGGCATGAGCTGCGGCACGCGCCAGCCCGACCGACAGATGCGTTTTGCCGACCCCGGGCGGGCCGATGAGCAGCACATTCGTCGCTGTCTCCAAGTATCGGCAGGTCGCCAACTCCTCGATCAACTTCCTGTCGACACCAGCGGCTGCGTCGTAGTCGAAGTCCTCGAGCGATGCCGGTGTCGGCAGGCACGCGAATCGGAGTCTGCCGTTCAGTCGGCGGGCTTCGGTGGCCTCGACCTCGATCGAGAGCAACCGGTCCAACGCCGCGGTCATCGACAGTTCTTCGGCGGCTGCTTGATCGAGGACCGACGGCAGCGCTTCGGCGGCGTCGTGAAGTTTCAGGACAGCGAGATGCCCCCGCAGGCGTTGGTAAAGGCTGGCTGCAGCGGCGGTGTTCGGGGCCGGTAACCGGTCGGCGTTCGTGGCAGCTTTCTGGTCGGTCATGACAGGGTGTTCCTTCCGTGTGCGGCGCGTTCATAGATCGACAGGTCGTAGATAATCGCTCCTGCGGTATCGGATTCGGTTGCGTGACTGTCGTTTTCCGATCTGTCCGCTGCGTCGGGATATGTTGCACTGGTTGTTGTTCGGAGCTTCTCTGCAGCGGCGAGTGCGTCCGGTCCGGGCGGAATACGTTCCTTGCGGCGGTGCGGACGTCCGGTGTTCGCGCCGGCCATCGCTGCTTGCTCGAGGGCGTAGATGTGGCCGTGATCGCGGACCATCGCCCCGGTCCCATCGGCCGCCAGCCGGTGCCGGGCGATGGCGATACCCGAGGTGGTGACGATGTCGATGACGTCGGTCCCGAGAACGTGGGTGACGGTGACCTGCGCGGACGCGAGCTCGGGCGGCACTGAGTAGCGGTTGCCGCGGTAGGACACCAACGCCTGCCGGGATACGACTCGATGAGTGGACAGGATCGCGGGATACGCGGACGGCGGCATCGGATGCAGTCCTTCGGCGGTGGCGATCGTCGCTACCGAAGTTTTGCCGTCCTTCGTCGGCCGCAAGCGAGTATCGCCGCGCAGACTGCAGAACCGATCGAGGCTCGCTTGGGCTTGCTCGACGCTCAGATCGTCGGAGAGATTTCGCCACCACCGCTGCGCTGCAGTGTGATTGGACTTCTCCACTGCACCTTTGCGGTTGCCGCGCCTCGGTGGGCAGATCGCAACGGAGACACCGTAATGTTTCGCGACGCCGGTGAAGCTGGCGGTGACCCGGCCGGACTCGGGGTGGCAGACTGTGGCCATTCGGTCGAACCGCCAGACTCGGCTGATCCCGCCGAGGCCTCGGCAGATCCGGTCGAGTCCGTCGACGACATGTGGTTGGGTCATGTTCGGTGCGAGGACGCCGCGCCATTTGCCCGAACACGCCAGAGTTCCGACGAACAGGTGGGCCATCGATCCCCAGCCCCACGAGGCGGGTGGGTTGGGTAGATCGACCCAATCCCATTGTGTCTCTTCCCCTGGCGGGTGTTCGATGACCGCGTTGGGTCTTTCGGTGGCCGTCAGGCACGCTTGGCAGATCGGCCGGAGTTTGAGTTCGCGGATCTTGCGGTGCAGCGTTTGATACGACATCAGATAGCCGAGGTCCTCGAGTTCGTCGCAGAGCGTGCGGACCCACAGGTGTGGGTCGTCGATCAGACGTGCAGTGACGTAGGCGAGGAACACCTCGAATGGGTCCGGTGCGCTGCGTTTACGCACCCCGGGAGTGGTGGTGCCGTTCAGGTACGACCTGATGGTCTTGCGGTCGCGGCCGGTGTGACGCGCGATGTCCGCGATCTTCCAGCCTCGTTTGTGCAAGGCGTTGATTTCCACATCTTCCTCCTGTGTAAGCATGAGGAGCGGGTCTCCTTCGGATAGCTGGTGCGTGGTCAGAGACCATCAGCTTCGTTGGAGACCCGCCCTCGTTGGCGGTGCCACACGGGTGGGGAATTTCGATGAGCGCTAGTGGGGAATTTCGATGAGCGCCGTCAGTGGCCATGTTTATCCGTGCGTCGCGGTCGACGGGTAGGCCGCCCGTCAGCATTTGATCCGTGGTCGAGTGCACGGAGCGGGCGTTCGCGAGCCAGCGTTCGCGACGGTCGTGGAGTGCCATTCCCACAGGATAGACACTGCGCATGTGACGGGATCCGTGTTCGAGGACTGGTGAAGTTCTGTTCGGACAGTCGGTCCGCGTGTCTGGCGCAGGTCGCTTTACGGTCGGTAATACCCTGCAGGTATGAGGCAAGGTCTGGACCGAGCGCAACTCAATATCGGTTGAGGTGAATCGTGGCGGTCGGCTGGTTCGTGAGATTCTACGATTTCAGCCGCCCGTTAGTTCGAGTTGACGTCGCGGGGATCGCCTTCGACGATGTACTCGCACTAGCCAAAGCCAACGGGGCCAGACATGGAACGCCTTACTTTCTGAGTCCAGGGGGCAGGGCAGATGGCCGACTCAACGCTTTTTGGCGCTCGCCGGTGCTTTGGGGCGCAGCAGATAGCACAGTCCGTCGCTACGCCCTCAGCATCAAAGTCTGGTTGGACTTCCTACACGCCGTGGACGTCGAATGGACCGCGGCCACCTCGAACGACCTCGCAGTGTTCAAGAACTGGCGGATGTCAGTAGAAAGCAATCCGGATCCTGTATCTGCCAACACATTCCGGTTGGACCTGGCTGCCGTGCGGAAGCTGTATCTGTGGGCTGCAGACGAGTGCGGCGTGGCGAATCCCGTGCGGAGCCATGTGCTGTCGGGCGGCTACCGAGGCGAAACTCGGCTGGACGCCACGCCTTCGGATATCCGCACGTCAGACGTCAAATGGATGACTCCTTCGGCATTTCGGCAATGGCGCACCATCGGTTTGAGCGGATACACGCGCGACGGCCAGCAGCGTGAACGGTGGGTTGGACGCACAGAGGACCGCGACGTCGCGTACGCAGACGGGCTCTACGGTGCCGGGCTGCGGATGGGGGAGTGGGCCAGCGTGCTCACGTCCGAAATTCCCGGGGTCTCGACGGAGCGACTACTGCGTCTCAGGCTCGCATCGGCCTGCGCAAAGTCCGGCGTCTCTCGTCCCTACTGGTTGCGGCGAGCGGTCTTACAGGCTGTTCGGTTCTACATCGAGGACGGTAGCCGTCAGGCGGTAGTGGCAGCAGCTCAGCGCAATGGACGGTACGACGTCGTCCCTAATAAATGGGTGGTCGATGAGATCGGTTCGAACGGCATCTTGCTGGCAACCGATCAGGACGGGGTGCGACGTCGGGTGAATGTGGACAGCGTGGGTCCTTCGTTGCGGAGTCGACTGTTCATCCGTACTCCGGCGGGATTGGAACCGATGATGTTGTTCCTCAATATGGATGGTCTTCCGCGACATAAAGCAGCTTGGTACAACACCTTTCGTGATGCGAACAGGCGAGCGGCAAAGGAGCTGGGTGACCGGTCCGGGAGGCTGTGGTGTCGCCCGCACATGCTGCGGCACAGCTTCGCGCTGCGGTGGTACTGCATTGCGACCTTCGTCGCCTGGCAACGAACCGACATGCTCACCGTCGCCGAGCGCCGAGATTTCCGCAACCAGCTGGGCGACGTCTGGTTCTTGTTGGCGACGTTGCTCGGGCACCGAAGTGCGGAAACTACCAGGCAGGTCTATCTGGAGCCGTTTCAAGGGTTGCAGGTCGAACAGCTGGTGGCGCTGATGGACGCAGACGATCGGGACGCGCTGGAGCGGTTGGCCGGCGCTGTCGGTGCCGGGCATCCGCGTGTCATCGAGGGGATCGGGCCGTGACGGTGGGGAGGCCTGCTACGCCGCCTCCGGCGGGGTGGGTGGCACCATTTGTATGCGGTCCAGAGCTTCAGGTGCCGTTCATCAGTGAGGATGGGACGCAGCGCGCCGTCTTCGATTTCGATCGCCTGCCCTGTGACGTCAGGGTGCGAAAAGAACTGGCGACGTGCTTCACCGCCGTGAACGGGCCGTTGGGGACGAGCCGTCGCGTTAAAACTGCGCAATCTTATTGGGGCACAGTGCGGTTCGTCTCGAAGTGGCTGGCGAAGACGCGCCCGGGACTACGGTCGCTGAGCGAGTTGACCGCTGCGGACATCGAGATGATCTGCATGGCGCTGCGGTTGCCGAGTGGGGACAAACGTTGTTACGAGTTTCGGGTGCTTCTGCGTGCCGGCACGGTGCAGCTCCGACCGGGCGTCATCGACAGGTTCGCTCAGTTCGATAAAAAGGTTCGATCCGACCCCGCGCAGCCGTATTCCGACGTCGAGTTTCAGCGCATCACAACGGTATTGCGCGCGATGGTTCGGAACGCGAAAAGCCGGCTGCGTGAACATCGTCAGCTGGTCACGGACTACCGAGCCGGAAAATTCGATGATCTCGATCGAAACGAACCACGCGTGGTTCTTGCCGAGGTGCTCGACTACTGCATGCGGACCGGCTCACTTCCCCTGACCGGCATACGCACACCGAAGCGATCCGCCAGGGCGTGGCAGGCGTATCTCGTCGGCGGCAGCCGTCCCCTCCACACGCTGATTCACCTGACCGCTGGGGAAGCGTGGGCATTCGCGATGTTGCTGGCCGCGACCACCGGACACAACCGATCGGTCATCGAAGCCCTCCCTGCCCGTCACCATCTCGCGACCGCAGCGGACGAGCCTCAGATTGCCCTGGTCGAGATGAACAAACCCCGCAGAGGCCGGCGAGCTCGAATGACCGTTCCCCTGACCGGCGTGCCGCCTGAGCTACGTTCGCCCATGGCCGACCCCCGACCACCGCGCATTGCAGAGACGTCACTGACCAGTGCATACGGAGTGTTCACCCTCCTCCTCGACCTCACCGAGCCCGGCAGAGCAGTCTTGAACACCCAGTGCGCGTTCGTCTACTACAACCCAACCCCGCCCGCCCGGGGCGCGGTCGTATTGAGCGATGGACTGCCCGCCGACGGGGACCACCGCCGTTGCCATCCCCGCTGGCTTCGGCCCTGGCTGACCGGAAACGAACAGGACGACGCACTGCTCCTCGGGATTGGCTTCAACCGTATGCGCAAGACCTACCTGGAGCGGACCCGGACGCCGACCGCGCACACTCCAGCAACATTGGCCGGCTACCTCTCCCGGATGGACACTGTCCGCTTCGAGGGATTTCAGATCGTCCACGAAGCATTGGCCGAACAAGTCGAGTCGGCGCTTGCGCGCCGTGAGATGACACTCGAGCAGAATGCGATGGTCGCGGGCGACGATACGGCGTTGGGGGTATGCACCGACTTCACTCATTCACCTCTCGATGGTGGTCGGACATGCTCTCAAAACTTCCTCAGTTGTCTGGACTGTTCCAATGCCAGAGCGTTACCTCGGCATCTACCCATGCAGCTCGCCGTCCTCGACGCGCTGCGCGACCTCAGAGCCGCTCTGACAGCCCACCGATGGGCACTCGAATACGCCGGTCGTGTCGCGCAGATCGAGGACATGATCAGCGCATACGAGCCTGCACAAGTACGCGTGGCCCGCGAGAAGATCTCCGACGATGAGCGCCGCCTGGCTCTGCGATTACTGGACGGAGTGTTCGACACGCCATGAGTCGGCCAGCATCGGCATCTGCGCCCGAATTTCCCGTAATCGACGGCATTGCAGCAGTTCCCGATGCTCCCGTGTTCCACCGCAGGCCATTGCACGAAGTCGGGTCGATCGGTGCACCTCGGTTCGGTGACGATTTCTGGGACCTCACACCCGCGATGCATCTCAGACACCGGAAAGTGACCGTGAACTGGCTGGCATTTCCCGCCGAGTTCCGTGAACCGATGAAGCTTTACACCTTCGCGCTGATCAACGTCACAAACCGTTCCCCACGGCTCGTCGCCGCCAACAGCGGATTTCCATCCCTTCCGACGATCAAGCACGACCTGCAACACTTGCGACGTTTTGCCGGGTGGCTTGTCGGACGCGGCTATCACAGGTTCGATCAACTCCACGACGATGACCTCGACGACTACGCCAGGCTCGTACTTTCCAGAGAAGATACTTCGGCGAGGGTCAAACGCTCGTTGTTGTGCGCAGTCATGAGACTGCACGCATACCGGGAATACCTGCCAGAACACTGTCGACTGCAGGTCGTTCGTTCTTTGTGGGGAGCAGCCACCGCAGGTCAGATCGTAGGCGTTTCAAATGCAAGCAGATCGGAGAACGCAACATCTCGCATCACCCCGGATGTCATGGGAGCACTGCTGTCCGCCGCGCTCGTCACCATCGACGTCATCGGCCCTGACATAGTCGGTACCGCCATCACGGTATCGACCATGCGCCGAATTGCCCACGAAAGCATTGGCAGGCAACAGCCATCTCGATGGGGTAAGCCTGATCTGGCCGGCGCGACAGCGAGGTTCGAGACCCTACTTCCGGCGTTGCGGGAGGCGAAGATCCCTATACCTGGGATCGGAGGCAGCGCCCTCGGCATAGATGTCGAAGGCCTTGCGGTCGGCAGCTTCATGGACACGACAACCCTCAAGGGGATGGCCTCACTGATCTCCGACATTGCGCAACAACGGATCCCGACCACAGTGGACCTCCTGCGAGTAACAGACTTTTCAGAGATCACTGGCCACCGATGGCGGGATGAACCCGTCGGGGCCCGTGAGTTGCTCAAACTGATCGACCACGTCGTCGCAGCGTGTTTGGTACTCACCACCTACTTGTCGGGCATCAGGCCAGGGGAAGCGCTGAATCTCAGACGCGGTTGCATCAGCCGCTCGAAAACCCTCGAGCTCGTATTCCTCTCGGGCACCCAAGAGAAAACCCAACCCGGTCGCCGCGAACGCTCACCTGCGACCATTCCGTGGGTTGTCACCGAGCACGTCGGCAGGGCCATCGCTCTCCTGGAACAACTGGCTCCAGGAGAACTACTGTTCCCCTACGCCGGGAGATACACGCCAGATGCGTTTCAGCACTCCAGTTCTCGTGTTATGTCCGCCAGTCGTGCAAACCAGCGAGTGCGTGCTTTTGTCGAGTGGTTCAACACCGACATTGCCGGGACAGTCGGACACGAGCAGATAGCCGCCGACCCCCATGGGCCGATCACGCTGTCTCGATTTCGCCGTACATTGGCCTGGCACATCGTCCGCCGACCGGGTGGACTCATTGCCGGAGCAATTCAGTACGGGCATCTGCGAACTCAGATCACCCAAGGTTATGCCGGTCAGGCTGATGCAGGATTCAACGACGATGTCGGATTTGAGGAGTTCTTGCTGCGCTGCGAGACCATCCATGCGGACCACCAACGACTACAATCTGGCGAACAAGTTTCCGGCCCAGCGGCCAGCAGTTACATCGGCAGGGTCACCGCTGCCCGAGAATTCCTCGGGCACAGCGTGAGTTCCCCAGCGCAAGCACGGGCGTTACTCGCCAACGAAACCCTGCAGATTCATCACGGAGCGTTCCTCACCTGCGTCTACCGAGCTGAGACAGCAGCGTGTCGAGATGCGGCCCAAAGCGATACCGCTCCGGTCTGGCGGAAATGCAAGCCCAGCTGTCGCAACATCGCTCGAACGGACCAGGACATCGATGCTCTCGAAGCGCACAACGATGATTTGATCAGCGACCCGCTCCAGCTGCATCTACCGCTTCCGCTGCGGGCGCGTCTCAACGAACGCACAACGTCGAACTCGGCGATCATCTCCGACCATCGAGGCACGGCGACATCAGCATCCAATCTGCACAAACATCAACCACAGGCGGAAACGTGGACAAGCGAGTTCTGATTCAGAAAGCAATCGCAAACCTCATCTCGGGGAACCCGACCTGCTCAGACGGCAAGCTTACGGTCAGCAACCTGGCGAAGGAAGCAGGTTTGCACCGGCAGAGGCTCTACGACGAGTTCCCTGACCTGGTCGAACACTTTAGAACGCAAGCGGGGTCATTCGCCCCGGTCGGTGTCCAAAAGCAGCTGCAACTCGCAGAATCAGCCGTCGAGCAACTCGGCAAACGTAATGACGAACTTGTCCAGCAGATTAAGGAACGCGAACTGCGAATAGAAGTCCTTTCTGCTCTCGTCGTCGAACTGACCCTCCAGCAGGAGCAGCTCAATCTGGTGTATCTGCGTCCGAATCAGGCTGGGCGACATCCCTAGGCGCATCACCTGAAGCTTCCCTGGACGGCCGACTTCGCTATCGATCCTTGGCACGACCTGTCTCACACGTCTCCCAGAAACCAGTACTTCATCGCGGCAAACGTTTTGCGAGGTAGCGCATATTTCTAAGCTGTTCGACATGGCCATTGATTTCCGAGTCCGACCTCCCGTCGACGACGATGAGCTGTCGCGACTGCATCACGATGCGTTCGGCGGGGTCTACGAGTTTGTGCCGTGGAGATCTCGGCTGGAGAGGCACAGCAAGTCATGGATTTGTGCCTTCGATAGTGGGGAGCTCTGCGGGTTCGTGCACGCAGCATGGGACGGAGGCAAGCACGCGTTCCTGCTCGACACCGCGGTTGCTACACGATGGCGACACCAAGCAATCGGGACCCAGCTCGTCTCCTACATCGTTTCCGATTTACGAACCACCGATGTCGAGTGGCTACACGTCGACTACGAGGCACAACTCGACGAATTTTACTCAATTGCATGTGGATTCGATTCAACTTCCGCTGGGATACTACGACTGAAGTGACCGAGTCGACGAGATTCACACCACGGATTCGCGAGCACTATTCTGGGTTGTCCCCGCCTGCTAACCAGACTGCCAGCTCTCCGGTGGCGGCAAGCCGAAATCTCGACTACAGGAAAGCGCCGTACGTGACACTTGAACCTGATAGCGACCCGAGCCACGAAGAGCGTCCATGGAACATCAACATTCACTACGACGGATTGCTCGACTCCTTGGTTTCTTCCGACGCGCACGATGTCCTCGACGTCGGATGCGGTGACGGGTTCCTGGCCGCCCGCTTGGCCAGGCGTATTGCGCGGGTAACTGCCTTGGACGTCGATGAACCGGTGCTGCAACGCGCCGAGGCGCGGTTCCCGGACGTCCCTGTTCGGTGGATGAACGGTGACGTCGCGATCGTAGATCTGCCCGAACACAGCTTCGACGCAGTGGTTTCCAATGCCACCCTTCACCACCTAGGCGATACCCGCGCCGCGCTCCGCCGGTTGTCCGCGTTGGTGCGTCCCGGCGGGACTCTTGCTCTGGTGACCTTCGTCAAACCATCAGCGCGCGAAGCCCCGTATTGGTTTGCCACATGGGTTTCCACCGCAGTTGTCAAACGGTTGCGGGGCAGTTGGAGGCATACCGCACCCGTCAGCTGGCCTCCCCCGGAGACCCTCCGACAACTTCGTAATAACACCCACGCCGCTCTTCCCGATGCCCAAGTACGTCGACTCCTCTACAACCGCATCCTTATCACCTGGCGAGCAAGTCCAAGCAGCTGACTATAAGTACCTGCCCGCGGGCCGCGCAGCACACGACAGCCGATCCTGGGTGATCTTTGATAGCTCCCCGGACACAACTGTCCAACAGTGAACCTGGCAGCGGATCACCTGGTGCCTCGACCACACAGTCAGCACGGACGACGCCGAAGCTGCCCTGGGGTGGGATATCTACGGGGCTGTCACAGATTCGCCACTCATAACCAGAACAGAACAGGACGTTCTCGTTGCCGTTGCCGATCGCGCCCTCCGACGCGCACTGGCGGAACCCTCTGAATGCGAGGACACTGACAATCGAGTCGATGAACTGGAGGAACCGCGTTGACCACCGCCGAGGAACGCAAGATCAAAGCTGGGCGTCCGGAAGTCGCCGCGGCCGCGGCTCGCGCATCGATCGCAATCCGTGAACGCAACGGGCGTGAGGTACCTCAGTGGATTCGCGACGCCGCAGCGGGACGACCCACCGTCCCGCCGCCCGAATAGCACGCGTCCTATCAGGACACGAGCGCCCAGCATTCCGTCTCTGGAATGCGTTGCGTTCGTCGTGAATGCCAGGCGTTCGGACCGTCGAACACAGTCATGCCGCACACTCTCGCAGCTCGGTCACAGTCGAGGCGAAGATGCCGGTGGGTTCGATCGAGATCCCGTCGAACACCTGGCAGTACTCGCCGTCTCGCCAGAAGAACACCGAGCGCGACAGTGGGCTCGGTGTGTCGCGCGAGAACGCGTCGGCCAGTTCGGCGAGCTCGGCTGCTGCCATGAGCGCCACGTCGGCGTTGCGCGGCCGGTGAAAAACGAACTCGTAGGCATTGGGAACCACGAACAATACGCCGTACAGACATTCGCCGAGGTGCGCGGAGATCAGCGTGGTCATATCGGCAACCTTCGACGCGAGGTAGATCGAATCACCGCTGAGGACCTCGATGTCGATGCTGTTTCTGCTGAGAATTCGGCCGTCCTCGAACTTCAGCGCCGCGGTGTTCCTTCGTCCGGCTGCCCAGGCGGCGTTCAGGTCTCGGCCGACGAGATGCCGATCTGCCAGTGTCACAGCGCGATTCGGAGAAGACAGGTTCAGCACCCGTCGCGGTGCGCCCGGCACGTCGAGTAGTGGGACGGAATACTCGTACTCGCACTCACCCATAGCCGCCAGGGCTGACGGAGCGATGACACGCTCGCGCAGCCTCGAGTGGAATTCGTCGTCCGACAATCCGGTGAAGAACGTGGGATCCGCCTCGCGCATCGTCTCGATCATGAGGTCGACATGGCCGGCGATGATGCCGTCCCACGCCGATCGACTCACCCCGGAGCATCGGGCGAACACATTGTTCAGTGACATGCGAACGCCCGAGCCCACCGCCAAAGTAGTCGCGTCCTCGCGGTGAACCACCACCCCGCGCTTGCGAAATGCTTCGATCGTCTTCATCCGCACGATGGCGAATGTGGTCGCGTGAACTGCGCCGTAGTCGGGCAAAGAATGAAATTTCATGACGTCGTCCCCCCGGTCGGTGTGTGCTCTCGAGGTGTTCGACGCGGCGGCTGCCACAATGGTTCCCATGTCGACTCACGCCTCCGCCACCGGTCTCTGCAACTTCGTCGACGTCTCGCCGTCACCGTTCCACGTCTGCAACACGGTGTCGGTGCAGCTCGAGGACGCCGGTTTCGTACGCCTCGAGGAGACCGACGCCTGGTCGACGGACCCGGGCCGCTACTACCTCGTTCGTGGCGGATCACTCGTCGCGTGGAGTACCGAGCACAGTAATTCGGGTCGTTCCGCAGGCTCCACTCCTGACGGCCCCTTCCGAATCGTCGGCGGGCACACCGACAGCCCGAATCTTCGGGTGAAGCAGCATCCAGATCTGCAATCCGCGGGCTGGCAGATGGTGGGCCTCGAACCGTACGGTGGTGCCTGGCTCAACTCCTGGCTCGATCGCGATCTGGGTATCTCCGGCCGGTTGAGTGTGCGCGACGGCAACACCGCCCGCGAGGTACTGGTGAAGGTCGACGAGCCCATTCTGCGAGTTCCGCAGCTGGCAATCCACCTGTCCGAGGATCGCAAGGGCGTCACCCTCGATCCGCAGCGACACGTCAATGCCATTTGGGGCGTCGGCAATTCACCTCAGTCGTTCATCGCCTACGTCGCCGAAAGAGAAGGCGTCGACCCGCATTCGGTACTGGGTTGGGAGTTGATGACCCACGACCTCGCACCCAGTGCCGTCGTGGGCGTCGAGTCCGAACTGGTCAGTGCGCCGCGTCTGGACAATCAAGGAACCTGCTACGCCGGAACTCAGGCTTTGCTTGCCGCAGTGGACAATCCGACCGCAGTCACGCCGGTGCTGGCACTGTTCGACCACGAGGAAGTCGGCAGTATGTCCGACCGCGGCGCGTTCTCGGACCTGCTGAACACCGTACTCGAGCGCATCGTGCTCGGACGCGGCGGTGGGCGTGAGGAATTCCTGCGCACGATGGCCGGATCCATCTGTGCCTCAGGCGATATGGCGCACGCGACGCATCCCAACTACCCGGACCGGCACGAGCCCGCGCATCGCATCGAACTCGGTGGGGGACCGGTGCTCAAGGTCAACCAGAATCTGCGCTACGCAACGGATTCCGCGGGAGCTGGTGCCTTCGCGCTCGCCTGCGACCAGGCCGGGGTTCCCATGCAGCGCTACGTACATCGCGCCGATCTACCGTGCGGATCGACCATCGGACCCATCACCGCATCGCGCACCGGCCTGTCGACGGTGGACGTGGGAGCAGCGCAGCTGGCCATGCACTCGTCACGAGAATTGATGGGAGCTGCCGACGTGAAGGCATACGCCGACGCGTTGGCGGCATTCTTGGCTCCTGCCTGAGCTCGATCGGCGGCGCAAACGCGCGCGCATTCGTCAGGTGCGCGCGGATTCGTGACCCGTGCGGTGGCAATTCTGCGCGCGTATGGCAAACGCGCGCGCATTTGCGGGGGTCGGGGGCGGAGGGTGTGGGCGGAAGCTGAATACCGCGGCGCGACCCCGTTCGGCGTTCCCCGTTCCCCGTTTCTCGGTCGGCCAGTCGCAAACGCGCGCGCAGTCGTCGGGTGCGCGCGGATTCGTGACCCGCTCGGTGGCGATTTCGCGCGCGTATGGCAAACGCGCGCGCATTTGCGGGGGTCGGGGGGCGGAGGGTGTGGGCGGAAGCTGAATACCGCGGCGCAACATCGTTCGGCGTTCCCCGTTCCCCGTTTCTCGGTCGGCCAGTCGCAAACGCACGCGCATTCGTCAGGTGCGCGCGGATTCGTAACCCGCTCGGTGGCAATTCCGCGCGCGTATGGCAAACGCGCGCGCGTTTGCGGGGGCCGGGGGGTGGGCAAGGGGTGAGCCGGCAACCCAGGATCGGTGAACCCGCGACTCGGCTAGACCGGGCTCAGTTGCAGGCACGCATCTGCCGCGAGCCAGAACAATTGTTCGCGCACTGTCGTCGCCTTGGTCCAGCCGCGGTGATCCCAGTCGGCGGCGAGGGAGTCGCCGGCGTACAGCAGTTGCGCGAATCGCACTCCGCGGAATCGGGCCACGGCGCAGAAGGCCGAGGCCTCCATGTCGACGGTTCGGCAGCCTTCTTCGACTCGGCGGGAGACGCGGGCACGGGTCTCCCGGTAGAGCGCATCGGTGGTCCAGGAACGCCCGGTGACGAAGTCGACTCCGGCGTCGGTCAGTACGGATTGCAGCACGGCCACGCCTGCCGGGTCGGCGTCGACCACGCGGCCCGGCGGCAGGTAGTGGAACGAGGTGCCCTCGTCGCGGACGGCGCTGTCGACCACCATCACGTGTCCCATGCCCAGGTCGTCGGACAGTGCTCCCGCACCGCCGACGGCCACGAACTGGGTGCATCCCATCGCGATGGCCTCTTCGAGGAACAGTGCCGCCAACGGCGCACCGACGCCGGGGTGGAACACGGCGAGCTTCTCTCCGTGTCGTTCGATCTCGTAGACGGGGTGTTCGCCGTGCTCGGAGCGCATGACCGACACGACTCGGGCGTCGCCTTTCGCGCAGATGCTCTCGATCACCTCGGAGAAGAAACAGACGACGGCTTTCGGCGGAACGTCGACTCCCTTGGCCACCATCGACGGGTCGATGACGCCTGTTTCGTCCAGATCGTTCTCGGTCAGCGCGATGTCCATCAGGTGATGTTCGCACGAGGCGACGCTCGGCCCTGCACGACCGATGCCGTACATGTCTGCGGGTCCCGATAGACTCTCCCTGGCATTTCGCTCCATCGAAGGGACCTATTCCTCGTGTCCGCTAGCTCTGTACCCACAGACACCGTCTCCAACGCCGTCGCCACCCCCGACGTTGCGCAGCCGTACAAAGAACTCGGACTCAAGGACGACGAATACGTCCGCATCAAGGAAATCCTCGGCCGTCGGCCCACCGACGCCGAATTGGCGATGTATTCCGTCATGTGGAGCGAGCACTGCTCGTACAAGTCCTCGAAGGTGCACCTGAAGTACTTCGGCGAGACCACCACCGACGAGATGCGCAAGCCGATGCTCGCGGGTATCGGTGAGAACGCGGGCGTCGTCGACGTCGGTGAC
This sequence comes from Rhodococcus sp. B7740, assembly GCF_000954115.1. NCBI lineage: Bacteria > Bacillati > Actinomycetota > Actinomycetes > Mycobacteriales > Nocardiaceae > Rhodococcus > Rhodococcus sp. B7740. The sequence goes on along the minus strand of NZ_CP010797.1, from coordinate 2,725,695 downwards.
GGTTGGGCCGTCACGTTCAAGGTCGAGAGCCACAATCACCCGTCGTACGTCGAGCCCTATCAGGGTGCAGCGACCGGCGTCGGCGGCATCGTCCGCGACATCATGGCCATGGGTGCCCGCCCGATCGCCGTCATGGACCAGCTGCGATTCGGTGCCGCCGATGCACCCGACACGCGCCGTGTCCTGAGCGGCATCGTCGCGGGTGTCGGCGGTTACGGAAACTCGCTCGGACTGCCGAACATCGGCGGCGAGACGGTGTTCGACGCCTCCTACGCCGGTAACCCCCTGCTCAACGCTCTGTGTGCCGGCGTCATGCGTGTCGAGGACATGCATCTGGCGTTCGCGTCGGGCCTGGGCAACAAGATCATTCTGTTCGGCGCACGAACCGGTCTCGACGGCATCGGCGGCGTGTCCGTGCTGGCCTCGGAGACGTTCGATGGGGACGAGACCGGCGGGGGCCGTAAGAAGCTCCCGGCCGTTCAGGTCGGCGATCCGTTCACCGAGAAGGTGCTCATCGAAGCCTGCCTCGAGCTGTACTCCAACAAGTTGGTCGTCGGCATCCAGGATCTCGGCGGTGCCGGATTGTCCTGTGCCACTTCCGAACTCGCCTCGGCGGGTAGTGGCGGCATGCACATCGAGCTGGAGAAGGTGCCGATGCGCGCCACCGGCATGACGCCCGCCGAGGTGCTGTCGAGCGAATCCCAGGAGCGCATGTGCGCCGTGGTGACGCCCGAGAACGTCGATGCATTCATGGCTGTCTGCAAGAAGTGGGACGTGTTGGCCACCGTCATCGGTGAGGTCACCGACGGCGAGCATCTGCAGATCACGTGGCACGGCGAGACCGTGGTCGACGTTCCGCCGAAGACCGTTGCGCACGAGGGACCGGTGTACAACCGTCCCGTGCAGCGACCCGCCACCCAGGACGATCTGGTCGCGAACACCACGGCGTCGCTGAAGCGTCCGGAGACCGGTGACGAGCTGCGGGCGACGCTGCTGAAGATGATCGGCTCGCCGCAGCTGTGCAGCCGTCGATTCATCACCGAGCAGTACGACCGCTACGTGCGCGGAAACACCGTCCTCGCCGAGAACGCCGACGCAGGCGTCATCCGCATCGACGAGAAGACCGGTCGCGGAATCGCTTTGGCCACCGACGCGTCGGGCCGCTACACCGCACTCGATCCCTACCAGGGCGCGCAGCTCGCGCTCGCCGAGGCGTTCCGCAACGTCGCTGTCACCGGCTCGACGCCCAAGGCCGTCACCAACTGCCTGAACTTCGGCTCGCCCGAGGATCCGGGTGTCATGTGGCAGTTCCAGCAGGCCGTGCGCGGACTGGCAGACGGCTGCGTCACCCTCGGTATTCCAGTGACCGGCGGCAACGTCAGCTTCTACAACCAGACCGGTGCAGAGCCGATCCTGCCGACGCCCGTCGTCGGTGTACTCGGCGTCATCGACGACGTGCATCGCCGCATCCCCACCGGCCTCGGACTCGAGCCCGGCGAGACGCTGATCCTGCTCGGCGACACCCACGACGAGTTCGACGGGTCCATCTGGGCGCAGGTCGAGCACGACCACCTCGGCGGCGTGCCGCCCAAGGTCGATCTCGCCCGTGAGCAACTGCTGGCAGACATCTTGCTCTCGTCCTCGCGTGACGGACTGGTCTCGGCAGCCCACGATCTGTCCGAGGGTGGCCTCGCGCAGGCCGTCGTCGAAGCTGCTCTGGCCGGTGAAACCGGTTGCCGCATCATCGTTCCCGAGGGCGCCGATCCGTTCGTGACACTGTTCTCCGAGTCCTCGGGCCGCGTACTGGTCGCCGTACCGCGCACGGAAGAGACTCGCTTCACCGGCATGTGCACCGCCCGCGGTCTGCCGTGGGTGCGCATCGGCGTCGTCGACGAGGGCTCGGATTCGATCGAGGTGCAAGGGCAGTTCTCCGTCCCGATGACGGAACTGCGCGAGACGTTCGAGAGCACTCTTCCCAGACTCTTCGGCTGACCGAGGTGGGGGGACACACATCGGAGCAGCAGCTCGCCGAGCCCGACTCCGCACTCGAGCAGAACGAGCATCACCGCTACCACCTGCCGACGCTCGAGTCCGTGGTTCCCTCACCGGACAAGCACCCGTTCGTCATGTGGGCCTGGGGCCTGCTGCGCCTGGACTTCACCGGAATTGCGTTCGGCGCGTTGTTCTTCTGCTGGTCGTTGACTCCGTCACTGCTCCCGCGGGGATGGTTGTTCCAGGGCATCATCGGCGGTATCAACGCGGCCATCGGCTACGCATTCGGCGTGGCGGTGGGATGGGCTGTCACCCGTTGGTGGCTCTCGTCCCGATCGTGGTGGCCGTTGCCGCGCAAGATCGAACTTGCCGTCAAGGTCGCCGTACCCGTCCTCGCGATCGCAGCGTCGATGATCATGTTGGCGATCTCGGCGGAATGGCAGCGTGAGCTGGCCGCACTGATGGACGCCGAGGGTACCACCACCACGGGATACTTCCGAACCGGTGCACTCAGTATCGCCGTTGCGGCGCTGTTGATTTCGGTGTGGCGGGTGTTGCGCGACCTCGTTCGGCTGCTCGCCCGGCAGATAAACCGCGTCGTGAAGATGCCACGCGAAGTTGCCAACGCGCTCGGAGTCGTCGTCCTCGTCGTGCTGTCCGTAGCGCTGGTTCAGGGCGTCCTGCTCCGGGCCGTCTCCGAGGTCACCAACTCGGCTTTCAGCCTGCAGAACGACGAAACCCGCGACGGTGCAGAACAACCCGTGGCCGACGAACGCTCCGGTAGTCCGAACTCGTTGGCACCGTGGGACACCCTCGGATTCGAGGGCCGCAACTTCGTCTCCAGCGGACTGCGCGCCGACGAGATGGAGCGGGCCACCGGCCGTCCCAGCCTCGAGCCGATCAGGGCGTACGCCGGCCTGGAAACCGCCGAGACCCAGGACGAGCGACTGAACATCGTGGTCGCAGAACTCGAACGTACCGGGGCATTCCAGCGCGCGGCTCTCGTCGTCGTTCCGACCACCGGAACCGGATGGGTCAATCCCACCGCCATCGAAGCCGAAGAGCTCATGTTCGACGGCGATGTCGCCACCGTCGCATCCCAGTACTCCTACCTGCCGAGTTGGATCTCCTTCATCGCGGAGGGCGACAAGGCCGCGCAGGCGGGCAGAGCTCTGATCGACAAGGTGCACGACCGCTGGCTGCAGGAACCGGAGGCCACCCGCCCCAAGTTCTACGTCTACGGCGAGAGCCTCGGCACCCAGGCGGGCGAGGGCGCGTTCGACGGGTTGGCCGACATCCGGGACACCACCGACGGCGTGCTGTGGGTGGGGCCACCGAACAACAACCGCATCTGGAGTCAGTTCGTCAGCCGACGCGACCCGGGAAGCCCCGAGGTTCGGCCGGTCTACTCCGAGGGACTGACGGTCCGATTCGCCGACAACTCGTCGGGCATCCCGCCGGAGGATCAGCCCTGGTACGAACCGAGAATCCTCTACGTCCAGCACGCGTCGGATCCGGTGGTCTGGTGGTCACCCGATCTGCTGTTCGAGCGTCCCGACTGGTTGTCCGAGCCACCCGGTCCGGACCGGCTGCCGAGTATGCGGTGGTTCCCGGTCGTCACCTTCTGGCAGGTGGCCGCCGACCTGACCAACGCTGCGGGCGTTCCCGACGGGCACGGCCACAATTACGGAACCCTCGTGCTCGACGGCTGGGTTGCCGTCGCCGCGCCGGAGGGGTGGACCGACCGCGACACCGAACGAGTCCGCGGAGTCATGGAGCAGTTCGCCGGCCGAGACGGTCCCGAGAAGTGACCACCGAGGCGTTGGCGATCGGCTCCGCAACGACGGCGTGGAGCACGGTCGTGCTGCCCTCGGCAGGCCTCGGTGCCCGTGGACGGGCGGTGGCCAATGCCTCGTTCGCGGTGGCCGTTGCGGCGGTCTCGGGCCGCAGCGCCGCGCAACTGGGATTGCGCAACACGGTTGCAGGCGTGAAGTGGGGCGCGGCGGCGTCGGCCGTTCCGGTACTCGGATCGGCCGTCGTGGCCGCGATTCCCGCGTTGCGACGCCGGGTCCGGCCGTCCGCGGACGAGCTTGCGGAGTGGGTTCTGTTTCGAATCCCGGTGGGAACCGTGCTCACCGAGGAGTTGCTCTTTCGCGGTGTGCTCGACGCTGCATCGCCCGCTCTGTCGCCGATCTTCTTCGGGCTCTGGCACATTCACCCCGCTCGCGCGGCCGGTGACACCGTGGTCGGGACGGTCGTGGCGACGGCCGCGGCGGGGGTGGTGTTCTCGTGGCTGCGAGCCCGTAGCGGGAGTGTGCTCGCGCCGGCCTTGCTGCATTACTTCCTCAACGCCGGCGGCGCCGTTCTGGCGCATCTCGCTGCGAACGACAGGAGTTCGACGTAGTGCCACCACACAAGGAAGTCGGCCCCGCCGAGGTACGCGACGCCGTGCTGGCCGTCGAGGACTGGATCAAGGGCGAGGCGGACAAGCCTGCGCGGGCGCAGATCGCCGCAGCGGTACGCACCACTGCCCGAACTCTCGGGCAGAACGCGCCGGGATCCTCGGTTGAGGTGCGGGTGCCGCCGTTCGTCGCGGTGCAATGCATCGTGGGGCCGCGCCACACCCGCGGAACTCCGCCGAACGTGGTCGAGACCGATGCGCTGACGTGGCTGCAGGTGGTGACCGGAATCCGGAATTTCGCCGACGCACTCGCCGACGGCTCGATCGATGCGTCGGGCAGTAGGGCGGCCGAGGTGGGGCGCTGGCTGCCACTGATGTCCATCAGGTGATCGGCTCCAATTCGGACACGCGTTCACCTGCTGGGAATCTCCCGTCCACACGATGCGTTGACTCGGGCCGTGTGCCCGTAGACTCGGGCATGGCCCCCCGCCCCGTACCCCCAAGGGAGCAATGCCCGTGACCAACGCCGATTTGTCGGTCGACAGTCCGAATCTTCTGGTAGGCAAACCGCTCGACGAACCGGAGAACGAGCCGCGCGAGGAGTGCGGAGTCTTCGGAGTGTGGGCACCGGGCGAGGATGTGGCCAAGCTCTCGTATTACGGCCTCTATGCGCTGCAACACCGTGGTCAGGAAGCTGCCGGCATCGCCGTCTCCGACGGTTCCCAGGTGTTGGTGTTCAAGGATCTCGGGCTCGTCAGCCAGGTGTTCGACGAGCAGACACTCGGTGCCATGCCCGGGCACGTCGCCATCGGACACTGCCGCTACTCCACCAGTGGATCGGTCACGTGGGAGAACGCGCAACCGATCTTCCGCACCACCACCGCCGGGACCGGGATTGCGCTCGGCCACAACGGAAATCTGGTGAACTTCGCCGAGCTCGCCACCAAGGCACGCGACGCAGGGCTGATCAGCGACCGGCTGCAGGGCAACGGCACGTCGGATTCCGACGTGGTGACCGCGCTGCTGGCCCACAAGGCCGCCGACTGCACCATCGAGCAGGCTGCGATGGAGTTGCTGCCGCAGCTCCAGGGTGCCTTCTGCCTGACGTTCATGGACGAGCACACCCTCTACGCCGCGCGCGACCCGCACGGCGTCCGTCCGTTGTGCCTCGGCCGCCTCGATCGCGGCTGGGTGGTGGCCAGCGAGACGGCAGCACTCGACATCGTCGGTGCCGCGTTCGTCCGCGACATCGAACCCGGTGAGCTCCTCGCTATCGATGCCGACGGCGTTCGGTCCTCACGATTCGCGGCCCCCGAGCCCAAGGGCTGCGTGTTCGAGTACGTCTACCTCGCTCGGCCGGACAGCGTCATCGGTGGCCGTTCGGTGCACTCGACGCGTGTCGAGATCGGACGACGCCTCGCCAAGGAGCATCCGGCCGACGGCGACCTGGTGATTCCGGTGCCCGAGAGCGGAACTCCGGCTGCGGTCGGTTTCGCGCAGGGCTCCGGCATTCCCTACGGCCAGGGCCTGATGAAGAACGCCTACGTGGGCCGCACGTTCATTCAACCGTCGCAGACCATCCGCCAGCTCGGTATCCGACTCAAGCTCAATCCTCTCAAAGAGGTCATACGGGGCAAAAGACTGGTGGTGGTGGACGATTCGATCGTTCGCGGCAACACCCAGCGAGCCCTGATCAGGATGCTGCGCGAGGCCGGTGCGCTGGAGATTCACGTGCGTATCGCGTCGCCGCCGGTGCGCTGGCCCTGCTTCTACGGCATCGACTTCGCTTCTCCCGCAGAGCTGATCGCCAACGGTGTCGACTCCGAGGACGGGATCCTCGAAGGCGTCCGCCAGGCCATCGGTGCCGACTCGCTGGGGTACATCTCCATCGACGGCATGATCGCCGCGTCGGAGCAGCCCGAATCACGCTTGTGCGCAGCTTGTTTCACGGGCAAGTACCCCATCGATCTGCCTGCGGACAATGCGCTCGGCAAGCACGTACTCGAAGGTCTGTTGTCCTCGGCGGCCGGGCAGCCGGTGGACAACGACGCGAATGTGAGCGCTCTTAGTCGTCCGTGAGCTGGGCGTTCCTGCAAGGGAACAGCGGGGTTTTCTCAATGCCACATATTGGAAACAGTCCGTCGGTACTGTCCCGAGTTACATAGGACACACCGATTTGGATAGAGGCATTCAGATGACCCTGTCGCCCGACGACGGACGCATGCAGCGCTACAGCGCGGCATCGAAGACTGCAGTGCGCAAGCACGGCAGGAAGACCGCTGCAGTGGCAGCACTGTCGGTACTCGCACTGACGGCCGCAGCCTGCGGCTCGGGACGCACCGACGCCGGAGGATCCGGCGACAGCGGCGGCGAGACCATCACGGTCGGCACCACCGATCAGGTGACATCGCTCGACCCGGCCGGCTCGTACGACAACGGTTCGTTCATGGTGATGAACCAGACGTATCCGTTCCTGATGAACTTCGCGCCCGGTAGCTCCGAACTCGAGCCCGACGCGGCCGAGAGCTGCGACTTCACCGAGCCGACCGTCTACACGTGCACGTTGAAGGACGACCTGAAGTTCGCCAACGGCAACCCGCTGACGAGCGAGAGCGTGAAGTACTCGTTCGATCGGATCGTCGCGATCAACGACCCCAACGGCCCCGCGTCGTTGCTCACCAATCTCGACAGCATCGCCACGCCCGACGAGAAGACCGTCGAATTCACCCTGAAGGCTGCGAACGACCAGACCTTCCCGCAGATTCTGGCGACCCCGGCAGGACCGATCGTCGATCAGACCGTCTTCCCGGCCGATTCGATTCTCGACGACGACGCCATCGTGGCGGGTACTCCGTTCGCGGGCCCGTACTCGATCTCGAGCTACGCCAAGAACTCCCTCGTCAGCTTCGCCGCGAACGGTGACTACAACGGCATTCTCGGAACGCCGAAGACGTCGTCGATCAACGTCAAGTACTACACCAGCTCCGACAACCTCAAGCTCGACGTGCAGAACAAGGCCATCGATGTCGCGTGGCGCTCGCTGACCCCGACGGACGTCGAATCGCTCGGCAGTGTGGACGGACTGACGGTGCACGAGGGACCCGGCGGCGAATCGCGCTACATGGTGTTCAACATGAACACGATGCCCGGCGACACCCCGGAGCAGAAGTTGGCCGTGCGCAAGGCGATTGCGTCCTCGGTCGATCGTCAGGCGCTGTCCGACGGCGTCTACAAGGGCACCTACACCCCGCTGTACTCCGTGGTTCCCACCGGACTGGCCGGCGCGAACACCGCCTACGGCGATGTCTACGGCACCACGCCGAACCGCGACGAGGCGGCTGGATTCCTTTCCGCCGCAGGCATTGCCACTCCCGTTCAGCTCAACCTGCAGTACAACCCGGATCACTACGGTTCGAGCTCGAGCGAGGAATACGCCGCGATCAAGAGCCAGCTCGACGCGACGGGCCTGTTCAACGTGAACCTGCAGTCCACCGAGTGGAGCACCTACACCAAGGAACGCGTCGCCGACGCCTACCCGGTGTACCAGCTGGGCTGGTTCCCGGACTATCCCGATGCAGACAACTACCTGACGCCGTTCTTCGCGCCGGACAACTTCCTGCAGTCGCACTTCGAGAGCCCGGCCATCACCTCGCTGCTCGATCTCGAACGCACGACCGCCGACGAGGACGCTCGGATGCAGATCATCGGTCAGATTCAGACCGAGCTCGCGACGAACTACCTGCCGACGCTTCCGTTGTTGGAGGGCAAGCAGATCGCCGTCGCCACCGACGAGATCAGCGGTGTGGACGAGACTCTCGACGCCTCGTTCAAGTTCCGTTTCGTCACTCTCGCCAAGAGCTGACCGGTGCCCACTACCGCGGACGCGCCGGTAGGGGAGAAGCAAGCGCAGCAGGCGAGCGCGCCGTCACGGTACGGCGCGCTCGCCCGCTATCTCGGGGTCAGATTTCTGCTGATCATTCCGACTGCCTGGATTCTCGTCACCGTCGTCTTCTTTCTCATGCGTGTGATCGGTGATCCGATCACCGCCGCCCTCGGCGGCCGCCTTCCCGCCGAACAGATCGCCCAGCGCAAGGCCGAAGCCGGCTACGACCGGCCGATCCTGACGCAGTACTGGGAGTACCTGACCGGATTGCTGCGCGGCGATTTCGGCCGCTCAGCGACCGACAATCGCGCGATCAGTGACGTTCTGCTCGTCAACGGTGCTGCGACACTGGAATTGGCGTTCTGGGCACTGCTGGTCGCCTTCGCGGTCGGCATCCCGCTCGGCTTCTTCGCCGCCACCCATCGGGACCGATTCGGTGACGCCTCGCTGCGGATCTTCGCGATCCTGGCGTATGCGGCACCGGTGTTCTTCGTCGGCATGCTGCTCAAACTGCTGTTCGCGGTCAAGCTCGGCTGGCTGCCGGTGGCAGGACGAGCCAGCACGAACGTGGAACTGGCACTGCAGAACGTCTCGCCCAAGACCAACATCCTCATCGTCGATTCGTTTCTCTACGGAGAGACGAGCTACACCGTGGACGTGCTCGAGCATGCGGTACTTCCCGCACTCGCTCTGGGTCTGCTGACGGCCGGAGTGTTCCTGAGGCTGGTGCGCGTCAATCTGATCCAGACCCTGCAGGCACCCTTCGTCGACGCCGCGCGCGCTCGCGGATTGAGCGAGGGCACGGTGACGCGACGGCATGCGTTCCGCAACGCCATGATTCCCATCGTCACCGTCATCGGCCTGCAGATCGCCGTACTGCTCGGCGGGGCGGTGCTGACCGAGACGACCTTCGAGTGGCAGGGCCTGGGCTACGAACTCGCCCGGTACCTGCAGGCCCGCGATTTCGTTGCGGTGCAGGGCATCGTGACGTTCCTGGCCGTGGTGGTCGCCGTCGTCAGCTTCGTCACCGACGCGATCGTCGCACTCATCGACCCGAGAGTGAGGTTCTGATGAGCACCGAAGTCGTGCTGTCCGACGTCCCTCCCACCCGTCCGCACCGCCGAGGATTTCCGGGCGTCGCGTTCGTCAAGTCCACGTCGGGGCTGCAACGCGTCACCCTGATCGTCGGGTTGGCCCTGATGGTCGGGTTCGTTGTCGCCGCAGTGTTCGCTCCGCTCCTCGCGCCGTACGGGTTCTCGCAGACCAGCGACGCCGGGCAGGATTTCGCCCGCCAGGCGGCTCCGTCCGCGCAGCATTGGTTCGGCACGTCGGTCCGCGGCGAGGACGTGTTCTCCCGCGTGATCTACGGTGCGAGAACAGCATTGATGGTGATCGCATCGTCGTTGGTGCTCTCGCTGATCATCGGTGTTCCGCTCGGCCTGGCCTCGGGCTACATCGGCCGTTGGTTCGATCGCGTCCTCGTACTGTTCATGGACGCGATGTACGCCTTTCCGTCGCTGCTCCTCGCGGTGGTCATCTCGATCGTCGTCGCAGGCGGACAGTCGTCCAGTTTCGGCGGTATCGCGTCCGCGGCGATCGCCATCACGGCGATCTTCGTGCCGCAGTACTTCCGCGTGGTACGCAACGCCACGGTGGCGGTCAAGACCGAACCGTACGTGGACGCCGCCCGGGTCACCGGGGCCGGTACTCCACGAATCCTGTTCCGGCACATCCTCGCCAACGTGGTGCAGACACTGCCGGTCATCATCACCCTCAACGGTGCCGAGGCCATCCTGACCCTCGCCGGGCTCGGATTCCTCGGCTTCGGTATCGAACCCACCTCCGCCTCGGAGTGGGGCTACGACATCAACAAGGCGCTGCCGGACATCTCCAACGGCATCTGGTGGACGTCGGTGTTCCCCGGCCTGGGCATCGTGCTCGTGGTGCTCGGCCTGACCATGGTGGGCGAAAGCGCAAGCGAGACACTCAATCCGCTGCTGCGCACCCGCAAGAAGTTCAAGAAGGCGGTGAAGGTATGACATCGAGCGTTGTGACTCCACGCGAGTCCGCACTGTCGGTGAAGTCGCTGTCCGTCACGTTCGCCACCGATGCCGGCGAAGTCGACGCCGTCACCGAGGTCTCGTTCGAGGTGTATCCCGGCGAGGTCCTGGCTGTGGTGGGTGAGTCCGGATCGGGCAAATCCGTCAGCGTCCGGTCCGCCATCGGACTGCTACCCGACACCGCACGCGTCGAGGGACACGTGGTTCTCGGTGGCCAGGACGTGACGACGCTGAGCAACAAGGCGTGGGCGCAGTTGCGCGGCAACAAGATTTCGATGGTGTTCCAGGAACCGGGTAGCGCCCTCGATCCGCTGTTCACCATCGGATATCAGATCGTCGAGGCGCTGCGTGCGCACACAGACGCGGACGGTAAGCGGATGTCGGCCAAGGACGCCAAGACGCGAGCCGTCGAACTGCTGTCGATGGTGGGTCTGCCCAGTCCCGAGCAGCGGTTCTCGTACTACCCGCACGAGCTCTCGGGCGGGCAGAAGCAACGCGTCATGATTGCGATCGCCATCTCGTGCGAGGCGAAGGTAATCATCGCCGACGAGCCGACCACCGCCCTCGACGTCACGGTGCAGGCCGAGATCCTGGAGTTGCTCCGCGATCTCAAGGACCGGCTCGGCTGCGCGATCGTGCTGATCACCCACAGCATGGGCGTCGTCTCGGATCTGGCGGACCGCGTCGTCGTCATGCAGAACGGTCGCGTCGTAGAGGAAGCCCCGGTGGCGCAGCTCTTCGACGCACCCGCGGACGACTACACCAAGAAGCTGCTGGCCGCGGTGCCCACACTGGCCGCGGTGGAGTCCGACAAGACGGTCGACACCTCGGGTGAACCGGTACTCGACGTCTCGCGTCTGGTGGTGCAGTTCTCCGGCGGCGTCGGCTCACCTGCGTTCAGGGCCGTCGACGACGTCTCGCTGACCATCCACCGCGGCGAAACCCTCGGACTGGTGGGAGAATCCGGCTCGGGCAAGTCCACGATCGGCAGATGTGTTGCAGCACTGCAGAAGCCGACGAGTGGCAGCGTGACGGTGATGGGACAGAACATCGCAGGCGTGAGCGAACGCAAGCTCAAGCCGCTGCGCAAGCGATTCGGCTTCGTCTTCCAGGACCCGTCGGCGTCACTGAATCCGCGACTGACCGTCGGGCAATGCATCGCCGAGCCGATGATCGTGCACAAGTACGGCTCCACGGATGCGATCGCCGCGAGGACCACCGAACTGCTCGACGCCGTACAACTGCCGTCGGGCACCGACAAGCGCTACCCACACGAGCTCTCCGGTGGGCAGCGGCAACGCGTCAGCCTGGCGCGGGCACTGGTGCTCGGTCCGGATCTGGTGGTGGCGGACGAGCCGACCAGTGCCCTCGACGTCTCGGTGCAGGCAGCGGTGCTGGACCTGTTCGAGGCGCTACAGCAGGAATTCGGTTTCGCGTGCCTGTTCATCAGCCACGATCTCGCCGTGGTGGACCGCGTCGCGCATCGGGTGGTGGTGCTGCGCAACGGGGGAATCGTCGAAGAGGGAACACCGTGGAAGATTCTGCGATCCCCGGAGGCGGACTACACGAAGAAGCTGTTGGCTGCGATTCCCGGCAAGCGCCTGCACACGTGAGTTCTTCTCCTGACCGGGCACTCCGGTACCGTTGGGGCCGCGCCGCACCGGGCGCTGACATGAACTAGTACACAGGCTGGAGCCGAATGACCGAGGAATCCCAACCCACGAGCGCAACTCACTCGGGCGGTGCCTCCTACGCGGCGGCCGGGGTCGACATCGCCGCAGGAGACCGAGCAGTGCAGCTGTTCGCGCCGCTCGCCAAGAAGGCCAGTAGGCCCGAGGTGATGGGCGGTCTCGGCGGTTTCGCCGGTCTCTTCGCACTCAAGGGCGACTACCGCGAGCCGGTCCTGGCGGCCTCGACCGACGGCGTCGGCACCAAGGTCGCCGTCGCGCAGGCCCTCGGGAAGCACGACACCCTCGGCCTCGACCTCGTGGCCATGGTCGTGGACGATCTCGTCGTCTGTGGTGCCGAGCCGTTGTTCCTGCAGGACTACATCGCCGTGGGCCGCGTCGTTCCCGAGCAGGTCGCCGAGCTGGTCAAGGGCATAGCAGAAGGCTGCATCATCGCCGGCTGCGCTCTGCTCGGCGGCGAGACGGCCGAGCACCCGGGACTGATGGCCGACGGCGATTACGACCTCTCGGCCACCGGCATCGGCGTCGTCGAGGCGGATTCGATCCTCGGACCCGAGCGGGTGCGTCCCGGTGACGTCGTCATCGGCATGGGATCGTCGGGTCTGCACTCCAACGGCTACTCCCTCGCCCGCAAGGTGCTACTCGAGATCAACCACATGGATCTCGGCGGACACGTCGAGGAATTCGGCCGCACGCTCGGTGAAGAACTGCTCGAACCCACCAAGATCTACGCCAAGGACTGCCTCGCGCTCGCAGCCGAGACCGACGTCCGCACGTTCTGCCACGTGACCGGCGGCGGACTGGCGAACAACCTCTCGCGGGTCATGCCCGAGGGTCTGGTCGCCGAACTCGACCGCACCACCTGGAGCCCGGCTCCGATCTTCTCGCTGATCGCTCAGCGCGGACGCGTCGAGCGGGCCGAGATGGAGCAGACGTTCAACATGGGTGTCGGCATGGTCGCCATCGTGGCACCCGAGGACGTCGACCGAGCACTTGCAGTGCTGACCGCACGCCACATCGACTGCTGGACTCTCGGCACGGTGAAGAAGGCGACCGGTAAGGACGTCGCCGACGAGCGTGCGTTGCTGCTCGGTAACCATCCGCGGTTCTGACCGCGGCAAGGTTCTGATCGTCCGAACATCGGGCGAACAAGTGAGGGGGAGCCGCTGCGCGGCTCCCCCTCAGTCGTTGTCGTGCACAGTACTAGCGTCGCCAGTCCTCGTACTCGTCTTCCTCGACTCGGGAATGCACATCCGAGTCAGAGTGGATGCCACGATGGGAGTTGGACGAACCACCGGAGAGCTCTCTTTGCAGACTCTCCAAGTCCGTTGTCGGCGAGCTGTACTTGAGCTCACGAGCGACCTTTGTCTGCTTTGCCTTAGCCCTGCCTCGGCCCATGGCGGTGCCCCCTCGCGGACTTGCGGGGCGGCCTGGGGAAATTTGGCGGCCCCGTTAGAGTTGGTATTTCTTCCTGGCACACACTCTAGCGCGCGAATCGCTGCGATGCGCATACGGCACCACGTGTTGGGGGCGCGCATGGTGATGCGACACGCCCGGGCCGGGGGTCGATGCCGCCTGTACCTGCGCATATCCGTGCAGAGGCAAACTATCTTCGTTCTGCGACACGAAATCGGTAGTGCTGCGCGTCATGGTCTCCGCAACGATTCGAGCGCTGCAGCGGCGTCGCGGTACACCTTCGGTGCCAATCCCGGCGCGTCCAGCAGAGTCTGCATCGCTGCGTGATCCCTCCCCTCGAACAGCATCCGCACCGTCACCCCGTGCTCGGGGACCGACGTCACGCTCACGGCGTCACCGCCGCCGAAGACTCCGGGTTCGAGCACTCGGAGATACGCACCCACATCACCGCGCGCGGTGAAGCGACGGATCCAACCGGGCTCGCCCATCCACCGTGCGAACGTTCCGCAGGGCTTGCGGGCGATCGTCACCTCCAACTCCACACTGCCCACTCGCCACCGCGAGCCGATCACCGCATCGGTCACCGGGACACCGGTGGTCCGCAGGTTCTCACCGAAACGTCCGGGAGGAACGGGCGTGCCCAGCCGATCGGCCCAGTACCTCGCCTCGTCCTCGTCGTAGGCATAGACGGCCTGATCGAGTCCGCCGTGGAACTTCGTGTCGCGGCAGTGATCACCGCCGATGCCGAGCTCGTGGACGTCCACCGGCCCGTCGACGGGCCGTTTGTCGATGCCACTGTCGACCACCGCGCGGCGTCCGAACGGAACATCGGCGTGCACGACGCAGACAGCGAGAACGGTGCCGATCACCGGCCGCGCAGGCGGTCCACCGCAGCGCGACCGGCCTGGACGTCGTCGTACGACGGGATCGAATCGGGATCGATCGACGCCGCACACGGACCCGCCTCGAGGGCGGTATCGACCGGAACGGTCCGCTTGAGCAGAGCCAGTGCGATCGGCCCCAGCTCGAAGTGATCTATGACGGTACCGAGGCGGCCGACGGAGCGTCCGCCTGCGGTGACCGGATCGCCGGTGCCGGGCCGACCGTCCGCAGAACCGTCGAGATGCAGCAGCACCAGGTGCCGCGGCGGGCGACCGAGATTGTGCACGCGGGAGACGGTCTCCTGCCCGCGGTAGCAGCCCTTCTCCAGATGCACCGCGCCGAACTCGGCGGCGCTGCCGATCCAGCGAACCTCGTGCGGGATGGTCTTCTCGTCGGTGTCCACTCCTACGCGCGGACGCAACGATTCCACGCGCAACGCGTCGAACGCCCAGGTTCCGGCGGGAGCGGCTCCGGCGTCGCGCAGCCGGACGAACCAGTCGGTGATGTTCTCACGGGGGATCACAACGTCGTACGAATTCTTGCCCGGCCAGGGCATCCGCCGAACGAAACCGCCGCCGTCGATCGGCGAAGCACCGTAGATCTCGCTCGGAGCAGGCAGGTCGGCCTTGCCGAGCACCGAGGACGCGTCGGATCCGAGGACGGTGAGAACGGCGAGTTCGTCGGCCTGGCGGGGTTCGGCCTTGGCCCAGAACACCATCTTCTTCAGAAACGAGAGCAGATCCGGGCCGGCTGCGCGCTCGGTGTCGATGTACGTGACGCCGGCCAGGTCGGTCTGCACGAAGTGATGCTCGATGCGGCCGTTGACGTCGAGACTGAGATTCTCGGCCGAGCTGCCGTCGGCCAGGTTCGTCACGAGTTGGCTCGAGATGGTGTTCAACCAACTCAGGCGCTCGTCTCCGCTGATGGCGAGGACGAAGCGGTGGGACCGATCGATGACGGCAGCGCCGCTGACCGCGTCGCGTTGTTCACCGAACGGATTGCCGTAGTGCCAGGCCACCCCGGCATCGACGCTGTCGTCGGGGGAGGGCACTGCGCCGGGGAGTGTCAGAAGTGGACTCGGGCTGATCGTGACTGTGTCGGACACAGCTCCATAGTAGGAGCCCGTCGGCGAGGCAACTCGATGACCGGTCCCTTTACACCCCCGAAACGGCGATGACACGGCACCGCGACGGCGCATACCTAGCGTGTCGATCCATGAAGAAACTGGCGCATCCAGCCGCGCAGATCGGCCTCGCCGCGATCGCCGGCATCGTGTTCGGGTTGGTGGTCGGCGAGTGGGCCGCGAACCTGAAGTTCATCGGCGACCTGTTCATCCGACTGATCCAGATGTCGATCGTCCCGCTGGTGATGGCCTCGGTCATCGTCGCCACCGGATCGATGGCAGGAGCGGGAACCGGCAGGATCGCCTTCCGCACCTTCAAGTGGATGATCGGGTTCTCGGTGGTCGCTGCCGTGCTGGCCTGGGTGCTGAGCAGCATCGTCCGCCCGGGCGCGGGCATGGTGTACACCCAGCAGCTCGATCCGTCGCTCGAGGAATCGGCGGGAGAGGCGCTCGGCTGGCAGGACACGTTGCTCAACTTCGTCAGCACCAACGTGTTCGACGCCATGTCGACGGCGACGATGGTGCCGATCATCGTCTTCTCGCTGCTCTTCGGTATCGCGCTGCGCAGTCACATCACCAAGACCGGCAACACCCAGGTGCTCTCGTTCATGGACCAGATTCAGCAGATCGTCCTGACGATGATCCGGCTCGTCATGGTCATCGCCCCGGTCGGTGTGTTCTGTCTGCTCGCCGCGCTGGCCGGAGACGTCGGGTTCTCCGTGGTCTCCACCGCACTGAGCTACCTCGGCACCACGCTCCTCGGGGTGCTGATTCTGTTCGCGCTCTTCGTCGTGGTCGTGACGATGCGAACCCGATTGAACCCGTGGAAGCTGCCCAGCAAGCTCACCGAGCAGACGGCCGTCGCAGTGACGACCACGAGCTCGGCCGTCACCTTCCCGACGGTGCTGCGCAACACCGTCGAGAAGGTCGGCGTCAGCCAGAAGGTCGCCAACTTCACGCTGTCGATCGGGCTCACCATGGGCTCGTACGGTGCCGTTCTCAACTACATGATCGTGGTGATGTTCCTCGCGCAGGCAGGCAACATCGAGCTGAGTCTCGGGCAGATCGTGCTCGGCATGGGCCTGGCGGTTCTGCTCAACATGGGCACCATCACCGTGCCCGGTGGATTCCCCGTCGTCGCGATGTTCCTCGCGACCTCGCTCGACCTACCGTTCGAGGCCGTCGGCCTGTTGATCGCCGTCGACTGGTTCGCCGGAATCTTCCGTACGTTCCTCAACGTCAACGGAGACACGTTCGTCGCCATGCTCGTCGCCAACGCCGACGACGAGATCGACCGCGAGGTCTACAACGGCACCAAGGTCGTCGTCGCCGAGGATCTCGACCTCGACGAGTACGCCGACGCGATGGCGGCGGCCGACCGAGCGGATTGATCGAACGCGTCCGCTCCCCTCTAGGGTGACGGGCATGTCGGAGTCGGTAGTGGTGACGTTGGACGGCCGTGTGCACGACGCGAATCGGCCGTTGCTGTTCGCCGACGATCTGGCCGCGGTGCGCGGCGACGGGGTGTTCGAGACGCTGCTCGTGCGCGACGGCGCGGCGTGTGCGGTCGAGTTGCATCTGGCTCGGCTGGTGGCGTCAGCGAAGGCACTGGACCTG
Source organism: Rhodococcus sp. B7740 (assembly GCF_000954115.1). Lineage (NCBI taxonomy): Bacteria > Bacillati > Actinomycetota > Actinomycetes > Mycobacteriales > Nocardiaceae > Rhodococcus > Rhodococcus sp. B7740. The sequence goes on along the minus strand of NZ_CP010797.1, from coordinate 2,708,633 downwards.
CCCGTTCCCGATCTCGACCAGTGGCGCGCCGTCGTCGAACAGTCCGTCGAACTGTGGGCACTAGAGTCCGAGGACGAGGCAGTCCTGCGTCTGGTTCTCAGCCGCGGACGCGAGGGCGGCGGTGACCCCACCGCGTACGTGACGGTGGGAGCGCTGCCCGAGCGAGTGCGAGCCGCGCGCACCGACGGGGTGTCGGTGATCACGCTCGACCGCGGCTACTCGGTGGACTTCTCGTCCCGAGCGCCGTGGCAGCTCGCGGGGGCCAAGACGTTGTCGTATGCCACCAACATGGCCGCGCTTCGGCACGCGTCCGCTCAGGGCGTCGACGACGTCATCTATCTCAGCAGCGAGGGGCGGGTGCTCGAAGGTCCGCGCTCGACGGTGGTGCTCGCGCGCGGTAAGACTCTCGTCACACCGTCGGTCGAACAGGGCATCCTGGCCGGAACCACGGTCGCCGGGTTGTTCTCCGTAGCCGAGTCCGCCGGTTGGACGTGCGAACGCGGACACCTGTATCCGGCGGATCTCATTGCCGCAGATGGTGTTTGGCTGGTCTCGAGCGTCACTCTCGCCGCGCGGGTCACGACGATGAACGGCGTCCCGCTGGGCACTCGGCGGCACACCGACGACGTTCGATCGATGGTCGATGCCGCCGTGGAGACGGCCGAAACTCGGTAGGAGTCCAACGACTCTGCCGAAGGACTCTTCCCTACTACTACTCGTAGTAGTACTGTCGAATTCGTCGCGGGCCAACGCCCTGACCTGCGGTGTTACCCGTCACAGTACGGGTGGAAGAGTTCGGAGCCTTGATGGACGCCTTGGATGTCTCACGATGGCAGTTCGGTATCACCACCGTCTACCACTTCATACTCGTTCCCCTCACGATCGGCCTCGCTCCGATGGTGGCTGCCATGCAGACCATGTGGGTGATCACCGGCAAGGACTCCTGGTACCGACTGACCAAGTTCTTCGGCAAACTCTTCCTCATCAACTTCGCCCTCGGTGTCGCCACCGGCATCGTCCAGGAATTCCAATTCGGCATGAACTGGAGCGAATACTCCCGCTTCGTCGGTGACGTGTTCGGCGCTCCGCTCGCACTCGAAGGCCTCGTCGCCTTCTTCCTCGAATCCACGTTCCTCGGACTGTGGATATTCGGATGGAGCAGACTCCCCAAACTCGTTCACCTGGCCACGATCTGGCTCGTCGCCATCGGCGTCAACGCCTCGGCGTACTTCATCATCGCCGCCAATTCCTGGATGCAGCATCCCGTCGGCGCGATCTACAACGAAGAGACCGGCCGCGCCGAACTGACCGACATCTGGGCACTGCTCACCAACAACACTGCGCTGGCAGCGTTTCCACACGCCGTGGCCGGAGCGTTCCTCACCGCCGCGACCTTCGTCGCAGGTATCTCCGGCTGGTGGATGGTCCGCGAGGCTCGCAAAGCGAAGAACGAGAACGAGTTCGACACGCTCCCAGCCCCGGCCACCGGGGTCACTGCGCAGGCTCCACTCCCGGCCCCGGCCACCGACTCACGTTCGATGTTCAGGTCGGCAGCGCGCATGTCCTTCATCGTCATGATCGTCGCGGGCGGCGCCCTCGCCATCACCGGAGACATCCAGGGCAAGCTCATGTTCGAGCAACAGCCGATGAAGATGGCATCCGCAGAATCGTTGTGCGACACCGAGACCGGAGCCAGTTTCTCGCTCCTGACCGTGGGCACCCACAACAACTGCGAGTCCGTGGTCCACCTCATCTCGATCCCCGGCCTCACCTCGTTCCTGGCGGAGAACGACTTCGGTGCCACCGTGCAGGGAGTCAACCAACTGCAGGAGCAGTACGAGCAGCAGTTCGGCCCGGGCAACTACAAGCCCAACCTGTTCGTCACCTACTGGGCATTCAGGATGATGATCGGACTGGCCGCAGGCTCGGCACTGCTCGCGATCGCGGGACTGTGGGTCACTCGGGGTGGCCGGATTCCCGACCAGAAGTGGTTCTCGCGGTTGTCACTGCTGGCCATTCCGACGCCGTTCCTCGCGAACAGCGCCGGTTGGATCTTCACCGAAATGGGCCGCCAGCCATGGGTCGTCGCACCCAACCTGTCCGGCGTCGATCAGATTCGGCTCACCGTCGACCAAGGTGTCTCGGACCATCCCGTCGGCCTCGTTCTCGCCTCACTGGTGACGTTCACACTGCTCTACGCCGCTCTCGGTGGGGTGTGGTTCTACCTGCTCCGACGCTACGTGGTCGAAGGGCCTCTCGAACACGACGCGCATCCGCACGTCGACCCACCGGAATCGGAAGACGAAGAGCCCAAACAGCTCTCGTTCGCCTACTAGGGGATAGCAATGTCACTGCCCGAATTCTGGTTCTTCGTCATCGGCTTCTTCTTCGTCGGCTACTTCGTGCTCGAAGGGTTCGACTTCGGCGTCGGAATGCTCATGCCCATTCTCGGGCGGCACCCCGATTCCGCCACGGGGGAGAAGCGTCGACGCACCGTACTGAACACGATCGGCCCGGTCTGGGACGGCAACGAAGTATGGCTCATCACCGCAGGCGGCGCGCTGTTCGCAGCGTTCCCCGAGTGGTACGCAACATTGTTCTCGGGCTTCTACCTGCCGCTGCTGCTGATCCTGGTGGCATTGATCCTGCGCATCTGCGCCATCGAATGGCGTGGCAAGATCGACGATCCGGTGTGGCGCAGGCGCTGCGACATCGGCATCGGTATCGGCTCGTGGGTACCGGCGGTGCTGTGGGGCGTTGCCTTCGCCAACATCGTGCGCGGCGTAGCCATCGACGAGAACAAGAAGGTCACCGCCGGCTTCTTCGATCTGCTCAACCCCTATGCACTGCTCGGCGGAGTCACGATGGCACTGGTGTTCGCGCTGCACGGCGCGGTGTTCATCGCACTCAAGACCTCGGGAGACGTGCACGAGGACTCGGTGAAAATCGCAGCGCGATTGGCAATTCCGGCAGTTCTCGTCGGCGGATCATTCGCTGTGTGGACCCAACTCGCCCACGGCAAGACATGGACCTGGGTACTCGTCGGCGTGGCAGCGGTGGCCCTGCTTCTCGTCGTCGCGCTGACGGCGAGAGTGCGCGAAGGCTGGGCCTTCGTGTTCACCAGCATTGCCATCGTTGCGGTTGTGGTGCTGCTGTTCGCCTCCCTGTTCCCGAACGTCATGCCGTCGAGCACGGATGCCGCCTTCGATCTCACCATCGCGAACGCGTCGTCCAGCCCGTACACACTGAAAGTGATGACCTGGGCCGCAGCATTCGCCGCACCCGTCGTCATCGGATACCAGGGGTGGACGTACTGGGTCTTCCGCCAACGCATTTCGAGTGCCCACATCCCGGACTCGATCGGACTGACGGTGAAATCGTGACCGCCTCCGCTCGCACGCGGGGACCGGTCGATCCCCGACTGTGGAAATACTCTCGATCCGCGCGGGGCTACCTGATCGTCACGGTTGCTCTGTCGACCGTCGTCACGCTCTGCATCATCTTGAGCGCGTTGACAATCGGAACTGTGCTGGCAGGGGTCATCACCGAACCGACGGCCAGATCGCTGTCCGCCTGGACGACGGAACTGGCGGTGCTGGCGGGCGCAGTGGCCGTCCGTGTGCTCGCAACCGGAGCTCAGTCCCGCTACGCGCACCGGTCGGCGTCACGTGTGGTGGCCGAGCTGGAAGTGGAGGTGCTCACTGCAGCAACGCGATTCGAGCCTCGCGAGCTCGACCGCGAGCGGGAAGAATTGGTCGTCGTCGTGACTCGAGCAATCGGGGGTCTGCGGGCGTACCTGACCGGATACCTGCCGGCGCTGGTGTCGGCGGCCATCGTCACTCCGCTGGTTCTGATCGTCATCGTCACCCAGGACGTGACGTCGGCGGTGGTCATCGCGGTGACCTTGCCGCTCATTCCGATCTTCATGATTCTGATCGGGTTGCTGACCAAGGGCCGAGCCGCGGCGACGCTCTCCACGATGACCAGGCTGTCTGCGCAGTTGCTCGATCTTCTGGCCGGCCTGCCGACCTTGCGCGCGCTGCGTCGCGAACACGGACCGGCCGCTCGCATCCGCGCACTGGGCGACGCGCACCGACGAACCACCATGCGCGCGTTGAAGATCGCCTTCCTGTCGTCGATGGTGCTCGAGTTGCTTGCGACCCTGTGTGTGGCGCTCGTGGCCGTCGGCATCGGATTGCGCTTGGTCTTCGGCGAGATGACTCTCGAAGCGGGCATCATCGCGTTGATCCTGGCCCCCGAGGTGTATTTTCCGCTGCGCGCCGTGGGGACCCAGTTCCACGCAGCTGAGGACGGCGTCGAGGCCGCGGAGCGCGCCTTCCGAGTCCTGGACAGGCGTACGACACAGCCGACCGGCCGCCGGACCGTCGACGCTGCGACCGCGAACATCGAACTCGCCGGACTCACCGTCGCGAGCCGGGACGGCGACGCTCCGGCCCAGTTGAGTGCGCTGTGCCGACCGGGCACCATCACGGTACTGACCGGGCCCAACGGCTCGGGTAAATCGACTGCACTGCACGCGGTTCTGGGACTCACGACGCCCACGAGCGGCGCGGTTCTGGTCGGCGGTGTGCCCGTGGTCGATCTCGATCTCGACCGATGGTGGGCACAGGTCGCCTGGCTTCCGCAGCGGCCGATACTGCTTCCCGGCACGCTCCACGAGAACGTCACCCTCCACGGCGTGCCCGACGCCGCCGCACTGGACGCGGCCTGCCGCGCTTCGGGATTCGATGCCGTACTGCGAGAGCACCCGAACGGCTGGAACACTCGCGTCGGTCAGGGTGGAGTCGGTCTGTCGCTCGGCGAGCTGCAACGTCTGGCCCTGACCCGAACGTTCGTCTCCGCTGCTCCGGTGATGGTGCTGGACGAGCCCACGGCGCACCTGGATGCGGCGAGCGAACGGACTGTGCTGCAGGCCCTTCGAGATGCGGCCGATCGCGGCGTCACCGTGGTGATGGTCGGTCACCGGCGCTCGGTACTGCACGCCGCAGACCGCGTCGTCGAGGTGCGAAGCAGCTCAGAGGTGGCACGGGAGTTCGATCATGTCTGATCTACGACGCGCGCTGGCCCTGTTCGAGCTCTCCCCACGGCGGGTGGCACTGGCCGTGGCCGCGGGCGTGGCAACTCTCGGCAGCGCACTGGCACTCGCCGCACTGTCGGCATGGTTGATCACCCGAGCGTGGCAGATGCCTCCGGTGCTGGATCTGACCGTCGCAGTGGTGGCCGTTCGTGCATTGGGCATCTCCCGCGGCGTGTTTCGCTATCTCGAACGATTGACCACACACGACGCGGCCCTGCGCGGTACGACGGCAGCACGCACGAGGATCTACGAACGACTGGCGAACGGGCAGGGCGCGCTCACTCTGCGGCGCGGTGACGTCCTGGCTCGCACCGGGGCGGACGTCGACGTGCTCGGCGACGTCGTCGTACGCGCGATCGTTCCCATCTGCGTCAGCGTCGTGATGATGCTCGCAGCCGTGGGCCTGGTCGCCGGTATCGCGCCTGCCGCCGCGGCGATCCTGGCGGTGTCCTTGCTGATCGCGGGGGTGGGCGCACCGATCCTGGCGGCGCGGTCGGCACGGGTCGCCGAAGAGGCCGGAGCCGACGCCGACGCGCGGTTCACCGAGACGGCCGTTCGGGCACTCGACCACGCCGCAGAGCTGCGGGTCGCCGGACGACTCGATGCGACGCTCACCGAAGCCCATGGGGCAGCTCAGGACTCGGTTCTCGCACGCGACCGGGCGGCACGACCGTCGGCGCTGGCCGATGCCGCCGGTCCGCTGTCGATCGGTGCATCGGTGATCGGGTCCTTGCTCGTCGGCATCGGGCTGTACGGACCGACCGGAGGCACCGCAGGTGGCATGACACCGATGGCCCTGGCCATCGTCGTGCTGGTTCCGCTGGCCGCCTTCGAAGCGACGGCGGCACTGCCCGGAGCGGCAATCGCCCTGATGCGTGGACGAATCGCGGCAACTCGAATCCTCGCCATGCTCGATGCGGCTCCGCCGCAGTGGCGTGGTCATGTGCCCTCTGAGGCACTTGACCGCACCACTGCGCGAAGCGCACTGATCGGACCCAGCGGATCGGGCAAGAGCACGATGCTGCGGGAGTTCGCCGAGGAATGCGGTTCGGAGGCAGCGCTGTTCGCCGAGGACGCGCACCTGTTCGACACCTCGATTCTGGAGAACCTGCGGGTGGTGCGCGGCGATGTGGACGAGCAGGAAGCAATCAGGGCACTGCAGAAAGTCGGCCTCGGCCCATGGCTCGACGCTCTGCCGCTCGGAGTCCACACCACCCTGGTGGGCGGCGCACAGGCCGTCTCCGGGGGAGAGCGCCGCAGACTGCTGCTCGCGCGGGCCGTGCTCAGCACGGCACCGATCGTGCTGCTCGACGAACCGACCGAGCACCTGGACCGAATCTCCGGCGAATCGATACTGCGCCAGCTGCTCACCACGGACGGAGGATTGTTCGGAGCCGACCGAACAGTGGTGGTCGTCACCCATCAACTACCGGAGCGCACCGACGCCGACCAGGTGATCGACCTCGGCTCGGACAGTGCGAAAAAACTCTTTGCCGACTCGGAAACTCGGGCGTACGTTGTGAAGTACACGAGAGAGGAGGTGGTCTGAAGTTGATGAACTCTAGGACGCGTGAGGTGGCTGTCAGCTAGCCGCAATCGCTGACGGATTCACTGCGAAGACCGCGCGAGCGGCAAGCGAATCCCAGACAGCTACCCGGCCCCCGAGCCCCCGACCTGTCCGGTCGGGACCTGACATCAGGTATGGCTCGGGGGCCGTTCGCGTGCAGTGGGTAGTGCTGGAGAGTCAGCCGATGTAACGAGTCAGGCGCGCGGACAACCGCGGTGCCAATGGGCCGTCGGCGACGACTCGTTCTTCGACGTACGCGAGATCCCCGCCTTCGACAATGCCGTAGAGCCGCTTGGCCCCGCCGACCAACGCACCCGATGTGCTACGGATGACGACATCGGTGGCCAGTTCCCAGGACGACTTGGTGAGTGCATGGCCGTAATACAGTTCGACGACGCCGGTGCTGTGTGTCAGCAACAGCTCGACGACCTCTTCGTCCTCGGAACCCTTGAGCCCGTTGCCACCGCTCATGCGCCAGAACCCGGTTTCGCGGAGATCGGGGTGTGCGAAGTTACCGTCGGAATCGAGTCGCCACGAACGTGATTCCCAGCTCAGGTAGCTACCGCCGTCGTGGGTGACGACGATCTGCTGACCGAAGGGGTAGTCGGTACCGGACTCGGGGTCGTGGCCTTCGCCTTCACCGCGCCACACGCCGACGAGCGGCAACAGTGCGAGCATCGACGGGTGCAGATCGGGGCCGAGGCGGAGGTTGGCCGTGTCGTCGGGATGCGGGATGTCCGGCAGGACCGGGACGTTCCGCGTCGACGCGTCGGCGAACTTCTGCTCGGCAGCCGCTATTGCTTCGTCGCCACTGGTGATGGGGGTATCGAGCCCCTCGTCAGCACTGCCGGGTCGACCCGCAACCGGTTCTGTCACGATTCGTCGTTGACCAGTCGGTAGACGACATACAGCGAGAACGCGATGATGGCTACTGCCGCAAGCGCCAGCAATACCTCGAAGAAGATGACCACGAGAGCGAGTTTAACCCGCTGCGATCGTCGTCGAGAACAGCGGCCCGAATCCGGGCTGTGTCCTTGGTGACATCTACCCAACTTCGGGGTCGTCAGTGCGCTGGATCACTCGTATTGATGGAGAAAGTCCGGCGAGCAGGTACCTTCTTCGGGGGGCGTCGGGTGCTCGAGGGCGAGGGCTCGACGTTTTTCACTGTGTTCTGTCTCGAAGGCTGGGGAGGTCTCCGTAACAATGCTGCGTCGTAAACGGACATCGTCGTTCGGATCCGTGTCGTTCAAATCGGCGGTGTGTGCACTGGCGTTGGCTCTCGCCGCACCGGCAGCCGCGCTCGCCGCCCCGGATTCGGGATCGGCGGATTCCGGCTCGTCCGACTTCGGGTCGTCGCAGGGCCCGAACATCGACCCCAACAATTACGCGCAGGACTGCCCGGATGTGTTGATGCTCGCCGTGTCCGGTGCCACCGACTCGGATTCGGGGCGCAATCCTCTGAACGAGGAATCGTCGACCGTGGCGTCGAACTGGGTCGGCAACGTCACGGTTCCCACCGGTGAGGTCAATGCAGGCAGCCCGGGCACGGTCGGCTGGCTGTACGTTCCCTACGCATCGACGTACGGCGTCGGTGTGCTCGACGACGTTTCGACCTATCAGAACACCATCGCCGAAGGCATCGCGTCGACGAATCGTCTGATGGACGAGTACAAGACCAAGTGCGGTGACAGGACGAAGTTCGTTCTGGTCGGGTACAGCGTCGGCGGCGAGATACTCGACCGGATGGCCGTCGAGATCGGCCACCGCGATCCCGACGCGCTGGTCACCGCCGACGATATCGCCGGAGTGATGATGGTCGGATCGCCGTACCGGCCGGCCGGGGTGCCGAATTTCGATGACGAGCCCGGCGAGTCGCTCGGTGGATTCATGGACCAGTCGCCTCGGGACTACGGAACGTTGACCGACAAGGTCACCTGGTCGTGCCGACCCTGGGATCTCTCGTGCGATGCACCCGACAAGATCGAACTGCTGCAGCTGGCCTTGGGGGTTCTGGGCCAGATGCGCTTCACCCTGCTCAACCCCGTTCAGACGGTGGCCGATTTCGCCCGGACGGTGTCCACGATCGCCACTCGTGCGATCGTCGACATCGCGACGAACAAGTCGTGGCTCGAATCGGACGAAACGCTGCTACAGGTCCTGGTGAAGGTGTCCGACCAGCAGTATCAGGTCGACGACGCCAAGGCGGTGGCGGCTCTGTCCCCCGACCAGCTGCTCGCCGACCTCAACTGGGCACTCGGGCCGGGTGCGGACACCGTCGAGGCCAAGCTGCGCGCCGAGGGCGAAGGAATGGTCGAGAACAACAAGGGCATCGCCGACGTCGTACTCGGGCCGTACCTGCTGCTCGGATTCCTGCAGCACCTGTCGTACTGGTATAACGACCCCAACGACGGTTACGAGTGGGAGAGCGAGAAGATCGTCGCGTGGGTGACGGACCTCGCCCGCACCGAGCGCGAGAAGAAACAAGCACCTGCTCCCGACACCGCCGCACCGCAGGACCCGCCCGCCGAGGCCCCGGCCGAACCTCGATTGCTGCCGGAGCCGGGGACGGTCACCCAGATCAGCGATCTCGGCGCGTTCCTCGAGTCCCAGGGAATCCCGGTACCGGAAGGGATGTTCCCGCCGCAGTACTCGACGGTTCCCGATCCGGCGGCCCCGGCACCCGTTCCCAACTAAGAGGCCTCCGGAAGAGCGAAAACCCCCGCACCTGCGAGCAGGTGCGGGGGTTTTTCTCGTGAGATACGAACGGGCGGAATCAGACTCCGACGGTGACGTTCGCCGAGTGCACGCCTGCGCCGTCGGGAGCGATGACGGTGTCGCCGTTGCCCGATGCCGACAGTGCACGCAGCGTCCACTGTCCGGGGGCGGCGAAGAACCGGAAGTCTCCGGTGCCCGACGCGACGACCTCTGCGGTGAATTCGCCGCTGCCGTCGAGCAGACGCACGAATGCGCCGGCTACGGGCTCACCGTCGCCTGCGAGGACGCGGCCGGTGATGACCGTCTCCTTCTCGACGTCGACGCCTGCGGGGATGGTCTGGCCTTGCACGGGTGCTCCACACATATCAGCGAACCTCCAGCTCGATGGGTGCTCCGACGAGAGAGCCGTATTCGACCCAGCTGCCGTCGTAGTTCTTGACGTCTTCCTTGCCCAGAAGCTCCTTGAGGACGAACCAGGTGTGGCTCGAACGCTCGCCGATGCGGCAGTAGGCGATGGTGGCCTTGCTGTCGTCGTAGCCCTTGGTCTTGTACAGCTCTTCGAGCGCTTCGTCGGACTTGAACGTGCCGTCCTCGTTGGCGGTCGTGCTCCACGGGATGTTGATCGCGGACGGCACATGGCCACGCTGCTGCGCCTGTTCCTGCGGAAGGTGAGCCGGGGCGAGGATCTTGCCCGAGAACTCGTCGGGCGAACGCACGTCGATCAGGTTCTTGTTGCCGATGGCGTCGATGACCTCGTCGCGGAACGCGCGGATCGACAGGTCGGGTGCCTCGGCTCGGTACTGCGTGGTCTCACGGCTGACGACGTCCTTGGACAGCGCGCGGCCGTCGAGCTCCCACTTCTTGCGGCCACCGTCGATGAGCTTGACGTCCTTGTGGCCGTACAGCTTGAAGTACCAGTAGGCGTAGGCGGCGAACCAGTTGTTGTTTCCGCCGTACAGGACGACGGTGTCGTCGTTGCTGATGCCCTTGGCCGACAGCAGGTCCGAGAACTGTTCCTGGTTCAGGAAGTCGCGGCGAACCGGGTCCTGCAGGTCCTTGCGCCAGTCGAGCTTGACCGCACCTTCGATGTGTCCGCCGTCGTAGGCGCTTGCGTCTTCGTCGACCTCGACGAAGACGGTCTTCGGTGCGTTCAGGTTCTGCTCGGCCCAGTCGGCAGAGACCAGGACGTCGGAGCGAGCCATGGTGTTCCTTTCGGTGTTTCTCTATGGATCGGTGTAGGTCAAGCAGTGGTGCGCGAGGTGGTGCGCAGTCGCGCAGCGAGGGGGTAGATCATGCAGCCGAGGCATACCGCGAATGCGGCGTTGAGGAAGGCCGCGAACAACGCGAAGCCCGTGGCCACGGTGCCGACGACGGGAGCGCCGAGCGCGAAGCCGAGAACTCCGACGGCGGCGAACACGAAGCCCACCAGTTGAGCGAACTTCAACGGTGCCACCGGCTCGCGTTCGCTGGTGGGGGACAGCCTCGGTGCGACGAATGTCGCGTAGATCGTGCCGTACGGACTGTGCTTGGGTCCGCGGACGGCTCCGATTCCGAACACGATCGCCTGTAGCCCGAGCAGGATTGCCGCCGCGGGGACCGAGAACGTGGTGAGGACGAGAACGAGGACCAGGACGGCGGTGGTGATCCACGCGGCGAAGCGCGGTCCGCGAACATCGACCTGGTCGACGGTGGTGTCGGTGGTGGTTCTGGTGTCGGGTGTCGACATCGAGATGTACTCCTGTGCGAGGCCGGGGCACGCCAGCATGGGCAGTGCTCGGACGTGGATTTCGATCATCGGGCCGGACATCACGCATGGGCGTGGCGGCAGAAGGAAATCAGCAGCAGCGACAGCAACAACCGCCCAGTCGACACAGATCAACTGTGCGTCGACTGGTGAGCATCAGCTCGCGGCGGGAGAACACGAAGAGCATCCTACCCGCTACCAGCGTCGGGTCCTACCGTCGGTCTCGGGAGGGCCGGTCAGAGGTTGTCGAGCGCGGACCGTAGCGCCGCCGCGGACGGCACCCCCGCGATTCTGGAGCGCCGTTGCAATGCGCTGTCGAGGACGAAAGTCGTGGGCAGTGACAGCACGCCCAGCTCGCGGGCGAGGATCGGATGGGCGTCGATGTCGAGTTCGAGTTCCCGAGCGTCGTTTCGCCCGTCCAACACCTGCCCGACGACGCGTCGCACAGCTGCGCACGGCCCGCACCAATCTGCCGAGAAGTGCAGTACCGTCGCGGAGTCGGTCGCGGCACCCGCGTCGAGCAGAAGTGGGTACAGAGCGTCGTTTTCGGATTCGGTGGTACGCACTGCCCGCACTGCACCCGATCGGCTGCGGAGGAACAATCCGGTAGCGACGGCCAGTATCGCCACGACGACCAGAACTGTGATCCCTGTCACGGCTTCTCGATCTCGTTGAGGTCGATGGTCACGTTCTCGCCCGACCCTTCGATGACGATCTGCGAGCCCTCCGCGTAGACGTCGGTCGGGAGGAGCCCGAATGGCAGGCTCTGACGCTCGATGGTCTTGGTGAACAGTCCCAGCACCGTGGGCTCGGCGAAATCGGGGATCGAGAAATCTGCCTGACCCTCCGGGCCGAAATAGAAGTCCGACGCCACGATGGCGACGCTGTCACCTTCGAGCAACAGGTCGGCCTTGACGCTCACCGTCGTCTCGAGGGGGCCGACCGGAACCGTTCCGGTCAGCACGACGCCACCGGTCGTGGTCTTGCCCGACCCACCGGAACCGCCGGTACCGTCCGACTTGTCGGCCGGCGGGGCGGAAACCTGCAGGTCGACGATGCCGAGGAACCGGCCGAGGTCCGTCGCCTCGATACGGACGCGGCCGTCGAGCTCGTCCACCGGGATCGCTCGAACGTTGTTGTCGATCAGGTCGGACAGCGCGATGTGCACGCCGCGGAGATTGGCCTCGATCGTCGTCGAGCCGACGTAGTCGGTCGGCACGTCCTGCGCTCGGATCTCGATGTTCTGGTAGCGGCCGTCCGCCGCCTGGGTGAGGAACGGGAAGCCGTGCACGATCACCTGAGGATCCGAGGTGAGTTCACCGCCCGCTCGGATCGCGCGGGAGACCCGGTACTCCGAGTAGGCCGCTGCGCCGAAATCGACCACGAGCGCGAGGGCCAGCAGGCTGGCGAGTCCGATGAGAAGTGTGCGCACGGGTCCATTGTGACCGACGGATCGCGTACTGCCCTCTTCGGCCGGTTGTACGGACAAGCTAGTCTGTGTCCTTGACGATCACTCCAATCCAGCCTGGGCTGGACCGGCCAGCAGTAAGAATGGAGACGCAGTGGAGCTCCTACTACTGACCTCCGATCCCCATCCGGAGGGCGTTCTGCCGTCCCTCGCTCTCCTGGCGCATCACGTACGCCCGGTGCCCACCGAGGTGTCCTCGCTTCTCGAAGCCGGTTCGGCAGACATCGCACTGGTCGACGCGCGCACCGATCTCGCTGCTGCTCGTGGTCTGTGTCGCCTGCTGGGGAGTACCGGATCGGCCATCCCCGTCGTGGCAGTTCTCACCGAGGGCGGACTCGTCGCGGTGAACTCCGATTGGGGCCTCGACGACATCCTGCTCCCCGGCACCGGCCCCGCGGAGCTCGACGCTCGACTGCGGTTGCTGGTCGGCCGTAGCGGGGGAGTTGCCAGCCCGGAGACCTCGGGCAAGATCACGCTCGGCGAACTGGTCATCGACGAAGGCACGTACACCGCGCGTCTACGAGGCCGTCCGCTCGATCTGACCTACAAGGAATTCGAGCTGCTGAAGTATCTGGCGCAGCATGCGGGCCGGGTCTTCACTCGCGCCCAGCTCCTGCAGGAAGTGTGGGGCTACGACTTCTTCGGTGGTACGCGCACCGTCGACGTCCATGTTCGACGCCTCCGCGCAAAGCTCGGTACCGAGTACGAGTCGCTCATCGGAACCGTACGAAACGTGGGATACAAGGCTGTTCGTCCGGCGCGCAATGCCAAGGGTGGACCGGTGGCATCGGACGCTGCCGGCGGGGATTCCGACGATGCGGATTTCGAGTTCGAGCAAGAGAGTACGCTCTCGTAGATGAGTTCGGATCCTGCCTTCGACGTCCATTCGATCGACGGCGGAGCACCGTCTTCCCGAGTTTCCTACGAGATTCATCGAATCCTTTCGCGCGCAACGGAAGCCGACGGCACTGCGCCCTTGTCGGAGCAGGCCGTGAAGACCGTCGACGACGGCGACGAGGTCGTTCGGTTCGTCGCGACCGAGGGCGATCGTGTGGTGGGCTACGTCGGAATCGCCGACGGGATGGCCGAGGCCGTTGTCGACCCTTCCTTCCGCGGTCACGGTGTCGGGCGCGAATTGGTTTCTCGCGCACTCGATGTCGGCTCCGATACCCGCATCTGGGCGCACGGCAATCTGCCCGCCGCACGGTCCGTCGCTGCGGCGCTCGGGCTGCAGGTGGTTCGCGAGTTGCTCCAGATGCGTCGCTCGTCCGGGCATCCCGATCTTCCGGATGTTGTTGTGCCGGAAGGTATTTCGCTCCGAACCTACCGGGGGCATCAGGACGACGCCGAGCTGCTGCGCGTGAACAATGCGGCCTTCTCGTGGCATCCCGAACAGGGTGGCTGGACCGATCGCGACATCGACGCACGGCGAGAAGAATCGTGGTTCGATCCGGCGGGCCTGTTCCTGGCGTTCGAGGAAGGCAGTGACCGCCTCCTCGGTTTCCACTGGACGAAGGTCCACCGGGCCGAGGGTGCGGAACCGGCCATCGGCGAGGTGTACGTGGTCGGAATCGACCCGCAGTCGCAGGGTCGTGGTCTGGGACGGGTGCTGACGCTGGCCGGCCTGCACTATCTACGCAGCAGAGAACTGGGCCAGATCATGCTCTACGTCGAGGCCGACAACACCGCTGCCGTGCACACGTACACCAAGCTGGGCTTCGAGAACTACCACGTGGATGCCGCATACGCGCGCAGTGCGTGAACGGACACACCGACTGCGGTGTTCATCTCCCGTTCACCTATGCGGGGGTAAACGTCTACCACCTGCCCTTACCTTTCTCGATGGGCGACAACCTACGTCGCCTGGTGCGAGGTTTCTTTCGGAGCCGGCACCCACACAGTCACAGCGCGGCCGCTCAGGTCCGAGCCGTGGACACGGCCTACAGATTCCCCGGAGGAAACAGGTGAACCTCAAGCGCAACGGTGCTCTCATGAGTGCAGTGGCCATCAGTGCCATGTTGCTGACCGCATGCGGTAGCGACGCCAACGTCGCCACCACGGACGGCGCATCCGACTCCTCGGCTACCTGCGAGGGCAAATCCCCGCTGACCGGCGAAGGCTCGTCCGCGCAGCAGAACGCAATGTCCAACTTCACCTCGATCTACTCCGGCGTGTGTGCCGGCAAGGCAGTCGAGTACACCACCAGCGGCTCGGGTAACGGCCGCACGCAGTTCGTCGCCGGACTGGTCGACTTCGCCGGCTCCGACTCCGCGATCAAGGACGAGCAGGCAGTCGAGGCGGCCACCCGCTGCGACAGCAACCCGGCGTGGAACCTGCCGCTCGTATTCGGGCCGGTCGCAGTGGCCTACAACCTCGACGGCGTCGACAACATCGCGCTGAACCCGGACGTCATCGCGCGCATGTTCACCGGCCAGATCACCACCTGGAACGATCCCGCCATCGCCGCACTCAACGAGGGCGTCGACCTGCCGGCCACCGCGGTCACCCCCGTCTACCGCTCCGATTCCTCGGGCACCAGCGACAACTTCCAGCGCTTCCTCGCCGCTTCGGCTCCCGAGGCGTGGACCCTGAACCACAGCTCCGACTGGGCCGGCGGCGTCGGCGAAGGTGCCAACGGATCCTCGGGCGTGGCCCAGGCAGTCGCAGCCACCCCCGGCTCGGTCACCTACGTCGAGAAGGGCTTCGCCGACCAGGAGAGCCTCGGCACGGCTGCCGTCGACTTCGGCAACGGACCGGTCGAGCTCACCACCGAGTCGGCTGCCGCAGCCATCGACGCGGCAACGTTCTCCGGCGAGGGCAACGACCTCGTCATCGACATCGACGCGCTGTACGCCAGCAACGAGGCCGAGACCTACCCGCTGGTTCTCGCAACCTACGAGATCGTCTGCTCGGCGGGCTACGACCCCGAGACCTCGGCAGCAGTCAAGTCGTTCCTGCTCAGCGCAGCCAACGAGGGTCAGCAGGGCCTCGAGGAAGCCGGCTACGTGCCGCTCCCCGAGTCCTTCAAGGAGCGTCTGACCACCGCTATCGAAGCAATCGCCTGATTCAATGAGACGTAACCCTGCTTCGGCTCGTGGCAACGCGAGCCGAAGCAGGACCGTCCTCGACCTCCACACGAGACAGTGAGCGGTATGAGCGACACCCACTCGATGACCGGCGTCCCCTCTGCGGCTACCGTGCCCACCGCGGGTGCCGCGCACAAACCGGAAGAACCACAATTGTCAGACAAGAACAAGACGGGGACCGTCACACGTCCCGGTGACAGGATCTTCTCCGGCCTCGCCACGGGCTCGGGCATCTTCATCATCGCCCTGATCGCCGCCGTGGGCATCTTCTTGCTCTGGCGTGCCATCCCCTCACTGTCGAACAACACGGTCAACTTCCTGACCTACAACGGCGCGTGGGACACTTCCAACACCTCGGCCATGGTGTTCGGCGTTCTCGATCTCTTCCTGGTCACCGTCACGGTGTCTCTCTTCGCGCTGATCCTCGCGATGCCTGTCGCACTCGGCATCGCCATCTACCTGACGAACTACGCACCCAAGCGAGTCGCGGGACCGCTCGGTTACGTCATCGACCTCCTGGCCGCAGTTCCGTCGATCGTCTTCGGCCTCTGGGGCCTGTACGTCCTCGCGCCCGCTATCAGCCCGTTCGCAGAGTGGCTGAACGCCAACCTGGGTTGGTTCCCGCTCTTCGGCACCGGCTCGGTCTCCATCGCAGGCGGTGGCACCATCTTCACCGGTGGCATCGTGCTCGCGGTCATGATCCTGCCGATCATCGCAGCGGTGACTCGCGAGGTCTTCATGCAGACGCCGAAGGGGCAGATCGAAGCAGCTCTGGCCCTCGGAGCCACCCGCTGGGAGGTCGTGCGCACCACGGTCATTCCGTTCGGAAAGTCCGGCTACGTCAGCGGCTCCATGCTCGGTCTCGGTCGTGCACTCGGTGAGACCATCGCGCTCTACATCATCATCCGCAGCACTCAGGCAACCTTCGGCGGAACATTGTTCGACGGCGGTTCCACGTTCGCCACGAAGATCGCGCTGGCCGCGGGCGAGTTCAACAACCCGCTCCAAGCCGGTGCCTACATCGCCGCGGGTCTGGTGCTCTTCATCCTCACCTTCGTCGTCAACGCCGGTGCCCGCGCCGCCATCGCCGGAAAGAAGGACTGACCCGTGACCGCAACCATGGACAAGCCCGTCAAGGAACCGACGTTCCAGGGCGTCAGCGCTCGGCGTAAAGCGTCCAACCTCACGGCGACGATCCTCGTCAGCCTCTCGGTGCTCGTCGCACTCGTTCCGCTCATCTGGGTGCTCTACACGGTGATCTCGCGCGGACTGTCCGCCGTGGTCTCGCCCACCTGGTGGCAGAACTCGCAGGCCGGCGTCACCCAGTTCATCGCAGGCGGCGGCGCTTACCACGCCATCGTCGGAACACTCCTGCAAGGACTGTTCTGCGCCATCATCTCCATCCCGATCGGCATCTTTGTCGCCATCTACCTCGTCGAGTACGGGGCCGGTACACGACTGGCTCGAGTGACGACCTTCATGGTCGACATTCTGACCGGTGTTCCGTCGATCGTCGCGGCCCTGTTCATCTACGCGCTGTGGATCGCCACCTTCGGATTCCAGCGCTCCGGTGTCGCCGTCGCATTCGCCCTTGTGCTCCTGATGATCCCCGTGATCGTGCGCTCGGCCGAGGAAATGCTGCGCATCGTCCCGCAAGACCTGCGCGAGGCGTCCTACGCCCTTGGCGTCCCGAAGTGGAAGACCATCGCCAAGATCGTCATTCCCACGGCCCTGTCCGGCATCGTCACCGGCATCATGCTCGCCCTGGCCCGCGTGATGGGCGAGACGGCACCGGTGCTGATCCTGGTTGGATCGGCCACCGCCATCAACTTCAACATCTTCTCCGGGCCGCAGACGTCTCTGCCGCTCATGATGGTCGACCTGCAGAAAGCAGGAACCGGCGTGCTCACCGCTGAGCGCATGTGGGGAGCAGCCCTGACGCTGATCCTGATCGTCGCAATACTCAACATCGGCGCGAAGTTGGTCTCGAAGTTCTTCTCGCCCAAGAACTTCTGACCCACCCGACTCCAGCGAATTCTAAGGAACGAAGAACATGGCAAAGCGTCTCGATCTCAAGGACGTCAACATCTACTACGGCAAGTTCCACGCCGTCTCCGACGTCACTCTGGCCGTACCGCCGCGCAGCGTCACCGCGTTCATCGGGCCGTCCGGCTGCGGTAAGTCGACCGTCCTGCGTTCGCTGAACCGTATGCACGAAGTCACCCCGGGTGCCCGCGTCGAGGGTTCGGTGCTGCTCGACGGCGAGGACATCTACGGCAGCGGCGTCGACCCCGTGGGTGTGCGTCGCACCATCGGCATGGTCTTCCAGCGCCCCAACCCGTTCCCGACGATGTCGATCCGGGACAACGTCGTTGCGGGCCTGAAGTTGCAGGGCGGCCGCGGCAAGAAGGAACTCGACGAGATCGCCGAGCGCTCGCTCAAGGGAGCGAACCTCTGGAACGAGGTCAAGGATCGCCTCGACAAGCCCGGTGGCGGCCTCTCCGGCGGTCAGCAGCAGCGTCTGTGCATCGCTCGCGCGATCGCCGTCTCTCCCGACGTCCTGCTGATGGACGAGCCGTGCTCGGCTCTTGACCCCATCTCCACCCTCGCCATCGAGGACCTGATCCAGGAACTCAAGCAGGACTTCACGATCGTGATCGTCACGCACAACATGCAGCAGGCCGCCCGTGTGAGCGACCAGACCGGCTTCTTCAACCTCGAGGCGACCGGCAAGCCCGGCAAGCTCATCGAGATCGACGACACCGAGAAGATCTTCTCCAACCCGACGCAGAAGGCCACCGAGGACTACATCTCCGGCCGCTTCGGATAACCACACACGAACGAAGAAGCCCCCGCTGAGCACAGGCTCGGCGGGGGCTTTTTCGACATCTGCGCTCGTTGCCCCGATGCGAGAACCGAGTAGCGTTGCAGCGCAGCGCTACTCGGTTCTCGACGAGGGCAGGCCTACGAGGTGGGGATGTTGTTGTGGCTCAGGTCGATGGGCAGCTCACCCGTCACCAGGAAGATCACTCGACGGCCGACCTCGACGGCGTGGTCGGCGAACCGCTCGTAGAAGCGACCGAGCAGGGTCACGTCCACCGCAGCAGCGACCCCGTGGCTCCACTCACGGTCCATCAACACCGTGAAGAGGTGACGGTGCAGATCGTCCATCGCCTCGTCCTCCTCCTGCAGCTTGGCAGCGCGCTCGGGATCGCGGGTCTCGAGGACCTCACGAGCCGACGCGCCGATCTGGACGGCGAGGCGACCCATCTCGGCGAAGTACCCGTTGACGACCTCGGGGAGGGCGTGGTTCGGGTGCCTGCGGCGGGTGATCTTGGCAACGTGCAGTGCGAGCGCGCCCATACGGTCGATGTCGGCAACGATCTGAATGCCGGCCACCACCGAACGGAGATCGCCTGCGACCGGAGCCTGCAGGGCGAGAAGGGTGAATGCCTTCTCCTCGCACACCGCGCTGAGCTCGGTGATCCTGTCGTGTTCGGAAATGACCTGCTCGGCGAGCACCAGGTCTGCTTGAAGGAGGGACTGAGTGGCCTTTTCCATGGCCGCACCAGCCAGGCTCGCCATCTCTCCGAGGAGATCGGCAAGCTCGTTCATCTGTTCGTTGTAGGCGACGCGCATGAGCGAAGTTTAGTAGCTCACACCGACCAGTTCCCTGTCCCGAGGGTTAACGGAGCATGAATGAAGTCAGGCGCACGTGTCGTCGGCCGCGTTGGTGTACGAGAGATCCTCCGGAAGGGGCGCACTCTGGGTGGTTCCTTCCACCTGAGTGGGATCGATTTCGGTACCGAACGCCGTCGGGTACTGGGTGTATCCGGGATAGTTCGAGCCGAGCACGACCTCGACGACATTGTTCAGGCTCGGTGCCAACTCGATGGCGGCGCCGGGAATCGCCGACGCGACCGTCGCAGCGGCGGCTTCCTGATCCTGGGAGTAGCGCACCACGGTCTGCGCTGCGGTGCCCGAGAAGTTGCCGACCGTCAGGATCTGGAATCCGTAGACCGCGAGTTCGTCGGACGCCGTCTGCGCCATCCCGGCGATGTCGGATGCGTTGGACACCTGAATCGACACGGTCGACGGGTCCACGGCCAACAGTGGCGCGTCGGGTACGGCGGCAGGTGCGGATGATTCGGGTGTCACCGGCTCCGCTCGTTCCTCGCCGGGCAACGGAGCGTCGTCGATGATGGCCTGGAAGATCGCACCGATCGCGTCGTCGTTCGGGATCTCGTTGCCGTAGTCGTTGGTGCCGGTGGTGGGGATGGTCAGGAAGGTGACCGCGCCGGCGTCCACGTTCTGCAGCGAGCGTCCCAGTGTCACCAGGTCCTGAGTCTTGACGTTCTCCACGAACGTGTCCGAGGTGAACGCGTTGACGAACCCGTTGAGCTTGCCAGGATCGAGCAGCACGTTGTTCGAGAGCGCGGACCGCAGCAGCGACGACAGGAAACGCTGCTGTCGCTTGATGCGGCCGTAGTCGCCGTTGCCCTCGGACTCGACGTTGCGAGCCCGAACGTAGTTCAGCGCGGTGCGGCCGTCGATACGTTGTGTTCCGACGTTGGGAAGGACATTTCCGAGTTCGTAGTCGAACAGGGGTTGCGCGGTGCAGACCTCGACACCGCCGACCTCGTCGACCATGGACTCGAACCCGGCGAAGTCCATCCCGACGAAGTGTCCGATACGCAGGCCCGAGATCTTCTGGATGGTCTTGACCAGACACTTCGGGCCGCCGAGGGCGTAGGTGGCGTTGAGCTTGTCGCCGTAGGCCTCGGGGAACATCTCCCCGGTGTAGGTATTGGTGATGTTGTCGAACTGCTCGCACTCCGGTCGCGTCACGTCGAGGTCGCGGGGAAGGACACCGCGACGACGCGACTGCGGTCGGCAGGGATGTTGACCAACATGACGGTGTCCGAGCGCGATCCCTCGGCGTCGGCGACGGTTCCGGCTCCCACCTCGCCGCTGGCCCCGGCGCGGGTGTCGGTGCCCACGATCAGGTACGTCTCGTCACCGTACTGGCCTGCGGCGTCGACGACGTCGGTCGAATCGGGATCGAGAGCGGCGACCTGGAGAAATCCTTGATCGGTGTTGCGTAGGTATCCCCACACCACTCCGGTCAAGGCCACGGCCAGGATCGCGACGAGGGAGACCAGGCTCCGGCCGATCATCCGTACCCGACGGCGGCGACGTACCCGACTCATCGCCAACCGCGTCAGAGTCGGTCGATCCGCTGCGGGCGCGCCCACCGGTTCCGGTGCCGCATGCGGCGGCGGAGTCGGCGGCACTGCCCGGGCAGGCGAGGGAGTGGAATCGGTGATGGGGGCGATGACCTCGGTCGGCTCTTCGACTTCGGGACGTTCGTCAGGCACCCGCCGCATCGATCCCGAGCGCGACATCTTGTCCACCAACTCGGCGACCGAGACGGTGTCGGCGTTACGCGGTGATCGTTTGCCGAGCCTGCCGCTGTCTCCGGGCTGCGGTGGTTGCTCTGCGTCCGGTGTTGCAGGACGTTCGGAGCGAGGTGGGCGCTGTCCGGAACGTCCGATTGAAGACAGCGGGCGCTCCCATGGGGCGCGACCCTCGGGCACAGACGGGCCCGACTCTCGATCGTCTCCCACGAATTCGAACCTGGCCTTCCATCACACGCACGCGCCGTCAACTCGGCAATCCCAGCCATAGTACTGACTCGAGCGGCATGGTCCACTCGTGCGAGGTGGGCTGCTGGTCAGCCGCGAATCAGCCGCCGGAATGGATCAGATCGGCACCGGCAGGAACGCAGACGTCCTCCGGGTCGTCGAGCCAACCGTCCGGCAACGCAACCGCGCCCGGCGAGCCCTGCCGACCACGGGGGCCCTCGGCGTCCTTGGGAAACGGAACGGTCGGATCGAGTTGCGCCAGAAGGTCGTCCAGTTCGCCGAGAGTGGACACCAACGCCATCGAGACCCGAAGATCCGATCCCGCCGGGAACCCGCGGAGATACCAGGACACATGCTTGCGCAGCTCGCGCAGGCCCTTGCTCTCACCGTGATGCTGAGCGAGCAGCTCGGCATGCCGGGCGATGATGGTGGCCACCTCGCCGAGGGTCGGTGGAGTGGGTTCGGGCCTGCCGTTCAGGCGGGCGCTGAGTTCTGCGAACAGCCAGGGCCGACCGAGGCAACCACGCCCGACGACGACGCCGTCGCACCCGGTCTCCGCCATCATGCGAACCGCATCGGACGCCGAGAAGATGTCGCCGTTGCCCAGTACCGGGATGCCGGAGACGTGTTCCTTCAGTCGCGCGATCTCGTTCCAGTCGGCAGTGCCGGAGTAACGCTGAGAGGCGGTTCTGGCGTGCAGTGCCACTGCCGCCGCGCCCTCGCCTGCGGCGATTCGACCTGCATCGAGATGAGTGTGGTGGTTCTCGTCGATGCCGACGCGGAACTTGACGGTGACGGGAATGTCGGTGCCCTCGGTCGCCTTGACGGCCGCAGCGACGATACGACCGAACAGGTTCCGCTTGTAGGGCAGCGCAGCACCGCCGCCCTTCCGGGTGACTTTCGGAACCGGGCAGCCGAAGTTCATGTCGATGTGGTCGGCCAGATCGTCGTCGACGATCATCTTCGCCGCGTCGTACGTGGTGTCCGGATCGACGGTGTAGAGCTGCAGCGACCGCGGGGTTTCGGTGGGGCCGAAGGTCGTCATGTGCATCGTCGCCGGCTGGCGTTCGACGAGCGCGCGTGCGGTGACCATCTCGCACACGTACAGACCCGAGGTACTGCCCGCCCGCTGCAACTCCTGCTCCCTGCACAGCGTGCGGAACGCCACATTGGTGACGCCGGCCATCGGTGCCAGGACGACGGGGCTGGCCAACTCCAGCGAGCCGATCTGCAGTGTCATGAGAGAAGCCTTTGGAACGGAGGGAACGTGATCATGGTGACAGCGGTGGGCCGAGAGCGACGGACCGAAAACAGTGGTGCCCGGCACCGAAGTCGGTACCGGGCACACCAGCCGATCTGAGCTTACGACGCGCGTGCTTCGGCCTTCGCGCGTTCGCGGGCGAGGGAGCGATCGCGCATCTCCTCGAACTTGGTGGCCTGACGCTCGAGGTCTTCGAGGAACGCGGCGAGTTCCTCGCGCTTGTTCTCGCCGCGGCCGGTGAAGTCGTTGCGCTCGAACACGCTCCACTTGCGCAGGACCGGCCAGACGACGTCCTCGAGGTGCTGACGCAGGTCGTAGATGCCGTGCTTGGCCATCAACACACCGTTGCGGCGGAAGTTCGGCATACCGGCACCGGGCATGACGAAGTTCGTCACGATGTCGGAGACCGCGTCGAGGGTCTGATCGGGAGCGATGTCCATCGCCGCGCCGGTGATGTTGCGGTAGAAGATCATGTGCAGGTTCTCGTCGGCGGCGATGCGCTGGAGCATGCGGTCGGCGATCGGATCGTCGCAGACCTTGCCGGTGTTGCGGTGCGAGACACGGGTGGCGAGCTCCTGGAACGTCACGTAGGCGACCGAGTGGAGCAGACCCGTCTGCGACCCCGCCGGTGAGGCGAACCCGTTGGTCATGTGGATCATGCGGGCTTCTTCGAGGGCGACGGGATCGACGCCGCGGGTGACGACGAGGTAGTCACGCATGACGATGCCGTGCCGGTTCTCCTCGGCGGTCCACCGGCCGACCCAGGTGCCCCAGGCACCGTCCTGGGAGAAGTTCTCGGCGATCTCCCGGTGGTACGACGGCAGGTTGTCCTCGGTGAGGAGGTTGGTGATCATCGCGGCCTGTGCGACGTCGGAGAGCTTGGACTGCTCCGGGTCGTAGTCCTGGCCGCCGAGTGCGGCGAAGTTACGACCTTCGTCCCACGGCACGTAGTCGTGAGGGTGCCACTCGCGAGCCATCGAGATGTGACGGTTCACATTGTCCTCGGCAGTGGGCACCAGCTCTTGCAGAAGCTCGAGCTGTGTCAGATCCCTCGCCATTAGATCGCCTCCATAGATTGCGTACGACCGGTCCAGCTTACGGCACCGTAGGTTCGGTGTGAACCTCGTCGCGGCTGTTCACTTGCTGTTCCGGCGGTCGTGATGTTCGGTGTCGATCGGCGCGAAGTCTCCCCGGAGCGTCGATCTTGCGACCGGCCTTCGCGAGTGCACGACCGCTGCAGTTCCCCCAACACGTCGTTCGGTCTCGGCCGATCGTTACGCCCGAGTGTACGTTCCGGACAGGTGTGAGCACTGTTACTCGGACGGTGTGTGGTGCCCCCAGTAGGACTCGAACCTACGACCTGCGGATTAAAAGTCCGTAGCTCTACCAACTGAGCTATAGGGGCGCGGCTCGAAAGTGTAGTGGGCCGCGTAGCGCCACCGGGCAGTACCCCCGGCAGTGGGTTCCGACGGGTCAGCGCCCGAAGCTGCTGCATCCGCTCGGCACCGGAATGCCTGCCAGCCGGTCGTCGATCCAGGCGTACGCGCCGGGAATGCCGCTGAGCGCGACGATCAGGTGCTCGCCGAGATATTCCTCGAGTCTGACGTTCGCACCCTGGGCGCACCACTCGTCGTAGAGGGTCTCGGCTCCCTGTCGAGGAATCCAGAACTCCTGCTTGCCCTGATAGATCATGGTGGGGATGGTGGGCGCGAGGTCGCCGCCGAGACGTGTCGCGGCGATGATGCTCTCGGCGATCTCGGTGCGATCGACATTCGGAACGTTCGAGAGCGCCTGTGCCGGGATCGGAGCCACCACGCCACCGGGGGCGAGCAGACCGACGCACATGTCCTTGGCGATCGTGGCCAGACGCAGTCCGTCGGCGTTCATCAGCGAGAACATCTCGGGGTACTCCCGTGCCACCCCGAGCGCCGCCGACAGGAAGAGCGTCGATGCGGCCGTGCCGTTCATCGACGTCAGCAGAATCCGGTAATCGGTCGGGGGTCCACCGAACGCCGCGCCCACCAGATTCACATCGGGCGCGTACGTGGGGGCCAATTGTGCCGCCCATCCTGTGGCGATCGCCCCACCCGAGTACCCCGTCATGGCGATGGGAGAAGACGCAGGCACGCCGAGCTCGGGCAGTCGAACCATGGCTCGGAGGGCGTCGAGCACCGCGTGTGCGGCCATGCGTCCGGCGGCGTAGGCCTGCCGTGGCCCCTCGTGATCGGTGACGACGACGGCGTAGTTCTTGGCCAGAAACGCCTGAACGGCCGGTATCTCTCGGGCGAGGCCGCGAGGAAGCAGCCACGACGGCGCACAGGTGTTGCCGAGTGAATTGATGGCCATGTTGTATGCCACGACGGGTCGGCTCCCGGCTCCGGTCCACGGTGCGACCGGCACGATCACGGTGGTGGCCGCAGCGACGGGACGGTCCTTGGAATCGTTGGTGCGGAACAGGATCTGAGTCGAGGTGACCGGCGTGAACAACGGTCCGACGGTCACTTTTCTGGTTGCGAGTACGGTCCCGGGAGGTTGTTGTTCGTAGCCTGCAGGGGGATCGAACCAGGGCTCACCCAGTGGGGTGGGTAGATAGAGAGCCGGGTCGGCGACGGGGGCCACGAAGTTACCCAGGGGGTCTGCAGGCGCCGTGCCGGTCGTCGACAGAGCGAGTACGACCACCGCGAACGACGTTGTGATGGAACGAAATACGCGAATCGACACCTTCATGGCATGCACTCGTTTCCGATCGGCGGAACTACTCCATGTGGTGCATGTCACAGTAAGTCAGTACAGGTGCGAGTTCGGTGCGAGTCCGGGAACGTGTCGAAAACGTTACCGACCGGTCTTTCTCGTATCGATTACCGGGCAATGGATTTGACCGAGGTCAGACAGCGGTTTCGGCGTATTCGATTGCCGATCACTAGATTTGAAATGCTAACGAGCAACGCGAATCAGTTCTGGTCCGAGATCCGTTACCGTGAAATGTAATTCGGTTTTCAACCGAAAGTGCGTGGTGTGCTCCAAGCGACGTGAACGATGCGTCGATCGTTCGTTTCACGGAACTCGGCTGTACCTCGGTCGCTGCCGATGGCGAATCGGTCGAGCCGCGAGTCGGCACGCGGTCGGTAAGGGGGGGCGGTCCGAAGAAGGTTGCGTCGGCGACAGCGGTGGACCGAGTGGAAAGCGGCTCGAGTGCGCACCCCCTGCAGCGCACTCGAGCCGCGCAGATCATACCATCCGGCTTGTTTCGGACGCCTAACCGATTTTTCCGACGGATGTGTGTGGCGAAGCGAACCGTAGGTGAGTCGACTCACGTGTCGTTCGGGTGAAGTACTCTCTATATGTACTACCTGCGGATACGCAGGGCGCTTGGGGCTCGGAGGCACGGAATAAATGGCACAACAAGAGCGCGCACGGCGGACCCGGGCTGCCATCGTGGAGGCGGCGGCGGCGGAATTCGCCAAGCGTGGATACGCAGCGGCATCCGTCAACACCATCTTGGAGGGCTCCAACGCCACCAAGGGTGCGATGTATTTCCATTTCCAGTCGAAGGAGGATCTGGCCCGAGCCGTGCTCGCGGCCGGTCTGGATCGGTACGTCGCCATCACGGAGAAGTGGGCCGACACCACCGCACACCCGTTCTACGTCATCCGCGGGATCGTGGACGACATCGCGCAGAACTTCCAGAACGACGTGATCGTGCGCGCCGAGTTCCGGTTGATAGTCGAGCCGGAGTTCTACGCGGAGGTGCACTCCGGGGGCGGTCGCGTCTGGGGAGCTCAAGGCCACAAGCAAGCCGAGCGCGCTCTCGCGATGGGCGACCTCAAGCCGGAGTTCGACGCAGCCAAGTTCGTGCGGGTGCTTGCCGCGTCGATGGCCGGTCAGCGGTACATGTCGGATCTGGTTGCCGACAACGCAGATCTGCGCGAGCGGTTCGAGGAATCCGTCGAGGTCGTACTGCTCGCCATGGCGTCCGAGCGTTGGCTCGCCGAGTTCAAACTGCACGGGTGGGAGCACTACGGCGAAAACTGCGCGAAAACCACCTCTGACCTGCCGGTTTGAGATTTGCAGCGAAAGTGTCCTAAGCTATCCCAGCTCCCAACGGAACGCCGTTGAGGGTAACGTCGAAGTAGTTCGGCGGGCCCCCTTCGTCTAGCGGCCTAGGACGCCGCCCTTTCAAGGCGGTAGCGCGGGTTCGAATCCCGTAGGGGGTACGTAGGAAGAGATCGGATTGACAATCCGGTCGGCAGTACAGCATTCTTCGTCTCGCTTCCCGCGTGATGCGGATTTGCAGTTCGGAGAGTTGGTGCGCTAGAAATAGCGCGGCAACAACAGCAAGGCCCTGTGGCGCAGTTGGTTAGCGCGCCGCCCTGTCACGGCGGAGGTCGCGGGTTCGAGTCCCGTCAGGGTCGCAACATCGGTACGAAGGTACCGACATTGCGATGGCATTGTTTCACCGGTGCCGCCCGGCCAGGTAGCTCAGTTGGTACGAGCGTCCGCCTGAAAAGCGGAAGGTCGCCGGTTCGATCCCGGCCCTGGCCACCACGGTGTTGGATCGACAAGCACGATGAAAGCCCCTTCCGGTCGTCCGGCAGGGGCTTTTTCGTTCCCAGGAGTTATTGTCGACGCGTGGACGTGATCGATCGAGCGCAGGAGGATCTGGCGCGCGGAGACAGTATCGCCGCTCGAGATCGACTGCTCGGCGCACTGATCCGGAACCCGACGTCGCCCGGCATCCTCGAATTGCTCGCGTACACGTATCTGGTACTCGGCGATCGTGCGGCGGCCGGAGCCGTCTGGTTCCTCACCGACAAGTCCGACGCCGATCCGACGGCGTCCGCAGCGTTCGCCGCCCTGGAGAAGCAGTACCGGTCGCCTCTGATGATGGCGCGGGCTCTGCCCATCCACGCGCCCTCCGATTGGTATCCCACCCGCGCTCGGATACGGCTGGAGCGGCTGGGAGCTGCGATCGAAGCCAACGGTCAGCACTGGGTGCCGCCACGAGACGTCGTGTATTTCGACGAGGACGGGCTGAACTCGGACGACTTCTACGGCCGGGACGGCGATCAGGACGACTCGGAGTACGACCGCGCAGGGTCGAGTTACCGAACGGTGCGGCAGCGGGCGATCGCGGCGACCATCGTCATCGCGATCGCTGCCACCTCGGCATCGGTGGTGCTGGCACTCGTCTTCGGGTGACGCCGGTTCACGGACGAAGCATGCGGCACCGAGCGTAGAGTCGCGAAAGAATTTCCGCCGACGATCGAGGGTGACGAGTTTCCATGGGCACAGCGAACGGTGCGGCGTCACCGGCTCCGCGAGACGACAACTATGCCGTCAACCTCGAGCAGGCGAGGGTGTTCGCGAGAGGGCTGGCCGAACATATCGAGACGTGCTCGGCGTCCATCGAACTGGCGCAGTCCAAGGCGTTTCGAGCTCGCGCGGATCGCGCCGAATCACGGGCCCGAGCGTTCGAGTCCGAAGCGTCGACGCTCCGAACCGAGCTCTACGAGATGTACCGACACATCGACGCGATGACGGCACGCTTTCCGGAGCTGCGCAGCGACCCATCCGTTCGCGGCTAGCTCTCCGGAGCGCTCGTTCGATCAGAGGGCAGCGGAATCGGTGACCAGGCCGAAGGTCGTCTCTGCGCCTCGACGGCCGAGTGCCGATCCCCAGACCTCGTACACCGCGTCGGTGGCGGAGGATCGCTCGATGTCGCGGCCCTCCGCGACGGTGATGAGCGTGCGAGAGAGCTCGAACAAACTGACCCGGTGATGTCTCGCGGTCGTGAACAGCTCGTCGATGGCGTCGGCAACGGATCCACCGTGGATCCCGATGAGCACTCCGGTTGCGATGTCCACGTGAGTGCGGGACGCAGGCGATTCGGGCAGTCTGTCGGTCATCTTTTTCCTCGAGATGGTGTGTGGTCGGTGCGGATGACCGAAGTGGATCCTGGCGTCGAGCGGCTTCACTGTCTCACACGGACATGACATTTCATACCGTCGGTTTCGCCCGCACGTGCATCCGCTCGCCCTGGGGTCCGAACAGGCTCAGAAGCTCCACCGGTCGGTTTCCGACGGCACCGAACCAGTGCGGCACACGAGTGTCGAATTCGGCTGCCTCGCCTGCCTTCATCGTCAGATCGTGCTCGCCGAGAATCAGCCGCAGGGTGCCGTCGAGGACGTACAACCACTCGTACCCCTCGTGTGTCCGCGGACGCGGCTCCGAGCCCTCCGGGCGGACCAGGAGCTTGTACGCCTGAAGGCCGCCGGGACGCAGCGTCAGCGGCAGGATGGTCACGTGTTCGCGAACGGTGGCCGTGGTGCGCACCCGAGGGTCCGCCACGGGCGGCGCGGTCACCAGATCGTCGAGTTTCATCTGATGCGCACGAGCGATGGGCCACAGCAATTCGAGGCTGGGCTTGCGGTCACCGGACTCGAGTCGCGACAGTGTGCTGATCGAAATTCCCGTGGTGTCCGACAGCGATGCCAGGGTGGTGTTCTTCTCCATCCTGATGCGCTTGAGGCGGGGACCGAGGCCTGCGATGACCTCGTCCAGGCCGGTGTTCGAATCTTCCATGACACCATTGCAGGTTCGGCAACGAGGTTTGTCAACCCAGGAAACATCGAGGCGCGAAAACGGCCCGCGAAAACGGCCCGCGGGCGACGGCAGGCGGCACATACTCGATCGATGACCGGTCGTCCGGGGACCACATACCGCAGTGGCATGATCCGCGATGCCTACGGAAGCAGTGCATCCGAGGCGTTCATGGTCGTCGCCATCGCGACCATTCTGATCACAAGGGCTTACCTGGAATTGACCGACTATCCCCAGGTCGGGGGCAAATCGTTGCACATCGCTCACGCCCTGTACGGCGGCGCGGCGATGATGCTCGCGTTGCTGATCGGGTGGATGTTCACCGGGTTCGGCGTTCGAGTGTTCACGGTGGTGCTCGGCGGAATCGGATTCGGGCTCTTTCTCGACGAAGTCGGCAAATTCGTCACCAAGGACAACGACTACTTCTACGGACCCTCGTCGGAGATCATGTACGTCCTGGTGGTGCTGCTGTTGGTGTTCAGCAGGATCGTTCGGGAGTTCCGCCGGCCCTCGGTCGACGAATCCCTGGCCAACGCGGCTGCGATCGCAGCCGACGGCGTCGCGCACGGCCTACCCGAGCATCGACGCGACTGGGCGCTACGCATGGTCGCGCGGGCCGAGGCCGAGGGTGCCGACGCGGACACCGTGGCCGGGATCCGACTGTTGCTCGGCCGCGCTCGACAGTCGACGTCGCGGACCCACTCGCTGAAAAATGTCGTTCCCCGGCTGATTCCCGCGTTCTTCACCAGCGCCCGGTGGATTCCCGTCGTCGGGTGGGGGTTGGTTCTGCTCTCCGGGGCGGGGGTGGTGTTCGGGATCGTCGAGCTCGTCATCGGGGACCTGCACATCGATCGACGCGACCTGACGATCGACGTCGACAGAATGGGAATCGCGAGCGGGATCCTGTTCGTCAGTGCCTGCCTCACCTTCGTCACGGCGCTGCCTGCGATGCTGTGCTTACGTGTTCGAGGACCGCTCTGGCCGCTGCGAACCCTCCGGGTGTCCGCGTTGATCTTCACTCTTCTCAACGCCCTCGTGGACTTCGCTCAGGAGGGTTTCGCCGCGCTGGGGAATGTGGCGGTGGGACTGTTCGCGCTCGCGGTCATCTCGCATCGAATCACCGTCCGTACCGCCGAGCTCACGTCGGAAGCTGCTGCGACGCAGGCGGATCGAGACTCCGATTGCTCTCGAACCGTCGAATCAGGCCGCTGAGCGGATCGACGAATTCGATCGAACGCGCCAGCAAGCGAAGCGGGTCGGAGTAGTCGTCGTCGGCGACCTCACGGAACGATGGATAGAAATTGTCGCCGACGATCGGAATGCCCAACGAGCACAGATGAACTCGAAGTTGATGCGTCTTTCCGGTTCGCGGACGCAATCGGTACAGGCCGTGGGATCCGAACGTGTCGACGAGCTCGACGAGTGTTTCCGCGTTGGGCTCGCCCGGTATCTCTCGGGCCTGAAGAACGCCGCGCTCCTTGATGATTCGGCTGCGTACCGTCAGCGGGAAGTCGATGTCCCGGGAGCGTGGGGCAATCGCCTCGTACTGCTTGGTGATGGTGCGTTGAGCGAAGAGTTCCTGGTACGGCCGGCGGGCCTGCTGTCGCACGGTGAACACCAGAACCCCTGCGGTGAGCCTGTCCAGACGGTGCGCCGGGCTGAGCTCGGGCAGGTCGAATCGGCGGCGGAGCAGAACGAGGGCCGAGCGAGCGATGTATGCGCCGCGCGGAGTGGTGGCCAGAAAATGCGGCTTGTCGACGACGAGCAAGTTCTCGTCGCGATGGAGGACGTCGAGTGAGAACGGAACCGTCGGCTCCACCGGCGGGTCGCGGTAGAGGTAGATGTCCGCCCGCGGTCTCGCGACGGTCGTCGAATCGACGGGTACGCCTGCTGCGTCGACGATCTGGCCGCCCGCAACTTTCTCGGTCAGTCGGGCGGCGTCCTGCGGGAACCGGGCGCGCAGGTACTCGAGCACCGTCGCTCCGGTCGCGACCTCCGGCATCCGCACCCGAGTGGGATCGAGGCCGTCGCGCAACGGGAGGGGAGCGGCGGGCATGCACCGACTGTAATCGGTCTGGGCATGGAAACACCCCGGCCGGAAATTCCGGCCGGGGTGTGGTCTGCGGTGAAACCGTTCGGGTTCTACCTAGATGGTGACAACCATCTTGCCGGTGTTCTCGCCCTTCATCAGGCCGATGAACGCCGAGGGGGCGTTGTTCAGACCGTCGACGACCGTCTCGTCGAATTCGACTACGCCGCTGCCCAGCCACTCGGTCATCTTCGAGCGGAACTCCTCGGTCACGTGCGCGTAGGAGCCGACAATGAAGCCCTTGAGCGTCAGCTCCTTGCCGATGGCGAGGGCAAGGTTGCGCGGTGCCGGTGTCGGTTCGGTCGAGTTGTACTGAGCGATGGCTCCGCACATGGCAATTCGGCCGTACTTGTTCATCGAACCGATGGCGGCCTCGAGGTGCTCGCCGCCGACGTTGTCGAAGTACACGTCGATGCCGTCCGGTGCTGCCTGTCGCAACTGCTCGGCAACCGGGCCGTCGTGGTAATCGAACGCCGCGTCGAAGCCGAGCTCGAGCAGGCGAGCCACCTTGGCGGGGGATCCGGCACTGCCGATGACCCGAGATGCGCCGAGGGCCTTGGCGATCTGTCCGACGAGCGAACCGACTGCGCCTGCAGCGCCGGAGACGAAGACGACGTCGCCCTCCTTGAACGAAGCGACTTCGGTCAGGCCTGCGTACGCCGTCGTGCCGGTCATTCCGAGTGCGCTGAGGTATGCGGACGCCTTCGCGGCCGAGAGATCGACCTTGCTTGCGCCCTTGGCGGGGACGACGGCGACATCGCGCCAGCCCTTACCGTGCAGAACGGCGTCGCCGACAGCGAAACCCTCGGCCTTGGATTCGATGATCTCGCCGACGGCACCGCCGTCGAGCGGGGCGTCGAGCTGGAACGGCGGGACGTACGACTTCACATCGTTCATCCGCCCACGCATGTACGGATCGACCGACATCACGATGTTGCGGACGAGGATCTGCCCGTCGGCGAGTTCGGGAAGGTCGACGACCTCCGCGCGAAAGTTGTCTTCCGTCGGCCAGCCTTCTGGGCGGGACGCGAGGTGAATTTCGTGTGCCTTCAAGGGATTTCCTCTACTCGTCTTCGGTGACTGTGACGGTGACGTCGATGTTGCCGCGGGTGGCGTTGGAGTACGGGCACACCTGGTGGGCCTTGTCGGCCAGGGCCTGGGCGTTCTCGCGGCTCAAATTGGGCAGGGTCACCTCGAGGGTGACGGCGAGCTGGAAGCCGCCCGCGTCGTTGGGGCCGATGTCGACACGAGCGCCGACGGCCGAATCGGTGACGTCGGCCTTGTCCTGACGAGCGACCATCTGCAGCGCGGAGTGGAAGCATGCGGCGTAGCCGGCGGCGAAGAGCTGCTCGGGGTTGGTGCCGTTGCCGCTGCCGCCCATGGCCTCCGGGATGGCGAGGTCCAGATCGAGCCGTCCGTCGGAAGTGCGGGCGTGGCCGTTTCGGCCTTCACCGGTGGCCAGTGCCTCGGCGGTGTAGATCGTCTTCATGATGCTCCTTCTGTCGTGCCGGAATCGGTGTGATGCAGAGCGCTCGTCAATGCGTCGAGCGACTCCTTGAGTTTGACGAGATCGTCGACGTCCATGCCGGTCTTCTCGGCCAGCTTTCGTGGAATGTCGAGTGCCTTTGCGCGCATGGCACTTCCGGTCTCGGTGAGGTGGATCTCGACCCGACGTTCGTCGGTGCTCAGGCGTCGGCGCTCGATGAAACCGAGGCCTTCGAGGCGCTTGAGCATCGGCGACAGCGTGCCGGTGTCGAGATCGAGTTCGGCGCAGATGTCCTTGACGCCGCGCCCGTCCCGTTCCCACAGCACCAGCAGTACGAGGTACTGCGGATACGTGACGCCGAGCTCGTCGAGCATCGGGCGATACACCGCGGTGGTAGCCCGCGATGCGGAGTACAGCGCGAAGCACACCTGACGGTCGAGTGCGAGTTCGTTGGTCACGTCAAGAACAGTAGTGCACGGTTAAGTTGTGCGCAACCTACCTGCTCGATGTGCATGGAACTTCGTAGTGGGCTACGAAGTTCCATGCACACGGGGGTCAGCTCTGCAGGGCGCTCTTCAGGCCGTCGAGCACGATCGTTGCCGCCGTCGGGCCTGCATTGAGGTACCACGGGTCGTCGTCGACGCGCACGATGTGGTTCTCGGTTGCCGCGCTCATTCCGGTCCACAGCGGGTTGGTGGTGTACGACGCGGCGCTGGAATCGGCTCCGGCATCCTGGCTCGATACGAACACCCAGTCCGCGTTCGCGAGCTGAATTTCCTCCTCGCTGAAATCCTGCGAGGTCTTGTCGAACTGCTGGCTTTCCGGGCGCGCCAGTCCGGCGTCCCAGGCGATGTATCCGGCGAACGACGGGATGCCGAACACTCGCGCTCGATCGGCGGTGAAGCGGACGAACGAGACCGTGGGTGCGCCGGTGTCGGCAAACGAACCACCCAGTGCCGCAGCGTCGGAGGTGAAGGTGTCGATGAAGGTCTGAGCCTGATCGGTTCGGCCCAACGCGTCGGCGAGAAGGAGGAAGTCCTGCTTCCAGTTCACTCCGGTGCCTTCGGTGAGCACGGTCGGCGCGATGGTCGACAGTGTCGGGTAGATGTCCTCGGAGCCGGTCTTGTTCGCCAGGATGAGGTCGGGTTCGATGGCGGCGATGGCCTCGATGTCGACCTCCTGTCGGTTGCCGACGTCGACGAACTGCGACATGCGATCCGCGTACTGCGGGAACGAGAAGCTGATGTAGTCCGGGACCAGTGCGGCGCCGTCCCCGTAGGCGACTCCGGTGGGTACGACGCCCAGGGTGAGAGCTGCGTCGAGCTGGCCGGTGGCGATCACGACGATCTTCTTCGGTTCGGCGGGGATCTCGGTCGAGCCGCCGAAGTGGCCGACCGTGCGGGGGAACACGCCGTCCGCGGCACCGGAACCCATGCCGTCGGGGATGCCGGTCGGGCCGGGGGCGTCGGTGGCCGCATCGGCTGTGACCGACGTCGACGCGGTGGAGGGAGTGGCCGTCTGCTCGGCGGTGCCGCCGCAGGCGACAGTGGTCAGTGCGGTGACCGCGGCGATCGTGGTGGCCAGGAGTAGACGTTTCACTTCGTTCTCTTTCACAGATCGGGCGTAGGCAGGTAAGCCTAGCCTGTACGGGGCGAACGAGGTGAGCGGAACTTCGTAGCAGGGGTCGAAGTTCCGCTCACCTGGGTCAGCGCAGCGCGGCCGCCGCCTGCACCATGTTTCTCAGCGACCGCTCGACCTCCGCCACGCCGCGGGTCTTGAGTCCACAGTCGGGGTTGACCCAGAGTCGTTCGGCAGGAACTGCTTTCAATGCCGCCCGCAGCGATTCGGTGATCTCGTCGACGCTCGGCACCCGCGGTGAATGGATGTCGTACACGCCGGGGCCGACACCGAGGTCGAATCCGATCGAGTTCAGGTCGTCGAGTACTTCCATGTGCGAGCGGGCCGCCTCGATCGACGTCACGTCGGCGTCGAGGTCGGCGATCGCGTCGATAATCTCACCGAACTCCGAGTAGCACAGATGCGTGTGAATCTGCGTGTGGTCGGACACGCCGGATGTCGAGATCTTGAACGATCGCACGGCCCAGTCCAGGTACGCCGCTGTGTCTTTCGAGCGCAGGGGGAGGAGCTCACGAAGGGCAGGTTCGTCCACCTGGACGATTCGAATACCCGCTGCCTCCAGATCGATCGTCTCGTCGCGAATCGCCAGGGCGATCTGGGCTGCGGATTCGGCCAACGGTAGGTCGTCTCGGACGAACGACCACGCCAGAATCGTCACCGGGCCGGTCAACATGCCTTTGACCGGCTTGTCGGTGAGCGACTGCGCGTACTCGGACCAGTGCACGGTCATCGGTTTCGGGCGCGAGACGTCGCCGTACAGAATCGGCGGCCGAACGCACCGAGATCCGTACGACTGGACCCAGCCGTTCGACGTGGCCGCGAAGCCACTGAGCTGCTCGGCGAAGTACTGCACCATGTCGTTTCGCTCGGGCTCGCCGTGGACCAGCACATCGAGGCCGATCTTCTCCTGCAGTGCAACGACATCGGCGATCTCGGATTGCATCCGGGATACGTATTCGGCGTCGTCGATCTCACCGGTGCGCAGGGCTGCCCGAGCGAGTCGAATCTGCGTGGTCTGCGGATACGAACCGATGGTGGTCGTCGGCAACGACGGCAAGTCCAGTCGCGCAGCCTGAGCCCGGCAGCGTTCCTCGGCCGGGGTGCGGTCGACGGAGATTCCCGCGTCGAGACGTGCCCGAACGGCCGCGTCGTGCAGACGAGGGTCGGTGCGACGAGTCTCGAGCGCGGCTCGGGCCTGCTCGAGCTCGGACGACACCGATTCGGTGCCCTCTCGCAGCGCCCTCGCGAGGACGGCCACCTCGGCAACCTTCTCGGTACCGAAGGCCAGCCAGGATCGGAGCGGATCGACGATGTCGGTCTCTCCGTCGAGGGTGTACGGAACGTGCAGCAGCGAACACGAACTCGACACCGCGAGCGTGCCGGCACTACCCAACAGGCTCGCCAACGTTGCCAGCGCCTTGTCGAGATCCGTCCGCCAAATGTTGCGCCCGTCAACGACGCCCGCGACTATGTGCTTGCTCGCGAGCGCAGGTATCACGGCAACGTGCTCGACGGTGCCCGGCACCGTCAGATCGATCGACAATCCCTCGATACCGGTCGACGCGAGCACGGGCAGTACCGCACCGAGGTCACCGAAGTACGACGCCAGCAGTATGGCAGGCCTTGTCGACACTGCGCTCAGGTAGTCGTAAGCCTTCTTCGCACAGTCGATCTCGTGCTGCGTGCGGTCGGCCACGAGCGCAGGTTCGTCGAGCTGGACCCACTTCGCCCCGGCATCGGCGAGGTGTGTCAGCAGCTCCGCGTACAGCGGCAGAATCTCGTCGAGGCGGTCCAGTAGCGGGGCGCTGCTGCCGACTGCTTTCGACAGCAACAGGAACGTCACCGGTCCCAGGACGACCGGTCGAGCCGGGACATCGAGCGCGCGAGCTTCTTCGAGCTCGGCGAGCACCTTCTCGGGATGCAGTGAAAAGGTTGTCGCCGGGGAGATTTCGGGCACGAGGTAGTGGTAGTTGGTGTCGAACCACTTGGTCATCTCCAGTGGTGCGACGGTCTCGTTGCCTCGGGCGGCGGCGAAACAGCGGTCCAGCTCGCTGTCGATGCTCCGAACCCGCTCGGGTAGTGCGCCGAGCATGACCGCGGTGTCGAGCACGTGGTCGTAGTACGAAAAGGTGTTCACCGGAACGGAATCGAGTCCGGCAGCGACGAGTTCTCGCCAGGTGTTCTCGCGCAATGTTCGCGCGACGGATTCGAGTGCGGCTGCGTCGAGCGTTCCGGCCCAGTAGGATTCGACGGCTTTCTTCAGTTCTCGGTTCGGTCCGATACGGGCGGAACCGAGCACGGTGGCGGTGAATTCGATACTCACGGTAGTTCTCCAAGTGACTGCTGCATCGATGGCGCACCGCCTTCTCGGGCGCGCGCATCCCGGAGAGCCCCACGAGCAGCCGTACCAGGGTTACGCGCCCATTCCACGAGGCGGTGAACCGCTGCGCACGGCGTGCACAGCACAGACGGCAGGTATTCGGACTCGCGGGCACGTGGACGAACAGTCCACTCCTACTGGCCGTCGCTTCCCGAAGAGGCCTCTTCAGTGCTGTTGACGGCGGTCGTTCCTGCATACCGCTGCGGGACAGTCCCGGACTCTCACCGGGTTCCCTCTCACGACGCGCCGTACCGCACGCATCGCTTCGGCGCCGTGGTGAACTTCGGGGCTCCTCATGACCACCTGGCGAACCGACTGCAGGGACGAGCATAGATGCATCGACGAAGCGTCTGCTACGGTGCTCTCATGCAGCGCACGTATTTCTGGTTTAGCAGGCCGGCCCCGGGTGGGTCAGCCAGCGACGCCATGCGCTGAACTTCCACCCCACGAGCCGGATACAGACCGGCTCGAAGTGCGTGTGGAGCATGAGGAGCCGGCCTGGGAACAGGAACGCCCTCTCATGACACTCTCTCTCGACACCCCACCTCTCGACGATCAGCGGACCATCAGCATCAGTCCGTTGATCGCTCCGTCGGTGCTGCGCCGCGAGCATGCCGTCGACGACGCGATCTCGGCCACGGTCCGTACCGGCCGCGCCGGCGTGGTCGACGTGCTGGACGGCCGCGACGATCGGCTGATCGTCGTCGTCGGCCCGTGCTCGGTGCACGACACCGCCGCTGCTCTCGACTATGCCCGACGCCTCGCCGCCAAGGCATCCGAACTGGGCGATCGCCTGCACATCGTCATGCGCGTCTACTTCGAGAAGCCGCGAACGACGCTGGGCTGGAAGGGTTTGATCAACGATCCGCACCTCGACGGCAGCTTCGACATCAACGCCGGTCTGCGAGTGGGACGCCAACTGCTGCTCGACATTTCCGCGCTCGGTCTGCCGGTCGGGTGCGAGTTCCTCGACCCGATCACCCCGCAGTACATCGCAGACCTGGTCAGCTACGGCGCAATCGGTGCGCGAACGGCGGCCAGCCAGGTGCACCGGCAGCTGTGCAGCGCGTTGTCGATGCCGGTGGGGATCAAGAACTCCACCGAGGGGGACATCCAGGTTGCGGTCGACGGCACCCGCGCTGCCGCCGCGAGCCACGTCTTCCCCGGCACCGATCTCGACGGTCAGGCGGCTCTCATCCGCACCGTCGGGAACCCCGACTGCCACGTGATCCTGCGCGGCGGTGTCGACGGGCCGAACTACGACGCCGAATCGGTCGCCGATACCGTTGCGCGACTGCGTAAGTCGGGTCTGCCGGAGCGGGTGGTCATCGACGCCAGCCACGGCAACAGTCGTAAGGACCACAACAAGCAGGTCGACGTGGTCACCGACGTGGCCGCTCGGGTGGCGGCAGGCGAACACGGCACCGTCGGACTGATGCTGGAGAGCTTCCTGGTCGCGGGCCGTCAGGATCTCGAACTCGGCCACCGGGACGAGCTGGTGTACGGGCAGTCGATCACCGACGCCTGCCTCGATTGGGACACGACGGCAACGCAATTGGACACGTTGGGCGCAGCGGTGGTGGAGCGACGGAACTCGATCACCGCTCGTTGACGAACCCGGCCCGTCAGCGAACCCCGCGCGGTCGGAACTGCACGCTGATGCGTGGGCCGATCGCGCGGGTCGACTTGGGAATCGCATGCTCCCAGGTGCGTTGGCACGAGCCGCCCATCACCACCAGGTCCCCGTGGGCCAGCGTGAACTTCAGCGACGTTCCGCCGCCACGCGGTCGAAGCATGAGTTGCCGTGTGGCACCCAGCGATACGATCGCGACCATGGTGTCCTCGGTGGCGCTGCGACCGATGTTGTCGCCGTGCCAGGCGACGCTGTCGGATCCGTCGCGGTAGTAGCACAGTCCGGCGGTGGCGAACGATTCACCGAGTTCGGTGCGGTAGTGATCGTCGAGCGCATCGCGTGCGTCGTACAGGGCTGCGTCGGGCCACCGTTCGCGCTCGGCGTAGAACCGAACCAGGCGCGGCACGTCGACCACGCGGTCGTACATCTGCCTACGTTCGGCTCGCCAATCGACGGCGTCCACCAGCGAATCGAACAGGTGGGAACCGGCCAACCAGCCCGGTCGAACGTCCACCCACGCCCCGAGCGTGAGTTCGCGGCGGGTGACGGACTGCAGCGATCCGACGCCACCGTCGTCGTCACCGAACAGGGAGCCTTGCATCGCGAGCGACATGGATCGACTGTATCGAACAGGTGTTCCCATTACCAGTGAGTGGCGGTATCGTGCCCGCATGGGATACGGACTTCAGGTTGTGGTCGACAGCTCGAACCCCCATGCGCTGGCGAAGTGGTGGGCGCAGACACTGGGCTGGCAGGTCGAACCCAGCAACGAGACTTTCATCCGTGAGATGGTCGCCGCGGGTCACGCCCGCGAAGAGGACACGACCGTCTTCGAGGGCGTTCTGGTGTGGCGGGCGGGCGCCGGCATCTCGGATCCCGAGTCGCCCGGCAGTCCGCGGGTGTTGTTCCAATCGGTGCCCGAACCGAAAACGGTGAAGAATCGGTTGCACCTCGACATCCGCGTCGGCGACGAGCGCGAGACGGTGGTCACGCAACTGCAGGCCCGGGGTGCATCGGTACTGCATCGAGGACACCAAGGCCCCAGTGTCTGGATCACCATGACCGATCCGGAGGGCAACGAGTTCTGCGTCAGTTGAGCCGGTAAGCACCGGGAGTCTGGCCGGTCCATCGCTTGAAGGCCCGGCGGAAGGCACTGGGCTCGGAGAACCCCAGGCGGGTCGAGATGTCGTCGACGCTGTCGCCGCGACTGAGCCCGGAGATCGCCGCATCGCGCAGTACTTCTTCGCGCAGTTGGTTGATGGAGGTGCCCTCCTGCCGAAGAATGCGTCGCAGGTGCGGTGGGCTGATGTTGAGCATCGCCGCGATCTCGTCGGTTCCCGGTGCTCCACCTTTGAAACCGGTTTCCAGGGCGCGGCGGACCTGGCTCGACGCCGTGCTGTCGTAATCTCGAGACGAGAACAGTAGATTGGGCGACTCCGCGAGATAGTCCGCCAGCGTCGCCTCGGTCTGCACGATCGGTGCCCGCATCACTGCGCTGTCGAATTCCAGTGTGGCCAGATCGGTTCCGAACTCCACATGAGTGCCGAAGATGGCGTCGTACATCTTTCCCGCTTCGGGTCCCGGCAGCGGGTAGGGCAGTTGGACCGACAGAAGTTTGACCCGGTTGCCGATGAGCCACGCCGCGAATCGGTGCAGCAGAATCAACAGGAAGTCGGTCAGCAGTCGCTCGGCGAGTTCGTTTCCCTCCGGGCTCAGGTGGGTGGTGGGGGTGACGTGCACGGTCAACACCGTGGATTCCTCGGTTCGGTCCATCGTCATGGGGCGCACCGGAATCAGCACCCGCATGGTCTCGGACATCCGAACCAGCGCAGCCCACAGGTTTTCGGTGTGTATCAGCGTCTGGCACACCACGCGAAAGCTGCCGCGTCGCACCGGAACTGCGGCGAGGCCGAACAGTTCGTCGCCGGTCATCGCCCAGACCGCCTGGGTGAACGCGGTGACCTGCCGGGTGGTCAGGCGCTCCGCAGGATTGTCGAGGATGGTGGAACCGATGCCGGCCATCGACAGCGGGTAGGTCAGGTCCACCCCGCTCTTCGTCGCGAGGTCGACGGCCTGCCTGACGAAGTACGCCGGGATCGTCGGTTGCGCAGTCACAATTTTCGTAGCCTCTCGGCTGCGTCGGCGAGAACCTCGTCCTGCTTGCAGAAAGCGAAGCGCACCAATGATTTCCACGGGCCCGGCTCGTCGACGAACGCGGTCACCGGAACCGCCGCCACGCCGACCAGGTCCGGGAGGGCACGGCAGAATTCGTAGGCGTCACCGCGCCCGATCGCCGCGATGTCGGCACAGACGAAATACGTTCCCGCGCTGTACTTTACATCTGCTCCTGCGGCGGCGAGCGCGGCCGAGAGCGTGTCCCGCTTGCGTTGCAGGCCGTCGCGCATCGTGGCTATCCAGGCCTGTTCGTGCTCGAGCGCGTAGGCCACGGCCGGTTGGAAGGGAGTACCGCCGACGAAACTCATGAACTGTTTGGCGGCGCGGACGGCGTCGATCAGTTCGGCAGGCCCCAACGCCCACCCCGTCTTCCACCCGGTGGCGTTGAAGGTCTTGGCGGCGCTCGAGACGGTGACGGTTCGCTCGAACATCCCGGGCAGTGTCGCGATCGGCGTGTGTACGCGGCCGTCGAAGACGAGATGCTCGTAGACCTCGTCGGTGAGGACCAGCAGATCGTGTGCCACCGCGATCTC
Organism: Rhodococcus sp. B7740; assembly: GCF_000954115.1. Taxonomy (NCBI): domain Bacteria; kingdom Bacillati; phylum Actinomycetota; class Actinomycetes; order Mycobacteriales; family Nocardiaceae; genus Rhodococcus; species Rhodococcus sp. B7740. The sequence goes on along the minus strand of NZ_CP010797.1, from coordinate 2,667,515 downwards.
GGCGATGCGGATCATGGTGTCGCGGTCGAAGACCGTGCCGGTGGGATTGTGCGGGGAATTGACGATCAGCATGCGCGTGCGAGGCCCGATGGCGCGTTGGAGGGCGTCGGTGTCGACGGTCCACCCGTTGCCGTCGGCGACCAGCGACACGGCGGTCCGGGTGGCACCGGCGAGAGCGATGGCGGCGGCATAGGAGTCGTAGAACGGCTCGATCAGCAGGACGTCGTCGCCCGGCTCGATCAGACCGAGGAGGGACGCCGAGATCGCCTCGGTGGCACCGACGGTGACGAGTATCTGCGAATCGGGGTCGTGGCGCAGACCGAATCGCGCCGACCGGTCCTCGGCGATGGCAGCGCGCAGCACCGGCATGCCAGGGCCGGGGGAGTACTGGTTGAGGCCACTGGCGATGGCCTGGCGCGCGGCTTCGAGCATGGCGGGTGGGCCGTCGGTGTCCGGGAAGCCCTGCCCGAGGTTGACGGCATTCTTCCGGACGGCGAGCGCGGTCATCTCGGCGAAGATCGTCGATGCGAACGGGCGCAACCGTGCCACTGTGCGCGAGGGGAACGACTCGGACATTCCTGCAGCGTAGTTCACAGACGGCAGCCGGTCGTTCGCCCTGCGTCTGTACTGTGCCTGTCATGCGATTCGGATTGTTCGTGCCACAGGGGTGGCGTCTCGATCTCGTCGGTATCGACCCTGCCCGGCAGTGGAGTGCGATGCGCGACCACGCGCTCGCCGCCGAGGCCGGTCCGTGGGAATCTCTGTGGGTCTACGACCACTTCCATACCGTTCCCACCGCGACCGACGAGGCCACGCACGAGGCCTGGTCGCTGATGTCCGCGTTGGCCGCGTCCACCTCGCGGATCAGGCTCGGGCAGATGTGCACGGCGATGGCGTACCGCAACCCGGCCTACCTGGCCAAAGTTGCTGCCACCGTGGACATCGTGTCGGGCGGCCGCGTCGAGATGGGCATCGGCGGCGGCTGGCACGAGCACGAGTTCCGAGCCTACGGCTACGGATTTCCCTCTGCCGGAGAACGATTGGGCAGGCTCGACGAGGGCGTGCAGATCTTCAAGCAGGCATGGACGGCCGGCGAGGTGTTCCTCGACGGAAAGTACTACGAGATCGACGGTGCCGTGGTGCGACCCCTGCCGTTGCAGGAGGGCGGCATCCCGCTGTGGATCGCGGGTGGCGGCGAGAAGGTCACCCTGAAGATCGCCGCGAAGTACGCCAACTACACCAACTTCGACGGAACCCCCACCGGTTTCGCCACCAAGTCCGCTCTGTTGCGTGAACATTGTGCAACCGTGGGTACCGATTTCGATGCCATCGTCCGCTCGGCGAACTACAACGTCGCCATCGGTGCAACCGAGGCCGAGGTGGAAGACCGACTGCGCGCCCTCGAAAGTCGCCTGACCGAGTACGTGGGTGCAGAGAAGGCCCACAGTGCCCTCGACGCGTACCGCGGGATGACCGCAGTGGGAACTCCTGAGCAGATCGTCGAGAATCTGACGGCGCTGCAGGAACAAGGGATGACGTACGGCATCTTCTACTTCCCCGAAGCGGCGTACGACCGGTCCGGTATCGAACTCTTCGAGCGCGAGGTGATCCCCGCCCTGGCCTAGGCCGGGGATGCGGTTCGGTTCAGCGCAGGTCGTCGGGAAGATCCGCAGGATCGATGAGCAACTGTTGGTTCTTGGCGGTGCGGACCTTCTCCGACAGGCCGATGTTGGCGTGCAGCAACGCCCACTCGCCCTCGGTGATCTCCTCGACTGCCCGCGCGATGACCCCCGGATCGGTGGTTCCCCATGCGATGGGCATCGCCGTGGCCAACTGCCACGTTCGCCCACCGGTGTTGCGGCCACGGTCCGCGAGAACCGACACCGCAGGTACCTGAGCGCCCCGCTCGACGGCGTGGCCGGGAAGCGTGCGCACGACGCGGGTGATCAACACGTAGTGCGGCTCGTCCACCTCCGGCTTCGCGATGTCGATCAGAGCCAGCAGTATCGCTCCGCTCGGTAGCTTCTCGGCCACCATCGCCGGCACCAGATCGCCTGCAGCATATTGCGATTCGATGGAACCCATCTTTCGGGGTGCCCACAGCATCACCCAGAGTGAGGTGGCCGCACCGATCAGGAACACTGCGCCGAGGATGTACGACCACGGAGCGGCGATCCAGATGAACCAGGACCCGAGCGCGATGAGGAACACGGCGGTCAGCGCTGCGGAGGAACGCAGCCGACGAAGCTCGGTGAACGTCTCGTTGACCGACTTCGCGTGGGCTACGTCTACAGGGAACTCGAACTTGCGCACAGAGGTATTCCTAGCACGGTCCCGAGTGGACCCGACGTCTCAGATCGCCGGACCGAGCAGATCGTCCGCGTCGGTGATGCGGTAGGCGTAGCCCTGTTCGGCGAGGAAACGCTGACGGTGGGCTGCGTACTCGGCGTCGAGGGTGTCGCGGGAGACCACCGAGTAGAAATGCGCCTGACCGCCGTCATGCTTCGGCCGGAGCAATCGGCCGAGGCGCTGCGCCTCTTCTTGCCTGGAGCCGAACGTTCCCGAAACCTGAACTGCCACAGAGGCTTCCGGAAGGTCGATCGAGAAGTTCGCCACCTTGCTCACCACGAGCGTCTGGATCTCGCCCTTGCGGAACGCGTCGAACAGCACCTCACGCTCCTTGTTCTTGGTCGAGCCCTGAATGACCGGAGCGTTCAGCGCTTCACCGAGCTCGTTCAACTGATCGAGATACGCGCCGATGACCAACGTCGGAGCGTCCTGATGTTTGGCGAGGATCGACTTCACGACGGCGATCTTGGTGTGCGCCGTCGAGCACAGCTTGTAGCGCTCCTCGGGCTCGGCGACGGCATAGGACATGCGCTCGGCATCGGTGAGGGTGACGCGAACCTCGATGCACTCGGCAGGCGCGATCCAGCCCTGTGCCTCGATGTCCTTCCACGGAGCGTCGTACCGCTTGGGTCCGATCAGCGAGAAGACGTCGCCCTCGCGGCCGTCCTCGCGGACGAGGGTCGCGGTGAGGCCGAGGCGTCGACGGGACTGCAGATCGGCGGTCATGCGGAACACCGGCGCGGGGAGCAGGTGCACCTCGTCGTAGATCACCAATCCCCAGTCGCGGGAATCGAAGAGCTCCAGGTGCTTGTACTCACCCTTGGTGCGACGCGTGATCACCTGATACGTGGCGATTGTCACAGGGCGAATTTCCTTGCGCTCTCCCGAATACTCGCCGATCTCGTCCTCGGTGAGCGAGGTGCGTGCGATGAGTTCGCGCTTCCACTGCCGACCGGCGACGGTGTTGGTGACCAGAATCAGCGTGGTCGCCTTCGCTCGGGCCATCGCGGCTGCGCCGACCATCGTCTTGCCGGCACCACAGGGCAGTACCACCACTCCCGAGCCACCGGCCCAGAACGAATCGGCCGCCATCTCCTGGTAGTCGCGCAACGTCCAGTTGCCGCCCTCGGTGTCGAGCTCGATGGGGTGAGCTTCGCCGTCGACGTAGCCGGCGAGGTCCTCGGCAGGCCAGCCGATCTTGAGCAGCATCTGCTTGACGTGGCCGCGTTCGGACGGATGCACGATCACCGTGTCCTCGTCGACCATCGCGCCGAGCATGGGTGCAATCTTCTTGTGCCGCATCACCTCTGTGAGCACGGCGCGGTCCAGACTGATCAGGACCAGACCGTGTATCGGGCTCTTGACCAACTGCAACCGGCCGTAGCGCGCCATGGTGTCGACGATGTCGACCAGCAGCGGTTGCGGCACCGCGTAACGCGAGAAGTTCACCAGCGCGTCGACCACCTGCTCGGCGTCGTGGCCCGCGGCACGGGCGTTCCACAGGGCCAGCGGGGTGATGCGATAGGTGTGCACGTGCTCGGGGGCACGTTCGAGCTCCGCGAACGGTGCGATGGCCGCCCGCGCTGCGCCCGCGAGTTCGTGATCGACCTCGAGCAACAGCGTTTTGTCGGACTGGACGATCAGCGGGCCGTCGGTCACGGTTCCTCCTAGAGACATCTGCTGCGCCCGAAAGAGCGCAACTTCTCCATTGTCCACAGGTAGGGGCGCGCGTGCACGTGAGCCCGGTCTACTCGACCAGTGCGACCGAGGTGATGCGATGCAGGGTGAAGCGTCGAACCCCACCGGTTGCGGGGTCGAACGCGTCGAGTTGGCCGCCGCCGATGCTGATCGGATCGACGATGCGATGGGTGGCCACGCCCTGGGCGTCGACGTAGCCGATGCTCACGCTCCGTTTGACCTTCGCCGCGGTCTGCAGCAGCGTCATCGTCGCGGTGCTGCTGGCTCGAGATCCGTCGGCGCGCACCACCGCGCCGCCGTTGCCTGCCGCTCTGTCGGCTGCGCGCATTCCACGCACCAACGAACCCAGCTGTTCCTCGGTCGGGACGGCCGGAGTGCGGAACGTCTGGCGCGGCCGCCTGGCCGATACCCTCGACCCGCGGGCACGCAGATCGACGATGGTGCCGGACGAGTCCTCGCCCGCAGGCGCGAATCCCGCTCCGGCCAGGACCGTGAGCACCTCGGCGAGCGGGGCCTGTGAGATCGCGACGGTCGGAGCCAGTGCCCTCAGGGCCAGGGATTCGGCTGCCGGCGACGCCATCACCTCGGCCAGCAGGGCCGGGTCCTCGCATCGAACGAACGACGCGGCGACGCCCGCTCGTAGGCGGCCGTGCCGACGAGCCACGTCGTCGATCAGGTAGGTCAGGGCCTGGGGTACCGGCGTTCGCGAGTGGGTGGCGAACAACGAGTGCAGTTCGGAGGCGGTCAGTCCGACGTCGAGGGCGCGGCGCAGGCTGGTGTCGCTGATCCGATACATCGTGGCTGCGCCCGCGGACTCCACGTCGGCGACCAGTTCGATTCGATCCTGTAGTTCGGGCTCGAGGGGTCCGGGTGCCACCAGGGTGAGGTCGGCCTGCACCAGGACGTAGTCGATGGGCTCGGGCAGCGTCGCGCGCATGTCTGCCTCGGCGTTGCCGTCGTGCAGCAGGGAGCGTCCCGGGGTCGAGATCGCCCCGCGGGCGACGATACCGAGAGCCGTAGCTTCGGCGAGAACATGTCCGACGGGGGTGACGCCGAAGCGTCCCGACCACCGGGGTCGACGCCACGCCAGGGTGCGGGCGAGATCGGCGGGCTGTGCTGCGTGTCCGCTGCCGAGTTCGGCGAGCAACTCGAGAATCATCCGTCGATCCCGGGGTGCGGCCGGGGAGCGGACTTCGTCGGACAGGGCGGCGATGGGCTTGTCGTTGGGGTCACGCATCCCGATGACCCACGGTGCCCGTGGCACTTCGAGCCAGGCGGAGGCGAGGGTGTGCCAGCGGGCGGCGGGGGCCGCGGTGAGCCACGCGTCGACGGCGGGTGTGGGTGCCCAGTAGTCGTCGCCGTTGTCGGACGCAGGCACCGGGTCCGGTGTTCCGCTCGAGATGAGATGGGCGGCGGCCAGCAACTCGACGAGGATGCTCACTCGATCGTCGTCGAGGCCGGTGGCCTTGGTGATCTTGCGGAGCTCGCGCACTCCGAGGCCGCCGGCCTTGAGGGCGGGTGCAGGCGAGGCCGACAACGCCTCGATCACGGCCACGCAGTGTCGGTTCAGCTCCAGTGCCTCTCCCGCGGCAGCGGCGTCGACATCGGCGAGCGAATAGGTGCTGGTGGCGAGCTTGGGTTCGGCGAGCGAGCGTGGATCGGACATCGGTTCGCCGCGCAGGATCTGCCCGACCTGGACGGGAAGCTCGACGGTTTGCTCGTCCAACCAGATCAGTAGGCCTGCGGCGAGCAGCTTCTGGACGGGTCGATCGGGCGGTGTGCCCGGTGCGGCGTCTCGGGTGCGGCCGGTCGGGGACGATCTGGCGAGGGTATCGAGAAGGCTGCGTTCGCCGTCGCCGAGCTCGGCCAGAGCCGCGGTGATGTGTGATTCGGTGAGGTTGTCGACCGGGTCGAGTGCGCGGCCGATACGCCACGGCACCGCGTCCGCCGCGGTGGCGCTGATTCGGAAGCCGGCTGCATCGCCCCACACCAGCAGGCGTTCGCGCAGCTGGGCCAGTGCCCTGTCCACGCTCTTGGCCGGTGCGCGTTTGGCGACCACTGCCAGCAGCGCGGCGCGAGTGACGGGTCGTTCGTACGCTTCCTCGATGGCGAGGATCTCGAGGATCGTCAGGGCCAGGGTGTCGAGGGTGTCCGCGGTGTGCAGGATCGATCGGCGCTGCTCGGCCCGTCCGGCCAGCACGGCCAGGGATGCGGGCGGCGGCGCGGTCAGATCCGGACGCAGCGACATGGCCTTGATCAGCTCGGCGTCGCTGCGAGCTGCGATCCATTGCGGCAGATCAGGAGCCGTGTCGGTGTGTCGGTGCGCAGTCGTGTCGGTCATCGTCTATCAGATTAGAGACCTGGGCTGGTGCTCGCCGCAGGGCAGGTGTCAAAATGGGCCCATGGTGAACAAGTCGAAGAAGCCCTACGTCGATCCAGGCTGGCCGGACACCGCTCGCGGTGACCACGCGGTGACCGAACTCTCGTCCGCTCGATCGGGTGGCTTGTCACCCTTCGGTGAGGACACCGAGTTCCCGCTGCCCGTCGAAGACCTGCCCTACGCCCACCCGGTGACCGTGGTCAATCGCTGATTGCGGACCTCGAACACGAAAAAGCCCCCGACGATCGTCGGGGGCTTTTCTCGTACGAGCTCGAACTGCCGTGCAGCCTACTGGGGCAGGAATGCCTTGTTGGCCTGGTAGAAGTTCACGATCTGCGGATCGAGCTGGATGCCCTGAGCCGCGTTCTGCACGAACGCTGCGATCTGCGGATCGTTGGTGATGTTCTGGACGGCGGTGACGATGCCTTCGACGACCTCGGCCGAGCTGTCCACGGCCGGGATGGACGTGAGGTCGGGGAGAGCGGGAACCTCCGGTGCCTTCGGGGTGACCGGAACGCTGCGCTCGGTGGGCGCGCTGTTCAGGCCGAGGCTCGAGGAGCAGGACGGCCATGCGCCCCAGCCCTGCGAGTCGAGGACCTTCTCCGCCACTGCGATCTGCTCTTCGCGGCTGGCCTGGTTGGCCGTGGCGGCGTACTGCTGGCCGCCGTGTGCGTTCCAGGTGCTGGGGGAGAACTGCAGCCCGCCCTGGTAGCCGTTGCCGGTGTTGATGCCCCAATTGCCGCCGGCTTCACACTGTGCCAGGCGGTCCCAGTCGGAATCCGGTGCCGCGTTGGCGGTGCCGGTGAAGGCGATGCTCGCGGTGCCCATGATGGCTCCGGTGACTGCCACCTTCGCGACGGTCTTGCCAGTGGTGCTCGGCTTGCGATGACGTCCGCTCATACGAGTTGAAATCCTCTCCACACGCGCCTGCGAGGTCAGCTGTCGGGTTCGGGCTGAGAGGTAGCCCGGCCTTTTCGCTCACTCCTCGGAATGAGCAATTGGGCTTAACCCCAAGGGAAGTCGGGGCGGCTTCGTGAGCCGCTACAACTTCCCGGTTGTCCGTGGAGGACGTGGGTCCCCCGTCCTCGTCCCCTGGGTGATCGTCGAGGGTGTTCCGGTTCCCGCGGGACGAGGTTTGGCGCTGCGGGCCGGAATTCGGCCGAACTTTCCGGCCGCTGCTGACCGTACTGAAATTCCCGCCTTACGTCACTATTTGGTAACTGTCGATTTCGGGGCGTCGTCGAGAGCGCATTTCGTACCTGTTTCGGGTCTCTCGAGTCGGCCCAGCTAGTGGACGTGCCGGGCATTGAACCCCTGTCCGTTGCCTGTCCGTTACCCGAGCGTGATGTGATGGAAGTCACATCGGCGTCGCCTCGTTCGAGAGGTCACCGAACGGCAACGATGTCCTTGCCGAGGGGCATGAGGGATACGGGAATCATCTTGAGGTTCGCGATCGCCAGCGGGATGCCGATGATGGTGATCGCCATCGCGAGCGCAGTGAGCACGTGAGTCAGGGCCAGCCACCAACCGGCCAGAATCAGCCAGAGCACGTTCCCGATGAGCGCGCCCGATCCGGACCCCGGCTTGTCGACGATCGTCGACCCGAACGGCCACAGCGCGTAGACGCCGATGCGGAACGACGCGATCCCGAACGGGATCGTCACGATGAGGATGCACAGCAGCAGTCCGGCGAGGAAGTAGCCGAGCGCCAGCCACAGGCCGCCGAAGACCAGCCAGATGATGTTCAGAATCAATCGCATGGTCAGCGCGCCCGTCGTCCGGATGCCAGCGCGTACACCAGGGCCAGCAGGAAGCCGGTCGGCGCGGAGAACATGGCCGTCAGATACAGCCCCAGTGGGGGCTTGGCGTCGGAGAAGATCGGAAACATCAGGATCGCGACGATGGCGACGAGGCCGATCGCGAACAGGGTCAGCGCGATGCGCAGCAGGGCGGTGCTGCTCTTACGGGTCGTTGTGTCCACGTACCCCACGGTAGTGCGAAGCGGGGCGCTGTGAGGAGCACGGTGCGGGAACAAGTCGAATGCTCTATCCGGGCTCACCGCGCTAGACTGAAGTATTCGCGTCCTACGTTCTCGTGGGGCGCGAAACTTGTGCGGGCCGACCATCGGTCCCACGAACAACGCAACTATCGACAGCAACAGATGAACGGGTGAGCTCAGTGCCGACCGGCAAGGTGAAGTGGTACGACGTCGACAAGGGATTCGGATTCCTCTCGCAGGAGGAAGGCGAGGACGTCTACGTGCGTTCCTCGGCGCTGCCCGAGGGCGTCGAAGGCCTCAAAGCCGGCCAGCGGGTCGAGTTCGGGATGGCCGCGGGCCGCCGCGGGCCGCAGGCACTGAGCCTGAAGGTCCTCGAGCCCGCACCGTCGGTGCGTCAGAACACCGGCAGCACCCGCCGCGAACCCGTCGAGCGCAAGCACACTCCCGACGAACTGCACGGGATGGTCGAGGACATGATCACGCTGCTCGAAGCGACCGTGCAGCCCGAGCTCCGCAAGGGCAAGTACCCGGACCGCAAGATCGCGCAGCGCATCTCCGAGGTGGTCCGGGCCGTCGCCCGCGAGCTGGACAGCTGATCCCGGGGAGGAACTACGGGCGCGTGCCGATCGACCAGATGGCGTGGCTGACGAAGCCCTCCTGATTGGTGTCGGTGTCGATGATGCCGGTGGGCAGACGAATTTCGATACCCAGCAGGGTCCGGTCGCTGTCGTCCGTGGTGGGCACCGTGACGCTGAGCCTGGTTCCGGGTTCGTTGAACTCGCTGTCCTCGACGACGTTCCCGCTGTCGTCGCCGTAGACACGGGCCAGCACCCACGGCGCCGAGTAGACGGCCTCGGGGAGTGAGAGCTGCACCGTCGGGGCCTTGCCGACCTCGATTTCGGTCGTCTCGCCGACATTGGTGCACAGCGGGTCGGTGACGGCGCAGTACAGGTACGGCTCCACCTCGACGGCCCGGCCGTTGGCGTAGGCGGAGACGGTCGGTTCCTTCTCCGGTGCGTTCCCGATCAACAGTGCGAGGACCGCGACGAACGCAGCGGCGACGACGAACAGACCAGCGACGGTCAGGGCGGCGATCTTCTTGGTACGGGGAGCGAGATTCACTTGGTCACGTTTTCGCCGAAGGAACCGTCGGACACTTCTTGTTCGACGTGGTCGGGGCGGTTGCCGCCGAAGCCGGGCAGAAGCGATCTGCCGCGGTAGGTGAGGAATGTCTGCACGAGCCCGATCGTAAGCAACACCGACACCACCGTGAAACCGAGCCAGTACTCGGTGGGGAGCAGGACGCCGAGCGTGCCGCCGAGGACCCAGCACAGCTGCATGACGGTTTCCGAGCGGCCGAATCCCGACGCGATCGATTCCGGCGGCAGGTCGGCCTGCAGCGATGCGTCGAGGGAGACCTTGGCGAGTGCGCTGGCGCTCGACGCGACGAGCGCGGCCACCGCCGCGGTCAGCAGGCTGTCGGTGATGGCAGCGACCACGGCCACCACGGTCACGGCGATGGTGCACCGCAGGACGACCAGGGACGGCCGACCGAGCTTGATCCTGGCACCGAGCGCGTTGCCCGAGAAGTTGCCGAGACCGGCGGCGGCCCCGACGAGTCCGAGCATCGCAGCCTGCTGAAGCGGCTCGTGTTCGGTACGGGACTTGGCAACGAACGCGATGTAGAGCGTGAGGAACCCGGTGAGAACCCGGATGGTGCCGTTGCCCCACAGACCGACGATGACCGCGCGGCCGAGGGGCTGTCTGCGGTTCTTGGTGCTGCTCGACGTCGGCGGGGCCGAGACCGTGCGGCGGAGGTTCTCGGTCGGGGCACCGCTTCCGGCGTAATCGCGTCCACCGTGCTGATCGGCGTGGTAGCTCAGGGTCGCGGGCACTTCGCCCTCGGTGATCTCGACCCAGGACGGGATGCGCATGCTCAGATACGCGCCGAGCACGGTGATCGCGGCGACGAACCACAGGGCTCCCGGTGAACCTGCGACGAACGCGATGCCGCCGGCGAGCGCCCCGGCAGCGATGGTGCCGCCGAGCAGACCGAACACCGTCAGACGGGAGTTGACGCGAACGAGGTCGATCTCCGGCGGCAGTACTCGCGGCGTCACCGCGCTCTTGAGCACCGCAAAGGACTTGCTCAGGACGAGCATGCCGAGCGCGGCCGGATACAACACCCAGCTGTCGAAGTTGAACACCAGCACCACCGCCAACACGGTGCGCAACCCGAAAGAGGTGGCCAGCGCGATGCGACGGCCGTGCTGCAATCGGTCGAGCAGTGGCCCGATGAGCGGCGCGATCAGCGCGAACGGTGCGATGGTGATGACGAGATACAGCGCGACCTTGGTCTTGTCCTCACCGGTGGCAGCCGAGAAGAAGAGCGTGTTGGCCAATGCGATCGCCAGGGCGGCGTCCGAAGCGAAGTTCGCCATGGTGGCGTACGTGAGTGCGGTCAAACCGGACTTGTCGGCACCGTCCGCCTTCGCGGCTCGCTGGAAGGACGCGATGCCCTTGCCGGTCAGCTCGCGGCCGCGCATGGCGGCGACGCGGGTGACGGTCAACTTCTTGGGCATCGGCGGCGGCTTGCGTGCGCCGGCCCTGCCACGCGCGGCAGTGATCTGCTCGGTCCGCGGCGGGTGCAACGGCGGCAACGGCTGACGCCGACTCGGCACATGGGTGGACGTCAGGGGAACAGCGGGTGGGTAGTTCGCCAGACCGGGGTGCTCGGTGGGGTCAGGAGCGGAGCCTGCGGAGTGCTCGGTGGGGTCGGGAGCGGAGCCTGCGGAGTGCTCGGTGGAGTCGGGAGCGGAGCCTGCGGAGTGACCGGTGGGGTCGGGAGCGCCGTTGCGCTCGGGGTCGTCCGCACCCGGTGGGGTGTGGGGGAGACGTGGATCGGTCACGGGTCAATTCTGTCCTACCGGCGCGGTATCGGTGAATCGCACCTCGAAGATCTTGGGCCAGTATTTGCCGGTCACGAGGAACCGGTCGGTGCCGGGGATCTGTGCGATGCCGTTGAACACGTCGGCACCGCCTCGTTCAGTGGCCGACATCGAATTCCACAGTGGGGTGCCGTCGATCACGGCGGTCACCGTGCCGGTCGCGGGATCGATGCGCATGATGTCGAATGTCTGCCACACGTTGGCGTACACCGATCCGTCGTCGGCGCATTCGAGTTCGTTGAGTCGCTCGACCGGATTGCCGTCGAGCGTGACGTTCACGGTGGACTCGACGTCGAACGACGTGGGATCGCGGAAGGTGAGGGTGGACGAGCCGTCGCTCATCACGAGGCGGTCGTTCGGTGTCTGCGTGCACAGCCCCCAGCCCTCGCCGTCGTAGTTCACCCGGCGTCGCTCGGCCAGAGTGTTCGGGTCTCGGGCGATCGCGACGCCGTCCTGCCAGGTGATCTGCCACAGGGTGTCGCCGTCGACGGTGATGCCTTCGCCGAACAGGTCGGTCGGCAGATCCACGCGATCGAGTTCGGTCATGGTCTCGAGCGAGGTCCGCCTGACGAACGAGGAGCCTTCCAGTCCGGTGCCCTCGTAGAGGACGTCGCCGTCGATCTCGAAGCCCTGGGTGAATGCGTCGTCGCCGCGGTCGTATTCGCGCACGATCTCTGTCGTCAGGGCCGGAACCGAGTCGGAGGTCACCGGGGCCGGCTGCGTCGACGACGAGCAGGCGGACACAGCCAGCAGCGAGGTGACTATGGCGGCGTAGGTGCGAGCGCTGGCGGTCATTGCACCCATGATGGCAGCCCGAACTGGGCGTCACCGAGTCGATGCGGCAAACTGAATGTGTGAGTTTCGTATCTTCTCCAGAGCTCGATTCCATCCGCCCCGTCTTGGCCGATGCCGTGGACCTCGCGCGGCAGGCTCTGCTCGACCTGGGAGAGGGCGGTGTCGGGGAGTACCTCGGGGTCACCGCTGAGGACGCCAGTGCGGCCACTCACCGGTTCGCCAGCGATCTCGAGGGGTACCGAGGATGGCAGTGGGCCGTCGTGGTCGCCGCCCCGGAGGACGCGGACCACGCCACGATCAGTGAGCTTGTTCTGCTTCCTGGCCCCGATGCTCTCGTGGCTCCGTCCTGGGTGCCGTGGGACGAGCGCATCCGTCCCGGCGACCTGGGACCGGGCGATCTGCTCTCTCCGCGTCAGAACGATCCGCGGCTCGTGCCGGGGTACCTGGCGTCCGGTGACCCTGCGATCGACGAGGTGGCAGGCGAGATCGGTCTGGGCCGAACACAGGTCACCAGCCTCGAGGGGCGCCTCGACGCTGCCCAGCGGTGGCACGACGGTGATTACGGTCCCGATACCGAGATGGCAAAGGCCGCGCCGTCGACCTGCGGGCTCTGCGGCTTCTATCTCCCCATCGCCGGCTCTCTGTCGGCCGCATTCGGGGTGTGCGGCAACGAATTCGCCGCCGACGGACGCGTGGTGCACGCCGAGTACGGCTGCGGTGCGCACTCCGACACCGAACTCCCCACCGGGGCCGGATCGCCACAATTCGAGCCGTACGACGACGCAGCACTCGACGTCATCGCAACGCCGGTTCCCCCGGTGAAGCCGGCCGACAGCGTCGAGACAGCCGACAGCGTCGAGACAACGGACAGCGTCGAGACAACGGACAGCGTCGAGACAACGGACAGCGTCGAGACAACGGACAGCGTCGAGACAACGGACAGCGTCGAGACAACTGAATCGGCCGATACGGTCGAGACGACCGACACCGTCGGGACGACGGGAGTCACCGAGGCTGCCCCGGCAGAGTCCGCGGCTGCCGATCTCGTTGCGTCCGACCAGGCCGACACAGTGGCCGATGATGCCGCGACCACCACCGATCGCGCTGCGCGGGAAGAGGATTCGGCATCTCCGAGCTGATCGATCCGTTCGATACCGGGTCGTTGCGGGAGTCTGTTCTCGCGGCGTGGGGCTCGTCGCCCACCCGGCTTCGGGAGGATTCGGCGTCCGAGTCCGATCTGGTGCGCGGGGGCTACCGCGACCGGCTGTTGACCGAGCTCGCGCAGAACGCAGCGGATGCTGCCCGACGCGCCGGCGTCCCGGGTCGCATGGCGGTGTGGACCGATGACGCCGGTGCCGTCCATGTGGCCAACACCGGTGCTGCGCTGGATGTTTCGGGTGTGCACGCGTTGACCGCCTTGAGGGCGTCGGGCAAGACTGCTGCGGATTCGGGCGTCGGACAGTTCGGGGTCGGGTTCACCGCCGTGCGGTCGGTGTCCGACGAGATCGAGGTGCGATCCCGCAACGGCGGCGTGATGTTCAGCGCGCATCGCACGCTCGAGTCGCTGCGTGAGCGAGACATGCGTACGCCCGACACCGGCGTGCCGGTGCTGCGGCTCGCGTGGCCGGTCGCCGTCCCGCCCGCCGATGGGTTCGACACCGAGATCGTGCTGACGGTGCGAGCCGACGCGGCAGCGAATTCTGTCGCCGCGGGCTTCGCGGACGAGGCGGTCGACCTATTGCTCGAACTGGAGGCGCTGAACTCCATCGAGATCGATGGTGTCGTGATCGACTGCGTCAGAACGACACTCGATGACAGCAGCGCCGAGATCACGATCGGATCGCGAACCTGGCGGCAGTTCGTCACCCCGGCGGCGCGCTGGCTCGCTCCGGTCGTCGACGGTGTGCCCGTTCCCTCGCCGCCCGACGTCTTGCGCGCGCCGACTCGCTCGGACGAGCTGATGTCGTTGCCCGCGTTGGTCATTGCCGATGTGCCGATGCAGCCCGATCGGAGGCGCGTGTTGCCGGGTGTCTCGTTCGACGCGGTTGCGCACGGGTACCCGGACTTCGTGGCCTCGCTGCCTGCCGGGTCGAGGGCGTCGTTCGTACCCGAAGTCGGATTCGCGCGCAGTGAGGTCGACGGCGCACTGCGTGAACTGATCTTCCGCCGATTGTCCAGTGCACCATGGCTTCCCGGTGCCGACGGACGTGACCTCGTGCCCGAGCAGGCGAACGTCATCGCGGACGCCACCGAGGAACTCGTCTCGGCGCTGGTCGACGTCGTACCGAATCCGGTCGACGCATCGCTGTCGGGTGCGCGGCATGCATCGGCGCTGTCGGCGGTGGGTGTGCACCGGATCGGGTTGGCGAGGCTGGCGGAGATGGTCGGTGGGCTCGATCGCGAGCCGAGTTGGTGGCGGCGAGTGTACGACGCCTTGACCCCGCTCGTGGTCGATGGCGTGGCTGCGGAAGAGCTTGCCGCGCTGCCTGTTCCGCTCGCAGACGGTCGTACGGTGACCGGCCCGCGCACGACGGTGATCGGCTCCGATGCCTCTGCCGCGGTCACCTGGGTCCGGCTGGTGCATCCGGACGCGGTGAGTTCGCTGCTCACACGCTTGGATGCTCGGGAGGCGACTGCGACCGAACTGCTCAGCGACCCGGCACTCGAGGCGGCTCTGGACGATCTCGACTGGTACGAGAGCGAGGAGGTCGACCGGCTGGTCGATGCCGTGCTCGCGCTGGCGGGAGAGGCGGGTGAGCTACCGAGTTGGCTGGGCGGCCTGCCCCTCGCGGACGACGAGGGCGAATTGCGCAGCGCCGACGAATTGTTGCTTCCCGGAGCGCCGTTGGCGGATTTGCTGGTTCAGGACTCGCCGTTCGGTGTTCTCGCGTCCGCGGTGGTGGACAAGTTCGGTGAGCGTGCGCTGCGTGCAGTGGGGGTCGGGTGGGGATTCTCGGTGGTGCGTGACGAGCTGCCGACCGGGCCTGATCACGATCTCGACGACGAGGCGGCGTGGTGGTCGAGTCTGTCCGATGAGCCGGAGACACTTCTCGCGGTCCGGGATCTCGACCTCGTTCGATCTGACGCATGGACCGAGGCCCTGACGGTGCTACTCGACGATCCCGGTACCTGTGCGGCACTGGTCGATCGTGAGGGCTACACGGCGTGGTGGCTCAGGCGTCATGCACGACTGCACGATTCGCGTCCGATCGAGTTCCGAGCGCCATCGGACGAGACGTTCGCCGGGTTGCTCGATCCGCTGGATCATCCGCGTGCCGACGAACTGCAGGCGGTGCTCAGTGCGTCGAACTGCGAGAACGCCGATACTGCCCGCGTGCTGCTGGCGGCGCTGTCGGATTCGCAGCGCAACCCGACTCCCGCGGTGATCGCGCGAACCCACACGCTCATCGCCACCGCTGTTGCAGAGCAACGCATCGAGGTCTCGGACATCGATCCACCGGATCGCGTCCGCACGCTCGGCGGCACAGTCGTGGACGCATCGGATGCGCTGGTGATCGACGCTCCGTGGCTGGCGAGCGTGGTACCGCCGGAGGTCGCCGTGCTCTCGGACATGGCAACCGCTGCGGCACTGGCCGATGTTCTGGACGTCGGGCAGGCGTCGGAGGCGATCGGCGGAGAAGTGATCGGTGTAGGACGCGTCAGCTCGTGGGATCGTGAACCGGGAGCCGTGTTGGCCTGTGCCGTAATGGGATTGCCGCTGCCGTCAGGAGGGGTGGTGGTCCATCACGAGCTGGTGGTTCGGCTGTCCGGTGACGTGAGCGGAGATCGAGAAGTCCCGTGGTGGGTGACCGCCGACGGAACGGTCCACTGCACGCAGAGTTGGGAGCGACCTCGTGGGGCTTGACGGTGTGACCCTGGACTGGATGGTCGAGCATCGAGTCGGTTGGGTCACGACGATGTTCTGGATCATCACCACGGTGGGCAACACGGTGTCGATGTTTCTGCTGTCCACGGTGATCGTGGGTGCGTTGCTTCGCGTCGGACGCAGATCGGATGCCGTTGTCGTCGCGGGCTCGATGCTGACCGGGTGGGGTCTGATGAATGCGCTCAAATTCGCGTTCGCGCGGGAGCGTCCACCGATTCCGGAGCGGCTGGTGGACATTGCGAGCCATTCGTTTCCGTCGGGCCACGCGATGGTGTCGATGGTGCTTGCCACGGTGGCGATCGCGGTGATGCTGCGATCGCCTGCTCCGTGGCTGCATCGGCCGGCCCTGCTCGTACTACCTGTGGTCGCGTCCCTGCTGATCGGATTCTCTCGGATCTACCTGGGTGCGCACTGGACCACGGACGTGCTGGCCGGCTGGGTGTTCGGTGCCCTGTGGGGGCTGGGGTCGATCTATGCCGTCAGGCTGATCAGCGCGAGAAATCGGAGCGCTGGGCGATGACGAGCAGCTCGTCGCGCATGGCCGGGCTGGAGACAGCGTTGGCGCGTGCGTAGAGGGCGCGGAGCGAGCGGACGTGGTTGCGGCGGTTGCGGTACTGAGAGACGAGCTTCATGGCCTGGCTTTCGTGGATCTAGTGGTTATCTGAACTGACATAACCCATGGTCCACGTTAACTTTGTGTTACTCAACCGGCTGACGGGTTAGTTTGCCCACGTCAGGGGCGGTGCGGTGACCGGGCTAACGTGATCCTGATCTCAATCGAGGCCTCGTTGGGCGGTTTTGCTTCCGCGACGTGACGCCGCTCTCTGCGCGAGGAAGATTCCGAACCCTACTGCACCCACGGCGATACCGGACCAACACGTCGCCAGTGCGTCGTCGGTGCGCTCTCCTGTGGCGGTGAACACCACCAGCGCGACGATCCAGCCGAGTATGCCGATCGTCAACACCGGCACCGGATCGGTGAGGCTGCGCGGAATCTGGGGGAGGTCGGCCACGAAATCACGCTACGCCACTGCGTTGGTCTCGGTTGCGTCGCTGCAGTTACCCAACTGCTTCGGTGTGCTTTATCGTTCGCTCATGCAATTGTCGTCGCGGCTACTCGACAACTACTTCAAGATCACCGAACGCGGCTCGACGGTCGGATCCGAGGTTCGAGGTGGCGTGGTCACGTTCGTGGCCATGGCGTACATCGTCGTCCTCAATCCGCTGATCCTGGGCAGCTTCTCCGCCGACGACGCAGCGGCCAAGACGGACGTACTCGGCAACATACTGCCGGTCGCCCAGGTCGCCGCCGTCACGGCGCTGGTGGCCGGATTCATGAGCATCGCCTTCGGCATCATCGCCAATTACCCCTTCGGCATCGCAGCGGGCCTCGGCATCAACACCCTGCTCGCGGTGACCATCGCGCCGCAGGTGACGTGGCCCGAGGCGATGGGGCTCGTCGTCATCGACGGCATCATCATCGTGCTGCTGGCCGTCACCGGGTTCCGCACCGCGGTGTTCAACGCGATCCCGCCGGAGCTGAAGGCGGCGATCGCCGCCGGTATCGGCGCGTTCATCGCGTTCATCGGATTGGTCGACTCGGGCTTCGTGCGTCGCATCCCCGACGCCGCAGGCACGACGGTTCCCGTCGGGCTCGGTATCGACGGGTCCATCGCGTCGTGGCCGACGGTGATCTTCGTGTTCGGGCTGCTGCTGATGGGTGTGCTCGTGGTGCGCAAGGTCCGCGGCGGACTGCTGATCGGCATCGTCGTCACGACGATCTTCGCGGCGATCGTCGAGGCCGTCACCGATGTGGGGCCCTCCAACGGCGTCGACCCCAAGGGGTGGAATCTGTCGGTGCCGCAGTTGCCGAGCCAGTTGGTGCAGTCTCCCGATCTGTCGCTGGTCGGCAACGTCGATCTCTTCGGAGCGTTCACGCGCATCGGCGTGCTCGCCGCGAGCCTGCTGGTCTTCACGCTGGTGCTCGCGAATTTCTTCGATGCGATGGGCACGATGACCGGCTTGGGCAAGGAAGCGAAGCTGGACAAGGACGGGACCCTGCCGAACATCGGTAAGGCGCTGGTCGTCGAGGGAGCAGGAGCGATCGTGGGAGGCGGTGCTTCGGCGTCGTCGAACACGGTGTTCGTGGAATCGGCGTCCGGAATCGCCGAGGGGGCGCGTACCGGACTGGCCAACGTCGTCACCGGACTGCTCTTCCTGCTGGCCATGTTCTTCACCCCGCTCACGGCCGTGGTTCCGATCGAGGCGGCTGCGCCTGCGCTGGTCGTGGTGGGTGCACTGATGATCGGGCAGGTTCTCGACATCGACTTCCGCCGCTTCGATTACGCACTGCCCGCCTTCCTGACCATCGTGGTGATGCCCTTCACGTACTCCATCGCCAATGGGATCGGCGTCGGTTTCATCACCTGGGTCGTACTTGCGGTCGGTTCCGGTCGCGCGAAGTCGGTTCATCCCCTGTTGTGGATCGTCGCGTTGCTGTTCGTCGCATATTTCGCCGTCGGACCCATCACCGAGGCGGTTACATGACGCATGGTCGGTACCAGGGCGTATTC
The DNA here is from genome assembly GCF_000954115.1 of Rhodococcus sp. B7740. Classification (NCBI taxonomy): domain Bacteria; kingdom Bacillati; phylum Actinomycetota; class Actinomycetes; order Mycobacteriales; family Nocardiaceae; genus Rhodococcus; species Rhodococcus sp. B7740. The sequence goes on along the minus strand of NZ_CP010797.1, from coordinate 2,648,887 downwards.
TCTGCGCTGTGACGTCGGGAAATGGTGTGAAGGACAATCGGAAATTGGCAAGCGACCTGTCGCTTGCGGTGGTGAGGCTGACTCGCCACCTTCGGGGTAGGCGAGTGGACTCGCAAGTCTCGCTCACTCAGCTGTCGGCTCTGGCCACGCTGAGTCGGGAGGGCGATATGACGCCGGGCGCACTGGCCGCGCGGGAGAAGGTCCAGCCGCCGTCGATGACACGGGTGATCGCATCGTTGGCCGAACTCGGCCTGGTGGCGCGCACCCCACATCCCACCGACGGGCGGCAGGTGATCGTCTCGCTCTCACCGGCCGGTCGAGAACTGATCGCCGACGAGGCCAGTGCCCGCGAAGCATGGATGACGGCGCAGCTCGCAGGCCTCGGTCCCGAGCAACTCGACACACTCCGTGACGCGGTAGCGATCATCGGGGCCCTCGTCAGCGACTCCGAGTAGTTACCTAGGTTTATTATTTGAACGGTGGCCCCTGCTTCCCGTACCCCCGGCTCGACGATGTTCGCTGCTCTCAAGACCCACAACTACCGATTGTGGGCGTCGGGGCAGATCGTCTCGTTGGTCGGCACGTGGATGCAGAGGGTCGCCCAGGACTGGCTCGTTCTGACGCTGTCCGGCGGAAACGGCTTCGCTGTCGGCATCGTCATGGCCCTGCAGTTCGGACCGACGCTGTTCCTCTCGGTCTGGGGTGGGGTCCTGGCAGACCGCTACGACAAGCGCAAGCTGCTGATGATCACCCAGGTCTTCGCCGCGGTCTGCGGTCTGGTGCTCGGCGTCCTCGACGTCGGGGGATGGTCGAACTCTGGCACGTCTACGTCATCGCATTCGTCCTCGGCTGCTCGTCGGCGATCGACGCTCCGGTACGGCAATCGTTCACCATCGAGATGGTCGGCAAAGAGACCCTCGCAAATGCGATCGCGTTGAACTCGATGACCTTCAACATGGCGCGCATCGTCGGCCCTGCCGTGTCCGGAGTACTGATCACCCTCGTCGGCACCGGCTGGGTGTTTCTCATCAACGCCGTGTCGTTCGCGGCGGTCTTCGGTGCCCTCGTGGCGATGAACGTCGGTCAGCTCTTCCGCGTCGAACCCGCCCCACGCGCCAAAGGGCAGGTGCGAGAGGGCTTTCGATACGTCTGGGGACGCGGTGACCTACGAGTACTGCTGGCCACGGTCTTCATGGTCTCGACGTTCGGCCTCAACTTTCCGCTGAGTCTGTCGGTGTTGGCGCGCAACACGTTCGGTAGCGGGGCAGACGCCTACGGTCTGCTCTCGACAACTCTGGCCGTGGGCACATTGGCCGGCGCGACCCTGGCGGCGCGGCGGGCGAGCGCGCCGCGCCTGCGGCTGTTCATCGGTGCCGTCATCGCATTCGGAGCCTTCGAGCTGATCGTCGGATTGATGCCCAACTACCTGCTCGTCGCACTTCTGCTGATACCCACCGGTGCCCTGACGTTGACGTTCACGACGTCGGCGATGAACATTCTGCAGATGTCGGTGCCGTCCGACATGCGCGGACGCGTGATGGGCATCTACATGCTGTGCTTCCTGGGCGGAACTCCGCTCGGCAGCCCGGTGCTCGGCTGGCTCGCCGACGTCCTCGATCCACGCGCACCACTGGTGTTCGGCGGCGTCATCTCACTGGCGACGGGGCTGTTCGCGGCCGTGTATCTACTGCGACACAACAATTTGCGGATCACCGTGGTGCCGCCCGCAGACGGTCACCGGCTGCCCACCCTCGACACCGTGGCCGCCACCGCGAAGGTGTGAGGCGTTCAGATCCAGCCGTGGCGTCGGGCAAGAGCGCAGGCCTCGTGCCGGTTCGCTGCACCCAGTTTCGCAGCCGCCGCAGACAGGTAGTTGCGAGTGGTGCCGGGCGAAAGATGGGCGCGCCGTGCGATCTCCGCGATCGACGCGCCGTCGGCGGCGAACTCGAGCACATCGGCCTCGCGCGGTGTCAGCGGCGAGTCTCCGGCCCCGATGGCTTCCGCGGCCAGCGTCGGGTCGACGTAGCGCCCGCCGCCGTGCACGGTGCGCACCACCTCGGCCAGAGTGGCGGCCGAGGTGGTCTTGGGGAGGAAACCGCGCACGCCTGCTTCGAGCGCCTTCTTGAGGTAGCCCGGCCGGCCGTGGCTGGTGACGATGATCGACGCGCAGTCGGGCAACGTCTCGGCGATCTTCTGGGCCGTCTCGATGCCGTCGATTCCGCCCATCTGCAGGTCCAGCACGGCCACATCGGGGGAGAGCGAGGCTGCGGCGGTCAGCGCCTTCTCCCCGGAGTCGGCCTGCCCGACGATCTCGATGTCGTCCTCGAGATCGAGCATGGTTGCCAGCGCAGCACGGATGAGATTCTCGTCGTCGGCCAAGAGAACTCGGATCATGGTGTGGTCCTTGCGTTCTGGGGCGAGGTCGGCAACGTCGCAGTGAGGGTGAATTCGTCGGTGGTCTGCTCGGTGTGCAGGGTACCGTCGACGGCGACCAGCCGTTCTCGCAGTCCGCTCAGGCCCGTGCCGTCGTCGCGGCCGGTCGATGGCTGCGGATGATCGTTGATCAGTCGAATACTGTTGTCGGTCAGCTCGATCCGGCAATAGGTGGCCTCGGAGTGACGCAGAATGTTCGTCACACCCTCACGGACCACCCACGCGGCGGCCTCGGCTGCGCGCTCGTCGAGCATCGAGGTTTCACCGACGAGCTCGGTGGCGATGCCCGCGGCGGACAGCAGGGACCGAGCGCCGTCGAGTTCCGAGGCCACATCGATCGATCGATAGCCGCGAACCAGCTTTCGGGCGTCGGCCATGGATTCCTGGGCCAGAATGCGAACCTCGTCCATCTGGGCCGCAGCTCGATCGTCACCTCGACGCGCCAGTGCCGCGGCGAGTTCGCTCTTGACCGCGATGGCCGAGAGTGCGCGGCCGACGACGTCGTGCAGATCTCGCGAGAATCGCAGACGCTCCTCGGCAACGGAGAGCGCGGCAGCAGCGTCGCGGGTGGCATCGAGTTCGGTGACGATACGCAGCAGCCACGCCGACAGTTGGACGGTGAAGGCCATGAAGGCGATGAGGAGACCGAGCACCAGTGTTTCCACTGCCGGGGTGCCAAGAGCTGCTGCAAGTCCAGCAGCGGCCACGGCCGCCGCCAGGCACCACCGCAACGGGATCAGCGTTGCGACCGCAGTGGTGACGAGCACGACGGCCCACAATGCATTGTTCGTGGCCCCGCCGGCAACCAGCACCACAGCGGCGACTGCCATGATCGCCAAGGGAATTCGTGGGCTCGCCGTCGACTGGCCGCCGAGCGCGGGGGTGCGCTGAACGACCACGAAGGTCGCTGCGGCACAGACTGCCACGGCCGCCATCGACAGGTAGTCGTCGAACTGCAGTGACGTCAGCATCGCAGCGGCGGCAACACCGACGGTGATCAGCAGAAACGACTGGCGGGTGTAGACGCGCACCTTGTCCACTGCACTGCTGTCGTTCCAGCCGTGCAGTGGATTGAGGTACTGGTGCAACTTCATGATCTCCAGCCTTGCAGACGGTGCGGCGAAAGGGGCGATCTAGGACCGCGGTTCCCAACGGAAGTGCGTGCGGGCGATCAGCAGGCTGCCGACGATCCAGGCGAGCATCACCAGCAGCGGCATTCCGGCTTCGGTGAAGGTGGCAGCGAAGCCGATGGGCGCGTCGCCAGGCGTGGTGGTGCCGAACCAGCCGAGGTTCAGCAGGTCCGAGACCGCAGCCATCGGGGTCAGCTCGATGACCCTGCCGAACGAATCCGGGAGGGCGTCGCGCAGCAGTGAGGAGCCGGCCATGGCCACCAGGATCACCGGCAAGCTGGTGATCTGCGCGGCCTCTGCATTGCGGGTGAACGCCGAGGTGATCAGTGCCAGGGCAGCGAACAGTGCAGCACCGCCGAACAGTGCGGCCACGACCAGCAGTGCGTTGGCGGGGACGGGTCCGCCGAAGGCCAGTACCACTGCACCGACGATCAGGCCGAGGACGACGGTGAGGATCAGCGAGGGTATCGCCGGTCCGAGCAGAATCTGAACGTCCGAGCTCTCTCCGGTGCGAAGGCGCTTGAGTACCAACTCGTCTCGACGCGTGGCGTAGACCGAGAGCATGTTGTAGTACACCATGAACACGAGCAGGAACAGTGCGAAGATCTCGAGTGCAGCTCCGACGCCTGCATCGGTCAATCCGTCATCGCCGCGGCTGCCGACGATCAGCAATGCGACTGGGAAGATCAACGGCATGACGATCGCGTTGAACAGCAGTACTCGGTTGCGTCCGAGCAGCGTGAACTCTGCTCGTGACAGGGCGGTCATCGTGCTCATGCGCTCATCACCTCGTTGTTCTGGATAGCGGAATTGTCGAATTCGTCTGCGATGGAAAGGAACACGGTCTCGAGCGATGCCGCTCGGGCGTCGAGACCGTGCAGGGTCACTCCGTTGCTGCGGGCCCACACGAGCAGGTCGGTGAGCGTGTCCTGTACCGAGGACGTCTGTATCGAGATCGTGTCACCCGAGACGTCCATGGACGTGCCCGGCAGCGACGGCAGTGCCGTGCCAGGGGCCTGCAGTTCGATCTTCGCGGGGTGGTCGGCGACCACCTCGTCCACCGTTCCGCTACGAACGACCCTGCCGCGGTGCATGATCGCGAGTCGATCGCACAGCGACTCGGCCTCGTCCAGGTAGTGCGTCGTCAACATGATCGTCACGCCGGAATTCTTCAGCTCCTGGATCAGACGCCACGTGTTGCGGCGAGATTCGGGATCGAGTCCGGTGGTCGGTTCGTCGAGGAACAGCACTCTCGGGCGGCTTATGATGGCGCACGCCAGATCCAACCTGCGCTGCTCGCCGCCCGAGAGAAACTTCACCCGCGTGTCGGCCCGGTCGGCCAGGTCGACGCGCCCCAGCACCTCCGCCGTCGGCAGTGGATTGCTGCACGTGCCCGCCCACATCCGCAGGCTTTCCGCGGTGGTCAGATCCTGGGGCAGGCCGCCCTTCTGCAGCATGATGCCGAGAGACGGTCGAACCTTGCGGCGATCGGACACCGGATCCATTCCCATGATCCGCACCGTGCCTTCGCTCGGCCGTGAAAGTCCCTGAATCACTTCGAGAGTGGAGGTCTTGCCGGCACCGTTGGTGCCCAGCAAGCCGAACAGCTCACCCTCCGCGATCTTCAGATCGAGCGCCTTCACGGCCTCGAAAGAGGTTTTGCCCGAACCGTAGCGGCGAGTCATGCCGCTGACTTCGATGATGGTCATGATTGCTTCTCCCAGTTGCGGAGTCCGATGACGAACCGCACGCCCATGAAGGCGACGATGACGCCGAGTGCGACGAATGCCGGAAGGGACGTGCCGACGATCGCGAACAACACGGCGACGATCGCGAGACTGATGACGATGACGACGATCTCACGCGCCATCGTCGGAGCCGGCCCGAGCTCCATGAGATCGGTGAACAGGTTTCCCTCGTCTGGTTGCTTCATGACTACGAGTCTGCTGCGCCCGAACCACCGAAAACAGTGCGGCGCATCATGACCTGAAGTGACACCGTCACGGTCCGGCCATGACAAAAGTCATGAGCGCGCTTGTGGGCGACGGCGGTTCTGTCGCTCGAACGGCGAGCGGTAGGGCCGCGGGCCGGGTACCTTCGGCTCGTGAATCGCACCGAGTCGGCGAGCCCCGGCCGTCGTACACAGATCCGCGTCATCCTGGCCGGTTCGGTGCCGAACCTGGTGCAGTGGTTCAACCTGTACCTCTACGCGACGTTCGCACCGTACTTTCGGACCGAGTTCTTCGATCCGGCCTCGACGAATTCGCTCGTCTACGTCTACGGACTCTTCGCTTTGACCTTCGTCGTACGCCCACTCGGCTCGTGGCTGTTCGGCAGGCTCGCGGACGTGCGGGGCCGGCAGTTCGCGCTCGTCGCGGCGGTCACGCTGATGTCGGCCGGATCTGTTGCCCTTGCGGTCACTCCGACGGTCCACGACATCGGTGTCTGGGCGGCGGTGATCCTCGCGGTCGTGAGCATCGTGCAGGGCATCGCAACCGGTGGCGAGTACGCGGCGGCGACGGTGTTGCTCTCCGAATCGGGCACGCGCGGACACCGGGGATTCTTCGCCTCGTTCCAGGCCGCGACCATCGTAGGCGGTCTCGTGCTCGCGCAGGCCTGTCTGCTCGTGCTCCTCGCGGGTACGGATCGCGCGGCAATTTCCGAATGGGGCTTTCGTCTCGCGTTCGCTGCGGGCGGCGCGGCGGGCCTGGCGTCGCTGTGGTGGGCGCGTGGACTCGATCGCGTGCCCCGTGCACCGGGAGCGCCGCGGGCGGACCGAGACGCCACGATGGGGGCGCTCTTTCGCGATCACCGGCGTCCGCTCGTCTGGGTGTTCTTGCTGACCGCGGGAGGGAGTGCGGCGTTCTACACCTACACGGTCACCGTTCCCTCGATCGTTCGCGAGACGTTCTTCGCCGCGGACGGTGCCAGGGGCGAGCTCACCGCGACCGGCCTCGTGCTCGCGGCCTTCGTGGTGTTGATGGTGCTGCAGCCGGTCGGCGGCGCACTGAGCGACCGCATCGGGAGAAAGCCTCTTCTCGTCACGTTCGGGGCACTGGGCATACCGGCCACCGGCGCACTGGTGCTGGCGACCGCCCGGCTGACGTCTCCGCCTGCGGTGTTCGTCATCCTGGTGAGCGCATTCGCCGTTCTCACCTGTTATCTGTCGGTGAACGGCATCGCCAAGGCCGAAGTGTTCCCCGCTCACATTCGTGCCCTGGGCGTCGGCTTCGGCTACGCCGTGGCGAACTCCCTGTTCGGAGGTACTGCACCGTTGATCTACCACGCCACCAGCGGCCGTGGCAGCACCGACTTCGTCGTCTACACGACGGTGCTGCTCTCGGTGACGCTCTGCGCAGCCCTGTGGATGCGGGGTGGCTCGGCCACCGCGCTCGATGCGTCGACCGGTCCTAGAAACCCCAGCCCATGACGGCCGGGCGCGCAGTTCCGAACGTCAGGTCGAGTGCGTGCAGCGACGCGTCGTTGCGGGCGGTGAGGCGGTTGGCCGCGGCGAACAAGCGGGCCCGATGGGTGCCGAAGTAGATGCTGGCGAGCACGTCGATGTCGAGTTCGATGTCCGGTTCGGATTCCACCCGGGTGCAGGTGGCGCGGCCGTCGGTCACGGTCAGCGAGTAGGTGCCGCCCGCATCGAGGAAGGGATCTCGCACAGCGATGATCAGCGAGGTGTCGAGCGCGTAGGTGCGGGCCTCCAAAGCTGCCTCGACGTGCATGATGCGGCCCCACAGAGCGTCGTGGTGAGCCGTGACCTTCGGTAGCCGATTGTTGGTCAGCAGGAACGGCAGCGCTTCGTCCCGTGCCTGCCGTACCTCGATGGTGTCGACCAGGTCCACGCCGACGAGGATCTGCCACAGCGCGGCGTACGCGTCGTCGGTCACCGCGATGAATTCCTCCACCACCACTCGGCTCGGGTTGCGGCCGCGTCGGTAGGCGACGTATCCGTCGGGGTGAACGACGAAGAACAGTGCCGTCAGTCCGCCGCGCCGGTTCTCGCGGTCGGCGAAGAACCGCTCCCAGCGGATCGGCGGCTTGGGCTGCGCGCCTGCGGTCTGCTGCTGCCAGCGGTGGTAGATGTCGGGGAGCAGTTCGGTGGCCTCGGCCGATTCGATCAGCCGGACGCCGGTGGCCGGGGGAGCGTCCTTGCGGAACTGCGCGAATCGACGATCGATCGAGACGCTGATCTCCTCGGTCACCGGCCCGTAGCCGAAGCGTCCGTAGATCGTCGCCTCGCTGGCCGTGAGCAGCGAGAGCGGTGCGCCCGCGTCGTTCAGGGCGCGGTGCTGCTGGGTGAACATCGATCGCAGGATGCCGCGTCGACGATGCGTCGGCGCGACCGAGACCCAGGAGACTCCGGACGCCTCGACCTGCGCACCACCGGGAACGGTGACCGACATCGGGAAGTGCATGGCCACACCCACCGGGGTCTCGCCGTCCCAGGCCAGGTACACGTGCTCGGACTGGGTCAGGATCTGCGTCTCGGCCAGGTCCTCGGCGTTCTGGTGCTCGCCGAACGCGTGGGCGTCGAGCAGCGCGACGGCATCCCAGTCGTCGTCGGTGGCGGTGCGGATGGTGATCGATTCGTCGGTAGTCATCGGACTTTACTTTTCCATACAGGAGTGGAGCCCGCGGAACGACCCGAAAAATCTGCCGTACGGAAGCAGGCCTTCGCCGAGGGAGTCTCGAAATCGGCCGGGTGACAAGATGAGCACGTGGTGCATGTACTCGACATCGACGACCCCTCGGACCCGCGACTGGACGATTTTCGCGATCTCAACTCGTCGGATCGGCGACCCGACCTGCCCGAGGGCAAGGGTCTGGTGATCGCCGAGGGTGTGTTGGTGGCGCAGCGGCTGCTGACCTCGCGGTTTCCGATGATCAGCCTGCTGGGCGTGGATCGACGGCTCGACGCCTTGCGCGACGATCTCGTCGATTCGGACGTTCCGTTCTACCGGACGTCCGCGGAGGTGATGGCCGAGGTCGTCGGCTTCCACCTCAATCGTGGTGTGTTGGCCGCGGCGAACAGGCCGCCGGCCCTCGATCTCGACGAGGTGTTGGACGGTGCCAGGACGGTGGCGATTCTCGAGGGCGTCAACGATCACGAGAATCTCGGGTCGATGTTCCGCAACGCGGCGGGCCTCGGGGTCGATGCCGTTCTGTTCGGGGCCGCGTGTGCTGATCCGCTCTATCGTCGTTCGGTGCGAGTGTCGATGGGACATGTGCTGCGGGTGCCGTTCGCCAAGGTGCCCGAGTGGCCCCGTGGCCTCGATCGTGTTCGCGCGCACGGGTTTCAGCTGATCTCCTTGACGCCCAACCCGGCGGCGGTGTCGTTGGCGACGGCGATGACGGGGGAGAAGGTTGCCCTGCTGCTGGGTGCCGAGGGGCCGGGTCTGACCGAACATGCCATGCGAGCAACGGACATTCGCGCGCGCATTCCGATGGCCCCTGGCACCGATTCGCTGAACGTGGCGACGGCCGCGGCAATGGGGTTCTACGAACGCGTGCGCCTGACGTGAACGACCACGACCCGAGCGTCCGCTGGACCGGAGTCCCGATCGCCGTCATCTCGGCGGCGCTGGTGGGTGTGGCACTGACGACGTTCGGTCTGGAGCTGGCCAGAATTCATCCACTGCTCGCACTCGGTCTGAACCTCATCGTCGTCGCGGGTGCAGCTCCGACGGTCATGCGGTGGCTCGCGATACCGGTGTGGCGCTGGGCGGTGTACGGAGTCGGTATCGGTTCCATCCTCAGCTTCGTGGCACTGGCGGCGCTGGCGTTCTGACGTTCGCCGGCACCCAGGACGGCCCTGCCGCATCTACTTGCGCGAGAACCAACGCTTCTTCGGACGCGGTGCCTGTTCGTCGGGGGCGTCGGGCATCGGTTCCTGTGCGCCACGGCCGTTCGCACTCCGGTTCGGTGGCGGCGGCTCCTGTCCGGGAACGTACATCGTGAAGCCGCAGACCGGCAGGGTGTCGGGATCGAATTCGTCCGCGTGTGGTGCGCCGGTGTAGCGGAATCCGAGCCACTCGGCGTTGGCCGCCTCGGCGAATTCCTGTGGGTGGAACGGCAGCGATTGTGGATCCGGCATCACTCCGGGCGGATAGATCAGCGGATGCTCACCGGCCCAGAACGATCGCTCCCACACCAGTGGCAGGCCAGCGTCCTCGTAGATGTACACCGGGGTGGCGCTGAACGATCGGCGGAATTCACCGCGCTCCCAGTACGCGAACGCACCCCAGGCGTGCTGGGGATCCGAGGCGACGAGGTAGGTGTGTTCGGACGCCAGAGGGCGGGTGAAGGATTCGGGAAGCGTCGACGGTGTCGGCACCGACAGGTTCGATCCGCAGACCACGGTGACGCCGGGGTAGCAACCGATGAAGACGTGATCGTCGTCCACGCCGGCCGATGTCGATATCGGACCCTGTCCGAGGGGCACTGCCGTCAGGTGGGGGTACAGACGTCCGACGAGTGCGCTCGCAGCATTCCAGTCCGAGGTGGTGGCTTCTCGGAGTACCGAAATGGGATCCGGTGCGTCCACGTACCAGATCGTTGATGCTTTGGCCCCCACTACCGGCACCTCTCTCTCCGTAAGCTCCGTCGAAAGCCTACGGTGTGGGCGTCGGCAATCTGTCACCGAGCGGCAAATCGGCCATCGAAGAGATCAGTTGTGCCCGCTGCTGCGAACGCCGAGCAGCACGTCCTCCCACGACGGCATGGCCGGCTTGCCGCGCTTGTCCTTGCCGCCGGTGTGACCGGCGGCAGGCTTGGGTGCGGGCCTCGGCTCCCTGGCCACCGGTTCGCGTGGCTGCTCGGGCTCGGGAGTCGGCGCATCGTCCACCTCGACCTCGATGGTCTCGGCGTCGAGTTCGCTGTCGGCGGTGGTGCCGTAGTACTCGTCGAAGCTCTGCTGCGAGGCCTGGTCGTCATCCTCGGCGGACGTCAGTGCGCGCACCGGTGCGAGGCCACGCAGTTGGCGTCCGAAGTCGGGATCGATCAGTTCGTGGGCGGTGTCGTCGAGCGGCGCGATGGTGCCGCCGTGGCCGTCGGGCAGGAACTGCCAGTGCGCCTTGTTGGTGGTGCGGCCCGCCTGCCACTTCAGCTGTGCGACCCACTTGTTGTCCTCGTCGCGCCAGGCGTCCCACTCCGCGTCGTCGAGGTTGTGCCCGCGAGCGCGGAAGGCGAGGGTGACGATCTCGAGCAGGGTCTGAACGGCCGGGCCGTCGTGGCGCAGCGGATGACCGGCCTGGGCCATCGACGCGGCCTGCGAACGTTCGAGCAGCACCGGGTGAGCGAACACCTCGACGCGACTGATGGCCATTCCGGAGTCGGCGGCAACCTGTTCGATGGTCGCTCCGCTGCGGATGCGGGCCTGAATTTCTTTCGGCCGAAGCAAGCTGTCCATTTCGATCTCAATCTGTCCTAGTCGAGCGATGTCACCGCGTGAGGCCGCGCGGAGCTTGTCGTCGGCTGGAAGCCGGAATCTGTCGCCGGTCTTGGGATCTGCGCACACGACGAACTTTCCGTCGGCCTCGAGACCCACCACACGTAAGTCTCGCACCTTGACCTCCTCATCGCGCCGGCTCGCGATACCGTCGAGTTCGAGCCTAGTTCACCTGCCGTATTCGGCGGGTGTTCGACACGCATCGCTTCTGCCGACGATGTTTCCCTGTCAGAGGGTAGACAGCTGCGGGCTCGGCTGCACCCATTCGGTCGATCTTGCGTCGATTGCTTTGTGCGACAACGCCGATGCGTCCCTGCGCAGGTAGAGGGCACCCAGGCCGAAACCGATGGTCAGGGCAATCGCGTGCCCGACGGCGGTGAAGGACGGATCGGACACTCCACTGATCGTGACGACGCCGATCCACAGTGCGGCCCAGCCGACACGCCACGGCATCGGCAGGTACCGGATCATCGACCCTGCGACCGCTGCTGCCGCGTAGCTGACACCGACGTCGACGGCCATCGCCAGCGAGTCCGCGAGCCAGTCGTTGTGAATACCGATGAGCAGGCCGACTGCCACCAGAGCAGTGGCACCGACATGTCCGGCGCCGAAGGTGAGAAGGAAGCGTCGCCAGCCGGCGACCCATTCGGCGACGGCGAACAGCACGGCGACCGCGGCCAACCACAGCCAGTTCACCCGACCCTCGGTGAGGAAGACGCTCGTGACGACAGTGGCTAGGTGACCGTCGGTCAGATTGTGCAGGTTGGTACTCGCCGCATGCAGCACGTGCCAGCGATCGTGCGGCCCGATCTGGCCGAGCGCTACCGTGCCTGCCACCGCGAGGGTGCAGTAGACCAGTGTCACGCGGATCCGCAGCGCGACGGTCAGGAGCCTGAACATACGAGCGCTCCCTCCGAGGTCGTTACGCTTGCTTACTTGATAGCAAGTGTAGGCCTCGAAGGGAGCGCCAGAGCTGTGAGCTTGCTGGCAATGGTCGTTCCGCAGGCTCCACTCCTGCCCTGGGAATGGTCGTTCCGCAGGCTCCACTCCTGCCCTGGGAATGGTCGTTCCGCAGGCTCCACTCCTGCCCTGCCAACTAGCTCAGCGTGGACACGACCCAGTCGATGCTCTTGGTCAGTGCGGTGATGTCGTCCGGCTCGATGGCCGGGAACATACCGACACGCAACTGGTTGCGGCCGAGCTTGCGGTACGGCTCGGTGTCGACGACGCCGTTGGCGCGCAGGATCTTCGCAACCTGGGCTGCGTCGACCTTCTCGTCGAAGTCGATGGTGCCGACGACCTGGCTGCGGTGATCCGGGTTCGTGACGAACGGCGTTGCGAATTCGCTGTTCTCGGCCCAGTCGTACAGGCGTGAGGACGAATCGGCGGTGCGCTTGGTGGCCCAGTCGAGGCCGCCCTGCGAATTGAGCCATTCGATCTGATCGGCGAAGAGCAACAGTGTCGCCACGGCCGGGGTGTTGTACGTCTGGTTCTTGCTGCTGTTGTCGACGGCGATCGGCAGTGACAGGAAGTCCGGGACCCACCGATCCGTGGCGGCGATCTCGCTGACGCGCTCGAGCGCGGCGGGGCTCATCAGCGCGACCCACAGGCCACCGTCGGCGGCGAAGCACTTCTGCGGAGCGAAGTAGTAGACGTCCGAGTCGGCGACGTTGACCGGGAGACCGCCTGCGCCGGAGGTGGCGTCGATCGCGATGAGGGCGTTCTCGGAGCCGGCCGGACGGCTGACCGGAATGGCCACGCCCGTCGAGGTCTCGTTGTGCGCCCAGCCGATCAGGTCGACGGACGGGTCGGAGGTGGGCTCGGGCGCGCTGCCCGGCTCTGCCTTGACGACGATCGGATCACCGATGAACGGGTTGTTCTTGGCCACCGAGGCGAACTTCGAGCTGAACTCGCCGTTGGTCAGGTGCAGCGACTTCTCGCGAATCAGGCCGAATGCAGCTGCGTCCCAGAATGCGGTGGTGCCGCCGTTGCCGAGGACGACCTCGTAGCCCTCGGGGAGGGAGAATAGATCCTTCAAACCACTGCGCACACGTCCGACGACGTCCTTGACGGGCTTCTGGCGATGGCTGGTGCCGAACACGGAAGCGCCGACATCGACCAGGGATTGCAGCTGCTCGGGGCGAACCTTGGACGGGCCACAGCCGAAGCGTCCGTCGGCGGGCAGGAGATCGGCGGGAATGATCGGCAATTCGGCCATGGAGTAGCGCGTCCTAGCGTCGATGGAATATGGCCCTTACAGGGTAGTCGGGTGCCATACCAGCTTCGACTACCGGATCAGGTCCCAGCCTTCGACGGACTCGGGTGACCGCGGTTCGGGGCCGGTGTAGAGGGCAGCGGGTCGGACGAGCTTGCCCAGGCGCTTCTGCTCCAGGATGTGCGCGCACCAGCCCGCGGTACGTCCACAGGTGAACATGGCGGGCATCATGTGCGCCGGTACCTCGGCGAAGTCGAGGATCACCGCGGCCCAGAATTCGACGTTGGTTTCGATGGCTCGATCGGGGCGGCGTTCGCGCAGTTCGGTCAGCGCCGCCTGCTCGAGTGCTGCGGCGACCTCGTAGCGCGGTGCGTTCAGTCTCTTCGCCGTAGCGCGCAGTACACGGGCGCGCGGGTCCTCGGCGCGGTAGACGCGGTGCCCGAAGCCCATGAGCTTCTCTTTGCGGTCCAGGATTCCGGTGATCAGAGCCCGTGCGTCGCCGGTCTTCTCGACCTCTTCGATCATCGGCAGGACGCGGGCGGGTGCACCGCCGTGCAGCGGTCCGGACATCGCACCGATGGCACCGGACAAGCAGGCGGCGACGTCTGCCCCGGTGGAGGCGATGACGCGTGCGGTGAACGTCGAGGCGTTCATGCCGTGCTCTGCAGCCGAGACCCAGTATGCGTCGATGGCGGCGACGTGAGCGGGATCCGGTTCGCCCTTCCACCGGACCATGAATCGCTCGGTGACGGTTGCGGCCTGATCGATGCGGGTCTGCGGAACTGCGGGCTGGTAGATACCGCGAGCGGACTGGGCGACGTAGGACAGGGCCATCACCGACGCGCGGGCGAGGTTGTCGCGAGCGGTGGAGTCGTCGATGTCGAGTATCGGCTGGTATCCCCAGATCGGAGCGAGCATCGCCAGACCCGCTTGGACGTCGACACGGACGTCGCCGGTGTGGATCGGCAGCGGGAAGGGTTCGGCCGGCGGGAGTCCTCGTCCGAACTCGCCGTCGACGAGCAAGGCCCAGACATCACCGAACGTCACGTTCTGCGCGACGAGTTCCTCGATGTCGACGCCGCGGTAGCGCAATGCGCCGCCGTCCTTGTCGGGCTCGGCGATGTCGGAGGTGAACGCGACGACACCTTCGAGACCGGGGACGAAATCCTCGGGAACTCGTTGAACAGCCATGGCCTGTGGACTCCCTCGTCGCAACTGCACCCGGCTCTGCGCCGCATCCGGGCGTACTTCGTCAGAACCATAGCCGGGATCGACGCGGGAGTAGCGTCTGGGCTTGTGTCTGCAGATGAACAGCGCCTGGCGAACATGCGGGTGGACTACGGAGAGCCCGAGGACCTGGACGTCGATGCTCTGGCGGGCGGGTGGTGTTCGCTGGCGCAGCAGTGGTTGTCCGACGCGATAGCCGCGAATCTGCCCGAGCCCAACGCCATCGTGTTGGGGACGGTCGACGAGTCGGGTAGACCCGCCACCCGCACCGTGTTGTGCAAGGACTTCGACGCGTCCGGTGTGGTCTTCTACACCAACTACGACTCGGACAAGGGCCGTGCGCTCACCGCGACGCCGTATGCGTCGATCACGTTCCCGTGGATCGGAATTGCCCGCCAACTCACCGTCCGCGGCCCGGTGGTCAAGGTCGATGCCGAGACCACCGAGGCGTATTGGCGCACGCGACCCCGGGGCTCCCAGCTGGGGGCATGGGCGTCCGAGCAGTCGCGACCGGTCGGCTCGCGGGAGGATCTGGTTGCGCGACTGTCCGAGGTCACCGCGACGTTCGACGGAATCGACGTGCCGGTTCCGCCGAACTGGGGCGGTTTTCGCGTCGAGCCGGAGACGGTCGAGTTCTGGCAGGGCCGAACGAGCCGCATGCACAACCGAATTCGCCTGACGGTGGCAAGCGGTGTGATCGAGCGTCTGCAGCCGTGAGCCGATTGCGCGGCATTCTTGCCGATACGACTCCGCTGAGGACTCCGTCCTACAAGCGGTTGTGGCTCGCGAACATCGTCACCGTCATCGGTGCCCAACTGTCCATTGTTGCTGTGCCGCAACAGGTTTTCCAGATCACACTGAGCTCGGCCTACGTGGGCCTCACCGGTGTGTTCGCGTTGGTGCCGCTCATCGTCTTCGGCCTGTGGGGTGGAGCGTTGGCCGACGTGATGGACCGCCGCACCCTGTTGATGATCACCACCTGCGGCCTGATCGGTACGTCGGCACTGTTCTGGTTGCAAGCGTTTCTCGACCTGAACAATGTGTGGATCATCCTGGTGCTGTTGGCCGTTCAGCAGGCATTCTTCGCGGTGAACCAGCCGACGCGCAGCGCGATTCTCCCGCGGATCCTGCCTGCCGAGCAGTTGCCCGCTGCGAATTCGCTGAACATGACTGTGATGAACTTCGGTGCCATCGCCGGACCGCTCAGCGCAGGCATCCTCATCTACTACATCGGACTCGAGACCCTCTATCTGATCGACACCGTCGCACTGTTCGCCACCCTGTGGGCGGTGATCCGGCTGCCGGGGATTCCGCCGGCGAAGTCGGGTCAGCGCGCCGGATTGCGTTCGGTGTTCGACGGTTTCGCCTACCTCGCGACGCAGAAGGTGCTGCTGGCCTCGTTCGTCGTCGACATCATTGCGATGGTGTTCGGTATGCCCCGCGCGCTGTTCCCGCAGATCGCGCACGAGAGCTTCGGCGATCCCGCGTCGGGCGGTCCGGTGCTCGGCATGCTGTTCGCCGCGATGTCCGCGGGCGCGGTGGTGGGAGGCGTGTTCTCCGGCTGGTTGCCCCGAGTACGCAGGCAGGGGCTGGCGGTGCTCATCTGCATCGTCGTGTGGGGCGCGGCGATGATCGGCTTCGGTCTGGCCGTCGGCGCGGCCACCGACGGGGCCACCACTGTCGCCCTGTGGTTCGCGTTGGCGTTCCTGGCCCTCGGCGGTGGAGCCGACATGATCTCGGCGGCGTTCCGCAGCACGATGCTCCAACAGGTCGCGACCGACGAGATGCGCGGTCGACTGCAGGGTGTGTTCATCGTCGTCGTCGCGGGAGGTCCGCGCATCGGCGACGTACTGCACGGCGCAGCGGCCGCATCCGTCGGTACGGCGGCGGCTGCTGCCGGCGGTGGGGTTCTGGTCGTCATCGGCGTCTCGATCGCCGCGCTGGCTCTTCCTGCATTCATTCGGTATCGCGTGGGTGCGGTGGTGAAGAATGTCTCTCATGGCTGACGCGCAGACGTACTCGTTGACGAGCGGCAAGTATCGGGCAGACATCGCTGCCGTCGGAGCGGGCCTTCGGGCGCTCGAATACGACGGCGCAGCGCTCACCGAGACGTGGGAGGCGGGCTCGAAGCCGCCGTTGTCGGCGGGGCTGGTGTTGGCCCCGTGGCCCAATCGGACGGCCGATGGGACGTTCACCTTCGAAGGCGTCGAGCATCGGATGGAGATCTCCGAGCCGGCTCGCAACAACGCCAGTCACGGATTCGTTCGACGCGTGGCGTGGACTCTCGTGGAACACACCGACTCTCGCGTCGAGCAGAGCGTGGACATCGGAACGCAGAAGGGTTGGCCGTTCTCGATCACGGTGACCGTGGTGCACGAGCTGTCGGCGGACGGTCTCACCGTCACCGCGTCGGCGAAGAACACCGGTGACTCGCCCGCGCCGTACGGGATGGGCTTTCACACCTTCGTCCGGGTGGGGGACGTGCCGCTCGACGAGTGCACCCTCGAGCTGTCCGCGGGAACCCGGCTGCCGCTCGATCCGGTACGCAATCTGCCCGTGGGCAACTCGGTGCCGACGGCCGATACCGAGTACGACTTCCGGCAGCCGAGAGCCCTGGAGGGCGTGCAGCTGGACACTCCGTTCAGCGCCTCGTTGCCCGAGGCCGACGGCCGAGCGAACCACGTACTGCGCGGCCCGGACGGCACTGCGACGGTGTTGTGGACCGACAGCAGCTTCGGATGGGTGCAGGTGTTCACTGCCGATCCCGCCAACGATCAGGCATATCCCGAGCGCGGCCGGGCGTTGGCGATCGAGCCGATGACGTGCCCGCCCGATGCGCTGAACTCCGAAATCGATCTGATCGTGCTCGATCCGGGACGAACCTGGTCCGGCACCTGGGGAATGAGGTACGAGAAGTGACCATTCTGGTGTGCGGTGAGGCGTTGGTCGATCTGGTCCCGGTGCACGAGGGGCCGCTGCTCTCGCCGAAACTCGGCGGCGGGCCGTTCAACGTCGCCGTCGCGATCGGTCGACTGGGTTCGCCCGTCGCGTACCTCTCGCGTATCTCGCGCGACCCGTTCGGCGAGCAGATCCTGGCGAGTCTGCGCGACGCGGGTGTGGACACCACGTGGGTGCAGCGCGGCGACGAGCCGACGACCTTGGCGATGACCACCCTCGCCGACGACGGCAGTGCCGAGTATTCGTTCTACGCCGACGGCACCGCCGATCGTCTCGTTGCCGATCCCGGCGATCTACCCGACGAGATCAGCGTGCTCTCGTTCGGCACGTTGTCACTGCTCTACGAACCCGGGGCGTCGATGTACGCGGGCCTGCTGCACCGCGCCCGGGCGGCGGGCAAGCTCACGATGCTCGACCCCAACATCCGGCCTGCCGCGATCGACAGCACCAGCGGAGACATCACCGCCGACGGGTTCCGCGACCGTTTCCGTTCGTGGTTGCCCAGCATCGACATCCTCAAGGTCTCCGAGGACGACTCGCATTGGTTGGGGCTCGGAACCCAGGGCACAACGGTGGACGACTGGCTCGCGTCGGGTGTCACCGCAGTGGTCATGACTCGCGGCGGCAACGGAATCTCGGTCTTCACCGCAGCCGAGGAGACGTCGGGTACAAAAATTGTCACAGCCGAGGAGATCTCGGTACCGGGAGTTGCGGTCGACGTCGTCGACACCATCGGCGCAGGTGACACCGTGCAAGGGGCTCTGCTCAGCTTTCTGCAGAAGGAGAGCATTATCACATCGAACGCGGTGAAAGAGATGAGCAAGCAAGATTGGCGGGAAGCGCTCGATTTCGCCGCGAAAGCGGCGGCAATCACGGTTTCTCGACCCGGTGCCGACCCTCCGTGGGCGTCCGAGGCGTCGAGAGACTAGTTTCACTATCGACGTTAGAACTGTCCGCTTCAAGTACGTGTCCGTTACACGAGTTCGAGAGGGACCATTCGTGCCCGCTGAGAATGATGCCAAAGCCACCCTCACCTATCCCGGTGGCGAATACTCCATGTCGATTGCCGAGGCCTCCGAAGGCAACAACGGCATCGAGCTGGGAAAGTTGCTGGCCACCACCGGCTACACGACGTTGGACGGCGGGTTCGTCAACACCGCGTCGACCAAGTCGGCCATCACCTACATCGACGGTGACGCAGGCATCCTGCGCTACCGCGGATACCCGATCGAACAGCTTGCGGGCAAGTCTTCGTTCATCGAGGTCAGCTACCTGCTGATCTACGGGGAGCTGCCGTCCGAGGCTCAGCTCGAGAAGTTCACCGACAAGATCCGTCGGCACACTCTGCTGCACGAGGACCTCAAGCGGTTCTTCGACGGGTTCCCGCGCAACGCTCACCCGATGCCGGTGCTGTCGAGTGCCGTCAACGCGCTGTCGGCGTACTACCAGGACTCGCTCGACCCCAACGACCCGGAGCAGGTCGAGCTGTCGACCATCCGTCTGCTGGCCAAGTTGCCGACCATCGCGGCGTACGCCTACAAGAAGTCCGTCGGTCAGCCGTTCCTGTACCCGGACAACTCGAAGAGCCTGGTCGAGAACTTCCTGCGTCTGACGTTCGGCTTCCCGGCCGAGCCGTACGAGGTGGATCCCGAGATCGTCAAGGCACTCGACATGCTGCTCATCCTGCATGCCGACCACGAGCAGAACTGCTCCACCTCGACGGTGCGTCTCGTCGGATCCTCGCAGGCCAACCTGTTCACCTCGATCTCCGGCGGCATCAACGCGCTCTGGGGCCCGCTGCACGGCGGAGCCAACCAGGCCGTGCTCGAGATGCTGGACAAGATCAAGGCCGAGGGCGGCGACGCCACCGACTTCCTGCGTCGAGTCAAGAACAAGGAAGACGGCGTCAAGCTCATGGGCTTCGGGCACCGCGTGTACAAGAACTTCGATCCGCGCGCGACGCTGGTCAAGGAAACTGCGCACACGATCCTCGGCAAGCTCGGCAACGGCGACGAACTGCTCGAGATCGCTCTCAAGCTCGAGGAGACCGCGCTGACCGACGACTACTTCGTCGAGCGCAAGCTGTACCCCAACGTCGATTTCTACACCGGCCTGATCTACCGCGCGATGGGCTTCCCGCCGCGCATGTTCACGGTGTTGTTCGCGATGGGCCGTCTCCCGGGCTGGATCGCGCACTGGCGCGAGCAGAACGAGGACACGACCGGCAAGATCGGCCGTCCGCGCCAGATCTACACCGGCTACACCGAGCGCGACTACCAGGACGTCGGCTCCCGCTAGCTCCCGCTGTACAACGACGCCGCCGGCTCCCCTCGGGAGCCGGCGGCATTGTTGTTTACGCCGAGTTCGCAGTTACGCAGGCGATATGGCCTGTTTCGTCTACACAACTGCGATCTCGGTGCGTGACGGGAGCGTTCGCGCGCCGAGTTCGAGGTTATGGACGGATTTAGGGCGAAATCCATCCATAACTTCGAGTTCGCGGGCCCGTCAGGCGTCGAAGTGCTTGCGGTTCTTCAACACCGGCAGAGTTCTGCGCACGGCGTCGACCAGTCCTGTGTCGATGTCGATGGTCAGCATGCCCGGTGTCGCGTCGAGCTGACCGAGGATCTCGCCGGTGGGGGAGCAGACGATGCTGTGTCCCACGCCCAGCGGCGCATTACCCTCGGCGGCAGCGGGTTCGGCTTGGTCGCAGGCTGCGATGAAGGTGGTCGAGTCCAACGCGCGTGCGCGAGCGAGCAGGGTCCATTGCTCGACCTTGCCGTCACCCGATCCCCACGACGCGGGAACCACGACGACCTCTGCTCCGAGGTCGCCGAGTTTCTGGAACAGCGAGGGGAATCGGATGTCGTAGCAGGTCGCGAAGCCCACTCGAACTCCGGCGATGTCCACCACGAGCGGGTCCGAACCCGGTGCGACGGTATCGGATTCGGCGAATCCGAATGCGTCGAACAGGTGGATCTTGTCGTAGCTCGCGTCGATGCCGGGCCCGGTGACGAGCAGGGTGTTCGTCACCCTGTCGTCCGGGGCTGGAGTGAACATTCCGGCAACGACGGTGATGCCGGCGTCGGAGGCGATGGAGCGCACGGCGTTCGCCCACTCGCCGTCGAGAGGCTCCGCGATTTTCCTGATGGGTCCGCCGAAGCATCGCATGGTCGCCTCGGGGAACACGACGATGTCCGAACCGGCGTGTGCGGCGGCACGGGCGTGGGTGTCGACGAGTTCGAGGTTTTCGGTGGGGTGTTCGCCACTGGTGATCTGGGCCAGGCTGATGCGGATAGTCGAGCTCACGGTCTGACTCCTGGTTTCGTCGGGGGAAGACAGGTATACATATCGTATGCAACCACTGTCGGGGAGGGACAAGGCATATCTGTTCGTACGCGATCAGGTGTTGTCGTCACCGGCCGCCACCGGCACGTTTCTCAACGAACAGGAGCTCGCGACGCGTATCGGAGTGTCGCGGACGCCGGTGCGTGAGGCGCTGCTGATGTTGCAGTCCGAGGGACTGGTCGAGATGGTGCCCAAGCGCGGCGCGCATGTGCCGGCCATGTCCGGACGGCAGATCGCCGAACTGATGGATCTGCGCGGCGTCCTCGAACGGCATGCGGCCACTCGTGCGCTGCGCGCCGGGGACGCTCCGATCGCGGCGATGCAGCATGCGCTCGAACAGCAGGAATTGCTGATGAACTCCGACAGTGCCGAAGCGCCGAAGGAGTTCATCGACTGGGACGGCACCTTCCATCAGAGTTTGATCGATTCGGCGGGCAGCGATCTCCTCTCCCGCACCTACGCGGGTCTGCGTGCTCGGCAGCTGCGGGTCGGTCTGAGCGCTCTGTTCACCGCGGCCAACCGGCAGCACCGCGTGTGCGCCGAGCACCAGGCCATCATCGACGCACTGAGTGTCGGCGACGAGGGCCTGGTGCACGAGAAGATCGACGCTCACCTCGAGGTCACACTTCAGACTCTGCTGCGCGCGTAGCCTTTTCGTGTTCCTGATTCAGTAGCACGTAGTGCTCGTCCTCGGTGGGGTCGGGGTTGCGTCCCAGTGCCAGGCCGACCAGCGTCACCGCGCCGACGATGACGATGTATCCGGCGATCGGTACCCAACTGTCGGTCTTGTCGAGCAGGTACACGAAGATCAGCGGTGCCATCGCTCCACCGAACACTCCGGCGATCGTGTACGCCAACGAGCTGCCGGTCGAGCGGAGTCGAACGCTGAACTGCTCGGTGACGAAGGCGGCCTGCGGTCCGTACATGAACGAGTGGAACGCCAGGCCGACGACGACGCCGAGGATCAGCAGCGGTAGGGATCCACCGCCGATGACGAGGAAGAAGATCGCGCTCCAGGCAACGCCGCCCACGGCCGCGACGCCGTAGACCAGGCGTCGGTTGATGCGGTCGGAGACCGCTCCGGCCAGCGGGATCAAGCCGAGTTGGCAGGCCGATCCGACCAGAATTGCCGTCAACACCTCGCTGCGCTCGAAGCCCAGTTTCTGAGTTCCGTAGGTGATCGAGAAGACCGTGAACAGTGCGTAGATGACGTCGGGTGCGACGCGGGACATGATGCCTGCCACCAGTGGTCGCAGTTCCGTCTTGAACACTTCGCTGATCGGGGCTTCCGAGCGATCGCCGCTCTCCTGAAGTGCTTTGAACACCGGGGTGTCCTCGAGCTTCAAGCGGATCCACAGACCGAAACCGACGAGAACGGCCGAGAAGAGGAATGCAACACGCCAGCCCCAGGACTCGAACTGCTGGTCGGTGAGCGACAGAGTCAGGATTGCCAGTGCGCCGTTGGCGAGCAGGTTGCCCGCCGGTGGTCCGATCTGCGCTGCGGAGGACCAGAAGCCGCGCTTGCGGGGATCGCCGTATTCGCTGGAGAGCAGAACGGCTCCGCCCCACTCGCCGCCGACGGCAACGCCCTGGCAGAAGCGCATGGTGACGAGGATGATCGGGGCCGCGATGCCGATGGTGTCGTATCCGGGGATCAAACCGATGGCGAACGTCGTGACGCCGATCAGCAGCAGGGTGATGACGAGAAGTTGTTTTCGGCCGATGACGTCGCCGAGTCGCCCGAAGACGAATCCACCTACTGGACGGGCGATGTATCCGACCGCGTAGGTCGAGAAGGCAAGCAATGTGCCGGTCAGCGGATCGCTGTCGGGGAAGAAGACCAGCGGGAACACCAGCGCTGCTGCGGCCGAGTAGACGGCGAAGTCGTACCACTCCAACGCCGTTCCGGTCAGGCTGGCGGCAAAGGCCTTGGCCAGGCCTTTTCTATCCACCGAAACTGGTTCGGTCATGACGACTCCTTTGTGTGCCTGGGATCACTCTATCCGTTGTACGTGCTCCATACTTGCTGTATACAAAACGTATGCGCAAGGCTTTGGGCGCATCGGAAACAATTAATTTACGAGGAGAGGGTCCTTACTGATGCTCACATTCACGTTGCCCGACGGCACGACCGAGTCGGTAGAAGTGACCGCGCTGCTCAATGCGGGCTATGCCGGTCGCAACCAGGAAGAGGTGGCGTCGCACATCGCAGAGTTGGCCGAACTGGGCGTGCCGGCTCCCACGGTTACCCCGGCGCTGTACCCCATCTCGCCGTATCTGGCGCAGCAGACCGATGCCGTCGCCGTTCAACACGGACGCACCTCGGGCGAGGCCGAGTGGGCTCTGGTGATCCTGGGCGAGACCATCGACGACGTGCTGCTCACGGTCGCATGCGACCACACCGACCGTGACCTGGAAGTGCACAGCGTTGCATGGAGCAAGAACGCCGCCCCCGACGTGCTCGGTACCGGTGCGTGGCGGTTGAGCGAGGTGGCCGACCGACTGGACGAGATCACCTTGACCGGTTGGGCCGACGGAGTTCTCATCCAGTCCGGAACTCTCGGTGATCTTCTCGCTCCGCAGTACTGGCTCGACGTACTCACCGAGCGCGGTCTGTTCGCGCGTGGAACGGTCTTGATCTCGGGCACCATCTCGATGCATCACGGGGTGAATCAGTTCTCCGACGCGTGGAAGGTCGAGATGGCCGACCCCGCAACCGGCAACACGCTGACCTGCGAATACCAGACGAATTTGATGCCAGCTCCGATCGGTTGACCATCACGACGTAAAGTCGATGTGGAATATGCCCAGAGCTTCACAGCCGGCGTCGGCGGGCCGGCATCAACCGCAGGAGACTTCAGTGACGAAGCCAGTGATCGAATTTCAGGCCGGACCAGCACCATTGGACCTGGTGACGGTCGACCTCGTCGAGGGTGACGGCGCAGAGGCAGTCGCAGGCGGCACCGTGGAGGTGCATTACGTCGGAGTCGAGTTCGATTCGGGCGAAGAGTTCGACTCGTCCTGGAACCGCGGCGAATCCATCCAGTTCCCGTTGCGCGGACTCATTCAGGGTTGGCAGGACGGCATCCCCGGAATGAAGGTCGGCGGACGCCGTCAGCTCACCATTCCGCCGGAGCTCGCCTACGGCCCCGCCGGCGCAGGTCACCGCCTGTCCGGCAAGACGCTCGTGTTCGTCATCGACCTGCTCGACGTCAAATAACTGCACTCGAAGCACCCGCAGGTCAGGTGACAGCGCTGCGTACCCGCTCGGCCTCGCGGGCTGCCGAGGTGTTGGCCTTTCCCCCTCGGGAACCCGCGAGCTTGGCGGCAATGTGCTGGGCTACCGTCACCGGTTCGTACCGGGCCACGTCACCGGGCTCGATGCACGACGGCAACGGCGCGATCACCGCGTCGAGGTTGCCGTCGTGGAAGAAGGCGGCAGAGCGCCTGCGCTGAATCGTTCCGTCGGCAATCGGCGGACGCACGCGATGCAGCGTCGACACCCAGCGGTCGTTGGTCAGTCGGGCCGTCAGATCACCCAGGTTCACCAGCATCGCTCCCTCGACGGGTTGCACGTCGTGCCACCGTCGGTCGATGCCGAGAACCTGCAGACCGGGCACTCGATCGGCCCACAGCACCGTCACCAATCCGTAGTCGGTGTGCTCGCTCATCCCGGTGAGCTCGGTGTCCGGCACACGTAGGCCGGGGTCCAGCGCGTAGTTGTTCATCCGCAGGGTGTCGAGCGAGCGATCGGTGATGTCGGAGAACACGGTCGGGGCCACACCGAGTGCGTCGGCGAACACGGTGGTCAGCGTCCGGGCCACGCGCGCTGCCTCGGCGAAGTACCGTTCGACGGCGCGCTGGAACCCCGCGCACTCGGGCCAGGTGTTCGCCTCGCCCGTCCCGACGTTGAAGGCCTCGAACCAGTCGTTCGTGCCCGACGCCGATTCGACTCCCAGGCTCAGGCTCAGCGATTCGCTCTTCGGAGCGGTGTACCCGCGGTTGCGTTCGGGTGGGCAGATGTAGGCCCGCTTCGCCGCCGGTTCGAGTCCGAAGAACGAATCCATCGCCGACGCCAGGCCGTTCACGGTGTCCTCGGGGATCCCGTGTCCGAGAATCTGCATGAAACCGACTGTGCTGCAAGCGTAATCGATGTCCGACGCGACGCTGCGCCGGGCGGTCCCGTCGGCCGCCGCGGTGGCACCGTCCAGAACGTACGGTGAGATGTCGATGGTGGGGACGAAGAAGTCCGACGACGTGTGCATGGGTACATGATCCTCGGATCGGATGGACCCGCAGGTTTCCCCCGCGTAAAGACTGCCGTACTTCAGCTGTCCTGCAGCTCCAGCACCAATCTCGCTCCGCCCAATGGACTGTCGGTGAACCAGGCCCGCCCGCCGTGCAATTGGGCTTGCTGAGCCACCAGTGCCAGGCCGAGCCCCGAGCCGCCCTTGGCCGCTCGGGTGCCGCGCTCGAATCGGCCGAACACCGTCTCGCGTTCATCGAGGGGAACGCCGGATCCGTTGTCGTCGACCAGGACGCGTACCGTCGTGCCCTCGCGCTCGGCGGTGATGACGATCGACGTCGCGTCGCCGTGCCGAACGGCGTTTCCGATCACGTTGTCGACGGCCAGCCGAAGGCCGGTCGGCAGGGCACGCATCGTGATCTCGCAGTCGGGGGCGGACTCGACCCGTATGTCGAGGCCCGGATGCAGTCGCTGCGCATCCTGGGCTGCGACGTCGCAGATGTCGATGATGTCGGTCTCGACTCTGTCGGCCTCGCTGGACAATTCACCCGACGCCAGTCGCTCCAAGGCTGTCAGTGTCGTCTCCACTCGTCCCTGTGTCCGTTCGAGGTCGCCCAGAATCTCCTGCTGCTGCGCGCGCTCGAGATCGAGGGTTCTGAGCACCTCGATGTCCGTGCGCATCGCGGTCAGCGGGGTGCGGAGCTCGTGCGCGGAGACGGCCGCGAAATCGCGGGCAGTGTCGAGCGCGGCGTTGGTGCGTTCCTGAGCCTCGTTCAGCCTGGTCAGCATGCCCCCGATGGCGACGGCGAGTTCGTCGGCTTCGGTGACGCCCGTGCGGGTTTCGGGAGCGGTCGGTGGCTGGGCACTGACCTGACGGGTCAACGTCACCAGCGGTCTCACGGCCCGTCCACCGAAGAGCCAACCCAGGCCCGTGGACACGGCGATCGCGGCCAGTCCCAACAGGAGTACCTGCTTCTGTTGCTCGTCGGTCACTTGTTGAGCTTCGATGGCGGGCACACCGATCGAGATGGAGATGGACGAGACAACGGTCGATACTGCCGTGTAGACCCGGAACCGTTGACCGTCCACGTCGACGGTCTGGGATCCGGCCGCCAGCGCAGGCAGCCGCGTCGGGGTCGATGCGACCACGATGTCGCCGCTGCGAATCGTGACGGCGAACGCTCCGGACAGCTGATCGATGAAGGCCTCCAACGTCGACGAGTTCGGGACCAGCACCTGCGAGGCCGTCGTCAGACGTTCGTCGAGCTGATTGACGTTGTTGCGGGAGATGGCGACCGAGGTGACCACCGCGAGGGCGGCCACCACCAGGGTGGCTCCGAGAGCGGTGGCCGCGGCCACCCGGGCGCGCAGCGAGAAGCTCATGGGGCGTCCCGGACGACGAAGCCGACCCCGCGGACCGTGTGCAGGATGCGCGGCGACCCGTCGGCCTCGAGTTTGCGTCGGAGGTATCCGACGAACACGTCGACGACGTTGGTGTCGGCAACGAAGTCGTAGCCCCAGACCAGTTCGAGCAGTCGTTCACGTGTGAGAACGACGCCCTTGTTGCGAGCCAGGATCGCGAGCAACTCGAATTCGCGCTTGGTCAGGTCGATGTCGGCTCCGCCGCGGTGGACGCGATAGCCGGGGATGTCGACCACCAGGGTGCCGATCGCGACGGCCGAGTTCGGTGCGCCCGAATCTGCCACCGGCACAACCGGACCGGTGCCGCGACGGCGCAGCATGGCTCGGATCCGAGCGACGAGCTCGGCCAACACGAACGGTTTGGTGAGGTAGTCGTCGGCACCGGATTCGAGTCCGGCGATGCGATCGTCGACCGAGCTGCGGGCACTGAGTACGCAGATCGGGATGTCGTTTCCCATGGCGCGCAACGCGGTCACCACGCTGGCACCGTCGAGCACCGGCATGTTGATGTCGAGCACGATGGCGTGGGGCATCGATCGCGACACGACGCCGAGCGCCTCCGCACCGTCCGACGCGGTGATGACGGTGAACCCGGACAGGCGCAGGCCGCGTTGCAGTGACGACAACACGTCTGCGTCGTCGTCGACGACGAGAACGGTGGCGGGGGTGCTCGGCGATTCGGTCACCGGACCAATGCTATGCAACCCAGCTGTCGACGGTGGTGCGGCGTTCCTCGGGCGTCTTGGCGAAGAAGTCCTCGAGGGCACTGCGGCGTCCGGTGTCGGCATCGAGCGACCAGGCCAGTGCGGGTGCCTTTGCGTAGAGCTGCTCGTAGTACTTCTCGAAGGTGCAGGTGCTGTCGATCAGGGAGAGTGCACCGGGGAAGGGGCGTGTGTTCGTCATGATGTTCTCCTTGTCTGTTCGGTATATCCCAAGCTAGAGGTCGTTGTTGCGGCCTTGGTGAGTCGTGGTTGGCGGTTCTCTGAGAATCGAAGGGTCGAGCCGGGGATTGCTCGGGACCGCGGTGGGTAAGACTGAAAGCATGTCGATCGTCTGGTTTCGCCGTGATCTCCGTCTGGGGGATCTGCCCACCCTCACCGCCGCTGCCGAGTCGGGAGACCCGGTGCTCGGGCTCTTCGTGCTCGACGATCGGCTGCTGAAGCCGTCCGGCGGACCGCGCAAGGATTTTCTGTTCCGGTCGCTCGAAGCACTCGACGAGCAACTCGACGGCCGGCTGATGGTCGTCCACGGTGACCCCGAGACGGTGGTCCCGAAGGTGGCGAAGGCGATCGGCACCGAGGACGTGCACATCAGCGCCGACTACGGTCCGTACGGGCGTGAGCGAGACAAGCGTGTGGGCGAGAAGGTGACTCTGGTCGAGACCGGGTCTCCGTACGCGGTCGCCCCCGGGCGGATCGTCAAGAACGACGGGGAGCCGTACAAGGTGTTCACGCCGTACTCGCGCCAGTGGCTGGAACACGGGTGGCGCGGTCCGGCGGACACATCGGCCGACTCCGCCGACTGGATCGACCCGGACGAGGTGAAAGGCGTTCGGCGAGTGAAGATTCCCTCCGAGAAGGATGCATCCGACGCGGCGGCGGGTGAGGCAGCTGCGTCGAAGCAGTGGAAGGAATTCCTCGACGAGGTCTCGGCGTACGACGACGAGCGCAACCGTCCCGATCTCGATTCGACGAGCCGGATGTCGGTGCATCTGAAGTACGGAACCATTCATCCACGGACGATGTTGGCCGACCTGGGAAAGCTCCGCAGCGAGGGTGCGGCGTCGTACCGCAGACAGA
The DNA here is from genome assembly GCF_000954115.1 of Rhodococcus sp. B7740. Taxonomy (NCBI): domain Bacteria; kingdom Bacillati; phylum Actinomycetota; class Actinomycetes; order Mycobacteriales; family Nocardiaceae; genus Rhodococcus; species Rhodococcus sp. B7740. The sequence goes on along the minus strand of NZ_CP010797.1, from coordinate 2,620,656 downwards.
TCTGCTGGCGAGACTTCTACGCCGACATCCTCTTTCAGCGACCCGACAGTGCCAGGGAGAACTACGTCAAGAAGTTCGACGCCATCGAATTGGACTCGGGCAAGCACGCCGACGAGTTGTTCGACGCTTGGTGCAAGGGCGAAACGGGCTTTCCGATCGTCGATGCCGGTATGCGGCAGCTGAACTCCGAGAAGTGGATGCACAATCGAGTGCGGATGATCGTGGCGTCGTTCCTCGTCAAGGATCTGCATCTGCCGTGGTGGCGGGGAGCGCGCTACTTCATGCAGCACCTCGTCGACGGCGATCTGGCCAACAATCAGCACGGGTGGCAATGGACCGCCGGGACCGGTACCGACGCCTCGCCGTACTTTCGTGTGTTCAACCCGATCACTCAGGGCGAGAAGTTCGACCCCACCGGGGACTACGTCCGACGCTGGGTGCCGGAGCTGCGCGGCGAAGAAGGAAAAGCCGTGCACACGTTGAAGTTCGGTCGACCCAAGGACTACGTGGATCCGATCGTCGACCACAAGCACGAGCGTGAGGTGGCGATCGCCCGCTTCAAGGCGATCTAGCGCGGGAGCGGAGCCTGCGGAGTGACCCCTAACTCCTGCGGGAGCGGAGCCTGCGAAGTGACCCCTATCTTTTGCGGGACAATCCGACGCCCACCAGGCAGATCACTCCGCCGACCACGGCGAGGTAATGCGGCACCTCACCCAACAGGAGCCAGGCCAGCGTGATCGTGATCGGTGGCACGGCGTACGTGGTGATCCCGAGCTTGCCGGCGTTCATCCGCGTCAGCGCATAGGCCCAGGTGCTGAAGGCCAGTGCCGTCGGGACCAGGCCGAGGTAGATCAATCCGCCGGTGGCACCGGCCGAGGCAGCCCCGAGGTCGTCGAGCAGCGCCGGTGCGAAGGGCAGCGTGCACACCGCGCCGATGGTGCATGCCATCCACGTCACCTGAAGTCCGGGGATGGTGCGCAGCACCGGCTTCTGGCTGAGCACTCCGATGGCGTAGGTCACCGCGGACACCAGGCACAGAGCGATACCGAGGAAATCGGCGTCGGTCTTGGTGGTCGACGTCGTGGTCACCGCCGTGACGACACCGACCATGACCGCGCCGGCGAATGCTATGCCCGCACCGATCACCAACCACTTCGGAAAGCCCTCGCCCAGAAGCAGACCCGCGAACAGGGCGACCAGAATCGGACCGATCTGAATGATCATCGACGTCGTACCGGCATCGACGCGTTGCTCGGCGGCATTGAGGGCGACGTTGTAGATGCCGAACCAGAACACGCCGATACTGACGATCTGCAGCCACTGTGTGCGGTTGGGCTTGACCCACTGCCTTCTGGCCACAACTATCGCGCCGAGTGCCACAGATCCGATCAGCAGCCGACCCAGCGCGAGCGGGCCCGCCCCGAAGGATTCGCCGACGCCGCGAATCGCGACGAAGGCCGAGGCCCACGAGATCACCGTGACGGTGACTGCGCCGAGGGCGAGCCAATCGACGGCGGGACGGGTGTCGAGATCTGTCATGAGCACGACGCTATCTCGCGCGAACGACCCCTGGCGCGCGGGTTTCGGCCATCGTTGCGCGAATTGATGCCGCCTATCTGCCGAGCAACTTCTCCAGCGCATCGAGTACGGCGGGATCCTCGATGGTCGACGGCACGCCGTACTCCTCGCCGGCGACGATCTGCCGCATCGTCTTCCGCAGGATCTTGCCCGAGCGGGTCTTCGGTAGGGCACCGACGATCGTCACGTCCCGGAACGTCGCGAGTGCACCGATCTGATCGCGGACCATGGCCACCAGTTCGGTACGCAGCTGATCCTCGGTGATGGTCTCCCCGGCCTTGAGCACCACGTAGCCGCTGGGGCGCTGGCCTTTGAGGTCGTCGTGGATTCCGATGACGGCGCATTCGGCGACGGCGGGGTGACCGGCCAGCACGGCCTCCATCGACCCGGTGGACAGGCGGTGGCCGGCCACGTTGATGACGTCGTCACTGCGGCCCAGCACGTAGACGTACCCGTCGGCGTCGATGTACCCGGAATCGCCGGTGAGGTAGTAGCCCGGGAACGTGTCGAGATACGAACGCTGGAACCGTGATTCGTCGTTCCAGAGTCCCACCAGCGCGCCCGGTGGCAGTGGCAGCTGCACGACGATGTTGCCCTCGGTGCCTGCCTCCACCGGCGCACCGGCCGCGTCGAGGATACCGACCTGGAATCCCGGCACCGGTACCGTCGGTGATCCGGGTTTGATCGGAAGTGGTTCGAGGCCACGAAGATTGGCGCAGATCGCCCAGCCGGTTTCGGTCTGCCACCAGTGGTCGACGACGGGGCGGTCCAGGGTTCGCGAAATCCACTCGTAGGTGTCGGGATCGAGGCGTTCACCGGCGACGAACAGTGTCTCGAGCGACGAGGTGTCGTACTTCTCGAGCTCGGCGGCGTGTGGGTCGACCTTGCGGATGGCACGCAAGGCCGTCGGCGCGGTGAACAACGCGCGGACGCGGTGATCCTGGATCACCCGCCAGAACGCGCCTGCATCGGGAGTTCCTACGGGTTTGCCCTCGTAGAGAACCGTTGTGGCACCGGCGAACAGCGGTCCGTAGACGATGTAGGAGTGTCCGACGACCCAGCCGACATCGGACGCCGTCCACATCACCTGACCGGCACCGACGTCGTAGATATTGCGCATCGACCAGGTCAGCGCGACGGCATGACCGCCGTTGTCGCGCACCACACCCTTGGGCTTACCGGTCGTGCCCGAGGTGTAGAGGATGTACAGCGGATCCGTCGCCTGCACCGAAACCGGTTGGGCGGCGGGGGCGTCGGCGATGAGGGTGTCCCAGTCCAGCCAGTCGTGGCTGCCTGCGATGCCGTCGCGGGCCTTGACGATCACCGCGGGGACGGTCGCCGTCGTGAGAGTCAGGGCGCGCTGCACCAGGGGGAGGTATTCGACGACTCGACCAGGCTCGAACCCGCCGGCGGCAGTGATCAGCAGGACCGGCTCGGCGTCGTCGATTCTCGCCGCCAGCTCTTTGGCCGCGAAGCCGCCGAACACCACCGAGTGCACCGCGCCGAGCCTGGCGCACGCGAGCATGGCGATCACTGCCTCGGGAATCATCGGCAGGTAGATCACCACGCGGTCGCCGGGGGAGACGCCGTTGCTGCTCAACACCCCGGCGAAACGAGCGACCCGATCGAGCAGTTCGGCGTAGGTGTAGCTGCGGGTCAGTCCGAGCATCGCCGAGTCGTAGATCAATGCGGTCCGGTCGCCGTGCCCGGCGTCGACATGCCGGTCGAGGGCATTGAAACAGGTGTTCAGGCGGGCACCGGGAAACCAGTGCGAGCCGTCGAACGCGGTGGTCGGTGGGGTGTCCCAGTCGACGTCTGCCGCCGCAGACAGCCAGAATTGCTCCCGGTTGTCGACGCTGTCTCCGAATGCCTGCCGATACTCGCCACTCATGTCTGCGAGCGTAGTTCGAGGTGGGGGTGGTCCGGGCCGGGTTGCGCACTACCGGCGACGACCGGCGGAATGCCATCGACCGGCGGTCGCTTCCCAGCACTCGTCCTGACTCGAGGTCCGGCCGTCGATGTTGCGTCGTTACTACAGTTGGAAGCTTCTGTCCGACGCATCCGGCGGCAGGCGGGTTCGGCAGCGACTCCCGGCCATCGGGCCCTGGCGGCAGTTGATCTGTCCATCAACGTATCTCGCCTGCAGGGACGGCCCGCACGGTTCGCGCTCGCTGCATCCGTAGCCGGTTCGGTGCCCGCCGACTTGCTGAGTCGTCGTATGCGACCTACTTGACATCTCTACTCGGCTGTGACCACCATTACAACATCAAGTGATAGGAACTATCATTGTATGAGAGGAAATGATGAAGGTAGCTATCCTGGGGCTCGGCGAAGCGGGCACCCTCTACTCGTCGGGATTTGCGGCAATCGGTTGGGACGTTTCAGGATTCGATCCCGCGGACACGGCAACGCCGTCGGAGGTCATCCGGTTCGACGACGTGGCGGACGCAGTAAACGGTGCCGATCTGGTCTTGAGCCTGACCAGCTCGAAGGTGGCCGTGCAGGCCGCGACGGCCGCGGCTCCGCACCTGAGCTCGGGAACGACGTACGCGGACATGAACTCCGCATCCGCTGTTGTGAAGAACGACGTGGCAGCGGCGGTATCGGTCGCCACCGGGGTCGCTTTCGCCGACGTCGCCGTGATCGGTTCCGTCCCGGCGCACGGTGCACGCACTGGCCTGGTCGTCAGCGGCTCCGGTTCGAGCTCGGCGGCAAGCCATTTCCGGGCGCTGGGGGCTCCGGTCGAAGATATCGGCGGTGCGCCCGGCGATGCTTCACGACGAAAGTTGCTGCGTAGCAGCTTCATGAAAGGTCTCGGCGCGCTCATCGTGGAATCCACCGACGCCGGTGCTGCGGCGGGTGCCGAGCAGTGGGTACGCGGTCAGATCGCCGCCGAGCTGTCGGATGGCTTCGAAGCCCTCGATCGACTGCGCGAGGGCACCCGGAAGCACGCGGCCCGGCGCGCGGTGGAAGCGGCGGCGTCGGTAGAACTGCTCGACGAGCTCGGTGTCCGTCCAGTCCTCGCCACGGCGACAGCCGAGTTGCATGCCGCGCTGGCCGATGCAAACGGGCGCGACGTCGGTGAACTCGCCGAGGCCTACGCAAAACTGCCGGTCGCGAACATCGGCGACGCTCGCGCACGTATGGGAATGGTCGACTCGGGCATTCGGGCAATGTGGAAAGGTGCTCGCACCGTTGGTCGGGCGCGTACGGTCTGGACCAGAGCAGGAGACAACAAAGCCCTGCAGGCGGCGGTGGCGAAGGTGCTCCCCGGTGAGGTGATCGTCATCAACGGACATGGCGACCCCAACCGTGCCTTGATGGGGGAACTGCTCGCCGAGCGCGCCCGCTCCCGTGGCTGTGTCGGCATGATCATCGACGGCGCAGCCCGAGACATCGACGTGCTCGAAGAGATCGGCTTCGGAGTGTGGGCCAGAGCGGTCAGCCCGGCGGGGCCGTACAAGGACGGCCCCGGCTACAACGACATCCCCGTCGCGATCGGCGGTGTCGTCTGTAACCCGGGTGATCTCGTCGTCGCCGATGACGACGGCGTCATCATCGTCCCCGCAGCCGAAGCCTTCGGCAGCCTGGCCGGTGGCCGTGCCGTCGAGGCCGACGAAGCGCAACGCCGCGCCGCGATCATCGCAGCCAGGACCGCGTCATGATTGCCATCTGGGCGCTGGTGTCGTTCATCGTCGCCATCATCTTCTGGAACGCGGTGCTCAAACGAAACATCGGCGAGGCGATGATCGTCGGGTTCCTTGTGGTCGGTGCGTTCGCCGGCCGGAGCGCGCCCGAATACATGTGGCACGGATTCCTCGACTCGATGCAGGAAGAGGTCACCTTCGCCGGACTGGCCTTCATCTTCATGAGCTTCGTGCTGGCCAAGACGCCGGTACTCGACCGCCTCATCGATATTCTGAACACCTTCTTCGGCCGCCTCCGCGGCGGACCGATCTACACCTCGACGGTGGCGGGTGGCATGTTCGGTGCCATCGCGCACGTCGGTGCGTCCGTCACTGCTGCCGTCGGATCCGTCACGGTGCCGTGGATGAAGCGATCCGGCGTCAGCGGCGAACTGTCCGCCACCGTCGTCGCAGGCTGCGCGGGAATGGGTGTGACTTTCCCCTTCAGTGCGACCATGTTCATCCTCGTCGGCTCCACCACCGTCACCGGTTTGATGGAACCCGATGAGATCATCCTTCCCCTTGCTCTGGCCGGATTGTGGTGCCTGGGTTACCGATTGGTGCTCAACTACTATCTGGTCCGCAAGAACGGCCTGCAGCCCATAGCCGAGGAAGACCGCATTCCCGCTCGCAAGAGCCTGCGCGCCGGATGGACGTCACTGCTGCTCTTCGTTCCGATCATCATTCCGTTGTTGCTCACCCGCGGTCCGATTGCGGCCCCGATCGCCGAGTACACCGACCTCGTGATGTCCAGCGCGCTCAGCCTGATCACCTGGATCCCGGTTCTGATGATTCTTCTTGTGTTCTTCCTCGGCCGCCGTCATCTGCCGAAGACCGGTAAAGGATGGTGGAAGATTCTCGGCGACACAGCACCTCAGTTCGGCGTCATCGGCGTCACCATCGTGGCAGCCTTCTCCGCCTCGAACGTCCTCGGCGATCTCGGGCTTCCCGAGCAGCTCACCACCATGCTGGCAAACCTCAGCGCACCCGCGTGGCTGATGGCCATTCTGGTCGGCGTCATCATCGTCGTCATCGCTATCCCGCTCACCGCGTCGGCCACGATGGCCGCCGTCGGCGGTGTCGCCGTTGCTGCACTGGTCGGTGTCGGTATTCCCGCACCGGTTGCGGCCGCAGCCGTGCTGGTCTTCGCATCCACCGAGGGCGCGTCGCCCCCGTCTGGAGCCCCGATCTACGTCGCCGCAGGTATTGCACGCGTCGACCCAGCGAAGATGTTCGTCCCGTTGTTGAAGTACTACTGCATCCCGATTCTCGGCGTTGGAGTTCTCATCGCACTCGGCCTCCTTCCGGTCAGCTGATGACCACCACGAAAGGAAAGTCCATGCTCGAAAAATGCATCTCGACGATCTTCAGGGTCAGCGTGGTGGCCTTCCTGCTCGGGGGACTGGCGATTGTCGTCCTTCAGGGTGGTGGACTCGTCGCCGGTGACGGCGAGTTCGTCACGCACATCGAGGAGCTGCTTGCCCCGTGGGCTTATGGGTCCGCCGGTATTGCCGGGCTGCTCGCATTCGCGTTGTCGTACTTTCATCGAACCGACGACGAATCTTCGGCGGTGGAGGACTCCGCGCGCACGGTGACCTCGGGACACGCATGACCGATCGACACGTGGCACCGGGTTTGCATACGGGGTCCCCGTACGCAGACCTGGTGACGCGCACCGACGGTGTACCGACTGGATCCAGCTGGGGTTTGTTCGACGATCCCGACCGAGGTACCGCCAATTTCGCCGGTCCTCGACACATCGTGGAGGCGGCCCGGATCGTCACTCGCGGAGAGTGTTTCAGTCTCGACTATGCGGTGGGTGCGTTCGATCCGCCGATGGCGCGTTCACGGTCCGCACCGACGCACACCATCGTCAGCGCCCACGAACAATCGCGAGACGACGTCCTGGACCACTTCTTTCTGCAGACGAGCAGCCACCTCGACGGTCTCCGTCACCGCAGGGTCTCCGGTCACGGCTTCTACGACGGGGTCGACGACGCCGCCATCGTGGTCGGCGCACCACGCCTGGGAGTGCAAGCGTGGGCGGATGCACCGATCGTCGGGCGCGGGCTGGTCCTCGATATCGAAGGAATGATGATCGAGAACGGCACCCCTCTCGACCACCTCGACGGTCCCGCACTGGACGCGAACCTGCTCGACGATGCCGTTCGTGCACAGCAGGTCGAAGTCCGACCGGGAGATCTGATACTCGTCCATACCGGCTGGGCACGCTGGTATCTCAATGCGACCGGTGAGGAGCAGAATTCCGTCCGAGATGGAAGACGCGCGACCGGATTCGCGCAACACCCGGCGTTGCTCGAGTGGTTGTGGGACAACAAGATCGCGTTGTTCGCTACCGACACGTTCGCCGTGGAAGTATTGCCGGTTGTCGAGGACAGCCCGTTCCTGCACTCGGCACCCGAGGACCGAGGAATGATGCACCAGGAGTTGATCGCGAAACTCGGTGTTCCGCTCGGCGAGCTGTGGAACCTCACCGAACTGGTCGCAGACAGCCGCGCCAACGACGTATGGGAGGCCATGCTCACCGTCAAACCATTACCGATCGTCGGCGGCGTCGGATCGCCGTGCAACGCGACCGCACTGCGCTGACAAGTCGTTCTCGCACAGTGATAAGTTCTCTTGAGTAAATCTCGGAGAGGACAACAATGGCAGCGCCGGCAGGCAACATGCGGTCTCTCGACCGCGCTTTCGATGTCCTCACAGTGCTGCAATCAGCGAAGCAACCTCTCCGGCTCAGCGAACTCGCCCGTCTTGCCGATCTGCACGTCGCCACTGTGCAACGCATCCTCGGGGTGTTGTCGGAGCGAGGTTTCGCGGCGCGATCGGCAGACGGATACACCGCGGGTCCCGCCGCCCTCGCTGTCGCGCATGCGTTCATGGTGACCAACCCGCTCAGCGTGCTCGCTCAGCCGGTCCTGCAACAGCTTGCTGCCAACACCGGATTCACTGCATCGATCTACGTGCGTGTCGAGAACAGTCGAGTGCTCATCGCACGCGTGGAGAGCGATCATCCGCTCAGCTACGTCCTGCCCGTAGGAGAGCGGCTCCCTCTGCATCTCGGTGGGGCAGGAAAGACGATCCTCGCGGAGATGAACGATGCCGAGATAGACGATGCGGTGGCCGGCGTCGCCGAGATCGCGCACGCAGATGGCAGCGTTCTCAGCAAAGCCGACTTGAGTTCCCAACTCGAGCAGATACGACGTGACGGATACGCGTTCTCGATCAGCGAACGACTGTTCGGGATCGCCTCGGTCACGGCACCGGTCCGCGCCCAGGATGGCACTCTGACTGCCGTTCTCGGCGTGACGGGTCCTGCAGAATCGTTCGACGAGAATGTGCGAGGTCAGCTCGTCGCCGAAGTACGCAGAGCGGCGGCATCATTGGGGGTCCGCGTTCCAGCGGGCCGTTGACTCGGAATCGGGGTATCACCGAGCCTGGTTGGGCGCGTGCTGCCACTTCGGGTTATCGACAACGGGGCGGGTGCGTAGCCTCCGAAGTACTTCGCGGCCGCCGTAGAACGCCGCGCTGGCCGCGAACATCCCCGCGACCAGCAACAGCCATCGCATCGCGTACGGCTCCTGGGTCTGACCGGTGGCGGCCTCGTATGTCTCGCTTCCGTGCGCGAAGATCCCCGGTGCGAACAGCAACAGGCTCAGTCCCGCTCCGAGCGCAGGAATGCGTACCGCGTTGACGAACCTGCCCAGCCGAGCAACCAGAGTTCTGTCGAGTACCGCGTACAACGGGAACAGGATCGCATCATGCACCACGGCCGCGCCGACGAACCACAGTCCGATGGACTGCCACCACTTGTCGGTGTTCCACAGGGCCGGAAAGCCGATCGTCAGGACCACCGCTCCGGACAGGGCGAGACAGAAGGCCGTGACCGCGAGATGCACGGGGCCTGCGCCGTACCTCGCCCGAAACGTACTCATGCTCCCTCCCCGAAGAATTCGACTGATTCGATCCATTTGGTGGCATGCACTCCGGGTATCGCCGGCATCATGATCCGAGCGGGATAGCCGTGATCGAGGGACAGGTCGGCCCCGTTGACCTTCAGTGCGAGAAGCGAATCGGGATGCATCATCTGATGTCCCCCGAAGGTGACGCGGTTGAACGAACCGACGGGTTCGAGCGACCGCACCTCACCGGTATCGGCAGAATCGATGCCCACGAGCGCAGCCAGATCGCGCAGTGGAACACCGGTCCACGTCTGTACCGTCGACCAGCCTTCGACACAGGAGATCGGGAGTTCGACGGTATGCAGGTCCATCTGCTCGAGTTGAGCTCGAGTGAGTACTACGGCGGTACCGCCGGCCGATACGGTCAGCCGCCACGAATCTCCTGTCTGCGCATCGGTGACGCCCGCGGATTGCGCAGTGCGATTGATCTGGAAGTCGTTGGGGCCGTTGCCGTACGAACGCCCTCGGGGAGCAGGAGCGCTGCCCCGCGCAGTGGCCCGCCGGTCGTCTGCCCGACACTCAGCACGGCGACGAACAATGCGCTGCCGCCCACGAGGGTGAGTGCTCCGCGGCGGCTGATCGTCGCCGGAGCGGGATCGGTTGCAGCAAGGCCTGATTCGTCGTCGGAGTCGGGCACCGTGTCCGCCACCCTGATGCGCATCAGCTCGAGGAACGGGCGCGTTCGCAGCGCGGTCACCATGGTCGGAAACTTCAACACCACATGGGCGACGAAGCCGGCGACGAACACCCAGGCTCCCCAGTAGTGCGCGGTGTAGAAGCTGAATCCGAAGATGTAGTCGTACTGAATGTTCAGCACACCGGTGATGATCTCGAAGAGTATGCCACCGACCAACGCCAGCAACGACACTCGTTCCAGCAGATGCGCCACGCTGCGAATCGGGGGCATCTCGATCAGCTTCGGAATCACCGACCACAGCTTGGCCAGCACGATCGGCACCATGACCAGACCTAGTCCCACGTGCAGGCCCTGGGTGAGCCGGTAGAGCCAGGCGGGTTCGGTCGGCCAGTCGAACGACGGTATCCGTAACCATCCGACGTCGCCGGGCATGGCCTGGCCGAACTGAGGACCGTACGCGGCCCAGGAAAAGAATCCGGTGATCGTCACGATCGGCAGGACGACGAGCAGGACGGATGCGAGGACCGACGTGAACCAGACGCCGCGGATCGGGCTTCGGAACGTGGGAATTCGTTGCATGCTGGTTCCCGTCTCCAAGATTGTACCCAGTAGTACAAATCAATGAGTCGAGGTTAGCGCACCGGGAGTCCTTTCGCCAGGGTGCGTCCAGGCGTCGCTTCTCAGGTCGCGCGTCGACGCAATGCGGAGACCGATGCGTTCAGCGTGTCGCGCAGTGGTTGCACATCGCCCGCGATGCGGGCGATCAGCATGCCCCCCTGCAGTGAGGCGATCAAGGTGGCGGCAGCGGCGGCCGGATCGGTCGCGACGTCGAGTTCGCCCCGGTCGATCATGCGACGAAGTCCCTGCTCGAGAGGTTGCTCCCAGCGCCGGAACGCGGCGTGCAGGGCGGGAACGAACGCCGCGTCGTTCTTCAGTTCTGCAGCGAGTGAACCGAGGGGGCACGAGAACGGACCACCTGGTTGTTCGTGATTTCGCACGATCTCGGCGGTCCAGGCGTCGATGTCGTCGAGGCTGTCGATGTGGGCCAGGCGTGGCTGAGCGGCGAGCACGCGCTCGAGTTGACGTGCGATGACGGCCTCGACCAGGTCCGACTTGTCGGAAAAGTAGTGGTAGAGCTGCGACTTCCCGGTCTCCGATGCGGCGAGAACGTCGTCGAGAGTGGTTCCCGCGACGCCGTGGTCGTACATCATCGATGCTGCGGCGTCGACGATCGCAGCTCTGGTGCGTCTGCCTTTGGCCGTTCTCGGCAGCTCCTTGCTCACGGGCCCTCGGCTCCTCGGTCGATGCGGTGAACAGCGAGTTCGATGAACACTCGGCCGTTCGATTCGATGGTTCGGCGGACCCGAAGCCCTGCAGCCACCGCCAGCGAGTACAGCGCACCCGCGCCGACACTGGCCCACGTGAACCACTCGCCCACCGAGTCGCCGGTCTCCCATCGAACCATTCGGTTCCGATCGTCCAGATCGGGGGTCGGCTCGACTTCGACGATGGCTGTTCCGCTCTCGTGCAGCAGTCTTCGTACGGTCGTCAACAGCGCGGCAGGATCGCCGCCGATACCGATGTTGCCGTCCGCGAGCAGTACGTGGGACCACTGCCCGGCCCTGGGGAGTGCTGAGAAGATGTCCTGTTCCACGGCGAACCCACCGCGGTGATTCGTCATCTCCACGGCGACCGAGGACGTGTCTACCCCCAGTGCGGGAACGCCGGCACGGGTCAGTGCCTCGGTCAACCGCCCTGGCCCACAGCCGAGATCGAGGGTGGGGCCGGTGCAGAACGCAATGGAGGCCTCGTCGGCCCGGATGTCGTCGACCGTCGAATGGGCTCCACCCATCCAGCGTGCGATCGGCAGTTCGGTGCGTCGACCGTCGTAGTCGGAGATCCACGAGGGTAGGCCTGCGCGGCCGCGGCGATAGACGTCGTCTGCAATCACCCGATCGAATGTACCAGTGAGTACAGTCAGCGGCATCGCGGGGCGAAGCGCGTCAAATTTCCCGTGGGTGCCGTCAAGATTGCGTCAACACCTCTGTTCGACGCCACCGCGCGGCGTGAGACTTCCTCTCATGACACTTCTCGACATGCTTCCGTCCCTCGGTGCCGCATATGTTTCGCGGTGCGATCCAGCGCTCTGGCCTGCAGATACGCATTGCGTCTGCGGCCGCATCACCGTCGACGGCGTTGCGCTGGAGGATCTTGCGGACGCGCAGGGCACTCCGGTGCAGTGGGGTTCGATTCTGGTGACTCGGGTGCGTTCGGTGATTGCCGGCGAGGTGGGCGTCGACGCCGAGTTCGCGGATCTGCGCCAGGCCGTGGTGGTCAACCGGCATTCGGTGGGTCCGGTGGTCAAGGTCGATGTGCACGGTCCGGGTCGACGCTGTGTCGGTCCGGTGGAGCTTCCCGCCGACCTGCGTGCGGGTGACGTATTGGCACTCGTGACCTCGCAGGTGCACGAAACTTCGTAGCAGGGGTCGAACTTCTGCTCACATGCGGCGGAGCCGCTCATCCCAGCGTGCGGTAGCGGGCGAGTCTGGATCGCGTGCGGGTGGCGGAGTCGACGGTGGACAACGTGCGCAGTTCTCGAACGATGGCATCGGCGACTCGGGCGGAAAAGGCGGCCGGTTCGTCGGCGGCGTCGGGGAGTTCGGGGACGATGGCGTCGACGATGCCGTCGCGCAGCAGATCGACGGATCGGATGCCCTGCGCCTCGGCCATGTCCGGGGCGTGAGCGGTGTCCCGGTGCACGATGGCGCTGGCACCCTCGGGCGGAAGCGGTGCGAGCCAGGCATTCTGGGCACACAGCACGCGATCGGCGGGCAGAAGTGCGAGCGCTCCGCCGCCGGTGCCCTGGCCGAGCAGCACCGACACCGTCGGGGTATCGACGGTCACCAGGTCGGAGATCGAGCGGGCTATCTCGGGTGCCAGGCCGCCTTCCTCGGCTTCCTTGGAGAGGGCAGCGCCGAACGTGTCGATCACCAGTACCAGCGGGATGCGTAGTTCCTCGGCCAGGCGCATTCCGCGTCGTGCCTCACGTAGTGCCGCAGGACCCATCGTGGCGGTGGCGGTGCTGCTGCTCCGGTCGTTGCCGAACAGCACGCACGAGACTCCACGGATGCGGCACAGCGACAACAGAATCGAGGTGTCGGCCTCGCCCTGTCCGGTGCCGCTGAGTGGAACGTGTTCGCTGGCAGTGTGTTCGATGAGTTGCCGAATGCCAGGCCGGTCGGTGCGGCGGGACGACTGCACCGAATGCCACGCCGAAGTCGCGGGGATGTCCACCGATTCCTCGCCGGCATCCTGGTGCCACACGGCGGCGTCGACGATCACTCGAAGTGCGCGGATCAACAAGTGGCGCAGGTGATCCACCGGCACCACACCGTCGATGACGCCGTGCTGGTAGAGGTTCTCGGCGGTTTGGACGCCGTCGGGAAATGGCTTGTCGTACAACGCCTGATAGACGCGGGGCCCGAGGAACCCGATGAGGGCGCCCGGCTCGGCCACGGTGACGTGAGCAAGCGACCCCCAGGATGCGAACACGCCTCCGGTCGTCGGATTCCGGAGGTACACCAGGTACGGCAGGTGCGCCGCCTTGTGTGCGGTGACGGCCGAGGCGATCTTGACCATCTGCACGAAGGCGAGTGTGCCCTCCTGCATACGCGTGCCGCCGGAGGTGGGGGAGGCGATGAGCGGCAGCCCCTCGGCCGTTGCGCGTTCGATAGCGGAGGTGATGCGCTCGGCCGCGGCAACGCCGATCGATCCGGCGAGAAATGCGAACTCGCACGCGATGATCGCCACGCGGCGGCCGTCGAGGGTGCCCTCGCCGGTCACAACCGATTCGTCGACGCCGCTCTTCTCCCGAGCTCTCGCCAGGTCCCGAAGATAGGACTCCCCAGGATGGACGTCCACTGGCGTGGAGTCCCAGGACACGAACGATCCGCCGTCGAGAACGGAGTCGAGAATCTCGGCGGCGGATGTCCGTTGGCTCATATCGGGGAGCCTACGCAGCGAACCCTAGCGAGCAAACGCTTCCTTCCACGAGACGGTCTTGCCGATCCGAAGAATGGAACGCTGGTAGATCTTCGCCGCGCCCATGGCCAGGATCGCGGTGGTGACCACCATCAGAACCGCCGAGCCGACGATCTGCATCGGCGAGGTCACGCCCGCTGCAATTCGCAGAGGCATCATGATCGCGGAGAACGGCGGGATCCAGCTCAGCGTGTTGGCCAGGGTGCTCTCCGGATCGCTGACGGAGTAGAAGGCCGCGAAGAACATCGCCATGATCAGGATCAACAGCGGCATGGTCGTCGAGTTGACGTCCTCCTGCCGCGAGACCATCGAGCCGCCCGCAGCGTAGAGCACCGCGAAGAATGCGAACCCGAGAACGAACCACGCGAGGGTTGCAGCGAAGACGCTCACCGCAGCACCCGTGACCGTGAGGACGCCCGTACCCAATCCTGCACCGACACCGGCTATTCCGTAGAGAGCAAGCTGCACGATGCCGACCGCGCCGATACCGAGGATCTTTCCCCACAGCAACTGCAGGGGGCGGACGGTGGAGAGCAGCAGTTCGACCACCCGAGAGGACTTCTCCTCGACGACGCCCATCGCGACGTACATGCCGAAGCCGATGATCTGGGCATAGAGCAGAAACACTGCCGACAGGGCAAGTGCGGTCCGCTGACCTGCCTCGGGATCCGGGGGATCGATGGCGTCGACGGTGACCGTTGCGGCGCTTGTCGCTGCTCCGAGTTCGTTCTGGTCGACACCCTGTTGCGCCAGTGCAGTATTGGTGGCTTGTGTTGCAACACTGCCTTCGACGACGGCGCGTAACGTTCCGGTCAGGTCGGACTCGGTGACGGCGGTGTACGCACCGTCGGTTCCGTCCGGAACCAACGCCACGTCGAGATCCCCGGATTCGACGCCGCTGCGTGCGGCCGCCGCGTCGGCGATCTCACGGACCTCGACCGGCGAACCGACGGCGTCGCCGGTTGCTTCGACTACGGCCGCGATGGACTGGTCTCCGGCGATGCCGACGACGTCGCGCTCCTCGTCACCGCTCCCGGAGAAGATCGAGAACGCGACGATACCGCCGACGATGACGGCCAGGATGATCGCATTGCTGATGACGAAGCTCTTCTTCATCACCTGAACGGTGAACTCGCGCTTGGCTATCAAGGACACAGCGCTGAAGGAGTTCAGTTGGGAGCTCATGCCACTACCGCCTCTCGGAACAGGTCGCTCAGGGAAGGTTTCTGGATGGAGAAGTCGTGTACCGGACCGGTCGCCAGTGCCGCCCGCAGGATCTGCTGGTCGTCGGCCCCGGGTGCCAAGCCCAGGACGGTGACGCCGTCGCTGTGGCCGAGGGTGCTCACTCCGGTGATGCCCGACGCCCATCCGGGTGCGGCGTTCGGTGCGTGGACGCGTAGCTGCGAATCTCCCGACCCGCGTAGCTCGTCGACGGTCCCGATTGCCTTCATCGAGCCGGCGGCGATGATGCCGACGCGATCGCACAGGCGTTGCACCAGATCGAGCTGGTGGCTCGAGAACACCACCGGCACTCCGGCAGCGGCCTTTTCGCGCAGTACCTCACTCATCACGTCGACAGCGATCGGGTCGAGGCCGGAGAACGGCTCGTCCAGGACCAGCACCGCGGGGTCGTGCACCAGCGCGGCCGCCAACTGCACGCGCTGCTGGTTGCCCAGGCTCAGCGCGTCGACGGTGTCGTTGACGCGCTGGTCGATGCCGAGTCGTTCGGTCCAGCGGATCACCGCGGCCTTGGCGTCCTTGGACGACAGGCCGTGCAGCTCGGCCATGTAGGCCAACTGCGGGCCCACCTTCATCTTGGGATAGAGGCCGCGCTCCTCGGGCATGTAGCCGATGGTGCGGCGGACGTCGAGGTCGACGGGCTTGCCGCCCAATAGAACCTGGCCGGAATCTGCCGACAACACGCCCAATGCGATGCGCATCGTGGTGGTCTTGCCTGCGCCGTTGCTGCCGACGAAGCCGAACAGTTCGCCCGGCCGGACGTCGAAGCTGAGGTTGTCGAGGGCGATCTTGTCGCCGTATCTCTTGGAGACGGAGTCGATCGTGAGGGTGCTCATGGTGCCCTTTCGGTCGTTACTGCTGGTCGAAATTCGGGATGTCGTCGAGTTCGGGGTCGGGGGTGATCCACGCGAGAATCATGGCGGGGGAGCAGATTCCGGTCATGAGTGCGGCCAGAGTCCAGCCGCCGCCCGCATAGGCGAGGCGGGGCATGTCCTCGAACGACACAGAGAGGAAGATGGAGGCGAATGCGGCTGCCATCACCAGCGTCTGCGTGACGGTGAGGCCGATGGAGCGAGCTTCGTTGCGCTGCTGCACTTCCCATTCGTCCAGTGCTCCGACGGGTGCGTCCCCGTGCCGGCCGGAGACAATCTGTAATGCCGTCCAGATCGGAATGAACAGCAGTGCGGCCGGTATCCATCCGAGTGCGAACCACTCGGAGAACAGGCTGCCGATGCTGACGACGAAGAAGGCGAAGAGGAGTACGGCCACAGCTACCACGAGGATCTGGCGTCGACGCTGTGTGCGCCACTTCGGAAGCCAATGGCGAGTCTTGGCGTCGTTCTCCAGGAATCGGCGGGTGCGATAGGCCTGATAGCGGGTGAGGATGTCGGGTCGTTCGCTCATGGTCAGCCGTCCTCGGGATCGGGGTCGGGGGTGATCCACGCGAGGATCACTGCCGGGGCGCATCCACCTGCAAGCAGAGCAGCGAGCGTCCACAATCCTCCGGCGTAAGCCAGATTTTCGTTGTCGTACGCTCCCGACAGCACGATCAAGACCAGAAGTGCCACCAATACCAGGGCCTGGGTTACGGTGAGGCCGATCGAACGTGCTTCGTTGCGCTGCTGCACTTCCCATTCGTCGAGTGCTCCCACCGGTGCATCGCTGTGGCGACGGGACACGGTTTGCAGCGTCGTCCAGGCGACGAGAAACATCACGGTGGCCGGGATCCATGCGATCGGTGCCCACCGGGAGAAGAGTGACCACACGGCTATCACCAACAGGGTGAGCAAGGACGCCATCAACATTACGGCGAGTATGCGTCGACGTTTCTGGGTGCGCCAGTTCTGAAGCCAGTGATGGGTTTTCGCGTCGTGCTCCAGGAATCGGCGGGTGCGATAGGCCTGATAGCGGGTGAGGATGTCGGAGCCGGGTGTGGTCATCGATCCTTCTCCCTTCGGAAGAGTTCGGCGGAGAGCGGTCCGAGTTCGGTGCGCGAGAACACTGCTTCGATCGGCAGATCGAAGACGTCGCAGATGCGCATCGCAAGGTCGAGGCTCGGGTAGTGGTCGCCTCGTTCGAGGGCACCCACTGTCTGGGGGTTCACTTCGACGAGTTCGGCCAGTTGCGCGCGGCTCATCTTTCGTTCTGCCCGCAGAACACCCACCCTGTTGAAGATCGGGAGCGCGGTACTGCGCTTGACGGGGCTCATGACAATGAAGTGTTGTATAAACCCAACGATGTGTCAACCAGTAATAACAGTTTTATCGATGCGCCTACTGGTTCTGCTGTTCGCGAGCGGCCACGACCACCGCGTGCATGGTCGTCAGAAAGTCGTCGATCGTTGCCCGCTGCTCGGGTGTGAAACGTGCCAGCTCGTCGACTGCTCGGCCGATGACGGGGCCGAAGAACGTGGTGCCGAGTTCCGACGCGTGAGCGGTCACGCGCAGCAGTACTCGACGGCGATCGGCTGGGTCTGCTTCGCGTGATACCAAGTTGCGCTTGCTCATTCGATCGACCAGGGCGGTGACGGATGCCGATTCGAGGCCCAGCTGTCCGCCGAGCCAGCCGGGTGTGGCACGCGTTCCGGCCCGGTCGGCATCGAGGAGGCAGATCAGCGCGCGGATGTCTGTCGGGTGAAGTGAGTGCTTCTGAGCGAAGTCTGCGCCGAGGAGATCGAGTTCGACGGTGAGCGCTCGCAACCGATGTACGGCGGCGACAGGTTCGGTCATGTGTCGATCCCTCGGGAGTTGCTGTACGAGTAGTCTCTCTATTGTCTACTATCTCGATCATCGAGAGAATAGAGGGTCGCAATGACGCTGGACGGATTCTTCACCGCCTACGACCGAGTGCTGCAGAAGTGGCCGGCTGATACCCAGGCCATCGACGCGAACACGGTGCACGGCACCACACGGATCAACGCCTGCGGACCCGTCGACGGCCCGCCCCTGGTGCTGCTCCCGGGGGCCGGTGCGACGTCGACCGTGTGGTTCGCCAACGTCGCGCCGCTCTCTCGGCACTATCGGGTGTACGCGGTGGACCTCATGGGCGACGTCGGGCGCAGCGTGCCCGGGGAACGCGCCATCGACTCTGTCGAGGAGCTACTGGGTTGGCTGACGGCCGTCCTGGATGAGCTGAACTTGCCAACCGTGGCACTCTGCGGCCATTCCTACGGCGCGATGATCGCCCTGGCGTACGCCCTGCGAAACCCGAGCCGCGTCGATGCGCTGACACTCCTGGATCCCAATGCTTGCTTCGGCTCCATGAGTCCGCGGTACCTGCTGCACGCGATTCCGATTCTGCTTTCTCCCAACGAAAAGCGACAGCGGCGCTTCGTGGCGTGGGAGACCGATGGCCTGGCTTTGGATTCCGACTGGCTCGACGTCCTCGCGCTCGGGGCCGCACATTTCCCGACGGCGAAGACCATCGTTCCGAAGCGGCCGAAGCCCGCTGCGTTCGAGGGATTCGCTGTCCGCACCACCGTGGTCCTGGCCGGGAAGGGGAGGGTGCACAACGCCGCTCGGATCGAATCGGCTGTGCATGCCGTTCTGCCGAGTGCGAGGACGGTGGTACTCGGGAACGCCACGCACCACGGTTTGCCGATGCATCCCGCCGCCGAGGTGAACGAGATTCTGATGGACTGACGTGAATCGGGTGCAGCCGACCGCGCTCACCGCGGTCGGCTGCACCCGATTTCACTGCGACCTACAGTTCCGACAGCTGCCCGTTGGCCATCGTCCAGTGCCTCGTGCTGCGGACCGTGTCGAGCATTCTGCGGTCGTGCGTCACCAACAGCAGCGTGCCCTCGAAGTTCTCCATCGCGCGTTCCAGTTGTTCGATGGCAGGCAGGTCGAGGTGGTTGGTCGGCTCGTCCAAGACCAGCAGATTGACTCCGCGGGCCTGTAGCAACGCGAGCGCTGCGCGGGTTCGCTCACCGGGCGAGAGCGACGACGCCGGCCGCAGTGCATCGTCGCCGCGTAAACCGAACTTCGCCAGCAGGGTGCGGACATCGGCGTCCGGCCACTCGGGAACTGCAGCGCTCAAGGCGTCGGACACCGTGCCCTCGCCGACGAAATATGCCCGCGCTTGGTCGATTTCACCGACGGCGACCCCGGATCCCAGCGAGGCAGTGCCCTCGTCCGGGCTGAGCCTGCCCAGTAGAACCGACAGCAACGTCGTCTTGCCGGATCCGTTGGGCCCGGTGATCAGAATGCGATCGCCCCAGTCGATCTGCGTCGTGACCGGTCCGAACGTGAACCCGGATCGCCGCACGAGTGCACCGCCCAACACCGACACGACGGTTCCGCTCCGGGGAGCTGCGGCGATCTCCATCCGCAGTTCCCACTCCTTGCGCGGTTCTTCCACGACCTCGAGGCGCTCGATTCGGCGCTGTGTCTGACGGGCTTTCGCGGCCTGCTTCTCGGTCGATTCGGCGCGTGTCTTGCGGGCGATCTTGTCGTTGTCGGTGGCCTTGCGGCGCGCATTGCGCACCCCGGACTCCATCCAGTTTCGCTGCATCTGCGCCCGAGACTCCAACGCGGACTTGGTGTCTGCGAACTCGTCGTACTTCTCCCTGGCATGCTGGCGGGCAATCTCGCGCTCAGCCAGATACGACTGGTAGCTGCCGTCGTACACATCGATGCGACGCTGAGCTCGATCGAGCTCCACGACGCCCGTCACTGTGCGTGCCAAAAATTCGCGATCGTGACTGACGACAACGATGGCCGCCCGCGTTGCGACGACGAACTGCTCGAGTTGCTCGAGGCCGGCCAGATCGAGGTCGTTCGTGGGCTCGTCGAGCAGCAGGATGTCGTAGCGCGCGAGCAGAATCGCGGCGAGCCCGGCGCGGGCGGCCTGCCCACCCGACAGGTCCGTCATGAATGCGCTGCCGTCGACCTCGAGGCCGAGGTCCGCCAGCACCTTTGCTGTTCGCTCCGCCAGATCTGCGCCGCCGAGCGCCAGCCACTTCTCCAGCGCCGGGGTGTACAGGTCCTCATCACTGGACCTCAACGCCTCGGCTGCCGCGTTCATCGACGATTCGGCCTCGGTCACCCCGGTCCGTCGACCGAGGAAGTCCAGCACCGTCTCCCCGGCGATGCGCTCGGGCTCCTGAGCCAGGTAGCCGACCGTGGCGTCGGGCGGGCTGGTGTGGATCTCGCCCTCGTGATCGGCGGTTCCCACCCCGGCGAGCAGCGTCAACAAGGTCGATTTGCCCGCACCGTTGGCCCCGACGAGCCCGATCACGTCACCCTCGGCCACCGTCAGATCGAGGCCGGAGAACAGGGTTCGATCGCCGTGAAATGCGGCGAGATCATCGATACGAAGCGTTGCGGTCACCGAACAAGTATCTCCGGCGGGATGGGAACAGATTCACCGTGCCGCCCGTTGCCATTCGTATGACGTATTCAGCCGAGACCAGTACTGTCCCGACCATCGTGCTCAACGACGGCACGTCCATTCCCCAGCTGGGGTTCGGTGTGTGGCAGGTGCCCGACGATGGTGCCCAGGCCGCAGTGACCGAGGCACTGAAGGTCGGCTACCGCAGTATCGACACCGCCAAGGTGTACGAGAACGAAACCGGGACCGGCCGGGCCATCGCAGAATCCGGCATCGCCCGTGACGAGCTGTTCGTCACCACCAAGCTGTGGAACGACGATCAGGGCTACGACTCGACGTTGAAGGCGTTCGACGCCAGCATGGATCGCCTCGGGCTGGAGTACCTCGACCTGTACCTCATTCACTGGCAGCAGCTCGACCGCGACAAGTACATCGACACCTTCAAGGCTTTCCAGAAGCTGAAGGCAGACGGCCGCATCGGATCCATCGGTGTCTCCAACTTCACCATCCCCACCCTGGAGAAGCTGATCGACGCCGTCGGCGAGACCCCGTCGGTCAACCAGATCGAGCTGCATCCGCGGCTGATCCAGGAAGAGCTGCGCGCGTTCCACACCTCGAAGGGCATCGCCACCGAGGCCTGGAGCCCACTGGGATCGGGCACCATCCTCGACGAGCCGGTGTTCGCGACCATCGGTGAGGCACACGGCGTCACCCCGGCCCAGGTCATCCTGCGCTGGCACATCCAGCTCGGCAACGTGGTGATCCCCAAGTCGGTCACTCCGAAGCGCATCGCCAGCAACTTCGACGTGTTCGGCTTCGAGCTCAGCAACGACGAGATTCAGCAGATCAACGCCTTGGACTCCGCAGATGGCCGCACCGGCCCGGACCCGGACAAGTTCAGCAGCTGATGTGAGCGGAACTTCGTAGTGGGCTACGAAGTCCGGAGTGGAGCCCGCGGAACGACCACGGGCACAGCGTGCACATAGGGGGCCTAGTCTGTACCCATGTCCGATTCGCTCGACGGCAGGACCGTTGCCCTCACCGCCGAGCGGCGTGCAGACGAATTGGCCGCCATGCTCGAACGCCGCGGCGCGAACATCGTTCACGCCGCGGCGATTCACGTTCTGCCACTGATCGACGACTCGGAGCTGAAGTCCGCCACCGTGGGCATCGTCGAACGACCGCCGCAGATCGTGGTGATCAGTACCGGCATCGGTTTCCGGGGCTGGCTCGACGCGGCCGCGGATTGGGGTGTCCGCGATGATCTCGTTGCTGCTCTTGCACATTCGCGCATCATTGCCCGAGGCCCCAAGGCGCGCGGTGCCATTCGCGGTGCCGGGCTGCGGGAGGAATGGTCCCCGGCCACCGAGGCCTCGCAGGAAGTGTCCGCTCATCTCGCCGCCGAAGGTGTTGCCGGCGTGGACATCGCGGTTCAGCTGCACGGGGTGATCACCGAGTGGGAACCGACGATCCATCTCGATGCCGCACTGAGCGAACTCGGGGCACATGTGCGGCCGGTTCCGGTGTACCGGTGGATCCGCCCTCTCGATCAGGCTCCGCTCCTCGATCTGTTGGGGCAGATCATCGACCGCCGCGTGGATGCGGTCACGTTCACCAGCGCCCCGGCGGTGGCCTCGCTTCTCTCGACAGCGAAGGACAACGGCCTGCTCGACGCCTTCCTCGACGCACTTCGCGGCCCTGTCGCCGCGATCTGCGTGGGGCCGGTGACGTCGGCGCCGTTGGATGCGTTGGGTGTTCCGACGTCGATGCCGAGCCGGGCGCGGTTGGGCGCGCTGGCGAAGTTCGTGACCGAGCAGCTCGGCTCGCCGTGAAAATTCAGCCCAAGGTGTCCAGCAGCTCCGTCACCGCGGCTCGTCCCGCGCGATTGGCCCCGATCGTGCTTGCGGACGGCCCGTAGCCGAGCAGATGGACGCGATGGTTCGCGGCGACCCGGGTGGTGAGCCTGCCGTCCATGACGATTCCGCCGCCGTGCCCGCGCAGGCGCAGCGGAGCGAGGTGGTCGAGGGCGCTGCGAAAGCCGGTGGCCCACAGGATCACATCGGCGTGCTGACTCGACCCGTCCTCCCACACCACCGAATCTTCCGTGATGGATGAGAACATGGGCTTTCGATCGAGCGCGCCGCGGTTGCGAGCGGCGGCCAACGACGGCGTCAGCAGGAGCCCGGTCACCGAGACGACCGAGCCGGGTGGCAGGCCGGCCCGCACCCGCTCCTCGACCATGGCGACGGCCTTGCGTCCGGCATCGTGATCGAATTCGCCGTCCCGGAACACCGGTGGTCGACGTGTCACCCAGGTCGTCGTGGTGACCTGGGAGATTTCGTCGAGCAGTTGGACGGCCGAGATGCCGCCGCCCACCACGACGACGTGCTTGCCCGTGAACTCGTCGGCGGTCCGGTAGTCCTTGGTGTGCAGTTGCCTGCCCGTGAACGTCTCGGCACCGTCGTAGTGCGGAACGAACGGCTTCTCCCACGTCCCGGTCGCGTTGATCAGTCCCTCGGCCATGACGACGGTGTCGCCGGCTTCGACCCGGAATCGGGGTTCTCGGTCGCACACGACGGTCACCGTGACGGGGCGTCGAACATGCAGTTCGAAGCGTTCCTCGTACGCGCGGTAGTAGCGGGGGACGGCGTCGGCGGCGCGGATCGTCTCGGCAGGCTCGTCGCCGAGGGTGTCGGTGAAGGCCATACCGGGCAGGTCGTGCACCCCGTTGACGGTGCTCAGCGTCAGCGAGGGCCAGCGGAACTGCCACGCGCCACCCGGGCCGGGGGAACGGTCGAGCATCACGAACCCCTCACCGGCGGTCAGTCCCGCGCGGTGGAGGTGATAGCCGGCCGAGAGTCCGGCTTGGCCGGCACCGATGACGGCGACCCGAGTGTCGATCATGCAGACCAGTAGATCAGGCCCCGCACTGTCGATTCCTGTACTGGTGGGTAACCTCTGCTGTCGTGATCGGACTTTCTCGTGACGGCGACGTCGTCACCATCGAACTGCAGCGGCCGGATCGACGGAACGCGTTGAACTCCGAGCTGTGCCTGGCGGTGCATCGCGGAGTCGAGCAAGCCGAGCACGACGGCGCGCGGGTCGTGGTCATCACCGGGCAGGGCACCAGCTTCTGCGCGGGCGCGGATCTGACCGGTGATGCGTTTCCCGAGCATTTCGGGCAGATCCTCGAGGAGATGCTGGTCGCCGTCGAGTCTGCGTCCATTCCGGTGGTCGCGGCCATCAACGGCCCGGCCGTGGGGGCAGGCACCCAGTTGGCCATCGCCTGCGATCTGCGGGTCGTCGCGCCGGGCAGCTTCTTCGAGATTCCGTCGACGCGGCTCGGTATCGCGGTGAGCAACTGGACCATCCGACGGCTGGCGGCGCTCGCGGGCGGGGGAGTGGCACGCACGATTCTGCTGGGCGGGGAGCGGGTGCACGCAGATCAGGCGTACTCGTGCGGGTTGGCGAACAAACTCGGCGACGTCG
The DNA here is from genome assembly GCF_000954115.1 of Rhodococcus sp. B7740. Taxonomy (NCBI): domain Bacteria; kingdom Bacillati; phylum Actinomycetota; class Actinomycetes; order Mycobacteriales; family Nocardiaceae; genus Rhodococcus; species Rhodococcus sp. B7740. The sequence goes on along the minus strand of NZ_CP010797.1, from coordinate 2,596,672 downwards.
ATGTGGCGACGCAGTGGGCGCAGTCCATCACCGAGCTCGCTCCGTTGGCGCTCGAGCATCTCAAGCTGGTGTTCAACGACGATGGAGCACACGACGTTCCGACGCCGGAACAGGCCGCGGCGTTCGAGGCTGCGTGGAGCAGCGAGGACATGAGGGAAGCGCGACGGGCACGTACCGAGAAGCGCGCACCGAAGTTCGTGGGCAGGTGATCTTCGGCGCGCCCGACGCGGGCGATACTGCGTGGTTGCTGGCCAGTACTGCGCTGGTGCTTTTGATGACGCCCGGTCTGGCGTTCTTCTACGGCGGCATGGTGCGCTCGAAGAGCGTACTGAACATGATGATGATGAGTCTGTCGGCGATTGCGGTCGTGTGGTTGCTGTGGCTGGCGTTTGGATTCTCGATGGTGTTCGGCGACAACGTGATCGGCGGGTGGATCGGAAACCCGCTGCAGTACGCCGGTTTCGAGGGTCTGCTGGGCGGGGTGTACACCTCGGCCGGGGGAGCAGTGTCGATCCCGTTGGTGGGAACGGTTCCCGCGCTGGTGTTCGCGGCGTTCCAGGCCGGCTTCGCGATGGTGACGGTTGCGTTGATCTCGGGGGCCGTGGCAGACCGTATGCGCTTCGTCCCCTGGGTCCTGTTCGCGGCACTGTGGTCGACCCTGGTCTATTTCCCGGTGGCGCACTGGGTGTTCTCGCTCGACGGGCTCACGAGTGAGTTCGGTGGGTGGATCACCAACAGGCTCGGTGCCATCGACTTCGCCGGCGGCACAGCGGTGGAGATCAACGCCGGTGTGGCCGGGCTCGTGCTTGCCCTCGTGGTCGGTAAACGTCGGGGTTGGCCGCGAGATCCCATGCGCCCGCACAACCTTCCGGCCGTCATGCTCGGTGCCGGGTTGTTGTGGTTCGGTTGGTTCGGGTTCAACGCGGGATCGTCGCTCGCCGCGGACGGTGTCGCCGCAGTGGCTCTGGTGAACACCATGGGTGCCGGAGCGATGTCCATGGCGGCGTGGCTCGTGGTCGAGAAACTGCGGGACGGGCATGCGACCTCCTTCGGCGCTGCCTCGGGCGTCGTGGCCGGACTGGTCGCCATCACACCCTCGTGCGCGGCGGTCACTCCTGTCGGTGCCGCGGCGATCGGGATCGTGTCGGGTGCGCTGTGTGCTCTGGCCATCGGCCTCAAATACCGCTTCGGCTACGACGATTCGCTCGACGTCGTGGGTGTGCACCTCGTCGGCGGCATCGTCGGAACGCTGATGATCGGACTCGTGGCCAGTGCGCAGATGCCGGCGGGCGTGGACGGTCTGTTCTACGGCGGCGGGCTGCATCAGCTGTGGGTGCAGGCGATCGCGGTGGTGGCGGTGTTCGCGTACTGCGCCGTCGTCACCACCGCAATCGCGTTCGCGATCAAGGCGGTCATGGGAGTGCGCGCCGACGCGCAACACGAAGCCGACGGACTCGACGAGCACGAGCACGCCGAGTCCGCCTACGACTTCGGAGTGAGCCACGGCGGCAGCAACAAACCGGGTCTTTTCGGTAAGTAGGGACAACCCGCGCGAGTCGTTTACCAACGGATTGTACTTCGAAAGTCGTTCTGTCCCTTTTGAGTCGATGCGTCGGATCGTTGTTCGGTTCGACCCCGTTCGTTCATCTTCGGTTCGCCTGGCCCGCGTGTTCCACCCATAGTTTTTCGCTGCTCGCATCGAGTGATGGACACGACGAAAGACTGAGGAACATGAAGCTGACTCGATTCGCGGCAACGTCCGCATTGGTCATTGCAGCGATGACGACCGCTATGGGCACCGCCTACGCCGATCCGGCACCGGCCGTTGCCGCTCCGGTCGGTTGGAACGTCACCCAGGCCGGTAGCCAGGTAATCGTCGACACGACGGCCGGCACCCTGAGCAACGAGGACAACCACCTCGTCGTCCGCGACGCCAATGGCGTCCTGGTGGACTCCGTGCCCCTGGCCATTGCCGCAGACGGGTTCTCGCACCCCGTCGCCGCCGTCATCGACGGAAACCACGCCACCCTGACCGCCGATGTCTCGCCCGCCGCGGCAACCCCGGTCTCCGCAGGCCTCCCCGGCCTGCAGCAGGTCGACCTGCCCGCCGCAGTCTCCGGCGTCAAGGACAACATCAGCCTCTCCGCATCGGTCGGCGGATTCCTCGGAGCCGCAACCGGTCTGGTCACCGGTTGCTTCCTCGGAGCCATCGCTGCGGGCACCGTCTCGGCTCCTGCACTGCTGCTCTTCGGTGCCGCACCGGTTGCCGGATGCGTCGGCGGCGCACTGCTTCTCGGCTCGGGTGCGTCCCTCGCCGGTACCGCCATCGGTGGCCTCGGTGCCATTGCAGGCAACGCAGGTCAGTTCATCCAGCTCCTCAACGCTCCCCCCGCTGCCAAGAAGTAGTTCTCGGTAGTGCTGTGGCCCGCAACGGACTTTCGTTGCGGGCCACAATCGTCGGGACGTTTGTCGGTGCTAGCGGGCCAGCGCCAGGTCTGCCACATGCGCGCGTCGAGCCGCCGTCACGAGTTCGACGACGGCCTCGGCCACCTCGTGTGCTCGTTCGAGAATCACCATGTGCCCGGCCTGCGCGACCCGCACGAGGCGGGCGTCGGGCAGGTGGGCGGCAAGGGTTTCCGAGTGTCGCATCGGAGTCATCAGATCGTCCGAGCCGCACAGCACCAGCGTGGGAATCGAGGCGAGTGCGGCCAGGCCGGCCACCTCGTCGAGTGCGCAGAAGGCCCCGAGAAACCCCGCCATCGTCACGATGGACGTCTCACCGAGCATCGCCGTCGCCAGCGTCACCACCCGGGGACTCACCTTGCGGGATCCGCATCCGGCTGTCCGCACTATCGGCGCGCACACCCCGCGACTGAGCCTCTTGGCACCCGACATCAGTCGAGGGGCGCGTCGAACAGCGGCTCGAAATGCCGACACCGCGGGATGGGCGAGGCAACTGCCGAGTCCGTCGTCGGTGATCCCACCGGCCGACGTCGCGATCAGACCGACCCCGACCAGACGCGAGCCGATCGCCTCGGGGTTCTGACGCGCATAGGACAGTACTGTCATTCCGCCCATCGAATGCCCGACGACGACGAACGGGCCGGACGGAATCACCGCGCGGATGACGTCCGCCAGATCCTCTCCGAGTCGGTCCATGGTGCAGCTGTCCGGTGCGGCCGCGGTCGACTCGCCGTGACCCCGGTGGTCGTACATCACGATCCGGACGTCGTCTCCCCAGCTGCGCTCCACCTGTTGGCGCAGGTCGGTCCACGACTGCATGCGTAGACAGTGCCCGTGCACGAACACCACGGTCAGGGGCGCATCGGGATGGCCGAACTCGCGCACTGCCAGGGCCGTCCCGTCGCCGGCGGCGACGGTACTGCGGCGACCGACCTGATGGGTCTGCTCGCTGGTGATCATGGGCGCTCCGTGGGTCGGGTGGCACGTGCTGCGAGGACGGTGTTGTCCGGTACTTCGCTTCCACGACACGCCGTGTTACCTGAATCACATTTTCTTTCGATGTGGTAGCCGATCGGACCAAGCCGGGTGGGAATCTGCACCGAAGTACTGGTGAGCGTTCAGGAGAGGACGCGCGTTGCCAGTGAGGAGATCGGCCATGAGTTTCGGCATGGACAGGCTCGAGGATGTTGTGCCTCGCGCCGTTGCGGGAGATCGACTCGCTCTCGAACAGGTGCTGGTGCTGATCCAGCCACCGGTTCGGCGCTACTGCGCCGCCCGGATCGGGAATCTCGACGTGGCCGCCGACGATGTGGTGCAGGAGGTCTGCCTCGCACTGGTCACCGCCATTCCCAAGTACCGAGACATGGGCAAGCCGTTCATGGCCTTCGTGTACGGGATCGCCGCTCACAAGCTCGCCGACGCCGGCCGCAAATCGGCTCTGCGACAATCGTTCTCGATCGACGAGATGCCCGAAGAGCAATCCACCGAAGCCGGGCCGGAGCAACTCGCGCTCGGCGACGAACTGCGTAGCCATACCCAGGCATTGATGGACACCCTGCCGACCAAGTACCGCAAGATCATTCTGATGCGAGTGGTGTGGGGCTTGACGGCACCGCAAGCCGGTGAAGCACTGGGGATGACGGCCGGAGCTGTGCGGGTGGCCCAGCATCGGGCGATGAACATGCTGCGCGCCGAGCTGTCGAACTTCTCGCTGCTGGCAGCGCGCGCCGCCGCCGCCTGATTTCCCGGCGCAGCGCACGCATTCGGGTCGGATGTCCGAATCGCCGGATTGAGTAACAGTAGCTACATCAACGCAAGACACCCTCGCAACGTGGCGGTTCTACGTTGTTGATCCATGACCGCCGTACAGCCAGCGCCGACAGACACCGCGCTCAAAGAGACGCTAGAGGACTACACGCTGCGCTTCGCGCCGCGTAGCTACCGTAAATGGGGAACCGGTGTTGTCGCGACGTCCGCGCTCGGCGGAATCGCGTATCTCGCGGACTTCGCCATCGGTGCCAACATCGGAATCTCCTACGGAACCGGCAACGCACTCTGGGGCATCCTGGTGTTCGCGGTCGTCATCTTCCTGACCGGGCTCCCGCTCGCCTACTACGCTGCTCGATACAACATCGACCTCGATCTGATCACCCGTGGAAGCGGATTCGGCTACTACGGATCGGTGGTCACCAACGTCATCTTCGCGACGTTCACCTTCATCTTCTTCGCGCTCGAGGGTTCGATCATGGCGCAGGGACTCGAACTCGGCTTGGGTGTCCCGTTGCCCATCGGGTACGCGGTGTCGACGATCATGGTTATTCCGTTGGTGATCTACGGCATGAAAGCCCTTGCCAAGCTTCAGGTCTGGACCACTCCGCTCTGGTTGGTGCTGATGGTGCTGCCGTTCGTCTACCTGGTGATCAGCAATCCCGATTCGGTCGGGGAGTTCTTCGCCTACGGCGGTCAGGACGGTGCCGACGGCAAGGGCGTCAACATCGGATCGGTGATGCTCGCGGCGGGCGTGTGTCTGTCGTTGATCGCTCAGATCGCCGAGCAGATCGACTACCTGCGGTTCATGCCGCCCAAGACTCCCGAGAACTCCCGACGCTGGTGGACGGCAGTGCTTCTCGCGGGACCGGGTTGGGTCATCTTCGGCGCACTCAAGCAGGTCGTCGGCCTGTTCCTCGCCGTGTACCTCATCGCCAACGTCGTCGACGGTTCGAGCATCGCCAACGAGCCGGTGCACCAGTTCCTCGAGATCTACGAGAACTTCATGCCGGGCTGGCTGGCGATGACCCTCGCGGTGATCCTGGTCGTCATCAGCCAGATCAAGATCAACGTCACCAACGCCTACTCCGGGTCACTGGCGTGGACCAACTCCTACACCCGCCTCACCAAGACGTACCCGGGCCGCATGGTGTTCGTGTTGTTCAACCTCGCCATTGCACTGATCCTGATGGAAGCCAACATGTTCGACTTCCTCAACAGCATTCTCGGCTTCTACGCCAACTGCGGTATCGCGTGGATCGCCGTGGTGGCGTCGGACATCGTGTTCAACAAATACATTCTGGGGCTCTCGCCCAAGGTGCCCGAGTTCCGACGCGGCATGCTCTACAACATCAATCCGGTCGGCTTCGGATCGATGGCGGTATCGGCGATCCTGTCGATTCTGGTGTTCTTCGGCGCATTCGGATCTGCGATCAAGCCGTACTCGCCCATCGTGGCTCTCGTTCTCGCACTGGTTCTTCCGCCCATCCTGGCGGTGGCGACCAAGGGCAAGTACTACCTGCGTCGCACCGACGACGGCATCGATCTGCCGATGTTCGACGAGCACGGCAACCCGTCCGACGCGCTCGTGATGTGCCACGTCAGCGGCATGGAATTCGAACGACCCGACATGATCGCGTCCAACGTGCCGGGGCCGAACGGGGAGAAGCAGTACATCAGTTCTCTGTCGCTGAGCACCGACAAGACGGGGGAGCACATCCTGCCCCCGCAGTGAGTGCGGCTGCGCCGCAGTGGTGTGGTTGTGCGCCGCCCAGGGCACATGACCACACCACTGCCGCAGGCACTCAGATCGTGCGGGTCAACCGATCGGCGAGCAGCTTGGAGAATTTCGCCGGGTCCTTGAGCTCGGTGCCTTCGGCCAACAAGGCCGTCGCGTAGAGCAATTCGGCGGTCTCGGCGAGATGCGGATCGTCGCTGCGATCCTCGCGAGCCTTCTTCAGTCCCGTCACCAGATCGTGGGTGGGGTTGAGTTCGAGGATGCGCTTGGAGGTCGGTACGAACTGGCCCGAGGCCTTGTACATCTTCTCGAGCTGCGGGGAGAAGCTGAACTCGTCACCGACGACGCAGGCCGGTGACGTCGTCAGTCGTGTCGACAGACGTACCTCCTTCACGTCCTCGCCGAGGGTCTCGGTGAGCCAGGTCAGCAAGTCCGCGAATTCCTTGTCCTGCTCCTCGCGCTTGGCCTCGGACTCCTTCTTCTCCTCTTCGGTGTCGAGGTCCACCTCGCCCTTCGCGATGGACTGGAACGACTTTCCGTCGAAGTCGGTGACGTTGCCGACCCACACCTCGTCGACCGAATCGGTGAGCAGCAGCACCTCGAGCCCGCGAGCCTTGAACGCCTCCATGTGCGGCGAGCTCTCGATCTGCTGACGCGATTCGCCGGTCATGTAGTAGATCTGCTGCTGGCCGTCCTTCATCCGGTCCACGTACTCGGCGAGGGTGGTCACGCCCTCCTCGGAGTTGGTGGACGCGAACGACGCGATGCCCAACAGGGTTTCGCGGTTGTCGCTGTCGGAGATCAGGCCCTCCTTGAGGACCGTTCCGAACTGCGACCACAGCGTCTTGTACTTGTCGGGCTGCTCGCTCTGCAGCTCCTTGACCGTGGAGAGCACCTTCTTGGTGAGGCGTCGACGGATCGCGCGGATCTGCCGGTCCTGCTGCAGGATTTCGCGAGAGACGTTGAGCGAGAGGTCCGCTGCGTCCACGACACCCTTGACGAAGCGCAGGTACTCGGGCAGCAGTTCCTGCGAGTCGTCCATGATGAACACGCGCTTGACGTACAGGTGCACGCCGGCCTTGCTCTCGCGCATGAACAGGTCGAACGGCGCCTGCGACGGAATGAACAGCAGCGCTTGGTATTCGAACGTGCCCTCGGCCTTGAACGGGATGACCTCGAGCGGCTCGTCCCAGGCGTGGCTGACGTGCTTGTAGAACTCCTTGTACTCCTCCTCGGACACCTCGTCCTTGGAGCGGGTCCACAGCGCCTTCTGCGAGTTGATCGTTTCGGTCTCGATCGTGACGGTGTCCTCGCCGCCTTCCTCTTCGCTCTTGACGCGCTTCTCGACGTCGATGCGAATGGGCCAGGCGATGAAGTCGGAGTACTTCTTGACCAGTTCCTTGATCTTGCGCTCGGACGCGTAATCGTGGAGGTGGTCCTCCTCGTCGGCCGGCTTGAGGGCCAGCGTCACCGAGGAACCCTGCGGGGCGTCGTCGACGTCGGTGATCTCGTAGGTGCCCTCGCCGGTGGACTCCCACTTGGTGGCGGCGGCTTCGCCGGCCTTGCGGGTGAGCAGCGTGACCTTCTCGGCCACCATGAACGTCGAGTAGAAGCCGATGCCGAACTGGCCGATGAGCTCCTCGGAGGCGGCCGCGTCCTTGGCTTCCTTGAGCTTCTTGCGTACCTCGGCGGTGCCCGACTTGGCCAGTGTGCCGATGAGGTCGATGACCTCGGAGCGGGACATGCCGATGCCGTTGTCCCGGATGGTGAGGGTACGAGCGGAGGAGTCGATGTCGATCTCGATGTGCAGATCCGAGACGTCGACGTCCAGGTCCTTGTTGCGGTACGACTCCAGGCGCAGCTTGTCCAGCGCGTCCGAGGAGTTGGAGATCAGTTCACGGAGAAAGCTGTCCTTGTTGGAGTAGATGGAGTGCACCATCAGATCCAGGAGCTGACGCGTCTCCGCCTGGAATTCGAGCTGTTCGGTACTCAATGTCTCCCCTTCTAGCAGCAAAACCGACGCGAATAATATACGGCAAGGCTACGGGTGAGCTGCGAAGACGTCGGCGCCGCCTACTCTGGGGACCGTGACGAAGACGAAGTTCGTACTGGGAGCCGCCGCAGCACTGAGCGGTGCATGGTTGGCACGCGCGACGTGGGGGCTGCCGTCGGCGATCGGTGCCAGGCGCGTGCACATCACCCCGTACGCCGCCGGCTCTCCGCGCTACCGCGATCGCCGGTTCCACAACTCCGACCCGAGCTCGAGCTACGTTCCCGGGCGCAGCGAGAAGGGGCAGCAGAACATGTTCGTCTCGCTCGTCACCGAACGTGGCAAGGGCAGGCCCCAGCGCCCGATTCCGCTGGCGCCGCCGATCGCGCCGGTGGACGCGGGCGAACTGGCGGTCACCTGGTACGGCCACTCGAGTGTGCTCGTCGAGGTCGACGGTTACCGCGTTCTCGCCGATCCGGTGTGGAGCAACCGCGTGTCCCCGTCTTCGGTGGTGGGGCCGGCACGGCTGCATCCGACGCCGGTCGAGTTGGTCGATCTGCCGCGCGTCGACGCCATCGTGATCTCCCACGATCATTACGACCACCTCGACAAGGCGACGGTGCAGAAGCTGGCGAGCATTCAGTCGGCACCGTTCGTCGTGCCACTGGGAATCGGCGCGCATCTGCGCAAGTGGCGGGTGCCCGAGGCGCGCATCGTCGAACTGGACTGGGACGAGCAGACGAACATCGGCGGCCTCACCGTCACGTGCACAGAGGCTCGGCATTTCTCCGGCCGCGGTCTGACCCGGGACTCGACGCAGTGGGCGTCCTGGGCCTTCGCCGGCCCCGTTCGACGCGTCTTCTTCGGCGGCGACACCGGCTACACACCGAAGTTCGCCGAGATCGGCAGCAACTACGGCCCCTTCGATCTGACGCTGCTGCCCGTCGGGGCCTACGACGTGCGGTGGCCGGACATCCACATGAACCCGGAGGAAGCGGTCACGGCGCACATCGATCTGACGGCGTCGGGCATCTTCGTCCCGATTCACTGGGCCACGTTCAATCTGGCGTTTCATCCGTGGTCGGAGCCGATAGTGCGGCTGCACGCCGCCGCCGAGGACGTCGGAGTGCAGGTGGCGGTGCCGATGCCGGGGCAACGAATAGACGGCACGCGAACGCTGCACGACGATCGTTGGTGGTCTCGGCTGGGCTGACCGAACCCTACTAGGCTGCACCCATGTCTATCGACGCCGATGCGCAGCGGGACGCCGGGCTGACCGAGGCGGACGTCGCCAGGCTCAGGGCCGAGGGAAAGTCGAACGACGTTCCGGCCCGAGCTTCTCGGTCGGTCCGCGACATCGTCCGTGGCAACGTCTTCACTCGCATCAACGCGATTCTGGGTGTGCTGTTGATCATCGTGCTGTCCACCGGCTCGGTGATCGACGGCATGTTCGGGCTGTTGATCGTCGCCAACAGTGGCATCGGCATCGTGCAGGAGATCCGCGCCAAACGCACCCTGGATCGGTTGGCCATCGTGGGGCAGAACAAGCCCCAGGTTCGACGCGACGGCGTCTCGAAGCAGATCCCGCCCGACGAGGTCGTACTCGGCGACATCGTCGAACTGGGTCCCGGTGATCAGATCGTCGTCGACGGTGAGGTGATCGAGACCGCGAGCCTCGAGGTCGACGAGTCGTTGCTCACCGGCGAGGCCGACACGGTGCACAAACTCGAAGCGGCGCAGGTGCTTTCGGGCAGCTTCGTCGTGTCGGGCAGCGGTGCGTACCGCGCGACGAAGGTCGGGCGCGACGCCTACGCAGCCAAGCTCGCCGAGGAGGCCAGCAAGTTCACGCTGGTCAAGTCCGAGTTGCGCAGCGGCATCGACAAGATCCTGAAATTCATCACGTACCTGATGATTCCGGCCGGTGCGCTGATCATCTACAACCAATTGTTCTCCAGCGGGCAGGCTTTGGGTCCTGCGCTCAACGGCATGGTCGCCGCGCTCGTCCCGATGGTCCCCGAGGGCCTGGTGCTGATGACGTCGATCGCCTTCGCGGTCGGCGTCATCAGGCTCGGTCAACGGCAGTGCCTGGTGCAGGAGCTGCCCGCGATCGAGGGACTCGCCCGCGTCGACGTGGTGTGCGCCGACAAGACCGGAACCCTCACCGAGAACGGTATGCGGCTGTCGGAGTTGGTGCTGATCGACGAGGACCACTCCGGCTCGGTGACAAGTGCATTGGCGTCGCTCGCCCACGACGACCCGCGGCCCAACGCCAGCGTGCAGGCCGTGGGCGAGGCGTATCCCGACGCGCCGGGGTGGACGCAGACGGCCGTGGCACCGTTCTCCTCGGCCAAGAAGTGGAGTGGACTGTCGTACGGCGAGCACGGGCATTGGTTGCTCGGTGCCCCGGACGTGCTGCTCGACGCCTCCTCCGACATCGCCCGTCGTGCCGAGGAGACAGGCTCGCGTGGTCTACGGGTGTTGCTGCTCGCCAGCTCCGACCGCTCGGTCGACGACGGCGAAGCGCCCGGAGTCGTGACCCCGCGTGCACTGGTGATTCTCGAGCAGAAGGTGCGCGAGGATGCCCGAGACACGTTGGAGTACTTCGCCAGCCAGCACGTCCAGGTCAAGGTCATCTCCGGCGACAATGCCGTCTCGGTCGGCGCGGTCGCGGGATCGCTCGGCCTGCCCGGCGGCGACGCCCCGATCGACGCGCGCGATCTGCCCGAGGACTCCGAGAAACTGGCCGACACTCTGGCGAATTCCACCACCTTCGGCCGAGTCCGACCGGATCAGAAGCGGGCGATGGTGGGCGCGTTGCAATCTCGCGGCCACACGGTCGCGATGACCGGCGACGGTGTCAACGACGTGCTCGCGCTCAAGGACGCCGATATCGGTGTCTCGATGGGTTCGGGAAGCGCCGCCACCCGAGCCGTCGCACAGATCGTGTTGTTGGACAACAAGTTCGCCACCCTGCCCTACGTGGTAGGGGAGGGGCGACGCGTCATCGGCAACATCGAACGCGTCTCCAATCTGTTCCTCACCAAGACGGTGTACTCGGTACTGCTGGCGTTCCTCATCGGGCTCTCGGGCGTGCTCTCGCAGATCTTCCACTTCGAGCCGATCCCGTATCCCTTCCTACCGCGGCACGTGACGATCGCAGCGTGGTTCACCATCGGCATCCCGGCCTTCGTGCTCTCGCTCGCGCCCAACAACGAGCGGGCGCGCAGTGGATTCGTCTCGCGGGTGATGCGGCTGGCCGTCCCCTCCGGATTGATCGTCGGCTCGTGCACGTTCGTCTCCTACCTACTGGTCTATGCCGGCCCGAACGCCACCGAGACCCAGGTGACGCAGGCCAGTACCACCGCGCTGATCACCCTGATCATGATCGCGCTGTGGGTGTTGGCCGTCGTCGCGCGGCCCTACAACTGGTGGAAGATCGTGCTGCTCGGCGGGTCGGTCGGTGGCTACCTGCTGCTGTTCGCGATCCCGTTCTGCCGCACCTTCTTCAAACTCGATCCGTCCAATGTGGGAGCCACCACCAGTGCTCTGATCATCGGCGGTATCGGAATCGCGCTCGTCGAGGTTGCCCATCGATTCGGATCGGCGCTGCGCAATCGAACATCACTACGCAACACGCAGTACAAAACGTAAGCTTCCGGATGTTCGATCATTTCAGCGACAGGAGACAGTCATGGGCTTCGCAGACAATCTGAAGGGCATCGTCGACAAGGGCAAGGACCTCGCGGCCGAGAACTCGGACAAGATCGACGACGTCGTGGAGAAGGCGGGGGACTTCATCGACAACAAGACCGGTGGCAAGTACTCCGATCAGATCGACAAGGTCCAGGAAGCAGCCAAGAAGGCCATTCCGGACAAGTAGGACCTTTCGGTCTCCTCGTGCAGGTGATCGTGGCCGTCGGTCGTGCCCCAGGGTGCGGCTGACGGCACAATCGTCGGGGTGGACGGACCGATTCTTCTTCTCGTAGTCATCTTCGCGATCGCAGTCGCCGGTTTCGCCAGGCGCATCGATCTGCAGGTTCCGCTCGTCCTGGTCACCGTCGGATCCATCGCCTCGTTCGTTCCCGGGGTCCCGCACGTCAGCCTGTCGCCGCAGCTCATCCTCGGCGTCGTGCTTCCGCCGCTGCTGTACTCCGCCGCGCTGGATTTCTCGTTCGTCAGCTTCCGACGCAATCTCGGCCAGATTCTCCGACTCGGTCTCGTCATGGTGATCGTGACGACATTGGTCGTCGGCTGGTTCGCCAATCTGTTGATCCCGGAGCTCACCCTCGGCGCGGCCCTGGTGCTCGGTGCCGTCGTGGCCCCGCCCGACGCGGTCTCCGCGATCGCCGTCGGGCGCAAGCTCGGTCTGCCCGCGCGGATGATGGCCATCCTCACCGGCGAGTCTCTGGTGAACGACGCGGCCGCGTTGACTCTGTTCACCCTGGCCGTGGCCTCGGTGACGGGCAGTCGGATCGAACTGGGCTCACCGGTGTTGTTCTTCCTGTACGAGATCGTGGGCGGCGTGTTGGTGGGGTTGGTGCTGGCGCGCATCGTGCGGTTCGTCCGCAATCGGATCGCGGATTCGGCGCTGGAAACCGTGCTCGGTCTGGTCCTGCCGTTCACCGCGTATCTGGCGGCCGAGGAAATCCATGCGTCGGGAGTTCTCGCCGTCGTCACCGCCGGTTTCGTGCTGGGGCGCGTCACCGCCGACGTCTCGGTGTCCACCCGCGTTCAGGAACGGCAGGTGTGGCCGACGCTGGATCTCCTGCTCGAGGCATTCGTGTTCGCCTACATGGGTTTACAGCTGAAGTTCGTCATCTCGGAGGTGCAGCGCGAAGGGTTGCCCGTCCACCATGTGTTCGCCTATGCGCTGCTGGTGCTGGTGGTGGTCATGGCCGTCCGACCAGCTTGGATCTTCGCCAATTCCGGCCGAAACATGCTGCTTCGCAAATTGTTCCGGCGATCACCGTCAGGCGAAGCAGGTCTGACGTGGCAGCAGAACCTGGTGCTCTCCTGGGCGGGCATGCGTGGGGTGGTGACGCTTGCGGCGGCGGCCGGTGTACCGCTGACCACGGTGCTCGGCGACGAATTTCCCGGGCGGGCCGTGATTCAGGCGGTGGCCTTCGTCGTCGCGGTCGGTACGTTGCTGCTGCAGGGCCTGACGCTTCCGTTGTTGATCCGCCGCCTCGACGTCGCAGATCCACTCGAGCAGCAGCGCAACGACAATCAGCGGCTGCTGTCGCAGGCCATTGCCCGGACGGCGGCGGAGGACTACCTCCAGCGCGCGGCGAAGGACGGAATCGACGGAGTGGACAGCGAGCGCGTCGACGAGGTCATCCAGCGCGTCCGACGCTCCGTGCGCGCTCGGTTGGATGCCGACGAGACCGAGGATCGCGAGAAGCGGATCGCGGCGGCCGGGGCGTTGTTCGACTCGCTGCGACACAACGTCCTGGTCGCGCAGCGGGCGGCGCTCATCGCGGCCCGCGACTCGGGGGAGCTGGAGGACGAAGCTCTGCGGGCAGTGTTGAATGGCTTGGACGTGGAAGAAATTGCGGCCGAGGCTCGCATCGCACGACGCACACCGTAGGAGCGCAGAGACAGTGAGGTCGACCCGGCTGGTCGCCGCCGCGGCACTGGTGTTCGCCGTTGCTGCGTGCAGCACTCCTGCCGAGGATCCGGCCACACCCGCCCCGGTGTCGATCGCGGCACCCGTGGGCTCGGAGCGAGGCGCGATCGTGTCGTCGATGCTGCTGGGGCAGGTCGACATCGGTGTCGCCTATCTCGGCGGGACTGCCACCAAGGTCGTGTACCGCACCACCGACGGGGTCACCGGGGGCGGGACCGAGGCATCGGGAACGGTGTTCGTGCCCAAAGGTTCTGCTCCGCCCGGCGGCTGGCCGATCGTCTCCGTCGGGCACGGCACCACCGGTGTCACCGACGAGTGCGCACCCTCGCTCTATCCGAACCTGTTGGGCACCATCGGATTGGTGACGCCGTTCCTCGAACGCGGCACCGTGGTCGTGGTGACGGATTATCAGGGTCTCGGAACTCCGGGAGATCCCGCGTATCTCGACCGGGACGCCGCAGCGTACGACGTGATCGACGCGGTGCGCGCGGCCCGCAACGTGGTTCCCGACGTCGGCACCAGGTGGGGCGCAGTGGGCATCTCCCAAGGCGGACAAGCGGTCTGGGCGGCAGCCGAGCGCAGTGGCGATTACGGCGACGGTCTGCAACTGGTCGGTGCCGCGGCGCTGTCGCCCGCGGCCGATCTGACGCGGTTCTTCGCGCCCGAGACCGAGCAGACCGTGCCGCGTCAGCTGCTGGTGCCGTACCTCTACGAGGGTCTGCACGCCGCAGATCCGAGTGCCGAACGCGCGGACTACATCCGCGGCACGTTCGCCGACAACGTGACCGCGCTGACCGCCTGCAGTGATTTGCTCGGCTTCTCCAAGGCCGACGCCGGAGCCGTTCTCGATCCGGCCGACGCCCTCCCGGACTCCGCGGATGCATCGGATCGGATGACGCAGTGGCTCGAATCGGTTGCGGTACCGACTTCTCGCACCGAGGTACCGCTGCTGGTCCTGGTCGGTGAACGCGACGACCTCATCGATCCCCGATGGACCCGGGACGCGGTAGCCGAGGCCTGCGCGCTGGGCGACGACGTCGAGCTTCGCTCCGAACCGGAGCAGGGCCATGCCGAACTGGCCGCAAACGGCATCGGAGTCGACTGGCTCGTCGAACGCTTCCTGAACGTGCCCACCTCGACCACGTGCGCGCGATGACCGCGGCACTGGCGTCGATGGCGGTGATCGTGGCCGTGATCGTTTCGGTCATCGCGGTGATCAGTCTGCGCGGTCGACGGGACCTCACCACACCGGCCGAGCGAGCCGTCCACGCCACCCTGCACACCGCGTCGCTGGCGGCCAAGCCGTTGCGTGACGGTCTCGACACTCGTTCGGCCGCCGCGGCCGCGCCGCACCTGCGGGTACTGACCGGTGCGGACGCATTGGGAATCTGCGACCCCGACGGTTCCCTGCTGGCCTGGGACGGCCCGTGGGACGAGCTGACACCGGCCTTCGTCGAGGCGGCGAAGCGGGCGGTGGACGGGCAGCGGCGCGTCCTGGTGCGTCTGCCGCTCGGTTCGATCCACGAGGTCAGAGCGTTGGTGGTGCAGCCGTTGGTCGTCGACGAGTCTCCGGTGGTCGGGGTGTTGGGGGCAGCCGTGGTCGCCGAGCCGGGACCGGGCATGCTCGGGGCCATCGCCGAGGTTGCGCGTTACGCCTGCGGTCAGATCGAGCTCGCCGAACTCGACGCGTCCCGGGCGCGGTTGGACCGCGCCGAGGTACGGGCGCTGCGCGCACAGATCAGCCCACACTTCATCTACAACGCACTCGGCACGATCGCCTCGTTCGTGCGCACCGACCCGGATCGAGCGCGTGAGCTGGTGCTCGAGTTCGCCGACTTCACCCGATACTCGTTCCGCAACGCAGGCGAGTTCACGGTGCTCGCGGACGAGCTACGCAACATCGATCGCTACCTGACGCTCGAACGGGCCCGCTTCGGTGATTCCCTCCAGGTCACCTTGCAGGTCGCACCCGAGGTGTTGGGCGTCGCGCTGCCGTTTCTCGCGCTACAGCCGCTCGTCGAGAACGCCGTCCGACACGGCCTGTCCGGCAAGGCCGACGGCGGCCGCGTGACGATCATCGCCGCCGACGAGGGCACCGACGCAGTGATCAGCATCGAGGACGACGGGGTGGGGATGGATCCGGACGTGCTGCGCTCGGGAAGCCTGCACACCGAGGACGCGGCCCATGTCGGATTGGCGAACGTGGACGATCGGCTGCGGGCAGCCTTCGGAAACGACTACGGTCTCGTAGTGGACACCGCACCGGGCGCAGGCACCAAAGTGAGCCTCCGGGTGCCGAAATTCAGGCCGGGTGTACGAGCATGACGCAGGCTGCCAACTCCGCCCCCGGCCGCGGGTTGATCGTTCTCGCCGTCGACGACGAGCGCCCGGCACTGGACGAACTCGCCTTTCTGCTGCGTCAGCAGGACACCGTCGCCGAGGTGTTCACCGCGCAGGACGCGACCACCGCGCTCCGCCAACTCAAACAGACCTCGGGGCAGAACGTGGTGGACGCGGTGTTCCTCGACATCAACATGCCCGGACTCGACGGGCTCGAACTCGCCGGCATCCTGTCGGCATTCGCGCGACCACCCGCCGTCGTGTTCGTCACCGCCCACGACGACCGGGCACTGGCTGCCTTCGATCTCGGTGCCGTCGACTACCTGCTCAAGCCCTTGCGCGAGGATCGGCTCACCGAGGCGCTGCGCCGGGTGCTGCTCGCGCGGCGTCGACCCGCGGAGTCCGCGGACACCTCGGCCGACGAGGTCATTCCCGTCGAACTCGGCGGAACCACCACCCTGGTGCACCGGTCGTCGGTGGCGTGGGTCGAGGCCGACGGCGACTACGCGAGATTGCACACCTCCAACGGCTCGCATCTGGTGCGGATCCCGATCTCGGCCCTCGAAAGTCGCTGGGCCGATGCCGGATTCCTGCGCGTGCACCGCTCCTACCTGGTCTCGCTGCGTCTGGTCACAGGGATCCGCAGTGTCGGTTCGGGACTGGTGGTGTGCCTGCGGGCCAGCGGAAACCTCGCGGCCTGCGAACTGCCGGTGAGCCGACGGCACGCGAGAGAACTCAAGGACAGACTGGTCCGCGGTCCGCTGCAATCGTGGTCCACCCGGTGACGAGGATCGAGCGATGACCCAGCCACACCGACAGCGGGTGGTGCTCTCGCAACGTCGCGGCGCGCGGATGGTGCGCACCCGCGTCGAAGTGCAGGAGCAAACCGAAGTGGGCGACGCCCTGGTCCGCAGCCTGGTTCGCGCGCAACTGTTGCTGTCGGTGCGCCTGGCGGTGATGACGCTGTCGATTCTGTTCGCAATTCCGTTGCTGGGCATGCTCCTCGCACGCTTCACCGACGTCGCGCCGTCCGGCATCGGTCTGCTGTGGTTGGTGCTGGGGGTGGCGATCTATCCGTTGCTGTTCGGTGTCGGCTGGGCGTACGTGCGCCGAGCCGAGCGCAACGAGACCGAATTCGTCGGCCTGGTCGAGGACTAGGCGCACGTGAACGGATCCATTCCGGTCGCCACCGTGATCGCGCTGATCCTGGCGGCCGTGGCCACGGTGGGCATCGGCATCTACGGAGTTCGGCTGGCCCGCACCACCTCCGACTTCCTGGTGGCCTCGCGCACCGTCGGGCCGCGGTGGAATGCTGCTGCCATCAGCGGCGAATACCTATCGGCTGCATCGTTTCTCGGTGTTGCAGGGCTCATCGCGAAGTACGGAGCCGATGCGCTGTGGTACCCGGTCGGCTTCACCGCGGGATACCTGGGACTGCTGCTGTTCGTCGCGGCTCCACTGCGCAGAAGTGGCGCGTACACGGTGCCCGATTTCGTCGAATTCCGGCTCGGCGCGCCATGGTTGCGTACCGTGGCGATGCTGGTGGTGGTGGTCATCTGTGCGCTGTATCTGGTGCCGCAGTTCCAGGGCGCGGGACTGACACTGAACATTCTGCTCGGAGTGCCCGGCTGGGTCGGAGCCCTGGCGGTGGGGCTGATCGTGATCGCGAACGTCGTCGGCGGTGGCATGCGCTCGATCACCTTCGTCCAAGCGTTCCAGTACTGGCTCAAGCTCACCGCGATCGCGATCCCGGCACTGGTGCTGGCCGTGCACTTCTTCGCCGACGACCGCAGCGTCGGCAGTCCTGCCCCACCGACGGTGACCGAGCAGACCGTCGTCGACATCACCACCGATGTTCTCGTGCAAGTGGATTCGCCGATCGTCGTCGCCGTGACGGGAACCCTCGACGACGAAAGCGTCGACGGGCGAGTCCTGCTGGACGCGGGCGAACATCGGCTCGCCTCGGGCACGTCGTTGACGCTCGACGCCGGATCACCCGTTCCCGTCGTCGCGGGAGCGCCGACCACCGACCGGGCGTGGGCGATGCCGGGCGGGGGACTGGGCGGGGCCCACCCGCTGTATCAGGTGTACTCGCTGATCCTGGCCACTTTCCTCGGAACCCTCGGCCTGCCGCACGTGCTCGTGCGCTTCTACACCAACCCGGACGGCCGAGCGGCGCGACTGACCTCGCTCACCGTCCTCGCGCTGCTCGGCATGTTCTACCTGTTCCCGACGGTGCTCGGCGTCTTCGCCCGGCTGTACGTGCCACAACTGCTCATCACCGGAGCATCCGACGCAGCGGTGCTGCTGCTGCCCGGCTCGGTGCTGTCCGGAATACCGGGACAACTACTGGCCGCACTCGTGGCCGCGGGCGCCATCGCTGCCTTTCTGTCGACCTCATCCGGACTACTGGTCAGCATCGCGGGAGTGCTCAGTACCGACGTCCTCTCGGGCAAGGTCCGAGACTTCCGCGTCGCCGCGATCCTCGCCGGAGCCGTGCCGCTGGCACTGTCGATCGGCGTTGTCTCACTCGATCTTTCGCGTACCGTCGGGCTCGTGTTCGCGGTCGCCGCATCCACCCTGTGCCCACTGCTGGTACTGGGCATCTGGTGGCGCGGCCTCACCGCAGCCGGAGCCGCGACCGGACTGCTCCTCGGCGGCGGCATCTCACTCGTCGCCGCGTCGATCTCCGTCGTCACCCCCATCTCCGACGGCGTCCTCGGCGGCTGGGCGGCAGCGATCCTCGGCTACCCAGCCGCCGTCAGCGTCCCCGTCGCCTTCGCCTCGATGATCGCCGTCAGCCTCGCCACCCGACACACCGTCCCGTCGGACATCTCCCGCATCTTCGCGCGACTGCACCTGCCGGAAGGCCTCGACATGGGCAAAGACCGAGAGCGTGAACTCTGAGACACCTGGGTCATTCCGCAGGCTCCACTCCCGCGGCCACCGCTCGACTGCCATTCTCGACCGCTCGTCGCACACTCCCGCAGCCCATCGTGTGATCGACACCACCTCCTGATTTTGTGACCTGACTCTCATTACTGTTCCGAGTCAGCCAGAGCTCACATCAACTTCAGGAGTCCAAGGTGACCGCACCGGAAACCAATTCGCCACCGGACGCGCAAGCGTTCGTCGACATGCAGGCCAGTCCCGAGTTCCAGGAACTCCGGCGACGCCTGCGTAGCTTCGTGTTCCCGATGGCCGGGTTCTTCCTGGTCTGGTACATCCTCTACGTGCTGCTGAGCACCTACGCGGTCGACTTCATGTCGACCAAGGTGTGGGGCAACATCAACATCGGCCTGCTGCTCGGCCTCGGCCAGTTCGTCACGACGTTCGCCATCACCGGCATCTACGTGAAGTTCGCCAACCGTGAACTCGATCCTCGCGCCGCAGCCCTGCGCGCCGAGATGGAAGCCTCCCAGGGAGCGAAAAACTGATGATCGGTCATTCCGCAGGCTCCACTCCCGCCGTGAACGTATTGGCCCAGGCTGCCGACACCACCGTCGGTGAACCCCTCGTCAACATCGCGATCTTCGGCGCGTTCGTCATCATCACCATGGCCGTCGTCATTCGCGCCTCGAAGAAGAACGCGACCTCCGCGGAGTTCTTCACCGCAGGTGGCGGATTCTCCGGACCGCAGAACGGTGTCGCCATCGCCGGTGACTACCTCTCGGCGGCAAGCTTTCTCGGTATCGCCGGTGCCATCGCCGTCTACGGCTACGACGGCTTCCTGTACTCCATCGGCTTCCTCGTCGCCTGGCTCGTCGCCCTGCTCCTGGTCGCCGAACTGCTCAGGAACACCGGCAAATTCACCATGGCCGACGTGCTGAGCTTCCGGCTCAAGCAGGGCCCGGTTCGTACCGCAGCTGCGCTGTCGACGCTGACCGTCTCGCTGTTCTACCTGCTC
The DNA here is from genome assembly GCF_000954115.1 of Rhodococcus sp. B7740. Classification (NCBI taxonomy): domain Bacteria; kingdom Bacillati; phylum Actinomycetota; class Actinomycetes; order Mycobacteriales; family Nocardiaceae; genus Rhodococcus; species Rhodococcus sp. B7740. The sequence goes on along the minus strand of NZ_CP010797.1, from coordinate 2,576,841 downwards.
GCGCAGATGGCAGGCGCAGGCGGACTCGTTGCACTGCTCCTCGACATCTCCGACCGCACCGGGCAGTCCATCGTCATCGCCATCGTCGGTGTGCTGATGATCGCGTACGTGCTCATCGGCGGCATGAAGGGCACCACCTGGGTGCAGATCATCAAGGCCGTTCTGCTCATCGCCGGTGCGGCGTTCATGACCGTTCTGGTTCTCGCGAAGTTCGGCCTCAACTTCTCCGAGCTGCTCGGCAGCGCGCAGACCATGGTGGCCGGATCGGCAAGCGACGCCGTCGCAGCGCGCGACGTCATCGAGCCCGGCGCCCAGTACGGCGGCAGCGCCACCTCCAAGATCAACTTCCTCTCGCTCGGCATCGCGCTGGTCCTCGGCACCGCGGGTCTGCCGCACGTGCTGATGCGCTTCTACACGGTGCCCACCGCCAAGGAAGCTCGTCGCAGCGTCGTGTGGGCCATCGCGCTCATCGGTGCGTTCTACCTGTTCACCCTGGTGCTCGGCTACGGTGCCGCAGCGATCGTCGGACCCGACCGCATCCTGGCCTCGGCCGGCGGTCAGAACTCCGCGGCTCCGCTGTTGGCCTTCGAGCTCGGCGGCGTGATCCTGCTCGGCGTCATCTCGGCGGTCGCCTTCGCGACCATCCTCGCCGTGGTCGCCGGCTTGACGATCACCGCGTCGGCGTCGTTCGCTCACGACATCTACGCGAGCGTCATCAAGAAGGGCAAAGTCGACGACAAGAAGCAGGTCAAGGTCTCCCGCATCACCGCCGTCGTCATCGGCATCCTGGCCATCGGCCTCGGCATCCTCGCCAACGGGCAGAACATCGCGTTCCTGGTCGCACTCGCGTTCGCAGTCGCTGCGGCCGCGAACCTGCCGACCATCCTGTACTCGCTGTTCTGGCGTCGCTTCACCACCACCGGCGCACTGTTCAGCATGTACGGCGGTCTGATCTCGACGATCGTGCTGATCGTCTTCTCCCCGGCCGTCTCCGGATCGCCGACGTCGATGATTCCCGGCTCGGACTTCGCCTGGTTCCCGTTGTCCAACCCCGGCATCGTCTCGATCCCGTTGGCATTCATCCTCGGCATCGTCGGAACCCTGATCTCGAAGGACACCGAGAGCACCGACAAGCAGGCCGAGATGGAGGTTCGCTCCCTCACCGGTATCGGTGCGGAGAAGGCCAGCGCTCACTGACCGATCCAGGCTCCATCGAAAGTGCCCGTGTGAGCAAGGCCTCACACGGGCATTTTTCGTTCAACGGTTACCATCCCTGCTGTGGCCAAGCTGAAGGTTTCCCTCGACGTCCCGCTGACCCCCGAGCAGACGTGGGCGCACGCGTCCGATCTGTCCGGCTACGAGCAGTGGCTCTCCATCCACGAAGCGTGGCGCGGTGAGCTGCCCGAGCAGCTGGCCGTCGGCACCACCCTGGACTCCGTCGCCAGCGTGAAGGGCATGCGCAACCGCGTGTCCTGGAAGATCGAGTCCTACGACCCGCCCAAGAAGCTCGAGCTCAAGGGCAACGGCAAGGGCGGGGTCAAGATCGGTCTGAACATGTCCGTGAAATCCAAGGGTGACGGTTCCGAGATCACCATCGACATCAACCTCGGCGGCGCGCCGCTGTTCGGTCCGATCGGCTCCGGCGTCGCACGCGCTCTCAAGGGCGACATCGAGAACTCGTTGAAGACGTTCGTCAAGATCTACGCCTGACAGGTCGCGCCATGCCCGGTAGACACAGTGCCCCGTCGTCCACCTCGCGCAGTAGGGGCATGGCCAAGTACGGCATCGTGGCCGTTGTTCTGTTGCTGGTTCTCGGCGGCGGAGTGTTCGTCGGTCTGAAGGCCTTCGGTTCCGAGTGCGGTGATCCCGAGGCCTACTCGCTGGCCGCGGATCCGGCGATCGCACCCGTGTTGCAGCAGATCGTCGACAACACCTCGTCGGAGGAGTTGGGTTGCGCCGCCGTCGAGGTCACCGCCACCGAGTCGGGTCAGGTCTCGGCCGCGGTGGCCAAGGGCGACGACGTGCCCTCGCTCTGGGTTCCCGATTCGTCACTGTGGATCGGCAAGACGGTGCGGTCCACTGCGTCGTTGATCGACTTGGCGAGTCAATCGGTGGCGGCTACCCCCGCCGTGCTCGCGGCACGCAAGGACGAGGTGCCGTTCTTCGACACCTGGCTCACTGCCTTGAAGCTCGAAGGTCTGCGCATCGGTAATCCGTTGGCCAACACCACGTCCGACGCGGCCATCCTGGGCGCGGTGGCCGAGGCCGGATCGGACGAGACCGCGCTCGACTCGGTCTCGGCGGCGCTCGTCCCCATCGCTCAGGCTCAGGCCGCCACTCGCGGCGAGGCCGATCCGACGGTGCGCCTCGACGATCTGGTCGCCGACGGGGGAGTCGCGGTGGTGTCCGAGCAGGCCTACCTGGACTACCAGCAGGACAAGAACGTCGAACTCGGCGCGACGGCTCCGCCGACCGGTGCCTTCTTCCTGAACTTTCCGCTGGCGGTGACCGAACCCGCGGGCGATCGACACGAGACCGCGAAGTCCGTCGGGACGGCACTGGCCACGGCCATTCAATCCGAACAGGGGCAGCAGGCTCTGTCCGACGCCGGGTTCCGCTCCGCAGACATGGCCCCGCTCGATTCCGATCGCGGGATCGGGGACGTCACGCCCCTGACGATTGCCGATCAACAGGCCGCCGAATCGACGTTGCGTCAGTACCAGATCCTGGCGCTCCCGTCGCGGGCGTTGGTGATGGAGGATGTCTCCGGATCGATGAACTACAGCGCCGGGGCGAATTCACGTATCGCCATGACGGTGCAGGCCAGTGAGACCGGAAATCGGCTGTTCCCCGACAACGCGTCGATGGGGTTGTGGGCGTTCTCGATCGGACTCGGCGGTGGCGATCAGGACTACCGTGAGCTGGCACCGATCCGGCGAATGGACGAGCAGGTCGGCAACACCACTCAGCGTGAGGTGCTGTTGCAGCAGACCCGAACGCTGCCGTCCCTGGTCGGGGGTGGTACCGGGTTGTACGACACCACGTTGGCCGCGTTCCGCACCGTGCAGCAGGGCTACGACCCCGATGCGGTGAACAGCGTCATCATCCTCACCGACGGCACCAACGAGGACCCCGACAGCATCTCGCTCGACGAGCTGCTGTCGACTCTGCGAGCCGAACAGGACCCGTCCAAGCCGGTCGTCATCGTCACCATCGGAATCACCGACGATGCGGATGCCGGTGTACTGCAACAAATTTCGGCAGCCACGGGCGGTACGAGCTTCGTCGCACGAAATCCTGCGGAGATCCCCAACGTGTTCGTCAATGCGCTCAGAAGTCGCTCCGGTCGCTGAGGAGGCTACTATGCTGTGCGTCGCGTCACTTCTGAGTGTGCGTGCGGTTGCATTCGTGAGTGCAGCTGGGGGCCGAGCAGGGGGTTGCATCGATGTCGGGACGTCACAGCGGTAGTCCGCGCCGGTTCGGTTCGGCCGCGACCTGGTCGGTGCTCGCGCTGGTGGCAGTCGTCGTCGTGGTCGGCAGTTGGTTCGGAGTGCAGGCCGTACGCGCATCCGGTGCGGACACCTGCGATTCCCTCGACACGGTCTCGCTGGCGGTGGACATGTCGATCGCCGAACCGGTGCAGCAGATCGTCTCGCAGGCAGGCGAGGTCGAGCGCGGTTGCGTGAACTTCGAGGTCCGTCCCGAACGCCCCACCGATACGGCCACCGAAATCGCCGGAACCGATGACGAGCGTCCGGATCTGTGGATCCCGGATTCGACGCTGTGGCTGCTCAAGACCCTGCGCTCGACCGGGGCACTTCCCGAGCTGGCCAAGGCCTCGGTCGCGAACACGCTGCCGGTCCTGGTCTCGAAATCCGATGCCGTGCCGGTGACCGATACCTGGCTCAGCGTGCTCCAACTTCCCGGTCAACGCATCGGTGACCCCCTGACCAGCAGCGCCTCGAATGCCGCGATCCTCGGTGCACTGGCCGAATCCGAGGTGGCCATTTCCGACGCCAAGGCCGTGTCGGCGGCACTGGTGCCCATGGCGCAGGACTTCGGACGGATCGCGGACGCCCCACACGACACCCCGGATCTGGTGGCCCAGGTGGCCACGGACGGCGGCACCAGCGTGGCCACCGAGCAGGCGCTGCTGGCGTACGAGGCCGACAATCCGGGATCGGAGTTGACCGAGTCGGTTCCGCCGACCGGGAGCTACTTCCTCAACTACCCACTGGCCGTCACGGCACCGGCCGGACCCGAGTACGACCGCGTGAAGAAGGCAGGAGCGGCGTTGGCCTCGGTGCTCGCCACTACGTCGGCCACCGACACCTTGGTCGCAGCCGGGTTCCGAACGTCGAGTGGCACACCACTACCCGACGGCCGAGGCGTCGGATCGGTGGCGTCGCTCGAGATCAAGAACCCGCTGTCCATCGAAACGACATTGCGAGACTGGGCCGTCCTGGCGCTGCCGCTGCGCACGCTCGTGGTCGAGGACGTCTCGGGTTCGATGGCCGCGAAGTCGGGCGACTCGACACGTATCGCACTCACCGTCGACGCATCCGTCGGTGCCAACTCGCTGTTCAGCGACCAGACGGAAATGGGCCTCTGGGCATTCTCGATCGGCCTCGGTGGCGGAAAACAGGACTACCGCGAGCTGGTGCCGATGGGCAAGGCCGACGGTACCTTCAACGGAAAGTCGCAGCGCGACGCCATTCTCGATTCGATCCGAGGTCTTCCAGCTCTCGTCGGAGGCGGAACAGGGCTCTACGACACCACCTTGGCTGCGTTCCGGCGGGTCAAGGAGGGATACGACCCCGATTACGTCAACAGCGTCATCATCCTGACCGACGGAGCCAACGAAGACGAGGGCAGTATCTCCCTCGATCAGCTGCTGGCAACGCTGCAGAAGGAACAGGATCCGGTGCGGCCCATCGTGATCATCACCGTCGGCGTCACCGGCGACGCCGATCCCGTTGCACTGCAACAGATCTCGGCTGCAACCGGCGGAACGAGTTATGTGGCGGAGGATCCGCGAGACATCCCGGACGTGTTCGTCAAGGCCTTGAACTCGCGCACCGAACGTCTCGCGGGCGGGTAGCTCAGCTCCACAGGACACTGATCGCGATGGCTGCGGCGCACGCGAGAGTCACCACGGTCAGCGTCACCGCGTCGGAGGCCTTGAACCGTGCCTCGGTTGCGGTGATCATTCCGGTGCCTCCGCGGGCGGTGATGGCCCCACCCATTTCGTCGGCCCGTCTGATGGCAACCGACATCACCGTCGTGACGATGTCGACCAGGGAATTGTCCGAGGCGCTGTTGACGACCGGCTTGGGGCGCAGGCGTCGAGCCGCGTTCAGGGTGCGCATCTCCTCGATCAGCAGCGGAAGCGACCGCAGGCTCAGAGCCACGGCGACGGCCCACTCGTCGACCGGCAACTTCAGCTTCTTCAGCGGCGTGCCCAGTTTGGAGACCGCAGGTGCGATGTCGCTCATCGAGGTGGTCCAGCCGATCATCATCGATGCGCCGAGCAGGACGAAGATGAAGAGCGTCGCGCGCAGGTACACCAGTACTGCTGTGCCTCCGATCGGCAGGTTGATCAGTGCGCCCACTCCGAACAGTGCCCAGATCCACCACGGTGGACGCGGCACTGCGGTGATCGGGACGTGCGCGACGATCGCGGCGAAGACCAACAGTGCGAACACGATCCCGAGGGCGGGCCACGTCGGTGCCACGACGAGAGTGATGCTCAGCAGCAGTACGGCGACGAGTTTGGTGCCGGCCCACAGGCGGTGGATTGGTGAGAATCGTGGGACCTGACGCAGTACGACGGTGGTCACGAGTGCACGCTCCCCAGGATCGAATCGGAGACGATGTGGCCGTCGGCCATCGTGATGGTGCGGCTGCAGACGGTGTCCATTCCGTCCACGTCGTGCGAGATCACGACGATGGCGACTCCGCGATCGCGCAGTCCGGCGAGAACACCGATGATGTCGTCGCGTCCGGGAGGGTCGAGCCCGGCCAGTGGCTCGTCGAGAACCAGCATTCGAGGTCGACGCGCAATGAGCCCCGCCAACACGACGCGTCGCATCTGACCACCACTGAGCGAATCGATGTCGCGAGCGGCCAACGATCTGTCGAGGCCGACGGCATCCATCGCGGCCGACACTGTGGCAGAGCCTGTTTCGGGGCCGGCGGCGGCCGCGATGTCCTCGGAGACGGTGCGCCGCTGCAACTGCAGGCGGGAGTGCTGAAACGCGAGCCCGACATCGCCGACGCGTGAGGTCATCGCCTTGCCGCCGAGCTGGGCGGTGCCGCCGGTCGGGCCGGTGAGGCCGGCCATGATCCAGGCGAGTGTGGATTTGCCCGAACCGTTGCCACCGAGAACCAGCACACCCTCACCACGTTTGACGGTGATGTCGACGCCGTTCAGGGCTACCTGCGCCCAGGGGGTGCGGCGGTTGTACGTGTGCTCGACCCCGCTCAGTTCGAGGAGTCGTTCACTCGAATTATCGTGCAGCGCAGTCGGATTGTCCGTTCGAGCGTGCATCCAGGCGGTGTCGTACTGCACCTGGTAGCCCTCGTGCAGATGTACGACTCGGTCCGCAGCAACGGTCTCCGAGACGTGATGGGTGACGAGCACGACCGACATCTCGTGCCTGCGTGGTAGTTCGGCGAGGAGCGAGACCAGATGTTCGCGCCCGGAGGCGTCGATCATCGCGGTTGCCTCGTCCGCGATGAGAAGTGCCGGACGGCGAGCGAGTGCGGCGGCGACGGCCAGTCGCTGCATTTCGCCGCCGGACAGGGAGGCAGTGTCGCGCGCCCCCATGCCGCCGAGGCCGACCTCGTCGAGCAGGGCCCCCACGTCGGGGCGTGAGTCGCCGGGAGGCAGTCCCCACACCACGTCGTCGGCGACGCGGGTGCCGAGGATCTGGCTTTCGGGGCGTTGCAGCACCACCGCGGTGCCGCCGTACCGTCCGAGACCGGTCGAGCCGGGCCTGTCCACGGTTCCCTCCGACGGTTCGAGGCCGGCGAGGATTCGGGTCAGCGTCGATTTGCCGGAACCGTTGTGGCCGACGATTGCCACGAATTCGCCGGTCTCGATGCGGAGGTCGACGCCGGTCAGCGCGAACGTCGTGCTTCCCGGGTAGCGGAATCCCACCGCGGTGAGCGTGACCGGCAGCGGCCCGATCTCGTCGTCGGTGCTGGGGGCCAGCGGCTCGGGGGTGGGAATGGTGGAGAGCCGGTCGAGGATCGCGGTGAGAATGAGCCATGCGAACAGCGTTCCGGTGACGATGCCGAAGGCGATCGATCCGCCTGCCCACCACCACCAATTGTCGAGCACGGTCGTGGAGCCGGTGCGGATCACGTCGGCAACGCCTTGCAGTGCCGATGTGCGCTCGAGCAGTCGTGAAATGCCCTCGAACGTGTTGCGGAGAGTCTCGAGGAACAGCTCTCGCAGCGGAACGAGGATGAGGAGCATCAGCACGGTCAACGCTCCGAGTGCCGGCCCGACGACCATCGAGGTGACGAGAACGCCGAACAGTCCTTGCTTCTTGCGCTTGGCCCGCCCGACCAGGCCGCCCAGTAGAGCGGCGCTGGCGACGGTGATGGCCGTCTGGGTGCCGGCCGCGACGAATCCGACGAGGGTGCCGGCGACCGCGGAGGTGACCAGTGCGCGCGTTCGATACCGGAGCGCGACCACCGACATGGGAATCGCCGCGACGACCTGAAGGATCGCCGCCATCGGCACCAGCACACCGATCACCGTCAGGGCGACGGTGAAGCTGCTCATGACGGCAGCGGTCGCCATCTCCTGCGGACCGAGGGGCCCTGACTTGGTCGTGTGGGAAGAGCTGACGGTCACCGCTCCAGTGTGCCAGCCGACAAGGCGCACAATGTCACCGTGACTTCCGAGATCAGGACGCGCAGGCGGATTCACCCGGCCTGGATCGTTGCCGCCGTGGCATTCCTCGCTCTGGTCGGCGCAGCGGGCTTCCGGGCGGCACCGAGCGTGCTGATGGTGCCGCTGCAGGACGAGTTCGGCTGGCCGCGGTCGATGCTGTCGCTGGCGGTGGGCGTCAACCTCGTGCTGTTCGGATTGACTGCGCCGTTCGCTGCGGCCCTGATGGAACGCTTCGGAATCCGGGCGGTGACATCGACGGCGTTGATCGTCGTGGCGGCAGGCAGCGCTCTGAGTGTGTTCGTGACCCAGGCATGGCAGTTGGTACTGACCTGGGGCGTCATGATCGGCCTGGGTACCGGATCGATGGCCCTCGTCTTCGCGGCGGTGGTGACCAATCGGTGGTTCGTGCAGCGGCGTGGGCTCGTGTCGGGAATCCTGACGGCAGGCAGTGCGACGGGGCAGCTGATCTTTCTGCCCCTGATCGCTCAGCTCGTCGACAGGTCCGGCTGGCGCGCCGCCTCGTTCCTCATCGCAGGCGGGTCGCTGATCGTGGTGCCCTTCGTCCTGCGGTGGCTGCGCAACATGCCGGCGGACATCGGCGTGACCCCCTACGGAGCGCCGGAGGATTACACAGCGGTCGTCGTGGAGTCGACGGTGAACCCCGCCAGGGCCGCGATACAGGCGTTGCGCGACGCGAGCCGGGTCCGAACCTTCTGGGCTCTGGTGGTGGGCTTCGCGATCTGTGGCGCAACGACCAACGGCCTCATCGGAACTCACTTCATCCCGTCGGCGCACGACCACGGAATGCACGAGACCACCGCTGCAGGTCTGCTGGCGGTGGTCGGGATCTTCGACATCGTCGGAACGATCGCATCGGGTTGGTTGACCGATCGCGTCGACCCTCGCTACCTGTTGGCGGCGTACTACGGGTTTCGCGGAGTGTCGTTGCTGTTCCTGCCGTGGTTGCTGTCCGCGACCATCCAGCCGTCGATCGTCATCTTCGTGGTGATCTACGGATTGGATTGGGTGGCAACGGTTCCGCCCACTATTGCGCTGTGTTTCGAGGTGTTCGGCGACCGAGGCTCGCTGGTGTTCGGCTGGGTGTTCGCCTCACATCAGATCGGTGCGGGTATCGCGTCGGTCGTCGCAGGCGTCGTGCGGGACGCGACCGGTGAATACACGATGGCGTGGTTCGGCGCAGCGGGTCTCTGCGCGGTTGCGGCCGTGGTGAGTGTGAGAACAGCAAAGCGCGGAAAGCCCTCGTAAGGAGGACTTTCCGCGCTCAGGCCGAGATCAGCGGCTGCGCTGGCTCGTGGCCGGTCCTGCTGCGCGACGGCTGTGGCCGCCACCACCGCTGCGGGGCTGTCCACCGCTGCGCGGCTGTCCACCACTGCGGGGCTGACCACCACTGCGGGCCGGGCCGCCGCGTCGCGCGTTGTTGCTGTTGCGAGGATTCGCGGTGCGAGCCGGTGCCTGCTCGGCCTTCGGCGCGGGCTGGACGTAACGAGCCTGCTCGCCGACGAGGTTCGCCACGGCGGGCGAGTCGGCGGTGACGCGAATGGGCGTGACCTTGATGTCGGCCTTGCGCAGCAGTACTGCGGTGTCCTTGCGCTGCTCGGGCAGGACGACGGTCACGACGTCTCCGGCGCTTCCCGCGCGTGCGGTCCGGCCGGAACGGTGCAGGTACGCCTTGTGCTCGGCCGGGGGATCGACGTGGACGACGAGCTGGACGTCGTCGACGTGAACGCCACGAGCTGCGACGTCGGTGGCGACGAGGACGCGAGCCTCGCCGGACGAGAACGCGGCGAGGTTGCGGTCGCGTGCGGCCTGAGAGAGGTTGCCGTGCAGGTCGACGGACGGGATTCCGGCGTCGGTGAGCTGCTTGGCGAGCTTGCGGGCCTGGTGCTTGGTGCGCATGAACAGGATGCGGCGTCCGGTGCCGGAGGCGAGCTGGTGGACCAGCTTCTTCTTGGCTTCGACGCCGTCGACCTCGAACACGCTGTGCGTCATGGCCTCGACGTGCGAGGTGGCCTCGTCGACGGAGTGCGTGATCTGGTTGTGCAGGAAGCGCTTGACCAGCTTGTCGACGCCGTTGTCCAGGGTCGCGGAGAACAGCATGCGCTGGCCCTTGTCCGGGGTGGCAGCGAGGATGCGGGTGACGACGGGCAGGAACCCGAGGTCGGCCATGTGATCTGCCTCGTCGAGGACGGTGATCTGAACGCCGTCGAGGGTGAGGTGACGCTGCTTCATCAAATCTTCGAGCCGACCGGGGCAGGCCACGACGATGTCGACTCCACCCTTGAGCGCGGAGACCTGACGGACCTGCGAGACACCACCGAAGATCGTGGTGACCTTCAGCGAGTACGCGGAGGCGAGGGGTTCGATCGCGACGGCGATCTGGGTGGCGAGCTCACGCGTCGGCGCGAGGATCAGACCACGGGGGCGGCCGGGCTTGCGGTTACCGGGGAGCTGGCCGGCGAGTCGAGCGACCATCGGGATGGAGAAGGCGAGTGTCTTGCCGCTGCCGGTCTTTCCGCGTCCGAGCACGTCGCGTCCCTGCAGTGTGTCGGGAAGGGTGTCGGCCTGGATGGGGAATGCCTCGGTCTTGCCCTGGCTCGCGAGTACATCCGCGATGGCCTGGGGTACGCCGAGTGCAGCGAAAGTCTGTGGGGTCGTCATAGTGATGAAAAGTGCCTTTCGGGCAGGGTGTTGCACCTGCGGGCCTTCGGGCCGAGATGCAAGGTGGCGAGACTGCCGGTGGGCAGTTTCGATCGCCGTAAGAGAAGCCTGTGCTGGGTGCACATGGAGGTTCGGGAGCATTCCACGACGTCTGGCGTGCAGCTGGGCGCGCCGTTGACGAGTGTAACCGAGTCGGTGCTCGGTATCTTCCCGCCGCGACCTGTCATGCGGCGTCGTCGTCGAACAGACCGGTGATGATCACGTTCTCGATTCTCGAGTTGTAGACCTCGACCACAGGCATCGGCGGCGCGCTCGAGTCATAGGTGTGCCTGGTGGGTGAGATGAGCCGGTAGCGATGTCGAGCGCCCCGTTTGTCTCGTAGGGCCTCGGCCGTCCAGCCCTCGCCCTCTTTCGCGTAATTGCATGCGGCACAAAGGCCTGCGCCGTTCTCGGCGCTCGTTCTGCCGCCGGTGGAGTGGGGTCTGATGTGGTCGTGGTGACGGATCGGCGCGTCGCACCACGGAGTGCGGCAGGTGCGATCTCGCAGATCGATGAGGCGTCCCAGCGCGGTCGGAAATGCGCGTGATGTGGACTCGACAGCCGTCAATGCGCCGGACGTCGGATGCGCGTAGAGGCGACGCAATGCGACGTGCGTCTCACTGTCGAGTGTGTGTCGGATGAGTTGCCGGGCGACGTCGGACGGAATGTCGCCATAGCCGTGCACGTACGCGGACGTGGGACCGCCGGCCAGGAGGGCGGCGTCGGCGATGACGATGTCGACGGTCACCGGCGGGCCCTGTGCGGCGGCTGCGCCGGTGACACGCTCGAACACGAGGTCGGCCATGATCTGGTCGCGGGTCCGTGTCTCACCGCCTGAGTTGACGATGGTGTCGGCGTCTCGTCGCAAGGTCGCCCACATGCAGACCATCTTCTCCATCGAGGTGAGGACCGTGAAGAAGCCCATCGATTCGGGTGCTGGCCGGGTGCTCGTGCGGCGGGCGGCGTAGGCCTTGGCGCGTCGTTTCACCTGGGAGGCGGCGTCGAGTTCGTTGGCCAGGGCGCGGGCGCGGCCCTCGATGGTGCGGTCACCGGCACCGGCCAGTGTGGCGGGGTCCGCGCACAGTCGTTCGTCGACGGTGCGGCGGTCGTCGACGGTGAGGCATGCGGTTTCGCGGGCGAGGATCATGGCGCGCCACTCGTTGAGTTCTCCGGCTCGTAGGCGTGCCAGGGTGTGCGGCATTTCGTGCACCAGAGCGCGAGCGAGGCCCAGATGAGTGCCGCCGCGGTTCGGGGACTCGCGTCGGGCCAGGCCGATCTGTGAAGCAATACCTATGCGCCACTGAGCTTTCGGCTTGCCGCGCTCGCGGCGTTCATTACTGATGGTCGTCGCCACGGCGTCGGTCACGATGACTTGAACGGCCACGCTGGCGCACTTGACCGTCTCGAGAGCGGAGATCAAATCGATCCCGGCTGCTGCGTCGACAACGACATCGGACGCTTGAAGGCGCGCAACGAACCGCAGCACTTCATCGGACGTCAACGGCAAATCTTGTACAGCTGTGACCACGAGTTCCTCCCCAGTACTCGAATGCATGTTCGATGGTAACGGGGATTTCCAGGCAGCGCAACAGCGGCACGCAACTGATGGAGGGCATGGATCGGACTCGTCTGGTGGTGCCCTCGGCAGGATTCGAACCTGATTAGGATGCCTCGTAGCTTTGTGGTCCCACCAGGCAAAATAGCTTGTTTACCTGGTAGAATGGCAATATACACGGATGACCGGATTGCACGCAATGTGACACGTCTGCACTCCCTTATTGCACGAGGATTGCACGAAAATGGCAGCGAAAAAGGGTATGCGTGGCTGGGGTCGACTCCGGCCACTTCCGTCGAAGCGATACCAGGCCAGCTACATCGGCCCCGATGGTCGGCTCCACAAGGCACCTGCAACGTTCGCGGCAAAAATTGATGCGCAGGGCTGGTTGAGCGCCGAGCAGCGCAAAATTGAGTTAGGCGTCTGGCGAGACCCGCGCGAAGCGCCGAAAACGGTGCTCACAGTGAGGGATTACGCCGAACGATGGCAGTCGGAGTCGAGTTCGCGCCTCAAGCCCAGGACTCTCGACCTCTATCGAAGCTATCTGAATCGGGTGATCCTTCCCGGCTTGGGTGACGTGGCGCTGAATCAGTTGACTGTGAACGATGTCCGAGGCTGGTTCGCAGGCCTGGAGTCGTACCCGACGCGGAATGCGAACGCTTATTCACTACTCAAGACGATTATGAACCAGGCGCTCGACGACGAGCTGATAGCTGTAAACCCGTGCAGGATCAAACGTGCGTCTGTGAAACACAGGGTGGCCGAGCCGGTTGCACTGTCGGCCAGAGAGATTCAGTCCCTCGCGGACTCTATGACGGTTGACCGCTGGAAAGCGTTGCTGCTCGTAGCTGGGTTCTCAGGGCTCAGGTGGGGCGAGCTTGCGGCCTTACGTCGCTCTGACTTCGTACTCTCAGGAGGAGAGAACTCGGTAACCGTTCGACGGTCGGTGACTCGGCAGGCTGGCAGATTCGTTGTGGGTAGGCCCAAGTCAGCCGCCGCGTTGCGCACAGTCCCGCTGCCGTCAGGGCTGGCTTTCGCAATCGCGGGGCACCTGGAGGAGTTGGCTCTGGCTGGCAGCTCGGGCCTGGCGTTTCCGTCCCTCACGGGCGACTTCCCGCACGAGAACACTGTCAGGCCTCACCTCAAGCGCGCAGCGCTGGTGATCGGCTACAACAGCTTCCGGTTTCACGACCTGCGACACAGCGCGGCCACTTTGTTTGCGCAAGCAGGGGCGACCCTTGCGGACCATATGACGCTCATGGGACACACTTCCTCCACCATGAGTGCGCGGTACACGCATTCGACCGCTGCGAGAAACAAGGATCTTGTGGAGGGCATGTGGCCACCCGAGTGAGGCCCGTTGCTCGGTAAGTGTGTGATTTGCGTCATATCTACATCCGGTTTTAAGGTACCCACCTTGTAATGACCTCTTCGGAGCTTTCCGCAGCGTCACGTGAGTCAGTGATCGCTCAGAATGAAAAGGTACCTCTTGACTCACTGTGACAGGCTTGTTCTGGAATGGCCTGGAACATCTGGCGGTGTCAAATGTCCTGTGAAATGCTAGAACTCGCAGAACAATGACACAACAGAACGGACGCACACATGGCACGCCAGAGGGCAAGACTTGCAAGCATTGAGGTGGCAGCAGAGGCATGGGTGCTGTCTCCCCGGACAATCCGACGCCGCATCGCAGACGGAACCATCAAGGGGTACAAAATCCCTGGGACAAGGGCTATCCGAGTCGATATGAACGAGATTGAGGCACTGACTCAGCCGATGGGCCACGCCGCCTGACAGTCCGGGCTCCCCGATTCAAGCTCGACCACACAACTGAATATCGAACGGACACAGCATGACTGCTTATGACGACGGTTACACCCCTGCTCGAATCCTTGCTGAGCAGTTCGGCATCCCTCGCAGTAGAATCGTCCGCTTGGCGATTGGCAGAAAGATCATTGCCTTCCAAGGCGGTTGCGACTGGTACGTCCAGCCCGAGTCCTTGAGCGCGCACATCGAAGCGCTCGGACCCCAGTAACACACATTCTTCGCCGCATTCTCGCGGCCCGCACCTCTTCGAGGTCTGCGTTCGGCAATCGCACTTCAACGAGCGATGCCCGCCATGTAACCAGCATGGCGGGCATCGAAAACAACTTCAAAGATATGAGTCCATGATAACACAAAACACGCGTGAAACTGTGTACGCCAATGGATTCACGATGATCGACAACGACATTATTCGAGAGACCCGGCTGAGCCGTAACGCCCGATTCCTGTACGTCGTTCTTTCGAGTTTCGCGCACAACGAGACGGGCCAATGCTTCCCGAGCCGCTCAGAGTTGGCACGGCTGATGGGTTACTCGAAAGCCGCCAGTGTCGACCCGTATTTGGCCGAGCTGGTCGACGCGCGGCTTATATCGGTCGAACACCGCGTCACTGACAAGGGTGACCCAACATCGAATCTCTACACAGTGAAGCGGCACCTTGCCGAGGTCACCGCAATCTCTCCTAACGGAGAGGGGGTAGTCCCCGTCAGCGGACCACCCTGGTCCCCTACAGCGGACCACCCTGGTCCCGGTGAGCGGACCACGGTAGTCCCCTCCAGCGGACACGAACTAGACCCACCACAACTACACCCATCTAACGAGACTCAATTATCAACGAACGCAGCCCGATCGGAGGGCTCTGCGAAGCGAGAGACTCACGAGGTAGACAACCTGTTTGGACGATTCTGGAGCTACTACCCGAACAACTACGGGAAGAAGCCAGCCAGGGCAGAGTTCGAGATTGCGATCAGGGCGAACGATCCCGAGATAATCATCGAATCAGCAAAGCGATACAGGGATGACTCCAACCGAGAAGAAGCGTTCACCAAACACGCAAGGACTTGGCTGGAGAACGAAAGCTGGAATGACCCAGACCTACCGGCCAGGAGAATCCCAGTGAACAAGATGACTCCAACCGAACGTGGATTGGAATACCTGAATCACTCGTCGCAGGGATATTCGTCACCAACCCGCTCACTTCCCGGCTACGCCGATCCATTCGCGATCGACTCCCTACCCCCTCGATAACAGCTACCAACTCGCAGAGCCTTACTGTCCCCACTTCCCAAGCTGTCTTTTCAATCAGTGGAAGACACAGGCACTTCGCTTCGCTCAGCCACCGAACCCCCCCTCCAAAGTTCCGCTAAAGGTTCCCCCGCTGATACCGATTGCGGGGGTCCTGAGAGGGGGTAGCGCCGCCCAGGATCTCGATTGGGCACCCGAGTCTCAGATTTCGATTCCAACCCCTCAGATTCCTACTAGGAGATATTCCGTGACCATTTCCATGACAGTGCCGCCCCGCTCACCGCTTGTCTGGCTGGGACAGGTGCTCGACTCGCACCGCTTGCCCGCCGACGTTCGCGCCGTCGCAGTGGCCCTGGCAGAACACGCCGACGACGAGATGATGTCCGCGCCGGGTATCGCGAAGCTGCGAGCATCGACCGACCTTCTCGAGTGGAAAGTCATCCGCGCATTGCATGACCTCCAACTGACTGGCCACATCGTGAAGGTTGCAACCGCGAAACCATTCCTTGCCGAGTCTCACGATTCGTACAAGCTCCAGGCGTCGGGCCGATGACCGCCGCGCCGATGAGCTACACAGCCGAGGACCTGCCACCACGACTGACCAAGCCCGATGGGTCGCCAGACGTGCGGGGTTGGCTCACCTTCATCGAGCCGCTACCCGACGAACTGCAACGACTAGAAGACGCCACGGCGCATTTGGACCTATACAGCCGCCCTCGCAATCGCAGACGGCACCCCACGGAGACGGAGCGGGTCCTACTTCGGGCGATTGGCTTCACGCTGCCCGACGACAATCCCAACTACAGAGGCGTCCCGCTGCGGACGTTTGTCACTTACGCAGGCAACACGACTCGGATACGAACATGGCCGCTACTGGCCGATCAGACACCAATCTCAGGAGACCACGCATGACCGCACCCACCACGACCCCGAGCGCCGCACCCGCAGAAGCGCCTAGCGCCGACGAAACCGGCACCAACGACACTCAGGTAACCCCCGACAGCTCAGAATCCCAGGAGAGCGCCGACGAAACAGCCGGCAAGAGTCCGAACGCCGAGGCAGCCAAGTACCGGACCAAGCTACGGGCAGCCGAGGGTGAGCGAGATGCGTTGGCTGCGACGGTGGAGACGATGCAACGCGCCGAGGTGGCGCGCCTGGCGGGCGTGATCCTTGCGCAGGGCGGTGATCTGCTGGAGCTGGGCGGGCACGAGCTTGCGGACGTACTGGCCGAGGACGGCATAGTCGATCCCGAGCGCGTCGCTGTGCTGGCCAAGGAACTCCAACTGTCCCGTCCTGGTCTGTCGAAACACGGAATTGGCAACTCGCACATGAACTTCGGTCAAGTCGCCACTGGTCCCGCCAGCGGTTACGGTGGCGGGAAGTCCGGCTGGGCGGGGGTGATCCGAGGACGCTGACCCCCCTGTAAGAACCTCTTGCACGTGCGTGCGAGCCGACTAAACTGGTCCTAGCAGGTCACAGCGCCCGCACCTGAGCGTGCAGAGCAACCGGCCAATCCTTGAGCAGAGTCCACCGTGAATTGCTCGCGACCTGTACCCCCGAGTTCGACCTAGAGCCTGTCGGCTGGGTCGAACTCGGTACAACTTCATAGCACCTGTGGTGCACCCGTCGTTCCCTGTGGGAAGTCGGAGAGAAGTTCAAAAACGCTCTCCCACAACACAATTTCATAGAGGAACACATGACGAACACCACACTCAATAGCTCAGCGATACTGACTGAGAAGCAGATCTACGACCTGTTGATCGAGCCAGTCCAGAAGCTGTCCGTATTCGCCCAGGCATCGACGGTCATCCCGACCCGAAACAGTGCAGTCCGGGTCCCGATCATGGCCAGCGGCCCTACAGCGGCGTGGACCGCCGAAGGCGCAGAAATTGCCATCACCGATGCCGACATCGACGAACTGGTACTCACTCCCGCGAAACTCGCTGGTCTGACGGTGATCTCGAACGAGCTGGCCAACGATTCCAGTCCCGCCGCTGCCGAGATGATCGGCGGCTACCTCGCAAACGACCTGGCCGCGAAGCTCGACGCTGGCGCGTTCGGCAACCTGGCCGCACCCGCCCCGGCTGGCCTCTCGGCATTGTCGGGAATCAAGACCCTAGCTGCACCGAACGACGCGAACGGCTTCATCGAGAACCTCGACTGGGCTGCCGAGGCGCTGTCCCTGGCCGAACAGCGCGGGACGCAGGTCAACTCGTTCGTGACCAGCCCCGAGACGGCGCTACGCTTGGCCGTAGTGAAGCAGGGTGAATCGCACCTCGCGAAGTCGCCACTGCTCCAGCCCGATCCGACACTGCCGACCCGTCGACTGGTGCAGGGTGTGCCGCTGCTCGTCAGCCCGCACGTCGCTCCGAACACGATCTGGGCAATCCCCGCCGCCCGCTCGCTGCTGGTGATGCGCCAAGACGCCACCATCGAATCCGATCGAAGCGCGTTCTTCACTTCGGATCGCAGTGCAGTCAGGGCGATCCTGCGAGCAACCTACGGCTGGCCTGACCCTGCAAGCATCGTCAAGATCACCACTACCGCACCATGACCTCGCGGGCACGAGCAGTCGCACCGTCCGAGGCAGTCCTCTGCCGGGTAAGCCCAGGGCATCTGATCTATGACCAGGTTCAAGGTCGTCAGGTCGGTGCAGGTGCCCTGGTGCTGGTCCACCCCGGAGCAGTAGCGGGATGGGTACGTAACGGCTGGTGCGAGATTGCGGACGACGACCCGACCGAGGCCGAGGACGACGACGAACCTGCCCCGGCAGAGTCCGTCGCCAAGGCACCCACCGCACCACGCCGCCGTGCAGCGAACAAGAAACCTGCCAGCGGCAACTAATAAGCCTCCTGGTCACCGTCGCTCCTGCGGACGACCAGGAACCTCAGGAAACGACCTCAGTCATCGCTCCCTGGACCCAGAACGGCACGCACCCGGTTCCCTCCTGTCCCAGGTGCGTGCCGCTCGCGGTTGGACGGCACAGAATCTTGCATGACCCGCCTCAGTACCCCATCGCTTTACGTCGCTGGAGGATCTCGTGAGTCGCTCCAGCGTAGGCATCGTTCATGGCTGCCACCATGTTCCAGCATTCGATTGCGTAGTCGTATTGCCCGGTCGCCGCTGCGTGTTCGGCTTCCTTGCGCCAGTGGTCGGCCTCTTCCTTCACATGTTTGCGAGCACTCTGCGCGTGGCCGATTTGGCGTTCCTGTGACGCCTTGGCGCGCTTCTTATTGAGTCGATCTGTGTAGTAACCCACGATTCAGCGCCCCAGCGCCGAGAGGCGGTCGAGCGTCTCGAATGTCCCCAGCGCCGCCGCCTTACGAGCTGCGCGGAACGATGCGTAGCACTGCTCGGCGTACTCGTAGTCCTTCGCCCGCATCGCCATGTCGCCTTCCCTGCGGAAGTTCTCGGCGCGCTGGTCGGAGATCGCGACGCCAGCCACCGCGTATCCGAGGCGGCGTTCGTTGGTTTCGGTGCGGCGCTTCTCGTTGCGACGTTCCTTGTAGAAATCGAGCAGACTATCGGACATGTGCGAACTCCGTTCGTGAGGTGAATGGAATGATAAGTGACAGTGCGCGTCCCGGCAGGGAATCGAACCCAGCTGCAACCATTCGGGACCACGGAGCTAGGTCAACTCGGCAGGCATGGGCTGGCCGAGGCGCATGCAGTTGAGCACCGTTCGTGTGTCGTCGCGCATCTCGACAGCGCGGGCGTACTCGGGGCTGTCCTCACCGAACTGCTCGCCAACGTCAAGCACCCACTGGCGCGCATCCCATAATTCGCTCTCCATCTCGGCAATGTCGGCGGCGGGGTAGTCGATGAAGTCGGTGAATGCGGGCATGGCGAAGCTCCTTCGTAACGGGTGCCGAGTGGCGGGAAGTGGTGGGCGAGAGCCCGAAGATGTTGCAGTGCAAATCGTTTGACTGCTGCATCCAATATAGCAGTCAGGGGGCCGGAACCCCCTGCCCCCCAACGGATTTCACTACGCAGCGCTCTGTGGATCGCTGTGCGCCATACCTGAACATTCCCTAGGACTTGACAAGATCTACGAAAGGACCTCGTATATGCCCAGGTCAAAGCCCCTACCCGGTGAAAGCTGGTCCGAGAATGCGGTCAGTTTCTGGCGCGAAACCACCCTGAAGTACACCTTCAACGTGTCCGAAATGCTCATTTTGAATGAACTTTGCAGGGTGGTGACGCGACTTGACAGGCTCCAGGATGCAATGGTGGACGAACCGCTCGTGGTGACGGGCAAGACAGGGCCGGTAACGAACCCGTTGCTCGTGGAAGCTCGCCTACAGGGTCAGGTTGCGGCCCGCCTCGTGGCGTCACTGCGCATTCCCGACGAGTCGGCAGTAGCTCCGTCCAGCGATGCACCGTCGCGGCCATAGAAGCGCGGCGCTGCTCGCGGTGCTTACTCGGGTACGTCCTATGCGCCGAGCGATGCCCCGCACCTGCGCAGTATCGGCGGCGCTTGATGGCTGGCCGTATCGCCGCGAAATCTCCGAGCAGGGTGACTGTCCCTCCCGAGATCGCAGCTGGCCCCTGCGTCCCGGTATGGGCCAGCGCCGAGACGCTGGAACGGCTCGCGATGATTGCCGACACGCATCCCGAGTGGTCCGCGCAGCGGGCACGGGCGATGCTGTCTGCGCGTGGCGCGTGGACGCGGGCTGTAGCTCGGTGGGCATCCGATGTTGGCCTCGACCACTTGACCGCCCGATCCGCGATCACGCACCGTCGACCCTTCTGGACTTAAAGAATGCGGACGCGCGAACCCGCAGCGATCACAGGTTCCACCGTCGTTTTGCTGCATACTTCAATCCATGACGGAGGAATGGCGTCCGCTCGGTGTAGAGCCTGACGATGAGACTTATTTCGAGTTACACGAGGGCATCAGCGAATGGCTGCGTAAATCGCTCGTAGATTGGTTAGCAGAGACCCTGAATGACCATGGTCGGCCAATCTACCCGCCAATCGTCAACCTGGAGGTTGTCAAAGGCATCGAGCGCGTCCTGCGTGTCAAGGTAACTGGAAAAATCGGTGAATACGACGATGCTGCTGCCGCCGCTCGGCTGCTGGTCAGAGAGTTCGAGGGACTCGGCAAGGAGTGGCAACTTGTCGACTATCTTGTGAGTGTCGGAGCCGATGCGGACAAGCTTCGTTACTTACTTGAAGATGCGTCCTCTGTGTGGACAATCGGTATCCGTTCGGGCAGGGCAGCGCTTGTGCGCCGGTTGACCGACGGTGCAGCGCAGGCTATAGCAACAGTCGGTGTCACTGCGAGGAATGCAGGTAAACGCCTGTCAAATGCGTTCGAGGCAGCGTACGGAGTCGATCCTGACCCGTCAAAGGCTTATAGCCTAGCGATCAAAGCAGTAGAGGACGCCACTATTCCCGTAGTTAGCCCGGCGAACGCCAAGGCGACCTTGGGAACTGTCATTCGGGATTTTAAGAACGCTCCGACATTCCGACTGCCGCACAACCGCGAGCATGAAGATGCGTCGACTCATACTGTCGTGCTGGGAATGATGCAGATGTTATGGGTGGGGCAGACAGATCGTCACGGTGGTCCCGCATCTGTTGGAATTCCCCCGGTGTCGCAGTCGGAGGCCGAAGCGGCAGTGATGTTGGCGGTGCCGCTCGTTGAGTGGTTTACCTCAGGCAAGGTGAATAAGGGCATCTGAGTCGGCTTGACCCGATAGGTCTGCTCAGTCTTCGCGTACCGTCGACCGTTCTGGCCCCAGTTGCTACGCGGGCACAACCTTATTCACCAAAGTGTCGCCGTCGCCTTGAACTTTCAGATTCCCGTGCTCGGATGTGAGGGTCCACGGCGGCTCTCCATTGCCCCAGGACATGCGCTTTCCGTGGACTTTGAAGATCGCGCCGAGCGGGCTTTGTACGTGGTCACCGGTCTCGATCTGGGACATCGGGACTCTGACAACTCTGAATGGTTGGGTCATGGGGTGTGCCCTCCTAGCGGTGTGGACGCTGGGACATACCCTATCCGGCGAAACCGACAAATTGGTCGGTCTATCGGACCCGCGCCGCCGCCGCGATGTAGTCAGCGAGCACCATTGCCCTCTCAGGGGACAGGTCGACAAGATCGCAGTGCGAATCCGACCACTCGATAGTCACGTCGTGGACGCCCTCCAGGGCAGCGCTGCTCACTCGGAGTGTGGCCTGCATGGCGGGGATGAGCTGATCGAAACCTAATGCGGCAGAAGCGAAGCGGAGTGCATCGGCCAGAATGAGTGCGTCGGGGCATTCCTGCATGGTCTGCGTTCCGTAGTCACCTTCCCAGGCGACAGCTACAAAGCGCATGTCACCTGCACGAGCGCTACGGACCTCGACCAGGTCACCCATTCGATTCATAACGGCGTTCATCAAGTTCCTCCTGTTGGGAATGGTATCGGTTCTAGAGATGAAGAGCGCGGACTAAAGGCCAAAGCTTGGGACCTCCCAAATTTCCGACCCCCGTTTGTCCGCGCCGACGCCTCTGGCCCTGCGGCCACTTCGGGCCGCAAGGCTTAGAGGTATTACCTACCGAGCGGGGATCAGTCGCCAGGTAGGTCCCGGCAGCTAGTTCTGCCGAGCTTCGTAAGGGATCACAGTGACTAGAGCGGTCGTTTATCGTCTGACCCGCCAGATAGCGACGTTTGAGCGTCGAACTACGAGCGAGTCAGGTTGGTGGGTTGGACGGCTTCGATACCGCCGTCAGGCCAGCGCACGGCGATGAGGACGCCGCGCCGCTCCAAGACGGTGCACGGCGTGCGGTGACGACCAGAGATGCCGACGTACACAGCCCGAAGGCGCGGGGTGCAGTCAGCGAGGCTCAGCCGCTGCGATTCACGGACGACGGCGGCGTCAAGCACCGACGTACCAACCGAGGGCCAGGACCATGCGCATAGCGAAGATGACGAGGGCATAGGCGGCGATCACGCCGAGGCACGCGAAGACTCCCGCGATGGTCTCAGGCTGAATCTGGGCGTGCAGTATTCTGCGAGCACGGTTCATACGGCTTACTCCGTTTGTTCCGAGGCTCCGTGCAAGTGCTGGAACACTTGCCGGAGCCGACTGGAGCCGGAGGCCCGTAACCGGATCTAATCGCACGGAGATTGCACGAATCGTCGCTCAGCAGTAATTCCGCTGGTCAGATGGTGCCCTCGGCAGGATTCGAACCTGCGACCTACCCTTTAGGAGAGGGTTGCTCTATCCCCTGAGCTACGAAGGCTGGTGATCGTTCTGCTCACCAAAAGCCCTTGTCCAACAACGGCTTTCGATCCATCGAACAATCGGTTGCGGATGGGTTCGCTGCCTCCGGTGCTCAGCTGGCCCACATCGCGCTCGCTAGTCTAGCGGCCCACCGTGTCGATCGTGAAGCAGGTTGCCGCTGCTCGTCACCGTCCCGGTCAGCGAGGCGATCAGGTTTAGGGCAGTGCGATGCTGGTGAGCGGTGTAATCGGCGATAAATTCAATGCCGACGAAGCACTCGATGTCACGGGCGAAAGCGTCGAACGTCGTCGGTCATCCTCGTACAAACGCGCGCGCATTTGCCAGACGCGCGCACAATCGCCGGCCACGGGCTGCCTATTCCGCTCGCACCTGACGAACGCGCGCGCGTTTGCGGATCCCGAGGCCCCGCAGAGCACCTAATCCGCCGCGATGGCGTCCACGATGTTCAGTCGCGATGCGTGCACAGCAGGTGGAGCCGAACCCAGCAGCGAGAGGCCGAGGGCGACGAGTCCGTACAGCAGCACCGACCAGCTCGCGGTGTAGGCGACCGGAATCCCGATGCTGGCTCCGAGGATCAGGGTGCTCAGGTATTGCAGCCCTGCGCCGATGATCAGGCCGAGGACACCACCGACGATGCCGACCGACAGCGCCTCGGCGAGCACCATTCGCGCCAGGGTTCCTCGGCCACCGCCCATTGCGCGCAGCACTCCCAGTTCGCGGCGACGTTCGAGCACCGACAATGTCAAGGTGTTGAGCAAGGCGACGGCAGCGACGAGCGCGACGATCCACTGCAGCGCGATCGCCAATGCGCCGGACTGTCGGATGGCCGCACTGGTGCCCTCCAGAGCCGCAGCGCCGGTGTAGACGAAGGCTTCGGGCGGCAGTGTCGAACGCAACGAATCCTGTACGGCGGCAACGTCTCCGTCGACGCCGATCTCCAAATACGTCGCCCCGGGTCGGTCGTACCACCGTTGCATCGAATCCAGCGAGATCGCCATCGTGCCGCCGGCGGCGTTGATGTAGTCGACCAGATCCAACACCTGCACGGTCTGGACGCCGGTCGGCGTCGGCAAGTCGATGGAGTCGCCCACCGAGACCCCCAACGTTCTGCCGAAGCCCCGGGACAGCACCACCCCGTCACCGGCGAGCACCTGGGAACGCACGTCCTCGGTGAGCGAGGTGAGAGTCACCGCGTTGCTACCGTCGGCGACGCCCTGGATGGATACCGTCTCGCCGTCGATCGTGGCGTACGCCCACTGTCCCTCGACGATGCGAGACACACCGGGCGTCGACGCTACGGCGTCCTCCACCTCGGCGGGAACGATCGGGCCCGACGGTATGGCGTCGGGCGAGGTCATCGACACGTACAGGTCGGTATCGGCCAACGACGACAACGACTCGGCCGCCGAGTCGGTCATGTTGGTCAGTGAACCCGACACTCCCACACTGACTCCCACCGCGATCACGATCGTCATCACGGTTGCCCAGATACGCCGCGGGGCGCGTTCGATGGTGGCGGTCGCGAGGCGACCGGCACCACCCCAGCGGCGGGGGACCGCTGCGGTGATCGACACGATCGGCCCCGTCGCGCCGACGCACAGCGCGACGACGCCGAACATGAACAGCGCACCGGCCCCGAGGGTCAACTGTCCGTCGACGTTGACGGCGAACAGGAAGGATCCGGCGACGGCGAGCAGGCCGAAGACGGTTGCGGCCACGGTGAATCGCAGACCGGGGCCTCCCGAGGTCTCTCCGCCGCCGACCGCGAGCGCCTCGATCGGCGAGATGCGATAGACCTGAACCGCCGCGACGGCCGAGGCGCCCGCGCAGGCCAGCACACAGGCCACGATCGCCACCGGAATCGCGAAGCCGGGCAACACGTATTCGATCCGCGCATCGAAGGCCTGCGAGAGGAACGGCGGCAGACTCTCGATCGCGATGCGGCCCATCACGATTCCCAGCGGAACGCCGACGGCACCGCCGACGAGCCCGACCAGAACGGACTCGAACAACAGGTCGCGGACGATATCGCCGCGGCGGCCACCGACTGCCCGGAGCAGAGAGATGGTGGGTCGACGCTTCGCGATGGCCATGTTCATGACGTTGAAGACGAGGAACGCCGCGACGACGAACGCGATGAGCGAGACCATCAGTGTGGCATTGCGAGTCAGGCTCATCGCCTGGTTCGCGCGGTTGGCCCTGAAGTCGGGATTCATCACCGACACCCGGCCCGCCAGTGCGGCGTCGAGGTCGGTGCGCAGAGCGTCGCCGCTGCCGAGAACGAAGATCGAATCGAGTTGATCGGGGCGGTCGGTGAGCGTCTGAGCCGTCGGGATGAGCGCAACGGCGAACATGCCCCCGCCGATCCGCTGCGTCCCCGGGCCGTCGACCACACCGACCACCGTCGTCGGAACATCGTCGATCGTGACGGTGTCGCCCTGAGTCAGACCTGTTGCGGCTCCGACCAATACCCCGGCCGGGTCGGTGAGCAACCCGGCCGCGTTTCCGACTGCGCCTTCGAGGTCGGATTGCAGTGCCGTGATGGACGAGTCGACACCGAGAATCGTCAGGTCTCCGACGTCGGACCGAACGGTGCTGCGCAGCAGTGGGACTGCGGTCTCGACACCGGGGACCGCGCGAACTGCGTCGAGCTCGCTCTGATCGAAGCCCGAGTCGGTGACACCGACGACCTCGTAGTCGGCGTTACCTGCGATCGACACCGCGAGACGCTCGACGGATCCGGTCAAGGACCCGTACGTGCCGAGGACGGCGATGAGCAACCCGGCCGCGACGGCGACGACGCCGGCCGAGACCAACGAACGCACCCAGTGCATGCGGAGGTCGCGCAGGCTGATGACTCGAAATCTGCTGAGCGCGGTGCCTATCACCGATCGAGGCCGGCCGTGGGAGTGTCGGTCTCGACGCGACCGTCGATCATGCTGACGATGCGATCGGTGGACCGTGCCGCCTCGAGGTCGTGGGTCGCCATCACCACCGCTCGACGCCCGTCACTGGCGTGCGCCACCTCGGCAAGAATCTCCAGGACGTTGTGGGAGGTCTTCGAGTCGAGATTGCCGGTCGGTTCGTCGGCGATCAGCAGTGCCGGATCCATCATCAATGCCCGTGCGATCGCGATGCGCTGGATCTGACCGCCCGACAACTGCGCCGGACGGTGCTCGGATCGGTTGGAGAGTCCGACCATGTCGAGCAGACGCATCGCGTCGGACTTGGCCTTCTTGATGGGGGTGCCGTCGAGCAGCTTGGGAACGGCGACGTTCTCCCATGCGGACATGGTCGGCAGCAGGTTGAAGAATTGGAAGACGAACCCCACCTGGTGGCGTCGGAAATCGGATTGAGCATTGTCGTCGAGGGTGGTGACCTCGACGTCGTCGAACCGGATGGAACCCGACGTGGGCGTGTCGAGTGCGCCGAGCATGTGCAGCAGCGTCGACTTGCCGGCACCGGACGGCGCGACGAGCGAGACGAACTGGCCACCCTCGATCGTGAGATCGATACCGTCCAACGCGCGTACCGGTTGCTCGCCGGTGGGGTACTCCTTGACCACACCGGACAGCT
Organism: Rhodococcus sp. B7740; assembly: GCF_000954115.1. Lineage (NCBI taxonomy): Bacteria > Bacillati > Actinomycetota > Actinomycetes > Mycobacteriales > Nocardiaceae > Rhodococcus > Rhodococcus sp. B7740. Next base: position 2,550,782 of record NZ_CP010797.1, on the reverse strand, counting down.
CGAGCTTCAACTTCGTCATCCAACAATCCCCTGCTCCTCGAATACTTCCGACGCTACCTGCCGTCGGGTCGAGAAACCGGTCGGAGTTCTCAGATCACGCTGCGCCGCGCGAGGATTCGAGGCGTCGGGCCACCAGAGCGGCCTGCAGGTGTCGGATACCCGAGGGACGGGTCGGGTCGAACCCGGTGAGCTGGGCGATCCGCTTGAGGCGGTAATCGACGGTGTTGGTGTGCAGGTGGAGCTGGCGTGCGGACCGCTGACGGTTCAGATCGTGGGAGATGTGGATCTCGAGGGTCTCGAGCAGCTCCGGCGACGAGTCGAGTGGCTCGAGGATCTGGGTCAGGTGGCGACGGCCGGGTCCCGGTCGCGTGAGCTGGTATTCGAGCACCAGGTCGTCCATGCGGTACAGCCCGGACGGACGGTGCAGCTGGTGCGCCAACGACAGCAGTTCGTGGACCTGATCGGCTGCGGTGGGGATGTCGGCGGTAGCGGCCTGCTCGGCGGTGACGGTGACGGGAACCTCGGCGGCGGTACCGATGCGGTGCACCAGGGCCTCGACCCACTCTTCGTCGTGAACACCCGGGATCAGCACGGTGCCGCCTTCGGTGCTCAGCAGAGACAGGGGGGTGCGACCGCAGATCGTGGCCAGTTCGGCCTGAACGCGGCGCAGCTTTCGACGGGCGGCGACGGTCTTCTGGATATTGGGGTCGTTCTCGTCGGGGTGCGGCGGCACCGAGATGGCGAGCACGAGGTAACTGTCGGCGAGCTCGATGCCGGACTGACGGGCCATCGACACCGCATTGTGGCCGCTGAGCAGCGAGGTCACCAGGGTGTGCGCTGCCGTGTGATGCTCACTGGCCACCGATTGGAGCTCCTCGACGTAGCTCTTGCTGGCCGCGATAGATACCTTCTCCGACAGCAGCACGAACATCCGCGCGGCCTCGATCAGTTGGGCGGCGTCGCCTTCACCTGCCCGCTTGGACACGAGATTCCAGCCGATCTGGATGCCCTCATGGTAGACGCTGAGGACGGACTCGAGGGGCACACCCTCCCGCGCCCACTGACTGGCCTTGGCGCGGAGTTCGGCCAGGTCGGACTCCGCCGGAGCACGTCTTTCGTCGAGCATCTGCACGGCGATACTGATGCACTTGACGGTGAATTCGGTGACGTCGCCGTGAAGCTGTTCGCCCGGCAACGACCCGCAGGGGGTGTTGGCGGCGAAGTGCCCCACGAGGAGCCGAGCCACCGCGCGGAAGTCGCGAAGAGGAGCCGACGCAGGCTGACCCGCGACCATGATTCCGAGGCTAGTCGAGTTGTGAACGGTCACAGATCAACCCTTCGTGTTGGATTCTTCAGGTCTCGAGAAAGCAAACTCACTCACGCGTATCGATGCGCTTCCACGGCTCAATGTATGCAATCCCCGACGAAACCGCGGCGTTTTCGTACTTCAAGTTTGTTTCCGGGCCTCTAACAGGATCGATCATAGGTTGTTATCAACGCGTGATCCACCATTTCGGCAAAACTCGTTGTGACCTATCTCGAGCGCGTGCCGTGGGCGCTTGCGACTTGCCCTAAACAATCGCCAAGCCGTCCCGACGGACGGGCCGCGCATCTACGTTGATCTCCGTCGGAGTGGGTGTGCGGGCGGCGAAGGGGTGGGTATGCGCAGTGACATCGGGCAGTTCGCGGTTCTGCGAGAACTGCTGCCGAGCATCGAGGCGAATCTCGTTCGTCATCGCGCCGAAGCCGTGCAGTGGGAACCGGCCGACTTCGTTCGGGCCGAGATGTACTGGGGTTCGCGTCCCTCCAGCCTGACCGAGGCCGCCAAAGCGGCATTGGTGACCACTCTGCTTGTCGAGCAGAACATTCCGCTGTACCGGCGCGACACCGCCGCCTCCGAGATCGGGGCCTGGCCGTCGTGGCTCACCGTATGGAGCGAAGAACGAACCAGGCATGCAGTGGCGGTCACCGACTACCTGGTCGCCACCCGCAGCGTCGATCCGATCGCCCTCGGTCGCGCCCGAGCGCAGTGCATGACGGTGGGTTTCGACGCCCCGATGAACGGAGCACACCTGCTTCGGTCGCTCGCTCAGGTCGCCCTGGACGAGTCGGTCGCGAGCATGTGCCACCGCAACACCGTCGCGCAGTGCCACGATCCGGTGGCCGATCGCCTGCTCGGACGCATCGTCGCCGACCAGGACCTACACGTCCGCTTCTTTTCCGACCTGGTCTCCGCAGCGCTCGAGGTTGCGCCGTCGCTCACCGTCACCGCGATCACCGAGGTCGTCATGAACTTCCAACTGCCGGGCAGCAACCTGCCGGGGTTCGCGCGCAGTGCGATGCTCATCTCGCGTGACGGAATCTACGATCTACGCCGCCACCTCGACGAGGTCCTGCGTCCCTTGCTGGCACAGTGGCGCATCTTCGAGCGCACCGACCTCGGTGCAGGAGCCCGCAGTCGCGACCAACTGGCCGACTATCTCGATCATCTCGACGCGCAGGACACCGCTGTCGAGCTCAGCCGCACGCGAAGCCGAGAGTACGCAAACGCATTGCGCGCCAGCTGACACCACATACCCCGGGGGGTCCGTGGGACCGGCGCCTCTTCGATTCGATTCGAATCGAAGAGGCGCTTCGGCGGGGTCCATCGACTAGCCTGAACTCCTATTCGTCATACGCCCGAGGCCCCGGTTCTCGCGCAACGACCGGAGGCCCGAAACGTGACAGGCTCTCGACCGATCATCGTCGGCATCGATGGATCCGCTGCAGCGGACAAGGCCGTGATCTGGGCGGCGCTCTGTGCTCACCGACGCGATCGGCGATTGCACATCGTGACGGCCGTGGACATGCCGGGTGTGGTCGACCTGAGCGAATTCGCCGGAGAAGCAACCGAATTCGTGGCCACGGCCAAATCCAGATTGGTGGCGGCGGAAACTCTGGCGGCACTGGTGGTCGACGATCCGGCGTTCGAGGTGACCTCGAGTGCCGTCGAGGGCGGTGTGATGGACGTTCTCATCGGGGTCTCTGCTCAGGCCGAGCTCCTGGTGATCGGGGCGAGCGAAACCGGTGCTGTCACACTCTCGTTGGCTGCTCACAGCGTCTCTCCTGTCGCGGTGGTGCGAGGCCGTGACATCGACGGTCGGCCGGTCGCCGAGGGGCCGGTCGTCGTCGGTATCGACGGCTCGGAGGTCAACCAGGCTGCGGTCGAGTGGGCGTTCGTCGAAGCATCGGCCCGCGGAGCCGTGCTGATCGCGGTGCACGTGTGGTCGGATGTCGATCTGACCCAGTCGTTCGGCCGTGCACCCAAGGACTGGCAGGCCATCGCCGACGGTGAGGAGGCTCTGCTGGCGGAGAGCCTCGCCGGCTGGCAGGAGAGGTTCCCGGACGTCGAGGTGCAGCGCATCGTCGCTCAGGACCGTCCGGTGAGGATTCTGAGCGGACTGTCCGAAACCGGAGCGTTGATCGTGGTGGGCAATCGGGGGCGCGGTGGATTCGGTGGAATGCTGTTGGGCTCCACGAGTTTCGCGCTCGTCAACACCGCGGACTGCCCGGTGCTGGTCGTGCGGAAGTCCCCTACATAGCGACGGTCAGCAGAAAGCTCACGTCTTCGAGGGCCTCAACGCTGTGGCGGGCGTCGGGGATGACGAGAAGGTCGCCGGTCGAACCCTTCCAGGAGCGTTCACCGGAGATCAGTTCCAGCTTGCCGCTGAGCACCAGGACGGTCGACTCGCCGGACAGGTCGTGTTCGGCCAGTTTGTTACCGGCGGCCAGCGCCACGACCGTCTGCCGTAGGTGGCGTCGGTGACCGCCGTAGACCGTCTGCGAACTGCGGCCACTCGACGCGCCGACTGCAAGCTTGAGCTGTTGGCGGGCAAGGGCGGTGAGTGACTTCTTGTCCATGATCGTCAGTATGACGCACCACTCGCAGTCGCGACGGGGGAATCCTGAACGCGCTCAGGAAGGTTGGGTAGGCTTTCCGTACTCGACCCAGCGGAATCGGGTGCCGTCGACCCGGCTGCTCTGCCAGTCGCCCACCCTGGCGACCCAGCCGTCGGGAATCTCCGGAGCACTCGTATCGCCCACGACGTCGAGATCGACCTCGGTCACCTCCAGGTGGGTCGCGATATCCATTGCACTGCGATAGATTTCGCCGCCCCCGATGACCCACACCGGGTCGGCGTCGGCGAGCGCGATCGCGTCGGCGACGCTGTGTGCCACCTCCGCGCCCTCTGCCGACCACGATGCATTGCGCGTGACGACGATGTTCCGACGCCCGGGCAGCGGCCGGAACTTCGCGGGAAGTGAATCCCACGTCTTGCGGCCCATGACGACGGCATGACCGCCCGTCACGGCGCGAAAGTGTGCCAGGTCCTCGGGAATGTGCCAGGGGATACCGCCCCCGTCCCCGATGGTTCCCGTGGTGCTCTGCGCCCAGATCGAGCCGACGAACGGAGCACTCACACCGCTACCGGGGCCTTGATCGCCGGGTGGTGCCGGTAGCCCACGATCTCGATGTCCTCGTAGGTGTAGTCGAAGATCGAATCCCGTTGCGCCAGTTTCAGAGTGGGGTAGGGGTATGCCTCGCGCGAGAGCTGCTCGGTGACCTGATCGCGGTGGTTGTCGTAGATGTGGCAATCGCCGCCGGTCCAGACGAACTCGCCGACCTCGAGACCGGTCTGCGCCGCCACCATGTGCGTGAGCAGCGCATAGCTCGCGATGTTGAACGGCACTCCGAGGAACATGTCCGCACTGCGCTGATACAGCTGGCACGAGAGCTTGCCGTCGGCCACGTAGAACTGGAAGAACGCGTGGCACGGCGGCAGCGCCATTCGCGGGATCTCGCCGACGTTCCAGGCCGAGACGATCATCCGCCGCGAATCCGGGTCGGTCTTCAAGGTCTCGATGACCTGGCTGATCTGGTCGATGTGCTCGCCCGACGGGGTGGGCCACGATCGCCACTGCACTCCGTAGACGGGGCCGAGCTCGCCGTCGGGAGCAGCCCACTCGTCCCAGATGCTCACACCGTGTTCCTGCAACCACGTGGCGTTCGAATCCCCACGCAGGAACCACAGCAACTCGTAGACGATGGATTTGAGATGGACCTTCTTGGTGGTGATCAGCGGGAAGCCCGCGGCCAGGTCGAAGCGCATCTGATGCCCGAACACGCTGGTGGTGCCGGTTCCGGTTCGGTCGGATTTCGCCGTCCCGGTATCGAGGATGTGGCGCAGCAGATCTTCGTACGGAGTCGGAACCATCACGACGGTCATCGTAGCTGCATACTGAGTACATGCCGGAATTACCCGAGGTGGAAGCCCTTGCCGGCTTTCTGCGCGAGCATGCCGTCGGTGCGGTGATCGGTCGCATCGACATCGCTGCACTGAGCGTTCTCAAGACGTTCGATCCGCCGTTCACCGAGCTGCAGGGCAAGGACGTCACCGATGCCGCCCGTTTCGGGAAGCATTTGGCGCTCCGCGCCGGTGACCTCTGGCTGATCACCCATCTCTCTCGCGGGGGATGGTTGCGGTGGGTGGACAATCCCAGCGTCGCACCGCCGAAGCCGGGCAAAGGACCCTTGGCGCTGCGGATCCATTTCTTCACCCCCGAGGGAGCGACGCCCGCCATCGATCTCACCGAGGCGGGTACCAAGAAGCGGCTGGCGGTGTGGGTGGTGCGCGACCCGCAACAGGTTGCGAGCATTGCCCGGCTCGGTCCGGACGCGCTGACGGCCACCGAGCTCGAATTCGCCGAGATCCTCGCAGGCACTACCGCACGACTGAAGACCTCGTTGGTGGATCAGTCGCTGTTGGCAGGCATCGGCAATGCCTACTCGGACGAGATACTGCACGTGGCGAAGCTCTCGCCCTTCGCGTCGTCGAGCAAGCTCGATCCCGAATCCGTCGCGACGCTCTACGCGGCGATGCGATCGGTTCTGTCCGACGCGGTGACCCGCTCGGCCGGGCAGGATGCGGCGCGTCTGAAGGGGGAGAAGCGATCGGGGATGCGTGTACACGCCAGAACCGGACTTCCGTGCCCGGTGTGCGGCGACCCGGTACGTGAAGTCGCCTACGTCGATCGTTCTTTTCAGTACTGCGCGACGTGCCAGACGGCCGGCAAGATTCTCGCCGACCGTCGCATGTCGCGACTGCTCAAGTGACGGGTTCGAGCTTCTGGCTGTCGTAGCCCCGGTAGCCTTCCCATGCCTTGCGCCGGTCGCTCCGTGGGTCCTTCTGTACCCGGGTGCGGGTGTCGAAGATCAATGTCCGACGCGAGTCCTCGTCGTACGCCGGCCACGTGTCCAATGGTTTTCCGTTGGTGGCGAACGCAATCCAGTTCGACTGCACCTGCTCGGTGACCTCGGCGAAGGCCTTTCGTCCACCCGTGAGTGTGAGCGCCTTGCCGAAGAGGGTCTCGTTGATGCCGAACACGGCGAACAACTCGAATCCGTGGGTGGCGTCGAGGCCGAGCACCTTCATCGATCGCGGAGCGAAATCGAAGCGGTAGAAGTACGTGGGTGCGTGACGCGAATGTCCTTCGGCCACTTCGAGAGACGGCTTCCAGAAGGTGAAGTCGCCGCCGAAGTCGATGGCGGACCGCTCACTGGGGTAGCCGCGATAGCCTGCGGTGACCACGGCCTCGGCGTCGGGATCGGTGAGCGAGAACAGCTTGCCGATGCGTTCGGGGTTGGTGGGCAGTGCGTCGAGGAACTTCGGAAACAGTGTTCCCTCACGGGCATTGGTGCCGATGATCAGCGGGACGCGGTGCGCGGTGCCCTTCGCGTAGGCCTCCACCGGGCTGACCGGCAGGAAGTCGCCGTCGATCACGGGTCCGAACGGAAGCAGTCCGGGAGTGCGGTGCAGGGTGGTCAGGCCAAGCTTGGTGCCGGCCCGCCCGAGCCGTAGTACCTCGGCGTTCTCCAGGGTCTCGGCCGCGTTCTCCGCGGTGCCGCCCAGGTAGCCCACGTACTCGCGTGCCCATTGATCGGCACGCTCCTTGGTGGCCGTCATGCCGGGAGCAGAGCTCTCGGAAATGGCCTGTGCGAAAAGGCCTTTCGCAGCGGGAACCGTCATGAGTGTGGTGACCGCATTGCCGCCCGCGGATTCGCCGAAGATGGTGACGTTGTTCGGATCGCCGCCGAAGTTCGCGATGTTGCGCTGCACCCATTCCAGCGCTGCGACCTGATCCCGCAGGCCCAGGTTGGAGTCGAACGGCCGCTCGGGAGTGGAGAACTGGGACATGTCCAGGTAGCCCAGTGCGCCGAGTCGGTAGTTGACCGAGACGTAGATGATGCCGTCGCCGTCCTTCAGTGAGCGGCGCACCAGCGAGCCGCCGCCGTACAGCGGGGTCGCCGAGGTGCCGAGCGTGTAGGCACCACCGTGGATGAACACCATGACCGGGCGCGGGTTCTTGCTCGGTGCGCTCGGGGCCAACACGTTGAGCGTCAGGCAGTCCTCGCTCGACGGCTGGTACTTGCCGACGGCGAGCATCGTGCCGCGCTTGTGCTGAATGGAGGCGTTGCCCCATTCGGTGGCGTCGCGCACGCCCGACCACGGTTGGGTCGGTTGCGGCGCTCGGAAACGAAGCGGTCCGACGGGCGGGGCGGCGTACGGGATGCCGCGCCAGGTGGTCAGGTCGCCCACCGGCTTGCCCTCGATGATGCCGTCGGAGGTGGTCACGCGTGTCGTCACAGCCATGTCGCGAGTGTACTGATCAGTTCTTACCCGCGGGTAAGAACGGATGGAGATCGGTACCGGGCAGACTCGAGGGCATGCTTTTCGAGTATCGCGCCGAGATCGTGCAGTTGCTGCGCTCGCCCACGCACGCCTACTTCGGTAGATCCAAGGACGGCCCGGCCGAGTCGGCGACGGACCTGCCGACCAGCGTCGAGATCGTGGCGCACAAAGGCATTCGTGGAGATCGGTTCTTCGGCGTGAAGGCACACACCGAGGCGGCGGTGAGCTTTCTGGCCGTCGAGGCCTGGGAGGCCGTCGGCGACGTACTCGGGGTCGATGTGCCCGATCCGTCCGTGGCCAGGCGAAACGTCGTCGTACGCGGGCTGGAGCTCGACCCGTTGCGAGGGCTGGAATTCGAGCTCGATTCCGGTGACGGCTGGATTCGGTTCCGTGGTGGCCGGCCGGCCCATCCGTGCGCGTGGATGGACCGGATGGTGGTGGACGGTGCACGTAAGGCGCTGATCGGTCGCGGCGGACTGCGGGTAGAGCCGCTGTCCGACGGCATCCTGCGGGTCGGGGAACTGCTGGTCCGCTCGCCCGTCGAACTCGATCCCTCTCGGGCCGCGCTCTCGATCAGGCGCGCTCAGCCGATCTGACCTGGCTCTCGGCGGACCTTCGTGTTTCCGTGCTGCCCAGGCTCTTGCTCACGAAGTAAATCTGTGCCCATAATGTGGGTATTGGTGTGATGGATCACACCGAGCCGCATGCGATGGCAGCGGTCACTCTCATTCAGCGGGAAGAATTGCCGATGTCCGATATGTGGATCGTGATCAACACCGTCGTCGCCGTCCTGGCGGTGGTGGTCTTCATCGTTCGTTTTCACTTCAACCCGGTGATCTCGCTGGTGCTCGGTGCCGCGTACCTGGGACTGGCGACGAAGCTCGGAGTCGGCACCACCGTCGACACCATCACTGGCGGCTTCGGCGAGATCATGGCCGAGGTGGGCCTGCTCATCGCCTTCGGCGTGCTGATGGGTTCGGTACTGCAGGAGATGAACGCGATCCAGCGACTCGTCGGCACGTTGCTGCGAACCTTCGGACCCAAGCGGCTGCCGTACGCACTCTCGCTGACCATCGCGACTCTGCTGCAGTCCATCTTCCTCGACGTGCTGCTCGTGATCTCCGCTCCGCTCGCCCGCAACCTCGCCCCGAAGATCGGCAAGTACGGCACAGCGCGGATGGCCACGGCGCTGGCGATCGCGCTCGAATGCGGCATCGTGTTCATGGTCCCCGGTGTCGCGACGCTCGCACTGGCCGGACTGCTCGGCGTGCCGCTGGGCAAGATGATGATCTACGGACTGATCCTGATCGTTCCGGTCGTCGTGCTGTCGGTGGCCGTCATGTCGTTCGTCTTTCGGCACGGATGGTGGAACGAGGAGAAGGACGAGCAGCAGATCGTCGTGGTCCCAGAGCCTGTGGTCCCGGAGCCTGCCGATTCCGACGACGAGCCTCTCGAAACCGGAGGTGGCGTAGCCCAGAAGGTGCGCACCGAGAAGCAGACGTCGCTGCTGGTGTTGCTCTCGCCGCTGCTGCTCGCTCTCGTCCTCATTGCCATCGGAGCCGTACTCGAAGTCGCCGAGATCTCGATTCCCGTCGTCGAGTTCATTGCCAGCCCGGTCATCGCGCTGCTCATCGGCTTGGTGGAAACGTGCCTCATCGGTCGCTACCACGTCGGACAGGCTCGGGTGGAGAAGGCTCTCGCCCGTGGCTTCGCCGAGAGCGGTCAGATACTGATCCTCACCGGCGTCGGCGGATCGCTCGCGGCCGTCATCAACGAGGCGGGTCTCGGCGACATCCTCGGCCAGTACTTCACGGCGAGCACGGCCGCTCCATTGTTGATGGTGTGGGTCATCGCGGCCGCATTGCACATCGCCGTGGGATCGGTGACGATCTCCGCCATCACCTCGGCCGGCATTCTCGCCCCGGTCGCTCCGCTGATCGGTCTCGACCCGGTGTTCATCGCACTCGCCGCCGGTGCCGGATCGTTGTTCGCCGTCCACGTCACCAGCAACACCTTCTGGCTCCTGCAGTCCTTGATGGGCCAGTCGACCCGAGGCACACTCAAGACGTGCTCGGTGGGCGTCTCGGTGGCATCGGTCATCGCCATCGCGTTGATCGTGCCGATGAGCTGGATCCTGTGAGCCCAGATTCCATGAACCCTGATTCCGGGAGTATCGAAAGGAACACGATGGCACTGCCGCTCAGCGGAGTTCGAGTTCTCGAACTCGGCAACTACATAGCCGCCCCTACTGCGGCGCGCATGCTCGCCGATTTCGGTGCCGAGGTCATCAAGGTCGAACGGCCGGGAACCGGCGACGAACTACGCAACTGGCGGCTCTACTCCGGCACAACGTCGATGCTCTATCGCACGATCAACCGCAACAAGAAATCGATCGTGCTGGACCTGCGTACCGAACAGGGCCGCAAGGACGTCGTCGACCTCGCAGCGAAATGCGACATCGTGCTCGAGAACTTCCGGCCCGGCACGCTGGAGAAATGGGGTATCTCGCCGGAAGTGCTCAGCGCGGCCAACCCCGAATTGATCATTACGCGCATCTCGGCCTTCGGCCAGACGGGCCCCATGTCGCAGCGACCCGGATTCGCCGCTGTCGCAGAGGCGTACGGCGGCTTTCGCAATCTCGTGGGTGACCCGGATCGGCCACCCGTCCGGGTCGGGGTCTCGATCGGGGACTCCATCGCCGGGCTGTACGCGGCGTTCGGATGCGTCATGGCCCTGTTCCAACGGCAGACCCAGCGCGCGGCGCAGGCCTCCGACGGGCAGTCTCCGCTGTCGCTGGCACAGCGTTCCATCGATGTGGCGCTGAACGAATCGATTCTGTCGATGATGGAATCGCTGATTCCGGACTACCTCGCCTACGGTGTCGAACGCGAGCGCACGGGCGGCCGAATGGAAGGCATCGCACCCTCGAACGCGTACCCGTGCAACGACGGACACTCGATCATCATCGCCGGCAACGGCGATGCGATCTTCCAGCGCTACATGGAGACCATCGATCGTCCCGATCTGGGAGCCGACCCGGACCTGGCGTCCAACGCCGGTCGGTGGCGTCGACGCGACGAGTTGGACGCCGCGATCTCGGCGTGGACCGGGTTGCACTCGCGCGAGCAGGCGTTGAAGATTCTCGACGCCGCCGGGGTGCCGTCGGGTCCGATCTACACCGCGGCGGACATCGTCGCCGACAAACAGTACGCCGCCCGCAACATGATTCAGCACTTCTCGGTCGACACCGGAGGCGACGAGCCCACCGACGTCGGATTCGTCGGCGTCGTCCCGGTGATCGGTGACGCGTCCCTGCCGATTCGTTCGGTCGGACCGGATCTGGGCGAACACACCAGGGAAGTACTGTCGACTCTGCTCGGCCGCACCGACGAAGAGATGAGCCTCTAGATGTACCGATTCGCTCCCGCCGCAGAGCTTCGCGACGTCACGATGCGCGACGGTCTGCAGCTCACCGGCAAGATGCTCGCCACCGAACGAAAGCTCGAGATCATCAGAGCGCTCATCGAACTCGGCGTGCCCTCGCTCGAGATCGGCTCGATGGCTCGGGGTGACAAGGTGCCGCCGATGGCCAACACGCTCGAGGTGATCGGTGAGCTCACCGCCGCCGAACTCGCTCGATGCTGGGTGTGGGTCGCCACTCCACGTCACATCGAAAAGGCCGCTGCCGCCGGAGCCCGCAACTTCCAGTACTGCTTCTCCGCCTCGGACTCGCACAATCAGGCCAACATCGGCCGTACCACCGAGGTGTCCCTGGCTGCGATGCCCGACGCCGTCGACATCACTCGATCGGTCGGCGGTAAGATAGAGCTCTGCATCGCGACCTCCTTCACCTGCCCCTTCGAGGGGCAGGTGCCGGCGGACCGGGTCATCGAGATCGCCAACGACGAACGAGCAACCGGTGCAACGGATATCGTCATCTGTGACACCCTCGGGCAGGCGGTACCGGTACAGGTGCAGTCGCTGATCTCGCGGGTCCGCGAGGAAACCCCCGACCGCAGAGTGGTGTTCCACGGACACGACACCTGGGGCCTGGGCGTCGCGAACACCCTCGCGGCGATCTCGGCCGGTGCGACGATGGTCGACGGTTCACTGGGCGGACTGGGCGGATGCCCCTTCGCTCCTGGGGCCAGCGGCAACACCTCGTCGGAGGACATTCTCTTCGCAACGCGGCCGGACTGGTTCGAGCCGGCGACGCTGGCGTCCATGGCGTCTCTCTCGGAGGGGCTGCTCGCCGAGCTGGACGAGCCCATGCGATCGAAGGCCGTTCAGGGTGTCCGGTCCGAGGCGCGCGCCTTCGAGTGGGTCGCATGAGCCGCATCCTCGTCACCACCGAGATCCCGGCACCGGGGATGGACATTCTGCGGGCGGCGGGGGACGTGGACCTGAGGGCGGTCGATCACGAGAAACTCGTCGCCGCCTGCTCCTCCGGTGAATACTCGGTCGTCGTGTCCCAGTTACGTGATCGGTTCGATGCGGAGTTGCTGGAGACGGCGTCGATCGTCGGGATCTCCAACTACGCCGTCGGATTCGACAACATCGACATCGCCGCCGCGACGCAGCGCGGGATCACCGTCGCCAACACCCCAGGGGTTCTGACGAACTCGACCGCCGACATCGCGATGCTGTTGATACTGTCCACTGCTCGCCGCGCCGTGGAGGCCGATGCATTCGTCCGTTCCGGCTCGTTCACCGGGTGGGAGCCGGAACTGCTTCTCGGCAGCGATGTCTCGGATCGAGTACTGGGACTGGCCGGCTTCGGCCGCATTGCCCGCGCCACCGCTCGCCGGGCACTGGGGTTCGGCATGACGGTGAAGTTCTGTCCGCGCCCGCCCGGTGATCGAGAGGTCTCCGACGACGAGCTCGGTGAGTTCGCGGGTCGCGTCGAGCATGCGTCGTGGGACGAGATCGTCACGACCAGCGATTTTCTGTCCCTGCACGTTCCGCTGTCGGACTCCACCCACCATCTGGTGGACGCCGCAGTGCTCGGGGCGATGAAGCCGTCGGCGATCGTGATCAACACCGCGCGAGGACCGGTGATCGACGAGGCCGCTCTGGTGACCGCGCTCCGCGAGGGGACCGTTGCCGCAGCAGGATTGGACGTCTACGAGCGCGAGCCGGCCCTCGAACCCGGCCTGGCCGATCTGCCCAACACGGTATTGCTCCCACATGTGGGGAGCGCGACGGTGTCGGTGCGTTCGGAGATGGCCCGGCTGTGCGCCACCAACGCAGCTGCGATGGTCGGCGGTTCGATGCCTGCGCATCCGGTGAATCCCGACGCCTGGTCTCACGCAGGGTAGCGGCCGCCGAGGGTCCTCGTGATCTGCTCGGCGTGAGAGATCAGCAGATCCACCCAGTCCTCGCACTGCGACTGCGGCATGCGCAGTGTCGGTCCGCTGATGGTGACGGCACCGACGATGTCCGCGGCCGAATCGAACACCGGTGCGGACAGTCCCGACGCGCCGGTCTCGCGCTCGCCGGTGGTGATCGCATAACCGTCGGCTCTGGTCTGCGCCAACAGGGTTCGCATCGTCTCGGCTTCGGTCACCGTCTGCTCGGTCATCGATTCGAGTTCACGGGACAGGACACGCTCGGCCAGGTCGTCGTCCCAGGCCAGCAGGACGCGGCTGGCCGATCCCGCGCTGAGCGGGATCACCTTGCCGACGTACATGTCCCGGCGCAAGGCGTGGCGGGTCTCGGCGATGGCGACGCACACGCGGTAGTTCTGTTCCGGCCGAAAGAAACACGCGGTCTCGGTCGTCAGATCGCGCAGGTCCTTGAGCACGGGGTTGACGACCGAGAGCACGTCGAGGTCCTTGGTCGCCGTCGCTGCCCAGTAGGCCATCCGCACTCCGATACGGATCCGATCGCCGCCCCGGTCCAGAAATCCTTGCTGCACAAGGTTGGTGACGAGACGCTGCACCGTCGAGGTGGGCAGGCCGGTGGTCTGTTGGATCTCACCGAGCGTCATCGAGGGGCGGTCGAACGAGAAGGCGTCGAGAATCTCGGTGATCTTGCCCAGCACGAGAAGCGGTTGCTGCTTCGACGCGCTCTCGGTACTCACCCGACCAATCTACTCGTCAGACACGGCCGAGGAGGCGGTTGATCGGCGCTGTCAGGAACAGGAGGAGTAGCGACCACAGGCCCAGCGGTGTGAACGTCAGTCCCAGAGCGGCCAGGATGAGAACCGAGGTGATCGCGCCGTTGCGTACGCCGCCGTGACGCGGTGCGTCGTCGGCGACGATGTTCGGATGCCGGGAGACGATCACGTCGGCCGTGAACATCGAGACGACCGACACCGCGATGGTCGCGACGTACAACGGTGCCGCACTGGCGTCGTACCCGCTCTTCTCGGCGATCAACTTGGTGGGGAACGGCAGGAACACGATCGAGAGCAACCAGACGAAGTTCACCCATATCAAACCCTTGGTGTAGCCGACCAGGGCACGGAACACGCGATGATGGCTCAGCCACTGCGAGAAGATGACCAGAAAGCTGAGTACGAATGCGAACAGCTCGACACCGTGGTCACGCAGAATATCGACGAATTGTGCGCTTTCGTCCGGTTCGGCCAGTTCCACCAACGGCAGAATGAGCAGTGTCGCGGCAATCGCGACCACGGCGTCGCTGAAGTTGACGAGTCTGTCGAATCCACGTTCGTATTCCATGTCAGCATTGTGCACTTCGGACGAGTAGCGTCCGAACGATGTCCGATCGACGTACTCTCACCACCGGCCGAGTGGTATTTCTCGTGGTTGCTGCGGCGGCCCCGATGGCGGCCATGATCGGCAACGTGCCGCTGGCCCTCATACGCGGCAACGGTGCCGGTCTGCCTGCGGCCTACGCGATCAGTGCCGTTGTGCTGCTGTGCTTCTCGGTGGGTTTCGCGGCGATCAGTCAGCAGGTGTACAGCACCGGAGCCTTCTATACCTACATCGGTCTCGCACTGGGGAAGCCGCCGGGAGTTGCTGCCGCGTATGTCGCAGTTGTCGCGTATACCTCGCTCGCATGTGGACTTTCGGGTGCGTTCGGCTATTTCACTCACCTGGTGTTCGCCGATTCCGGTATCGACATTCCGTGGTACGTCTTCACGGCGGTCGCTGTCGTGATTGTCGCTTTCCTGGGTTTCAGGAATGCCGATCTTTCCGCGAAGGTGTTGGGAACGCTGATGGTTCTCGAATTCGCTTTTCTGACGGTGTTCAACGTCCTGGTGGTGGGTGAGAAGGGAACCGCGGCGATACCACTGGAATCGTTCAGTCCCACGCAGGTGTTTTCCGGATCGCTGGGGATAGCGATGATGTTCGCCTTCTCGAGTTTCATCGGTTTCGAGTCGGCCGCCCTCTACGGAGAGGAAACCAAGGACCCCAGACGCAGCATCCCACGCGCGACGTTCATCGCGGTGTCGCTCATCGCGGTGTTCTACGTGCTGACGAGTTGGATCATCGTCGGGGCCGCGGGCGGGCTCGATGCGCCGGTGCTGGCGCAGAGCGAACTGGGCAATCTTCTGTTCACGCTGGCGCAGCAGTACGGAGGAACGGTGCTGTACGACGGTACGGCAGTATTGTTGTGCACCAGCGTGCTCGCGTCGTATCTCGCCGTACACAACGCAGCGAGCCGATATCTGTTCGCCCTCGGGCGTGAGCACGTACTTCCGGCGCGGTTGGGCCGAATTCACCCGCATCACTCGAGCCCGCACATCGGCAGCATCACCGCCTCACTGGTGGCTGCCGTGGCGCTGGCGGTGTTCGCGGTGACCGGTGCCGACCCGTACCTGATCTACGCCGCCGGGGCCATCGGCCTCGGAACTCTGGGGGTGATCGCCCTGCAGGCCGCCGCAGCGCTGTCGGTGGTGGTGTTCTTCATCGGCCACCCCGACCGTTCCGTGTGGCGCACCGCTGTCGCCCCCGGCATCGGCTTCGTCGGTTTCATGACCGGATTGATCCTCGCCGGAACGCATTACAGCGTTCTCACCGGTTCCGATTCTGCGGTCGTCAACGCGATACCCGTGGTGTTGATACTCGCCGCGATCCTCGGTGTCCTGGTGGCTCTGCGCATCAGGAAAGCGGACCCGAAGACCTACGAGGGAATCGCCGCGGCCTACATGCGTCAGTGATCGGCTGTTCTGCGAGCCTCGAGGAGTCTGAGCCAGATTTCGCTGACCGTCGGATACGACGGCACCGCATGCCACAGGTCGTCGATCGAAACCTTGCCGACCACAGCCACAGTGGCTGCGTGGACCAGCTCTGCGACTCCCGGACCGACGAAGGTTGCGCCCACTATCGTGTCGGCGGCGCGGTCGATCACCAGCTGCGCCCGTCCCGAGTAATCGTCCTGCTGCAGAGACGAACCCGCGACGGCGATGTCCAGCGCGATGATCTCGACGTCGATGCCCGTCTCCCTGGCCTTGGCCTCGGTCAGGCCGACGGAGGCCACCTCGAGTGGCGTGAACACCACCTGGGGAATTCGACCGTGATCTGCGGTCGCACGGAATCTCTTGCTGTCCAGGGGCTTTCCCTCGGCCCTGGCGGCGATGACGTCGCCGGCCACCCGGCCCTGGTACTTGCCCATGTGCGTCAGCGGAGCTCGTCCGTTGACGTCGCCCACCGCGTAGAGCCACTCGTGGCCGGGAACGTTCAGGTGATCGTCGACATCGATGTAGCGCCCCTCCTCGAGTCCGAGGCTCGACAACCCGAGGTCCGCACTCGCCGGAGTACGTCCCGCGGCGACGAGAACTTCGTCGACCGTGATCTCGCTGCCGTCGACGACGAGACCGACCGGGCCACCGTGAATCCGACCGATGCCGGTGTCGGCAGGGTTCTCTCGTGACACGGACTCGAGGGTGGCGTCGAGCATGATGGTGGCACCTCGCGCTGTCAGCGCGTTCGCGACGAGTTCGCCTGCGAACGGTTCGGAAGCGGCGAGCAGCGACGAGCCGCGCACGATCATCGTGACCTTCGCTCCGAGCGAGAGCAACCAGGTGGCCGCTTCCGTCGCGACGACGCCACCGCCGATGACGGCGACGTGGCCGGGGGTCTCGTGAATGTTGGTGGCATCGCGGGAGATCCACGGCCGGGCATCGCGCAGGCCCGGTGTGTTCGGTACCGAGGCAGTGGTTCCGGTGGCGAGGACGACGGCGTGCCGGGCGGTGAGCGTGCGCCCGTCGACCTCGACCGTTCTGTCCCCGGTCAGGCGTCCGTGACCGCGCACGACGGAGATCCCTGCTTTCTCCGCCCACGTCATCTGCGACGAATCGTCGAGGCCGTGGGTGAAGGATTCGCGTCGGGCCAGGACGGCGTCGGCATCGAGGGGCTGATCGCCGACCAGTTCCTTGACCCCCGGCATGTTTCGTGCGGTGTCGAGAACCTCGCTGGGGCGCAGCAGCGCCTTGCTCGGCATGCACGCCCAGTACGAGCATTCGCCGCCGAGCAGTTCGTGCTCGACGATCACGACCGTGCGGTCGCTGCCCTGTATCGCGTACTGAGCGGCGTTCTCGCCGACCGGGCCACCGCCGATGACGATGACATCGAATTCCGAGCTTTCTGAGGCCATTGCTCCACAGTGACATAGGCTCGCCGCTTATGGCGACCACTCGGAACAAGATTCTGATCACCGGAGCGAGCTCGGGGCTCGGCGAGGAAATGGCGCGACGGTTCGCAGGCATGGGCCGGGATCTGGCGCTCTGCGCCCGGCGGGTCGAGCGGCTGGACGACCTTCGTGCGGAGCTGATGCACCACAACCCGAACATCACCGTGGTGGTCCGAGCACTCGACGTCACCGATCACGACGCGGTGGGTGAGGTGTTCGGAAAACTGCGTGACGAATTGGGCGGCCTCGATCGAGTGATCGTCAATGCCGGTCTCGGCAAGGGCGCGAAGATCGGAACCGGCCGCGCCGACGCCAACCTGCAGACCGCGCACACGAACTTCATCGGAGCGCTGTCGCAGGCCGAGGCCGCACTGTCGATCTTTCGTGAGCAGAAACGCGGGCACCTGGTGTTCGTCTCGTCCATCAGCGCCGACCGGGGACTGCCGGGGGCCAAGGCGACCTACTCGGCCAGCAAAGCGGCAGTGGCGTCGTTGGGTGAATCGTTGGCCACGGAACTGTCGCGAACCGACATCACCGTCACCACCCTGCTACCCGGGTTCATCGCCACCGACATGTCCGCCAATGCGGGCGACAGTGCCGCTCTCACAGCCACTCTGGACGAGGGGGTATCGGCGATGGTCGACGCCATCGAGAGCGAGACCCGCCGCGCCGCGCTACCCGGACTCAAGTGGCGGGGCATCGACGCGGCGCTGAGGTTCCTGCCGAATGTGCTGACGGATCGATTGGTGTAGCTCCAGGGCCGGGGTTACTGCAGGTACCCCTCGACCTGGTCGATGCTGTTGGCGGTTGCGGTGTCGGGGTTCTGGCCTGCGTCGATGCGCGCCCGGCGCTGGCGGAGCAGGTCCCAGCACTGGTCGAGGGCGTGCTCGAGGGATGCCAGTTGAGCCTTCTCGGTGTCCGGGTCGATATCGCCCGACTGGGTCTCGGTGCGAAGTTTGTGCTCGGTGGCAATGAGCTGCTGGATCTTGGTGTGGATATCGTGCTCGTTCATGGCGACAACGCTAGACCTACCAGGGTTCGGCGGCCAGGTTCCGTGTCGCCAGGGCTCGATGTACGGCCGCGGTGAGCTCGGCGGTCGATCCCGCCAGGGCGTTGTCGGTGCACACGAGCGAGAGTGTGTAGTTGCCGTCCAGTCGGGAGAGGTAGGTCGACATCCTGATCGTCGACAGCGCGCCCGACGGGTTCGGATGGATCGCGCGGGTCGCGAGTCCGCACGATCGGTGGGAGCCGAGTGCGGTGAGGCCGTCGGGAATATCGCCGATGTTCGAGCACAACACTTCTCCGCGGCCCGGGGTCGACGTCAGCTTCGCGGCGAGACGGTGGGGGAGCAGCTGGACGATCTCGGGTGGATACCCTGCCGGGGCCCCGACAGGTTTGCCGAACGCCGCCTTGCACGCTGCTCGGATGGCCGCGGGCGAGTCGTCTCCACGGACGGCGACGGTGGCCATGCCGATGGCGTTGGCATCACCGGACCCGGTACGAAAAGGAATGTCGACGGTCACCGCGGGTGACCCGAGTTCGCTCATCGTGGCGGCGACGATGGAGACGAACAGCGAATTTGCCGATCCACCGACGCGTCGCGCCGTCGAATCCCATTCCGCAGCATCGATATCCACGATCACCGACTGCATCCCGTGCGCGTGGTGTGGCGCGATACCGCCGGGGTCGCCGGTGGTGAACGCCCGCAGTTCGGCGCGGGCCTTCCTGCTGACCCACAATCTGGCCGTCGCCGCGATGGATCGCAGGGCAACGGTGACGATCATCGAGATCGCGTCCTTCACATCCGAGCCCGGATGCAGCGCAGGCGCGGGTGCCGATCCGGAAAAGGCGCGAGCGGCAGAGTCGATCAGTTCCCTGGCATCGGCCAGCGCGTGCGAACACACCAGGGACAGCACGGTGCCGCCGTGTGCAACGGGCGCGGCCGTCAACCGCCAGCCGGGCCCGTACTGCGGGTCGAGTCGAACGTCTGCCTGCGTATCGGCCCATCCGATGATGTCGTCGACCGGGTCGGTGGCGTAGACGAGCGGAAGCGTCGCGGACGAGATGTCCCATCGAAGCCGTGCTCCGGGTATGCGGGGCTTGCCGACCCGACGGCCGAGCTGCCCGACGGCCAGCTCGTCGTGGATCCGCTCGAGTTCTGCTGCGGTCACCGTCTCGGTGGTGCGCCAGATACCTTGGAGTGCAATGGGAATTCCGTAGCCGCGGTGGGTCCGGAGAAAGATCTCGTCGATCACCGACAGGCGGGTCGATTTCACGGGCTCGCGGTGCCGTGTCGTCCCGCCCCCGAAGCGAACCTGCTCGCGCCGCTGAGCGCGTCGGCGTTGATCGAGATGGCACCGTGTCGGAATTCGTTCCTCAAGGCGGTCTCCTCGTCGAGACCGTCCTGTTCGAGCAGGGACAGTCGATCCTCTCGCATGCACGTCTGCGGCAGCAGGGCGAGTTGAGCAGCCAACGCCTCCGCTTCCGACCGGGCTCGACCCACCGGAACCCTTCTGGTGATCAGACCGATGTTCAACGCTTCCTCGGAGTCGACAGCGCGACCGGTGAGGATCATGTCCATCGCTCGGCCCGTGCCCACGATGCGCGGCAATCGCACTGTGCCGCCGTCGATCAACGGAACTCCCCAGCGTCGGCAGAAGACGCCGAACGTGGCGTCGTCCTCGGCGATGCGGAGGTCGCACCACAGCGCGAGTTCCAGTCCGCCCGCGACGGCGTATCCCGACACGGCGGCGATGACGGGCTTGGACAACCGCATTCGCGTCGGGCCCATCGGGCCGTCCCCGTGTTCGGTGGCGTGATTCGAGCGTGGAGTGCCCAGTGCTTTCAGGTCGGCTCCCGAGCAGAACGTGCCGCCCTCGCCCCACAGCACTGCCACCGAGGCTGATTCGTCGGCGTCGAACTCCTCGAACGCCTGGATCAACTCCTGGGCGGTGGGGCCGTCGACGGCGTTGCGTGCCTCGGGGCGTGACAGGACGATGGTGGTGACGGGGCCTGATCGCTCGATCCGTACCGACATGTCAGTGAACGTTACTCGAGTTCTCTTGCGTGAAGCAATGAATCAGTGCTTCAATCCTTGCGTGCCGTATCGACGAACCCCAGCAGTGCAGGCCAGGCTCGACGCCGGTCGCGACAAGCTGTTCGCCGCCGCCATCGAGATCCTCTCGACGCAGGGATATGCAGGTCTGTCGGTGGCCTCGGTCGCCGCGGCAGCAGGAGTGTCCTCGGGCAGCGTCTACACCCATTTCGAGGGAAAAGCAGATCTGGTGGTCGCGATCTTTCGCGAGGTCTGCAGTCGGGAGGTCGCCGCGGTGGTCACCGCGTGCGAACACGGCAGCGCCGTCGAGCGAGTGACCGCAGTGGTGCAGACATTCGCCGGACGCGCCCTGAAGAACCGGACGATGGCGTACGCCCTGCTGGCCGAACCGGTCGACCCGGCCGTGGACGCCGAGCGTCTGGTGTTCCGGCAGAAGTTCACCGACGCCTTCGCCGACGCGATCGTGGCGGGCATCGACGCCGGAGAGATCCCCGAGCAGGACGCGGCCATCTCGGCAGCAGCGCTGGTCGGTGCCGCCGGCGAAGTGATGGTCGGCCCGTTGTCCTCGCACGAATCGGTGGATCCAGTACCCAGTCTCGTCGCATTGTCGTTGCGCGCGTTAGGAGTTCGAGATGGACACGCATGAGGTATTCAACCAGGCCATCGACCTGACGCCCTACGACACCTCCGCGGACCCGTCGTTGCTCGACGGCGTGACGAGGGCAGGCGCAGGCTGGGCACTCGACGAGGTCGGCCGGCTCGGGGCGCTCGCCGGTGGCGTGCAAGCCCAGGAGTGGGGCAGGCTCGCCAACGAGAACCCGCCGGTGCTGAGAACCCACGATCGCTACGGGCAACGTATCGACGAGGTCGAATTCCACCCGCACTGGCACGATCTGATGACCGTTGCCGTCGAGCACGGACTGCACGCCACCCCATGGACCGACGACCGCGTCGGTGCACACGTCGCCCGTGCCGCCAAGTTCTACGTCTGGGGCCAGGCCGAGGCCGGGCACATGTGCCCCATTTCGATGACCTACGCCGTCGTTCCGGCGTTGCGGCACAACCCCTCTCTGGCTGCACAGTACGAGCCGTTGTTGGCCTCGCGCGAATACGACTTCGGTCTGCGTGTGCCGTCGGAGAAACGTGGACTGATCGCCGGTATGTCCATGACCGAGAAGCAGGGCGGATCCGACGTTCGCGCGAACACCACCACGGCCACCCCGTCGTCGGACGGAACGTACTCGATCGTCGGCCACAAGTGGTTCACCTCCGCGCCGATGTCGGACATGTTCCTCACCCTCGCGCAGGCACCCGGCGGGCTCTCGTGCTTCATGCTGCCGCGCGTACTGCCCGACGGCACCCGCAACCGAATGATGCTGCAGCGCTTGAAGGACAAGCTGGGCAACAAGTCGAACGCATCCGGGGAGCTCGAATACCACGGGGCCACCGGCTGGCTCGTCGGCGAAGAGGGGCGCGGCGTCCGCACCATCATCGAGATGGTCAACATGACCAGGTTGGACTGCGTCATCGGGTCGGCGGCGGGAATTCGCAATGCCACCGTGCGCGCAGTTCATCACGCGCGTCATCGGGCTGCGTTCGGGGCTGCACTGGTCGATCAGCCGCTGATGCGAAACGTGCTGGCGGACTTGACCATCGAATCCGAGGCCGCCACCGCCGCCATGATCCGCCTGGCTCAGGCCACCGACGGTTCGGCCCGCGGCGACGAGCAGGAGAGCGCACTGCGCCGAATCGCGTTGGCCGTCACCAAGTACTGGGTGTGCAAACGAGCGCCGGCCCACGCCGCCGAGGCCCTCGAATGTCTCGGTGGCAACGGCTATGTCGAGGAATCGGGTATGCCTCGGCTGTTCCGTGAATCGCCGCTGATGTCGATCTGGGAAGGATCGGGCAACGTCGCCGCACTCGATTCCCTGCGGGCACTAGCCCGTCAACCCGACAGTGTCGAGGCGTTCTTCGGTGAGATCGGCCAGGCGGCGGGCGCGGATTCTCGCTTGGACGACGCCATCGCCCGCGTCGGCAAAGAACTCTCCGACACCTCCGACATGGAATACCGGGCCCGCCGAGTCGTCGAACTGATGGCGCTGACCTTTCAGGGCGCGCAACTGGTGATGCACGGGGATTCCGCTGTCGCCGACGCCTTCTGCGCCAGTCGACTCGACCGAGACTGGGGCATCGCCTTCGGCACCCTCCCGACAGGAGTCGATACGACGGCGGTGTTGGCTCGGGTGTGATGCTGGGGATTTACGCCCCTCGTGGGAATTCGCACCGCCTGTAGGGTGCGCATATTCCTACGAGCGCCGTAGCCGCGGGAAGGGGAGTTCGGCGTACCGTCCACTCGGCGGGCCGAGGAGCAACGCACGCCGATAGGCAGCATGGAGCCTGTCGATGATGACATGCGGAGTCGACAAGTCCCGCCAGTCGAATCTGAAGACGGTCCTGCCTTGCTCGGCGAGCCGGTTGTGGCGATTCTTCTCTGCGATGATTGCTTGCCGTGGCTGCGGACCGTACTTGTTTTCCCCGTCGAACTCGGCGATCACCTCGGCCAGGTCGGGAAACAGGAAGTCGGTACGGGCGATGCGTCGACCGCCGTCGTCGAAGATCGTCTGATTGGACAGCGGAGTCGACACTGTCTGCAGGATCAGTCGCGATCTACTCTCGCCGACACTGTCGCTGCGTGCACTCATCGCGCCGATAGCTCGTCGAGCGCGTCCAGCACCGCTTCGGTGTTGCGCCGCATCGCACGATTCCTCGAGTTCGTCGATCGTGGTGAGGCCGTGCCGCAATGCCCGATCACCGAGACACACCGCAACGTCGAGTGGATGAGTCCTGGCGACGTCGACGACTGTGCGCGCTGGGCGGGTGACCCGCATACCGTCGAGATGAAGCTACTCGTCGTCGAGTAGATCGGTGCCGTGAAGGAACCGGCGTCGACTTCGCTTGCCCGAGTGGCCGCGACGCGTGGTCATCGTCACCGTGTCCAGCGGTAAGTTCCACACGTCGAGTCCGAGAACCACCGCCGCGGATGCATGACTGAGTACGACGTCGTCGCCGCAATCGACATAGGTCGCCTGAGCCAGGAGCGCATGCTGCTGCGCAGAGTCCAGTGTCGCGAGAACATCCTCTCGAACGAACCAGCCTCTGCGGATTGCAACGATGGACTTGTGTGCGCGTGCCCGTCGAAGGTCGTCATCGGTGAAGCCCGACGCGAGTGCATCGGCACGGGTGAAGAGCCCACGTTGGTCGAAGTCCATGCTCGATTGGACGCACGGCTGACCTGTTTGGATCCGCTGAGCGCGATCTACGGCCCGTCCAGGAATCCGCACCGCCTGCAGGGTGCGTGGATTCCTACTGGGGCCGTAGATCCGCCTACGGCCCTCAGGCCGAACGACCCCGCAGTGATCGGTACCAGCGCACCAGTGCATCGGTAGATGAATCCGATTGTGCGGCAGGGGCTTCGGCGTCGGTGAGGACCGGCGTCAGTTCGAGGGCCTGGGTCTTGCCCAGTTCGACGCCCCACTGGTCGTAGGAATCGACTCCCCAGATGACGCCTTCGACGAAGACCTGGTGTTCGTACAGGGCGATCAACTGACCGACCACCGATGGCGTGAGCTTGGGGGCCAGGATCGAGGTGGACGGGCGGTTGCCGGGCATGACCTTGTGCGGCACCACATCTGCCGGGGTGTCCTCGGCGGCGATCTCCTCGGCGGTCTTGCCGAACGCGAGCACCTTGGTTTGCGCGAAGAAGTTGCTCATCAGCAGATCGTGCATCGATCCGGTGCCGTCGCGGGTGGGCAGATCGTCGGTGGGTTCGGCGAATCCGATGAAGTCCGCGGGCACCAAACGTGTTCCCTGATGCAGCAATTGGTAGAAGGCATGCTGGCCGTTGGTGCCCGGCTCGCCCCAGAAGATCTCGCCGGTCGGCGTGGTGACGGGGGAGCCGTCGGCCTTGACGGACTTGCCGTTGGACTCCATGGTCAGCTGCTGCAGGTATGCCGCGAAACGGGAGAGATCATTCGAATACGGCAGCACCGCACGGGTTTCCGCGCCGAAGAAGGAGCTGTACCACAGGCCGACGAGGCCGAGCAGAACCGGCGCGTTCTCGGCCAGCGGCGTCAACCGGAAGTGTTCGTCGATGCGGTGGAAGCCGTCGAGGAACTCGCCGAACGCCTCCTTGCCCACAACGGCCATGACCGACAACCCGATTGCCGAATCGACGGAGTAGCGTCCGCCGACCCAATCCCAGAAACCGAACATGTTGGCGGTGTCGATGCCGAAGTCCGCAACCCGCTCGGCGTTGGTGGACACGGCGACGAAATGCTTGGCGACGGCGTCCTCGCCGAGAGCGTCGACGAGCCAGCGCCGGGCCGCGGTGGCGTTGGTCAGCGTCTCGAGGGTGGAGAACGTCTTGGACGCGATGATGAACAGCGTCGACGCGGGGTCGAGTCCGTCGAGCGCACCGACGAGATCCGCGGGGTCGACGTTGGAGACGAACTTCGCGGAAATGCCCGCGTCGGCGTAGTGCCGGAGCGCGTTGTAGACCATGACCGGTCCGAGGTCGGATCCGCCGATGCCGATGTTGACGACGGTGGAGATCTTCTCGCCGGTGGCACCGACCCATTCGCCCGAACGTACTCGATCGGTGAATTCGCCCATGGCCGTGAGGACTTCGTGTACATCGGCGACGACATCCTGGCCGTCGACGGTCAACGACGCGTCGGCTGGCAGACGCAACGCAGTGTGCAGCACGGCGCGGTCCTCGGAAGTATTGATGTGCTCGCCCGCGAACATGGCGTCGCGCTTGCCTTCGACACCGGCGGTGCGGGCCAGTTCGACGAGCAACTCGACGGTCTCGCGAGTGATGCGGTGCTTGCTGTAGTCGATGTGCAGATCCGCGGCCTCGAGGGTGAACGTACGGCCTCGGTCGGCGTCATCGGCGAACAGTTGCCGAAGATGAGTTTCGGCGATCGCGGAATGGTGTTCGGTCAGCTTCTGCCAGGCATCCGTGCCGGTGATATCGACGCTCATACGAACCAACAGTAATCCCGTGCCCAGTCGCGCGCGCGTCGTTCTCGTTTGCGCCGGGCGCTGCGGAGGCATCATGGACGGTATGGACCAACGTGCATTGATCGAATCGATTCCGGCAAAACTGTGGATCGGCGGCAAGGCCGTCGACGCCGAAGGAGGTAAGACGTTCCCGGTGAACGATCCGGCCACCGGGCGGCCCCTGACGGAGGTGGCCGACGCCTCGCCCGCCGACGCGATGAAAGCGCTCGACGCAGCTGCGGCGGCGCAGAAGAGCTGGGCGGCAACACCTGCCCGCGAGCGCAGTGAAATTCTGCGAGCGGCGTTCGAGAAGGTCACCGAACGTGCCGACGACATCGCGCTGCTGATGACCCTGGAGATGGGTAAGGCCCTCGCCGAATCCAAGGCCGAGGTGAAGTACGGTGCCGAGTTCTTCCGCTGGTTCGCCGAGGAAGCAGTCCGCATCGGCGGTCGCTACACCCCGGCCCCGGCGGGCAATGGACGCATCCTCGTCACCAAGGCTCCGGTGGGGCCGGTACTGGCGATCACTCCGTGGAACTTCCCGTTGGCGATGGGCACCAGAAAGATCGGGCCCGCTCTGGCCGCCGGCTGCACCATCGTCGTCAAGCCCGCTCGTGAGACCCCGCTGACGATGCTGCTGCTCGCTCAGATCTTCGACGAGGTCGGCCTGCCCGAAGGTGTGCTCTCGGTGCTGACGACCTCGAAGTCCGGCGACGTCACCGGACCCCTCATCGAGGATCCGCGGATGCGCAAACTCACCTTCACCGGTTCGACGGGCGTCGGCAAGTCTCTCGTCCAGAAGTCCGCGACTCGGCTGCTGCGCACCTCGATGGAGCTCGGTGGCAACGCACCGTTCGTGGTGTTCGACGACGCGAACATCGACGACGCGGTGGACGGCGCAATGCTCGCCAAGATGCGCAACGGCGGCGAGGCCTGCACTGCGGCGAACCGTCTGCACGTGCACAACAGCGTGCGCGAGGAGTTCACCACCAAGCTCGTGGCGAAGATGGACGAGATGAAGCTCGGCCCCGGCGTCGACCCCGATACGAAACTCGGACCGCTCATCAATGCCGACCAACTCGAAACCGTGCAGGAACTCGTCGACGACGCGGTGGCCAAGGGCGCGACGGTGGAACTCGGGGGCACTGCGCCGGGCGGCGACGGCTACTTCTACCCGGCGACCGTTCTTACCGACGTGCCTGCCGACGCGAGAATCCTGAAGGAAGAGGTGTTCGGGCCGGTGGCTCCGATCGTCGGCTTCGACACCGAACAGGAAGGCATCGACGCTGCGAACAACACCGAGTACGGCCTGGCGTCGTACATCTACACCGAGAATCTCGATCGTGCGCTACGGGTGGCCGACGCCATCGACAGTGGCATGGTCGGCGTCAACCGCGGAGTGATCTCGGACGCGGCTGCGCCGTTCGGTGGGGTGAAGGAATCGGGATTCGGCCGTGAAGGCGGATCGGAGGGAATCGAGGAGTACCTCGAGACCAAGTACATCGCTCTGAAGTGAACGAACGCAGGTCGGGTGCGCACGCGGCGCGCCCGACCTGGGGGAATCAGTGGCCGAGACGACCGCGGCCGAGGCGGAGCAGGAGCATGGCCAGCGTGTGGCCTTCCTGGCCCAGGCTGCTGAAACGCTCGAGAACCTTCATCTCACGGCTGTGCACCAGGCGCGGTCCACCGGAGGCCATGCGGGTGCGTCCGATGATCTGCGAGACCTCGGATCGACGTCGAACCGCGGCGAGAATCTCGGCATCGAGGCGGTCGATTTCCTGGCGCAGGTCGTTGATCTCGGCTTCGCTGGTGGGCAATGCGGTCTCTGAGTCGATCTTCGTCGTCATGGCCATCGTCTCTCCTCGGGTCACATCTTGGATCGTTGCGTCGTCCGTCACCGTTACGCCTTTCGTATTCGGAACTGCATCGCCGATCGTTCGGTTCCCGTCCGGAACCGGGGGCGTTGCGTCTATCGACAGGCTCCTGCACGCGTGGCCGAACAGCGGCCGACCCGATGCAAGCGATGACGTACGGTTTTTTCGATCACCGATCCAGTGTGCCACGGGTCAACCCTCCTGAAAAGTCGTCGGTTCGGCCGACGACCACGGGATGTGGGTTTGTCGGTACGCGCCGGTAACCTGACCAGACGATGAACACATTCCTCCAGGGCCTCCAATCCCGACAGAACACCTCGTCCGACACACTGCTGGAAGGGCTCAATCCGCAGCAGCGTGAGGCCGTTGTGCACACCGGATCTCCGCTGCTCATCGTGGCCGGAGCCGGGTCGGGCAAGACGGCGGTACTGACGCGTCGTATCGCGTACCTGCTCGCCGAGCGTGGAGTGTCACCCGGCCAGGTTCTGGCCATCACGTTCACCAACAAGGCCGCTGCCGAGATGCGTGAGCGAGTCGCCGGACTCGTGGGGCCGCGAGCGAACGCCATGTGGGTATCGACGTTCCACTCGAGTTGTGTGCGGATTCTGCGCGCGCAGGCTGCGTTGCTGCCGGGTCTGAACTCGAACTTCTCCATCTACGACGCGGACGACTCTCGGCGGCTGCTGACGATGATCTCCAAGGATCTGCAGATCGACACCAAGAAGTTCTCGGCGCGGCTGCTCTCGACGGCGATCTCGAACCTGAAGAACGAGCTGATCGGTCCCGACAAGGCGGCGGAGGACGCCGACGGCGATCCCGCCGAGCTGCCGCGGCTGGTGGCCAAGGTCTACGGCATCTACCAACAGCGGCTGCGGGCGGCCAACGCCATGGACTTCGACGACCTCATCGGCGAAACGGTGGGCATTCTGCAGGCCTTCCCCCAGGTGGCGCAGTACTACCGACGCAGGTTCCGACACGTTCTGGTCGACGAGTACCAGGACACCAATCACGCCCAGTACATGTTGGTTCGTGAACTGGTCGGCACCCCCGACGCCGACGGCGCACTCGAGGGCACCGTTGCACCGGGCGAGCTGTGTGTTGTGGGTGACGCGGATCAGTCCATCTATGCATTCCGTGGTGCCACGATCCGCAACATCGAGGAATTCGAGCGCGACTATCCCGACGCTCGCACCATCCTGCTCGAGCAGAACTACCGGTCGACGCAGAACATCCTCTCGGCCGCCAACGCGGTGATCTCGCGCAACATCGGCCGACGCGAGAAGAAGCTGTGGACCGACACCGGCGAAGGCGAGTTGATCGTCGGTTACGTCGCGGACAACGAGCACGACGAGGCGTCGTTCGTTGCCTCGGAGATCGACCGACTCGTCGACGGCGGAGACGTGCGCTTCGACGAGGTGGCGGTCTTCTACCGAACCAACAACTCCTCGCGTGCGCTCGAAGAGATCTTCATCCGACTCGGTCTGCCGTACAAGGTCGTCGGTGGTGTTCGGTTCTACGAGCGCAAGGAAGTCCGTGACCTCGTCGCGTACCTGCGCGTGCTCTCCAACGAGGACGACACCGTCAGCATGCGGCGCATCCTCAACACTCCGCGCCGGGGGATCGGCGATCGCGCCGAGGCCTGTGTCGCCGTGCACGCCGAGCAGCGCGACATCAGCTTCTCGCGCGCTCTGCACGACGCGGCCGCAGGCAAGGTGGCTCTGCTCAACTCGCGTCAGCAGAAGTTGATCGCGCAGTTCATGGAGTTGCTCGACGAACTCCGTGCAGTGCTCACCGCGACCGACGGGGACGGCAACGACATCGCAGACATCGGCGATGTCGTCGAAGCCGTTCTCGACCGCACCGGCTACCGTGCCGAGCTCGAAGCCAGCAGTGACCCGCAGGACGGTGCGCGCCTCGACAACCTCAACGAACTTGTCAGCGTTGCAAGAGAATTCACTTCCGAGGCGCGCAATCAGGCCGCGGTGGCGGCGGAGGCGCTCGAAACCGGGGACGACGAGAGCGGCGACGAGGACGGTGGCGTCGACGGGTTGGCCGAGCCGGGGTCGCTCGCGGCGTTCCTCGAACGGGTCTCACTGGTGGCCGACACCGATCAGATCCCCGATTCGGGCACCGGCGTCGTGACGCTGATGACGCTGCACACCGCGAAGGGTCTGGAGTTTCCGGTCGTCTTCGTGACCGGTTGGGAGGACGGCCAGTTCCCGCACATGCGGGCGCTCGGCGACCCCAACGAACTGTCCGAGGAACGACGCCTGGCGTACGTGGGCATCACCCGTGCGCGACAGCGGCTCTACCTCACGCGCGCGATCATGCGCTCGGCATGGGGCCAGCCCATCGCCAACCCGGAATCGCGCTTCCTGCAAGAAGTTCCGCAGCACCTGATCGACTGGCGACGAGAGGATCCGGGCACCGGGGGAGGCCGAGCCATCGGCGGCGGCAGATCCGGAGGTTACGGCTCGGGTGGCGGATACGGATCGAACAGTTACGGCTCGGGCGGGTACGGCGGATCGTCGAATCGCGGGCAGAGTTCGACTCCCAGTTTCGGTGCCGCCAAGGGCCGCAACTCCAATCTCGTTCTCGCTGTGGGCGATCGAGTCAGCCACGACAAGTACGGCCTGGGCACGGTGCTGGAATCGACCGGTGCCGGAGTCAAGGCGATGGTGTTGATCGACTTCGGTTCCGCCGGCCGCGTGAAGATGATGCTCATCGGCGGCGTCCCGATGACCAAGCTCTGAGTCTTTTCAGCACACGAAAAAGCCGGGCCCTGCGAAAGCGGGGTCCGGCTTGTTGTGCGACGAAGGAGAATTCAGTCCATCTCGGGGCCGAGGGAGATGCCTCGGGAAGCGAGCCACGGAAGCGGGTCGATCTTGACCTCGCCCGGAAGGTGTACCTCGAAGTGCAGGTGCGGTCCGGTGGAGAAGCCGCGGTTGCCCATGGTCGCGATCTGATCGCCTGCCATGACGTCCTGGCCGACAGTGACGGTCGAGGTGTCGATGTGGCCGTAGACGGTGATCGTGCCGTCGGCGTGCTGAATGCGAACCCACATGCCGAAGCCTGCGGCCGGACCGGAGTCGATCACCTTGCCGTCGGCGACGGCGTAGATCGGAGTTCCGATGGCATTGGCGACGTCGACGCCGGCGTGGAGTACGCCCCAGCGGGTGCCGAAGTTGGAGGTGTAGGTGCCCTGCGCGGGAAGTGCGAACAGGGGCCTGCGGGCAGCGGCTTCGCGTGCGGCACGCTCTTCGCTGAAGCGCTGGCCCTTGGCGAGCAGGTCGTTGAACTGGCTCAGATCCACCGGTGCAGCGATGCTGAGGATCTGCGGTGCTTCCGACGGCGTCGCGCTGGACGAGTCGGCTTCGATCTCGGTGGTCTGCGGCGTGGTGGTGGCCGCGACTGCTGCGGCGGCGGGTGCTTCACCTGCGGCAAGGGCGTACTCGGAGGTGGCGACTGCGGCGGGTGAGTCGTCGTTGACGACGGCTTGGCCTGCTGCGACTACCGCACCTGCGGCGACTGCGAGAACGGCAGCTCGGCCCTTGAGTGCGGTGGGAGGAAGGGGGATACGGTGTGCGCCTCCGCGACGGGCCACGGGGGTGGCGTCTGCGGTGGTGGCGTACGAGGTGACGACGGTCGGAGACTCGTCGGCTGCGATGTACGGGGTCTCGACGAACTCGGCCTCGGCGTACCGGTACGCGGGGTAGGAGTACGCGTCGTACGCGCTGTCGTCCTCGGCGGGTTCGGAGATGGGCTCGTAGCTGTAGACCGTGGTCGCGTCGTCGGCCGTGGGTCGAGAGAACCGGCTGGAAGTGAAGGACGCACGGTGTTGCTGCAAGACCTACAACCTCCGTTATCCGTGACCTGGCCGTTACTGAAAGACTCGGCAGACGGTAACGAAATGATTGCGGGGCGCGCAAGTTAACAGCCGAAACCGGCGGCATATGTGAGATGGCTCACAAGTCGACCAGCGGTTATGTCGTGACGGGCCACATTCGTAATCGGACACGAGAACCCGTGGACGGCACACGGCGACAGTAACGGTTCTCGCACCGATCGAGCCGATACCGTGATCCGAGTGCCGACTCCCACCTTCGACGACTCGTCCGCCCGCGGCTCCGAGCGAGCGGAACCGCAACGGATCCGACCTCAGGACGGAGAGTTCGGCCGAGCGGACGATCCGTCGCCCACCCCGCGTGGCGCGCTTGCCGTCGTACTCGCTCTGATCGCTGCGATTGCCACGGTCGCGGCCCAACTGATCGGCGTCGTCCGCAGCGCCGACGGGTCGCCGGTGGGTGACGGGGCAGTAGTGGCCGCGATCCTGGCCGGTGCCGTCCCCGTTCTCGTGGTGATCGGAGCCGCGGTGGGCCTTGCGGGCAAACGCGTCGAGCTTGCGGCGGCCCTGCTGGCCGGATACGGCGCGGTGGCGCTCGGATTCACACTGCTCGACGTTGCTCTGTTGGCCGATCCCATCGACGCGAATCGGCTCGAGCTCTTCCGCCCGCTGAGCGCCGCGATGCTCGACGCCACCCCGGGCGCCTATGTTCTGCTCGTCGGTCACGCTGTGTCGGTTCTGGCGGGTGTTGCGGGGTGGTCCGCAGTGCATCGCGCCGGGCTCGGTGACGGGTACGGCCACTCGGTGTATTCCGAACACGTGGGACGGGCGGCGGCGGGGCGCGTCGGGCCGATGCTCGCCGGGCTGCTCGGCGCGTTCGGTGTGCTTGCGGCCGTTGCAGCGTTCGCCTCGCTGTACCGCTCGTCCGATCCGGTCGTGATCGTGACGGCAGTGGTGGAGTCGCCGGTGTTCGTCGCGGTGGGCTCCGCAGTTGTCGGTATCGCGGCGCTCGTGGTGGCCGCATCGGCGTTGGCCGCACTGTCGCCGCAGGTGGCGTCGGGCGCATCCGTCGGAGCCGGGCTCGGGGTGCTCGGATTCGCCGGGGTCGGCCTGCTCGCGGGCCTCGGTACCGGTGACCGGGTGGATGCCGGACTCGGTGCATATCTGGGGACGGTCGCAGGGCTCGGACTGCTGATCTGTGGCGCACTGGTCGCGCCCGTCGCCGCGGCGCGTGACCGTCGAGCACTGGAGAGAGCGCAGCAGCGCGAGACGGGTTCGCGCGGTGTCCGCGGTGTCTCCGGTCCCGGAACGACGCGGTGGCATGCGGCAGCCGGAACTGCAGGCGTGCTGTCCGGTGTGCTGTTCGTTCTCGGATCGTTGCTGCCGATTCTGGAGACCGACTCGGGGATCGCCGCGCCGCAGATATTGGCCACTCGCGTGGTGTTGGTCGCCGGGTTCGTGATGATTCTGGGTTCGGTGCCGCTGCTGTTCTCCGAGTTCGCCTCGACCGCGCGACCGTTCGTGTCGATGTTCTGGCTCGGCGCGGTTGCCGCTGCGGCGGCGGTACTCCAGTCGGTGGTGCTCGCCGAGGACGTGGAGGGTGTGAACACCGGCGTCGGCGCGCTGGGGATCATCGCAGGCGTCGTCGCCGCGGCTGCCGCCGGAGTGCTGGCTCTGTTCGCCGGATCTGCCGAGCGCGACGATGTCGACACGTCCCAGGACTCCGCGACCGATGGTGTGGTGCTCGGTACCGGATCGATCGGAGCCGTACTTCTGGCGGTGGGACTGGCGCTGCCCCTGTATCGCGGCAGCGACCTGACGGCCGCGACCGTCACCGAATTTCCGTGGGGCTGGGATACCTGGGGGCAGATGCTGCTCGCCGTCGGAGTGATCGTCGCTGCCGTCGTTGCTGCGCGTGCCAGGTCCGCTCGCGGTGCCGTCCTGCTCGCTGCCGCAGCCGTCGCGGGCATCGTGCATCTGTCGTCGTGGCCGCTGACATCCGCGCGCGCCACCGATCCCGAGATGGGACCCGGCGTGCTGCCGTCGGTGGCGGGAATCCTCGTTCTCGCTGTCGCGGCGGCACTTTCGGCCCGCCGCGCAGATCGGTGACGCCCGTTTCAACGAGCCGGCAGCGGTGAGATAGGCCACATAGCATGCATGCGCCCGATACGCCGTCGAGGCACCTGGATAAAGTCCATGCTCAGACCCGCTCACACCCGACGGAGCGGGCGTCAACGTAGACGAGACGGTGAGCTGATGGATCTCTTCGAATACCAGGCGAAGGAATTGTTCGCCAAGCATGGCGTACCCACCTCCGCAGGCCGTGTTACCGACACGGTCGCCGGAGCAACAGAGATTGCCGAAGAAATCGGCAAGCCAGTAATGGTCAAGGCACAGGTCAAGGTCGGCGGCCGCGGCAAGGCCGGCGGCGTCAAGTACTCCAAGGACGTCGCAGCAGCCACCGAGAACGCAGAAGCGATTCTCGGACTCGACATCAAGGGCCATGTCGTCAAGAAGCTTCTCGTTGCAGAAGCTTCCGACATCGCCGAGGAGTACTACATCTCCTTCCTGCTCGATCGCACCAACCGCACCTACCTCGCAATGTGTTCGGTCGAGGGTGGCGTCGAAATCGAGGTGACGGCGGAGGAGAACCCCGACGCACTCGCACGTATCCCGGTCGATGCCGTCAAGGGCGTCGACCTTGCTTTTGCTCGTGAAATCGCCGAAAAGGGCAAGCTTCCCGCCGAGGTGCTCGACGCCGCTGCGGTGACCATCCAGAAGCTGTGGGAGGTCTTCATCAACGAAGATGCTCTCCTGGTCGAGGTCAACCCGCTGGTTCGCACCCCGGACGATCAGATCCTCGCCCTCGACGGCAAGGTGACGCTCGACGCCAACGCAGACTTCCGTCAGGCCGGCCACGCCGAGTTCGAGGACAAGGACGCAGCCGATCCCCTCGAGGCCAAGGCCAAGGAGAACGACCTCAACTACGTCAAGCTCGACGGACAGGTCGGCATCATCGGAAACGGTGCCGGACTGGTCATGTCGACCCTCGACGTCGTCGCATACGCGGGCGAGGCACACGGCGGCGTCAAGCCCGCCAACTTCCTCGACATCGGCGGCGGCGCATCGGCCGAGGTCATGGCCGCAGGCCTCGACGTCATCCTTGGTGACGAGCAGGTCAAGAGCGTGTTCGTCAACGTCTTCGGCGGCATCACCGCGTGCGACGCAGTGGCCAACGGCATCGTCGGCGCGCTGAAGAAGCTGGGCGACGACGCCAACAAGCCGCTGGTCGTCCGTCTCGACGGCAACAAGGTCGAAGAGGGCCGCAAGATTCTCGCCGACGCCGCGCACCCTCTGGTGACGCTCGCCGGAACCATGGACGAGGGCGCCGACAAGGCCGCCGAGCTGGCAGCGAAGTAGAGGAAACAATGTCTATCTTTCTGAACAAGGACAACAAGGTCATCGTCCAGGGCATCACCGGCGGCGAAGGCACCAAGCACACCGCCCTGATGCTCAAGGCAGGCACCCAGGTCGTCGGCGGCGTCAACGCACGCAAGGCCGGAACCACGGTCAAGCACGTCGACGCACAGGGCAACGACATCGAATTGCCCGTCTTCGCTTCGGTTTCCGAGGCCATGGAGAAGACCGGAGCCGACGTGTCCATCGCGTTCGTGCCGCCGGCATTCTCCAAGGACGCCATCGTCGAGGCGATCGACGCGGAGATCCCGCTGCTCGTCGTCATCACCGAGGGCATCCCCGTGCAGGACTCCGCGTACGCGTGGGCCTACAACGTGGAGAAGGGCAAGAAGACCCGCATCATCGGCCCGAACTGCCCCGGAATCATCACTCCCGGTGAGGCTCTCGTCGGCATCACGCCCGCGAACATCTCGGGAACCGGCCCCATCGGCCTGGTCTCCAAGAGCGGCACGCTGACCTACCAGATGATGTTCGAGCTCCGCGACTTCGGATTCTCGACGGCCATCGGCATCGGCGGCGACCCGGTCATCGGAACCACCCACATCGACGCCATCGAGGCGTTCGAGGCGGACCCCGACACCAAGGTCATCGTCATGATCGGCGAGATCGGCGGCGACGCCGAAGAGCGTGCAGCCGACTACATCAAGGCCAACGTGACCAAGCCGGTCGTCGGCTACGTCGCAGGCTTCACCGCTCCCGAGGGCAAGACCATGGGCCACGCAGGTGCCATCGTCTCCGGCTCGCTGGGAACGGCGCAGGCGAAGAAGGACGCACTCGAGGCCGCGGGCGTCAAGGTCGGCAAGACGCCGTCCGAGACCGCTGCACTCGCACGCGAAATCCTGGAATCGCTGTCCGTCAAGTAGGACTCGCTTCTGGAAAAGCCCGCCACCGATTTCGGTGGCGGGCTTTTTCGTGTGCCCCCTGCTCCGCGTCAATGGACCACTGCATGCGTCTGGGCGGTGCAATGTCACATTGATGCGGATGGGTCTAGATTGATCCGCGTGCACAGGATCTTCACCACAGCGTTCAGCTCGGTCTATCCGCACTACGTGAACAAAGCCGAACGCAAAGGTCGGACGAAAGCCGAGGTCGACGAGATCATCCGGTGGCTCACCGGGTTCGATCAGCCGACCCTCGATAGACATCTCGAGGCCGAGACGACGTTCGACGACTTCTTCGCGGCCGCGGACCTCAACTCGAACTCGACGCTGATCACCGGAGTCGTCTGCGGCATCCGCGTCGAGAATGTCGAGGACCCCCTGATGCAGAAGATCCGCTACCTGGACAAGCTGATCGACGAGCTGGCCAAGGGTAAGAAAATGGACAAGATCCTGCGCGAATGACCGTTGCTCAGTAGATCGAATGGGTGAGGGTTGCGCTGTATTCGTCGGCAACGACTCCCGTACTGGGGATGGCCACCGATATCGTCGACATCCAATCCGTCACACAGAGTGCACCGCCGGTCTTGGCTAGGGTGGGCGTGGGAGTCAGGCTGACGTTGACAGCACCGGAGTTGCCTGCGAGTCCCGCGGTGCACCGCGATGACGGCGCGCTGTAGGTCGCCGAGGTAGGGACCAGCGTTCGGCCCGTTTTCGCTCCCCGAAAATTGGACAGGCTGACGTCGGACTTCCATCCAGCGGTGCCGACCCCGAGCACGACCATGTTCATCGTCGCTGTCCAGGTCGATCCCGGCGTGACGCTCGATGGTGCCGCGATCGAAACCGGTGCCGCGATATTGAGCAGATTGTCTGCGGCCACGGCAGGTGCCGCAGCCCTGATAGCCGGTTTTCGAGGGTCAGTGATCGTCGTAGGCAATGAGGTTGTCGGTGCAGGCACCGTGGTTGTCGGGAGGCTGACAGTGGGCACCGACGAGGTGGTGTCGGCAGGTGGGGCCGGGGTCGAGACCGCCGGACCGACCTCTTCGGTTGTCGGCGGTGTCGATGCGGTTATCGAGGACTCGGTCGACTCTTCCGTCCTGCTCACCTGTGTCGACGGGGTGTCGCTACTGGCAGTTGCCCCAGGAACGAGAGTTGCACACGTCGGGGGCGGCGCGGCCGAGGTGGTCGGCGGAACGGTGATCGTTGGCGTAGGTACTACGGTTGCTTCAACCGCGCAGACCTGTTCGGTTACAGACGAATCGGGAATCGGCTGAGCGGAGACAGTCGGGTTGGTGGTGGCCGCAAGAGCCACCGCCAACCCGACGGCTACCGCCAGGCGTCGCATCTCAACCGACCTTACGTCGCCGCATCACCGCGACGACTGCGGCTGCGATCGCGACGACGACCAGCGCCGCGAGTCCCCAGATCCATACCGGTGTGCCGGAATCCGACGATGTTTCCTCCGCCGCCACCGAGCCCTGATCCGGGAACGTCAACTCGACGCCGGATGTCTTGCTCACCAAACCACTCGTGATGGTGACCGCTGCCTGCCATGGACCGGCAGGGAGCGCAGGGGCCAGCGTGAAGGTGACGCTTCCCGTTTGCCCTGGCGCAATTGATCCGCCCGAACCCTTCACCGGGGCAGTCGAAATCCCGCCGGGACCTCCCGACAGCTCCACGGTTCCACTTGGGTCGAGGGCTCGCCCGCCGGTGTTCGAGATGGCGGCAACGATCTCCGGCGCGCCCGAGTCGTTGCGTGACGCGGTGACATCGCCGATCTCCAGGTCGGCAGCCGGGCCGTTGCCGGGTCCCACCGACAGATACGTACGAATACCCACGCGGCTGACGTTCTGGATGCCCGTTCCGGTTGGGGCACCGGCAGTTTGCGCCCACACGACGGCGTACTGCTCACCTTCGGCGGCGTCGGGTGGAACCGCGATGGTGACGACCGCTTCGGCCGCGGAGTTCGGAGCCAGCGCGAGGTCTGTCGGCGTCACCGACATCCACGTCGTGAGCTCGTTGACAGCGCGGTCGTCACCCACCTCGAAGCCGGAGTCGTCAGCTCCTATCGATGCGGCAGCGGGGTACAGGGTGATCGGCTGCTCTTGATCGCTGCTGTTGCTGACCTCGATTCGTCTGGTGATCGTGGTTCCAGGAGGCAGGTTGTCGATGATGTACGCCAGCGCACGCGGATCGTCCTGCAAGGACACCGGCGCTTCGAGCAAGCGAATACCCACGCTGCCCACCGGTGTCGGTTCGGCCGGTTGCTGAGCGGCCGCCGGAGCCTGCGTGACGAACGCCGAGGCGAACATCAGCACGGTGAGGACTCCGGCAGCCAATCCCCGATGAAGTGACATGTACAGATCAGGCGACCGAATGCGTGACAACACCCGTGTACGTACCGGCCACGACATCGCTGGGCAAAGCGACGGAGACGGTGCCGGTCCAGGTAGCGGTGTTCGCTCCGACGACTGCCGTCGCGGTGACCACAGGCTTGTTGGAGTCGATGGTCTGAGGAACCAGTATTCCGGCCACCGTCGAGACGCCTGTACGCGCAGGCAGGAGCGGTGCGGAATAGGTGACTGCGGTCGCAGGGATGGACGCGGGGTCCGGCGCGGGCTTGTCGAACGCGGTGCTGATCGCCGACGCCGTCCAGCCATTGATTCCGAGTCGCTGGTCGGACACGACGACAGGGGTGATGCCTCCGCTCGCTGTGTTACCGGTGACGGTCAGCGCCTGGGATGTCGGGGCTGTGATCGTGAGTGCACCTCCCGTGACGGTGAACGTCACATTGGTGGGTACGGCATTCGAGACAGCGGGGGAGATGACGGCAGCAACGAGGGCACCGGCGGCGGCGGTGGCGAAGAGTGACTTGCGCATAGGGGACGTCCTTGGGGAGGGCGAGCGCTCGGACCCGCCGGTTTGTGATGTGCACAACATTAATCGCTGGATGTCGTGAGTCGTTACAAATCAGAACTATCTGTCCGCGAGCATGTTTTCGAGGTGCGAATCGGACCGTTTGTGCAGCTTTAAAATCCCGCTGAATCGAAGTGTGTTCATTGCTTCGGCGCAGGACTTCACTGTGCGTCATGACAACCACAGAAAATCGTGCTCTCACCAAGAACTGGCCCGACGCACCCACCACCGCTGCCGGATGGATTTCCCGCGCGGGAGAGGTAGCTCAACTCCTCGCCGTCGATGCCGTCGCTCGCGACAAGGGGCGTGAGGTCCCGACGGCCGAGGTACAGCTGCTCAAGGATGCAGGCCTCGTCACGCTGCTCGGCCCCGTCGAACACGGCGGCGCAGGCCAGGACTGGCCGACGGCATATCAGGTGATTCGCACAGTTGCGAAGGCCGACGGTTCCATCGGCCAGTTGCTGGGCTATCACCTGTTGTGGTTCTGGGCCGCGCGCCTGGTCGGTACTCCCGAGCAGATCGAGGCCGTGGAGGCCGACGCCACGAAGAACAGGTGGTTCTTCGGCGGAGCAGTCAACCCCCGCGACAACGACGTCGCTGTCACCGACGAGGGTGACACCATCGTCTTCGACGGTTCCAAGACCTTCTCCACCGGCAGCCGCGTCTCCGACGTCACCGTGCTCGAGGGTGCGCTCGAGGGCAGCACCGATCACGTGTTCGCGATCGTTCCGTCGAACATCGAGGGCTTGTCCTTCCACGACGACTGGGACAACATCGGCCAGCGTCAGACCGAGAGCGGCAGCGTCACCATCGACAAGGTTCGTGTCGATTGGGCCAGCGCAGCAGGTTTCGTGGACAAGGCCTTTCAGCCGCGGGTCTACAACACCCTCAACGTCCCGACAATTCAACTGGTGTTCGTCAACTTCTACCTCGGGATCGCGAGAGGTGCCCTCGAAGAGGCGGCGTCGTACACCAAGGACAAGACCCGTGCGTGGCTGCACAGCACAGTGGACAAGGCCGTGGACGAGCCGTACATCATCGACATCTACGGCGATCTGACCTCCAAGCTCTGGGCCGTCGAAGCCCTCGCCGACGCAGTTGCGTTGGAAGGACAGAAGATTCACGACAACGCCTGGAACGTCACCGCCGAGGAGCGCGGTGAGCACGAGGTTCGGGTGGCCGCAGTCAAGGCTCGCGCCACCGAGGTCTCGCTCGAGATCACCTCGACGGTGTTCGAGGCGCTCGGCGCGCGTGCGACCGCCAGCAAGTACGGATTCGACCGCTTCTGGCGCAACGTGCGAACCCACACCCTGCACGACCCGGTGGCCTACAAGCGTCGCGAGGTGGGCCGCTGGGTTCTCACCGGTGAGCTGCCCGAACCGACCTGGTACTCGTAAATCCTCACCTTTCTGGCCCCGATCCGACCCCCGATTTCCGGATGAATGTGCCATTCACGCCGTTCGAGCGCGTGGATGGCACATTGATCCGCCGAAGGATGACGCACACATGAGCACCGAAAAAATCACCGACGCAATCAAGTTCGCGTACTGGGTACCCAATGTCTCGGGTGGTCTGGTCACCAGCACCATCGAGCAGCGCACCAGTTGGGATTACGAATACAACAAGAAGCTGGCGCAGACTGCCGAGAACAACGGCTTCGAGTACGCCCTGAGTCAGGTTCGCTACGAAGCCAGCTACGGGGCCGAGTTCCAGCACGAGTCGACCAGTTTCTCGCTTGCACTGCTGTTGGCAACCGAACGACTCAAAGTCATTGCCGCAGTGCACCCCGGACTCTGGCAGCCGGCGGTCCTCGCCAAGCTCGGTGCCACTGCCGATCACCTGTCGAACGGCCGATTCGCCGTCAATGTCGTCAGTGGCTGGTTCAAGGACGAGTTCACCCACCTCGGTGAGCCATGGCTCGAGCACGACGAAAGATACCGTCGCAGCGCCGAATTCCTGCAGGTGCTGCGCAAGATCTGGACCGAGGACGACGTCGACTTCCGCGGTGACTTCTACCGGATCCACGACTTCACCCTCAAGCCCAAACCGCTGAACACTCCCGATCGGCCGAACCCCGAACTGTTTCAGGGCGGCAATTCGTCTGCAGCGCAGGAGAATGCCGGACGGTACTCGGACTGGTACTTCAGCAACGGCAAGGATTTCGACGGCGTCACCGAGCAACTCGACAACCTCCGACGCGTGGCACGTGACCACCGGCGTGAGGTGAAGTTCGGGCTCAACGGCTTCATCATCGCGCGAGACAGCGAGAAGGAAGCCCGAGACACGTTGCGCGAGATCATCGAGAAGGCGAACAAGCCCGCTGTCGAAGGTTTCAAGAGCGCGGTGCAGCAGGCGGGCAATGCGACGGGCGACAAGAAGGGAATGTGGGCGGACTCGACGTTCGAGGACCTCGTTCAGTACAACGACGGCTTCAAGACGCAGTTGATCGGCACGCCGGAGCAGGTGGCCGAGCGAATCGTCGCCTACCGTCGCCGCGGCGTCGACCTGATTCTCGGGGGCTTCCTGCACTTCCAGGAGGAGATCGAGTACTTCGGGGCGAAGGTGCTGCCGCTGGTTCGGGAGCTCGAGGCCGCCGAATCGAACGACACCGAGCTGGTTGCTTCGTGCTGACCTGGAGTTCCGTGATCGGTCGGGTCCGTGCAGTAGCGTGAGTTCTCGGACCCGACCGACCTGGGGTACGGACAATCTCAGATGAGGAGACGCGATGACCTACTCGCCCGGCAGCCCTGAAGCAGGGGGCTCCAACTCTGGTGGCTACGGCGGAGGCGGACCGTCCTACGGCCCGTCGTCCTCGCCGAATCAGCCGTCGTCCAATCCGCAAGGTCATCCAGGCCAGAATCAGCCCTTCCATCAGCCGTCGGTGTCCAATCCCTTCGGCCCTCCGGTCCCCGGCACCTCGGCACCGGGCCCGGCTTCCGCCGCACCGCAATCGAAGTTATCCGGATCAGCGCTGTCGAACCTGCCGAAGGTTCTCACGTTCGTGATCCTCGGACTCGGCATCGTCACCTTCCTGCTCGGACTGCTCGACCTCGTCACCGCCGAGGTCACCTCGTCTCAGGAACTGCCGAGCAGCATCCAGACGTCGTTCAGCACCACGTTCTTCGCGTCCGGTGGTAGCGCGGTGTCGATTGCGCTACTGCTGGCTGCGGGCTTGGTCGCGGGTGCTTCGCTGCTGCAGAAGGACGCGAGGAATCAGGCCGTGGTGGCTGCCCTGGCGATCGCCGGTTGGCTGGTGCTGGTCTTCCAGTCGTTCAGCCTGCCCAGCGCAGAGGGCAACGAGTTCGCCAGCACCACCAGCTCGCTCGGTATCGGTGCAATCCTGGTGCTCGTCCTGGGCTTCGTCCAAGCCGCCGCCGCGGTGGGGGCACTGCTGCTCGATGCGGGCATCGTCAAGGCTCCGGCTCCCAAGCCCGCGGGCTACGGCAATCAGAACCAGCAGCCCGGATACGGCCAGCAGAACCCGTACAACGCACCGACGACCTCGTTCGGTGGACCGTCGCAGCCCCAGAACTACGGCAATCCGCCGTCGTACGGTCAGCCCCAGGGAACCTCGTCCAACTTCGGTCAAGGCCTCAGCGGTCAAGCACCGAGCGGGCAGGCGTCGGGACAGCATTCCTACAACCCGGGTGCCCAGCCGCCGTACGGACAGTCCGCCCCCAACACCCCGTCACCCCAGGGTGGCTACACACCACCGCCGTACACCGGTCCGAGCGGCCCGGCCGCGGGGCAGGCCTACCCGCCGAACCAGTACGGCCGGCCGTCCGGATACGGCCAGCCCGCGGCCAAGTCGGACGGGCCCGAATCGGGCGAACAGTCGACGCCGTACGGTGCACCCACGCAATCGTTCGGTGCCACTCCCGCCGTGGAAGACGACAACAAGCGCGACTGATTCAGGCATCACAATCGACTTCGCGGCGCGCCTGACCGGCGCGCCGCGAAGATGATGCGACTCTCGTTGCGATGAGCGATCTATTGAACCGAGAGACGCGACGCGCGGCCGCCCGGGCTCCCCGTGCAGGCACCGGCCCGACGCCCGATCAGTCGCGCATGCTCGCCGCAGTGGCCTTCAAGACCTCCGGGCTGGTCGTGGTGATTGCGACGACCCTGGCTCTGATCACCCTCGTCTCCGTCAACAGCGACCTGACCGGAACCCTCGGGGCGATCGCCGGGTCGTGGTTCGCCGTACACCTGGTACCCCTGAGTATCGGCGGGACGTCCCTCGGCGTCGCACCGCTTCTGCCGACACT
The DNA here is from genome assembly GCF_000954115.1 of Rhodococcus sp. B7740. Classification (NCBI taxonomy): domain Bacteria; kingdom Bacillati; phylum Actinomycetota; class Actinomycetes; order Mycobacteriales; family Nocardiaceae; genus Rhodococcus; species Rhodococcus sp. B7740. Next base: position 2,508,076 of record NZ_CP010797.1, on the reverse strand, counting down.
GATCATCGGCTGGTCCGTCGCCCGAACCGTCCACCACGCCGTCGACTACGACACCGACAGTCGCATGCTTCGATGGGTGTTCGCGGCGTCGATGGCAGGCCCGCTCGCCGTCACCGCCATCGCCCTGGCCGTCGCCAAGGACGCGTCCACCGTCATCGGACTGTCCAGCCCCAACGCACTCGTCGCGTTCTCCTGGGTCGCAGGCGTGCACGCGGCCGCATCCGGCACCGGTCTGCTTCTCGCGCGCTGGGACTCACTGGTGGTCCGCCGCGGACTCCCGGACTGGGTGCGCGCGCTGGTTGCTCCGTTCGTGCGGGCGATATCGCTTCTTGTCGCAGGCGGCGCCGCCGTCGTACTGCTGGCCTTGCTCGCCTCCTGGGAAAGCGCGGGAGCGCTGGTCGAGAGCGGTCGCGATGTCGTCGGCATGCTCGGGCTGACCGTAGTGTCGGTGCTCTACCTCCCCAATGTCGTCATCGGTGCCCTCGCGGTGGCCACCGGCTCCACTGCCGGTTTCGGCGATGCGTCGGTCAGCCTGTTCTCCACGACGGGAGGACCGCTCCCGCCGCTGCCGATCCTCGCCGTTCTCCCCGAAGGACCGGCGCAGACGATCTGGGTCGTGATGCTCGTCGTCCCGATCGGTGCCGGCCTGCTGCTCGGCCGCGACTGTGCCATCCGCAGCGCCGACATCCAGGTCGCCGTGTCGTCCGTGTGGGTCGTCGCGGCGGCAACCGGCGTGCTGGCAGCGTTGTTCGGCTACGCCGCAGGCGGAAACCTCGGCACCTTCGGCACCGTCGAAGTCACCGTGTGGAGCTTCGGGCTGCTGACATTCGCGTGGTTGGCCGTCGTCGGGTCCGCATCCGCGGCCCTCGTCGTGTGGCGTCGAGCAGAACCCGAGCCGGTCCGGGACGAGCCCGATCCGACTCCAGTACCCCCGGCGGCCGAGCTGGCGATCGAGGCCGCCCCACCCGAGACCGAAGACGACGAACAGGCCGAGGAGGTCGTCGAAGCGGAGGTCGTGGACCAGGTCGGGGACGACGTCCCGGCCGAGATGCCCCCGGCCGAAGAACCGGACGCACCCGTCGAGGCCGCTACCGACGAACCGTTGGATGCCGAGGTCGTCGCTCCGCCCGGAGACCAGGACGGACCTGCCCGGTAGGGCTCGGAGGCGCAGCGACTAGGCTTTCCGCTGGCTCGAACGATCCGCCTCGATACTTCAGGAGTAGTGCGCTGACTGCCTTGCGTGAGACACCCGCGCGGGTCGTCGTCCTCGCGTCGGGGACCGGCTCGCTCCTGCAGTCGCTCATAGCCGCGACTGCCACCGAGAACTATCCCGCTCGCATCGTCGCCGTCGGAGTCGATCGCGACTGCGACGCAGTCCGCCGTGCCGACGATGCCGCGATCCCGAACTTCCGGGTCGCCCTGCGAGACTTCGCCGATCGAGCGGCCTGGGATCACGCACTCACCGATGCCGCCTCGAGCTTCGAACCCGATCTGGTCGTCACCGCCGGGTTCATGAAGATCCTCGGCCCGCAGTTCCTCGGGACCTACACCGGACGCATCGTCAACACCCACCCTGCACTCCTGCCGTCGTTCCCCGGTGCACACGCCGTCCGCGATGCGCTCGACCACGGCGTCAAACTGACCGGTTCGACGGTTCATCTGGTCGATTCCGGAGTCGACACCGGGCCGATCCTGGCGCAGGAAGCCGTACCGGTTCTCGACGGCGACGACGAATCCGCGTTGCACGAACGCATCAAGATTGTGGAGCGACGGTTGCTGGTCGACGTGATCGCAGCCGTGGCCGCCAAAGGTGTCACCTCCGATGGACGAAAGGCTCAGATAATCCGATGAGTGAACGTAAAGCAGTGCGCCGCGCGCTGGTCAGCGTCTACGACAAGACCGGACTGATCGAACTGGCGACCGGCTTGCACAGCGCAGGCGTCGCTCTGGTGTCCACCGGATCGACGGCGAGCAAGATCGCCGACGCCGGAATCCCGGTCACCAAGGTCGAGGACCTCACCGGATTCCCCGAGACCCTGGAGGGGCGCGTCAAGACGCTGCACCCGCGGGTGCACGCGGGCGTGCTCGCCGATACCCGTAAGCCCGAGCATCTTTCGCAGCTCGAGGAGTTGGGCATCGAGGCTTTCGAGCTCGTCGTGGTGAACCTCTACCCGTTCACCGAGACCGTCGCCAGTGGCGCGACGCCGGACGAATGCGTCGAGCAGATCGACATCGGCGGTCCCTCGATGGTGCGCGCCGCGGCCAAGAATCATCCGTCGGTGGCCGTCGTCGTCGACCCGGCCCGCTACGAGGACGTGCTCACGGCCGTCTCCGGTGGCGGATTCACCCTCGCCGAGCGCACGTCGCTTGCGGCACAGGCTTTTCAGCACACGGCCGCCTACGACGTCGCGGTGGCATCGTGGATGAGCAGCGTTCTGACCCCCGACACCGAGACGGTGTTCCCGGAATGGATCGGCGGCACCTGGGACCGCTCGGCGGTGCTCCGTTACGGCGAGAACCCGCACCAGAAGGCAGCTCTGTACGTCGACTCCTCTGCTGCTGCAGGCATCGCGCAGGCCGAGCAGTTGCACGGTAAAGAGATGTCGTACAACAACTTCACCGATTCCGATGCGGCCTGGCGGGCGGCGTTCGATCACGCCGAGCCCACCGTTGCCATCATCAAGCACGCCAATCCGTGTGGCATCGCCGTTGGCACGGACATCGCCGAGGCGCACCGCAAGGCCCATGCGTGTGATCCGGTGAGCGCGTACGGCGGCGTCATCGCAGCCAACCGCGAAGTCACCGTCGAGATGGCAGAGCAGGTGGCAGAGATCTTCACCGAGGTCATCATCGCCCCGTCCTACGCCGACGGTGCCCTCGGAGTGCTGCAGCGCAAGAAGAACATTCGCGTGCTGCTCGCGGTAGCACCGCCCACCTCGGGCGTCGAACTCAAGCCCATCTCCGGCGGCGCACTGTTGCAGCAGCGGGACGTGCTCGACGCGGACGGCGACAATCCGGCCAACTGGACCCTCGCAGCCGGCGAACCCGCCGACGAGGCGACGCTGAAGGATCTCGAATTTGCCTGGCGCGCAGGAAGGGCCGTGAAGTCCAACGCGATCCTGCTCGCCCACGACGGTGCGTCCGTCGGCGTCGGAATGGGCCAGGTCAACCGCGTCGACGCCGCCCATCTCGCCGTGCAGCGAGCCGGGGATCGCGTCGCCGGTTCGGTCGCGTCCTCCGATGCGTTCTTCCCGTTCCCCGACGGTCTGCAGGTGCTGATGAGCGCAGGCGTCAAAGCCGTTGTGCAGCCCGGTGGTTCGGTACGCGACAACGAAGTGATCGCCGCGGCACAGGACGCGGGAGTGACGCTGTATCTGACGGGATCGCGACACTTCGCTCACTGAGCTCTCCTGCCGAACTCGAAGTTATGGATGGATCTCCAGCGAAATCCGTCCATAACTTCGAGCTCGGCTAGACCTTGGCCCCCGCGGCGCGCAACTTGTCGCGAACCCGCGCTGCGACTTCCCACGGATCGGCGCGCAGTTGCAGTGCGCTCACCCGAATCACCGTCCAGCCCATTGATTCCAGAAGGTGTTGACGCTCGATATCCCAGGCTCGCTGCCTTTCGTCGGACCAGTGCTGCTCGCCGTCGTACTCCACCGCCACCTTCCACCGTGCCCAGCCGATGTCGATGCGGGCGAACACCCTCCCGTCCGGACCCATCACCTCGATCTGAGTTTGCGGTCGAGGTAGTCCCGCGTTCATGAGAGCCAGTCTGGTGCGTGTCTCCTGTGGTGATTCCGCACCGGCGTCGACCAGGGCGAGCACGGCCCTGAGCTGAACGATGCCGCGGGCACCTCGATGATTCTCGGCAAGCCGGGCGATGTCGTGAACGCCGACTCCGGTGGCGCGGCACAGTGCATCCAGCCGTGCGACGGCGGTTCCGAACGGCCTGCGTCGGCCGAGGTCGTATGCAGTTCGCGCCGCTGTGGTGACGACCAAGCCGTCGACAGTCTCGGACTCTTCGGGCAACAGCTCGTCGAAGCCGATCCGAAGCCCGCCCAACTTCTGTCGATGTTCGGCCCAGACGAGCTCGGCATCGTGGTCCGCGGAGATCCAGCCCGATCCGTGCACCGCCGCGGCACTCAGGCCGGAGACCACTGCCTTGCCTCGCGAGTACAACCACGCTGCCCTTGCCTTGGTCGGCGCATCCAGTTCGGAACCCGGGTCGATGTAGACGTCACGATAGATTCGACGAAAGTGCTGCCGAAGCTGCTGGCGGGTGACCAACCCGTTTGCCAGTGCCTCGGATCCGACGAACGGTGCGCTGTCCATTCATGCACAGTGGCATCGGATTCAGGCGAATAGTGGGCCGAGCGCCGGCTGTGGATGAACAAAATTGTTGTCCACAGTTATGCCGCTGTGATCAATATCGGGCCGAGATGTGTATCGGCTGCCGAGCTCGAAGTTGTGGACAAAATTCGCCCGATTATCGTCCACAACTTCGAGCTCGGCAGAACGGGTGTTCGTCACTGCGTGGCAGCATCGGCCAAACGCTCGTAGCGTGGAGAAGTGACCTCTACCAAACCTGGCATCTCAACACTCGGCGAACTCAAGGCATCCGGACATCGGCAGCGGTCGATCAAGGAAGAGTTGCGGGAAAATCTTCTGAAGGCATTGCGTGACGGCACCGATCCGTGGCCGGGGATCGTCGGTTTCGGATCGACGGTGTTGCCGCAGTTCGAGCGCGCGATTCTGGCCGGTCACGATGTTGTGCTGCTCGGCGAACGCGGTCAGGGCAAGACGCGTCTGCTGCGCACCCTGAATCTTCTGCTCGACGAGTGGGTGCCGGTGATCGCCGGAGCGGAACTGGGCGAGCATCCGTACGAGCCGATCACCCCCGCCAGCATTCGCAAGGCCACCGAACTCGGCGACGACCTGCCCGTCGAGTGGCGTCATCGCAGCGAACGGTACGCCGAGAAGCTCGCGACCCCGGATACCTCGGTGGCGGACCTCGTCGGTGACGTCGATCCCGTCAAGGTGGCCGAGGGCCGCAGCCTCGGCGATCCCGAGACGATCCACTTCGGACTCGTGCCCCGCAGCCACCGTGGCATCGTGGCGATCAACGAGCTGCCCGACCTCGCCGAGCGCATTCAGGTCTCGCTGCTCAACGTCATGGAGGAGCGCGACATCCAGGTCCGCGGTTACACGCTGCGTCTGCCTCTCGACGTGATGCTGGTGGCGAGCGCGAACCCCGAGGACTACACCAATCGCGGACGCATCATCACCCCGCTCAAGGACCGCTTCGGCGCGGAGATCAGGACGCACTACCCCCTCGAACTCGATGCCGAAGTGGCCGTCATCGACCAGGAGGCGGAGCTGCAGGCAACTGTTCCCACCTATCTGCTCGAGGTGCTGGCTCGATTCACCCGGCTGCTGCGCGAGTCGCCGTCGGTCGATCAGCGGTCCGGCGTCTCCGCTCGCTTCGCTATCGCAGCGGCCGAAACCATCGCTGCCGCAGCCGTTCACCGAGCAGCGATACTCGGCGAGGCCGAGCCCGTGGCGCGGCCGGTGGATCTCGGCACCATCATCGAGGTGCTGCGCGGCAAGGTCGAGTTCGAGTCGGGTGAGGAAGGCCGTGAAATCGAGGTCCTCGAGCACATGTTGCGCCGGGCGACTGCCGACACCGTTCGAGCTCACCTCGGCGGAATCAACCTCGCAGCGCTGGTGGCGGCGGTCGAGACGGGCGAACCCATCGTCACCGGCGACCGCATCACCGCCAAGGCGTTGCTCGACGAGTTGCCCGACGTCGAGGTGATCGGCGACATCCACGAGCGACTGAACGCCACCTCGGACGGCGAGAAGGCCGCCGCGGTCGAACTCGCACTCGAAGGGCTGTACCTGGCGCGCCGGATCTCCAAGGATCCCGACGACGACGGTCAGACGGTGTACAGCTGATGCGTCGCTCCAGATACGGGCGCTATCACGACGGACCGGATCCCCTTGCGCCGCCGGTGGATCTGCGAGAGGCGCTCGACGCCATCGGTGAGGACGTGCTCGAGGGTGCGTCGCCGCGTCGGGCGCTGCAGGAGATGCTGCGCCGCGGGACCAAGAACATGCGCGGGCTCGACGACCTGGCAGCCCAGGCCGCCAAGCGTCGACGAGACCTGTTGAAGAAGAACAACCTCGACGGCACGTTGCAGGAAGTGCGCGAGCTGCTGGACAAGGCAGTGCTCGAGGAACGCAAAGTATTGGCGCGCGCGCTCGACGATGACGCACGGTTCCAGGAGATGCAGATCGGTGACCTGTCACCGTCCACAGCGCAAGCAGTGCAGGAGCTTTCGGACTACGACTGGCGCTCGTCGGAGGCACGCGAGAACTACGAGAAGATCAAGGATCTGCTCGGACGCGAGATGCTGGACCAGCGTTTCGCGGGCATGAAGCAGGCCCTCGAAGGTGCAACCGACGAGGACCGTCAGGCCATCAGCGAGATGCTCAAAGACCTCAACGAGTTACTCGACGCCCACAACAAGGGCGAGGACACCGATGAGCAGTTCGAGCAGTTCATGGACAAGCACGGGCAGCACTTCCCGGAGAATCCGTCGAGCGTCGAGGAGCTGTTGGACTCCCTGGCCCAGCGAGCCGCGGCCGCCCAGCGGCTCCGTAATTCGCTGAGTCCCGAGCAGCGGGCCGAGCTCGATGCGTTGGCGCAGCAGGCCTTCGGTGACTCGAACCTGTTGAGCCAGCTCGATCAACTCGATCAGAATCTGCAGCAGGCCCGGCCCGGTGAGGATTGGGACGGCTCGCAGAACTTCCGCGGCGAGAACGGCATGGGACTCGGCGACGGCACCGGTGCACTCCAGGACATCGCGGACCTCGAGAACCTGGGCAATCAACTCTCACAGCAGTACAACGGGGCTGCCCTGGACGACATCGACGCCGATGCGTTGCTGAAGCAACTGGGGCCGGAAGCCGCGGCCGATGCGCGGATGCTCTCCGAGCTCGAAAAGGCGCTGCAGCAGCAAGGTTTCATGGACAAGGGTGCCGACGGTCAATGGCGTCTGTCGCCGAAGGCGATGCGGCAGTTGGGGCAGTCGGCACTGAAGGATGTGGCGGGAAAGCTGTCCCGACGCGGCGGCGAGCGAGACACGCGCAAGGCAGGCGCGATGGGTGAGCCCACCGGTGCGTCGCGAGCGTGGGAGTTCGGTGACACCGAGCCGTGGGACGTCACCCGCACGGTCAACAATGCAGTACTGCGATCAGCGGCAACAGGATCCGGTTTCCCGGTGCAGTTGCAGGTGACCGATGTCGAGATCAGCGAGACCGAGACGCGAACACAGGCTGCCGTGGCACTGCTGGTCGACACGTCGTTCTCGATGGTGATGGACGGTCGATGGGTGCCCATGAAGCGCACAGCACTTGCACTCAATCACCTGGTGAGCACTCGATTTCGCGGAGACGATCTGCAACTGATCGGATTCGGCAGGCACGCGCAGACATTGACGGCCTCCGAGCTGGCCGGGTTGGACGGTGCCTACGACCAGGGCACCAATCTGCACCACGCGCTGATGCTTGCGGTTCGGCATCTGCGACGTCATCCCAATGCGCAACCGGTGGTGTTGATCGTGACCGACGGTGAGCCGACGGCGCATCTCGAGCCCGACGGCCACGCGTATTTCGATTACCCACCTTCGTCGAAGACGCTCGGGCTGACCGTGCGTGAACTCGATACCGTCGCCAAGCTGGGTGCGCAGGTGACGATCTTCCGGCTCGGCGACGATCCAGGCCTCGCGCGAGTGGTGGACAAGATGGCCGAGCGGGTGGGCGGACGCGTCATCGCGCCGGATCTCGACGGACTCGGAGCAGCGGTGGTGACCGACTACCTCAAGCGTCGGCGATCGTAGCTACTTCTCCGCTGCCTTGATCTCCACCGACACGCCACCCCAGAAGGCGAAACCGGTGATGATCACGCGCGGCGCGCCGGGATGCGTCGCGCTGACGTGTTCGAAGCCGCCCATGATGCCCATGCCGCGCACTTCGATGCTCACTCCGGGTGGCACGGTGACCTCGATGCCGCCCATGATGGCGACGCAGTTGATGGTGGTTTCCTCGGCGGCGAAGGACGCGCGGCGTAGGTCGAGTTCGATACCGCCCCAGAAGGCGAACGCGTCGATGCGCGCCGCGGGGGTCCACTGTCCTTTCCTCACAGCACCGCTCATGATCGCGATCACGCGGTCGTTCGAGGAGCCACCGGGCGGTGCGGCCGCTGGGGGAGGGGAGAGAACCAGGTCGCCGGTCAGCAGGTCGAGTTCTCCGTAGGTCTTCGCCTGGTACACCGCGGCGGTGCGCTCGTCGTATTCGCTCACGGTCAGTTGGCCGTTCGCGAAAGCGTCGCTCAGCAACTGCGCGACGAGGTTCCTGTCCGCATCGGCTGCGCGAATCCGGCTCCGATCTCGGTCGGGGAGATGATCGCTCACTGGCCGGACACTACCGAAGCCTGGGTCAGGCCGCATTCAGGATGGTGCGGCTCCCGAGCGGTGACGCGAGAGTTATCTGCATGGTGGCGTAGACGGCAACCATGATGCAGGACTTGTCCGCGGCATCGGGCCGGGTGCCGGTACGCAGTTCGATGGTGACGGTGGTGTCGGTCTCGGTGACCGACGCGTCGGCTCCGTAGCACTCGGGAGTGCCGGTGACGAAGTGGACCGCGATGGTGTTGGGGGAGATCTGGCTCCACGACTCGAACGGGGTGGTGGTGGCGCGGATCAGATCGGCCGTCGGCTCGAACATCGTGCCGACGTCGCCGACGGGCACCTCGTGCGGAACCGGAGGGGCGCTGGGTTGCTGGGCGAACCCCACTGGGGAGGTGGAACCGACTGTCGGGGTTGTGTCCTCGTCGCCACCGGAGGCGGTGCTGCAGCCGACCAGCAGCAGGCACAACATGACACCTGCAGCGAGAAACCTCATGAATCCAACGTAGCGCCGGGAGCTGAGGAGAACCTTTGTGTTCGGCTCATGCGAGGAAGACCGTCACGAGCGCTATGACGGGGATCGAGACGAGTGTGGTCACGAACGCGGTGTCTCGGGCGAGCACAACACCGCGCTGGTAGCGGCTGGCGAAGACGAACACGTTCTGGGCTGTCGGTAGTGCCGACACCACGACGATGGCGAACAGATCGTGCCCGTCCAGACCGAAGACGAACCGGGCCATGAGGTAGCCGAGCAGGGGCTGGAGTGCCATCTTGAAGACCGTGGCCAGAGCGACGTCCCGCCGCGGGCTGATGCCCTTCTGCAGCACCCGCGCACCGTAGAGGGACAGGCCGAAGGCGAGCAACGCGCCGGGGACCGACGCATTCCCGACGAGTTGGAACGGCTGCATCAGTGCCTCGGGCAGCTCGAGCCCGGTGATCGACAGCACCAGTCCCGCTGCGCCGGCCAACACGATCGGGTTCCGGAACGGCGTCGTGACGGTCTTGAACAGGGAAACCTTGTCGACCTTGGTGGAGATGTCGAGAATCGTCACCGCGATCGGGGTGTAAATCATGATCTGGAACAGCAGCAGAGGAGCCACGAAGTTCGCGTCGCCCAGCACGAACACGGCGATCGGGATGCCCAGGTTGGCGGCGTTGACATACGAACTTGCCAGTGCGCCGACGGTCGCGTCGGGCACGGTCCGTTTCAGGGCGAGCTTGGCTATGACGAAATAGATCGCTCCGACGAGCAGTGCCGTGGAACCGGCGACGGCCAACACGGGCGAGAGGATGACCGACAGGTCCGAGTTCGCCAACGTGACGAACAGCAACGCAGGGGTCGCGACGAAGAAGACGAGACGGCTGAGGACGAACTGGCCGTGCTCGCCGAGCACCTTCAAGTGGGCGAGGAGGTAGCCCAGGGCGATGACGACGAAGATGACGGTGAAGCCCTCGAGGACGCCGGACATCTACGAACTGCTCATCTCTGGATCGGGAACGACAGAGAGGCCACGTAGCCGATGGCTACGTGGCCTCTCCGAAAGAAAGTGTGGATCAGCGGCTGGTGAACGGCAGCAATGCCATTTCACGAGCGTTCTTCACCGCGACAGCGACCTGGCGCTGCTGCTGCGGGGTGAGCCCGGTGACCCGACGGCTGCGGATCTTGCCGCGGTCCGAGATGAACTGACGAAGGAGGTTGATGTCCTTGTAGTCCACCGTGGTCACCTTGGCGGCGTTCAACGGGTTCTTCTTCGGTCGACGGCCTGCCTCTGCGCGGACCTTCTTCGACGGTGCTCTCTTGACTGCCATCTGAAACCTTTTCCCTTTACCAGCTCGACTTGTGGACGCCTGGCAGTTCCCCGCGGTGAGCCATCTCGCGCATTTTCACGCGGGACAGCCCGAATTTCCGAAGGTAACCGCGCGGACGTCCATCCGCAGCGTCACGATTGCGTAATCGTACCGGACTCGAATCGCGCGGCAGACGCTGCAGTGCTGCTCGAGCCTGCGCACGCTCGGAGTCGCTGCTCGAGGGCTTGCGGATGGTCTCTTTGAGCTCTGCTCGACGCGTTGCCCACCGGGCGACGACGATCTTGCGTTGCTCGTTCTTCGCGATCTTCGACTTCTTCGCCACTGTCTACCGCTCCTCTCGGAAATCCACGTGCTTGCGCACGACCGGGTCGTACTTCTTCATCACCAGTCGGTCGGGATCGTTGCGACGGTTCTTGCGGGTGACGTAGGTGTAGCCGGTACCGGCGGTCGACTTCAGCTTGACGATCGGACGGACGTCCGTGCTCTTGCCCATCAGATCTTCTCCCCGCGTGCGCGGATCTTGGCCACCACGGCGTCGATGCCGTCGCGGTCGATGGTCTTGATGCCCTTGGTCGAGAGCGTGAGGGTGACGCGTCGGCCCAGGCTCGGCGCGTAGTAGTTCTTGCGCTGGATGTTCGGGTCCCACCTGCGGCTGGTTCGCACGTGAGAGTGCGAGACCGATTTTCCGAATCCGGGGGTGCGGCCGGTGACTTGGCAGTGCGCTGACATGAGCACTCCTTTCTTGCCGTTATGACAATCGTTTTCGACAAAGCGTGTTCTCGAATGTAGCGTGCATTCGCAGGTAATGACAATCGTTGTCGAGAAGAAGGGTGCTCGTGAACAACTCACCGGACGATCGAACCCCGATGGTCCTCGTCTCCGGCTGGACCGGAGCCATGGACGCGGTCGTGACATCACTGCTCGCGCCGGGCACCGTCGCGGTCAGCCACGATCTGAGCCGCGTCGCCGAAGGAGTCGTGCGTCGCACACTGTCCGTACTGGGGGAGGAACCGCGCGAGAGCATTCTGGAGCTGGCGCACGGCTGCGTCTCGTGCACCCTTCGGGAGGATCTACTGCCACTGTTGCGGGCACTGTCGACGCGCAGCAACGTCGATCGCATCGTGCTCGCCATGGACCCCGCGCTCGAGCCCGAGGCACTGTGCTGGGCCGTGGACAACGTCGTCGTTGCGGGTGTCGTCGGGCAGATCGACGGCCCGGCCTCGCGTGACGTCCGGATCGAGGCAGTGATCGACTGCCTCGACGCCGCAACCTGGTTGGCCGACGCCACCGGCGACGACGCGTTGGCCGATCGAGGCGTCGTCGCCAGTGGCGACGACGATCGAACCGTCGCGCAGTTGGTGGTCGGGCAGGTCGACTACGCCGATGCACTCGTCGTGACCGCAGGTTCCGACGTCGACGCGTGGGAACGCGCCCGGCTCGCTGCGGTCCTGGCGCGGTTGGCCCCGAATGCTCCCGTCGTCTGGGTGTCCCAGGACGCACTGGTCGATGCCCCGGCACTTCTCGCGAGTGTCCCTGCCGATGCACGACGCGGTGCGATCAGCGACGCGCACTCACCGCTGTTGCGCGGACAGCCGCCACTGACCGTCGATTGCGGCATCACCCTGGTCGAGTTCACCGCCACGCGGCCGTTCCATCCCGAGCGGTTCCACGAGGCGATCGACGTATTGCTCGACGGTGTCGTCACCGCACGGGGGCGGGCGTGGGTGGCCACTCAGCCCGACGAAGCTCTGTGGATCGAATCGGCAGGCGGCGGCCTTCGCGTCGCCAGCGCCGGAAAGTGGCTTGCCGCAATGACTCCGGAGCAGCAGGACCGCGTCGACGCCACCCGTCGGGCAATGTCGGCGCTGCGGTGGGACGAGAAGTTCGGTGATCGAGACACGTCGCTTGTCATCCTCGTCCACGAGGCCGACCCCACCGAGATCGACCGAACCCTGCAGTGGGCGTTGGTGTCCGACGACGAAATGGCAGACCCTGCGGCCTGGTCCGCCTGGAACGACCCATTCGGTCAGTGGCACGAAGACCCCTGCGAGAGCAGCGAATCCCCTTACGCAGAACAATCACGAGAGGCAACAGAATGAAACCAGGCATCCACCCCGACTACCACCCGGTCGTGTTCCAGGACTCGAGTACCGGCAACAAGTTCCTCACCAGATCCACCGTCACGTCCGCCCGCGAGACCGAGTGGGAAGACGGCAACACCTACCCGCTGATCGTCGTCGACGTCTCGTCGGAATCACACCCGTTCTGGACCGGAGGCGCCCGCGTGATGGACACCCAGGGACGCGTCGAGAAGTTCGAGAAGCGATACGGCCGACGAAGCCGAAAGGACTCCTGAATCATGGCTGTTCCGAAGAGAAAGATGTCGCGCTCGAACACACGGAGCCGTCGCGCGCAATGGAAAGCCGTTGCTCCCGATCTGGTGACCGTGCGTTTTCAGGGCCGAGAGTTCAGAGTGCCGCGGAGACTGGTCAAAGCAGTGCAGACCGGGGTGTACGACCCGAGCTGACTCGCGACGGGTCTATCTTCACTTTCATGAACGATGGACCCAGTGCGCGAGATGTGAAGCGGTGGCGCCAGTACCTCGCCGACGAGCGAGCCGAGGCCGCCGTCTATCGCGATCTGGCAGGCCGACGCACCGGCGAGGAACGCGAGATCCTGCTCGCACTCGCCGATGCGGAGGGCCGCCACGAGCAGCACTGGCGACATCTGCTCGGCGATCGGGTCGGAATGCCGCTCAAAGGTGACATCCGCACCCGCATCCTCGGGGTGTTGGCACGTCGCTTCGGTTCGGTGTTCGTACTCGCGCTGGCCCAACGAGCGGAAACCCGTTCGCCGTACGCCACCGACGCCGACGCGACGGAGGCGATGACGGCCGACGAGCAGATCCATGCGGAGGTCATCAGGGCACTGGCGGCCCGCGGCCGCAATCGATTGTCCGGAACGTTCCGGGCCGCCGTGTTCGGTGCAAACGACGGACTGGTGAGCAACCTCGCTCTCGTTCTGGGTATCAGCGGCTCCGGGGTGTCCAACCAGATCGTCCTGGTCACCGGCCTCGCGGGACTGCTCGCCGGCGCGCTGTCGATGGGGGCGGGCGAATACGTCTCTGTCCGTTCACAACGCGAGTTGCTCGAGGCGTCGTCGCCGGACAGTGGGGCGCGCGATGCCGTTCAACACCTCGACGTGGACGCCAACGAACTGGCCCTGGTCTACCGAGCCCGAGGGATGACCCACGAGGAGGCCGACGCCAAAGCGGCGGAAGTACTGCGCGTACTCCCTGCCGACGAGATGGCCCCCGACGTCGACCAGCACGAGTCCATCGGAACCGGCCTCGGTGCCGCCGGCGCCAGCTTCTGCTTCTTCGCCTCCGGTGCCGTCATCCCGGTGTTGCCGTATCTGCTCGGCCTCGAAGGCTTTGTGGCCCTTGCCGTTGCCGCCGTCCTCGTCGGAATCGCGTTGATCTGCACAGGCCTGGTGGTGGGACTGCTCAGCGGTGGGCCGCCGGTCAAACGCGCTCTGCGACAACTGGCTATCGGCTACGGCGCAGCCGGGGCGACGTATCTGTTGGGCTTGGCATTCGGTGGGGGTGTGTAGGGCCCTACTGATGGGCGAGATTGCACAGGACCTGTTCTTGTCGGTGGGTCGGCCGACAATGTCCGCATGCCCATCATCGATCTCACTCGCGAGGATCACTCCTACTTCATCGGCCTGTTTCAAACTGACGGTCATCTCGAAAGCGGGAAAGGGCAAAAAGGAAAAGCAACCATCGAACTGGCGGGTGTCGATATCGACTTGCTGATGCGGCTTCCGCAACTGTTCGAAGGCGTCAGATCGTCGGTATCGACGAGAACGCGTACGACGAACTTCTCCTCTGATTACACAAGTGCCACTTGGCGTATCTGCAACCTCGCGTTCCGACGTGAACTGGAGTCGTGCGGAGTTCCACCCGGTCGCAAGTCCAACCAGGTGGCTCCGCCTGTCGGCCCGTTTCATCAGCGGGGATACTTCCGTGGATTGCTCGATGGCGATGGCAGTGTCGGATTCACTCGGACGGGTGCGCCTTTCGTAGGTTTCGTTACGGCCTCGTCTAGCTTGGCGGACTTCTTCTGCTCGACCGTACGCACAGTTAGCGGGGCTCTTCGCACGCCAAAACGCAACACTCGCGACGACGTGTTCTCGTTGATTGTCGCGAACGACCCAGCGGCGCGTCTGGCTGAGTGGGCCTACCCTCCAGGTTGTTTCGCGCTGGATCGAAAGCGATTGGCGGCAGAGTCAGTCGCCGCTTGGAGGAGGCCACCGGGAATGCGTGCTCGCCCACTCCTAGGAAAAAGGTCGTGGTCGGCGGAGGAGGACGCTATTGCGTTGTCCTCGACCGTGAAGGAGGCAGCCAGAGTGCTCGGCCGAACGGAGAGCGCCGTAGTCATCCGTCGCTGGCGACTTCGGCACGCGGACGGCACCGATGCCTGAGCGGGCGGCGACGGCGTTGTATTTCTCATTTCAGTAGGACGGCAGGTGCCCAGGGTACCCAGATGACGACTTCGTCGACGAGATCCCGACGCCTACAAGTCGATCGATGTCGTGATGGAGGACGCCCGCGACCTGGTGAGCATCGAGCACGAACTGCGGCAGATCCTCAACGTCAAGGGGACCTAGATCGACCTCCCGTCGTGCATGGAAATTCGTAGTGGGTTACGAAGTCCCGTGCACGACGGGATTGTCCGCGTTCGTCCCGTTGTGCATCGGTGTTCTCGTGTTGTTCACCCAACAACTTCGCTTGGTTAACGGATAGAGAGAGCGTCACCGTCACCATCGAGGCATGACGCTCAATCCCGCAGGCGAAACCGTCGCGACCGGAATCCCGGGCACGCTCGCCGAGAACATGACCATGGCCGAGCAGCACGATTGGCATCGGTCGTTCCTGCGGCGGCACCCCGTCAGTCGACGCAACTTCCTGGTGGGAGCCGCCGCGACGGCCGCCGCGGTAGGCGTCGGGAACTCGGTGTTCGCGCGAACCGCGTACGCGCAGGACGCCCCGCTGGCCGTGGCCGGACGGCACATGGGCTTCGGAAACGATCCGGCGACGCAACTGCGGTTCTCGGCACAGCTCTCTCGTAATCCCGGGCTCACCGGTGTCTTCCTCGATCACGGCCCCACGCCCGCACTCGGCGCTACGACGTCGGCCGAGGTACGCAACCTGATCAGTCAGGTTCCACAGACCGACGGCGGAATTCTGCCGGCGGAGCAGTATTACGTACATGTGCCCATCGACAATCTGACGCCCAAGCTGCCGCACTACTACCGCTGGCGCACCGCCGACGGCTTCGTCAGTGACATTCGGAGCGCGTCCCCGGCCCTGCCGACCGGTCGCATCGCACCGTTCCGGTTCACGATGATGGGCGATCAGGGCGTAGACGAAACACCCTCGCAGCCGCCAGGTTTGGTTGCCGGCGACTATGACGACCAGTACTACAAGGCGGACAACGAGCCGTCGGTCAAGCACGCGCGCAACATCAATCGGCAGATCGAGGCCTCGCACCCGGACTTCCACATCCTCGCCGGCGACATCGCGTACGCGGACCCGTCGGGTGCCGGTCTGCCGCCGCAGTTCGCGAAGCACGGTCAGACCCCACCGAAGGGATTCGACAAATTCAACCCGTTCGTCTGGGACGGCTATTTCCAGGCGATCGAGGCCAGTGCATCGACCGCGCCGTGGTTGTTCGCCACCGGTAACCACGACATGGAAGCGCTGTACAGCCCCAACGGCTACGGCGGACATGCCGCGCGGCTCGATCAGCCGACCAACGGACCCAAGGGATGCCCGTCGGCGTACTCGTTCGTCTACGGCAACACTGCCGTTCTCTCGCTCGACGCGAACGACGTCAGCTACGAGATCAAGGCCAACACCGGTTACAGCGGTGGAGCCCAGAACACCTGGGTGGAACAGACATTGGCGAAGTACCGTGCCGATCCGAACATCGACTTCATCGTCTGCTTCTTCCACCACTGCGCGTATTCGACCACGTCGACGCACGCGAGCGACGGCGGCGTCCGCGACGCGTGGGTTGCGCTGTTCGACAAGTACCAGGTGGATGTAGTGCTTCAAGCCCACAATCACGTCTTCGAGCGCACCGATCCCATTCGTGGCAACCGTGCGACGCGGGTCGCCGGTGACAACGCCACGGTCAACGGAAAGACCGACGGCACCGTGTATTACACAGTCGGCGGTGGTGGTCGTCCACGCTATACGTTCCAGGACGGTGAGGGCGTGAGCTACCGCGGCAAGGAGTTGCCCGACACGGCAGTTCCGAACAGTTACGTATGGGCACCGGACGGCACCAAGTCGGCCGAGTCCATCACCTGGTCTCGGGTGCGATTCCTCAACTACTCGTTCGTCAGAGTCGATGTGGTGCCGGGTATTCCGGGCATCACCGCCAGCAGGATGACGATCGGCGCGATCGACGAATACGGAAACGAGTTCGACCGTCTGACGTTCGAGCGAGACATCCCGGTGGGTCCGGTGTTCGGTTCGTCCTAGTGCCTGCGGCAGTGGTGTGGCTGAGTGCCGTGGAGGGCACCTAACCGCACCACTGCGCTGAGCGCACTACAACCACTTCTGACGCTTGAACACCACGAACAGTGCAGTGGAGCAGATCACCATGGCGATCAGAGCCATCGGATAGCCGAGTTGCCACGTCAGTTCCGGCATGTCCTCGAAGTTCATGCCGTAGATGGCGGCGATCAGCGAGGGCGCGAAAAGTATTGCGCCCCAGGACGAAATGCGTTTGACCTGTTCGTTCTGCTCCAGGCTGGCCACGGTCATGTTGCGCATCTCCTCGTTCTGCTGCTGCGCAACGATGGTCGAGTGCACGGTCAACGCATTCTGCAGGTTGGAGCGGAAGGACTCGATGCGGTCGGACACGCGGATCGCGTGATCGTGCACGTCGCGCAGGTATCGCTGCAGTTCCACGTCGACGTTGTACTTGTCCGAACCGCGCTTGAGTGATTCGATCATCTCGACGAGGGGCTTTGCGGCACGGTCGAATTCGGACACCTCACGGAGCAGTGAGTAGATGCGACGCGATACCGACGGGTCGCCGGTGAACAGCTGATCCTCGATCTCGTCGATGTCGTTCTGCAGTCCGGTCACCACCGGGACGTACTCGTCGACCACTTGATCGAGGATGCCGTAGAGAATTGCCTCGGGGCCGAGTTGGAGCAGTTCGGGAGATCCTTCGAGCCGCTTGCGCACCATTGCCAGATCGGGGGATTCGGCATGGCGAATGGTGACGACGAAATCGGGTCCGAGGAATATGTGCAATTCGCCGAATTCGACCTTTTCGGTCTCGTCGATGTATCGAGCGGGTCGGAGAACGACGAACAGTTGCTCGGCGTACCGTTCCAGTTTCGGTCGCTGATGGGCTGCAATGGCATCTTCCACGGCTAGGCGGTGCAGACCGAACTCGCCTGCTACAGCATTGATTTCGCTGATCTCGGGGCGGTACAGGCCGATCCAGGCCATGCCGTGCCGCTCGCGCATCAACTCGAACGTGATGTCGAGGCTCTCGGGATTGGCAGTGCGTTTGCCGTCGACGTAGACGGCATTGTCGATGATCGGCACCTGTTCGTTCACCTCGGCTCGAGAAGGAAATGTGCCGGACGGCATCACGACCGAGACTATCTCCTGCGAAAATGGGCGGTGATGTTCGGCGCAGCCATCACCGCGGGTGCGACGCCGATCACAACGCCGCATCCCTCATCGGCCGCAGGTTGTCACGCTCAGGTGGCAGACCCCAACGGGGTGATCCGGGAATCTGCCACACCTCGAGGTGGCCGTGCGGCTGGTCTAGTCGCCTATGACGATCACTTTGATCTCCGCGTTCTCGCTGACCTTCACCCCGACCGGGAAGTTGAGGCCGATCACGCGGGCGTCGGGGCGGTCGTAATTGACGGTGACGTTGTCGAAGCCTGCGTCCTCCAGGGCCGCGATGGCCGCAGATTGGGACATTCCGATCACGTCTGGAATTCTTTCGCGATCCGGAGCAGCTTGAGCGACTGCGCCGCCACCGAGCGCGATGGCTCCCGTCAATGCAACAGTGGCGACGGCTTTCTTGAATTCGATACGCATGATGTTCTCCTCGGGTGAGCCGGAATCTTCGAACACGACGGTGCCCCTCAATTCTAGGTCCGACCTCGGGTTTTGCTGTGAGGTTTCTGCCAGCACCATGACATGCTGATCCGATGCTTCTCGACGTACTCGGATTGATCGGTATCGCGGCCTTTGCGGCGTCGGGGGCGTTGATCGGAGTGCATCGCCGGTTGGATCTGTTCGGGGTCTGCGTCGTCGGAATCACGACGGGCATCGGCGGCGGAATCATTCGCGATCTGCTGCTCGGCATCCACCCACCGACGTCACTGGACACGTGGCCGAACCTCACGGTCGGCTTGTTCGCCTCGCTGGTCGTGTTCGTTGCGCACCGACAGATGGGCAAGGTCCGGCGCGGTGTTCTGGTGCTCGACGCCTTCGGGATGGGACTGTTCGCATCGACCGGTGCGACGATCGCGTTGGCTGCCGGCGGTAGCGCGTTGGCGGGAGCTCTCATCGGCACCACGACGGCGGTGGCAGGCGGCGTGATCCGAGACGTGCTGGTCAACGAAGTTCCCCTGCTGCTGCATCGGGACCTGTATGCCCTGCCGGCCATGCTCGGTGCGACGGCCGTCGTGTTGGCCGATGCCGCGACCCTGCCGGAGAACGTAGGTCTGGTCGCGGGAACCCTGCTCGCGACGGGGTTGCGCCTGCTCGCGCTGTGGCGAAAGTGGAACCTCCCGCTGGCGAAGCACCTACCGACGCTCTAGGTCGAAATCCGCACCCCTCTCAGACATATCTCAGTCGACCAGGACAAACTGTACGAATGAGGATATTGGTGGTCGACGACGATCGGGCAGTGCGTGAGTCGCTGCGCAGGTCGCTGACGTTCAACGGGTACACCGTGGACCTGGCGGTCGACGGGCTCGACGCGCTCGAGCAGGTCGCGGCGGCGCGTCCCGACGCCCTGGTGCTCGACGTGATGATGCCTCGCCTCGACGGCCTGGAGGTGTGCCGTCGATTGCGCAGTGTCGGTGACGACCTGCCGATTCTGGTGTTGACGGCACGGGACTCGGTGTCCGAGCGTGTCGCAGGCCTCGACGCCGGTGCCGACGACTACCTGCCCAAGCCGTTCGCGCTCGAGGAGCTGCTGGCTCGCCTGCGCGCTCTGCTTCGGCGTACCGCGATGGAAGCGGGCATCGACTCGGAGACCATGACGTTCGCGGACCTGTCGTTGGACCCGGTCACTCGTGAGGTCTCGCGCGCCGACCGCTCGATCAGCCTCACCCGGACCGAATTCTCGTTGCTCGAAATGCTGATGACCAATCCGCGTCGAGTCCTCACCAGAAGTCGCATCCTCGAGGAAGTCTGGGGTTACGACTTCCCGACGTCGGGCAACGCGCTCGAGGTGTACGTCGGGTACTTGCGGCGCAAGACCGAGGCGGAGGGGGAGTCGCGGCTGATCCACACCGTTCGCGGTGTCGGGTACGTCCTGCGCGAGACGCCCCCGTGATGGTCGCTTCGTTCGGGCGAAAGTCGGCCGACAATGTCGGCTCCTCGCCGACGGCGATGCGGCCACCGATGCCACTGACACGGTCGGTGTCGCTGCGGTGGCGGGTGACCTTGCTCGCGGCCTCCGTCGTCGCAATTGCGGTGGCGGTCATGGCCATTGCCGCGTACACGGTGGTATCCCGAGCACTGTACGGCGATGTGGACACTCAATTGCGTTCGCGTGCTTCGGCTCTGGCGGAGTCCAGTCTGGTGTCCTACGACCCGCGGTTCGTCGCTGGGGCAACGTTGTACAGCACCGATGTCAGTGTCGCGCTGATCTATCCGGACATGTCCAGCTACAACCCGCCCGGGCCCAAGGTGCCGATCGGCGATGCCGAACTCGCTGTGGTGAGCGGAGAGCAGGAATCGTCGCTACGCACACTCGACGATCAGCGGGTACTGGCACTACGCACCAAGGACGGCAGCACTCTCGTCGTCGCACAGAGACTACTGCCGACCGGAAAAGTGCTCGACCGCCTGGCGTGGGTGCTGCTGATCGTCGGGGCCTGCGGCGTGGTGCTGGCGGCTGGAGCAGGTATGGCCGTGGGGCGCACCGGTTTACGCCCGATCGCCCGACTGACCGCGGCTGCCGAACGGGTGGCACGCACCGACGACCTGACGCCGATCCCGGTGACCGGCGACGACGAGTTGGCGCGTCTGACCGAGAGTTTCAACACGATGCTCCGGGCACTTGCCGAATCTCGCGGCAGGCAGAGCAGATTGGTCGCCGACGCGGGCCACGAACTTCGCACCCCGTTGACTTCGCTGCGGACCAACATGGAGTTGCTCATCGCGGCGGGACGCCCAGGAGCGCCGTCCATCCCGGACGAGGACATGGCCGAGTTGCGGACCGACGTGGTGGCGCAGATTCAGGAATTGTCCACCTTGGTGGGTGATTTGGTCGATCTGGCGCGAGAGGACGCGCCGGAGACGGTGTTCGAGCGAGTCGATCTCGCCGATGCCGTCGAACGCAGTCTCGAACGAGCACGCCGCCGTCGCAACGAGATCGACTTCGAAGCGACGTTGATGCCGTGGTTCGTCTACGGCGATCAAGCAGGACTCTCGAGAGCCGTGCTGAATGTGCTCGACAACGCGGCCAAATGGAGTCCCAGCGGTGGTGAGGTGCGAATCGCGATGCGGCAGATCGGCGATGGCCTGCTGGAATTGACGGTCGACGACGCGGGCCCCGGTATCCCCGAGGAAGATCGCGAGCTGGTGTTCGAGCGCTTCTATCGCTCGACGGCGTCGCGTTCGATGCCCGGATCCGGTCTGGGACTTGCCATCGTGCGGCAAGTGGTCGTCAAGCACGGCGGC
This sequence comes from Rhodococcus sp. B7740, assembly GCF_000954115.1. Taxonomy (NCBI): domain Bacteria; kingdom Bacillati; phylum Actinomycetota; class Actinomycetes; order Mycobacteriales; family Nocardiaceae; genus Rhodococcus; species Rhodococcus sp. B7740. The sequence goes on along the minus strand of NZ_CP010797.1, from coordinate 2,486,830 downwards.
ACCATCGGAGTGGAGGTGTCCGAGCGGGGCGGCGCGTCGATACGAATCGTGTTGCCCGGCGAGGGTGCTCCTGATCCCACCACACTCTCGGCAAACTGATAGCCGGATCTCAGCGCGCTCTCAGTCCCGCCCTGCACAGTGAGTAGCAAGAAGGCGGGCGGACCTCGGATACCGAGGTCTCTACTGAAGGAAGCAGCAACGATGAGCGACGACCGTAACGAATCCGAACAGAGCGGACAGGGTGCCGGTGGCGAGCAGCATCCGGCGGACCGGGCTTCGCGCGGCGACGAGCAGAACTACTCGGCCCAGCAGCATCCGACTCAGCAGTTCCCGCCGCAGCAGGGTTACCCCCAGCAGTACGCCGGCTACGGACAGGGGGCCTACCAGCCCGGCTACGGCCCGTACGGTCAGCAGGGCGATCCGCAGCACACCCAGGCTCACCACGCACAGCCACAGCACGTTGCGCCGCAGTCCGATTCGGCACCGACTGCGGTGAAGTCCCGCCCGGGCAGGTCGGTACTGGTGGCCGGAGCCATCGCGCTCGTTCTGGTCGGTGGCGGAATCGGCGGCGCGGTCGGTGCGATCGCCACAAACAATGCCAACGGCAACGGCGGGGGAGTGACCAACTCACTGAACTCCACGGTCACTGCAGCTCAGCCTGCCGCCAATTTCCCCGACGGCTCGATTCAGGCAGTAGCGAACAAGGTTCTGCCGAGCGTTGTGCAGATTCAGGTGAAGGGCTCCCAGGAAGAGGGTGAGGGCTCTGGCGTCATTCTCAGCAGCGACGGCCTGATCCTGACCAACAATCACGTCGCGACGGGTGCGGGTGCCAACGGCAAGCTCACCGTCGCGTTCTCGGACGGATCGGTGGCCGACGCGACGATCGTCGGTGCCGACTCGGTCTCGGACATGGCCGTCATCAAGGCCGAGGGCAAGTCGAACCTGACGCCGATCGAACTCGGATCGTCCTCGAACCTCGAAGTGGGCCAGCAGGTCATCGCGATCGGCTCCCCGCTCGGCCTGGCCGGCACGGTCACCACGGGCATCGTCTCCTCGCTGAACCGGCCCGTGTCGACGTCCGGCGAGTCCGGCAATCAGAACTCGGTGATCGACGCCATCCAGACCGACGCTGCGATCAACCCGGGCAACTCGGGAGGCGCACTCGTCAACACCGACGGACAGCTGATCGGCATCAACACTGCGATAGCCACACTCGGCGGCAGTCAGGGGTCCGCGCAGAGCGGCTCCATCGGGCTCGGTTTCGCCATCCCGGTGGATCAGGCCAAGCGCATCGCCGACGAACTGACCACGACGGGCAAGGCGACCCAGGCAATGATCGGCGTTCAGGTGCCGTCGCAGGACGACGCCAACGGAGCAACCGTCGTCGAGGTCACCGAGGGAGGACCGGCAGCAGCTGCGGGCATACCCAAGGGCGCGGTGATCACCAAGGTCGACGATCGCATCGTCGCCAGCGGTGACGCGTTGATCGCAGCAGTGCGGTCACACGCACCGGGCGATTCGGTCACCATCACCTACACCGACGGCGGCAGCGAGAAGACCGCGACCGTGACGCTCGGCACCGCCGAGCCCGCAGCGGCGCAGCCACAGACTCAGCAGCAGGAACAGCAATTGCCGTTCCAGGTCCCGTCGTTCCCCGGTGGTCGCTGATGTTCGGAGAAGCGGGCAGGCAGAGCACGGTTGCAACGATTTACGCACAGCGTGAGCCGGGTGGAGGCCTTACTACTACGGTGAGCGGTATGGAACTCGACGCACCACTGGCAGGGCGCGCGTTGGTCGTCATCGTTGACGACCGAACAGCGCACAGCACCGAGAAGGATTCGAAGGGCCCACTCGTCACGGAGCTGCTGACCGAGGCAGGCTTTCTGGTCGACGGTGTCGTCGCAGTGACGGCGGACGAAGTGGACGTGCGCAACGCACTCAACACCGCGGTGATCGGCGGCGTCGATCTGGTGGTCTCCATCGGTGGCACGGGCGTCTCACCGCGCGATGTCACTCCGGACGTCACCGCGGAGGTGCTCGACCGTGAGATTCCGGGTATCAGTGAGGCACTGCGATCGTCGGGGCTGGCAGCAGGTTCGTTGGACGCAGGTCTGTCCCGCGGGCTGGTCGGTGTGTCCGGAAGCACCCTGGTGGTGAATCTGGCCTCGTCCCGGGCTGCGATTCGAGACGGGATGGCGACGCTGACGCCACTGGCGAGTCAGGTCATCGCCGAGCTGTCGGGATTGGACGCATAGCGATACCCATGAGCGACGAGCCGAACGACGATCGATCGGCCGAAGACGACGCGAGCCGGGCCCGAGCAGAACGGGCCCGGCTCGCTCGCATCTTCGGTGAGGTGCTGCCGGAGACGACCGGAGACGAACGGGGTGAGGGTTCGGGTGTCGAGAACGGCGGGTCGGCGTCGGACGAATGGTTGAAGCAACAGCGACCACCCCATTACTTCTGATGTGATCCACGACACATTTATTTGGCCTGAATGACAGGTCTGTTAGTTACTCGTTTACCTGCCGTTAGCGACGTTCGACCGGGGTGCGGGTGGTTGGGGGGCCGCACTGCCTCCGCTCCGTGTGGCGTGAGAAGTGACGATTCGCCCGTAACGGGCGGGCCGGTCCGAGCGTCTTCCCACATCAGAGCGGTTTTGCGGATTTGCGCAATGTGTAACGGTTTGGTCACGTAACCGGATAGTGTAACGCGCGTTACCACCTAATGGGGTGTGAAAGTTGTTCACGCCGTTGAAACACATCACGCCGAGGCAACGATGTGGTCCCGATCGTAGGGATTGTCACGATCGGGCAACTCCTCTAATGTTCCCCTCAGCTTCCAGAGACCAGAGCGTGGGACCAACCGGTTCCGCGCTCTTGACCTCGGAACAGTGTGATCAAGGATGTGGCCTTCGCGGCTACATCCGGCTCGGGCTCGCACACATCGTTGAGTGCGATCTAGTTCGAGGGTGAAAGCCACAAGCTTCCCCGTGCGACACCGCGCTGGGACTGAACATGATGAGGAATAAATGACGGAGATCCAGAAGTCGCGGCGCAGCCGGGGACTCAAGTCCATGAGCGTTGCAGTTGCTGCCAGCGCTTCGGTAGTCGGCCTGGTGCTCGGTACCGGAACGGCTTCCGCCGCAGTCGACAGCTCCAACTCGATCGTCGACGCCGACGGCAACACCGTGACGGTGACGCTGTCCGACACCTTCATCAACGGTGTTGCTCCGCTCGACGGCAGCCCGCTCACCCGTGAGTGGTTCGCCAACGGCCGGGCTTCCTACGACGTCCAGGGCCCCTCGGCCGACGACTTCGAAGGCACCCTCAAGATCGGTTACCAGATCGGCTACCCGCTGAGCCTCAACGGTGGAGTCACCGTCGAGTGGTCTTCGCCTTCGGCCGAGTTCAACCTCGGTTCGGGCAACGAGTCCTCCGTCACCGGCGAGTTCCCGCTGGACGGCAGTGCCCCCTCCATCGGACCGCTCACCGGCACCGGTACCTCCACCAGCGGCCTCGACGTCGGCGTTCAGCTGATCCCGCAGGCCACCGGCACGATCGAACTGACCAACGGCCCCGGCGTCGTGCAGTCCGAGAGCGCATACGCAGTGCTCAACGAAGAGGCCGACATCACCTCTTCCGAGGGTGACGCAGCGGGCACCAGCGGATCCATCCAGGTCGCGAACCTGCACGGCACCGCCACCGGCATCCTGGGCAACGTCACGATCCGTCCGTACGTTTCGCTGACCAGCGCAACGGGCGACACGGCCATCACCTACGGCGTCCCGGTTCGCCTCAACTGATTTCCGAATCGGTTGTAGCTCGGTGACGTAACGTCACCTGCTGAAATTCGAGACAAGTTCAGGCCCGTACGGATAACTCCGTACGGGCCTGAACTATGTTCTGCACAGAAGTAGTTCGACGTACACAGAGAGGCACTGAACCGAAGATGCACTCGAAAGCCCGTTTCACGGTCGTCGCCGCGGGAGCGCTCGTTGCTTTCGGCCTCGCCGCCGGTTGTAGCAGCGACGAGTCCGCAGCCTCCGGCGAGAACACGGATGTCTGCACTACCTTTGCCGCCGACCACAACGCGTTCGTCGGACTGGCGGCAGCAGGACCCGGATCGGCCGAGAACATCGACAAGTGGACCGCCGACAAGCAGGCAGCTGTCGACAAGCTGAAGGCGCTGCCCGGCACCGCCTCCGGTGATGTCGCCAGTTCGTTGACGACATTCGTCGATGCGTTGCCCGCGGACACGCTGGAGCTCTCGACCACCGACAGTGAGTCCGGCAAGGCCTTCGTCGACAACGGGGCGGCAGTTGCCTCGGCGTGCGAGGCAGACGGCACGACGATCACGCTCGACGCGCTTCCGCTCTCGACGTTCACCAACTGAGTGGGACCGGCCGCGTCTCGGCCCTCCCCCTGAACGAATGAATGCGCCATTCACGCTGTCAGACAGCGTGAATGGCGCATTCATTCGATAGGGGACCCGACTGGCTCGGGTGAGCGAATCAGTCCTTGGAGTGCTTGCCGAGATCCGGTGCCGCGTCGATTGCCTCGCCGCTACCGCCGGTGGTGTCGGCTGAAGTCGAAAGCTTCTGTCCCGCTTCGGTTCCCCCCGCGAGGATGTCGCGAATCTGAACCAGCACGTCGACGTCGCTCAGTTCCTTCTCCGGCTGACTGACGAAGCGCTTCTTGGCCGTGTTCACCGGGAGAATCAGTACGAAGTAGACCACTGCCGCGATGATGACGAAATTGATGACCGCGGTGATGACTGCGCCGACGTTGACGAACGATTCCGGCGACGACGTGATCTGAAACCCGAAGCCGTATTCGTTGCTGCCACCGAGCGCTGCGACAAGGGGGTTGATGACGTTCGTCGTGAATGCGGTGACGATGGCGGTGAATGCCGCGCCGACGACGACCGCGACTGCGAGATCCACGACATTGCCGCGGAGTAGAAAGTCCTTGAAGCCCTTCAGCATGAGCCCTTCTCCCAACGTTCGGTTTGTTCTGTCTCGACAGACGTTAGTGCAGGGTGACGGTGATTGCGCTGACCAACGAGGCGGCCGCAACCGTTGTCGCATCGTTCGTCGGTAGAGCCAGTAGTACGACGCGGTCTTGCTGCCTGCTGCCACCGGCGTCGGCGGAGACGAGCACGACCATCGCTCCCGACGCGAGAACCCGGGCCGCAGGGATGGCATCGGGGTCCTCCTGAGACTCGACCGTCAACACGTCGACGCGGTCACCTTCCCGCAGCAGGTCGGTCACCGCAGCATCGGCCAGATGCACCGGTACGACGCGTGCCTCGGTCCCCAGGGCCGTCGTGGCGGTCCGAGATCCGAGTAGGCGTACCTCGGTGAGCAATTCACCCGATCGGACCGGTCCGGTGAGTGTTCGACCGTTCACGGCCTCGGACTCGACGAGTGCGCCCTCGGGGACGTTCGCCCGGTCCCACTCGGCCGCCGCCACATCGGCGGAGGTGAGTACGGTGCCGGGTGTCAGGTCGCGTCCGGCCGTGATCACTCGTACTCGGTCGTCACCGGCGGTGTCGTCGACGAACAGAACGGCGGCAACGGCGACCAGGACTCCCGCTGCGATCCGTCTGAATTTCGTGGATCCGACCCACGCCGGACGCACGGTGATGCGATCGAGCAGCGTCGAGTCGAGTCGATTCTTGCCGGCAGCCATGGCCGAAACGCTATCGGTGGCCGTTCCGGTACAGGCACCGAAAAGGCCGGGCTGTGGATAACGGCCCGGCCTGTGGATGAAGCGGAAAGCTACTGGCTGGCAGCAGCTTTCGTAGTGGACGAGGAAGGCGAAGAGCTCGACGACGACGAATCGGAAGATTTCTTCTCCGCGGGCTTGGACTCGGACTTCGAGTCCGACTTCGCAGCGGCCGCATCGGACTTCTTCTCGCCCGCGCCCTCGCTGGAGGTGCCCCCGCCGCCGCGGCTGTCGGTGCGGTAGAAGCCGCTGCCCTTGAAGACTATGCCGACGGAGTTGAACAGCTTGCGGAGCTTGCCCGAGCACGCGGGGCACACCGTCAGTGTGTCGTCGGTGAAGGACTGAACGATGTCGAAGCGGTTGTCGCACTCGGTGCATGCGTATGAGTAAGTGGGCATCGTGTTTCCTCCGCGCTGGTCACCGAGGAAATTCGCCACTCTGCTGGCCGAGGCCGAACACCGCCGGTGTCTTGTCTGTTCGTCGAAACTGTCGAAACTGGGGAGAGCATTAGCACTCTACAGTCAGGAGTGCCAACGAATCGAATCGTAGCGTTATTCCGTACCCAAGCGTAGGAGTCCGCTGCCTGGGGTCAACACGTGCGTCACCGGTCTGTCGTGCGGTTCGGCGGGTAGGCGATCGACCAGTTCGCTCTCGCGCACCACCGCGACCAGCATGGCGTCGCGCCTGCACAGGTCGAGGGTGCGGTCGTAGAAGCCCGCGCCTCGGCCCAACCGGGTTCCGCGCCGGTCCACGGCCAGCGCCGGAATCAGCACCAGTGAGCAACCCGACACCGCATCGGGATCGAGCGTCGGTCCGCCCGGTTCCAACAGCCCGAACGGGGCCGTCACCAACGACTCTCGTCCGGCGTACCGAGCCCAGCGCAACGGACCCGGCTCGTGTGCACTCGGAAGCAGAACGGTCGACCCGGCCGCGGCCATGGCGTCGAGCATCTCGATCGAACCGGGCTCGCGGCCGACGGGAACGTATGCGGCGACCACCGAGTGTTCGGCCGCCAATTCGCCCAGGACGTGACAGAGTGCGGAGGACTCCATTGCGCGTTGCGCACCGTCGAGCAGTCGGCGTTCGGCGAGAACATGCTTTCGCCATCGATCCTTGGACGTGTTCTCCGTGAATTCGGGAACGGTCACAACGGTTCGTCCTCCCTTCCTGTGCTGTCGTTCAACGATATGCACTCGGGGGTAAAACGCAGCACACGGCAAGCAGATCACCAGAAACCATGGATAGGGTGAGCACCATGACAGAAGCCGTTACAGCGACGACCGCCGCCACGCCCGTGCATTTCCGCACGGCCATCGTTCCCGCAGCGGGCATGGGTACCCGGTTCCTGCCGGCCACGAAAACCGTTCCGAAAGAACTGCTTCCGGTGGTCGACACTCCCGGCATCGAGCTGGTCGCAGGCGAAGCAGCAGATTCCGGCGCGCAGCGACTCGTGATCGTCACGTCCCCCGGCAAGGACGGCGTCGTCGCCCACTTCGTCGAGGACCTCGTCCTCGAGAACAAGCTCGAGGCCAGCGGCAAGCTCGAGATGCTCGAGAAGGTTCGAGTTGCCCCCGGTCTGCTCGACGTCCAGTCGGTCATTCAGCACGAGCCGCTCGGACTCGGACATGCCGTCGCCTGTGCCGAAGAAGTCCTCGACGACGACGAGGATTCCGTTGCCGTTCTGCTTCCCGACGATCTCGTGATGCCCCGCGGTGTGCTCGACGTCATGGCCCGCGTGCGCGCCAAGCGCGGAGGCTCGGTGCTGTGCGCCATCGAGGTCCCCGACGACAAGGTCTCCTCCTACGGCGTCTTCTCCGTCGAGATCGTGCCCGACGCGGTCAACCCGAACGTCCTCAAGGTCACCGGTATGGTCGAGAAGCCCAAGCGGGAGGACGCCCCGTCCAACCTCGCTGCCGCGGGCCGCTACCTGCTCGACCGCGCGATCTTCGACGCCCTGCGCCGGATAAAGCCCGGTGCAGGCGGCGAGCTGCAGCTGACCGACGCCATTGCACTGCTCATCGAAGAAGGCCATCCCGTGCACGTGGTGGTGCACCGCGGATCGAGACACGACCTCGGAAATCCCGGGGGATACCTGCGCGCTGCGGTTGACTTTGCTCTACAACGTGACGACTACGGTCCGGCGCTGCGCGAATGGCTGAACGAACGCTTGAGCGACAGCTGGGCACCGGAACTGACCACGTACGAATAGCATCGCGGGTCGATGCCATAGAGGAAGGGCCAGATGCGCTCGGTCGAAGATCAGCAGACCAGGGTGACCGCCGCGGCGGTGGCTCCACGGCCTGTCCGGGTCGCCATCTCGGAAGCACAGGGCCTGCTGTGTGCAGAAGAAGTGGTCACCGAGCGTCCCCTTCCCGGTTTCGACCAGGCAGCGATCGACGGCTACGCGGTACGGAGCGTCGATGTGGCGGCCGCGGGCACCGACCTGCGCAACGAGGACGACGAACGCATCGATCTGACGCTTCCCGTCGTCGGCGAGGTGTCCGCCGGATCGCGTCAACCCATCCGGTTGCAACCGCGTCAGGCGGTACGAGTCGACACCGGCGCGCCGCTGCCCACACTGGCCGACGCCGTGTTGCCCCTGGATCGAACCGACAGCGGTCGTGCCCGCGTCAAGGTGTTCCGTCCGGTGCGGTCGGGTGACTACGTCCGCAAGATCGGCGACGACGTGCAGCCCGGTGACGTCGCGGTTCGCGCAGGCACGATCATCGGCGCGGCTCAGGTGGGGCTGCTCGCCGCCGTCGGGCGCGACAAGGTGCTGGTGCATCCTCGGCCGCGACTGTCGGTGATCTCCGTCGGTGGGGAACTGGTCGACACCGATCGGACCCCGGGGCCCGGTCAGGTGTACGACGTCAACTCCTACGCGCTCGCCGCCGCAGCGCGCGACGCCGGAGCCGACGTCAACCGGGTCGGGATCGTCAGCACCGATCCCAAGCGACTACGCGAGGTGGTCGAGGGCCAGCTCATTCGATCCGAGATCGTCGTCATCGCCGGAGCGGTGGGCGGCGGCGCATCGGACGGTGTGCGCGAGGCGCTCGGCGAACTCGGCGACATGGAAGTGGAACGAGTTGCCATGCACCCCGGGTCCGTCCAGGGCTTCGGTCAACTCGGACGCGACGAAGTACCCACCTTCCTGTTGCCTGCCAACCCCGTCAGTGCGTTGGTGGTGTTCGAGGTCATGGTGCGTCCGCTGATTCGGATCGCTCTGGGCCGACGGCAGCCGATGCGACGGACCGTGACCGCTCGAACCGTCGCGCCGATCACCTCGATCGAGGACCGTAAAGGATTTCTGCGCGGCCAGCTCATGCGCGACGAGGGAACCGGTGAATACCTGGTGCAGGCGCTCGGCGGCGCACCAGGATCGTCCTCGCACCTACTCGCGACACTCGCCGAGGCGAATTGCCTGGTCGTCATCGATCCCGAGGTCACCGAAATCCGCACCGGCGAAGAAGTGAAGGTCTCGTTCCTCGCTCAGAGAGGCTGACGCCATGTGAGCGGTAGTTCGTAGTGGGCTACGAGTTTCCGCTCACCTGCGCGTAGCGCATAACATCGACGGATGCCGCGAACGTGGTCGAGCCACCCAGGTTGGCCGGCGAAATTGGGTCCAGTGAGAGTGGCCGCCGGAACCGTCACCGTGCGGCCGGTACGGATGCGCGACGCGGCCGCGTGGAGCCGGATTCGCACGGAGGATCGCGCCCACCTCGAACCCTGGGAGCCCAGCGGAGAGGGCAGCTGGAATTCGCGGCATCACATCTCCTCGTGGCCGACGCTGTGCTCGGGCCTGAAGTCCGAGGCGCGCAAAGGGCACATGCTGCCGATGGTGATCGAAGTCGACGGTGAATTCTGTGGCCAGATCACCACCGGAAACATCGTGCGGGGAGCACTTCGATCGGCCTGGATCGGGTACTGGGTGTCCAAGGAGGTCAACGGCAAGGGTGTGGCCACAGCGGCCTTGGCGCTCGGGCTCGACCACTGCTTCGGTCCGGTCGGACTGCATCGCGTCGAAGCGACGGTGCGACCGGAGAACCTGGCCAGTCAGGCAGTGCTGCGCAACGTCGGCTTTCGTGAAGAGGGGCTGCTCTACAAGTACCTCGACGTCGACGGCGAATGGCGCGATCACAAGCTCGTCGCAATCACCTCGGGTGAGGTGCAGGGAACCGTCGTCGAGCGGTTGGTTCGCGCGGGCCGGGCTGCGTGGGCGTGATCTTCGCGGCCGCGGCGCGAGTACTCGTGTTGTCAAAGTGACAGGAGTGTAATTCGGGTCGGCGCGTCTGCGTCGTTCTCGTTCCTCCTCCGCATAGCCTGAGGACGTCTTTCACTGTCGCCGTCGTCCAAGGGGAGGAGAACAACGCCGATGCCGAACTCGATCATCTGGATCGGTCTCGTAGCCGTCTGGCTCTTCGTTCTTCTGCCCATGCTCATGACCAAGCGTCCGCAGATCATGCAGACCACGGACGCTGCGCTCGCCACCCGCGTGCTGCATCGGGGTGGCACCAAGCGAAAGCAACGCGGCCCCGCGACCGGGCATCGCAGCGATCCCGACTGGCGACCGGAAGACGACCTGCGAGTCTCCGCGCCGGCCCGAGAGATCTTCGGTGCCGCGATCGCGACCGTTCGTCCAGACTCACCCGATCTACCCGGTACCGCGGAGGACCCGATGGACACTCACGCTGCAGACAGCGACCTCGACAGCGAGGCACCGGACACGGAAGCACCGCGCGGAGGTTCGCCCGCGCACGAACCCGGTGTCGTCGACGACGATTTCGTTCCTCGCCGACGTGGACGCGGTGGTTTCGATCCCGAGGCCGATGCGATCGCCCGCGCCGCGCGGTACGCATTCCGACAGCGCGCCGTCCTGGGCCTGGTTTTCGCGGCGATCACCACCGCAGCCCTGGCCTTCATCATCTCCCCGGCGGTCTGGTGGCTGTGTGGACTGTCCGTCGCTGTCCTCGTCGGTTACCTGTACTACCTGCGTCGTCAGGTGCAGATCGAGGAAGAGGTGCGCAGGCGTCGGCTCACTCGGATGGGCCGATCACGTCTCGGCGTGGAATCGGAAACCGACGAAGAGTTGGAGCTCGTCCCGCAGCGACTGCGTCGCCCCGGCGCGGTGGTGCTCGAGATCGACGACGAGGATCCCGAATTCGAGCACCTCGACCACTACGAGGAGCCGTTCCAGGCCCGTCGTGACGACGACCGGGACCTGCGTAGAGCCCAGGGCGCGTAACCGACACCCGAAGCGACTTTGCTAGAGTTACCCAGCCGGTCGACATGACGGCAAAGGGGCTGTGGCGCAGTTGGTAGCGCGTCTCGTTCGCATCGAGAAGGTCAGGGGTTCGATTCCCCTCAGCTCCACCGACACGAAGAACCGTCACTCACGCGAGTGGCGGTTTTTTCGTGGTCCCGGCAACTGCGGAGGCACGTGTTACCGCGAAGTGAATTCGAGATGGATTCATATCGAACGAATTGGGTGATCGGTTCGGGATTCGATTTCAGAAGGCGTGTTTCGCAAACTGCAGTTGCATAATTGCCGCGCAAAACCTTCGATTCGATTGTTTGTAGCGATGCGACCCGACCGAAAGAACCTTTCGAGCCACTGAGCTGCGGATATGCAATTCGGGCAGCTTTTAGGCAATTCCTGAAACATGTCGTAAGTTCGAATTCGTGGCTGAGCTGTATTCAATGTCCGAATTTGTCAGGGGATCGCGATGAACACTCTCAGTGTGGTAATTCCGGTGCTCGACGAGGTCGATCATCTGGGTGAATGTCTGACGCTGCTGCTCGATCAGGGCGACGACATCGACCGCATCGTCGTGGTGGACAACGGGTCGACCGACGGCACGCTTCGATTGGTGAACGACATCCGCGCGGTCACGAACAAGGTCATGTTGGTCCACGAGCCCAACCGCGGCGTGGTCCACGCTCGCAACACCGGATTCGACCTGGTGGACTCGTCGATCATCGGTCGAATCGACGCCGATACCCGTGTTCGGCCCGGGTGGGCGCGCTCGATCGTCGACTTCTTCGACGAGCATGCCTCCGTCGCCGCCACAGGTGGCCGGACGTTCCTCTACGAATCACCCTGGGCTCGGCCCCTGGCGTGGATGCATTCGCGCGCCGAACGACGTGAGCCGGCGGTGCGCGCCGCCCTGGCAGTATCGGGCAACAACTTCGCGATTCGCGCATCAGCTTGGCGCACGGTTCGCGACGCGGTCAGTGAGCGAACCTGTGTCCACGAAGACATCGATCTGTGCCTGTGCCTGGCTGCCGAGCGCTTGCCTGTTGCCCAGAACGGGTCGATGAAGGCCGCAGTGTCCGGTAGGCGCGCAACGACATCGCCGGTGAAATACGTCCACTATGCGTTGGCGGGCTACCGCTCCTACCAGGAGCACGGTCTGGCGTCGCGCAAGCTCGGACGCATCGTGGCGATGGATTGGCTGATGCACACACTGCGGTGGCCGATCTCGCGACTGTTCGCCGCAGTACCGTGCCGGGCATTGCCCGTCGACGATCGTGCCGAGTCCGACGAACGGATGCGAGCCGCCGCGTGACGGCCGGTTCGCGTGTTCGCGACTGGATGCGCAATCCGTCGGACGTCCGCTGGGCCCTCGCTCAGATGCGTCAGGCGACTGTCGTCTCGCTGGCGAATGCGCCCTTCCTGCCTGCTGTGCTGCGCGCATCCGCCCTGCGTCCTGCGGGTCTGCGGACAACCGGTCCGTGCCTGATGTACGGCGGTTCCATGATTCAAGGACTGGCGTCGGTTCGGATGGGCACCGGTGTGTTCGTGAACTTCGGTTGCTATTTCGACACCGTTGCCGACATCGTGATCGGTGACCACGTCTTCATCGCCGATCACGTTCGGATACTCACCAGTACCCACGAGACCGGGCCCTCGCGGCATCGCGCAGGCGCACTGCGGGGAGAGTCGGTGGTGATCGGTCCGGGAACGTGGATCGGGTCCGGCGTGGTCGTGATGCCGGGCGTGCACATCGGGGCCGGCTGCATCATCGGAGCGAACTCGTTGGTGACCGGAGACTGTGAACCGGACGGGGTGTACGTCGGGTCTCCGGCGCGCCGTCGCCGAGAGTTGAACGACCTTCCCGCATCGGATCGGTGGATCGGGGGGAAGGCCGATTTTCGTGATCGGGAAGCAATGCACAGATTGGTACTTCCTCCGAATTCCGAATTCTGATTCATAAAGTCCGAATAATTCGACGGGTTCTTTTCTTGAAGTAATGATGTAGCATCGTCAACGTCAGCGGCTCGAATTCAAATGCGTTCAGCGCCAATGGGTATCGAGCTACACGATTGCCAAAAATATGTCAGGGGTTGGCGTTGTGAATACTCTTTCCATTGTTGTGCCTGCGTTCGACGAGTCGGCTCACATGCGCGAATGCCTGGATGCATTGCTCGTTCAACGCGAACGCATTCACGAAATCATTGTCGTCGACAACAATTCGACCGACGACACCGCGGCCATCGTCGCGGAATACGCGCGGCGATTTCCGCAGGTGGTGCTGCTGCGGGAGTCCGAGCGCGGCGTCGTGCACGCACGCAACACCGGTTTCGATCACGCCCACGGATCGGTCATCGGCCGCATCGACGCCGATACCCGTGTCCAGGCCGGCTGGGTCGACTCGGTACTGGATTTCTTCGATCGCCGACTCGACTATGTTGCAGTCACCGGCCCGATCTACCTCTACGACTCTCCGTGGGCGCGCCCGTACCGGGCATTCGTCAACCGTTCCGTGCGGAACAGGCCTGCTGAGCAGTGGGTTTCTGCCGCATCGGGCAACAACTTCGCTATCCGCAGATCCGCGTGGGAAGCCGTTCGCGACAGTACGAGCCTGCGAACCGACCTGCACGAGGACATCGATCTGTCGCTGTGTCTGAACAAGGTCGGTCTGCGGATCGCGCAGATCGAGCCGATGCGCGTCGAGGTGTCCGGCCGTCGGTTACTGACGCCGCCGCTCGAGTATCGGCATTACGTCCGGAGCTCGTATCGCACGTGGGCCCATCACGGTCTGGCCAGCGGCTGGTTGCGCAGATTACTGATTTCGGACCTGGTTCTGCACACGGTGCACTGGCCCCTGACGCGAATTCTGTCGTCGTGCGAATCTCGGATTCTCCCGGTCTCGCATTCCGGAGCGAGCAACACGCCTGTGCGTGATCTGTCGGATATTCACGGCGAGAGTTACGTTGCCGCAGCGCACGGAAAGTAGATACTTCGGCGCTGTGTTCGTCCTCCTTCTTGCGTGAGGAATGCGGGCAGGGTCGCCGAAGCAGGTCCTTCGAGGACGGACGGTCCGTGCCGGATTCGTGTCGGCGATCGACCGGAGCCGGCGCGGCCCGCAGAACCGGGGGATCGAGCACGCACGGGTGGGCCGCAGTGACCGATGCGATGCAGGGGGTCCTGAGTTTCGAGGCAGAAACCGTCGGCAGCTGTTGCGGCGATCGAGACGGGTGCGAAGTTCGGTTGATCGTTCGACGATCCACCTACCAGTCGCGCCGGTAGATTGACGGGCGATATTGTGATCGGGCCGGTTCCGAACACAGGATCTGCCCCTGCAACTTCTCTACGGAGTGTGAATGTCGTTCGAGATCGTCGACCTTGACGAAACGTGGGTCGCTGGTCTTCCAGTTCGCAGCCCCAAACGGGCGCTCGGTCGCCTCAACGACCCGGCGCTCGATCAAGCATGGTCCGCTGTTCTCAATCAGGAGACCTCCGGTCCGCTCGCTTCCATTTATACGGACTACGCCCCCGGTATCGGTTCGTACAATACACAGGTAGTCGGTTATCTGTGTTCTTCACTCGGTCAGGTCGAGCGTGGACATCTGGTTGCGAAAGTGCCCGCGGCCAAATACGCGCGTTTTTCCGCGGTGGGGTATTTCCCCGAGGTTCTCACTCGATTGTGGACTCAGATCGATCATGCCGAAGAGCAGGGCGAGATCGTGCGATCGTTCACCGGCGACTACGAGTGCTATCCGCACGCGTACAAGATCGATCTCTATCTGGCGATCACTGCGCCCGGCGGTTCGTGATGACCTTCCGTGTCACGGCACGCAGCGCGGAGCTGTTCAGTGGGTTGGTGGCACCGCGGGTGGAGCCCGGCGCGGAATCGAGCGGTAGCGAGTGGATGCGATTCCTGCGAGATCGTGTGCGCGAGAAGCACATCGACGCAACCCAGGTGAGCACGGTGTACGTTCCGGATCCGCACGGCACGGTCAATGCGGTGGTCGCGGTCTCGGTGGACTCGCCGAGTGATGTGGCTGTGGGCGATGTGTTCGTTTCGATACCGACCGGTGTGTTCGCAGTATTCACGCCCAGTGGCGCACTGGCGGATCCGATCGAGGACGTATGGGCTCAGGTCGACGAGTGCGTTTTGTCCGGATCGATATTTCGCGCCTACAAAGAGGAAGTCGAAGTCGTTACAAATGCCGGAGAGGTGGAACTTTTCATTTCAATCGTTTTGTAAACGAGCCGTTCTTCATGTAATTGTCACTTTCGAATCACAAAGTCGCCACCGGACCGGTTACTATTGTCCAGCGCTGGCAGCTCGATATGGCGAAGTGAATTCAACGTTCACCTCGATCGGCCGACGGGCAGGCAGCGCGCACAGAGCGTCGATGTCATGGCAAGGTCGACAGAGCAGGGGTGTTCCAACATGGTGAGACAACTCAGAGCAGAAGCCACACGAGCGGCCGCACTGCGCGCTGCAGCAGACCTCTTTCTCGAGGTGGGGCACGCGAATGCCACGCTGAGTCAGGTGTCGGCGCAGTCGGGCGTGACCAAGGGCGCGCTGTACTTCCACTTCGCATCGAAGGAGGAACTGGCCCGCGCGATCGTCGACGAGGGTCATGAGCGCGTGTCCACCGCGTGCGCGGGCATGGTCGACAGCCGCAGTCCGGCTCTCGAGTCGGTCATCGGAATCTCGTACTCGGTACTCGAGCTGGCCGCCTCGGACCCTCTGGTGCGCGTCATGTACCGGTTGCAGATGGAGATCGACGGATCCGACACCGCCCGCGGCAGCGTGTTCGGTACCTGGGGAAACATCTTCGAGCATCTCTTCGAGCGAGCCATCGAGCACGGTGATGTCGCCGACCATCTGGATGCGGGCAACGCGGCGCTGTTGATCTGCGAGATGCTGGCCGGTGTTCTGATGGTGTCCGAGGCGCAATCCCGTCTCGAAGACGCGCCGTCGCGCATGGAGAAGGTCTGGAACACGGTCCTTCCCTCGCTGGTGCCGGTCGACAAGCTCGCCTACTTCCGTGAGTTCGCGGCGCGAAGTCTGTCCAGTTTCGTACGCGAGAACATCACGTCGGGGTCCGTCACCGTCTGATCGTGTTCGTGATCTCGATGTGCTTGCCGCGCTTCGGGCCGCCGGGCACACTGTGTGACATGGAACACATCACGCACGATCGAAAGATGTCGGACAACGAGCTCCGGAAAGCGATCGGCACCCTGCAGCAACGCGCGGACGATGCCCGCAAGCGGGGTGCCGCCGATGACGCTGCCCGCATAGAGCGCACCATCGCGGACTACCGAGACGAGATGTCGCAAAGATTGTGACGCCCCTCTCGGTCGTCACCGCGTAGGGTCGAAATCGAACTGACACGTGTCGACCGGTGGGGGATACAGGTTTCGATGGCTACATACGATCTGCGCGGCAAGAAGACGTTGATCACCGGAGCGGGCAGCGGAATCGGACGGGCAACGGCCGTCGCTGCCGCCGAGGTGGGAGCCGAGCTCTTCCTCACCGACATCAACGCCACCGGTTTGGCGGAGACGGTGGACATGGTGGGTCGCGCGGGCGGCACCGTCAGCCACTCGTTGCCGTTCGATGTGTCCGACTTCGAGGCGGTCACCGCCTTCGCGGACGACATCCATGCCGAGTTCGGCAGTCTCGACGTCGTGATGAACGTCGCGGGAATCTCCGCCTGGGGAACCGTCGAGAACCTCGAGCATCGGCACTGGAAGTCGATGGTCGACGTCAATCTGATGGGCCCGATCCACGTCATCGAGAAGTTTCTACCGCCGATGATCGAGGCCGGTCGCGGTGGTCATCTGGTCAATGTCTCGTCTGCTGCCGGTCTGATCCCACTGCCGTGGCACGCTGCCTACAGCGCCAGCAAGTACGGGCTGCGCGGAGTGTCCGAGGTACTCAAGTACGACCTCAAGCGCCACGGAATCGGTGTCAGTCTCGTGGTGCCCGGTGGCGTGAAGACCGGATTGGTGCAGACGCTTCAGATCGCCGGCATCGATCGTGACGACCCGCGCGTACAGAAGTTGCAACACCGATTCGAAAAGCGCGCCGTGGAACCGTCGGTCGTCGCCGATGCCATTCTCGCCGGCATCGCCAAACGCAAATACCTCGTCTACTCCTCCAACGACATTCGCTTCGGGTACTGGGTCGCGCGAAAGTTCGCCCCGCCCTACGAGTTCGTGCTGCAGAAGGCGAACGATCAGTTCTCCAAACTGCTCGAGCCGCGTCGAGTCGAGGGTTCGTCGAAATCGACATCCAGCGTGCGCGCACCCGGCCCCGAATAGGACAGCTCGTCGTGCGGATTGGCCAGCGCACAGCCGGCCAACGAGAGACAACCGCACCCGATGCACCCGGTCAAGTTGTCCCGAAGTCGGATCAATTGTTCTATCCGAGAGTCGAGTTCGCGATGCCACCGCGTCGAGAGCCTGGCCCAGTCCTCGCGCGTCGGCGTCCGCTCGTCCGGTAGTTCGCTCAATGCCTGACGTATGGTCGCCAGCGGGATCCCCACCTTCTGCGAGATCCGGATGAAGGCGACCCGTCGCAGAGTTTCGCGATGGAATCTGCGTTGGTTACCCGAGGTGCGGCGACTGCTGATCAGCCCCTGCTTCTCGTAGAAGTGCAACGCCGAGACCGCAACTCCACTGCGCTCGGACAGCTGGCCGGGGGTCAATTCGCGGACGTTCCACTCGGGCATCGGCACGACCTCGACAATACTTCAGGTCCTGATGCCGGCGGCGACCGGCGAATGGGTTTACCGTTCGTTCATGAGTGTCGATGCGGCTGCGGGCCCGTTGGGTGCCGACTCGGAGGTGGGGGTGCTGCGCACCGTCATGCTGCACCGGCCGGGCGACGAGCTTCGACGCCTCACGCCGCGAAACAACGACCAGCTGCTGTTCGACGGTCTGCCGTGGGTCGATCGCGCACAGGACGAGCACGACGCGTTCGCCGATCTGTTGCGAGGTCGCGGGGTGACGGTGCTGCTCCTCGGCGAGCTTCTCACCGAGGCCATGACGGTCAGCGGCGCAGCGCGAATGCAAGGTATCTCCGCCGCTGTCGATGCCCGACGGCTCGGCCGGTCGCTCGCCGAGGACCTCGCCCAACACCTGCGGGGTGTCCCCGCGGCCGAATTGGCGCAGATCCTGATGGCGGGCATGACATTCGACGAACTGCTCGAGGCGGAGACGGGGGAGCCGCTTCCGATCGGGGCGTCGCTGGTTCGGCGGATGCATCACGGTGGGGACTTCGTCATCGATCCGCTGCCGAACCTGCTGTTCACTCGCGACTCGTCGTTCTGGATAGACGATCGAGTGGCGATCACCTCGTTGGCTCTGCCTGCCCGGGTGCGGGAGACATCGCTGACCGATCTGATCTACGCGTTCCATCCGATGTTTCGGGGTGTGCGGCGCGCGTACGAGTCGCGGACCGCACCGGTCGAGGGCGGTGACGTGTTGCTGCTCGCTCCCGGTGTGGTGGCTGTCGGAGTGGGGGAGCGCACCACGCCCGCCGGTGCAGAAGCGCTGGCGCGCAGCCTGTTCGAGGACGGTCTGGCGCACAGTGTGTTGGTGGTGCCGATCGCGCAGGAGCGCGCGTCGATGCATCTGGACACGGTGTGCACCATGGTCGATACCGATGCGGTGGTGATGTATCCGGCTATTCAGGACACGTTGTCCGCCTTCACCATTCGCCGCGAGGACACGGGAGTCAGTATTCGCGGTGCCGACCCGTTTCTCGAGGCGGCCGCCGCTGCGATGGGAATCGGCAAGCTGCGGTTGATCGATACCGGACTCGACCACGTCACCGCCGAGCGCGAACAATGGGACGACGGTAACAACACGCTGGCCATCGCGCCGGGAGTCGTCGTCGCGTACGAGCGCAACGTCGAAACGAACGCACGACTCGAGGCGTCGGGCATCGAGGTGTTGCGGATTTCCGGATCGGAACTCGGCTCGGGACGCGGCGGTCCGCGGTGTATGTCGTGCCCGGTGTCCCGCGAGAGGTTGTAGCGCTCTACAGGACGGTGTTCACCTTGTCGGCCGGTCGGGCGAGCACAGTGCCCTTGTCGGTCACCACGATCGGGCGTTCGATGAGAATCGGATGCTCGGTCATCGCGGCGATCAAGGTGTCGGCGTCCGCGCCCGCGAGCCCCAGTTCCTTGTAGATGCTCTCGCGAGTTCGGATGGCCTGACGGGGTTCGAGACCGGCATCGGCGAGAAGTGTGCGGAGTTCGTCCTCGGTCGGAGGCGACTCGAGGTACCGGATCACGCGTGGAACCACACCGGCTTCCTCGATCAGTTTCAGCGCTGTGCGAGAGGTGTTGCACCGCGGATTGTGGTAGATGGTCGCCGAGCCCGATGGGTCGTTCCGCAGGCTCCTCTCCTCAGGGACGGTCATGTTTGCAATCCTGCCACGCGGGTAGCCAACCCGACAGATTCACGTCAGGAACGGAGTAGTCGATATGACCGACAAGCGCATTGTCATTGCAGGTGGCCACGGCCAGATCGCCCAACATCTGACTCAGGTGCTCACCGCCCAAGGAGACCGCGCGGTGTCGCTGATTCGCAACAGCGACCACGTCGATGCCGTCACTGCGCTCGGCGCGTTGCCGCAGGTGATCGATCTCGAATCGGCTTCGGTCGACGATGTGGCCGCAGTGTTGGTCGGTGCCGACGCCGTCGTGTTCGCGGCGGGTGCGGGCCCCAACAGCGGTCCCGAGCGCAAGGACACGGTGGACCGCGCGGGCGCGGTGCTGCTGGCCGATGCCGCCGAGAAGGCCGGTGTCCGCCGCTACGTGCTGATCAGCTCGTTCGGTGCGGGCGAGCCGGTCGCCGAGGATCTCGACGACGGTTGGAAGGCCTACATCAAGGCCAAAACTGCTGCAGAAGAAGATGTTTCGGCCCGAGATGGACTGGACTGGACGATTCTGCGTCCGGGCAAGTTGACCGACGAGGACCCGACGGACTCGGTGGCACTGACCGAACCGCCGATGGACTCGGGTGAGGTCACCCGGGCCGACGTGGCCGCAGTGATCGCGCAGCTGCTCGACACCGGCGCGGCTGTACGCAAGACATTGATGCTCACGTCCGGTTCGACGTCGATCGTCGACGCAGTCGACGCTCTCGGATAAGGCACCTACTGTGCGCGTGCATATCGATTCGTCGAACACGACCCCCGTGTTCGAGCAACTGCGGATGCAGATTCTCGGGCTGGTGCGATCGGGCGATCTCATTGCCGGGACCAAGATTCCGACGGTTCGCGGCTTGGCCGAGGAGCTGAAGATCGCGCCGAACACGGTCGCGAAGACCTACCGCGAGCTCGAGCAGCAGGGCATCATCGAGACGCGAGGTCGGTCCGGGTCGTTCGTCGCGTCGGGCGGTGACCCGTCGCGTGACATCGCGGCCCGGGCGGCGACGGAGTTCGTCAGAACCGTGCGATCCATCGGCCTGGACGACGACCAGGCCCGTTCGTTTCTCGAATCCGCGCTCAAGGGTGCCAGCGGCAACTGAGTTGACGCTTCAACCTACTTCTGTCAGGGTGGTGCTGCCCGTACCGCCCTGCCAGAAGGATGTGTCATGAATTCCACCGTCGTCCGCGACGCCGTCGCCCTCGTTGCTCGAATCGGACTGGGAGTCGTCTTCATCGCCCACGGGTGGCAGAAGCTCAACACCTACGGTCTCGATGGTGCCGCCGCGAGCTTCGAGGCGATGAACATTCCGCTGCCCACCGCGTCCGCGTACTTCGCGACGTTCGTCGAACTCATCGGTGGCGGAGCGCTCGTGCTCGGGATCTTCACCCCGATCGCTGGGCTGCTGCTGTTCCTGGACATGCTCGGTGCTGCCGTCTTCGTCCACTTCGAGAACGGCGTCTTCGCTGCGGACAACGGTTACGAACTGGTCGTCGCGCTCGGCGTCGGTTCGCTCCTGCTCGCTGCATTCGGTGCCGGACGCATCAGCATCGACGGCGTCACCAAGGGCAAGACGGCACTGCTGGCATAGGTCGTTCCGCCGGCTCTGCTTCGGCCTGGCCCGACCGCCCTACCGCCAACTCGGTAACCACAACTGTTCCTGCCACATCTGTGGCGTGATCGGCATTGCGGTGAGAATCGGCCAGAGCCAGACGAAGTTCGCTATCACCACGGCGAGGTACAGGGACACCAGCAGTAGTCCGGTACCTCGCCGTTCGGCCGATGCGGTGGCCTTGCCGATGATGTCGCCCAACACCAACGCGAAGCCCATCACCATGAACGGGGCCAGTGCCACCGCGTAGAAGTAGTACATCTGCCGGTCGAGCGTGGTGAACCAGGGCAACAAGGCTGCGGAATAGCCGACGAGCACGGTGGCGTAACGCCAATCGCGTCGGACGAACACCGACCAGATCACCCAGGCCAGCATCGGCAGTGCCAACCACCACATCGCGGGAGTGCCGATCAGCATGATCGCCTTCACGCACGAGGACGCCGAGCACCCGGATACGCTCTCGCCGTCGGCGAAGTAGTACAGCATCGGCCGAAGGCCCATCGGCCAGGTCCACGGCTTCGATTCCCACGGGTGCCGGTTGCCTGCCGAATTGGTCAGGCCCTCATGGAATTTAAGCACGTTGCCGCTGTAGTACCAGAGCGAACGCAGTGCTTCCGGAAGGAACGAGAACGGCCCGCCTGCACCGATTCCGTTGCCGACCTCGTGCCGGTCCACGCCGGTCTCGGAGGTGAACCACGCCCAGTAGGTCATCAGATACACCGCGATCGGGACGACCACCAGCGCGTACAGCGCAGGGCCGATGTCGCGCAACGCCGTTCCCCGCCACGGGCGTCCGACGCCGTACGAGCGCCGCGCCGCCACATCGAATGCCACGCTCAGCAATCCGAAGAACGCGATGAAGTACAGACCCGACCACTTGGTGCCGCAGGCGAGACCCAGCATCACGCCCGCCCCGAATCGCCACCAGCGCACCCCCATTCGCGGCCCCAGAACACTGGCGTCCATTCGGCCGTCGGCGCGTACTCTCGACAGTCGCCGCCGCATGTCGTCGCGGTCGACTACCAAGCAGCCCAGTGCCGCGGTGACGAACAGTGCGAGAAAGATGTCCAGCATGCCGATCCGGCTGCTGACGAACGTCACGCCGTCGACGGTCAGCAGAATTCCCGCGATCGCACCGACGACTGTCGAGCGAGCGAGCCGGCGCACGATCCGAATGACCAGCAGTACCAACAGGGTTCCGGCCACGGCCGAGGAGAAACGCCAACCCCACCCGTTGTAGCCGAACAACGCCTCTCCGACGGCGATCAGCTGCTTGCCGACCGGTGGATGCACCACCAGCCCGTACGCCGGATTGTCCTCGAGCCCGCCGCCGGTGAGAACCTGATACCCCTGAGGCGCGTAGTGCTTCTCGTCGAAGACCGGGGTTCCTGCATCGGTGGGGTACCGCAACATCGTGAAGCGCGTGATGGCGCAGATGACGGTGATGACGACGGTGACGATCCAACCGCGGCGGACATCGGTGTCGTGGAACCAGTCGCGCGCGGCAACGGTCGGCCCGGGACTGACCATCGACCGGTCGCCGGAGCGCTCAGAGGTCAGCAAGGTCACGTACCGATCGTAGGCGTTGATCGGTAGTGCCCGACAAACCGCTGCACCGCGTACGGGACACTGGAGCCATGCTCATCCTTGCCGCCACCCCGATGGGCGACGTCGGTGACGCCTCGCAGCGCCTGCGCGACGCCCTCGGCAGTGCCGATGTCGTCGCCGCCGAGGACACCCGGCGCACCAAGCAACTCGCTTCCTCGCTCGGCGTGGTGATCTCGGGCAGGGTCGTCAGTTTCTACGATCAGGTCGAGACGGCTCGCCTGCCGGCGCTGGTCGAGGCCGTGGCAGAGGGCAAGACGGTGCTGTTGGTCACCGACGCCGGGATGCCGTCGGTCAGCGATCCCGGCTACCGCCTCGTCGCGGCGTGCGTCGACGCCGATCTGCCGGTGACCTGTCTGCCCGGTCCGTCCGCCGTGACGACCGCACTTGCACTGTCCGGTCTTCCCGTCGAACGGTTCTGCTTCGACGGGTTCGCGCCACGCAAGCAGGGGCAGCGTCGCAGCTACTTCCAGTCGGTGCGCGCCGAACCACGCGCCATCGTCTTCTTCGAGGCACCGCACCGCCTCGTCGCATGCCTCGAGGACGCCGTCCACGTGCTCGGTTCCGACCGCCGCGCCGCGGTGTGCCGGGAGCTGACCAAGACCTACGAGGAAGTCCGACGCGGTGGCCTCGGCGAGTTGCTCGAATGGTCGAGGGCAGGCGTGCGCGGCGAGATCACCGTCGTGCTCGAAGGAGCCGTCGCCGTTGCCGAGGAGCCCGAGGATCTCGTTGCCGACGTGGAAGCGCTGGTGGCGTCGGGCATGCGGTTGAAGGACGCCTGTGCCCAGGTGGCGGTCGACGGCGTCTCCAAGCGTGAGGTCTACGAGGCAGTGCTCGCTGCGCGCAAGGAGCAGTAGCGCGTCAGCCGACGACCTGCTGACGCAGGCCCTCCGTGGCGGCCTCGAGGATCGTCTTGGTTCCCTTCTTCACCAGGAAGCCGGGAAGCGGGACCTTCGGGTCGACGGTCAGCTCGAATTCGACGTGGGTGGCGTCGCCCTTCGGAGTCAGGGTGTACCGGCCGTCCTGGGCCTTCTGTTGGTTGCTCTCCACGAGAGTCCAGGACACCTCGTTGTCCGACCACGTGTACTCGACGAGCTGTTCGTCGTTGACTCCGATGATCGAGACCTGCATCTTCACGTGGTGCGGCTTGCCGTCGTCGAACCGATCGACGACCTCGCACTTCTTGTGTACCGGGGACCACGAGGGAATGCCCTCGACGTCGGCGAGAACCTCGAGTACTGCCGCTGCATCCGCGTCGATGTCGACGGACTTGTTCACTGTGACTGCCATGGGGAGAACGTATCTCAGCTTTCTCTGCGGGGGCTGACGTTCCGCGCGAACTCGCCGATGGCTCTGAGCGCGCGGCGGGCCTCGGGGACGAAATCGGCTGCCTGGAACACGTGGACCTGGTCCTCGTACACCTGCAACTCGCAGTCCACTCCGGCGACGGCGAGTCGCTGAGCCATGAGTTCGGCGTCGGCATAGACCATTTCGGTCGAACCGACCTGGATCAGCACCGGCGGAAGGCCGGTCAGATCTCCGTCGACCGGTGACACCCGCGGACCCACGTCGCCGTCGACGACGATGCGCGCATCGACACGATCGGCCAGTGCGGTGAGTGCGGGAACCGCATTGGACGGGAAGACCGAACACTTCGACGCGTTCTCGTGGTCGAGTTTGCGGGTGGGGTCCATGTCGGTCAGGGGGGACATGGTGAAGATTCCTCCGGGCGCGGGCAAGTCGACGGTACGCAGCGCCAGGGTGACCATGAACGCGAGGTATCCGCCTGCCGAGTCGCCGCCCAGGATGATCTGCTCCGGCCGGTATCCGGAATCGAGGAGGAAGCGGTACGCGTCGACACCGTCCTCGACCGCATGGCTGATCGGATTGCGCGGCATCATGCGGTAGTTCACCGACAGCACCGCTCCGTCGACGTGTTTCGACACTCGCGAGGTCATTCGGCGATGGGTGCGCAGCCCGCAGCAGACGAAGGCACCCCCGTGCAGGTAGAGCACCACGCGATCGGACCCGGTGCCCTCGGCTCTGATCCATTCGGCGTCGCACTCGGCGAGCATGACGCGGCTGCGGGTGGTGCCGCTGATCTGGGGGACGAGCAGTCCGGCGTAATCGACCAACCCCATGGGCCACGGAAGTGACGGTGTCTGCGCCCAGATCGTCAGGAACGGTCGGACAGTGAGCTGTAGGCCCTTGGACAGAATCTGCGACTGCAGGCTTGCGCCGCGGACGTAATGCCTGCGTGCGGTGACTGCTGGGTCGGTCGATTTCACTACGGTGAGCGCCGGATTCATAGCCGTCGCCTCCATCCCCGTCGTCGGTGCACGGCGCATCTGCGCCGTGCGTCGGAACCCCGCTCTTGTTGGAACCCCTGGTAACGGACAATAGCGGGTAGCTTTTCGTGACCGGACGTAAGGTCGTGTTCTGAGTCACATTCGGTGCCGTACCGTGACCGAAAACAAATGGAAAAGGGACAGCTCATGGCACTCATGCCCATCACGGAATCGATGTTTCTGATCGCCGAGTCACGGGAGCACCCGATGCACGTGGGCGGTCTGGAGTTGTTCGTCCCGCCCGGTGATCCACACGACTTCGCCGAGGAGGTACACCGCAAGTTCACCACCGGCGAGGTACACGAGCTCTTCCGTAAGCGCCCTGCGCGTCCGGTGCAGATCATGGGAAATCTGGCCTGGGCCTTCGATCCGGACGTGGATTTCGAGTACCACGTTCGCCGCACGGTGCTGCCTGCTCCCGGTCGGATTCGCGAGCTGTTCCAATTCCTCTCGCTCAATCACAGTGCACCGCTCGATCGGTATCGACCGATGTGGGAGCTGCACATCATCGAGGGTCTGGCGGACGGCCGAATCGCGTTGTACACCAAGGTGCATCACTCGCTGGTCGACGGCGTCAGTGCATTGAAACTCATGCAGCGCACGCTCTCCACCGATCCCGACGACCGAAGCGGAGTCGCCACCTGGGACCCGTCACTGTTCGGTAAGCGCAAGAAGCAGGGCGTCGAGGAGCAGCCGGGACGGCTTGCTCAGCTGGGCAGTGGGCTGTCACTGGGGCGCAAGATCGCGGGCGACCTCGTCGATTTCGCTCCGGCCTCGGCGCGAATCGGATTGCGCGCGTTGAAGAAAGAAGGAGCTCAGCTGCCGTTGCAGGCACCGCGCACCATGTTCAACGTGCCCATCGGTGGCGCGCGCCGCTTCGCTGCCGAGAGCTGGTCGATCGAGCGGATCCGCACGGTCGGAACGGCTCTGGACGCCACGCTCAACGACATGGTGCTCGCGATGTGCGCCGGTGCTCTGCGCGCGTACCTCATCGATCGCAACGCGCTGCCCGAGGAACCGCTGATCGCAATGGTTCCGGTGTCGTTACGCAAGGAGGGGGACGGCAAGGACGCCGGGAATTCGGTGACGACCATCCTGTGCAATCTCGCCACGGACGAATCCGATCCGCTCGCGCGGCTGGAGCGAATCAAGGATTCGACCGTCAAGGGCAAGCAGATGATGAGCGAGCTCAACACCCTCGAAGCGCTCGCCGTGGGAGCAGTCACCATGGCTCCGTTGCTGTTCGGGCCGGTGCCGGGATTCGTCGACTACACCCCGCCGCCCTTCAACGTCATCATCTCCAACGTTCCCGGATCCAAGGAGGATCTGTACTGGAACGGCGCGAAACTGGACGGCATCTACCCGGCGTCCATCGTGGCCGACGGGCAGGCTCTCAACATCACCGTCGCCAGCAACGGCGACTCGCTGAACTTCGGACTCATCGGATGCCGACGCAGTGTGCCGCACCTGCAGCGAATGCTGACGCATCTGGAGAACACGTTGGAGGAACTCGAGAAGACCTTGTGAGTGCGGCTTCGCCGCACGTGAGCGAAACTTCGCAGCCCACTACGAAGTTTCGCTCACATGCGCGGAGCGCTCTACTCGTACTTGGGGAACACCGGCGTCGGGGTCGGTAGTGCAGTGCCGGGCACCGAACGTGTTGCGATGTCGGTGAATTCGCGGTTCTGTGCGCCGAGCAGGTCGAGGATGCGCGACGCGGAATCGGGCATGACGGGCTGCGTCAGGATGCTCACGATGCGCAGCACCTCGATCGTCACGTACAGCACGGTGGCCATGCGATCGGGATCGGTCTTGCGCAGTACCCACGGCTGCTGCAGCGAGAAGTAGCGGTTGGTCTCACCGAGCACCGACCAGATCGCTTCGAGCGCGGAATGGATTGCCTGCACGTCGAATTCGCGTCGGCAGAGCTCGAGGAGTGCATCGGCGCGGGCCAGCATCGCGTCGTCCTCGGCGGTGAATTCTCCCGGTGTCGGGAGAGCTCCGTCGAGGTTCTTGGCGACCATCGTCAGCGAACGCTGCGCGAGGTTGCCGAGTTCGTTGGACAGGTCGGCGTTGACGCGGGCGACGATGGCCTCGTGGCTGTAGCTGCCGTCCTGACCGAACGAGACCTCGCGGAGGAAGAAGAAGCGCACCGGGTCGAGGCCGTAGTTCTCCACCAACGATTTCGGGTCCAGAACGTTGCCGAGAGACTTGGACATCTTCTCGCCCTTGACGTTCAGGAATCCGTGCACGAACACTCGCTTGGGCAGTTCGATGCCCGCGGACATCAGGAACGCCGGCCAGTAGACGGTGTGGAAGCGGGTGATGTCCTTGCCGATGATGTGCAGATCGGCAGGCCAGAATTTCCGGAACGACTCCGACTCGACGTCGGGATAGCCGGCACCGGTGAGGTAGTTGGTGAGCGCGTCGACCCACACGTACATCACGTGCGCCGGATCGCCGGGCACCGGCACGCCCCAGTCGAACGTCGTTCGGGAGATCGACAGGTCGCGCAGGCCGCCCGCGACGAAGTTCACGATCTCGTTGCGACGGGTGCCGGGCGCGATGAAGTCCGGCGACGCGTCGTACAGCTCGAGCAGTTTGTCCTGGTACTGCGACAGCTTGAAGAAGTACGACGACTCCTCGGTCCACTCGACCGGAGTGTTCGTCTCCGTCGCGACGCGTGAGCCGTCCTCGGCGAGGGTGGTCTCGGCCTCGGTGTAGAACGCCTCGTCTCGTACCGAGTACCAGCCGGAGTAGGAGTCGAGATAGATGTCGCCGTTCGCTTCCATCCGCTTCCACAGTTCTTGGCTGGCGGCATGGTGATCGGCGTCGGTGGTGCGGATGAAGCGTCCGTAGGAGATCTTCAGCAGGTCCTGAGCGGTCTGGAATGCGTCGGAGTTGCGCGCGGCGAGCTCACGCACGTCCACGCCCTCGGTCTGGGCGGTCTGCTGCATCTTCAGGCCGTGCTCGTCGGTACCCGTCAGGAATCGCACGTCGTAGCCGTCGAGGCGTTTGAAGCGCGCGATGGTGTCGGTGGCGATGTACTCGTAGGCGTGTCCGATGTGCGGAGCGCCGTTGGGGTACGCAATCGCCGTGGTGACGTAGAACGGTGGCCGTGGGGCATCAGCTGGCGCAGTCATGGTGCGCCTACTCTAACCAGCGTGAGCAGAGACCGTCCCGCACCACCGTTGCCCGAGTCCGTCGGCACTCTCGTCGACGCGCACACCCACCTCGACGCGTGTGGGGCGACCGACGCGGCGAGTGTGGCCGCGATCGTGGACAAGGCCGAGTCCGTCGGTGTCACGCGGGTGGTCACGATTGCCGACGACCTCGATGCCGCGCGCTTCGCCGTCGACGCGGCGTCCTGGGATCCGCGGGTGTGGGCCGCGGTGGCGATTCATCCCACCCGCGCGAACGTGCTCGACGACGACGCCAAGGCCGAGATCGAGCGGTTGGCGTCCGATCCTCGCGTGGTGGCGGTCGGGGAGACCGGACTGGACTACTACTGGCCGGGCAAGCTCGACGGGTGCGCCACGGTGGCCGAGCAACACGAGGGATTTCGCTGGCACATCGACCTCGCGAAGCGCCTGGACAAGCCGTTGATGATTCACAATCGCGAGGCCGACGAGGATCTGCTGGCCGTTCTGACGGCGGAAGGTGCGCCCGAGACGGTGATCTTTCACTGCTTTTCCGGTGGTCCCGAGACCGCGAAGGCCTGCGTCGACGCCGGTTACGTTCTCAGCTTTTCGGGGACCGTCAGTTTCAAGAATGCGCACGCGCTGCGGGAGGCCGCGGTTCTGGTACCGGACGAGCTCGTGCTGATGGAGACCGACGCGCCGTTCCTGACGCCGCATCCGTATCGAGGTGCACCCAACGAGCCGTACTGCCTGCCGTACACCGCGCGGGCGTTGGCCGAGGTTCGCGGTCAGGATCCCGCAGCGCTCGCTGCTCACGCCACAGCCAATGCGGAGCGGGTGTACGGCCTCTAGCTGCCGAAGTTGCGACGTGGGTGCTAATTCGTTACCGTACCGTGACCGAACTCGGGCGTTTCGACGCCGAAGTCACGCTCGCAACCGCCAGGAATACGAAACTTGTCGACTATCAGACGCCTCAACTCCGCCCGCTCGACCACTCTCTACCTGGTCATCGCGGCCCTGTTGATGACGCTCGTCGCCGGTGGTGTGATGGCCGTGAGCCGTCACAAGACCGTGACCATCGACGTCGACGGCGACATGATCTCGCTGAGCACCATGAAAACCGACGTCAGCAGTGCGTTGGCCGACGCCGGTTATGCCCCGTCGGACAAGGATCTGGTCGTTCCCGCTCCCGACTCCGGCCTGAGCGACGGCGACACCGTTGTCCTTCGCCGCGCCCGCGAGATCACACTGAACGTCGACGGCAAGCCCGAGGAGATCTGGACCACCGCACTGACCGTCGAGGAAGCACTGCAGCAGACCGGCCTCGCCGAGGACGTGCACGTCTCCGCCTCGCGCTCGGAGCGACTGCCGCTCGACGGCACCGAGTTGGACGTCGCACTGCCCAAGCAGGTCTCGCTCGTCGACGGCGGAGCCCCCGCCACCCCGATCACCCTGGCCGCACCGACCGTGCGCGAATTCCTCGAAGCAGCAGGCGCGCCGCTCGAAGAAGCCGACACCGTCAGCCCCGATCCCGACGCGACCGTGACCGACGGCGCCGAGATCGTCGTAACGCGTGACCGCACCGTCACCAAGACCGAGACCACCGATACCGACGCGCCGGAGCAGCGGATCGAAGATCCGACGATGAACATGAGCCGCACCGTCGTCGAGAACCCCGGTGCCCCGGGCGTCTCCGACATCACCTGGAAGATCAACATGGTCAACGGCGTCGAGGTCGGTCGCGAGAAGGTCGACGAGAAGGTGCAGGTACCCGCGCAGCCGAAGACCGTCCGTGTCGGAGCCAAGCCCGGCACCGAGGTGCCGCCGGTGGAGAACGGTGCGATCTGGGACGCGCTCGCACAGTGCGAGGCAACCGGCAACTGGGCCATCAACACGGGTAACGGCTTCTACGGTGGCGTGCAGTTCGACCAGAACACCTGGGAACGTCAGGGCGGCCTCAAGTACGCACCGCGCGCCGACCTCGCCACCCGCGAAGAGCAGATCGCAATCGCATCGGTGACGCAGAAATCGCAGGGCTGGGGCGCATGGCCCGCCTGCACCTCGCGCCTGGGTTATCGCTGACTGCCTTGGGTCATTCCGCAGGCTCCACTCCTGCCTTCCTGGGTCATTCCGCAGGCTCCACTCCTGCCTTCCTGGGTCATTCCGCAGGCTCCACTCCTGCCTTCCTGGGTCATTCCGCAGGCTCCACTCCTGCCTTCCTGGGTCATTCCGCAGGCTCCACTCCTGCCCACGTAGAGTTTCCGCCGTGTCCGAACATGTGAGGGGATCCGCGGCTCTGCTCGGTCCCGCCGAGGTCCGCTCCCTCGCAGCCGAGCTCGACGTGCGGCCCACCAAGCAGCTCGGGCAGAACTTCGTGCACGACGCAAATACTGTTCGACGCATCGTCGCCTCCGCGGGAGTAGGCCCTCAGGACACGGTCCTCGAGGTCGGCCCCGGCCTCGGTTCGCTGACTCTGGCGTTGCTCGACGTGGCCGAATCCGTCATCGCCGTCGAGATCGATCCCAAGCTCGCGAACCGCTTGCCCACCACGGTGGCAGACCGAGCCCCGACCCTGGCCGATCGGCTGACGGTGATCGAGGCCGACGCGCTTCGCGTCCGAGCGGCGGACATCGCGGGGGAGCCGACTGCACTGGTGGCCAACCTCCCCTACAACGTCGCCGTTCCCGTGCTGATTCATCTGTTCTCGGAATTGCCGAGCCTCCGTGTCGCGGTGGTGATGGTCCAAGCCGAGGTGGCCGATCGACTCGCCGCGGTACCGGGCAGCAAGATCTACGGCATCCCCAGCGTCAAGGCCAGGTTCTTCGGTGACGTCAAAAGGGCCGGCGCGGTGGGCCGTTCGGTGTTCTGGCCGGTGCCCAAGGTCGAGTCGGGCCTGGTGCGTATCGATCGGTACGACGAGCCGCCGTGGCCCACCGACACCGCGCATCGCAAGGCCGTCTTCGCGGTGATCGATGCCGCATTCGCGCAGCGACGAAAGACCCTGCGAGCGGCCCTCGCCGGCTGGGCCGGCTCCCCGGTGGCGGCCGAACGCCGGTTGCGTGAGGCCGGAATCGACCCGACGGCGCGAGGCGAAACCATCGACGCCGCAGCCTTCGTCCGCTTGGCCGCCACCGAAGCCTGAGGCCCCTTTACAGGTGGATGTCCGACAGTCGCGTCAGCTCGGTCCACTTCGACGCCTCCGCACGAGCGGCAGCCACCGGTGCATAGCGATCGGCCTCGATCAACACACCCAGCTCCAGGCCGGTCATCGACGCGATGTCGGCCACCGGAACCTGGTACGTCCGGTACGGGCCGAGGGGCGGGGGATCGGTCTCGAGTCGTAACGGCTTGTCGAGGATCGGATCGAGGGACGGCGACTGGTCGAGAACGTATCCGGTGCATGCGGGAGTCGAATCCTGCGACCATGCCGCGATCTTGAAGAACTGCCGCGGAATGGCGACACCGCGGTAGATCGGATCGTCGTCGGCGAAGATGCAACCGCTGAACACCGAGAGCTTTCGGTCGTACTGCTCGGCGTTTCCCAGCACGTAGTCCTCCAGCCCCAGCCACAGCGTCTTCGACTGATTCAGGGTGGCCGTCTGTGGCGCGCACACGGTGTAGTGGAACGTGTCCTCGTTGGCGCGCTCGGCCACCGCACGCTCACCCCACACCGGATCTCGCCTGCGAACCAGATGTCCGCGATCGAGGTCGTTGTTCTTGTACAGCTCGTTGCCGGCCTGCTGGGCAGCCGGTAGCCGATCGTCGAGTCGCCAGTTGTCTCCCCGCCCGACATCCTGCAGGCTCGCGCCGTCGATGTTCACGCCGGTGACCGCGGCGAGGCGTCGGGCAGGGTCGATGGACACCGAGAAGTGCGTGTACGCAAGCACCACCACGTCGGCGCGATCGGGCAACGGAACGTCGATGTCCGCCAGGAATTTCGGGTCGAAACCGAGTGGTGTCGTCATCTGCCCATTGACTCACGGACCGGTTACCGGAGGGTGAACCGCCGCGAGGTATCGCTCGTTCAGCCTCGCGTGCCGCTCGGCCACGATGCGGCATTCCTCGCGCAGTTCCGGTGGATCGAGCACCGTGAAATCGGTGTCGAACGCCGCCAGCCACCGTGCGATCGAGGGCAGCGAATCCCCGGCCAACACCACCGCGCAGGTGCGGTCGTCGATGGATTCGAGTGTGCCCCACTGCTCGTCGATCATCGGCGCGATCGTCTCGATCGGAGCGTGCAACGCGATCCGCGCCTGAACTCTGGCGAACGCACGATCGATTCCCTTCGAGACGAACGACGCCGCGCCTCCCGGCGGCAGCGCCCGGGGCGTGAACCGCGGACCCGTCGGAATCTTCGGAGTCAGACGATCAACCCGATACGACCGCCAATCCTCCCGCAGTACATCCCAACCCAGCAGGTACCAGCGCGCTCCCGCCCGCACCAGGCTGTACGGCTCCACCTCGCGCCTGGACTCGGAACCGTCGTGCTTGCGGTAGTCGAACCGCAACCGCTCGTGTCCGTGGCACACCGCTGCCACCGTGGACAGCACCGACGCATCCACCGCCGAACGGGGTGTCTTCTCCACCACGTCGATGCGCAACGCGTCGAGCCGATGCTGGATGCGCGAGGGCATCACCTGCCGCAACTTCGTCAACGCCCGCAACGACGCCTCCCCGATACCCGCGACCGAGCCCCCGGCGGCGGACTGCAACCCGAAGGCCACCGCCAGCGCCTCGTCGTCGTCGAGCAGCAGCGGAGGCATCTCCGCGCCGGGACCGAGCTGGTACCCACCGCCGACACCCGGCGTCGCATTGACCGGATAACCGATGTCGCGCAGCTTGTCCACGTCGCGCCGCAACGTGCGAGGAGTGACGTCGAGTCGCTCTGCCAATTCCGCGCCCGCCCAATCACGACGCGTCTGCAGCAGAGACAACAGCCGCAACAACCGAGCCGATGTTTCCTTCACGGGCCCACGATGCCACCGAATGCGGACATATTCGGTCCACATCGCCCGATCATCCCCGCCCCCGAAGTCCACTGAATGTGACATCGACCGCCCAAAAGTCCACTGAACGTCACATCGAGTACCCACCGGAGGCCGCCCTGGTGGTGAACTCGGGCGTTGTTTCTCCACTACTGTGGTTACTCGTGCTGTCTGTCGTTCCCACACCCGTCGTTGTTCGGGCCCCGTCGAAGGTGAATCTGCATCTGTCGGTCGGTGACCTGCGTCCCGATGGTTTTCACGAGCTGACGACGGTGTTTCAGGCGCTCTCGCTCTCGGACGAACTGTCGGTGATTCCGGCCAAGACGCTCTCGGTTCGGGTGCGCGGTGACGACGCGAGGGTGGTTCCCACCGATTCGCGGAATCTGGTGTGGAAGGCCGCCGAGTTGCTGGGCCGTCGGGTCGGGCGAGAGCCGTCGGTGGAGATCACCATCGACAAGGGAATTCCGGTGGCCGGTGGGATGGCAGGCGGAAGTGCCGACGCTGCCGCGACCCTGGTGGCACTGAACGCGATGTGGCATCTCGATCTCTCGCGTGACGAGCTCGACGAGGTGGCGGCTCAACTCGGGAGCGACGTGCCCTTCTCGTTGCACGGCGGAACCGCGGTCGGAACCGGTCGCGGGGAGAAGCTGCTTCCGGTGCTCTCGCGCAACAGTTTTCACTGGGTGCTGGCGTTGGCGAAGGGTGGTCTGCAAACGCCTGCCGTGTACAACGAACTCGACGAGTTGCGGGCCAAGGGCGATCCGCCTCGCCTCGGCGGCACCGAGGATCTGATGCATGCGCTGGCGTCCGGCGATGCGCGTGCACTCGCGCCGTTGCTCGGCAACGACCTGCAGGCCGCTGCGGTCTCGCTGATGCCGCAGTTGCGTCGCACGCTGCGCGCGGGAGTCACCGCCGGGGCATTGGCGGGCATCGTGTCCGGCTCGGGCCCCACCTGCGCGTTTCTGTGCGCCGACGCCGACGCGGCGGTGTCGGTGAGCGCTGAATTGTCCGGTGCCGGTGTGTGCCGCACCGTCCGTGTTGCGAGTGGACCGGTTCCCGGTGCTCGTGTTGTCACTAGTGAATCGATTGGTTTTTCCTGATGGTCAATCTCGTCAATCTCGAAAACGTCAGCAAGTCCTTCGGCGTCAAGCCACTGCTCGACGGCGTCTCGCTCGGCGTGCAGGAGGGCGAACGCATCGGCATGGTCGGTCTCAACGGCGGCGGTAAGACCACTACCCTCGAGGTTCTCGCCGGCATCGAACCGCCCGATTCGGGACGTGTCAGCCGGGTCAACGGCCTGCGCATGGCCGTCGTCACCCAGCGCGGCGTGTTGCCTCCGGGGTCGACCGTCGGCCAGGTGGTCCTCGACCCACTCGGAATGGCCGAGCACGAGTGGGCGGGTGACTCTCGGGTGCGAAACATCTTGACCGGCATCGGTATCGCCGACCTCGGGCCTGCAGGGAGTTCGGGACTCGACGCGTCGATCGACAACCTCTCGGGCGGCGAGCGTCGACGAGTTGCGTTGGCAGCGGCCCTGGTTCAGGATCTCGATCTGCTGGTGCTCGACGAGCCGACCAACCACCTCGATGTCGAGGGCGTGCAGTGGTTGGCCGCGCACCTGGTCAGCCGTCGCAGTGCGCTGGTGGTCGTCACCCACGATCGCTGGTTCCTCGACACGGTCGCCAATCGCACGTGGGAAGTGGTCGGCGGCGGCGTCGAGGCCTACGAGGGCGGCTACAACGACTGGGTGTTCGCGCGCGCCGAGCGGTCCCGTCAGGCCGACGCGTCCGAGGAGCGTCGACGCAACCTCGCGCGCAAGGAGTTGGCGTGGCTGCGCCGCGGTGCCCCGGCTCGTACCTCCAAGCCGAAGTACCGCATCGAGGCGGCCGAGGCTCTGATCGCCGACGTTCCGGCTCCGCGTGACTCCGTCGCGTTGTCCTCGTTCGCTCAGCGTCGTCTCGGCAAGGTCGTCATCGAACTCGAGGACGCGCGCCTGGAGACTCCCGACGGCCGAGAACTGGTGAAGGACTTCACCTGGCGTCTGGCCCCCGGTGAGCGCGTCGGCCTGGTCGGAGTCAACGGTTCGGGCAAGACCACGATGCTCCGCACGCTCGCCGGTGAACTGCAGCCTGCTGCGGGTAAGCGCATCCAGGGCCAGACGGTCAAGATCGGTTGGCTCAAGCAGGAATTGGACGACCTACCCAAGAAGCTGCGTGTTCTCGATGCGGTCAAGGAAGTGGCCGAGCGGATTACGTTGGGTGACCGCGAGATCTCGGCCGGGCAGCTCGCGGAGCGGCTCGGCTTCACCCCGGCGCGTCAGCGCACCCCCGTCGGAGATCTCTCCGGCGGTGAGCGTCGTCGCCTCCAGCTGACGCGCGTGTTGATGGCCGAGCCGAACGTGC
Source organism: Rhodococcus sp. B7740 (assembly GCF_000954115.1). NCBI lineage: Bacteria > Bacillati > Actinomycetota > Actinomycetes > Mycobacteriales > Nocardiaceae > Rhodococcus > Rhodococcus sp. B7740. The sequence goes on along the minus strand of NZ_CP010797.1, from coordinate 2,451,329 downwards.
TGTTGCTCGACGAGCCCACCAACGATCTCGACATCGACACCCTGCAGCAGCTCGAGGACATCCTCGACGGCTGGGCGGGCACCCTCGTCGTCATCAGTCACGATCGGTACCTGATCGAGCGGATCTGTGATTCCACCTGGGCACTGTTCGGCGACGGCAAGCTCACCAATCTGCCCGGCGGGATCGACGAGTACCTGCGTCGCCGGTCGGTTCTCGCGGCCGAGGCCACTCCGGATTCGTTGACCACCGGCGCGTTGCCGAAGAAGGCGACCCGGGATGCGGCGTCCGAGCGCGCGGCCCGTAAGGAACTGAGCAAGCTCGAAAAGCTCGTCCTTCGGCTCTCCAAGCGTGAGGTCGAGTTGCATGCCGAACTCGTCGACGCGTCCACCGAGCAGGGCAAGCTCGTCGCCCTCGACACCGAGCTCAAGCAGGTCCTCGCGGACAAGGATGTCGCCGAGGAACGCTGGATGGAACTGGCCGCCGAGCTGGAGTAGAGCCTGCGGCACGTGAGCGGTAATTCGTAATCTGCTACGAAGTTTCGCTCACCTGCGCGCAGCGCATACTGGAGTCATGACATCGGTCGTCGCGGAAGTACTCGGTTCGGACTTCGCCCGTCTGCATCCCAAGGTTCAGTGGCGCTTCGGATTGCAGTCCTCGGACGATCTCGCCCAGTTCGGGGTGGGCGTGATGGAGGAGATGACGCACTCTCGGCTCGTGCCGCCGCCGTTGCTGTGGGCCGGCCGCAAGCGTGGACTCTTTCCCGCGGGTGTGGGCAAGGACGTGCCGTTCACCATCGCCAACTATGCGTATGTCGACGAACTGGGCCGCGAGACAATGTCTTTCGTGCGGCGTTTTGCTTTCGCCGGTCGCCCGCAGGGAATGAACTCGGTGATGGTGTCCTCCGCCGAGTCCGACGCGTATGCCTTGGACTACCTGGGCTTCTCGTCGGACATGGTGGTGCACACCAGGTGTGAGGTCGATGCCGATGGTGGACTGGTGCTCGAGAGCGAGGTTCCGCGATTCCTGCTCGGCCCTCTTGCGCCGAAGTTGCCGAAGCCGGCGTCGGCGGTGACGATCGGTCGCGAGTGGTGGGATGCGGCCGAGGAACGGCATCGCATCGAGATCGAGGTGAAGAGCCCGGTGCTCGGGCAGCTGTTCCTCTATCGTGGATGGTTCACTGCCGAGGAGCGGCCGTGTCCTCCCGCCGACATTCCCGCTGACGCGCGTCCACGGTCGGTCGAGTCTCGCGAATAGCGCTACTGTTACGCGTCGAACGAGGTGCGTGTGAAGGAGTCAACAGTGGCCGTTGTCGAAGCCGAGACCGTGGGCGGAGTGGGGCATATCGTCCTGAACCGGCCGGAGGCTCTGAACTCGTTGAACGGTGCGATGATCGACGGGATCCGCGCCGCACTCGATGCGTGGCGAGACGACGATGAGGTCACTTCTGTTCTGGTGACGAGCAGTTCACCTCGGGCGTTCTGCGCCGGCGGTGACATCAAGGCGATTCGGCAGGCCGTCGTCGACGGTGACCACGAGGCGGGCCCGGCGTACTTCGCGGCGGAGTACGACCTCGACGAGGTGATTGCCGGCTACCCCAAGCCGTACGTCGCCGTCATCGAAGCGGCGGCTTTCGGTGGTGGCCTGGGAATTTCGATTCACGGTAGCGTCCGCATCGTCACCGAGAACGCCGTGTTGGCGATGCCGGAGACGGCGATCGGTTTCGTGCCGGATGTGGGGTCGAGCTACTTTCTCTCGCGCCTGCCGGGCCATGCCGGACGGTACCTGGCGCTGACGGGAACTCGTATCACCGGAACCGATGCGCTCGCACTGGGATTGGCGACGCATTTCTGCCCGAGCGAGGTCGTGTCCGATCTGAAGGCGGACATCCTCGCAGGCATGGATCTGGACGAGGTGTTGGATCGATACACCACTGCGCCGTCGACCACCGAACTGTCGTTCGACGCGGAGGCGGTGGCTGCAGTGTTCGAGAGGAGCTCACTCGTCGACATCATCGATGCGCTGGTGTGCGACACGCCCTGGTCGCGGACGACGAAGACTCAGTTGGCGACGCTGTCGCCCACGTCCCTGATGGCAACCGACGCGCTGATCACACGCGGGGCCGACAGCACGTTGCGTGAATGCCTCGATCGGGAGTTGCGGATGGCGACGTGGATCATCACCGAACCGGACTTCGCCGAGGGTGTTCGTGCAGTGCTGGTCGACAAGGACCGCGCGCCGCAATGGAAGCCTCTGGTACTCGAGATGGTGCGACCAGAGGCATTCCAGCAGCTGTTGTGACCGGTAGGGGTCAGCGGTAGCCCTTGGCGGGGTTCTGCAGGTCCAGCACGATGGTCTGGCCGTTGGAGCGAACGTGGATCTCGGGGTTCTGCAGGCCACCCGAGACGAGGTATTCGCCGAGGAGCTGGAGCAGCTCGTCGGGACCGACGGAGGTGTCGGGGGTACGGATGTCGCCGGTGCGGCTGCCGAGCTCGTTCTGGGTCAGGCGGCCTGCAATGCGTACCGAGGCGACGCCCATGGCGGTACGACGGTCCGGTCCCTGGCCGCGACCGAGCGACGGCGAGGAGCTGGAGCCGTGAGACGTGGAGCGGCCGTTGGTGGGCAGGCCGTGTTCTGAGATCTGATCGCTTGTAGTCACTTCAACCTCGTTCGATTCCGTGGCGGGCTTCTCTGGACGACGTCGATCCGCGCGGGGGGTCGTTGAATCCGTGACGGACGACGTTGCTGGTGCAGGCGTTGTTGCGGACGCCTTATCGGTGGACGTGGCCACTGCCTCCGAATTCTCGGTGGTAGAGGTCTCGGCCGCCTTCTCGGCGGGCGCTGCCGCCGAAGAATCGGTGCGGCCACCGGCGGGTGAAGTGGAGTCGGACTTCGGCGGCGTCGCCAAACGATGCGCAGGAACGCCACCGACCTTGATCCCGGCCAATGGGTAGTTCGATCCCTTAGTCATGTCGTTTTCCACTTCATTGTGATCCCAGGTGGTTCCGCGCCGAGATGTCACGATCGGGCATCGATCAGGACGGGCTACTCGGCGTCGAGCACGCAGAAACGTACTCGAAGTTTGTTCGGACACGCTGAGAGTATCATCACGATTGTTTACGACGCCATTTTTTGACCGAAGTTCTTGTTCTGAACTCTGAACCACACGGCAAAACCCCAGGCCACGAACGCGGCATACACCAGGTAGAGAACCGCGGAGGGATAAAACCCGGCGACGATCAGCAGCGGAACGCCCACGATGTCCACCGCGATCCAGATCAGCCAGAACTCGGTGAGTCCACGCGCCATTCCGAAGGTCGCCAGCATGGATCCGGTGAAGATCCACGCGTCGGCCCACTTGCCGAACGAGCCGAGGTAGCCGAACAGTTGCGCGAACAGCACCGTGCCGACGATCGCGACGACGATCATCGCGGTCCGCTCCCGCGCCGTGCCCCACCGCGGTAGAACCGCTGCCCCCGACCGTTTGGAGTCCCGCAGCCAACGCATCAACCCGTAGACGCTCACCGCGATGAACATCAGTTGTCGCCCGGCCTGGCCGTACAGATCGAGAGCCTGCGGAGTGTGGAACACGCCGCCGAGGAAGACCGTGAACAGCAGCGCATTGCCGATGATCCCCACCGGCCACGCCCACACGACGCGCCGCATCCCGCCGATCGCCGAGAGCAAGCCGAAACCGTTGCCGACCACCTCACGCCACAGAATCGGGTGCCCCAGTACGGAGAACTCTGCGTCGAGCAGATCGATCAGCACGCCGGTGCTACTGATCACCCGCGGCGACGAGTGGTTCGAGAGTCAGCTCGGGCATCTCCTTCTGGATGTACTGCAGACGCCACTTGTCGCTCACCAGTGCCAGCAGCGCACCGTCGGTGCGGGTGAAGACCTCGACACCGCGCTGGCGACCCAACTCGACGGCCGAGGCCGCGTCGGTGCGTCGGGCAAGGGAGTATCCGAGCGGTTCCATTCGGGCGTCGACGCCGAACTCGGTCTTCATTCGTGCGGTGACCACCTCGAACTGCATGGGTCCGACGGCGGCGAGCACGGGGGAGGCGTCGCCGCGAATGTCGTTGCGCAGCACCTGAACCACGCCTTCGGAGTCGAGTTGCTCGACGGCCCGGCGGAACTTCTTGTACTTGTCGGCGCTGTCGACCCGCAGTGCCGAGAAGTGCTCGGGCGCAAACGACGGAATGGGCGGGAACTCGACCTTCTTGTCGGTGTAGAGCGTGTGCCCCGGGGCGAGTGCGGTCGCGTTGACGAGGCCGACGATGTCTCCCGGATAGGCGTTCTCGACGGTCGTACGATCGCGACCGAACACAGTCAACGCGTACTTGGTGGTGAACGGCTTCTTGGTTTGCGAGTGGGTGACGACCATGCCGCGCTCGAACACTCCGGAGACCACGCGCATGAACGCCAGGCGGTCGCGGTGCGCGGTGTCCATGCCTGCCTGCACCTTGAACACGACGGCGCTGAACGGATCGGTGACCTCGCGTACCCCGCCCGAGACGTCGTCGCGCGCGCCGGGGGCGGGTGCCAGAGCGACGAGGGTGTCGAGAATCTGCCGGACGCCGAAGTTGAGCATCGCGGAGCCGAAGATCACCGGCGACGTCTGACCGGCCAGGAACATCTCCTGATCGTGTTGCTGACCGCTCGAGATCAGCAAATCACTTTCCTCGACGGCGGTGTCCCAGTCGACGCCCTCACGTTCGGCGGCGGCCTCGGCCGTCATGAATTCCTCGGGCGCGATGGTCGCACCACCGGCGGTACGGGTGAACCGGATGTAGCTCCCGTCCTGTACGTCGAGCAGGCCGCGGAAGTCGCCGGCGATCCCGACGGGCCAGTAGAGAGGCGTCGGAGTCAGGCCGATCCGCGACTCGATCTCGTCGAGCAGCTCGAGCGGCGACTGGCCCGGGCGGTCCCACTTGTTGATGACGGTGATGACCGGGATGCCGAACTGGCGGCACACCTGGAACAGCTTGAGGGTCTGCGGCTCCAGACCCTTGGCGGCGTCGATCAGCATCACGGCCGCGTCGACGGCGGTGAGCACGCGGTAGGTGTCCTCGGAGAAGTCGGCGTGGCCGGGGGTGTCGACGAGGTTGATGACGTTGGTGATCTCCGCGTCGGGGGAGGTCTGGTAATTGAACTGCAGCGCAGTCGAACTCACCGAGATGCCACGGGCCTTCTCCATCTCCATCCAGTCGGAGACGGTGGAGCGGCGGCCGGCTTTGCCGTGGATGGCTCCGGCCTCGGAGATGACGCGCGCATGCAGGGCGAGGGCCTCGGTGAGCGTCGACTTGCCGGCGTCGGGGTGCGAGATCACCGCGAATGTTCGACGCCTCGCGACCTCGGTCTCGAGCTCTGTGGCCCGGCTGCGGGTGGTTCCGGACTCGTCGAGCGCTGCCGGTCCGGACCCGTCGATCGTGGCGTCGACGTCGGGGGTACTGGACGGGGTGCTCACGAAAACCTCATTCTCCTAGCAAGGGCGGCACCGAATCGGGTGCCGGGGCAGAAATCAAGGATACGCGGCCTGTTGCACCCTTCGGTCGGGGCGGGACTGCCTACTGTGGACGGTGGGCCGGGATTCCCTCACGAGGAGACGCGCGTTGAGCAAGTTCACCGAAGAGATGTTCGAGACCGCGAGCACCAGCAAGCACGGTCTGATCACCGGCGAGCCCGACGAGGCATTGCGACAGTCCTGGGGTGAAATCCACGAGCAGGCGCGTCGGATGGCAGGTGCGTTGGCCGACGAAGGCGTCGAACACGGGGATGCGATCGGCATCCTGGCCGGTCAGCCGGTCGACATCGCTCCGGCGTGCCAGGCGACCTGGATGCGCGGGGGATCGGTGACGATGCTGCATCAGCCGACACCGCGGACCGACCTCGCCGTCTGGGGTGAGGACACCGAGACCGTCGTGCGGATGATCGAGGCCAAGGCCGTGATCCTCGGGGCTCCGTTCGACATCGCCGCACCGGTGCTCGAGGAGCGCGGCATCACCGTGCTGAAGATCGAGGACATGAAGACCGGTCGCGACATCGATCCGGTGCCCACGTCCGAGTCCGATATCGCGTTGCAGCAGCTCACCTCCGGATCGACCGGTTCGCCGAAGGCCGTACGGATCACGCACGAGAACTTCTACGTCAATGCCTACGCGATGATCGACCGCATCGAATTCGATGTCGAAACCGATGTGATGGTCAGTTGGCTGCCGCTGTTCCACGACATGGGCATGGTGGGCTTCCTGTCGGTGCCCATGCAGGTCGGTGCCGAGGTCGTCAGTATCACTCCGCTGGACTTCCTGCGCTCGCCGCTGTTGTGGGCCAAACTGATTCACAAGTACCGCGGAACCGTCACGGCAGCACCCAATTTCGCCTACTCGCTGCTGGCGCGGCGGCTCGGTCAGGCGGAGGACGACCTGGACCTCGACCTGTCGACTCTGCGCTACGCCTGGAACGGAGCCGAGCCGGTCGATCCGGACACCATGATCGCGCTCGCCGAGGCCGGAGCCCGGTACAAGCTGAACCCACTCGCGCTGGCTCCGGTCTACGGAATGGCGGAAACGACTCTGGCAGTGTCGATTCCGAACCCCGATCAGGGGCAGGTGATCGACGTGGTCGACGCGGACCTGCTCGAGACCCTCGGTCGTGCCGTGCCCTCCACTCGCGGTAACACCCGATCGCTGGCAACGCTCGGCAAGTTCGTTCCCGGGTTGGAGGGCCGTGTCGTGGACAAGGAGGGGCAGGTGCTCACCGCACGGGGCGTCGGCATCATCGAGGTGCGAGGCAAGGCCGTCACGCCCGGATACATCACCGTCGACGGCCCGGTGTCGACGCTCGACGCGGACGGCTGGCTCGACACCGGCGACGTCGGCTACATCACCGAGGACGAACTGGTGGTCGTCTGCGGGCGAATCAAGGACGTCATCATCATGGGTGGCCGCAACATCTATCCCACCGACATCGAACGGGCCGCGGGCACCGTCGCCGGTGTGCGGCCGGGCAATGCCGTGGCTATTCGGCTCGATGCCGGTGACAAACGCGAAAGTTTCGCGGTGGCTGTGGAAACCAACGACATCGACAAGCCGGACGAGGTCAGGCGCATCGAACGTGAAGTGATCCATGCCGTGCATTCGGAGGTCGGTGTGCGGCCGCGAACCGTCGCGGTGTTGGGGCCGGGCAGCATTCCGAAGACGTCGAGCGGCAAACTGCGGCGGGCAAATTCGGCGTCGCTGCTGACCTGAAACGGGCTGCAGACCTCACACCCTTCGTGCGGGGTGCGCGCGTGCGTTCGGAGACGAGAGCGGGCGCGCGCCTCACAACAGGGTCGCGCGGTTCGCCGGGATCAGCGCGGGTGCACCGTGTTCTGTGCGGCCTCCAGTCCGGCCGAGAGCAGGAGCTCGGCGGCGTCGGCTGCTTCCTCGACCACGACGCCGAGGTCCTTGCGCTCGGCAGCGGAGAACGGCTTGAGCACGAACGACGCCGGATCCATCCGTCCCGGTGGTCGCCCGACGCCGACGCGCACCCGCAGATAGTCCTTGGTGCTCAGGTGCTGCGAGATCGAGCGGAGGCCGTTGTGGCCGCCTTCGCCGCCGCCGAGTTTGAGTCGTAGAGCACCGAAGTCGATGTCCAACTCGTCGTGCACCACGACGATGTTCGCAGGCTCGATCGAGAAGAAGCGCGCCAACGCAGCCACTGGTTGGCCCGAGAGATTCATGAAGGTGCGCGGCTTGGCGATGACCACCGAGCGACTGCCGAGACGGGCCTGCACGATGTCGGAGTTGGACTTCTTGTGCGAGGAGAACGCGGAACCGATGCGTCCGGCCAGGGCGTCGGCCACCATGAATCCCACGTTGTGACGGGTCTTTTCGTACTGCGGGCCGGGATTGCCGAGGCCGACGATCAGGGTCGGCGCTGCGGGATCAACACTCACGGTCGTCATTGTCTCATCAGGCCTTCGAAACGAACGACGCGCTGCTCCCGAGGGAAGCAGCGCGCCGTCGAGCGTGCAGGTGAAGAATCAGCTCTCGTCGGAGCTGTCCTCGTCCGAGGACTCGGCTTCTTCCTGAGTCTCGGCTTCGCCCTCTTCGGAGATGGGCTCGGTGCCTTCGCCGTCGGCCTCGAGGTCTTCCTCGGACGGAGCCTCGACAACGTTCACGAGCAGCATCTCGCCGTCGGACACCAGCGTGACGCCGGACGGAAGGTCGAGGTCGGCTGCGGTGATCTGAGTACCGATCTGAGCCTCTTCGACGGAGACGACGAAGTTCTCCGGGATCTCCAGTGCGTCGGCCTCGATCTCGACCGCGGTCGAGTCGGTGGTGACCAGGGTGCCCGGTGCGGCGTCGCCCTCGACGATGATGTTGACCTCGACGGTGACGCGCTCGCCCTTCTTCAGGACGAGGAGGTCGGCATGCTCGATGCTACGACGGATCGGGTGCACGACGATCGACTTGGTCAGCGCCAGCTGCGTCTTGCCATCGATGTCGAGGGTCAGCACGGCGTTGGTGCCGTCGTTACGCAGTACGGCTGCGAACGCGCGAGCGTCCAGTGCGAGGTGCTGGGGGTCGGTGGCGTGTCCGTACAGAACGGCGGGAACGAGGCCGTCGCGACGGGTGCGGCGGGCGGCTCCCTTGCCGAATTCGGTGCGGACCTGTGCGGTGAGGTTGTTTACCTTCGATGCCATGGTGCTGGATGCTCCTGATAACTGTGGTTCGTGCGGCGTACTTCGTCGGGCGGTCAAGCTCGTCGGGGCGGACACGAACGAGCGCGGCCAACGGGGCCGAGCCGCGTCGATAACGGTGGATCCTGAAATCTGGATCTACCCTCGCCGAGACAACCTGGGAAACAATACACGATGCCGCGCAGTGGCTTGGTTATGCGCCCCCTGGGGCACCTGTCCGCACCACTGCGAGCGCAGCGAGCAGATCGAACGCGATGCCCCGCGCGACCACGATCGCGTCATCGCGAGCCCCCGCTGTGCCCATCACCACCGCGCCCTCGTGCAGTACCGACAGTCGGGTTCCGAGCTGCTCGGCATCGGGGTAACCGGCTTCGGTGGCCAATCGCGCGAACAACGATCTCGTCCATTCCTTCTCGGACTCGATGATCGCGAGCACCGGGCTGCCGGTTCCGCCGAACTCCGCGAAGGCGTTGACGAATCCGCAGCCGCGATGGTTGTCGCGCATCCACAGATCGAGGGCGTCGTACACCCCGAGGATGCGCGCGTCGCCTGATTCGAGGGATTCGACGTACCGGGTCACGTGATCGCACCACAGGCCGTATCGGCGGGTGAGGTACCGCTGCACCAGGCCGTCCTTGGAGCCGAAACGGTCGTACAGCGTCTTCTTCGTGGTGCCGGCCTCCTCCGCGATGAGGTCGACTCCGACGGCGCGAATCCCGCGGGCGTAGAACAGGTCGCTGGCGACGGTCAGGATGCGTTCTCCGGCGGGGGTGAGCGGCTTGTCGAGCATGGTTGCCTTTCGAAAGCGCTGGTGAGCGGCAGGTGCACTGCGAGTATACAGACCTGTATGTTTACATCGCTTCATGAGATCGAGAGTCGACGTCATTGCAGGTACAGCACTGGTGGTGCTGTGGAGTTCGGGCTTCATCGGAGCAGAGCTCGGAACCGCCGAGGCCCCGGCCCACACGCTGTTGGCCTGGCGCTACCTCGCCGCGGCGGCGTTGCTGATCGCGTGGTGCCGGTTCCGGAAACTGACCCCCACCTGGCATGCCATCCGAATCCATGCCGTCCTGGGCCTGTTCTGCCAGTTCCTTTACCTCGGTGCGACCATTACCGGCATCGGGATGGGCGTGCCGCCGGGCGTCGCCGCGTTGATCGCCGCGTTGCAGCCACTGGTGGTCGCGATGGCGTCGAGCACGATCTTCGGCGAACGCGTCGGACGACAGCAGGCCGTCGGACTCGTCGTCGGGATCGCGGGTGTCTCGCTGGTGGTGGTCGGAGACATGTCCGGTGCCGACCTCTCCTGGCCGGTCTACCTGCTCCCGGCCGCGGGAATGCTGGCTCTGTCGGTGGGCACGATCGGTCAACGAATGCTGGCACCGAAGGAGCCGATCGCCCTGGCGATGGCAATACAATGTTCGGTCAGCGCAGTTGGATTCATGACGTGGAGTGCGCTGGCCGGGGATGTCGAACCGCCGATGACGTCGGGTTTTCTCGCGGCTGTCGCCTGGACGGTCGTGCTGTCGACGTTCGGCGCGTACGGCGCGTACCTGTTCGTGGTGCGTCGCAACGGTCCGACGCGTGCCAGCGTGTTGCTCTACCTGACACCGCCGACGACGATGCTGTGGGCCTGGCTCATGTTCGGCGACGCGGTCACCTGGCTCGGGCTCGGTGGACTCGTGGTCTCGGCGATCGGGGTCGCCGCCTATGTGAGCGGAACTTCGACCCCTGCTACGAAGTGTCACTCACCTGCGAGCGCAGCGAGCATCGTGTCCAGTTCGGCGAACGCGACGAAATAGTGCGGAGATGCACGCACGACGGCGTCGAGTCCCCGGCCCGTCATGTCCAGACGCGTGGAACCGCGATGGCTGACGGTGACCGTCACGTTTCGTTCGGCCAGTCGGTCACGCACTGCCACGGGATCCTCGCCGTCGACGGTGAAGGATACGATGCCGCTCTTGCGGTCGCCGAGGTCGCGCACGGTCACCCCGGGAACCTTCCGAAGGCCCGAGCGGAGGTAGTCGGCACGTTCGACGACGGCGTCTTCGACTCGGTCGATACCGAGTTCGAGCAGGTAGTCGACGGCCGCACCGAGCGCGAGCCTGGCCGCGACGTCGCATTCCCAGAATTCGAATCGCGTGGCGTCGTCTGCCATCCGGTAGGTCCGTCCATCGGTCCACTCTGCGCTGTGCAGGTCCAGGGCCGGCGGATGCAGCGTCGACGCCAATCCCGGACGCAGGTAGAGGAAGCCCGTTCCGCGTGGGCCGCGTAACCATTTGCGGCCGGTGGCCGAGAGGGCGTCGACTCCCAACTCCTCGACGTCGACGCGCAGCTGCCCGATGGACTGGCAGGCGTCGAGCAGGACCAGTGCACCGTGCTGGTGGGCGAGATCGGCCACGGCACGGGCGGGATTGATCAGGCCGCCGTTCGTGGGGGCGTGCACCACCGAGATCAGTTTCACGCGGTCGTCGAGCATCGATTCCAGTGCGTCCAGGTCGATGCGTCCCGATGCGTCGCTCGGCATGACCTCGACGGTCGCTCCGGTGACTTCGGCGCGGTGGAGGGCGGAGATGGCATTGCTGGCGTACTCGGCCTGGCACAGCAGGATTCGGTCGCCGGCCGAGAGCGGCACCGAGTAGAAGAAGTCCGTCCAGGCCCGCGTCGCGGAATCGCTCAGTGCAATGCTCGACGCCTGCGCGCCGATCAATGTTGCAATCGAGGTCTTGACCGCGGCGAGGTCGTCGAGTCGTTCGTTCGCGGCCCGGTAGCCGCCGATCTCCGCTTCGCGGCGTAGATGCGCGATCGCGGTGTCGAGGACGACGGTCGGGGGCAACGAGGATCCGGCGCTGTCGAGAAACACGCGGCTCGACGCACCTGGGGTGTCGCGTCGAATGCGGTCGTGATCGAGCATCGGTCGTCCTTTCGGTTGCGAACTCTCGGGCACCAGAGTTCCACAATCGGTAGCCTCGACCGGACGAGGGATCGCGGCGTTTTCGATCCTCGCAGCTGGGTACGTTCTCCGAGCGGAGAACGTGTTGAGTGCGGAAAGAAGGAATGAGTGTCGTCCAACGAGAAGTCTCTCGGGCTGAGCTCGCGCCCGGCAGCAGAGGCATACGTGTCGAAGGTGTGTTTCAAGCTGGGGCCACCGGCACTCGTCGGTGCCGAACTCGAGTGGCTCACCGCCCTCGACGACGGAACCCGTCCGACCCTCTCGGCTCTGGCCGATGCGCTCGGTGTTCACTCCCCGCGCAGTATCGATCCCGAATCACCCGCCCTGTCGTTGCCGGGCGGAAGCATCGTTACCGTCGAACCCGGCGGTCAGGTCGAATTGTCCAGTTCGCCTTATGTATCCGTTTCTCGACTCGCGCCGATGCTCGACGCCGATGCCCAGCGGCTGCGGAACATCCTCGGTGATGCCGGCATCGACATGGCGTCCGTTCCGGCCGATACCGCTCGGGCACCGGAACGCCTCCTCGTCCTCCCGCGGTACTGTGCGATGGAGAATCGGTTCACCACCATCGGCCCCTTCGGGAAGTTGATGATGTGCAACACCGCTGCGGCTCAGGTGAGCGTCGACGCCGGACGTGATCGCGCCGAGGTCGCCGCGCGCTGGCACATGCTCCACGTCATCGGTCCTGCCTTCGTGTGCGCGTTCGCCCGATCTCCTGAACTCGCCGGAGCACCTGCCGGCGACTGGGCATCGCAGCGGATGCGAACCTGGCTCGAACTCGACTCCAGCAGAACCGATTCCAGCAGAACTGCGGTTCCGAACACCGGTGACCCGATTGCCGACTACGCACGCTGGGCACTCGACGTTCCATTGCTCTGCATCCAGGGCATCACGCAGAACTGGGAAGCACCTGCGGGCACCACGTTCGCTCAGTGGATGGACGATCCCGGCATCGTCGGACGCGCGCCGACCTACAGTGACCTCGATTATCACCTGACCACCCTGTTCCCCAAGGTGCGCGCCTGTGGGCACTTCGAGATTCGCTATCTCGATGCGCAGCCGGACGGTCAGTGGGTGGTTCCGGCCGCGGCGTTCGAGGCGCTGTTGTCCACACCCGAACTGGTGGCTCGCGCCACCGAGATCGGCGGCGGAACGGCGGGACGGTGGCTCGACGCGGCCCGCTTCGGGTTGGCCGACGACGACCTCCTTGCGGCGGCAACCGAATTGCTCCAACTCGCCGCGGAGGTCGGCGGCGAGTACTCCGAGTTGCTGTCGGCGGCATCTCGCCGATGCGGTGCGGGCGAGCCCCCCAGTGAATTCGACACGGCGACACAGGAATTTCGGACTCGAAAGGAATCGGTGTGAGCGCCGAACAACTCAGGAACAGAATCGAAACGGTCCTCACTCGCAGTCGTGCCCGCAGCGGCGCACTCACCGACTGTGTGGACGAGACCGAACTGATGGCACAGCATTCGCCGTTGATGAGCCCGCTGGTGTGGGATCTCGCGCACATCGGCAGTCAAGAGGAGCTCTGGCTCGTACGCGACGTCGGTGGCCGCGATCCCGTCCGTCCGGACATCGACGAGCTGTACGACGCGTTCAAGCACTCGCGGTCTTCGCGTACGTCGCTTCCCTTGCTCACTCCGGACGAGGCGCGCGTCTACGTCCGGACCGTGCGCGACAAGGCCTGGGATGTGCTCGATCACAGCACTTTCGAGGGTCGACCGGTCGAGAAGCACGGTTTCGCGTTCGGCATGATCGCCCAGCACGAACAGCAGCACGACGAGACCATGCTCGCGACCCATCAATTGCGTTCGGGGCCCGCGGTTCTCACGGCTCCTGCGCCACCGGCCTCGGTGGTGCCGGTGTCGGGTGAGGCCGTCATCGCGGGTGGTCCGTTCTCGATGGGGACCTCGCTCGACCCGTGGGCACTGGACAACGAGCGACCGGCTCATTCGGTGCACGTACCCACCTTCGCCATCGACCGGGCACCGATCACCAACGCGCAGTTCATGGACTTCATCGCCGACGGCGGTTACCGACGCCGCGAACTGTGGACCGAGAAGGGTTGGCAGCATCGCGTCGACGCGAACCTGACCGCGCCACAGTTCTGGGAGTCCGACTCCGACGGAACGTGGTGGCGTCGCAGTTTCGGGGTGTCCAAGAAGGTTCGCCCGCAGCAGCCCGTAGTGCACGTGTGCTGGTTCGAGGCCGACGCCTACGCCCGCTGGGCAGGCAAGCGACTGCCGACGGAGGCCGAGTGGGAGAAGGCCGCGCGTTTCGACGCCGACACTCGCACCAGCAACGCGTACCCGTGGGGCGACGCCGAACCCACTGCAGCACATGCCAATCTGAATCAGCGGCATCTGGAACCGGCAGACGTCGGCGCATATCCCGAGGGTGCCTCCCCTGCCGGCGTGCACCAACTCATCGGTGACGTATGGGAATGGACTTCCTCGGATTTCGAGCCGTACCCCGGATTCGAGGCGTTTCCGTACGCCGAGTACTCCGAGGTGTTTCTCCGCGGCGACTACAAGGTGTTGCGCGGCGGCTCGTTCGGCACCGACGAGGTCGCGTGCCGAGGCACGTTCCGCAACTGGGACCATCCGATCCGACGCCAGATCTTCAGCGGATTCCGGTTGGCCCGCGACGTCGAGCCCAGCTGAATGTGCCGACATCTCGGGTATCTCGGCCCTCTCACGTCCGTCGGGGGAGTGCTCACCGGCGGCGATCACAGTTTGCGGGTGCAGTCGTATGCCCCCGACGACATGCGCGGCGGGGCACCATCAATGCCGATGGCTTCGGGGTCGCATGGTGGCAGGCCGGTTCGGTTCGCAGCTACCGCAACGCCATGCCGATCTGGAGCGACCCTGCGGTCGACGATGTTCTGCCGCAGCTCGATTCGACGTCGGTGATCGCCGCCGTGCGATCGGCAACGGTGGGAATGCCGGTGGAGCGATCGGCCTGCGCACCGTTCACCGACGGCCGGTGGGCATTCAGTCACAACGGTGTGGTCCGCGGCTGGCCCCACTCACTGACCGACCTGTGGTCCGAGGTGCCGCCCGAAGATGCACTCACGTTGCCGGCTCCGACCGACGCGGCCGCAGTCTGGATCGTGCTGCGGCAGTTGCTCGCAACCCTCGAACCGCCGGCAGCGCTTGCCGCTGTGGTTCGGCGTATCGAGGCGCGCGCACCGGGGTCCAGGCTCAACTTTCTCCTCGGCGACGGGGAGAATTTGTACGCCACCGCAGTGCGTCACGCACTGTCCGTCCGCAGTTCCGGTGACGCCGTCACGATCGCGTCCGAACCCACCGACGACAATTCCGACTGGACGCCCGTCGACGACCGCAGTCTCGTCGTTGCCACGGCGTCCGAGTTCACCGTTTCCCGTCTCGACGAAGAGGAGCACACATGAGCACTGTCGAGGTACACCTCGCTGACACGGCACTGGTGGACGAACTGCGTAAGGACGTGCGAGACGGGTTGACGTCCACGCCGAAGTGGCTCTCGCCCAAGTACTTCTACGACGCCGTGGGCAGCGAGCTGTTCGAGCGGATCACCGAGCTGCCCGAGTACTATCCGACCCGCACCGAACGTGCCCTGCTCGAAGAGCATGCCCTCGACATCGCCGAGGCGACCGAATCCACCATGTTGATCGAGCTCGGGTCGGGCTCGTCGGAGAAGTCGAAGATCCTGCTCGCTGCAGGGGCCAAGCACGGTTGGTTGAACACCTATGTGCCGCAGGATGTGTCGGTCACTGCGCTCGAGGGAGCCATCGAGCAGATCGCCCAGGAGTTTCCCGCCCTCGAGGTGCGCGGCATCGTCAGCGACTTCACCGACACTCTGCACAATCTGCCCGGCGGGGGCGCACGCACCATCGCGTTTCTCGGTGGCACCCTGGGCAACCTCATTCCCGAGGAGCGCGAGGACTTTCTGAAGGCGATCGCAGGCGCGCTCGATCCAGGGGAGCACCTACTCCTCGGCGTCGGACTGGTCATCGACCCGGACGTGCTGGTTCCGGCGTACGACGACGCGGCGGGGGTGACGGCGCAGTTCAATCGAAACGTGCTGTCGGTGATCAACTCTCGCCTGGGTGGCACTTTCGATTCCGATGCGTTCGAGCACGTCGCGCTGTGGAACGCCGAGCAGGAGTGGATCGAGATGCGACTGCGGGCGACATCGACGCAGGAGGTGTATATCGCCGATCTCGATCTGCACGTGCATTTCGAGGCGGGCGAGGAACTGCGCACCGAGATCTCGGCGAAGTTCCGACCGGACGGCATCACCGAAGAACTGGCTGCAGCGGGATTCGGCGTCGAGCATCTGTGGTCCGACTCCGATTCGCGGTTCGCGCTGATTCTTGCGGGTCGAGTGTGAACGAGCCCTCGACTACTCGGAGGCAGTGATGCCCAGGTGCTGAGTACCGATGACCCCGAGCAGATTCAATTTCTCGCGGGCGTCGGTTCCCGGCTGCGGCGAATAGACCAGGAGATGCTGGCCCTCTCTCTGGGTCACGAGGGTCTCGCAGTGAACGGCGATCACGCCGAGTTCGGGATTCACGAAGCGTTTGGACGCCGACGTCTTGTACGCGACTCGGTGCTCGCTCCATATCGTCTCGAACTCGGAGCTGGCGGCGCGTAGACGCTCGACCAGTACAGCGACCTCGGGATCGCCCGCTCGCCTGGCCGACACTGCTCGGAGATCGGCTACGTGTTTGTGGCCCATCCGATCCCAGTCCTCGCGGACGAAGTTGCGGCGCGTGCCGGGATCGGTGAACCACCGCCACACCACGTACCTGTCGAGCCCGGTGTACGTGCGCGGGTCCTCGGCCAGCGCGAGGTACATCGCGTTGTGCGCCAGGATCTCGCCGAGGTCTGTCACGACGCAGGCCGGCGTGTCGTCGAGCTTGGTCAGCAGGTGCATCAGGCCGGGCCCGACGTGCTTGTCCGCGCCGACACGGGTGGGCGGTGCCTGGCCGGCGAGGATGTAGAGATGGTCGCGCTCGTCGTCGTCCAATCTCAGCGCGCGGGCGAGCGAACCGAGAATCTGCGTGGACGGATGCGGCCCGCGACGCTGTTCGAGGCGGGTGTAGTAATCGGTGGACATCCCGGCCAGCAGTGCCACTTCGTCGCGGCGCAGCCCCGGCGTGCGGCGGCGCGGTCCGGGTGACACACCGACGTCCTCGGGCGTCAGCAGCGCCCGTCGTCGTCGGAGAAAGTCGGCCAGTTCGTCACGTTCCACTCGCTCAGTGTCCACCGAATCGTCGAGCCGAACCAGGGACGGGCAGTCCCCTGACAACCGCTCTCTGGCGCGACAATCGCCACAGAGCACACAGTGGACTTCATGAACAGAACACGATTGGGAAATACCGGACCCACGGTGTCGCGCATCGGTCTCGGTGCCATGGGTATGTCCGGCGCATACGGCGATTCCAGCGACGGCGAATCGATCCGCACCATCCACGCTGCGCTCGACGCCGGCGTCGACCTGGTCGACACAGGCGACTTCTACGGTGCCGGCCACAACGAGATGCTCATCGGTCGGGCACTGCGCGAGCGCAACCGCGACGAGGTCGTGCTGTCGGTGAAGTTCGGGGCACTACGTGGACCCGACGGAAGCTGGCTCGGATTCGACGGCAGGCCGAACGCCGTCAAGAGCGCGCTGGGCTACACACTCGCACGGCTCGGCGTCGATCACATCGACATCTACCGACCCGCCCGACTGGATCCGCAGGTGCCGATCGAAGACACCGTCGGTGCCATAGCCGAGATGGTGGACGCGGGATACGTGCGACACATCGGCTTGTCCGAGATCGGGAGTGCGACGCTGCGTCGTGCCGCGGCGGTACACCCGATCTGCGACCTGCAGATCGAATACTCCATCGTCTCGCGTGGAATCGAGGACGACATCCTCGACACGGCCCGCGAGCTCGGTGTCGGTACCACCGCGTACGGCGTGCTTTCACGTGGGCTGCTGAGCGACACGTTCCGCACGTCCACTGTGTTGGCCGACAACGACTTCCGTGCACACAGCCCCCGATTCCAAGGGGAGAACCTGACGAGGAATCGCGAACTCGTGGAGTTGCTGGCCGAGATCGCGGACGAGCGCAACGTCTCGGTCGCACAACTGGCCATTGCCTGGGTCCTCTCCCGGGGTGACGACATCGTGCCCGTCGTCGGCGCACGAACCGTCGAGCGTTTGGCGGAAACCATTGCTGCATCGGAGATCTCGTTGACCTCCGAGGAGGTGTCGCGGATCGAGAGTAGCGTGCCGAAAGATGCGGTAGCGGGCGAGCGCTACGCCGAGGCGCAGATGGCGCAACTCGACAGCGAAGCCTGAGCAGAGGCGTCGGCCGGCGCGATGGTCTGTACCGCCGGGCCCTGGCAATCGCCGAGCGGTACAGACCTCGAGGTCAGACGTCCGCCAATGCAAGCACCGGTGAGATCTGATTGGCACGTCGCGCCGGAGTCAGTGACGCACCGAGGGCGAGGAGTCCACCGCACAGCACGGTTCCGGCGATGACGACCCACGGCAGAGTGGGGGCGGTGAGTCCACGCGAATCCAGCGAGCCCAGCAGCGATTGTGCTGCGGCCCAGCCGTAACCGATGCCGAGAATCAGACCGAAACCCATCGACGCGACCACCATCTGACTGCTCTCCGAGACGATCATCGTCCGAATCTGCTTGCGGGTGAATCCGAGTGCCCGCAGCAGACCGATCTCTCGGGTGCGCTGCAGAATGCTCAGCAGCAGATTGTTCACCATCCCGACTGCCGCGATCACAGCCGAGAACCCGATCAATCCGGTCATGATTCCCACCGTCACGGTGAGTACCTGGTCGACGGAGGCCTCGTCGTATTCGTCGACGAGCATCGACCGGTAGCTGTACATCGCGACGGCGAACGTGGTCACCAGCGTCACGCCGATCAGCAGTCCCACAGCGGTACGGGTACTGCGATCCGGGTAGCGAATTGCGTTGGCCGCAGCCAATCTTGCCGCAGGCCCCCGGCCGAACAGTCTCCCGACAAGCCTCAGCGTCGCGGGCAGTATTCGATAGGCACCGACCATGATTCCGGTGAACGACGCAACACCGCCGAGGAACGCCACCAGAACACCGGCCGGGTTCACCATCCCGACCAGGATCCCGAGCCCCAGCAGCGCCACTCCGCCTGCGATCAGCACGATCGACAGTGCCGTCCTGATACGCCGCGACCGCGGAGCCTCCACCCCCGTGTCGACGGCACCGCCGGTCGCCTGAACGGGTGTCACCTCCAGCACCTTTCGTGACCCGACATACGACGCGAGGGTCGTCGTCAGTACCACGATGACCACCGGCAGGATCACCAGCGGTTGAACGGACGTGTACTCCACATCGGGCAGCTGACCGGCCGAGACGGCGACCGCACGGGCCAGATGGCTGGCACCGACTCCGAGAACCGAACCGACCGCACCACCGAACAATCCGACGAGGAAGCCTTCCCTGGCCACCGATCGACGTAGGTCACGGGCCCGGGCACCCAGGAGTCGCAGAAGAGCAATCGTGCGCGTGCGTCCCGCGACGATCGTTGCGAACGTGTTCGAGGTGACCACTGCCGCGACATACAGCGCGAGACCGATGAACACCAGCGCCACGCTGTAGAGCGCCGTGACGGCGGCACCTTCCATGTCCCCGAAGATGTCGACCAGGAACGCCGTCGCCTGAATCAACACCACACCGAAGAACGACGCCAGCGACGTCACCAGAAGACTGGCGCCGTGCTCCTTCGACGCCCGAGCAGAAGTCACACCGTTCATGATGCGTGCTCCATTCCCAGCATGTAGCTCGAGATCTGCTCCGGCGTCGAACGTGGCAGTTCGTCTGCGATGCGGCCGTCGGCGAGGAAGACGATGCGATCGGCGTAGCTGGCCGCGATGGGGTCGTGGGTGACCATGACGATCGACTGACCGTACTCGCGCACCGCTGCGGCGAGTAGGCCGAGAACCTCACGGCCGGTTCGGGAATCGAGGTTGCCGGTGGGTTCGTCGGCGAAGATGAGGTGCGGCCGCGTACCGAGTGCGCGGGCGATCGCGACGCGCTGCTGCTGTCCACCCGAGAGCTGATGCGGGCGGTGGTTCACTCGCCCTCGCAATCCCAGAGTGTCGATGAGCTGCTCTGTCCATGCCGCCTCTTCGGCGGTGGGGGCGCGGCCGTCGAGCTCGAACGGCAGCAGGATGTTGCCCCGAACACCGAGGGTGGGAACGAGATTGAACGACTGGAAGATGAACCCGACCTGCGTGCGGCGCAACGTCGTCAGTGCGTCGTCGTTCGCGTCGGTGATGTCGGCACCGGCCAACATCAGATGCCCGGTGCTGGCGTTGTCCAAGCCCGCCATCACATGCATCAGAGTCGACTTGCCGGAACCGGACGGTCCCATGATGGCGGTGAACTGGCCGCCGTGAATGTCGAGAGAGACGTTGTCGAGGGCGCTGACCGGGTTGGACGAGTCACCGAAATACTTGCTGACCTGGAATGCCCGGGCGACCGGGGGGAGTGTTGTTGTCATGCCCACAACGCTATGAAGTGGGCGGACAGGAGTAATCAGGCGCGAGTCTTCGCCCCGTACATCGAGAGGATGACTTCGGTGTCAGTCTCCGGTGAGTCCGTGCTCGAATGCGTAGACCACCAACTGCACTCGGTCGCGCAACGCGAGTTTGGCGAAGATTCGACTGATGTGTGTCTTCACCGTCGCCTCGCTCAAGAATTCCGTCGCGGCGATCTCGGAATTGCTCAGCCCACGGGCGGTGAGTCGAAACAGTTCCTTCTCCCGTGCGGTGAGGGTGGCGAACTCGGCGGGAACCTTCGGTACCTCGGGCGTAGGTGTGAAGTGCGCCAGCAGCCCCGTCGTGGCCGACGCGGCGATCACAGAGTTACCCGCATGGACCGTCCGGATCGCGGCGAGCAGAAATTCCGGGTCCGCGTCCTTGAGCACGAAACCGCTTGCTCCGGAGCGGATCGCTCGCGCGGCGCTCTCGTCGAGATCGAAAGTGGTGAGCACCAGAATCCGCGGTGGAGTATCGGACGCGGCCACGATCTGCTCGGTGGCGGCGATACCGTCGAGCACCGGCATCCGGACGTCCATGAGCATCACATCGGGCTTCGCCGACGCGGCGAGCTCCACGGCCTCTCGCCCGTTGCCCGCTTCCCCGACGAACTCCAGGTCCGGCTGCGAGGAGATGAGCATACGAATACCTGCTCGGAACAGCTGCTGGTCGTCGACCAGAGCCACCTCGATTCGATCTGCCATCAGTCGATTCCCTTCGTGGACGAGCCGGCAGCAGGAAGCCAGGCAGTCACGGTCCACGACGAGCCGTCGCCGGACGCGGTGCACATGCCGCCGGCGAGGCTGGCGCGCTCCTTCATACCGGCGATTCCGTGCCCGCCCGATTCCGATGCCGAACGCACCGAACGCACGGTGTTGCGCACCGTCAATTCGATGCCCGCCGAGTCGGATTCGATCGTGACGCTGACGGGCTTGTCGGGATCACCGTGACGTAGGGCATTGGTCAGCGATTCCTGCGCGATGCGATAGAGCGCGAGGTGCGCACCGGCACCCAACGACACCGACGTGGTGTCGATCGAGGAGTCGATGGTCAGTCCGGTCGCGCGCACCTGGTCGAAGAGACGCTCGAGATCGTCGGGTGTCGGGTTCGGTAGATCGCCCTGACTGTGCCGAAGCTGTCCGAGCAACACCCGAACGTCGGTCAGTGCATCGCGCGCAGTGTCGGAGATGGTCGTCAGCGCGGTGTCGACGGCTGCGGGATCGATGGCGCGTACGTAGCGTGCACCGTCGGCCTGCGCGATCACCACGGCGAGCGAATGCGCCACGATGTCGTGCATGTCGCGAGCAATTCTGTTGCGCTCCTGCTCGATTGCCACTTCGTGTTCGGCGCGGGCCTGATGTACCTCGGCGAGCTCGCGTACGTGTGCGGATTCGATGGCGGTGCGCCGGGCGTAGGCGAGACGGCCCAGTGCCCAGGACAATCCGAGCATGGCCCACAGGCCGGCGAGGAGCAGGGCGAACTGCGCGATTCGGGGTTCCTGGTAGCCCTCCTCCGTGGGCGGGCCGAAGGGATTGCCGTCCACGTACGCCAGGTACAGCGCGGCGATCACTCCGCCGCCGACGGCCGACGCGAGCCCGAAGCGTCGAACGACGCTGTCGCCGTACGCGGCCGAGCAGTACAGAATCGCGAAGATTGCGGTGTCCGCGGAGAGGGGGAGCACCCCGCCGACCATCTGCACGACGGCCAGCACCCAGGCCAGTGCCAACGACAGTCGCGGTGAGCGGCGCCTGATGGCCAGCGCTACGCCGAAACCGACCAGCACACCCGCGCCGGAAGAACCGTACGGTCCGCTCAGCGTCGACGGCAGCAGGAGCAGAACGAAGACGACGGCGTAGGTGGCATCGAGCACCTGCCGTGAGATCGAACGCTTGCGCAGCACTCGATCAGACTACGTGGATCAGTTGGTGCGGCGACGAGCCTTCTCGAGCGCGGCCAGCGTCGACAGGACTGTGGTGCGTTGCCGTTCGAGATCCTTCATGCGTGCACGTGCCGGCAGGCCCTGCACGCCGTCGAGTGCGCTGATCTGCTCGTCGACGGAGGTGAGCTGGCCGAGCAGCTTCTGCACACGTGACTGCAGTTCGATCGCGTCGATTCCGGTGACACCGGCCTGCGACTTCTTCGTCGGTGCCTTCGTAGGGGCTCCGGACGTCGTCGAGGCCGGTGTGTTTCCCGCAGCAGCGGCCCTGGGACGCAACGCTTTGCGGACGGCAGCCGGATCGGGCAGCTTCTCGAGCCGAATACGGTTGAGCACCTCACGGGCATCCCGAGCCGTGACGCGGTACTCGCGCTCCTCCTCGTCCTCGGACGCCAGCGTGCCGCCCAGGGGCCGCAGACCGTACATCCCGATGAAGTGCTTGGCCTCGTCGATGACCGCTTCCTTCTCGCGGCACAGACCGCAGCGCGGCTCGTTTCGGAAGTCCTCGACGCTGTCGGTACTACCGCACCAGACGCACCCGCCCGGCGTCCATCGGGCAATTCTGACCGTAGTAGTTCCAGCCGGGCCGTGGGAAGAGTCTGCGTCGATCACGACGAGTCATCTTAGGTGACAACGAAACCCGCCCCGCACACCACCGCCTCGCGAGCTGCATGTTCCGGTCACGGACGTGACGTAGTTCATGCGACGCGGACGGAGAGTGGGCGGGGCGGGGTGAAACAGACTGACTGTTATGCGCTGCCGTTGAAAAGGCTGGTGACGGAACCGTTTTCGAAGACCTCGCGAATGGTGCGGGCCAGCAGCGGCGCGATCGAGAGCTCGGTCAGCGTTGCGAAGCGCTTCTCGTCGCTGATCGGCAGCGTGTTGGTGACGACCACTTCCTTGGCACCGCAGTTCGCGAGGCGCTCGGCGGCGGGGTTGGACAGAACGCCGTGGGTGGCGGCGATGACGACGTCACCGGCTCCGGCCTCCTTGAGCACCTTCACGGCGCCGGCGATGGTGCCGCCGGTGTCGATCATGTCGTCGATGAGGATGCAGGTGCGGCCTTCGACGTCACCGACGACGCGATTGGACTTGACCTGGTTGGGCACCAACGGGTCACGCGTCTTGTGGATGAACGCCAGCGGCGCGCCGTCGAACGAGTCGGCCCACTTCTCGGCGACGCGCACACGGCCGGAGTCGGGGGAGACCACGGTGATGTGCTCGAGGCTGTAGGTCGCCCGAATGTGATCGGCGAGCTGGCTGTGTGCGTGCATGTGATCGACGGGGCCGTCGAAGAAGCCCTGGATCTGATCGGTGTGCAGGTCGACGGTGATGATGCGGTCGGCACCGGCGGTCTTGAGCAGATCCGCGACCAGACGAGCGGAGATGGGCTCGCGTCCCCGGTGCTTCTTGTCCTGGCGGGCGTACGGGTAGAACGGCAGGATCGCGGTGATGCGCTTGGCCGATCCGCGCTTGAGAGCGTCGATCATGATGAGCTGTTCCATCAGCCACGTGTTGAGCGGGAACGGATGCGACTGCAGCACGAAGGCGTCCGACCCGCGGACCGACTCCTCGAAGCGCACGAAGATCTCGCCATTGGCGAAGTCACGCGCGGTCTGCGGGGTGACGTCGATTCCGAGTTCCTTGGCGACCTGCTCGGCCAACTCCGGATGTGCTCGACCAGAAAACAACATCAGGTTCTTCTGGTTGTCGATCCAATTAGGGGTGGTCACTGCTCTTCGCCGTCCTTTTGTTCTTGCCGATCACGATCTGCGAGCGCCGCTGCTTTCGCAGCTTCGGTTCCGGGCCTGTTGTCCATGACCCAGCCTTCGATATTGCGTTGCTTGCCACCGGAGACGGCCAGTGCGCCGGGAGGAACATCGTCCCGAACCACTGTTCCGGCACCGGTGTAAGCGCCGTCGCCCACATGTACGGGAGCGACGAACGTCGAGTCGGAACCGGTCCGTACGTGGGATCCGATTTCCGTGCGGCTCTTGTTGACGCCGTCGTAGTTGGCGAAGACGTTGGAGCAACCGATGTTGCTGTGGTCACCGATCGTGGCATCGCCGACGTAGGTGAGGTGCGGGACCTTGGTGTTGCGGCCGATCGTCGCGTTCTTGGTCTCGACGTAGGCACCGAGTTTGCCGCCTGCGCCCAGCACCGTGCCCGGACGCAGATAGGTGAACGGTCCGACGGTGGCATCCGGTCCGATCACGGCCTGCTCGGCGTGGGTCCGCACGACCGACGCGCGCTCGCCGATCTCGACGTCACGCAGCGTCGAGTCGGGCCCGACGATGGCGTCGTCGGCGATGTGGGTCTTGCCGTGGAGTTGGACGCCGGGTTCGATGCGGACGTCCGCGCCGAGGGTGACGTCGATGTCGATCCAGGTGGTCGACGGGTCCACGACGGTGACGCCGGCCCGCATGTGCCGTTCGATGATGTGGCGGTTGAGCACGGACGTGACGTGCGCCAGCTGGACGCGGTCGTTGACCCCCACCACCAGATCGGGATCGGCGAGCTGAGTGCCGTACACGGCTTTACCGTCCGCCTTGCTGATCTTGACGACGTCGGTCAGGTACAGCTCGTGCTGAGCGTTGGCGGTGCTGAGCTTGCCCAGGGCGGTACGAAGCGCAACGGCGTCGAACGCGTAGACGCCGGAGTTGACCTCACCGATGAGGACCTGAGCGGGCGTGGCGTCGGCATGCTCGACGATCTCGGCCACCTCGCCGTCGTCGGTGCGGACGATGCGGCCGTATCCGTTGGCGTCGTCGGGCAGGAATGTCAGAACCGTGGCCGCGGCGGGCCGGGGGGCGCTCAGATGCTCGTCGAGCAGAGCTTTGAGAGTGTGGCCGTCGAGCAACGGGACGTCGGCTGCGGTGACGAGGATCGTGCCCTCGAAGTCGTCCGGGAGTGCAGCGAGGCCGCACTGGACGGCGTGCCCGGTGCCGAGCTGGCGATCCTGGACGGCGGTGTGGATCGTGCGACCGAAGGTGGCTGCGAGGTCCTGGACGGCGTCCGTGACTCGTTCGCGATCGTGTCCGACGACCGTCACCAGATGGTCGGGGCCCAGGTCGGCGGCTGCGTGGAGGGCGTGCGCAAGCATGGTGCGACCGGCCAGGGGGTGCAGAACTTTCGGAGTCTTCGATCGCATTCGGGTACCTGCACCCGCAGCGAGAACGACCACGGCGGTCTGCACAGGCATTGAGCTCCTCAGGCGGTAACGCGAATGACGGCATGCGTGAATGATGTTGCTCGCTCCGCCGCCAGGACTCGAACCTGAACTATCTGAACCAAAATCAGAGGTGCTGCCATTACACCACGGCGGATAAACGGCCAGCGGTTTCATCAGTGGCCGACGAATCGAACGACGCCTTCGTCTGCCGCTGCGCTCCCACTGAGCGCAACGATCCTCGCACGCGAGGTAGTGGTGAGTCGAACCGCGGCGCACATGAGACCGTTCGAGTTGTTCTTGTCCCTGCACTCGCGACGTTCGAAACCGGATGGTTCGGACATGGTTAGGGTGAGGGAGACGTCGAGGGTGGCGTCTGACAATGCACACGGTCGGTGACGGAAGCGGTTTTCCATGACAGGCGCAGCCTCCGAGCAGGAACGCTCACCTCGGGTCCGGATGACGGGGACGCAACGGCGCGAGCAGTTGATCGAGGTGGGTCGGACGCTGTTCGCCGAACGTGGGTACGAGGCCGCGTCCGTCGAGGAGATCGCGGGACGCGCGAACGTGTCCAAGCCGGTCGTCTACGAGCACTTCGGCGGTAAGGAAGGTCTCTACGCCGTCATCGTCGACCGCGAGATGTCGACTCTGCTCGGAATGATCACCAGTTCCCTCGATCTCAACAGGTCGCGTATCCGTGTCGAGCGGGTTGCACTGGCGCTGCTCACCTATATCGAGGACCGCACCGACGGCTTCCGCATCCTCGTTCGTGACTCTCCGGTCTCCGCCGAGGACGGCAAGTACTCGTCGCTGCTCAACGAGGCCGTCGGTCGCGTCGGGCACATGCTGGCCGGAGATTTCTCGCGCCGAGGCCTCGATCCCGAGTTCGCGCCGATGTACGCCCAGGCCCTCGTCGGAATGGTGTCGATGACCGCGCAATGGTGGCTCGATGTGCGTACCCCGTCGAAGGAAGTGGTGGCGGCGCACGTGGTCAACCTGTGCTGGAACGGGCTGACGAATCTGGAAGCGGACCCTCGATTGACCGAGGAATGAGTACACGGTTCGGTCTCTCCGCGGCGTATGAGGGGGTATCGTCCCCTTTGTCGGCCATGAGAGCTGTGTCACCTACGGCACAGTGCTTCAATCGGACCGATGCATGTTGGCACGAGACGTAAAGCCACTCAGTGGTACCGTTCGGGCGTAATTTGCGCAGTGGCAGTTCTTATTGCGAAGGCGGATCCCATGGTCAGGCAGGCCCGCGCTGAAATCACTCGCGACACCGTGCTGGCTGGCGCAGCGAACGTATTTCTGCGCCTCGGGTACGCGAACGCGAGCCTCAGCGAGATCATTTCTCAGTCCCAGGTCACCAAGGGCGCTCTGTACTTCCATTTCGGCTCCAAGGAAGAACTGGCACGTGCGGTCATCGACGAGGGCAACGCGCGTC
Organism: Rhodococcus sp. B7740; assembly: GCF_000954115.1. NCBI lineage: Bacteria > Bacillati > Actinomycetota > Actinomycetes > Mycobacteriales > Nocardiaceae > Rhodococcus > Rhodococcus sp. B7740. Next base: position 2,424,566 of record NZ_CP010797.1, on the reverse strand, counting down.
TGACGACGGCCTGCTCGCAGTTCAACGACGGTCGAATCCCCGCACTCGAAGCGGCGATCGGTATTTCCTACATCGTCGTCGACCTCTCGGTCAGCGACCCCATGGTCTCGGCCATGCTTCGGCTGAGCCATCAGATCGGCGATTACCGCGGCACCGAGGGCAACGTCATGGCCGGGTGGAGCGAGTCGTTCGACAGGCTCGCCGCCAAGGCCATCGCGCAGGGGGACATCGACCCCAACTCGGATTCGCGCACCATCGGATCTCTGGTCCTGGAAATCCTCACCGGAGTACACATGGTGGCAGTTGCCACCTCCACCACCGAGGAATTGCCGTCGCGCATGGAGCGCCTCTGGTACTACCTTCTCCCGGCGCTGGTTCCCGCCAACAAGCTCGACTACTTCCGCGAATTCGCAGCGCGTCGCGTCATCCGCTTCGGCCCGTAACTAGCGATGCCGGCCCACGAAGTCGGCGATGTCGTCGCGAAGCCGTTCCGGATATTCGCCGTTGACGGCATGTGAGGCGTCCGGATAGAGCCGGACGGTCCCGTCGGGCAGTGTCCGCTCTGCCGTCGCGACGGCTTCCTGGGCGTCGTGCATCACCGACCTGCCCGCGATGATCGCCAGAACGGGCACGTCGAGCGTCGCGAGTTGCTCGTCGGTAAAACGTGTGGGCTGTGGCAGCTTCAGCGAATAGCCCTGCATCCCGGCTTCGATCATGTCGGCGACGGGGACGTCCTGCACCACTGCGCCTCCCGCGGTATAGGAATCGAAGCTGTCCCGCCAGGATTTCGGAAGCCACGGCACGGCGGCGGGGAGGGCCCGAATCGCGGTGCCCCAGGGAATATCGGCGAAAGTCTGGGCCGGGTCTATCAGCGTGAGAGTGGCGAGGTGCGTGCTGTCGTGCAGCGCCAGGTTCGCTGCGGTCCACCCACCGATCGACAGTCCGACGAGATGGACCTTGTCGGTCGGCAGAGCGGCGAGTGTCTGATCGAGCCACGTGGCCTGGTCCTTGTCGCTGGTGATCGGCCGTTCCTGAATGCTGCGACCCGGCTCGCCGAGCAGGTCGACGGTGTAGACGTCGCCGATCGTCAGCAGTCCGGGCAGGTTGGCCGCCCACACCGGTGTGGCCGAGGAACGGCCGGGGAGCAGGAGCAGAGGGTGGGTCGAGGTTCCGGTGCCCGCGAATCGATATACGCACACGACGCCGTAGTCGGTTCTGATGTCGAGCGTCTCCGCCGGATCGGGCAGATCCTCGAATGCGCGGTCGTAGGCGGCGAGAAACCGGTCCTCGCTCGCCGCGCTGTTCCAGTGGCCCACCGGTGACGGAGACCGGAGCGCGAACGCGAGGGCGAGCACGCCGACGGTCGACGCCCCAGCGGCGATCTTCAGGTATCGACGCCACTTGTTCGGTGCCCGGTCGTCCATCGCGAATTTCCTAACCGATCGGTAAGTAATTCAACCGTACGGTAGGCTGGCGATCGTGGCAACGAGAGAACCGAGCTTCGTCGAGCGCGCGCGACGCGCTCAGCTGATCGACGTCACGATCGACTCGGTCGCCCGACACGGGTACGCGAAGGTCTCGCTCGCCCGCATAGCGGACAGTGCCGGGATCACCAAAGCTGCTGTGCTGTATCACTTCCGAACCAAGGACGCAGTGATCGACGCCGCGTATCGATTCGTTCTCGCGGCACTGGTGGCGGACGTGGCGGCCGCGGTCGAGGCCGTCGACGCCCGGGAGGGTCCACAGGCGTACGTGCGTGCGATGGTCGGCCATCTTCGCGACCACCCGACGCACACCCGCATGTTGGTCGAGGCGCTCGGCAACTCGGCTCTGGGCCACAGCCCGGAGGATCGATGGCGTCCGTTGGCGGACATCATCGACGCATCCGTTCGGGCTCGCGGGACGACAGGCGTCGATTCACGCACCCTGGCCGTCATCACCGGGGGTGGGATCGACGCGATCGTCACCGAGCGCCTGCACGACCCGGAGTACGACTCGGTTGCTGCTGCCGAGTCTCTCTCGACGATGCTCGACGCTGCTCTGACGTAGCCCGTCGTCTCCCGCTCGCCGGGCTGTCGGCGTGCTCCCATAGACTCGCTCGTGACTGTGTGTGAGCAGCCATCGCCTCGACTCGCTTGTAGGAGCATTGCTGTTGTCTTCCGATTCTCTGCCTGCCATTTCTTCATCCGGGCCGGCCCCGATCGTTCCCGACGCGGCGCTGCAACTCTCGGGTCTGGCCAGCGTCGCGCTGACCGATTCGGCCATGGTGGCCGTCGCCGACGCGATCGGAACCGCCGAACACACACTCATCGGACCGCACTCGGTTCGCCCGTTCGTCGCCGCCGCGATCGCGCAGCACACGCAACTGTTGATCGTCACCGCCACCGGGCGTGAAGCGGACGATCTCACCGACGAACTCCGCCAGATCCTCGGCGGCGGCGTGGTCATGTTCCCGTCGTGGGAGACGCTTCCGCACGAGCGACTCTCGCCGAGCGCCGATACCGTCGGCAAGCGGCTCGACGTGCTCCGACGGCTCGCTCGCCCCGGCGACACCGATTACGGCGATCCTCTGCGCGTCATCGTCACCACCGTCCGCTCACTGGTGCAACCGATGGCACCCGGTCTCGGCGAAATCGAACCCGTGACCCTCAAGGTCGGCCTCGACATCGACTTCGACGGCCTGATCCACCGACTCGTCGAGTTCGGCTACCTGCGCGTGGACATGGTCGGCAAGCGCGGCGAGTTCGCCGTCCGCGGCGGCATCCTCGACCTCTTCTCGCCGACGGCAGATCACCCGGTCCGCGTGGAATTCTGGGGCGACGAGATCACCGAGCTCCGCGCGTTCGCCGTCTCCGATCAGCGTTCGTTGCCCGATCACGAGGTCGATCTCGTCATCGCTCCGCCGTGCCGCGAACTGCTGCTCACCCAGGAGGTCCGCGACCGCGCCGCGGTCCTCGCAGCCGACAACGCCGGCGACACCGCGTTGGTCGAGATGCTCGACAAGCTGTCCGCAGGCGTCCCGGTGGAGGGCATGGAGGCGCTGCTGCCGCTGCTGCAACCGGGTGAGTTGCAGTTGCTCGCGGACACCCTCCCGGCGGGAACACACGTATTGCTCTGCGATCCCGAGCGAATCCGAACGCGCGCAACAGATCTGGTCCGCACCGGGCAGGAGTTCCTCGAAGCATCCTGGACGGCGGCGTCGATCGGAGGAGCTGCGCCGCTCGATACCTCCACTCTCGATACGTCCAGCCTCGAAGGTGCGTCTCTCGATCTCGGTGCCTCGGCCTACCGTTCACTTCGACAGGTTCGCGAATCGGCGCAGGTGCACGGTCGTCCGTGGTGGACCATCAGTCCGTTGGCATCCGGCAACGGTGAAGAAGTCGAACTCGCCGTCGATTCGGTCCCGGAGGTGCGGGGATCCGAGGAGGCGCTGACGGCCCTGTTCGCAACGTTGCGGGCGCACATCGCCACCGGTGGTCGTGCGGTCATCTCCGTCGCGGGTGCAGGTACCGCCTCCCGCATCATCGAACGCCTCGCCGAGGCCGAAGTGCCTGCGGCACATCTCGATTCCGGTGCGGTCCCCGTCGCCGACGTCGTGAACGTCCTGTGCGGATCGTTGCACGACGGCCTGGTCTTTCCCGATGCGAAACTCGTGGTCGTCACCGAGAGCGATCTGACCGGCAACCGCGTGGCCGCAGCGGGCGAGGGGCGCAAGCTCCCGGCGAAGCGTCGCAACCAGGTCGATCCGCTCGCCCTCGTCGCCGGCGACAGCGTCGTGCACGATCAGCACGGCATCGGTCGATTCGTCGAGATGGTCGAACGCACCATCGGCGGCGCCCGACGCGAATACCTCGTGGTCGAATACGCACCGAGCAAGCGGGGCCATCCAGGCGACCGACTCTTCGTCCCGATGGACTCGCTCGATCAGCTCTCGCGTTACGTCGGCGGCGAGCTGCCGGCTCTGAGCAAGCTCGGCGGGTCCGATTGGGCCAACACCAAACGCAAGGCGCGCAAGGCAGTTCGCGAGATCGCCGGCGAACTCGTGCAGCTGTACGCCGCTCGTCAGGCCGCGCCCGGGCACGCTTTCGGGCCCGACACCCCGTGGCAGCTCGAAATGGAAGATGCGTTCGGGTTCACCGAGACCGTCGACCAGATGACCGCCATCACCGACGTCAAGGCCGACATGGAGAAGGCGGTTCCGATGGACCGCGTCATCCTCGGTGACGTCGGCTACGGCAAGACCGAGATAGCGGTTCGCGCCGCGTTCAAGGCGGTGCAGGACGGCAAGCAGGTGGCCGTGCTGGTTCCGACAACGCTTCTGGCACAACAACATCTGCAGACCTTCACCGCTCGGATGGCGTCGTTCCCGGTGACGGTGAAGGGGCTCTCCCGCTTCACTCACGGCTCCGAATCCAAAGAGGTCATGGCCGGGCTGGCCGACGGAACGGTCGACATCGTCGTCGGTACGCACCGCTTGCTGCAGACCGGTGTGGCCTGGAAGGACCTCGGTCTGGTCATCGTCGACGAGGAGCAGCGCTTCGGCGTCGAGCACAAGGAGCACATCAAGTCGCTCCGGACCCACGTCGACGTGCTGACGATGTCTGCAACGCCGATTCCGCGAACGCTCGAGATGAGCCTGGCCGGAATCCGGGAGATGTCGACCATCCTCACACCGCCGGAGGAGCGGCACCCGGTGCTCACGTACGTGGGTGCGTACAACGACAAGCAGGTGGCCGCGGCCATCAGGCGTGAGCTGCTGCGCGACGGCCAGGTGTTCTTCGTGCACAACCGAGTCAGCTCGATCGACAAGGCCGCCAAGAAGATTCGTGATCTGGTGCCCGAGGCGCGGGTGGCGACGGCGCACGGTCAGATGAACGAGGAAACACTCGAACGCACCGTGCAGGGCTTCTGGCAGCGCGAGACCGACGTGCTGGTGTGTACCACCATCATCGAGACCGGCCTTGACATCTCCAATGCCAACACGCTGATCGTCGAGCGATCCGATTCGCTGGGCCTCTCTCAGTTGCACCAGCTGCGAGGCCGAGTGGGCCGTAGTCGCGAGCGCGGTTACGCATATTTCCTGTATCCGCCGGAGAAGCCGCTCACCGAGACCGCATACGACCGGCTGGCGACCATCTCGCAGAACTCCGATCTCGGTGCGGGTATGGCCGTGGCGATGAAGGACCTCGAAATCCGTGGTGCCGGAAACGTTCTGGGCGCGGAGCAGTCCGGTCACGTCGCAGGCGTCGGATTCGACCTGTACGTGCGGCTCGTCGGTGAAGCGGTCGAGGCGTACCGCGCGGCCGCCGACGGCAAGCCCATCACCACCGACGAGGCACCCAAGGAAGTGCGCATCGACCTGCCCGTCGACGCCAACATCCCACCCGACTACGTCACCAGCGATCGATTGCGGCTCGAGGGCTATCGAAAGCTCGCTGCGGCAGCCGATTCCGAGGGCATCGACGCCGTCATCGACGAACTCGTCGACCGGTACGGTCCGCTGCCCGAGGAGGTCGGCCGCCTGGTCTCCATCGCCAAGCTGCGCCTGATCGCCAAGGAATACGGTCTGACCGATGTCAACGTCGCCGGAACGCAGGTGAAGCTGGCCCCCATGGATCTGCCCGATTCCAAGCAGATCCGCCTCAAGAGGCTCTACCCGAGTGCTGCGTACCGGGCCACCACCGGTGTGGTGCAGTTGCCGCTGCCGCGCGTCGAGGGCGGCGGCGTGGGGGCGGCGCGCGTACGCGACGTCGAATTGGTCCAGTTCATCGCCGATCTCATCCTATCCTTGGACGGGAAACCATCTCGGTCGGTGTTGCTGGAGCAAACAGTGGGGGTGTAGTGGTGACGGTAGTTCTGCTCGACCCGGTCCGTCCCACGCAGGTCCCGGTGGACGCCGTCGAATTTCTGGGCGAGCCCGTGCAATTCACCGAGGAAGTGCCGGTTCGAGTGCGGTGGCTGTTCTCCGGAACCGCTGCGCCCGACGCCGTCGACGCTGTTCTGGTGAGCACCGACCCGGCCAACCCCGACGTTCAGGAACGGATCGGGCTCGGCGAACGGATCATCGCCGCCGAGAAGCTCCCCGGTGACGACCTCATCGCGGCGGTCCGGTTGATGGATCGGCTGCGCACACTCGGCGGCTGGGAAGCGCAGCAGACCCACGAGTCGTTGCGCGGGTACCTCTTGGAAGAAACGTACGAGCTGCTCGACGCCATCGCCGCGGGCAACTTGGTGGACCTGCGCGAAGAACTCGGAGACCTGTTGCTGCAGGTGCTCTTTCATTCCAGAATTGCTCAGGATGCTGCCGAGAACGCATTCGACGTCGACGACGTCGCTGCGGGACTCGTCGCCAAACTCACCCACCGCAGCCCGCACCTCGGTCGAACGGGCAACGGCCCCATCGACATCGCCGAGCAGGAGCGAGCCTGGGAAGAGCAGAAGGCTTCGGAGAAGGCGCGCGGATCCTGCGTCGACGGAATCGCCCTGTCTCAGCCGTCACTGGCACTGGCACAGAAGGTGATCGGCCGCGCCACCAAGGCAGGCCTGCCCGACGAACTGATTCCCGACGGCCTTCGCGTCGTACACATCGGAGTCGATCACTCGCACGGCGGAGACAGTGCCGAGGACATGCTTCGGCGTCGGGTATTGGATTTTGCATCCCTGATCCGCAACGCCGAAGCCTCGGCCCGCAACGCCGGCATCGCGCCCGGCGAGATGTCTGCACTCGACTGGATCGAGCACTGGGGTCTGCGGGGCTGAGGGTTCCCATCCCCAGCCACCCCTCGTACCTCGATCCGGACCGGCTACCTGCGCCAGAACAGATGATGCGTGACGCCGCTGCCGCTGGGGATTACTTCGTGTTCGAATCTGTCGTTCAGTTCGTCGGGGGAGTCCCACAGCTTCAGGCCCGAGCCGAATTCGATGGGCGAGACGGCGATGTGCAGGGTGTCGACGAGGTCGGCGTCGAGGAATTCTCGGATGCTGGTGACGCCACCGCCGAGTCGCACGTCCTTACCGTCGGCGGCCTCTTTTGCCTGCTTCAGAACCTCGGCGGGCTCGCCGTCGACGAAGTGGAACGTGGTGTCGGACAGTGTGATCGATGGTCGCGCGTGGTGGGTGAGGACGAAGACGGGGGTGTGGAACGGCGGTTCCTCGCCCCACCAGCCCTGCCATTCGTGGTCCGCCCACGGTCCGCGTTGGGGTCCGAACTTGTTTCTCCCCATGATCTCGGCACCGATGTTGTTGGCGAAGTCGCGGGCGAAGTAGTCGTCGAGTCCGCGGCTACCACCCGAACCGGCGTTTCCAGGAAAGCTGGCGGTGGCGAAGTACCACCTCATCAGTGCCAGATGGTCGAGACCGAACGGGTTCTCGAAGCTTTGGTCCGGCCCCGCAGCAATTCCGTCGCTCGAGATGGTGAAGTTCTGTACCCGAACCAGCTGTCCCATGTGTGCTCCCGAAGTCGATGACGATGATGTACGACGTATGGACCGAGCCGACCGTACTAACTCACCGCCCGCCTGTGTCAATGGACCATTGCAGCGGTCAGACGTGTGCAATGCGCCATCGACGCAGGCCGGGTCGTGCGTGAATGGACCATTGCAGCGGCCAGACGCATGCAAGGGTCCATTGACGCCGACGCGGGGACCGGTCTACTCGAACAGCGTCGAACCCCAGTATTCGGATTCTCCGACGCCGGGTGGGCAGGCGAATACCGCGGACCCCACGTGTTGGATGTATTCGTTCAGGGCGTCCTTGCGGGAGAGGGCCAGTTGCATCGGGACGAATTGGGTCAGTGGGTCGCGGCAGTAGGCGATGAAGAACAGTCCGGCGTCGAGGTGTCCGAAGCCGTCGGAACCGTCGGTGAAGTTGTATCCGCGACGCAGGAGCTGGACGCCGCCGAGGTTTTCCTTGGACGCCAGGCGCACGTGGGCGGTCTTGTCGATGAAGGTGCCCTCGGGCCCCTGGGATTCGAAGTCGAGTGCGTCGAATTCGTCCTTCTGACCCAGCGGTGCGCCGGTTCCCTTGCTGCGCCCGATCACTCGTTCTTGTTCCTTGAGCGTGGTGCGGTCCCAGGATTCGATGAGCATGCGGATGCGTCGGGCCACGAGGTAGGAGCCGCCTGCCATCCATTCCTGATCGTCCTCGGAAGCGACCCACACGTTCTCGTCGAGCAGCGTCGGGTCCTCGGCCTTGAGGTTGGCGGTTCCGTCCTTGAAGCCGAACAGGTTTCGCGGGGTGGCCTGGGTGGTCGAGGTGGACGAGGTGCGTCCGAAGCCGAGTTGCGACCACTTCACCGACACCGTGCCGAAGCCGACGCGGGCGAGGTTGCGGATGGCGTGTACGGCAACCTGCGGGTCGTCGGCGCAGGCCTGGATGCACAGGTCACCGCCGGAGCGGCGGGGGTCGAGATTATCGGCCGGAAAGTGTTGCAGATCGGCAAGTGACGCAGGTCTTTTCGAGGCCAGGTCGAATCGGTCGAACAGAGAAGGCCCGAATCCGATCGTCAACGTCAGCGATGACGCGCTCAGGCCGAGCGCCTCGCCGGTGTCCGACGGCGGGTTGTACTGGCCACCGTCGACCGCGCCGCCGTCGAACGTCTCCTCACCCTTGGTGAGGCGTTCGGCCATCAGTGTCCACTTCTTCAGCAGCGCAACGAAGTCGTCGCGGGAGTCGGTGGTGATGTCGAACGCGACGAAGTGCATGCGATCCTGCGCCGGAGTGACGATGCCGGCCTGGTGGTCTCCACGAAATTCGACGACATCCGACGCGGGCACCTCGGCACCGGAGGCCGTCGCATGTCCGGCGATTGCGCCGACTCCGACGAGCGCAGCACCGGTCCCGACGGCACCGAAGAGGCGCCGTCGGGAGAATTGCCCAGTCTTATTGTCCGGCAACGACACCCTGCACCTGGCTCACTTCGGCGGACAATGCGTCGATCTTGTTGGACAGTTCCTGACGCTGCGGTTCGGTCACGGTGTCGTAGAAGACGAAACCGTCGCCGCTGCGGTACTTGGCGAGTTCGGCATCGAGTTCGGCGAAGCGCGCGTCGATGGCAGTGCCCAGTTCGGCGTTGCGCTCGTCGAGGATCGGACGAACGGCGGCGATGGCGGCCTGCGAGCCGTCGACGTTGGCCTGGAAGTCCCACAGGTCGGTGTGCGAGAAGAAGTCCTCTTCACCGCTGATCTTGGTCTTGGCGACCTCGTCGAGCAATCCCTGCGCGCCGCCTGCCACCTGGATGGGGTCGATGGTGAAGTCGTCGGCCTTGATCTTGTCGGCGAGCTCGGTGATGTCGGCCTGGAGCTGATCGGCCATCGCGTTCGTGTCGGGCTGCAGGCCCTGCGTCCACAGATCCTTTTCGATGCGGTGGAAGCCGGTCCATTCGGCTCCGGGCTCCACGTCGGGCTCACGCAGGTCGATTCGTGGGTCGAGATCGTCGGGGAAGCTCTCGGCGACGGGCTCGATGCGCTCGTAATAGCTACGCGCAATGGGGAACTGCGCCTTGGCCGCGGCCACATCTCCGCTCTTGACGGCGGTGACGAACGATGTGGTGGTGTCCTGCAGTGCGTCGATCTGGCTGACGACGTAGCGCTTGTAGCCCGCCGCGGCCTCGGCGAGCAGCCCGTCCTCGCCCGCCGAGCGGACCGACTCGCCGGTCACCACGAAGTCCGCGCGCACGCCGTCGCCCACCATGCCTGCCTTGCATGCGGTTTGGTACGTGCCGGGGTCGGGCAGGGCGACGATGAGCTGACGCGTCAGGCCGGGTCCGATGTTCTCCACCTCACCCATGACGCGGTCACCCTCGCCGTAGACGTAGAACTCGGTGACCTTGCTGCCGTTGTTGGTGATCTGGAAGGTCGAGTTGCCGGTGGTGCCCTCGGATGCGCTCACATCGCAGGAGGAGTCCGTCGCAGTGACGGCGATATCGCCCGATGCGGCCTCGGTGGAGGACTTTTCGGTGCATCCGGCCAATGCCATCGGCAGAACCGCGACTGCGGCCAGGGCGAAGGTGGAACGACGCATGGTGGTGGTGCCTTTCAGGAGTTCTGAAGTACAGGCTCGGGAGCCGCGGGAACGCGGACCGGGCGGAGGAAGAGGAACAACACGATCACGATGTAGAGCACCCACGCGATCGCCTGGAAAACAGTGGGCTCGGGACGGAAGTTGAAGATGCCGCCGAGCACGGTGCCGTACCAGCTCGAGGCGTCGAAGTGAGCGCTGATGTCGAAGGCGACTGCGCTGCCGCCGGGCAGAATGCCGCCGATCTGCAGTGCGCGGATGCCGTAGGCGAGGATTCCGGCGGCCACCACGATCAGGAAGATGCCGGTGTACTTGAAGAACACGGCGAAGTTGATTCGGACGGCACCGAAGTACAGGAACACCGTCAGCACGGCGGCGACGACGATGCCGAGCAGGAGTCCGAGCAGTGGCCACAGGCTGCCGTTGGTGTTCTCGGCGTAGCCGACCATGAGCAATGCGGTTTCGACGCCTTCGCGCCCGACGGCGAAGAAGGACAGCGTGAGTACTGCGGCGGGGCCGACGGTGAGTGCTTTCTCCATGTTCGCCCGCAGTTCGCCGGAGATGTTCTTGGCGGCGGTGCGCATCCACAGCACCATCGCGGTCACGATGACGACGGCCACGAGCGAGGCGGCTCCGGCGATTATTTCGGCGGTCAGTCCGGTGACGGTGGAGGTGCCGTAGTGGATCACGAAGAAGATGGCGGCGACCATGGCGACGGCCAGGCCGACTCCGAGCCAGACCCACTTGAGCGCATCGCGTCGTTCGGCTTTGACGAGGAACGCGACGAGGATCATCACGACGATGCCGGTCTCGAGCCCTTCGCGCAGGCCGATCAAGCCACTACCGAACATCTGGGTGGCGATCGACGGCGCTGAACCGACGGCGAGAACGACTGTGGACACGGGTGATGCTCCTGTGATGCGTCGAACATTGGTACGCCTTCCCTCGCAAAGGGTAGGCGACCCTCATGACTGAAGGCTGACCAGAACATACACCCTGCAACCCAACCCGAACACGCGTTGACCAGGGGTTATCTCGGCCTTTAGCTTTCTATTACCTTGCGTGTGCAGGATGGAGTGGTGATCTCCCGTATCTGCGTGCTCGCCACAGCGTCGCTTCTTCTTGCATTGACGGCGTGCGGCACGGGCGAACCGAAACGCGAGATTCCCGAGGGCATCCCGCCCGGACCCGGCACGGAAGTACCGGCCATCGACTTCAACGCGCCCGGACGCACGGCCGACTTGTTGCTCGCCTGGGCCGAACCCCAGACCGACGCGCTGGGCATCTCGGTGACCGCCCTGGCGTCGTACGGGCACGCTGCGGCGATCATGACCGAGACGGACGCCGACTGCGGAATCGCATGGACGACGCTCGCCGGCATCGGATACATCGAGAGTCGCCACGGCACGTACCAGGGTTCGTCGGTGGCACCCGACGGTCTCGTCGCACCGCCGATTCGCGGAATCCCACTCGACGGCGGACCGGGCGTCGCCGAGATTCCGGACACCGACGGTGGCGTCATGGACGGCGACACCGAGTTCGATCGGGCCATGGGCCCCATGCAGTTCATTCCCGAGACCTGGAAGAAATGGGGCGTCGACGCCAACGGTGACGGCGTCGCAGATCCGGACAACATCGACGACGCCGCGCTGACGGCGGCGCGTTACCTCTGCGCCCGCGGCGGTGATCTGCGGACGGCGCAGGGCTGGGAGACGGCGTTGATGGCATACAACCTGTCGGGTCAGTATCTGCGGGACGTGCGCGATCGAGCGGCCGCGTACTCGGTGGGCACCAGGCCGTAGATCTCCGTGCATCGCGGGAGGTACGGGGAAGCGGCTAGTCTTGCACCCGGCACAGTCCGCCGGTCCCCGTTACTAGGAGAAGCATTCGTGGCCATCATTGAGCAGGTCGGAGCTCGCGAGATCCTCGATTCCCGTGGCAACCCCACGGTTGAGGTCGAGGTCGCATTGGACGACGGGACGTTGACCCGTGCAGCCGTTCCCTCCGGCGCATCCACCGGTGAGCACGAGGCCGTCGAGCTTCGTGACGGCGGAGACCGCTACGGCGGCAAGGGCGTCGAGAAGGCAGTCAACGCGGTCCTCGACGAGATCGCACCGGCGGTCATCGGCCTCGACGCCATCGAGCAGCGCACCGTCGACCAGGCCCTGCTCGATCTGGACGGCACGCCCGACAAGTCTCGCCTCGGCGCGAACTCCCTGCTGGGTGTCTCGCTCGCCGTCGCCAAGGCCGCGGCCGAGTCCACCGGCCTCGAGCTCTTCCGCTACCTCGGCGGCCCGAACGCCCACATCCTGCCAGTCCCGATGATGAACATCATCAACGGTGGCGCACACGCAGACAGTGGCGTCGACGTGCAGGAATTCATGATCGCGCCGATCGGTGCGCCCACGTTCAAGGAATCGCTGCGCTGGGGTGCCGAGGTCTACCACGCCCTCAAGTCCGTACTCAAGGCCAAGGGTCTGTCCACCGGCCTCGGTGACGAGGGTGGCTTCGCTCCCGACCTCGCCGGCACCAAGGCTGCCCTCGACCTGATCCTCGAGGCCATCGGCAAGACCGGCCTCAAGCCCGGACAGGACGTCGCCCTCGCGCTCGACGTTGCGGCCACCGAGTTCTACACCGCGGGCACCGGCTACGCCTTCGAGCGCGAGACCAAGTCCGCCGAGCAGATGTCGGCCTTCTACGGTGAGCTCGTCGACGCTTACCCGCTGGTTTCCATCGAGGATCCGCTCGACGAGAACGACTGGGACGGCTGGGTTGCCCTCACCGAGTCGATCGGCGACAAGGTTCAGCTCGTCGGCGACGATCTGTTCGTCACCAACCCCGAGCGTCTCGAAGACGGCATCGTCAAGGGTGCGGCCAACGCGCTGCTGGTCAAGGTCAACCAGATCGGCACGCTCACCGAGACCCTCGACGCCGTCGATCTGGCGCACCGCAACGGCTACAAGACGATGATGAGCCACCGGTCCGGTGAGACCGAGGACACCACCATCGCTGACCTGGCAGTTGCCGTCGGCAGCGGCCAGATCAAGACCGGTGCTCCGGCTCGAAGCGAGCGCGTGGCCAAGTACAACCAGTTGCTGCGTATCGAAGAAGCTCTGGGCGACGCGGCGCGTTACGCCGGCGAGTTGTCTTTCCCCCGGTTCAATTACGAGGGATAGCGAACAGGCACGTATGGCACGAAGTGGAGAGTGAATGATGGCACGGCGCGGCAGGTCCGGGACCAGTCCAGGTGGACGTGATCCCCGACCCCGCGGCCGGTCCTCCACATCGAGTCGGTCCAAGGCCGGGGGCGTCTCTCGCGAGGAGAACGCCTCCGGCCGGCAGGCCACCCCACCGGAACCCTCGGATCAGGCGCGCGACGCCGTGGTCGGCGGCAAGGCCGCGCCCCGGCGCGTCGGTGTTCGTCGACCCAAGATGCCCGAGCGGACGTTCTTCGGGCTGTCCACCGGCCGGGCCGTCATCCTCGGTGTCGTGGTGTGCGCGCTGGCGTTGACGCTGGCCGTGCCGCTGCGCACGTATTTCTCGCAACGCAGTGAGCTCGAGTCCGTGTTGGCCGAGCGTCAGACCCTGCAAGATGAGGTGGACGCGCTCCAGACCCAGAAGTCGCAGCTCGACGAGCCGTCCCGCATTGCGGCCGACGCTCGCGAACGGCTGCGTTTCGTCATGCCGGGGGAGACGCCGTATCAGGTGCAGTTGCCCGGCGATTATTCGCCGAGCTCCGCGGACCTCGCCGTGGACAACACGCCGACGGGACCGTGGTTCACCGAACTGTGGAACACCGCCGTCCAGCCGCAGGGATCGAACGAACCCCCGGAGCCGACGTCCGCACCCATGCCACTCGTACAGCCAGAACCTGCACCGGCCGCGCCGGCGGTGCCAGAACCAGAAGGAGGACCGGTCGGGTGAATTCCTCGGCAGTCTCGCAGGAAGATCTCGATGCGGTCGCAGCGCAGCTCGGACGTGAACCGCGTGGCGTACTCGAGATCGCGTACCGATCTCCGGACGGCAGGCCGGGTGTGGTGAAAACCGCCCCGAAGCTGCCCGACGGCACGCCTTTTCCCACTCTGTTCTATCTGACGGATCCGCGGCTGACGGCCGAGGCCAGTCGACAGGAATCGGCCGGGGTGATGCGGGAGATGACCGAGCGTCTCGGTACCGATCCCGAACTGGCCGCGGCATACTTGCGCGCCCATCAGTCGTATCTGGCCGAGCGTGACGAGATCGAATCTCTCGGAACGGATTTCACCGGCGGCGGTATGCCCGATCGCGTCAAGTGCCTGCACGTGCTCATCGCGCACTCGTTGGCCAAGGGCCCGGGCGTCAACCCGCTGGGTGACGAGTCGGTTGCGTTGGCAGCCGAGAACTCGTTGCGCGGCAAGGCAATTCCGGCCGATTGGCCGACCATCGAAGAACTACGTGCGGAGAAGCAATGACCAGGGTTGCAGCAATCGATTGCGGCACCAACTCGATCCGCCTGCTCGTCGCAGACAACAACGGTAAGTCGCTCGCCGACGTCGCTCGCGAGATGCGAGTGGTACGGCTCGGGCAAGGCGTCGACGCCACCGGAGCATTCGTACCCGAGGCGATCGAGCGCACCCGCGTGGCATTGGTCGAGTACGCGGAGATCATTCGCAAGACCGGGGCCACAGCAGTGCGGATGGTCGCCACCTCGGCCACTCGGGATGCGTCCAATCGAGAGGACTTCTTCTCGATGGTGCGTGAGGTGCTCGGCAAGGTCATCCCCGGTGCCGAGGCCGAAGTGATCACCGGCGACGAGGAAGCGCGACTGTCGTTCGCCGGTGCAGTCGGTGAACTCGACCCTGCGGCAGGGCCTTTCCTGGTCGTCGATCTGGGTGGCGGTTCCACCGAGCTCGTGCTGGGCGACGCCAAGGGCGTCAAGTCCGCGTTCTCGGCCAACATCGGCTGCGTACGCCTCACCGAACGGTTCCTGCACAGTGACCCGCCCACCGTCGACGAGATCAACGGTGCGCGTGAGTACGCCCGCGAGAAGTTGGCGGAGGCGTTCGAGGAAGTGTCGATCGGTGACGCGTCGAGCTGGGTGGGGGTGGCCGGCACGATGACGACCATCGCGGCCATCGCCAAGGACCTGCCCGAGTACGACGCGGACGCCGTGCATCTTTCGCGAGTGCCGTTCGATCAGCTCTTCGAGGTGTGCGAGCGACTGATCGGCATGACGCATACGCAGCGAAGCGCGTTGGGCCCCATGCACCCCGGACGGGTCGACGTCATCGGCGGCGGTGCGATCGTGTGCAGCGTATTGGCCGAGGAGTTCGAGCGACGCGGTGCCGTGAGCTCGTTGACGGTCAGTGAGCACGACATCCTCGACGGCATCGCGATGTCCATCAAGATCTGATCTGCATTTCTGCAGAGGCGGTCTGCGGCGATGTCGGTTGCATCGCTGCGTCATTCGGTGAAGCCTTACAGGTGCTGTGGCCCACGTCACGGCTTCCTTCGAGGTGAGGACCACCGATGACGTCACCCGCCGAACAGGCTGCGGCCGACCAGGCACCGGCCGAGAAAGGGCTGGCCCGCGTAGCGCAAGCGCTCGCCAAGGGGACCGAGAAGTGGTTTCCCGACGCGTACATCTTCGCTCTGGTCGGTGTGGTGGTCGTGGCTGTCGCTGCGTTCGCGAACGGGTCGTCTCCGCAGAATGTGGTCGACGCGTTCGGAAACGGCTTCTGGGACCTGACCGCCTTCACCCTGCAGATGGCGATGGTCGTTCTCACCGGCTACGTCGTGGCCACCTCTCCACCGGTCGCCAGATTGATCACACGGTTGGCGCAGGTGCCCAAGAGTTCAAGCAGCGCAGTCAGTTTCGTGGCACTGCTGTCCTGCTCGGTGTCGTTCCTGAACTGGGGTCTGAGCTTGGTGTTCGCCGGTCTGCTCGCCCGAGCCATCGCGCGGCGGGACGATCTGAGGACGGACTACCGAGCACTGGGGGCTGCGGCGTTCATGGGACTCGGGGCCGTGTGGGCGCTGGGAATGTCTTCCTCGGCCGCGCAGTTGCAGGCGACGGCGAGTTCGCTTCCGGCGACGCTGCTTTCGGTCACCGGTGTACTCGACTTCGGAACCACCATCTTCACGTGGCAGTCGTTGCTGATGTGCGTGATCATCATCGTTCTGACGGTCGTCATCGCGCATGTGTCCGCCCCCAAGGGTGCCGCGATCAAGACTGCCGCAGACATGAAGGTCGATCTCGACGACACCGTCGCCGAGCCTGCTCCGCGCAGTCGACCGGGCGAGTGGCTCGAGTACAGCAGAGTTCTTCCGCTCTTCGTCGGCGCAATGACCCTGGGATGGCTTGTCTCCCAGCTGTTGACGCTGCCAGTGCTGTCTGTGGTGAGCAGTCTCAACGGCTATCTCTTGGTGTTCCTGATGCTCGGGCTCGTGCTGCACGGCACCCCGCGGCGCTTCCTCGATTCGGTCAGCAAAGCGGTGCCCGCGACCGCTGGGATCCTGGTGCAGTTCCCGCTGTACGCCGCGATGGCCGCCATGTTGACCAAGGCGGAGGGCCGGGGAGGCGTCACGATCTCCGAGCATCTCGCGAACTTCTTCACCGACATCGGCAGCGGCGGCGGCTTCGCGGTGGTCATCGCGATCTACACCGTCGTACTCGGGCTCTTCGTCCCCTCGGGTGGCGGCAAGTGGCTGGTCGAAGCGCCGTATGTGATGCAGTCGGCGACGGACGTGCAGATGAACCTCGGTTGGACCGTCCAGATCTACAACGTGGCCGAGGCGTTGCCGAATCTGATCAACCCGTTCTTCATGCTGCCGCTGTTGGCCGTCCTGGGCCTGCGAGCGCGAGATCTGATCGGATTCACGTTCCTGCAGTTCATCTTCCACTTCCCGGTGGTCCTGCTGCTCGTGTGGCTTCTTGGTATGACCTTCGACTTCGTGCCGCCGGTCATTCCGGCCCAGTAGCAGCCCGATATGATCGTCACCGCTGGAGCGAGAGTCCGGCGGTGGCCCCTATAGCCCAATTGGCAGAGGCAGCGGACTTAAAATCCGCACAGTGTCGGTTCGAGTCCGACTGGGGGCACTGGAGTCCATATGGACTCAAAAGCCTAGTCCAAATAACAGGTTTCGGCAGGCATCGTGGACCTTGGTGAACTGTTGCGATCTTGAATGGACAAGTAAGGCAGCGGATCTGGAGTCCGTTTGGTCGTTGACACGACGTTTCCGTCAGACCAGGTCTTCCCGCAGGTCAGTGCGCGTTCGTAGGGCTCCGAGACTGCCGTTTGCAGGAGCTCGATGACACGACGCTGACACAACTCGGTACAAACTGGATGAAATAATGCGCGAATTTGACCGCTAGGCCGTCTGCGAAGCAGCGGATCGCGAAGTCACCGATACGCCTGCAACGAGGTTTTTGGGGGTCGAGGGGAGCCAAGGGTTTCGCAGTTCCGCACCGTCCATGTCGAAATGCGAGTTCGGCACGGGTTTCGTTCCAAAGCTCCAATCTGTGGCCTGGGTTGGGCGAGTCGTTTTGGCTTCCAAACCAGCCCATGTGCCGCCGATTTGGCTGTCGAGGCCGTCTCGGCGGTGACTACGTCGACGATCTCGCCAGCGGTCGCCGCTCGGATCGCAACCGCAGCGCAGTAGTTCGGCCCCAATAGGCATCCGCCGGATCAACGCGGCGGCATGACGACGGCTTCACCACATTCACCGTCAGGCTGCGGTGTGCGGCGGGTTGGTCAGAGCGTGCTCGGAATCGTGGACGGCCACCGCTCCAACGTTTCGGGTCGCGGTCGCGTAGCCGTGTGGGTGGCCGGCGGCGACCCGGGAGTGTTGTTGCATCGAACGAGCTGACAAGCGGTGCGACCGGTGGGTCTCCTTTGCGCCAGTAACGTCTCGTGCAGACTGCGGCCTTACCGGGTGAGGTCCACGACGCAGGCGTCAACGGCCTGCACGTCGGGGTCGCCGGGGGAGACGTTCAACTCCGAGCTTGCTCGGGGCCAGTTCGTGGTGTTTCGTGCTCCTCCTGTCGATGAGTACACGGTTCCGTCTGCGACGACCCAGACATCGGATCGGTTCTCCATTCGACCCGAAGCGTCGATAGTGGTTCCGCCGACGTAGGTGTAGTCGCCGGCGTCGATGACGGTGCCGTTGATAAGGGCAAGCCCGGATTCGGAGAAGCCGGAGGCGACCAAAGCCACGAGTGACTGATCGGCGGCGGCGCATCGCGGGTCGGATGAATACGTCGCGGGCGACGGGGGAGCGGCTGCAGGGGTGGTCGTGGTCTGTTCCATGGTGGTGGTTGCCGGTGGCGTGGATGCAGCGGGAGCGGGCGTGGAGGGCTGTTGTGCCGCGACGGTCGACGTCGTCGATGGTGCGGCGGCCTGAGAATCGTCGGAGGTCTCGTCATTGCCGAAGACGGCACCGAGCACGCCGATCACAATGAATGCGGCGACTATTGAGCCGACGATCTTGACCGCGCGGGGTACGCCTGCCCGGTCGGTTTGGCCGGGTGCACCTGCGTCGGTGGGAGCCGGTTCCTCTGCTGTGGGCCCGGTGGCAGGTTGTGTGTGTTCGGTCCACTTATTCCCGTCCCAGTATCTGATCAGTCCTGGTTCGCTCGGGTCTGGGTGCCATCCGGGCGGGGGTGTGGGGCTGGTCATGGTTCGTCCGTTCGTCGTTCTCGGTGGTGCTGTCGTGGGGTGTTCCGTCGTTTCGGATGAGGCGGAAGATGCGTTCTTCGACTTCGACTGGAGTGTGATCGGTCGCGGTGCCCCACGCAGCGAGGTGGTCGATGTAGGCGCTGTAGTCCGCGGTGCGTCCGCTGCGGATGCGGACGTGCGCATGTCGGCGCAACCATTCGATGACTAGAGCGTCGAGGACCGGAGCTGCGTCTGGAGATGTTGGATTGCCGCGAGCGGTGACGAAGTACAACCATTTCGTGAAGAACGCCGGTCCGAGCCCGGTGATTTTCCCGTCGTTGTTCAGGTACCGATACCCCGACACCGCGCCACCGTCGTGCGCAATGTCGACTGAGCGCTTGAGCTCTTCGAGTACATTGGGCGAGAGTGGTTCACCGGCAGGATCAGCGGTTCCGGTCAAGATTCGTGCAGTGCGAAAGGGGCCGTATCCAGATGAACCGTGGCCCCAGATCATCGCGACCACGAACGCTGCCGCGGTTTTGTCGTCGTCGAGCAGCACGTCGATTCGTTCAGCCGCGATGGAACGGTCGAGTGCGGCCGGCAAAGTCGCTAGAACCTCGTCGATGCCGTCCAGATCGTTGAGCCATTTGGACCAACGCACAATCGGGTAACGAAACGCCTTCTGTGGGGCTAAAGGGCTGCGAAGCTGATGCTCAAGATCAACAGGTATTGGCGATACGGAGTCGACGTCTGAGCGGTACCGGTCCATTCGGACAAAGTACGTGAGTGCCCCGGCCGCACGGTAGCACCGGGGTGCGAATCCCGCCGTAGGTCGAAAATTGACCACAGGTCCCAGGGCGGCAGCTGCGTGCTGACACCGGACCGATGGAGCACCGTGGTTCGGATAGGACCACAACTGTGTGTGCAAATCAGGGAGGCTGTTTAACGGTGGCGCGGGACTCGGCCTGTATCTCCTCGAAGATGCGGCTGTACTTGTCGAATTCTTCGTCGACCCCGCCAATCACGAGCGGAGGGTTCTCATGGTGCTTGTCGTAGCAGGAAAGGTAGATGGCTCGCTTGTGCATCGCGACCCGGTAGCACGGCTCTCGTTCCGTCCAGTGGCGTCGGGGCTGCGCCATTTAAAGTAGACATAGCGAACCTTCGCTCGCTGTGATTCCGCTCCGTGCGAAGTCCGACCACCTAGAATGCTGTGATGGTTGGGAAGTCTGCCGGATTGTGTGTGGTGGGTGAATGCGGACGTAAGGTATCGAGTAAAAGACATCGCCTCTGCGACAAGCACTATCAGGCACTCTGGAAGTATGGCGATCCCGCTGGAAGCAGGTCCAGGCAAGGCGGCACGTGCGACGTGGCCGACTGCGGACGGCAGCGGAGCGGTCCTATTGGCCTATGCCATATGCACAAGATGCGCCTGCAGCGGACGGGGTCGGTCGAGAAGTCCAAGCCGGTTGAATGTTCTGACACCGAGTGCACGCGGTCCGCGGCCGCGAAGGGACTGTGCACACGTCATTACGACAAGGCTCGAGGCACGAATCGCGACAACGGCCGAATCTGCGCTGTCGCGGGGTGCGATCGCTTCGTCAAAGCCCGCGGCAGGTGTCCCCGCCACTATTCAAAGCTCCAACGCTTAGGTGCACTCGCCAGCGCTCCATCCCGCGCGGAGGAGCTCGCGGAGTCACCGACACAGCACTGCGTCGAGTCCGGCTGCCAGCGACCATCGTCCACTCGCGGTCGGTGCGCAATACATCACAGTCGCTTCGTGAGCGGGCATAACATGGAACGTCTCTGCCGCGGGTGCGGGTCTGACCTGACCGGCCAACCCAGGGGACGAAGGTGGTGCGGTCCGGAATGCAGGCCGCGGTGCACTGGGCCCGCTTGCGACCGCGCGGTGACCGGCCGCGGGCTTTGCTCGACTCACCTCAAGCAACGAACGGCAGGCACGCCCCTCCGACCGATCGGTGGCCGTCCGAAGCGTGCAGTGAACGGCCCGTGCGATTGGTGCGGAGAGTTGGTCGGAGCCGATGCCACCGGGGCGTTCTGTTCCAGTGTCTGTCGCGGCATGGCGCGTCGCCATGCCGACGCTGCGACGTTCGGGGCGTGCGCCCAATGCGGAACGCGCATCGACTATCTCGCTCCCGCCAACGGTTCGAGCCGACGGCTGACCCCAGTCTCTAAACGCCTCTGCGACGACTGTCGCCACCGAAGCGCATCCCTCTACCTGTCCGCGAACGCTCTACGGGCCAGGGATGGCGATGCGTGCTCTCTCTGCGGTCTCTTCGTACCCGAGAACGCAGTCAAGCCGCACCCGCTAGCGGCCGAGGTCGACCACGTCCTGCCAATCTCCATGGGCGGCACACACGACCCCGTAAACCTCGCGTTAGCTCACAAGATGTGCAATATCAAGAAGGGCAACAGGCCTCCATCGTGGAAGCGCGATCCCGACGAGGTCGAGCCGCTTCTCGCCGAGTGGCGATTATTCGGTCCGATCCCGCCTCCGCCCGGTTGCTCTGTCGAGGACTGCGACCGTCGTGTAGAGAGCAGCGGTGTCTGCAGCACCCACAGGTGGCGGCTTCGCAAGTATGGGAGCACGGATCTACCCGTCCGGCCCGAACGGCCCTCGCACTGCACCGCAGCAGATTGCGACAGACCGGTACGGGCGAAGGAACTGTGTAGGTCGCACTATGCAGGACACCTCCGGGCAGGAACGACGTGCACCGAATCGTCCTGCGAGAGAGAGTCGAATACGCGGGGACTGTGCAAGCCGCACTACAACCGGTGGCTGTCCAATCGAAAGCAGGACGTGAGTTCTGTTCTGCCGCGCCAGCTCAAGCACCCCACGTGAGCACGTAATCCCCGTTACCTTCTAGGCGGGAACGTGTCCGGTATCGATCAGTGCTGTATTTAGTCATCGGCGCATGTACACGCGTATTCCGGCACCGAATCTGACGTCACCAAATGAACTCACTCGATCGCGGCGCTTTAGCTCTGTTAGAAGTTCGATAGTCCCGTCGTGCTCGTTCAGCCGAGGCCGGTGAGTTCCAAGTCTGGTCAACGGTTCGTAGGTTTCGCCCAATCCTTGCAAGATGTGATCCAGCGCGTCAGTGTCGATGTCTGCTAAGTGCGGTACCAGAAGCGGCAACACCAAGTTGGCCGGAGCGCCGGCCTCAACGAGTAGAATTAGCAGATCAATTGAAATTAGATTTCCTTTTCTTGACCACTTGCATATCTCGATAGCGCTCTGTCGCGATAGTCGAATTCGCACGAACTCGACGTTGCCCGTGATTGCTCGCTTGACCGCCAATGGCACTCGGCGGCTTCTGATGAGATTGGTGAGATCGTCGGACGTCAGCGGCAGATCGCACGCATACAAAGCTAGGTTCGAGGAGGCGGCGAAGTAGTCGTCTTTCAGTGAAAACGGTTGCTCGCTGATAGTTGAGTATGTTTCGGCGGCATCAGGGATGATCTCGGCCTCGAGCAGAGCTGGGACAAGAATCAACCCCTCATTCGTAAACTGAGCTGGGTCAAGATGCCGGGGCAGTGTCAACTGCCTCAATAGCCGAATAGTCACGTCGACACCGAGATCGGCCGCGTTTATGAACTCCACTGCGAGACTGATCTGATCCTGCTCTTCTACCTCTTCGGGATCGATGAGGGTAATACCGTTCAAGTATCGAGAAAGCTCGCTTGTGATGGCAAATGTCTCTACATAGGAGTAAACATTGCGGATCGAGGGAAGCAGCCTGCCCGCCGCTACCACCGCGTGCCAAGCCGCAGGCTCTAGCTCCATGATGTTCACTACTACACACTCCGATGTAGCACGCTCGGCAACGGAGGCCACTGCCGATTGATGTGATTCGGCAACGTCGTTCAGTAGTGACGTGAATCGGTCAGGCGCTGTGACGGTGGGTTCATTAGGTGCTAGTACTGCCAGGTAGTCGGCTATATTCTCCAAAACGTGGCGGTACACCGGATCATTATTTTCGAGCAGATCCAAAGCCAACCCGCGTTGGTCACCGACTGCAGCTACCAGGTTCGTCCGCGTCACGGGATAGAGGTGTGCGTCTATCACTGCCGAGCGTTGCGTGCTGTGTAGCGGGCGTAGATCACCGATTCGTGCGCCAAGGCGCCTAGTAATCTCCACCACTTTAACGGCTTCCGACTCACTAACAACGTCTATAAACACTCCCATTTTAGAATAATGATCTCCAATAAAGTTCGCGACTTCGGTGGTTGATCCGTAGTCAACTTCATGACGGGAAGAGCCTAAGGCAGCACCGGCGAATTGGACAAGCCTATCTTGATCTAATTCAAGTCGCTCAACTAAGTGCACAAAAATTCCATTCCACGTGCCTGCCACTAGTTCGACCAGTGAGATCGCTTCTGTTCCCTCGGCGAGGTAAATGTCAAAAAATCTCGAATCGGAATCAATGCGAGTCAGCAGTTTTTCTAGCGCGAGATCGAGGCGTTGCGTATGAGCGGACAGAAAGTAATCAAAAACGTCGATATTAAATACGCTCTCGCTTGCGAGGAAGCGGCTGCCCATTTCGTTGTAGACTGACTCAATCGAAGTTGATTGATCAAAACTGAAGTGGTGGTCTGCGCGATCAGGTTGTACAAAATGCAGAATGAAATTCATTGCACTAGTGCTGATTGCTACGTCGTGATAGTCAGAGCAGTAGAGGGTGAAGTTCTCGTCGATGTATCCGCTTCTCATAAGACTGTGCGCTAGAGGCGATACAAGATCTTTAACTATTTCGTCGAGATTCTGGCTGTGACCGTCGCTGGTTGGCTTCACGAGGTCGGTTCTGGCCATCATCTGGGCCATCGTGGCCTTCGAGACATAGGATTTTGTCGATAAGGCGGAACGGGACGTACGCTCAAGCGTTGCTCGGTCGCCAGCAATGGCCTCAGTAAGTCCACCGGCCTCATCTCCAGCGAGCGCAGTGAGGTCTTCGGCAGACAAGATCGTGGAGCGTCCGTATCCGGGTCGGATAAGTTGCAATTGTGTGGGGGTGCTATTTAGGGTTCTCCAAAATTCAGCCGAGGTGAGGTCTGAAGTAGCGAAGTCTCTAGAATCGATGCGAACCACGAAGTCAGATGTTCCCCAGGAAGCTCGTGCAACGAGGGAAAGCGTACTCTGAAGTCGCTGGCCAGCTGCTTCGGCGCGGCGTGTCCACGAAGCGTCCGAATCAAGCAGGTCTAACGCATTCTTGCTCCGCATCGTCTGGTACTCGGATTGGTAGTGGATTATCTCGCGAAACTGGCTATAGGCAGCGTCGATGTTACTAGTACCCAGCCGGATGGCTTCAAAGTCGTTCAAATGCAGATTCTTGTACACCATCATTGCAAATAATTTATCGACAGTTAGCCCTGCAAGTCCGTTGTCGCCAAGAATCGATGCTCTATATATCTCGAACTCATTTCGAATGTTGCGAATCAAGCGCATATCGGTCAAGTGCATTCCGACTAATCTCACGAGGTTTGGTGAAGGCGTTTGTCGCTGCCCCGTGAACTCAGCCTCTAGAAGATCGCGTGCTGACCGATGTGTGATGAACGGAACCATTGGCACAACCAGGTCAAAGAATTTAGTTCTGTTCGCCGACGGATTGGATTCCAATGCGGACGCGCTTGCCCCGGAAATTTCCGAGGCCGTTCCGCTATCTAGCCTTAGTATCTCAAATATACTGTCCCGTACGGCGTAAACGAACTTAACTGGCCTAGACGTGACTTGCTCGGAGTTGTTAAGCACAGTATTCAGTTCACGTAAAGTCTCGAATATATGGGGGTCTTCAAATCGGTCCAAATCCTCAAAAATTGCAACTTTAGTTTTCGTTTTTTGAAAAAAGTACACGATCTCGTCAAGATATTCATCGAAGTAGGAATTGTCTTTTGCGCTAAGTGAGACAGCTGCCCCGCCTGCTGAGACGCTCTCGACTCGCACGTGGTTTTGAAGTGCGCGCAAACCAAAGAACCAGGCGATTCCCACAAAAATCCCAATTGCGCATGTTATCGCCCAGGGCGACCACTCGTAATTCGATGTCAAGGATTCTGGAGCCGTATTTTTGACTCGCTTTACCATACCGAGTAGTACTGAAGTCACTATTACCGTAATTCCTGCAATTGCCGCCCAAGCAATCGCCGGCCACGGCCGAAATGAGTCGATTCGGAAGTAACGCGATCCTGGCATGTCGGCTGGCGCTTTTCTATATAAGAGCTGCTTAACGATTTCTTTCTGAATCAGATTAGTCAAGGGTGTAGGTGCACCGTCGGCCTGAATACGGGACTGACTGTTCTCGTGGATCCCGAGGCTCGACAGCGACAGGTTAATCCAGCTGACTTTCTTTTGATCCAACTCCGCTTGCAATCCTAGGACGACACTACTCTTGCCGCTGCCGTAATGTCCGGCGAGTGCGATGTTCTTAGCTGGATTGTCGGCTGTGTCAGTCAATACCTCAAGGAGTACCCTGACGTGGCGCCCGTGCAAGGCTGCTTCGTATGTCGGACCCAAGCTTCGGAGCCTGGGGACATCGGCCTCATCGGTCTGACGCGTCTGCGATTCTTCTGGTGCCATCAACGAATCCTATTGCTGCGGTCGAAGGTCGCGAGGTGGTGCCGCGCGGTGAGTGTCGCATCGTTGTGTGCGCGACCTTGCATGCGGCACGCTGGCCCGCACTGCCAGGCTCTACAGCTCAAGTCGAGGCTTAGGAGGCCCTGTATCCGCTACGGGTACGGGACGTGGCGGTGGTGGCAGCTCGGCCCCTTCCGTACTGACGATGCTGATGTAAGAGCGCAAGACTTGATCACTTGATTCTCGGCGTGTGATGGCCCCATCGAATGACTTATGCGTTCGCGTCTTCGGAACGCGGTGGCCCGAGTATCTGGGACCTGCCACCTGCTTGCGTATGCCGAGTTTTAGAAGGATTGCTGTTTGAGATCGCGAAAACCCTCAGTGTCCAGTCTGGGGGTATGTGAGACGGGAGCGGCAACGGAACGTGTCTGCCCACTGGTCTCCGTCACCGTGGCACCGTCCGTTGCAAACAAAACCGAGGCGCAGGTGGAGCGTAGGCCGACGTGGTCTGAGGTGCCCCAATCAAGGGATTCGCGGGCGACCTGACAGGCCGGTTATGACCACCGTGGGTGTCGGGAACGGCTTTGCAGCCGGGTGTGTGGGGGCATCGTTGGCTGAGTTCCTCCATCGGCGGAGCGTCGTCGACTTCGAAGGCGTGAAGCATCCATTGTCCCGTCCCGGTGGTGCATGACGAGCGGCATGATGATGTTCGGTTGGGTGCGCTGCCAGATTCCGTTGGCCAGAGTGGAGTGCGTCGGGCGCGGTAAGGCGAGCGCGGCGGCAACGGTTTCACGGTTCCGCACGTGGGTGTCCATGTCGGCGGTGTTGTCGTCGACCCAGCGGATAGCGAGTGCTATTCGGTAGTCGGGGTCAATGGTTGGCCACACCGAGGAGAGGTCTCCGTCTTTGCAGGCGGTTTGCAGGAAAGGTCCATTCTGTCTAGACCAGAGTTATGTGCCCGAGGAAACGCGCGTGCTCCGCGGGACCTTCTTCACGCAGTCTTTGGTAGGCGGCCTGGCTGACCGCACCGATGATTAGGCTTAGCGTATTCGAGACAAGCTGGGCGAACTCGACCGCGCCATCGCACAAAACGACAATCGGCGTACCAGTATTTGCACCGGCTACGCGTACGCGATCAGCAACTTAGGTGCAGTCGGCCCGGATGTGATCAAGATCGGGATGGCGCTGCGGCCCGAACCGATGGACTGGGTTCGCGAATCGGGAAGCGCCTCGCTACAGTTCCCGTTCGATGTGGACGCGTTGTACTTCTCCGACGACGCCCACGCCTTTGAGGGAGCACTCCACGCGGCATTCACGACCCGTCGACTGAACCACGCGAACCTTAGGCCTGCGTTTCACTTCGCCGAGCCCAGTCAAGTGCCGAAGGTACTGGCTCGACATGTCGGGAACCTTCTGGGGTACACCGAGGAACTTAAAGCGACACAATATTTCAGAACCGGGGGAGCTGGGCGGTGAGCGTGATGTCTCGATCTGAATGTGTGTGAACCTGGGTAGAGGCTTGCCGGAATCGATGTCGGTGACCCCGGCCCCAGCTCGGCTCGGACGGGGGTTTGCGGTGTTCTCGCCCAGGGCATTCGGTGACACAGAACGGCGAGTTACTGAGGCTGCGGGCAAATACGGTTTAAGCGCAGTTGACGGTGATCTGTCCACTGCGGCACGTCATCGTGCACATGGATGCACGACGGTCCCAGCCGGAGGTCTCGTTGACACGAGAGTGACACAACTGGGTACACACCTGATCGGACCGGGCTGGACTCTGATGGCCGAAAAGCGTTGCAAAACAACAAAAACTGGATCCATTGGAGTGCGGGTAAGTCCACTCTTCCGGACTTAAGATCCGCACAGTGCCGGTTCGAGTCCGACTGGGGGCACCAGAGTCCATATGGATCCAGATTTTTGTACCAGGACAATGCATTTAGGGTGGTAGCGTGGACCTCGGCGGCTCACCACGGATTTGAGTGGACAACCGAGACAGCGGATTTCAGATCCGCGCCAGGATGTTCGTTCTCCGTTGCCGTAACTTGGCATTCGTGCAGCTCAGGACTGGTTTTGCGTTGAATGGTCGTCTCTGCGGGTGGCTCGGTGTCACGAGCAGTCACAAACTGATCTGGCGGACCTGACGACCTCGTCTATACCCGCGACATTTAGGGTCAGTCAGAGAAACGGTTGTAGTGAAACAGGGTTCGCATACATGTCGGCCCCAAGCGCCCGAGATGTAGGCCCCGACTGCGCATTCTCGGAAGTTGCCAACGCAAGTTGCTCTTTCCGGCACCATCTTCACCGAATCGGGGTAGCGAGCGTACTCCGTCGCTACCTTGGCACCTGGCTCGCCAAGTTTGCATTCCGTGCGGGAAGGGTGCGTCTGGCCGTATCTCGGTGTTACGAGATTGTCATAACCAGCCAACATATGCTGGTGCAGAACTCATCAACTTTGCACCGAAACGAAGACGCGGCCAGCGGATTCAGTGCAGCCGGTTCATGGTCCGTTACGAGTTGGCGCGGTGCTTGCCCGGAGAGCGAGCCGTGCTGTAGTCGGGTAGAGAATATTTGCGTCGGTGTCGACGCTGCTACAGCAAATCCAGCGATGGCTCGGCCATCGTGAAATCCCCCCGCCCCCGCATAGTGGACCCCGAGATAGCGGGACCGACGGTTCCGCTGGCGGATGTCCTTCTATCCCGCAAGCGCAGGTTGTTCATGACCGAGTGCAAGGTCGAAGCCGCGCGTGGGTGATCGATTCCGGCCTCACCGTCATCGAGTCGTCCGTGGCTGGGCATCAACGAAGGATTGCCCGCTCGTGTAGATCGAGGACTGTGTCACCGTCACCGTGACACAGTCCTCGGTGTTCACGGATCAGACAAGATCCACACTCTCCGCTCGCGTGACGGAAGATGCCACTGGGGCGACGAGATACTGCCGAAGGGCAAGCATCGAATCGAAACATTGTTGCACCTGCGCCAACTCGACCCACTCATCGGCCCGGTGAGCCTGCTCGATACTGCCGGGTCCGCACACTATTGTCGGCACCCCGAGGTCACTGATCAACCCAGCTTCGGTGCCGTAGGAGACTCCTGTCGACTCGCTGATGTATCCCATGGCGTCGATCAGCTCCTGCGCAGCGTATGTGGGAGCCAGTCCGGGAAAATCGGCTAGAACCTCGTAATTGATTTGGGCAGAGGCGTTTTCGCTCTGCATCTCAATCTTCAGATCGTTCATGAACGAGTCGAACCGGGCGCTGATCTCCCGGTGGTGCTCGGCACGAACGGTGCGCATCTCCCACTCGAACTCGCAGCTCTCAGGAACGATGTTGACCGCCAATCCGCCCTGGACGGTCCCCACGTTGACAGTGGTGTACGGCACCGTGAACGAGTCGTCCTGCTCCCGTTCGGTTCTGAACTCGTCAGCGATGCAGCGGAGAAACGCGATAGCCCGCGCTGCGTACTCGATGGCGTTACATCCCTGGTTCGTCAGCGACGAATGCGATGCGACACCGTGAAACGCTGCACGTGTGATGGTGCCGGACTTATGCGACCGGATGAGACTCATCGACGTTGGTTCCCCTACGACGCACAGGTCAGGCCTAAGTCCGCGCTGTGCAAGTACTTCCGCGATTTTCTTCGCCCCGTGGCACCCCGTCTCCTCATCGTAAGTAAGTACGACGTGGACTGGTTGACGCAACGGTGCCTGTGACGGCGCTCATCGAAATTCCCCACTAGCGCTCATCGAAATTCCCCACCCGTGTGGCACCGCCAACGAGGGCGGGTCTCCAACGAAGCTGATGGTCTCTGACCACGCACCAGCTATCCGAAGGAGACCCGCTCCTCATGCTTACACAGGAGGAAGATGTGGAAATCAACGCCTTGCACAAACGAGGCTGGAAGATCGCGGACATCGCGCGTCACACCGGCCGCGACCGCAAGACCATCAGGTCGTACCTGAACGGCACCACCACTCCCGGGGTGCGTAAACGCAGCGCACCGGACCCATTCGAGGTGTTCCTCGCCTACGTCACTGCACGTCTGATCGACGACCCACACCTGTGGGTCCGCACGCTCTGCGACGAACTCGAGGACCTCGGCTATCTGATGTCGTATCAAACGCTGCACCGCAAGATCCGCGAACTCAAACTCCGGCCGATCTGCCAAGCGTGCCTGACGGCCACCGAAAGACCCAACGCGGTCATCGAACACCCGCCAGGGGAAGAGACACAATGGGATTGGGTCGATCTACCCAACCCACCCGCCTCGTGGGGCTGGGGATCGATGGCCCACCTGTTCGTCGGAACTCTGGCGTGTTCGGGCAAATGGCGCGGCGTCCTCGCACCGAACATGACCCAACCACATGTCGTCGACGGACTCGACCGGATCTGCCGAGGCCTCGGCGGGATCAGCCGAGTCTGGCGGTTCGACCGAATGGCCACAGTCTGCCACCCCGAGTCCGGCCGGGTCACCGCCAGCTTCACCGGCGTCGCGAAACATTACGGTGTCTCCGTTGCGATCTGCCCACCGAGGCGCGGCAACCGCAAAGGTGCAGTGGAGAAGTCCAATCACACTGCAGCGCAGCGGTGGTGGCGAAATCTCTCCGACGATCTGAGCGTCGAGCAAGCCCAAGCGAGCCTCGATCGGTTCTGCAGTCTGCGCGGCGATACTCGCTTGCGGCCGACGAAGGACGGCAAAACTTCGGTAGCGACGATCGCCACCGCCGAAGGACTGCATCCGATGCCGCCGTCCGCGTATCCCGCGATCCTGTCCACTCATCGAGTCGTATCCCGGCAGGCGTTGGTGTCCTACCGCGGCAACCGCTACTCAGTGCCGCCCGAGCTCGCGTCCGCGCAGGTCACCGTCACCCACGTTCTCGGGACCGACGTCATCGACATCGTCACCACCTCGGGTATCGCCATCGCCCGGCACCGGCTGGCGGCCGATGGGACCGGGGCGATGGTCCGCGATCACGGCCACATCTACGCCCTCGAGCAAGCAGCGATGGCCGGCGCGAACACCGGACGTCCGCACCGCCGCAAGGAACGTATTCCGCCCGGACCGGACGCACTCGCCGCTGCAGAGAAGCTCCGAACAACAACCAGTGCAACATATCCCGACGCAGCGGACAGATCGGAAAACGACAGTCACGCAACCGAATCCGATACCGCAGGAGCGATTATCTACGACCTGTCGATCTATGAACGCGCCGCACACGGAAGGAACACCCTGTCATGACCGACCAGAAAGCTGCCACGAACGCCGACCGGTTACCGGCCCCGAACACCGCCGCTGCAGCCAGCCTTTACCAACGCCTGCGGGGGCATCTCGCTGTCCTGAAACTTCACGACGCCGCCGAAGCGCTGCCGTCGGTCCTCGATCAAGCAGCCGCCGAAGAACTGTCGATGACCGCGGCGTTGGACCGGTTGCTCTCGATCGAGGTCGAGGCCACCGAAGCCCGCCGACTGAACGGCAGACTCCGATTCGCGTGCCTGCCGACACCGGCATCGCTCGAGGACTTCGACTACGACGCAGCCGCTGGTGTCGACAGGAAGTTGATCGAGGAGTTGGCGACCTGCCGATACTTGGAGACAGCGACGAATGTGCTGCTCATCGGCCCGCCCGGGGTCGGCAAAACGCATCTGTCGGTCGGGCTGGCGCGTGCCGCAGCTCATGCCGGCTATCGAACGTATTTCACCACCGCAGCTGATCTCGCTGCCCGCTGTCATCGAGCCGCTCTCGAAGGAAGGTGGGCTACGACGATGCGGTTCTACGCTGGACCGACACTTCTCGTCGTTGATGAACTCGGCTACCTACCGTTGCCCGGCGAGGCAGCGTCGGCGTTGTTTCAGGTTGTCTCGCAACGGTATATGAAGACGTCGATCGTGATGACCACCAACCGTGGCGTGGGATCGTGGGGTGAAGTGCTCGGTGACAACACCGTCGCAGCAGCCATGCTCGACCGGCTTCTGCATCGATCCGTCGTGCTCAACCTCGACGGTGATTCCTACCGTCTCCGAGACCACAACGCCAGATCGGAGAAGCTCCGCAAAGCCACCACAGGAACCCGCCAACCACTACAGTGAAGTTCGCTCACGAGTGGGGAATTTCGGTGAGCGCGGTTGGGGAATTTCGCTGAGCCTCGTCACCTGAGCGAAAACCGGGATTGCAGCAACCGCACACGCGCAGAACGCTTTCATATCGGCGGCGCCTCGGGCATAGATCCTCCCTTTATGCACTGTCGGGCTGAAGGGGTCGTGCGTCCACGCCTGGCCTTCGATCGGCACAGTGTCGGTGTGCCCGAGAAACATCACGCCACCGGCAGTGCGACCATCAGCAGCGGGCACGGTGACGAGCAGGTTGGCTTTGCGCCCAGACTCGTCGTAGATGAACTCGGTCGGCACTCCGTACTCTTGGCAGCGCTCGTCGACGTATCGCAGGAGTTCGAGGTTCGAGTTCGAACTCGTGGTGTCGAATGACAGCAAGCGCTCGAGGTCAGGCATTACCTGGTCAAGCCCGGCGACCGGCGTCATGATCTTGACCTGACTGCGAGGGCCTGAACCTCGACTCGAATGCCCGCCACGGCAAATTCCGAAATCAGCGTGGTCCGTACAGGCCGACTGTCCAGATCAGGCCACCGCCCAGCAAAGCTGTCGTTCCACGTCGAGAACGCATCACGACTCGACAAGAACACCTCGATCCGCAGCACATCCTCAAGAGCGCTACCGGCACGGACCAGAATGCTCTCCAATTCGTCCAGTACGTCGGTCATTTCGTCGGACAAAGAGATGTCGGTGCCGCCCATTGCTCGCGTCGACACGACACCCGAGGTGACCACAAGGCCGTCATGCTCGATGGCCCCTGGGAATTGCGGACTTTGACCTCGATGGCGGATCATGGCACCCGCCTAGTGACTGCGTCGCTGTTCAGTTCCGCGATCGATCCTCGCCCGACGAGGGTGAGCACGGTGATGATCTCCTCCTTCAGCAATCGAAGAGCGTGCTCGACACCGTTCTCGCCGGCTGCCGCGAGCGCAACCACCGCCAGACGGCCGATCACGACTGCCTTGGCGCCGAGGGCGACGGCTTTTACGACGTCGCTTCCGCGTCTGATGCCGCTGTCGAGAATGACCTCGACATCGCGCCCCACCGCGGCAACGACCTCGGGCAGTTGCGCCAGCGCCGAGGGCGCGCCATCGAGTTGACGGCCCCCGTGGTTGGAGACCATGACAGCGGCGGCGCCGGCGTCGACGGCCCGCCGGGCGTCCTCGGCGGTGAGAATTCCCTTGGCGATCCAGGGGAGTGCCGTGTGTCGCATTGCGTCGGCGAGTTCCTCCCAGCTCCACACGTCGGCGTTTCTTGCGAATATCTGACCGAAGACTTCCGAGAGCTCGTCACTGTCCGATCCCGGGTAGTTTCCGCTGATGACACGCGGTTCGATCTCGAACCGATTGCGCAGGTTTCGCTCTCGCCATCCACCGGTCGGGCAGTCGACGGTCACGCAGATCGCGCTGTAACCGGCATTGGCGATGCGTTCGAGCATGCGCTGAAAGTTTCGAGGATCACCCATCGGGTGTACTTGAGCGATGCGAGCCGCGGACGGTGCGGCGTCGCGGACGTCTTCGAGGGAGAACGTTCCGGCTTCAGGAACGATGCTCAATGCGCCCTGACGGGCGTCTGCTCTCGCTACGGCGCGGTGGCCCTCGGCGTCGAACAGACCGTCGGTGCCGAACGGTGCGGTGAGGACCGGTAGGTCGAGTTCCATTCCCAGTAGGCTCGTTGTGGTGCTGGGCATGCTCAGGCCACTCATAGTCCGGGGACGGAACAGCCACCGAGAGAACTCGGTCCGGTTGTCTTGGAGGGTGGTTTCATCGCCTGCGCCCCCGCTGACGAAGTCCCAGACATCGGAGCTGAGTCTGTCTCGCGCGATGTCGAATGCTTCACCGAGCGTGGCGAAGGGTGCGCCAGTGTTGGGCACTGGTGTGGCCTCGGCCGGATGACGGGTAGAAGTAGCATCGACGCTCATCAGGGGGTCCTTTCAGCGAGCAGGGATCGATCGGACAGCACGCCACCGGCGCCGGCGATGGCGTCGACGACTCGGTCGACGGTCAGATTCTTTTTCTCTTCTCCACCGAAGTCGGCGATCAGCTTGCCGGCATTCATCACCAGCAGTCGGTCACCGAGCGCGATGGCGTGTTCCATGTTGTGGGTGACCATCAGGGTCATGCACCCGAGTTCACGCACCAGGTCGGTGGTGATGCCTAAGACGGTGGCCGTGGTCTTGGGATCGAGTGCGGCCAGATGCTCGTCGAGAAGAAGTACTTCCGGCGTGCTGAGTGCCGCCATGATCATGGTGACGCTTTGACGTTGACCGGCGGAGAGCAACCCGATTCGATCACCGAGGCGGTTCTCGAGGCCGAGGCCGAGCATGGCCAATCGTTCTCGCATGGTGTCGCGTCTGCTACCCGAGAGGGCGAGCCGAAGTCCACGCCGTCGTCCCCTGGTCAGGGCCAGTGCCAGGTTGTCCTCGATGGACAAACCGGGTGCTGTGCCCGCGCGGGGGTCATCGAACACACGGGTGACCAAGCCTGCTCGTCGATAGTCGGGCAGCTTGGTGACGTCGCGGCCGTTCAGGATCACCTTCCCGGAGGTGGGCCGCGCGGAGCCGGACAGAACCTGGATCAGGCTGGACTTTCCGGCACCGTTCGTCCCGACGACTGTCGCAAACTGGCGATCGGGGATAGTGACGGAAAGTCCCTGCAGTGCACGGACTTCGTCGGCGCTGCCGCGGTTGTATCGAAGATGGATATCGTGCAGTTCGAGCATCAGTTGACCTTCTCTCGGGTTCGGGCGGCCGGTGGGACCGGTTCTCGTCTGACGCGGAATCGGCCGGCGACGGGCCCCATATAGCGTTCGAAGGCAATGGCCACCACGAGGGTCAGTGCCATAACGCCCTTGAGATCGCTTGCAGGCAAGCCGAAACGGAGCGAGGCGACGAGAATCAAACGGTAGGCGAGGGTGCCGACGACAACGGCCAGCACAATACGCAGAAGCTTCGAGCCGGATGGACGAAACATCAGCTCGCCCAGCAGTACTGCGCCTACGCCGGCGACGAACGTCCCCAGTCCCATGTTGACGTCGGCGTAACTCTGGTGCTGCACGGCCAATCCGGCTCCGAGGCCTGCCAGCCCGTTCGCGATGACCAATGTCAGGACGGTCATGAACTTGTCGTTGACGCCCTGGCTGCGCGACATCCTGTTGTTGTCGCCGGTCGCGCGGAGGGCGAGACCCGTTTCGGTTTTGAGGAACAGAGCGAAGGCGGCCATTGTCAGTGCTATGACCGTACCCATCAGCGCGATCGTTGCCAGATCTGCAGCTCCGGCGTCGAAGGAGTCGAACGGGCTGAAGATCGTCTCGTCCAGCGCCAAGGAGACGGTGGGCTGGCCGAGGATGTGCAGATTGACGCTGAACAGTCCGATGCTCATGATGAGTCCCGCGAGCAGAACTGGAATCTTCAGTAGCAAGTGAAGAATCGACGTGACGAACCCTGCTGCAGCGGCGGCAACGACTCCGAACAGTATTGCCACCCAGGCCTCGACGCCGTTGCCGAGACTGATTGCACACACTGCCCCGCCTGTGACGAAGCTGCCCTCGACGGTGAGATCGAAGTCCGCTTTGATACGAAAGACCATGTAGATTCCCAACACGACCGGCACCAAAGGGAGCCCGGTCACGAACATGTCGAGCAGAATGCGATCCATCACTTCACCTGTCCGCTGGACGAGATACTCTCGGGTAGAACGATTCCCAGGGAATCAACGGTCTGCTGGTTGATCGTGAACTCGATGCCCTCCGGCAGGCTGAACGGGATCGTGCCCGGGTCGGTGCCGTTGATGGCCTCGGCAGCCGCGTCGGCTGCGCGGCGACCGCTTGCCGGGTAGTCCGTACCGACGGATGCGAGTATGCCCGGAACCGTCGGGTCGCCCGCGATGACGTAGGTGGGGATTTTGTTGGCGAGGGCGGTTGCTCCGATGACGTCCATGGCAGCGAATGCGGCGACGTCGGGTCCGATGATCTGAATGTCCGAGCGGCCGGCCAGACTGCGTGCGGCTGCGGATACATCGGCGGTACCGGAGACGGTGGACTCGACTATTTCGAGCCCAGGATACTCGGCGACGGCCTCGCGGAACGCGTCGATCCACGCTTGCATGTTGGGGTTCGAGGGATCGTAGATTGTGCCGATGGTCTTCGGTGCAGGCTCGATCGACATGATCTGTTCGAGAGGCAGGGCAGGATCGACGAAATCGACGCTGCCGGTGACGTTTCCACCGGGGGCTTCGAGAGAGTCGGCGACTTTGGACCCGACTGGGTCGCCCATGGCCAACGCGATGACAGGGCGGCGCTTTTCTTGACCAGCCAGCGCGATGACGAGGGGTGTGCCGATCACCGCGAAGGCGTCGGCGTCGCTGTCGGCCATAGTGCTGGCGAGGCTGGTGATCAAAGACTGATCACCCTGCGCGTTCTTGAGATCGAATTTGACTTCGCGTGGCGCGAGTTGTTGTGTCAGTTCGGCTTCGAAGGCTGCGACGGTTTCGTCGAGAACGCCGGCCGAAGCGATCTGGAGGATCCCGATCTCGACTGTGTCGTCGGATCCGGTCTCCTCCGCCCCGGATCCGCACGCGGACATCAAAACGGACAGAGCGATTATGCCGCTCAGTACTCGTACTTTCATCAGGGAATGCCTCTCCGAACGCTGTGGTTTACGGGCAGATTGAGAGATCCCGAATGCGGGAAGTTCTTCTCATCTCTGGTGAGAGTAGGGCCACAGCAGATTTCCCGCAAGCGCTGTAGATGAAAACATTTTCTTGTGTTAGAACCGCGTTACAGTGTGAGGGTGCGCTCTAGAATGCAGGGATCTGACGGTGCCGTGTCGCTTCGTCGCGACACGGCCCGTACCCGAGACATGCTCTTGGACACCGTAGGGACGTTGCTGGCGGAGAAGGGCGTCGGATTCAGCCTCCCGGATCTCGCGCGAGCGTCGGGGGTGGCGACGGCTACGGTGTATCGACACTTCGCCGATGTGCAGGACGCCCATCGAGACTTTTACTACCGGTTAATCGACGAACTGGTCACCGAGCTCGCGGCCGTTCCCGGCCAGGGGGAGAAACGCTTCGACGCGATGTGTGTGCGTTGGGCGCGCATGGCCGTCGATTGGGGACGGGCTGCCACACGGATACGCAGTTCGGCTGGGTTCCTCGAACGGATAGCGGACGACGATCCGCCGACCACAGCGCTGCGATCCGCCCTTGCGCCCGTGGTCGGGGAGCTGGCGGCCGACGGTGTCCTCTCCGCGAACGACGTCGACTTCAAGGTGCTGATGTGGATCACCATTTTCGACGAGCGTGTGGTCATCGACCTGGCGCAACAGGGCTGGTCAAGCAGGAAGATAGCGCGATCTCTCGCTGCTGCCGTACTGGGTGCCTGGGAGAGGAGCGACCGAACCGAGGCGTAGGGCCGCCTCACGGCATCGTGTAGCCGCCGCTGACGGAGAACAATTGCCCGGTCACCTGCCGTGCCGCGCGCTCGGAGGCGAGCCAGAGCACCGAGTTCGCGACGTCCTCTGCCGTCGTCGCGCGCTGTAGTGGGGTGCTGTCCAGCAAGTACTGCGACTGCTTTTCGGTGAAGACTTCCTCGACACCGACGGCCCACAGGCTCGAGGGCCCGACCGCCTCGGGGCCGTCCGGCACGACCAGACCGGGGCACACGACGTTGGACCGGATTCCGTGTCTGCCGTGTTCGCGTGCGGCCGTCCGCGACAGCGCGACGACCGCCGCCTTCGTCGCACCGTAGACGCCCTGGCGGATCTGTCCGAACGCCGCTTCGCTGGCGAGAAAGATGATCGAGCCGCTGCGGGCGTGCGTCATGGTGGGCAACACCGCTTGCGTCATCGATATCGCCGTGAACAGGTTGACTTCGACAGCTCGCTGCCATCCCGAGCGGTCGGTGTCTTTCGCCAGGAAACCGGGCCTGCTCCATCCTGCGTTGTTGACCAGCACGTCGATTCCACCCCACAGATCGACGGTGTCTTGCGCAATCTTCTCGGCACGCCCGTCCTCGACCAGGTCACCGATCGCCAGTTCGACAGCCGCGGCACCGAGTTCGAGGGCCTCGAGCCTGACCCGTTCGGCCTGCGGGCCGTCGATGTCGGAGAGGACGATCCGTGCGCCTTCACGTGCAAAGGCGTGAACGATCCCGCGCCCGATGTTCGAGGCGCCGCCGGTGACGATGACGGGCCGCCGTGCCAGATCTAGATCCATGTCGACTCCCTGCTGAAAATGAACGGGTAAGAGATCACCACGAGAAGAACCCGCGGCCGGCCTTTCGTCCGATTTCGCCGGACGCGACTTTCTCTCGCAATAGCTGCGGCGGCTCGAACGCGGGCCCGATGGTGCGCGCAAGGTGATCGGCTATCGCCAAGCGCACGTCGAGTCCGACTATGTCCGTCGTACGTAGAGGCCCCATGGGGTGCCGGTAGCCCAGGGTCATGGCGGTGTCGATGTCGTGGGCGCTGGCGACGCCTTGTTCGAGCATCCGAATCGCTTCGAGGGCAAGAGAGACGCCGAGTCTGCTACTGGCGAACCCGGGGGAGTCGTTGACCGTGATGGCGCTCTTGCCCAGGGCAGCGACCCACCGTTCGGCCGCACGGACGAGGGTGGGTTCGGTCTCCGCGCCGACGACGACCTCGATGAGAGAGCTGGTGGGAACGGGGTTGAAGAAGTGTAAGCCGATGAGCCGGGCGGGGCGCTCGAGTGTCTGTGCCATCTCGCCGACGGACAGCGAACTGGTGTTCGTAGCGAGAAAGGCAGTGGGACAGACTTCTTCGGCCATTCGGAGTACCGCCCTCTTCGCCTCCATCGATTCCGGAACGGCTTCGATGACGAGCCCGGCTGGATGGTTCGTCGGCAGAGACTGGACCAGACTCAGCCGCGCGAGCATCTCGTCCACGTCAGGCTGGGCTTCGGTAGAACTGGCCGCTTTCGTCAAAGACTTCGCGACGGCGTGTTGTGCATCGGACAGGCGAGCTGGGTTGCTCTCCACCATGGTCACCGCGACCGACCGAGCGAGGAGCACGTGGGCTATACCTGTGCCCATGCGTCCGCCGCCGATCACCACGACATGGCCGGGTAGGTCTGTGGGGGTCGTCGAGAGCGAAGAGGTCATGATGTTCGCCTCCGAGTCGACAAGAACGCGTCCATGAGTTCGGCTTTCTCGGGTGTTTCGAAGAGAATGGCCTGCGCCAACTCGTCGACGATGGGGTGTGCTGCAGGCGGTGCGGCGAGGATGGTTTTGGTCAACCGGACAGCTGTGGGCGACTGAGCGGAAATTCTGTCGGCGAGTTCGTGGCCTGCGTCGAGCAGCATCGCAGGCTCGACCACCTGGTTCAGTAGGCCGGACGCCAGCGCGGACTGCGCATTCAAGAGTTTGCCGGTGAGCAACATGTCCTTGGCGAGTGCCAATCCCACGAGGTCCCTGAGCCGCCATCCGGCACCTGCTGCGGCTGCTATGCCAAGCCCGACCTCCGGATTGCCGATCCTCAGATCCGTCGCGCCGATTCGAAAGTCGCACGCGTAGGCCAGTTCCGCGCCTCCGCCGAGGGCGTATCCGTGTAGGAGCGCAATGGTCGGCATTGGGAGATCGTGGATTCGGTCGAAAATTCTGGAGTTGATTCCGGCCAAAGCGTCGTCCCGACGTCGCGCTCGAAGCTGTTCGATGTCCGCGCCTGAAGCGAATGCAGGTCCTTCGCCCGCGAAGATCGCGATACGTGGTCGACTCTCCAGTTCGGAGCAGACCTCGTGCAGTTCTCGAACCATGTCCAGGTCGATCGCGTTGCGCGTGTCGGTTCTGTTCAGGCGAACAACGGTACGACCGTCGAGACTGTCGTCGATCAGAAGAGCGGGACCCATGTCGTGTTTACCTCGAGACGTCGACGGCATTATTTGAATTTAACATAGATTCAAATAGCGAACTTTGCAACGGGCGCGGCTTCGACGTCGCCCCGAACCGGCGGAGCGAAACGATCGAACCAACCGACAGATCCATTCTAGATACACGAGAACATGTTCTCATCTAACATTCGAGGTATCTACCCCATACGAAAGGTTCGGCTTCGGTGAAAGTCCACGAACAACTTGCCCACGCATTGGTCAGCCACGGCGCCACGCGCATCTTCTGCGTGATGGGTGACGGAAACCTCGACCTGCTGAACTCCCTCCATAATCTGGGAGTCGATGTGGTGCATGCTCGCCATGAGCAGCACGCCGTGTCGATGGCCGACGGTTATGCCCGGACCGGGCGTCTCGGGTTGTGCTCGGTGACGCACGGACCGGGTCTGTCACAGACGGGCACCTCGCTCGTTGCCGCCCGACGCCGGCAGTCTCCCATCCTGCTGTTGGCCGGTGACACCCCGCGTACCAACAAAACTCACGTTCAAGATTTCGATCAAACTGCGTTCGGCGATGCGACCGCGGGCATCACTGTCGGGCTCGAGTCTGCGGGAACTGCGATGAACGATCTACACGAAGCACTGGTCAGGATGACCGGCACCCCTGGCCCTGTCGTGTTCAACATGCCGACGGACATTCAGTTCGATATCGTGCCCGACACCGCTGCATCCTGGCGCGAGGTCCGCACACCTGCCATTGCCCGCGCATCGGCGACGGACATCACCCGTGCAGCAGCCGTTCTCGCGGACTCTGAACGACCTCTGGTGTTGGCCGGTAGGGGAGCGGTGGCAGCCGGAGCGGACGACGCCGTCGCACGGTTGGCGGCTGCACTCGGCGCCCCCGTCGCGACAACCGTTCTCGCACATGGGTTTCTTTCAGGGAATCCAGCGGTAGTAGGAACGAGTGGCGGGTTCGGATCGGAAGAGGCACGCACGGCATTCGTGCAGGCCGACGCAGTCGTAGCGGTAGGCACGTCCCTTAGTGCCTGGACCACGCGGTCCGGTGAGTTGCTGAACGATACGAAGCTGATACTGATCGAGGCCGATGCCTCTGGCCGAGTGCACGGGCCGACCGCCGACGTGGTGTGCGCCGGAGACGCTGCGCTCACGTGCGTGGATCTGCTGGACCGGCTTCCGAGCCGGGCCAGGACTGCGTGGTATTCGTCTGCGCGCGATGAGGTTTCGGCCTACGTCGACGACGGCGCGCTCGACCCGCGTCGTGCACTGTCCGCGATCGATGGCG
This sequence comes from Rhodococcus sp. B7740, assembly GCF_000954115.1. Taxonomy (NCBI): domain Bacteria; kingdom Bacillati; phylum Actinomycetota; class Actinomycetes; order Mycobacteriales; family Nocardiaceae; genus Rhodococcus; species Rhodococcus sp. B7740. The sequence continues at coordinate 2,384,087 of NZ_CP010797.1, read as the reverse complement.
CGTTGCCCGCCGACCGCGTCGTGGTGACCGACGGAGGTCATTTCACCGGGTTCGTCTGCAACCACATTCGCCCTGCATCGGCCGACACGTTCTTCTTCTCCCCGGACTTCGGTGCAATCGGTCAAGGGCTGGGTCTTGCGATAGGCGTTGCAGCGGGACTGGGCAGGACAACCCTGTTCGTGGGCGACGGCGGGTTCATGATGAGCGTGCAGGAGCTCGACGCGGCTGTGCGTCACGATATTCCGCTCACAGTAGTGGTGGTGAACGACGGCGGCTACGGCCAGGAGTTCCACAGCCTGAACGCCAAAGGGCTTGACCCGAGCACGGCTCTGTTCCGAACCCCGGACCTCGCCCGATTGGCCGAGGGGTTCGGCGCGACAGGCCACGTGATCGGCGAGGTAGCCGACCTGGAGTTGCTGCCGCAGATCCTGGCGGACCCCCAGGGCGTGGTCGTGCTGGATGTTCGGGTGACCCGTGACGTCGTACATCCCGCGGCCGCAGAAATTTTCGCCACCGTGCGCAGACGCCTATCGTGAGCGCTCCCGTGCACACGAAGACCCCTGATTGTCGCTATGCGATGTCCTTCGTCGTGATGGCAACCAAGACGCCCCGCGCCGACTCGATACGCGAGGCCACCCGGAGCGAGCACCTGAAGTTCATGATCGAGCATCGAGATCGTGTTCGCTGGGGTGGCAGCTTCGAGGACGATCACGGTGGGTGGGGCGGAATGACGCTCGTCGTGGGTGCCGACTCGCTCGACGACGTCCGGTCCTGGATCGACCGCGAACCATACTGCACTGCAGGACTGTTCGAATCCGTTACCGTCGCTCCGTTTCGACAGCTGATCCCGGAACCGTTCGCAGGCCTTTTGCGCGCGGAGCTCCGTTCAGAGGAAATCAAGCGCACGGCGCCGAAGTCCGACGGGGCTTGACGCGACACCAAATTTAATTTAATTTCGAATCGAAAGAAGTGACCGGACGCACATCGCGGACGCCGAGCACTCCCGCCCCGTGCGTTCGACGGGCACTCACCCGAGGCACCCCCAACAAGGAGTCGGTATGACTACTTCACCCCGCGGCATGATGTTCGCCGAACCTCCCGCGTTCGAATCGCTCGAGGACGAACGCAGAGACCGCAAGGAACGTCTCGCTGTTGCACTGCGTGCGTTCGCTCTGCACGGCTTCGACATGGGAGTCGCCGGCCACATCACCGCGCGCGATCCTGAGTACTCGGATCGGTTCTGGGTCAACCCGTTCGGACTGCACTTCGGACAGATCCGTGCGAGCGATCTCATCCTCGTCGACCACAACGGTGTCGTCGTGCAGGGTGACGGGATTCTGAACACCGCCGCATTCCGCATCCATTCCGAAATTCATGCTGCGCGGCCGGATGTCGTTGCTGCTGCCCACGCGCACAGTGTGTATGGGAGTGCGTGGTCCTCGCTGGACCGACCGTTGCAGCCTTTGACCAACGAAGGCTGCATGTTCTTCGAAGATCATGTTCTGCACACCGACCACACCGGCGTCACCCTCGAAGAACTCAAAGCCAAGGCCATTGCGCACAATCTCGGTCCGCACCGGGCGGCGGTACTGCGCAACCACGGTGTCGTGACAGTGGGACAGACGGTGGATGAGGCGGCGTGGTGGTTCATCACCTTCGAGCATTCCGCGCACGCTCAGTTCCTCGCGGAATCCGTCGGTACCCCGATCCCCGCGGATCCCGAAGACGCGCGGGCCGTGCGCGACACGATGGGAACCCCGCGAGCAGCGTGGTTCAGCTTCCAGCCGCTCTACCAGAAGATCGTGCACGAGCAGCCCGACGTCCTTCTCTAGAGCCGACTCACCCACGCAGGCAACCCTTTCGAGAGGAACCATTATGGCCCACGCGCCTGAACACTCCACCGCTCCATCGTCGTCCACAGAATCGATCGAACCCACACAAGTCCGCCGCGCAGCCTGGGCGAGCCTGGTGGGCACCACCATCGAGTGGTACGACTTCCTGATCTACGCAGCCGCAGCAGGATTGGTGTTCGGTCAGGTCTTCTTTCCTGCGCTGTCGTCCTCGTCTGCGCTGCTGGCATCGTTCGCCACCATCGGAGTGAGCTTCTTCGCTCGGCCGTTGGGAGGCATCGTTGCCGGCCACCTCGGCGACCGTATCGGTCGCAAAGCCATGCTCGTGGCAACCCTCATACTCATGGGAGCATCTACAACCCTCATCGGCGTGCTACCGGGGTACGACGCCATAGGCGTCGCAGCACCTGTCCTTCTCGTGGTGTTCCGGTTCCTGCAGGGTATCTCTGCCGGCGGCGAATGGGGCGGCGCGGCGATGCTCGCAGTGGAATACGCCCCACCCGGTCGCCGTGGGATCTACGGATCGTTCCCGCAACTCGGGGCGGCGCTGGGTCTGGTGTTGGCCAACGTTGCTCTGCTCGTGACGGCGTCGCTGATGAGTTCGGAGCAGTTCGTTTCCTGGGGATGGCGAATTCCGTTCCTGTTCAGCGTCGTTCTGATCGGTATCGGATTCGCGGTGCGCGCGGGTGTAGGCGAGAGTCCAGTATTCGAAGAGGTCCGGCGTCGCAATGCTCGCCGCAAAGCGCCGCTGGTGGTGCTGCTTCGCGAGCATCGCCGCGCACTGGTGATCGCTACGGGCCTGTTCATCGGCGTCAACCTGTGCGGGTACATCATGATTGCCTTCATCGGCTCCTACGGTGCCAACGCCTTGGGGGCCTCGCGTGTGGAAATGTTGCTGGTGGGACTCGTGGGAGCGCTGTCGTGGGGTGTGTGGATTCTGATCGGCGCGCGCCTGTCCGACACTCTCGGACGGCGCCGGGTGTACTTGATCGGCACCCTCGCACTTGGTGCATGGTGCTTTCCGATGTTCCTGCTGATCGACACCGGGTCGATCGCACTGATGTTGGTCTCGGTGTTCGGTCTCGCGGTCGGCCTCGGACTGACCTACGGACCTCAAGCCGCGGCGTACGCAGAATTGTTCCCGCCCGAGGTGCGGTACAGCGGATCGTCGCTCTCGTACGCAGTTGGTGCGATCGTCGGCGGCGGGTTCGCTCCCCTGATCGCGGGGTGGCTCATCGAGCGCACGAACACCTCGCTATCGGTGAGCGGCTACATGTTGCTCGGTTGCGTGCTCACGTTGATCACCGTCCTTTTCTGGAAGGAAGGTACGGCCGAAGAACGCGGTCGATACGTCACCGACGTCGGTTCCGGCGAGGATCGCGCTTAGCGGCGTATCGCGTCGGCGGACGAGCATTGACACCCGTCAGTTTTGAATCTAAATTAAAGTAAATAATTCCAACCGACTTGGAGACGACGTGACCGTCGATTACGAACACCTCATCGAACCTGACCGCGTGCACGGGTCCCTCTACACCGACCCCGCAATTTTCGCCGAAGAGATGACACGGATTTTCGCCACGACGTGGGTATGTCTGGGACACGACAGTGAGATCCCGCAGCCAGGCGACTACATCCGCAGACATCTCGGCAGAGACGAGGTCGTGGTCACCCGCGCGAAAGACGGCGAGATTCATGTCTTGCTCAATCGCTGTGCACACCGCGCAAACCTGGTATGCGAGGACGACCAGGGCAACTCGAACTCCTTCCGCTGCCCCTACCACGGGTGGACATACGGCAACGACGGTGAACTGCTCGGATATCCGTACTTCAAGGGTTACGGAGGCAAGGGAAAGCTGGATCTGCGCCTCGGCTCTGCAGCACGTGTCGATACCTATCAGGGGTTCATTTTCGCGAGCATGGCAGCGGAGGGTCCGACGCTCATCGAGCACCTCGGTCCTGCCGCCGGCGAAATGGACAGGCTCGCGGCGTTGTCACCGACCGGCGAGATCGAGCTGACAGGCACATGGATGAAGCACCGTGCCCGCGCTAACTGGAAAATGTTGGTCGAGAACGAGACCGACGGCTATCACCCGCAATTCGTTCACGGATCCATCATCAGCGTCAGCGGTCACGCCCTCGGCCACCTCTATTCGGAGAAATCGAAATCCGTCGTGCGGGCACTCGGCAACGGCCACAGCGAACTCGATCAACGGGAAGAATTTCGGCACATCGACAAGCCCCTCATGTGGTTCGACACCACACCGGAGCGCCTACCGGACTATGTCGCGCAGATGCGAGAAAAACACGGCGAGGACACGGACCGACTGCTGATTGACGGCGCGCCGCACGTCATGGTGTACCCGAACCTGTTCATCGCCGAGGTCACTATCTTCCTGATCGAACCGGTCGGGGTCGACGAGACCATTCAGCACTCGACGCCGGTGCAGTTCAAAGGTTCCCCGGACATCAACCGCCGCCTGATCTCACAGAGCATGGCCTCGGTGGGGCCGGCGGGAATGCTGCTTGCCGACGACACCGAAATGTACGAGCGCAACCAGGCCGGCGTTCAGGCGAGCCAACCGGAATGGCTGGTACTCAAGCGCGGACTCGACCGTGAATGGGTCGACGACGACGGTTTGCAGGTCGGCGTCGGCAACGACGAGACCGCGATGCGGGCGTTCTGGTCGCATTACCGCACGGTCATGACCGACGACGAACCATCAACCAGTGAGGTCTCGCAATGAAACTCATCGAAGACGCCCTCGTCCTTCTCGAACAAGACGAACAGGGAATCGCCCACATCACGCTCAACCGCCCCGAAGCCAGCAACGGAATGTCACTCGAATTCCTTCAGGCGCTACACCGCGCTGTCATGATGTGCCATGCCCGAGAGGACATCCGTGTCGTCCTCCTCACCGCAGCGGGCAGAAACTTCTGCGCGGGCGGCGACGTCCACGAGTTCGCCTCGCGCGGCGAAGCACTCCCGGAATACATCAGAGAGGTGGGTGCCTGGCTGCAAGCCGTGGGCACCGGCCTGATCAACCTTCGTGCGCCCGTCGTCACCGCCGTTCACGGCTTCGCCGCCGGAGGAGGCGGACTGGGCCTGGTGTGCGCCTCGGACATCGTCGTCGCATCACGCTCTGCCCGGTTCATGTCGGGCGCCGCCCGCGTGGGTATGGCACCCGATGCGGGCACAACGACGATTCTGACCCAGCTGGTCGGACTCCGCCATACGATGCGAATTCTGCTGACCAACCCCACTCTCGGAGCCGACGAAGCCGCGAGCCTCGGGTTGATCAGCGAAATCGTCGAGGAGGAAGATCTGCTCTCCCGGGCGCGTTCGGTTGCCGCCGAACTCGCCGCATGCGCGCCGTTGTCGATGTCCGCGATCAAGAATTTGGTCTGGCGCGGTGCCGCAGCGTCCATCGAAGGACACATGGCGGACGAGGCACGCGTGGTAGCGCAACTCTCCGGCACACACGATTCCCGCGAAGGACTGGCGGCGGTGCGCGAGAAGCGCGCTCCCACCTTCGTCGGACGCTGAGACACAGGACATGACAGGAGGACAGGCGATGCAATCCGCAACTACTACACCCGACACGAGCACTGACGCCCAGTGGGATATCCGCGACGTGGAAGCGTTCATCTACCGCGAGGCCAGGCTGGCGGACGAACACAACTACGACGAATGGGAAGGCCTGTGGGCCGACGACGCCATCTACTGGGTTCCCATCGGCCACGGAAACGAGGAAGACCCCGGTAGTGACATCTCGGTGATCTTCGATCACCGACGACGAATCTCCACACGGCTCAAGCAGCTTCGCACCGGACACCGGTATGCACAGACACCGCAATCGAAAACTCGTCGAGTGATATCCAACGCCGAGATCCGGTCGATCGACGGGAACGAGGCCACTGTCGAGGCCAACTTCGTCATCGTCGAGCACCGGCCCCGGGCAACCGAATTCTGGTCGGGTCGAGTCACATACGGTCTGCGTAGGACCGAGGGATCTTTGATGATGTTCCGTAAGAAGGTGAACCTCATCAACAGCGACGAGGTCCTGCCCACCCTCGCGTTCCTGATCTGATGACATCGACGCAGATGTCCGGGGTCGGCCCGGACGTGCAGGTGGCCATCGACAGCGGCGTCGGCACAGTCCTTCTCGACCGTCCGTCCAGGATGAACTCAGTGACCGTGTCGCTGGCGCAGCAGCTCGAAGCCGCGTTGACCGAACTCTCGACACAAGAGAAGGTTGACGTCGTCGTCATCCGCGGTGCCGGCGGAAACTTCTCTGCCGGTGGCGATTTCGACGAGGTCAAGTTGCTCCGCAGTCAGGGAACTGATGCACTCGCGAACCTCTTCGAAGCATTCGGACGCGCTCTCGGTGTCATCGAAGGCATGCGGCAGCCGGTCATCTCCGCCGTCGAAGGTGTTGCGATGGCAGGCGGCTTCGAAATGATGCAGGCCAGTGACATCGTTCTGGTGCACCCGGACGTGCGGGTGAGGGATACGCACATCCGGTTCGGTTGGATCCCCGGCGGCGGTAGCACACAACGACTCCCGCGCATCGTCGGCCGCCAACAAGCGCTCGGTCACCTGCTGTCGGGGGACACCCTCGATGCTAACGATCTGGTCCGCCTCGGCATCGCCTACCGCATCCTCGGTGCCTCCACGTTCGACACCGACATCGACGCTTTCGCCCTCGCCCTCGCCGGTCGAGACCGACGCGCGGTTGCTCGAATCAAAGAGCTTGTCGCACTGTCATTCACGACATGTCTCGGCGATGGACTGGCTGCCGAGCGGGCGGCTGTGGTCGACCACATCGCAGGACCGTCCGGCCAAGCGGGCGTGGCAGCCTTCGAAGGCCGCATCTGATCGGCGCATGTCATCGCCCCAAATCATCCACTACCCGACCAGTGTCACCTTCCATTCGACTGAGGAACCAAGTATGTCAACGATCACCGAGCGGCGCGCGCAGCTTCTGGACCGCTACCCGACATGGACTCCCCGTACCCTCGATGCGTGGCTGGACGAGGTTGCACAGGTGTATCCGGACCGTCCGTTCGTCATCACCGACGAGAGAACTTCAACCTATGCCGACGTCGAGGCGCGATCGCGGTTGCTCGCAGACGGGCTGACGTCGTTGGGCGTTCGTCCGGGTGACCACGTCGGCATGCTGATGGCCAATTACGCAGACTTCGTTCCCTTGAAGTTCGCGATCGCAAGGGCCGGTGCCGTAGCGATTCCGTTCAACTACCTGTATCAACGCGACGAGCTCGAATACGTTCTGAAGCAGTCACACTGCTCGTTTCTGATCACCATGTCGAGCTTCTCGGGCCTGGACTATCTAGCGATGCTCGACGACATCGCACCCGGTTGGGCCGGCTCGTCCAAGATCGGTACACCGCGTGCACAGGGTGGGGAACTGCCAGCGCTTCGGCATGTCGCGGTCTACCCGACGGCCGATGATGGGCGAGACGATGCGCTGACGCTCGACGATATAGCTGAGCTCGGACGAGTCCATCCCGGCGCATCGAATGCCTCGACCCACGGACCGATGGACATCGCCGACTTGCTCTACACATCCGGCAGTACGGGATCACCGAAAGGCGTACTCGTCACGCATGACTCGGTTCTTCGAACGGGCTATGCCTCGGCGTTGTCCCGGGCCTACGAAGACGGCCGCAGGATTCTGTTCTCGCTGCCTTGCTATCACATGTTCGGATATCTCGAAGGCCTGATCTCGACGATGTATGTCGGAGGTGCCGTGATCATGCACACCTCTTTCCACGCAGAGCGGTACCTCGAGGCCATCGAGAAGCACCGCGCCACCGACGTTTTGTGCGTTCCGACGATGGCCGTGGCGCTCATCGAGTCGCCGGCTCGACACACGTACGACTTCAGCTCACTCGGTGCCATGTTCTGCGCATCCGCCCCCGCCCCGGTGTGGCTGTGGAAGCAGTTGCAGAACGACTTCGGGATCACCGAGGTATCGACCGGGTACGGGATGACCGAGACCGGTGGCTGCATGACCATCACGTTCCCGGAGGACGATCTCCAACTGTCGATCGAGACGGTCGGACGACCGAAGATCGCTGGGGCAGCGAGCCGTCCGGGGACCGACGCCCTGTGCGAGTACCGAGCCGTGGATCCCGACACAGGCACCGCGCTCCCTGCCGGGGTGCCCGGCGAACTCGCCTCCGCGGGTCCGACCGCGATGCTCGGCTATTTCGACAAACCAGCCGAGACCTCCGCAGCGCTGCGCGACGGATGGGTCTTCTCCGGCGATCTCGGGCTCGTCTCCGACGACGGCTACCTGCGTCTGACCGGACGGAGTAAGGAGGTCTACAAGAGCGGCGGCGAATTGGTCATGCCCAAGGAAGTAGAAGACGTCATCGTCCAGCACGACGAGATCACGCAGGCCTTCGCCTTCGGAGTACAGGACGACAGGTGGGGCGAGGTCGGCTGGGTCGTGGTGGTCACCACCCCGGGCTCGACTATCGACAGCGACGGCGTCATCGAGCACTGCAAAGCCAACCTCGCGCGATTCAAAGTGCCCAGGCGTGTGGTCTTCATGGACACCGACAACCTACCCAAGACCGCGACCGGCAAAGTCCAGAAGTTCAGGTTGTACGACGCAGTACAAGGAGCACTATGAGCGGGTACGAGAACGGTCATATCGAGATGGACGTCGACCCCAGCGATCACGCCTCGGACAAGGGACCGGTGGTCGAGAACGAATTCGCATCGGTCGCTGTCACTTTGGACACAGAGGGCAATTCTCCGAGACTTCGCCTCGACGATCTACGGGGCGGACGAGTCCGTTATCTCGACGCCCTCGAACTCGAAACCATCATCTGGATCTCCGACGACCACCTGCGGGAGCTGATGGACCCCTCTGATCAGCGTTGGCGTGAATGAATCAAGGAGCTACACGTGAATGAGCTACTCGGCTACGCCACGTACGTGCCCGCATACCGGTTTGCGCCCGGCAGCATAGGCAATCGCATCGTAGCGAGCTTCGACGAGGACAGCACCACTATGGCAGTTGATGCTGCCCGATTACTGACATCGCCCGCGCGTAGTAACCCCACACAGCTCCTGCTGTGTACATCGACTCCGGCGTACATGGACAAGACCAACGCCACCGCCGTCCACGCCGCTCTCGGGCTCGACGAGCAGGTGCCTGCAGCAGACATGGTCGGAACGGCACGTTCGTCCGTCGCGGCGATTCGCAGCGCGCTCAGCCAGGGTGGTCTCGTCGCGATGGCCGACGTGCGCGTCGGAAAGCCGGGGTCCGGCGACGAACGCACGGGCGCAGACCTCGCCGCCGCCCTGCTCTTCGGCCAGGGCCCTGGTATTGCCGAGATCCTGGCGGTGAGCTCTACCACCGCGGAGTTCCTGGACCGATGGCGAGAACCCAACGAGCGCAATGGGTCTCAGTGGGAAGAGCGATTCGGTTCCGATATTTATCGCAGTCTCGTCGTGGACACCGCCGCCCGCGCGCTCAGTGACGGTGGGCTCGAGCAGGCCGATCATGTCGTCGTGACATCCGGCAGCACTGTCGTCCGCAAGGCCGCAATGAAGTGGGTCCGCGGAAGGCTCGATACAACGGTTGCACCTGTGGGATTCTCCGGGGCCAGTGACGTGGGCGTCGCCCTGGCGTCCGTACTCGACATCGCCAGAGCAGGGGAGACCGTCCTTGTTCTTTCCGCGGTGGACGGGTGCGACGCGATACTGCTCCGCACGACCGACTTGTTGCCCGAACGACGTCAACAGTCTCCGCTGACAACCCAGCTCCGCGACGGACTGCCGGTCGATCAGGTTCGTTACCTGGGGTGGCGCGGCCTCGTCGATCCCGAGCTTCCACGCAGGCCCGAGCCGAGCCGCCCCGCCGGACCACCGTCGGCGCGGGGTGCCGGTTGGAAGTTCTCCCTCGACGGAAGCCGTTGCACTGTTTGCCAATTCATGCATCTTCCGCCTGCACGGGTATGTCGAGAGTGCGGAATCGTCGACGCCATGGCCACCGTGAAGGTCTCAGATAAGGAGGCAACGGTCGCCACCTTCACCGTCGATCGGCTCGCCTACTCGCCGTCGCCCCCGCTCGTCGGGGTGATCGTCGATTTCGACGGTGGCGGCCGCTGTGCCCTGGAAGTGGCGGACACGATCCCGGATGAGCTGTCCATCGGAGACCGGGTCGATCTCGTGTTCCGACGGATGTATACCGCCGGCGGAGTGCACAACTACTTCTGGAAAGCGCGAGTGATCCGTCCACCGGCCGTCACCCGCCCAGTGCCGACAGTCGAGGAGACAATTCGATGAGCAGCAACGGTATTGCAGACAAAGTCGCTATCGTCGGGATGGGGTGCACCTCGTTCGGCGAGCTCTGGCACAAGTCGACCGACGACCTCATCGTCGACAGCGTCCAGGAATGCCTCGATGGGCTTCCGATCGAGAAGGACGAGATCGACGCCTACTGGCTCGGTACGGTCGGGTCGGGCCAGTCCGGCCTGACTTTGAGCAGACCCTTGTCGATCGATTACAAGCCGGTCACGCGTGTCGAAAATTTCTGTGCCACCGGTTCGGAAGCGTTCCGGAACGCATGCTACGCAGTGGCATCGGGCGCGTACGACCGTGTCATGGCAGTGGGAGTCGAAAAGCTCAAGGACTCCGGGTATTCGGGACTTCTCCGCAACGATCCACCGTCCGATGGAACAGCCCCGGAACTGTCGATGACAGCGCCCGCGGCATTCTCACTGCTGGATCCAGCGTACTGCGTCAAGCACGGGGTCGATCCGGTCGACATGCGTGCGGCAATGACCCACGTGGCGTACAAGAATCACCTGAACGGTGCATCGAACCCCAAAGCGCAGTACCGCGCGGAGGTATCCAGGGAGACCATCGAAGGGGCCCCGAAAGTAGCTGGTCGCCTGGGGATCTTCGATTGCTCCGGGGTATCCGACGGGGCAGCGTCCGCGATGATCGTCCGAGCCGAGGACGCTCTTCGCTATACCGATACCCCGATCTACGTCAAAGCTCTCTCGCTCACGTCCGGACCCGGCCGCGGCGCGATGGATCCGTCCTACGACTACGCCAGCCTGCCGGAGGTGGTGCGGTCCGCGAAAGATGCATATGCCCAGGCCGGGATCACCGATCCGCGCAGTGAACTCTCGCTCGCCGAAGTGCACGATTGCTTCACCCCGACCGAGATCGTGTTGATGGAAGAACTCGGATTCAGCCCCGAAGGCCAAGCATGGAAAGAGATGCTGGCCGGTGAATTCGACGCCGAGGGCAGCCTGCCGATCAACATCGACGGCGGACTCAAGTCGTTCGGACATCCAGTTGGGGCCAGCGGACTGCGCATGCTCTACGAGGCCTGGCTTCAATTGCGCGGCAACGCCGGATCGCGCCAACTCAGCGATCCGCACAGGGCGCTGACACACAACCTCGGCGGACGTCCGGGCGCATGTGTCTCGTTCGTGGCCATCGTGGGTAACGAACTCGACTGATCACCCTCACAGCCAAACAGACAAGCAATCCAAGGAGAAGATCACGATGAAAGTACACGTCGACTACCAGCGGTGCACGGGTCTGGGTATGTGCGAATCGCTTGCGCCGTTGTTCTTCGAGGTTAACGACGACGGCGATCTGGAATTGTTGAAAACCGATATCTCACAGGGTGAACTGGCCTCGGTCCGTGAGGCTGTGGCTGCCTGCCCCACCGAGGCGCTCCGCATCGAGTCGGAAGCGGTTGAGTCGTGAGTGTTGCCCGCCGGCTCGTGGTGGTGGGCGCATCACTCGCCGGCCTTCGTGCGGTCGAGGCTGCACGCGGCGATGGTTTCGACGGCGAGATCGTTCTGATCGGCGACGAGGTCCACTTGCCGTACGACCGTCCTCCGCTCTCGAAAGCGTTCCTAGACGGTGCCGAATCCGCGGCGTTCCGCACAGTCGAGCACTTGGTCGACGACTTGCATGTCGACGTTCGATTGGGCAGCGCGGCAACGAGTCTCGACCTAGCGTCGCGGACTGTGAGCATGGGATCGGATGCAGTCGAGTACGACGGTCTTGTCATCGCGACAGGAGCTCGGGCGCGGACGCTGCCGTCTGTGGGTGCTCTTGGGAACGTTCATGGCTTACGGAGCGTGGACGATGCTGCTTCCGTGCGTTCCGCCCTCGACGCCGGCGCTCGGACAGTGGTGATCGGAGCGGGTTTCATCGGAGCTGAGATCGCCTCGAACGCCCGCTCGCGCGGACTCGAGGTCACCATTGTCGAAGCCCTGCCCACTCCACTCGTGAGAGCGGTGGGACCTGTGATGGGTGAGGCGTTGGGCCGGTTGCACGATGCGAACGGGGTCCAGCTGATCTGCGGAACTGGGGTCGAGTCGTTCATCGGTACCGACACGGTGGAGGGGGTCGTGCTGATGGACGGAAGGCGACTCGACGCAGACCTTGTTGTCGTCGGTGTCGGTTCACAGCCGAACATCGAATGGTTGGAACAGTCCGGTCTGAACTTGCAGAACGGCGTGAAATGCGACGCGACCCTGTGGACCGGCGCGCCCGGCGTCTACGCGGCAGGTGATGTTGCGAATTGGTACAACGCCGCAACCGGAACGCGACAGCGGTTGGAGCATTGGACGAGCGCTGCCGAGCAAGGTGCTGCTGCAGGACGGAACGCCTGCAATCCGCAACTGTCGCTTCCATATTCGACGGTGCCGTACTTTTGGTCCGACTGGTACGGCAACAGAATTCAGTTCGTCGGATCACCGGTCTGCGACGACGTCGTCGCGGTGGAGGGCACACCCGGCGAGGATCAGCGCTGGGTTGCGCTGTATCGACGGCACGACACTGTTGTCGGCGCGCTGACGGTCAATGCTCAGAGCGAGATCATGAAGTATCGCGGCCTCATCGGACGGGCTGCGTCCTGGACCGAGGCCACCGCATTCGCCGACCAGCGAAACGCGGCCCGCCGCGACCGGCTCAGCGCTTCCTCCGCTGTCGAGTAGTTGGCGGGGGTGTCGGTTGCAGGGTGGGGTGCGGAGCCAAACCTGCTTCTACGAACGATGTCGCCATCGTCACTAGTTTGTCGATGGATCCCCGTTCCGGTTTCCACCACTCCGCAGCCCAGTTGAGCGCGCCGATCACCAACATGTGCGCGATATGCAGGTCGAGGTCCGCACGAATTTGATCGCTCCTTGCGGCGTCCTTGATCAAGGTTCGCCACAAATCGCCGTACAGCGTTGCCTCTGCTTCGGGCCGTTCACGTATGCCTTCAGGAAGCTGGCCGGCGTTGCGGATGGACGCCGTCGCGTAATCGGAGATGTCGAGTTCGTGGCGCAGATGCGCTTCGACGGCAATGAGTATGCGGTCCATTGCGCTGGCATCGGCGGTGGCTGCGGCTACCGCGTCGCCGACGTGTTGACGCATCGCGGCGACACCGACCCACATGACCTCTTCGATCAGGGTTTCGCGCGATGCAAAGTAGTAGTAGATCGCGGGTGCCTGAAGGTCGGCGACCTCAGCGACGTCGGTCAGTCGCATGCCCGCATAGCCCTTTTTCGACAACACGTGGGCTGCGGCATCGAGTATCCGCGCCCGGGTCTTCTTGGCCTTGGTATCCGAATCGTGGCCAACGATCACACCCTCGGAGCCCATCGGTGTACCAATCGCGTTCTTCGTCATACTTTCTATTCTATGTTCACTTAAGCCAGATGGGTGGGGGAGAAGCGAGGAGGTGTTCGAAGCCCTGCGTAGATTCACTATCAACGGATCCAATTGCGGTTGCCCGGCGCCTGTTCGGGAAGCTGGCGACTCGCGCCAATCGGAACTGTTCTTTGCGCCGATCCCGAAGGCGTGTCTTGTAGTGCGGTCGCTGCCGGGATCAAGCGGTGGTCGAACCAAGGGGGAACCGGGATACGACCTTGAGCACCGTCAAGAAACCTCGACGGTGCGGTTACTGTAGTTTGCGTACTTCCGGCGTGGTGGTGCAAGAGGAAGGCGGTAGGAAATGCCGCGTTCGGTCGCGATTGACGGCTTCGAATCCCCTGTTTCCGAGAGACAGTCGGCGGAGTTCGTTGACACAGACGGTGGCCTCGTCGGACGCGAACAGAAATTGAAGTGTTGTCCAGATCGAGCACCGAGTCCACGTGGATACGTTATGGAACATCCTGGTCCGACTGCTTCCTATCGGCTGGTCCCGTTGACACGAGAGTGACACAAGTCGGTACAGACCGGCATGGATTGGTATGTACCTGGATGTACGAAACTTGTTGTTGTGCAGAGAAATATGGATTCACGGGAGTCCATCAGAATCCATCCTTCCGGACTTAAAATCCGCACAGTGTCGGTTCGAGTCCGACTGGGGGCACCGGAGTCCATATGGATCCACAATCTCGCTGTTGAGCAGCGTATTTCGTTGGTGGTCGTGGACTGCAGTAGATTGTGCTGTATCTGATTGGACAAACGAGGCAGCGGATTTTAATCCGCCTCGGGGCTCTCGTGGCCGTGCCTGTGGTTATATTTCTGCAGGTCAGGGCGTTGCGCATCTTGGCTGAAATTCTCGGTGTCACGAGTCTGTCACAACTCGGTACGAACTGCGCCCTGGCGTACAGGGAGTGCAATGAATGTACTTGCTAAACTATTTGATTCGAAATTTTTAAGCCGTATTGCAATGTGTCAAATGCTTCGAGCACGCCACGTTCGCCGTCAACCCGCTTTTATAATGTGGAAACTGCGCTTCTGCGTTGGGCGCGTGCCTAATGGCTATCTGCCCCAACGCCAACACATGTGACGATATGCTCAGTCATCGTACGGTCCCGATCCTGCAGCAACGGCGTCGACTCGAGCTTGCCTTTCCTCGGGCGTTCGGCTGCCCTCCGGGCATCGTGCTCGGCCTGATGCGGATTGTAACGACCACGGAAATGGCTGTGCCGCTTCAGTTCTCAACTGATCGTCGACACCGCTCTGTCCAGACATGCGGCGATCGCAGCCATCGTCCAGCCGTCCCGGACACCGTCGGCAATGAACTCTCGCTCCTCCCTCGACAGGAAACAGCCGCTCGGTGACAGCGTCGAACGCGGACGCACACCACCGCGTTCGTACACCCAGTTCCCGCTGGTGCCGAAACGGTTCTTTCAGCGTGGCCTGGTGAGCGATCGGGGCCATTTTCCGTATGGTGAGAGGCTGGATTGTTCGGGTGGTAAACGTCACCAATAGTGACCGGTGAACGTCGATCCCGGAACGAGCGGTTACCCCTCGAAGCAGCACATAGAGATAGGCGGAATACAGCATGTACGGTCACGGCGCACAAGAATTGCCGACCGGCACTGCCGCGGGTGTCCCATTGTTCGATCTGACGATCGTCGAGACCAGATACCTCCTCGCGACCGGCCGGCTCGACGCCCGGAGCTATGCGGCGGGACTGCGTAGACGTACCACCGAGGTGGTCGAGTTCAACACGATGACCACGACGCTGCCGACTCCCGCGCCATCTGGCAGCCACGAGTGCTCGGGCCCGTTGGGCGGCATCCCCCTGGTGGTCAAGGACAGCATCGATGTAGCCGGAACGGATTCGACCGCAGGAACCCCTGGCTTGGTGGGGAACACCGCCGTCGAAGACGCCGAGATTGTGCGACGCCTGGTGGCGGCCGGGGGACACGTCAGCGGTAAGAACGTCATGCACGAACTCGCGCTCGGGGCAACCTCCAACAATGCCCTCCACGGCCCCGTGCGCAATCCGTGGAATACCTCGCTTACTGCAGGCGGAAGCAGCGGAGGCACTGCCGCCGCGGTGGCACTGGGGAACGCGCCGGCAGGCATCGGAACGGACACCGGCGGTTCCGTTCGTATCCCGGCCGCACTGTGCGGCGTAATCGGTTTCAGGCCATCCGTGGGCCGGTACCCCGCCGAGGGCATCGTCTCGCTGTCTCACACCAGGGACACTTCGGGCCCGATCGCACGCAGCATCGAAGACATCTTGCTCCTCGATTCGGTTCTTGCTCAACGCCCCTCGATCGTTGCCCGCGACACTGCCCGTGGCTTGCGTATCGGTCTGACACCCGCACACGGGCAAGATCTGCATCCGGACGTCGAAGCTGCCTACGAGCGAGTCCGGAACACCCTCGCGGCCGCAGGAGTGACATTCGTCGACGTCGACATCGACGACATCATGAATCTGACCGACACGATCGCCGCTTCGATCGTCTGGGGGGAGGCCGCTGATGGACTCGGCGGATACCTCCGCTCACGCGGACTCCCCGGCATCGAGACGGTTCTCGCCGCTGTCAGCAGCCCCGACGTGCGCAGAGTGGTTGCCGAAGGACTGGGCGCGACCACTGCGCACAGCTACCGACGAAATCTCGCTGTTGTCGGTGACCTGCGCCATGAACTCGCGAATCGGATGTCGTCGACAAACATCGACGCCTTCATGTTTCCCACCACGCCGGTAGTCGCTCCGCCCCTCGGCCAGGACGACACCATCGAGCTGAACCGGCGCAGGGTCCCCACGTTCTCGACGATCATTCGCCACGGCGATCTCGGGGGAACCCTTGGCCTGCCGGGCATTTCCATCCCTGTCGGCCTGGGAGCCACCTCCGCGCTGCCCGTCGGTATCGAGTTCTCCTCGGCGACGGGCACCGACGAGCGCTTGCTCGCAAGCGTCGCATCCTTGGCTCCGCACATCATCGACCTCCACCGTCCCAGCACCATCCCCGCTCCATTACCGGCGCGCAACTGACGGCGAGACACGGCTTCCGCCGTTCCCATTTTCTATTTTTCATTTTCCCAGCTCTCCCCAACTCTGAGGACAACCATGGACACCCCTGCAACTTCGGCTACCTCTGGGCACCGAATTCCCACCCGAGCGGAGCTCCTCAAGGTGCGATTCGCCAGCGGAATCGGATCGACGATCGAGTGGTACCTATCGTTCGCCTACATCTCCGCCGCCGGACTGATCTTCAGCACTCAATACTTCGGTGCGCTCGGACCCAACGCGCTCATCGTGTCCCTCGGGTCGGTTGCCGCGAGCTTCATCGCCAGCCCCCTCGGCGGCATCATCGCCGGCCACGTCGGCGACCGGTACGGCCGCAAATCTGCACTGATAGGAACACTCGTGGTCATGGGCTTGGCCAGCCTTGGAATGGGATTGCTCCCCACTTATGAACAGATCGGCGTCATCGCCCCGCTCCTGCTGGTCGTGTTCCGCTTCCTTCAGGGCCTGAGCACCGGAGGAGAATGGGGCGGTGCCGCACTGATGTCGGTGGAGTACGCGCCGTCGAACAAACGAGGCCTCTACGGGATCTTCTCCCAAATCGGCACACCGGCCGGACTTGTGTTGTCCACTGGCGTTTTCTTTCTTCTCCAGATCACGACCTCCCCCGAGCAGTTCGAATCATGGGGCTGGCGGGTGCCCTTCTTCGTCAGCGTCGCGTTGGTCCTGGTCGGACTAAAGGTGCGAACGTCGATCTCCGAAAGCCCAGTATTCGCCGATGTCCAACAGGCCCAGGCCGAATCGGCGATGCCGCTGGTCGAAGCCGTGCACGGCCACTCCCGCAAGATGGTCCTCGCCGGTGGATCTTTCGTCGCCAACATCCTCGCCGGCTACCTGGTGATCGGCTACATGCTCTCTTACACGACCAACAATCTTCAAATGAATTCGAGTGCAGTACTCTTCACCTTGATGCTCGCCGCCCTGGTGTGGATCGTTTCCACCGTGCTCGGTGGCTCGTGGTCGGATCGGTTCGGCCGCCGCCCCGTCATGACGGCCGGATATGTCCTGATGGCGGCGTGGGCCGTCCCACTGTTCTTGCTGGTAGACACTGCAAACATCGGGGCATTCGCTCTCGCGGTGTTCGTTCTGGCGATCGCGCTGGGACTCTCCTACGGGCCACAGAGCGCGATGTTCGCCGAGCTGTTCCCCCGCGTGTCCGCTACACCGCAGCCTCCCTTCCTTACGCAGTAGGCGGCATTGTCGGTGGCGGCTTCGCCCCCGCCATCTCCGAATGGCTCATCGAGACCACCGGAACCTCGATGTCCATTTCGGTCTACCTCATCGCGTTCGTGGCTGTGTCGCTGTTGAGCCTGGCTGCGATGAAGAAGACCGACTTCAACGGTTTCGCCGACTACGACCGCTCCGCCTGATGTGCCGAGAGGCAAGGCTCGGCCGACCAGCCCTTCGAGGTCACCGACTCCCGTGTAGCCAGTGACGCGACCAATCGGTTTGCGATCGCACGATCACGGGACACGGGACCTTTCTCGAACTTCGAGGTAGGCGGCCGCCGACACGGCGAATTCTCGACCGAGCCACTGCAAGATCATCGGCGGTTTGGAACCCAGCAGCGATTCTTGTGGGCGCGGTCGACGGCCGGCCTCACTGAGTCGGACTCGTAACAGCATCACCATGAGGCCGCAGGGCGTAACGAGCCTTGCGGCCTCGTCGGTTCCAAGAACTCGCGGTGTGCGAGTGGACTGCGACCCCGTCCGGCGACTAGTGCGTCGCGGTCGACGTCGAGGCACTGCCCGCGTCGTCTGCTACACCCGTGAACCTTCGGAGAGCACCTCGCCGCGACACATTACAGTTGCGCCGGGTCTTCGTGATCAACCGTCCCCACTTCCACTCCACAGTCCGCCACGGCGCATTTCCTCTGGCCGGGCTGGTTTCGCGATAGTGTCGACCGTCGACCAACCTGCCGGTTCGTCTTGCGTCCTATGCACGACGAAGATCGATAAACCATGTCGAGTTGCAGACCGGTGTGCGAACGACCGGGCTCGAGTCGGGCCCGCCCAGCATCCGCCGAGGTCGTTCATGTTCGACTCATGGTCGGGGCATGAATCCTGTCATTGCGCGTTGACCACCCGTCCCGACTTGAGGGTGATCGACTGAACGGGGGGCTAGGAGTGTGTTGGAATTGCACAGGTCAGGGAGCCGGGCGGCGGTGATACGTAGAACGAGATCGCCGACGAGATGGCCGTGGGTGTCTTCGGCTCGATGCGCTCGAGAACGGCCAGGCAGTGCGCACCACCTACGAACTGCTCGAAGTTGAGGTGGCAGTCCAGTCGACGCGCGCTGAACATCCCGCTTCGAGGCGACATTCCACCCGCAGCCGCTCAGTCGGAGACGCCTCGTTCGATTCTCGGAAGACGTTGGGACCGAACGAGTTCGACCTGTGTGTGGGGGGGGGTGAATCAGGCCGCTTGTGCGGCCTGCTGATGGTTTCGACCTCGACTCGCGGCCTGAGCTTGCTGTGCTTATGTCGGCAACGTACACGATGGTGAGGGGTCCCGACCCAGGTGACGATCGCCAGTCGCAGTTGCTCGCGGGGGACCAAACGCTGTTCGCCCCGAGGATTTGGGTCCTCGGGGCGACGTACATCTCGTGGAACCGTCAGGCCTGGAAGGTCCGTTCCGTAGCGACGGCGACCTCCAGAACCAAGGGCGTTTTTCGGGTTTCGAGAGTCGGGACAACCTCATCGAGCGCAGAAGTCAGTGCCGAGAAGTCGGATACGCGTGTCACAGGGCATCCAAGGCTCTCCGCGATCCCGCCGATCGATACGTCCTCGAACGACGGCCACGGAGCAGGACCCGATTTCTCCTGCTCTGCGAGGCGATCCATGATCGCATAGCGGCCGTTCGAGAGGACGACGAACAAGACACCGACGTTGTACCGTGCAGCGCTCCAGAGCGCCTGTATCGAGTACAACGACGACCCGTCTCCGATGACCGTGATGACTGGTCGTGACGGCGACGCCATTTTCACACCGATCGATGCAGGCATCGCAAATCCCAGTCCGCCCATCGCCGCACTGAGGAACCCCAATGGTGCCCGGGCGGGGATCAGGCGATGCAAGTCCGGGCGGCTGGACGGTGTTTCCTCCACCACAACAGATTCCGCCGATAGACGAGAAGCCAGCGACTGCAGTACGTGTACCGCTCGCAGTGGCGCGCCGTCCATCGGGCGTGTCAGAGGCTCGACCGGGTGGGACGGCGTGTCGATGGTTTGGGCCTTGCGTGGTCCGACCAATCGAGACAGAAGAGACGTGGCGTGCGCCGGGTCGGCAAGAACCGCGAGGGTAGCCGGACTTCGATGTGCCTCGGCTGGATCGTCGGTGATCACGACGATCGGAACACTTTCCGGTGCCAGGCGTCCCGACTCGAACGGATACTGCCTGAAGACTGGGGCACCGATGGTCAGGACCAGATCGTAGGCCGACAAGGTTTCACGTAAGCGTGCTCGTCCAGCCGGTAGATGGCCACGAAACTGCTGATGATCCTGCGGAAACCCGGCTCTGGATCCGAAGGATTCCTGTTGGACGTCGCATCCGAGCCGCTCTGCCAACGCGATGACCCCGTCCCATCCCTCCCTCGTGTCGAGACCCGCACCGACGACGAGCAACGGTCGCAGGCTCGCTTCGACGAATTCGACCACCGCCGCCAGGTCCTGTTCGGCGACGGCTCTCGACCGAACGACCGCCGTAGGGCTCGCCTGTTCGACTGTCGTGTCGAAGTCTTCCAGCCAGTCGTCCATCGGAACGATGACGATGGCGGGCCCGCGCGCGTGCTCCGCCTCGTAGTATGCGCGGGCGATGGAACCCGGAACGTCTTGCGGCCTGGCAGGCTGATTGACCCACACCGGATAATCACCTGCCAACCCGTCGAGATGGCCTGCGAGAAAGGGCTCCAACGCCAGGTGCCGCCGGTCCTGCTGTCCGACGACGACCACCAACGGTGCCTTGTTGACGCGCGCCGTCGCGAGTGCTCCGACGGCGTTTCCGAGCCCCGCAGTGGTGTGAAGAATAGCCAAAGCGGTTGTGCCGGAGGCTAATGCATGACCAGTGGCCATTCCGACGACCGACGCCTCGTGTAGACCCAGGACGAATTCGAGGTCGTCAGGAAGGTCGGTCAGCAGGGACACCTCGGTTGAACCCGGGTTCGAAAAGATACGTGTCATCGAGAGCTGACGCAGGACGTCGAAGGTGGCTTCGCGGACGTTCGTCATGTTTCCTCATGTTTCGTTGCTTCGAGATTCTGCGGTGATCAGGAATTGCCGACCGCACTGGCGGTGCCGTCGAGTGTGCCAACGGCTCGAGTGGGAAACGCTTTCGACAGAATTTCGCCGTAATCTCGGCCGCGCGCGCCGGTTCTGGAGCGGCCGACGACGCTTCCGCCGAGTGCGAGTAGAAATGCGAGTGGCACCGTTACGATCGCGGGGATGCTCAGCGGGAAGAGCGCACTGTCACCCATCACGTTGGGGCCGATGATCACCAGAACGACGCTGGACAGCAAGCCGCCGGTGATTGCTGCTTGTGCTCCAACTCGATTGAATCCTCGCCAGTAGATGGTGAGCACCAGGACCGGCGTCAAAGTACTTGCGGCCAAGGCGAACGCGACGTTCGCAAGAAATCCGATGTTCAGATTCTGGGCACCGAGCGCGAGCAGAATGGCAATGATCGATATGGCAACGCCTGCAACACGTCCGACGAGAAGCTGACGCTCGGGAGTGACATCGCCTCGCTTGATGACGTTGGTGTACAGATCGTGTGCTGCGGCTCCCGAAGCCGCAATCGCAATGCCTGCGAGTACGGCCAGGATAGTGGCTATGACCACGCCTGCGAGAACCGCCAGCAGCACGTTCCCGCCGACTGCTTCGGCCAATCTGGCGACGGCGAGGTTTCCGCCCTTGTTGTCGGCAACGATGGTGTCCCGACCGACCGTGTTGAGTGCTGCGTAACCGAAGATGGGCAATACCAAGAAGAAGAACGAGAAGATGATCATCGCGATCAGCGCCGACGTCCGCGCAGCCTTTGCATTCTTCGTGGTCAGGAACCGCAGCATCACGTGCGGCAAACCCATGACGCCGAGGGACAGGCCGATCATGAGCGATACGTTGTTCCACGCGGACACGCCGTCGAGTCGATGCGAACTGACGGTCTGGATTCCGAAGCTGTCCGCCGCCTGGGCAAGCGGACCCAGGGGATTCCACCCTGTGCGCGAAATGACGAACAGCAACAGAACGAACACGAGAATCAAGAGCAACATGCTCTTGAATACCTGGATGTATGTCGCCGCAACCATCCCACCCAGCAGCATGTAGATCGTCATCAGTACTGCGAGAACGACAACGGCGACCGAGAACGGAACGTCGAGAAGAAGTTCCGCCAGCACGCCTGCTCCGACGAACTGGATCATCATGTAAATGGTGCTGATCAGTAGGGTGGTCACGGCGATCGACCCTCTGAGCAACCGCCCCTCGAATCTGAAGGACACGACGTCCGCCAAGGTGTACTTCCCGAGGTTGCGCAGCGGCTCGGCCACGACCAGCAATACCAACAGGAATGCCGTTGGAATTCCGATCGCAAGGTAGAAGCCGCTGAACCCGGTCAGTGCAACTGCTCCGGTGATACCGAGAAGCGATGCGGCCGAGAGTTGTTCACCGGCCAGTGCCAAGCCGTTCTGAAATCCGCTGACTCGTTGGCCTGCAACGTAATGGTCTCCGGTGCCGGAATTTCGTCGTGCCGCGTAGGCCGCCAAGCCGAGCGTCGCGAGGACGATTCCTGCGACAACCGCGAGCGACATTCCACTGTCGTTCATCGTGTCGCCTCCGCTGCCTGCTTGTTGTTCTCCACGCAGTGCACCGCGGCGATCACGAGCACCACGACGAAGTCGAGGAAACCGACGATGTACGCGATGCCGACACCGCCGATGTGGCCGTCGAAGATCGGTGTGAACAGTGTGGTCAGAGTGACTGCCATCAGGAGCAGGAACGCCGATGCTGCTCGCATGAGGTTCTTGCGGACTGGAGCGGCAGTGTTCGCATCGACGACGGAGTGGTCGCCGAGGCGTGGTGTGCTGGTCGGTTTGGTCATGATTCTCCCGAATCGGTCGGGGCGCGCGAGCAGATGCTCGTCACAGCTGGCCCTCGTGTGTGTCATGGACCACTCTGCTGTTCGGCCAGTCCCGGAAGAAAGCCACCTCTCGGCATATGGAAAACTCGACACTGTCGGCCCGATCGAGAGGACTCGCGATGACGCCCAGCCCCAGCTCGTTGGCCCGAGCGTTGTCCATCCTCGAATCCTTCAGTGAGGAACGGCCGGAGCAGACTCTGGCGCAGATCGTCGCGACCACCGGCCTTCCGTACGCCACCGCGCACCGGTATCTGGCAGAGCTGGTCAAATGGGGAGGCATCGCTCGGACAACCCGCGGTTCCTACAGCGTCGGAATCCGGTTGTGGCAGCTCGGCGCGCTGGCACCACAGGAGCGGCAGCTGAGGGACGTTGCCCTCCCGTTTCTCGAAGACCTCGTCGAAGCAACCCACGAGGTTGTGCACCTGGTCGTGATGGATCGTGGCCGCGCACTGTATGTCGAGCGTCTGGGTAGATCAGGCGGATCGGTGTCCTCGAAAGTGGGCCACCGGCTTCCTCTCCACGCGACCGGGCCGGGGAAAGTTCTGCTTGCGTTCGCCCCGGCTCACGTACGAGACGAAATTATCGCCGAGGGCCTACCGGCCTTCGCGAGCGCGACGATCACCGATCCGGACCGGCTTCGCAGGGTGCTGGCAGAAATTCGATCCACCGGATTCGCAATATCGCGCAACGAGATGACCGACGGCAACGCGTCGGCCGCCGCGCCGGTGTTCGCTCGAAGCGGGGCGGCAGTGGCAGCCATTTCGGTCGTGGTCCCTTCCATCCACCAGAATCTGTCCGGACTCGCGCACGGAGTTCGCGTCGCTGCCGCCGGAATCAGCCGAACCTTACGTCGATGACGTCTCCTGCACTCCACGACGCTCGACGGCTGATGGAAGGACTACCCGGAGCCCAGCAACCGCGAGACCGTCCGAGCGGCGGTGCGCAGTGCAGGAACGAGCGGGCGATGGTCGGTATCTGCTGATAGTGCGACCGACATCGCGGCCACTACGGTGCCGTCGGCGCTTCGAAGCGGTGCCGCAATTGCGACAGTCACTTCGTCGAGAAATTTGTTGCAGACCACGAAGTCGTTTCGTCGTATGTCGTCCAACAGCTTTCGTAGCCCGTTCTCCGACACCACAGTGTTCTCGGTCAGCCGTTGTGGGCCCGCGTCCAGAACGTCGGTGAGGAGAGTCGGCCCCCCGTGGGCAAGGAGAACGAGGCCACCACTGGACGCATGGATCGGGAGCCTTCCACCCGCTCTCCCTTTCAGCCGGACCGCATCCCGACCCGAGATCCGTTCGATGTACAGCGCTTCGAGCCCTTCTCGGACCACGAGCTGAACGTTCTCGTGGGTGGACTCGTACAGATCTTCCATGACGGGCAGAGCGATCTCGCGCAGACCGTGCGAGCGAGGTGCAAGTGATCCGACTTCCCACAGGCGGACTCCGACCTGAAATTTCACACCGTCGACCTTCTCCAGGGCACCGAGACGGGCCAACTCGGCGCATATTCTGTGTACGGTCGGCAGCGGAAGATCGGTTCGTCTGCTGATATCGGACTGGGTCAAAGTGCGATTGTGGGCGTCGAACGCCGACAACACACCCGCGGCACGCGCGAGCATGCCGCGGGTGGTGGACTTCATGTCGGCAAGGGTATCCCCACGCACCGTGCATGCGACAGAACCGCCGTCGTCTCCGCGCGACCGAAGTATTCTCGTCCTGCACACGTTCACGACGTCCGAGCCATCGTGTCGGAGCACGTTGCCAGTCTCGAATTGCTTCCGATTGGGCGACGACCGCAGGGGCGGCCAGGTAGGACGTGGGGAGAATTGCCTCGTCTCGGTTTGCTCAGAACGGGTAGGTCGGAAGCGAACTCTGCGCCGTGACCCATTGGGTCTCGGTGAAGGCATCGAGATTCGCGCCGAGGCCGCCGACCCGGCCGCCGTTGCCGGAGTTGCCGACTCCACCGAACGGCGCGATGGCTTCGTCGCCGACGGTCTGATCGTTGATGTGCACGAGTCCGGACGGAATCCGCTGCGACAGTTCGAGTCCGCGCATGCCGTCGGCTGTCAGGATGCCGAGGGACAGTCCGTATTCGGTCTGGTTCGCGATGTCGACAGCCTCGTCGAGGGTCGCGAACGATGTGACCGGCGCGACCGGGCCGAAGACCTCGTCGGCGAACGCGGGAGCCGTATGCGGGGTGTGGCCCAGGACCGTTGGGCGGTAGAAGAGCTCGTCGAACGTCCCACCGGCCGAAAGAGTTGCCCCAGCCTCCACGGTCGCTCCGACCAGTTTGTGGATCCGATCGCGCTGCCCCGAGTCGATGATCGGTCCGAGCGCCACCTGCGATGTGAACGGGTCGCCGACCGGGAGTCGATCCGCATGCTCGGCGAGGGCCGCAATGTAGTCGTCGACGATCCGCTCGTGCACTATGTGTCGACCCGTCTGCATGCAGATCTGACCCTGATGCATGAAGGAGCCGAAAGCGCCGACGGACACGGCTTTTTCGACATCGACGTCATCGAGAACGATGAGCGCGTTGTTTCCGCCCAGCTCGAGATGTGCCCGCTTGAGGTGTCGTCCCGCGAGTTCGCCCACCGCGCGGCCGGCGCGTGTGGATCCCGTGAATGCGATGACGCGAACACTGGGATGCACGACCAGCGCCTCACCTGCGTCCGCTCCGCCTGGGAGGACACTGAGCAGGCCAGCAGGAAGTCCAGCTTCCTCGAAGATTCGGGCGAGCACGACGCCACCGCAGATCGCGGTCCTGGGGTCGGGCTTCAGAATCACGGCATTGCCGAGGGCAAGGGCAGGTGCCACGGCGCGGATCGACAGAATGAGTGGGAAGTTGAACGGTGCGATGACGCCTACCGTCCCTACCGGGACGCGCCGCGAGAAGCTCAATCTCGGCTGCTCCGACTGAAGAACTTCACCGATCGGGTGTGCTGCCAACGCTGCGCCGTTGAAACATTCCTCCGCCGCAGTGTGCGTCTCGATTGCGGCCTTCGGCCCGATGCCGCCTCCCTCGCGAATGATCCACTCGCCGATCTCCTCCGCATGATCCTCGAACAGCTGGCCGGCCCGACGC
Source organism: Rhodococcus sp. B7740 (assembly GCF_000954115.1). Lineage (NCBI taxonomy): Bacteria > Bacillati > Actinomycetota > Actinomycetes > Mycobacteriales > Nocardiaceae > Rhodococcus > Rhodococcus sp. B7740. The sequence goes on along the minus strand of NZ_CP010797.1, from coordinate 2,358,255 downwards.
AGCACGCGCGCACGCTCCGAGAAAGGTAGTGCAGCCCAATCCTTCTGCACCGAAGCTGCTTTCGCCGCAGCGGCTGCGACATCATCGGCCGTGGCCATGCCGACGGTCGTCAGGTGCTTACCCGTAGCGGGTTCGACGACGAGGCGATCCTCTGCTCCTCCGGCGATCCATTCGCCGGTGAAGATTTTGGATTCCCAGGCGGGAGTGGACAACAACGTGTTCATTTGCGTCTCTTTCATGAGTTGGCTGTGTGGTGTGTGCTCTGAGTTGTGGCAGTCTCAGCCGAACGCGACGCCGACGTAGTTCTCGGCAATGAGCGTTCTTCCGGCAGCAGATCGGGTGACGGTGTCGAGTTCGGCGATCTGACGCCGGAGGTCGAAGTTCGTCGCTCCCGGTGCGGTGTGGAGCATGCTGGTCATCCAGTACGAAAAATGTTGCGCTCTCCAGATTCTCGGCAGCACGGTCTCCGAATACGACACGAGACCACGGTCGTCGCGTGTCTCGAAGTAGGTTGCCATCGCGTTCGACAGTACGAACACGTCGGCGATCGCGAGGTTCATTCCCTTGGCGCCGGTAGGCGGAACCGTGTGCGCCGAATCTCCTGCAAGGAACAGGCGTCCGTGCTGGAGTGGTTCGCAGACGAAGCTTCGGAACTGGAGCACGGACTTCGAGAAGATCGTGCCCTCACGCACTTCGGCACCTTCGCCGTCGACCCGCTTGTGCAGCTCGTCCCAGATTCGATCGTCGGACCACTGTTCGACCGTGTCCTCCGGGTCGACCTGGAGGTAGTGGCGCTGTACGTCCGCAGTGCGGGTACTGCACAGCGCGAAACCTCGCTCGTGGTGCGCATAGATCAGTTCTTCCGATGTCTGTGGAGCCTCGGCCAGAATGCCGAACCAGGCGAATGGGTACTGCCGGAAGTGATCGGTACGGACCTGCGCCTCGGGAATGAGGAACCGGGTGCCGGTCCGCGATCCGTCGCAGCCCGCGACAAGGTCGCAGGCGATGAGCTGCTCGGAACCGTCCTTGTCCACGAACGAAATTGTCGGGTTGTCACTCTGATGGTCGTGCACGGTCACATCCGAAACCTCGAAGCGCACGTCGCCGTCGTCATCCAGCCGGCGAGCGATCAGGTCCGTGAGAACCTCGTGCTGCGGGTAGACAGTGACCGACCTTCCGGTCAGTTCCTCGAAATCGATCCGCCGACCGCGACCGGCGAAACGGAATTCGACACCACTGTGCCTGAGCCCCTCCGCCTTGACCCGGTCGCCGACTCCTGTCTCAACCATGAGATCGACCGTGTTCTGCTCAAGGACACCCGCACGGATCGTTCCCTCGACGTCCGAACGCGAGCGCGATTCGAGGACGATCGAGTCGATACCGCGTAGGTGCAGCAGATGCGAGAGCATCAGCCCTGCTGGTCCGGCACCGACAATTCCGACACGGGTGCGGATGGTTGGTGTTCTCATGAATGTCTCCTCGAAATTCGCCGCGGGTTACGCGGCTGTGGTGCCTATCACTGTGACCGGTTCGCCGCGATGAGACCAAGGGCACTTTCAGTCAGTGAAATATTTTCGATTTCGGTGAACGTCGGTCTCGTGGTCTTTTCCGCATCGCGAGAGCAGTGCTGTGGGCCCGGTGGTTCTCGGTACACACTCGGTGTGTCGCCGCACACACCCAGAATCTTCACGCCGATCAGCGCAAGGGACACGAATATGAATACGAACAAAGTCACGATCTTCGGCGGAGCCGGCGGAATAGGTTCCTCGGTCGCCTTCAATCTGCTACTGCGTCCGCCGACTTACGATGTCGTCATCGTCGACACGAAGCCCAACATGGTGACCAGTCACGTCATGGATCTACAGGACGTGGCGGGCGTCGACGGATCCTCGACGGTCCGCGGGGGATCCGCCGACGACGCAGCCGACTCCGACATCGTGATTCTCAGCGCCGCAGTTCCTCTGCGACTCAACGCTTCTCGTTCGGTGTTTCTCGAGGATAATGCCAGAATTGTCGACACTCTCGCTGTTCCGCTGATCGAGTCCGGGTGGAACGGAATTTTGATCATGCTCACCAACCCGGCCGATGCACTGATCACATGGTTGCATCAGCGAACCGGGTACGACAGGCGAAAGTTGCTGGGCTACACCATCAACGACAGCCTCAGGCTGCGCACGGGTGTCGGGCGCGCGCTCGGCGTTTCGCCGCACCGCGTGGAGGGCTGGGTGCTCGGCGAACACGGTGCCGGGCAAGTTCCTCTGTACGATTCGCTGCTGTTGGACGGCTCACCCGTTCATCTCGACGACGAACAACGAGCGGTAGCCCAGAACTACATCGACACCTGGTACGTCGAGCACGTGGCACTGGACTCCGGCCGGACGTCGACTTGGAGTAGTGGACGCGGAACGGCATTGCTCGTCGACGCGATCGTGACCGAGTCGGATGAGCCACTTCCGGCATCCGTTGTTCTCGACGGCGAGTACGGAGTAAAGGGTGCCGGTTTGGGTGTTCCAGTTCTGCTCGGTAGATCGGGTGTTCGTTCCATCGCGGAATGGGATCTGTCCCCCTCCGACCTCGCTGCCTTCCGCGCCGGCGGCGACAGCGTGCTCGCTGCTGCCGATAGCATTTCTCAGGTTTGAGCCGAGGGCGACGAACAGCTCGGAAGGTGGTTTGTGTCGACCTTTGCCCGACCGGGATGTTCGGATGTCGGGACCGAGCGAGCGGTCAGACTGCGGCATCGTCGGGGACCTGGACGAACACAATGCTGACAATTCTGGTGCCGAAGCGCCAGTTTCCGTCGATGTCACGGTGGTAAGTGTCGACGTAGTCGGCGACCATCACCGGTGAGAGCGGGTGCGGGGGCCGACCATCGCGGGCGTGCAGCGTCAACACGCAGGTACCGGTTGCAGTGTCGCTGGTTGTGGATGACCGGACGCGAAGGTTGGTGAAGATGTGTCGCGAGGTTCGCGGGCCCTGGGCTGCTCGCATTCGGTAGGACCGGCGGAGTGCCTCGCGGCCCGTGTGCGACCATCCAGCGAGGTCGTACGTTCCGTCCTCGGTGAAGAGGTCCTCCACACCGTGTCCGGCTTCGTGGTCGATGCGCCAAGCGAACTCGGCTACCAGGTCGGCGATTGCACTGCGGTCGGTATCGTTGATGGTCATCTTTCGCATGAACCCCTCGTAGTTGTGGCTCAGGGTATGAGTTCGGTGATGTTCCTGAGCGCAAGATCGGTGAGTGTGGTGACGAGAGTGAGTGTTTGCTCGAGATCGGCGGCCTCGCTGTCGAGCTGTTGGGAGACGAAGAGCCCGTCGAGAAGTACGAGAGCCAAACGCCCGATGGTGTCTGCAACTGCCGATCGGTAGGCCATGGGAACGTCTTCCAGCGTCGAGCCGATGGCAGCCACCACGACCGATCGCGCCCGGGAACGCACCTCCTCGACGGCGGCCCGGACAATGGAGTCCCCGTCCTTTTCGAGGGCGAGCAGCAGGAACAAACGCAGAAAAACCGGATCATCGACCAGGATTCGTGCTGCTGCGCGGAGTCTGTCCGAGGGAGTTGCCGAATCGGCGGCGACAGGATTCTCGATCCGATCGAAAACACTGTCAGCGCAGGCGCTGAGTACGGCTTGAAGTAGCCCCTCCTTGCTGCCGAACGCATGGTAGATCGAACCCGAGTTCACCCCGGCTTCGGCGGCGATGGCCGATATTCCGGTTGCTGCGTACCCGCGGGTAGAGAACAGAGCGGTTGCCGCGCGCAGAATTGCCTCTCTGGAAGCGGCACCGCGCGCGCGACGACCATCGTTCTTGCCGGCCGAGATTGGGGTCATTCGAGTGCTCTGATCAGTAGGGGTGATTGATCACCATGGGGATTCTGTTAACTGTGCTGTCCAGTCTGCCAAGGCCGTCGATCTCTATGGAAACAGTGCATCCGTACCGAGTGAGGTCGATGGATCGAATGGTGGGGAAGCGTTCCGGTGCTGCCGGACGGGCTGCGGTGCCGAAGTGGACGATATCTCCGGGCACGAGTGTCATCGAGTGTGAGAGGTGCGAAAGAACATCGCCGACGGCGAAAGTCAGGTTGGCGGTGGAATCTTCCAGGACGAGTTCATCGTCGAGATATGCACGGACTGCCAGATCGTCGGGGTTTGCGACCTCGTCGGGAGTGACCACCCAAGGACCGATGGGCGCGAATGTGTCTGTGCCTTTGGATCGCGCGTGGTAAGTCAGATACAACGATCGGTCGTAGTCGCCGGTGCTCTCGCGCCAGTGTTCTTCGATGCCGATCCCTCCGGCCATGACCAGTTCGACGCTGTCCTCACCCTTGAGTCCGGGCGAAGTGACGTCGTCGATGATCGTGTATCCGAATACCCCGGCCAATGCTGCGCTCGGTGTCGCCCGGCACAGGGTGGTGCCGATCACCGCGGCCAGTTCGGGTTCTGGATGCACCGGGCCCCATGCAAGCGGATTCTTGAAAAGGTGCAGTCGGTGCCGACACGGGCTCGACATCCCTCGAATCGTCATCACATCTCGACCGCGCGACAATCGTTTCCGTGCGATGTCGTCGGCGGCATCGTGTCTATCGTTGGCACCTCGGCAACTGTTCGTCAGCATCATCGCCGGATGGCTAACGCTGGCCTGGAGCAGCTTTAGTCCAACAAGCCGTTGAACCGAGCAGTGGGGTTCGCCGTTGCACTTTCGACTGACTCGAGGGCGATATGGGTTCGCGACAAATGAGCCTGGTTGTCACGAGTCCGCACAGAGCGTTGGTGCGCCAGGAAGCTCTCCGTGCACCCGATACCGTGGCTGTCCGACACCGATTAGGACTGTCCGGTGTTGAAACATCGGCGGCAGTTCGGTGTCACGAGAGTGTCACAAGTCGGCACGTTCGGACATGGACTGGCCCGGACGTCGATGTACGAAAGATGTTGGTAATAAACAAATATTGAGTCCAGTGTAGTTCAGGTGAATCCACTTCTAGGGACTTAAAATCCGTCAAGTGTCGGTTCGAGTCCGACTGGGGGCACCGGAGTCCATGTGGATCCAGATTTCTGGACTAGGACAGTGCTTTCGGGTGGTAGCGTGTACTTCGCCGGCTTACTACGGATTTGAGTGGACAACCGAGACAGCGGATTTCAGATCCGCGTAAGGTCTGCTCTCTCGTCGTCGCATCTCCACATTCGTGCAGCTCGGGCCCGCTCTTCGGGTTGGTTGGTGGTCTCTGCGTGTGGCTCGCTGTCACGAGGCTGTCACAACTTGATCTGGCTGAGCTGACTAACCTCATCAACGGTCGCGGGGGTACTTTCTCTATCGTGGCCGTCTTCGCTGATCTCGATAGCGAATGCATTGAGTGCTGGCTTTCGCCTCATCGCCCATCGTGCCCGACCTTTCCCGGTGGGGTCCAGAGCACGCGTCGCCAGATATAGGCACTTGAGCGCCGCCTGCTCGGTGGGGAAGTGCCCACGAGCCCGCACCGCACGCCTGTAGCGGGCGTTGACGGACTCGATCGCGTTCGTCGAGCAGATCACCCGCCTGATCTCGACGTCGTAGTCCAGGACTACGGTACGAACTCGCTCCACGCGTTGTCCCACATCTTGACGATCGCCGGATACAGATCACCCCACTTTCCGGTGAACTCGGTGAACCATTCCTTCGCCGCCGACTCCGAAGGAGCGGTGTAGTCGGGCTTGAGATCACGTGCGATCTCATCCCGATATTTTCGGGATGCGAACCGAAAAGTGTTGCGTATCAGATAAATAATGCATGTCTGCACCACCGCCAGCTCCCACCCGGTGTTGATCGCCTCCGGCGGGCCCTTCAGCCGTCGCACACCACGATGCAGACATCGGCAACACCGCGGTTCTAGATCTCGGTGAGCACCGACAGCCAGAATTTCGCACCCTCACCTGACAGTCCCTCTCCCCGGACGGCACGAGCCGTTGGGGAACAATCGTGTCGGGTCGTGTTCCACGCGTGGTGAAACATCTCGATCTCGGTGACCACGCAGAACCTCGTCATCGGGCTTGCCACTGAGGGGACCGTTTGGTGAGCATGGCGTCGAGGCCTTCTGTTCGGTCCGCGCTGGTGTATGGATTGGGTATTCCCCGGATGCGCATCGCGGCCGAAAGGGGAAGGTCCGCTCCCGCCGCGATTACTTGTTTGTAACGTCTGACGGTCAGAGGTGCATTCGATGCGATTGTCCGGCACATATTTTCGGCTTTCGCGCGGACGTCGGTGTCGACGAGCTGATTCGCGAGTCCCCAGGTGTGCGCGGTGTCAGCGTCGATGGTTCTCCCGGTGTAGAGCATTTCGAATGCCAGTCCCCGTGGGATGAGCCGCGGCAGGATGTGGCTCGCGAAGTTCGCGCCCATGCCGACCTTGGCTTCGGGTAGTCCCATCCTCGCGTCGGCGGCAAGGATTCTGATGTCGGAGGCGAGGGCGAGTTCGCAACCGGCACCGAGGGCGAGTCCGGTCACGGCGGCAACGGTGGGCTTCGCGCATTCGGTCATCACCTCGAACAGGTTGCGTCGGGGTCCTCCCATGGGCATCGCGGCCAGTCGGTCCTGTGCGTCGGCGTTTTTCAACTCCTTGACGTCGATTCCTGCGCAGAATGCTCTGGTTCCCGCCGCGGTGAGGAGTACCACCAGTACATCGGGGTCCCGATCGACGCGGTCGTAGAGGTCGGTCAGGGCGTCGATCATCTCGAAGGTGAGGGTGTTCAACGCCGAGGGGCGGTTGAGCGTGATGGTGGCGATATTGTCGTGGACGTCGAGGTCCAGGCCGTCGGGCAGGGGCACGTTGAGGCTTTCTGTCGGGCGTTGATACACGGCCAGGCACGCCGCGGACCGTGTTCGGGATTTGTGTCATCTTCCTTCGAAGACGGGGGAACGTTTGTCGGTGCGAGCAGCGAGCGCCTCAACCGAGTCCGAGGTCGCCATCGCAACCGCCTGGTGTGAGGCGATCAGATCGAGTGCTGCGCGAAGGTCGCCGCTATCGGACTGTCGCACTGCGGTTTTGATCATCTGAATTGCGGCGGGTGGTTGGGCGGCGAGTTGCTGGGCGAAGGTGTGGAGGCGGGTGTCGAAGTCGTCGGCCGAGCAGACTTCGTCAACGATTCCCCAGTTCAACGCATGCTCGGCGGTGACCGTCTCCCCGGTCCACAGCAGACGCAGTGCTCGGGAGCTGCCGATCAGGCGGGGTAAGTAGAAGCATCCGCCGTCACCGGGAACGAGCCCGACACGGATGTATCCCTCGGACAATCGAGCTCGGTCCGAGGCGATGCGATAGTCGCACATCAGCGCCATGTCCATGCCCGCCCCGATTGCGGGTCCGTGGATCCCTGCGATCAGGGGTTTGGTCAGATCGTCGACCGCGCGAGCGACCTGGTGGACGTGCTCGCTCATCAATTTGCGGGTGCTCAGCGGCGATCGATCCAGTTCGCTGAGATCTCCGAGGTCAGCGCCGGCGCAGAACGCGTCGCCGGCACCGCGCACGACGACCACACGGACATGATCGTTCAATTGAAAATCCCGAAGAGCGGCTGCCCATGTGTGGAGCATGGGTGTGGTGAAGGCATTTTTGCGGGTCGGGCGGTTGAGGGTGATGGTGCCGATGTAGCCGTCGACGTCGATATTCAAGTCGTTCTCGGTGGAAGGCATGGGGTGGTGCATCCGTTCGCAGATCGGTGGGGTGTCGAGACCGGTTACCGGGGAAGTGCGCTGTGCGCTGTCTCCGGCGTACGGGCCAGGACGAGCAGTGCGAGCAGGTTGAGCACGACCAGGTAAATGGGGAACAGGATCGGTTGGCCGATGCTGTGCAGAGCTGTGCCGATGGTGGGTACAGTGCCGCCGAAGACGGCAGTAGCGACGGAGATTGCGGTGCCGGTCGCCAGCACGCGTACCCGGGCGGGGAACATTTCCCCGATCACGGCTCCCGATACCGACATCAGGCACGAGGTGATCAACATTCCGGCGCACTGGATGAGCAGCAATCGCACGGCGCTCGACGAAATGGTGATGAACAGTGGGACGGTGAGCGCGGCGTTGCCGATAGTGAACACGAAAATCATCGGTCGCCGACCGATTTTGTCCGACAAAGCGCCCAGGGGGATCTGTATGACACCGTAGAAGCAGAAGGCGACCGTGGAGACCAGCACCGCGCTTTCCTTGTCGACTCCGGCGGTCACTACTGCCCAGGTCGGTATGAACGTGGTCCATGTGTAGAACATGGCCGCGGTGATAGAGCAGAGCACGAATGCGCGTCGAAGTGAGGGGCCGTGGTTCTTCGCCAACTCGCGGAACGGTGTGGTCGGTACGGTCGGCTCCTCGGAGCGCTCGTAGGTCTCTTCGGCGTGGCGGCGAATCCACCAGGCGACTACTGCGCCGGCCGCACCGATGAGGAAGGGTACGCGCCACGCCCAGTCCCCCGTCGTGTCATTGCCGACCACGTGCACCAAAGCGGTGATGAGCGCAAGGCAGAAGACTTTGCCGACGCTGGAGCTGACATAGGTGAAGCTGGTGTAGAGCCCCCGTCGATGAGATGGGGCCGACTCCATCAAGAAGGCGCTGGCGGTCGCCAATTCGCCGCCCGTGGAGAAGCCCTGGATGAGCCGGGCCAGCACCAGGACGATCGGAGCGAGCATCCCGACCTGTCCGTACGTGGGCGCTACGCCGATGAGAAGACTACCGGCACCCATCAAGGCGACGGAGAGGGTCAACGCGGTCTTACGCCCATGCTTGTCGGCTATCCGGCCCAACACGACTCCGCCGACGGGTCGAGCGAGGAACCCGACTGCGAACACGGCGAAGGTGCTCAGCAGTGGGACCATCGAGCCGTCCTCACCGGGGAAGAACTGGTGGGCAAAATAGATCGCAAGGAAGGAGTACGCGCTCCAGTCGAAGTATTCGACGAGGTGGCCGACGGTCCCGGTCACCAACTGTCGGCGGCGGTTGAGAGTCGGTGTCGATGTGGCGGACGTCGACGTTGTGCTGTTCATAGCTGCTCCAAAGTGTTTCGGCGCTCGGTGAAACCGATCTCGTCGAGGATTGCGTCGGTGTCTTGACCCAGTTGTGGACAGTGACGGCGCAGACTCGGTGGTGTGGCGGAGTATCGACTCGGGTGTGCCACGACGCGATAGGGGCCCTCGGTCGGATGTTGCGCAGTGGTCACCAAGTCGCCGTCTCGGGCGTAGTCGCTTTCGGCGCTCTCGGACAGGCTGTAGACCGGGTGCGCAGGAATGCTGGCTCGGTTGCATACATGCTGCCAATGCGATGTGCTGAATCGCGGTGTGAGGGACCGCATTCGCGAGTAGAGATCATCCGAGTTGGCCACTCGACCGGCCATGGTGACAAAGCGTGGGTCGGCTGCGCCGACCTCGTCCCCGGCGAGTGAGAAGAAGTCGCGCCAATTCTTGTCGCTGTAGGGCAGGATGCACATCAAGCCGTCGGCGGTTCGGCAAGCCTTCCGCTCTCTACTGAGTACACGTTGGTAGCCGAAACCGTTCTCGTCCGACGGCGAAAGCGACGCACCGGCCAGGTGCTCGACCAAATTGAACGCGATCATGGTGTCCGCCATGGGAACCTCGACGTGCTGACCGGAGCCGCTTATACCGCGGTGGTGCAATGCGGCCAGCACGGCCTGCACCATCATCAAACCGCATACCTTGTCGGCGATGACGGTGGGAACGAAGTACGGCTGTCCTGTAACTTGTTCGTTCAGCCAGACTGCGCCGCTGGCCGCTTGAATGATGTCGTCGTACGCGGCATTGTTGCGCAATGCGGAATCACTACGAAATCCCTGGGCACTGACGTAGATCAATCGAGGGTTACTCGAATGGAGATCCTCCCATCCCAGGGCCAGGCGGTCGAGCCCGGCGGGTCGGACGTTGGTGATGAACGCGTCCGCGCTCTTCAGCAGCGCCAGAAATGCGTCCCGCCCTGCCTCGGTTTTGAGATCGAGGGCGATGCTGCGCTTGTTGCGATTGAGGTTGAGGGTGGGTCCTGCCATACCAGGGTGGCGTTTGGGGTCGAATTGTCGCGTCGGATCACCGCTGGGGGCTTCGACTTTGATGACATCTGCGCCCAGATCGCCTAGTTGCTGACCGGCGTAAGGGCCCATGATCACCGTCGCCAGCTCGATGACCCTTATCCCGGCGAGGGGGCCGGTGGCATCTCTTGCAACCGGAGGGTGAGATGAGCCAGGTGCCGGGCGGGTGTGCGGCGTCTCAACATTGCAGTGTTTCACATCACAATGAAAGCTGTTTCACGATGCGTAGTCCAATATCAATTAAGGCCCAATTGATACCGTAAGAAGTATGGACTATTCACGCCGGTTGCTTGAGCAGTTCGTTGTTCTCGCCGAGGAACGGCACTTCACCAGGGCAGCTGCACGGCTGTGCATGGCGCAACCTCCTCTGACTCAGGCTATGCAGCGACTGGAACGAAGCTTGGGTGTGCGCTTACTGGAACGCAGCACTCGCCAGGTCACCCTGACTGCGGCTGGTGAAGCGTTCGCGGTCGACGCGCGGCGTCTGATCGATGCACATCGCGCCGCGGAGCAACGCGCCATGCGGATAGCCGACGGAAGCGAGGGAACGTTGCGTATCGGTTTCATCAGTGGGGTGTCTTACGCTGCGTTGCCTCGTCTGATCGGCGAAATCCGTGCCACCTTGCCCGCGGTCCGCGTTCATCTTCACCAAAGGACTTCTGCCGAGCTGGCGACGATGGTGCAGGACGGCCGTCTCGACATTGCTTTGGTGCGAGCACCGTTGATGAACTCCGACGGACTCATCACCCAGTTGCTCGAGGACGAACCGTTGATATGCGCGCTTCCGATAGACCATGAGTTGGCCGAGACGAGTCGGATCGATTTGTCGGACTTGCGGAATGAGGTTTTCGCATTGCCCTCGGCCAGCGAACTTCCCGGCCTCGCCGAGCTGATCTACAGCTGCTGTCGAGCAGAGCGTTTCGAACCGATCGACGGTGGTCGCGCCGACAGTCTGCCCGGCCTGGTCAGCCTTGTAGGGTCCGGTGCGTGTGTCTGTCTGGTGCCGCAGGAGATGCAATCGGTTGTTTTTCCCACTATCGCCTACCGGCCGTTGTCCAGCGGTGGTGCACGTCTGCAGACCCTGCTCGTCACCAGCGAGCTCGGTACAGATCCGGTCGTCACCCGCACCATCGAAATGATCAACGCGCGTGATCCCGTACAGCACGACTGAAAGTGGAATCTATCGCAGCGGACACGGCAATGGCCCGGTCACTGCACTGGACCCCCTGGGTTTGACCGTTAATGAAAATCGTAGGCCGCGAGGGCATGCGCTCGGCTCTGACCGGGCGCAGGCCATCGAGGCGCAGCGAGATGTGGTCGTTGTTGAACCAATCGACATCCTCGATCGCGGTGTGCAAGGCGTCGAGGTCGGAGTATCGGGTGTGATGAAACATCTCTTCTTTGAGGTGACCGACGAAGTTCTCGATAATCGGGCACAGCGAGCAATCGTCCCGAAGCTCTTGGGTCCGGTCACCAGAACGCGCAACGACGTCCACTGGGTCGCCACCGAATACGGAACCGTCGATCTCAAGGGACTGTCGTCCACGCAACGCGCACAGTCGCTGATCGCCCTGGCGCACCACGACTTTCGGGGACGAACTCACCGAAGCTGCACGCGCTCGACATCTCATCTGACCCATCGACTCCGAACGAGAGGCCACCCATGCAGATCGAATCCCTCGACCACCTCGTCATCGCCGCTGCAGATCCGGACGCGACCGTCCGCTCCTACCCACAGCTACTCGGCATGACCGGACACACCTTCGGCTCAGGCCGAATAGCGCTACTGGCTAGGCACATACGCACTCTGAATCGGTCGTCGACACCCGTTCGGTGCCGACAAGTGTCTGATCGGCAATACTGCCGAGCCGCTGCGACGACGCGGAGCGGTACCAACAGCTGATGTCGGTTCGGGCAGCGCACATGAAGGCAGGGGCCAGGCATATCCACGAAGCGGGCCAGAGGGTGTCGATGAAGCTCACCACGACAGGTTCGAACTGCCGAGCAGACTCGGCACTCCCCAACGCGGGGTGGGTGCAGCGCTGAAGGTGAGTGGTAGCGCGGGTTCGACGATTTCCCCGAACGGCGAACCGACGCGGACCATGTCGACCTCGGGGTGGTCCGGGCGCGGTAGATCCGCTATCTCGGCGGGGTCGAACAATCCTTGATCCTGTACCCACATGCAGACTTGAGCGAGGTCGATCCGCACTCGCCAGGATCCGCCGTGCACAGCCCGCCTTCGTAGCGCCGCCACGATTCCCGCCGCACCCAGGTACGCGGCGAGGTAGTCGTTGAGCAGGTAGGTCGGCGGTAGCGACGGCGGCCCTGCCATCCCTTCGGTCAGGGCGAATCCGGTTGATGAGCAGGCCAATTGGTCGAACCCACCGCGGTCTGCCCACGGTCCGTCGGCACCCCAGCAGTGATACTCACACACGATGATTCCAGGGTGTGCAGCTGCGAGAGTGTCCGCGTCGTACCCACGCCGTTCCATCCCCCTATAACTGGAGACAAAGACGTCCGACGCCGCGCACAGATCGCGAAACCGGCGGTCCTGCTGTGGGTCTCGCAAGTCGGCGAATGCGTTGCGCTTACCGCCACCCGTCATGGCCACCATGATGTTGGGATCGGGGTAGTCCGGTCGTGATACGTGCAGCACGTCGGCTCCGAACGCGGCCAGCAGACGGGTGGATACGGGCCCGGCGATCACGTGGGTCAGATCGACCACCCGCAGGCCACCGAGCGGTGCCGCCGAGTCCGCCACCGTGACTGGTTGCCGCGCGCTGGCCGCGATGGGTGCAATTTCGATGACGTCACGCCCGAGCAGGTGTCGGCCTGGCTCGCTCGCACGCCATTCCTCGGCGCTGCGGACCACCGCGCATACACCGCCGGCCGCGCACACTGCATTCTCGAGCGCGAACGCATCCCAATGGGATACCGCCTCGGCGATACGGTCGGGAAACGGAGGGCAGTTGAGCACATCACACACCGCGTCGCGAAGCCCGGCGTAGGTGGTAATGAGGAAGATCCACCGCCCCTCGCGGCAACGATAGAAGTCGTTGTTGCCCAGCGCCCGCGGGTCTTCGGTCATGTGGGTCGGTGAGACACCGGAAATGGTGGAAATGTAGGTCGCGCGCAGTTGATCGATCGCGTCCCGCGCACGGACGGTCACCGTCTGCGGGTCGCCACCAGCGTCCTCGGCCACACCCGCAATCTGCAGTCCGAATGCAGCGATTGCGGCGGATGTCGCATCCGCCAGCCGATGGGGAGACGGGACCAGCGGGTCGGATCCGACGATCGTGGCGCTCGACCGAATCGGTGGAGCGCCGATGTCGAGGACACGAGTGATGCCGGCGAGGATGGCGTGGGTTGCCGTACGGGGGGTGCAGTGCTGCGCGGTTTCGGTCGATGTAGTCATGACATCGAGGATCGTCGTCGCCGTCGATGTCGACATGCCGTTACGGATATCCGTAATGTGATGTGCGTGAGCACAGCGGGGCATCGCACATTGTTACGTACCGACCGGATCCTCGATCACGTGGCGCGCTGCGGCGAGCCGCCGACGTTGTCGGCCATCGCGCGCGCAATCGACGCACCGGTGAGTTCGACTCAAGACCTCGTGCAGGAACTGTGTGCACTCGGGTATCTGCAAATATCCGGCAAGCAGTATCACCTGGGTCTGCGACCGCACGTGCTGAGCGTCATCGCGGGCACCGCAACGGCGATCGGTATTGACCACAGCGAGCTGCAACGTCTGAGTCGGGTGGCCCGAGCCCCCGTGGCAATCGCAGTCCTTGTCGGGCACGCGGTCTTCTACCTCGACCACGCAGGTCCACGCGCCCCTGAGCACACCCAGGCCGTGGCCGACGACCATCGACCCCGCCCGCCGCTACGCACCGCCGCGGGGCGGCTGCTGCTGCTCGCCACTGCCGACGAACCCGCACGGGTCCGAATTCTCACAGCGCTCCGCAGCAGCGACCCCCAAGGGATCGAACACTTCAGTGCCGAGTTTCCCACGATCAGACGCGACCGCATCGCCCGCAGCGACGGACTTGCCGATCCCGACATCACCGCAATAGCGATACCCGCCAGCGAAGGTGCCGGCGCGTTCGTCCTCACCGCCCCTCGCGCACCCCGACGAGGCCGAGTTCCGGCGCTCGAGGCCGCAGCGCTTCGACTCAAACGCGAGTGCACCCGATGAACGCCAGCCGGAGCTAATTGGGCCGCCATCACCGCAATCTCCCGTCGAATACCGTTTAACACCAACAGATGCAGGCCGGCACGGCGTTCCTCCCAATCGCAATAGCGCGCGTCGCCTCGGCACCAATTTTTGGACTCGCACTGGCGCGTCGAGCCGACGGCACGCCAGATCAGCCGACCTAGACCCACCGTGCGGAGCCTCCCATTTCCTATGGAATGGAGCTGAGCAAATGAATAAACGGCGGTCATGACCGACACTGGACATATGACAAAAGCCGGGCGCACCATTGGTGAGAAGGTCCATGTTCAATGCGACAACGGCATGGTCGTTGGAACGATTGTCGAAGACTTCGCCGACTCGCTGATTGCCGGCGATCGACTGGGGCGGAACTGGGCGCAACCGCATCGATGGGCGATCGCCCTCGATACGGGCGTTCTGGTGTTCGTCGACGACAACGACCTCGGCGACAGCGACACTGCCGCGGAGCGGTGACAACAATGGCATTGAGGAAGTCGGGTGATGCCTTGGTGGATTTTGCCGTGATGTGGGAGCCGTTCGGCGGAGCACCGCCCGAGGACGTCTTCGTCGAATTCGGTCTACCTGTGGCCGAATACAAGCGCCGACTGTTCGTCCGATTGACCGATCCGGACCGCGCCAGGATGCTCGACCCTGCACTCCGCAAACGGCTCATCGACTACTCCGAGCGCACGACCGGTCCCACCCAGCGACCTCGTAGATAGGTCATCATCTTTCCGCAGCGGGCTTCCCGCAGGTAGGTGCTGCAACCCGGTGGGGAGTGTGGATCACCTCGTCGGCGCCAGCACCGGGCGAGTGCTGACATTTCGCCGATTGGTTCCTTTTCTTACCGTCGACGTGAGCCACAGAGCCGCATGAGCCTGCGGCGGTGGCGATGAAAGCCTCGTCACCCGACGACTCCGGTGAGGGCATGAGCCCCGAATGATCGATTGCATGTCTCGCGGCGCGAACCAGACCCGCGACGACGACCGAGTGCGCGCGTCAAGATCTCGCGACGGCGCGGTAGCCATCGAATGGGGACCCCGAACGCGGCGAGGTTGCGTGACCCGAGCCGATCGACCGGATTGATTCGATCACGGCCCTGACCGAGTGGATCCGGTCGTGATGTGTTTGTGTGTCACCCGATTCGGCCGGTGAATGCGCGTCCAGTGGATACCGCGAGTCCGAGCAATCCGCGCAACCCCGGCAATGATCCGGCCAATGACCACACGGTGTTCGTCGACGATTCGTCGGTCGGTTTGCCCGCGAAGCGATCCGAGAGCCAATCCAGAGTGACGGGGGCTGCGATCGGGTGCAGCGACAGGTGTTCGCTGAGACGATCGCGGATGTAGGTGACGTTCGCTCCCGCAGCGCGATACCGGCGTACTTGCCCGTCCACGTCGTCGACGTCGATCATCGGATCATGCACCGCCTGCACCACGAGAAGCGGAAACTCGGGTGCCGACTTGCCGGGCTGAATATCCTGAAAAATCTGCACCATCTCGGGTGTCGCCAGGAGGTCTGCCATCGGGATATCGAGGTGCCGCTCCAGATCGTGCATCACCATGGACGCGACGGCGTGCACTGTCGTCTTGCGGTGCAGGGATGAGAGGGTTTCGAGCCCGGCAGCAGCGACGTGTTCGCGAACGAGGCGGTCGAGTACGGGGTAGGTGCGACGGAGGCCTTCCACCACCATCGCGGGCAGCGCCGCGAAGATCGTGCCGTTGAGGCGGGAGAATGCAGATCCGGGGTCGCCGACGGGCGATCCGAGTGCTGCGCCGACGATGTCGAGTTCAGGGGCGTAGCCGGCCGCAGCCTCGGCGGCCCATGACGTCGCCAATCCGCCGCCCGAGTACCCCCACAGCGCGACAGGGGTGGTGGCTGTGAGGTCGAGCGGCTCGAAAGACAGTGCCGCGCGGACGCCGTCGAGTGTGCAGTAACCGGGCTCGATCGGTGCTCCCCACAGCCCGTCCATGCCCTCGTGATCGGGAAGGGACAGAACCCATCCGCGGCGCAGTGCGTACAGGATGATCATGAACTCGAACTGCGGTACGGAGCCGACGGCTCGAGCGCCCGCCCGCAGAACGTAGGACGGGAAACACCGATCCGACACGGCGTCGATCGCGCACTGATAGGACAGCAGTGCTCGCTCCGGTCGCGCTCGGCCCCCGACGGGAAGAACCACCGTCGTGACCGCGACACGCGCTGCCCCGTCGAGGCTGGTGGTCCGGTACAGAAGTTGCCACGCCGACACCTTCTGCCGAATGACACCGAACAACGCGAGGGTCACCGCGCGGGACCGCAACACGGTTCCCGGCTCCGTGCGCTCGAAACCGGCAGGGGCCCGATAGAACGGGTCCATGCTGGGAATCGCGATGATCGATTCCGAGTCGGCGTGGTCGGCTGCGACTCGCGGACGACCGGTCGAAGCGGTATCGGGTTCGGTACTCATAGTGGGTTACTTCCTGATGAGGGTGCGATGGTGTCGACGAGTTGCTCGATGACTGCTCGGGAGACTTCGGGCGACGCTGCGTGAGTCAGCAATCCCTCGACGACGAACGTACCGATGCGGAGCATGGCATCGGCCGCCTCTCCGGACAGTCCTGCAGCCGCGATATCGGCGGCGAACAGCGATTCCGCGAAGGCATGAAACCCGTTGTGCCACTGATCGATGGCCTCGGACTCGGTCACCCGATCGTGCACGGTGGAGACCAGTGGGCCGACTCTGCGGAGCCGCTCCACCAGCCAGTACAGCCGGTCGGCCAGTGGTAGATCGACGATCTGGAGGTAATCCGTGGCGTCCTCGGCGGCGATGGCTGTCAGAACAGCGACCAGGATGTCGTCCTTGTCTCCGAAGTACCAGTACAGCGTGTTCGCAGTGACGCCTGCTGCTTTCGCCAGACGGCTGATCGAGGTGCGATCGAAGCCGTCGGATACGAACATTTCGCGGGCGGCGACCACGATGTCCTCGCGCTTGCTCTCCCGGTCGTGAAGTCCGCGATTCCTGGGCATACGACCAACCATATCTTGAATGGTCTTCAAGACCCTGCTACCGTCCTTGAATACCGTTCAAGAGTGGAGGCCCGTCGATGGCGAAGACCGGAAGAACCGCGCTGATCACCGGAGCATCAGCGGGCATAGGCGCGGCATTTGCTCGACACCTCGCCGCCGAGGGACACGACCTCGTTCTCGTCGCGCGACGCGAGGACCGGCTCACCGCCCTGGCGGACGAGCTGTCGTCTCGGCACGATGTGCGATGCGACGTCGTGCCCGCGGATCTCGCCGATCGCTCGGCACCCCGGGCAATTTTCGATCGGACGACATCCCTCGGCGTCGACGTCGACATCCTCGTCAACAACGCCGGCATGTCGGGGAACTCCACCTTCGCAGATGCTCCGTTCGACGCGCACGCCGCGGAGATACAGGTGATGATCACTGCCGTCACCGAACTCGCTCATCTCATGGTGCCCGGCATGAAAGAACGCGGATACGGCCGAATCGTGAATCTGTCGTCGTTGGCGGCATTGCTTCCCCCTGGTGCAAGTCTGCTGTACACCGGAATCAAGTCCTATGTGCTCGACATGTCGCAAGCACTCGACATGGAGTTGCGCCCGCACGGCATCCACGTGACTGCGCTCTGCCCCGGTTTCACCCACAGTGAGTTCCACGACGTGATGGGAACCCGAGATGCAGCGACCTCCAAGCTGCCCGCTCTGCTGTGGCAGAGCCCCGAGGACGTCGTCCGAGAAGGGTGGCGGGCCGTGAACAACGGCACGCCGGTGTGCGTGCCCGGGCTGGTCAACAAGGTGACTGCTGCTGCAGCGAAGCCGATTCCGACTCGCATCGGCTACTACCTCGGCAAAACCCTCAATCCTTTCAAGTCGTGAGATCCGATCACCACCCTGCTACAGAACGAGAGACCAACGCGTGACCACCGACGAACACTCCGGCTTCACCCGTACCGAGACGTCGTTCGTGTCGGACGGAGTTCGTTGCGCGGCAACGGTCTTTCGTCCCGCTGCGTCCGTCGACAGACCACGGCCGGCGATCGTGATGGCGCATGGATTCGGTACTCCTCGGGCGGTGCGCCTCTACGCCTACGCCGAGCGTTTCGTCGAGGCGGGCTACGTGGTCTGCGTCTTCGACTATCGGTACTTCGGGGACAGTGACGGCGAACCGCGCCAGTTGTTGGACGTGGGTTCGCAGCTTGCCGATTGGCGACACGCGGTCGACTTCGCTCGCTCTCTCGACGGCGTCGACGAGAACCGAATCGTCGGGTGGGGGACGTCGTTCGCCGGCGGTCACGTACTCACGTTGGCGGGCAACGGCGTTGGGTTCGCAGCGGTCATCGCGCAGGTGCCCCACATCGACGGCATCGCCGCCGTTCGCGCCACCGGGTTGAGGCAGGCGTTGCGGCTGGCACCGGCCGCCATCACCGACAGCGTCCGCGCTGTGCTCGGGCGGTCGCCGCGCTACGTCGACAGTGTCGGGCTACCGGGTGCACGCGCTGTGATGGTCTCACCCGACGCGATGACTGGGCGTGACCGCTTGGTCCTCGAGTCGGGCCTGAAGGACGGCGAATACCCCGAGACCGTGGCGGCGCGGATACTGTTGAAGATCTGGCGGTATTCCCCGGGCCGCACGATGTCGGCGATCGACTGCCCGACGCTGGTGCAGATCGCGTCCGAGGATGCCGTCACCCCGGCGTCGGTCGCGCAACGCGCCGCGGCGAAAGTGCGCAAAGCCACGGTACGCACCTATTCGGGCGGTCACTTCGATCCGTACGTCGAACCCATGTTCACCTCGGTCATCGCCGATCAGCTTTCGTTCCTGGCCGAGAACGTGCCTCTCACGTTGCGGGCGGTCCCTCCAGCCTGATCGTGCGGCTTCGCTACGGCGATCGTGCTCGGAGGCCGATACCGTCCTCGACGATCCTGCGCGTCCCGAAAGCTGTTGACTGCCGGTGCATTCGGGGAGCCACCGCGCCAAAGCCTCGAGTTCGTCGACGAGACGTCGATGAACAACCTCGGCGGTGCGACCCACCTGCGCCCTCTAGTCGGCTCGTCGCCTGTGAGCTCTGTGTTCGAGAGCGTCGGTGATCTTCCCGATCACGTGAACCACACCGGGAATCAGAATCGGGGACAGCATGAAGAGCAGGAGCAGGGTCAACTGGCCGTACACATTCATGTTCGGACTCCGCCGCGGGTTGTGGTGGACAGGGCATCGGGTTCCGACCCGACCGGTCGAGGCCACCGGGGCGGGGCGGGCGTTCTAGCGACTTCTCGATCGACGCAGCGCGACCTGCGCTGCGTTGTATCCGCCCATTCCGTGGACGCCTCCTCCCGGAGGTGTAGCTGCCGAACAGATGTAGACGCCATCGATGCCTGTCCAATACGGGTCGATGCTGATGCGTGGGCGCAACGCCACCTGGCCGGGGTCGTTGGAGCCGGTGACGATGTCGCCTCCGACGTAGTTGGGGTTGTAGGTGGGCATCTGGGTTGTCGATCGAACAGCGCGGCCCACGATGCGTTTGCGGAATCCGGGTGCGAAACGTTCGATCTGGTCGATGATCACCTCGCTGGCATCACCGGTGTAGCCGTGGGGGACGTGGGCGTAGGTCCAGATCGGGTGAACATTTCCCCGAGAGCGGCTCGGGTCGGCCAAATACTGCTGGCCGAGCAGAACGAACGGCCGTCGCGGCATGATGCCTCGGTGGACATCGCGTTCGGCAGCTGCCACCTCCTCGAATGTTCCACCGAGGTGTACTGTTCCGGCGCGCCGGGCGTTCTCGTTGGTCCATGGAATTCCGTCGTCGACGGCGAGGTCCAGTTTGAAGGCTCCTGGCCCGTAACGCCATCGACGGTAGGGCCGGGCCACTCGCTTGGGCAGCGCGTCGCCGGCGATGTCGGCGATCGCGGTCGGTGACAGATCGAGCATCACGATGTCGCTCGGTGGAATCTGTTGAAGACGAGTCACTCTGACGCCGGTCTCGATCTTTCCGCCGTATTCGGTCAGTATCGAGACCATCGCGTCGCTGATCGCTCGGGAGCCGCCCTCGGCCACCGGCCACCCGTATTTGTGTCCCGCAGCGATCATCATCACCCCGACAGCGGAGGTGGTCGGCCGCGTCAGTGGATACAGTGCGTGGGCCGCGACACCGGAGAACGCCGCGCGTGCCTCCGGCGTCTTGAACCGCCGAGCGGTCAGCGACGCCGGTGCCAGCGCATTGATGCCGAATTTGGTCAACGTGATGGGGTGACGGGGCACGTGCAGGAGCGGCCGGAAGAAGTCGGTGGTCAAATCGTCGAATCGGTCCGACAGGGGTCCGAAGAACCGCTGCCAGGCAGCGCCGTCGATGCCGAGTCCGGCCGCGGTGTCCGCGACGGATCGGTGGATCACCCCGGCGCGGCCGTTGTCCAGGGGTTGCACCGCAGCGATCTCCGGATGTTTCCACGTCAATCCGTGGGCGGCGAGGTTCAGGCTGTTGAAGAACGGCGACGCTGCACCCACCGGGTGCACCGCAGAGCAGTCGTCGTGCAGCACACCCGGCAAGGTGAGTTCGGAGGTTCTGGTACCGCCGCCGACCTTGTCGGCCATTTCCAGGACGGTCACCTCGACTCCGGCCATCGCCAGGGTCACCGCCGCGGCGAGCCCGTTCGGCCCGGATCCGACGACGGTCGCTGTCGTCACTGTCGACCCACTGTGTCGGGCCGTGCGGTGACGGTGACCGGAATGAACCCGGTCTCGTCGAGCCAGGACTGGCGGGTGATCATGTCCGCCACTGCAACCGTCCCTTCCTCGATGAGACCGGTTGCGGCGTCGACGATTCGGTAGCTTTGGGTTGCTCGGTGCATCGGTTGTCCTTCGATCATGACCACTCGGATGTCGCCGTCGGCGAACTGGCACCTGCGGTGCAAGGCCTCGAGCATCTGGTGATTGTGCAGGTGCCCTTCGCCGAAATTCCAGCCCAGCACTGCCCCGGCGATGAACTCGCCCTCCCGGATGACGTAGTCCTCGCGATTGTCGACAGCACGCGAGATCAGGCCCATGTGTGCCCGGCCGTGACTGTGCATGGACCGCCAGGCACTGAACTTCTGCATCATGAACTCGGCAGTGTCTTCGTCGTAGAGCTTGAGCAGCTGAAATTTCGTCATCGGTGCCGATTTGGTGATCTCTGCCTGCAGTCGTTCTTCGATGCCGGGCCGCATGATCCAGGTGTTGGTGGCCCAGTTCCCCGCGTAGTACCGCATTCCCATGAGGAACGAGATCCACTGCGGCTTGGTACCTCCGACGACGATGCCCGCGATCAGTGCTACGACGATCACGTACGGCCACACGGTGGTGGCGTTCCACAGCGAGTATTCGCTGCCGGTGTAGTTGCCGAAGAGGAACCACGCTGCCCCGATGACGAACAGGTTCCATTCCAGCGGTACCCCGGCCGGGAAGGTCGACAGGATGAACAGGTGGAAGATCGTCATCCCGATCAGCACCACGGTCGTCAGCGTCGAATTCATCGAGAAGATCAGGATGGCCGGCAGAACGTATTCGATCACCGTTCCTTGGTGCGCAGCGAATTTCGCGAACGTCGACGGACGCATGTCGTCGGGGAAGTTGCGGTACAGCTTTCGTTTGAGCCACGTGCTCGGCAGCAGCGGACTGTTGGAAATCATCACTGCCACCACGAAGGGGAAGTGATGATTCAGCTTGGATGTCGCTGCACCCCACCAGATTGCGAGCATGACGAGCTTGAGCGCGATGATCATGTCGACGAAGGGGAACAAGAAGGCGACGATCATCACGAAGTACTGGTCGGAGCGAGCCGCGAGAAAGATGGTCTTGTCTCGTAACCCGACGACGACCAATGCGATGATCACAGCGATCGGAAACACCGGGTCGAGCATCCCGGCTGCACCTGTTCCACCGGGGACGCCGTCGGAGACCAGACCCCAGATCAGTGCTCCGAGAAGCACCACGTATGCGGCGACATCGGCGATGGTGCGGGTGTCGCCGTTGGTGAGGGGGACCTTGTTCGGCCACGGTGCCAGCCGCACCGTCCCTGGCCGTAGCCAGTAGGTGAACCCGCCGACCGGGGGAAAGAAGCGCATGGTCAACGGCCCCGAGCCGCACCCGAATCCCAGCACCTCGAACAGGACGGTGAACAGCACGAACTTCTGGAAAACGATCGGCTCGGTCCACCACGACCCGATCTCGGACAGGGTACCCAGTTGTGGTGTCGACGACGAGATGATCCACAGGGGGATCGTGACGTACGCGATCATCTTGACGACGTAGAACAGATACGCGCCGGCAGGTGTGCCGAAACCGTGCTCGCCCCAATGCTGGACCTGCAGCTTCAGTCGCTCGAGCTGCGGCAGACGCCGCCAGTGTCCGAGGTCGATGTCGGGCAGGGTCGGAGACAACAGGCCCATCGTGGTCCTTTCCGGAGAAGTCGAACGGTGATTTACGTGGTGGGGACGGGCGCGGCCAGTCGCTGACGCAGCGAGGGCTTGTCGATCTTCCCGACCGGATTCTTGGGCACCTCGTCGACGACGATGATGTCGACGGGCCACTTGTATTTGGAGAGCGACTCTTTCACGTGAGCGTCGATCTCGGCTTCGGTGACGTTGGAGTCGGCGGTGAGCGAGACGAACAGCACCGGCTCCTCGCCCCTCGTCTCGTGCGGTTGCCCGACCACCGCTGCTTCGTAGACGCCCGCCAGTTGGTAGACGATGTTCTCGATTTCTTTGGGGTAGATGTTCTCGCCGTTACGGATGATCATGTCTTTGGCGCGGTCGACCAGCGTCAGGTATCCGTCCTCGTCGATTCGGCCGATGTCGCCGGTACGCAACCAGCCGTCCTGAACGGTCGCCGCCGTCTCGTCGGGTCGTCCGAGGTAGCCGCGCATCACGTTGGCTCCCTTCACGAGAACCTCTCCGGGTCGGCCGTCGTCGATGGTGGCACCGTTCTCATCGACGACACGAATGCGCTGGCCGGGTAGAGGGAGGCCGACGGTGCCCGGCTTGCGGGTGCCGTTGAGCGGGTTGACCGTGGAGGCGCAAGTGCCCTCGGACAGTCCGTAGCCTTCGACCACCGGTACGCCGAACCTGGCCTCGAAGGCAGCCAGCAGCGCCGGGCTCGCCGGTGCCGCTCCGCAGACGGCGTACCGCAGAGAGCTGGTATCGGGCGTGACCGTCTCCGGGAGGTGCGTGAGCACTGCGAAGATGGCCGGCACACCCGAGAAGAACGTCGGCCGGGCAGCTTCGACACGGTCGAAGAAACTCGATGGGTCGAACCGGCCGGCGATCGTTGCACGTCCTCCGGCGGCGAGGGGCGAAAGGATGCTGACGACAATGCCGTTGACGTGGAACAGCGGGAGGATCAGCAGGCTGTGCACCTCGGCGTCGAGGGTGAAAGCCTCGATGGACATGGCCGTCATGGCACTGAGGTTGGCGTGGTCGAGCATGACTCCCTTGGGCTTTCCCGTCGTACCACTGGTGTAGATCAGCAGGGCGAGATCGCCTGGGGTGGTCTGGACCGGGTCGTCGGTGTGCCGAGCCGCGTCCGGTTGTTCTGTCAGTTCGGTCAACCGCGCGATATCGTCGGGCGTCTTGGACGCCAGTTCCGGAGCGGTGACGACCAGAGCTGCTGCGCAATCGTCGAGCTGAAATCCGATTTCCCGCGCGGTCAACGACGGATTCACCGGTGTTGCCGCTGCGCCCAGACGCCACGCAGCGAACAGGGCGACGACGAACTCGACCTGGTTCGGCAGCATGATCGCAACGACGTCTCCGCGCGAGATGCCGTGACCCGACAGCACCGACGCAGCGGTGCGCACAGCGTCCCGGAACTCCGCATTGGTCAGGGCGACTCTGTCGTCGGCGAGCGCAGGCGCGCTCGGGGCCGCTCCGTCACGAAGATCAGGCAGGTCGGGAAGGTGCATGTGAAGTCCTTTGTGTCGCGATGAACGTTCGACCCACGCTAGGACCGCATTGTGACCCAGGCCATATCCTGCGGTGATGAACTTTGATGCCCGGGTTGTCTCGCGAAGACAAACGATGAATCAGAAAGAGCGGCCGAACCAGGGCTGGAGGGCCGTATATCGTCGATATCGTGCGCTTGCCATTCCATGATGCCGGTACCACCACGTCCGTCGATGCTGTTGTCGCGACCGTCATCGCCGAGATGAGTGCGCACCTTGTCGAGGAGTCACGAAACATCCGTCAAGTCCTGGAGCGGGAAATAGCAGAGCTGGGCACCGGCAGCCAGTTGGCCGAACTGCTCGGTGCAAGCATCGAGGGCAACGTCGACACCGTCTTTCACGTTCTGCAACACGGCATCACCGCAGACCACCTCCACGCACCCTCCGCTGCGATGGAGTACGCCCGCAGACTCGCACAGAACGGCATCCCGGTGACTGCCCTGGTGCGTGCATACCGGCTCGGGCAGACAACTCTGTTGGATCGAGTGTTCGCCAGAATTCAGGCGTCTTCGATCGATCCTGTGGTCGGACTGCAGGTGTCGCACCGAATACTCTCGATCAGCTCCGTGTACATCGACTGGATCTCGGAACGAGTCGTGACCGCGTACCAGGTCGAGCACGAACGGTGGCTCGCCAACCGGAACAACGTCCGAGCAACACGAATACGGGAGCTGTTGTCGACCGGTGAACGGTCGGACGAGAGCCGCCTCACCCGCCAGATCGGATACGAACTCGCACAACACCATTGCGCAGCAATCGTGTGGATGAGGGAGCTGGATGCCGATCGGGACGCTCTGCCGGAGCTGGAACGCGTGGCCAGGCAAATGTGCGAGACGGTCGAAGGTCGCCCGAATCCGTTGTTCGTAGCCGCCGACAGGCTGAGCGCCTGGGTGTGGATTCCGCTCGGCCACAAACCGGACCGGCTGGCCATCGACGCCGTCCGCAACGGCCTCGAGCCCGTCGACCTCGGCGATGTCCGCGTCGCCTTGGGGACATCACAATACGGCAGTGCGGGTTTCAGAAGCTCACACCTGCAGGCGCAGCGCACCCTGTCGATTGCACGACTCGGCGACGATGCCCGCCGGACCATCACCTACTACGGGGACCCAGGTCTGGCCATGAGCTCGATCGTCGGTTCCGACATCGCTCGTGCCCACGAATGGATCAGGGCAACCCTCGGGCGTTTGGCCGACAACACCGAAGCCGCACAACGACTTCGAGAGACACTGCGCGCATACTTCGACTGCAGATCCAGTCACAAAGCCACCGCGCTCGCTCTGCATTTGCACTACAACACCGTCAAGTACCGGGTCAAGAGCGCCGAGCAAATGTTGGGCCGCCCCATCAGCGCGGACAGGTTCGACATCGAACAGGCTCTGGTACTTCAGTCTTGGTTGGGCGACGACGCACTACATTCGTCCTGACTCTTCGTCAAGGCGCGCCGATCACCATGAGGACTCAGTCATGGCGGTGAGGATTGGGTAATCCTGCGCCCATCCGCACTGCAAGACGACCCACCTATCGGTGCGTCGGCTTAGGGCCTGCAGAATTCTGTGAAACGCTCACCCGGGCAGACACGGCTGACATGATGACTCCACCACGGATAAGTGCCTGAGCCACCAGATAGCTGTTTCGTCAACATGCATTGACGGTGCGGTTACTGTCGTTTCCGCACGATGTCGTGGACGCTTTCGTGTCTGTTGCCGATCTTGGTAGTTTTTCGGCATCGCCGGCATCGCCGGCATCATCGCGGCAGCGAACTCCCGGCCTCGAGCTGGGTGGCGTCACTGCGTATCACTGCGACGGCCATCTCGTCCGGCTCCGTTAATCCAAGATGGACCAAGCAGGCAGCCGGTCAGCCGGTCAGCGAAATCCCGGTCGTACAACGACAGTGACGAAACTTGCCTGCTCGACGCCGAAGTGCGGTGGGGTCACATAGATGCACTTGCCTACCGACTCCAGGGCGATGTCGGCTTGCGACGAATGAGTCTCGTTGTCACGAGTCCGCACAGAGTGCCGATGCGGGCTGGCGCGCTCGTCCACCCGAAACCATAGTCGTCCGCGGCTGATCACGACTGTCCGGTGCCGGAGCACCGGAGGTAGCTCGGTGTCACGAGAGTGTCACAAGTCGGTACGGTCGTGCATGGACCGGTTAAGACGGTGATGTACGAAAAGTGTTGCAAATAAACAAATATCGAGTCCAAAGTAGTCCAGGTGAATCCACTTCCAGGGACTTAAAATCCGCACAGTGTCGGTTCGAGTCCGACTGGGGGCACCAGAGTCCATATGGATCCAGAATCTTGGCCCGGGACAGCGGTTTTTGGGTGGTTCCGTGGACCTCAGTGGCCGACCATGGATCTGAGTGGACAACGGAGGCAGCGGATTCAGATCCGCGCGGAAGCCTTCTTCATTCGGCACCGAATTTTGGCATACGTGCAGTTCAGGGCTGGTTTATGTGTTCAATCGTCGTCTTCGCGTGAGGCTCGATGTCACGAGGCTGTCACAACTTGATCTGACAGACCTCGTCGACACCTGCGACATCTCGGGCCGGTCATAGAAGCGGTTGTATCGAAACAGGTTTCGCATGTATGTCGGCCCAAGTGCCCAAGAGCTACGCCCTGACGAAGCATTCTCGAAAGTTGCCCACTTGAATTGCATTTTGCGGCAGTTCTGTCAACTCAGCAAGACGGTGCGGTAGTGCCGTTCGCGGCGTGAATGCGGCCCGGGCTAGGTGATGCTTGTGTATCGCGTCGGGCGTTACCTGCAGTACAGCCAAGGTCGCCGATGGACTGTCATTGCGCCTTGGTCGAGCGTTTCTGTGTCTGCTCGATGCGTTGTCGTTGCCGGATCCCGTAGGCGGCGTCGGTGACGGCGGTGTCGTCCTCGAGTCCTGAACCGAGTGCACCGCCGAGGGTGGCGATCGATGCCAGCAGCCAGGCGAGCGTGAGGTAGTCGGAAAAGCTCACCGCATGGCCGAGCGTGCTGGACAGCAGCGGAGGGGGTAACGCGATCGACGCGGTGAGCAGAAGCAACCCGAACAAGGCCACGTGGAGAACGAGGACACCGATGACCAGGGTGACGACGGTGGCGGTGTTGTACAGCACGGATCGCTCGCGCTCGTTCGGCGATGTGGGCCGCTCCCACAACTGGTGATCGAGGACCAGCCACAGAACCATGGCCGTGATCGACAGCGAGGTTGCTGCGCTCATGCGCCATGGACCCATCGTGTCGGCGAACTGCCAGATCGTGTTCGTCGCCAAGGCGAACGCACCGGTGGCGAATGCGCCGACAAGTACCTTCGACAGCCCGGTGACCAGCCGCCACGGCCGGTTCGCACGCACCATGCCCGACAGCAACCGCAGCCGTCGCAGACCCCGGGGAGCGAAATATCGCGTACCGCTGTCGATCTGCTGGGAGGGAAATCGCCGCTGCGCACCGGCCGGCGCGAGTGTCGGTTCACCGAGGACGAACGCGATCGCGAGTTCGGCGACGGCACGCACCCGGTCCTCGATGCGAATCCCGCCGACGGCGGCGATGGAGACGAGCGCGAACAGATGTGCGGCGCTGACGTCGGCGACCACCGGCACGGTGTCGTCGCGCCGCGGTAGATCAGTGAGGTAGACGACGACATCGTCGTTCTCCGAAGACGGTTCGACTGCGTCGATGGCGTCTGCGAAGTCGGCCTGCTCATCGGAGAGGTACGGCTCGCTGCGCACGGACACAGTCCATCGGCGCTCGTTGCGGTCTCGGTGTCGCAGGCGTTCCGGCAGCTTTTTTGCGAGCTTGTGAGCGAGAGCAGTGGGTTTGCCGGGGTCGGCGATCAGCAGGACCGAGACCGCCTCGGCAATTTCAGGTGGTCCTGCTCGTGGCCCTTGATCGTGTTCGTTACCCGACATCGTGTGAGCGTACGCGCGTCTACCGGCTGAGGGTGCGGAACTGCAGCAGGCGGCACACAGAGCCCGCGGGACACTGCCGTGTCCATGAATTCGATTGTTGCTCAAAGGTATTGGAGACGGTATCGGCGCATCCGGTATCGACTGGATATCTACGCGCAGCGCGGTTTACAGGTCATCGTGATGCCACACCACCGCTTGTATCCATTGCATATACAAGCGCGCTGGAGGTTGCCGTGGTCAGTAAGCCGGAACTGTAATCTCATACTCCGGAATCGACGGTGACCAAATGCGAGATTCTCGCCCCCACCCTCCTCTAGGTCTTCGTCGACCTGAGCCAGTACGGCTTCGCCCTCGAACATCTCGTCGGTTTGCACGAGTAGACGTCATCGAAGGTGAACGGCATCGCCGAGTCTATGGTCGGCACCGTGACCCAGCATCTGATCGAGCGACATGGTCCAGGATGGCTTCCTGACTCAGGGGAGATAGCCCGAACGACCGAAATGCTGGAGAAGATGCGCAGCTTGGCGATGGAGTCTGCGCAAGCCGAGCTGCCAGAGTGCTCGACACTGTGCAAGCTCGTGCTCTCGGTGACTATCTTGCGAGAACGCTGAGGATGGGAACCCGATCACCACGTATGAGTCGTGCTGGTTCGCAGTCGCGGCTGACCTGACCGACGATCGGCCTCTTGGCGGGCGCTATTTGCGTCGGTCAGCGGCCATGTTTATTGCTTGCTCGGTATGCCCTTGTTGCAGAAGGTATCCGAGGAACATTGCACTGAGTGCGTCGTTGAGTTCGGCGGTCTGTACTTGTTGACGATCGGATGCCATCGAATGCAATGAGTATCCGTCGACCAGCGCTACGAATGAGCGTGCAATCGGCTCGGGCGATGGGGCTCCGGCTATTCGGAGCGTGGTGGCGGCGAGCGCCTCGAATGATCCGAGCATGTCGGTGACGAGATCGCGCATGGACGGCTCGCGAGCCGCGTAGAGGTAGGACTCGAACATTGCCAGGATCTGCGCTCGGTCGGATAGTCGATTGTCGGCCACTGTCTGGTTGACGAGTGCGCCGGGTACCGATGAGTCGGCGGACTGCTCGACGCGGGTGTGGAGTTCCTCGACACGACGTGCGGTGAAAGTTCGGATCGCTTCGGTGGTCAGGTCGTCGATGGAATCGAAGAAGTAGCTGACGGTGGCCAGTGGCACGCCCGCGGCTTCTGTGACCGCGCGGTGGGTTACGCCTGCGACGCCGTGTGCGGCTATCACATCGATGGCGGCTCGCAGCAGTGCTTCTCGGCGAGCTTGTCCAGCCGAACGGTGGCGACGTTGTGTACGTGCTGCGCCCTGTGCGGGAGCAGGGTCTTCGCGATGAGTGGAGGGCACCACCACATGGTAGGTCGCGGACATGGCTGGAACCGTCGATCGGTGACGACGAAGAGGGCTCGAGAGTCCATTGTCTGGAAATTATTCTTGACTTTGAGTTGATGGGTCTGCATGCTGGTCGAAGTAAAGGGCACCGCCTGTCTGTCTCGGGACAGACCACTCTCTGCGGATCGGTTGTACGCGGTCTGAGCTGCGGTCCGATGCTGTTTGTCCACATGTTCCACCGCAGAGTTCGTCCAGAGACGGACTCATCTCGAGAAATTCACCTAGCGCACGAGGAGCGCGAACATGACGACTGATCTGCGTTGGCCCGGCAAAGCTGCGGACGAGGAGTTCTTGGCCGACGGGCTTGGACTCATCGACGTCTCAGTGCCTTTGAGAGCTTCGGCCGAGGCAGTGTGGGAGGCGTTCGCCGATCTGCACGGATCTGTGTTTTTTCCCGGTTTTCGCGAGGAGCACTCAGCGCCGGTGCCGGGTAGAGAAGGGACCGTGCGCAGGTTGTCTACGCCGGGCGGGGTCATGAAGTTCGACGAGTATTACTTCTTGTGGGACGATCTCACGCGGCGTAGGGCCTTCTATGTCGCCGGGTACAGCCGACGGCCCATTCTCTCGACCGTGATCGCCGAGGAACATCGCGTGGTAAGAGACGGTTCGGGCTCGGTGCTTCACTGGCGTTTCGTTGTCGAGCCCACACCATTTCTTCGGTTGCTGTCCCTAGTCGTGACTCCTGTGTTGTCAGCACTGTTGCGTCGCCGGTTCTCTGCACGACTCGATGCATTGTGATCGAACGTTGCCGCCTTCCCGGAGGTTTGCCTCGATGAGAGTCGCTGTGTTGGGTGCCGGAAGCATCGGCTGCTATCTCGGAGGTCGACTGCAGGCAGCTGGTCATGATGTCGTGTTGATAGGACGTGCGAAGCTCGCCCGCGAATGCGCCGAACACGGTCTGACATTGTCGAGCCTTCACGGTGATTCGGTCGTGATCGAGCCCTCCGCGTGCACGGTCGAAACCAGCGCCGACGCGGCTGCAGGTGCCGACATTGCATTGATAGCAACCAAATCCGGTGCAACCGCAGCTGCCGCTGCCAGCCTTGGAAGGGCCGAGCGTTCTGTGCCGACGATAGTCAGTGCCCAGAATGGAATTCGTAACGCTGGCTTGATCGCTCAGCAGCTGCATTCGTCGACGGTGATTCCCGCCATGATTCCGTTCAATGTCGTGAAGACAGCGCCGGGGTGTTACCACCAAGCAAGCCGTGGGAGCATCGCGCTCGCAGCCGGGTACCCCGAACTTGTCACGCTGTTCACCTCGGCAGGCATACGCGCGGTTGCGCACCCGGACATGCCTGCTCTCCAGTGGGGAAAACTGGTGCTCAACCTCAACAACGCCGTCAATGGCCTGTCCGGCTTGCCACTTCGAGAGCAACTGAGTCGACGACCGTATCGACGAGTCCTTGCTGCAGCGCAGAGAGAAGCATTACATCTTCTGCGCGCAGCCGGGCAGCCATTCGACAGCCCGATATCGGCACCCCTGGCTGTGTTGCCCCTTGCGCTAGAGGCACCCACCCGTATCTTTCTCAAGATCTCCGCAGAGGCGGTCGCCATCGATTCCCATGCGCGGTCCTCACTGTTCGACGATCTACACGCTGGTCGATCCACCGAAATCGACTACATCAACGGCGAAATAGTGGCACTGGCCAAAAGCCTGGGACGACGCGCGCCGGTCAACGAAACACTGGTTCGGCTGGTTCATCTCGCCGAACGCACCGGCCGCACATGGTCGGGCCCCGAGCTGCTCGCAGAGATGGATGCAGCTCGGCGCGGGCGACCGCCGGGAAGCCGTTGGACACTCGGCTCCAGACCTCACCTGCGCCGTCCTACGCGCTCCACCACCGACATCGGCCCAACGCGCTGACCCGTAGTCGACGATCGAATGCCGCTGGGATTCGAACGACGAACCGCAACACCATTGCCACGCAGCGTGCTAGGTCACGGTGCCCGAGCAGGAGTCGATCTCATGCCTCATCCCGTTGCCATCGAACGCCGAACGATTGCCGAAGGGCACCCCTTCGAGTCCCTGACCGCCCGACCGTCGACGCACGCCGCGCCGACTGCGGCGGTGATGGTGGTGCACGACATCACCGGTAGTGAAAGCGACATCGTCGAAAGTTTGAGAATCGTAGCGCAACAGGGCTATTTGGCGGTAGCACCGCTCTTGTACACCGGTGGGGGCAGCAAGCTCACGTGCATGGTCGCGACGATGAGGTCACTGGCAATGCGCCGCGGGCCGGCGTTCGAGGTGATCGAGCTGACACGCACAGCCATTCTCGACGACGCTCTGTGCAACGGCGAAGTGGCGATCGTCGGGTTCTGCATGGGCGGCGGTTTCGCCCTTCTGGAAGCAGATCGCCGCTACGTCGCTGCGGCAGCATTCTACGGCTACCTCACCAGCTACAAGTCCATCTCGGAACAGTCCTGCCCAGTTGTGGCTTCGTTCGGTTCGCGAGATCCTCTGCTGCCGCGCGGCGAGCACCGGCTTCGACGAGCTCTGGACTCACGCGGCGTCGAGTCGGATATCAAGACCTACCCCGGGGTCGGACACGGTTTCGCCAACCACATCGACCTTGTTCCCGAAAAGCTCTTGCGCATAACAGGATTCGGCTACAATCAGGCTGCCGCCACCGACGCATGGACTCGGGTTTTCGAGTTTCTGTCCGCACGCTTCTCGCACAACTCCGACAGACAAGGCTAGTTGCCGGCCAGAGTCGACACCGAATGGTCGATGTCGTCGGAAAGAGCGGACCGAATGTGTCGCTGGTCGACGAGAACCGCAGATGCCGCTGCACCACTTGGGGTATCGGTCCGATCCGAGACAGAGGAGAACGACTATTCCCACCCGTCCGTGGATGCCGTCCATCACGCAACGGCACCACGCTGCACAGCTCGTCGACCGGTCCGTCGTCGTAGATATTCATACGCACCCGCAGTCGGTCATGCCACGATTGGTTCGACGGGCCGCTGAGATCACGATTGGCCTACCTGATGACCCACTGACCAATCTGTCCTCCGCAGGTGTCGATTACGCGGTGGTCACCGCGGTCGGAGACCGACTGGGAACCGCCTGGCGTCTGACCCGTCCTGCCTCGGCGGCGGTCGACGCGCAGCTAGTCGCCGCAACTCGCGAGGCCGAGATCGGCGAGCGCGGCACAGCAGACACTCGGCTCGTGCTCGGGGTGGAGGGAGCAGACTTTCTCGGGCGCGATCTGGCCGCTGTCGAACACCTGCACAAGCGCGGAGTACGCGTACTCGGTCTCATGCATTACGCAGACAACGAGGTCGGCAAAGTCTGCACGACCCTGACAGGGCGCCGATCACGCACGAACAGTGGACTGACACGCTTCGGCCGCGAGCTGGTGGCAGAACTCAATCGCCATCGCATTGTGGTCGACCTGGCGCACGCCGACGCGGCGACAACATTGGCCGCGTGCAAGGAATCGATCCACCCTGTCATCGCATCGCACACTGCGGCTTCGGCGGTGCGCGCGTTCCCCCGATACATCTCCGACGCAGAGATCACGGCCATCGCCGGGACCGGGGGACTGATCGGTCTATGGCCGGCACGCATGCGAGGGCACGCCATGAACGACTTGATCGACTTCGCCCGCCACGCCGGACACATCGCTGAGCTGGTGGGAGTGAACCACCTTGCGATCGGAACGGACAAGAACGGAGTCCCCGACTACGTCGAGGGCTATCGGTCTTCGCTCGATGTAGTCAACTTGGCCGCTACGCTGTCCCGGCATGGATTCGGCGACGATGACATCGTCGCCATAATGGGGGGTAACGCTCAACGAGTTCTCGACCTGGGCGAGCGACGATCGTGAGCCTCCCACCGGCGGCGACTGAGTACTCGAGACCCCATAGTGCTTCTACCAGGATTCAACGGTGCCGTGCGGCCTCTCGAACCGTGCGGCGTCGCCGACCGAGACCGTTGTCCCCGAAGACTTTCCGATCGAGGTGAAAACAGATGCGCATCGGATTCACACAATTCGGCGATCCGGAAAAGGTGCTGGGGGTCCTGAAGTTGCCCGAGCCACACCCGGGGCCTGGCCAGGTCAGGATTCGGACTGTTGCCGCGGATATCAAGGTCTCCGAGACAATGCTGTGCATGGGTTACTTGGTGGGCCAGGTCGATGCCGCGGTTCCCAGCGAAACCGCCCCGGTCGTCGCAGGATGGGATCTGTCGGGAGTGATCGACGAAGTCGGACCTGGTGCTCAGAAGTGTTTCGCACCGGGTGATTCGGTGATTGCCGTGGTAGACAGCTACTCCGGTCGAGGTGCACATGCTGAATACGTTGTCGCCGATGTAGCCTCGGTCGTTCTCGCGCCCAAGGGGAAGAGTTTCGTCGAAGCGGCATCCTTTCTCACCAATGCACTCACCGCCCGAGTGTGGCTCGATGCGCTCGGGCTCGTCGCCGGGGAGACCGTCGCAATCACCGGTGGGGCCGGAACGGTCGGTGGGTTCGTCATCGAGCTGGCCAAGGAGCGTGGCCTGCATGTGGTCGTCGACGCAAAAGAGTCGGACCGCGCTTTTCTCGAACAGCTTGCCGCCGATGTGATCGTCGATCGCACGGATGATTTCGCGGGCGAAGTCATCGAAGCGGTCGGACCCGTTCACGGACTCATCGACGCCGCCAACGTCGCAGACTGCGCACTTCTTCGCGCAGTGCAGGCTGGTCGGACGGCGGTATCTGCGCGTATGCAGACCGGCCACACCGACCACGGTGTGCATTGGACTCCGGTGTTCGTCGAAAATTTCCACGCCGAGACAATCTGCTGGAACAAATGCGCGACTTCGCCGAGACAGTGCGCTCACATTGCGCGTAGCAGGCATCGTTCTGCCCGAACAGGTGTCGAGCGCCTACCGGCGGCTCATGCAAGGCGGTCTGCGGGGACGATTGGTAGTTGCCTTCTGACAGACAGGGCAACGGGCCGATTGTGCCGGGAGAGCCGGTCGGTCGACACAGGTTCCGTGCAGCCCAGGTTGTCGTGAGTGTCCGAGGACCAGCAACTTGACTGAGGTGCAGCATCCGGATCACCTGACACGCCGTCCGTGATGGCAGCAGGCTTCTCCCTGCCTGTATGACTTGGGTTCTGTTCCTGTGCAACGCATCGCGGCAGGAGCACCGTCGCGCGGCGCAAGCCCTCGAAGCGGTCGGTGGCGAATACTGCTCGATATGAAGAAAGTGGTCGCCCGCGGTGCGGGCGCGGGCGAGCACACCGCGGGCGTACTACCGAGGTGCTCGAACGGCTCGATCGATCTTGCTGCTTTGCATGTTCTCGGCCAACAAACCGTTGTCGCCGAACAGTTCTGAACCCCATGCTTCGAGCAAATGCGCTGTCTGATTGTGATCGGGATGAAAACCACGACGATGGTAAGTACCGAGCTCGTGAATCAGGCCACGTGTGAACCACGGGTTCCGACGCAGAGCCGACACGCTTCGTGCGAGTCGCACCGGGTTGTAGGTGGTGCGGTCACCCAGCATGGATACAAGCGTTGCCAGACATAGCGATCCCAGGAATGCGGCGTGTGTTGCTCGCATCGTCCAGATCCGCAAACGCTCACTGCCACCGATATGCCGGTACACGTCGAAGGCGACGGATTTGTGCTCCACCTCTTCGTAGGCGTGCCACAGCAGCAGCTTGCGTATTTCGTCTGAAGTGATGAGTTCACGTGCTTTCGGATCGGTGAGCAACAATGCCGCAAGAGTGGCGGTGTAATGCTCGAGCGCTGCGGTCAGAGCCAGTGACACACGTTGTGGCGCAACACGATAGATCACACTCAGAATCCGTTTGGTGACGCGTTCTCGTATACGGGTCGGGTACCCCATTTGCTGCAACTTTGCGTTGACCTCGCGGTGTTCCCGACCGTGGGTGACCTCCTGACCGATGAACCCGGCAACTTCGATCTGGAGAGCGGCATCGGTGATGTCGGCGCGGTAATGCCTGACCGACCTCACGAAGAAGTCCTCGCCCTCCGGGAACACGGCCGACAGCATTGCGATTGCGTGGCTCATGATCAAGTCACCGTCGACGAAATGTCGGCTCATTGCTACCGGGTACGAGAACCTGATTCGTCGCGCGCGGATAGGTGATCGGACGCTGACGTTCGCCACTGATGCCTCCATTAGCCGACGAGAAGTAAGGTTCCCCAAGTCTAGAAAAACTTCCAGACAAAGTCTAGAAGATGATTCGGACACGTTGAGACTTTGCGTCACACTCATGGCCCACGGGGCGGTCACGATCGGGCTGACGGAATCCTGAGCTGCAGGTTCGGAGGCACGGCACGAACCCTCCCAGGGGGCGAAGTGCACAACAAGGGGAATCGAATGCCGGCATTCTGCCGCTTGTGGAGTCCAGCAGATGGGCATGCACTGGGTGGCGACGGGCCTCGAGGTCGGCGGGGTCCATCACCCATGGGCTTATGTGCACCCCAGTTCCAGGAGAGATGGTGCGTGAAAATGCAAGGGGTTCTTCTTCTGGTGCTCGGCTGGTTCGCCTCCGCAACCGACCTCGACCGCAACAGCTTTCATCGACAAGAACACAGAAAAGATGAACCGTCGGATTGTTCCGGCATGAATTGCTTGCTTAGATGATCGGCCCCGGCGAGCCGCGCCATCGCGCGCACTTCGTCTACCAACCCGACCGCACCAGTGACCAGGAGTGCACTGTGAGCGTCACCTTCTTCATCACCGGCGGAACCGGATTCCTCGGCAGACGAGTCGTCCAGGAGATACTCGACCGCGACCCATCGGCAACGATCTACGTGTTGGTGCGAGCGGGATCGCTGGATCGCGTTGCGTCCCATCACCGGGTGCTGCCGATCATCGGGGATCTCACCGAACCGGGCCTCGGTATCGACGACGGCGTACTGCCGGACCGTCTCGATCACGTCGTGCACCTCGGTGCCGTCTACGACCTCACCGCAGGTGACGATCAGGCAACGACGAATGTTCAGGGAACACGCGAGGTGGCCCTTCTTGCGCTCCGCACCGGTGCTGTCATGCATCACGTCTCATCCATAGAGAGCTTCATGAAGTGCACAACCGCGCTCGTGACAAACCGTCGTTTCGCTACTTGTGGTAACGACTGGGTCGTCGTGTACTCGAAGATGTCCAGTAATCGGCCGCGTGATCGCGTCTCGCAGACTCGTTCACGCAGCGGACCCGGATCCGCCGAAGGGGGGTAGCGATGTTGGGGTGGGTCATATGCGCGCTCCTCGGCTGGTTCGGCGCAGCAACCGCATTGGGCATATTGATCGGGAGGGCCATCTCATATGCCGATGAAGAAATGCATTCGTCGAACCGAAATTGCGTCCGGTCTCAGCGATCCCGACTCGAGCAAAGGCGGCTCTCACACTTGACGAGAACGCAATTCGGCGATGATCGACAATGCGAGCTAGTTCGCGAGAAGTTCGACCGTATCTGACTAGTTCGGGCGTCACTCCGTTCGTACAGGACGAGAGAGTGCGTACTGTCTGCCGTCACAGCCCCGTGCTGCCGACAGCTGGTCTACCCCGAGAAACACGCCAGACGAAGGCTGCGTTCGCGGTGTAGCGCTGCAGAGGATTGATCGAGCTCCCTTTGGGGGAGTGTGGCCCGGTCGAAGGTCTGCGAAGTCCACAGTGCGGTCGAGGTCGGATCCGGTGTTGTGGCGGTCGCGTGCGGAGAACAGCGCCGCGTGGTGTGCCGCGGGTATGACGGTTCAATTCCGGACGAGTGGGTCGTCGGGTCGAATGAGGCGTTGCCCTCGACGAGGGCCGGTAGGCCCACGCCGAGGACGTTGGCGAAGCCGGTGTTTCTGCCAGATGCTGCACTGCGCGGAGGTGGCCGGTGTGAAATGTTGTGCGAGTTGGAAAGTACCGAGTGCGATCATCGACGACCCGGACGCTGCAGCGTGAGCTTCGAGCGATTTGCTCGTTCGAAACCCACAGCTCCTTCGCTCTCCGACGGACGGCCGGGGAGTGTGCCGAGACACTGACGTAAGGGGTGCACGAGTCGATGATCGGTGTGGTCCACGCCGCGATTAGTTGTCGGTCGGCTGCGCTCGATCCTTCGCTCGGTGCTCGGGTGGCCATGTCGGGCGAGTCCGTGACCGGAGGGCTGGAACGACCCCATCGCTACGGTGCTTTTTGTGCCCGGTGGTGACGGCGAGTGGAGCTTGTCACCACTGCGCACCTGGAACCATGGATGCGAGTCGACGAAGAGCTCTGGGCGTGTGCTTATCGCGTCGATTCGACACCGGGTGGGCGTCGTCCACGCCGATCTGCATGGTGCCCGGCACATCGGCGGGGACGGTGCCTCTGGCTGCGGGAGAGTCGCCCATGGATTGATGCATGGCGCTCGCGATCCACAGTTTCAAGCGGGGTGTGAACGTGTGCCCCCATTCGCCGATCGTTCCGAGGGGGACGTCGATTCGTCGGGGCCGCTTGGTCAGGGCGCGTGTCACCATTGCGGCCGCGGTCTCGGGGCTCGTGATCGGTCCGGCGTGATAGCCATCGGACGGAGAAATCATGGGTGTGTCCACCAGCGGAAGATGGATGGTGGTGAACGTGATTCCTTCATGCAACAGCTCGGCGGCTGCTACCTCGCTGAATCCGTCGAGCGCAGACTTGCTCGCCACGTACGCAGCAAATCTCGGTACGTGATTCTGTACTGCGGCACTGGAGATGTTGACCACGTGCCCGAATCTGCGTGCCCGCATCTGCGGTAGCAGACCCATGGTCATTCTGACAGCACCGAAGTAGTTCACGGCCATGGTTCGTTCGAAGTCGTGGAACCTGTCCGTCGACCGAGCGAGTGAACGACGAATGGACCTTCCGGCATTGTTGACGAGCATGTCGACGTGATGGTGCTCACCGAGTATGCGGGTGACAGTAGCGTCCACCGCAGTAGCGTCGGTCACGTCGCACACGTAACCGAATGCACGTCCACCGTTGCTGCGAATCTCGTTCACGGTCGCCATCAACTGTTCTTCGTTCCTGGCCAACAGGATTGCCTGCGCACCCATCTCGGCCACCCTGATCGCGGTGGCGCGGCCGATGCCCGAAGACGCGCCGGTGATGACGATGTGGCGGTCCGCCAGCGGCCCTCGGGTCGATGGTCTGCGGGCGCGGTTGGGATCGAGGTGGTTGTACCAATACGTCCACAGGGCGGTGGCGTAGTCGGCGAGCGGCGGGTATGTGATGCCACTGTCTCGCAGAGCCAACGTCGTTATGGCAGAGGAGAATTCGGTAGGAATTGCGAAGTGTTCGAGTACGACACTCGGTATGTCGAGCCGCTGCAGTGCCGCTGCCCGCATCCGTCGCAGTTGCCGGTGGCGGGGCTTTCGCAACGCCGCCCTCCCCAGAGATCCGGGCAGCGACGCGATCGGACGCGGTGCACCGGCGGCGGAGGCCAATGCTCGATACACCTCGCGAACGGGCTGGGGCGTGGGGCTGACGAGATGGAACACTCGTTCCGTGCCGGTGTCGGTCAGCATCAGATGAACCAGGGCGCTGGTGACCACGTCGACGGGAACAAGGTTGGTCGCGCCGATGGCGGGGACTGCCACCGGCAGTGCGGAGGGCAGCGCGGAGAGCAACTTCAGTGCGCCGAAAAGGTAGTAGGGCCCATCGATTTTGTCCATCTCGCCGGTTCTCGAGTCCCCGATCACCGCTGCCGGGCGGTAGACCTTCCATTCGAGTCCCTCCATGCCTCGCACGAGTTTCTCGGCCTCGAACTTGGTGCGGTGGTAGGCAGTGGGAAAGTCCTGTCCCAGATCGAAGTCGTGCTCGGTGAATCTGCCCCGGAAGTCGCCCGCGACTGCGATGGACGAGACGTGGTGCATGACAGCACCGGTGCGGAGCGCAAGAAGGGCCACCTCGCGTGTTCCCTGAACATTCGTCGTTGCCTGATCGTCACCTGCGGTGAGGTCGTAGACGGCACCGAGGTGCACGACGTGATCGAGACGGTCCGGCAGTACGCCGTCGTCGATACCGAGGCCCGGTTCGGTGAGATCCCCGATGATCGGCAGCACCCGGTGATGGGACGCAACGCGATCCAGCGATCCCGCTCGCACCAACACGTAGATCGTTGCCGATGGGTCGCGGTCGAGTATCTCCTGGACGACTCGTCTGCCGAGGAATCCGGTTCCGCCGGTGATGAAGAAGGTGACGCTCACAGTGCACTCCTGGTCAGTGGTCGGGTCGGTGTCCGAGGTTCACGCGAGGCTGAGGGTTCCGAGATAGCCAGCCATCGGGATACATTCAGCTGCGATTGTAAATACGCCGATTCTCGTCGCAGGTTCGCGACTACTGGCCAATTGTTGCCCCTCCGTCAGGTTCAGCGCAACAGTTGCGTTCAGAGTGGTATCTTATTTGTGGTGAAGGTCTCATGGTCGACAGCAGGGGGTGGATGGTGGGGCAGAAGACGGTGGCCCGGTCTATTTCTGCAGAGGCGGCCCAGATGGTTCGGTTCTCGATCGCCGTGTCCATCGCGTTGTGGTCGAGTGTTCGTCGTCGGCGAGTGCACTGGCAGGAATGTGTACGCCAGATGTGGTTCCTGGCGAACGTCACCACGGTCTCTGCTGCTCTTGTGATGATTCCGCTGGGGGTGGCGGTTGCTCTGCAGGTCGGCTCGTTGGCCGGCCGGATCGGCGCTGGCTCCTACAGCGGTGCCGTGGTCGCGTTTCTCATCATCGGGCAGGCCGCACCGTTGGTCTGCGCCTTGATCATCGCCGGCGTAGGTGGTTCGGCGATATGCGCTGATCTGGGGGCGAGGACAATTCGAGAGGAGATCGACGCGCTCGAGGTGCTGGGGATCGACGTGCTCGAACGGCTGGTCGTTCCTCGTATCATCGCGGCGGTAATCGTGACCGTGCTTCTGAACTCCATCGTCATGGTGGTCGGCATCGGCGCGTGCTTGCTGGTCCATGTCTATGTACAACAGGGCAATGCCGAGAGTTTTCTCCGCAACCTCGTGACGTTCTCGCAGTCGAGCGATCTCGCCGTCGCTGCACTCAAGGCCGCTTCTTTCGCGGTGATATCGGCCGTGGTCGCCTCCTACAAAGGACTGCTGACCGAAAGAGGCGCTCAGGGGGTAGGAAATGCCGTCAACGAGGCGGTGGTGATGTCGTTCGTGCTCGTCTTCTTGGCCAACCTTGCTCTGAGTCAATTCGCTGCGACGGTGCTACCGGATCGGGGCACCTACTGATGCACCTGCCTACCGTGGCGCGCGTCCGATCGCGGGCACATCGGATTTCGCGCTCGTTGTCGGGAGTGGGGGCCGGCTCGGTCTTCGTCGTACGCTCGGTCGCGTCGATACCGGCGGCACTCACCCGATACGGCAGAGAGGTGCTGCGCCTGGTCTCCGAGATCGGATTCGGCAGCGGCAGCATATTGGCCGGCGGGGGAAGTGTCGGCGTCATCGTCGCGATTGCGTTCTTCGTCGGCACCCAAACCGGGCTGGAGGGGTATCGAGGTCTCGAATTGGTCGGTCTCGCACC
Organism: Rhodococcus sp. B7740; assembly: GCF_000954115.1. Classification (NCBI taxonomy): domain Bacteria; kingdom Bacillati; phylum Actinomycetota; class Actinomycetes; order Mycobacteriales; family Nocardiaceae; genus Rhodococcus; species Rhodococcus sp. B7740. The sequence goes on along the minus strand of NZ_CP010797.1, from coordinate 2,317,209 downwards.
GCTTTCCGGCGCGCTGTCCGCAGTGGCGAACACTCGGGAAGTCGCCCCCATCGTCGCCGCGATCACCCTGGCGGCCAAGGTAGGAACCGGCTTCACTGCCCAACTGGGAGCCATGCGCATCTCGGAAGAGATCTCCGCGCTCGAAGTGATGGGAATCGAGTCCAGGCGCTACCTCGTCTCCACCCGCATGGCCGCCGCAATCGCGGCCATCGTTCCGCTCTATCTTGTCGGACTGTTCGGCGCATTCGTCTCTACCGCCGTCGCGGTCCAATACCTCAACGGTCAATCGAGCGGTACGTACGACTACTACTTCTCGCTGTTCATCGCCCCCGGCGATGTAGCGCTGTCCATCGTCAAGACGGTCATATTCGCCCTCGGCGTCACAGCGGTGCACTGCTATTACGGCTATACCGCAACAGGTGGACCCGAGGGAGTGGGCAGGGCGGCCGGACGAGCGCTCCGAACATCGATCGTCTTCATCGCCTTCACCGACGTGGTGCTTTCGATCGGAATATGGGGCATCAGTCCACAGTTGCCGGGGTTGTCGACATGATCACCTATCCACGCCGACCATCATGGCACCAACGCGAAGGCGGCCGCATCGTCATCGGATTGCTGACGGTGATCGTTCTCGGTGCCGCATACAGCGGGTTCATCGCCCGCGGGGGAAGCGGCTACGGCAGCACTGCCGCAGTGACCGTCGTCGTCCCCGCCAGCGCCGGCGCACTCGATCCCGGCTCGTCGGTGCGATATCGCGGCGTCCAGATCGGCACCGTCGAGGGCATCGATGCCGAACCGGCCGCAGCCACCGTCACTCTCGCACTCGACCCCGCCCTCATGGACACCGTCCCCGCCGACGTACGCGTTCGGTTGGTCCCCAGCACCGTGTTCGGAAGCGTCATCGTCGAGTTCGTGCCGTCAGACCGGCACACCACCGAACATCTGACCGCAGGAGCAGTGCTCCCACACGACGATTCGTCGGAAAATGCCCAACTCTACGGAGCACTCGACCGGATCGACGACACTCTTTCCGCCGTCGACCCGGGTGCAGTGAACGCAACACTCGACACCCTCGCTCAGACTTTGCGAGGGCGCGGCCACCAAATCGGGGACACCCTCGAAGGGGTCTCGGAGCTGATCGGCAGCATACCGACCGAATCCGGCCTAGGTGCCACCATCGACGACGCCGCCAATGCCAATGCTGCCCTCGCCGCTCTCGCTCTCGACGCCGTGGACATCGTGCGCAACACAGCGATCGTGGGTAGCACGCTGAGCGAGCAACGCCAGTCGGTGATCCGCCTCCTCGCTGGTGCCGCCATCACGTCCGATACCCTCGGCGCACTGTTCGACGACAATCGAGATCGAATCATCACCGTTGTCGACAACGCGTCCGCGACGCTCGGAGTGGTCGACAACAGGCCCGCTCGGCTCACCGCATTCTTCGGCGGTATCGAAGCGTTGAGCATCGGCCTTCCTCCTGTTCTCGAATCCGGGTACTTCGCCATCGATGCCGGCATCACCGTGCAATCTCCGTTTCCTTACTCCGGCACAGTAGGGCCGGTCGGCAGCGACCAGGAATCCCAGGTTCTCGGTGCCCTGTTCGGCGTTCCCGGTGGCGCGGCCGATCTACTGGCCGGCCCAATCCTGCGAGGAACCTCGGTGACCGTGCGATGAGTATCCGGTCCGATGCAACCAAACTGGCCGTGTTCGTCATGGTCGCCGGTCTGAGCACGGTGGTCGTTGCCAATACGATCACCGACCCCGTAGCGGGACGTACCGTCACCTATCACGCCCGATTCAGCGATGTCACAGGGCTCGTGACCGGAAGCGACGTCCGAATCGCAGGAGTACGAACCGGGAAGGTCACCGACATCGACGTCACCGACCAACACGACGCGCTCGTCACATTCGAGGTGTCGGACACTCAGAGATTACCGGCCGACACCACTGCTGCGATTCGCTACGCCGATCTGCTCGGTGCCCGAAACCTGACCTTGATCCCCACCACGAATACCGATCCCGCGCTGCCTGCCCAAGCGCTCATCCCGATCGAACGAACCATCCCCTCGGTCGATCTGTCCGCGGTGCTCGGAGGGTTCCGGCCCCTGTTCGACGCCCTGGACCCCGCCGTTGTCAACAGGGTCGCAGGTGAGATCATCGACGTGTTCGAGGGCCAGAACACATCCATCGATTCCCTGCTGCTGTCCACGATCACGATCGCGGACAGTATCGGACAACGGTCGCAGATCATCGACCAACTCGTCACCGACCTCGCTGCAGTACTCGGTGACATTGCAGCCCAGAGCCCTCGAGTGACACACATCGTCGACACCCTCGCCAGCGTGATGGACGGACTCGAGCGCAACCGAGACCTGCTGACATCAGGACTGGACTCGATCGAGGGGTTGTCGTCGTCGACCAATGCCCTGGTTCAAGGGCTCTCGCCCGACCTCGCGGAGACGACACGCTCACTCGACGGCGCCACCGGAGCCATCATCGACAAGCAGGATGCCCTGGTCGGTCTCGTCGATCACCTCGACGGGGTCCTCGCGGAATTGGGCGCGTTGACCAGCTACGGCGGGTGGCTCAACCTTTATTTCTGCAACCTTTCACTGTCCGCATTCGGAGTCGAATTGGCCCCGACCACGTCCACCAGATCGCAGGTGTGCCGATGAGATGGAAAGAGCCCGGTAGCAAATGGGTCGGGCCCGCTGCGATCGGCCTGGCTCTCCTGATTCTGGTCGGGGCGTTGGTGATTCCGAAACTCGTCGACGACTTTCGAGCCGTCACTCTCGACGCCGAAATCGCCAACGTAGGCGGAATGCAGGTGGGGGACCCGGTGTTGGTGGCAGGAGTTCCCCGAGGCACCGTCACCGAGCTCGTATTGGACGGAACACACGTCGATGTCGCTTTCCAGCTCGACAGGAAGACAGTGGCCGGCGTCGATACCCGTGCCACGGTCGAGATTCTGACTCTGCTCGGGAGGCGGGCTCTGAGCATCGAGCCTTCCGGAACGGGACAATTACAGTCAGGGGACACGATTCCGCTGGCCAACACCACCACGGCATTCACGATCGATGACATCGGCCGGTCGGTGGCAACGACCGCCACCGAGGTCGATCTGGGTCGACTACGGACGATGGTCGACACGCTGGCAGCGGCAGCTCCACAGGACCGGGAACTCCTCGGCGGCGCGCTGACCGGACTCACCGACATAGCCGACACCGTCAACCGCAACGCCACCGACGTCGATCGACTGCTCGCCAGCGCGCAACAGACCACATCCACCCTGGTCGACCAGAGCGATCTGCTCATCGCACTGGTCGGTGACGCGAACATAGTGGCCGCGACGGTCGCAGACCGTCGCGACGCGATTTCGTCGATCATCGACGAGCTGGCTGCCCTGACGGACGTTCTTTCGCGCTATCTGGCGGACAACCGCGAGACCATCGATTCGCTACTGCCTCGGATCCGGTCGGTGTCCGCTCTCCTGGAGAGTTCCCGCGACTCGCTGACTCGCCTGGTCGATGACTTCGGACCCACCGCCCGATACCTTGCCAATGCAACGGGGAACGGTAAGTTCCTCGATCTGAATTCGCCCACCGGTCTCGTCCCGGACAACTGGCTGTGTCTTCTCGGACTGGGATCGGGATGCGCATGAGGTGGCCGATCCCGGTGATCGGTGCCGCAACGGTGGCCGCACTGATCGCAGGAACGGTAGTGCTGTGGCCAGAACCGACAGTGCACCTGCACGCAGAGTTCGGCAGTGCCGAAGGAATCGTGCCGGGAACTCACGTGACGGTGCTCGGTGTCCCTGTCGGATCGGTCGATTCGGTCGATCAGGCACTCTCCTCCATCGAGGTCACGATGAGCGTGTCAGCCGACACCGAGATAGCTGCCGACACGAACGCGTGGGTGGTGAGTCCTTCTGTCATCAGCGACCGATATATCGAGCTCGAACCGGCAACCGAGGGACACCTTCTGGAACCGGATGCAACGATTCCGATCGAGAGGACCCACTCGCCGATGTCCTGGGACGCAGTGCTCACCGCAGTCGACGACCTGGTCGGGGCTCTTGCACCTGCGCCGGACTCCGATCAGTCCTCCGCAGGTCTGTTGGTGGGATCTCTCGCGCACTCGTTGGACGGCAACGGCGATGCGGTCGCACGCGCCATCGCCAGCTTGTCCTCTGCCACTACCGTCGTGGGAAACGGATCGGACGACATTGCCGAGATCGTGGACGGGTTGCGGACACTGCTCGATGCGGTCACCGACAATCGAACCCAGCTCGATTCGCTTGCCCGCTCGGTCGAATCGACGGCGACGGTACTCGATCGCCAACGCGGCACAGTCACCGCAGCGCTCACCGGACTCGACGACGTCATGTCGTCGTTGGGCTCGATCGTCTCCGAGCACGGCGCAGACATGACCGACACGGTGGCACAGCTTCGAGGTCTCGCGTCCGACCTGAACGCTCGCGGACCACAACTCGCCGAACTCCTCGAGGTCGCGCCGGTGGCGCTCGGCAACGTCTCCGACGCGGTCGGTCCCGACAACCGCCTCCGCGTCCGGCTGGACTTCTCGTCCACGCTGTCCCAATATCCTTCGGCTCGAGATCTGTGCAATAGGACGCCCTTACCGTTGTGCTCGGCTCCTGGGCTCTACAACCCGATCACCGTTCCCGGCGAATCTCCACTGCTGGCCGAAATCTGGGGAAAGGCCATCGGATGAGTGCCGATCTCCGAAAACTCGCAGCCGCAGCGGCATCGGTGTCGTCGATATGCCTCACCACCGCATGCGGGATCAGTTTGCAGTCCCTGTCGCCGATCGCGCACGACGATGCGCAGACTTACTCGGTCACAATGCGATTCACCGACGTGTCGCTGCTCCCTGTCGGCGGCGAGGTTCGGATCGGTCAGGCCGTGATCGGATACGTCAGCGAATTGGAAGTGGACAACGCGGTTGCCAGCGCACGCACGCAACTGCGCACCGACGTCGAACTCAAGACAGGGACCACCGCGCGAATCGAGTTGTCCACACCGATTTCCGATGCGTTCATCGAGATCACCCCCGGAACCGACTCTTCTGCCGAGACGCTGGTCGAGGGCGACACGCTCGATACCGACCACACCAGCCGCGGACCCGATGTCGAGAAATTGTTGCTCTCGATCGGGTCGCTCGTCGGCGGAGCCGGACTCGGACAATTGGGCACGATTCTGCACGAAACGGACGCTGCCCTCAACGGCCGGGGCGAGCTCACCCGAGGCCTTCTCGTGCGACTGAACTCGGCACTGTCGGTCACTGCGGCCCATCACGACTCGATCGGCCGCGCCATCGACAAGCTGGGAGAGTTCGCCGCGACCACGACGCAGCAGAACACCGACCTACAGCAACGTCTGGCGTCGATCGACGACGGTCTGACGCTGGTGTCGGACCAGCGCGGATCGCTTGCCGAGCTGGTACCGAGAATCGAAAGGCTCAGCGCATCGACTCGAGCGGTCCTCGATACCTCGGAAGGTGAGCTGGTCGACATCACATCGCACCTCGGCCCGATCGCAGACCAGCTGACCGCCTTCCGTGACGACGTCGAGGGCCTCGACCAGCGCCTCGGACGTACTGCGGAGTTACTGTCGGACGCGTCACCCGGCGACTACCTCAACACAGATCTCAACGCCGACCTCGAACAAATCGTCGGCGGCCCGGTCGACGACTTGTTGCCGCCCGCCCCACCCACGCAAGAAGCTCCGCGATGAGCACGCGCCGCATCGTGGCGCACATAGCACTCTTCCTTGTGCTCGCCCTCGCCTGTGCGTCATACATCGTCGACGCCACCGGTGGGCTGCGCGTACTGGGCAACGACCTCACCTTCAGTGTGGAGGTCGAAGATGCCGGTGGGCTGGCGGTGCGGTCGGAGGTGGACTACCGAGGTGTGCCGATCGGTCAGGTGACTTCGGTCGTACCGGACCCGGGCCGGCAACTGGTCCGGATCGAGGTCTCTGCTGCGCCCGATACCCGCATACCCACCGCAGCGACCGCAGCTGTCGGACAGGACACAGCAGCCCCGGTGCTCAAGCTGCGCCTGTTCTCCGAATCGGACACTGCGCCGTATCTCCCCGACGGAGGGGTCATTCCGCTCGCTCAGACGGGTGCACCGGTGGCGATCTCCTCGGTCCTCGCCCGACTGGTGACGCTGATCGACAGTGTGAACCCGGCAGACCTGGACACGGTCACCCGAGAGCTGGGCGTCGGTCTCCCCGGTCGGGCCACCGAACTCGGCGAGCTGCTCGACAGCGTCAGCGATCTGACCGAAGTGATCGCGCCTAGACGAGAAGAAATCGAGCGGATTCTCGATGACGCATCGGAGCTGCTCGTCGACAGCGGAAGCGGAACAGCGTCGATTCCCGAGCTCATTTCCGCCGCCCGAACAGCCACCGACCTCGCCGCCGACAACGACACACAGATCCGCGCGAACCTGATCACCATCCCAGACGTGCTGCTCGATCGACTACTTCCCCTCGTGAACGACAACAGTGCAGGCGTCGCCGCACTGCTGACCTCGGCCGTCGGACCCGCACAGATCATCGGGGCTCGAACCGATGCCATCGACCGCTTCCTGACCACCGTGCCGGACGGGCTGGCCACGTTGGCATCGCCGGTCAAGGACAACCGGCTCCAGGTCGACCTCGTCCCGACCCTCGGCGTTCCATGCTTCTACGACACCGACAGGCGAACCCCGTACGAGACGGAGCCGAGGCCCCTCGAGCGCGATCTCCGGTGCGTCCCGCCGGGAGGAATTCCCCCGAGAGGTGCGGACAGTGCGCCGACGATCGCAGAAGACCTAGCGAACTTGTACGCGAACGGCACCGGGTGAAATCCGTTGCGCCATAACGATCGAAAGAGAGAACACGATGCCGACCACAGGCGGCGACGATGCGTCCGGGACGGACACAGAACCGGCCACACCGCAGGAGACGGCCACCGACGAGTCGCCTTCGCAGGACAGGCCTGCTCCGGTCCCGCGTTCTCGGGTCCGTGCGACACTGCGGGCGGCCGCTGCAGTGCTGGTCTGCGCACTGATCGCTGGATGCGCCTACTTCGGTTACCAGTTTTTCCAGTCGGCACGCGAGCTCGACGCCCGCGACACCGCGATGACGACCGGTCGGCAATACGCCCTCGATCTGACCTCGTACGATTACCGAACGTTCGATGAGACAATTACCAAGGTGACCGCGAACTCGACCGAGAAGTTCGCGGACGAGTACACGAAGGTCGGTGAGGTGCTCCGCGATGCAGTCACGCAGGCGAAGGCGTCTGCGGCAGCGTCGATCGTGCAGGCCGGCGTGGTCGAGGCCGACGAGGATTCCGCTGTTCTGCTCTACTTCATCGATCAATCGGTCACCAACACTGCAACACCAGAACCTCGTGTGGACCGCAATCGACTGCAGATCGGATTGGTACGTGGCGATGATGGCTGGCTGCTCGACGATGTTCAATTGCTATGACCGATAACGGGTCCGTCGGGGCCTCCGCAGATTCGGCATTACCGCCGACGCCACCGGCACGGCCTCGAACGCAGGCCCAGCGCAGCTCGGCGATGCGCGCAAAACTACTCGATGCCACCATCGAGTGTCTCGACGAATTCGGTTACGTCGGGATGAGCACGGCGCGGATCGCGGAAAAAGCCGGGGTCACACGCGGGGCGCAGATCCATCATTTCGGGTCGAAGGCCGACCTGGTCGCGGCCGCCGTCGAACATCTGGTTGCTCGGCGAGCCCAAGATGCTCTCGATCAGGTGCGCCAGTTCGACATGTCGAAGGACCTGATCGGTCAGATGCTCGATCTTCTCTGGGACCTGCACAAAGGTCCGGTGTTCGTCGCCACGGTGGAATTGTGGGTGGCGGCCCGGACGGATCCCGAACTGGCACCACTGCTCGACGACCTGGGCCCGGCCATGATGGAGAGTGTGATCGGTGCGTTCAGCGTCCGCGATCCCAACGGCGGCGGAGCTCAGTGGAGGGTCCTGCGCAACATCGTCTACCTCGCCATGGACGCCATACGCGGCATAGTGTTGGCCACCTTCGCCGACCGCGACCATCTCAAGCGAGACCGATTGTGGGCCCGGGCGCGTGGACAGCTGCGGGCGTTCGCGCAGATCGAGCTCGCGAACGCAGCAATGGCTGCCGACGTGTCCGCGTTGTTCAGATCGATTCGCCCTCCTGGGGTCACCCCATCGACGTAGGGCACACACGAGGCGGGGCGCGGTCTTCGATGTGTCCCTCGCGCAACGATGCCCGATCATGTAGGTCCCCGTAGGACACGAGAACGTGTGGTCTTGACCCGCAGCCCGGGTACGCGAGCTACTGCTGCGCTCAAGTGAGCAGAGGACTCGGCGATGGTAGCCATGCTCGGAGCCAACTCGGCCAGATGCGGGACCAGGGCAGCCACTGCCGCGTTCAATTCCGAGATCTGTTCGAGCGCTCCGCCCGTTGCACCGAGTCGCTCCAGAACACCATCCGGCCCCAGCAGCACGTCGATCGCATCTGCCGACCCGCCGATCCGGTCGAGAACGCCCCCCTCCGCCACGAGCAGGTCAATCGAACCACCCGGTGACAACGCGCGGCCGAGCGGTCTGTGCGGTGCCAAAGACAGCGCGATGTGCACCGCGTTCGCGGCATAGGTCACGAGCGCTCGCGACCGTTCGACGACGACGCTGTCGAGGGCGGTACCCGCTGCACGACCGAGCACGCACATACCTGTCTCAGACTTCAGATGTCGGCCGCTTTCCGAAAACATGCTGTGGATCAACAAATCTCGTCGGCGGTCATCCCGCAAATTTCGTCGGCGGTGATCCCGCGTATGCCGCCCTCCAACATTGTCGCCACACATGCGACGAGTTCATCTGCGGTGACGAGTTCTTGTGTGGCCCACCAGTGAACGCAGAGCCTCACAGTTCCGAGGATGGCAAACGCAATCGGAGCGGTGCCCGCTGTGCTCATTTTCTGCGCGCCGAGAGACGTGCCCAGCGCTGCAGTGATCAGCCGTGCAATTCGGTAGTCGGTATCGGCGATGAGCTTGCTACCCGACGCTGCCGAGTGCGTTGTGACGAACAGATAGGCGGGCCGGTCATGCGTGAATACCTCGACATACGCTCCGGTCACCGCCCGAATCACTGGGTGATCGGTCTTCTGCGACGACAAGGCTGATCGAATCCGCGGTTCGATCTCCACCGAGACGTAGCGCGCTAGGGCCGTTTCGGCCAGATCGGAACTGTCGACGAAATTCCTTCGCAGCAACGACTTCGATACCCCCATCTCGCTCACGATGACATCGAGGCCGGGGTCGTGGCCGTGAGATCGGACGACAGCGAGTATGTCGTCGATCAGGGAATGTCTGCGGTCGATTTTCGATCTCCTCCAACGCTCCACAGTGTCGAACTCTGTCGATGCGCTCAGCGCTTCGTCGATGTTCTTCGGTTCGTCGATGCTCATTGATTTCCCTCCGGCTACACCTCTCACCCGTCCCGCTGGGTCACACGTCGGGCGCGCCCGCGTCGGCGCGGGGTGACCTGCACTGTCGAAATCTGTTCGACAGTCGAACTTTCCGGAACTTCGCAAATCGACCCGGGGTCTTCTGATCGCGTACTAGACCTTCGACGTGAGCCGCAGCGCCCGGTTTGCTGGATCGCTGCCCGCGGTGTCGGTCGGCGGTGAACCAGCTTTGAGGAACCGTCCGGTGCCATCGGTGTCCGAGGTGAACCGCCCCCGGCGATACACAATTCTTCCCGCGATGACCGTGGCGTCGACTGCGTCGTCGTTGCGGTTGACCATGCGAGAGATTCCACCGAATTGTTCGATCGGTGCTTCGTATACGCCGTCGACGCTCGCGTTCAGGCCTGACGGGTCGATTATCACCACGTCGGCGCGGTCGCCGAGACGCAGATGGCCGGCATCGATCCCGTACCACTGGGCCAGTTCGCCGGTCAGTCGGTGCACGGCGTGCTCGACTGTCATGAAGCCGGTGTCGTGAACTCTTTTGAGCAGTCGAATCGGATAGTTGTAGAACGCCATGTTGCGCAGGTGCGCTCCGGCGTCACCGAACCCCATCTGCACTCCGGAACTTCGGGCGAGCCTGTCGGCGAATTTCGGTCGGTCATTGGCGATCGTTGTTCGCCAACGGAGCTTTTTGCCGTACTGGACAACCAGATCGAGGTAGGCGTCGACGGGGTGAATTCCGCGGGAGTCGGCGAGTTGCCCGAATGTCTTACCGACGATGGCTGCATCAGGGCTGGCCACGATGACCGCGTCGTAGAAGTTTCGGTGCCATATGCGGGGGCTGAGTTTGTCGTCGTAGTTCTTGCGGAACCATCGGCGATAGTTCTCGTCGCCCAGTAGTTCGTTTCGTTCGACTTCGTCCTGCAGATGCAATGCAGCGGCACCGGCACCGAACTCCTCGAACACGACGAGGTCGATACCGTCGGCGTACACGGTGAACGGGACGGGCAGGTGTTGCCAGCGAAAGTCGGTCTTGGCGAACTTGTTCAACAGGGGAGCCGCGGCAAGCATGAAGTAGACGATCGGTGGGTATGCCTTGGAATCCGCGGCCGAGAGCAGTGATGTCTTCAGCTTGGGCCGACCGCCGAACCCGGAGCTTTCGGCGAAGAACGCGGCGATGTTGGGATGAAAGTTGATGGTCGGCGCGCTTTGCAGGATGCGGCCACGATCACGCAGGATTCGATTGAGGAAACGCATTTCACGCCACCGCGAGTACGTCGAGGGCAGTGAGCGTGATCGGAATTCCTTGCCGTCGATCTTGTCGAGCTTGTTGGTCATCGACGACAGACCCAAAAAGCCGGCGTCGAGGCTCTCGGTGAGCATCTCACCCATCGCATCGAGTTCGATCTGCGAGGGGCGGTACCTATCCGAGGTGGCCTTGGCCATGCCCAGCACCGTGGTGCGGATATCGGAATGGCCGATGAACGCCGCGATGTTGGGACCGAGCGGCAGAGATTCCAGGACCGATACGTAGGCGGAGGGACTCGTCCACGTTCGGTGGTCGCTGAGAATGTCGAGCATGGACTGGCGCGGGATGGCCTCGACTCGACTGAACAGATCCGCGCACTCTTCGGGGCTGGAGAAAACGGTCGAGAGTGAGCAGTTGCCGATGACCACGGTCGTGACGCCGTGCCGCACCGACTCCGGTAGGGCCGGATTCACGAGGACTTCCGCGTCGTAATGGGTGTGTACGTCGACGAATCCGGGCATCACCCACTTACCTTTCGCATCGACGATCTCGGTGGCGCTCCCCACAGGTAGTGGATCCGCAGAGATCTCGGCGATTAGTCCGTTGCGGATGCCCAGGTTGCGCATCCGTCCTTCGGCTCCGGTGCCGTCGAACCACAGCCCGTTCTCTACGACCAGGTCGAAGTCGTGCATCGGTGGTGCTCCTTTCGAGGGTGGGGCGTTGGCGAGTTGTTCGAGGCGCGATCAGAGGTCGAGCACGAGCCGATCACCCTGTGAGCGTGATACGCAGATCAGCATGTGGTCGGTTCGCTCTGCGTCGGTCAGAGCGCCGTCACGGTGATCCGGTTCGCCGCCGAGTACTCCGACGATGCAGGTGCGGCAGAACCCCTGCCGGCAGGAGTACGTGGTGTCGGGTTGCACCGCAACGATCGCGTCGAGTGCGGATACGTCGGCGGGCACGTCGACGACTCGACCGGACCGGGCGAGTTCGACCGTGAACGCTTGCCCGTCGACAATCGGTGGCGCAGAAAATCTTTCGTAGTGAAACTCGCAGTCGGCGAGGGCGTCGGCACCGATCCGCAACGTACTGATCATCGGAGCGGGTCCACAGGCATAGATCGCTGCGAACGGGCGGATGCCGGTGAGAAGTTCGGCAGACGTCGGTAGGCCGTCGACATCGTCGGTGCGGATGGTCACCTTGTCGCCGAATGCGAGCACCTCCGCTACGAACGGCAACGAGTCGGTACTGCGGCCGGTGTAGACCATCGACCAGCTGATGCCGAGGCTGTCCGCGAGGCGGAGCATCGGCAGGATGGGGGTTATCCCGATACCACCTGCGACGAAATGTAGATGCCGGGCCGGTGACCCGTAGCCCGGCACCGCAAAAGCGAACGCATTCCGCGGTTCCGAAATCACGATCTCGGTCCCCACGTCCAGAACGTCGTGCACCTCCACCGACCCGCCCCCACCGTCGGGTATTCGCCGCACAGCGATCCGGTATCGGTCCGCCTCGGCCGGATCTCCGCTCAGTGAGTACTGACGCCGCAGGCCCGAGGGGAGCGTGAGATCGATATGGGCACCGGGTCGCCAGGGCGGGAGAGCTTCGCCGGAGGGTCGAGTGAAGGTGAGGGCGACGACGTTGTCGTCGTGGGCTTCGACACTGCGGCTGCTGACGACGACCGCGAGAGTTCTGTCCACCGGTTGCCCGGCAGGCATCGTTCTGCGGAGCATTCCGACCGCGGCCATGTGTGCGTTCATCAGGGTGGAGATGACACCGAGAAACAGATCCCGGCGGCGGCGTCCGTACAGATGCGGCGGCGCATCGGTGGGAATCGGAAAAGCGTTGGTCATCGCGCTGCCGCGCGCGCTGCCGGGGACCATGCGAGGTAGGCGACAGCCTGGGCGGTGTTGCCTTCGTGTTCCGGCGAGTAGGAGGGTTTGAGATATCGCGCTACCCCCCAGGTCATGTGGGCAAGTGACGGTAAGGCGTCGCGCTTCATCGCTTTCGTCCAAGCAATGTAGATGCGCAGGTATCCCATGTTCTTCAGCGCTGGGTCCTGGCGGACTATGTACTTCGTGCCGCGGAGCATGAGAACCAAGAATCCGACGAACGCGATGATCATGGCGATATTGCGGCGGAAGTATCCGACCCCGAAGTATTGCGCGACGTCGTGCGCGACGTTGCGGTGCTCGACCTCTTCGGCACCGTGCCATCGATAGAGATCGATCATGGTGGGGTCGCCGCCCAGCTCGTCCCACTGCGAATTCAGTGCGTAGTCCCCCAGGAAGGCCGTCATGTGCTCGATGGCCCCGATCAAGGCGATACGTTCGATCAGTTGCTGACGTCGACGTTTCGGTGAACCGGTGGGGCGTGGGCCGAGAACACGGCGCATGAGAAATTCGGCCTGCGCGGCAAACGGGCGGGGATCTATTCCATGGGTGTCCAGAAAGTCGTAGAGCACCACATTGTGGGTCTCGGCGTGCATCGTTTCCTGTCCGATGAAGCCGCGGACATCTTCCCGCAGCCTTTCGTCCTCGATCAGCGGGAGAGCTTCGGCGTAGGTGGAGCAGAACCACCTCTCGCCCTCCGGGAGCAGTAAGTTCAAGGCGCTGATGGTGTGCGAGGCGACCGGTTCGTCGGGAAGCCAATGCAGCGGTGTCGCTGTCCAATCGAATTCGACGTTGCGCGCGGTGAGCGAGACGACACCTGGATCGAGGGGGTCCACGGCTAATCCTTTCCTGTGTGCTTGTCGATGAAAGCTGTTGCGGCCGAAGCCACCAGCTCGGGGTCCTTGAAGGGAAGCCAGTGCCCGGACTTGACTCGACGGATGTCGACCTCGGCGGTCCACTGGTCGATGTTCGAGAACGAGGCCGGACGCACGGCCGGGTCTCGAGTGGGTATCAGCAACTGGGTCGGTACAGAGGTGAAACGGTCGTGCGGAAACAGAACGGTGCGGAAGATGTTGGCGCGGTATATACGCAGGCCCGAGACCATGTCGTCGGTCAGCGTCTCGGCCAGGTGGATGTCTCGGCGGTCGATCCGTTCGACGATGCGCAGGAACAACGACCACAGATAGCGCGTTCCGAACACGCGGAAGAACGCCCGCGGCAGTACCCCTGACATGAAGAAGAGCGTGTACATGCCCGAGATGACTTGAGTGGCCCACTGCCACAGCGCTTTCGGGGTTCGTGCAGTGAGCCGTGACTGCATCCACCGACCCATGTGATGCAAGCTCGGTCCCGAGATCGATGTGAACGACGCGATGCTTCGGTGGGCTCCGGGCCTGCACACGGCGTCCCATACCTGCACCGAACCCCAGTCGTGCGCGAGAACATGAACGGGCTGATCGGCACGAACGCTGTCGACCACGGCAAGGAAGTCGTCTGCCAATTGCTCGATCCGCATCTCCGCGACAGTTCCTCGACAAGTGGACCGTCCGTGACCGCGGGTATCGTACGAGATCACCCTGAACGAGTCCACCAGACTCGGCACGACGCCATCCCACAGGTGGTGGGTGTCCGGCCAGCCGTGTACGAGAACGACCGTCGGACCGTCCGGATTCCCCTGCTCGAAGACTGCGAGCTGCGCACCGGCCACGTCGACGGTCCACTCGTGAAGCTGCTGCCGCGGCCGGCCGTGGGGCAATGGTGTCGACACGGGACTCCTCTGTCATCCGAACCGCTAGTACGTAAAACGTTACCGCGGGTTACGCTGTAACCATGGCGCAGATCGGGCAGCTGTGTCAAGCATCGGCCCTTCACGCCGAGACCGACGGGCGTTCTACACTGGCCGCCGTGCCCGAGCCTCGGAGATCTGCATCAGCCAGACAGACACGTGCCCGCGAGGAATTCGTCGACGCGGCCATTCGAGTCATCGACGCCGATGGTCCGAATCCGAGCATGAACGCCATCGCTCACGAAGCAGGTTCGACCAAACCCCGCCTGTATCGCCAGTTTTCGGACAAGTCCGATCTGTTGGCAGCGCTCGGTCAGCGCATGTCCGACGAGGTGTACGAACGTGCTGTGTCGGATTTCAATTTCCTTCTCGATGCGCCGTCGTCATCGCTGCGACATGCGATCCGCGGATACTCCGACGTCGTCGCCCGACATCCCAACGTCTTCCGTGTCCTGGCTCGATCCCGCTCGGCGGCAGAGGACGATCCGTCCGCGGCATTCGACATCGGCCGAGACGTCGCACGCCGCTTCGCCGCAGTGGCAACCTCGGTGATGAAGTCCGTCGGCCTCGAGACCGACGGTGTCGAATTCACCAGCCGAGCGGCGGTGGGAGCCATCGTGGCCACGACCGATCTATGGCTGGAGGAGGAAGACGGGGCCACTGACATCGACCGGTTCTCCGATCAACTCACCGACTTGATCGGAGGGCTCCTGCAGGCATTCCTACGGCGAAACGGCGTCGAGATCGACCCGGAGAAACCGGCATTCATGCTCCTGGCCGAGCTGAAGAAGTAAGACCGCACCCGGCGGAAGACGAGACCCTTCCGGCCCAGCCCTGAGCACGAAGAAACTCCGACCCTGCGGGGCAGAGTGGTACGCGGCCAGCGGTTCGTCATCGAGGCCACCCCTGCACCAATGTCGCAGTACGTCGATGCAAATCGTTGAAACGCCCCACCAGATAGGTCAGCCATGCCAGCTCGCTCGGCGGCTTGGGTATCAGCGTCGAAGGCAACGCGGCGATCGCCTCGGGTGACAGCGAGCGATAGCCGGCCGGATAGGCGGTGATGTCGCTTGACAGCACCGGAGGTACGGATCGGATGTCGTACACGATCGCGAACTCGAGCTCGTGTTGATTGGGATGCGAAAACACGGCGACGAACTCGAGCCGACCCCACTTCTTGACGTCCCAGGAGACCGCACCGGTATCGATCGCGGCACGAAACAGCCAGTGCTGCATGTGGGTTCGCGCTTCACCACCCTCGTTCCAACGCTCGACGTCGTAAAATCCGTCGAGGCACCGAACTCGATCCCGGTGCAACGTCAACAGGTCAGGCACCATGTCGGGCACTAGTTGCCCTCGCCTGCTGATCGACGCGCTGGGCATCGCCGATACCCCCTCATCCTAAAGATCAACATGACAGATACCGATTGCGGTCGAGCCGGAACGCCCCCTATCGGGGAGCCATCCGTACTGCGCCGTCCATTCGGGTCGTTTCACCGTTGATGTAGTCGTGTTCGACCAACATCTGCACCAATTGCGCGAATTCGTCCGGCTGTCCCAGACGCGCGGGGAACGGAACGCTCGAGGCCAGTGCCGCGCGGTATCCCGCGTCCATCGCCGCCAGCATCGGGGTGTCGACGGTGCCCGGGGCGATGGTGTTAACCCTGATTCCGTACTGTGCCAGATCGCGCGCCGCGGTGATGGTCATCGCGTGTATCCCGCCCTTGGAGGCAGCATATGCCGCCTGACCCACTTGGCCTTCGAATGCCGCCACGGACGCGGTATTGACGATCAGTCCGCGTTGTCCGTTCTCGTCGACCGGATCGAGCCTTCGCATTCTGTCGGCCGCCAGTCGCATGACGTTGAAGGTGCCGAGGAGGTTGACGGTCATCACCGTGCGGAAGATTTCCAGATCGTGCGGCCCGTGCTTGGACACGATGCGGCCGGCCCATCCGACGCCCGCGCAGTTGACCGCGATTCTGATCGGATGGGTCGGATCGACCAGATCGAGAGCGGCGATCACCTCTGCCTCGCTCGTGACGTCCGCCGCCACCAACGTGACGTTCTCGGGGGCGGTGTTTCCGGCGCGTTCGATCGAGTGCGGTACATCCAGACCGAGGACGTGAGCTCCGTGCCGGGCGAGCCTGCGCGCCACCGCGGCACCCAATCCCGATGCCGCACCTGTCACTACCGCCGTCGTTTCTGACATCTCCATACAGACTCCCTGTTCAGCGTCGCTATGCAGCCGATTTCACTCGGTATCGATCTGACTAGAAATGAATTCGGCGAGGTACTGCCCGCTGTAGTCGCGCTCACCGTTGCTCTGAATTTCTGCTGCCCCGATGGTGTCGGCATGGGTGTAGCCGGGCAGTTGCCGCTCGATCGCGAGCGATGGTGCGGGGAAGAACATGCCGGCGGATTTTCTGATCGGGCTGTCACCGGCGAGCAGCACCAGGTTGGGTTTGGTACGGCTCATGCCGGCGGTGGCAAGGTGCGACAACTCGCCCGTTCGCGAACCGCCGTATGCCCCGCCAATGTCCTTGAGGAGCTCGAGCGGGAAATACGTCTCCCAGTACCCATTCGGGCTACCGGTCGAGAGCACCTCGGCCAGCTTCGTAATGTCAGTAACCTCGTGGTCGGGCGAGGTGTAGGGCACATCCCGAACATCGCGGTAGTCCCGCCACGTGTAAAGCACATTCGAGTCGGTGGGGGCGACACGGGTTTGCTTTCCCGCGGCCAATTCCAGAAACGAGCCCAAGATGGGGACTTGCGTGACCGACCCCGGCATCGGGAAGGTCATTTCTTCCACCGGGCCACCCCCGAGGGCGCCCAGGCTCATCTGGAACAACGAGAAGCTGATCGAGTTGTTGTCGAGGAGTACACCGAGCAGCGCCTGGTTGGTGAACCGGTAGCTTCTGATTGCCGCTGGGGCAACGACGTCGGAGGCGAATTCCGCTGCGCTACGGGCGAACAGATAGTTCAGTGACAGTTCCAGCCCGGCGTCCTGCGGAATGTGTTGCAGTAAGCGGCTTTCCCCGTTCGGATCCAGGTGCGCGGCCAAGCCGGCCAGTCTGAGCAGCATGAAGGTCTTGGTGCCGAGGACGGGGGCTTCGCCGAACGTTCGAGGTACGACGCCTGTGTTAAGGCCGGCATCGAGGACACCGGCTGCGGCACCGGTGACCAGGTTTGTCAGGCCGCCGAGCAACGGGGTGTTCTGCAGCGCTGCAGGGTCGGAGCTGATCATCGAGTCCTGCGCGGCGAAGGACTGGCACTGGTTGTACCCGGCGTCTGCTGTCGTGGCGCGATTGCCGTCGAAGTCCCAGTCGGAGAACAGTCCTGTCACGAGCCCGCCGAGTGAAATTCCGGTGCAGATCGCTTTGCTCTGTCGGACTTTCTGATCGGGCAGCTCGTGGAGCATCACCTCGTACTGATCACGTACCACGCGTGGTAGCCCCATGGCGTCGAGGGCCCGTAGGTCCTCGCCGCGCCGAAATCCCGGAAACGTCTGGCCGTCGATCTGCTTGTCGCCGAAGTAGTAGTCGACGGCGTCGAGGTAGTTGCCAGTGCGCAGGGCCTCGTCGAACCCGGCCGTCTCGTCCAGACACGCCGCCCGACGGGCAAGCGACCAGAATTCGATGTGCTTGCCCTGGTCCAACGCAGACAGCACGGTGTTGCGGGCCACCGGTTCTGAGTGCACCGCCCCCGCGCCGAGTCCTTGTTGCTGCACCACGACCGCGTCGGCGTCCGAGGAATTCTCGGCCCCCTCCGCCGGCCGATACCGCCAGTAACCGACTCGATCGCACGCCGAGGGATAGGGCACCCCCGGAGCGGAGAGGGGAAGGGCCAGCGACACGTACGACACGTCGACGCCGCCGCTCGAGCGGATCAATGTTTCCTGACGGTCGAATGCGGTGCTGACCGGAGCCGGATCGGCCTGCGCGAGCGGGGCCGTACCGAGCGCCAGAGCTGCCGCCACCACGATGATGGTGGCGGCGCGTGTGAATGTTGACATCGTTCCCCTGTGTGCTGATGAGTGTCGGGAACGCGATGCATACTCCTGGCAAACTGTGCGATCCGATTGCGGATGGCCCGACGCGCTCCGATGTGATCAGTGCAACATGAGCCGATCGAGGGGGCTAGAGGCAAATCACCGACCGTGCAAACCATTTGTATGTGCAATTCGACAACACCGGTTAGGACAGGTCGCGTGCGATCAACGCCGCGTGCAGCGATGCCGCCTGGACGAAAGTCATCGGATCGAGACCGGTCAACGCATGGACCTTGCTCAACCGGTAGGTCACCGAATTTCGGTGCACGTGCATTCGACGGGCGGTTGCCAGTTGGTTGCAGCTTTCGTCGAGATAGATTCGCAGCGTCTGCTCGAAAATCGGGTCCGCGGCGAGCAACGGCGCGACCAGGTCGGCGACGGCAGGAAGGTCGGGGCCCGACGCACCGACGAGATACTCGACGGTCGAGTGTGCGAGATCGGCAACGAAATCGGGGTAATTCAGCCGGTACGCAGTCGATGCCAGCCCACGTGCGATTCTGTACGCGTCCGGCACCGCACTCGCAGTCTTCGCAGACGCGATGCCCGCCCAGCAGTGCACCTGCGATTCCTGCTGCGCGTCGTCCAGTCTTGCCCGAAACTCGGCGACGACCTCCTGTTCGCTGCGGTCCGACCAATGCACCACCACCCATCCTTTCGAATCCAACCGCAGATGAACATCATCGATCGACTCGATCCGAGACTTGAGAGCCGAGACAGCAGTGCTCTGCCCGGGCGATCCGGACAGATGGAAGACGGCGATCACGAACTTCGGGTGATCGATGTCCAACGAACCGGAGGCCTGACCGGTTGCCAGTAGCGCGTCGACGGCGGCTCGCTCTCGTTCTCGCGCCTCCGATCGCGGATCGGCCGACCGCCGCGCGGCCTCGGTGGCGATGAGAGTGACTACGTTGAAGATGTATTCGGTGACCTTCGGCATCAGCTCGAGCACGCTGTCGCGCTCGGACGGGTCGGTGTCGGAGACGAATCGTCGCCACAGGTCGGCCGAAACCTTCTGATACGACCCGATCACCTCGGGGAGTCCGGCACCGTTGGCCAGGCGCGCCATCGCCAGTTCGGTGACCGGCCTCAGATCGTGCGCGGTCGGCATCCTTCCGGTGTCCATGAACTTCACGAACGCCGAGATATTGAGTTCGATACCGTCGAAGAAGTCGTGGGCCACGAGTTCGCTCGGCACACGGTGATACGAGGGCCCACCCTCGTTCGCGTACCAACCGACCACATCAGCGAGGCGCTCGCTCAACGTTGCTTTCTCTGGTACATCGCGGATTTCCATGAGCACACAGTCGCACTTGTTGGTCAACTGCACAACAACCGTCTAGCAGCATCGTCGTATCGCCACTATCCGCATCACGCCGCCTGCGTTGTGATCAAAGGCATTGGTCTTCGCCCCGCCAGTGCGTGCTGCTGCGGGGCCATCGAAGGGGTTCATCATCGTGACCGTCACTCGCGCCGCTGCTTCATCCCTCGCACTTCGCGCAAGACAGATCTCTGTCATGCAGCGCAGCGGGATCATCGACCTGAAACGGCCGCTGCGTGTCCGGGCAAAAGCGAAGGCTGTGCGGACCCTCGGGCCCATTGCCAGTGGCATCACCACCGGTGCTCGGTGGTACGGCCACCGAGTGGCCATCATCGATGCGGGCGGGCCGATGACCTACAGCGAAGTGGATCGCGCGAGCAATGCTGTTGCCCGCGATTGGGCTGCGCGCGGCCTGGACGAAGATTCGACGGTTGCTGTGCTCTGTCGCGATCACCGCGGCCTCGTCCTGGCGATGATCGCGGCAGCCAAGCTCGGATCCCGACTCGTACTGATGAACACCGGATTCAGCGCCTTGCAGTTCGCGGATGTCGCCCTACGTGAGGGCGTGTCGGCAGTCGCGAACGATGCCGAATTCGACTTCGTGCAGGCAGAACTGCCCTTTCATATTTCACGCCTGGGCGATCCCGCCGACACAGCCAATGCTGGAGGTGCCGACACCCCGGTGCCGCCGCCGTCACGGCAAGGAGAATTCGTTCTGCTCACCGGAGGCACGACCGGAACCCCCAAAGGTGCACCGAGGTCGGTCGGATCTGCCTTCGTCTCGGCTCAGTTTCTCGACCGTGTCCCCCTCGAGGTAGGCCAAACCGTATTGCTGTGCGCGCCACTGTTTCACGGAACGGCACTGTCTCAGTTCATCATCGGCCTGAACTTGGGATGCACGATCGTCATCCACGGGCGCTTCGACCCCGCACGCGCCCTGACGCAGATCGAATCTCATCACTGTGACGCCGTCGTGCTGGTGCCGACGATGTTGCACCGGTTGCTGGCCAGCCCGGACATCGACGTGCGCGACACGACGAGTGTGCGCATCATCTTCACTGCCGGAGCCGCTCTGACTCCCGACCTCGGCAATCGCGCGATCGCCCGATTCGGACCGGTGATCTACAACTACTACGGCTGCACCGAAACCGGGACCGCCACGATCGCCACACCTGCGGACTGGCTCGCGAGCCCCGGGACGGTCGGCCGTCCGCCGCTCGGCATCGAGGTCGGATTGGTCGATACCGAAGGAGAACTGGTCACCGAACCGGATCGACGCGGCACGATCCACGTAGGAAATTCCATCTCGTTTCACGGCTACTCGTCCGGAGGCGGTAAACCCATCGCACACGGTCTGATGTCGACCGGCGATGTGGGACATTGGGATTCGTCGGGACTGCTGTTCGTCGACGGCCGAGACGACGACATGATCGTCTCGGGAGGCGAGAACGTGTTCCCCGGCGAGATCGAGGCAACGCTCTACGCACATCCCGACATCGACGAGGCCGCCGTTGCCGGTGTCGCCGACGACGAGTTCGGCCAGCGCCTGTCGGCAGTGATCGTCCGGCGCAACCCCACACTGACCGACGACGCGGTCCGGCAGTACATCCGCACCGAACTGGCCCGCTTCAAGGTACCGCGTGACGTGATCTTCGTGAACGAACTGCCACGAACCACCACCGGCAAAATCGACCGACGCGCCATGGCTGCGCTGACAGCGGCAACAAAATGAGGCGGGCAACCGGTCGGGATCCTGAGCTCACGCGGCGTTGGGCTCGGTCCAGTGTGATCGCGGGATCGGTCCTCGGAATTCTCCTCAGCACATACGCGGTAGCCCTGGGCCAGCCGCACATCGCGCCGCCACCCGGTGCCACCGAAGTCGTGACCGAGCCCATCGTCGGCGACCCGGCTCTGGGAACGGACATCGAACAAACCTACGTACGGATCCACTACCGAAGCCCTTACCTCGCCGGCACCGATGTGCCACCGGAGTGCGACTGGCTCAGCTATTTGAGGTACCGGCACAAGGACGGCCCACAGAACAGTGCCGACGCCGACGCGGTGATCACCGTCCAGCCCGGTACATACTCGGGCGCAACGAATTTGGCTCCGCAGGCACCCCAGGTTGTACGAAAAGCGGCCGCGCAAGGAAAGTTCGTCGAATACATTGCCCTCGACCGCCGCGCCAACTGCGCCGAAGACAACACTGGCTGGGACGCTGCTGCACGAGAGGGCGACTACCACCGAGCGGCCGAGTACTACTTTCAAGGCAAGGAGGTCGACGGCAAGCGCTACGCGCCGCCCACGCCACAATCACTGTCTTACCTGGGCGAGTTCGGGCTGGCACTGGCCATGGATGACTGGCGCGCGGTGATCGAGCAGGTGCTGCCCGACCCAGACGATCGCGGTAGATCATTTTGCGGCGGGCATTCGCTCGGCGCGTTCTTGGTCGGCCCGATGCTGGCCTGGGACTTCGACACCGATCCCGCCACCGTCGACGATGCCGGCTTTTCGTTCTGCGGTGGCGGCGGAATCGCACTGGACGGTTTGGCCATCACCGACCCCGCCGGGTTCGCCGGCACCGGTTTGGTCGACGACCTGCTCTCCGACACCCTCGGTGGTGTGCGTGATGTCGCTGGTGCAGTGACCGACCTGCTGCCGGTGGCAGAGACGCCCATCGCGAGCGCCGGCAACATCATGAACACCTACAGTCTGGTCGCGATGGCGGCGCACCAGGACCCGAACGCCGAAAGCGATCTACCGCAGGCCGCGCCCCGTGACCTGACCACCGAAGCGTGGATGCGCGCATTCTACGGAGCCGACTACCTCGACCTCGTTGTTCCGCATAGCCTTCCGGATCAACAGCGTCTGACCAACCAGGCCGCCTTGGGGATGCTCTTCGATCAGAACTCTTCGGAGTACGTGCTGCAAGCCGGCACCGGTTTCTACGACTGCGATGTGGTCGGCAAGACCTACCCCGTTCCCAACGGGTTGACGTCGATACCGATCATCGGCCAGCTGCTGGTCATTCCGCACCGCGTCGGGTACGGCCAGAACTACATTCCAGCCGATCCGAAGACGCTGTGCGGTTGGCGTAACTACGACCAGGTGTGGCCCTCACAGGTCGAACTACCGGGTTCGCCCAACGGCACCCCGACCGACGTCGACCACGAGGTCACCGACATCGACCAATTGGCCCGGGCGATGACACCGGGACTCGTACCGGTCGACTTCTTCGAGCGATTCACCCCGCTTCGTCTGATCTTCGACACCGCATTCGCCCTGGGCGGCATCCGTAACGATGAGCTTGCCGGTCTGCAGAACCGCGAGGGTGGCATCCTCGAACATCTCTTGCACGGAAAGCGGTGGCAGAGTACGCCGACCAGCGTTCCTGTTCTGACTTTGCTGTCCGGTGACTCCCCGGTACAGAACGTGAAGTACGGCGCATTGGTTCCGGCGAACGCAATCTACCTGCCGGGGTATCGGCACTACGACGTCGTCACTGCAGCCGAACAGCAGAACAACGGACTTCCCGAACCCGCGAGCGCGGCCATCGCGGCCTTCGTCACCCGCGGGCGTTGACCGGTGCAAAATTCTCAGAAGACGGAGGACGAGAGTGGTCGCCAAGAAGAAGATGCAGATCCCGTCCCCTGGGGTCGAGAACGGTGGGGGAGTCGAGCGTGGTCCACAGTCGCTGACGATCGGTGACAGGGTTCGTTTCGGCGGACCACGCTTGACCGGCGAGTGCGGTACGCTCCTCGAGGACTACGCCTCCTTCATCGTCACCGACCGGCGGCTCGACCGCGATTGGGCACCACCGCGCCGCTGGGCGGTGGCCTTGGATTCGGGCCGGCTCGCGTTCGCCGACGACGCCGAGATCGAACCCGTCGCCATCGGCAGCGACTGATCTCATGGGGCGCGACGAGCTGTGGCTGCGTGCGTGTGGGGAGACGGCCGACTACATCGAGAGTGGGTTTCGACGGCGGCGAACTGCGCGCCGTGGCCGGTCGACTTCGGGATCGCCGGCGGCATAGCGCAGTAGCCGTCGGTGCAGGTCGGCGGTCATATCCGAGGGCATCTCGCGAGTGAGCGTTCGGTTCAACCGATCGCGATACTCGTTGAGGCCGATGCCGAATTGGACGAAGACATCCGCCGCATCCGCACCCCCGTACGGTTCCCAGGCCGCAGCGAACGCCACCAGTAACGCATCCTCGCTGAGCCGTGACATCGTCACCTCCGGTTGTCTCGAACGGTCAGGACACAGCGCGGAATGCGGTCACTACCGCGGCACCGCCCAGTCCGATGTTGTGCTGCAGAGCGATTCGCGCGCCGGGAACCTGACGATTGCCGGCGGTCCCGCGTAGCTGCCAGGTCAGTTCGCTGGCTTGTGCCAGCCCGGTGGCACCGAGGGGATGGCCTTTGGAGATCAATCCGCCGGAGGGGTTGACCACCCACCTACCACCGTAGGTTGTCAGGTCCTGGTCGATCAGTGTTCCGCCCATGCCCACCTCGCAGAGCCCGAGAGCCTCGTAGGTGAGCAGCTCGTTCACCGAGAAGCAGTCGTGTAATTCGATGACGTCGATGTCGGCGGGTCCGATGTTGGCTTGCTCGTAGACTTTTCGAGCCGCGTGACGAGTCATGTCCGCGCCGACGATGCTGATAGCACTGTGATCGTCGAACGTGGACGGGAGATCGGTGACCATCGCTTGACCGACGACCTCGACTGCTCGATCCCACAGATCGCGTCGGTCCACGAATGCTTCACTGGCGAGGATGACGGCACCGGATCCGTCGGAGGTGGGTGAACACTGCAAGCGCGTCAGCCCCGCCGGTTCGTAGATCATCTTCGATGCGGTGACCTCGTCCAGCGAGTATTCGTCATCGAATTGTGCGTACGGATTGTGCATCGAGTGGCGGTGGTTTTTCACCGCTATGCGAGCGAACTGGTCAGCGGTGGTGCCGTAGGTGTTCATGTGTTCGCGGCCCGCGGCGCCGAACATCCAGGGAGCAGCGGGAAACTGGAAGTCGAACAGCTCTGCCTCGGCCTGTATGTGCAGCCCGAGGGGCATTACTCGGTCCTCGTAGGTCAGCGACAGCGAGCCCGGTTGCATCTTCTCGAACCCGAGCGCCAGGACGCAGTCGGCGATGCCGCCCCGGATCGTCTGAGTCGCCATGTACAGGGCCGTCGAGCCCGTTGCGCAGTTGTTGTTGACGTTGGTGATCGGAATTCCGGTCATCCCGAGCTCGTAGACAGCTCGCTGACCGGAGGTCGAATCGCCGTAGACGTACCCCACGTAAGCCTGTTCGACGTCTGCGTAGGTGATAGCTGCGTCGTCGAGGGCGGCGGTACCGGATTCCCGGGCCATGTCCGGATAGTCCCACCCGGGCCTGCTGCCGGGCTTCTCGAACTTCGTCATGCCGACGCCGATGACGAACACTCTGTTGCCGCTCACGGTGTTTCGATGCTCCCTGCGTATTCTCGGCACTCGGTTACACCTGTGGGCAGAGTGCCTGTCGGACTCCTAACCACTGTGCGGCACCGGAGCATTTAGAGCCAGATGCACATCGCCCATGTTTGGGTACATCGTGTGGGCAAAGAGCACAAGGTTCACGCGCCAGTCCAGCACTCGCGTAACGAAAACGGCAGTGCCGAAGCTGAGTTCGATCGTGGGGGTGCGCTGCGCTCGAAGCAGTTGGTGGTCCTGCTCTCGTAGCGGCCACGTGGTCGTGCCGTCCCGATGACGACACGACCACGCCGCCGGGTCCGTCAACTGGATGCAGAAACGGTGAGGGGCTTCTGCTTTTCCACTGCGTCGAGTCGCGCGCGAAGCGCGTCGCTGACCAGCTGATACGCGTCGGCCCCCAGTAGGAGTCGTGGCGGCAGCTCGTCGCTGTCTGCCGCGTCGATCATCAGCTCGGCGAACCGCGTCGGATCGCCGATAGGTTGCTCCTGGCCTTCGGGTGGAGACAAGATCATCGAGCGCATGTGGCCGGCGGGAGTATCGGTGTACTCGTCCAGTGCGGGTGCCCACGATGCGGATGAGCCACCGAATTCGGTGGCGGCGGACCCTGGTTCGACCAGGCAAGTTCTGATTCCGAACGGTGCAACTTCGGGGGCGTATCCCTCGAAGAAGCCTTCGATCGCCCATTTGCTGAGGTGGTAGACCGACAAGCTCGGGAACGCGATCTGCCCTCCCATGCTCGACAGCTGTAGAACTTTTCCCCCGCCTTGGGATCGCAGGTGAGGCGTCACTGCTCGGACGAGCTGGACAGATCCGATGACGTTGGTTTCGATTTGGCGGTGGATCTGGTCATCGCTGAGTTCCTCGGCCGCGCCGAACACAGCGTAACCGGCGTTGGAGACGACGACGTCGATGCGGCCGAGCTCGTTGAATGCGGCAGCGACGACGGTGCGGATCTGCTCTGTGTCGGTGACATCGAGTTCTCGCACCCACAGGCTGTCCGGGTATTTCTCCGTGAGCGCTGCCAACGCTTGGGGTTTGCGGAGTGTCGCGGCGACCCGGTCCCCTCGGGCGAGGAGCTGTTCGGTCAGCTGACGGCCGAATCCACTCGACGTGCCGGTAATGAACCATGTTGTCGGATTGGAGGTTTTCATCTATATGCCTTTCGGGGTGGTGAATCGGGAGGTTGGGCGAGGTCTGCTGACTTATCCCGGTGTGCCGTAGGTTGATGGATTCGTAAGTCCACGGTGCGTGCAGTGAAGTCGTTGTCGGGACCAAATGCAGTGCGCCGGATCGGAGTAGTTCTTCATGCGCCACGAAGGCTTGTTCCGGACTGCCATCGATTGACATACGGCGAGGTAGTCGTAGGTGATTCGGCCGTATTGTCGGCGAGCCGATGAGGCGACCGTTTGTAACGTCGGACTCCGCCAAATCCGGGCACGCTCAGCAGCTCCCGTGTGTGGGTCGTGGCGTACCACTCGCTGAAAAGGTCGGACCGGTGAGGCCGTACGGTCACGAACACCAGCAGCGAGTTGCTGTCATCAGGGGCTCCTTCGATCGCCTGTGCTTCACTGTCGGCCTTTCTCCGGCTCGGCGGAAGGGGCTGCCAAGCCTAGGAGTGTCACACCCACGACAGGCGATACCCTCGTCGATACTCTCGAGACATGGGAGCCAGCGAGTTGGGCGATTTTTTACGTGCGCGTCGGCATACGACGGCGGCCGCGAGCGTCGACTACGCAGCACCGCTGGGGCGTCGACGAACTCCGGGGCTGCGGCGCGAGGAAGTTGCATATCGAGCCGGTATCAGCATCGACTACTACATACGCCTCGAACAAGGCAGGGAGAGTAACCCGTCACGACAAGTTCTCCAGGCATTGGGGACCGCGTTCGCGCTTCCACCGCAGGCGATGGCGCACTTGTTCACGCTGGCTGGTTTGCAGCCACCGCGTAATCCCACCGAGAACGCCGCCGCGATCAGTCCGCATCTGCTTCGAATGATGCACAGCTGGAATCGGACACCTGCATACATCACCACGCCCTGGAGCGACGTCGTCGCATCCAACGCTCTGGCAGGTGAGTTGTTTGCGCAGTTCGCACCCACCAGCAACTACGCGCGCATGATTCTGTTGGATCCCGCCGCGCGCGAATTCTTCGTCGATTGGGAATCGACTGCTCGGCTCGTGGCCAGCGCCCTGCAGAACGTGGTCGCAACAGATCCCGACAATCCACGAGGGTCCGCCCTCATCGGCGAGTTGTCCATCAAGTCACCGGAGTTTCGGCGCTGGTGGGCACTTCGGGAAGTCGCCGAACCAGCAATGGCCACCAAGGATCTGTTGCACAGCACGGTTGGCCCGTTGACGGTCAGCTACGAAACCTTGACGATCAACAGTGCTCCAGGTCAACTGTTGGTCGTCTACCACGCAGAACCGGATAGTCCGACCGAACGAGCCTTCGACCGGCTCCATTCCAGCACTCTCGCGACAACTGCTTCGCCGACGGTCTCGACCGTGGATATGAAGTGGATACACGAACTCGACCTGTAGTCGTGAGCTGGCTACCGGAACCCATGTTTGCGCGGCGACAGTGTCCAGCAGATCCGAGCGGTCAACGATAGCTCGCTGCGATGCCGTTGAGCATCAAATCTGTCCATCGATTCAAAACGTCGGCGGAATAACCAGCGGGAATGTTGCTGACCAGAAGATAGAGATCGTCGATTTTCAGGTCAGCCCGTACGGTTTTCTCAGACTGTGCCCGATCGATGATTGCTTGCATTGCGGTGCCAGCTCGTTGCATGAGCCGCTGGTCGCTCGAGTTCGCGGCGTTGGCGGCAAGTGCATTGGCGGCTGCTTTCGCGGCCTGATTGTTCGCGGTAGCGCTGACGATGTCGTTGAGCAGAGCAACCAGTTCCTCGAACGCTGGAAGTCCATTGTCCACAGCGGCTACTGCGCGTTCGCTGCGGTCTGCCACCTGGGTCAGATATTCCGTCACTACCGCGGCGACAAGATCGACTTTGGTCTGGAAGTGGCCGTACAGCGTGCCCACCGCGACGCCTGCATCGGCTGCGATTTCGTCCATGCCGACGTCGGGACCGTGCCGAGTGATCTGTCTTCTTGCCGCATCGAGAATTTTTGCCCGGTTGCGGGCTGCATCTGCCCTCAGTGGCCTGGTAGTGCGTTTCGTCACGTCGAAAGCCTCGCATCCCTTCGACACTTGCACAAAGTTGAACCATGGTTCATCATATAAACCGAACCAACGTTCAACTTAAAGAATGGAACGCACGATGAACGCAGGCACAGACAAAAAGGTCGCACTCGTCACTGGGGCGTCTTCTGGCATGGGCCACGCCACGGCCCTGCGGCTGCACGAAGCAGGATTCGTCGTATACGGGGCCGCCCGCCGAGTTGAGCGCATGCACGACCTGCGCTCGTCAGGCCTGAAGACTCTGGCCATGGACGTCACGGACGAGGCGTCGACCGCACAGGGGGTGACGCAAATTCTGGCCGAAGCGGGTCGGATCGACGTTCTTGTAAACAATGCGGGCTACGGAGCCTACGGTGCGGTCGAGGACGTACCGCTCGACGAAGCGCGGCGACAGTTCGAGGTGAACATGTTCGGCGCAGCACGTTTGATCCAGCTTGTATTACCGACGATGCGCGAGCGCCGCAGTGGGACCATCATCAACATCACCTCGATGGGCGGCAAGATCTACAGCCCCTTCGGCGCGTGGTACCACGCCACCAAATTCGCACTCGAGTCCTTCAGCGATTGCCTTCGCCTCGAAGCCGAGCCGTTCGGGGTCAACGTGGTCGTCATCGAACCCGGCTCGATCCGCACCGAGTGGACGGGGATCGCCGCGCACAATCTACTCGAGTCCTCGAGCGCAGGTGCCTACGCTGACAGAACCGCCAAGGTCGTGGAATTGATGCAGTCGGAAAGGACCGCACGACAGGCCTCCCCGCCCGAGATGGTCGCAAAAGTTGTTGTCAAAGCAGCCACGACGCGTCGCCCAAAGACACGTTACGCAGTGGGATTCGGTGCGCGGCCTTTGATTTTCTTACGCAAACGACTGTCGGACAGAGCTTTCGATTCTCTGATGCGTCGAAGTGTCGGACTTAGTTGAACGATACTGAAGTCGAGCCCTCGGACAGTGACCCCCAGCAGTTTGGTCTGAGCGGGATTCATGCAAAACCGTTGTCCAACAGGTTGTTCAAAGCTTGGTGGTAACTGCGCATATCAGAACCAGGCGTATCGGTTGACAATCGCCAGCTGTGCTCCGGCAGTCAAGTGTCACTCATCGATCGGCCGATGTTCCCCCGTGGGCGGCGGCATCGGCGCGGGAACTCGGCGTCGGCTTCCGGGTCCCCGCGACAGTTAACCCGACATCTGGCAGCAACGCTGCTGGCTGGGCTGATGCGCGAAACCGTTGCCAGTATGGTCAATTCTCGACGCCGAAGTGCGGTGGGGTCACAGACGCACTTGCCCACCGACTCCATGGTGATGTCGGCTTGCGACGAATTAGTCTCGTTTTCGCGAGTCCGTACAGAGTGCCGATGCGGGATGTCGCGCTCGTCCGTTCGAAACCGTAGTCGTCCGCGCCCGATCACGACTGTCCGGTGCCGCAGCGCCGGCGGTAGCTCGGTGTCACGACAGTCTCACAAGTCGGTACGATCGAGCATGGACTCGTCCGGACGACGATGCACGAAAACCGTTGCAAATAAACAAATATCAGGTCCATGGAAGTTCATGCAGATCCAGGTTCGGGGACTTAAAATCCGCACAGTGTCGGTTCGAGTCCGACTGGGGGCACCAGGGTCCATATGGATCCAGATTTCTGGATCGGGACAGTGCTTTCGGGTGGTTGCGTGGACTTCGGTGGCTTCCCATAGATCTGAGTGGACAACCGAGACAGCGGATTTCAGATCCGCGTACTCACTTTCCATCGTAAAACCTTCGTATTCGTGAAGGTCAGGCCTAGTTTCCTGGCGGACCGTTTTCTTCGCGTGTGGCTCGGTGTCACGAGGCTGTCACAACTGGACCTGGCTGAACTGTTCAACCTGCTCGACACCCCCGGCCTCTCATCTTCACTCATCGAAGAATTTGCCACTGTTCCCGCCACGGTAAGCACGAACCCAGCGAGGATGATCCATGACGCGCAGCCGAGGCGTGCGGCAGTCCACGCCGATGCGATTGCGGCAGCTCGCGATTGATTGCCGGTACGGCTGAGCCATCGAGCGGGCCGGGGCCCGCTCGATGGCTCAGGAGGGTCAGATGGTGCAGCGCGTACCTTCATCCGGTAGTTCGAGATCTATCAGGTAGTCGGCGATCGCTCCATCGACGCAGGCGTTGGCGGAGATGATCGTCCCGTGCTGGTTGGCCTCGACCGTGAGCAACCGCGCCCCGAGGGTGTCGGCCAGGCTGATGCCTCCTTCGTGAGGTGTCACGGGGTCTCCGGTGGCAGAAACCACGAGCACCTCGGGAAGCCCGTCGATGTCGGTGGCGTATGGGTATCCGAGTGTGGGTTCGGCCGGCCAGAACTCGCATCCGTCCTGCGCAGGGGGAGTGGATCCGGGGTGGAGGAATGGCACTGCCTCGTTGAGATCGTGGCCGAGCTGGGTCATCTCTTCTTCGGTGAACCGTTCCTCGTCGAGGCAGTTGATGGCGAAGAGCGCTTCGAACGAATTGGTGTACTCCCCATTGTCGGACCGGCCGTAGTACCCGTCGCGAATAGCGAGGAGGGCGTCGGGTCGCCCGGCTTCGAGCTCCGTCAGCCCCGCGACGATGGCGGGCCAGCTGGCTTCGGAGTAAAGGCCGGAGACAATTCCTTCGCTGGCGGCGAGG
Organism: Rhodococcus sp. B7740; assembly: GCF_000954115.1. Lineage (NCBI taxonomy): Bacteria > Bacillati > Actinomycetota > Actinomycetes > Mycobacteriales > Nocardiaceae > Rhodococcus > Rhodococcus sp. B7740. The sequence continues at coordinate 2,286,128 of NZ_CP010797.1, read as the reverse complement.
AAGCCGACCTCTCGTCCGTCGGCGGCCACCAGCGGTTTCTTGTCGAGAGGCTGGAGGAGCTCCTGGGCTGCAGCGGTCGCCTGCGCCGGGTCGGTTCCGAGCGGGCACGCGGCCTGAGTCACGCAGAAGTCGGCGAAACGCTGGAACGAGGCCTGCAGTCCTTCACTGAGCTGGATCCTGCGATCCGCGGTGTCCATGAGCGGATCCACCGCGCCGTCGAGAATGAGAGCACGGACATTGTCGGGGAACATCTCGGCGTACACCGAGCCGAGTCGAGTGCCATAGCTGACTCCCGCATAAGTCAGTTTGTCGTCGCCGAGCGCGGAGCGGAGCACATCCATGTCGCGAGCGACATCCCGGGTCCCGAGATGGGCGAGTACCTCTTCGCTTCCGGAGCCGTCGGCGCATTTGTCGACGATGGCGCGCGCGGATTCTTCGGTCCACTCGCCGAGAGCCGACAGGGGTGCGTCGGCGTCGCGCTCCTCATCGGAGTAGCAGTCGATTGCCGGTTGGCTGAGACCGACTCCGCGGGGATCGAAACCGACGATGTCGAAGCGCTCGGGTATCGGGCCTCCCGTCCACAGGGCATTGACGAGCGGGGCGAGCGTCGTCCCCGCCGCTCCGGGACCGCCCGGGTTCAGCAGGACGGAGCCGATCGGGTTGTCGCCGGTGGCGGAAATGCGCGAGACGGCGATCTCGATGGTCGTGCCGTCGAGGTTCTCGTAATCCATCGGCACCGTGAGCATCGCGCATTCCGTCTTCTTTGCCGCCTCGACCACTTCGGGAACGGGCGGCTGGGAGTCCACGATGCTGGCGTCGCACGCCCCGAACTCGAGCTCCTGCTCCATTAACCGGTCAAGGCCCACCTCGCTCTCGCTGTCAACGTTGTTGGGTGCCACACCGGAGCATCCGGCGAGCAGGAGCACTGAGGCAGCAGCGGCAGCCGCCGCCATCACCGGCTTCGGCCATCGCCGTCGTTCGTCGTCCTTCGGTCGGATATCTGTGGGAGTCCTGTGGGTCATGGTGGTGTTCCTTCGGTTGGGATCAGCTCGCGAGTTCGTCGATCCAGCTCGATCGCATCCGTAGAGCTCGCTCAGTGCTGCCGATGACAGCGGCGAATCCGATGAGCAGGTTGACGTGGAGCGGCAGTCGGATGGGTGAGGTGAACACTCCGATCGAGTCGGCGATGGGGGGAATAAGAGAGAGGGATGCGATGATCTGCGGCACCTCCACGCAGAGGCCGCCGATGACGAACACGATCGAGATGAGGCCGATGACGCGGCTCGGACCGGGGTGCCGGTGGTGCAGTCGAGCGCGGCGCCCCTCTGCGGATGCGGGATCGGGAGTCAGCTGCTGTTCGGTGCCGTCCTCACGCACGTAATGGCAGCGCTTGAGCCCGAATCCAGTGGCCGCGACCTCGATGCGTCCTCCGGGGACGGGGAAGCGGGTCGGCATTTTCGCGTACGACTGCAGTGCGCCGTCGACGTAGAGGCGAGCGCGCACCTCACCGTCCTTTGCGTCACCCATGTGCCGCACATCGACTGCGTAGACCGACGTCGTGCTGTCGGGTGCGGTGAGCGTGATCGACCGGAGCGATCTGCCGAACATCTGCCACCAGCGGTACCGGCGGAGCGGTTCACCCGATCCGGCGCGAATGCGGCGGTAGCGCCACTGGTTGATTCCCATCTGCTCGATCCTCGATCTTTCTAGTACAGCGTGATAGTCGATGATGACGCTAGCACACTGTGATGGAACATGGTCGCGGAAATGCAGACGCGAATGCTGAGGAGGAGCAACCAGGCGCGTGCCCAGATCCGCTGGGCCGCAGCGATGCTGGGCGAGACACCCACGGTGTGCTCGAGCATGGCTCTACAGAGCGCAACGTAAGTCGCCGTGGTCGGCAATCGCGTAACCGAGCGGTACTTCGAGCGTCGTGCATTCAACCCTGGCGTCGGCAGTGCCTGTGGCAGCAGGGTCGCACGAAGAGAAGTCGAGCATTTGCTGTTCGTAACGTGTCGGTGCAGGCGAAGGCTGCGGCTCGACCGGGGACGGTGCGCTGCACGAGGTGAGTGCCCGGAAACCGGCCATCCTCACTGCGGCGGTTTCGAGCATTGCCGTCCGGCGGCCCCGATCCTTCTGGCTCCGGTGAGATCGACTGTGAAGCATCGTAATTCCTCCCTCAGAAGCTCGGCGGCGTAGGTGCGAGCGCTGTATGGTTCTCTTCCAACGACGCCACTAGCACAGCGTGATAGGTGGCTTGAGGTATCACGCTGTATTAGGGTCGGGAAGGTGTCGGACAATGTGGAAACTCGAAACAGCGAACCCAGCACCAAGGACCGAATTCTGATCGCAGCCGCGACGATGGTGTCCGAGGATCCGGGTACCCGGATCAGCGTCCGAGCGGTCGCCGCGCGAGCAGGGGTCAGTACCGGATCACTGCGTCACTTCTTTCCCACGCAGCGAGCGTTGATGGACGAAGTCGCCGCGGGAATCACCGGACTGGTGGCGAGCAGAAATGTCATCGAAGACGCCACTGTGCCTGCCGAGGAGCGACTGTTGGCGTGTATGCAGCAGGTGTTGTCGGCCACCGGGACCGGTGAGCAAGCCCGAGATACGTGGCGACGGACATTCGGCACCTACCTCAGCGCGGAGCTCAACGCCGATGCCATCGACACGTATCTCGCTTTCAGCGCGGCCGGACTCCGGCACATAGAACACTGGCTGGACGTCCTCCACAAAGAAGGTGCCCTGCCGCCGGGTGATAACACCCAGCGCGCCGCCTATCTCAACGTGATACTGGACGGGCTCTCCGTAGCACGAGCCCTCCCGACCGACGCTGCTCGACTTCGCTCGGAAAAAGACGTTCTGCACCACGCCATTTCGATGCTTTTTAACACCGCTGCACCCATACCGAAGGGCGACTCGGACTGACTTCGACGACGAGCTTCCGATCCACATCCACTGTGCTTCCGCATCATTGCTGACTGCGGCCGCCGAGGTGTTGGGCGAGAAATTTTTCCACCGCGCGGTAGTAGCGAATACTGTTCTCCGGGTTGACGAATCCGTGGCCCTCGTCGTCGAACACGAGGTAGTCGACGTCGACGCCACGTGACCTCAGGCGCTCGACGACGTTGTCCGATTCTGCCTTGACGACCCGAGGATCGTTGGCACCCTGTGCAATCAGAAGTGGCGCGCGTATCGCGTCTAGCTTGGAGATGGGGGATCGTGCGAGCATGTCGGCCAGCTGATCGGGGTCGGCGGGGTCGCCGACGAAGCGGTGCCAGCTGTTGATGATTCCCGGGCCGATGAAGGCCGGTTGGGTGCGCATGAAGTTCGACAGGTCCGAGATGCCGACGCAGTCGATCGCCGCGGCAAACGTGTCGGGGGTGAACGATGCGCCCACCAGCGCCGCATAGCCGCCGTAGGAACCACCCATGATGGCCACTCGCTCGCGATCGGCGTATCCCGCCTCGACCGCCCAGTTCACTGCATCGATCAGATCGTCGTGCATCGCGCCCGCGAATTGGCCGACCCCGGCGTTCGTGTGCGCTGTGCCGTATCCGACGGACCCGCGAAAGTTGACCTGCAACACTGCATATCCACGGTTCGCCAGCATTTGCGCGATGGGATCGAAGGTCCACGAATCCCGATACCAGGGGCCGCCGTGCACCAACAGAACCATTGGCAGACTCTCGGGTTCCACGCCTACCGGAAGCGTCAGATACGACGGCAGAGTCAGCCCGTCACGCGCCTGAACGTTCACCGGTGCCATCGGGGCCATGTCTCCCGGATCCAGGTGTGGGTAGGGGCGGAAGAGTCGGCGACTCGATCCGGTGTTGTGATCGTAGTAGTAGGTGACGAACGGATCGCGGTCGTGGACGAAGCTGACAATCCACTTCTGTCCGCTCTCGTCGGAGGACAGTGCTCCGATGTCACCGTCGAACAGTTGCTCCAGATTCTTCAGGATGTCTGCGAAACCCGGTTCCAATGCATGGATCACCTGGCGTTCTCCCAGGTACCGAACACCGATGAGCTCTCCGGTTGCACTGTCGCAGATCAGCGGTGGCGAGGTCTGCTCGACGGCTCGTCGCGCACCGTCGAGTTCGAGTGTCGGGTGACTGTCGACGACGGTCTCCTCGCCGGTCTCCAGGTCGAGTCGAATCAGATGGGCCAAGTCGCGCCCGCGGTTGGACCCCAGCCACATGCCGGTACCGTCCGCAGTGATCTGCATCGGGCTGATGCCCATCGGGTAATCGGTGCCATCGAACGAGGCCACCGTGGCTTCTGCACCGGACTCGTCCAACCGGGTGATGTCGATGGTGCCGTCGGCGGTCATCGCGAAGACGAACACCTTGCCGTCGGCACCGAGCATCGGATACCGGCCGACGCCCGGGCTCTGCCGGATCATCGTCAGTTCACCTGTGGCGATCTTGATTTCGTACAGATCGAACTCGGCGATGCTTCTCGCATTGATCAGGACGGTATACACCCCGGCCCGACCCCGCACCGGTTCGATGGCCACTGCGCGGGAACCGGGAAACGGCGTCAGATCTACTGCCGCGGCATCGGAATCCTCCAGGTCGACGCGGAACACGTGACTGTTCTCGTCACCACCGGTGTCCTGCAGATACAGCAGCCAGCGGGGGTCGTCCGTCCAGCGGAAGTCGTGCACACTGCGAGTCTCGTCGGCTGTGACGCAGCGTGGTTCGCTTCCGGGCAAGAGGTCCTCGATCCACACGTTCAGACGGTTCTTCCACGGCGCGAGAAACGCCATCCTGGTGCCGTCCGGTGACAGCGTGGCACCGGAGCGAACGGGTGGGCCGAAGAAGTCCTCGACCGCGATCAGTGGGGGTGCAGTCATGATTCGTCCTTTCGTTCGGCTGCTACAGAGCGCAGCGAGCCTCTGCTGGTGGGGATTGGAGATCGACGAGGTAGTTCTCGACGATGTCGTTGACGCAGGTGCTCGTTGCGCCGAACGCCACGGTGTGTTGGTCGCCGTCGACGGGCAGTAGCGAGCCGCCCAGGGTATTCGCCAAGTTGACGCCTCCCTCGTACGGTGTGGACGGGTCTCCGGTGATCGAGATGGTCAGTGTGTCGGGTAGTCCGTCGATGTCGGTGGCGTAGGGGATGTCGAGAGTCGGTTCCGCAGGCCAGAATTGGCAGGGGTCTCGTGCGCCGTCCGGTCCGAGGCCTGCGTCGGTGAACGGTGCTATCTTCTGGATCTGGCGCTTGAGGTCCAGTTCTTGTTCCGGAGTGTTGCGCTGTTCGTCCATGCAGTTGATCGCGTAGAGCGCCTCGGAGAAGTTCGGGACGGTGCCGTCGGCGTCGCGTCCGCCGAAGATATCGTTGATCTTGAGAAGCGTATCGGCCTGTCCTGCTTGGAGTTCGGCGATGCCCTTGGTGATGACCGGCCATGCCGAGGAGTCGTAGAGCCCCGCGATGACGGCCCCGTAGGCGGCGTCGAAGTCCATGATGCGGCCATCGCCGGTGACGATCGGATTGTCGATCAACGGTCTGACGATCTGTTGAAAGTTGTCGACGGCCTTGCTCGGGTCGGTGCCCAGCGGGCAGTCCGGTGCGCTTGCGCATGCGGCGGCCATGTCGTCGAAAGCTTTCTGGAAGTTGGCGTATTGGTAGATCCTGCGCTCTGCGGTGCCCTGGCCCGGATCGATTCCGCCGTCCAGAACCATCGCGCGCACGTTCTCCGGGAACATCTCGGCGTAGACCGCACCGAGGCGCGTTCCGTAGCTCTGGCCGAAGTAGCTCAGGGTGTCGTCGCCGAGCACGGCCCGGAGAATGTCCATGTCGCGGGCAGCATCTCGGGTGCCGATGTGTTCGAGGACGTCGTCGCCGCCGGATCGTTCGGAGCATTGGCTCACCAGCTGTCGTGCACTGTCCTCGGTGAGGGTTCTCGAGCCGGTGAGGACAGTGGTGTAGGCCTGTCCTGCCTCGTGTTCCTCGTCGGTGAAGCAGTCGATGGCCGGTGTGGACGCACCGACGCCTCGGGGATCGAATCCAATGAGGTCGAATCGTTCGGTGAGAGGGCTCTGCGCCCAGGTGGACGTCGCACCTGATGCCGCCATGCTCATTCCCGGCCCACCTGGTCCACCGGAGTTGAGCAGGAGCGAGCCCACTTTCTCGCCGCGGGCGGGTGCCTTGAGCAGTGCGATCTGCGCCGTGCGCCCGTCCGGATCGTCGTAGTCGAGTGGCACGTCCACGCGGGCGCACTCGAATCCGGGGTCACTGGAAAACAGTTGCTCGTCGGTCGTGGTGGTGCCGTAGCCTTCGCACGGCTCGAATGTCACGCTCTGGTCGTAGAACTGCTGCAGATCGGCCGACAGCTCAGAGTCGGCGTGCGGTTCCGGCGGCGACTGGCTGCAGGCACCGAGCAGAAGCATCGACGCTGACGCTGCAGCGAAGAGTTTCGCTCTCCTGTTGTCGAATAGGGGCATGGTCGGTCGACTCCTGTCGAATTGTATTGTGCTGATGTGCTATTCGGGATCGGTAGCGTTGAGTGCCGCGACCTGTCGCAGTACGTCGCGTTGGGCGGGGTTGTACAGGTCTTCCACGGCGACTGCGAGTGCGTGAGTCACCCGTTGCCTGTCGCCGCCGGTTTCTGTGTCGGCGAACAGGGCTGGGAAGCGAGTAGCCAGCCGGCGAACGTGCGGGGCCATTCGTTCGGCAAGATCCCGGGTGGTGGCGCTGTCGGCGTCGGCCGGCAGGTCGTCGAACTCTGGATCTGTGGGCAGCTGCGGAGTGGACCGCAGTAGGTCATGGTAGGCGTCGAGGGCCGTGGGGCTCAGTACGGTGCTGGCGAAGGTGATGAACTGCCGGTCTGCTGTCGTCAGATGTGCTGCAGCAGGACCGAGTTCGGGCGGCAGATCGGTCGGAAGGGAGTCGTGGAGAAGCATCGCGATCTCCAAGCGTGCTCTCTGCAGGCGCTCGATCGTCGCGCCGAGTTCTGCATCCAGGGTGCGCAGTGCCTGTTCCGGATGGTCGCGTCCGTCACCCTGAGCGGCTATGTCGGCCAACGAAAATCCCAGTGCGGACAGGCGTTTTATCTGCAGCAGCCGTACGAGATGCGTGACGCTGTACTGTTTGTAGCCGTTCGAGGCACGCTCGGGCTCATCGAGTAGTCCGACATCGTGGTAGTGCCGCACCGACTTGAGGGTGATGCCGGCGAGATCGGCGATCTGCCGCGTGCTCCAGCCCATGTCGCTCTCCTCCGGTTCGATCAGGTCGCAATCAGTGTCGACTGTGACCTAACGGCATAGTCAAGGGACAACTCGTCCTGCAGGGGCTAAGCAAGGTTCGAGTGAACCAACTGCGCTGTGGAGCGACGGAAGGCCCAGACGGTCACGAGCACTGCTGCTGCAAGTAATGGGGTGCCCATTGCGATCCGAGCAAACGCGAGCCACCCGGTGGCATCGGTGTCGTACAACCAGTCCTGAACGACGTAGCGGGCACCGAACAACACAGCGAATGTCGATGTCGCGATGTAATGGGCGCGGGCGACCGAGCGATTGGACCGCCACGTGTACTCGTTGCCGTGCAGCGCATTCCACAGCAGTCCGGTCAACGGTCGTCGTGCCAGTATCGAGGCCAGCATCAGTGCTGCGCCAGCCAGGCTCAGCCAGATGCCGATGAGGAAGTAGCCTCCTGCCGAACCTGTCCAGGCGGCGATACCGCCTGCGACGGCGACACCCAGCAATCCGCCACTGGCCTGCGCGAACGGCTCGCCTCGTCGAACGCGAAGAACAGTGATCACCAACGCGATGGCGATCGCGAAGCCGACGGCGATCGGAAGGGACACCAGAGCGTTGGCGGTGACGAAGGCCACGACCGGAATGGCTGTGTAGATCATTCCGCTGGTTCCGCCGAGGCCGTCGAGCAGAATCTCTGTGGCATTGACCTTTTCAGTGGTCTTGCGGCCGGGAACTGTCTGCGTCTCGTTTTTGTCGTCCGATGTCGATTCCGGCCTGTTCATGGTGCCCTCCTCGTCGATGCTTCGGTTCGCTCTGTGCATCCCTACTGTCGTCTCGACGACCGGGGCGCAACAGTGCACACAAACATTGGAAATGGTGACAACATCACCGTCGGGACATGACGGATGTCATGTCCTGGCAGTGTGACCATCAGGTCGGTGGCCCGAGAACAGCGTCGACTGTGCAAGAGAGCGTTTTGGTTTTGCCTGAACCGCCAGAGGAACTTCAGGCGGTCCGCGGCTCGGCCGGGTAGCGAAACCCGGCCGTACGGGGGCAGCTACGACACTTGCCCTTTCGACGCCGAAGTGCGCTGATGCGAAGTTGTCGCGGTGTAGCCCGCAGTTGCACGGTCAAACTGACTCGGGGGCGATTTGGGTTCGTGACGAATGAGTCTTGTTGTCACGAGTCAGCACAGAGTGTCGCTGCGGCATGGCGCATTCCGTCCACCCGAAGACGTAATCGTCCGCGGCTGGTCATGATTGTCCGGTGCCGGAGCATCGGCGGTACTTCGGTGTCACGATAGTGTCACAAGTCGGTACGTTCGTGCATGGACTCGTCCGGACGACGATGCACGAAAACTGTTGCAAATAAACAAATATCGAGTCCTTTGAAATTCATGCAAATCCACTTAAAGGACTTGAATCCGCACAGTGTCGGTTCGAGTCCGACTGGGGGCACCATATTTTCCCTAGTCGCAGCGCCATGTCGCATCGCCGAGCTAACCCGAACCGTTGATCGCGAATTGTTCTGCGGTCCAACGCAACACGAACGGTAGCCCAGTCATGGCACCGATGAAGTGGTCGCCTGCCACGGGCTCGTAGTGCACGTTGGCACCCTTGCTGCGCCACTGCTCGATCAGGGCAGTCACGCCGGCCTCGGGGATGAAGCGATCGCCGATCAACTTGCTCGCGGAACCGTGGAAGAACGCGACCGGTGCCGACGGCGCGTCCGCGCCCGGACGGTTCGCGGCGATCACCCGCCGCGCGATGTCGGAGTCGAACGGGTCGGGTTCGGACGCCAAGTCCTCGATTCGCATGCGTACCAGCCCGCCCAAGGCCAGGGGGAGGACGGACATGTCCTTCACCCAGGACGCCAACAGCAGCGCCTTCGGGCCGAACAGCTCGACCATCTCGGGGTGCTCACGCGCGAGACCCATGCTCGCCGCGCCCAGCAGGCCGGCCGCGACGGTGCCGTTCATGGTGTCCAGGAGCATCGAGAAGTCGGTGGGCGTTCCACCGGCGACGGCACCGACCAACCTCACGTCGGGCGCGTACCTCGGCTGCAGCTGCGCCGTCCACGTGGTGGCGATCGCGCCGCCGCTGTAGCCGTAGGCCACCACTGGGCTGTCGGCGAGTTCCGGGGCGACGACCGTCATCCCGCGTAGCGAGTCCAGGACGGCATGCCCGGCCATCGTGCCTTCGGAGTACGACATCCGCGGGCCTTGGTGATCGGCGACGAGGACGGCGTATCCGCGGGCGAGCCAGAGCGGCATCACCGGCGGGAGGTCGGCACCGACACCGTGCACGAGCCGGTACGACGGCGTGCTCTTGGCTCCGAGGGAATCGATGGCCACGTTGTGGGCGACGACCGGCCGTGGTCCGCGCCCGGTCCACGGCCGTTTCGGGATCAGCAGCGAGGCGGTGACGCCGGCGGGTAGACCCCGCGCGTCGGTCGATCGAACCATGAACTGATGCAGGGCGGTTCGCGGCCGGGGCACCAGACCGCGGGTCGTGCGCTGCCGAATCACCGCGCCGTGTGCAAGGTCCTCGATGCCGGGAGGGGTGAGGAAGAAGGCGTCGTTGCCGATCGGGGTCGGAAGGATCGCGGCATGCGGATCGTCCGGAGGCTCCAGGGGCAGTCGTCGAGTCAATACGCGATCGAGCACACCGAACAGAGTCATGATCCCCCCCGACATTCTTCTACAGCCGCACCCATCCCCGCGGTCACCGTACAGTGCGCGGCGGTCGGTGAACGCAATATTGGATAAGTCCGACAACAGGTGTCAGTGCCGGGCGCTCAGAAGCACGGCACCGAGCTCCCCGGCCGACAGCGTCGGCAGCATGTGGTGACTGCAGCCGGTCAGGACGACGGTGTGTGCGTTCGGGAGAACCTTCCCGACAGCGTCGGCAGCACGAGAACTGTTGTGCACCTTGCTCTCGCAGGCAGAGACGACAATGACGCGCGCGGACAGCGTCGACCATCGATCTGAATTGGGGCACCGTGGAACCACCGGGCTTCGCCATCACGGCGACGGCGGCAGCACTGGTGTTGCTCGGGATGAACCGGGCGCGGGCAAGTCGGGGCGGACCTCCAGGCCCGTAGGCACTGTGACGACCTGCAGGCCGTGCTTTCGGTCGGCGGTGGTCAGCCGGCCTTGACGCGCAACCGCTCGACTTCCGAGCGAGAGTGGCGCACGGCCTCGGTGTCCGATCCCTTGTCATGGGCCAAGTCATGCGCGAGGTCGAGAATTGCCCGACGTAGGTGCTTGCGTGCTCGACGGGACTTGTGGTGGGGCGCGGACTTGATGAACGCCTTGCGTGCTTTCTTGTCCAGGATGCCGTCGACCTCGGCGTCGGTCACGGTTCCTGCTTCGACTTCGGGGGCGAGGATGTCGCGAACGAACTGGTACTCGCGCGGTGCTGCTCGCCGGAACGCGATCGTCAAGACGGTGAACCCGAGCACGATGGAGCCGAGCATGACGGGGAAGGTCAGGATGCCGCCTCGGCCGAGACCGCCGGCGTCGTCCCAGGTGAAGTGCAAAAACATTCCGACCAATACGAATGCCACACCGCGTCCGATCCGGCGTGGCTGGGCCGCTGTGCCGAGGATGTAGATGACACCGGTGCAGACGAGGGCGCTGAACAGCGGGTGGGAAACGAAGCTGACAGCTATGCGCGTGAACGACATCTGCACGGCGTGGTCGACCGGATCGGTACCGAAGGCCTGAGCTGTGGAGTTGGCGGCGTAGAGGAAGTCCTCGAAGATCGCGAATCCGAGCCCGATGAACGCGCCGACTATCAGACCGTCGTTCGCGGTCCGAATCAACCGCGGCGCAAGGCTCATGAGGAGTATGAATCCGCACAGCTTCGCGGCCTCTTCGGTGATCGGTGCGGTGGCTCCGGCTGCCCAGTTGGCACTCCACACTTGACCGAAAAGCTTGTTGTAAATGCTGATCATTGCGTTGTTCGCGGTGAGGGCGAATGCAAAGGTGGCCGTAATTGCGCCCCACAGGAGCGCGGCGAGGATGAGTCGGCCCGGTTGGCGTTCCCATCGGTCGATATGACGGAACCAAGCGAACCACGCCAGCCCGCACAATCCGCACAGCACTGCCGAGATCGCGAAGGCGTCGGCGTACAACCCGGTTTTGGGTGCGAAGTACGCCCACACCTGGAACGCGCCGATGCCGGTCAGCACGACGAACACCCAGAAACACAGATTGTGGGGTTGCACGAAGTGGAAGCGTTCACCCCAGCCGGAGATCTCCATTGCTCTGGCCTGCCGTTGGCGGGCCTCGGAGCTGTATGTGGTGTCGGTGCCGGTCTCGCTCATGAGTTGTTCCTGTCGACGGTCCGGATGCTGGCGATCATGGTCTGGATGTTGTCGACGGCCGCGGTCATCTGAGCGGGAGGCCCGTAGGCGGTGATCTTCAGCCCCCTGCCGGCGATGACGAATGCTGCGACCACACCGTCCCCGGTCACGCTGCTGTATGGCTGTGCGACACCGCTCTCGCCTGACGTCGTGGTGAGAGTGGTCCTGTCGCCGTCGACTCTGAAGGTCGGGTCGTCGGTGCGGGAGGTGACTTTCTCCACTTGGTCCAGCAATTCATCCGGTGTGCCCTCGAACGTGTCCGACGAGACCTGGAACGTGACGCCCTTCCCGGCGACGGTGGCGTCACCGGAACGACGGCTTTCGTCGTCGACACGAAAGCCGGCCTCGACATCCCAGCCGGTGGTCGGTGTGAAGACGATGGAGTCCGTCAGCGCGAGTTGCTCACCGGCGAGAACCGGGTCGTCCCAGCCGATGGCCGCGTCGACACGGGGAAGGATCACGGTCAAGACGACGAAGATCGCGACGACGAAGAGTGCCGGTGGAAACGTGCGACGGTCGAGACCGAGCACACGGTGCTCGGCCGGGACCCGATGTCGTTGTCTCGCAGCAAGAATTTGTGTCACAGTTACTCCTCGGCCCTCGGTGTCGATCACGGCGTGACGCGTACCTCGGGGGCGGAGCAATTCGAAAACAGTTCGACGAGCAAAGCAAGGCCGTAGAGGTGCGATGGCTTGTTTCGGTTGCGCGGCATCCTGATAAGCCCAACACGTATTACTTCTGGGTCGATGATATTCGGAGTCGGCCTGTCTTCTTGCCGTTAATCAGCTAAAAAGACCGAAACCGGATTCTCCGCAATCAAACCGGAAGATTGCTCGATCGCGGCGCGAATTTGGGATGGGGCGTCGGCATTGTCTCTTGCAACGCTGTTCCGGGACCGTCGGATCCGAAATTCGTTGCGCGGTTGTGGAGTCCGGCGGCACAGGGCACCGAATTCACATCGATGGTGACGAATGTCGATGCGGTTCGTCGATGAACGCTCCAGTGCCTCGACTCTTCGGTCCGGCGTGATTTGCACGCTGATATGAGGTCGGTGGCCAGGCCTGCAAGCAACGAATCTGTTCGTGGCACTACTCGCCTTCCGTCACCGTTCACACGACGGTGGCAGCGTATGCCACGAACACTACGAACATGGCCGTGCCTCCGAGAGCTGCGCCGATCATTGCCTCGCGGCCGTTGGTCGCCATGCCCTTCTCGTCCCGGCTGACCCCGACCCACCCGCACACGACGGCGGCGACACCTGTTGGGACAGCGACGAAGTCGCCGATGAAAGGTACGAACGCGCAGACCAGGGCCACGATGCCCAGGATCATCGCGGCACTGCCGGCACCGTTGCGAAACAGCGGCCGTGTGCTGTATTCCTCGGCCATGCCGCCTCCCTCTGTGCGGTCTTCGTACTCGTCGCATACGGCGCGACGAGCAGACCTACCGAAAAGATACCCTCGATATACGCTGAGGCACGATGGCACCGATGCGCTGCATCTCGTCGCTTCTGTGCTCTCGGGCCGAGCGAGCCAGCTAGGCTCGTTCGGTGACGGACTCAACGTGGGACGGGTACGTCCGTGCGCGCGGCGCTACCGAGCACAACCTGGCAGCTGTCGATGTCGACATACCCCGCAATGCCTTCGTCGCGTTCACGGGGGTGTCGGGGTCAGGAAAGTCGTCACTGGCCTTCAGCACCCTGTACGCCGAAGCGCAGCGACGCTACTTCGAGTCGGTGGCCCCCTACGCCCGCCGCCTGCTTCAGCAAGTGGGCGCACCTCATGTCGCGTCCATCACCGGCCTTCCCCCGGCCGTTGCGCTGCAGCAACGCCGGGGGTCGCCCAGCTCGCGCTCCAGCGTCGGCACCATCACCACGATGTCGAACCTGCTGCGCATGCTCTACTCCCGGGCCGGTACCTATCCCGACGGTGCGCCCATGCTGCCGGCGGAAGCGTTCTCACCCAACACCGTCGCCGGTGCCTGCCCGCGATGCGGCGGTTTGGGCGAGTTCCATGATGTGACAACGGAATTGCTGGTTCCCGACCCGTCGCTGAGCATTCGGGAGGGCGCGATCGCGGCGTGGCCGGGTGCCTGGCAGGGGGCGAACCTGCGCAGCATCGTCGCCGGCATGGGGATCGACATCGACGTGCCGTGGCGCACGCTGAAGAAGAAGGACCGGGAGTGGCTCCTGTTCACCGACGAGCACCCCAAGGTGTGGATCGAACCGGAGGAGGGACGAGTCGACCACAGTTACGAAGGCAAGTTCTGGAGCGCCCGCAGCCATGTCATGCACGTTCTGACCGACTCGAACAGCGAGCGCATGCGAGAACGCGCTCTGCAATTCACCGAGACCGTTCGCTGCCCGATGTGCTCAGGCAGCGGACTGCGCGCCGACGCGCTTGCCGTCACCATTGCCGGCCGGTCGATCGCCGAGATCAATGCGCTCTCGCTGACAGAACTTGCCGCATTACTGCGCCCCATTGCCGAACAGTCGGGGGAGACCACGGAGGTGGCGGTACGCATCACCGCAGATCTGCTGGCCAGGATCGACGTGTTGCTCGATTTGGGCTTGGGATATCTGGCGCTCGGGCGTAGCTCGACGACTCTGTCGCCCGGCGAGACGCAGCGGTTGCGAATTGCCACTCAGCTCCGTTCGGGTCTGTTCGGGGTGGTGTACGTGTTGGACGAACCGTCCGCCGGACTGCATCCCGCGGATGCCGAGCCGCTGCTCGACGTCCTGGACCAGCTGAAGGCGTCGGGAAACAGCTTGTTCGTGGTCGAACACGACATGGACGTGGTCCGGCGCGCCGATTGGGTGGTCGATATCGGACCCGCGGCCGGTGAGGGCGGCGGACGGGTGCTGTACAGCGGCCCCGTCGCAGGCTTGGAGGAGATCGAGGAGTCGGTCACCAGCAGGCACCTCTTCGGTCGAGCGGAATCCGTGCAGCGGCAGGCGCTCCCCACCCAGGGCTGGCTCACTCTGGCCGGGGTCACCCGGCACAATCTGCGGGAGTTGACAGCGGAGTTCCCTCGCGCGGTCCTGACGGCGGTGACGGGTGTGTCGGGCTCCGGGAAGTCGACACTGGTCAGCCAGGTCCTGTTCGAGGTGGCGCGCCACCGACTCGAGACCGCGACAGACGACGATGACGCACAGATCGAGGTCGACGTGGCCGAGGTCTCCGGAATCGAGTCGTTCACCCGCCTGGTCCGGGTGGATCAACGACCCATCGGCCGAACCCCCCGATCGACTCTGGCCACCTACGTCGGAATGTTCGACGTCGTCCGCAAACTGTTCGCCGCCACCGACGAGGCCAAGGCCCGCGGATGGGCACCCGGACGGTTCTCCTTCAACGTCGCGGACGGACGATGCCCCACGTGCCAGGGCGACGGTTTCGTCGAAGTGGAGCTGCTGTTCCTCCCCGGCACCTATGGCCCCTGCCCCACCTGCCACGGTGACCGGTACAACCCGGAAACTCTCGAAATAACCTGGCGCGACAAGACAATTGCCGAGGTACTGCACATGTCGGTGGACGAGGCAGCGATGTTCTTCGCCGATATCGCGGGAGTGTCCCGCAGTCTGGAGACGTTGCACGACATCGGGCTCGGCTACCTTCGACTCGGTCAACCCGCCACCGAGCTGAGCGGCGGCGAGGCGCAGCGCATCAAGATCGCGACCGAATTGCAGCGCACCCGACGCGGTACTGCCCTCTATCTACTGGACGAACCGACCGCAGGGCTCCATCCCGCCGACGTCGCCCTGCTCATGCGCCAGCTGCACTTGCTTGTCGATGCAGGCAACACCGTGGTGATGGTGGCACACGACCTGGATGCCATAGCCTCCGCCGACTGGGTCATCGATCTCGGTCCCGGCGGCGGCGACAACGGGGGCACTGTCGTTGCTACCGGAACGCCCGCCGAAGTCGCGTCGTCCCCGGACAGCATCACGGGACCGTATCTGGCCCGACGGCTCCGATCCTGAACTGGTGCTCCATATTACTGACCCGAGCGTCATCGTCACAGTCGATTCTGGACCGTACCTGTCCGCGATGGGTCTGATGATGACGTCGTAACAATCACTGAGCCTCCCGTCCCATTCGTGATCCACGTCCCGCAATCCGTCCTCGACGACTTGGCCCGTCGTATTCGCGATGTGCGTCTACCCGAACCCCTCCCACATCGCCGTCGGGCGAGTGGTGGAATCCGACCGCGTCGCGCAGGCGTTCGTCGAGTTGATGAGCATCAGCGGTTCGTTGCCGCATATCGACCGCAACACTTCCCGGGAGATGTTCGACGGGACACCGGCCGCAGACGCTGCTTTCTTCGCAGCAAATCGCAACGGCCGCAATCGCATCGCGCTGGCTCGCCCACATATCGCGGAGAGTTCGAATCGAGGGTAATAGGTCGAGCGCGCGAGTCACGGCCTGCGTGGGCAGGTGACCAGACCGAATGAAATATGCAGCGTTGCTCGAGATTCGACGGCCAGGTTCGTCACCCGGGGGTGCGTTCCTTCGAATGTCTTTCGAACCTAATGCCCGATGAGACGTTGTTTCAGTAGAGGAGTTGCTCATTCCGTAGCGTCATGTGGTCCAGTGGACGTATCCCGCCCACCGAGGAAGGCCAGCCCATGTTCTCGTCATTCACCCCACCGCGCCGAGTCACGATCGGGGGAGCTGCCGCGTTCGTCGGCACCACGCCGCGAGCGATCCGTCATTACCACCAGATCGGTCTGCTCCCGGAGCCCGAGCGGGGTAGTGACGACCGCCGCCGCTACGGCTACGACGAGATTATCCAGCTGCTGTGGATCCGCCGGCTGGCCGACGCCGGCATTGCCCTCGACGACATCCGCGACGCCTTCGCGTCCGGTACCGCCGACAGCGACGTCGCGCGCATTCTGGACCGGCTGGAGGGATCCCTCGTCGCCCGGCAGGCCGAATTCGAGCAGCAGCGGATCGCCGTGCAGCGTATGCGGGCGCAGGGGAGCAGGTTGGGCCTGCTCTCCGACGTCGTGAGCGACCGCCTCGCAGAACTGCCCGAGGGAGCCCTGCGGCAGGACGATCTCGACACCCTTCTCGTGACCGAGCGGATCTTCGGCGCGCTCGGTGCGTCCGTCCAGGCGTCGCGTTTCATCGCCCTGGCCACCCACCCGGACCTGCGGGCGTGTTCCGACCGGGTAGCCGCCGCGGAGGAGGCGCTCGACGACACGGTTGCCGTCGACGACCCTCGCGTTGCGGAGGTGGCGGCCGAACGGCACGCCTTCGAGACCGCCCTCCACGTGGTCATCGAGAGCTCCGGTCTGGCGCAGGCCGACGACGCCCGGTTCGACGCCTGGGACGAGTTGCACCCCGCTACCGCCGACACCGGTACGGCATGCGGGTCGACGAGCCTTGCCGAGACCGTCCGAATGTTGCCCTACGACTTCTCCACTGCACGCCTGCGGTGTATGGAACTGGCCCTGGAACTCGACGAGCCTCGGTAGTGCTTCGGGAAATGGGGTGCTGAGACGCAGAGAAATGCCGGTGCATTGCGATCGCTCTACGTGAGGGCCGCACGATACGGCCGGAAAAAGTCGCGCAGTTCCTGCGCGTACAGATCGGGTTCCACGAACGGCGCGAAGTGCCCACCTCGCGGAAGCTCGGACACATGAACGACGTTCGCGACGCGGTCGAGCCACGAGCGGGGCGGACTGATCAGGTCACCCGCGAAGAGTGAGAACCCTGACGGCACCTCGACCCGACGGGCGTGCTGCTCCAACGGAATGGAACCGTTTGCGTTGTACATTCGCATCGACGACCCGATGGATTCGGTGAGCCAGTAGAGGGTGACATTCGTGAGGATCTCGTCCTTGCTGAAGCTGCGTTCGATGTCCCCGTCGTAGTCGGTCCACCCTCGGAGTTTCTCGACGATCCATGCGGCCAGTCCGGCCGGCGAATCGGTCAACCCGACGGCCGCGGTCTGCGGTTTCGTGCGGTGCATCGCAGCGTAAGCGCCCTCCGCAGTACCCCACGCGGCGGCCTTGTCGAGAAACTCCCGCTCTTGCTGTGAGAGATCTGCGGGGTCGCCGGTGAAGACGGGCAGTCCAGCATCCATTCGGTGGACGGCCACCACGGATTCAGGGTGGTCCAAAGCCAGGTAGCGACTGACGCCGCTGCCGATGTCACCTCCGGCGGCCCCGAAACGGGAATACCCGAGAATGTGCATCAGCTCGGCCCAAAGTCCAGCCACTGCAATCGAATTCAAAGGGGGTCCTGTCGGCGGATCCGAATATCCGTAGCCCGGCATGTCGGGCACGATGATATCGAACGCATCGGTGGGGTCAGCGCCGTGCGCACCCGGATCGGTCAGCAGCGATACAACTTTCGAGTAGCGCCAGAACGAGTCCGGCCACCCATGGCTGAGGACCAGAGGAAGAACCGGACCCACGGGTGACACTGCCCGTGCGTGCAAGAAGTGAATGCCCAGATCACCGACGTCGACCCGGAATCGGGGATGTCTCGACAGGGCCGACTCCTGTGCCGTCCAGTCGAATTCGTCGGCCCAGTACTCGACGAGTTCACGCAGGTAGCCGACGTCGACACCGAGCGACCACCCGGCATCGGCGAGATCGTCCGGCCACCGTGTCGCGCGAAGTCGCGTTCTCAAGTCCTCAAGCGCCGCAGTAGAAGTCGACGAAACAAATGGTTCGGGACGAGGTGCAGGACACGACATGAAACGGAGTCTACGCGTGGATCCACCGACGGACATGATTGCGCCGGTGTCCTCACCGGGATGTCGATGACGATGGGGAAACCAGGTCCGCGGCTGGGTGTCGGTCGGCAACAAGGGCCGCAGAATGACCCGATCCGAAAAGCGCATCGCCAGGGTTGCGTTCGAGGTACGGGTCGATCACATCAGTCGTACCAC
Source organism: Rhodococcus sp. B7740 (assembly GCF_000954115.1). Taxonomy (NCBI): domain Bacteria; kingdom Bacillati; phylum Actinomycetota; class Actinomycetes; order Mycobacteriales; family Nocardiaceae; genus Rhodococcus; species Rhodococcus sp. B7740. The sequence continues at coordinate 2,267,655 of NZ_CP010797.1, read as the reverse complement.
GGGCGGGGGACACCAGCGGGAATTCTGTGTCGGTCCGTACAGCCTGAGCATCAGCCGGAAGTCGCCGGGTGGACACGGCAGCCAGTTGGTCGCGGTTCCGATCGTCGGGCAGCTGGTTCGGACCATGACGGTGAGGGACCCGTCCTTGTCGTGTTTCAAGTCCTGTGTGCGGTCAGTGATGGCGTACCTGTCGAGTTCGTTCGCGTAAAGAAGTCCCTGCGCGTGGTAGACGGTCATCGACCAGAAATAGTCTGCAGGCGGAAAATGGCCGACCCGAAAGGTGATTGCGTAGTTGTTCGAGCCGTTGAGCTGACGGCCTTCCTCGTCTTGTTCGCACACGGGGTAGGACGCCTCGACTGCCGGGTTGATGTAGATCTGGGAGTAGGCAACGGCGGCTCGTAGAAGCTGATCTGCTCCGAAGTCTGCACCTGCGTCGTTCACAGCCCAGCCGTTGACGAGACGGCCGATCGATTTCACCTGCGCAGCAATGTCTTCGAGACCCGTCCGTAGTCCGTCCGCGATGTCGCGCTCGGCGGTACGACGCTCGACGGTGTTCTCGAGTGCATCGACGAGACGGCGGTGCGTGCGCCTGACCCAGCTTGGTACGTCCGAATCGGCGAGGTTGACCGTGGCGTGATCGAGGGCAGCGAGAAATTCGACGGGCCGCCGCAGTTCGTCGGAACGGTCGACGGTGCTCAGGGCGAGATCGGCACGCGCAGTCGGGGGTGTAGGCGGGCCGGACAGAATGATGTGGCTCTGTAAGCCGTTGACCGTGTTCATGTCTCCGACCCGGGATGGATCGACGAGAATACGGATGGCAATCATCACGAATCTCGACCGACACGCGATCCATCCGTCCACAACCTCGGCCGGCGCGAGTGTCTGCCGGAACAGGGTGATCGGAGGGATGCGAGACCCGTGAGTCCTCTGGCCGACAACCGTATTCGTGGTCGAGTCTGCTTCACCGATCTGCACGCTGTAGTAACGGCTTCCGAAGTCCGGTAGCCGCAGCTCGAAGGTGCCGGAGTCCAGGTCGACGAAGGCCAACGAGTACAGCGTGTCGACATTCGGGGCGACACCCGCGGTCAGCGTGGGATTAGACAATTCTCGTTGGTGTCCCAGGATGTTCAGAGGCGCGCCGGCCGACGCAGGAGGTCGCTCCGCGTGCGGATTCGCTGGATCGGTGAACCGCAGCCGGAGGCGTTGGGCAAAGATCACCGGGAATCCCCAGATCTGGAGTGCACGTGAATCGTCGCGTAGGTCGACACGTTCCGGGTCGGCGTAATTCGTCACAGCACCCCTTAACATGAATTGAATTCACGTTGACTGTATCCTGGAATGCGGTTCGTCGGACGTGATACGCGAAGGTCCGGACACGGCGATGCTGCGATTGCAGTGAAGTTCGAGAGGTCGATGTGACAAACGACAGGCCTGGAAGGTTTCCCCGTTCGGTGTATTCCGTGGGAGCCGAGCCCGATCCGCGCTTCAGTCTCGCGAACGAGAGAACCTACCTGGCGTGGATTCGAACGTCGCTGGCATTGATGGCAGCGGGGGTGGCTCTGCAGGTGTTCGATATCGGTGGCGGGTCCGTACCGAGTGTGGTGGCCTCGGTGATGCTGATCGCGTCGTCGATCGGAGTTCCGTTGCACGCATGGTGGGGCTGGGCGCGCACCGAGAAGAGTATGCGGAAATCCGAGGCCCTTCCTTCTCCTCGTATTGCCCTGCCGTTGGCTTTCGTCCTCGCGGCGGTCGGGGTTCTGGTGCTGTGGTCCGTCCTGTGATGACCTGTCGACGTCGGGGCGAGCCACCAGCTTCACGGCCGGGCGGGGATCTGGGAGACGGAGGACTCCAAGTAGAGAGAACCCAGTTGGCCTGGGTCCGTACGGAATCGGCCGTGGCCGTCTGTGCAGTGATCGGCATTCGGCTGAGCGCGCACACCCGCCAGCCTGCGTTGATAGCGCTGGCTGTCCTCGTCGGATTCGGTTCGGCGGCGTTGCTGGCCTCGGGTTGGATTGCGCGGGTGAGGGCCGGACGTACCGCGGAGGACACCAGGGTGGTGTTTCCCTGGCGTGCCCACGCCATCGCGGTGTTGATTCCGACTCTCGGGATGTTCGCATTGAGCTTCGTCATCTGGTCCGCCTCATCGTCGTGATGGAAAAGCGCAGGCCGTGACGGTTCGGATCCCGTCACGGCCTGCGCTCGGTTCTGCTCGGCTGCAGGACGCTAGCTCACGAACTGCTGTTCCCACTCCGCGGACTGTTGGTCGACATACTGCTTGGTCAATTGTTCGGGGTCGGGAGCGTGGATGTCGTGTGCGTCAGCCGTCGCCCCGGCGATGCCGGGCAGTGCCGTCGCCACTCCGATGGCCTGCGCGGTCTGTCCCTCCGTGCTGACCAGGAAGTCGGCCAGGACCTGCGCTGCATTCGGATGTGGCGCGACCGAGGTGACGTGCCCGTAGAAAGGGGTGCCCCACGATGGGGTCGGTAGAGCCCAATTCACCGGCGCACCGGTCGCTACCTCTTGAACCAATGGTTGCACCATCGGTGCCACAACTACCTCACCGGACGTCAAAGCCTGGGCAATTCCGAGGGCGCTCGGATAGATTCTCGGTTCTTGTGCGGCGAGACGTTCCTGGAAATCGTCGCCGAAATTCTGGCGGTAGAAGCTGTAGAGGTCGACGTAGGAGGCAATGCCCACAGGGCTGACAACGCCCACGCGCCCTTTGTATTCGGGATCGAGAACATCACGAGGATCGGTAAGGCCGTTCGGGGCCGCATCGGTGTTCCAGCCCATTCCGAAGGTGGCAGCGACGTTCAGGAACAGGCGGTTGTTCTTGATGCTGGAGTCCCGGTCGTAATCGGGGTTGTCGAAACTCGGGCCGCGTAATTCTTGGGAGTAACTTCCCGACTCCGAAGCGGAGGCGATCCACGCGGTATCGGTCACGACATGGACGTCGGCAATCCCCTTCTTGGTTTTGTTCTCGACCTCTACGCGTGGGTTGAGATCCGCGTCGGTACCCCGCACGTATTCGAGAGCAATGTTGGGATACTTCGCATTCCACGCGGCTTTCACGCTGTCGAGGATGGTGGTGTTCTGGCTCGAATAGAGCGTCACCGAGCCTTCCTCTTCGGCTGCCGACACTACGTCTTCCCAGTTTCCTTCCACCGATGCAGTGTCCCCGCCCGACGATCCGCATGCGCTGAGCGCAACGGTCGATGTGGCGACGAGCATCGCGATGATGACGTGTTTTGTCCGGACCGGATATCGCATTTGTGCCCTCCTGTTTGAACTGACCTCAGTTCAGCAGCTATGCTGCGTGATGTCAATCACTTTTCAATGGTCGTTCACGGCTTCGACGCGCCGCGAGGCCGCAAACAAGGAACGCGATGGACGTTCGAATCAACGACATTGTCTGCGAGAAGGGACTTTCACCGATGCGAACGTACGACCCGAGTTCGGCCGATCAGATCGCTTCGACCGATGCGGCGGATGTACACCCGTCGGACGCACAGGACAGGCAGCACTGGGCACAATCACTGGCGATGCACGCTGTGGTCTACGGCCTGCCATCGGTGTACCAGTACGCCGGCATGTGTGACGCGTGTGCCCCGGCTGCAGACGGCGAACGTTGGGCGACCAATTCGCTGGTCCACGAACGGATAATTGCCGGTGCGGAGTTCCAGGCCTTCCGGGTCCCCAATGTCGACACGCTGTATTCCAATGCCTGGCTCGACCTATCGGATGGGCCGATCGTCGTCGTTCTTCCCGATTTCGGTAGTCGGTACTACACGCTGAATTTCCTGGACGCCTACAGCAACGCCAGCAATGTCAGTCGGCGTACGCACCCCGAACAGCCGCGCGCGTTGTTCCTGGCGTGTTCGGACTGGACCGGTTCGGTTCCTGAAGGTATCGAGGTGTTCAGAGTCGCCACACCGATCATGTGGCTGTTGATGCGGATACAGGTGTTCGGAGACTCGGACCTGCCGGCCGTGCACAGGCTGCAGGACGCGGTCACGATCGATGCACCGATCGCGTCGGTGCCGGCGTGGCCGGTGGTCGAACCTCGTGCGGTCGAAGTCTCGTCGGCAGCGTTCTTCACGGCCCTCGATGCGTCACTGGCGGTGAACGGAGTGCCGTTCACCGACGTAGCCCACGTGCACCAATTTCGACAGCTCGGTGTGGGTACTGGCACTTTTTCTGTGAACGACCTCGATGAGGCCGCACGGAAAGGCATGGAACAGGGCTTCGAGGCCGCGATGACGATGTTGTTCCGGTCTCGATCACTGCTGGGGCGTCGCACCGAATCCGGTTGGACTCGGGTGCTCGGCAAGGGTGCCCACGGGCATAATTTTTTTGCACGTGCGGTCATGAACTTCGTCGGTCTCGGCGCGAACGTCGTCGAGGAGAACTGCTCGTACAACACCTATGTCGACGAAGATGGACAACGCCTGTCGTGCGAAGCCGGCGAGCAGTACGCGATCGAGTTCGTCACCACCCCACCAGCGCAGGCATTTTGGAGTATCACCTTGTACGACGCAGAAACCGGCTGGTTGTACGACGCGCCCGGGAGGAAGCACTCGGTGGGATCGGCGGTCAACGGAGCCGACGGAGCCACGGGACCGTCGACAATAACCGTGAGCGCATCACCCCCCACGACCGACAGTCCCGACCACGAATGGCTTCCGGCACCCCAGCACCCGTTCTTCTTGGTCCTGAGGATCTATCAACCGACCGAGGATGCCCTGAACGAGCAATGGACGCCGCCGCGCGTCGTGCGGTCGAACGCAGGACCGCTCTGAACCGATGCGTCAGCGGTACGTAACCGGGGTTTACAACCTGCACAGCGTCTTTCCGCTCGTTCGTCCGTTGAGTAGGTCGACCAGTGCGGCTGAAGACTGCTCGAGGCCGTCGTAGACGGACTCCTCGTAAATCATGGTTCCGTCGACGAGTCGACTTCCGACGGCGGATCGCATCGTGTCGTAGAGATGGCCGAACGAGCCGGCTCGAAATCCTCGTACCGACAGGCTCTTGGCCGTGATCTGAAACAGGTTCGACGGCAGCGTGTTCGATGTTTCGTAGGTGGAAATTGCTCCGCACATCGCCACTCGTCCTTCGGGTCGAAGTGCGTCGAGGGCGGCGGTGAAGTGAGAGCCGCCGACGTTGTCGAAGTATGCGTCGATCCCGTCCGGGGCTGCCAGTGCGAGCAGGGTGCTGACGTCGCCGTCGTGGTAGTCGAACGATCGGGATGCTCCGAGGGCATCGACAAGGTGATCGGCCTTGCGCCGGCTGCCTGCGGACGCGATCACCGTGCATCCGTGGTGGGCTGCGAGTTGGGCAGCGATACTGCCGACTGCTCCTGCGGCAGCCGAGATCCAGACGGTATCGGACGGTCGAATGTCCATGACCTCGAAGAGACCGACGTAGGCCGTGAGGCCGGAACTTCCCAGCGGACCGAGAAACCACCGCTGTGGCCAGTCGTGGGCGTCGATTCTGGTGAGGGTGCCCGCGCCGCCCAATCCGCCGGCCGCGGCGGAGACCACGGCGAAGTCGCGGTAGCCGTACATGTGCGACACCAGATCTCCTGGCCGAAAGTTCTCGTGCCGTGACTCGACCACGATGCCGAGAGCCAACCCCACCAACGCATCTCCGATCCGGAGCGGTGGTAGGTACCCGGACGGTGCCGCTTCACCGAGGCGTAGTCGAATCGACGGGTCGATCGAGAGCCACGTATTTCGTACCAGCACGTCGCCATCGAGCAGTGAAGCGAGCGGGATGTCCGCCAGCTCGAGATGTTCGGTCGTGAGTTTTCCGCTCGGATATGAGGTGAGGCAGACGGTTCGGCTGTTCATGGTCGCGCTGGGCTTCCTTCGAGTGCGAGATTTCAGTTGAACATGCTTTCCCACTCCTGCTGGAACTGCGAGACCTTCTCGGGCGTCAGCGAATCCGAATCGGGCAGCGAAATGCCCTGAGCCGACCCCACGGAGTTCTCGACATCGGGCAGCGCGCTGCCGTACCCCTTCGACAGGGCGCGTTGCCCCTCGGCCGACACCATGAAGTCGGCCAGCACCTGCGCGGCGTTGGGATGCGGAGCCGACGACAGCACGTGAGAGTAGTACGGCGCACCCCACGCCGGATCGGGAAGTGTCCAGTCGACCGGTGCGCCTGCGTCCTTCTCCCTGACCAGTGGGGGAACCATCGGCGACGCGGCAATCTCGCCCGAGCTCAATGCCTGCGCTACGGCCAATGTGCCCGGGTACACCCGCGGTTGCTGAGCGGCGAGCTTGTCCAGAAAGCCGCCACCGGTCCAGTTCTCGTCGAAGAACCGATACTCGTCGACGACGGCGGCGAACCCCGCAGGATTCACGACGCCCAGCCTGCCTTTCAACGTCGGATCCAACAGATCCTGCGGGGAGGACAGCCCGGCAGGAACGGCATCGGTGTTCCACCCGAGTGCGAATATCGCTGCGCTCGTGAGGAAGAACGTGTCGTTCAGCATGCTCGTCGACCGAGCGTACGCCGGGTCGTCGAAGGCCGGCCCGACCACCGGCGTCGAAAAGGTACCCGATTCGGACGCATTCGTGATCCATGCGGCATCGGTCGACATGTGCACGTCGGCTGTCCCACGGCCGGTCCGGGCTTCGGTCTCCACGCGCGGGTTGAGCTCGACGTCACTGCCCCGCGTGAACTCGAGATCGATGTCGGGATACTGCGACTCGAAGGCGGTCTCGAGTAGCGCGAGGTTCTCGGGATGCTGACTGGAGTACAGGTATACGGTCCCTTCGCCTTCGGCCGCGGCCACGACGTCGTCCCACGTGCCCTGTACCGGTGCGGATCCGGCTTCCTGCGACGATTGCCCGCACGCCGCAGCAACGACGGTCACCGCTGCGATCCCGACTGACATCACCGATCGACGTAGTGCATTCACAGCATTCTCTTTTCGTTCAGGACACGAGTGTATGGACGCGCTCTCCGCGTAGTGCTTTGTTCACCAACGACTGCGGCGGCTCGAAGTGAGCCCCGTACTTCGATGCCAACTCGCGTGCTCGGTCGACGAAGCCGGACAGCCCGCCGTCGTATTGGTCGATGTACTGGATCACGCCCCCGGTCCACGGCGGGAAGCCGATGCCCAGCAAGGATCCGATGTTCGCGTCGGCCACGCTCGTCAGCACACCTTCGTCGAGGCACTTGACCGCCTCGATCGCCTCGGCGAACAGCATCCGTTCCTGCATGTCCACGAAAGGAATTCGAGTCGAGCCCGAGTCGAAAGACGTGCGCACACCCGGCCAGATCCCGGCTCTCGCACCCGATTCGTCGTAGCTGTAGAAACCGCCGCCGCCGGCGCGACCGGGGCGGTGGAGTTCATCGACCATCCTGTCCATCACCGCATCCGAGCCGTGTCGGCGAGGCGGGCTGCCTTCGCTCGCCAGCGCGCGTTCGTTCTCCTTGCGGATCTTCTGCGACAGCGACAAGGTCACCTGGTCCATCAATTGCAGCGGTGGGACGGGGTAGCCGGCCTGCGCGCCTGCCTGTTCGACGAACACCGGGTTGACGCCTTCACCGACCGCGGCCATTGCTTCGTCGAGGAACGCGCCGATCACTCGCGAGGTGAAGAAGCCCCGACTGTCGTTGACGACGATGGGGGTCTTACCGATCTGGAACACGAAGTCGACGACCTTCGCCACAGTCGAGTCGGATGTCGCTCGACCACGGATGATTTCGACCAGGGGCATCTTGTCGGCGGGGGAGAAGAAGTGGATTCCGATGAAATTCTCGGGTCGGCTCACGCCGTCGGCCAGGATCGAAATGGGAAGCTGGGAGGTATTGGAGCCGAGGACGACTTCGGCGGGAACGACACCGCCGAGTTCCGCGAATACCCGATTCTTGACGTCCACCGACTCGAATGCTGCTTCGATCACGAGATCGACGGCGGCGCAATCGGTCGCGTCCGCGGTCGGACGGATCCGGTCGAGCAGTGCCGCCGACCTCTCGGCCGTCGTCGAGCCCCGCTCCAGGGCCTTAGCTTCCAGCTTCTCGGCGTACTGTTTTCCACGATCGGCTGCGTCCCGGTCGAGGTCCTTCAGTACGACCTCGATACCGGCCTTCGCGCACACGTATGCAATTGCGCCACCCATCATTCCGGCCCCGATGACCGCGACGGTACGGGCGGTGAACGTGTCGTGGCCGGCCGGGCGGGACGTGCCGCGCCGGATGGTCTGCATGTCGAAGAAGAACGCGCGGATCATGTTCTGCGCCACTCGGTCGGTCATCAGAGAGACGAAGTAGCGGGTTTCGATGCGATCCGCGGTGTCCACGTCGACCGACGCGCACTCCGCCGCAGCGGCGAGGATCGCCCTCGGTGCGGGGGAGGGTGCACCCTTGAGCTGCCTGCGCAGCAGAGCCGTCGCGGCCAGAAGATTCTGCGCAACGGCAGGATCGGTCGGTCCGCCGCCGGGAATCTCGAAACCCTTGACGTCCCATGGCTGCACAGCCGACGGGTTCTCGGCGATCCACGCCTTCGCGGCCGGAATCAGCTCGGCGACACCGGTGACTGTCGCGTCGATCAGCCCGAGCGTCATCGCGTCGGCCACCGAGTGTTGCTGGCCTTTCGTCAACACCTTCGACAGGGCGGCGTCGAGTCCCATCAGTCGGACCGTTCTGACGATCCCGCCACCCCCGGGTAGCAATCCGAGCGTTGCTTCGGGCAGACCGATTCGGTTGCCCGGCACGTCTGCTGCGATGCGGTGATGGGTGTGCAACGCAATCTCGAATCCGCCGCCGAGGGCCGCGCCGTTGAGCGCGGCCACCACAGGGCGGCCGAGGGTTTCGAGCCGTCGAAGAACTTTCTTGATTCCGTCGATTCGCTCGGTCAAGGCGCGCGCAACGTCCCGCTCGTCGACAGCGCCCGGGTCCTTCGTCATGTCGTCGAGATCGCCTCCTGCGAAGAACGACTTCTTGGCCGAGGTGATCACGACACCGGTGATGTCATCCTTCTCGGCTTCGAGCCGCTCGACTGCGGCGGCCATCGACGCGATGTACGTATCGTTCATCGTGTTCGCGCTCTTGCCTGCGTCGTCCATCGTGAGTACGACGATGCCGTCGGCACCGCGTTCCCACCCGATCATGTTCTCGCTCATGTTCTCTCGTATTTCTCTGTGTCGACGATGGGCGGTTCAGAGGCGTTCGATGACGGTGGCGACGCCCATTCCGCCGCCGATGCAGAGGGTGATCAGGCCGTAGCGGCCACCGGTTCGTTCCAGCTCGTCCAGTACGGTGCCCACCAACATCGCTCCGGTGGCCCCTAGTGGATGGCCCATCGCGATTGCTCCGCCGTTGACGTTGGTCTTCTCGTGCGGGATGTCGAGGTCCTTCATCCACTTGAGCACGACGGAGGCGAAGGCCTCGTTCAGCTCGAACACGTCGATGTCGTCCACGGTGAGGCCGGCTCGTTTCAACACCGCAACGGTGGCCGGAGTCGGACCGGTGAGCATGATCGTCGGTTCGCTACCGACCTGAGCCGTGGCCACGATGCGGCCGCGCGGAACCAGGCCCGCTCGTGCTCCGGCCGCGGCATTGCCGATGAGAACCAGGGCGGCACCGTCGACGATCCCCGACGAATTACCGCCGGTGTGAACATGATCGATGCGTTCGACGTCGACGTACTTCTGCAGCGCTACGTCGTCGAAACCCGCGGCCTTGCCCAGCGCGGCGAAGGCCGGCTTCAACGTGCCCAGGCTGTCCGTGGTGGTTCCCGGGCGCCGGTGCTCGTCGTGGTCGAGCAGGGTGACGCCGTTGAAGTCCTCGACCGGAACGACGGACTTCTTGAAATAACCTGCACTCCAGGCTGCCTCGGCGCGTCGCTGAGACTCCGCCGCGTAGGTGTCGACATCGTGACGGGAGAAACCCTCGACCGTCGCGATCAGGTCGGCACCGATGCCCTGTGGAACGATGTAGAGGTCGTAAGCGGTGGCCGGGTCGGTGAACAAGGCACCACCATCGCTGCCCATCGGCACCCGGGACATGGACTCCACGCCGCCTGCGATCACCAGATCGTCCCAACCGGACGCGATCTTCTGTGCAGCCAGGTTGGTCGCTTCGAGCCCGGACGCGCAGAAACGATTGATCTGAGTGCCGGGGACCGATTCCGGGAGACCAGCCACCAAAGCGGCTGCGCGGGAGATGACCGCGCCTTGTTCTCCGACCGGTGAGACGACGCCGAGGATGACGTCGTTTATGTCGGACGGATCCATATCGGGGAATCGAGCCCGCAGTTCGGTGATCAACCCCGCAACGAGGTCCACCGGCTTGGTGCCGTGCAGCGATCCGTTGCGCCCCTTGCCTCTCGGGGTGCGAATGGCCTCGAAAATCAATGCATGCTCTGACATCTCGCTCTTTTCTGTCTGTTTCGCGAGCCGTTCGGCTCTCAGTCGAACGCCAGTTCCGGCGTGCGGGCGATGAGCAACCGTCGGACGCGCCCGCTCGTGTCGAGTTGGGCCGAGGCGTTGAACGACGCCTCGAAGGCTCCGTCGCGGGTGGTCCGTCCTAACACCATCTCGGTACCCTCCACCGAGGCACCTCGGTCCAGATGATGAACCAGGGTGCTCTTCTCGCGTTGCTGCAGGTATGCGACGAGACCGTCGCGGTCGCCCACGAACTCGGCTGCCTCGCCGTGTCCCTTGGAAAACTGCACGGACATACGGAAGTCCGTCGAGATCATGGTCAGGACCCGATCCGGGTCGTCCGAATCCATGTACTCGAACCAGCGCTGCAGAGTCGGCGTCGGTTGCATGTCCGAGTTCATCGGCGATCTCCTTCATCGGTATCGAGGAGGGCGAATTCGGCATCGAACGAGACCTGGTACCGGTCGATGAGGCCGTCCGAGCGAACGTGCATGACCCCGACGAAATAGCCCGTGGTCCGATCTCCTTCGGTCACCGCTCCGTGTACGAATTGCAGGTCGTGGTCGACGGACGATCGGAGGACTCGGTGTTTGCGGCCGACGGGAGGCCGACCCACCAGGTATTCGAGCATGGCGGCCCGTCCGGTCTTTCGATTTGCCCCGCCCGGCAGGATCATCGAGAAGGCGACGTCCTCGGCAAGCATCGCGACCGCCTCGTCCAGGTGCCCGGCGTCCAGGGCGGCGTAATACTCCACAATCTCCAGTGACATGAATTGAACTTAGTTCAGGCAAACCCTGTTTGTCGAGGGTTCGAGCGGTTATGGTTCGAGAAAGAACTGAATTCAACTCGAGTGGAGCGACATGACCTCATCTCACCGCGACGCACAAGCCCCCTGGCCTCGGTCGGAGCCGTCGGCGTTGACGCCCGGCAGCGAACAAGCCGAAATACGCGAGGCCATCCGCGGAGTCCTCGCCAAGTACTCCGCGATCGAACAGGTGCGCGCCGCTGCGGACTCTGCCCCCGGCTACTCGGTCGACCTGTGGAAACGCCTGGTCACCGACATGTCGGTGACCACCCTTGCTGTTCCGGAGGAGGCCGGGGGGCTCGGGTACGGAATGGTCGAGCTGGGCATCATTTTGGAGGAATGCGGTCGCGCTCTGGCTGTCGAACCTGTCTATCAGCATGCAGCCGTAGGGGTTCGCGCCATGATGGAGGCGGGCAACTCGAACCTGCTCGACGAAATCCTCGACGGCAGAACGGTCGTGGCGGTGAGCGCACTGACCGTCGAGTCCGACGACCTCGAGGCGCTGCGAACCGGCGACGGTTGGGCCGTGAGCGGACAGGCGCGCTTCGTCGTCGGAGGTGGCGGTGCCGACCTCGTCGTCGTCAGCGCCCGCGCTCCCGAAGGGACAGCTCTCTTCGCGGTGCCGACGAAAAGTGCATCTGCTGTGCGTGATCGACGTGTCGTCGACTCCACCAGGCGTCAGGCAGACCTCTCGTTCGATGGTGCCGCGGCGACGCTCGTGGTGCCGGCTGAAAAAGCCGACGACGCGATCGCACGGATACAGGATGTGGCGACTCTTGCGCTCGCGTGTGAGAACACCGGTATCGCAGACGCCCTGCTGCAGATGACGCTCGATCACGTCAAGACGCGTCATCAGTTCGGCCGCCCGATCGGCTCGTTCCAGGCAATCAAACACCGCCTCGCCGACCTGTTGATCGAACTCGAGCGTGCCCGATCGGCCGCCCGGTATGCCGCAGCGGTGCACGACGAGGATCCCGATGACGCTCGTCTGGCGATTGCCGTCGCGGGAGCTGTGTGTGGCGACGCTGCGGTACACGTGGCCCACGAGGCCGTGCAATTGCACGGGGGAGTGGGCTTCACGTGGGAGCACGCTGCACACAGTTACTTTCGCCGAGTTCTCGGAAACGAAGCGCTGCAGGGGGATTCGCGTGCGCACCGGGAACGGATCGCCGATTTTCTGGCTGTGTAGACCGATTGCTGCCGTCGCGGCGGGTCGGCTATTGACGCCATCGCCTCGATGATCAATACTGAAGTGAATCCAGTTCAATTTGCACTCTCGAAAGGCTGTCACATGATCGACACCGACCACATTCTGTTGGAGAAGGACGGCGACGTCGCTCGCGTCTGGCTCAACCGCCCGCACAAGAAGAACGCTGTCACGGTGGAGCTGTTGCATCGTCTGGACGAGATCATTGTCGAGGTGGACAACGACCCCAATCTGAAGGTTCTCGTCCTGCGCGGTGTGCAGAACCAGTTCTGCTCCGGCTTCGACCTCGACGAGTTGCTGTCGGACTTCGTCGGCACCACCAACGCCATGGATGTCGCTGTGCTGTCGGCAAAGGTGTGCGATCGCCTGTACTCCATGAACACCCCCTCCGTTGCGGTGCTCGAGGGCTACGTCACCGCAGGCGGGTTCGAGTTGATGATCTCGTGCGACTTCGCCGTCGCTGCGGAGTCCGCCAAGATCGGCGACTTCCACATTCGCCGCGCACTCTTCGGCGGCGCGGGCCCCATCTACCGCCTCCCGCGCATGATCGGCATCCGCAAGACGAAGGAACTGATGCTCACCGGCAAGCTCCTCAGTGGCCAGGAAGCCGTCGACTTCGACCTGATCAATGCCTGCGCACCGGAAGCCGAGCTCGACCAGCTGGTCGCAGACTTCGTGGCACCGCTCGTCGACAAGAGCCCATTCATGATGAAGTTGACCAAGATGTGCATCGACCGCGGTCTGGATGCGGACATCCAGTCGCTCATGGTCATGGAGCATCTCGCAGTCGGCAATGCGCTCCAGTCCGAGGACGGCAAGGAGGGCGTCACCGCATTCCTCGAGAAGCGCGAACCCAAGTGGGTCGGGCGCTGATCCGCACCACGTCCGCGTTCTGACCGAACAGCCCGAAAGGCAGCATCAATGGAGCAGGCAACGGCCGTCGCACTCGAGGGCAGCAGGTGCACTGTGTGCAGTACCGTGGCTTTCCCCGCGAGTGCGATGTGCAGCAGGTGCGCCACGCCCACTGCGGAGAACATCACGTTGAGTACGCGAGGCACACTGTGGGCCTTCACGATTCAGCGATTTGCGCCCAAGTCTCCTCCCTACGTGCCACCGGTCGGCGGGTTCGTTCCCTTCGCAGTCGGCTACGTGGAACTGCCCGAGGGCATCAAGATCGAAGCGATCATCGACTGTGAGAGCTTCGACGAACTGGATGGGGCACCGGTGCGTCTGACGTCCACCGCGCCGGTGCCCCGATTCGCTGTCGACGCACTCGGCACGCAACCGGAATCGACAGGAATGACGCAGTGACACAGAAAGTTTCGATCATCGGTGCCGGTCTGTCCAAATTCGGACGTCAGCCAGGAGTGTCCGGTCGTCAGATGGCTGTGACGGCGATCGGCAACGCGTTACACGATGCAGGTCTGACCTGGCCGGACGTCCAGGTCGCGTTCGGTGGCAGTGACGGCTCGGGTCTCGCAGATACTCTCGTTGCCGAACTGGGCTTCACCGGAATCCCGTTCACCAATGTCAAGAACGGTTGCGCAACAGGCGGAAGCGCATTGTTCTCGGCCGTCAACGCCGTGCGCTCGGGCTCTGCGGACGTTGCGCTCGCAGTCGGTTTCGACAAACACCCGCGTGGTGCGTTCGACCCACGACCGGCGGAGTGGGGACTACCCGACGGCTACGGCGAGGCCGGTCTGATGGTCACCACCCAGTTCTTCGGTGCCAAGATCTCCCGCTACATGCGTCAGCACGACATCTCGAGTCGGACGCTGGCCCTGGTCGCCGAAAAGGCCTACCGCAACGGCGTTCTCAACCCCAACGCCTGGCGTCGCGAGGCCATGGATGCCACGACGATCGCCGAAGCCGACATGGTCAACGATCCACTCACGCGGTACATGTTCTGCTCACCGGGTGAGGGAGCAGCCGCGATCGTCGTGGCAGGCGAGGACTACGTCGCGCGAGCCGCCGGTCGGCCGATCGAGATCGCCGCTATCACCCACCGGACCCGCCGGTTCGGGTCCTTCGAGGTCTTCAGCCCCTCCGTTCAGGGCGACGGCGAACCCACCAGTGTGAGTGCTGACGCAGCACGTGCGGCCTTCGAGCAGGCCGGCATCGGTCCGGGCGACGTCGACGTCGCGCAGCTGCAGGACACCGAGAGCGGTGCCGAGATCATGCACATGGCCGAATGCGGGTTCTGTGAGCCCGGCGAGCAGGAAGCCCTGGTCGCGGCTGGGGAAACCGACATCGGTGGGCGCCTGCCGATCAACACCGACGGTGGCTGCATCGCGAACGGTGAACCCATCGGAGCCTCCGGTCTTCGCCAGGTGCACGAGATCGTGACTCAGCTCCGTGGCGAAGCCGGCGAGCGTCAAGTGCCGGGCGTTCCGCGTGTCGGCTTCACCCATGTGTACGGCGCGCCGGGCATCAGTGCCTGCACCGTGCTGACGGTCTGATCCAAGACGAACCAGAGGTAATGCAGTGACACAACGAACGATTCCGGACATCCTCGAATTCGCCGAGCAGGCAACAGCGTGGCTGGAATCCGTTGCCGCGCCGCGCACCGACTCCGCGTGGGGAGACGGGCCGGACACGGTCGCGGTCTTCGAGAATTGGACCGCAGAGCAAGAGCAGGCGCACACGGACGAGATTGCCGCGTACGAGCAGGCGAAATTCGACGCGGGGTGGGGCGCGTTGAACTCACCGGTCGAGTACGGTGGCCGCGATCTGCCACTGTCGTACGTACTTGCCTTCCGTCGCGTCGAGGACATGTACGACGTGCCCAGTAGGACCGAGATGTTCTCTGTCACGCAACAGTTGGTCGCACCCACCGTCGCGCAGTGGGGAACCGAGGAGCAACGGGACAGGTTCGTTCGTGCCATGCTTCGGGCCGACGTCATCGCATGTCAGTTGTTCTCCGAGACCGAGGCCGGGTCGGACCTGGCTGCGGTTCGGACACGAGCAACTCAGGCAGTGGACGGCTCGTGGACGATCGACGGGCACAAGGTGTGGACGTCGGGTGCGCGGGTAGCCGACTACGGAGTGGCCTTGTGCCGAACCGATTCCACCGTCGCCAAGCACGCCGGTCTCACCATGTTCCTGATCCCGATGGACGCCTCGGGGGTCGACGTACGTCCCATTCGGCAGATGACCGGGGGCAGCTCCTTCAACGAGGTGTACCTCGACGGGGTGCACCTGAGCGACGACCTTCGGCTCGGCCCGGTCGGGAAGGGCTGGCAGGTTGCCCTGACAGTGCTTGCGGCCGAACGCCTGGACGGCGGTAACCTCGGTCTGGCGAACGCGGATCGTGCTGTGGCCCTTGCTCAGAACCTCGGCCGCGAGCTGACCGAAATCGAGCGTGACGCCGTGGCCGATCTGGTGACCCGTAGTTTCGTGCAGCGAATCGGCAACATGAGAGTGGCCGGTGCTGTGATCGCCGGAAACGATCCGGGTCCGGAAGCGTCACTGGGAAAGCTTCTGGCCACCGACACCATGGCGAGGACCTCCGAGGTCGCACGTCTGCTGCTCGGTCGCGAACTGACGTCCGACTCGGGAAGGTGGGGCACGTTCGCGTGGTCCGAGCATCTACTCGGGGCCCCGGGCTATCGCATCGCAGGCGGTACCGACGAGATTCAGCACAACATCATCGCCGAGCGTGTGCTCGGTCTGCCGAGAGAGCCGCGACCATGACCGAATCCTCCCTGCGCACACGGGTGACCGCCGCGCTCGGCGCCGAGCTCGGCGTCACCGTCAGCACGTTCGAGCCGCTCCTCGGTGGACACTCGGGACTGACGTATCGAGTGGGGACGTCCGACGGTGACTTCGTCGTCAAAGCAGTCCCGGAAGGGCAGCGCTCGGTCGGGCGGCACGACATGCTCCGGCAGGCCTCGATTCTGCGTGCCCTGGCCGACACCGAGGTGCCGGTACCGGCGATCGTTGCGGTCGACCAGCAGGAACCGGCGTGGTTCGCCATGGAGCTCGTCGTCGGTGAGTCGCTCGAACCGGTACTCGACGACCCCGAGGTGGAACCGAGTATCGCGGCCGCGCGAATGCGTCGAGCCGCGGAGGTGCTGCCGGCGTTGCATGCCGTGCCGCTCGCGGACATCCCCGATGCGGGCGACATCCTCTCGCCGGCAGACGAATTGGATCGGTGGTCCAAAACGCTTGCTGCGGTTCCGGTAGAACTCGTCGAGGGTGCCGACGAGTTGGTTCGACTGCTCCGCCGAGACATTCCGGCGGCGATCACACCCACGCTGGTCCACGGGGACTACCGGTTGGGAAACATCATTTCCGACGGTCTCGAGCCGGCAGCTCTGATCGACTGGGAGATCTGGAGCGCAGGTGATCCACGCGTCGAATTGGGATGGTTTCTCGTATTCGCGGACGGATCGAACTTTCCCGGTGTCGGCCGCGACGTGCCCGGTCTGCCCAGTACCGACGAACTGATCTCCTGCTACACCGGGAGCGGCCCGGCGCTCCCGGACATGACGTGGTTCGACGCCCTGGGACGGTTGAAGATGGCAGCGATCATGGGCCACAACCTGCGTCGGCATCGCGAGGGTCGCCACATCGACCCGGATCAGGAAAAGCTGCCCGCAACCATCCGCAGGTTGATCGACACCGGCACGGCACTGCTCGCGCGCTGACGCCCCATCACTCGACAGGAGCACACGGAAGTGGACTTTTCCTACTCACAACGAACGGCCGAATTGTCGGCCACTCTCGAAAGATTCATGAACGACCACGTCTACCCGGCCGAGAGTGTCTACGACGCTCAGATCGCCGCGAACGACAATCCGCACGAGCAACCGCAGATCATGCGGGATCTGCAGGCACGCGCACGTGAACTCGGGCTGTGGAACCTGTTCATGACCCACGACGACCTCGGTGCAGGACTGACCAATCTCGAATATGCGCCGCTCGCCGAGATCGTCGGCCGTTCCATCATCGGGAACGAGGCGATCAACTGCTCTGCACCCGATACCGGCAACATGGAAATTCTGGCGATGTACGGCACAGAGGAGCAGAAGGAACATTGGCTGAAGCCGCTGTTGGACTGCACCATTCGATCTGCCTTCGCCATGACCGAACCCGATGTCGCCAGCTCCGACGCCACCAACATCACCTCGACGATCACCCGTGACGGTGACGAATACGTCGTCAACGGCCGAAAGTGGTACACCTCCGGCGTTCTCGATCCGGACTGCAAGCTCATGATCTTCATGGGGAAGTCGGACCCGGACAGTTCCACCTACCGCCGGCAGAGCATGATTCTGGTTCCCGCCGACGCTCCCGGCGTAGAGGTGGTGCGCGACCTGCCCATGTTCGGGTTCCAGGATCGTCTGGGCCACGGCGAAGTTCAGTTCACCGACGTGCGCGTGCCCGCCGCCAACATGCTGGGAGAGGAGGGCGACGGATTCGCCATCGCCCAGGGGCGACTCGGGCCCGGCCGCATGCACTACGCCATGCGGGCGATCGGCATGGCCGAGCGCGCTCTGGAAATGATGTGCCGGCGCTCGCTCGCTCGGAAGGCGTTCGGCGGACCGTTGTCCGATCAAGGTGTGGTGCGTGAGTGGATTGCCCGCAGCCGCTTGGAGATCGACCAGATCCGGTTGTTGGTGCTCAAGTCGGCCTGGTTGATGGATACCGCCGGAAATGCCTCGGCTCGTTCGGAAGTGGCGGCCATCAAAGTGGCTGCGATGGAGGTGGCCCACAAGGTCGTCGACCGAGCGGTGCAGACCTACGGCGCGGCCGGAGTCAGCAACGACACCATTCTCGCTCGGCTCTATGCCATCACCCGAGCTCTGCAGATTGCCGACGGCCCCAACGAGGTCCATCTGCGGACCATCGCCCGACTCGAGGTCAAGAGGTACGCATGAGTACACCGAAATTGGACGGCAAGGTCGCTCTGGTGACGGGAGCGAGCCGTGGGCTCGGTCTGGCGATCGCACGCGGATTGAAGGACGCGGGCGCGACGGTCATAGTGTCGAGCCGCAAGCTCGACGCCTGCGAGAGCGCGGTCTCGAGCCTGGGCGATTCGGGCCAGGGCAGTGCACATCCGTACGCGCTCCACGTCGGACACTGGGACAGCATCGAACCGGCCGTCGACGACATCATCGCGCGATTCGGCAGCCTCGACATCGTCGTCAACAACGCCGGGATCGCGCCGCTGGCGGAGAATCTCGTGTCGGTCACCGAGGGGCTGTGGGACAAGACGATCGAGGTCAATCTCAAGGGACCGTTCCGGCTGATGGCCGTCGCCGGGGACCGGATGGCGGCTGCGGGAGGTGGGTCCATCATCAATATTTCGAGCATCGGTGCCGAGCGACCCAGCCCACCCGAGGCGATGTATGCAGCAGCCAAGAACGGGCTCAATGCGCTGACCCGCGCGTTCGCCCAGGAGTACGCGCCCACGGTGCGCGTCAACTGTGTGATGCCCGGCGGTTTCGCCACCGACATGTCCGAGAACTGGGACGAGGAGTTCATCGGCAAGATCGTCGACCGGCTCCCAGCCGGACGGCTGGGGCGGCCCGACGAGCTCGCCGGCTTGATCACCCATCTCGCCTCGGACGACGCCGGGTACACGACGGGCGCGATCATCCCGGTCGACGGCGGCCGTACCGCCGTGTACTGACCGATCACTCCTATTGTCCGACAATCAGTTTGGAAGTGGACACATGACCCAGGACATGTTCTCGCTGACCGGTCGCGTCGCTGTGGTCACCGGTGCCTCGTCGGGGCTCGGCCTCGGTTTCGCCCGGGCTCTCGCCGCGGCAGGTGCCACGGTGTACGCTGCGGCGCGACGGCTCGACCGGCTCGAAGCGTTGTCGGCCGAGATCCCGGCCATCGTGCCCGTGCGGTGCGACGTCACCGACGACAGCGACCGGCGAGCTCTCGTCGACCGATGCTTCGACGAACACGGCCGGCTCGACGTCGTGATCAACAACGCGGGCAAGCCCGGTCCGCCCAACGCCGAGGACGAGACATTGGACGGTTTCCAGTCCATCCTCGACGTCAACCTGATCGCCGGGTTCCATCTGGCCACCTATGCGGTCGGCAAGATGCCGATCGAGGCAACAGCGTCGATCATCAATATTTCGTCGGTGATCGGCCTGGTGTCCACGGCTCCAATCGGCGGTGCCAGTTACGCGGCGTCGAAAGCAGGCACGCTCGGCCTCACTCGTGAACTGGCCGGTCAGTGGGGTCGACGAGGCATTCGCGTCAACGCAGTGGTGCCGGGGTGGTTCGATACCGAGATGACCGATGGCCTGTTCACCAACGACAAGTCCGCAGGGTGGGTGCGGCGGAACACCATGCTCGGACGCGGCGGCGTCGAGGGCGAGATCGACGGTGCCGTGCTGTTTCTGGCCTCGGACGCCAGCTCCTACATGACCGGTCAGACCCTTGTGGTCGACGGCGGATGGACTGCTCGCTGATGTTGGCCTTGCAGATTCGCGAGTGGGGGAGCGCACCGGAGTTCCAGGAGGTGCCGGACCCGGTGCCGACCGGGCACGAATTGCTGATCCAGGTGGACGCAGCCGGACTGTGCGGGTCCGATCTGCACGTGATGAACTCGAGCGCAGAAACTTTCGACTACGACCTGCCGCTGACGCTGGGGCACGAAGTGGCCGGAACGGTCGTCTCGGCGGGACCGTCGGCAGACCCTTCCTGGATCGGTCGCGCCGTGGTCGTCCACGGAATCTGGAGCTGCGGAACGTGCCCGAACTGTCTGCGGGGCAGAGAGAACTACTGTCGCAGCCTCGCTCGGTGTCCCGACGGTCGGCTGGCCCCCATCGGAAACGGTCTGGGGTATTCGGGCGGCATCGCAGAGCTGATGCTGGTGCCGTCCGAGCGCGTACTGGTTCCGATCGGGGATCTCGATCCTCTCGGTGCCGCGCCGCTGGCGGATGCGGCACTGACCGCGTATCACGCCATTCGCACCAACTCCGCCGTGATCGACGACCGCAGCATTGTGGTCGTGATCGGAATCGGCGGTCTCGGCCACCTTGCTTTGCAGATCCTGCGCACCATGGGCGTGCCGCACATCATCGCCATCGACGCCAAGGCCGAAGCCGCTGCCCTGGCCGAGTCCTCGGGAGCGCATGAGTTCCACGACTCCGTTTCCGCTGCGACGCACCGTCTCACGGCACTGGACGGTGCGGATCTCGTCCTCGACTTCGTCGGAGCCCCGACCACGATCGCGCCGGCCGCCGCCCTGCTGCGGGCCGGAGGTTCTCTCGTGGTGGTCGGTAGTGCGGGCGGCCGACTGACAGCCGGAAAGGATGTCGGCCTGGCCGCAGGATGGACGGTGGATGCACCGTTCTGGGGCACGCGCGGCGACCTCGAAGCCGTCGTCGCGCTTGCGCAGGACGGCCTGCTACGCGCTGAAACCACCACCTTCCCCTTCACCGAGGCGATCTCTGCCTACGGCCGTTTGCGCGATGGATCCGTCACCGGCCGTGCAGTTCTCGACATGAGTGCATCACGTACCAGGAAAGAGTCACACCAGTGAAACGGCTTGCTCGCGAGATGGTCATCCGCGCCGAAAAGACCCCCGATGCCGTCGCTGTCGTCGACGAGGACGGCAGTCACACGATCCAGACCGTGGTCGAGGCGGCGACATCCCTTGCCGAGGTGTTCGGCGGTATCGACCCCAGCCCGCCGACCGTGGCGATTCAGGCCGACAACACCTGGGGAACCGTGGCGGCTGCCCTCGGTGTCGGTCTCGCAGGCGGTGTGGTCGCGGTGGTCAGCCCGCACGCGACGGAGTCGGAGTTCGCGCTGGCACTAGAGGACATTCGACCGGACGTCGTCGTGGGAACGTCCGAGGTCCTTCGTCATTGGGGTGTGTCCGACGAGAAATTTCCCGTGGACAAGCCCGCCTTCGGCTCGTACCGGGTGCGGGCGGAGAGTGGTGCGTTCGCCTCTGTCGCGCGATGGAACGGAGGCGATGCGATTGCGATGACCTCGGGTTCGACCGGCCGGCCCAAGTGCGTGGTGCAGTCCGAGGACGCCATCGAGTACGCGTGCCGATCCACCATCGATGCGGTCGGCCTGCGCTCGGGTGAGGCGGTCGGTGCCTTCGTGCCGTTGTCGTCGGTCGCCGCATTCTGCTTCGGAATGTATCTGCCTGCGCTACTGGGAGGTCCGATGGTCGCCATCGGCAAGTGGTCCCAGGAGGCGGCTCTGCGGGCAGCGAAGCAACACCGGATTGCCTGGACGATGCTGGTTCCGACCATGGCGCTACAGCTATCGGTTGCTCCGAACTCCGAAGGCGGGCTGGAAGCGATGCGCGCGATGACGATCGGCGGCGGACCGATGAACGAGCGCGCACTCGCCAAGGCCGAACAGTGGTTGGACACCACATTCCTCCGCGTGTTCGGAATGTCCGAATGCTTGGGCCACACGACACCTGCTCTCGACGACCCGGTATCGATCCGACTGGGACGCGACGGTCGGCCGTTTCCCGGCACCACTGTGCGGGCCGTGGACTCGGACGGCAATCCGCTTCCGGCGGACGATATCGGTGCCGCTCAGGTCAAGGGCCCGTCTCTGTTCGTCGGGTACGCCCGAGCCGGGATGCCGGTCCCGCCCGAGTTGACACCCGACGGTTTTCTTCCCACCGGTGACCTGGTGGAAGTCGCGTCGGACGGCTCGATTCGCGTCATGGGTCGGCAGAAACAGATCATCATCCGCGGCGGACGCAACATCGACATCAACGAGGTCGAATCGGCCATCGCCTCGCTGCAGTCCGTGGTGCAGGTGTGTGTCGTACCGGTACCCGACGACCTGCTGGGGGAGCGCGCGGCAGCTCTCGTGGTCACCGGTGGTGAGGACCTCGGGCTCGAGGACATCACGGCGCAGTTGGCGAACGACGACTTTCCCAAGTCCAAGTGGCCGGAATACGTCTTCACCGTCGACGACCTACCGCAGAATCGTGTCGGGAAACTGTCCCGACCCGATGCGACAGCACTGGCTCGGCAGCTCGCTGCTACAACTGACTCGAATTCACATCGAAAAATGTAAACTCGACCGAAGCTGGAACACGTGCTATCAGTAGGGGCAACCATGACCGTAGGAACCGACGTCCGGCGCGAGAGCCCGCGGTCCAAGCGAACGCGCATTCTGTCCGCGGCGATCGACCACTTCGGCAAGGTGGGCTACGAGCACACCAAATGGGCGTCGATCGCCGACGAGGTCGGTATCGGTCAGACCGCGTTGTACCACTACTTCGAGTCCAAAGCGCACTGCTTGTTAACCATCATGCGCATCGAACTCGCGGACTCCGCTGCACGGTTCGTGGCGGCCACCGATGGCGTGACGCATGCCGAGGACGCCCTTCGCGCCGCGATTGCCGCGTCCTTGGCCGCCTCGCCTCAGGACGCATTGGCTCGTCGCATTCTGCACAACCACATGGACCTCCTGGCGACCGAACGGCAGTCCGCCAAGGAGGAGGCCGAACGAATCGAGTGCCGTGCGCTCGTTCAACGGATCGAACAGAACTGGACCGCTCTGATCGGGCGGGGAATCGAGGCGGGACAGTTCGCGCAGTCGAATCCGACGATGTCAGCGCGTTTGGTCCTCGCTCTGGTGGTCAGCGTATGGCGGTGGTACCGGCCCGACGGTCGACTGACCATCGATGACATCACCGTCCTGGTCACGGACGCGGCCATCCGGGTCGTGCGGAGGTAACAGTACGCACGTCGTCACGCGCCATCCTGCGGATCGACGAACTGAACAGAATTCACTTAAGGAGAAATATGTACAACCTGGTACTGGTCGCCGCCCGCCCGGACGAGTGGACTCACGAGCAGTTCATCACGTGGTGGCGGGGCGAGCACGCCGATGTCACTTACCCCCTGCCCGGCTTGCTCCGCTGGCAGCACACCGAACTGCTCGAAGCATTCGGAAGCAAATCGCAAGGGTGGGACGGGTTGTCGGTACTCAGCTTCGAGTCGCGCGACGCACTCGAAACCGCTCTGGCAAGTGACGAGTGGAAAGCGGCCGTCGACCACGTCGGGACCATGGGTGGTCGACGGATGATGTGGTACGGCGACGAGAAGACGATGGTGCCCCTCGCGAGCGACGCGTGATGACGTCGTCGTGGGCCGACCCGGGCTGTTTCGCAGTGGCAGACGGCGTTCATCGCGTCCCTCTGCAGATGCCTCAGGACGGTCTGCATGCGATCAATGTTTATGTGCTCGAGACCGATACGGGGCTGGTGCTGATCGATGGCGGTTGGCACCGGGCATCGACGCACGACGAACTCGTCGACGCGTTGTCTCGCATCGGGCGTCGGCCGTCGGAGATTCACGACGTGTACGTCACTCACGTCCATCGTGATCACTACACGTTCGCCGTCGAGCTGCGTCGTCGATACGGGACCCGGGTACATCTCGGTGCCGCAGAGGCTCCGGGCATCGAAGCGATCGGTCGATTGCGCAGCAACGTTCCGGTCAGCTCGATTCGTGAACTCGAGCGCGCGGGCGCGTTCGAGATCGCTCGCATCGCAGCGGAGAGCGGGAAGGCCGAACCCTTCGACGCCGCAGACTGGGAGCTACCGGACGCGTGGTTGCAACCCGGTCCCCTCGACGTTCCCGGCCATGCGGTAGTCGCTGCACACACTCCCGGACACACGAAGGGCCACATGGTGTTTCACGACACCGACCGGAACCTGTGCTACACCGGAGACCACGTTCTGCCCACGATCACGCCGTCGATCGGGTTCGAGCTCGGCGAGTGGGACCTCCCGCTGGCCAAGTATCTAACGTCTCTGACCGTGATGCTCGACGAACCGGACCGGACGATGTTGCCGTCGCACGGCCATCCGGGTGCCGGCGTGCACGAGCGCTGCCGGCAGCTGCTCGAACACCACGATCGCCGTCTCGCCGCTACAGAGAGCGTCGTCGAATCTATGGCTCGCGCAACCGGGTTGGACGTGGCGGCCGGCCTGACGTGGACTCGGCACGATCGATCGTTCGCCACTCTGGACAGCTTCAACCAGATGGTGGCAACCTGCGAGACGCTTGCGCACCTGGACGTTCTGGTCCAGCGCGGCAGACTGTCGGCGCGGACCTCCAACGGGGTGGACTTCTTCACCACCCGCTGAAGCACCGTCGCCGACAGCCCTGCCGGCTCGATCAGTCGCAGGTCCAGCCGCCGTCGACGTACAGCTCGGTCCCGGTGACGAACGTGGAGTCGTCCCCGGCCAGAAAGGCAACGGCGGCAGCCACTTCGGCCCCTGTTCCCAGTCGACCCATCGGAGTGTGCGCGATCATGGCGCTGTGCCGTTCGGATCCCTCGTAGCGTTCGAGCAGCTGCGTGGTGCCGATGAAGCCGGGGTGGATGGAGTTGACGCGGACACCTTTGGTGGCCCAGTGCAGCGCTGCGTTCTTGGTCATCGTGCGCACAGCGCCTTTGGCCGCAGCGTAGGCGAAGCTGTTACCGAGGCCGCCGACGCTGCCGAGGATGGAACAGATGTTGACGATGGACCCTCCGCCGGATTGCTCGACGTACGCGCCCGCATGTTTCATCCCGAGCCACGTCCCGGTCTGACTGACTTCGACAACTCGGTTGTAGCGGTCGAGATCCTCGTCGACGACGGTTCCGAGGCTACCGATGGCACCGTTGTTCACCACGGCGTCGAGCCGGCCGTACTGCGCGGCCACGGCCTCGACAGCGCTGTGCCACTGATCTTCCCGGGTGATGTCGAGGGCGATCGGGAGATGGCGTTCGCTGTCGGCCTGGTCCGCCACGAGTGCGCCGCACGCGGCCCCGTCGACGTCGGTCACCACGAGCACTGCGCCTTCCGAGGTCAGCCGCTCGACGATCGCGGTGCCGATCCCGCCGGTTGCTCCGGTGACCAGAACGACCTTGTCCTGGAGCCGGGACTGGACGCCCGTCACAGCTTGCTGAGCACGTTGCGGCCGCCGACGAGCATCGCCGCGGCGACACCGATCGTGGTGACGGCAGTCATGAGCAAGGCCATCGCGGCGACGAGCGGATAGGAGCCGTTCTGCCACATGTCGAACAGCAACGTGCCCATCACCTGGGTTGTCGACGCTCGCACGAGAAGCGATGCAGCGAATTCGTGGGTCAGCAGAATGAACATGAGCGCGACGGCACTGAGGATCGTCGGACGCATCAGCGGCAACATGATTCGGAGATTCGTCACGAACGGTGATGCACCACTGGTGGCCGAAGCCTCGGTGTACGTGTTGCCGAGCGACAGCATGGCGGTCATCTGCATCCTCGTCGAGAAGGGCAGCATCAGCACGATGTACACGAGGATGATCACCGTTCTGGTTCCGTAGAGGATCAGCGGCGGCTCGGTGTACGTGAGCAGGAATCCGACGCCGAATATCACGGCCGGGATGCCCAGTGGCAGTGCGGTCATGAGGTCTGCGATGAGTGCGAGAATTCTGAACCGACGACCGCGGACGAGAAGGTTTGCCATCAGGTAGCCGAGCGGAATGCAGATCGCGACCGCCCCCAGTGAGGTCAACACACTGGTCAGAACCGACTCCACCACCGCCGTCGTATCCATCAGTGCCCGAAAGTTGTCCAGCGTCAACAGACTCAGCGACAGCGATCCCGACCAGTACGGCGTCAACGAGACGATGATCAGACCCATCAGCGGGATGACCAAGGCGAAGAGCGCGAACACGACGATGGTGACCGTGGCCCACGTCGCTTTACCGGTGGAGGGAGCGAAAGCCTTGCCGCCGTGCGTGACGAAGCGAGTCTGGTTGCCCAGCAACGCCTTCTGTGCCAGCACCAGAACCAGTCCGAAGATCACCAGCGGAGAGCCCGCGGCCGCTGCCGCCGCGAAGTCGGACGGGGACTCCGACACCCGGCGGTACATCTCGGTGGTCAGCACCTTGACGCCGGTGTTCGCACCCAACAGGAGGGGGCCGGTGAACTGGCCGAGTCCGAGGAGCAGCGCGATGCCGCCGCCGTAGATGAGGGACGGTCGAAGCAGCGGGAGGACGATCTTGAAAAAGATTCCGACCGTGGACGATCCACTGACCTGAGCGGCTTCGAGGTGCTCGGAGCTGATGTTCTGCATGCCGGAACTGACGAACAGGTAGACGAACGACGTCAGACCGAAGCCCGTGAGAACGATGATCCACGGGACGGTGTACACGTCGATCGGGCCACTGTCCGATCCGCTCCACCACGGCAACAGTCGAAGGAGCACATTGAGGTAGCCGGGCCCGGGGGAGAGCAGGAATGCCCACCCCACCACGCTCGCCACCGCCGGCATCACGATCGGCAGGATGGGAATGACGCGAAGCCAACCCAGCTTGGCAGGAAGCCTGCTCGCAGCGAAGGCGAGCAGCGTTCCCAGAACCATCGCGATGATCAACGAACCCAGCGCCAACGCCACCGTGGTTCGAAGGGTGACGCCGATGTCGAAGCGGCCGTACTGACTTCGGTATCCGGCAGCTCCGTCTTCGAACGCGAGCATCTGCAGACGCACCATCGGGAGTACGACCAGGTAGGCCAATACGGCGAGGACGGCGGCGTACCCGATTCGCGCGCGCCAATTCGGCGAAATAGTCATCGAGCGCTTACCGGCCGTCTCGGTTGACTCGGGACGTTCGACGTCGACGAGCGTTGCCATCACGCGGTCTTTCCCGCGGAACCGACGAGCTCGGAGCTCGCGGCCGACGACGTGTCGGGAAGCGCGAACACCCGCAGACACGACGGCGCGAAGCTGACGAGTACCGGCTGTCCGGGCTTGCTACGCCGCAGCGCCGCACTGTGTTCGGTTGCCGTGGCTCGCAGCGTCAACTGCTCGTCACCGGTCTTGACCGCCACGTCGAAGTACCGACCGCCGTATTCGTACGTCACGAGTTCTGCGTGCAGGGCAATGTTTCCGGTCGGCACCTGCTGGGCAGTGTCGTGCAACAGCACGTCGTCCGGCCGGAACCTGGCCACCGCGCGAGTGCCCTCGTCGGCACGTTCTCGTATCGTTGCAGTCTGTAGGTCGATGACGTCGGATCCGCTGGTGACCCAGCCGTCGTGGCCGCGGTGGAGTTCGAGTCGGTTACCCATTCCGATGAACGCGGCGACGTATTCCGATGTCGGGTTCTCGAAGACGTGCTCGGGCTCGTCGTACTGCTCTATTTTTCCGGCCTTCATGATCGCGAGACGGTCGCCGAGAGCGAACGCCTCCGACTGATCGTGAGTGACGAACACAGCGGTGAAACCGAGCTGTTGGTGCAACTGGTGAATCTGAGATCGAACTTGATCCCTCAGGCGTGCATCCAGATTGCTCAGCGGCTCGTCGAACAACACCAGATCCGGTTGGGCCACGAGCCCGCGTGCCACCGCGACACGTTGCTGCTGGCCACCGCTGAGCTGCGATGGGTACCGGTCGAGCAACGCGCCACAATCGACCATGTT
This sequence comes from Rhodococcus sp. B7740, assembly GCF_000954115.1. NCBI lineage: Bacteria > Bacillati > Actinomycetota > Actinomycetes > Mycobacteriales > Nocardiaceae > Rhodococcus > Rhodococcus sp. B7740. The sequence goes on along the minus strand of NZ_CP010797.1, from coordinate 2,239,832 downwards.
CGCGGCCGTCTCGACTGCGCCGTCGGCAATCGCCTTCTTCAGTTTGCGGACCGTCAGCGGGTATCGGATGTTCTCGGCGACCGTCATGTGGGGCCACAGTGCATACGACTGAAACACCATGCCGATGTTTCGCTTGTGCGCGGGGACATGGACTTTCGACGATGCGTCGAACACCGTCCGACCCGCGAACGAAATCGAACCACCCTGCGGGGTCTCCAGCCCGGCGAGGCATCGCAAGGTCGTGGTCTTGCCGCAACCGCTCGGACCGAGCAGGACCAGAAATTCGCCCTGCTCGATCTCGAGGTCGAGACTGTCGACGACGACGTTGGCACCATAGGTCTTCGTCAGTCCGGAGACCGCGAATCGAGAGGTCATTGCATACTCACTTTCGGAGCATCGGTGTGCGTACACCGGCGGCCGCTGTGCGTCGACCGCGGTGTCCGGCTCTGTCACATATCATTTCGCATCCAGCGCACAGTGGCGACGGTCTGCGTTCTCGTACCGTTCGTGGAAGGTCAGCCCTGGAACAGGGTCTGCCATTCCTGGGAGTACTGGTCGACCTTCTCGGGAGTCAGTTCGTCGATGTCGGGAGATGCGATGTCCTGAGCTCGCGCGACCGCTCCCTCGATGTCGGGAAGGACCGCTGCATATCCGCCGTTCAACGCCTGCTGTCCCTCGGCCGTCACCATGAAGTTCGCGAGCACCTGTGCTGCGTTGGGGTGTTGCGAGGCGCTGAGAACCTCCGAGTACCACGGTGTTCCCCACGGCTTGTCGGGCAGAGCCCAATCGACCGGTGCCCCGGCGGCAACCTCGGTGACGAGCGGCTGCACCATGGGACTGACCGTCACCTCACCGGAGGTGAGAGCTTGCGCCACTGCGAGTGCGCTGGGGTACACCCGCGGCGAGAGTTCGGCGATCCGGTTCCAGTAGTCCTCCCCGAAGTTCTTGGCGTAGTACTTGTACAGATCCACGTACGACGCGAATCCGGTGGGGTTCACGATGCCGATCTTGCCCTGGAACTTCGGGTCGATCAGGTCTTCGGGTGCGCTGACGCCGTCCGGGACGGCCGCAGTGTTCCAGCCCAGCCCGAAGACCGCAGCACTGGTCAAGAAGAATCGATCGTTCATCACGCTCTTGGCCGGATCGAACGCTGCCGCATCGAGATCGGGGCCCACGAGTTCGGTCGAGAATTTCCCGGACTCGGCGGCGTTCCGAATCCACGACGCGTCGGTGGTCATGTGGACATCGGCGATGCCGGTTCCCGTCCGGTTCTCGGTCTCGACCCGAGGGTTGATTTCGGAGTCGGTGCCGCGCACGTACTCCATCGAGATTTTCGGATACTTTGCCTCGAAGGCCGCCGTCAGCGCATCGAGGTTGGCCGGTTTCTGGCTCGAGTAGAGCATCACGCTGCCCTCCTCCTCGGCGGCCGCGACCACTGCGTCCCAGTCGCCCTCGACCGGAGCGGACCCGGAGGAAGACGACCCCCCGCATGCCGTGAGGCCCACCAACACAGCCGTCGCTGCCACGGCAACCACCGTCGTCCTGAACTTGTTCATGCTGCGTTCCTTTCGGGCACGTCGATGACTTCCCGCGGACTCGGCGAGTCGTCGTAAGACGTGGAGTTAGTCGACATCCGATCGCAGGCCCGACGTGCGAGCTCGAACCAACAGCAACTTCCGCCAAACTGAACTGATGTCAGTTTGAAAGATAGCGGTCGCCACCTGTGATGTCAATCACCAGGTGAAGGGCGGTGGCGGGTTGGCGTTCTGGGCCGGGGGTCGTACTTCGGGTTCGTCGACCTGGTTCCACTGCTCGCCGAACCGGACGCGGCCGACACCCCCGGCCTTCGACGTGATCGTGCCGTCCGTTCCAAGATCTGCCCAACCGATCGGGCCGGCGAATGCACGCGTCCACTGGATACTCTCGTCCGAGAGCTCTTCGCAACCCCGGCAACGATTCCTCCGGTGACCAACCGGTGTTTATCGAGATTCGTCGGTTGGCGTGCTCGCGATTCGTCAGGTGAGTGGCGCGACTTCTGTTCAGCACCGACCAGGCATCTGCTGTGCGGCGTCGATGCGCGTCACGATCAGGCGGGCAGAGATACAGGTGCTTCGTGCCGCAGACTCAGACGAGATGCGGCAGAGCAACATTGCGCTTTCCAGGTGACGACTGAACGAAAGGTCACTGCCGAGAACTCCTCGCACCGTCTCGCCGTCATGGTCGCGACGGACCGGTGTCCCCGGACAGCATCACGGGACCGTATCTGGCCCGACGGCTCCGATCCGGGACTGTCGCCGCGTCGCGTTGAGCCCGAGCAGCAGCCTCACCGCTGACTCTCGGGGCGTGGTTTGTCTATGCGTTGTGCCACGGGCAAGTCGAGCCCATGAATGGTCTTTGTGCTCTCTACAAACCGCAGTGTGGATGCCATCGTGGCTTGTCACAGTGAGACGCAGAATCGACCGTTGGGGAATGCCATGGAACCGCCGCCTTCGCTCGTCAAGTTGGTCGTGGTCTCCGGACTGTTCGTGACCTGCCTGTTCGTGGGCGCGCCGCTGCTGTTGATCGTCGCTTTCGGACTGTTGGCGGCCGCACAGTGTGTGCTGGTTCTGACCGATGTCGGTTCGGGATGGCAACAGTGAGCGGGCGACTCGGGCCGGTCTGACACCGCAGCGGGTGGGACGCTCCATGCCCGGACCTCCGCGAATGGGGACTTTGTGCTCTTTTTCCTCCTGCCGGCCCGGACCATCCTGTGGATACACCAGTCTTCGCCGCCCGATCTTTCGACGGAGGTGCCCGATGCACAACTCTGGATCGTTCGATTCTGTGCGAGCCGATCCCGTACCGGACGTCGTCTGGCGCGACCCTAGTCCGCTCGAGCCGTGGTGGGAGAGCGTCATCGGTCCCGCGCGGTCCCGTCGGCCGACACCACCCGCGCAGGAAGCCGATGATCGCGATGGGTACGAATGTCGATTCGGTGCCTCCGCGCGCGGGACGGGGTAGCGTCGTTCGCTGCTATCGGTAGGCCCGGTGCCCTCCGGTGGCGTCGGTACACGGTCGATACACGACAGCGCCGAACCCGACAGGCTCGGCGTTCTCGTGTTCCGCGCGGACGGCTACCGTCCGCTGCGATGCATACCCGTGAAGCGTCCTGTGCCCATGGCCGTTGCAACTGCGCCGAGCCCGAGCACGACGATTCCGACCAGTACGTTGGACCAGATCATGCCGTTCGTGCGCTCGAGATCAGCGATGATCCACGGGGACACGATCAGCCAGATCCCCAGGAGCGGCACCACGAAGGACACCCCGTGGATTCGTCCGTACGCGGCTCCGAGTGCAAGCGCGAGGACTGCGATCGCAGAACCGGTGATCAGGTTGGTCATGGCGAACGCGGCACGGCCGTCGGCGGCTGTACTCGACAGCGGCGCGACACCGAGAATCCAGGCCGAGCTCGCCGCGTACAGACCGGCCAGCAGTAGCAGCCCATCTGTCACTTGTCCCACGGGCCTGTTGAACACCGCGTCGTAGCGATCGCGCAGTGCAGCGATGTCGGGATGTGCGTGCATGGACGCACTGGTCGTTGTGGACATTGTTCGAGTCCTTTCGAGTGAGTAGGTGAGTGTCGATGTTCAGGGGCCGCGGTGCTCGCCTGTAGGCCTCGGTTCACCCGACTACACGGTTCGGGCCGACGGACGGCGGCACCCTCAGTTGGTTCCGACCCCGTTGGGTTGGACCCCGTTGCTCCTGACCTCGATGTGGCGGACAGGCGTGTCCGGCTCGGATCCGGCAAGTGTCACATCGACCGTCAGAATCCCGTTGTCGTAGGTGGCTTCGATTGCGTCGTCCTTCGCTCCGGCAGGCAGATCGATCGTGCGGTGGAAGCTGCCGTAGCGGAACTCCGATCGCGTGCCCTCCGTCTTCTGCTCTGCACGTTCGGCTTTGATGAAGAGCTTGCCGTCGTGCACGCTGATGTCCACGTCCCGTTCCGGATCGATACCGGGCAGCTCCGCCCGGAGCACGTATCGATCGTCCTCCAGGGTTTCTTCGACCCGAATCATGTGACCTTCCAGCGCACTCCACGGCGGCATGGCCTCGAATCGTGCCATCAGGTCCGACCAGTCCGGTAGCGCCGGCCACGACGGAATCAGTGGCGTGCGGTTGGCGAGAACGGTCATCGTACATCCTCCTCGTGTTCGTGAATGTGTACTCGATCGACCCGTCGGGCCGACCCACTGACAACTACAACACCGTGACGAACTGCCGGGTAGAGCCCAAAGTCACTGACCGACAATGCGAAAGACGAAAGGGAACGGATCGCGCCCACCTCGGGACTTCGACTGAGCGAGCAGTTGCGATGGGCCTTGAGTTCGCCGCCTTCTCGGCTGCACCGGTTTCACGAGCGAAGGATGCGCCCAGGTGAGCCCGGATGCCGCTATCCAGGTTGTCCGGCGCTCGCAGGCACGAAGACGACCGGGACTTCGGCGCGACGAAGCACCGTACGGCTGGTCGATCCGACGAACAGCGGCGAGGTCGCACCGCGGCTGCATGCACCCACCACGACGAGCTGTGTATCGAACGCGTTCTCGAGCAACGCGTGTGACGGGCGGTCGTGTGCCGCATGAGTCGTGACCACGACGTCGGGGTACTTCTCGGACCACGAGGCAACGAGGCGATCGATCCAACGCTTCGGGGCAGAACTCCGCCGAATGCGTGGACCGAGATCGATGTGTCGGACGAACCCGGCGCGTGGTTCGGTGGCCTCGTACGCGTGCACCGCGTGCAGCGGGACCCCGAGTCGTGCAGCCTGGTCGAAAGCGACGGCGAGGACTGCGTCGTCCTTCGGGGAACCGTTCACACCCACCACCACAGCTGCGGCAGCGTCGGGCACGGTCGTTGCTCGGGTGAATCCGTGCGGAACGACAACAACGGGGCACCGGGCGTGAGTGACGACATCGGTACTGACCGAACCGTGTACTGCGCGTGCGACGCTTCCCTTCCGACGCGACCCGAGGACGAGCATCCGGGCAGTGTCGGCGTACTCGTTCAGGACCTCGTCCGGTGGTCCGGGTTCGAGTACTGTCTCGACGTCTGCGTCGTCACCCAGAACGGACATTGCGACAACTCGCGCGGCGGCCAACGCGGACCGTGCGCGAGCGCGAGCACCCGACGCGGTACCGCTGTGTGCATTCGCTGCTCCGGCTCGTGCGATGTCTCGATCCACGCCTGCATAGACGAGGAGCAGTGTGGTGTTTCGACCGACCGCGTCGGCTGCGGCCCATCCCAGAGCATTTCGCGACGATACAGAGCCGTCGATACCGACGACCGTCAGATTCCTTCGATTGTCGACAGAGCTGGTCATGCATCGATTCTCGGTGGTCGGATGGACCGGAAACAGGGCCTTCGGACCCTGTTCACACTGCAGAGGGCTCGAATTGGGCACGAGTCACGGCCGGCACCGAGGCGCTCGAAGATCCGGGTGATGGAGAACAGAATGCTGTGGCAGACCGAGTTGTCCTCGGATGCAATCGGTTGGATTTGCTGCGCGGAGTTCACGATCGTGGACGCGACCGATCGGACGACCTGGTGGAGGAGACGTCCGCGGCAGAAGTGTCACGGCGGCCCGCCGGAATCAGAATCGTAACCGCGGCTCCGATGATTGCGGGCAGGGCGAATGCCAACAGCTGAGTGCTGGTACCTGCACCGGCGGCGACGAACAGTCCGCCGTAGGTGGGGCCGACGATCGCGCCGAGTCGCCCCACCGCGAGTGCGACGCCCAATCCTGTTGTCCGGCAGGCCACGGGGTAGTAGCCACCGATGAAGGTGTTCAGCAGGATCTGCGTCCCCGTCGTACCCATTCCTGCGATCAGCACCAGAACGTACACGATGCCGATCGGGGGAGTGGTCGCGATCAGGGCCAACGATACTGCTGCACAAAGGAATCCAAGGGTGGTCACCGGTTTGATTCCGTAGCGATCGGCCAGGTGAGCACCGCCGAGAGCACCTACTGCACCGCCCACATTGAGCACCAGCAAGAAGGACAGCGCGGCGCCGAGTGGGTATCCGGCCGACCTCATGACAGCGGGCAGCCAGGTCGCGACACCGAACAACACGAGAAGGCACAGCAGGGTCATCACCCAGAAGGACAACGTCACTCGCGCACGGTTCGCGGTGAACAGCGCGCCGATTCCGCGATCCGTCGATGTCGGGTCGCCACCGGCACTCTCCGATGCTTCCTCGAGTCCGTAATGGGTCGAGATCCTCTGTGCTGCATCCGTCCTGCCCCGCGAGTTGAGGAACGCGGGTGATTCGGGAAGATGTCTGAGCATTGCCGGCAGAATCAACAACGCTGGGATCATCCCTGCTGCGAACATCGCTCGGAAGCCGAACGCCGGGACGAGCCAGAGCGACAGGATCCCCGCCGCGATACCGCCGACGCTGGTGCCCACGAATCCCAGTGCGACCGTTCGTGCTCTCGTGTCCAGTCGGGAGAATTCGATCAGCATCGATGCAGCGGTCGGCATCAGCACTCCTGCTCCGACGCCGACGACGAATCGCGCTGCTCCGAAGATCTCGGGTGAGGGTGCAATCGCACAGCATCCCATTGCGGCCGAGAACAACGCGACCGCGGCGATCAAGGCGCGTCGCCTACCCCAGCGATCCGCGATGCTGCCCGCGGCGAGTGCCCCGGCGAGCATGCCGACTCCCACCACGGATCCGAGTACCCCGACGGTCGCCGGATCCAAATCCCACGGCTCGTACGCCAGGAGCGACGGAACCACCGTTCCGTACATCAGAAGGTCGTACCCTTCCAGCGTCAGCGCCGCCAGACAAAGTGCGACCACGGGAGAAAAAGTGTTACGTGACATGTGTTTCCGCTCGCAAGAGGGTCAGATGAAGTGGTCGGACAACCAGGCACCGATATCGGCGGCGGCCAGAGAAGCGCCGGTGCGTGCGCCCGTACGAATGGGTCCGCCGAAGTGGGTGCCCTCGATCGCCACGCGGGTCTTGTCGATCGAGCCGAGAGCCTCGACCATCCTCGACGCGTCCTCCGGGAAACACGCCTGATCGCCGGTCAGTTCGACGAACAGCGACGGGACCGTCACCGACGGTGCGCACCGAACGAAGTCGGCGTTGGAGCTCAGACCGGACCACGTCGACAACCAGGCATCGGGCGTGGACAGGCGCGCGAAACCCACGAGCCCGTAGTTCGTCAGATCCGGCCGTCGGCCGAACAACGAACCGTACGGTCGAGCGTTCGGACTGAGCGAGAGGTCGGTGAATCTCAGGTCCGCGTCGGTACGATAAACGGTCAATATGCGCGGTGCCAACGCATCTCGACGGTCGGCAGGATCACCGCTTGTCTTGAATCGCCGCCGGGCCTCGGATGCTTCGGCGACCCGTGCCCGCGCGAGCGCGTCCAGCCGAGCGACGCGCTCGTGCTGCGCGGCGCGATACCGATGAACGAAGTCCTCCGGATACGACGAACTTTCCGGTGCGTCGACGAATCCGTTGGCTGCATCGAAGGGATCGAGCGACGGGTCGATGGACATGGGGTCGGATTCGTCGACGACGGACGGATCGATCAGTCGCAGCAGCAGCGCACCCTGTCCGGGGTGCGGGGCCATGAAGATCGCTCCGTCCGGCACCGGCATCTCCGCCGATGCGAGATCGATCGGCCGGCCGGACGGGGTGGCCGTCAGTCGATGCTCCGGCGCGAGACCGGCCTGCTCGTGGTAGAACGAGAACAGGGTGCCGCCGCCGGAGTGTCCCAGCGTCACAACGTGATCGAACGACCGTGAACGCAGGAATACCTGCCCGGCGGCTGCGTCGAGCAATGCCTGCTCGTGTACCAGGGAGATGTCGTTGTTCACCGAACGCGTGCCCTGGGTCCACACCGCGTATCCGCGGGCGAGGAGTTCGGGCACCAGTACGTGGTGCGTCAGATCCTGTCTCGGGTGCATCAACGCCACGACGACGTCGGCACCGGGAACCGTTCTCAGCACTCCGCTGACCTTGGCGCCATCTGCGGTGGTCAGCTCGTGCGTCGAGGTGACGGTGTTGCTCGGTGCCTCGGCGGCGTCGATGTAGCGACCGGCCCCGAGACGGGCCGCAGTCATGATCCCTCGACGCGCAGAGCGTCTTTGTCCCACTGTGTGATTCGAGAGTCGGACAGGCCCGAGACACTGCTGTACCAGACTGCGTGCCTGCATCCGGTCGCCCGACGATCGATCACGATGTCCCCGTCCGAGACTATGCGGAAGTACGGGCCGACATGGTCCACGCGCACGGCCGGATCGATGTCCGCAACCGACGCGATCGTCGTGTTCTCCGGAATGTCGAGGACGTACAGCGTGGTCACGACACCCCCACCTCGTTCTCGGCCGACCAGTCGGCCGCACGCTCGACGATCAACTCGGCCTTGCGGGTCAACAGGTTCGCCATACTCGGGTCGGGTCCGCGAACGACGTCGATCAGGGCGTCGATCGTCAGATTCGCGTCGAGATCTTCCTGTGGCGTGACCGGACGCATCGCGCGGGTGAGCTCGATCATGTAGCCGTTGGGATCGTGGGTGTAGATGGACTCGATCGTCTCGTGCTGAATCTGCATCTCCACGGGCCAGTCGCTGCCGTCGAGCCGTCGTCGATACTCCATCAGGTCTTCTTCGCTGTCGACGTGAATCGCCAGGTGACGCGAGCGGATGAAGAAGATCGGTACGTCCTCGGCGAAGCGTGAATACGCGTCACCCTGTGGTCCACCGTCGAACGGCTCGAGACCGAAATAGTAGAAGAATGCGAGGCGATCATCGTTGCCGATGTCGAAGAAGAAGTGGATGAAGTCCGGATGCTTCTCCGGTCCCCACCCCGCTGCGCAGATGGAATGGACGACGGGGAACCCGAGCACGTCGCGGTAGAACTCGACCGTTGCTGCCGGATCGAACGTGGGATAGGCGACGTGGTCGACGCCCCGAACCTTGTGTGGCAAGTCGGACATGGAGATTTCCTCTCTACGAAGTGACGATCTACGACGCGACGACGGCGTCCGCGCGGAGCAACGAGCCGGCATCCGGTAGATCGACGGACAGGTCGAGCGCACGGAGCAGGCTGTAGGCACCTGCCGTGGCGGCCGAGAGCACGGGAATCCCGAACTCGTCCTCGGCAGCCTGGACGAGAGGCAGGGACGGCATCTGTACGCACGCGGAGATCACCAGTGCGTCGGCACCGGTGAGATCCAACGATCTGGCCGCGTCCATGACTCGTTCGCCAGGGATACAGCCGACTTCGGCGTTGTCGGAGACTTCGAGGGCACGCCAATCGAGTACGCGAATACCTTCGGCCTCGATGTACTCGACCACCTTCTCCGCGAGTGGTCGCATGTACGGCGTCACGAGAACGATGTTGCTCGCGTCCAGAGCGCGCAGACCTTCCACGAGGGCTCCCGCGCTCGACCGGACGGCTGCATCGGATCCGCCCGCGGCGAGTTGCTCGGCCACCAACCCCTCGACGCGTTGGTGTTCCCCGGGCCCGGCGACCATCAGGGCGACGAGGCAGGCGTAGAGAACGGCGTCGATCCCGGCATCACCCAATTCGAGGATGCACCGCTCTCGCTGGGCGTTCATCGCTCGCAGTTGCTCCGGTGACACGGCCTGCATGCGCATCCGCGAGGAGTGGAACGAGAACCGCGCCTGTCGATGTCGCGCCAACAGGGCCGGCATCTCCGTTTCCACGGTGACGTTGGAGCTCGGAACGACCAAGCCCACACGGTGAATATTCATGCACTGCCTTCCGGTATTTGACGTTGGTGACGAGTATTCGACGTTTGCGATGATTCGTCAAGTGGCGTCCACCAGCGGAAGTGAACGGCAGTATCGAGTCGGACGGAATCGAGGGAGGTGACAGCACTCACATTCGTGCTTGACATGTCGTCGGTCACGTCGAATACTCGACGCAGACGTAAGCAGTGTTCGAGGGTGCCTCGCTCTCACATGCCAGAACGTCTTCGACTCGGACCTAAGGAGCACACCGGCATGACCTATGTGATCGGAGTGGACGTCGGCGGAACGTTCACGGATGCAGTACTCGACGACAGTTCCGGCACCGTGGTCGCGGCCAAGGCGCCCTCGACTCCACCCGACTATTCCCAGGGCGTCATCGACGTTCTCGAAGCGTTGGCCGAGCAGCTCGGATGCCCGGTGCAGGAGATGCTCGCGAACACCCACCACATCGCGCACGGCACCACGTCCTCGCTCAATGCTCTGGTGATGGGCAATGTCCCGCCGGTCGGGTTCCTGACCACCAAGGGGCATCGGGATTCGATCTACATCATGAACGTCGAGGGCCGTTACCTCGGTGGTTCGCCCGAGCAACTGCAGAACGTGTTGGGGCAGAGCAAGTCCCACGGTCTGGTTCCCAAGCGGCATGCACTCGAGGTCACCGAACGGCTCGATCGAGACGGCAATGTCGTCGTTGCCCTCGACGAGGAGTCCGCGCGCGTCGCCATCCGAAGCCTCGTCGACGACGGCGTCTCCGGCATTGCGGTCTCGCTGCTCTGGTCGTTCCGTAACCCGGTGCACGAGCAGCGTATTCGTGAACTGGTGCACGAGATCGCGCCCGACATGTTCGTCTCGCTGTCCTCCGAGGTGAGCCCGCGCATCCGTGAGTTCGCCCGCAACGCGACCACGATCATGAGCACTCAGATCGGTCCGGGACTGCGCGACTACCTCGGTTCGTTGGAGAAGGAGCTGCGTGCCCTCGACCTCGCCGGCCCACTGCTGGTGATGCAGAGCAACGGCGGTGCCGTTGCCGCAGCCGAGGCCCCGAAGAACGCCATCAGCACAGTCGGTTCCGTGTTGACCGGCGGCGTGGTCGGTGCCGTGTCGCTCGGAAAGCAGCTGGGACACGAGAACATCATCGCCACCGACGTCGGCGGAACCACGTTCCTGGTCGGCTTGGTCGTCGACGGTGAACCGGTACGCGCGTCGAGCACCATCATCAATCACCACCCGATCAACGTGCCCACCCTCCAGGTACACGCCATCGGCTCCGGCGGCGGCGCCATCGCCTGGGTGGATGCAGGCGGCAATCTTCAGATCGGACCGCACAGCGCGCAAGCCGTACCCGGTCCCGCCTGTTACGGGCAGGGCGGAACCGAACCCACCAATGCCGATGCCAACCTCGTCCTCGGCATCCTCCCCGAACGCGGGTTGCTCGGCGGTCGCAAACCACTCGACAAAGAGCTTGCGCGCGAGGCCATTCGACGCCGAATCGCGGAACCGCTCGGTCTGTCGATCGAGGATGCGGCGGCTGCGATCTACGCCGTGCAGAACGCGCAGACCGGCGATCTCCTGCGCAAGACCGTCGTCGAAGCCGGACACGATCCGCGCAACTTCGTCCTCTACGCATTCGGTGGAGCCGGACCGTCGCACTGCGCCGCGTATGCCGCCGAGGTCGGCGTCAAGGAGGTCATCGTTCCGCTCGGGCAGGTGGCGTCGGCGTTCTCGGCCTACGGTCTTGCGTCGTCGAACATCGTGCTCGCGGCCGAGCTGTCCGACCCGGCCGCGATGCCCCTCGATCCGGCCCGCGCCGAGGCCAATTTCGAGAGCCTCGAGAAGCGGGTGCGCGACGCCCTCGGTCGGCAGGGTCTCAATTTCACATCCGTCGAGGTCGAACGTGAAATCGACATGCGGTACACGATGCAGCTGGCCGAGGTGGCCACGACCGTTCCAGGAGGCTCGCTGGACTCGGCGAGTGTCGCCCATGCCTCGGACCTCTTCGAGCAGCGGTACGCAGATCTGTACGGCAAGGACAGTGGATTCCGCGAAGCCGGCATTCAGGCGATCACCTATCGCGTTCGCGCGACGGGCGTGCTGCCGTTCTCGCCGACTCTGCCCGAATTGAAGTCGGCCGACTCCGCCGACGCATCGGCGGCCCGCATCGGCTCCCGAAAAGTCAACCTGGACGGTCGAATCGGCTACGTCGACACTGATATCTACGACTACAGCAAGCTCGCTGCCGGGCACGTCCTGGCCGGCCCCGCCATCGTCGAAGTCCCTACGACGACCGTCGTCGTCCCGCACGGCACCACCGGAACTGTCGACCGCCTCGGCAACCTCAACATCGTCGCCGGCTGAGACCACAGGAGAACCGCACCATGACATCAGCAATTCCCGGGTCCGAGATCTTCTCGTCCCGCCCCGTCGATCCCGACGCTCTCGCGCGCACCCTCCCGCCGACCCTGCCGGTGCACACCGTCACGCAGCAGCAGATCGACGACCTCGATCCGTTGACCTACGAGGTCATCCGGCACCGACTCTGGTCGGTCACCGACGAGATGGGCGAGGCGCTCAAACGAATGTCGGGCTCACCCATCGTCACCGACGCGAACGATTTCGACTTCGCAATCAGTGACGAACTGGGACAAGAGGTTCAGGTCGGCCTGTACAACACCATGCTCGTCGGAGCCGTGGACCTGGCGATCTACTGGACGCTGCAACATCGCGCCGCCAACCCCGGAATCGCGCCGGGTGACATGTTCCTGTGCAACGACCCGTGGGTCGGCGGGGGACTGCACCAGAGCGACGTCATCGTCTACCAACCCATCTTCCACGAGGGCAAGTTGTTCGCCTGGACCAGCGCGATCTGCCACGAACCCGACCTCGGCGGTTCCGGACTCGGGTCGTTCGACCCGTCCGCGAAAGATGTGTTCTCCGAATCACTTCCGACTCCACCGGTCAAGGTCGTCCGCGACTACGAACTCCAGCGCGACATCGCCGATCTCTGGGTGCGACGCTCCCGAGTTCCGATGCTGGTCGGGCTCGACCTGCGGGCGAAGATCGGTGCGAACACCGTCGGACGCAATCGCATGCTCGCCGTCATCGAGCAGTACGGGGCCGACACCGTCAAGGCCGTCATGAAGCGCATGATGACCGACGCCGAAGGCCGACTGCGCAGCAAACTCTCGTCGCTGCCCGACGGGACCTGGAAGGCCACCGGCTACCAGGACCAGTCGCACACCGGTGATCGCGACGTGCACAAGATCACCGTCGCGATGAGCAAGACCGCCGACCATCTCACGTTCGACTTCACCGGCACCGACAAGCAGACGGGCGTCATCAACTGCACCTACGCAGGAATGCGCGGCGGCGTCATGCTCGCCTTGCTTCCGATCCTCGCGGGTGACATTCCCTGGTCCGCAGGCGGATTGATGCGATGCTTCGACCTGGTCTCCGAAGAGGGCACCATCAACAACGCGAGCTTCCCGGCGGCGGTCAGCCGTGGTCCCATCGGACCGGCGTGGCTGACCGGAACCCTCATCGCCGAATGTCTGTCGCAGATGCTCGACCGATCGGTCGACCTCGGCAAGAGCGTGCAGGCTGCATGTTGCGGCACCTGGGACACCGCCGTGATCGCAGGCCTCGACGAACGCGGAGAACAACCCGTTCCGTTCCTCAACATCATGATGGAACCGATGGCAGGCGGTTACGGCGCACGCCCGACCGCAGACGGCATGGATACCGGCGGACTCTTCTGTATTCCGATGGGGCGCATCCCCGATACGGAAATGACCGAGTTCCTCTACCCGCTGCTCACGCTGTGGCGTCGTGAAGAGCCGGACTCCGGTGGACCCGGTCGTCAACGAGGTGGCGTCAGTGCATCGCTCGCTGTCACGCCGTACGGCACCTCGCTCCCGATGGGCCTCGTGCTTGCGTCTGCGGGTAAAGCCGTGGCGCAGAACAACGGTCTCGCCGGCGGATACCCGGGTAACACCGGACTCGAAATCCTGGCACGCAGTACCGACGTCATCGAGCAGTTCGCAGCGGGAAAGATTCCCGGGGCCCTCGAAGAGCTGGGCGGCGGAAAGGAATTCGGCGCGTGCTACGCCGAAAGCTACGTCGCTCCGGGTGAAGTGCTGTACATGCACTGGCAGGGCGGCGGCGGTTACGGAGATCCGTTGCATCGCGATCCGGAGGCCGTCGTGGTGGACCTACGCGAAGGCAAGGTCACCGCGGAGGGCGCGAACATCGTCTACGGCGTGGTGATCGACGGGGGAAAGGTGGACGAGGCAGCAACTACGCGACGACGTCGGGACATGATCGACGAACGGCGCACGCGTTCCACCCAGCATTCCGACGCCCCCATCATGGATCTTTCGCTGGCCAGGCGGCTCGACGACAACCTGTCCGAGGTGACCGTCGGGGACGTTCGGGTCATCGCCTGCGCACAGTGCGGGCGACTGCTCGGTGACGAGAAGAACAGCGGTGTACTGGATCTGGCTCGCTACGAGGGCCCGTCCTCGGCGGCCGGACCGCAGGTGACCTCGGATCCGGCCGAGTACGTCGACACTCCCATCGTCTTTCGCCAACTGTGCTGCCCCGGATGCTGGACGGCCGTCTACTCGGGAATCGTCCCGGCCGACCACCCCGATCATTCGTTGGAGATCTCTCGATTGCTTCCCGCGGTGGCTCAGCGATGACGGTGACCACCGAGGCGACCCACTCGGACTGGGACGGCAGGCTGGTGCGATACCCGCAGGACCGAGCACAGCACTATCTGCAGAGCGGTTCGTGGAGTTCGCTACCGACCAGCCGACGGTTCCGCGACATCGCTGTCCGGTATCCCGACCGGCCCGCCGTCATCAGCGCAGAGGGGTCGATGACCTTCGCCGAACTCGACCGTCGTACCGACGCCATCGCCGCCGGATTGGTTCGACTGGGTCTGCTGCGCCTCGATCCGGTGCTGTTCCAACTGACGAACCGGCTGGAGACGGTGCTGGCGTGGTACGGCTGTCTCAAGGCCGGGCTCGTTCCGGTCGCCACACTGGCCGCGCACCGGATGCACGAGATCGCGCACATCGGTGCCGCGGTGGGTGCGGTCGCGCACGTGGTGGAGGCCGGTCTGCCGTCGTTCGATCTGGTCTCGTTCGCCCACGAGCACGCCGCGGGCAGCCAGACCGTTCGCCATGTTGTGACCGTCGGAGCAGCAGAGGGTGGCGAGCTGCGCCTCGAGGACCTCGGGCAGGGCATCGACCCCACCGAGGCCCGAGCAGTCGTCGAAGCCATCGAGGCCGAGACCGATCCCGAGGACGTCGTTGCCTTCCAATTGTCAGGCGGGACAACGGGAGTACCGAAGGTCATTCCGCGGATCCATGCCGAGTACTGGAACAACGCACTCATGTACGCGCAGCGGCTCGAGTGGACATCGGACAGCCGCGTCGCCCATCTGATTCCCATCGTCCACAACGCAGGGATTGCCTGCGGTCTGCACGCCTCGCACTCGGTCGGCGCGTGTCTCGTACTCGCGACCGCCGACGTCCGATCGGCGTTCGACCTCATGGAACGCGCGGAAGCCACCGAGGTGTTGATCGGCCACGGTCACTACCAGGCCGTGTCGAGTCCCGAGTTCGATCGCGTGCGTGAGCGTCTGCGGCACGTGATCCTGTCCGGTGCCAAAGTGTCACCGGCACTGATGGACCGCGTCGACGACGGTCGAGATCATTGGGCGGGTCAGTTGTTCGGAATGTCCGAGGGGTTGCTCACCGTCACCCCGGTCGCCGCTCCCCGCGACGCCCGGATCGCCACCGTCGGCACCCCGGTCTGCGCGGAGGACGAGGTGCGCATCCTCGATCCCGGTACGGAGATCGAGCTGCCCGACGGGGAAGTCGGGGAACTGTGCTGCCGTGGTCCGTACACGATCACCGGGTATTTCGGTGCCCCCGAGCACAATCGAACTGCCTTCACCTCCGACGGTTTCTACCGGACCGGCGATCTGGCGTCGATCTCCGTCGTCGCAGGCGAGCGGTACGTCACGATCGAGGGGCGGATCAAGGACCTCATCAACCGCGGCGGCGAGAAGATCAACGCCGAGGAGGTGGAGCTGCTGCTGCTCGATCACCCAGCCGTTCGTTCCGCGGCCGTGGTCGCGATGCCCGACCCTCGACTCGGCGAGAAGACGTGCGCGTATCTCGTCACCGACGGGGTGCCATTGACGATGGCCGACGTACAGGAACACCTCACGGGGCTCGGCGTGGCCAAGTTCAAGTGGCCCGAACGTCTCGAATGGGTGGACGAGCTTCCCCGAACCAACGTCAACAAGATCGACAAGAAGCGTCTGCGGCTCGACATCGCCGCGAAGCTCGAGAGGCAACGATGAAACTCGACCGCGTCGTAGTCATCGGCGGAGGCCCGGGCGGGCTCTACGCCGCAAGGCTGTTGAAACTGTCCAATCCCGACGCGGAGATCACGGTCTACGAACAGAGTTCACCGGATACCACGTTCGGCTTCGGAGTGGGGCTGGCGTCACGGACGCAACGCAACCTTCGGCAGGCCGACGCCAGATCCCTCGATGCGATTGTGGCCGAATCCTATTCGCACGAGATGTCCATGCAGGTCGGCGACAGCACGGCCCGCTTGGCCCACGGCGATCTTCTCGCGATCGGCCGCGCCCGACTGCTGTCCGTGCTGCAGCAGCAAGCACGCGACGCCGGGGTTCGGCTCGTGTTCGGCGAACGTCACCGAGCGCACGAATTCGATGCCGACCTCGTGATCGCATCGGACGGGATCAACAGCGCGACACGCACGGCCGACGACCGATTCGGTGCGGACATCACTACCGGAACCGGCCTCTACCTCTGGTGCGGAACGGATTTCGCACTGCCGAGTGCCATCTTCGTGCC
This sequence comes from Rhodococcus sp. B7740, assembly GCF_000954115.1. Classification (NCBI taxonomy): domain Bacteria; kingdom Bacillati; phylum Actinomycetota; class Actinomycetes; order Mycobacteriales; family Nocardiaceae; genus Rhodococcus; species Rhodococcus sp. B7740. The sequence goes on along the minus strand of NZ_CP010797.1, from coordinate 2,223,167 downwards.
CGTCACCACCGAGCACGGCACATTCGTCGCTCACGCGTATCCCTATGCGGCAGATCGCAGTACGTTTCTGATCGAGACCGATCTCGACACGTGGCACCGGGCGGGCTTCGACGTCACGACAGCTGCCACGGATCCGGCCGACAGCGACGAGGCGTCGTTGCGCTACCTCGAGAAGGCATTCTCCGAGACACTCCAGGATCACAGCCTCATCGGCAACCGGACCAGGTGGATGCAGTTCCGAACCGTCAAGTGCCGAAAGTGGGCGGTGGACAACACAGTTCTTCTCGGGGACGCCGCCCATACAGCCCACTACTCGATCGGATCGGGAACGAAGCTCGCCATGGAGGACGCCATCGCCCTCGATGCCGCACTGGCGTCGGCTGCGACGGTCGACGAAGCCCTCACCGAGTACGAACGGGTGCGTCGCCCTGCGGTGGACCACCTCCAGCAGATCGCGGTGCGCAGTGAACAGTGGTGGGAGTCCTTCCCGCAGCGGATGGATCTACCCGTGGACCAGCTCATGGTTGCGTACATGACGCGAGCCGGGAAGGTCGGTCTCGAGCGGTTTCTCGACTCCGCCCCCGAGGTGGCGTGGAAGGGAATTGCCGGCTACGCACAGGTCCCGGCCGACTCGGAGGTTCCCGTCGACGTATCTCGGTGGATCCTCTCGCGGCCCATCGACCACGGTGGGCGGTCGTTCCCCGACCGATTCGCCCCGTCCGATCTTCGCGACGATCCGACGACGACGGTGGTCTCCGTGGACGTCGAGTCAGCGTGGAACGAGAAGGCGACGGCCGTCGTCGACGAGGCCAAGGCGAGCTCAACGGTGTGGTTGACCGGGTCCGAGGAGCGTGATCACGTCCTCACTCGTCTCGATGTCGCGGAGCGAATGATGCGTAGCACCAGCGCACTCGTCGTCGTCGATGTGCCGAAGGAGTGCATGCCCGACGCGGTGGCAGGTCTCGTCGGTGCGCGCACCCACCTGGTGTCTGTCGGTCCTTGACGGGAGCGACGGTTATTCTTCGGTCATGACACGCGAGGACTCACCACGGGGATCGGCGCGCAACCCGCGTCGGGAGCTGGTCGAGAAGCAGATTCTCGACCAGGCCACGCGGTTGTTCGCCGAGAAGGGATTTGCCAGTACCACCCTGCAGGACATCGCCGATGCCACCGGTCTCACTCGGCCGGCGCTGTACCACTACGTAGCGAACAAGGACGAGTTGCTCTCGCGACTCATCAGCGAGAGCACCGAGACGCCGGCCGCTGTTCTGCACGAGATCAACGAGCGATCCGACCTCGGGCCCACGGAGAAGCTACGGAAGATGGCGACCGCGATCGCGTTGAATCAGGCCCAGAGCGCCGATCGCTTCAAGCTCATCATCAGATCGGAAGCCGATCTCCCCGAGGAGATGTCGCACACCTACCAGCAGAGTCGCCGGCACGTGCTCAAGGAGTTCGTGACGGTCGTCGAAAGTGGTGTCAAGGCAGGGGAATTCCGGCCGGTCGATCCGCGCACTGCGGCACTCGGCATCATCGGCATGCTCAACTGGGTCGCGTGGTGGCACCAGAGCGGTGACCCCGACGCCGATCGGAGCGTGGCCACTCAACTCGCCGACATGGCACTGCGCACCGTTGCTCAGGACAGCGGCAAGCCCGTCGTACCGGAGGGGCCCGAGCGGGCCATCTCGATGCTCCGCGAGGATCTCGACTACCTCGAACGCATCCTGGCTCGGGATCGAACCCAGTAGAGCGTGAGGGGGCTGTTTCGTGTCGACGGCTCGAATCGGGCAGTCATTCGCCTCGTAGAGCCTGATCGACGGTCGCTCCGACGGCCGCGGCACCCACCGAGGTCATGATCGTTCCGGCGTGATCGAGTCCCGGCATCGCGGTGATGGACGTCAGGTCGAGCGCGTCGACGATCTGGCTCGAGTACATCGGCGCGGAATCGGCGCCAACGCTCCACTGCGCGTGCAGGAATCGAATCGGCATCGTCAGTTCCCGGAACCGCGAGGCACCGAAGAAGACGTCCGTGGCGTCCGCGACGACCGCATCGGACGACAGCCGGACCGATCCGTCGACCAGATCGTGTTCGGCGTACGTCCGCAAGAACGGATCGGCGGGGTCGAGTAGCGGCAACGACGTCGAGACCAGGAATTCGATGTAGTCGCCGATGTCGTTCCAGTGCTGCTGAGTTCGAGCGATTCTGTCCGCGAAGACCGCGGCAACGTTCTCCTGCGTGAGGCCGGCGGGCGGTGCCACCGGCACGCCCCCGTCGACGAGGACGAGACTCTTCACCCTGGACGGGTACCGGGCCGCGAACTCGACCGCCACGAATCCGCCCATCGACATTCCGCAGACGTGCACCGCGTCGAGCCCCAATGCGTCCAGGACGACGTCGAGGTCGTCTGCGTGCTGAGCCAACGAGGACGGTCCCGTGACCTCGACGCTGTCACCTCTGCCGCGAAGGTCCGGGGCGACGAGTGTCAGGTGCGGCGACTCCGCGCGCAGCCAGCTCCAGAGCATGCGCTGGCTGGAAACACCGTGCACCACGAGGATGGGCTCGCTGGTGCCGGTGTGTGTTTCGACGGCGAGGTGCCCGCCGGATACCGGTACTCGATCGATGGTCATGGTGCCGACAGTATGGGAAGCCGGCTTCGGACGGGATGGATTGGATCCCCACTGTGCACGTCGAAATGTGGATGGATCATCTGTATCGCAGTGTGGTCTCCGTCACTATCGTCACCTTTCGACGCTGCAGCAGGCAGCGGGACCGAGCCAACCGAAGGTGATCGATGATGACTCCACTGCGCCGACATGTCCGAACGCGATCGATTGCCGCGACCGCGGGGGTCCTCCTGGCGCTGACCGCGACCGCATGCGGTGGAACACAAGCCGCGCCTACGGCGTCGGAGAACGGACTGACCACCGTCCGTCTCGGCAACGTGCAGTTGTCCGACTACGCCGCGGTGTTGCTGGGCGTGGACCAGGGCATCTTCGAGCGCAACGGATTGAACATCGAACTCGTCGACATCACGCCGGCGGACCTGGTCGGTGGTCTCCTCAGCGGTCAGGTCGACATGAATCCCAATACCGGTCCCGGCACCGTGATGGCGGCCGGAAAGGGGATACCCCTGGCTGTCGTCGGCGGCGTCTCCACCTTCGAAGCAGGCCCGGACGGACGCACCGGATCGACCCTGCTGGTCGAGGCGGGGAGTCCGATTCGCACCGCTGCCGACCTCGAAGGCAAGACGGTCGGAGTGAACCTGCTGGCATCGGCATCCGAGTACGGGGTCCGAGGTGTCGTCGACCAAGCGGGCGGCGACGGCAGCGACGTGTCGGTCATCGAGGTTCCGTTCTCCGCCATGGGCGAGTCACTCACCGCCGATCGGATCGACGCGGCGCTGGTCGGCGATCCCTACGCCAGCCTGCTGTTGAAGACCGGACAGTTCGAGGCACCGATGGGCGACCCGATCGAGCAGGTCTTCGGCCCCGCGCCCCGGGTCGTCGTCACCGGCACCCGCGACTACGTCGAGACCAACCCCGAGGTGGTCGACAAATTCCAGACCGCACTCGACGAGTCCGTGGAGTACGCCGACTCGCACCCCGACGACATGCGGGCCGCCATGGTCGAACATTTCGGCACCCCGGCCGACACCGTCGGGGACACGGGGTACCCGGCACTCGAAAGTCGCGTCGATGCAGCGGGACTGGACGACATCGCCACGATTCTCCGGGAGAACGGGGCGCTCGATTCTTCGGCCGACATCAGTGGGCTCACCCGATGACCAGTGCGGCGCTGCGCACCGCGCCAGTGCTCCGAGTACGACCGGCGATACCCTCCGCGGCGCAGACGGCCATCGCTCCGGTGCTGCTCATACTCGGCTGGGCCGCCCTGTCGTCGTCCGGCCTGTTCGCCGCGGACACGATTCCAGGGCCCGTTCCGGTGGCCGCGAGAGTGCTGGACATGGCGACGACGGCGACGTTCTGGACCGATATCGCGTCGACCATGACCGGCTGGGCCTTGGGCCTGCTGTACTCGACCATCATCGCGGTGCCGTTGGGAATTCTGCTCGGGACGAGTGACTTCGCCTACCGCAGTTGCCGATTCGTCATCGAGTTCCTTCGATCGATTCCGACGTTGGGGATCATCCCTCTCGTCGCGCTCATCTACGGAACCACCCGTCAGACCGAGCTGACGGTGGTGGTGGCAGCCTGCGTGTGGCCGATCCTGCTCCAGACGATGTACGGGGTCCGGGACGTCGACGGTGCAGCACTCGAAGCGGCTCGGTCGTATCGCCTGAGCAGATTCCAGATCATCCGCTTCGTCATCGTGCCGTCCGCTACTCCGTTCGTGGCCACCGGCTTTCGTATCGCTGCAGTGATGGCGATGCTCCTCGCGATAGGAATCGAGCTGTTGGCCGCAGTACCGGGAATCGGAAAGACGCTCGCGCAGGCTCAGATGAACGCGCAGATGGTCGATGTCTTTGCCCTGACTCTGGTGACCGCCCTCATGGGTGTCGCCGTGCTGTATCTGTTCGCCGCGGCCGAGCGCCGGCTGTGCCGCTGGCACCCATCGCAGAGGATTCCGTCGTGACCCGTATTCGTTCTATCGCCGTCGAGGCCTGGCTTCCGGTTCTTCTCGTCGGACTGTGGTGGTTCGTGTCGAGCAGTAGTTCCTCGTTCTACTTTCCACCGCTGCGCGAGATCATGACGCGGTTCGCAGACCTGTGGTTCTCCGATCAGTTCGCCGTCCACGTGGTGCCGAGCCTCCGAAACTTCGGCATCGGGTTCCTCCTCGGCGTGACAATCGGAATTCTGTGCGGGCTGGCGCTGGGTTCGATGCCGCAGACGCATCGTGCGCTGTCCCCGACACTCGAATTCATCCGAGCCACACCGGTTATCGCCCTGGTTCCGCTGACGATCGTGTTACTCGGCACGGACGTCGTGCAGAAGGTCGCCATCATCGCCTTCGCCTGCATGTGGCCGACGTTGCTCAACACCGTCGACGGAGTTCGCGCGGTCGATCCTTTGGTACGCGATGTCGCGAGGAGTTACCGTCTCGGCCGGTGGGATTCGAGCATGCGCGTGTTCCTGCGTTCCGCCACACCTCAGATCATCGCGGGAATGCGAACCAGCGTTGCCGTTGCAGTGGTGGCGATGGTGGGCAGCGAGCTGTTCGCCTCGTCCGAGGGGATCGGCTACTTCGTACTGCAATCTCAGCGCACCTACGCCATGACGGACATGTGGGCAGGACTCATCATGCTCGGACTGCTGGGTTACGGACTCAATCTACTGTTCGCTCTATTGGAGAGAAGGACCCTTCGGTGGCATCGTCTACGACTCGAAACGACCGCAGCGCAGTGAACGAACACAGCGCGGTGAACGAACACAGCGCAGTGAACGACCGACCCGCGCCCGCGGTGGCCGTTCGGAAGCTGTGCAAGACCTACGCCGGTGCAACCAGGCCCGTGCTGGAAGACGTCGAGTTCACGGTCGACGAACGTGAATTGGTCTGCATCGTCGGCCATTCGGGCACAGGCAAGTCGACGTTGCTTCGCGCCGTGGCCGGACTGACATCCGCAACGGGTGAGGTGTCGATCAACGGCACGAAGGTCGACGGCCCACCGACTGATCTGGCGGTCGTCTTCCAGGACTACGGTCGCTCGTTGTTGCCGTGGATGCGTGTCAGAGAGAACGTGGAACTTCCGTTGCGTCGGACCACGGGAAAGTCGGAGCGGCGTCGACGCGCCGAATCCGCCCTCGAATCGGTCGGACTCGAAGGCCGCGGTGACCTGTACCCGTGGGAGATGTCGGGCGGAATGCAGCAGCGCGCGGCCATCGCGAGGGCGCTCGCATTCGAGCCCCGGGTCCTGCTGATGGACGAGCCGTTCGCGTCCGTCGACGCTCAGACCCGTGCCGATCTCGAAGACCTGACGATGAAAGTGCAACGCGAGTTCGGGATGACGGTCATCATCGTGACCCATGACGTCGACGAAGCGGTCTACATGTCCAACAAGGTGATCGTTCTCGGCGGAGCCCCGGCATCGGTGACGGCTACCGTTCCAGTGCCACTGCCGGATGCGCGAGATCAGTTGAGCACCAAGAGTTCGGAACTCTTCGGTGCTCTGCGCATGGACGTACTTCGGCGCATTCGTCCCGACCTTGCCGGTCCGGCGATCTCGGTGGCCTGACCAGAACCGAACGAAAGGCGAATCGATGACGGACTCTGCCGACACGAACGGACCGCGGACACATCGGAGGCTTCCTCGTTGGCGAGAGGTGGCACCGTTTCTCGAAATGCGTGCGACGAGAGGCGATCCCGTCGACAGACGTCTTTCTCGAGCGCACACCATCGGTGACCTCGCCGAGATCGCTCGTCGGCGCACCCCGCGTTCGGTCTTCGAGTACGTCTCCGGCGGTGCCGAGGGCGAGGTCGGCATCGAGCGCGCTCGGGCGGCGTACGAACGAATCGAGTTCAGACCGCACGTGTTTCGAGACGTGAGCGCAGTCGATACCTCGACGTCGATTCTGGGTCGGACAGCGACGCTACCGTTGATCCTTGCCCCCACCGGTTTCACCAGAATGATGCAGCACGAGGGCGAAACTGCGGTGGCACGCGCGGCAGCGGCGGCCGGTGTGCCGTACGCGCTCTCGACGATGGGTACCGCAACGATCGAGGATGTGACGAGTACGGCACCGACCGGTGCCAACTGGTTTCAGCTGTACCTGTGGAAGGACAGGGCGGCCAGCCGGGACCTCGTCGAACGGGCGGCGCAGGCGGGGGTCGACGTACTCGTTCTCACCGTGGACACACCCGTTCCCGGCAACCGTCTGCGCGACGTGCGCAACGGTATGACGATCCCGCCGACTCTGAACGTGCGAACCCTGGCCGACATGACACGGCACCCCAGCTGGTGGCTGAATCTGCTGACCACCCAACCGCTCGAGTTCGCAAACCTGACGTCCTTCGAGGGTACCGTCGGTGAGCTGGTCAAGAGTATGTTCGACCCCGCGCTCACGCTGGCCGATCTCGAATGGTTGCGCTCCGAATGGCCGGGAAAGCTTGTGGTGAAGGGAATTCAGGACGTCGCCGACGCGCGTGACGTCGTCGACGCAGGCGCCGATGCGCTGGTGGTGTCCAATCACGGAGGTCGCCAGTTGGACCGCGCACCGACGCCTCTCGAACTTCTCCCCGAGGTGGTCGATGCGGTCGGGTCCGGCGTCGAGGTGTACGTCGACACCGGAATAACGACCGGATCCGATCTGATAGCCGCGGTGGGGTTGGGAGCCACGGCTGGGATGGTGGGGCGCGCGTATCTGTACGGGCTCATGGCCGGCGGACAGAGAGGTGTGACATCCGCCCTCGACATCTTCCGATCGGAGGCAACCCGGACGATGCAGTTGATGGGTGCACAGACGCTGACGGACCTTCGGGGGCGGGTGACACTGCGGAGGTAGGCCTCAGCGGCGAAGATCTTTTCGCATGATCACCCGTGGGATACCGCCGGATACCGACGTCGTCTCGGCTGCGAACTCGAAGCCCGCCGACTCGAACAACCCGCGGGTGCCGACGTAGGCCATCGTGAGGTCGACCTTCGCACCCTTGTTGTCCACCGGATAACCCTCGATCGCGGGAGCGCCGTGATCGGCTGCGAACCGAACCGCGCCGTCCAGCAACGCATGCGCAATCCCGCGTCGGCGATGTCCGGCCTTGACTCGGAAGCACCAGACCGTCCAGACCGGTAGATCGTCGACGTGCGGAATCTTGTTGGACCGCGCGAACGGTAACTCCGCGCGCGGCGCGACCGCAGCCCAGCCGACCACCTCGTCTCCGTCGTAGGCCAACACACCCGGCGCGACTTTTCGTCGCGTCAGCTTCTCGACGTACGCGGCGCGTTCCGGGCCGACGAGTGACCTGTTGGTCGCGGAATCGATGCGGTGACTCAGGCACCAACACACCGACGAGGTCGGATTCTTCGGGCCGAGAATCGCACGCACGTCCGCGAACGACGTCGCAGGCCGTACCGAGAAGCTCACCCGCCGACCATACCCAGCGGCGGTGCTGTACGACTGGTCCAGCAGGCGGTGTGTTTCGAGACGGTACGGTCGAGGGCGTGAAAACTTCGATCGTCGGCACCGGTGCCGTGTGAACATCTCCGCGAGCGACCGTGCATTCCTGGCCCGGGCCGTGGATCTGGCAACGGACGCAGTGCGAACGGGCAACGATCCGTTCGGCTCGCTGTTGGTGTCGGACAGCGGCGAAGTGTTGGCCGAGGACAGGAACAGGGTCGGCGACCTGAACGATCCCACCCAGCACCCCGAGATCGCACTGTCGCGGTGGGCTGCGACCAACCTGGACGCCGATCAGCGTCGATCCTCGACGGTCTACACCTCCGGTGAGCATTGCGTGATGTGTGCTGCGAGCCACGGAATCGTCGGACTCGGTCGCATCGTCTACGCCACATCGACGGCTCAATTGCTCACGTGGCTCGAAGAATTCGGTGCTGCACCACTGGCAATCACGGCGTCGCCCATCGAACAAATCGTGCCGGGCATAGTTGTGGACGGTCCGGTGGCCGAGTTCGGCGACACCGTTCGCGAACTGCACAGACAACGTCACGCCTCTGCTCGGTAGCGCACTCGCGAACGAAGAGGGGAAGACTGTGCCTTACGGCATCGAGGGCGGATCAGCGCGTCCTACTAGAGCGATGACGACTGCGCTCGCGGCCACCGGCGGCGTCGGCGTCGTACTCGCGTGGCTCGAGTTCGTCCTCATCCGGCAGCAGCTCGCGGTGGGATTGTGGGTCATCGCCGTGGCTGTCGTGTCGATCGCTCTGGTGCGCGTGTCCCGCGCCGGTAAGCCCGCCGCGCTGGGAACCGCGCTCGGCGGTGTCGTCGTGGTCGCTCAGGCGGCATGGTTGGTGACGGGCCTTCACGCACTGTGGGTCACGACCTTGACCGCGGCAACGGCGCTCGGCTTCTTCATGCTCGCGTCGGCATGGGCAGGCCGTTCGAGGGCCTCCACGCGGAGGGTGGCCACCGCAATCCCGGTCGGCGTCGCTGCAGCTGTTGCATTGCTGGTCTCGGCGGTGGTCGTCGGCACGGCGGCCAGTCCGGCTCCGCTGATTCGATCCCTGCATGCAGTGGGGCAGAGCAATTCCTTCGAGGCCGACGCCCGGACTGCGACGACAGTGGTCGACGGTGCGCGCCTCACCAACGACGTCGAATACGGCTCGACGCTTCCGAATTCGTTCCTCGACATCTACATCGCCGACGACGATCCATCGGTCAGCCGGCCCACATACGTCACGATTCACGGTGGTGGCTGGATCGTCGGCGACAAAACGGACGGTGCTCCTAGCGCAGATTCCGCCGGTGCGTCGTGGGCCGGCCCCATGCTCGACGCCGGCTACAACGTGGTGTCGGTGAACTACGCGTTCGCACCGAGTTACCGATTCCCCACGCAGACAATACAACTGGGCCAGGCCATGCAGTTCCTGGAAACGAACGCCGACCGTTACGGACTCGACATGAGTCGCGTCGTGCTCGCCGGAACCAGCGCGGGTGGTCACATCGTGGGCAATTACGCCGCCGTGCAGACCAACTCCGAGTACGCGCGAGCACTGGGTATCGAACCCACCATGGACCGAAGTGCTCTGAAGGCGATCGTGTTCGAGAGTGCAGCCCTCGACGTCGGTAGAGCGGGCGCACCGCAATCACCGAGCCCGTCGAACGGTTTCTTCTTCGACATCGCCGCCCGAAGCTATCTCGACACCACCGACACCGCTTTGCTTGCGCAGGCGAACATCATCGACAATGTCACCGCCGACTTTCCACCGAGTTTCATCTCCGACGGCAACACCGGGACTTTTCCCGACCAGGCAGCCGAACTGAGCGCCCAGCTGGACAGAATGGGCGTCGCCAATCGCCTGAACCTGTACAGCAAGAATCAGGCGAGACTCGACCACTCGTTCATGTCGGTTGATTCACAGTGGACCGACGACTACAGCCGCCTGAAGATCGAGTTTCTCCGCGGCATCGTCTGATTCATCGCCCTTCAGCTCGGTCCGAAACGTTCCGTTCGGATGTTCGCTGCCGAGTGGCCCCGCTCCACCAGCATGTCGGCCACGGTGTCGACGAAGCTCGTGGGACCGCAGATGTAGCAGCGTGGTTCGAACTCCGCCGGCCATCCGTGGGCGTCGAGGTCTTCGATCGTGATGCGGCCGAGCGGCCGTGCGTTGCCGGCAGGAGCACGCCGCGTGTGGATCATGGTGATGTCCACGCCCGCCGGAGGGCGAGCCCACTCGTCCGCGAAGTAGACCTCCGCGGGCTCGCGCACCGAATACAGCACCCGGAACGGCACCCGTCCACCCGTTGCGGACGCCTGAGCGCGGACCATCGCGCGGAGCGGGACGATGCCGGAACCGCCACCCACCAACAGGATCGGCGGGGACGGTCTCTCGGAGGGCTGGGACGGCCGCCAGACGAACCATCGACCCACCGGACCGCGGATTTCGATGCGATCACCGGCTTCGACGACGTCGACCAGGTAGGGCGACACCTCGCCGTCCGCGACGTTCTGCACCGTGATCTCGATACGCGACGTGCCGTCGGGTGCCGACGCCACGGAGTAGCTTCGCTGTGCGCTGTAGCCGTCCTCGGCGGTGAGCTTGACGTCCACATGCTGCCCGGCAAGGTGGCCGGGCCAACCGTCGACGTCGAGAACGAGGGTGGACGCAGTGGGTGTCTCACGCCGCATGGCCGCCACCGTGGCAACGAGCCAGGGTTTCGCCCCGGCCGCCGATGTCACGTCAGTCGCCCTGGTATCGCTGCTCGCGCCACGGATCCCCGTAGTCGTGGTATCCACCACGCTCCCAGAAGCCTTGCTCGTTCTCCACCGTGAGCTCGATGCGTGAGATCCATTTCGCGGATTTCCAGAAGTACAGATGCGGAACGAGAAGCCGTGCGGGACCGCCGTGTTCGCGAGCCAGGGGAGCGCCGTCGAACTCGGTGACCAGCCAGGCCTTCCCGTCCCTGAGGTCCTCCAGGGGGAGGTTGGTGGTGTAGCCGTCGAACCCGTGCACCACGACGAAGCCGGCATCGGTGTCGAGTCCGTCCAGCAGAACGTCGAGGCTCACACCCTTCCACGTGGTGTCGAGCTTCGACCATTTGGTGACGCAGTGGATGTCGACGGTCGGGCTCTCGTGCGGAAGTGCCGCGAATTCGTCCCAGGTCCAGCTTCGAGTGTCGCCGCGTTCGGTGGCGATCGAGAAGGACCACGTGTCGGTCGCGACCACCGGCGCGGGCCCGATCGCGAGGACGGGAAAGTCCTTGGTCAGGTACTGACCGGGGGGAGTGCGCCCGTCGTCGCCGCGTCGTCGGCCCACGAAGCCCTTCGAGATCAATGCCATGGTGCCAAATTGTGCGCTCGTGGTCGGGAGTCTGACAAGTCGGACGCGCGTTGTCTCGGGAGGCCCGCGAATACGTCGACGATTCGACTTCGGAGGGAAAGTGCGAATTCGACCGCCTGCCAGTAGAGAATCCCGACGACGATCGACAGGGCGAATGCCAGCCAGGGATGGTCGTCGCGCAGCGGCAGATAGACCTGGAAATGGGTGAGGTAGATGAAGAGGGAGGCGCTCGCCAGAACTCCTGCCACCCGCCCCAGCAACGCGGGGAACGGAACCGACGACAGCCATACCACCATGCACAGGCCGATGGTGACGATGATTTCTCGTTGCGTGTCGCCGAAGAAGAACCCGGGAACGGTGGCCACGATGGCTACCGTGACACACAGGCGTTGCCGGATCGTATTTGCCTGCGCCGCAGCCCAACCCAACGCGAACAACCAGAACACCACCGACGCGGTCAGGATGCGGTTGGGGCTGTCGTCGATGTCGACCAGCCCGTACCGGGTGAGGAGTCCGAGGCCCACGAGGCCCATCGGGAACCAGAACGCGTGACGACGTTCGAGCCGATCGAGCCACGGAACGGACAGTGTCGCGGCAGCCGCGAGCACGATGTACACGATCGCCTCGACGAACCAGTATCGCCATTCCGCGGACCACCCGTCCGGGCCGAGGATCCCGTTGAGCAGAAATGCACTGGTGATTCGATAGTCCCCGGTGAGGGCAATGACGAGTCCGATCCACACCATGCTGGGGATCGCTATCCGCGCGACGCTTCGGAGCACACGTCGTGTTCGTTCGGTGCGATCTGCGGCCCCGAGGTGAAAGCGGGCGAAGTTGTAGCCAGCTATCCCGAGAAGCACGTGAGCCCCGCCGAGTACCGCGAACAGGTGAATGTGCGAGCCGACGATCAGCAGGATCGCGAGGGCGCGCAGCAGAACGTTCGTCTCCACTCGGTGCCAGCCGCGGCGTGAGCGCGGACCTCGATCGAAGTCTCGCACCGGTGTGGTGTGCCAGTTTTCGGGCAGATGGCCGAGCATGGCCTCCAGCCGCAGGGACATACGGACGTACGACAGCGAGTCACCGCCCAAACTCACGAACGTACTGTCGTCCTCCACCTGTGAGCAGTGCAGGATCTCGGCGAACAGAGCCTTCACATCGGCGGTAGGTGGGACGGTGTCCGACGTGACGAGATCCTGCCGGGCAGCGATGTCCGCCACCGCTCGCAGATCGGGTTTACCGGTGGGCGTTCGCGGCACTCGGTCGACGAGACACACCCGAACCGCTGCAGCGGGAAGGCCACTGGTTTGCGCGGCAGTGCGGCGGACGGCGTCGATGTCTCCGCCCTCCATGACGACGACCAGCTCGTCGACACCACCGGTGCAGCATGCCGTGAAACCGTGCTGCGCGAGCGCGGACTCGACGCGCTGCAGGTCGATACGCAGGCCGAAGGCCTTCGCGAATCGACTTCGGCGGCCCACCACCTCGTAGAATCCGTCGTCCGTGAGTCGCGCGAGATCGCCGGTGTGCAGTTCGCCTGCGAGGGTGTCACCGAGGCGAAGGTCGTCGGGACTCTCGGCGTAGCCGAGCATGACGTTCGGCCCCGAGTAGACGAGTTCGCCTGTCCCACTGGGACAGTCGTCGACCGTCTCCAGTCGGAAGGCTCCCCCGGGGATCGGACGGCCGATGGTGTGTGGGTGAGTGGCGGCCAGATCGGATGGCAGATAGGCCATTCGGGCGGTTGCCTCGGTCTGCCCGTACATGACGAACAGGTCCCATCCCCGTCGTCGACCGAGCTCGGCGTACTTCCGGACGCGGTCCGGCGGCATCTTGCCACCGGCCTGCGTGATGTAGCGCAGATCGGGCAGATCCAGCTCCTCGAACCCCATCCGGTCGAGCAGATCGAAGGTGTACGGCACGCCGGCGAACGTCGTTCCGCGCTGGGTCCGCACGAGGGTCCAGAAGTCCGGATCGGCGACGGACGAATCGGTCAGAATCAGTGCGGCACCGCGCAGGAGGTGGCTGTGCACGACCGACAATCCGTAGCAGTAGTGCATGGGCAGGGTCGTCGCTGCTCGGTCGGTGGCCCGGATGCCGAGATATTCGGCGATCGACTCGGCGTTGGACTGCACGTTTCGGTGTGAGAGTCGGACGAGTTTGGGCGAACCGGTGGAGCCGGACGTGCTCAGAAGCAACGCGAGGTCGGGGTGCAAGTGGTGCGCGGGCCGTCGGTCGTCCTTGTCGACGACACTGCGGCCGTCGACGGTGCGCACCACTACATCGGGCCGGTAGGCGTCGATCAGGCCGTCGAAGTGGCCAGGATTCTCGCCCGGAGCCATCAGCACCGGATGCCCGGCCCGCAACGCCGCCAGATACGTGACGATCACGTCGACGTCGTTGGAACCGGCGATCAGCACGAGACGACGCGTCGTTCCGAGTTCCGATGCCCGATGCTCGACGCGTTCGTCGAGGTCACGGTAGGTGAGCGTCTCGTCGGTCGTGATCAGAGCAGGGTCGTCACCGAAGCGGCCGAGGTCGCGCGCGAAGCGCACGCCGGGGCGGTCGAGGTAGGTCATCTCGCTGAGCACCGACGGAGTCTATATAAGGAATGCCGAACCTAACTAGACGGCAGTGCGCAGCAAGCTTCAGGCGTCGGTCGCCGGCTCCAACGTGTCGGCGAGCATGTGCATTGCCGCGGTGGTGGACAGTGCACGCACACTTGCCCGGTCGCCGGGGAGATGAAGGGTGCGGGTGACGGTCGGCCGGCCGGTGGAGGCGATGGCAAAACAGACGGTGCCGACCGGTTTTGCCTCGGTGCCCCCGCCCGGGCCTGCGACTCCACTGGTCGATACCGCGATGTCGACGTTCAGTCGGTTCAGCGCTCCCTCGGCCATCAGCGCGGCCACCGGCTCGCTCACGGCTCCGTGTTGCTCGATGACCTCTGCGGGGACGTCGAGCAGGCCGGTCTTGGCCTCGTTGGCGTAGGACACCACCGCGCCGATGACGTACGCCGACGATCCTGCGCGATCGGTGAGACGTGCGGCGATCATCCCTCCGGTGCACGATTCTGCCGTGGCGATGCGATGCCCGGACAGACGGTGTGCCACGATGTCGTCGATCGTGGAACCATCGGTCGAAAAGACCTGTGTGCCATGGATTTTTTCGATGAGACGTTCGAGATCGGCGTAGGCAGTTCTCGCCGACTCGGTATAGCGGGTCACCATTTCGAGCTCGCCGAGGCTCAGACAGGTGGTGATCTCGAGATCGCCGAATCCCGTGATCTCGCTTTCGGCTGTCCGCAGCGTTGCGGCAAGGTCGGCCTCGGACAATCGATAGCCGCGAATGGTGTCCTGACGCATGTGCGTGCGGCGTGCGAGAACCTCGGCGACGGGTGCGCTGTCGAGGGCCTCCGGCCACATCGCCTGCAGTTCGCGAGGTGGGCCGGGCAGGATGAGGACGGCGGGCAGTGATCTGGAGTCGTCGGCGGGTATCGCTACCCCGGGTGCGGTTCCGGTCGGTGAAATCGACTGCGCGCCGAGGGGAACCATCGCCTGCTTTCGGATACCGGCGCGCAGCGGCTCGGAGTCGGCTGCAGAACTCATCCGGCTTCGCCACCGTTGGACGATCGCGTGGATGCGATCTTCGAGTTCGGGGTCCAGTGTCAATTCGCGGCCGTACAGTGCGGCGACGGTCGGGACGGTGAGGTCATCGGCAGTCGGACCCAAACCGCCGGTGGTGACGATCAAGTCGACGCGTTGATCGGCCAGGAACCGAACCTGCGCCGTCAGATCGTCCGGCCGATCACCGCAGACGGTGATGTGTGCGACGTCGACCCCCATCTCCAGAAGTCGCTGAGCCACCCACGGGCCGTTCCGGTCCGTGACGCGACCGGCCAGAACCTCGGTTCCCGTGACCACCACACCTGCTCGCACAGTCATCCCTCGACCTTACTGATCGGGGCGCGGGCGGTGACTTTTGCGGTTGGCCCGGGTCCAAGAAGTGACCTCGACCGCTACCGAGGAGGCAGCCATGACCACCACCCACACCACAACGCCGGGCAAGATCGCCCCGCGGATCGGCCTCGTTCTACAGATCCTCGTGATCGTGTTTCTTCTGTTCGACGCGATCAGCCACATTCTGAATCTGCAGGTGGTGAAGGACGCGTCGGTCGACCTCGGTCTGCGCGACGAGATGGCGCCGATCACCGGCATCGTCATGCTCGTCATCTTGGTTCTCTACGCAGTTCCCGTGACGTCGATTCTGGGTGCCATCGTGCTCACCGGCTATCTCGGCGGTGCGGTGCTGACCAATTGGCGCGTCGAGAAGCCGCTGCTGAGCACAGTGTTCTTCGCGATCTACGTGGGAATCGTCGCGTGGGGAGCGCTGTGGCTGCGGGACGAACGAGTTCGCAGCATCATTCCGTTGCGCCGAACATAGAGATCGCCGCAAACGCGCGCGCGTTCGCTCGGGTGGCCGAGCTTCTCCCTGTTCACCGCAAACGCGCGCGCGTTCGCCGAATGCTCGCGGAATCGTCGACGAACTCGCGCGCGCCTGGCGAATGCGCGCGCGTTTGCCGCGACTTCGTTGTCCACGAGTCGAACTCGGGCAAGCCGGCCGTGCAATTCGAGCTCGAATCCGGCCACCGGTCAGGTTGTTTCTCCCGCGTGGGCACCGCCCGTGAACAGATGGTCGTCCATCCGAGCGTCGACGGCGATGATCGTCAGGTCGAGGTCCGGTGCTGTGGTCGATCCGTCGCCAGGAGAGCCGACGTAGACGCAGATGCCGGTTTGGACGTCCAGTCGCACGGTTTCCGGTGGTCCCGGGACCCAGTGGTCCGCCTCGAAGTCGTAGTGCCCGCTCAGCAGAGCACAGCACTCGCATCGGGCTTCGTATCGGTTCGTCGTGACGACAGTCGCCTGCCAGGCCGGTCGGCCGTGATGCTCGACGGCCCTCACCTCGGACAGTTCCGTGACCGTCTCGGTGGACGAATGATCGTGAGCAGAGCGGGTGAGTTCGATCGGGTTGAGCATGGCGATCCACTGGTAGTTCTCGTAGAACGGATCGTCGTAATCCACGAGCCATGAATCGGTGATGGACGGTAGAGCAGACACGAGGCAGTCGGAGTCGAACGTCGGTGAAGTGTCCGACGGCCAACGCCCCTCCGCCGGACTACATGCACCGTTCGAGTACTGCACGACCGTGTCGGCGAACGGCACACCAGCGCACACTCTTTCGACAACCTTGCCCTTGGCGTCCTCCACGCGCATATTTCCAGGACGACGAATCCATGCGTGAACCGGCAGTGTGTGGGGAGAAGGTAGGAGCTCGAACTCGACGGTCTTCCACCGCCACGGTGACGACTGCGCCAACCTGCGGAACTGTTCGACGGACGGTTCGTGATCACGTACCGATCATGCCGTCGACTCGCGGTTCAGTTCTGCACGTTTCCGTTCTCGGGAGGGTGTGGCACGTTCTCGTCGTCCACGTGTGCGCCCTCGACCGCGTCCGTTTCGGCGGTGTGCTCGCGTGGGCCGTCGTTGCTGCCTTCGGACGGAACTGCATCGCTTGCGTCGGTCGGCATTGTCATGAAGTCTCCACAGGGTCGGGGCGAGGAGTCGCCATAGGTTGGACACTGTGGGTGTGCCCCAGTGAGCACAGAACTACACCCCGCGACACGCAACGTTCCGAAAATGACAAGGACCGTATGACATCGACAGGCGCACGGGGCTCGGTATGGTCGACGGTTGCAGTGATCGTCGGGATTGTTGCTGTCGGCACGGTTGTTGCCGGACTGCTGCACGAACCGCAGCCCGACCCGATCACGATTCCAGGTTGCGCGGAGGTCATTCAGCCCGAGGACTCGGTGCGAGTGAACTACGCATTCGCCATCGAGGGCGACGCCGACAACTCCGAAGTGCCGTGGAGATTCGACTCCAAAGCACAGTCGATGACCGATGCCCTGATCGCGGCACTTCCCACCGGAGCGACCGTCGAACCCGAACCGTTCGCACCGACCTTCGGCTTCGACGCGGGCGCAGTACGGCAGTCGATCGACGGCGAGGCAGATGCGCTCGGAACCGTCACCGTCGGCAACCGGACCGGCACGCTGACAGTCACCGTCGGGTTGTCCGCTCAGCCCGCTGGTCCGTGCCTCGCGGGCTTCGTCGACCAGCGGTCGGAGGAATCAGACGGAACTGTGCTCGACATCCAGGACAGCACGCACACGACTCGCGTCGTTGCGAGCGCGATCGACGGCACCCGAATCGATGTGAACGCCAAGGGTGTATTGACGCTCGAGCAAGTCATCGATATCGCTCTGGCACCCGGACTTCGCGCAAGTACACCTGCTTGACGAACTGGGTGCTCCCACGGGCCGCAGCCGTGCGTTCACTACCGTCACTCAACGGCGGCATCCCGCGAATGACACCCGATGGTGAACAGTCACGTCCGCGCGCGTCCAGTGGCCTATCTTGAGTTCGATGCGAATAGCTGTGGTGGAGGACGACGACGGACTCGGTGATGCGTTGGTGGACGCGTTGACCGAGGTGGGGCACACGCCTGTCCGCATGCGCCGCGGTGCCGACGCCCTGCTCGGCTATCACGAGATGGATGTCGTGCTGCTGGATCTCGGACTGCCCGACATGGATGGCCTGGAAGTTCTCCGGAAGCTCAGGACGCTGAGTTCGGTTCCGGTGGTGGTGCTGACGGCGCGAGACGACGAGCGCTCGGTGGTGCGGGCCCTGCGCGGCGGTGCCGACGACTACGTCGTCAAGCCGGCTCGATTGGGTGAATTGCACGCGAGACTCGAGGTGGCCGCGCATCGTCGAAGCGCGGCCACCGAACCCACGGCCGACAGGCTGACGCTCGGTGACATCGTCGTCGATCTCTCCGGCCGTGCCGTCGAAGTCAGCGGACGCGCTGTTGCGCTGACCACCAAGGAGTTCGACCTGTTGGCTCATCTCGTGACGCGACGCGGTGAAGCAGTGAGCCGGGAACAGTTGATGGACGCCATCTGGGGTGACGCCTACGTCGCGATCTCACGAACGCTCGACGTACACATGACGGCGTTGCGTTCCAAGCTTTCTCGCCCGGGTGCCATCGTCACGATCCGCGGCTTCGGCTACCGCTGGGATACCTGACGTGCGGCGGCGTGTCCTTTTGGTGTTGATGATCTACTCCACTGTGGTCGTGCTTGCTCTGTCGGTTCCCCTCGCGCTGTTGGTCGGTCGCGAACGAGCCCAACGATTCGGCGAGAATCGGGCCGCCGCAGCATCGTTCTTTGCGGAACTCAGCTCGCGAGAAGACGAATCCGGTGAAGCCCGTATTCGAGAATCGGTGCAGCGCTACAACAGTCTGTACGACGAGGGAGTTGTCGTCGTCGATCGCACCGGAGGGGTGCGGGCGGAATCAGGCCTGGACGTGCAGCGTGTCGACGTCCAGCAGTCGGTGGCAGGAGCGCTGCGCAATCAGCGCGGCGACCTACCGTCGAGTCTGACGCCGTGGTCGGATTCCTCGGTGTTGATTGCCGCCCCGGTCGGTGGGGGAACGCAAGTGGACGGCGCAGTGGTGCTAGAGGCGTCCACCGATTCTGCGCGCAGGGACGTCGCGATTGCCTGGGTGGTCATCGCTGTCGGTGCCATGCTGATCCTCGCGACGGTCGCGGTGATCGCTGTTGCGTTGTCGCGCTGGGTCGTTCGTCCGCTGAGCGCATTGTCCTCGCGAGTCCATTCGTTCGGCGACAAGTTCCACGATCAGGTGTCGGTCGAGGGGTCGCACCGACTCGAGCCGGTACCCTACGTCGGGCCACCGGAGGTGCGTGAGCTGTCCAGTGCCTTCGAGGCCATGGCCGACGACGTCGAGGCCGCCACCGCTGCGCAACGTCGATTGGTGGCCGACACCGCCCATTCTCTCCGGAACCCACTGGCAGCATTGCGAATTCGGATGGACGTGCTGGGAATGCGGGTGCCGGATTCGGCGACCGATGCGCACCGGCGGACCACACTCGAGGTGGATCGTTTGAGCTCCGTGGTGGAAGGTCTGCTCGTTCTCGCAGCTGCCGAAACCCCGGCGAGCACCCGGTCTCCCGGCTGCGATCTCGGTGCGGTTGTCGCAGATCGAGTCGAATTCTGGTCCAGCACGATAGTCGTGGCGGGAATGACCGTTCACGTCTCGGAGCCGGATGCCGATGCGGATTGTCGCGTTGCAATGTCGGAGGACGACCTGACTCGAATTCTCGACGCTCTGCTGAGCAATGCAACCAAGTACGCCGGCTCCGGCTCCGGCATCGAGATCGACTATCGAAGCAGTGACGCGGACGTCACGATGTGGTTGTCCGACAACGGACCGGGCGTGCCCACCGACGAACTCGGCAAGGTCGTCGATCGGTTCTATCGAGCGTCCGGTTCGCACGGCGACGGTACCGGTCTGGGTCTGTCGATCGTCCACGCCCTGACCGAGCGAGCCGGCGGATCCCTTCGGGTCATGGAGCGTCGGCCAGTGGGACTGCGGATCGAACTGCGCCTTCCGAAAGTCATTTCCTAAGGGAGTGTTAGGAAATCCGAAACGGCTTGGTTCCGGCTGTGCTTGCCGTCACAGTAGGGAGGCTTCGGTTGCCGATCGTTGACCGGCAGCCCAACTGTCCGCTGAATGTGGAAGGACCAAACCATGGCCAACGAGGCCACCTCGATCACCGGTTCGACGCTCCCGAGTCCACCCGTCTCCTCTCGCGCTGCCACCCGCCGTGCCGTCTTCAACACGTTGCGGGGGTCGTCCGGAAATCTGGTCGAGTGGTACGACGTGTACGTCTACACCGTCTTCGCGACGTATTTCGAGAATCAGTTCTTCGACTCCGCCGACAAGAACTCCACCATCTACGTGTACGGGATCTTTGCGGTCACGTTCTTGATGCGACCGGTCGGGTCGTGGTTCTTCGGCCGCTACGCGGACCGCAACGGGCGCAGGGCTGCACTGACGTTCAGCGTCTCGATGATGGCGGCGTGCTCGCTGGTCATCGCGCTCACTCCCGGACGGGAGAGCATCGGCGTATGGGCCGCCGTGATCCTGATCCTGTGCCGGCTGGTTCAGGGCTTCGCCACCGGTGGTGAGTACGGTGCGTCGGCGACGTACATGTCCGAGGCCGCCACGCGCGAGCGTCGGGGATTCTTCTCGTCGTTCCAATACGTCACCCTCGTCGGTGGGCATGTGCTCGCACAGGTGACTCTGCTGCTGATGCAGGTGTTCCTCGAGCGCGAACAGATCGAGAACTTCGGTTGGCGCATAGCCTTCTTCATCGGCGGAGTCGCGGCAGTGGTGGTCTTCTGGCTGCGCCGCAGCATGGACGAATCCTTGACCGAGGATCGACTCGACGCCGTTCGCAGCGGTGCGGACAAAGCCTCCGGTTCCTTGAAGGAGTTGGTCGCCAACCACTGGCGGGCGTTGCTGATCTGCTTCATGGTGACGGCCGGTGGCACCATTGCGTTCTACACCTACAGCGTCAACGCACCCTCGATGGTCAAGACCGCGTACGAGGACCGGGGGATGACCGGTACCTGGATCAACCTCGCCGGCCTGGTCTTCCTCATGCTGCTGCAGCCCATCGGCGGAATGATCAGCGACAAGGTGGGCCGCAAGCCGCTGCTCGTCTTCTTCGGTATCGGAGGCGTGCTGTACACCTACGTACTCATCACGTACCTGCCGACGGCGACGTCGGTGGTGCAGTCGCTCGCCCTGGTGTGCGTCGGCTACGTCATCCTCACCGGCTACACCTCGATCAATGCGATCGTCAAAGCAGAGCTGTTCCCCTCTCACGTCCGCGCACTCGGCGTCGGCTTGGGATACGCACTCGCCAACTCGGCCTTCGGTGGCACAGCACCACTGATCTACCAAGCCGCGAAGAACGGCGAGCACGTGGGTTGGTTCATCCTCTACGTGACGGTCGTGATCGCCATCTCGCTGCTTGTGTACATCTTCGTACTGCGCAACAAGTCCGAGACCGTACTCGACCGAGAGCAGGGTCGAGCGTTCCAGTGACCTGTGACGCCCTACAGTGACTGACATGGCCGAGCATGCAGCGTCGCTCTCGCGTAGAACGGCGCTGCAGGCCGGTCTGTTGGCACTGAGCGCTGCTTTCGCGGGTGCCTGCGCCTCGGATCCGCCGATGCAGCTGCGCCTCGCTGCAGGCGAGGTCGGTGGCTTCTTCTGGGAGTTCGCCGGACTGCTGTCCGAATCTGTCGCGAAAACCGCTGTAGCGCAGATTGTTCCGCTCACCTCGGCCGGCTCCGTCGACAACCTCGAGGCACTGGGTTCTCGGCAGGCCGAGCTGGCACTGACGCTCATGGACGCTGCTTACAGTCATCCGAGCGGAGAGCTGGCGGCAGTCGGGTGCGTCTACGAGAACTACTTCCAAGTGGCCGTGCGAGCAGACTCGACCATCGAGTCCGTGGACGATCTGCGAGGACGAAACGTGAGCATCGGTGCCCCGGGATCCGGTGCCACCGAAGTATCTCAGCGAGTCCTCCGCGCAGCGGGTGTTTCGGAAGACGGTGCTGTCGAACAGGTTCAGCTCTCGATGAGCTCAGCGGCAGATGCCCTGACGGCCAACGAAGTCGACGCCGTGATGTGGGCGGGCGGGTTGCCGACACCGGCATTTGCCCAGCCTCGAGCCGCGATTCGTCTACTCGATCTGGGTACCGTCGTCGCTGATCTCAGACGCGAATTCGGTACCGCGTACGAGGCTGTGCTGGTACCGGCAAACGTGTACGGCGAACATCCGGAGGTGACCTCCGTGGGCATTCCGAATCTTCTCCTGGCACATCCGGACGTGCCGGACCGCGTTGTCGCTGCGCTGGTGGGTGTGCTTCTCGATCAGTCGTCCGGGCTGGTTCCCAGCCAGGCGATCGGCAGCCAATTTCTCGATGCGCGGTCGCTGGTCATGACCGGCAGCATCCCCCTCCACCCCGGAGCCGAACAGGAATATCGCAGACGACATGGATGATCGCCGACCTCACAACCTCGCTGCGAGTCGGTGGTAGGCCGCGTTCCATCGCAGTGTCTGTTGGAATCCACGCGTGGTGGTGCCCGCATCGATGGTGAGCAGTTCGACGCCGATCATGTCCGAGAATGCCTCCAGCACAGGCAGACCGATGGCGGTGCTCAGAACCGTGTGGTGGGGCGCACCGGCCGTCAGCCAGGATTCCGCCGACACCGCGAGTGAGGGCTGCGGTTCCCACACAGCGCACGCCACGGGTAGTTTCGGCAGCGCCTCGTCGGGCTCGACGACGTCGATCACGTTGGCTGTCAATCTGAATCGTTCACCGACATCCGAGAGTCCGACGACTACGCCGGGTCCTGGATCGGCGGTGAATCGCAGTCGCACCGGGTCTTCGCGGCCACCGATGGACAGTGGATGGATCTCCAGGGTGGGCCGCGAGGCGGTGATCGACGGGCACACCTCGAGCATGTGTGCGCCGAGGATCTTCTCCGCACCGGGAACGAGGTTGTAGGTGTAGTCCTCCATGAACGACGTTCCACCGTCGAGTCCCTCGGCCATCACCTTCATGCCGCGCAACAACATCGAGGTCTTCCAGTCACCCTCGCCGCCGAAGCCGTATCCGTCGGCCATGAGGCGCTGCACTGCGAGCCCGGGCAACTGACGAAGTCCGCCGAGATCCTCGAAGTTGGTGGTGAAGGCCTTGAATCCCCCCTCGGTGAGGAACTGCCGCAGCCCGGCTTCGACACGGGCACCGTAGCGGAGGGATTCGTGACGGTCACCGCCCTTGTCGAGGCTCGGTGCGATGTCGTAGGACGAGCGGTATTCGTCGATCAGGTCCGAGATCGCCGAGTCGCTCACTCCGTCCACCACCTCGACCAGATCGTTGACGCCGTAGGTGTTGACGGAGACTCCGAATCGCAACTGCGCTTCGACCTTGTCGCCTTCCGTCACTGCGACGTCGCGCATGTTGTCGCCGAAACGTGCCAGGCGCAGTGACCTCAGCTCCGCTCGGCCGAGGGCCGCTCGCACCCACTGCTCCGCACGCTCCACAACCGCGGGATTGTCGACGTGGCCCGCCACGATCGTGCGCAGAACCCCCACCCGGGACTCGACGTGCCCGAACTCGCGATCACCGTGGGCGGCCTGATTGAGGTTCATGAACTCCATGTCGATCGTGGACCAGGGCAACGACATTCCCGCCTGCGTATGCAGGTGCAGCAGCGGAACGTCCAACGCATCGAGGCCGGCGATCCACATCTTGGCGGGGGAGAAGGTGTGCATCCACGTCACCACGCCCACGCATTCGCCGGCGGCATTGGCCTCGCGCATGGTGCCGAGGATGGACGACGCGTCGAGCAGAACCGGCTTCCAGACCACCGAGACAGGAAGTGCCGCATCGAGTTTGTCCGCGATCTCGCGAGACTGGGCTGCTACTTGTTCGAGGGTCTCGGGCCCGTAGAGGCTTTGACTACCGGTGAGAAACCATACTTCGGACATGGGAGTACCTCCGTGGAGAGAAGATTCGGCGCGCCGGTCAGCGCTGGCCGTAGACGTTCTGATAGCGGTCGTAGAGCGCGTCGACCGATGCGCTCGGAATGCGAAGTGGCTGTCCCAGTTGGTAGGACAGATGTACCGATCGCGCGACGTCCTCGCACATGACAGCCGCCTTCACCGCCGATCGAGCGGTGGGTCCCACCGCGAACACACCGTGGTTCTGCATCAGCACGGCGGGAGATCGACTGTCCGCGAGGGTGTCGACGATGCCGCGGCCGATCGAGTCGTCGCCGATCGTGGCGAAGGGTCCGACCGGGATGTCTCCGCCGAACTCGTCCGCGCACATCGTGGTGACCACGGGAATCGGTTCTCCTCGGGCCGCCCACGCCACCGCGTACGGCGAATGTGTGTGCACCACACCGCCGATGTGATCTAGGTGTCTGTAGACGTAGGCCTGCGCTTCGGTGTCCGATGACGGCGCATGGTCACCCTCGACCACCTTGCCGTACAGATCGCACACCACCATGTTGCCGGGCGTGAGATCGTCGTACGAGACGCCACTGGGTTTGATGACCATCAGATCCCGGCCCGGAACCCGCGCCGAGACGTTGCCTGCCGTCCACACGACCAGTCCGTACCGCATCAATTCGGCGTGCAGGGTGCAGACGTCGCGGCGGATCTGCTCGATGGCCTCGCGCACGTCGTCGACGACGGTCATCGTGCATCCACCCTTCGGGTCAGCGCGTCACGTCGCAGTGCTCGCAGACGGCGCATGGTCGGCACGTCCCGGCCGAACCGGTCGTGCAATCCCAGATAGATCTCGAACAGGGAGTCGTAGGCTTTCGATCGCGATTCGTCGGGCACGAAAGCGGCCCGGTGTACCTTGCCCATCGACTTCGAGGCGACGGGCACGTCCGGGTAGCACCCGGCCGCCACCGCCGCGTGGATGGCAGATCCCAGAGCAGGTCCCTGTGCGGAGGCGATGACCGACAACGGCATTCGCAGCACATCGGCGTAGATCTGCATGAGCAGCGCGTTGCGTGCCAACCCGCCGGCGACGACGAACTCCTCGACCGGGACGCCACTGTTGCGGAAGGTTTCCACGATGACGCGGGTTCCGAATGCCGTTGCTTCGAGCAGCGCACGGTAGGTGTCCTCGGGACGCGTGGCCAGCGTTGTCCCGACGACCAGGCCGGAGAGCTCGTGATCGACCAGAACCGACCGGTTCCCGCTGTGCCAATCGAGCGCGACGAGTCCGTGCTCGCCCACGTCCTGCGCCTGCGCGAGGCGGGTCAGGTGCTCGTGCACCGACTCACCTGCCGCAGCAGCCGCCTCGCTGTACGCCGCGGGAACCGAAGTGCGCGTGAACCATCCGAAAATGTCGCCTACGCCGCTCTGGCCTGCCTCGTAGCCGAACGATCCGGCGACGATTCCGCCGTCCACAACCCCGCACATGCCGGGAACTTCCTTCAGGACGGTCGAGCTCATCACGTGGCAGGTCGAGGTCCCCATGATGGCGACCATTCGGCCCGGTTCCACCGCTCCGGCCGCGGGTGCCGTCACGTGCGCATCGACGTTGCCGACGGCGACGGCTATGCCCTCGGGAAGTCCGGTCCATCGCGCAGCCTCGGCGGTCAACGTACCTGCACGAGAACCCAACTCGCCCAGAGGCTGATCGAGCTTGTCGGCGACGAAGGAACCGAAGCCCGGTGCCAGTTCGGTGAGGAAGTCCACGGACGGGTAGTGCCCGTCCTGATAGATGCCCTTGTAACCGGCGGTACAGGCGTTGCGTACGTAGTGTCCGCACAGTTGCCACACGATCCAATCGGCGGCTTCGACCCATCGGTCCATCGCGTCGTAGATCTCGGAATCTTCCTCGTGAATCTGCAGTGCCTTGGCGAACTCCCATTCCGAGGAGATCAGTCCGCCGTAACGAGGCAGCCAACTCTCACCGCGACGCGCGGCGAGTTCGTTGATGCGGTCCGCCTGCCCCTGTGCCGCATGGTGTTTCCACAATTTCACGTACGAGTGCGGTCGATCGGCGAAGCGCGGATCTTCGCACAGCGGAGTGCCGTCGGCGTAGGTGGGCACCATGGTGCACGCGGTGAAGTCGGTGGCGATGCCGACCACCTGCTCGGCCTCGATGCCCGCAGCGGCCAGCGCGGCGGGTACCGCCCGACGCAGGACGTCTCGATAGTCGTCCGGTACCTGCAGGGCCCATGCGTCGGGCAATCGGACCGTGCCGTCGGGCAGCGTCTCCTCGAGCACTGCGTGTCGGTAATCATGTACTGCCGAGGCGATTTCGGTGCCGTCGGACACCCGAACGACGACGGCGCGTCCGGACAGGGTGCCGAAGTCGACCCCAACCGTGTATCGGTCAACCGGCATTCAGATCTCCTTCGTGGGTCACCGACTGTGACGTGTGCAACACAGTGTGAGCGCTAACATCGTGTCGAGTCAAGTGCCTGCATCGCGAAGTGGGCGGATCCGACACGGTGCGTTCGTCTCGGGTGGTCCTTGCCGCCTATGTCCGGATCGGGGTTACTCGCAGCGCTCGCATGCGCGCCTGTGCATACTGGTGTGATGCGGGCCATATGCGCGATCAGTTCGATGATCTCGGCCCGCCGGTCGCGCAGCTCACTCACCGAAGAGGAGAACTCATGGCAGACAACAGAGCAGTGACGTACGCAGGACCAGGCAAGGTAGAGGTGCAGGACATCGCTTTTCCGGGCCTGGAGTTGACCGACGGCCCCGGAGTGAATCCGGCCAACGTCGGACGCAAGTGCGAGCACGGAGTGATTCTGAAGGTCGTCTCGACCAACATCTGCGGCAGTGACCAGCACATGGTTCGTGGGCGCACGACCGCGCCCGAGGGGCTGGTGCTCGGCCACGAGATCACCGGCGAAATCGTCGAGGTCGGACGCGACGTCGAGTTCCTGAAGGTGGGGGACATCTGCTCGGTTCCGTTCAACATCGCCTGCGGGCGGTGTCGAAACTGCAAGGAGCGCAAGACCGGAATCTGTCTCAACGTCAACCCCGATCGACCTGGCTCGGCCTTCGGCTACGTCGACATGGGCGGGTGGGTGGGCGGACAAGCCGAGTACGTCATGGCACCGTACGCAGACTTCAACCTGCTGAAGTTCCCCGATCGTGATCAGGCTCTGGAGAAGATTCTCGACCTGACCATGCTCTCGGACATCTTCCCCACCGGCTTCCACGGAGCGGTCACCGCAGGAGTCAAACCCGGTGCGACGGTGTACATCGCGGGCGCGGGACCGGTCGGCCTCGCTGCTGCGGTCGGTGCGCAGTTGCTGGGAGCGTCGGTGGTGATCGTGGGCGACATGAACGCCGACCGGTTGGCCCAGGCGCGAACGTTCGGCTGTGAGACCGTCGACGTGGGCAAGGGTGCACCGCAGGATCAGATCGAACAGATTCTCGGTGTGCCAGAGGTCGATGCCGCGGTGGATGCGGTGGGCTTCGAGGCCCGCGGTCACGGTGGAGATTCGTCGAGGGAGGCCCCGGCCACGGTTCTCAACTCGCTCATGGACATCACCACGGCAGGCGGCGGCATCGGCATCCCGGGGTTGTACGTGACCGGCGATCCCGGCGGCGTGGACGAGGCTGCTCAGCGCGGAGCTCTGTCGCTCAGCCTCGGCACCGGTTGGGCCAAGTCGCTGTCGTTCGCCACCGGGCAGTGCCCGGTGATGAGCTACCACCGCGAGTTGATGAATGCGATTCTGAAGGAACGTGTTTCGATCGCGAAGGCGGTGAACGCGACGGTCATCACCCTCGACGACGCACCGCGGGGCTACCGCGAATTCGACAGCGGAGTCGCTCAGAAATTCGTCATCGATCCACACGGCATGATCGCGAGCTGACACCAACCCTGCCGGCACGGTCACAGTCGAGAAGAACGCGACGGTGACCGTGCTGCGCCGAGTTCGGCGGATGTTCGTGACACCTATGCTGGGGTGATGTTCCTACTCTTCGGTTTCGGCAGCAAGCGCAAACACGTCGGCCCAGGCTCGACGCGGACCTGCCCGCGGTGCCACAACGCCACGCAGTGGGCGCGCATGAAGCAGTACCAGCAATTCACGCTGTTCTTCGTCCCCGTTGCTCGGTGGAAGCGGGTCCAGTTCGAGCAGTGCGGAATCTGTGGCGAGGCAGTGTCGGTGTGAAAGCCTCCAATGTCCTCGGCTCGTGAACATCGCCGAGGACTACGCGGCATGGAAAGCACTCGGCCCCGGTGGGCTACCCGCCAACATGGTGGGGTGGGCAATCACCAAGATTGCATCCGCTGGCCGGCCGCCCACCGATCGGACTTCCCGAGCCCTACGTCCTGCGGTACTCGCCTCGAGACCGTCACGACGTCGAGCAGATCACCCGGATCCTCTATCGCATTGTCGAAACTGCCGTCAGCACAGGCTGATCGCTCGATCGCCGAGCGGCGCTCGTGAGCTCGGCAGCCCACGCGAGCTGCCGAGCCCCCGATGACGACTCATGCCGGTGCCAGCACCACCACCGAGTTGTGTCCGCCCATTCCCAGGGACGATTTGACGGTCAAGCCGGGCTCCGCAGCGGTGAAACCGTCGAGCAGCAACGGGTGCGCGTCGGATACCTGCGGGGCTGCGGGCACGAGTCCACGCTCGAATCCCATCACCGCAGAGATGGTTTCGATCGCCGACGCCGCGCCTTGGCAATGTCCGGTCAACGGCTTCACCGAATACACCTGCGCGTGGGAGTCCAGCACCGTCTCCAACATGGTGGTTTCCGCTGCATCGCACTGCGCGGTGCCGGGTCCGTGGGCGTTGAGATACCGCACCTGCTCGGCAGTGACGTCGGCGTCGGCCAAGGCCTGCTCGAAGCAGTCCCGCACCTGGGTGAGCGCAGGGTCGATCGAGGTGGCGTGAAACGCGTCGTGTGTCATCGAACCGCCCAGCACCCGTGCGTACGACGCCGAACTGCGCGTCGACAGTACGAATGCCGTTGCGGCCTCGCCCATTCCGAAACCGCGGCTACCTTCTTGGAACGGCCGGCAGCCTTCCTGCGGCTCCACGTCCACGACACCGACGCCGAGCTTGACGAAGTGGTCGATGTTCTCCGGAGTCAGGGACAGATCCGTGGCGACGAACACCACGTCGTCGACGAATGCCGTATCGAGCCACATCTTGGCGGTGAGCAGACCGGCGTTGCCCGACGCGCACATCGCCGAGACGTTCATCGCCGGGCCGTGAAAGCCGTATTCCTGCATCAACAGCGACACCGGGGTAGACGGCATCAGCGTCAGGTAGTCCCGAACACGGCGTTCTCCGCCGTCGCGCAGATAGAAGTTGCGCCACTCGTCCACTTCACCCAGGACGACGGCATGGATCAGACCCACCCGTCGACCCGGCTGCCAGCCACGCGCCAACGCATCTTCGACGGCTTCGCGTGCGGCCCCGCGAAGTGCACGCCCGAATCGACTCGATCCGTCGTTCTCGTCCCCGCCGTCGGGAACTTTCGCGAGCCACACCGGATTGTGCCCGGGTCTGGTCTGGTCGTGGTGCAGGGTGGCCGCCGCCTTGCCGGTGAAGAGGCCGTCCCACAGTGCGGATGCGCCCCAGCCGTAGCCGGACAGCGCGCCGATCCCGGTGATGTCGATGCCATGAGAGCTCATCGTCGAAATCCATTTCTTTTCGAGGTACGCGAACCGGATTCGGCTCGCTCCTCGATTTAGCCCGGTAAACCGGCATCGGGTCCAGCCGAGAAAGAGGCATAGCGCCCGAATCGGGCGGTACACTCCAGAGGTGCCTCGGCAGGTGGTTCAATCGGGTGTTGACCGTCCGTCTACGAACGCGAGGACCGAGCATGGAATCAGGGGAGCGCAACAGCGTCGGCGACCCTGATTCACGTGCAGCGTCGCCAGGACTGGCGGATCGATATCGGGTTCTCGTCGAACATTCACCGGATGCGATCGGAGTCCACCGACGAGGCGTGATGGTCTACCTCAACCCCGCCGGAATGAAGTATCTCCGTGCCCGGAGTGCCGCCGACGTCATCGGCCGCCCGATCACGGCGTTCATCGCCCCCGAGTCCGTTGGGCCCATGCTCGAACGGATCGCCGCCCTCGACAGGCACGGCACCGCCAGTGCAGCGTCGGAGGCGACGGTACTGGCCCTGGACGGGACGGTCCTGACAATGGAAGCGGTGTCGGTTCGCACGGTCTGGAACGGCGAGCCGGCATACCAGGTGATACTTCGGGATCTCACCGAGCACAAGGCTGCGCAGAGGGCGCTGCAGAAGCAAGCTGCACTGGTCGAGCACGTCAGCGACGCCATCATCGGGGTGTCCGCCGACGGTCTGGTGTCGAGTTGGAATCCCGCCGCCGAGTCGGTCTACGGACGACCGGCCGCGGACGTACTCGGGCGTAGCGTCTCGCATGCGGTGGGGGTGCCGTGCGATCCGGCGGCCATTCTCGGTCTCGGTGGTCGGCTGTGCGAGTCGCATCGGCACGCGGACGGATCGGCGCTGGCCGTGATGGTCTCCGCAGCCCAGATGCCCGACGGTTACGTGTTGGTCTGTGCCGACCAGAGCGCGGTGCGCAGAGTCGAGGAACACTTCACCGCCGTCGTGGAATCGCTGGAGGCGGGGGTGGTGGTCCTCGATCACTCCGGCCGCATCGAATCGGCGAACCTCGCAGCGAAGACGATTCTCGACATTCAGGTCGGAATGGCGACGGCAGGACAGGCGTCGGTCCTTCCGTTTCGCGTGTACGGCACCGACGAGGGGCCGATCGAGCCGCACGAGCACCCGGTCGCCGTCACCAGCAAGACCGGACAACCCTGCCAGGCCGTGATCGGAATCGAACGGCGCCGGGACGGCCGACACTTCTGGTTGTCCTTGACGGCGACGATGCTCACTGCATCCGACCCGACCCCCTCGGTCGTCGCGACGTTCGTCGACATCACCGACACCTATCGGATGAGCATGAAGCTCGAGCATGCGGCCACACACGACGACCTGACCGGCCTGCCGAACAGGCCGTTGATCCTGGCTCGTCTGGACGAGCAGTTGTCGGAGTCCGATCGCGAGGACTCGATGGCCGTGCTGTTCATCGACCTCGACAACTTCAAGACCATCAACGATCTGTACGGTCACACCGTCGGCGACGCCGTTCTGGGTGTGGTCGCAGACCGTCTGACGCGAGCCCTTCCGGCCGAGGCCTTCGTGGGGCGTATCGGAGGCGACGAGTTCGTGGCCGTCGTTTCGCACTGTGTGGGGACCGAGGCCGACGACGTACGCGCCGAACTCGCCACACCGATCACGGTCGCGGGGCGGGTGTTGACGGTGACTGCGAGCATCGGCGGCGTGACCGTCGACCGCGACGACACCCGAAGTGCCCTGGACATACTCGACGATGCCGATCACGAGATGTACCAGGCCAAGCCGATCACGCAGTATATTTCGCATTCATAACAACATCAGTAGCAATCTGTTGTTTCTGTTACCGAAGGTACGCATGGTGCGTGCGACTCGGACATACTTCGTCGGTGATATCGACCGCGCGCAGGTTCCTTCTCGTCGTACCCATGGTGATCCTGGCGGTCGCCGGGTTGCTGTTCTCTGCTGCAGGAACCGGTGCCGCTGCACCCTCTGTGTGGCGCTACACGATGGTGGCGTTCGGTAACGACAGCGATCGAGACATGGATGTCTACGAATCCGGCGACGGCACCGATTTCACAGCGCTGCAGACAGCGGCGTACCGACCCCCGTCCGGAGTCGTGCGTGACGCGAGCATATTCCGGCACACCGACGGTATGTACTACGTGACGTACACGACCGGCGGCGGTGCGAACATCGGCTTCGCGCGCAGCAGTGACCGCGTGAACTGGACGTTCCTGCAGAACTTCCCGATTCCGTTCTGCTGCGCTTTCCTCCCGGGCACCGGAGCCGGTACCGGCTCGGCCAGCCCATCCGGGTTCAGCGGATCGGCCGGCTTCTCGGACGGACCGTCGTTGTCTCCGTTCACCACGAAGGCGTGGGCACCGGAGTGGTTCGTCGAGGGAGACCGTGTCAGCGTCATCGTGTCCCTGTCCACCGGCGGTGGGTTCGTGCCGTATCTGATGACGGCCCTGGATCCGGGCCTGAGGATGTGGAGCTTTCCGGTTCCGTTCGTCGGCATCGGAGCCGACCACATCGACACCACTGTGGTGAAAGTGGGGCCGACCTATCACACGTTCACCAAGAACGAGACCCACAAGGTCATCGAACACTGGACGGCGCCGTCGTCGATCGGTCCGTACACCCTCGTCCCCAGCCGCGATTTCGGGCCACTGAAAGAAGGTCCGACCGTCATCGAATTACCCGACGGTACATGGCGGTTGTACTACGACGACTACACCAACAGAAAGTACTTCTACTCCGACAGCACCGACGGGTTGAACACCTGGTCCGAGCCTCGGGAACTCCCGGGTGTGTCGGACACCGTCCGTCACGTCGGTGTGATGAGAGAGCCCGCCTGACAGTGGTTTTCGCGTCAGTCGGTGGCTCCTGCGAGTGCCCGTAGCCCGGCCGCGATGAACTCCCCGGTGGCCTCCGCGGCATTGCCTGCACCGGCCCCGGTGTCGGAGCCCGACAGCGCGCGGTGGGTGATTCCCTCACCGATCACTCCGAGCTTGAAATTGGCCAGGGCGAGGTAGAAGCCCCAATCATGAAGTTCTCGACCGGATTCCACTGCGTAGTGTTGTGCGAGGTCCGCCGCGGACGGGTATCGATCGCTCGTCCATGCAGCGTCTGCGCCGAGGACCGCATCGAAGACCGGTTGGCGGTAGATGCACATCAGTGCGACGTCGGTCAGGGGATCACCGAGCGTCGACATCTCCCAGTCCACCACCGCAGCAACGGAACCGACGTCATCGGCGTCGAGAATGGTGTTGTCGACACGATAGTCGCCGTGCACGATGGACGACGCAGATCCCGCCGGTACCGCCGCTTCGAGCGCGCGATGCAATCGGTCGACATCGGGCAGGTCGCGAGTCTTGACTCGGTCCCACTGCCGAGCCCACGTGGCGACCTGCCGCGCGACGAAACCGTCGGGTCGGCCGAAGGTACCCAGGCCGACGGCGTCCGGATCCACCGCATGCAGTCGCGCGAGAACTCGAACCAGCTCCGCGGCGTTGGCAGTGACCTGCTCGTCCGTCAGATCGTCGAGATCTTCCCGCGTGCGGACCACTCGGCCGGGGACGAACTCCACGACGGTCATGGGCGCACCCAACGTGGAACCGTCTCGGTCGAACGCGACGGTGCGAGCGACCGGTACATCGGTGCCCGCCAGCGCCTCGGTGACGGCCCATTCCCGGGCCATGTCGTGCGCGGAGGGCGTCAGCCCACTGGTGGGAGGTCGACGGACGACCCAGGTCGAGGTGTCGTCGAACGCCCGGTAGGTGAGATTGGACCGACCGCCGCTGATCATCTCGACCGACAATGCGCCGTCGACGTCGATTCCGTGTTCTCGAAGAAACCTCTCCAGCGCAACGAGATTCATACCGGGCAGTTCGCTCACGCCTGTGCCTCCCGCGCTGCGCGCTTGGCAGCACCGATCGTCCGCTTGGCGATGGCCCACCGGTGTACCTCGGACGGGCCGTCGTAGACCCGGAACGGGCGTACTTCGCGGGAGAGCCTGGCCAACGGAAGATCGTCGGAAACCCCGAGGCCGCCGCACATCTGGATACTGCGGTCGACGATACGGAAGATGGCCTCGGCAGCGAACGTCTTCGCGATCGACGTCTCGTTGGCCGCGTGCCCACCTCGATCCAACTCGAAGCACGCCACCGTCAGCAGCGCCCTGGTGGCCGCGATGTCGATCTCGTTGTCCGCGACCATCTTCTGCACCATGCCGAGGTCTCCGAGCTTTCCGCCGAATCCCTCGCGCCGGGCAACCTGCGCGACGGCGATGTCGTGCGCACGGCGGGAGGCTCCGAGCCAGCGCATCACGTGCGTCATCCGGGCAGGGCCCAATCGAACCTGGGCGTAAGCGAATCCCTCGTCGACGGCACCGAGCACGTTCTCGTCGGGCACGAACGCGTTCTCGAAGAACACCTCGCAGTGACCGCCGATCATCGCTTTGTCCAAAGTACCGATGTGTCGGCCGACCCTGATTCCCGCGGTGTCGGCGGGTGCCAGGAACATCGTGGCCCCGCCGCGATCGCCGGGCGCGCCCGAGGTGCGGGCCATGATGATGAAGAAGCCTGCGCCGTCGGCTCCGGTGATGAACCACTTGTGCCCGTTGATCTTCCAGCCACCCTCGACTCGCTCGGCGGCGGTGGTGAGTGCCGCGGGATCGGAACCGGCACCCGGCGCGGGTTCGGTCATCGCGAAAGCCGACCGCACGTCGCCGCGCGCGAGCGGAGCGAGAAACTGCTCTTTCTGCGCTGCCGACGCGATGTGAGCGAGCATGTGCACGTTGCCTTCGTCGGGGGCTCCGAGGTTGAGGGCGATCGGACCGAACAGCGAGTATCCGGCTTCCTCGAACACCGGTGCCCGGTCGCTCATCGACAGCCCGTGGCCGCCGTACTCGACCGGCGCGTGCGGCGCGAACACGCCTGCGTCCTTGGCGGCCGCCTGCATCTCGATGCGTAGATCGTCACCTCCGGCGTCGGCGACGTTGCCCAGGAATCGGTCTTCGATGGGAAGCACATGATTGCGGGTGAACGTGCGTGTCCGATCGATCAGCTTCTCGATGTCGGGGTCGTACGTCAGATCGATGGCCACGATGCGCTCCCATTCCGATACCGACCGAACACTCGCTCGGTCACTGGAAGATTGGCACAATCGGTCGGTCGGGTCAAGGATCCCCGGGTAGCTATCGGTGCCCGCCGGTCGTGGCACCCACCGTGCGACGGGCGATGTCGAGATAGACCGCCACCAGCTCGCTCGGAGTCGACGGCCCGTCCGGTCGATACCACGTCGCTACGCCGACACACATCGTCGTCACGGCTCGACTGGCGTCCCTCGGGTGCGGTGTGTCGAACAGGCCCGCATCGACACCGGCGGCGACGATCGCGTCGAGCAGTCGCTGCTCCTCGTCCCGTTTGGCAATGTAGGCGGAGCGGTTCCCGGGATCCAGGCTGCGGATTTCCGTCGAGCACACGAATGCGGCGTCGCGCCTGTGAATGTGGAACAGCAGTAGCGATTCGACGACGGCGTCGAAACGGTCACTCGGCGACGTACCGGCACCGGCCTCGGCCGATCGAGTTCGTTCCAACAGCTCGTCCATCGCCGCGTCCATGATGCCCACCAGAAGAGCCTGCTTCGACGGAAAGTGGTGGTAGAGCCCGGGAACCGACAGTCCGGCTTCTGCTGCGATCTGCCGCACCGATGTTCCGTGGTAGCCCTGTTCCACGAACGTCTTCAACGCCGACGACAAGGCAGGGGAGAGGTTCGAGCCCTCGTACGTTCGCCAGGTGGATGTCGCGGTCATGCGCCCACCGTAGATGGCCCGGCGGCAGGTGTGGTCCCGGAAGCACCCGGTTGACACTTCTGTTGTGATCCGTAACACTACCGAGTATCGACCGAGCGAGTGTTCGGTCGGTCGATCTCGGTCAGGCCAACGTTCGATCGAAAGAGTCCTCGATGCCCCTCACCATCCTCGATGCCTGGCGCGCCCGGGTGTTTCGGTCGCCCGACCGGCCTGCATTGGCGTACTTCGATGCCGTTCTCACCGCCCGCGAGGTCGACGAGGCCTCCGACGCTCTCGCTGCCGCGTTCGCGGACCGCGGAGTGAATCCCGGCGACCGCGTCGGCATCTACCTGCAGAACGTTCCGCACTACGCACTGACGTTCTTGGCGCTATGGAAGATCGGTGCCGTAGCTCTGATCCTGAATCCGATGTACCGCAATCGAGAACTGCGACACCTGCTCGACGACGCGGAGCCCGTAGCGCTCGTGTGCGACGAGTCCGATCTCGGCGAACTCGAAACTTCGTTGCAAGGCAGTACGATTCGGTTCTTCGTGAGCACCAGCGGACTGGATCTGCAGACTCGCAACGATCCGCGAGTGTTCGCCGCGACGACGCGGGTCACGCCCACACCCGAGAACGACATGCTCGGCCTCGTCGAGGCCTACCGCGGTCGAGTGCTGGACGACACCGCACCGCAGCCGGACGATCTTGCGCTGTTGGCATACACCTCCGGAACCACGGGGCCGCCCAAGGGGGCTCGGATCTCGCACGCCAACGCGTTCGCGACGGCCTCGGACTTCGGTGAGCGTGCGGGTACGGAGGACGGTGACGTCGTCTTCGCCGTCGCGCCGCTGTTCCACATCACCGGGGCCATGCTCGATGCTGCTGTGGCTCTGGTGCGCGACTGCGTGCTCGTGTTCGCTCACCGCTTCCACGCAGGCGTCACACTGGACGCTTTCGTCGAGCATCGAGTCACCTACACCATCGGATCCATCACCGTGTTCAACGCGATCTCCGAGAGCCCCGGCGCGGACCGCAGACATTTCGCCTCCGTCAAGGCGCTGTACTCCGGCGGCGCACCCATTCCGCCGGCCACCGTCTCGGCGTTCGAGGCGAAGTTCGGGTGCTACATCCACAACGCGTACGGAATGACCGAGACCACCGCAGGCGTGATCGCGGTACCGCCAGGACTCCGGGCACCGGTGGACGCGTCGAGTGGATCGTTGTCCGTCGGACTGCCTCTCCCTCGCGTGCGGTTGCGCACACTCGATCCCACCGGGCTACCCACCGAAACGGGAGTAGCCGGCGAGTTGGAAGTGTCCGGTCCGCAGGTGGTCTCGGGGTACTGGCAGAACCCGGAGGCGTCGGCGTCGACGATGCCCGAAGGTCGCCTGCACACCGGGGACGTAGCGATCATCGACGAACAGGGCTGGGTCTATCTCGTCGACCGACTCAAGGACCAGATCAACGTCTCCGGATACAAGGTCTGGCCCCGAGAAGTCGAGGACGCCCTCTACGAACACCCGATGGTGTTCGAGGCAGCCGTGGTCGGTCGTCCCGACACCTATCAAGGGGAATCGGTGGTCGCGTACGTGTCGGTCCGCAGTGGTCCGGCCGTGACCACGGACGAGCTGATGGCCTTCGCGCGCGATCGGCTCGCTGCCTACAAACGTCCGAAAGAAATCCACATCATCGACGAGCTGCCCAAGACGCAGACCGGGAAGATTCGTCGCGCAGCACTCAAACCTGTTTCAGCACAGACTCACTCGAGCGAAAGTGGCACCCCATGACCGTCGGATCACCCCGCGACACCCGCTCGACACCGGACATCTCCTCGCGGAAGAAGTCGTTGTTCGCCAGCACGATCGGCAACGTACTCGAATGGTACGAGTGGAGCGCCTACGCAGTGTTCGCGCCGTTCATCGCCGCGGCGATGTTCAGCCAGAGCGATCCGGTCTCGGCCCTGCTGTCGACGTTGGCGGTGTTCGCCGTCGGATTCCTGATGCGGCCGCTCGGCGGCATCGTGTTCGGCCGGATCGCAGACAAGAAGGGGCGCAAGTTCGTTCTCGTCACCACCATGCTGATGATGGCAGCCGGAAGCCTGCTGATCGGCATCATGCCCACTTACGGAGCGATCGGGGCCTGGGCATCGGTACTGCTGCTGCTCGCCCGCGTCATGCAGGGTTTCGCGCACGGCGGCGAGTCGGCGACGGCCTACTCCTACGTCGGCGAGATCGCGCCACCGAACCGTCGAGGCATGTGGGGAAGCGTCGCGTTCGTCGCGATCTTCGGTGGCTCGGCACTGGCATACACGGTCGGTGGCGTCATCACCTCGACCCTGTCCGAATCTGCTGTCGGTCAATGGGGTTGGCGCATCCCGTTCCTGCTGGGTGCACTCCTGGCGCTGTTCGCTCTGTACCTGCGCAAGAACATGGACGAGAGCGACGTCTTCGATTCGGAACAGAACAAGGTGAAGCAGGCCCCGATCGCACGCAAGACCGTCGTGAAGGCGATCGTGTTGATGATCGGAATGACGTCGGGAATCACGGCGGCGCACTACACCTGGACCTCCTACGTCTCGACGTTCGCCATCACACAGCGTGGGATGAACCCCGACACCGCGTACTGGA
The DNA here is from genome assembly GCF_000954115.1 of Rhodococcus sp. B7740. Taxonomy (NCBI): domain Bacteria; kingdom Bacillati; phylum Actinomycetota; class Actinomycetes; order Mycobacteriales; family Nocardiaceae; genus Rhodococcus; species Rhodococcus sp. B7740. The sequence goes on along the minus strand of NZ_CP010797.1, from coordinate 2,185,208 downwards.
TGCTGGTCATCGCTCAGTTGATCGCGTTGGTGTCGCTGCCGTTCTTCGGTCGTCTCTCGGATTCGATCGGTCGTCGGCCGATGCTGGCCGCCTTCGCCGTGCTGATGTTCGTTCTGCAGATCCCGCTGACGATGATGATCTCGACGCAGTGGTGGACGTTGCTGCTCCCGTCGACGGTTGCACTGCTCGTCATCGCCGTTCCGGCTTCGATCCTGTCGTCGACACTGTCGGAGAGCTTTCCCACCCGACTCCGCACGCAGGCAATCGGATTCGCCTATTCGTTCTCGGTGGCGGTATTCGGCGGAACTGCGCCCTATCTCAACCAACTGTTCCTCGGCCTCGATCTGGGCTGGGTGTTCGGCGTGTACATCATGTTCCTGGCCGCGATGACCGGTGTCGCGTGCTTCTTCATGAAGGAAACCAAGGGAATTCGACTCGAAGATGTCTGAACCGACTTCGGTCGAGCTTGCTCCTGACGTGACGTGAGGTTCTACCGTCTCATTCATGAACAACAACGGTCCGATCACCTGGGGAATCGGTGACGTCGCGCGTCGAACCGGCGTCACCGAACGTACGTTGCGGTACTACGAGGAACTGGGTTTGCTGGCCCCCGACCGAGACGGCGGGGGCAGGCGTCGGTACGGCGGGGGAGACCTCGATCGGCTGTACCGAATTCGGTTGCTCCGAGAATTGGGTACACCGCTTGCCGATGTCGATCCGGAAGCGATGGACCTCCAGCACCTGACGCGGCAGCATCTGACCGACCTGGACCATCGGATGGCACAGCTCGCCCGGGTGCGCGAACGGGTTCGGGCGGTCGAGGACCGGCTTCTGCAGGGCGCTCAGCCGGGAGACGATGCCCTGTTGGACCTGCTGTCGGGCCTGTCGACCGACGAGCCGGCGGTGACCAGGCGTACCACCTTGCTCGTCTATCGAGACATCGCGGCAGCCCATTCCTACCTCGTCGACGTTCTGGGACTCTCACCGGGACCGATCGAATACGACGGCGACCGAGCAGTCCATGGCGAGGTTCACGCCGGTGACGGTGTTGTCTGGTTGCACCGCGAGGCTCCTGAACATCGGATGGTGTCGCCCCTGACCAACGGCATGGTCACCGCCTCGCTCGCTGTCCTGATCGACGACGTGGACACCCATCATGGACGGGTGTCCGCAACCGGCGCAGCAATCGACTACGCGCCCACCGACATGCCCTACGGCGTCAGGGAGTACGGCGTTCGTGATCTCGAGGGTCACCTGTGGTCCTTCCAGACGCCGATCTCGGAACCGGTTGCGTCCTGAATCCGTTTGTCCCTCAGCGGATTCGTCGGTGATCGAGCAATGAGGTCGATGCAGTATCGGCGAGGTCACTGCCTCCCAGAAGACGCATGAGCAGAAGGCCGTCGAGCATCGCCACGGCAGCTGCCGCTTCCGTTCGTCGATGGTGCGCGTCGCCGACCACGAAGCCCCCGAGCCATTCGATCCAGCCCTCGACCAAGTGCGAGGCCACAGATCTGTAGGGCTCGAGTCCTGCTGTTGCTTGTCCGATCGCCTCGAAGTACAGACCGAACAGCGGATCGTACTCAGGCTGTGCCACAACCGGCCACGCCGTCGCGACCAGCGCGCGGTGATCCCTCATCGGCGTCGAGAACGCCGCGGCCAACAGGGTTTGCAATCGATCTCCGACTACCGACAGCACAGACGTGACGAGGTCGTCCTTCGTCGGGAAGTAGTAGACGACCGTGCGATCGCTGATCTTCAAGCGCGCTGCGAGTCTGCCGAAGGTCAAGCGGCTCAGGCCGCCTTCCAGGGCGGCGTCCAGTGCCACGGACAGCATCTCCTCGCGTGAATGTCTCTTGACCACTCCTTGATTGTAGTGGCCACTACAGGTAGCTTGAGTTGTAGTGACCACTACAACTCGAAGGAGACGTCATGCGTACACGTTCGACTCCACTGCTCGCACTGTCGGTTCTGCGATCGACCGCCGGAGTGGTCTCGTGGGTGAGTCCAGCGCACTCGTGGCGTGCCTTCGGTCTCGGACCCATGCGTCAAGCCGGAAGTGCGGGGGTGGCGACGCGTCTGTTCGGAGTTCGCGATCTCGCGCTGGGAATGGCACTGCACCACCCATCCGCAGACGTTCGCAGAGCAGCCGTGGAGGCCGGGATCGCGATCGATGTTCTCGACGTCGCGGCAAGTGTGATCGGACGTCGTGCGGGCGCGCCTGCGGCGAGTCTGGCCGGAGTGGCCGCCGGCGCAACGCTGTTCGTCGTGCTGGGCGTGACGATCATCGCGGACTCGGATTCCTGGTGATCATCCGGTCGGCGCGTCGGTATCGGTCGCCGCCTGTCGTACATCCTCGGTCGGGGTGACGTATTTCGTGAAGCACGGCTAGCTTGGACGGCATGCGTCGGCTGGGCGCGGTGGATATCCGACAGAAGGGCGAACTCCCATGACCGATGACACGCTGGCCGACTTCGAGCGAACCGAGTTCACCGCGGACGGGCGGACCGCGCCGGTATATCGCATCGGAACCGGACCGGCCGTGATCGTGATGTCGGAAATGCCGGGCATCACCCCGAGGGTCGCGGACTTCGCGAGAACCGTTGCCGGAATCGGTTGTACGGCCGTTGTTCCGCACCTGTTCGGAGTCGACGGCAAGGATCCGCTGGCCGCCCCGCTGGGACCGCTCGGCACCGTGGCCACCATGTCCCGCGCCATGGTGCCGGCATGCATCAGCCGCGAATTCACCATCCTGGCCACCGGCAGATCGTCGCGCATCGTGGTGTGGTTGCGCGCTCTGGCAGCGCAGGAGCACGAGCGCTGCGGCGGACCGGGCGTCGGTGCCATCGGAATGTGCTTCACCGGCGGATTCGCTCTTGCGATGGCGGCGGACGATCGACTGATCGCACCGGTGCTCTCGCAGCCCTCACTTCCGTTCGCGGCATCGAAGTCTCGCGGTAGGTCCATCGACATCACCCCCGGCGACCTCGACAAGGTGAAGAGTCGTTGTGCAGCAGGCGAGCTCACGGTCCTGGGGATGCGTTTCGAAGGCGACAAGATGTGCCCGCCCGCGCGATTCCAATGGTTGCGCGAGCAGCTCGGCGACGCGTTCGTCTCGGTGGAACTGCCCGACTCCGCCTTCAACCCGGAAGCATTCGGACCGCCGCATTCGGTCGTCACCGAAGGACTGATCGATGCTCCGGGGGAGCCGACACGGCAGGCGTTGGATCAGGTGCTCGACCTGTTCCGTAGTCGGTTGCTCCCGACAGAGTGAGTAGATCGCTGTCTCGCCCCTGCCGAGTACCGAGCAACTCGGTCAGCGAGCCCCGAATTCACGACCACGGAACGGTGGCCTGTAGAACCGCCTCCTTCAACGCGCCGGTCCGCAGTGCCGTCACCGCCTGGTAATCGGGATCGGCCACCATGTCGCTGAACGCCTTGCGCGAGGGGTACTGCACCAGCAGAACCGCATCCCAGGCCTGACCGTCGTCGGCTACCAATGCCGTCGAGCCGTCGCCCGCATACAGCACCGTCGCGCCGTAGCGCGGGAGGAACGTCTCGTCCAGTGCTTTCGCATACTCTGCGTACGAATCGCGGCCACCGTCGGCGAACCGCAGCAGGTTGAGCATCACTACAGGCCCACCGGGGTCTTCTTCCAGATAGCGCCTGAGGTCTCTTCCGCGGGGATCGACAGCCATCGATCGAGTATGCGTCAGCCGACGATCCGATGGAGAGGAAATTGCCACCGCGCACGCACCACCGACGGCACCACGCATCGAAAATCCAGCACGGACGGCGGCGAAGGGCCTCCGAATGCAGATGCAACCGACAGTATCGGTGACACCGCCGGGCAGTTGGCCATGGCGGTTGTCATGGGAGCGCGCTCGATTTCTTTGCCCGGGTGACAGGTCCTCGGGACAGTCGACCGCTCGTTCAGCGAGTCGATCCGCTGTTCGGTGCCGAGACGGTGGTTCCATGGTCAGCGGTAGAACTTGTGGAGCGGGAAACCAGTGACTCGATGAATGGGAAGTGTGTCGTCCATGGCCGATGTTGAGAAAGTGACCGTATTCGGAACTGGAGTGCTCGGTTCGCAGATCATGATGCAGGCGGCGTACCATGGGAAAACCGTTGTGGGATACGATATTTCAGACGAATTGTTGGCCAAACTGCCGGATCGCTGGGAATGGATGCGCGGATACTACAAGCGCGACCTGAAGACCTTCGACGAGGCACGTTTCGACGAGGCCATCGAATCCATCACGACCACCACCAGCGTCGCGGAAGCCGTTTCGGACGCCGACCTGGTGATCGAAGCGGTTCCGGAGGATCTCGAGCTGAAGAAACGTGTCTGGTCGGATATAGGCGCGTCCGCCCCGCCGAGAACTATCTTCGTGACCAACTCGTCGTCGCTACTGCCCAGCAGCTTTGCGGAGGCCACCGGGCGGCCGGAGAAATTTCTCGCACTGCACTTCGCCAATCTCGTGTGGCGGTACAACACAGGTGAGGTGATGGCAACTGCTGCAACAGATCGCGTTCACTTCGACACCGTACTGAACTTCGCTTCCGAGATCGGTCTCGTTCCCGTTCCGGTCCGAAAGGAAGTACCGGGATACGTGTTGAACAGTCTGTTGATTCCGCTGCTGCAAGCAGGAGCCAACCTCTACGTCGGCGGTGTTGCCAATCCTGCCGACATCGACAATGTGTGGCGAATAGCCACCGGGGCGCCCGCCGGTCCGTTCCAGATATACGACACGGTCGGCTTCAACGTCGCAGCACACATCGCGCGCGCAAGCGGTGGCGAGGATCAAGTGAAATTCGCCGATATGCTGCAGAAGGGCATCGACGCGGGAAAGACAGGCCTCGGGGACGGAGAGGGTTTCTACACGTACGATTCCGACGGCCGGCGACTCGATGCTGTCGAGTCGTGGAACATCAACTGAATTGCTCGATCTGTGTCTCATTCCGATGGAAGAGACTGTTGTCGAGGTACGGCCGGACAGCTTCCCGTCGTAGCCCGTCGCGCACCGCAGCGATGGCCGCCGAGCCGAATCAACCGAGTTGCCGCAGTTGAATCGCCGTGTCGAGCGCCAGCCGATGCCACGCCGATCGCGGATCTCGGCCGGTCAGTTCCTGGGCTCGGCGCAGTCGATAACGCAGCGTTTGCGGATGCACATGCAACTGTGCCGCTGCGGCCGTGGCGGTGCCGGTGGCGATGAAGGCCGAAAGCCCGTCGAGGATATGCGCATTCGCGGCCTCGATGAGCGAGCCGAGTACGGTGCGCACCACCTCGCTCGTGTCCGCGGTGGGCCGCGCGGTCAACAGTGCCAGCAGCTGCCCGTCGCCGGTGTCGAGCACGGCGCGGTCGTCGAACGCATGATCCGGTGCCGTGTCCAGAGCATCGGAAGCGAGCCTCCACGCGCCGCTGACACCGGCAATGGTCGACAGCTCCACGAGGCATCCACGCACACCGGTCGCTCGGGACGCGCCGTCGGCACGGTCTCGACCGATCGAGGACGGCAGCAGCAGGATCGCCCGCTGCTCGCGTCGGGTGCACAGGTGACTGCGCGTCGTCGACGGCGCGGTGCGATCGGGCGGCGCGAGTCCCAGTGCGAGAACCAGAGATTCGATGGTGTCATCGGTCAGTGCTCTGCCCGCGCTTGTCATTTCCACCACCAGTAGATTCGGGTGACCGGACAGTTCCAGGTCGAGTTCGCGGGCGCGATCGGCCACCGCCCGGGCGAGTTGTGTCTGTTCGCCAGCAGGTCGTCGAGCAAGAGGGCGTGAGCCTGCGCCCGATTGGATGTGAGTTGTTCGCGCGCAACGATGTACGCGCCGATGATCTCCTCGGATATCGCGTCGATGGCGTCGAGCACGCCCAGGCTGAGATCGGCGATGTCCGGTGGGTCGAGCGCATCGAGGTACTCGGTCGCCACGTGCCGAACGAACACGCTCGATGCAACTCGATAGGCTCTGAGCACGTCGGCCAACGGTCGGCCGTCGGCGGCGCGAGCCGCACCGATCGCGCGAAATCGACTGTGATCACGTCCGTCGAGAGCCGGATCGCCGCCTGCCCACAGCGTCATCAGGCGACGCAGCGACCAGTAGGCGATCGCCTCGACATCGGCCGACTGCGGACCGTCCAGGGTGCGGTAGACCGGAATTGCATCCCGCACGGCCTGCACTGCCGACGCCACCACAGCCACCAGTTCCGCTTCGATCTCGGCGACCACCGCGGCCCGGGCTCGGTACATCGCGGCATCGTCTCATATTTGTCGGTGGCTGATGAACCGTATTGTCAACGAAGCCGATTTCCTTGAGTTCCGGTGCCCACGACAGCACAGTCGAGGGAGACAGTCGGGTCGAGCAGAAGAGTGGGGCAATGGACGCAGACGTGATCGTGGTGGGTGCAGGCTTGGCCGGACTGGTGGCGACCGCCGAACTGGCCGACGCCGGAAAACGGGTGCTCCTCCTCGACCAGGAGCCCGAGCAGAACCTGGGCGGTCAAGCGTTCTGGTCCCTGGGCGGTCTGTTCATGGTCGACACCCCGGAGCAGCGACGCATGGGCATCAAGGATTCCGCGGAGCTTGCGTGGCAGGACTGGCTCGGCACCGCTACCTTCGATCGCGGCATCGACGATCCGGCCGGCGAGGACTACTGGGGACACCAGTGGGCGCGCGCGTACCTCGACTTCGCGGCGGGGGAGAAGCGCTCCTGGCTGCACGCGCAGGGCGTGCGGTGGGTACCCATAGTCGGGTGGGCCGAACGTGGTGGCTACCTCGCCGAGGGACACGGGAATTCGGTTCCGCGGTTCCACCTGACCTGGGGTACCGGGCCCGGGGTTGTCGCACCGTTCGAGCGGCGCGTGCGGGAGGCCGCCGACAAGGGATTGGTGCGCTTCGGTTTTCGTCACCGCGTCGACGAGTTCATCGTCAGTGCAGGCACAGTTGAGGGAGTTCGCGGCGTAGTTCTCGAACCCAGTGCCGCGGAACGAGGTTCGGGTAGTACCCGCGTCGAGGTGGGCGAGTTCGAGCTGCGTGCCGGAGCCGTGCTCGTCACTGCGGGCGGCATCGGAGCCAACCACGACATGGTGCGGGAGAACTGGCCGGCACGGTTGGGAACGGCTCCGAAGTCTCTGATCTCCGGAGTCCCCGAACACGTCGACGGCCGCATGCTCGGCATCACCGAGAAAGTCGGTGGACGTCTGGTCAACAAGGACCGCATGTGGCATTACACCGAGGGCATCAAGAACTGGAATCCGATCTGGAAGAATCACGGAATCAGAATCATTCCCGGCCCGTCGTCCATGTGGTTCGACGCGCGTGGTCGACGGTTCCCGGTGCCCAATTTTCCCGGATTCGATACCCTCGGAACGTTGAAAGCCATCCAGGACAGTGGATTCGACTACTCCTGGTTCGTTCTGACGCAGAAGATCATCGAGAAGGAGTTCGCGCTCTCGGGATCGGAGCAGAATCCGGACATCACCGGCAAGAATCTCAAGCTCGTCCTCGGTCGAGTGTTGCCCGGCGCCAGCGGACCGGTCGAGGCGTTCAAGAAGAACGGAAAGGATTTCGTCGTCGCCGACACCCTCGCCGAACTCGTCCAGGGCATGAACAAGATCTCCGGCGAAAATCTGATCGACCTCGTCGATCTGAAGCGGCAGATCGAGGCCCGCGACCGTGAGGTCGACAACCCGTTCACCAAGGATCTGCAAATCTCCGCAATCCACAACTCGCGTCGTTCGCGCGGAGAACGCATCGCGCGTACCGCCTCTCCGCACAAGATCCTCGATCCCAAGTCGGGTCCGTTGATTGCCGTGCGTCTGAACATCATCACGCGGAAAACGTTGGGCGGCATCCAAACCGACCTGCAGGGTCGGGTTCTCGATGGCGACGGACACGCGATCGACGGGCTGTGGGCGGCCGGTGAGATCGCAGGATTCGGCGGCGGCGGTGTGCACGGGTACCGCTCACTGGAGGGAACCTTCCTCGGTGGGTGCATCTTCGGCGGCCGGCAGGCGGGACGCGCGATCGCCACGCAGGCGTGACGGTGGCCCTCAGAATCGGTCGTCCCGCGCTGCCGGGTCCGGCGGAGATCGCCACCACTGAGTCGGCGGGTCCCCATTCGCCGGTGACAGTGTCGTTTCTCGGTGTCAGCACCGTGCTCTTCGACGACGGCCGATCGGCGATCCTCACCGACGGCTTCTTCTCGCGACCGTCGCTTCCGAAAACCCTCGTACGACCGCTGCGGTCGGACATGGGGCGCATCGCTGCAGCCCTGCGCAGAGCGGGGATCACCACGCTCGACTCGGTGCTGTGTGCCCACTCGCACTACGATCACGCACTCGACTCGGCGGCGGTAGCGCTGCGTACCGGTGCAGTTCTGGTCGGCGGTTCCTCGACCGGGTTCATCGGGCAGGGTTCCGGGCTCTCGGACGACCGGATCGTCGTGGTCGCGAACGGTGAGACAACGGTGCAGGGCAACTTCGCCGTCTCCTTTGTCGAATCGGTTCACTCGTATCCGGATCGGGCGCACGGCAGGATCGAGCGGCCACTGACCCAGCCGGCTCGGGTGCGTGAGTACCGATGCGGGGAGGCATGGTCGATGCACATCGAACACGTTCCCAGCGGCCGTACGGCACTGGTGCACAGCAGCGCCGGTTTTCGTTCCGGCATGCTCGAAGGCCGCCGTGCCGACGTGGTCTACCTCTCGATAGGGCAGCTCGGTCGACGGCCGCGCGCGTTCATCGAGCAGTACTGGCAGGAGACGGTCGTGGCGGTCGGTGCCCGACGCGTGGTGTTGACGCACTGGGACAACTTCTTTCGGTCCCTGGACGAACCACTGCAAGCGCTCGCGTACGTCTTCGACGACATGTCTGCCTCCGTCGATGTGCTGAACGCCTGCGCGCGGAGAGACGACATCGACCTCGAATTGCCGATCCTGTGGCGACGCGCGGACCCGTGGGCGGAACGAGCCTGACACCGAGCCTGCACGCGGGCTGACGATCACAGATCGTCGAGGGTGACCAAGCCGTCCTGCAGCGCCCGGGCCACGAGCGACGCTTTGGTCGGTGCCGCACGACCGACGGCGGCGTACTTCGCGCGAATTCGAGACAGGTGGGTATTGACCGTGCCGAGTGCGATGTGCAGAACCGCACACACTTCTTGTTTGGAGTCGCAGCGCAACCACGCACCCAGGACCGCGATCTCGCGGGCGGTGAGTCCGGGATCGGCGAACCTCGTCGCTTCCTGCTGTGACCTGGGAGTCTCGGTACCGGGATTTGCGACGGTCCTGGCGCGCACGGTCGATGCACTGCGGCGCGGCGCGAATCGCTGCGCCGGATGGATCGCGGTACCGGACGCGACCTGAATCGTCGTGGTCGACAGACCTGTACTCGTCACTCGCATTGCATCCGACCCCTGCTGTCCGACTTGGGTGTTTCGGACATCCGACCACGCCGGCAAATATGAAACAACACCAACGGGTTCGAGGCAGAACGCGGCATTGGAGGCTTCTGTCGATCCAGGTTTATCGGTTTGTAAAGTCGGGTCTTCACGGGGTCATTGTTATAGTTCACTGTCCACCGGATCGAAACCGTAGGCGGTCGTCGTTGAGCCCGAAATCCACACCCCGCGAACAACTGCTGCGGGCGGGCTCACGATTGTTGACCGATCTCGATATGTCGGTGCTCGCACGATCGCTGTCTATCGCCTCGGTCGTGGAAGAAGCCGGGTTGTCGCACCAGACTTTCCACAATGCGTACCCCGGGTCCTCCCGTGCCGGGGAGCGTGGTGGCAAGGAAGCGTTCGTCGAGGACTTGCTCGCGCACGTGACTCTGCAGTACACGAAGCCCGGCGATGCAGAGCATGCCTCGTCGGATCTCGCGTCCTACTTCGAGCAACTGACCTCCGGTCTGCTGCGCAGGAGAATGATCGGCGCGATGATCGCCTCCGACCACGCCGGAGCGAGATCGTCGTTGGCACCCGAATTCGATGCCATGGACGCCGCAGTCGAGGATGCCGTCCGGCACAAGCTCCGTGCACTCGGGGGTTCGGTGAGAACGCCGCTGACGGTGACCGGACTGTCCCATGTCCTCGTCGCCCTGCTCGACGGTCTTGCTTTCCGTGAGACCCTGAGCCCGGGAACGGTGCCCACGTCTCGTGCGTCCACGGCTGTCGAATCGCTGCTGGAATGGGCGGTGGACCCAGTTCACTCGGATCGTCGTGAACGCACAGCGGGACCCGTGGACGTGCCCGCTTCTCTCGACGGTTTCGATCATTCGAGGGCCGACATCGAATCCGACGTCATCGCGGCGACCGAGAGGTTGTTCGCGGCACACGGATATTTCTCGGTCACCCTCGCCGACATCGCCACTGCTTCCTCGCTCACCGTTGCCGATCTCAAGCGCCTGTTCCCGAGCAAGGTCGACATCATCGTTGCCGCACTGACGCCCGAGTTCGAGCGCGTCCTCCGGCTGGGTCGTGCGGACGCCCGACTGGAGGTGGAACCCATTGCGGCTCTGGAACGTTCGGTCGGTCGGCTTGCGGAATTCGTGGCGCGCAACCGCTCGATGAGCTCGGGGATGCTGCTGGCACTGAGCTTCGAGCAGTTTCACGAGCCGAGCACTGTCACCACCATTCGGGAGCAACTCCCACTGCCCTCGGCGCTCACCCCAATCCTCGAACGTGGCCAGCGTCGAGGCGACTTCGGTACCGAGGCGTCGGCAAGCGAAGTTGCGACGATACTCGCCAACAACGTGGTGATCAGGTCCGTCTCACGGTCCGAGGAAGGTCCGGAACAAGTCTCCGACTACGTCCTGCGGGTGTTCCTGTCGGGAATACGCGCACGTTGAGCGAGCCTGCGGGCCCGAACTGCTACGCGTCGGCGTCGACCCGGGGTACCTCGAAGGCGAGCAGTGCAACGTCGTCCTGCAGACCGTCTCCGAAGGAAGCCAGAAGTGACGTGAGATCGTCGACGATCTTCGGCGCAGTCGTCGGACCTTTTTCGGTAGCAAAAGATTCGAGGCCACCGTCGTCGTCGAAGCGTGTTCGCCCCGGTCCGACGATCGCCTCGGTCAACCCATCGGTGTAAAAGGCCATGACGTCGCCGGGTCGCAGTGTCACCGATGCCGACGCGAAGTGCGGCTCGGCCAATGCTCCGACCAACTGACCACCGGTGGTGTCGACGAAGTCCACGACGGCGTCGTGACCGATACGCAGTGCCGGGGGATGTCCGCCGCTGGCTAGGTCGACCACCGCGCCGTCGGGTCCCGGAGTGATGGTGCCGAAAACCACTGTGCAGAAACGGGGGTCGTCGCCGTGGAAGTCGTGGTGCAGAACGGTATTGAGGTTCGCGAGCACAGAGATCGGGTCGCGGTCGAACACCGCCGCGGCGCGCAGGGTGTACCGGGTCAGCGAGGTGACGGCGGCGGCTCCGGCACCCTTCCCGCTGACGTCACCGAGGAAGAATCCCCATGTCCGATTGTCGAGGGGGAACACATCGTAGAAATCGCCACCGACCTCGTCGATGGATGCGGGGTGATAGTGAGCCGCCACATTCATACCCGTCGGAGCGGACAGGATCGGGGGGAGCAGGGTGCGTTGCAGGGTCGACGCCAGAATCTGCACTTGCGTTCTCTCTGCCTCGGCCTGCTTGCGCGCTTCCTCCGAGGCGCCCAGTGCATCCTGTGATCTGTCCAGAGCGGCTTCGGCGCTGTCCTGCGCCGCCTCGGCGTTGTCGCGAGCGTCGATCAGATCTCTTTCGCGGACGTTCCGCTCGGTCTCGTTGTGCAGCGTCATCGTCACCGTCATGGGACCTGTGGGCGTGCGCAGGGCGTTGGCGAGTATCGACACGGCGATTGCATCGCTCCTGTCGGGTGCGACGGTCAGCTTCGCGGAGGCTCCGATCGGGGAGTCGGCCCGTGAATTCGACGCGACGTCGATCAGCGCCGTCAGTACGGGCTCGAACTCGATCGTGAACAGGTCGGTGACCGACGTTCCCACGAGGGCGTCACGACTGCGTGCGGTGATGCGGGCGGCGGCAGCATTGGCGTAGAGGATCCGTGCCGTGGCCACATCGACGGAGAACACCCCGCACGGTGCACTGTCGAGCAATTCAGCAGCGGTGGCAGACATGGGCACTCCCTTCGTTCACGACGAGCGGGTGGCAGAACTGGAGCGGCTCGCCGAGACCGGATCGGTCCACACCGCAGTCACGATGGTCCCGAACCCCGGCCGGTGATCGACGAGGAGGTCGTCCGACACTGCGGCAGCGAGTTGCAACCCATGGCTGCGATTGGTCGTCGGCGTCGGTGGCCGCCACGTTCCGGTGTCGGAAATCGTGACAGTCAGGGTTCGATGTTCGTACGCGGCGGTGACCGTCATCGTTCCGGGCTCGGGCACTGCGTGGTAGGCATGCTCGACCACGTTCGCGAGCGCTTCGTAGACCCCGAGGACGATGTCGTCCACCAACGAGTTGCTCACTCCCAGTTCGAGAACCCAGTGATGCAGCCGGCGTCGAAGCGCGGTCGCCACGGCCGATTCGGCCGGTGCGGTGTGGCTCCAACGCTGTGGAGTGGGTCCGGGACTGCTCTCGGTCATCGTCGCTGTCCGAACCGGTACCGGCCGGTCATCGGTCGACTTCCGAGTCGAGAGCTGCCGACCGCACGTGAGCCACCGCGTCGGGGACGGTCGTGAAAGTGGCCATCACCCGATCGATTCCGCTGAGCTGCACGGGCCGAACCACGACACCATCGACTGCCACGAGCGCCATGAGCGAGGCATCGGGCAGTCGATCGCAGACTCGCACCAGTACGGTGATGGCGCTCGACGACAGGAAGCTCACATCCGTCAGATCCACCACGAGTCCGGCCCGGGCTGTGTCTGCCGCCGGGAACGCAGCAGCCGACAGCTCCGGTATGGTGTCGAGATCGAGTTCGCCTCGAACGGTGAGCACGGTCGTCGCGTCGTGGTCCGCTGCCACGATCTCGAAGGCTGCTCCGGTCGGCTCGTCTGGCATGGGTTCGACGTTACCTGTTGTCGAGTCGAACTCACGACCGAAACGCGTCGACGAACAGGTCGCCTGCGCCCAGTACCTCCAGGACCATACGCACCGATCGTGCAGGCGCGAGCACGGCGATCTTGCCCGGATGTACGTAGGTGGCATCGATTATTGCGTTGGCAACGCCGGAGTACATGAACGACACCGCCGACAGATCGACACAGACCCGATCGGAGGCGGCGGCCAGGCGGTCCAGGCTGTGCACGAACTCGGCTCTGGTCGACATGTCGAGTTCGCCCGACGCTCGCAGAATGTTGTGTCCGTCCGGTCGAACGACGGTCTCGACCCGAAACACGCCCTCGTCGTCGCGAATGGAGCGTTCCATCGTTGCAGTGCTGGTCAACATATCTTTACCTCTTCCCCGAAGCGTTCGTCCCGGTCGGTCTGCCCGCGCGGTGCACAACGCTGAGTTGTTGTGCTTTCAACGATGCCAGTGCCTGATTGCAGGAGACTCCGCCGCACATCTCGAACGAGTAACGAAAGATCTCGTTTCGCTAACGCAGTCACCGGGTCAACACGTCGATGAGCGAACCGGTGATTTTCTTCTTCATCCAGCCGTGTACACCTCGCTGGCCCAGCGCTGCCCGGGCAGCGTTGAGGCCGGCGGCTCCGTGCACTCCTCCACCGGGGTGCGCCGATGCCGACCCGAGAAACAGTCCTTCCACCGGCGTTTCCGCCCGCCCCAGCCCCGGCGTCGGTCGAAATATCAACTGCTGCTGCAGCTGCGCGGTTCCGCCGTTCACCGCACCACCGTGCAGATTGGCATCGGCACCGTACAGATCGCTCGGTCGTTGGACGACCCGCCCGACGACCGAATCGGCAAATCCCGGTGCATGGGCGTCGAGGACTTCGTCGACCCGATCCGCCACGGTGTCGGCGGCCGCGTCGTCGACGACGCCCCTCGGCAGATGTGTGTAGGCCCAAGCGCTTTCGGTGCCCTCCGGTGACCTGCTCCGATCGGCAGTGGTCATCTGGCCGAACAGCATGAACGGGCTCTGGGGAAGAACTCCGGTGGTGAGATCTGCCGCCCAGTGCACGAGGCCGTTGTCGTCCGCACCGAGATGGACGGTGCCGGCGTCGGCCAAAGACGGTGAGTTCCAGGGTATTCGACGATCGAGTGCGTAGTTCACCTTGACCACCGGGGTGTCCCACTCGAAGGTGCGCAAGTCGTCGTGCACTCGGCGCGGCACGGCGTCGAACGGAAGCAGTGAACCGTACAGAGCCGGTGCGGACACGTCGGCCACTATCGCCCGACGCGCTCGAAACGTGTCTCCGGCAGCGGTGTGCACCCCGCGAGCGCGGCCGCCGCGCACCTCGATGTGCTCGACCGCCTGACCGCACTCGAGCGCCGCACCCGACGCGGCACCACGACGAATCAATGCGGTCGTCAGCGCAGACGATCCGCCCACAGGGGCCGGAAACCCGACGTCCTGAGCCAGCATCGTGAGCAGCCAGCCCATCATGCCGCTCACCGGGGCATCGGTCGGGACGTCACCGTGCATGGCGTTGCCCAGCAGCAGGCAGCGAGCAGCCTCGCTGTAGAAGAGCTCGTGAGCCATCACCCGGGCGGGAAGGGCCGCGAATCGCGCGAAGCGCAGTGTCTCGGGCACCCCCAAGGTGTGGACGAGTCGAGCCGCTGGGACGACGGGTGGAAACGGTCCGAACAGCGAATTCATGAAGGGCTCGCGAATGCGCTCCCACTGCTCGAAGAGCCGCAGCCAGGTTCGGCCGTCTCGCGCGTCGTGTTCCGACAGCAGCGCAGCGGTGGTCTCGACGTCGTGGTGAACGACCGGAGCGTCGGTGTCCTGCGGTGACCGCGCATGGCCGTACACCGCGGGGGAGTGCGACCACTGCAGCCCGTGGCTTTCCAAGTCGAGTGCAGTCATGGCAGGCGAGGCGAGCGCCAGCGGATAGAAGGCGCTGAAGAGGTCGCTGGTGAAACCGGGAACGAGCTCGGCGCTGCGCACAGCGCCGCCTGCATGTTCGGCAGCCTCGAGGACCACGACGTCCCAGCCGGCGTCGGCCATCGCTGCCGCCGCAACCAAGCCGTTGTGGCCACTGCCGATCACGATCGCGTCGACCTCGGTGGTGGTCATGAGACTGCACTCCTCCGGTCGGTATCGGTCTTGTCGGTCAGCAGGTTACCGACGAAGTACAGCGCTACTCCCACGGCGAGGAGCAATCCGGCGCGCAGCCACGTTGCCGCGGACTGCTGGGTCAGTAGAACTGCGCACGTGATCAGTGCCAGCACGGGGAGTGCGGTCGGCGTCCGGAAATGACCGGAGTCGGTGCGATCGCTGCGAAGCACCAGTACCGCCACGTTGGTGCTGACGAAGACGAACAGCAGGAGCAGCACGACCGTCTCCGCAAGCGCAGCGACGGAACCGGTGCTGCACAACACCATCGCGACGACGGTGGTGGCCACGATCGCTGCCCACGGAGTTCTGCGGCCCGGCAGAACCTTGGCCAATGCGCCGGGAAGCAGACCGTCACGAGCCATGCCGAAGGTCAGTCGCGACGCCATGATCATGGTCAGCAGTGCGCCGTTGGCCACGGCTACCAGTGCGACGAGGCCGAAGACCCACGGCGGAATGCCCGCATCGGCAGCGTCGACGACCTCGAGTAGCGGACCGGTCGATTGCGCCAGGGTGTCGGCGGGCACGACGGTGGACACTGCGAGACCGACGAGCACGTACACCACCCCGGCGACGGTGACAGCACCGAGAAGAGCCCGTGGGTAGACCCGGCGCACGTCCTCGACTTCTTCGGCGATGTTCGCCGACGTCTCGAATCCGACGAACGAATAGAACGCGAGCAGAGCCGCGCCGAGCACCGCGAGCGTCGGAGTCGTCGCGTCGGTGAATTCGAGGACCCTGGACGGCGTGCCGTCACCCCGGCTCAGCACGAGACCGGCGAGGGCGACGATCAGCACCAGACCCGATACCTCGACGACCGTCATGGCGAGGTTCGCCCGCAACGATTCGGTGATCCCGCGAGCGTTGAGCAGCCCGACCAGAAGCAGGAAGACCACTGCGGCGGGGACGGCGGGCACGTCGAGGAACACGCCCAGGTAGTCGCCCGAGAAGGCAAGCGCCAGGCCGGCGGCGCTGGTGACACCTGCGGCGAGCATCGAGAATCCCACCAGAAACGACACGAGCGGTTTCTTGTACGCCCGCTGCGCGAACACGGCTGCGCCGCCTGCTCGTGGGTACTTGGTGACGAGTTCTGCGTACGACGCAGCGGTCAGCAGTGCCATCAGCAGGGCGACGAGCATGGGCAGCCAGATCGCTCCGCCGACCTCGCCCGCTATCTCGCCGACGAGAGCGTAGATTCCGGCACCGAGCACATCGCCGAGAATGAAGACGAACAGCATTTTTCCCGAGACTGCCTGTCGCAGTGGGGACTTGCTCACGGAGCTGTGGACCGCTCTGCGAGCAGGGCGAGCCGACGGAGCGCCTCGGCGTTGCGTGGATGCGCCAACAGATGCTGTATCCGATTCGGCACCAGGGCGAACGGCGCAGTGATCGCGTGCTCGATGATCTCGATGCGGCAACCGGTGGCAATCGGGTGTAGCCGCACCGTGATCGACGCTTTGCCGAACGGCAGGGCGCGCGCTTCGAGTCGTATCTCTCGTTCGGCGTGAATTCCCACCGAACGAGTCACGTCGCTCAGCACCGCGGGCCAGGTGCCGACGGAATGGTGAATCGTGGAACCCGGTGCGGGCCAGGTGTTGTCGACGGCGCGAATTCGGGATGCACCGACCACCCAGGTTGCGTACGTCCAACCGTCCGCGAGGACTCTCCAGACGTCCTCACAGCTGGCTGTGGTTTCTCTGCTCGTGGGCACGATTCGGCCTCCGGAATCTCTTGTCGTTTTGTGTGAGCACGTGATCCGCTCTCGCCGACACTCCGGGACTGGAAGTGGGGCACTCTGGGTGCTGCGATCGCACGGTAGAACGATCCGACACTGCCGTATGCCCCGAAAAGGTCCACCTCAACCGATGGCAGGGGCGGTCGCGGGGACTGGGCATTTCTCACACCGGTGTGAGAAGGTACCAAGCGGTCGTATGCGGTCGAAAGGATGAAGACGTGGAACAGGTCGACATCTACGAACGAATCTCGCAGATGGCTCTCACCGCACATGGAACTGTGGTCCACGGCTCGATGACGCAGCAGCAGGTGCTCGAGGAGGTCACGGCGGCCGCTGTGCGATTGCTCGACGGGGTGGATCACGCGGGGGTCACTCTGGTCCGGCGAACGAGCAAGGGTCGACGGCCGGAGTATCTGGAATCGACGGCCTCCACCGGCGATGCGCCTCGTACGTTCGATGCATTGCAGCACGAGCATGGACAGGGCCCGTGTTTCGAGGCCATCTGGACTCATCAGACGGTACGAATCGAGGACGTCGAATCCGAGGATCGGTGGCCACGTCTGACTCGCGCGGTTGTCGAACAGACTCCTGTTCGCTCGGTTCTGTCGATCCAGCTCTACACCGACGGGCAAGAACTCGGCGCGCTCAATCTGCTCGCCGAGGGCACCGGCCGGTTCGACCCGGACACCGAGGACTCGGCACTGAACCTGGCCACACACGCGGCGATCGCGTTGTCGAGCGCTCGGCGTGGTGAGCAATTTCGCAGCGCTCTGGCCTCACGAGATCGAATCGGTCAGGCCAAGGGGATCATCATGGAGCGCTTCGACGTCGACGCCATCCGCGCGTTCGACATGCTCGGTGCGCTGTCACAGGAAATGAACGTGCCGGTATCGACGTTGGCGGCGCAGCTGATCGCCCGTGAACACCCGACCGAACCCGATCTGCCGAGCTGACGTTCGCCCCACCAGGTGCGCGACCACCTGATTTCGGGTCGACAGGTACTTGTCATACTGAGGTCATGTCGACAATCGCGTACGTGATCGCAGGTTCGGAAGCCACCGGTGGAGCCGGTCTGCAGGCAGACCTCAAGACATTCGAGCGGCTCGGGGCCTACGGAGTCGGCACCATCACGTGCATCGTCTCGTTCGATCCGAAGTCCGACTGGGGTCACCGCTTCGTTCCCATCGACAGCTCGGTCATCGCCGATCAGATCGAAGTCGCTACTGCCGCACACGATCTCGATGTCGTCAAGGTCGGCATGCTCGGCACACCCGCTACCGTCGAGACCGTGGCGAGCTCACTGCGTCTGCAGCCGTGGCGGCACGTGGTGGTCGATCCGGTGTTGATCTGCAAGGGTCAGGAGCCGGGCGCGGCGCTCGACACCGACAATGCGCTTCGGCGCGACATTCTTCCGCTGGCCACCGTGATCACCCCCAATCTGTTCGAGGCACAGACATTGTCCGGAATGGACGCCATCACCACCGTCGACGATCTGGGCGAGGCGGCCAAACGAATTGCCGAACTCGGACCGCGGTACGTGGTGGTCAAGGGGGGTGCGGGGTTGCCCGGCGACGAGGCCGTAGACGTAGTCTGGGACGGTTCCGAACTGACCGTGCTGCGCGCCCCCAAGGTGGGCGAGGAGCGGGTATCGGGTGCCGGATGCGTGTTCGCCGCGGCCATCACGGCCGAGCTCGCGAAAGGCGTGGACGTGCTCGACGCGGTCGCCACCGCCAAGAACTTCGCACACGCAGGCATCGTCGGACGACTGACGAGCCACGCCCCGTTCGCCGCAGTGAGTTGGCACGACTGAACCATCGGCCCGATGTTTGTCGACGGCGCTTTACGGGAACCGCGCTGTGAAGGCGGTGAACGCTCCTCAGGACCGGTCTGCGGTCAGTGGCCGTCACTCATTCATCTCGAGAGGTTCACATGGCGCACCAGAACACGAGCGATTCCGACGCCGGCGCACGCGACGACGATCGGACGACCCGCGGCCACGCGGGTGAGGCGATTGTCGACACGCGAAACTGGCCCGGATACATCTTCATCGGAATGGCATTGGTGAGCCTGGGTCTCACCCTTACCGCCGCCGGCTACGGGTTCTCCGGATGGGTGTGGATCGGTGCGATCGCCGCGCCGGTTCTTCTCGCGGCCGGAATTGCACTGGTTCTACTGGAACGCAAACGTGTCAAGGCCCGGGAAGGCAAGTCGCTGACCGACCCGGCGGGACACTGACCCTCGCCGGGTAGGCCGGTACAGCCGGCCGACGCATTGGTCGACCGGCTCAGCGGTGTGCGCGAAGAGACTCACGGTCCTTCTTGCCCTGCGACTTGTCGGCCCGCCGTTGTGCGAATCGACCGGCCGACTTCAGGCCTCTGGACACGACATTGTCCTTGCCCGTTCGCTTTTCGAGGCTCTGGCCGGCGAAGGCCAACAACCGAGCGAGGACGGGAAGCCCGATCGCAACGATGAGGTAGCGGTACAGGTACTTGCGCGCGAGCAGGGGAATCATCGGACTGCGCGTCGAACCTTGAGCGCAGCGGTCGCGGTCAACGTGATGACGGCTCCGACGACAGCGGCACCGAGCAAGGAGACGCCCTGGCCGAGATCGAAGTTCCAGCCCAGGAAGTTGATGGTGGTGTGCACGGTGTTCTGCAGCACGAAGATCACCAGTGCTGCGACCAGGACGAGCGTGACGAGGAGGGCGAACTTCGATGCGAATCCGCCGCGACGCTTGGTGGTCTCGGTGTTGCTGGTGGATGTGGTCATGAGGGAATCCGTTCTGTGAGGTGGAAGGGGTGAAAGGCGAGTGCCGCCGATCATCGAGATCGGCGGCACTCGATGCGATTGCGGTGTTACTTGAAGGTGTCCTTGATGTTCTCGCCGACCTTCTTCACGCCTGCAGAACCCTGATCCTTCTTGCCCTCGGCCTCGAGGTCCTTGTTGTCGGTGGCGTCGCCGACAACTTCCTTCGCCTTGCCGATGGCGTCTTCCGCGGCGTTCTTGGCCTTGTCGATGAAGCTCATGAGAGTCCTTCCGGGTGGCTGTGATTGTTGGTAACGGATACTTAGTCGGTTTTGGTCACCGAAAGCAAACGTCGGTGTGATTCAGATCACAGTGGGGCGGTGTCCGGCCGGAGGTCAGGTGAGGGAGACCAGCTCGGTGATGTCGTCCTGCGGGAGCTCGCCGTCGACCACTGCCGTGACCACGGAACTGTTCAGCGTGATGGCACCCTTGTGGTTGTCCAGGAATGCGGTGTCGGCGGCGTCGCGACCGACCGAGATGCGCACCAGCGTCGAGCGCGGGGCGAGGCAGGTGGCATCCACGACGCGCCACTGGCCGCCCACGAATGCTTCGGCGACGGCGTGGAAGTCCATCGGATCGCAGCCGGGTGCGTACACCGCCACCAGGCGGGCCGGAACGTTGACCGCCCGCAGCATGGCCACCACGAGGTGCGAGTAGTCCCGGCAGACGCCCTGTCCGGCGAGCAGTGTGTCGACAGCGCCGTCGATCGGATCACTGCTCCCCGGAACGTAACTCAGGCGAGCGCCGACCCACGCGGAGATTTTGGCCAGCAGTTCCTCGGAGTCCGCGTAGTCGCCGAATTCGGTTGCGGCGAAACCGTAGAACTTGTCGGCCTCGGCGTACCGGCTCGGTCGGAGGTAGAGCGACATGTCGTAGTCGGTGACCGGTGCCGGGGTGGTGTTGCCCAAGATGGTGGCGTCGTACGAGACCTGCAGGTTGCCAACGTCGGCGGGCATGACGTGAATTCGGTTGCCGTGCGGCCCGCTCACTTCCTTCGCCTCGATGGGGTTGCCGTCGAGAACGAAGGACAGTGACTCGGTGACCGTCGTGCCCGGATGCGGCGCGATTGCGATCTGGAATTCGAGCGTGGTGGCTGCGGTGATGTCTACATCGAGGCGCGCGGATACGTCGCGTTTGAGCATGGGAACTCCTGGCAGGCGAGGGCGGGTGAACGAGCTGCCAGTACCCGTATCCGTCGAAATCAATCCAATCTCACTCTGCGAGTGGTCAGCGCCACCCCAGCGCCGGGGCGACGTCGCGCAACACAGTGTCGAGGACGTGGGCGCAGTAGTCGACGCCCAACTGGTTGGGGACGGTGAGCAGCAGCGTATCGGCGGCTGCGATAGCTTCGTCCGCGGCGAGTTCCTCGATCAGTCGATCGGGCTCGCCTGCGTACGTCTTGCCGAATCGGGCCTTGCCGCCGTCGATGTAGCCGACCTGATCGTCGCCGCTGCCCTCTCGGCCGAAGTACGCGCGGTCGAGATCGTTGACGATCGGAAAGATGCTGCGGCTCACCGAAGTTCGGGGCGCGAAGTCGTGTCCGGCGTCGCTCCACGTCTTGTGGAACCGTTCGATCTGCTCGGCCTGCAATTGATGGAACGGCACTCCGGTGTCTTCGCTCAACAGCGTCGAACTCATCAGGTTCATGCCTTGTCGCGCGGTCCACTCGGCGGTGTCGCGGGTGCCTGCACCCCACCAGATGCGCTGCCGCAAACCGGGGGAGTGTGGTTCGAGGCGCAGGAGTCCGGGCGGATTGGGAAACATCGGCCGCGGATTGGGCTGTGCGAAACCCTTGCCTTCGAGAAGATCGAGGTAGATGCGGGTGTGTTCACGGGCCATGTCGGCGTGATCGGAGCCCTCGGCCGGTGTGTAGCCGAAGTAGCGGTAGCCCTCGACGACCTGTTCGGGCGATCCTCGGCTGACTCCGAGCTGCAGCCGCCCGCCCGAGATGAGATCGGCGGAACCCGAGTCCTCGGCCATGTAGAACGGATTCTCGTAGCGCATGTCGATGACACCGGTACCGATCTCGATGGTGCTCGTCTTGGCACCGACGGCGGCGAGGAGTGGGAACGGTGACGCGAGCTGGTTGGCGAAGTGATGGACGCGGTAGTACGCGCCGTCGGCACCCAGTTCTTCGGCGGCGACCGCGAGGTCGATGGACTGCAGCAGCACGTCCGACGCGGACCGCGTCTGCGACTGTGGGGACGCCGACCAGTGTCCGAAGGACAGAAATCCGATCTTCTTCATCACGCGCTCTTTCGTTGAAGGATCAACTGTATTCGTTGGGTGTCAGCGCATACCGAGGTCGATTCATTCCCTGCTCCGCGGCTACGCGCCGATGCCCGCCGTCAGCAATTTCGCCAGTTCGAGGTAAGCGTCGCCGTCGCTCAGTCCGGTCAGTCGAAACACCTCGCGAGTCTGAATGCGAACCATGACCGAGGAGGCCACGTCCCCGACGAAGGCCGCGTGCACGTCGCGCACTTCGCCGCTGGCCACGCCCTCGCTGATCAACTCCTGGACGCGGCGCGCGGCGATGGCGGTGTTTCGTTCGTATACCGAGCGGGCCGCCTCCAGTGACGCCAGGTCGGTCATGAACTGTTCGGACGCGGACTCGAGAGCTGCCCCCACCGCGGTGAGATAGGTGGTGATGCGATTGCGGGTGCCGTCCACCTCGGCGACCGCGTTCTCCACCTGCGTGGTCATGGACTTGAAGTAGTGCACCGTCGCGCCGCCGACCAGCTGATCCTTGCTCGACGCCAGGGTGTACAGCGTGGACTTGGAGCACCGAAGCCGGGCCGCGATGGTGTCGAGGGTCAGGTGTGCGAAGCCCTCCGCCAGAAACAAGCTCACGAGCTGGTCGAAGAGTTCGGAACGGCGTGCCGTGGCATGCGAGGTCACGGGTGCGTTCACATCAGGGATGGTACTGCATCGGCTTGTGCAGTACTGTGCATCAGTACTGCGGATCGTCCGGCAGTACTGATTCGATAGCCCCGGAGGTTTTCACGTGCCCGTCGACCGTCTGTTGCCCACGTCCGAAGCGCGTGATCTGATCGCCCTGACCCGGGACGTGGCAGACAAGGTCCTCGACCCGATCGTCGACGACCACGAACGGCGTGAGACCTACCCGGAGGGAGTGTTCGCCACCCTCGGCGAGGCAGGCCTGTTGAGCCTGCCGTACGCGGAGGAATGGGGAGGTGGTGGCCAACCGTACGAGGTGTACCTCCAGGTCCTCGAAGAACTGGCGTCGCGCTGGGCGGCGGTTGCAGTCGCAGTGAGCGTGCACGGTCTGGCTTGCTATCCCGTGATGGCGTTCGGTACCGAACAGCAGAAGGCCGACAAACTCCCCGACATGCTCGGTGGGGCGCAGATCGGCGCCTACTCACTGTCCGAAGCACAGGCCGGCTCGGACGCTGCCGCACTGAGCTGCAAGGCCACCCCGACCGAGGGTGGCTACACCGTGAACGGTTCGAAGGCGTGGATCACACACGGCGGAGTGGCCGACTTCTACAACCTGTTCGCCCGGACAGGCGAAGGGTCGAAGGGCATCTCGTGCTTCCTCGTTCCGGACGGAACCGACGGTCTGAGCTTCGGCAAGCCCGAGGAGAAGATGGGACTGCATGCGATCCCGACGACCGCCGCGCACTACGACAACGTCCACGTTCCCACCGAGTGGCGAATCGGCGCGGAGGGGCAGGGACTGCAGATCGCCTTCAGTGCCCTCGATGCAGGCAGGCTCGGAATTGCCGCTGTAGCCGTGGGAATCGCGCAGGCGGCGCTCGACGACGCGGTGAAGTACGCCCAGGAACGTACGGCGTTCGGCAAGAAGATCATCGACCATCAGGGCCTCGGTTTCGTGTTGGCGGACATGGCAGCGGCAGTGGACTCGGCCCGCGCCACCTACCTCGATGCTGCGCGTCGGCGTGACGCCGGACTTCCCTACTCGCGCAACGCTTCCGTGGCCAAGCTGATCGCTACCGATGCGGCCATGAAGGTGACCACCGACGCGGTACAGGTGTTCGGTGGCTACGGGTACACCCGCGACTTCCGCGTCGAGCGATACATGCGCGACGCCAAGATCACTCAGATCTTCGAGGGCACCAACCAGATTCAGCGTCTGGTGATCGCGCGCTCGCTCGCCACGAACTGACGATCTCCGTTTGCCATTCCACACAACGTAGGGGACATCTGCATGACCACAACCGAACCCGATATCCATACCACTGCGGGTAAATTGGCCGATCTTCGTAAACGTCTCGCGGTTGCGGAGATTCCGTCCGGTGAGGCGGCGGTGGACAAGGTCCACGCCAAAGGCAAGCTGACCGCCCGTGAGCGGATCACCGCCCTGCTCGACGAGGGCTCGTTCGTCGAACTCGACGCCCTCGCCCGCCACCGCTCCCAGAACTTCGGGTTGGGCGAGAACCGGCCCTTCGGTGACGGTGTGGTCACCGGCTACGGCACCGTCGACGGCCGCGATGTGTGCGTGTTCTCCCAGGACGCCACCGTCTTCGGCGGCAGCTTGGGGGAGATCTACGGCGAGAAGATCGTCAAGGTGATGGACCTGGCCGTCAAAACCGGACGACCGTTGGTCGGGATCAACGAAGGCGCCGGAGCCCGCATCCAGGAAGGGGTGGTCTCCCTCGGACTGTACGGCGAGATCTTCCACCGCAACGTCCGCGCGTCCGGGGTGATCCCGCAGATCTCGGTGATCATGGGACCCGCCGCGGGAGGGCACGTCTACTCCCCGGCCCTGACCGACTTCGTGGTCATGGTCGACGGCACCTCGCAGATGTTCGTCACCGGACCCGACGTCATCAAGACCGTCACCGGCGAGAACGTCACCATGGAAGAACTCGGCGGCGCGCACACCCACATGGAGAAATCCGGGGTCGCGCACTACGTCGCCTCCGGAGAACAGGACGCACTGGACTACGTCCGCGACCTGCTCTCGTACCTACCGAGCAACAATCGCGCCGACGCCCCCCGCACCGCACCCTCGGACCCGGTCGTCGGGTCGATCGAGGACTCGCTCACCGCCGAGGATCTCGAACTCGACACCCTGATCCCCGATTCACCGAACACCCCGTACGACATGCACGAGGTGATTCGTCGGATCCTCGACGACGACGAATTCCTCGAAGTCCAGGAAGGGCGGGCCCGCAACATCATCGTCGGGTTCGGGCGCATCGACGGCCGGTCGGTGGGGATCGTGGCCAATCAACCCACCCAGTTCGCGGGCACCCTCGACATCGACGCTTCCGAGAAAGCAGCCCGGTTCGTGCGCACCTGCGACTGCTTCAACGTCCCGATCATCACCCTGGTCGATGTGCCCGGGTTCCTGCCCGGCACCGGCCAGGAATACAACGGCATCATCCGACGCGGCGCGAAACTGCTCTACGCCTACGGCGAGGCCACGGTCGGGAAGATCACCGTCATCACCCGCAAAGCGTACGGCGGGGCGTACGACGTGATGGGGTCCAAGCACATGGGAGCCGACGTCAACCTCGCCTGGCCGACCGCGCAGATCGCGGTCATGGGAGCCTCCGGCGCGGTCGGGTTCGTCTACCGCAAACAGTTGCTCGAAGCCGCGAAGAACGGTGACGACGTCGACGCCCTCCGGTTGACGCTGCAGCAGGAATACGAAGACACCCTCGTCAACCCCTACATCGCCGCCGAACGCGGCTACCTCGACGCCGTCATCCCCCCGAGCCACACCCGCGGCCAGATCGTCACCGCACTACGACTACTCGAACGCAAACAAGTCACCCTCCCACCCAAGAAACACGGAAACATCCCACTATGAGCGAAACGAACGACGACGCCAATTATGTTGCTGCGTCCCTCAGTTGGTCGTTTCGCGGGCAGCCGACCGATACCGACATCGCTGCCGTTGTTGCTGTTCTGACCGCTGCGCAGTCGTCGGTGCTCGTCGAAGCTCCGGTTGTGTCGGATCTGTGGGGTCGACCGGAAGATATGCATCGTTACGGACTTGCCAGTGCTCCAGCCCTTTTCGTCAATGCCCGATATGGCCAGTGAAGGAATTTCAGTACATGACTACCTCGACTTCCCATAAGAAAATATCGAAAGTCCTTGTTGCCAATCGTGGCGAGATCGCGGTGCGGGTGATCCGGGCGGCCGCCGATGCCGGGTTGGCCAGTGTCGCTGTGTACGCCGAGCCCGATGCCGATGCCCCGTTCGTACGGTTGGCCGACGAGGCGTTCGCCCTCGGGGGTCAGACCTCGGCGGAGTCGTATCTGGTGATCGACAAGATCCTCGACGCCGCCGCCAAGTCCGGTGCCGACGCCATCCACCCCGGCTACGGGTTCCTCTCCGAGAACGCCGACTTCGCCCAGGCCGTGATCGATGCCGGACTGATCTGGATCGGGCCGTCTCCGCAGTCGATCCGCGACCTCGGTGACAAGGTCACCGCCCGCCACATCGCCGCCCGCGCCAAAGCACCGTCCGTGCCGGGCACCTCCGAACCGGTGAAGAACGCCGACGAGATCCTCGCCTTCGCCGACGAACACGGCCTGCCGATCGCGATCAAAGCCGCGTTCGGTGGCGGCGGACGCGGCATGAAGGTCGCCCGCACCCGCGAGGAGATCCCCGAGTTGTTCGATTCGGCCACCCGCGAAGCGGTCGCGGCGTTCGGGCGGGGGGAATGCTTCGTCGAACGCTACCTCGACAAGCCCCGCCACGTCGAAGCGCAGGTCATCGCCGACCAACACGGCAACGTCGTCGTCGCAGGCACCCGCGACTGCTCGCTGCAACGCCGCTTCCAGAAACTCGTCGAAGAAGCCCCCGCCCCGTTCCTCACCGACGCCCAACGCAAGGAAATCCACTCGTCGGCGAAAGCGATCTGCCTCGAAGCCGGCTACTACGGTGCCGGGACGGTCGAATACCTCGTCGGCCAGGACGGCCTCGTCTCGTTCTTGGAAGTCAACACCCGCCTGCAGGTCGAACACCCCGTCACCGAGGAAACCTCCGGCATCGATCTGGTGCTGCAGCAGTTCCGGATCGCCAACGGCGAGGAACTGTCGATCACCGAAGATCCCGAACCGCGGGGGCATTCGTTCGAGTTCCGGATCAACGGCGAAGACGCCGGCCGCGGGTTCCTGCCCGCACCCGGCCCGGTCACCACGTTCATCGCCCCGTCGGGTCCAGGGGTGCGCGTCGATTCCGGTGTCGAATCCGGCTCGGTGATCGGCGGCCAGTTCGATTCGATGCTCGCCAAACTCATCGTCACCGGAGCCACCCGCGAGGAAGCCCTCGCGCGCTCACGTCGCGCCCTCGCCGAGTTCACCGTCGAGGGGTTGGCGACGGTGATCCCGTTCCATGCTGCGGTGGTCTCCGATCCGGCGTTCATCGGCGACGGGGAGTCGTTCTCGGTGCACACCCGGTGGATCGAAACCGAATGGGACAACCAGGTTGCCCCGTTCACCGCCGGACAACCGATCGACGACGAGGAGGTGCTGCCGCGGCAGTCCGTCGTCGTCGAGGTCGGTGGCCGACGCGTCGAGGTCTCCCTGCCCGGGGAACTGTCCCTCGGCGGCGGCAACAGCGGCGGTGCCAACGCGGGTGCAGTACGGCGCAAGCCGAAACCGCGTACCCGTGGTGGTGCCGGAGCCGGTGCGGCATCCGGTGACGCGGTGACCGCACCGATGCAGGGCACCGTGGTCAAAGTCGCTGTCGAAGAAGGCCACACCGTCGAGGCCGGGGACCTCATCGCCGTCCTGGAAGCGATGAAGATGGAAAACCCCGTCAACGCCCACAAAGGCGGCACCATCACCGGCCTGACCGTCACCGCAGGCGACGCCATCACCCAAGGCACCGTCCTCGCAGAGATCAAGTAGGGGAGTGTCCGATGACTGCCATCGCTGAATCGTTCGACGGTGGTACCTCGCCGGTGCATTCCACCGAGCTCGAAATCGTGTCCACGGTGCTGCGCATGGCGTCGGCCGCGCGGGTCCGTCTGGCGGAGGCACTGGACGCGCAGGGGCTGAGCTGGGCGAGGTACGAGGTGCTGGAACTGGTGTCCAGGCGAGGGCCGATGTCCTACAGTGCGCTGTCGCGGGAGTTGGTGCGGCACCGGACGAGTATCACCGCCACGACTGCCAGTCTCGTCGAGTCGGGGCTGTTGGTGCGGAGCGCCAATCCGCGAAATCGGCAGCAGTACATGGTCGAGGCCACCGACTCGGGGCACCGTGCGGTCACTCGGGCCGAGCGTGCGCTCGAACGCGCTCGGTCGAGGATGGCAGTCGATGCCGATTCTGCTCGGACGCTCGAGGTGTTGCGCGGCATCGAGAAGCAGTGGAACGGTCGGCGCTGACCGGCAGGTGACAACACCGGGCCGTCGGCTCTGAGTGCAAGTACCCCTGAGGTGATACCCCCAGGGGTACTTGCATACCCCCTTGGGTATGTGCGAAGGTGGGCACGTTCGATCGATCCGGGGGTTCGTCTGCCCCGATCGATACCCCCACCCGTATAGGAGCACCATGTCGCTGCGTGATGCCGAAGTTCTTCGTCCACCGGATGATCGGCCGGTAGCCGCGCCGGGCCTGCTCGGCCGTGCGGGCGGGGCGATGGTGACCCATCGACGGTGGGTGTTCGGTGTGTGGCTCATCGCGCTCGTCGGCCTCGGTTCGTTCGCGCCCTCGGTGTTCTCGTCCCTCGCCGGAGCGGGATGGCAGGCGAACGGATCCGAATCCGTTCAGGTTCGAGAATCGGCCCAGCAGCACTTCGGCGGTAACTCCTCCGCCGCGGTGCAGGTGGTCGTCCACTCCGACGCAGAACCCATCACCGATCCCGCTGTTCGGAACGTGATTGCCGACGTGTCCGATGTGTTCGCCGGTGACACCAGATTCGGGGACGTCGTTGCGCCGCAACCGGGGATGACGATCAGCCCGGACGGCCGAACCGGCATCGTCATCGCCGGGGCGAACGGCACGACCGACGAGATGGTGAAGGCCGTCGACGATGTGAAGGAGCGGTTGACCGCGCTCTCGACCGACGGAATCGAGGTGTACCCCACCGGTTCGTCGGCCCTGTGGTCGGACTTCAACCAGGCGAACCACGACGCGATGATCCAAGCCGAATTGTTCTCGTGGCCGGTCACATTGGCGATCATGGTGCTTGCGTTCGGATCACTCGTCGCCGCCGGATTGCCGCTGCTGCTCACCGTTGCCGGTCTCGTCGCATCGGCTGGTGGTCTCGTTCTGCTCAACGGAGTCACGCCGATCTCGGTGTGGGCCATGAACTTCGCGATGATGTTCGCGCTCGCGCTGGGAATCGACTACGCGCTGTTCGTCGTTGCTCGATTCCGCGACGCGTTGCGTCACGCAGACCCTCGGGCGGCGGTGGCCGAAACCATGGACACCGCAGGCAAAGCCGTCGTGTTGTCCGGGCTGACGGTGCTGGTGAGTCTGTCCGCAGTGTTGCTGGTCCCCGCGCCTGCGGTGCGCACGATGGCTGTCGGAATCATGCTGGCCGTCGCCTTCGTGTTGCTGGCGACCATGACGCTGCTGCCTGCGGCATTGGGTGCGCTCGGCTCCAAGGTCGATGCCGCCTCGTTGCCGTACGCCAAGCGGCAGGAACATCGATCCCCGATGTTCGCAGCATGGGGCGAGTTGCTGCACAAGCACCCGTGGCCGTTCGCCGTGGTCTCCGTGGGAATTCTGATCGCCCTGGCCCTTCCGGTGCTCGGATTGAAGGTGGCGATGCCGTCGATCGCGGTGGTGCCCGAGAACGCACCGGTGCGCCAGGGCTACGAGCTCGTACAGGCTCAGTTCGGGCCGGGTGCACCGGGAGCGCTGCAGATCGTGGTGCCCGACGCCGATGCTCTCGGCACCGCGACCGCCGCTGCCGGGGTCCACGGGATCTCGATGGTGACGCCGCCACAGAGTGCAGCTGACGGTTCGGGATTTGCTCTGCTGCAGGCAATTCCGTCGGTGGATCCGTCCGACGAATCGATGGGTACCATTCTCGCCGATCTGCGATCCACGCTGCCCGATTCGGCACTCGTCGGCGGAGCGCCCGCGGAGAACCTGGACCTTCAGCAGGCTCTGAACGACTACCTGCCGATCGTCGTCGGGATCATCCTGGTCCTCGGGTTCGTGCTGCTTCTGGTCGCGCTGCAGGCTCCGCTGATCGCGCTGCTCGGCACTCTGGTGAGCCTGCTGTCCACGGCGGCGGCCTTCGGAGTTGCCAAGTCGATCTTCCAGGACGGCCACGGCGCGTCACTGCTCGGTTTCACCCCGCAGGGATTCCTGGACGGCTGGGGTCCGGTGTTCTTCTTCGCGATGATCTTCGCGATCGCCATGGACTACACGGTTTTTCTGCTGGCCACCGCGAAGGAACACTACGAACGCTCGGGCGATTCCAAGGCTGCTCAGGTCGACGGCTTGGCGCACTCGGGGCGAGTCATCTTTGCTGCCGCGGCGGTGATGGTGGCAGTGTTCTTCACGTTCGCACTGTCGGATCCGTTGCCCCCGAAAGAGATGGGCATCATCCTGGGTGTTGCGGTATTGCTCGACGCGTTCCTGGTTCGACTCGTCCTGCTTCCGGTCCTGCTACGGCTGACCGGACACGGCGCGTGGTGGTCGCCGGCGTGGCTGCGTGCGGTGCTGCCCTCCATTCGCTTTTCGCACTGACACAACAATTTTCGAGGAGTCGTCATGAACATCGCATTGTCCACCACACTGACCGACACCGATTTCGCCGACGCGATCGAGAGCACGAGAAAGGCGTTGTCGGAGCAGGGATTCGGAGTTCTCACCGAAATCGACATGCAGGCCACGTTGAAGGCCAAGCTCGGCGAGGACATGGAGCGCTACGTGATCCTGGGCGCGTGTAACCCGGGACTGGCTCATCGCGCCGTCGGAGTGATGAAGCAGATCGGTCTGCTGTTGCCGTGCAACGTCGTCGTCCGCGAGAACACGTCGGTAGCGGGGTCCGTCGTCGTCGAGGCGATGAACCCGGCCATCATGGTCGAGGTCACCGGTGAGCCCGAGTTGGGTGCGGTCGCCTCCGAGGCCACCGTGAAATTGCAGGCGGCGATCGCGGCACTGGGCGGTACCGGATCCGATCTCGCTTGATGCCCCGGGGGTACCATCGGGGGCACTACCGCAACCACCGAGGAGATCGACATGATCGGCGACGAAGACAGCATCGCACTGGTACTGAACCGGCTCAAGCGCGCGCACGGTCAGCTCGCCGGCGTCATCGGGATGATCGAGAACGGACGCGATTGCAAGGATGTGGTCACTCAGCTCGCTGCTGTTTCCAGAGCGCTGGACAAGGCCGGATTCAAGATCGTGGCAACGGGCCTGCGTGAATGCATGACGGGCGAGAGTGCGGGGGAGAAGGAGCCGATGACCGAGGCCGAACTGGAGAAGCTGTTCCTGGCACTGGCCTGATCCCGTCCCGAATCCAACCGAGGAGTGTAGGGAAAGCGAACAGTAGGAGTCGCGGTTGCTCGGTGACGGCGCTGTTGTTCGGCGTCCAGGTCGACATCCGGCGGATTCGTCTGCATACTTGACTTTGTCCAGAAAAGCGGAGGATAGTATTGCTGTGATGCCGATCTCACCGTACGCGGAGCTGTTACGCACCGCCGACATGCGCGTGACCCGTCCCAGGGTCGCGGTGCTCGAGGTCGTCGGATCCAATCCTCATGCAGACACCGACACGATCCTCGGACTCGTGCGATCGGTGCTGCCCGAGGTGTCGCGGCAAACCGTGTACGACGTGCTCAATGCGTTGACCGCGGCGCGCCTGGTGCGGCGAATCGAACCGGCAGGATCTCCCGCTCGGTACGAATCTCGCGTCGGCGACAACCACCACCACGCGGTGTGCCGCTCCTGTGGCGTCATCGCCGACGTGGACTGCGCGGTGGGCGAAACGCCATGTCTCACCGCATCGGACTCCGTCGGTTTCACGATCGACGAGGCGGAAGTCATCTACTGGGGCTTCTGCGCACAGTGTTCGACTGCTCGACGGCAGTCGACAGCTCCTGTTTCGTTCCCTCCCGGTTCTCGGACACAGCAGAGTTCGTGAACCGACCTCGATCACAGCCCGATCGTCAGACCCTGGAAGGAAGCACGTGTCAGAAGATCACACAACACGCGAAAAAGAGATGAACGAGGATCAGCCGCAGGAGTCGGGTGGCAAGTGTCCCGTCATGCACGACTCGATGCCGATGCCCGTCGAGGGCGGTAGCAACCGCGAGTGGTGGCCCAAGTCTCTGAACCTCAAGATTCTGAAGAAGAACCCGGCCGTCGGCGACCCGATGGGTGCCGACTACGACTATGCCGCCGAGTTCAACTCCCTCGACCTCGCCGAGGTCAAGCGCGACATCGAAGCGCTCATGACCAACTCGCAGCCCTGGTGGCCTGCCGACTTCGGTCACTACGGCCCCTTCTTCATCCGCATGGCGTGGCACGCCGCGGGCACCTACCGCAAGCAGGACGGACGCGGCGGTGCCGGAGCGGGCATGCAGCGCTTCGCACCCCTGAACAGCTGGCCGGACAACGCCAGCCTGGACAAGGCTCGCCGGCTGATCTGGCCGATCAAGCAGAAGTACGGCCGCAAGCTCTCCTGGGCCGACCTCATCGTGCTCACCGGCAACGTCGCGATCGAATCGATGGGTCTGCCCACCTACGGTTTCGCCGGCGGACGCGTCGACGCCTGGGAGCCGGACGAGGACGTCTACTGGGGCCCGGAGCAGACCTGGCTGGGCGACGAGCGTTACGACGGTGATCGCACGAGCCTCGAGAACC
Source organism: Rhodococcus sp. B7740 (assembly GCF_000954115.1). Classification (NCBI taxonomy): domain Bacteria; kingdom Bacillati; phylum Actinomycetota; class Actinomycetes; order Mycobacteriales; family Nocardiaceae; genus Rhodococcus; species Rhodococcus sp. B7740. Next base: position 2,152,710 of record NZ_CP010797.1, on the reverse strand, counting down.
CGCTCGCCGCAGTGCAAATGGGTCTGATCTACGTCAACCCCGAAGGCCCCAACGGCAACCCGGACCCGGTGCAGTCCGCGCTGGACATCCGCGAGACCTTCGGCCGGATGGCCATGAACGACATCGAGACCGCGGCACTGGCCGTCGGTGGGCACACGTTCGGCAAGACGCACGGCGCAGCCGATCCCGACGAGTACATCGGTGCCGAGCCCGAGGGTGCACCCATCGAGCAGATGGGCCTCGGCTGGAAGAACAGCTACCAGAGCGGTGTCGGTGCGGACGCGATCACCAGTGGCCTCGAGGTCATCTGGACGCCCACGCCCACCCAGTGGGACAACAGCTTCCTCGAGACGCTGTACGGATTCGAGTGGGAGCTCTACAAGAGCCCCGCAGGCGCGCACCAGTGGCGTCCGAAGAACGGTGAGGGCGCAGATCTCGTTCCCGACCCCGCCGATCCCACCAAGCGTCGCCACCCGTCGATGCTGACCTCCGACATCGCGATGCGTGTCGACCCGATCTACGAGCAGATCACCCGTCGCTGGCTCGACCACCCCGAGGAGCTCGCAGAAGAGTTCCAGAAGGCCTGGTTCAAGCTCACCCACCGCGATATGGGACCGGTGTCGCGTTACCTCGGCCCCGAGGTTCCCTCGGAGACCCTGCTCTGGCAGGACCCGATCCCGGCCGTCGATCACGAGCTGATCGGTGAGGCGCAGATCGCCGAGCTCAAGCAGACGATCCTCGACTCCGAACTGACTCAGGATCAGCTGATTTCGGCTGCGTGGGCCGCGGCGTCGTCGTTCCGCGTCAGCGACAAGCGCGGCGGTGCCAACGGTGGCCGTCTGCGTCTGCAGCCGCAGGCAGGCTGGGAGGTCAACGAGCCCGACGAGATCGCACAGGTCATCCGCGTGCTCGAAGGCATCCAGCAGTCGTTCTCCGGGACGGTTTCGTTCGCCGACCTCGTCGTCCTCGGCGGCGTTGCCGCACTGGAGAAAGCGGCGGGAGTCAGCGTTCCGTTCACCCCGGGCCGCATGGATGCGACGCAGGAGCAGACCGACGTCGATTCGTTCTCCGACCTCGAGCCCAAGGCGGACGGTTTCCGTAACTTCCTCGGTAAGGGCCAGAAGCTTCCGGCGGAGTACTCCCTCGTCGATCGGGCAAACCTGTTGTCGCTCAGCGCACCCGAGATGACCGTGCTGGTCGGCGGACTGCGTGTGCTCGGAGTCAACTTCGGAAAGTCGTCGCACGGCGTCCTGACCGACAAGGTCGGAACGCTCACCAACGACTTCTTCGTCAACCTCCTCGACATGGGCACCGAATGGGTCCCCACCGCTGAGGACGGCATCTACGAGGCCAAGGATGCCGCGACCGGTGAGACGAAGTGGACCGGAACCCGTAACGACCTGGTGTTCGGATCGAACTCCGAATTGCGCGCTCTCGCCGAGGTTTACGCCTGCGACGACGCCAAGGACAAGTTCGTTCAGGACTTCGTGGCGGCGTGGGACAAGGTCATGATGCTCGATCGGTTCGAGCTGGCCTGACCTTCTCTACCGAACTCGAAGTTATGGATGGAAACCGTGCTCGATCCATCCATAGCTTCGAGTTCGTCGTTACCGGTCCGTGACCTTTCGTTGCCGATTCGTGTCCTCGGTCCCCGGCTCGCTGCAATTTGCGAGCGGAAAGCTACAAGACATGACACACGACGAGGGGGCGGCAGGAGCCGTCGACCACAACATGGACGAATCACGCAAGGGAGCATCCGGCTTCGGGTCGTTCCTGGAGATGTTCCAGGATGCCTCCACCGACAAATCCGACATCGAGCGCTGAATCCTCAGCGAGTACCGATCGTGTTGGCAACCGATCCGATTCGTTCGATGCTCAGTTCGACGCGATCGCCCGGGGCTATCCAGCGGTCGAGCTCCAGGCCGCATCCGCGGGGAAGCGTGCCGGAGGTCAACAGCTCACCGGGGTAGACGTTCTCGCCGCGACTGGCGTACGCGAGTGATTCTCCGATCGAGTACCGCATGCCTGCGGTGCCCGTGGTCGACCACACTTCGTCGTCGACCGTCACGGTGGCCGTCAACGAGTCCAGATACGGTGACACCTCGTCGGCGGTGACGATGTCGGCTCCCATGGAGCTGGCGAAGGTCTTGGTCTTGACCACCGGGCCGAACGGGGTGCGGCGCTGCTCCTCCCACTGGGTGTCGCGAGCACTGATGTCGTCGAACACCACGTATCCACCGATCGCAGCGGTGGCTTCCCGCTCGGACACGTCGCGAACGGGCCTGGTCACCACGGCTCCGAACTCGAGCTCGAAATCCAGTGCCCGGCTGTAGGACGGCCACTCGACCAAAGTTTCGTCGGCGACGACGGTGAGGTGATTGCCCGTGTAGTAGATCGGATGGTCGTCGAACCCCGGTCCCGGACGGAGTGCAGGAAACGTCGACCGTGTGACGGCCTCGAACCCGCGGATGAAGGGGACCGCTCTCGGGAGGTTACGGCGAACCAGGTTGTGCGCAGCCAGATCCCAGTGCGCCTCCCAGCCGAGGAAGCACCGAAGCGACGCCGGAACCACCGGCAGTGTCGGTGCCGGTCGGTCGATCACCGCAACTCCCTCGGACACCGCGCGCTGCACCACGGACCGAGCCGAGTCGCGAGCACGTTCGCCGGCGTCGAGAAATCCGAGCACCGTGCGGGTGAGTGGGCGCAGAACCTCGTCGGCACCCAGCGTCGACACTGCGGCATCGAGATCGACCCAGGCGCCGGACTCGGGTGCGTACACGGCCAGACGATCTGTCGAGTCGGCAGCGATCAGGCGTCGCAATCGCACGTCAGGAATCCGATCTTCGCGGGAGGGGCCCTACAACGGTTGAGGAACCAGGAGTGTAAGCGGCAGTACGGCCGCGATGTCAAGGCCTGTTCGTCGAGGACTAGCGTGGACACATGAGATCGCCTGTTCCCGAATATCTCGCATCCGTGTTGGAGGACTGTCGAGAGTTCGACGGCGGGACCGTGACCGAGGGCAACCCGGTAGTGGCCTCGGCGGATCCCGACACGTTCGCGGTCGCACTCGCCACCGTCGGGGGATCGCTGCACGGAGCGGGCGATACCGACACCGAATTCTCGATCCAATCGATAGCCAAAGCGGTCGCATATGCGCTCGCCATCGAGGACAACGGCATCGAGGCGGTGCTCGAGGCCGTCGACGTCGAACCGTCGGGCGACTCGTTCAACGAGATATCGCTGGAAGCAGAGACCGGAAGGCCGCGGAACCCGTTGATCAATGCCGGTGCGCTGGCGGTGCATTCGATGATTCGAGGCCACGGGAGCGAAGAGCGGGCGGGACGAATGTCGGACCTTCTGAGCAGGATGGCAGGCCGCGAACTCTCCGTCGACCGTCAGGTGTACGAGGCCGAACTGGAATCCGACGATCGGAACACCGCGATCGCGCACCTGCTGAAGTCGGTCGGCCACCTCGGAGCCGAGCCCGCCGATGTCGTCGACGGCTATGCGCGTCAGTGTGCGGTGACCGTGACCTGTAACGACCTGGCCCGGATCGCCGCGGTGATGGCGAACGGCGGCAAAGATCCTCGGACGGGCGAACAGGTACTCGATTCGGCGATCGATCGCCACGTACTGGCGGTCATGGCGACCTGTGGAATGTACGACGGCAGTGGCAGCTGGCTCGCGACAGTGGGTATACCCGCCAAGAGCGGAGTGGCCGGGGCGATCATCGGAGTGTTGCCGGGTCAGGTGGGTATTGCCGTCGTCTCACCCAGACTGAACGAGCACGGCAACAGTGTGCGCGGGGTGGCGGTGTTCGAGAGACTCTCGCGCGATCTGGGCCTGCACATGATGCACGTCGCGCCCAGCGGTGAATCGGCCATCCGCAGCGTGACCGAGGCGGACGGCGTGACCACCGTGGAACTGCAGGGCGATCTTCGGTTCGCGGGTGCAGAGGCGGTCATTGCTCGGTTGGCCGACGGTTTCGGCGAAAGCACCTGTACTACAGTTGATTTCAGTGAGGTACGTGCCATGGACGGCGCGGCTCGACGGCTCCTGCGCGATGCGTTTCGCGCCCTGGACGACGACGGACATCGGGTCGTCGCTCACGACCCCGACGGGTTCATGGAGTCGCCCGACCGGTCAGAGTCGGCCGGCGAGAATCATGTTCCAGTAGGACAGCGGTAGGCCGTATCGGTCGAAGGCCCAGGCGGAGCGCCTGGGTTTCAGCGAATCGAGGAACGACGGCAACGACGGCGTCAGGGTTCCGGTGCGGTCGAACTCGGCGGCGATCAAGCTGTGTGCGCCGACGGCGATGGGGGCAACGGTGTAGCCGTCGTACTCCGACAACGGTTTCCCGCTACGCGCTGCGATCAGATTGTCGACGAGAATCGAGATCTGTTTGCGCAGTGCGCCACCCGAGGAGTCGGTGTCGATGGCTGCTCCGTCACCCGCGGCCCAGACCTCCGGATACACCCGGTGGCGCAGAGTCCGACCGTCGATGTCGACGACACCGTGCGCCGCAGATCCGGTCAGGTTCGACTCCTCCAGCCACGTCGGACCGCGGAACGGCGGTACGAGGTGCAGCATGTCGTAGCGGATGCGATCGTCGACGCCGTCGTGGTCCGTGACGGTGATGTGTCCGGTCTCCGGATGCAGAGCCGTCACTGCGGTGCGGGGGAGTATTCGCACGCCGAGCTCGCGTAGTCGCCCGACGACGATGGCGTCGAGCTCGGGATTGCCCAACATTCGATGTCGATCCACCACCAGTGTGATGTCGATTCCTGGCAGGCGCCCGCTGCGGATCCAGTGGTCCGCTGCGAGAAACAACGGCTTGAGCGTGGTGCCGGTACAGCCCACCGGTGGGCGGGGCACTGTGAACACAGCACTGCTGCCGACGGGGAGATCCCGTGTCAGTTGCCAGGTGGCTTCTGCTCGGTCGAGGTAATTGCTTGCAACACCGGGGGATTCGAGTGCCGCGTGTACTCCGGGCAAGGCGTCGGTATCCACCACGAGACCCTGGCCGAGTACGAGGTCTCGATAGCCGTACGCCCTGCCGGACGTGCATCGCACCAGACGGTTCACCGGATCGATCGCTGTCACCGAGTCTTCCAGCCAGATACATCCGGTCGGAATCACCGAACGCTGTGTGCGTTCCGCCTCGGTCAGCGCTGCCTGACCGGAGCCCACGTAGGACAGCAGTGGACGGTACGTGTGCACGTGCTCGGGCTCGATGACAGCGACGTCGGAGATGCCCTTCTTCAGCAGTCGCGCAGCCGCGCTGATGCCTGCGTTGCCTCCGCCGACGACGAGCACGTCGTAGGTCTTGCTCGGGGTGGTCACTTACGACACCTCTCGCGAATCCGCAGGCCATACCGTCGCCGAACGGATCACCTGGTGTCTGCTGCCGGTGCCGCCACGGACTCGGTCGTCGAGCGACGAACGTCGACTCGCTCCGGTACTAGACCGATGACGGACTGCTGCAGATCTGGTGAAAGCACCACTGCCAGTTTCTGATTCCATCGTCCGAGTCGGATGGAGGTGGCGTCGAGCACGGAGCGGACGCCTGTGGCGACGCCTGCCACCGAGGACAGATCGAGGATCAACGTGCGTCCGCGTTCGGCGGCCTCGCCGAGTGTTTCGGCGAGAACGGGGACGTCCGCGTCACCGATCGTTCCGATCACTCGCACGATGATGTCGGCACCCGCGCTCTCGTTCACCGACAGCGTCATCTCGGGTTCGAAACTCGACGACTCGGACAACGACGGAACGACCTCCGCGAGGCGTGGCGTAATGGACGGTACGACGATCATGGACACTCCTGTGCAGCCGAACTCCCCACCGGGTGCACGTGAGAAATCGACAGTCGACATTCGGGGACGGCGGGCTACTCCTCAACCACGCTCGACAGGACTACCCCGGGAGGCCGGATCGTAAGCATCGAAACACCAACGGGTTTGACTGCGAGTCTCACGGGAATACGACTTCGATCGCTACTCTGTGGGAGGCACGCCGATGACGACAGCCGAAACCGAATCCGCCAGAACCCTGGCGGCCGTGCACGCCGATCCCGGAGTGTACGAACCGCAGGAGGATTCGCTACTGCTGTGCGACATCGCCGCCACGACGGGCATCGTTCCCGGTGCGCGAGTGCTCGACATGTGCACCGGCAGCGGTGCCGTGGCCATCACCGCCGCACTGTTGGGTGCCCGTGAGGTCGTCGCGTTCGACATTTCCGCACGGGCCGTCGACTGCGCGCAGCGCAACGCGCGCTCGGTGGGCGTCGAGGTGGACGTCAGGTTGGGTTCCCTTGCCGAGGCGGACGCACTCGAATCGTTCGACGTCGTGCTGTGCAATCCTCCGTACGTTCCGTCCGAGGTAGAGCCGACCGGAATGGGGCTTCACCGGGCCTGGGACGCAGGCGAGGACGGCCGCATGGTGCTCGACCCGCTGTGTCTGGCAGCCGCCTCGCTGTTGGTTCCGGGTGGGATACTGCTGGTCGTACATTCCGAGTTCTCCGGGCCGCGACGCACCGTCGACATGCTCGCGGACAACGGATTCTCGGTCGTCGAAGAGAGCAGGCAATCCATCGATTTCGGCCCGGTGATGCACCGCCGTGCCGAGTGGCTCGAAGCCCGCGGTCTGTTGGCTCCGGGGCGTCGAACGGAGGAGTTGGTGGTGATTCGTGGCGACAAGCGATGACTCGGCCGGCACGCGGACGACGGTGAGAATCGTTCGTGGTGGCCCGATGCTGATCGACGGACCGGTGAACATCGAACTCGACGACGGCACGAAAGTGGAGTCGGACCGCTTCGTCGTTGCGGTGTGCACGTGCAAGCGGAGCAAGAGCTATCCGCTGTGCGACACGAGCCACCGCGCGAAGAGGCGACCCTCTCAGTCCAGCGAGGACTGACCGGCCGACCATCGTCGCATCACGTGGTCGGCGAGTTCGTTCTCGACGAAATCCAGTGCGCGCATTCCGAACACCACATCTGCTTCGAGTTCGGGCTCGTGGCGAAGAAGAGTGCCGACCACATCGTGACGTAGCACCTGCTCGTGCACGGCGTCCGCCTCGACGTGCTCGGCGTAGAACGCGATGCATGCCGACGGTGCATCGAGCCTCCGCAGTCCCTGCACGTAGCGCTGCGAGCCGGGCGACGACGTGATCTCGGTTGCCGCCAAGTGGCCCACGGTGGCACCGCGCAGCCCTCGATGCAAACCGAACAACGACATGAGATTGACCCAGGCCAGTGTCTGTGCCGGGACGCGATCGACATAACCGAGATACGTCGGATCGAGATCGGCCGCCACCATCGATTCGGCCCACAGATGCTGGTGCAGGCGGTCGCCCTTGCCGCCGCCGTACTCGTCGAATTCGACCGCGACGTAGGAGGCCTTGGTCTGGCCCGTAAGACGGGGGATGGCCCACGCGTGCGGGTCGGCTTCCTTGAGGTGGTAGACGGACCGATGCACGAAGTACTCGCGCATCTGCTCCCACGAACCTTCGTCGCGAAGGAACCACGAGGGGCCGCTCCCCGAGGTCGCTTCGATCGACAGCGCGTCCATCTCCGCGACTGCGTCGGTGCCGGGTTCCACGTTCTCTCGCACGTATCGCAGAAAAGCGGATTCCAGCCCTCCTCGTAGGCGGAGGAGCTCGGGGTCCCACTCCCAGGCGTCGTCCACGCCCTCGAACCCGCGGTAGTGCAGTTCGTAGCAGATCAGAAGCGCGAGTTGCACGTCTCGGGACGTGGGATCGGCCTCGATCGGATCGGGCATCACCGGGGTTCCGGTCGGCACACCCGCAGCCAGCGACCGGGTGACGGCTTCCGAGATCGGCCCGCAGGGGGTGGGTAGGGCGGGAGATCGAGCGGTGGACGGATCGACTGAGAACAACGCGGTCATAGTGGTGGCTACCCGCTGTCGGGCAGTACCAACCACTGCAGGCATATGTGTTTGTGACCTGTCACAACAGGCAATGCGCAGTGCAGCGACATCGAACTTCGAAGTCGCTTCGATGGAAGGACGTCATGCGCGCAGTGACCTGGCAGGGCAAGAGAAAAGTCAGCGTCGACACCGTTCCCGATCCGCGGATAGAACTTCCGACGGACGCGATCGTGAAGATCACGACCACCAACATTTGCGGCTCGGACCTACATCTGTACGAAACGCTCGGAGCCTTCATGGACGAAGGTGACGTTCTGGGGCACGAGCCGATGGGCATCGTCGAGGAAGTCGGCTCGCAGACAGGCGATCTGGCAGTCGGAGACCGAGTGGTCATTCCGTTCCAGATCTCGTGCGGACACTGCTACATGTGCAATTCGAGCCTGTACACCCAGTGCGAGACCACACAGGTTCGCGAACAGGGAATGGGCGCGGCACTGTTCGGCTTCTCCAAGCTCTACGGTCAGGTCCCCGGTGGGCAGGCCGAGTACCTCCGCGTGCCGCAGGCGCAGTTCACGCACATCAAGGTGCCGGAGGGACCGCCGGATTCGCGATTCGTATACCTCTCCGACGTACTGCCCACCGCTTGGCAGTCGGTCGAGTACGCGGCGATTCCCGACGGGGGATCGGTGACGGTTCTCGGTCTCGGGCCCATCGGCGACATGGCAGCACGCATCGCGCAGCACAAGGGCGCACGCGTGATCGCCGTCGACCTGGTCCCCGAGCGCCTCGCCCGCGCCGCGGCACGGGGCATCGAGACGGTGAACCTGGCCGAGCACAGCGGTGGCGTCGGCGACGTCATTCGTGAGATGACCGACGGCAGGGGTACCGATTCCGTCATCGATGCGGTGGGCATGGAGGCGCACGGATCTCCGGTCGGCAAACTCGCTCAGCAGATCGTCGGCATGCTCCCCGATGCCGTTGCTGCGCCGATGATGCAGAAGGCCGGTGTCGATCGACTGGGCGCGCTGTACTCTGCGATCGACATCGTTCGACGCGGCGGAACCATCTCGATCATCGGTGTGTACGGCGGTATGGCCGATCCGCTGCCGCTGATGACCATGTTCGACAAGCAGATTCAGCTCCGCATGGGCCAGGCGAACGTCAAGAGGTGGGTGGACGACATCATGCCGCTGCTCGGCGACGACGACCCGCTCGGTGTCGATTCGTTTGCCACGCATGAGCTTTCGCTCGACGAAGCCCCGCACGCATACGAGATCTTCCAGAAGAAGCAGGACGGTGCCATCAAGGTGTTGCTCGAGCCCTAGCGGGTTGCTTCGAATACAGCGATGCGGCCCGGAAGTTCACGGGCCGCATCGGTATTCGCAGAAGGTCAGTCGATCGAGATGACATCCTTGGCGATTGCTGCCACGCGCGTCTGTCCTGCGGACACGACTCCGTGGCGGTTCTTGTGTGCCTCTTCGTACGCCACGACGGTGCGAACGTCGGTCGGGTTCGTAAGGTCCTTGATGGCGGCAACGGCGTCCGAGACGTTCAGGTCGTCGTAGTCCGCGATCGGCAGCTCGTCGGCGTCCAGGGTTCCGCTGGCCGACCGTGCGGTGTGGATCGCGTCGGCGACGGTGTCGACTCCCTCGCTACGAGTGACGTCCTCGGCTGCCTCGAGTGCTGCATCGCGGCTCGCCGTCAGCGTCTTGACTGCCACGTCACCGGCGTGAGCTCCGCGGCCCAGCAGAGCGGCGAGGCGATCCGGGGTGGCTCGGGCTGCGTCCAGTGCGCGGTCGAGACCGCGTGCCGACCAGGTTGCCGGAGCATTGACGATCTTGACTGCGGTGCCCGTGGCGGCCTGGAACGGAGTGCGGCGCAGCGCTGCGGGTCCGCCGAGTGCGTCTTCGGCGAGCACGGTTTCGAGCCACTCCACCGTTGCGCTGTGCGCTGTGGCCAGCCGGGTCGCCAACGCGACGACGGTGGGCTCGTTCGCTGCCGTGGCCAGTGCCTTGATGTACTTGGCGCGGCCCAGCAGCTGCTGCTCGAGTGCGAGATCGCCCAGCAGGGCCTCGTCGAACGGCTGCGCCTGCTCCGCGACCGTCTTGACGGCGGCGAGTGTGCGCCCCAGGAACGGTGCGACCAGTTCGGGCAGTCCGCCGAGTCCGCGGATTGCTTCTTCGATGGCTGCCGCGCGCTCACGGCCGTTCGCGGCGTTCTGAGTCAACTCCCTGCGTACCGCCTCGGTGCGCGCCTGAACGACGCGAGTTTCCGCGATCTGGACTTCGGTGTTCGTCAACTGCAGTGCAATACGCAACTGCGCGATCAACGTGGATGTGCTCATGGTGCTCCCCTTTCGGTTCGGTGGTCGTTTGCTCTGGCCGATGCCTGTGGGTCACAGCGTGATGCTCGACCCTTACACAGCGTTACCCGTCGGTAGGTTTGGTCAAACTGATGTATCCGATGTGTGAACATCGACACGTACCCCTCGGTCTCGACCCGGGCGCGTGGACTCCGCCGGTTTCGATCGGCTGCCGAGTGGACATCCGACATCGATGAACACCGAGCTGTACACAGCAACTGTCTCTGCCACCGCGACGGGAGTCACCTCCGACGACGGGGTTCTGTCCCTCGGTGTGCGAGAACCGAAGCAACTCGGAGGGCCGGGGGAGCACACAAACCCCGAGCAACTGATGGCTGCCGCTCTGTCGAGCTGCCTGGTCGAGTCTCTGCGTATCGCGCTCGGAACCGTCGGCGGTAGCGTCGACGACCTCGCAGTGAAGGGCACCGTCGTACTCACCGACTCGGATGCATCCGGCTACGACGCCACGTTCGCCCTCGCAGTATCTCTTCCCGGCACCGACGATCCCGAAGCGGTACTGGCGCAGGCAACCTCGATCTGCCCGTTTCTCAAGGTCATCGATGGTGTGGACATCACCCTTGAATGACACCGTTGCGGTCGGCGCGTTACTCGGTGCTCGCGCGAGATGACCTCGATACGCACGCGGGCCACGCGCGCAGTCGGCGCGATCAAAGCCGGGTTCGCCCGCGAGGACACCACCTTGATCGCGGGCGGCTTGACCTTCTACGCCGTCATCGCTGTGGTGCCGCTACTGCTGCTGACCATCCGCGCCTGCACCCTGCTGGTGTCGGCGGACTGGGTACGCGGCGGGTTCGACGCCATGTCGGCGTTGTTGCCCGACGCCCTGGGTGCTCGCGCGGCGGTGGATGGATTGGCCACGGCCGGAGTCGAACTCGGCCCGATCGGTGTCCTGGTCGCCATCTTTCCCGCGACGTTCTACGGGGAGGGCCTGCGCCGGGCCATCGTGCGGTTCGCACCGACACGAGAGTCGTTCACCGGTTGGCGGGGTCGACTGGCGATGGTCCCGTTCTTCGCCGCCGCACCGGTCTTGCTGGCCGGAGTCCTCTGCGTCGCGCGGCTGCTCGACGCGTCGACCGGCGGCGGCGGAATCGGTGCCATGACGCTGCGCGTGTTCCTCGGCTTCAACTGCCTGTGGGTGATCCTGTCGGTCCCCCTGGCATGGACCTATCGCGTGATCGCGCCACGCGCGGTGAACTGGCGGGCGTTGATCGTCGGATCACTCGTCACCTCGTCCATCGTCACCGGATTCGTACACGGATTCATCTTGTTCCTGGCGATACCGGTGGACCTGGGTGCGCCGTTCGGAGGCCTCACCGCGATCGGCGGCGGGGTCGCAATCATGTTGTGGATGTTCGTGTTCCATGTACTGGCACTCGCCGGCTGGCTGGTCACCGCCGAATTCGATCGGCTCGACGATGCAACCCGAACATCAACTGGGTGAACCCGACGGCCGCGAGCGCGCACGTCACCGACATCCCGATGGTCGCCGACGTCCCCGCAGCAGCAGGCGCTGCCCCGGCGACCGTCGCCGTGACCGCAGCCGCGATCACCCGCGAGGGACGCTCCCATATCGTCAGGAAGCCGACGTCCTCGATGCCGGAACCCACCGCGCGGGCACGGGCCATCTCGTGCAGCAACGTCACCACGCCGACCGCGACGACGAGCGGCATCGGGGCACCCAGAGCGAGACCGCTCGCCAACAGCAGCAGGTCGCTGCAGCGATCGGCGACGGTGTCGAGCAGGTACCCCCACTGAGATTGGGAACGGCCGATCATCGCGACCCCGCCGTCGATGCCGTCCAGCAGGCCGGAGATCACGATGAGCAGCGCCGCGATCAACGGTGCGGAGGTACCGGGTCGCGACAGCGCCACTGCAGCCCCTGCCACGACCACGGCGGTGAGGGTGACGGCGTGGGCGGAGACGGACGCGCGAACCAGCGGCGCGCTCAGCGAATAGACCACGCGAAGCCAACCCGAGACCAACGCGGACGAGGAAGGATCGATGCCGTTGTGCAGTGTCGACCACGTCGACAGATACTCGTCGCGAGTCGCCGGCCGTGCCGACGTTCCGTGCTGCTGCGACGTACTGCGCTGATTGACCATCGAGAACCCTTGCTCGCCACTGACTGAGAGGAACTCGACGAGCAGGTGACCGGCTGTTGCGCGTCGAGACTTCGAAGCGGAGTACCCGCCCACGGCGTTCTCAATCCGCACCTCGGCGGACTCGTCAGTCGTTCTCGGAATTGCTCGCTCTGCGGCGCGCTTTCAGTCGCGAGATCTTGATGCCCACGGCTGCGAGCACGATGAGCCATCCCGAGATCAGTACTCCGCCACCGACGAACGCCGCACGGCGCAGTGGGTGTTCATCGGCGTACACGTAACCGACTGTGCCCCAGATCAATGCAATGAGAGCGATGATCGCCATCATCCAGAGCATCGAATACAGCGTTCTGTTCATCGTCCACCCGACCTTGCTGTTCCGTCGTCCCCGACGACCGCCGATACATATTCTTCCATCAGTCGCTGCCGCGCCGTATTCGACGTCACCAGGACAGATCCGGTTGATGCTCACCGGTCGAGATCCCGAACTCGACGGCTGTGCGGTGCGTGTGCCCGAAGAGATCCTCGGCCACGTCGAGCGGATCACGACCGAGTGCATCGGCCCACCGCGCCGCACGCGCCCGCGAACGCGAACTGCGACACTCGACGACGCCGCTGCCGCCGACGTCCACGGTCATACGATCGGCACCGGTTGCCAGCATGCGGCGCAGAGAGTGCTCACCGAACAGTACGAGTCCGCGCACGTGCACGACAATATGGCTGCGGCCGGTGTCGCCGGGCCGACCCGAACGAATGCGCGGGTCGACGTCACCCCACTGCTCTCGCAACGACGCTGCGTCGGGACCGTCGATCCACACCGCGCAGTCATGTTGGCGCAGAACCGATCCGACGGTGGACAGCAGTGACGCCGAGCTGTGCCCGGTTGCATCGACGATCACGATCGTCTCGGGCACGGCATAGACGAGACCGTGGGTACGAGCGGCCGGGTCGGTGATGCGGGAAGACAGCATCAGCGCTTCGAGGTTCTTGCGTTCCCGATCCCCGCCCGTACGCTCGGCCCATTCGGGTCCGTCGTGCCAGGCGACGGCGGCAGGCAGGTGCGCCAGGACGGCACCGGCGTCGTACGCGCGATGCGCGAAGTCCCAGTCCTCTCCGCCGTATCCGACGAAGGTCTCGTCGAATCCACCGATGTCGGAAAACAATTCACGGCTGCACGACATCACGGCGCTGATGACGAATCGGTACGAACGTCGATCGGCATCGAGCAAGTCGCGTGAGCGCGAGTACCCGTCCCGAAGCCACCCCGGCTCCGACAGTTCCGGCGGTCCGTGCGAACCTCCGCCGAACCACCCGGCCACGTCCTCGGCGGTCCAGCCCGTCAGATCGGCGTGGCGTCGCCGACCCACGGTGAGCGCATCGGGAACTGCCCCGGTCAGCCGCACCGACTCCGCGATGTACTCGGGTTCGGGGACCGTATCCGCGTCCAGAAAACACAGAATCTCCCCGTCGGCGACCGATGCACCGAGATTGCGCGCCGCCGCTGCACGGAAGCCGCGGTCCTCCTGTCGAACGACGGTGATGTCGAGAGCGGGCAGGAAGATATCGACGTCCGGCGCGTCGGGCGACCCGTCGTCGGCGACGATCACCTGGAGCAGGGTGGCCGGATAGCTCTGCAACGTCAGCGCAGTGAGTACGAACTCCAGCTGACGCTGCTGACGAAAGTATGGAATCACCACGGACACTCGCGGGTTGCGATCGACAGACGGGGCGAGATCCCACCGATTGCCCGGTACCACCCACCGGCCGTCGGGCAGCTCCTTGGCCGCTTTCGCACGCTGTTCGTCGAACAATGCGCGGTACAGCACGGCCGCCTGCTCGAGCGTGGGGTAGGCGACCACGTCGTGCTGCTGCCATGTCATGTCGGGATGGCGTAGAGCCTCTGCCATCGCAGCGGCGAGGCCCTCGATCGAATTGTCGTGAATCCACAGGGCCCCGGGGGAGTTGGTCTCCATCTCCTCCACGTACCGACCCCGCGGGACGAGTGGTCGACGGCCTGCCGCGATCCAGGAATTGATCGAACCCGATGCCGACACATGTCGATGGAACGCAACGGGAATGGCGACCGACCGCAGGATCTCGTCGAGCTCGGCGTCGGGAACGAAACCGGTCGAGGTGAACGATCGGCCGAGTTGCTCTGCAGCAGAAACGAGTTCGTCGATCATGGATTCGTGTCCCGGTGACGCGGAACCGATGGAGAGAACGTCGACGTCGGCGTCCAGCGACGTCATGGCGCCGAGTACCTCCTCGTGCCCCTTGCCCGGATAGACGAACCCGAGTACGCCGACGACCTTTCGCGGGGCGACGCCGTCCGCTGTCCGCTCCGCCGCGCGTCCGATCGGGAGCGGGATGACCCGAACGTCGTGCCTGCGATCCAGGATGTCCTCGAGCAGTAGTCGCTCGTGCATGCTGGAGACCACCACGATTGCCGCGCAGTCGATCACCCGTCGGTAGCAGTCCTTCCGCGCCTCGAATGCGTGGCCGTCGGATGCCTGCGGCACATCGTGGACCGTGACGGTGATGGGCGCTCGATGGCGTTCGGCGAGCGCGGCGAATCCGTCTGCGGCCTCGGTTGCGTTACGTCCGAACAGCCGGTCGGTGAAGTGCACGTGGAGTGCCGTGTCGGAGGGAGGATGCTCGAGGTCGGAGATCACCGGACTGCCTGTTGCGGAGGCCAATTCGCGGGCGCAGCGGACGACCCCGTGCTCGTTCGGTCCCACCACCAGATGATGTACCGGTCCGGTCACGGTGCCAGCTCCAGGGTTCGGATCAGCTCGGCGTGTCGTTCGAGGGCCGCGCCGACGAATTCGGGACGAGCTGCGTACCACTGCAGGTGAGCGCGGTGAACGGAATCCGGCGTCAGGTCGGAGCCGTCGACCGACCAGTTCGGTCGTGGATCGCCGTGCAGGCCGAGCGCATTCAGCACTCGACCCTCGACGGGCGCGCGAACACCTCCGAGCAGCTCCCGCCCTGGATCCCGGACCGTACTACCGGTGTTCAGGTGGTCGAGTACTCGCTGAGCCAGGCCGGTGAGCACCACGTTGGTCGCATGGTTGATCGTGTGCGTGGCATGGCGGCCCGCGTCTCGAAACAGATCGGACGCAACGATATCGGTGTCTCGGTCCTCGCGTCGACGCAACTCGTCGAGACTGGCATCGGCTGCCCGACGTAGACCGTCCTCCGAGACCGGAACGTCCCAGTCCGCGTCGCTGCCGAGGCCGCGATGGACCGCGAGGATCGTGCGCAAGTCGTGATAGGGCACCATGTTCGGAACTGCAGCCGGGGCACTGGGGTGGCGAACGATGACCTGGAAGGGGTGCAACCCCGAATATCGGAGCACCGGCCAACGCACCACGGTGGCGTCGGGCGGTAGCGCGTCGACCAGATCGGGCACGCCCAGGGGCAGCGACCGATAGCCGGCTCGAACCGGTTGGGTGAGCAGCACCGACGCCTGCCGCACGAGTCGGTCGACGTGGGACAGATCGGAGGATTCGAGTTCGTGCACCGGTGGAATGCGGACGGTCCGCATCGGCATGGCCGGATCGGAGGCAAGGAGGATGCGCAGCGCCTCGGCCTGGCAATTTCCCCAGACGAGGAGTAGCGGTCCGTCGTGCTGGGAGCGACTCGGCTCGCTCGATATGCCGTAGAAGTCGCCGTAGTGGCGGGTGCGCCCGTCCATGCTTGCCCCGACGTCGTGTGCTCGTTCGTGTTGGACCATTCTCTCGTCAACGTAGACCCGGGGGACGGGCTTCGCCAACCCCGATTGAACCTGGGTGCAACTGGGTACTGGCTACGTATCGCGTGTCGGGAACAGGCACGATCCACCTGCCCGACCCCGAAGGAATTCATGATCCGCGTTGCATCGGTTCCGTCCTCGCACGCCTATGTCCGACACCTGCAGCGCGTCGTCGGCGACTCCGCACACGCGGCGTCGGCCGAACCGTCGGTGATCGTGCTGCCCGATCCGGCCCCTGTTCGAATGGACGTACCCAACCAGTGGTGGCCGCCACGGTTGCTCGATGCTCGGTGGCTAGCCGAACAGACTGACGTGGACTTCGACGTGCTGCACGTGCATTTCGGGTTCGAGTCCTTTTCCCCGGACGAGCTCACCCGTACCGTCGACCATCTACGCGCCCACCGGCAGCCGTTGGTCCTGACGGTCCACGACCTGCACAATCCCCATTTCGCGGACAACGCCGATCACCTCCGGCAGTTGGACGTACTGGTTCGCGCGGCCGCCGCCGTCATCACCCTCACCGCGGGTGCTGCTGCTCGGATTCACGATCGGTGGGGCGTCGAGGCAACGGTGGTCGAGCATCCGCACGTCGTGCCGCTCGAGCGGATGGCACTCCCGCGCCCGGTGTCGGATTCGTTCGTCATCGGTGTCCACGCCAAGAATCTGAGGTCCAACATCGACGCGTTGGCAGTGATGGACGCTGTGGTCGAGGCCGCTCGGGCGCTACCCGACGCAACGGTGAGACTGGACATCGACGAGGACGTCTTCGAGCACTCCAGCCACTGGTACAACCCGACGGTCGGCGCGAAGCTGCTGGACTACAACAGCTTTCCCGACGTCGACGTACGCGTGCACCGACGTTTCGACGACGACGCGCTCTGGGACTATCTGTCGTCGATCGATGTCTCGGTGCTGCCGTATCGATTCGGAACACACTCGGGCTGGCTCGAGGCCTGCCGCGACCTCGGTACCGCCGTCGTCGCATCCGACTGCGGCTTCTACGCAGATCAGGCGCGGGTGCACAGCTTCCGGATGGGCATCGACTCGTTCGATCCCGCCTCGCTCGTCTCTGCCGTGCGGGCATCGCACGCAGAACGCGTTCCGGCAGTCGATTCCGGAACCAGATCAGAACAACGTCAACGAATCGCAGCAACTCATGCGGCGATCTATTCAGCAGTGATCAAGGAGATGCGTTGAACGAGAACCCACTTCGCATCGCGGTGCTGGCGTCATCGAGTTTTCCGGTGGCACAGCCTTTCGCGGGCGGCCTGGAGGCACATGTCTACAACCTGGTGCGTGCGCTCACCGAGCGCGGGCATCAGGTGAGTCTGTTCGCTGCGGACGGGTCGAGCGTCGACCTGGATGCGACCCTGCTACCGGTGCGGACGTTGGATCTGACGCCGATCTCCATCGCCGACGTCGCGATCACACCCACCGCGATTCGTGAGCATCATGCGTATCTGGCGGTGATGCTCGAACTCGCCGGAACACTGTCTCGGTCCTTCGACATCGTGCACAACCACAGCCTGCACTACCTGCCGCTGGCGATGTCGGCGACGCTGTCGGTACCGATGGTGACGACACTGCACACACCGCCGTTCGCGTGGCTGGAGTCCGCAGTTGCGCTGGCCCCTCCCGGTGCCAACACGTTTGCCGCGGTCAGCGAGTTCGCCGCCTCGCAGTGGGCCGATGTCACCGCCGGGACCGTCGTCATTCGCAACGGAATCTCCCTGGCGGACTGGCCGTTCGGTACCGGCGGAGACTACGTGGTGTGGTCGGGTCGGGTGGTCCCCGAGAAAGGGGTGCACCTGGCCATTGCGGCTGCGAAGGAAGCAGGCCGCTCGCTGCGTATCGCCGGACCGCTGAGCAATCTCGAGTATTTTCACGAGTTCGTCGAGCCGATGCTCGACGAGAACATCCGCTACGTCGGTCACCTCGATCAGCCCGCTTTGGCGGCGTTGGTGGCCGGTGCCGAGGTAGCGCTCGTCTCACCGGTCTGGTCCGAGCCGTACGGCCTGGTGGTGGCGGAAGCACTCGCCTGCGGCACTCCGGTCGCCGCGTTCGCACGAGGCGGCATACCGGAGATCGTCGATGCATCGTCGGGAGTGCTGGTAGCGGCCGACGACGTACACGGCCTCGCGGCGGCGATCCCCGCGGCGGCAGCGCTGAGAAGGTCGGACGTCCGGGCGCGCGCGGAGCAGGTGTGCTCGATGGATCGGATGGTGGACGAGTACGAGGCGCTGTACCACTCGACACTGGCTGCGGCTGCGGACAAGCTCGACGACCGGCTCGCGATCGCATGATCGGGTATTACGCGCACCACCACGGGGTCGGTCACATCACCCGTTCCGATGCCATCGCGCGGTCGATGGCAGAGCCGATGACGGTGCTGTCCTCGCGCGCTCGACCGGCAGCGCATGCGGCGGCCGAGTGGATCTCGCTTCCGCTCGACGTCGACGATTCCGTCGAAAGTGATGCCGCGGAGGACAGTTCGGCCGGAGGGGTGCTGCACTGGGCACCTCACGACGTGGACGGTCTGACCGAGCGGATGGCGATCATCGCGGAGTGGGTGGCGCGCGAGCGGCCGCGAGCGGTGGTGGTCGACGTATCGGTGGAAGTGGCGATGTTCTTGCGACTGATGGGTGTTCGGGTGATCGTGATGGCAATACCCGGGGAGCGGGACGATCCGATTCACGACCTCGCCTATCGCGCGGCGACCCACATCGTCGCGCCGTGGTCACGCGAGGTCTACGACCCGACCTGGCTGCGTCCCTTCGCGGAGAAGACCACCTATGCCGGCTCGATCAGTCGATTCGCCGAGCGCGAGCGAGTCACTGCCCATGCCGATCCGACGGTGGTGGTTCTGGGTGCCGCCGGTGGCACGGAGCTGACCCGAGACCTTGTTGACTCGTGGTCGGCGGTGGACGCCCGATTCGAGTTCCGCGCACTCGGCGTGGCAGGGGGCGACTGGGTGGACGACGTGTGGCCGGTGTTGTGTTCGGCAGCACTCGTCGTCACGCACGCCGGCCAGAACGCCGTCGCCGACGTCGCCGCCTCGGGCGTGCCCGCCATCGTCGTGCCGCAGGCTCGACCCTTCGAAGAACAGTCGGCCACCGGACGGGCCCTGGCCCACGGGTCGGTCGCCGAGGTGCTCGACACGTGGCCGTCCGTCGCGCGGTGGCACGCAGCGGCGAACCGCGCTCTCGACATCGGTGGCGGTCGGTGGTCGGCATTGCGTACCGTGGGTGCACCTGCCCGCGCCGCCAGGGCGATCGAGCAGGCCGCACCTCGCGCGGTGCGACAGTGAAGACCGTCGTCGTCACCGTGGTGTCCGGACGACACGAGCACTTGGCCGCGCAGATGCGTGGTCTGGGTACATCGACAGCAGAGCAGGTCGAGCACGTCGTCGTGTCCATGGGCGACAACATGATTGCCGACCTGCTCGACCGAACCGGTTCGCCCGCCATCTATCTCGAGATGCCTGCGCAGCATCCGCTGCCGCTGGCGGGTGCTCGCAATCTGGGTGCGGCCGCGGCAATCGATCGCGGCGCGGAGTTGCTGGTGTTCCTGGACGTGGACTGCATCCCCGGTCCGGAGACGATCGAGCGATACCGGCGTGCGGCAACACTGCCCGGCAACGAGCGATCGCTGCTCTGTGGTCCGGTGACCTACCTGAAAGAGAAGGACATCGGTGCCGAGGGTGAGGTCCTGAACTCTCTGACCGCGCCGCATCCGGCGCGGCCGAACCCACCGGTCGACACCGTCGAGCACGGAGACAACTTCGACCTGTTCTGGTCACTGTCCTTCGCGGTCGGGGCGGCGACCTGGGCCGAACTCGGCGGCTTCTGCGAGGACTACACCGGCTACGGCGGTGAGGACACCGATTTCGCAGCGACCGCGGAGGCGTCGGGCATCGGGTTGCGGTGGGTCGGCGGGGCGCACGCCTACCACCAGTTCCATCCGGTCTCCGATCCTCCGGTGGAACATCTCGACGACATCGTCACCAACGCGCGCACGTTCTTCGATCGATGGGGTCGGTGGCCGATGATCGGCTGGCTCGACGCCTTCGCCGCACGCGGCCTCGTCGAGTTCGACGGCTCCCGGATTCGCCGCACGGCCGACCGATTCGTTTAGGCTGGGTCCAAATTCGGCCGAATGGAGTCTGGACGTGCCTACGCCTTCTCACCCGTTGCTGTCGCTCGGATTTCTCACGATCGGGCTCTTCGACGAGTCCGATCCAGCACGCGGCCACGAATCGACGCTGAACATCATCGAACTCGGCGAGCAGCTCGGCTTCGACAGTGCATGGCTTCGGCACCGCCACCTGCAGTTCGGAATATCGTCGCCCATCGCAGTCATGGCTGCGGCGTCGCAGCGGACCCACCGGATAGCGCTCGGTACAGCAGTGACGCCACTGGGTTGGGAGAACCCACTGCGACTGGCAGAGGACCTGGCGACGGTCGACGTGTTATCCGGTGGGCGGATCAATCCCGGAGTCAGTGTGGGACAACCGATGCAGTTCGACCGGGTCAAGCATTCGCTCTATCCCGACACCGCGGATACCGAGGATTTCGGGTACGAACGGGTCTCGAGGCTGCTCGGGTTCGTCGCCGGGGAGCCGGCGTCGACGTGGTCGGGGACCGAGGGCATCGAGTCGTATTCCGCTCGCGTGCAGCCGCATTCACCCGGTCTGCGTGGTCGGATGTGGTACGGGGGAGCGAGCCTGCGGTCGGCGCAGTGGGCCGGTGAGAACGAGATGAATCTTCTGGTCAGCAGCGTGGTGCGCGCCGAGGAGTCGACCGATTTCGACGACATCCAGCTCTCCCACATCCGGCGCTTTCGTCGGTTTCACCCGGCCGGGAACGATGCGAGGGTCTCGCAAGGGTTGGTGGTGATCCCGACCGACAGTGCGAGCCCGTCGCAGACGGCCAAGTACGAGGAGTACGCGCGTGAGCGATCGGCACGCACGCTCGAGCCACAGGGTCCGGCTCGGATGATGTTCGCGCCCGACCTCGTCGGGACTTCGGACGTGATCGCCGAGAAGTTGTACGCCAACAAGTCTTTTCGTGAGGTGGACGAGGTGGCGTTCGCACTGCCGTTCAGCTTCGACCACGAGGACTACGTGCAGATTCTGACCGACATGGCACACACGCTCGGGCCCGCACTCGGATGGGCACCTGCACAGCAGTGAGGGCGATCGGGTCGGTGCCCGATCGCCCTCACTCATGTATGGCTAGCCGCCGGTGATAGGTGAGTTGAAGGCACACGGGATCGACTTCGTGGGGAAGCCCTTCGGATCCAGTGCGTTCTTCACGATGCCGATCGCTCGAGGCGAGACCGAGATCGACAGGTGATCGGACAGATCGATGCCGCAGCCGTCCTGCAACGTGACGTTGTTGACCGTGGCACCGGGACCCGCGGTGAGGAACGTCGTCTTGTAGGGGGTCACCACCTCGTCGTACTTGGTACCGATCACGGTGTACTTGATGCCGGGGTCGGTGTCGCCGCCCACTGCCAATCCCTTGACCAGAGCGGAATCGATGACCTGGTCCGAGGCGGCGGGTCCGGCGATGGCACCGACGACGCCGAGCACGTTCAGACCCAGGTTGTTGATCGTGCGACCGAGCGTGCCGATTCCGACGAGAGTGGTGCCGTGGTTGGACCCGGCGACGCTCACGACGGTGTTCACCTTGTTCTTGGTCGGATCGGCGGGGTTGGCACCACCCTCGAAGCGAAGGTACTGGCGGGTGACGAGTCCGCCCTGGGAATGGCCGACGATATCGACCTGCGCAGAACCGGTCGCGGTACGCACGGCGTCGATGTACGTGGCGATCTCCTTCGCGCTGGATGCAACGGATGCGGTACCGCGCAGTGACGGGAGGTTGCCGACGATGCTCGGGTCGCTGTCACCGTAGTTCAGCGCGAAGATGCAGTAGCCCTCCTTCTTGAGCGCAGGCGACATCCGCGCGAAGTTGTTGTAGGCGTTCTCCCAGGTGCCGTGCAGCAGCACCACCGGACGCGGATGCGCCGCCGACGGCTTGCAGTTCCAGTCGTTGGCACCCTGAGGTGCGACATTGGGATTGACGATGCTGTAGAGGAATCCGGCCAGGAAGTTCTTCTGTTCCGGTCCGTAACCCGTGGTCTCGGTCCGTGGGTCGTAGGTGACGGTCGCGGGAGCGGCCGATTGGATGTTCGGCTGGGCGATACCCTGGTCGGCTGCCTTCGGTGATGCCTCGGTCGGGCCGGGTGGAACGACAGTGGCACCCTGCACGGTGGCAGGCGGGGCAGGCGGGGCAGGTGCGGGCGCGGGCTGTGCCTGTGCTGCGACACCGGCACCGAGGGTGAGTGAGCACGCCATTGCCGCGATCATCGCAGCGCGCACCGTCGCTGCCTTCCGCGTTGCGCGGAGGGTGGACCGAGAAGTGGTCATGGAGCCTGACTTTCGACGAGGGTTGATGGACAAGGCGGAACAGTAGGTGCGGATTCGGGTCGTATGCGCCCTCCTGCCGGGCGTTTGGAATCTGGCCGCAACCGACGCGTCATCTGTGAGAAATCGTCACAATTGAGCTCCGGGGGACGAATCTGGATGGACTGCCGGATATATTCGGTAAAACAATCCACAGGTTTGATTTTTGTTCTACTGTTCGTGTGTCTGCCGCCCGGTCTCGCTGGATGTGGCTGCACGCGCGACGGTGAGACCGAGCGATCCGTCAGGGAGCCGGTCGGACGGTGAAGCGAACCCGAAGAGGGTGTCGAGTTTCGAGGGGTGGGGTCTTCGGTGACGGCAGCAGAGAGCGTGCACGTGTCGCAAGAGGCGTACGTCAGCGGGCGGCGGGCCTCCGACCGTCTGCGGACGCCGAGAGAGACAGCCGCGCGCATGTTGGATCAGTACTTCGGTGAACCCGAGGACACACCACCACCGCGCGAGTGTGCCCGCGGTGAGCTCGACGACATGACGACGACCTGCTGCGAACTGGCGACCGGTGTCCTCGAATCCGGTCGGCTACCGATACCCGGTGCCATGGACGTCTTTCGCGACGCGGCAACCCGATGGGCCCGAGACGGTGTACCGCTCGGCCGGATCCAACATGCCATCAACGAGGGCTGCGCACTCGCGGTGCGACAGGCGTCCCGTTCGGTCGACGAGGACGCGGGCGATCGGCTGGTCGAGGGAACCGTCCTGGTCATGGAACTGTTGGACGTCGTCACCGCGGCGGTGTCCGACGCCTACCTGGTCGAATTTCGGACGCTGACCCAGAACGGTCCCCGTCACGACGTGGAACTGCTCGACGCGCTGCTGACCGGCGACGGCACGGCTCGTAAGATCGCCGACCGGATGGGTACGCTGCTTGCCGAGGATTATCACGTTGTCGCCCTGCACATTCCGGCGCACGCCGAAGAGGGTGGCCGACGGATCGACGCGGCGATGACGGCGGCTCGAAAGCTGCGAAGAATGCACTCGGCGCTGGCGACGTTCGACGCGGAGTACCTGCCCATCGCCTCGATCAGCCCCACCGGCGGAACCGTCCTGCTGCCCGATGTTCCCGGTGTCGACATCGGCGAACTCGTCGATCGTCTCGCCGACGCGGGTCAGGTGGTGATGACCGCGACGACCGGGTCGGCCGCGGTCGACGACATCGCCACGACCGCGCCCCACCTGTACGAACTGCTCGGTCTGGTGCGTCGACTCGGATACGCACCCGGGACGTACCGGATGTCGGATCTCGTGTTCGAGTACCAGGTGAGCAGGCCGGGCCTGGGTCGCAAACATCTCGTGACACTGATCGATCCGCTGCGCGATTCCGTCGATCTGTTGCCGACGCTGCAAGCGTTCGTCGACTCGGACTCCAACCGAAAGAAGACGGCCACCTGGCTGACGGTCCATCCCAACACCGTCGACTACCGCTTGAAGAGGGTGGAGCAGCTCACCGGGCTCGATCCGATGAAGCCGTCCGGACTGCGAAGACTGCATGCCGCGCTGATCGCCGACCGCCTCGAGGCCCGCCGCGTTCCGGTGGACGAGCGATCACTGTGACTGCGCCGGACGGCGCGGTGCTGGCAGCATCGGCGGCGCTCGATTCGGTGGAGTCCGTCGCTGCTCTGTTTCAGCCCGTCGTCGAACTCGCCACCGGTACCGTCGTGGGATACGAGGCCCTGGCCAGGTGGCCGTCTCCGAGCCTGGCCGTTCCCGAAGACGTCTTCGCGCTGGCCCGAGAGCGTGGGATGGTGGGTCGCGTCGATGTGGCGTGTCGCGCCGCCGCGTTGCGGGCAGCACGCGAGTGCGCGTATTCGCGTCGGGTGCGCTTCTTTCTCAACATCGAGCCGGGTTGTTTCGCCGACGAACGTGACGTCGCCACCCACCTCGATGCGATCGGTGACGATCTCGACGTCGTACTCGAGATCACCGAGCGAGACCTCGACCGAAACGTCCCGTTGCTGATGGCCCTGGTTCGAGGAGCCCGCGCTCGCGGCATGTCGGTGGCCATGGACGACGTGGGTGCCACGCCCGCGACGTTGGAACTGCTGGCCGCCGTCGCGCCGGACATCGTCAAACTCGACGCGTCGATCATCCGATCTCCGTATCGGTCGCGTGCCGCGGTGCGGCAGGTGCGCGCGTACGTCCGCACGAGCGATGCAGTCCTACTGGCCGAAGGAATCGAAACCCACAGGCATCTGCGTCGTGCCAAGTCTCTGGGAGCAACCCTCGGTCAGGGTTGGTTGTTCGGCCGTCCATTGCCGTTGCCGAATCCGCCGATCTGATC
The DNA here is from genome assembly GCF_000954115.1 of Rhodococcus sp. B7740. Lineage (NCBI taxonomy): Bacteria > Bacillati > Actinomycetota > Actinomycetes > Mycobacteriales > Nocardiaceae > Rhodococcus > Rhodococcus sp. B7740. Next base: position 2,127,828 of record NZ_CP010797.1, on the reverse strand, counting down.
GGTGGCCTGCAACGAGGAAACCCCGCACCTGCGACGGCCGAGGCCTGGGTGCGGGGTTTCGATACGACCGATGGAGACGATCAGTTCGTGAACTTGTCCTTGATGTTGCCTGCAGCGTCCGAGACGTCGTCGCCGACCTGCTTGGTCTTGCCCGACGCCTGATCCTTTGCGCCTTCGGCAGCAAGATCGTCGTTGTCGGTCTTGTGGCCGATCTTTTCCTTGGCTTCGCCCACGAGCTCTTCTGCCTTGTGCTTTGCCTTGTCGATGAAATCAGCCATGAGAACTCCTCGAAATCGATTGTCTTCGTCCGTTCGGTGAGAGCTATACCCGCGATCGGAGTCGGTAATCATGCACAGCGCGTCCGGGTTGTGCCGGGCCGATTCGGGTAAGCGCGCTCCATGGATCAACACAACGACGCCGAGTCGGCCTCCGAGACGCCCTCGCCCGAACACCAGCGCCCGAGCGGCGTGGACGACGCGACAGTGGCCGCGGTGGGAAAGCTCTCCGAGGCCCTCGAATGTGTCGAGCGCGCTCGTGGGCATCTCTACTCGTTTCACCAGCTGATGGGGCACGCGGATCTGCTGCTCGGCGACGCGGTCGATGCACTTGCCGATGCAGGCCACACCACTGCATCCGAGCGGATCGACACGGACATGGTCGGTCGTAACATCGCACCGGGGCGGTGGACCTTTCAGCTCGTCGAAGAATTCGACGACGGATATTGGGGCCCGTTGCGCGAACACGATCGTGCGGTGCGAAACGAGTTGATGGACGGGCGTCGCCACGTCTTCGAGGCCGAGATGAAGGAGAAGCGTCGAACCCAAGGCCGCAGCGGGCACGAGGCCAGGCCGACCGACTGACCCGTCGAAACGACGAACACCGACCTCGCCGGGTCACGGCGAGATCGGTGTTCGGATGGACGGTATCTAGCCTGCTTGCTTCGCCGCGTCGACCTCGCTGGTCGCGTTGGCGGTGGAGAGCTGACCACCGGAATTCTCCAGGTGTGCCCGCACGAACCAGTGGAAGAGTTCGAGCTGCGCGCTCTGACCGATCAGCATGTCCTCGGTCACCGGGTCGATCTCGCCGACCTCTTCGATGTTCTTGCGAGTGGTCTCGATGACCCCGGTGTACACCAGGTCGAGTGCACCGAGGTGCTCGATGGCCGTCGCGCGACCGATCGAGTAGTCGTCCCAGCTGCGCTCGGAGACGATGGTGCCCGGTGTGCCCTTGGCCGAGGAGCCGAGGGTCGCGATGCGCTCGGCGACGTCGTCCGCGAAACCGCGAACTGCTTCGACCTGAGGATCGAGCATCTCGTGTACCGAGATGAAGTTGGGTCCGACGACATTCCAGTGAATGTGCTTGAGAGTCAGATGGAGATCGTTGTAGGCGTTCAGTCGATCCTGAAGGATCGCGGCGACGCGCGCGCCCACTTCCGAGGTGAGTCCGGGAACGGTGTACGAGTTCTTTTCAGCCATGCGCGTTGTTTGCCCCGTCCACTCGGAACACAAACATGCCCCGCCGAATCGAATTCGGCGGGGCATGTGTGGTGAGCGGTCAGGACTTGTCGAGTCTCGGCGAGTCCGTGCCCGACGTTCCGGTCGACGAGGTGCCGGCCGAGGAGGTTCCGTTCGTCGGATCGACGATCGGGCTGTCGGCAGCGACCTGGTCGATCGCGTCTGCCGTGTCTTCGTCGGGAGGATTCTTCAGGCTCAGGATGATCGAGCCTGCCAGGACCACGATGATGACCACCAGGCTGACCAGAGACGGGATCTCGGGGATCGATGTGCTGATCACCTTGTGTCCGGCCTGCAGGATCAGCTTGACGCCGATGAAGGCGAGGATGATCGCCAGTCCCTTGGACAGGTAGTGGAACTTCTCGAGCAACCCTGCGAGCAGGAAGTACAGGGCGCGGAGGCCGAGGATGGCGAACGCGTTCGAGGAGTAGACGATGAACGGGTCGTCGGTCACCGCGAGGACGGCAGGAACGCTGTCCACGGCGAAGACCAGGTCGGCGGCTTCGATCGCCACCACGACGGCGAGAAGTGGTGTGGCCACCCGCTTGCCGGCTTCCTTGACGAAGAACTTGGTTCCTTCGTATTCGTCGCGGACAGGAATGATCTTGCGAAGCAGGCGAACTGCGATCGAGGTACTCGGGTCGTACGAGTCGTCCTCGTCCTTCATCAGCTTGTAGGCGCTGTAGAGCAGGATCGCTGCGAAGACGAACAGAACGGCAGCGAACTTGCTGACGATGGCCACACCTGCGGCCAGGAAGATCGCGCGGAAGACGAGGGCACCGATCACACCGAAGAACAGCACCCGGTGCTGGTACTCACGGGGAACCTTGAAGTAGCCGAAGATCAGCGCGAAGACGAAGAGGTTGTCGACGGACAGACTCTTCTCGAGCAACCAGGCCGTCGTGTACTCGACGCCGGCCGTGGTTCCCAACGTGAAGAACACCACGATGCCGAAGATGATCGCCACGCCGACCCACAGTGCGCTCCACCATGCGGCTTCCTTGAAGCCGATGATGTGCGCACCGCGGTGCGCCAACAGGTCGATGGCCAACAGGATGAGGACGACGGCACCGAATGCCGCCCATGCCCACCACGGGACGACGTTCATGAACGGCCACCTCTATTCGTGAATTTGCTGCCGAGTTGCTTCAACTTCGCCTGATTCTCGGGCTTGGTTGCGTACCGACGTGCTTGATCGATCATCTTCTTGCCCTGTGGGCTGCGAGCGAACGATGTCAATTTCTGTGTCAACGACGCCATCTGTCACACGCTCCTTTTCGTTCTCGTCTGTCTTCGTCCTACCGGTGTTCCGGCCGTGCGTTCGGGCCTCTGCGGAAAACGCTCGGTCATTCCGCGACTACTCCAGTGTGACTGTTCGCTTTCCTGCAGGCATGGTCGTTTTGCGGACACGTTTCGACCGATTTGGTTGCCTGGTTACGGCAATGCGAGCAGTCTGTACCCGTTACGACGGCGAGCGAACCTCGGGCCAGTCGAGCAGCTTCGCTCCGAGTACCGCCGTGTGCAGCGCGAATGCCTCGACGGGGTTGCCCACATTCTGCCCGGTCAAATCCTTTATTCGAGACAATCTGTAGGTCACTGCCCGCACCGACAGATGCATCCGGCGTGCGGTGGATGCTGTGTTCGCGCCGGTGTCGAAGTACACCTGCAACGTCTCCAACAGGGGACCCGCCCCGCCTCGCGCGCCCAGCAACGGTGTCAACAACGTGTCGACCAGATCGGCGATCGCCGCACGGTCACTGATCAGGACGCGGTAGACGAGCAGATCACGCGCATCGATCACGGATGCGTCGAACCCGAGCGAGGCGGCGAGATCGAGCGCGTCGAGGGCTTCCCGATACGACGCGGCGACACCGACCGCCCCGCTGCGTGGGCGGCCGATCCCGATCTGCGTCCGGCCGTATTCCCCTTTGCGCCGGAGGTCGACCGATTCGCTCGACGCCGAGTTTGACGTACCGAGGGCGCGTCCGACCCGGTCGAGGACGTGGTCGACGGCGTCGAGGTCGGGTGCCGGGAACACCAGAATCAACCGGTCCTGCTTGGTGGCCACGAGCAATTCGGCGTCTCCCTTGCTGCCCTGCACGCTGCGCTCGACGAGGGTGATGGCAGAGCTGGCGTCGGTGAACGGCTTGGTCGACGTCACCACGGCCACCACGTGCGGGCTCGACAGGTCGAGGCCGAACGTCTGCGCGCGCCCGAGGACCCCGGCGACATCGGAGGTGCCCGAGAGCAGATCGTCGACGAATTCACGGCGGGCGAGTACTTCGGCTCGCACGAGAGTGCGCCGGGCGAGCTGAAATCCCTCGGCCAGTTCGGCCACCGCGTCGTCGACCGCGCGCAGCATGACCTCGCCTGCGGTGACGACTCCGGCCGGGTCGTCCGCGGCGGCGACGACAGCGGGTAGTTCCCGCCACAGCCGCCACGCAGAGGTCAGGTACAGGTCCAGCAACGCCCGCAGTGCGACGCCTGCGCGGGCAGCAGCATCACCCTGCGCTCGAAACTCCTGCAGCTGCCCGCGGTTCAGTGGGACGCCGGCATCGACGGCGTCGGCGAGAACGTCGAGGAAGCTGCCCAGTAGAGCGACGTCGAGTCCGCCTGCGTCCGAGGCGGCCTGCGCAGCGACCGAATCGAGCGGTAGCGCATCGCGCTGTGTGGCCATCTGTTCTCGTGTCTCCCATCCGACTCGAGGCCAATGGTAGGCATCGAGGCTGCGGCGAAGAAACGGACCGGTGTGGGAATCGACCGATTCCACCGCGTGTTCGGCGTGCGAGAGGCGGTATCGGGGAGCACAATCAGCCGATCCGCACCGTTCGTCTCCACGTTGGGAGTGCCGGCCATGACATCGTCGAACAGACCTGCATCGAGTCTGCGATCTCAACTTCTTCGCAGGAAGCCGATCGTGGATCCGGACCAGCAGAGCAGTGGCGGGCTGGAACGGACCATCGGCACCTTCCAACTGACGATGTTCGGCGTCGGTGCCACCATCGGTACCGGCATCTTCTTCGTGCTCTCGCTCGCGGTCCCCGAAGCCGGTCCCGCGGTGGTGCTCTCGTTCCTGGCCGCGGGTGTGGCGGCCGGTCTCGCAGCCATCTGTTACGCCGAAATGGCCTCGGCGGTACCGGTTTCCGGCTCGACCTACTCGTACGCGTATGTGACGATGGGCGAGGTTGTCGCGATGGGCGTCGCCGCCTGTCTGTTGCTCGAGTACGGAGTGTCCAGCGCTGCCGTCGCCGTCGGGTGGAGCGGGTACCTCAACGAGCTGTTGAACAACCTCTTCGGCTTCACCATCCCGCACGCGCTGTCGGCTGCGCCGGGTGACGCCGACCCCGGCATCATGAATCTGCCTGCAGTCGTGCTGATCGTGCTGTGCGCCGTTCTGCTCATTCGTGGCGCGAGCGAGTCGGCGGCGGTCAACGCAGTCATGGTCGTCATCAAACTCGGTGTGCTGGCTCTGTTCGCGATCGTCGGATTCACCGCCTTCGACTCCGGCAACTTCTCGGACTTCATGCCCCTGGGCGCAGCAGGGGTGACGGCGGCCGCGGGCACGATCTTCTTCTCGTTCATCGGACTCGACGCGGTGTCCACTGCGGGCGACGAGGTGAAGGACCCTCAGAAGACCATGCCGCGGGCCATCGTTGCGGCGCTGATCGTCGTCATCGTCTTCTACCTCGTCGTGGCCGTGGCCGCCCTGGGGACGCAGCCGTGGACCGACTTCGCCGGCCAGGAGGAAGCCGGGCTGGCGGAAATCCTGCGCAACGTCACCGGGCAAGCCTGGCCGGCAACGATTCTGGCTGCAGGTGCGGTCATCTCGATCTTCTCGGTGACGCTGGTGACGATGTACGGGCAGACTCGCATCCTGTTCGCGATGGGCCGAGACGGCATGTTGCCCAAAGCTTTCGCCAAGGTCAGCCCCCGCACGCACACGCCGGTCAACAACACGATCGTCGTCGCCGTCGTGATTTCGATCCTCGCCGCGTTCATTCCGCTCGACAAGCTGGCGGACCTGGTGTCGATCGGCACCCTCGTCGCATTCATCGTCGTATCCATCGGGGTGATCGTGCTGCGCCGTTCGATGCCCGATCTCGAACGGCCGTTCAAGGTTCCGGGATACCCGGTCACTCCGGTGCTGTCGGTCCTCGCCTGCCTGTACATCCTGTCCGGACTGCACTGGACCACGTGGTTCTGGTTCGGGCTCTGGCTCGCGGTGGTGTTGGCGTTCTACTGGTTCTGGGGTCGGCACCACTCGACGCTGCGCGGAGCAGAGCAGGACCTGCGATGAGTGTCCTGATCGCATTCGCGCCGGGGAAAGGGAGCGTCGGTGCCCTCGATCTCGGTGCCCAGCTCGCTCGGTCGCTCGGCACCGACATCGATGTGGCGACGGTGGTGCCCAAACCGTGGTCGACTCCGTCGATGGCACGGGTGGATGCGGAGTTCGCCGACTGGGCCGCGACGACGGCAGCCGAGTCGGAGGCGAAAGCGCGCCACTACCTCGAAGACCGGGCACCCGACATCACTGCATCGTTCCACCGATTCGCACACCGCTCGGTCTCGACGGCATTGACCGAGGCGGCCGAGAGCATCTCGGCCTCGATACTGGTTCTCGGCTCCTCGGGCGACGGCGCTCTCGGGCAGGTGGTCGTCGGGTCGACGGCAGACAAGCTTCTGCACTCGTCCCCGGTGACCGTGGCGCTCGCTCCCCGCGGCTATCGGATGCGCGAACGCGCCACACTGACCCGGATCACGTGCGCGTTCTCCGGCGACAGCGAGGCGTCGCGCGTCGTGGGTCCGACCGCCGAACTCGCCCGAGACGCGGGTATTCCGCTCCGCTTGGCGTCGTTCGTCGTTCGGGGAGCGACGATGTATCCGCCCGAGGTCGGCCTACGCGTCGAGGACGACGTTGCCGCAGAACTCGCCGTCGGGTTGACCGAGGCACTGACCGCGGCGATGGACGACGCAGTCGCGGTTGGGCTTTCGGCCGAGCAGGTCACGACCGAACTGGCCATGGCCGGCAGTTGGCGCGAGGCCCTCGACGAGGTTCACTGGCAGGACGGCGAAGTACTGACCATCGGATCGTCCGGGCCGCTGGGGCCGATCGCTCGCGTGTTCCTCGGTTCGCGCGCCACCAAGATCATCCGCCATTCGCCGGTGCCGATCCTGGTGTTGCCGAAACGGTGAGGCGGGCGTCCTATCGGTTGAGGGCGAGCACCGACAACAGCTCGTAGGCGACATGTGCCGCTGCAATCCCGGTGATCTCGGCGTGATCGTATGCGGGTGCCACCTCGACGATGTCGGCCCCGACCACGTGGAGGCCCACGAGTCCGCGCAGGGTGTTGAGCAACTCTCGGGACGTCATGCCACCGGCCTCGGGCGTGCCGGTGCCCGGCGCGTGCGCCGGGTCGAGAACGTCGATGTCGACCGAGACGTACACCGGACCGCCGTCGAGCCGTCGACGCATCCGTTCGACGATGCTGGCCACGCCGTCGACCTCGTAGTCGTCGGACCGAATCACCTGGAAGCCCAGGACACGATCGTCCTCGAGATCCTGCTCGCTGTAGAGCGGGCCGCGGATGCCGATGTGCTGTGAGCGTTCGAGATCGATCAGACCTTCCTCGCTGGCTCGTCGGAACGGCGTGCCGTGGGTGTAGGGAGCACCGAAGTACGTATCCCACGTGTCGAGGTGCGCGTCGAAGTGCAGTACCGCGATCGGCCCGTGATCGCGTGCGAGCGAACGCAGAATCGGCAGGGCGATGGTGTGGTCGCCGCCGAGGGTGAGAACCGAGGAGCCGTCGGCGCGCAGGTCCGTCACCGCGTCGTGCACCGTGGTCAAGGCCTCGGTGATGTCGAACGGATTGACGCCGATGTCACCGAAATCGGCCACCTGTTGGCGGGCGAAGGGTGAGACCTTCAGCGCGGGGTTGTACGGACGCAAGAGTTTCGAGGCCGCCCTGATGTGCCCCGGGCCGAAACGTGCGCCGGGGCGGTAACTGACTCCGGAATCGAACGGCACACCGAGGATGGTGACGTCGGCGCGGGACACCTCGTCGAGACGGGGCAGCCGCGCGAACGTGGTCGGCTCGGCGAAGCGAGGGACCTTGGTCGCGTCGACCGGACCGATCGGCGGGTGTTCGGGATTGCTCGGGTTCATCGAGAATTCCTTCCGAATTTTCATCAGTCCGGTGACGTTCGAGTCGACCAGTTCGCCCGGCAAGCGTTACTCTGATGCTCGATCTTGTCAACACAAGTTTCCTGGAAGGCGAGAGCGGTGTCCCTTGCTACGTCGGTCGTCGGCGATGCGCCGCGTATCGGCGCACGGCTCAAGGAGGCTCGGCAGAAGAAGCGACTGACCCTCGACGCACTCGCCGACGCCTGCGGAGTCACCAAGGGATATCTGTCCAAGCTCGAACGCGACCAGGTCAATGCGTCGGTGGCGTCCCTGGTTCGAGTCTGCGCCGCCCTGGAACTTCCGGTCGGCTCGCTGTTCGACGACGCGCCATCCGGTGAGGTGGTCCGGGCGCAGTCGTTGCCGCGCATCATGTTCGGCGGGGAAGCGATGACCGAGTACCTGTTGACGCCGGTGGGGGAGCGCCGGGTGCAGGTGTTGCTGGGTCACATCGACGCCGGTGGCGGCAGCGGAGCCGAGGCGTACACCCTCCCGCTCGACGTGACGTTCGTGCACGTGATCACCGGCGGGTTGCGGGTGACCTTCGACGCCGAAGCGGACGGCACCTTCGCGGGCGACGAGGTGCTGCTCGGTCCGGGAGATGCGTTCACCTTCTCGCCGCGTCGCAGGCACAGTTTCCGAGCCGAAGGCGCAGACGGTGCTCAGGTCCTGTGGGTACTGGCACCCGCGCTACCCGAGGAGTTGCCGACGAGGAAACAGGAGTTGCAGCCATGACCGTCACCGTGTCTCTCTATCAAGGGCCGGAACTGGCCGGCGATGTCCGCGCGAACCTCGCCGCACTCGACGACGCAGCGAGAAACGCGGCCGCAGCAGGTGCATCGATCCTGGTGACCCCGGAGATGTCGGTCAGCGGATACGACATCGGTGATCTGGTACTCGAACGAGCAGAACCGTTCGACGGGCCGATCTTCGAGAAGGTGTCGACGATCGCTCGATCCCACGGCCTCGCGATCGTCTACGGATATCCCGAGCGCAGTCGATCGACGCTCGCTGGCGAGGTGGTGTTCAATGCGGTGCAGGTGGTCGATGCATCGGGACGGTCGGTGGCGCGCTACCGCAAGACCCACCTGTTCGGTGAACTCGATCGCGCGCACTTCACTCCCGGGTCGGAACTGTTGGTGCAGTTCGACTTAGGCGGACTGCGCTGCGGTCTGCTCACCTGCTACGACGTCGAATTCCCGGAAACCGTTCGCGCCCACGCCGACGCCGGAACGCAGTGGTTGATCGTCCCGACCGGCCTGATGACCCCGTTCGAGAACATCGCAACCCACGTCGTTCCGACGCGCGCGTACGAGAGTCAACTGTTCGTCACCTACGTCAATCGCTGCGGCACGGAAGCGAGTCTGACGTACTGCGGACTAACCTGCGCCGTCGCGCCGAGTGGCACCGACCTCGCGCGGGCAGGCGCGCACGAACAGCTTCTGACGGTGGATCTGGATCCGGCCGAACTCCTTCGATCTCGCGCCGTCAACACTCACCTGGACGATCGTCGCCACGATCTGTACCGGACAGTTCTCGACCCGACAGGACCCTCGCGGTCCGAGCAGGAGACCGACCGATGACCACACCCGTCACCCCGGACAGCGCGATCGAATCCGAGGACGACCAACCGCTCACGATGTTCGGTCCGGATTTCCCGTTCGCCTACGACGACTATCTGGCGCACCCGGCCGGCCTCGGGAGCGTTCCCGACGCTGCCCTCGGTACGAAGGTCGCGGTGATCGGGGGCGGACTCGCGGGTATGGTCGTCGCGCGCGAGTTGCTCAGGCTCGGCCTGGAACCCGTTGTGTACGAATCGGATCGAATCGGCGGCCGGATGCGGTCGGTGCCGTTCGAGGGGCACCCGGGTGTGGTGGCCGAGATGGGTGCGATGCGGTTTCCGCCGTCGTCGACGGCACTGTTCCACTACCTCGACGCAGTCGGGCTGGAGACGACGCCGTTTCCGAACCCGTTGGCAGAAGCGACCCCCAGTACGGTGATCGACCTCAAGGGCGAGAGCCACTACGCCCAGAAGCTCGAGGATCTACCGCCGGTGTTCGCCGAGGTCGCCGACGCGTGGAACCGGACGCTGGAGGAACACGCCGAACTGATCCCACTGCAGCGGGCCATCCGCAGGCGCGACGTTGCCGAGATCAAGCGAATCTGGAACGAGCTGATCGTGAAGTTCGACGATCAGACCTTCTACGGATTTCTCGCTGCATCCGAACACTTCTCGTCGTTTCGGATGCGAGAGCTGTTCGGCCAGGTCGGTTTCGGAACGGGCGGATGGGACACCGACTACCCCAACTCGATCCTCGAGATCCTTCGAGTCGTCATCACGGCGGCGGACGACCACCACCGCGGAATCGTCGGCGGCTCACAGCAACTGCCGATGCGGCTGTGGACCGATTCGCCGGCGAAGATGGCGCACTGGCCCGCGGGAACGTCGGTGGCGTCGCTGAACGGCGGCACCACGATGTCGCGTGTCACCGAGATCAGACGTACCGACGGCGGCACCACGATCCACGACGACCGCGGCAACATTCGTACCTACGCGGCCGCCGTCGTGACCGCCCAGAGCTGGATGCTGCTCAGCAACATCAGGTGTGACGACGATCTGTTTCCCATCGACCACTGGACCGCCATCGAACGCACCCACTACATGGGGTCGACCAAGGTGTTCGCACTCGTCGACCGGCCCTTCTGGAAGGACAAGGATCCGGTCACCGGCCGCGATGTGGTCAGCATGACGCTGACCGACCGGATGAGCCGTGGCACCTACCTGCTCGACCAAGGGGAGGGCAGGCCTGGGCTGATCTGCCTGTCCTACACGTGGTCCGACGATTCGCTCAAGCTGCTGGCCCTGGACCCGACCGAGCGAATGAACATCATGCTGCGCTCGCTCGAGGAGATCTATCCCGGGGTCGATTTCCGCAGTCACATCATCTCCACGCCGGTCACGCTGTCCTGGGAAACCGAACGCGACTTCATGGGTGCCTTCAAAGCCAACCTGCCCGGTCACTACCGCTACCAGGAAAGGCTGTTCACGCACTTCGTGCAACACCGACTCGACCCGCGACATCGAGGAATCTTCCTTGCCGGCGACGACATCTCGTGGACGGCGGGGTGGGCCGAGGGTGCCATTCATACCGCGCTGAATGCGGTGTGGGGCGTCGTGCATCATCTGGGAGGAAAGTCGGCAGAGGGCAATCCGGGACCGGGCGACGTCTTCGATGCCATCGCACCACTTCGATTGGGTGACTAGGTCGCTCAGTGTCTCGGCGATCGCGGCCGGGGAGAGCGCTCGTCGAACACGAACAACGCCAGGGCGATCGTCAGCATGAGGGCAACCACCCAGATCGCCCGTAGCCCGAACAGCTCGACCGCAACCGCCCCGAGCAGCGCCCCGCCGAAGAATCCCGAGATCACCGCGCCGAACCGTCGGGCGCGGGTTCCGGCCTCCAGATCGTGTTCGACCACCCGATGGAATGCGGCCATCGCCATGCTGCGGAGATTCCCGGTCGTCATGGTGGTGTTGTACGGCGAGTCCACCAGTACGCGAAAGGTGGTCACCTGCACGCCGGCAACGTGAGCGAGAATCACCGACACCACCGCATCGGGCACGGTCGCCGGCAGAAAACCGACGACGAGGACAACGAGGATCTCGAACACCAGCACCGCCCGTACCGGTCGTCGCACGATCTTCGCAACCGCGGGCAGCGCGATGAACTCTGCGGTCGCGACGCCGAGGACGAAGGCAGCCAACGGCGGCAGAAAAGCCAGGGCCTCGACCCACCGGCCACCGGCGACATCGACGCCGAGCAGCACCACGTTGCCTGTCTGCGCCCCGGCGAACACACCGCCACGGGTGATGAAGGTGTACGCGTCGAGGAATCCACCGACTGCCGCCAACAGAACACCGAGTCGGACCGATTTCGCAGTTGCGACGGCGATGTGGGGTTCGGGACGAGGCGTGGTCATCGGAAGATCCTGACACGATCGCCGATATTCACGTTGTCGAGGCAAGCAGTGAGAGCAACAGTTCGGCTCGTACCCGCGCCGACGTCAGATCCACCGCGAGCAGTTCCTGGCACCGCGTGATGCGGTTTCGCAGCGTGTGACGATGAACGGACAGATGCGCCGCAGCGGTTTCCCAATGCCCGTTCGCCTCGAGGAACGCCCGAAGCGATCCCACCAGATCGGCGGAATGGGTGCGGTCGTACTCGGCCAGTACCGCGATGGTGACTGCAGCCATGGCACGCAACGACTCCTGCACCGGTTCGGACGCCAACAGCATCGATCCGGTGAACTCGACGATCCGATCGCTCGCGCCGGCTGCGGCGCACGCGAGCGAAGCCTGCTGCAGAGCAACAGGGGTCTCGGAGATGTGACGGCTGGAACTGAGGCCGACGCACACCGACCTCGGCAGTGAATCGAGTAGTCGAGCAACGACATCGGAGTCATCGCTACCGCGCAACAACACCGCGACACCGGCGTCGGTCGTTCGCGCGAACGTGGGCCGCGCCCGGGCCCGGCACTCGGCATCGACCGCCTCGACGACGCGCTCGGCGGGTCCGCGGACCATCGCAACCCTGACGCGAGAGTCGTCGTCGGCCGCGTCCACCAGGTAGCTCGGTAGCGCGGTGCCGTCGGGGGCAGGCAGATGGCCGTCCAGTAACAACCCGAGCGCGAGCGTGTTGAGTCGGGACTGTTCGGCGCGCAGACGTGTGGGCTTCTCGAGCTCGAGGGTCACCAGCGACACCGCGTGCCCCAGCAGGATCTGCTCGACACCCGTCACCGGGCCTGCGGTACGGATGGCGAGAAAGCTCGACGCCCCGCCGGAGATCGCGACGGAGTGCAGAGTGACGGTGCACCCCGGTTCGCTGACCGAGACCGTGGCCGGTGACGACGACGGGCGAATGCTGCGGGCGACCTCGCGGGCGCGCTCGACGAGATCGGCTGCGGCGGCGGGATGAAACGATTCGGTGCGATTGCCGATCAGCGCCACCGACGTGGACGTGGCGACGGCCAGTTCGCGAACGATCGCGTCGACGCCGCCGTGCAACGCTGCCCGAGTGATACGGGTCTGGACCGAGGCCGCACGAAGAACCTGCTCGTATTCCTGCTCGGCTATGCGCTTCATGACCGCCCTGATCACGGCGGCGAACGGGGTGTCGTACGGGACCTCGACGACGGGAAGGCCGACGGCCTCGGCCGTGTCGAGAATGTGACGCGGGATCGTGCTGTGGGACAACCCGACTCCGAATCCGAGGCAGGCGACACCCGCGGCCGCCAGGGTCCGGACGTAGGTGGCGAGAGCCGGGCCGTCGGCGTCGAAGCCGAGCCCGGTCGTGAGAATCAGTTCACCGCCGGACAGCCAGGGGCTCGGATCGGTGAGCTCGGTCGCCTGCGCGAACGTGATCGGCACACTGCTGCGCTCCGGTCCGCCGCGATGACTCAGGCGGAGGTGTTGCTGCCTCAGCAGCCAGGACATCTGCACGCTCACCTGTGGAACTGTAGCGCTGTGCCTGCCGAAATGGAGTGTGATCCAGCCCTGATGTGTACGAAATGGCGTCGCGCTGTCTCGCTCGGAGAGTCGCATACTGACTGCACAAGCCCACACGAAAGGTGCGACCATGGCCTCGATCGAGTACCGACTTCCGCAGGAACGCAAGATCGTCACAGCCTTCCCCGGTCCGAAGTCGGCGGCGTTGGCGCAGCGCCGCAAGGCCGTCGTCGGTGCAGGCGTGGCGTCGACGCTGCCGGTGTACGTGGCCGATGCCGACGGTGGCGTCGTGGTCGATGTCGACGGGAACTCGCTGATCGACCTCGGGGCCGGAATCGCAGTGACGACAGTCGGTGCCTCGAACCCGGCAGTCGTTGCTGCAGTGCAGGATCAGGTCGCACACTTCACCCACACGTGTTTCATGATCGCGCCGTACGAGGGGTACATCGAGGTCGCCGAGAAGCTCGCCGAGTTGACGCCGGGGGATCACGACAAACGCAGCGTGCTGTTCAACAGTGGTGCCGAGGCGGTCGAGAACGCCGTGAAGATCGCACGGCACGCCACCGGGCGGTCGGCCGTCGTCGTGTTCGACCACGCCTACCACGGTCGTACCAATCTGACGATGGCGCTGACCTCCAAGTCGATGCCGTACAAGAGCGGGTTCGGGCCGTTCGCCCCCGAGGTCTATCGGGCGCCGATGTCCTACCCGTTCAGGGAGGGCCTGAACTCCGACGGTTCCGCGGTCACCGGTGCCCAGGCGGCGGCGCGAGCGATCTCCGTCATCGACAAGCAGATCGGCGCGGGCAATCTGGCCGCAATCCTGATCGAACCCATTCAGGGTGAGGGCGGCTTCATCGTGCCCGCAGAAGGATTCCTGCCTGCACTGGCGGACTGGGCACGCGAGAACGGCGTGGTGTTCATCGCCGACGAGGTACAGGCCGGATTCACCCGCACCGGCGCGTGGTTCGCGAGCGAACACGAGTCCGTCGTGCCGGACCTGATCACCATGGCGAAGGGGATAGCAGGAGGAATGCCGCTGGCCGCGGTCACCGGCCGGGCCGATCTGATCGACGCCGTGCATCCCGGTGGACTCGGTGGAACCTACGGCGGAAACCCCGTCGCCTGCGCCGCGGCCCTGGCGTCCATCGAACAGATGGAGACACTGAACCTCAACGCCCGAGCCCGCGACATCGAACGAATCGTGTTCGATCGACTGAATGCGTTGAGTGCCGAGGTCGGCATCATCGGTGAGGTGCGTGGCCGCGGAGCCATGCTCGCGATCGAGCTCGTCGTGCCGGGTGGACGTGAGCCCAACCCCGAGGCCACCAAAGCCGTTGCGGCGGCGGCACTCGCGGCCGGGGTGATCGTGCTGACGTGCGGCACCTACGGCAACGTCATCCGGTTGCTGCCGCCACTGGTGATCTCCGACGAGCTGCTCGGTGAAGCGCTCACCGTGCTCGAAGACGCGCTGCGCGCTGTGGCACAGGAGAACTGACATGTCGGCTACCGACCTGATCTCCAAGCTGCCCACCGAACTGTGGCTCGGCGGCGTGCAGACTCCCTCTGCGTCGGGCGCGCGATTCTCGGTGCTGAACCCGGCGACCGGCGAGGAGTTGACCACCGTCGCCGACGCCACCGCGGCCGATGGCATCACTGCGCTCGACCTTGCCGCCGAGGCGCAGCCGGGGTGGGCGGCGACGCCCGCTCGTGAGCGAGCCGAGGTTCTGCGGCGCGCCTTCGAACTGCTGCAGGAGCGTGCTGCCGACTTCGCTCTGCTGATGACACTCGAAATGGGAAAGTCGTTGGCGGAGAGCCACGGCGAGGTGAAGTACGGCAGCGAATTCCTACGCTGGTTCGGTGAGGAGGCCGTCCGGATCGGCGGCCGGTTCACCCCCGCTCCTGCGGGCAACGGTTCGATCCTGGTCACGAAGTCGCCGGTCGGTCCGGTCCTGGCGATCACCCCGTGGAACTTCCCGTTGGCCATGGGCACACGCAAGATCGGGCCGGCGCTTGCGGCGGGGTGCACCGTCATCGTCAAACCGGCCGAGGACACCCCGCTGACGATGCTTCTGCTCGGGCAGGTGTTCGCCGACGCCGGGTTGCCCCGTGGCGTGCTGTCGATACTCCCGGCCTCCGACGCCGCGTCCGTCACCGGACCGTTGATGGACGATCCGAGGCTGCGAAAGATCACGTTCACCGGTTCCACCGGAGTGGGAAAACTGTTGGTGCGCAACGCTGCTGACCGTCTGTTGAGGACGTCGATGGAGCTCGGTGGCAATGCCCCGTTCATCGTGTTCGACGACGCAGACGTCGACGCCGCTGTCGACGGAGCGATGCTGGCCAAGATGCGCAACGGCGGCGAGGCGTGCACGGCAGCGAATCGTCTGTACGTCGCCAACTCGGTGCGCGAGGAATTCACCGCCAAGCTGACCGCACGGATCGACGCGCTGACCGTCGGTCCCGGTGATGCGGACGGTACCGACATCGGGCCGCTCATCAACGACAAGCAGCGTCGAACGGTCACCGCACTGGTCGACGACGCCGTCGCGAAGGGAGCCCGAGTGCGCACCGGCGGAGCCGCACCCGAGGGACCCGGATTCTTCTACGCGCCGACGGTGCTCGACCGAATCCCGGCCGACGCGAATCTGTTGCAGGACGAGATCTTCGGGCCCGTCGCGGCAATCATCGGATTCGACACCGAGGACGAGGCCGTCGCCGCAGCCAACGACACCCGGTACGGGTTGGTGGCCTACTTCTACACCGAGAGCCTCGACCGAGCACTACGGGTGTCGGCAGCACTGGACACCGGCATGGTCGGGGTCAACCGCGGTGCGATCTCCGACGCGGCCGCCCCGTTCGGTGGCGTCAAGGAATCGGGTTTCGGACGCGAGGGCGGGTCGGAGGGCATCGAGGAATACCTCGAGACCAAATACATCGCTCTACGGTAGAGCCGCACGTTTCGCTCCACTCCACGCTCGGGCACACGGAAGTACGTGACTTCGAGCCTGGAGTGGAGCGATACCTGCCGGCCTGTTCTCAGCTCTGGGCGGCCGCGATTCGATCCTCGGCCAGACGATCGGCCGCTGCCCCGAGCAGGATGCCCTCGGCGCGGGCGATGGCGAAGATGCCCGTGACGGTGTCGCGGATCTTGGCGATCGTGGCCATCACCTGAGCCGAATCCTTTCCGCGCAGTTCGCCTTCCACCTGGATCAGGCCGCCGGCGTTGGCGACGTAGTCGGGTACCCACACGATTCCGCGGGCAGCCAGCATTGCTTCGACGTCGGGTGTGAGCAGTTGATTGTTGGCCGCGCCGCAGACGATGGACGCCGACAACCGGGCCACCGAGGACGCGTCGAGAGTGGCACCCATGGCGCACGGCGCATAGACGTCGATGTCGGCACCGATGATGTCGGATCCCACGGTGACACCGGGGAAGTCGGCGACGATGCGATCGAGTGCAGGCGGATAGGAGTCGCTGACGACCACCTCGGCACCGGCTTCGCGAAGCAGTGAGACGAGGTTGTAGCCCACCTTGCCCGCGCCCTCGACGCCGACACGCTTGCCGGTCAGATCGTCCGAGCCCCATGTGGATTCGGCTGCGGCCAGGAGTGAGAGAAAGACTCCGAGCGCAGTCTGGGGGCCGCTGTCGCCGGTGCCGCCGGCGGTGGTGTTCTTGCCGACGACGTGCGCCGTCTCCTCGGCGATGATGTCGAGATCGTCGCTGTTGGTGCCCACATCGCCCGCGGTGACGTACGTTCCGCCGAGCGACTCGACGAATCGGCCGTACGCGCCCAGTAGCGTCGGGGTCTTGATGGCGTTGGGGTTACCGATGATCACTGCCTTTCCGCCGCCGAGATCGACTCCCGCGACGGCCGCCTTGTACGTCATTCCCCGGGAGAGGCGCAGCACGTCGGTCAACGCTTCCTGCTCGGAAACGTAGGGGTAGAAGCGAGTTCCGCCGAGAGCCGGACCGAGGACCGTGGAGTGGACCGCGATGATCGCGCGCAGACCGGTGTCGGGGTCCTGGCAGAACACGACGCGTTCGTGTGCGCAGTCGCGCGGCATGTCGGGTCGATCGAAGACGCCGGTCGCGGCGGGGAAGGAATCGGACGAGGTGCTCGATGCGGCGGGGTGGTCGGCAACGACGGACACAGGCGGTCTCTTTCGGGTGATGAGGCGGCGGTACCGGAAATGGGTGGTATCCGGAATTCGTGTCCCCGAAGGGTGTCGTGAACGTGCACGCTGGTCAACCGCTGTTGCCGAGAATGTGCATGTTGCACGGTGCATCCCGAATCGCCCGCGCCGGGATGGTCGGGCTGCTCAGCGACGACCGTCCTCGGCGAGTTGCTCGAGCAACGGCTTGGTGCGGTACTGGATCAGCTCGCTCATCGCGATGGACATGTTGGTGCGCTCCACCCCGGGGATGTCCAGAATGAGACCTGCGATGCGGTACAGGTCGTCGGCATCGACGGCCGCGATGCGGATGTGCATGTCCGCGGCCCCGGACAGCCCGAACACTTCGAGCACTTCCGGGATGGTGCGAAGGTGTTGGGTCACTGCGGCGAGCGTGTGTTGGTTGACCTGCGCAGTCACGAACGCCTGCAACGGGCGTCCCAACGACTTCGGTGGGATGCGGTGATCGATGGGCGTGAGCGATCCCTTGTCGTCCCAACGGCCGAGGCGCGCCTGCACGGTGTTGCGGGACAGCCCCAACGTGGTGGCGAGTTCGACGCCGGTGGCGCGCGGTTTGGCGCAGAGGGCGAGGAGGAGTCGGGCGTCGGTCTTGTCCAGATCGGTCATTGCGCACTTCCTGTCGCTCGGTCGTTACCCAATATTGTGCACACTGCGCAGTTGTGAAGTCATCACTTGTGCAGGGTGGATGTCGGTGGTGTTCTTGTGAAGGACATCACATCACGACGGAGAGTGCGACGATCATGACTACCACCTCGCTGGTACAGCTGATAAAGGAATCTGGGACGGTGGTCCGCAACGAGACCTACTCGCCGCTGGTCGCCGACATCGACACGGCCGCGATGATGGACTTGTACCGAGATCTCGTGGTCGTTCGCCGCATCGACACCGAGGCGACCGCACTGCAGCGACAGGGCGAACTGGGGTTGTGGGCACCGCTGCTCGGGCAGGAAGCGGCGCAGGTCGGTTCGGCCCGCGCTCTCGACACCGAGGACTTCGTGTTCGCCAGTTACCGCGAGCACGGGGTCGCCTATTGCCGGGGCGTCGACCCGACGCAGATGCTGCGCTTCTGGCGCGGATCGACCCTCTCGGGCTGGGACCCGTACGAATACCGCATGACGACGCCGGCCATCATCGTCGGATCTCAGGGCCTGCACGCCACCGGCTACGCCATCGGTATGCAACTCGAGGGGGCCGAGGGCGCTGCCATCACCTACTTCGGCGACGGCGCGACCAGCCAGGGCGATATTTCCGAGGCACTCGGCTTCGCCGCGAGTTTCCACGCACCGGTGGTGTTCTTCTGCCAGAACAACCAGTGGGCCATCTCCGAACCTGTCACGGTGCAGACGAAGGCCACGATCGCCGCTCGCGGTGAGGGATACGGCATCCCGTCGGTGCGCGTCGACGGCAACGACGTTCTCGCCGTCCTGGCCGTCACCAGGGCAGCGCTCGCCCGCGCCCGCGAAGGTAGCGGCCCGACGCTCATCGAGGCCGTCACCTACCGCATGGGCCCGCACACCACCTCCGACGATCCGACGCGGTACCGCTCGGGTGCCACCGACGACGAATGGCGCGTCAAGGATCCGATCGATCGAATCGAGAAGTTGCTCAGGCGAATCGGCGTGTTCGACGACGCATTCGCCGCCTCGGTGAAGCGCACCGCCGATGAGGTCGCAGCCGAGCTTCGCCGCGGCTGCCTCGAAACCGTCGAGCCGACCGCGATGTCGGTGTTCGACAACGTCTACGCCGATCCCCACCCCCTACTCGACGACGAGCGCGCCCAATTCGCCTCGTACCAGGCCGGATTCGAAGGAGCTACGTCATGACCACCCTGGAGCGGCCCACCAGTCTTCCGTTGGGCAAGGCCATCAATGCAGGTCTGCGACGAGCGATGGAGAACGACCCGAAGGTCCTGCTGATGGGCGAGGACATCGGCAAGCTCGGCGGTGTCTTCCGCATCACGGACGGCCTGCAGAAGGACTTCGGTCCCGGTCGAGTACTCGACATGCCGCTGGCGGAATCGGGGATCATCGGCACCGCCGTCGGCCTCGCGATGCGAGGCTTTCGGCCGGTGTGTGAGATTCAGTTCGACGGTTTCATCTATCCGGCGTTCGACCAGATCGTCTCGCAGGTGGCGAAGTTGCACTACCGCACCAGTGGCAACGTCAAGATTCCGATGACCATCCGGGTGCCCTACGGCGGCGGAATCGGTGCCGTGGAGCATCATTCGGAGTCTCCCGAAGGATACTTCGCGCAGACCGCGGGTCTTCGCGTGGTCACCTGCAGCAACGCTGCCGACGGCTACTCGATGATTCAGCAGGCCATCGCGAGCGACGATCCGGTGTTGTTCTTCGAGCCGAAGCGTCGGTACTGGGAGAAGAGCCCCATCGACCTCGATGCCGACGCGTCGTACCCGCTGCATCGGGCACGGGTGGTCACCGAGGGCACCGACGTCACCCTGATCGCGTACGGACCACTCGTCGCCACCGCACGCAAGGCCGCCGAAGTCGCTGCCCACGAGGGAGTGTCGATCGAGGTCATCGATCTTCGCTCGCTCTCGCCCATCGACTTCGAGACCATCGAGGCCTCGGTCCGCAAGACCGGGCGTCTCGTCGTCACCCATGAGGCACCGGTGTTCATGGGACTCGGTTCGGAGATCGCAGCTCGAATCTCCGAACGGTGCTTCTACAACCTCGAGGCGCCGGTGTTGCGCGTCGGTGGCTTCGGCACTCCGTACCCGGCATCGAAACTGGAGCGATTCTTCCTTCCCGATGTCGACCGGATTCTCGACGCAGTCGACCGCTGCCGCTCGCACTGACCTCGCGCTCACCGACCGCCGCCGATACGTACCGAACAGGATTCGACGATGCCCACCATCAAGAGCTTTCCGTTGCCCGACCTCGGGGAAGGACTCACCGAAGCCGATCTGCTGACCTGGCTCGTCGCCGTCGGTGACACCATCGAGCTGAATCAGAACATCGCCGAGGTCGAAACGGCCAAGGCCGCCGTCGAACTTCCCTCACCGTTCGCCGGGGTCGTTGCCGCCCTTCACGTGTCGGAGGGTGACACCGTCGAGGTCGGCGTACCGATCATCGACATCAGGGTCGGTGGCGACGACGAGGGCGGTGCCGAGTCGGAGCCTGCCGTTCCCGATGTGGACATGACGGTTCCCGCCGAAGACGGGGACGAGCGCGTTCCGGTTCTCGTCGGCTACGGCGTGGCGAAGGAAGGCTCCAGTCGACGCGGCGGCCGAGGTGCAGCACCGGCCACCCCGACACCGACCGGACGGAACGGGAAACCGCTGGCTGCGCCACCGGTACGAAAGATGGCCAAGGACAACGCCGTCGACCTGGCCGAGGTGCCCGCAACGGGAAGCCGTGGTGACGTCACGCGCGAAGACGTCGAGACCTACCTGAAGGGTGAGGACCCGACAGAGGTGCGGACCCCGCAACGGACCGGCCGCGAAGAACGGACCCCGATCAAGGGAGTCCGCAAACACACCGCGGAGGCGATGGTGCGCAGCGCGTTCACCGCTCCGCACGTCACCGAGTTCGTCACCGTCGACGTCACCGAAACTCTCACTCTGCTGGACTCCCTCCGTGCGTCCGCTCACTTCGCCGACGTTCGTCTGACCCCGCTGGCTCTGGTCGCCAAGGCGGTTCTCGTTGCGCTCAAATCGAATCCGTCGCTCAACTCCTCGTGGGACGAGACGAGTCAGGAGATAGTGACCAAGCATTACGTCAACCTCGGTATCGCCGCCGCAACTCCGCGCGGGTTGATGGTGCCGAACATCAAGGACGCTCACGAGAAGTCTCTGGTGGACATCGCCCGCGCACTGTCGGATCTGACGCGGACGGCCAAGGAAGGCAAGAGCAGTCCGGCCGATCTCGCCGACGGCACGATCACCATCACCAACGTCGGGGTCTTCGGAGTCGACGCCGGTACGCCGATCCTCAACCCCGGCGAGGCTGCCATCCTCTGTTTCGGCTCGATTCGCCGCATGCCGTGGGAGCACGAGGGCGAGATCGCACTACGGTCGGTGACGACACTGTCGCTCTCGTTCGACCATCGCCTCGTCGACGGGCAGCAAGGATCGCAGTTTCTCGCGCTCGTCGGCCGGTTGTTGAGCAGCCCGGTGGATATGATCGCGCTGGGCTGATTTTCCGGCTCGTACCGTGTGAAGAAAAGGGGCTTGCGTGGCGGAAGCGATCGACGCGCATTTCCTGGACCGGATTCGGGTCGCGGCGACGAGCGGACCGGAGCTCGCCGATCCGGATCGTGTGCTGAGGTACTTCGATGCGCAGCTCGCCAGTCGGCACCTGGACTTCGCAGCCCGCTGGTTGCAATCGACGGGCTTCGGCTACTACACCATCGGATCGTCCGGGCACGAGTCGAATGCAGCCGTCGGTGCCGCGACGACGGTCACCGACCCGGCACTGCTGCACTACCGCTCCGGCGGCTTCCATGCCGCACGCGCACAACAGCATTTGGGGTCGAATCCGATCCACGACGTGCTGGCCGGCTTGGTCGCCTCCACCCGCGACCCCATCTCCCGCGGGCGGCACAAGGTGTTCGGGCACCCCGATCTGGGCATCGTGCCGCAGACGTCCACCATCGGGTCGCAGGTCCCGCGCGCGGTCGGTCTGGCATTCGCGCTGGGGCGCGCGAAGGCGCTGCGCCACCGAACGCCATGGCCCGAGGACGCCATCGTGGTGTGCAGCTTCGGCGATGCCTCCGCCAATCATTCGACGACGGTGGGTGCGCTCAATTCGGCTGCATACTGTGCCCACCAGTCGATTCCGATGCCGATCCTCCTCGTCTGCGAGGACAACGGCATCGGAATCAGTACCCGGTCACCGCGGGGCTGGATCGAGCGGTCGCTCAGCCGATTTCCGTCGATCGAGTACGTGCGAGCCGACGGGACCGACCCGGTCGCGCTGATGCGAACCGTGGACGCCGCTGTCGCCGCGGTGCGGTCGGGGCGTCGGCCGGTGATGGTGCATCTCGAGACGGTGCGGTTGATGGGCCACGCCGGATCCGACGCCGAGCTTGCGTACCGCACCAATGCGGACATCGTCGGCGACTATGCACGAGATCCGTTGCTCGCCTGCGCACGTGCGCTGATCGGGGCCGGTGTGCTCTCGGCAGCCGACGTCGAGGGCCGCTACGAGGCAATGCGCGAGACCGTGATGAGCGAGGCCGAGGCGATGGTCGAGTCGCTGCGGTCCGGGGCGTCGTCGCGCCTGGCCACCGCCGAGGCGGTGATGGCTCCGCTCACCGAACGGAGACCGATCGCGGTGGCCGCGACCGAGCAGAGCCTGCGACCGGCACAGAGCGGGCCGCGGCTGACGCTCGCCGCCATGATCAACAGGACGCTCACCGACATCATGGCGGCGCGGCCGGAGGTCCTGGTGTTCGGGGAGGACGTGGCCGTCAAGGGCGGCGTCTACGGAGTCACGAAGGGTTTGCGCAAGAAGTACGGCGCAGCAAGGGTTTTCGACACGCTTCTCGACGAGCAGACGGTGCTCGGCACCGCCCTCGGTGCTGCGCTGGCAGGATTCGTCCCGATACCCGAGATTCAGTATCTGGCGTACCTGCACAATGCCGAGGATCAGCTGCGCGGTGAGGCCGCGTCGCTCGAGTTCTTCTCCGATTCGCAGTTCAGCAACGGGATGGTCGTGCGCATCGCCGGTCTGGCGTATCAGCGCGGTTTCGGCGGGCACTTTCACAACGACAACGCGGTAGCGGTTCTGCGTGATGTTCCGGGCATCGTCGTGGCGGTTCCGAGTTCCGCGGCCGAGGCCGCCGCGCTGCTGCGGACGTGTGTCGCGCTGGCCGTGGAGGAGGGACGGGTCTGCGTCTTTCTGGAGCCGATAGCGCTGTACCACCGCGTCGATCTGGACGACGGCGACGGAGAGTTGCGGTGCGCCGACGACGCGTCCGCCGAGTTCGCCACCACCGCAATCCATTCGGACGGTGACGATCTGGCCATCGTCACCTTCGGTAACGGGGTGGTGATGAGCAGGCGTGCGGCATCGAGGTTGCGTGAGCGAGGGATCGGCGCGACGATCGTCGATCTGCGCTGGATCGTTCCGCTGCCGGTCGACGACCTTCTGCGCCGGCTCGACGGCTTCGATCGCGTGTTGATCGCGGACGAGACCCGACACGACGGGGGAGTGGGAGAAGGCGTCGTGACGGCTCTCGTCGAGGGTGGCTACGCGGGTACGGTCCGCCGAGTGGCGAGCAAGAATTCGTTCGTACCGCTGGGCGCCGCAGCCGATCTCGTCCTCCTGTCGGAAGACGAGATCGTCTCTGCGGCGTTGGAGATGGTCGAATCGGATTGACTCAGTGCACCGGCTGTACGGGAGCGACCTCGTCGACATCCTTGCGTCCCGTAGCGCGGATGAAGAACGACGCCGCCACCGCCACCAGAGATACCGCACCGCCGTAGAGGAACGCGGCATGGATGCCGGCCTCCGAACCGCCGAGCTGGGTTGCGCCGTCGGAGATTCGGGCCGCCGCGGTGTTCGACATCACGGTGACGAAGAGCGCGGTTCCGGCAGCGCCAGCCAACTGCTGCACCGTGTTGAAGATTGCGCTTCCGTGCGAGTACAGCGGGGTGGGCAGCGAACCCAGTGCCGATGTCATCAGTGGCGTCATGATGAAGGCGAGTCCCGCCGAGAGAAGCATGTGGATGCCGATCACCACAGGCAGGGCGGTCTGCGCGTCGAGCACGGTCATCGACCACAGGGCGGCGCTCATCACGATGGCTCCAGGAATCACCAACGGGCGCGGCCCGACTCGGTCGAAGATGCGGCCGACGAACGGAGCGAGCAGGCCCATCAGCAATCCGCCGGGGAGCAGCATCAGGCCGGTGTCGAGTGTGTCGAGGCCGCGGACGTTCTGCAGGTACATCGGCAGCAGGATCAGCGCACCGAACAGGGCCATCATCGAGATCGCGATCATGCCGAGGCCGATGCTGAACGTGGTGGTGCGGAACGGTCGCATGTCCAACAGTGCGCCGCCACGGTCCTGGCGCGAGATCTGACGCAGCACGAACACCAGCAGTGCGATCACACCGACCGCCAGTGGTAGCCATACCGGTACCACCGATTCTTCGGCCGAATGTCCCAGGCTGCTCAGGCCGTAGACGATGCCGCCGAACGCCAACGCGGACAACACCACCGATGGGGGATCGAACGAAGGCCGACCGGTTTGCGTCACGTTCTTCACCAGCGTGGTACCGATCGCGAATGCGATCAGTGCGATGGGGAGAACGAGCCAGAACATCCAACGCCAGTTCAGCGAATCGAGGATGACTCCCGAGATCGTCGGGCCGACGGCCGGAGCGACGGCGATGACGATCGAGATGATTCCCATCATCGCGCCGCGCTTGTGCGCAGGGACGACGGTGAGCACCGTCGTCATGAGCAACGGCAACATGATGGCCGTGCCGCTGGCCTGGGTGATGCGTCCGAGCAGGAGCAGCTCGAAGCCCGGGGCGGATGCCGCGAGCAGCGTGCCGACGGTGAACAGCGTCATCGCTGCCACGAAGACCTGACGCAACGTGAATCTCTGGAACAGATACCCCGTGATGGGAATGACCACGGCCATGGTCAGCAGGAATCCGGTGGTGAGCCACTGCGCCGTCGTTGCCGTGATGCTCAGGTCGACCATCAGGGTAGGGAGCGCCACGCTCATGATCGTCTCGTTGAGGATCATGACGAACGCTGCGATGACGAGGATGCCGATCAGCAACTTGCTTCCCGGCGCGAGCTGCGCGTCGGGTGCGTGGTCGGTCTCAGGTGTGGTCATGTGTCGGGAACTTTCGCGTATGGGTTCAAGTGTGGAGAAAAGGTCGTGCTGTGACAGCCTGACTCATTGTGACAGTGACTGTCAACTTGAACATTGCTGGTAAGTTGACGGCGAGAATACAGAGAAGTAGGCGATGGGTGGAGGACGATGAGCGAGCACGTGCCGGACCTGCGAGAGCGACGTCGCCGGGAAACCCAGCTCGAGATCACCCGTGCCGCGCTCGAACTGTTCGAGACGCAGGGTTGCGCAGCAACGACGGTCGACCAAATCGCACGTCGGGCCGGAGTATCACCCAGCACGTTCTTTCGCAGCTTCGCATCCAAGGAAGAGTCGGTTCTCGGGCTCGCCCCGGAGTTCGAACTCGACATCGACGCCTGGCTGGCATCGACGGCCCCCGCGAACATCACCCTTGCAGCTATCGAAGCACTGTACGAGCGATCCGTCGAACGATTATCCGCGGCACCGCACGAAGCGCGAGATCGACTACTGCGTACCCGACGGCTGATCGGGCGCGACGATCACCTGCGGTCCGCCGCCTTCGCGACCGACGCCATGACGCTGTGTCGCGTCACCGACTCGGTGGCCGCCAAGCTCGATGGCCACGAATCACGTTCGTACGCACGATTGCTGATCGAGGGTGCCGGGATGGCCATGCGAATCGCCTTCGACGACTGGGCCGAGCGCATCGATGCCGGGCAGGACGCCGACCTGGTGGACATCTACCGAACCACGCTGCGCGATCTACGACGCGTAGTCGCCGGATGACGGTAGACGTCGTGAGTGGAACTTCGTAGCAGGGGTCGAGTTTTCGTGCACGTGGCGCGAAGCGCCTCTCACCCGAAGCGCTGCGGAGCCAAGTCTTCCGCCCGCAGTCCGCGCGCAGTCACGTCGATCGGAAGCGGTTCTCCGCGAACGATTGCCGCGCCGACTCGTGCCAGTGCCGCACAGGTCTGGATTCCGTACCCACCCTGACCGGCGCACCAGAAGAAGCCTTCGATGCTCGGGTCGAAGCCCACGACCGGGGTGCGATCGGGAACGAAACTGCGCAGACCCGCCCAGGACGAGCGCAGATGCCGGCCCGTCAGTGTGGTGGCCTCGGCGATGTCGTCGAACGCCCGCGCGATCTCCAACTCGTCGGGGCGCGCGTCACTCGGCTCGGTGGGTGTCTCGTCTGCAGGGGAGCACAAGAGTTGTGCGCCTTCGGGTTTGATGTAGAACTTCTCGTCCATATCGCTCAACGTCGCCAGATTCGCGGTGTCGAGATCGTCGGGCGCGGCGATCATGAACACCGACCGACGCATCGGGACGAGTCCGATCGGATCGGCACCCGCCATGCCGCCCACGACGTCCGCCCACGCGCCTGCTGCGTCGACGACGAGGGGAGCAGTGTGGACCGACCCGTCCGTGGTGTGCACGTGCCACAATCCGTCGACGCGTCCGAGCTGCGTCACGCCTGTCCCGGTGTGGACCTGTCCACCTCGATCGCGCAACCCCCGTACGAAACCCTGGTGCAGCGCGTGGACGTCGACCTCCATCGAATGTGGTTCGTAGAGTGCACAATCGATCAGGTCGGGGCGCAGTGGCGGAAAGAGTGTGCGCGCGTCGGTCGGGGTGACCAATCGGGCGTCGGGTGTCAGTCGGCTGACGTCCGCATACATTGCCTCGAGCGCGTCGCCTCGCCCGATGGCCGCGAACTGCAACAGCGGACGCGGGGCCAGCAGCTCGGTTCGGAAGTGCTCCGGCGGGTCGACCAGAAAGGCCCGGCTGGCCGTCGTCAGGGCCCGAATGGTGCTGTTGCCGTAGGTTTCCAGGAACAGGGCGGCCGAACGTCCGGTGGTGTGGAAGGCCAGGGTCGATTCGCGCTCGAGCAGTGTGACGCGTCGGTCGCTCGCGAGTTCGTAGCCGAGCGAGACACCCCCGATTCCGCCGCCGATCACGATGACGTCGGTGGAGTTCCGTTGCCGCTCGGACGTGGTCATGGATTGCTCCCGTTCGTTGTCTCTGCGGTCCACTGCGCGCCGGGTCCGATCGCCTCGTCGAAGATCAGCCAGGTTCGCGTCGACAGTATCCCGTCGAGTCCCTGCAGTTTGTCGAGCACCAGGTGTCGTAGCGCCGAGGTGTCCGGAGCTCGCACCAGAACGAGGGCGTCGAAGTCGCCGCCCATGAGGCTGACGTGTTCGACGAAGGGGAAGGTGCTCAGATCGTCGGCGACGGCGCGCCAGGAATCCTGCCGAATGGACAACGCCACGTACGCCGACGCGCCGAACCCCGCTTTCTCGTAGGCGATGCGTGCGGTGAATCCCTCGATGACCCCTTCGTCGACGAGACGGTCGACGCGCACGTAGGCGTGTGCTCGCGAGATGTGGGTGGCCTCGGCCAGGGCGCGCATGGACATTCGGCCGTCACGGCTGAGCTCGGTGACGATACGTCGGTCCACATCGTCGAGCTCGTATTCCATCTGTGCCATCCGTCCACTCCAGCCGGTTCGTGAGGGGTCTGTGTGGACGAATTGTCACATTCTTTCCAGCATCGAGCCATCGATCTCTGATTCGGCTCCCGATTTGAATGTCGGTCCATATGGCCGCACTCTGTGTAGAACACATCGATCCGCGACGAACACGCGCAGGAGGGGTACCGCATGACCACGACCGACACGCTCGATCACGTCACGACCTCGGTCGCGCGACGCGTTCGTCAGGGATACGAAGCCGACTTCGTGGAGTGGACCGATCGCGGGATGGACATCGTCCGAACCTTTCCCGGATTTCTCGGTGGCGGTTGGCTGCGCAGTTCCGGCGATTCCAACGACTACCACGTGGTGTATCGCTTCGAGACACACGCCGAACTCGACGCCTGGCTGCGCTCGAATGCCAGGCGCACCTGGCTCGGCACCGGCCGTCCCATCGCCGACGACGTCGCGACACATCGACTCTCCGGTGTGGAGGGATGGTTCGAGCCGCAGTCCAACCTCACCGACGCCGTCCGGGTGATCGGTGGTCCGCCGCCGCGGTGGAAGCAGGCGGTCTCGATCGGGGTTGCCTTCTACGCCGTCAGTCTGCTCGTCAACATCGTTGTGACGCCACACCTGACCGACCTGAACGTGGCCCTGCGTACCGCGCTGGTAGTGCTGATGTGCACGCCGCTGATGGTGTACGTGGTGATGCCGTTCGTCACTGCCCGGCTGCGTCGCTGGCTGGTACCGCGCTCGTAGCCTCGCTTTCGATAGGGTCGAACCCATGCCCGACGCCCCGATACACGATCAATTCGCCCTCGACGGGGCCTGGAACTTCCGTGATCTCGGCGGTGCGCGCACCACGGAAGGGGCGACGGTTCGGCATGGATTGTTCTATCGCGCTTCCGAATTGAGCGCGCTGTCCGAGAGCGGTCAGCGTTCTGTCGGTGACCTCGGGATCCGCACGGTGTTCGATTTTCGTAGCGGTTCGGAGATCGATCGCAGTGGCGCGGACCGAGTTCCGCCGGGCGTCGAGTCGATCTCGGTTCCCTTCGAGATCGTTCGAGGAGTGCGCGCCCCCCACGAAGCTCCCATGCAGGACGAGCGGAGCCAAGTCGAGTACATGATGCGGGCGTACGCGTCCTTCTCGGCTCTCGACGGGGCATCGCATGCGATCAAGCGGGTGGTCGACGCGATCGTCGAGGGGCGCGGTGGCGTCCTGGTGCACTGCGCAGCGGGCAAGGATCGGGCCGGGTGGACCGTCGCGACGGTGTTGCGGGCGGCCGGTGTCAGCGAGGACGACATCGTCGCGGACTACTTACGCAGCAACGACGGGATCGAGCCCCTACTCGCTCACGTGCGCCGAACCTGGGTGGGGGCGGCCGACACGGAGGTCCGACCCACCGAGGCGATACTGGGTGTTCGCGCGTCCTACCTGGAGCACGGGCTGGACGTCATGAAGTCGACGCACGGATCGTTCGACGGGTACCTGACGCACCTGGGTATCGATCGGGACCTCCGGCATCGCCTGACCGCCGCCCTCGTGAACGCCTGAGCGGTAGCCTCGCCCCATGCGTATCGGACATACCGCCCCGGATTTCGAGCTACCGGACCATTCCGGGGAACTGCGTGCGCTGACCGACCTGACTGCGTCGGGCCCGGTCGTACTGTTCTTCTACCCGGCGGCCAACAGCCCCATCTGCACGGCCGAAGCGTGTCATTTCAGGGACTTGGGTACGGAATTCGAGAGATTCGGCGCGCAACGGGTCGGCATCAGTACCGACACCCGAGATCGCAACCAGCATTTCGCGCTGCAGAGGTCGTTCGACTATCCGTTGCTGTCCGACTCCGACGGTGCGGTGGCCGAGCAGTTCGGAGTGCGACGAGGCGGGTGGTTCACCCGGCGGCGTCGGCTTCGTGAGCTCGAACGCGGGCGGGCGCATGCAGCCAACCGTGGGTATCTGCGGCAGCTACTGTCCGTGAAGCGGACGACATTCGTGATCGATCGGAACCGAGTGGTGCGGATGGTGGTGCAGAGCGAACGCGGTCACGTACATGCGACCAAGGCGTTGGAGTACCTGCGCTACCTGTCGTGAAGGGCTGTTCTCGCTATTCGTTCGCGCCGCTGAACAGGGCGGTGTAGACGGCAGGCTTCGATGTTTCGGCGTGCGCATCGGTCGATGCGTCGTCGGGATGGCTGAAGAGCGCCTCGTTCTTGTCCTTGTGTTCCATTCCCCGAGCATGCCCCTGATTCGCGGCAATAGCCACTCGCCGCGCGGGCTGTCCGGGCTCGGCCGGGTGGGATACTGCTCGAGTGCCCGATGAATCCCTGTTCGACGCCCTTCGTCGCGAGCCCGACGCCGAGGCACCCAACCTTCACGCCGTCGACGCCGCGGACCGCCTCGTCCTCGATACCGTCGACGAACTGACCGGAATCGACAGGACCAGGCCGATCGCGGTGATCGGCGACCGGTACGGAGCCCTGACCCTCGGGGCCGCCTCTGTCGGTTTCTCCGCGATACGCGTGCATCAGGACGCCGTCACCGGAGTGCGCGCGCTCGAGCTGAACGCCGCGCGGGTCTCGATGGCCGGGACCTACACCCAGCACGCGCTCGGTGCCGAACTTCTCGACGGCGTCGGCGTGGTGCTGATGCAGTTGCCGCGAGGTCTGGCCGAACTCACCGAGATCGCCGAGCACATCGCCGCACACGCATCGTCGGACGTCGTCGTCCTCGCGGGGGGACGAGACAAGCACATGACCCCGGCGATGAACGACGTCCTGCGGAAGTCGTTCGAGACGGTGACGGCCGGCCGCGGACGACAGAAGGCCCGAGTGCTCACCGCACGTGGGGCTGTGGCGTCGGGAATGACGTATCCGGTGAGCAAGAGGATCGCCGACCTGGACTTGACGGTGGTGGCGCACGGGGCAGTGTTCGCGGGTGCGGGCCTCGACATCGGGACCAGGTATCTGCTCGAGTTCGTTCCGAAGATGCTCCCGCGAGCTCGGGTTGCCGTCGACTTGGGCTGTGGCACAGGAATTCTCGCCACCGAGCTGGCGCGCACCAGGCCCGACCTCGAGGTGATCGCCACCGACCGCTCGTCCGCAGCGATTGCATCGGCGGCGGCCACGGCCGAGGCCAACGGGACGCGTGTGTCGGTGCTCGCCGACGATGCGATGTCCACGGTCGAATCGGAGTCGGTCGATCTGGTGGTGTGCAACCCGCCGTTCCACGAGGGTGCTGCGGTGCACACGGGCGGCGCGAGCAAGTTGTTCGCGGCGGCGGGCCGCGTGCTGAGGCCGGGAGGACAACTGTGGACGGTGTTCAACACCCATCTGAACTATCGGCGCGAACTGGCCGACGCCGTCGGCCCCACCGACCTGATGGGGCGCAACGGCAAATTCACCGTTGCTCGCTCGGTGCGTCCGAGCGAGCAACGGTAGACGGTCAGGTGACCGGGCCGCCGTCTTCGGGAGCTCCGTCGATCTGTCCTCGGTTGCGTCCGAGGTCCTCGACGAGAGTGCCTTCGACTATTTCGGCCTGACGCTGGCCTTCTGCGTAATCGACGTCCGGATCCTCGTCGGATTCCTCGATGACGTGGTCGACCAGTTCCTCGGTCAACTCGTCGTCGGGGGTCTCGGTGATCGGGCGGTCGAGATCGTCTTCGACGGCGATGTCGGGTTCTTCCTCGCTGAGCTTGAGGTCCAGACTTTCGCCCTCGGCTGCTTCGCGAGCAGTGGTGCCGAAGCTGTTGGCCTCGCTCCAGTGATCGGGGGGATCGACCACGGTGTCGCCGTCGTCGTTGCGCACCTCGTCGGAGTCGACGCTCTCGCTGGGGTCCAAGGTCTGGTCGGGTCCGTCTTCGATTGCCATTTCCTCATAGTGCCCGTTTCGATTCGGTGTCACACACGCCGTCGTCTCCGCGTGTCGAGCCCCCACCCGGTAGAGTCCGATTTGTCCGTCGTAGAAGTTCTCCTCCTGGGAACTTTTGTCCGGATGTCAGACGTTCTACTGATGACCGACGGGGAGATCCCCGGTGGGGATCAGAACTTACGAAGGGAAGAGACACGGTGCGCACCTCCAGCAACCCGGTGTTCCGCAACCTGCCCAAGCAGCAGGGCGGCGGCTACGCCACATTCGGATCTGCGACGGCTGGAGCCTCGCAGGCCGCCACCTTCGGCCAGCATCCCGGAACGCAGGCCGACCCGTACACCACCCAGCCCGCACAGCGGGCAATGACCATCGACGACGTGGTCACCAAGACCGGCATCACCCTCGGTGTGCTGAGCGTCACGGCGATCATCTCGTACCTGCTGGTCTCCAACAACACCGCGTTGGCCGCTCCGTTCGTCATCGGCGGTGGCTTGATCGGCTTCGGCCTGGTCATGTTCGCGACCTTCGGTCGCAAGATGGACAACAAGGCCATCGTCCTCGCCTACGCTGCAGCGGAAGGCGTGTTCCTCGGCGCACTGTCGCTGATGTTCACCGGTGTCGCGTTCGGTGGGGTCGGCGGATCGGCCCTCATCGGTCAGGCCGTCCTCGGCACGTTCGGCGTGTTCTTCGGCATGCTGATCGTCTACAAGACCGGCGCGATTCGCGTCACCCCGCGCCTGACCCGCATGGTCGTCGGTGCCCTCATCGGTGTCGTCGTCCTCATGCTCGGCAACCTCGTCGCCAGCTTCTTCATGGAGGACGGTTTCGGTCTTCGTTCCGGCGGACCGCTGGCCATCATCTTCAGCCTCGTCTGCATCGGCATCGCCGCGTTCAGCTTCCTGCTCGACTTCGACCAGGCCGATCAACTGATCCGCGCACAGGCACCGGAGAAGGCAGCCTGGGGCGTCGCCCTCGGTCTGACCATCACGTTGGTCTGGCTGTACGTCGAGATCCTGCGCCTGCTGAGCTACTTCCAAAACGACTAGTGCTCACGAGAAAAGCCCCGCCACTCCTTCGGGAGAGGCGGGGCTTTCTCGTTGTGCTGTCTCGGATCAGCTGAGACGTTCCAGCACCATGGCCATGCCCATGCCGCCGCCGACGCACATGGTCTCGACGCCGAACGTCTTGTCGTGTGTCGTCAGGTTGTTCAGCAGCGTGGTGGTGATCCGGGCACCGGTCATACCGAACGGGTGGCCGATGGCGATGGCACCGCCGGAGACGTTGAGCTTGTCCTCCTCGATGCCGAGGTCGCGCGCCGAACCGAGGACCTGCACCGCGAAGGCCTCGTTGATCTCGAACAGGTCGATGTCGGAGATCGACATGCCCGCGATCTTCAGCGCCTTGCGGGTGGCCTCGATCGGTCCGAGGCCCATGATCTCGGGAGAGGTGCCGGTGACGCCGGTGGAGACGATGCGCGCCAGCGGGGTCAGGCCCAGTTCCTTGGCCTTGGTGTCGCTCATGATGACGAGCGCTGCTGCGCCGTCGTTCAGCGGGCAGGCGTTGCCGGCAGTGATCGTGCCGTTGGGTCGGAAGACCGGCTTGAGCTGGCTGATCTTCTCGTACGTGGTGCCGGCGCGAGGGCCGTCGTCGGTGCTGACCACGGTGCCGTCGGCGAGGGTCACCGGGGTGATCTCCCGCTCGAAGAATCCGGCGTTGATGGCCTCTTCGGCGCGGTTCTGGCTGCGCACGCCCCAGTGGTCCTGGTCCTCGCGGGTGATGCCGGTCAGAAGCGCGACATTCTCTGCCGTCTGGCCCATCGCGATGTACGCGTCGGGCAGTTCGCCGTTCTCGCGGGGGTCGGTCCAGCTGTCCGCGCCCTCTTCCTGTGCCTTCTTGGTACGGGCCTCGGCGTCGGCGAAGATCGGGTTGTGGCTCTCGGGGAGCGAGTCGGAGCTGCCGTGAACGAAGCTGGACACGCTCTCGACACCGGCCGAGATGAACACGTCACCTTCGCCCGCCTTGATCGCGTGCAGCGCCATGCGGGTGGTCTGCAGCGAGGACGAACAGTATCGCGTGATCGTCGTTCCGGGCAGGGAGTCGTAGCCGAGCTGAACCGCGACGATGCGAGCGAGGTTGTTGCCCTGCATGCCGCCGGGCAGTCCGCAGCCCAGAAGCAGGTCGTCGACGTCCTTCGGGTCGAGCGAGGGCACCTTGGCCAGCGCAGCGGCGACCATCTGAGCGGTGAGGTCGTCGGGGCGAATGTCCTTGAGCGACCCCTTCATCGCCCTGCCGATCGGTGAGCGCGCGGTGGCGACGATGACTGCCTCTGGCATGAGATCTCCTTCGAATCGATACTGCGTACCTGCTTTGCTACCGCCGGGTAGGCGATGTCTCCTGACCGAACTTACAACCCCGCCGAATCGGCGCTGCCGCGACGTACGAGATCCTCCGACGCAGTGGTGATCTCGGCGTCGAGTTCTGCCGTTCGCCGGCGCAGAAATCGGTCGAGGGCTGCGGTGGCACGGGGGATCGGCTTGCGCGATTCGACGGCAGCAGACACCGTCGGCAGTTCGGGCAGCGGACCACCGTGCCACACGCCGAGGGCGGAGGCGAGCACCGGCAGAATCTGCTGTGCGGCAAGCTCGTAGCCGGCCGCCGAGGGATGGAAGCGGTCCGCCGAGAACATGGTGTCGGGGGCCGCCAGGAACTCGGGAGCCAGCAGATCGGCCAGGGCCACCGGATGCCCGCCCGCGCTGAGCGTGCGGGCAGTCTGGGCGTGGGCGAGGCGGCGACCCCAATTGCGGACGACGGTACGCAGCGGCTGCGGAATGGCCGTCACGACACCGAGATCGGGGCACGTACCCACGGCGACGACGCAGCCCTTGGCGGTGAGCCGCTCCACCGCGTCGCCCAGTCGGGCCGCCGAAGCCGGAATGGAGAACTTCTTGGTGACGTCGTTCGCGCCGATGAAGATGACCGCGGCGTCGGGAGGGGGACCTGCGACGAACATGGCGTCGACCTGGCCTTCGAGTCCCTTGGATGTGGCACCGGCAATTGCCTTGGTGCTCAAGCGAATTCGTTGGCCTGTTTCCTCCGCCAATCCTCTGGCCAGCAGAACGCCGGGAACCTCGTCGGCGACGGTGCAGCCGACGCCTGCCGCGGTGGAGTCGCCGAAGATCATCAGATGAATATCTGCTGAACTTCCCAATCGCCACCGTTCCGGGGCCACGCAGCCCGCTGTGTAGACGCCGTCCGCCTCCGGTGGTTTGGCCGTGGTGCGCCCGATGACGCCACGCGCCGCAGCGGCCTGCGCCATCAGATGTCGGTACGCGGCCCAGGACGCCGTCCCTGCTCCCGAGCCTGCCAGCACTGTCGCGGCGCTCGCTTTTGCAGCGGTACGCCATCCGCTCGCCGTCACAGATCGATCCCTCTCCTCATGCCTTCCTCACCATCGTATGCGGGTGTCGACGGCCGTGACCGAGAGTCGAATACCTGCATCTGGGAAGATGGAGCAATGCGCATCGCACAGCACATCACCGAACTCATCGGCAACACCCCGTTGGTGAAGTTGTCCACCGTCATCGGCGACGGCGCCGGCACTGTCGCGGCCAAGATCGAATACCTCAACCCGGGTGGTTCGTCCAAGGACCGCATCGCCGTCAAGATGATCGACGCGGCCGAGGCGTCCGGTGAACTGAAGCCCGGCGGCACCATCGTCGAACCCACGTCCGGCAACACCGGCGTCGGTCTCGCACTGGTCGCGCAGCAGCGTGGCTACAAGTGTGTGTTCGTGTGCCCCGACAAGGTCGGTGAGGACAAGCGCAACGTGCTGCGCGCGTACGGAGCCGAGGTCGTCGTCTGCCCCACGGCCGTCGCGCCCGAGGACCCCAACAGCTACTACAGCGTCTCGGATCGACTCGTTCGCGAGATCGAGGGAGCCTGGAAGCCCAACCAGTACTCCAACCCGGCGGGCCCGGCCAGCCACTACGAGACCACCGGTCCCGAGATCTGGGCCGACACCGACGGCAAGATCACCCACTTCGTCGCAGGCGTCGGCACCGGCGGCACCATCTCCGGCACCGGCAAGTACCTCAAGGAGGTCTCCGGCGGCAAGGTCAAGGTCATCGGCGTCGACCCCGAGGGCTCGGTGTACTCCGGAGGTACGGGACGCCCGTACCTCGTCGAGGGCGTCGGCGAGGACTTCTGGCCGACCGCCTACGACCCGTCCATCCCGGACGAGATCATCGCGGTCTCCGATGCCGATTCGTTCGACATGACCCGTCGCCTCGCACGGGAGGAGGGCCTGCTGGTCGGCGGCTCGTGCGGCATGGCTGCCGTTGCTGCTATCCAGGTCGCCGAGCGTGAAGGTCCCGACGCGCTGGTCGTCGTGCTGCTGCCCGATGGCGGACGCGGCTACCTGGCCAAGATCTTCAACGATTCCTGGATGTCCTCGTACGGATTCCTGCGTTCACGCCTGGACGGCACCACCGAGGAGACCTCCGTCGGTGCAGTGCTGCGCGGCAAGTCCGGCGCGCTCCCGGACCTGGTGCACACCCACCCGTCGGAAACCGTGCGTGACGCCATCGAGATCCTGCGCGAGTACGGCGTCTCGCAGATGCCCGTGGTCGGTGCCGAGCCGCCCGTCATGGCAGGCGAGGTTGCCGGCAGCGTCACCGAGCGCGATCTGCTGAGCGCCGTGTTCGAGGGACGGGCCGCGTTGGCCGACCCCGTCGCCAAGCACATGAGCGCGCCGTTCCCGCTGATCGGTGCCGGAGAGACTGTCTCCGACGCCACCAAGGCACTCGGCGAATCCGATGCGCTGATGGTCGTCGAGGAAGGCAAGCCCGTCGGCGTCATCACCCGCCACGATCTGCTCGGATTTCTCAGCAAGGGAGCCTAGGCATGTGAGTGGAACTTCGTAGCAGGCTACGAAGTTCCATTCACATGCGGCGCAGTCGCTTCATCGGAAAGCGCTGGAGCCCGTCAGCGCCTGCCCGATCACGAGCTGATGAACCTCGGACGTGCCCTCGTAGGTGAGGACCGATTCGAGGTTGTTGGCGTGTCGGAGCACCGGGTATTCCAGCGTGATTCCGTTGGCGGCCAGGATCGTTCGGCATTCACGAGCAATCTTGATCGCTTCGCGCACGTTGTTGAGCTTGCCGAGCGACACTCGCTCACCCGGTAGCTGACCCTTGTCCTTCAGTCGGCCCAGGTGCAGCGCGAGCAGCTGACCCTTGCCGAGTTCGAGGGCCATGTTGGCGAGCTTGGCCTGGGTGAGTTGGTACCCGGCCAGCGGCTTGTCGAACACCGCGCGGGTCTTGGAGTACTCGATCGCCGACTCGATGCAATCCCGCGCCGCGCCCATGGCACCGAAGACGATGCCGAAGCGGGCCTCGTTCAGGCAACTCAACGGGCCGCTCAGGCCGCGGGCTTCGGGCAGCATCGCGTCGGCAGGAAGCCGGACGTCGTCGAACACCAACTCGCCGGTGATCGACGCGCGGAGCGAGAGCTTCTTCTTGACCGTGTTGGCGGTGAATCCGGGGGTGTCCGTGGGGACGACGAAACCCCTGACCTTGTCGTCGGTCTGGGCCCACACGACGGCGACGTCGGCGACCGGCCCGTTGGTGATCCACATCTTGCTGCCGTTGAGGATCCAGTCGTCACCGTCGCGCTTGGCGCGGGTGAGCATGCCTCCTGGGTTCGATCCGAAGTCGGCCTCGGTGAGCCCGAAGCAACCGATCAGCGATCCCTCGGCCATGCCCGGTAGCCACTGCTGCTTCTGCTCCTCGGAGCCGTACTTCCAGATGGCGAACATCGCCAGTGAGCCCTGCACCGAGACCAGCGATCGAATGCCGGAGTCGATCGCCTCGAGCTCGAGGCAGGCCAGGCCGTACGCCGTCGCGGAGGTTCCGGCGCAGCCGTAGCCCTCGAGATGCATGCCCAGCAACCCGAGCGAGCCCAGTTCCTTGGCCAGTTCACGGGCCGGCACAGTGCCGTCGTCGAACCAGTCGGCGATGTGTGGACGGATGCGCTCGTTGCCGAACTTGCGGACGGTGTCTCGGATCTGACGCTCTTCGTCGTCGAGTAGTGAATCGATCGCGAACAGTTCGTCGACGCTCTGGGAGTTGGCCACGGTGCCTCTTTCCGCTGGGGGTTGTCTTCGCAGGTTACCCACGACCCCGCCGGGCGACGCAGGCCGATTAGGGTGGAGGGCATGAGTGAGCAGCGCAGCAAGGCAGACAACACCTCCTGGCAGGGCTTTTCCACGAAGGCGGTGCACGCCGGCTACGAGCCGGATCCGCTGACCGGCGCGGTGAACGTGCCGATCTACGCCAGCTCCACCTTCGCTCAGGACGGCGTCGGCGGTATGCGCAGCGGTTTCGAGTACGCGCGCACCGGCAACCCGACGCGTCGGCCGCTCGAAGCCAACCTGGCGGCCATCGAGTCCGGCACCTACGGGCGCGCGTTCTCCTCGGGCATGGCGGCGACGGACTGCCTGCTCCGCTCGGCGCTTCGCCCCGGTGACCACCTCGTCATCCCCAACGACGCCTACGGCGGCACGTACCGATTGATCGACAAGGTCTTCACCCAGTGGGGCATCGAGTACTCGGTGGCTGCGGTGTCGGATGTCGACGAGGTCCGCGCGGCGATGCGCCCGAACACCAAGCTGGTCTGGGTCGAGACGCCCACCAACCCGTTGCTCAACGTCGGTGACATCGAGGCGCTCTCGGGCGTCGCGCACGAGGGCGGGGCCAAGCTGGTCGTCGACAACACGTTCGCGTCCCCGTATCTGCAGCAGCCCCTGAGCCTCGGTGCCGACGTGGTGCTGCACTCGACCACCAAGTACATCGGCGGACACTCCGATGTCGTCGGCGGCGCGCTGGTGACCGACAGCGAAGAGCTCGATACGGCGTTCGCGTTCCTGCAGAACGGCGCGGGCGGTGTTCCGGGACCGTTCGACGCGTTCCTGACCTTGCGCGGCATCAAGACTCTCGCGCTGCGGATGGAGCGACACAGCGACAACGCCGAGAAGATCGTGGAATTCCTCGAGGGGCATCCGGCCATTTCGCAGGTCATCTATCCCGGACTCGAATCGCACCCGTCTCATGCGGTCGCGGCGAAGCAGATGCGACGGTTCGGCGGCATGGTGTCGGTGCGGCTGGCCGGCGGCAAGCAGGCTGCACTCGACTTCTGCGCGAAGACCGAGATCTTCACCCTGGCGGAGTCCTTGGGCGGCGTCGAGTCGCTGATCGAACATCCCGGCGCGATGACCCACGCCTCGACGGCCGGTTCGTTGCTCGAGGTACCCGACGATCTCGTGCGGCTGTCGGTCGGCATCGAGGACGGTGCCGACCTGGTCGGCGACGTCGAGCAAGCATTGGCATGATCGTCGCACTGATCGACTCGGGCCTGGGGATGCTCCCCACGGCTGCGCGGCTCCGCCAGGTGCGTCCCGAGCTCGATCTGGTGCTGATGATGGATCCCGACAACGCTCCCTGGGGACCCAAACCGGATCGGTGGGTGATCGACCGGGTGGTCGCCACCGCCGAGCACGCCGTCGATCTCGGTGCCGAGGTGGTCGTGCTTCCGTGCAACACCGCCAGCGTGACGGCGCTGAGCCACGTTCGGGCCGCGCTCGGTGACACGATCCCGGTGGTGGGTACCGTCCCGGCGATCAAACCCGCTGCGGCGCAGAGTGATCGGATTGCGATCTGGGCAACGGCAGCAACGACGGCCAGTGCCTATCAAGCGCGGTTGATCGAGGAGTTCGCCTCGCATCGGACGGTGACGAGCGTGGCGTGCCACGGTCTGGCGGATTCGATCGACCGCGGAGACCAGCGGGGGATCAGCGCTGCGATCGCCGCCGCCGTGGCTGCCACTCCCGACGACGTCCAGTCGGTCGTGCTGGGGTGCACGCACTACCCGCTGGTGCGTGGCGAGATCGTTGCGCAGCTGCCCACCGAGGTGACGATGTTCGACAGCGCCGAGGCCGTGGCCAATCAGACCGTCCGACGCGTCGACGAGGTCGGCTCGAGCGGTTCGGGTACCGGCCGCGTCTCGGTGTGGCTCAGCGGAATCGAGGGCGGGTTGCCTGCGAGCGCGCAGCGGTATCCCGAAGGAAAGCTGCTACTCGACGACCTGCGAGCAGAGCAGCACTGACCCGTCGGGGAATGCAGGACGCTCCCGAGCGTTGTCTTTCACTGAGCTAACGGTTACTGCGGTGAAGGGAAACACATGGTCGGCGTCGAAGTGCGCGGTAGTGCCGGAAGGACTGCGGCGAGGATGCCGCATCGATACGCCTTCTGGGTGGTGGGCGTTGCCTTCATCGTGCTGATGGCGTCGTCGGCAGCACCGTCTCCGCTGTATCCGGTGTACCAGCAGTCGTGGGGATTCAGCGCGATCACACTCACGCTCATCTTCGCCGTCTACGCGGTGGCGCTCCTGGCGACGCTGCTCACCGTCGGCAGCCTGTCGGACCACATCGGCCGTAAGCCGATTCTGATTGCGTCGCTGCTGATGCTCGTGGTGAGCCTGGTGCTGTTCATCGTCTCCGACAGCGTGCCGCTCCTCATCGCCGCTCGCGTGGTGCAGGGGATTGCTGCAGGCGCGGCCACGGGTGCGATGAGTGCGGCCATCATCGATCTCCAGCCCGACGTGTCCACCGGGCCGCTGCTCAACAGCGTGGCACCTTCGTTCGGTCTGGCGGCCGGGGCGCTCGGTGCCGGGTTGCTGGTGCAGTTGGCTCCGGCACCGGAGATCCTCGTGTTCGTTCTGTTGATCGGCGCGGCGCTCGTCCTCGCGGTGGCGCTGCTGTTCGTCCCCGAGACATCGGCGTTGCGCGGCTTCGATTCCCGACGCCACCTCGCGTCGACCCTGCTGCCGAGAATGTCGATCCCGAAGTCGGTGCGGGCACCGTTCCTTCTCATCGCTCCCGCCCTGTTCGCCACGTGGTCTCTCGGTGGTTTCCACCTCTCGCTCGGTCCGTCCATCATCGGCACTGTCTTCGGTGTCGACAACCACATCGTGGGCGGATTGGAGATCTTCGCACTGTTCGGTTCCGGTTCGATAGCAGCTGCCGTGGTGCGCAACGGATTTCCTCGCAGGGTAATGATGATCGGCGCGTCCGTGCTCGCGATCGGTGTGGCGCTGACCTTGGTATCGGTCGAGATCGGCTCGATCGGGCTGTACTTCGTCGGGGCTGTCATCGCCGGGTCGGGTTGGGGAGCAACTTTTCTCGGCGCGATGCGCACGCTCGGTGCCCTGGTTCCCGCAGCGGAGCGAGGCGGGGTGTTCGCCACGACGTTCGTCATCAGCTACCTCGCCTTCAGCGTGCCCGCCGTGGTCGCCGGTCTGTCGGTGCATCGGCTGGGGTTGAGCACGACGGTGGAGGTGTACGGCGCGTTCGTCATCGCGATGGCGTTGTTCTCGGTTCTCGGATTCTCGCTGGCGCAGCGCCGAGATCGGTAGTGCGCCAGAGTCTGTGGTTCTTCCTCTGCCGAGGGTGAGCGAGTACTCCTACCCGATCGGGTAGTTCGGTCGGGTCGTTGGCAGGGTTCCCGCCTCGAGGTGTTCCCAACGCGGTGTGCGTCGGTGGAGTGTGGTCATCAGTGAGACGCCGATCACAGCAGAGGGCGTCTTGTCACTCACACTCACCGAGGAGACACCGATGGTTATCGAGCTCAATCAGATCTGGGAATTCCCCATCAAGGAGTTTCATCCGCTGCCGCGCGCCAAGCTGGGAGTCGGTGCCCACGACATGATCGGTGTCGAGGCCAAGGAACTCGGATTCAAGCGCTCGCTGCTCGTCACGACCGGTCTGCGCGGTTCCGGAATCATCGAGGAACTGATCGGCAAGATCGAGTACCAGGGCGTCGAGGTGGTCCTCTACGACAAGGTCGAGTCCAATCCCAAGGACTACAACGTCATGGACGGTGCCGCGCTGTACCAGAAGGAGAAGTGCGACAGCGTCATCTCCGTCGGCGGTGGTTCGAGCCACGACGCGGCCAAGGGCATTCGCGTCGTCGTCGCGCACGACGGACGCAACATCAACGAGTTCGAGGGATTCTCCAAGTCCACCAACAAGCAGAATCCACCTCACATCGCCGTATCGACCACTGCAGGAACGGGTTCGGAGACGTCCTGGGCCTACGTCATCACCGACACCTCGGACATGGAGAAGCCGCACAAGTGGCTGGCGTTCGACGAAGCGTCGACACCGACTCTGGCACTGGACGATCCGCTGCTCTACTACACCTGCCCGCAGCAGTGGACCGCGTTCTGCGGCTTCGACGTTCTCGCCCACGGTGCCGAGCCGTACGTCTCGCGTCTCGATTTCGCGCCGTCGCTCGGCAACGCCATCTACTCGATCGGCCTGGTGTCCAAGCACCTTCGTGAAGCGGTGTACGACCCGGGCAACCTGAAGGCTCGCGAGGGCATGATGAACGCCCAGTACATCGCCACGCAGGCGTTCAACTCCGGCGGACTCGGTGTCATCCACTCGATCTCGCACGCGATCAGCGCGTTCTACGACAGCGCTCACGGCCTCAACAACGCCATCGCTCTGCCGCGCGTGTGGGAGTACAACCTGCCCTCACGCTACGAGCGTTACGCCGAGATCGCCGTGGCCATGGGCGTCGATACCAAGAACATGACCACCGTGCAGGCGGCCGATGCTGCCGTCGAAGCCGCCATCAGGCTCGCCAAGGACGTCGGAATTCCCGACAACTTCGGCTCCATCCGTTCGGCGACGTACGACAAGAACAGGATGAACACCGGCAAGTACGCGGGCAAGGGCGACGTGATCAAGGGCGACGAGAAGTCGGTGCTGAAGATCTCCGAGCACATCCAGGAGGACTGGTGCACCCCGGGCAACCCCCGCGAGGTGACCGTGGAGTCGATGGTCCCCGTCGTCTCGCACGCGATCAACGAGTCGTACTGATGCTGCGCAGTGGTGCGGTTATGTGCCCCGGGCGGCGCATGACCGCACCACTGCGGCTCCGCCGCACCACGAAGGGAAACACATGACCTCGCTGTCGACAGTGCGTAGCGACGACACCGGCACCGTTCGATTCACCGACGCCGCCGATCTGCAGCGCGCGCTCGGTGAGCAGGACTACATCGCCGACGACGACCTCGCCACCGTGGTACATCTGGCGACAGCGCTCGATCGCCCACTGTTGCTCGAAGGCCCTGCGGGCGTGGGCAAGACCGAGTTGGCCAAGTCTCTCGCTGCGGCGAGCGGACGGAAGCTGGTTCGGTTGCAGTGCTACGAGGGCCTCGACGACAACCGAGCCCTCTACGAGTGGGACTACGCCAAGCAATTGCTGCACGTGCAGATGCTGCGCGAACACATCGGCGCGCTCACCCAGCACGTCACCGATATCGACGACGCATCGAAGCTGCTCGCCGCCAAGGACTTCGGCCTGTACTCCGAGCCCTTCCTCGCCGTACGCCCTCTGCTCGAATCGGTGCTCTCGGAGGAGCCGGTGGTGCTGCTGGTCGACGAGGTCGATCGCACCGAGGAGTCGATGGAGGCACTGTTGCTCGAAGTGCTCGCCGAGAAGCAGGTGACGATCCCCGAGGTCGGCACCTTCACGGCGCGCAGCGATCCGTGGGTGATATTGACCTCCAACGACACTCGTGAGCTGTCCTCGGCGCTCAAGCGACGCTGCCTGCACTTCCATCTCGATTACCCGACGGCTGCGCGGGAGCGCGAGATCGTCACCGCTCGTGCGCCCGAGGTGCCCGCACACATCGTGGCCGAGATCGTCGATTTGGCAACCGAACTGCGCGAACTACCGCTGCGCAAGAGCCCGTCGATCTCGGAGGTGATCGACGCGGCTCGTATCGCGTCGGTTCTCGGACACTCCGAGGACACCCGCAAGTATCTGCTCGCCGCGCTGGTCAAGTACTCCTCGGACATGAAGATCGCCTTGGCCGGGCCGGTCGCCGAAAAAGCCTCTGCCGCAACGTCACTGGGAACGATCGTCAACACGACCGCGACGGCCTTTCGCGGACACGGTGGACGCGACAAGGGTGGCATCGGAATACGACGATGACCGGGCACGAGTCGTTCTCGGCATCGGTGGTGCTCGACGTGCTTGCGGCTGTCTTCGGGCGGACGCTGCGGCGCTTCGGAGTAGCGGCGTCGCCGGCCGAGGTGATCGAGGTACGACGCGTCCTCGGTCTCCTCGGGGGCCGGGACCTCACGATTCTGCGTGCGGCCCTGCGCGCGACGTGCGCCAAGTACGACCACGAACAGCACGGATTCGATCTCGCGTTCGAGTCGATGTTCGAGGCCGCCATCGACAGTGCCGTGGACGAGCATCGATCGCCGTTGGGTGCGCAGGTCGCCGGCGGACTTCCGACGGACCTCGAGGTGGGAGCGGACCAGGAGGCCGCCAAGTACGCCGAGTACAACGAGCGTGCCGTCGAGATCGGGGATCTGCTCGACGCGCCCGAAGCCGACAAAGGCTTCAACCCACACAAGGACGACGACGACATCAGCCTTTCGTCCGAGGATCATGATCTGTCGATCGACACCGACGGCGACATGGGCCGTCGCGGGGTCAGCTACACCGTCGACCTGGAGCGGTCCGGATCGACGGCGGCAGGGGAGTTGGCGTCGAGTACCAGCGGAGCGGTTGCGGGACAGCTGAATTGGGAAGATCCGGCGAGCGTGCTGGCGTGGTTCGACGCCTACGATCCGCGGAGCGTCTACGGCGACGGCGGTGATTCGGGTCCGCTGAGTGCCGCGATGCTGGATCGGATCACCGATGCCGTCGAGGCTTTCGTCGCGGCGTTGGTTGAGCTGACCGGCACCATGCCCTCACCGATACCGATCGACGGTGCGGCGCAGGTGATCGGCAGGCACGCCGAGATCGAGCGCGCGAGTCACGAACTGCTG
Organism: Rhodococcus sp. B7740; assembly: GCF_000954115.1. Taxonomy (NCBI): domain Bacteria; kingdom Bacillati; phylum Actinomycetota; class Actinomycetes; order Mycobacteriales; family Nocardiaceae; genus Rhodococcus; species Rhodococcus sp. B7740. The sequence goes on along the minus strand of NZ_CP010797.1, from coordinate 2,083,393 downwards.
CGGCACATGCGCGGCACCCCGCGCCCGCGGCCGCGCGAGCACTCGCGCGGGCCGCTGGACATGAGGCGCACCGTCCGGTCGAGTCTGCGAACCGACGGAATTCCGTTTCGCTTGGTGACGAAGACACCGGTACCGGACAAGGTCCGACTCCTCGTGCTCGCCGACGTTTCGCTGTCGGTTCGGCCGATCACGGCGTTCACCCTGCGCCTGGCGCAGGCCATGCATGCGCGCGCGCACCGATGCACGGTGATGGGGTTCGTCGATGCACCGGTGGACGTGACGACCACCTTGCTCGCCAGTACGGGGGACGGCGCGCTGGCGGCGGTGCTCGCGGATGCGCGTCTGGACCTCGAAGCCAGTAGCGACTACGGCAGCATGTTCGCCGCTCTGTTGGACTCGCATGCCGACGTGCTGAACAAGCGCACCGCGGTGATCATCGTCGGCGACGGCCGGTGCAACGGCCGCCCGTCGGGACTCGATGCGCTGGAAAGGATTCGGTCCATGGTGCACCGCGTCGCGTGGATCACCCCCGAGGCGCGTCGCTACTGGGCTCAGGCCGCGTGTTCGATGGAGGACTACGAGCAGATCTGCGACCGGGTCGTGGTGGCGAGGGACGGGGACCAGCTGACGGCGCAGGCGGCCGAACTGGGGCACGCGCTGTCCTGAGCAGCCTCCGACCCTGACCGTCGGGGTTCGGGTACCTACCCGATCGGGTAGGTGGGAACCTGGTCCGGTGCTGGTGGGATTCGACGGGCCCCCCTCGTAGGGTTGTAACCTGAATCACATGCCCGGATGTCTCGGGCCGATGGACAGCGAGGGTGTGAACGGTGGACCAGGCAGCTACTGCGAACGTGGGCAAGGCGCTGCACGACCTCGATGATCGACGCAGCCGCCCGGAGGCACCGCGCGTGCTCAAGTTCCATGCCCCGGAGATCGTGTTCGGTCAGGATTCGTTGGGTGAAGTGGCGCACGCGACGCTTCGGCTGGGCGGAGTGCGTCCGCTCGTGGTGACCGATGCCGGTCTGATCGACAGCGGGTGGGCGGGTCAGCTGATCGATCTGCTCACCGCACAGGGCCTGTTTCCCCAGGTGTGGAGCGAGCTGACGCCCAATCCCAAGGATGTCGAGATCGAAGCCGGGTATGCGGTCTACACCGAGTCGGTCTGCGATGTGCTGGTGGCCATCGGCGGGGGATCGGTGATGGATGCGGCCAAAGGCATTGCGATCCTGGCCGGTAACGGCGGCAGAATCCTCGACTACGAAGGTGTCGATCAGGCCACGCGCCCGATTCCACCCTTGGTCATGGTGCCGACGACGTCCGGTACGGGTGCCGACGTGTCCCAGTTCTGCATCGTCACCGATACGGCGCGCTCGACGAAGATCACCATTCTCGGCAGAGCTCTGGTCCCCGATATCACCGTGATCGACCCACGGCTGCTCACCACGATGCCCGAATGGCTCAACGCAGCAACGGGTTTGGATGCCCTGACCCACGGTATCGAGGCCTTCGTCTCGCTCGGACACAACCAACTGACCGATCACCATGCGCTACGGGCCATCACCATGGTGATGTCGCAGCTGGCACGCACCATCGACGAACCCGCCGACATGGTTGCGCGCGGATCGATGGCACAGGCGAGTCTCGAAGCCGGCCTGGCTTTCACCAACGCGATCCTCGGTGCAACGCACGCGATGAGCCATCAGGTGGGTGGACTGCTCGACCTGCCGCACGGTGTGATCAACGGCGTACTGCTGCCTCATGTCATTCGCTTCAACGCAGCCGAGGATCCTCTGCCGTACGTGGCCATCGCGACGAGCCTCGGACTTCCCGAGGGCAGAGCCCGGCCGGAGGAGGCCGCGATGGCCGTGGCAGACCGCGTCGACCGCCTCGCGCGACAGGTCGGTGTCCCGTCCGGCCTCGCACAGATCGGAGTCAGTGAGTCGGATCTCGATGTGTTGGCCACCAACGCTCTGCACGATGCCTGCATGTCCACCAATCCGCGCTCGGCGACGCACCTCGAGATGGTCGAACTGTTCCGGAGTGCGCTGTGACGTCGGGACCCGATGTGACGTCGGGCCCCGATCTGTCGCTGTTGACGGGACTGCGCTCGGGCAAGAACACGTTCTATCCCCAGTATCGCGGCGCGGCCGAACGGCTCGAACGCGTCGTCTATGCGCTGGAGCTGATTTCGCGTGCTCTGGTGCGGACGGTCGACGGCCCCGAGACGCTGGTGTGCGCGGTCGCGGAAGCCGCTCGTGCCCATCTGAGCGCGCAGTGGGTCGTGTTCGCGCTCGCCGACGGTGCGCTCCCGGATGCCGGTCCCCGGCGGCTGGTGCTCGGACCGGACGCGACGCCGTTCCTGGTCGACAACGTCGAGGGTCCGCCGCTGCCGGACGACGTCATCGACTGCCTCGAGTCGATTCGAACGGATACGTGCGGTGACGGGCAGAGTCCGGTCATCTCGGCCCATCACGCATTCGTGCCGATCGCGTTCGACGGTGGCGTCGTCGGCGCGTTCGCGGCGTGGACCGGAGACCACCGGGTGCTCGACGCGACCGACGCGGCTGTGTTGAGCATTCTGGCGAGTCAAACGGCTGTGGCACTGCAGAATTCGGCTCTGTTCCAGAGTCGTCGACAGTTGCTCGAACGCACCGAGAATGCGTACGCGCAGGCCCACCGCACAGCAGCGGATCTGGCGGCCCGTAACGCCGAACTCGAGGTGACTCAGCGGCAGCTGGGCGCCGCGCATCGACATCAGGTGCTCGACGACGAACGCCATCGCATCGCCCGCGAACTGCACGACAGCGTGACGCAGGCGGTGTTGTCGGCGGGTATGCAGATCGAGGTGTGCCGCAGCGACATTCCGGCCGAGGAGCGCGGTGAACGGCTCGATCTGGCCAAGGAGTTGACGCGTCGAGCCGTCGAACAGTTGCGGTCTGCGATCTATGCGCTCAACCATCCGCAGGATGCCGATCGAACGTCCCTGCCCGAGATGCTCGAGCAACTGTCGGTGGTACACATGCCCGACGAGTTGCAGGTGTCGTTGCGAGTGGAGGGAACTCCGGTCGAGCTGAGCAGCGAATGCGAGCACGCTCTGCTGCGCATCGCCGGTGAGGCACTGTTCAACACCGCGGTGCACGCCCATGCGTCGCGGGCAATTCTGAGACTGACCTACTCGCCCGATCAGGTGCAGTTGTCGATCGCCGACGACGGGGACGGCGATCCGGCCCATCTGCGGATGATGCTGCATCTGTCCGAGTCCACCGACGTCGACGGCAGGCATCGAGGGTTGGCGAACATGGCGGCCCGGACCCGCGAGCACGGTGGCGTCTTCGAGATCAGGCGTGCCCGTACCGGAGGAGTGCGAGTGACCGTGTGAATCCCCCTCGGGAGCGATCCCCTCGGCAGTACATCGGAGAAGGGCGACACCCTGTGAGCGTACCGACGATCCGCGACGGCCAAGGGCATGTGGCTGCACCCACGGTGCGCATCGTGCTGGTCGACGATCACGCGATCCTGCGCGAAGGGCTACGGTCGGTGCTCGAACGCGAGGCGGATCTGACGATCGTGGGGGAGGCGTCGACGCGGGAGGAGGGACTGGCCGTCGTCGCGCGGGTGGAGCCCGACATCGTGCTGATGGATCTCAAGCTGTCGGCCAGTTCGGATTACGAGGGTCTCGCCTTGTGTGCGCAGTTGGCGAAGGCGCACAACGGAATCGGACTGTTGGTGCTCACGACCTTCCTCGACGACCGGCTCGTGGTGGAGGCTGTGCATGCGGGAGCGCGGGGATACGTGGTCAAGGACGTCGACACCACCGAGTTGGTACGCGCGATCCGCGCGGTCTCGCGCGGCGAGAGTGCCTTCGACTCGCGGAGCGCCTCGGCTGTCGTTCGCTCTCTCAACGGCACACCGAGCAGCATCGAGCGCCTGACCGAGCGTGAACTCGAGGTCCTCAGGCTGCTCGCGACAGGCCTGTCCAACAACATGATCGGAGCGCGCCTGTTCATCTCGGCGACGACGGTGAAATTCCACGTCAGCAACATCATGCGCAAGCTCGCGGTGTCCAGACGAGCCGAGGCCGTGTACGCGGCGAGTAAGCAAGGCTTGATCTGACTGCAGAGCCTTCGGGCGCAGAGTGCAAAGTAGACGGCGCTCGGTGTCCTGTCGAGAGCGTCTGGGCGGTGCAGGCTTCGGATAACACATACCAGTGATATCCATGCCGAGGAGCACCCCATGACGACTGTTCAAGAAGGCACACGCCAAGACGACGCTCCCGCAGACCGCCCCGCGGAGCTCACCGTTCTCGGAGCCTGCGGCCAGGACTGTCCGGATTCGTGCTCGATGGTGGTCACCGTCGCGGACGGTGTGGCGACCAGCGTCAGCGGTAGCAAGACCAACCCGTACACCAACGGTGGATTGTGCGTGAAGGTGGACAACTACCTGGACAAGGTCTACAGCCCCGATCGAGTTCTGTACCCGCTCAAGCGATCCGGACCCAAAGGCTCCGGTCGCTTCGAGCGAATCTCGTGGGACGAGGCCGTTGCGACCATCGCGGAGAAGTTCACCGACATCGCCGAGGAATTCGGCCCGGAAGCGATCATGCCGTGCAACTACCTCGGCACCCAGGGGATCACGCAGGGGCTCAACGTCGGCGACGCATTCTTCAACCGTCTCGGGGCAACCGTTGCCGAGCGCACCTACTGCGACGCAGGGTCGTGCACTGCGTACGCGATGACGGTCGGCGATACGGCGGGAGTCGACCCGGAAAGCTTCGTCCATTCGAAGTTCATTCTGATCTGGGCGTCGAACATCATGAGCACCAACCTGCACCTGTGGCCGTATGTGGCCGAGGCCAAGAAGCGCGGGGCCAAGGTCGTCGTGATCGACCCGGTCAAAACCAGGACCGCGAAGGCTGCGAGTTGGTACATCCCGATCCGGCCGGGCACCGACGGCGCGCTCGCGCTGGCGATGATGCACGTCATCATCGACGAGGGGCTGACGGACGCGGACTACATCGAGCGTCACACCATCGGTTTCGACGAGCTGGCCGAGCGGGTGAAGCAGTACACCCCGCAGTGGGCATCGGAGGAGACGGGCATCCCCGTCCAGGACATCTACACCCTGGCGCGGGAATACGCGCAGAGTCAGCCTGCCGTGATTCGCATCGGTGTCGCGATCGAACGGAGCGCCGGTGGCGGGCAGAGCGTCCGAGCCATTTCCTGCCTGCCGTCGTTGGTGGGTGCCTGGCGTAAGCCAGGAGGCGGAATCCTGCAGCTACCCCTGTGGGCTTTCCCGGTGAACTGGCCCGAGTTCCTGCAGACGGATCTGCAGACGCCAGGCACGCGGGTGATCAACCTGTATCAACTCGGCGAAGCGCTGACCGGCGGGCTGAAGCTGGACACGCCCCTCAAGGCGCTGATGGTCTACAACTCGAATCCGGTGGTGGTGTGCCCGGATCAGAAACGGATGATCGATGGGCTCAGCCGCGAGGATCTGTTCACCGTCGTCAGTGACCATTTCATCACCGACACAGCCGATTACGCGGACATCATCCTGCCGGCGACCACACAGCTCGAGCAGGACGACATCAACTTCTCGTGGGGGCACCTGTTCGTCACCTACAACAATCGGTCGATCGAGCCGATGGGAGAAGCGGTCCCCAACACCGAGCTCTTCCGGCGACTGGCCAAGGCCATGGGGTTCACCGAGCCGGTGTTCTCCCGTACCGACGAGGAACTCATAGCCCTGTCGTACGACTGGAATGCGCCTGCCATGGAGGGCATCTCGATCGACTCGCTCAAACAGCTCGGGTGGCAGCGGCTCAATCTTCCCGGTCCCGACGAGTACGCACCCCACGCCGAGGGCAATTTCCGGACGCCGTCCGGCAAGACCGAGTTCCTGTCCTCGGCAGCGGCGGGCGGCAACTTCGTTCTGCCCCTCTTCCGGCAGGGGTCGAACGATCACCAGCCGGGCCAACCGGTGGATCCGCTTCCGCACTACATTGCGCCGCGCGAATCGTCTCGCACCAACCCCGAACTGGCGCAGAAGTATCCGCTCAACCTGCTGACGCCCAAGTCGCACGCCTACCTGAATTCGAGCTTCGGAAATCTCGACATGCATCGCAAGGTGCAGAAGGAGCCGACCCTGCTGATCAACCCAGCCGACGCCGAGCGGCGGGGTGTCGCCTCCGGTGATGTGGTTCGAGTGTTCAACGACCGCGGTGAGTTCACCGTCCTGGCCAAGCTGGACAAGTCGGTCATGGAGGGCGTGACGGTGTGCGCGATGGGCGCGTGGCGCAAGAACATGCTCTCCCTCTCGACCCCGGCCTCGCTCAACCCGACGGCATTCGCGGACCTCGGGAATGCCCCGACGTTCTCGGACACTCTGGTCGACGTGCGACCACTCGACGCCTGACAACACCTTCCCTACTACGAGAACGAGGATTTCGAGATGGCCTACGTCGTCACCGAACCGTGCATCGACCTGCTGGACAAGGCATGCACCGAGGAGTGCCCCGTCGACTGCATCTACGAGGGTGCTCGGATGATGTACATCAATCCCGACGAGTGCGTCGACTGCGGCAAATGCATGCCCGCGTGCCCCAACGACGCGATCTTCTGGGAACACAAGATCCCGGACGAGCAGAAGCGGTTCGTCGACATCGCAGTGGAGTTCTGCGAGGATGCCGATGCGTCGGGTGGCGCGGAGGATCTCGGTCCCGTCGGACACGACCACCCGGCGATCGACGAAGTGGCGAAGAAGTGAGTGACGCAACCGATTTCGAGTGTGACCTGATCATCGTCGGCGCGGGCCCGGCCGGCCTCTACGGTGCGTACTACGCGGGCTTTCGTGGGCTGACGGTCACCGTCGTCGACGCCTTACCGCATCCCGGTGGTCAGCTGGCCGCGCTGTACCCGGAGAAGAAGATCTTCGACGTCGCCGGCTTTCCGGCAATCAAAGCGCAGCATCTGGTCGACGCCTTGGTGGAGCAGGCAGAGCAGGCGAAACCGACGTATCTGATGGGACACGTCGCGACCGAGCTCGAAGAATCCGAGGAGGCCGTCCGGATCACGACGGACAAGGGTGTCACCGTCGTGGGGAAGGCGGTTCTGGTGGCAGCGGGGATCGGCAAATTCACGCCGAGACCGCTGCCGGCGGGTTCGGAGTTCCACGATCGTGGGCTTCGCTACTTCGTGCCGAGACTGAACGAGTTGGCCAACGAACACGTGATGATCGTCGGGGGCGGTGATTCGGCGGTGGACTGGGCTCTGAGTTTGGAGCCGATCGCGAAGTCGGTGGTACTGGTGCACCGCCGCAACGAGTTTCGGGCTCATGCTCACAGCTTGGGACTGTTGGAGCGGTCGAGTGTCGATGTACTCACCCCGTACGAGGTCGAGGAGATCGCGGGCTCGGACGCCGTCGAATCGGTGACGATCGTCGACGGAGCCGGAACCGAACGCCGTCGACTCGCAGTGTCGAGTGTCGTTGCCGCACTGGGCTTCAAAGCGGCATTGGGTCCCATCGGGACGTGGGGTCTGGACAAGCACCAGCGCGATATCGCCGTCGACCGGACGATGCGGACCAATCGTCGGCGAGTATTCGCGGTGGGTGATGTTGCCGGACACCAGGACAAGGTCAAGCTGATTGCGGTCGGATTCGCCGAGGCCGCCACGGCGGTCAACCACATCGCACCACTCGTCGACGGTTCGGCACCGATCGTTTCGGGCCATTCGAGCGACTCGATCCACTGACTCGAGTCGCTCGTCGCGTCAGTATCTCTGTTCTCGGTCGGTCGGCCGTGTCGAGCGCGCCACCGCACGCGGGTCGTCCGACCGGGCACAGACACTGGCGCGGTACTGCCGCGGACTCATGCCGTACTGCTCACGAAAGGCGCGGCTGAAGACGGCGAGGTCCGCGAAGCCCCATCTCCGGCTGATCTGCCCGAGCGACTTGTCCAGAGTGATGCTGCCGACGATCTCGCGGCGGCAGCGCTCGAGCCGTTTGGTTCTGATGGTGCGGGCCACCGTCGTGCCGCTCGAGGCGAACACACGATGCAACTGTCGCGTCGAGACCAACATCGCCGACGCCACCGAGGTGGGTGAAAGCTCGGTATCTGCGAGGTGGTCCTCGATGTACCGCTGCGCTGACCGAACCAGAGCTGCGCTGGGCGAGTCGACGGTCGAGTTCGTGGTGGTGTTGCGGGCGATCACGCTGACGAGATCGCCGACCTCGTCCGCTATCGCCTGCGCTCCGGTGATGTCCAGTGACGAGCGCGTCGAACTCAGATCGTGAAGAAACCGGCCCAGTAGCCCACTGAATCCGGCGGATCCGTCGAATGCCATCGCCGTCATGTCGCTGGACTCACGGGCGTCGAGCCGAAGCATGTGACGGGGCCAGGTGAAGACCTCCAGTTCCCATTGATCGTCGTCGGGGTGGCCGTCGATGATCCAGTCGAACGGGCGTGAGGTGTCGTAGATCGCGAAGTCGCCCCGCGTCAGAGTGCATTCGCGGCCGTCCTGCACGACGATGGCCGAGCCGCGTCTGATCATTCCGATCTGGACGTACTCGATGCGATCCCGATCGATCAACGAGTCGGTACGCGCGATGTGCTGCGTGGTGGATCTGACACTCGAAACCTGAAGGTGTGCAAGCGACATCGACCGGACGGCCCCGGTGAATCGGCTGTCGGCCACGTCCGCGACGTCCAGTGCGACGAAATGCTCGCTGAGCATGTCGCACCAGTCACTGCGGCTGGTCGTCCGAGTCGGTATCGAGAATCCGGATCTGGACAGCATGGGAACCCCTTTTCGTCGAAGCCCACCGTCGTCGGTCCTGGTGACCGTGTCGTCACTGCGATGCAGGAGCTTTGTTCGAGGTTAGCGCGCAATGTTTCCGGTTGATTCGCTGTTCGTAACATTGCCGGAAAGTCCGATCCGGACGGCGTGGCGAGGTCTCTGCAGGTCAACTAACGGTCGCTGGCGGTCAAATGCACTGCAGCCCTCTGGACCAAGCTGGAACCGAATTCGACGAAAGGGGTGCACCATGGGCGACGTCGACACAGTCGTGCAGCTGGACGGGAACGACAGTGAATCCTGCGCAAGCGGGGTGCGAGTCGCAGTCACCTCCGACGCGTTGTCGGTCGAGGCGGCGACCGCCTGGGCCACCATGCCCCGGTGCGGGGCCGTTGTCACCTTCACCGGGGTTGTGCGCGAGTATTCGAGGGACTCCGCAGGTCGACGGACCGACGGGGTCGTGTCGATCGACTATCAGTCCTACGAGTCGGTCGCGCGCGGACGCCTGTTCGAGATTGCCGAGACGGCGCAACAGCGTTGGCCCGACATCGGCCGTATCGCCCTGCTGCACCGGACCGGATCCGTCGCGGTGGGTGAAGCCAGTGTCCTGGTCTGTGTGTCCGCGGGTCATCGCGTCGCCGCGTTTCTGGCTGCTCAGTTCTGCATAGACATCGTCAAGGCATCCGTTCCGGTGTGGAAGCTCGAACAGCGGGACGCCGCGCAATCCTGGGTGGAGACCGGTGTGCAGATCGAGAACGTCCACCATGCAGCCTCGCAGTGGTCGCCGCTCACCTGCGGTGCCGCCTCGTGAGGGATGTCGTGGCCGACGCGAGAGACGTTCGTGGCCGGCCACTTCGGGACCTGCGTATCTCCGTCACCGACCGGTGCAACTTCCGGTGCGTCTATTGCATGCCGCGGTCCGAATTCGGTCCCGACCACGAATTCTTGAAGACCGCGAAACTGCTGTCGTTCGAGGAGATCGACAGAGTCGCCCGAGCTGCTGCCGACATCGGTATTCGCAAGGTGCGCCTGACCGGTGGAGAACCGCTGCTGCGAACCGGAATTGTCTCCCTCGTCGAGCGACTGAGCGCCATCGACGGTATCGATCTGGCGATGACCACCAACGGGTCTCTGCTCGGCGCACATGCTGCGAAGTTGGTCGACGCGGGGTTGGGGCGGGTGACCGTCAGCCTCGATTCGACGGATCCGGCAACGTTCGCTCGCATGAGTGACACTCGGGTGCCCGTGCAGTCGGTACTCGACGGTATCGACGCGGCGGTGGACGCGGGCATCTCTCCGGTGAAGGTCAACGTCGTGGTGCGTCGTGGGGTGAACGAGGATTCGATTCTGACTCTGGCGGAGCGGTTCAAGGGCACCGGCGTCGTGGTGCGCTTCATCGAGTACATGGACGTCGGTGCTACGAATCGGTGGGAGTTGTCCCAGGTCATGGACGTGCAGGCGATCGTGCAGACGATCGGCCGCGTCCACCCGCTGGTGCGGGTCGAGGCGGTGTACGACGGTGAGGTGGCGACTCGATATCGATACCTCGACGGCAGTGGAGAGATCGGCGTGATCGGGTCGGTGTCCGAGCCGTTCTGCGGAACGTGCACGCGCGCGAGGCTGTCTGCCGACGGCAAGGTGTACACCTGTCTGTTCTCGTCGACCGGAACGGACCTGCGCGCGTTGCTGCGCTCGGGGGCGTCGCAGGACGAACTCGTATCCCGACTCACGGCGTTGTGGGTGCGACGGGACGATCGGTACTCGGAACTTCGAGCGGAAACGAACGAGGATCCGGTGCGAGATCGGATCGAAATGTCCTACATCGGTGGATGATCGAAGGGGTCTGATCGTATGGCCGAGTTGGTGATGTTCGCTGCGGCACGACAGATTGCCGGGGAGGCGTCGAACAGCATGTCGGGATCGACCGTCAGAGAGGTGCTCGATACTGCGGTCGAACGATACGGTGCGTCGTTCGCGGAGGTATTGGCGGTGTCGCGCATCTGGATCAATGGACGATCGCTGGCACGCGACGAGGATTCGCCGTGCTCCGATAGGGACGAGATCGCGGTCCTGCCTCCGATCTCCGGCGGATGATGTCGATGACAGTGGACAGCGCACAGGTCCATCTCCGAACGGTGGACCAACACCGCTGCGCGATAGGAAAACTGGGAGTATCGGCGTCGGTGCGTTCGGTGCCGATCGGCAATGCGGTAGGGGCAACGCTCGCCGAGGATGTCGTTGCCGACCACGCACTGCCGGCCTTCGACAATTCGGCGGTCGACGGATTCGCCGTTCGCGCTGCCGATGTCGTCGGTCCGGAACATCTGCCCGTACGTCTGCTCGTCTCCGCGCGCAGTGTCGCAGGTGGACAACCGGCACCGCTGCACCTTCATCCGGGTGAGTCGGTACAGGTCATGACCGGTGCCGCAGTTCCGTGCGGCGCAGATATGGTGATTCCGGTCGAGGGAACCAGCGGGTTCGTCGAGACATTCGGTATCGAGGAGGTGACGATCCACTCGGTCGGCTCGAAGAGCAACATCCGCAGTCGTGCTTCGGACTTCGAGGTCGGCGACGTCGCCGTCCGGGCAGGCACATCGGTCACGCCGGCACAGGTCGGTGTTCTGGCGGCGCTCGGTCGCACCCATGTGCTTATCGAGTCGGCTCCGATCGTGGCGGTGCTGTCGACAGGATCCGAGGTTCGGCCGGTCGGGACCGTACTCGCACGCGGCGAGTGTTACGACGCGAACTCGGCGATGATCGTCGCGGATCTGCTTCGGTGCGGTGCCGACGTTCACCTCGAACCGGCCGTCGCCGACGACGTCGACGAGTGTCGGGCGGCACTGGCCCGATGCGCGGCGGTTGCCGACCTCGTCGTCACGACCGGTGGGATCAGCGCGGGCACCGAGGAGGTGATCCGGCTTGCGCTTGCAGACCAGGACGTCGAATTCGTCTCGGTTGCAGTCAAACCGGGCAAACCGCAGGGATGCGGAAAGGTCGAGGGAACTCCGATCGTATGTCTGCCCGGAAACCCTGTCAGCGCGTTGATCTCGTACGAACTGTTCGTCCGGCCGATCATCGTTGCGGCACTGCGAAACCCGCAAGCCGAGCGAACGATCAGAACGGTCAGGGTAGCGGGGAAGACCGTTTCTGCCTCACCGGTACCCCGGGTCATGCTGGGCATCGTCGACGGTGAAGGGGCCAGAATCATCCGATCGCATTCTGTCGGTGCGCTCGCCGACGCCAACTGTGTGATCGTGATCCCGCCCTCCGGCGGCGACCTCGGGCCGTCCGGTGAGTACCCCGCGTGGATGCTCGACTCTCTCGCCTCGTCGCGGCGAGGCACGTGCATCTGAAGATCCGAGAAATTCTCTCGGCGCACCGCTCGTCGATGTGAGGAGAGTGCACGCATTTCGTAACGCAAACGCCTCGGATGGCTTACGCCAAGGGCCTACCGTTGGTGCACTCGAACCTATCGCGGAGTGCATTATGACGTCATTTTGGACAACCCGGGGACTCGGCCATGCCGATCAGATGAGCTACTGGGCCGACGTCCTGTGTCAGGCATTCACCCCACTGGCACCGTGGCGATCCCGCGATCACGTCGAACGCAGTTCGTCCCGGTCCGGACTGCCCGGGTGGGTGCGCTCTGCGGCTGTCGGAGGTGGCAATGCCGCGGAGATCGCCTCCTGCACCCAGCGAATCGACCACGGAAAGCGCGAAGTCGCCCGCGCGGACGAGGACGTCGTCTTCGTCAACCTCCAACTGGATGGGCACTGTACGACCACCCAGGACGGGCGGCAGTGCACCGTCTCCCGAGGCGAATTCGCCGTCGTCGATTCGACCCGCCCGTACCGCCTCGAGTTCGTCGAACCGGGCAACGACGAACTGTGGCGGGTCCTGTCGTTCCGTCTGCCACGGCCATTGCTGGCAGACGTCGTCGCACCGTCGGCGGGGACCACTGCTCGGCGCTTTTCGAGCTCGTCGGGCTCGGCTCGCTTGCTCGGCTCACTGATGGTCGAGACCTGGCGGAGCGATTCCTCACTGCACCCCACCGAGCGGCAGATGATCGGTGCCGCCCATGTCGATCTGCTCCGCGCGGTGCTGGGAGCAACGGCCGAGCGAGACACCGCGTGCTCGTTGCAGACCGACGAAGCACTCCGGGTGTCCGCGGTTCGGTTCATCGACTCCCGGCTTCCCTTCGGCCGAGTTCCCGCCACCGAGGCAGCCCGCCACGTAGGGGTATCGGTTCGCACTCTCCATGCACTGTTCGAGAGGGCGGGAACGACTTTCGGTGCCGTGGTACGTGAGCATCGAGTCGAGGCGTGTCGTCGTGAGCTTGCCGATTCGCGCGACGATCGGTCGATCGGAACGATCGCAGCGGCGTGGGGATTCTCGGATTCGGCGCACCTGGCCAAGTCGTTTCGATCGCACTTCGGATGCAGTCCGGTCGAATACCGAGCGTCGATGAAGACCAGGGAACTGCCGCAGCTGGTGCAGCGGTAGCGAAACGCTCTGTCCGAGTGTGCAGAACGGTACCGATCACGGCGCAGTCCAGTACAAGACCAGGACGACTCACCCGATGAAACTGGTGTGCAGGGCAGCGTCGCCCGATTCCGTTCTTCACCCCACCAGGACAGACATCGAGGAGTCCCACATGACCCTGAGTTTCGAGCTCAGCCCCGAGCAGATGGCCGTGCGCATGCAGGCGCGGCAAGTGGCAGACGAGATCCTGAGCGAAGTAGCAGCCGCCATTTCGCCCTTGCCCCGGCCGGAGGATCGCTTCTACGCATTGCAGCCGGTCTACAAGCAGCTGGCCGGGCTCGGATTCGTCAAGGGACTGGTTCCCGATCAATACGGCGGCGCGTACTTCGACAATCTGACGTTCGCCCTTGCGGCCGAGGAACTCGCTCGGGTCGACATCAACACTCCGACAGCGTTGCTCGGCACCGGATTGGGACTGAATCCGATCATCAATTTCGGCACCGAGGAACAGAAGAACCGCTGGCTCCCGCAGTTCTGCGACGGCGAGCCTCGGCTGGCTGCGATCGCATACACCGAGGTGACCGGTGGGGCCAACTACGACTCGGTGGACCCGACCGTCGGAATTCGGACCTTCGCGCGACGCGAAGGCGACGAGTGGGTCATCAACGGTGCCAAGCACTACACCACCAATGCTTCGGGCTGGGACGGTGAGGGTGCCGACCTGATCAGCGTGGTGTGCCGCACCGATCCTGCGCTCCCGCCGTCGGAGTCGCTCGCGGTCATCGTCGTGGAGAAGGGGACGCCGGGGGTCGAGATCACCGACATGATCGACACCATCGGACACCGCGCCACCAACTCGCCGCGAGTCGAATTCCGCGACGTGCGAGTGCCGGTCGGCAACCTCATCGGTAAGCCGGGCGACGGGTTGGACATCGTCGCCACCGCCTTCTCCTGGACCTGCTCGTCCATCGCCGCCGCGTGCGTGGGCAGGATGAGGGCTGCATTCGACTACTCCCTGCAGTTCGCCAAGACCGACCACCGGTCCGGTCCGGTACCCGTCATCGAGTACCAGAACGCGGGATACATGTTGGTGGACATCAAGACTCGGATCGAGGCGGTCCGCTACTTCGCATGGAAGGCTGCCGATCACTTCGATCGCACCGGTGGACGCGACCGTGAATTGGCCAACGAAGCAAAGATATTCGCGTCCGAGACGGCCGTGCAGGTGGTGTACGACGCCATGCGTCTCGTCGGCGTCGATGCGTACACGAACCTGACCCCGATCGCTGCGATCATGGAAGACGTCCTCTGCTTCCCGGTGTACGACGGCGGAAACATGGGCGTTCGCCGGCGCAACGTCCACAATCTGCTCAAGGCAGACGGATTCGACTCACTCGCCGCAGCGGAGAATCGACTGTCGGTACCCGAGCACGCCTAGGCCGATGGCGCTCGTGGTGTCAGGATTCGATCGATCCTGACACCACGAACGGGCTCGCGCGCCGATCCGGCTCGTACTCACTGGCGTAAGAGCAACGAGGCCAATAGTTTCCGGTCATTTGGTCGGGGTGATTCGGAAAGTGTGGTGATGCTGACCAATTGTCGGGTCGTCACGGACCGTGAGGTAGTCGGGCACGTGCGGCAGCACGTCTTCGACGCTGCGCTGGACGATATGGCCGCGGGTTCGAGACGGAGAGATCTACGACATGTACGCATTCGGCTCGCGTACCCGGTACACCGGGCTGCTGACTTCTTGTTCTGCACGGCAGACGTGGTACCCGTCGGCAAGGATGTTCCACACGTCGACGTTTCCAGGGTCATCGCGCGGCGATTCAACGACCGTTACGGCGCAGTGTTGGAGAAACCGCACGCCCTTCTGACGTCGAGACATCTCCTATGGTCGGGCTCCACAAGGCCAGGGTATCGGCACTGCTCACTGTGGTCGGCACCGCACGACCGCGGCTCAGATCACGACATTCTGAGTTCGAGCTCGGCTGATTTGTGCTGGTCGGGGTGGTGAGCACGAGCTGCCGAGTCTGCGCTTTCGTTTCTTGTCGGTGGCCCGGGTTAGTCTTCTTTCAGTTCGAACGCACGTTCTGAAATGTTGCTCACCGGGGGGGGTGAAAGATGGGTGCTGTACCGATCGTGTCACTGGAGGCGTTGACTGCTGCTGCGCGTGCGGAGAATCGGCAGGCGGCCCGCAAGATCACCGCCTGTTACGAGGTTCATCGGAGCTGGATCACCCTCGACATCGAGTACAAGCATTACAGCCGGTACGGGCGTACCGAAATGGCTGTCGCGTTGGGGTGCTCGGCGACGGTCGCCGAATCGTATATCTCGGTCGGCGTCGCCTTGCACACGCGATTGCCCCTGTTACGGAGAGCATTCGAGGGCGGTGAGGTCGACCTTCCGCGGGTGCGGACGGTGTGCCGGATCCTCGACAACCTCTCCGACGACATCGTCAGCTCCGTCGAAGCCGAGGTCGTCGAGGCAGCCCACCGGTTGTCGCCGGGTCCGCTCGAGAAGGAGATCTGGGACATCCTGCTGCGGGTCGCCCCCGAGGAAGCTGCCGCACTACGCGAGTTCGCGAAGAGGTTCCGGACCGTCACCTACACCCCGGCCGGGGAACTGGCGCGGATCCGGGCGGAGTTGACTGCCCCGGAAGCTGCCGCTGCGTGGCAGTTGCTCGAGGAGATGGCCGACACCTTGTGCCCGAAAGATCCGCGCGGGAAGAAGGAACGCCTGTGTGATGCGTTCATGGCCCGGATGCACGGTGAATCGCGCTTGGCGTGCCTGTGCCGACGGGAGGACTGCCCGAAAGCGGATGCGGTGTTGCCCGATAGGCGGGTGCCGTTGACGATGGTCACCGTCGACATCGCCACCCTGATCGGGTTGCTTGCGAACCCGGCGTATCTGGCCGGGCACGGTTCCATCGATCCTGACCTCGCTCGGGAGTTGGCGCGCAGCAGTCAGTGGCAGATCCTGCTCACCGACGCAGTCACCCTCGCCGAGAAACTCGGACTGGCCGTGCAGAACCCGGAAACCGGGGAATGGGAACGAACACCGAAAAAGCAGACGCAGGAACAGGACTCGGGGTCGGGAGCGACAGCGGACACGGACACGGACACGGACGCCGACTCAGGGACAAACACCGCGTCGGGAACAAGCGCTACCGAGACTCGCAGCCGCACCGACAGCAACCCGGAACCCGAGATCGACGCCGAGTCAGAACCCGAGACCGAGTCCTGCTTGACCACAGGTGCTTCCGTCGACGTCGTCACCGATGCGACCACTGCCCCGGAGGTGGAACCGGCGAACGGATCCGTCACCGCTGCATCGCCCACACCCGCGCCATCTGCGACCAGCACGCCGGTAACGAACACGACCACCTCGCCCTCACTCTCACCCTCGCCCTCGCCCTCGCCCTCGCCCTCGCCGACCACCGTGACAGCCACCGCATCAGCACCGCCGGCGACAACTGCAGAATCTGCCTCCGACCAAAGGGCAGATCCCGACCATGACTCCGATCCAGCACCATCGCCGGAGTCCGGCACTGCACCGGACCGAACCGAAACAGGCTCTGCTCCGGAGCGACCCGAGCGAACCGGGACGGTCCCGCCGACATCAGCACCGCCACCGACAACAAGCCCCACGCCAGGAACAGTTATCCCGCCGGAACCGGGGACTGCGACATCACCGACTTCGAAGCACGATCAGACGGAGAATCATCAGACGGAGGATTCCGCGGGGGACACCTCTGCCCATTCAGCGGCCGATCCAGCTCCTTCCGAGACCGAGACCGAGACCGAGACCGGGGCAGGCGCAGACGGGCAACGGCGGACGCAATCACTGGCCTCCGCCGCAGCGCTGTTCTGTACCCACACTCCTGTCGGCCGGGGCACACGGCACAGCTCTGCCCTCGGTCTGCCCGCCAGCGACCCGGGCTCGACACTGCGGCCGAACCGAACCGTCCACAGAGCAGGCCGCACACCCTCCGGCCTCTATCTCGGCAACGCATCCCTTGCCGCCGCACTCGAAGCCGCCATTGCCGCCGACCCCACCCTCGGAAAGTCGGTACCCCGTGACCCCCTGACCGACCGGGCCCTGATCTACCGACCCGATGCCCTGACCGTCGCAGCGGTCCGGTTCCGCGACAAACACTGCCGCTTCCCCGGCTGCCACCGCCCCGCCGCCCGCTGCCAACTCGACCACGTGAACCCGTTCGACCACAGCAACCCCCTCGGCGGCGGCTGGACCACGGTCAACAATCTGCAGTGCCTGTGCGAATACCACCACTGCGTCAAAACCGCCGGCTACTGGAAAGCCGTCATGCTCCCCGGCGGAGCGATCCTGTGGACCTCGACCTCGAAGACCACCCGAATCACCCTGCCCGCCAACAGCACCGCCGTTCCCATCCTCGGAAACGACCTCAGACCACACATCCCCACCCAACCGAGAAGATCCGGCATCATCGCCTACCCCGACCTACCGGACAACCATGAGTCGATAACAGAACCGACCGCCGAAGACACCGGCGAGCCGCCGTTCTAGGTGTGCTGGGGTAACGCCTCGGATGCGAAACCTGTTCAGGTGAACTGGCGTGCCCTGGTCTTGTCGATCACGAGCCACCCGCCGTGGTGCTCCGAGGTCTCGAACATCGAACCCGTCGACCGACCCAGTTCCACCAGCGATGATTCGTCGAACGTGCGAACGTGTCCGTGGCAGGCGGTGGTCTCGGTCTCGAAGGGCACTGCAACAACGACACGGGTGCGCGCGATGCGTAATGCCTCTCTCACGATGCGAGATCCTGTCTCTGCGTCGACGTGTTCGAGGAGATGCAGTGCAGTCACCGTGTCGACGCTGCTGTCTGCGACGGGAACGTTCGCAGCGTCGCACACCACTGTGTCGAGTGTGATCCCGAGATGCGGGGCCACGACGGCGAGCAACCGCATGGTGCCGGCGGAGAGGTCCGTCGCGGTCACCGAGTGGCCTTTCATCGCCAGCCGTAGCGGAAAGAAGCCGAAACACGATCCCATATCGAGCACCGATCCGACGATCAGGTTTTCTGCGTGATCGTGGACGGGAGCGAAATCGGCAGTGCCGGAGAGCAGTTCGTCCAACGAATTGCGATAGTAGGTGGCCCAGGCGTCGACCGGATCGGCGACGGTGGTGCGGACGATCCCGACCAGCACCAACTCGAATTCCCGCTGCGAAAGACCCACATGACGTGCCTGTGCGGTCACGATCGGAACGAGGCGCTCACCGATCTGGGCCGACGTCAGGCCATGACACACCTGCACGGTCGATCCGGTTCGGACCGCGTCGAACTCGAGTCCATGCAGGTGTCGGACCACCACGTTCTCGTGCGCCCAGACTCCATCGGGGCTCGGTGCGAGTGCATCCAGTTCGGTCATCGATGTCATTTCTGTTCGTCGCACGTCCACTCGGCGTGGCCGCCCCTTCGGTGAGGTCGAGCGTTCCACACATCGGTCGACGAATCGGCCACTCCCTACCAGGTCGGGCCGCTCGGACGATGCTGGCCCCGCACGCCGGACGGGACGATACCTACCCATATGGACGGTTGATCGCGACGGCCGACCAGTTCTTCTCTCATGCCGGTTCCGAGTCTTGATCGGCCGCTAGCGTGGTGATCCGAGACACAACCAATCGGATTGTGACCGAGCATATTTCGCAGGAGGTTCCAGATGTCGAAGAAGAACGAGAACGCTGTGGTCGGTACGGCTGTCGTCGAATCCGACTTGATCGAAGAGTCGTTGGTCGAGGAAGTGTCGATCGACGGCATGTGCGGCGTGTACTGATCATGACCACTGCAGTGCGCGACGACCTCGATGCGGTCGGGCTGGATCTGGATTCGCGTTGGGTGTTGCATCCACAGGTGGCGTTGCGTCCGGAGTCTTTCGGGGCTCTGCTCTATCACTTCGGAACTCGCAAGCTCTCGTTTCTGAAGAACCGCACGATCGTGGCGATCATCACCTCGTTTCCCGATCATCCGGACATGCGGTCGGCGATCGAGGCCGCAGGGATCACCGAAGAGCAGTCGGCCCCATACGTGAAGGCCCTCGCAACGTTGGCCGACTCGAGCATGATCACTCGCCCGTAGAGCCTGACCCATTAGTAGAAGAGGACTTCCGCCCATGACCTCCACCCTCGAAAGGCCCGCTCCGGTAGGCAAATTGGTCGACCAGTTCGAACTCGGACTCGACGCGCCCATCTGCTTGACCTGGGAGCTGACCTACGCCTGCAATCTGTCGTGTGTGCACTGTCTGAGCTCGTCGGGTCGCCGTGACCCTCGCGAACTGAGCACCGAACAGTGCAAGTCGATCATCGACGAGCTGCAGAAGATGCAGGTCTTCTACGTCAATATCGGTGGTGGGGAGCCGACGGTGCGCTCGGACTTCTGGGAGCTCGTCGATTATGCGACCGCGCACCAGGTGGGTGTGAAGTTCTCCACCAACGGGGTCAAGATCGACAAGAAGGTGGCCGCGCGGTTGGCCGCGTCGGATTACGTCGATGTCCAGATCTCCATCGACGGCGCAACCGCCGAGGTCAACGATGCGGTCCGCGGACCCGGTTCGTTCGACATGGCGTGCCGGGCGTTGGAGAACTTGAAGGAGGCCGGCTTTCGGGACGCGAAGATCTCGGTCGTCGTCACCCGACACAACGTGAGTCAGCTCGACGACTTCAAAGCGTTGGCCGACAAATATGCTGCGACACTGCGGATCACCCGGTTGCGGCCATCCGGCCGGGGCGCGGATGTATGGGACGATCTGCACCCGACGGCCGGTCAGCAGCGCGAGCTGTACAACTGGCTCGTCGCCAACGGTGAGGGTGTGTTGACCGGGGATTCGTTCTTCCATCTCTCGGCGTTCGGTGACGCTCTGCCCGGGCTCAACCTCTGTGGTGCCGGGCGCGTGGTGTGCCTGATCGATCCGATCGGCGACGTGTACGCGTGCCCGTTCGCCATTCACGAGAACTTCCTCGCCGGCAACATCGTCCGCGATGCGAAAGACGGCATGGGTGGATTCCAATCCGTATGGCAGACATCGGAGTTGTTCCAGGATCTGCGCTCGCCGCAGACCTCGGGCGCGTGCACCAAGTGCGCCCACTTCGACGCGTGCCGTGGTGGCTGCATGGCAGCGAAATTCTTCACCGGTCTGCCGATGGACGGACCGGACCCCGAATGCGTCATCGGGAACGGTGAAATGGCGTTGGCGGCGGCGGGGGAGATCCCCAAATCCAGTGTCGACCATTCCCGGACCGGGCAACGCAAAACCCCACGAAAGTCGGTGCCGCTCACGTTGATGATGCGTCCGCCGGCGAAGATCTGTGACGAGAACCCGCTCGCAGGAATGGAACAGGAAAGCTGATGGCCAAGAGTGCGTGGTTCGAGACCGTTGCCGAAGCGCAACGGCGTGCGAAGAAGCGTCTACCGAAGTCCGTGTACGCCGCTCTGGTGGCAGGCTCGGAGCGCGGACTGACGATCGACGACAATACGGCGGCGTTCGGTGAACTCGGCTTCGCCCCGCACGTCGCCGGGCTGTCGGACAAGCGTGATCTGTCGACGACGGTGATGGGGCAAACGCTGTCGTTCCCGGTGATGATCTCGCCGACGGGCGTGCAGGCGGTGCATCCCGACGGTGAGGTCGCCGTCGCGAGAGCTGCTGCAGCGCGGGGTATTCCGATCGGGCTCTCCTCGTTCGCCAGCAAGTCCGTCGAGGAGGTCGCGGCGGCGAACCCGCAGACGTTCTTCCAGATGTACTGGGTCGGATCGCGCGAGATACTGCTGCAACGGATGGAGCGCGCACGCGCAGCCGGGGCGGTCGGGCTGATCATGACCCTGGACTGGTCGTTCTCCAACGGCCGCGACTGGGGTAGCCCGTCGATTCCGGAGAAGATGGACCTCAAGGCGATGGTCCAGTTCGCTCCCGAGGGCATCATGCGTCCGAAGTGGTTGTGGGAGTTCGCCAAGACCGGGAAGATTCCCGATCTGACGACCCCCAACCTGACCCCGCCCACGGGCGGTCCGGCCCCGACGTTCTTCGGTGCATACGGCGAATGGATGGGCACCCCGCTGCCGACGTGGGAGGACGTGGCGTGGCTGCGTGAGCAGTGGGGTGGGCCGTTCATGCTCAAGGGCGTGATGCGCGTCGACGATGCGAAGAGGGCTGTCGACGCCGGGTGCACGGCAATCTCGGTCTCCAACCACGGCGGAAACAATCTCGACGGCACCCCGGCTCCGATCCGGGCGCTGCCCGCGATTGCCAAGGCGGTGGGCGATCAGGTCGAGATCACCCTCGACGGTGGGATTCGGCGCGGCAGCGACGTGGTGAAGGCGCTGGCGTTGGGTGCGCGAGCGGTGCTGATCGGGCGGGCATATCTGTGGGGCCTGTCGGCGAACGGTCAGGCGGGCGTCGAGAACGTACTCGACATCCTGCGCGGCGGAGTCGATTCCGCTGTCCTCGGGCTCGGGCACACCTCGGTACAGGACCTCTCGCCGTCGGATGTGGTGATGCAGGCCGGGTTCGACCGCAGGCTCGGCGTCTAGAGCGCTGCGTGCTTTCCGAGTCCGGTTGGTTCGAGTCCGTTGCGCAGGCCCAGCGGCGCGCGCAGAAGCGTCTTCCGAAGTCCGTCTACTCGGCGTTGGTGGCGGGATCGGAACGCGGAATCACTGCGTCGGACAACACCGCTGCGTTCGCCGAACTCGGGTTCGCCCCGCACGTGGCAGGGCTGTCGAACACCCGTGAGTTGTCGACGACGCTGATGGGGCAACCGCTGTCGTTTCCGGTGATGATCTCCCCGACGGGCGTGCAAGCAGTGCACCCCGATGGCGAGGTGGCCGTCGCGAGGGCGGCAGCGGCACGCGGTGTGGCGATGGGGTTGTCGTTGTTCGCGAGCAAACCCATCGAGGAGGTCGTCGCAGCGAATCCGCAGACGTTCTTTCAGCTTCACTGGGTCGGATCACGGGAGTTGTTGCTGCACATGCTCGATCGGGCACGCAGTGCGGGTGCAGTCGGGTTGATCGCGACGATGGACTGGTCGTTCTCCGAGGGGCGGGACTGGGGGAGCCCGGTGATTCCCGATCGCCTCGATGCCCGGGCGATGCTGCGGTTCGCACCGGAAGCACTCGCGCATCCGCGATGGCTTGCGCGGTGGGCACGCGCGGGCACCCTCCCGGATCTGACGGCACCCAACCTCGCTCCGCCCGGAAAGCCCGCGCCGACGTTTTTCGCCGCATATCGCGAGTGGAAGTCCACGCCGCTACCCACGTGGGAGGACATCGCCTGGCTACGTCAGCAGTGGGACGGTCCGTTCATGCTCAAGGGCATCTCGCGGGTCGACGACGCGTTACGGGCCGTCGACGCCGGCGTCACCGCGATCTCGGTGTCCAACCACGGTGGCAACAATCTCGACGGTTCCCCGGCGTCGATTCGGGTGTTGCCGTCCATCGCCGAGGCAGTGGGAGAGCAGGTCGAGATCACCCTCGACGGTGGCGTCCGGCGGGGAAGCGACGTGGCGAAAGCGCTCGCGCTGGGTGCGCGGGCAGTGCTGATCGGTCGGGCCTATCTATGGGGGTTGGCCGCGAACGGTCGAGCAGGAGTGGAGAACGTGCTCGACATCCTCCGCGGCGGACTGGATTCCGCGGTGCTCGGTCTCGGGCATGCATCGGTGCACACGCTCGGACCATCCGATGTCGTACTACCGACCGACTTCGCTCGCGCCGATCGACTCCCCGTTCCGGGATACCCGACGCCGATGCGAACAAGGACGGCACAACCCATCCGGTGATTCGACTGTGGGACTTGACGAATACGGCTGCCCCGCAACACCTATCTCGCATCGTCGGGCCCTCCAGCCCGATCTACTCGCTCTCGTTCGATCGGTCCGGCACGCGGTTGGCCGCGGGCGACGGGGGATCCTCGGTGTGGCTGTGGAATGTCACGGACCGTGCCGCGCCATCGCAGTACGCTGCCCTCACCGCGTATGGCATGCGTGTCAACGATGCTGTGTTCGCCGCGGACGGACGAGTGCTGTTCGGCGGTGGCACGGCTCGCGATGTCCGCATCTGGCGGACCGACCCCGAAGAGGTTCGTACTCAGCTGTGCGAATCCGGGGGGGTCGGTGGTGACGGAAGCGGAATGGGCACAGTACCTACCCGGTGTTCCCTATCGGCAATTGTGTGAGCGCTGATCGGCCGGCCGAGCCTAGGTGGGGTCGGCCAGGGGCCTGGTGAAACCGTCGAGCATTCCTGTGTAGAGCTTGGCCGGTGGCGTAGCGAACTCGCCGCGCTTTCCGGTGCTCAGTCCCAGCGAGACCAGGGACTGCACGAACAACGTGCCCGCGGCCACGCCGTCGACCACAGGTACTCCGATCTCGGCCGAAATGTGTTGGCACAGATCGGCCATACCCGCGCAGCCGAGAACCACAGCATCGCTACCGTCCGTCTCGACGGCGACGCGGCACGCCTCGGTGACGATCTTGCGGGCGTCGGGATCGGTCTCGAGGTCGAGGACCGGCAGTTCGCACGCATGAATGCCGAGGCAGTGGCGTCCGAAGCCGTAGTGGTTCGCCAGATCCTGGGCACGTCCGATGGTGCGTCCGAGTGTGGTGACGACGCTGAATCCTCGACCCAGGAAACTCGCGGCGTGCATGGCTGCCTCGGCGATACCGACGACCGGCCCGGCCGCCAGCTCGCGGGCCGCGTCGATGCCGGGATCTCCGAAGCAGGCGATGACGTAACCGTCGACCCCAGCGGCCTCGCCCCGGGCGATCTCGGCGAGAATGCCGGGGACACTGAGTGCTTCGTCGACATGACTTTCGATGGACACGGGCCCCATCGAGGGGCTGACCGCATCGACGACCGTGCCCGGGCCTACCACGGCCCGGGCACAGTCACCGATCGTTGCGGTCATCGAACTGGTGGTGTTCGGATTGATGACCTTGATGAGCACGGAAGAAATCCTAAGCCTTCGCTGGGACGTCGAAGTTGGTGACAGCCAGCTTGGTTCGTGTCGCCAGGTAGAAGTACATGACGAATCCGATACCGCAGCCGATGAACCAGCTGTACTTCGACGCCGTCGACATGCCGGCGATCTCCATGCCGTCGATGGCCCCGTTGAAGAGGACGGTGAACATCGCGACCAGCGCGCCGACGACGGTGGAGTACACCGCCGCCGGGTTGTAACCCTTGGAGTACCAGTACAGCCCGGTGGACGACATCGAGAACAGCTCGTCGACGACGACCTTCTGCTTGCGGACGAGGTAGTAGTCGGCGATGAGGATGCCGAACAGTGGTCCGATGAATGCACCGAGGGTCTCGAGCGTCAGGTGGATGACGTCGGGGTTGTTGTAGAGGTTCCACGGCGTGATCAGCACCGAGCCGATGGCGGCGATCATTCCGCCCGCGCGCCAGCTGATGCGCTGGGGGCTGACGTTCGAGAAATCGAATGCAGGGGAGATGAAGTTGGCGACGATGTTGATACCGATGGTGGCGATCGTGAAGGTCAGCGCGCCCAGGACGATGGCGAACGTGCTGTCGATCCGTGCCACGGTCTCGACCGGGTCGGTGATCAGTTCACCGAACACCGGAAGCGTCAACGACGCGGTGACGACGACGAGTATCGAGAAGACCAGGAAGTTCACCGGCAGACCGAGGAAGTTGCCCTTCTTCACGGCGGCGTAGGACTTTCCGTAACGCGAGAAGTCGCCGAAGTTGAGCATGGGGCCCGAGAAGTAGGACACCACGAGCGCGATCGCACCGAGCATGACCGGAATGGAGCTCAGACCCGTGTGCTCGACTTCTCCGAGGTTCAGATCGATTGCGCCCCAGCCGGCTTTCCAGATGAGGTAGCCGCACAGCATGAACATCACGACGTACACCGCGGGTCCGCAGAAGTCGATGAACTTGCGAATGGACTCCATGCCCCGCCAGAACACCGCCGCTTGGACGACCCAGAGGAACAGGAAGCTCGCCCAGCCGAGCAGCGAGAGTCCGGCGAAACCGTAGTCGGCGGTGACGGCATACGGAGCGAGAGACGGGAACAGTTTGATCAACACGATGTCGAGAGCGGCCGAGGCCAGGAATGTCTGAATTCCGTACCAGGCTACGGCGATCAAGCCACGAATGATCGCCGGAATGTTGGCACCGAGAACACCGAAGACACTGCGGCAGATGACCGGATACGGAACTCCGGACACCTGGCTCGGCTTGGCGACGAGGTTGCAGAAGAAGTACACGATCGTGATGCCGACGAGCAGCGCGATCAGCACCTGCCAACTGGCCAACCCGAGCGCGAACAGGCTGCCCGCGGTCACGTAGCCACCGACCGAGTGCACGTCGGACATCCAGAAGGCGAAGAGATTGTACGAGGTCCACGTCTGCTTCTTCAGTGGAGCGAGATCCTCGTTGGTCAGCCGCGGGTCGTAGCTGTCCTTGATCAGGCCACCGCCGACGGGGTGGCCCGCGGCTTCCACGAGATCTCCCGTTTGAGCGGGACCGTGCGCTGTATCTGTCATCGATGCTCCTGACGGCATGGCATTGAGGTGAACGAAGGAGGTGAACGAGCGAATGAGGAAAAGCTAGCGGCGCAGTGTTGCGCACTCGTGACGCGAGCGATATATCTTTCGGATTCGTCCCTCGGCTATTCCGACGGCGGATCGGCAAACAATCCATGGTCGTTCGACAGTGTCGAAATGACCGAATTGAGACGCGTGTGGTGATGTTGTGCTGCGCCGAGCAGTCCCGCGGAATCGCCGTCGAGGAATGCCGTGAGCATGTCGGCGTGGTCGCTGTGCAGTGATGCCCTGTCGGAACCGGCGACATGCACCATCGGCTGCACGGGTTCGGTGATGTTCCAGGCGGATTCGAGCATGTGCAGCAACCGGTGCATCCGAGAAGGCCGCGTCAGGGACAGATGGAATTCACGTGAGAGTCGGTGATACTCCCGCGAGTCGTCGCGAGCCAGTGACGCTTCGAGTTGCCGATTGATCTCGATGAGGTGCTCACGGTCGGCATCGGTGGCGAATTCGACGGCGATCGGGAGCGCTGCAGTCTCCAGAACCTCTCGGACGATGTACATTTCGCGTAGTTCGGCCGCGGTCAATTGGGCGACCGTGTAGCCGAGATTCGGCCGATGATCGACCAAGCCCTCGCCGATCAGCGTCTTGAGCGACTCGCGCACCGGTATTCTGCTCACCCCGAACAGTTCCGCCACTTCGTTGAGCGGAATAGGGGTATTCGGTGGAGCGTCGCCCGCGAGAATTACCCGACGCAATTCGCGCAGAATCGACGGCTGCGGGCCACCGGGTGCCGATATCGACAATTGCGAGAGCAATATGGACCGACGGCGGGGTGGCACGAATGGAAGATTAACGACCGTGTGTTTCGGCGGCGTGACGGCTTCGTTCCATCCGATATCATCTGCATCCATGTCCAGGGACTCACTCGGTGCTCAGTACTGGCCGGACGTCGACCGATCGAGGACCCTCGTCGTGCCGGTCGGTTCGATCGAGCAGCACGGACCGCACCTTCCCCTCGACACCGACACTCGTATCGCCGACGCCGTGGCGCGAACCGTTCCGCATGCAACCGTTGCCCCGCCGATCGCGTACGGAGCCAGTGGTGAGCACGAAGGATTTCCCGGCACCGTCTCGATCGGTGCGGCCGCGCTCGAAACGCTTCTGGTGGAGTACGGACGCTCCGCCTGCCGGTGGGCCGAGCGGGTGGTGTTCGTCAACGGCCACGGCGGAAACGCACCGACGGTGCGGACCGCAGTGCTGCAGCTCCGGTACGAGGGCCGCGATGTCGTGTGGTTTCCGTGCGCGATACCCGGAGCAGATGCTCACGCCGGCCGGACCGAAACGTCGTTGCTGCTGCATCTTTCGCCCGAGGCGGTGGACATGACGAAGGCGCAGGTGGGAAATGTGACCGATATCGCCGCCCTGCTCCCGGCACTGCGCGACGGTGGATTGGCTCCGATCACCGCCAACGGCGTGCTCGGCGATCCGACCGGGGCCGATGCGGAGGAAGGGCGTCGCGCCTTCGAGCAGATGTGCACCCGAGCGGCCGATGCAGTCGGGCGATGGAGTCCCTCCGAGCAGGGCGTGATCTCATGACCGAACCCGGTGAACCGCCTGGTCGCGACCCCGACCAGAAGCTGCCGAAAACGGGGAACAGGTATGTTCCGTCCGATTTCTCGGGTGGCCGACACTCCGGCGGCTTGTCCGCTTACGATCTCCTGATGGGTGAAGGTCGGTTGCCTGACGGCTTCGGGGTGCGA
This sequence comes from Rhodococcus sp. B7740, assembly GCF_000954115.1. Taxonomy (NCBI): domain Bacteria; kingdom Bacillati; phylum Actinomycetota; class Actinomycetes; order Mycobacteriales; family Nocardiaceae; genus Rhodococcus; species Rhodococcus sp. B7740. Next base: position 2,055,825 of record NZ_CP010797.1, on the reverse strand, counting down.
GTCGATCCACGCGTACGTACATTCTCCGAAGGGCGCGTCCTGATCGGTGGTTCACCGACCCGCATGCTCAAGCTGGCACCGACCGCTGCCGCCATGATCGGCGACGGGTTCATCGAAGTGACCGACTCGCAGTCCGCGCTCGTGGCCCGCAAATTGCTCGACTCCGGAGTCGGGAATCCGCGGCCGATGTCGATTCCCTCGCCGAGCGACGTCACCGTCGTCGTGCCGCTCAAGAACAACGAAGCGGGGTTGGAGCGCTTGATCGCGTCGCTCCACGGGCTGCACGTCATCATCGTCGACGACGGCTCGGACGTGCCGGTCGCCGTACCGCGGATCTCCTGGAGCGTGGGCAGCATGACGGTGCTGCGGCACGAGCGCTCACGTGGACCTGCTGCCGCACGAAACACCGGCTTACGATGTGCAACAACGGATTTCGTAGCGTTCTTGGACTCCGACGTCGTGCCACGTAAGGGATGGCTGGAGGTGATGCTCGGCCACTTCTCGGATCCGGCGGTCGCCCTGGTGGCCCCCCGCATCGTCGCACTCGAGCCCGAGGGCAGTGCGCTGGCCAGGTACGAACATGCCCGCTCGTCGCTCGACCTGGGTCGCAAGGAAGCGGCGGTACGGGCAGGCAGTTCGGTGTCCTACGTCCCCAGCGCCGCGATGTTGATGCGTCGGTCGGTGGCGATGGACTCCGACGGATTCGACGAGTCGATGCACGTGGCCGAAGACGTGGACCTGTGCTGGCGATTGCAGGAAGCGGGGTGGAGGCTGCGCTACGAACCCGTCGCCCACGTCGCGCACGAGCATCGCGTCACCTTCGCCGAATGGTTCGCCCGCAAGCTGTTCTACGGCACCGGTGCCACACCGTTGTCGGCACGCCATCCGGGAATGGTGCCGCCCATCGCGATGTCCCCGTGGACGTTGGTTGCATGTCTGCTCGCGGCGAGTCTGACGCGGATCGGTCTCGTCGGCGCTGCCGCCACACTCGGCGTGACGATCGTTCGTCTGCGCAGGATGTTCGTCGGTCTGGACCAGCCCACTCGGATCGCGGCCATCCTCGCGGCCGAGGGTTTCGTGGCGGGGTTGTGGCAACTGGCGTCGGCCCTGTGTCGGCACTATTGGCCGATCACCCTGCTCGCCGTCTTGTTGTCGAGTCGTATTCGTAGAATCGCACTGGGATTGGCTGTCGCAGAGGCGTTCTCGGATTGGTACAAGCACCGGGAGCCCGGCGGTCTCGATCCGGTGCGTTATGCCTTCTACAAACGAGCCGATGACGTCGCCTACGGAGCGGGGCTGTGGCACGGTGCACTGTCCGCCCGCAGCGTCGACGCCCTCAAGCCCCGCCTCGACGGCTGACGTGGTGCCACCCCGGTCTGCTCCGTCGACGGTGTGAACCCGATCGAGTTCGCCGACGTCATCGTCGTCGGAGGTGGTTCCTGCGGCTGCGTTCTCGCATCGAGGCTCAGTGAGAACCCCGATCGGTCGGTGCTGTTGCTCGAGGCCGGGCCTGCGTTCCACAGCGTCGCCGACGTTCCGGCGGCCGTGCTCGACGCGGCGACACTTCCCATCGGCCCCGGTAGCGAATGGGTGGGAACCTATACGGCCGAACTCGCGGCCGGTGTGTCCCGGACGATCGCGCGAGGCCGGGTGCTGGGAGGCTCCGGCGCAGTGAACGGTGGCTACTTCGTCCGCGCCACGCCGGGTGACTTCGATGGCTGGCCGCAGTCTTTGTGGTCGTTCGATCAGGTGCTGCCGTTCTACATCGGCTCCGAAACCGATTTCGATGCCGACGCGGTCGATCGGTGGCACGGTTCCCGCGGGCCGATGCCGGTCTCGCGCACGTCGGAGCAGGACCGACATCCGCTGACCGCATCGTTCGTGCAGGCGGCCGCGAACGCAGGTTTTCGATTCCACGAGGACATGAACGCACCCGACGCGGCCGTGGGAGGAGTGGGCGCAGTTCCGTCGAACATCCGAAACGGTACCCGTGTAAGTGCCGCTCTGGCATACCTTCTGCCGGTCATCGATCAAAAGAACCTACGGGTACAAGGGAATACGACGGTGTCGTCGTTGATGTTCGAGAAAAACAGGGTGGCCGGGGTCGAGATCATCGTCGACGGTGTACGCAGTATCGTGAAGTCCGACAGGGTGATTCTGTCTGCTGGTGCTGTGCACACCCCCGCGTTGCTGCTTCGATCCGGCATCGGTCCGGCCGAAAGCAGTGTTGCGCTGGGGATTCCGGTGATCTCCGACAATCCGGGCGTCGGCCGTGGCTTCAGCGACCACCCCGAGGTTGCCGTTCCGGTAGCGACGACCGAAGAATTCTCGACGGTATCTCGTGCTCTGGAAGCGGTGTTGCACGCGGGCGATGTCGAGATCAGGCCGTACACCGGGAGATTCGATCGATTGATCTCCGGTCTTTCTCGTGGGCCGCACGTGTTCGGTGTCGGCCTCATGCGCTCGACGGCACGAGGGAGCATCACGCTGCGAAGCACGGATCCGTTCGAGTCCCCGGACGTGCGATACCGCTATCTCGAATCGGAGGTCGACCGGCGCGCTATGCGCGAAGGCGTCGAACTCGCACGCGATCTACTGGCGTCGCCGATCATGTCGGAGATCGTCGATGTGCCCGCGATCGACGACCCCCTCGCGGCACTCGGTACGTCGCTGCATCTGTCCGGCAGCGCCAAGATGGGCCCGGAATCGGACCCGGAGGCGGTGCTCGACGACCACTGCCGGGTGCGCGGTGTCGACGGTGTCCTCGTCGTCGACACCTCGGCGTTTCCAGTGGTGCCCAGCCGCGGTCCGCATGCGACGGCAATCATGTTCGCCGAGCGTGCAGCGGCCTTGATTGCAGACCACGGTAGGGGTGTCGAGGCGTAGCGTTCATGGTCTGGGGACCGTTCGGGTTCCCCGATAGATGGGTTACTGCCATGTCGGACAAATCGCCCCGCAACACGATGACCAAGAAATCCGGCAAATCGCTCAAGGACAAGCGCGCGGACAAGCGGGCCAAGTCGAGTGGTGACACCAGCAACGACATCATCACGTCGAGCGCCAAGAAGAAGTAGGCAACCGGGGTCGGCGCGACCGGCCACAGCCGCGCGCGCCGGCCACGGCTGTATCCTGGTCTGTGAGCTGGGTAACAACGATGTGGACAGGTCACGGAGGAAGCGTCGAATGGCAAGCCGATCGGACAGTGGCGGCAACCCCTGGGTCGCAGTGCGTCCCGGCGAGGACGTCGCTGTGCTCGCGCGCCAGATGTCCAATGCCCACCAATCTTTCGTGGACGACCTCCGTACTCACGGTTCGACGGTGAGGTCCGTCGTACTCGACTCGTGGATGCGCAGTCGCACCAAGGGGGTCGATCCCGACGGCGGAAACGACACTCCGGCATTGACCGGGCCGGATCTCGAGCGCTACCGCAACGGCCATCCGATGGCGATCATTCGTCCGGTCATCCGAAAGCTGCTGGTCGAGGACGCGGCGGACACCGGCTTGCTCGTCGCCATCTCCGATGCCGAAGGCCGGCTGCTGTGGGTCGAGGGTGACTCCGCAGCCAAGGACCGAGCGCTCACGATGGACTTCGCCGAGGGCGTCGATTGGAGCGAGGAGAACAAGGGCACCAATGCCCCCGGTACCGCGCTCGCAGTCGACCACAGTGTGCAGATCTTCGCGTCCGAGCATTTCTCTCGGTCGGTGCACGAGTGGAGCTGCTCGGCGGCACCGGTTCACCACCCCACCAGTGGCCACATCCTGGGGGCGATCGACATCACCGGTGGCCCGCGCGTTGCGGTGCCCGAGGTGCTCTCGCTGGTGCGTGCCACCGTCGCCGCCGCTGAGTCCGAATTGCGCCTGCATCTGATGAACTCGCCGAAATCGTTGGGCGACACTGCTCCTCGGCTCGAGGTTCTCGGATCCGGACGGCCGGGAGTGGTGCGTGGTTCCGGCCGGATACCGCTCTCCCAGCGACACGCGGAGATACTGCTTCTACTCGGTGAGCATCCCGAAGGGCTCAGCTCCGACCACCTCGCCGTGCTGCTCGACGAGCAGGAGCTGGACTCGGTGACGATTCGCGCCGAGATGTCGAGATTGCGCAAGGCATTCGGTACCGCCGGCCTGGCGTCGCGGCCCTACCGTCTGGTCGGCGAGCTGTCCTCGGACGTCGGCGACATCCGGCGTGCCCTCGACCGCGGCGACGTCGAGGCTGCTCTTCGTATCTACTCGGGACCGGTGCTGCCCGGATCGTCCGCGCCCGGCATCGAGGAGATCCGCGAGGAACTGCGGTCTCGAATGCAGGCCGCGCTGCTCCGACTCGGAGATCCGGTGCTACTGGCGCAGTGGACGTCGTCGATTCACGGTCGATCGGACGTGATCGCGTGGGAGGCCTACCGGGCCACCCTGAGCCGAGACTCCGCGCTGTACGGGCAGGTCAGTGCGCGTATCGATCTCCTCGACCGCGAACTCGGAATCTGACGCTATCGCCACTGTCGGTACCTCCGGCAGCAGCGGCAACACAGATGCAGTCGCATCGGCAACGTAGTTGCAACGTTGCAAGCCCTAGTGTCCTGAATCACACACCGCATCAACTGTGAAGCACGTGTCGATCAGGAGGATTTTCAATGTCCGTCTACTCCCGTCCAGGTTCCGCCGATTCCGTCATGTCGTTCCAGTCGCGTTACGACAACTGGATCGGCGGCGAGTGGGTACCGCCGGTCAAGGGTCAGTACTTCGAGAACCCGACTCCCGTCACCGGAGAGAACTTCTGCGAGGTCGCCCGCTCCACGTCCGAGGACATCGAGCTCGCGCTCGATGCCGCACACGCCGCAGCGCCCGCATGGGGCAAGACCTCCGCAGCCGAGCGCGCCGTGATTCTCAACAAGATCGCCGACCGAATCGCCGAGAACCTCGAGTCCATCGCACTGGCGGAGTCCTGGGACAACGGCAAGCCGATTCGCGAGACTCTCAACGCCGACATTCCGCTCGCCGTCGATCACTTCCGCTACTTCGCCGGCTGCATCCGCGCGCAGGAGGGATCACTCTCCGAGATCGACAGCGACACAGTGGCATACCACTTCCACGAGCCGCTCGGAGTCGTCGGGCAGATCATCCCGTGGAACTTCCCGATCCTCATGGCCGTATGGAAGCTCGCGCCCGCTCTCGCGGCCGGAAATGCCGTGGTGCTCAAGCCCGCCGAGCAGACTCCCGCATCGATCCTGCACCTGATCTCGATCATCGGCGACCTCCTGCCTCCGGGCGTCGTCAACATCGTCAACGGATTCGGAGTCGAGGCAGGCAAGCCGCTGGCGTCCAGCCCGCGCATCGCCAAGATCGCCTTCACCGGGGAGACCACCACCGGCCGTCTCATCATGCAGTACGCGTCGCAGAACCTGATTCCGGTGACGCTCGAACTCGGCGGCAAGAGCCCCAACGTCTTCTTCTCCGACGTGCTGCAGGCCAACGACGATTACCAGGACAAGGCGCTCGAGGGCTTCACGATGTTCGCCCTCAATCAGGGTGAAGTGTGCACCTGCCCGTCGCGCTCGCTGATCCAGGCGGACATCTTCGACGAGTTCCTCGCCTTGGCCGCCATCCGCACCAAGGCTGTGCGACAGGGAGATCCGCTCGACACCGAGACCATGATCGGCGCACAGGCGTCCAACGATCAGCTCGAGAAGATTCTCTCGTACATCGAGATCGGCAAGGGCGAGGGCGCACAGGTCGTCACCGGCGGTGAGCGTGCGCAGCTCGGCGGAGATCTGAACGGTGGCTACTACGTCCAGCCGACGATCTTCACCGGCAAGAACAACATGCGCATCTTCCAGGAGGAGATCTTCGGTCCGGTCGTGTCGGTCACGTCCTTCAAGGACTACGACGATGCCATCGACATCGCCAACGACACCCTCTACGGACTCGGCGCAGGCGTCTGGTCTCGCGACGGCGGCGTCGCCTACCGAGCCGGACGCGACATCAAGGCCGGCCGCGTGTGGACCAACACGTACCACCAGTACCCCGCGCACGCCGCGTTCGGTGGCTACAAGCAGTCGGGTATCGGCCGCGAGAACCACAAGATGATGCTCGATCACTACCAGCAGACCAAGAACCTGCTCGTCAGCTACGCCCAGAAGGCCCAGGGCTTCTTCTGATGAACAGCGCTGCGCAGCCCGCGCGGCTGAAGACCACCGTCGAGGCGATGGACCTGCTCCGTCGCCTCGGCGGTATCCACGGGGAACTGATGATGCATCAGTCCGGGGGATGCTGTGACGGGTCGTCGCCGATGTGTTATCCCGCAGGCGAATTCATCGTCGGCGACCGGGACGTTCTCCTGGGGTACATCGACCTTCGGCTGGGGGTCGGTGAGGTCCCACAGGACCTGCCGACCGGGAGCGACGGTGTGCCGGTGTGGATCTCGGGATCCCAGTTCCAGGCGTGGAAGCACACCCAGCTCGTGCTCGACGTGGTTCCCGGCCGCGGCGGTGGATTCTCGCTCGAATCGCCCGAGGGAGTGCGGTTCCTCAGCCGCGGACGTGCATACACCGCCGAGGAGAACGACATTCTCGCGCAGCATCCACCACTGGTGGGAGTCGACTGGGAAGAAGGTCGACGGCCGGAGGTTCCCGCAGACCCCTTGGTGGTCGCCGAGGCCGTCGATGCGTGTCCCGTCCCTGGGATGCTTCAGGGCTGAGTGCTTGCGGCAGTGGTGCGGTTGGATGCCGCAGGTGGCACACAACCGCACCACTGCGCGCAGCGCATACAGTGCGAGCGATGAAGAGTTCATCGAAATCCGACGCGGCCGAGGGCGGCGAAAGCCTGCGCACCGTGGTGATCGCATTCGTCGCCAATCTCGGCGTCGCGATCGCCAAGACGTTCGCCGCAGTGTTCACCGGGTCGGCGTCGATGGTTGCCGAAGCCGCGCACTCGTGGGCGGATACCGGTAACGAGATCTTCCTGCTCGTCGCCAATCGTCGAGGTTCGCGCGGGCCCGACGATCGGCGGCCGCTCGGCTACGGGCGCGAGACCTACTTCTGGTCGACGCTCGCAGCCATCGGTCTCTTCGTCGCCGGTGCTGCGGTATCGGTGTGGCACGGCATCACCTCGTTGCTCGCCGGCGAATCGAGCAGCGAGAACTACCTCGTCGCGTATGTGGTGCTCGCCGTCGCATTTCTGCTCGAGGGAGTGTCGTTCCTGCAATCGGTTCGGCAGATTCGCGGTGAAGCGGCCGAATACGACAAGGACTTCCTCGACTACGCACTCGAGACCTCGGATCCGACGCTGCGCGCGGTGTTCGCGGAGGACAGCGCCGCATTGATCGGCATCGTGATCGCCGGTGCGGGAATCGGGTTGCATCAACTGACGGGGTCCGCGGCCTTCGATGCCATCGGATCCATTCTGGTGGGTGTACTGCTCGGAATCGTCGCCTTCGTGTTGATCGATCGAAACCGCCGATTCCTGACCGGCGAACCAGGATCGAGAGCATTATGGAACGCGGTGGTGCAGCGGATCGAGCAACTTCCCGAGGTGGCGTCGGTCAGATTCGTGCGCATCGAGTTCGTCGGTCCCAAACAGATCTACGTGGTGGCGAGTGTCGATCTCGTCGGTGATTTCGCAGAATCACGCATCGCGCACACGCTCCGGCGGCTGGAGCGTGAGTTGGAAACCAACAGGGCTGTGGTGGACGCGGTACTGACAGTCGCCGAACCGGACGAGGGAGACATCGGCGACGTCAACGCCGTCGGAACCTGACGTAATTCGCCCGTCACTCATCGATGACGCGGCGCTTACATCACGGGCCTATCTTGAACCGATTCGCGCGCCACACGTGTTGTGAATCGTCCCCTCGGGCGTGACCCCGCTCCGAGCGAACTTGCTACGAGAGGCTTGCAATGTCCGTGGTAGACCCCCAGTCGTCTCAATCGAAATCCGGCTCTCACGAGGGCACTCGGTCGCACGTCGAGGGCGGTGACTACCTGGCCAAACGTACCCTGAAGAAGGGGACAGCGGGCTGGGTACTGCTGGCAGGCCTCGGAGTCAGCTACGTCATCTCCGGCGATTACTCGGGGTGGAACCTCGGTCTCGCGGAGGGCGGTTTCGGTGGCCTCCTGATTGCGGCGATCATCATCGCGGGCATGTACCTGGCCATGGTCCTCGGCATGGCAGAGATGTCCTCGGCGCTGCCTGCAGCGGGCGGTGGCTACACCTTCGCCCGCCGAGCGCTCGGGCCGTGGGGTGGATTCGCCACCGGCACAGCCATTCTCATCGAGTACGCGATCGCTCCGGCGGCAATCGCCACGTTCATCGGTGCCTACGTCGAATCACTCGGACTGTTCGGTATCACCGACGGCTGGTGGGTCTACCTGGTGGTCTACGCCGTGTTCATCGGGATCCATCTGTCCGGCGCAGGCGAAGCCCTCAAGATCATGTTCGTCATCACCGGAATCGCACTCGTCGGACTCGTGGTCTTCGCCATCGCCGCCATCGGACAGTTCGACGCGAGCAACCTGACCGACATCGCCCCCACCGACGCCGCCGGAGCCTCCGGATTCCTGCCGTTCGGCTACCTCGGAATCTGGGCTGCCGTTCCGTTCGCCATCTGGTTCTTCCTCGCCATCGAAGGTGTTCCGCTGGCCGCGGAGGAGGCCAAGGATCCGACGAAGAACGTCCCGCGCGGCATCATCGCCGCCATGGGCGTGCTGCTCGTCACCGGTGCCGTCGTGCTGTTCCTGGTGACCGGGGCCGGCGGTGCCGACGCCGTCAAGGAATCGGGGAACCCGTTGGTGGAAGCTCTCGGTGACGGAACCGCGAGCAAGATCGTCAACTACATCGGCCTGGCCGGACTCGTCGCGTCGTTCTTCTCGATCATGTACGCGTACTCACGCCAGCTGTTCGCGCTCTCGCGCGCCGGGTACCTGCCGAAGACGCTGTCCATCACCAACTCTCGCAAGGCCCCCACACTGGCGTTGATCGTGCCGGGCGTCATCGGCTTCTTGCTCTCGTTGACCGGTCAGGGCGGAATGTTGCTCAACATGGCCGTGTTCGGCGCGGCTCTGAGTTACGTTCTGATGATGGTCAGCCACATCGTGCTGCGTCGTAACGAGCCGAAAATGGAACGCCCGTACCGAACCCCCGGCGGCGTCGTGACCACCGGATTCGCGTTGGTCATCGCAGCCCTCGCCGTTGTCGCCACCTTCGTCGTCGACTCCACCGCGGCGCTGTGGTGCCTGGCCGTGTTCGTCGCGTTCATGGCCTACTTCGGCATCTACAGCAGGCATCATCTGGTTGCGAATTCGCCGGACGAGGAATTCGCCGCACTGGCCGAGGCCGAGGCCGAACTGGAATGACGATCTACACCCAACAGGTCTCGGGTACTACCTACACCTTCGACGGTCTGGTGGACCTGATGGCCAAGGCGACCCCGCTGCGGTCGGGAGACGAATTGGCCGGTTGCGCAGCCGAATCCGATGCCGAACGAGCTGCAGCGCAGTGGGCATTGTCGGAGGTCTCGCTCGATGTCTTCCTGCACGATCTGCTCGTTCCGTACGAGAGCGACGAGGTCACCCGGCTCATCATCGATTCACACGACCGAATCGCGTTCGGGGCGGTCTCGCACCTGACCGTCGGAGGTCTGCGGGACTGGCTGCTACAGGTCACCGCAGGGCCGAACGCGGCGGCGACGTTGCGCTCGGTGGCAGCCGGACTGACCCCGGAGATGGTGGCCGCGGTCAGCAAGATCATGCGGAACCAGGATCTGATCGCGGTGTCGCGGGCCGCGCAGGTGACGTCGGCGTTCCGTACGACGATAGGGCTGCCCGGAACACTGACCACGCGACTCCAGCCCAATCACCCGACGGACGACCCCCGCGGAATCGCCGCGGCCACGCTCGACGGACTGTTGCTCGGATCGGGCGACGCGGTGATCGGGATCAACCCGGCCACCGACTCACCGCAGGCGACGGCCGACCTGCTGCATCTGCTCGACGAGATTCGGCAACGCTTCGAGATTCCGACGCAGTCGTGCGTTCTCTCGCACGTGACGACGACGATGGAACTGATCGACAAGGGCGTTCCGGTCGATCTGGTCTTCCAATCCATCGCGGGCACCGAAGGAGCCAATTCGAGCTTCGGAGTGAACGTTCCGCTGCTGCGGGAAGCCAACGAGGCCGGCCGATCGCTGCACCGCGGAACCGTCGGGAACAACGTCATGTATCTCGAAACCGGTCAGGGTTCGGCATTGTCGGCGGGTGCGCACATCGGCACCGGCGACCGCCCCGTCGATCAGCAGACCCTCGAAACGCGCGCGTACGCCGTGGCCCGCGATCTCGAGCCGTTACTGATCAACACCGTCGTCGGATTCATCGGGCCCGAGTACCTGTACGACGGCAAGCAGATCATCAGGGCGGGCCTGGAAGATCACTTCTGCGGCAAGCTGCTTGGACTGCCGATGGGAGTGGACGTCTGCTACACCAACCACGCCGAGGCCGACCAGGACGACATGGACACCCTGCTGACGCTCCTCGGCGCGGCCGGGGTCGCGTTCGTCATCGCGGTTCCCGGTGCCGACGACGTCATGCTCGGATACCAATCGCTGAGCTTTCACGACGTGCTCTACGTCCGACAGGTTCTGGGTCTGCGGCCGGCACCGGAATTCGAGTCGTGGCTCTCCCGTCTGGGCATGGTGGACGCCGACGGCCGGGTCCTCGACGTCGATGCCGCGGGTTCACCGTTGCGAGCCTTGATGAGTGCGCGATGACCGGTGAATCGGAGGTGGCAGGAGTGGAGCCCGCGGAACGACCAGGGAGTGCAGGAGTGGAGCCCGCGGAACGACCAGGGAGTGCAGGGGTGGAGCCCGCGGAACGACCGGAAACAGAGTTCTGGGGCGAGATGCGGGCGATGACGCAGGCCCGGATCGGACTGGGGCGCATCGGTGATTCGTTGCCGACCACGCGGGTGCTCGAGTTTCGCTCTGCTCATGCCGCCGCGCGCGATGCGGTGCACATGCCGCTCGAGGTCGAGGAGTTCGTGGGCCGGGTCGAGCAGGTCGGTCTCGGTGCACCGTCGGTGGTGACGTCGTTGGCGACCAGTCGTGCGGAGTATCTGCGACGGCCCGATCTGGGTCGGCAGCCGAAGGATCTGTCGGCGGTGCCGCATTCCGAGGACGAGATCGGCATAGTGTTGGGCGACGGCTTGTCCCCGCGTGCGCTCGCCGATCACGGTGTGGCGATGCTGGAAGCGTTGAAAGCAGAGCTCTCCGATCGTTATTCGATCGCGGCTCCGGTGATCGCGACCGAGGCGCGGGTGGCGCTCGGTGATCACATCGCCGCGGCGATGGGTGTTCGGACGGTGCTGGTTCTGATCGGGGAGCGTCCGGGGTTGTCGGTTGCGGACAGTCTCGGCATCTACCTGACGCATCTGCCGAAACCCGGGTGCACCGACGCCGATCGCAACTGCATCTCCAACATCCATCCGCCGGAGGGACAGGGGTACGCACAGTCGGCACGAATCGTGGCCGGCCTGTTGGCCGGTGCCAGGAGACTCGGGCGGTCGGGTGTGGCGTTGAAGGACACCTCGCGAGCCGATGTGCTCGAAGCGGCCGAGGCCCTCACACTCGAGTGATGTCCCCCTATTCGGGGGTGGCTGTACGTGACCGGGCTCACTACCGTGGGGTCCATGGACAGTTATTCTTCCGGCGCGTCGGATACCGCAGTTCTGGACGACACGATCGGTGCCGATTTGGATCGCACCGCGGCGCTGTACTCGGATCGTGACGCGTTGATCGATGTTGCGTCCGGGCGGCGGTGGACCTACTCGGAGTTCGTCGCCGACGTCGACCTGTTGGCGGCCGGCTTGCTCGTGGCCGGAGTCGAGGTAGGGGACCGTGTCGGAATCTGGGCTCCCAACTGCCCGGAATGGGTTCTGGCGCAATACGCGACGGCCAAGATCGGTGCCGTGTTGGTCAACATCAATCCCGCCTATCGCTCACACGAGTTGCAGTTCGTGCTGAAGCAGGCCGGGGTGTCGGTGTTGTTGTCGGCCACGGAGTTCAAGGGATCGAACTACGTGGCGATGATCGACGACGTGCGCCCCGAGGTGGAATCGCTGCGTGAGGTGCTGTTCATCGGGAGCATCCAGTGGGAGGCGATGACCGATCGCGGGCATCGAGCGTTGGCGAAGACTCCGCGGATGATCACCGATGTGTCCGAGCGACTTGGTCCCGACGATGCGATCAACATCCAGTACACCTCGGGGACAACGGGATTCCCCAAGGGTGCGACTCTCAGCCATCGCAACATCCTCAACAACGGCTTCTTCGTCGGCGAGCTCTGCCACTACACCGCAGAGGACCGCGTCTGCATTCCGGTGCCGTTCTACCACTGCTTCGGCATGGTGATGGGCAATCTCGCGTGCACCTCGCACGGCGCAGCGATGGTGATTCCCGGTCCCTCGTTCGATCCGGTGGCGACGTTGACGGCCGTCGCCGCCGAGAAGTGCACGTCGCTCTACGGAGTCCCGACGATGTTCATCGCCGAACTGGCACTGGAGAACTTCGACGAATTCGACCTCGGCAGTCTGCGTACCGGCATCATGGCCGGATCGCCCTGTCCCACCGAAGTGATGAGGCAGGTCATCGACCGAATGGGGATGGCCGAGGTGTCGATCTGTTACGGCATGACCGAGACGTCTCCGGTGTCGCTGCAGACTCGAAGCGAGGACTCCATCGAGCAGAGGGTGTCGACCGTCGGACGCGTCGGTCCGCACCTCGAGGTCAAGATCGTCGACCCCGTCCTCGGCGAGACGCTGCCCCGAGGCGAGGCCGGCGAGCTGTGCACTCGCGGCTATTCGGTGATGCTCGGTTACTGGCAGCAGCCAGACAAGACCGCGGAGGCGATCGACGGCGAGGGGTGGATGCACACCGGCGACATCGGGGTGATGGACGAAGACGGCTACGTGGCGATCACCGGGCGGATCAAGGACATGGTGATCCGCGGCGGCGAGAACATCTATCCCCGCGAAGTGGAGGAGTTCCTCTACACCCACCCCGACATCCTCGACGCCCAGGTGATCGGTGTGCCCGACCCGAAGTACGGCGAGGAGCTCATGGTGTGGATCAAGATGAAAGACGGTGCAGCGCCTCTCGATTCGACTGCGGTGCGCGCCTTCTGCGACGGACGGCTGGCGCACTACAAGATCCCGCGATACGTGCACGTGGTCGACGAGTTCCCGATGACGGTCACCGGCAAGGTGCGCAAGGTGGAAATGCGCGAACGGTCGCTCGGATTGATCTGAATATCGCCCTCGGGCTGCCATACTCGCTGCCATGACCAGTGCGCTGTGGACACCGACGGATTCCGACGTCGCCGAGGCTCGGGTGACCGAGTTCGCGCGATTCGTCGAGAAACGCCACGATGTGCTGCTACCGGACTACTCGTCTCTGTGGCGATGGTCGACGAACGAGTTGGAACTGTTCTGGCGAGCGGTGTGGGACTTCTTCGAGGTTCGCTCCTCCAGTGTGCCGACGACGGTGCTCGCAGAGCACGGTATGCCGGGAACACACTGGTTTCCGGGTACGGAACTGAACTACGTGGACCAGGTCGTTCGGCACGCTCGATCGGGCCGCGCCGCGATCGTCCACGCCCGCGAAGACGGTTCGACGCGGACCGTGACGTGGGAGGAGATGATCGATCAGGCCGGGGCGCTGGCAGGCATGCTGGCCGACGCGGGAGTCCGACGCGGCGACCGCGTCGTCGGATACCTGCCCAACGTCCCCGAGGCGGTGATCGCCTTCCTGGCGACCGCGAGCCTGGGGGCGGTCTGGTCCGCGTGCGGGCAGGACTATTCGGCCTCAGCGGCACTCGACCGTCTGGGCCAGCTCGAACCCACGGCACTGATCACTGCCGACGGGTACGTGTACGGAGGGAAGTTCCGAGACAAGGCCGCCGACGTCGACGCGCTCACGTCGGGGCTGCCGACACTGCAGGTCGTGGTGACGGTCGGCGAGGCGTCGGGAAACGCAGTGAGCTGGTCTGCCGCAACGGAGCACAGTCGTGAACTGGCCCCGGCGTCGGTGCCTTTCGACCACCCGCTGTGGGTCGTGTTCTCCTCGGGCACCACGGGTCTGCCGAAGGGAATCGTGCACGGTCACGGTGGTGTGGTGCTCGAACACCTCAAATCCGTTGCCTTACAGTCCGATCTGGGCCCCGAAGACGTGTTCTTCTGGTACACCAGCCCCAGCTGGATGATGTGGAACTTCCAGATCGCCGGCCTGCTGACCGGTGCCACCATCGTGTGCGCCGACGGCAACCCGGCGTTTCCGGCACCGGATACACTGTGGGACATCGCCGCTCGGTTGGGTGTGACGTACCTCGGTACCAGCCCCGGGTACGTGCTCTCGTGCATCAAGGCCGACACGCATCCCGGCACCGACCACGATCTGTCGGCGCTGCGGGCCGTCGGCATCACTGGGTCCGCGATGCCTGCATCGTCGTCGATCTGGTTGTCGGAGAACATCGGAGCGCACCTGCCGGTCTTCTCCATCTCCGGCGGGACCGACGTGGTGTCGGCGTTCGCCGGGGGAGTGCGGACCGCCCCGGTCTGGGCAGGGGAGCTGTCGGTGCCCTTTCTCGGGGTCGCGCTCGACGCCTACGACGAGGACGGCGAACCCGTCCGCGGTACCGTCGGCGAACTGGTCGTCACCGAACCAATGCCGTCGATGCCGCTGTACTTCTGGAACGACGCCGACGGATCTCGATACCGGGACGCCTATTTCGACACCTATCCGGGAATCTGGCGGCACGGTGACTGGATCACGATGACCGACCGCGGCAGCGTCGTCGTGCACGGAAGATCGGATTCGACGCTCAACCGCAACGGAATTCGCATGGGCAGCGCCGACATCTACCAGGCCGTCGAATCTCTGGACGAGGTGACCGAGGCGCTCGTCCTCGGCATCGAGTTACCCGACGGTGGATACTGGATGCCCCTGTTCGTGGTGGTACCGGACGGTGTGACCGACGAACTGCGGGAGCGCATCGCATCCGTCATCAGAACACAGGCATCGCCGCGACACGTTCCCGACGACATCGTTGCCACGCCTGCGATACCCCACACTCGAACGGGGAAGAAGCTCGAGGTACCTCTCAAACGACTCTTCCAAGGTGCCGCTACTGCAGGCACTCTCGATGCGAGTGCCGTCGACGATCCGACTGCGTTGGCGTGGTTCGTCGACCGGGCGGCCGAGTTTCAGCGAGTCCACCGCGCGAGGTAGGCCTTCTCCTCCGGCGCGATGCGGCGCAGGGTCTCGGCACCGACGTCGACCATCGCCATCCGGGTCGTCGCCACCACGGCCGGCGGCGAATCGGGTGCCGCGCCCGCCGCCCGGACCTCGTACCCGATGGTGAAATCGACCGCGCGTACCTTCTCGAACCAGAGCGTCACGTCGAGTGGACCGTCCGAGTGTCGGAGCGGCTTCTTGTACGCGATGGTCACGTTGGCGATCAACGCGCTCTTGATCAGAGACTCGTTGGCCTCGCCCTCGCTGAGCAGCCATTCGATACGCGCTTCTTCGAGCAGGGTGACCATCCGAGCATGGTTGATGTGCGCGAAAGCGTCCATATCGGACCAGCGCACCGTCACGCTCGCGTGATATCCGACGGGCTCGGTCGGCTCTGTCTGCATCGCAACAGGCTCTGTATCCATTGCTAGAGGATGGCATGCGCGCCCGTGCGGAGGACGCTCTAGAGTCCCAGGAGTGTTTATCGCCAATGTCGCACTGGATGGTTCCGGCGTGCTCGTCGACATCGAACTCGTAGGCTCGGTCATCGCGTCGATCACCCCCGCGGGCTCTCGACGCACACCGGGTGCCGAGGTGCTCGACGGTGGGGGCGGAGTGGCGCTGCCCGGGTTCGTGGACTCGCACGTGCACCTGACGCAGTGGGCGGCGGCGCGTCGGCGAATCGATGTCGGGCCGGCGATGTCGGCGGCCGATGCCGTCGCACTGGTGTACCCCTATGCGCGGACGGCAGGCGATTCGGTGGTGCGCGCCAACGGCTTCCGTGACGCGCACTGGCCCGAGGAGCCGCACAAGGACCTGCTCGAGAATGCACTGCCCGGTGCCCGGGTGGCCATGACGAGCATGGACCTGCACACGCTGTGGCTGAGCCCGGCGTTGCTCGACGATCTGGGTATCGATCACCCCACCGGGGTGCTCCGCGACGTCGACGGCCTCGAAGCGGTCATGGCGCTCGAGGAGCAGGACGACCCGGCCGAGCTCGATCGGGCCGTGCTCGACGCGACCGCCGCACTGGCGGTCCGCGGTGTCACCGGCGTCGTGGATTTCGAGTTCGCAGACAACAAGACGGTCTGGGATCGACGCCTGACGGCCGGATCTCCTGCGGTGCGCATCGACACTACGGTGTGGCCCCAGTGGCTCGACGAGGCACTCGATCGCGGCGAGCGGACCGGAGACGTCTCGGCCCACTCGGAACTGATCAGGCGCGGCCCGCTCAAGGTGATGCTCGACGGTTCACTCAATACTCGAACGGCGTGCTGCCACGATCGGTATCCGGGCATCGACGGTGACGACGCGTACGGGCTGTTGCTCGAGACCCAGGAGAGTCTGTTCGAGCTCGTTGCACGTGCGTCACGCGGCGGCATCACGGCGGCCGTCCACGCGATCGGTGATCGCGCCAACGGTGTCGCGCTCGATGCGTTCGAGCGCGCCGGCTGCGGTGGCCGAATCGAACATGCACAGCAGATCCTGCCGGAGGACATCACGCGTTTCGCCGACTTGGGCGTCACGGCATCGGTACAACCGCAGCACGCGATGTCCGATCGCGACATCGCCGAGGACCTGTGGGCCGGACGCCGCTCCGTGGCCTACGGCTACGGCTCGCTGCACCGCAGCGGTGCGAGGCTGCTCTTCGGTTCCGACGCCCCGGTCAGTCCACCGGAGCCGTTGGCGGGAGTCGCCGCAGCGGTGTTCCGTACCGACGACGAGCGACCCCCATGGCACCTCGACGAAGCAGTGCCCCTCGAGGTTGCCCTGCGCGCGTCGTGCGGTGGCCGTGGGTCACTCCGAGTGGGGGATGCGGCGGACATCGTCGTTCTCGTCGAGCATCCCGTGCACCGTTCGGTGCACGATCTCGCCGAGACGGAGATCAGAGCCACGATCTGCGCCGGTGCGCTCACTCACGCAGCTGGGGGGTAGGCACCCACTTCGGCACGGACATGAGAAATTACTCATGTCGCCCTCATCGCCGTCTCACACACCGCAGAGACCGTGGTGGCGTGAAGTTCGCACCCAAGATCGCAGTCCTGGCAGCCGTGGTGATCGTTCCGGTGGGCGTAGCGCTGGCGAGCACCGTACTTGCCGATACCCCGCAGGCACCGAGCTTCGAGCCGCGGGTCACCGTCGGAGTTGCGCCATCGAGCGCGTCGCCCCAGCCGTCCGACGCGGCACCGTCGGCGGCCCCATCGAGCGCCCCGGCCCCACTGGGCGATACGGCGCCATCGGCCGACCCGGGCCCATCGATGACCGCAGCTCCCCCCATCGCCACGGGTGCAGCGGGCGAGACGGCTCCGGCCGCACCGGCCCCTCCAGCGGCGCCGCAGTCCATCGTCGTCCCCGCCCCGCCGCCTGTCGAGGTCCTACCGGACCCGGACCGGGATGACGACGACGACTTCGGCGACCAGGACGATGCGGACAGCGACGACGCGGAAGACGACGACGGGTGAACTCGACCGAAGAATTGATCGACGACACGAAGGCTCGCACCGAGGCGCTCGCGCCGAAGGGGCCGGTGCCCGAGCCTGCGCTCCGTAGCGCCCGGGTAGGGACGCGGGTTCCGGCGCGGGTGCGCATTCTCGGCTGGCTGTTGTTCGTCATGGCTCTGGCCATGCTGGCCGTCGGGGTTGCCGTGCGAACGATCCTCCTCGCGGAGGTCGAGCGAGACACCGCAGTAGCTCTCGAGCAGGAGATCGGCGAGTTCAGCGAGTTCGCGGCCACCGGCCGCGACCCGGACGACGGGTTGCCGTTCGGCAACGTCGCCGATCTGCTCCAGTTGCACCTGCAGCGCCAATACCCGGACGATGACGAGATCCTGTTCGGCTACACCGATCGACTGTTGCGTCAGGAACGCAGCGGTCCAGGAGATCTGGTCGCCGATGCGGCTGTCGTGTCGGCCATCGTGAACTCACCCGACAGTGTTGGATCCACGCAGACTTCGGAAGGCGAAGTCGCCTGGGCGAAACAGGTCGCCGAACCGTCCGGCGGGGGCCAGGCCGGAACTTTCGCGATCGGAATTCTCGTCGACCGCGAGCGCGGCGACGTGTCCGACACCGTTCGCGTAGTGGTCGGAGTGTCACTGATGGCATTGCTGTTCACGGGCGGCATCGCCTGGGTGGTGGCCGGACAGATCCTTGCGCCCGTGCGCCTGGTTCGCCGGACCGCGGCCCAGATCACCACCGACGACCTGTCCAGGCGGATCGAGGTGGGCGGTCGCGACGATGTTGCCGAGCTCGCCGACACGTTCAACGACATGCTCGATCGACTGGAGGCCGCGTTCGCCGCGCAGCGACAATTCGTCGACGACGCGAGCCATGAGTTACGAACGCCGATCACGATCGTCCTCGGGCATCTCGAACTGATGGGCGACGATCCCCGTGAGCGCGAAGAGACGGTCCGGCTCGTCACCGACGAGTTGGACCGAATGAACCGGATCGTGGAGGACCTGTTGCTCCTCGCCAAAGCCGAGCGCCCGGATTTCGTCCACAAGCAGCCGGTGGATCTCGAAACCCTCACGCGCGACATCGACGCGAAGGTCCGCGCGCTCGCCGACCGCGACTGGATACTGGGGCACGTGGGTACGGGCTCGGTACGGGTCGATCCGCAACGAGTCACCCAGGCAGTGCTTCAGCTGGCGCAGAACGCGGTGTCGCACACCAGGACCGGTGACCGGATCGTGGTGGGATCGGAGCGTGCCGAAGATCGAGTTCTGTTGTGGGTGAGTGACTCCGGACCCGGTGTGTCCAGCGAGGACTCGAGAACCATCTTCGAGCGGTTCGCCCGGGGCAGTACCGGATCGAGTCGCTCGGACAATGGCGGCGCGGGTCTCGGTCTGTCCATCGTGCGTGCAATCGCCGATGGGCACCACGGTGCCGCGACGCTCGACAGCAGGCCCGGTGCGGGTGCCACATTCGGGCTCGACCTGCCGGCTCGATGAGTGAGCGACGATGAGCCGAATACTGATCGCCGAGGACAACGAGCGCATCTCGTCCTTCGTCGAAAAGGGATTGAAGGCCAACGGCTTCACCACCACCACTGTTGCCGACGGCATCAATGCGATCGACTGTGCGTCGACCGGAGACTTCGACCTCGTCGTGCTGGATCTGGGCCTGCCGGGCAAAGACGGGTTCGAGGTGATCGCATCACTGCGCGGCGCCGGTGTCGGAGTTCCCGTGATCATCCTGACGGCCCGTGATTCGGTGCACGACACCGTGACCGGCCTCGAAGGCGGAGCGGACGACTACATGACCAAGCCGTTCCGATTCGAGGAGCTACTCGCACGTATTCGATTGCGTCTGCGTGGCGGTGACCGAGAGCCCTCGGTCTCCGTTCTGCAATCGGGCTCTCTGGCAGTGGACCTGTTCACCAGACGTGCGGTGGTGAACGATGCGGTGGTGTCGTTGACCTCACGCGAGTTCGTTCTGCTCGAGATGTTTCTCCGTCACCCGCGGCAGGTCCTCTCGCGTGAGCAGATCCTCAGTCACGTATGGGGATACGATTTCGACCCCGGTTCCAACGTCGTCGATGTCTACGTTCGGATGCTGCGCAAGAAGATCGGTTCCGACCGAATCGAGACGGTGCGCGGCATGGGGTATCGACTGGCCTGAGCGGATCGCTCATGAAAGAACGCTCATCGACTGTTCATCGAAGTTTCATCGGTCGGCCGGAGACTGGTCGACATGAACACGGTCAGCTTCAGAACGCAGCCACCTCCGGTCCCGGAACCCTTGCAGTCGTGGCGCTTTCGCGACCTGCTGACCCGCAGGATGGTTCAGGTGGTCCTGAGTTCGGTTGCGCTGCTGGTGCTTCTGGCCGTACTCGCAGGCGCGGCGGACGGATTACCCGGCGCGGGACGAACCACGCTCGTCGTGTTCACTGCAGCTGTCGCACTCTGGGTGTTCACGAAGATCGACGACACCTACGTCGCCCTCGGTGCCGCACTGGCTCTGGTACTGACCGGTGTGGTGAGCACCGACGGACTGTTCGACACCCTCGGCGAGGAGACCATCTGGCTTCTCATCGCGGCGTTCATCATTGCCGCTGGAGTTCGCGAGTCCGGTTTGGCAACGCGCGCAGCAGTGTTCATCGTCAGCGGCGCGGGCACCGTACGCCAGCTGGCG
Organism: Rhodococcus sp. B7740; assembly: GCF_000954115.1. Classification (NCBI taxonomy): domain Bacteria; kingdom Bacillati; phylum Actinomycetota; class Actinomycetes; order Mycobacteriales; family Nocardiaceae; genus Rhodococcus; species Rhodococcus sp. B7740. The sequence goes on along the minus strand of NZ_CP010797.1, from coordinate 2,035,425 downwards.
CACCTGGTGACGGCCGCACTGATCGTGACCGCCTTCGCGATACCCGCCACCTCAGGTCGTGCGGCACTTGCGCTGCCCGTGTTTCTGGCGCTGGCGCAGGCGCTTGCCGAGCGCAAGCGAGTGGTGCGGGCGTTGGCAATCCTGTTTCCGACCGTCATCCTGCTGTCCGCCGTGGCGACCCTCATCGGCGCTGGGGCACATCTGATCACCAGCCAGGTGCTCGAGAGCGCCACGGGCACCGGCATCAGCTTCACCGCGTGGTTGTTGCTCGGTGTTCCGCTGGCCGTGGTCAGCAGCCACTGTTCAGCGGAACTCGTGCTGCTGCTGTTCACCGATCGTGAGGATCGTCGAATCCCACTGGCGGTGAACGTGTCCGATCTGGCGTCGCGGCTGCCGACGCCGGTGACGGGACCGCTGACCATCGCAGAGAACCGGGCCGCGACCCTGCTGGCCGTCGTCATGGTGCTGTGGTGCTCCGAACCGTTGCACGGCGTCCACCCTGCCGTCATCGCTCTGCTGGGTGCGTTGATCTCCACGTCACCGCGCTTCGGTACGACCGAGTTCGGAAAGGCTCTCGCTACTGTGCCGTGGTCGCTGCTGCTGTTCATGGCGGCGACGCTGGCCCTCGGGACCGCGTTGACGACGTCCGGTGCGGCAGGGTGGCTCTCGGACGGGTTGTTCACGGTGGTCCCGATCGGGTCGGCACCGCCCTGGGTGTTCATCGCGGTGGTGATCGTCGTCTCGGTTGCCTCGCATCTTCTGATTCAATCTCGCTCGGCGCGTTCGTCCGTCCTCGTTCCGCTGGTCGTGACCACGGCTCTGGCGCTCGGAGTCGATCCCGTGGCCGCGGCATTCGCCTCGACGGCTGCAGCGGGCTTCTGTCACACCATGCCGTCGTCGGCGAAGCCGGTGGCAATCTTTGCCAAAGCCGAAGGTGTGGAGACGTATTCACCGAAGGACTTGCTACGCCTGTCCGCCTTTCTCGCGCCGCTGACCGCAGCGACCGTGCTGTTCTTCGCCGTGTTCGTGTGGCCTCTGCTCGGCACCCCCATCGCCTGATCTCCCACCCTCGAAAAGGAATCGATCACCATGCCGTCTTCCACCCCGCTCCGGTTCGTCGTCGCCCCGTCCGGGTTCAAGGAATCTCTCGGTGCCGACGAGGTCGCGTCGGCTATTGCCGCTGGTATTCGCCGGGTGGTGCCCGGGGCCATCGTCAACTCGGTCCCCCTGGTCGACGGGGGTGAGGGGTCCGCTCGCGCCCTTGCCGGTGCCACCCTGGGCAAGGTGATCGACACCGTCGTGACAGGGCCGGTGGGCAAGCCGGTCGATTCCCATTTCGCTCTTCTGGGAACGGACGGGCCGGTCACAGCGGTCGTGGAGATGGCGGCAGCGGCCGGTCTGTCGCTGGTTCCGCGCGACATGCGCGACCCGACGGTGACCACGAGTCGCGGAGTCGGTGAGCTCATCCGCACCGCCCTCGACTACGGTGCCGAGCGAATCCTGTTGGGCTGCGGCGACTCCGGCACCTCGGACGGCGGTGCGGGGCTCCTACAGGCGCTCGGAGTGCGACTCCTCGATGCCGACGGCCTCGAATTGGGTGACGGCGGAGGCGAGTTGACTCGGCTCGACCACATCGATGTATCCGGCCTCGATTCACGGCTGACTCCGGGAAGCGGTGTGGAGATCAGGGTCGCATGCAACCCACACAACATTCTCTGTGGGCCCGGCGGGGTCGCACGGGTCTTCGCACCGCAGAAGGGGGCCAGCTCGACGCAAGTGGAGATCCTGTCGGCTGCGATGGACCGCTGGGCCGAGGTGTTGGAGCGTGACGTGTCGACGCGACCGGCCGGTCTGAACCTCCGCACCGGGCCCGGTACTGGTGCGTCCGGCGGGATGGGGGCAGGCGTGGCAGCGGTCCTGCGGGCCGAGCTGCTACCGCGCTTCGAGGTGATGCTCGATCACGTCGACCTCGACAGTCTCATCGCGACAGCCGACCTGGTGTTGACCGCCGAGGGGGCCATCGACCAGCAGACGCCCAAGGGGAAGATCCCGACGGAGGTTGCCCGCCGGGCCAAGCTCCATGGAAAACCGGTGGTGGCACTCGCGGGAACCATCGGTCTCGACGCCCGCGCCAACTACGACTCGGGTATCGACGCCTTCGCCGGCATTCTGCCCTCGCCGGTGGAATTGGTCGAAGCGCTCGAACGGGGTGCCGAGTTTCTGACCGATGCCACGGAGCGAGCGATGAGATTGATTCTGATCGGAGCGACCCTGGGCCGCTGAGTCGGCACCGGTCGAGCGGAATCGACCGCGCGCATCGTCCGTACGACGCACGAGAGCTGGTCGGGGATGTCCGAGCAGTGCGAATCGGCCCCGCAGACCTGCGGAAGTGTCCGAGGTCGCCGCTTCTGTCGGACCACCCGCGTAGCGTGACAGCGATGACGTCGATCACCGATCCGCGCGTACGCGAGTTTCTGTCCGCGGGCACCCGCACCGGAAAGCTCGGGTACCTCGCCTCCGACGGAAGGCCACTGGTGGCACCCATCTGGTTCGTCGTCGAGGGCGACGCGATCGTGTTCAACACCGGGGGAGACACGGCCAAGGGAAAATCGATCCGCCGTGATCCCCGCGTCGTCCTCACCGTCGATCTCGAGGAGCCGCCGTACGGATTCGTCCAGGTGCAGGGCATTGCGTCGGTCGACGAGGACCCGGCCGAGTTGGTCCGCACAGCGACCGAGATCGGGGCCAGGTACATGGGCCGCGAGCGAGCCGAGGAGTTCGGCACCCGCAACGGCGTACCGGGCGAATTGATCGTTCGGATCACGCCGACCAAGGTAATCGCCGCTTTCGACATGACGGGATGACGACCGGCGGGATCCGCGCTGTCGGGCCTGTAGATTGACCGGGTGCCGAATGGAGTCGGAGTGTGTCGGGCGACTCCGAATCGGGTACCGACTTGTAACGACCCGGTGCATACACACGGATATGTACTGAAAGGTAACTTCGACTTGTTTCCGGTGAGAAAATAAAGAACGACGTAGGCAATTTGCTCGATGTGTTCGGTGCCCACCGATCGCTGCCGATTCGGCAGCCGGTGGGGGCGCATGTGATTGTGGGAAAGAGAGGATTCGATTGGACCCGCTAGGTGTGGAAGGTGCTGGACGCGACGACGGAGTCGGCGGTCCTGAGCATTCGTCGTTCCCACTGTCACCGGCCCAATTGGGAATGTGGTTCGCGCAGCATGTGGACCCCTCGGTACCCGCGAACATCGCCCAGTACATCGAGCTGCACGGCGACCTCGATGTGGATCTGCTTCGTCGAGCGTCCTCACAGGCAGCACTCGAGCTGCAGTCCGGATTCGTGCGCATCGTCGAGATCGACGCCGAGCCCCGGCAGGTCGTCGATCCCACCCTCGACGACTCTCTGAACTACCTAGACCTGCGCGGCGAGGCCGATCCGCGGGCAGCGGCCCTGGCTTGGATGCACGGCGACTACAGCGCGCCCATCGACATTCTCCGCGACCGACTGATCGCCGCGACCGTCCTGCGCCTCGAGGACGACGTCTGGTTCTGGTACGAGCGCGTGCATCACGTTGTGCTCGACGGATTCGGTGCCGTCACGTTCATGAACCGCGCGGCCGAGCTCTACACCGCGGCGGTCGAGGGCACCGAACCGAGCAAGAATCTCGCATCGGACCTGACCAAGGTCTACGACATCGACGTGGCCTACCGTGACTCGAGCCGCTTCGAGGCCGACCGTGAGTACTGGGCTTCGCGGATCGACGGCATCGACGGAGTCACCACTCTCGCCGGTCACACCGCTGCCCCTGCGGCGACGAGCCAGATCGACAGCACAGCTCTGTCCGCCGAGACGATGGAAAGACTCGAAGCCCTGCGTGTCGAGACCGACACGACGATGGCGACCATCGTCATCGCAGGCTTCGCCGCCTACCTCGCGCAGATGACCGGACGTGAGGACGTCGTGCTCTCGCTCCCGGTCACCGCGCGCACCACTGCAGTGTTGCGCCGCTCCGGCGGCATGGTCTCCAACGTCGTTCCCCTACGTCTCGACGTCTCGGGTGACACCACCGTCGAGACGCTGCTCGCGCGCGTCAACGCCGAGGTCTCCGGGGCGCTGCGTCACCAGCGCTACCGGCACGAGGACATTCGGCGTGATGCCGGAGCGGTCAGCGGTCAGGCCTCGTTCTTCGGCCCGTGGGTCAACATCATGCTGTTCTTCGGCGAGGTGCGCCTCGGTTCGATGGTCGGCGGCATCAACATTCTCTCGACCGGCCTCATCGAGGATTTCGGGCTCAACCTCTACACCAGTGTTGCCGGGTCGACCACCCACATCGACTTCGAGTCCAATCCCAATCTGTACGCACCCGAGCAGTCCGGTCGGAACCACGAGAGGTTCGTCGATTTCTTCGCCCGGTTCGTGGCATCGGGGCCGAAGGACGCGGTGTGGGATCTGGCCCTGACCGAAGGTGTCGAACGCGAACTCGTCGTGGCCGAGTGGAATGCCACCGAGCACCCGACCGAACCACGCACGTTGCTGTCCGCCTTCGAGGCCGCCGCGGCCGCGCACCCCGACGCGACGGCCCTGGTGTACGAGGGGGAAGCGCTCACCTACGGCGCACTCTCGGCGCGGGTGAACGGTCTGGCTCGCCACCTGATCGACATGGGGGTAGGCCCCGAGACTCTCGTCGGACTCTCGATCCGCCGTTCGTTCGACCTCGTCGTCGGCATGTACGCGATCGTGGCGGCCGGCGGTGCCTGGGTGCCCATCGACCCCGACCACCCTGCCGATCGCACCGCGTACATTCTCGACTCCGCACAGCCGCGCTGCGTGCTGATCTCCTCTCGCGACGACGTTGCGCTGCCCGAGGGAACCGAGACGGTTGCGGTCGACCTCGTCGACTGCACGTCCAGGTCCGCGGAGCCGGTTCGGGATGTCGAACGTACTGCGCCACTGAGACTTTCGAACACCGCATACGTGATCTACACCTCCGGTTCGACCGGACGTCCGAAGGGTGTCGCGGTCGAACACGCGGCGATCCACAATCAGATGGAATGGATGCTCTCGGAGTATCCGATGGACGCCTCCGACGTCTACCTGCAGAAGACGGCCACCACCTTCGACGTCTCGCTCTGGGGTTTCTTCCTGCCGCTGCGGGTCGGCGCGACGATGGTGCTCGCCACTCCCGACGGCCATCGAGACTCGGTCTACGTGGCCGACAAGATCGCCGAACATCGAGTCACCGTCACCGATTTCGTGCCGTCGATGCTGACGGTGTTCGTGGCCAACGCGCCCGCGGGCACCTGCAGTTCGCTGCGCCACGTGTTCGTCATCGGCGAGGCACTGCCGGTCGAGACCGCGGCGGCGTTCCGCTCGATGTGTCGAGCCGGTCTGCACAATCTCTACGGCCCCACCGAAGCCGCCGTCTCGGTCACCTATCACCCCAGCGGCCCGCAGGACACCCGCACCGTTCCGATCGGTGTGCCCGAGTGGAACACGAAAGCCTTCGTTCTCGACGGTCGCCTGCGACCCACCCCGATCGGCGAATCGGGAGAGCTGTACCTCGCCGGCGTCCAGTTGGCGCGCGGCTATGTGGGCAGGCCCGATCTGAGCTCGGATCGCTTCGTCGCCAACCCTTTCGGCACCGGCGGCGAACGGATGTACCGCACCGGCGACCTCGTGCGCTGGCGCAGCGACGGCGTGCTGGACTACATCGGCCGGACGGATTTCCAGGTCAAGTTCCGCGGACAACGCATCGAGCTCGGTGAGATCGAAACGGTTCTGCTCGCCCACGAATCCATCTCGCAGGCAGTGGTGTTGGTGGTCCAGACGGTCACCGGTGATCAGTTGGTGGCGTACGTGGTCGCGACCCCGGGACGATCCATCGAATCCGCCGCGGCGATCGAGTTCGCCGGTCACTCCCTACCGTCGTACATGGTGCCTGCAGCGGTCGTCGTACTCGACGCCCTGCCGCTGAACACCAGCGGCAAGCTCGACCGAAAAGCGTTGCCGGAACCGATGTTCAGCAGCGCGAAAAAGTACCGGGCCCCGCAGAGTCGTGCGGAGTACGTCGTCGCCGGTATCTACGAGGATCTGCTCGGGGCCTCCAAGGTCGGTCTGGACGAGGACTTCTTCGAGCTCGGCGGCAACTCTCTGATCGCCACGCAGTTGGTGACCCGAGTGGGCAGCGCTCTCGGAGTTCGCCTCGGCGTTCGTGAGCTGTTCGAGGCTCCCACCGTCGGGGCACTCGCGGCCAGGGCCGAATCGGCGGCTCGGCTCGGGGCGGACACTCCGGTGCTGGAGTCGCGGGAACGGCCCGAGCGTATCCCGCTGTCACCTGCGCAACAGCGCATGTGGTTCCTCAACCGCTTCGACCCCACCACAGCGGTGTACAACCTGCCGTTCTCCGTGCGTCTGACCGGGCCGCTCGACGTGGTAGCACTGTCGGCCGCATTCGCCGACGTCGTCGACCGGCACGAGACGCTGCGTACCGTCTACCCCGAGGTGGACGGCTCTCCCGAACAGGTCGTACTCACGGCGGCGCGGACCCCGGCGACGATTCTGCCGGTCCGTGTCGAACGCGACGAACTGGGCGGTCGCCTGCACGAGCTGGTCGGCAAGGGATTCGACGTCACGGTCGACACACCGTTCCGCATCGCACTGTTCGAGATCTCACCGACCGAGCACGAACTCGCGATGGTGTTGCACCACATCGCCGCCGACGGGGCGTCGTTCGGTCCGCTGGCGCGGGATGTGCTGGTGGCGTACTCGAGCCGGATCAAGGGACGCGCCCCCGAGTGGACGCCTCTCGAGGTCCAGTACGCCGACTACGCGCTGTGGCAACGTGCGGTACTCGGTCCCGAGACCGATCCGCTGTCGCTGGCGTCGCGCGAAATCGCTTACTGGAGAGCGACTCTCGAGGATCTGCCCGATCAGTTGACATTGCCGTCGAGCAGGCCGCGCCCCGCAGTGTCCTCGAACGCGGGCAGCAAGCTCCGGGTGGACGTTCCGGCTCGTCTGCACGCCTCGCTGGCGAGCCTGGCCCGTGCCAACAACGCCTCGCTGTTCATGGTCATGCAGTCCGCGTACGCGCTGCTGCTCGCCCGACTCAGCGGCACCACCGACATCGCCATCGGTGCTCCCGTGGCCGGTCGAGGAGAACCCGCACTCGACGACCTGGTCGGCATGTTCGTCAACACCCTCGTACTGCGCACCGAAGTCGATCCGGCGCTGACGTTCGAAGAACTCCTCTCGCGCGTTCGTGACACGGACCTGTCCGCCTTCGCGCACGCAGACGTGCCGTTCGAACGCCTCGTCGAGGTGCTGAACCCGGTGCGTTCGACGTCCCGGCACCCGCTGTTCCAGGTCGCCATCTCGCTGGAATCGGCAATGTCTCGCGAACTCACCGTCGGTGGCCTGCGCGCCGAGGCCGCCGAATTCGATGTACCCATCGCCAAATTCGACGTACAGCTGTGGCTGACCGAGCATCTCGACGACGGCGCACCCGCAGGTATCGACGCGGTGTTCGAGTACGCAACGGATCTGTTCGACGCAGATCTCGTCGAGAGTTTCGCGCGTCGCTTCCTGGCCATTCTGGATGCGGTCACCACGGACGCCACCCTGCCGGTCGGCGACGTCACGATCGTCGATGCCGCGGAGCACCGGTCCGTGCTCTCGCAGTGGAACGCGTCCGGAGACGACGTCTCTCGCGAACTCACCCTGGTGGATCTGCTCGACGCTGCTGCTGCGGCGCACCCCGACGCTGTCGCAGTTCGCTTCGACGGCGCGTCGATGACCTACGCCGAGTTCGACGCGCACACCAATCGCCTTGCCCGCGTTCTGATCTCCCACGGTGTCGGCCCGGAAAGCCTGGTCGCCGTCGCCCTCCCGCGCTCGGCGGAACTCGTCGTCGCGCTCGTCGCGGTGATCAAAGCCGGCGGTGGATACCTGCCCGTCGACCCCAGCTACCCACTCGACCGAGTCGAATACATGCTCGACGACGCGCGGCCGACAACCGTTCTGCTGTCCGGCTCGGACCGCGTGGAACTGCCGTCAGACGTCGAAACTCGCACCGGCGCAGCACTGCTCGACATCGACACCCTCGATCTGTCGTCGGTGTCCTGCGATCCCGTCACCGACGGTGACCGGACGAGTCCGCTGCGGCCCGAGAACGTCGCCTACGTCATCTACACCTCGGGTTCGACGGGCAAGCCCAAGGGCGTGATGATTCCGCATCGCAACGTCGTTCGGCTGCTCGACAACACCGACTCGGTCTACGGCTTCGGTGCCGACGACGTGTGGACGATGTTCCACTCGTACGCCTTCGACTTCTCGGTGTGGGAGCTGTGGGGCCCGTTGCTCTACGGCGGCACGTTGGTCGTCGTCGACTACTTCACCTCACGATCGCCGGAGGCATTCCACCGGCTGCTCGTCGACGAGCAGGTCACGGTGCTCAACCAGACACCCTCGGCGTTCTATCAGCTCTCGGAGGCCGATCGCACCACGGCAACCGAGCACGGCGAACTGTCGCTGCGCTACGTGATCTTCGGTGGTGAAGCCCTCGAACAACGACGGCTGACCGGGTGGTTCGAGCGGCACGGTCACCGTGCGCCCCAGCTCGTCAACATGTACGGCATCACCGAGACGACCGTGCACGTGTCCTACCGAGCGCTCGACGCCGCGTCCGTCGAGAGCAGTGCGTCGGTGGTCGGCAAGCCGATCGCCGGACTGCGGGTGTTCGTGCTGGACACCCGCCTGCATCCGGTTCCGGTCGGGGTTCCCGGCGAAATGTACGTTGCCGGTGGACAATTGGCCCGTGGTTATCTCGGTCGCCGAGAACTGACATCGGTTCGCTTCGTGGCGAACCCGTTCGCGTCGGGAGCCGACGAGGGGTCGCTGCTGTACCGGACCGGTGACCTCGCGCAGTGGAACGCTGCAGGCGAGCTCGAGTACCTCGGTCGTTCGGACGATCAGGTCAAGGTCCGGGGATTCCGCATCGAGCTGGGCGAGGTGGAGGCAGCGGTGACCGCGCAGCCGACCGTCACCCAGGCCGCCGTGATCGTTCGTGAGGACTCTCCCGGTGCAGCTCGGCTCGTCGCCTACGTGGTGTCCGCTGCGGTCGACGGTCGGCCGATCGTCGACATCGAGGACATCAGAACCGGTATCGCAGAGATGCTTCCGGAGTACATGGTGCCCTCGGCCTTCGTGGTGCTCGACGCGATCCCGCTGACCGTCAACGGCAAGCTCGATCGCAGGGCACTGCCGGCTCCGGTGTTCGAGGTGCGCGAGTTCCGTGCTCCGACGACACCGATCGAGGAGATCGTCGCCGACGTCTTCGCCGACGTCCTCGGAGTCGAGCGTGTGGGTCTGGACGACGACTTCTTCGAGCTCGGCGGTAATTCGCTGATCGCCACGCAGGTGGTCTCGCGCCTGGGAGTTGCTCTCGATGCCACCGTGCCGGTGCGCATGCTGTTCGAGGCATCGACCGTGGCGTTGCTCGCAGTACGGGTGGAGCAGGCCGCAGGAGAAGGTGGCCGCATCGCGCTCGTCGCGACCGTGCGGCCCGAGCGAATTCCGCTCTCGCTCGCGCAGCAGCGGATGTGGTTCCTCAATCGATTCGACGCCGACTCCACCGCGTACAACATTCCGTTCGCACTGAGACTGACCGGCGAACTCGATGTCGCGGCGCTGCAGGTGGCGATCATGGACGTGATCGACCGGCACGAGTCGCTGCGCACCGTCTACCCGGACACCGCAGCGGGCCCGCAGCAGTCCATCCTCGACGCCGCTCAGACGGTGCCGAACCTGATGCCCGTTCCCACGTCCGCGGCCGATATCCAGCGGCAGGTCTTCTCGCTGGCATCGACGACGTTCGACGTGACGGTCAACGTTCCCATTCAGGCACGCCTGTTCGAGATCGGTCCTCGCGAACACGTCATCGCCATGGTGGTGCACCACATCTCGGCCGACGGCTGGTCGATGGGTCCGCTGGCGCGCGACCTCATGATCGCGTACGCCTCGCGCACCGCGTGGGAGAACCCGGCGTGGATGCCGCTGGAGGTGCAGTACGCCGACTACAGCCTGTGGCAGCGTTCGGTACTCGGCTCCGAGGACGATCCGCAATCACTGATCTCCGGTCAGGTCGATTACTGGGCTGACATGCTGGCCGGTCTGCCCGATCAGCTCGATCTCCCGACCGATCGGCCGCGCCCGAATCGCCAGTCCTACCAGGGATCGTCGATCCGATTCGACGTACCGGCCGAGGTCCATCGGGGACTGTCCTCGCTGGCCCACACGCACAACGCCTCGCTGTTCATGGTCGTGCACGCTGCTCTCGCGGTGCTGCTCGCGCGTCTGTCCGGTACCGAGGACATCGCGATCGGTACCCCGGTCGCAGGCCGTGGCGACGCAGCCCTCGACGACGTGGTCGGCATGTTCGTCAACACCCTCGTGTTGCGCACCGACATCGAGTCGGGTCGGACGTTCTCGGAGCAGATCGGGCGCGCCCGCGAAGTGGCGCTCGGCGCGTTCGGACATGCCGATCTGCCGTTCGAGCGTTTGGTCGAGGTGCTCAATCCGTCCCGATCGCAGGCGCGGCACCCCCTGTTCCAGGTGATGCTCTCGTTCGAGAACCTCACCCGCACGCACGTGGACCTACCGGGTCTGTCGGTGGACAGCGTCGCCCTCGATGCCGAGGTGGCGAAGTTCGACCTGCAGTTGACCGTCACCGAGTCCATCGGAGTGGACGGTCGCGGGCAGGGCATGGCCGCCGAGTTGACCTACGCGACCGACCTGTTCGACGCCGCGACGGTGAGAGGGTTCTCCGAACGTTTCGTGCGGATACTCGGTGCCGTGGTGGCAGATCCCTCGCTGTCGGTGGGAGACATCGACCTTCTCGACGACGGCGAGCGCGACCGAGTCGTGACAGCGTGGAACCGCACCGAACACGAGGTACCGGACCAGGTGACGCTGGTCGACCTGTTCGATCGTCAGGTGGCCGAGACTCCGGATGCGCAGGCGTTGGTGTTCGAGGGTGAGCGGTTGACGTATGCGGAGTTCGCGGGGCGTGCGAATCGTCTTGCGCGACTTCTAGTGTCGGTGGGGGTTGGTCCTGATTCGCTGGTGGGGCTCGCGATCGGGCGGAGTCTGGACCTGTTCGTGGGTATGTATGCGATCGTGAAGGCCGGTGCGGGGTATGTGCCGATCGATCCGTCGCAGCCGGTGGATCGCAACGAGTACATCGTGGCGACGGCGGCTCCGGTTCGGGTGTTGTCGACGACGCGTGATCATGTGGAGTTCGCGGGGGTCGAGACGGTCGATATCGACACTGTCGATGTGTCGGGTCTGTCGCCGTTGCCGTTGTCCGATGCCGAGCGCACGGCTCCGTTGCGGGCGTCGAATCTCGCGTATGTGATCTTCACGTCGGGTTCGACGGGTCGTCCGAAGGGTGTGGGGGTGTCGCACGAGGCGATCGTGAATCGGTTGTTGTGGATGCAGCACGAGTACGGGTTGAGCGCCGGGGATGTGGTGTTGCAGAAGACTCCGTCGACGTTCGATGTGTCGGTGTGGGAGTTCTTCTGGGCGTTGCAGAACGGTGCGTCGGTGGCCATCGCTGTTCCGGATGGTCATCGGGATGCGTTGTATCTGCTCGATGTGATTGCTCGTGAGCATGTGTCGGTGGTGCACTTCGTGCCGTCGATGATGTCGGTGTTCGTACCCGAGGTGGAGCGACGCCGAGCGTCGGGTGCCTCGCTGCGATTGGTGTTCGCATCCGGTGAGGCGTTGGCTCCCACCACCGCCCGCGCGCTACGGCGGGCAATCGCGGGAGTGGAGTTGCACAACCTGTACGGCCCGACCGAGGCTGCGGTCGACGTGACCTATCACGCGGTCACGGACGAGGATTCGGAAGTCATGCCCATCGGTGCGCCGGTGTGGAACACCTCTGTCTACGTGCTCGATTCGCGACTGAATCCCACTCCCGTCGGTGTCGCAGGTGAGCTCTATCTCGCGGGTACTCAGCTGGCACGTGGCTATGTGGGACGGTCGGACCTGACCGCGGACCGCTTCGTGGCCCATCCGTTCGCAACGGGCGGCCGACGCCTCTATCGCACCGGCGATGTCGTGCGGTGGAACCGCAACGGCGAACTGGAATACGTCGGTCGGTCGGACTTCCAGGTGAAGCTGCGTGGCCTGCGCATCGAACTCGGCGAGATCGAATCGGCACTGTTGGCGCAACGCTCGATCTCCCAGGCGGTCGTGGTGGTCCGCCACGAGCAACTAGTGGGGTACGTCGTGCCGTCCGGTGCCTCGGTGGAGACCGGGGCAGTCCTCGGCGCGCTGCGGTCTCGACTGGCGGAGTACATGGTGCCGTCGACGCTGATCGTGCTCGAGGAATTCCCGCTCGGAGCGAGTGGAAAGCTCGACCGCAAGGCCCTGCCCGATCCCGCTTTCGAGGTGACCGAGTACCGGGAACCGACCAACGACATCGAACGGACCGTTGCCGAGGTCTTCGCCCAGGTCCTCGGACTCGAGCGTGTCGGTCTGGACGACGACTTCTTCGATCTCGGTGGAAACTCCCTCATCGCAACGCAACTGGTGTCGCGACTGGGTGTCGCCATGGACACCCGAATCGCGGTGCGAGAGCTCTTCGACACCTCGACGGTGGCCGATCTGGCCGCGCGGTTGGGCACACTGGTCGCCACCGGAAGCCGTCCACCGCTGGTGCCTCAACAACGGCCGCAACATATTCCGTTGTCTCTGGCGCAGCAGCGTATGTGGTTCCTCAACAAGTTCGACGTCGAATCCGCGGCCAACAACATTCCGATCGCCGTGCGACTGTCCGGTCTGCTGGACCGTCGCGCCATGCAGATCGCGGTCGCGGACGTCGTGGCCCGGCAGCAGTCCCTGCGCACGGTGTTCCCGGAGACCGACGGAACCGCTCATCAGGTCATCGTCGACGCAGCATCTGCCACACCGGATCTGACGCCCATCGAGATCGCCGCCCACGATGTCGCGGGCGCGTTGCGAGATCTGGCGACCACCGGATTCGACCTGTCGAAGGACCTGCCCTTCCGGACCAGACTCTTCGAGGTCAGCCCAACCGAGCACCTGTTGGTTTTCGTCGTCCACCACATCGCGGCCGACGGATTCTCGCTGGGCCCGCTCACCCGAGACGTGATGAACGCGTACGCGGCTCGCTCGCTGAACCAGGAGCCCTTCTGGTCTCCGCTGCCGGTCGACTATGCCGATTACAGCCTCTGGCAGCGCGAAGTACTCGGTTCCGAGGACGATCCTCAGTCGGTCGTGTCGCAGCAGATCGACTACTGGACAACCGCTCTCGCCGGCCTGCCGGACCAGCTCGACGTGCCGTCCGATCGCCCGAGGCCCGTGGTGGCATCCAACAGTGGTGCGCTCGTGCGGTTCTCCATCGACGAGGATCTGCACCGCGCACTGATCGATGCCGCCAGAGCAGAGAACGCATCGCTGTTCATGGTGGTGCACACATCGTTGGCCGTACTGCTGTCGCGGTTGTCCGGCGAAGCCGACATCGCGATCGGCACCCCGGTCGCCGGTCGTGGCGAGGCCGCCCTGGACGACTTGATCGGCATGTTCGTCAACACCCTGGTGTTGCGCACCGAGATCGACACCTCGCGTCGATTCGACCAGGTGCTCGCCGACACCCGCGAAACCGACCTGTCGGCCCTGGCCCACGTGGACGTACCGTTCGAGCGTCTCGTCGAAATCCTGAACCCCGCCCGATCCACGGCTCGTCATCCCCTCGTGCAGGTGGTGCTCGCGTTCCAGAACCTGGGACAGAAGGATCTCGAACTGCCCGGACTGTCGGTCTCGGGTGTCGACTTCGAGACCCTGGTCGCGCTGTTCGATCTGCAGTTCACGTTCGTCGAGTCGATCGGACCCAGCGGCGCTCCGCAGGGCATGACCGTCGACGTCACCTACGCCACCGATCTCTTCGACGAGGCCACGGTCGTCGCACTCGGCGATCGCCTGATCACAGTTCTCGAAGCCGTCGCGGGCAACCTCTCGACCGTGGTCGGCGACATCGAATTGCTCGAGCCCGTCGAACGCAGGCGGGTGCTGGTCGACTGGAACGACACCGAGCACGAGCTCGACCGGGCCCAGACATTGGCCTCGCTCGCCGGGCAGGTCGATTCGGCCTCCCCTGCACTGGTTTTCGGAGACGACACTCTCACTCACGGCGAATTCCAGGAGCGGGTCGCCCGCCTGGCTCGGTACCTGATCGCCCACGGTGTCGGACCCGAGAGCGCGGTGGGCATCGCTGCCCGTCGCTCGGTGGAACTGCTCGTCGGAATTCATGCGATCATCGCCGCCGGTGGTGCGTACGTTCCGATCGATCCGGACCAGCCGGCCGAGCGGATCGCGCACATTCTCGGAACCGCGGCACCGGTCTGCGTGCTGACCACGTCGCGCGACGAGGTGGCGGCCGACGGCGTCGAGGTCATCGATATCGACACCCTCGATCTGTCCGGCTTCTCCGATACGCCGATCACCGACGCGGACCGAATCAGTGCGCTGGCACCGTCGAACACCGCCTACGTCATCTTCACATCGGGTTCGACCGGCCAGCCCAAGGGTGTGGCCGTCACGCACGAGGCGATCGTCAACCGCCTGCTGTGGATGCAGTCGGAGTACGAGCTCGCCGCCGACGACGTCGTGCTGCAGAAGACCCCTGTCACGTTCGACGTGTCGGTATGGGAACTGTTCTGGCCGTTGCAGATCGGTGCCACACTGGTCATCGCGAAGCCCGAGGGCCATCGCGACCCGCAGTACCTCCTCGAGACGATCGAGGCGCAGTCGGTCACCACGGCACACTTCGTACCGTCGCTGCTCGAGGTCTTCGTCTCCGTCGTGGCTGCGGCACCGTCGCCTGCGGCCACCTCTCTGCGGACTCTGTTCGCGTCCGGCGAGGCGCTGCCCGCCGAGGTCGGCGACCGGCTCCGACGCGTCCTGCCGGGCGTGGCGCTGCACAACCTCTACGGTCCGACCGAGGCTGCGGTCGACGTCACCTATCACGCGGTGACGGAGGCGGACGTCGACCTCGTTCCGATCGGTGTGCCGGTGTGGAACACCAGAACGTATGTTCTCGACGCTCGACTGTCTCCGGTCGCTCCCGGGGTGGCGGGCGAGCTGTACCTCGCCGGGGTTCAGCTGGCGCGCGGCTATCTCGGACGGACGGACCTGACGGCCGATCGGTTCCTTCCCGACCCGTTCGGAGAACCGGGTACTCGCATGTACCGCACCGGTGACCTGGTGCGCTGGCGTGCAGTGTCCTCGGGTTCGGGACGGCTGGAGTACCTGGGCCGCACCGACTTCCAGGTCAAGCTGCGTGGACTGCGCATCGAACTCGGCGAGATCGAGACCGTGTTGCGCAGACACCCGTCCGTGGAATCCGCCGTCGTTCTGGTTCGGCAGACCGCTGCCGCGGGCGACCAGCTGGTCGCCTACGTGGTACCCGCGGTCGGCGGGACCGTCGACGTCGCCGAGCTGGCCGACTTCGCGTCGCGCTCGCTCGCGAGCTACATGGTTCCGGCCGCGACCGTCGTGCTCGACGCACTGCCGCTCACGCCCAACGGCAAGCTCGATCGTCGCGCTCTGCCGGAGCCGAACATCGAGCAGCGCCCATTCCGCGCGCCGTCCACCACATCGGAAATCGTTGTGGCAGAGGTGTTCCGCGATGTTCTCGGTATCGATGTCGTCGGTGCCGACGACGAGTTCTTCGCTCTCGGCGGCAACTCCCTCGTCGCCACGAGAGTCGCGTCGAGAATCGGCGCGGCACTCGACACCACCGTGACCGTCCGGACGATCTTCGAGGCCTCGACCGTGTCCGCACTGGCGGCCAAGCTCGACGAGCTCTCGGGTTCGGGCCGTCGGATTCCTCTGGTGCGCACCGATCTACCGGACCTGGTACCGCTCTCGCTCGCGCAGCGCCGGATGTGGTTCCTCAATCGGTTCGACCCCGAATCCGCGACGGAGAACCTCCCTGTCGCCATCGAGCTCAGCGGCGATCTCGACATTGCCGCTCTGCACGCGGCAGTGGCCGACGTGGTCGAGCGACACGAGTCCCTGCGAACGGTCTACCCGGAGGTCGACGGCGTCGCCTCTCAGGTGATCGTTCCTGCGGAACAGGTGACGCCGGATCTGGTGCCGACTGCGACCACCACCGCCGAACTGCCGTCGGCCCTGGCGGCGCTGGCCATGGGCGGGTTCGACGTCACCGCTGCGCCGCCGTTGCGTGCGGCGTTGTTCGAGCTCGACTCTGACCGCCACGTTCTCGCGTTCGTCACCCACCACATCGCAGCGGACGGCTTCTCGATCGGTCCCATGACTCGGGATCTGATGGTTGCGTACGCAGCCCGTAGCGCGGGCACCGAGCCCGGTTGGACTCCACTCGCCGTCCGCTACGTCGACTACACCCTCTGGCAGCAGGCCGTCCTCGGTTCCGAGGACGATCCGACGTCACCGGTCTCGAACCAGATTCGGCACTGGACTCGTGCGCTGTCCGCGCTGCCGGACGAGGTCACCTTCCCCGGCGATCGTGTCCGCCCGGACCGGTCGTCGTACCGCGGCGGCAACATCACGCTCGCCCTCGACGCCGAGACGCACGGCCGCCTCGGCGACGTGGCCCGCGCCAACCAGAGCTCGCTGTTCATGGTGTTGCACTCCTCGCTCGCCGTGCTGCTGGCCCGACTGTCCGGTGAGACCGACATCGCGATCGGAACCCCGGTCGCAGGGCGCGGTGAGGCAGCCCTCGACGACGTCATCGGAATGTTCGTCAACACACTGGTGCTGCGGACCGACATCGATCACGGCGACGCGTTCACCGAGCTTCTGGCTCGGGCACGCGAGACGGACCTGTCGGCGTTCGCCCACGCCGAGGTGCCGTTCGAGCGGCTCGTCGAGGTACTCGACCCACCGCGGTCGGCTGCTCGTCACCCGCTCGTCCAGGTGATGCTCACCGTGCAGAACATGGAGCAGACCGAGCTCGAACTCCCCGGCCTGAGCGTGCGCGCAGTCGACCTCGACGTCGAGACGGCCAAGTTCGACGTTCAGTTCACCTTCACCGAGAACCACGTCGACGGCGGCATGACCATCGACGTCACCTTCGCCCGCGACCTGTACGACGACAGCACGGCACGTGCACTCGGTGAACGCCTGATCCGCGTCCTCGAGTCCGTCGCCGGCGATCCGGGTCAGCGAATCGGCGACCTCCCGGTGATGGACGAAGCCGAACGCGGCCGGGTGCTCGCGCTCGCCCAGGACGCGCCTGCCGTCGCCGATTCGCTCGACACGATCGTCGATCTGTTCGCCGCTCGGGTGGCCGAGGACCCCGACGCTCCGGCAGTGGTGTTCGAGGGTGCTCACAGAAGTTACCGAGAGATCGACGAGTCCTCGACTGCGTTGGCGAGAATCCTCGCCGCTCAGGGAGTAGGGCCGGAGTCGTTGGTGGCCGTCGTGCTGCCGCGCACCGCCGATCTCGTCGTGGCACTGCTCGCGGTGCTCAAAGCCGGTGGTGCCTACGTCCCGATCGATCCGTCCTACCCGGCCGACCGGATCGAATTCGTGCTCACCGATTCTCGTCCGGTTGCCGTGCTGACATGGACCGGTGTGGACGTCGCGCTTCCCGCAACGCTTCCCAGGATCGATATCGACACGGCCCCGGCCGACGGCGACGGGGCGTCGGCCGATCCGGTTCCGGCGTCCGCGGCATCGACGGCGTACGTCATCTACACCTCGGGCTCGACGGGCAAGCCGAAGGGCGTTCTGATCCCGCATCGCAACGTCGTACGGTTGTTGGCGAACACGGCTCGGCACTTCGATTTCGGTCGACACGACGTGTGGACGCTGTTCCACTCGTTCGCGTTCGACTTCTCGGTGTGGGAACTGTGGGGCCCGCTGACCACCGGCGGTAGCGTCGTCGTGGTCGACTACTTCACCTCCCGGTCGCCGGAAGCATTGCGGGAGTTGCTCGTTCGTGAGCGTGTCACCGTTCTCAACCAGACTCCGTCCGCCTTCTACCAGCTCGATCAGGTCGATCGCACCGCAGGCTCGGCAGACGACTATTCGTTGCGGTACATCGTGTTCGGTGGTGAGGCGTTGGAACTGCGACGACTCACCGGTTGGTTCGAGCGTCACGGCGACGATTCCCCGCAACTGGTCAACATGTACGGCATCACCGAAACCACGGTGCACGTCTCGCACCGTGTCGTGGACGCGCGGTCCGCGGCACAGGCATCGGGATCCCTTGTGGGACGCGCCATCTCCGGACTGTCGGTGTACGTCCTGGATTCACGGCTGTCGCTGGTACCCGCAGGTGTACCGGGGGAGATGTACGTCTCCGGTGGTCAGGTCGCGCGCGGGTATCTCGGTCGCGCCGGGTTGAGCGCGACGAGGTTCGTCGCCGATCCTTTCGCAGGCGACGGATCGGTGCTCTACCGCACCGGCGACGTGGCACGGTGGTCCACCGACGGCGAACTCGAGTTCGTCGGTCGCGCCGACGACCAGGTCAAGATCCGTGGTTTCCGCATCGAGCTGGGCGAGGTCGAATCCGCCGTCGCATCCGCTCCCGCCGTCGGGCAGGCAGCGGTGATCGTGCGCGAGGACACTCCCGGTGCCGCACGCCTGGTTGCGTACGTCGTGCCCGCGGCCGAGTCGACGATCGACATCGACGTCGTCAGGGCAGCGGTCGGGGAGAATCTTCCCGAGTACATGGTGCCCTCGGCGTTCGTGGTTCTCGACGCGATTCCCTTGACCGCCAACGGAAAACTGGACCGACGAGCCCTGCCCGAGCCGGCGGCGCGCACACGTGAGTTCCGGCCACCGACCACTCCGGTGGAGGGCATGGTCGCCGATGTCTTCGCCGACGTTCTCGGCATCGAACGGGTCGGTCTCGACGACGACTTCTTCGAGCTCGGCGGCAACTCGCTGGTCGCGACGCAGGTGGTGTCCAGGCTGGGTGCTGCAGCGCAGACGACCGTTCCCGTCCGCGCGCTGTTCGAGGCCCCGACGGTCGCTGCTCTGGCAGCGCGGGTCGAGCAGGGTTCGGGCGCAGCTGCGCGTCCGGCGCTGGTGGCATCGACGCGACCGAGCCGAGTGCCGCTCTCGCTCGCACAGCAGCGGATGTGGTTCCTCAACCGCTTCGACTCCGAGTCCACGGCGTACAACATCCCGTTCGCGCTTCGGCTCAGCGGACGCCTCGACGTCGACGCGTTGCAGCGTGCCGTCTCCGACGTGATCCAGCGTCACGAAACTCTGCGATCGGTGTACCCGGATTCACCCGAAGGCCCACACCAGGTGATCGTGCCGATGTCGGAGGTGCCGACCACACTCGAGGTGATCGACACCGACGCGGCGTCGGTGACCGCTCGGGTTCTGGAACTTCTGTCGGCGACCTTCGACGTCACGACCCGGGTTCCGCTGAAGACCGCGCTCTTCCGCGTCTCGGACACCGAGTTCGTACTCGGAATGGTCATCCACCACATCAGCGCCGACGGTCTGTCGGTGATGCCGTTGTCCACCGACGTCATGACCGCATATGCCGCTCGCACCCGCGGCTCCGATCCCGCGTGGGCGCCGCTGCCGGTGCAGTACGCCGATTACGCACTGTGGCAGCGCCAGGTCCTCGGATCCGAGGAGGACTCGGAATCGATTGCTGCGCAGCAGATTCGGTACTGGGAAGCTGCGCTGGCCGAGCTGCCCGAGCAGATCGAACTTCCGCTGGATCGTCCGCGTCCCGCCGAGCAGACCTTCCGGGGCGGCCGTATCGATTTCCGGATCGACGCAGCCGCGCACGCTCGACTCACCGAACTGGCACGTGCGCACAACGCGACGGTGTTCATGGCGGTGCACGCGGCGTTCGCCGTCCTGCTCTCGCGTATATCGGGATCGCCGGACATCGTCGTCGGAACCCCCATCGCGGGTCGCGGTGAAGCGGCCATCGAAAACCTCGTCGGCATGTTCGTCAACACGTTGGTGCTGCGGCTCGACGTCGCGGGGGGAGCGAGTTTCGAGGACCTTCTCGACGCGGCTCGAGAGACCGACCTGCAGGCGTTCGCCAACTCCGACATACCGTTCGAGCGGCTCGTCGAGGTGGTCAACCCCACCCGGTCGACGGCGCGTCACCCGCTGTTCCAGGTCGGCTTCTCGTTCCAGAACTTCGCTCGCCGAGAATTCGAGCTCGACGGACTGGACATCTCGGCACTGGACACCGAGACCGGGACGTCGCAGTTCGACCTGCACCTGATCGTCTCGGACGCCCCGCGCGAGGACGAGGTGTCGGGCGGCTTCGATGCCTTGTTGACGTACGCGACCGATCTGTTCGACGAGCGCACCGCTCGCTCGCTGGTCGCCCGGTTCGAGGGCGTTCTCGACGCCGTCGCGGCGTCCCCTTCGACCCCGGTCGGCGATCTCGATCTGTTCCTCGACGGTGAGCTGCCCGCCATCGTCGACGAGTGGAACGACACCGACCGCGACTTCGATTCCGCAGACGGCACCACGCTCGCCGATCTGTTCGTGGACTCGGCAGCGCGCAACGGTGACGCCGTTGCACTCGTCCACGACGACGGGACGCTGACGTACGGTGAGTTCTCCGAACGGGTCTCGCGTCTGGCCCGCCACCTGATCGGCCTGGGCGTCGGACCCGAAGTGCCGGTGGGGCTCGCCATTCGGCGATCGGTGGATCTGCTCGTGGGCATGTACGCCATCTCCGTGGCCGGTGGTGCCTACGTCCCGATCGATCCGGATCAGCCGGCCGAGCGCAACGCGCTCGTGTTGGAGACCGCAGCTCCGCTGTGCGTGCTGACATCCGGTGCCGTCGGTCCGGAGATCTCCTCTGCAGCCACGGTCGTCGATCTGACACAGCTCGATCTCGCGAGCTTCTCGCCCGCGCCGGTGGATGCCTCGGAGCGCTCGGGTGTGCTTTCCGCCGACAACACCGCTTACGTCATCTTCACGTCCGGCTCCACCGGACGCCCCAAGGGCGTTGCGGTCTCGAACGGCGCCGTCGTCAACCAGTTGAACTGGTTGCGAGCGGAGTACGGCCTTGACGAGACCGATGCGGCGCTGCTCAAGACCGCAGCGACGTTCGACCTGTCGGTGTGGGAGTTCTGGTCGCAGTTGACCTCGGGTGGACGACTCGTCGTCGCGAATCCGGAGGGGCATCGCGATCCCGATTACCTGCTCACGCTGGTCCGTCGACACTCGGTGACGACGTTGCATCTGGTCCCGTCGATGTTGTCGATGCTCGGCACCGTCGCCGCGGGCGAACTGTCACCCGATCTGCGACGCGTCCTGGCCATCGGTGAAGCACTACCCGCGGCGGTTGCGCAGGATTTCCGGCGGCACAACGGTTCTGCCGAGCTGCACAATCTCTACGGCCCGACCGAGGCAGCGGTGTCGGTGACCTCGCACCCGGTCACCGATGCCGACACCGTCGCCGTGCCGATCGGCGTGCCCGAGGCCAACTCCGCCGTGTTCGTGCTGGACTCTCGCCTGCATCCGGTTCCGGCCGGGGTCACCGGGGAGCTCTACCTCGCGGGCACGCAACTCGCGCGGGGATATTTCGGGCGAGCAGACCTCACCGCGGAACGGTTCGTGGCCAATCCGTTCGACACGAACGGAACGCGGATGTATCGCACGGGCGATCTCGTGCGGTGGCGGGTTCCGCTCGTCGACGGCGAACCGGCAGCGGCCCGCCTCGAGTACATCGAGCGCGCCGACTTCCAGGTCAAGATCCGCGGATTCCGCATCGAACTCGGTGAGATCGAGGCAGCCCTGCGCGCTCAGGCAACGGTGGCCGACACCGCCGTCGTGGTGCACAGCGGCGAATCGATGGGGGACCAGCTGGTCGCCTACGTCGTCGGGCAGTCCGGGGCGGTACTCGACGTGGCGAGTGTCGAAGCCGAACTCGCTCGCGCCGTGCCGTCGTACATGGTTCCGGCAGCGTTCGTCGTCCTCGATGCCCTGCCGCTCAACGCCAACGGCAAACTGGATCGACGGGCCCTTCCGGCACCGCAGTTCGAGGTTGCCGAGTTCCGTGCCCCGGTCACTCCGATCGAGGAGATCGTCGCGTCCACCGTGGCGGAACTGCTCGGCCTCGACCGCGCCGGACTCGACGACGACTTTTTCGCCCTCGGTGGAAACTCCTTGGTCGCAACACAATTGGTCTCGAGGTTGGGTCAGGCGCTCGACGCTCAGATTCCGGTGCGAGCAGTGTTCGCGGCGTCCACCGTCGCGGGCCTGGCCGCCCACATCGCCCCGCTCGTCGGTGGCGGTGCGCGCCGAGAACTGACCGTCCGAGAGCGACCCGATCTGCTTCCGCTCTCGATCGCTCAGGAAAGAATGTGGACGATCAACCGGATCGACCCCGGTTCCTCGGCCTACAACATCCCGGTCGCGGTCCGGTTGACCGGCGAGCTCGACATCGACTCCCTGCGCGGGGCATTCGACGACGTTCTCGGACGCCACGAGATTCTGCGCACGGCGTACCCCGACTCGGTGGACGGGCCGGTCCAGCAGATCGGTTCCGTCGCCGAGGTAGGAATCGAGCTGACGCCCGAGCAGGTGGAACCGGATGCGGTGATCTCCCGCCTGACCGAAACCCTCGGTGCCGGGTTCGACGTCACGAAGTCGGTTCCGGTGCGGGCTGCTCTGCTGCAGGTCGGCGAGAACGAACACGTACTGGCCGTGGTGGCTCACCACATCGCCGCCGACGGCTTCTCGATGGGTCCGCTGATCCGGGATGTCATGGTGGCCTACACCGCTCGGGTTGCGGGGGAGATGCCGGCATGGACGCCGCTACCGGTCCAGTACGCCGACTTCGCGCTGTGGCAGCGTGAGGTGCTCGGCAGCGAGAGCGATCCCGACAGTCCGCTCGCGAAGCAGCTCGCGTACTGGACGACCGAGTTGGCGGGAGCACCGGAACAGTTGGCGCTCCCGCTGGATCGACCGCGGCCGCCTCGCCCGACGATGCAGGGTGCCTCGTACGATTTCTCGTTCGGCACCGACATCGCATCGGCGATCGAGAAGATCGCTGGCGAACACTCCGCGACGACGTTCATGGTGGTGCACAGCGCCTTCGCCGTGCTGCTCTCGAGGCTGAGCAACTCCTCCGACATCAGCATCGGCACACCCACTGCAGGTCGCGGCGAACAGCAACTCGACGAGCTCGTCGGCATGTTCGTCAACACGCTCGTGTTGCGCACTCGACTGAACCAGAGCGGTACGTTCGTCGAGCTGTTGCAGCAGGCCAAGGACAAGGATCTGGCGGCGTTCGGTCACGCTGATGTCCCCTTCGAGCGACTCGTCGACGCACTCGGCCGGGCGCGATCGAGTGCCTACACTCCGCTGTTCCAGGCGATGTTGACGTTCCAGAACCACGTGACCGGAACGTTCGAGCTGCCGGGTCTGCAGGTGCAAGCCTTGCCCGCAGGCGAGGACCAGGCCAAGTTCGATCTGCAGCTGACCGCCGTCGAACGATTCGACGACACCGGGGCACTGCGCGACATCGAGGCGACGTTCACCTACGCAACGGCGATCCTCGACGAGTCGTCGATTGCGACCTTCGCCGATCGGTTGCTGCGGATTCTGAACGCCGTCGTGTCGGATCCGGACGTGGTGCTGCGGTCGATCGACATCCTCTCCGACGAGGAGAAGGCGGAGTTCGCACCGCGAACCAAACCCAAGACGGTGGACGATCTGCCCGAACTGGTTGCCCGGGCAGCGACCGTCGCACCCGATGCGGTGGCCATCGAACACGAATCGACAACGGTCGATTTCGCTGCTCTGCACGCCAAACTGGCGCAGATGTCGGCAACGATGGGCTCTGCGATGAAGCCGCAGGCTCTGGTGACGGTCACGCTGTCGGCACTGATTCCGGGTATCTTGCCCGCCCTCGGTGCGGAGGGGCTGACCGCCGCTCTGGCATCGTTGATCGAACGGGCGGAGTCGGTGATCGCGTCGTCGTGACGAATGCCGAGTTCGCCGGTTGTGCACGTGGATCGATCAGGAGGAAAAGTTAGATGGCGGTAGGACGTCGAAGCGATGCAGCTCTGACGGTCGAGGACCTTCCGCGCTTGGTTCGGAGCGTTGCAGCGGTCGAACCCGACCGCGTGGCTCTCACGCACCTCGGTACGGAACTGACCTACGCCCGCCTGGACGAGGAGATCACCACCCTCGACGCGGCCATGGGAGGCGTCCTCGGCCCCGACGCGCTGGTCCCGGTCGTGCTGTCCAACACCCTCGCGGGCCTGATCGAAGCCACCGAAGGTGGTCTGGACTCGGTCGTGTCGACCGTCGTCACCGATGCTGTGTCCGTTCTCGGTGCCGACGATTCGACGTCGAGTTCTGCCGATCCCGAAGCCACCACGCTGTACGCGCTGTTCGCCGATCAGGCCGAGCGCACCCCGGACGCACCTGCGCTGGTCTTCGGCGACGAGACTCGCACCTACGCCGAGTTCGCCGCGTCCGTCGAGCGTCTCGCCAGGGTACTGATCGCACAGGGTGTCGGCCCCGATTCAGCGGTGGGACTGTCGATCCGTCGATCGTTCGATCTGCTGGTGGGCATGTACGCGATCTCCGCAGCAGGCGGGGCATACGTTCCGCTGGACCCGGACCATCCGGTCGATCGACTCGGGTACGTTCTCGACATCGCGAACCCGGTCCTGGTTCTGACGACCACGACGGACATGCCTCGGTTGCCCGAGGGCACCGTCACCGTTCTCGTCGACGACGTCGACCTGACCGAGGTGCCGGAAGGGCGGATCACCGATGCCGACCGGCGCGGAGCCCTGACCGAGGACGACCTCGCCTACGTCATCTTCACCTCCGGTTCGACGGGACGTCCTAAGGGCGTGGCGGTGAGCCACCGGGCCATCGTCGCCAACATCTCCTGGCGTCAGCGCGAATATGCGATGATCACCGACGACGTCGTGCTGCAGAAGACACCGTTCACGTTCGACGTATCGGTGTGGGAGTTCTTCTGGCCGTTGCAGATCGGTGCCACGCTCGTGATCGCCGAGCCCGAGGGCCACCGCGACCCCGCCTACCTCGCCCGCGTCATCGGCGAGCGCAGCGTGAGCGTGACGCACTTCGTCCCGTCCATGCTCTCGGTGTACGTCGCCGAACCCACTGCTGCGCAGGCCGATTCACTCCGAATGGTGTTCGCCTCCGGCGAGGCACTCCCGGCGCGCACCGTCAACGCGTTCCACTCCATCTCGAACGCGGAACTGCACAATCTGTACGGGCCGACGGAAGCGGCCGTCGACGTCACGTACTACCGAACCCAACAGGTGGAAGAAGCCTCGGTTCCCATCGGCGCCGCCGTCGACGACACCGACCTGTACGTGCTCGACGAAGGACTGCGGCGATCGCCCCGCGGAGTCGAGGGTGAGCTCTATCTTGCGGGCGTGCAGCTCGCTCGCGGATACCTCGGACGCACCGACCTGACCGCCGACCGGTTCGTGGCCGACCCGTTCGGTGAGCCGGGTGACCGCATGTACCGCACCGGTGACCTGGTGCGCCGACGCGGCGACGGCCTCATCGAGTACATCGGGCGCACCGACTTCCAGATCAAGCTGCGCGGCCTGCGCATCGAGCTGGGCGAAATCGAATCGGCGCTGCTCGCCGAGCCCGAGGTGACTCAGGCGGCCGTGCTGCTCCATTCGTCCGAGCAGTCGGAACAGCAGCTCGTCGGATACGTCGTCAGCACCGATCCCGATCTCGATCACGACGGCCTCGCGGACGCGGTGCGACGGCGCATGCCGGAGTACATGGTGCCGTCGGTGTTCGTCGTCCTGGACGAGTTTCCGCTGAACGCGAGCGGCAAACTCGACCGAAAAGCGCTGCCTGCACCCGATTTCGCATCGCAGGTGCAGGAATACCGCGCACCGAGCACCGAGACCGAGACCGCGTTGGTCTCGATCTTCGAGACCGTGCTCGGTATCGAACGCATCGGTGTCGACGACGACTTCTTCGCACTCGGCGGCAACTCCCTCAACGCCACCCGCGTGATCGCGCGGGTCAACGCCGAACGCGGTTCGGCCGTCGACGTCCGTGCCTTCTTCGACGCTCCGACCGTTGCCGAACTCGCCGCGGCCGTGGACGCGTCGGATTCGACCGGCCACCGCATTCCGTTGACCGCGCAGCCGGATCACGACCACGTCCCGCTGTCGCTGGCTCAGCAGCGCATGTGGTTCCTCAACAGATTCGAGCCCGAATCTGCCGTCAACAACATCCCGGTGGCCCTGACCCTGTCCGGTGCACTCGACCTCACGGCGCTGCGTGCCGCGCTCGCCGACGTTCTCGATCGGCACGAGTCGCTGCGCACCGTGTTCCCGGACCGCGACGGTGTCGGCTACCAGCACGTACTCCCATCCGATTCGGCCACAGTCGAACTGGAGATCTCGGCGGCGGACGAGGCGGAGCTTCCCGCCACCCTGCTCGAGTTCGCTCTACGCCCGTTCGACCTGTCGGTGCAGCTACCCTTCCGGACATTGCTGCTCGCGTTGTCGGACACCGAGCACGTGCTCGCGTTCGTGGTCCACCACATCGCCGCCGACGGATTCTCCATGGGTCCGCTCACTCGCGACGTGGTGACGGCCTACGTTGCCCGCTCGAACGGCCACGACCCGCAGTGGACTCCGCTCGAGGTGCAATACGCCGACTTCACGCTGTGGCAGAGAAAGGTTCTCGGCAACGAGGACGACCCCGAGTCGGTCCTCTCGGCTCAGCAGGAATATTGGCGCGGACGCCTCGGCGGAGCGCCCGACCAACTGGAACTGCCGACCGACCGGCCCCGTCCTGCCGTCGCCACCACCCGAGGTGGCACGTACAAGTTCGAGATCGATGCAGACCTGGTTTTCTCGCTCGAGAAGCTCGGCCGCGCACACGGTGCGACCACCTTCATGGTCGTGCACGCCGCACTGGCGATTCTGCTCGCCAAACTCTCTGCCAGCGAGGACATCTCGATCGGCACACCGGTGGCCGGACGTGGCGACGCAGTGCTCGACAACGTCATCGGTATGTTCGTCAACACCCTGGTTCTGCGCACCGCCGTCGAATCGGACGCGACGTTCGAGGACTTCCTGCGTGAGGTGAGAGGCGTCGACCTCGCGGCGTTCTCGCACGCCGACGTGCCGTTCGAGAAGCTGGTCGACGCGTTGGCTCCGGCGCGGTCGCAGGCCCGCCATCCGCTGTTCCAGGTGATGCTCACGTTCCAGAATCTCGACCAGACCTCGGTGGAGATCCCGGGTCTTCGCGTTGCCGCACTCGACTACGAGGCGGATCTGGCGAAGTTCGACCTGCAGGTGACGTTGTGGAATTCGATTGCCGCAGAAGGCGAGCCGTCGGGTCTGACCGTGGCGCTGACCTACGCCGCCGACCTCTTCGACGAATCCACTATGGCCGAATTCGGTCGGCGGTTCGAGCAGATTCTGGCAGCGATCACCGACTCGCCCACGGCCACGATCGGTGACATCCACCTGATCGACCCGGCCGAGCGTACGTCTGTTCTCGCGCTCGGTGCCGGAGTGGTGTCCGAAATCGATTCGGGCACAACGCTGGTCGACCTGTTCGATTGTCAGGTGGCCGAGACTCCGGATGCGCAGGCGTTGGTGTTCGAGGGTGAGCGGTTGACGTATGCGGAGTTCGCGGGGCGTGCGAATCGTCTTGCGCGACTTCTGGTGTCGGTGGGGGTTGGTCCTGATTCGCTGGTGGGGCTCGCGATCGGGCGGAGTCTGGACCTGTTCGTGGGTATGTATGCGATCGTGAAGGCCGGTGCGGGGTATGTGCCGATCGATCCGTCGCAGCCGGCGGATCGCAACGAGTACATCGTGGCGACGGCGGCTCCGGTTCGGGTGTTGTCGACGACGCGTGATCATGTGGAGTTCGCGGGGGTCGAGACGGTCGATATCGACACTGTCGATGTGTCGGGTCTGTCGCCGTTGCCGTTGTCCGATGCCGAGCGCACGGCTCCGTTGCGGGCGTCGAATCTCGCGTATGTGATCTTCACGTCGGGTTCGACGGGTCGTCCGAAGGGTGTGGGGGTTTCACACGAGGCGATCGTGAATCGGTTGTTGTGGATGCAGCACGAGTACGGGTTGAGCGCCGGGGATGTGGTGTTGCAGAAGACTCCGTCGACGTTCGATGTGTCGGTGTGGGAGTTCTTCTGGGCGTTGCAGAACGGTGCGTCGGTGGCCATCGCTGTTCCGGATGGTCATCGGGATGCGTTGTATCTGCTCGATGTGATTGCTCGTGAGCATGTGTCGGTGGTGCACTTCGTGCCGTCGATGATGTCGGTGTTCGTACCCGAAGCTCGGCGCGCACCGCACGCTGCCGAATCGCTCCGCCTGGTCTTCGCCTCCGGCGAAGCGCTTCCCCCCACGACAGCGCATGCGTTGCGCGCTGCCCTGCCACAACTGTCACTGCACAACCTGTACGGCCCCACCGAGGCTGCCGTCGACGTGACCTATCACGCGGTCACGGACGAGGACTCGGAAGTCATGCCCATCGGTGCGCCGGTGTGGAACACCTCTGTCTACGTGCTCGACTCGCACCTGGTGCCGGTACCGGCAGGGGTGACCGGCGAGCTCTACCTCGCAGGCACCCAGCTGGCCCGCGGCTACGTGCGACGCCCCGACCTGACCGCGGACCGCTTCGTCGCGGATCCGTTCGGACCCAGGGGTTCTCGGATGTACCGCACCGGTGACGTGGTGCGGTGGCTCCCCGATGGTGAACTGGAGTACATCGGTCGGTCGGACTTCCAGGTGAAGCTGCGTGGCCTGCGTATCGAACTCGGCGAGATCGAATCGGCATTGCTGGAACTGTCCGGCATCGAGCAAGCGGTGGTGCTGGTCCGTCGAGACCAGCTGGTGGGCTACGTCGTTCCCGCCGACGGACCGGTCGACCACAGCCAGGTCCTCGGGGCGCTGCGTGAACGATTGGCCGAGTACATGGTTCCGGCCGCACTGGTCGAACTGGCCGAGTTCCCACTCGGTGCCAGTGGCAAGCTCGACCGAAAAGCGCTGCCGGATCCGCACTTCCAGGCGACCGAGTACCGTGCTCCGACGAATCCCATGGAGGAGATCGTCGGAGAGGTGTTCGCTGCCGTTCTCGGCATCGACCGCATCGGCGTCGACGACGACTTCTTCGCCCTCGGCGGAAACTCGCTCGTCGCAACCCGGGTCGCCTCGCGGCTGGGTACCGAGTTGCGCACGACCGTGCCCGTCCGCGTGATGTTCGAGGCCAGTACCGTTGCGGCCCTGGCGGCAGCATTGGAAAGCCACGTCGGAACCGGGACTTCGGCACCGTTGGTGCCGCAGGAGCGCCCCGAGCAGATCCCGCTCTCCCTGGCACAGCAGCGGATGTGGTTCCTGAACCGCTTCGAGCCCGAATCCGCCGTCAACAACATTCCGGTGGCCATCCGGCTCTCCGGGGCGCTGAACGTCTCCGCGCTGCAGTCCGCCGTCACCGATGTCCTCGACCGACACGAAGCGCTGCGCACCGTGTACCCGAGCGTGGACGGCACCGGGCACCAGGTGGTCCTGTCCGCCGCGTCCGTCGCACCGGACCTGACCCCGATCGCCTCCTCGGCGGAACAGGTGATCGGCGACCTCGTCGCCTTCGCGTCCGAGGGCTTCGACGTGACGGAGTCGGCTCCGTTGCGCGCCAAGCTCTTCCAAATCTCGGACGACGAGTACGTGCTCGTGTTCGTGGTGCACCACATCAGTGCCGACGGTTGGTCGATGGGGCCGCTGACCCGCGACGTCATGACTGCGTACGTGGCCCGAGTGGCCGGAGACTCTCCCGCGTGGACACCACTGGCGGTGCAGTACGCCGACTTCGCCGTATGGCAGCGTGACGTTCTCGGTGACGACACCGAACCGGGCAGCCTGATGGCAACGCAGGCCGACTACTGGCGTACTGCACTGGCGGATCTGCCGAGTGAGCTGACCTTGCCGTACGACCGGCCACGTCCGGCGGTGCAGTCGTACGAGGGCGGGCGATTCCAGTTCGACATCGATGCCGAGGTGCACGAGTCGCTGACCGAGCTGGCCAAGTCGACCGGAACCACGTTGTTCATGGTCGTCCACGGTGCCCTCGCCCTGTTCCTGGCGCGGATGTCGACCTCCGACGACGTCGCCGTCGGTACGGCCGTGGCCGGACGAGGTGAGGCAGTACTCGACGACGTGATCGGCATGTTCGTCAACACGTTGGTGCTGCGCACGAAGGTCGACCGAAGCCGAGGATTCACCGAACTGCTGGCACAGGTCCGTGACGTGGACCTCGAGGCGTTCGCGCACGCGGACATCCCGTTCGAGCGACTGGTCGATCTGCTCGAGCCCGAACGGTCGACGGCGCGTCATCCGCTGTTCCAGGTGGCGATCGCCTTCGAGAATCTCCCGCCGAGCCACTTCGAGCTTCCGGGACTCACGGTCTCCGCCGTGGACGTCGAGGTCGACACCGCCAAGTTCGACCTGTCGTTGACCCTGCACGAGAAGCCCGGTGGAGCCGGTCTCGCGGCCAGCTTCGTCTATGCGCGAGATCTGTTCGACGAGAGGACGATCGAAGTGTTCTCGCGCCGATTCCGGTGGTTGCTCGACGCGGTTGCCACCACACCGGACGTTCCGGTCGGCGACCTGTCGATTCTCTACGACGACGAGTACGACCGCCTCACACACGTGCACGGTGACGACGTGCTGGCCGGCGGCACCCTGGCCGAGATACTCACGGCCGGAGCCGCCCTCGATCCGTCGGCCGTGGCCATCAGGTACGAGGGACGATCGATCTCCTACGCCGAACTCGACGCGACCTCCTCCCAGCTCGCCCGCGTTCTCATCGAACGCGGTGCGGGCCCCGAATCCGTTGTGGCACTGGCATTTCAACGCTCCTACCTTATGGTGCTGGCGGTGTGGGCAGTGGCGAAGTCGGGTGCGGCCCACCTGCCCGTCGATCCCACGTATCCGGAGGACCGAATCGGGCACATGATCGCCGACTCCGGTGCCATGCTCGGTCTGACCACCAGCGCGCATTCGGATGCGCTGTCCGCCGGACACCCGAGTCTTCCGTGGTCGAGCCTCGACGACGACGAGTTCGTGGCCGAGGTCCGCACGCGGTCCGCCGAGCCGGTCACCGACGCCGACCGACTGCGGCCCGTCACGTTCCAGAACCCGGCCTACGTCATCTACACCTCCGGCTCGACGGGTAAGCCGAAGGGCGTCGTCGTCACGCACGCCGGACTCGGCGGGGTGCTCGACGCAGCAACCGACCTGTACCACCTGAAGCCGGCCTCGAGGTTCCTGCACGTCTGCTCGCCCAACTTCGATCCTTCGGTCCTGGAGTGGATGGCAGCGTTCTCCGTCGGTGCGACGTTGGTCATCGTGCCGGCGTCGATTCTCGGCGGCACCGAGCTGTCCGAACTGCTGAAGGCGGAGAAGGTCACCCACACCATCATCACCCCGGCAGTTCTGGGCACGATGGATCCGCACGGTATCGACTCGCTCGAAGTGCTCTCGGTCGGCGGCGATGTGACCACTCCCGAACTGCTCGCCCGATGGGCACCGGGCCGAAAGTACTTCAACGGATACGGGCCGACCGAGACGACGATCATCTCGAGCTTCGCCGAGTTGACGCCCGGCGCACCGATCACCATCGGTCGACCCATCCACGGCATGTCCGTGCTCATCCTCGATTCCCGACTCGAACCGGTTCCGACCGGTGTCGCGGGTGACCTCTATCTGTCGGGCGGTGCGCTCGCTCGCGGCTATCTCGGTAGGCCCGGTCTGTCTTCCGAGCGCTTCGTGGCCAACCCGTACGGCATCGACGGCGCACGGATGTACCGCACCGGCGACGTGGTGCGGTGGACGGACGATCTGCAGCTGCAGTTCGTGGGACGTACCGATTTCCAGGTGAAGGTGCGCGGATTCCGTATCGAGCTCGGCGAGATCGACTCGGCGCTCGCCGCCGATCCCAGCGTCGATTTCGCAGTGACGGTGGGTCATCTGCTTCCCTCCGGCGTCACGACTCTCGTGTCCTACGTTCTGCCCGTGCGCGGCAGCGTGATCGATGTCGAGGAACTCGCCGCTTTCGTCGGAAAGTCGCTGCCGGGGTACATGATTCCGGCGTCCATCGTGGTTCTCGATGCGATCCCGCTGACCCCGGTCGGCAAGCTCGACCGGACCGCACTACCTGCCCCGGTGTTCGAGGCCGGTCGTTTCAGGGCACCCACCACCGCGGTCGAGGAGACCGTCGCGGATGTGTTCGCCGGTGTGCTCGGTATCGACCGGGTGGGGCTCGACGACGACTTCTTCGCACTCGGCGGAAACTCGCTGATCGCAACGCAGGTCGTCTCGCGGCTCGGCGCGGCTCTGGACACCGTGGTGCCGGCACGGGCACTCTTCGAGAGCCCGACCGTTGCCGCGCTGGCGGCGCACGTGGAGACAGCCGTCGGATCCGGTTCCAGGGCGACACTGGCACCGAGACCGCGTCCGGAACGCCCGCCCCTGTCGTCGGCCCAGCAGCGCTACTGGTTCCTGAACCGGTTCGACACCACGTCGTCGGTGGACAACATCCCGTTCGCGGTGCGGCTGTCGGGTGACCTCGACGTCGCGGCGTTGCACTCGGCCGTTCTCGACGTTCTCGAACGTCACGAATCGCTGCGGACGCAGTACCCCGATTCGCCCGAAGGCCCGTACCAGCAGGTACTTCCGGCCGCCGAGGTCTCCCTGGACCTGACCGTCCGCGACCTGTCCGCCGGTGAGCAGGACGATGTCGCGGCGGTCGTCGGGGAATTCTTCCGACGCGGCTTCGACGTCACCGCCGAGGTGCCGGTCGATGCCCGACTGTTCCGCGTCGCCGATGCCGAGTACGTTCTGGCATTCGTCGTCCACCACGTCTCGGCGGACGGTGCCTCGATGGGCCCGTTGGCAGTGGACATCATGACTGCGTACACCGCGCGCTCGACCGGTAGCGCGCCGGACTGGGAACCGCTCCCCGTGCAGTACGTCGACTTCGCCTTGTGGCAGCGTGACGTACTCGGTTCCGAATCCGATCCCGATTCACTTGCCGCCCGGCAGGTTTCGTTCTGGAAGCAGGCTTTGGCCGAGCTGCCGGATCAGCTGGCGCTTCCCGCCGATCGCCCACGCCCGCCGAGCCAGAGCTTCCGTGGCGACACGGTGCGTTTCACCGTCGACGCGGGACTGCACGAGGCTCTCGCCGAACTTGCACGCGCACATCGGTCCACGTTGTTCATGGTCGTGCACTCGGCGTTCGCGGTGTTCCTGGCCAAGCTCTCCGGTTCCGAGGACATCGCCATCGGCAGCCCCATCGCCGGCCGCGGCGAGCGTGCCCTCGATCCCATGATCGGAATGTTCGTCAACACGTTGGTGTTCCGGTCGACGGTCGAGCCGTCGATGACGTTCGAGGAGCTGCTCGCGCAGTCCCGCGAGCGTGACCTGTCCGCATTCGCGCATGCGGACGTGCCGTTCGAGCGCCTCGTCGAGGTGCTCAACCCGGTCCGTTCGACCGCCCGCAACCCGTTGTTCCAGATCGGCCTGAGTTTCCAGAACCTCGCCGATTCGACGTTCGAGCTCCCCGGGCTGACGGTCAGTGCGGTCGACGCCGATACGACGACGGCCAAGACCGATCTGCAGCTGTCGATATCGGACCAGTACGAATCGGACGGTTCACCGGCCGAGTTGACGGCCGAATTCAGTTACGCCACAGACCTGTTCGACCGATCGACCATCGACGGTTTCGTCGAGCGATTCGTCGAGGTGCTGCGGGCCGTGGCGAACGACCCCTCGGTCGTCGTCGGGGATCTCGATGTCCTCACTGCGACCGAACGCAACACCATCGTGCACGAATGGAACGACACCGCGCATCCGGTCGACTCCGATCCGACCCTGGCGGCACTGTTCGACCGTCGGGTGCAGGCGGACCCGGACGCGATCGCGCTGATCGACGCACGGCAATCGCTGACCTACCGTGAGTTCGACGCACGGATCAACCGGCTTGCGCGGGTCCTGATCGCTTCGGGGGTCGGCCCCCAGGTGACCGTGGCCCTGGCGATCCGCAGGTCCGTCGAGTTGCTGGTGGCCATGTACGCAGTCACCAAGGCCGGCGGCGCGTACGTGCCGATCGACCCCGATCAGCCCGCCGAGCGGAACACCTACATCCTCGAGGTCGCCGCTCCGGCGCTGGTGCTCAGCACCGCCGGTGTCGACATCGACACCGCAACGGTGCCGGTCGTGTCGATCGACACAGATCCCAGGCTGCACGGTTCGGATGCGGCGTTGTCCGATGCGCCCGTCACCGACGCCGAGCGCACCGCTCCGCTGCGCGCCGCCAACACCGCGTACGTCATCTTCACGTCCGGATCGACCGGTCGACCCAAGGGCGTCGCGGTGAGCCACCGCGCGATCGTCAACCAGTTGCTCTGGCAGGCAGACCATTACGGAATCGACAGCACCGACCGGGTGCTGCTGAAGACCGCAGCGACGTTCGACCTGTCCGTCTGGGAATTCTGGGTGGCGACGATCTCCGGCGGTGCCGTCGTGATCGCCGAGGCCGGTGCACAGGGTGATGCGGCCTATCTGGTGGACCTGATCGCCGAACGATCGGTCACCACGCTGCACACCGTGCCCTCCGTGCTCGACGCCCTCGTCGCCGCGTCGGCGGGATCACTTCCCAAGAGTCTGAAGAGGATCCTGGCGATCGGTGAGGCGCTTCCGGTGGCGACCGCAGACCGCGCACTGCGTGCCTCCACCGCGCGACTGGACAACCTATACGGCCCGACGGAAGCCGCTGTGTCGGTGACCGCACATCGCGTCGCCCGGACGAGCGGCACCTCCGTACCCATCGGTGGACCCGAATGGAACACCCGGGTCTACGTCCTGGACTCGCGTCTGGCACCGGTACCGGTGGGCGTGGCAGGCGAGCTCTATCTCGCGGGCGTGCAGCTGGCCGAGGGCTACGTCGCTCGGCCGGACCTGACCGCGGAGCGCTTCGTGGCCGACCCGTTCACTCCGGGCGGACGGCTGTACCGCACCGGCGACCTCGTCACCTGGCGTAAGGACGGCCAACTCGAGTACGTCGGCCGAACCGACTTCCAGGTCAAGATCCGTGGATTCCGCATCGAACTCGGCGACATCGATGCTGCACTGGGGTCGCTGAGCGAGGTCGGCGATGTTGCGGTGCTTGCGCTCGACGACACCGGACTCGGCGCCCGGCTCGTGGCCTACGTCGTGCCCGCTCCCGGTGCCACGGTGGACTCCGACGGGCTGCGCTCGGCTCTGTCCGGCCGGTTGCCGTCGTACATGGTTCCGTCGGCTTTCGTGATCCTCGATGCATTGCCTCGCAACGCCAACGGGAAGCTGGACCGAAAAGCGTTGCCGGAGCCGCAGTTCGAGACCGTACAGTTCCGCGCACCGACCAACCCGGTCGAAGAGGCAGTGGCGACGGTGTTCGCCGAGGTGCTCTCGGTGGAACGCGTCGGTCTGGACGACGACTTCTTCGCGCTCGGCGGCAACTCGCTGATCGCGACCCAGGTGGTCTCCCGACTGGGAGCCGCGCTCGACACTCAGGTGCCGGTGCGATCGATATTCGAGTCGCCGACCGTTCGCTCGCTCGCCCGTGCCGTCGAATCCAAGGTGGGCACCGGTGCACGACGGGCGCTCACGGCACGTCCGCGGCCCGACGTGGTTCCGCTGTCGATGGCGCAGCAGCGCATGTGGTTCCTGAGCCAGTTCGATCCGACCTCTGCCGTGAACAACATTCCGGTGGCAATTCGGTTGTCCGGCAATATCGATGCCGATGCTCTGTCGAGTGCCGTCCTCGATGTGATCGCACGCCACGAAATTCTGCGCACCGTCTACCCGGAGGTCGACGGACGAGGCAGTCAGGTGGTTCTCGGTACCGCCGAGGCGGGCGTGACGGTGGCCGTCGACGACGTCGATGCCGGCTCCGTGGAGCAGGTCCTGCGAACCTTCGTCTCGGCCGGATTCGACGTGACCCGTGCCGTTCCGGTTCGGGTCCGGATTCTGCGGCTGAGCGAGTCCGAGTACGTGCTGGCGTTCGTGGCGCACCACATCGCCGCGGACGGATTCTCGATGGGGCCGCTGACCCGGGACGTGATGCTCGCCTACACCGCCCGCGTAGCGGGGGAGAGTCCGCAGTGGGCACCACTTGCCGTGCAGTACGCGGACTACACCTTGTGGCAGCGGGACGTCCTCGGTTCGGCGGACGACCCCGAGTCGCCACTGGCAGCTCAGTTGGCGTACTGGACGGCGGTCCTCGCGGGAGCGCCGGCGCAGCTCGATCTGGCCACCGACCGTCCACGGCCCGCCGTGGCGTCCTATCGTGGTGCGGCGTACAACTTCTCGATCGATGCGGCCCTGCAGTCGAACATCGCCCGCCTCGCCCGATCCGCCAATGCGACCGACTTCATGGTGGTGCACACCGCCCTGGCCGTATTGCTGTCTGCGATGGCGGGAACCGACGACGTCACGATCGGAACCCCGGTGGCAGGCCGAGGCGACGCCGATCTGGACGGACTCGTCGGCATGTTCGTCAACACGCTCGCGCTGCGTACCGGGGTGAACCCGGCGGCGTCGTTGCGCGAGCAACTGGCGCTCGTCCGAGACGCCGATCTCGGTGCCTTCGGGCACGCCGACGTGCCGTTCGAGCGGCTCGTCGACGAGCTGGCACCGGACAGGTCTCAGGCCAGGCATCCGATCTTCCAGGTCATGCTGACCTTCCAGAACCTCGAACGGCAGACGTTGACGCTGCCCGAGCTCGTTGTCGAGGGAATCGACCTCGGCAGCGCGTTCGCCAAGTTCGATCTGCAGGTCACGCTGTGGGAGAACGTCGACGAATCCGGCGCTCCCGCCGGTATCGACGTCCAATTCGATTACGCCACAGATCTGTTCGACGAGTCGACCATGAGTTCGCTCGCGCGTCGCCTGGTGCGCGTCCTCGGCACTCTCGTCGACGACCCGGATCGCGTGGTCGGTGACGTCGACATTCTCGAGGACGGTGAGCGCTCCCGCGTCCTGGAGGAGTGGAACGCGACCGGGCACGAGGTGGATGCCGCGGCGACGCTGGTGTCCCTGTTCGAGTCCCGGGTTGCGGCGAGCCCGGAGAACATCGCGACGAGCTTCGGCGACGAACGGGTGAGCTATCGCGAGTTCTCGGACCGCGTGAACGCACTGGCGCGAGTTCTCGTCTCGGAAGGAGTGGGCCCGGAAACCGTCGTGGCGACCGCCATGCGGCGATCGGTCGACATGCTGGTGGGC
This sequence comes from Rhodococcus sp. B7740, assembly GCF_000954115.1. NCBI lineage: Bacteria > Bacillati > Actinomycetota > Actinomycetes > Mycobacteriales > Nocardiaceae > Rhodococcus > Rhodococcus sp. B7740. The sequence goes on along the minus strand of NZ_CP010797.1, from coordinate 1,998,085 downwards.
ATCTATGCGGTGCTCACCGCCGGTGGTGCCTACGTTCCGGTCGATCCGGATCTGCCCGCCGAACGAATCGGGTACATCCTCGACACCGCGGCACCGGTGGTCCTGCTCACGACCGAGCGAGACGGCACCGGACTCCGATCCGATGTCACGCGAATCCTGGTCGACGCCGTCGACACCACAGGTGTGTCCGCTGCACCGATGACCGACGCCGAGCGGATCGCACCGCTGCGGCCCGCCGACATCGCCTACGTCATCTTCACGTCCGGATCGACCGGTCGCCCCAAGGGTGTCGCGGTGAGCCACGAGTCGATCGTCAACCGATTGCTGTGGATGCAGGCGGAGTACTCACTCACCGAGAGCGACAAGGTGTTGCAGAAGACGCCGGTCACGTTCGACGTGTCGGTGTGGGAGCTGTTCTGGCCGTTGCAGATCGGTGCCGAGCTCGTGATCGCCGAACCCGACGGCCATCGGGATCCGATCTACCTGGTGAACACCGTCGCGCAACGCGGCATCACCGTTGCCCACTTCGTGCCCTCGCTGCTCGCGGTGTTCGCCACCGCCGACGGCGTCTCGAACTGCACCGGTTTGCGTGCGGTCTTCGCCTCCGGCGAGGCGCTGCCTGCCTCGGTCGCGTCGGCCCTGCGCGTTGCACTGCCGACCACCGAGCTGCACAATCTGTACGGCCCGACCGAGGCCGCAGTCGACGTGACCTACCACCGCGTGGTGCCGGCCGACATCGCGTCGGTCCCCATCGGCGCTCCGGTCTGGAACACCCGAGTCACCGTGCTCGATGCACGCCTGCACCCGGTTCCGGTCGGGGTTCCCGGGGAGCTGTATCTCGCCGGAATTCAACTCGCCCGTGGATATCTGGGGCGTGCGGACCTCACCGCAGACCGGTTCGTCGCCGACCCGCACGGCACTGCCGGGTCGAGGATGTACCGCACCGGAGACCTGGTTCGGTGGACCGCCGACGGTGAGCTCGAATACCTCGGTCGCACCGACTTCCAGGTCAAGCTGCGCGGACTGCGGATAGAGCTGGGCGAGATCGAGGCCGCGCTGACGGCACACCCGTCCGTCGACCAGGCGGTGGTCCTCGTGCGTCGGACGCCGTCGGCCGGTGAAATCCTGGTGGGCTACCTCGTGCCCGCTGCCGGGACGACGATCGACGCCGACGCGGTCACCGCTGCCGTCGCCGCATCGGTGCCCGAGTACATGGTTCCCGCCGGTCTCGTGACTCTCGACGCCTTGCCGCTCGGCCCGAACGGCAAGCTCGACCGACGAGCGCTACCGGAACCGGAGTTCGGAAGCGACGCCGAATACCGCACCGCCAGTACCGATACCGAACGCATCATCGCGGAGGTCTTCGCGGACGTGCTCGGACTCGACACCGTCGGCGTCGACGATTCGTTCTTCGCGCTCGGGGGCGACAGCATCGTCTCCATCCAGCTGGTCTCCCGCGCGAAGGCACGGGGAATCCAATTCGGGCCACGAGATGTGTTCGAGCGCAAGACCGTCGCGGGTCTCGCCGAGATCGCGGTGACCGTCGGCGAAGGCAGCGACGCGGTCGTGCTCGAGGAACTCGACGGCGGTGGAATCGGCTGGATGCCGTTGCCGCCGTTCGGTGCCGCACTGATGGAGCGCAGTGGGGGCCGGTCGCGGTTCCATCAGGCCGTCACGCTCGAACTGCCGATCGGCATAGACCGAGCCGGAATTCTCGCGACGCTGAACGCCGTGATCGATCGACACGACGTGGTGCGCTCCACCCTGGTCCACGACGACCGTGGGTGGGGGCTCGACGCTGCGGCACCGGGGAGTGTCGACGCGGGCTCGTTGCTGACCGTGGCCGACACGGATTCCGCTGCAACGGCATTCGATTCCGCTGTCGGAACCCTCGACCCCGAGGCCGGACGCATGCTCGCCTTCGTATGGGTCGATCACGGCCCCACCGAAGCAGGCACGCTCTCCGTCATCGCCCATCACCTCGTGATCGACGGCGTGTCCTGGCGAATCCTGATTCCCGACTTCGTCTCCGCGTGGGCACAGTTGTCCGCGGGAGCGAACCCGGCTCTTCCCGAGGTGGGAACGTCGATGCGGCGGTGGACGCATGCGTTGGTCGATGCGGCCTCGAGCCAGGCGCGCCTGGCGGAACTGCCGATGTGGCGTCGGATCGCCGACACCGAGGACCCCGTTCTCGGCGAGCGTCCCTTCGATCCTGCACTCGACGTCGTTGCCACCCTCGACAGGGTCGATGTCGAACTGACACCCGAGGTGACCCGCAGTCTGTTGACGACCGTGCCGGAGATATTCCGCGGTGGCGTCGCCGACGGGTTGCTCGCCGGGTTGGCGCTCGCGGTCACGAAACTGCGTGCGGAGCACGGAATGTCGGCACCGGCCACGCTGGTGCAGCTCGAAGGGCACGGCCGCGAGGAAGCAGTGGTGCCTGGAGCCGATCTGGGACGCACCGTCGGCTGGCTGACCAGCCTGTTCCCGGTGCGCCTCGACCTCACCGGTATCGACGTCGATGCCGCATTCGCCGGTGGCCGGCAATTGAGCGAGGCGGTCAAGGCGGTCAAGGAGCAGATGCTGGAGCTGCCCGAGCGAGGAATGGGCTGGGGACTGTTGCGGTACCTCAACCCCGAGACCGCAGCGGAGCTCTCCGAACTCGGCACCGGCCAGATCAGCTTCAACTACCTCGGACGCGTCAACACCGGCGAGGTGCCGGACGAGATGAAGGCGCTCGGATGGCTACCCGCAACGGACAACGAGCTGTCGGCGGCCGGTGACGCCGACATGGCAGCCAACAAGACCGTCGACATCAATGCCATCGTCCTCGACACCGACGACGGCGGCGTACTGAGTGCGTCGTTCGCATTCCCGACCGGAGCGGTGACCGAGGCGACCGTCGAGCGGCTCGCACAGCTGTGGTCGGACGCGTTGACCGCGCTCGCAGCGCATGCCGAGGCCCCCGGCTCGGGTGGCCTGACGCCGTCGGACGTGCCGCTGGTTCGGCTCTCACAGCCCGACATCTCGTCCTTCGAGGCGCGGTACCCGGAGCTGACGGACATCTGGTCTCTGTCGCCGCTGCAGCAGGGACTGCTCTTCCACGCACTGTTCGCGGACGCGTCGATCGACGTCTACACGATGCAGGTGGTGCTCGACCTCGCCGGTGACGTCGACGACGATCGCCTGCACCGCGCGGCGCAGACACTCCTGGACCGGTACGACAATCTACGGACGTCCTTCACCGCGACCGCGGACGGCGAGACGGTGCAGATCGTCCAGCGGAATGTTCGGCTGCCCTGGAACACGATCGATCTGTCCCATCTCGACGGACCCGAACGCGACGCTGCCGTGGCCGACGCTCTGGCCGCGGATCAGCGTCGACACTTCGATGTCTCCACCGCGCCGCTGTTGCGATTCCTGCTCGTCAGGATCACGCCGACCACGTACAAGCTCGCGATGACCAATCATCACGTGTTGCTCGACGGATGGTCGTTGCCGCTGGTGATGAAGGAACTGTTGTACCTGTACGCGGCGCAGAGCTCCACCGAGTCGCTGCCTCGGGTGCGGACGTATCGCTCGTACCTGGCGTGGCTCGATCAACAGGACCCGGCTGCGTCTCTGAGCGCGTGGACTCGGGCACTGGACGGTGTCGAGGAACCGACCTTCGTCGCTCCGCCGAGTGTCGGACGAGAGATCTCGTCGAGATCGGCCGAGGCGGAGTCGTCGACCGATGTCGAGACCACCGCGGCGCTCGTAGCGCTCGGTGGCAGGCTCGGCGTCACCGTCAACACTCTGGTGCAGGCGGCGTACGGTCTGCTGGTCGCTCACATCACCGGACGAACCGACGTCGTGTTCGGTGCGACGGTTTCCGGTCGCCCCGCAGGTCTGCCGGGCGTGGAGTCGATGATCGGGCTGTTCATCAACACCATTCCGGTCCGAGTGCGATTCGACCCGGCGGAGACGGTGGAGTCGTACCTCGGCCGGATCCAGGGTGAACAAGCAGATGTTCTCGACCATCACCACATGGGGCTGGTCGACATCCAGCGGGCGATCGGCGTCGGCAATCTGTTCGACACGCTGACCATCTTCGAGTCCTACCCGGTGGACGAAGCGCAACTGACGCAACAGGCCGCGGCCATCGACGGCATGACCGTCGAGGGCGTGAGCTCCAACGACAACACCCACTACCCGCTGACGTTGCTCGTCGTGGCCGAAGACCGAATCTCGTTCACGCTCAAGTACATCAGTGATCTGTTCGATCCCGCGTACATCGACTCCGTGCTGGCACGCCTGGTCGGCATACTCGAGACCTTCGTATCCGACACCACGGTCGCGGTCGGCGACATCGATCTACTCGGGGCTCGAGAACGAACCCGCGTGATCGAGACCTGGAACGACACCGCGCACGAGGTCGACGCAGGCGTCATGCTGACCGAGCAGTTCCGGGCCCGAGTGGTTGCGAATCCGGATGCGCCGGCAGTGGTGTTCGAGGACACGACCGTCACGTATGCGGATTTCTCGGATCGAGTCAATTGCCTCGCGCGACACCTGGTGTCTCTCGGTGTCGGGCCGCAATCGCTCGTCGCACTCGGAATGCGGCGCGGGATCGACCTCATGGTCGGCATCTATGCCGTCCTCGAAGCCGGTGGTGCCTACGTGCCCATCGATCCGGACCACCCCTCGGATCGAATCGAGTACATCCTCGACACCGCGGAGCCGGTCGTCGTCCTCTCCACCAGTGGTGATCGGGCGGGTCTACCCGAGCGTTTCCCGATTCTCGAGCTCGACACTCTCGACCTCACCGTTCACGCGACCGGTGCGTTGACCGACGCCGATCGACTGGCACCGGTGCGCCCGGGAAACACCGCCTACGTCATCTTCACCTCGGGATCGACGGGACGACCCAAGGGCGTTGCGGTGTCGCACCGAGCCGTCGTCAACGAGATGGCCTGGATGGTGCAGCAGTATTCGCTCGACGCCAACGATGTCTACATGCAGAAGACTGCAACGACATTCGACGTGTCGCTGTGGGGATTCTTTCTACCGCTCTGGGTCGGTGCAACGGTTGTTCTGGCCACACCGGACGGCCATCGCGATCCCGCGTACGTCGCCGATCGGATCGCTCGGCACGGCGTGACCATCACCGATTTCGTACCGTCGATGCTCACGGTGTTCGCCGCGTACGCCACAGCGGAACAGTGCCGTTCGCTTCGGCACGTGTTCGTGGTCGGCGAAGCGCTACCGCCGGAAACGGTGACCGATTTCCGAGCGATCAGCTCGGCCGGCATTCACAACCTGTACGGGCCGACCGAAGCCGCCGTGACGGTGACGTTCTGGGAGACCGGGCCGGGGGATGTCTCGACGGTTCCGATCGGTGCGCCGGAGTGGAACACCCAGGCCTACGTTCTCGACGGGCGACTGCACCCGGTGGCAGCAGGAACCGCGGGTGAGCTGTATCTGGCGGGCACCCAGCTCGCCGACGGCTACCTCGGCCGCGTCGACCTGACGATGGACCGGTTCGTGGCCAACCCGTTCGTCACCAACGGTGACCGGATGTACCGCACCGGTGACCTGGTCAGATGGCGTCCGGGCCAGGACGCGGTCGGGGTGCTCGAGTACATCGGACGCACCGACTTCCAGGTCAAGTTCCGTGGCCAGCGCATAGAACTCGGCGAGATCGAGACCGCGCTGTTGACTCATCCCGACGTCAATCAGGCCACCGCGGTGGTCGCGACGACAGGTGCCGGAGATCAGCTCGTGGGCTACGTCGTTCCCGGGCCGGACCGAACGCTTGACCCGGCCGAGGTGCGCACGTTCGTCGGCGGTGCCCTGCCGGCATACATGGTGCCGTCCACGGTGATGGTGCTCTCGGAGTTCCCGCTCAACACCAGTGGCAAGCTGGACCGAAAAGCATTGCCAGAACCGGTGTTCGAGGTCAAGACGTTCCGCGCTCCCGCAACTGCCGTCGAGGAGACGATCGCGCAGATCTACGCCGAACTGCTCGGCGTGGAGCGCGTCGGATCGGACGACGACTTCTTCGATCTCGGCGGCAACTCGCTCATCGCGACCCGGGTCGCCGCACGCGTCGCTGCAGCGCTCGGCAAGAAGGTCGGTGTCAGAGATCTGTTCGAGGCCTCGACCGTTGCCGCGCTCGCAGCTCGGGCCGAATCGCGTATCGACGACGCGAACGACGTGCCGTTGCGGCGACGGGCACCCGGCGGACGGGTTCCGCTCTCGCTCGCCCAGCAGCGCATGTGGGTACTCAACCGACTGGACCCCGATTCCGGGGCGTACAACATGCCGTTGGCCCTGCGTCTTCGAGGTGAACTGGACGTCGCTGCACTGCAGGCTGCGGTGACCTCGACGGTGGAACGCCACGAGTCGCTTCGCACCCGGTATCCGGAGGACACCGACGGTTCGCCCTACCAGGAGATCATGGACGTCGAGGGTGTCGTTCCCGACCTGACGCCCGTCGATGCGCCGAGCGATGCCGACACCGCCGATCGTGTTCGCGCGATGATCCACGGCGGCTTCGATGTCACCGCGGCACCACCGATCCGCGGAGCCCTGTTCCGCACCGGCCCGGACGAGCACGTGTTCGTCATCGTCATGCACCACATCAGTGGGGACGGCGCGTCCATGACGCCCCTGGCCCGAGACGTCATGACCGCCTACCTCGCTGCAGCCTCGGGAAATGCCTACACTCCCGAACCGCTGACGGTGCAGTACGCCGACTTCGCCGTATGGCAACGTCAGGTCCTGGGATCGGACAGCGATCCCAGCTCGATACTGTCCGAGCAGTTGGCATTCTGGGCGGACGAACTGGCCGGCATCACTCCGGTCGTGTCGCTGCCGTGGGACCGACCTCGGCCTGCCACCGCGACATTGCGCGGGGCCGAATTGAGTACCCAGCTCGACGAATCGACCCACTCCGGGCTCGTCGCCATCGCGCGCGAGAACAACGCCACCCTGTTCATGGTGCTGCACGCGGTACTCGGCGTGTTGTTGTCGAGAATGAGTGGCTCCCGCGACTTCGCGGTCGGCACACCCATCGCCGGCCGCGGGCACGAACAACTCGACGGGCTCGTCGGGATGTTCGTCAACACGCTGGCGTTGCGGACGAACGTCGACCCGGACGCCACCTTCGCAGAACTGTTGAACACGCTGCGCGAGAACGACCTTCGGGCCTTCGCCAACTCCGACGTGCCGTTCGAGCGAGTGGTCGACGCCATCGCCCCGGACCGACATGCCGGGTACACCCCGCTGTTCCAGACCGTCCTGTCGGTCGAACCGCACGGCGATGCCCGCTTCGAGCTGCCGAACCTGGTGGTCGAACCCGTGAGCGGCTTCGAGCCGACGGCGAAGTTCGATCTGCAGGTGACGGTGGAGACACAGCACGCCGAAGGGGAGTCGGGAACCGGAACCCTGATCGTGGAGTGGGTGTACGCCGCCGACATCTTCGACGAGTCCACCGTGGCCTCTCTGGCAGACCGATTCACTCGTATCGCCGAGACCGTGGCGGCAACACCGTCTGCGATCGTCGGAGACATCGACGTACTCGATGCCGCCGAACGAGCGGTGCTGTCCGACGCCCGAGAGACCACGGATACCGGCTCGGCACCGGTTCGATCGGATCTGACACTGCCCCAGGTGCTCACCACCGCGGTCGACACCGATCCCGATGCGCCCGCACTGTCCACGGGCGGTGCCGAGACGACCTACCGTGAGCTCGACGAGCAGTCGTCGCGTCTGGCCCGCCTCCTGATCGACCACGGTGTCGGGCCGGGCGTCGTCGTCGCCGTCGCCATCGTGGACGGGGTTCAGGCCGTCGCGACGCGTTGGGCGGTCGCGAAAGCGGGAGCGGCCCTCGTTCCCGTCGATCCGGCAGATTCGGACGGTACGACCGCGTCGGTCGAGCCGACGGGCGCGACGGTTGCGGTCGTCGACGAAGACGACGTACCGGCATGGGCCGGGTCGATGACGGTCGTCCCACTCGGCCGCACCGACATCGTCGATGCGATCGCCGCCCATTCCCCGCGACCGGTGACCTACACCGATCGGACCGCGGTGCTCGGGCCCGACAGTCCGGCCCTGGTCGGGAACGACGGAACCGTCGTCGATCACGGAACCCTCGCGGCACTGGCGGCGAGAGCCGTCACCGAGTGGTCGGTCGAATACGATTCGCGGCTCGCGGTTCCCGCTCGTTTCGACACTGCTGCGGCGGTGCTGGCCGGAGTGGTCGCGGTGACGGCAGGTGCGGCCCTGATCCTCGATCAGGCGGAGTCGGCCGAGGACGCCGCCGAGATCGTGTCCGCGGAATGGACGACGCACGCGTTCCTCACCGCAGCAGCGATCGCTGCCCTCGAAGAGTCGGCATCCGACGATCGGGAGGATCTCGTCGCCGTCGTTTCGGTCGACGGTGACCGCCACGAGTCGATGCAGGACGGGACCCCGGTGCACCGTCTGCCTGAACCGATCGGGACGGGCCGACCGATAGGCTGAGGCCAACTGCAACGCCGACCACCGCGTGAACGATCAACCGTGGGGGTGACCGTCGGTCGCCTCCACGGTCGACGGTGCGGCGAAGAACTGGTGAGGAGTCATTGCTTAACATGAGTGCGGATGGATCGACCGGCACACCGTCCGAGTCCGGCGGCCGAGCGGGGGGCCGGCCGGCCCGTCCCAGGCCCACCCGGTCTCGGCCGACGCGTACTCGGCCCGCCCGTACCGTTGCGCTGCCGACTCTGCTGGCGGCCGCGGTGGAGAAGAACCCGGACGGCATCGCTGCCGAATTCGGGGACCGGTCGCTGACCTACCGGGAGATCGATTCCCGATCCTCCCGGCTGGCTCGCCTACTGCTCGCACGTGGAGTCGGGCCAGGGGATTTCGTGGCGCTGGCCCTGACCCGATCGATCGAATCGGTCATGGCGGTGTGGGCGGTGGCCAAGACCGGGGCAGCGTTCGTGCCGATCGACCCCAATTACCCGGCTGCTCGTATCGAGCACATGGCCACCGATTCGGGTGTCCGAATGGGCGTCACGGCAACGCAGTTCGAGGCTGCGATGCCGAACGCGGTGTCGTGGATCGTGCTCGACGCATCCGATGTCGAGGAAGAACTGAGTGGGCTGTCGGACGGGCCGGTGGTCGCGGACGATCGCCGCGCACCGATTCGCGCGTCCGATCTCGCGTACGTCATCTACACCTCGGGCTCGACGGGCCTACCGAAGGGCGTCGCCGTCTCCCAGGCGGGCCTGGCACCACTGGCCGCGACCCAGGTCGAGACGTACGGCCTGGACTCCGGTTCGCGCACACTGCATTTCGCGTCCCCCAGTTTCGATGCGTCCGTACTCGAACTGCTCATGGCCGTCGGTGCCGGTTCGACGATGGTCATCGTCGAACCGGGCGTCTACGGTGGTACCGATCTGAGCGAGGTGTTGCGCCGCCACCGAGTCACGCATGCCTTCATCACGCCGGCGGCGCTGGCCTCGCTGGACCCGGCAGATGTGCCCGCCCTGCGAGTGCTCGCCGTCGGTGGTGAGGCCTTCTCGTCGGAACTGATGTCGAAATGGGCCACCGACCGCCGGTTCCACAACGTCTACGGGCCGACCGAAGCGTCCATGGTGTGCAACATCTCGCAACCGCTGACCGCAGGCGAGGCGGTGTTGCTCGGGCAGTCGACCAGGGAGATGGGTCATCACGTTCTCGACGACCGGCTGCGTCGGGTCCCGGCCGGCGTGCCGGGCGAGTTGTACCTCACCGGGGCCGGCCTTGCTCGCGGCTACCATCGTCGGTTCGGCCTGACGGCAACCCGTTTCGTCGCCAATCCCTATGCGGTCGAGGGGGACTCGAATCAGGCGAGGCTGTACCGAACCGGAGACATCGTGCGCTGGCGCGACGGGCCGACCGGACCCGTCATCGAATACATGGGCCGCAACGACTTCCAGGTCCAGATTCGAGGATTCCGGATCGAGCTCGGTGAGATCGACGCCGTTCTGACCGCACTCGACGGTGTCGAGTTCGCAGCGACCCTCGGCTACCGGGGGCCGACGGGAGCAACGGTTCTCGCGGCCTACGTACTGCCGACGACAGGTGTCGAGCTCGACGTCGACAACCTGCTCGAGGCCGCCGGACGCAGTCTGCCTGCGCACATGGTGCCGTCCGTGGTCACCCCGATCGAGTCGATTCCGCTGACCCCCACCGGCAAGCTCGACCGAGATGCGTTGCCGGAGCCGGTGTTCGAGGTCGCCGAGTTCCGCGCTCCGACGACCCCCACCCAGCAGACGGTAGCCGACATCTTCGTCGAGTTGCTGGGGGTCGAACGCGTCGGTCTCGACGACGACTTCTTCGCGCTCGGCGGCAATTCGTTGATCGCCACCAAACTCGCTGCGAGGTTGGGATCGGCACTCGGCGTGCACGTGCCTGCGCGTTCGGTGTTCGAGTCGTCCACCGTCGAAGCGCTCGCGAACGCAGCCGAATCCGTCGACGCTCCGGTCCGGGCCCGGCTCGATGCCTCGAGGGCCCGGCCGCAACACATTCCGCTCTCGTCCGCTCAGCAACGCATGTGGTTCCTGAATCGACTCGACACCACGTCCGCGATCAACAACGTACCGGTTGCCTTGCTGCTGCGCGGGTCGCTCGACGTCGATGCGCTGCAGGCCGCCGTCCTCGATGTGGTGGGTCGCCACGAATCGCTGCGCACCGTCTACCCCGACATCGACGGCAGCGGATATCAGCGAGTGCTCGACGAGGCCGACACGCAGGTCGACACGGCGGTGGTGCCTGTCACCCGCGAGAGCGCCCTGGCCGAGGTGACGCAGTTCTTCACGCGTGGGTTCGACGTCACGACCGAAATTCCGTTCCGCGTTCGACTGTTCGAGGTCACCGATCCCGCCGGTTCGGTACCGGAGTACGTACTGGCCTTCGTGGCGCATCACATCTCGGCCGACGGTCTGTCGATGGCTCCGCTGTCTCGGGACGTCATGACGGCATACCTCGCGCGACGGAGCGGATCGGCACCGCAGTGGACGCCGCTTCCGGTTCAGTATGTCGACTACACGCTGTGGCAACTGGACATGCTCGGTTCCGAATCGGACCCGAACTCTGTTGCCGACAAGCAGATTCGGTACTGGCAGCACGCGCTCGACGGCCTACCCGAACAGTTGGAGCTGCCCGCCGACCGGCCGCGCCCTCGGGTCGCGTCGGGACGAGGGGCGGTGGTGTCGTTCGACATCGCCCCCGAGCTGCACGCCCGAGTGCTCGAGTGCGCCAGCACGAGCGAGTCGACCCCGTTCATGGTGGTGCACGCCGCGCTGGCCGTGCTGCTGGCGAGACTGTCGGGCACGGCCGACATCGCCGTGGGTGCGCCGGTGGGTGGCCGCGGCGACGCCCGGCTCGACGATCTGGTCGGCATGTTCGTCAACACGGTGGTGCTGCGAACCCCCGTTGCCCCGGATGCCTCGTTCGCCGAGGTTCTCGACACGGTACGTACGGCCGACCTCGAGGCGTTCGACAACGTCGACGTGCCCTTCGAGCGTCTGGTCGAGGTACTCGATCCGGTGCGCTCGCAAGGACGACATCCACTGGTGCAGGTTGCACTGTTCTTCCAGAACTTCTCACAGGGTTCCTTCGAGCTGCCCGATCTCGGGGTCGAGGCATTCGGTTCCGGCGTGGCATCGGCGAAATTCGACCTCCAGGTGACCTTCACCGAGCGGGGCGACGGCGCAGGACCGGCCGTCGAGTTGATGTACGCAACGGATCTGTTCGACGAGTCGACCATGACGTCCTTCGGGCAGCGGTTGGTGACCGTTCTCGAGGCGGTCACCGCTCGTCCGAGTGTCGTGGTCGGTGACATCGCGATTCTCGATTCGGCTGAGCGCGAACAACTCTCGCTGCGGGGCAACGGCAGCACGGTGGCTGCCGATTCGGGCGAGGTGCTGCTGGACGGCTTCGGTCGCACGGTGGTCGAATCGCCGGATGCGGTGGCGTTGGTGTTCGGTGAGCGGTCGCTGACGTATCGGGAGTTCTCGGACCGGGTGGATGCCACTGCGTCGTTGTTGCAGGAGCGTGGGGCCGGCCCCGGCATGCTGGTGGGGTTGGCCATGCGTCGATCGGTCGAGCTGGTGGTCGGGATGTACGCCGTGCTGCGATCCGGTGCGGCGTACGTTCCGGTGGATCCGGATCAGCCCGCCGAGCGTAACGACTACATTCTCGACACGGCATCGCCGATTGTCGTTCTGTCGACGGCGCGGGACGAATTCGTCACGGGGACAGCGATTCCGGTCGTCGACATCACGGACCCACCGGTGCCGAGCGGGCCGTTGGTCTTCCCTCGGGCGGTGGGTGGCGATCTGGCGTACGTGCTCTTCACCTCGGGGTCGACCGGCCGGCCCAAGGGAGTCGCCGTGGAGCATCGTGCCATCGTCAACCAGATGGAGTGGATGGCGCAGGAGTACGGTCTCGACGCGTCGGATGTCTACTTGCAGAAGACTGCCACGACGTTCGACGTGTCGTTGTGGGGGTTCTTCCTGCCGCTGCGCACCGGGGGCCGGTTGATCGTGGCGGCCCCGGGCGCGCAACGTGATGTGGAGGCCGTTGCGGCCGATATCGCCCGTCACGGCGTGACGGTGACGGACTTCGTGCCGTCGATGCTTACGGTGTTCGCCGAATCGGTTGCTGCGCAGTCCATCTCTTCGCTTCGGCACATCTTCGTGATCGGGGAGGCGTTGCCCGCGCGGACCGTGAGTGCGTGCCGGGCAGTGTCGAACGCGCGGGTGCACAATCTGTACGGGCCGACCGAGGCCGCGGTGAGTGTCACGTATCGCGACGTCTCCGAGGACGTCGCGGTGGACGGTTCGGTGAGCATCGGGGTGCCGGAGTGGAACACCTCTGTCCACGTTCTGGATTCGCGGCTGCATCCGGTACCCGCGGGTGTGCCGGGTGAGCTCTACCTCGCCGGCGTGCAGTTGGCTCGGGGCTATGTTGCGCGGCCCGATCTGTCGTCGGAGCGTTTCGTTGCCGATCCGTTCGGTCCTGCGGGGGCGCGGATGTACCGCACCGGTGATCTGGTCCGGTGGTCGATGGATGCCGGACGGCTCGAGTACATCGGTCGCACCGATTTTCAGGTCAAGTTCCGCGGGCAGCGCATCGAGTTGGGGGAGATCGAGACGGCGTTGACGGCGTTGTCGTCGGTGAGTCAGGCCGTCGTGGTGGTCGTGCAGTTGTCGGTGGGGGAGTCGTTGGCTGCCTACGTGGTGCCTGCTGTCGGTGCCGAGGTCGATGCCGAGGCGGTGCGGTCGGAATTGGGGTCGGCGGTGCCGTCGTACATGGTGCCGTCGGCGTTCGTGGTTCTCGATGCGTTGCCGCTCAATGCAGCCGGGAAGCTGGACCGTCGGGCGTTGCCGGCCCCGGAATTCGAAACCCGTGAGTTCAGGGCTCCGCAGACTCCGGTCGAGGAATCGGTCGCCGCGGTGTTCGCGGAAGTGTTGGGCGTCGAGCGCGTCGGGCTGGACGACGACTTCTTCGCGCTGGGTGGCAACTCGTTGCTGGCGGTCAAGTTGGTCTCCAAGCTCAGAGCAGCCCTCGGCGGCGCGCCGGTACCGCTGAACTGGTTGTTCGTCGACGCGTCGGTGGGCTCGCTCTCCGCGCGGATGACGGCTGCGACGGAGTCGAGCGAGGGGGCGGACTCCACCGGGCTGGAGACGTTGATTCCTCTTCGGCTCGGTGGCTCCTCGTCACCTCTGTTCTGCATCCATCCCATCGTGGGGCTGTCCTGGGCCTTCGGCGGACTGTCGGCGTACCTCGGCGACGACCGTCCGATCTACGGATTGCAGTCGCCTGCCCTCTCCGGTGCCGAGCCGCTGCCGGAATCGATCGAGCAGTGGGCCGCCCTGTTCGTGGACAGGATTCGTACCGTGCAGCCGTCGGGCCCGTACCACCTGCTCGGTTGGTCGATGGGTGGATCGATCGCTCACGCGATGGCCGTGCAACTGCAGCGTGAAGGCGAGTCGGTGTCGACACTGGCCATGATGGATTCGTTCGTCGCGGGCAGGACCGACCACGTCGTGGACCGTCCTGTGTCGGCCGGAGAGATGCTCGGTGGCCTCGGCTTGGGAGCGGACTCCGATCTCGAGATCGGCGAGCTCACGGTCGATTCCGTGGCGGATCTGTTGGCATCGATGCCGGCTCCGTTCGACGAGATTTCCCGCGACCGGGTCGCCGGGATACTGGACGGGATCGCCCGTTCGGCAGAGCTGATCGACTCGTACGTGCCCCGGACATTCGTCGGGCGGTCGATACTCTTCGCGTCGGTCGTTGACGATCCGACCGGAACCGTCGCGGCGTCGACGTGGGAGGACGCGGTCGACGGGGGCGTCACCGTGGTTCCTGTGCATTCGACACACTGGCAGATGGCGTCGCAGTCCGCACTGGCCGAAATCGGACCCGTGTTGCAGACCGAGCTGGACCGGTAGGTCTTCGAACGCGACCGGGGCCACGCGACGTGATGTCGTCGAGGCCCCGGTGGCTACGGATCGTGCAGTGTCAGCAGGGTGGCGGGGTGGTCGCTGCGTACTCGGGGTCGAGCGCCGACTTGACCATGTACAGCGGCGCGGGATCGGTGACGAGGCCGATGTGCGACGTCGTGGCGGCCGGGCACACGTCCTGAACCCATACGTTGTGCACCGTCGACGGATCACCCGACCGGAGGAAGGTGTTCCCCGGAGGTGTCGACACCGTGTCGTTGCGGGTGGCGATGACGGTGTACTCGACTCCCGGTTGGACGTCTCCGCCGTCGTTCAGGCTCGTCAACGTCGTGGAGCCGACCAACTGCTGTGCACCGGCCATGTTGTACGTGAGCGGGGTGAGCGCGTCGCCGGGGAGTCCGAGCGAGGTGAGCAGTTCGGAGAGCTGCTGCAGACCGCCGAACGTCGTTCCGTGGTTGGTGGCACCGAGGGTGACCAAAGTGTGCACCTTGTTGCGGGCAGGATCCTGCGGATCGGTGCCACCGTCGAACTTCATGTACTGGCGCGAGGACGTGCCGCCCTGTGAATGACCGACTAGATCGACCTGTTCTGCACCGGTGGCGGCAAGCACCTCGTCGACGAACCGACCGATCTGCCGTCCCGACTCGGCGATATCACCCGAACCCCAGATGGTCGTGCTCGGATCGAACAGGAGCGAGACGCCGCCGTAGTTGGGCGCGAAGACGCAGTAGCCCTCGCTCTTCAACTGCGGTGCGAGCGTCTTCCACGTCGACGCATCCATCTTCGTTCCGTGCACGAGAACCACCGGACGTGGATGCGCCGCACTGGGCACGCAGCCGAAGTCGTTCGCGCCCTCCAGGACAGGAGTGGCAGACACGGAGGTGCCCGTGGGGGAGGCGGGTGCCGCGGTAGCTGTTCCCGCCCCGGTCAGGCACAGGGCACCGGCAACGGCGGCAGCGACCGCCGTGGGCAGTACTCGGGAAAGCGTGTTCGACATGGCCTCGATCTCGTGTGAAGGCGTGCGATGTGCCGCCGGTTTCGGCAGCTCCGTGTTCTCGACCGTAACATCGGTCATCCATCCGTTACAGGCGCGCGACTCAAGACTGCAGGCCGGGCAGCCCGGCGATCCAGTGGGTGTGTCGGACGTCACCAACAGAAGGCGCGATAGGCGATGCCGCCGCGAACTTCGCCGACCCGGATGAACAGGGCCCTCGCCCAATGACCACGGGCCAATCCGGTCCACGAGGTCGGCAGAAGCGGATTGCGAACCAGTAGGGCGGTCCACCACGAGGCGACGGTACGGACCCTCATGGCCGGGCACCCCTGCGTCCGATAGATTCCGCGCAGTTTGGCGAAGCCGAAGCCGAGCCGAAACGATTGTCGCAGCATGGGCCGGAGCTCGGCTCGGAGCCGATAGGCGACGACAGCCTCGGTGCTGAAGCCGAGGGTGTAGCCGGCCAATTGTGCGCGCCAGCAGAATTCCACGTCCTGGCTGGCCCGGAACCGGTTGTCCATGCCACCGACATCGCGATAAACCGACGCCCAGCAGGCCATGCTGGCACCGATGGCGAAGGGCAGGAAATCGGTGCGACCCTGATCCTCCGGCGGTGTGGTCGGAGTCCAGGACAACGCCTGCGCACTGTTCAACGTGTACGTCTCCACCGCGGTACCGGCTACGTCGAACGACCTGGCCAGCTCGGCGAGGGTTCGTAGCCACGACGGATGCACCACGTCGTCCGCATCGCAGAACATCAACAGCTCACCGGAGGCGTTCTCGGCACCGCGATTGCGGGCATGCGCCGCGCCGACCTGCTGGGATGCGTCGACACAGGTCAACTGCAGTCGATCCCGTAGGGGGTGCGAGGACACGTGATCGCCGACTCGTCCGTCACCGGCATTGTCCGAAATCAGCACATCGAACCGATAATCGGAATCCTGCTCCGCCAATGCCTGCAACTGCGCGTCGAGCAGGGGATCGAGCGAGCTCACCGGAATGATCACCGAGATCGACGGGTGCTCGGGGTGCCCATTGGCCACGACGTCACCTCCCAGCGTGGCCATCGACGGCCGGAGCCTATTCGATCAGCCGGTCGCGGATGCCTTCTTGTACCCCCGAATTGCAGGATAGAGGAACACCACGACCAGACCCAGAGACCACGCCAACGTCTGGAGCACCGGTGTCATGACCGGACCTCCGAGAGCGAGGTTCCTCATGGCATCGACCGCGACCGACATCGGTTGAGCTGCGACGACCGGCTGCAGCCAGAGCGGATACGCCAGAACCGGAACGAAGCCGGCATTGAAGAACATCAACAGGGTGCAGAAGATCGAGACCAGTTCCACCAGGGGAGCATTACCGGCGACGGTCGCGAGGAACGTGACCATCACCGCGAACCCGATACCGAACACGACCGGAATCAGAAGCAACAAGAGTCCGGCCTGGAACCCCTGGGTGAATCTGAACCCCATCGCCACTCCGGCAGCGATGATGACGGTGGTGGTGACGAGCACTCGGACGGCTTCGGCGATCATTCTGCCGAGCAGGCCGGCGGCACGGTGAGTCGGTGTCGTCCAGAACCTGGACAGCAAGCCCGATTTCCGCTCGCCCTTGAGACCGACAGCGCTGACGATGGACCCGAACATGGCCCCGACGAGAGCGATCATCGGAACCTGGCCGTAGATGGCCGGGGCTCCGGTGGCCGCGGAGATCGAGTTGCCGAGTACGACCCGGAACATGACCAGCATCAACGCGGGGTACAGCAAGGCTTGGATCATCGTCGACGGATCGCGCATCCACCGCATCAGAAGTCGCTTGGCCTGGATCAGACTGTGCGTCCCGAGCGCGCGGATCGACCCTTCTCGCAGGGCCATGTTGGGTTCGGGAAAGGTCAAGTTGGATACGCGAGCAGCGTTCACCGACGCTTCGGACATGGTCATCTCGGACTCGTCATTCCGGTCTAGAGCTCGCCCAGATGGCAAGCGGGACGAAGAACACGATCAGGCCTGCGATCCAGGCGAGGGATGGCCACAGCACCTGAAAGGTGACTCCGCCCTCGGCCATGTCTCGCATCGCGAACGAGAACTGAGAGATCGGTTGATTGCGAACGAAGGGGCGGATGAGTTCGGGAAAACCGCTCTCCGGAACGAATCCGCACGAGGCCATGCCGAGGATGAGCTGGGGCAGGGTCAACACCTGGCTGGTCGCTTCGGGGCTCTTCGACAGCGTTCCGATCGCATCGGCACCGATCGACAACGTGGTGCTGATCAGCATGGCCAGTGCACAGAACAACAGGGCCTGACCGAATCCCGCAGTGAATCGAAAGCCGATGACGTAACCGAAGCCGAGAGCGGACACCAGAGACACCAGTGAGCGGACGACACCACTCGAGATGCGCGACACCAGCGGCACACCCCGCACGACGGGCATGGTCTTCAACCGGGAATTCAGGCCACTCAAAGCCTCGGCCGAGGCACGCTGCGCCGCGGAGATCGCGGTGAACGCCATGGCCTGCAGCACGATGATCGGCATCAGGAACTGGGCGTAGTCGATGCCCTGCAGACCCATGACGAACTTGAGCGGCAGGTAGAAGCCGACGGTGAAGATGAGCGGGGCGATGACCGCGACCAACAACTCACCCTTGGTGAGCATCGTCCACAGCGCACGCCCGGTGAGGGCCTGCCACTGCACGAATCCCGACGGCTTCGTCCTCGACCGTCGCTTGGGCTCCTGAGCCGTCGAACCGACATCGGTCCGCTGCACGGTCCTCGCCTGCGAACCGGCTACGCCTCGCGTCGTGGCCGTCATGTTGTGGTGCTCGTCTTCGAGTGACCGGTGAGGGTGAGGAACACGTCGTCGAGCGACGGGCGGCGCAGGGCGATGTCGGCGAGCACGATGCCCACCGCATCGATGCGGCGCAGGATTTCCGACAGCGTGGCTGCGCCGTCGGGGGCAGGAACAGAGAGCCGGTCCGAGGCAGCGGTGATCTCGGCGTGAACTGCAGCGGGAACCATGTCGCCGAGGGCTTCGGCGGCCGCGCGGAGTTGGCCGGGATCGAGGGGAACGACCTCGCAATAGCTGCCGCCGGTCATGGCCTTGAGATGGTCCGAGGTGCCTTCCGCGATGACCGTGCCCTTGTCGATGACGATGATGTTGTCGCTCAGGACATCTGCTTCTTCGAGATACTGCGTCGTCAACAGCACAGTGATGCCCTGCGACTTGAGTGCCTCGACCAACGACCAGACGCCCTGCCGACTGCGGGGATCGAGTCCGGTGGTCGGCTCGTCCAGGAACACGACCTCCGGCCGCACGACGAGGCCGCAGGCGATGTCGATGCGCCGACGCATACCGCCCGAGTAGCCACGGACGGGCCGCTTGCCGGTGTCGGACAGGTCGAACTCGTCGAGCAGCGCCTTGGCTCGGGCCTTCGCGGCCTTCTTGTCCAGACCCATCAGACGGCCGAAGAGCTCGATGTTCTCGCGGCCGGACAGAGTGTCGTCGAGGGCCGCGTACTGCCCGGTCATCATGATCGAGCGGCGCACTGCCGGAGCGTCGGTCGCGACATCGTGACCTGCGACGAATGCCCTGCCCCGGTCGGGTGCGATCAGAGTGGAGAGCACCTTCACCGTCGTCGTCTTGCCTGCACCGTTCGGGCCCAGAATCCCCAGCACCGTTCCCCGCTCGGCGGAGAAGCTGATGCCGCGCAACGCCTGCACATCGCCGAAGGACTTGTGTACGTCCTCCACGTGTACGGCTGCGTGTTGAGCTGACGACATCGAATCTCCGAGCTGTCGGGGGGAGTGGTGGGACCGGACCCCGTGGAGTCGAGGGCCACTACTTGATAGCGAAATTCGCCGTGGATGTTACTTGTGGGTCGTCGCTGCGTGACCTCCGCAGTCAGTCCCAGTCGATATCGATACTGTTCTCGACGTCGAGTTTGCGGCACAGAGACCGCAACCCGCTGTAGTCCTGAACCAACGCGCGGCGGCTCTTGTCCTGCTCGACGTCGACCAGCATCTGCCCGCCACCGCGCACGCCCTCGAGTTCGAGAATGCGTCCCCAGGTGGAGAAGTCGCTGCTCGAGAACGCGTCCATGCCGTCGACCAGCCCGTCCAGGAACTTCCGGCGGTCGTCGGGGCGGAGCCGGTCGAAGACGATCGCAGCCATGTCGTCGGCGATCGACGCATGGCAGTACTCGTCGCGGTTGTGCAGTTTGACGGTGGCCCGGTTGATGGGCTGAATGATGTCGTCGTCCTCGATCAGGTCCAGATACGAGGTGATGGAGATCTCTGCAACCGTCATGAACGCAAGCGAGCTGATCGCCGCCGACCAGGGGTCGTCACTGGTCGCCTGCGCCGCACGCTGCCTGCGCACGGTGGAGCTGAACGGCAACGATCGTTCCGACAGAGCCCACCCGCGTCCGCGTCTGGTCGCAGCGCTCGCGTTGAGGTGCATGAGGGTGTGGTACTGCTCGTCCACCATGGCCTGGGTGACCGCCACAGCGAGGGTGTCACCCATCCCGGTCTCGAACACGTCCTGCGCCAACAGAGCGAAACCGGGATGAACGACGTGCTGCTCGACGTCCATCACGTTCTTGTTGAACGCGATCCAACCCCAGGCACGCAGTCGATCCTGCTGCTCGGCAGTGGCACCGGTGAAGGTGTCGTGCTCGCCGAAGGGGATCAGAGCGTCGGGGAAATCCTGCTTGGTGGTGTCGAACAGATCGTCCAGCTCGGGCTCGGGCTTCTTGACCGTCGCGCGCTGCGACCAGTTCTTCGCCAACCGAGCGACGACCGCACTCTCGACGACATCGTCGGAATCGAACTCCGGCAACGACGGCTGTTCCAACATCGTGTGCCTCGCCTCCGCGCTCGTACTCGTGGTCATCGGTTACCACTGCTACCTCGAACGATACCGAACATCTCCGCGCACACCGCCCGATACCGATCCCCGTTCCCACCCAGAGCGGCCTCGGCCTGCGCCAACAGAGCGGCGAAGTCGGCCTCGTCACCGGAATCGACGGTCTCGCTCACCGTCTGCGTCGCGCGATGCAACGCCGCCCTGGCCTCGGCCGCGTGGGGATTGCCGGCCTGAACATCCCAGTAGACCTCGGGTTCCCCGCCGGTGATCCGTGCCAGTATCGCGAGCATCGACGCGTGCGGGGGAGGCGCAACGGCGTCGATGTCGACGAACGGAAGGTCCAGTTCGGCCAGAGCCAGTCCGAACGCCAGGACGCTGGCGTGCGTCAGCGCCTGCGTCGCCGCGGCGAGGCGATCATGACGTGCGGCGTCGAGAAGGACCACCCGAGCGCCCCACCGCGAGATGCCGTCCAGGAAGGCATCCACCGGCGGGCCGGGTCGATGCACGACGGCAGCAACCGGGCGTCCGGCCATTCCGAGCGACGGGGCGAACATGGGATTGATTCCCAGCGTGGCACCGATCGGACGCGCGCCTTGTACATGGTGGGAGAAGCCGGACTTCACCGACAGGGTCTCCACCAGCAGGGCGTCGGCGCGCACGGCGGACAGGTCGGCCCGCAGCGCCACGGATTCGGGGACGGCCAGAATCACCGTCGTCGCTTCTCTCAGCACCGATTCGACCGGCTCGGCGGGGGCGGTGATGTCGCCGGCGATCACCGTCGAACCGTCGAGCTCCGGGCCAGCGTGCACGTCCACGACGGTCACCGGTACCCCGTCCGCGAGCAGCAGGTCGACCATCAGGCGGCCCACCGCTCCCGAACCTCCGACCACCACTACCGAGTCATGGGACCGCGACCGTGTCACCGAGTTCATCGGTCGAGTATGTCAACGGGACGCCGCGGAGACCCAGATGGTGATGTCCGCGTGCACCACCTCGATGCCCGAGGTGTCTCGGATCACGACGGGCACGACGATGTCGATGCCGTCGGTGATCGTTCCGAAATCGGGGACCTCGTCGAGTTCGGCGACCGCGCGCAGCGACGTCGTGGCCTTCGTCAGGTACTGGACAGTCATGGACTTGGGAATCCATCGGTGCGTGGTGGGGACGGTCGCCTCGGCGAGCATGCCCATGGCGACCTCGGCGAGGTTGCACGCGGCGATGGCGTGGAAGGTGCCCAGGTGGTTCCGAATGCCTAACCACTTGGGCGCGGTGACCTCGCAGCGTCCCGGCTCGAGCGCGACGACACGGGGAAGCACGGATGCGAAGTACGGAACGCGCAGACACATGCCGACGGAGAAGAGAGTGGACCCGACAGTGTTGTTCGGTAGCTTCGACCAGGCGCGATAGGTCGCCCCGGTAGTGTTCTCGAGGGTGGTCATGGCGCTACCTTACTGCTCGGTAAGGTAGCTCGGTAGCGATCGATCGGCCCCGAGTTGATCTGCTGCCCGGTCTGCGGCATACTGGTCGGGTTGCCTGGACACGGGACGCGCTTGCGTGCGGCCTGAAACAGGTGAGTCGGCCGAAAGGTCGACTGAGCAAGAACATGAGACCAGCGCTCCACGTGAGCGCGTCCGGAACACCAGCTCGATCGGTGCAGATTTCGTTCGATTCGGATGGTTGAAGCGAAAGTTTCAGCGCAGAAGAATGAGCGGAATCGCGACACGCCCGACCGCGTGGACCGGAGAACCATGACAGATGAAGAGCGGCAACGGAATCAGGCCACGCCTGGTCGTCAACGTTTTTCACTGTCGTGTGTGCACGAAGGCAGTTCGAGTCGGTGGGTTTTCCACGGCTCGGGGACTGTGCAGACGAGGTGGAGCAGGCCGAACGGCCCGTTCTACGACCAAGCGGCAAGAAAAGGACACTAAGCGTGGCGGGACAAAAGATCCGCATCAGGCTCAAGGCCTACGACCATGAGGCGATCGACGCGTCAGCGCGCAAGATCGTCGAAACGGTCACCCGTACGGGTGCCCGCGTCGTCGGACCGGTGCCGTTGCCGACAGAGAAGAACGTGTATTGCGTCATCCGTTCGCCGCACAAGTACAAGGACTCGCGCGAACACTTCGAGATGCGTACTCACAAGCGGCTCATTGACATCCTCGACCCGACACCGAAGACGGTGGACGCGCTCATGCGCATCGACCTCCCGGCCAGTGTCGACGTCAACATCCAGTGAGCGCGGAGACAACGATGACTGATAACAAGAACCGGCCTGCGACAGGAATTCTGGGCACCAAGCTCGGAATGACCCAGGTCTTCGACGAGAACAACCGCGTCGTTCCGGTGACCGTGATCAAGGCAGGCCCCAACGTGGTCACCCAGATCCGCACCCAGGAACGTGACGGCTACAGCGCCGTCCAGGTCGCATTCGGTGCGATCGACCCGCGCAAGGTGAACAAGCCCACCACCGGCCAGTTCGAGAAGGCAGGTGTCACGCCGCGTCGCCACATCGTGGAGATTCGCGTAGCCGACGCCTCGCAGTTCGAGATCGGCCAGGAGCTCACCGCTGCGGTGTTCGAGGACGGCGCATACGTCGACGTCACCGGCACCAGCAAGGGCAAGGGCTTCGCCGGAACCATGAAGCGTCACGGCTTCAAGGGTCAGGGTGCGAGCCACGGTGCACAGGCCGTGCACCGTCGCCCCGGATCCATCGGTGGCTGCGCCACACCCGGTCGCGTCTTCAAGGGAATGCGCATGTCCGGACGTATGGGTGGCGACCGCGTCACGACGCAGAACCTCTCGGTCCACAAGGTGGACAGCGAGAACGGTCTGCTGCTGATCAAGGGAGCGATCCCGGGCCGTCGCGGCAACGTCGTGATCGTCAAGTCTGCATTGAAGGGTGGTGCACGGGCATGACCAGCCTCGAGAAGAACACCGAGACCAAGCTGACGCTCGATGTCAAGGAAGCCGGCGGCAAGACCAACGGCACCGTCGATCTCCCCGCGGAGATCTTCGACGCTCCGGCGAACATCGCGCTGCTGCACCAGGTCGTCATCGCACAGCTGGCAGCTGCTCGTCAGGGAACCCACTCCACGAAGACTCGTGGCGAGGTTCGCGGCGGCGGCAAGAAGCCGTACCGGCAGAAGGGCACCGGCCGCGCCCGTCAGGGCTCGACCCGCGCTCCTCAGTTCGTCGGCGGTGGCACGGTCCACGGACCGCAGCCGCGCGACTACAGCCAGCGGACCCCCAAGAAGATGAAGGCAGCCGCCCTGCGCGGAGCCCTCTCCGATCGGGCCCGCAGCGAGCGCCTGCACGTCATCACCGAACTGGTTGCCGGACAGGTTCCGTCCACCAAGGGTGCGAAGACGTTCCTCGCCGAGATCTCGGACCGCAAGAAGGTCCTGCTCGTCGTCGGCCGCGAGGACATCGCAGCCTGGAAGAGCGTGCAGAACCTGGACGGCGTGCACCCCATCGCACCCGACCAGCTCAACACCTACGACGTGCTCAACGCCGATGATGTCGTTTTCAGCGTGGAAGCGCTGAACACCTTCATCGCTGGGCCTGCAAAGAACGAGGAGGCAAGCAAGTGACCACGATCGCCGATCCCCGCGACATCTTGCTGGCACCGGTCATCTCCGAGAAGTCCTACGGACTGATCGAAGAAGGCACGTACACGTTCCTGGTGCACCCGGACTCGAACAAGACGCAGATCAAGATTGCCGTCGAGAAGATCTTCGACGTCACCGTGACCAGCGTCAACACGATGAACCGTCAGGGCAAGCGTAAGCGGACCCGGTTCGGTTACGGCAAGCGCAAGGACACCAAGCGCGCGCTCGTAACGCTCTCCGCCGACAGCAAGCCCATCGAGATCTTCGGAGGTCCGGTCGCGTAAGCGGCTGGGACTCTTCGGATATAGAGGACGAGAAGACTCATGGCAATCCGTAAATACAAGCCGACAACCCCGGGCCGTCGTGGCTCCAGCGTTTCCGATTTCGCTGAGATCACGCGTTCGACCCCCGAGAAGTCGCTGATCCGCCCGCTGCACGGCCGCGGTGGACGTAACGCACACGGTCGCATCACCACCCGGCACAAGGGTGGCGGTCACAAGCGTGCGTACCGTCTCATCGATTTCCGTCGCAACGACAAGGACGGCGTGCCGGCCAAGGTCGCTCACATCGAGTACGACCCCAACCGCACCGCGAACATCGCACTGCTGCACTTCGCAGACGGCGAGAAGCGCTACATCGTCGCACCCAAGGGCATCGCCCAGGGATCGCCGATCGAGCAGGGTGCCAATGCCGACATCAAGCCCGGCAACAACCTGCCCCTGCGCAACATCCCGACGGGTACGACCATCCACGCGGTCGAGCTTCGTCCGGGTGGAGGCGCGAAGATGGCCCGCTCCGCTGGAGCGAGCATCCAGCTCCTCGGTAAGGAAGGCCCCTACGCCACGCTGCGTATGCCGTCCGGTGAGATCCGTCGCGTCGACGTGCGCTGCCGCGCAACCGTCGGCGAGGTCGGCAACGCCGAGCAGTCGAACATCAACTGGGGCAAGGCCGGCCGCATGCGCTGGAAGGGCAAGCGCCCGACCGTTCGTGGTGTCGTGATGAACCCGGTCGACCACCCGCACGGTGGCGGCGAGGGCAAGACCTCCGGTGGACGCCACCCGGTCAGCCCCTGGGGACAGCCGGAAGGCCGTACCCGCAAGAACAAGGCGAGCGACAAGCTGATCGTCCGTCGTCGTCGTACCGGCAAGAACAAGCGCTAGGAGGGAGTTCAGAATGCCACGCAGCCTGAAGAAAGGCCCGTTCGTAGACGATCACCTCCTCGCGAAGGTTGACGTCCAGAACGACAAGGGAACCAAGCAGGTCATCAAGACCTGGTCCCGTCGATCGACAATCCTGCCCGACTTCATCGGTCACACTTTCGCCGTCCACGACGGTCGCAAGCACGTACCGGTGTTCGTGTCCGACTCCATGGTCGGCCACAAGCTCGGGGAGTTCGCACCGACCCGCACGTTCAAGGGTCACATCAAGGACGACCGGAAGGCGAAGAGGCGATGACCAACTTCACCCCCACCGCCAATCCGACTGCCAAGGCCGTAGCGAAGCACGTTCGCGTCACGCCGATGAAGGCACGTCGCGTCGTGGATCTGGTTCGCGGGCGCTCCGTCGAGGACGCGCTCAACATCCTCAAGTTCGCGCCGCAGGCAGCGAGCGAGCCGGTCGCCAAGGTGATCGCGTCCGCAGCGGCCAACGCCGAGAACAACCTGGATCTCGATCCCAGCACACTGATCGTCGCCACTGCATTCGTCGACGAGGGTGCAACCCTCAAGCGATTCCAGCCGCGCGCTCAGGGCCGGGCATTCCGGATCCGCAAGCGCACCAGCCACATCACGGTGATCGTCGAAAGCCTGCCCAAGACCGGCGGAACGTCTCGTAACCGTCGTAAGGGCCAGGCGTCCAAGGAAGGGGCTCAGTAGTGGGTCAGAAAATCAACCCGCACGGCTTCCGCTTGGGTATCACCACTGACTGGAAGTCGCGTTGGTACGCAGACAAGCAGTACTCGGAGTACGTCAAGGAAGACGTCGAGATCCGCAAGCTTCTTGCCACCGGCATGGAGCGCGCAGGCATCGCGAAGGTCGAGATCGAGCGCACCCGTGACCGTGTTCGCGTGGACATCCACACGGCACGCCCGGGCATCGTCATCGGTCGCCGTGGTGCCGAGGCCGACCGCATCCGCGGAGCTCTCGAGAAGCTGACCGGCAAGCAGGTTCAGCTCAACATCCTCGAGGTCAAGAACGCCGAGTCCGAAGCTCAGCTCGTGGCTCAGGGTGTTGCCGAGCAGCTCAGCAACCGCGTCGCATTCCGTCGGGCAATGCGCAAGGCCATCCAGTCGGCCATGCGTCAGCCCAACGTCAAGGGCATTCGTGTTCAGTGCTCCGGCCGTCTCGGTGGCGCTGAAATGTCTCGCTCGGAGTTCTACCGCGAGGGACGCGTTCCCCTGCACACGCTCCGTGCCGACATCGACTACGGGCTGTACGAGGCCAAGACCACCTTCGGCCGTATCGGCGTGAAGGTCTGGATCTACAAGGGCGACATCGTCGGCGGACGGCGTGAACTCGCCGCCGCTGCGGCTCCGGCCGCCGGTGCAGACCGTCCCCGTCGTGAGCGTCCCACTCGTCCGCGTCGCAGCGGTGCCTCGGGCACCACGGCGACCAGCACCGAGGCCGGCCGCGCGGCATCCGCAACCGAGGCTCCGGCCTCGACCGAGCCCACTCAGGAGGGCTGACGCATGTTGATCCCCCGCCGGGTCAAGCACCGCAAGCAGCACCACCCGAAGCGTTCGGGTGCCGCCAAGGGCGGAACTCAGGTGACATTCGGTGATTACGGCATCCAGGCTCTCGAGCCCGCCTACATCACCAACCGTCAGATCGAGTCCGCTCGTATCGCGATCACTCGCCACATCAAGCGTGGCGGCAAGGTCTGGATCAACATCTTCCCGGACCGCCCGCTCACCAAGAAGCCTGCCGAGACCCGCATGGGTTCCGGTAAGGGTTCGCCCGAGTGGTGGATCGCGAACGTCAAGCCGGGTCGCGTGCTCTTCGAGCTGTCGTACCCCGACGAGACCATCGCGCGTGAGGCACTGACTCGCGCCATCCACAAGCTGCCCATCAAGGCACGCATCATCACCAGGGAGGAGCAGTTCTGATGGCTACCGGAACCCCAGCCGCAGAGCTCCGCGAGCTCACCGGTGAAGAGCTGGTCACCAAGCTGCGTGAGTCGAAGGAAGAGCTGTTCAACCTTCGTTTCCAGATGGCTACCGGCCAGTTGGACAACAACCGTCGACTGCGCACCGTCCGTCACGAGATCGCGCGCATCTACACCGTCCTGCGCGAGCGTGAGCTCGGCTTGGCATCTGGTCCTTCCGAGGACACTGCAGGTGACGCGGCATGAGCGAGGAAAAGACTGTGACTGAAGAGCGCAACAACCGTAAGGTCCGGATCGGCTACGTCGTATCCGACAAGATGGAGAAGACGATCGTGGTCGAGCTCGAGGACAGGGTCAAGCACCCCCTCTACAGCAAGATCATCCGTCGCACCACCAAGGTCAAGGCACATGACGAGAAGGGCGACGCCGGCGTAGGCGATCGCGTTCAGCTCATGGAGACCCGCCCGCTGTCTGCCACGAAGCACTGGCGACTGGTCGAGGTTCTCGAAAAGGCCAAGTAGTACCTGCAGACAAATGCCCGCTCCCTTCCTGGGAGCGGGCATTTTGCGTTCCGGTGTGCGGCCCTACCTGCCCAGCAATCCTCCGAGCGCGCCGCCGACCCCGGCCTGCTCCCCGCTGCCGCTGCCACCGACCAGGCCACCCGGCGGCTGCTCCGACGGCTGAACCACGACGAATCCCTGACCCGAGAACTCGAGGGTGAAGCGCTCACCCGTCGTCCGACCGATCAGCGTGCCGAGTCCGAACGAATCGTTCTTCTTGACTCTCGTCTGCAAGGACGACGACCACGCGACCGCAGCCTGTGGATCCGCGAAGGTCGGCTGGTCGACGTTCAGCACCACCGGAACCCCGTCCGTGGTGATGGCGATCCGGCCGCGTCCGGAGAACACGCAGTTGAAGAATCCGGCATTGCCGCCTGCCGCGGCACCCTGCACCCGCTTGATGTCGTAGCTCAGCGAACTCTCGAAAGCCAGCACATTGGCACCGTTGATGGTCAACCCGTCCGTGCCGTCCAGGTCGATGAGATGAACGTCCTGAGCGGCGTTGGCGAGAAAGAGGTCGCCCTGACCGGTGACCTTCATCAGAGGAACACCCTCACCCGAGAGCGCCTGTTTCAGAGCCCGGCCGATCCCACCGGACCCCTTCGCCTCGAACTGCAGATTGCCCTGATACGCCACCATCGAACCGGCCCGGGCCATCACCTCGCCGTTCATCCCGATGCGGCACATCTTGCTGCCCTGCTTCTGGATACCCGAACCGGGAACCTCGGCGTGAGCGGGCGCGAACAGTTCACTTCTCATGGCCAGAACTCCTCGAGGGGCTGATGAATCGGTGGACGACGCAGGTGACTGCGTGGGACGGAGAGGTTGCTCGACGGAGGCCGTCGGGTCGGGCGTCGGGTCGTCCTCGTCGATGCTGATGCCGAACGCCGTGGCCAAACCGGCCAGGCCATCGGCGTATCCCTGGCCGACGGCGCGGATCTTCCACTGCTCGCCGCGCCGATAGAACTCCAGACACACCAGCGCGCTCTCGTCGCCGAGTGCATCGGCAGTGAAGCCGACCAGTGCCGTGTCCGACGCATCGGACACCGTCACCGCAGTCGGGCCCGCGGCCGCGAACGTCGCGGGTCCCGTTCCGTCGAGGGACGCAGCCACGGCCACGGTGTCGACGCCGGCGGGGACGGCAGCGGCGTCGAACATCAGCAGGTGACCGGTGGGGGTGCGGCGATACTCGACGCCCGAGGCGGAGGGCTGGTTGTAGAACACCAGGTCCGCGTCCGAACGCACCCGACCGTTCGGACCCAGCAGCAGCGCGGAGACGTCCACCGAGGTCGATGCCGTGAGCGTGACCGTCAGAGGACCGGCCGGAGCGGGGCAGTTCTCCCCGCGAGCGAGGGTTTTCACCGAATCCAGTGTGCCACTGTCATGGCGTCAGGGCTGTCGCGCCAGCTCGATGACCTCTTCCTCGGTCGGCGGACTCTTCGGATGGTAGGACAGGCACAGGGGAGTGGCGGTGCGTCGGAATTCGGCGCCTTCCACAGCCGCGTAGAACTGACCGGCGGGCAGGCGTCCGACGTCCGGAACCGAGCCACCCTTCACCCGCGCCATCTCCTTGGCTGCGTCGACCTGCGATGGACTGTTGAGCAGACCGTAGAACTGCGTGGACGCATTGCCCGCGATGCGATTGTGCAGGCCTTTCGGGGACTGCGTGGCGAACACCAGTCCCAGTCCGTACTTTCTGGCCTGCGACGCCAGGGCCAGGGTGCTGTGCGTTGCCGCTGTGCTCCGGTCGGAGGGTGCGAAATTCTGCGCCTCGTCCATCACGAACAATCCCCCGAGTGGCCGGTCGCCCGCCGGATTCTTCTTGATCCAGGCGAACAACCCCATCTGGAGTTGATTGACGAAACTCTGCTTCTGCTCGTCGGTGGTCAGCCCCGCGAGATTGATCACCGATACCCGAGCCTTCTTGCCCTCGGCCGGCGTCAGCAGCACAGCTGGGTCGACCGGCGTGCCCGCGCCTGCGAACATCGGATCGTTCGCGGCGGCGGCCTTGAGATTCTCGGCCAGTCCGGCAGCGATGCGTACCGCATCGCGCATTTCGCTCGCGTCCTCGGGGAATTCTTCCAACAGGTCGATGAAGTCGGACAGATCCCCGCCCCGCGAACGACGACCGAACTGGTCGAGGGCCGATTTCAGCACGGCCCGACCATGTTTGGCCTTCTGTGACGTCCCGAGTACACCCGCGGCCGGTTCGAGCGAGGCCAAAGCGGACTCGATGGAGGCCTCGAACTCGTCCGCGTCGCCGACGACACTGGCGAAGTCGGGTAGCGGCTGGAAGCTGAGCGGGCGGCCGGCCGACTTGCGCGGGGTCCACACCACGACGTCGGTGTCGCGAAGGTACGCCGTCGCCTTGGCCTCGTCACCCGGTGGCCACGTCCTCTCGTCCTCGGGCCACGCGGTGCCCAGCCGAGCCAGGTCGTTGTTGACGTCCAGCACGATCGCCGAAACACCTTGTAGGG
This sequence comes from Rhodococcus sp. B7740, assembly GCF_000954115.1. Taxonomy (NCBI): domain Bacteria; kingdom Bacillati; phylum Actinomycetota; class Actinomycetes; order Mycobacteriales; family Nocardiaceae; genus Rhodococcus; species Rhodococcus sp. B7740. The sequence goes on along the minus strand of NZ_CP010797.1, from coordinate 1,967,998 downwards.
CACATTCTTCCACCAGCCGGCGAATCAGAACGGTCTTTCCCGAGCCGGATCCCGCGAAGATCGCCGTGTGCTTGCGCAGCGCCTCGAGTGGAATGGCGACATCGGCACCGGTGCTGACCTCGGCACCGACGACGATGGACGGCTTCCGGCTCGTCGACGACTCCGGTACGGAGGGTGTCGCTTCCGGTTCGATGAGGGCGGTGTCGTCGTCCACGACACTGACTGCAGGCAGCACCGCAGAGAACAATTCGACATCGTGCGCCGGCTTGCGTGCGAGCAACCAGGACGTGAGCGCGGGGGAGTTCTCGGCCAACAGGATCGACAATGCCGCCAGCGCCCTGCGGTCCTCGTCCCCGAGGGGCACCACGACGCCACCGGCGCGGTGCAGGGCCGCGATCGTCTGCTCGGTTTTCGCGCCGTTCGGCCACGGGTCGTTCCTGATCAGGATCAGCCGTCGCCTCGGCATGTCGACGCGCAGGCCCGCCGTCGTCACGGCCCGCTCGACTCGGGCCAACGCGGCCCGCGCGTTGCCGGACGTCACGGCGCGGAAGCACCAGTGCTCTTCGTCGTCGGTGTCGGTGTCGACGGTGTGACGCAGGCGGGCGTGCAGCGCCGGCTTGCCGCTCGGCGGCGGATCCTGGGCCAGGCTGTCGTCGGACGACTGATGCTCGTGAATCCACGCCGTCAGACCCGCGGACAACAGTGCGGGAACGATCGAGTCCTCGCTGTCGGGTCGCAACGGAACGGAGACGTCGACCTGTCCACGAAGTTGCTCGTAGCGATCGTCGAGCGCATCGAGTTCGTTGACCCGCGCCGTGGGCAGGTCGGGCGCATCGGTAGGACCGGATCTGTCGGTGAAGCTCTCCAACTCCGACGCGACGCCGGTGTCGAGGCAGTGCCTGATGTGCCGATCGACGGCGATGAGAAGCTGGCGCGGAGTGAAATCCGGGGCCTGCTCGAACGCGTCGGGCGCGACCGGCCACGTCGGGTGCGGTGGCGTGAACCCGGCCTCGAGGAAGCACGCGGCCAGCCGTCGTCCGAGTAGCAGGCGACCGATGTCCGAGGAGGGAATCGGCTTGAGCGACTGGGTGACTCGGAAGCGGTCACGCATCGGCGCGACTCCACGTGCGGCAATCAGTTCCCAGGCGCTCGACAGCGCGGAGAGCACCGAGGCAGTACGGGGGAGGGTCTCGCGCAGCGACATCAAGCCGTGTGCGAGCTGTTCGACGACCTTGTCTTCCTGCGCGTCGGCGAACTCCTGATCCGATCCGGTACGAGACTGCGCCACGAGCGTGTCGATCTGATCGATCGCGAGGATGGTCGGACCGGTGATGGCGAGCAGACGCGAGATGTTCTCGGCGATGCCCTGATGGCCGAGCTCGGCCCGGCGGATGCCCCAGGCCGAGAACTCGTCGGGATCGACGTCGTCGATCGACTGCAGGTAGGCGTCGCCCAGATCCTGAACGGCCGAATCGGGGGCGATGGACAGCACCAGCGCGCGCAGCGTGTGCTGCGACGTCCGTCGATGGCGCGGGTGAACCTTGTACACCGCAGTGACGAAATCGTTGAGCGTATCCGCGTCGATCATGCTCTCGCCCATGATCTTCGCGCGCTGATCCTCGGCGATGTCGCCGATCTCGCAGAGCCGTCGAAGCAACAGCCCGAGCTGGCTGTCCGATCCTCGGCCGGACGGACGCATCAGGTCGTCGAGCATCCCCATCAGCGTCGAACGCCAGAATCCGGCGGCGTCGAGCAACCTGATCAGGAAGAAGTACCCGCCCTTGAGCTGTACTTCTTCTCGCACCTGGCCGAGCAGGTGCGTCTTGCCCGAACCGGCCGGGCCGCGCACGACGACGCCGAGCGGACTCGCGTCGTCGGAGGCGTCCGCGTCGTCGTACGCGTTCATCACCTCGAGGAACACGCGTTCGTGCATCCCCGGTACGTGCACGTTCGACTGAGAACGCCACACGTCGTCGGGTGTCGGTGCCCAACTCAGCCGCACCGATTCGAGAGCTCGGATCTGCTCGCTGTCCGTCATCGTCGACTCAACGCCCATCATGGTTCGATCGAGAGAAGGTGGTTCTGCTGATTTCCGACGACGACGGCCGCGGCGCGTTCCTCGTCGGTCAGCGTCTTCTGATTTTCCTCCGGTATCAACGAGACGTCCGGGGCGCGACGCAGGCGCGCGAGAGCGTCGTCCAGATCGGTTCTGGGTATGTCGCGCAACTCGTTTCGCAATCTGGACAGTCGGACGGTGCTGCCGGGTTCGCGGGCGAGCCCGGCGTAGGCCGCGCGAATCGAGGCTTCGATGTCGACCGCGGTCTCGGTCTTCTCGACGGGTTCGGGCTCCTCTGTTCGCGGCGAGAACACATCCGCCGGGCGGGCGTCGGTGCGATCGAGCCACCGTCGCAACCCCGCCAACACGGTGAACATTGCCTTGCCCGCGCCGGTCGATCGAGCCGGTGGTTCTCCACCGATGAGTTCGCCGCAGACCCGCCATCCCTTGTCGGTGAGTTCGAGAGTCATCGGTCGCACGGACGAATTCACTTCGACGAGACCGGCGTTCTTCAGCTTGTCGCGGGACGGCTTCGCGAGCTCGGGGCCCATCGCTTTGAGTTCGGAATTCTTGACCGGACTTGCCTCGGCCATCAGGACCAGCAGCACTGCCGCCTCGGTCCCGTTCAGGTCTTCGGTACTCATCGAGGATCCCCCTTCGATCGTCTTCTCGATACTGCCTCGCGGATGGTAGCTACCGCACGTTGCGGATCGTCGATCACCTGAGCGTTGGTGAAGCGCAACACCATGTAGCCGTGTGTCTGCAGTTGGTTGTCGCGCACGCGGTCCTCGGCGAAGCGGTCGACGGCGCGGTGCTCGTTGCCGTCGATTTCCACGACGATCTTCTCGGTGCGCCACAGTACGTCGACCGTGAACGGTCGGCCGAGCTCGCCGAGCCGGATCGAACGATTGTGCTCCCGCCCCGCAGCCCAGTCGTGCACGTCCAGCGCTCGATACAAGCGCTGCTCCGGATCGCTGGCCGGGTGCGGATGTCCGGCGATCGGCGGATAGCTCAGGGGTCGGAACCGATCGACCACGGTCTCGACCCCAGCGGGCACGGCGGGCGCGTGTACCGCCACGGACCGGAACCGGTCCATGTTCGACGCCCCGTCGCCCGTCACCCACACCGCTGCACCGGCGTGCGTGCACAGCCATTCCGCAGCTGTCCCGACGACTCCGGCATCCGTTCCGGCCGGCACGACCAACACGAGCGCAGCGAGGCTTCTTCGACGAGCCGAGGCAAGTATTCGGGTCGAGCCTGCTGCGCGAGTTTCGACGGTGAATGCGGCTCGACGCGGCGCACTCCCCGCGACGGCTGCGTTTGCCAGAGCCCCGACGTAGGGGCCGAAGTGTGCGGTGTCGGCACCGAGCCGAGCGGCGGCGACGCGAGCAGCGCGTCGATCCAACGACGACGAGCCGGAGTGATGGTCGAAGTCGGTGAGCCACAGCGGAACCGAATCGACGGCGGCGTTCTCGAGTTCCGTGACCACTGCATCGGCGAGATCGACGGCACGATCGGCCGTCGTGGGATCGATCGCGAAGAACACGATCGCAGGTGCGTCCACCGGTAGAGGGTTCACGGATTCGGCGAGATCACGCTCGGTGACCCCGTGGATGCGCACGACCCGGTCCAGGGGCAGACTCGACCACCACGCGGTGTCGTCGCGCTCCGACGTCATCGCCGCGCCCCGTCGATCCGAAGATGTCCCATCCCCAGAACCGTACCGATTGCCCCGAAGGGCGCAGGTGACGGCGGGTGGCCCGGTGACGACGATTTGGATGCCTGGGACCCGTTCCCCTACACTTGACCGGTTGCCTGTGGCAGCGGTGTGCCTTCGTGTGCCCGTACCCAGCAGCCGACCGCGCGTGTCGGGACGGAAATCCGGCACGTACGTACATCCAGGTCAAGGAGAAGTTAGTGATTCAGCAGGAGTCGCGAGTACGCGTCGCTGATAACACGGGCGCGAAGGAAATCCTTTGCATCCGCGTTCTCGGTGGTTCGTCACGTCGCTACGCCGGAATCGGCGACATCATCGTAGCTACGGTGAAGGACGCCATTCCCGGTGGAAACATCAAGAAGGGTGAGGTCGTCAAGGCCGTCATCGTCCGCACCATCAAGGAGCGTCGCCGTCCGGATGGCTCGTACATCCGTTTCGACGAGAACGCTGCGGTGCTGATCAAGCCGGACAACGATCCCCGTGGAACTCGTATCTTCGGCCCGGTCGGCCGTGAGTTGCGTGAGAAGAAGTTCATGAAGATCGTCTCGCTCGCCCCGGAGGTGCTGTAAATGAAGGTGCACAAGGGCGACACCGTTCTCGTGATCGCAGGCAAGGACAAGGGTGCCAAGGGCAAGGTCATTCAGGCCTACCCCGCTGACTCCAAGGTTCTGGTCGAGGGTGTGAACCGCATCAAGAAGCACACTGCGGTCTCCGCCAACCAGCGCGGCGCATCCTCGGGTGGAATCGTCACCCAGGAAGCCCCGATCCACGTATCGAATGTCGCAGTGGTCGACTCGGACGGCAACCCCACTCGCGTGGGCTACCGGACCGATGAAGAAACCGGCAAGCGCGTTCGTGTTTCCCGGAAGAACGGGAAGGACATCTGAGATGACTACCACCGAAAACATCGCGGGCGAACAGCCCCGCCTCAAGGCGCGCTACCGCGCCGAGATCAAAGACGCCCTGAACACCGAATTTGCATACGAGAACGTCATGCAGATCCCCGGCATCGTCAAGGTCGTCGTCAACATGGGTGTCGGCGACGCCGCCCGTGACGCCAAGCTGATCAACGGTGCAGTTGCCGACCTCGCTGCCATCACCGGCCAGAAGCCGGAGATCCGCAAGGCACGCAAGTCCATCGCACAGTTCAAGCTGCGCGAAGGAATGCCCATCGGCGCACGCGTCACCCTCCGTGGCGACCGCATGTGGGAGTTCCTCGACCGTCTGGTCTCCATTGCCCTTCCCCGAATCAGGGACTTCCGCGGCCTCTCGGGCACGCAGTTCGACGGCAACGGAAACTACACGTTCGGCCTCAACGAGCAGTCGATGTTCCACGAGATCGACGTGGACAAGATCGATCGTCCGCGCGGCATGGACATCACCGTAGTAACCACCGCAACCAACAACGAAGAAGGCCGCGCGCTGCTCAAGCACCTCGGCTTCCCGTTCAAGGAGAACTGAGTCCATGGCGAAGAAGGCATTGGTCAACAAGGCCAACAAGAAGCCGAAGTTCGCGGTGCGTGCATACACTCGCTGCAACCGCTGCGGCCGTCCCCATTCCGTGTTCCGCAAGTTCGGCCTCTGCCGTATCTGCGTGCGCGAGATGGCACACGCCGGAGAGCTTCCCGGAGTTCGCAAGAGCTCCTGGTGATCTGAGGCCTCCGGGCTTCACCACACCACGCTGATGGGCGTGGGTTCCGAAAGGAACCCACGCCCATTTCGCGTTTGCTCAGGCCTCCCGTCTCAGACCGACCACACGTCGTTTCGTAGATCGAGTGACCGAGTCAGATCCAGTGCGGCAGAACGGTCGTCGTTGTCGACGAGAAGGAGCAGGCCACGTTCGGACATCGCAGACGCGAGAGTGTCGGTGGGAACGGTTCGACATCCGGCCGGCATGCCCGCGACTCCGAGCTCTCGATAGGTATCGGCAATCGCAACCACGTCCTCGACGGTGTCCATTCCCAGGACGGTCACGAAATGTCCTACGCTCCAATCGAATTCGGTCAGGTCCTCGGTGTGCACATTCGCAACCAGGCCGAACCGGAACTGCACGTCGGCCAGGCGGGTCAGGAGCAGTCGTAGCCCGTCGGAACCGGGCCCCACGATCGGAACCACCACGACGCGTCCTCCGGTCGCCGTCTCGATGCCCGTCGCAAGACCTGTCGCTGTGGTCCCGGCCGCATCGATCGATGCGGCCCTCGGTAGGCAATCCCACCCGTCGGTGATCCGGGGCGTTCCGGGCGGACGGGCCGCATTGGTCTCGCCCGGCCAGATCGCGGATCCCGATGCGATCGCGAGTGCTGTGACGTCCGGTGCGTCGTCGCCCACGACGGCCGTCGACGCTATCGATGCCGAGAACGGTCCGCAGAGCTGATCCGGTTGTGGCAGAGCGCTGTCGAGGGCAGAGACGATTGCGCCGACGCCGGGGAACCGTCGCAGCATGTCAGTAGATCCAGCGCAGTGATTCGAGCAGTTCGTCCTCGGTGTGGCTCTCCGCCCACGCTGCATCGGCGTCCCGGCAGGCAACGAACGCGCCCAGAAGGTCTTCGCCCAACACGTCTGCGACCAGCGCCGACGACAGTAGGTTCTCCCGTTGTCGGTCATGGGTCGTCGCGAGTGGGGAGATACCGGCGGCGTCGCGACGGGCGTCGTCCCAGCCGCCCACATCCTCCTGAACCGGTGGCGACAACGTCGCCGAATCGGCCACTCCCGACATGCCGGCCGCGATGGTGACGGCAAGCGCCAGATAGGGGTTGGCGGAAGCGTCGCACGCCTTCAACTCGACGTTGGTGTGATCGGGACCGAGGAGGGCAGAACCGGGTACGAGCCGTACTGCCGCTTCGCGGTTCTCGACGCCCCAGAACCCGAAGGCACCGGCCCAGTATCCGGGTCGACGTCGGAGCAAGGATCCCGAACTCGGTGCGGTGACGGCAGTGAGTCCCGGCAGCTCTCGAACCAGGCCCGCGATGTACGACTGCCCGGTCTCCGACAATCCATGCTCTCCGTCTCCGGTGAGAGCGTTGTGCCCGTCGCGAACCAGTGACGTGTGCAGGTGCCATCCGTTGCCTGCACTGCTGGACGAGGGCAGGGGAGCGAAGCTCGCCCGCAGGCCGTGAGCTTTGGCGGCAGAGTGGATCGTCTGCCGCGCGAGAACTTGCGCATCGGCTGCAGCAAGGGGATCGAGTGGCGCGAGCGCGATCTCGATCTGGGACATGCCGTACTCGGCATGAATCTGACCGATGCTCACACCGTTCGCAGACAGGGCGTGCAGCAGCGATACGACGAATTCGTCGACATCGCGGAGCGCGTTGGCGGAGTAGGCAGGTCCTCGATGGGCGGACAGTCCGTCCGATTCCCGGGTCAGGGCGAACTCGATCTCGAATCCGGCCCGCACCTCGAAACCGGCATCGGACGCCTTCTGCACCTGCCGCTCGAGAACAGCGCGTTGGTCGTAGGGCCAGGGAGAGCCGTCCGCGGAGAGCTGCCTGCCGTGTACCCAGGCAAGCCCCGGTTGGCCGGCAAGTGGAACCACGCTCGACGCGTTGTCGATCACCGGAATCAACCGAACATCGCCGGACGGCGTCGACAGTCCCTCGTGAGCGAAGGTGATCCCGTCGTGCGAATCGAACACCGCGAACACCGCGGTGACTCCTACGCCGCGACGTGCGACGGCGGTCAGTTCTGCGGTGGGCACGGTGCGTGATCGGACGATGCCGTTGTTGTCGACCCACCCGATCGTCACCCCGGCGATGGTGCGGTCACGCAGAGTGTGGGTGAGGTGATCGATATCGACTGCCTTCGAGTCCGTCATGGTCCGACGTTAGCGAAGAAGTGGACGCCGGGGTGTCCGACTGGACCCGAGCCGTCGCGCAATGGTAAGGCGATTTGGTCTTCGGGTGCGCGATGCCTACACTAGAGCGGTTGCCCGGGCTTCGTCGTGCCTGCACGCGAGTCCTTGCAATGAAACGCAACCTCGAGTTCTCCGCACGTCAGCATCGAAATGCGGAAGCTCGAAACACCGGGCAGTGCAGCGATGCATTGCTTGGAGCGCAACCCCTGACCGGCAACAGTCGGTCAGGACATGTTCACTTCGTTGTAGGCCCACGATGCGACGAGCCAGGCCCGCCGGGTTTTCGAGAATCCAGGGGCACCAGCTCGCGCGTGCTGCATGGGAACCGCTGCGAGAAAGGTGCACAGGTCACACCATGACGATGACCGATCCAATTGCAGACTTCTTGACCCGTCTGCGCAACGCCAATTCGGCGTACCACGACGAGGTGAAGCTTCCCCACTCGAAGCTCAAGGCGAACATCGCCGAGATCCTCAAGCGCGAGGGCTACATCTCCGACTACCGCACGGAAGACGCCGAGGTGGGCAAGACCCTCATCGTCGATCTGAAGTACGGCCCGAGCCGTGAGCGCAGCCTCGCCGGCGTGCGACGCGTCTCCAAGCCCGGTCTCCGGGTATACGCAAAATCCACCAATCTGCCCAAGGTTCTCGGCGGCCTGGGCGTGGCGATCATCTCCACGTCCACAGGTCTGCTCACGGAGCGTCAGGCGGCCAAGCAGGGTGTGGGCGGAGAAGTCCTCGCCTACGTCTGGTAGGGGAGGCCACCACCATGTCACGTATTGGAAAATTGCCGGTACCGGTCCCCGCTGGAGTCGATATCACCATCGACGGCCAGAACGTTGCGGTCAAGGGCCCCAAGGGTGCCCTGAGCCTGACGGTCGCCGAGCCCATCCAGATCGCTCGCGCCGACGACGGCACCATCGCCGTCACCCGGCCCGATGACGAGCGCAAGAGCCGTGCACTGCACGGACTGTCGCGCACTCTCGTCGCGAACCTCATCACCGGTGTCACCAACGGTTACACCAACAAGATGGAGATTCACGGCGTCGGTTACCGCGTCGTACTCAAGGGCAAGGACCTCGAGTTCGCACTCGGTTACAGCCATCCCGTGCTGATCGAAGCACCCGAGGGCATCACGTTCACGGTCGAGTCGCCCACGCGATTCACCGTTGTCGGCATCGACAAGCAGAAGGTCGGTCAGATCTCTGCCAACATTCGTCGTCTGCGGCGTCCGGACCCGTACAAGGGCAAGGGCATCCGCTACGAGGGTGAAGTGATCCGCCGCAAGGTCGGAAAGACGGGTAAGTGATATGAGCCAGCAAACAGCAGACAAGGCGAACGTCGTCAAGCGCACTCCGCGTGGCACCGACGTCTCGACGAAGCGTCGCCTGTCGAAGGCACGTCGTCACTTCCGCCTTCGCAAGAAGATCTCCGGCACGCCCGAGCGTCCCCGCTTGGTCGTCAACCGGTCCTCGCGTCACATCCACGTGCAGTTGATCGACGACCTCGCCGGCCACACGCTGGCCAGCGCGTCGAGCATCGAAGCCGATGTGCGCGCCCTCGAGGGCGACAAGAAGGCCGTCAGTGCGAAGGTCGGCGAGCTCATCGCCAGCCGCGCGAAGGCAGCAGGCGTCGAGGCAGTCGTGTTCGACCGCGGCGGCAACAACTACAGCGGCCGCATCGCGGCACTCGCAGACGCAGCCCGTGAAGGCGGGTTGACGTTCTGATGATGACAATGACTGACAACGGAAGGACAGCCTGATGCCGGGACGTCAACGGCGTGACGGCGGAAGCGGCCCCGCCGGACAGAACAGTGGCCCCAACGCAGGTGGCGACAACAACCAGCGCGGCGACAACCGCGGTGGCGGTCGTGACCGTCGTGACAACGGCCGTGGCGGCAACGCTGCGGACAAGTCGAACTTCATCGAGAAGGTCGTCACGATCAACCGCGTCTCCAAGGTGGTCAAGGGTGGTCGACGCTTCAGCTTCACCGCCCTCGTCATCGTCGGTGACGGCAACGGACTGGTCGGCGTCGGCTACGGCAAGGCCAAGGAAGTTCCCGCGGCCATCCAGAAGGGTGTCGAGGAGGCTCGCAAGAGCTTCTTCCGCGTCCCGATGATCGCCGGCACCATCACGCACCCCATCCAGGGCGAAGCCGCAGCAGGCGTCGTCATGTTGCGTCCGGCCAGTGCCGGTACCGGCGTCATCGCCGGTGGCGCGGTGCGTGCCGTGCTCGAGTGCGCCGGTGTCCACGACGTGCTGTCGAAGTCGCTCGGTAGCGACAACGCCATCAACGTCGTGCACGCGACCGTCGCAGCCCTCAAGGGTCTGCAGCGTCCCGAGGAAGTTGCGGCTCGCCGCGGCCTGACCCTCGAAGAGGTTGCACCCGCCGGAATGCTGCGCGCACGCGCACAGGCAGGAGCGGTGAAGTAATGGCTCAGCTGAAGGTCACCCAGATCAAGAGCACCATCGGCCAGAAGGCGAACCAGCGTGACAGCCTGCGTACTCTCGGGCTCAAGGGCATCCGCCAGACGGTCGTCCGCGAGGACAACCCGCAGAACCGCGGACTGGTCAACACGGTGCGCCACCTCGTAATCGTTGAGGAGGTCTAACCATGACCATCAAACTGCACCACCTGCGCCCCGCAGCCGGATCCAAGTCGACGAAGATTCGTGTCGGCCGTGGTGAAGGTGGCAAGCGTGGCAAGACCGCAGGTCGCGGTACCAAGGGAACCGGCGCACGCAAGAACGTGCCGGCACGTTTCGAGGGTGGCCAGATGCCCCTCCACATGCGGCTCCCGAAGCTCAAGGGCTTCACCAACCGCAACCGTGTCGTGTTCCAGGTCGTGAACCTGCGCGACATCGAGCGTCTGTTCCCCGAGGGCGGTCAGATCGGTATCCCCGAGCTCATCGCCAAGGGTGCCGTTCGCAAGAACGAGCCCGTCAAGGTTCTCGGCGACGGAAACCTGACCGTGAAGGTCGAGATCTCGGCCAACAAGTTCACGGGCTCCGCCAAGGAAAAGATCGCCGCTGCCGGCGGTTCTGCAACCGAGGTATGAGCATTGCTCCGATGCGTTGAGTAGCAGCGCATCGAGCAGCAGTTCGTGACGATGGCCGCAGCCACAGCTCTCGCAGCTGAGCTGCGGCCATCGTTGCCTCGGCACCACGTGCCGTACTCGACCGAACGGACAGGGTCCAACACTGACCGTCGGGCGGTTCGATACGCACTGTTAGAGTTCTAGAGTTCACAGAAGTTCGTTTCGATGCGGGCGATGCATGTCGCCTGCAGTCCATGCTCGTGAGGCTCACAGGAGCGCCGGTTGCGCTCCTGACGAAGCACTCGCAGCGTCAACGCAGTCGTGCCAGGAGGATCTTTGCTTTCCGCCTTCGTGTCGGCCCTCAGGACTCCTGACCTGAGACGGAAGATCCTCTTCACGCTCGGTCTGGTGGCCCTGTATCGCTTCGGTGCCACGCTGCCGTCGCCGGGTGTCGACTACGCCAATGTCCGAGCATGCATCGACCAGGTCTCCGGTGGAGACTCGGCGGGCATCTACTCGCTGATCAACCTGTTCTCCGGTGGAGCGCTCCTCCAGCTCTCGGTGTTCGCGATCGGCATCATGCCGTACATCACCGCCAGCATCATCGTGCAGCTGCTCACCGTCGTCATCCCGAAGTTCGAGGAACTCCGCAAGGAGGGACAGTCGGGGCAGGCCAAGATGACGCAGTACACGCGTTACCTGTCGATCGCGCTGGCCATCCTGCAGGCGACCGGCCTGGTGGCCCTCGCCTCCCGCGGCCAACTTCTGCAGGGATGCCAGCAGGACATCATCGCTGACCAGAGCATCTTCGGCCTCGTCATCATCGTGCTCGTCATGACCGCAGGTGCAGCCGTCGTGATGTGGTTCGGCGAGGTCATCACCGAGCGCGGCGTCGGCAACGGAATGTCGCTGCTCATCTTCGCCGGAATCGCCTCGCGTATCCCCTCCGAGGGCAACTCGATCCTCGAGAGCCGCGGTGGGCTGGTGTTCGGATTCGTCTGCTTCGCAGCGTTCCTGATCATCACCGGCGTGGTGTTCGTCGAGCAGGGTCAGCGCCGAATTCCCGTCCAGTACGCCAAGCGCATGGTCGGTCGAAAGATGTACGGCGGCTCCTCCACCTACCTTCCGCTCAAGGTCAACCAGGCCGGCGTCATCCCGGTGATCTTCGCGTCCTCGCTGCTGTATCTGCCCAACCTGATCGCCCAGCTCACCTCGGCCAGCACCGCGGTCGATCCGAGCTGGTGGCAGCGCATCATCAACGAGTACCTGGTGAACCCGGCCAACCCGGTGTACATCGCGATCTTCTTCGGTCTGATCGTGTTCTTCACGTACTTCTACGTGGCGATCACGTTCAACCCCGAAGAGCGCGCCGACGAGATGAAGAAGTTCGGCGGGTTCATCCCGGGCATTCGTCCGGGCAAGCCGACCGCCGACTATCTGAACTACGTCCTCAGTCGCATCACGTTGCCGGGCGCGGTCTACCTGGGCACCATCGCCGTGCTCCCGAACCTGTTCCTCGACATCGGCAGTTCGGGTGGAGGACAGAACCTCCCCTTCGGTGGCACCGCCGTGCTGATCATGGTCAGCGTCGGCCTGGATACCGTGAAGCAAATCGAAAGCCAGCTGATGCAGCGTAACTACGAAGGGTTCCTCAAGTGAGACTTGTTCTGCTCGGTCCCCCCGGTGCCGGCAAAGGCACCCAGGCCGTCCTCCTGTCCGAGAAGCTGGGCGTTCCGCACATCTCGACCGGCGACCTGTTTCGCGCGAACATCGGTGAGAAGACGCCGCTCGGACTCGAGGCGAAGAAGTACCTCGATGCAGGCGACCTCGTTCCCAGTGAGCTGACCGTCGACATGGTCCGCAGCCGCCTCTCCGAGCCCGACGCCGTGAACGGCTTCCTGCTCGACGGCTTCCCACGTTCGGTGGGTCAGGCCGAGGCACTGGTCGGCATCCTGGCGGACCTGAACGCGAAGCTCGACGCCGTACTCTCGTTCGTCGTCGACGAGGACGTCGTCGTCGAACGCATGCTCGCGCGTGGACGCGAGGACGACAAGGAAGACGTCATTCGGAACCGACTCAAGGTGTACCGGGACGAGACCGCGCCACTGCTCGATTACTACGAGGGCCAACTCGTGACGGTCGACGCGATCGGTGAGGTGGACGAGGTCAACGCTCGCGCGCTGAAGTCCATCGAGGACCACGGCAAGTAATGGCATTCGGCCGTAAACGGAAGGTCGTGCCGTTCCGCAGTGCTGGCGAACTCGACGCCATGGCTGCGGCCGGCGCGGTCGTCGGCGCTGCTCTGGTGGCAGTGCGGGCAGCGGCGGTTCCCGGTGTCTCGACGCTCGAGCTCGACAGAGTTGCCGAGGCCGTCATCCGTGACGCCGGTGCGGTGCCGTCGTTCCTCGGTTACCACGGCTTCACCGGCAGTATCTGTTCGTCGGTCAACGACCGTGTGGTGCACGGCATTCCGTCGGCAGACGAGCTCCTGGTCGCAGGCGATCTGGTGTCCATCGACTGTGGGGCGGTTCTCGACGGTTGGCACGGAGACTCGGCGTGGACGTTCGGTGTCGGCGACATCATCGAAGCCGATGCGATGCTGAGCGAGGCGACGAGGCTGTCGATGGAGGCAGGTATCGCCGCGATGCTTCCCGGCAATCGGCTCACCGACGTCTCGCACGCCATCGAATCCGGAACCCACGCGGCCGAGCAGGCGCACGGCCGCAAGTACGGAATCGTCGACGGATACGGCGGTCATGGCATCGGTCGTGAGATGCACATGGACCCGTTCCTCGCGAACGAGGGTGCGCCGGGTAAGGGACCGGAGCTGGTCGTCGGATCCACTCTGGCAATCGAGCCCATGCTGACCCTCGGCACGTACGACACCGACATTCTCGACGACGGCTGGACGGTCGTGACCACGGACGGATCCCGATCGGCGCACTGGGAACACACCGTTGCCGTCACCGAGGACGGGCCGCGGATCCTGACACTACGACCCAGCTAGGGTCACCAAGCCAGCGATCCGTAGCGTCTGCCGCCGCGGACCAGTCCGAGATGCGCAGCCACCAGACGAAGCCAGAGTCGAGTCGGCATCCTGGTCACTGCAGTGGGAAGCAGCGGGTTTCGTACGCCGAGCATCAGCAGGGCGATGGAGATCGAGCGGGCCCGGAAGGGCGGGCAGCCGTGTGCTCGGTGGAGTCCGCGTACGTGAGCCGATCCGTAGCCGAGCGCGCCTGCCTGCTTCCAGTTCTCCCGACGTCCGGTGCGAAGTCGGTACGACACCAGTGGTTCGGCGATGAAATGCAGTCGATATCCCGCGTGCTGTGCGCGCCACGAGAACTCCATGTCCTCGCTGGCGTGAACGTACTCGAGCATGCCGCCGAGCTCGCCGTAGGTCGATCTGCGGCACGCCATGCTGGCACCGATGGCGAACGGTAGGAATGTCGACTTGCCCTGATCCGAGGGCGGTGCGAACGGTGTCGATGCGCGCACGGCAGCGGAGTTCAGCGTCTCCGTCTCCAGGCCGGTACCCACGATGTCGTACTCGTCGAGGCCGGCGACGATGCGCCGGAGCCAGTTCGGGTGGACCGCGTCGTCCGCGTCGCAGAAGGCGAGCAGGTCGCTGCGGGCGGCGTCTGCACCTCTGTTACGTGCGAACGATGCGCCCGGGGATCCTGCAGCGTCGACGTACTGCAGGTCGAGCGCTCCACGGAGGCAATGGTTCTCGATGTGTTCGCGAAGGCCGTCGGTCGAGCCGTTGTCGCTGACGATCACCGTGAAGGGATGCTCGTAATCCTGTCGAGCGAGAGCTCGCAGTTGATCGTCGAGAACATCCTTGGAGTTGTGAACCGGAATGATGACGGATACGCCCGGGTTGCCGGCGCGCGTGTCTGAGCTCAAGAGGGGTGCCTCGTGGTCGTCGTCGCGGACACGGCCGCCGCTGCGAGGGCAGGCGGGACGGCCCGTGTTGTGCGGCTGGGATACAGCCGGGCAGAACGCTAGCTCAGGAAATCGAACTGGGGCAACCGTTGACCCGGAGCATGGATGCGGAACGCATTTGGCCAGACGTGCATTACCCGGTAACATGGATCGACGGTGCGCCCTGCGTACCGGATGTTCGCGTGCCCTGGTGGCCTGCGAACCGTTCCGGCGACACGTCGGCCCGTCGATTCGGGTCGGTCAGTGGGCACCACGGTAACGGAAACAGATGCAATCAACCAGGTGTGAGAGCCAGGATCGCGGAGGATATGGCCAAGAAAGACGGTGCTATCGAGGTAGAGGGCCGAGTTGTCGAACCGCTGCCCAATGCGATGTTTCGCATTGAGCTCGAAAACGGCCACAAGGTACTCGCTCACATCAGCGGAAAGATGCGTCAGCACTACATTCGCATCCTTCCCGAGGATCGCGTCGTGGTAGAGCTCTCGCCCTACGACCTCACGCGTGGACGCATCGTTTACCGCTACAAGTAAGAGCTTCCCCGGCCACGTCCGGTCGGGGGGAACCATGCTCGGAGCCGCTGCCTGCAGTGGGGCCGAGCTACACACAGGAGATCAACGACGTGAAGGTTCAGCCGAGCGTCAAGAAGATCTGCGAAAAGTGCAAGGTGATTCGTCGTAACGGGCGCGTCATGGTGATCTGCGACAACCTGCGTCACAAGCAGCGTCAGGGATAACCACCGAGCATTTCGCACGTCGGCTTGGCAACAGCTAGAAGATGACCTCCCAGCACCAACCGCGACACACGCGTTGCGGCATACCCCCGGCACGGAGGCCGGGGCCCCACTGAGTTGGTTGAAAGACGCTTCACACCCCAGCGGTGAGAAGGACACAGGGGACGGACTGGGAGCAGACCTCCGGACAAGAAAAGGAAATGCCACATGGCACGTCTCGCAGGTGTGGATCTGCCGCGCGAAAAGCGCATGGAGATCGCACTGACTTACATCTACGGCGTCGGCCGTACCCGCTCGAAGGAAATCCTCACAGCGACGGGCGTCAGCCCCGACCTGCGAAGCAAGGATCTCGGCGACGACGATCTGCGCAAGCTCAGCGATTACATCAACGAGTCCCTCAAGGTCGAGGGCGACCTGCGCCGCGAGGTTCAGGCCGACATCCGCCGCAAGATCGAAATCGGCTGCTACCAGGGTCTTCGCCACCGTCGTGGTCTGCCCGTCCGTGGACAGCGCACCAAGACCAATGCGCGTACCCGTAAGGGACCCAAGCGCACCATTGCCGGCAAGAAGAAGGCGAAGTAATGCCCCCCAAAGCACGCGGTACCGGTCCGAAGAAGGCGCAGAAGACGCGTCGCAGGGACAAGAAGAACGTCCCGCACGGATCTGCGCACATCAAGAGCACGTTCAACAACACGATCGTGTCGATCACCGACCCCGCCGGAAACGTCATCTCGTGGGCGTCCTCGGGACACGTGGGCTTCAAGGGCTCGCGCAAGTCGACTCCGTTCGCCGCACAGCTCGCAGCCGAGAACGCTGCGCGCAAGGCACAGGAGCACGGCGTCAAGAAGGTCGACGTGTTCGTCAAGGGTCCCGGCTCCGGCCGTGAGACCGCGATCCGCTCGCTTCAGGCCGCTGGCCTCGAGGTCGGCACCATCTCCGATGTCACCCCTCAGCCGCACAACGGCTGCCGTCCGCCCAAGCGGCGTCGGGTCTAGCGGGAAGGAAAGGTTTAGAAAATGGCACGTTATACCGGTCCTATCACCCGCAAGTCGCGTCGTCTGCGCGTCGACCTCGTCGGAGGCGACCAGGCGTTCGAGCGTCGTCCCTACCCGCCCGGCCAGCACGGCCGCGCGCGGATCAAGGAGAGCGAGTACCTGCTCCAGCTGCAGGAGAAGCAGAAGGCTCGCTTCACCTACGGCGTCATGGAGAAGCAGTTCCGTCTGTACTACAAGGAAGCCAACAGGACCGTCGGCAAGACCGGCGAGAACCTGCTGACCATCCTCGAGAGTCGTCTCGACAACGTCGTCTACCGCGCCGGACTGGCACGTACGCGTCGTCAGGCCCGTCAGCTGGTCACGCACGGTCACTTCCTGGTGAACAACAAGCGCGTCGACATCCCCAGCTACCGCGTCTCGCAGTACGACATCATCGACGTCCGTGAGAAGTCGGCTCAGACACTGCCGATCCAGATCGCCCGCGAAAGCTACGGCGACCGTCCCGTCGCCCCGTGGCTGCAGGTCGTTCCCAACCGTCTTCGCATCCTGGTTCACAGGTTGCCGGAGCGCGCACAGATCGACGTGCCGCTCCAGGAGCAGCTCATCGTCGAGTACTACTCGAAGTAAGGCGCGGCACGCATGTGAGTCTCCCCGCGAGGCTCACATGCGTCTTCGCCTCCACACGTGGGCGTCAAATAGCGGACGCCCGTACAGGAGGAACACACAATGCTCATTTCACAGCGCCCGACGCTGACCGAAGAGGTCATCGCCGACAACCGCTCGAAATTCGTCATCGAGCCGCTCGAGCCCGGCTTCGGTTACACACTCGGCAACTCGCTCCGCCGCACCCTGCTGTCGTCGATCCCCGGCGCTGCTGTCACCAGCATCCGTATCGACGGCGTCCTCCACGAATTCACCACCGTCCCCGGAGTCAAGGAAGATGTCACCGACATCATCCTGAACCTCAAGGGCCTCGTGGTGAGCTCCGAAGAAGACGAACCGGTCACCATGTACGTCCGCAAGCAGGGCCCAGGCGCTGTGACCGCAGGCGACATCGTGCCTCCGGCCGGCGTCACGGTGAACAACCCCGATCTGCACATCGCGACCCTGAACGACAAGGGCAAGTTGGAGATCGAGCTCGTCGTCGAGCGCGGTCGCGGCTACGTCCCCGCCGTTCAGAACAAGGCATCGGGTGCCGAGATCGGCCGTATTCCGGTCGACTCGATCTACTCGCCCGTGCTCAAGGTCACCTACAAGGTGGAGGCCACCCGCGTCGAACAGCGCACCGACTTCGATCGGCTCGTTCTCGATGTGGAGACCAAGAATTCCATCACCGCGCGGGACGCGCTCGCTTCTGCGGGCAAGACCCTGGTTGAGCTCTTCGGCCTCGCCCGTGAGCTGAACGTCGAAGCAGAAGGCATCGAGATCGGACCCTCGCCCGCCGAGGCCGATCACATCGCTTCCTTCGGACTCCCCATCGAGGATCTGGACCTCACCGTCCGGTCCTACAACTGCCTCAAGCGCGAGGGTGTTCACACCGTCGGCGAGCTGGTTGGTCGTACCGAGTCCGATCTGCTCGACATCCGTAACTTCGGGCAGAAGTCCATCGACGAGGTGAAGGTCAAGCTGCATTCGCTCGGCCTCTCCCTCAAGGACAGCCCCGCGTCGTTCGATCCGAGCACCGTGCCTGGCTACGACGCCACCACGGGCACGTGGAGTGACACCGACGCCGGCTCCTTCAGCGACACCGAAGGTGCCGAGCAGGACTACGCCGAGACAGAACAGCTGTAATCAGCTCGCTGGAGCTCTTACTAGGAGATTCATCATGCCCAAGCCCACCAAGGGCCGCCGTCTCGGCGGGTCGGCGTCGCACCAGAAGGCCATCCTGGCCAACCTGGCGACGTCACTCTTCGAGCACGGCCGCATCACCACCACCGAGTCGAAGGCCAAGCGCCTTCGTCCGCACGCCGAGAAGCTCGTCACCCACGCCAAAAAGGGTGACCTGGCGCATCGTCGTGAGGTTCTCAAGACGATCAACAACAAAGATGTCGTGCACAAGCTGTTCGCCGAGATCGGGCCTTTCTTCGCCGATCGCGACGGTGGCTACACACGCATCATCAAGACCGTCCCCCGCAAGGGTGACAACTCGCCGATGGCCATCATCGAGCTCGTCAACGAGCAGACGGTGTCCAACGAGGCAGATCGCGCACGCCGCGTGAAGGCTTCGCAGGCTGCTCCCGCCGCAACCGAGGCTCCGGCCGAGGACGCGACCGACGAGAACGTCGTCGAGGCTGTCGAAGCCGACGCGACCGACGCCGAGGTGGCCAACGCCGACGCAGTCATCGACGGCATCGAGGACAACGACGCACACGCGTCGGACGCCCCCGAGGCCGAGGAAGCAAAGAAGGACTAGTCCTTTTGAGCTCCGAGCACGATCGAAGCGGGCCCGCCATTCCCTCAGGGGAAGGCGGGCCCGCTTTTTCGGTACCCACCAGATTTCGGCTCGACATCTCCTACGACGGCACGCACTTCTCCGGGTGGGCGCGTCAACCGGGCATCCGCACCGTCTGCGGAGTGCTCGAAGAAGCCTTCACCACGGTGCTGCGGCAACGGATCGAGCTGACCGTGGCGGGCCGAACCGACGCGGGAGTCCACGCAACGGGTCAGGTGGCGCACTTCGATGCCGTCGACGTTTCGGACGATCACGACAGGCTGGTCCGGCGAATGGCCCGGTTTCTGCCCACCGATGTTCGAGTACGAGCCATCAGCACCGTCTCCCGTGATTTCGACGCGCGGTTCTCGGCCTACCGCAGGCACTACGAGTACCGATTCGGCACGGCGCTCTACGGCGTCGACCCCCTCGACGTGGCCGGTGTCGTCTCCTGGCCGAGGCCCATCGATCTCGGTGCGGTGCAGGAGGCATCCGCGAGATTGATCGGTCTGCACGATTTCGCCGCGTTCTGCAAGCGACGTGACGGGGCGACCACCGTTCGAGAACTGCAGCGGTTCGACTGGGAGCGCGACGGCGATCGACTCACCGCGTACGTCAGTGCCGACGCATTCTGCTGGTCGATGGTCCGCAGTCTCGTCGGTGCCATGCAGGCCGTGGGGGAAGGTCGGCGAACTCCCGACTGGGCGCAGTCGCTGTTGACGCGCCGCGAGAGAGCGAGCGAGGTGGCCGTGGCTCCGGCGCACGGCTTGTCCTTGGTTCGAGTCGACTATCCACCGGCCGACGAACTGGCCGCCCGGAACGCGGCCACCCGCGAGGTGAGATCGGCGATCACCGGCGACGGTTGCTGTGGGGGAGAGGGCTGACCGAACGCCCCCGGGTCTACTGTCGGAGCGATGAAGCCGATACAGCTCGCCGTCGTCGTCGGTAGTGTGCGCGCCGGTCGAGTGGGCCCGACCGTCGCTTCCTGGGTTCGAGGTGTTGCCGCCGAACGCGCCACCGTCGAGGTGGTCGAGGTCGACTTGGCCGATTTCGATCTGCCGAACTCGCTCGTTCCGTGCGAGGACTCCGAGCGCTTCACCAGGACCGTCGGCGGCGCCGACGCCTTCGTGTTCGTCACCCCCGAGTACAACCACGGCGTGCCCGGTGCGTTGAAGACCGCCCTGGACACGGTGAAGTACGAGTGGCGTGGCAAGCCGGTCGGATTCGTCTCGTACGGTGGGCTCGGCGGGGGAATTCGAGCCACCGAACAGCTACGGCAGATCACCGCCGAACTGCACATGGTCTCCGTCCGAGACGTCGTGTCGCTGCATCGGGTGCGCAAGCGGTTCGACGAGTCGGGACGCATCGACGACGCAGCCGCCGTCGACGGCCTCGGGCGTCTTCTCGACCAGCTCGAGTGGTGGGCGGACGCGGTGGCAGGCGCTCGTGGGCGGGCCGACTACCCCGGTTGAGAATCGGTCAAGCACGCACGGCGGGGCGCAGGCTCCGGGGCCGGCCGATGAACGCCGTCTCCTGAGGAATCGTGACAAGCGTCAACTCGACGTCGAGTGGACCGGACCGGACTCGAATTCGATCACCCGACGCATGGGGCTGGACGATCGTCAGATCCGGTTCCGGTCGCGGGGTGCTTCGCTCCTGCTCGGTGTGGCCGATCCGCGGCACGTGCTCGGACAACGAGATCACGGTGACGCCCGAAAGTTCCTGTTGCGCAATGGGTGCCGAACCGTCGGCGAAGTCGGTGAGGATCACGTCGTACGACGGGCGGGAACGGAACGTGGTGCCGTCGACCAGTAGTCGATCGGGAGCACCGATGGCGTCGAGGAGCGCTCGCCAGGCATGGGGGCGGTCGGTGCGGACGAGGACTCTGGCACCGGTGGCGATGGCGCGGAAGAGCAGTTGCTGAGCGAGGTAGAGCTCTCCGACGACCCGAACCCGACTCAGACCCGGTCCGAACAGCCGGACCGCGACGCCGTGTCCGCCGGCGTCGGATCCCAGCAGCTGGCCGCAGCCACTCACCGGTAGCAACAACTCGTCGACCGACGAGATATCGAGAACTCGGCTGGGAGACAACGACTTCGGTACGGGTATGGCCAACGGAAGCTGTGCGAGGATGCCGTCGCGTTGACTTGCGCTCATCGAGGTCAACGCGTGTACACGAGGCTTCGTGATCGGTGTCCGGGCGGAGAAACTGCACGACCCACGCACGCGCACCTTCCCGGTGTCGCGGGTCGGCTGCAGGTGGAACGACATCGTCGTTCCGAGTGACGGTGTTGCCCACAGGGTGGCGATGTCCTCGGCAGTGATTGCGCTGCAATCGATTCCGAACACCGTGCTCGACGCACCCGGCAGGGGTGCTGTCGACCATGTCTGGGTCAGATCGTCGATACCGACCCCTCGGCACAGGTGCAACACGGCCGACCGAAGCTCGGAACCCGTCAACAGTCGCGAGGACAGACCGTGGGCGTGCAGAGCGCGAAGGACCCGCGTGGTCGCAACGACAGCGGTACGGGCGGCTCCGGCTCTCCCTCCGCCTCTGACCTCGATCGCCCGAGCATTCGCGCGCAAGTCGAGAGTCACTGCTACCCAGACGGTTCGCACCGATACCGCAGGCAGCGGACCGATGAGTCCCTCGTAGACCTCGGTGGCGACCGAACCTGCCGAGCTGCGGCAGCCGAGTGCGACGACGTCGATCGCGCGGACCTCGATGTCGTGCTGCCGCAGACACGACGCCAACGCATCGACGGGAAGTGCGTGCTGTGTAGCGGCGCTCGCCCTGCCGAGGACCGTGGTGGCGTGCCGGGGCGGGACGATCTCGAGGGTGCAGGTGACGGTGTCGCGCTGCCACTGGACCCCGACCGGGCCGTCTGCGGTGCCGGTGTGTTCCGTGGTGACGCCGACAGCGGGGGAACGATCGGCGAGGAGCCGCCAGATGGACCGAACCCAGTCGACGACCGATCTGCGCCGGATCGCCACGAACGGAACGAGCGCCACCGCCGCAGCGACGAGCAGCACCGCCCAGGGCCGCATCTGCGCCGCGAACAGCGGCAGAACGATCGCCACGGCCGCGGTCTCGGCCACGATCACCCGCCGAACCGTGGGTGCGACGAAAGGAACGGCGGCTCGCCTACGCCCTGCCGAATCGGTACGCCTCATCGAAACCCTCCCCCCGAAGGTCACAGAGCCATCGACGACCGCAACACGGTCGCCGAGGTGTGCGGACGAACTGTACTGTGTCGCGTGACCCGAATGGGGATCGGGTCGTCTGCACAGTCCTGGGGAGGAATCGTGGCGTCGACGCCGACAACGAAGTGGCAGGTCGGCGGTTACCGCTTCCTCGTCCGCAGGATGGAACACGCGTTGATCAGGCGCGACGCTCGAATGCTGCACGATCCGATGAGGTCGCAAACGCGAGCGCTGCTGGTGGGTGTCGTCATCGCCTGCATCGGTTTGGCGGGATGCGCTGCCCTGGCACTGTTTCGGCCACAGGACAAGATCGGCGACGCATCGATCGTGGTCGGCAAGGACTCGGGCGCGATGTTCGTGAAAGTGGACGACGTGTTCCATCCGGTGCTCAATCTCGCATCGGCTCGATTGATCGTCGGCAAGCCGGACGATCCGTCGACGGTCCAGGAATCCGAGTTGTCGTCACGACCTCGCGGCGCACTGGTGGGTATTCCCGGTGCACCGTCTGCGCTGCCGCACGACGGCGACGGCAACGCGCAGTCGTGGACCGTCTGCGACACCGTCGACCCGATCGCAGGAGTCACCTCGACGACGGTGCTGGTGGGCGATCCTCGCTACGGTGACAGCACGGCTGCACTCGCCGAGTCCGAGGCGTTCCTCTGGACATCCAACGGCACTGCGTATCTCGTGCACGACGGCACCAGATCGCCGGTCGACCTGAACAACAGGGCGGTGGTCCGCGCTCTCGGACTCGAGGACGCGACACCGTCCCCGGTCAGTACAGGTCTGCTCAACTCCGTGCCCGAATCACCACCCATCGCAGCGCCGTTCGTTCCCCGAGCAGGTGAGGCTCCCGCGTTCCCGTTCGACGGGCGGACGATCGGTTCGGTCGTCAAGGTCGCCGGGCGCGACGTCCAGTACTACGTGGTACTCGAGGACGGAATCCAAGCGATCGACGAAACAGCGGCCCTGCTCATCAAATTCACCGATTCGCAGGGCAGTCCGGATATCGCAGCCGTCAATCCCGACCTGCTCGCGGACGCACCCACAACCTCCTCCGGACTGGAGGTGTCGACGTTCCCGGCGACCACTCCCGAGATAGTCGATACCGGTGAGCGTCCTGTGGGATGCCTGACGTGGGAGCCGCTCGCAGTGGCGGACGGCGGACCGTCTGCTCGACTGGTCGAGTCCGCCGGCCGTGGGTTGCCGCTCGAGACCGGTGCACTACCGGTTGCGTTGGCTCAGGCCGATGGGGGCGGTGACGCCGTCGACCAGGTCTATCTGGCACCCGGTAGCGGCGGGTTCGTACGCAGTACCGGCATCTCGACGTCGAGTACACGCCAGGGCAGCGTCTTCTTCGTGGCCGACACCGGAGTGCGCTACGGCGTCGATGGTCCCGAGGCCGCGTCGGCGCTGGGGTTCGGACCGCCGGCACCCGCACCATGGCAGATCCTCCAATTGCTCGGCAGCGGGCCCACTCTGGGGCGCGGACAGGCACTGACGATGCACGACGGAGTCGGCCCCGACCCGCGGGCCGCCGCACTTCCGACTAAGTAGCGCCGGTTCAATCGGATCTACCGCGTCGGCGCAGTGGCACCGACAGGGCGAGCCCGAGCGCCAGGATCACCGCCACCAGCACCGAACCGGTGACCGCTGCGGTCCGCGGGCGATGATCCGGCGCAGGCGGTGGCAACGGAGCAGTCATCGCGACACTGTCCGCAGGCACCGACAGGGGAGCAGCCGTCACCGAATCGGTCACCGCGGCAAGCGGATCGACGATGCCGTGGCCGACGAGGGGGTTCCACCCCTCGGCCGGCGCATGCGCCGTTCGTTGGATCCGGTCCACCACCTCCAGCGCCGACAGTTCGGGGCGGTGGGCGCGCACCAGCGCCGCCACCGCAGCAACGAGCGGTGCCGCAAAGCTCGTTCCGGTCATGGGAACGACGCCATCGGTGCCCCGGGTGCCGTTCGCCAGTCCGTTTCCCGTCGGCGACAGTGAGGTCATATTCGAACCAGGAGCCGCGACGTCGACCCATGGACCGCCCAGGCTGAACGAAGACGGTGTGCCATCCGATTCGACCGAACCGACGGTCAACACGTCGTCGAACCACGCCGGAGTCGCGATGGTCGCGAAGGAGGCCCACGGGTCCGCGTCGGGCCGAAGCGGGTCCGTCATCGGGTTCTGGGCCCGGCAGGCCGCGCTGTCGAGATTACCGGCTGCTGCAACGACGACGACGTTCTTCTCTCGGACGGCGTACTGCACGGCCGCACCGAGCGGACCGTCGGGCACACCGCCTCCGGCGGGCACGCAGGCGACCTCGGAGATGTTGATGACCGAGGCCCCCGCGTCCACCGCAGTTCGGATGGCCATGGCCATGGTGCGTACGTTGCCGTAGCCGGCGGCGTTCTCCGGCTCGCCCGCCTGCTCCTCCTCCGACCTGTTGTCGACGATCTGAAAGACATTGCTGGACTGACGAATCGACAGAATTCGTGCATCGGGTGCGCCTCCGGCGAATCCGCTGCCCGGTGCGGTCTGTGCGGCGATCAGGCCGGCGACCATCGTCCCGTGCGCATCGCAGTCGAACAACCCGTCACCTGCGCTGACGTAATCACCGCCGGCGATCAGACCCGGTAGGCGTGGATGAGCGGTCACTCCGGTGTCGATGACGGCGACCACTTGACCTGCCCCACGGGTGATCGGCCAGACCGATGCGAAGTCGAGCGCCTTCAGCGCGGTCGGCACGTCCTGAACATCGGTGGCCGCGGACGGAAGGGCGCAGGCGTTCTTCTGTTCCGTGGGTTCGAGAGGGCCGGGAGGACTCGGCGGAGGCAGCTGGAACGGGTCGATCACCGGACGTTCGGCGCCTGCCGGATACACCCCGATGACCGCGTTCGAAAACAGGGCGAGAGCCGTGAACGCCGCGATGACGATCGTTCGCTGCCGGCGCGGTGTCACAGCCCGCGGACGACGCTGTACAGACCGCACACCCACACTGCGATCGGAATGACCAGGGCGATGGCCGCGTATTCCAGCAGTTCGGCCGACCGCCGCATCACCGGCGAGTACGTGCGTGTGGGCACGAAAGCTCCGAAGATCGATGCCGTCACCGCGCCGGCCAGTGCCGCACCGAACAGGGCGAGCGCGTGTACGGGTAACGCAACGAGCGCACCGATCGACAGCGCCAGCAGAATCGTCGTTCCCCCTGCAACCAACGGAACTGCGTGCGTCACCACCGCATAGGTGCGTCCGCGCAGAAGCAGGACGAGCGCACACAATCCCGCGAGCGCGACCCCCGGCCACCGGACGCCACCGTCGGAATCGGCTGCTGCCGCAACCAGCACGCCCGCCACGACGGCAACAGTGAACGCCGACAGCAGGCCGGACAGACAGCTACGCGCCACAGCTGCGGAGGCCTGCAGATCCGCGAACGAGATCGCGTCGAGCTCGGCCTCCTCGACCGTGTCCAGCGGTGCTCCTGCGGTGGGAACCGGTGGAAGCGGCAACTTGGCCTGCATCATCGACACCCGGGCAGAGAGCGCAATTCCCGCCAGGCCGGTGAGAGCGACCGCGGTGCCGATCGACGGTTGGGGCACGGTGGTGAAAAGCGCGCACACCGACGCAGCGAACGTCAGAACTGCGAGCACGATCGCAGCGGTGAACAGTGCGAACCCGGTCCCGCCGATGCGAAGGGACAGCAGAGCCACAGCGCCCGCCATGGCCGAACCCAGCATCAGCTGAGCCGCACCGAACTGCCCGGGTACCAGCACAGTTCCGCCGGTGAACATCAGCGCTACGGCACATCCGCCGAAGACGACAGCGACGGCGTACTGGTCGTACACCCGCCCCAGAATCACCCCCGCGATCGCGAAGAGAATCGACGCAGTGACGGCGGCGAATCCCTCGACGACACTGCCGACATGCTCGGCTCCCGCACGGATCGGCTCACGAACCAGGACCGCGCATGCCAGCAACACCGACAGACCGGTGACGACCGAACCCACCGTGCGCGCCGTACGCGCAGTCCACTGCCGAACATCGTCATTACCCGACCGTGCAACCGAATACATGAGGTCGTCGAACAGGGGAACCGGAGCTGGCCGCTCGGCCACACCCAGCACGAGCAATTCCCCGTCGCGCACCGACAGCTCGGCCAACGTCGCAGTCGGCGACAACGGTGGAAACCCGATCCGCGCAAGCGTCCATGCCACCGGCAACCCGTCCGACACGGGATCCCCGTCGCTCGGCTCACCGCGTCCCGAACCAGGCCGCACTCCCGCCCGCCCGGGTCGTTCCGCGGGTTCCACTCCCGCTCTCCCGGGTCGTTCCGCAGGCTCCACTCCCGCTCTCCCGGGTCGTTCCGCGGGCTCCACTCCCGCTCTCCCGGGTCGTTCCGCAGGCTCCACTCCCGCTCTCCCGGGTCGTTCCGCAGGCTCCACTCCCGCCGCCGCAATCATGTCGACGATTCCCGGAACGAGAAGGGAGACAGGAACGTCGATCGGCAGCGCCATGTCCACCTGCGTGGACCTGGCCAACACCGTCACCCGACAGACGTCCTGCGCGAAGACGGACTGTGCGCCCGATGCCCGCCGACTCGCGTCCGGCGCGGTGGGCGACTGTGTCGGATCGGTAGGTGCCGTGCGCGGTGGCACAATGCCGGCCGATGGACGGCTGTCGGCGCGTGTCATGAAGATCCCCCCGGATACGTACGATTCGCGTGCCGATGCCCGCCCCAGTGGGCATCGGTGTCCAAACCTTACGACATCGCTGCGACAATCAACCGTTCGTCGGAATCCACCTGCGACGTGCGCAGCTCTCAGGCAGGAACCAGATCGCTGACCTGTGCGAGCAACTCGAACGAGCGAAGCCACGACGCGCGGTCGGACACGCCGGACGCGACGATCAGCTCGTCCGCCCCTGTGCGTTCGGCGAATCGATCGAGATAGTCCTTCACCATGTCAGGAGTGCCCACCGCCGAGTACTTGGTCATGTTCGCGATCTGTTGACCCGCAGGCGCTTCGAGGACCATGTCGGCTTCCTCGTCGGTGAAGGTTCGGCCGCGGCCGAGCAGCAGGCTGACGCGACTGCGCTTGGTGCGCAGGAACTGAGCCTGTGCCTCGGCCATCGAATCGGCCGCGATCACGTTCACACCCACGATCAGGTGCGGCTCCGACAGTTGCGCGGACGGTCGGAAGTCTCGCCGATAGATCTCGACGGCCTGCTCGAGGGCGTCGGGTGCGAAGTGCGACGCGAAAGCATAGGGCAGGCCGAGTGCGGCCGCGAGCTGCGCGCCGAACAGCGAGGACCCGAGGATGTACAGCGGTACCTCGGTACCCGCGCCGGGAGTTGCGCTCACTCCGGGAATCAGGGACTCCGCCGACAGGTAGCCCTGCAGTTCTTGGACATCCTGGGGAAAGCGATCTGCCGACGCGGGATCTCGCCGCATCGCCCGCATCGTCACCTGGTCGCTGCCGGGGGCGCGGCCGAGACCCAGATCGATTCGTCCCGGGTGCAGCGTCGCCAGAGTGCCGAACTGCTCGGCGATGGTCAGCGGCGCGTGATTGGGAAGCATGATCCCGCCGGATCCGAGCCGGATTCGCTCGGTGTTGGCAGCGACATGCGCGATGAGCACCGACGTGGCCGACGACGCGATCGTCTTCATGTTGTGGTGCTCGGCGTACCAGATGCGTCGGTATCCCCAGTTCTCGGCATGCTGAGCGAGAGTGACGCTTGCATCGAAGCTGTCGCGGACTGTTTCGCCCTCGCCCACATGAGCGAGATCGAGGATGGACAAGGGTACGGACACGGTTGGGGCCAGCCTTTCGTTCGTCGAGCACGCGGCAGAAGAGCCACATCGATGTGCAACGGCGTCGGGCAGCGTTCTATTTCTCGACCGTCCGACGGGTGCGACGGCAGCTGTGGACCGGCCGGTCTTCGATGCGTTAGCCTGTCGTCCTGCGGCCTCGGGGGGAGGCCGCCGCGATGGTGTTCTGGGGGCGTGGCCGTGGGGGCGGATCGATGAGTACCGTGCGCTTCGTTCGCGGTGCCAGACGGGAAGTGCCTCGATCTCCCGGCGGTGAAGTCACCCTGCAGTCGCCACCCGAGATCCCGCGCGCCGTGCCGGGCAATCTGCTGATGAAGCTGATGCCACTGGTGATGGTGGCCGCGATGGTGGGGATGGTCGCGCTGATGTTCACCTCCGGGGCAGCGGCGAACCCGATGATGTTGATGTTCCCGGCCATGATGTTGATGTCCATGGTGGGGATGTTGGCAGGCGGCGGCAAGTCGGGCGGAGCGCGTACGGCCGAGGCGAACGAGGACCGCAAGGACTACCTCCGCTATCTGGATCAGCTCCGCCGCGACGTCGCCGAGACCGAACGCGCACAACGCCGAGCCCTCGAATGGAGTCACCCGGCACCCGAGACGTTGTGGTCGATCGCCGGAACCGAGCGCATGTGGGAACGGCGACTGTCGGATCCGGATTTCGCGCACGTACGAGTCGGCTGTGGGGATCAGCGGCTCGCCACTCGACTGGTTCCGCCGGAGACCGGGCCGGTGGAAGAACTCGAACCCGTCTCGGCAGTGTCTCTGCGCCGCTTCGTGCGAGCTCATTCGGTGGTGGCCGCGCTGCCGACCGCGGTGTCACTGAGAGGATTCGCGGCGCTGTCCGTATCGGGAGATCGCGACGAGGCCCGGGCGATGGTGCGCGCGATGTTGGCCTCGCTGTGCAGCTTTCACGGACCCGACCACGTCGCTGTCGCGATCGTCTGCGGGCCGGACACCGTGCAGCAATGGGAGTGGGCCAAGTGGCTCCCGCACACTCAGCACGACGCTCTGCGCGACGGCGCCGGGTCCGCTCGGATGATCTTCGGCAGCTTCCTCGAACTCGAGGGAGCACTCGGCGACGTGCTGTCCATGCGCAATCGGTTTGCGCGCGGAGCTGTTCCCGTCGCAGGCGTCGTGCAGTTGGTGATCGTGGTGGACGGCGGGCTTCTGGACAACCGATCGACCGATCTCACCGACACGGGCCTCGATTCCGTCACGATCATCGATCTGTCCGGCCTGTGTCCCGGACTCGCCGCATCGCGTGGCCTTCGGCTGTTCGCCGAGAACGGATCCATCGGAGCGGTCACCGGAACCACGGTCGAGGTGTTCGCCGTCGCGGATTCGATGAGCACCACCCAGGCGCACACCGTGGCTCGACGCCTGTCGCCGTATCGTGCGCCGTCGTCCTCGTCCGTCGTCGATGTCGTCGACGACGGCGGAGTCCCGATCTCGGGATGGAACAGCCTGGTCGGTATTGCCGATGTCGGTGCACTCGACACGGACCGAGCGTGGACGACGCGGCGCGGACGCGAGAGGCTGCGGGTACCGATCGGTGTCGCCCCCGACGGCAGCGCCGTCGAGATCGATCTGAAGGAATCCGCCGAGAACGGTATGGGACCTCACGGATTGTGCATCGGGGCAACGGGTTCGGGAAAATCGGAGTTCCTCCGCACGCTCGTGCTGGGCTTGGTGTCGACTCACTCGCCGGACCAGCTGAACCTGGTGCTCGTCGACTTCAAAGGCGGTGCGACGTTCGCAGGCCTGGAGTCGGCACCGCACGTGGCCGCGGTCATCACCAACCTGTCCGAGGACCTGGCGTTGGTGGATCGAATGCGCGATGCGCTGGCCGGTGAGATGAACCGTCGGCAGGAATCGCTGCGTTCGGCCGGCAACTTCGCGAACGTCTCCGACTACGAGAGGGCACGAGCCGCGGGAGCGGATCTGGCACCGATGCCCGCCTTGTTCGTGGTGGTCGACGAATTCTCGGAATTGCTCAGCCAGCAACCGGAATTCGCCGAGTTGTTCGTCGCGATCGGTCGGCTCGGACGTTCTCTGCACATGCATCTGCTGCTCGCCAGTCAGCGCCTCGAAGAAGGAAAGTTACGCGGTCTCGACAGTCACCTGTCCTACCGAATAGGCCTGAAGACGTTCTCCGCGAACGAGTCTCGATCGGTGCTCGGAGTTCCCGACGCCTATCATCTGCCTGCACAACCGGGTGCGGGCTACCTCAAGTGCGATTCGGCCGAGATCGTCAGGTTTGCCGCGGCGTACGTCTCCGGCCCGTACTCGCCGCCGCGTTCCGGTCCTGGCGTTCGGCCCTCGCTCGGAGGCGACATCGGGCCGAAACCCTTCACCGCCTACGCGGTACCGCTCGACTCGGTCGATCTCGGCCGCATCGAGGCTGCCACTGCGCCCGAGGCAGAACCGGATCCGGTCGACTCCCGGAGCACCGGCCCGACGGTGCTGGATGTGGTCGTCGGACGAATTCGGGGTCGCGGAACGCCGGCCCACGAGGTGTGGTTGCCGCCGCTGGACACCGCACCGACCTTGAACCGGTTGCTGCCCGACTCGGTTCTGACCGAGCGCATCGGTCCGCTCGCCGCCCTGCGTGCCCCGATCGGCATCATCGACCGGCCTTTCGATCAGCGCCGTGATCTGCTGACCGTCGATCTGTCCGGTGCTGCGGGCCACGTCGCCATCGTCGGTGCCCCGCAATCGGGTAAGTCGACGGCGCTTCGGTCCTTGATCCTGGCGCTCGCGATGACGCATTCGCCGGCGCAGGTCCAGTTCTACTGCCTGGATTTCGGCGGCGGAACGCTGGCCGGGCTGGCCGATCTGCCGCACGTCGGATCGGTGGCCAACCGGCTCGATGTCGACCGGGTTCGGCGGACCGTGGCCGAGGTCGCCGGCGTCGTTCGGCAGCGAGAGAAGACCTTCCGTGATCGCGGGATCGACTCGATGGCGGAGTTCCGACGGCGTCGTGCAGCGCACCCCGTCGACCCCGAGGATCGGTTCGGTGACGTCTTTCTCGTCATCGACGGCTGGCCGTCCATCAGGTCCGATTTCGAGAGTCTCGAACAGCAGATCGCAACCTTGACGACGCAGGGCCTCGCCTTCGGTCTGCATCTCATCCTCACCGCCTCTCGGTGGGCGGAAGTTCGGCCCGCGACCAAGGACCTGATCGGTACTCGACTGGAACTGCGGCTGGGAGATCCGTCGGATTCGGACATGGGCCGAGCCAAGGCCGCGAGAGTTCCCGAGGGGCGTCCGGGCCGGGGTATGACCAGGAACGGACTGCATCTGCTGATCGCACTTCCACGAGTGGACGACGTCTGTTCCGTCGACGACCTCTCTCGCGCGGTCGGTGAGTCGGTCGCCGCGATCGCGGCTGCATCTGCGGGAACCCCGGCACCGCCGGTGCGCATGCTGCCCGAGCTGCTCGAACGATCCGCGATCGTCGATCGGCTCGGTGATACGTGGCCACGAATCCGCGGCGGTATCCCCGAGCTCGGAGTTCCCATCGGCATCGACGAAGCCGAGTTGGCACCGGTCGTGGTCGATTTCGCGGAGAATCCACACTTCGTCGTGTTCGGTGACAGCGAGTGCGGCAAGACTTCTCTGCTGCGCGGAATCTGTCGATCGCTCGTCGAGGCCAACTCGTCCGACACCGTCAAACTCGTCGTCGCGGACTACCGCCGAACTCTCCTCGGCGCAGTGGATTCCGAGCATCTGGCCGGGTACGCGGCCTCCCAGGCGACGCTGACGGCCATGCTCGTCGACCTCGCAGGCCGCATGGCCGACCGCATGCCGGGGGCGGACGTGACCCAGCAGCAGCTTCGCGAGCGGTCGTGGTGGAACGGCCCCGAGGTGTTCGTCGTCGTCGACGATTACGATCTGGTCGCCACGTCGTCGGGAAATCCGTTGGCCCCGTTGGTCGAACACCTTCCCCATGCACGAGACATCGGGCTGCATCTCATCGTGGCGCGTCGTTCCGGCGGGGCAGGCCGGGCGCTGTTCGACCCGGTGATCGGACGGTTGCGCGATCTGGTCACGCCGGGACTGGTCATGAGCGGAAGCCGCGACGAAGGGAATCTGCTCGGGACGGTACGTCCCAGTGCCATGCCGCCCGGACGTGGGGTATTCGTCGACCGTTCGGGCCAGGCACTCGTTCAGCTCGGACATTCGAGTTGACGAGCCCCTCGTGGCGTTATGCCGCAGTGCATCTGGGCTACACGCAGATCTCCGTCGTCGCGACGGCCGGAGCCTTCGAGGGTCCGAGAGAGAGCGTCGGATCGGCGTTCGCCACGGCCGAGGGTGGTCGTCTTGTGTTCGGCCGGGGCACGGCGGGAGACGAGATTCCGCCCCTGCTCTGCATTGACGATGCGTCGGTCCCGGTGGGGAGCTCGGTGTGGGACCGGGAGGCGGTACTGCACGGAATCGTGTGGTCGGCCCTGAACGGTGCCGGGGTGCACGACCGACTCGACGTGCTCGAGATCGCGTATCCGTCGACCTGGGGCGAGCAACGGACGGGCATCCTTCGTGCACTGTTTGCGACCTCGGCGAACGAGGTGGTGCTCGTGGAGACGGCCGAGGCGGCCCTGTCGTGGTCGGGTGAACGCGCGCCGTCCGCCGCGGTCGTCGTCGAAGTCGGGCCTCTCGACACGTCCGTCGTCGTTCTCGACGAATCGGGGGCGCACGGCGGAGACACCGGCGCGATCCTGCCCTTCGGTACGGGTGACGACGACGGTTGGCGACGAGCGGTCGGGGAGTACGTCCGGTCGTCGGTCACGAACTGCCCCGACGAGGTGTACGTGGTGGCGGTGCCCCGCGCCGGAGAGGATCCCGTCGTCGATCACCCCACTCGATGGTTGACCGGACTCGATGTCGCCCGGTCGCTGTATCGGCGAGCCGGGGCGGATCTCGTCCCCGCGCTATCGGTCCGTGCTGCGACGACGCGATCGGCGGCATGGCTCGACGACGTGGCCGCCCTCCCGCGGCCGCGGGAGAAACGGCGTCCCCAGCTGCTCGCGGCCGTGAGTGCGGCGGCAGCGGTCATCGTATTCGTCTGCGCAGCTGTGTATTTCACCGGACGTCCTCCCGTTGCTTCCGATAGCGTTGCAGCGCAACCGTTGTCGCATAACGAGGCCCCGAGTGCTGCGTCGTCCCTCGTCGAACCGCTACCGACCACGACGACCGACCCGCCGACGCCGGTCGAGACGGTGACGTTCGTGTCCGGGCGGGTGTCGATGCGGTTGCCGGACGCCTGGACGAAGGTGGACGAAGCGGACCGCATGGTGCTGATTCCGCCGACCCCACCCGAGCGTCGGATCGTCGTCACCGTGGCAGAGCTGTCACCGGGTTCGACGCAGCAGCAGGTCGCCGACGAGCTTCGGTCGGCCATCGATGCCCGTGGGCCGGATTCCACCATCGGATCGCTCGAATCCACCCGCGATTTCGGCGGCCGCGTCGGGATCGCCTACACCGAGAGACCGATCGACGACTCGACGGTGCTGTGGCGCGTGTTCGTCCAGTCCGACCTTCAGGTCAGCATCGGCTGCCAGTTCGAGGGAGACGACGCGACGGTGATCGACGCCGAATGCGGTCAGGCGACGCAGACTTTGGACATCGTTGCGCCGTCGTGAGAGCGGCCCACAGTTTTTCGTGCACTGCCGGAACCGAATCGAGGGGTCGTTGCGTCCAAGGAGATGTAGGGGAGTGAGCGGGCCGACAGTGGCCTCTCGGTCGATCGGCACGTGCGCCGCGGGTGCATGTGAATCGAGTATCGGAGACAAGGAGTCGAAGTGGGATATCCAGGGGGACCGGAAGTTACGGGTTCGTCGAACGGCGTCACGGTCACACCGCAGGAGCTCGTG
Organism: Rhodococcus sp. B7740; assembly: GCF_000954115.1. Classification (NCBI taxonomy): domain Bacteria; kingdom Bacillati; phylum Actinomycetota; class Actinomycetes; order Mycobacteriales; family Nocardiaceae; genus Rhodococcus; species Rhodococcus sp. B7740. The sequence goes on along the minus strand of NZ_CP010797.1, from coordinate 1,934,340 downwards.
GCCGCCGGTGCCACGATCGAAGGCCTGAGTGTGTCGATCAACGCGTCCAATTCGGCCGTTCGGTCGATCGTCGAGCAGACCGCCGAGGCGTGGGTCGGCAAGGCAGGCAAGTCTTTTCAGGACGTCATGGCTCAGTGGGACACCAGTGCGCAGAAGATGCGGAGCGCGCTCGAGCAGATCTCCGCGGACATCAAGACGAACGGCCACGGCTACTCGGACGCCGACGACGACAACGTGTCGGCCGTGAACCAGGTGGCCGGATCGCTGAATTCGGGACTGTCCTCGTTCACGTGAACGTGCATCCGGTGACCACACGACAATCCACACGACCACGCTCGACCAAGGAGACCGATCCGACATGAAATACGACTTCGCGCAGATCGCGGCGCTGACCGAGGCGATGAACAAGCAGGCGAACGTGACCAAGGACCTTCTCGGGGACGTGGACAGCACCGCGAAGCGGCTCTACCAGTCGTGGGAGGGCGACGCGATGACGTCCTACTACGAGCTGCAGCGTCAGTGGAGCTCTGCATCCGACGAGCTCAACCTCCTTCTGTCGAGCCTCGTCGCGGCCGCCCGCACCGGTGGCGAGACGATGCACGGCGTCGAGATGGCCAACAAGGCGCGGATGGCTCGCTGACCCGTCGTCACGAAGAGCGGAAGCCCCGACCGAGACCTCGGTCGGGGCTTCCGTCTTCCTCCAGCTCGGTTCTCGTGAGCCGGAGAAACTGGTCACGACGGCGGTCCGGGTGTCTACTGGTTCGGTGACGGACGTCGGAGCAGTACTTGGGGCCGAGCGGTCTCGTGCCGACCGTCGACTGGCGTCGCTTCGGGCCGAACTGGCGTCGGTGATCGAAGGATCGCGGCTGACCACCGACGACGACGAGCACGATCCCGAGGGGTCGACGATCGCGTTCGAGCGAGCGAAGATCGCCGCGCTGATCACCGACACCGAGTCGGAGATCCGCGAGATCGACGCGGCGGTCTTGCGGCTCACGGCCGGGACCTACGGTTCCTGCGAGCGGTGCGGAAGCGAGATCCCGGCGATCAGGCTCGAGGCTCTTCCCGCTGCCCGTCGATGCATGCAGTGTGTGCGCCTGCGCTGACGAGGTCGACGAGTCGAGGCGTCGACGAGCGGAGATGTTTTGACCTGGGCGTCCGCTCCCGGTATCGTTCCCCGTTGGCGTGTATGGGCTCGCCGCGTACTTCTGTGCGTATCGAGCTCTTGTCCTCGGGTCTCAACTGGCCGCCGAGGGCATCCACTCGTCTTGGCCAGCAGCGACATCATGAAGACAGGAATTTTCTGTGTCTACTTACGCCCCGAAGGCCGGGGACACCACCCGGACGTGGCATGTGATCGACGCCACGGACGTCGTGCTCGGACGCCTCGCCGTCCAGGCCGCGACTCTGCTCCGCGGTAAGCACAAGCCCACCTACGCACCCAACGTCGACGGTGGCGACTTCGTCGTCATCATCAACGCCGAGAAGGTTGCCATCAGCGGCAACAAGCTCGACGGCAAGTTCCACCACCACCACTCCGGCCATCCGGGCGGTCTGAAGTCGCGCTCGACCCGTCAGGTCCTCGAGAGCAACCCCGATCGTCTCGTGGAGAAGGCCGTCGTCGGCATGATCCCCAAGAACAAGCTCGGTAATGCCATCGCGAGCAAGCTGAAGGTCTACGCGGGACCGAACCACCCGCATGCCGCTCAGCAGCCCGTTCCGTTCGAGATCAAGCAGGTGTCCCAGTGACGGCGCCGGAGGGAAATGACGTGACGTCGCAGGAGAACATCGAAGAGATCGCCGCCGACGAGTTCGTGGCAGTCGAAGATCCCGAGGTCGTCTCGGACATCGAAGCCGCAGCCGCTCCGGCCCCGATCGTGTTCGATCGCCCGATCCAGACCGTCGGTCGCCGTAAGGAAGCCGTCGCTCGCGTTCGGCTGTCCTCGGGCACCGGCGGATTCAAGCTCAACGGCCGCACCCTCGAGGATTACTTCCCCAACAAGGTGCACCAGCAGCTGATCAAGGCTCCGCTCGTTCTGGTGGACCGCGCAGAGTCCTTCGACATCGTCGCGCTGCTGCACGGCGGCGGACCGTCGGGACAGGCAGGCGCACTGCGTCTGGCCATCTCGCGTGCACTGATCGAGCTCGCACCCGACGATCGCCCGCCGCTCAAGGCCGCGGGCTACCTCACGCGTGACGCGCGTGCAGTCGAGCGCAAGAAGTACGGCCTGAAGAAGGCCCGTAAGGCGTCGCAGTACTCCAAGCGCTGACGCGTCTTACCCGTTACATCCTCGAGGGCAGGCATCCAGCAGTATCGGACGCCTGCCCTCGAGGCATTTTCCACCACATTCTCTCCGCTCGAAGGGGTCTTGGTTCATGGCGCGATTGTTCGGCACCGACGGAGTTCGGGGACTTGCGGGCGGGGTTCTGACCGCTGAGCTGGCGTTGAGGATCGCGCGAGCCGCAGCCGCCGTGTTGGCACCGAACGTCGACGGCGTCAGGGCCGTCGCAGTGGTCGGTCGTGATCCGCGGGTGAGTGGGGCGATGCTGAGCGCAGCCGTGTCCGCCGGACTCACCGCATCGGGTGTCGACGTGATCGACGTCGGCGTACTGCCCACACCCGCAGTCGCCTACCTCACCGCCGAATACGACGCGGCGCTCGGCGTGATGATCTCGGCGTCCCACAATGCGATGCCCGACAACGGAATCAAGATCTTCGCTGCCGGTGGACACAAGCTGGACGACGACGTCGAAGACCGGATCGAAGCTGCCCTCGATCCCGAGGGGCGCTCCCGGAACGACGAACAGCCCTACGACGCCACCGGTGCCGCGATCGGCCGTATCGAACTCGCGCACGACGCCGCGGCGCGCTACACCGAACATCTGGCCGGATCGGTATCGCATCGACTCGACGGCGTGACCGTCGTGGTCGATTGCTCGCACGGTGCCGCCTCGGTCGTCGGGCCCGAGATCTACCGGCGGGCCGGTGCGACGGTCGTGGCGATCAATGCAGAACCCGACGGTCTGAACATCAACGACGGGTGCGGGTCGACGCACCTGGAGGGCTTGCAGAAGGCCGTCGTCGAGCACGGAGCCGACCTCGGGATCGCGCACGACGGCGACGCGGACCGATGCCTCGCCGTCGATGCGTCGGGTTCCGTGGTGGACGGCGACGCGATCATGACGATACTGGCCATCGCGATGCACGACGCGGGCCACTTGACCGACGACACGTTGGTCGCGACGGTGATGAGCAACCTCGGTCTGCACATTGCGATGCGCGAGGCCGGAATCACGTTGCGCACCACCGCGGTCGGAGATCGGTACGTACTCGAGGAGTTGCGCCGCGGCGGCTTCGCGCTCGGCGGCGAGCAGAGTGGACACGTGGTGCTGCCCGCAGTCGGAACGACCGGAGACGGGATCGCCACGGCGCTGCGACTGATGGAGCGGATGGCGCAGACCGGGCGTTCGCTCGCGGATCTGGCGTCGGCCATGCGGACCCTGCCGCAGGTGCTGATCAACGTGCGCGTGTCCGACAAAGCAGCGGTGGCGTCGGCACCGTCGGTGTCGGACGCGGTGGCGTCGGCCGAACGCGAACTCGGCGAATCGGGTCGAGTTCTGTTGCGCCCCAGCGGTACCGAGCAGTTGGTACGTGTGATGGTCGAAGCGTCCGAACTCGACGTCGCGACCCGGCTCGCCGAAGAGCTGGCGGGCCGGGTCGCGTCGGTCTGACGTCTCAGGCGGTGAGTTCGCGCAGTGCGGTCAGCTGCGCGACGCGTCCTGCGGTGTTCTCGGCGAGCGGCGCGACGTTGAGAGTGGTCACACCGGCCTCGGCGAAAGCTGCCACTCGCTCCTTGACGAAGCTTTCCGGGCCGATGAGGTTGACCGCGCGAGCGAGCTCGTCGGGCACTGCCGCGGCGGCCTCCTCCTTCTTGCCTGCCAGGTACAGGTCCTGGATCTTCTCGGCCTCGGCCTCGTACCCGTATCGCTGGGCCAAGGAGTTGTAGAAGTTCTTGCCCTTGGCTCCCATGCCGCCGATGTACAGCGCCAGGTGTGGCTTGACCCAGGGGAGGTACTTCTCCGCATCCTCGCCGATGGCGAGGGTGGGACTTGCGAAGACCTGCAGTTCGCCGAGTGACGGGTCACGCTTGGCCTTGCCTGCGGCGAGCGAATCGCCCCACACGTCGGCGGCCTTCTCCGGGAAGTAGAAGATGGGCTGCCAACCTTCGGCGATCTCGGCGGTGAGTTCGACATTCTTGGGTCCGAGTGCGGCGATGACGACCGGAATGCGATCGCGCACAGGGTGATTGATCAGCTTCAGGGGCTTGCCCAGGCCGGTTCCCCGGTCGGCGGGCAGTGGAATCTGGTAGTACTTGCCCTGGTGCTGCACCTTCTCGCGGCGCCAGACCTGGCGGCAGATCTCGATGACCTCGCGGGTTCGGGCGATGGGTGCGTCGTACTTGACGCCGTGGAAGCCCTCGACGACCTGTGGTCCCGACGCGCCCAGTCCGAGTACGAACCGGCCGTCGGAGACGTAGTCGAGACCGGCGGCGGTCATGGCGGTCAGTGACGGAGTCCTGGTGTAGATCTGGAAGATGCCGGAGGCGATCTTGATCGTGCTCGTCTTGGCCGCGAGGAACCCGAGTTGGCTGACGGCGTCGAACGAGTAGGCCTCGGGCACGAAAATGATGTCGAGACCCGCCTTCTCGAGCTCGGCCACCTCGGCGACGGTCTCGTTGAAACCACCGCTGTAGTTCAGCATCGTTCCGATGTGCATGGGACTCCTCGTTCGGTGAGCAGCTGGTGCAGCCACTTCAGGTACCTGTTACTGACATTTCACATCGGGACGTTACCGCTCTCCGCGGAACCGATGTGAGTCGGCGCACGTCATAGTGAGATAGGGGCACTGCGAGGGGGGACGGGAACGTATGAGCGATGGGGTTCGGGTGGACGTGGACCGAGTTCGCGGCGTGGCGGATGGATTGGCGTCGTCGGCGGAGGCGCTCGGCGACGCCGCCGATTCCGTGGCGGACGCAGGCTTCGGTACCGCGGGGGCAGGACGGAACTACGGTGACCTGGGCGCTGCCTATTCCCAGGCGCACCTCGGGCTCGGGCGTGCCGTCAGGGCCTGGCGGTCCTCGGTCGAGGACATTTCCGAAGCCCTCACCACCGCGATGAACGAGTATGAGCAACAGGACGACGCCGCCTCGTACGCGATCGAGTCACACCGGTGACACTTCCGTCGGCCTCGTCCGGTGACGGGGCGTCGATCGACGACATTCTCGATGCCAACGCAGAAGGACTGCTGTATTTCGAGCGCTTCCTGCCGCTGGCGAGCCGCGTTCCGGGCGTCGACGTCCCGCGATATCAGGACGTGTGCGCCAGGTACGACGAGCAGCGCGGACTGAACTTGGGCGCGCTCGGAGCCGATGCCGACGCCGTCGGGACGGTGTCCGCCGTACTCACCGATCAACTCGAGGAGCAGGTGCAACTTCGCCGGGTCCTGCAGTTGCGCTGGCACGGTGATGCGGGGGAGGCCGTTCGGACCTACCTTTCGGCCGAACAGGAGAAGGCTTCCCAGTTCCTGGCGTCGATCGAGGACTCTCATCAAACGATGTGTGCGGCCGTCGACGTTCTCCGTGACGCCGTGACCGACAAGGCCGAGCTCGTCGGCGGCATCGACATCGAGCTGGTGGACGGCAAAGATGTCGACCAGGTCGACGCGATCGTCGTTGCGTCGGGAATCGAGTGCCTCCCGGTCGATCGAGAGGCGGTGTTCCCGCGATTGGCGTCTGCGTTCGAGGATCTGAAGGACAGGGCGCTCGGCGGTGATGTCTCCGACGAGTTCGCCGCCGAGGTGACCGAACGCTGCAGGCGATGGATCGACACCGAGTTCGTACCGCGGGTGCAGGGTACGTGCGAGGCAGTCCTCGCAGCATGTACTGCCACGGACATCGCCGTCGAAAGATGTCTGGCACTGGTGGTGGACGTTCTGGGAAGTGTTCACGAGCCATCGTTCGGCGAACTCGACGAGAGCAGTTGGGCGATGGAACCCGGGGCGTCGGCGCTGTGGCCGGGGCCCGACGGCTCGTCCGCCGACCCGGCTCCGGCCGAGATCGGTTCTGCACCGGTCGTTTCCGGAGCCGAACCTGCAGCCGTCGGTTCGGCCGCGGTCGGACCTGCTGCGGTCGGACCTGCTGCAGTCGGGCCGGCGGCGTCACTGCCGGGCGGCCACGGACCGGCCGGCGCAGACACCGTGCTTTCGGCCGGATATCCGACCGCTGACAACCCCGCCGGTGACGAGGTGGGGGATTCTCTGGACGGGCTCGTGGATCGAGTCGTCGCCGGCATCGTCGACCGGATCGACGACGCACTGACCGAGACGATCGACGGTCGAGATCTCGACGGCTCCGGCGACACCGCAGTCCAGAGCCGGGCCGGTGAGAACGACACGAAGGACGCGGCTCCGGACGGGACTGGCGACCGGCGACCCGAGCCGGCTCCGCTGCCGCAGCCCGGACAGGCACCGCCCACGCCCGGCGACGAGCGTGGTCATCTCGAGGCCGAGCTCGATGGGCATCGGGCCCGCATCGCGCTCGAACACGACGGTGCGGTGTCCCTCGAACTCGAGACTCCCGGACTCGGAACACGCTCGTTCGAGATCAGAATAGGACCGTTCGGCCTACCCGAGATCGTCGAGATTCCCGGAGTCGCCGACGCGGTGGACGTACCGGCTCCGGGTTCGGCGTTGCCGTCCGAACCGATGCTCTCGTCCGAACCGATGCTCTCGTCCGAACCGATGCTCTCGTCCGAACCCGTGCTCCCGTCCGAACCGGTGCCTGCGACCGAGCCGGTGCCCACCCCCGAGCCGGTCCCTGCGACCGAGCCGGTGCTTCCGTCCGAAGCCGATTCGGATGTGCAGGCGCAGTGCTCACCCGAATCGCCCGACCTCGAGCAGCCTGCCGAACAACACCCGGTGGCTGCCGACAGACCGGTGGCCGATGCACAGCCCGCCGCCCCGAGCACGGGTGCGGGCCTGAGCGAAGCAGGGGAGCTGTGAGCACCGACACTGGGTGGCGAGGGGAGTTGCATCGAATACGCGACGAGCACCGGGCTGCGATGTCGCGGGCGGCCGAGGCGTTGAGCCGGGCACAGGCTCCTTCGATCGACCGAGACGGCCGACGTTCGGCCGAGGTGAGCGGAGCGGACTCCGACATCGAGCCGAGGTCGGGCTCGGTGCTGCAACCGGCTCACCTGGACCGGCGAGAACCCCCACCGCGTGTCGAGACCGACCCCGACAACGGGCCGCGATCGTGGCTGGTGTGACACCGTTCGGTGACGATGGGACTAGCCCCGTCCGAGCAACGCCTTGATCGAAGCCGTGGCCTTGGGCTTGGGCTGCTCGCCCAGTGGAGCATGTGGATCGACCGCTCGGGTGCCGTCGATGTCTCCTGCGGTTCCGGCCAGTTCTTCGTAGTCGGAGTCGCCGGTCAGATGGAACAGCAGGAAGGCGGTGAGGACGGCGCGGGTGCGTTGCTGAGTCTTGCGGTCGGGCTTGTTGATGCCGAGTGCGCCGAGGATCCGGCGGCCTTCGACGAATCCGTCCGCCGTCGAGCCGTCGACTCGCCGCAGAATGGACGGTCCGTTCCAGGCCTGGGCGAGCGCGAGTGAGTTGTCGGTGAGCGAGTCGGCGTTCGAATTGTCTCCGACGACGAGTCCCGGCACGGTGAGGCCCGCGGCGGCGTCCTCGGACGAGGGTGCCGTCGGAGCGGGGAACAGCGCGGCGACGGCCTTGATGTCGGATCGCCGGGAGGCGGCGAGAACTGCGGTGCCTGCCCCCATCGCGTGACCGGCCGTGGCGAGTTTGTCCGGATGCACGCTGATGTTGCCCGGGCCCAATCGGACGCCTGTCATGATGTCGAGCACAGTGCCCAGATCGGTGGCAAGACCGCGATGGGACGGTACGAGCCCGCGCTCGGTATCCGGTGCCGCAACCACGATGCCCCAGGACGCGAGATGCTTCAGGGTGTCGGTGTAGTGCTGGGGGCGCAGCATCCAGCCGTGTGCGAAGGCCACGCCGGGCAGGCCGAAGCCCTCGGCGGGGGTATAGACGACACCGGGTTGCCCGGCGAGGGCCAGGTCGCCTCGGAGCACCTTGTGCGGGCCGCGCTTGGAGAGAGCAGATGCCAGCTTCTTCGGTTTCGCCACGAGAGATGACGCTACCGAACCGCGGCGCGTCAGGTGACGGGGACACGTCCACCCGAGCGAATGGGTCGTGCGCGCCCCGCCGAGTACCCTGATTGTCCATGTGCGGAATCGTGGGTTACGTCGGCCACCGCCCAGCTCTGGGTGTGGTGGTCGAGGCGCTTCGGCGTATGGAATATCGGGGTTACGACTCTGCGGGCATAGCAATTCTCGACGGCGCGGGAGCGACGGCAGTCGAGCGCAAGGCCGGTCGCCTGGCCAATCTCGAAGCGGAACTGGACGACATCGGCACCGACACGTTCGTCGGCACCACCGGAATGGGACACACCCGTTGGGCGACGCACGGCCGTCCCACCGACCGCAACGCGCACCCGCATCGGGACGCGTCCGGCACCGTCGCGGTGGTGCACAACGGCATCATCGAGAACTTCGGTCCGCTGCGTGCGGAACTGGAAGCAGTCGGAATCGAGTTCCTGTCCGACACCGACACCGAGGTGGCCGTCCATCTCGTCTCGCGGGCCTACGCCGACGGCCCGACGGCCGGCGATTTCGTGGCCAGCGCGAAAGCAGTTCTGCGTCGCCTCGAGGGTGCGTTCACCCTGGTGTTCACCCATTCCGATCACGCGGACACGATCGTCGCGGCTCGTCGCTCGACGCCCCTGGTACTCGGTGTCGGCGAGGGTGAGATGTTCCTCGGGTCCGACGTCGCTGCGTTCATCGAGCACACCCGCGACGCCGTCGAACTCGGTCAGGATCAGGTCGTCGTCATCACCGCCGACGGCTACGACATCAGCGATTTCGAGGGCAACGAGGCGCAGGGACGTCCGTTCCGAATCGACTGGGACCTGGCAGCCGCCGAGAAGGGCGGCCACGACTACTTCATGCTCAAGGAGATCCAGGAGCAGCCCGCTGCTGTGGCGGATACGTTGCTCGGTCACTTCGACAACGGTCGAATCGTGCTCGACGAGCAGCGACTGTCCGACCAGGAGCTGCGCGACGTCGACAAGGTGTTCGTCGTGGCCTGCGGTAGCGCGTACCACTCCGGCCTGCTGGCCAAGTACGCGATCGAGCACTGGACCCGGCTGCCGGTCGAGGTGGAACTGGCCAGCGAATTCCGGTACCGCGACCCGGTTCTCGACCGTTCGACCCTCGTCGTGGCCATCTCACAATCCGGTGAGACTGCGGACACACTCGAAGCCGTTCGGCACGCCAAGGACCAGAAGGCGCGGGTTCTCGCGGTGTGCAACACCAACGGCTCGCAGATTCCACGTGAGGCCGACGCCGTGCTCTACACGCGGGCCGGTCCGGAGATCGGCGTCGCGTCGACCAAGGCCTTCCTCGCCCAGGTGACCGCGAACTATCTCGTCGGACTGGCGTTGGCGCAGGCTCGCGGCACCAAGTACCCCGACGAGGTCGCGCGCGAATTCGCCGAACTCGAAGCGATGCCCGAGTTGGTGCAGCGGGTGCTCGAGACGGTCGAACCGGTTCGAGCGCTCGCGCGCGAGCTGTCGACGGCCACGACCATTCTGTTCCTCGGCCGACACGTCGGATACCCCGTTGCTCTCGAGGGCGCGCTCAAGCTCAAGGAACTCGCGTACATGCACGCCGAGGGTTTCGCGGCGGGCGAGCTCAAGCACGGTCCCATCGCGCTCATCGAGGACGGTGTCCCGGTGATCGTCGTGATGCCTTCGCCCAAGGGTCGGGCGGTGTTGCACTCGAAGATGCTGAGCAACATTCGCGAGATCCAGGCGCGTGGTGCGAGAACGGTCGTCATCGCCGAAGAAGGCGACGAGGCAGTGCGGCCCTTCGCGGACAACTTGATCGAGATCCCGGCGGCCTCGACGCTGTTGCAGCCGCTGTTGTCGACGATCCCGCTTCAGGTCTTCGCCGCCGAGGTCGCCCAGGCACGCGGCTACGACGTGGACAAGCCGCGCAACCTGGCCAAGTCCGTCACCGTCGAGTAGCGATCGGCATGCGCGGCTACTACACACCCGAGCAGATTCGGAACGCGGAAGCGCCGCTGCTGGATTCCCTGCCGAACGGCGTGCTGATGCGCCGCGCCGCGTACGGATTGGCCGCGGTCGTGGCAGGCGAGCTGACCGTGCGTACGGGCGGCGTCGTGGGGCGGCGGGTGACGATTCTGGTCGGTACCGGCGACAACGGCGGCGACGGTCTGTGGGCAGGGGCGTTCCTGCGTCGGCGCGGCGTCTCGGTGTCGGCACTTCTACTCGATCCGACGCGGGTGCACCCCGAGGGTCTCGCGGCCCTGCGATCGGCGGGTGGACGCGTGGTGAGCAGGTGCGGACCTGCCGATCTCGTGGTCGACGCCATCGTGGGCATTTCCGGCAAGGGCCCGTTGCGGCCCGATGCTGCTGCGGTGGTCGAGCAGATCACTGCTCCGATCGTGGCCGTGGACGTGCCCAGTGGAGTCGACGCGGAGACCGGTGCGGCACCGGGGCCTGCCGTGACGGCCGATGTGACGGTGACGTTCGGTGCGCGCAAGCCGGTTCACGCGTTGGCCGTACCTCGTTGCGGCCGAATCGAACTCGTGGACATCGGCCTGGAGCTGCCGGCTCCGGCGATGACCTCCTTCGAGCCGGTCGACGTGGGACGGATATGGCCGATCCCGACAGCTACCGACGACAAGTACTCGCAGGGGGTGGTGGGTGTTCTGGCCGGCAGCGACACGTTCCCCGGTGCCGCGCTGCTCTGTGTGGGAGCGGCGGTCGCGGCGACCTCCGGAATGGTCCGCTACGTGGGTAGCGCAGGCGCAGAGGTCGTCTCGCACTACCCGGAGGTCGTGTCCGCCCCGAATCTCGACGCGGCAGGGAAGGTGCAGGCGTGGGTGGTCGGTCCCGGATTCGGCACCCACGAGGAGTCGGCGGAGATCGTGCGTCGAGTTCTGGACACGGATCTGCCCGTCGTCGTCGACGCGGACGCGCTCACGGTCCTCGCCCGCAACGAGCGCTGGGTCGCCGGACGTGCGGCACCGACTCTGCTGACCCCGCATGCCGGGGAGTTCGCCCGCCTGACCGGATCCGACCCGGCACCCGACCGAGTGGGATCGGTCCGAGATCTCGCCGCGCGCTGGGGCGTCACCGTGCTCCTCAAGGGACGAGCGACGATCGTCGCCGATGCGGACGGCACCACGTTCGTCAGCGATGCCGGAGGGTCGGCGGCGTCGACCGCGGGCTCGGGCGACGTACTGTCGGGCATCCTCGGGGCCCTGCTCGCGTCGGGGATGGCACCGTCCACTGCGGCTGCCTGCGGCGCGAAGGTGCACGCACTGGCCGCGGCCCGTGCGGCTCACGGGTCGGACGGCGAATTCGCGGCACCCATTTCTGCGAGCCCACTGTGCGAGTCCATCCGCGACGCCATCCGAACCGTGCGCTCGCTCACGATGTGACCCCGGTCGTGCGTGGCCCACGTTCGATGTCGGATGTGTCACGGGTTGTGGCACCCTGATCCGTCGTATCCGCGGCTCGGATGGCACTATCGAATGTTGTGAGTATCGGTTGTGGCGACGAGGAGACCGATCCTCGGACGGGTTCGGGTGCCGTCGCGACCGTCGACCTCGACGCAGTTGCGCACAACGTCCGCGTGTTGCAGCAGTTCGCCGGGGACGCCGCAGTGATGGCGGTCGTCAAGGCCGACGGATACAACCACGGTGCCGTCGAGGTAGCACGCGCCGCGGTCGCCGCGGGGGCGCAGGAGCTCGGCGTCACCACCATCGGTGAGGCCCTCGAGCTCCGTGCCGCGGGTGTGACCGTCCCGGTGTTGGCGTGGCTGCACCGAACGGACTCCGATTTCGCGGCGGCGATAGCCGGGCAGGTCGGGATCGGGGTATCCACGGCTGCCCAGCTCGACGCTGTGGTCGACGCTGCACGCAGGGTCGGTTCCACCGCTGATCTCTCGCTCAAGATCGATACCGGGCTCAATCGCAACGGGGTCGCGGAACCGGATCTCGACGCCGTTCTCGACGCTACTGCCGTCGCGGTCGCGGAGGGCGCTGTGCGATTGACCGGAATGTTCTCGCATCTGGCCTGCTCCGACGAACCGGCTCACCCCGCCAACGACGCCCAGGCCGAGCGGCTTCGCGACGCGGTGCGGCGCGCCACCCGGCGCGGAACCCCTCCCGCCGTCGTGCACCTGTCCAACTCGGCAGCGGCGCTGACCAGACCCGATCTCGGTTTCGACATGGTCCGCCCGGGTATTGCTCTGTACGGCCTGTCCCCGGTGCCCGAACTGGGAACGTTCGAATTGCACCCGGTCATGACTCTCACGGCGGAGGTGGCGAACATCAAGAAGGTGAGCGAAGGTGAATCTGTGTCCTACGGCTACACCTGGACCGCTCCCGCCGACACCGTGGTCGCCCTCGTCGCTCTCGGATACGCCGACGGGGTCGTCCGTCGCCTCAGCGGGCGGTTCGAGGTGACCATCGCAGGTCGTCGCTATCCCTCCGTCGGGCGCGTGTGCATGGATCAGTTCGTCGTCGACCTCGGCGGCAGTGACTCGGGTGTCGCAGTCGGCGACGAGGCGTTACTGTTCGGACCAGGGGACAGGGGAGAGGCGCACGCCCAGGATTGGGCAGACGCGCTCGAGACCATCAGCTACGAAGTCGTGACCGGCGTTCGTGGACGTGTTCGGCGACGGTTCGTCGGCGCTCGCTCAGGGGAGGCGACGATCTAGATCATGCTCGGATTGCTGGAGAGTATTGCAATTGTGGTGCGCGAGACGGCGTTCCGGTCCAACAAGGACCCGCTGGCCACCGAGAACCTCGACCTGATGGACGCAGACCGGGGCAGCATCGTCACGGCGGACGACGGTGTACCCCTCGCGGTGCGCGAGGTGGGTCCGGCGGACGCCGAGACCACCGTGATCTTCGTCCACGGTTACTGCCTGCGCATGTCGTCCTGGCATTTCCAACGGCGGGCGCTCGAACAGCAGTGGGGTTCGACAGTGCGCATGGTCTTCTACGACCAGCGCGGTCACGGGCGTTCCGGGGTACCGAGCCCGGAGAGCTGCACCATCGGCCAGCTCGGCCTCGATCTCGATGCGGTGATCCGCTCGGTGGTACCACGTGGACGCATCGTTCTGGTCGGGCACTCGATGGGCGGCATGTCGATCCTGTCCATGGCGCGGCAACGGTCGGAGGTTCTGCGGCAGCGAGTCATCGGAGCGGTCCTGATCTCGACGACTGCTGCCGGTCTCGCGCAGTCCGGGGTGGGTCGTAGTCTGCAGAACCCGGCGGTCGATGCGTTCCGCGCGGCAGTGCGGACGTCACCGGGCCTGGTGCAATTCGGCCGCGGCGCGGTGCGTGCGCTCATCTCGCCGGTCCTGCGCGCGGCGTCGTACGGCACCCGGGTCTCGCCGCGGTTGGTGGCGTTCTCGCAGTCGATGATCGACGACACCTCCGTCGTCACGATCGTCAACTTCCTCGAGACGCTCGAGTTGCACGACGAGTCAGAAGCGCTGCTGGAGTTCGAGAACATTCCGGTGTCGGTGGTGTGCGGGGACGAGGATTGGATCATTCCGTTCGCCAGCTCGGAGGCTCTCGCTCAGGCCCTGCCGCGTTCGGAGATGGTGCGGGTGCGCCAGGGTGGGCACCTGGTTCAACTCGAATTCCCCGAGCAGGTCAACGGTGCGATACAGCGGCTCGTGGCACGGGCGACGGAGGCCGCGGGCAAGAAGCGACGGTGGGGCGTTGTCTGACGAGCCGCTGACCTTGCCGGTGGACGTCGAATTGGTCACTGCCGCAGACACCGCCGAGTTCGGTGCGCGGCTGGCGGACGTTCTGGTCGCAGGCGATCTGGTGATCCTCGACGGCCCGCTCGGGGCCGGAAAGACCGCCATGACCAAGGGGATCGCGGCCGGACTCGGTGTGCAGGGCCGCGTCACCTCGCCGACGTTCGTCATCGCGCGAGAGCATCGGCCCGGCCCACGGCCCCGTGGGCTACCGTCGGTTGCGCTGGTCCACGTCGATGCTTATCGGCTCGGGATGACGGGGCAGTCGGCCGTCGACGAACTCGATGCACTCGACCTCGATACCGACCTCACCGACGCCGTCGTCGTGGTCGAGTGGGGCGAGGGATTGGTCGAGAAGCTGACGGACGGCCATGTGTCGGTTCGTCTGACGCGTGATCCGGACTCCGATGTTCGCCGCGTGAAGGTGAGTCGGGTGCCCGGCGGGGCGGACCCGCGAGATCGATCCTGACCGGGTACCGGGTGTGCGGCCGAATCCCCGGCGACGGGTAATCTGAAATATCGTGCTTGTACTTGCCGTCGACACCTCGACCCCCGCCGTCACCGCAGGTGTGGTGAGCCTGACCGAGTCCACGGCCGGTGCAGCGACCACGACGCTCGCCACCCGGGTTCGAGTGGACGCGCGATCGCACGCTGAAATCCTGACGCCCAACATCGTCGAGTGCCTGGCCGAGGCCGACATCAACGCAGCCGAACTGGGTGCCGTCGTCGTGGGCGTCGGCCCCGGTCCCTACACCGGCCTACGGGTGGGAATGGCGACGGCTGCGGCGTTCGGGGACGCGCTCGGTCTTCCGGTATACGGCGTGTGCAGTCTCGACGCCATCGCCGCAGATGTCTCCGAGCCCGGGTCGCTTCTGGTGGTGACCGATGCGCGCCGACGCGAAATCTACTGGGCGCGTTACGAAGTCGGCGTGCGGGTGGCGGGACCCGACGTTGTCGCCCCGGCCGAGCTCGATAGTGTCGGAGTCGACGCGGTCGCTGGATCGGCCCCGCATGCTGCGGCATTCGAACTTCCGATTCGTGATGTGCAGGCACCGTCCGCAGCCGGATTGGTTGCGGTTGCTGCCGCCGACATCGGCAGCGGTATCGTTCCGGGCCCGCTCGTCCCGTTGTACCTGCGCCGCCCCGACGCCAAGACGCTCGACGAGCGCGCCGCAGCGAAGGCTGCGAAGTGACGGTGTCGATCGAGTCGATGACGGCGGCGGACGCTGCTCGGTGCGCGTACCTCGAGACCGTGCTGTTCCCGGGTGACGACCCGTGGGCCGAGGATGCATTCATCGCGGAACTGGCGGCACCACACAATCATTACGTCACGGCGCGGGAGAACGGTGAGGTCGTCGGCTACGCAGGCATCTCTCTGTTGGGGCAGCCGAGCCGCGGAGCGTTTGTCGTCGGAGAGTCCGAGGTGCACACCATCGGTGTCGATCCGGCGCATCACCGCAGAGGAATCGGCGGGCGACTGCTCGACGAACTGCTGCGCGTGGCCGACGAGCACGGTGGGCCGGTCTTTCTCGAGGTCCGCACCGACAACGAGCCCGCCATCGAGTTGTACCGACGCGAAGGGTTCGAGATCGTGGGCACCAGGGCGAAGTACTACCAACCGAGCGGGGCCGATGCCTTCACCATGCGTCGGTTCGAGAAGACGGAAGGACCGGCCCGATGATCGTCATGGGTATCGAAAGTTCCTGCGACGAAACAGGAGTCGGGATCGTCCGGTGGGGCGGGGCAGGCACGTGCGAGCTGATGGCCGACGAGGTGGCCTCGAGTGTCGACGAACACGCGCGGTACGGCGGAGTGGTGCCCGAGGTGGCGTCGCGCGCGCACCTCGAGGCCATCGTGCCGACCATGCGGCGGGCTCTGGCAGCCGCGGACATCGAGCGTCCCGACGCCGTCGCGGTGACGATCGGACCGGGGTTGGCAGGGGCCTTGCTGGTCGGGGTTGCCGCCGCCAAGGCCTACGCCGCGGCCTGGGGTGTGCCCTTCTACGCGGTGAACCACCTCGGTGGGCACGTCGCGGTCGACACACTCGAGCACGGGCCGATGCCGTCGTGCGTGGCACTGTTGGTCTCGGGTGGTCACACTCATCTGCTGCACGTGGACGATCTGTCTCGGCCGATCGCCGAGCTCGGGACCACCGTCGACGACGCAGCCGGGGAGGCCTTCGACAAGGTTGCGCGGCTGCTGGGATTGGGCTATCCGGGTGGTCCGGCCCTCGATGATGCTGCGCGCGAAGGTGATCCGGCCGCGATCGCGTTTCCCCGAGGAATGACCGGCCCACGCGACGCCCGCTACGACTTCTCGTTCTCCGGGGTCAAGACGGCTGTCGCTCGGTTCGTCGAGGCCCGGCAGCGCGCGGGAGATCCGATTCCGGTCGCGGACATCGCCGCGTCCTTCCAGGAATCCGTCGCCGATGTCCTGACGATGAAGGCCGTCCGTGCGGCAACCGACGTCGACGTCGACACGATAGTTCTGGGTGGGGGTGCCACCGCCAACTCTCGCATCCGTTCGCTGATCGAAAGCCGTTGTGCCGAGCAGGGTTTGACGCTCAGAATTCCGAAGCCGCGACTGTGTACCGACAACGGGGTGATGATCGCGGCACTGGGCGCGCACCTGGTCGCGGGCGGAGCACAGCCTTCGGCCTTGACCGCAGTGACCGATCCCGGCCTGTCGGTCGCGATCAGTCAGGTGCCCGGCTGAGGGGCCTGCGTGGACGCGGCGGTGGTCTCGGACGAACGGGTTGTCGACGGCACGGCCGCGGACAGAGGCTCACTCGAGGGGGCCGGTGCAGGCGGTGACCACACCGTCGGTGGTGCCGTCAGTTCCGGCGTGGGCTCCGAACCGCTGACATCGGTGGTCGGCGCGCCGATCGACTCGGTCGGCACCGGCGTGACCTCGGTCGTCGGTACCGGCACGATCTCGGTCGTATCGCTCGGGTCCGAAGACTCGATCGGTTCGGAAGGCTCTACCGGAATCGTGGTGACCGAGGTCGGCGGTTCTATGGGAACTGCGCTGGTGACATCGGGGGACACAGGATTCGACGTGGGATCGATCGGCCATTCGATCTGCGGGAGATCGGGGGCCGGCCGCAGCGTCGGGGTGCTGGTCGGCGCAGCGGTGGTCGTGAACCGAGCCGACGATCCGTCGCCGTCGACGGAGGTTGCCGTCGGGTCGGACCGATCGCCCGGGGTGAGCCCGGCGGTGGGGCGGTTCTCGTCGGGGGCCCAGCCCTCGGTGACCGGCGTACCGGCGTCGCTCGATTCGGTCGCGTCGCGGGCGGTACTTCCGGCCGGTGAGACGTTGGGATCTTCGGCCGGTGCCATCGTCTGCACACCGTAGGCGAGTACCAGTCCGCCCGCGACGACGGCAGCCGCGATCGCACCGGAGTATCGGCTCATCCGGCTCGCGGTGTTGCGCGTGGCCGAGACGAGTTGGTACCCGCCGCCGACGGCCGATGCGGCGACGGCAGCAGCGCCGACGGCAAGAACGGCGTCGGGTTCCGGCAGTCGAACGACCGGGGCGTGGAACATGTCGGTGAGCGTGGACGCGAGCAGGGGAATGTGCGCCCCTCCGCCGATCAGCACGATGACCTCGGGTTCGTGAGTGCTCTCGTCGAACACCCGCCGGACGAACCGAGCGGCGGTGTCGAAGGTCGGGGTCACGGCGGCTTCGAACGCGTCACGGGTGACCGTCAGCGGGATTCCGCTGTAACGCTCGATGCGGACCTCGTCCTCCTGGGAGAGGCGTTCCTTGATCGATCGGTACCGCGCGGAGCCGATTCCTCGGTTGTCGCGGATGTCGTCCCGAAGATTGTCACGGGTCATGTCCTGCACGAGGTTCTTGACGAGCACGTCGAGTGCGTCGCCGGCGACGGCGTCCGACCGGCCGTGCGCCAGTACCGTCTCGGCGGTCCGATCGGTGACGGTGACCGACATGCCCGAGGCTCCGAGATCGACCAGCGCGATCGTGTCGTACCGGTCGATCAGGCCGGTGGTCGCCAGGTGCGCGGACGCGGCTGCGGACTCCGGCACCAGTCGAACGTCACGAGTGGTGTGGGCCAGCGCCGCGCGAATGCCCGCAGCGTGCTCCTCCGTGCGGTAGGTGACGGCGATCGCGTCGGGGGACCGGTGGCCGGGGATCAGGGAGGCCATGAGTTCTATGGCCGAGGTGACCAGATCTCCGATGTCGGTGTTGGCTTGACGGTCGGCCGAGACCGTTCGGTACTCGACCGTGCGAGAACCGTCGGTGTCGACGGTGACGAGGGCTGCGCACACGACCTCGGATCCGGTGGATATGCCCACTCCTACCCGCATGCTTCACCTCCCGCCCCTGTGTATCTGTCGGAAATCGACTGCCCTGAGTGCCTTGTCGCGGCACAGCTGCCGATCGTTATCGTTCGCACAGCTCCGTTATCGTAACGTTACTTCGAGCTCCGGCGCGACTGTAATAGGCCGCTCGGTCCGTTACCCGATGACTGTTGATGGCCTTCTACCTGGCCTTTCGGAGACTTCACGGAGTCCGGGAAAACAGCGAGAAACGACGTGGACGTTCGGCGTTTCGGGCCCCGATTCGGCAGTCGTCGGATGTGCGTGGTTGCGCGAAGCGGTGGGCGATCGCCCTCGTGCGCACCCGTCCGACCACCGCGCCGCGAACCTGGCGAACCCAGCCCTTGAGTGCTGGCACTCTCGTGTATAGAGTGCTAGTTGGCACCGAGCGAAGTCCCGGCACCCGCGACGACGGGAACGAGTTCAGGCCGTGATTGTCAGAACCGCACGAGAAGTACATACACACAGCTGTCCGGGGATCCGACCCCGGGCGCGTACCCCATAACTTTGGAGGGCTCAACGTGGCGAGCGTGAAAATCAAGCCGCTCGAGGACAAGATCCTCGTCCAGGCCAACGAGGCCGAGACGACGACCGCCTCCGGTCTGGTCATCCCCGACACAGCCAAGGAGAAGCCCCAGGAGGGCACCGTCGTCGCCGTGGGCGAAGGCCGTGTCACCGAGAAGGGCAACCGCATCCCGGTCGACGTCAAAGAAGGTGACACCGTCATCTACAGCAAGTACGGCGGCACCGAGATCAAGTACGCCGGCGAGGAGTACCTGATTCTGTCGGCACGCGACGTGCTGGCTGTCATCGCCAAGTAGGCCACAACGCATCCGCCCCGGTATCCGATTTTCGTGTCGGTCCCGGGGCGGTGTGCGTTCGATCGAGTTTATTTGCTCGAAGGAGTAACACCGAAACATGGCAAAGCAAATCCAATTCAACGAGGAAGCGCGCCGCGCACTCGAACGCGGCGTCGACAAGTTGGCCGACGCAGTCAAGGTGACGCTCGGGCCACGGGGACGCCACGTCGTCCTGTCCAAGGCATTCGGCGGTCCGACCGTCACGAACGACGGTGTCTCGATCGCTCGTGAGATCGACCTGGAGGATCCGTTCGAGAACCTCGGCGCGCAGCTGGTCAAGAGCGTCGCCACCAAGACCAACGACGTCGCAGGCGACGGAACCACCACCGCGACGGTCCTCGCGCAGGCACTCGTGCGCGGCGGTCTGAAGAACATCGCCGCGGGCGCGAACCCGATCGCGCTCGGTACCGGCATCTCCAAGGCGGCCGACAAGGTCGCCGAGGCCCTGCTCGCCGCCGCAACCCCGGTCGAGGGCAAGCAGGCGATCGCTCAGGTCGCCACCGTGTCCTCGCGTGACCCCGAGATCGGCGAGCTCGTCGGCGAGGCGCTCACTCGCGTCGGCGCAGACGGCGTCGTCACCGTCGAGGAGTCCTCGACGCTGCTGACCGAGCTGTCGGTCACCGAAGGCGTGCAGTTCGACAAGGGCTACCTCTCGCCGTACTTCGTCACCGACGTCGACGCGCAGGAAGCAGTTCTCGAGGACGCGTACGTCCTGCTGTACCGCGAGAAGATCACATCGCTTCTGGACTTTCTGCCTCTGCTGGAGAAGGTTGCCGAGAGCGGCAAGCCGTTGCTCATCATCGCCGAGGACACCGAGGGTGAAGTTCTCTCGACGCTGGTCGTCAACTCCATCCGCAAGACGATCAAGGCCGTGGCGGTCAAGGCACCGTTCTTCGGTGATCGCCGCAAGGCGTTCCTCGACGATCTCGCGGTCGTGACGGCCGGTCAGGTCATCACCGCCGATGTGGGTCTGAGTCTCAAGGAAGCCGGCCTCGAGCTGCTCGGTCGCGCTCGTCGCGTCGTCGTCACCAAGGACGACACGACCATCGTCGACGGTGCGGGCACGCAGGACGACATCGATGCGCGCGTCGGTCAGCTCCGTCGTGAGATCGAGAGCACCGATTCGGAGTGGGATCGCGAGAAGCTCGAAGAGCGTCTGGCGAAGCTCTCGGGCGGCATCGCGGTCATCAAGGTCGGCGCAGCCACCGAGACCGAGCTCAAGGAACGCAAGTTCCGCGTCGACGACGCCGTGGCTGCGGCCAAGGCTGCGGTCGAAGAGGGAATCGTCCCCGGCGGCGGCTCGGCTCTGACTCAGGCAGCGTTGGCTCTGGCCGACGACCTGGGCCTGACCGGTGACGAAGCCACCGGTGTGGCCGTGGTGCGCACCGCGCTCAACGCACCGCTGTTCTGGATCGCCTCCAACGCGGGCATCGACGGTTCCGTCGTCGTCAGCAAGGTGGCAGAACTGCCGAAGGGTCACGGATTCAACGCCGCGACGCTGACGTACGGCGACCTGCTGGCCGACGGCGTCGTCGATCCGGTCAAGGTGACTCGCTCCGCAGTGGTCAACGCCGCGTCGGTTGCACGCATGATCCTGACGACCGAGAGTGCGATCGTGGAGAAGCCGGAAGAGGCTTCCGAGCCTGCTGCCGGACACGGACACGCTCACTGACGTTCGGTGACACGAGAAAGCCCCCCAACCCGAACGGGTTGGGGGGCTTTCTCGGTGTTGGGGTGACTACACCGCGATGCGGCGGCGATTGTGACGAGCGTGCAGTTCCCGCTCGGTCTCGGACATCCCGCCCCAGATCCCGTAGGGCTCGCTGACGTTGAGAGCGTGTGTACGGCATTGAGCGAGTACGGGGCAGCTGCGGCACATTTCCTTGGCTCGCATCTCGCGCTGTGCTCGTGCCCGGCCCCGCTCGCCGTCCGGGTGGAAGAACATGGACGAATCGACGCCACGGCACAGGCCGTGCATTTGCCAATCCCAAATGTCGGCGTTCGGCCCAGGGAGGTGATTCGGCTGCGGCATGGAAACTCCTAGGGTGGTGTGGCTTCTCGGATTCGTGATCCGAATGTCGACAACGTTATGTGGATCGACGAAATCGAGTCAATAGTTCTCTGTCGTGGGCAAATGCATAGTTATGGGGCAAAGAATTAACACGGGCGATATTTACTTCGACTCACCCGCATGCGTGTCCTTCCTGTTGAAGAATCCGCCGACACGCGAGACGATGAGAGTGCACAGGCTGTGCGGCTGCCGATGCGGTGCGCTCCGACGCAGACGTCCCGCGGCGGTTCGACGAGACTCCAGCTGGATCCGACCGGAACCTTGTTGTCGGTATTTCTGCTGATCACAGCAGTGTCGGTGGTGCCGAGCGTAGTCCGGATCAACACCTCGGGCTCGACGTCGGTTCCCTCGACCGAGCCCGCACGGAGTGTCCGAGACGATCGCGTGGATCGCGGGGCGACGTTCGAGTGGGCGCGGATTCGGCAGGCTGTGCGTCGTGAGCCGAATGTGCGATCGAGTGCGCCGATTAACCTATTCGCCACACAGCGTTCAGATTCTCGTCCTCGAATCGGCCCGTGTTCACATTGTTAATTCCTTGAAAACTGCTTTCTGCGCACAGGAAACGATGCGCCGATGCCCTTTTCGGTCCGATAGCGAATTCGCCCCACGTAATGACGTCGCCACGAATCGGTAGGACTCGGGCGCGGTTCGACGCAGGCTCAGGCCCTACCCTTGCGTCCGTGCCATCAGAGCAGAGCTCGCTGTTCACCGCGACGCAGTCCGAACTCTTCGACGCTGCCTTCGGCAGCAACCCCGGCCGATTTCCGCTCCCGGCCGCCACCGATTCGCGAGAGAGCTGGTTTCGCAGTGTCGCGTTGGCGGGCCAGGGTCGATACAGCGCCGCCGAAATCGAGCTTCGGAGGCATCGGCCCCGTGGCCCGGAACTTCGGTCGCTGCACGCCTCGACCAGAGCGTCGTGGCTGCGTCAGGTGGGCGAACACGAGCGAGCCCGCCGATTCGACGGCATGGCTGTCATTCTCGTCGGTCTCGTAGGGCCGTCGGAATCCGAGGACTCCGTTCAGGCCCGTAGCGATGCGCTGACCGGCCTGGCCGCAGATGCATTGGGAAGCGGACGGTTTCACCTCGCGGACACCCTCCTGGCCCGCAGTGCGGGCCAGCGGCACGGCCACGTCGGTCGGGGATCGTGGCGCCCGGCACTGCGGGCGGCGTGGGTGGCGGCCGAGTTGGCGATGATGCGCGGCGACGGACCCGAGGCAGTCCGACACGCCGAGGCCGCTCGAGCTCTCGCCGACGATGCCGATTCGTTACGGCACATCGTCAAGACCGACCTGGTGGTTGCGGCCGCACTGAGCTGTGCCGGTGAGACCTCCCGTGCCCGTGAGTCGGCCGTCCAGGTGGCCTGCGCTGCGGAGATGGCAGGTCTGCTACCCCTGCGCTGGGCCGCCACGATGCTCTGCGAGGGAACAGGTGGGGTCGATGCCGGGATGATCGCCTCCGGCGACTTGGCTGCCGCCATCGATCGCCTGGGTGGTTCGACGGTCGGTTGACCAGGACCTGGGTCGGAGTCGGACCGATTGGTTCGGTTGTGACCGGGTGGTGTCGCTATCCTTGGTCTCGTTCCACCACCACGTGGAAGCGCTCCCAGGCGGGTGCGTACCTGTAACGCGGGGAAATTTGTCGACGATGAACAGTGCGGGTGAGGAGCTTGACTCTTTCGTCGTTGCCGCAGCGCAAGGCGATCGACTGGCTCTGTCCCGGGTCTTGGAGTTCATCCGACCACTCGTCGTTCGGTACTGCCGGGCACGGGTCGGTTCGGCCGAACGCGGTCAGCTTTCGGCCGACGACGTGGCGCAGGAGGTCTGTTTGGCAGTCATGACCGCCTTGCCGCGATACCAGGACCAAGGTCGTCCGTTCATGGCATTCGTGTACGGCATCGCGGCTCACAAGGTCGCCGACGCCCATCGGAGCGCCTCGCGTAACAAATCGGACCCGGCCGCCGAAGTACCAGATGTCGTGTCGATGGAGCACGGACCGGAGCAACGCGCTCTCGAATCCGAGTCGAGTCGACAGATGACTGCACTGCTGGACACCTTGCCCGCCAAGCACCGCGAGATTCTGGTGCTCCGACTGATAGTCGGGTTGTCGGCCGAGGAAACAGCAGCCGCCGTCGGCAGCACTGCAGGCGCTATCCGCGTGGCTCAGCACCGAGCTATCGCAAAACTGAAGAACGAAGTTGTGAGAGCAGGTGAAATGTATGGCTAGGGACAATGGTCACGGTGGCCCCGGTGAGACCCCGCGTCGCGGAATCTCGCGTATCGGTGAGCACGTGAACTCCACTGGACCGAAGCAGAACGATCCCTATGCCGACATCGGCGCAGACGGTGGTCCAGTGGACCTCGTCGCCGTACGTCGTGACGATGCGTTCATCGACGCGATCAGTGGTGACGGACCGATTGCCACCGATGACGCAGACGAGTACCAACTCGCCCTACTGTTGGCCAATTGGCGAGCAGACGTGGTCACGCCGGCGATGCCGGCCGGACCCTCCCTCGACGTGGTCGTCGCGTCGGTCGAACGCGAGAAGCTCGCCGCCGACATGGCTCGCTCGAGCTCGGCCAACCGCGGTGGACGGATGCGTTTGTTGCGTCCCATCGCCGGTGCCGCAGCCGCGATCGCCGTCGTGATGGGTGGCCTGGTGGTCATCTCGTACAACTCGACACCGGACGATCCGCTGTGGAGCGTCAAGTCGGTCGTCTTCTCCGAGCAGGCCGATTCGACCGTGGCGCAGATCGATACGACGTCCAAACTGCAGGAGGCGGAAAATCTTCTGTCCTCCGGGGACACCACTGCCGCTCGCGCACTGCTCGACGGTGCGTCGAACAGCAGTTCCGCTGTGCTCGACGACGCGCAGCGAGCCGAGCTCGATCAGTGGCTGGCGCGTCTGATGCAGGAACTGCAGGCTCTGACGCTGCCCGCGCCCGTCCCGCCGCCTGCCGATGTGATCCCGGCTCCGGTGCCCAGCTCGGAGGTCGTGTTGCCACAGGCTCCGGTGGATCAGGTCGCACCCGACACCACGGGTGTGCCGATCACTCCGGCTCCGACGACGACACCCGTGGTTCCGCCCACCACGACGACTCCGAGTCCGACGACGACCCCCGAGGTCACGCCGACTGTGGTTCAGGAGCCCGATCAGCCGACAGCGACCGCTGGAGGTAGTTCGTCCGAGAACCGCGACCGCATGTCGGTTCCGTCCGGCGGCAGCTGACCGGGTTTCGATTCCCCACCGAACGACGAAGAAGCCCGACACGATGATCGTGTCGGGCTTCTTCGTGTGAAGATGCGGAAAGGATCAGCTGTCGAATCCGTCGCCGTGCAACGCGTCGTTCATCGAAGCGTCGGCGAACCCGCGGCAGTAATCCCAGGTCACGTAGGCGTCGGGGACGGGGTCGTAGGCGGGCTCGTGCGGACGGACGGTTCCGTCGACCAGAAGCTGCAGAAGGTTCGCCCGCAACATGTCCCAGTCGTGGTAGTGGTCCTGCTGGCAGTCCTCGCAGCACACGACCAGTCCGCGGATGCCGCGGTGGCCGAGCAGTGCCTCGTAGACAGCCAGGTCCGCCAGGTCTTCCTCGACGGCCAGGCGCTCCTGAGGATCGAGAGGCTGGCCTGGCTCGATGGCGTCGAGGGCGGCCGACGGGTCGGCTGGGTCTCCGGCGAACGGATCCGGGGGTAGACCGGGAGGCAGTTGATCGCGCACGCCTCCACGGTACGCAGGACTTGTGGGTCTGCGCCAGCTGTTCGAATGCGACATGCCGGACGCGACCGCCGCCGACAATGCTGCGGACTGCGATTTCGGTGCTCGAAGCCACTCACAGCGGGAGGCATTCGCACTGGTTGTGCCCTAGCCGATACCATGGTTCACGGCGCTGAACAGATGAGTGCAAGTGCCGAAACTCCATCCGTTCTCCAACACCGCATTGCGGTGCGCCTGCGAGCTCTCACCGGCCGCACGCCGCGCCGAAGTGCAACCAGGCTCTAGGGAGGGCCAGATTCGTATGAGTAGTCCCGGAGCCCACGTCCGCACAGGCGGCGACGATCCCAACAAGGTCGCGATGCTCGGCCTCACGTTCGACGACGTCCTGCTGCTGCCGGCCGCTTCGGATCTGATTCCCAGCTCGGTCGACACCTCCAGCCAGATCACCCGCGAGATCCGCCTGCGGGTACCGCTGGTCAGCTCCGCCATGGACACCGTCACCGAGGCGCGGATGGCCATCGCCATGGCCCGCGCCGGCGGTATGGGCGTACTGCACCGCAACCTGTCGCTGCAGGATCAGGCGTCGCAGGTCGAGACGGTCAAGCGCTCGGAGGCCGGGATGGTCACCGACCCCGTCACCTGCAAGCCCACCGACTCGTTGGCCGAGGTCGACGCCATGTGTGCGCGCTTCCGGATCTCCGGTCTTCCCGTCACCGACGAGACCGGCGCGCTGGTCGGCATCATCACCAACCGCGACATGCGGTTCGAGGTCGATCAGAACCGCCGCGTCGCCGACGTCATGACCAAGGCACCGTTGATCACCGCGCAGGAGGGCGTCACCGCGGAAGCGGCGCTCGGTCTGCTGCGTCGCCACAAGATCGAGAAGCTGCCGATCGTGGACGGCAAGGGCGCGCTCACCGGCCTGATCACCGTGAAGGACTTCGTCAAGACCGAGCAGCACCCCGATGCCACCAAGGACCGTGACGGTCGCCTGCTGGTCGGTGCCGCGGTGGGCGTCGGGCAGGACGCCTGGGCTCGATCGATGGCTCTGACCGACGCCGGGGTGGACGTCATCATCGTCGACACCGCGCACGGCCACAATTCGCAGGTACTCGAGATGGTCAGCAAACTCAAGGCCGAGGTGGGCGACCGCGTACAGGTCGTCGGCGGTAACGTGGCCACCCGAGCGGGCGCACTCGCCCTCGTCGAGGCAGGTGCGGACGCGGTCAAGGTCGGCGTCGGGCCGGGATCGATCTGCACCACCCGCGTTGTCGCAGGCGTCGGCGCTCCGCAGATCACCGCCATCCTCGAAGCCGTCGCGGCGTGCAAGCCGCACGGTGTGCCGGTCATCGCCGACGGCGGTCTGCAGTTCTCCGGCGACATCGCCAAGGCGCTCGCTGCCGGTGCGTCGACCGCCATGCTCGGATCGTTGCTGGCCGGAACCGCAGAGTCGCCGGGCGAGCTGATTCTGGTGGGCGGCAAGCAGTTCAAGAGCTACCGCGGCATGGGTTCGCTCGGCGCGATGCAGGGGCGAGGGGGAGCGAAGTCGTTCTCCAAGGACCGCTACTTCCAGGACGACGTGCTGGCCGAGGACAAATTGGTGCCCGAGGGCATCGAAGGTCGCGTCCCGTACCGCGGACCGTTGACCCAGGTCATCCACCAGCTCACCGGTGGTCTGCGCGCTGCGATGGGGTACACCGGTTCCACCTCGATCGAGGACCTGCAGAAGGCTCAGTTCGTGCAGATCACTGCGGCCGGGCTCAAGGAGAGCCACCCGCACGACATCACGATGACCGCAGAGGCCCCGAACTACACCACCCGATAGTCGCCTCGGCCCTTCCTCGGCCGATTCGATTCGCTCTCGAAGTAGAAAGGTGCGCGCGTGCGCGACCTCGTTGAAATCGGCATGGGCAGAGAAGCCCGCCGCACCTACCAGCTGGACGACATCGACATCGTGCCGTCCCGTCGTACCCGGTCGTCGAAGGAGGTGTCGACGGCATGGCAGCTCGACGCGTACCGCTTCGACATTCCCGTTCTGGCGCATCCGACCGATGCTCTGGTCTCGCCCGAGTTCGCGATCGAGCTGGGTCGCCAGGGTGGGCTGGGTGTCATCAACGGTGAAGGACTCTGGGCGCGCCACGCGGACGTGCAGGCGAAGCTCGATCAGCTGATCCACATCGCCGAGACCGATCTCGATCCGGACGCACCTATCGCCTTCCTGCAGGAACTGCACGCGGCACCGCTTCGGCCGGATCTGCTGGCCGCGGCCGTCGGTCAGGTCCGTGACTCCGGGGTGACCGTCGCCGTTCGGGTGAGCCCGCAGAACGCTCGCTCGCTCACCCCCGCCCTGGTGGCGTCGGGTCTCGATCTGCTGGTCATCCAGGGCACGATCATCTCCGCCGAGCACGTGGCTCACGGTGAGGACGAGCCGCTGAACCTCAAGACCTTCATCGCGGAGCTGGATGTTCCCGTCATCGCTGGCGGCGTGAGCGATCACCGCACGGCGCTGCACCTGATGCGCACCGGCGCTGCAGGCGTCATCGTCGGTTACGGCTCGGTCGAAGGTGGCACGACCACCGGTGAGGTGCTCGGCATCGGCGTTCCGATGGCCACCGCCATCGCCGATGCGGCCGCGGCACGTCGGGACTACCTGGACGAAACCGGCGGGCGCTACGTGCACGTCATCGCCGACGGCGACATCACCACCTCCGGTGCCCTCGCCAAGGCCATCGCCTGCGGGGCCGATGCTGCGGTTCTCGGTGCTCCGCTTGCCGTCGCCGCGGAGGCTCCCGGCGGAGGTTGGTACTGGCCGTCGGCCGCGGCGCATCCGTCCATGCCGCGCGGGGCGCTGCTGCCGATGTCGGCGGGGGAGCGGCCGAGCCTGGATCAGGTGCTCAACGGACCGTCGCGTGAGTCGTACGGCTCGATCAACCTCGTCGGCGGGCTGCGTCGGTCGATGGCGAAGTCCGGGTACTCCGATCTCAAGGAATTCCAGAAGGTGGGCCTGAACGTCAGGGCTTGATCGACATTGCTCCGACAGGGCGCGTACTCCTTTCACTCAGGGGTGCGCGCCCTTTCTGCTGCATGTCGTCCACGTAAGCCGACCCTGTGTTGGTGATACCTCTCGTAACAGCTAGAATCGGTTGTGGCGGTAGTCACATGGGGGTGTGCATACTGTTCGACAGCATCGGATGTAGCGGAGGTCACCATGGGTTCAGCTGTTCGCGCAACGGATTACGACGTCTTGATCGTCGGTTCGGGCTTCGGCGGAAGCGTCACCGCGCTTCGGTTGGTGGAGAAGGGATACCGCGTCGGCATCCTGGAAGCCGGACAACGCTTCGAGGACAAGGACTTCGCGAAGAACAGCTGGGATCTCAAGCGCTTCCTGTGGGCACCGAAGCTCGGCCTCTACGGCATCCAGCGGGTGCACCTGCTGCGCGACTGCCTCATCCTCGCCGGTGCCGGAGTCGGCGGCGGTTCGCTGAACTACGCGAACACCCTCTACAAGCCCCAGGCACCGTTCTTCGAGGACAAGCAGTGGGCGCACATCACCGACTGGAGCAGTGAGCTCTCCCCGTTCTACGACCAGGCCACCCGCATGCTCGGTGTCGTCCGCAACCCGCACATGACCCCCGCCGACGAGGTGATGAAGTCGGTCGCCGAGGACATGGGTGTCGCCGATACCTTCATCCAGACACCGGTGGGAGTGTTCTTCGGCGAAGAACCGGGCAAGACGGTCCCGGACCCGTACTTCGGCGGAGCAGGACCCGAGCGCACCGGATGCATCGAATGCGGCGAGTGCATGACCGGTTGCCGCCACGGAGCCAAGAACACCCTGCTCAAGAACTACCTGGGCCTGGCAGAGCGCGCAGGAGCCGAGATCGTTCCGATGACGACCGTCACCGGTCTCGTTCCCCGATCCGACGGGACCTGGGACGTCGACACCGAACGAACCGGCGCCCGGCTGCGCAAGGGCCGCAAGACCTACAGTGCGGCCAATGTGGTTCTCGCTGCAGGCACCTGGGGTACGCAGAACCTGCTGCACAAGATGAAGGACACGGGTGCGCTGCCCCGTCTGTCGGACACGCTCGGGGAACTGACCCGCACCAACTCCGAGTCGATCGTCGGGGCCGCGAAGCTGGCGGTCGATCCGAACATGGATCTCACGCACGGTGTGGCCATCACGTCCTCGTTCCACCCCAGTCCCAGCACACACATCGAACCGGTCCGGTACGGCAAGGGCTCGAACGCGATGGGCATGCTGCAGACACTGATGACCGACGGCGGCGGAAGGATCCCGCGGTGGCTCAAGTTCGTGTTCGCGATGATCGCTCATCCGATTCAGTTCGTCCGCGTCGTCAACGTCCGGCACTGGAGCGAGCGCACCATCATCGCGCTCGTCATGCAGAACCTGGACAACTCGATCACCACGTTCACCAAGCGCGGAGCCTTCGGCCGCAAGATCTCGAGCAAGCAGGGGCACGGTGAGCCCAACCCGACGTGGATCCCGGAGGGCAACGACGCCACCCGACGCATCGCCAAGAAGATCGGTGGTGTGGCAGGCGGTACGTGGGGAGAGTTGTTCAACATTCCGCTCACGGCCCACTTCCTCGGTGGCTGCGCGATCGCCTCGGATCCCGAGCACGGCGTCATCGATCCGTACCATCGCGTCCACGGCTACCCGACGCTCAGTGTGGTCGACGGCGCTGCCGTATCGGCCAACCTCGGAGTCAACCCGTCGCTGACGATCAGCGCGCAGGCCGAGCGTTCGGCCGCGCTGTGGCCGAACAAGGGCGAGCTGGATCTCCGTCCGGCGCAGGGGTTGCCGTACCAGCGCCTCGATCCGATCGCCCCGAACTCCCCGGTCGTGCCGGTGGATGCTCCGGGTGGTCTGCGAATGCCGATCGTCGAGATCCGGTCGGGTTCGTCGGCGATGCCCGTCGAGCATTCGGGTGTTGCATGACCACTGCGGCAGTCCCACTAGACTGACCCGGTGACCGACTCCTCTGCACACGATCCCGCACACGCACGCCCGGTTCTCGTCGTCGATTTCGGCGCCCAGTACGCGCAGTTGATCGCCCGCCGTGTGCGCGAGGCCAATGTGTACTCCGAGGTGATCTCGCATACCGCCACTGCCGAGGAGATCGCGGCGAAGGACCCTGTCGCGCTCGTTCTGTCCGGCGGACCCTCCAGCGTCTACGCAGAGGGTGCGCCCGAGCTCGATTCCGCGCTCCTCGACCTCGGCATCCCCGTGTTCGGCATCTGCTACGGATTCCAGGCCATGGCCCAGGCCCTCGGCGGAACCGTCGAACACACCGGAACGCGGGAATACGGCCGTACCCAACTCAGCGTGGACGGCGGTCGTCTGCACGACGGTCTGCCCGCCACGCAGCCGGTCTGGATGAGTCACGGTGATGCCGTCACCGCGGCCCCGGAGGGCTTCACCGTCACCGCCACCAGCGCAGGCGCGCCGGTCGCTGCCTTCGAGAACGAGGGCAAGCGTATGGCGGGCGTGCAGTATCACCCCGAGGTTCTGCACTCCCCGCATGGGCAGCAGGTGCTCAGCCGATTCCTGCACGAGACGGCGGGTATCGCGCCGGACTGGACTGCAGCCAACATCGCCGACGCTCTGGTCGACGCCGTGCAGGAGCAGGTCGGCCCGACGGGCAAGGCCATCTGCGGCCTCTCGGGCGGCGTCGACTCCGCAGTGGCGGCGGCGCTGGTGCAGCGGGCGATCGGTGACCGTCTGACCTGTGTCTTCGTCGACCACGGACTACTGCGGGCCGGCGAGCGTGAGCAGGTGCAGCAGGATTTCGTCGCCGCGACGGGTGCCAAGTTGGTCACCGTCGATGCGGTCGACACCTTCCTCGGCGCACTCGAGGGTGTCTCGGACCCCGAGGAGAAGCGCAAGATCATCGGCCGCGAGTTCATCCGAAGCTTCGAAGGCGCGGTCGCCGAGGTGCTGGGCGAGAACGCCGAGCACGGCGACGCGGTCGAGTTTCTGGTGCAGGGCACGTTGTACCCGGATGTCGTCGAGTCCGGCGGCGGGTCCGGTACTGCCAACATCAAGAGCCACCACAATGTGGGCGGGCTGCCGGACGATCTGCAGTTCGCCCTGGTCGAGCCGCTTCGCGCACTGTTCAAGGACGAGGTGCGTGCCGTCGGACGAGAACTGGGATTGCCCGAGGACATCGTCGGCAGGCAGCCGTTCCCGGGACCGGGTCTGGCGATTCGCATCGTCGGTGAGATCACCCGCGACCGTCTGAACACGCTCCGTCATGCCGATTCGATTGTCCGAGAAGAACTTACGGTCGCAGGCTTGGATCAGCAGATCTGGCAGTGCCCGGTGGTGCTGTTGGCCGACGTACGCAGTGTCGGGGTGCAGGGCGACGGCCGAACCTACGGCCACCCGATCGTGCTGCGTCCGGTCTCGAGCGAGGACGCCATGACGGCGGACTGGACTCGTTTGCCCTACGACGTGCTCGAAACGATCTCGACTCGGGTGACCAACGAGGTTCCGGAGGTCAACCGAGTCGTTCTCGACGTCACGAGCAAGCCGCCGGGCACCATCGAGTGGGAGTAGCGGACTCAGCTCTTCTTGCTGGGGCCCAGCAGTAGCGCGAAGCCGACCACCACCGCGACGACGACGAACACCCAGCGGAACTGGACGTCGCCCAGTGCCGCGATCGCTCCCTGGCCGATGAGTGCTGCGACCGCGACGACCATGGTGGCCAGCCCGGCGAGCAGCAGCAGTGCCGAGGGGCCGCGTCGGCTCGAAGTGCGATTCTCGCCGGCGGGATCGTCGTCGCGGCCGACACGGTCGGTCTCGTTCTTCTTCACCGATTCCCCACTTTCAGTTCGCCGAGTGCCAGATCGCCGACGATCGTCAGTACCGGATCATCGCTGCTCGTTGCCGGTCCGAACCGTGTGTCGGTGGGGCACGAACCCAACGCCGCCTCGCACTGCACGATCACGTTCATCGAATCGGGCACGGTCACCGACGCGCTGCCCAGCGCCACGTCGATCTCGACGGTGCGGTTCTCGGTGAGGGCGAGGCCCGTGAGGTCGAGGTCCAGTTCACCCATACCGACGTCGTAGGTGTCCGCGAGATCGGCAACGGCGGTCGGTGCGATGCGCTGGGTTCCCGACGCACTCTCGCCCATGTCCATCGGATCGACCGCTGAGGCCAGGACGACGAAGCCGGCCAGAGGTGCCGCGATCACCAGCAATCCGTAGCCCTTGCGCAGGAATGCGCCGATCACGAGTCCGACGGAGACGACGGCGAGAGCGACGGCTCCGACGCGGCCCGGCGAGGCCCAGTCGCCACCGGTTGCGGCACCGACCGCCGCGGTGATGCCGGCAGCGAGCAGGGCCAGGCCGAGAAAGCTTGCCGTCCACCGTGATCGACGCTTCCGTTCGATCGCCGCGGGCGGGAATGTCCCGGTCGGTTCGGGAAGATCCCAGGCGAACGGTGCCACCCCGAGCGGGTCCCACGACGGCGGGGTCACGGTGTCCATGTCGGTCGGCGTCTCGGTCGGCTTTTCGACGGGTGCGGTTGCCTTGCTCAGGTTCACGGTGTGCGCGTCTGTGCCGGTGTCGGAGCCGGAGTGCTCGACGGTCTTCGGAGTCGGAACGTAGCTTTTCGGCAGAGTCGTGTACGGCGTGTATCGCTCGTACTGGAACTGCGGCGGACGATACTGCGCGGCCGTCCACTGTTCTGCCGACGTGTTGGAGCCGAAAGGCATGGGGGCGTAGCGGTTACGGGAGAACTCCGCCGTCCGCATGTACGGCGGCGGCTCCGGGCACCGTTGGTGCAGCAACCACAGTCCACCGAGCATCGCCACCAGAGAGATCAGCCCCGAACCCCCGAGTCCGACACCCACAGGGCCGATCGTCGACACCGCGATGACCAACGCCACCGCCACGACCACCATCTTGGTCGTCGAATCGGAGCTGTTGCCACGCCCGACGAGCGATTCCGCACCCGACGCCGTGTCACCGGCGCGGCTGAGCACCAGCCACGCCGCCAGATACAGCACGATGCCGGTACCGCCGAACAAGGTGGAGACGACGAACGCGATCCGAATCAGAACGGGGTCGACGTCGTAGCGATAGCCGATACCGGCCGCAACACCCGCCACATGCCCGCGTTGCGGCAAGCGGTGCGGACGGGTGCGCCACATCTGCTGAAGTTGATCCGAGACGGTCACGTTGCTCATGCCAACCATCGTGTCCGCCACGACCACCGAACACATCAGGGATACCCCTGATCTTCGTCCCCGACATCGGGCCCACCTCGACAAAGCCACGAAAAACATCAGGGCGAACCCTGATGCGACCACCACCGCATCCGTGCCAGGATCGAGGGCGTGCACCCTGTCGACAATCCACCCGTCGACGCCGCCCGGAACACACCGTCCCCGGCAGGCGACGCGACGGCAACCCACACCACGTCAGCCGTGCCCGACACCCCTGTTCCCCCCATCGCTCCTGCAGGCTCCGCTCCTGCTTTTCCTGTCACTCCTGCAGGCTCCGCTCCTGCTTTTCCTGTCACTCCAGCAGGCTCCGCTCCTGCTTTTCCTGTCGCTTCTGCAGGCTCCGCTCCTGCCCCCTACCAACGCCGCGGCGGCGGACGCATCGTCGGCGGCGTGGCAGGCGGGCTCGCCGACCATCTCGGCGTTGACGTGTTCAAGGTTCGGGTGGCGTTCGCGCTGCTCGCCGCATCCGCCGGTGCCGGAATCGCCGCATACGGATTGATCTGGATGTTCACGCCCGCGGGCGAGGACACTGCGCATCCGAGTGCCGCCGAACGCCAGCGTGCCCTCGGGTTGGCTGCCATCGGACTCGGCCTCGCCGTCGGGCTCGCCTGGCTGCTCAGCGGTACCGCTGCATCGGTCATCGTGCCGGTCATCGTCGTGGTGATCGGTGCAGCCCTGGTCTGGCGTGAGTTCGACTCCGAGGGACCACGAACTGCTCTCGGCCTGCCCAAGCATCCGAGCGTGTTGAGTTGGGCGAGGGTCGTCGGCGGAGCGACGTTGATCGTGCTCGGCCTCGCCGTGGTGGTGCTCGCCCGCGTCGATCTGGCCGCGCTGCGCTCGTCACTGCTGGCGGTGGTGGTCACTCTCGTCGGCGTCGGCCTGTTGACGGTTCCCATCTGGTTGCGCACCTGGCGCGCGCTCGGTGCCGAGCGGTCTGCACGCATCCGCAACGACGAGCGCGAGGAAATCGCCTCGCACCTGCACGATTCGGTGCTCCAGACACTGGCCCTGATCCAGAAACAGTCCGATCAGCCGCACGAGGTGATGCGGTTGGCGCGCGGGCAGGAGCGCGAACTACGCAAATGGCTGTTCGACGGCGGAGACACCGACAACTCCAGCTTGGCCGACGCACTCAAGACCATCTCCGGTGAGGTCGAGGATCAGCACGGCGTGACGGTTCGACCCATCACTGTCGGCGACGTGCACCTACTGCCCGACGACATCGAGTCGGGCCTGTCCCGTGAGAGCTTCACCGCGCTGCTGGGTGCCACGCGAGAGGCTCTCGTCAACGCGGCCAAGCATTCCGGTGAGACCAATATCGATCTGTTCGCCGAAACCGAACCGGAACAGGTCAGCGTTTTCGTCCGCGATCGCGGTACCGGCTTCGACGAATCCGAGGTACCCGAGGATCGACAGGGACTGGCGAAGTCCATTCGGGGACGCATCGAGCGCCGCGGTGGCACGGTGCAGGTACGGTCGACCGTCGGCAAGGGAACCGAAGTGCGAATCTTCATGCCTCGCAACGGAGCCTCCGTCACCACCGAATCGTCCGAATCCACCCAGCAGGAGCAGTCGACGTGACCGAACCTTTCCGCGTTTTCCTCGTCGACGACCACGCGGTGTTCCGTTCCGGTGTGCGAGCCGAACTCGCTCGCGAGTCGGACATCGACGTCGTCGGAGAAGCCGGAGGCGTCTCCGAGGCGGTCTCGGGCATCGAATCGACGAAGCCGGACGTGGTGTTGCTCGACGTGCACATGCCCGACGGCGGCGGCGTCGCGGTGTTGAACCGCATCTCCGAGGGGCCGGTCTGTCTCGCCCTGAGTGTGTCCGACGCCGCCGAGGACGTCATCGCCGTCATCCGTGCCGGGGCGAGGGGATACGTCACCAAGACGATCTCCGGCTCGGAGCTCGCCGACGGTGTTCGACGCGTCGCCGGGGGAGATGCCGTCTTCAGCCCCCGTCTGGCCGGGTTCGTGCTCGACTCGTTCACCGGTCGAAGCGCTGCCCCGGAGCCCCCGCTGGATCCTGAACTGGATTCGCTCACGCCCCGTGAACTGGAGGTGTTGCGGCTGCTGGCGCGCGGGTACACCTATCGTGAGATCGCCGAGGATCTGTTCATCTCCGTCAAGACCGTCGAGACCCATGCCTCGAACGTTCTCCGAAAGACGCAGCAGTCCAACAGGAATGCGCTCACGCGATGGGCGCACAAGCGTCGAATCGACTAGGTGTCGGGATCGCGCTTGACCTTCGACCTACCCGAAGCCTCAGGATTTCACCATGACTGATTCGGACGAAGAATTCCTGACCATCGGTGCGTTCGCTCGCGCGAGCGGACTCACCCCCAGTGCCCTACGGTTCTACGACGACTGTGCGTTGCTCGTCCCGGCTTTCATCGACGCCAAGTCCGGCTATCGCTACTATTCCCGTGCACAGTTCGAGAGAGCGAACATCATTCGACAGTTGCGCGACATCGGCATGCCACTGGACAAGGTGGCCTCCGCACTCGCCGGCGACGGAGCTGCAGCGGTCGCCATCGTGGATCGGCACGTCGACGAGCTCGTCGCACGCGCGCGGGCAGCCGCCGAGGCCGCGATCTCGATCCGCCGATTGTTCGACGAAAGATATTGCACAGCAACACTTTCTGCCGTCGAGTTCGCGTCGGCGGTCGAGCAGGTCGCGTCTGCAGCCGGAACGAGCGAGGAGTTTCCGGTGCTGCGGGGTGTGCTGGTCGAGGTGGACGGTGGCACTGTCACCCTCACCGCGACGGATCGGTATCGACTCACCACCCGAAGCCTCGTGGCACAGAGCTCACCCGGCGCAGCCTGGTCCCGTATCGCATCGGTCGGCTCTCTCGGGACGCTACCCGCGTCGGGGAACTGTGTGCTGACGGCAACCGACGACGCGATGGTGTTCGAGTCCGAAGGCGTCCAGCACACTGTGGATCTGGTCGACGGCGACTTTCCCGACTGGCGCACGATCATCGACGGTCTGGCTCCGACCGCGACGAGGGTTGTGGTGCAACGAGATTTCGTTCCTCTCGACAGCGGTACGCTGCGGATCGACGCCGACCAGGACGGCCTGACGGTCGAGGGTGTCGCGGTCCCCGCTCGGGTGACCGGTTCCGACATGACGGTGTTCTTCGACGCGGCCGTCCTGCAGGCTGCGGTCGCATCGGCCGTCGGACCGGACCTGATGCTCGATATCGCCGCTCCTGACCGTCCGATGCTGGTGCGGTCGGCGGTCGACGGCGCTCTGACGACATTGGTGATGCCCGTCCTCGGCTGATCGACGGTCGGCGGTCGTTCGGAAGTCGGTGCAGAAGTATCGACTTTCGATGACTGGGTACTTGCTCCCACTCTCGATACCGTGAGGGTATGGACGACAAGATGCTCGGGGAGACGCCACCGGCGGTGCTGTGGTTCTCCCGCGGCGATCGGCTCTTCCTGATCGCCGGTGCCGTGATCATCGGGGGACTACTGGGGTTCGGGCTGCCCTATGTGGCTTCCTGGGGAGCGTCGCTCACCTGGATACCGTTTCAGGGTCCGCTGGAGTTGATCGCTTCGTGGTCGCAGTGGTGGGTGCGGTACGTCTGTATCGGGCTGGGAGTACTGCTCGGGCTGGCTCTGGTGGCGGCCGCGTTCTACGACACTGCACGGGTGGCGGTGTCGGAGATGCAGGTACGTATCACCGAGAGAGGCGAGACCGCCACGATCTCGAAGTCCGAGGTCGGCACAGTCTTCGTGGACGGCAAGGAACTGGTTCTGCTCGACGGTGCCTCGCGTCAGCTGGTGCGGGTGCCGAGCGAGGAGAAGCGTGATGCCATCGAGGCGGCGTTCGAGAAGCGAGGTTGGTCGGTCGCGACCGGCGATCCCTATGCCGATCTCTATCGCCTGTGGGTACCCGAAACTCCCGGTCTGGCACCGGAAGTGAACGCGGTGCTCAAAGCCCGCGCGATGGCCCTGAAGAAGAAGGCCGCGTCCGATGCGCGCGAATTACGCACGGAACTGGACCGACTCGGCGTCGTGGTGCGAGACAAGAAGACGAGCCAGTACTGGCGTCCCCTGGTTCGATCGTGACGGTTCGATGACAACTCTGCTTCGACGGCATCGGGAACGCGCATGGGATGTCGCCGCCATCGCGTTCGCGCTGCTGTTGGTGCTGTCGGTGGCTGCAGGCACCGAGGGGATGACGACCACGCGAACGGTCGTCTCGATCGTCGTCGGCGTTGTCGGTGCCGTGTCGTTGTGGTGGCGTCGCCGGTGGCCGATCGAGATCGCGGTAGCGCTGGCGGTGTGCACGATCCTGACCGACGCTGTCGGTGGTGCCGAGTTGGTGGCCGTCTTCACCGTTGCCACTCGAAAGTCGTGGCGGGTCACCACCGCGGTGGTGGTACTGCATCTCGCGGCGTCGATGATCTGGACGATTCTGTGGGTCGAACAGTCGATTGCCTACACCGCGATGGCCAGTCTCGCCTTTCTGAGTATCCCGGCCGCGTGGGGCATCGTCGTCAAGTCGCGCCGCGAGGTGATCGATTCTCTACGAGAGCGGGCAGAGCGAGCGGAACACGAATCGAATCTGCGCGCCGAGACCGTTCGGGGACTCGAACGCGAGCGGATCGCGCGCGAGATGCACGACGCTCTCGCACATCGGATCTCGTTGGTCAGCCTTCATGCCGGAGCGCTGGAGGTGCGGCCGGACGTCGGTGCGAAAGAGGTCGAGGCGATCGCATCGACCATCAGACTCGGTGCACACGGTGCCCTGGAGGATCTGCGGGAGATATTGGGAGTGCTCCGATCGGGCGTCGCGGCCTCGGCACGTCCACAGCCGGGGGTGGCGGACATCGGCGAACTGATCGAGGATTCGGAGAAGGCCGGTACTCGGGTGTCGTTCGTCGACGAGTTGCCCTCCGGCGCAACGCTGACGCCCTCTGTTTCCCGCACCGTTCATCGGGTGATCCAGGAAGGTCTGACCAACGCCAGAAAGCATGCGCCCGGCCTGCCGGTGCGCTGCGGGCTTGCGACGGCCGGTGGTGAGCTTCGGGTGTGGCTCGAAAACGGTCTCGGTACAGAGGGTTTCGCGGCAGTACCCGGTTCGCGGTCGGGAATGATCGGTCTGAGCGAACGTGTCGAATTGGCCGGCGGACGAATCGAGTACGGAATCGCGCGTCGCGGCGACGGAGTGGTCTACCGTCTGGAAGCGTGGTTGCCGTGCCCGAAGTAGCCGACGGTCCCGACGTACTCACGGTGTTGCTGGTCGACGACGACGCGTTGGTCCGCGCGGGCTTGTCGCTGATCCTGAGCTCGGATCCTGGAATCAGGGTGGTCGGTGAGGCGGCCGACGGTCGCAGTGGCATCGAGGCAGTGCGCGCGTTGTCTCCCGACGTGGTTCTGATGGACGTGCGGATGCCGGTCCTCGATGGGCTCGCGGCCACCGAAATGCTTCGCGCGGAGGGGTTCACGGCTGCCATCGTGGTGTTGACCACGTTCGATACCGACGAGTACCTGCTGCGGGCACTGCGGGTCGGCGCGAACGGATTCCTGCTCAAGGACACGCCGCCGCGGGACATCGTCGACGCGGTGCATCGCGTCGGAACCGGGGAATCGATGCTGTCGCCGACCGCCGTCGGACGCTTGGTTGCCCACTGGCGCGAGCAGGACGCTCGATCGCACGACTCCGCCACCGCGCGGGCGCGGGCGCTGCTCGAGTCCCTGACCGATCGCGAACGCGAGGTGGCGGGTGCTGTCGGGTCGGGGAAGTCCAATGCGGAGATCGGTGCCGAGTTGTACATGAGTGTCGCGACCGTGAAGACCTACGTCTCGCGGATTCTGACGAAACTGGCGTGCAGTAACAGGGTTCAGATCGCGATCGTCGTGCACGAGTCGCGTTGAGGGTTCGTCTACAACAGGAGTGCGATCACCAGAACGAAAACGACCACGATGGCGAGCACGAGTGCTGCGAGGATCGCGGTCGATGGAATCGACGTTCGGTCGCCGACGACGTCCTCGATGCGCATCAGGACGTCCTCGATCGGGTTCTTCTTCTTTCGCGGTAGATCGAACGGCGGTGGCGAATACGTCGACGGGACCGGATTGGCTTGGCTCTCAACGGGTTGCACGGCCGGCAGGCCCGCGATGGTTCTTCCGAACTCCCTCGACGGACGACGAGATTCGGAGACCGGTGTCGAACGCCTCGCCCATGCCGGGACCACGCCGTCCGCGGACGTCAGAGGCACCCCGCGCAGCTGAGCTATGCTGCCGCGCTTGCTGATCGCGGCGACGATCATCTCGTCGCGAGCCTGCGCCATGGTGGGGCGTCGGGCAGGATCGGGCTCGAGCATGTGCAGCAACGGGCCCGTGAGATCGCCGCTGCGGGTGGGAGCGATGATCTGCCCCTTGGCAACTCGGTGCAGCAGTGCGATCGAATCGTGATCGATGTCGAACGGCGGTTTGCCTTCGATGGCCGTGTACAGCGTTGCGCCGAGGGAGAACACGTCGCTGGCCGCGGTGGGATCCTGTCCGCGTGCGACCTCGGGTGCGAAATATGCCGGGGTGCCGGTGATCACGCTGTCGTCGGCTGCTTCGACGTCTCCCTTGGCGCGGGAGATGCCGAAGTCGCTGATCTTGACGATGCCCAGATCCTTACCGCGATCGGCGATCAGAATGTTGCCCGGCTTGATGTCTCGGTGCACGATCCCGGCCTCGTGCGCTTCGGTCAGGGCGTCGGCGATCTGCGCGCCGATCTGAGCGACCTCGAACGGTGGTAGCGAATCGGTGGTGCCGAGTGCCTGCGCGAGACTGCGCGAGGACAGGTATTCCATGACCAACCACGGCTCACCGTCGACGAGAGCGACGTCGTGCATCGCGATGGCGTGGGGGCTGGAGAGTCGGGCTGCGATGCGACCCTCGCGCATGGCCCGGTTGCGTACTTCCACGGCCTGCTCGGGGGTCAATCGAGTGGTGGACGTGACCTGCTTGACGGCCACCTGGCGGTGCAGAAGTGTGTCGGTGGCGAGCCATACCGCGCCCATGCCTCCACCGCCGAGTTTGCCGGCCAGGCGGTATCTGCCTGCCAGGAGGTAGTCGGGCCCGACGCCCCGTCGAACACGCTGCTGATCCGTCACGCCCACAGGTTAGTTGACGATGGCTGGACGTGCCCGCAGCCGAGCGACGGAGGCATCTACCAGGGGCTTCGGCATCACCTTGACGAGTTGCCGTCCGAGCGGCTTTACTGAGTGCAGATCGAAATTGTGTTCGAATACGCCACTTCCCGCGTTTGTCGGACACCGAAGTTTCGGCTCGATTTTCTACGCCGCGAAGGGGAGTGACATGACTGTATCGGGAGCTTCCGTCACGCCGGATGTGCTCGACGGGTTGTCGCTGCCGGAGCGTGTGGCGTTGCTGCGTAGCCGGATGGCCGCCGTGCCTTCCCGGGGCGAAACGGCATCGGTGCGTATCGAGAATTCGGACCCCGTCGAGCCGGTGCACCCGGAACCGTCGACACCGCGTCCGA
Organism: Rhodococcus sp. B7740; assembly: GCF_000954115.1. NCBI lineage: Bacteria > Bacillati > Actinomycetota > Actinomycetes > Mycobacteriales > Nocardiaceae > Rhodococcus > Rhodococcus sp. B7740. The sequence continues at coordinate 1,893,640 of NZ_CP010797.1, read as the reverse complement.
CCCGTCAGCGGCCCGTTCTTCCGGTGCCGTCCGCGCTGATCGAGGTGCTGCCGCACGGTGGACTGGTACGTGGAACGGTGGCCTCGGTTTCGGGTGCCGGCTCGCTCCTGATCGGGTTGGTGGCCGCGGTGACCGGTGCCGGCGGGCATGTCGCCGTCATCGGGCAGCCTCGTTTCGGAATTCTGGCCGCGGTGGAAATGGGTGCACAACTGAGCAAACTGGCTCTGATTCCCGATCCCGGTCCCGACCCGGTGGAAGTGGCGGCCATTCTGCTCGACGGTGTCGATCTCGTGGTACTCGGTCTCGGCGGTCTGTCGGTCTCGCCCACTCGGGCCAGGGCCGTGGTGGCCAGAGCGCGGAGCAAGGGGTCGACGCTGCTGGTGACCGATGGGCACTGGGACGGGGCAGAGCTACGACTGGACGCATCGGTGCACGGATACGACGGCCTCGGCACGGGCCTGGAGCTGGGCCGCGGCCGACTACGCGGCGTCCGATTGTCGGTGTGCGCTCGCGGCAAGGCGATGCGGCCCCGCACCGTTCGACTCGACCTGCGTTCGGAGAACGGCCGCATCGAGTGGCATGCCGAGGAGCGCGAACAGAATCCGTTGTCGATCGCGGTCTCGACATGAGCATCGATCGTTCCAGCCGTGTTCTTGCACTGTGGTGTCCCGATTGGCCCGCCGTCGCAGCAGCTGCTCAGGCCGATCTCCCTGCGACGCATCCGGTGGTCGTCACCTCGGCCAATCGGGTCGTCGCGTGCTCGGCGACGGCACGGGCGTCGGGTATCAAGCGCGGCCTGCGCCGTCGGGAAGCGCAGGCGCGGTGCCCGGATGTGCACGTCGCTCTCGCCGATACCGATCGTGATGCGCGATTGTTCGAGCCCGTGGTCTCGGCCGTCGCCGCCATCGCGCCGGGAGTCGAAGTGCTGCGACCGGGCTTGCTGGTTCTCTCTGCTCGCGGCGTCGGACGGTATTTCGGTACCGAACATCGGGCCGCGGAACGGTTGATCGACGAAGCGTCGGCTGCCGGTGTGGAATGTCAGATCGGTATCGCCGACGAGCTGTCCACCGCGGTCGTCGCCGCGCGGTATGCGCAGGTGGTGCCGCGCGGCGGGGGTGCAGGCTTTCTCGCACCGTTGCCGGTGGCAGAACTCTCGGCCGAACCGAGCATGTCCGCGGCCGATCGCGGTGAGCTGGTGGATCTGTTGCGACGCTTGGGTCTACGAACGATCGGCGATTTCGCGGCCCTGTCTCCCGGGGATGTCGCGTCGCGCTTCGGTACCGATGCCGTGTTGGCGCATCGCAGTGCTCGAGGTGAGCCCGAACGTCCGCCGTCGGCCAGGGCTCTGCCGCCGGACCTGGATGTGGAGTACCTGTGCGATCCGCCGATCGATCGGGTCGACGCAGCTGCGTTCGCCGGGCGCGGGTTGGCCGAGCAGTTGCACACCAAGCTCGCTGCCGCTGCCGTTGCGTGTACTCGTCTGCTGGTGCATGCCAGTACCGGTAACGGCGAGAATCTGTCGCGGATCTGGCGCTGCGCCGAGCCGTTGACGCCGGAGGGAACAGCCGACCGCGTGCGCTGGCAGCTCGACGGCTGGATCACCGGGCGCAGCGAGAACAAGCCGACGTCCGCGATCACCGCGCTACGGCTCGAACCCATCGAAGTGGTGGCCGCCGGTGAGCTGCAGCTGGGTTTGTGGGGCAGTGTCGGGGACGAGGACGAGAGGGCGCGTCGGGCCTTGGTGCGTGTGCAGGGTCTGCTCGGCGGCGAATCGGTGCTCGGTGGTGTGCTCAGCGGTGGCCGTGGGCCGGCCGAGCGGATCACCCTGCGTCCACTCGGCGATGAACTGGTGCCGATGTCCGATCCGTCGGATCCCTGGCCGGGACGGCTCCCGGAGCCTGCTCCGGCGGCAGTGATCGAGACACGTCCGACGGTGACGCTGATGAATCGGTCGGGAACCGGAATCGGCGTCACCGATCGTGGTGTGTTCGATGCACCGCCGTCGCGATTGCGCTGGGGCACCAAGGAATGGGAACTGACGGGTCTGGCCGGGCCGTGGCCGGTGGACGAGCGATGGTGGGACAGTGGCCACGCGGCGACGGGTCCGACGGCGCGAGCCCAGGTGGTGCTCGACGACGAAAGGGCCTTGCTGCTGGTGTTCGACGAGGGTCGGTGGCGGGTGGAAGGAATCTACGAATAGCGGCACCGCTACCGTCGAGAGAATGCAGATGATGTCGGAGACGGTCGACCTCGATGGTGTCGACATCGCGTATCGCTCGTTCACCCCGCTGGGGCACGCCAACTCGGATTCGGTACCGGTGATGCTGGTGCACGGAATGGGCGGTGACAGCACAACCTGGGATCGGTTCACCCGTGCACTCACCGCGCAGGGCAGCCGAGTGATCACCGTCGATCTGCGCGGACACGGCAAGAGTGCGCACACGTCCACGTACGAATTCGATTCCTTCGGGGCAGACCTGCTGGCGTTGATCGACCACCTCGGGCTCGACGAAGTCGATCTCGTCGGGCATTCCCTCGGTGGATACGCGGTCTCGCTCGTCGCGCAGCGTCGCCCGCAGCTCGTCCGCCGTCTGGTCCTCGAGGAGCTTCCGATACCGATTCGGCCGGGGGACGCTCCGCCGACGCTGACCGGCAGGATGCCGTCGGTGACCGAACTCTGGCATGCAGCGACCAGCGTCGTTCTGCACCCCCGCGCGGTACTCGCCTTCGATCGCTCGATGACCACCACTGCTCTCGAGCAGTTCCGTCGACCGAATCCGCAGTGGTGGGAGTCGTTGGCCGACATCACGGCTCCGACGCTTGTGCTTCGCGGAGGTCCGGGCGGAATGGTCGATCCGGACCGGCTGGCCGCGATGGTCGCCGAGATTCCGACCTGCCGCGTCGAGGCGTTCCGCACCGGGCACAGCATCCATCGCGACGGATACTCGGCGTTCGAGGCAGCAGTTCTGCCGTTTCTGACGAACTAGGATCCGTGCATGTCTCTGAGCGTGCTCGATCGCAGAATGCTGGGCTGGTCGGCGCTGTTCGTCGTATCCCAGGCCAACATCGCCCGACTGCTCGGCCCCGCAGCTCCGAAAGTGCTTGCCGTACAGACGGCGTGGTCCGCCCAGCGTTACCGGCAGATCCTGGCGAGCATGGACGAGACCGAGATCGCTCGGTTCCGCAGCCACTATCTGCCCGACTTCGTACATCCCGCGATCTATGCCGTCGCGCTGCGTGCAGGCGCGAGGAGCCTGGCGGAGAAGACTCCGCTGAGCCCCGCAGTGACGACGGCATTGGCCGTCGCTCCCGTTGCCTCCGCCGCCGGGGACTACATCGAGAACGTCGTCGGACTGGTGTTGGTCGACAACCGAGAACGGATCGCCGACACCGTCGTCCGCGCCACCACCGTGGTCAGCACCGTCAAATGGACACTCGCCATCGGCACTCTGACGTACCTGAGTCAGGGATTTCTGCGGGTGTGGGCAAAGGCTCTGTTGCGCTGAGTTCTGCCGGTCACCAACTGGTGCCGGGGACCAGTCTTCCGACGCGTCGGATCACCTTGCCGATGCGTGCGCTCGGAGCCTTCGGATCGTAGGGACGCACCCGGTAGGGCACTTTCCCGTCCTCGATCGTGACCGGCGTTTCACCCTTGGCTGCCGCGGATTCGGGAAATTTTCGGTAGTGCTGATGCATCGTGCGGTCTTTGCCCTTGGGGGCGAACATGGCACCGAATTGCCCGAGTGTTCCCAGTGGAGTGTCGATTCGCTTCGGCTTGTCGCTCAGTGCGCGAATGACGATCGCGGCAGCCTTCTCCGGTGAGAACACCGGACCGACGTTCTTGTCTCCCGTCGGGGTGATCATCGGTGTGTCCACCAGGGGCATGTGAATGGTGGTGTAGGTGATTCCGTCCGAGAGTGTCTCTGCGGCAGCCACATCGGTGAAGCCGTCCAGTGCGGCCTTGCTGGCCACGTAGGCCGAGAAGCGAGGCGGGTGTCCGAGGACCGCAGCGCTGGAGATGTTGACCACGTGCCCGAACTGACGTTCACGCATGTGTGGCAACAGTGTCAGCACCAAACGGATCGCCCCGAAGTAGTTGACGGCCATGGTGCGCTCGTAGTCGTGCAATCGATCGGTGGATCGATAGAGTGCGCGGCGGATGGATCGTCCGGCGCTGTTCACCAGCATGTCGACGTGATCGTGTTCGCTCAGAACGGTTTTCACGGTCTGATCCACCGATTCGCTGTCGGTGACGTCGCACGAGTAACCGTAGGCGGTGCCGCCCGATTCGCGGATGTGCTCGACCACCTCGTCGAGTTGATCCTGACCGCGCGCGAGCAGAATGACCACCGCACCCTTGCGGGCAGCGGCTTCGGCGCTGGCACGGCCGATTCCGGACGAGCCACCGGTGATGACGATGTGACGGCCGAACAGCGGCCCGCGTGGGTCGTTTCGGCGGTTGCGCTTTGGATCGAAGTTCTCCCGCCAGTGAGTCCACACTCGATCGGCGTACGTCCGCAGCGGTGGCGGCGTGATCGAGCTGCCCTGCAACGCTTTCTGTGTCGATGCCGACTCGAACACGGTGGGCAGAGTCAGGTGTTCGAGCATCACCGGAGGTACTCCGAGATCACGAAGGGCGGCGTCGCGTTGCTTGCGCACGGCCCTGGACTTGGGGGAGACCACGGGAGCGACCAGCGCTCCTGGCACGTCGACGATTCGCGCGCGAGATCCCGCTGCCGACGAGAACGCGGCGTAGACCTCTGCCATCGACTGAGGCGTCGGATTGACCAGATGGAACACGCTGCCGGGAGCGGTGTTTCGATGCACGAGCTCGACGATGGCGTCGGCGACGTAGTCGACCGGAACCAGGTTGGTAGCGCCCATCTTCGGCACCGTGATCGGTACGACGGAGGGCAGCTTGGCCAGCTCCGCGAAGAACGGGAAGAAGAAGTACGGTCCGTCGACCTTGTCGATGGCACCGGTCTCCGAGTGTCCGATGATCGCGGCAGGCCGATACACCCGCCAGTCCGCAGCGCTGTCGCGGACCAACTTCTCGGACTCGAACTTGGTGCGGTGATAGGCAGTCGGAAAATTCTGGCCGAGGTCGAAGTCGTTCTCGGAGAACGTTCCTCGATAGTCGCCCGCAACGGCGATCGACGAGATGTGGTGTAGGCGGGCCCCGGTCTTCTCGGCGAGGCCGATCACCGAGGCAGTTCCGGCGACGTTGGTCGGGGCTTGCTCGTCGCCTGCGGTCAGGTCGTATACGGCTCCGAGATGGAGGATGTGGTCGATGTCGGCAGGCACGTCTCGGAGTCCGAGCTCCGGCTCGGTGAGATCGCCGACCAGCGGGTGAATTCGGTCGCCGCCGTCGAGGTGCTGTGCCAGTCGCTCGAGACGGGCCACCGATCCCGGACGCACCAGCACGTGGATCGCGGCGAGCGCATCACGTTCGAGCAATCGGGGCAGGACGTTCTTCCCGAGAAACCCGGTACCGCCGGTTACGATGTAGTTCGCCATGCGAGCCGACCTTACTCCAAGGTAAGTTCCGGTGCTAGTGCCCGATACCTGCTTTTTCGTGCACTTTCTTCATCCAGGCCGGTGCCCACCAGTTCGCCTCGCCCATGAGTTTGACCAGTGACGGAACCAGCAACATCCGGATGATGGTGGCGTCGATGATCAGCGCCAGGATGACTCCGACGCCGAGGAACCTCATGATCGACAGACCCGAGACGGTGAAGGCCCCGGTGACGACGATCAGTATCAGCGCCGCCGCGGTCACGATGCGTCCGGTGCGTTGAGCGCCGAAGATCACCGCTTCCTCGGTGCTCGCTCCAGCCGCGCGAGCCTCCACCATGCGCGACATCAGGAACACCTCGTAGTCGGTCGACAAGCCGAAGATGACCGCGAGAATGAGAACCACGAACGTCGATTCGAGCGGACCGGGGGTGACGCCGAGCAGGCCGGCTCCGTGGCCTTCCTGGAACACCCACGTGAGTGCGCCGAAGGTGGCGGCCAGGCTCAGTCCGGCCATCAGGACCGCCTTGATCGGCAACACGATCGATCCGAATGCGAGGAACAGCAACACCAGCGTCGAGACGACCATGATAGTGATCATCACCGGTAGCCACTTCGCGATCGCCGCATTGCCGTCGTCGACGTTGGCTCGTCCGCCGCCGACGAGGATCTCGGTACCGTCCGGAGGAGTGATCGCGCGCAGCGCCGCCACTGCGTCGGATTGGGATTCGGCCTCGCTCAGCCCGCCGGTCGGTTCGCTGTAGGACGCCTGCAGCGTCACGAAATCGTCCTTCGAGCCCAGGAATTCGGCTCGGGCGATACCGGGCGTGGATTCCACGGCTGAGGTGAGCGCCGCAATCGGTGCGCCCTGAGGCTTGACGCCGTCCAGGCCGCGCAGAACAACGGTTGCGCCCTCGCCGGTGGATTCGAAGTCGGAGCCGAGAGTCTCGAACGCCACGCGCGCAGGGTTGTCCTTCGGCAGCGCCGTGTAGTCGACCTCTCCGAGCGATACCTTCAGGATCGGGGTGGCGATGATCAGCAAGCCGGCGACGATGACGGCAGCGACGATGCCCGGATGCTTCATGACGCGGGTGACGACGCCGCCCCAGAACTTGTGTGCGCGTGCATCGCCTCGGTCGGACGCTGTGCGCGACCACGTCCAGGAGTTGATGCGGGTACCGAGAATGGCGAGCAGGGCGGGAACCGCGGTCAGTGACAGGACGGCTGCACTCGCCACTGCGGCCATGGCCCCGAACCCGAGAGATCGGATCACTGCCTGCGGGAAGACGAGCATCCCGGCGAATGCGCAGATCAGCAGCAGTCCGGAGAAGACGACGGTCTTGCCTGCGGTGGCGACGGTGCGGATTGTCGCGTCGATCGGCGTCGATCCACCGCGCAGTTCCTCGCGGAACCTGCTGACGATGAACAGTCCGTAGTCGATGGCCAGGCCCAGTCCCAGCAACGACGCGACGTTGATCGAGAACGAGCTGACTTCGGTGAACTCGGTGAGCACCCGCAGGATGGCCAGGGAGCTGAGCACGCTCAGAATGCCGACGAAGACCGGAACCGCTGCGGCGATCACGCCGCCGAAGATGAAGATCAGCAGCAGCAGTGTGATGGGAACAGCGATGATCTCGGAGCGGATCAGGTCGCGTTCGAGGGTTTCGCTGAGCGAGACTCCCACCACCGTTGCGCCGGCGAACTGAGATTCGATGCCGGGCACTTCGAGCTGTGGTGGAAGCTCGCCGAAGGTGTTGAACGTGACGCCCGAGTTCGCGCCGAGGTACACCGTGGCCAACGCCTTGGTTCGGTCCTTGGAGACCAGGAATTCCTTGCTGATCGGGTCTGCGCTCCAGTACGAGGCGATGTTGCCGAGGGTGTATCGACTGCTGAACTCGTCGAGCGTCGCTTGCACCTGTGGTCCGATGTCGTCGATCGACCGGCCCTCGGGGGCGGTGTAGATCGCGACGATGTCGGGGGTCGGTTGGCCTATGCCCTGCACCAGCCGTGCGACCTCGGACGATTCGCTGCCTGCGTCGGCGTAGCCGCCCTCGCTCAGTTTCGAGAAGACGCCGAGTCCGAAGATTCCGCCGACGGCGACGACGGCGACGACAACTGCCAGTGCCCATCGTTTGTGCGATACGACGAACGAGGCCCAACGCGTCACGTCTGTGCTCCGGCTCTGTGAAAGGGATTCGGCGAAAAAGGGTCAGTGGCGATTCGACTCTAGTTGATCCGTGTCGGACCCCCGTGTTCTCATTAGAACAAGTGTTCGATGAGGTGGCGACGTGAGGGAAGGTGGTCTCGATGGGATGGAACGACGGACCACCCACGTGGTCGGAGATGGAACGAGTCCTGTCCGGACGCCCGAAGCCCGTGGCCGAGGGTGACGGCGGCGACAGCCCGGCGTGGTCACGAAAGAGGGACGTCTACGACCGCACCATCGACAAGCCCACTCTGTCGGTGACTCCCTACGCGGAATTGCACGCGCACTCGGCGTTCAGTTTTCTCGACGGTGCCTCGCAGCCCGAGGAGATGGTCGAGGAAGCGGTACGCCTCGGCCTCGAGTCCATCGCCATCACCGACCACGACGGTTTCTACGGGGTCGTGCGGTTCGCCGAGGCAGCCAGAGCTCTCGGTATCGGAACCGTGTTCGGTGCCGAACTCTCGTTGGACACCCATCGATCCCGAGCCGGAGAGACCGATCCCGACGGCACCCACCTACTGGTGCTCGCTCGCGGACAGGAGGGGTATCGCCGGCTCTCGCGTCGGATCGCCGCTGCACACCTGGCGGGCGGGGTCAAAGGTAAGCCGCAGTACGACATCGACGAACTCACCGAATCGGCGGGCGGTCACTGGCAGATTCTCACCGGTTGCCGGAAGGGGCATGTTCGCCAGGCGCTCTCGCGTGGTGGTCCGGAGGCAGCAGAGGCCGCGCTGCGCACACTCGTCGACCGGTTCGGATCCGATCGTGTCACCGTCGAACTCACCCGGCACGGCGTCGCAGACGACGACGAGCGCAACGACGCACTCGCGACTCTGGCGCAGCGGTACGGCCTTCCGACGATCGCCACCACGGCCGCGCACTACGCCGGGCCGCGTAGCAGGAGATTGGCCATGGCGATGGCGGCTGTGCGCGCACGGAGCAGCTTGGACGAGGCTGCCGGTTGGTTGGCACCGACCGGCGGTGGACATCTACGGTCCGGGGCGGAAATGGCCGAACTGTTCCGTCACTATCCGGGCGCGGTGCGCGGTGCCGTCGAGCTCGGTCGTGAGTGTTCGTTCGATCTGAAGCTGATCGCGCCGCGCCTGCCACCGTTCGATGTGCCCGACGGATACACCGAGATCAGCTATCTGCGTCGACTCACGTTCGAGGGAGCCGCCCGTCGGTACGGCTCGCGGTCGGCGAACCCGGCCGCCTATTCGCAGCTCGAGTACGAGCTCGACATCATCGAGAGGCTCGAATACCCCGGCTACTTCCTGGTGGTCCACGACATCGTCCACTTCTGCAAGACTCACGACATCCTCTGTCAGGGAAGGGGTTCGGCGGCCAACTCGGCTGTCTGCTTCGCGATCGGCATCACCAACGTCGATCCGGTGGCGAACAAGCTGCTGTTCGAGCGGTTCCTCGCACCCGAGCGCGACGGGCCGCCCGATATCGACATCGACATCGAATCCGATCGTCGAGAAGAGGCGATCCAGCACGTCTACGCCAAGTACGGCCGCACTCATGCCGCCCAGGTGGCCAACGTCATCACCTACCGCGGCAAGTCGTCGGTACGAGACATGGCGCGTGCGCTCGGCTTTTCGCAGGGACAACAGGACGCGTGGAGCAAGCAGATCACCCGCTGGTCCGGAATCGGTGATCAGGACGGCGACGGAATTCCCGACTCCGTTCTCGACCTGGCCCGTCAGATCGAGGGCTTCCCACGTCACCTCGGCATTCACTCCGGCGGCATGGTGATCTGTGATCGTCCGATCGCCGACGTCTGCCCGGTGGAATGGGCGACGATGGAGAACCGCAGTGTGCTCCAGTGGGACAAGGATGACTGTGCCGCAGTGGGTTTGGTGAAGTTCGACATGCTCGGACTCGGTATGCTCTCGGCGCTGCACTACATGATGGACCTGATCGCCGAGCACAAGGGCATCGACATCGAACTCGCCTCGATCGATCTGTCCGAGCCCGAGGTGTACGAGATGCTCCAGCGAGCCGATTCGGTGGGGGTGTTCCAGGTCGAGTCCCGCGCGCAGATGGCCACTCTGCCGCGTCTGAAGCCGCGCAACTTCTACGATCTGGTGGTCGAGGTCGCGCTGATCCGTCCCGGTCCGATCCAGGGTGGTTCGGTGCACCCGTACATCAAGCGCCGCAACGGACTCGAGCCGGTGATCTTCGAGCATCCGTCGCTGAAGAAGGCGCTCGATCGAACACTCGGTGTGCCGCTGTTCCAGGAACAGCTGATGCAGATGGCCATCGATGTTGCGGGTTTCAGTGCCGCCGACGCCGATCAACTACGCCGTGCCATGGGATCGAAACGGTCACCGGAGAAGATGGAACTGCTGAGGGGACGGTTCTACGACGGGATGCGCGACCTGCACGGCATCACCGGTACAGCTGCCGACCAAATCTACGAGAAGCTGTCGGCTTTCGCCAATTTCGGCTTCCCCGAGAGCCATTCGCAGAGCTTCGCCTCGCTGGTGTTCTACTCCTCCTGGTTCAAGCTGCATCACCCGGCGGCGTTCTGTGCCGGACTGCTGCGCGCCCAGCCGATGGGTTTCTATTCACCGCAATCTCTGGTCGCCGACGCCAGGCGACACGGCGTGCTGGTCCACGGTGCCGACGTCAATGCCAGTCTCGGTCATGCGAATCTCGAGGGAGACGGCCTCGAGATTCGGATGGGGTTGGCGGACGTGAAGTTCATCGGTACTGCTCTGGCTCAGAAGATCGTCGACGCGCGGGACGCACACGGGCCGTACACCTCGTTCCTGGACCTGGCGGGACGCGTCGAACTGTCGGTGGCGCAGGCGGAAGCGCTGGCCACGGCAGGCGCACTCGGGTGTTTCGGCATCACCCGTCGAGAGGCACTGTGGGCTGCGGGTGCGGCGGCGGGGGAGCGTCCTGGCCTGCTGCCCGGCATCGGAGCGTCGACGAAAGCGCCTGCGTTACCGGGCATGTCGGATCTCGATCTGGCGTCGGCCGACGTCTGGGCAACCGGTGTGTCACCGGATTCCTATCCCACGCAGTTCTTTCGAGATCGGCTCGATTCGCTCGGCGTGGTTCCCGCGAATCGACTGCTGCAGATTCCCGACGGAGACAGAGTGCTCGTCGGCGGTGCGGTGACGCATCGCCAGCGGCCGGCCACGGCCGGAGGCGTCACGTTCATCAACCTCGAGGACGAGACCGGCATGGTCAACGTGGTGTGCTCGGTCGGGTTGTGGGCCAAGTACCGCAAGTTGGCGATCACGGCTCCGGCGTTGCTGATTCGCGGCAAGGTACAGAACGCAGAGGGTGCGGTGACCGTGGTTGCCGATCATCTGCAACTGATGGATCTCCGAGTTGCGTCCAGATCGAGGGACTTCCGATGAAGGGCGGCGTGCACAATCGAGGGGTGAAGTTGCTGCTGATCGCCGACACTCATCTCCCGAAACGTGCACGCGACCTGCCCGACGAGGTGTGGGCGGCCGTCGACGACGCGGATGTCGTGATCCATGCCGGTGATTGGGTGGACCTCGCATCGTTCGAGGAACTGTCACGGCGGTCGCGTCGTCTGGTCGCGTGCTGGGGGAACAACGACGGTGACGAGTTGCGCGCGCTGATGCCCGAACGCGCCGACGTCGTGCTCGGCGGGGTTCGGTTCACCGTGATCCACGAGACCGGAGCTGCGACGGGACGTGAACGACGCATGGCCGCGGCGTACCCGGAGACGGACGTGCTCGTGTTCGGGCACAGTCACATCCCGTGGGACACGTTCGCGGACAACGGTCTTCGGCTGCTCAACCCCGGTTCACCGACGGATCGGCGCCGCCAACCGTACTGTACGTACATGACCGCCACAGCCGAGGACGGTGCGCTGTCGAACGTGGAGCTGCATCGCATCGCCCCTCGGTAGTCACGACCGAAGTACTCACATTCCGCCGGCCACCCTGACGACGGTTCCGGTCGCGTATCGCGCATCATCGGAGAGCAACCAGGACACGGCTCCGGCGATCTCGTCCGGCGCACCGGGGCGGCCGAGGGGAATGCTCGACGCTATCTTCTGTGGCCGCTGTCGATCGCGATGGAAGTCGGTCTCGATGATGCCCGGTGCCACCGCGTTGACGCGAATGTTCTGCGCAGCAACTTCTTTCGCCAGACCGACTGTCAGCGTGTCGACGGCGCCCTTGGCCGCCGCGTAGTGGACGTACATGCCGGGGCTGCCCAGCGTCGCGGCAGCTGAGGAGATGTTGACGATCGAGCCACCCGATTCGACCATCGCCGCGATCGCGTACTTGCAGCAGGTGAGCACACCGACCAGGTTGACGTCGAGGTCTGCTCTGATGGTCTCGATGTCGTTGTCGACCAGCAGCCCGACTGCGCGTGCCGAACCGGCGTTGTTGACCAGACCGGTGACAGCTCCGATCTCGCCGGCGGCGCCGAACAGATCGATCACCGCCTGCTCGTCGGTGGTGTCGGCGCGTACGGCGATCACGGTTCGGCCGGATGCCGACAGCTCGGCGGCCAACCCTTCCGCGGCGGTGGCGTCGGAGCGATAGCCGATCACCACATCGTGCCCGTCGGCCACCAGCCGTCGGGATACGGCGGCACCGATTCCGCGACTTCCACCGGTGACGATGGTCAGGGGAGCGCTCATCGTTGAACAATAGCCATCGCGGAGAGGGCACAATTGCGGCAGAGGCAACCGCGTTCGACCGGAAGGGGCTCCGCGGTGATCGATCGATCGGAATTGGCAGTGTTTCTCCGGCAGCGGCGCGAATCTCTGCAACCCGAGGACGTCGGGCTGCCGCGAGGGCAGCGCAGACGGACCCAGGGCCTACGCCGCGAAGAGGTGGCCGAGCTGTGCCACATGTCGACCGACTACTACGCACGACTCGAACGTGCTACCGGACCCGCTCCGTCGGCGCAGATGATCGCCTCGATCGCGCAGGGACTGCATCTGTCGCTCGGTGAGCGTGATCACGTGTTTCGATTGGCCGGGCACAATCCTCCTGCCCGCGGTTCGTCGAGCGAGCACGTCAGCCCGGGAATGCTCCGAATTCTGGACCGCCTGAACGACACGCCCGCCGAGATCGTGTCCGAAATCGGAGAGACGCTGCGTCAGACGCCGCTGGGTGCGGCACTGACAGGTGATGCGTCGCTGCGCACCGGGCCGAACCGGAGCCTGGGATACCGATGGTTCACCGACCCCGAGGCCCGGCAGTCGTACCCGCCCGAAGAGCGTGCGGTGCTGTCTCGGGTGTACGCGTCGGGGCTGCGCGAGATCGTCACTCTTCGCGGACCCGACTCGAGAGCTGCGCACCTGTCCGCAGAATTGCTCGAGGTCAGCGAGGAGTTTCGAACCCTGTGGGCGAAGCGCGAAGTGGGAGTGCACCCACCCGAGTCGAAGCGGTTTCTGCACCCGACGGTCGGCCTGCTGCAACTGAACTGCCAGACACTGCTGGACCCCGAGCAGGCGCATCGACTGCTGGTGTACACGGCAGTGCCCGGCAGCGAGAGCTACGCCAAGTTGGAACTGCTCGCGGTGGTGGGAACTCAGGTGCTGTCCTGACGCGATTCGACGGTGGCGGTCGTATCAGTGGATCGGCAAGTCCTGGATGAGCCCCAGGCAATCGTCGAACATGGGTTCTGCAGGTCGAATCCACACGATCAACACCGACACAGGAGCTTGTCATGAGCCGAACAGCACACACATCCCTTCACGATCTCGCGGGCAAGGTGGCCGTCGTCACGGGAGCGAGCGACGGGATCGGAACGGTCATCGCCACGCAGCTCGCCCGCTCCGGTGCCGAGGTCGTGATGCCGGTGCGCTCGGCCACCAAGGGGAAGCGGGCCGCCGAATCGATCCGAGCCGCCGTGCCGGGAGCGAAGGTCGCCACTCGGGCGCTGGATCTGTCGTCGTTGGAATCCGTTTCCGCTCTGGTGAACGATTTCTCATCCGATGGACGAGCGATCGACATACTCGTCAACAACGCCGGTGTCATGCAGCCACCTGCACGCCAGGTCACCCAGGATGGTTTCGAGCTGCAGTTCGGCACCAATCACCTCGGCCACTTCGCGCTCACCCTCGGTCTGTTGCCGCTGCTGCGCAAAGGTGATGCGAGAGTCACCCATCAGACGAGCATTGCGGCACGGTCGGCGACCATCAATTGGGACGATCTCAACTGGGAGCGTTCCTACGACGTCATGAAGGCCTACGGTCAATCGAAGCTCGCGGTGGCTCTGTTCGCACGCGAACTCGAGGCGCGCAGCAGGGCCGGCGGCTGGGGAATCACCAGCAACATCGCTCACCCCGGAGTTTCGCCGACCAATCTGCTTGCGGCACAACCGGAATTGGGGCGCCCGAAAGATTCGGCAGGACGACGATTGATCGGCGTTCTTGCCCGCGTCGGCATCGCGGGCACGGTGGACAGTGCAGCACGGCCGGGATTGGTCGCAGCCGCAGGTGGAGACGCGGGTGGGGATCAGTTCTACGGCCCGAAACGAGTCATCGGCGGGCCACCGACCGAGGTCGGCATGTGGAAGCCGATGCGCAGCATGGACGATGCACGCCGACTCTGGGAGGTGTCCGAACAGCTCACCGGGGTGCGGCTCTCGTCCTGATCCACTCGAAGGTCCTCACTGGGGTGTCGGCGCGGGCTCCCTGGCGTGATCGACGAGATCGTGTACCAATCCGATGATGACGTCCATCTGAGCGATGACCTCGACGCGCAGTCGGTCCTGCTGGTCTTCGGACATCGACGGTGCGTCGGGCCCGTCGAGCGACATCAGTAGGTCGATGTTCGTACGCAGTGCCGTCAGGGGCTCCATCAGTTCCGCTCCTGCGTCGACGATCAGTTGCCCCTGTCGTGCTCGCGAACGAGACAGGGACGCCAACATCTCGTTGAAGCTGTTGGCCAGTGAAGCCAGTTCGTCGTCACCGTTGACATCGATGGGCTCGAAGTCCCCGGTCCTGGCCACACGTTCGGTGCCCGCGCGAAGTCGGCGTACCGGCCTGAGTCCGGTACGGGCCACGGCTGCACCGGCGACGCCGGCAAGCGCGACGAGAAATGCTCCGACGATGACGAGTGCGAGTGTGAGTTTGGCCAGCAAGGGTGACGCTTCATTGAGCGATTCGGCCACCATGATCGTTCCGCCGGAGCCGGTGCGTGCTGCCGACAGGTAGTAGCCTCGTACCTCGCGCAGCGATTGCTCGACGGTGCCGTCCACGACAGATTTCTCCGCGTCGTCCAGAACTCCGTCGGAATTGGTGAAGGGCTCGGTGCCAGTCGTCGACGTCACCAACGTGCCGTCGGGCGTCACCAGCGCTGCCTTCACCGCGGTGCCTTCGGTGTCTTCTATACCGAAGCCGAAGAGACCTGCCGGAACGCCGGATGCGGCGCTGGCAATGAGAGCGTCGCTGTTGCGTTCGACGCGGTCCACGATCTGTGAGCGGAGGGCCTGTTCTGCGACGAGATAGATCGCGAGAGCACTCACTGCGACTGCCAGTGCTGCCACGCTCATCGTCAATACTCTGATGCGGCCGTGCAACGACAGTGCCCGGGGGCGAGCTCTTGCACGTGAATTGCTCATTTCTCGAGTATGCCGGTCGACGAGCGCCGACCATTCTGCAGGCCGCGCAGATCCACTCGATGTTCGGCACACGCGACCTTCGATCGTGTTCTGCTCCCGGCGTCGGCCCCGACGCTGCCGAGGATCGGAGACGTCGATCGAGCTGATTCTGCTGTTCAGGGGCGGTGATCGTCGGTGTGTCTGCCCTCGTTCCAGCGCTGCGCCCACAGCCAGAGAGGTTCGAGTGCCGGCCCCAACTCGTCGCCGAGTTCGGTCAGGCGATAGGACCCGTCCGAGTCCTTGAGCAGCACTCGCGCATCGACGAGCGTGCGCAGTCGGGTGGCGAGAACGCTGGACGAGATGTCGTCGGTGCGTCGTCGTAGTTCGAGGAACCCGAGTGGGCCGCCACGTAGTTCCCACAGAATGCGCATGTTCCACCGCTGCCCCAGGAGGTCGAGGACGGCCGTCATCGATCGGCGGGATTCGCTTGCCATTTCCATCGCATTTGATCATAGTGGTTCGAAAATCGAAGCAATTCGAAAATCGAAGCAAAGGGAGAGTGGCGATGACGCAGCGTGTGGCAGGGAAATCGGTGCTGATCACCGGTGCGTCTCGTGGCATCGGAGCGGAGACCGCGGTTCAGTTGGGTGCGGCGGGGGCGATGGTTGCCGTGAACTATCGAGAGAAGAAGCGCCGAGCCGACGGTGTGGTGCGAGCGATCGAGAAGAGCGGGGGCCGAGCGCTGGCTATCGGAGCCGACGTGACCGACTCGGCGGCAATCGATGCGATGCTCGCGTCGGTTGCTGCCGAATTCGGCGCTCTCGACGTACTGGTGCTCAACGCGTCCGGTGGGCTCGAGCTCGGTGCCGATCCCGGTTACGCGATGAGTATCAACCGCGATGCTCAGCTGGCGATGGCTCGCGCCGCAGCCGAACGCATGGAACCCGGCTCACGCATCGTCTTTCTCACCAGTCATCAGGCGCATTTTCACGGCAGGAAGCCGGTCCCCGTGGAGTACGAGCCCATTGCCGAGAGCAAGCGAGCAGGCGAGGACGCTCTACGTGGGATGATTCCCGAATTCGATTCTCGTGGCATCGAATTGGTTGTGGTGTCCGGCGACATGATCGAAGGCACCATCGTGGTGACTCTCCTGGAGCGCCGAAACCCTGATGCAGTGGCCGCTCGCACCGCACAGGGTGCGCTTCCCACGGTTGCCGAATTCGCGGCGGCTGTGGTGGACGCTTCCATCATGCCGATCGAGAAGTCCGGTCACACCGTGTATGTCGGCGGAGCCGATTACCTCGAGCAGTGACTGCCGGGTAATCGGCTCCGTTCGACCGGTTCGAAATCGTGCCTCTGCGGTGTCAGCTACCGAGAACGCAGAACTGACCGCTCGTGAGGTTCAGTGCCAGCGACAGAGGGCCGACGCAATCGACGCCCTGAGCCTCGGACGTGGCACCGGATCCCCACCCGGCGACTGCGAGGGTCGTCTGCCCGGCATCGGCCCACGAGTGCGCGATTCCGCCACCGAGTGCCAGTGCGTAGGCAGTGCCCGCATTCTTGCTCGCTCCGAGGGCGACGCCGTATCCGTTGGCGTACGTGGTCGTCGCGCCGGGGCCGTCGTTGACGCTGACTGCGGTGCCACTGTCGGCAGCACCTGCGGTGGCCCGTCCGGTGCCGTTCGAGGTCGCTCCGCAGCTCGCGGTGTCGTCGACCTGGATGTCGTTGGCCGAAGGCGGAGACACGCAGTTGACGGGGGCTGCCGACGCAGTGGCCGTGCCCGACAGGGCGGCGACCGTCAATCCCGAGCCCAGGGCGAATATTGCTGCGGTGCGGGCAATTCGACTGGAGAACCGACTGGATGTGCGCGCGGAGGAGGAGGTAGGGGAAGCGAGACGGGGCAGGGAAACAGAGAACAACAGAAAGCTCCTTCACGAGCGAAACGGGTCGGTGCGGCACACGGTACCCCGCCCCGCCAGTCCATGGCAGCAAGCAGGCGCAGTTTGTGTAACGGTGCCGCAGGCATCCGGTGACGGATCGCCGTAGAAGTCCGGTTTCGCGCACCCCGGCTGCCGCGGTTGGGACCGTCCAAGGCATGTTCGGGTCGCTATCGTGTTCGGTGTCGGATGCGGCGAATTCTGTTCCATCACTTGATATTTCAGTGCATCGAACAGGTTTCTTGCTCGTGCCCGAGGTGGCTGGGGGCTCCGAGCGGCAGCAATCCTGGGTGCCGGGCGAACGAAAGAAAATCGTTACCGGGCAGCTGCCGATTGTCTCCGACGATTTGTCGACGCTCACAATGAGTTTCACCGCCGATGCCGAAGGCAGCCGTTCGCCTCCGTCGGAGAGTTCTACGTAGTGGCGCGGGTCGTGCACCGGCATCCCGACAACCGCATCCGGGTCGGCAACACGGTCGGTCGGCCGCGAGTACGGCGTCGCGGGCCGTCCCGGTCAGCGCGCGTTCCGACGCAGTCCCGTCAGACGCTGCCTTCGTACCCGTGCTGGCGCCATGCCTCGTACATCGTCACTGCTGCCGCGTTCGCCAGATTCAACGATCGGCGGCCCGGAACCATCGGAATACGGAGCCGATCGGTCACGTGTGGGTCGTCCAGGACGTCGTCGGGCAATCCTGTGGGTTCCGGTCCGAACAGGAGGACGTCGCCGGGTTCGTACGCGACATCCGCGTAGGACCGGGAAGCGTGCGCGGTGTAGGCGAACACGCGAGTCGGTGCGAGCGCCGACCAGGCCGAGGGCAGGTCCGCGTGCACCGTCACCGAGGCCAGATCGTGGTAGTCCAAGCCTGCCCGCTTGAGTTTCGGCTCGGACATGTCGAAGCCGAGCGGGCCCACCAGATGCAGTTCGCAGCCGGTCCCGGCGACCAGGCGTATTGCGTTGCCGGTGTTCTGTGGAATGCGGGGCTCGAAGAACATGAGTCGAAACACCCGGTTCACTCTGCCATCACGAGCCCGGGAAGTATGGGGCAGGTGGACGACGAACAGACGATCGGTGAGGATTTTTCCGACACGCGGCTCGACGGGCAGGAGTGGACCGGTAGGCAGTTCGTTCGATGTACCTTTCGTGACGCGGACATGAGCGGCGTCCGAACCGACTCGGTGGTGTTCTCCGAATGCGACTTCACCGGTACCGACCTGACCGAATCGGTTCATACGAACTCTGCATTTCGATCGTGCACTTTCACTCGGACCAATCTGCAGCACAGCACTTTTCGCCATTCGACCATGATGGGCTCCGTGTTCGTCGACAGTCGCATGCGTCCAGCGACCTACGACGAAGTCGACTTCACCCTCGCATCGCTGGGCAACGCGGACCTTCGCGGCCTCGATCTGACGGGGTGCCGGATGCGGGAAGCGAACCTCGTGTCCGCAGACTTCCGGAAGGCAACCGTGCGCTCGGTCGATTTCTCGGGTGCCCGGGCAATCGATGCGAAGTTCGACGAGGCGGATCTTCGTGGAGCCGTTGCCGACGCATCTCTGTGGGTGAGCGCGAGCGTGCGCAACGCGAAGATCGAACTGATGCAGGCGGTGGCCTATGCGGCAGCTCATGGGCTCGTCGTCGAGGGTTGACGGTGGTGATCGGACCGGTGCGCCGCTGCTGACGCCGAACCTGGAACAATGACCGGGTGACTGCAACGATTCTCGATGGCAAAGCGACCCGTGACGAGATATTCGTCGATCTCACCGCCCGCGTGGCAACGCTGCGTGAGAAGGGCATCACCCCAGGTCTGGCGACCGTGCTGGTGGGCGATGATCCGGGTTCGGCCGCGTACGTCCGGGGCAAGCACAACGACTGCGCCAAGGTCGGCATCACCTCGATTCGTCGCGATCTGCCCGCGGACATCACCCAGGCAGATCTCGAAGCCGTCATCGACGAACTCAATGCCAACCCCGAATGCACCGGCTACATCGTCCAGCTGCCCTTGCCGAAGCATCTCGACGAGAACGCTGCGCTCGAGCGAATCGATCCGGACAAGGACGCCGACGGTCTGCACCCGATCAATCTCGGACGGCTGGTACTGGGCAAGGATGCCGCACTGCCGTGTACACCTCGCGGGATCGTGCACCTGCTGCGCCGCTACGACGTTGCTCTCGACGGTGCGCACGCGGTGGTCATCGGCCGCGGAGTGACGGTGGGGCGACCCATCGGCCTGTTGCTCACGAGGCGTTCCGAGAACGCAACAGTGACGTTGTGCCACACCGGAACTCGTGATCTGGCCGCCGAGGTCTCACGCGCGGACATCGTCATCGCTGCTGCCGGAGTGCCCGGGTTGATCACTGCGGACATGGTCAAGGCGGGTGCTGCGGTGCTCGACGTCGGGGTCACCCGCACCGAGGACGGACTGCGCGGCGACGTCGCAGGCGATGTCGCAGAGGTGGCCGGATTCCTGTCGCCCAACCCCGGCGGCGTCGGCCCGCTGACCCGGGCCTTCCTGCTCACAAATGTCGTCGAGCGCGCCGAGCGCCTCGCTGCCGAGAGCTGAGCGAACCGGACGTGAACCATCCAGAGGATGCGCGGCGGGAGCTCGACACAGGATTTCGCGCTGCAGTCACGCGCAATCTACCGATCGTCGCAGTCTCGGTCGTCGTCCTCGCCGCGCTGATTCTGGTGCTGGCCGATCGCTGGCGGCGCGGCGCATTCATCTTCGGATGCGCCGCACTGCTGGCGGCTGTCCTGCGGCTGTGCCTGCCCGAAACACGAGTCGGCACACTGCAAGTGCGCAGTCGTGTGTTCGATGTGCTGGCGCTGGGCTGCGTCGGCGGAGCGATCGTCTTTCTGTCGCTGTCGATCGATCCGCTGGGGACCGACTGACCTTGTCCGGCGGTGTCAGCGCCGTCCGAGGCGGGCCAGCTCCATCGTCTCGGCGAGCAGCTTCGCCACCGAATCGGCCTCGGTGAGGAAGCCGTCGTGTCCGTCGCGAGACTGGATCACTTCGAGTCCGCGGCACTGCGGGAGCTCGCGAGCGATCTCCTTCTGCAGGCGAAGCGGATACAGGCGATCGGAGTCGACTCCGCCGACGATCGTCGGAACCGGCGTGGACGCAAGAGCTTCGGCTACTCCGCCGCGGCCACGGCCCACATCGTGACGGTTCATTGCCTCACTGAGCAGTACGTACGTCGCCGCGTCGAACCGGTTGACGAGTTTGGCAGCCTGATGCTCCAGGTAGCTCTGTGCGGAGTATCTGCCGCCGGCCCACGGGTCTTCGTCGTTCTGCGGTGTGTTCCCGAACCTGTTGTCGAGTTCGCTCTCGGTCCGGTACGTCAGGTGCGCGATGCGTCGCGCGATGCCGAGTCCGGCGGTCGGCGAGGTGCCGGTGTCGTGGTAGTTGCCGCCGAGCCATCCTGGATCGGCCTTGATCGCGGCGATCTGTGTCGTCTGGGTACCGATCTGGTCGGCAGTTGCCCTGGCGCCGACTGCCAGGACCAAGGCGGCCGCCACTCGGTCGGGATGGCCAACGATCCATTCGAGGGTGCGCATCCCGCCCATCGAGCCGCCGACGACGGCTGCGAACCGCTCGATTCCCAGTACGTCGGCCACGGCCGCCTCGGCAGCGACCTGATCACGGATGGAGATGTCCGGGAAGCGAGATCCGTACGGCATGCCGTCGGGAGAAATGCTGCTCGGGCCCGTGGTCCCGCCGCAGCCGCCGAGCACGTTCGTCGCCACGACGCACCACTCGTCGGTGTCGATGGGGCAGCCGGGACCGACCATTCCGTTCCACCAACCGGGCAGAGCGTGATCGGCATCCGGCGGACCGGATACATGCGAGTCCCCGGTCAGGGCGTGCTCGACGAGCACGACGTTGCTGCGGTCGGTGGCGAGTTCGCCCCAGCGTTGCACCGCAACGGTGACCTGGGGGATTCGAGCGCCGTTCTCGAGATCGAGACCACCGATGTCGATGGTTCCCAACCGCCCGTCCGGAGACGGAAGTACCGCCTCCGGACGAACGCCTGTGTCGCAGCTGTGGCTCAAGATGCCGCCGCGCTGAATCCGACCTCGAGGTCGGCGATGATGTCGTCGATTCCCTCGATGCCCACGGCGAGACGCACCAGGCCGGGGGTGACACCCGACGCCAGCTGCTCTTCCGGAGTCAGCTGGGAATGGGTGGTGGAAGCGGGATGGATGACGAGTGAGCGCACGTCACCGATGTTAGCGACGTGGCTGTGGAGAGTGAGTGCGTTGACGAACTTCTTGCCCGCGTCAACGCCTCCCTTCAGCTCGAACGCGATGATCGCGCCCTGCCCCTTCGGCAACAACTCCTGCCCGCGCTGGTACCACGGCGAGGATTCGAGTCCGGCGTAGTTGATCGAGACGACGTCGTCGCGACCGGCGAGGAAGGCGGCAACCTTCTGTGCGTTCGCCACGTGCCGCTCGATCCGAAGGCTCAACGTTTCCAGGCCCTGGCTGATGAGGAAGGCGTTGAACGGAGAGACCGCAGCACCGATGTCGCGCAACAGTTGAACGCGTGCCTTCAGCGCGAATGCGGGCGCACCGAGATCGGCGAACACGACGCCGTGGTAGCTCGGATCCGCGGTGGTGAAGTTGGGATGACGGCCCTGCGTCCAATCGAACGTCCCGCCGTCCACGATGACGCCCGCGATCGCGGTTCCGTGGCCGCCGAGATACTTCGTCGCGGAGTGCACCACGATGTCGGCCCCGTGCTTCAACGGCTGCAGCAGGTACGGCGTCGCCACCGTGTTGTCCACGATCAGCGGGATGCCGTTCTCGTGGGCCACGGCCGAGATCCCCGGGATGTCGAGAATGTCGTTCTTCGGGTTCGAGATCGACTCGCCGTAGAACGCCTTGGTCGACGGAGTGATCGCGGCACGCCACTGCTCGAGATCGTCGGGATCGTCGACGAACGAGACGGTGATGCCCAGCTTGGGGAGCGTGTAGTGGAACAGGTTGTACGTGCCGCCGTAGAGCCGCGGGCTCGACACGATGTGGTCGCCTGCCTCCGCGAGATTGAGGATCGCGAACGTCTCGGCGGCTTGACCCGATGCGAGCAACAACGCCGCGACTCCACCTTCGAGGGCGGCGATGCGCTGCTCGACGACATCCTGCGTCGGGTTGATGATGCGGGTGTAGATGTTGCCGGGTTCTGCCAGGCCGAACAGGGCAGCTGCGTGATCGGTGTTGTCGAACGTGTACGAGGTGGTCTGGTAGATCGGCAACGCACGAGCCTTGGTGGTGCCGTCCGGGGTCTGGCCCGAGTGAATCTGCTTGGTCTCGAAGCTCCAGTCGGCGGCAGGATCGGTGAACGGATCCTCGGTGGGGGCTCCGGTGGCGTCGACGACGTCGGGGGTGGAATCGGTCATGGCTGGTGATACTCCGTTTTCTTTGGACGAGTCCGTCTAAGACGATTCGAATATCGAATGAAGCTCGAGAAGTCGAGCGCTACGGGGCGTATCGGTACAGCAACACATGAGAGAACCTCCTGACAGGCTTCGGACCCTGGGGGCCGAAGGTTCAGTGGGTCCGCTTCCTGCGGACCCGCGCTTGTCGATACGGCACTCGCATACCGGATCGGCCTGGTCGTTCACCCGGGGCACCCCACCGCGGTTGGAGGGTTGCCGGCCAGCAAGCCGGGGCTCGATGCTGGCACTCATGACCTGGCGAATATCCTAGCGGGTGACGGCACATCACCGGAACAAGGGCTCTGCCGGAACTCGAGCAGATGCTCGGGTGAGGACTATCACCGCTCGTAGACGCGAAAACGGGACACCTTCGGGAAGACAATTGACCGGAGCTACGTTCCTGCTTCGGTCGGCCTTCTTTCACAGGCTCGACTCCAGGACGCTTCCTCTGCCCCCGATCTCCACACGAAGGTTGTATTGCTGTGACTGTCACCGATTCCGCTCTTGCCCGAGTCAGCGCTGCGCGCGGCAAGGTGTCGAGTGGCCTGAGTGTCAGTCACCGACCGCACTCCACCCGCCGCAAGCTCGCGATGCTGGCTCTGTCCATCGGCGGCTTCGGAATCGGCACCACGGAGTTCGCGTCGATGGGTCTGTTGCCGGACATCGCGACGACGATGGGGATCTCCGAGCCCTCGGCCGGCCACATGATCTCCGCGTACGCGCTCGGTGTGGTCGTCGGTGCCCCGACCATCGCAGCCCTGGCTGCCCGCGTTCCGCGCCGGATGTTGCTGTTGGCGCTGATGGTGGCCTTCACCCTCGGAAACCTCGGCACCGTGTTCGCGCCGAGCTTCGACGAGCTGGTGGCCTCGCGATTCGTTGCGGGTCTGCCGCACGGTGCGTACTTCGGTGTTGCGGCTCTGGTGGCTGCCCACCTCGCCGAACCCGGCAAACGAGCCAAGGCCGTGGCGATGGTGATGATGGGACTCTCGGTCGCCAACGTCGTCGGCGTACCGGTGGCGACCTGGATCGGGCAGGCGCTGGGATGGCGCAGTGCGTTCACTCTCGTGGCCGTCATCGGTGCCCTCACCGTCGCCGCGCTCGTTCTGTGGATGCCGCGACTCGACGCGATGCCGACCACCAGCCCCATCACCGAGCTCGGCGCACTGCGCCGCAGCCAGGTGTGGATGACCCTGTTCGTGGGCATCGTCGGATTCGGCGGCATGTTCGCGGTGTACACCTACATCGCGTCGACGCTGACCGATGTCGCCGGTCTGGCCCGCGCACTCGTCCCGGTCGCCCTGATGATCTACGGCCTGGGAATGGTCGCCGGAAACTACGCGGGCGGATGGCTCGCCGACCGTTACCAGCTCAAGGGCACCTTCGTCGGCCTGGCCGCCACTGCCGTGTTCCTTGCGGTGTTCGTCGTGGCCGCACACAACCCGATCACCGCGCTACTGCTGGTGTTCCTCATCGGTGCGTCCGGCTCCTCGGTGGTACCCGGTCTGCAGACGAGATTGATGGACGTGGCCGAGGACGCCCAGACGCTCGCCGCATCGCTCAACCATGCCGCGTTCAACCTGGCCAACGCCATCGGAGCGGCAGTCGGTGGTGCCGTGATCGCCGCCGGATTCGGCTACACGGCACCCGCCGCTGTCGGCTCGGGCCTGGCGGTGGCCGGTCTCGGTGTTCTGGCCACCGCCATGTGGATGGACAAGCGTTCGGCTGCGTAGAGTCGCGCCGGATCAGCCGGTGATGGTCGCGGCAGTTCCCCCGAGAGCTTCGGTCAGTGCCGGGGTGAGCTTGTCGATCACGTACGGCAGGCTGAGCACGCTGGTGAAGTAGATCGCTCCTGCCGTCACACCGTCGGTGAACACGAGGTTGCCGTCCTTCACCGGCTCGAGTGCGTTGTACACCGCTTCCTTCTCCAACTGTGCGCGGTCGCCGGGCTCCTCGGTTCCCCAGATCAACACGTCGGCCGCGTTCAGAACCGACAGGTTCTCCAGCGGGATGCTCGCCTGCGCACTGCCGTCGGCAGGCACGTACGCGTCGATGTCATCCGGGATGACGAAGCCCAGTTTCGTCAGGAAGTCCGTGCTCAACCCGTCCTGGTACGCGATCGCCTTGCCCTCGTAGAACGCGTTCTGGAGGAAGATCGCCTTCTTGCGGGCGAATTCGGGGTGCGCGCCCGCAGCGTCGACGAACTTCTGGTTCACGCCCTCGATCAATGCGTCGATCTCGGACTTCTTTCCGAGTGCACGGCCGATCTTCTCGGCCTGGATTTCCCAGGGTTCGAAGTAGGCAGTCGATGCGTCGGACTGTGCGAGCGTCGGCGCGATGTCGCTGAGCATGCTGTAGCTCTCCGCCGTGAGACCCGCGTTGGTGGCGATGATCAGATCGGGCTCGAGTGCGGCGATCTTCTCCGTCTCGAATCCGTCGTCGTTCGAGAGCACCTCGGGCTGTGCGTCGCCCAACGCTGCCTGGGCCCACGGCCAGGTGGCGTACGGCTGGTTGCCGTACCACTCGGTGACCCCGACGGGTATCACGCCGAGTGCCAGGACCGTGTCCTGCTCGGTGTACCCGGCCACCACGACGCGAGTGGGCTCGTCCGGGACGACGGTCTCACCGAACGCGTGCTCGATCGTCACCGGGAACGCCGCCGAAACGGACGCGCCACCGGCCGTCGGCGGTGCCTCGTCGGCGGAACTCGAGCACGCAGTCAGCATTCCCGCGGTGGTCAGCGCAATCGCGCACACCGCCCAGGTTCGGTGAAGAGGTCGGATGAGCATCGAGACGCCTTTCGTAAGGGTTGGCTAACGCCGGGAAGGGTAGCCGAACCTAATTTCAGCGCGCCACTGAGTCCGCCTGGCCCTGCGACGAGAAACGAGCTGCTCGAACCTTCACCGAACCTCCACATTTCCCGACGGGCTCCTCCACGTGCGCCCTCTAGGGTCGATTCTCATGAGCCGCACAGTTCTCGTCGTCGACGACGAGCCCACGATCTCCGAGGCCGTTGCCGCCCGGCTGCGCGGCGAAGGGTACGAGGTCGTCACGGCCGCCGACGGCCCGTCCGCCGTCGACGCGTGCGCCCGGATCGATCCCGACGTGGTGGTGCTCGATCTGATGCTGCCCGGGTTCGACGGGCTCGAAGTGTGCCGCCGGATTCAGGCGTCCCGCCCGGTGCCGGTGTTGATGTTGACGGCCAAGTCCGACGAGACGGACATGCTCGTCGGCCTGGGCGTCGGCGCGGACGACTACCTGGGCAAGCCGTTCAGTATGCGCGAGCTGGTCGCTCGCGTACACGCCCTGGTTCGGCGTGCCGAGCGTGCGGTGGCCGTCGAACCACAGGCAGTTCGAATCGGTGACGTGCAGATCGACCACCGGGAACGGCGGGTTACCGATCCCTCCGGCGACATCCATTTGACCAGAACGGAATTCGACATCCTCGCCTATCTGGCCGCGCGGCCGCGCACCGCCGTCTCGCGTGAAACCCTGCTGTCGGAACTGTGGGGCTGGGACGATTCGGCCAGTAGCAGGACGGTCGATTCTCACGTCAAAGCGTTGCGGCGCAAACTCGGTGGCGATCTCATTCGCACCGTGCACGGCGTGGGCTACGCCGTGGAGTCTCCGCGATGACTCGAATGCTGCCGCGACCGTTGGATCCGTTGCGGTCGTTCAAGCTCAAGGTCTCGCTCGTCGTGGGCACGGTGTTGGTCCTCGCGAGCGTCGTCTTCTGGATCGGGGCGGGTTGGCAGTTTCGCTACACCCTCCTCGCCGCGCTCGTCGTGTCCTTGGCCGCAACCCAATTCGTCGCCCACGGGATGACGTCACCACTGCGCGAGATGACTTCGGCCGCCAAAGCGATGGCGCGAGGCGACTATTCGACGCGAGTGCGGGCGACATCCAGGGACGAGGTGGGGGAGTTGGCCACGGCGTTCAACACCATGTCGAGTGATCTGGAAGCAGCCGAGAAGTACCGCCGCGAACTCATCGGCAATGTCTCGCACGAGTTGAAGACGCCCATCGCTGCGCTGCGTGCCGTGCTCGAGAACATGGTCGACGGGGTGACCGAGCCGAATCCCGCGACGCTGGCGGTGGCGCTGCGCCAAACCGAGAGACTCGGAGATCTGGTCAGCGAACTGCTCGACCTGTCGCGGGTGGAGGGCGGTGTGCTCACCATTGCCCCGGAGGAGTTCGCGGTTCGGCAATTCCTCGAGGATGCGACAGTCGTGCACCGAGAACGAGTGTCGATCGTCGTCTCGCCCGGTGATTCGACTGTGGTGGCCGACCGA
The DNA here is from genome assembly GCF_000954115.1 of Rhodococcus sp. B7740. Classification (NCBI taxonomy): domain Bacteria; kingdom Bacillati; phylum Actinomycetota; class Actinomycetes; order Mycobacteriales; family Nocardiaceae; genus Rhodococcus; species Rhodococcus sp. B7740. Next base: position 1,866,701 of record NZ_CP010797.1, on the reverse strand, counting down.
TCTCGCATGACACAGGTGATCACCAACCTCGTCGACAACGCCGTGCGGCATTCCCCCCAGTCGAGCACCGTGACGGTACGGGCCCATCGGATCGGCGAAGCGTATGCATTCGACGTCGTCGACCAGGGCCCAGGCATCGCGCTCGCCGATCGCCATGCGGTGTTCGACCGATTCACCCGCGGCGGATCCACCGACGGTGGAACAGGTCTGGGCCTCGGCATCGCGCGCTGGGCCACCGAACTGCACGGCGGAACCATCGAAGTTCTCGACAGCGAATTCGGCTGCCACATCAGAGTGGCCATCCCCGAACACTGACTTGCTCGATACATCCGAACCGCGACTGCACGTCCCCGGACCGCAGCCGCCGACCTTCCATGCCCGAAACACAGAAGAAGGAAGCGCCATGACCACGATCGACACTCCTACTCATCCGACTGCGAAGCACGGTCGCTCTTTTTGGGGGCCTCGCACCTGGCCGGTGCTGCGGTATGCGCAGGCTCCCCGTGCGGCGCTGATCGGGGCCGCTGTCGCCGGGCTGATCGGTTCGGTGACGCTGGTGAACAACACATTCGGTGTGCTGATCACTGCCCTCGCCTTCGTGGCCGTCGTGCTCGCAGCGCGCAGCGGCAGGCTCACGCGGTGGGAATGGGCAGGGGCGGCAGGAGTGCTGGCATTGGCGAGCGTGTCTGCGCTGCGAGCGGCCGAGTGGATCGTCACGATGTCGACGACGCTCGCCATCGTGGTCGCGGTGGTGGTCCTCTCTCGTGCCTGGACGTGGACGGGAATCGCACTCGGCGCTCTGGTGCCGGTGTTTCTGCCGGTGCGCGTGGCTCGGTGGACCCGACGCGGAGCCGGTTCGATCGATGTGGAGGGGCCACGGCCGGTGCGGATCGGCATGGTCTCGGTTGTCACGATCGCGCTGCTCGTCGTGTTCGCGGCGTTGTTCGGTGCGGCCGACAAGCGTTTTGCGGATGCGCTGAGTGCGGTGACACCCGAGTTCGATGCCGCGTCCGTCGTCGGGCGCATTGTCGTTTTCGTTCTCACCGCAGCAGGTGCGCTCGCCGTCACCTACGTCGCGCTGCATCCGCCTCGGTTCGATCGGCTCGCACCGTCGCCGCGTCGAACAGTGCAGTTGTGGGAGTGGATGGTTCCGCTCGGGGCGGTGGTGGCCCTGTTCGCCGTGTTCGTGGGGTTTCAGGTGCCGGCGTTGTTCGGCGGGCAGGGACACGTCCTCACCACCGAGGGTCTGACCAATGCCGAATACGCCCGACAGGGCTTCTGGCAATTGCTCGCGGTCACGGTACTGACACTGCTCGTCATCGCTGTGACGGTCGCGAAGGCTCGACGAGAAGACCGGGGAGATCGCATCGCACTGCGGGCGTTGCTCGGAGCGCTGTGCCTGCTGTCGTCGGTGATCGTTGCGTCGGCCCTGCATCGAATGTCGTTGTACGAGCAGCAGTACGGCTACACGACGCTCAGGTTGTTCGTCACGGCTGTCGAGTGGTGGCTGGGATCGGTGTTCGTACTGGTTCTGGTGTCGGGCGTGCGGATGTCGGGGCGCTGGCTACCGAGAGCTGTGGGGGTCGGTGCAGTTCTGACCGTGCTCGCGCTGGCCGCCCTGAACCCGGATGCGTACATCGCTCGGCACAACGTCGATCGCTTCGAGCAGACCGGACGCATCGATACGTCCTACGTGGGTGGGTTGTCGGCCGACGCCGACGCGGAGCTCGACCGACTGCCGGAGTACGTGCGTCCGTGTGTACGGGCCCGCGGTCCGGTCATCGTCGGCGACACCTGGCACCTGTGCACGGACCCCTCGGTATCTGTACCCTGAGCAACGACTCGGGTTCAGTGACACATCAGGGAGGTGCGCGATGCGATACCAGAGCATGGTCGTCACCTCGCTGCTTCTCGTGGCGCTGCACCTGACGATGCCGGCCGCAACCGCAGATTTCGCCCTGCTTCTCGTTGCGGCACTGACGACGCTGATGCTGCTCGCGCACCGCGTCGATGTTCCGGCACTGCTGCGCCTGCTGCCGATTATCGGCCCCGCCGCAGAGGAACGCCACCGTCGAGGTGCGTTCCGGCGTCAACATCGACCGGATGCCCCTGGACGCCCGCAGCCGCGCGCACCCGGTATGCCGGTGGGGGCACTGTAGCTCGAAAGTTCCCCCACGCCTTCGCAACCCGTTGTCCGCGAGGCTGTCACGAGGAACCGAAGATGCTCGATTCTCGACCTGTCCACATGGCGATTCGACGCTACGCCGGGACGCTGGTCGGCGTCCTGGCCGTCCTGCTCGTCGTCTTTGCCGTCGTCGACGCCCAACCCGCCGCACAGATAGCGATGTTCGGTGCGCTGGTCGCGGCGTCCCTGGTCGTGCTCGGTGCGCCGTCCGACCTCGCACTGATCGCACCGCTGTCGTCGTGCGCTGCAGGCGCCGACGGGCGGCGACTTCGGGGATCGTTCCGCAGGCAACAGCAACCCGATGCGCCAGGTCGCCCCATGCCCAGAGCACCCGGTCCGGTCCGTGGACCGGACCGGTGGCTCCACTTCGTCTGAGCCACTGCGAGATCCGGTCGAGACGCCAACCGACCGACTTCTCTCACAGTGAGGTGCTCCACCATGCTCGATTTCGTCTACTATCCCGTCTCCGCCGTGCTGTGGTTCTGGCACCGAGTCTTCGGGTCCGTGCTCGGCCCCGACAACGGTTTCGCCTGGGCCCTGTCGGTGATATTCCTGGTGTTCACACTTCGGGCGCTGCTGATCAAGCCGTTCGTCGGCCAGATTCGTTCGCAGCTCGCCATGAAGAGGCTCCGACCACAGATCGAGGCCGTACAGAAGAAATACTCCGCGGACCGTGCTCGGCAGGCCGCCGAGATTCGGAAGTTGCAGCAGGAACACGGTTTCAACCCGTTGATGGGGTGCCTGCCCCTGCTGGCGCAGGGCCCGGTTTTCATCGGTCTGCTGCACGTGCTGCGCTCGTTCAATCGAACCGGAACCGGATTCGGTCATCTGGGTATGACGGCGCAGGAGAATGCGAACACTGCGAATTATGTCTTCAGCGCCGCCGATGTGCAGTCCTTTCTCGACGCACGCCTGTTCGGCGCGCCGATCTCTGCGGCCGTCAACAGTTCTCGGGAGGTGCTCGAGGCCTTCGGTCCGTTCGGTGGAGTGCCGTCGGTGTGGAGCATCGCGTTCGTGGCGGTCCCGTTGATGATCGTCGCTGCGGTGGCCACGCACATGAACTCGCGGGCGTCCGTCGCCCGGCAGGACGCAGCGGCGCTCGCCAACCCACAGACCGCGATCATGAACAAGCTCGTGCTCTGGGTGTTCCCGGCGGGCGTACTCGTCGGCGGACCGGTGCTTCCGGTCGCGGTGTTGTTGTACTGGGTGAGCAACAACATCTGGACCTATGCCCAACAGCACCTCGTCTACCGGCGCATCGACCGGGAACCGAGTATCTCGCCGGAGGTCACATCGGTGGTCACCGCCCCGAAACCAGGGACAAAGCCGAGGCGACGGTAGGCGCCTGCGGGAACGACCTCGATGTGCAGCCCACGTCCCGTGTGTCGGTGGGCTCCGCTACCGTCGTCGGCGTGCCGATCACTGTCTCCACTGTCAACGTCAACGGAATTCGCGCTGCTGTTCGCAAGGGCATGCTGCCGTGGCTCGAGGCCACCGATGCCGACGTCATCTGCTTGCAGGAAACCCGCGCCAACGACGGGGAACTGACCAAGGCGCTGGCCCCGGCCCTCGATGCGGGATGGCATCTGGCCTCGGCGGAGCCGTCCGCGAAAGGCCGCAACGGGGTGGCCTTGCTGTCGAAGGCGGCTCCCGATGCCATTCGTACCGGTATCGGGGCCGTCGAGTTCGCCGATGCCGGTCGCTACATCGAAGCCGACTTCGGCGACGTCACCGTGGCCAGCCTGTATCTGCCGTCGGGTGAGGTGGGTACCGAGCGTCAGGACGAGAAGGAACGTTTCATGGCGGCGTTCGCGAAGTACCTGGCGAAGACGGCCAAGTCCGCGAAGTCCGAGAATCGCGACGTGGTGGTCTGCGGCGATTGGAACATCGCCCACACCGAGGCCGATCTGAAGGCATGGAAGACCAACCGGAAGAACTCCGGTTTTCTGCCCGAGGAACGGGAGTGGGTGTCGCGGTTGCTCGCCGAGAAGGCCCCGTGGACCGATGTCGTCCGGGTGTTGCACCCGGGTGTCGAGGGTCCGTACAGCTGGTGGTCCTACCGCGGCAAGGCCTTCGACAACGACGCCGGCTGGCGGATCGACTATCAGTTGGCCACCAGTGATCTGGCCGAGCGTGCCAAGGAAGCGATCACCGAGCGGGCCGAGGCGTACGACCAGCGATGGTCCGATCATGCTCCGGTAACCGTGCGCTATCGCTAGAGCGGAGCCTGCGGAGTGACCCGTGTGGCGAGAGCGGAGCCTGTGGAGTGACGATCTCGGCAGGCAGGAAGTGGGCGTCGATGGGGTCGTGAAAAGATTGCATCATGTCTTCTTCCGACTCCATCGACACTCCGCAGGGTCCGCGTCGGCGGGTGCTCTCCGGCATCCAACCGACTGCCGATTCGTTCCATCTCGGTAACTACCTGGGTGCGGTGCGGAACTGGGTGGAGTTGCAGGACGAGTTCGATGCGTTCTACTTCATCCCGGACCTGCATGCGATCACCGTGCCGCAGGATCCCAAGGAGCTTCGTCGCCGTACCCGTGTGGCCGCAGCGCAGTTGCTCGCGGTGGGCATCGATCCGGAGAAGTCGACGCTGTTCGTGCAGAGTCAGGTGCCCGAGCATGCACAGTTGGCGTGGGTTCTGAACTGCATCACCGGATTCGGTGAAGCTGCGCGGATGACTCAGTTCAAGGACAAGTCCGCCAAGCAGGGCCGCGATCACACCAGCGTCGGACTGTTCACCTATCCGATTCTGCAGGCCGCCGACATCCTGCTCTATCGGCCGAATCTGGTGCCCGTGGGTGAGGATCAGCGGCAGCACCTCGAGTTGACTCGCGATCTGGCGCAGCGTTTCAACACGCGGTTCAAGAAGACGTTCGTCGTGCCCGATGCGCACATCATCAAGGGCACCGCGAAGATCTTCGATCTGCAGGATCCCACCGCGAAGATGAGCAAGTCCTCGTCGAATCCGGCGGGCATCGTCAACATCCTCGACGATCCGAAGGTGTCGGCGAAGAAGATTCGTTCGGCCGTGACGGACAACGAACGCGACATCGTGTTCGATCCGGAGAACAAGGCGGGCGTCAGCAACCTGCTGGTGATTCAGTCTGCCCTGTCGGGCGCGAGCATCGATGATCTGGTTGCCGGGTACGCGGGTAAGGGGTACGGCGACCTCAAGTCCGACACCGCCGACGTTCTGACCGAGTTCGTCGTTCCCCTGCGGGAGCGGATGGACGGGTTCATGGCCGATGTGGCCGAACTCGATCGCATCCTCGCGGCCGGTGCGGATCGAGCCAGGGAAGTGGCGAGTCGAACGCTCGCTCAGGTCTACGACAGGGTGGGTTTCCTGCCGCCGGGTGCATAGCATCTACGGCACACCGCGGCGACACGATCCGACAGCAGGCGACGACAGCGAGAAGGTGAGTGCCATGCCAGATTTCAAGGCGATCCTCGAAGACCGGCGCAAACGGTGGCCCTGGCTCGATCACACTGTTGTTGCGGCACAGCGGTATCAGGGTCAGAAGGGCGATTACTACGCGGCAGGCATGACGTACTTCAGTGTGTTGGCCTTGTTCCCACTGCTGATGGTCGCGTTCGCGATCGCTGGATTCGTGCTGGTGAATCAGCCCGAGTGGCTTGCCGAGATCCAGTCGCAGATTGCCGAGAACGTGCCCGGCAGCTTCGGCGAGACGATCAATTCGCTGATCCAGACGGCCATCGAGTCACGGACCAGTGTCGGCATCATCGGTCTGCTCGGTGCCTTGTATGCGGGTCTCGGTTGGATCGCGAACCTGCGCGAGGCACTGACCGCCATGTGGGAGAGCCAGCACGAGCAGGGTGGATTTCTGGCTACCAAGGCCAAGGATTTCGCTGCGCTGCTGGGGCTGGGGACCGCGCTGGTGCTGTCGTTGGCGTTGTCGGCACTGGCCGGAGGTGGGCTGATGCGCAGCATTCTCGAGTGGGCCAATCTCGATTCCGTCCCGGGAGTGGGCGTGGCCCTGCGCGTCTTCTCGATTCTTCTCGCGCTTGCGGGTACTTGGGCGTTGTTCACCTGGGTGATCTCGCGTTTGCCGCGCGAGCCGGTCTCGTGGCACAGCGCAGCGAAAGGAGCCCTGCTCGCTGCCGTCGGGTTCGAGATCTTCAAGCAGCTCGGTGCCATCTACCTGGCCTCGGTGACGAGTGGCCCAGCAGGGGTGGTCTTCGGACCCATCATCGGTCTGCTGGTGTTCGTGTTCACGACGTCACGGCTGGTGCTGTTCTCCACGGCGTTCGCTGCGACCACTCGCGAAAGCCTCGCCGAGGCGCATGTTCCGGCACCGGAGCCGGCGGTGATCAACACCAGGGTCGAGGTCAGCGAAGGGCCGGGCGTGACGGGGGGTCTGGCGCTGGTGGGTGCCGGTGCCCTCGCCGCTCTCGGCGTCGCAGGATTGCGCAACAGACGCCGCTGATCGGATCGCGATCGCTCTGTCGGTCGAGCCGGTTCAGCGGTTGCGTGACAGCCGTCGAGCTCCCCACAGCAGCCCGATCACCACGATCGAACCGATGACACCGATCGCGATGCGAACGACGGTGTCGCCTTGGGCCTGCATCTCCGACTGGCGGGAGCTCGACCCGGACGCCGATGCGGGCGGCTGGGCGAGCGTCGGACCGGCCGCGGGCGTGCGCGTACTCGTCACCGCGGATGTCGATCGCGGCTCCACGAGTTCGCCGACGCCGCGGCCGGAATCGAGCGCGAACCCGTAGTCCAACAGGCGGGCCGCCTGCTCCCACGGCCGGATCGGCAACACGTCACCCTTCATGATCGTCACGACCAGACGCCTGCCGCCCCGCTCTGCTCCTGCGACGAATGTCTGGCGCGCATCGTCGGTGTACCCGGTCTTGCCGCCGAGAGCTCCCTCGTAGTTGTAGAGCAGCTGATTGTCGTTGGAGAGGGCGAACCCGGGTCGGTCTTGGTCGTCCGGGATCGTCGGGTCCCTCGGGTAGCCGGGAAACTGAACGGTTTCGGTCGAAATCAATTGCGCGAAGGTCGGATTGCGCATGGCCGCGCGGTAGATCAACGCCAGGTCGTAGGCCGAGCTCGCCATGCCGGGACCGTCGAGACCGGACGGCGTGGCGGTGCGCGTGTCGAGCGCACCCAGTTCTGCGGCCTTGGCATTCATTTTCTCCACGGTGGCCGCGTCCCCGCCCAACTGCCTGGACAACGCGTGTGCTGCATCGTTTCCCGATGCCATCACCAGACCCTGCATCAATTCGAGATTGGTGTAGACACCGTTCTTCCCGATGCCGACGGCACTGCCCTCGGCGTCGGCATCCTCTGCGGTCGCGGTGATACGAGAGTTCAAGTCCAGCTCGTCGAGGGCGACGATCGCAAGCAGCACCTTGATAGTGCTCGCCGGCCGGTACCGACCGTGCGGATCCTTGGCGGCCAGTACTGAGCCGGAGTCCATGTCGGCCACCACGAACCCGGTGGCCGAGATATCGGCAGGCAACGGGGGAGCCCCGTCCGGCAGCACCGCCCCACATTCGGCGAGCCGGTCGCCGCCGACGGCCTCGGCGGGAATCGGGAGTGGTTGCGGGGCAGTGCTTCCAGGTGCCGGTACCTCGGACAGATCGATCGCCGGGGGCGGTGACGCGGCGAACGGGCAGCTGTCGGTGTCCGGCGTCGTGAACGGCGGTGTCGTCGTCGGAACCGGAGGCTCGGCGGCCGGCTGTGCCGGGGCAGGTCCAGCACCGATTCCGACGAGCGCAATCGATACCGCACATACAGCCGCGAAACTTCTGATCCTTTTCATCGCGAATCACCATAGGCGCTCGGGGGTCGGTCGACGTGGCGACCCACCGGCGAGCATCACCCGAACCACCCTGGTTCTCGTCCCGACATCGTCACCGGCAACGGACGAACGTCGACCCACGCGCCCGTCGCGAGTATGAGAACTCGCTCATGTTGTGCTCCTTCGCTTCTCACGTTCGACCCCGATCGTTGAGTCATCACCGAAACGGTGGCCCACAGAACTCGGATCGAAGGAGCAGACATGAGAATGCCAGGAAAGTTCATGATCGTCGGTGCAGCAGCCGTTGTCGTCACCCTCGGAAGCGTCGGCGCACTCGCGATCGCCGACGACGACCCCACCCAGCAGCGCCCGTCCTCGATCTCGGTGGAACAGCCTCTGCCGGAGGCAGATTCGACTCCGAACCCGCCGGCAGCTCCCCAGCAGCCCGAGCCGACCCAGATCCCGGACGACCGCTACGACGACGACTGGGACGACCGCAACGACGACTGGGACGATCGCAACGACGATCTGAACGGTCGTGACGACGACTGGGACGACCGCAACGACGATCTGGACGGTCGTGACGACGACTGGGACGACCGCAACGACGACCTCGACGACGATCTGGACGACGACGATCTGGACGATGACAACGACGACAACGATCGGGACGACTGATACTCGATCGGTGGCGTCGGCACCGGCCGACGCCACTCATGTCTCGGACAGTCGGTATCCCATGCCGCGGACGGTCTCGATTCGTGCGGCACCGAATTTCGCTCGGAGGTAGCGGACGTAGACGTCGACGACATTCGATCCAGGGTCGAAGTCGTAGCCCCACACCTGCGACAGGAGTTGCTCTCGTGAGAGGACCTGTCCGGGGTGGCGCATGAAGGTCTCGGCCAGGGCGAACTCGCGGGCGGACAGGTCGACGGTGCGGTCTCCCACCACGGCCCGCCGGGTACGCAGGTCGAGGGTGAGGTCGGCGACCGCGAGCTGTGTGGTGTCGACGGTTCGTTTGCTGCCCAGGCGAACTCGGATGCGCGCCAGCAGTTCCTCGAATCGGAACGGCTTCGCCATGTAGTCGTCGGCACCGGTCTCGAGACCGGACACCACGTCCTGGACGCTGTCGCGTGCGGTCAACACGATCACCGGTATCTCGCACTGCTCTCCGCGCAGTCGCTGCAGTACCTCGAAACCGTCCATGATCGGCAGGCCGATGTCGAGTACCACCAGATCGAAGTCACCGCTGCGGGCGTGTTCGTACGCGGACCTGCCGTCGGAGACCGTCGTCGTGCTGAAACCGCTCGCCCTGAGCCCCTTGTGGACGAACGAAGCGATCCGGGGTTCGTCTTCGGCGATCAGGATGCGGGCCATGGTCGATCCTTCTGTGGGGGAGGGGAATCGGGCAGGGGAATCGTGATGGTGAATGTGGCCCCGTGCCCCGGAGCGCTGCCGACACTGACTCGCCCACGGTGGGCCTGTGCGATGGCGGTGACGATGGACAATCCGAGCCCCGCACCCTCGGTGCGTCTGGTTCCGTTGCGGCCGCGGGCGAAGCGCTCGAAGATTCGTTCCTGCTCGTCACGCTCGATTCCCGGGCCGGAGTCGGTGACCCAGAAGCGGATGTCTCCGTCGGACAGTTGCGATCCGATGCCGACGCGACTGCCGGGGATCGTGTGGTGAGTTGCGTTGTCCGCCAACGCCAGCAGTGCCTGGGTCAGTCGTTGCGCATCCAGCGGCGCGTGGACCGTTGCGCTCGCCTCCAGCACCCATTCCCGGTCGGCGAGGGTGGTCACCTTCTCGAACACGCTTCGAGTGAGGGCGTCGACATCGGTGTCCACCGGCGTGACGAAGCTCGTCTGGTCGGCCCGGGTGAGCAACAACAGGTCGGCGACGAGTCGATTCATCCGATCGAGTTCGTCGTCGACGAGCGCGACGGTATCTCGAACGTCGGCGGGGTCCCCGTGGTCGAGCACGTCGAGATGACCTCGAACGATGGTGATGGGAGTGCGGAGCTCGTGGCCGGCGTCGTCGAGGAATCGGCGCTGACTCGCCGCGCCGGACTCGATGCGGTCGAGCATCGAGTTCAGGGTGTCGATCAGGTCTGCGATGTCGTCGCCTGGACCCGTCGTTCTGGTGTCGGTGATTCGGCCGGACAGGTCGGTCTCGGTGATCGTTCTGGCGGTGGCGGCGATGTGTCTGATCGGCGACATGATGCGGCCCGCGACGAACCATGCCCCTACTGCGGCCAGAACCGAGGTGACGCCACCGACGACGAGCATCAGAGTGGCGGTCTCGTCGGCCGAGGCGCGTTCCTGATCGGCGAAGTAGGCGGCGACCACGACGCCCGGCACCGGGTCGCCCGCCAGCGAGACCGGCACCGCGAGGTACACCACTTCGCCTGCCGCGCTCGAATACGAACCCTCGACCGGTGCGGTGACGGAGCCGACCTCGGCGGTGAAGCCGGTGTCGTCGGACAGTCGCACAGGTGCCTGCTGCCTGCTCTGTACAGCGAACGCACCGTCCACGTAGCCCAGGAACTTCTCGTTGGGGCGGGCGAGGTTGTAGGTGATCACCACGCGGAGAACATCGTTGATGCCGTCGAACGGTGCGCCGGTTCCCGGATCGACGCCTGCGTCGGTGAGGGTGGTGAACTCGGCGATCTCGGTGCGCAGAGATTCGCGCATGCGATTGTCGGTCGCGCGGATCATCAGCAGCCAGGTGGTGACGGTGACGGCCGCGAGAGATGCCAGCACCAACAGCAGTACCCACGAGAAGATCCTGCTCCGAGCGCTCGTCGGGCGCAGGGCGAGCAGTCGCGTCCGCATCACGTGGTCGGTCTCGCAGCAGGGTCAGTCGTCGTCGTCATCGTCATCCCAGTCGTCGTCGAAGTCATCGTCCCAGTCGGCAGGCGGCAGCGGCGGTGGGGGCACGAATCCGTCCGGTGCCACCGGCTGTGGCGCGGGGGTGGGGGCGATACTGGGCGCGGCGCCGCCCGGTCCCGGTGCAGGGGGAACGGACCCCGGAGTACCCGGGGCGGATTGCACGGGTGCGGCGGGTGCAACGATGGGTGCGGGCAACGGGCTCTGCTCGCCCGTCGATCGAGTCGTCAGCACTGCTGCGACGAGCACGGCGAGGGTGAGCAGTCCCAGGGCCGAGACGATGATGGTTCGCACACGGACGAGTCTGATGACGGCGGATTGTGGCCACGTGAATCGGAGATGAGAGTTCTCTCATGTCCGAGGTCCGGTGCTGCGCACGCCGGTTTCGTCGCCTGACGAATAATCGTCGAAGATGCGTGGCGGGTACCGATCGTTTCTTACAGTGATCAGGTCGGCGGGGTGGATTCGTCGGTCGTTCGAGAGCCGGTTGTTGGAAAGGGAAGTGCAATGAGGTTTCGGCAAAGGCGCGGGCCGATCGCGATCGGAGCGGTCTGTGCGGTCGCGGCTCTGACCGTCGCCGCCTGTTCGAGCACCGGCGGTGCTCCTCGCTCCTCCGACGACGGAAACAACGCGGGCGTGGCCGACACGCCGTCGGCAACGATCGCGATGATCACGCACGAGGTTCCCGGCGACACGTTCTGGGATCTGGTTCGCAAAGGTGCCGAGGCCGCCGCGGCCAAGGACAACATCGAACTACGCTACTCGGCAGATCCGGAGGCACCCAACCAGGCCAACCTCGTCCAGAGCGCGATCGATTCCCGGGTCGACGGCATCGCGGTCACCCTGGCCAAGCCCGACGCGATGGCACCCTCGGTCGAGACGGCAACCGCCGCAGGCATTCCGGTGGTCGCATTCAATTCCGGTTACGACTCCTGGAAGAACATGGGAGTGCAGCAGTACTTCGGTCAGGACGAGACCATCGCCGGACAGGCTGCAGGGGCTCGCCTCACCGAGGACGGTGCACGAAAGACCCTGTGCATCATTCAAGAGCAGGGTGCCGTGGCACTCGAGGCTCGCTGCGCCGGGGTCAGGCAGGGCTTCACCGGTGGCACCACCGAGATCCTGAACGTCAACAGCAAGGACATGCCGTCCGTCGAGTCGACCATCACGGCCAAGCTGCAGCAGGACCCGAGCATCGACCACGTCATCGCGCTGGCCGCTCCGATCGCTCTGACGGCCGTGCAGTCCAAGAACAATGCGGGCAGCGACGCCACGATCGTCACGTTCGACACCAATGCCGCACTCGTCGATGCGATCGAGTCGGGCGACGTGGCGTGGGCCATCGATCAGCAGCCGTACCTGCAGGGTTACCTGGCGATCGACTCGCTGTGGCTCTACCTCAACAACGGCAACACCATCGGTGGCGGTACCCCGGTGCTGACCGGTCCCGCGTTCATCGATACGACCAATATCGGCGCGGTCGCCGAGTACGCCCGAAACGGCACACGCTGAGTGCGTCGCCTCGGCGCGGAAGGAATCTCATGTCCACACAGGCCGATCCGGCTCTGTCCGAACACACCGTGACAGCGGACGAGCGGGTCAAGAAGCAGAAGCCGTTGCAGCGGTTGCTGATTCGCCCGGAGGTCGGGGCGCTGTTCGGCGCGGTCGCCATCTTCGTCTTCTTCTGCATCGTGGCACCGCCGTTTCGGTCGCCCGAGGCTCTGGCCACCGTGCTGTACGCGTCCTCGACCATCGGCGTCATGGCGATCGGTGTCTCGCTGTTGATGATCGGCGGTGAATTCGACCTCTCCACCGGGGTTGCGGTGACGTTCTCCTCGATCATGGCCTCCATGCTGGCCTACAACCTGCATCTGAACGTCTGGACCGGCTCGGCGCTGGCGCTGGTGCTGGCACTGGCGGTCGGGTTCTTCAACGGATACCTGGTGATGACGACCAGAATTCCGTCGTTCCTGATCACATTGGCGTCGTTCCTGATGCTCACCGGTATCAATCTCGCCGTCACCAAGCTCGTCACCGGCCAGGTCGCCACTCCGTCCATCTCGGACATGGAGGGATTCGACTCGGCCAGGGCAGTCTTTTCGTCCTCGTTCTCGCTGCTTGGGGTCTCGGTTCGCATCACCGTCGTCTGGTGGATCGTGTTCACCCTCGCCGCGACCTGGGTGCTGATGAAGACCCGTACCGGTAACTGGATCTTCGCTGTCGGCGGCAACCAGGAATCGGCCCGTGCGGTCGGTGTCCCGGTCACTCGGGTCAAGATCGGCTTGTTCATGTTCGTCGGCTTCTGCGCCTGGTTCGTCGGCATGCACCTGTTGTTCGCCTTCGACACCGTTCAGTCCGGTCAGGGCGTCGGCAACGAGTTCCTCTACATCATCGCCGCCGTGATCGGCGGATGCCTGCTCACCGGTGGATACGGCACGGCCGTCGGTGCGTTCATCGGAGCGTTCATCTTCGGCATGACCAACCAGGGCATCGTCTATGCAGGCTGGAACCCTGACTGGTTCAAGTTCTTCCTCGGCGCGATGCTGCTGTTCGCAGTGATCGCGAACAGCTCCTTCCGCAACTACGCGGCGAAAAGGTGACCATGACGTCCTCGGACAACACGCCCCTCATCGAACTGAAAGGCGTGGGCAAGAGCTACGGCAACATCATCGCGCTGCGCGGGATAGACCTCCGCGTCGGTGCCGGTGAGGTCACCTGCGTCCTCGGTGACAACGGCGCAGGCAAGTCCACTCTGATCAAGATCATGTCCGGGCTGCACAGGCAGTCGGAGGGGGAACTGCTCGTCGACGGCACCGCAACCACGTTCGGCTCGCCCAAGCAGGCAGTCGACCAGGGCATCGCCACGGTCTACCAGGACCTCGCCGTCGTCTCCCTGATGCCGGTGTGGCGCAACTTCTTTCTCGGTCAGGAGCTGCGCAGGGGCAAGGTCTTCAAGACCCTCGACACCAACGCGATGCGCGCGAGAACCATCGACGAACTCCGCAAGATGGGTATCGATCTGCCCGATGTCGATGCCCCCATCGGCTCACTGTCCGGTGGCCAACGTCAGTGCGTGGCCATCGCTCGGGCCATCTTCTTCGGTGCCCGAGTACTCATTCTCGACGAGCCGACCGCCGCTCTCGGCGTCAAACAGTCCGGCATGGTTCTCCGGTACATCTCGGCGGCCAGGGAGAAAGGCTTCGGCGTCGTGTTCATCACTCACAATCCGCATCACGCGTACATGGTCGGAGATCACTTCGTCCTCCTCGATCGTGGACGTCAGACGTTGGACTGTGCGCACGAGGACATCTCGCTCGACGACCTCACCACAGAGATGGCGGGCGGCGACGAACTGGCCACCCTCTCCGACGAACTACGTCGCTGACATCTCGGGTCGGCGGTTGCATGCGTGAGAATCGGGCGCGGCGGGTAGAAGTTCGGTAGCGGTGCCCGACGGAGGCACCAGACGAAGGAGCCGAACATGAGCGAGCACGAGCCCCTCGGACCACTGTCGCCGGACTTTCTCGAATCCGATTTCTACGGGTACCAGAGCATGCTCGACGACACCGAGACCGAGGTGGTCCTGCGTACCCGCCGGTTCCTGCAGGACGAGGTCGCGCCGCGGGCGAACGAATTCTGGGAGAAGGCCACCTCTCCGGTGCACCTGATGCCGAAGATCGCCGAACTCGAGATCGCCGGTCTCGGCTACGCGTTCGATGATCGCAAGGCCTCACGCAAGCTGCTCACCGGCTGGCTCGAAATGGAGTTCGCCCGGGTCGATCCGTCCACGGGAACGATGTTCAGCGTGCACAGTTCGCTGGCGATGAGCAGTATCTCGATTCTCGGGTCCGAGGAGCAGCGCGAACGATGGTTGCCCGCCATGCGCCGAATGGAGAAGATCGGCGCGTTCGGATTGTCCGAACCGCACGGTGGCTCCGACGTCGCAGGCGGACTCGAGACCACAGCTCGCCTCGACGGTGATCACTGGATCCTCAACGGCAGCAAGCGCTGGATCGGAAACGCCACCTTCGCAGACCTGACCATCGTGTTCGCCAAGGACGAGGCCGACGGAGAGGTCAAGGGTTTCGTCGTCGAGCGAGACTTCGAGGGGTTCCGGGCGGAGAAGATCGAGGGCAAGTATTCGCTCCGCGCCGTCGAGAACGCCGACATCCATCTGGAGAACTGCCGAGTCCCGGTCGCCAACAAACTGGCCGACGCCAACTCGTTCGCCGACACCGCGAAGGTGCTCCGTCTGACTCGCGGAGGAGTGGCGTTCCAGGCGGTGGGCGTGATGATGGGTGCGTACGAGCGGGCGGTGGCATACGCGCGCGAACGCGAACAGTTCGGCTCTCCGATCGCGTCGTTCCAGCTGATCTCCGACCTGATCGCCCGCATGACGGCGAACATCACCGCCTCGCTCGGCATGGCGATCCGTGTCTCTCAGTTGCAGGGCAACGGCGTGCACGACGACGAACATGCGGCGCTGGCCAAGACGTTCTGTACGACGCGGCTGCGCGAGGTCGTCGCCTGGGCCCGAGAGATTCTGGGCGGCAACGGAATTCTCATCGAGCACGACGTCATCAGATTCTTCGCCGACGCCGAGGCCCTGTACTCCTACGAGGGAACCGCGCAGATCAACAACCTGATCGTCGGCCGCGGAGTAACGGGCTTCGGCGCGTTCGTCTGACCGACGAACGCCGAACGCCCCTTCGCGTGTGCGAAGGGGCGCTCGGCGTCGGTGCGAGACGGTCAGCGTGCGAAGAGCAACGCGCGCTTGACTTCCTGGATGGCCTTGGTCACCTGAATGCCGCGAGGGCACGCGTCGGTGCAGTTGAAGGTGGTGCGGCAGCGCCACACACCCTCGACGTCGTTGAGGATGTCCAGTCGCTCGGTTGCACCCTCGTCACGGCTGTCGAAGATGAACCGGTGCGCGTTGACGATGGCGGCCGGACCGAAGTAGCTGCCATCGCTCCAGAACACGGGGCACGAGGTGGTGCAGCACGCGCACAGGATGCACTTGGTGGTGTCGTCGAACCGGGCGCGGTCCGCTGCGGACTGGATCCGCTCACGGGTCGGCTCGTTACCGGTCGTCATCAGGAACGGCTTCACGGCGCGGAAGGCGTCGAAGAAGGGTTCCATGTCGACGATGAGGTCCTTCTCCACCGGCAGACCCTTGATGGGCTCGATGGTGATGTTCAGCGTCTTCGACGAGTCCTTGGGGAGCATGTCGCGCATGAGCACCTTGCAGGCGAGACGGTTGACACCGTTGATACGCATCGCGTCGCTGCCGCAGACTCCGTGTGCGCACGAGCGACGGAACGTGAGCGTGCCGTCCAGGTAGCCCTTCACGTACAGCAGCAGGTTGAGCAGACGGTCGGTGGCCAGGGTGGGGACCTGGAAGGTGTCCCAGCGCTGACCGTCACCGCTCTCGGGATTGAAGCGCGCGATCTTGAGGTTGACCATCACCGCGCCCTCGGGGACGGGCGGCAGATCGGACTCGTTGGACTTCTTGTCCAGGGTGGGTGCGCTCATATCAGTACTTCCGCTCCATCGGCTCGTAGCGGGTTTGGATTACCGGCTTGTAATCCAAGCGGATCTCGGTGAGCAGACCTTCGCCCTCTTTGTAGGCCATGGTGTGCTTCATGTACTCGGCGTCGTTGCGCTCGGGGTAGTCCTCGCGAGCGTGTCCGCCGCGCGATTCCTTGCGGTTGAGTGCGCCGACGACCGTGACCTCCGCCATTTCGAGCAGGAAGCCGAGTTCGATGGCCTCGAGCAGGTCGCTGTTGTAGCGCTTGCCCTTGTCCTCGACGGTGATCTTGTTGTACCTCTCCTTGAGGGCGCGGACATCCTTGAGCGCCGTCTCGAGACGCTCTTCCGTACGGAACACCGATGCGTTGTTGTCCATCGACTGCTGCATCTCGGTACGGATGTCGGCTGCGCGCTCGTGGCCGTGATCGGAGAGGATCAGCTCCAGCCAGTCCTGCACCATCTTCGCCGGCTCCTCGGGGAGCGGGGTGAAGTCCACCGAGTTCGCGTACTCGGCGGCGGCGATGCCGGCACGACGCCCGAAGACGTTGATGTCGAGCAACGAGTTGGTGCCGAGACGGTTGGCTCCGTGCACGGAGACGCAGGCGCACTCGCCGGCCGCGTAGAGACCGGGAACGATGTCCTCGTTGTTGCGCAGAACCTCGCCGCGGATCTTGGTGGGGATGCCACCCATGACGTAGTGGCACGTCGGGTAGACGGGCACCGGCTCCTTGACGGGGTCGACGCCGAGGTACGTGCGGGAGAACTCCATGATGTCCGGGAGCTTCTCGTCGAGAACTTCCTCCGGGATGTGCGTGACGTCGATGTAAACGTAATCCTTGTTCGGGCCGCCGCCGCGTCCTTCGAGCACCTCGAGCACCATCGAGCGCGCGACGATGTCGCGGGGCGCGAGGTCCTTGATGGTCGGTGCGTAGCGCTCCATGAAGCGTTCGCCCGACTCGTTTCGCAGGATGCCGCCCTCGCCTCGCACGGCCTCGGAGATGAGGATGCCCAGGCCTGCGAGACCTGTCGGGTGGAACTGGTGGAATTCCATGTCCTCCAAGGGAAGACCCTTGCGGAACACGATGCTCATGCCGTCACCGGTGAGGGTGTGGGCATTGGAGGTGGTCTTGTAGATTCGGCCCGAGCCGCCGGTGGCGAAGATGATCGACTTCGCGTGGAAAATGTGCAGCTCACCGGTGGACAGCTCGTAGGCGATGATGCCGGTTGCGACGGGACCGTCGTCGGTCTCGGTCAGACACAGATCCAGTGCGTAGAACTCGTTGTAGAACTCGACGTCGTGCTTGACGCAGTTCTGGTAGAGCGTCTGCAGAATCATGTGGCCGGTGCGGTCGGCTGCGTAGCACGCACGACGGACCGGAGCCTTGCCGTGGTCACGGGTGTGACCACCGAAGCGTCGCTGATCGATCTTGCCCTCGGGCGTCCGGTTGAACGGAAGACCCATCTTCTCGAGGTCGAGAACTGCGTCGATGGCTTCCTTGGCCATGATCTCCACCGCGTCCTGGTCGGCGAGGTAGTCGCCGCCCTTGACGGTGTCGAACGTGTGCCACTCCCAGTTGTCTTCCTCGACATTGGCCAGTGCGGCACACATGCCACCCTGAGCTGCGCCGGTGTGCGAGCGCGTGGGGTAGAGCTTGGTCAGTACGGCTGTCCGAGCACGGGGTCCGGCCTCGATCGCAGCACGCATACCGGCACCGCCTGCGCCGACGATCAGTACGTCGTAACGATGTTCCTGCATGTAAGCGTCAGTGTCCTTAGCTCGCCGTGATGTTGGGATCGAACGTGAAGATGACGTAGGTGCCGACGCCCATGATGAGGATCATCGACAGCACCAGCAGCGTGGTCAGCCAGAAACGCGTCGAGTCCTTGCGGGAGTAGTCCGCGATGATCGTGCGGAGGCCGTTGCCGCCGTGCAGCTGCGCCAGCCACAGCATCGTCAGGTCCCAGAACTGCCAGAACGGGCTGGCCCAGCGACCGGCGACGAATGCGAAGTTGATGCGGTGCACACCGTCGTCGAGCATGAGCATGATGAACATGTGGCCCAGGACGAGCACAACGAGTGCCAGACCGGAGAAGCGCATGAACAGCCATGCGTAGAGCTCGAAGTTGCCGTTGCTCTGGCGTCGCGGCGAACGCGGGTTGGCCAAGCTGGCCGGACGGTCGTAGTTCGTGCCGAGGACCTTCGCCTCGGGACCCTGCGTCGACATCAGTGACCACCCGCCGTGAACATGTTGTAGAAGATTCGTCCCGCGCCGGGGATCATGACGACGAGCCAGACCACTGCGATCGCCCACAGCATCGGCTTCTGGTACTGCGGTCCCTTGGACCAGAAGTCGATCAACATCACGCGGATGCCGTTCAACGCGTGGTACAGCACAGCCGCGACGAGGCCGATCTCCATCAGGCCGACGAGCGGGGTCTTGTAGGTCTCGATGATGGCGTCGTACGTCTCGGGGTTGACCCGAACCATCGCCGTGTCGAGGACGTGGACGAACAAGAAGAAGAACGTCAACACGCCAGTGATGCGGTGCAGAACCCAGGACCACATGCCCGGATCCCCGCGGTACAGAGACCGCTTGCGCTCCTTGACCGGAGCGACTTCCGTCGTGCTACTCATCGAGTGCAATGCCTCCAACGTCGTTGGTGGACGCATCGAGCCCCGGTGGCCGGTCTTGCCTGGCTCGATTTGTCGCGATTCGGCCTTAGTGCTGGTTGTACTAGCCGCTTACTCGAAACTGTAAACCCATTCGAAACACGGAACTAATTCGACTCGAGGTTCGTACGCTGCCGAAATCCGGTGTTAGGTTTGCCTTCCCAATTGCCGCAGGCACTTTCGGCCGGATCTCTGCATCAATTCAGACACCGTGATTGGATGGTTCACCATGAACGAAATCGACTGGAAGACGTTGCGCGACAATGCTCATGAGGCAATGAGCCGTGCCTACGCCCCGTACTCGAACTTTCCGGTCGGAGCCGCAGCTCTGGTGGACGACAATCGGATAGTCACCGGGTGCAATGTGGAAAATGTCTCATACGGTTTGGGGCTGTGTGCGGAGTGCGGGTTGGTCTCGAACCTGCACACGACCGGCGGCGGCAGACTCGTGGCCTTTTCGTGCTGCGATTCCCGACGTGAAATTCTGATGCCGTGCGGGCGATGCCGACAGCTGCTGTACGAGTTCGGCGGCCCGGATCTGCTCGTCGACACCGTCTCGGGACCGGCTCGACTGGCAGAGTTGCTCCCGAATGCTTTCGGCCCCGACAACCTCGACGAAGGACGCGTGAACAACCATGCCTGACGCCGTATCGATCATCAGCGCCAAACGCGACGGGCGGGTTCTCGACGACGAACAGATCGAATGGGTGATCGCGGAGTTCACCCGCGGATCCGTCGCGCCGGAACAGATGTCGGCTCTCGCGATGGCCGTTCTGTTGCGCGGACTGTCGCGTCGCGAGCTCGGTACGTGGACGAACGCGATGATCGCGTCGGGCACACGAATGGACTTCTCGACGCTGCCGCTGCCCACAGTCGACAAACATTCGACCGGTGGTGTCGGAGACAAGATCACGCTGCCGCTGGCTCCGCTGGTCGCCGCCTGCGGGGCCGCTGTGCCGCAGCTGTCCGGTCGAGGACTGGGCCATACCGGCGGAACGCTCGACAAGCTCGAGTCGATCCCCGGGTGGCGGGCGGATCTGAGCGGTGACGAGATGCATCGCATCCTCGCCGATCCGGCGATCGGTGCTGTCGTGTGCGCTGCCGGTGCCGATCTGGCCCCCGCCGACAAGAAGCTCTACGCCCTACGAGACGTGACGGGAACGGTCGAATCCATCCCGTTGATCGCCAGTTCGATCATGAGCAAGAAGATCGCCGAGGGCACCGGGGCGCTCGTGTTGGACGTCAAGGTGGGTGCAGGCGCGTTCATGAAGAACGTCGACGACGCACGCGAACTCGCGACCGCGATGGTCGAGCTCGGAACCGACGCGGGCGTACGAACTCTGGCGGTGCTGACCGCGATGGACACCCCGCTCGGGCTCACCGCGGGCAACGCGCTGGAGGTCGAGGAATCGGTGGAGGTACTCGCCGGAGGTGGGCCGGCCGACATCGTCGAGCTGACGATCACGCTGGCCCGCACGATGCTCGCCGCGGCCGGGATCGAGGGCATCGACCCCGCCGACAAACTCGCCGACGGTTCGGCCATGGATCGGTGGCGGACGATGATCGCCGCGCAGGGCGGCGATCCCGATGCCGCACTACCCGTCGCCCGCGAGAGTCAGGACTTCACCGCCGCCACCGACGGTGTCGTCACCGGATTGGACGCGATGGGCGTCGGACTGGCGGCGTGGCGGCTGGGCGCGGGCCGCGAGCGACAGGGTGAGCCGGTGCAGGCCGCCGCCGGTGTCAGATTGCACGCCAAGCCCGGCGATCGGGTGCGTGCAGGAGATCGGCTGGCGACGCTGTACACCGATACTCCCGAGCGCTTCGAGTATGCGCAGCAGGCACTCGAATCCAGCTGGGAGATAGGGGCCACGGCCCCGCAGCCGAGGCCCCTCGTGATCGACCGCATCGGCCGGTAGCAGCCTCCGTCAGATCAGGTTCCCTGCCTCGGTCAGAACGCTGCGCAGGATCTGCTCCATCTCGTCGAACTCCTTCTGACCGCAGATCAGTGGCGGCGCCAGCTGCACCACCGGGTCGCCGCGGTCGTCGGCGCGGCAGTACAGGCCTGCGTCGAACAAGGCCGTCGACAGGAAGCCGCGAAGGATGCGTTCGGCTTCGGCGTCGCTGAACGTCTCCTTCGTGGTCTTGTCCTTGACCAACTCGATGCCGTAGAAGAATCCCTCGCCGCGCACGTCTCCGACGATCGGCAGGTCGTGCAGTTTCTCGAGCGTCGCACGGAACGCCGGTGCACTGTCCGCGACGTGCGCGTTGATGCCCTCGCGCTCGAAGATGTCGAGATTGGCCATGGCCACGGCGGCGGAGACGGGGTGGCCGCCGAAGGTGTACCCGTGCGCGAAGCTCGATTTGCCGTCGTCGAACGGCTCGAAGAGCTTGTCGGAGGCGATCATTGCGCCGATGGGTGAGTAGCCCGAGGTCATACCCTTCGCGCAGGTGATGATGTCCGGCACGTAGCCGAAGTCGCTGCAGGCGAACATCGACCCGATCCGGCCGAAAGCGCAGATGACTTCGTCGGAGACGAGCAGAACGTCGTACCGGTCGCAGATCTCACGGACCCGCTCGAAGTATCCGGGCGGGGGAGGGAAGCAGCCGCCGGCGTTCTGAACCGGCTCGAGGAACACCGCGGCAACCGTGTCCGGGCCCTCGAATTCGATGGCCTCGGCGATCCGGTCCGCTGCCCAGATTCCGAACGCCTTGGGATCGGTGTCCAGGGGAGCGGGGGCGCGGTAGATGTTGGTGTTGGGCACTCGGAACGCGCCCGGTGTCAGCGGCTCGAACGGTTCCTTGAGCGCAGGGATCCCGGTGATGGCCAGCGCGCCCTGCGGGGTGCCGTGGTACGCGATGGACCGCGAGATCACCTTGTGCTTACCGGGCTTGCCGACCTTCTTGAAGTACTGCTTGGCGAGCTTCCATGCGCTCTCGACGGCCTCGCCGCCGCCGGTGGTGAAGAAGACGCGATTCAGATCGCCGGGGGCGTACCCGGCGAGCCGCTCGGCGAGCTCGATCGCAGGTTCGGTCACGTACGACCACAGGGGGAAGAAGGCCAACTCCTTGGCCTGCTTCGCGGCAGCCTCGGCCAGTTCCTCTCGGCCGTGCCCCACCTGCACCACGAACAGCCCCGAAAGACCGTCGATGTAGCTCTTGCCGTTCGAGTCCCAGATGGTCGACCCTTCGCCGCGGGTGATGATCGGGGGAGTGACCCCTGCGCCGTGGCGGGTGAAGTGGCCCCACAGATGCTTGGCTGCGGAGGCGTCGAGCTCGGATGTCGTTCGCGTCATCGTGTTCCCCAATTGTATTGCTGCTTGACGAGTTTGAGATAGACCAGCGTTTCGGTGCTGGTGACACCGTCCAGACTGCGGATCTGTTTGTTCAGGATCTGCAGGAGTTGTTCGTCGTCCTCGCACACCACTTCCACGACGACGTCGAACGACCCTGCGGTGAGGACGACGTAGTCGATCGCGTCGATCGCCGACAGTTCCTCGGACAGTGCGTAACTGTCGCCGGTGCACCTGATGCCGATCATGGCCTGGCGCTTGAATCCGACCTGTACCGGATCGGTCACCGCGACGATCTGCATGACACCGGAGTCCGTCAGGCGCTGAACTCGTTGGCGGACAGCCGCTTCCGAGAGTCCGACGGCTTTGCCGATGGCAGCGTACGAGCGACGCCCGTCCTCCTGGAGTTGCTCGATGATCGCCTTGGAGACGTCGTCGAGTGCGATGGGTGGTTGCTCGGGCATGGATCGATCTTGTCACTGTGGTGGCCGTGAACACAACCCGTCGACGATGAAAAGCGTGTTATTTCTCGATCGATACGACAGAATCCGTTGTCGAAAGGCCGGAAACGGAGAGAATCCGTGGATCTGACGGTACTGTCGCAGGCATGGCGAACATTCCTGGTTGTTGGATCGGTGGACGCTCGGCGGACGGTCGCGGTGATCGGTACGAGATCGACGATCCCGCGACCGGAGCAGTCGTCGCCGAGGTGGGTCTGGCCACCGCCTCCGACGTCGATTCGGCTCTCGCGCATGCCCGATCGGCCTTTCCCGCATGGTCCACCGCCACCCCCGCGCACCGCAGTGCCGTGTTGACGGAACTGGCGCGGCTCGTGGCCGCCGACGCGGAGAACTTCGTGTCCGAGGAAGTGGCGCAGACCGGCAAATCGTCAAGACTGGCAAGGGAATTCGACGTTCCGGGCACCGTCGACAACATCGAGTTCTTCGCCGGAGCGGCGCGGCACCTGGACGGCAAGGCCGCTGCGGAGTACTCGGGTGAGCACACCTCCGCCATCCGTCGCGATGCCGTCGGAGTGGTCGGTTCGATCACGCCGTGGAACTATCCGCTGCAGATGGCGGTGTGGAAAGCGATGCCTGCGTTGGCGGCCGGATGCTCCATCGTGCTCAAACCCAGTGAACTCACCCCGCTGACCACGTTGCGGCTGGCGCGCCTGGCCACCGCAGCAGGCGTTCCAGACGGGGTGTTCAACGTGGTCACCGGAACCGGTCTCGACGCAGGCGTCGCACTGTCATCCCACGCGGGTCTGGACCTGATGACGTTCACCGGCTCCACTCCCGTCGGCAGGCGCGTGATGGCGCAGGCCGCCGCGCACGGCACCCGCGTGCAGCTCGAGCTCGGCGGCAAGGCACCGCTGGTGGTGTTCGAAGACGCAGATCTCGACGCAGCCATCCACGGAGCCGTCGCGGGATCGTTGATCAACGGCGGCCAGGACTGCACGGCAGCCACCCGCGCCATCGTCGCCGAATCCCTGTACGACGACTTCGTCGCCGGAGTCGCCGAGTTGATGGGACGCGTCGTGATGGGAGACCCGACCGATCCGGCGACCGACATGGGATCGTTGATCTCCCTCGCGCACCGCGATCGTGTTGCCGCCATGGTGGATCGGGCTCGCGCCACCGGAGCCAGGATCGTCACCGGAGGCCGTGTCCCGGAGGGCCCGGGTGCGTTCTACCCGCCGACCCTGATCGCCGATGTCGGCGAGCAGGACGAGATCTATCGCGACGAGGTGTTCGGCCCGGTGCTCACGGTGACGAAGCATCACGGAGACGACGATGCGATCCGACGCGCCAACGACACCGAGTTCGGACTGGCCGCCTCCGCCTGGACCAGGGACGTGTACCGCGCGGGCCGAGCGACGCGGGAGATCGCCGCCGGCTGTGTGTGGATCAACGACCACATCCCGATCATCAGCGAGATGCCACACGGCGGGTTCGGGGCCTCGGGGTTCGGGAAGGACATGTCGAGCTACTCTCTCGACGAGTATCTGACCGTCAAGCACGTCATGACCGATATCACCGGTGTGGCTCGAAAGTCCTGGCACCGAACGGTGTTCGCTTCGGCCCATCCCG
Source organism: Rhodococcus sp. B7740 (assembly GCF_000954115.1). Lineage (NCBI taxonomy): Bacteria > Bacillati > Actinomycetota > Actinomycetes > Mycobacteriales > Nocardiaceae > Rhodococcus > Rhodococcus sp. B7740. The sequence continues at coordinate 1,842,277 of NZ_CP010797.1, read as the reverse complement.
AGGCACAGGGGGATGCCCGATGAGCGCGTCATGGGCAACCGCCCCCACCGACCGCGGCGTGGCGATGGTGGCGGCCGCAGCACCGGAGTCCTACTGGCTCGACCGTCCCGAACGCCCGGCACCACGGCCACGGCATACGGGTTCGGCAGCCGCGGATCTGGTGATCGTCGGCGGCGGGTTCACCGGATTGTGGGCGGCTCTGCAGGCGGCGGAGGAGAATCCGAACCGGTCGATCGTCCTGCTCGAAGGTGATCGAATCGCCGAGGGCGCAACCGGACGCAACGGCGGCTTCTGCGCGGCCAGCCTGACGCACGGACTGAGCAACGGACTCGACCGCTACGCCGACGAACTACCCGAGCTGCTGCGCATGGGCACCGAGACGCTCGATGCGATCTGCGCGACTGCCGAGAAGTACGGAATCGACGCCGACATCGAACGCACCGGCGAGCTCGACATCGCCAATTTCGACTGGCAGGTGGACGACCTGCGGGAGCTCGGCGACGAGGGGAGACGACTGTCGCAGCCGATGGAATACCTCGATGCCGCGGCAGTGCGGTCCAGAATCGCCTCACCCATGGCGCGCGGCGCACTGTTCGACCCCGACGTCGCGATGATAGATCCCGCCAAACTCGCGTGGGGCCTGGCCGACGCGGCCGAGTCGCTCGGCGTTCGGATTCACGAGAACACCAGGGCTCTGTCGATCGGCAAGTCCGGCAACGGTATTCGAGTGAAGACGGGATACGGCACCATCGAGGCCGCCAAGGTTCTGCTCGCCACCTCGGCATCGAAGTCGTTGCGACGCAAGCTCCGTCACTGGATCGTCCCGGTGTGGGATTACGTGATCATGACCGAACCGCTGACGTCGGCGCAGCTCGCCGACATCGGCTGGTCCGGTCGCGAAGGCTTGGCCGACTGCGGCAACAGATTCCATTACTTCCGGTTGACGGCGGACGATCGCATCCTGTTCGGCGGGTGGGACGCGCACTACTTCTACGGTAGCGACACCGACCCACGCCGAACCCAACATCCCGAAGAGTTCGCATTGCTCGCCGAACACCTGCTGCAGATGTTCCCCGGCCTCGAAGGAATCCGTGCCACCCATGCCTGGGGCGGGTCGATCGACACGTGCTCGCGGTTCAGCGCCTTCTGGGACCTCGGACTGAACGGACGGGTGGCCTCGGTGGCCGGATTCACCGGCCTCGGCGTCGGCGCGTCGCACTTCGGGGCCCGCACCGCCCTCGATCTGCTGGACGGCAAGGACACCGAACGAACACGACTGAAGATGGTGCGCAGCAAGCCTCTGCCGTTCCCACCCGAGCCCATCAGATCCATCGGCATCAACGTCACCCGCGCCGAGTTCGCCCGAGCCGACCGCAACGGCGGCAAGCGCGGCCTGTGGCTCAAGGGAATGGACGCGCTGGGTCTGGGCTTCGACAGCTGACAGAGCGGCTTCGCCGCACGTGCACGGAAACTCGACCTCTGCTACGAATTTCCGCTCACATGCGGCGCAGCCGCTCTAGTCGTGCGGGACGACGACCACCGGCACCGGGGCGGCCCGCAGAATCTTCGCTGCGCTCGAACCGAGGAACACCCGCTTGGGAGTCGCCAGTCGACTCGAGCCGAGGAACAGCACATCGCCCGGCTTCCAGTCGAGGTTGCCCATCGCCTCGTCCAGCGTCGACCCGTCGGCGACGACGGACTGCAGGCCGTCGATATCGGGGAGGGCGCGAACCGCCCGGTCGAGATTGTCCTGCGCGGCGGCAACCTGTCGTCGACGGGTGTCCAGTGACGTCTCGTCGCTCGGAGCCCCGGTCGGTTCGAGCGAGACCAGCGACACCAAGCGCACCGGCACGTGCGCCGCGCTGGCAAGGGTGATGGCGAAGGGCAGCGGATTCGGGGCAGAGGCCCGAGTGGGGACGGCGACGGTCAGGTCGGTGATCGGAGCGCTGGAGAGCCGGTAACCCCGAGGGGCAAGGGCCAGCGGTACCTCCGACGCATGCAGCAGTTGACTGGCGACCGACCCGATCGAGTGCCGGTTCAACAGACCGTCACCGGCACCACCGACGACGATCATGTCGGCATCGGTGTTCACCGCGAAGTCGATCAGGGCACGGGCGAACGACTCGTGGGTGAGCACGTGCGTGGTCACCTCGATGCCCGACGGCACCTGGGCGGCCGCGTCGTCCACCCAGCCTCGCGCCTTGGCCTCGAGAACCTTTCGGTACGGTCCGCTGCCCTCCATGACGGGTTCGTCCACGGCCATGACCAGCACGATGTCGATGGAGGCATCGAGGGCACGGGCGAGGGCGGTGGCCAGGGCTACGCCGTCGTCTCCGCTGGGGGTGGCGAGGTAGCCGACGGTGATCTTCATGAGCTCGGTGTCCTTCTCTGCTAGTAAGTGTCCGGAACCTTGACTTCGGTGGACGCGGTGAGTGTCTTGCCCTGGAAGAAGTCCTTGTTGCCCACGAAGCACAAAAGCATGAGCGGAATTCCGAGTACCAGCATGCCGACGCCGAGAACGAACACTCCGCCGATCGGACCGTAGACGGTGTAACCGTAGTCGGGCTTGATCATGTCGACCGCGCTCTGGACGAACGCCCATGTCATCGACAATCCACCGAGAAGTGGAAAGATGCCGCGCATGAACAGGTTTCGGACGGACGAGAACAGGGTCCGACGGAAATACCAGGTGCACGCGTACGCGGTGATGCCGTAGTAGAACGCGACGGCCAGTCCCAGCGACGCCACCGAATCCTGCAGTGCGTTGGCGCTGACGAAGGTCAGCACCAGGTAGAACATCAGGGCCGCGGCCCCCATCACGAGCGTGCCGAAGCCGGGCGTCATGTACTTGGGGTGCACGCTGGCGAACCGCTTGGGAATCGCCTCGTACACGGCCATCGACAGTGTTCCGCGGGCCGTGGGCAGGATGGTCGTCTGCGTCGAGGACAGTGCCGAGATGGAGACCGTCAACAGCAGCAACGACGCCACGATCGAGCCGGCGACCGGATCGCCGAGAATGGTGAGCACATCGTCGACGTTGTCCGGATTGTTCAGGCCGATTCCGGTGTCGCCGAACCCGGCGAACGACTGCACGGCGTATCCGACCAGCACGTACGTCGCGACGAGAATCAGTGTGGTGATCACTGCGGCCCGGCCCGGGGTCTTCTCCGAATCCTTGGTTTCCTCGCCGACGGCCAGGCACGCATCCCATCCCCAGTAGATGAAGATGCACAGAATGATGGCCTGGGCCGCGTCGGACATCGTCACCCCGGTGGGGACCAACCAACTCCACTCAGGGGTGATGGCCTGTGGTCCCGCGGTGCCCGTGCCCACCTTGACCAATGCCGTCACCGACACTCCGATGAGCACACCGAACTGCACGACGAGCAGCACGTTCTGCATCCGTTCGCTGATGAGGATGCCGCGAAAACTGACGTAGGTCATCGAGACGATGAAGAACGAACCGAGGGTGACCTTGGCCGCGGTCGACTCCGCCAGGTCCGACAGGCCGAGGAACTCGAACAGGTAGATGGCGGCGATCTCGGCAACGTTGGCGAGCACGATGATCGCCGAGACCGCCAGCCCCCATCCCGCCATCCAGCCCACCCACGGGCCGAACGCCTTGGTACCCCAGGTGAACGACGTTCCGCAGTCCGGGGTGTCGCGTCCCAGCTCTCGGTAGGCGAAGGCCGTGAGCAGCATCGGGACGAACGCGATGAGGAACATGGACGGCGCTTTGTCGCCGACGGCCAGAACGACGTAGCCGAGGGTGGCGGCGAGACTGTATGCCGGAGCCACTGCCGACAGCCCGATGACGATGTTGCCGACCAACCCGAGAGCGCCGGTGTTGAGTCCTTTACCCGGAAGGGTGTTCGGCGGTTCCACAGTGGACATAGGTCTCTCCGAAGTTCGAGTCGACCGAGCACGTCGGAGGGGGGACCCGACAGAATCGGCCGCGTGTGTGGGATGAACACTACGATTTCCGTCGCCGATTCGCTGTGTATCGACGGAATTGTTTTCATCGGAGTAACAATGCAACGGAATGGGTCGCGCAAGCGGCGGGGTTCGCCGAAATCCGTGGACTCGCCGATGGGCTTCGGCGGACGCGCGTGCGCGAGGGCCGCACGCTACCGTCGTCACATGAGCACCGCGGAGAACACTCAGTCCTCGATCGGTGGCAGTGCGCCACTCGATCTCGCGTCGATCAGGACCGCTCCCAAGGCGTTGCTGCACGATCACCTCGACGGCGGGCTCCGCCCGCAGACCGTCTTGGAGCTGGCCGAGGAATGTGGTTACGACGATCTTCCCGCCACCGACGGTGCAGCATTGGGCGAGTGGTTCCGCGACGCCGCGGACAGCGGCTCCCTCGTGCGGTATCTCGAGACGTTCGCGCACACCGTCGCCGTGATGCAGACCCCCGAAGGGCTGTTCCGAGTGGCGCGCGAATGTGCCGAGGATCTCGCCGACGACGGGGTCGTGTACGCCGAGGTGCGCTTCGCTCCGGAACAGCACCTCGAGCGTGGCCTGACTCTCGACGAGGTCGTCACCCACACTCTCGCCGGTTTCGAGGCGGGTATTTCCGCCGCCAAGGTGCGCGGCAAGAACATCACGATCGGCACCTTGCTCACTGCCATGCGGCATGCGGCGCGGTCGCGGGAGATCGCCGAACTGACGGTTCGCTTCCGCGACCGCGGCGTCGTCGGCTTCGACATCGCCGGTGCCGAAGCGGGCTTTCCTCCCAGCCGCCACCTCGACGCCTTCGAGTACATGCGAGCGAGCAACGCGCACTTCACCATTCACGCGGGAGAGGCGTTCGGTCTGCCGTCGATCCAGGAAGCAGTGGCGTTCTGCGGCACCGACAGGCTCGGTCACGGAGTTCGAATCACCGACGACATCACCACCGGTGACGACGGCACACCGCAACTCGGTCTGCTGGCCGCCTACGTCCGCGACACCAGGATGCCCCTCGAACTGTGCCCCAGCTCCAACGTCCAGACCGGTGCCGTCGAATCGTTGGCGACGCACCCGTTCGATCTGCTGGCCCGAGCGCGATTCCGGGTCACCGTCAACACCGACAACCGGTTGATGAGCGATACCTCGATGAGTCGCGAGATGGCCAAGCTGGTCGAGACCTTCGGCTACGGCTGGAGCGATCTCGAGAGATTCACCATCAACGCGATGAAGTCGGCGTTCCTGCCGTTCGACGAGCGGCTGGCCCTCATCGACGACGTCATCAAGCCCGGTTACGCAGTGCTCATCGGCTGATGCCGCGGACCGAGCCGGCTGCTACTTCTTGCGCAGCCGGCTCTCGAACTCACGCTCGAGTGCGCGCCACGCCTCGGCCTCGACGTCGAACGGTGCGCTCGGGGCGAGCCGATCGGGGCTGGGTTCGAGGGTGTACGAGACGTACCAGCCCAGCGGGGTGGATGTGGCGAGAGCCTCGTCCACGGAGTCGTCGCCGGCGAAATCGGCTGCGTCGGTGAACAACTCGACAGCGAGGTCGAGTTGGTCGACGTCGACTGCAGTGGGGCCTTCGGCGAGGTCGTCGGCCAGACCTGGCAGCACGTACACGTTGTCGTCGGTGACGGTGATGTCGAGGGATCCGTCGATGGCCGCGGTCTGAACGTCGGAGTAGGTACTGACCTGCGCCAGGTCGTGATCGTGGTCGTCGGCGAGATACCGGGCCAGCGACCGCTCGGAACCGAAGACGCTGATGGCTCCGCCGCGACCGAGGAACACCGGCTTGTCACCGAGGTAGCACCGCAGGGTGTACAGGGTGTCGTCCGAGGTGATGATGCGAATCGGGTCGATGCCCACGGTGGTCCAGAAGGTCTCCTCGGCGGCCGCCGCGGCGATCGGATCACGGTCCACCTCGGCAGAGTCGTCTTCGTCGTCGTCGTCCGAATCGGAGTCGATGTCGTCCGTGACGTCGTCGGCGTCGACGGCGTTCTCGGCCGCGGCGGTGATCTCGGCTTCCGCTACGGCGACGGCAGCGGAGTCGACAGCGGGGGAGGTGACGATGGAGTCGACGGCGTCGAGCACGTCGTCCCAGTGCTTGGCGACAGCCGCTCCGATGCGGTCCCAGAGTTCTCCGCCCTCGCGACCGAGGAAGTTCTCGACGCCTCCGCCGACGGCCCCGACGAATGGGTTGGAGCCGAAAAAGCTTGTGACGGGGCGTAATTCGCAGACATCGCCGATGGAGGAGACGATGTCGAAGGTGGCCTGCAGTTCGGCGAGAACGTCGGCCTCGGGGTCGGAGGCCACCAGCTCCGGTACCGCCACCAGATCGAAGCGGTGCAGATCGTCGGGCTCGAGTTCGTGTGCGGCGAGTGCGGAGACCACCTTCCACGACGGATGGTCGACCAGATCGTTGTCGTCGTCGGATCTGACGAATGCCGCGAGCTCTGCGACGCTCGAGAAGCCGTACAGGTCTTCCTCGTGTCCGAGAAATGCCTCCCACTCGTCGTCGCCTTCTCGCCACTCCGGTGCCCACAGCGTCGAGAAGTCACCTGCGGTGAGACCGAGTTCGATCGGGATGATGTCTCCAGCCATGGCGCGAAGCCTATCTCAGGAGTCTGTGAACGAACCCCGCAGACTTTGCAGGATTGTCTCGCGCTGCTCGAGCGCCGCAGCGGCGGCCTCTGCGGCCGCTGCGGTGATCGTCGACGCGAGTGCGTGGGCGGCAACCGATCCGAGGTTCTCGGCGAGCTCGAGCTCGACCAGGGCTCCGGATCCGTCGGCGACGACAGTGACCAGGTTGTCCGGCGAGGTGAGTCGAATCCTGATGCGGTCCAGGCGCTCGTGCGTTTCGCGGAGCGCATCGAGCCGGTCCTGGGCGCTGCCGACCAGAGTGTCGAGGTCGGTGGTGCGGGCGTGGGTCATACCTGCTTCAACCAACTCGTGGGTGCGGAGTCCTCTGCGAGATTCTCGTTCGCCTCGGCAGCGACTCGGGCACGGGTGGGCAGACCGAGGCGATCGAGAACCTCGGTGGGAACGCCGTCCTCGGCGAGAAGCGTGCGGCGCCGAGCGCGGGCAGCCGCGCTCGCCCGTTCGCAGTGCTGGAGAATCGTCGACGCCAATGCGCCTCCGCCGTAGCGCAGTTCGCGCTCGTCGATGACGATTCCGATCGGCAGTCCGTGTTCGGTGGCACGCACCGTCACCGACCCCGATCGAGTACCCGACACCGCGCTGACGACGGTGGTGTCCGAGTCCGTCATCGTCTGACCCCTCATTCGGTCGGACGGTAGAAGCCCTTGAAGCCCATACCGCTGTTGGTCGTTCTGATCGGTCCCACCTGCACGGGGTCGCCTGCCTCGACAAGCTGACCGTTTCCGATGACCATGGCCACGTGCCCGTCCCAGACTGCGAGGTCACCGGGCATCACCTCACCGGGTGCCACGGCGGATCCGATGTCCTGTTCCTGTGCCAGACGCGGGATCTCGATGCCCTGCTGCGCGTACGCCCACTGGGTCAATCCGCTGCAGTCGAGCCCGCGGCCCGGCGTGGTACCGCCCCACGCGTAGGGCACACCCTGTTGGGTCAGTGCGCTGCGGACGGCACCTGCGGCTTCGGCGTTGGGTGCGGTGACGGTACTGCCGTCGGGTAGGCGTATCTCGACTCCCCGGCCTATGTGCTCGGGGGATCGGGAGGGATCGGTGCCCGGATTGCCCAGGTAGTTGTGGGCACCACCGCTGCCGAGCGACTCGGTCCCCGCGGCGGGGGACGAGACGGACTGGGCGAACGTCTTCGCCAGCTTCTCACCTGCCTCGATCACCTGTGATGTCGCGGGCGTGGTCATGACATTCGAGGGTGCGCCCGAGGCAAGTGTCGGTTCGCCGCCCACGGGGGCGGGAACCGTGGGCGGAACGGCCAGTTCACCGACTTTCGCGGTGTGGACGGCCAATTCGCCGCGAACCCTGGACACCACCACGAGAGCTCGCTCGAGGTGCTCGATGGCCGCCGTGATCAGCATGGTCTGCCCCGGCGGGGTGGCGATGATCGGCCCGGCCGACAGTGCGATCCCCACGAAGGACTGCACGATCGCCTGCAGCTCGAGGAAGCCTTGGTTGGTGTCGCGACAGGCCCGATCGACGACGGCAGCGATGTCGTCGGCGTGGTCGGCGAGAGCGACGGCGCTCGTATGAGCGTTCTCGGCGTAGCGAACTGCCGCATCGGCGGCCTCACCGTTCCAATTCGCAGCGAGCTCGGTGACCGCGACCCTGCCGATTCCCCGAGCCGCCTCGATCGCTGCCGAGGACACCCGCAGCACGTCGGCCGGCCCCCCGGTGGGGAGCGCCCCGTTGCCGAAGGCCCCGAGCAGATCGACGATGGGACGGGCCAGCAGATCGATCATCGGCGCTTACCGCGCGTCCTGCGCGACACCGGCGGCCGAGGCCGCAACGGTTGCGCCGGTGCCGGCGTCGGTGAGGGCGTACGAGACCGCGGATGCAGTGGCCGCGGAGCCGATGCTCGCCACCGCGCCGGCCAGGCGCACCACGGCATCGGTGTGCGCCAGATGGGTGCCGGTGACCGCGCCGAGAAACTCCTGTCCGATCAGGCCGAAGACCGGAGCCAGCACAGCGGGGCCGCACGCGGCGGCGGCAGCACCTGCCGCCGCGATCTGCTCGGCCATGGTCGACGCCACCGCACCGTATGCGAGGACCCCCTCGGTTTCGACGACGAGCTCGGCCATCACTGCCCCCTGAGAATGCAATCGATTCACGGTCGCCGAGTGCGACGCCCAACTGGTTCGACGCGGGTACGTGCCATTCGGTTCCCCCGAGTTGCCGTTCGCGCCCCGCCGCGCAGGTCCTATTCTGGTCGGCATGGAAACACACGTGGTCGATCACCCACTGGCCGCAGCCCTGCTCACCACGATGCGGGACGAGCGCAGCGACAACGCCACGTTCCGGTCGGCTCTGCGCCAGCTCACCCACATGCTGGTCTACGAGGCCACCCGCGATGCCGCGATCGACACCTTCGAGGTTCGGACACCCGTCGCGGTCACCGAGGGAACCAGGCTGGCTCGACCGCCATTGCTGGTTCCGGTTCTGCGTGCGGGCCTCGGCATGGTCGAGAAGGCCAGCAGCCTCATCCCGCAGTCCGGCGTCGGTTTCGTCGGGATGGCCCGAGACGAGGAAACGCACCAGCCCGTGCCGTACATGGAGTCCCTGCCCGACGATCTGTCGAGGACGCCCGTCTACGTATTGGACCCGATGCTCGCCACCGGCGGATCCATGGTCCACACGATCGAACTGCTCGTCGGCCGCGGCGCGGCCGACGTGACCGCCATCTGCGTCGTTGCTGCTCCCGAAGGGGTTGCCGCCCTCGAAGCCTCGGGTCTGCCGGTGCGACTGGTGGCCGCGAGCATCGACGACGGCCTCAACGACAACGCCTTCATCGTTCCCGGCCTCGGCGACGCGGGCGATCGTCAGTTCGGCCCGCGCTGACGAACGCTGCCGCGCCGAGTCTGGTCCTCGGCGTCTCGTGGCCGTCGGCGGCGTCACCTGCACCGCAGCCCGGCTTGCGGCTGCTCGACGTCGCCACCGAGCAGATCGAGTTCCGCGAACTGGTCGGTCGCACGCTCGGATTCCGTGCGCCGGGTGCGTCGACCGATCGGTACTGCACCGGGCGCATAGCATTTCGGGCCGACGGCCCGCCGCGCTACGTGCCGTGCCCCGGCCGGGAGCGGGCCGTCGCGTCGGGACAGTGCGCGTCGTGCGCGGACAAGGACAGCTTCCGATTCGTGCACACCGTACATCGCAGCGGGTTCGTCTCGCGGGATCTGGAAAAGCATGTCATGCAACCGCATTGGTTGTATCTGGCAGCGTTCGCCAACGGCACCTTCAAGATCGGGACGGCAGCGGACACCCGTAAATGGGGCCGATTGGCCGAGCAAGGTGCCATCTGCGCTCGGTACGTCGCTCACGCGGACGATGGAAAGGTCGTCCGAGTGGCCGAGGATCTCGTGACCGAATCGATGGGACTACGGCAGGCGGTGCGGTCGGCCGCAAAGGCCGCCTCGCTGTGTCTGCCGATCGACGTCGACAGGCTCGACGCCGCCGCCGCTGCCAGGGCCGAGCAGGTCCGCGAGATGCTGACCGAGGCAGGCATCGCCGGATGCACCCCGGTCGACGAACGGTGGGCCCCGCCCGCAGGCCGGGAAGCGTTGAGCGAGAACGTCAGTCGCGTCGCCTACCCCGCCGACATCGCAACCGGATCCCACGGTCTCGAGATCAGGACCTGCGTCGGGCAGGCGGTGATCGCGACCGTCGACGACGAGACCTACGTCGTGGATCTGGCGGCGCTGAAGGGTCGGCGAATCGAACTGGGGGCCTTCACGTCCGATCTGCCTGCGGTGCAGTCGGCGCTGTTCTGAGGGTTCCTCGACGCCTAGAGGTGTTGGGCGTAGTCGGTCAGTTCGGCCAGGATCTCGGCTGCTGCCGCGCGCGCTCTCGGCAGGTCCTCTCGGCCGTCGACCTGCTCGATCACTTCGAGGTAGGCCTTGAGCTTCGGTTCGGTACCGGACGGTCGCACGATCACCCGCAGCCCCGATCCGCTGATGTCGACTGCGTCGGTGCGTAATTCGTCGTCGCGCTGGGCGTAGTCCACAACGGTGACGGCCCGACCGGCCAATTCGGTCGGCGGTTCGGTGCGGAGCCGGTCCATCATGTTCCCGATCTCGGCGAGGTCCTGCACCCTCCGCGAGACCTGTGCACCCAGGTGTACGCCGAACTCGACCGCGAGGTCGTCGAGCACATCGAGCAGGGTGCGGCGCTTCTGCTTCAGGCCGGCGGCCAGGTCGGCGAGTACCACGGCGGCCGAGATGCCGTCCTTGTCCCGCACCACCGTCGGATCGACACAGTGTCCGATGGCCTCCTCGTAGGCGTACACGAGGCCCTCACCCGCACGGACGAGCCACTTGAAGCCCGTCAGGGTGCGGGCATAGCGAGCGCCGCGCGCCGGGGCGAGCGCCGAGAGCAGTTGTGACGACACGATCGTGTTGGCCACCAACGGGTCTGCGGGGCAATGGCTCAGCAGGTGGTTCGCGAGGAGGGCGCCGGTCTCGTCGCCGGTCAGCATGCGCCAGCCGTCGGGCCCGGGAACTCCGACCGCACAGCGGTCGGCATCGGGGTCGAGTGCGATCGCGATATCGGCGTCGATGTCGGCCGCCAGTGCGAGCACCGCGTCGGCCGCGCCCGGTTCCTCGGGGTTGGGGAACGTCACGGTCGGGAAGGCGGGGTCCGGTTCGAATTGGTCCTCGACCACCCGGATGTCACGGAACCCCGCACCACGCAGTGCGGCCGTCGCGAGCTCGCCACCGACACCGTGCAGGGGAGTCAGCGCGATGCGAATGTCTCGACGCGTCGAACGTGGCAGTGCGACAACGGAGTCGAGGTATCGCGCTGCGATGTCGGAGCCGCCGGGCTGCACGATCGCGCGCGGAATCTCGACCGCGTCGGCCGTGGCGGCGATCAGCGCTTCGATCTGGGCGTCACTGGGCGGGATCAGTTGCGAGCCGCCCCGGAGATACACCTTGTACCCGTTGTCCGCGGCGGGATTGTGCGACGCCGTGATCTGTACGCCGAGTTCGGCGTCGAGTGCCCGCACAGCGAAGGCGACGACGGGGGTCGGCAGCGGCCGCGGCAGCATCACCACCGAAAAGCCCTGCGCGGAGAAGACTTCGGCGGCCGCAAAAGCGAACTGCTCGGATCCGTTTCTGGCGTCGCGACCGACCACAACGGTTGACCCGCCGAGACCGTTCTCGATCAACCACGCCGCGATGCCGGCCGAGGTTTTCGTCACCACCGCCACGTTCATGCCGTTCGGTCCCGCGCGCACCGGGCCACGGAGTCCCGCGGTGCCGAACGTCAGGGGGCCGCTGAACCTGTCGGCGAGTTCGGCGTCGGACAGGCCGTCGAGTTCCTCGCGGGTGACGGGGTCGGGATCGCCTGCGATCCATCGTTGCACCCGCTCGGTGAGCTCCTCGGTCACAGGCGTGAAACCAACTCGTGCAACAGCGCTCCCATGCGAGCGGCGGAATCCTTACCGGCAGCGAGCACTTCGGTGTGATCGAGGTGTTCGCCGGTCATTCCGGCGGCGAGGTTCGTCACCAGAGAGATGCCGAGGACGTGTGCGCCCTTCGCGCGAGCGGCGATCGTCTCGTGCACCGTCGACATCCCCACGAGGTCGGCACCGAGCGTGCGCAGCATCTTGATCTCGGCGGGCGTCTCGTAGTGGGGGCCGGGCAGTCCGGCGTAGACGCCGTCCTCGAGCGACGGGTCGATCCGTGCCGCGAGCGCGCGAAGTTCGGGCGAGTACGCGGCGACCAGATCGACGAATTCGGCACCGACGAGGGGCGAGCGAGCCGTGAGGTTGAGGTGGTCGGAGATCAGCACGGGCTGCCCGACGCTCATACCGTCCCTGATACCGCCTGCAGCGTTGGTCAGCACGACGGTCGTGGCACCGGCGGCGATCGCGGTCCGCACGGGATGCACGACGCGTCGTAGATCGTGGCCCTCGTAGGCATGAGTGCGTCCCTGCAACAGCAATGTGTGGGTACCGCCGACGTCCACCGAGGTGATGGTGCCGGAATGTCCCGACGCCGACGGCGGCGCGAAACCGGGCAGGTCGGCCATGCGCACGGTCGCGGTGGGGGAGCCGAAGACGTCGGCTGCCGCCTGCCATCCGGAACCGAGAACGATGGCCACGGTGTGGGTATCGACCCCGGTTGCTGCGGCGAGTGCGTCGGCGGCGGTGCGCGCGGCACCGTCGGGATCGGTCACGGGGTCGGTCGTAAGTGCGTCGGTGGTTGCCACGATGAACAACAGTAGGAGATCGACGACACGGATGTGCGACCGGCGGAAGTTACCGTTGGGTAGTATCCGCTGCATGCCTTATCTCGAACGCGACGGCGACGTCCACATCCTGTTCCTCGGTGCCCAGGACGGAGCGGACAATCCAGAGAACCGTTTCCACCCGGACTGGATCGACGCCACCCACGCGTTGCTCGACGAAGTCGAGGCCTCGGAGGGCCCGGCGGCCCTGGTGACCACGTCGGCAGGCAAGTTCTACAGCAACGGTCTCGACACCGACTGGCTGTTCGCCAACCTGGACAAGATCACCTGGTATCTCGACCGCGTCCACACCCTCTACACCCGGTTGCTCGCTTTCCCGATGGCCACCGTCGCAGCTGTGCAGGGGCATGCGTTCGGCGCGGGCGCGATGTTCGCCACCTCGCACGACTTCCGTGTCCAGCGCGCCGATCGAGGCTTCTACTGCCTGCCCGAGGTGAACCTGAACATGCCGTTCACCGTGGGAATGTCTGCTCTGATCAACTCCCGGCTGCCCAAGCAGACCGCCGTCGAAGCCATGACGACCGGTCGCCGCTACGGTGGTGCCGACGCAGTGGCCGCCGGAATCGTCGAGGCGACGGCATCGGAGGAGACGCTGCTGTCCGACGCGGTCGCGAAGGCGGCGGCGCTGACGAGCACCCGGGGTGCGAACCTTGCCGGGATCAAGAGTCGTATGCACGTGGATCTGCTCGCCGCGCTGAACACCACGACAGACGACAGCAACTTCAGCTTCGGGAAGTAGCAGGACCGTCGTCACCCGCGACTCGGCACAGCTCTGTTCCGACACTCGGTCGCGCTAGTGACACACTGTCTCTCGTGATCGACGAATCGAACAGTGCTGCCGTGGGCGAGGCGATGGACCGCGCCCTGGCCGACGCCACCGACGAAGTGGTCGCGCTCTCGCACTCGATCCACGCGGAACCGGAGCTGGCGTTCGCCGAACATCGCAGCGTCGCCAAGATTCTTGATACCCTCCGGGCGCACGATTTCGAGGTCGAGACGGCCGTTGCAGACATGGACACCGCCTTCACCGCGTCGTTCGGCAGCGGCGATCTGGTGATCGGTATCTGTGCCGAATACGACGCTCTACCCGAGATCGGTCATGCGTGCGGGCACAACATCATCGCGGCCTCGGCTGTGGGTGCTGCGCTTGCGCTCGCTCCGGTCGCCGACGCTCTCGGCATCACCGTGCGAGTGCTCGGTACCCCGGCCGAGGAGACCGGCGGCGGCAAGGTGTTGATGCTCGAGCGAGGAGTGTTCGACGGCGTCGGAGCGGCGTTGATGGTCCATCCCGGTCCCTTCGACATCGTCGGTGCGACGTCGCTGGCGCTGGCGGACATCGCCGTCGAGTTCACCGGCCGGGCCGCCCACGCGTCCGCCGCTCCCGAGTGGGGGATCAACGCAGGCGATGCGGTGACCATCAGTCAGGTGGCACTCGGGCTACTGCGGCAGCACCTCGCGCCGGGTCAGCAGCTGCACGGCATCGTCAGTGACGGGGGTGCGGCCCCGAACATCGTGCCCGGCCACGCGGAGTTGCTGTACTACCTCCGCGCGAACACCACCGAATCGCTGCACGCTCTGACCGCGAAGACGTACGCGTGTTTCGAGGCGGGAGCCATCGCCACCGGGTGCACTCACGAGATCCGTACGGTGTCGCCGACCTACGCGGCGTTGACGCCGGATTCGTGGCTGGTCGCGGCATTTCGGCAGGAGATCGAAGCGCTGGGCCGATCGCCCCTCGCGCCGGATTTGGAAGGATTTCGCCCGTTGGGCAGCACAGACATGGGAAACGTGACGAATGTTCTACCCGGTATCCATCCCGTCGTCGGACTCGATGCAGGAGGGGCGGTGACGCATCAGCCGGAGTTCGCCGCCGCGTGCATCACGGAGTCGGCCGATCGGGCATTGTTCGACGGAGCCCTCGGTCTCGCCAGGACGGCTGCGCGTGCCGCCGCCGATCCCGGTACCCGCGCTCGTCTGCTCGACGGCGTGATCGCCCGCTCGGCGGCGCAGTCGTGAGCACCCGAGAAGACGCAATCGATCGGTGGATTCACGCGCACACGGCCGACCTGTCTCTGTGGCGTCGGCACATTCACGCCAATCCGGAACTGGCTCGACGCGAATTCGGCACCACCGCATTCGTGATGGAGCATCTCGAAGCAGCGGGCCTGTCACCCAAGCCGCTCCCCGGCGGAACAGGGTTGATCTGCGACATCGGACCCGACGGTCCCCGGGTGGCGTTGCGGGCGGACATGGACGCCCTGCCGCTGCAGGAGAACACCGGCGCGGTGTACTCGTCGACCGTGCCTGGGGTGTCCCACGCCTGCGGGCACGACGCACACACCACGGTGTTGCTCGCAACCGGGCTGGCGCTGGCGTCGCTGCCGGACCTGCAGTACGGGGTGCGCCTGATCTTCCAGCCCGCCGAGGAGGTCATGCCGGGCGGTGCGCTCGACGCGGTGGCCGCGGGAGCGCTCGACGGCGTCACCAAGATCTTTGCGCTGCACTGTGATCCGCGGCTCGAAGTGGGGCAGGTCGGCCTACGTCTCGGAGCGATCACCTCGGCGGCGGATACCGTCGAGCTGAGGCTGGATTCGCCCGGCGGGCACACCTCGCGGCCACACCTGACCACCGATCTCGTGTACGCGCTCGGCACCGTCATCACCGGCCTGCCCGGAATGTTGAGCAGGCGAATCGACCCGCGGACCAGCACGGTCATGGTCTGGGGAGCGGTGGTCGCCGGCCAGGCTCCCAACGCCATACCGCAGACCGGCATGCTGACCGGCACCGTCCGCACCGGCGACCACGAGACCTGGGCATTGCTCGAACCGTTGGTCCGCGAGATCGTCACCGGATTGCTCGCACCGACCGGGGTCCGATTCGAGCTGCACTACCGTCGCGGCGTGCCTCCCGTGGTCAACGATCCGGAGTCGACGCGCACGTTCGAGAAGGCCATCGGCCGGGTCGGACCCGACGCGCTGGCCGATACCGCGCAATCCGGTGGGGGTGAGGATTTCTCGTGGTACCTCGAACGCGTGCCGGGCGCAATGGCTCGACTCGGTGTGTGGCCGGGTACCGGACCACAACTCGACATCCACCAACCCACCTTCGATCTCGACGAACGAGCACTGGCCGTCGGCGTGAAGGTGATGACCGCAATCGCGCTGGATCCGAGCTAGACGTGGGGGACGAGACGGTGTTCGACGTGTCGCCGATCGGGATCGTCGGAACCGATCGCGCCGAAGTGGTCGACGACAACTGGGGATCGGTCGAGTCCGTGATCGACCTGCACGAGAGTGTCCTCGACGCCGACGCGACCCTCGGTCTCGCCGAGTTCTCCCACCTCGAGGTGATCTACGGCTTCCACCTGTGCGATCCCGCCGCGACGACCACCGGCTCACGGCACCCCCGCGGTGATACGACGCTTCCTCGGGTGGGTGTCCTCGCTCAACGAGTCAAGGACCGACCCAATCATCTCGGGGTGTCGCGGTGCGAGCTCGTCGACGTGGACGGACTGCGCATCCGAGTCCGAGGTCTCGATGCGATCGACGGCTCACCGGTGTTCGATATCAAGCCGTTCCTGCAGTCCATGGTTCCGAAGCGTGAGGACGTGAGGGAACCGGCGTGGGTGGCGTCGGTCATGAAGAACTACTTCTGAGCTGGATCACCGGCTACGAGGTGGTACCCGGGCCGACGTTGCGGCTGTTGCGGGTGCGTAGGTCTCGCACATATTCGGCTGGGGCACCGGCGATTTCGGCTGCCTCGGCCATCACGCCGAGGTAGCGTGCCGACGGCAGACCGCCCTCGTAGGCGTCGAGTACGTACATCCACGCGAGCACCGGCTCCCGGCCGGTCTCGATGCGCAGCCGGATCTTCCGATGAATGCCGAGTTCGGAGCCCTCCCAGCGATCCAGACTCTCCTCGTCCTCCTCGGACACGTCGTAGAGCACCACGAAGACCTGCGAGTCGGGATCCTCGACGACCGTCGCCAGCGCGCCTTCCCAGCCGATGTCGCCGCCGCCGAAGGTCAACCGCCATCCGTGCAGCCATCCGGTTCCCGACAGGGGCGAGTGAGGGCATCGCTGCAACATCTGCTCCGGATGCATGTTCGATCCGTAGGCGGCATAAATTGGCACGTCGGCCAGCCTAAACCGTATCGGTGCACACTGACGCCCCGTGGTCGTCTTTCGGTGCGTCGCCCCAGGTCCGGCCTCCCATCGGGCCGACGAAGCCAGCCCTACCGACGCGCGAGGACAGCCTCTCGAATACCGTTGACGCGAGACAACGAGAGATTTCGAGCACGCGAGAAGAGGATCAATGACCCGGATTGTGATCATCGGTGGTGGTCCGGCAGGGTACGAAGCAGCGTTGGTTGCCGCACAGCACGGCGGAGAGGTGACGCTCGTCGATTCCGACGGTATCGGCGGTGCCTGCGTCCTCTGGGACTGCGTGCCGTCGAAGACGTTCATCGCGTCGACCGGCATTCGCACCGAGATGCGTCGAGCCAGCGACCTCGGCATCTCCCTCGATCCGTCGCAGGCCGCCGTCGCATTGCCGAAGATTCACGACCGCGTGAAGAGCCTCGCGCAGGCGCAGTCGTCCGACATCGCCCACCGCGTCACCTCCGTCGGGGTGCAACTGCTGGCCGGACGCGCCGAGATGATCGACTCCCATGTCGGGATGGCCTCGCACCAGATCAAGGCCGTCCTCGCCGACGGCGAAGAACGCATCCTCGACGCCGATGTCGTGCTCATCGCGACCGGAGCCCGCCCCCGCGTGGTCAAGGGAGCCGAGCCCGACGGCGAACGCATCCTCAACTGGCGTCAGCTCTACGACCTCGAGGCTCTCCCCGAACACCTGGTGGTCGTCGGATCCGGTGTGACCGGTGCCGAGTTCGTCTCGGCCTACACCGAGATGGGCGTCAAGGTCACCGCGGTCTCGAGCCGTGACCGCGTCCTCCCGCACGAGGACGAGGACGCCGCGCTGGTGCTCGAGGACGCGTTCAACGAGCGCGGTGTCACCCTCGTCAAGCATGCCCGCGCCGATTCGGTGGTCCGCACCGACGACGGTGTCCGCGTCACGCTCTCGGACGGTCGTACCGTCGAGGGTAGCCATGCGCTGATGACCGTCGGATCGGTGCCCAACACCTCCGGTCTCGGTCTCGAGAGGGTCGGCATCGAACTCGACAAGGGCGGATATCTGCGCGTGGATCGCGTCTCGCGTACCGCGGTCGCGGGCATCTACGCAGCCGGCGACTGCACCGGTCTGCTGCCGTTGGCCTCGGTCGCGGCGATGCAGGGACGCATCGCGATGTACCACGCACTGGGGCAGGCGGTCAGCCCGATCAAGCTCAAGACCGTGGCCTCGGCGGTGTTCACTCGGCCCGAGATCGCGTCGGTCGGCGTCGCGCAGTCCACGATCGACGCAGGCGACGTGCCCGCGCGCGTGGTGATGCTGCCGCTCACCACCAATCCGCGAGCGAAGATGAGCGGCCTCAAGCGTGGTTTCGTGAAGATCTTCTGCCGTCCGGCAACCGGCGTCGTCATCGGCGGTGTCGTGGTCGCCCCGAGTGCGTCGGAGCTGATTCTGCCCATCGCGATGGCGGTGCAGAACAATCTGTCGGTCAACGACCTGGCCAACACGTTCTCGGTGTACCCGTCGCTGTCCGGTTCGGTCATCGAGGCCGCGCGCCAGCTGATGGCGCACGACGATTTGGACTGATCTCACGATGTGAGAATTGCGTTTCATATTTCGGTAGCACGTGAGACAGTCGAAGGAGCGGACACACCCGTCCGCTCCTTCTTCGACTCAGCGGATCCGCGGGCCGTTCTTCCCCCATTCCTGCTGCCCCGGAGTCTCTCTCATGTCCTCTACGTACCTTCCCGCCGGCCTGGCCAGGCGCACCGACTCGCTCACCAGCTCGGCCATCCGCGACCTCCTGTCCCTTACCGCACGTGACGACGTGATCAGCCTGGCCGGAGGTCTACCGGCCACCGATCTGATACCGGTCGACCGCATCGCCGCAGCCGCAGAGGCTGCGCTTCGCCGCCACGACGCGGTGCAGTACTGCGAGACATCCGGCCACCGCACTCTGCGCAGCGTCATTGCGGCGAGGGAATCGGCCGTGCGCGGGGGAGTGCCCGTTCCGGTCGAGTCCGTCATCGTCACGCACGGTTCGCAACAGGCCCTGACGTTGCTCGCGCAGGCCCTGATCGACCCGGGCGCTGTCGTCGTGGTCGACGAACCCGCATACACCGGTGCGCTGCAGGTCTTCTCTATCGCCGAAGCGAGCATCGAGTCCATTCCCCTGACCGATACCGGAATGGACACCGACGAACTCGAACGCCGACTGACAGCGGGACTGCGGCCCGCTGTGGTCCACACCGTCGCCAACTTCCACAATCCGCGTGGAGTCACGATGAGCGAGCAGCGACGTCGTCACCTCGCGGCGCTGGCGGATCACTACGGATTCTGGGTGATCGAGGACGACCCGTACGGTGAGATCTGGTTCGGAACAACGGAATCCGGCGTCGACGCCCCGCCGGCACCGATCGCGCGTCACAGCGATCGCGTCATCCGACTGTCGAGTGCGTCGAAGATCCTGGCTCCGACGCTCCGAGTCGGCTGGTTCGTCGCCCCACCCAGCGTCTGTGCGGCGGTGGAACTGCTCAAGCAGGGCGCGGATCTGTGCGGATCCTCGCTGACGCAGTCGATGACGGCGGAGATGCTCGCCGACTCCGCGTGGCTGGACGCACACCTGACTGTTCTGCGGCGCGAGTATGCCTGCCGTGCAACGGCATTGATCGCCGCTCTCGCCGCACAGTTCGGTGATCGGCTGGTCGTCTCACGCCCCGCGGGAGGGATGTTCGCCTGGGCCACCTTCCTGGACGGAACCGACACCGGCCAGTTGCTCGATGCGGCACTCGAGCACGGAGTTGCCTTCGTGCCGGGAACGGCGTTCGCGTCGGGTGCGCAGTACCGTCACTCGCTCCGGTTGAGCTACGCCGGGTCCACCCCGCCCGTGCTGGCAGACGCAGTGCAACGATTGGCCGCCGCGCACTCGGCAGGTTCTGCGGCCTGACGACCAGGGGCGGTAGCCTGACGTGCAAGCAATGCGGGGATTTTCGAAGGAGAGGGAGCGTTCGAGATGAGCAACCGATCGAATACGAAGTTCCTCGGACCCGACCAGCGGGTGGAGGCGTGGGACCAGCTCGGAACCGAGCAGTTCGACGTAGTGGTCGTCGGCGGTGGCGTCGTCGGCTCAGGAGCGGCCCTCGACGCGGCGACGCGCGGACTGAAGGTCGCCCTGGTCGAGGCGCGTGATTACGCGTCGGGAACGTCCTCTCGCTCGTCCAAGATGTTCCACGGCGGGCTTCGATACCTCGAGCAGCTCGAGTTCGGGCTCGTGCGCGAGGCCCTGCACGAACGCGAACTCTCTCTGTCCACGCTCGCACCGCACTTGGTCAAGCCGCTGAAATTTCTCTTCCCGCTCACGCATCGGTTGTGGGAGCGGCCCTACATCGCCGCGGGCATCTTCCTCTACGACCGCATGGGTGGGGCCAAATCGGTGCCGCAGCAGAAGCACCTGACTCGATCCGGTGCACTGCGTATGTCGCCCGGGATCAAACGCAAGTCGCTGATCGGCGGGATTCGGTACTACGACACCGTCGTCGACGACGCCCGGCACACCATGATGGTCGCCAGAACGGCCGCCCACTACGGCGCAGTGGTGCGCACATCGACCCAGGTGGTCGGATTCCTGCGTGAGGCCGACCGGGTTTCCGGTGTGCGCGTGCGTGATTCGGAGACCGGTGCCACCACCGAGGTGCGGGCACACGTGGTGATCAATGCCACCGGCGTGTGGACCGACGAGATCCAGTCACTGTCCAACATGCGCGGCCGGTTCCGGGTACGCGCCTCGAAGGGCGTGCACATCGTGGTGCCGCGCGATCGAATCGTCAGCGAGGCCGCGATCATTCTGCGCACCGAGAAGTCGGTGCTGTTCATCATTCCGTGGGGCGCGCACTGGATCATCGGTACCACCGACACCGACTGGAACCTCGATCTCGCACACCCGGCCGCCACCAAGGCCGACATCGACTACATCCTGGGCGAGGTCAACTCGGTGCTCGTCACGCCGCTCACCCACGAGGACATCGACGGGGTCTACGCGGGCTTGCGGCCACTGCTCGCCGGCGAGAGCGACGAAACCTCCAAGCTGTCCCGGGAACACGCGGTCGCTCGGGTCGCACCCGGACTCGTCGCCATCGCGGGCGGCAAGTACACGACCTACCGCGTGATGGCCGAGGACGCAGTCGATCTGGCCGCCGAGGACATCCCGGTGCGGGTGGCGTCCTCGATCACCGAGAAGGTGCCCCTCGTCGGTGCCGACGGCTACTTCGCGCTGGTCAATCAGGCACCGCACCTGGGCGAGATGCACAAGCTGCATCCGCATCGGGTGACGCATCTGCTCGACCGATACGGTTCGTTGATCGACGAAGTGTTGGCCATGGCCGACGGCAAACCCGAACTGCTGCAACCACTCACCGATGCGCCGGCATACCTCCAGGTGGAGGTGGTGTACGCCGCGGCAGCGGAGGGCGCACTGCATCTCGAGGACGTGCTCTCGCGTCGGACCCGAATCTCGATCGAGTACTCGCATCGTGGGATGAACTGCGCGGGTCAGGTCGCTGCATTGATCGCACCGGTTCTGGGCTGGGACGAGGCCACGGTCGATCGTGAGGTCGAGACCTACCGCGCCCGAGTGGAGGCCGAGATCGAGTCGCAGCGTCAGCCCGACGACGAGTCGGCAGACGCACTGCGCGTCGTCGCGCCCGAGGCCCGCCAGGAAATCCTCGAACCCGTTCGCACGATCTAGCGCAGTCGAACCAGCGTCCGGGGCGCGCGAGCGGCCGTCGCGCCGGAGACGGCCATGACGAGCAGGGTGAGTATCGCAAGTGTCAGCATGCGATCCATGGTGGTCGGCGAAGCTGTGAAGGGGCTTGGTCGCACCTGACAGGGAGCTTTCAGGTTTCTTCTCGTTGTCGCTCGACAGGGTGGGAGGGCGGCGCGAGCTGCGCCTCGAGATACGCCCTCTCGGCAGGCGACGGGCCGAGAGCTAGCGCGGTCGTTCGTGCGTTCCTGGCCTCCTCCGCGCGGTCCAGGCGATCGAGCATCACAGCTCGACAGGCATGCCACAGATAGTGGCCGCCCAAAGAATCGATGGCGTCGAGTGCGTCGAGCCCGGCGGCAGGCCCCTGGCTCTCTCCGATGGCCACGCCGCGGTTGAGTGCCACGATCGGTGTGTTCTCCACAACCGCCAACGCGTCGTACAGCGCGACGATCCGAGACCAGTCGGTGTCGGCGTAGGTCGCTGCTGTGGAGTGACACGCGGCGATGGCTGCCTGGACGGTGTAGCGACTGGGCCGAGAGTCGTTGCGCCGCAGAGCACCGTCCATCAACCGGACGCCCTCCTCGATCGCCTCTCGATTCCATCGAGATCTGTTCTGATCCTCGAGCCTGACGAGGCCGCCCGATTCATCGGTCCTGGTCGCCCGGCGCGAATCCGTGAACAGCATGAGGGCCAGTAGCCCCCGAAGTGACGGCTCGTCGGGCATCAGGTCGATCAGCAGGCGGGCCAACCTGAGTGCCTCGTCGCACAGTCGAGGCCGCACCAGCGTCTCGCCGCCGAGATGGCCGGCCGTGAACATCAAATACACCGTGGTGGCCACCGCGTCGAGTCGTTGCGGCAACTCCGCCGAATTCGGTACTCGATACGGAATGTTGGCAGCTGCGATCTTCTTCTTCGCACGCGTGAGCCGTTTGGACATGGTGGCCTCGGGCACGAGCATCAGTCGGGCGACGTCGGCAGTGGCGAGCCCACAGAGAGTGCGCAGGCTCAGTGCCACCTGCGCCTCGACGGAGAGCGTCGGATGACAGCAGGTGAAGACCAACCGCAGAAGATCGTCGTCGATCTCGGACTCGTCGCTCTCGCTCCAGTTCTGGTTCGACACGGCGAGATCCGCCGCCTCTCGTTCCTTCGCGGTGCGCCCGGCCTCGCGTCGGAGGATGTCGAGCGCCTTGTTGCGGGCCACGGTCGTGAGCCAGGCACGCGGATTGTCGGGCACACCCGATCCGGGCCAGTGAGCGAGTGCGGTCACCACCGCCTCGGAGACCGCGTCCTCGGCGACGGCGAAACTGCCGGTGGTGCGCACGAGGGTCGCCAGGACCCGGCGACCCTCGTCACGGACCACGGCCGAGAGGTGCTCGGCCGGTGTACTCATCGAGTCATCGGAATGATCGGCCGGACTTCGATTGCTCCGTTCCATGCCGCTGGGATCTGGGCGGCCAGTGCGATCGCGGCATCGAGGTCCTGTGCCTCGAGGAGGAAGAACCCGGCGAGCACCTCTTTCGCCTCGGCGAACGGACCGTCCGTTGTCAGGACGTCGCCGCCCTTCCCTCCCGACACGCGCACCGTGGTGGCGGTCGACGTGGGATGCAGGACCGCTCCGCCGGTGATCGCGGATCCGGCCGCGGCACTGAATGCACCGTATTCGGCCATCTCGTCGGCGACCTCGGGCGAGGTCCAGTCGGCATCATGGGTGTAGACGATGGCTGCGTACGTGGTCATGAAGACTCCTCGGGTTCGTCGCGATCGGCACCGTTTGCCGACCTACACACGAAGGACGAACGGGGTTCGTCGAAAAGGACACCACGGACCGAACTATCTCGCCACACCTCGTTTCTGGCAGTGTGGGCAGTGGTAGATCTGGCGTTCCTCCAGGGGATTATCTCCGATCAGACCGAATTCGATGGTGGTTCCGCAGCGTCTGCACGGCTTGTTTTCGCGCCCGTACACCCAGAAGTGTCGGCCCGGACGTCGATCTCCGGTGGTGACGCGTTGGTTGCGATCCTTGTTGGCCATGATCAATCGGTAGGACAGGTCGATCGTCTTGCTCAGGTCACCGGCTTCGCCGACCGGGGTGCGCGGGTCGACGCCCCGGAGAAAGCAGATCTCGTTGCGGTAGACGTTGCCCAGTCCGGCAATGTTGCGCTGATCGAGAAGCGCGAGCCCGATCGGCCGGGCCGGATCCGCTGCGAGCCTGGACAGCGCCACGTCGGGATCCCAGTCGGGACCGAGCAGATCCGGTCCGAGATATCCGACGGCATCGTCCTCGTCCTCGAGGATCTCGAGCACTCCGAGCTCGAAACCGATGGCCTGCGCGTCGGCGGTGTTCAAGATGATCCGCGCCTGGAACGCAGGGCGGCGCCAGCGAGCACCGGGTGCGTAGACGTGCCAGGTGCCCTCCATCTTCAGATGCGAATGAATGGAGTACCCGCCGACTCGAATCAGCAGATGCTTACCGCGTGAGGCGACGGAATCGACGGTCTCGCCGGTGAAGTCGACTGTGGCGTAGCGCGGTACGCGAATGTCGCAGGTGGTGAGCTGTCGGCCCTCGAGTGCGGCGCGCAGGGTGTTGGCGGCGCGCCAGACGGTATCGCCCTCGGGCATCGGTGTTCGTGTCCTCTCCGGTGGTCTCGCAGGCAGTGGGCAATCAGCGACGCAGGCGAAGTCCGCGTGGGGTCGCCGAGAAACCTGCTTCGGTCAAGGTCTTGGCGAAGTCGGTGCCGTGGATGTCGTGACCGTTGATCCGCTCGACGAGTAGCTTGTCGACTCCGCCGCGGCGAACGGTGGCCGCCAATGCGGTTGCTGCAGCGCCGATGTCGTCGGCGTTCTCACCGAACGTGAGCACCGACTTCCCGCCGCGTTCGACGAACATCGTCAACTCGCCCCGAACGAGGACGACCAGTGCACCGGCCTTTCGGCCCGGCCGATGCTTCGTCGTCTCGTCCGGCGTATCTCCGACACCGGCCTCGCCGCTGCCGGCTTTCGGCCAGGGCAGTGCTCCGCCGTAGGGATTGGCCGGATCGCACGACGCGAGTACGACAGCGCTGGCGTTCTTCTTCGGTTCGTCGTAGCTGCGTAATCGGTCGACCACGTCGGAGGTGGAGAACTGCGCACCGCCGAGTGAGTCGACGAAGTAGCCCCGACGGCATCGACCGGAATCCTCGAATCCGGTGAGCACCTTGTACATCGTGGCGAAGCCGCCGGGCACACCTTCGTTCATCACCGAACCGCGGGTCACCACGCCGTAGCGTTCGAGCAGGACGTCGGCGGTCGCGTGCGCACGGACGGTGAGGTCGGGTTCGAGCTCGGGCAATCGTGACCATCGCCCACCCGCCGTCGGCGGTCCGGTTCGGGTCGGGAGCGAGGGACGCTCGAATTGTCGGTACGAGCGCAACCGCGGTGTACGACGAGGTGCACGATGACTCGGGGCCGAGCGGGTGGTCGTGGAGTTCAGCAGCGCGCGAAGCGGAGCGAATGTGTCGTTGCTCAGACGGCCAGCCCACACCAGCTCCCACAGTGCAGCCTGCAGTGCGGTGTCGTCGGTACTGCCGACGGTGTCGGACAGCTGCCGGAAGAAGTACGCACCGCCCCCCGCGACGGCGTCCTGAATGCGAATCTGCAGTTCCGACAGATCGGACTCGGCTGCAGGCACCAGGGTCAGTGGTGCGGTGTCGGCCATGTGCAGGCTCACCCAGCCGTCCTTCGACGAGATCGCGCCGTGTCCGGACCACAGCACCTCGCCGGTCGAGGTGAGCTCGTCGAGCATCGCCGGACTGTAGTCGGTCACCCGCGACGAGAGCACGAGAGATTCCCACGCCGATGCCGGAACAGGAACGCCCGCAAGCTGTTCGATGACGGTCGCGACGCCGTCGATCCCGCTCAGGCGTCGGCTGTCCACGTGCTGCCACGCGGGCAGGAAGCGGCCCAGGGTGGCGGTGGAGACGGGTTCGACCTCCTGCCGGGCCGCAGCCAGCGACCGCCGCCGCAGTCGCCGAAGTACCTCGGCGTCGCACCATTCGCTACCCGTGGCACCGGGCCGGAATTCGCCCTCGACGACGCGCTTGTCGACGGCGAGTCTGCGTAGGACGTCGCGTACCACGGCGGTGCCGACCCCGAAGCGCGCCGCTGCGTCGTCGAGGGTGAACGGTCCGTGGGTTCGGGCATACCGGCTGATCAGGTCCACCAGCGGATCGTCGACGGGTTCGATGAAGGCGGCCGGAGTACCGATGGGAAGCGGGACGCCCAACGCATCGCGCAATCGAGCGGCGTCCTCGATGGCCGTCCACCAGTTCCGGCCGGCGAACGAGACCTCCATCGCCCGTTTGGCGTCGGCGAGTTCGGCGAGCCACTGCGGATATTCGTCGCCGTCGGTGCGCAGGCCGACTTCGTCCACGGTCAACGGTCCGAGCAGGCGTAGCAGGTCGGCCACGCCTTCGATGTCCTTGGCGTGACGGTCCTCGGGAAGACGCTGCAGTTCGAGTTCGGTGGTGGTGATGACGCTGTCGTCGAGCAGCTCTCGCAGCTCGACGCGTCCGAGCAGTTCGGCGAGGAGCGCCGAGTCGAGTGACAGTGCGGCGGCCCGGCGTTCGGCCAACGGGCTGTCGCCCTCGTACATGAATGCGCCGACGTAGTTGAACAACAGCGAATTGGCGAACGGTGACGGTGACGGCGTTTCGACATCGACGATTCTGATCTGGCGTCGGCCGATGCGGGCCAGGATGTCCTCGAGGGCAGGAAGGTCGTAGACGTCCTGCAGGCACTCGCGGACGGTTTCGAGCAGGATCGGGAACGTCGGGTACTTGCGTGCCACGTCGAGCAGCTGAGCCGAACGCTGGCGCTGCTGCCACAACGGCGCGCGTTTGCCCGGGTTTCGGCGGGGGAGGAGCAGTGCGCGCGCGGCACATTCGCGAAATCTCGATGCGAACAACGCCGACCCGCCGACCTGCTCTGTGACGATGTCGGCGATCTCGTCGCGCTCGAACACGAACAGTTCTGCGCCCGGCGGCTGGTCGTCGGTGTCGGGGAGCCGGACGATAATGCCGTCGTCGGATGCAGTAGGAGCGGCGTCGATGCCATAGCGCTCGATCAGTCTCGCCCCGACTGCGAGGGCCCACGGTGCGTGTACCTGCTGACCGTAGGTGGAATGCAGCACGAGCCGCCAGTCGCCCAGTTCGTCGCGGAACCGCTCGACGATCATCGTCTTGTCGGTGGGCAGTTGCCCCGTCGCCTCGAGTTGCTCGTCGAGCAAGGCGATGAGGTTGTTGACGGCGTTGGCGTCGAGACCGTCGGAGCTCAGTCGCTCGGCGAGGTCGCTGCGATCGGTGGTGCTTCGCAGGAATTCGCCCAGCGCCTGGCCCAGTTCGGCCGGTCGACCGAGACCGTCGCCGTGCCAGAAGGGGAGCCGGCCGGGTTGGCCGTACGCGGGGCTCACCAGCACCCGGTCGTGGGTGATCTCCTCGATGCGCCAGCTGGTGGCACCGAGTGCGAACACATCACCCACTCGCGATTCGTAGACCATCTCCTCGTCGAGTTCACCTACCCTGGACTGCTTTTCACCGACCATGTAGACGGTGAACAGTCCGCGGTCGGGGATGGTGCCACCGGAGGTGACGGCCAGTCGCTGCGACCCGGGACGGCCGGTGAGAGTGTTGGCGTCGCGGTCCCACACCAACCGCGGCCGCAGTTCTGCGAACTCGTCGGACGGGTAGCGGCCCGAGAGCAGGTCGAGAGTCGACTCGTAGGCAGATCGGGGCAGGGTGGCGAAACTGCCTGTGCGACGGACCGAGTCGAACCAGTCCTCCGCGTCGATCGGTTCGAGGGCGCAGGCTGCCACGGTCTGCTGCGCCAGGACGTCGAGAGGGTTGGCGGGAACGAACAACGCCTCGATCTTGCCCGACGTCATGCGTTCGACCGTGACCGCGCAGTGGATCAGGTCGGTTCGATGCTTGGGGAACAACACGCCCTTGGAGATCTCGCCGACCTGGTGGCCTGCGCGTCCGACGCGCTGCAGACCGCTGGCCACCGATGGCGGTGCTTCGACCTGAACGACCAGATCGACTGCGCCCATGTCGATTCCGAGCTCGAGGCTGCTGGTGGCCACGACGCAGCGCAGCCTGCCGGTCTTGAGGTCGTCCTCGATCAGTGCGCGTTGATCCTTGCTGACGCTGCCGTGGTGGGCCCGGGCCAGCAACGGATCGGCACCGTGGTTCACGTCGTTCGGAGTGCCGACCTGCGAGGGCGGCTTGTGTTGTGTCTCCACGCCGTCGCCGATCCGCTCGGCGTACACCTCGTTGAGCCGCGCGGTGAGCCGTTCGGCGAGGCGACGGGAATTGGCGAAGACGATGCACGATTTGTGCTCGAGGATGAGATCGACCATCTTCTCCTCGACGTGCGGCCAGATCGAGCCCTGCGCCGGGGGAGCGGCGGAGGTGTCGGCGTTCGGATCGGTGACGCCCAGTTCGGTCATGTCCTCCACCGGCACCTGGACCGTCAGATCGAAGGTTTTCGGAGCGGGTGGTGCGACGATCTCGATGGGGGCCGCACCGGCCAGGAAACGGCCCACCTCCTCGTGCGGTCGCACCGTCGCGGACAGGCCGATGCGCTGGGCGGGCTTGTCCAGCATCGCGTCGAGCCGTTCCAGGGACACCGCCAGATGCGCGCCGCGTTTGGTGCCTGCCACGGCGTGAACCTCGTCGACGATCACGGTGTCGACCTCGGCGAGGATGTCGCGGGCGGCCGAGGTGAGCATGAGGAACAGCGATTCCGGGGTGGTGATCAGAATGTCCGGCGGAGTCTTGATCATGTTTCTGCGGTCGGCGGCGCTGGTGTCGCCGGACCGCACGCCGACCGAGATCTCGGGTGGGTTCAGGCCGAGGCGCTTGGCGGTCTGGGTGATGCCGACCAGTGGCGCACGCAGGTTGCGTTCGACGTCGACGGCAAGGGCCTTGAGTGGCGAGATGTAGAGAACCTTGGTCTTGCGAGTGCTGTCCGCACCCAGTTGCGCCAGCTCGTCCAAGGCCCACAGGAAGGCCGAGAGCGTCTTGCCCGAACCCGTCGGCGCCACCACGAGAGTGTGCGAACCACTCGAGATCGACGACCACGCGCCCAACTGCGCGGACGTGGGAGCAGGAAAAGCGCCGGAGAACCACTCCCGGGTCGGCCGCGACAACTTCTCCATCACCGACAGCTCGCCCGCTACGTCGGTGCCCGTACTGTGTCTGGCCATCCCATCATCATGCCCCCGGGCACCGACAGATAATCCTCACGCGGTTCCCCGATCGCGCAGCGGTGTCGATTCGAGCGATTCGGGTACACCCTTCCCATGACCGACGACCAAGAGATCATGCAGAAGATTTCCGCGAAACTCGACGCTCTGCTCGGCAGCAAGACCAACGGACTGCAGAACGAGGTGCCTCCGGGCGCAAGCATCCAATCCGACGAGGACGATGCCGAGCAGGGGCCGCTCGGTCGTGACTACCACCTGGCGAGCAAGTACGCGCAGGCGCTCGCGATCAACGAGCCACAGGTCATCGACCGTGACGAATTCGATCGATTGGTCGCCGAGTACGGCTGACCCGACACCGCCGCGACCCCGGCCCCGGCCCGCACAACGGTCCGGGGCTTCGTCGTGTTCGGATCTGGCGAACGGCGCAGCCACGGATCTACAGTCGGTGGGGTGACCGAGCGCAAGGAACCAGGAGTCACGTTCGAGTCCTGGGTGGACAAACAGATACGTCAGGCGCAGGAAGACGGCGCGTTCGAGAATCTGGAAGGGACCGGCAAGCCGATCCCGATGGGGGATCCCGGTGACGAGTTGTGGTGGGTGCGAGGCTTTCTGAAGAGGGAGAACCTGCCCGCCGACGCACTGCTGCCGACCGCATTGCAGCTGCGCAAGGAGATCGAGCGGCTGCCGTCGACGCTCATCGCCATCCGGCGCGAGGACTCGGCGCGAGATGTGCTGGACGAGTTGAATGCTCGCATCGTCGACTGGATTCGGTTCCCGACGCCGCCGGTCGTGCCGCTCGGCCCGGTGGACGTCGAGACCTGGATGGAGAGTTGGCGGATCAACCGCGCCGAGGTCGACCGACTCGCGCGCGAGCACGCCGCTCAGGCGGCCCGGACGTCCGGTGCCACGACGACGGGCGTCGGCCGACCGGCGTGGTGGACACGTCTCGGCAGCAGGTTCATCCGGCGGCGCTGAGGCCCGGTGTCGTCGCGCACAGGGCCAGTGCATCGGCGGCGGTCGACACGAACGGAATGCTCGAGGTCCCGTCGACGCGAGTCCGGTCCGGCAGCAGGCCGTCGGATCGGCTGGGCTCGTCCATCGTCGTCCAGCCGGTCGCCCGCCGGACGATACCGCCGATCAGCGTGTCCGCTGCGTGGCGAACACCGCTGCGCACCGTGATCGGCGCGGTGTCGAGTTCCACCCGAGCGAACCGTGACGCCGCATCCACGGCGGCGGTGGTCTGCGCCGCCGACGATCGACCGCGCCGACCCGTACTCAAGCCGTGCCCGGGGAGATCGAGCACGACGGCATCGACCCCTCCGGCCGCGATGTCCGACGCCAACGTCGTCAGATACCGCCCGTGCGTACCGGTGTCCGCGAGAAGTACGACGGAACGATCGGATCCCGCGGACGACCGATGGATCTCGACGTGCACGCTTCCGTGACCGGTATCGAGCTGTCGATGGTCGATCTGCAGGGCCGCGACGTCCGCGCGGCTCAGCTCCACCGCCTCGGAGGCCGGGCGTAGGGCGGCTTCGCAGGCGATGCCGCGCGCGAGGGCGTCACCGCGCCGAAGCAGCGGCTTGCCTTGCAACAGAATCATCACCGCCGCGCTCTCGTGTGCCGTGAGGGTCGGAGCCCAGCCGGTGGCGCGGCCGAGGGCAGAGGAGTCGACGATCGGTTCGCCCGGCGTCACCCACTGCCCGGAGAAGGGCGTCAGGCCCAGCCGGAACGCCACGTTCGCGACGTGGGTCGCGGCCTTCTGGGGAACGTCGAACATCACCTGCCCCTGCATCGCGGCGAGTTCGCGTACACCGACCCAGTCCACCGGACCGAGGTTGTACGGGCCGACGAGGTCGGTCTTCGCGGCTCGGTGGAACGCGTCGGCCATGTCGTCCTGATACAGGAATTGATACGACGCGCGATCCGCGTCGGGAAAGGCTCCCACCGGGCCGGTGAACTGATCGATTCCGTCGTTGGAGAAGTCGGGTCCGACGATGTAGGTGCACCGCAGCATGGAGATGGCCATCTCCCCGGGGTGTCTGCGTAGCCACCACTCCGCGTAGTGCTCCACCTCGGCCTTGTCGTAGAAGTAGTAGCGGCCGGGGTCACCTGTGGGATAGGTGTTCTCGGTGAGCGGTTCCGGTGCGATGTCGGCACCGTACGCGTTGATGCTCGACGCGATCACAACCCGCGCGACGCCCGCTCGGTACGCCGAGTCGATCACGTTGCGTGAGCCGCGCAGGTTGATGTCGTGAGTTTCGGTCTTGTCCCTGAGCTCCTCGACGACGAACGCCAGATGCAGGACGGCATCGCAGCCGTCGAACAGCGTCTCGAGATCCGGCGACCGGATGTCCGATCGGACGGAGGTGAACTTGGGGTGTTGTATTCGCGCAGGCCGACGGGCGATGCCGACGACCGTGTCCACCTCGGGGTCGTCGAACAATCTGGGCAGGATCGCGGCCGCGAAATCGCTGGTGGCACCGGTGACCGCAATACGGAGACCCCGGGTGTGCTCACTCATCCGGGTAGTCCGGCCACGGCCTCGACGATGTGGTCCGTTGCGGTCGACAGCTGTTGTTCGGTGTGTGTTGCCATCACACACAGGCGCAGTATCGCACCGGATTTCGGCACCGCGGGGTGCAAGGCGGCGCTGGTGAAGATGCCGCGGTCGTAGAGGTTCTTCCACAGACTCATGGCCACCAGATCGTCGCCGACGTGGAGTGAGACGATCGGTGAGGCCGTGTCTCCGTGCGGGGTCGCGGAGCGACCGGCTACGTCGAGCCCGGCCGACTGCAATCCGCCGCGCAGCATCTCGGCGTTGTCGAGGACGCGCCGAGCCCGATCCTTACCTTCGTCGCTGCGGATCAGCTTGACGGAAGCCAGCGCGGCTCCCACCGCAGCAGGCACGCCGGAAGTCGTGAACAGGAAGGCGCGGGCCTTGACTCGCAGGGTGTCGATCAGATCACTCGATCCGGTGACGAACCCGCCGGTGGAGCTGGGGCTCTTCGACAGTGACGCCATCGTGACGTCGACGTCCCTGGTGATGCCGAACAGCTCGGCGGCTCCGGTGAGTTGGGGCCCGTAGATGCCGAGGCTGTGGGCTTCGTCGACCATCAGTGCCGCGTGATAACGGATACACAGCTCGGAGACGGCGTCGAGCGGTGCGAGGTCGCCCTCCATGGAGTAGAGGCCGTCGACGATGACCAGCACGGCCCCGTCGTCGACGACGGGCTGCTGGAGTCGGGCCTCGAGATCGGCCATGTCGTTGTGCTTGAACTTGACCACCGACGCTCCGGAGAGCGCGCTGCCGTCGCGGATCGAGGCATGGGCTGCAGAATCGACGATCACCGTGTCACCGGGGCCGACGATCGCGCTGATCGTTCCGAGATTCGTCTGGTAGCCGGTGGTGAAGACGAGTGCGTCGTCGGTTCCGTGCCACTGGGCGATCTCGTGTTCGAGTTCGAGGTGGAGGTCCAGGGTGCCGTTGAGCAGGCGACTTCCGGTGACGGCACTGCCGAACGTGTCGAGCGCGTGCTGAGCACCCTCGACCACCTTCGGGTGGTCGGCGATGCCGAGGTAGTTGTTGGAACCGAGCATGATCTTGTCTTCGCCCTCGACGCGAACGACGGGAGCGACAGCCGATTCCATCTTGCGGAAGTAGGGGACCACATCGGCTTCTCGGACGGCCCGCAGCAAATCCACGCGTTCGTCGCCGCCGAGTCGTTTCATCAATCTGTTGACAACCATCGTGTACCAGAACTCCTCACAGAGTCGATTGTGGTTCGTCGCGAATTCATGAGTTGATTCGGAGCCGGCGGCGACATCGATCGGTATTCGACGAAAGAATATTCGATGTTTCGATAGACGCTTTCGCAACGGAAATCAGTCGGTAAAACGGCCCGAAAAAATGATCTCGGTATTTTTTGATCGCCAAGATTTTACGATATCTTTAGTTTATCTGTGCAGGTCACAGGGTATCGTCGATGGTCAGCGCGAATTCACCTGCTCCACCGCTGTGATTATGGATTACGACCGATTTGTCGCGATCAAGTGATGGCACAAAAACGGCGTAGATGCAATCAATCAGTGGCACACAATCGATTAGTGACACAAGGAGAAGAACTGTGACTGGATTAATGGTGCGCGAAAGGGAAACCCTCGAGAAGTACATGCCGGGTTTGATGCACTATCTGGACACAACCCCGCTGGATCGACTCGAGTCGCGTGAGTCGGACGCGATCGACAAGTTTCGAGAATTCGGTGGCACCGGTTTGGTGGTTCCGACCGAACTCGGGGGTCTCGGTGCTCGGGCCATCGACGCGGTCCGGGCGCAGCGGGCCATCGGGTCGCGGTCGCCCTCTCTGGGTGCGGGAACCACGATGCACCATCTCTCGGTCGCCTCGCTGACGGAATTCGCTCGCGGTGCCACCGAGGACGACCGTGCCTTGATCAAGGGACTGGTCGAACAGAAGGCGATCGTCGCCTCCGGATTCTCGGAGGGCGTGACCGGCGGGAGTGTGTTCATCCCGACGATGACCGCGGTGAAGAAGGGCGAGAACTACATCGTCAACGGCAGCAAGAAGCCGTGCAGCCTGGCACGATCGATGGATCTGCTGACCTGCAGCGTGGAGATCGACTCCGGCGACCGTGCCGTCGCCCTGATCCCGGCAAGTCTCCCGGGAATGAGCGTGAAGCCGTTCTGGACCACCGACATCCTGGCCGGCGCGCAGAGCGAAGAGGTCCTGCTCGAGGACGTCGAAGTGCCTGCCAGTCTGGTTCTGCCGAACAAGGACGACGACCCCGACGGCGTGCACGAGATGACCGGATACCTCTGGTTCGGCATGCTGATCTCGGCCAACTACATCGGTGCAGCGACGTCTCTGCTCGAGCGCATGATCGAGCAGGACAAAGGCGACTACGAGGGATACGCTCGCGCGGCGGCCGAACTGGAGACGTCGATGGCGGCGATCGAGAACGTGGCCCGCGCCTTCGACGAAGGTGAACGCGGGCAGGACATCTCGGTGAGGTTGTTGTTCAACCGCATCGCCGTTCGCGACGCTCTGGTGCGGGGCAGTTCCGCTGCGGTCGAATCGTTGGGCGGGATCGGCTTCATCAAGTCACCCGAAATCGCTTATGTTGCAGCGGCATTGCACGCCTTTGCTTTTCATCCGCCGTCACGGCGATCGATCTCGGAGACCCTCGCCCGGTTCCACGCAGGCGAAGAGTTCGCCTTCGTCAAGTAGGGGTCAGTCCTCGAATCGCTCTTCGTCGGCCAGCTTGTCCTCGCCGCGGTTTCGGAAGAACTTGAATCCGGGGATTCCGATGACCGCGCGTCGGACGTCCTTGGTGACTCCGAGCAGCTCGTGAATCTCGGGGGACACCGTGTCGAGGGTGGCGAGGATGGGAAGCAGCGCTTCCATGTGAGCGAGGAGTCCAGGCAGCTGATCGACCATGGCGATCGCTGCGTCGACTTCCTCCTCCGAGAGGTTGTCGACGAACTTGCGGGCCATGGGTTCGGATTTCTTGGCGATGGGATCGAACAACTCGATCAGTTCCAGCGCGGTGTGCGAGGCGACCGATGCCGAGGCGACCACGTCGTCCGCGGCACCGGTTGTCCGCTGCACGCTGGCGACCACGGCGTCGGCGGAGTCGATCACGTGATCGATGCGTGTCATCAACATCTCAATACGCGTCAGCAGTGCTTCGATTCGGCCGGGGAGGGTAAGCCCGAAAGCGGTCGTGGTGAGCATCCAGCCCGCTCCGGCCCGCGCTACCGCGACTCCGCGCCGGAGCACCGTTTCGGTACCGAGGGGATCGGGGAGAACCACACCTGCCAAGACCAGAGCCATAGGAGCGACAATGCCACACCGACACCACGCCCCGAGTGCCGTTAGCCTCGACGCATGAGAGCTCTCGTCACCGGTGCCAGCGGATACATCGGGTCGCGGTTGGTGGCAGCGCTGCTGGCCGACGATGCCGACGTCGTCGTCGGCTCCCGAACGCCGGACAACCTGCGGACCTTCGACTTCTTCGACTCCGTCACCGCAGTCTCGCTCGACGTCACCGACGAACGGTCCTGCGCGGCCGCGTTCGCGGAATCCGGTGACATCGATGTCGCCTACTACCTCGTTCACGCCATCGGCGAGTCGGATTACCGCGCGCAGGACCGACGATCCGCCGAGCAGTTCGCAGCCGCGGCCGCCCGTGCGGGAGTACGCCGAATCGTCTACCTCGGCGGTTTCGTACCCGACGACGACCGTCTGTCGGAGCACCTCGCGAGCCGGGCGGACGTCGGCGAGGCACTGACGGTGGACGGCGTCGAGCTGGTCTGGCTCAGAGCGGCCATCGTCCTCGGTGCCGGCTCGACGTCGTACGAGATGTTGCGTTACCTCGCGGACCGCTTGCCGGTGCTGCCGCTGCCGAGTTGGCTGGCCGAGCCCGTGCAGCCCATCGCCGTCGACGACGTGCTGCACTACCTGGTGGCGTCCGCCGACGCCGAGACGGTTCCGGCGGGCTCCTACGACATCGGTGGGCCGGATGTGGTGCCGTATCGAGATCTGGTGTTCGCGTACGTCGAGGCTGCCGGTCTCCAGCGCATCGGCGTTCCGGTGCCGCTGGTGCCGACCTCGCTCGCAGGAAAGGTGATCGGAAAGATCATTCCGGTTCCCGCCGGACTCGCCGAGGATCTCGTCGGATCACTGCACAACACGATGACGACGGCCGAGAGTCGGATTCGCGAGCTCGTTCCCGACCCTCCCCGAGGTCTCACCACGATCGCCGACGCCATGGCCCGTAGTGTGCGGGGAATGGTGGGTGACCCTCCCGGTGTGTGCGCCCTGAAGGATCCGCTTCGGTTGGCGAACACCGACGCGGCGTGGAGCGGCGGTGACGCCCTGGGGATCAGGCGTCGCGGTGTCGCGGCGTCGTCGGACCGCACGTGGGGGTTGATCGAAGCCCTCGGTGGGCGTCGACTGCTGTACTCGAAGCCCGTTGCGGCGGCGGTGCGGACCAATCTCGACGTGATGGCCGACGTGAATCGACGCGCGAGGTCGGTCGTGCGCCGACTGACCGATACCGAGGAGGCGTGATGGGAACGTGGTCCACGACCGCGCTCAACGTGATGAAGTCCGCTCTGGTCGACCCGGTCGAGCGCGATCACAAGGAGTCCGACGCAGCGTTCCGCAAGCGGCGAATCATCGTGCTGATCACACTGGTGATCGGTGCGACGGTGCTCTATTTCTCGCTCAAGGTCGAGCCGGGCGATCCGGCGTTCTACGCGCTGACCCTGGTGTTGGCGGCGGTGTGGACGATAGGTGGATTCCTCTCGGGCCCATTGCATCTCGGACGCATTCAGGTCGGGGGATCGATCAGGCGACCGATCGTCACACCCATCCTGATCGGCCTCGCCGTCGGTGGGGTGTTCATGCTCGGCGGACTCGTCGTTCGCCAGATACCGCCGCTCGCCGACTTCACCGAGAACGTACTGGCGCACGCTCGGGTGGGTTCTCTGGTGCTCATCGTGTTCATCGCGCTGCTCAACGGCGTCGCCGAGGAGATCTTCTTCCGAGGAGCGTTGTACGCGGCCATCGGCGTCAGGCATCCGGTCATCATCTCGACGGTCGTCTACGCGATCGCCACCCTCGCCTCGGGCAACCCGATGCTCGGCTTCGCCGCGGTACTTCTGGGGTACGTGATGGGACTGCAGCGGCGTGCGTCCGGCGGAATTCTTGCGCCGATCCTGACGCACGTCAGTTGGTCGGCGGTCATGGTTCTCGCCCTACCGCCGCTCTTCGTGTGACCTCTGCCGGACGATCGAAAAGAGGCGCAAGCACCGATTCGACCAGCGATAACGGATCTGGCCGCTGATTCGTTCGGGATCTGGGCTACATTGCGCAGGTGAGTGAAAATCTCGATCGCGTCGATCGTTTGATCATCGACGAGCTTGTCTCCGACGGACGCGCCACTCTGGCGACGTTGGCGGAGAAGGCTTCGCTGTCCGTCTCGGCCGTTCAATCCAGAGTCAGGCGGCTGGAGTCCCGACGCGTGATCCGTGGGTACACGGCGCAGGTCGACCCGGAGGCCCTCGGCCGGCCGCTGTCGGCGTTCGTGGCCATCACTCCGATCGATCCCGCGCAACCGGACGATGCCCCCGCCAGGTTGAAGCATCTGTCGGCCATCGAGTCGTGCCACTCGGTTGCCGGTGAGGAAAGCTACGTCCTGCTGGTACGCGTCGAGTCGCCGAGGGCGCTCGAGCGTCTGCTGCAGGAGATCCGAGCAACCGCCAACGTGCGGACACGCAGCACGATCATTCTGCAGACCTTCTACGACCGCTGACCGCACGCCACACCCGGTCCGACGACATGGGCAGGTCGTACAGTCGGGCACCGACGGCGTCACGGATCGCGTTGGCCAGAGCCGGTGCCACGGGGTTGTACGGAGACTCGCTCATCGACTTGGCACCGAACGGACCCAGACGGTCGTAGGTGTCGGCGAACAGAACCTCGGTGCGGGGAATGTCCGCGAACTGCGGAACGTGATAGCTGCGAATCGAATCGGTGGTGACCAGACCGGCACCGTCGGTACGAATCTCCTCGTACAGTGCGCTCCCGATCGCCTGGGCGACGCCACCCTCGACCTGTCCACGGCACTGCTGCGGGTTCATCACGGTTCCTGCGTCCGCGCTCTGCACCGACTGCAGTATTTTCACGGTACCGGTGTCCTCGTGCACCGCCACCCGGAACGCGTGCACGTTGAACGCGAGCGAACGCGGCAGCCCACCACTGTTGCCCGCGGTCACGAGGGTGCCTCCTGCCATCGTCAGAACGTCGTCGAGGGTGACGAAGCGATCTCCGCAGCGCACCCCCTCCGGTCCGAGTGTGCAGTCCGAATTCCGGTGTCCGGTCACGGCGGCGGCCAACTCCAGGATCCGAGTCGACATCGCGCGAACCGCCGCGTACAGGGCCTTGCCCGCCACCACGGTGCCCGCCGAACCGAATGCGCCCGTGTCGTACGTGACCGAGTCGGTGTCGGATTGATCGACTCCGATGCGGTCGACGGACGTGCCCAGCTCACTCGCCGCGATCTGAGTGTGGACGGTGGTGGTGCCGTTGCCGAATTCTGCAGTCCCGACCCGTATCTCGTACCGACCCTCGGGCAGCAATGCCACCGAGGTCTCGGCGCGGTGACCGCGCGGCGGAATGGTCGCGATCATGGCCACCGCCATCCCTTCGCCGACCTTCCATCCCGCCGGTGCGTGCTCGCCGTTGCCACGTCGCAGAGCGGCTTCGGCCAGATCGATGCACTGGTCGAGGCCGTAGCTGCCGAACTGCAGATCGTCCGCCTCGTGGTGGGCGGCGACGATGTCGTCGCCGGGGACGATCACGTTGCGCCTGCGGAACTCGAACGGATCGATGTCGATCTCTCGGGCGAGATCGTCCATCGCCGATTCGATCGCGAACATCACCTGCCCCAACCCGTAACCGCGGAAGGCTCCGGACGGAATGTTGTTGGTGTACACGGTTTTCGCGTCGACGCGCTTGTTGGCGCACCGGTAGATCGCCACCGACTCGCCGCAGCCGTGGAACATCACACCGGCACTGTGGTTCCCGTAGGCACCGGCGTCGGTGAGGACGTCGATCGACAGGGCCGTCAGGATACCGTCGGCGCTCGCGGCGGCGGTGACGTCGACACGGAACGGGTGACGACACGGCGACACGGTGAACTCGTCCGTGCGCGTGAACTCGAACTGCACCGGTCTACCGGTACGCAGTACCGCCAGCGCCACCACGTCCTCGGTGAGCAACTCCTGCTTGCCGCCGAATCCGCCGCCGACGCGCGCGGTGAACACGCGGACGCGATCGCGTGCCAAGCCGAAGATCTCGCAGATCTCGTCTCGCACCAGAAACGGAACCTGAGTGCTGGTGCGCAGATTCAGCTTTCCGGTCTCGTCCAACCAGCCGATGGTGCCGTGGGTTTCCAAGTGCACGTGCTGAATCCGCTGAGTGGTCCAGCGGCCGGTGACCACCGCAGCTGCGTCGCGAACGCCTGCGTCGACGTCCCCGGTACTGCCGTGCAGCTCGGCCACCAGATTGCGCGACGGATCCGCGATCCGAGCCGTCGCGTCCTTGTCGCCGTGGATCTTCGGCGCATCGTGGGCGAGCGCGGACTCCGGATCGAACACTGCGGGCAGCACGTCGTACTCGACGACGAGAGCGCGGCACCCTTCCTCGGCTGCCGCGACCGATTCTGCTACGACGATCGCCACTCGCTGGCCGATGAAGCGCACGACGGTATCGAGAACGTGGGTGTCGTCCGGATCGTCGACGCGGCGGTCGTGTCGGGCCGTCGAGAACGCGGTTCTCGGACTGTCTTTCGCAGTCAGGATCAACTGGACGCCCGGCACCTGCTCGGCCGCGCTGGTATCGATGGACACGATCCGGGCATGTGCGTGTGGACTTCCGAGAACACTGGCGTGCAGCAATCCGGGAGGGGTGTGGTCGAGTGTGTATGGCTCGGTTCCGGTGACGATGCGGGTACTTGCCGGTGCCGCGAGGGACCGTCCACACGCCGGACCGTCGACGGACTTCTCGGTGTTGACCACTCCGCAGACGGCGTCGGACACGGCGCGATACCCGGTGCAGCGACACAGGTTTCCCTTCAGCCGTTCGGGAAGCTCGTCCAGATCGCCCTCGGTCAGCGTCGAGGCCGTGACGATCATTCCCGCAGTGCAGAACCCACACTGGAATCCGGCGGCTTCGACGAACCGGCTCTGCATCGGATGGAGATCGTCCGGTGTACCGAGCCCCGCAACGGTGGTGACGGACCGGTTCGCTGCACGGAACGCGGGGAAGATGCACGAATGCACCGGTTCACCGTCGACGAGAACCGAACATGCGCCGCAGTCGCCCGCGTCGCACCCCTTCTTCACCTCGAAGTGGTCGTGTTCACGGAGCATGGTGCGCAGACACTGACCTGGCCGTGGAGTGACATCGGTCGGCACACCGTTGATGTCTACGATCATGACAACTCCTCGCGAATCTGCTGCGCTGCAGTGCAACTGATGTGACGCCGCCAGTCCGGAGCCCCGTGGGGGTCGTCGTACCAGTGCTGGGGACCGATGGTGGCGGCGAGCGCGTCGTCGAGCTCGCCCGCCGTCGGCAGGGCCGGGAAGCGTAGAACGAACGGACGGACGGTCGACGCGCTGACGGTCAGAACGAACTCGCCGCCCTCGTCGACCCGCCCGATCACCACGGCCGCCGATCGGCCGAGCGGTGACAGCGCGAGCTTGCGCATCGCCGTTCGCGACTGGAGAGCGTGCAGTGGAACATCGATACTGCGCAGCACGTCTCCCGGTCGGAGGGCATTGGCGTGCGGGCCCGTGACCAGGTCTGCGATCGCGATGCGATAGTCGTGATCGGGGCCATCGCCCGACCACACCTGCCCGACGCCGTCGAGGGCTGCGGTCAACGAGATCATCGCTCCGGCAGGAAGAGCCAGCGCGATGTTGCCGCCGACGGTGGCGGTCTTCCAGATCTTGAACGAGGCCAACAATGCTGCTGCGCAGCGGGGAAACAGCGCGGTGGCCGGCCACGGAGAGGTGTAGCGTGCCAGCGTCTCGATGGTGCACGTCGCGGCGATCGAGAGCCCGGTCTCGGTGACTGTCAACGGCTCCCAGCCCAAGGCGGTGATGTCGACGAGGGTGGCCAGATGGTCCTGCTTCTCCGAGAACAGCCAGGTACCTCCCGCGAGGACCGCAGTGTCCACACGTCCTGGCGGAAGGTCCGCGCGGGAGCCGGGAAGCACGATGTCGTCGACAGTACCGAGATCCATGGTCGTCGTTCACCCCTCGTCCTCGCCGGCGGATCCTCCACGCCGGCAGATCCACCAGCCGATGTGTCCTCTCGAACTGTAATGAGTATCTGTTACCGATCTTCGGTCGTTCGGCGATACGCCCGA
Source organism: Rhodococcus sp. B7740 (assembly GCF_000954115.1). Classification (NCBI taxonomy): domain Bacteria; kingdom Bacillati; phylum Actinomycetota; class Actinomycetes; order Mycobacteriales; family Nocardiaceae; genus Rhodococcus; species Rhodococcus sp. B7740. The sequence continues at coordinate 1,801,332 of NZ_CP010797.1, read as the reverse complement.
AACCCGGTGGAAACAACCCACACATACTGTTTCTTCCTACGCGCTCGGCTGTTTCGGGCACGCTCAGCGAGGGCCGGGGGAGGAACCGCAGTGCAGGTCAAGGACTTGCTGGACGCCGCGCAGCTCGGCATTCGATTGCTCACCTCCGATACCGACGCACTGGGTCGGACGTTGCGATGGACGTACACGACGGATCTGCCCGACCCGTCGCGCTACATCGCGGGTGGTGAGCTGGTCATCACCGGTCTCGTATGGCATCGAACGCGCGCGGACAGTGAGATGTTCGTCCGGGCCGTCACCGAATCGGGAGCGTCGGCACTGGCCGCCGGTGAAGGGCTTCTCGGCCACGTCCCACCCGACCTGATCGAGGCCTGCGAGCGGCACGGTCTACCGCTGCTCGCAATACCCGAGGCCGTGTCGTTCGGGGAGGTGACCGAGTTCCTCGTCGGCCGTGTCACCGGAGACCGCATAGCCATGCTGAACACCTCGCTCGTCCGGCAACGTCAGCTGCTCACGGCGATCGCGGACGGCAGAGCGCTCGACGAGTTGGCGTTGCACACCTCCAGGGAGACCGGGATGGCGTGTCTGATCTTCACCGCGACCGGACGTCGGCTGGTCGCCGAGGTCTCGGCGTTCACCGATGCCGACGTGGACACGCTGACGCACGCCGCGCTGTCCTCCGAAAGGCTCCCCACGACAACCACTCTCGGTGACGGCGATGTGTACAGCATCTTCGGCATCGGACCGTCGCTCGTGCAGCGGACCACGCGATGGTTCCTCGCAGTGGCCGGAGACATGGCGACGTTCCCACCCGCCATCTCCGACGCGTTCGGTCAGCTCGCGGCGATCGCCGCGCTCGATCGTGCTCGACGCGAGGAGGGACGGCTGGTCCGTCGTGAAATCGCCGACCAGGCAGTGGCGTTGATCGAAACCGACAGCACCAGACCCGAAGCCATGACGCGGCTGCGCCAGGCAGGAGTCGACCCGGACCGCTCGCTGGTGGTCGTCAGGGTCGTCCACAGCGGACGGATCGACCTGCGCGAGATGCTGCGCACGGTTCTCAGCGACACCCTGACCTCCTTCGGCGGCGGGTGCGTCGGATGCAGCACGCACGGCGACATCGTCGCCGTCGTGAACACCGACGATCCGAGCTTCACGCACACACTGCGAACCCGATTGAGCCGTTTGGGCTCCGGCATCGGACACAGCCGTCTGCTCGTGGGCGTCAGTTCCGAAGCGACCGGGATCACCATCGACGGCGCGCTGCGATCGGCCCGCCACGCACTGGAAATGAGCAGGCAAGGGTCGAGCCCGGTGACCATCACCGCGGGTGCGCAACCGACATCGGCGGTGACGATGCTCTCGGCTCTGCCCGACGACGTGCGTCGGTCGTTCGTCGAACACGTTCTGGCGCCGCTGCTCGACTACGACAGGCGAACCGATGCCGGTCTGACCGATACCCTCCGCGAGTTCCTGGCCACCGGCGGATCGTGGAACCGAACGGCCGAATCGTTGCACGTACACCTGAACACCGTGCGGTACCGAATCAAGCGAGTCGAGGAGTTGCTGGGCCGCGATATGAGTTCCACCTCGGATCGGCTCGATGTCTATCTCGCGCTTCAATCCATCCCTCGTTCGTCGGCTACCGGGGCCGCATAGGATCGAACGATGACTGGCTTCACCGGAATACCCTTCGCGGCCCTGGACTTCTACGAGGACCTCGAAGCCGACAACAGCAAGCTCTGGTGGAACGAGCACAAGGATGTCTACGACAACGCGGTCAAGGGTCCGATGACGGCGTTGCTCGCGACACTCGAATCGGAGTTCGGTACCGCCAAGGTCTTCCGCCCCTACCGCGACGTTCGCTTCTCCAAGGACAAGACCCCGTACAAGACCCACCAGGGCGGCTTCGTCGCTCGCGGTGACAGTCTCGGCTTCTACGTGCAGATAGATCCCGCCGGATTGTTCGTTGCAGGCGGCTTCTACAACTCCTCGTCCGAAGGCGTTGCCCGCTACCGCCGCACCGTCGACGACGACGTCCGCGGAGCCGAACTCGAGCGGATACTGGCGACGCTGACCAAGGCCGGCTACGAGATCGGCGGCGACAAGCTCAAGACCAAGCCGCGGGGATACGAGCTCGACCACCCGCGCATCGACCTCTTGCGCCACAAGTCACTCACCGCGGGCAAGCATTTCGGCTCACCCGCGTGGCTCGAGACACCCAAGGCCGCGACGAAGGTGCGCGATGCCTGGCGAGCTCTCGCCCCGTTGGTGGAATGGACCGCGGCGCTGCACACATGAGTGCGGCACCCTATCCGACGACAGAGTATGTCCGCCAGGCACTTCCGGCGTCCGGGGCATCCTCGCGTTCGACGGTTGCCTGAATCAGACCGTACGGCCGATCGTCCGCGTTGAAGACCTCGAGATTGTTCTCGATGCCGAACTTGCCCAGGTCGTAGACGAAGTGATGCTTGTTCGGTGCGGACATGGTGATCTCGGCGATGAACGGATACTTCTCCAGCACCGCCTCGCCCATGGCGTAGAGGGTCTGCTGGAGGGCCAGTGACTGCAGGTTGGCGAACCGTTCGATCATCGCCGCCTTCACGCCCGCGTAGACGGCATCCCACTCGACGTCGGTGGTGGTGTATCGCCACTGCGCTGTCAACGATGTCGCCATCACCCGGTCGGTCGTGGGCTCGAGAATCGTCAGGTCGTCCTCGAGGAATCCGTGGAACTCCGAACCCGTGGACTTGAGGATCACCATCTCCTTGAAGCCGCTGATCACCCACGTCTTCTGCGCGTCACCCTTGCCCTCGACGGTCACCGCCGACGTACGGATCTCCTCGCCCTTGCGGGTCCACGTGTGATCGTGCTCGACGCCGTCGATCACCGCGCGGGCCCACGCGTACTCCTCTAGTTCGATGCGCGCACCCTCCACCGGCTCCACATCGTCGACGAAGTGGCGGGCCAGATCGAGGCCGTAACTCTCCAGGTGGAGCAATCCCTTGGTCTTCGCGTACGCGTACGCGGTCTGCTTCTGGGTGTCGGTGGGAAGCACATTGGATTGATCGCCCACCAGATGCGCGGGAGAGAAATCGCCACGCAGAGCGCTCGACACGTTGATGTCGTGGATCTCGTGCCGAGGCGAGTCCCGATAGATCCGCACCACGCGGTTCTCGGCCTTGCCGTACTGATTGGATCCGAGGACGATCTTGCCGGTCAGGTCGGTCATGTCAGCTCCCGCGATAGGTCGAATAAGCGAAGGGGGACAACAGCAATGGGACGTGGTAGTGGGCGTCGGGATCGGTGACGGTGAACGAGATGGACACCTCGGGATAGAAGCTCGGGGTTCTCGTCGCCTCGAAGTAGTCGCCGGTGTCGAACGACAGGCGGTACACGCCCGGATCGATCGGACCGGGCACGACCTCGCCGATGCGGCCGTCGCCATCGGTGGTGGCCGTGGAGATCTCGCCTTCCTCGGGATGGAACAACCGCACCCTCATCCCTACCGCAGGTGTCCCCGACGTCGCGTCGAGGACGTGCGTCGACAATCCCGTCACTGCTCGGGACCCAGCATGCGGCCGAGGCGAATTCGATTGATCTTGGCCAGTTCCACGCGCAGCACCCGTCTTTCGGTTTCGGCATCGTTGTCGAGCCTCTCCTCGAGGATAGCGAGCAGTTCCTCCGCGGATCTGCCGGTGGCGCACACCAGGTAGACGTGACCGAACTTCTCCTCGTAGGAACGATTCCCCGCCGCCAACTTGTCGAGCACCTCGGTGCCCGCGCTCGTCACCGCGGCCTGCTCACGTTTCGACGATGGGTTGTCGGCCTTGCCTCCGATCCGAGGATGACCGTCGAGCGCATGGTCGATCTCCGCCTCGGGTAGTTCGGCCAACACCCGATCTGCTCTGTCCAACAGCATGTCTCGGCTGTCGAAGGGGCGACCGTGGGCGACTCGACGGGCCCAGATCGACGACGCGCAGCACTCGTAGAGCGCATGCATCGCCTGCCTGTCACTGAGCCGATTGAACCCGTCGAGCCCTATCCATTCGTGTAGCAACTCGCGCTCTCTATCTGAAATCGTTGATGCGACCGAACCGCGCGGCCGCGATCGGGTTGGCATCGGCCACGAGATCGTCGAACCGGTAGTTGGCGATCTTGGCTATCTCGATCATCGCGAACGACCGCTCGGCCGACGGTGCGTTCTCGACGCGAGACCAGCCGTTGGCCAGGACTCGATCGTAGCGTTCGGTCTCCCGCGCGCAGATCACCAGCGGGAAGCCGAAGTGTTCCCTGTACTCGGCGGCGAGTTGGACGATGTTGTTGTGTTCGTCCTCCTCGAGGTTGGACAGGCCGACGTGATCGGCCGCGTTCAGGGTGCCGGTGGCGTCCTCGCTGCCGAGATCGGGGTAGCTGTTGATCAGTTCGATCTGTTCCTCGGTGGTGCCGGCTAACAGTGCTTCCTGGAAGGCCTCGCGCAGACCGTGCGCATCGGCGAAAGGGCGCTGCTGGTAGGCGCGTTCGACCACCCACGGAGTGCCCTGCACCAGGCCGCCGAACGTGGCGGCGAAGTCCTCGGCGGACATCTCGTTGACCTTGTCGAGGGTGATGCCTTTACCCGGACCGCCTGCAACCGCCTGGCCGCGGTTGCCGATGTGGAAGAACAACACGTTGAGCACGATCGCGGACACCGCGCCGAGAACGATGCCGCTGCCGAACAACATCTCGAGCCAATCCGGCACGCCCTCGGAGACCGACGGTTGAATGGTCACCAGCATCGCCAGTCCGAGACTGGTGGCCACGATGATCAGGTTGCGATGATCGGTGAAGTCCACCTTCGACAACGTCTGGATTCCGACCACGGCGACGGTCGCGAACAGCGCCAGCGCGGCACCACCGAGTACCGGTGGCGGGATGGACGCGACGACCGCCGCGGTCTTGGGCAGCAGGCCGAGCAGGATCATGATGCCGCCGGCCGCGGCGACGACCCACCGGCTGCGCACACCGGTCAGGCGCACCAGACCCACATTCTCCGAGAACGCCGTATACGGGAACGAGTTGAACGTACCGCCGATGACGGTGGCCACTCCGTCCGCCCGCAGAGTCGCTGCGATGTCGTCCTTCTTGATGCGCTTGCCGACGATCTCACCCGTCGCGTACACACTGCCGGTGGTTTCGACGGCGATGATGAGCATGACGACGATCATCGAAATGATCGCGATGACACTGAATTTGGGTACACCGAACAGGAAGGGTTGGGTGAAGCCGACCCACGATGCATCCGAGGTGCCGTCGAAGTTCATGTCTCCCAGCACGAATGCCACGGCGCTTCCGATCACCAGGCCGAGCAGCACGGCGATGGTGGCCATGAAGCCCTTGAAGAAACGTTGGATCAGCACGATGATCAGCAGCGTGCCGATCGCGTACGCCATCCACCGGCCGTTCGTCGGATCCTGCTCGTGCGTAGCGGGATTGGTCACCGCATCGTTGACGGCCACCGGGAGCAGCGCGACACCGATGATCGTGATGACGGTACCGGTCACCACCGGCGGGAAGAACCGCAGCAGCTTGCTGAAGTACGGAGCCATGAAGAAGGTGACGAGTCCGGCGACGATGACGGCGCCGTAGACGTACAGCAACCCCTCGGTGCCGCCGCCGTTCGCCATCGCGATCGCGATCACCGGAGAGACACCGGCGAACGTCACACCCTGCAGCAGCGGGAGTCGAACGCCGACCTTCCAGAATCCGACCGATTGAATGATCGATGCGATGCCGCAGGTGAACAGATCCGCATTGATCAGGTGGATCAACTGTTCGTTGGTCAGTCCGATCGCGCTGCCGATGATGATCGGTACCAGGACAGCGCCTGCGTAGAACGCGACGACATGTTGGAACCCGTAGGCGGCAAGTTTCGGAACGGGAAGCACTTCGTCGACAGGATGGACACGTTTGCGTGTGGTGGGCTTGACGGACATGGGTGGGCACCTCGCGGAAGCAACAGGGCAGGATTCCTGCGACGCTGCAGGAGAAGTGCACTAAGAATCAGCCATCACGCCTATCCTCGCTAGTCGAGCGCGCACAAACTTCGGGGCGTACTCGACGTGGACGTTGTGCGAACATCCAAGACTCCACCCAACGGAGAAGGGAGCGATCGTGTCGGACCTTGCCGTCGGAGTGCTGCTCGCCGCCGGTGCCGGAACGCGATACGGATCACCCAAGGTTCTCGCCCACGACGGGCTGTGGTTGCGGACGGCGGTGCAGGCGCTGCGCGACGGTGGCTGTGATCGCGTGGTCGTGGTTCTCGGCGCAGCAGATGCGCCCATGCCCGACGGCGTGATCGCGGTGCACACGCCCCATTGGAACCAGGGCATGAGCGCCTCCTTCACCGCCGGCTTGGCGGCGACGGCGGACGCGGAGTACGCGGTTGTGCACGTGGTCGACACCCCGGACGTCGGAGCCGAGGTGGTTCGGGCAGTACTCGGCGCAGCGCGGGACACCGGTCTCGCCAGGGCCGTGTTCGACGGCCGTCCCGGCCATCCTGTCGTTCTGGCGCGTCGACACGTGGACGCAGCCGTGGCATCGGCATCGGGAGACTCCGGTGCCCGAGACTTCCTGAGGGGAAGAGACGACGTCGTTGCCGTCGAATGTTCGCACTGGGCAACGGGAATCGATCACGACTATCGGTGAGCGCCCGGTCGGAGGATTCGAGCGGCAACAGCGTCGATCATGCCGTCGAACTGATGACCACCGGTCGGGAACTCGACCACCGTCGCCGACGGGAGAGCCTTCGAGTTCAGCGCCAGGTGAGAAATGGGAACCACGTCGTCGTCCCGGCAGTGAAGCAGCGTCAGGTCGGTCTCGGGCTCCTGGGTGGTGAACGCGTATTCGGCGACGTCCCACCCACGCGGCGTCCAGTCCGGCATTGCCAACAGAGTGGCTCGCAGGGGTCGCTCCCGGCGATGTTCTGCCAAGACTCTGACGAGGATCGATGCGCCGAAAGAATGCGCAATCACCGCATCCTCGGGTCCGAGCCGGTCCAGGTGCTGCCGAACCGGTTCGGCCCAGTCCTCGAAACCCATGGCGGTGTCGGGCAGCTCCGGCATCCGAAGGTCGAGGCGCAGAGCCTGCGCAAGCCCGTTGGCCAGCGGTGCGTCGTCGACGAATCCGCCGGCACCGTGAACGAACAGAAGTCTGCCGACCATGCTGTGGTCCTTTCCTCGGCGATGCTGTCATCGGAGATGACCGAACTGCGACCGTGAATTCACCGGTTGACTCGGATTCGGGGTCCGTGCGAGCATCGGCGACAGCGTCGCGTGTCGATGACGGACTGCGTCAGGCATGGAGGCGTCGTACTGCCCAGGAGCAGCGCATGTCCATTTCGTTCGATCACACCATCATCGTGGCGAAGAACAGTTCCGACTCTGCGGCGTTCTTTCGCACGCTGTTCGGTCTGCCGGAGGCACCGTCGTGGGGGCCGTTCGTCAACGTGCAACTCACCGACGGCACGCTCGTTCAATTCGCCGAGCCTCCCTTCGACGATATTCAGTTCCAGCACTACGCCTTTCGAGTCAGCGACGATCTGTTCGATGCGGCCTACGCCAGGCTTGTCGACCAGGGCGTCGAGCACTGGGCCGATCCTCGGATGACCGAACCCGGCACTGTCAACACCGGGCACGGTGGCCGCGGAGTGTACTTCCGCGACCCGACCGGTCACTTCTTCGAGATGCTGACGCACTCGTACCTGCCGACGCCGGGTGAGCCGGTACCGTAGCCACCGTGGCCGAGCACCAGCATGTTTCGATGACGAGATCTGCCTACGACACCGTCGCCGAAAGCTACGCCGACCTCGTCCGCGACGAGCTCGACGGCCGACATCTCGAGCACGGATTGTTGGCGACATTCGCGGCCCGGGTACCGAGCGGGTCCGTTCTGGAGGTGGGCTGTGGATCCGGCCGCGTCACCGCGGAGCTGCACCGCCTCGGCCTCGACGTAGCGGGAATGGATCTGTCGCCCAACATGATCGAGGTCGCTCGGCGCGAACATCCGCACCTGCGATTCGGTGTCGGATCCATGGAGGCGTTGGACGCGGGGGACAGCTCCGTCGCCGGGATCGTTGCCTGGTACTCGATCATCCACACCCCTCCGGCGCACCTGCCTGCCGTGTTCGCCGAACTGCATCGAGTGCTCATGCCCAACGGTCCACTGCTCTTGGCATTTCAGTCCGGCGACCAGCGAGTGCGGCTCGAACACGTCTACGGGCACTCGGTCTCCTACGACGCCTATCGACTCGACCCCGAGGCAGTCGCGGGCATGCTCGTCGACGCGGACTTCGAGGTGGACGTGCGCGTGCATCGAGCCCCGATGGGGCACGAACCCACGCCTCAGGCGTATCTGTTGGCCCGCACACGAGCGACGCGGTCGTGATTTTCGGACCGGATGCCGCGCTGCCACATCGCCCTGCGCGAATCGTCGTCGCGGGAACATCCGGTTCCGGCAAGACCACGCTGGCCGCGCGCCTCGGGTGCCTGCTCGGTATCGAACACATCGAGATCGACAGCCTGTTCCACGGACCGAACTGGACACCGCGTCCGACCTTCGAGCACGACGTCGACGAGTTCGTTGCACGTTCTTCGTGGGTCACCGAATGGCAGTATGTCCGAGACCGTCTCGCCGATCGAGCCGAGCTGTTCCTGTGGCTCGACCTACCCCGTCGAACAGTCATGCGGCAGGTGACTATTCGGACGCTACGCCGCAGGTTCGGTAGGCGTGAGCTGTGGAACGGGAACATCGAGCCGCCACTGCACCGCATCTTCCTCGACCGTGAGCACATCATTCGATGGGCGTGGAACACCGATCGGTCGACCACCGCGCGGGTGCGGCAACTGAGTGTGCGCCGCCCAGAGCTGATGATTGTCCGCTTCCGGTCGCATCGGGACGTGGACGCGTGGATTGCGCGCCAACTCATTCCTCTCGCGCGTCACTGAGCGGCAGGTGCGGTCAGCAGCCCAATTGTGTTGCGAGAGATTCGATCGAGTCGACGCTGTGGGTCCAGTCCGACTCCGCGGCGAGGTCGGCGGTCTGGCTCGGCCCGTGTTCGAGTGGACGGGCGACGAAGGCCGTAGCGAACCCGCAGTCGGCTGCTGCCACGAGATCACTGTTGTGGGCAGCGACCATCATGCATTCGCTCGGCTCCAGACCCAGAATATCCGCGGTGCGGAGATACGCGTCGGGCATGGGCTTGTACGCCTGGACCGGTTCTGCACCGAGGATCGCGTCCCACGGCAGCCCAGCGTTCTTGGCCATGTCGAGAAGCAACGAGATATTGCCGTTGGAGAGTGGGGCGATGATGAAATCGGTCCGCAGTCTCGTGAGACCGGGCACCGAGTCCGGCCACGGATCCAATCGGTGCCACACGTTGTTCAAGGATGCGACGTCGGCGTCGTCGAGCTGAACGTCGAACTCCGACAGTACGACTCGAAGAGACTCGAGATGAAGTACGTCGAGCCGGGTGAACGGTCGACTACCCGACCTGACCTGTTCCATCGCCGGTTGATACAGGCTGCGCCAGCGGTCGGCGAATGCATGACTGTCCACGTCGGAACCACACAGAGATTCGACCTCACGGGCCACACTGGTGCGCCAATCGACCACCGTGCCGAACACATCGAACAGAAGCGCCTTCAACGATTCCTCTTCTTCTTCCTTTTCTCGTTCTTGGAATGGCCACCTGCCGACAGCACCACACCCGCCAACGGAATGAGAAGGAAGAAGAGCCAGTTCTGATCGAAGTCGGTGAGGAAGAACAATGCCAGGGAACCGAATATCACCACCGGCATCACCACTGCGCGCCAGTCGATACCGGTTCCGGCCGTTGCGGGAACGGGCGACGCCCCGGTCCGAGCAGGTGCCTGGGCCGTACCCGGCGTCGCGGGGAGATCGACGAATACTGTGTCGAGCTCCCCACGCGTCGTGGCCGAAGCGATAGTGGCACTACGCTCGTCGAACTCGGGAACCGTGAGGCGACCCTCGCTGAAGTGCAGGCTCAGCGCGTCGAGCGCCTTTTCCCGATCAGCTGTACCGATACGAATTTCCGGAAGCTCGGACATTGCTACAGGGTAACGCTATCCAAGGCCCGGATTCGAGCCAAAATTCGCATCGCTACCGATATGTCGTTATTTGATCTCTGCGAGGACGGTGCCTTGGGTGATGGCGTCGCCTGCGGTGACGGTCAGGCCGGTGATGGTGCCGCCTTTGTGGGCGTTGACGGGGTTTTCCATTTTCATCGCTTCCAGGACGGCGATGAGGTCCCCGGCCTCGACGGTGTGGCCTTCGTCGACAGCGACTTTGACCACGGTGCCCTGCATCGGTGCGGTCACCGCGTCACCGGATGCCGCACCGGCTCCGGCACCACCACGGGTACGCGGTTTCGGCTTACGCCGCACTGCACCCGCGTTGGCACCGCCGCCGTTACCGCCACCGAGGGACAGTTCCCCGGGCAGGGAGACCTCGACACGTCGGCCACCGACCTCGACGACGACGGACTGCCGCGGCAGCACCTCCTCGTCGTCGATCGGTTGCCCGGCGGTGAACGGGGCAACCTGGTTGTCCCATTCGGTTTCGATCCACCGGGTGTGCACCGAGAACGACTCCCCGTCGCCGATGAACGCCGGATCGGAGACCACCGCAGCATGGAACGGGATCACCGTCGCCAACCCCTCGACGGTGAACTCGGCAAGGGCCCGACGCGACCGCGCGAGGGCTTCCTCGCGGGTGGCTCCGGTGACGATGAGCTTGGCGAGCATCGAATCGAACTGGCCCCCGATCACCGAGCCGGATTCGACACCGGAATCGACGCGCACACCCGGACCCGACGGGGCAATGAACGTGGTGACCGGGCCCGGTGCGGGCAGGAACCCACGGCCGGCGTCTTCGCCGTTGATCCGGAACTCGAACGAATGCCCCCGCGGTTCGGGATCTTCGGTGATCGACAGTTCCTCACCGTTGGCGATACGGAACTGCTGCAACACCAGATCGATGCCGGAGGTTTCCTCGGTGACGGGGTGTTCGACCTGCAGGCGGGTGTTGACCTCCAAGAACGAGACGAGGCCGTCCTGGCCGACGAGGTATTCGACCGTCCCGGCACCGTAGTAGCCGGCTTCGAGGCAGATCGCTTTCGCCGACGAGTGGATTTCCTTGCGTTGGGCGTCGGTGAGGAACGGGGCGGGGGCTTCTTCGACGAGTTTCTGGAAGCGGCGTTGCAGCGAGCAGTCGCGGGTGCCTGCGACGACGACGTTGCCGTGCTGGTCGGCGATGACCTGCGCTTCGACGTGGCGGGGCTTGTCGAGGTACCGCTCGACGAAGCATTCCCCCCGCCCGAACGCCGCGACCGCTTCGCGGGTGGCCGAATCGAACAACTCGGGGATCTCCTCGCGGGTACGGGCGACCTTCATGCCGCGTCCGCCGCCACCGAACGCGGCTTTGATCGCGATCGGCAGACCGTGTTCGTCGGCGAAGGCGAGGATCTCGTCGGCGTTCTTCACCGGTTCGGAGGTGCCCGGCACGGACGGTGCTTTGGCGCGGGCGGCGATGTGGCGGGCGGTGACCTTGTCACCGAGGTCGCGGATCGACTGCGGAGACGGCCCGATCCAGATCAGCCCGGCATCGATCACCGCTTGGGCGAAGTCGGCGTTCTCGGAGAGGAACCCGTAGCCGGGGTGGATGGCGTCGGCACCGGACTTGGCGGCGGCGTCGAGGATCTTGTCGATCACCAAATACGACTCCGCCGAGGTCTGACCCCCGAGCGCGAACGCCTCGTCGGCCAACCGTACGAACGGGGCATCGGCATCGGGCTCGGCGTACACAGCGACACTGGCCAACCCGGCATCGGCGGCCGCCCGGATCACCCGCACCGCGATCTCGCCACGATTGGCGACAAGAACCTTGGTGATCTGAGCACTGGCATGGCTGGGCACTGAGCCTCCTACAGATGTGTTTCTCGCGTGCTTCGTTACGAACGTCACGTCGGAGTCTAAGCATCGGCACTGTCGTCGCTGCAATCGGTCCGTACAGCTGCAGCGGATCGAGGACGCGTCGCAGCGAGCTACTGATTGGTAGCGATCTGACCGGTGTCGGTATGTCCGATATCGGACCGGTGGTGGTCCGGAAGAGGGAATCGCGCGGTCCCGGTGTCCGCCACATCGGTCAACAGCTTCCGGAAGGCACCGACGTACTCGTGCACCCGAGCGGTCGCCTGCTCGGTGTTGGGGTAGCGAGCCGCGATGTTGATTCCCTGCGGCGTGCGGTTGATCCAGATGTACACGTCGTGCTGGTACTGCTTGCTGCGCAGTGCTCTGGCGTTCCAGTCCGGCCAGTGCTCGGCCGCAGGCGCGAACCGTACGTCCATGAAGGAGACGACGAAACGCGGGCGGGCGGAGTAGCCCAGAGTGGTGAATACCCGATCGAGAGGAACGCGGGCGATCGGTTTGGTCTTCTTCACCTCGGCCGAGGCCGCCGCGACCACCGAACCGAACGAGTCGGCACCGGCGATGTCGAACGAGATGGGGCACAGTCCGACGAACCAGCCGAGTGCGGAGGCCCACTGGGGCTCGTCTCGGGTGTGCACCGGCGTTACCGTGCGGAAACGACTACCCCCGCCCAGTTCCGAGCCGGTGATGGCGAGTACCGCGAGCAATCCCGCGAACAGGCTGTGTCCTGTCTTGCGACACGCGACCGAGAACGAGTCGGCCTGCTCGGGGTCGAGCACCCACGCGGACAAACCGCCTTGCGGCAGATCGTCCGGACTCGGATCGCCGATGTCGAGGGGGAACGCCGGTAGTTCGCCGTCGCCGTCGACCAGGAAGTCTCGCCAGATCCTCACGGCGTCGTGCGAATGTTCGAGCTCAGCATTCCTTTCGCGTTCGGAGGAACCGAAGTCCAGGTAGCTGCCGGCCTCGAACAGGGCAGCAGGCGCACCGCCGAGTTCCTCTCCGTACAGAGCAGCGATCTCGTGCGCGACCAACACCGTGGACAGACCGTCGATGATGGAGTGATCCGCTGCGAAGAAGACGGTGATCGGACGCGTCTCGTCCACCGGTTCGAGAGTCACGAAGGCGTAGGCGGGCCAGATCAACGGTGAGGTGAACTCGTCGAACAGATACTGCAGGTGCTCGAACACCTCGCTCGATTGCGCGCACCGTTCCTGCTCGACCTGCCAGATGTCGATGGCACCCTGCGCCGCGGTCACCCGCGTCATCTCGCCCGTCACCTCGTCGATCGACGCGCTCGACCGCATCGCCTCGTGCCGGTCGATCCAGTTCAGAACTGCCCGGCGGAACGCGGGTTTGTCCAGGGGGCCCGCGATCTCGAAGGCCGCGCCGAGCCATGATTCACGGCCGCGACGAGGACTGCTCAGGCTCGTACGAAGGTGCGCCTCGTGGACGTAGGACGTCGGCCTGGCGTCGGGGTGCCACCCTGCGGCCTCAGGAGTGCGGGCCTGCGGACCGACGCTGGGTATCCACTCGGTGAGCGTGCCCGCGGGAACCGCGTAGTCCGCCAACTCCGTGAACTCCATATCGGCAGCAACCAACCTTCGTCGTCAGCGTCGGGGGACTGGGCATCGATGCCCCGCCGCGGAGTCTAACGACGACCCGTTGTATCGATCAAGACGACGGCGCGCCACCGCGCCGTCGTCTTGATCGACCGTCAGCGAAGGTGACGCTTGATCCGCGCCAGCATCGCCGACATGCCGCGCAGTCGGAGCGGGCTGACCGCGTCGCTCAACCCGAGCGCCGAGTAGAAATCGTCGGGTACGTCGAGGATCTCCTGCGAGCCGAGGCCGTCGAGTCCCTGCGCGAGGATCGAGGCGAACCCTCGCGTGGTCGGCGCTTCCGGCGGGGCGCTGAAGTACAGCCGGACTCGCTCGGGATCGGCGGCGTCCACCGACAGGAACAGCGGAGACTGGCATTCCGGCACCGGCTCCATCGCATCCTGAGCAAGGTGCTCCGGCAGCGGAGGAAGTTCACGACTGAACTCGAGCAGAAGCTGCAGCTTGTCCTGTCCCTCCACCGCGGCGAAGTCCTCGACGATCTCGGCCAGCGACTCCGGCAGGGCACTCATCGAGTGGCCGGAGCCGATCCGGGCTCCTCGCCCTTGGCGATCGGAACGCGGACGGCGTTGCCCCATTCGGTCCACGAGCCGTCGTAGTTGCGAACCGACTGGTATCCGAGCAGATGGGTCAACACGAACCACGTGTGGCTCGAACGCTCACCGATACGGCAGTACGCGATCACGTCGTCGGTCGCAGACGTGCCGGAGTAGATCTCGTCCAGTTCCGAACGAGAACGGAAGCGTCCGTCCGGTGCGGCTGCCTTGGCCCAGGGGATGCTCACGGCGGTGGGGATGTGACCTCCGCGCAATGCGCCTTCCTCGGGGTAGTCGGGCATGTGGGTGCGCTCGCCCGTGTACTCGGCGGGGGAGCGCACGTCGATCAACGGCACCGTTCCGAGCGAGCCGAGGACGTCGGAGGCGAACGCGCGGATGGGCGCGTCGTCGCGTTCGATCACCGGATACTCGGTTGCGGGGAACTCGGGCACATCGAGGGTGGTGTCGCGGTTCTCCGACAACCAGGCGTCGCGGCCGCCGTCGAGCAGACGCACGTCCTGATGTCCGAACAGCGTGAAGACCCACAGTGCGTACGCGGCCCACCAGTTGCTCTTGTCGCCGTACACGACGATGGTGTCGTCCCGGGAAATACCCTTGCGGCTCATCAGCTTCGAGAACTGCTCGCCGTCGATGTAGTCGCGGGTGACCGGATCGTTGAGGTCGAGATGCCAATCGATCTTGACTGCGCCGGGAATGTGGCCGACGTCGTAGAGCAACACGTCCTCGTCGGATTCGACGACGCGAAGGCCGGGGGTGCCGAGATGAGCGGACAGCCATTCGGTCGATACGAGACGATCCGGATGCGCATAGTCGGCGAACGTTGCGGTGGAATCGGTTGGTACAGGCACGTATCGGCTCCTACGGAAGATATTCGGCTGGCGGCCCGCCCGGGGGTGAACGGTCTGCACTCTCGATCCTATGCGGAACCGCCGCGGGTGGGCGGGAGTGGAGCCTGCGGAATGACCTCAGGGGGCGGGAGTGGAGCCTGCGGAACGCAGTTTGTCAGGGCGTGAGGGCTGCGCTCTCGGGTTTCGCTGCGGAGGCCCGCATGAGTGCGATCAGTTCCGCGGTGAATGCGGTCATCACCGAGTGTGCCGTTGCCGTGTCGGGAAATCGTGATCGCAGTGCCAGGCCCGAAGCGGTGCGGGAGACCCAGAACTGTGCGTCGTCGGAGACCGTGGCATTGCTGATGTGGTGTGCGTCGGTTCGGTCGAAGCGCTCGTGTCCACCGATTCTGGTGTAGTCGATGTAGGACACCATGAACACGTCTCGACGCGACAGGGTGAAGGCGTCACCGAGGTTGTTCAGTACCTGGGGGATCGGAACTGTGCTCAGAGGTAGTGCCGCGCGAAACGCTGTGTGGGCCGCGGTGATCGTGTCGGTGAGATCTCGTTCGACCTCCACGGTCATGGGAGCGTTGGTGGTGAACCAGCCCAGTGCTCGCGAGAAGTGCTGCTGATGGCGGGTGTGCAACGGGAACAGGAACGGCACACGGTTCGGTCCGCCCGTGCCGGCGCAGGCCTGTGCGATCGCTGCGACGACCCCGGCGAACATTCCGGCTCCGGAACGGGCGCAGAGCTGCTCGAAGTCGGCGGTGTGCCGCGCGTCGAGCAAGGGGGTGACAGTCGTTGCCTGAGGCGCTGTTTCACCCTCGGCGACGCCGAGGTCCAACGGGAAGCGCGGCGTGGTGCCCCCGCACTCGGTGAGGAAGGTCGACCACTGCACCATGCGCTCGTCCGTTGGATCGACGAGTGGCTGGGTTGCTTCGATGCGGCAGTATTCGACGAACCCACCGACGGGGGGCAGGTCTGTCTCCGGGTTCGACGGGCAGCGGCGGTGGGCCTCGTACAGGGTGTGGATCTCGTCGACGACGACGGCGATCGACATGGCGTCGACGTTGGAGTGGTCGAAAGCGCACAGGATCGTCGAGGTGTCCGGTCGGTCGATTCCGACGCAGGTGTACGACGGGAATCGTCGTGCATCGCAGTGCAGTTCGAGCGTGTTTCGGAGGTGATTCCGGAGCGTCGACGCCGAGGAGAAGGTGGTTCGAGTGGATTGCCTCATCTCCACCGAACCCGGTTCGTGGAGCGTCCGCTCGATTCCGTCCACCACGCGAACGAACGAACTGCGCAGGGTGTCGTGGCGGTCGATCAGGCGCTCGAAGGCCCACTCGAGCGCTCGGATGTCGAGGTTGCCTTGCACTTCGAAGGCTCCGGCTATCCAGACGCGCTCGGCCTGCTCGAGATCACCGAGGTGAAACCGCTGGTTGAACGACGGTGGGACCGGTGAGGGTTGCGGATTCCCGGTGACGACGGCGGTGAACTCGACGACCGTGCCCGCGCGTGGGGTGTACTCAGTGATCGAGGTGACCCGCACCGGCCGGCTCCTGAACGAGATCGTCGTGCGTGAGGCGGTAATCACCGTCGCGTGCAATGGCTTCGAGCACGTGTGCCAGATGATCGTGGTAGCGCTTCACCGCTGCGGCCGCAACGTCGGTGTCAGGGGTCTGGGCCACCAGATACAAGTGCTCACCGTCTCGGTTGATCCACATCGATGCGTTCGACGTCGAACCCTCGCCGGTGAAGTGCTCGGCGCGGGTGTCCGCGTCTCGTCCGACGCCGGGGAACCAGCGAAAGTCGATGTACGAGAGCATGTTCGGGCTCACGGCCAACTCGCTACCCAGAGTGCCGTCGGCGGCGAGAGCACCCAGTACGGCGTGCACCGGGGCCTCCGCGATCCGTTTGGCCTGCTCGAAGCCTCGGTGGGCCAGAACGGCGACGTCGGAGAACCTGTCGTTTCCTGCCACCTCGAACGCGACCGGAGCGAAATTGACGAACCACCCCTGGGATTGCCCGTAGTCACCGTGGTGCCGGGTACTGAGCACGGTGATCCCGAAGTAGTCGGTGGTTCCGGCCAATTCGAAGTCGGTGATCCCGACCGCAGCGAATATCCCGCTGCTCATGCGGGCTCCGGCGGCTTTGCACGCGGCGTCGAATGCAGCGGTCAGTTCTTTGTTCAACAGGTCGCGTTCGACGATGCGAACGGGAGCTTTCTCGCCGGGCGCGAGTCCGAGGTCGAGTGGGAAGCGAGGCATGCGGCCGTCGTGCCGGGTGAAAATGTCTCGCCAAGCGGCGATTTCGGAAGAATCGGCCCCGAACGTCGCGGCCCGCGCCCGCTCGTCGGCGGCGTAGACCAGATGGCTACCTGCCTGCGCAGGGATCGGTACGTCCGCACCGGTCTCGAGCGCGTACAGGTCCGCCAACTCGCTGATGACCAAGGCCTGCGAGCCACCGTCGGTGAACGCGTGGTCTGCGCCGTAGTACAGGGTGAAGCTGCCGGGCCTGGCCACCACGCCGACGACGAATCCCGGCCAGGAGTCCGCGGTCGCCTCGGACGAGAAGCGCCCCCGTACGTAGCGTTGGAATTCGTCGTCGTCCGTCGCTTCTCCGGCGTCGGTCACTTCGAACGCCGCGACCTCGGGTGGAGCGAGATGCCGAACGACGTCGTTTCCCTCGACCTCGAACCAGCATCGAAGACCCTCGTGCCGCAGCACGTAGGCGGCCAGTGCGCGGCTCATCGCGTCCGTGTCCACGTCACCGTCGATCTCGGTTGCCACCCCGGTGTACGCGGTGTGAACGTCGCCGCGTTCGCGGGCCGCCCACGCGGCCTTGAGATGGTCCTCCTGGAGAAACGAGGCCGGAGCCGAATCGACAGGTGCCGCTTCGGCACTCGCCCGGGCAGCCGACGTGGGGTGCCATTCGAGCAGCCGACCGGGAGCGGGATTCCACCTGCCCATAGCGGTGATGATCATCGTCGCTTCGTCCTCCTCGATACGGGCCGCGGGTTGATTCGATGGCTCACTCTGCGGCGACGGTCACCGACCGAGAGGCCGACGTGAGCACCGTATCGGTACCGCAGTCGGAGTCGATCACTGCCGTCAGCACTGCGACGAACTCGGTGATGAAGCGGTGGACATTGGTGGACGCGACGTCCGAGCTGGGGAATCGTGCGGAGATGTTGAGCCCTTGAAGCGTCCGGTTGACCCAGAAGTAGACCTCGTCGTCGGCGTGGCAGTTGCTTCGCAGAGCCCGACCCTTGCGGCCCTGCCACTGGTCGGCATCCGGAAGGAACCGAAGGTCGATGTAGGACACCACGAACCGCGGAATTTCCGTCGACTCGAGGATCTGGGCGATCTTCGAGTACGGCATCCGTGCCAACCCCTTGTTGGCCGCGCCTGCAGTCGCCGCGGCCTCGATCGCCTCCCCGAACGTGCGAGCGTTGTCGAGCTCGATCTCCATGGGCAGGATTCCGACGTACCAGCCGACCGCTGCGGCCCACTTCTGTTCGTCTCTGGTGTGCATCGGCATCACGGTGCGCAACGTCGTGCGGCCGGACAGGCGAACGTTCGTCAGCGCCAGAGCGGCGAGGATCCCGGCCTGCATGTTGTACCCGGCGGCACGGCATGCGGCGTTGAAGGCATCGGATCTGTCGGCGGTCAGCAGCCAGGACGAAATACTGCTCTGCGCGGCCGGGCCGCTGCCGGTCGGCGACCGGTCGACCGACACCGGAAGGGGAAACGCAGGAAAGCGTCCGTCCTCTACGGCCAGGAAGTCCTGCCAGGTGCGCACGGCGCTGTGGTCACCGGTCAGCGTCTCGCCGAGAGTCCGCTCGGCCTGGCTGAAGTCGACATAGCTGCCGACTTCGGGCAATTCCGGGTCGACGCCCTCGAGAGCGTGCGCGTAGAGCCGGTCGATCTCGTTGATGGCGTAGATCTGGCTGTAGGCGTCCATCACCGAGTGGTCGGCGGCGAACGCGAGCAGGAACGACTCTCCGGGCCCGTCCGAGAGAGCGCGGGAGGCGTCGTCCGGTTCGATGGTGGCGAGGACGAAGTGCGGCCACGCCGTCGGAGACACAGTTTCGCCGAACCAGGAGTGCAGATGGCCGAAGACCTGAGTTTCGGTACGTGGTTCGGTGTGCGCCCGATCGGTCACCTGCACTGCATCCGTCGGTGCGGTGTAGCGCAGCCAGGAACCGGATTCCTCGTCGCGTCGAACCTTGGTGCGGAACGCCTCGTGACGACCCATGTACGCGGCGATGGTTGCCCGCACTGCCTCGACGTCGTAGCGGCGGTGGATCTCGAACACCGTGCCGATCCACGAGCCCGGCGCGCTGCGCTCGCAATGGTCCTGGTGCGTGAACGACAGCCCACGGGGGTCCGGTGCCCAACGGTCGTCGTCGACGCGGGGGACCCACTCGGTCAGACGACCGGCGGGGAGGGGGTAGTCGGCGAGTTCGGTGTATTCCATGGGAGTCCTCTTCCGTTCCGGGCTCGGTCGGCGGTGTGCGGCGTTCGTTCGGTATTGCACGTTGGATTACGGTCGAGTCGATCGTGTAAACCTGTCAGCGGTGTTCGTGCAGCCGACCGGTCGTTTATTCGATTGCTGTTCGATTGCTGCTTTCCGCGTTGAAAGAACAACTTCATTGCCGTCGACCCGAAGTGAGTTCAGAACACACGATAGGGCGAAAGCGAATTTATTTCGCGACGCGTAAAAGTAATACTTCTCACTGTCGAACGTCTTGACCCGCAGGTCTCCGATCGGCAGTCGACGGGGTGTCCGATTGTCCTATCTTACGATCGAGTCACTGATTTTGCTGGTCACGATGATGACAGTTCACAATCGCAGTGTGGCGCAGATTGTCCACCGGGTCGGAGGACGACCTGGGCCACTGAATGGCCCGAACATGGTGTGGAACACAATCGACCCCCCCCTTTTCCGTGCATATATTGCCGAATGTGAATGCATTGGTGATCGAAAATCGACACCACTGCCCCTGTTTCTCGGATGTAGTAGGTTCGGCGCGTGACTCGAATTGGATTTGCCGATCACCTATTCTTGCGAATGCATCACGGCATCGGATATCCCGTCTACAACCAGTTCTTGTGGTGGTTCGACGAATCCGTTCAGCGGGCAGATCTGGAAAAACTACGGGGCAACCTGTCCGACGGTCTGCTCGCGCGCCGGGTGGTCGCGTCGACGGTGCCGACGGCACGCGATCGATGGGTGGCCTCGACCATCTCCCATTCACTGGATTTTCACCCACACGTCATCGAACCGACCGACGTTCTGGCGTGGGCCGACGACCGCCTGGATCGCGACATCGATCCCGAGACCGGTCTCGGGTGGCGACTGGCAGCGGCACACTTGGCGAACGGAGGGACGGTGCTGTCGTTGGTCGCTTCGCACATGGTCGCCGATGGCGGTGCTCTGATCGCCGCGTTCGTTGCTGCCAACTCCGCGTCCGAGCAGCCTCGGTCGATACCGGGCGCGGACGGCATCGCGGCGCTCGGCTCGGACCTAAGAGATGCCGTGGAGCAGGTGCGGTCCGTCGCCGGCTGGTTGGTGAACACCGCTGCGTCAGCACTTCCGAGCTCCGCCCGATCCGGTGAGGACGCTGCTGTCCCACCCTCGCAGCCACCCCGCTCGCAGCCGACTCGCTCGCAGCCGACCGCCGGAGTGGTGGACGAAGACTGGGTATCGCCTCACGCGGTTGTGGAGTTGGACGCGACGGCCTGGAGAGCAACCGCCGAGCGATGGGGTGGCACGTCGAATTCCCTGTTCATCGCGGTCCTCACGGCAGCCTCCTGGCGGGCCGGGCGAGCCTCGATCGGAGACTCGCTGCAGTGGTCCCTGCCGGTCAGCGATCGCACCGCCGACGACACCCGGTCCAACGCCACCAAGATCGTCAAGATCGAGGTGCCCGTCACCGATGCGGGCGACCGGGATCTGTCGACGATTCGGAAGACCAGCAAGGCGGCGTTCACCGCCTTCGCGGCCAGGCAGGCTGCAGGCCTGCCACCCGCGGGCATCTCGCAGGCCCTCGTGCAGATGCTGCCCGACGCGGTGGTCGCGCGTGTTCCGCAACCACGTGACGGTGCCGAAGGTCTGGCTTCGAACCTGGGCGTTCTGCCCGAGGTCTTCACCACGGTGGCCGGCGTTCGAGCTCGCGCCGTATCGGGCAGAGCAACCTTCGCAGGTGCCGACGCCGCGTTCGCGCGATCGCTGGACGGTGGCCTGACGGCGTGGTTGTGCGAGACGGACGAGAGCATCACCCTGACCGTCCACGCCATGGATCCGGATCGATTCGTCGACGACCGGGCACTGCGTGACCACGTGGCGGATGCGTTGGGTCGCTGGGAACTGACTGCGCGTTTCTGGTGACTGCGTCAGCGGCTCTGCGCTGCTGCCTCGGTGATGTCGGCAGCTGCGCTCACTGCGGTTGCGGTCGGAGCGACGGTGGCGGCGAGTCGGCGCGCCGCCTGCTTGGCTCGGTCGGTGGTGATGTCGATGATTCCCTGCTGCAGAACGGATTCGGTCAATGCCGAGAATTTCGTGCTGGTCCCGGCGCCGATCCGGCGCAGCGCGGCTCCCCAGAACGGCTGATCGGCGCTGAACCAGCAGACGAGCGTCGGAAGACCGGCCCGTGCCGTCGCGGCCGTCGTACCCGCGCCGCCGTGGTGGACCGCAGCCAGGCATCGCGGAAGAATGCTCGCATGATCGACCGACTCGACGATCATGATGTTCGCGTTCGACTGGGCCGCAGCAAGATCGGCACCGGTGAGATCGCTCCAGCCGGCACAGACGAGAGCGCGAACGCCCAGCCGTCCGGTCACGTTCTCGATCATGCGCACCAGTGCGGTGGGATCGGGCACGGGCATGCTGCCGAATCCGAAGTACACCGGCGCGGAACCTGCCTGCAGCCATTCCTCGAGCGCAGGATCGACGTCCACGCGACCGCTGCTCAGCCCCAGGAATCCGACGAACGGCCGTTGCGGGCCCCACTGTTCGGCGAGTCCGGGAAACAGCGCCGACTCGTAGGCCTGAATCTCCACTCCGCCGTAGCGTTCGGATCGAACCGGCAACGAATGCCGCGTCGGAGCCAGGCCAAGGGAGACCCTCTGCGCGTTCTCGCGAGCCTTCATGGACTTCCAGCGCATCGACTCCGCCAGCGCCCACATCGATCGGTTGACGTAGCCGGGCAACGCGGCTCCTGGGGTCACGGGCACGACGTCGTTGCGTCGAAGCGGGCAATAGTGCAGTGCCACAAAGGCATTTCCCGCAGACTCCGCCACGTTGAACGCCATCTCCTGCCCCAGCGAACCGGTGACGACCGCGTGGCAACCCTGGGCCATCGACTCGAGTTCGGCTGTCATCCGGTCCCAGCCGTGATTGGCCAGTTCCGCGAGTGCCGCAATCTTGGTCCGCGGGTTGCGCGACTTGATGCGCACCCTGATCAACTCCGACTCCAACAGTTGCTGGGTGTCCGGCCCGAACGAGACCACGCTGACTCGTTCGGACTCAGCCGTTTTCGCTTGCGCGAAGTCCATCAGGTTCGGTGGTGCGCCGAACACCACGTCGTGTCCGCGATCGGCGAGTTCGACGCCGAGGGCAAGACCGGGCGTCACGTCACCGCGACTGCCGTTGAATGGCATCACGAACTTCATAGGGTCACTCGCAGTCGCGTCGGCGTGGAAAACGCCCTCAACCTACCAGTCCTGCCCGGCGCAGTCGGGTTCGGAAAACATATGGCGGGAAACACATTTGCGGCCCACCTGCGTCCGCACTCGCGCAGCGATAGTCTCGCGTAGTGGAAAGACTGACGTACGACGACGACCTGTTCCTCCGCATGGAATGTGTTCTCGGGGTACCTGTGGTGAACCAGATCGTCTGGCGGTTCGACCGCGCCGTCGCACCGGACGCGCTCCGATCGATGTGGCGAATGCTCGCCGCAGGCCCCATCGATCGATCCGTTCGGCGGGCCCGGGTGCCCGGAGCCCGGGACAGTTGGACCGCAGCTCGTCGAGCCGCCGATCCGGTGGTCATCGGATCACCGATCGCCCGCGGGGCGGTCGACAGGTGGATCGAGGACGAGGCCGCCGTGACATTGGACCCGATCGGGGGACCGGCGTGGCGTCTGTCGGCCACCTCGGTGGACGACGGCGGCACGGTCGTGTCCTTGGTCGGCTCGCACGTCGTCGGCGACGGCGGCGCCCTCACCTCGGCGGCAGCGGCCGCGCTGGCCGGACACGCTGTGCCCGACGATTTCGCGCGCGTCGGTCTCGATGACGGTTCCGCGTCCGCGACGGCGATCTCGCTAGCCGATCTGTCCGATGGTCTCGGCCGTTTCGGTGCGGCGCTCTCGGGTGCGGCACGAGCGCTCGGCCGCACCGCGGCGGAGGCGGTGCGGGCGCGGACCACGGCGTCTGCCGCCCCGAGCACGGTCGTGCCGAACGGCTCCGGTGCGGATCGTCCGCGGGTGATCGTCGCACCTGCGGAGGGTGCGTGGACACCGAGCACCGTCGTTGTCGATTGCCTGTCCTCCGAGTGGTCCGCTGCCGCGGCGAGCAAAGGCGGCAGTTCCAACAGTCTGCTGGTGGCGGTGGTGCTCGGCATCCTGACCGGGAGCGGCCGAGTCTCCACGCAGGACCGGGTGCGCGTCGCCCTCCCGGTCAGTACCAGGACTGCAGGAGATCGACGTGCCAACGCGACGTCCGGCGTCTCGATCCACGTCGACCCAGGAGCGGGGTACCTCGACGATCTCGGAGCGATTCGAGCAGCGAGCAAGAAGGCATTCAGAACCCAGGCCGATCACTCGGTCACGACGACATTCGAGCTCCTCAAGCCGCTGATGCAGTTGCTGCCCGACGCGATCGTGGCCAAACTCGCCGCGTCGGGCTCGGCACCGCTGTGCCTGTGCTCGAATCTCGGTGCCAGAGGTGTCGCACTGCGCGCCATCGGTGGTGTCGACGCCACCGCGGTGGCGATGAGGTCGATCACGCAGAACACCGACGTGGCCTTGCTGCGCCGCACCGGCGGTGGCGTCAGTGCCTGGTGGAACGAATCGGGAGAACGGGCGACCCTGTGCGTCACCGGGCTCGATCCGGACAGCTTTCCCAGCAAGGAACACCTGCGAGGGCTGGTGGAGGCGGAGTTCGATCGATGGGGTCTGACGCCCGAATTCTGGTGATCTCGAGACAAGTCACAACTGCGGGCGAGGACGGATTTTCGGCCGGATCGCCGGTGAGGCTATGCTTTCCGACTGTTCGAGTGTTCGGGCAGGTGTGAGAAAGGGGAGCGATCCATGGCAGTGGTCGTGTTGTTCGGGTCCGAGACCGGTACGGCCGAGGAGGTCGCCGACAAGATTGCGGACGTGCTCAGCGATCATGACGCCGAGGTGCGCGACATGCTCGAGTACGAGGTGTCCGATATCGATACCGACGACTTCCACGTGGTCATCTGCTCCACCTACGGAGACGGAGAGCTCCCCACCGGTGCAGAACCCTTCTTCGAAGCACTCGTCGAGGATGCTCCCGACCTCGCGGGACTGCAGTTCGCGGTGTTCGGTCTCGGCGACCGGGTCTACGAGGACACCTTCAACCGCGGCGGCGAGATCATCGCAGAGAAGCTCACCGAGCTCGGCGGCAAGCAGGTCGGCACTCATGCTCGCCACGACAGCTCGTCGAACATCAGGCCGAAGACCATGGCCGAGGAGTGGGCTCGCGAACTGATCGACCTGCTGCCCTGACGGTGGCCTTCGGCTTCGGCACCCCACCGGCAGGCGGAGCCGAAACGGTCAGGACGGGGTGCCGTCCCACAGGGCGGCCAGGGACGTACCCACCCGAGTGAGCAGGGTACGCACCAGCGGTAGGCCTATGCCGATCACCGACGACGGATCGCCCTCGATGCGGTCGACGAACCAGCCGCCGAGACCGTCCAGCGTGAACGCCCCCGCCACCGACAATGGTTCACCGGAGTCGAGGTAGGCCTCGAGATCCACCGAGGACGGCGTCGCGAAATGCACGACGGTTCTACTGTGCGCTGCGGCCTGCGCCACCACCACGCCGTCGGTCACCCGGAGCACAGCGTGGCCGGTCAGCAATTCGCCGCTGTTGCCCGCCATGGACTGCCATCTGGCGCGCGCAACGTCGACCGAATGTGGCTTTCCGTGCAGTTCGCCACCGATCGCCAACATCGAATCGCAACCGACGATCACCAGATCGTCGGTCGAATCCGCGAACGTCTCGGCCACCGCCGCAGCCTTGGCTCGGGCCAATTCCGTGACCACGGTTTCCGAAGACACCGACGGCCCGAGCGCATCGGTCAGCGCATCCTCGTCGACTCCCGACACCCGAACGATCGGCTCCACCCCGGCGGCGCGCAGCACCGACAGGCGCGCCGGCGACGCCGACGCCAGGACCAGACGAACAGGGCCCGGCGCAGCGTCGGAGGACCGGACCGTCACCGCGTGTGGCGTCCCGACGCGGCGTACGAATACGCCGACTGAGCCGCGAACCGGCGGTGCAGCAACACCGGCGAACCCCACAGCTCGCGGGGGCGAGAATCGCCCGTCGACTCCGATCCGCCTTGCGCAGCCGTCAGAACCGTCACCAGCGCGGCGAGTTCCTCGTCGCTCGGATTGCCCTTCACCACTCGAACGGCAGCAGGACTCGCAGAGACCACCTCGTCGGAATCGGCTGCGACGAGGTTCGCGTCGTTCGCTGCGTCGTCGTTCGTTTCGCTCATAGTGGGATGTTTCCGTGTTTCTTGGGTGGGAGGGTGACTTGTTTGCGTTCGAGTAGTCGTAGTGCGGTGACGATCTGGCCGCGGGTGTGGCTCGGGGGGATGACGGCGTCGAGGTAGCCGCGTTCGGCGGCGATGTAGGGGTTGACGAGGGTGTCTTCGTATTCCTGCTGCAGCGTCAGGCGGAGGGCGTCGACGTCGTCACCGTTCTTCGCGGCTTCGAGTAGTTGTTTGCGGTAGACGAATCCGACCGCGCCGGAGGCTCCCATGACCGCGATCTGCGCGGTCGGCCAGGCGAGGTTGACGTCGGCTCCCATGTGCTTGGACCCCATCACGTCGTACGCCCCGCCGTACGCTTTGCGGGTGATGACGGTGATCTTCCCGACCGTGGCCTCGCCGTAGGCGTAGAGCAGTTTCGCGCCGCGTCGGATGATGCCGTTGTATTCCTGGCCGGTGCCGGGCAGGAACCCGGGCACATCGACCAGGGTGATGATCGGGACGTTGAAGCAGTCGCAGGTGCGCACGAACCGGGCTGCTTTCTCGGAAGCGTCGATGTCGAGGGTGCCCGCGAACTGGGTGGGTTGATTGGCCACGATCCCCACCGACCGGCCGTCGATGCGCCCGAACCCGACGATGATGTTGCGGGCCCGCCCTTCCTGGACTTCGAGGAATTCGTCGTCGTCGAGGATCCGACGAATCACCTCGTGCATGTCGTACGGGGTGTTCGGTGAATCGGGGATCAGGGTGTCGAGTTCGAGATCCTCGGCGGTGAGCGAGTCCTCGATCGACCCGACGACCGGGTCCGAGGGTGCGGTGCGGGGGGCGTCGGCGCGATTGTTGCTCGGTAGGTACGAGAGCAGGTCGCGGACGTAGTCCAGTGCGTCCTGTTCTCCGGAGGCGACGTAGTGCGCGACCCCGGATTTCTCCATGTGGGTGTGCGCGCCGCCGAGTTCTTCCATGGTGACGTTCTCGCCGGTGACGGTCTTGATGACGTCGGGTCCGGTGACGAACATCTGCGAGGTGCCGTCGACCATGACCACGAAGTCGGTCAGGGCCGGGGAGTAGACGTGCCCTCCCGCGGCGGGTCCCATGATCACCGAGATCTGCGGGATCACCCCGGACGCGCGGACGTTGCGGTGGAAGATCTCGCCGTACAGTCCGAGGGAGACCACCCCTTCCTGGATGCGGGCTCCGGCGCCTTCGTTGATCCCGACCAACGGTCGTCCGGTTTTGACGGCCAGGTCCATCACCTTGACGATCTTCTCGCCGTAGATCTCCCCCAAGCTGCCGCCGAAGACGGTGGCGTCCTGGGAGAACACGCACACATCGCGGCCGTCGACGGTGCCGTAGCCGGTGACCACACCGTCACCGAAGGGCCGGTTCTCGCCCAGCCCGAAGTTCTGGGAGCGGTGGCGGGCGAGGGCGTCGAGTTCGACGAACGAGCCCTCGTCGAGCAGGGCGGTGATCCGCTCACGGGCGGTCAGCTTGCCTTTGGCGTGGACCTTGTCCACCGCCGCCTCACCGGACGGAATCTCCGCAACCGCGAGACGTTTACGAAGATCGGCCAATTTACCCGCAGTGGTATGGATATCGGGGGCTTCGGCCGACCCGTGTGCAGTGGAATCCTGGACGCTGGTCATGGGGCACTACTTTAACTGCGAGTGTGATCTGCGCCCCGACCGAGGGTGGTTCGCGGCAGGCCCTGGGCCTGTCGCCGAGCCCATATGCTGGTGCGTATGTGGACAAACCTCGATCGCCCACCACTGGACGTTCGCGCGCTTCGCCGGGCACTGGTGGATGGCCCGCAGGCCTCCTGGTCTCGGGTGGACGTGGTAGCGGAAACCGGTTCGACCAACGCGGACCTGATCGCGGGCGCAGCGAATTACGCGGACCGGACGGCACTGATCGCCGAACATCAGGACAGCGGACGCGGCAGGCACGCGCGACCGTTCTCCGGTGTGCCGCGGTCGCAGATTCTGGTGTCGATGCTGCTGAAGTTCCCCGGAATCGATCCGGCCGTGCTCGGGTGGGTATCGCTCATGACCGGAATCGCACTGGTCGACGCGTTGCGCACCGTCGGTGAAGTCGATGCTCGACTGAAATGGCCCAACGACGTCCTCATCGGTGGCAAGAAAGTCTCGGGCATCCTGGCCGAGGTCGCCGCGCACGGGCCCTCGCCCACCGTCGTCATCGGGCTCGGAGTGAACGTGTCGATGACGAGCGACGAGCTGCCGGTGCCCACGGCGACGTCTCTGGCGCTGGAAGGGGCTGCGGTTCTCGACCGCGACACGTTGGTTCGGGCGATCCTGCGGGGAATGGCCGCCGAGGTGGACTCGTGGCGGGACTCGAACTGGAACACCGACGCCCTCGTCCACCGGTACCGGGAGAGGTGCGGCACCATCGGACAGCGTGTACGAGTCGATCTGCCCGGCGGCGACGAGAAGGTGGGAACGGCAATCGACGTCGACGAGCACGGCCGGATCGTGATCGAGGTCGAGCAGCAAGGGTCCGACGCGCCGTCGGTGCTGGCCGTGGCCGCCGGTGATGTCACTCATCTCCGACCCCTCTCGTGAGACCATATCGACTCGACGGAAGTCGAAGCGAGTAGTCAGGAGTGCACGTGGGTTACCCACAGGACGCGTTGGCCGACGAGGAAGAGCTCCTGCTCCATCATCACCCCCACTGGAAGATGCTCGTCCTGCCGTCGGTGACATTCGTTCTGGTCACCGGCCTGGCAGGGGTCGGTCTCGGAGTCGCGAGTGCGCGGCTCGAATCGACCGCCGCGAACGTCGCCATGATCGCCACCGCGGTGCTGTGGGTGGCGATCGTCGTGTGGCGGTGCCTGGTGCCGCTGATCAGCTGGAAGTGCACGCATTTCATCGTCACCGACCGGCGAGTGTTGATCAGACAGGGCGTGCTCACCCACTCCGGCATCGACATTCCGATGAGCCGAATCAGCAACGTGCAGTTTCGCCACGGACTCCTCGACCGGATGTTGCGAACCGGGACGCTCATCATCGCCTCGGCATCGGACGATCCGCTCGAGTTCGACGACATTCCGCACGTACAACGTGTGCATTCCCTGCTCTACCAGCAGGTATTCGACTCGATGGAGTACCGCCGGGAATCCGTGCACGGCCTGCAGGGAGCGTTCGAGCCGATTCCCGAGGATTCGGCTGTCGAGTCCAAACCAGGTTGGCGAGCCGGGAAACGCAGGTAACACAGGCTGTTCTCACCTTCGAACCGTATGGTGACCGATGTGACCGACGTGCTGCTTGCCGAAGACGACGAAGCCATCGCTGCGCCCCTGTCCCGAGCTCTCGGACGTGAGGGCTACACGGTGACCGTCGAACAGACCGGCCCCGCAACCCTCCAGCGCGCGCTGGACGGAAAGTTCGACCTGTTGATACTCGACCTCGGCCTGCCGGGGATGGACGGCCTCGAAGTGTGTCGGCAGGTGCGTGCCAACCGATCCGAGGTCGCCGTACTCATGCTCACCGCGCGAACCGACGAGGTCGACTTCGTGGTCGGTCTCGACGCCGGGGCCGACGACTACGTCGGCAAGCCCTTCCGGCTCGCCGAGCTCATGGCCCGCGTACGTGCGTTGCTCCGCCGCCGTGGTGCCGGGGAGGATTCCCCGATCGAGGTCGGTGCCATTCGTCTCGAACCCGCTGCTCGACGCGTCCTGGTCAGCGGCACCGAGATATCTCTGGCCAACAAGGAGTACGAGCTGCTCAAGGTCTTGCTCGACCATGCGGGCCAAGTCGTCTCTCGTGAGGTGATCCTGCGTGAGGTCTGGGGCGACGCGGAGCTGCGCGGATCGAAGACCCTCGACATGCACATGTCCTGGCTGCGTCGCAAGATCGGCGACGAAGGACCCGTGGCCGAGCGTCGTATCGCGACGGTGCGCGGCGTCGGCTTCCGTATCAACAGCGACTAGCGGTCGATGCGGCGCCGGATTCTGGTCTCGATTCTCGCTGTCGTCGTCATGACGGCCTTGCTGCTCGGTCTGCCCCTGATGTACACCGCGTGGTTGTGGGCGGAGGATTTCACCCGCAACGACCTGCAGGCACGCCTGGATCGAATGGCGGCCGAGATCATTTCGCAGGAAGGGTCGGCGGGGCTGATCGAGGGCCAGCTCGATATCGGCTCGCTCCGGTTGGCGATCCCACAGGGTGGCCGGCTCGTGGTCATCTACCCGACCCCCGAGGATGCCGCATCGCGCGCGGACATAGGGCAGTCGTCCGTGCCTCGACCGCTCGTCGAATCGCTGTCGATGGGTACCTCGGGTTCGCTTCGCCTCGAAGTCCCGTCCGACGACATGCGTTCCCTTCAGCGCCAGGCGCTCGGAGCGGTGACTCTCGTCGTTCTCGCATCGGCGATGGCAGGCACCGTCGTGGCCGTAGCGACGGCCAAGCGGCTGGCCGACCCGTTGCAGGATGTGGCGCGGCGCGCCGCCCGGCTGGCCGAGGGCGACTTTCGGCCGGACCCACGACGGCACGGCATCGCAGAACTCGATCGGGTCTCGGAGGTTCTCGATTCGGCGACCGTCGAGATCGCCGGGCGGCTGCAACGTGAACACACGTTGGTCGCCGATGTCTCGCATCAGCTTCGCAGCCGCCTGACCGCCGTCCGTCTACGCCTGGACGAGATCTCCACGCACCCGGATCCGGCGGTGGTCGACGAGGCCAACGAGGCGATGGATCAGGTGGACCGACTGACCCTCGCCATCGACGAGCTCGTTCGATCCTCTCGAAGTGACGGCGCTGCCGACGCGCACGAGGTCTCGGTCGTCGAGGAACTGATCGGCACCGTCGTCGAGTGGCAGCGAAACTTCGAGGACGTGGGGCGGACCCTGGTGCTCAAGGGTGATGCGGACCTGAAGGCATCGGTGACCGGCTCGCGGTTGCGCGAAGCGGTCTCGGTTCTGGTGGACAATTCCCTGGTGCACGGAGAAGGCGCGTGCACAGTGGCGGTTCGGGCCGTCTCGGCGGTCGAGAGCACCGAGGGACGCCGTGAACGACTGGTCTGTGTCGAGGTCTCGGACGAGGGACCGGGGGTGAGCAACGAACTCGCTCCGCACATCTTCGACCGTGGATTCTCGGGAGCCGGTTCCACCGGTGTGGGGCTCGCGCTGGCCCGGGCGCTGATCGAGGCGGACGGTGGCAGGCTGGAACTGCAGCGCCGCCGTCCGGCGCTCTTCTCGGTCTTCCTCCCTGCGTGGCGTGAACCGTCGGCTGCCGTGCCTCGGCGCGAGCCGCGCTGATCGTCTCAGGGAAGGTCGAGTGCGTCCGCTGCGTCGGTCGGGTCCTCGTTGCGTTCGGCGTCCACTTCCAAGATGGTGCGCGCGTTGTCCTCGGGGAAGGCGAAGCGGCGCAGTGCCCAGAACCGGAATGCCATCTGCAGCAGGTTGCCGATGATGTAGTTGAGGACGAAGTCGATGATGACCACCGTGGTCAGCGACTCACTGGTGTCGCGAATGTCGAAGACGTTGTTCGCGATCCACAGGGGACCGGCTGCGATGAGCACGCCGATGCCGCTGATCGCGAAGAAGAGCAGTGCCTCGTGGTGCCGCTCGCGTCCGCCGCGATGCTTGAATGCCCACTCGCGATTGAGGAAGTAGCTGAGCAGGGTGGCGAGAACACCCGAGATGATCTTGGCGATCACCGGCTTCTGCTCGAGCACCGTCAGGCTCAGCGAGTAGAAGATGACGAGGTCGAACACCATCGTCGTGCCACCGACGATGGCGAACTTGATCAGCTCACTGTGCCGAATCGCGAGGTCCCGAATGGGCTTGGGTAAGCGCTGAAGCACGCTTGCGATCGTCGGCACAACGGTGAAGTCTACGAAACCCACCCCGGATTCGCCGAACCGAGGCTCCGATCATCAGGGTTTCCACAGGTCCCCGCCCAGCATGCGCTCTCACGGGCGAGACGCCGGTTCGGACCGAATGCGCGCGACATGACACCATGGTGAGCCGTGACAGGTACCGAACCGCGCCCCACCGCTGCGCGCCCGTCGTCGACCGGAATGCCCGTGGTGACGATGATCGGCGGCGGGCAACTCGCCCGAATGACTCACCAGTCCGCCATCGAACTCGGACAGACTCTTCGCGTCCTCGCCGCGGGTGCCGACGAGCCGGCAGCTCAGGTCAGCCCCGTCGTCGTCTTCGGGCACCACGACGACCTCGATGCGCTCCGCACGGCCGCGACCGGTTCCAACGCTCTCACCTTCGACCACGAGCAGGTGCCGACCGAGCACCTCGAGACTCTCGTGGCGGAAGGCGTCAACGTGCAGCCGCCACCGAGTGCGTTGATCTTCGCCCAGGACAAACTTCGTATGCGCCGCAAGCTCGCCGAACTCGGCGCGCCCGGTCCCGCCTACGCCGAGGTCTCGTGGGCGCAGGACGCGATTGCGTTCGGAGACGAGCACGGGTGGCCGGTGGTGCTCAAGGCCGTTCGCGGCGGCTACGACGGGCGCGGCGTCTGGATGCCGGCCGACGCCGAGGAAGCCGAGGCGATCGTCACTGCCCAACTCGACCTGGGTGTACCGCTCATGGTCGAGGAGAAGGTCGCCATGCGCCGCGAGCTGTCGGCGATGGTCGCCCGGTCGCCGTTCGGCCAGGGCGCCGCGTGGCCCGTCGTGCAGACCGTGCAACGCAACGGCCAGTGCGCCGTGGTGCTGGCACCTGCTCCCGACCTCGACGAGGACGTGGCCACGTTCGCAGGCAGGCTCGCGCTCGACATCGCCGGTGCGCTCGGCGTCGTCGGAGACCTCGCTGTCGAACTGTTCGAGACCACCTCGGGCAAGCTCCTGGTCAACGAACTCGCCATGCGCCCCCACAACTCCGGGCACTGGACCATGGACGGGTGTCGCACCTCGCAGTTCGAGCAGCACCTCCGCGCGGTACTCGACTACCCGCTCGGCGACACCGATCCACTCGCTCCGGTGACGGTGATGGCCAACATTCTGGGCGCGCCCGAGGCCCCCGAGATGACGATGGACGAGCGGCTGCATCACCTGTTCGCCCGCATGCCCGATGCGAAGGTGCATCTGTACGGCAAGGGCGAGCGCAAGGATCGCAAGATCGGCCACGTGAACATCCTGGGCGCGCAATCGGGTTCGCTGGCCGACCCCGCCTACGTGGCCGCGGTGCGCGAGCGAGCCGAACGCGCAGCGCACTGGATGTCGCACGCCGAATGGACCGACGGATGGGACCCGCACGATGACTGACAACACTCCTGCCGTGGGCCTGATCATTGGCAGCGACTCCGACTGGCCCACCATGGAAGCAGCAGCAGAAGCACTGGCCGAGTTCGGAATTCGCTTCGAGGTGGGCGTCGTGTCCGCGCACCGCACCCCGCAGCGCATGCTCGATTACGCGCGCGAGGCCGCAGGCCGCGGGATCCGGGTGATCATCGCCGGTGCCGGGGGAGCGGCCCACTTGCCCGGCATGGTCGCGTCGGCGACGCCGCTGCCGGTCATCGGCGTTCCGGTGCCCCTGAAGTACCTCGACGGTATGGACTCGCTGCTCTCGATCGTCCAGATGCCCGCCGGTGTTCCCGTGGCCACCGTCTCCATCGGTGGTGCACGCAACGCAGGGCTGCTCGCGGTCCGAATTCTCGGTGCATCCGATCCGGCTCTGCAAGAACGGATGGCTGCGTTCCAGGCCTCGCTCGAGGCCATGGTGCTGGAGAAGGACAAAGCGCTGCGCACCACTCTGCTCGGGTGAGCGCAGCCGTGTCACGCAGCGAGCAGATCGAGCGCGCAGGTCGCGGTAGTCGGCAGTCCATGCTCGTGACACGGCTGGCGTTGCTCTATGCCCGGCTCTGGCGCGGTACGGCGCGCTTCGACGACGAATTCTCCCTGTTCGTGTGCACCGGGCTGCGCGGCGGATTCGGCCGCGGCGGAACGACATTCGGCGGTGCCTATCTGACGAAGGGCAACACTGCCCGTCGGGTTCTGCGGCACGAGGCCGTACACGCAGACCAATGGGCGAACTTCGGGCTCACCTTTCCGTTCCGCTACCTCGCCGAGGAAGCGCGGAATCGGGGCCCGGCGAACAAGTACGAGATCGAGGCCGGACTCGCCGACGGTGGCTACCGTCAGCCCGGCTGAGCAGCGGTGGCGGTGACCTTTTCGGTCTCGGCGCGCCGCTGGGACTTCGTCTCGTCCGGATTGGCCACCTGAACCAGTGACGCGCCGACGACGAGAACTGAGAGCAGACCGTCGATCAGCTCGTCGGCCGTGTTCCAGGACGCGCTGGAGGCGATCCGGTCCGAGGCCGTCCATGACCGTGCGTCGGCTCGCTCACGAGCGGCAGCGAGCACCTCGTCCACCGAACGCCCGTCCAGTGCCGCGCCTGCGCTCGCGGAACCCGCGACCCTGAACTGATCGCCGTGCACCCGCACCGACGTCGCGTAATCGGTCATGCCGATCGGCAGATCGGGAACCGCCTTGCCGAACGCGTCGAGCGAGAACGCCAACACCTCGTCCGCCTCGGGAGACTCGTCGAGCCGATCGCCCGACACCATCGCCACGTCCGCGGAGTCGTCGGCCCCGATGACCACCTCGCCGCCTGCCCACCAGACTCCCAGCAGCGCCGCAGCCGTCTGCCAGTGCGCGGGCAACAGCACACTCACCCTGCCACCCACCTCGAAGGCGAACTCGTCGCGCAACAAGTTGGCGGTCTTGGCGGCCCAGTTCGCGAGGGTCACCGCCGACACCTCGACCCGCTCACCGGACGCATCGTCGTAGAACGTCACGCGCGGACCGGCCGGATCGGCGGCGAGAATCGGGTCGAGCAGGGTCTGAGTCAGATTCGAAGCCACCCCAGCACCCTAGATGACGCTCGACGCCACCGATTCACACGCTCGGCGAGCGGCACCGATCAGTTGACGCACATCGGACCGGTGGAACCGGCGTCGATCGGAGCCGCCGGTGCCTCGGGAACCGCCGTACCCGATTCGGGAGCAATGGTTTCCGCAGTCGCGGCCTGCCCCGAGCCCGGCCCCGCGTAGTCGTTCGCGAGAACCACGCGCACGGTGTCCGCAGGCAGCGAGTCGTCGGCGGTGATCTGCAGATCGCCCAGGGCAGCCGACACGGCACGCGCGGCATCGCTGTCCACATCGGCAGCCTGGATACGGCTCGCGGAAATCGACGAGCCCTCGTAGTTTCCGATGGTGCCGTCGACGTACCCCAGTGCAGTCAGCGAGCCGGCGACACCGTTGGCGAGTCCCTCGATCCCGCTGTCGTTCGCGACGTCGACCGTCACCGTCGACGGATCGACAACCGGTGCGTCCGAATCCTCGGCGTTGGCCTCCGCCGAATTGCCGTCGCCGAGCAGTCCTTCGACGTACTTCTTCACCGCGGCCGGATCGACCTGCACGATCGATTCGCCGTAGTCGGTCGTCGCATTGATGTCGACTGCCGGGATCGTCTCGAACTTGACCTTGCCGCCTGCGAGATCCTGCAGGCGGGTGGCGAACTGCAGAATGTCCCAGTCGGAATCGAGCGTCACCGATCGCTGAACCGCGGTGCTGAGTTGGCCCAGTTTCGCGGGGTTGCTCAGTGTCTTGGCGCTGAGCACACTTCGCACCAGCGAGGCCATGAACACCTGCTGGCGCACGATGCGGTCCAGGTCTCCGCGGGGAAGATCGTGCCGCTGTCGGACGAAACTGAGAGCCTGCGAACCGGAAAGATTCTGCTCGCCCGCCGGGAAGTTCGCACCCGAGAGTGGTTCCCGCACAGGGTTGTTCAGGCATACCTCGACGCCGCCGACGGCATCGGTCAGCAGCACGAAGCCGAGCAGACCCACCTCGGCATAGTGATCGACGGTGATGCCGGTGAGGTTGGCGACGGAGTCGATGAGGGCCTCGCGCCCGGCTTCGGTGGCCTGTGATTCGGCATCGGCGTCGGTGACACCCTGCTCCACCAATTCGAGCCGCTTGTTCTCCTTCGTCGCGCCGTACGCAGCGTTGATCTTCGACATCCCGATACCGGGAACCTCGACGTACGAGTCTCGCGGGATGGAGATCGCAGTGGCCGACGAACCGTCGTTCGGGACGCGGATCAGCACGATCGTGTCGGTGTTGGACGCCACCTCTTCGCCTGCGTTCAGAGACGCGAGTTCGGCGGGGGACAACGCGTTGCCGTGGGCGTCGGTACGACTGTCCGTGCCGACCATGAGAATGTCGACGGCACCGTCGGCGGCTCCGCCGAGACCGAGACCACCCGCGGTGGCGATGTTCGAGCGCAGGCTGTCGACACTGCGCCAAGCGAAACCGGTCACCAGCAGAACCAGGATCGAGAGCACCGCGACCGCGACGTGCGTCGCGGGCCAGCGGGTACCGCCGACGCGAGGCGACCTGCCGTCGGATTCGGGTTGCTCGACGCCACCGCGAGCGCTGCGTCGTTCCGGCCGGCGCGATCTGTCCGCACGTTCGCTGCGAGTTCTCCGTCTGCCTTCTCCGCGGAGTTCGTCGTCGCCGTATCGGTGAGCAGCGTCCCCGCGATCGGTGGGGCGGCCCGCGGTGCGCGCTCGGGGGCCGTCGGGTCGCCGGGGAGCGCTCCGCCTCGGCGGGGGAGTGCGCTCACCTCCGGGCGTGCCTGGATCTCGTGGCACCGTGACGACCCTCTCTCGTTTCCGGCCGGTCTGAGACACCCGCCTACTTCGTTGTTCCCCCCGCCGTTCGAAGGTTACTTGGCACCGGTCGCTGCCTCGCCGAAGCGAACGCGGCGTGCCACACTTGGCAACCGTGAATGCGATCGTGGTGACCGGTGCACACGGCCAGTTGGGCCGCCGAGTGATGTCTCTGGCCGCCGAACGAGGTGACGGTGTCGAGGTGTTCGGATATTCCTCCGCCGACCTGGACATCACCGACCCCGACGCCGTTGCTGCGGCGGTGACAGCGGGGGCAACGGTGATCAACTGTGCCGCGTACACCGCGGTCGATGCCGCCGAGACCGACGAGGCCAGGGCATCGGCGGTCAACGCGGACGGCCCTCGAAATCTCGCGCGCGCCTGCGGGCGTGTCGGGGCCCGGTTGATCCACGTCTCCACCGATTATGTGTTCGACGGCACAGCAACAGAACCGTACGAGGTCGATGCGAAGACCGCACCGCAGTCGGCGTACGGACGCACCAAGCTCGCAGGCGAGCTCGCGGTGCACGAGGAACTGCCCGAGGCCGTGATCGTGCGGACCGCCTGGGTGTACGACAACACCGGCAAGAATTTCGTGACCACGATGCGTCGACTCGAAGGTGAGCGCGAGACGATCTCGGTGGTCGACGACCAGATCGGGTCGCCCACGTTCGCTCTCGATCTGGCGTCGGGCCTGCTCGAGCTCGAAGCCGATCCTGCTGTGCGCGGTCGAACGCTGCACTACACCAATGCGGGGCAGGCCAGTTGGTTCGACCTCGCACGCGCGGTGTTCGCGGGCATCGGTGCCGATCCCGAGCGAGTGCAGCCGTGCTCGAGCGCCGAGTACGTCGTTCCGGCACCTCGGCCCGCGTACTCGGTGCTGTCACCGACTGCTTGGGTCGATGCCGGTCTGACCTCGGCGCGGCCGTGGTCGGACGCGTTGGCGGCCGCCTTGACGCAGTCGACATGAGGGTCGGACGCGAGAGCGGGCTAGTCTTGCCCGCGTGAGTTCCGAGCTGGCCGTGGTGACGGTGACCTATTCACCCGGCGAATACCTTGACCAGTTCCTGACGTCTCTGCGTGAGGCGACGACGCGTCCCCTTCGGGTGATCATGGCGGACAACGGCTCGGTCGACGGCACGCCCGAGGCAGCCGAGGCCGCG
This sequence comes from Rhodococcus sp. B7740, assembly GCF_000954115.1. Classification (NCBI taxonomy): domain Bacteria; kingdom Bacillati; phylum Actinomycetota; class Actinomycetes; order Mycobacteriales; family Nocardiaceae; genus Rhodococcus; species Rhodococcus sp. B7740. The sequence goes on along the minus strand of NZ_CP010797.1, from coordinate 1,763,788 downwards.
TTCGAGGAGGCGGAACTGCTGCGAACCGGAGCGAACATCGGTTACGGCGCAGCGGTCAACCGCGCGGTGGCCGAGATCGACCCCGACGTCGAGTTCGTCGTCGTGGCCAACCCCGACGTGCGGTGGCATCCCGGATCCCTCGACGGCCTGCTCGACGCTGCGGCGCGTTGGCCACGGGCGGGTGCCCTCGGGCCGCTCATTCGTGAGCCCGACGGCTCGCGTTACCCGTCGGCACGGTCGGTGCCCGATCTCACGTCCGGTGCAGGCCATGCGGTGTTGGGCAAGCTGTGGCCGACGAACCCGTGGACTCGGCGGTATCGCCAGGAGAACGAGACGGTCAGCGAGCGTCCGGTGGGGTGGCTGTCGGGATCGTGCTTGTTGCTGCGGCGTTCGGCGTTCGACTCGATCGGTGGATTCGACTCGCGCTACTTCATGTACATGGAGGACGTGGATCTCGGCGACCGGCTCGGAAGAGCGGGCTGGCACAACGTCTACGTCCCCGGTGTCGAGGTGACCCACTCGAAAGGTCATGCGGCAGGACGGCATCCGGAAGTGATGTTGCCCGCACATCACACCAGCGCGTACCGCTTCCAGGCCGATCGGCACGACCGGACGTGGCAGGCTCCCTTACGATGGGCCCTGCGCGCAGGTCTCGGTCTTCGCTCGAAGATCGTTGTGGCCGGAGCGCTTCGGGCGCGGGCAGTTGACGGACGAGTATCGGACGAGAGAACAGAGGCTGGACATGTCGGATAGTTCCACATCGGGTGCCGCACGTACCGACGCAGTCATCTTGGTGGGCGGCAAGGGAACTCGGCTCCGGCCGCTGACGCTCTCGGCACCCAAGCCGATGCTCCCCACCGCTGGGTTGCCGTTCCTCACGCACCTGCTGGCGCGCATCAAGGCCGCAGGCATCGAGCACGTGGTTCTCGGTACATCGTTCAAAGCCGAAGTGTTCGAGCAGCATTTCGGGGACGGATCCTCGCTCGGCATCGAACTCGAGTACGTCTTCGAGACCGAGCCGATGGGCACCGGTGGAGGTATCAGAAACGTACTGCCGCGTCTGCGCGCCGAGAACGTCATGGTCTTCAACGGCGACGTCCTGGGCGGCACCGATCTGACAGCGGTGCTCGATACGCACCGAACCACCGATGCGGACGTCACGTTGCATCTGGTTCGCGTCGGTGACCCGCGCGCGTTCGGTTGCGTACCGACGGACGAATCAGGCCGGGTGACAGCGTTTCTCGAAAAGACTCAGGATCCGCCGACCGATCAGATCAACGCGGGCTGCTACGTCTTCAAGCGCGAGATCATCGAGTCCATTCCGTCCGATCGCCCGGTCTCGGTGGAGCGAGAGGTGTTCCCCGCCTTGCTGGCCGAGGACAAGAAGGTCTACGGGCACGTCGACAGTGCCTACTGGCGCGACATGGGAACACCGGAGGATTTCGTCAAGGGCTCGGCCGATCTGGTTCGCGGCATCGCGCCGTCGCCTGCACTGCACGGTGATCGCGGCGAATCACTGGTTCATCCGGGTGCAGGCGTGGCCCCGGGTGCCTTGCTGATCGGTGGAACCGTCGTCGGACGCGGTGCCGAGATCGGGGCGGGTGCCCGCCTCGACGGGGCCGTCGTGTTCGACGGTGCGATCGTCGAAGCAGGGGCCGTCGTCGAGAGATCCATCCTCGGCTTCGGGGCCCGTATCGGACCCCGCGCACTGGTGCGCGACGCGGTCATCGGAGACGGTGCCGACATCGGTGCTCGCTGCGAGTTGCTCCGCGGCGCGCGCGTGTGGCCCGGGGTCAAGTTGCCCGACGGCGGAGTCCGCTTCTCCACCGACGTCTGAGGCGTGCTCGCCGTCAGCGGCGGCGGGCAGCCAGTGCGACGAGGTGGTCGATCGTCTCTCGCTCGGCGTCGTCGGGCAATGCATCGACCGGCCACCAGCGCAGATCCGTCGATTCCTCGCTGCGGACCGCTCGCGCGCCGTCCGGGGCCCGGACCAGGAATCTGAGGTCGAGGTGCCGCGTCGGTGCGCCGAGCGAGCACGTGATCGGGTGGGTGTGCGCCGAGAGCAGTATCGGATCGATGGTCAGATCGGCGATCCCGGATTCCTCGGTGGCCTCCCGTAGCGCGGCGTCGACCACGGTCTCGTCGGTCGGTTCGCAGTGGCCACCGAGTTGAATCCACCGACCGACCTTGGGATGAAGCGTCAGCAGCACATGGGCTCCCGATGCGTCGAGCACCAGCGAGGACGCGGTGAAGTGTCCGGCCCGGTTGGCGCGCAGGCAGGCGTCGGGATTGCTGTCGAGAAACGCCAGCATGGTGTGCCGGAGCGATTCGTCTCCCGAGTCGGAGGGTGCCCAGCCGTGCAGGGCCGTGCCGACCGAGTTCCACAGCGTCGAACGACGCGGCGTCGCCGCCGACACGCTTCAGACCTCCAGCAGCGAGGAGCCGGGCACCACTGGCTCCCGCACGGTCAGCGGCTCGGCGGAGTGCCCGATCGCGATGGCTCCCATGGCTTTCCAATCCGCTCGCAGGCCGAGTTCGGCGCGCACGGTGTCGGCCGCGAAGATCGTCGAGCCGATCCAACAGCTGCCCAGGTCACGAACCGCGAGAGCGACGAGCAGACCCTGTACGGCCGCGCCGACGGCGACGGTGAACATCGTGTCCTCCGCCGCCCGTCGCCGCTCGTCGGGGTACGAGTGTGCGCCGTCTGGCACACAGAACGGGATCACGATCTCCGGAGCGTCGAACAGAATGTCGCCGCGGCTCAGTCGTGCTGCTGTTCGCTCCTCGCTCAGGCCGTCTGCGGTCAGGTCGGCTCGCCATTGCTCTCGCATCGCCTCGAGCAGCCGGCGGCGCAGCGCGGGTGTCCTGACCCAGACGAAGCGGACCGGACGGGTGTGGTGCGGAGCAGGGGCGGTGAGGGCATCGGACACGGCAGCACGAACGGAGTCGGGATCGACGGGTTCGTCGGTGAACGAGCGCACCGACCGTCGGAGCAGGAGGGCTTCACGTCGACCACGATCGAGTGCCTCGGCCGTGCCGAGCCAGAACAGATCGTCCTCACCCCCGCGCAGGAGGGCTGCGGCGGTGGAACCGTCGTCGACCGGAGTCAGTCCGCGCACCACGGCGATCGGAACCCCGCCCAGCTTGCCTTTCACCAGATCGCCTGCGGCAGCGAGTTCGTCGGCGATCGCGACCTCGGTGACGACGAGCTCGTTCCCTTGGCCGTCCTCGGCTCCTGCGTATGCATGTACGACGCCGAGGCCCGCCGCTCCGATGGCGGCGTCGGTCTGGCCGATTCGCCACGCCCGCCCCATGGTGTCGGTGACGACCACGGCGACCGTCACCCCCAGCAGCGCCCCGAGGGCAGTGCGGAGCGCTGCGGCACTGGCGTCGGGGTTCTCGGGCAGCAGCGCCAGCTCGCCGCCGTCGACGTTGGAGCCGTCGATTCCCGACGCGGCCTGCACGATGCCGAGTCGATTCTCGGTGATGAGGGTGCGGCCCTTGCGGGCGACGATGCGTACGGCTTCCTGTTCCACCAGGACTCTGCGGGCGGCATCTCGCTCGTCTGCATCGCGAGGTGCCTGTACGAGACGGCCCTCGACCTTGGAGAGAATCTTGCTGGTGACGATGAGGATGTCGCCGTCACGCAACCACGGCGCACGGTCCGCGACGGTCGCAGCGAGATCGTCGCCCGGCCGGAACTCGGGGAGCCCGGTCACCGGAAGAATTTCGATGGCCCCGCCGGGCGCGTGATCACTGGGTGCGGTGTGTGTGGTGTGGGAGTCGGTCACAGGTCGAGTCCGGCTGCGCGCAGTGCAGTGCGTGCCATCACTGCAGTGGTCTCGGGGTCGGTCATCAGCAACGGAACCGACTGCACGTCCACACCGTCGACGACCGCCGTATCGGTGGTGTGCACCAGCCATGCGTCGAGAATGCCGGTACCGCTCCGGCTTCCGTAATGACGGCCCACCGCCTGCGCCGTGGTCTCGACTCCGATGACGGACAGGCACTCGTCGGCCATGCCGCGCAACGGCTTACCGTCGACGACGGGGGACAGGCCGACGACTTTGGCATCCGTCGTGCGAAGCGCACCGCGGATACCCGGCACTGCGAGGATCGCACCGACACTGACCACCGGGTTGGACGGCGCGAGGACGACGGCATCGGCCTCGGTGATCGCTTCGACGACTCCCGGTGCAGGAGTTGCCTGTTCGGCTCCGATGTTGGCGAAGCTGTGGGTCGGGATCTGTGCGCGATACCGAACCCACCACTCCTGGAAGTGAATTGCGCGCTGCTGCTCGCCGCTCGGGTCGTCGGGATCGGTGACGACGACATGGGTCTCGGAGCGATCGTCGGTGACGGGCAGCAGCCGGACTCCCGGTTGCCAACGGTTGCACAGAGCCTCGGTGACGGCGGACAGCGGAAAGCCGGTGCGCAACATACGACTGCGGATCAGGTGCGTGGCGATGTCGCGGTCGCCGAGTCCGAACCAGTCGGGATCGGCACCGTAGGCTGCCAACTCGTCTCGAGCGTTCCAGGTCTCCGCGATCCGACCCCAGCCTCGATCGGTGTCGATCCCGCCGCCGAGGGTGTACATGCAGGTGTCGAGATCCGGGCAGATGCGGAGTCCGTGCATCCACACGTCGTCGCCGACGTTGACCACGGCGGTGATCTCGTGCTCGGGCTCGTCGCCGAACAACGTTTTCAGGCCCTGCAGAAACCGAGCGCCACCGACGCCGCCGACCAGAACAGTAACTTTCACAACACGCGAGCCTAATGGGGTTGCGGTGGTGCGGGGTGAGCGCCCACCCCGTGCCGCAACGTCCGTGTGGACGGTTTGCGCGTGCGAGAACCGATGCGACACGCACGGGACGGGCTTCGATTCGGGGAGAGCGCCGATTTCGGGCATGTGATGGTATTGGATTTGCGCGATCGGCTTGACCGCGACACACCTGGACGTGTCTAATCACAGGTATGTCATTCAGTGTTCGCAGCACGAGTTCGATTGCGGCGAACCTGGTTTCGAACACTCGTTCCCTTCCTGTTCGTCCCTGACTGGACGTCGAGTAGAGGTCGAGAGTCGGATCCGGCACGTTGGACCAGCTCGATCGAATGACCGCGCGGGGCAAGGTATTCGAGAACACGAGGACCGAAAGTATCTGCGCTACCACAGGTGAGGAGGCGGAAGCGATGTATGACCAGCACGTGACACGTGATCAGCGGGGCGGACCCACTGCACATCTCAGCGCTGTCGACGACGCGCCGCAAACCGAGTCCGGCATCGGCGCAGATTCCAGCGTCTCGATCGATGCGGGTTCTGCGTACGTCGTCCCGACGGACGAGACCGACGACGTCGACGTCATCGACGCCGAACTCGATTCGGATTCCGACGTCGACTCGATGCCGTTCGTCGCCGAGTCGGTTCCACCGGCCAAGCCGTTCCTCAGTCTCGTCGCGGGTTTCGACGAGATGTTCGAGGAAATCGAGGACCAGTGGCAGGAACGCGCCCTGTGTGCGCAGACCGACCCCGAGGCCTTCTTCCCGGAGAAGGGCGGATCCACCCGCGAGGCGAAGCGCATCTGCCTCGGCTGCGAGGTCAAGGACGAGTGCCTCGAGTACGCGCTCGCCAACGACGAGCGGTTCGGCATCTGGGGCGGGCTGTCCGAGCGGGAGCGTCGCAGGCTCAAGCGCGGAATCGGCTGAGCAGTTCGGTTCGGTCTCCCGACGGGTCGATCACTCCCCGGCCGGGTCGACCTCGTCCGGGTCGATGCCGAGATACGTGGCCACCTGCTCGACCAGAACCTCGAACAACAGATCCTCCAAATCCTCCGGATGCTTGGCGCGTCGTTCCAACGGCCGCCGAAACAGCACCACTCTGGCGCGTGTCGTCTCCCCGCGCTTGTCGATGCCGGCGGGTACCAGGCGTGAGAGCGGTACCGGACCCTCCGCCACCACCTCGGGTGGCCACGTCACCGATTCCGGATCCAACGCCCTGATCTTGGGTACCTCGTCCACAGCGATGTCGAGCTTCGAGAGCTTCTCGTGCCACCGATGATCGATCCGCGCGAACGCCTCGAGCACCAGCCGGTCGAACTTCTCCGCCCGTGAGCGCCGCGCCGGGATGTCCTCGGGCAGAACCGGTCCGCGGATGCCGCGTCCGTGTCGGGCCACGGACCGAGAAGTGATCCGGCGCGCGGATGAGAAACGAGGCATACGGGGAGGTTATCGCGCTCGTCCGGTGTGTCGGTCGTTCGGTCGGTTGCACCCACCGGATACTCTGCACTCGTGAGATCACTGCGTGGCTGCTGCAGGCCTGGTTGCAACCGTTCTGCCGTTGCGACGCTCACATACGTCTACTCCGATTCCACCGCGGTCGTCGGACCGCTGGCCACAGTCGACGAACCGCATTCCTGGGATCTGTGCGAGGTGCACGCGTCGACCACCACCGCTCCCAAGGGCTGGGAACTGGTGCGCTACGAAGGCGGCTACTCGACGTCGAGCCCCGACGAGGATGATCTGACGGCCCTCGCCGAAGCCGTACGCGAAGCGGGTCGCGGCGATCGCGTCCGATCCGAGGATCGCGAGAGCTCCGATCGCTCGATCTCCCGGCCGTCCGAGACCGAACGCCGATCCGCTCCGGCTGTCCGAACGGGCAGGCGCGGCCACCTCCGAGTTCTTCCCGACCCCACGTCCTGAGCCACCCGAGGACACCGAGTGTGGCGTCCGTCGGTCCGACTGGCCGGTCCGTCTGCCGTCTGGCAAGGTTCGGGGAGCAGGATAGAAACGGACCGCAAGGTTCAGCCGATACTTGGTGTGGATCGCACCGCTACCGACGCTCGATTTCCGACGCCGATGTGCGGCGTCGTCGACAACGATCACCAGGAGAATCTTCGTGGCCCGAACCGCAGAATGCGTGAACGCCGTCATCAAGGCCTACGACGTCCGAGGCGTCGTGGGCGAGCAGATCGACGAGGCGTTCGTGCGCGACGTCGGTGCGTCGTTCGCTCGATTGGTTCGTGACGAGGCGGGGGCCGCGCGTTCGGTGGTCATCGGGCACGACATGCGTGATTCGTCGCCCGCACTCTCTCGTGCGTTCGCCGACGGCGTCACCGCTCAGGGGCTCGACGTCGTGCACATCGGCCTGGCGTCGACCGATCAGCTCTACTTCGCCTCCGGCCTGCTCGAATGCCCGGGAGCGATGTTCACCGCCAGTCACAACCCGGCGAAGTACAACGGGATCAAGCTCTGCCGCGCCGGTGCGAAGCCCGTGGGCCAGGACACCGGTCTGGCCACGGTGAAGGCCGAATTGGTGGACGGGGTACCGGAGTTCGACGGCCCCGCCGGGACCGTGACGTCTCGTGACGTGCTGACCGAGTACGCGCAGTTCCTGCGCGAACTGGTCGATCTGTCGGGGATTCGCGCCATGAAGATCGCGGTGGATGCAGGCAACGGCATGGGCGGGCACACCGTGCCCGCCGTGTTCGCGCCGCTGCCCGTGACGATCGAACCGTTGTTCTTCGAACTCGACGGCAGCTTTCCCAATCACGAGGCCAATCCACTCGACCCGGCGAACCTGGTGGACCTGCAGCGATTCGTCGTCGAGACCGGCTCCGAAATCGGCCTTGCCTTCGACGGCGACGCCGATCGGTGCTTCGTCGTCGACGAGAAGGGCGACCCGGTGTCACCGTCGGCGGTGACCTGCCTGGTGGCCGAGCGCGAGCTGGCCAAGGAGCCGGGCGCGGTCGTCATCCACAATCTGATCACCTCCCGTGCGGTACCTGAGCTGGTCGAGAAGCTCGGTGGCACGCCGGTCCGCACCCGCGTCGGCCACTCTTTCATCAAGCAGCAGATGGCCGACACCGGAGCCGTTTTCGGTGGCGAGCACTCGGCGCACTACTACTTCCGTGATTTCTGGGGAGCGGACTCGGGCATGCTCGCTGCGCTGCACGTTCTCGCGGCTTTCGGTGCACAGGATCGCCCCTTGTCGGAGATGATGGCCACCTACGAGACCTACAGCGCGTCGGGAGAGATCAACTCGACGGTCGGTGACGCAGCCGAACGGACCGAGGCCGTGCTCGCGGCGTTCGCCGATCGGACCGCCGGAATCGACCGCCTCGACGGCGTGACGGTCGAGTTGGCCGACGGCGGCTGGTTCAACCTGCGGGCATCCAACACCGAACCCCTGCTTCGACTCAATGTGGAAGCGCGGACCCGCGAAGAAGTCGACGCACTTTCGACGGAGATCTTGAGCATCGTTCGCGCCGGACTGGAATAGTGGTTACCGAGGGCCCGTGAGTGGGTATGCAGACGTTTCGAGCGGGTGAGGTAAGGGGAGGTGTCGCAGCCATGACGGCAGTGTCGTCTCTGGTCGATCTCGACGATTCGGATGCTCTCATCGCAGCCGATCGCGAGGGCTCCCTGCGCAGCGCAGCGCTGGCGGGCGCTCAGGTTCGTGCCGTCGCGACCGCGGTCGACGAGTCGGTCCTCGCCCGGCTGGCCGATCTGCGTCCCCGGAGCGTGGTGATCGTGACCGGCGACGGGCGGAGCAGTCGAGCAGCGTCACTGCTGGTCGCTGCGCTCGGTGACCGCCTCGGCGTCCCCCTCGTGCGAAGCACCGGTACCCCGCCGTGGATCGGCCCACTCGACGTGGTGGTGGTGGCAGGCGACGACGCAGGGGATCCGCGACTGGCAGAGTCGGTCGACGCGGCATCCCGGCGTGGTGCAGAGGTCGTGGTGGTTGCCCCCGAGGAGGGGCCGCTGCGTGCCGTCCGGGGAGCCAGAGTCATGTGGTTGCCGCCGCGAATCGCGGTTCGCGACCACAACGCGCTGATGCGTTACCTCGCGGCGTTCGTTGCGGTACTCGGTGCGGTTGCCGGCGGATCGTGGAAGACGTTGCTGCCCAATTTGTCTCGTCTTGCAGACCTGCTCGACGCGGAGGCGGTGAGGAACAGCCCGTCCAACGAGATGTTCCACAATCCGGCCAAGGCCCTCGCCAGTGGGTTGAACGGTCGACGCGTCGTGCTGACCGGGGGCAGTCCTGCTGCGGTCGAGGTCGCTCGGCACGGCAGCGAGGTGCTGCTGCGCGTGGCGGGTGTCGTCGTCGGTGCGGGGGAGTTGGGTGACGTCATTGCCGCGTCCATTCGGGCGTCCGTCGTCGAATCATCTGGCACATCACAGACATTCGACTCGTTCTTTCACGACGAGCAGCTCGACGGACCACCGCCTGCGCTGCCGATGCGCGTCGTCGTGGTGGCCTCGGACGTCGATCGCGCGATGACCGAACGACGAATCGCAGGTGTACCGGAGTCGGAAATGTTGCTCGCCGATTCCAGCGAGGCGCTGTTCGGTGGCGAGCACGCACGTTCCGAATTCGACGGCCCCCCACCGGTGCGGGATCCGGATAGACTCTCGGTGCTCGACACGATGTCCGTGTTGGCCACGCGGTTGGACACCACTGCCGCGTATCTGCTGTTGATGGGCGGTAGCTAGTGCAGCTCTTGCGAGGCGCGGTTCGGTCCTACGCATGGGGTTCGCGAACCGCTCTGGCTCGAATTCAGGGACGCCCGGTGCCGTCCGATCATCCCGAGGCAGAAATCTGGCTCGGCGCTCATCCGGCCGACTCCGCGCATGTGGTGCACGAGGGCGGCAGCACCCCGCTGCTCACGCTGATCGACGACGATCCGGGTACTCATCTCGGTGGCTCCGCGCAGCAGTACGAGTCACGCCTGCCGTACCTGCTGAAACTGCTAGCCGCGGAAGAGCCCTTGTCTCTGCAGGCGCATCCCAGCAGTGCTCAGGCACGTGAAGGCTTTGCACGCGAGAACGCCGCGGGTGTCCCGATCGACTCTCCGGTACGCAACTACCGGGATCCGAACCACAAACCCGAACTGATCGTCGCGCTCACGGAATTCGAGGCGTTGGCAGGCTTCCGGCGTCCGACCGAGACCGTCGAACTGCTCGACGCGTTGGCCGTCCCCGCCCTGAGCGGGTACCGAACTCTGCTGGCCGCCCAGCCCGATGCCTCGGGGCTGCGCACCGTGTTCACCTCGTGGATCACGCTTCCCGGGCAGGCACTCGACGACATGTTGCCTGCCGTCGCCCAAGGATGCATCGACTATCTCTCCGGGCCCGCACGCACGGACGGTGGACGATTCGCCGCCGAGGCCAGAACTCTGCTCGAGCTCGGGGAGTCGTATCCCGGTGACGCCGGAGTGCTCGCGGCGCTGCTGCTCAATCGGGTGAATCTGACTCCCGGCCAGGGTCTGTACCTCGACGCCGGAAATCTGCACGCGTATCTGCGCGGCACCGGCGTCGAGATCATGGCGAACTCCGACAACGTACTGCGCGGCGGACTTACCCCCAAACACGTCGACGTCCCGGAACTGTTGCGGGTGCTCGATTTCGAGCCTGCCGACATCTCGCCCATCACTCCGGGTGTCGACGATCGACCGACCTATCTGTATCCGACGCCTGCACCGGAATTCGCGCTGAGTCGGACTGCGGTTGCGGCGGGGGAGACGGTCGCCGTTCCCGGCTCCGGCCCGAGAATTCTGTTGTGCACGAGTGGCACCGTCGTCGCCGCTACCGGGGGCCGACAGTTCGAGCTGACGGTGCCCCAGGGCAGCTCGGCATGGATACCCGCTGCAGACGAATCCGTCACCGTGACCGCCGATTCGGGCGAGGCCGAGGTGTTCGTGGCCTCCGTTGGCCGCCTGTAGATCGCGCGTTCACGGAGCGTCTGCCGATTCGAACCGTGAGATCGGTCCGATGGCGTGCCCGTAGGCAATAGTCTGATGCCACAGTGAATCGAAGTGACGGATGAGTTCGGTGATCCGTCGGTAGATGTGAAGTGGCGATACGGAGACCCGATGACCAGAGCAGACCGGCCCGCGAAGACCCCACGTACGACGGGTTGGTTCCGGACCAAATCGATCGAGCAGTCGATCGAGGACACCGACGAGCCGGACACGAAACTCCGGAAAGAACTCGGATCCTGGGATCTGACCGTGTTCGGCGTCGCCGTCGCCGTCGGTGCCGGCATCTTCACCCTGACCGCGCGGACCGCAGGAAACGTTGCGGGACCGGCTGTGTCGTTGGCCTTCGTGCTCGCGGCGATCGCCTGTGGCCTCGCGGCGCTGTGCTACGCGGAGTTCGCGTCGACGGTGCCCGTAGCGGGAAGTGCGTACACGTTCTCGTACGCGGCGTTCGGCGAGTTCATCGCATGGATCATCGGATGGGATCTGATCCTCGAGTTCGGCCTCGCAGCCGCCGTGGTGGCGAAGGCATGGTCGCTCTATCTGGGCGATCTGCTCGGTACGTCCGCTCCGGTGCTCGAGATCGGTTCTCTGAATTTCGACTGGGGCGCACTGCTGATCGTGGTGGTCCTGACGGTGCTGATCGCGTCGGGTACCAAGTTGTCCTCACGGGTGTCGCTGGTGATCACCGCGGTGAAGGTCATCGTCGTTCTCTTCGTCGTGGTCGTCGGCGCGTTCTACATCAAGGTCGCCAACTACGATCCCTACATTCCGCCGTCGGAGCCTGCGTCGACCGGCGAGGGGCTGCACCAGTCGCTGTTCTCGTTCGTCACCGGTGCCGGCGGCAGCACCTTCGGTTGGTACGGACTGTTGGCTGCGGCGTCACTGGTGTTCTTCGCGTTCATCGGTTTCGACGTGGTCGCCACGACCGCGGAGGAGACCAGGGAACCCCAGAAGGCACTGCCGCGCGGGATTCTCGGATCGCTCGCGATCGTGACCGTGCTCTACGTGGCCGTCACGTTGGTGCTGACCGGAATGGTCAAGTACACCGATCTGGCCGGCGACAGCTCCACGCTGGCGACGGCGTTCGAGCTGAACGGGTTGACCTGGGCCAAGAACATCATCTCGTTCGGTGCCCTCGCCGGTCTGACGACCGTGGTGATGGTGTTGATGTTGGGGCAGACCCGAGTGCTCTTCGCGATGTCGCGCGACGGACTGGTGCCGCGGGGACTGGCACACACCGGAAGCAAGGGCACGCCGGTTCGGACGACGATTCTGGTGGGTGTCATCGTCGGTCTCCTCGCTGCCTTCGTTCCGCTGGGAACGCTGGAGGAGATGGTGAACATCGGCACGCTGTTCGCGTTCGTGTTGGTGTCTGCGGGTGTGCTGGTTCTGCGCCGGACTCGACCCGACCTCGAGCGTGGCTTCCGGGTGCCGTGGGTTCCCTTGGTGCCGATTCTCGCCGTCCTGGCCTGCTTGTGGCTGATGCTCAACCTGTCGGTGGAGACGTGGTTGCGGTTCCTGGTCTGGATGGCCGCAGGCGTCGTGATCTACGTCCTGTACGGCAGGCGTCACTCGGTGATGGGGCTGCGAGAAGCAGGCAAGTCCAGGACCGAGAAGCCCGAGCGCTGACCCGTGCAGTGACAGCGCTGGGCGTTCATGACCGCTGACCAGCGATTGTGCGGCGAGTTTAGATAGCGTCACATCAGACCGCGGGAATGTTATACCCTCGAAAACAGACTTGGAGGACTCAAAAAGTTCGATGAGAGGGTGTTGCAACAGTGAGTGTGGACGGCCGAATCACTTCTACGGAGGATTCGGGTGTCGCTTTCGGGGGGCGGGATTCGAAGGCCAGTGAACGGTCGGTTCGCTGGCAGGACAACAAACGTTATCTGTGGATGCTGGGGCTGTTGGCCCCGGCGTCGGCGCTACTGCCGTCGCAGTTGGTCTACTGGACGGGCATGCCGCTCTTCTGGTGGAGCGGCGTGCTGGTGTTCTTCGTGATCATTCCGGTGATCGATCTGATCGCGGGCGAGGACGGACACAATCCGGATGCGTCGGCCAGCGAAAAATTGCAGAACGATCGGTACTACCGATGGTGTACGTATCTGTTTCTGCCCGTGCAGTTCGTCGGACTTTTCGTCGCCTGCTGGATGTGGGCCTACGGCGATCTGAGCGTGGTGGACAAGATCGGCCTCGCGGTCACGGTGGGCCTGGTGGCAGGCACGGGTATCAACGCCGCTCACGAACTGGGCCATCGCATCGAGCAGCACGAGCGCTGGTTGGCCAAGGTCGCCCTGTCCCAGACGCTGTACGGACACTTCTTCGTCGAACACAATCGCGGTCACCACGTCCGGGTGGCGACGCCGGAGGATCCCGCGAGCGCACGACTGGGCGAGAGTGTGTGGACCTTCGTGCCGCGCAGCACGATCCGCGGCCTTGCCTCCGCCTGGAAGCTCGAGGCGCAACGACTCCGGCGCAAGGGCCGCTCGGTCGCCAGCCCTTCCAACGCGCTGCTGCACACGTGGCTGCTCAGTGTCGTGCTGTTCGGTTCGTTGCTGATCGTGTTCGGCTGGTCCATCGCGCCGTATCTTCTGGTGCAGGCCGTCGTCGGATTCGTCCTGCTCGAGATGGTGAACTACGTGGAGCACTACGCCCTGCTCCGCGAAACGAACGATCGCGGGAAATACGTTCGGTGCTCGCCTCGCCACAGCTGGAACAGCGACAGAATCTGCACCAACATATTTCTGTACCACCTGCAGCGGCACAGCGACCACCATGCCAATCCGGGCAAGCGATATCAGACCCTGCTCTCCTGCGACGAGGCCCCGCAGTTGCCCGCCGGCTATGCGTCGATGGTGATCCTCGCCGCAATTCCGCCGCTGTGGCGTCGGGTGATGGATCCGCGGGTATCGGCGCACTACCAGGGAGATATCGCCCGCGCGAACATCCTGCCCCGAAAACGGGCTCGAATCCTGGCGCGAGCCGGACGAAACGGGTAGAGCGGGTTCTCGACGGTCGGTCGATTCGCCGGTTCCACTCCTGCTCGCTCGGGCAGCCGGTGGTGCCGCCGCGCGGACCCGATAGCCTGGGAACAGATACTCAGTCAACAGGAGAGGCAAGATGACGACCTCAGTTACGTCAGGATCGGCACTCACCGTGGATCGCCGCGGTGGAATCGACTTCAAGGTCGCAGACCTGTCGCTCGCGGAATTCGGCCGCAAGGAAATTCGACTCGCCGAGCACGAGATGCCCGGCTTGATCGCGCTGCGCCGCGAATACGCAGACGTGCAGCCGCTCAAGGGAGCGCGAGTCTCGGGATCGCTGCACATGACCGTGCAGACAGCCGTGCTGATCGAGACCCTGGTTGCACTCGGTGCCGAAGTTCGGTGGGCGTCGTGCAACATCTTCTCCACCCAGGACCACGCGGCAGCGGCCGTCGTCGTCGGGCCCTACGGCACCGTCGAGGAGCCCAAGGGCGTCCCGGTGTTCGCCTGGAAGGGTGAAAGCCTCGAAGAGTACTGGTGGGCGGCCGAGCAGATGCTCACCTGGCCCGAGCAGCCCGCCAACATGATTCTCGACGATGGTGGCGACGCCACGATGCTGGTACTGCGCGGCGCGCAGTTCGAGAAGGCAGGCGTCGTACCGCCGACCGACGACGATCACGATTCGGACGAGTACAAGGTGTTCCTCGGCCTGCTTCGTCGCTCGCTCGAGGCATCGAAGTCCAAGTGGACCGAGGTTGCCGAGTCCGTTCAGGGTGTCACCGAGGAGACCACGACCGGAGTGCTACGGCTCTACCAGTTCGCGGCCGCCGGAGAGCTCACGTTCCCGGCCATCAACGTCAACGACTCCGTCACCAAGAGCAAGTTCGACAACAAGTACGGCACCCGGCATTCGCTGATCGACGGCATCAACCGCGGCACCGACGTCCTGATCGGCGGCAAGGCCGTGCTGGTCTGCGGCTACGGTGACGTGGGCAAGGGCTGCGCCGAGGCGCTCAAGGGCCAGGGTGCGCGGGTCACCGTCACCGAGGCCGATCCGATCAACGCGCTGCAGGCGCTCATGGACGGCTTCGACGTGCGCACGGTCGAGGAGTTCATCGAGCAGGCCGACATCGTGATCACCTCGACGGGCAACCTGTCGATCATCACGTTCGAGCACATGCGCAAGATGAAGCACCAGGCGATCCTGGGCAACATCGGTCACTTCGACAACGAGATCGACATGGCCGGGCTGGAGAAGGCTCCCGATGTCACGCGGATCAACATCAAGCCGCAGGTCGACGAGTACCAGTTCAAGGACGGGCACTCGATCATCGTCCTGTCCGAGGGCCGCTTGCTCAATCTCGGCAACGCCACGGGACACCCGTCGTTCGTCATGAGCAACAGCTTCTCCAACCAGGTCATCGCTCAGATCGAACTGTGGACCAAGCCGGACGAGTACGACAACGAGGTCTACCGCCTGCCCAAGCACCTCGACGAGAAGGTCGCCCGCATCCACGTCGAAGCGCTCGGTGGTTCGATCACCAAGCTCACCAAGGAGCAGGCCGAGTACATCGGCGTCGACGTCGAGGGCCCGTACAAGCCCGAGCACTACCGCTACTGACCGACGGGGCCAGGTCCGGTAGTGGGAAAACTGTTCGTCATCGAAGGAGTCGACGGAGCGGGCAAGAACACGCTCGCCCGTCGGCTCGTTTCGGCGTGGGAACGTGACGGCCTGTCGGTCGAGCGCATCGGGTTTCCCCGGTACCACCGATCGATCCACGCCGATCTGGCTGCGGAGGCGTTGCACGGCGAACACGGCGACACCGCAGGCAGTGTGCACGCGATGGCCCTGTTGTTCGCTCTCGATCGCCGGGACGCGGGCGACGAGATCCGAAAGTTGCTCTCGGACAAAGACATCGTTCTTCTCGATCGGTACGTGGCATCCAACGCCGCCTACACCGCCGCTCGGCTCGAGCAGTCCGCCGACGGCGAGGCCGTCGAATGGATCAGGTCGCTCGAGTTCGACCGATTCGCGGTGCCCGTTCCCGATGTCCAGATTCTCCTCGACGTCCCGGTGGCGCTGGCCGCCGAGCGTGCTGCGGCCCGGGAGAGTGCGGACGCCGCTCGCACCCGGGATTCCTACGAGCGCGACAGCTCACTGCAGAGCCGAACCTCGGCTGCGTACAGCACCCTCGCTGCATCGCACTGGGTGTCGCCGTGGCGGGTCGTCACCGCCGACGTCGACCCCGATCGACTCGCCGCCGACATGTTCAATCAGCCATCAGGGGTTCGGAAAGTGACACCATAGGACCATGAAGCCTCGGATTCTGGTTGTGGACGACGATTCGGCTCTGGCGGAGATGCTCACCATCGTGTTGCGCGGTGAGGGATTCGAGCCCTTCGTGGTCGGCGACGGCACCCAAGCTCTGGCTGCCGTACGTGAGAATCGGCCGGACCTGGTGTTGCTCGACCTGATGCTTCCCGGAATGAACGGCATCGACGTCTGCCGCGTCCTTCGTGCCGATTCGGGCGTGCCGATCGTCATGCTGACGGCCAAGACCGACACCGTCGACGTCGTCCTGGGTCTCGAGTCCGGTGCGGACGACTACATCATGAAGCCCTTCAAGCCGAAGGAACTGGTCGCTCGGGTGCGTGCGCGCCTGCGTCGGACCGAGGACGAA
This sequence comes from Rhodococcus sp. B7740, assembly GCF_000954115.1. Taxonomy (NCBI): domain Bacteria; kingdom Bacillati; phylum Actinomycetota; class Actinomycetes; order Mycobacteriales; family Nocardiaceae; genus Rhodococcus; species Rhodococcus sp. B7740. The sequence goes on along the minus strand of NZ_CP010797.1, from coordinate 1,747,366 downwards.
CCCGCCGAACTGCTGTCCATCGCAGACATCGTCATCGACGTGCCGGCCCACAAGGTCAGTCGCGGCGACGAACTCGTCTCTCTGACGCCCCTCGAGTTCGACCTGCTCGTGGCGCTTGCCCGCAAACCTCGCCAGGTGTTCACTCGAGAGGTGTTGCTCGAACAGGTCTGGGGTTACCGCCACGCGGCCGACACCCGACTGGTGAACGTGCACGTGCAGCGTTTGCGCGCCAAGGTGGAGAAGGACCCGGAGAACCCCGAGGTGGTGTTGACCGTGAGGGGGGTCGGCTACAAGGCCGGACCGCCGTGATCCGTTTCTCCCATTCTCGGCGGCGGATCAACGGCAAGTTCTCACCGGTACTGCGTTGGTTTCGTTCGCTGAGTACGTCGCTCGGCCATGCCTGGCGACGGTCTCTGCAGCTGCGCGTCGTCGTGTCGACGCTCACGCTGTCCCTGGTGGTCATTCTCATCCTCGGTGTGGTGTTGACCAGCCAGATCACCGATCGACTGCTCGAGGCCAAGTTGTCCGCCGCGACCGAGGAGCTCGACCGTTCGCGGACCACCGTCGAGGGCAACCTCGCCGGAGCCGACGATTCGAGCGGGCTCGCGACACGCCTCGAACGGGCCAGGGCGGCACTGACCAACCAGGATCTGGACGCGGCGTCGACCACCGGGTCGGCGGGATCGTTCGATCCGGTCCTGATCGTGGAGGGCGATGCCACCCGAGCGGAGGCGTCCGTCGGTCCGGTCGATCAGATCCCGAACAGCCTGCGCGACTTCGTCAAGAAGGGCCTGATCAGTTCGCAGTACGCCACGGTGACCGACAGCGACGGCGGGTATTCCGGATCGGCGCTGATCATGGGATCGCCCACCGGATCCGACATCTCGGCCCTGCAGCTCTACCTCATCTTTCCGCTGGCCAGCGAGGATCGTACGCTCTCGCTCGTTCGCGGCACGCTGTTCATCGGTGCGGTGGTGCTCCTGGTTCTGCTCGCGGCGATCGCGATGCTCGTCGCGCGGCAGGTGGTTCTGCCCATTCGTTCGGCGTCGAGGATCGCGGTGCGGTTCGCCGACGGCAGGCTCAAGGAACGCATGCCGGTCCGCGGCGAGGACGACATGGCCAGACTCGCGATGTCGTTCAACGAGATGGCCGAGAGCCTGTCCAAACAGATCACCCAGCTCGAGGAATTCGGTAATCTCCAGCGCCGATTCACCTCCGACGTCAGCCACGAACTACGCACCCCGCTGACCACGGTTCGGATGGCCGCAGACCTCATTCACGACGCCAGCGACGACCTCGAGCCTGCCCTCAAGAGATCCTCGGAGCTGTTGGTCAACGAGCTCGATCGGTTCGAGACCCTGCTCGGCGACCTGCTCGAGATCAGCCGCCACGACGCGGGCGTCGCCGAACTGGCCGCCGAACAGCTCGACCTGCGCATGTGCGCCCGAGCGGCAGTGTCGACCGTGCGGCACCTGGCGCGCGAGACCGGTACCGAAGTGATCATCGACATGCCCGAGACCGCAGTGATCGCCGAGGTCGACCCCCGACGGGTGGAACGGATTCTGCGCAATTTACTGGCGAACGCACTCGACCACGGCGAGGGCAAACCGGTCCTGCTGCGGCTGCGCTCGGACGCCGACGCGGCAGCATTCGTGGTGCGAGATCAGGGAGTCGGGCTGCGACCGGGCGAAGAGAAGCTGGTGTTCAACCGGTTCTGGCGCTCGGATCCCTCCCGCGTTCGACGTTCCGGCGGCACCGGCCTGGGGCTGGCCATCAGCGTCGAGGACGCCCGCCTGCACGACGGTAAGCTCGAAGCGTGGGGAGCAGTGGGCGAAGGCGCATGTTTCCGACTCACCCTGCCGCTCGTGCGCGGGCACAAGGTGATCGGATCCCCACTGCCCCTCAAACCCAGCACCAGGAAATTCGCACAAGGACAACCGATTCCCGCGATCACCGCACCCAAGACATCCGCGTCGGAGCCCGCGACGTGATCTTCTCGTGTCGTCGCAGCACCCGGGTGCTGGCGATGTGCGCGCTCGTCGTCGCCCTCGTCGGCGGCTGCGCCAGCCTGCCCGAATCGTCCAGCCCTCAGGCCATCGGCACCTTGACCGCCGGTGCCGTGCCGACCAGCGCCCCGGCCCCCGAGCCGGGACGCGAGCCCGATCGCCTGCTCGACGACTTCTTCGAGGCCAGCGCGGTCTCGGCCAACAGGCACCAGGCCGCCCGGCAGTTTCTCACCGAGGAGGCGTCGGGAACGTGGGACGACGGCGCACGGACGGTCGTGGCTGACCGGATCGACACCCTGTCCGGTCCTCGAACTGCGGACACCGCGCAGTTCACCATCCGCTCGACGACGGCGGGAATGCTGGCCTCCGGCGGCGAGTACCAGGCCGGCTCGGACACGGTCGACGCCGCGATCGAGATGGCCCGAGTGGACGGTCAGTGGCGGATCTCGAAACTGCCGCCGGGCGTCGTCATCGATCGATCCGCATTTCTGAACACCTATCAGCAGCGATCGCTCTACTTCGTCGATCCGCTCGGTGGCGTACTCGTGCCCGACGTGCGGTGGACCAGCGGATCGCAGGACCAGCTCGCCAACCAGCTCGTGCAGCTGCTCATCGACGGCCCCAAGTCGGCGCTGGCGGCCGCGGTGAGCAACGAACTGTCCGACGATGTGAGTATTCGCGGGCCCATCACCAAGGCGGACGGCCAGACCTCGCAGGTGGGGGTGGGACTCGGCGGCATCAAGATCGACTTCGGTGGCCTGCAGAACAAGGGTGACCGCGATCGCGAACTGCTTGCCGCTCAAGTGATCTGGACTCTCGCCTCGGCGGAGGTAGCAGGGCCGTACGTGTTGCTCGCCGACGGTCAACCCATCGACACGACCAAGCCCGACGGGTGGACGACCGCGGGCGTCGACGCGTTCGATCCGCTGGGCGGTACCGACGAGAGCATCGGGCTGCACGCACTGGCCTCCGGCACATTGCTCCGCGTCGACGAGGCGCAGACCACTCCCGCTCCCGGGTACTTCGGGCAGGCCCGCAACCTGCGTTCGGTGGCGCTGTCGAACGACGGCACCCTCGTGGCAGGTGTCGCGGACACCGGACGGCCCGCCCCTGCGCCGTCGAGCACGCTCATGGTCGGTAGCTACGACGGTGGCGCGTTCCCCGTGGCCGAGGGGCAATCGATCACGCGTCCCACCTGGGGAGCCGACGACAACGCGGCGTGGGCGGTGATCGACGGCACCAACGTCATCCGGGCCGCCCGCGATCCATCCACCGGTCAGGTGTCGGTGATCCCGGTCGAGGCCACCGCCGTCACGACACTCGGCAATCGGATCACCGAACTGCGACTGGCCCGCGACGGGGTGCGAGCGGCGCTCATCGTCGACGGCGTCGTGTACGTGGCGACGGTGGTGCGCGAGCCCTCGGGCGTGTACTCCCTGACCGAGCCGAGGGCCGTGGCCATCGGACTCGGTAGTGACGCCACGAGTCTGGACTGGAGTACGGGCGACACGATCGTGATCGCACGGGTCGCCACCGACACACCGGTGGTCGAGGTGACAGTCGACGGATCCCGGATGGATCCGCTGCCCTCACGCAACCTGACCACTCCGGTGTTGGCGGTGGACGCCTCACCGGAAACGGAGTACGTGGCCGACGCGCGGGCCGTGTTCGCGCTCAACAACACCGATCCGGTCGGCGACCGGTACTGGCGCGAGGTCACCGGATTGACCGGAGTCGAAGCGGTGCCGATTCTGCCCGGCTGACCACGCCGCAGACGTTTGTCGGTGGGCCCGGGCAGACTCCCCGTCCATGCGATCGCTCCTCGATCTGATTCTGCCTCTCGAGTGTGCCGGGTGCGGTGTGCCGGGGGAGCACTGGTGCCCGGTGTGTTCCCTGGCCCTGTTCGTCCCGCCCATCGCCGTTCGTCCACGAGTCGATCCCGGCGTGCCGTGCTGGTCCCTCGGTACGTACACCGGGCCGCGTCGCAGTGGTGTGATCGCCTTGAAGGAGCGAGGTCGACGGTCGGTGGCCCGGCCCTTCGGGCGAGCGCTCGCCGGGGCCGTGGGACATCTGCGCTACGCAGGTGAGATCGATCCTCCCGAGCTCGGTTCGCTGGTTCTGATCTGCGCGCCCTCTCGGGCTCGGGCGGCGCGCGTTCGCGGGGGTGATCCCGTTCTGCGATGCGCTCGGATCGCTGCCGAACAGTTGGCACCGGAGCGAGTGCTCGTTCCCGAGGTGCTCCGCATGAGCGGCGCGGTCCGCGACTCGGTCGGACTGTCGGCCGGGCAACGGCAGCACAACGTGGCGGGCCGGATCGAGGCCGTCGGGGTGACTCGTCCGCGAACCGGCCCACGTGGGACGGAGTCGGCGGACTTCACCGTTCTGCTCATCGACGACGTGGTCACCACCGGCGCGACCTTGGCCGAATCGGCAAGAGTACTAACCGATTTCGGGGTCCCGGTGGCCGGCGCGCTGGTGGTGGCCAGTGCGTGACGGTGAGGTGGAGGGACACGCCGACAACCAATTCGGGGTGAACGGTGGCACACGAGTCGATGACCGACTAACGTCGCGGACACGCCCCAACTGGACCGGATGTGAGGTGATGCCCCGGACTCGAGATGCCGGAAGGTTCCCCATTCGGCATGCACACTTGCCACGTCCAACAGTGGGCGTGGCCGATATCGGGAGGTACGCGTGACGACCCCTTCACAAGCCTCGGTTTTCTTCGACGAGAAGCCCTCGGAAGAACCCGCCAAGAGCAATGCGGACGTTGTGGTCAAGGGCCGCAACGTCGAGATACCGGATCATTTCCGGATATACGTCTCCGAGAAATTGGCTCGCCTCGAGCGCTTCGATCCCTCCATCTACCTGTTCGACGTCGAACTGCAGCACGAACGAAATCGCCGCCAGGCCAAGGCATGTCAACGCGTGGAGATCACCGCGAAGGGCAAGGGCCCGGTCGTTCGAGCCGAAGCGTGTGCCGACAGTTTCTATGCCGCACTCGAAGCGGTGACGTCGAAACTCGAGAGCAGACTCCGGCGCACCAAGGACCGTCGCAAGGTCCACTACGGCGAGAAGAGACCCGTGTCCGTCGCCGAGGCCACTGCCGAACTCGCCGAGGACGACACGCTGGCTCTCGATCCCGAGATCAAACTCGACTCGTTCGAGGACGACCAGAGCGGTCCCGGGCACATCGTGCGAACCAAGATCCACTCGGCTGCACCGATGAGCGTCGACGACGCACTGTACGAAATGGAACTCGTCGGTCACGATTTCTTCCTGTTCCACGACAGCGCAACCGATCGTCCCTCGGTCGTGTACCGACGGCACGCCTTCGATTACGGCTTGATCAGACTCACCTGACCGGACCGCTCGGGACGGCGCGACTCGTTCGCCGTCCGTGAAATCTTTTCACCGCTGCAGGCTCGACACCGGAGACTCGATCCCCACGTCGAGCCTGCAGTGCTGTGTCGGTGTTGTCCGAATGGTCGATCGACGATCTCCGACGACCGACAGTCGGGCTGCCGGGTTCGCAGCGACACCGCCTACCATGGACGCGTTCGGGTTACCCGTCACGCAGAAGTCGTGGTGACGAACCCGTGAGCTCGTGCAGTATGCAGTGTTGTTCGTACCAGTACCCGTGAACCGAGGATCGAGGACGAGAAGCCCGTGCCGTCGCTGTCGTTTTCCAAGCTGCTCCGTGTCGGTGAAGGTCGCATGGTCAAGCGGCTCAAGAGCATCGCCGACCACGTCTCGACCCTGTCTCCGGACGTCGAGAGCCTCTCCGACGACGAACTGCGCGGCAAGACCGCGGAGTTCAAGGAGAGGTACTCCGCCGGCGAGACCCTGGATCAGCTCCTGCCCGAGGCCTTCGCCGTGGCCCGCGAGGCGTCCTGGCGGGTGCTGTCGCAGCGACACTTCGACGTTCAGGTCATGGGTGGTGCCGCCCTGCACTTCGGCAACATCGCCGAGATGAAGACCGGTGAGGGCAAGACCCTGACCTGTGTTCTGCCCGCTTACCTCAACGCCATCTCCGGCGACGGTGTGCACGTGGTGACGGTCAACGACTACCTCGCCAAGCGCGACTCGGAGTGGATGGGCCGCGTGCACCGCTTCCTCGGTCTCTCGGTCGACGTGATCCTTTCCGGCATGACCCCGGTTGAACGCCGTGCCGCATACGCCGCGGACATCACCTACGGCACCAACAACGAGTTCGGTTTCGACTACCTGCGCGACAACATGACGCACTCGCTCGACGACCTCGTGCAGCGCGGCCACAACTTCGCCGTCGTCGACGAGGTCGACTCGATCCTCATCGACGAGGCCCGCACGCCGCTGATCATCTCCGGACCCGCCGACGCGTCGAGCAAGTGGTACGGAGAATTCGCCCGTATCGCGCCGATGCTCAAGGTCGACACCCACTACGAGGTCGACATCCGCAAGCGGACCATCGGTGTGCACGAGGCGGGCGTCGAACTGGTCGAGGATCAGCTCGGTATCGACAACCTGTACGAGGCCGCCAACTCCCCGCTGGTGAACTACCTCAACAACGCGATCAAGGCCAAAGAGCTCTACACCAAGGACAAGGACTACATCGTCCGCGACGGTGAGGTCATCATCGTCGACGAGTTCACCGGCCGCATCCTGGTGGGACGCCGCTACAACGAGGGCATGCACCAGGCGATCGAAGCCAAGGAGAAGGTGGAGATCAAGGCCGAGAACCAGACGCTGGCCACCATCACCCTGCAGAACTACTTCCGTCTCTACGACAAGCTCTCGGGCATGACGGGTACCGCCGAGACCGAGGCCGCGGAACTGCACCAGATCTACGGTCTCGGCGTCATTCCGATTCCGACGAACCGTCCGATGGTCCGCGTGGACAACGGCGATCTGATCTACAAGACGGAAGAAGCGAAGTTCGACGCCGTCGTAGACGACGTCGTCGAGCGGCACGAGAAGGGCCAGCCGGTCCTCATCGGCACCACGAGCGTCGAACGCTCGGAGTACCTGTCGAAGCAGTTCACCAAGCGCGGCGTGGCGCACAACGTGTTGAACGCGAAGTTCCACGAGCAGGAAGCGACGATTATCGCCGAGGCGGGCAGGCAGGGCGCGGTGACCGTCGCGACCAACATGGCCGGCCGCGGCACCGACGTCGTGCTCGGTGGCAATCCGGACATTCTCGCCGACCTGAAACTGAGGAAGCAGGGTCTGGATCCGGTCGAGACCCCGGAAGAGTACGAGGCCGCGTGGGAGCCTGCGCTCGAAGAGGTCAAGGCGCAGGTCAAGGCCGATGCCGATACCGTGCGCGAGGCCGGTGGACTGTACGTCCTCGGTACCGAGCGACACGATTCGCGACGGATCGACAACCAGCTTCGAGGCCGCTCCGGTCGTCAGGGTGATCCGGGTGAATCGCGTTTCTACCTTTCGCTCGGCGACGAACTGATGCGTCGATTCAACGGTGGTGCACTCGAATCGATCATGACCCGGCTCAACCTGCCCGACGACGTCCCGATCGAAGCCAAGATGGTGTCCAAGGCCATCAAGAGCGCTCAGACGCAGGTCGAGCAGCAGAACTTCGAGATCCGCAAGAACGTTCTCAAGTACGACGAGGTGATGAACCAGCAGCGCACCGTCATCTACGAGGAGCGTCGCCGGATCCTCGAAGGTGCCGACATGGAGGGCCAGGTCGAGGGCATGATCACCGACGTGATCACCGCCTACGTCGACGGTGCGACAGCCGAGGGCTACGTCGAGGACTGGGATCTCGAGCAGCTCTGGACCGCACTGAAGACTCTCTATCCGGTGGGAATCGACCACAAGGTGCTCGTCGGCGAGAACGAGGACGGCGAGAAGGACGACCTGAGCCGCGACGAATTGCGTGAGGCGCTGCTCGAGGACGCGCGATCGGCCTACGCCAACCGCGAGGCCGAGATCGACGGAATCGCCGGCGAGAACGGAATGCGTGAACTCGAGCGTCGAGTGCTGCTGTCGGTACTCGATCGCAAGTGGCGCGAGCACCTCTACGAGATGGACTACCTCAAGGAAGGCATCGGCCTGCGTGCGATGGCGCAGCGTGACCCGCTGGTCGAATACCAGCGCGAGGGCTACGACATGTTCCAGGGCATGCTCGACGGCCTGAAGGAGGAGTCGGTCGGCTTCCTGTTCAACCTTCAGGTCGAGGCGACACCGGCTCCGGCGGGGCCCGCGGCCTCGGCAGGTCTCGCGGTCGCTCCAGGACTGTCCTCGCCGGTGGGCTCCGGCCGACCGGCACCGGCACCCGCCGCAGCACCGGCACCGACGGCACCCGCACCGACGGCTCCGGCACCCACTGCTCCGGCACCGACCGCTCCCGCAGTGCCCTCGGCTCTGCGGGCAAAGGGTCTCGACGACCAGGACGAGCAGAGACTGACCTTCTCCGGTCCGGCCGAGGGCGGTGGCACTGCGGTTCGCCGTTCCGGTCCGTCCCCGTCCGGCAGCGAGTCCGCCGCCGAAGGCACCCGCCGCGAGCGTCGCGAAGCAGCGAGGACTCAGAGCAAGGCACCCAAGAAGGCAGCTCGCTCCAAGCGCAAGAGATAGTGCACGACGGTCGCGTCGCCTCCGGGCGAGGAGACCGTCACCCCACTCGTAGCGAGGTGACCGTCCACCCGGGGCGGCGCGGGTCGATCGCCAGCTCGATTCGGCCCGCGAAGGCGAACGTGCGTGGACCGCGGGTGTAGGAGCCGAAGATCTCCGCGGAGACATCCGATCGTACGCCACGTGTACTCGACGCACGGCAGCGAATCCGAGTCGTCTGCCGGGCGGGGGGTTCCGCACGATGGTCCGAACCAGGTCGACCATCGAGGCGGTGAACAACGGTGACAGCTGGTCTGCGCTGCGTCGTCGATCGATGACCTCGATCATCATGCGCATGGCGCGGTCGGCACTCGACCGTGCATCGGCGGGTACCGGTGGCCGGCCGTAGGGCTCGACGCGCGGTCGAGAACGGTTGCTGCGCACGGAAGGTCGGTGCAGAGCCGGCGGCGGCGGTTCGGTGGCCGACGCCGGATCCCACGTGTGTACGGCACCGGTGCAGAGCGGCGGTTCGAACGGTGCGGCACGGGAGAGAAAGCAATGATGCTCGGCGCGGACCCGGGTGCCGGGGGCCGACGTGTCGGAGATGTCCGGCGGGTCGTTCGATTCGATGACGCTCACACCGTCATTGACGGTCCGAGAGCGCGTTCGGTTCCCGTCGGTACCCCGGATCGGCCCGCGATACGGTCCACGACCGACCCCGAGACCGACATCGGCCCGCCACGTACTCTATGTTCGAGCACACTGCGCGCTCGGCCACAGGAATCGGCGCGTACTTCACGCGAGGACGGGGACTGGAACACGCGATGGCGACCAGGCTGACAGCGCAGGATGCGTCGTTCTACTTTCTCGAGGCCAGTAGCAGCCCCATGCACCTCGGGTCGCTCGCCATCTTTCGGACTCCGCGCAGCGGATTCAGCTACGACCGACTGCTGTCGTTGGTCGAACAACGATTGGCCTTGGTTCCCCGGTATCGGCAGAAGGTGCGTGAGGTCGCCTTCGGTCTGGCCAGGCCGGTGTGGGTCGACGACGCGGATTTCGACATCACGTACCACATTCGCCGGTCGGCGCTCCCGAAGCCTGGTTCCGACGATCAGTTGCACGATCTGATCGCGCGACTGACCTCGCGCCCACTCGATCGCACTCGGCCGCTGTGGGAGATGTATCTGGTCGAGGGCCTGTCGAAGAATCGCTTCGCGATCTTCACCAAGTCACACTCGGCCTTGGTCGACGGCGAGCACGCGCTAGACATCGGTCAGGTCATTCTGGATGCGAGCAAGAATCCGCCGCCGATGGCCGAGGAACTCTGGATGCCTGCGCGCGAGCCCAAGGACTCGGCGTTGGTCATCGATGCTCTGACCGAGTTGGTGGTACGTCCTGGGGAGAGCGTCGAGGCTCTGCGCGGTGCGGTCCGCGGGGCTGCCGGTGTCGCGGGCGAGGCAGTGCGTGCCGCCGCGAAGGTCGCGGCGGTTCTGCGCACCGCGACCCAGAGCGCGCCGTCGAGTCCGCTGAACGCCCCGATCTCGCGAAACCGCAGATTCGCGGTGGCCAAGACCGAGCTCGCCGACTACCGGAGAACCCACAACAGGTTCGACTGCTCGATCAACGACGTGGTGCTCGCTGTCGTGACCGGGGCACTGCGCAATTGGCTGCTCTCTCGGGGAGAGCCCGTCACGGCCTCCTCGACGGTGCGGGCCATGGTGCCCATGTCGGTGTACGTCTCGGCCGATCGGGTCGGTTTCGGAGATGCGGCCGAGCGGCCGGTCGAGCCGGCCGAGGACGATCGCAGCGAGGTCTCGTCGTTTCTGGTGGACCTGCCCGTCGGTGAATCGAATGCTGTGGTGCGGCTCTCGCACATTGCGCACGCCACCGAGGCGCATGCCAAGCAGAGTCGCGGAGTCACCGCACAGACACTGATGCGCATCTCCGGGTTTGCGCCTGCGAGCCTGCACGCGATGGGCGCGCGGGCGGGCAGCAGGCTCTCTCAGCGGGTGTTCAATCTGATCGTCACCAACGCGCCAGGACCCCAGTTCCCGCTGTACGTGGGTGGTGCGCGCATGCTCGAGATGTATCCGGTGTCGCCGCTGTTCGAGAACCAGGCGATGAGCATCGGGTTGACGTCCTACGACGGCTACGTGTTCTTCGGGCTCAATGCCGATCGAGGTGCCATGCCCGACGTGGACGTCGTCACGGCGCTTCTGCACGAGGCATTGGAAGAGTTGGTCGATGCCAGCAACGAATCGAGAGTGTGAGGTCTTTGCAATGCGTGTCTACGTTCCGGCGACGCTGGAGTTCTTGAAAGTGTTGTCGGCGGAGGGCGAGTTCAGCCCGGTCTCGCGCACGGCCTTCGCGGTGACACCGACGCTGCGTGAGGCGTACTCGTCCGGCGACGACGAGGAGCTTGCCGAGGTGGCGATGGGGGAGGCCGCGCGGGCCTCTCTGCGACTGATCGCCGCCGCCGTCGACGACGAGAGCGATACCGGTACGGTCGCCGAAGGGGTGGTGTACCGGCGGGCGGTGATCGCGGCCGATGTGGACGATCCCACTCTGCGCCCCGATCTCGACGATGCCGTCGTCCGGCTGAAGGAACCGTTGCGGATGGATCAGGTCGCGTCGGTCCACGTCGATCTCGAAGGGGCCAAATCGGCGGTGGCCAAGGCCGTCGCTGCCGTCGATGCCGCGGACATGGGTGACGTGGACGCGGAGTTCGTGCTCGGCGACGCCGAGGATCACACCCTCGCGTGGTACGCCCCGCAAGAGTTGTCGTTTCTGCTCGAACTGCTGTGACTCGGCCGTGTTCGATCGGGCACGATTCACATCGGCGCAGGTGTTCCCGAACCCGAACCCGAACCTACGGTAGCGTAACCTCGATGACCGCAAGCGGTTCAGTATCTCGATCGAGGGGATGGAACACCCGATGGATCTGAAGAAGTGGCTGGAGGCTCCGGCGGCCGGAGTATCGGCCCCCAAGCGTCCGAGACTGAACATGGTGCGTGGTGCCTTCACCCGCATCACCACTCCCTTGTTGCCCGATGACTACCTGCATCTGGCGAATCCTCTCTGGTCCGCACGCGAACTCCGCGGTCGCATCGTGCGAGTGGAGAAGGAAACCGCGACGGCGGTGACCCTGGTGATCCAGCCGGGTTGGGGCTTCAACTTCGATTACCGGCCCGGCCAGTACATCGGGATCGGGTTGCACCTCGGCGGGCGTTGGCACTGGCGGTCCTACTCGCTGACCTCTCCGCCGAACTGGGAGGACAAGCTGATCTCCATCACCGTCAAGGCGATGCCGGAAGGCTTCCTCTCGTCACACCTGGTCGGCGGTGTCCCGCAGGGAACCATCGTTCGGCTGGCCGCCCCTAAAGGCAATTTCGCGCTGCCCGTGCCGCCGCCGAACAAAATCTTGTTCGTCACGGCAGGCAGCGGCATCACCCCGATCATCTCGATGCTGCGGGCATTGGATCGGCACGGCGACATGCCCGACACCGTGCACATCCACTCGGCACCCACCGAGGACGAAGTCATGTTCGCCGCCGAGATCGCCGCGCTGGAGAAGTCTCATCCCAACTTCACCTCGCACGTGCAACTGACGCGGTCGGACGGCAAGTTCGCACTCGCCTCGCTCGACGAGCTCTATCCCGACTGGCGCACGCGTGACACCTGGGCGTGCGGGCCTGCAGCTCTGCTCGAAGAGATCGAGAAGACCTGGAAACGCGAGGGGATCGAGGACCGGCTTCACCTGGAGCGGTTCGAGATCTCGCGCGCCGACACCTCCGGTGCAGGCGGCACCGTCACGTTTTCCAAATCGGACAAGAAGACCACCGTCGACGGCGCGACCAGCCTGCTCGAAGCCGGTGAGAACGTCGGCGTTCAGATGCCGTTCGGCTGCCGGATGGGTATCTGCCAGACGTGCGTTGTCCCGTTGACGGCAGGGCATGTGATCGACCTTCGTTCGGGTAAGGAACACAGTGAGGGCGACCGCGTCCAGACGTGCATTTCCGCTGCTGCGGGCGATTGCACACTGGAACTGTAGGTCTGTTTTTCGCACACCGCCTTCTCAGACTGTTCGGTTACGCTTACGTAGGTTGCCCACGTCGAAACCCGATATTTCGGGCACTGCACTCAACTGTTGGAGGACCCGGTGGCTATCACCGACATCAAAGAGTTCGCTCATCTCAGCGAAGCGGACATGGAAGCGTTCGGTCGTGAACTGGATGCGATTCGTCGAGACGTCGAAGACAGCCGCGGCGAGCGCGATGCCGCCTACATCCGTCGGACGATCAGACTGCAGCGGCTGCTCGAGCTCGGTGGCCGTGCGGTGCTGCTCGGCAGCAAGTATCGGCCGGCCTGGTTCGTGGGTACGGCGATGCTCAGTGTCGCCAAGATCGTCGAGAACATGGAACTCGGCCACAACGTGATGCACGGGCAGTGGGACTGGATGAACGATCCGGAGATTCACTCCACCTCGTGGGAGTGGGATCAGACCGGTCCGTCGGAGCAGTGGAAACGCGCCCACAACTACTCGCACCACACGTACACCAACATCGTCGGCATGGACGACGACATCGGCTTCGGCATCCTGCGGATGACCCGCGACGAGCCGTGGAAGCCGATCAACCTCGTTCAGCCGCTCGCCAACATCGTGCTGGCCACCACCTTCGAGTGGGGCATCGCGCTGCACGATTACGACGCGCAGAAGCAGTTGGACGGCGAGGACGAGAAGGGCCTGCTGAAGTCTCCGGCGACCCGCGCCTTCGCGCGCAAGATCGCCAAGCAGGTCGGCAAGGATTTCGTGCTGTTCCCGGCACTGTCCGGTCCGGCGTGGAAGTCGACGTTGACCGCCAACGCGACGGCCAACCTCGTCCGGAATTTGTGGGCGTACGCGGTGATCTTCTGTGGTCACTTCCCCGACGGGGCAGAGAAGTTCACGATCGGCCAGTTCGAGACCGAGACACGACCCGAGTGGTACCTGCGTCAGATGCTGGGCAGTGCGAACTTCGACGCCGGTCCGGTCATGGCGTTCATGAGCGGCAACCTCTGCTACCAGATCGAGCACCACATGTTCCCGGATCTGCCGAGCAACAGGTACTCGGAGATCGCCGAGAAGGTGCACGCTCTGTGCGAGAAGTACGACCTGCCGTACACCACGGGGTCGCTCGGCAAGCAGTACCTGCTGGCGCTGCGGACCATTCACAAGCTGTCGCTGCCCGACTCGTGGTTGCGTGCCACGTCCGACAACGCTCCCGAGACGTCCTCCGAGCGACGGTGGCGCGTAGGGGATTCGCCTGCCGTTCATGCTCTTCGGATCGATCCGCTGACCGGGCAACGTCGCGGTCTGCGGTCGGCGATGCAGGAGGCGCGTGTGAGCCTGCGCAACGCCAAGAAGGAAGCCAGGCGTCAGGCCAAGGCCCTTCGCCGATCGGGCGACCGCGCGTCGTTGTGAATCGTCACACACATTCCCGGCGCTAACCTACGGAACCGTAAGTTACGATACGGTAGGTGACGGAATCACACATGGCCTGATACGCGAGCTGTGTGTTCACGACTGCCAGGAGGTTGTTTCCCGTGGCGATTACGGACGTCAAAGAATACGCGCATCTGACCGATGCCGACATCGAGGCGTTGGGCCACGAGCTCGACGCCATCCGGCGTGACATCGAAGCGTCCCGCGGTGAACGCGACGCCCGGTACGTCAAGAACACGATCCGCCTGCAGCGATCCCTCGACATCGGTGGCCGGGCCGTGCTCTTCGCCAGCCGTCGTCGTCCGGCGTGGCTCGTCGGCACCGCCATGCTCGGTGTCGCGAAGATCATCGAGAACATGGAGCTGGGCCACAACGTCATGCACGGCCAGTGGGACTGGATGAACGACCCGGAAATCCACTCCACGTCGTGGGAGTGGGACAACACGGGGCCGTCCGCTCACTGGAAGCAGACGCACAACTACATTCACCACAAGTACACCAACGTGCTCGGCATGGACGACGACGTCGGCTACGGTCTGCTGCGCGTCACCCGCGATCAGCGGTGGAAGCCCTTCAACATCGGCAACCCCGTCTACAACCTGCTGCTGCAGTTGTTCTTCGAGTACGGAGTGGCGCTTCAGCACCTCGAACTGGGCAAGGTCGCCAAGGGTCGAGTGCCGCGTGAGGAATTCGAGCAGAAGCGGCGCGAGGTGCTCGAGAAGGTCGGCAAGCAGATCGGCAAGGACTACGTCCTGCATCCGTTGCTGACCGGTCCCGCCTGGAAGAGCACGTTGACGGCGAACATCGCCGCCAACATGATCCGCAACGTGTGGACCAACACCGTCATCTTCTGCGGCCACTTCCCCGACGGTGCGGAGAAGTTCACCAAGTCCGACATGGAGGGCGAAACTCAGGGTCAGTGGTACCTGCGTCAGATGCTCGGCAGTGCGAACTTCAACGCAGGCCCCGTCATGGAGTTCATGAGCGGCAACCTGTGCTACCAGATCGAGCACCACCTGTTCCCGGATCTGCCCAGTAACCGCCTGCGCGAGATCAAGGTTCGAGTGCTCGAACTGGCCGAGAAGTACGACCTGCCGTACACGACCGGCTCGATCGTCCACCAGTACTTCCTGTCGTGGCGAACCATCGCCAAGCTGTCGCTGCCGAACAAGTACCTGAAGGCGACCAGTGACGACGCTCCCGAGACTGCGTCCGAGCGCAAGTGGGCCGATGCTCCGGCCGGTTTGTTCACCGTCGATCCCGAAACGGGCAAGCGTCGCGGTCTCCGCACCGCCATCGCAGAGACGAAGAAGCGCAAGGGAATTCGCAGCCTGGTCCGCAAGGCCGCGTAAGTTCCGAACGGCGTGCAGCCTGGTGGCAACCGACCCCGAAAGGGGGGTTGCTACCAGGCTTCGTTCGTTCGAACGGCTTCGAGGAGCAGACGCACGGCCGCGACGCGTCGGGCCGCGTCTCCGGTCAAGGTGTCCAGAGCGCACTCGGGGTCGGCGGGTGGGCCGAGGTGGGTGCATCCTCGGGGACAGTTCTCGATGGTGTCGGCCAAATCGGAGAACGCTGCGACGACGTTCTCGGGGGAGATGTGCGCCAGTCCGAACGACCGGATACCGGGAGTGTCGACCACCCAGCCGCCGCCGGGCAGAGGGAGCGCCACCGACTGCGTCGAGGTGTGACGGCCCTTCCCGACGCCCGAGACCACACCGGTGGCGCGATATGCGTCGGGTACGAGCCTGTTGACGAGCGTGGACTTTCCGACGCCCGAGTGGCCGATGAGCGCCGTCACCGAGTTCGTCAGCATCGCGGTCAGCTCGGTGAGGTCCTCGGACTGGCCTGCCAACACCACCGGGACGTCCAGGTCGGCGAAGGCCGCGGTGAATTCCTCGGGGTCGGCCAGATCGCTCTTGGTCAGGCACAGGACCGGTTCGAGTCCGCCGACGTACGCAGCCACCAGTGCCCGCTCGACGAAACCGGTCCGAGGCGGCGGGTCCGCGAGCGCGGCCACGATGAGCAGCCGGTCGGCGTTGGCCACCACCACCCGCTCGAACGGATCGGTGTCGTCCGCCGTGCGCCGCAACACCGTGCGCCGCTCGGCGACGCGCACGATTCGGGCCAGAGTGTCGACCTTGCCCGACAGATCTCCGACGATGCCGACCTCGTCGCCCACCACGATCGGAGTACGGCCCAACTCGCGGGCACGCATCGTCACCACCGGCCGTGCCGGGTCACCGCCGAGCACACAACCCCATCGGCCGCGGTCGACGGACACCACCATGCCTGCTTCGGCGTCGTTGTGTTCGGGTCGAGTCTTGGTCCGTGGACGCGAACTCTTGCCCGGTCGGATACGAACGTCGGACTCGTCGTATCGGCGCGCGGTCAGGAGCCGACCCCGCTCGGTGTCGACGCGGACAGCATTGCGTCCCACAACATCTCGAAACCGGGCAGAGTCTTGGCTGTGGTACCGATGTCGTCCACCTCGACCCCGGGGACACGCAGTCCGACGATTGCGCCCGCGGTGGCCATCCGGTGGTCGGCGTACGAGTGCCAGACGCCTGCGTGCAGCGGAGCCGGATCGATGCGGATGCCGTCGTCCGTTTCCACGGCGCGCCCACCCAGTCGGACGATCTCGGTTGTCAGTGCGGCGAGTCGGTCGGTCTCGTGGCCCCGCAGGTGGGCGATGCCACGCAGAATCGACGGACCTTCGGCCAGTGCGGCGAGTGCCGCGACCGTCGGGGTCAGCTCGCCGACATCGTGAAGATCGAAATCGATGCCGCGCAACGTATCCGGGCCCTCGACGGTCAATATGCCTGCAGTCAGGTCGACTCGAGCGCCCATCCGGGTGAGTATCTCGCGGAAGGCATCGCCGGGCTGGGTGGTCGATTCGGGCCAATTCGGCACGCGCACTCGGCCTTCGGTCACCGCCGCTGCAGCGAGGAAAGGGGTGGCGTTGGACAGATCCGGCTCGATGATCCACTCGATCGGCGCGACCGGTCCGGGGTGCACCCGCCAGGTGTTCGCGTCACCACCGGACTCGGGGGAATCGACTCGGACGCCGGCGCGCCGCAACATGTCCACGGTCATGTCGATGTGCGGCATGGACGGAACAGGCTTGCCGATGTGGTGGATTTCGATTCCCTCGTCGAACGCCGCCGCGGAGAGCATCAGACCCGAGACGAACTGCGAGGAACCCGAGGCGTCGATGTCGACCGATCCGCCGCGCAGCGAACCGGTGCCGCGCATCGTGAACGGCAGAGCGCTGCCGTCGATCTCGGCCCCCACCGCACGCAGGGCGTCGAGGATGGTGTCGAGTGGCCGAATGCGAGCCTGTTCGTCGCCGTCGAACGACACCTCGCCCGCGGCGAGGGCAGCCAGGGGCGGCACGAAGCGCATGACGGTACCCGCCAGACCACACTCCACGGCTCCTCCGTGCAACGGAGCCGGAGTCACGCGCAACGCCGTCCTGTCGTCGTCCGCGGCGATGATCTCGATCCCCAAGGTTGCCAGGGCGTCGATCATGAGATCGGTGTCACGGCTGCGCAGAGCACCGGTGATCGTGGACGAGCCGGAGGCGAGCGAGGCGATGATCAGTGCGCGATTGGTGATCGATTTCGATCCGGGCAGAGTGACTGTCGCGTCGACGGGTGCGACGGCGGCGGGGGCTGTCCAATTGCTCACCGGTCCATCTTCTCTCATTCGATGTCAGCGCGCGGCGATGGGCGCGGTTGTGGCACGGGTGAGCCCGATGAGATCGGCTGGTGCGAGTTCGATTTCCAGTCCCCGGCGACCTCCGCTGCACAGAATCGTCTCGAAGCCGAGAGCCGAGTCGTCGATCGCGGTGGGCAGGGATCTGCGTTGCCCGAGTGGTGAGATACCGCCGAAGACGTACCCGGAGGAGCGCTCGGCGGCAGCCCTGCCGGCCATCGCGATCTTCCTGGTGGACAGCGCAGCGGCCGCGGCCTTGAGGGAGAGCATCGCCGTCACCGGAACGATCGCCACCGCCAGCGAGCGATCTGCTCGTTCCACGACGAGCGTCTTGAAGACCTGTTCGGGTCGAACGCCGAGCCGTTCGACGAGTATCCGGGCTGCCTCCTCGCCGTAGGACTGCACCCGAGCATCGTGGTCGTACGAGTGCACGGTGTGCGCCACCTTTCGTGCGGTGAGCAGCGCGAGAGCGGGTGTGGACGCAGTCATTCCCCGGACTCTAGCGACCGAGCGGGAACACGACGGGACGACGCCGTGTTGTGTAACGACAGATACGGATGCAGGCGGAAGGAATGACGAATGGCAGTGCTGACCGCGGGACGTCCCCTCGTGTTGAAGGGGGTGATCTCTTCGCAGAAGCCGACTACGGGCGCCGTAGCCTGGGCGGTGGAAGCTATCGAAGGGATCAGCGTGACAGAAGCCAGCAATCCCGTCGCTGACGTGGACGACGAGAAGGCGATCGCGGAGCGCAGGGCTGCCGAGACCGAGGCACAGTTGACCGAGCGCTTCGAGCGCGACGCGTTGCCGATGCTCGATCAGCTCTACGGCGCAGCTCTGCGAATGACGCGTAACCCTGCCGACGCCGAGGATCTGGTTCAGGAGACGTTCGTCAAGGCCTACTCGGCGTTCCGATCGTTCCGTGAGGGCACGAACCTCAAGGCATGGCTGTACCGAATTCTCACCAACACCTACATCAATTCCTATCGCAAGAAGCAGCGTCAGCCCGCTCAGTACCCCACCGACGAGATCAGTGACTGGCAGCTCGCCGCCACCGCCGAACACACGTCGACAGGGTTGCGATCCGCCGAGGTGGAAGCTCTGGACGCGCTGCCGGACGACGACATCAAAGCCGCGCTGCAGTCTCTGCCCGAGGAATTCCGGATGGCTGTGTACTACGCCGACGTCGAGGGATTCCCGTACAAGGAGATCGCCGAGATCATGGGCACGCCCATCGGCACGGTGATGTCGCGTCTGCACCGCGGACGCAAGCAACTGCGAGGCCTGCTGGCAGGGGTTGCACGGGAGCGCGGATTCAACCGGGACGGCGCAGTCGACCGGCACGAGCAGGAGGTAGTCCAGTGACGGGCACCGGAAAGATCGACGGCGGGGACGAAGGCGACGCACAGTTCGAGCGGCTCGACTGCTCGGCGGTGATCGCGGACGTGTGGGTGATGCTCGACAACGAATGCGACGAAGCGAGCCGGACCCGTCTGCAGAAGCACATCGACGAATGCGGATCCTGCTTCGAGGCATATGGAATCGAAGAGAAGGTCAAGCGGCTCATCTCGCGCAAATGCGGGGGAGACCAGGCACCGGCCGGGTTGCGCGAGCGACTGAGCGTCGAGATCCGACGGACGGTGTTGATTCGTCAGACCGACTCCGAATAACCGCAGTTCGTACGACGACGAGGGGCCGAGAAGCAGTAGCTTCTCGGCCCCTCGTTGCTTGTGGCAAACCGTCAGCTGTTCGGACGTTTGCCGTGGTTGGCCTTGTTGCCCTTACGAGCACGCTTCTTACGTCCACGCTTTCCCATGATGGGCTCCTCTCGTTTGTTCACTACAGTCTCCCACGTGTGATTGGCTTACTGTGACGGGCCTGGCCTCCGGTGGGTGGTCCGCGCAGTTCGTGGTGACGTGAGAGAGGGGTTCGCCGGTGTCCGAGGACGTTCGTGCGGAGATGGTGTCCACGGTGTTTCAGGTGGTCGTGGCCCGAGGCGACGCAGTCGAGGTCGGTGACACCCTCGTCATCCTGGAATCGATGAAGATGGAAATTCCCGTGCTGGCCGAGACGGCAGGGACGGTCACATCGGTGGACGTCGCGGTGGGCGACGTCATTCAGCAGGGCGACCTCATCGCCGTCGTGTCCTGAGCAGTGATCACGTGAGCTGTCGTGTCGACCCTCAGTGACCTTCTGGCCGAGCACACCGACCTCCCCGGTGTCGCGGTCGACCACTTGCAACGCGTCGTGGGGGAGTGGCAGCTGCTGGCCGACCTGTCGTTCGCCGACGTGCTGCTGTGGGTCGGCACCGACGACGTGTCCAGTGGGACTGCCGACGTGCTGTGTGTGGCTCAGTGCCGGCCGACCACTGCGCCCACGGTCTTCACGCACGACATCGTGGGAACGACGATCTCCGAGTCCGAGCACCCCGACGTGATGGTCGCGCTGCAGCAGCGGCAAATAGTGCACGGAGGAGTGGTGACCCGGACCGAGAGCATTCCGGTGCGCTGCGGGGAGCACGTCATCGCGGTGCTGACCCGAGACACCAATCCCGCGCAGCTTCGACCGCCGAGTGCCCTCGAGGTCGCGTATCGGGAATGTGCCGACGACCTGTGTCTGATGATCAGCGAAGGGACGTTTCCCACCCCGGAGGAGCGGACCGATGTGAACTCGTCCCCGCGAGCGGGCGACGGATTCATTCGCGTCGACACCGAGGGGCGGGTGGACTACGCCAGTCCCAACGCCCTCTCGGCGTACCACCGGATGGGATTGACGACGGAGTTGTCCGGTCGAGATCTGGCGTCGGTCACGCGATCTCTGGTCACCGACCCGTTCGACTCACAGGAAGTGGCCGACCACATCAGATCGTCGCTCAGCGGCAACGTGGGACACCGGATGGAGGTCGATGCACGCGGTGCCACCGTTCTCGTGCGTACGTTGGCTCTGCAGCCCCGGGGGAGGTCGGCCGGTGCGGCTGTGCTGATCCGCGATGTCACCGAGGTGAAACGACGCGATCGAGCCCTCCTCAGCAAGGACGCGACCATCCGAGAGATCCATCATCGGGTGAAGAACAACCTTCAGACGGTGGCGGCGCTGCTCCGGCTGCAGTCTCGTCGACTCGAGAACGAGGAAGCGCGCACGGCGTTGTCCGAGTCGGTTCGTCGGGTGACGTCCATTGCACTCGTGCACGAGATGCTGTCGATGTCGGTGGACGAGGAAGTGGATCTCGACGAGATCGTCGATCGTCTGGTGCCCATCATGTTGGACATAGCGACGGTCAACCCGAGAGTTCGAGTGGTGCGCGAGGGCAAACTCGGAGTCTTCTCGGCCGAACGGGCGACGCCCTTGGTGATGGTGCTCACGGAGCTGGTGCAGAACGCGATGGAGCATGGATTCGACGCCGGGTCTGCGGGTGTCGTCCGAATCGGAGCGGACCGGTCCGCGAAGTGGCTCGATGTTGTCATCCACGACGACGGGCGCGGGTTGCCCACGGGGTTCTCCCTGGAACGCTCGGACGGTCTCGGACTGCAGATCGTGCGCACGCTGGTATCGGTGGAGCTGAACGGATCGCTCGGTCTGCATCCGGCGGCGGGAGGGGGAACCGACGCAATGTTGAGAGTTCCTCTGGGACGGCGTGTGCCGAGGGCCTGATGCACGTTCGGTGAACAGTGTGTAACGAGCCCGCCGACGATCCGTGGAACGCAGAAGGCCCGGTATCCGCTGAGCGGGTACCGGGCCTTGCCGATTGCTGCGTGTGCGTCCTAGACGGAGCTGCGTGCGCGCGTACGTGCGTTGCGTCGCTTGAGAGCACGGCGCTCGTCTTCACTCATTGCGCCCCATACTCCTGCGTCCTGGCCGGATTCGAGTGCCCAGGACAGGCATTCAGCGGTGACGGGGCACCGAGTACAGACGACTTTGGCATCGGCGATCTGCGCGAGCGCCGGACCACTGTTTCCCACCGGGAAAAATAGTTCCGGATCTTCATCGCGACAAATTGCCTTGTGGCGCCAGTCCATCCTCTGCTCCTTACCGGGCGCCGAAGCGCCGTTTCGTTTCTCTTCTGTTCACGAGTGGGTAACCAATGTTTCCGCACTGTTGCTTGTGAATGCTTTCACGAACTCAGGTGAAGTCAAGGGGTACGCGCGTGACCGTGGTCAAGCTCACTCTGTTAGGCTCGCTTTAGCCTTCTGCGCTCCTTTGTACCCCGAGTGAACGGATTTCGCTCGTGGTTTCCCAGAACAGCGCTGTGTGTTGCCGCATATGCCCAGGACGGGCGGCCCTCACCTGCCCGGCGCGACCACTTCGAGCGCGTCGGGAGTGGAGAAGAACTCCGCTTCCGTGCGCTCGCCCAGATAGTCGCCATCCATCTGCAAACCGACCGGTTCCGCCGACGAAATTCGGACACTCGGCACATCATCGATCCGAATCAGCTTGCGCGACTTCGGTTCTGCGCCCTTGGCCAGCAACTGGCGAGACACCCGCAAGGTAGGGAGCAATGCAGTCGAACGCATGCCGAACACTCCCAGACCCGAATCGAAACCGGTACCCGGATTGGTGTGCACCGGCCGCTCGTTCAAATACGTCCACGGACTCGAATTCGACACGAACGCATAGTGCACACCCTCGAACGGATCCTGACCCGGAACCTCCACCGTCAACCGAGCCGGCTGCCGCTTGTGCTTGAAGAACTCCTGCACCGCCGACCGCACATAACGCGTCGCAGACACCGGCTTGCCGTCCTTGCGCCCGGCATCGATAGCCCGACACACGTCCGCATCCAGACCCATACCCGCGTTGAACGTGAACCAACGGTTGTCGCAGTGCCCCAACCCGATCGTCCGCCGCGCCCGTGCATCGAGCAGACCGATCAACTGATTCGTCGCCGCCACCGGATCCGCCTCGATACCCAGCGAACGAGCGAACACATTCGCACTACCACCGGGAACGACCGCAATCGGCGGAATCGCACCGATCGTCACCGCCTGCATCGACGTCGGCAACGGCACCCCGAGCAACCCGTTGATCACCTCGTTGACCGTCCCGTCACCACCATGAACGATCACCAGACCCATCCCGTCCTCACGGGCACCCCGAGCAAGCTCCGACGCATGATCACGATGAGTCGTCTGCGCAACCGTCACCCGCACCCGACTCGACAACGCATGAGCCAACAGATCCCGAGCCGCAGCCGTCGTAGAAGTCGCATTGGGATTGACGATCAGCAGCGCACGCACGAGCACTGACACTAACGGGGTCGTTCCGCAGGCTCCACTCCGGTCACCTGCGTCGTTCCGCAGGCTCCACTCCCGTCACCTCGGGTCGTTCCGCAGGCTCCACTCCCGTCACCTCGGGTCGTTCCGCAGGCTCCACTCCCGTCACCTCGGGTCGTTCCGCAGGCTCCACTCCCGTCACCTCGGGTCGTTCCGCAGGCTCCACTCCCGTCACCTCGGGTCGTTCCGCAGGCTCCACTCCCGTCACCTCGGGTCGTTCCGCAGGCTCCACTCCCGTCACCTCGGGTCGTTCCGCAGGCTCCACTCCCGTCACCTCGGGTCGTTCCGCAGGCTCCACTCCCGTCACCTCGGGTCGTTCCGCAGGCTCCACTCCCGTCACCTCGGGTCGTTCCGCAGGCTCCACTCCCGGTTGCCTAGGCTGGTCGCGTGTCCACCTCACCCGAGAACCTCACCCCGCCGGCCACGTTCCGATCCGCCGGGGCGCTCGTCGCAGCGCAAGGCGTGGCGTCGCTGGTGGCCGCCGTCGTTCTTCTCGTCCGAGCGTTCTCCGGAGAAGGGGACAACGCCGTGGCCAACGGCTACGGCACCGCGGGATGGTTCGGTGTCCTCGGTATCGGAGTCGGGGCGGCGGGCATCGCCCTGGTACTCGGAAAACGCTGGGGAAGGTCCATCGCCACCGTCGTACAGCTGCTGCTGCTGCCCGTCGTGTGGTCACTGTTGAC
Source organism: Rhodococcus sp. B7740 (assembly GCF_000954115.1). Classification (NCBI taxonomy): domain Bacteria; kingdom Bacillati; phylum Actinomycetota; class Actinomycetes; order Mycobacteriales; family Nocardiaceae; genus Rhodococcus; species Rhodococcus sp. B7740. The sequence continues at coordinate 1,723,662 of NZ_CP010797.1, read as the reverse complement.
CGGATCGCATCAAACCGCCTACGGCATCGCTCTCGGAGTAGTTGTCGTCGGCGTGCTCGTGTTGCTGTTCAGCCCGCCGTCCTCTCGGTGGATGGCCGCCGAATACAGCGACGTCGACGACTGATTCCGCCGAGGTGGTCGTTCAACGCGCCCGGGTGGCCAGCTCTGCCAATGCCGTCTCGGTCAGGCGGAACGTGGTCCACTCGTCCTGCGGCTCTGCTCCGAGTGATCGGTAGAACCCGATCGACGGGGTGTTCCAATCCAGAACCGACCAGACCAAACGCGTGTACCGCCGATCGACGCATTCGGCAGCCAACGCCGCGAGCAGTGCCGTTCCGAGGCCTTCTCCGCGCGCGGCGGGCTGCACGTAGAGATCCTCCAGATAGATTCCGTTGACGCCGTCCCACGTGGAGAAGTTCAAGAACCACAGCGCGCACCCCACCACCGTCCCCTCGTGCTCGGCTACGTGTGCGAACACCGACGGCTGCGCCCCGAACAGCGCAGAACGAAGCTGCTCGTCTCGAACGGTGCACAGGGAGGACGATTTCTCGTACGCGGCCAGTTCGTGCACGAGAGCGGTGACGGCGGGAACATCGGCCTCGGTGGCGCGGCGAATCATCCTGGGTTTCCTTTCGGTGCCGTGGCAGCGGTGAGAATCGACGGGTGCACGTTGTGCGCAACGAGCTGGCGAAACGAATGCTCGAAACCGAGCAACGAATACGCGGCGGGTGAGAGTGCGAAGCGTTTGCCCTCGGTGATGGCGGCCTCTGTCCAGCCGGCGATCAGCGCGCGCGAGAAGTGGCCGTGTCCGACCAACACGACGTCGCGGCCGCTCAACAGTGGCAGCACCACCGAGAGCACCAGTTCGACGCGCACTGCGATGTCTCCGATGGACTCACCACCCGGGCACGGATGCGTCCAGACGGTCCAGTGCGGCACCGTCTCGTGGATCTGCGTCGAGGTGATGCCCTCGTAGTCGCCGTAGTCCCACTCCGACAACGCATCCCACGTCCGGTCGACCTCCAGGCCTGCGAGCTCGGCAGTTCGACTGGCGCGCTCTCGCGGACTCGTGATCACCAGGGGATCGCGCAGCTTCAGGAGTCGGAGGAGCGATCCGGCCTCGACGGCCTGTCGCTCGCCGGTACTCGTGAGAGGGACGTCGGTGTTCCCGGTGTGCTTGCCGGCAAGCGCCCATTCGGTCTCACCGTGCCGAAGTAGAACGACTCTGCCGGCCTCGACGCCGCCGTGTGTTGTCATGGAACGATCATGCCCGCTCTCGGGATGTGGCCCTTGTCATAGGTGGCCTGCGGATGTGTCCGATTTGTCGATTGAGTACGGACCTACCGGCCGGTTACTCTCGGGGCGAATCTTCGCTGCCACGGACAACACAGCTCTTCCCGTCGTGCCTCACACATCCTTCGCATCTCCTGGAGAACCATGACCGACCTGCAGAAGCCCGCGTCGTCCGATGCTCCGGAGAAGCTCGACGGCGCGTTGCTGAAGATCGCCGGTGTCGTCGTGCTCGGGGCGATCATGTCGATTCTCGATGTCACCGTCGTCAGCGTCGCGCTCCGGACGTTCACCGACGTGTTCGACACCACCTACGCCAACGCCGCGTGGACGATGACGGGCTACACGCTCGCTCTGGCGACCGTCATACCTCTGACCGGTTGGGCTGCCGATCGGTTCGGGACCAAGCGCCTCTACATCACCGCGCTGGTGCTGTTCGTCCTCGGTTCGGTGCTGTGCAGCTTCGCCTGGGACATCACCTCGCTCATCGCCTTCCGGGTGTTGCAGGGTCTCGGCGGCGGCATGCTGATGCCGCTGGGCATGACGATCATGACGCGCGCCGCCGGTCCCGAGCGGATCGGGCGGGTGATGGCCGTGTTGGGTGTTCCGATGCTCATCGGTCCCATCGCAGGGCCCATCCTCGGCGGCTGGCTGATCGAGGCAGCGAGCTGGCACTGGATCTTCCTCATCAATCTGCCGATCGGCATCCTCGCCCTGATCGCGGCCGTGGTGATCTTTCCCAGGGACAACCCGACTCCGTCCGAATCCTTCGACTTCCGCGGCATGCTGATGCTCTCGCCCGGCCTCGCCCTGTTCCTCTACGGCGCGTCCTCGGTCGTCGAAACCGAAACCGTTCTCGCGGTGAAGGTGCTGGTCCCGGTCATCGTCGGGCTCGTGCTGATCGTCCTGTTCGTTTTTCATGCCCTGCGTGTGCAGCATCCGCTGATCGATCTACGGCTGTTCGCGAACCGATCGCTCACCGTGGCCGTGATCACCACCACGCTGTTCATGGTCGCCTTCATGGGCGCGGGACTGCTGTTCCCGAGCTATTTCCTGCTTCGCGGCGAAACGACGTTGACTGCCGGGCTGCTGCTCGCACCGCAGGGCATCGGCGCGATGATCGCGATGCCGATCGCGGGAGTGATCGCCGACAAGTTCGGTCCCGGCAGGATCGTGCTGGCGGGAATGGTGCTCATCACCGCAGGGATGGCGGTGTTCACCCAGGTCGGCACCGACACGTCCTACACCCTGCTCATCGGCGCACTGTTCGTCATGGGTCTCGGCCTCGGTTCGACGATGATGCCCATCATGACGGCCGCGTTGCAGACACTGACCGACGACACCGTTGCCCGCGGCTCGACGTTGATGAACATCGTTCAGCAAGCGGCCGGTTCCATAGGTACTGCGCTGATGTCGGTGGTGTTGACCGCTCAGCAGAAGCCCGCATCGACGGCGACCAGCCAGGTCGAAGCCTTCGACATCTCGGCCAGGGCGTTCGGAACCACCTTCATGGTCGCGCTGATTCTGATCGTCGCCACGTTCGTCCCCGCCTTCTTCCTGCCCCGAACGAAGCACGTGACCGAGCGGTCCGCGGCACCGATCGCGATGCACTGACGCGCCCGAGAGATGCCGAACCCTCGCTCATCGGCTCGATGTAAGCAAGGATCAGGGCCGTGACGACAATTCTCGCGGTAGCGAATCAGAAGGGCGGCGTCGCCAAGACCACCACGGTGGCTTCGCTCGCGGCTGCGCTGCATGCTCTCGATCGACGCGTCCTGGTGGTCGACCTCGACCCGCAGGGCTGCCTGACGTTCTCGCTCGGGCACAACCCGGACAAGCTCGATTCCTCGGTCCACGAAGTGCTGACCGGGGATGCGAAGGTCGAGGACGTCCTGATCGAGACCGCGGAAGGAATCGTGCTGCTGCCTGCGACGATCGATCTCGCCGGCGCGGAAGCGTTGCTGCTGATGCGTGCGGGTCGCGAATTCGCCCTCAAGCGGGCACTCGCACCGATCCTCGAGGATTTCGATGTCGTCGTCATCGATTGTCCGCCGTCGCTCGGGGTACTGACCCTCAACGGCCTCACCGCCGCGCAGTCGGTGTTGGTGCCCCTGCAGTGCGAGACCCTCGCGCATCGAGGGGTCGGTCAGTTGTTGCGAACGGTGTCCGAGGTGCAGCAGATCACCAACCCCGATCTGACGCTTCTCGGTGCCCTTCCCACACTGTTCGATGCTCGCACCACGCACAGCAGGGACGTGCTCGGCGATGTCTCGGACCGCTATTCGTTGCCGGTGCTCGCGCCGCCGATTCCGCGGACCGTGCGCTTCGCGGAGGCCAGTGCATCCGGCGCGACGGTGCTCTCGGGCCGAAAGAACAAGGGCGCGCAGGCCTATCGAGAACTCGCCGAGAATCTGCTGGCGCACTGGGACGGCGAAGCCGATCTGAAGACCTACGATCCGGCGGAGTAGCACGAAGCCCTGCGATCGAGTCAGCCCAGAGCGACCACGTCGGAACCGCGTTGCTCGACGACCACGTCGCCGATCACCGACATCTGTATCGGGCCGTCGTAATCGCCTCGGTCGACCGGAATGTCGGCCGTCGAGACACCGGTGGCGAGATCGACCACCGATATGCCGTCGGGTACGGGTACGAGGAGTCGTCCGGCCATGACCGTGCCGTTTCCGAGGGCTCCGGGGACGGTCCACAGAGGGCCGAGGTTGTCGGAATCGAACGCCTGGACTCCCGCGCCGGTGAACCAGGTGAGCACCGAACCTGCTTTCGTTGCAGGGAAGTTCGGGGTAGGGGAGGAGCCTCCGGGGAGAGCGAATTCGGAGGTTCTCGCGGCCGCGTCGTCGTACAGTCCCACCCGATCGGGCGCGCCGTTGTTCGCTGGGATCCACAGCGCGACAACGCTGCCCGTGATCGCGATGATCCGCCCGGCAGTCGGTGTGTCGGATTCGGGAACGAGTTCCGGTACCACCGTCGACCCGTACTCCTCGGGTTCACTGGCGTCCTTGGGGGCAGGATTGATGAGCGACAATCGCGCGGCGGGCTCTCCCGGGCACTGTTCGAGCACGGCCGTTCGTGAGTTCGTCGACGCCGAGGACAGCAATGTGCAGCCGGTTCTCGGCTGACTTCCCGGATTGACCGGGGCGTCCACTCGGCCGTATTCGAGGGTGCGCACCAGGTCCGACCGCCACAGCTCCATGCGGGTGTCGCCCCTCGATGTCACGTAGGTGCCGTCGGAGGACAGGCGGACCGCATCGTCGGCGTCGGACGTGCGCTGCGCCTTGCGGTCTCCGGTGGCCCCGTCGAGTTCGGTGACCTGAGAGCAGCCGCGGCCGTCGCGGTAGACCGCGACCGCAGTGTTCCACGACGCGACCACCGAGCAGAGCGGGAGATCGCGTGTGTACGACCAGGATTGCTCGCCCGACCGTGGATCGCGGCCGAGGACGGCACCCCCGTCGGCGGTGACCACCGTGGATCCGGTGACGACAGGAAGCGGGGTTCGCGTCGAGTCCGTCGCTGCGCTCGGTGCGCGCCACAGTTCGGTGAGCGTCGTGGGCACCGCGGTGGCGGGTTCGGCTCGAGGCAGTGGCTCCTCGGCCGGGATCGATGTGGTTCCGCGAGCATCACCGGTGAACCAGGCGATGCTCGCGGCAACGACCACCACCACTGCGATGACGGCGGCGACGACGAGGTCGGTTCTCGTCCGACGTTCTGGAGCCAGCACGGCGGGAGGTTACTCCGATGCGCTCGCAGTCGACGGTCCGGCATCGGCGGACGATCCACTGGGGCGACGACGCCTACGGCGGCGCGGGGCAGTCTTGGTGGCCGTGTCGGTGGTCGCTGTGTCGGTTGTATCCGACTGTCCGGCAACCGAATCCGAGGCGGAAGTGGATTCGTTCGTGGTGGTGGCAGAGCCTGCGGCGTTGTCGCCGTCCTGCCCTGCGCGGGTGCGCCTGCGACTGCGCGAGCGGCGCGGCTTCGTCGTCGACGACGCGTCGGCCGCAGGCGCTGCGGCATTCGTCTCGCCGTCGTCTTCCGTCTTCTCCGGGGCACGCGACGGTGCCTTGCGCACGGTGCCGGTGGCATCGGTGGGGATGTCGAGGTCGGAGAACAGGTGCGGCGAGCTCGAATACGTCTCGACCGGATCCGGCATACCCAGACCCAGAGCCTTGTCGATCAACTGCCAGCGCGGGATGTCGTCCCAGTCGACGAGGGTGACGGCGATACCGGTGCGCCCTGCACGGCCGGTGCGGCCGATGCGGTGGACGTAGGTCTTCTCGTCCTCGGGGCACTGGTAGTTGATGACGTGGGTGACGTCGTCGATGTCGATTCCTCGGGCCGCGACGTCGGTGGCGATCAGCACGTCGATCTTGCCGGTGCGGAAAGCCTTGAGAGCCTTCTCGCGCTGGACCTGGCCGAGGTCTCCGTGGACCGCGCCGACCGAGTAGCCGCGCTCGGCCAGCTCGTCGGAGACCTTCTGCGCGGTGCGCTTGGTGCGGGTGAACACCATCGTCGCGCCGCGACCTTCGGCCTTGAGGACCTTGGCGACCATCTCGACCTTGTCGAGGGCGTGGGCCCGGTAGACGTGTTGGGCGGTGCGGTCGTGCACGGCCGAGGACTCCGCCTCTTCGGCGCGGATGTGCGTCGGCTGCGTCAGGAAGGTGCGGGCCAGAGTGATGATGGGGCCGGGCATCGTGGCGGAGAACAGCATCGTCTGACGCTTGTCGGGGACCATGCCGAGGATGCGTTCGATGTCGGGGAGGAACCCGAGGTCGAGCATCTCGTCGGCCTCGTCGAGAACCAGGACCCCGACCTTGCCGAGGATCAGGTGGTTCTGCTTGGCGAGGTCGAGCAGTCGGCCCGGGGTGCCGACGACGACGTCGACGCCGTTCTGCAATGCGCTGATCTGCGCCTCGTACGGACGGCCACCGTAGATGGAGAGCACCTTGACGGGGCCGTTCGCGCCGCTGAGGTACTTCGACGCGTTCTCGAGGTCGGAGCTGACCTGCACGCACAGTTCACGCGTCGGCACGATCACCAGGGCGCGGGGGGTGCCGTCCAGTGGGGAGGTGCCGGAGTTGTCGGTGGCGAGTCGGTGCAGCAGGGGCACACCGAAGCCGAACGTCTTGCCCATTCCGGTGCGTGCCTGACCGATGAGGTCGTCGCCCGCGATGGCGAGCGGCAGCGTCAACTCCTGAATGGCGAAGGTGCGCTCGATTCCCATCTCGGACAGCGCGCGAACGATGGTGGGGTCCACGTTCAGCTCGGCGAAAGTGGGAGGTACGTGCGTGTCGTCCACGTGCGCCGACACTGTGGTGTCGCCGGTGTCGGACTCTTGGTCGATGACTGTCTTGTTCAGGGGACTGGCCTTCCTCGTGTTCGAACGTGCGCACGAGGAAGGGCATAGGCCTATTGCCGGCCGAAGTCGATGCCCTCGATCCGATGTGATGTCGCCGTCAGCCTCAGCGCGGCCGCGGACTGAGATGTCCGCTGCGGCGAAGCTGTCGAGGCGACCCGGATCAGGTGCGCACACATTATCGATGACCGTCGCGTGCTTCTTCGGTCCGTTTCATCGGTCCGCGAGCGACGATCGAGCACCATGGTAGCTTGCCGAACGGATTTCTCCATTGTCGGCAGGTCGTGGCAGGTCCGGCGCGCGCCGAGACGACGGGTCCGACACCGGACTACGATTGCCGCATGGGAGCCCATTCGTCGGAGCCGTCGTCCGCTGTTTCACCCACCACCGTCGTCGAGTCGCCGGAAACGGACCGGGTCGACCCGGCGATCGCGCACGATCACCCCGGCATTCCGGATCTGTTCGCGGTGCTCGCCTACGGCGAGATCTCGGCGTTCTATCGCCTGGCGGAGGACGCTCGAATGGCTCCGACCATGGAGGGTCGCGTCGCGCTGGCGAGCATGGCGGCTGCGGAGATGAGCCACTTCGAGACGTTGCAGAAGGCCCTGTCGGATCGCGGTCTCGATGTCTACGCCTCGATGGATCCGTTCGTTCGCGCTCTGGACGAGTACCACGAGTCGACGACGCCGTCGACGTGGTTGGAGTCGTTGGTCAAGGCCTACGTGGGTGACGGCATCGCGGCCGATTTCTACCGGCAGATCGCGCACAGTCTCGACCCGGCCGTGGCCGAGATCGTCCGAGACGTGCTCGCCGAGACCGGGCACTCGGAGTTCGTGGTGCACGAGGTCTCCGACCGGGTTCGCGCCAGCTCGCAGGACAAGGCACGACTGATGCTGTGGGGTCGTCGTCTCCTCGGTGAGGCCATCACCCAGGCGCAGTTCGTGCTCGCTCGCCGCGAGTCGCTGACCGATCTCGTCATCACCGCGTCGGGAGACCTCAACGGTGTCGTCGCACTGTTCGATCGCATGCAGGAACAGCATGCGGAACGGATGTCCTCACTCGGCCTGGACTGACCGCACTGGGCGCTGTTCGCTGACAGCACAGGGCGTCGGGCATCCGGGGCGACCCCTCTGCACTAGCCTGGCGTGAGCAGAGTTGTCGAGAGTTCGGAGGTTGACCGTGGAGGTCAAGATCGGTGTTTCGGAGAGTTCCCGTGAGCTCGTCGTGAACAGCACGCAGTCCCCGGCCGAGGTCGAAGCGCTCGTATCGACCGCCTTCGCCGGTAAGGACGGAGTGCTGTCGTTGGAGGACGAGAAGGGACGCAAGTTCTTGATTCAGGCTTCCAAGGTGTCGTACGTCGAGATCGGTCCGTCCGATGCTCGCAAGGTCGGATTCGCGACCGCCTGAGACCGCGCGGAACGAAAACACGCCCCTCACTCGGATCGAGTGAGGGGCGTGTTGCGTTCGTGGGTCCGTTCCCTACGGTGCCTGCAGGGGAACGTGTGACAGACCGCCCCAGGCCAGCGACACCGTGGTGTCGACGGCGTCTTCCTTGGAGATCGGCCGGTCGGCTTCGAGCCAGTACCGAGCGGTGAACTGACTGGCACCGACCAGGCCGACAGCCAGTACGCGGGCCCGGTACGGATCGAGCCCGGAGTCGTGAGCAACCAGGTCGAAGACGGCGTCGACGCAGGCTTCTGTCGCCTGCTCGACGCGCGCATTGACCTGCGGGTCGCCCATCAGATCGGACTCGAAGACCAAGCGGAAGCCCTGTGTGTCGGTGTCGACGAAGTCGTAGAACGCCAGCACTGCGGCGCGAACGCGCTGCCTGTTGTCCGTGGTCGAGCGCAGGGCCTGGCGGACTCCCGCGATCAGGGTGTCCACGTAGCTCTGCAGCACCGCCAGATACAGCTCGAGTTTTCCCGGGAAGTGCTGGTACAGGACCGGCTTGCTGACACCGGCGCATTCGGCGATCTCGTCCATTCCGGATGCGTGATATCCGCGGGTCACGAATATTTCGCTCGCAGCAGCGAGCAGTTGCGCCCGACGGGCATCGCGCGGCAACCGTGCGCCGCGGCGATTGCCGGTGGTGGCCGGCCGGTCGGAAGACCGCCGGTCGTCGAGATCTGTCATCAATTATGTTCCCATCCGCGTCGACAGCTGCGCTCGTCTTGGTTCGACAACGAACGGTCCGGCATGAACTTCCGGCGGGTGGCCGTCGGTTCGGACCGTTCGTAGCGCAGATCACGGGCAACGATACTCGTGGCTGCCCGCACTCACGGGATCCTGGGGGACCGTTGCGAAAAGTGGGCAATACCGGATCATGTCGAGCGGTTTGTTCGTACGATGTTTTCGTACCGAAAACCCGATAGTTCCGTTCCCGGTATCGGCGTGCCGAGCAGCGGGCGGTGAGGATTGTGAGATCGTGATCGAGTGACTGACCGAGGCGGGCCGCGTATCCGCGGTGGTGTGCAGTCGGGCGGCGTCGGCGAGAGCTACGACGATCGGTCGGACGACTTCCCACGCACCGTGGGAAGTCGTGGGTCGCATCAACCGCTCCGCGCGCAGTGGGACCCGACGCAACGCGAGGTCAAGCAACGCAGTCCCAGACCGGATCGCGATATCAGGAAACAGAGCAAGCTCGGAAAGTTCGCGTCCACGTACGGCTGGCGGGCGTACGCGGTTCCGATTCTGATCGTGGTGACCGCGCTCGTCGTGTTCGATGCCGTGCGTACCGGTGACCCCGTCACCGGCACCGCGGCGCAGTCCACCAATGTCGATCCTGGATTCGGCACCCTGAGTGCGGACACGACCTCGGGCACCGGAGTCATCGGCGTGCCGCCGCAGGCCGACGGCAACTTCGCGGAATCGATCTCCTCGGGTGAACTACCCGACGGTGGTCCGTTCGCGGTGCAGGGAGCCGGAACGTGGCACACCGTGCCGGGCACCACCGAGCAGGTGGGTCAGGGGACCGAGCGGGTGTTCACCTACACGGTCGAGGTGGAGGACGGCGTGGACACGGTCGGGTTCGGCGGCGACGAGTCGTTCGGCCGATTGGTGGATCAGACCCTCGCCAACCCCAAGAGTTGGACGAACGATCCACGGTTCGGATTCCGTCGAATCGATCAGGGCGATCCCGACTTCAGGATCTCGCTGACGTCGCAATTGTCGATCCGCCAGGCCTGTGGCTACGACATCCAGCTCGAGGTCTCCTGTTACAACCCCGGCATCGAGCGAGTGGTGCTGAACGAGCCGAGGTGGGTGCGTGGGGCGATCTCGTTCCAGGGCGACATCGGCTCGTACCGCCAGTACCAGATCAATCACGAGGTCGGCCACGCGATCGGCTACCAACAGCACCAACCGTGCGAGACCGACGGCGGGCTCGCTCCGGTGATGATGCAGCAGACGTTCGGGACGTCCAACGACGACATCGCGCGACTGGACCCCGCGGGAGTCGTTCCGATGGACGGCAAGACGTGCCGTTTCAACCCGTGGCCCTACCCCCGAGGTTGATCGGCTGGGTTCGGGACGGGCCGGGGGATTAGATTCGAACGTGGCGTGCCGGGTACTCGGTCGTCGTGTCGAGTCGAGGAGCGTCGCTGCGTCGTGGTCCATCTCCCCCCTCTGGTCGAACCCGCGGGCGAACTGACTCCCGAGGAAGTCGCCCGATACAGCAGGCACCTGATCATCCCCAATGTGGGAACGGACGGTCAGAAGCGACTGCGCAACGCACGCGTGCTCGTCGTCGGTGCCGGGGGGCTCGGTTCACCCGCGCTGCTCTACCTGGCAGCCGCCGGTGTCGGCACCCTGGGCATCGTGGAATTCGACGATGTCGAACTGTCGAACCTGCAACGACAGATCATCCACGGCCGATCCGACGTGGGTCGTCCGAAGGCCGACAGCGCCAGGGACTCGATTCTCGAACTCAACGACGGCGTCGAGGTGGCGCTGCACCGTGTTCGACTCGACTCCTCGAACGCGCTCGAACTCTTTCGGCAGTACGACCTCGTCCTCGACGGGACCGACAATTTCGCCACCCGATATCTGGTCAACGACGCGGCCGCCCTGGTCGGAATCCCGTACGTGTGGGGTTCGATCTACCGGTTCGAGGGGCAGGTGTCGGTGTTCTGGGACGCCGCGCCCGGTGACGCAGGCATCAACTATCGCGATCTGTACCCCGAGGCTCCGCCGCCGGGCATGGTGCCCTCGTGCGCCGAAGGTGGGGTGCTGGGGGTGCTGTGTGCGTCGATCGGGTCGGTGATGGTGACCGAGGCCATCAAGCTGATCACCGGAATCGGCGAGACGTTGCTGGGTCGATTGATGATCTACGACGCGCTGGCGATGAACTATCGAACCGTCGGCCTGACTCGGGATCCGCATCGAACGCCGATCACCGAGCTGATCGATTACGAGGCATTCTGCGGAGTGGTCCCGGCCACCGAATCCACCGGAGAATCGATCACCCCGGCGGAGCTGCACGAACTGATGCAGTCCGGACGCGAGATCGCCCTCATCGACGTGCGCGAGCCGGTGGAGTGGGACATCGTCCGCATCGACGGTGCGCGTTCGATTCCCAAGGATCGAATCCTGTCGGGCGCGGTGATGGCGGAGCTTCCGCAGCACATTCCCATCGTGCTCTACTGCAAAACCGGCATCAGGTCCGCGGAGGTGCTCTCGGCACTCGTCGGTGCCGGTTTCTCCGATGCCGCCCATCTGCACGGCGGAATAGTGGAGTGGGCCAAGCAGATCGATCCCGGTTTGCCCATGTACTGATGCGGTCCGTGTGCGCGTCGTCCGCAGTGGTGCCGCGATCGACGGTAGCGTGACGTTCGTGAGCTCTGTCGAACCTCCTCAGCACGTGATCTCTACGTTCGGGCTGCGCGATGTCGAGCCTGCACCTCTCGGTGCGGACTGGGACGGTGGATGGCGTCTGGGTGATGTCGTCCTGTCTCCGGTGGCAGACCATGCCCGAGCCGCGTGGTCGGCCAAGGTACGCGAGACGTTGACCGTCGACGGGGTTCGTCTCGCCCGTCCCGTGCGTTCGACCGACGGCCGATACGTCGTGTCGGGCTGGCGCGCAGACACGTTCGTCGCCGGCGAGCCGGAGCCCCGCCACGACGAGGTGATCTCGTTGTCGATGCGGTTGCACGCGGCGACCGCTCAACTCGAGCGACCCCGATTTCTGGTTCAGCCTCCCGTGGCCCCGTGGGCCGACGTGGACGTGTTCGTGGCTGCCGACAGGGCTGCCTGGGAGGCGGTCCCGCTACGCTCCGCCCGCGGTGCAGGCGCACCCGAGCCGTCGTCCAGTGGCGGCAAGAGCAGTCTGGAATTGGTCAAACAGCTTGCGACACTTCGCAAGCCCGTCGAATCACCCGACCAGTTGGTGCACGGCGATCTGTTCGGAACGGTTCTGTTCTCCGGAAGCGAGGCCCCCGGGATCAGCGACATCACCCCGTACTGGCGTCCCGCGCCCTGGGCTGCCGGGGTGGCCGTGGTGGACGCACTTTCCTGGGGTGACGCCGACGACGGTCTGGTCGGCCGCTGGGACGATCTCCCGGAATGGCCGCAGATGCTGTTGCGTGCGTTGATGTTTCGTCTCGCAGTCCACGCGCTTCACCCGCGATCGACGTCGGAGGCCTTCCCGGGCTTGGCGCGAACAGCAGATCTGGTGCGCCTCATTCTGTGAGATCCGCTGCGCGAGCTGATAGTTCCACCGCACGAGCCGGCGATTCGGAGAGTTCGTGGAACAGTGACCTGGCGGCCTGCATCGCACGGGCTGCGTCGCCGTCGATGACCGCCGCCACGAGTGCGGTGTGTTCGTCGATGTAATCGTCGTCGTGCTCGATCGCGTGATGTCGCATGGCGTCGTGGATCACCGGCAGCAGCGAATCGTAGAACTCCAGATAGATGGCGTTGTGGCTGGCCGCGACGATGGCGCGGTGCAGCCGTGCGTCGATCCGAACGGCATCGGCCAGCGGGGTGTCGTCGGACCACGCGGCGTTGCGATCGGCCAGCGCACCCAGCATGGCGCGGATGTCGGCGTTGTCGCGTCGGTCGGCTGCGAGTGCCGCCGCAGTGACCTCCAGGGTTTCGCGCAGCTCGGTGACGTCGCGGTGCCGGGCGTCCGAGAAGTACTTACCCAGTGTCCCGCCGAGGTCGGAGCACGTCATGACGAAGGTGCCCGAACCTTGTCTGCGTTCGACCATGCCTGCATGGACGAGTGCCTGCACTGCTTCGCGCACGGTGTTGCGCCCGGTACCGGTCATCTCGCACAGTTCGGGTTCGGTGGGAATCCGGGTACCCACCGGCCATCGCTGCGACGTGATCTCCTCGCGCAGTGCAGCTGTCACCTGGGATATCAGGCTCGATCGCTGGACCTGCCGCACGTGGGCTCCTCATGCCGGGGACATTGCAGCGTCGATAGTAGTACTTTGCACCCAATGATCCGGTCATCCTATGATTGCGCGGTGAGTGCGCCCACCGTCCCCGCCGGCCGAATCGTCGGTACCTCCCTCCTGCGCGGGCGAATTCTGGTCTTCTCCGCGATCATTCTGTCCGCATTGACTCTGCGCGCCGCCGTGACCTCGATCAGCCCGCTGTTCGGCAGAATCGGCACCGACCTCGAGTTCGGTGCCACGGTGATCGGCATCGTGGGCATGTTGCCTCCCGCGATGTTCGCAGTGTTCGGTTTGGCAACGCCGTTTCTCGCCAAGCGCACGGGGCTCGAGCGGGCCGCTCTGCTGGCCATGGCACTGACCACCATCGGTATGGCCACCCGCGCGTTCGCGCCGAACACCGCGTCGTTGTTGGCGCTGTCCGCGATCGCCCTCGCAGGCATGGGCATCGGCAATGTCGTCATCCCGCCGCTGGTCAAACGCTACTTCTCCGACCGGCTCGCCGTGGTGAGCACCATCTACATCTGCGCCCTGCAGGTCAGCACCATGGTGCCGCCTCTGCTGGCGGTCCCCGTCGCCGACGCCCACGGGTGGCGGCTGTCCATCGGAATCTGGGCGGTCGTCGGCCTGGCCGCAGCACTGCCGTGGCTCGGTGTCGTGGTGGCCCGACGCGGCCACGACGAGAAGGATGTGACGGCCGAGGCCGGATCGGACGCGGTGCACGTGGAGCCGAGCGGCCGAATCCACCGGTCCTCGCTGGCGTGGGGGATGGTCCTGATGTTCGCGATGACCTCCACGATCACCTATGCGATGCTGACGTGGCTGCCGACGCTGTTGATCGATGCGGGTATCGGCGAAGCCCTTGCGGGTGCCTCGGTGGCCGCGTTCGGGGCGATGGGCCTGATCACGTCGCTGGCTGCACCCACTCTCTGCGCGCGGGTGCGCAACCCGTACGGCATCGTGGTGGTCGCAGCGGCGTGTTATCTCGGCGGCTTCGCGGGTCTGCACTGGTCGCCGACGGCCGGTACGGTCCTGTGGGTGTGTCTGGTCGGGCTGGGCACGATGACCTTCCCGATGTCGCTGACGCTGATCAACCTCAGGACGCGCACTGCGGTGGGGTCGTCCTCGCTGTCGGGATTCACCCAGGGGCTGGGCTACGTGGTGTCGTCGACCGGTCCGATTCTGTTCGGGCTGTTGCACACGCGGTCCGGTGGATGGGGACTTCCGTTGATACTGCTCACCGGATGCGTGGCAGTTCTGCTGGTCGGAGGGTTCCTGTGCTGCAGACCGAGGATGCTCGAAGACACCTGGTGACGCACGTCGACGTCGACGCGTCATCTCACCACGGTGCCGGTCGGCGCGTGAGACCGAGTTAATCAGCGAGTCACCGCACGCAGCGCCGCTGCAACATGGCTTTCCTATGTTCGGTTCACACACCGATCAGGAGGCCACACGTGACCAGCCTTTCTCGCAGCGCTTCGGCAGATGCCGGCTCAGCCACCACGGCGACAGTTCCACCCGGAACAGTTCCCGTCTCCGTGAACCATCACATCGCGCACTGGAATTCCGAGGACGTCGAGGCCTGGGAGGCCGGTGGCAAGCAGATCGCCAAGCGCAATCTGATCTGGTCGGTCATCGCCGAGCACGTCGGATTCTCGATCTGGTCGATCTGGTCGGTGATGGTGCTGTTCATGCCGTTGTCGGTCTACGGCATCGACGCGGCGGGCAAGTTCTTCCTGGTGGCCGTCCCCACACTCGTGGGCGCGATCCTGCGGATTCCCTACACCTTCGCCACGGCCAAGTTCGGCGGGCGTAACTGGACCATCTTCAGTGCTCTGGTGCTCCTGATCCCCACCGTGCTGACGATGTACTTCATGCTCAACCCGGCGTCGTACACGACGTACATCATCGTCGCGGCGTTCGCCGGACTCGGCGGCGGAAACTTCGCATCCTCGATGACGAACATCAACGCGTTCTATCCTCAACGCGAAAAGGGATGGGCGCTCGGCCTGAACGCGGGCGGCGGCAACATCGGTGTGCCTGTCATCCAGCTCATCGGCTTGCTGGTCATCGCCACCATCGGCAACACCGCTCCCGAGATCGTGTGCGCCGTCTATCTCGTCTTCATCGCGGTGGCCGCCGTCGGTGCCGCGTTGTTCATGGACAACCTCGACAACCAGAAGACCAACGGCCGCTCCATGATCGACGTGTTGAAGTTCTCGGACTCGTGGTGGATTGCCTTCCTGTACATCGGCACGTTCGGATCGTTCATCGGCTTCAGCTTCGCGTTCGGCCAGGTACTGCAGATCAACTTCCTCGCCGGACTCACCGACGGCGGCCCCTCGACTCCTGCTCTGCAGGCGCAGGCATCGCTGCAGGCCGCTCAGATCGCCTTCATCGGACCGTTGCTGGGGTCGCTGTCGCGTCCGTTCGGCGGCAAGCTCGCCGACAAGATCGGTGGCGGCAAGATCACCCTGTACACGTTCGTGGCCATGACGTTCGCCACCGGAATTCTGGTCGCGGCCAGTACCTGGGACGATTCGACGCCAGGGGCGGCCAGCGGCACGGTGATGGTGCTCTTCGTCGTCGGATTCATCGCACTCTTCCTGCTCTCCGGTATCGGAAACGGATCGGTCTACAAGATGATTCCGGCGATTTTCGCAGCCAAATCGGTTGCACTGCAGGGTATGACGGCCGACGAACAGCAGCACTGGTCGCGCAAGATGTCCGGCGCACTCATCGGCATCGCCGGTGCTATCGGCGCTCTCGGCGGCGTCGGAATCAACCTGGTGCTGCGGGCGTCGTACTCGGGTACCGCGAAGTCCGCCACGACGGCGTTCTGGGTGTTCCTCGGCTTCTACGTCGTGTGCGCGATCGTCACCTGGGCGATCTACCTCCGCAAGACCGACTCCGCCGATGCGAACGCTCCGGTAGCCGTCTGAGGGTCCGGCACCGGCAAGAACGTAACGCACTGCACGGCAACGAAGATCGGAAGGACCCGCAATGAAGAACGCGGTAGTGGTAGGTCACGGGATGGTCGGACACCGATTCGTCGAAGCGTTGCGTGCGCGCGACGAGGCGGCCGAGTGGAAGGTGACGGTCCTGTGCGAGGAGGCTTTGGCGGCGTACGACAGGGTGGGACTGTCGTCCTACGTCGGTGCGTGGGACCACAAGGAACTCGCGCTGGCGGGCAACGACTATCCCGGTGACGCACTCGTCGAGATGCGCACCGGAGTCCGTGCAGAGCGCATCGACCGTGACCATCGCACTGTCGTGACCTCGGCCGGGGACACCGTCGACTACGACGCTCTCGTTCTCGCCACCGGGTCCTACCCGTTCGTGCCGCCGATCGCCGGTCACGACCTGCCCGCGTGCTTCGTCTACCGCACCCTCGACGACCTGGACAGGATTCGTGCTCGCGCCGACGCCGCGGGCCCCGGAGCCGTCGGTGTGGTGGTCGGCGGTGGCCTCCTCGGTCTCGAAGCGGCGAATGCGTTGAAGAAGATGGGGATGACCCCGCACGTCATCGAGTTCGCTCCACGGCTGATGCCGTTGCAGGTGGACGAGGGCGGCGGCGCGCTGTTGGCTCGCCTCGTCACCGAACTCGGGTTGAACGTACATGTGGGAGTGGGCACGTCGTCGATCTCCGAGAACGACAGCGCCGGTCTGACGGTCGAACTGAGCGACGGCAGCAGCATCGACGCCGCGCTGCTGGTGTTCTCCGCCGGTGTTCGTCCGCAGGATCGGCTGGCACGAGAGAGCGGCCTCGAGGTCGGTGAGCGCGGCGGCATCATGGTCGACATCGGTTGCAGTACATCCGATCCTGCCGTCTATGCGATCGGTGAATGTGCCGCTGTCGAGGGCCGGTGCTACGGCCTGGTCGCTCCCGGATATTCGACGGCGGAGGTGGTGGCCGACCGATTGCTCGGTGGCGCAGCGCAATTCCCGGGTGCCGACATGTCGACCAAGCTCAAGCTGATGGGCGTCGACGTCGCGAGTTTCGGCGACGCCATGGCGGCCACTCCCGGTGCGCTCGAGGTGGTGTTCAGCGATGCACCCAAGGGCACGTACGCCAAACTCGTCGTGACCGACGACGCGAAGACTCTCCTCGGGGGCATCCTCGTCGGCGATGCCTCCGCGTACTCGCTGCTCCGTCCGCTCGTCGGACGGGAACTGCCCGGCGACCCGGGTGCCCTGATCTCACCAGCAGCCGAACAGGTCGGTATCGGTGCGCTGCCCGACGACGCCGAGATCTGCTCGTGCAACGGTGTGAGCAAGGGGGCGATCTGCTCGGCGATCGCCGACGGGGCCTGCGATCTGGCGGCGGTGAAGAGCTGCACCACTGCGGGCACCACCTGCGGTGGATGCCTGCCGTCCATCAAGTCGTTGCTGGCGGCATCCGGGGTGGTGCTCTCGAAGTCGTTGTGCGAGCACTTCGCTCAGTCCAGGGCCGAGCTGTTCGAGATCGTTCGGGCCACGAACACCCGCACCTTCTCGTCGCTGATCGCCAAATACGGCACCGGAACCGGCTGCGACATCTGCAAGCCCGTCGTGGCATCGATTCTGGCCTCGACGTCCTCGGATCACATTCTCGACGGCGAGCAGGCGTCACTGCAGGACACCAACGACCACTTCCTGGCCAACATCCAGAAGAACGGCACGTACTCGGTGGTGCCCCGGATGCCAGGAGGCGAGTGCACGCCCGAGCAGCTCATCGTCATCGGTGAGGTGGCCCGCGATTTCGGGCTGTACACTAAGGTGACCGGAGGCCAGCGCATCGACATGTTCGGTGCCCGCGTCGAGCAGCTACCGGCGATCTGGAAGCGCCTCGTCGACGCCGGTATGGAATCGGGCCAGGCGTACGGAAAGTCGCTGCGGACGGTCAAGAGCTGCGTCGGCTCCAGTTGGTGCCGCTACGGCGTCCAGGACTCGGTGGGAATGGCCGTCGATCTCGAGAACCGCTACCGGGGTCTGCGATCGCCGCACAAGATCAAGTTCGGTGTCTCGGGCTGCGCGCGCGAATGCGCCGAAGCTCGCGGCAAGGACGTCGGGATCATCGCGACGGAGGGCGGCTGGAATCTGTACGTGGGCGGGAACGGCGGTCAGTCACCCAAGCACGCTCAGCTGCTGGCCTCGAACCTCGACGATGCCACCCTGGTCAGCTACATCGACCGCTACCTCATGTTCTACGTGCGTACGGCCGATCGGTTGCAGCGCACAGCGCCGTGGCTCGAGTCGCTCGATGGAGGCCTCGACCACCTCAGAGCGGTCGTGTGCGAGGACAGCCTCGGCATCGGTGCGGAGCTGGAGGCCGACATGGAACGCCACGTCGCCGGGTACAAGGACGAATGGGCGGGTGTGCTCGAAGACGACGAGAAACTCGGTCGATTCGTCTCCTTCGTCAACGCCCCGGACGAGGCCGACCCCACCATCGCGTTCGACGAGTCCGGGGCACGCAAGGTACCCGTGCTGATGGGAATGCCGCGTATCGGCGCGTGAACCGCCGCGGGAGCTGACAACCGGCAGGTCACGAGACTGAGTGCATGTGCACAGACGAGTAATCGCGACTTAACGGCCCAGAAACACAAGCAACGTGGAATAGCTGATCAGGAGGTGCGCCATGACTGTCATCGATTCATCAACAGTGAAGTCACCAACAGCGGTACCGAACGGCATCGCTCGTGATTGGACCCCGGCATGCACACTCGACGCACTGATTCCGGGGCGCGGAGTGGCGGTGCTCCTGCGAGGTGGCACCCAGGCGGCGCTGTTCCTGCTCGACGACGGACGACTGTTCGCGGTGGGCAACATCGATCCGTACGGACACGCAGCAGTGATGTCACGCGGACTGGTGGGAGACCGCGGAGGCGAACCCACCGTCGCGTCGCCGTTGCTCAAGCAGGTCTTCTCCCTGGCCGACGGGCGCTGCCTCGACGACCCGCAGGTCACCCTCGGATCCTTCGAGGTCTCCTGCGTCGAAGGCGTCGTGCTCGTCCGCGGCGGATCTACGTGAGCGAAATCGCCGGGGCAGCACTGCCTCTGGCCGGGTTCACGGTCGGAATCACGGCGTCGCGTCGGGCCGAGGAGTTCGCAACTCTGCTCGAGCGGCGCGGTGCCACCGTGATGCATGCACCTGCAATCCGCATCATCCCTTTGGCCGACGACGCCGAACTCGAACGCGTCACCGCCGCCGTCATCGCCGATCCGCCCGAGATCACCGTTGCCACAACAGGAATCGGCTTTCGTGGCTGGATCGAGGCAGCGGACGGGTGGGGGCAGGCCGAAGAACTGGGGCGCGCACTCGGCGCGTCACGCCTGCTGGCTCGTGGGCCGAAGGCGAAGGGTGCCATTCGAGCGGCCGATCTGCGCGAGGAATGGTCGCCCGCCTCGGAGTCCTCGGCGGAGGTACTCGAACATCTGCTCGCCGAAGGGGTGGAGGGTAAACGCGTCGCGGTGCAGCTGCACGGCGCGACCACCGAATGGGAGCCGGTTCCCGACTTCTGCGAGGTGTTGCGCTGCGCAGGGGCCGAAGTGGTTCCGGTGCCGGTGTACCGCTGGACGGCGCCCGACGACCAGAGCCCGATGGACCGGATGATCGAAGCCGTCGTCGTCGGCGAGCTCGATGCCCTCAGCTTCACCTCGGCACCGGCGGTGGCGTCGATGCTGATGCGCGCCGACGAGAACGGCGTGCTCGAACCCCTGCTGCAATCGATGAGATCGAGGGTGCTGCCTGCGTGTGTCGGGCCGGTCACGGCCGCGCCCCTGGAACAACTGAACGTTGCCACCACCCAGCCCGCGCGGGCGCGTCTGGGGGCACTCGCGCGGCACATCGCCGAGGAGCTGCCGAGGCGAACCGGCCGGCTGCACGCGGGCGGACACGTGGTCAGCGTCCGCGGTAAGTGCGTGGTGGTCGACGGCGAAGTTCGACCGGTATCGCCGGCAGGCATGGCGCTGATGAAGACGTTGGCCCGCAATCCCGGACGCGTCGTCTCCCGCGAGGACCTGTTGGCGTCACTGCCCGGCGGAGGCGGCGACACCCATGCGGTGGAAACCGCGATGACCAGACTCAGATCCTCACTGGGCGCGCCGAAGGCAATTCAGACCGTGGTCAAGCGTGGCTATCGCATCGCACTCGATCACATCGAGACCGAAACGGACTGCGACTCCGACGAATCGGCCTCGCGTTCGGCCGTCGTCGAAGGAGGGAAGTACTGATGACACCCACTCTGGTGTTGGTTGCACACGGCACCCGAAACCCCCGTGGTGTCGAGATGATCGCCGCCCTCGCCGATGCCGTGTCGACGCAGATCGGTACCACGCGCGTGGCGTTCGTCGACGTTCTCGGGCCGTCTCCGGCCGAGGTGCTGCGCGATACCGCCGAGTCGGCGGTGGTGGTTCCGGCTTTCCTTGCGTCCGGCTACCACGTGCACACCGATGTGCCGCGAGAGATCGCCGACAGCGCTCACACCTCGGTCGCGGTCACCCGCGCTCTCGGACCCGACCGCGTGCTGGCCGAGGTCATGGTCGACCGACTGCGTGATGCAGGTTGGCAGCCGGGTGACTGTATCGTGCTCGCTGCCGCCGGATCGTCGGACGCTCGTGCGTTGGAGGAACATCGGCGCGCGGCAGCGATGCTGACCGACGTCGCCCGGGTCCCGGTCCGCATCGGCTACGTCGCCACCAGTACCCCCACCGTGTCCGACGCGGTGTCGACTCTGCGTGACGACGGGCATGTGCGGGTGTTCGTGGCGTCGTATCTGTTGGCGCGCGGGCTCTTTCACACCCGTTTGGCCGACGCCGGTGCCGACGGCGTCGGTGAACCGCTCGGAGTGCATGCCGCGATCGTCGATCTCGTGGTCGCGCGCTACCGCGAGGGTGTTCGCTCTCTCGGTGAATCTAGTGGTGCGGTAACGGAAGAATTGTCACCGGCTCGTCGGCGCTGACCTCGGCCGGGATCACCGCCAGTGCGTTGCGGCCGACGAGGTGAGCCAGATGTGCCGTGCGGACCTGGGTATCTGCTCGCCACCGCGTGCCGTCCGCGGTGACCGGGACGATGCGAGGAGTCGAGGACCGAACCTCGGCGGCATTGGACAACAGGCCGATCCGCGATGGGCGCACCGTCCTCCCGGTCAGGGCGTCGACGATGGCGGGCGCGGTGAGCATCGCGGTGCCGACGGCGGCCAGCGGGTTGCCGGGTAGGCCGAGCACCACCGTGCCGTCGGGCAGCGCCGCAGTGATCTGAGAACCCCCGGGACGCATCCGCATTCGCCCGACGACGGTCTCCGCATCGAGGCCGACGAGGGTCGTGCGGAGCTGATCGGCGGCCCCGCCTCCGGTTGCCCCGACGACGATGATCACGTCCACGTCCTCGGTGCGGGTCAGCACGTCTCGAAACCCCGTCGCGGTATCGTCGAGCAGCGTCACATCGACGACGGTGATACCGCAGTGTGCCAGGTACTCCGGCAGTACCGATCCGAGAACGTCCCTCGTCTCGCCGGGGGCGAGTGGTCCGGTGGATCGAATCTCGTTGCCGCTGATGACAACTCGCCCGCGGACCGGGCCTCGAACCGCCATCTCGAACACCTCGGCGCTGGCGGCGAGCGACCGTACCGCGGCATCGATCGGGGTGCCTGCTGCGACGAGTTCTGTGCCGGGCAGCCAGTCCTCGCCGCGTCGACGCGTGTCGTCGGACTGCGGGGCCGTCGGCATTCGCCGAGCGGACCCGTCGGGCTCGCGGATCACGTGTTCGTCGCGAACCACCGACGTCGCTCCGGGCGGAAGCGCGGCTCCGGTCGCTATGCGCACCGCCGTACCGTCGGTGAGTTCGGCGATGTTCGAGCTTCCGGCGTACGCGATGTCGGACCGCAGCGTCCAGGGTTCGGTGCCGCAGACGGCGTAGCCGTCCATCGCGGAGATGTCGACTGCCGGCAATGCGGTCCGGGACACGAGTGGTTCCGCGAGAACGGTTCCGACACTGTCCCGCACCGTGACTCGATGGACCGGCAGGGGAGCGAGTCGACGCCGAATTCGCTCGAGCGCGTCGCCGACCTCCAACGTCTCCGGCAGCTGCGCGGCGCGGCGGGCCGCGAGCAGATCGGAACGGGTATCGCAGTCCTCGATGCCGGACATCGGGATGACCGTGTGTTCCGCGGGAACGATTCTGCGCATCGGTGCGCCGTCCAGCGAATCGAGCTGTGCCACAGCAGAGCGCAAGGCAGACAGTTGCCAGATGCCGAGCAGGAACTGGGTGCGGCCGTGACCGTCGCGGGCGAAGACGGCGTCGGTGCGCGAGTGGGATATGGAACCGATCAGCGATTCGACCGCCGCGGCGTCGAGAAAGGGCAGATCCGACGCAACGACCACCACCAGATCTGCGGTGCCCTCCGACTCTGCGGAGTCGAGTGACTTCAGTCCGGCGGCGAGAGCGGCGACCGGCCCACCGCCTGCGGGCGACTCGCGAGTCTGCACCACGTGCTCGGGCACTCCGGTTCGGAGCGGACCCACGAGAACCGTTCTGCGACAGCTCGATACCGCGTCCACGGCGATGTCGACCATGCGACGTCCGCCGACGGTCAGGGCAGGCTTGTCGACCCCCTCCGACGCAGCGGGGTGCTCGGGATCTGCCATCCTCGACCCTCGGCCGCCGGCGAGAACGATCGCGTCGCAGACCGGCCGTGTCACGGTGCGAGCTCGGTCATGTCGGCAGCGGCACGTTCTGCAGGCGAACCTGCCCTCGCGCAATGGTCTTGCCGCTGTCCGAGGCCGTGATCGTGACCAGCCACAGTTGCTGAACGCGGCCCTGCTGCAACGGTTCTGCGACAACGTCGACGCGACCGCCCTTGCTGGCGCGCAGAAAGTCGGTGCCGTTGTGTACGCCGACTGCGAATTCACCGCGATCCTTGACCGCCTCGCTGGCACCGATGCTGGCGGCGCTCTCGACGGCAGTGGTGTAGACGCCGCCGTGGACGACGCCCCACGGCGTGAAGTGCTCGTCCGTCAAATCGATGTGCCCCGCAACCCTGGTGCCCGAGACCTCGTCGACGACGAGACCGGCGGACGCGACGAAGCTGCTGGCCTTCGACAGAGCGAACTTCGCCGTGGGGCGTGGATCGAACTGCTCGAACGCGTCCCTGATGTTCATTCTCCGAGATTAGTGGTCGGCGCAGTCGGGGGTGGGAGCGCCCCGAAGTCGAACCGAATCGAGGTCAACGGCACCCGCCCGTCGTGACTCGGCACGCCTTCGTCGGCCAGGGCGGCGAGCTGTCTCGCGGCAAGGTGCGGGGCCGGCTTTCCGCTCGCGCCGAGGACTCGATGCCAGGGCAGGTCCGCTGAATCGGTGCGCATGATCCAGCCGACGATGCGGGGGCTGGACAGGTCCGCGGCAGCCGCGATGTCTCCGTAGGTGGCAACGAATCCCGGGGGGATCGACGCGACCAGCGCGCGAACCCTTTCGACCTGGGCTTCGGTGATCGGGGCCATCTACAGCACAGATCGCACCAGTTCGGCGACCTCGACCGGCTTGGCCTGGCCGACCATGTGATCGCAGTCCAGCTCGACGGTACGCAGGTTCTCACCGAGTTTCTCTCGCAGTGCAGCGAGGAATTCGTCGGTGACATAAGGGGGTTCGACGCGCATGGCCCGAACCACGATGGTCGGGACGCTCTCGGCGGGTACCACGATCGGACGAGCGAGCTCGCCCCACGTCGCGACGATCGCCGGAATCGACATTCGCCACGCCACCTTTCCGCCTTCTGCGGGGACCAGGTGGTCGGCGACCTCGCGGTCGAGTAATTCGGTGGGCACGTCTGCCCACGCCCCGTGGATCTTCTCCGATCGCGCCTCGTCGGCGTCGGTGTAGTCAGGGGACTTCGCGGTGGCCTCGGCCACCTCGAGCAGCTCGTCCGGCGGCAGAGCGATCGCGGGATCGAGCAGAACCAGCGCCCGCACCGCGTCCGGGAACCTCTGTGCGAGGTGCACGGCCAACGCGCCGCCGTACGAATGCCCGAGCACCACCACCGGACCGCGCGCGTGGGCGTCCAACACGGCCTTCAGAGCCGTGACCTGCGCGTCGATGTCCCAGGGCGGCGTGGCCGGAGAATAGCCGTGGCCGATCAGATCAGGAGCCAGAATTCGGGCCTCGGGCAGGTGATTCTCGGCGAGATCCCACCAGCGGGCACCGTGGCCGGTCACACCGTGGACGGCAAGGATTTCGGGACCGTCTGCGGGTCCGAACGTATGCAGATTCAACTCGGGCACGTCGACCACTATGCCGTATGCGCGGTCGCGTCTCCGGTTCGACGGGTGTCGACGACTGCCGTGGCCCGGTCTGTCGGTGGCTCGTGATTGCATCTGTGTCATGAGCTCGGACGGCAGACACGGCGCGACGGTCACTCTCGTCCGTGCACCCAAGGTGGCTCGCCCGGCACGGGAGTGGACCGGCTCGGCAGCTCGGCTGCTGTCGTCGACTCCCGACGCGGCAGCAGCGGCCGCGTCGGGTGCGCCGCGATGGAATCCATGGCAGATCCTGGGTGGTCCCGGCACGGGTAAGACTTCGCTCGTCGCCGATTACGCGGTCTCGCGCATCGTCACCGGTGATCCGGAGTCGGTTCTGGTACTGACCCAGTCCAAACGGGCGGCAACCGCGGTGCGCGAGGTCATCACCTCGGGTCTGTTCAGCGGCGATCACGCACTGCGGGCGACGCGTGAACCGTTGGTGCGCACGGTGCACTCCTACGCCTTCGCGGTGCTGCGGCTGCAGGCCTCGCTGTACGGCAATCCGCCACCGCGATTGCTGACCGGTGCCGAGCAGGACGCCGTGGTGCGCGAGATGCTGCGCGGCGATCTGGAGGACGGGGCGCTCGACTGGCCGGAGCGGCTGCGTCCGGCCCTCGGCACCGCGGGATTCGTCACTGCGGTGCGAGACATGATGCTCAGGTCCGCCGAACGCGGCATCGGACCGGAAGACCTGATCAAACTCGGCCGCAAGCACGGCAAGCCCGAGTGGGTCGCCGTCGGGAGGTTCGCGGCCCGATACGAGCAGGCCATGTTGCTGCGCGGTGCTGTGGGAGTGGAGGCGGCGGGAGCCACGGCTCCTGGTCTGGACGCCGCCGAGCTGATCGGTGCCGCGCTCATGGCGTTCGCCACCGATCCCGAACTGTTGCGCAGCGAACGCGCGCGTATCCGGCACCTCGTCGTCGACGACGCGCAGCACCTCGATCCGCAAGCGGCGCAGCTGGTTCGGTTGATCGGCACCGACACCGAATCGACAGTCGTCGCCGGGGATCCCGATCAATCCGTGTTCACTTTCCGCGGTGCCGATCCCGCTTTCGTGGCCGATCTGGTCGAGGCGGGCTCGCCGCGCCGCGTTGTGCTCACACGCAACTACCGCTCCGTGCCAGAGGTCGCCGAGCTGACCGACATCGTGGCGAGAAGATTGCCGGGCCTCGGTCGCCACCGCTGCCCCGAACCGGTGGGCAGGGCCCGATTCGGAGCGCCGGCAGCGCGGGTGCACGTCGTGTCCTCGCCTGCGAAGGAGGCGGCGATCATCGCCGACGCCATGCGTCGGGCCCACCTGATCGACGGCATGCCCTGGTCGGAGATGGCGATCGTGGTGCGGTCGGTACCGCGCACCCTCGCACCGTTGCGTAGGGCGCTGCACGGGGCAGGGGTTCCGATGATCACCCCGACCTCGGAGCTACCGTTGCACCGCCAGCACGGGGCCGTGGGTCTCCTGCTGGTACTGCGGGCGATCTCCGACCCGAGCTTCGACGGTGAAGATGCACTCGCATTGCTCTCCGGGCCGATCGGCGGAGCCGACCCGGTGGGTCTGCGGCGATTGCGCCGCGGCGTGCGCAGGCTCGAGCTCGCATCGGGCGGCGAGCGCGACTCGGCGGAGCTGCTCAGAGTCGTACTCACCGACGACGCTCGGGGGAGTGCCGGGTGGACGAACGGACTGTCGGACGTCGAGTCCGCCCCGTTGCGCAGAGCCCTCGGTGTCATCCGGAAGGCGCGGGCTCTCGCCCGCACGGGCCGCGGGGTCGAGGACGTGTTGTGGGCGGCATGGCAGGCTTCGGGACTCGAGCGGCGTTGGGCCGCGGCGTCCGCCTGGGGTGGCTCGGCCGGTGCTCAGGCCGACCGCGACCTGGATGCGGTGGTGGCGTTGTTCGACGCGGCGGCGGCATACGTGGACAGGTTGCCCCGGGCGCAGATCGGTGGATTTCTCGATTACATTGCGCAGCAGGAGATCCCCACTCTCAACTCACACCGCGCCACGGTTCGGGCCGACGCGGTGACGCTGCTGAGCGCGCATTCTGCCGCGGGTCGGGAATGGGAGCTCGTCGCGGTTGCCGGGGTGCAGGAAGGGCTGTGGCCGGGTCTGCGGTCACGCGGCAGTCTCCTGGGCACCGACACCCTGGTCGACCTCGCGTCCGGCAAGGTCGACGCGGCCGCGGCGCTCGACGGGCGACTGTCGAAGTCGGCACCGTTGCTGGCCGAGGAGCGCACCCTGTTTCTGGTGGCGTGCAGTCGCGCCCGATCGACCTTGCTCGTCACCGCCGTCGATTCCAGTACCGGAGACGCCGATCTGGTCCGGTCGCGATTCGTGGACGAACTCCGCGGCGTCGACGCGGGAGGTGAGTCGGATCTCGTACCCGAGCTCCCCGGGCCCGAGACCGCACACCGAGTGTTGGCGCTGCCGATGCTGGTGGCCGAACTGCGGAGTGTGGTGTGCGATCCGATTGTCGCCGAGCAGGATCCGGACAAGCGAGCCCGAGCGGCCCGGCATCTGGCCACTCTCGCCCACGCCGGTGTCCGAGGTGCCCATCCCGACGAGTGGTTCGGGGTGGCAGGGCCCAGTACCGACGCGCCGTTGTGGCAGCTCGGCGACGGTCCGGTGCC
Source organism: Rhodococcus sp. B7740 (assembly GCF_000954115.1). Classification (NCBI taxonomy): domain Bacteria; kingdom Bacillati; phylum Actinomycetota; class Actinomycetes; order Mycobacteriales; family Nocardiaceae; genus Rhodococcus; species Rhodococcus sp. B7740. Next base: position 1,696,716 of record NZ_CP010797.1, on the reverse strand, counting down.
GCTGTCGCCGTCCACGGTGGAACAACTCACCACCTGTCCGCTGCGGTGGATGCTCGAACGTCACGGCGGCAACGACGGCACCAACACCCATGCGGTCACCGGCACGCTCGTGCACACTCTCGTCCAGGCAGTGGCCGGTCGGATACCACCGGAGCAACTCCGTCGTGCTCTCGAAACAGCTTGGGATGCAGTCGATCTCGGATCGCAGTGGTACTCACGGCACGAGCTCGACCGAACCGGGGCGATGCTCGAGACGTTCGAGAGCTGGTTGCAGGGCAGCCGAGGCGAGCTCACCGAGGCCGGCGTCGAGGTGCGGGTCGACGGCATACTCGACGCTCGGTCGGAGGACGAACCGGCGGTGGCGTTGCGCGGCCGCATCGACCGACTCGAGCACGACCCGGACGGACGGCCGGTGATCATCGACGTCAAGACGGCCAAGACCGTGATGTCCAAGGAGGATGCCCAGGGCCACCATCAGCTGGCCACCTACCAGGTCGCCGCAGCAGCCGGTGCGATCGAGGGCGAGCCTGCGGGAGAGCCCGGCGGAGCGCGGCTGGTGTTCGTGGCCAAGCCTCACAACAAGGACGGGGCGACGCAGCGCGTCCAGGACGTGCCGACACCGGAGAAACTCGAGGAGTGGCGAGACACCGTGCACCAGGCCGCATCGGCGACGCAGGGACCGACGTTCGAGGCGCGTGTCAACGACGGGTGCAGGCACTGCCCGGTCAAGTCCAGTTGTCCGGCACACGAGACGGGTAGGCAGGTGACCGAGCAATGACGACATCGACGAAGACACGGACCGGTTCGGTGCTGGTGTCGCCGGTCGAGCTCGCCCGGGCGCTCGGGCAGAAGCATCCACCGACCGACGAACAGGCCGCCGTGATCGCCGCCCCGCCCGGCCCGACGCTCGTCGTCGCGGGAGCAGGTGCGGGCAAGACCGAGACCATGGCGGCCCGCGTGGTGTGGATGGTGGCCAACGGTTTCGTCGAACCCGACCAGGTTCTGGGTCTGACCTTCACTCGAAAAGCCGCACAGCAGTTGACCTCTCGGATCAGAGCTCGGCTGGCTCGGCTGGCCGGATCCGATCTGGTGCGTGCACTCGATCCGAGTCTGGCGCTGCGCGAGCGAATCCTCGGTGCCGAGCCGGAAGTGAGCACTTACCACTCCTATGCGGGCCGCCTGCTCACCGAGCACGGCTTGCTGTTGCCGATCGAACCGTCCGCGACACTGCTCTCGGAAACCGAACTGTGGCAGCTGGCCCACCGTGTCGTCAGTACCTGGGACGGCGACCTGGACACCGACCGCAACCCCACGTCGGTGACCGAGGCCGTACTCGCGCTTTCCGGTCAATTGGCCGAGCATCTGGTCGATCCCGAGGATCTGCGCCACGCGCACGTGGAGCTGGAGAAACTGGTGCACACTCTCGGGCCGGGGCCACGACAACGCGGCGGGCCCACCAAGGAGTTGCTGAACATTCTCGACGCGCAGCATCAACGAATCGGGTTGCTGCCGTTGGTGGAACGGCTTGCGCAGACCCTGCGTCGCGAGGGCGCACTGGATTTCGGCTCGCAGATGTCGATGGCGGCGCGGGTCGCCGCCGAGCATGCCGAGGTGGGAATCGCCGAGAGGCAACGGTTCCGGCTCGTCTTGCTCGACGAGTACCAGGACACCGGACACGCTCAGCGTGTGCTGCTGTCGTCTCTGTTCGGTTCCGGCAGCGACCCGCAGTTGGCCCTGACCGCCGTCGGCGACCCGATGCAGTCGATCTACGGGTGGCGCGGCGCATCGGCAGCGAATCTGCCGCGGTTCGCCACCGATTTTCCGAATGCCGACGGAAGCCCCGCACATCGGCTCGAGCTGCTCACCAGCTGGCGAAATCCGCCCGAGGCATTGACGCTGGCCAACCTGATCACCGACCCACTGCGTCGCGTCGGCGTGCCGGTGCCGACTCTGCGGGCTCGCCCCGGTGCGGTTCCCGGTGATGTTCGCCTGGCCGTCACCGACACCGTGCTGGACGAACGAGAGTGGATCGCGGACCGGATCGCGGGGGAGTACCGCTCCGCTCTCGAGCAGGATCGCATGCCGCCCACCGCCGCGGTTCTGGTGCGCCGCAACGCCGACGCCGAGCCGATCGCGGAGGTGCTGCGCAGCCGCGGACTACCGGTGGAGGTCGTCGGGCTCGGTGGATTGCTGCACGTTCCCGAGGTGGCCGACATCATCGCGATGCTGCGACTGGTGGCCGACCCCACTGCCGGTAGCTCGGCGATGCGCATCCTCACCGGCTCTCGGTGGCAGATCGGGCCGACGGATCTGCGGGCACTCTCCCAGCGCGCCCGAGAGCTCGAGATCCGCGGCGGCTACGGCACCACCGGACGCGTCGACGACCCACAGGCGCTCGAGGCGGCGCTCGGTAGCGCTCTGCCCGGCGAGCAGTCGGAGCAGGCCGGTCTGGCCGACGCGATAGCCGATCCCGGTCCGGCCGAGCGGTACTCGGAGGTGGGGCACCGCAGGATCGTCGCCCTGGCAGGTGAGCTCCACCTGCTACGCGACCGAATCGGTCAACCTCTGACGGAGTTGGTCGGCGACATCGAGCGGATCATGGGTATCGGTGTCGAGGCTCAGGCTCGCACGCCGTTCGGCACCGACGGCGCGGTCGGTCGTGAACATCTCGACGAATTCGCCCATGTGGTGGCCGATTACGCCGACAATCCGACCGCCACGGTCACCGGATTCCTGTCGTTCCTCGCCGCCGCGGAGACGGTCGAGGACGGCCTCGGTCCCGGTGAGGTCGAGGTCGCTCCCCATCGCGTGCAGGTGCTCACCGTTCATTCCGCGAAAGGCCTCGAATGGGAGGTGGTGGCGGTCCCGCACGTGGCCAAGGGTGTGTTCCCCTCCTCGAACGCCTCCTCGACCTGGCTCGGGGCGATGGCCGAGCTGCCGCCGTCTCTGCGCGGTGACCGCGCGCTCGACGGCGAAGGCTCGGAAGGGGTTCCGGTCCTCGAACTCGACGGGCTCCACAATCGCAAGGACCTGGAGGACGCAGTCAAGAGTCACAAGGATGCGTTGGCGAGGCGTCGGCTCGCCGAGGATCGCCGACTGTTCTACGTGGCACTCACCCGAACCGAACGGGTGCTGCTGGTATCCGCGCATCACTGGGACGAGAGCGCCACGAAGCCGCGTGGGCCGTCGGAATTTCTCGACGAGTTGCACACGCACGTCGAGGAGTTCGCCGACATCGCGGTGATCGAGCAGTGGGCCTCGGCCCCGGAGGACGGGGCGTCGAACCCACTCGCGGCCGTGCCGCACGCCGCGTCCTGGCCGCGCGATCCACTCGGTCCACGACGAGGAGCGATCGAGAGCGGCGTGCAGGAAGTGCTGCGCGCGTTGGCAGACACCTCGGCCACACCGAGCGAAGACGACGGCACCGATGATCGAATTCGGGAGAACCCCGAGAACTGGGCCGCGGACGTCGACACTCTGCTGGCCGAGCGGGCCGCGAGATCGGTCGCAGGAGTCGATGTGGCTCTGCCCGGCAACCTGTCGGTGACACAGCTGGTGGACCTCGCGGCCGACCCCGACGCGTTGGCGTCGCGCCTACGCAGGCCGCTGCCGTTCCCGCCGAACCCGTTGGCCCGCAGAGGAACCGCGTTCCACGCCTGGATCGAGCGGCGCTTCGGTGCGACCCGACTGCTCGACCTGGACGAACTGCCGGGGTCGGCCGACACCGGAGCCTCGGCCGACGTGGACCTGGAAACCCTCCAGCAGGCGTTTCTCGACTCGGAGTGGTCGCTCCGCAGTCCCGTCGAAGTGGAGGTGCCGTTCGAGACGTCCGTGGCGGGAACGGTGCTGCGAGGACGTATCGACGCCGTGTTCGCAGACCCCGACGGCGGCTGGACCGTCGTCGACTGGAAAACCGGTGCCGAGCCGACGGCGTCGGAGCAGCGGGCCGTGGCGATGCAGCTCGCGGCCTATCGGCTGGCGTGGGCCGAGCTGATGTCGATCGGGCGCAGCGAACCGGTACCGCTCGATCGAGTGCGCGCGGCGTTCCACTACGTACGCAGTGGTCACACCATTTCGCCCGAAAACCTTCCGGACGCAACAGAATTGGCCCAACTCCTGGAAGGCCCGGCCGGGCCCGAGCAACCGGGGGTCAGGGTGCGTTCCGACGAGCCTTCAGAGCCTCGGTGACCAGTGGAATCTGCATCGGCAGTCGGGCGATCATCGCTGCTTTGAGAGCCGGCGAGGTCTTCGGGCTCTGCACGTACTTCCACGCCAGGTTGATGTTGGCGGGGAAGACCACGACGAACAGCGCGGCCGCGAGTGCACCGCCCAGTCGACGGGTCCGCGGTGCGGCAAGCGTTGCGGCCACGGCGAGTTCGGCAACGCCGGAGACCTGCGTGTAGGTCCGCGCCGAGCCGGGCAGGGCCGTCGGTACCTGGGCATCGAAGAACTTCGGGGTGGCGAAGTGCAGAACTCCGGCTCCGGCGAGCAGTCCGGCGAGGCGCAGTGCGGCCGCCTGACTCGATCTCTGTGTCATGCCCATACCGTGCCACACCCGGCGTCGTCGGCACAGAAGCCTGGCATGGGGTTACGCTGCGTGCCGTGAATGATCTCGACTTCGGTGAGTACCTCGGCGGACGACGTGGCAGGTAGGTTGCGAGCGCGCCTGAGTGACAGTGGCGCGCTGACCGACAAGCCCGACTTCGCGCTCGTCGGAGTGCTGCGGGTTCCGGAACTGGAGTCGAGTCCGTGGCGCGCCATCTACAAGCGGGTGCTGATGGCGCTCGGAATCCTGTTCCTCGCGGCGTTCGTCGTCTACCTCGATCGAGACGGCTACAGCGACAACCAGAACGGCGAACTGTCCTTCCTGGACGCGTTCTACTATGCGACGGTGTCGTTGTCGACGACGGGATACGGTGACATCGCACCGATGAGTCCGTCGGCGCGCCTGGTCAACATCCTGGTCATCACACCCCTTCGGGTCCTGTTCCTCATTCTGTTGGTCGGTACCACGCTGTCGGTTCTCACCGAGCGGTCCCGGCAGGCATTCAAAATTCAGCGATGGAGACGCAGCGTGCGCAATCACACCGTGGTCATCGGTTTCGGCACCAAGGGCCGTACCGCAGTCGACGCGATGCTCGGAGACGGTGTTTCGGCGTCCGACATCGTCGTCGTCGACACCGATCAGACGGTACTCGACGCCGCATCGGCCCTGGGCTTGGTCACCGTGCACGGGTCGGCGACCAAATCCGACGTGCTCCGGCTCACCGGAGCCCAGCATGCGGCGGCCATCATCGTGGCGACCAACCGGGACGACACCGCGGTGCTGGTGACTCTGACCGCACGCGAGATTGCTCCGAAAGCAAAGATCGTCGCGGCCATCAGGGAAGCGGAGAACACGCACCTGCTGCGTCAGTCCGGTGCCGATTCGGTCGTCGTGTCCTCGGAGACCGCGGGACGTCTGCTCGGCATCGCCACGTCGACCCCGTCCGTGGTGGAGATGATCGAAGATCTGTTGACCCCGGAGGCGGGCTTCGCCATCGCCGAACGCGAAGTCGAGCGTGACGAGGTGGGCGGTTCTCCGCGGCACCTCACCGACATCGTCCTCGGAGTGGTGCGGGGCGGCAAACTGTTCCGAGTCGGCACCCCGGAAGTCGATGCGGTCGAGGCATCCGATCGACTGCTGTACATCCGTCGCGTGGGCGACTAGTCCCGGCCAAGTAGGGTCGTGCGCGTGCCGAAATTCCACCTCGCTCACCCACCTCGACTGTCCCGATCGCCACTGAACAGGGCAGAAGAACTGCGCCGAGACACCGCAACATTGACAGCGGGTTGGCCGACAGCTCGAATCCTGAACGTGGACGGCAGAGGCCGATTCCCGGTGGACGAGCACGGCCTGGTGCTCGGCTCCGCCGCGGACGTCGCCGCCGAGCCGACGGCCGATGCGGTCTTTCTCGGAATTCACGGCGATCGACACCTGTGGGCCAGGCGGGTCGAGGTGGTTGCAGGCACCCTCGGCGACCTGCGCACCGACGGTGATCGCCTCGACAGCGACGCGTTGTCGATGGTGACCGGAGCCCTCGCGATCCTCAACTGGCATGCGAGCGCACAGTTCAGTTCCCTCGACGGTGCGCCGTCAGTTCCGTCGAGCGCGGGGTGGTCGAGGACGAGCACGTCCACCGGTCACGAAGAGTTCCCTCGTACCGATCCGGCGGTGATCTGTCTGGTTCACGACGGTGGCGATCGAGTGCTGCTGGCCCGAGCACCTGCGTGGCCCGAGCGTCGATTCTCGGTGCTGGCGGGTTTCGTCGAGGCCGGTGAGTCGCTGGAAACCTGTGTGACTCGGGAGATCAGGGAAGAAGTGGGCCTCGACGTCTCCGACATCGAATATCTGGGCAGTCAGCCCTGGCCGTTTCCGCGTTCGGTGATGATCGGATTCTCCGCCGTCGCCGACCCGCAGCAACCGTTGCACTTTCAGGACGGCGAGATCGCCGAGGCCCACTGGTTCGACCGAGCAGAGGTGGTCGCAGCGCTCGAACTGGGTGACTGGGGATCGGATTCGACGTCACGGTTGCTGCTCCCAGGTTCGATCTCCATCGCGCGCGGAATGCTCGAGGCCTGGGCGGCGTCGGCCTGACGGTCGGTCAGAGCGACAGCGCGCGCTTGACCTCGGCCAGAGTGGGGTTCGTGGCCGTCGACCCATCGGCGAACAGCACGGTCGGCACCACATGGTTGCCGTTGTTCACGCTGCCGACGAAGTCGGCCGACTCCGGGTTCTGCTCGATGTCGATCTCGGCGTACTCGATTCCGGCCTGGTCGAGCTGGGTCTTGAGCCTGCGGCAGTAACCGCACCACGTGGTGGAGTAGACGGTCAGCGCGGCCGGGGTCTGTGGGGTGTTCTCGGTAGTGGTCACGCCAACAGTCAACAGGAGCGCCGACGCGATTGTTCCGGCCGACACCCGCATCGGCCGTCGGACACCCGGTTCGGCCCCGGGTGGAGCTGTCGGTAGGCACTGACACAATGGACCTCATGGCTGACGACGCGATGACCGCCGGACTCGATCCGGAGCAATCCGCGGCAGTGTTGGCTCCCCGCGGCCCGGTCTGCGTCCTGGCGGGTGCGGGCACAGGAAAGACTCGCACGATCACCCGACGCATCGCGCACCTCGTCTCGGCGGGGCACGTGTCCTCGGGGCAGGTGCTCGCAGTGACGTTCACTGCGCGCGCGGCCGGCGAGATGCGCGGTCGCTTGCGTGAGCTCGGTGTCGGGGGAGACGGCCCTCCGGTGCAGGCTCGGACGTTCCACGCCGCGGCCATGCGTCAGCTCAAGTATTTCTGGCCGCAGGTGGTCGGCGACACCGGATGGCAGCTTCTCGATCGCAAGTTCACCGTCGTCTCGCAGGCGGCCAACCGCGCCGGGGTGTCCACGTCGACCGACGCCATCCGGGATCTCGCGGGAGAAATCGAATGGGCCAAGGGATCGTTGATCGCACCCGAGGACTATCCGCGCATCGCGGCGAGCAATCGCCGTGACGTTCCGATGGACGCGACCAAGGTCGCCGCCGTGTACGCCGGCTACGAGGAACTCAAGTCACGCGGCGGCGACGGGATGTTGCTCGACTTCGACGACCTTCTGCTGCACACGGCCGCCGCGCTCGAAGAACATTCATCGGTGGCCGACGAGTTCCGCGAGCGCTACCGCTGCTTCGTCGTCGACGAGTACCAGGACGTGACGCCGTTGCAGCAGCGGGTGCTCGACGCCTGGGTGGGCGAGCGTGACGATCTCACCGTCGTCGGTGACGCGAACCAGACCATCTATTCCTTCACCGGCGCATCTCCGCGGTACCTCCTCGACTTCTCACGGAAGTACCCCGAGGCCACCGTGGTTCGGCTCGAGCGCGACTACCGTTCGACGCCCGAGGTGGTGTCGCTGGCGAACCGCGTCATCGGAGCCGCCCGCGGTCGCATCGCCGGCACCCGACTGCAGTTGATCGGTCAGCGCGAGCCGGGTCCGGAACCGGAGTTCTTCGAGTACGACGACGAGCCGGCGGAAGCGGACGGCGTGGCGCGAGCGATCAAGAGGTTGATCTCGAAGGGCGTGGAACCGGCCGAGATCGCGATCCTCTACCGCATCAACGCTCAGTCCGAGGCACACGAACAGGCGTTGACCGAGCTGAAGATCCCCTACCAGGTGCGCGGCGGTGAAGGGTTCTTCACCCGACCCGAGGTGCGGCAGGGTGTCAACGCGTTGCGGCAGGTAGGCGGTCGCGACGATCTGCCCGACGGCGCGCAGGCGGGCGAGGGGCTACCGGCTCTGGTGCGAGCGGTGTTGGCTCCGCTCGGCCTGACTGCCACCGAGCCGACGGGTGCGCAGGCCCGCGAGAAGTGGGCATCGTTGGGTGGTCTGGTGCAGCTCACCGAGGAGCTGCTGGTGCACGAGCCCGACCTGACCCTCGACAAACTGCTGGGCGAGCTCGCAGCACGCGCCGAGGCTCGGCATCCACCGACGGTGCAGGGCGTCACGCTCGCCTCGCTGCACGCGGCGAAGGGACTCGAGTGGGACGCGGTGTTCATCGTCGGTCTCGCCGACGGCACTCTGCCGATCTCGCACGCGATCGGCAACGACCCCAGCGCCAACAACGAGGCAGCCGTCGAGGAGGAGCGCAGGCTGCTCTACGTCGGTGTCACGCGCGCCCGTGTCCACTTGCATCTGTCCTGGGCACTCGCCCGCAACGAGGGCGGACGCAAATCACGGCGACGGTCGAGGTTTCTCAACGGTCTGATTCCCGAGGACTCACCCGCGTCGCGTATCGCCGCGCCTGCTGCCAAGAAGTCCGGTCCCAAGTGCCGGTTGTGCGGCAAGCCGTTGATCGGCACGTCCGCGACCATGCTCGGTCGGTGCGACAGTTGTCCGTCGAACGTCGACATCGCCCTGCTCGATGCGCTGAAGTCGTGGCGATTGGACAAGTCCCGCGAACTGAAGGTGCCCGCGTACGTGGTCTTCAGCGACAACACGCTGACGGCCATCGCGGAGCAGCAACCGCAGGACGAGCGTGGGCTGGTGGCGATTCCGGGAATAGGGGCCAAGAAACTGGAGCGGTTCGGCGAAGAGGTCCTCACCGTCGTGCGGGCCTCGGACGCGTGACGCAGAGGGTGAGAATTTCCGCGAAACCGCAGGTAGAAAATAACTTGTGCAGATATCGGCGGGGGGCTTAGTCTGTTTCACGTGCCGCGGGAGATCGCGCACTGTCCCATCCGCCGACGAGACCAGAACAGGAGCTGAAGAAAATGATCAACACATTGCACGCCGCCGTTGCCCACGCAACCGTCGCGTTCAGCCCTGTCCTCGGCACGGCACCCTTCGGAGTTGCCCCCCTCGGCACTCATGCCGCCGCCGCAGGCTCTGTTGCGCAGACGTGGATTCGTTCCTCCGCTTTCGGCCCCATCGACGAGTCCGCATACGCGGCCTCGGGTTCGAATTCCGCCCAGGTCGCCCTGGCACCAGGAGCGAAAGCCGTTGCTCAGGCAGCCCGACGTCACCGCGCACCACGTGCGTCCGTGCTCGACAGCAGACACCGACTTCACTGTCGGTAGACGCTTCGACAAGCCCCACCAGGCCACGGACCCGCACTCGCGGACCGTGGCCTTTCTCGTTCAGGTAGTTCCTCTATCCGAGCGTGAGGCCGACAGGTTCGCATCACCCCTCGAACCGATAACGACGCCGCACGAAAAGTAGAGGAGACCGACGTGTCAACCGCCACGATCCGGACGACATGCCGACCAGAGTCCGAGAGTGCCTACGCTGCACAGTATTCGACCGAATCGGTCGAGCTGGCTCTGTCGGTGCCCTGCCGAGCGGCGAACCCCGACATGTGGTTCGCCGACACCCCTGCCGAACTCGAGCAGGCGAAGGCGCTGTGCGCCGAGTGCCCCATCCGGCGTACCTGCCTGAGCGCGGCCCTCGACCGAGCCGAGCCGTGGGGCGTGTGGGGCGGTGAGATCCTCGAGCAGGGTGTCGTCATCGCCCGCAAGCGACCCCGAGGACGGCCGCGGAAGAACGCAGCATGATGTCCGAGACCGGTGCCCGGTTTCGCCGAACGAATCAGTCGGCGAAGCCGGGCAGCCACTCGGTGAGAATGGCCATGTACGGCGCGTAGGCGTCCAATTGCGCGCAGATACCGACCAGCCCGCCGAGCACTCGGAAGATCATCACGTACTCGGCAGGCATGTTCAACGCGCGAACGGTGCGGAACTGCGCACTGTTGAAATCCGCGGCGGTGCCAGCAGCCTTCTGCAACCAGGCCCTGGTGAAGTGGAACGATTCGGTGTGAATCGGATCGGTGAACGGACGTAGATAGTCCTCGATCTCCTTCTGCGTCACCGTTCGGCCCGGCACCACGAAGCCGCTCTCGGTGAACAACACCACGAGTTCGTCGAACTTTTCGTCACGCGCGAGCGAGACCATTCTGCCGAGAACCGGAGGGAGGCCGTCGGGCATCGGAGCGCAGGCACCGAAATCGATGACGCCCATGCGTCCGTCCTCGAGCATCATGAAGTTGCCCGGATGGGGATCGGCGTGCAACAACTTCGCCCGCGCCGGAGAGACGAATGCGAACAGTGCGAGCAGTTCGCCCGCCCGATTGCGTTCCTCGGCCGTTCCGTTCGCGATCACATCGGCCAGCGGCCGACCCGTCATCCATTCGCTGACAACCACTTTGGGTGCACTGGCGACGATCTTGGGAATGGCGAACTGTGGATCGCCCGCAAATTCCTTGCTGAAGGCACGTTGATTCGCCGCCTCGATGCGGTAGTCGAGCTCGTCCTCGGTGCGAGCGGTCAATTCCTCGAGCACCGGCTTGACGTCCGTGCCTGCGAGCACCGTGCTGAACAGGTTCGCGAACCTGTTCAGCGTCTTGAGGTCGGAGCGCAATGCGTCGTCCGCGCCGGGGTACTGGATCTTCACCGCGACATCGCGTCCATCCGACCACGTAGCTCGGTGCACCTGTCCGATGCTGGCCGAGGCGATCGCAGTGTCGTCGAAATCGAGAAAACGCGACCGCCACGCAGTTCCGAGCTGTTGGTCCAACACCCGATGCACGGTCTTCGCGGGCATGGGCGGTCCCTGCGCCTGCAGCTTGGTCAGCGCCTCGCGGTACGGCTCCGAGAACTCCTCCGGAACGGCCGCTTCCATCACCGAGAGCATCTGCCCGAGCTTCATGGCACCGCCCTTGAGTTCCCCGAGGACGGAGAAGAGCTGTTCTGCTGCTTTGGCGGCCATGTCCGCGTCGATTTCGTCGCGATTGCCGCCGGCGAGCTTCTTGCCGAACCCGACGGCAGCACGACCGGCCATTCCGAGGGGAATGCTGGCCAGTTTTGCAGTACGAGTCGATCCACGGCGCGGTATGTCAGACACAGCTCCATCATGGCTGAACCTTCCGACAATTGCTCGGACCGCCCCGCACCGACCGCTGTCGGTCGAGGTGAACTCGCGTTCGGTGCGTTTCGTCAGTGCCAGCAATCGCAGTGCGGATGCTTGGACCACAGCCGTTTGTGCACGGTGGTTCCGGCTGCCGCGAAGTCCAGCTCCATGGTGCAGTCGGCGGTCTCGGGGAGCGCGGCGTCGGAACGGCCGATGAGGTTCTCCAACTGAGCGAACGCGAACGCTGCCGTGGCCATCACCGTCGCGCTGCTGGCTTGGCCGACCGTGCCGAGCAGTTGAGCGGACAGATGTGGCCACTCGGGCTCGAAGTCGCAGCGCGTCAGATCGGCACACCGCAGGCAACTGGTCCGACCGGGCACCACGAAAGGACCGACTATCCCCTTGCCGTCTCGTAGCCGCACCTGCAGATGTGGGGTGCGCAGGCGCACCAGATCGGTCACCAATCGAGGTTCGGCAACCAGATCGTCGGCCAACACCACGACGTCGTAGTTCCAGGACTTCACCACCGAGTGCGGATAGCGCGTCGGAGTCAGACTCGTCCGACTCACCGTCACTCCGGTACGACTCAGACCGGAGGCCAACGCGTCGGAGATCGGGCCTCGCCCCACCAGGTGGACGGTCTTCACCGCCCCCGATCCGGCCTGCGAGGCACCCGGTGAGGCGTCGGACACCACCGGTTCGCTCGTGCCGTGCAGCAGCAACCCGGAATCCTCCAGTTCGCCGAGCATCGCCGATGTCCGATTGGCGGACATTCCCAATGTCATTGCGTGACAGACGATGTGCGGTCTGGAGTGGCCTGCGGCGAGGAGTCGGAGAATGTCGAGTATCGAGCCCGGCTCGGTGCCGGGAGGTGGAGTGACGACGACGCTGGTCTCGGGATTCCAACCCAACTGAACTTTGCCGTCTCGCCGCGGCAGAATTGCCACCGCAGGATCGAGTCGAACTGTCGGTGTGATCATGAAACACACTCTGGCAGCCCAGACCGCGAAGAACGCCCACTCGGAGCGCGTTATCCACAGGGTGGAAGGGCCTCCGAGCAGGCGTTCGACGAGCTGGATCGAAGCGGTGCGACACCGCCCGGGTCAGGTTGTGGATGAACCTCTGTCGGGACCGTCGTCGGTGCCCTTGTCGTCGTTCTCCGCAGCGCGCTCGGCGCGCTCTTCGGCCTCCTTGGCCTCCATTGCTTCGAGCTGCGCGATCGGGTCGTCGAAGTTCGATGTTCCACCACCGACCACTCGGTCGATGAACGCCGCGGGATTGTCGAGATCCGACGAGTCGGGCAGCAGATCGGGGTGTGCCCACACGCCGTCACGCCCCTCGATGTCGGCGGCGGCGAGGAGCTGACGCCACAGATCGGCTGCCTCGCGGACCTTGCGGGGGCGCAGTTCGAGGCCGACCAGCGTCGCGAAGGTCTGTTCGGCCGGGCCTCCCGACGCCCTGCGGCGACGGATGGTTTCGCCGAGCGCGACGGCACCGGGCAGACGGTCGCCGAGAGCGGCCGCCACCACCGTTTCGACCCATCCTTCGACCAGGGCGAGCAGTGTCTCCAGACGCTCGAGTGCGTGCTTCTGCTCCGGCGTCGTCTGGGGCTCGAAGGCACCCTGCTGCAGGATCGCCTCGATCTTCGACGGATCGGTCAGCGCGGACGGGTCGAGTCCTGCGGCGGCCTCCTCGATGGCCGAGAAGTCCATCCTGATGCCGCGGGCGTACTCCTCGACGGTGGCCAGAACCCGCTGTCGCAACCACGGGACGTGGCTGTAGAGCCGCTGATGGGCGGCTTCACGAGCGGCGAGGAACACCAACACCTCACGGTCGGGCTGCTCGAGCCCCTCACTGAACGACGCGATGGCCGACGGCAACAACGCCGCCGTCCCCGACGGTCCGAGGGGCAGGCCGATGTCCGTGGACGTCAGCACCTCCTTGGACAGCTGGCCGAGAGCTTGGCCGAGCTGCGAGCCGAACGCCATCCCGCCCATCTGCGTCAGCATGCCCATCATCGGCCCGGCCATCTGCTGGGCCTCGGCGGGCAGTCCGGATGTCCACATCCCCGAAATCTGCTCGGCGACGGGGTCGCACAGGCGCTTCCAGGTGCCGATCGTGTTGTCGAGCCAGTCGACCGGTGTCCAGGCAACGGTCTTCGTGGCACCGGCAGGCAGCGTCGTCGCCCCGTCCAGCCACAGCTCGGCGAGGTGCGCGGCGTCGGTGACGGCCTCCCGTTCGCCCGCCGACACCGGGCTGAAATCGCCCATCTGCTGGCGTGCCAGCTGCTTGGCCAGGTCGTAGTTCACCGGCCCCGAACCGGTTCCGCCCGCAGCTCCCATTCCGCTGAGCATCTGACCGAACTGGGTGAGCATCTGGCCCAGCTGTGCGGGGTCGAAGCCCTCCGCACCGAACCCGAAGCCGGCAGGGTTGCCGGAGCCGTCCGGATCCTTCTTCTTGTCCGGGTCGTCGTCGGGGGCACCGAAACCAAAATTGCTCATGACTCAACGGTACAAGCCCGGAGAACGGAGAGAGTGGTGGATCGTCACGCTGACGGCGAACAGTCGGACCCGTGCGAAGTCGGCACCGACGCACTCGGTAGGGGCGGTCTGCACCGTGGACTTCATTCGGATCTAGTGTCTACGGAGTGAACCGAAGGATCGCCACTCTCGTCGCTGCGCTGGTGCCCGTGGTGGTGCTGGGCGTCACCGGCTCGGTCGTCACCGTTCCCTTCGCCGCACTCGGCCCCGGACCGACGTACAACACTCTCGGCGACGTCGACGGGGTGCCCGTGGTGCAGATCGACGGAACCGAGGTCGACCCGACGGCGGGTCACTTGAACATGACGACCGTGGCCGTGCGTGATCAGCTCAATCTGTTCGAGGCTCTCGGCTTCTGGGCGAGCGGACGCCAAGGCCTGGTCCCGCGTGAAGAGGTCTATCCGCCGGACATGACGAAAGAAGAAGTGCAGGAGGGCAATCAGGCGGATTTCGAGCAGTCCGAATCCAGCGCCGAACTGGCTGCTCTGCACCATCTCGATCTCCCCGTGTCACTGGCGGTGGCCAGTGTGGCCGAGGACGGCCCCGCTGCAGGCGTGCTGAATGTGGGGGACACGCTGGTGTCGGTCGGCGGCACGCCCGTCGTGACTGCATCGGCCGTTCGTGAGGCCGTCAGTTCCAGAGCGCCGGGCGATTCTCTCGACATCGAGTACGTGCGAGACGGGTCGACGCAGACCAGCGCAGTGGTGCTCGGTGCTCGGCCCGACGATGCATCCCTCGGATACCTCGGAGTCACGCCCGAGGAGCAGCCGGACGTGCCGTTCGACGTGAAGTTCAACCTCGCCGACGTCGGCGGTCCGTCGGCCGGACTGATGTTCAGCCTCGCCGTGGTCGACAAGCTCAGTCCCGGTGAGCTGAGCAACGGTGAGTTCGTCGCGGGCACCGGAACGATCGACGCTGACGGTACCGTCGGGCCGATCGGCGGCATTCCCTACAAGCTGATCGCGGCTCGCGAAGCGGGTGCCACCACATTCCTGGTGCCGGACGCCAACTGTGGTGAAGCCGAACAGAACGTTCCCGACGGACTGCGTCTGGTGCGCGTCGAATCGTTGGACAGTGCTGTCGACGCTCTGCAGGCGATCGGCTCCGGCGGCGACGCGCCGTCCTGCAGCTGACCGGGCCCTGCCGCTAGTCGTCGTCGACGACGTCGAACGTTGCGTAGAGGCCGTGCACGACGTTGGGGGCCAGATCCTCGGCGATGCGAAGGTCGATGGGCGCGAAGGGATCGGCGTCCTCGTCCGGGTGCAACTGCAGCAACGTCAGGGACGGGCCGTCCTTGAGCACCGCGACGATCAACCGAGCATCCCGTTTCTCGGGATGGTTCTCGGCGGCCGAGCGTGCGGCTTCGTCGGCTGCATCGGGATCTGCGAGCAACGGCATCAAGGCATCGTCGAGGGTCGATTCGGCAGTCGGTGGAAGCACGACTATCTCCTGAACCAGGGCGCATCCGACCACACCCTCGGGCCACGTGGAGGTGGCGAGGAACTCGTCCAGTGCGGGGGAGCCGCCGGTGATGTCCTCGGGCAGCGAGTGCTGCTGGATCGGCGTCAGTGCGGCACCGCCGGCGAGATCGTCGAGCAGGCCGGGCTCGGCCGCGGCGAGCGCTGCGGTCGGCACCAACGCGAACATCTGCGGGGCCTGGTGCCATCCGCCCGCGTCGACGAAATCCGCGACCTCGCGGGCACATCGAGCCAGAGCCTCCGCCACGTCCTGCCCACCCGACTCCGGGTCGAACTCGCTTCCTAAATCGTCTCTGCCGGGCAGTCCGTTGCTGTCGTTGCTCACCGCACTATCCTCGCATTCCGATGGTTCTGTTCGACGCGACGCTCCTGACCTGGGGTCGGCAGTGGCCGCAGTACGGTTGTCGCAGCCGTAGGATCAACGTACGTACAGTAGGGCGAAACGGACATGCGGTGCACACTGAGTGCATCGCCGAAGTCATCTGCGGTGCCGATCGGCGCCGCCCGAAGTTGGAGTGTGGCACGTGGGCATGAGGCCCCCCACCGGTATGCCGTCCTTGTCGCGGCGAAGCCGGATCTTGCTCGTATTGGCCTTGGTGGCAGCAGGTTTGCTACTCATCGGTCCCCGTCTGATCGACGTGTACACCAATTGGCTGTGGTTCGGCGAAGTCGACTTCCGTGGCGTGTACACCACCACTCTGCTGACGCGGTTGGTGATCTTCCTCGTCGTTTCCCTCGTCGTCGGACTCATCGTTTTCGCGGCACTGCTGTTGGCGTACCGCAATCGGCCGGTGTTCGTTCCGGTCGCCGGTCCCAACGATCCGATCGCGCGGTACCGCACCACGGTGATGAGCCGTCTGCGCCTGTTCGGCATCGGAATTCCGGTGGTGTTCGGTTTCCTCTCCGGCATGATCGCCCAGACCAACTGGGTGACGGTCCAGCTGTTCCTGCACGGCGGGGACTTCGGGATGACCGATCCACAGTTCAATCTCGACGTCGGGTTCTACTCGTTCGATCTGCCGTTCTACCGATTCATCCTGAACTGGCTCTTCGTCGCCGTCCTGGTCGCGTTCTTCGCGAACTTGGTGACGCAGTACGTATTCGGCGGAATCCGGCTCGCCGGACGTGAGGGAGCCCTCACTCGCGCAGCGCGGATCCAGCTCGCCGTCCTGGCGGGCAGCTTCGTTCTGCTCAAGGCCGTGGCGTACTGGTTCGACCGCTACACCCTGCTGTCGAGCAGTCGGAAAGAACCGACGTTCACCGGTGCCAGCTTCACCGACATCAATGCGGTGTTGCCGGCCAAACTGATCCTGCTCGCGATCGCCGTGATCTGTGCCATCGCGTTCTTCGCAGCGATCTTCCTGCGTGATCTTCGAATTCCGGCGTTGGCCACTGCGCTGCTGGTGCTCTCGTCGATCCTGATCGGTGCCGTCTGGCCGATGGTGATGGAGCAGTTCTCGGTGCGCCCGAACGCGGCGGACAAGGAGAGCACGTACATCGAGCGGAACATCGCGGCCACCAGAGCCGCGTACGGACTGACCGACGACGTGGTCACTTATCGGAACTACTCCGGTGAGGCGGCGTTGAGCCCCGGCGAGGTGGCGTCGGAGTCGGCCACGATGTCTAACATCCGTCTGCTCGACCCGAACATCCTCGCGCCCACGTTCACCCAGCAGCGTCAGATCCGTAACTTCTACGGATTCCCCGACACTCTGGCCGTCGACCGGTACCCCGATGCCGACGGCAACCTGCGCGACTATGTCGTTGCTGCCCGTGAGATCTCACCGCAGACCCTCGACGCGAACCAGCGAGACTGGATCAACCGCCACACCGTGTTCACGCACGGCAACGGTTTCGTCGCAGCGCCGGCCAACTCCGTCGACGAGGCCGTCGCCGACGAATCCAGCGGCGGGCGCGGCGGTTACCCGAACTACCAGGTCAACTGGATCGAGAACGACTCCGAGGGCACCATCCGAAAGGACGGGCCCGGCGACCTGGACCAGCCGCGCATCTACTTCGGCCCGGTCATCGCGAACTCCGACGCGGACTACTCGATCGTCGGTTCCACCGGCGAGCCTCGCGAGTACGACACCGACAGCAAGAGCTATACCTACACCGGTGCAGCAGGTGTCGACGTCGGCAACTTCTTCAACCGGCTCGTCTTCGCCAGCAAGTACGCCGAGCGCAACATCCTGTTCTCGAGCGTGATCGGCGACGAGTCGAAGATTCTGTTCAACCGTGACCCCCGTGACCGCGTTCAGAAGGTCGCACCGTGGTTGACCACCGACGGATCGACCTACCCGGCGATCGTCGAGGGCAAACTCGTCTGGATCATCGACGGGTACACCACGCTGGACAACTTCCCGTACGCCCAGCGGATGTCGCTCGAGGACGCCACGGCCGACAGCATCGAGTCGACGACGACACGTGCGCTGCCGAGCCGAGAGGTGTCGTACATCCGAAACTCGGTGAAGGCCACCGTCGATGCCTACGACGGCACCGTCAAGCTCTACGAGCAGGACGAGAACGATCCCGTGCTCAAGGCCTGGGAAGGCGTGTTCCCGGGAACCGTCATCCCCAAGGACCAGGTGTCCGACGAGCTTCGTGATCACTTCCGTTACCCGGAAGATCTGTTCAAGGTTCAGCGTGAACTGCTGACCAAGTACCACGTCAACGATCCGCGAGAGTTCTTCACCAACAACGCGTTCTGGGAAGTTCCGACCGATCCGACCGCAGAGAACACCGCGGCCAAGCAGCCTCCGTACTACGTCGTCGCATCCGACATCTCCAACGAGGAGAATCAGGCGTCGTTCCAGCTGACCAGTGCGCTGGTCGGATATCGCCGAGAGGTGCTGGGCGCGTACGTCAGTGCGGATTCGGACCCGGAGAACTACGGCAAGATCACCGTGTTGCGATTGCCGACCGATACGTCGACTCAGGGTCCCAATCAGGTGCAGAACCAGATGACGACCACGACGGACGTATCCGAGAGTCTCGGCATCGTGCGCCGTGAGAACACCGTGGAGTTCGGCAACCTGCTGACACTTCCGGTCGGCAACGGTGGATTGATCTACGTGGAGCCGGTGTACGCCTCTCGAACCAACGAGGCGTCCGCTTATCCGCAGTTGATTCGAGTACTCGTCTCGTACGAGGGCCGCGTCGGGTACGCCGCGACACTGCCCGAGGCCATCGAGCAGGTGTTCGGAGCGGGTGCCGGACGCACGGTCACCGCACCCGGTGAGACCGACGGAAATACGCAGCCCGGCGCTGTTCCAGAAACCGCGCCGTCCGACGGTGGCACGCCTGCGGCAACTCCTGCCCCCGCCACCGGCGGTTCGGCGACGAGGGATGCTGCCGTTTCCGGTTTGAACGCTGCACTCTCCGCTGTGCGCTCTGCGCAGCAGAGCGGAAATCTGGCGGAACTCGGCACTGCGCTCGAGAACCTGCAGACCGCGGTCGACACGTACAACCGGGCCGGCAACTGATCGGGTCGGGTCAGGTCTGCTGACCCGAACCGGTCGATACGAGCGAAAGGGCCGCCTCACCGAATGGTGAGGCGGCCCTTCCGTCGTTCGTCACCTGCTCCCGCTTGAGATACCAGGCAACGTGAGAGGCAGTTCGACGAACTGCCGGGTGATCAGCGTCCGATGGGCGCGAGCACCGGGGCGTTCGCTGCAACGAGGTGCTGGAACTGAGTGCTCAGGCCGTACTGGTCGGCGAGCTTGGACGCCGCGTCGAACACGCCCTGTGCAGCCTGCGTGGCTGCTGCGGCCTCGGGGGCCACGACCGGTGCCGGTGCCGGTGCGGGAGCCGGCTGCGGAGCCGGTGCGGGAGCTGCCTCGGGCTCGGGAGTGGAGGCACCCTTGGTCAGTTGCTGACCGCACACGGGCCATGCGCCCGGTCCCTGACTCTGCAGGGTGTTCTCCGCGACGCGGATCTGCTCGGCCTTGGATGCGTTGGCCGGCGATCCGGTTCCGCCGTTGGCCGTCCAGGTGCTCTGCGAGAACTGCAGGCCACCGTAGTAGCCGTTTCCGGTGTTGATGCTCCAGTTGCCACCGCTCTCGCACTGTGCGACTGCGTCCCAGTTGTTCGAGGCTGCGTTGGCGGTTCCGGCTGAAACGCCGAGGGGGATTGCTACGGCGGCACCTGCGATGGCGACCAATCCGAGAGCGCGCTTGCCGAAATCGTTCTGTGTGGTCATGCGGGGTGAATCCTCTCCGCGCTCGACTGGCGCGACTGGCCTGCAATCACCTCGCCGGGATGTATGGCGTTCGTGACCAGGCACTTCGTATCGTCGCGGCTCTGCCCCCGTACGTATTGGGGACCACACCCGCGGGGCAGAGCGAAGGAAGCGGCGGGGTGGTGCAGGCCCAGCGGTTTAGGGCCGTCCGTGAAGGTAGTCGAGGATCTGCTCACCGTCACTGAGCCGGAATGGGACAGCCGTTGTCCACATACTGGGACTGGAGGGGGTATTTCGGCAGCTCAGGCCCGGTCGTGGCGCTATTGTTTCTACTTCGTAACCCGACCGTTATGTGACTCGAAACACGCACGAAAAGAGACGCGGAGCACTATTTCGAGCCGCCTGAACCGTGATAAGCGCGAGCCACAACCTGCCGCGGTGCACTTCGTCGAGTGGGTGACAGCGCTTGGAAGTCACGTGATTTGCATTGGCCGTACGCACGGTAGTAACTTCGTAGTTGCAACGCGGGGTGGAGCAGCTCGGTAGCTCGCTGGGCTCATAACCCAGAGGTCGCAGGTTCAAATCCTGTCCCCGCTACCACTGACGAAGACCCAGGACTTATGTCCTGGGTCTTTTTCGTATTCTCGTATGTGTAGGAACGGCCCGTTCGGCCCGAGGGCGAACGCGATACCGTCGAAAGGACGACTCGTGTGATTCTTCCCGCCGTCCGAGACCCTCGCCTCATCACCGTGCAGCGCGGCGGACTTCTGTCCGAAGACGACTATCGGAGCCTCGCGCTCTGGGCGGCCGAGTGTGCGGAACACGTCCTCCACTTGTTCGAGACGGTCCGACCCGTCGACCCGCGACCACGCGAGGCGATCGAGGCCACCCGTGCGTGGGTGCGCGGCGAACTCGCGATGATGGCCACCCGCGCCCTCGGTGGCCACGCCATGGGAGCAGCACGGCCGCTCGTCGGTTGCTCTCGCTTCGCCGCGTACGCCGCGGGCCAGGCAGCCTGCGTGGCTCACGTACCCGAACACGACCTCGGAGCAGCCGCCTACGCCATCAAGGCAGCGCGGGCGACTGCACCTGCAGGCCGAGAGACGAGTGCAGGCAGGAAAGAGCTCGAGTGGCAGCGTGACCGGCTTCCGAACAGCGTGCGCCGGCTGGTGTTGGAAGACCAGAAGAGAAGAAGCAGCATCTGTTGGTCCGTGTTCGACTGATCCCGGCTACCGGTCGGTGTGTTCGAGCATTTCGGACAGTGCCGCGACGGTGGACATCCCGCGTCGGGCACGGCCGTCGTCGTGTCGAGACCTGGTGCGCGACAGATGATTCCGATCGACGTCCACCGACCGATCGTGTGTCGTCGTGTTCCGGCCGTGACGACTGGGTACCGTCGGTTCAGTCCGAAACCTGCTCGCGGGCATCGTCACTGGTGACCGTGTCGGAATCCTCGCCGTCCTCGGAGGCGTCGGCGGTGAGGTCGACCGTGTCCACGCCCTCGAGTGCCGTCAACTCCTGTTCGGCCTCGGCGATGAGACCCTTCGCGTTCTCTTCGATCTTCTTGACCCACTCGGCCATGACGGTCACACCCTTCACTCGATTCCGTACCACCGGTCTACCAGATTTCCTCCCCGTAGGATCCGGCGTGTGCGAATACGAACCTCGCGTCTCGACCTCGACGAGCCGGCCGTCGCCGATCTCGATGAGTTGTACGCGATCTGCAGCGACCCGCAGTCGTGGACCCACTTTCCGAGCCTGCGGCACACCGATCCCGGCGTGACCGAACGAATGGTGCAGGGCTGGTCGGAGCAGTGGCAACGGGATGGATTGTCCACCTGGATCATTCGTGAGCGCGGCAGCCGCACGGTCAGTGGCTACGGCGGATGTTCGAAGCGCCGCAACGCCTTCTGGAATCTCGGCTATCGCCTCCATCCCGACGCGCAGGGCAACGGGTATGCCGCGGAGATGTGTGAGATCGCAGTCGAGTGCGCGCACCGAACCGAGCCCGAACTGCCGATCGTGGCATACCTGCTCGAACACAATGTCGCGTCGGCGCGGGTGGCCGAACGCGCAGGCCTGGAGTTGATCACCCGCGGACCCGACGTCGGCAATCCGGATGTCGACGCAATTCGCGTGGTGTACGCGGACCGTGCGTTGACGGCAGATCAGGTGGGCGCGGTTCTGTCGGCCTGACCGCGGCAGGTGCTCACTTCCGTGAGCCGACGTCGGAGCAGGCGTTTCTCCGGTGCGGTTCGGGCGAAATCCAACGCACGGCGATACTCCACCGCCGCCTCCTCGAACCTGTCGAGTCGTTGCAGCAGATCGGCTCTCGCCATGGGGTACGGATGATATCGGCGCAACGACGCCTCGTCGGCAAGCCGGTCGAGCTCTCGCAGACCGGGCTCGGGACCGTCGCACATCGCCAGTGCGACTGCCCTGTTCATCGCGACGATCGCATTCGGTGTCCGTGTCATGAGCACGTCGTACAGCGCAACGATCTGGGGCCAGTCCGTGTTGTCGGTGTCGGGTGATTCTGCATGCAGCGCAGCGATGGCCGCCTGCACGGCGTACGGACCGCCCCGGCCGCCGCTGAGGGCCTCGACCACGAGTTCCGTCCCTTCGGTGATGATCTCGGCGTTCCAGAGTCCACGGTCCTGATCTGCCAACAGCACGATGTCGCCATCCGAGTCGGTGCGAGCGTCGCTTCTGGCGTCGATGAGCAGCATCAACGCCAGCAGGCCTGCCACCTCGGGCTCGGTCGGCAGTGCGGTGTGGAGAAGTCGTCCCATACCGATGGCTTCGGTGACGAGATCGACTCGCCCGACACTCTCACCCGAGGTCGCCGAATAGCCCTCGGTGAAGATCGAATAGACCACCTCGAGCACCATCGGCACCCTGCCTGCCAGCTCGTCCGGGCCCGGGAGGCGAAACGGAATCCGTGCGGCTCGAATCTTGTTCTTGGCCCGCACAATTCGCTGCGCCGCCGTGGCCGGAGGGATGAGCAACGCACGGGCCACCTCGCCGGTACCGAGACCAGCCAAGCATCGAAGCGTCAACGCGAGTCGGTCACCGGCCGCAAGCGCCGGGTGTGCACACGTGAAGAACAACTGCAGCCGGTCGTCGGGCAGAGCATCGTCGAGCGAATTCGGGCTGCTCGGTTCGCTGCGATCCGTATCCGCCTGCAGCACTCCGACCTTGGCGGCCAGGTTTTGATCGCGGCGCAGCCGATCGACCGCTTTCCGGCGGGCAGTGGTGAGTAGCCACGCCCCCGGCCGTGACGGGACGCCATCGACCGGCCAGTGTTTCAGGGCCGATTCGATGGCGTCCGAGGTCACTTCCTCGGCGAGGTCGAGGTCGCGGTACCGCTGTACCAACGAGGCGAGCAGAATCGAGCGCTCGGCTCGGAAGATCGATTCGAGCGCTCGATGAACCCCCGACTCGTTCACCGAGGAATCCTGCATGGCGGGACTGCGCCGGTCAGAATTCTGCAAGGGGCCGCACGATCACCGCGCCGCCGTCCTTGGAGCCCGGGCATCGGGCCGCCCACTCGAGTGCCGCGTCCAGGTCGGGGACGTCGATCACGTCGTAGCCGCCGAGAACCTCGTGCGACTCGGCGTACGGGCCGTCGGTGACGGTCCGTTCCTCGGTGCGCGGATCGACGCGCACCGCGGTTGCGGTCGTCAGATCGGCCATGGCGTACCCGGAGACGAAGACGCCGGCTTCCTTCATCTCTTTCTCGTAGGTCATCCAGTCCTCGACACTGCTGCAGCCCGGTGCTGCTCCGGGCGTGGTGTCGGCGTTGATCAAGAGGATGTACTTCATGGTGCGCTCCTGGGTTCGGTACCTCGTTGTCGCGGCGCGAGTCGCCGTTCACGATGACGACGTCCCGCAGACCACGATATCGACACCGTCCCGGAATTTTTCTTTCCGACGCACGAAAAACGGCATCGGACGCGGGGTCCGATGCCGTTTCGCGGCGACATCTCGGCTCGACGACGAGCCAAGTATCACTTCAGTTCTGCGGACGACTTCCCGAGTACTCGACGAGCAACGATCAGCTGCTGGATCTGCTGAGTTCCCTCGAAGATATCGAGAATCTTGGAGTCGCGGCTCCACTTCTCGAGCAGCGGGCGCTCGGAGTAGCCGTAGGTACCGGCGAGTTCCACTGCCTTGAGGGTGATGTCGACTGCCGAGCGGCCCGCCTTGGCCTTCGACATCGACGCCTGCAGCGAGTTGGGCGCCTTGTTGTCGGCCATCCACGCTGCCCGCAAAGCGAGCAGATGTGCTGCTTCCCAGTCCGCTTCGAGGCGGAGGAACTCTGCAGCCGCCGCGTGCTGGTTGTAGGCGGGTGTCTCATATGAGATGTCGACTCCGGCATCGACCAGGATCGATCGCAGCTCTTCGAGCGCCGCCCGCGCCACACCGATGGCCATACCGGCCACCAGGGGGCGGGTGTTGTCGAAGGTCTGCATGACGCCTGCGAAGCCCTTTTCGACGTTCACCTCGGCGGTGCCGAGCAAATTGTCCTTCGGGATGCGGCAATCCTCGAGCAGCAGCGCAGCGGTGTCGGACGCCTTGATGCCCAACTTGTGCTCGAGACGTGCAACCGACAGGCCCGGTGCGTCACGCGGAACGACGAACGACTTGATGGCCGCGCGGCCGAGCGACTTGTCGACCGTCGCCCATACGACGATGTGGGTGGAACGCTCACCGGCGGTGACGTAGATCTTCTCGCCGTTGAGTACCCACTCGTCACCGTCGAGGACGGCGGTGGTGGTCACCGCTGCGGAGTCCGAGCCGAAGCTGGGCTCGGTGATGGCCATCGAGGCCCACACCTTGCCGAAGCGCTCGAGCTGCTCGTCGGTGGACACCGCTGCGATGGCCGAGTTGCCCAGGCCCTGGTAGGGGATCGACAGCGTCAGGCCGACGTCGCCCCAGCAGGTCTCGATCACGTTCACCAGGGCAGACATGTTGCCGCCGTTGGCGTTCGCGGTCTTGCTGGGCTTGGCCGACTCGCTGTCCTTCTCGCGGCCACCGGCGGCTCCGCCGATTTCGCCACCGGCGTCGGACATGCCTTCGACCATCGACGCCATGGTGTCGAGCTCGACCGGGTACTCGTGCTCGGCGAGGTCGTACTTGCGGGAAATCGGGCGGAAGATCTCGGCAGCGACCTGGTGAGCCTGATTCGCCTGCGCCCGAAGCTTCTTGGGAAGTTCAAGATTGATCATGGTGTGTGTCCTTGGGTGAGTGCCATGGAATTCGGGGCGGACGGCTAGATGAGAACGATGCCTTCGGCGACGCCGACGGATCGCAGATCGCGGTACCAACGCTCCACCGGGTGCTCCTTGGTGAAGCCGTGACCGCCGAGCAACTGAACGCCATCGGAACCGATCTGCATGCCCTTCTTGGAGGCGAGTCGACGCGCGAGCGCCGATTCGCGGGCGAACGACAGTCCCTGCTCGGCCCGCGAAGCGCCGCGCAGCGTCACCAACCGCATGCCGTCGAGCTCGATGGCGATGTTGGCGACCATGAAGGCCACGGCCTGGCGGTTGCTGATCGGCTCGCCGAAGGCCACACGCTCGTTCACGTAGGGGACGACGTAGTCCAGCACGGCCTGGCTCGTACCGACGGCCAGCGACGCCCAGCCCAGTCGTGCGAGACCGATGGCAGCGCTGTACTCGGCGGCCCGCTGGTCCGCGTCACCGTCACCGAGCAATGCCGACTCGGGAACTGCGACGTCGGTCAGGATCAGGCGACCGAGACCGGCAGCGCGCAGTCCCATGCTCGGATCGGCCTCGACGACGAGACCCTTCGAGTCGGACTCGACGATGAAGAATGCCGGGCGGCCTTCGAGTTCTGCGGCGATGACGAACAGCTCGGAGCTGCCTGCAGCAGGCACGAGGCTCTTGACGCCGTTGAGCTTGTAACCGCTGGGGGAGCGAACGGCCTTGGTCTGCAACGCATACGGATCGAAGAGCGCGCGGGGCTCGTTGACGACCACCGCAGCGTTCGGAACCTTCTCGCCCACGAACGCGGGCAGATAGGTCTTCTGCTGTGCGTCCGTTCCCCATTGGGTCAGCGCGACGGCGACGCCGGAGGGGGCAAGGATGGGCAGGGCCAGGCCCATGTCGCCGTGCGCCAGCGCCTCGGCGACGAGCGAGTTGGTGACGGCCCCGCGCTCGGTGGCAGCGCCGTCGAGCTCCTCGGGAACGTTGATGAGGGTGATGCCGAGTTCGGCGGAGCGACGCACGAGGTCCTCGGGCGAGGACGCGTTGTGGTCCGCATCGAATGCGGCAGGCCGGAGGATTTCCTCGGCGAACTCCTTGACCGTCTCGACGATCATGCGCTGCTCGTCGTCGGGCGTCAGGTCGAAGTAGCTCAGGTTCTTGGCGGCACCGTCGTCGAGACGCTTGGGCTTACCGCCACCGGTGACCTTGGCGAACGTGCGATTTGCCGCGCCGAGCGTCTTGAACCCGGTCTTGGTGCTCTCGTACGTCACCCGGTCGATCGTCTGACGAAGGTTGTACTTCTCCGCCAGTTCGGATCCGGTGATGGCGGTCAGAACGCGCATCGCGGTTCCGATCGCATCCCTCTTGCACGGGTTGAGGCCAACCGCAGAAGTATCGCGGGGCACCTTGGGGGCCTTCGCGTCGACCACACTGTCTTGCTTGCTCATGATCACCAGTTCCTCGGCGTCGGTCACGGACTCCACAGATCTTACTCCCGAGTAAGATAGCTGTCTACTATCGAGTAAGTTCACGCACCGAGCCGAGTGGTTGCCGAGTGCATCACGCCAGGCCGGGATGGATGTGGCACGCTGATCCGGTGCATCCGATCGCCCAGGTTTTCGCCGGCCTCGCCGCGGCCCTCCACGTCGTCATCTTCGTCATGGAGAGCGTGGCATGGTCCAGGCCCGCAATATGGTCGCGTTTCGGCGTCGCCAGTCAGCACGACGCCGACGTCGTCAAACCGATGGCCTTCAACCAGGGCTTCTACAACCTGTTCCTGGCCATCGGCATCGTGGTCGGCCTCGTCGTGGGCGGCTCCGCGGGCGACGCCATCGTGTACTTCGCGTGCGCGAGCATCGTCGGCGCGGCACTTGTGCTCGCGACCGGTGGCGCGAAGTACTTTCGAGCTGCGTGCGTCCAGGGCATCACGCCGCTGATCGCGCTGGTTGTGGCTGCAGTTCTCTAGGCGAATGTCAGGCCCGAGGGGACAGGTGCTCGAGGACCGCGTGCTGCAGTAGGCCGTTGGTGGCCACGGCACTGCCACCGTGTGGGCCCGCGGTGCCGTCGAGCGCGGTGAACCCGCCGCCTGCCTCGCGCACCAGGACATCGAGCGCGGCCAGGTCCCACAGCGAGACCTCGGGTTCGGCGGCGATGTCGACTGCCCCCTCGGCCACGAGGCAGTACGAGAAGAAGTCGCCGTAGCCGCGCACCCGCCACACGGAGTCGGTCAGATCGAGGAACCGATCCCTGGTACCCAGATCCGCCCAGCCGGACAGGCTGGAGAAGCTCAGACTCGACGACGCCAACGAATCGACCTTCGAGACCTCGATCCGGCGCGGGGTACCGCCGTCCGATGCCGTCCAGGCCCCCTGATCCAGTGCGGCCCACCAGCGTCGGTTCAGGGCAGGTGCGCTGACGACTCCTACCCGCGGTACGCCGTCGTCGAGCAACGCGATGAGGGTCGCCCAGACGGGCACGCCGCGGACGAAGTTCTTGGTTCCGTCGATGGGATCGACCACCCACTGGCGTCCGCTGAACGTCGCCGTGCCGCCGAATTCCTCGCCCAGCAACGCGTCGGTGGGGCGCTGCGCTCCGAGCGAGCTGCGGATCGCCGTCTCGACGGCCAGATCCGCGTCGGACACCGGGGTGAGATCCGGCTTGGAATCGACCGATAGGTCCATGGCGAGAAATCGTCGGCGCGTGATGGCGTCCGCCTCGTCGGCGAGAGTGAGGGCGAGAGCAAGATCGGAGGAGTAATCGGTCACCGGAGAAGACTATCGCCGCGCACGGGCTGCTCGTACGCCGCGACATGGGTGGTCGGGCCTACTCGGTGACTTCGTTCAGCTTTCCGGTTGCGACGTCGAAGACGAAGCCTCGAACGGATTCGTGCTTCGTGACGAACGGGCTCTGCTCGATGCGAGCGAGCGACTGGCGAACATCGCGGTCCAAGTCGGTGAACGACTCGGCAGCCCAGTGTGGCTTGAGGCCCTTCTCGTCCTGTAGGTCTTTCTTGAACTCGTCGTCGGTGAAGGTGAGCATGCCGCAGTCGGTGTGATGGATCAGGATGATCTCTTTCGTGCCGAGTAGACGCTGACTGATGGCCAGTGAGCGAATCTCGTCGTCGGTGATGACACCGCCCGCATTGCGGATCACGTGTGCTTCGCCGTCGTGGAGACCGAGGATGCGGTAGACGTCGAGTCGGGCGTCCATGCACGCCACCACTGCCACGTGCTTCGACGGCGGCAACGGCAGGGGACCGTCGAACGTCGCGGCGTACGCCTTGTTGTTCTCGAGGTACTGGTCGGTGACGGTCATGCGACGCTCCTGTGTACTGCGGGTGTGGCCGGCACCGGGCGGTGGCAGGCATGTCGAGATGCGAATATGTCGATGAGCCGAAAGCTAACAGTCCACCGATGGCCTGACGAGAGTTGAAATCTGCGCGGTTCGAACCCTCGACGTGGGTGTCAGTTCGGCTCGCGGGGGCCGGGGGAATCGGGGGCGGTCGGGTTCGGGTTCGCGTGCCGGTAACCTTGACTCTCGTGCATCCCGACGTTTCTGCAGACCTGGCCGAGCTCGACACCACTCTGTCCACCGTCGAGTCGGTGCTCGACGTCGAGGAACTGCGGCGACGCATCGATGAACTCGAGCATCAGGCGGCGTCGCCGGACCTGTGGAACGACCAGGAACACGCGCAGCAGGTGACCAGCCAGCTGTCCCATGCGCAGGCCGAGCTTCGCCGCGTCGAAGAACTCAGGCAGCGCCTCGAGGACATGCCGGTTCTGTACGAGCTCGCCGAGGGTGAAGAAGGCGAGGCAGCCGAATCCGCCACCGCCGATGCCGACGCCGAACGCGCCGCGCTCCGGGAGGACATCGCAGCCATGGAAGTGCGGACCCTGCTCTCCGGTGAGTACGACGCACGCGACGCACTGGTCAACATCCGTTCCGGTGCAGGCGGAATCGACGCGGCCGACTGGGCCGAGATGCTCATGCGTATGTACATCCGCTGGGCCGAGAAGCACGGCTACGGCGTCGAGGTCTACGACACGTCCTACGCCGAAGAGGCCGGTATCAAGAGCGCGACGTTCGCGGTCAAGGCTCCGTACACGTACGGCACGTTGTCGGTGGAACAGGGGACGCATCGGCTGGTGCGGATCAGCCCGTTCGACAACCAGGGTCGTCGCCAGACCTCGTTCGCGGAGGCGGAGGTGCTTCCGGTCGTCGAGACCACAGACCACATCGAGATCCCGGAGAACGACATTCGCGTGGACGTGTACCGCTCGTCCGGTCCGGGTGGGCAGTCGGTCAACACCACCGACTCCGCCGTTCGGTTGACGCACATCCCGACGGGGATCGTGGTGACCTGCCAGAACGAGAAGTCTCAGCTTCAGAACAAGGTCTCGGCCATGCGGGTGCTGCAGGCCAAGCTGCTCGAGGTCAAGCGCAAGGAAGAGCGTGCCGAGATGGATGCGCTCAAGGGTGACGGCGGTAGCTCCTGGGGTAACCAGATGCGCTCGTACGTTCTGCACCCGTACCAGATGGTCAAGGATCTGCGTACCGAGTACGAAGTCAACAATCCGTCTACAGTTCTCGACGGGGACATAGACGGATTCCTGGAATCGGGAATTCGTTGGCGAATGCGAGGGGAGCAGTAGATGACCGGCCATTGCGCAGGATCCGCTCCGTCGTTCCGATGACCAGCTGGCTGAACCCGACGCTCGACCTGAAGCTGAACGCCCTCGGGATCGTGCTCTACATCCTGGGCGGAATGCTGGCCGCGCGGTTCGTCACCTGGACCGGGTCCCGCATCACTGCCCGAATCGATCAGAACTACCAGCACAGCGATGCGCTCGTGCGGTCCGAGGCCGCCAAGCATCGGCACGCGCTGGCCCAGGTCATCACCTGGGTCGTGGTCACCCTCATCTACATCCTCGTCACCATCGAAGTGCTGCGTCGCTTCGGATTCGGCGTCGGCGGGCTCGTGGCACCCGCGACGGTCATCGGCGCAGCGCTCGGCTTCGGTGCTCAGCGCGTGGTCCAGGACATTCTGGCCGGGTTCTTCATCATCACCGAACGTCAGTACGGATTCGGTGACGTCGTGCAGATCGCCGTCAACGGTTCTGCCGAGGACGCCGAGGGCACGGTCGAGGACGTGACACTGCGCGTCACCCGGGTCCGCAGCGTCGACGGTGAGGTCATCACCGTGCCGAACGGGCAGATCGTCAAGGCGATCAACCTGTCGAAGGATTGGGCGCGCGCCGTCGTCGACGTTCCCGTGCCGAGCACCGCCGATCTCACCCAGGTGAACGCGCTGCTCCGATCGGTCGGCCGCGACGCGTTCGCAGACGCTCGGTTGCGTCCGCTGTTGCTCGACGAACCGACCGTGATGGGTGTGGAGAGCATCGAGGTGGGACAGGTCAACGTCCGCCTCGTTGCGCGAACATTGCCGGGTAAGCAGTTCCAGGTAGGACGAGAACTTCGAGTCCGAGTGGCCGCCGCGCTGCGACCCGAGGGCATCAGCGTTGCTCCCGACGTCAGTACGGCCGGGGTCGCGCCGGAAGCGTCGGGACGAGATCGGACGGAGGATCGATGAATACGCCCGATACCGGAACCGAACGGCCGCAGCGGAACTGGCGACAGTGGCGCATTCCGGCCAAGATCAACGGCCGCGTCCGCACGTCCACAGTCGCGTTCGGGATCTGCTTCGTGCTCACCGGTCTGTGGTACGGCCAGGTCAGTGCAGAGATCGCCGAGAGGGACAGTGAACGTATCCAGGGCCCGGTTGCCGTGGACCCGGGCGAACTCACCCCCTACACCCAGCCGCAAACCGTGGAACCGACCTATTCGAGTACCACCGTCACACCCACTCCGACTGCCACCACCGATCCCGACGGATCGGGAAGCGTCGACGAATCAGGGCAGCCGGCGACCACGACGACCCTGCCGTCGACGACCACCGCGCCGTTCGGTGTCCCGCTGCCACCGGTGATTCAGTCGCTGATACCCAGCCAGCCTGCGCCGACGTCGTCTCGCTGAGGCATCCTTTACCGTCTCTCGGGACTCGCCGCGGTGCTCCCTCGGTTCCGGCGGTTACCGGACGGTAAGGACTACACTGGCGACCCGTGATCAGCACCTCGAATGTCTCCAAGTCTTACAAGACCTCCACCAGGCCTGCCCTGGACAAGGTGACGGTCTCCATCGACAAGGGTGAGTTCGTGTTCCTGATCGGTCCGTCCGGTTCGGGCAAATCGACGTTCATGCGGCTGCTCCTCAAGGAGGAGACGCCCACCTCCGGCGACATCCACGTCGCCGATTTCCACGTCAACCGACTGGCGGCCCGACGCGTCCCCCGGCTGCGGCAGAGCATGGGCTGCGTGTTCCAGGACTTCCGCCTGTTGCAGCAGAAGACGGTGGTGGAGAACGTGGCGTTCGCTCTCGAAGTGATCGGCAAGCCGCGCTCGATGATCAAGCGCACCGTTCCCGAAGTTCTCGACCTGGTCGGACTCGGCGGTAAGTCGGATCGTCTGCCCAACGAGTTGTCCGGTGGAGAACAGCAGCGGGTGGCGATCGCTCGCGCGTTCGTCAATCGTCCACTCGTGCTGCTCGCGGACGAGCCGACCGGAAACCTCGATCCGGACACCAGCCAGGACATCATGCTGCTGCTCGAGCGCATCAACCGCACCGGAACCACGGTGCTGATGGCCACCCACGACAACCACATCGTCGACTCGATGCGCCGACGCGTCGTCGAACTCGACAACGGACGAGTCGTTCGTGACGAGGCCCGCGGGGTCTACGGCGTCGGTCGCTGACGCCGCCGCCGACTCAGGACCGCACAGACGTCACGACCGAACGAATCGAAGGGCTCGGATTCCGCGATGCGCGCAAGTTTCATCTTCAGCGAGGTCTTCACCGGACTTCGCCGCAACATCACCATGACGATCGCCATGATCTTGACGACCGCAATTTCTCTGGGCCTGTTCGGCGGTGGCCTGCTCGTGGTCCAGATGGCGGGGAAGACTCAGCAGATCTTCCTCGATCGGGTGGAGGTGCAGATCTTCCTCACCGACGACATCTCGGCGAGCGACGCCGATTGTGCGCAGGAGACCTGTGCCACCCTGCGATCGGATCTCGAGAACACTCCGTCGGTGGTCTCGGTGCAGTACCTCAATCGTGAGGATGCGGTGAAGGACGCCACCGAACGCGTGTTCAAGGATCAGCCGGAGTTGGCCGAACTGGTCAGTGCCGACAGCTTTCCCGCGTCGTTCAAGGTGCGTCTGAGCGATCCCGAACGGTTCGGGGTCATCAACGACAACTTCGAGAATCGACCGGGCGTGCAGAGCGTTCTCAATCAGCGCGATCTCGTCGAGCGTCTGTTCAGTGTGCTCAACGGCGTGCGCAACGCGGCTTTCGCCATCGCCACGGTGCAGGCGATCGCGGCAATCCTGTTGATCGCCAACATGGTTCAGATCGCTGCGTTCACCAGGCGAACCGAGGTGGGCATCATGCGGTTGGTCGGTGCCACTCGGTGGTACACGCAGTTGCCCTTCCTCCTGGAGGCGGTGGTGGCGGCGTTGATCGGCTCGGCGCTCGCGATCGCCGGCCTGTTCACCGCGAAGAACATGTTCATCGACGACGTTCTGTCGGATGTGTATCAGGCCAACATTCTGGCCCGAATATCGAACAGTGACGTTCTGCTCGTCTCGCCGTTCCTCGCACTGGTGGGAGTGGGCATGGCTGCGGTGACGGCGTACATCACTCTGCGGTTGTACGTGCGCGAATAAATTCGGTTGCCGTTCGGTTCTATGCTGGAGCGGTTGCCCGTGGAACCGATCCACGCGGCGCATGCTCGAGAAAGGGCCCTGCAGTGAGAGAGAAGGGCCGCAAGGCCATCGCGACCAATCGCAAGGCGCGGCACAACTACTCCATACTCGACGTCCTTGAGGCCGGAGTCGCCCTCGTCGGTACCGAGGTCAAGAGTCTGCGCGACGGTAAGGCCTCACTGGTCGACGCCTTCGCGACCGTCGACGACGGTGAAATCTGGCTGCGCGGGCTGCACATCGCCGAATACACGCTCGGGAGCTGGACCAATCACGCGCCGCGGCGAAACCGCAAACTGCTCCTTCATCGCCGCGAGATCGATCGCCTGGCAAGCAAGGTCAAAGAGGGAAACCTGACGCTGGTGCCGTTGTCGATGTATTTCTCCGACGGCAAGGTCAAGGTCGAGCTGGCACTGGCCAAGGGCAAGCAGGACTACGACAAGAGACAGTCGCTGGCCAAGCGCACCGCCGAACGCGAGGTCACTCGCGAGCTCGGTCGTCGCGTGAAGGGAATGCGCTGACCGCTGTACTGCTCGCCCTGGTAGCCGCCGTCGGCTACGGAGTGAGCGATTTCGTCGGCGGAGTCGCATCCCGCCGAGTCGCCGCCCTCCGGGTGGTCATCGTGTCGTACCCCCTGTCGCTGGTGATCGTGCTGCTCGTCGCACCGTTCGTCGGCGGCACGATCGAGCTCCCGGCGATGCTCTGGGGGCTGGCATCGGGTGTCGCCGGTGGCGTTGCGGTGTGGTGGTTCTACCTGGCCCTCGCTGCCGGGCCGATGGCCGTGGTCTCACCGGTCACCGCCGTGCTGGTCGCCGGGATCCCGGTCCTGGTGGGGCTGTCCATGGGGGAGCGTCCCGGAATCATCGCGTTCGTCGGTATTGCCGTAGCACTGGTGGCCGTGGTGCTGGTGAGCAGAGAATCTCCGGACGAGGTGACCGGCGAGGTGGCCGGCGGACGCGAGATGAAGTTCACCCGAACGGTCGCCTGGTTGACGGTCGGTTCGGGGGTGACGTTCGCTTTCGCGTTCATCTTTCTGCACCGGATCGGCGACGGCAGCGGGCTGTGGCCGCTGGCGGCATCGCGCGCGTCCGCGACCGCGGTGGTCTGGATCGTGGCCCTCGCTTCCGGCCACTTCGCACCGCCGCACGGCAGCGTGCTCAAACTGGCGGCCTTCGTCAGCGTGCTCGACGTGGTCGCCAACGCGGCGATGATCTACGCCTATCAGGGTGGTCTGCTCTCCTTGGTCAGTGTCATCGCGTCGCTGTATCCGGCGGCGACGGTACTGCTGGCGATGGTGATGCTCGGCGAGCGAGTGGGAATGTTGCAGAAGATCGGAATGGCGTTGGCGCTCGGTGCGATCGCGATGATCGCGCTCTCTGGTTGAACCGCACCGACCGGGGGTAATGACTCCGGTTATGACAGCTTTCGACTCTGCCTCCGACACCGCCGCGCCCGAGAAGTCGCCGCGCGTCCTCGTCACCGGTGCCACGGGATATCTGGGCGGTCGGCTGGCCCCGCGACTGCTCGACGAGGGGTACACGGTCCGCGTGCTGGCACGCACGCCCGCCAAGCTCGACTCCGTGCCGTGGGCGACCGATGTCGAGATCGTGCAGGGCGATCTGAGCGATCGGGAATCGTTGAAGGAAGCGCTCAGCGGAGTCGACGTCATGTACTACCTGGTGCACTCGATGGGCACCGCAGGGCACTCGGATTTCGCCGACACCGAACGCGACAGCGCCGAGAACGTCGCGGCCGTGGCGGCGGAATGCGGTGTGGGGCGCATCGTCTACCTCGGCGGGTTGCATCCGCCGACCGGTGAACTCTCGCCGCACCTGAAGTCGCGTGCCGAGGTGGGACGCATTCTTATCGACTCGGGAGTCCCGACGATCGTTCTGCAGGCCGGTGTCGTGATCGGATCCGGCTCGGCGTCGTTCGAGATGATCCGGCACCTCACCAATCGGCTTCCGGTGATGACCACACCGCGGTGGGTACACAATCGCATCCAGCCCATCGCTGTGCGGGACGTGTTGCACTACCTGATCGGGGCCGCGAGTGCGCCCATCACCGAATCCAGGACGTTCGACATCGGCGGTCCCGATGTCATGCAGTACGGCGAGATGATGAACATCTATGCCGACGTCGCGGGTCTGCGGCAGCGTCGGATCATCGTGCTCCCGGTGTTGACTCCGCGACTGGCCGGCCACTGGATCGGGCTGGTGACTCCCATTCCGCGCGGGCTGGCGATGCCGCTCATCGAATCACTGCAATACGACGCCATCGGTCACGAGATGGACATCGATGCCGTGGTCCCGCGCCCGGAGGACGGCCTGACCGGTTACCGCGATTCCGTGAGATTAGCGCTGCGCAAGATCGACGACGGCGAGGTGGAGACTCGGTGGACAGATGCCACCGGTACCGCGGCACCGTCGGATCCGTTGCCTTCGGATCCGACCTGGGCAGGCGAGGTCGTCTACACCGACACCCGGGTCGCCCGCAGTGTAGCGCAGTCGACCGCGATCAGGCCTGCACTCGAACGATTGGCCGATGCCGACGTTCTCACCGGCTGGCATCGCGACGTCACCGGACCCGACGCATCCGCGTCGGGCACCGAGCACACCACGCGGCTCAAGTCCTCCACACGACTTCCCGGCGAGGCCTGGCTGGACCTGACGGTCGGGGGAACTGCGAAGCAGCCGACGATCGAGCAGCGGTTGGTGTTCTTCCCTCGTGGACTGGCCGGCCGGGCGGTCTGGTACGCCTCGCTGCCCGTACGCCTGGTGATGGCCCGTCGGATGCTGCGCACGGTGGTGCAACGAGTCGACGCCGACGCTGCCTCGAATTCTGCGGATCGCCGAGTCGGCCGTTAATGGAATGAATGTGTCCGGGGGAGGCGTTACACTGAACAGCCCGGACACGGTGTTCGGGAACATACGGGGCTGAACGGTTTCGACTTTGTATGTTGAGTCAGGGGAAGCGTGTCGGTGCAGGCGAGAGACCACCGTAAGCGTCATCGCAACCTTATAAGCGCCGATTCCAATCAGCGCGACTACGCACTCGCTGCCTAAGTAGCGACTGCGTGTCTGTCAGTCCGGGCTTGCCCTCGGCCCGGGTACTGGCATCAGCTAGAGGGCTCACCGATTCATCCGGCCGCGGGATGATGAGGAACATCAAACAGTGGCTGGGATCGTCATCCTGACTTGTTCGCGAGATCGGGAGATCCAAGTAGAGGCATAGCGGACTGCACACGGAGAAGCCCTGGCAATGCAGCAGAGGACCCGGGTTCGATTCCCGGCAGCTCCACCGACGAAGACCGGGCCGAGAGACACTCTCGGTCCGGTCTTCTTCTTTGTCGGCCAGGTCACAATCGACTCGGTCGAACTCATCCAACCCGAAGCGACCGCGGTGTCGAATAGTGGTCATGAGCAACGAGCCCACTCCAGTTCTGCATACCGGCAGGCCGGTGCGCGCGCCGTCACTGGTCGTGCTGGTCCTCGGCGGCGGGAAAGACGTGAGTCGGGCCCGCAGTCGGCCGTGGCACCTGGCCGGTCTGCGCATGTGGACGTTCACCTGGATGCTTCGGCGCGTCGGCCGTACACGCGGCATATCGGTGCAGCAGTTGCAGTACCGGTTCCGGGGCTGGAACGCGCCCGAACGGTCTCCGGTCGAGGATGCCCGATGGGCGCTGAACCGAATTCACGCCGAGTACCCGGACGTTCACGTGGTGGTCGTCGGCCATTCGATGGGTGGCCGCACCGCCGCTGCACTGGTCGACGATCCTTCCATCCCAGGAGTGGAGCCGGCAGGAACGACCCAGAAGATCGTGGGTGTCGTGGCCCTGGCTCCGTGGTGGCCGGAGGGCACGGAGGTCGATGCGTTCGAACCGGGTAGGAAGCTGCTCGTGATGCACGGAACTGCCGACAGGTGGACCGATCCTCGAACGTCCCGCCGGGCGACCGAACGTGCGGCGGCGCGCGGGGTGGACGCTCGCTACCTCTCGGTGCCGGGTGGGCATTTCATGCTGCGCAATCCGCGGGTCTGGTCCAGGGCAACGCGCGACTTCGTTCTCGGTATCGCTGCCGATGCGCCGGCCGACTGCATGGGCAGGCAATCGTGACGCGGCGCCGGGTCGCGGTGGTGGGGAGCGGTGTTGCCGGTCTGACGGCGGCGTACGCGCTCTCGTCGACGTCGTCGGTGACGTTGTACGAGGCGGACTCCCGTCTCGGCGGCCATGCGGACACCCACTACGTGGACGGACCCGATGGCCGCATCGGCGTCGACACCGGGTTCATCGTGCACAACGACCGGACGTATCCGACGCTGCTTCGACTGTTCGACGAGCTCGAGGTGCCTACTCAGGATTCGGACATGAGCATGTCCGTGCGGTGCGACGGGTGCGGCCTCGAATACTCGGGCGGCCAGGGCATGCGCGGAATCCTCGCGCAACGCACAGCGGTGTTCAAGCCGCGATTCGTCTCGATGCTGCTCGACGTCAAGCGTTTTCATCGCCTGGCCAACGAACTGCTGGACAGTTCCGAACCGGTGGAGTCCGAGACGACTCTCGCGCAGTTTCTCGCAGAGCACTCGTTCTCGGCGTACTTCGAAGCACACTTCATGACGCCGCTGGTGTCCGCGGTGTGGTCCTGCAATCCGGACACTGCTCTCGCGTACCCGGCTCGCTACCTTTTCACCTTTCTTCGGCACCACGGGATGCTCACCGTCACCGGCTCTCCCACCTGGCGCACCGTCACCGGTGGATCCATCGAATACGTTCGCCGGGTTGCTCGGCACATCGACGAGGTGTTGCTCGATACCCCCGTGCACGCGGTCTACAGGTCCGAGGACTGCGTGCAGATCCGAGACGCCCGCGACGACCTGCGTACGTTCGACGCTGCCGTGATCGCGGTACACCCCGGTGCCGCGCTGAAGATGCTCGCAGAACCGACTGCGCTCGAGCACAGCATCCTGGGAGCGATGCCGTACTCGACCAATCACACGCAACTGCACACAGATTCGTCGGTACTGCCGAAGAACACGAGGGCGCGAGCGTCGTGGAACTATCACCTCCCGTCGTGCGCGGCCAAACCCGACCGGGTGCTGGTCAGCTACGACCTGACCAGGTTGCAACGCCTGGGGGAGACCGATCGCAGAATGCTGGTCACCCTCGGTGGAGCGGATCGTATCGACCCGGGTCGGGTGCTGGACGAGATGACCTACGAACACCCGCAGTACACGCCGGAATCGGTTGCAGCGCAGCGTCGACTTCCCGAATTGGACACCGACACCGTGGCATTCGCCGGTGCCTACCACGGCTGGGGATTTCACGAGGACGGTGCGCTCTCGGGTGCGCGGGCCGCGCAACGGGTGGGTGCCACGTGGCTCTGACGTCTCTTCTGCCGGCCACCCGCGCGCACGGGGCGGCTCTGTATCGCACTCGAATCGACCACGTTCGGCGCGCGCCGATTCGAAACACGTTCTCGTACCGGAGCTACAGCTGGTTCGTCGACCTCGACGCGCTTCCCGAGTTGCCCCGGATACTGCGACCACTGGCCTCGTTCGACTCCCGGGACCACCTCGGTGACCCCGACGCCAGTCTTCGCCAGAACGTCGATGCGTTCCTGGCGGAGAACGGTATCGATCTCGGCGGCGGACGGATCACGATGTTGGCGAGCGCACGGGTGTTCGGTCACACCTTCAACCCACTGAGTGTGTACTGGTGTCACGACAACGACGGAGAGCTCCGCTGCGTCGTCGCCGAGGTGCACAACACCTACGGTGAGCGATACCGGTACCTGGTGCACACCGATCATCGCGGCGCGGCCCGTACGACCAAGGAGTTCTACGTCTCTCCGTTCAACGACGTCGACGGCGAATACTCCATGCTGCTACCCGAGCCGGACGCCGCGCTTCGGCTCTCGATCGTCCTCGAACGTGCCGGTCAGCCCCCGTTCGTGGCGACCGTCGACGGCCGCCGACGAGAAGTGACGACGCAGTCGATTCTTCGCACTGCAGTCGAGATCCCGATTGCGCCGCTACGGGTGGTGGTACAGATCCGATGGCAAGGGATTCGGCTCTGGGCGCGGGGGCTGAAGATCGTGCAGAAACCTGCCCCTCCCGGGGCACGAAGATCCCAGAAGCAAGGGGCCAACAGATGACTACTGTGTCGAAATCCAATTCGGTGTCGAACCCGGTCGGTGGTTCCATCGGTGGTCCGAGCCCGCTGGTCGATCCGCAGGTCTGGCCCCAGATCGCCCATGTTCCCGGTGGTGCAAAGGTTGCGGTGGCCGCACCCGTGGCCGACTTTCTCTTTCGCCGTGCGGTGGCACGCCTGCAGGTTCGGGTCGCGATGCCCGACGGCGAGGTGATCGGTGCCGGTTCGGCCGAGGCACCGTTGATGACCGTCCATCGGCCACACAACTTCGCCGCACGGGTCGGGGACAGCGGACTCATCGGATTCGGTGAGGCATACATGGCCGGTGACTGGGATGCCGAGGACCTCACTGCTGTGCTCGAGGTCTTCGCCCGGCGAATGGCGTCGCTGATTCCCAAGTCGCTGCAGCGGCTCCGGGGGTTGTACATCCCGAAACCCCCACGGAGCGAGCGTAATACGACCAAGAACACGCGATCGAACATCTCGCGCCACTACGACTTGTCGAACGATCTCTTCGAGCTCTTCCTCGACGAGACGATGACCTACTCGAGTGCGCTGTTCTCCGAATCGGGAAGCGGAGACGACAGTGCGGAGCTCGCCGACGCTCAGCGCCGCAAGATCGATCGGCTACTCGACCGCGCGGGCGTCGGAGAAGGAACCAGAGTGCTCGAGATCGGCACAGGATGGGGCGAGCTGGCCATTCGTGCGGCGGCTCGTGGTGCGACAGTACGGTCGGTGACACTGTCGACCGAACAGCAGGAGCTGGCGCGTAAGCGCTGTGCCGCTGCCGGTTACGCGGACAGAATTCGGATCGATCTTCTCGACTACCGCTTGGTCGACGGCGAGTACGACGCGATCGTGTCGGTCGAGATGATCGAGGCCGTCGGGCATCAGTACTGGGCAACGTATTTCGAGACGATCGACTCGTTGCTCGCGCCGGGTGGGCGAGTTGCCCTGCAGGCCATCACGATGCCGCACGACCGAATGCTGGCTACTCGAAACACGTACACCTGGGTACACAAGTACATCTTTCCCGGCGGGTTCCTGCCGTCGGTGCGAGCCATCGAAGAGGTCACCGAGCAGAGCACCTCGCTTCGGGTACGGGAGCGACTGTCCATGGGTGATCACTATGCGCGAACCCTAGCGCTGTGGGACAGGCGTTTCCGCGAATACCGCAGCGAGGCAGAGCAGCTCGGTTTCGACGAGGTGTTCGCACGGATGTGGCACTTCTACCTGTGCTACTCGGAGGCCGGGTTTCGATCCGGGTACCTCGATGTTCAACAGATCGTGCTCGACCGAAGGGACAACCGATGACCACCTCGACACTCTCCGTGGACCGGACCGATCGACGAGTCGGCGTCGCGCATCGAATTGCCGAGTTGGTGGAACCCCTGGTGGGTGGTCCGCTTCCCGTTCGGCTGCAGGCGTGGGACGGGTCCGTTGCAGGCGATGCCTCGGCACCGAGGGTGCTGTTGCGCAGTCCGAGCGCTCTTCGGCGATTGCTGTGGAGCCCCGGTGAACTCGGTGCTGCGCAGGCATACGTCACCGGCGAGTTGGACGTCGACGGCGATCTCGCCGCGGCTCTCGATCACGTCTGGGGTGTGGTGCGTGAGCGTCGACTCTCGGCGATCCGTCCGGGGCCGGCCTCGCTACTACGGTTGGCGAAACTGGCCAAGGATCTCGGGGTGTTCGGCCGTCCGCTGCCGCCGCCCGTGTCGCAGGCCTCGGTGAAGGGGCGGCTGCACTCGGTGCTCCGCGACCGCGCTGCGATCAGTCACCACTACGACCTGTCGAACGACTTCTACGA
Organism: Rhodococcus sp. B7740; assembly: GCF_000954115.1. Classification (NCBI taxonomy): domain Bacteria; kingdom Bacillati; phylum Actinomycetota; class Actinomycetes; order Mycobacteriales; family Nocardiaceae; genus Rhodococcus; species Rhodococcus sp. B7740. Next base: position 1,656,096 of record NZ_CP010797.1, on the reverse strand, counting down.
GTTGGTCCTCGATTCGCACATGGCGTACTCGTCGGCTTACTGGACCTCGGATTCGCCGGATTACACCCTCGACGACGCTCAGCGCGACAAACTCGACCTCGTATGTCGAAAGATCGGCCTCGACAAGCGCGTAGGGCAACGCTTTCTCGACGTCGGTTGCGGCTGGGGATCCCTGAGCCTGCACGCGGCACAGGAGTACGGGGCGAAGGTCGTCGGAGTGACGATCTCCCGGGAGCAGAAGGCCTTCATCGACAAGCGCATCGCCGACCGAGGACTGCAGGACCGCGTCGAGATCCGAATCCAGGATTATCGAGAGATTCCGGACGGGCCCTTCGACGCGGTGGCGTCGATCGAGATGGGTGAGCATGTGGGGGAGGCCAATTACCCGACCTACACCGCCGCCCTGCATACCAACGTCAAGCCCGGCGGCCGCGTGCTGATCCAACAGATGTCGCGGAGGGAAGGCGACAACCCCGGCGGCGGAGCATTCATCGAATCGTTCATCGCGCCGGACATGTACATGCGCCCGGTCGGGCGGACCGTCGCGATGATCGAGGAGGCCGGACTGGAGGTTCGCGACGTCCACGCCCTCCGGGAGCATTACGTGCGGACCGTCGACGTCTGGACCGAGCGCTTCGAGGCACGCTTCGACGACGTGGTGGCGATGGTCGGGGAGGAGGTCGCTCGCGTGTGGCGGCTGTACCTGATCGGCGGTGGAATGGCGTTCCGGGACAACAGGATGGGCGTCGATCAGATTCTGGCGGTCCGGTCCGGGAGCGGACCGTCCGAGATGGAACCGGTTCGACCGGTGTGGGTGTGCCCGCGGTGAACTGGTCCGACTTCCTGACCGTATCGCTGGCGAGCCTCGGCGGTACCGCTGTCCTGATGATCGTCACCGCCCTCATCGGGGCGCGTATCGGACGCCACAACGTCGTGGACGTGACGTGGGGCGGCGGATTCGTTCTGATCGCCTCGATCTCGGCTGCGACCGGAACAGGTGAACTGTGGCGTCGCCTACTACTGCTCGTCCTGGTCGGTGTGTGGGGGCTTCGCCTTGCCGTGCACGTCTTTCGACGCTCGCGCGGGCACGGCGAAGATCCGCGCTACACCGAGATGCTCGCCAAGGCCCCCGGTAACGAAACCCTGTACGCCCTGCGGAAGATCTACCTGACGCAGGCGGTTGCATTGTGGTTCGTGTCCCTGCCGCTGCAGGTATCCGCTGTCGCACACGGATCCGTTCTGCCGGTCGTCGTGCTCGGAGTACTGGTCTGGATTCTCGGATGGACGTTCGAGGCAGTGGGCGATGCGCAGTTGAAAGCCTTCAAGGCCGACTCCTCGAACAAGGGCCGGATCATGGACCGGGGTCTTTGGGCCTGGACGCGGCACCCCAACTACTTCGGCGACTCGGCGGTCTGGTGGGGACTGTTCCTCGTCTCGGCGTCGGCGTGGCCCGGGGTGTTCACGCTTCTCTCGCCCATCGCGATGACATACTTCCTGGTGTTCGCCACCGGTGCACGGTTGCTCGAGCGCAGCATGGAGAAGCGACCGGGGTATCGCGAATACCAGCAGCGAACGAGCTATTTCCTCCCGCGGCCACCGAAGCAGCACAGCAAGTAGCTCACGGGTGCGGGGGCGGCGCTAGGGTTGGTCGAGAAGTTCGGTTTCGTCGATCAACGAGGAGGCGCATCGTGGCGCACGAGAGAGCTGGAACCACTGCACTGCCGGAGGATCTGGTGGATCTTTCGCAGCTCGTGACCGCGTACTACTCGCGGGTTCCCGATGTGTCGGAACCGAGTCAGCAGGTGGTGTTCGGCACCTCCGGACATCGAGGGTCCAGTCTGGACTCGGCGTTCAACGAGGCGCACATCGTGGCGACGACGCAGGCGATCGTGGAGTACCGGTCCGCACAGGGCATCACCGGCCCGCTGTTCATCGGTCGGGACACTCACGCTCTGTCCGAACCCGCCTGGACGACGGCGTTGGAAGTGTTGGCTGCCAACGGTGTCGACGTACTGGTCGATTCGGGCGATCGGTACACGCCCACCCCCGCCATCAGCCACGCAATTCTTCGCCACAACGAGTCCGGCCCGTCGGCGAAGGCCGACGGCATCGTGGTGACTCCCTCGCACAATCCGCCGCGGGACGGCGGATTCAAGTACAACCCTCCGCACGGTGGTCCGGCCGACAGCGATGCCACATCGGTCATTGCCGCTCGCGCCAACGAGCTTCTGCGCGATGGCATTTCGGGCATCAAGCGGGTGACCCTGGCCCAGGCGTTCGCGGGGAGCGTCTCTCGCTACGACTTCCTCGGCACCTACGTGGACGACCTACCGAACGTGCTCGATCTCGACGCGATCCGCGCGGCCGGAGTGCGCATCGGAGCAGATCCGTTGGGTGGAGCGAGTGTCGATTACTGGGATGCCATCGCCGAGCGGCACAATCTCGACCTGACCGTGGTGAACCCGTTGGTGGACGGCACATTCCGCTTCATGACTCTCGATACCGACGGCAAGATCAGGATGGACTGCTCGTCGCCGAACGCGATGGCCTCGCTCATCGCTGCCCGCGATCGGTTCGACATCTCGACGGGCAACGATGCCGACTCCGATCGACACGGCATCGTCACTCCCGACGGTGGCCTGCTCAACCCCAATCACTTTCTCGCCGTCGCCATCGAATACCTGTTCACCCACCGACCCGATTGGTCGCCCACGGCGGCAGTGGGCAAGACGTTGGTGAGCTCGTCGATGATCGACCGGGTCGTCTCGGGTCTCGGCCGTCGTCTGCTCGAGGTGCCGGTCGGTTTCAAATGGTTCGTCCCCGGTCTGCTCGCAGGCGAGCTCGGATTCGGCGGTGAGGAGAGCGCCGGAGCGTCGTTCCTCCGACACAACGGCCGCGTCTGGACCACCGACAAGGACGGAATCGTGCTGGCTTTGCTGGCATCCGAGATCACCGCTGTCACCGGATCCACGCCGTCGCAGCGCTACGCCGAGTTCACCGCGAAGTTCGGCGATCCGACGTATGCCCGCGTCGATGCACCTGCCACCCGCGAGCAGAAGGCCGTTCTCGCCGAGCTGTCGCCCGATCAGATCACCGCCACCGAGCTGGCGGGCGAACCGATCACGGCAACGCTGACCGAGGCTCCCGGCAACGGAGCGGCCCTCGGTGGCCTGAAAGTGACGACGGAGAGCGCCTGGTTCGCTGCGCGCCCGTCCGGAACCGAGGACGTGTACAAGATCTACGCGGAGTCGTTCCAGGGCGAGGACCATCTGGCCCGGGTTCAAGCCGCCGCACGTGAGCTGGTGTCCTCCGCACTCGAGAGCTCGTGACCGACTCACCTCCATCCGACCACGACAGTTCGGCTCCCGAGCCCGCATTCAGACCCGGAGGCAAGCTCCCACCGGAGATCTGGGTACTGGTATCGGCGGCGTTCGTCATCGCGCTCGGATTCGGTATCGTCGCGCCCGCTCTGCCGCAGTTCGCCCGGGAATTCGGCGTCGGATACACGGCGGCGTCGGCGGTCATCAGTGCGTTCGCTCTCATGCGGTTGCTGTTCGCGCCCGCCAGTGGTGCTCTGGTGCAGCGGCTCGGCGAGCGGCCCGTGTACCTGATCGGACTACTCATCGTTGCGGTGTCCACCGGTGCCTGCGCGCTGGCTCAGACGTACTGGCAGCTGTTGGTGTTTCGAGGACTCGGCGGCATCGGCTCGACGATGTTCTCGGTGTCGGCACTGGGATTGCTGATCAGGATCAGCCCTGCGACCAGTCGGGGCCGCATCTCCGGCCTCTATGCGACCGCGTTCCTGCTGGGAACCATCGGCGGTCCGCTCGTCGGCGGCGCTCTCGTCGGATTCGGGCTGCGGGTGCCGTTCGTGATCTATGCCGTAGCGCTCGTGATCGCGGCGGCCGTCGTGTACTTCACCCTGGGCAACTCCGACCTCGTCAAGCCGGAGAAAGGCTCGGCACCACCCACGATGTCGTTGCTCGCCGCGCTGCGGATCCCGTCGTATCGGGCTGCGTTGGCGTCGAATTTCGCCAACGGGTGGGCAGTGTTCGGTGTTCGAGTGGCCTTGGTGCCGTTGTTCGTCGTCGAGGCGATGCAGCGATCCGAGGTGTTCGTCGGTATCGCGCTGACCGTGTTCGCAGTGGGAAATGCCCTGGTGCTCACCAGTGCAGGCCGCCTGTCCGACGTGCGCGGACGCAAGCCGTTCATGGTGGGTGGGCTGGCGGTGTGCGGGCTGGGAACCGTCGTGATGGGGTACGTCCACGATCCCGTGCTGTTTCTCGTGGTGTCGCTGATCGCCGGAATCGGATCGGGTCTGATGAGCCCCGCCCAGCAGGCCTCGGTTGCGGACGTGATCGGCTCGAAGGCGCGCGGTGGGCCCGTGCTGGCCGCGTTCCAGATGGCATCCGATGTCGGCGCGGTCATCGGTCCGATCGTCGCTGGAATGATCGTCGAACAGGTCTCGTTCGGTCCGGCATTCGCCGTGACGGGCGCGCTGCTTCTCCTGGCAGGACTGTGGTGGTCGCGAGTTCCGGACACGCTCGGGCGCGAGCGCACCCGACCGACGCAACCGTAGTATTCGCTGTGTGAGCCAGAAGAAGACATCCAGTACGAAACACACACCCGAGGCAACCTCGAACACGATGACCTACGTATTGGGCGGCATCGCATTCGTCGTAGTTGTGGTCGTCATCGGGGTGGCGATCATGTGGCAGAGCGGAAGCGACGCTCCACGCAACGACGGCTACGGAACGGTCAAGAATCCGGCGGTCGAATTGTCGTTGCCGGGTGACGGGGTGGTTCAGCTGTCGCGTCCGGAAGCGCAGCGAGTCATCGATGTCTTCGAGGATCCGATGTGCCCGTTCTGCGGCGACCTCGAAGTGAAACACGGCCAGGAGTTGGCTCAGAAAATCGACGACGGCGTCGTCTCGGTGAATTACCACCTGGTCAATTTCCTGGATCCACAATCGGCGTCCGGTGACTATTCGACGCGTGCCGTTGCGGCGTCGCACTGCGTGGCAGCGACGGAGAACGCGCGGGTCTACTCCGCATTTCATGCCGGGCTGTTCGACCCGGAATTTCGCCCCGAAGAAGGCAGCGACTCCGACCGGACCGATGCCGAACTCGCAGAACTCGCTCGATCCGCAGGAGCGAGCGATCTGGCGACGGACTGCATCTCCGACGGTGCGCAGCGCGAGACGGCAGTGGCGGATGCGAACACAGGACGGGATGCGCTGGCGGCGTCGGGTGCCCGCGGAACACCAGGAGTCCTCGTCGACGGTCAGGTTGTCGATGCGCTCGGTGACTCGGAATGGCTGGCGTCGATCAACTGATCTCGGGGCGTTCGTGCGGCCGGTCGTCGAGGATTCGGTACCGGCTGCACCAGGTGATTTGTTGCTGCTGCGACCGATGGTGTAACTTCGTTCGAGCAACCGCATGAGCGGGAGCACGCAGTAACTCGGGGCTATGGCGCAGCTGGTAGCGCACCACACTGGCAGTGTGGGGGTCAGGGGTTCGAGTCCCCTTAGCTCCACCGAGAGACAAGCTCCACCGAGAATCAGAAAAGCGTCGCCCTAGGGCGACGCTTTTCGTGTTTCGGTGACACCGACCGCCGAGTCGGCATCCGGGCGTCGTGCCGGGATGCCGACTCGGCTGTCGTCAGCTCAGTGAGCGGCGTCGAATGCTTGCTCGACCTCGGCGGGGATTCTGCCGCGGGCCGAGATGTTGTGGCCGTTCGCCTTGGCCCATTCTCTGATGGCCTTGGTCTGATTGGCGTCGCGCTTGGCACCGGTTGCGGGGGCGCTCGACTTCTTCGTTCGCTTTCCACCGACCTTGGTGGAGTGCTCGATGTAATAGTCGAGTTTGCGGTGAAATTCCTTCGCGTTCTTGTCGCTCAGGTCGATTTCGTAGCTGACTCCGTTGACCGAATAGGTTATGTGTTCGCCACCGGATTCGATCGGTTTTTCGTCGATGTCATCGACAAGTTGCACATAGACTTTTCTGGCCATGCTGAAGCTCTCCAATGATGCAGGGGATGATGCGGGGATGTCCAGATCGAACTGATGCGACTATACGGCTGAACATTGTGTTCATCCATGCGGGTCGTGGGATTGTTACGCGTTTCGCAGAATTCCCACAGATATCGGCTCGCATCTTCTCCGAAACCGACGAGGTGATTGTCCGTGGCATTCTCTCGGCGATCGGTGTTCGTCGTTATCCGAGAGAAAGACGAACCGTCCGGTTCGAATTGGTAGTGCCATCCATTGGGTCGGTTCGAGTGCGATCGAGCGACGATCTGCCGGTACCACTCTGGATCCGTGGCCTCGGGCTACGAATCGGTCACGAAACGCAATCGTTTTACTAACGAAAGATCGCTCGATACTCGTCGATCGCGATATCTGCTTCACTTGATGCGCAAGTGTCTGTTGTGACGTGTGGAGTCCCGTGATGCGGTGACCCGTTCGGATCAGCGGTGTCCGAGGGGCCGAAAGGGGAGTTGCGCAGCGAGTACCACCGTTGCGCCAGACCATATGAAATCTGCACCGATGACCAGGTCGGCACTGACGGCGCTGATGTGCGCCGGAATTCTCGGTGCCGGGGTACTCGCGTCCGTACCGGCCAGTGCGACGCCGGCAGACGCGGCACCTGCCGCGAGTACGGAACTGTCCGGAAAGACGGTGTTCCTCGATCCGGGCCACCAGGGCACCGCACATTCGGAGAATCTGCAGCGGCAGGTGAACGACGGGCGCGGCGGCACCAAGGATTGTCAGACCACCGGCATGACCACCCTGGACGGCGTGCCCGAGCACACCATCAACTGGAAAGTGAGCGAACTCGTTCGATCGAGCCTGGAGAGTCTGGGTGCGACGGTGAAGACGAGTCGAGCAGACGACACCGGATGGGGCGGATGCGTCGACGACAGGGCGCGGGCGGCCGGCGAGTCCGGGGCCGACGTGGCCGTGAGTATCCACGCGGACTCCACGAGTACGACGACCGATGCCGACAAGCACGGTTTCCATCTGATCGTGCCCACGCTGCCGATTCCGAACGCGGCTGCCGACGCTGCCCAGTCCGAGGGCGGACGCTCGGCATCGACGCTGATGCGGGACTCCTATGTGCGGGCCGGATTCGAGCCTGCCAACTATGCGGGAGTCGAGAACGGGATACAGGAGCGATCCGATGTCGCCGGGCCCGCACTGACCACGGTGCCCCTCGTGTTCGTCGAGATGGGCAACGGATCGAACCCCGACGACGCAGCTCTTCTCGAGAGCTCGGACGGTCAGCTGAAGCATGCGATCGCCATCTCGACGGGAATCATCGACTACCTTCTCGGGGCCGAAACCCCGTCCCCGTCAGCAACTGCCGCTACCACGCCGGCGTCTGCCGCCACCACGCCGGCGGCTACCGCCACCACGACGCCCGCTACCCCTGACCCGACTGCGACGACCGGCACCGCCGCAACGGCACCCGGCGGCGTTGGCCCCACGGCCGAGGGACGCAGCGCGTTGTCCCGGTTGCTCGAGAGTGTGTCCCCGTACGTCGACTCGTTCGGCGTCGACGGCCTGGAAGGACTGGCGACCCCGGGCAACGTGAGCAGTGTGTCCACGTTCGCGCAAGGCCTGCTGAAGCAGATTCTCGCCGACCGGTAGTCTCGGACGCCGTGGCGCGTCGACGAATTCCGGTGGTGATAGTGGCCGGCTTTCTCGGCGCAGGTAAGACCACCCTCCTGAACCACCTGCTGCGCAACGATTCCGGCATCCGAATAGGTGTTGTGGTCAACGACTTCGGGGCGATCAACATCGATTCGATGCTCGTGGCCGGCCAGGTCGATTCGATGGTTTCCCTCGGCAACGGCTGTATCTGTTGCGCCGTCGACATCAGCGATATGGACGCGATGTTCGATGTCCTCGCACACCGCCGGTCCGCCATCGACGTGATCGTTGTCGAGGCCAGCGGTCTGGCCGAACCCAGAAACCTCATCAGGATGGTCCGCGGTAGCGAGAACGAATTCATCGTCTACGGCGGGCTCGTCGGGGTCGTCGACGCGGTCGAGTTCCCGCAGACGCGTGCGCGGCATCCCGAGATCGACCAGCACCTGCAACTGGCCGATCTGGTGGTGCTGAACAAGTCCGATGCGGTGACCGAGTCCGAACGCTCCGCGGTGCGCTCGACGGTGCAGGCCGTCGTCGCAGATGTGCCCGTCGTACCCGTTGCCTTCGGTCGCGTCGACCCGCTGCTGCTGTTCGATCGGCGCGAGGATCGGTCGGTGGATTCGGCAATGGCGGTGCAGCTGTCGTTCGACGAACTACTTCGGGAGAACCACGATCACGACCACGATCGTCACCTGCACGCGCAGTACTCGCACACCGAGTTCGTCAGTACGGATCCCGTCGAACCCCGGCGACTGATCGAGTTCCTGGAGAATCCTTCCGGAAACCTCTACCGCATCAAGGGATTCGTACACTTCGGCATCGCCGGCCACACCCAGAAGTTCGTCGTGCACACGGTGGGTCGACACATTCGATTCGAGGCCGCGTCGTGGTCGAGGGGTGAGCCCGTGCAGACCTCACTGGTGCTGATCGGTAGCGATCTCGATGCCTCGGCCGTCGAGCAGCGGTTGCGCGCGTGTGTGCGAGGACCGGACGACCCCGACGACGCCTCTGCCATGCTTCCGGTCCATCGCTACCTCGAGACCGGTTAGCTCGCTAGAGCCCGACCCACTCGGTGCGTCCGCCCTCGAATCCCTGACGCTTCCAGATCGGGACCTCGGCCTTGATGCGCTCGACGAGTCGCGCGCAGGCTTCGAATGCCTCGGCGCGATGAGCCGAGCCGACGGCAGCGACGAGTGCGAGGTCGCCGACCCGGAGATCGCCTACGCGGTGCACTGCGGCGACCGCCAATCCGGTCTCTGCCGATACCTCCGAGCAGCATCGGCTCAGGAAGCGTTCCGCGTCGGGGTGTGCGCGGTACTCCAGGGTCTCCACGGCATGTCCGCCGTCGTGGTCACGAACGATTCCGCTGAACAGCACGACCGCTCCGTGCCGCGAATCCTGTACCGCTGCTTCGACTTCGGCGGTACTCAACGGTTCACTGGAAATTCGTGCGACGAGTTCACTCATCGTGGGGGCCTCCTCCGGCGATCTGTGCCAGTACATGGTCGAGGAGCGGGTCGAGGACGGAGAGTCCGTCCTTCACACCGCCCGGTGAGCCCGGCAGGTTGACGACGAGCGTGCGTCCGATCAGACCCGAGACACCGCGGCTGAGCACCGCATGAGGCGTCGCGGATGTTCCGCGGGTGCGGATCGCATCCGCGATCCCCGGCATGTCGATGTCCAGGAGTGCGGCCGTCGCCTCCGGGGTCGCGTCGGTGGGGGACACCCCGGTTCCGCCCGTGCTGACGATCAACGACGGTTCGCCGCGCAGGGCGTCGTGCAGTCCGGCCGCGATGTCGGCATCGGCGTAGACCAGTGGGCCTCGCACGGCGAAGCCTCGATCGGTCAACCAGGTGGCGATGGCGGGGCCGGTGGTGTCCGGTCGAGTTCCGCGCGCGCCGCCGGTGGAGGCCACCAGAACCACTGCGGACCGTGCGGACTCGAACACGGGATCACCCGCAGTCTCGTCTGCGCCCTCTGCACCGTCCCGTTGCCAATGCCCGTGTTTGCCGCCGTCTTTCGTGAGCAACCGGACGCCGTTCATGGTGGCACCGGGATCGACGGCCTTGACCATGTCGTGCAGGGTCAGGCCCGCGACGGCGACCGCGGTCAGTGCTTCCATCTCCACCCCGGTGCGTCCGGTGGTGCGGGCGGTGGCCTCGACCGTGATGGACGACTCGGTGAACCCGAACGAGATCTTCACCGAGGAGAGGGCGAGCTGATGACACAGCGGAATCAGGTCCGATGTCCGCTTCGCTGCCGAGATGCCGGCGATGCGGGCGGTGGCGAGGACGTCGGCTTTGGGCATGTCGTCCGCGCGTACGAGGGCGATGACCTCGGCAGTGGTGACGAACTCACCGGCGGCGACGGCCGTGCGCGAGGTTTCCTTCTTGTGCGCCACATCGACCATGCGGGCGCGGCCCTGATCGTCGAGATGAGACAGCTGGGCATCGGTGGTCACAGCGGCCACACCTCCACGTCGGATCCTGCAGCGAGTTCGGTTGTCTCGGAATCGATGTCGATCAACACATCGGCCCATGCCAGTGCGGCGACCAGGTGCGAGCCGGGGCCGGCGACGAGCTCCACCCGACCGTCCTCGCGCATTCGGCCACGGAGCAACTGTCGTCTACCGGGCGGTGACACGATCGATTCGTGCAGGGCCGCAGTGGTCGAGAGCACCGGAGGCAGGCCGGCCGCTCGCCGAACGATGTTGCGCGCGAACATGATGTACGAGACGACGGTACTGACGGGATTGCCGGGAAAGCTGAGCACGGGAACACCGTCGAACAGCGTCATGCCCTGCGGTCCGCCCGGCTGCATGCGAACCGATCCGAAATTGCCGCCGAGCGGCTGGAGCACGTCCTTGACCACTTCGAAGTCGCCCATCGACACTCCGCCGGACGTGATGATCAGCTCCGCCGATTCCGCTGCCGCGTCGAGGATCTCGCGGAAGCGGGTCGGCTCGTCGGAGCTGCGCGCGACGGAGACCACCTCGGCACCGCTGGCGCGTAGGTGTGCGGCGAGGGTGATCCCGTTCGAGTCGTAGATCTGACCGGGCGTCAGCGTCGAGCCGGCGTCGACCAGCTCGGCACCGGTGGTCACGACGGCCACACGAGGACGTGAGCGGACGTCGAGCTCACCGAAGCCGACGGCAGCGAGAACGGAGATGTGGCGGGGTTCGAGCACTCGGCCCGACTCGACGAGGACTGTTCCGACCCGCACGTCGCTTCCCTGTTCGCGTACGAATTCACCTGCTGCGCGGCTCTTGTGGATCGTCACCGAACCTTCCGCCGTCACGGAGGTGTCTTCGACGGGGACGATGGCGTCCGCTCCGTCCGGAATGGGGGCACCGGTCATGATCTTGGCGGCACTGCCCGAGGCGAGAACTGCCGATTCCGTCGGGCCTGCGGCGATGATCGTCGAGACCGGAAGCGTCACTGGGGTGGTGGACACGGATCGCGAATCCACGGCGTAGCCGTCCATCTGCGAGTTGCGGAACAGGGGCAGATCGACCGGGGACCGTACGTCCTCGAACGAGACGCGTCCCAGCGCGTTGTCGAGAGCAATTCGCTGAGCTGTTCTCGTGGTCAGCGCCGCGAGCAGAGTGTCGACCGCGGCGGCGTGTTCCTGGACCGATACAGCGGTCACCGTGCGGATCCAGTGATCGCGTGCGTGTGCTCAACCGTCATGGGTGCCAATCCTAAGCACGCCGGTCCGTCGACTCGGTGTGGGCTGCGGCATAATGGGTAGACACATCTACGACAGACGTGATTTTCGACGGAGACGAGGTACGAGGTGACGGTGGACAGTGTCACCTCGCTGGGCATTCCCGGGTTCGGTACCACCACGGGTTCGGCTGCAGGCAGTGCGAACTCCGTGTCCGACCGGCCGGACGTGCCGCATCTGATCGATCGTTTCGGCCGAGTGGCCCGCGACCTGCGCGTCTCGATCACCGAGAAGTGCTCGTTGCGCTGCACCTACTGCATGCCAGAGGAAGGCCTTCCGGCGATCCCGGCTGCGGCGCTGCTGACACCCGCCGAGATTGCCCGAGTGGTCTCGGTGTCGGTACGCCTGCTCGGTATTCGGGACGTGCGCTTCACCGGAGGCGAGCCGTTGATGCGCCGCGATCTCGACGAGATTCTGCGGCTGTGCGCCGACGTCGCGGACGGTGTGCCGCTGTCGATGACCACCAACGCCGTCGGTCTCGAACATCGGGCACAGTCGTTGGCGGACGCCGGGTTGACCCGAGTGAACGTCTCTTTGGATTCGGTCGACCGCGAGGATTTCGCGCGCTTGACCCGACGAGATCGGCTGCCGTCGGTGCTCGCCGGAATCAGGGCAGCGCAGCGTGCCGGGATCGGGCCGGTCAAGGTCAACGCCGTTCTGATGCGCGACACCCTGTCGGGTGCCGTCGATCTGCTGCGCTGGTGCCTCGACGAAGGCGTTGCTCTGCGCTTCATCGAGCAGATGCCGCTCGACGCCGACCACGAGTGGGCCCGCGCGAACATGATCGATGCTCAGACCCTGCTCGACGAACTGTCCACCGAGTTCGACCTGCGTGAGGTGGGGCGCGTCGATCCCTCCGCCCCGGCCGAGGAATGGAGTGTCGACGGTACCGACGCCACCGTCGGCATCATCGCGTCGGTGACCCGCTCGTTCTGCGGTGATTGCGACCGCACCAGAGTGACTGCAGAGGGAACGATTCGGTCCTGTCTGTTCAGCGACGACGAAACCGATCTGCGGGCAGCTCTGCGCGGCGGTGCCACCGACGACGAACTGGCAGCCGTGTGGCGTGGGGCGATGTGGAACAAGTGGGCGGGTCACGGCATCGACGCCGACGGCTTCGTACCTCCCACCCGCAGCATGGGAGCCATCGGTGGGTGAGACCCAGGTGGAGGTGCGGTACTTCGCTGCAGCGGTCGACGCGTCGCACTGCGAGTCCGAGTACCTGACCGTGCCGCTCGGAGCCACTCTCGCAGATCTGCGGGAGCTGATCCTATCCCGGCACGGCGCGCCGATGGAGCCGATACTCAGGGTGTCGGCTTACCTGGTCGGAGACGATCTCACCCGCGATCTCGGGCGCGTGATCGGCGGCAGGGTCGACGTACTGCCACCCTTCGCAGGCGGCTGAGCGCACGCGGTTCGCTGCGCCGCCACCGACAGGTGGCGGCGCAGGATTCAGCTGCTCCTTTTCCACCAATCGTCGAACGGCGTCACGGGCACCGTGCGCTTGTGCCGAGTGGCGAGGAACATCGTCTCCAGCTTGTCGGCGATCTCCTCGGTGACGTCCTTGCCCTCGAGGTAGTCGTCGATCTGTTCGTACGTCACGCCCAGCGCTTCCTCGTCGGGTAGCGCGGGTCGATCGTCTTCGAGATCGGCGGTGGGAATCTTGCGCCAGGTGCTCTCTGGGGCTCCCAATTCGCGTAGCAGCGCTGCACCCTGACGTTTGCTCAACCCGGTGAGCGGAGTCAGATCGACCCCGCCGTCACCGAATTTGGTGAAGAACCCGGTGATCGCCTCGGCGGCGTGGTCGGTGCCGACGACGACGTAACCGAGTTCGCCGGCAAGGGCGTACTGCGCGACCATGCGCTGGCGCGCCTTGATGTTGCCGCGGACGAAATCTCGAATTTCGGTACCACCGAGTGCCTCCGCCGTCGCGGCCGCTGCGGCGTCGGCAGCGGCCTTGATGTTCACCGTCACCGTGCGGTCGGGATCGATGAATTTCAGCGCGATCGATGCGTCGTCCTCGTCGGCCTGCACGCCGTAGGGGAGTCGAACGGCGACGAACTCGGCCTCGTGTCCGTCGGCTCGGAGCTCCGTCGCTGCTTGTTGGGCGAGCTTGCCGGTGAGCGTGCTGTCCTGACCGCCACTGATGCCGAGTACGAAGCCCGAGGCCGGGGTCGACGTCAGGTAGTCCTTCAGGAAGTCCACGCGCCTGCGGACCTCCGTGATCGGGTCGATGGTCGACTGCACGGCCAGCTCGCGCATGATCCCCGAGCGCAATTCCGAGTTGATGTGTCCCATCACGTCATCCTAATGACGGGTGCCGGTGTGGTGCTTCGCGCCGTGCGTAGTGTCGACGGACGTGAGTGGATCCTCCGACACCTTCGTCAAGCGAAACCCGCACGCGCATCCCGATTTCTTCGCGGCCGAGGCCGCCGGGCTTCGGTGGCTCGGCGACGCGGCGGCCCCTGTCGTCGGAGTCCTCGGGCACGGCCGGACGTACATCGAACTCGAACGGCTGATTGCGGCCCGCCCCACGCCGGGCGCAGCCGAACGATTCGGCCGCGCTCTGGCCGCGATGCATTCCGCCGGAGCCGCCGGGTTCGGTGCGCCACCGGTGGATGCCGACGGCGTCGCCTTCTCGGGTCAGCTGTTCATCGGTGCTCGGCCCATGACCAGCACAGTGCACACCTCATGGGGAGCGTTCTACGCCGCAGAACGAGTGTTGCCGTTTCTTTCGATCGCGCAGGACGCGGGCACTGTGACGCCCGGGGAGGCGGCGATCGTCGAGTCGGCGTGCCGACGTATCGCGGACGGCGATTTCGACGATGCAGAGCCGCCGAGCCGTATTCACGGTGATCTCTGGAACGGCAACGTGTTCTGGACCGACGCGGGAGTGGTGCTCATCGACCCGGCGGCGCACGGTGGGCACCGCGAGACCGATCTGGCGATGTTGGCGCTGTTCGGTTGCGCCCACCTCGACGCCGTCGTCGGCGGCTACGAGACGGTACGGCCGCTGCGATCCGGGTGGCGCGAGCGCACGGCTGTGCATCAGCTGCATCCACTCGCGGTTCATGCTGCCGGTCACGGCCGTTCCTACGGCACGGCGCTGCACGCGGCGGCTGCGGCGGTCGTCGGGCTGTGAGCGAAGGATCTACCGAGTGCGAGTTGCTCGGCGTACCAGATCTTCCCAGCCGTCGGCCAGGCGATCCATCGGCATCCCCAGATCTCGGTACTGGTGGAGTACCAGCGTGGCTTCGAGCGGAGTGAGCAGCCAGTACGCGAGCAATTCGAGATCCCCGTCCACCTCGGCTGCGCGGAGCAGCGATAGGACGTGGGTGAAGTTGACCATGTGCGCCGGGGCGGAGTACCGCGCGTCGTCGGCGCTCTCCGCAGCGCGCAGCACTTCCCCCTGGACGTTGACGAATTCGAGTCGAGCTCGGCCGAAGGCGACGAGACGATCGATGGGGTCGGCACCCGGACCCAGCGGGGGTTCGCCGAACATGAACGAGTGCTGCAGTTTCTTCTCGGTGTGGTCGAGCAGCGCGCGCATCAGCCCGGCCCGGTTCCCGAAGCGACGGAACACTGTGCCCTTGCCCACTCCGGCCTTGCTCGCCACGGCGTCCATGGTGATGGCATCGGCTCCGACGGTCGCCACCAGATCGGTTGCGGCGTCGAGGAGCAGGCGACGGTTGCGCGCTGCGTCGCACCGTTCGGATTCCTCGCCCGCTATGGGCAGCATCGGGCCGGTCACAGTGGAAGCCTACCTTGCCGGGAACATAAATGGACCACGGTCCGTTTGCATGGTAGGAATTGATCCGACGATCACGTCAACCGAACTTGCGAAGGAATAACCTCATGTCAGACGCTCATGTACTCGTTCTCGTCGGAAGCCTGCGCGCCGAGTCGGTGAACAAGCGAATCGCCGAGACTGCTGTCACAGTGGCTCCCGCCGGTGCAGAGGTAGTGGTGTACGACGGTCTCGGAGATGTCCCCTTCTACAACGAGGACATCGATGTCGAGGGATCGGCACCTGCAGCCGCTCTCGCTCTGCGGGCCGCTGCCGAGAAGGCTACGGCGTTGTTGTTGGTCACGCCCGAATACAACGGCACCATCCCGGCCGTGCTGAAGAATGCCATCGACTGGCTCTCGCGCCCGTACGGTGCGGGTGCCATGGTGGGCAAGCCGGTCGTCGTGATCAGCGCGTCGCCCAGCGGCAACGGAGCCAAGTGGGCGCACGAGGACACCAGCAAGGCCGTGCGCATCGCAGGCGGAACCGTCCTCGAGGACGTCCAGCTCTCCATCGGTGGAACCATCGACAAGTTCGGCTCGGCCCACCCGCGCGAGAACGTCGAGGTCTCCGGCGAGATCGGGCACGTCGTCGCCGAACTGGTGAAGGCCGCCGACGATCTCGTGAGTGCGTGACCCTGTCACGGTTTCGATAATCGTTTTCATGTAGACTGGTTGCATGAAGGTGAGAAACTCGTTGAAATCGCTCAAGAACAAGCCCGGCGCACAGGTCGTTCGGCGCCGTGGCACGGTGTTCGTGATCAACAAGAAAGAGCCGCGGTTCAAAGCGCGCCAGCGTTGACGATCGCGTGATCGACCGCGAAGGACCCTCGGAGACATCCGGGGGTCCTTCGTCGTGTCCGGGAGTGTCGGCGGTCGTCGGCACATGTCATGGTTCGGGCCGACTTTCGTTGTGATGGACAACACGTTGGGGGTGTGACGTGCGACACGCCGATATGGGTCGATTCTCGTGGCTCGACAACGCCGTGACCAGCGAATACCACGGATGTTGTTCGCAACATCTCGTGTTCTAGGCAGATGTCGGACACTAGGTGTAGTGTTTGACCGACCGAGAGGCCACAACTCGAAGAACGTGCACAAACGGGTTCGAGCAGGTCGAAGTCGCCCTGAGCGGGAGATGTTCTCGGTGCCACACGCAGAGCACATCGGTCGCGTCGGTGCACCCGATGGCGACAACGGAAAGAGGGACACCATGAGCATCACCGTTTACACCAAGCCCGCCTGCGTTCAGTGCAATGCCACCTACCGCGCCCTCGACAAAGCCGGTATCGAGTACTCCGTGATCGACATCTCGCAGGATCCCGAAGCACGTGACTACGTCATGGCACTCGGTTACCTGCAGGCTCCGGTTGTCGTCGCGGGCGACGATCACTGGTCCGGCTTCCGTCCGGATCGCATCAAGACCCTCGCAGCGAACGCTGCTTGAACAGTACGAGAGAGTGAGTGAGCGGTGAGTTCGCAACCGCAGTCCTCCCACTCACTGGTCTACTTCTCCAGCGCGTCCGAGAACACCCATCGCTTCGTCTCGAAGCTGGACATTCCCGCGACACGAATCCCTCTGCGTGATCCGAACGGCACCTTTCGTGTCGACTCTCCCTACGTACTCATCGTGCCGACGTACGGGGGAGGGACCACGTACGCCGGCCGTGACACCAACTACGTCCCCAAGCGAGTGATCAAGTTTCTCAACGACGAGCACAACCGTTCGTTGATCCGAGCTGTCATCGCTGCCGGAAACACGAACTTCGGTGACTCGTTCTGCTTTGCGGGAGATGTCATTTCGCAGAAGTGCGCAGTTCCGTATCTGTACCGATTCGAATTGATGGGCACCCCCGAGGACGTAGTGCGGGTCCGCGAGGGGCTGGAGGACTTCTGGGAACGTGAAGTCCGACGCGCCGCCCACACGCACTAGAGCACCACACCCCACATACCCAGTAGGAGCATCGCCGTGGCACCGACCATCACCGACGCAGCACCCGTACCCACCACCGTCCGCGGCGACGGCGACATGGATTACCACGCGCTCAACGCGATGCTCAATCTGTACGGCCCCAACGGTGAGATCCAGTTCGAGAAGGATCGCGAGGCTGCCAATCAGTACTTCCTGCAGCACGTCAATCAGAACACCGTGTTCTTCCACGATCTGGACGAGAAGCTGGACTACCTCGTCGAGGAGAACTACTACGAGCCCGAGGTTCTGGATCAGTACTCTCGCGAGTTCGTCAAGTTCCTGATCAACCACGCGTACTCGAAGAAGTTTCGGTTCCCCACGTTCCTCGGGGCGTTCAAGTACTACACCTCGTACACGCTCAAGACGTTCGACGGCAAGCGTTACCTCGAGCGTTTCGAGGACCGGGTGTGCATGGTGGCGTTGACGCTGGCCGCCGGCGACGAGGCTCTGGCCACCGATCTGGTCGACGAAATCATCGCCGGCCGCTTCCAGCCCGCGACGCCGACCTTCCTCAACTCCGGCAAGAAGCAGCGCGGCGAGCCCGTGTCCTGCTTCCTGCTGCGCATCGAGGACAACATGGAGTCCATCGGCCGCTCCATCAACTCCGCCCTGCAGCTGTCCAAGCGCGGCGGCGGAGTTGCGTTGCTGCTGAGCAATATTCGTGAGGCCGGCGCGCCCATCAAGCGCATCGAGAACCAGTCCTCGGGTGTCATTCCGATCATGAAGCTGCTCGAGGACTCGTTCTCGTACGCCAACCAGCTCGGTGCACGTCAGGGCGCAGGCGCGGTGTACCTGCACGCACACCATCCCGACGTCTACAAGTTCCTGGACACCAAGCGTGAGAATGCGGACGAGAAGATCCGCATCAAGACGCTCTCGCTCGGAATCGTCATCCCGGACATCACGTTCGAGCTGGCGAAGAAGAACGAGGACATGTACCTGTTCTCGCCGTACGACGTCGAGCGCATCTACGGTGTGCCCTTCGCCGACATCAACGTGTCGGAGAAGTACTACGAGATGGTCGACGACAAGCGGATCCGCAAGACCAAGATCAAGTCTCGCGAGTTCTTCCAGACTCTGGCCGAGCTGCAGTTCGAGTCCGGCTACCCGTACATCATGTACGAGGACACCGTCAATCGTGCGAACCCGGTCAAGGGCAAGATCACTCACTCCAACCTGTGCTCGGAGATCCTGCAGGTCTCGACGCCGTCGACGTTCAACGACGATCTCTCGTACAGCCATGTGGGCAAGGACATCTCGTGCAACCTGGGTTCGCTGAACATCGCCAAGACGATGGACTCGCCCGACTTCGGTAAGACCATCGCCGTGGCCATTCGTGGCCTCACTGCGGTGTCCGATCAGACGCACATCTTCTCCGTGCCGTCGATCGAGCAGGGCAACAACGATTCCCACGCGATCGGCCTCGGGCAGATGAATCTGCACGGCTACCTGGCGCGCGAGCGGATTCACTACGGCTCGACCGAGGGAATCGATTTCACGAACATCTACTTCTACACCGTGCTGTTCCACGCGCTTCAGGCGTCGAATCAGCTGGCGAAGGATCGCGGTCAGTACTTCAAGGGTTTCCCCGAGTCCAAGTACGCGTCGGGTGAATTCTTCGACAAGTACACCGACCAGGTCTGGGAGCCGGCCACGCCCAAGGTCGCGAAGTTGTTCGCCGACTCGGGTGTATCGGTTCCCACCCAGGCGGATTGGACGACGTTGAAGGCGTCCGTGCAGGAGCACGGCATCTACAACCAGAACCTGCAGGCCGTCCCGCCGACCGGCTCGATCTCGTACATCAACAACTCCACCTCGTCGATTCACCCGGTGGCGTCGAAGATCGAGATTCGCAAGGAAGGCAAGATCGGTCGCGTCTACTACCCGGCTCCGTATCTCGACAACGACAACCTGGATTTCTATCAGGATGCCTACGAGATCGGATACGAGAAGATCATCGACACCTACGCTGCCGCAACGCAACACGTCGATCAGGGTCTGTCGTTGACGCTGTTCTTCAAGGACACCGCCACCACTCGCGACATCAACCGCGCGCAGATCTACGCATGGCGCAAGGGCATCAAGACGCTGTACTACATTCGTCTGCGCCAGTTGGCTCTCGAAGGCACCGAGGTGGAGGGTTGCGTGTCCTGCATGCTGTAGCCGGCTCGGTCGGTAGTCCTGTGGCGAATACCGCGATCTCGCGGTCCGCTGCGGAGCATAATCGGGCATGGACACCGAGGCGGACGACGAGGTCGAATCCGATATCGACGTGAAGATTGCTCGGAAGGATGCACGTCCTTCCGAGCAATTCTCGCGTGGTCGACACGCCCGTCGGCGCGTACCCCGCAGCGGATTGGGCGAATGGAATCCGGTCTCGCGTGGTCACGATGCGCTCGACTCGGTGCTCGCGCAGAACATCATTCGGGTGCCGGAGCTGCTACCGATCCGATACGCGAGAATGTCCGCATCGCCGTGGACCTACTTCCGCGGTGCCGCGGCCGTGATGGCAGCCGACCTCGCGTCGACTCCGCACACCGGCGTCGAGGTCCAGCTGTGTGGCGATGCCCACGTGTTGAATTTCGGATTGTGGGCCACTCCCGAACGGAACCTGTACTTCGACCTCCGCGACTTCGACGAAACGCTGCCCGGCCCGTTCGAGTGGGACCTCAAACGGCTGGCGACCTCTCTCGTGGTTCTCGGGCGGGAGAACGGGGTCGATGCGCGACGCTCCGATCGGGCGGTATCGGCGATGACGGCTGCGTACTGCCGAAAGATGAGGACATACGCGAGCACGCCGGAGATCGACATCTGGTACGACCGCATCGACGTCGCCGGTCTGCTCGGTCACTTCTCGTCGGGCATCGCTCGACACGCCGAGAAACTCATCGAAACGAAAGCCGAGCGTCGTACCAGCCGTGGGGCGTCCCGCAAGTTCACCGAGACGAGGGACGGTCGTCGAAGGATTCGCGAGGACGCACCTTTTCGCACTCACGTCGGTGATTCCCAGATCGAGCTGGTGCAGGCGGTGATCGCCGGTTACAGCGAGTCGGTCGACGACCACATCTGGAGTCTGCTGACCAGGTTCCGGGTTCTCGACGTCGTGCGGCAGGTGGTCGGCGTCGGGAGCGTCGGAATGCGGGTGTATCTGGCGCTGCTCGAAGAACGTCGCACGAAGGATCCGTTCTTCCTGCAGATCAAGCAGGCAGGGCCGTCGGTGTTCGAGCAGTTTCTCGAACCGAGCCGGTACGACAATCACGGCGCCCGCGTGGTCAACGGGCAGCGAATGCTGCAGAGCGCGACCGACATGTTCGTGGGATGGACGGCAGTGGGGACCATGAACTTCTACGTTCGGCAGTTCCGTGACATGAAGGTCATTCCCGACGGCGAGATCATCGGGCCGTACCTCACCGAATTCGCCACCGCATGCGGTGAAGTTCTCGCGCGAGCGCATGCCCGCAGTGGTGACGCGGAGGCGATCGCCGACTACCTCGGCCGCGGAGACAACGTCGGTCGGGCGATGGTGAGGTTCGCCCATGCCTACGCCGATCAGAACGAGCGTGATCACGCGCAGTTGGTCGCTGCCGTCGAGGCCGGAACCGTCCCGTGCTCGGTGGGGTGGTGAGCGACCGAAGCAGCCGTAGAGGTCATCCCTGCGGGCAACACTCCCGGCACACTTTGTAGTGCCTACCGGACTTGTCGGACACAACGGGTAGTGTTCGTATCAGCGGCTTTTCACGTAGCTCCGTCCCCGTCTCTCGCTCATCGACCTGTAGGTAGGCACCCATGGTAAAGCTCATCGATCGCGTCTCCGCGATCAACTGGAATCGGGTCCAGGACGACAAGGACTCCGAAGTGTGGGAGCGCCTCACCAGTAATTTCTGGCTGCCCGAGAAGGTGCCGGTGTCCAACGACATCCCGTCGTGGGCAACGTTGACCGCCGTCGAGAAGCAGTTGACGATGCGTGTGTTCACCGGGTTGACACTGCTCGACACCATCCAGGGCACCGTCGGCGCTGTCAGCCTCATCCCGGACGCCATCACTCCCCACGAGGAAGCGGTGTACACCAACATCGCGTTCATGGAGTCGGTGCACGCCAAGAGCTACAGCTCCATCTTCTCCACCCTCAGCTCCACCCGCGACATCGACGATGCATTCCGCTGGTCCGAGGAGAACGTCAACCTCCAGCGCAAAGCCGAGATCGTCCTGAACTTCTACCACGGTGACGATCCGCTCAAGCGCAAGGTGGCGTCGACGCTGCTGGAGTCGTTCCTGTTCTACTCCGGCTTCTACTTGCCGATGTACTGGTCCTCGCGGGCCAAGCTCACCAACACCGCGGACCTGATCCGTCTGATCATCCGCGACGAGGCCGTGCACGGGTACTACATCGGCTACAAGTACCAGAAGGGTCTCGAGAAGGTCGGCGAGGCGCAGCGCGAGGAACTCAAGAACTACACGTTCGAGTTGCTGTTCGAGTTGTACGACAACGAGGTCGAGTACACCCAGGACCTCTACGACGAGATCGGCCTGACCGAGGACGTCAAGAAGTTCCTGCGGTACAACGCCAACAAGGCACTGAACAATCTCGGCTACGAGGGCCTGTTCCCCAAGGACGAGACGGACGTCAACCCGGCGATCCTGTCGGCCCTCTCACCCAACGCCGACGAGAACCACGACTTCTTCTCCGGCTCGGGTTCCTCGTACGTCATCGGCAAGGCCGTCAACACCGAAGACGAGGACTGGGACTTCTAGAGATTCGTTCGCGTGTCGGGCCGCTCACTCTTTCGGTGGGCGTCCCGGCGCGCGAATGTCCTGTGCATCCTTCGGCATTCGGCCCTGCTCGCTCAATGCTCGACGCAGTAGGAACTCGATCTGAGCGTTGGTGCTCCGGAGATCGTCGGAGGCCCAACGGGCGAGGGCGTCGTGCACCGTTGGGTCCAACCGCAGCAGAATCTTCTTACGTTCGACGGCCATGGCTCACTGATACAGCGATCCCGTGTTGACGACAGGTTGCGTGTCGCGGTCGCTGCACAGCACCACGAGCAGATTCGACACCATCGTGGCCTTGCGCTCCTCGTCGAGCTCGACGACGTGCTTCTCCTCCAGCTTCCCGAGCGCCATCTCCACCATTCCGACAGCACCTTCGACGATCTGCTGACGGGCCGCGATGACCGCCCCGGCCTGCTGACGTCGCAGCATGGCCTGGGCGATCTCCGGGGCATAGGCCAGCCGGTTGATTCGTGTTTCGATCACCTCGACACCGGCCGAACGCACTCGTGCGTGCACCTCCTCCGACATGGCAGCGGTGATCTCGTCGGCGTTCTCCCGCAACGACATTCGTCCTTCGGCGTCGTACGGATAGCTGCCGGCGATGTGGCGGACGGCCGACTCGGTCTGGACGGCGACGAACTCCTCGTAATCGTCGACCTGGAACGATGCCAGTGCGGTGTCGGCAACCTGCCAGACGACGATGGCGGAGATCTCGATCGGATTGCCGTCGGCGTCGTTGACCTTCGATTGGCCGGTCTCGTGGTTGCGGATTCGCGTCGAGATGGCCCGGCGGTAGGTCAACGGATTGGTCCAACGCAGCCCCGGCGTCCGCAGGGTGCCGCTGTACGAACTCCCGAGAAGCTGAAGAACGCGAGCCTGATTCGGCTGCACCAGCGTCAGGCCCATGAGTGCGGGCAAGGAGAGGACGAACAGGACGACTCCGGTCACGACCAGCGCGACGACGGTGAACACGAGTCCGAGCGCGAACGCGGCGATTCCGCCGAGGAACAGCGCGAGACCGATGCCGAGCATCGACCAGCCGGGCAGATCCCAACCCGGGCGCTCGGCGATGGTGGTGGTCGGGGTACCCGTCGGCTTCTCGGCGACGGTTGCAGGTGCGGACATGAGAACCTCCCTCTCGATGGTGATACTAAAGTGATATCACATTAAGCATCGACGGGCACGGAGATCTTGGGAACCGCTCACCGTCGTTCGGCGGGGGAGTCAGCGCCGGAACCACGCCGACGGCTCATCGGCGATGGCCTTCTCGATTCGCAATCGGGAAGTGGCCGTGAGGTTTTCCGGGAGCGCGTCGAGTGCGAACCAGGCGACGTCGAGATTCTCGTCGTCGGCCACGTGAGGAATGCCGCCGGTGTACCGAGCAAGAAACGTGATGTCGAGATACTGCGCGACGTCGCCGTTGGGGTACGTGATCGGCTCCGTCACGTCGACACTCGTCAGTCGCACGATCGTGGCGTCGACGCCGGTCTCCTCCCCGATCTCACGCAGGGCGGCCGGAGCAGGTTCCTCGCCGGGCTCGAGGATTCCGGAGACCACGGCCCATGTGTTGTTGTCCGCGCGCAGAGTCAGCAGCACACGCCGGTCGTCGTCGAGGACGACCGCGCTGACACCGGACAACCACAGCGGCGACGTGCCGACGACGCTGCGCAGCGCCTGCACGAATTCGGGAATGGGCATCGCGTCAGGAAACGTAGGCGTTCAGCGACGCGGACAGATCGGCCAGAATCGCCCGAGCCGCGACGACCCCACTGCCGGACCACACCGTGTCGTTCACCGCGAACACTCGACCGTCGGTGACCGAGCCCAGATCGTGCCACGCGTCGCTGTCCATCACCTCGCGGCCGTACGTCTCGCCGTCGGGGCCTGCGAATCGCACGTAGACGATGTCTCCCTCCACCGGCGAGAGATCGTTCGCCTCGACCGAGAAATCGGCGTCGCGCTGGCTCTGCGGTCGCGCGACCCCCACTTCGGTGAGCACCTGGCCGGCAAAGGAGTTCGGACCGTCCACTTCGATGGAGTCCGCGTCGAATCGAACGACGGACGCCTGGGTCTGGGTGGCGTCGATCTCGCGACCGACCCGCTCGGCATCCGCGGTGAACGACGCGAGTGCCTCGAATCCTGCCTGGCCGCGACCGAGCGCAGCCGCGGACTGCAGGAACGTGTCCTTCCACCCCTGTCCGGTCGCCGTGAAGACGGTCGGGGCGATGGCCGTCAGGTCGTCGTAGGTGTTCGATCCGAGAGAATCGGCACCCAGGATCAGGTCGGGATCGAGGGCGGCGATGGCATCGATGGCGGGTGCACCCACCGGGCCGACGGACGGGACGGACGCCAATCCGGTGCCCAGATACAGCGGTTGATCGCCGTCACCGCGGAAATCGGGGTCGATCGTGGCCGCTCCGACGACCCGCTCCCAGATTCCGACCGCGCAGCTCGCGTCGAGGCCTGCGGCGTCGAGCACGACGATGCGCTGCGGGTCGGCCGGAATGGCGCTGATCCCCTCGGCATGTCCCACGGGTCGGGTGTCACCCTCGATTCCGGTCGGGTCGAGTGGTGCGAGCGCGGGGCACAGTCCCACGGTGTCCCGATTGTTCCCGACCACTCCGGCACCGGCGATGTTCGTGGTGGTGCGGATGATGGTGGATGCGTCGTCCTGCGCTTCGGAATCGGAGCAGCCGACCAGCGCCATGGTGGCGGCAAGGCACACGGCGGCGACGGCGCCCATCCTGCGCGGTGCACACGAACGGGGGAGTCGTGGGTGGAGTGGCAACGCGGGACTTCCTTCGACGGGTCGGGTGGTCTCACACAGTATCGGAAGGCGGCCGTCGCAGAACACTCGAACGGACGCCGTCGAGCGTCCGGAATCGGCGACGATCGAAGCGTTGTCGAATGCGTCCGAAAGGCCGACAGCGCAGGCAGATCGCGCGATGTGGGCGTGCTCGATCGGGGCCAATACGACACACGGTAGGACCGGTTCGGCAAGTGTCGGTCCGACGGTCTACGATTCGAGGAGCGCACGACTAGATGACGTCGCCTCGTGGTTCGAGGTCCGACGCGCAATCAGGAGGATCTGTGACTGCCCTAGCGCCTAGGCCCGCTCCCGCGGTGGATGCTGCTCGGCCGTTCCCGCCGCGGACGGGACCGAAGGGGTCGTTCCTGCACAAAGCGGTGACGACCACCGATCCCAAGGTGTTGGGAATCATGTACATCGCGACATCGTTCGCGTTCTTCCTGATCGGTGGACTCATGGCGCTGCTGATGCGCGCCGAGTTGGCCATTCCGGGAATGCAGTTCCTGTCCAACGAGCAGTACAACCAGCTCTTCACCATGCACGGCACCATCATGCTGTTGCTCTACGCGACGCCGATCGTCTTCGGATTCGCCAACTACATCCTTCCGCTGCAGATCGGCGCTCCCGACGTCGCGTTCCCGCGGTTGAACGCGTTCTCGTACTGGCTCTACCTGTTCGGTGCGTTGATCGCCACGGCCGGATTCATCACCCCCGGCGGTGCTGCCGACTTCGGGTGGACCGCGTACACCCCGCTCACCTCGGCTCTGCACTCGCCCGGCGTCGGTGCGGACCTGTGGATCATGGGCCTGGCCGTCGGCGGTCTCGGCACCATCCTCGGTGGCGTCAACATGATCACCACCGTGATCTGCCTGCGTGCTCCCGGCATGACGATGTTCCGCATGCCGATCTTCACCTGGAACATCCTGGTGACGTCCATCCTGATCCTGCTGGCATTCCCCCTGCTGACGGCTGCGTTGCTCGGGCTGGCGGCCGACCGACATCTGGGGGCGCATCTGTTCGACCCGGCGACCGGCGGAGTGCTGTTGTGGCAGCACCTGTTCTGGTTCTTCGGTCACCCCGAGGTGTACATCATCGCGCTGCCGTTCTTCGGAATCGTCTCCGAGGTGTTCCCCGTCTTCTCGCGTAAGCCGATCTTCGGCTACTCGGGTCTGATCTACGCGACTATTGCCATCGCCGCCCTCTCCATCGCGGTGTGGGCGCACCACATGTACGCCACGGGCGCGGTGTTGCTGCCGTTCTTCTCCTTCATGACGTTCCTGATCGCGGTGCCGACGGGTGTGAAGATCTTCAACTGGGTCGGCACGATGTGGCGAGGCCAGGTGACACTGGAAACGCCGATGCTGTTCTCGATCGGGTTCCTGATCACCTTCGTCTTCGGCGGACTCACCGGTGTTCTGCTGGCGTCGCCGCCCATCGACTTCCAGGTCACCGACACGTACTTCGTGGTCGCCCACTTCCACTACGTGGTGTTCGGCACCGTGGTGTTCGCAACGTACGCCGGCATCTACTTCTGGTTCCCGAAGATGACGGGCCGGATGATGGACGAGGCGCTGGGCAAGTGGCACTTCTGGCTGACGTTCTTCGGATTCCACGCCACGTTCCTGGTGCAGCACTGGCTCGGAAACGAGGGCATGCCGCGTCGCTACGCCGATTACCTGCCCTCGGACGGGTTCACCGAGTTGAACGTCATCTCCACGATCGGTGCCTTCATCCTGGGTGCCTCGACACTGCCGTTCGTGTGGAACGTGTTCAAGTCCTACCGATACGGCGAGGTCGTCACGGTCGACGATCCGTGGGGCTACGGAAACTCGTTGGAGTGGGCCACCTCGTGCCCGCCGCCGCGACACAACTTCACCGAACTGCCTCGGATCCGTTCCGAGCGTCCGGCGTTCGAGTTGCACTACCCGCACATGGTCGAACGGATGCGCGCGGAAGCGCACGTCGGGCCGGGAGCGCACGGTGGTAAGACCACCGCCGTCCTCGAACAGGCCCGCCGGGCTCCGATCGCCACCAGCGATCACGAAGGATCCGGAGACCCGGACCCCAAGTAGTCCACAGCACAGCGAGAGCCCCTCCCGGCTACCGGGTGGGGCTCTTCGCTTGCGACAATCTCGTGGCGTGTTCGGGCTTGCTCGTCCACCACGGGTGACACGAAGACCTATCCGGCCGCTGGCCGTGTGCGAAAGGGAGATCCGGTGACTTCGAGCGACACCGCAGTGCTGGTGACGGTGACGGGACCCGATAAGCCGGGCGTCACATCGGTGCTGTTCGCGGCACTGTCACGGCACAACGTCAGCCTGCTCGACGTCGAGCAGGTTGTCATTCGCGGCAGGCTGACTCTGGGCGTTCTCCTGTCCTGCCCCCGTGACCCCGAAGCGCTCCAGGAGGAGCTGGAGGACGCGATGGCGACGGTCGGCGTGCACGTCGATGTCGAGATCGACACCGCGCGCAACGGCGGGCAGAGCCTGGCCACCCACGTCGTCGTCGTTCTGGGCCGACCCGTGACCGCTCGTGCCTTCAGCACCATCTCCCGTGAGCTTGCCCGCCAGGGAGCGAACATCGACGCCATTCGCGGAATCGCCGACTATCCCGTCACGGGCCTCGAACTTCAGGTGACCGCAACCGACACCTCGCCGGATGCCGATGTGCAATTGCGTGCCGGCCTTGCGGGAATCGCAGCCGGCATCGGCGTCGACATCGCCGTGCAGCGCGGCGGGATCGCACGGCGATCCAAGCGACTGATCGTGTTCGACGTCGACTCGACGCTCGTCCAGGGTGAGGTCATCGAAATGTTGGCTGCCCGTGCCGGGCGAGAGGACGAAGTTCGTGCGGTCACCGAAGCTGCCATGCGCGGTGAGATCGACTTCGCGGAGTCGCTCGAACAGCGAGTTGCCGCGTTGGCAGGGCTGGACGAATCCGTCATCGACGAAGTGGGCGAGAGCCTGGAGCTGACGGCGGGGGCCAGGACCACCATTCGTACCCTCCGTCGTCTCGGATTCGCCTGCGGCGTCGTATCCGGAGGATTCCGACAGGTCATCGAGGGACTCGCACACGAACTCGAACTCGACTACGTCAAGGCCAACACCCTCGAGATCGTCGACGGCAAGCTCACCGGCCGGGTGATCGGAGAAGTGGTCGATCGTGCTGCGAAGGCGACGGCACTGCGCGAGTTCGCGGCACAGTCGGGAGTGCCGATGGAGCAGACAGTCGCCGTCGGCGACGGAGCGAACGACATCGACATGCTGACGGCCGCGGGCCTCGGGGTCGCCTTCAACGCCAAGCCGGCGTTGCGAGAGATCGCCGACACGGCCATCTCGCATCCGTATCTGGACGCGGTTCTGTTCATACTCGGTGTCACCCGCAACGAGATCGAAGCTGCGGACGCGGTCGACGGGGGAGTCCGCCGCGTCCCGATCCCATGATCTGCGATCCCATGACCGGCGACGACATGACCGACGGTCCGGTGACCGACGCCGGACCGGACGACCTGGGCGGTGCCGAGGCGGCGGCCGAGGAATTCTCACCGGACAACACGTTCGCCTCGCGCCACGCCGAACTCGCTCGTGGATACGGCGGAGCCGAGGACCCGGCCGATCCGTCACAGGTGCTGGCCATGCCGTTGGTGCTGCACATCCCCAAATCCGATCCGCCCCGGCGTAGCGAGTTGCTCGAGGCGGCTGCCCGAGCAACCGTGTCGCTGTGCCTGGACCCACGGGTGGGCGCCGGCGCGTCGTGGAACGAGGCCTTCACCGAATGGACGTCGGCTCGGATCCGAAAAGTCGCTCGACGGGCACGCGGTGCACACTGGCTCGCAGCGCAGGACGTTCCGGGTGTGACGGTCGACGTCGGGGGAGCGTCGGCCCGCGCCTTCGTGCCGGGCCGGGTCGGAGTCCTGGACCCGCGGATCAAGCGGCTGCAGATCGGTGGGACCGACGTGGCGGCCGAGGACGAGCCTGCGGTCTCGGCGGGCCCTGTGCTGTGGATCGACGCTTCCCTGTCCATGACGGTGGGCAAGGCGGCCGCTCAGGTGGGGCACGCGTCGATGTTGCTCGCGGGTGCGATGGGCACCGAAGAATGCCGCGAGTGGGCCGCGGCCGGCTACGCATGTTCGGTCCGATCCGCGAACCCGGACCAATGGACGCGTGCGCTGGGCGAGGTTCGCGCCGGGCGCGCCGTCGCAGTGCGGGATGCCGGCTTCACCGAAGTGGCACCCGGTTCGACGACGGTGATCGCCGTTCTCTAGAGCTGGGGTCCACTGTCGCACAACTGGCTATGCCGAACATATCCAGTAGCCCCGAGACTGGAGGCATGTTCACCTCACCACGTCGTGTCGTCGCCGGTCGCCGGCTTCCCTCTCGGTTGGCTGCCCTCTACGTGGGGCTGTGGCTGTACGGGGCGTCGATGTCGTCGATGATCGCGGGTGGACTGGGCGTCAACCCGTGGGACGTCTTGCACCAGGGTCTCGAACGTCACCTGTCGCTGAGTTTCGGAACCATCACCGCGATCACCGGAGTGGCCGTACTGCTGATGTGGATCCCGCTGCGGCAACGTCCGGGCCTGGGTACCGTGAGCAACGTCGTGGTGATCGCCGTTGCCGTGGACGCGACGTCCGCGGTGTTGCCGCATCTCGACGGACTCCCGATCAGGACCGTTGCCATGGTGTCGGGCATCGTGCTCAACGCGTTCGCAACCGCGCTGTACATCGGTGCCGGGATGGGCCCGGGGCCACGAGACGGACTGATGACCGGTCTGGTGGCCAGGACCGGATGGTCGATTCGCCTGACCCGCACCGGAATCGAGCTGTCGGTGGTACTCACCGGTTGGTTGCTCGGCGGGACGCTCGGCGTCGGGACGGTTCTCTATGCGCTCGGAGTCGGTCCGCTCGTGCAACTGTTCATGACTCACCTGCCTGCGCTGCGCAGTACCAGGACAGTCGATCCGGTCACCGATATCGTCGAACCCGGTTCCAGCGCAGTGGTATCCGCGGGCACCCCGTCCGCGCACGAGGAATCGAGGACCGGAACGAACCGCGACGCCGACCAACTCGGGCACGCCAGAGTGATCTCGGCGGGGCCACCGGAATGGAGCACGAGGAGCGAGCTCGCGTCGTCGACCTGCCCACCGTCGGAGGCGTAGGAGCGGACGTCGGAACCGTCCACCCAGGCCTGAATGGTGCGCACCGAGTCGTCGTTCCATCGGTCCGTGTCGAATTCGATTCCGGCGGAATCGAACCAGACCAGATCGGGTCGGCCGGTCGGTGTCGCGCGGCCGGTGAAGAACTCCTGCTGACGAAGGGTCGGCGCGCTCGCTCGGACGCGGAGCAGTCGACCTACGAAGCGAATCATGTTCTGATCCGCGCCGTCCCAGTCGATGGCCCAGCTCTCTGCCGCCGGAGCGTTCTCGGCGACGCAGTACGCATTGTTGTTGCCTCCCTGGGTGTGTCCCAGTTCGTCGCCGGCGAGCAGCATCGGCGTACCGGTGGAGAGCGTCAGGGTTGCCAGTAGCGCCCGAACATGGCGTCCCCGGGCCTCGACGACCGACGGGTCCTCGCTCGGACCCTCGATGCCGTGGTTGACCGACGAGTTGTTGTCGGTGCCGTCCCTGTTCTCTTCGCCGTTGGCCTCGTTGTGCTTCCGCTCGTACGACACCAGATCTCGGGCGGTGAACCCGTCGTGCGCGGTGACGAAGTTGATCGACGCCCACGGCAGGCGTCCGTTGCCTGCGAAGAGGTCTTCCGAACCGGCCAGGCGCGAGGCCAATTCGCGGACACCGTGCTGGCCCGCCCAGAAGCGTCGCACCGTGTCGCGGTAGCGATCGTTCCATTCCGACCACGCCACTCCGAAGTTGCCGACCTGATAGCCGGCACCGGTGGCGTCCCACGGCTCGGCGATCAATTTGACCCGAGCCAGGACCGGGTCGGTGGCAACGGCGGTCAACAACGGTGCGCGAGAATCGAATCGCCAACCACCGGGTCGACCGAGGGTGCTGGCCAGGTCGAATCGGAACCCGTCCACACCCATGTCCTCGACCCAGTACCGAAGGCTGTCGCACGCCATCCGCACCACCGCAGGCGAAGCGGAATCGAGAGTGTTGCCGCAGCCGGTCAGATCGACGTCCGATCCACGTCCGTCCAGCAGGTAGTAGCCGGGCGCATCGAGCCCACGCCAACTGATCGAGGGACCGTCGACCGCGGATTCGCACGTGTGGTTGTAGACGACGTCGAGGATCACCTCGATCCCGGCAGCGTGCAGCGCGTCGACCATGGTGCGAAACTCGTCCACCTCGGCACCGGGAACAGCGGCGAAGCGCGGATCCGGGGCGAAGTACGCACCCGTCGAGTACCCCCAGTGGTTTCGCATACCCCGGGCGCGGACGCCCGGTTCGGTGAATGTGGTGTGTACGGGCAACAATTCGACCGACGTGATGCCGATGCGAGCGAGGTGTTCGAGTACCGCCGGCTCGGCGAGCCCGAGGTACGTACCGCGAAGATGCTCGGGCACAGCGGGATTGCGGGCCGTGAACGAGCCCACGTGTAGCTCGTAGAGAACGGTTCGGTCCCAGGGCACATCGGGGCGCGCGGGACGGCCCACGCGATCTGCGGCCGCGCAGACGACGCCGAGCGGGAGGTGTCCGAACGAGTCTCGAGAACTGGGTGCCCCGAACGGATCGTCCTCGTAGGCGAGCAGTGCCGATGGGTCGCCGAAGGTTCCGGACACCTGGCGTGCTGCGGGATCGAGCAGAATCTTCGCGCCGTTGAACCGTCGTCCGGAGTGCGGATCCCACCTCCCGTGGGCGCGGAACCCGTATCGGTCACCGGGTCGAACTCCCGGCACGAAGGCATGTCGAACTCCGAACGTGCGGGTGGTCAGTTCCACCCGTCGTTCACCGCCGTCCGGATCGACCAGACACACCTCGACTCCATCGGCCTCGGGCGCATGGACTGCAAATTGAGTGCCAGTCGACAGTGCAGTGGCACCCAGCGGGAACGGTGATCCGGGTGGGTTCGCGCCGGATTCCCGGTCCGAGGTACGGCGGGAAGTGCTGGGTAGATCGTCATTGGGCGACACGCGTGCACATCCTGCCGTGAATGCGCGGTCGATGTGCGAGAAGATAGGCGTCGTGTCTGAACCGGATCCCGACCTGCTCGTAGATTTCACCGACGTAGTCGTCCGCCGGGGCGGTGCGACCCTGGTGGGACCCGTCACCTGGAAGGTGGAACTGGACGAACGGTGGGTCGTGCTCGGCCCCAACGGTGCCGGAAAGACGTCTCTGCTGCGTATCGCTGCCGCCGAGATCCATCCCACGTCCGGTGTCGCCCACGTTCTCGGAGAGGTCATGGGCAGGGTCGACGTCTCCGAACTCCGACCGCGGATCGGCTTGTCCTCCTCCTCGCTGGCGCAGCGCATTCCGGCCGACGAACTCGTGTCCGATCTGGTCGTGTCCGCGGGCTACTCGGTACTGGGGCGTTGGCGAGAGAAATACGACGCGGTCGACACCGAGCGCGCAGTCGAGATGCTTGAGAGCCTCGGTGCCGAACATCTCGCCACCCGCACCTACGGCACGTTGTCCGAAGGCGAACGAAAGCGTGTTCTCATCGCCCGTGCCCTGATGACCGATCCCGAACTGCTCTTGCTGGACGAGCCGGCGGCGGGCCTCGACCTCGGCGGACGCGAGGAACTGGTGGCACGCCTGACCGACCTCGCAGCCGATCCCGATGCCCCCGCCACCGTGCTGATCACCCACCACGTGGAAGAGATTCCGCCGGGATTCAGTCACGCGTTGTTGCTCAAGGAAGGCGGGGTGGTGGCACAGGGACTGGTCGACGACGTCATCACCGCAGAGAACCTGACCGAGGCGTTCAGCCAGTCGATCACGCTCGATCGCGTCGACGGTCGGTTCTTCGCGCGGCGAACCCGCGCTGCCGGCGCGCACCGCCGATAGCACGCACCGCCGATAGCGCGGACCGAGCGACGGCGTTGCGCAGCGCAGCGGTACGTTGCCTTCCATGAGTTCGACTGGTGCTGCCGATCACGTGCAGGCGCGGGATGCCTCGACC
Source organism: Rhodococcus sp. B7740 (assembly GCF_000954115.1). NCBI lineage: Bacteria > Bacillati > Actinomycetota > Actinomycetes > Mycobacteriales > Nocardiaceae > Rhodococcus > Rhodococcus sp. B7740. The sequence goes on along the minus strand of NZ_CP010797.1, from coordinate 1,623,301 downwards.
GTCATCTTGATTCGTGACGGTCTGTCACGGCCGGGCATCGAGGTGTTCCTGCTCGAACGCGTCGGTGGCATGGCGTTCGCGGGAGGGATGACGGTGTTTCCCGGTGGCGGCGTCGACCCTGCGGACGCGGCAGCGGACGTCCGCTGGGCAGGTCCGCCACCGTCGTGGTGGGCCGAGCGCTTCGCAACCGACGAGGGCAGGGCGCAGGCCCTGGTGTGTGCTGCAGCGCGTGAGACGTTCGAGGAGTGCGGGGTGCTGTTGGCCGGCTCGACGCCGGAGTCGATCGTCGCCGATACCGCGCCGTTCGCTGCGGAGCGCGGTCGGCTGGAGCGCCGTGAGATCTCGTTCGCCGAATTTCTCACCGCCCACGACCTCGTCCTGCGAGCGGATCTGCTCCGGCCCTGGTCGCACTGGATCACTCCGGTCGGTGAAGCGCGACGGTACGACACCCGATTCTTCGTCGCCGTGCTGCCCGAGGGCCAGAATGCGGACGGCGAAACCAGCGAGGCGGCGTCGGTCAGCTGGCGCTCGACCGGTGATGCACTGGCGGATTGGCGCTCCGGAAACACCATCCTGCTTCCGCCGACCTGGAGCCAGTTGGATGCGCTGTCCCGGTTCGACACGGTCGCGGACGTCGTTGCTCACGAACGCGAGGTAACCCCGGTCCTGCCGGTACTGACCCGAGACGACGGCACCGTACGAGTGCTCTTCGACGGCGACGAGGACTACTACGCCGGAACGCGACATCCCTGGTCCGATCGCCGGGACGAGGCCCGGTAGCCTTTCGGCCCATGGCTGAGTTCGTGAATCTCGAGGTATCGGACGGTATCGGCACCATCCGCCTGGATCGCCCACCGATGAACGCATTGAACCGGCAGATGCAGGAGGAGATTCGCGCGGCGGCGCGTGAGGCCACCGTGAATTCCGAGGTCAAGGCCGTCGTCGTCTACGGCGGCGAGAAGGTGTTCGCGGCCGGTGCCGACATCAAGGAGATGGTGTCGTTGTCCGCGGCCGAGATGGCTGCCATCGCCGAGGATCTGCAGTCCGCTCTCGGCTCGCTGAGCACCGTTCCCAAGCCCGTCGTTGCCGCGGTGACCGGATACGCACTCGGTGGTGGGCTCGAGGTCGCGCTGGGAGCAGATCGTCGGATCGCGGGCGACAACGCGAAATTCGGTGTCCCCGAGGTGCTGCTCGGCGTCATCCCCGGCGGCGGCGGCACCCAACGGCTGGCCCGGTTGATCGGCCCGAGCCGTGCCAAGGACATGGTCTTCACCGGCCGCTTCGTCGGTGCCGAGGAAGCGCTGCGCATCGGCTTGGTGGACGAGGTGGTGGCACCGGACGAGGTGTACAACGCCGCCCGCACCTGGGCCATGCAGTTCACCACGGGTGCATCGCGAGCGCTCGCAGCGGCCAAAGCGTCGATCGACCAGGGGCTCGACGTCGATCTCACCACCGGTCTGCGAATCGAGGCCCAGCAGTTCGCGGCCCTGTTCGCCACCGAGGATCGCACCGTCGGCATGACGTCGTTCGTGGCCGACGGCCCTGGAAAAGCGACCTTCACCGGGCGGTGAAGCACCGGCCCGACCGGAGAAGAGTTGTTCCACAGCTACCGGATAGTAGGCTCGCCTGATGACTGCAAGCCCCCACGACGGTGTCGATCGCTCGCTCTCGAACTCGACGTCCCTGGCCTCGGCCGAGTCCGATGACCGCCAGGTCGATCCCGCCCCGAATCCGCACGCCACTGCCGAGCAGGTCGAGGCTGCACGCTCGGACACCAAACTGGCGCAGGTGCTGTACCACGATTGGGAAGCCGAGACCTACGACGACAAGTGGTCGATTTCCTACGACGAGCGATGCATCGACTACGCACGCGGCAGGTTCGATCAGGCCGTCTCCGGCGACGCCTCCGCACAGTCCGACGTGCCGTACGGCCGCGCGCTCGAACTGGGTTGCGGTACCGGATTCTTCCTGCTCAACCTGATGCAGGCCGGGATAGCGGAGAAGGGCTCGGTCACCGACCTCTCGCCCGGCATGGTCAAGGTCGCACTTCGCAACGCCGAGCACCTCGGCCTGGACGTCGACGGCCGCGTCGCCGACGCGGAGACGATTCCGTACGACGACAACACGTTCGATCTCGTCGTCGGGCACGCCGTCCTCCACCACATCCCGGACGTCGAACAGTCCCTGCGTGAGGTGTTGCGGGTGCTCAAGCCGGGCGGTCGCTTCGTCTTCGCGGGCGAACCCACCACCGTCGGCAACTTCTACGCACGCTGGCTCGGACGCATCACGTGGGAGGCGACCACCCGCGCAACCAAGCTCCCGTTCCTGGCGAGCTGGCGCAAGCCCCAGGAAGAGCTCGACGAGTCCTCGCGAGCAGCGGCACTCGAAGCCGTCGTCGACCTGCACACGTTCGATCCGACCGATCTCGAGCACATCGCGCTCTCGGCCGGTGCGGAGTCCGTGCAGGCCAACACCGAGGAGTTCGCCGCCGCTCTCCTCGGCTGGCCGGTGCGGACCTTCGAGGCCGCAGTGCCAGCGGGCAAGCTGGGGTGGAACTGGGCCAAGTTCGCCTTCGGTGGTTGGAAGACACTGAGCTGGGTCGACGAGAACGTGCTGCAACACGTGGTGCCGCGCGGGCTGTTCTACAACGTGATGATCACCGGCACCAAGCCTGCACCTCGCGATTGACAGGCAGTCACGCCGCAGGGGTCGACGGCGGGGCCTGCCGTGGGATATGACTTCACCGATGCCGACCTCGATTTCATGCACAGCGAGGTCGGCATCGAGGCACTCGACGCTGCGGACGGCCTCGAATTCGGTACGAGAACAGCGGTGCGAGACATCTCCTCGATCCGGGAGCGATTCCCCCCCCACGCGGGTGCCCTGATCGAAACCGTGACCGTCCGCCGCAAGGCGCGGGTGAAACTACTCGACTCCGACCGATGGTGGGTCACCGACGAGGCGGTGCAGCAGGCAACGCCGACGCTCGTCGCACGCAGGCGGGCCGCTCGACTAGCCGGACGACGGGTGCACGATGTCACGTGTTCGATCGGCAGCGAACTGTCGGTCCTGATCGGCACCGCGGAGTTGGCGGTGGGCAGCGATCTGGACCCGATTCGGCTTCGGATGGCCGCACACAACGTCCCGGACGCCACCGTACTGCGCGCCGACGCACTGACCCCGACGACGCGTGACACCGTCGTCGTCGCCGATCCCGGCCGCCGAGCGGGTGGGCGGCGACGCCACGACCCGGCAGCGTTGCAACCACCGCTACCGGACCTGCTCGACGCCTATCGAGGCCGAGACCTGGTCGTCAAATGTGCGCCCGGCCTGGATTTCGACTCTGTCGACTGGGCGGGTGAGGTCGAGGTGGTCTCGCTGGACGGGGGAGTGCGAGAGGCGTGCCTCTGGTCGGAAGGGTTGAGCGAGAACGGTGTTCGGCGACGTGCTGCGGTCCTTCGGTCCGACGGCGGTGTGTTCGAGATCACCGATTCGGAATCCGACGACATTCCGGTTTGGCCCCCAGGCAGCTACATCGTCGATCCCGACGGCGCGGTGGTCAGGGCCGGTTTGGTTCGGCACTACGGTGCCAGATTCGGTCTGTGGCAACTCGATCCGAGAATCGCGTATCTGACCGGCGACACGGTCCCGGCCGGGGTGCGCGGGTTTCGGATTCTGGAGCAGTCCAAGTTCTCGGAGAAGGTGCTTCGGCAACAACTGAATCGGATGGACTGCGGCTCGGTGGAAATTCTGGTCCGCGGAGTCGACGTGGATCCGGCGCTGCTGCGGCCCAAGCTCAAACTTCGGGGATCCGTGGCTCTGTCGGTGGTGATCGCCCGAGTCGATCGGTCCGCGGTGGCGTTCGTCTGCGCGCCGGGGGCTGTCGGTCAGCCCGTGTAGGTGAAGATCTCGCCGAGGTAGCTCGCGGTGACGACCTGGCCGTCCGGGCCGATCGACGTTCCGACGGTGGTGCCGACGACGTCGGGAACGGGCTGCACATCCACCGTCTCACCGGTGGCCGCGTCGAACGTGAGCAGCGCCAGTCCGTCGTCCTCACGGACGACGGTATGGCCGCGCCCGTCGGCGGATTGAGCTGCCGTGCCTGCCTGTTGAACGTCGTCGCGGACCCAGACTCGCTCGGCCGAATCTCCGTTGTCGCGCAAGCCGACGAGAGTGCCGTCGCCGCCCGACGGCACGATCGTGCCGTCCGAGGCGATCGACGGAGCGGCACCGATGCCGAGGCCGGTACCCTCGGTCCACTTCTGTCGCCCGTCGGCGGTGTCGAACGCGGTCAGCCTGCCGTCGACATCGGCCAGGTAGACCGTCGATCCGTCCTGGGACAGCACCGGACTGGACGCGATCCCGGCGGGCAGCAGGTCCGAGGACCAACGCTCGACGAGCCCTGGCGTGCCATCACGTTCGTACTGCAGTGAAACGAGTTGCGGTGCAATCGAACCCGGACGCCACAGGGTCAGGTAGATCGACCCGGTCGCGGCGTCGACGGCGGGTGCGGCGGGTACCGGGCACTCGGATCCGCCCGAGCTGCACCGGTCGAGTCCGGTATCGACCGGCAGAAAATCCGAATTCGGGTCGGTCAGGAAGTTCGGTGTCGGAACGAGATCGAGAATCGGTACTCGAAGTTGCCCGTTCTGCGAATCCAGAACGCTGACCTGCCCCATCTGGGTGATCGAGAGCACGCTGCCGTCCCCGAGGAACTGCGCGGACTTGGGCACTCCGTACACCGGTGTGCGCCAACGTAGTTGGCCGTGGTCGTTGTACGAGTTCATGCCGCCGTCGTCGCCGATGTAGACGTTGATCGCCGAATCGACCGTCGGCGTTGCAGTGACGACGGACGGTCCGACGCGATTGCACCAGCGTTTACGGGCGGAGTCGATCTCGAACGAGAAGAGGTTGCAACCGGATTCGGTGGCGGCCGTGACGAACATCTGACCGGTCGATCCGATGGACACCGGGGAGGTCACCGTGCCGCCGGTGGGGCGCGTCCAGTCCAGGGACAGTGGGGTCGACACCGACACCCCGGTGGTGGCGCTGTTGTGGGAATTCGCGTGCGCTGCAGGCCACGAATCGGGAGAGAGCGGCTCTATCGCCGAGGTGTCGGTACCACAGCCGCTCACGGTCACCAGCGCCAGCGCTGCTGCGAAAGCGGTGACCTTTCTGCCGGTCCTACCGTTGGCCCTGACGCCGCGCATCGATCGCTCCCCATGACTCGAGTCCGTGCCCGACACGGTGCCGGGGCGTCTGTGTTCGTTCCGCCGACGAGCAACGGTCGACAGACAACCCTAGCCCGCGTGAGGGTGGCGGCAGAGAGCGGGCGAACGAGAAACTAGGGTGAACCACCATGACGAGTATGTGGAACGCGCCGCTGCGGACACGCTGGCGCGGGTCGAGACGACGCGACACCGACCAGGCGCGGTTCCTCACGCGTGCGTCCCTCGACTGGGTGCTCGCCAACAAGGCGTACACGCCGTGGTACCTGGTGCGCTACTACCGCCTCGCGAAGTTCAAGCTGGCCAATCCGCACGTGATCCTCAAGGGCATGGTGTTTCTCGGCAAGAACGTCGAGATCCACTCCACTCCCGAGCTCTCGCGCCTCGAGATCGGGCGCTGGGTACACATCGGCGACGGCAATGCCATTCGCTGCCACGAGGGTTCGCTGCGGATCGGCGACAAGGTGGTCTTCGGCAAGGACAACGTCGTCAACACCTACCTCGACATCGAGATCGGCGCGTCGACGCTGGTGGCCGACTGGTGCTACATCTGCGATTTCGATCATCGGATGGACGATGTGAACATGCCGATCAAGGATCAGGGAATCGTCAAGGGGCCGGTGAGAATCGGGCCGGACACGTGGATCGCGGCCAAGGTGACGATTCTGCGCGAGACCCGGATCGGTCGGGGCTGCGTGCTAGGAGCCCATGCCGTGGTCAAGGGTGAGATCCCGGATTACAGCATCGCGGTCGGTGCCCCGGCCAAGGTCGTCCGCAATCGCAAGGTCGCCTGGGAAGCCGGTGCCGCCGAACGCGCGAAATACATTGCCGCGCTGGAGGATATCGCTCGCAAGAAGGCGCTCGGACAGGCCGAGGCGGCACGAGAGAACTGACCCTGCTGGTCTCAGGTACGGCCGGGCAGAGCGCGCTCGACGATGTGCGGTCGGGCCAACGGATGCCGAACTTTGCGTTTGGCTTCCAGATAGACCTGGGCGGTCGTCTCGGCGACGCGCTTCCAGTCGAAGTCGACGGTGAGGCGTTCGCGGGCGGCCACGGCCCTCTCCTGTGCGGCGTCCGCATTGTCGAGAACGCGCCGCACTGCAGCGGCCAGCCCGCCGACGTCGCCGGGCTCGAAGGACAGGCCGGTCACGCCGTCGACGATCGCTTCACCCAGACCGCCTGCCGTGGACGCGACCAGCGGGGTGCCCGCGGCCGCGGCCTCCAGCGCGATGATGCCGAAAGGTTCGTACCGACTGGGCAGGACGATGGCGTCGGCTCCGTGCAGCCAGCCGAGGAGTTCGGTGTGGTCGAGATTGCCCAGAAACGACACAGCGCGGGCAACCCGGTGCGTGCGCGCCAGCCCGGCCAACCAGGCGAACTGTGTTCCTTCGCCGGCGATGTGCAGGGTGGTACCCGGGTGGCTCCGTCGGATGCGGGGCAGAGCTGCGATGGCATCCTGGATGCCCTTCTCGTACTCGAGGCGGCCGACGTAGAGCAACTTGGCCGGCTCGGATCGAGGCTCTCGTCGCCGAAAGTGCCAGGTGGAGCGGTCGATTCCGTTGCGAATCACCTTCACCGACGACTCCGATACTCCGAACAGGGTGGTGACCTCGTCCTTCATCGATGTCGAGCAGGCGATCACCGCATCGGAATCGTTGGCGAGCCACCACTCGACGGAGTGCACCTGGCGGTTGACGCGCCCGGATATCCACCCGCTGTGGCGTCCGGCCTCGGTGGCGTGGATGGTCGAGACGAGCGGTACGTCGTAGAACTCGGCGAGTGCGATCGCCGGGTGTGCGACGAGCCAGTCGTGGGCATGAACGACGTCGGGCTGCCAACCGTCACCCAGACCGGGCTTTCCCAGCGCGACGCCGGCACGCACCATCGCGTGCCCCATCGCGAGGGTCCATGCGAGCATGTCCTCCCCGAAGACGAAGTGGGCCGGGTCCTCGGCGACGGCGACGACGAGCACCCCGTCCTCGATGTGGTGAGACGTCGGGTGGGAGGCGGCGTCGGTTCCGGTGGGGCGACGCGACAGAACCACGACCTCGTGCCCGCATCGAACCAACCCGGTTGCCAGGTGGTGCACGTGCCGGCCGAGTCCGCCGACCACAACGGGTGGGTACTCCCACGACACCATCAGGATTTTCATCGACGCCCCCCTGCACCTTCTCGCTCACGGCCACCGTGTGCACCGGGCAGCCGGCGCGCATCCAACGCAGGAAACAGTCCGTCCGCGCGGTTCCATTGCCGAGCCAACTCGTCTGCACGGACAGGTGATCCAGCTGCGGCCGCGGCAGCGATCTCGCGCAGCGCATGTGCATGGACGTGCGCCCGCTCCCGCGCGTAGCCTGCGGCGGAATCCTTGCTGACCATGAATGCCCAGTCGCTGGCCACGGCCATCAGTGTCTCACGCAGTATCTGATCGTTGACGCGATTGCGTAGTTCGGGTCCACCGGCGCGACGCCGAGCGTCTCGGGCGGTATCGACGGCGTCGAGAGCGGCCCGGGACACCTCGGAATTGAGCGCGACCAGATCGGCTACGTCGTCGCCCGCCCACACGCGCCAGTCCTTGCCCGATCCCCACGACGAATCCTGCAGTTCGAGCGGCGCCCCGACGTAACCCTGCTCGCGGGCGTCGTTCAGCGTGCCGACGGTGATGCCTGCGGCGGGAAGCGCGCGCATGAGCTTGCCGAGCCACTGTGGGCCCTCGTGCCACCAGTGCCCGAACAGCTCGGTGTCGAATGCTGCGACGACCAGGGCGTCGCGTCCGATGCGCTCGGATTCGGAGATCAACCGCCTGCGCACCACATCGACGAAGTCGGCGACGTGACGGTCCACCGTCGCTGCGGCCCGTTCGGGGTCGTAGGGAGCCTTGTCGTTCGACGCGACCGAGCGGCCGGTGACCCGGGCCGGTTTGAGACCGGTGGCGTGATCGTAGGTGTGGAAATCCCGATAGGAACCGTGGCCGGGATAGCCGGACTTCGGTGACCACACGCGGTAGCTGACCGGGAGATCGCGTCCGAACGCGACGACGTCGGAGTCCCACACCGGCCTGCCGAGGGAGGTGTCTCCGCGCATTGCCGGACCGTCGACCATGAAGTGCGAGACCCCGGCCGCGGCGTACTCGGTTTCCATGCCCGGGGTGAATCCGCATTCGGGTGCCCAGATCCCTCGTGGCGTTGTGCCCCACCGGGTGTGGGCGTCGAGCAGTCCTTCTCGGAGCGAGAAGGCGCGCAGTCGGGGATCGAGCAGCGGCTGGAACGGGTGCGCCAACGGGCCGCCCAGCAGTTCGACGGTTCCGGTGTCGATCAGCGGTCGAAGGACCGCGGACCCGCCGTGCCGCCACCGGGTCTCGAATCGATCGAGCGCGGCGGCAGAACCTCGGTGTTCCCGAACGGACAGGTCTCGGTCTGTCGCCTCGTGGGCTCTGAGCTGCCAGTTCCCGAGCCAGTGGTGCATTCCGGACAGGCAGTGTGGATCGTCGAGTTGAGCGGCCAGTACCGGGGTGACCCCCAGCGAGAGCACGTTGCCGTGGCCGTCCTCGGCCAGCCGCTCGAGCGCCTCGGTGATCGGTAGATAGCAGTCCGCCCAGGACTGGTACAGCCATTCCTCGCCGACGGGCCAGCGCCCGTGATTGGCCAGCCACGGCAGGTGGGAGTGCAGCACGAGGGAGAACATGCCCGGCACGGTGGCACCGGATGTCACCCGATCACCGCGCTCGAACTCTTGCGGGCGACGGCGACCAGATCGAGGCTGTCGTCGATGCGGTCGGCGGCGATGTCGAAGTCCTCGATCGAGATGGCCGCGACGTCCTCGGTGAGTTCGGCCGGCCAGGGCTCACCGGCCAGGGCCCGTTCGATCTGTGCGTCGATGAACGAACCGCCGTGCTTGGCGTCGAGTGCGGCCAGCGTGCGTCCGTGCCGGACTCCGGTGAGTTCGTCGACCTCGAGCCGAGCGTCCACGAGAAGCTCGGTGAGTTCGGCCGCGTCGAGTTCGCGGGTGTGGAACGGGTTGAGCGGGGTGTCGCGTCCGGGCGAGAACGTGATGCGGTTGGGCGTGCTGATCAACAGAATGCCGCCGGGCGCGAGCACCCGGTGCACCTCGGCGAGGAACGCACCCTGATCCCAGAGGTGCTCGATCACCTGGAAATTGACGACGACCTCGATCGAGGAATCGGCGACCGGGAGGCGGTCGAGGTTGCCGCGCAGCATCGTCACCCTCGGGTAGCGGGCGTGCACGTGCGCGGCGGCCGACCTGTCGTAGTCGAGACCGAGGACTGTCGTCGCGACATCGGCAATCATGTTGGCTCCGTAGCCTTCTCCCGATCCCGCTTCCAGCACCGTTCGGTCGCGGCAGTGCTCGACGAGTGCGCGGTAGACCACCTCGTGGCGGCGGAACCAGTAGTTCTCCTCGGCGATGCCGGGCACGGTGCGCTCCCCGGTGAGGGGCAGTGGTGCCGGTGCCGGTGCCTGAGCCGATGAATCGTTCACCGACGAAAGGTTAGTGGAGACGCGGGGGAGGTAAGCCAACGTGGTCTCCATAACAGTCGGGGTACAGATGTATGGTCGGACAGGCAGGGAGGTATGTTACCCACGGGTAACTACGGTGAGGTAACCTCGTCCCAGACCGTAGAACTGCACGAACCGTTAGAACACTCACGATCAGCAGAACATGACCAGGAGGTCGACGCAGACCCATGACGAACATCGTTGTTTTGATCAAGCAGGTTCCAGACACGTGGTCCGAGCGCAAGCTCACCGACGGTGACTACACCCTCGATCGCGAGGCTGCCGACGCCGTCCTCGACGAGATCAACGAGCGGGCCGTCGAAGAGGCACTGCTCATCAAGGAAGCCCAAGGCGGTGAGGTCAAGGTTCTGTCCGCAGGCCCCGATCGCGCCACCGATGCCATCCGCAAGGCCCTGTCGATGGGTGCAGACAGCGCAGTGCACCTCAACGACCCGACCCTGCACGGCTCCGACGCGATCCAGACCGGGTACGCGCTGGCCGCAGCGCTCGGCAACGTCGCATTCGAGAACGACGAGCCGGCCGATCTCATCATCGCAGGCAACGAGGCCACCGACGGCCGCACCGGTGCCGTTCCGGCGATCATCGCCGAATACCTGCAGATCCCGGCCCTGACGCAGCTGCGCAAGCTCACCGTCGCGGACGGCAAGGTCACCGGCGAGCGGGAGACCGACGAAGGCATCTTCGGCCTCGAAGCCGCGTTGCCCGCCATCGTGAGCGTCACCGAGAAGATCAACGAACCGCGCTTCCCGTCGTTCAAGGGCATCATGGCCGCCAAGAAGAAGACGGTGCAGACCATCACGCTGGCCGACATCGGTGTCGAGGACGGCATCGTCGGCGTCGACAACGCGGGAACGACCGTCACGTCGTCCACCCCCAAGCCTCCCAAGACTGCAGGCGAGCGGCTCACCGACGAGGGCGACGGCGGCGACAAGATCGCCACCTACCTCGTCGGCCAGAAGATCATCTGATCCCGCCCCACCGAGCAATCGAAGACAAACGAGGAGCAAGTCATGGCAGAAGTACTCGTGCTCGTGGAGCACGTCGAGGGAACACTGAAGAAGGTCAGCACCGAGCTGATCACCGCCGCTCGTGCGCTGGGTGAGCCGTCCGCGGTCGTCACCGGCCCGGTCGGCACCACCGACAAGGTCGCCGACGCGCTGACCGAAGCCGGTGCCGAGAAGATCTACGCCGCCGAATCCGACGCGGTCGACGGATTCCTGGTCACCCCGAAGGTCGACGTGCTGTCGGCTCTTGCGGAGTCGGTCTCGCCTGCGGCGATCATCACCGCAGCCACGATCGAGGGCAAGGAAGTTGCGGGTCGACTCGCAGCACGCCTCGGCTCGGGCTACCACAACGACGTCGTCGCACTGAACGGCGACGGCAGTGCCGTCTACTCCATCTTCGGTGGCGCGTTCACCGTCGAGGCCAAGGCCAACGGCGACGTTCCGGTCATCTCGCTGCGCCCCGGTGCAGTCGAGGCCGAGCCGAAGGCCGGAGCGGGCACCCGCGAAACCGTCGAGGTCCCCGCGCAGGAAGAAGGGGCCGTCAAGGTCACCTCGCGTGACCCGATCGTCGGCGGCGACCGTCCGGAGCTCACCGAGGCGTCGGTCGTCGTGTCCGGTGGACGCGGTGTCGGCAGTGCCGACAAGTTCTCCGTCGTCGAGGAGCTGGCCGACTCGCTCGGTGCCGCAGTCGGTGCTTCGCGCGCCGCTGTCGACTCCGGCTACTACCCGGGCCAGTTCCAGGTGGGTCAGACGGGTAAGACCGTCTCCCCACAGCTGTACGTCGCACTGGGTATCTCCGGAGCCATCCAGCACCGTGCAGGCATGCAGACCTCGAAGACGATCGTCGCTGTCAACAAGGACGAGGAAGCGCCCATCTTCGAGATCGCCGACTACGGCATCGTCGGTGACCTCTTCAACGTCGCACCGCAGCTGACCGAGGCAGTCAAGAAGCACAAGGGATAGCTCCGAGCGCTGTTCCCCGACAGGTCCTCACCGCCCGCGCGGTGAGGGCCTGTCGTGTCGATCGGCGCAACCTTGTTCACGCAAACTCTTCCGACACGTTTCCCCGACGATGCCCGGTGGCCTTCCCCGCTCGTTAGACACACCTCATGACCACTTCCGTCATGAGCTCGACTGCATCGATCGTCCCGGCCACCGACCGCTACTCGCTCGTGTTGTCCACCGACCCGGAGCACCGACTCGCCGCGCAGCGTCTGCGCTACGAGGTGTTCGCTTCCGAGCCGGGATTTTCCGTTCCCACCGATACCGACGGCCTCGACGCCGATCGGTTCGACGAATTCTGTGATCACCTGCTCGTTCGTGACCAGTGGACCGACACGTTCGTCGGCTGCTACCGCATGTTGCCGCCGCAGGCCGCCGTCTCTGCCGGTGGGTATTACACGGCAACCGAATTCGATATATCCGCACTCGATCCCGTCGGCATGAATATCGTCGAAATGGGAAGGGCTGCAGTTCATCCCGATCATCGGTCCGGATCCGTCCTGGGGCTCATGTGGGCAGGAATCCTGCACTACCTCGATGTGACGGGATACGAGTGGGTGATGGGCTGCGTGTCGGTGCCCATGCAGTCGGCACCGGGGGACCCCATCGGGGCCAACGTTCGCAGTGTTCGAGACCGCCTGTTGAGCAAGCACGCCACGCCGCTCGACCGTCGGGTCAGGCCGTACTCTCCGGTCGTCGTCGACGGGGTGGACTTGATCGACATCGAACCCGCGGCGCGAACGTCGATGCCGCCGTTGATGAACGGCTACCTTCGGCTCGGTGCCTCCATCTGTGGTGAGCCCGCCCACGATCCCGAATTCGGAGTCGCGGACTTCGTCGCGGTGCTCGGCCTGCACGAGGCCAACACTCGCTATCTCGACCGCTTGCGCTCGGCAGCAACGACGTTCGAGTCGGGTGTCCGGTGACTCGACCGATCGAGCACGCGCACGCGTGGATGCCGTCGTCGCCGTGCAGTGACGGCTGTCTGCCGAAGAACCCACCGACGGTGGGACGAATCGTCCTCGTGCTGCGAGTCGTACTGGCGCTGGCCGCGTTCGGGTTACTGCCGGTGCTGGTCGTCCTCGGGGTCCCGTTCCCGCGGGTTCGCCGTTCGCTGACGCGGATCGGCGCTCGGACCCTGCTGTTCGCCATCGGAATCGACCTGACCGTGCTCGACGCCCGCTCGGAGCGGGAACGCTCCCGAACCGCTGCAGGCGCACTGCACGTCGCCGGTCACATCTCCTGGACCGACGTCGTGGTACTCACTGCAGTACAGCCGTCGACCTTCGTCGCGCGTGCCGACCTCATCGACTGGCCGGTGCTCGGCCGCCTCGCGCGGGCCATGAAGGTACTTCCGATCGATCGAGCTCGACTGCATCAGCTCCCCGGCGTCGTCGATCAGGTGGCCGATCGCGTCCGCGCAGGCGGATCGGTCGTCGTCTTCCCCGAAGCCACCACCTGGTGTGGTCGCGCTTACGGCTCGCTTCGGCCTGCGCTGCTTCAGGCCGCGATCGATTCGGAGACCTGGGTACAGCCGATTCGACTGCGCTACCTCGACCGGACCGGCGAACAGACCACCGCAACGTGCTTCGTGGGGGACGAGACGATCGGCGCATCCATCGGCCGGATCTTCCGATTGCGAGGCCTGCGTGCCGAGGTGGAGTTCACCGCCCCGGAGGCACCCGGTGGCGATCGACGCGACCTCGCTCGACGATGCGAGGTGGCGATTCGACGCGACGGAGTGGAGCTTTCGGAACGATACGGGAAGGACGTCTTCGACCCCACCGTGCACGAGGTGATGGCCGAGTCCGAACGCAGGCCGATGCCGCCGACGGTTGCGGCGGCCTGAACGAGCATCGATCACCGTGACCGCGGACCCACCTCGCGCAGGTAGGTCCGCGGTCACGGCAGCGGGTATCGTCTAGCCTGTTATGCCTTCAGTGCGCAGTACGACTGCTTCCGTCCCGCCGCGGCCACCGGTGTACCTCGATCACGCAGCGACGACCCCGATGCTGCCGAGCGCGATCGAGGCGATGACCGCCGTGTTCGCCACGGTGGGCAACGCGTCCTCGCTGCACACCTCCGGGCGGTCCGCTCGGCGCCGAGTGGAGGAATCGCGCGAGTCGATCGCTGCGGACCTGGGCGCGCGCCCGTCCGAGGTGATCTTCACCTCCGGTGGTACCGAGAGCGACAACCTCGCCGTCAAGGGCATCTTCGCGGCCCGGCGCGATTCGGACCCCGCACTGACCAGGATCATCGCCAGTTCGGTGGAGCATCACGCGGTGCTCGACGCGGTGGAGTGGCTCGTCGCACACGAAGGTGCGAGCGTCACCTGGCTCCCGGTCGATACAGAGGGGCGAGTCACTCCGGACGCGCTGCGCGCCGAGCTGGCCCTGCATGCCGACGAGACTGCGCTCGTGACCGTGATGTGGGCCAACAACGAGATCGGAACCGTCATGCCGGTCGCCGAGCTCGCGGCCGTGGCCGCCGAATACGGAGTTCCGATGCACAGTGACGCGGTCCAGGCGGTGCCGCATCTGCCCGTCGGCTTCGCCGAGAGCGGTCTGTCCGCGCTCAGCATCGCGGCACACAAGTTCGGTGGACCCCAGGGGGTCGGTGCACTTCTGCTCGGCCGCCAGGTCCCGTGCGTTCCGCTCTTCCACGGCGGGGGGCACGAGCGAGACGTTCGATCGGGCACTCCGGACACTGCGGGCGTCGTGGCCATGGCGGCTGCGCTGCGTACGACCGTCGAGAACTCGGCGCGGCATCGCGCCGAACTGAGAGCACTGCGCGACCGGTTGATCGTCGGGATCAGAGACGCCGTTCCCGACGCCGTCCTCAACGGGCCGGAAGGCGACGATCGGCTGGTCGGGAACGTGCACTTCACCTTTCCCGGGTGCGAGGGTGATTCGCTGTTGATGTTGCTCGATGCGGCAGGCATAGAATGCTCGACGGGCTCGGCGTGCACTGCCGGCGTGGCCAGCGCCAGTCATGTTCTGATCGCGCTCGGGTGCGATCCGGCCGTCGCCCGCGGATCACTGCGGTTCTCGTTGGGAACCGGCTCGTCCGAATCGGACGTCACCACTGTGCTTGCGGCTCTGCCGCAGGTCGTCGAACGCGCTCGTGCCGCCGGATTGGCCGGCGTCGGAGCTCGAGGAGGAAATCGCTGATGCGTGTTCTGGCTGCTATGAGCGGGGGAGTCGACTCGGCCGTTGCCGCGGCCCGTGCCGTGGACGAGGGCCACGACGTCGTCGGTGTGCACCTGGCTCTGTCGACCGCTCCCGGCGCTCTGCGCACCGGTTCGCGTGGTTGTTGCTCCAAGGAAGACGCCGGTGACGCTCGTCGAGCTGCCGACGTACTCGGAATCCCTTTCTACGTATGGGATTTCGCGGATCGCTTCAAAGAGGACGTCATCGACGATTTCGTCGCGTCCTATGCCGCAGGTGAGACCCCGAATCCGTGCCTGCGCTGCAACGAGAAGATCAAGTTCTCCGCTCTGGCCGACCGCGCTCTCGCACTGGGCTTCGATGCCGTGGCGACCGGGCACTACGCGCAACTGCACGATGGAGTGCTGCGACGAGCCGTGGACGCGGACAAGGATCAGTCGTACGTGTTGGCTGTGCTGAACCGGGCCCAGCTCTCGCGGGCGATGTTCCCCATCGGGGACACCCCGAAGTCCGAGATTCGCGAGGAGGCTGCCGAGCGTGGGTTGGCCGTCGCCGACAAGCCGGACAGTCACGACATCTGCTTCATCCCGTCGGGCGACACTCGCGCATTCCTCGGCGCGCGGATCGGCGTACGCCCGGGCAAGGTCGTCGACTCCGAGACCGGAGCCGAACTGGCCGATCACGAAGGCGTGCACGGGTTCACCATCGGGCAACGCAAGGGCCTCGGTGTGGAAGGCCCGGCCGCGGACGGCCGTCCCCGCTACGTGACGTCGATCGAACCCGACAGTGGCACCGTCATGGTCGGCTCGGCACAGAAGCTCGACGTCTGGGCGATCAGTGGAGATCGCGCGGTATGGACCGAAGGTTCCGCCCCGACCGGCCCCATCGAGTGCGTCGTCCAGGTCCGTGCGCACGGCGGACTGACCGATGCGGTCGCCGAGGCAGCGGGTGACGGCATGGAGATCCAACTGCGGGCTCCACTGACCGGTGTGGCCAAGGGCCAGGCTGCGGTGCTGTACCGCAAGGACATTCACGGCGACATCGTCATCGGCAGCTCGACCATCTCGGGTACTCGATCCGAGCGCGAGTGACCCCGGGCGTCTTCGCTGGACTGGCGACCGGCATCGGTTCGTGGCCGGGCACCGACATCCGTGAGGCCGCCGCGGTCGTCGTCGGGGAGTTCACCGAGCTCCCACACGTCGTCGAACTTCCGGCTCGCGGCCTCGGTGCGGACATGATCGGACGCACCGGAGCCATCATGGTCGACGTCGAGCTCGACGTGCGCACCTCCGGTTATCGCGTCGTGCCACGCCCGATGCTCGCGGGCCGGCGGGCGACCGATTTCCTGGCCGAGGACCTCGACGTGCTCGAGGAACTGTGGGAGGTGTCGGGGCTTCGCGGCAGCGGCCGCACCATCAAGGTCCAGGCGGCCGGTCCGTTCACGATGGCGGCGCAGGTCGAACTTCGGCACGGGCATCGGGCCCTGACCGATCGCGGTGCGCTGCGGCATTTCGCCGAATCCCTCGGCGAGGGACTGCGCCTGCACTGCGCGGAAGTGACGCGTCGGCTCGGAGTCGACGTCCTCGTTCAGCTCGACGAACCCAGTCTCGCAGCCGTTCTGGCCGGCAGCCTGACGGGCATCACCGGGCTCGATTCTGTGCGGGCAGTCCCGGAACCGGATGTTCTCGACCTGCTCGATTCGTTGATCGAGACGATCGATCGTCCCGTTGCCGTCCACTGTTGTGCCGGCGACGTTCCGTTCGATCTGCTTCGCCGTTCGCGCGCGGTCGCAGTCGCCGTCGACGCGACTGCGCTGCGCCGCAGCGATTTCGACGGAGTCGGCGAGCTGCTGCAATCCGGCAAGACACTGATGCTCGGGTTGATTCCGTCCGAAACGCCGGAGCGGCCACCGCATTGGCGCGAACTGGCCGAGCCGGGCGTCACGTTGATCGACCGACTCGGATTCGACAGATCGATTCTCGCCTCCCATATCTCCGTGACGCCTGCATGTGGATTGGCCGGAAGTACACCGGAGTGGGCCCGTCGCGCAACAGGACTCGCCCGCGACGTGGCTGCCGCGTTCGCGGATTCCCCCGATTCGTTGTGAGATCACACAGCCGCTCGGAGTGAAACGCTGTCGACTTCGGGCCGATCGAACCCACTGCTGTTAGGACGCCGAACAGGTGTGACACTATTCACATGGCCGTCGGGGGTCTGTTGAACACGCGGGAGTTCGGAAATGGCATCAGGTGGTCGCGACTTCGACGAGGTCGCCTCCCTCCGGCGTTCCGGCAGGCACCGTCGAGGACTCGTGGCGAAACTGGCCGCGGCCACCTCCGACTGGTACCGAGCGCCGCACGATTTCGAGTGGATCATCAATCACAGATCGACCCGTCCGCTGACCGGGATCATCCGCGTGGTGTTCGGCACCGCCACGCTGATGTACGCCGTCACCTCGATCTTGATGCTGTTCAGCGATCTCGGGCCGCAGGGACCGACGGCCATCGGCTGGGTCCTCTTCGTTCTGGTCACTCAGGTGTTCGTCGCCGCCCGGTGCGTGCTCGGCCCGATCCCGGGAAAGAAGTTCTTCGTCGCGTTCCTGGCCTTCGGGGACATTCTCACGACCTCGGTGTTGATTCTGTACGCGCCTGTCGCGTCCCTGATCGGAACGGTGTTGTTCGCCGTCACAGGAGCGTTCTGCACCTACTTCCTCAGTCCGCGACTGCTGGTGGCGCATCTGGTGTGGACCGCAACGTTCATCGTCGGTTTCGGTATCCGCACCTTCCTGTCGGTGACGAGCGACGAGGTGGACTACATCGACGGGCCCGCGGTGGTGACGGCGACGGTGGTTCTGCTCCTGGCGACGGTGGGAGTACCGGTGTTCGCTCAGGTGGCCTGGACGACGCTGTCCAACGACGCCAAGCGGTCGGTTCTCGATCCCCTGACCGGGGTGTACAACCGGCGCGGCATCGACAGTGAACTGCTGGACCTGTGGCACGAGGCCGGTAAGCGCGGCATGTCCATGGCTTTCCTGGTTGTCGACATCGACAAGTTCAAGGCCGTCAACGACCGATTCGGGCACAGCCGCGGCGACGAAGTGATCGTGCGGGTCGCCGATCGGCTGCGCCGCGTGGTCCGGCATCAGGGGGGAGTGCTCGCTCGAACCGGTGGCGAAGAGTTCCTCGTCGCCATGGTCGGTGATGCGAGGGGGATGGTCGATCTCGGCTTCGACATCGTTCGGGTTCTCTGGGACCGCCGCGACGACATCCCCGTCACCGTCAGTGTGGGAATGGCGTTGCTGCGCGAGGACTCGGCTCTGTGGGACGTCGGTACGTCCGTCGTCGGCAGAGCAGCCCGTACGGCGGATGCGGCGATGTACCGGTCCAAACAGTCCGGTGGAAACAGTTTGGTCGTCGAAGAGATCTGAGGCCTCGAACCGACGTGCGTCGATGCGCCGCCGTGCTCGGGTGCGACCTCTGCGATGATCGTGCGATGTATCGGCTATCGGATGCCCAGCGACGTGGACTACCCGCCGGAGTGCTGTTGTCGGTGATGGCGTCCATGCTCGGCGGCATCTACGCGGACTCCTTCGTGACCGGCTTCGCTCTGACCGCCGGAATCTGCGCGGTGGCGATCGTCGCCGCGACATTGCTGCTGGGACTCATGGGTCGCTAGCCGCACGGTGTCGGCCGATGGGGCACTGTCGGTGGGGTCGGATAATCTTCGATACGTGCCCGAGCCGACCGAATCACCCGCAGGAACCGACGACAGCGCAGGGACGGTCGGTGTTGAACTCGATGCTGCGTCCTCTGCCGATCGCGAGCGATGGCAGACGCTGGCCGAGGAAGTTCGCGGGCACCAGTTTCGCTATTACGTCCGAGATTCGCCGATCGTGTCCGACGGCGAGTTCGATGCCCTGCTGCGCGAGCTGAACGAGCTGGAAGAGGCGCATCCGGATCTGCGCACGGCGGATTCACCGACCCAACTCGTCGGGGGCGGCTTCGCCACGGAATTCACCGCCGTGGACCACCTGGAACGAATGTTGAGCTTGGACAACGTGTTCGATCACGACGAGCTACGAGCCTGGGCCAAACGGGTCGAGACCGAAGCAGGGCCGGATCTGGAGTATCTGTGCGAGGTCAAGATCGACGGCGTCGCATTGAATCTGGTGTACGAGAACGGCACGCTCGTGCGCGGTGCCACCCGAGGTGACGGACGTACCGGAGAGGACGTGACGCTCAACGCGCGCACGATCGACGACATCCCGGACACCCTGACCGGTAGCGAGCAGTACCCCGTCCCGGAGTTGTTGGAAGTACGCGGCGAGGTCTTCTTCCGGCTGGAGGACTTCCAGGCGCTCAACGCCGCACTGGTGGCGGAGGGCAAGCCCCCGTTCGCGAATCCACGAAATTCGGCGGCAGGGTCGCTGCGACAGAAGAATCCGGCGGTCACCTCCAAGCGGCGTCTGGGAATGATCTGCCACGGCTTCGGTCGCATGGTGGGTTTCACGCCCGAGTCGCAATGGCACGCCTACGAGGCTCTCCGCGCCTGGGGTCTGCCCATTTCCACCCACACGACCCGAGTGAAGGGCGTCGACGCCGTCATCGAGAAGGTCGTCTACTGGGACCAGCACCGACACGACGTCGAACACGAGATCGACGGCCTGGTCGTCAAGATCGACGACATGTCGCTGCATCGTCGACTGGGGACGACGTCTCGCGCGCCGCGGTGGGCGATCGCGTACAAGTACCCACCCGAGGAGGTCACCACGACGCTGCTCGACATCCGGGTCAGCGTCGGCCGCACGGGCAGAGTGACGCCGTTCGCCTACATGACGCCGGTGCTCGTGGCCGGCTCGACGGTGTCGCTGGCGACGCTGCACAACGGGTCGGAGGTCAAGCGCAAAGGCGTTCTGATCGGCGACACGGTGACCATTCGCAAAGCGGGAGAGGTCATTCCGGAGGTTCTCGGCCCCGTCGTCGACGCCAGGACCGGTGCCGAGACCGAGTTCGTCATGCCCACCGAGTGCCCGGAGTGCTCGACGCCTCTGGCCCCGGCGAAGGAGGGTGACGCCGACCTGCGCTGCCCCAACTCGCAGTTCTGTCCGGCGCAACGCCGCGAGCGGGTGTTCTTCGTGGCCGAGCGGCAGCGATTCGACATCGAGGGACTCGGCTACGAGGCCGCATCCGACCTGTTGGCCACCGGGGCCATCGAGGACGAAGGTGACCTGTTCTCGCTCACCGAGGACGATCTGATGAAGACGGCGATCTTCCGCACCAAGTCCGGGGCGCTGTCCGCCACCGGTCGAAAGTTGCTCGACAACCTGGCCACCGCACGGAACCAGCCGCTGTGGCGGGTGCTGGTCAGTCTGTCCATCCGGCACGTCGGTCCCTCGGCAGCGCGCGCATTGGCAGGGGAGTTCGGCAGCCTCGACCGAATCCGGGCAGCGTCGGTCGAGGAACTCTCGGCGGTCGACGGGGTGGGCGGCACCATCGCAGCCGCAGTCTCCGAGTGGTTCGAGGTCGACTGGCACCGCGCCATCGTCGACAAGTGGCAGGCCGCGGGCGTGCGCATGGAAGACGAGCGGGACGCGTCCATCGAACGCAATCTCGAGGGACTGTCGATCGTGGTCACCGGGTCGCTCACGTCGTACTCGCGTGACGAGGCGAAGGAAGCGATTCTGCTGCGCGGTGGCAAGGCTGCAGGTTCGGTATCGAAGAAGACGGCGTTCGTGGTGGTCGGTGACGCTCCTGGGTCGAAGCACGACAAGGCGATCGAGCTCGGCGTGCCGGTGCTCGACGAAGCGGGATTCACCCTGCTTCTGACCGAGGGCCCCGATGCCGTGGCTCCGACCGACGCAGAACCCGAATCCTCGGACTGATCGGGCCGGGGACGCGTCGGTTCGGACGCGTCAGTTCGGACGCGTCAGTTCAGAACCGTCGCGACGATACCGGCGAGATACCCGAGTCGGGCGATCTCCGAGGGCCTGAACTCCGGGCCCCCAGGCCTGCCCAACATCAGTACGGTGCCGGTGGTACCGAGGGGAGCCGCGGCGATCTTGGTGTCCATGTCCCGCCAGACCTGGGGCACCCAGTCGGCGTCCGAGTCCAGAGCGGCAGGGGCGTGCAGTGGGAACCAGGGCAGCTCGGCGGCGTGCGTCTCGGGAGCCCCCGAGCTGCCCACCAGACGGAACGGGCCGTGTGCGTTGGTGGCAACGACTGTGCTCCACCCCACCCGCAGAACGCGGGGGGCTCCGTCGACGAGCACCTGAAGTCGGTCGTCGGACGCCGCCGCGACCCGATCGATCAATTCCAGTTCTCGGTGCGTATCGAGGACGCCGGTGTACGGGCGGATGGAATCGACCCGAACGTCGGTCAGGTTCTCGGCAGCAGTGATGAGCGTGTCGGGAAGCGAACCAGGAGCGACGTCGACCACAAGATCGTCGACTGCGTAACCGTCACCGCGTTCGATGACGTCGAGGGAGAGGATGTCCGCCCCGACCGAACCGAGCGCGACGGCCAACGATCCGAGGCTGCCCGGCCGGTCCGGCAGTTGGACGCGGAGCAGGTAGGACATGTCACGCTCCCTTTCGACTTCTGGCGTATTTCGGCCACCCCAGCGTCATCGGTCGTTGCTGGCGAGTAGCGTGCCGCTCTTGGGTCGTTCGGCAGGCTCCGCTCCTGGGAACACTGTGCACCCCGGCGCGAGCAATCCTTGCATCTTCGACCCGTCGGGTACGTCGCGCAACGCGGGCCGTGACAATTCCGACACTCCACGCGGCCACGAGGCGTGAGTGAAGTCCGCGTAATGCTGCGCACTAGGCTGGACCGCGTTCGCGAACCCACGAGGTTCGCTCTGCACGAATACGGGGCCGCTTCTGCAGGCTCCGCTCCTATGTCCGAAAGGGGTCTACGCGGTGCCAGACATCTCCCGCGACGAGGTCGCTCACCTCGCCCGGCTGTCGCGCTTGGCTCTCAGCGACGCCGAACTCGACGAGTTCGCCGGCCAGTTGGATTCGATTCTTCATCACGTCAAGACGGTGGCGGAGGTGGCAACCGACGACGTCCCACCGACCGCCAACCCCAGCGACATCGTGAACGTGACGCGTCCCGACGTGATCGTTCCAGGCCTGACGCCGGAACAGGCACTGTCCGGCGCACCGAACGCCGAGGAGGGCCGTTTCGCGGTGCCGCAGATTCTGGGAGAGAGCGAATGACCGACCTGACGAAGCTCGACGCGTCCGAGCTCGCCACCCGTATCCATGCGCGTGAGGTCAGCGCAGTCGAGGTGACTCAGGCGCATCTCGACCGGATCTCCGAGGTCGATGGTGACCTGCACGCTTTTCTGCACGTCGCAGGATCCGAGGCACTCGCAGCGGCGACCGACGTCGATGCGGGATTGTCCGCCGGACACGCACCTGCCTCGGCTCTGGCAGGCGTGCCGCTGGCCCTCAAGGACGTGTTCACCACGACCGACATGCCGACGACGGCCGGATCGAAAATTCTCGACGGGTGGATGTCGCCGTACGACGCGACGCTCACCACGAAGCTGCGGGCCGCGGGCATTCCGGTGCTGGGCAAGACCAACATGGACGAGTTCGCGATGGGTTCGTCCACCGAGAACTCGGCCTACGGACCGACCAAGAACCCCTGGGACACCACCCGCATCCCCGGTGGCTCGGGCGGCGGCAGTGCTGCGGCGCTCGCGTCGTACCAGGCCCCGCTGGCCATCGGCACCGACACCGGAGGATCGATCCGCCAGCCGGCGGCGCTCACCGGCACCGTGGGAACCAAGCCGACCTACGGCAGCGTCTCGCGCTACGGACTGATCGCCTGTGCCTCCTCTCTCGATCAGGGTGGCCCGTGCGGTCGAACCGTGCTCGATACCGCGTTGCTGCACGAGGTCATCGCCGGCTACGACTCGCGCGACTCCACGTCGGTGGAGACTGCAGTTCGACCGGTGGTCGAGGCGGCACGAGAGGGTGCTCGCGGTGACCTGACGGGAGTACGTGTCGGTGTCGTCAAGGAATTGCACTCGGACAAGTACCAGCCCGGTGTGATCTCGTCCTTCGACGCCGCGGTGGCGACACTGACCGAACTCGGTGCCGAGGTGGTCGAGGTGTCGTGCCCCAACTTCGTGCACGCACTGGCCGCCTACTACCTGATTCTTCCGTCGGAGGTGTCGTCCAACCTGGCTCGGTTCGACGGCATGCGGTACGGGTTGCGGGCGGGTGACGACGGCAAGCACAGCGCCGAGCAGGTCATGGCCACCACGCGCGCACAGGGGTTCGGACCGGAAGTCAAGCGTCGCATCATGATCGGGACCTATGCCCTCTCCGCGGGATACTACGACGCCTACTACGGCTCTGCCCTGAAGGTGCGCACCCTGATCGCCCGTGACTTCGACGCCGCGTACGAGAAGGTCGACGTGCTGGTGTCGCCGACTACCCCGACCACGGCATTTCCGTTGGGGGACAAGGTCGACGATCCGATGGCGATGTATCTCAACGACCTGTGCACCCTGCCCACGAACCTCGCGGGTCACTGCGCGATGTCGGTGCCGTCGGGTCTTGCTTCCGAGGACGGACTGCCCGTCGGTCTGCAGATCATGGCTCCGGCGTTCGCGGACGAGCGGCTCTACCGTGTCGGTGCCGCATACGAGGCCGCCCGCGGCGATCTGAGGTAGTTCGAGGTGCTGCATCGGTGGGCTGCCGATCTGGCTCATCAGCCACTGCTGTCCGGTGCAGTGCCCGCGGTCGCACTCACTGCGACGGCGGTCCTGACGACCGTCCTCGTGTTCGCGGTCGTCCGAAGGACACGGCGAGGCCGAACGCTGGGAACGGTGTTCGGCCCGCTGAGTGCTCTGGGTCTCGTGGGATCGCTTGTGGTGGCGGCGACGGTGCTCACCAATCTGACCGTCACTCGGTACCCGACGGTGGCCGTGGCGCTCGGCCACCGACCGGCCGTCCCGATCGAGGGCACCGGCAGGTTGATCGATATGGACGTGCCCGGCACGGTGTCGCACTTCGACGCGCGACCCGCGACCGTCTACGTTCCGGCGTCGTACGACGCAGGAGCGAGCGACCTACCGGTGCTGGTGCTGCTCACCGGCCAACCCGGCCATGTCGTCGACTGGATCGAGGGTGGTCGGCTGGCCCAGACGATGGACGCATTCGCGGCACGTCACGACGGCGCGGCCCCGATCGTCGTGGTGGCCGACGGCCTCGGCGACACCGAGGCGAATCCGATGTGCATGGATTCGGACCTCGGGAATGCCGCGACGTACCTGTCCGTCGATGTGCCGCAGTGGGTTCGGTCGAACTTCCGGGTGTCCTCGGATCCGAGGGCGTGGGCGGTGGGCGGTTATTCCTACGGCGGAACGTGCGCGCTGCAGCTGGCGGTGACTGCACCGACGGTGTACCCCACCTTTCTCGACATCTCCGGCGAGGACGAGCAACGGCGCGGGACGAGAAGCGAATCCGTTGCGGCGGCATACGGCACGGACACCCCGGCGAACGAGGCGCGTTTCGAGCGATCGACGCCGCTGAACATACTCTCGCGCACCAGATTTCCCGATTCGGCCGGTGCGTTCGTGGTAGGTGCCGACGACGAGGAATTTCGGCCACAGACCGAGCGAACCTTCAAGGCTGCAGAGGCTGCGGGTCTCGAGGTGCACTACAGCGAGCTGCCCGGCGGGCACTCGATGCAGGTGTGGGCTCCCGCGCTGGAGCAGGAAATGGACTGGCTCGGTGGGCGATTGGGGCTTGTCGACTGAATCGCCCGGCGTGGTCGTCACCGACACCGTTGCATGCTCGTACCCTGGTCGGTTCCGTACCGATGGCCGTGACCGGCTCCGACGTCGAGTGCGGCCGCAAGATCGACGGACGTCTGGAGGAAGCTCACGCCGGGCAGCCACATCGGTGTGGGCGCGTCGGGTCGGGTGCTCGACGTGTTCGGCGGTGACCACAGCAGGTCGGTCGACCACCGGACGACGGGGTCCGAGGAATTGGCCACCACCGTTGCGCCGTCGGTGTTCACGGCCCCGGCGGGCGGACCCGCCCATACGGCACCGCAGATTCCCGGATCGCTCCGTCCGATCGAGAGGAACACGTCGCTTCCCGCCACCGCGCCCAGACTCTGGCCGTACACGATGATGTCGGGCGGTGTCGGTTCCGATGCCGCGCGCGTCGCCACAGCGCGAACCACCGCGTCCGCGGAACTACGCGCGTCGTCCTCGGCGAACAGGAATGTCGCCCAACTGGGCGCGCTCGAGTACTGCACCGCCACTGTGGCGACGTCACCACCGAATCTGCTCTCGGCACCGGTGACGGCGTTCTCGTCCACCCACCCCGATCCGGTCGGTATCGCGACGACCACGACGCTGCGCTGGAAACCCCCGGCTCGATCCAGGTCCGCGACGGCCAACGCCACCCTGCGATCGAGCGTCGGGGCCGAATCCAGACCCGCGTAGGCGCGCACGGTGCCGGGAGCGAGACCGCCGGAGACGAACTTCCGGCCCTCTGCGCCGAGCGTGCGCCACGGGACGAGCGAGGCCGGAGCTCCTGATCTCGTGTTCGAGCTCGGAGCGGGCTCTGCGTCGTCCACAACGGAGTTCGAGGCCGAGAACGAGTCCGATACGGCCGACCCGACCGAAGGCGCGGCAACGAACGACGCAAGACCGACGATGGCAACCGCAATCACCGATCGACCACGGCCGAGTGCGCCGCCGATTCCGACAGCCGCACGGCCGAGTCCGCAGAGAACCACCGCAACACAGATCGCCCCTGCCGCCACCTCCGCTGCGTACCGCCAGTCCACCGTCCCGACGTCCATAGCGATCCGTAATCGGTTCTGCCAGAGAATATTCGCTGCAAAAGAGCAGGTGGATATCCCTGCCCCGACACCCGCCGACCAGGCCTGCAGGCGCCGCCGAGCGGGCGTGCGCGAACCGAACACGCGCCGGGCCGACCATGCGGCCGCGAGTGCCGTCGCCATCACTGTGCCGGTGAACAGGGCCTGGGTGACGGCCGGCCGTGGGAGCAACGAGGGAGCCGAGGACACCATCACTGCAACGGTGAGGGCCACCGAGGTGCCGATTCGGGGGAATCGGACACCCGTCTCGGCCGGGGCAGTCGGGTGAGCCGAACCGGCAACTCCGGTGCCTGCGACGATCGGCGCGATCATGCGGGCTGGATCGTCCGGGACACCGGCTCGGTGGTCAGCAGGCGTCGGCGCGCATGTCGGCCGGTAGCGATGCCCCACAGTGCAATCGGAACGATCCCCGCGCCGCCGAACACGAAGGGCAATGCCGGCTCGGCCACCGGTGCGCCGAAGGACTGTCGCCAGGAGTTGAGGTCGACGGCCGTGGCAGCCACCGATGCGGCGGCGTCGCAGACCTGACGGGGCCCGTCGTCGGCCCGGTCCGTGCAGGCGGCGTGCATACGCCCCTCCAACTGGGCATCGAACGATCTGCGCCACTGCGGATCCACTGTCGTTCCTGTGGCAGCGGCGTACCGAATCAGGTCGTAGCCCAGGTCGTGGGCCCTGCATGCGGAATCGAACTCGGACGGAAGCGGAACGGGCGACGAGCAATCGCCGTGTGGGTTCTCTGCCATGTCGTCCTGCACCCGAGGCCGGTATCCCATCACCGGTCCGAAGTCGTCGGGGATGGTCAGGGCGGCGACGTCGGCCGACTCGGTGACCAGTGCGTGTACCGAGACCGCGACAGGCGAAGTCGATTCGGCAGCAGGCGGTGTCGATGCCGCGCCGGTCGTTGCCGTCACCGCTGCGATCGCCGCCGCCGCGCACAAGACGACGCGAGAAGTGTTCCTGTTCATGGCTTTCGACGCTAGGGAGCGGCGTATTCATCGGACATCGCACCGAAGTCTCGTTCTGCCGTACGTGCATAGGTGTTCCCCAGGGGCGATCCGATACCTGGATACTGCACAGAACTGATACTCAGGTATGACGACCTCGTCGGCTCACAGTCCCTAGGCTCGGTGCGTGCGAAGGAACAGATCAGGCGACGCCGAACTCGGAGCGATTCGGCGTCGAGTGCCGACCCGACTCGGTGGATTCCGCGCGATCGACGTGCTGATCGTTGCGATCACTGCAACGCTGTATTCGATTGCATGGCCGACTCTGCCGGTCACTCATCAGGTCTCGGGTCCGCTACTGCCCATCGTCGGCGCACTCGCCGCGTTTCCTTTCGCGTTGATCCGCGTCAATCCTGCACTGGGATGGGCCGTCTCGGCTCTGTTCGCTCTGGTGATACCGGTAGCGTTCGACCGTGTACCCGGCTACGACTACCCGTGGCAGGTGGTGCACATACTCGTTCTTCTGGCGTTGTTGTTCGCCGTCGCGGTTCGCTCGCCGATATCGGTGCTGCTCGTCGCTTGGCCGGCCAGCATGCTGGTGTTCTTCGCCTACATGCCGGGCGCGGACGGCGTCGGCTGGTCGGTGGGTCTGACCGCGATCGTGGTGTTCGGACTGTTGATCCGCTGGCTCGTTCTCTCCCGTAGGCAGCTCGCGCAGCAAGAGGAAGTCAGTGAGCTCGAGCGCACCCGACGCACCGTTCTCGAGGAGAAAGCCAAGATCGCCCGCGATCTGCACGATGTCGTTGCGCACCACATGTCGATGGTCGTCGTCCAGGCGCAGAGCGCGCAGTATCGACTCGATGATGTATCCGATTCCGCAGCAAAGGAATTCGAGTCGATCGCCGTCACCGCCCGGGAAGCGCTCAACGAGATCCGGGGAATGCTGGGGGTGCTGCGCAGTGACGGAGCGCAGTGGCAGGACGCACCGGCACCGAATGCACTCGACCTCGAACGTACCCTGCACGCGAGCCGCAAGGCCGGTATGGACGTGCGGTGGACTGTCACCGGCCGGATCGAATCGATCTCCGACACAACAGGGTTGGCGCTGTACCGAGTTCTGCAGGAGTCGCTGTCCAACGCTGCCCGGCACGCCCCCGGGGCCGCGGTGACCGTCGACATCACGGTCGGGCCGAGTACGGTCGTCATGACCGTGACCAACACTGCGTCGCCGAGCACGAGTGTCCGACGCACTGCTGGAGCCGATACCGGTGGGCACGGGATAACAGGTATGCGCGATCGTGCGCGCGCGGCGCACGGCACGCTGCACGCCACCTATCTGCCCGACGGAGGATTCGAGGTCGCGGTGCACGTTCCGAACGGCATGCCGATCTCGGCGGCACCGGTTGTTCGGCACGATCTCGCCTAGGCTGTTGCGCGTGGCTACAACGGTGTTCATCGCCGACGACCAGGCAATGGTGCGGCAGGGGTTCGGTGCCCTTCTCGGTGCGCAGGCCGACATCTCGGTCGTCGGAGACGCCGACAACGGCAGGACCGCGGTCGGCGAGGTCGCCCGGTTGTTGCCCGACGTGGTGCTGATGGACGTTCGGATGCCCG
This sequence comes from Rhodococcus sp. B7740, assembly GCF_000954115.1. Taxonomy (NCBI): domain Bacteria; kingdom Bacillati; phylum Actinomycetota; class Actinomycetes; order Mycobacteriales; family Nocardiaceae; genus Rhodococcus; species Rhodococcus sp. B7740. Next base: position 1,594,939 of record NZ_CP010797.1, on the reverse strand, counting down.
AGATGAACGGTCTCGATGCCGCTCGCGCCATTCTCTCTGCGTCACTTCCGTCGCCGGTGCGCATTCTGATGCTGACGACGTTCGACATCGACGACTACGTCTACGAGGCCCTGGCGCTCGGCGCGAGTGGCTTTCTGCTCAAGGATGCTCCGGCCGAGGAGTTGATCAGGGGTGTTCGGGTCGTCGCCGCAGGCGAGGCGTTGTTGGCACCGTCGGTGACGAGACGGCTCATCGCCGACGTCACCTCCCGGCGGGGAGCTCGGCGGCACACGTCCGCGCGTCTGAGCGATCTGACTCCGCGGGAACGCGAGGTTCTCGAACTGATCGCCACCGGTATGTCCAACTCCGAGATAGCGGGTTCGCTGTTCCTGGCCGAGCAGACCGTGAAAACGCACGTCGGCAAGGTCCTCGCGAAGCTCGGACTGCGCGATCGCGCTCAGGCGGTCGTCCTGGCCTACGAGACCGGCGTCGTCACGCCGAAGTGAGAACCGGACGGTACCGACGCGCGCAGCATCCAACGCCCGATTAGGCTGACGTCCGTCACCGGGTCCGCTTCACGGACCCGCGAGCAGAGAGGCGAAAATCGATGCGCATCGGAGTTCTGACCGGAGGCGGCGATTGCCCGGGGCTCAATGCGGTGATCCGCGCAGTCGTACGCACCGCCGACGCGCGGTACGGCTCCACTGTCGTCGGTTTCCAGGACGGATGGCGCGGGCTTCTCGAAGACCGTCGGGTGCAACTGCGCAACGACGACCGTAACGACCGGTTGCTCACCAAGGGCGGCACGATGCTCGGCACCGCGCGCACCAATCCGGATGTGTTGCGCGCCGGACTCGATCGGGTCAAGCAGACTCTCGAGGACAACGGCATCGACGTGTTGATCCCGATCGGCGGCGAAGGGACCCTGACCGCTGCCGCGTGGTTGTCGGAGGAGGGTGTGCCCGTGGTCGGCGTGCCCAAGACGATCGACAACGACATCGACTGCACAGACGTCACATTCGGCTTCGACACGGCGCTGACGATCGCCACCGATGCGATCGACCGTCTGCACAGCACCGCCGAATCCCACCAGCGCGTGATGCTGGTCGAGGTGATGGGTCGGCACGCGGGGTGGATCGCTCTGCACGCCGGCCTGGCGTCCGGTTCGCACATGACGCTGATCCCCGAGCAGCCGTTCGACGTCGAAGAGGTATGCACGTTGGTGCGCAAGCGTTTTCAGCGCGGAGACTCGCATTTCATCTGTGTCGTCGCCGAGGGTGCCAAGCCGATGGAGGGCTCGATGAAGCTTCTCGACGGCGGTATCGACGAGTTCGGCCACGTTCGATTCACCGGAGTCGCCCACCAACTCGGTGTCGAGATCGAACGCCGCATCAACAAGGAAGTACGGACCACGGTGCTCGGCCACGTCCAACGCGGTGGAACACCGACGCCGTACGATCGCGTTCTCGCAACACGATTCGGTGTGAATGCGACCGATGCGGCCCATTCGGGCGACTTCGGCAAGATGGTCTCGTTGCGCGGAACCGAGATCGGCCTGGTGTCTCTGGCCGAGGCCACCAAGCAACTCAAGCGGGTACCCCAGACCCGATACGACGACGCCGCCGCGTTCTTCGGCTGATCGGGCGGGGCGTCGGCCGTCAGATACGTCCTGAGGCTTCCTGGATCTCGGCCTCACGTTCCTTGGTCTCGCGGCGTAGTTCGCGCCGTCGTCGCGCCGCCTCGAAACGCTGGGCACCGACCTCGGTGGTCGGCGTCAACTGGGGCAGTGTCTTCGGCTTGCCGTCGTCGCCGATCGCCACCATGGTGAAGTAGCAGCTGTTGGTGTGGCGTAATTCACCGCACTGGATGTTCTCGGTCTCCACTCTGATGCCGACCTCCATGGAGGTGCGGCCGGTGTAGTTGACCGATGCAGAGAACGTGACCAGTTCTCCGACGTGGATGGGTTCGCGAAACACGACGCGATCGACCGACAGGGTGACGACGTAGGCCCCCGCGTAGCGACTGGCGCAGGCGTACGCAACTTGGTCCAGGAACTTCAGAATCGTGCCGCCGTGGACATTGCCGGAGAAGTTGGCCATGTCGGGTGTCATCAGCACGGTCATGGACAGTGTCTGTCGCTCTGGGGGAGTCACCCGTGCACGGTAACCAGGACTCGTTGTTACTCGCGCGTTGTAGGCGGGAGTGGAGCCTGTGACGGCGCTCATCGAAATTCCCCACTAGCGCTCATCGAAATTCCCCACCCGTGTGGCACCGCCAACGAGGGCGGGTCTCCAACGAAGCTGATGGTCTCTGACCACGCACCAGCTATCCGAAGGAGACCCGCTCCTCATGCTTACACAGGAGGAAGATGTGGAAATCAACGCCTTGCACAAACGAGGCTGGAAGATCGCGGACATCGCGCGTCACACCGGCCGCGACCGCAAGACCATCAGGTCGTACCTGAACGGCACCACCACTCCCGGGGTGCGTAAACGCAGCGCACCGGACCCATTCGAGGTGTTCCTCGCCTACGTCACTGCACGTCTGATCGACGACCCACACCTGTGGGTCCGCACGCTCTGCGACGAACTCGAGGACCTCGGCTATCTGATGTCGTATCAAACGCTGCACCGCAAGATCCGCGAACTCAAACTCCGGCCGATCTGCCAAGCGTGCCTGACGGCCACCGAAAGACCCAACGCGGTCATCGAACACCCGCCAGGGGAAGAGACACAATGGGATTGGGTCGATCTACCCAACCCACCCGCCTCGTGGGGCTGGGGATCGATGGCCCACCTGTTCGTCGGAACTCTGGCGTGTTCGGGCAAATGGCGCGGCGTCCTCGCACCGAACATGACCCAACCACATGTCGTCGACGGACTCGACCGGATCTGCCGAGGCCTCGGCGGGATCAGCCGAGTCTGGCGGTTCGACCGAATGGCCACAGTCTGCCACCCCGAGTCCGGCCGGGTCACCGCCAGCTTCACCGGCGTCGCGAAACATTACGGTGTCTCCGTTGCGATCTGCCCACCGAGGCGCGGCAACCGCAAAGGTGCAGTGGAGAAGTCCAATCACACTGCAGCGCAGCGGTGGTGGCGAAATCTCTCCGACGATCTGAGCGTCGAGCAAGCCCAAGCGAGCCTCGATCGGTTCTGCAGTCTGCGCGGCGATACTCGCTTGCGGCCGACGAAGGACGGCAAAACTTCGGTAGCGACGATCGCCACCGCCGAAGGACTGCATCCGATGCCGCCGTCCGCGTATCCCGCGATCCTGTCCACTCATCGAGTCGTATCCCGGCAGGCGTTGGTGTCCTACCGCGGCAACCGCTACTCAGTGCCGCCCGAGCTCGCGTCCGCGCAGGTCACCGTCACCCACGTTCTCGGGACCGACGTCATCGACATCGTCACCACCTCGGGTATCGCCATCGCCCGGCACCGGCTGGCGGCCGATGGGACCGGGGCGATGGTCCGCGATCACGGCCACATCTACGCCCTCGAGCAAGCAGCGATGGCCGGCGCGAACACCGGACGTCCGCACCGCCGCAAGGAACGTATTCCGCCCGGACCGGACGCACTCGCCGCTGCAGAGAAGCTCCGAACAACAACCAGTGCAACATATCCCGACGCAGCGGACAGATCGGAAAACGACAGTCACGCAACCGAATCCGATACCGCAGGAGCGATTATCTACGACCTGTCGATCTATGAACGCGCCGCACACGGAAGGAACACCCTGTCATGACCGACCAGAAAGCTGCCACGAACGCCGACCGGTTACCGGCCCCGAACACCGCCGCTGCAGCCAGCCTTTACCAACGCCTGCGGGGGCATCTCGCTGTCCTGAAACTTCACGACGCCGCCGAAGCGCTGCCGTCGGTCCTCGATCAAGCAGCCGCCGAAGAACTGTCGATGACCGCGGCGTTGGACCGGTTGCTCTCGATCGAGGTCGAGGCCACCGAAGCCCGCCGACTGAACGGCAGACTCCGATTCGCGTGCCTGCCGACACCGGCATCGCTCGAGGACTTCGACTACGACGCAGCCGCTGGTGTCGACAGGAAGTTGATCGAGGAGTTGGCGACCTGCCGATACTTGGAGACAGCGACGAATGTGCTGCTCATCGGCCCGCCCGGGGTCGGCAAAACGCATCTGTCGGTCGGGCTGGCGCGTGCCGCAGCTCATGCCGGCTATCGAACGTATTTCACCACCGCAGCTGATCTCGCTGCCCGCTGTCATCGAGCCGCTCTCGAAGGAAGGTGGGCTACGACGATGCGGTTCTACGCTGGACCGACACTTCTCGTCGTTGATGAACTCGGCTACCTACCGTTGCCCGGCGAGGCAGCGTCGGCGTTGTTTCAGGTTGTCTCGCAACGGTATATGAAGACGTCGATCGTGATGACCACCAACCGTGGCGTGGGATCGTGGGGTGAAGTGCTCGGTGACAACACCGTCGCAGCAGCCATGCTCGACCGGCTTCTGCATCGATCCGTCGTGCTCAACCTCGACGGTGATTCCTACCGTCTCCGAGACCACAACGCCAGATCGGAGAAGCTCCGCAAAGCCACCACAGGAACCCGCCAACCACTACAGTGAAGTTCGCTCACGAGTGGGGAATTTCGGTGAGCGCGGTTGGGGAATTTCGCTGAGCCTCGTCACCTGCGGGAACGACCCGGGTGGGCGGGAGTGGAGCCTGCGGGAACGGCTGGCGGTGGGTAGGACATAAACTTGCGTGCATGACTGCTGCAACCGTCGATTTGATCGATTACGACGATGTGCTCGCCAAGTTCGACCCCGTGTTGGGCATGGAGGTCCATGTGGAGTTGGGCACGGCGACCAAGATGTTCTGCGGCTGCCCCACCGAGTTCGGTGCGGAGCCGAACACCCAGGTGTGCCCGGTGTGCCTGAGCCTTCCCGGCGCGCTTCCGGTGGTGAACGCTGCTGCCGTGGAGTCGGCGATTCGGATCGGGCTGGCTCTCAATTGCTCGATCACCCCGTGGGGGCGGTTCGCTCGCAAGAACTACTTCTACCCGGATCAGCCGAAGAACTATCAGATCTCGCAGTACGACGAGCCCATCGCGACCGAGGGTTACCTCGATGTGCTGCTCGACGACGGCAGCACGTTTCGTGTGGAGATCGAGCGCGCGCACATGGAGGAGGACACCGGTAAGTCGACGCACGTGGGCGGGGCTACCGGGCGCATCGAGGGGGCGTCGCACTCGCTGCTCGATTACAACCGTGCCGGTGTGCCTTTGGTGGAGATCGTGACCAAGACCATCACAGGGACCGGTGCGCGTGCGCCCGAGGTCGCACGTGCGTACGTGACCGCGCTCCGTGACCTGTTGAAGTCGCTGAACGTGTCCGATGTGCGGATGGATCAGGGCTCGTTGCGTTGCGACGCCAATGTGTCTCTGATGGAGAAGACGGCTACCGAATTCGGCACCCGCACCGAGACGAAGAACGTCAACTCGCTCAAGAGCGTCGAGGTTGCCGTTCGGTACGAGATGCGGCGTCAGGCGGCAGTTCTCGAATCGGGTGGGGAGGTGACGCAGGAGACTCGGCACTTCCAGGAGTCGGACGGCACCACCACCGCAGGCCGCAAGAAGGAGACCGCCGAGGACTACCGCTACTTCCCCGAGCCCGATCTTGCGCCCGTCGCTCCCGACGCGGCCTGGATCGAGGAGCTTCGGACGACGCTGCCCGAGCTGCCGTGGTTGCGCCGTGGTCGGATTCAGAAGGAGTGGGGTGTCTCCGACGAGGAGATGCGCGATCTGGTGAATTCCGGTGCACTCGAGCTCGTTTCGGCGACGGTCGAGGCGGGTGCGTCGGCGCAGGCGGCACGCTCGTGGTGGGTGTCGTACCTGGCGCAGCAGGCCAACATCGCCGGCGTCGGACTGACCGATCTGTCCATCACCCCGGCTCAGGTTGCCGAGGTGGCTGCGCTGGTCGCCGACGGCAAGCTCAACAACAACGGTGCCCGTCAGGTGGTGGACGGGGTGCTGGCGGGCGAGGGTGAGCCTGCGCAGGTCATGGCGGCGCGCAATCTCATACTGGAGAAGGACGACACCAAGTTGCAGGCCGCCGTGGACGAGGCGCTCGCAGCGAATCCCGGTGTGGTCGAGAAGATCCGCAGCGGCAAGGTTCAGGCCGCCGGGGCGATCGTCGGTGCGGTGATGAAGGCGACGCGCGGCCAGGCCGATGCCGCCCGCGTCAAGGAGCTGGTACTCGAGGCCTGCGGTCAGCCCTGATCACGACCGAGAACGACTGCGGCCGAGCGCGTATCGCGCTCGGCCGCAGTCGTTCGTCGTTCAGTCGAAGCCGCCTCCGCCGCCGCCGGGGAACGGCACCTTGACGACGCGGTCGTCGGTGGGTCCGACGGTCGGCCCGTTCTTGTTGACGGTGCCCACCAGGATCTGTCCATCGGCCGAGCTCGTCGCGCCGTTCAACTGGCCGTATTCGTCCTGGATCAGCAGTGTCGGTTCGGCCGAGACAGCTCCGGTGTTCGGGTCCGTGGTCAGTGCTGCAACAGCTTTGGCCGTCGTGAGGGCCACGGCCACCCCACCTGCGCCCGCTGCGCATCCGGCAACACCGGGACGGTCCGGCCACGTCCACACCGGGTTGAACACTGCACCGAGAGTGTCGATGCGCTGCAGGCGATCCTCCAGCGCGGTGCGGTCGGTGACGTAGATGTTTCCGGTGCCGTCGGTGCAGACGTCGCCCGCCGTGCCGATGCCGCTGAGTGCGATCTGCGGGCGTGGGGGGTTTGTCGTCGGGGACAGCGACGTCACCCGTAACAGCTTGCCGGACAGGGAGTTCGGACTCGCGGCCGCGGCCGGATCGCCGTTGTCGCCGGTGAGGACCAGTAGTTCGTTCGGTGTGTAGAAGTCGATGGCTCCGCGATTGCCCGTCGCGCCGCGGGGGATGCCGGTCAGGATGTCCTTGGGTACATCGCCCTGAGCGAGTCTGACCACTCTGGTGTCCGCGGATGTGGTGATGAGGGCGTAGAGCAACCCGTCCTCGATGTACGTCGGAGACAGTGCGATGTCGAGCAGGCCGCCGTCGCCGGTGCCGTCGACATCGATTCGAGCCACCTCGACCGGCGTGCGGCCGGCAGCGACCTCCATGATGCGACCGGTGCGACGCTCGGCGACCAGTGCCGACTGTCCGTCGGGGAGCGCGACGAGACCGCCCGTGGTGTCCAGACATGTCGCGATCACCGCCGAATCCGGGTCGACACACGGACCGGACGGCGGCGGCGGCGGAGCGTTCGGATCGGACGGCGGCGGCGTGTCGCTGGGAGTCGTCGGCTCCAGCTCGGCCGCGCCCACCTCCGGCGCAGGAGTGAACGGAGAGGCGTTCGAGTCGTCGAAACGGGCGCACCCGGCGAGCAGGGCTGCGGTCATCGACAGGGCGACGACGGCAGCGGTTGCAGTTCGTGGCGACGCTCCGACCGGCTTCATGCTTCGAACGTTACGGAACGTGGAGGGAGACACGCCACGCGGCCGTGAGCGTCGACGTCGGTGAGGAGCGCACTTCGGCTCTACTGTGGGGAGGTGACCGATACACCGCGCGACCCCAACCGGCCGGATCAGTCGTACGAACCGGCCGAGAGCCCGTACGACAATCCCACGGAGAAGATTCCACCCTCGCGCTCCACCTCGGAGACGTCGGCGTCCGACCGCACCGACGCCGCGGGTCCGCCGACCACGGCGTTCGGTGCCCAGCGCTCGGACCGACTGCCGCGAACCGACGACGAACTCGACTTTCCGTACTCGTCGTCGTCCGACGCACGCTCGGCAGATGCACAGCCCACGGAGAAGATGCAGACATATCGACCGTCGGCCTTCGCCGATTCGACGTCCGATCGCCCGTCGACCTCCGAGAGCACGACGTCGAGTGCGTACTCCGATCGCTCCACCGAGTACCTCGGGACCACCGCAGCGGCAGCGCCCGCAGCGGCAGCGCCCGCGGCGGCCGTTGCCCCGGAGCCCGAAGTTCGTACCGAGACCGTCGAGGTTCCCGCACGCCGCGGCAGCACCGACCTCGGTCTGTTCGTCCTCCGTGTCACCATCGGAGCGGTGTTTCTCGGTCACGGACTGCAGAAGCTCGTCGGACTGTGGAACGGCCCCGGCCTCGACGGATTTCAGAACCTGCTGGAGAGCTCGGGATTCCGCTACCCGGAAATTCTCGCGATCGCGGCCGCGGCTGGCGAAACCCTCGGTGGAGCGCTGCTGATCCTGGGTCTGGCGACACCACTGGCGGGCGCGGCCGTGCTGGCCACGATCATCAACGCCTGGTGCTTCAAGCAGGCCGTCGAGCCCGGATTGCAGTTCTCGGGCAGCGGCGGTGTCGAGTACGAGACGGTCCTCGGCTTCGCTGCAGCGGCGATCATTCTCACCGGCCCGGGACGCATCGCATTCGACGGCCGACGTGGATGGGCCACCCGGCCGCGGATCGGTTCGTTCCTGGCGCTCGTCGTCGGCATCGCCGCAGGCGTGTGCATCTGGATCTTCCTCAACGGTGCCAACCCCGTCGTTCGCTGACCTCTGACAGCCACCCGACCACGTGAGCGGAACTTCGTAGCCTGCTACGAAGTTCCGCTCACGTGGTTTTCACCCTCAGGGGACGTAGCGAACGGCACCCTTGTCCGCCGATGTCGCCAGGGCGGCGTAGGCGCGTAGCGCGGTGGTGACCGTGCGCTGGCGATCGACCGGCTGCCACGGCCGCTCGGACGCGTTCATCTTCGCGCGTCGCGTCTCGAGGGTCTCGTCGTCGACGAGGATCTCGAGGGTGCGGGTGGCGACGTCGATTCGGACCTGGTCGCCGTTCTCGACGAGCCCGATCACACCGCCGGCGGCGGCCTCGGGGGAGATGTGTCCGATGGACAGTCCCGAAGTTCCGCCGGAGAAGCGGCCGTCGGTGATCAGTGCGCAGACCTTGCCCAGTCCGGCCCCCTTGAGGAAGGCCGTCGGGTGCAGCATTTCCTGCATGCCCGGGCCGCCCTTGGGGCCCTCGTAGCGGACGACCAGCACGTCACCGGGCCGAATCTTCTTCTGCAGGATGGCCGAGACCGCTTCTTCCTGCGACTCGACGACCAGTGCCGGACCCTGGAAGGAGAACAGGTCCTCGTCGATCCCTGCGGTCTTGAGGATCGCACCGTCGACGGCGATGTTGCCGCGCAGTACCACCAGGCCACCCTCGACCGTGTAGGCATGCTCGAGATCGCGGATGCAGCCACCTGCGGCGTCCGTGTCGAGCGAGGACCAGCGGTTGCCGGTGGAGAACGGTTCGACGGTGCGGACACCGCCCGGGGCGGCGTGGAACAGCTCGACGGCCTCGGCGGAGGCCTTGCCGGATCGAATGTCCCAGGTGTCGAGCCATTCGTCGAAGCTCTTCGTGTGCACGGTCGAGACATCGGTTTCGAGCAGGTTCGCGCGTCGCAGTTCGCCGAGCAGGGCCGGGATTCCGCCGGCGCGGTGCACGTCCTCCATGTGGTAGTCGGAATTGGGGGAGACCTTCGACAGGCACGGGACCTTGCGGCTGATGGCGTCGATGGAGTCCAGATCGAAGTCGACCTCGCCTTCCTGCGCGGCAGCGAGGGTGTGCAGCACCGTATTGGTGGATCCGCCCATCGCGACGTCGAGAGCCATGGCGTTGCGGAACGCGGCCGGAGTGGCGATGTTGCGGGGGAGGACCGATTCGTCCTCGTCGCGGTAGTACTTCAGCGCTGCCTCGACGATGGTGGTGCCTGCACGCGTGAACAGCGCGCGGCGGGCCGCGTGAGTGGCCAGCGTGGAGCCGTTCCCGGGCAAGGCGAGACCGAGCGCCTCGGTGAGGCAGTTCATCGAGTTGGCCGTGAACATGCCCGAGCACGACCCGCACGTGGGGCACGCGCTGCGCTCGACCTCGTCGAGGCCCGCCTCGGACACGGCGTCGTTGGCGCTGGCGGAGATCGCGGTGATCAGGTCGGTCGGTGCCTGCGCGACGCCGTCGACGACCACGGCCTTGCCTGCCTCCATCGGTCCACCGGAGACGAAGACGGCAGGGATGTTCAGGCGCATCGCGGCATTGAGCATGCCGGGAGTGATCTTGTCGCAGTTCGAGATGCACACCAGCGCGTCGGCCGTGTGGGCGTTGGCCATGTACTCGACGGAGTCGGCGATGATCTCGCGGCTGGGCAGCGAGTACAACATGCCGCCGTGACCCATGGCGATTCCGTCGTCGACGGCGATGGTGTGGAACTCCCGGGGTACGCCGCCTGCAGCCCGTACGGCGTCGGCCACGATCTCGCCCACGTTCTTCAGATGCACGTGGCCGGGGACGAACTGGGTGTACGAGTTCGCGATGGCGACGATGGGTTTTCCGAAGTCCGAATCGGTCATTCCGGTGGCGCGCCACAGCGAGCGTGCGCCCGCGGCGTTGCGTCCGACAGTGGTGACCCGTGAGCGTAGCGGCGGCATAGTGCGTTGTCCTCGTTCGTTGCAGCGGTTTCTCGCACCGAGGAGATTACTCGCCGCCGACTACCGGTCCTTCGGTGCCTGTTCGCCGTCGCCCTCGGTGTCGTCGGCTTCCTCACGGTCCCGATCCTCCGCGGCGGCAGCAGCGGCGGCCGCGGCGTAGGGGTCGGTGATACGACCGCCGCTGGCCGCGGCGAGCTGGGGGAGTAGGTCGAATCGCACCAGCGGTAGGGACTTCTCGCTCTTGTCGGTCAGGACCACACGCGCCCATCGACGGTCCGGGAAGTGCAGACCCGCCACCGAGTCCCACGTGATCACATCCGAACCCACGAACCGTCGAGCCGTGATCGCCTCGGGAGAGACGACCGTGCGCACCCGAAACACCCAGATGCCGGCGACGATGGGCAGGATGAGCAGCCAGCCCATGGCCAGGGGCCAGCTGGCGGCGGTCAGTCCGGTGCCGAAGAGCAACAGGCCGACGCCGAGGAGCGCGAGGCGCGGGACTCGAATGACCTGCGCTGTCGGTGGTTGCGGTCCCTCGGCACCGTTCGGTGACTCGGGTGCGGTGTGGGATGATGGCCGAGGTGGTTCGGACTGCTGCGAAGACGACACCCATTCATCTTCGCATTGCATCTACGCGATCTCACATAATGGGATTGCGTCGTGACGAGTTTGACTCTTCCCTGTGCGCGCGCCTACCGTCGAGCGCGTGAAGCGGAATTGGATACTCGTAATCGGCCGGCGCGTCAACGCCTGAGCCGGTTGTTCAAACTCGCATCGACGCGCCACCCTCGTACAGCTCACGCTGACGGGGGTTTTTTCTTGCCCAGAGATCGCCCAGCAATTTCACATTCCTGAGGAAGCAATCAGTGAGCGCACCAACCGCACGCCCAGGGCCCACGACCCGTAAGTCGGGGACATCCGCCAGCCCGTCCGCAGACGCAGTGACCAACGGATCGCGACGCCACGTCGCACCGGAGAAGGTCACCGGCGCACAGTCGGTCGTTCGGGCCCTCGAAGAACTCGACGTCGACACCGTATTCGGCATTCCCGGTGGCGCGGTTCTCCCGGTCTACGACCCGCTCTTCGACTCGGTGAAGGTGCGCCACATTCTGGTGCGCCACGAGCAGGGTGCAGGCCACGCCGCGACCGGCTACGCCCAGGCGACCGGCAAGGTCGGCGTCTGCATGGCAACGTCCGGTCCCGGCGCGACCAACCTCGTCACCCCACTCGCCGACGCTCAGATGGATTCGGTTCCCGTCGTCGCGATCACCGGCCAGGTCGCCCGTAGTCTCATCGGGACCGACGGCTTCCAGGAAGCCGACATCTCGGGTATCACGATGCCGATCACCAAGCACAACTTCCTCATCACCGACGGTGCCGACATCCCGCGCATCATGGCCGAGGCGTTCTACATCGCCGCCTCGGGCCGTCCCGGTGCGGTGCTCGTCGACATCCCCAAGGACGTCCTGCAGGCGCAGACCACGTTCTCGTGGCCGCCGGAGATGCGTCTGCCCGGCTACCGTCCGGTCACCAAGCCGCACGGCAAGCAGGTCCGCGAAGCGGCCCGCTACATCGCCGATGCCAAGCAGCCGGTGCTCTACGTCGGTGGCGGCGTCATCAAGGCCGACGCCTCGGCGGAGCTGCTCGAGCTGGCCGAACTGACCGGAATCCCTGTCGTGACCACTCTGATGGCCCGCGGCGCGTTCCCCGACTCGCACAATCTGAACCTCGGCATGCCGGGTATGCACGGCACCGTCGCCGCGGTGGCCGCATTGCAGCGGAGCGATCTGCTGATCACGCTCGGTGCCCGGTTCGACGACCGAGTCACCGGCCAGCTCTCGTCCTTCGCACCGGATGCCAAGGTCATCCATGCCGACATCGATCCGGCCGAGATCGGCAAGAACCGCTACGCCGACGTGCCGATCGTCGGCGACTGCCGTGAGGTCATCACCGAGCTCATCGAGGCACTGCGGGCGGACCGTGCGACCGGAACCACGCTCGATCTCGAGCAGTGGTGGGTCTACCTGAACGGCATCCGCAAGACCTACCCGCTGAGTTACGACCGCCCGTCCGACGGATCGATGTCACCGGAGTTCGTCATCAGCTCGGTCGGCAAGTTCGCCGGCCCCGACGCGATCTACTGCGCCGGCGTCGGTCAGCACCAGATGTGGGCTGCACAGTTCATCAACTACGAGAAGCCGCGTACGTGGCTCAACTCGGGCGGCCTCGGCACGATGGGGTACGCGGTTCCGGCCGCGATGGGTGCCAAGAGGGGCCTCCCAGACGCCGAGGTGTGGGCCATCGACGGCGACGGATGCTTCCAGATGACCAACCAGGAACTCGCGACCTGCGCGATCGAGGGCATCCCGATCAAGGTCGCACTCATCAACAACGGCAACCTCGGCATGGTTCGCCAGTGGCAGACCCTGTTCTACGAGGAGCGCTACTCCAACACCAATCTCGGTACCCACGGTGCCGTTCGCATCCCCGATTTCGTGAAGCTCGCCGAGGCGCTCGGTTGCGTCGGACTGCGGTGCGAGCGGGAAGAGGACGTCGACGCGGTGATCGCTCAGGCACGAGCGATCAACGATCGTCCGGTCGTCATCGACTTCATCGTGGGGGCCGACGCACAGGTGTGGCCGATGGTCGCTGCCGGTACCGGCAACGACGAGATCATGGCCGCGCGCGGAATCCGTCCGCTGTTCGACGAGGACGAGACCGTGGGAAGCGAGCCCGGCCTCGACGAGGCCATGGAGCGCGAGCAGGCCCCGCACCCGCAGATCGACGACGTGAAAGGCACCGACAAGTGAGCACGAGCCATACCCTCAGCGTCCTCGTCGAGGACAAGCCAGGTGTGCTGGCCCGCGTCGCCGCGTTGTTCTCGCGCCGTGGTTTCAACATCTCCTCGCTTGCCGTCGGCGGTACCGAGATTCCCGACATCTCGCGGATGACGATCGTGGTCACCGTCGACGAATTCCCGCTCGAGCAGGTGACCAAGCAGCTCAACAAGCTCATCAACGTCATCAAGATCGTCGAGCAGGACGACGACTCCTCGGTGGCTCGCGAGTTGGTGCTGATCAAGGTCCGCGCCGATGCCAGTGTGCGCAGTGAGGTCATCGAAACGGTGAACCTGTTCCGCGCCAAGGTGATCGACGTGTCTCCCGAGGCCGTGACGGTCGAGGCGACGGGCACCCGCTCGAAGCTCGATGCGTTGCTGAAGATGTTGGACCCCTATGGAATTCGAGAAATAGTTCAGTCGGGAGTCGTTGCCGTCGGACGTGGACCGAAATCGATCACAGCGTCGCGCTGAGTGACGGACGTGATTTTCAGCGAAATCGAAGAGGAAAGGTTACAAACAGTGGCAGTCGAGATGTTCTACGACGACGATGCTGATCTGTCGATCATCCAGGGCCGCAAGGTCGCTGTGATCGGTTACGGAAGCCAGGGCCACGCGCACTCGCTGAGCCTGCGCGACTCCGGTGTCGATGTGCGCATCGGCCTGGCTGCGGGCTCGAAGTCCCGCGCCAAGGCGGAGGAGCAGGGTCTGAAGGTCGGCACTCCCGCCGAGGTGTCCGAATGGGCCGACGTGATCATGGTGCTCGCACCCGACACCGCGCAGGCCAAGATCTTCTCCGAGGAGATCGAGCCCAATCTGAAGGACGGCGACGCGCTGTTCTTCGGGCACGGACTCAACATCCACTTCGACCTGATCAAGGCACCGGAGTTCGTCACCGTCGGCATGGTCGCACCCAAGGGCCCCGGCCACCTCGTGCGTCGCCAGTTCGTCGACGGCAAGGGCGTTCCCGCGCTCATCGCCATCGACCAGGACCCCAAGGGCGAAGGTCAGGCGCTGGCCCTGTCCTGGGCCAAGGGCATCGGCGGAACGCGTGCAGGTGTCATCAAGACCACGTTCAAGGAAGAGACCGAGACCGACCTCTTCGGCGAGCAGGCCGTGCTGTGCGGCGGCACCGAGGAGCTCGTCAAGACGGGCTTCGAGGTCATGGTCGAGGCCGGATACGCGCCCGAGATGGCGTACTTCGAGGTGCTGCACGAGCTCAAGCTCATCGTCGACCTCATGTACGAGGGCGGCATCGCTCGGATGAACTACTCGGTGTCCGACACCGCGGAGTTCGGTGGCTACCTCTCGGGACCGCGCGTGATCGACGCAGGCACCAAGGAGCGCATGAAGGCGATCCTGGCCGACATCCAGTCGGGTGAGTTCACCCGTCGCCTCGTCGCCAACGTCGAGAACGGCAACACCGAGCTCGAAGGCCTGCGCAAGGCCAACGCCGAGCACCCCATCGAGGTCACCGGCAAGAAGCTGCGCGACCTGATGAGCTGGGTCGATCGCCCGATCACCGAAACGGCCTGATTCTCATCGAATCACGTTCTCACGCATGCTGATCGAAGGGCACCCCTGCATCCGTAGGGGTGCCCTTCGATGCGTGAGGCAGGTGGCGTCACAGTTCGACGTCTCCGGCCTCTAAACTGTTTCTGCTGCACCAGCTCCGACTTTTCACCGACAACAGTCTCGAACCGACATAGGGAGTTCTTCACGTGAGCCAGCCAGGCCGTCCTGTCGTTCTGATCGCCGACAAACTTGCGCCGTCCACCGTCGAGGCATTGGGCGACGGCGTCGAGGTCCGTTGGGTCGACGGCCCGGATCGCCCCGCGCTGCTGGCCGCGGTCCCCGAGGCCGACGCGATCCTGGTGCGTTCCGCGACCACGGTCGACGCAGAGGTTCTCGCCGCCGGAACCAATCTCAAGATCGTCGCCCGCGCCGGCGTCGGCCTGGACAACGTCGACGTACCCGCAGCCACCGAGCGCGGTGTCCTCGTCGTCAACGCCCCGACGTCGAACATTCACACCGCCGCCGAGCATGCGGTGACACTGCTGCTGTCGGCCGCGCGCCAGATCCCCGCTGCCGACGCCACTCTGCGTCAGCACGAGTGGAAGCGCAGCAAGTTCAACGGTGTCGAGATCTTCGGCAAGACCGTCGGTGTCGTCGGACTCGGCCGCATCGGTCAGCTGTTCGCGCAGCGTCTCGCTGCGTTCGAGACCCACATCATCGCCTACGACCCCTACGTCTCGGCTGCGCGTGCCGCCCAGCTCGGCATCGAACTGGTGAGCCTGGACGAGCTGCTCGAGCGCGCCGACATGTTCTCGGTTCACCTCCCGAAGACCCCGGAGACCAAGGGCATCATCGGCAAGGAAGCCCTGGCCAAGACCAGGCCCGGTGTCATCGTCGTCAACGCCGCTCGCGGTGGACTGGTCGACGAGCAGGCCCTGGCCGACGCCATCACCAGTGGCCACGTGTTCGCCGCCGGAATCGACGTCTACGCCTCCGAGCCGTGCACCGACAGCCCCCTGTTCGAGCTGCCGCAGGTCGTGGTCACCCCCCACCTCGGCGCGTCGACGACCGAGGCACAGGACCGGGCGGGCACCGATGTCGCCAAATCGGTTCTGCTCGCTCTCGCAGGCGAATTCGTGCCCGACGCCGTCAACGTCAAGGGTGGCGCCGTGGGCGAGGAGGTGTCGCCGTGGCTCGAGATCGTGCGTAAGCAGGGTGTGCTGCTCGGCGCTCTGTCCACCGAACTTCCCACGTCGCTGTCGGTCGACGTCCGCGGCGAACTCGCCGCCGAGGACGTCGAGATCCTCAAGCTCTCGGCGCTGCGCGGTCTGTTCTCCGCCGTCATCGAGGACTCGGTCACGTTCGTCAACGCCCCGTCGCTCGCCGAGGAGCGTGGCGTCACCGCCGAGGTCACCACCGCGTCCGAGAGCGAGAACCACCGCAGTGTGGTCGACATCCGCGCCGTCTACGGCGACGGCTCGGTGCTCAACGTCGCTGGCACTCTGACCGGCACCACGCAGGTCGAGAAGATCGTCAACATCAACGGCCGCAACTTCGACCTCCGTGCCGAGGGCAAGAACCTCATCGTCAACTACGCGGATCAGCCCGGCAGCCTCGGCCGGATCGGCACCCTGCTCGGCGATGCCGGCATCGACATCCAGGCCGCCGCACTGAGCCAGGACTCCGAGGGCGACGGCGCAACGATTCTGCTGCGCGTCGACAAGGACGTGTCGGAGGAGTTGAGCGCGAGCATCGCCACCGCGGTCGGCGCGTCCACCATCGAACTGGTCGACCTGTCCTGAGCATCGCTCGCAGTCGATCGAACGAAGTCGAAGAATCACGAGGAGTGAGATGAAGCTGGCCGTCATCGCCGGAGACGGTATCGGACCGGAGGTCGTCACCGAGGCGCTCGCCGTGCTCGACGTCGTTGCACCCGGTGCCGAGAAGACCGAGTACGACCTCGGCGCGCGTCGCTACAACGCCACCGGGGAACTGCTGCCGGACTCGGTGTTGGCCGAACTGCGCGAGCACGACGCGATTCTGTTGGGAGCCATCGGTGATCCGTCGGTTCCGAGCGGAGTGCTCGAGCGCGGACTGCTGTTGCGCGCTCGGTTCGAGCTCGATCACCACATCAACCTGCGTCCGGCCAAGCTGTACCCGGGTGTCGTCGGCCCACTTGCCGGTGACAAGGACATCGACGTCGTGGTCGTGCGGGAGGGCACCGAGGGGCCGTACACCGGCAACGGTGGCGCGCTTCGTGTCGGCACCCCGCACGAGGTGGCCACCGAGGTCAGTGTCAACACGCGTTACGGGGTCGAGCGGGTGGTGCGCAACGGTTTCGAGCGGGCTCTGACTCGGCGTAAGCATCTGACGCTGCTGCACAAGACCAATGTGCTCACGTTCGCAGGCAGCCTCTGGGCTCGCACGGTGGACGAGGTCGCGGCCGAGTTCCCGGACGTCGAGGTCGCGTACCAGCACATCGACGCCGCGATGATTCACCTCGTGACCGACCCGGGCCGGTTCGACGTCATCGTCACCGACAATCTGTTCGGAGACATCGTGACGGACCTGTCGGCGGCGGTGACCGGTGGAATCGGTTTGGCCGCAAGCGGAAACATCGATGCGACCGGAACCAATCCGAGTATGTTCGAGCCCGTGCACGGCAGTGCTCCCGACATCGCAGGGCAGCAGAAGGCGGACCCGACGGCCGCGATCCTGTCGGTGTCGTTGTTGCTCGATCATCTGGGCGATGCGGCAGGTGCGGCGCGGGTCGAAGCCGCTGTCGCAGCGGACCTCGCCGAGCGAGGAACCACAACCGCGTCGACGAAGGACATCGGCGCGAGAATCGCAGCGCGTCTGTAGCAGGGCCGTCACGACATGCCACGGTGGGCCGACTGCCCACCGTGGCATGTCGTGTTTCTCGGGCATCCCCGCAGGTCTGAATCAGCCGGCGCTGTCGGAATTCTCGTCGGGAGTCTCGGGACGTGGATCGTCGGGGACGATCGGCACGGAGAGTGCAGGGAAGATCGCCGACACCAGGAATGCGACGGGAAAGCTGACCGTCGCAAGCGCCCCGAAGATCGGCGGTACGGCCGACGCGAACACGTACTGACTCGTGTTCTGCACGCCGAGGGCGCGTCCGCTCCAATACGGTCCCGAGATCTCTGCGACAGCAGTGAAGGCAAGGCCGTTCGGTGCAACGGTGGCGACGGACGCGACGACGAGCAGGACGATCGCGGCGGGGGAGTCGAACCAGTCGGCGATGCCGAGCCCCAGCATGCTGACGGTGGCGGTGGCCGCAACCCACCGTAGGGGCCGCATGCGGCTACCGACCCGATCGGAGAGTGCTCCGACGCTCATCCGGCCCAGTGCACCGAGGATCTGGGTGACGGTGACGAGGACGCCCGCGGCCGCAGCAGTCCACCCTCGGTCGGTCATCAGCCACACGAGCGCAAATGTCCAGACCACGTACTGCGGAACCACCAGCAGGATGGACGTGGCATGAATGCGCCACAGTTGGCTGCTGCCTCGGTACGGATTGTCGAGCAGACCCTGCGCCGCCGCGTCGATACGATTCGGACGGGGAGGGTCGACGACCGCCAGGCAGAGCAGGGCGCTCGCAGCGCACACGGCAGCGGGTACGAGCAGTGCCACTCCGACGCCGTGGTCACGGGCGATGGGTGGGATGGTGAGGGCGGCAAGGGCAACGCCCAGGGGCACCGACATCTGCCTGATGCCCATTGCCAGTCCACGGCGATGCGGCGGGAACCATCCCACCACCACGCGTCCGCTCGCGCTGTTCGCACTGGCCGCTGCCATACCGCCGACCAGCAGCAGGACGGCGAGCACCGGGATGGACGTGCTGACCACCGCGCCGAGACTCGCTGCGGCCGTGAGCCCGAGCCCGATCACCAGAACGAGACGTTCGCCGATGCGGTCGACGAGCACGCCCCATGCGATGAGGGTCAGCATGATGCCGACGGTGGGCATCGCAACCACGAATCCTGCAGTCGCAAGGCCGAGTCCTCGGTCGTCGTGCAGGGCAGGAATGAGAAATGCAGCACCGTTGATGAAGACGGCGCCCGCAGTCTGCGCGAGCATCCCGAGCACGAGCATGAACCACCGTCGCGTCTCGCCGATGCTGGACAACTGCTTCGTGTCGCTCATTCCGGCCTTCCGTCTCAAAATATGGACATGAGATCTTGCTATGTGGATCGACGCGAACTTTACACCGGCGAAAGATCGGTGGATCGGACGGCGTCGACGTGCGGAGAACGACGGTCGATAGACTTCCGGCATGCGTCTCGGTCGAATTGCAAGTCCTGATGGTGTGGCATTCGTGAGTATCGAAGGTGAGGGTGACTCGCAGACTGCGAAGGAAATCGCCGAACATCCTTTCGGCACACCCACGTTCACGGGTCGGTCGTGGCCTCTGGCCGACGTGCGACTGCTCGCCCCCATCCTCGCCAGCAAGGTCATCGCCATCGGTAAGAACTACGCCGCGCACGTGGCCGAGATGGGCGGTGAGGCTCCGAAGGACCCCGTGATCTTCATCAAGCCGAACACCTCCATCGTCGGGCCCGGAGCGCCCATCGTGCTGCCACCGTCCTCGAACGAGGTGCACTTCGAGGGTGAACTGGCGATCGTCATCGGCCGCCCGTGCAAGGACGTCCCCGCCTCCAAGGCGTACGAGGTGGTGCTCGGATACACCCTCGCCAACGACGTCTCGGCCCGTGACCACCAGAAGCACGACGGACAGTGGACTCGCGCCAAGGGACACGACACCTTCTGCCCACTCGGGCCCTGGATCGAGACCTCGCTCGACCCGACCGATCTCGAGATCAAGACCGAGGTCGACGGCGTGGTCAAGCAGCAGAGTCGCACTTCGCTTCTGCTGCACGACATTCCGAAGATCATCGAATGGGTGTCCGCGGTGATGACACTGCTCCCCGGAGACGTCATTCTCACCGGAACCCCCGAGGGAGTCGGACCCATCACCGACGGAGACAGCGTGTCGATCACCGTCGAGGGAATCGGTACCCTGACCAACCCCGTCGCAGCGAAGAAGTAGGGCGAGCATGACCACAGCAACAGACGTCCGCGTTCGGTTCTGCCCGTCGCCCACCGGGACCCCGCACGTCGGTCTGGTCCGAACCGCACTGTTCAACTGGGCGTTCGCCCGGCACCACGGCGGCACCTTCGTCTTTCGCATCGAGGACACCGACGCAGCACGCGACTCCGAAGAGTCCTACGCCGCCCTGCTCGACGCGTTGCGCTGGCTCGGCCTCGAGTGGGACGAGGGCCCCGAGGTGGGTGGCCCGTACGAGCCCTACCGGCAGTCGCTGCGTCGCGAGCAACACGTTGCCGTCGTGCAGCAGTTGCTCGACGCCGGCGAGGCCTACGAGTCGTTCTCCACGCCGGAGGAAGTGGAATCCCGTCACAAGGCAGCCGGACGCGACCCCAAACTCGGTTACGACAACTTCGACCGCGACCTGACTCCGGAGCAGCGCGAGGCCTATCGAAGCGAGGGACGCGGGGCCGTCGTGCGACTGCGGATGCCCGATCACGATCTGACGTGGAACGACCTCGTGCGCGGGGAGACCACGTTCAAGGCCGGGACCGTACCGGATTTCGCTCTGACCCGAGGCAACGGAGTTCCGCTGTACACGTTGGTCAATCCGGTCGACGACGCACTGATGAAGATCACCCACGTCCTGCGCGGCGAGGACCTGCTGTCGTCGACGCCTCGTCAGCTCGCTCTCTACGAGGCACTGATCCGGATCGGCGTCGCAGAACGCACCCCCGAGTTCGGGCACCTGCCGTTCGTCATGGGCCAGGGCAACAAGAAGCTGTCCAAGCGTGACCCCGAATCGAATCTGTTCATCCACCGCGATCGTGGGTTCGTTCCGGAAGGTCTGCTGAACTACCTCGCTCTTCTCGGCTGGGGCATCTCGGACGATCACGACGTCTTCTCTCTCGACGAGATGGTGGCGGCGTTCGAGATCTCGTCGGTCAATTCCAACCCGGCACGCTTCGATCAGAAGAAGGCCGACGCGATCAACGCCGAGCACATCAGGATGCTGGCAGCTGACGATTTCGCGGCGCGGTTGCGCGAATACCTCGTCGCGCAGGGCCATCTCACCGAGCCGGTCGACGAGAAGGTGTTCGCCGTCGCGGCCGATCTGGTGCAGACCCGCATCGTCGTCCTCTCGGATGCCTGGGGACTGCTGAAGTTCCTGTTCGTCGACGAGGCGGACTTCGAGATCGACCCTGCAGCCGCGGCGAAGAACCTCGGTGCCGATGCCGCACCCGTTCTCGACGCCACGGTCGAGGCGCTGACGGCGTTGCAGACCTGGACCACGGCCGATCTGGAGGCGACTCTCAAGGACGCGCTGATCGAGAAGCTCGAGCTCAAGCCGCGCAAGGCTTTCGCCCCGATTCGGGTGGGAGTGACCGGGTCGCACATCAGTCCGCCGCTGTACGAGTCCATGGAACTGCTCGGGCGCGAGAAGACCCTGGCACGCCTGGCTGCAGCACGCGCCCGGGTGGCGTGACGGCGCACGGCCGCAGGCGCACCGCGGGCCGCGGGGGCAGCCTCGAATGAGTGTCTCCGATCGACTGGATCGACTCCAGCGCAGGCAGCCGGTCCTCGGCTATCCCATTGCGGTGGTGTACAAGTTCGTCGATGATCAGGGCGGCTACCTCGCCGCCCTGATCACGTACTACGCCTTCGTCTCGCTCTTTCCTGCGCTGCTGCTCTTCTCCGTGATTCTGGGCATCGTGTTGATGGGCAACCCGGAGCTGCAACAACAGATCCTGAACTCGGCACTCGGTCAGATCCCGGCGGTCGGTGAAGAATTGGGGCGTCCCGAACGGATAGGTGGCGGCACGGTCGGTCTGACGGTGGGTATCCTCGGGTCGCTGTACGGCGGGCTCGGTGTGTCCGTCGCGCTGCAGAACGCGATGAACACCGCATGGGCCGTACCGAAGAATCTCCGGCCCGATCCTATTCGAGCCCGAGTGCGGGGACTGGGTTTGCTGAGCACCGTGGGCCTGGCGGTACTGGCTATCACCGCACTCAATGTGCTCAGTGCCGCAGGATATTTCGGCCCGGAATCAGGTCTCGTCGTCTTCGTGATCGGAACGCTGCTGTACGTCGGGGTGTTCGTCGTTGCGTTTCGGCTCGCCACAGTGCGAGCGGTGACGATCGGACAGGTACTTCCGGGAGCCGTAGTGGCCGGTCTGACGTGGCAGTTGCTGCAGACGTTCGGCGGTGTGTACGTGAAATACGTCGCCGCGAGTTCGACGGTGACGAACGGTGTCTTTGCAGTGGTGCTCGGGCTGTTGGCCTTTCTGTACGTGACCTCGGTATCGATCGTGATCTGCATCGAGATCAACGTGGTTCGTGTCGACAGGCTGTTCCCGCGGTCCCTTCTGGCCCCGTTCACCGACGATGTCGAACTGACCGAAGGTGACAAACTCACCTACACCGGACAGGCAGAAGCACAACGCAGCAAGCCGTTCGAGGACATCGACGTGACGTTCGCCGACCCACCGGGAGCTCAGTCCGAATCCGGCTCAGAGCCTGCAGCCGAAGCGCCGTAAAGGCGGTCGATTCTCGTCTCCATCGGAAACCGGACGGCCGTGTCACCGAACATCAGTCGAGTTGCCGACAACGCCGATGCTGCAATCGCTTCGGCGGCACGCTCCGAATCGGCGACGGGACAATGCACCACCACCTCGTCGTGTTGAAAGAACACCAACTCGCTGCTGGTCCCGGAATCCCCGTCACTCCTGCGGGCTCCGCTCCCGGCATTCGGGTCACTCCTGCGGGCTCCGCTCCCGGCCAACCGGCCACGCAGATCGGCCAACAAGCACAGCGCCCATTCGGCGGCGGTGGCCTGCACGACGAAATTGCGCGTGAACCGGCCCCGCGCGTGCGCGTCACCTTCCGACCACCACTGCGGCGAGGGCGGTGGGCAGGCCCGTCCGAGCCACGAACGAACGACCTCGCCCCGTTCTCCGGCGCGGGCGGCCTCCTCCACCAGTGCGACGGCACCGGGGAACGAGGCCCGTAGTCGCGTCAGCAGCGAACGCGCCTCGCCGGAGGTCGCCCCGTACAGGACCCCGAGAACGGCAACCTTGGCGTGGCTGCGATCGCCGCCGAACGATGCTGCCGCCACCGGTGCATACAGATCTGCGGTGCCTGCCGCGGCGACCATACCGGGATCGCCGGACATCGCAGCGAGAATACGCGGTTCGAGCTGACCGGCGTCGGCGGCCACGAAGGTGTAACCGGGATCGGCGATCACACTGGCGCGCAGGGGTTTCGGAATCTGCAGGCCGCCTCCGCCGCGACTGGCCCACCGGCCCGAGACCACAGCGCCGGGAACATAGACCGGACGGAAACGATCGTCGCGAACCCACGCGTCGAGCCATGCCCACCCGTTCGCAGCGTGCAGCTTCGACAGATCGCGGTGGCGCAGCAGCAGCGGAACTACCGGGTGGTCGATGTCGCGGATGACGTGCGCGCGAGTCGATGTCAGTTCGATACCGACGCGCGCGAACGCGGCCACCAGCTCCACGGGAGAGGCAGGGTTGACGCGCCGCCCGAACGCCGACGAGATCTGGTTCTCGAGCTCGACGAGAGCCGGGGGTGCAGAACCGTCCAGCGGCCGCGCACCGAGCATCGTGTCCAGATGACGGCGATGTGCCGACGCCGAGAACGGCAACCCGTCGAAGGTCATCTCCGCGGCGGCCAGGCCCCCGGCCGACTCGGCCGCCGCCAGCAGGTGCAGTGCGCGATCGTCACCGATGTCGCGAAGCTGACGCCGGTACTCGGTGAGCACGGCCGCGGGATCGGAGTTGGGGTTCGCGTCGAACAGCCCCGGCCGCAGGTCGGCGGGAGCCGACGGGACAGTCGCCGAGCCGGCGCGCATCGCCAGAATCGCACCGACCAGGGCCAGATCGTGACAGCGGCGTACGCGTACTCCTCGTTCGAGTAACCGAGGGTAGATCCGGCTGGTGTCCTCCCACACCCACCTCGGCCGTTCGTCTCGCTCCAGCCCGGCAACGGCCGCGACCGGATCCTCGGCCACCGTGGGTTCACGCTGCATCGAGCCGTCGTCGGCGAGGTACGTCAGTACGGCCTGCTCGCCCTGAGGAACGAGCAGGACCCTCATCGGACTCGGCTGGGTCTGCGATCGGTCACGGAGGACAAGTCTGCTCCACTGGTCGGACGAGGCGTCGAGGGGGCTCCTGGGGCCCGAGGAAGCTGCGACTCGGGCCGCTCCCGACGCCTGCGCGGCGCGGTTTCGGTGGCTCTGAGCAGCCGATTTGCAGAATGGGTAGTCACCTTTGATAGTCTCTATCCCGGCTCGAAACGCAGTGCACATCGATCGTGATGCGCAGTTCGATTCAAGTCCATTGGGGTATGGTGTAATTGGCAACACAGCGGTTTCTGGTACCGCCATTCTAGGTTCGAGTCCTGGTACCCCAGCGAGCAGGTGAAGGCGATTTTGTCGCCGAGGCCGAGGCAGTTAAGCTGGCTCAGCGTTACAAGCTCGAACAACAATGCAGGTGAAGTTCCTGGCCCCGTCGTCTAGCGGCCTAGGACGCCGCCCTCTCAAGGCGGTAGCGCGGGTTCGAATCCCGTCGGGGCTACAGCAGACAACACCCTCTCGATCCGTGGATCGGGAGGGTGTTGTCGTTTCGGTGTGGGCGTCTCAGACGCTCTTGCGGCGGAACATCTTCTGATGGTCGGCCGGACCGTGGGCCTTGTTGACCTTCGGCCCACCGTCCTTGTGTTCGACGGAATTGTGGGACTTGCTGTTCTTCTGTTCCAGGACTTCGCGGAATTTCTTCTTCAGTTCTTCACTGCCGGATTCGGGCATGGGTGACTCCTCGCAGTCGACGACCGGCCGGGTAGGCCGCTCGAGACGAAGGTACCCCACTCTCGCAGCGCGATCAGCTGGTTTTCCTCGGGCCGTGAGGTCTGCGCCCTGCCTCAGAGTCGCTTGTGCAGTGCGTCCGCGGCCGCCAGGAGATCGGCGGCCCAGCGCGCTCCGGGCTTGCGCCCGATTCGATCGATCGGTCCCGACACCGAGATCGCAGCCACCACAGCGTCGTTGCTGTCGCGCACCGGCGCGGCAACGCTCGCGACGCCCGGTTCGCGCTCGCCCGCACTCTGCGCCCAACCGCGCCGTCGAACCTCGAGGAGGGTGCGCTCACCGAATTCCGCATCGGGCAGAACTGTTCGTTGAGTGTGTGAATCTGCCCATGCGAGAAGCACTTTGGCACCCGACCCGGCCGTCATCGGCAGGCGTGCTCCGACGAGCACGGTGTCTCGAAGTCCGGTCGGCGGCTCCATGGACGCCACGCACACCCGCACCGTTCCTTCGCGCCGATAGATCTGCACACTCTCGCCGGTGATCTCGCGTAGGCGGGGGAGTACCGAGGCAGCAGCATCGAGGAGGGCATCCGATGCGCTCGCCGCGAGCTCGCCCAGTCCCGGCCCGGTCCGCCACAGGCCGTCGGCATCTCGTACCAGAAGCCGGTGGGTCTCCAGGCCGACCGCGAGCCGGTGGGCCGTGGCCCTGGGCAGGCTCGTCCGAGCGCACAGATCGCCCAGATTGCAGGGCTTCTCGGCCACCGCGTGCAGCACCGTCATCGCCTTGTCGAGGACACCGATACCGCTCGATTTGTCGACGAGGCCATTGGGGCTATGCTGTCTCATAGAACGATATTAGCCTCCCGCATGCTGAGATTGCACAACTACGTCATCTTCGGTGCGCGCCGGGGGCATGATGTCGAGACGATCACGCGAGGTGAACCAGCCCGTTCACCGGCGCGACGACGACAGGGAAAGACGAGGTCCGTGACAGCGATGTCCGAAACACCGAAGACTTTGGCGGAGAAGGTATGGGACCAGCATGTGGTGGTCCGAGGCGGCGGCGAAGGCGGGGCGCGTGAGCCGGATCTGATCTACATCGACCTCCATCTGGTGCACGAGGTGACGAGCCCGCAGGCGTTCGACGGACTTCGGTTGGCCGGCCGCGGGCTGCGTCGTCCCGATCTGACGATCGCGACCGAGGACCACAACGTCCCGACGGCCGACATCTTCGCGCCCATCGCCGATCTGGTCTCGCGCACGCAGGTCGACACCCTTCGACGCAACTGCGAGGAATTCGGTGTTCGGCTCTATCCGATGGGCGATCTCGATCAGGGCATCGTGCACATCATCGGCCCACAGCTGGGTCTCACCCAGCCCGGCATGACCGTGGTGTGCGGAGACAGTCACACCTCGACGCACGGTGCCTTCGGCTCGATCGCAATGGGCATCGGCACCAGTGAGGTCGAGCACGTCATGGCCACGCAGACCTTGTCGCTGCGTCCTTTCAAGACGATGGCGATCACCGTCGACGGAGAACTCGCCCCCGGTGTGACGAGCAAGGATCTCATCCTCGCCGTCATCGCACAGATCGGCACCGGCGGCGGTCAGGGCTACGTCCTCGAATACCGCGGTGAGGCCATTCGCAAGCTGTCGATGGAAGCGCGAATGACCATCTGCAACATGTCGATCGAAGCCGGAGCGCGGGCAGGCATGATCGCACCCGACGAGGTCACCTACGAGTACCTGAAGGGACGCCCGCACGCTCCTCGCGGAGCCGACTGGGATGCGGCGGTGGCCGCGTGGAACGAATTGGCGACCGATCCGGATGCGGTGTTCGACAACGAGGTCCACATCGACGCCGACACGTTGACGCCGTTCGTCACGTGGGGAACGAATCCGGGTCAGGGTGCGCCACTTGGCGATACGGTGCCCGATCCGGAGGCGATGGTCGACGAGAGCGAGCGGGTGGCAGCCCAGAAGGCCTTGCAGTACATGGGTCTGGAAGCGGGAACGCCCATCCGCGATATCGCCGTCGACACCGTGTTCGTCGGCTCGTGCACCAACGGCCGAATCGAGGATCTGCGGGCCGTCGCGTCCGTTCTCGAAGGACACCGGGTTGCCGACGGAGTGCGAATGCTGGTGGTACCGGGTTCCATGCGGGTGCGAGCGCAGGCCGAGGAGGAAGGTCTGGGTGAGATATTCACGGCCGCAGGAGCGGAGTGGCGTCAGGCCGGTTGCTCGATGTGCCTGGGAATGAACCCGGACCAATTGGCGTCGGGCGAGAGATCGGCGTCGACGTCCAACCGCAATTTCGAGGGTAGGCAGGGCAAGGGTGGGCGCACCCATCTCGTGTCACCGTTGGTAGCAGCGGCAACGGCAATCCGCGGAACCCTGTCGTCTCCGGCGGATCTCGCGTAAACGCGTCTTCGCTCGGATCGATCGAACTCAGAGGAGCACATTCGATGGAAGCTTTCACTCGACACACCGGTATCGGAGTTCCGCTCCGGCGGTCCAACGTCGACACCGACCAGATAATCCCCGCGGTCTACCTCAAGCGCGTCACGCGCACCGGATTCGAGGACGGGTTGTTCGCCGCCTGGCGCTCGGACCCGAACTTCGTGTTGAACCTCGAGCCCTACGACCGAGGCTCGGTGCTCGTTGCCGGGCCCGACTTCGGTACGGGATCGTCACGCGAGCATGCCGTCTGGGCACTCTCGGACTTCGGATTTCGG
Organism: Rhodococcus sp. B7740; assembly: GCF_000954115.1. Classification (NCBI taxonomy): domain Bacteria; kingdom Bacillati; phylum Actinomycetota; class Actinomycetes; order Mycobacteriales; family Nocardiaceae; genus Rhodococcus; species Rhodococcus sp. B7740. The sequence goes on along the minus strand of NZ_CP010797.1, from coordinate 1,567,532 downwards.
GTCGTGATCGCCTCCCGTTTCGCCGATATCTTCCGCGGAAACTCGGGTAAGGCCGGGCTGCTGGCTGCCGAAGTGGATCAGTCCGACGTCGAATTGCTGTGGAAAGCCTTAGAAGAACAGCCCGGTCTGGAAATAATTGTCGACCTCGTCGACAAGACCGTAACGGCTGGAACGTTGGTGGTGCCCTTTGCGATTGACGACTACACGCGGTGGCGTCTGCTGGAGGGTCTGGACGACATCGGATTGACATTACGCCAGGTAGAGGCCATTACGGAGTACGAAAAGTCAAGGCCTTCATACAAACCCCTGACCCTTCCGGCGCGGATCGAGACACCCGCCGAAAGCTGATCGGCGGCGGTCCGACACGCTTTGCGGCCGTGAATCATTCCGCGACACCAGAATGAAAATTGGCGTGGCGCATAGACTCTTGACGACTTGGGGTTTACCGTTGTAGTAGTCGGTCCGACGATGGGCCACCATATAGCGGAGGAAATCCATGAACAAGGCAGAGCTGATTGACGCCCTGACCGAGAAGTTGGGGTCTGATAGGCGGAGCGCCACAGAGGCTGTCGAGAACATCGTCGACACCATCGTGCGCGCAGTGCACCGCGGCGAGAGTGTCACGATCACGGGCTTCGGCGTGTTCGAGCAGCGTCGTCGCGCAGCCCGCGTCGCCCGTAACCCCCGCACCGGCGAGACCGTTCGCGTGAAGCCGACCAACGTTCCGGCATTCCGTCCGGGTGCGCAGTTCAAGGCCGTCATCGCCGGTGGCCAGAAGCTGCCCGCCACCGGTCCTGCCGTCAAGCGCGGTGCCGCTGCGGCTCCGGCCAAGAAGACTGCGGCTGCGAAGAAGACGGCTGCGAAGAAGGCTGCCGTGAAGACGACCGCCCGCAAGGCAACCACCGCTGCCGCCAAGAAGGCAGCACCGGCCAAGACCACAGCTCGTAAGGCAGCGGCTCCCGCGAAGACCGCCGCCAAGAAGGCAGCTCCCGCGAAGACCACCGCGCGCAAGACCGTTGCGAAGAAGGCTCCGGCCAAGACGACTGCGCGCAAGGCCGCAACGACTGCTGCTCCCGCCAAGAAGGCTCCGGCCAAGACAGCGGCCAAGAAGACCGTTGCCAAGAAGGCTCCGGCCAAGAAGGCTCCGGCCAAGAAGGCACCCGCGAAGCGCGCAGCGAAGAAGTAGAGCCTGCCTGCTTCACGTATGACAGTGTGAACACCGCGGAAGGCCCCCGACTCGAACATCGAGTCGGGGGCCTTCTGTCGTTGGTGTTGCGCCGCTCAGCCGTCGGCGGTGAGGGTGGGCAACGGACTGGCGATGTGGTCGGCGGCGATGAGCCGACCGTCACGACGCGAGAGCACCCATACGCTGCCCTTGCGATTTCGGTTGGCAGGCAACGTGATTCCGTCTTTCTCCGCCCACCACCGCATCAAGTCGGGAATCACCTTTCCCTGGCTGCAGACAACAGGGGTGCCGGGCAGTTCGGCTATGTCGCGAGCGCGATGTCGCCCCTTGCGAGGGTCGTCGGCGTAGCCTTCCTCGGACAGCAGATGCTCGGGAGTGATGTCCACCCCCAACGATTCGGCGAACGGAGCTACTGTCTGGACGCATCGAGCACGGTCGGCTGCGTACACGGAATCACCGCCGAAGGCACGAAGCAGCGAGACCAAGGATTGGGCCTGCCGCCGTCCGGTCCTGTCGAGCGGACGGTCGACATCGTTGCCCTTGAACCGCGAGCGCGACCCGGCACTGCCGTGACGAACCAGCAGAACCGTCGAGGTGTCGGCAGGCTTGGCCACGAACCGGCGAAGGATCTTGTGGTCCATGGGGTACGAGAGTTCGCGGCCGACGTCCTCGGGTGCCACCCAGCGCAGTTCGTCCACCTCGACATTGGGGACGAACTCGCCCCCGGTGACCTCGGCCGCCCAGTACAGCACCTTCTTGACCCGACGGTGCCCCGGAATCGGGTAGGTGACGTAGGACAGCGACCGCCCCAGTCGTGAGTCGAATCCGGTCTCCTCCTTCACCTCTCGGACCGCTGCGTCGACAGCTGTCTCGCCGGGATCGAGCTTGCCCTTGGGGAACGACCAGTCGTCGTATTTAGGCCTGTGCACCAAGGCGACCTCGACGCCGGAGTCGCCGCTCGGTGAACGACGCCACAGGATCGAGCCGGCCGCAAAGATGTTGGCGCGGGGAGAACCGTCGGAAGTGCCCATCAGGACGCCTGATTCCTCCGACTGCGCATCAGGTCGACCTGATGTTCACGAACCTTCTCGCCCCGAGCAGGTGACGCGACCCAGCCGCCGTCCGGTCCCAACTCCCAGCATCGAGTGGTGGGGTCGAGGGCGGAATCGAAGATGTCGCTGAGCTGGTTCGCCAGTCGGGGATCCTTGACCTGAGCCATCACCTCCACTCGGCGATCGAGGTTGCGGTGCATCATGTCTGCGCTGCCGATCCAGAACTCGTCCGCACCCTGGAAATGCAGAACCCGTGAGTGTTCGAGGAATCGACCGAGGATGGAACGAACTTCGATGTTCTCCGACAGCCCGGGAACTCCTGGCTTGAGCGCACAAATTCCGCGCACCACCACCTTCACCGGCACTCCGGCAATCGATGCTCGGTAGAGCGCGTCGATGACCTGCTCGTCGACCAAGGCGTTGGCCTTGAGGCGAATTCCGGCCGCACGGCCACTCTTGAGGTGTTCGACCTCCGCTTCGATGCGCTCGACGATGCCGCGCCGCACCCCGTACGGAGCGACCAGAAGGTTGCGGTACTTGGACTTTCGCGAGTATCCGGTCAGCGAGTTGAACAGATCGGTGAGGTCGGCCCCGATTTCGGGCGACGACGTCAGCAGGCCCACGTCCTCGTAGATACGCGCTGTCTTGGGGTTGTAGTTGCCGGTACCGATGTGGCAGTACCGGCGAATGACCGACCCCTCTCGGCGCACCACCAGGCAGGTCTTGCAGTGCGTCTTGAGGCCGACGAGGCCGTAGACCACGTGCACGCCCGCCTTTTCGAGCTTGCGTGCCCACTCGATGTTGGCTTGTTCGTCGAAACGCGCCTTGATCTCGACCAGTGCAACGACCTGCTTGCCCGCTCCGGCCGCGTCGACGAGTGCATTGACGATCGGCGAATCTCCCGAGGTGCGATAGAGCGTCTGCTTGATGGCGAGCACCTGAGGATCGGCCGCTGCTTGCTCGATGAAGCGTTGGACGCTGGTGGAGAAGGAATCGTACGGATGGTGCACCAGGACGTCGCCGTCGCGCAGAGTCGAGAACACGCTCTTGGGGGTCTCGCGTTCACCGAACGCGGGGTGGGTGGCAGGAACGAAGGGTGCGTCCTTGAGGTTGGGGCGGTCGACGCTGTAGACCTGCCACAGGCAGGACAGATCCAGCAGTCCGGGAACCTGGATGACATCGCCGGGATCGACGTCGAGCTCACGCAGCAGCAGTTCGAGCATGTGCTCGGTCATGTCGTCGGCGATCTCGAGACGGACCGGCGAGCCGAAGCGCCGCCGAGCGAGTTCTCGCTCCAGAGCCTGCAGCAGGTCCTCGTCGCGGTCTTCCTCGACCTCGAAATCGGCGTTGCGCGTGATCCGGAACGCGTGGGACTCGACGACCTCCATGCCGGGGAAGAGCACATGGAGGTGAGCGGAGATCAACTCCTCCATCGACAGGAAGGCGTCGATGCGGTGAGTGCCCTCGCCGCGCTTGACGCGCACGAAGCGATCGACGTTGTCGGGGACCTTGACGCGGGCGAAGTGCTCCCCGGTCGTGGAGTAGTCCTTCACTGTCACAGCGAGATTGAGGCTCAGGCCGCTGATGTAGGGGAACGGGTGCGCCGGGTCGACGGCCAGCGGTGTGAGAACCGGGAACACCTGTTCGGTGAAGTAGTCCGACAGTCGCGCACGCTCGTCGCTGTCCAGATCGGACCACCGGATGATCGCGATGCCCTCGGCGGTGAGCTCGGGCAGAATCGAATCCAGCAGCACTCGCGCGTGTTTGAGCGCAAGTTCCTGGGTGCGCTGCCCGATCACCGCCAGCTGTTCGCGAGGAGTCATTCCGTCGGCCGATCGAACCGACAGACCGGTTTCGTCGCGACGTTTGAGACCGGCGACCCGGACCATGTAGAACTCGTCGAGATTGGACGCGTAGATGGCGAGAAACTTCGCCCGCTCCAGCAAGGGCAGCGAGGAGTCCTCGGCGAGAGCGAGGACACGCGAGTTGAAATCGAGCCAGCTCAATTCTCGGTTGAGATAGCGATTTTCGGGAAGAACGGTCGCAGCGTCCACCGATTCCGGTGTGGCGGCCGGTAGTGCGGACGGGATGCTCGGCATCGTCGACGCGATCGGCGCGCTCCACGCCGGCTCCGAGCCTGCGGCCTTTCCTGTCTCGATCGGCGGATCCTGGTTCGCTGGCTGCACGTCGTCTTTGCTCACCGCACGATCATCCCCCATACCCGGCGTCGGTGAAACTCCGATGGCCGAACTCGGGTCGGCGTTCACCCGGCTGCCGTGGCGGTCCCTACCGTCACGCAGTCGTCGCGGATGCCTCGTCATTCCACCCGAGCGAGTGGAGAACGGCCGCCGTCGCCGGTCCGACTCCCAGACGATGCGCTCTGCGGACGTCGTCGGCGGTGTCCACGTCCAGTCGAAGGCCAGGCCACTCGCCGTCGAGTTCCCGTGCGCCCGAGGCGGTATGGCGGCGTGCGGAGTCCGGTCCGAACAGCGGTGTCAACTCGTCGGGGGAATCCTTGAGGATCAGGGCAGCGGTTCCCGTGCCGTGATGATCGACCACGAGTGATCTGCCTCCCCGCCGGGCGCGGTCGTAGGCCTGGGCGAGTTCTGCCGAACGCATCGCCGGAAGGTCTGCCTGCAACGCGATGATGTCGACGTGGCCCGCGCTGACGGTCTCGTCCCCATCGACGTCCGCGCCGACGTGACCGTGACGCAGTACGTGCGCCGCGGCCGCGAACGCGTGATTGAGGCGTTCGTCCGGTTGCAGTGCCGGATCGCGGACCGGTTCGTCGAACACCCGTGCACCGATTCTGCGGGCGGTGTCCGCGACGAGAGGATCCGGGGTGACCACCGTGACCGAATCGACAGCCGACACCGAGTCTGCGGCGGCCACGGTGTCGCTGAGCATCGCGAGCACCAATCGTGTCCGGTCGGGTGCCGAGAACTCCGCCGCCAGGCGCGACTTCGCCGTGGCCAGATCCTTCACCGCGATGAGAACCCTGACGACGCGGTCGCCGTAGTCGTCTCGTGATGCACCCATGGTGCTCGATCCTGCCAGCGTCATGGATCTGTGCCGACTCCGACCGCCCGAGCAGGTCTGCGAGTTAGGGTGATGCGCGCGTGGACAGGGCATCGGCGAAGTAGGCGAGGGGTTGGCGGAATGAGCAGAGCAGCGGTATTGGGGTCGGGTTCGTGGGGCACCGCATTCGCCAAGGTGTTGGCAGATGCCGGAACGGACGTCACCATGTGGGCCCGCCGTGAGGAACTCGCCGCATCCATCACCGACGACCACGAGAACAAGGACTACCTTGCGGGAATCGAGCTGCCGTCCTCGATTCGCGCGACGAGTGATCCCGTCCGTGCACTCGACGGAGCCGACATCGTGGTGCTGGCCGTGCCCTCACAGAGTCTGCGGGCCAATCTGGGGGCGTGGACCGACTCGATTCCGCCGCACGCGACGCTGCTCTCCCTGGCGAAGGGGATCGAGACCGGAACGCTCATGCGGATGAGCCAGGTGATCTCTCAGGTCACCGGTGCGGATCCCAGCCGGGTCGCGTGCCTGTCCGGGCCCAACCTCGCGCGCCCGATCGCCGAGGGACAGCCCGCCGCGACAGTCATCGCGTGCTCCGACTCCCAGCGTGCCCTCGAGATTCAGAAATCCTGTGCCACAGGATATTTCAGGCCCTACACCAACAGCGATGTCATCGGTGCCGAGATCGGGGGTGCCTGCAAGAACGTCATCGCCCTCGCGTGCGGGATGGCCGCAGGCGTCGGATACGGCGAGAACACCCTCGCGTCGATCATGACCAGGGGCCTGGCCGAGATCATCCGCCTCGGAGTAGCACTCGGTGCCAAGCCGTCGACGCTGTCGGGCCTGGCCGGCGTGGGCGACCTGGTCGCCACCTGCTCGTCCCCCCTCTCGCGTAATCGCACGTTCGGAGAACGACTGGGTTCGGGTGGCTCCCTCGAGAGTGCGCAGGAAGCAGCGCACGGGCAGGTTGCCGAAGGCGTCAAGTCGTGTACCTCGGTCCGGGCGCTCGCGGAGAGTTACGACGTCGAGATGCCGCTGACCGACGCCGTGCATCGCGTCTGTCACGGCGGCATGTCCGTACCGGATGCGGTCGGGCACCTGCTGGGACGTCGCATCAAGCCCGAGTGAGGCAGTGATCGCGGTCTCGCGACGAACAGGGCGAATCCGCGTTCGACGAGCCGCGGCGGTACGGTTTCTCATCGTGAGTACTCCCCGCATCAAAGTTGCCGTCGTCTTCGGGGGCCGCAGCAGCGAGCACGCTGTGTCCTGTGTATCGGCAGGTAGCGTGCTGCAGAACCTCGATCCGGCCAGGTACGAGGTGGTTCCGGTGGGAATCACCCCGGACGGTGCGTGGGTACTCGGCTCTTCCGACATCGACGCGCTGACGATTCACGACCGCGTCCTGCCCACCGTGGACAAGACCGGGGCAGCGCTCGCTCTCAGTACGGACCCGGGTCACGCCGGCGCTCTGCTCGCCCTCGGCGAGGGGGAAGGCGGGACGGTGCTCGCATCCGTCGACGTCGTGTTCCCGGTTCTGCACGGACCGTACGGCGAGGACGGCACCCTGCAGGGTCTGCTCGAGTTGGCAGGCGTTCCGTATGTCGGGCCGGGCGTGCTGGCCAGCGCTGCGGGGATGGACAAGGAATTCACCAAGAAGCTGCTCGGTGCCGAAGGATTGCCGATAGGTCGCCAGGTGGTACTCCGACGCGGGGTCGACGACCTGACGGCAGGCGAGCGTGACCGAATCGGCCTGCCCGCATTCGTCAAGCCGGCCCGAGGCGGATCGTCCATCGGAATCTCGCGCATCACCGCGTGGGACCAACTCCCCACCGCGATCGCCGTCGCACGCGAACACGACCCCAAGGTCATCGTCGAAGGCATGATCCACGGCCGCGAGGTCGAGTGCGGAGTGCTCGAATTTCCCGACGGCACCGTGCGCGCGAGCGCCATCGCCGAGATCCGAATTCCCGACGCGGACATCGACGATCATGCCTTCTACGATTTCGACACCAAGTATCTCGACGATGTCAGTGAGTTCGACATCCCGGCTGCCCTCGACGACGCCACGAGCGACCGCATTCGTGAGCTCGCCGTCGCCGCCTTCCGCGCGTTGGACTGCCAGGGTCTGGCGCGGGTGGATTTCTTCGTCACCGAGAACGGCCCGGTCATCAACGAGATCAACACCATGCCCGGGTTCACCTCGATCTCGATGTACCCCAAGATGTGGGCCGAATCGGGCGTCGACTACCCGACGCTTATCGCCACCCTGATCGACACCGCTCTCGCCCGCGGTACCGGTTTGCGTTAGAGCTGTTGCGGCCCGGCGCTACTGCAACGGAGCCGGGTCGAGAGGTTGCTGGGGCAGCGCGCCCGACACGGCGGAGGACGCGTCCTGCAACGGGGTGGGGCCCGAGTCGCCCGGAATCGTCAGGGCAACGTACACACCGCGATCGACGACGAACCACGTGCTGGCGTCGATTCCGTCGTCTGCGCCGGACACCTCGAACCACTGAACGCCGTTGATCACCTGAAGCGGCGCGGCCACATCGAACCCGATCGGCCGGGGAAGACCGCAGCGCAACACGACCGGCTCGGCGTTCTCCTCGGCCGAGACCCACGCGCGGACTCCGACCGGGGCCGGGTCGGCCAGTTCGGCTCTCGTGTAGTCGCCGAGGTCTTCGGGCAGGGCGTCGAGCAGCGACGTGCACTGCGCACTCGCGGCATCGGGGGAGTCGACCGGGCCGAGCGCGACCGGATGGAGGACGGGTGAGCGATTCACCGCGATGGCGGCAACCAGAACTCCGACGACGAGCGCGACCGGTAGCGCGATCGCGGTGGCGATGACTGCGGGGTGGCGCTGCTCGCGAGTGCCCTCGGTCTCGGCGGGGCCGTCTTCGGTGCCGGCGTCGTTGCCGGTGTCGGGTGAATTCACGAGCTATCCGACGGACGTCGTCGACCGAGGGGCCACGGGGCAGGTGAGGGTGCGAGTGATGGCATCGACCTTCTGGATGCGAGAGACGATCTCGGCGATCTGGGCGTCGGAGGCACCGTCGGCGCGCGCGATCACGTCGTAGGGCCCGACCACTGCCTCGGCCGACACGACACCGTCGACGGCCTCGATCTGTTGTGCGACGGCCGTCGCACGACCGACCTCGGTCTGAACGAGAACGAATGCTTGCACCATCGGTGGTCCCTTTCCCCTGCCGGACTTCTCGACTGTAGGTTGGTTCGACTACGTTCTCTTCGCACGTAACCTGCTGCATCGGTACTGTCCCGACCGCCGCTAAAAGGTACCGCAGGCGCGGCACTCGCTCCGCGCGAGACCGTCGCGCACGCACCGCGTTCTCAGGGAGGAACATCATCGACGACACCGTCATCGACTCGGCCACCGGCAGTGAGCGCACCGTCGCTCAGGTCGGCGAATTCGACGTGATCGCTCGGGCCATCACGGGCCGCGAGCAGCCGTCGTCGACCATCGTCGGGCCCGGCGACGACGCAGCCGTGGTCGCCGCGTCCGACGGTCGGATCGCGGCATCGACCGATATGTTGGTGCACGGCAGGCACTTTCGGCTCGACTGGTCGAGTCCGATACAGATCGGCCGCAAGGCGATCGCGCAGAACGGCGCGGACATCGCCGCGATGGGCGCGCAGTGCTCGGGTTTTCTCGTCTCTCTCGGATGCCCGGCCGACACTCCGGTGAGCGTGACCGACGGTCTCAACGAGGGCATGTGGCTCGAGGCGGTTGCTGCGGGATCGGCCGTCGTCGGTGGCGATGTGGTGCAATCGCCGGAGCTGGTGATCTCGATCACCGCGCTCGGCGATCTCCAGGGCCGGGCCCCGGTTCTTCGATCGGGGGCGTGTGCCGGTGATGTGATCGCCTATGCGGGGCGGCTCGGCTGGTCCGCGGCCGGCCTGGCCCTGCTGCTCGGCGACCGGGACGGAACGGGCCACGACGCCGTGTTGGACGCACACCGAGTGCCCGTCCCGCCGTACCGCGCCGGGATCGACGCCGCAGAGGCGGGTGCGACCTCGCTCACCGACGTCTCCGACGGGCTGCTGGCCGATCTCGGCCACATCGCCGACGCATCGGGCGTTCTCGTCGACCTCGATCCCGACCTGCTGGAGATCCCTGTCGAACTGCGTTCGGCAGCAACGCTGATGGGGCACGATCCGCTGGAGTGGGTACTGACCGGAGGCGAGGATCACGCGCTCGTCGGCACCTTCCCCGATGCCGCCGCCGTTCCCGGGGGATGGACGGTGATCGGCCGCGTCGAGCACGGAGACGGTGCGCCTGCGGGTCGAGTGACGGTCGGCGGACGCGTCCACGCGGGTAGCTCGGGATGGTCGAGTTTCGAGGGCGAGTGAACGCGGGTCGGGTCGGTCGAGTCGGCTAAGTTGCAGAGATGGCTATCTATGCGCTCGGTGATCGCGAACCCGACATCCACCCCGACGCCTACGTTCATCCCGACGCCGTCGTCATCGGAGCGGTGACCTTGGCTGCCGGATCGTCGGTGTGGCCCACTGCGGTTCTGCGGGCCGACTACGGCACCATCTCGATCGGCGAGGGCACCAACGTGCAGGACGGGACCGTGGTTCACTGCACTCCGATCGACGCAACGGTCATCGGTTCCGGGTGCGTACTGGGCCACAATGCGCACGTCGAGGGTGCGACCATCGGGGACAACTGCCTCATCGCGTCGGGCTCGGTGGTACTGAACGGATCGAAGATCGGGGCGGGCTCGATCGTCGGTGCAGGCGCGGTGGTGCCGTTCAAGTTCGTCGTTCCCGAACGTTCCATGGCGCTCGGCGTGCCCGCCAAGATCCGCGAGGGCTACCAGGTTCCCGAGGGGCATGTCGACATCAACGTGCAGATGTACTCCGCCAATGCCGCGTACTACCGCGACGCGCTTCGCCGGATCGACCGGTGACGCCCCGGCCGCTGTCCGAGAGCGTCGAGTCGGGCTGGGCTGCTGCCCTCGCTCCGGTCGAGACGAATGTCGCTGCGATGGGCGACTTCCTGCGAGCCGAACTCGCCGCCGGACGGCACTACCTGCCCGCGGGTGAGAACGTGCTGCGCGCTTTTCGCTACCCCTTCGATCGGGTTCGCGTGCTCATCGTCGGTCAGGATCCGTATCCCACGCCGGGACACGCAGTGGGCCTGAGCTTTTCTGTCGCGCCCGACGTGCGACCCGTACCGCGGAGTCTGAGCAACATCTTCAAGGAGTATTCCGACGATCTCGGTCTGCCCACGCCGAGCACCGGCGATCTCACACCCTGGTCGGAGCAGGGAGTGATGTTGCTCAACAGGGTGCTCACCGTCGAACCGTCGCAGGCGGCGTCACACCGCAAGAAGGGCTGGGAAGCGGTGACCGAGCAAGCGATTCGGGCATTGGTCGCCCGAGCGGAGAACCCCGACGCGCCCGGACTGGTGGCAGTTCTCTGGGGACGTGACGCGGCAACCCTGAAGCCGATGCTCGGATCGGTGCCCTTCATCGAATCCGCTCATCCGTCACCGCTGTCCGCCTCACGCGGTTTCTTCGGATCCAAGCCCTTCAGCCGCGTCAACGAACTGTTGGTCGAGGGCGGAGACGAACCGATCGACTGGACGTTGCCGTGACCGGTTCAGGAGAAGTCGGGACGACGCTTCTCGACGAACGCGTCGACGCCTTCACGTCCGGCCGGTGACGCCGCAGCGACCGATATCGAGGCGGCTTCGGCGTCCAATTGTTCTGTCAGAGTTGCTGATTCGGAGCTTCCGAGCAGTCTCTTGATGCCCTGGTACGCCGATGTCGGGCCGTTGGCGAGGGTTCGAGCGAGGCGCTCGGCCTCACTGTCGACGATGTCGTCGCCCACCAGCCGGCTGAGGATTCCGAGCCGAACGGCGTCCTCTCCGTTGATGATCGAGTCACCCAGAAGTATGTCCATCGCGCGGCCCGAACCGACGATTCGGGGGAGTGTCCAGGACATTCCTCCGTCCGGGGTGAATCCGATGGAAGGGTACGCAGGGCGCAGTTTGGTCGACGGTCCGCCGATGGCGATATCGGTGAGACAGACCAGACTCATGCCTGCCCCGGCCGCCCAGCCGTGGACCCCGGCGACGACCGGGACGGTGACGGCGGCCAGTTCGCGGACGAATGCATGGAATGTGTCGGCGACCGAACCGACGAATGCGCCGCGGTCGTCGGCTCCGGCGAAATCGCGTACGTTTCCGCCTGCGCAGAAGTTGGGCCCGCGGCCGATGAGGAGCACGCTTCCGATCGCGGTGGTACCGGCGTTGACGGATCGCAGTGCCGCCGTGCCGGCGTCGATGCCTTCGAGGTCGAGAGAGGCACCGCCCGCCTCGGTGGCGACGACGATGCGCAGCACGCCGTCCTCGATGCTGACCTTGCTGGGACCGTAGTCATCCGAATCACTCACAATCGGAATTCTAATGGACGTCCAAGTGTTCGAGTGCACCGACGACTGTGCCCCGCCTCCGAATACGGGGGCGGGGCACAGTTCTCGCACGCGAGGAACGCCGTGGAGGAAAACGAAGAGCGAGGCCGAAATCAGCCCCGGACCACCTTGCCTGCCTTCAAGCAGGAGGTGCACACGTTCATGCGCTTGGAGTTACCAGGCGCAACCTGAGCGTGAACGGTCTGGATATTCGGGTTCCAACGACGGTTGGTCCGTCGGTGCGAGTGCGAGACCGACTTACCGAAGCCGGGCCCCTTGGCGCATACGTCGCAGACGGCAGCCATAGTCGCGAACTCCTTGATAGATGTTGATCGATACATGTGGTCGAAGACATCGAAACGAACTACGAGCAGATGCAAGGATTGCAATGCGTGAAGATCGCCTCGAGGCAACCCTGCAAGAATAGCGGCGTCGCACGCAATCACCAAACCGCCACGGCAGACGCTCCGCGGGGCTCACGTACGGCGCGCCACCGATCATGCCCGACTAAGCTTCGGGCACTGTCCGCGAGGGAGTTCGGACGAGGTGAGGGACGTGACGCGGGGGGAGGCTGGCCGAGGTGGTCGACGTTCTCGAATCGATCGATGCCGCGGCCCTGCGTCGGTGGGCCTACCACTGCGTCGATTCCCTCACCGCACGGTGCGACGAGATCAATGCACTCAATGTGTTCCCCATCCCCGACTCGGACACCGGCACCAATCTCATGTTCACCTTCCGCGCCGCGGTGGAATCGATGCGCGCAGCCGGGCCCGCTGCGGACGCCCGCTCCATCGGGCGAGCGCTGGCAGTGGGGGCGGTCGCGGGGGCACGGGGGAACTCGGGGGTGATCGTGTCCCAGCTGTTGCGCGCCGTCGCCGAGGCCGCAGCGGACGGCCCGCTGGACACGGTGTCGATGCAGGCGATGCTGCGTCGCGCCAGAGTCCTGGTCGCGGGCGCGGTCAGCGTTCCCGTCGAGGGCACGATGCTCACCGTTCTGGCCGCAGCCGATCGCGAAGCCTCGGCGCACGATGCCAATGTCAGCCTCTCCACGCTGGTGGTCGACATCGCCGAGGCCACTGCTCGAGCTGTCGACAGCACGACGGACCAACTCGCCGAACTCCGCGAGGCCGGTGTCGTGGACGCAGGAGCTCTCGGTCTCTCGGTGATCGTCGACGCGTTCGTGGAGGTGGTGATCGGCCGCACCCCGCCGCGCAGGCGATACCGTCGCCCACACGAGCACGAACGCCGGACGGGCGACGATGCGCCGAACCTCTCGTCGGACTGCGGCCGTGCACCCGTGGCGGTGTCGGAGTACGGATCGTCTCGCTCCCTCGGGTACGAGGTGGTCTACGTCGTGCACGGGCCGGACGACGCGGGGGCGGCGGAACTTCGCCGAGCACTGGCCGACATCGGAGATTCGGTCGTCGTCGCCGGTGACGGTTCCGGGGCCTGGTCCGCGCACGTACACACCACCGACCCCGGTGGTGCCGTCGACCGCGGCATCGCCGCCGGAGATGTTCGCGGAGTGCGTATCTCGTGTTTCGGTCCGGCCGAGTTCGCCGCAGTCGCGATCCCCGAAAGCCGCGACGCAGCGGTGCTGTCGGTCGGTCGCGATATTTTGGCGCTGGTGGCCGGTGACGGTGCCGCAGACCTCTACGTTCAGGAAGGTGCGACGGTGGTGCGGTGCGACGAGGCGATCGACTCCTCGGTGCTGCATCGCGCGATCGTCGGGATGAAGCATCGTGAGGTGTTGGTGTTGCCGAACGGCGCGTTGTCCGCGCAGGAACTCGTCGCGGTCGGCGCCGCTGCCCGAGCGGACGGCAAGGACGTGGTGATGTTGCCGTGTTCGGCGATGGTGCAGGGACTGGCCGCGCTCGCGGTGCACGATGCCGCCCGCGCCGCAGTCGACGACGCGTTCACGATGTCCGAGGCGGCGGCGGGCACGAGGTGGGGTTCTCTGCGTATCGCACAGGAGCGATCTCTGACGTGGGTCGGCACCTGCGAGCCGGGCGACTGCATCGGGCTGGCGGGGCAGGAGGTGGTGATCGTCGCCGCTCGTCCTCTCGATGCGGGGTGTCGGTTGCTCGATCAGCTCCTGGCCACGGGAGGGGAGCTGGTGACGGTGCTCGTCGGGGCCCAGGCGTCGGATGACTTCGGTGATCGGTTGGCCGAGTACGTGGCGGGCGCACACCCCGGAGTCGACGTGGTGGTCTATACAGGTGGACAGCCGGGGGATCTCGTGCAATTCGGAGTGGAATAGGGAATCTCGGACAATGGCAACGCTGGTGGATCGGCTCGATCACATCCTGGGAGCCGCGGCGGCGACGCCGCTGGCCGACGTCTTCGGAATTCACACCGTCGAGGACCTGCTGCGGCACTATCCGCACCGCTACATGACGCACGGTTCGGAGCTGGGGGAGAAGGAGCCGCCCGAGGGCGAGCACATCACCATCGTCGCAACGGTCGAGTCCGCGACGCTGCGTTCGATGAAGAACCGCAACGGTCAGTTCCTTGCCGTGACACTCGCCGCCGACGGGCAGCGGATCGACGCTACCTTCTTCAGTCCGCACAAGCTCAAGCACGTTCTGCTGCCCGGTCGTCGAGGAATGTTCTCGGGCAAGGTCAAGTACTTCGGCAAGCGGTGGAATCTCACGCACCCCAGCTACGTGATTCTCGGCGGAGACGGTAACGACGGTGCCGTCGTGCCTGCAGGTCGAATCGTCGGCGGTGGCACCCTGGCCGGACTCGCTCGCGGCTCGGTCGATTCCTCCGGTGCCGTGGACATGTCGGTGTTCGATCGCGCGTTCGTGCCCATCTACCCGGCCGCGAAGGACGTCGAGAGCTGGACCTTCATGCGCTGTGTCCGACAGGTGCTCGACCAACTCGACGACGTGGTCGATCCGTTGCCCGAGTCGGTTCGTGCGCAGCGCGGTCTCGTCGACATCGACACCGCGCTGCGGTCGGTCCATTTCCCGGATACCGCACAGGACAAGGACTCTGCGCGCGAGCGGCTGAAGTTCGACGAGGCGCTCGCCGTTCAGCTCGTCCTCGCCGACCGCCGACGCGACGCATCCACCCGCGTGGCTCCGCGATGCCCACCGATCACCGACGGTCTCGCCGCGGAGTTCGATCGGCGTCTGCCGTTCGAGTTGACGGCCGGCCAGCACCAGGTGGCAGCCGAGATCGCCCACGATCTGTCGGCACCGCATCCGATGTCGCGACTGTTGCAGGGTGAGGTCGGCTCGGGCAAGACGATCGTTGCCCTGCGGGCGATGCTGCAGGTGATCGATGCCGGGCATCAGTGTGCGTTGCTGGCACCGACGGAGGTTCTCGCCTCCCAACACGCGCGCTCGATTCGGTCGATGCTCGGGAGCCTCGCGGCCGGCGGCGAACTCGGATCGCACGAGCTGGCGACCAAGGTCGCCTTGTTGACCGGTTCGATGTCCACTGCGGCCAAGCGATCCGCGCTGCTCGACGCCGTCACCGGTGATGCCGGCATCGTGATCGGCACCCACGCCCTGATCGAGGACCGCGTCGAATTTCTCGATCTCGCGATGGTCGTCGTCGACGAACAGCACAGGTTCGGCGTCGAGCAACGAGATGCGTTGCGCGCGAAAGCTCGCGACAACACCAGTCCGCACTTGCTCGTGATGACCGCAACCCCCATCCCGCGGACCATCGCGATGTCGACGTTGGGTGACCTCGAGACGTCGGTGCTCACCGAACTGCCCCGCGGCCGATCGCCCATCGTCAGCAACGTGGTGCCTGCCAGGAGCAAGCCGGGCTGGGTGGATCGAGCGTGGCAGCGTATTCACGAGGAAGTGGCAGCCGGTCGCCAGGCCTATGTGGTGTGCTCCCGCATCGGCGACGACGAGGACGCGGAGACGGGGAAGAAGAGCGCTGCGAAGAAGAAGAGTGCGAGCGCGGAGGACGGCCCCGAGACCACGGCTGCGGTGGATCTGTACGAGACCCTCTCCACCGGACCGATGCACGATCTGCGCGTGGGTCTGTTGCACGGACGACTGTCGGGAGACGACAAGGACATCACCATGTCCGAGTTCAACTCCGGCGAGATCGACGTCCTGGTCTGCACCACGGTGGTCGAAGTGGGAGTGGACGTTCCCAACGCGACGGTCATGGTCATCATGGATGCGGACCGATTCGGCGTGAGCCAACTGCACCAGTTGCGAGGCCGAATCGGCCGAGGTGGGCATCAGGGCCTGTGCATCATGATCAGCTATCTCAGCCCCGCGGGCGGCTCGTTCGCCCGGCTCGAGGCGGTGGCAGCGACCAACGACGGTTTCGAGCTGGCCAAGCTGGATCTGGCCACTCGTCGCGAGGGCGACGTTCTCGGAGCTGCACAGTCGGGCACGGTCAGCGGGTTGCGGCTGCTCTCGTTCATCGACGACGAGGACATTATCGCGGACGCGCAGGACTGCGCCCGGTCCCTGTTCGCGCAGGACCCGTCGCTGGCGAACGATCCCGGCATCGCGTCGATGATGCGATCGGCTTGGCGATCGGATCGAGTCGATTACCTGCAGAAGTCCTGACGGGTGGACAGGAGCGGTCGAGGGGTCGGTCGTTACCTACTGCACCGTTTCAGTGGAGGAAATCGAGCACATCGTCCCGCATGATGAGATCAGTACGCCTCGGTGGCCGACGCTGCCGGGTAAGTTGAGCCAATGTTCTCCAAAGTTTTGGTTGCCAACCGCGGTGAAATTGCCATCCGTGCCTTCCGCGCCTCCTACGAACTCGGGGCCTCGACCGTTGCGGTGTTCCCGTTCGAGGACAGGAACTCGGTACATCGGACGAAGGCCGACGAGGCGTACCAGATCGGGGAGAAGGGCCATCCCGTTCGCGCGTACCTCTCGGTCGACGAGATCGTCGCCGCTGCCAAACGCAGCGGTGCGGACGCGGTGTACCCCGGATACGGATTCCTTTCCGAGAACCCGGATCTGGCCGCAGCGTGCGCCGAGGCAGGCATCACCTTCGTCGGCCCGTCCGCCGATGTTCTCGAACTGACCGGCAACAAGGCCCGCGCGATCGCGGCAGCCAAGGCGGCTGGGCTTCCGGTGCTGGCGTCGTCGGAGCCGTCGTCCGATGTGGACGCGCTCGTCGCCGAGTCCGAGTCGATGACGTTCCCGCTGTTCGTCAAGGCCGTCGCGGGCGGTGGCGGCCGCGGTATGCGCCGAGTGGCCGAGCCCGAGCAGCTGCGCGAATCCATCGAAGCTGCTGCGCGCGAGGCGGAATCGGCTTTCGGTGATCCGACCGTGTTCCTCGAGCAAGCCGTGATCGATCCCCGGCACATCGAGGTTCAGATCCTGGCCGACGGCCAGGGCAACGTGGTGCACCTGTTCGAGCGCGACTGCAGCGTGCAGCGTCGGCATCAGAAGGTCATCGAGCTCGCTCCGGCTCCGAATCTGCCCGAGGGATTGCGGGAGAAGATCTGCGCCGACGCCGTCGCGTTCGCGAAGCAGATCGGCTATTCGTGTGCCGGTACCGTCGAGTTCCTGCTCGACACCCGTGGTAATCACGTCTTCATCGAGATGAACCCTCGAATTCAGGTGGAGCACACCGTCACCGAAGAGGTGACCGATGTGGATCTGGTGCAGTCCCAGCTGCGGATCGCCTCGGGAGAGACACTTGCCGATCTCGGTCTGCAGCAGGAGAACATCGTGCTGCGTGGTGCGGCTCTGCAGTGCCGCATCACCACCGAGGATCCGGCGAACGGATTCCGCCCGGATGTCGGACGCATCACCGCGTACCGGACGCCGGGCGGTGCCGGAGTGCGCCTCGACGGTGGTACCACTCTGGGTGCCGAGGTCGGTGCCTACTTCGACTCCATGCTCGTCAAGCTCACCTGCCGAGGCCGTGACTTCGACACCGCCGTGGCGCGTGCCCGACGAGCCCTGGCGGAGTTCAGGATTCGCGGTGTCGCCACGAATATCCCGTTCCTGCAAGCGGTTCTGGTCGATCCCGACTTCACCGCGGGCCGGGTCACCACCTCGTTCATCGAGGAGCGCCCCGAACTGCTCACCTCGCGCTCCTCGGGCGACCGCGGCACCAAGATTCTCGCGTACCTGGCCGACGTGACGGTGAACAAGCCGCACGGCGAGCGTCCGTCGTCGGTGTACCCGCACGACAAGCTGCCGCCGGTGGACTTCGCAGCCCCGATCCCGGACGGTTCGAGGCAACGGCTGCTTGCGCTCGGACCCGAGGGGTTCGCTCGCGATCTGCGCAATCGAAAAGCCCTCGGCGTCACCGACACCACGTTCCGCGACGCGCATCAGTCGTTGCTGGCCACGCGCGTGAGGACGAGCGGACTGCTCGGAGTCGCTCCGTACGTCGCGCGCACCACGCCGCAGCTGCTCTCCATCGAGGCGTGGGGCGGTGCCACCTACGACGTGGCACTGCGATTCCTGCACGAGGATCCGTGGGAGAGATTGGCCAGCCTGCGAGAGGCCGTGCCGAACATCGCAATTCAGATGTTGCTGCGCGGCAGGAACACCGTCGGCTACACCCCGTACCCGGAGAAGGTGACCCGCAGCTTCGTCGCCGAGGCAACCGACACCGGCATCGACATCTTCCGCATCTTCGACGCGCTCAACAATGTCGATCAGATGCGTCCGGCCATCGATGCCGTGCGCGAGACCGGCACGGCGCTCGCCGAGGTGGCATTGAGCTACACCGGTGATCTGTCGAACCCGAACGAGAACCTCTACACCCTCGACTACTACCTGAAGTTGGCCGAGCAGATCGTCGACGCAGGCGCGCACGTGCTCGCCATCAAGGACATGGCAGGACTGCTTCGCGCACCCGCAGCCAAGACTCTGGTGACGGCACTGCGCTCGAACTTCGATCTGCCCGTTCACGTACACACCCACGACACACCCGGTGGTCAGCTCGCGACCTACCTCGCCGCATGGGAGGCCGGGGCCGACGCCGTCGACGGTGCCAGCGCCGCGATGGCAGGCACCACCAGCCAGCCTGCGTTGTCGGCGATCGTGGCTGCTGCCGCGCACACCGAGCGCGATACCGGTCTGAATCTGCAGGCCGTCTGTGACCTCGAGCCGTACTGGGAAGCCGTGCGAAAGGTGTACGCGCCGTTCGAGTCCGGTCTGCCTGCACCGACGGGTCGCGTGTACACCCACGAGATCCCCGGCGGACAGCTCTCGAACCTACGACAGCAGGCCATTTCGCTCGGTCTCGGTGATCGGTTCGAGACCGTCGAGGCCAATTACGCTGCAGCCGACCGCATGTTGGGCCGTCTGACCAAGGTGACACCGAGCTCGAAGGTCGTCGGCGACCTGGCACTTGCTCTGGTGGGTGCAGGCGCGTCCGCCGAGGAATTCGCCGAGAATCCCGGTCGCTACGACATCCCCGATTCGGTGATCGGATTCCTGCGCGGCGATCTGGGTACGCCTGCGGGCGGATGGCCGGAACCGTTGCGGACGAAGGCGCTGGAGGGTCGTGGCGAGGGCAAGCCGGTGACACCGCTCACCGATGAGGACGAGAAGAACCTCGACGGCACCTCGGCTCAGCGCCGCGAGACTCTCAACCGTCTGTTGTTCCCCGGTCCCACAGCCGAACTCGCCGCTCACCGCGAGAAGTACGGCGATACGACGCGGCTGTCGGCCAATCAGTTCTTCTACGGCCTGCGGCAGGGCGAGGAGCATCGGGTGGCCCTGGAGAAGGGCGTCGAACTGCTGATCGGGCTCGAGGCGATCTCCGACCCCGACGAGCGCGGAATGCGCACCGTCATGTGCATCCTGAACGGACAGTTGCGTCCGGTCTCGGTGCGTGACCGGTCCATCTCGAGCGAGGCCCCCACGGTCGAGAAGGCGGATCGATCCAACTCCGGTCATATTCCGGCACCGTTCGCCGGTGTGGTGACGCTGTCGGTCGAGGAGGGGCAGAAGATCTCGGCCGGAGACACCGTCGCCACGATCGAGGCGATGAAGATGGAGGCCGCGATCACCGCTCCCCGCGGCGGCACCGTGACCCGGTTGGCGATCTCCGGTGTGCAGCAGGTGGAAGGCGGCGATCTGCTCGTCGTCATCGGTGGGGGGTCGACGGGCGAAGAGGCCGGCAGCGAATGACGCGGATCGTGGCGGGTGTCGCGGGTGGTCGACGATTGTCGGTTCCCGGCCAGGGCACCCGCCCCACCTCCGAGCGAGTTCGCGAAGCGCTGTTCAGCTCGCTGGAGAGTCGGATGGAACTCGGCGGTGCCGCGGTACTGGATCTGTTCGCGGGATCGGGAGCACTGGGGCTGGAGGCACTCTCGCGTGGAGCGTCGTCGGCGGTGTTGGTCGAGTCCGATGCCCGAGCGGCGGCGGTGGTGCGAAAGAACATCGAGTCGGTGGGGTTGCCCGGCGCTTCGGTCCGCTGCGCCCCGGTGGCCTCCGTGCTGGCCGGGGCAGCGGATGCCGAGTACGACCTGGTGTTGGCCGACCCGCCGTATGCCGTCACCGACACTGCCGTCGCCGGGCTGTTGGACAGGCTCGTCGTCGGGGGATGGCTCACACCCGATGCGGTCGTCGTCCTGGAGCGGTCGTCGCGTTCGCCGGAGACCCGATGGCCGACCGGACTGGTCCCGGAGAAGTCGAAGAAGTACGGCGAGAGTCGAATCGAGATCGCTGCACGTGCGTAGCGAGCGTGCACGGGATCGGCTGATAGGTTCGCGGGCATGACTGGCGCACTCTGCCCTGGATCCTTCGACCCGGTGACCAACGGTCACCTCGACATCTTCGAGCGGGCGGCCGCAGCCTTCGACGAGGTGGTGGTCACGGTGATGGTGAACAAGAGCAAGAAGGGAATGTTCAGCATCGACGAGCGGATCGAGATGCTCGAGGTCGCCACGGAGCATCTGCCGAACGTCAGGATCGGCTCGTGGTACGGACTGTTGGTCGATTACGCTCGGCAAGAAGGCTTTTCGGCGATCATCAAAGGTTTGCGCAGTTCGGTCGATTTCGACTACGAGTTGCAGATGGCGCAGATGAATCGAACCCTCACCGGAGTGGACACGCTGTTCCTCCCGGCGAATCCAGCGCACAGCTTTCTGTCCAGTTCGCTGATCAAGGAAGTCGCGACCTTCGGGGGAGACGTCACCGGGATGCTGCCGCCCTTCGTTCAGGACCGCCTGACCGCCCGTATCGCCGAGCGGGCCGCAGAGTAGTTCGAAGAGCGACACACCGAGCCGGTATAGCGCAGACGTCCGCCTCGGCGGGCAGACTGAACAGCGCAGCACTGCGAGTGAAGACCGCGCAGTGGCAGATTCGACGATTGGGGTAACCGGTGTACCGCGTATTCGAGGCGCTCGACGAGCTCGTCGCCATTGTCGAGGAGGCGCGCGGCGTTCCGATGACTGCCGGGTGCGTCGTCCCTCGCGGCGATGTCCTGGAACTGCTCGACGACGTTCGGGACGCGATCCCCGGCGAGCTGGACGACGCCCAGGACGTACTGGACCATCGCGACAAGCTCGTCGGCGATGCCAGGGCCACCGCGGAGAAGACGGTCGGCACCGCCAACGCCGAGGCCCAGAACACGGTCGAGAACGCTCGGGATTCGGCCGATCGCATTCTCGCCGACGCCAAGGCGCAGGCAGATCGCATGGTGTCCGAGGCGTCGGCGCATGCCGACCAGCTCGTGGCCGATGCCGAGGCGGAGGCCGAGCGAACGGTGCTCGAAGGCCAGCGCGAGTACGAGGCTCTGACCGTTCGCGCCCGCACCGAGGCCGATCGGATGATCGAGTCCGGGACGGCGTCGTACGAGCGGTCCGTCGCAGACGGTACTGCCGAACAGAACCGCCTTGTGTCGGAGACCGAGGTCGTTCAGGCGGCCCACGCCGAGTCGGCTCGGGTGATCGACAGCGCTCACGCCGAATCGGACCGGATGCGCAGCGAGTGCGACGTCTACGTCGACACCAAGCTTGCAGAGTTCGAGGAGTTCCTCAGCGGCACCATTCGTTCGGTCGGACGTGGGCGTCAGCAGCTGCGAACCGGCTCGGGCGTGCCCGAGTACGGCAGTGAGCCGTACGGAGAATCCGCGTACGGGAGCCAGGAGCAGGGGCGTCGCAGCCGCCACTGATCGACAGCGATTTGCCCTCGTATGCACGTATGCGTATCGTTGTGGGGTTGCTTACCGACAGTAGGCATACCGACAGTAAGGAAGAACAGACGTGCCCCCGCCCAAGAGAACGACCCGTCCGGAATTGGACGACGGATTCGTTCTGGACATTCTCAACCTCGGTCGTCGACCCGGGTCGACGAAGGCCATCGAGCGGACGGTTCCGGCTCCTTCCCGAATCGGCCTCGATGCCATAGCCATCGAAGCCGGTGTTCCGGTCTCGCTCGATCTGCAGTTGCAGGCGGTCTCGGAGGGCGTTCTCGTCACCGGCTCCGTACGAGCGGCCACGGCCGGGGAGTGCACTCGTTGCCTCGACCCGGTCGGTGGCAACGTCGACGTCTACTTGACGGAGTTGTTCGCGTACCCGAACAGCATCACCGAGGAGACAACCGATGCGGACGAGATTCACCGCATCGTCGACGACCTGATAGATCTCGAACCCGTCATTGTCGACGCGGTCGGTCTGGAGCTTCCACTCCACCCCGTGTGCAGCGACGAGTGCGAGGGATTGTGCCCAGAATGCGGCGTTCGCCTGGCGATTGCTGAATCCGGCCACAGTCACGATACAATTGATCCTCGCTGGGCTGGTCTTGCAGCCAAATTTGGCGTGGATCCAGAACCGAGCACAGAACTTGTGAACAACGAAGCCGAGGAGAAGTAAGTGGCTGTCCCGAAGCGCAAAATGTCGCGTTCCAACACGAGGTCGCGTCGTGCACAGTGGAAAACCACTGCGCCCACCCTCGTGACGTGCCCCAACCGCGGTTGCGGCGAGAAGACTCTGCCCCACATCGCGTGCCCCTCGTGCGGCACCTACAAGGGCCGCCAGGTCGTCGCAGCGGTCTGATTTCCGCTTACGTGACAAACGAAGTAGTGGACCGGCACAACAGCGGTTCTCAGAAGAATAGCTCCACTGCCGCCGGCGGCGGGGACGACCGAGAGTCGCTCCTCGCCGCCATCGGTGTTTCCCTGTCGGAACCTCTGCTGACGTTGGCGCTGACGCACCGATCGTTCGCGTACGAACACGGTGGTCTGCCCACCAACGAGCGGCTCGAGTTCCTGGGAGATTCCGTTCTCGGTCTTGCGGTGACCGAGCACCTCTACGCGGTGCATCCCACCAAATCCGAAGGTCAGCTGGCCAAGATCAGGGCGAGCGTGGTCAACATGCACGCCTTGGCGGAAGTCGCGCGCGGTCTCGGTGACGGCGGACTGGGTCGCCATCTGCTGCTGGGTAAGGGCGAGGAACAGACCGGTGGGCGCGACAAGCCGAGCATCCTTGCCGACGGCATGGAGTCGTTGCTGGGTGCAATCCACCTTCAGCACGGCATCGACGTCGCTCGCACCGTTGTCCTGACGCTGTTCGCAGGCCTCCTCGATCGAGCTCCCAAGCTCGGTGCCGGGCTGGACTGGAAGACGAGCCTGCAGGAACTGACCGCCGAACGTGCACTCGGCGTTCCGGCGTACGAGATCTCGTCGACCGGACCCGACCACGACAAGGAATTCACCGCGACCGTGTTGGTCGGCGGATTCCCGCGCGGCGTCGGTATCGGTCGGTCGAAGAAGGAAGCCGAACAGAAGGCCGCCAGTCTGGCGTGGAACACGTTGTCGAACAACGACACCGCGATTCCCGGCGAGCCGGCAACCGACGAATCCTGATGCCGGAACTCCCCGAGGTCGAGGTCGTCCGGCTCGGTCTGGAATCTCACGTCGTCGGCAGGACGATGCAATCGGTGGAAGTTCTGCACCCTCGCGCCGTGCGGCGTCACGATCTCGGTGGCCTCGATCTGATCGGCCAGCTGCGCGGTCAGCGCGTCTCCTCGGCTCGCCGGCGCGGTAAATACCTGTGGCTGGTGATGGAACCCGGCGACTTCGCCACCGTCGTGCACCTTGGCATGAGCGGACAGATGCTGGTGCAGCCGCCATCCGCCCCGGACGAGAAGCACCTCCGGATCCGGGTACGACTCGACGACGGTGCCGATCTGCGGTTCGTCGATCAACGCACCTTCGGCGGCTGGGCGCTCGCCCCGATCGTCACCGTGGACGGCACGGAGTTACCCGAACCGGTCGCACACATCGCCCGCGATCCGATCGATCCACTGTTCGACGCCGAATCGGTGGTCGACGTGTTGCGCGGCAAGCACACCGAGATCAAGCGGGCACTGCTCGATCAGACGGTGCTCTCGGGCGTGGGCAACATCTATGCCGACGAGGCGCTGTGGCGCGCGAAGATCCACGGCAATCGAATCGCGGAGGCGCTGACGCGGCCGGCGCTGCGGCGCCTTCTGACCGCAGTGCACGCCGTCATGGGCGAGGCCCTCGCGCAGGGTGGAACCTCGTTCGACGCGTTGTACGTCAACGTCAACGGGCAGTCCGGCTACTTCGATCGTTCCCTAGACGCCTACGGTCAGGAGGGTCTGCCGTGCTCGCGGTGCGGAACCCCGATCAGACGCGAGAAGTTCATGAACCGCAGCTCGTTCAGCTGCCCCACCTGCCAGCCGCGACCCCGACACGTGCGCAGCTGACAGCGCCCAGGTCATTCCGCGGGTTCGACTCCTGAACAGCCCGCCTAGTATTTCCGTCATGGCAGAACAGAGCACGCCGACCAACCTCTGGGTCGAGCGCACAGGCACCCGTCGCTACACCGGCCGCAGCTCCCGAGGAGCCGAAGTGCTCGTCGGGTCGGAATCGGTGGAGGGCGTCTTCACCCCCGGCGAGCTGCTCAAGATCGCACTCGCCGCATGCACCGGCATGAGCTCGGACCTACCGCTCTCGCGGCGACTGGGCGACGACTACGCCGCCACCGTCGAGGTCTCCGGGGCCGCCGATCGCGAAAACGAGCTGTACCCGGAACTGAACGAGATTCTCCGAGTCGACCTCGGCGCGATGGACCCCGAGGCGCAGGAGCGTCTGCTCACTGTCGTCGAGCGCGCCATCGACAAGGTGTGCACCGTCGGGCGCACCCTGAAGGCGGGTACGAAGATCACCTTGGACATCGACGTGGACGCCTGATGAGAGCCGGGGCAGCCGTAATCGTCGCGGGTCTGATCTTCGGCACGGCGACCGCCCTGGCTCCCACCGCCGAGGCGTCGAGCAGTTGCACTCCGTGGTCGGTGAGCACGGTGGCGTCGGGATTCGGGGTGCTCGAGAACCTCGAGTTCGACGGCCGCGGCTCGATGATCGTGTCCGAGACCTCTCTCATCGGACCCGGCGCGCTGCGTACCGTGGCCCCCAACGGCGCACGGGGCACACTCGTCGCCGACGTCCGGTCGCCTGGCGGACTGGTCCGCGACGCCGACACGCTGTACTTCACGACCGGAAACAGCGCTGCCGCAGGTCTTCTCGATACCCGAACCGGCACCGTCGACACGATCGATCTCGGCACGGGGGTTCGGTCGACGTACGCGTCGGGCCTGACGATGCCCAACGGGCTGGCGCGATCGGCGACCGGTGATCTGTTCACCACCCGCAACCTGGGTGGCCTCTCCGGCCTGACGCGCGTTGCGGTCGACGGTTCGGTGTCGACGGTGCGTACCGATCTGGGATCGGCCAACGGCATCGGAATCGGTAACGGAAAGATGTACGTGGCCAACACGTTCGATCTCGAGACCACGCTCACCGTGCTCGACGAGCAGAATCCGTCCGGACCGTCCGCGCGCATTCGCATCGACGGTGTCGGACCACTGGCGATGTCGGACGACCTGACCGTCGGCGACGACGGAACGGTCTATCTCGCACAGAATCTCGCCGGCAGGGTGGTCCGTATCGATCCGGAATCCGGTGCCTCCTGTGTGATAGCGACCGGCGTTCCGCTGACCTCGTCGGTCGCCTTCGGCGGCGTCGGATTCGACGAGAAAGCGTTGTACGCCACCAGTTTCGATGGAACCGTCTGGAAGCTCGAGCCCGGGTGGCAGGCATGAACGACGAACGGTTGACGGCGTGGGTGCACGGGCTCGTTCAGGGCGTCGGGTTTCGGTGGTGGACTCGCTCGCGCGCACTCGAACTCGGACTCGTCGGTCACGCGACCAATCACGCGGACGGACGAGTCCTGGTGATAGCGGAGGGCCCACGTGATCATCTCGAGGCGCTCCTGGCCCTGCTCCGAGGTGATCGGACTCCGGGCAGGGTCACGCTCGTCGTGGAGAGTTGGGACACCGCCCGCGGAGATCTGACGGGATTCGTCGAACGCTGATCGTCCGTTGCGGGAGGCTCGGCGCACTTTCGGGCAGCGTGCCGGTAAAGTACGGACGCTATGTATCTCAAGAGTCTGACGCTGAAGGGCTTCAAGTCCTTTGCTTCGGCGACGACTCTTCGTTTCGAGCCCGGAATCACCTGTGTCGTCGGCCCCAACGGCTCCGGCAAATCCAATGTCGTCGATGCCCTGACCTGGGTGATGGGTGAACAGGGCGCCAAGGCGTTGCGCGGCGGGAAGATGGAAGACGTCATCTTCGCGGGCACGTCGGGTCGAGCCCCGCTCGGCCGCGCAGAGGTCACTCTGACGATCGACAATTCCGACGGCGCACTCCCGATCGACTACTCCGAGGTCTCGATCACCCGCCGTATGTTCCGTGACGGCGCGGGTGAGTACGAGATCAACGGCAGTTCGTGCCGATTGATGGACGTTCAGGAACTGCTCAGCGACTCCGGTATCGGTCGCGAGATGCACGTGATCGTCGGGCAGGGCCGGCTCGCCGCGATCCTGGAATCGCGGCCCGAGGACCGTCGAGCCTTCATCGAGGAAGCAGCCGGGGTGCTCAAGCACCGCAAGCGCAAGGAAAAGGCCGTTCGCAAGCTCGACGCGATGCAGGCCAACCTGGCGCGGTTGACCGACCTCACGACGGAATTGCGCCGCCAACTCAAGCCTCTCGGGAGGCAGGCCGAGGTCGCGCGTCGCGCGCAGACCGTCCAGGCCGACCTGCGCGACGCCCGGCTGCGACTGGTGGCCGACGACCTGGTGGCCAGGCGCGAGGAATTCGCGACCCAGACCCAGGACGAGGAAGCGGCGCGTGAGCAGTACGCGATGGTGCAGGACGCCCTCGAAGCCGGCTCGGTGGCACTCGGCGAACACGAACAGGCCGTCGCCCGGCTGACCCCCAGCGCCGAGGCCGCCGGGCAGACGTGGTTCCGTCTGTCGGCCCTCGCCGAACGGGTCAACGCGACGGTTCGAATTGCCCACGAACGTGCTCGGCATCTCGACGCCGTGCAATCCACCGGTCGGGGACAGGACCCGGACGAGCTCGAAGCGCAGGCCGATCGAGTCGCCGAAGAAGAGATGGAACTCGTCGAGGCCGTCGAGATGGCACGCGAAACCCTCGAGGCGGCACGTGAGCAGCTGGCCGAGCGTGAAGCCGCCGCTGCGGCCGCCGAGCGTGCCCACCTCGCTGCCGTGCGCGCGGTGGCCGACCGCCGCGAGGGATTCGCGCGTCTGTCCGGCCGAGTCGATACTTTCCGAACCAAGGTCGAGTCGATCGACGCGGAGGTGGCGCGTTTGTCGGTGGCCATCGACGAGGCCCGCGAGCGCGGCGAATCGGCTCAGCGCGAATTCGAGAGTGTGCAGGATCAGATCGGCACCCTCGACGCGAGCGAACTGAGCCTCGACACGCACTACGAGCGAGCCGTCGCCGCGCTGCGACATGCCGACGCCCGAGTGACGGAGCTGCAGGCAGAAGAACGCATCGCGGGCAAGAAGGTGGCGTCGTTCGAGGCCAGGATCGAAGCGCTCACGATGGGCCTTGAACGCAAGGACGGTGCCGGGTGGCTGGTGGAGAATCAGCAGGACGGTCTGTCGGGTCTGCTCGCGGGCCATCTCACGGTCGAGCCGGGATACGAGATCGCGGTGGCAGTGGCCATGGGTCCGGCCGCCGATGCCGCACACGCCGAATCGTTCGATGCCGCGCGTGATGCCGTGCTGGCGCTGCGTGCGGCCGACGGTGGTCGCGCGTCCATCGTGCACGGCAATGTCGTTGCAGCGCAATCGGTTCCACGTCCGGACCTCCCGAACGGCGCTCGATGGGTGCTGGACCTGATCGAGTATCCGGACCGGCTGGCCGGGGCCATGGCGGCCCTGCTCGACGGTGTGGTCGCCGTCGACTCGCTCGACGCGGCCCACCGTCTGGTCTCCGATTCCGGTGAGCTGCGTGCGGTGACCAAGGACGGCGACGTCGTCGAAGCCGGTTGGGTCACCGGTGGCTCGGACCGTCGTCCGAGCACCCTCGAGGTTCAGTCGGCCATCGACACATCGACGGTGGAGTTGGCCGCGGCGGTCCGCCGCGCGGAGGAGCTCGACGCGGCGTTGGCAGGCGCGCTGGAAGAACAACGGGATCGGCGCGAATCGGCCGAGCAAGCGCTCGCAGCACTCAACGAATCCGACGCCGCGATGGCCGCGGTGTACGAACAGCTGGGCCGATTGGGTCAACTGGCGCGTTCGGCTCACGCGGAGTCGGCGCGATTGACGACGCAGCGTAGCTCTGCCGAGGCCAGTCGAGAAGAAGCGATCGCGCGGCTGGCCGAGCTGGAAGAGAACCTGCGGACGGCAGAAGACGAGCAATCCGGTTTCGCGGGAGACGGCGAGAGCGGTGACGCTGCGACCACCATGGAACGGGAGATGGCGGCAGCGGCATTGACCGAAGTGCGTGCCGTCGAGGTCGAAGCTCGGTTGAACGTGCGGACCGCCGAAGAGCGCGCACAGTCCGTACGGGGCCGGGCGGATTCGCTTCGACGGGCGGCGCGAGCCGAGCGTGAGGCCAGGGCGCGAGCCGAGCGCGAGAGCGCAGCGCGTCGGCATGCGGCCGCAGTGGCGGCGGCGGTCGGGGAAGCGGGCGAAGAAGTCGCCGCGCGGTTGGCCACGGTCGTTGCGGCCGCTGCCCGTAGGCGCGACGAGCTGTCCGCCGAGCGTGCAACGCGCACGATCGAGCTCGACAAGGTCAAAGAGCAGGTCCGCGCCCTGCAGGGTCAGCTGGCGTCGATCACCGACGCCGTGCACCGGGACGAGGTCGCCCGTGCGCAGGCAGCGCTGCGGATCGAACAACTCGAGACGACGATTCTCGAGCAGCACGGCATCGGCCTCGACGATCTGGTGGCCGAGTACGGGCCCGATGTGGCCCTGCCTCCCACCGAACTGGAGATGGCCGAGTACGAGGCGGCCAAGGAGCGGGGTGAGCAGGTGGTGGCACCTGCCCCGATGCCGTTCGACCGAGCCACCCAGGAGCAGCGCGCCAAACGCGCCGAGCGCGACCTCGCCACACTCGGCAAGGTGAACCCGCTCGCCCTCGAGGAGTTCGCGGCCCTCGAGGAGCGCTACAACTTCCTGTCCACCCAGCTCGAGGACGTCAAGTCCGCCCGCAAGGACCTTCTCGGCGTCGTCGCCGACGTCGACGAACGGATCCTGCAGGTCTTCACCGAGGCCTGGCTCGACGTCGAACGAGAATTCACCGGGGTGTTCGCCAAGCTCTTCCCCGGCGGTGAAGGACGACTGATCCTGACCGACCCGTCGGACATGCTCACCACAGGCATCGAGGTCGAGGCACGCCCGCCCGGCAAGAAGGTCAAGCGACTCTCGTTGCTCTCCGGTGGCGAGAAATCGCTGACCGCGGTGGCCATGCTGGTGGCCATCTTCCGCGCCCGACCGTCACCGTTCTACGTCATGGACGAGGTCGAGGCTGCACTGGACGACACCAACCTGCGTCGTCTGATCGGACTGTTCGAGCAGCTTCGCGAGAAGTCGCAGCTGATCGTGATCACGCACCAGAAGCCGACGATGGAGGTGGCCGACGCGCTGTACGGCGTCAGCATGCGCGGCGACGGCATCACCACCGTCATCTCGCAGCGGTTGAACCGAGACCGCGTCGCGGTGCCCGCGGCCGAGTCGGACGCAGTGGAGCCGGACGCAGTGGAGCCCGACGCCCACGAGCCGGACGCGGTGGAAGCGGACGCCCACGAGCCGGAGGCGGCATCCGTCGTCGCCGAACCCGACACCGTCTCCTGAGGTTCGTCCGCCGCAGCTACTGCTTCGGATACAGCTGCTCGGCGTAGGACGGTCCGTAGTACTCGCGTAGTTCCTCCACCGTCTCGGGAGCCTGCGGAATCAACGCCTTCGTCAGAGTGGCGACATCGGGGATGGCGTCGGCGTCCCACGTCTCGGGCTGCCACAACTTGGACCGCATGAACGCCTTCGCACAGTGGTGGAACACTTCCTCGATGTCGACGACCAGGCACAAGATCGGGCGATGACCCTCGACCCGAAGCTCGTCGAAGAACGGCGCGTCGGTGACCAGGGACGCGCGACCGTTGATGCGAAGGGTGTCGCCGCGGCCGGGGACGAAGAAGTTCAGGCCGACGAACGGGTTCTCGAGAATGTTGCGATAGCCGTCCATCCGGCGGTTGCCCGGCCGCTCGGCGAGGGCGATCGTGGTGTCGTCGAGGACGTGCACCAGACTGCCGGCCGGATCGCCCTTGGGTGAGACGTCGCATCTCCCGCTCGCGTCGGAGGTTCCGAGGAGGCAGAACGGTGAGGCAGCGAGCCACTGCACGTCGAGGGGGTGCAGCGTGCGTCGGTCCTTGTTCGCGGCTCGGAAGCTCGGCGTTCCGAACATCTCGGTCAGCTCGGCGGCGTCACGCACCGTGGTCCACTCCATGACCGTGAATGCTATCGACTCGAACTCCCGGGCGGGAAGCGCTTTTTCGCGGTCGGTGCACCACCGGTGACGAGCGGCCACGATCGCCTGAGAGGATGTTCCACGTGAGTAACCAAGCGTGGATCATCGTCGCGGCGATCGCTGCCGTCCTGCTCGTCGTCCTCGTCGTCGGGCTGGCGCTCTCCCGTCGTCGGAGAGTGTCCCTCAAGTCGGACGAGGCGGCGCGAATCGAGGACGCGGCCACCAAGGACAGATCCGGTGGCTACACCGCGGGCAGCGGTTTCTCGTTCAGTCAGGGAACGGCGACAGCCGAACCCGTGATCCCGAAGGCCCCCAAGCCGGCCGAGCCGAAGCCGGTGGAGCCGCCGCCGGTGGTTCCCACCGCCGAACCGGTCGAATCGGAGACCGTCTGGATCGAGCCGGAAGTGCTCGAACCCGAGGCCCCGGCGACCGATGTCACCGTCGCCGAGCCTGTTGCGCCCGAGCCTCCGGTGGAAGACACCGTTGCTCCTGCGCCTCGCCGGTTGGACACCATCGACCCGACCGAGGGCCGGCTCGATCGTCTCCGTGGGCGGCTCGCACGATCTCAGTCCGCGGTGGGCAAGAGTCTGCTGGGACTGCTCGGCGGCGGCGACCTGGACGAGGATTCGTGGGAAGAGGTCGAGGACACCCTGCTGATCGCCGATATCGGTTCGGCGACCACCGCGGAGATCATGCGGACGCTGCGTGAGCAGATGGCGGCCCGCAGTATTCGCACCGAAGCCGATGCCAGGGCCCTGCTGCGCGAAATTCTCGTGGCGCAGTTGCACCCCGAGTTCGACCGGTCCATTCGTGCTCTGCCACACGACGGTGCCCCCGCGGTGTTGCTGGTGGTCGGAGTCAACGGCACCGGCAAGACCACCACCACGGGCAAACTGGCTCGGGTGCTGGTCGCGGACGGGCGGCGGGTGCTGCTCGGTGCCGCCGACACGTTCCGCGCTGCTGCGGCCGATCAGCTGCAGACCTGGGCCGAGCGAGTGGGTGCCGAGGTGGTTCGCGGCAAGGAGGCAGCGGATCCGGCTGCGGTCGCCTTCGACGCGGTGAGCAAAGGGATCGAGAACGGCGTCGATGTGGTTCTCATCGACACCGCGGGACGTTTGCACACCAAATCGGGTCTGATGGACGAACTGAGCAAGGTCAAGCGTGTCATCGAGAAGAGGGCCCACGTCGACGACGTTCTGCTCGTTCTCGACGCAACCGTGGGCCAGAACGGACTGACGCAGGCCCGTGTCTTCGCCGAGATCGTGAACATCACAGGTGTCGTGCTGACCAAGCTCGACGGAACCGCGAAGGGTGGCATCGTTTTTCAGGTGCAGCGTGAGCTCGGAGTGCCCGTCAAGCTCGTCGGTCTCGGGGAAGGTGCCGACGATCTGGCACCGTTCGAGCCCGGTGCGTTCGTGGACGCGCTGCTCGGCTGATCGACCCCGCAGGGTGGCCTGCGAAACGGGGAAAAAGCACAAACGCCAGCACGAAACCTTTTTGCAACAGAATCCGGTCATGCGTTCACATGCCCGAAACACCCGAGTGTCACGGATGAAACCTCGTGAAACCACTCTTCTTGCTTAACGGCGCGCCAACCGGTGTGCAGGAGAATGGAGGGTGTACGTGAGTCCCGAGGATATGTTGGCCAACTCCGGCAACGCCGCGTGGATGCTGATGGCAGCATCGCTGGTACTGCTGATGACGCCGGGCTTGGCGTTCTTCTACGGCGGTATGTCGCAGCAGAAGTCCGTGTTGAACATGATGATGATGTCGTTCGGAGCAATGGCCGTCGTCTCGATCATCTACTTCCTGTGGGGCTGGTCGATGTCCTACGGCACCCAGGACATCGGCGGAGTCTTCGCCAACCCGTTCGAGTTCTTCGGACTCAAGGATTCGATCACCGACGCGGACGGCAACTACATCGTCGGAGCATGGGGCTACGCCAACGTCATCGACGTGGCATTCCAGGTCACCTTCGCCATCATCACGGTCGCACTGATCAGCGGCTCGATCGCAGGCCGCGTCAAGTACGGCACCTGGCTCGCCTTCGCCGGTATCTGGGTCACCCTCGCGTACTTCCCGCTCGCACACATGGTCTGGGGCGGCGGACTGCTCTCCGGATCCGAGAACGGTCTTGCGGCAATGATCTTCGGCACCACCGACGACGGTGAAGGCGGACTCGTCGCCAACGTCGCTCCGATCGACTTCGCCGGTGGCACCGTCGTGCACATCAACGCCGGTATCGCCGGTCTGATTCTGGCGATCATCATCGGCAAGCGCGCCGGCTTCGGCAAGGTTGCCTACCGCCCGCACAACCTTCCGTTCGTGATGCTCGGCGCAGCTCTGCTGTGGTTCGGCTGGTTCGGATTCAACGCCGGTTCCGCCTTCGCGGCCGACGGAATCGCCGGTGTGGCCTGGGTCAACACCACCGCAGCCACGGCAGCCGCCATCGTGGGCTGGCTCATCACCGAGCGCATCCGCGACGGACACGCCACCAGCCTCGGCGCCGCCTCGGGCATCGTTGCAGGTCTGGTCGCGATCACCCCGGCCGCAGGCGCACTCACGCCGGTCGGAGCCATGATCCTCGGTGTCATCGCCGGTGTGCTCTCCGCACTGGCCGTCGGCCTGAAGTTCAAGTTCGGTTACGACGACTCGCTCGACGTCGTGGGCGTTCACCTCGTCGCAGGCCTGTGGGGAACCATCGGAATCGGCTTCCTCGGATCCGAGACCGGCCTGTTCTACGGCGGCGACTACAAGCAGCTCGTCGTGCAGATCGTCATCGCACTGTTCGCGCTGATCTTCACCGCCATCGTCACCGCGGTCATCGCGTTCGCGCTCAAGCCTCTCGGCTGGCGCGTGACGGACGAGGAGGAGGCGAACGGCATCGACGAGGCCGAGCACGCCGAGACTGCATATGATTTCGCCTGACAAGGTAGAGATAGACGTGAACGCTGCACCGTACGACAACGGGCACTCGAGGTCTTGTGAAGGGAAGCAAAAATGAAGCTGATCACGGCAATCGTCAAACCGTTCACCCTGGAGGACGTCAAGACGGGGCTGGAGCAGGCCGGCGTACTCGGAATGACAGTCAGTGAAGTTCAGGGTTACGGCCGCCAGAAGGGCCACACCGAGGTGTACCGAGGTGCCGAGTACTCGGTGGACTTCGTCCCGAAGGTCCGCGTAGAGGTAGTCGTCGACGACGCCGCTGTGGAGAAGGTCGTCGAGGTCATCGTCGAGGCTGCACGCACCGGCAAGATCGGTGACGGCAAGGTCTGGGTTTCCCCGGTCGACTCGGTCATCCGAGTTCGCACCGGAGAACGTGGCGCAGATGCACTCTGACCCCAAAGGGTCTCGGGCCGTGGGCCCCGGTTCTGGCGCGAAAGTGTCAGGATCGGGGCCTTCGGTCTCCACGGGCTCCGCATCGAAGGGCACGAGCGATGCTGCAGCAGATCTCGCTCGGGCCAGAAAACAACTACTCGACGGCGGAACACGCAATCGTCGACTCGATGCACCCTCGCTCCGGCAGGCTCTGGTCGATCTCCACGAGTTCTGGCTGACCACCAAAGGTGCCGAGCTCGGGATCAAACCGGACTCCGGCTTCGCGATCGTCGCTGTCGGCGGTCTTGCTCGTCGTGAACTGCTGCCCTATTCGGATCTGGACCTGATCCTGCTGCACGACGATCTCGAACCACGCATCGTCTCCGATGTCGCCGACAAGCTGTGGTACCCACTGTGGGACGCGCACATCAAGCTCGATCACAGTGTGCGCACGGTGCCGCAGGCTCTGCAGGTCGCTGCAGCCGACATGACGGCATCCCTCGGAATGCTCGAGGCGCGTCACATCGCCGGCGACGTCGAATTGAGCAATCTTCTCATCGGCGGCGTACGTCGCCAGTGGCGCAACGGTATTCGAGGGCGTTTCGACGAGCTGATCGAGCAGACCCGCGGACGGTGGTCGCGCAGCGGTGAGATCGCGCACCGCGCCGAACCCGATCTCAAGAGCGGCCGCGGGGGACTGCGTGACGTCCAGTTGCTCGACGCCCTCTCCATCGCACAGTTGACCGACGGTATGCCCGGGCTCGGACCCGAATCACCGGGTGGCGGTTTGGCGTTCGCGCACGGACGCCTGTTGGACGTGCGCACCGAACTGCACCGCGTCGCCGGTCGAGCACGGGATCAACTGCGCGCGCAGGACGCCGACGAGATCGGTGCCGCGCTGCGCATCGGGGA
Source organism: Rhodococcus sp. B7740 (assembly GCF_000954115.1). NCBI lineage: Bacteria > Bacillati > Actinomycetota > Actinomycetes > Mycobacteriales > Nocardiaceae > Rhodococcus > Rhodococcus sp. B7740. The sequence continues at coordinate 1,532,826 of NZ_CP010797.1, read as the reverse complement.
TCGCTTCGATCTCGCACGCGTGCTGAGCGATTCGGCTCGCACCATCAGCTATTCGGTGGACGTCGGGTTGCGAACCGCAGGCAATTCGTTACCGCGACGGGGTCTTTCGAGACTGCGTCGAGTCCCGGTCAGACGCCCGCTGGACGAGGGAGTCGTCGAACACGGCGGCGAGGTCGTTCTCGCCCGCGACGCTCGACCGAACAAGGATCCCGGCCTGATCATGCGAGTCGCAGCGGCGTCGGCCCAGACCGGAATGCCGATGTCCGCCTCGACCCTGAACCGGCTGTCCGACAGCGCCCCCGAACTTCGGGAACCCTGGCCCAAGGAAGCACTCAACGATCTGCTCGTGTTGCTCGGATCGGGTCGCAAGGCGATCGCGGCGATCGAGGCGTTGGATCGAACCGGACTGTGGGGCAGGCTCATTCCGGAGTGGGGCGCGGTACGCGACCTACCGCCGCGAGATGCGGTGCACACGTGGACGGTCGATCGACATCTGGTCGAAACCGCAGCCTACGCAAGCGCATTGACCACCCGTGTTGCGCGTCCTGACCTGTTGGTGCTCGGCGCACTGATCCACGACATCGGCAAGGGACGCGGCGGCGATCACAGTGTCGTCGGCGCAGATCTGGCCATCCAGATCGGCAACAGGCTCGGCCTGTGGCCTTCCGACGTGGCACTGCTGACGGCGATGGTGCGATACCACCTACTGCTGCCGGAGACCGCCACCAGACGCGACCTCGACGACCCCGCAACCGTGCAAACCGTCGTCGACGCGCTCGGTGCCGACACGATTCTGCTCGAGCTGCTTCACGCACTGGCAGAAGCGGATTCGCTCGCCACCGGACCCGGGGTGTGGGGTGACTGGAAGGCCTCGCTCATCCGTGAGCTCGTGCGTCGCTGCAGATTGGTGATGGCGGGGGAGAGTCTGCCCTCACCGGATCCACTCGACCCGGCGCACATCGAACTCGCCGCGCGGGGAGGCGTCCACGTCGACATCGCGCCGACCGACGGGCTGCACACCTTCGTCGTCACCGTCATCGCCCCCGACACGCCCGGGCTGCTGTCCGATGCCGCGGGAGTCCTCGCACTGCACTCGCTGCGCGTGCTCTCGGCCTCTCTCGGAAGTCACGAGGGATCGGCGATCAACTCGTTCGACGTCGCGCCGCTCTTCGGATCCCCGCCGCAGGCCGGTCTGCTGCGGCAGGAGATCATCCGCGCTCAGGCCGGCGAACTCGACCTCGTCGCCGTGCTCGACGCGAAGGAACGCGACGCAAGAGCCGACACCGTCGAGGACGACGCAGAGGATTCGGCCGTCCCGGTTCTCTACGCTCAAGCTCCGCCTCGGGTGCTCTGGTTCGACGACAACGAACCAGGTCAGGTGGTACTCGAGCTAAGAGCTGAGGACCGGCTCGGTCTGCTCTGCCGGTTGGCCAGCGCGATCGAACAGCAGGGATCCGATATCCGGTGGGCACGCGTGTCGACCCTGGGCAGCTCGGTGGTCGACTCGTTCTGCATCGACCTGGCGGGAGCAGACAGCAGGGCGGTGCGCGAGGACCTCGAGCGAGCGATCCTCGCGGTCGTACCCGCCCCCGAACCGCCCAAGCCTCCGGAAAAGCCGGAAGGCACCTGACCGCGGGTCGGAATGCGACAGCAGACCGACTCGCGCTGGTGACTTCTCACGAACTTCCGGCCGACGGGACTGCCGCCGATGCCGATTTGTTACATTCGTCCCCACGCAGAAACGACACTCTCAGCCGTTCCTGCACACTCCACACTGCTCGAACCACATCGTTCCTGCTGGAACCATGTCGTTCCTGCAGGCTCCACACTGCTGGAACCATGTCGTTCCTGCAGGCTCCACTCCTGGTCATTCGAGAGGCACGAACTGTGGGATCCCACCGACGGTCGACCGTCCACACACCGACCGACTTCGCAGCGCGTCCCACGGGCGGCAGGCACCGCGCCGTACCGGACAGCCCCGTCGTCGGTCGACGGGCGGCCACCATCGTCGCCGCGACCGGCGCGATCGTCGTCGGCGCGACGTCGATGGGTGCAGGCACCGCCGCGGCCGCGCCGATTCCGGAGCCACCCGCAGCCGGACTCCCGTTCGCCGTACCGGAGGGACTACTGCCCGCTGGATTCGAGCTACCCCAGTTCGAGCTACCCCAACTCGAGATCCCGCAGTTCGTACCCCCACAGCTCGCGCCCCCGCTTCCGCCGTCGCAGCCCGCACCACCCGAGGCCGCGCCTGCCGAAACCGCGCCCGCTGCGGAACCAGCACCCGCACCGACCTCCGACCCACTGGCCGCATTCGGAGCCGATCCCGGCGCTGCCGCCCAGCAATGGCTCGACGATGTCGGCCTGGGGCAGCTGGGAGCCGGTGTTCAGTCACCCCTCGAGAGCCTGCGCTCGCTGAAGAAGGGCACAGTGCAGCCCGTGGCAGGGGTATTGACCTCCAACTTCGGTTCGCGATGGGGCACCCAGCACAGTGGCCTCGACATCGCGGCACCCATCGGAACGCCCATCTACGCCGCCGCCGACGGCACCGTGTCCGACGCAGGACCGGCATCCGGCTTCGGTCTCTGGGTCAAGGTGCGGCACGACGACGGCACCGAGACGGTCTACGGACACGTCAACGACTTCTCCGTTCATCCCGGCCAGCGTGTGTCGGCCGGTGAGCAGATCGCCACCGTCGGCAACCGTGGCCAGTCGACAGGCCCACACCTGCACTTCGAGGTGCACGATCCCTCCGGCGTCAAGGTCGACCCCGCGCAGTGGCTCGCCACCCGGGGTGTGGCAGTGACGTGGAACGATTCCGCGCGCAACGCTTGACCGGTCGGCATCGACACGTTCGACACGACAGTCGAACGCCCCAGCGACGACGAGGCGTGCTGCCGCTAGTCTGGTGACCGTGCCGGATTCGGCTCGTTTTCGGTGATCGGCTAGCTCAGGAGTGCAATCGGTGTTCGAATCCCTTTCCGACAGGTTGACCGGGACTCTCAAGGACCTGCGTGGCAAAGGTCGACTGTCCGGCGCGGATATCGACGCCACGGCCCGTGAGATCCGTCTGGCCCTGCTCGAAGCGGACGTGGCACTGCCCGTCGTACGTGAATTCATCAACCGCATCAAGGTCCGGGCCAAGGGTGCCGAGGTCTCGGGCGCGCTCAACCCGGCCCAGCAGGTCGTCAAGATCGTCAACGAGGAACTGGTCGGCATCCTCGGCGGCGAGACTCGCAGGCTCGTCTTCGCCAAGAACCCGCCCACGGTGATCATGCTCGCCGGTCTGCAGGGTTCGGGTAAGACGACGCTGGCGGGCAAGCTCGCGAAATGGCTCAAAGGCCAGGGCCACACCCCACTGCTCGTCGCGTGCGACCTTCAGCGTCCCGGTGCCGTGAGCCAGCTGCAGATCGTGGGCGAGCGCGCCGGTGCCGCCGTCTTCGCGCCGCACCCCGGCACGTCCATCGGCGGCGGCGACAATGCACTCGGAGTCTCGGCAGCGGATCCCGTCGAGGTTGCCAGGGCCGGCATCGCCGAGGCTCGCAGCAAGCAGTACGACGTGGTCATCGTCGACACCGCAGGTCGCCTCGGCATCGACAGCGAGCTGATGAATCAGGCCGCGGGAATTCGCGACGCGGTCGAGCCGGACGAGACACTGTTCGTTCTCGATGCGATGGTCGGTCAGGACGCCGTCAGCACCGCCGAGGCGTTCCGTGACGGCGTCGGCTTCACCGGTGTCGTACTCACCAAGCTCGACGGCGATGCCCGCGGCGGTGCTGCGCTGAGCGTCCGCGAGGTCACCGGCCAGCCGATCATGTTCGCGTCGACCGGTGAGAAGCTCGAGGATTTCGACGTCTTCCACCCCGATCGCATGGCGAGCCGCATCCTCGGCATGGGCGACGTGCTGAGCCTCATCGAGCAGGCCGAGCAGCACTTCGATGCCGAGCAGGCCGAGGCGACGGCCAACAAGATCGGCTCGGGGCAACTCACGCTCGACGACTTCCTCGAGCAGATGATGGCCGTCCGCAAGATGGGGCCGATCGGAAACCTGCTGGGCATGCTGCCCGGTGCCGGCCAGATGAAAGAACTCGCCAACGTCGACGAGAAGCAACTCGACCGGGTTCAGGCCATCATCCGCGGCATGACGCCGCAGGAACGTACCGACCCGAAGATCATCAACGCGTCACGACGGTTGCGTATCGCGAACGGTTCGGGCGTCAAGGTCTCCGACGTCAACCAGCTGGTCGACCGGTTCTTCGAGGCTCGCAAGATGATGTCGGCCATGGCCGGTCGGATGGGCATGCCTGGCGCGCGCAAGCAGGTACGGAACAACAAGAAGGGTAAGAAAGGCAAGAAGGGCGCTCGCGGTCCGACGCAGCCGAAGATCCGCGGTGGATTCCCCGGCATGCCGGGTGGAATGCCGGCGGGAATGCCCGATCTGTCGTCCATGCCCAAGGGCCTCGACCAGTTGCCGCCAGGGCTGGAAGGCATCGACCTCTCGCAACTGAAACTGCCCAAGAAGTAAGCGCGCGCACGTGTCGGCCATGCGGGTGCGGGGCCGCGGACTGCCGGACGGGACGGAGATCGACCTCTGGATCGAGGGCGGTGTTCTGTCCACCGAGCCCATTGCGGATGCGGATTTCGTCCACGACGGCGGGTGGGTCCTGCCCGGCCTGGTCGACGCCCACTGCCATGTCGGGATCGAATACGGCGGGGGACACACCGACCTGATCGGGTCGATCCGACAGGCCGAGACCGAGCGAGGCGTCGGCGCGCTGCTGCTGCGCGACGCCGGGTCCCCGGTCGACACACGCGCCCTGGACGAGTACGAGGACCTACCTCGCATCATCCGAGCGGGCCGCCACATCGCATCACCCAAGCGATACATCCCGGGTCTGGCGATCGACATCGAGGACGAATCGCAACTGCCCGAGGCGGTGGCTCAGCAGGCCCGGTTCGGCGACGGCTGGGTCAAGCTCGTCGGCGACTGGATCGACCGCTCGGTGGGAGACCTCCGGCCACTGTGGAACGACTCGATCCTCGTCGACGCCATCGCTGCCGCCCACGCCGAGGGAGCGCGGGTGACAGCCCACGTGTTCGGCGAGGATGCTCTGCCCGGTCTGATTGCGGCAGGAATCGACTGCATCGAGCACGGCACCGGTCTGACCGACGAGACCGTCGAGATGATGGTCGATCACGGCACCGCTCTGGTACCGACGCTGATCAACATCGAGACGTTCCCCGGCATCGCCGATTCCGCCACCCGGTATCCGGTCTACGCCCGGCACATGCGGGCGCTCCACCAACGCGTCGCCGCCACCGTCGGACGAGCCCATGACGCAGGCATTCCCATTTATGCAGGTACCGATGCCGGTGGATCGATCGCGCACGGACGCATCGCCGACGAGGTAGCCGCGCTGGCCGCCGTGGGTCTCTCTCCGACCGACGCGCTCGGTGCTGCCTGCTGGGACGCCCGGTCGTGGCTGGGTCGGCAGGGACTCGAGCACGGCGCGCCCGCGGATCTGGTCGTCTACTCCGACGATCCCCGAGGGGGACCGGACGTGCTGGCCGATCCGGAGCTGGTGATCCTGCGCGGACGCGTGACCGATCGGCGCGGCCGCACGACGAACGGGCCGGTGGGCCGAGGGTGACCGATCCGAGAAGCGATGCAGGACAGCCCGATCCGAACCGACCCAGCTGGGCCGCAATGGCACCGATGAATCGAATTGAGCAGCAGGGTTCGGGGTTGTCCGAAACCTACTGGCGAGCCGAGCAGGCCGCGCTCGAACGCAGAAGCGGTCAACGGTGGGGACTGCCGGCCGCGGCGCTCGTGCTGGGGCTCAACCTGGCGGGATTTCTGATACTCGGGCTCGTCGTGACGTCGGACGCCTCGGCCGTCTTCGTGGTGGGCATCATGATTCCGAGCCTTCTCGCTGCGGGCGTGGCGGTGGCCGTCTCGATGACCCGAGGAAACGGACCCGTCGTCGACTTCGGCCTCCCCAGGTCGACCCCCGAATTCCTCGGTCACCTCCGATCCGGGTTGGCGTGGGGTGGCGTCGCGGTGGTCGGTGGCCTCCTGCTGGCGCTGATTCTGTTGTCCGGTATCGAGTTGGACGATCCGATGCCGCTCGGCGACGTCACCGGCACGACCGTCGGCTGGAAAATCGCTCTGGCCGTGTGGATCTGGCTCGGTGCACCGATCTGCGAGGAAACGATGTTCCGCGGCATGCTGTGGGGAGCACTCGAGAAACGCACCCGCCCGATGCCCATGGCCTGGTTGGGCAATCGATGGGTCGTCCTGGCGATAACCGCGGTGGTGTTCGCGATCTGGCACCGCGAGTGGTGGCGCTTCGTGGTGCTGCTGTGGGGTGGATTCGCGATCGGCATCGCACGGATGCGTTCCGGTTCGATCGTCGCGTCGACCACGGCGCACTCGGTGAACAACACCCTCCCCGCCCTGGTGGTCCTGTTCGCGTGAGGTGAGGGGTCCACAGGCCCGATTCACCGATCGAGCCGCCCGTCTGGCACAATGAACAGCTGTTCGCCCGTCTTCCGGTTACGTACCGCGCGGCGGTCACAACAACCCTCAACGCAAAACCGGGCTCGCATGCCGTGCGAACCGCTGAATTGCGCCGTGACCAACTTTCGAAAGGCTCCACCAGAACATGGCTGTCAAGATCAAGCTCATGCGTATCGGCAAGATCCGCACCCCGCACTACCGCGTCGTCATCTCCGATGCTCGCACCCGTCGTAACGGCCGTGCGATCGAGACCATCGGCACGTACGAGCCCAAGCAGGACCCCAGCGTCATCGAGATCGACTCCGAGCGGGCTCAGTACTGGTTGGGCGTCGGCGCACAGCCGACCGAGCCTGTCGAGGCACTGCTCAAGATCACCGGTGACTGGCAGAAGTTCAAGGGCCTCCCCGGTGCCGAGGGAACCCTCCGCGTCGCCGAGCCCAAGCCCTCCAAGCTCGACCTGTTCAACGCAGCGCTGGCGCAGGCCGACTCCGAGCCGCAGGGCGAGGCCACCACCGCCAAGAAGAAGAAGGCTCCGAAGGCCGACGACGCCGCCGCGGAGACCACCGACGCTGCAGCAACCGAGACGGCAGACGCGCCGGCCGCCGAGGCTGCTGAGAAGTGAGTGCCGTTGTCGCCGATGCCGTCGAACATCTCGTTCGCGGCATCGTCGCCAATCCCGATGACGTTCGCGTCGAGATGATCACCGGCCGTCGTGGGCGCACCGTGGAAGTCCACGTGCACCCCGACGATCTGGGCAAGGTCATCGGCCGTGGCGGTCGTACCGCTACGGCGCTGCGCACGCTCGTCTCGGGAATCGGTGGTCGCGGCATCCGTGTCGACGTGGTCGACACGGACCAGTAGGTCACGTACCCATCATGGAGCTGGTCATCGGCCGTGTCGCGAAGTCGCACGGCATCAAAGGCGAAGTCGTCGTCGAGGTTCGCACCGACAACCCCGACGACCGCTTCGCCGAAGGAACCGTTCTCTCGGGCCGCAGGCCCCGATCGAACGCGGAACCGGCCTCGTACACAGTGGAAGCCGTCCGGGAACACTCCGGACGGCTTCTGCTGCGTCTGAACGGTATCGACGACAAGACTGCCGCTGACCAACTGCGCGGCATATTGTTCGTCGTCGAATCCACCGACCTTCCGCCGTCCGACGATCCGGACGAGTACTACGACCACGAACTCGAAGGCCTCACGGTGATCCTGACCGACGGCACCGTCGTCGGAACGGTCCGCGAGGTCCTCCACTCCGCAGCGGGGGAGCTGCTCTCCATCACGCCGAGTCCGGGCTTCGGCGAAGCCACCCGCGCCGAAATTCTCGTGCCGTTCGTAGCGGCCATCGTGACGACGGTGTCGTTGGCCGACAAGACGATCGAGATCGATCCGCCCGAGGGTCTGCTGGATCCGGAGTAGATCGTGCGCCTCGACGTCGTCACCATCTTTCCCGAATACCTCACGCCGCTCCGAACTGCGTTGCTGGGCAAAGCAATCGACCGTGGCCTCGTCTCGGTCGAGGTTCACGATCTGCGGTCGTGGACTCACGATGTGCACAAGGCCGTCGACGATTCGCCCTACGGCGGCGGGCCGGGAATGGTCATGAAGCCGACGGTGTGGGGCGACGCACTCGACGACGTGCTCACAGACGATGCTCTCCTCGTCGTCCCGACCCCGGCCGGTGTGCCGTTCACCCAGCGGACAGCCGAGCGATGGTCCTCCGAGCGGCATCTCGTATTCGCCTGCGGCCGATACGAAGGCATCGACCAACGCGTGTTCGACGATGCCGCGCGTCGCGTGCGTGTCGAGGAAGTCAGCATCGGCGATTACGTGCTCATCGGCGGCGAGGCGGCCGTCCTCGTCATGGCCGAGGCCGTGGTGCGACTGATGCCGGGGGTTCTGGGCAATCAACAGTCGCATCAGCAGGATTCGTTCTCCGACGGTCTGCTCGAAGGGCCGAGCTACACGCGCCCCGCTCGGTGGCGCGATCTCGACGTTCCGTCGGTGCTGCTCTCGGGTGATCACGCGAAGATCGCAGCGTGGCGTCGAGAGCAATCATTGGACAGGACCGCCGAGCGTCGTCCGGACCTGTTGCAGGACTGACGAATTCAGCTGACGGTGCCGTCGGGAAAGAGCATCGAGACGAATCCGGTGAGAGTTTCCCTTGCGTGCAGTGCGCTGGCGTCGTCGCTGACGTCGACGACGGCGGTGTCCGGATAGCTTTCCATGTCGTCCGCGTAGAAGATGTCCTCGCGTGAGGACAGAGCCAGAACGTAGCGGTTGTCGACACCGATCGTGCCTGTCGACAGGTGCACCCACCGATCGGACACGCAGCACATCCAACCCTGTTTCACAGCGTGCACGCTCTCTCCGGGAAGACCGTCGACGATCCCGAAATGCTGCTTGTAGCCGTCCGCGGCAATCGGTGCCGAACGCCGCAGCATTCCGATCACCACGTCCGTCGATGCAGTCGTCAAACCGCCGCTGCTGCCCAGCAACCCCGCGTAGTAGCCGACCAGGTCACTGGGCGTGGTCTCGGTGTTGTACCACTGGTCGTCGCCGGGAGCTGTGGTACTCGTCAGGCCGTAGCGAGCTGCGACCGTGCGCACGATGTCGGACGAGCCGTAGCGGTACCAGAGCGTGTACGCGGCGTTGTCGTCGGACAGCTCGAGCATGCTGGTCATGGTGGCCAGATCGTCGGCGGAGACCGGGCGGTTCTCCGACTGCGCTCGGAACAACACCTCGTCGGCGATGAAGAGCTTGGACACCGACGCGGTTTCGACCTGAACATCGGCATTGCTGCTGTAGTAGGAGCCCGTCTGACGATCCAACAGCGCGAAATCCACATCGGCGCCACGGGCCCGGGCCGACGCGATCGCCATCGGGATACGAGCTTCGAGGGCGACGCCGTCGACCTTGTCCATATCGGGAAAGGGCGATGCCGACGTCTCGGCGGTCTCCTTCGACGCGGAGTCACCGACCTGATCGTCGGGAGGAACCGAACAGCCGACCAGCAGCAGGGAGGCGCAGGCTGCAGCCAGGAATCGAGACAACCTGACCATCCGCGAAACTCTCCCACACGTTGAACCGCCGACCGACTCGTCCCACAGTAGCGGTAGGGTCCATCGCCGTGACCACTGCTCTGAAATCTGTGAACAAGCGCATAGCCGAAGAACTCGACGTTCGTGAAGAACAGGTTCGTGCCGCCGTGGAATTGCTCGACGGCGGGTCGACGGTCCCGTTCATCGCGCGCTACCGCAAGGAAGTCACCGGCACCCTCGACGACACGCAGCTGCGTCAGCTCGACGAGCGGCTGCGGTACCTGCGCGAGCTCGACGAGCGCAGAGACGCCGTCATCGAGTCCATCCGCTCGCAGGGCAAGCTCGACGAAGCGCTCGAGCAGTCGTTGATGCTGGCCGACACCAAGGCTCGCGTCGAGGACATCTATCTGCCGTTCAAGCCCAAGCGCCGAACCAAGGCTCAGATCGCACGGGAGGCCGGGCACGAGCCCGTCGCCGACGCCCTGTTCTCCGACCCCACCACCGACCCGGCCCAGTTCGATCAGGAGCAACTCGACGGCGCGCGGGCGATTCTCGTCGAGCGTTTCGCCGAGGACGCGGATCTGGTGGGTGAACTGCGCGAACTGATGTGGACGTCCGGCAAGCTCGTCGCGTCCGTTCGCAAGGGCAAAGAGGAAGAGGGTGCCAAGTTCTCCGATTACTTCGAGTTCTCGGAACCGTTCACCAGCCTGCCCTCGCACCGCATCCTCGCCACGCTCAGAGGCGAGAAGGAAGAAGTACTCTCGCTCGGCTTCGAGCCCGAGCGTGACGAACCGACCCCCGGCGTCCCGAGCGTCTACGAGGGTCGGATCGCTACCAAGTTCGGGATCGCGAATCGAGGACGGCCCGCCGACAAGTGGCTACTCGATACCGTCCGATGGGCGTGGCGTACCAAGATGCTGGTGACCGTCTCCCTCGATACCCGCATGCGACTGCGCCAATCGGCCGAGAAGGACGCCGTCGACGTGTTCGCGAGCAACCTCAAGGACCTGCTGCTCGCCGCGCCCGCGGGCAACCGCACCACGATGGGCCTGGACCCGGGCTTCCGTACCGGCACCAAAGTCGCGATCGTCGACGCCACCGGAAAGGTCGTCGACCACGACACCATCTACCCGCACAAACCACAGGGCAAGTGGGATCAGGCGGTGGCCACCCTCGCCGGACTCGCCGCCAAGCACAAGGTCGAACTGATCGCCATCGGCAACGGCACCGCATCGCGTGAAACCGACTCGCTGGCAGCAGAATTGATCGCCAAGTTCCCTGCCGCCAACCTGACCAAGGTGGTGGTGTCCGAGGCCGGAGCGTCGGTGTACTCCGCCTCCGCGTATGCCTCGAGCGAGCTGCCCGAACTGGACGTGTCGATCCGCGGTGCCGTTTCGATCGCCCGCAGGTTGCAGGATCCGCTGGCCGAGCTGGTCAAGATCGATCCGAAGTCCATCGGCGTCGGGCAGTACCAGCACGACATCTCCGAAACTCTGCTGGCCCGATCTCTCGGCGCCGTCGTCGAGGACGCGGTGAACGCCGTCGGCGTCGACGTCAACACCGCGTCGGTACCGTTGCTCTCGCGGGTCTCCGGTATCGCCGGCTCTCTTGCCGAGAGCATCGTGGCACACCGTGACCAGAACGGTCCGTTCTCCAGCCGCAGCACACTCAAAGACGTTCCGCGCTTGGGGCCCAAAGCTTTCGAGCAGTGCGCCGGATTCCTCCGCATCTCCGGGGGAGAGGATCCACTGGACCGGTCGAGTGTTCACCCGGAGGCATATCCCGTCGTGCGGCGCATCGTCGGCAAGGCCGGCGTCGGGGTGCGCGAGGTCATCGGCAACACAGCACTGCTGCGCGGGCTCGACCCCGCCGAATTCGCCGACGACCGATTCGGTCTGCCCACCGTCACCGACATCATCTCCGAACTCGAGAAGCCAGGCCGCGATCCACGTCCGGAGTTCAAGACCGCGACCTTCGCCGCCGGTATCGAGAAGGTCGCCGACCTGGTGCCCGGCATGACGCTCGAGGGAGTAGTGACCAACGTGGCGGCGTTCGGGGCGTTCGTCGACGTCGGTGTGCATCAGGACGGGCTCGTGCACGTCTCGGCGATGTCGCACAACTTCGTCAAGGACCCGCGTGAGGTCGTCAAGTCCGGTGACGTCGTTCGCGTCAAGGTGATGGAGGTCGACATCCCCCGTCAGCGCATCGGTCTGAGTCTGCGGCTGGACGACGAACCCGGCGCGTCCGGCGGCAAGGACGCCAACCGCGGACAGCAGGGTGACCGTCCGCGAGGCCAGGGGCGGGGCGCGGGCGCACATCAGGCCGGCCGCGGACGAGACGCACGCCCGCAACGGGATCGTCGTACGGCCGGCGGTGCGGCGACACCGGCTGCCGGTTCCATGGCCGACGCGTTGCGGAAGGCGGGATTCGGAAAATAGCGAACGGTTCCTCGGTCGATGCTGCCCTGGGTGGTCCCGGACGCGAATAGGGTGAAACGCGATCACCGGTCGTTCGGCAGGAAGGACGTGAGGCACACGTGAGGTGGTTGCAACACGGGGTCATCGATCACGGCCGCCTGCCGCTGCTGTGTTTCCTGCTGGGGCTGTTGGCGGGGTTCCTCCTGATCCGCCTCAGCGTCAGGATGATTCGCGCAGACGTGAAATGGTGGCCGGGAAACATCACGCCCGGGGGTCAGCACATCCACCACGTCGTGTTCGGAATCGTGCTGATGCTGCTGGCGGGGATCGGCTTGATCGCGGTGTACGTCGACGGTTCCGAGCCGGTCGGCGCGGCGTTGGCGGCGATCTTCGGCATCGGCGCCGCTCTCGTCCTCGACGAGTTCGCGTTGATCTTCTATCTCCGTGATGTCTACTGGTCCGAACAGGGCCGCACGTCGGTGGACGCCGTGTTCGCGGCAGTGGCGTTCACCGGCCTGCTGCTGCTCGGCTACCACCCCCTGGAGTTGCTCAGCCCGGCCGACTTCCGGGCCGATCCCGACCCGTGGGTGCGCGGCACCCTGGCGGTGTTGGCCCTGGCCAATCTCGCGCTCGGTGTCATCGTTCTGCTCAAGGGCAAGATCTGGACCGGACTGCTCGGGCTGTTCGTCCTGCCGATCCTCGTTCTGGCCGCAGTGCGGTTGAGCAGGCCGAGCGCACCGTGGGCGAGGTGGCGCTACACCACCAAGCCGAAGAAGATGGAACGCGCTCTGCGCCGAGAGAAGCGGTGGCGACGGCCGATCATCCGGGCCAAGATCTATCTCCAGGACGCGATCGCAGGCAAGCCGAGCATCGTGCATGCACGCGAGGCCACCGAGGATGAGTTGTCGCGGACGGTCCTACCTGCGCCGATGGCGAGCGGGACGGTTGCGGGCCGCGAAGCGCCGATTTCGTCGAACGCCTGATGGTCTGGCACAATGGTCGGGTTGCCTCTAGCAGGCACGGACCTCACTCGGAGTACGAACCAGTCGAGCCGTTGCATCAGCGAGCCGCTCGGTTCCTCTACTCATGCGCAGAACGCAAGGATGGCACAACTGATGAACACTCTGGACTTTCTCGACAATCAGTCGCTGCGTAGCGACATCCCCGATTTCCGCCCCGGCGACACGCTGAACGTGCACGTCAAGGTCATCGAAGGCTCGAAGGAGCGCATTCAGATCTTCAAGGGCGTCGTCATCCGACGTCAGGGCGGTGGCGTTCGCGAAACGTTCACGGTCCGCAAGGTCTCGTTCGGCGTCGGCGTCGAGCGCACCTTCCCGGTGCACAGCCCCAACATCGCGCAGTTCGAGGTCCTCACCCGTGGTGACGTCCGCCGCGCCAAGCTCTACTACCTCCGCGATCTGCGTGGCAAGGCCGCCAAGATCAAGGAAAAGCGCTGACCGGTTCCGCCCGGACACATCAGTTCACACCATGCCGCGTTGCCCGTCAGGGCGACGCGGCATGGTGCTTTCCACCCGCTGTCGTCCCACGTTTCTCCCGGCCGGCGGGCGGATCGACAGCCGCGAACCGCCCATGCGCACACCGTCCGGCCGTGCGGGCGACGGTTCCGGCTAACCTGATCACGTGACGCAGTCCCCACAGGATCCGACCGACGAGCCCGACGACGAGTCTTCACGGAAGAAGCGTCGGGAACGCAAGCCCCGATCGTTCTGGCGTGAGCTTCCCATTCTCATTCTGGTAGCGCTGGTACTGAGTTTCCTGCTCCAGACATTCGTTGCCCGGGTCTATCTGATCCCGTCCGAATCGATGGAGCCGACCCTGCACGGCTGCACCGGCTGCACCGGTGACCGCATCGTGGTGGAGAAGATCGGATACCGGTTCGGCGACCCGAAGCCCGGCGACATCGTCGTCTTCCGCGGCCCGGATTCGTGGAACGACGAATTCGTGTCACAACGGTCCGACAACGCGGTGATTCGGGGAGCACAGGAAGTCGGCTCGCTGATCGGCGTCGTCGCTCCCGACGAGAACGATCTGGTCAAGCGCGTCATCGCCACCGGCGGTCAGACCGTCGAATGCTGCGACGACCAGGGTCGAGTCCTCGTCGACGGACAGCCGTTGGACGAGCCGTACATCCAGATGGATTTCCCGTTCACCCCGGGGACGATGACGTGCGACACCGAGTTGAAGTCCGGACGGTGCTTCGACCCCGTCACCGTGCCGGAGGGCAACATCTGGGTCATGGGTGACAACCGGAGCAACTCGCGGGATTCCCGGTATCACGTCACCGACGAGCTCACCGGCACCGTTCCCCTCGACAACGTGATCGGTAAGGCCGTGTTCATCGCGCTGCCGCCGTCACGAACCGGCATCCTTGATTCTCCCGACATCCAGGGTCGATGACTTCGACCCCCAGGCGTGCGCCGCGTGCGCGCGCAACTCTGACTAGGTCGTCGTGGCCGCCGCGTCCGGTCATCCGACGAGCGGCAGGCCTACGGACGATGGAATCGGCGCTCGAGCGCAACGGTCTCGGACCGGTCGCTGGAGTGGACGAAGCGGGACGAGGAGCATGCGCCGGTCCACTGACCGTTGCGGCGTGTGTTCTCGGTGCGCGGGCTCATGCCGCTCTCGCGGACCTGGACGATTCGAAGAAGCTGACCGAGCGACGACGCGAGGAACTTTTTCCCAAGATCCAGAGGCTGGCACTGGCATGGAGCGTGGTGTCGATCGATGCGGCCGAGATCGACCGCATCGGAGTCCACGTGGCGAACATCGAGGGAATGCGACGCGCGGTTGCCGGGCTCGGCATGACCCCGGGCTACGTACTCACCGACGGCTTTCGAGTACCCGGTCTTCCGGTTCCGTCGTTACCGGTGATCGGCGGCGACGCCACCGCGGCGTGCATCGCCGCGGCGAGCGTGCTGGCGAAAGTCTCTCGGGATCGATCGATGGTGAAGATGGACGAGTCGATTCCCGGCTACGGATTCGCCGTGCACAAGGGGTACAGCACGCGCGCACATTCCGCCGCGATGATCGCCCTCGGCCCGAGCTGCGAACATCGAATGTCCTACGCGAATGTCGCAGCGGCGGCCGCAGGGCTCTCTCGTGACGCCGTCGACGCCCTGGGGCGAATGGACTGCGGCGACGCCGGTACGCGATGATTGCAGTTCACGCCCGACTGGAGGATGAAAGAAACCGATGAGTGCCGAAGATCTCGAAAAGTACGAAACCGAGATGGAGCTCTCGCTGTATCGCGAGTACCGGGACATCGTGGGTCAGTTCAACTACGTCGTCGAAACCGAGCGTCGGTTCTATCTGGCGAACTCCGTCGAACTCATTCCGCACAACGCCGACGGTGAAATCTACTTCGAATTGCGAATGTCCGACTCGTGGGTGTGGGACATGTATCGCCCCGCCCGATTCGTCAAGCATGTCCGCGTGATCACCTTCAAGGACGTCAACATCGAAGAGTTGGACAAACCAGATCTTCGCCTGCCGGAATAGTTCTCCTCGTCCGACGGTGCGGCGTGGCCGAGCCGCCCGAACATCGGGCTCGAGTGGACGTGCCGCACATCCGGCTCGGAGGGACGGGCTGCGAACCGCCTGATTCGAATCGGTCGTCGAAGTTCCGATCGTATTGCCGGACGAAAAGCTGGACACCCGGCCAAATCGGTCCGCATGTTCTGTTTCTGTGTTCGATGTCCCGAAGATTTGTTCTGCGTCGAACGGTGCAGGTGGGTAGTGCAGGTGAAAACGATTGCGCAACAGGGTTGTTCGATATCAGCGATTACTCGCTCGAAAAGCCGTCGAATTTCTGCACCGATATTCGTCGATTCGACACGTCGCGAAACGCTTGCAGTTCTTTGCGTGAAAACGAGAATGGGTGGTAGAACTTGAATATCACATCCCCCAGACGTGTAAGAGGTACGAGATGGCACGCAAGACACTTGTGCAGATGATCGACGATGTAGACGGTTCGGTCATCAAAGAAGGCCAAGGTGAATCCATCGAATTCGGCATCGGTGGAAACCAGTACCGCATCGATTTGAATCTCAAGCATGCGAACGAATTGCACGAACAGTTGGCATTCTGGATCGAGCATGCCGAGAAGATTTCCGGCCGCCGCACCCGTAAGGGCGGCGCTGGAGCAGCACCGGTTCGCGGCAAGGTCGATCTGCAGGACATTCGAGCGTGGGCACGCGAGAACGGCCACGAGGTCAGTGCCCGTGGCCGCATCAGCCAGGATGTGCAGGCGGCCTACGAGGCTGCTCACTGACCGTTCTTCTCGAACCGAGGCGCGAGGTCTCGGCACCGTTTTCGTATCGGTACTTTCGCCGTCGTATCGATACACCGCATCAGCTCCGTCCGAATCCGGACGGAGCTTTTTGCTTGTCGGGTCTGTTCTCGGCCGGTAACTCGGCCGTGCTCGAGCGCTAGCACGGCCGTCCGACACAGCGGGTGAATCGTCGCTGATGATCGGACCGTTGTTCCCCAGCCGAACAGTTGTCCACAGGGCAATCGTCCACCTGCGCTTTCTTCGCTATTGCTCTTCCGGGTCGTGCCACCGTCGTGACGACCGAATCGACCGCATTGCGCGGTCGGAGAGTGGAGGAATGGCGGACATGGCAACCAACCAGGAACTCGGTGCGCGCGGTGAGGAACTCGCGGTGCGTTATCTCGAGGACATCGGCCTGGATGTGGTCGAGCGGAACTGGCGGCATCGAACCGGTGAACTCGACATCATTGCGCGCGAGGGCGAGACGGTGGTGTTCGTCGAAGTGAAGACCCGATCGGGAATCGGTTACGGAACGCCCGCCGAAGCGGTGACGTACGCGAAACGGACTCGGATCAGAGGGCTCGCGCTGCGGTGGCTCTCTCTGCAGCAGGGACCGTGGGTGCAGATCCGCTTCGACGTGATCGCGATAGTGGTCGGTCCGCACGACGAACCGGTCGTCACGCACGTTCGGTCGGCATTCTGATGCCGCTCGGGAGAGCGCATTCGGTGGCGGTCAACGGGGTCGACGGAGTGCTGGTGGAAATCGAAGCAGATATCGGGCAGGGCCTGCCCGGTACGCATCTGGTCGGGTTGCCGGACACTGCTCTCAACGAATCGCGTGATCGCGTGAAAGCCGCCGTGAAGAATTCGGGTGGCACCTGGCCGGACAGTCGGGTGATTCTCGCGCTGTCACCCGCGACGTTGCCCAAGGGCGGATCGGTGTACGACCTTGCGCTCGCGTTGTCGGTTCTCGATGCCGCGAAGGCGATTCCGCGCGGATGCCTGTCCGACACCGTATTTCTGGGTGAGTTGGCACTCGATGGCAGGCTGCGCGCAGTTCGTGGGGTCCTGCCCGGGGTGCTCGCGGTCAAGAGTGCGGGGTGGCAGAGGGTGGTCGTTCCGCTGCAGTGCCTACCCGAGGCGGGTCTGGTGGACGGAATCGAGGTGCTGGGTGCGGGTTCGCTCGGGGACGTGGTGGCGTGGCTTCGTGGTGAGCAGGCCCTCGAGTCGCCCGTCCCGACCGAATGGCACGAGCAGGCCTACCCGGATCTCAGTGATGTCGCCGGACAGGCCGATGCGCGATGGGCCCTGGAAGTCGCCGCTGCGGGCGCGCATCACATCATGCTGACCGGGCCGCCGGGAATAGGAAAAACGATGCTCGCGCAACGGCTTCCGGGAATTCTCCCGCCGCTGACCGAATCGGAAGCGCTCGAAGTGACCGCCATTCACTCGGTGGCGGGTCTGTTGACCACGGCGCGGCCTCTGATCACGTCGCCGCCGTTCATCGCGCCACATCATTCGACCTCGGTCAGTGCCTTGGTCGGGGGCGGAACCGGAATGGCCAAACCGGGAGCGGTCAGCCGAGCACATCGGGGAGTCCTGTTCCTGGACGAGTGCGCCGAGATGAGCGTTCGAGTACTAGAGGCATTGCGTACTCCGTTGGAGGACGGTGAGATTCGCATTGCTCGCCGTGACGGTGTTGCCAGGTACCCGGCCAGATTTCAGTTGGTTCTCGCAGCCAATCCGTGCCCGTGTGCGCCGGCGCGACAAGTGGACTGTGTCTGCCCGCCAATAGCGCGGCGCAAGTATCTCGGCAAGCTGTCCGGGCCGTTGCTCGACCGTGTCGATCTGCGCATTCAGATGATGGGTGTGGCGACGGGCGCACTGGTCGACGACGTGGGGGAGGGTACGAGCGAGATACGCGCACGCGTGACCGGGGCCAGGGACGCCGCTGCGGAGCGGTGGCGGGAGTTCGGGTGGAGGACCAATGCGGAGGTGCCGGGACCCGCTCTGCGCCAACGATTTCGATTGGCGCGCTCGACGCTCGCTCCGGTCGAGCGGGCGTTGCGCAACGGATCGCTCACCGCGCGCGGCGCAGACCGAGCCATTCGGGTGGCGTGGACGCTGAACGATCTCGCCGGCGGCGCGGTCCCCGGTGCCGACGAGGTAGGAGCCGCGTTGGACTTCAGGGACAGGGGAGTGGCATGACACACGACTCGCGACGACTGGCCTGGGCGTATCTCTCCCGCGTGGCGCAGGGCCCGCATCGACCGGTGGTCGATCATGCCGCAGCTCACGGTCCCGAATCGACTGCAGCAGCGGTGCGGGCCGGTGGGCTGGGGGAGCGGCTCGCGGTTCGCGCACACCTCGACACCGCGGCAGCAGACCTCGATCACATCGCTGCGCTCGGAGGCCGATTGATCACCCCGGACGACGACGAGTGGCCGGCGTGGCGCTTCCTCGGATTCGACGGACCGGGTATGACCGCAGGGGTGGACACCTGTCCACCGATTGCATTGTGGGCGCTGGGAACTCGTCCGGTCGCGACGATCACCGAGCGATCGGTGTCCATCGTGGGGACACGCGCATCGAGTCCCTACGGTGATCATGTGACGGCGGAGATATCGTCCGATCTGGCGCTCGACGGCTGGACCGTCATCTCGGGAGCGGCTTTCGGCATCGATGCCGCGGCACATCGAGCGGCCCTCGGAGTCGAGGGAACGACGATGGCGGTACTCGCCTGTGGCGTCGATCGTGCGTATCCAGCGGGCCATTCGCGGCTGTTGCGGCAGATCGCTGCTCACGGACTGGTTCTCAGCGAGTATGCGCCGGGCACGACCCCGGCGAAGCATCGCTTCCTCGCTCGCAACAGGCTCGTCGCGGCACTCGGATCGGCTGTGGTGGTCGTCGAGGCCGGGTGGCGCAGCGGTGCACGCAACACGGCGGCGTGGGCAGCCAAACTGGGCCGTCCGGTGCTCGCGGTACCCGGTCCGGTCACCTCACCCACCTCGACGGGTTGTCATCGCATGATCCGAGAGGGCGAGGCCGTGCTCGTGTCGAGCTCTCACGACGTGGTCGCCGAGGCGGGCGTACTCGGGTCGCCCGAGGAGTCTCGGCCCAAGCTCTTTCGCGAGACCGATGCGCTCTCGGACACTGCCCTGTTGATCTACGACGCGTTGCCGGCGACCGGATCATTGTCGAGTCGAGAGTTGTCCGAGCACTCCGGTGTGCCGCTGAGCAAGGTGCGTGCATCCCTGCCGGTACTGGAGATGGACGGATTCGTGGCCAGCGACGAGACCGGATGGTTCCGCGTGGTGCGTGGATGAGCGCACCACGACCTCGAGCCCGAACGGTAGGGTGTTAGGTAATGCTTAGTCGATGCATCGGGTATCGGCGTCGTTCGCTCGAAGAGGGGTCCGAAGTGCCACGCAAGAAAACCACCCTGTCCGTCCTGCGCACCGAAGCGCTCACCCCGCACATGCACCGGGTCTACCTGGGTGGGGCCAACTTCGACGATTTCGATGCAATCGACGAGACCGACGCCTACGTCAAGTTATTCTTCGGGACCGACGACGAACCGATCATGCGCACGTACACCGTTCGGTCGGTCGACACCGGCGCGCGGGAAATCGCCATCGATTTCGTGGTGCACGGCGACGAAGGAGTCGCCGGGCCGTGGGCCACTCGGGCGAAGCCGGGAGACGAGATGTCGTTCTACGGCCCGTCCGGCGGGTACGCCCCGCGCCCCGACGCGGACTGGCACCTGTTCGCCGGCGACGAATCGGCGATTCCGGCGATCTCGGCTGCCGTCGAGGCGCTTCCGGAAGACGCCGTCGCCAAGGTTTTCATCGAAGTTGCCGACCGGCACGACGAGATCTACATGGAGACGCTCGCCGTCGTGGATGTGACCTGGGTCCACCGAGGTGCGTCCTCGAACGAGGTCGGAGACGACCGGGCCGGAGACAATGCGCCGTTGATCGCAGCGGTGAAGGAAACGGAATGGCTGCCCGGGCAGGCGCAGGTCTTCGTGCACGGAGAAGCGCAGGCCGTCATGCACAACATCCGTCCCTACATCCGCAAGGAGCGGGGGGTCGGTGCCGAATGGGCCTCGATCTCGGGTTACTGGCGTCGCGGCCGAACCGAGGAGACGTTCCGAGTGTGGAAGCGCGAACTCGCACAGGCCGAATCCGCAGTCGACGCCTGATCCACGACGAACCACCTCCGACGGCGTGTCCGGTTGTCGCCCGGCCTGCCGGCGCTCAAGCTGAGTCGATGACCGATTCGCTGCCGCCGCACCTCGCGATTCACGTCGAGGAATTCGCCGAGCACCTGCGACTCGGTCGAGAGCGATCGGAGCACACCATCCGGGCATACGTCTCCGATGCGCGTTCCTTGCTCGCGCACTTCGCGGAGTCCTCTCCGGATGCGAGCATCGCCGACCTCGACCTCCGCGCGGTGCGTTCGTGGTTGGCCACGCACTCTGCAGCCGGCTCGGCCAGAACGTCGATGGCGAGGCGAACCTCGTCGGCGAGGACCTTCGGGAAGTGGCTCGAGCGGGTGGGAGCGGTGACAGCAGCACCGGCGGAACGCCTGGCCGGCCCGGCCGGCCATCGCA
Organism: Rhodococcus sp. B7740; assembly: GCF_000954115.1. Classification (NCBI taxonomy): domain Bacteria; kingdom Bacillati; phylum Actinomycetota; class Actinomycetes; order Mycobacteriales; family Nocardiaceae; genus Rhodococcus; species Rhodococcus sp. B7740. The sequence goes on along the minus strand of NZ_CP010797.1, from coordinate 1,511,946 downwards.
CATTGCCCGGTGTTCTTCGCCACAGCCAGGCGGCGCAGGCCTTGGCCGCTGCCGAATCGGGTGCCGCGGAGCTCGATCCCATCGCGCTGCGGGACAGGGCCATCGTCGAACTGCTGTACGCGACCGGAGTGCGGGTGGGGGAGCTGTGCGGACTCGACGTCGACGACGTGGACACCGATCGCCGCCTGATCCGCGTCATCGGCAAGGGCAACAAGGAACGCTCGGCTCCGTACGGTGCGCCGGCGGCACATGCAATCGAGAACTGGCTGGTCAGCGGCAGACCCGAACTGGTCTGTGATCGATCCGGTGCGGCCCTGCTGCTGGGACGTCGAGGTGGACGGCTCGATCAACGGCAGGCCAGAACGGCGGTGCACGCGGTACTCGAGACCGTCCCCGGTGGTCCCAGCCTCGGTCCGCACGGCCTACGTCACACCGCGGCAACTCACCTCCTCGAGGGAGGAGCCGACTTGAGAGTGGTGCAGGAGCTGCTCGGTCACGCGTCGTTGGCGACCACCCAGATCTACACGCACGTGTCGGTCGAACGGTTGCGGGCCGTGCACGATCAGGCGCATCCCCGAGCCTGAGCCGAGCGTCGGCGGCACAACGTTTGGTAGCGTCGTGTCCGACTGACGACACCGAATACGGGGGACCGTGGACCGCGACCGACCGCAAGGTACTTCGGAGACGTGGTCCATGCATGTCCGTAACGGCTCTTCCGCCGACCGACGGAGTCCCGACGGTCGGTCGGACGACGCACGCGACACCGGCGACAGGCCCGTATCGTCGGATTCGATGTCCGCACCTCGCTCGACTCCTCGGCAGCCACCACCGTGGCAGACGCCCGACTCGGGCGACCGGCAGCCCCTGCCGCCGCGGTACAACCCTCCCGTGCCGCTCGAGCCCGGGCCACCGACGGTGCAGCCGGACCGGTATCTGCCGACACCGCCGTACACCGAGGATGCGCGAACGCAGCCCGATCGATGGTCGCCGCAACCGTGGTCGGGAGCGCCCAACGCCTACCGCCCCAACAGTCAGGAGCTGGGCGCGGATTCGTTGCTCAAGCGCCCCAAGCGAGCGTCGAGCTCGGGCTGGCGGCGCGGGGTGCACCGGCTCACGGGCGGGGTCATCAGCCCCGGAGAATCGACGGCCGAAGAGCGGTACCGAAACCAGGTCGAACGCATTCGGCAGCCGGTGCTCGGCGACTACCGGATCGCGTTCCTTTCGCTCAAGGGTGGTGTCGGCAAGACGACGACCACGCTGGGCCTCGGCTCGACTTTCGCGTCCCTGCGCGGAGATTGCGTCATCGCTGTCGACGCAAATCCCGACTTCGGCACTCTGGGGGAGCGAGTTCCGCGTCAGACGTCGTCGACCGTGCGAGATCTGCTGGCCGCGGCACCGCACATTCGTCGCTACTCCGACATCCGCGAGCACACCTCGCAGGCACCGAGTCGACTCGAGGTGTTGGCCGGCGAACGTGACCCCGCCGCGTCGGAGATGTTCGGCGAGCAGGACTACCGCGCCGTCATCGACATGCTGCAGGTGTACTACAACCTGATCCTGACCGATTGCGGTACCGGGATCATGCACTCGGCGATGAACGGGGTGCTGCAACTGGCGAACGCGCTGGTTCTGGTCAGCTCGCCTGCGGTCGACGGTGCTCGCAGTGCTGCCGCGACGCTGGACTGGCTGGAGCTGCACGGCTACGGCCATCTGGTCGAGCGCACCGTGGTGGTGATCAGCTCGGTTCGCCCGGGTTCGTCGGCGGTGGACATGAACTTGTTGCAGCAGCACTTCCTCGAGCGCTGTCGCGCCGTGCTGGTGGTTCCGTTCGACGAACACCTCGCAGAGGGAGCCGTGGTCGATCTGGACCAGTTGCGTCCCCAGACTCGAAGCGCGTTCGTCGAACTCGCTGCCATGGTGGCCGACGACTTTCCCGCGGCGTCCGGCAGACACTCCGGCCCACAGCGCTGACGATCATCTGCCGTCCTCGTCGAGCGGTTTCAACCTGATCGGACTCACGCGCACCAACGCCGTGGGATCGAGATACTCGCGGCCACGTCTGACGCCCCAGTGCAGGCACGTCGACGGACAGCTCTCGTGCCCCGACGCCAACGAACCCAGCACGGTCCCTCGCCGAACACGCGCGCCGGCGGCAACCGAGGCCACCACCGGTTCGTACGTCGATCTCAGTCCGCCCGGATGATCCACCGATACGACGGGCTTTCCCGCGACCGACCCGGCGAACACCACGGTGCCGTCGGCGACGGCCAGTACCGATCGGCCTTCCGGTGCGGCGAGGTCGACACCGCGATGGCCGGGCAGCCAATTCTCTTCCGGGCGGTCGAAGGGGGTGACGACCTGCGGCCTCGGCTGCAGCGGCCAGGCGAATGCGCCCTGCTGTGCCGATGCGACCGGCGTCGAGAGTGAAACCGCGGTCGCGAGGCACACCGCGAAAGTGCGGCGCGGGAGGCAGACGTTCACCCGTCGACCATCTCCTGGATCGGGCCGACCGAACGACCGTGGAGGAGATTTGTGGACAACGGATTTCTTTGTCCACAGGTCTCGGAAACTCTTGACAGACGGGCCTGGTTATGACGGGGGCGATGGCAGGTCTACACTCGTACTGCGGCCTGTGCGTGCACGGGTCGACTTCGCGCGTCCGCTTCCATCGCATCGTCTGCCTTGCGCAGAATCGACGATACGAGAACCGGTTGTCGGCGGTCCCGAGATCTTCGTGATGTCGGGTCCGGCAACTTCAGCGGCCGCCAGGGCAGAGGTCACCGACACTCTGCGTCAACCGCACCATCGAAAGAGAGTTCTTCAGCCATGGCTGTAGTAACAATGAAGCAGCTGCTCGACAGCGGCACACACTTCGGACACCAGACCCGTCGCTGGAACCCGAAGATGAAGCGATTCATCTTCACCGACCGCAACGGCATCTACATCATCGACTTGCAGCAGACTCTGACCTTCATCGACAAGGCCTACGAGTTCGTCAAGGAGACCGTCGCCCACGGTGGCACGGTTCTGTTCGTCGGTACCAAGAAGCAGGCGCAGGAGTCCATCGCCGCTGAAGCAACTCGCGTGGGTATGCCCTACGTGAACCAGCGCTGGCTCGGTGGCATGCTCACCAACTTCCAGACGGTCCACAAGCGTCTGCTCCGCCTCAAGGAGCTCGAGGCCATGGAGCAGACCGGTGGCTTCGAGGGTCGCACCAAGAAGGAAATCCTCATGCTCACGCGTGAGATGACCAAGCTGGACCGCACCCTCGGTGGCATCCGGGACATGGCCAAGGTTCCCTCGGCCATCTGGATCGTCGACACCAACAAGGAGCACATCGCCGTCGGCGAGGCGCGCAAGCTGAAGATCCCGGTCATCGCGATCCTCGACACCAACTGCGATCCCGACGTGGTCGACTACCCGATCCCGGGCAACGACGACGCCATTCGTTCCGCAGCGCTGCTGACCAAGGTCGTTGCATCCGCAGTGGCCGAGGGTGTGCAGGCCCGCGCGGGTCAGAACACCGCGTCCGACGCCAAGCCCGAGGTCGGCGCAGGCGAGCCCCTCGCCGAGTGGGAGCTCGAGCAGCTCGCACAGGCATCACCGGCAGCCGACGCTCCCGCAGCGGACGCCCCGGCAGCAGAGGCTCCGGCCGCCGACGCACCGGCAGCAGAAGAAGCACCGGCTGCAGAAGAAGCACCGGCCGCTCAGGCTTGATCGAATTCGGTCCCGGTTCACCCTCAGGGGTGGGCCGGGGCCGCTTCGGTATGTCAGGGTTGTGATCGGTCCGGCTCAGTTGCGAGCTCGTCGATCACGCCCTGAGAACAGCATTTTTCGTCAACGCCCGTACCCAGACTTTTGAGGAGGCTCGCCCACGATGGCGAACTACACTGCCGCCGACGTCAAGCGGCTCCGTGAGCTCACCGGCTCCGGAATGATGGACTGCAAGAACGCGCTCGCCGAGAACGACGGCGACTACGACAAGGCCGTCGAGTACCTGCGAATTAAGGGTGCCAAGGACGTCGGCAAGCGCGCCGAGCGCAACACCGCCGAAGGCCTCGTCGTCGCCGAGGGTGGAGTGCTCGTGGAGATCAACTCCGAAACCGACTTCGTGGCCAAGAACGACGAGTTCCAGACGTTCGCCGCGTCCGTCGCGTCGACGGCTGCAGCAGGCAAGCCTGCCGACGTCGACGCCCTCAAGGCGCTCGACCTGAACGGCAAGACCGTCGAAACGGCTCTGAACGAGCTGTCGGCCAAGATCGGCGAGAAGCTCGAACTGCGCCGCGTCGTGTCCTACGACGGCAACACCGCGACGTACCTGCACAAGCGCAGCGCGGACCTGCCGCCTGCCGTCGGCGTGCTGGTCGAGTACACCGGTGATGGCGATGCCGCGGGCGATGCTGCGCGGGCCGCCGCGATGCAGATCGCGGCCCTCAAGGCCAAGTACGTCACGCGCGACGAGGTCCCCGAGGATCTCGTTGCCGCCGAGCGTCGCATCGCCGAGGAGACCGCTCGCGAAGAAGGCAAGCCGGAGCAGGCGCTGCCGAAGATCGTCGAAGGTCGCGTCAACGGATTCTTCAAGGACGTCGTTCTCACCGAGCAGAAGTCGGTGCAGGACGGCAACAAGACCGTCAAGGCCATTCTCGACGAGGCCGGCGTGACCATCACGCGCTTCTCACGGTTCGAGGTCGGTGCCAGCTAGTCTGCGTACCGGTTCGGTCGAGGCGATGCCGTTCATTCGATTCCATCGAGTGGGCGGCATCGCTCGTGCGCGGGGCAGGTGGGTGTGCATGCAGGAGCCCTGTCCATCGCCCGGGCCTCGATAGGGCAGGATGATCCAAGAGGAAACCGTAGTGTTCGACGAGTACCGAGGAGAGCTATGACCGATCCGGCCCCTGACCGTCCCGGGTTCCGCCGCGTGATGCTCAAACTGGGTGGGGAGATGTTCGGAGGCGGCCAGGTCGGTCTCGATCCGGATGTCGTGAACAACGTTGCCGAACAGATCGCCGAGGTGGTGGCCACCGGGGTTCAGGTCGCCGTGGTGATCGGTGGTGGCAATTTCTTCCGTGGTGCGGAACTACAGCAGCGCGGCATGGACCGGTCTCGCTCGGACTATATGGGCATGCTCGGTACCGTCATGAATTGTCTTGCGCTGCAGGACTTTCTGGAGAAGCAGGGCGTCGCCACCAGGGTGCAGACGGCGATCACGATGGGTCAGGTCGCCGAGCCGTACCTTCCGCTTCGCGCGCGACGGCACCTGGAGAAGGGGCGCGTGGTGATCTTCGGAGCCGGCATGGGCATGCCGTACTTCTCCACCGACACCACCGCTGCGCAGCGTGCCCTGGAAATCGGTGCCGAGGTGTTGTTGATGGCCAAGGCAGTCGACGGCGTGTACTCGGCCGATCCGCGCCTCGATCCCGATGCGACGATGTTCGACACCATCACGCATCGCGAGGCCATCGAACAGGGACTCAAGGTTGCCGACGCGACGGCCTTCAGTCTGTGCATGGACAATCAGATGCCGATGCTGGTGTTCAATTTGCTGATTCAGGGAAATATTGCTCGCGCTGTGTCCGGTGAGAAGATCGGCACGCTGGTCACGTCGTGATCGTTGCCGACGGTGACGCGAGCGAATCGAAGACGAAGACGATGGAGGACAGATCGTGATTGACGAAGCTCTCTTCGATGCCGAAGAGAAGATGGAAAAGGCCGTATCGGTTGCGCGTGACGATCTGTCCTCGATTCGCACCGGACGTGCCAACCCCGGAATGTTCTCTCGCATCGTCATCGAGTACTACGGTGCTCCGACGCCGATCACTCAGCTGGCCAGTATCAGCGTCCCCGAAGCGCGCCTGGTGGTCATCAAGCCGTACGAGTCCAGCCAGCTCGGACCCATCGAGACCGCTATTCGCAACTCGGACCTCGGCGTCAATCCCACCAACGACGGCAACCTCATTCGGATCGGAGTTCCGCAGCTCACGGAAGAACGTCGCCGCGAATTCGTCAAGCAGGCCAAGGGCAAGGGCGAGGACGCAAAGGTGTCGATTCGCAACGTCCGCCGAAAGACGATGGAAGAGCTCAAGCGGATCCAGAAGGACGGCGAGGCAGGCGAGGACGAGGTCGTCCGCGCCGAGAACGATCTGGACAAGACCACTGCGAAGTACACCGCCTCCGTGGACGAACTCGTCAAGCGCAAAGAGGGCGAGCTGATGGAGGTCTGACTCGACCTCGACAGCTGCTTTTTCGAGACGGACGACGATGAATTTCGAGGAGATGACGACAGTGGTGGGACCGGATCGGCAGGAGGGCAGCGGTACGCCCGCAGCCTCGTCCGGTGTCGCCGCAGCGAAGTCCACCGGAAAAGCCGGCCGTAATCTGCCTGCCGCGATCGGCGTCGGCGGCAGTTTGGGTATCGGGTTGATTCTCGTGCTCGTGTTCGTCCCGCTGGTGTGGATCGGTGTCGTTGCGGTTGCGTTGGCCGTCGCGACGTACGAGGTGTCCAAGCGCCTGCGTGAGGGCGGTGTGCTGGTTCCGCGCATCCCACTGATTCTCGGCGGTCAGGCCATGATCTGGCTGGGCTGGCCGTTCGGGGCGGTCGGCGTACTCAGTGCCGCGGTCGGCACCATCGTGGTCTGCATGGTGTGGCTGCTGCTGCGCCAAGGATTCGGCACAGCCCCGAAGAACTACCTCGAAGAACTCTCCGTGACCGTCCTGGTGGCCTGTTGGCTGCCACTCCTGGCCTCGTTCGCCGTTCTGATGGTGCTGCAGGACAACGGCGCAGGACGCATCCTGGTGTTTGTGATCGGAGTCGTCTGTTCGGATGTCGGCGGTTACATCGCCGGTGTGTTGTTCGGCAAGCACCCGATGGCACCGGCCATCAGCCCGAAGAAGTCCTGGGAAGGGCTCGTCGGGTCTCTCATCTTCTGCATCATCGGGTGTCTGCTGACCGTCACGCTCATTCTCGAGGCCAACTCGCTGATCGGCATCCTTCTCGGTGTGGTGCTCGTGGTGACCGGCACGTTGGGCGATCTGATCGAGTCGCAGGTCAAGCGTGATCTTCGCATCAAGGACATGGGCACGCTGCTGCCCGGCCACGGCGGCATCATGGACAGGCTCGATTCGCTGCTGCCCTCGGCGTTCGTGGCATGGCTCGTGTTCACCGTGCTCCTCTGAGCGGACTGCTGTCCGGCGTGCGCAGTGATGTCACCGGGGTGATTCCCAGCCCGAACATCTGGAATTGGCCGCACCTGTACGAGGCGGAGAACCGCGCTCAGGACGTCGACGGTGCTGTGTTCGATGCGATCAGGTCGGTAGCGGACTGGACAGCGAGGACGGTCGTCGACGTCGGTTGCGGAAGCGGCTTTCATCTTCCGGTGTTCGCGGCCGACGCCGAACGAGTGCTGGGCATCGAGCCGCACGAACCACTGGCCGACGCGGCGAGAAGGCGAGTCGCGGGCCTGCCGAACGTCGAGGTGAAGACCGCGCGGGCGGATTCCCTCCCGATCGGCGACGGCACCGTGGACGTCGTCCATGCGCGCACCGCGTACTTCTTCGGACCGGGCTGTGGGCCGGGAATCGTCGACGCCATGCGAGTACTCCGGCCGGGCGGAGCGTTGGTCGTGGTGGATCTGGACGCGACCGCTTCGCCGTACGGGGACTGGATGCGGGCGGATCTACCGCACTACGACCCGTCGACGGTCGAGGCGTTCTTCGAGGCACAGGGTTTCGCGCTCACCCGCGTCGACACGAGGTGGACGTTTCCGAACCGACGCATACTGCGCGACGTGCTGGGAATCGAGTTCGGGCCACGCGTTGCGCGCGATGCGGTGAAGTCGGTGGACGGTGTCTCGTTCGACGTGCGGTATCGAGTGCACGTCCGATACAAGCCGACCGGAATCGAGGTGCGGTAGCGAGCCGGTGGGATTCGGCCGAAGCACCTCGACCGCGGGCGTTGTCAGGAGGCGGCGGAGATCCCGAAGATCTCGGCCAACTCGTTGATCTTGAGTGCTTTCGCCAGACGCGGAAGGTCGCTTCCGTCCTTGACGTGCGCTCCGTCGGCACCGAGGGCATCGATGACGTCACGGGCCCACGACACATCCGTCGGTGACGGGGCGAGCTCGCGGTTGACGATGGCAGCCTGCTCCGAATGCATGCACAACTTGCCCGTCATGCCCATGGACAGGGTCAGTGCGGCATCGCGTCCGAGGATGCTGTCGTTGGCCGTCAGCGTCGGTCCGTCGATCGGTCCCGGAATGCGCGCTGCGCGTGAGGAGACGACCAGGCGCGAACGCGGGTACGCCATCGCCAGGGGGTCGTCGCTCATGCCGGTGTCGCGGCGGAAGTCCCCGCTACCGAATGCGAGTCGGAACGTCGAATCCGCGCGGGCGATCTCCGTGGCGGCTTCGAGGCCCATCGCCGACTCCACCAGTGCCAGGATCGGGGTGCCGGGTGCCAGGCGAGCAGCTGTGGCCTCGACCTGGCCACCACTCTCGGTCTTCGCGAGCATGACTCCGACCAGTCCGGGCAGGCCGGACAACGCGGCGAGATCGTCGGCCCAGTACGAGGTCGTGGCGTCGTTGATGCGGACCCACGCCGAGTTACCTTCACCGAGCCATCGAACGACGGCCTCGCGCGCGGCCGGCTTCTTGGCCGGAGCGACTGCGTCTTCGATGTCGAGGATGACTGCGTCGACTCCCGACGCGACGGCGTCGCCGAAGGTTTCGGGCTTGGTGGCCGGTACGAGCAGCCAGGACCGTGCGCGGTCGGGGGCAACGCCGGATGCCACGGGTGTCTCCATGAAAGTTGTCACGTCATGCTCCTCGAGTGAAGTGGGGCACCCGAAATCCTGATCGATTCAGTCGGTCAGCGCCACCTTCTTTGCATAGTGTTCACGGTCCGTGCCGCTACTTCTTCTTCGCTGCGCGTCTGACCTGAAGGATTCGCGCTCCGCCGACCATCGCCATCACCAGTGCGCCTGCGATCGCTGCGAGCAGCATGCTGATGCCCAGTGGCAGATCGAGCTGCCAGGCGAAGATCTGGACGGTGACGGAGTCGAGATTCTGCACGATGAAGACGAGCAGAACGACCAGGACAACGGCTCCGACCACCAGGCCGGTCCACAGCGCAGCGGTGCGGGTGTGAGCGACGTCGGTCGAAGTGCTTGCCTGTGGCTCCGGGGCGAACTCCGGATCCGGTGCCGAACGACCGTCCGAATCCGGCGTCGTGATGGGCGCGAGGTCACCCGAGGCGCTGTGGTCGCCGGGATGAACCGCGCCTGACTTGTCCAGCGATGTCTCGTGACTGTCGTCAGCTCTGGTGGCCATGTCGATGATCCTTCCGCACGTGAAGGCCGAATGCACGCGCATCCGGCCACGACCTCGATACCCATCGGGTAACGGACGGAAACCGGCGCGAATAGGACTGCGAGGCAAACAGGTGGACAATGGAGGTATGAGTGAGGCCGCCGACGCAACGAACACATCGACCGAGCAGAAGAGGCCGAATCTCCCCCTGGTCTTCACCGCCCCACGTCGCGGTATGCCGTCGCGCCACCTCGCCGATCTGGACAGAGAGGGATTGCGCGAGGCCGTGAAGGCACTCGGCCTGCCTGCGTTCCGTGCCGATCAATTGGCTCGGCACTACTACGGCCGGCTCGAAGCCGACACGACGAAGATGACGGATCTTCCCGCCGAGGCGCGAGAGAAGGTCGGAGCCGACCTCTTTCCGACCTTGCTCACGGCGATCAAACATCTGGCGTGTGACGACGGTGACACCCGCAAGACCCTGTGGAAAGCCAACGACGGCACTCTGCTCGAGAGCGTCCTCATGCGTTACCCGGACCGTGCGACGCTGTGCATCTCGAGCCAGGCCGGTTGCGGAATGGCCTGCCCGTTCTGTGCCACCGGTCAGGCCGGTCTGACCCGGAACCTGTCGACGGCCGAGATCGTGGACCAGGTGCGGTCGGCGGCCGCGGACATGCGCGACGGTGTTGTCCCCGGTGGGGAGGGTCGTCTGTCGAACGTGGTCTTCATGGGGATGGGCGAGCCCCTGGCCAACTACAAACGCGTCGTCGCCGCAGTGCGCAAGATCGTCTCGCCTGCACCCGACGGGCTCGGCCTCTCGCAGCGCTCGGTGACGGTGTCGACGGTCGGTCTGGCACCGGCGATTCGGAAGCTGGCCGACGAAGGGCTGTCGGTGACGTTGGCGGTATCGCTGCACACACCCGACGACGAACTCCGCGACACGTTGGTTCCCGTCAACAACCGTTGGTCGGTTGCCGAGGTGCTGTCCGCAGCGCGGTATTACGCCGACCAGACGGGACGACGGGTGTCCATCGAGTACGCGATGATCAGGGACGTCAACGATCAGCCGTGGCGGGCCGACATGCTGGGAAAGAAGCTGCACAAGGCACTCGGATCCCGGGTCCACGTGAACCTGATCCCACTGAATCCGACTCCGGGCAGCGAGTGGGACGCCAGCCCGAAGCCGGTGGAGCGAGAATTCGTTCGACGGGTGATTGCCCAGGGTGTTTCGTGCACCGTCCGCGACACCCGCGGTCAGGAAATCGCCGCGGCGTGCGGTCAGCTGGCAGCCGAGAACTGAATCGGTTGCTAGCGGGGCTTGCGGCGGACGATCACATCTCGCACGACGAGCCCGACCAGCGTCGCAGCGAAGCCGATCAGCCACAGGTCCTCGACCTTGCCGGTGTGGTTTCCGATCATCATGAACAGCAGGAACGCGGCGACGACGAGGGCGGCCACGCGCATCGCGCGGTTCGACTCACCACTCCAACCCCACTCGGCGGACGGCACGTCCGGCACCTCGTTGCGGGTATCGACGACCGGGTCGTACGAAGCGGATTCCAGTTCGGTATTTGCCACCGGTCGGTCCTCTCGGGTCATGAATTCTCGAAGTCGCTCTTCACGAGGCGTCGAGCCTGCCGCGTTCGGACAATATTGGCATACGACCGTCCGTCGTAGCCATCAGGGTTGTGCGCTCACTCGGCGAGACTGCCGAGTTCGGTGAGAGACTGCGGCGGTGACGTCCGAGCGCCTTCCGCATCCGTTGACCCAGTTTCCGCTGAGCTACCCACGAGACATGGTGGGGTACGGCCGCACGCCGCCGCATGCGCAGTGGCCGGGTCAGGCCAACATCGCCGTCCAGTTCGTCCTCAACTACGAGGAAGGTGCGGAGAACAACGTCCTCGACGGTGACACCAAGTCCGAGACGTTCCTGTCGGAAATGATCGGGGCACAAGCCTTTCCGAATCGCCACATGAGCATGGAATCGCTGTACGAGTACGGCTCGAGGGCAGGCGTGTGGCGAGTGCTGCGGGCGTTCGAGAAAAGAGACCTACCCCTGACGGTCTTCGCCGTTGCGAAGGCCTTGGAACGAAACCCGGAAGTGGTTGCCGCCCTGGCCGAACTGGGCCACGAGATCGCCTGTCACGGACTGCGGTGGCTGTCTTACCAGCAGATCGACGCGAACGTCGAGCGCGAGCACATGGCCGAGGCCGTGGCCATCCTCCGGGGCCTCACCGGATCGGCCCCGCTCGGGTGGTACACCGGTCGTGACTCTCCGAACACCCGGTCGCTCGTGGTCGAGCACGGCGGATTCGTGTACGACTCGGATTCCTACGCCGACGATCTTCCGTACTGGGAGAAGGTGACTCGCGGCTCGGACGTGGTCGATCATCTGGTGGTGCCGTACACCCTCGACACCAACGACATGAGGTTCGCCTCGCCGGGCGGCTTCTCGACCGGGGACGAGTTCTACGCGCATCTGCGGGACGCGTTCGACGTGCTCTACGCCGAGGGGGAGAACGGCAGTCCCAAGATGCTCTCGGTCGGACTGCACTGCAGGCTGGTCGGCAGGCCGGCGCGCATCGCCGCCCTCGAACGTTTCCTCGACCACGTTCAGTCCCACGAGAAAGTATGGGTCGCAAAACGAATAGACATCGCCGAGCACTGGCGCGCGGTGCACCCACCCGTGTCCTGATCGAGGTCTCGGGTCAGTGCGGCGACCGACACTGCGTTTCCAACGCACTCAGGTAGCGGTCGGTGAACAGGGCCTGGACCCGCCTGCCCACCGGTCCGCCGAGCCTGGTGTACCAGCGGCCCGGGTTCGAGAACGCGGTGATGTGCGCGGAGACCGTCCCGTCCTCGGGGAGTAGTCGACGTGGAACAGCTCCTCACCGGATTCGGGATGGCCGTCGAGTGTGCCGTACGCGAAACCCTGGCGGTTGGCTTCGTCGATGACGTAGACGACCCGGCACGGGATGCGGACGGGTCCGAGCGCGAGGACGACCACCGCGTCGGGGACGGCGTGGTCGACGCTGGAGTGAACCTTCAGTCCGGTGCCGCGATGCATGTCCCAGCGCATCAGCGCGTCGGCCGCGGCCACGAAGTCCTCGACTCCGGATCCGATGACCCGTGACGTCTCGACGTGGTGGTAGCCGGCCGGGAGCCTGCCGCTCGTCGCCCCCACATCGGCGTAGTTGAACGGTGCCGCGCGATACTTCGAGACGTCCATGCCCTCCAGCGTGCCAGCTACGGCGACGCATAGGGGTTTCTCAGCCTCGGTAGGCAACAATGGACCGGTGCCAGACCATCGTGAGCGAACGACCTCCTCGGATCGTGCCGAGCCGATTCGTGTGTTGCTGTTGGGGAGCACCGGCTCGATCGGAACCCAAGCGCTCGACGTCATCGCCGCCGACCCCGACCGTTTCGTCGTCGTCGGTCTTGCGGCGGGCGGCGGAAACATCGCCCTCCTTCGCCGTCAGATCGCCGAGACCGGTGTTCGACGTGTCGCTGTGGCCGACCCCGCCGCTGCCGCCGAGCTCGACTTCCCCGGGGTGCTGAGTGGGCCCGGTGCGGTGACCGAGCTCGTCGAGTCGACGCAGGCCGACGTGGTGCTCAACGCGTTGGTGGGCTCGCTCGGTCTCGAACCGACGTTGGCGGCGCTGAAGACCGGCGCTCGGCTGGCGTTGGCCAACAAGGAATCGCTGGTGGCAGGCGGCGAACTCGTACTCGCTGCCGCCGCGCCGGGTCAGATCGTTCCGGTGGACTCGGAGCATTCGGCGCTGGCGCAGTGCCTGCGCAGTGGCCACCGGAGCGAAGTGGATCGCCTGATCCTCACCGCATCGGGTGGACCGTTCCGGGGCTGGAGCGAAGCGGAACTGAAGTCGGTGACCCCTGCTCAGGCCGCAGCTCATCCCACCTGGTCGATGGGCCCGATGAACACGTTGAACTCGGCAACTCTCGTCAACAAGGGCCTCGAGTTGATCGAGGCGCATCTGCTGTTCGGGGTGCCCTACGAGAAGATCGACGTCACGGTGCATCGGCAATCCATCGTCCATTCGATGGTCACGTTCGTGGACGGATCCACCATCGCGCAGGCCAGCCCGCCGGACATGAAGCTGCCGATCGGGTTGGCGCTCGGATGGCCGGATCGAGTGCCCGACGTCGCGCGCGCACTCGATTTCACTGCAGCGTTCTCCTGGGACTTCGAGCCACTCGACGATCGAGTCTTCCCCGCCGTACAGCTGGCCCGCGAGGCCGGAATCATGGGCGGGTGCATGACTGCGGTGTACAACGCGTCCAACGAGATCGCCGCCGACGCATTCCTGTCCGGTCGCATCGAATTCCCCGAGATCGTGCACACGGTGCGGTCGGTTCTGAACGACGGCGGCGGGGACTGGTCGGCGGTGCCGACTACCGTGGACGACGTCCTCGCAGCGGATTCCTGGGCTCGCGCACACGCGCGTGAGCTTCTGAAACAGAAGGGCCTCTAGACTCACATGCTGTTCGCTCTGGGTGTGGTGCTGTTCGCCGTCGGCATCGGTGTGTCGATCGCGCTGCACGAGGCGGGACACATGTGGACCGCGAAAGCGCTCGGCATGAAGGTCCGCCGCTACTACATCGGCTTCGGCCCCAAGATCTTCTCCTTCCGACGCGGAGAGACTGAGTACGGGCTCAAGGCGATCCCCGCCGGCGGATTCTGTGACATCGCCGGAATGACGGCGATCGACGAGCTCGCACCGGACGAGGTCGAGCGGGCGATGTACCGCCAGAAGACGTGGAAGCGCATCGTCGTGATGGTCGGCGGTATCGCGATGAACTTCGTGCTCGGCATCGTGCTGGTGTACGCCCTGGTACTCGGATGGGGCACGCCGGATCGGGTGACGCCGCCGACCGTTCAGGTCAGTGACGTCGTGTGTATCGCGCCGACCCAGACCGAGGACGGGGAACTCGCGCCGTGCTCGGGAGCCAGCCCGGCTCAGCAAGCGGGGCTCCGCACGGGCGACGTGGTCACCGCGGTGAACGGTGTACCGGCGCAGTACTGGTCCGAGGTCGTCGAGGCCGTGCAGGCGTCGTCGGGATCGGTCGATCTGACGGTCGAGCGGAACGGAGCGTCGATCGACCTGACGATTCCCGTGACCGAGGTGCAGCGTTACGTCACCGACCCGGATACCGGAGCCAAGGAGTCGACGACGGTCGGCGCGGTCGGGGTCAGTGGCTCCACGATCGCCCCTCCACCCATTCGATACAACCCGATCGAGGCAGTCCCCGAGACGTTCGCCTTCACCGGAGAGATCTTCGTCCAGACCGGTAAGGCTCTCGTGCAGCTGCCGACGAAGGTGGAGGCCCTGTGGGAGTCGATCTTCGGCGGCGAGCGTGGACTGGACACTCCGATGAGCGTCGTCGGTGCCAGTGTCATCGGCGGTCAGGCCGCAGAGACGAACAACTGGGCGACATTCGTCGGACTGCTCGCGTCGTTGAACTTCTTCCTCGGAGCGTTCAACATCGTGCCGTTGCTGCCGCTCGACGGTGGCCATATCGCGGTGACCGTGTACGAGCGGATCCGCAACATCTTCCGCAACCGTCGCGGCCTGCCCGACGGTGCGCCGGTGGACTACATGAAGCTCATGCCGGTCACCTACGTGGTGATCGTCGTTTTCATCGGGTTCTCCTTGTTGACACTCACGGCGGACATCGTCAACCCGATTCAATTGTTCTAAGTAGACTCGACAGTCGTAGCTAGGAAAGAAGGCCACTGTGTCCGTGTCAGTCGGATTGGGAATGCCGGCACCGCCGGTTCCAGTACTCGCGCCGCGTCGAAAGACCAGGCAGCTCCAGGTCGGGTCGGTGGGAGTGGGAAGCGACAGCCCCATCTCGGTGCAGTCGATGTGCACCACCAAGACCCACGACATCAACGCCACGCTGCAGCAGATCGCAGAGCTGACGGCGTCCGGCTGCGACATCGTCCGTGTGGCATGCCCCACACAGGAGGACGCGGACGCACTGTCGATCATCGCCAGGAAGAGTCAGATCCCGGTGATCGCCGACATCCACTTCCAGCCCAAGTACATCTTCGCGGCGATCGACGCCGGTTGCGCCGCGGTGCGGGTCAACCCGGGGAACATCAAGGAATTCGACGGCCGCGTCAAGGAGGTCGCGAAGGCGGCCGGTGACGCGAACATTCCGATCCGTATCGGCGTCAACGCCGGATCGCTGGACCCTCGGCTGATGAAGAAGTACGGCAAGGCGACGCCGGAGGCGCTCGTGGAGTCCGCGCTGTGGGAGGCGGGCCTGTTCGAGGAACACGGATTCGGGGACATCAAGATCTCCGTCAAGCACAACGACCCTGTCGTCATGGTCGCTGCCTACGAGCAGCTCGCTGCACAGTGTGACTACCCGCTGCATCTCGGCGTGACCGAGGCCGGGCCTGCGTTCCAGGGCACCATCAAATCCTCGGTGGCGTTCGGTGCCCTGCTGTCCAGGGGAATCGGCGACACCATCCGCGTCTCCCTGTCGGCACCACCCGCCGAGGAGATCAAGGTGGGCAACCAGATCCTGCAGTCGCTCAACCTGCGTCCCCGCAAGCTCGAAATCGTCTCCTGCCCGTCGTGTGGGCGGGCACAGGTGGACGTGTACACCCTTGCCGACGAGGTCACCGCAGGCCTGGAGGGCATGGAGATCCCGCTGCGCGTCGCCGTCATGGGCTGCGTCGTCAACGGTCCGGGAGAGGCGCGTGATGCCGACCTCGGCGTGGCGTCGGGCAACGGCAAGGGCCAGATCTTCGTCAAGGGCAAGGTCATCAAGACCGTGCCCGAGGCGCAGATCGTCGAGACCTTGATCGAGGAAGCAATGCGCATCGCCGAGGAATTCGACAAGGATGAGACTGCAGACGGTGGCGCACCGGTCGTGACCGTCAGCTGAGCGGGTTCGACCGGTTCGGTGTCCGGTTTGCCGCTCTGCCACCGGCGGAACGGGTTCTCTGGAATGATTCGGTACACGCTCGGTCGGTGTGTATGCGGTAGGTGGTCAGGAGGTCGGTAGGTGCTCAAGCTCCTCGGTGCGAAGCCTCTCGGTAATCGGGATGTTGCGCACGTCCTGCGGGTGCTCGACGCCGACCCGGTCGCCACCTGCATGGTTGCCGCTCGGGTGCAGGAATCCGGGCTGGATCCGAAGTCGTTCCACGGTGAGATGTGGAGCCGAGGTGGACCCGACGAGTCGTTGTGTTTCTACGGTGCCAACCTGGTTCCTCTGCTCGGATCCGGCGACGATCTGCGCTCGTTCGCCGATCGTGCGTGCCGCGGCCCGCGGCTGTGTTCGTCACTGGTCGGTCGAGCCGAACTGACATTGCCGTTGTGGGAGATGCTCGAGACCGACTGGGGCCCGGCCCGTGAGGTTCGCGGTGAGCAGCCGTTGCTGGCCACGTCGGTTCGATCGTCCATCACGCCCGATCCGCACGTACGCCTCGTTCGTCCCGAGGAACTGGACGTGTATCTGAGTGCGGCAGTCGCGATGTTCATCGAGGAAGTGGGCGTCGACCCGAGACAGAACGACGGCGGCCGTGGATACCGGCGACGGATCTCGAGTCTCATTGCCGCGCAGCGTGCGTGGGCCCGATTCGAGGACGGTCGGGTGGTGTTCAAGGCCGAGATCGGATCGCAGTCGGCGACGGTGGGTCAGATCCAGGGGGTGTGGGTTCATCCCGATCGGCGCGGGCACGGCCTCGGCGCGTCCGGTACCGCAGCGGTGGTGAACTCGGTGGTCCGCCAGGGCCGCACCGCGAGCCTGTACGTCAACAGTTTCAACTACGTCGCCCGGCGCGCATACGCGAAGATCGGTCTGACCCAGGTGGCGACCTTCACGACGGTCCTCCTCGACTGACTCCGACGTCGCTCGATCGGGTCGTGGCGAACCGCGATTCGTTGCCGCGGCCGAAGGCAGCGCCCTATTACGATGGGGCGCAATGAGATCACGTGGTGCAACCGAAGTGCGGTATCGAGTCGGAGCGGTGTCGGTGGTCGCAGCCGTCGTTGCCGCCGCCCTCACCGGATGTACCCCCAAACCCGACGGCCCGGAGCCGGCCGCCCAGGCATTTCTCGCCGCGTTCGAGGCCAACGACATCGCCGCCGCGGCTGCCGATACCGACAAGCCCGACGCAGCGGCGACGGCACTGACCGAGGCGTGGACCAACCTCCAGGCCGAGGCGCTCGACGCCGAGACGACGTCGGTACAGGTCGACGGCGACACGGCCACGGTCGGCTACACCTACACGTGGCAACTGCCGAGGGATCGCGTGTGGACATACGACGGTCAGCTGAACATGGGCCGCAGCGAAGGTGAGTGGGTGGTGCGCTGGACGGCGTCGGACATCCATCCCAAGCTCGGCGACACTCAGACGATGTCCTTGCGGTCCACGGCGGCTCCGCGGGCTCGGGTCAACGAACGCTCCGGGACCGACGTGCTGGTGCCAGGGGTGGTGCACCGAATCAAATTCGATGCCGCAGAAGCGAACAACGTGGTCGCCTCGGCAACGGCGCTGTCGACGCTGCTGACGCCTTTCGATGCGTCCATCACTGCGCAGTCGATCGTCGAATCCGCCACCTCGGTCGACGGCGACTACCCGGTGGTTTTACTTCGAGACAGTGACTACCAGCCGATTTCGGCCGCACTGACCGAGATCCCCGGAGTCACCGCGTCCGACGAATCGGATCTGGTGTCCACCGACCCCACGTTCGCGCCGGACCTGGTGGGCCAGGTCAAGAAGGCCGTCATCGACGAGGTCGACGGCAAGGCGGGGTGGAGCGTGGTGACCACGAACCGCAACGGCGTCGACATCGATGTCCTCACCGACACCCCGCCGGAGCCCTCGCCGTCGTTCTCGATCAGTCTCGATCGCAACATCCAGGTCGCGGCACAGCGAGCGGTGAATGCGCGCACCGAGCAGGCGATGACGGTGGTCATCCAGCCGTCCACCGGTGCCATCCTCGCGGTGGCACAGAACCCGGCTGCCGATCGGGACGGGCCGGTCGCGTCGGCCGGCCTGTACCCACCCGGATCGACGTTCAAGATCATCACCGCCGGTGCCGCCATCGCGAGCGGACTCGCGACTCCGGGCAGCACCGTCCCGTGTCCGGGGCGCATCGTGATCGGTGAGCGCAGTGTGCCCAACTACAACGAGTTCTCACTGGGTGACGTGACGATGAGTACCGCCTTCACTCGATCGTGCAACACCTCGTTCGCCAAGCTGGCCAGTGAGATGACTCCCGATGCGCTGACCGTCGCGGCCTCTCAATTCGGCGTCGGCCCGGATTACGACGTCGTCGGATTGCCGACCGACTCCGGTTCGGTGCCACCGGCCGAAGAACTGGTTCAGCGCACCGAGGACGGCTTCGGTCAGGGCAGGGTGGTCGTGTCGACGTTCGGTATGGCCCTGGCCGCCGCGACGGTGGCTCACGGTTCGACGCCGGTGCCGAACCTCCTGGTCGGACGCGACACCGTGATCACCGGAGACCATCCGCCGATCGAACCTGCGATGGTCGACGGATTGCGCGGGATGATGCGGTCGGTGGTCACCAGCGGTACGGCCGAACGCATCGCAGACCAGGGCGAGGTCTACGGAAAGACCGGCGAAGCAGAGGTCGACGGCGGTTCGCACTCGTGGTTCGTCGGTTACCGCGGCGATATCGCCTTCGCCACCCTCGTGGTGCGCGGCGGCAGCTCGGACAACGCGGTCGCGGTGACCCGAGAGATGTTCGAGCAACTTCCACCCGGGTACTGACGACGCTGCGGCGTTCGGATCAGGAAGGCAGAACGCCGAGTCGACGGCACGCCACCACGGCTTCGTATCGGGTGTGCGAATCGGTTTTGCGCATCACACTGCGCAGGTACGATTTGACCGTCTCGGCACCGATCGACAGGCGCGCAGCGACCTCGACGTTGGTGCAGCCCAGGGCAACCTGCGAGATGACGTCGATCTCGCGTGGCGTCAACGACTGCGACACCTCCTGGGCTCGTGGGTCGTCGGGCGTGTTCTGTCCGAACGACGCGGCCACGCGAGCTGCCACTGCGTCGAGTCTGCGCTGGATCGCTGCGTCACCGACCGACCGGGCGAGATCGGACAGTTCCTCGTGGACACTGCGCAGCTCGGCGGTCCGCGAGACATCCGAGTCGAGCGGCGAGCGGATGGTCGCCAGCAGACGGATCCTGCGGTCGACCTCGTCCCGCACGGAGATCTCCTGGCCGAGACGCCTGGCGGCGGTGGTCATGATGTCGCCGACACGATCTCCGAGGGGGCCGCGTTCGCGCAGCGCCGCGTACATCACTATTCGCGCGACTCCGGCCACGACCACCGGTACCGCCAGTATCGATTTGAGGCCCTCGCCGAGCACGGGTCGATCGAAGTGGTGGGTGATCGACATCGATGCGCCGTAATCGCTGACGGCCGCGGGCCTGCGCTGTTCCATGACTCGACCGCCGAGGCCGGATCTGGGTGGGATGGCGAGTCCGTCCAGGCCTCGGGTTCTGGTTCCGTGGAATTCACTCAGGTACAGGGTCTCCGAGGAGACCTCGCCGCCGAACACGACGGGTACCTCGGACGTCGCTGCCACCTGGCGCAGCTCCGCGCGCAGGGCATCACCGTCGCGGGGCCGCAACAAATTCGAATGGACCACGGGGCTTCCTTTCTCGTGTCGACTGCACGAGCGACGAACGTGATCCAGATCATATCTGCACCGGCATGTGCTGTTTCGACTGGTACGGGCACTGCGCTGCGGTCCGCGGCCGAGTACGAGCCGACTACTCTTGGGTCCATGTCTGTGACCGCCGAGAGCAAGCCCCGTCAGCCACTCGTACCAGGCGTCGTCTCGCCCGTCCTCGCGGTGCCCAAGTCGATCGAGCGCCCCGAATACGCGTGGAAGTCGACCGTGGCCGAGGGCAGCGAGCCCTGGGTTCAGACCCCCGAGGTCATCGAGAAGATGCGGGTGGCGTCCAAGATCGCGGCCAGGGCGCTGCAGGAAGCGGGCCGGGCAGTGGCACCGGGCGTCACCACCGACGAGCTGGACCGCATTGCCCACCAGTACATGATCGATCACGGCGCATACCCGTCCACGTTGGGCTACAAGGGTTTTCCGAAGTCCTGCTGCACGTCCCTCAACGAGGTCATCTGCCACGGCATCCCGGATTCGACGGTGATCCAGGACGGCGACATCGTCAACATCGACGTCACCGCGTACATCGACGGCGTCCACGGCGACACCAACGCAACCTTCCTGGCGGGCAACGTCTCCGAGGAGGCCCGACTGCTGGTCGAACGCACCCACGAGGCCACCATGCGGGCCATCAAGGCCGTCAAGCCCGGTCGCGCGCTGAACGTGATCGGCCGCGTCATCGAGTCGTATGCGCACCGGTTCGGCTACGGCGTGGTGGAGGACTTCACCGGCCACGGCATCGGTACCACCTTCCACAACGGTCTGGTCGTGCTGCACTACGACCAGCCGTCGGTGGACACCGTCATCGAACCGGGAATGACGTTCACGATCGAACCGATGATCAACCTGGGCACGATCAACGCCGAGATGTGGGACGACGGCTGGACGGTGGTCACGCACGACAAGAAGTGGACCGCGCAGTTCGAGCACACGCTCGTGGTGACCGAGACGGGTAGCGAGATCCTGACTCTCCCGTGAGTCCGACTGGTGCGCTGCTCGTCGCCGGGACCACTTCGGATGCGGGCAAGAGTGTGCTGGTCGCCGGGCTCTGCAGAATGTTGGCGCGTCGGGGTGTGCGGGTGGCTCCGTTCAAGGCGCAGAACATGTCCAACAATTCGGTGGTCACGCTCGACGGCGGCGAGATCGGTCGAGCCCAGGCGATGCAGGCGGCGGCCTGTGGCCTGGAGCCGAGTGTGCGTTTCAATCCGGTGTTGCTGAAACCGGGGAGTGACCGGACATCGCAGTTGGTGGTGCGGGGGCGGGCCGTGGCGCAGGTGAGTGCAAGCAACTACATCGAGCATCGGCAGTCCTTGCGCGCGGTGGTGGCGGACGAATTGGCTTCTCTGCGTTCGGACTTCGATGTGGTGATCTGCGAGGGCGCTGGCTCGCCCGCCGAGATCAATCTGCGCGGCACGGATTTGGCCAACATGGGGTTGGCGACGGCTGCGTCCCTTCCGGTGATCGTGGTGGGGGATATCGATCGTGGGGGAGTGCTGGCCCATCTGTTCGGCACCGTGGCCGTTCTGTCTCCGCAGGATCAGGCGCTCGTCGCCGGGTTCGTGATCAACAAGTTCCGGGGCGATCCAGCTCTGCTGGCACCCGGTCTCGACCAGTTGCGCGCGTTGACGGGTCGGCCGACGTACGGTGTCGTCCCGTTCGCCGACGGCTTGTGGATGGACGCCGAGGATTCGCTCGGAACCGTCCCCGATGCTCCGGTGGGGCGGCCGCGTCCACCGCACGGCTCGCAGTGGTTGCGCGTCGCGGCGGTGCGTCTGCCGAGAATCTCCAACACCACCGATGTCGAGGCGTTGGCCTGCGAGCCCGGGGTGTCGGTGCACTGGGTCACCGAACCGTCCCGGCTCGAGGACGTGGATCTGGTGGTCGTTCCGGGCAGCAAGTCCACCGTGTCGGATCTCGAGTGGCTGCGGCGCAGCGGTCTTGCCGATGCGATCGCGGCACGCGGGGCCGCGGGACTACCGGTTCTGGGGATCTGCGGTGGGTATCAGATGCTGGGTCGGACGATCGACGACACCGTCGAATCCGGAGCCGGTTCTGTCCAGGGGCTCGGTCTGCTCGATCTCTCGGTCGAGTTCGCGAGCGACAAAGTGCTCGCGCAGGTGACGGGGCGATCGAAACAGTACGGCTCGAATTGCGCGTCGGGCTACGAAATTCACCACGGTCGGGTTGTGCGGAACGGCGACGAGGCGCTTCTTGCTACTGCGTCGGGCACCCCGGAGGGCAGTGTGCGCGGGACTGTCGTGGGAACCCACTGGCACGGCCTGCTCGAGTCCGACGACTTCCGGCGTTCGTTCCTCACCTGGGTGGCAGGGAAATCGGGCCGTTCCGGCTTCGTGGTGGCGCCCGCTACATCGGTCGCTGCGTTGCGTGAGCAGCAGTTGGACCTGCTGGCGGATCTGGTGGAAGACAACCTCGACGTCGATGCCGTGCTCGACCTCATCGAGCACGGCGTCGATCCTGCGACGAAAAAGATTGTCACGCAGTTGCTTTGAGAAGACCGAACCAGCTGGCCACCGACAGCACTGCGGTGATGATCAAGGGGATCACGACCAGAAGAAGAATACGTGGGGTGTCGGTGAAGAAGGTGCCGATGTTCGGCCACCACCGTTGCCAGGTCACGAGTACAGATCCGCCGCCGAAGACTACGAGCGCTCCGAGTCCGAGGGTGAACAACCCGTTCGTGCGGAACCGTCGATACACGACGCCGATGAATGCACCGATGCCGCCGAGGAGCAGCATGACGGTAACGAGTGCGGCCCACTGCACCAACGGATTGTCGGTCGCGTACCGAGCGATGCCGAACATTCGCAGTTTCAGGCCGAATCCATCCGTGGCTGCTTCGATCAAGGACAGCACGTAGATGATCGTGCCGAATGCAATCGACTGGCACACACCTACCAACGCTGTGGCGGTGAGGAATTCGCGGCGGGTGACGCTCAGACCCAGGGCATAGGGAAAGCACTGAGTGATCGCGGTGATGTAGAACGCCATGGCGAATCCATAGATCGAGAAGACGCTACCGGTGAAGTTGTATTCGGAGTCTGTGGTCGGGATGACCAGAAATATGCTGAAGGTGATCACGAAGGCGATCGCGAGAACCGCCATCGGCCACACGAATGTCGTTGCCCAGGACGTGTTGTGGATTCGAGTGACGTTGAGTATTCGTTTCATGACACTGCCTCCTCGGGTTCGGCGGTGGTGCGTTCGATGATCAACTGCTGCATCGGGACCGGTTCGATGGTGAGCCCTGCTGCAGCACCGTCCGATTTCTGCCGGTCGGTCAGTCGGCCGTCGATCGTGGCCCGAGCGCTCGCGCCGAGTGCCGTGCGACGCAGAGTGCGATGGCCCGAGGCGAAGGAGTCGACGGCGCGCGTCGGTCCGGTGATCTCGAAGGCGCTCTCGCGTAGATCGTCCGAGTCCGCGTCGAGCAGGATCTTGCCCTTGTCGATGAGAATCACGTGTTCGATCAGATCGCTGACCTCGTCGATGAGGTGGGTGGACAGAACGACGGTCCTGGGGCGTTCGGCGTAATCGGCAAGCAGTCTGTCGTAGAACAGGTGTCGCGATACCGCGTCCAGTCCCAAGTAGGGCTCGTCGAAGAAGGTAAGTGGTGCCCGTGACGCGAGTCCGATGACGATGCCGAGCGCCGAGGTCATTCCGCGGGAGAGCTTCTTGATCTTGCGGCCGAGGGGCAGGTCGAAATCGCGCAGCAAGTCGGCGGCGAAGTCATTGTCCCAGTAGGGAAGAATGTGCGAGGCATGCGCAACGGCGTGCTTGACCTTCAGATCGTCGGGGTACTTCTGGCTCTCCTTGACGAAGCACACGTGACCCAGTGCAATCGGGTTCTCCCACGGATGTTGCCCGAATATCGAGACCTCGCCCGCGCTCTGGCGCATCTGCGCGGTCATCATCTGCATGACGGTGGTCTTGCCTGCGCCGTTGCGGCCGAGAAAGCCGTAGATCTTGTTCTGTTCGATCTCGAAGCTCACGTCGTCGACAGCGGTGAACGATCCGAACTTCTTCGTGAGGTGGGTGGCCTTCGCGATCACGCGGCCATCGTCGCCGATCGAATCGAATTCATGGATGCTCATCGCGCTGCCTCCCAGTTGTCGAGCATTGTCTTGAGTTCGTCGACGGTCATGCCGAGCTTGCGCGCCTCGGTGACGAGCGGGTCGATGTACTGGCGAGCGAAGAGGTCGCGGCGACGGAATCGAAGAGCGTCGCGAGCCCCGGTGGTGACGAACATTCCGATTCCTCGTTTCTTGTAGACGACGCCGTCGGCGACGAGCTTGGCAAGTCCCTTACCTGCGGTGGCCGGGTTGATTCGATGGAATGCGGCCAGTTCGTTGGTCGAGGGAACCTGCTCTTCCTCTGCCAGTGAGCCGTCGATGATGGAGTTCTCTACGATCTCGGCGATCTGCAGAAAGATGGGCCTGCCCTCGTCCATCAGAACCACCGCCGATGCGTCGAGGTTGGTCGCCTCGCTGGTTCATTACTCATGTAACTAACCATAGAACCGATGTGTGGTCGGCGCAAGAGGCAGTACCGTCGTCTCCATGGAGTTCACGCATGTGAGTGCTGCGGGTGGGCAATGTTCGGTTCGGGTCGCAGGCCCGGACAGCAGGCACGCCGTTCTCTTGCTTCCCGATGCAGGCGATCCAGTGGATGTGTACGACGCCGTCAGTGAACGGCTGCACAATTCGGATCTGAAAACCGTTGCGCTGGAAAGCATCGACGGCATCAGCGACGATGCGATCCTGACTGTTCTCGACGAGCTGAAGCTGTCGTGGGTGCATCTCGTCGGCAGCGGCGCGGGTGCGGAGTCGGCTTGGACGTTGGCTGCCAAAACCTTCGGGCGCTTCGCCAGTCTGATCGCGGTGAACCGTTGCCACCCCGCGATCGCCGACGAGCAGGGCACCGTGCGCGCCGCGGACTGCCCCCCGGTCGAGTTGCCGACGACACTGGTCGTCGGGTCCTCACTGGGCCGCGCATCCGCCGACGCGAGCGGCCGCTTCGTCTACTCGGACTTCCGCGTGGTTCAACTCGACGGTGTCGCGAATGTCGTCGCCGACGAGCCGGCCGCGCTGGCAACGGAAATCGTGCTGCGTACCAGCCCGTGGTGACCGGAACTACAGGTCGAGTCCCAGCAGAGCGTTCTCGACCACCTCGGGCAGGCCGGGGTGAATCCAGTACTGACCGCGCGCCATGTCCTGGGCGGACAGGCCGAAGCTCATCGCCTGAATGATGGGCTGAATCAGGGTCGGGGCCTGAGCGCCGATGATGTGCGCGCCGAGGATCTTCCCGGTGCCCTTCTCGGCGATGATCTTGCACAGACCTTCGCTGTCTTCCATCGCCCAGCCGTAGGCGACGTCGCCGTAGTTCTGGACCTTGACGGTGATGTCCAGGCCGGCGTCACGGGCTTGTTCCTCGGTCATGCCCACCTCGGCGATCTGCGGATCGGTGAACACCGCCGCGGGAACGAAACGGTGGTCGTTGGTGCGCAGCGCGGCGGTGTCACCGTTCCATGCGTCGTGCAGCAGGTTGTGCTGGACCACTCGTGCTTCCTGGTTGGCCACATGCTTGAGCTGGTAGGGCGAGGAGACGTCGCCGAGCGCGAACACGCCCTCGGCGGTGGTGCGGCCGAACTCGTCCACCACGATGCGGCCCTCGTCGTCCATGTCGATGCCTGCCGTGTCCAGATCCAGCCGATCGCCGTTCGGCTCGCGGCCCACGGCCACCAGGAACGCGTCCCCGAGAACCTTGGTGCCGTCGGCCAATTCGACGCCGTGCAGGGCGCCCTCGGTGACGGCACGGGTCTCACCGGAGTCGAGATGGACGTCCCATTTGGCGCGGGCCAATTCGGTGAACCGCTCGGAGATGTCGGCGTCCAGTGCGCGCAACAAGGTGTCCTTGCGGGCGACGATCGACACCTTCGAGCCGAGCGCGGAGAACACGTGCGCGAATTCCGCTGCGATGTAACCGGATCCGAGAATCACCAGATGCTCGGGAAGCTCCGGCAGCCGCATCACATCGCTGTTGGTGTGATAGCTGACACCCGAATCGGCGATGGACTGCGGCACCACCGGCCGGGATCCGGCCGCGATGACGACCTGGTCTGCCGTGATGACGGTGCCGGTGCCGGTGTCGATCGTGCGGGGGCCCACGAACCTCGCGTGGCCCTCGAACAATGTGACGTTGGGGCTGCCTTCGGCGCGGTAGCGCTTGCCGCCCTCCGAGATGGGGTCGATGCGGCCGAAGACGCGGTCGACGATGTCCGGCCAGCGCACCGCGTCGACACGCGCGTCGACACCGTATTTGGACGAATCACGCACCGTACGGGCGACTTCGGCGGCGTAGACGAACATCTTCGTCGGGATGCAGCCGACGTTGAGGCAGGTGCCGCCGAATGTCGAGTTCTCTTCCAGAAGTGCGATCTTCTTGTCCTCGAAGCGCGAATCGGCGATGGAGTTACCCGATCCGGAGCCGATGATCGCGACGTCGAAATGCTCGGTCATGAGATGTGCCCGCTCTCGGTGTGGTCCTTGCCCGACGCGTGGTCGGTGCCCTCGCTTCGATGCAACCACTCGATCCACTCGTCCATTTCCTCGAAGGCCCGCGCACGTGGCTCCTCGGTGGACAGGAACACGTCGTGACGGGCTCCCTCGATGGGGACGATGGTGGTGCGGTCGCCCAGGCAGCCGGCCCAGCGGGCGATCTGGCGGACGTCGAGGACGGCGTCTGCGGCGTCGACCGCGGAGCTGTACCGGCGTGAGAAGTGCGTCACCTTCGAGCGCAGGATGAGCGACGGAATGCCGATATCGAGGCCGCGATGCAGTTCGGCGTGACCGTGGCGGACAGCGCGGATCCAGCCGAACGTGATGGGGAAGCCCGCGAGCGGTTTCCAGTCGAGGTCGTAGTCCCATTCGCCGTTCTCGGAGGCGGCGAGCGAGAGTCCGTAGGTGTCCAGGCCGCTGCCCGGCACCTGCGCCTTGGCTCGGAACCGTCCGATCACGTCGATCGCTGCGGTGCCGACGCTGCGTATCGCGGGTGGACCCTGCAGATCGAACCAGGGGCTGTTGAGCACGACGCCCGACAGGCCGAGGCCGGCCGACCCGCCTTCTCGGCGGTTGAGGCGGTTGAGCCAGAGCGGCAGTACGAGTCCGCCCGTCGAGTGCGCCATGAGCAGCACCGGGGCATCGGCGCGTTCGGCGCGGACCAGGGCGAGAGCCTCGTCGAGCTCGGCGTCGTACATCGCCAGATCGGTCACGAAGTGCGCGGTCTGACCCTCACGGCGCGACCGTCCGCACTTGCGTAGGTCCAGCGCGTAGAAGGCGTAGCCCATCGCGGCGAAGTGTTCGGCGATGTGTCGCTGGAAGAAGTAGTCGGTGAATCCGTGGACGTAGATCACCGCGCGCTCGACGTTCGCGGCACCCAACGGTTGATACCGCACGAGAGTGGCCTCGACCTGCCCCTCGCCGTCCGGATCGTCACCGAGTGGAATGGTCGTCTGTTCGTAGCCGTCGCCGAGGACATCGGGCACCCAGGTAGTCACAGATCACAACTGTAGTGGGCGCCGCGAGCGGCGTCCGAGGAGCACAATCGAGACCGGGTTGACGTGGTGTCCGATGGGGTAGGCCCAGCTAGTAACCTGACCGCACCGGGTGAGTAGCCCCTCTACAACAGAGTTCTTCGGTCGATGCCGCCACCGGCCGAGATCTCGACAGACAAGGAAGTCGATTCTCCAGTGTCCAAAGATGAGCAGGGTAAGCGGATCAAGACCGACGTCGTTCTGGTCGGTGCCGGAATCATGAGCGCCACCCTCGGTGCGCTGCTCCGTCAGCTCGAGCCGAACTGGTCGATCGACGTCTACGAGCGGCTCGACGCGGCCGCAGCCGAGAGCAGCGATGCGTGGAACAACGCGGGCACCGGCCACTCGGCCCTGTGCGAGCTGAACTACACGCCGCAGAACAAGGACGGCAGCGTCGATATCGCGAAGGCGCTCAACGTCAACGAGCAGTTCCAGGTGTCGCGTCAGTTCTGGGCACACGGTATCGAAACCGGTGTTCTCTCCGACGCCAAGAACTTCATCAACCCCATTCCGCACGTGAGCTTCGTGCACGGGGAAGAGAACGTGAAGTACCTCCGGGCGCGGTACGAGGCGCTCGTGGGCAACCCACTGTTCGCAGGCATGGAGTACATCGACTCCAAGGACGAGTTCTCCGCGCGACTGCCATTGATGGCCAAGGGCCGTGACTTCTCCGACCCGGTGGCGCTGAACTGGAGCCAGGAAGGCACCGACGTCGACTTCGGTGCGCTCACCAAGCAGCTGCTCAACTATCTGTCGTCCGCGGGCGGCACCGTGCACTTCGGGCACGATGTGCGCAACATCACCAAGCAGTCCGACGGCACCTGGGACGTCAAGGTCGCCAACCAGCGCACCGGGGCGAAGAAGACCGTCAACGCCAAGTTCGTGTTCGTCGGCGCAGGCGGCGGCGCACTGCACCTGCTGCAGAAGTCCGGGATCGCGGAGATCAAGGGATTCGGCGGCTTCCCGGTCAGCGGCGAGTGGTTGCGATGCACCGATCCGGCACTGATCGAGCAGCATTCGGCCAAGGTGTACGGCAAGGCGTCGGTCGGCGCTCCGCCGATGTCGGTGCCGCACCTCGACACCCGCGTGATCAACGGCCAGCAGGGTCTGCTGTTCGGCCCGTACGCCGGTTGGTCGCCCAAGTTCCTCAAGCAGGGCAAGATCACCGACCTGCCCGGCTCGGTCAAGCCCGGCAACCTGATGTCGATGCTCGGAGTCGGCGTGACCGAACTCGGACTCGTCAAGTACCTGGTCAGTGAGCTGGCTCAGTCGCAGGCGGATCGTGTCGAGACGCTGCGCGAGTTCGCACCCTCGGTGCTCGGCGAGAACTGGGAGCTCGTCACCGCGGGTCAGCGCGTGCAGGTGATCCGCAAGAAGGGTCGCGGCGGCGTACTCGAGTTCGGCACGGCCGTGGTCAACGCTGCGGACGGCACGATCGCGGGACTGCTCGGTGCATCGCCCGGCGCATCCACCGCCGTTCCGGCCATGCTGGACGTGCTGCAGCGGTGCTTCGGCGACAAGTACGACGCATGGCAGCCCAAGCTCAAGGAGATGGTTCCCTCGCTCGGGGTCAAGCTGGCGCAGAACAGCTCCCTGTTCGACGAGGTCTGGGCCTGGACGTCGAAGACGCTGGAACTGGAAAATGCTCGTGAGCTCGCACAGCCCTCGGGTGTGTGATAGCAAAAGGTATGAATACGCAAGCAGCAGCTCTCAAACGATCATGGGCACTAGACCTGTCCAACAGCACGTTGTACGACCTGTTGAAGCTGCGTGTCGAGGTGTTCGTGGTCGAGCAGGCATGCGCTTACCCGGAGTTGGACGGGCGTGACCTACTGACCGAGACACGACACTTCTGGCTCGAACGGGACGGCGAAGTGGTGTGCACCCTTCGCCTGCTCGAGGAGCACGACGACGGCGAGAAGGCGTTCCGTATCGGCCGGCTCTGCACGCAACGCTCCGCCAGGGGACAGGGCCACACCACGCGAATTCTGCGCGCGGCGCTTGCCGAGGTCGGCTCTGCGCCGTGCCGGATCAACGCGCAGAGCTACCTCGTCGACATGTACGCCAAGCACGGGTTCCTGCCCGACGGCGAGGAGGTTCTCGAGGACGGCATCCCGCACACCCCTATGCGCCGGGGC
Source organism: Rhodococcus sp. B7740 (assembly GCF_000954115.1). Classification (NCBI taxonomy): domain Bacteria; kingdom Bacillati; phylum Actinomycetota; class Actinomycetes; order Mycobacteriales; family Nocardiaceae; genus Rhodococcus; species Rhodococcus sp. B7740. Next base: position 1,482,200 of record NZ_CP010797.1, on the reverse strand, counting down.
GGCGGCACCGCCTGGAGCGAGGCCTGACCTCCTGTAGTACTCGACGAATGAATGCCACACCCGGTCGACACCGTGTGTGGCATTCGTTCGTTCGGCGGTAGTGTTCCGTTCGAAGTCGGTCGCGGAGAAGTCCTGTGTCAATCAGGCGCGGTCCCGCCACTGTGTTCAGGAGACTCTTCGATCGGAAGATTCCCCTGTCAGCCAGATCGCCGCCCGCCTTCGTGTATCTCGACCGAACGTCCGGCGCGGAACTCCGGGCACGAAGGGAATTGGCTGTGCAGCGAAATGGGAGTGTTCCCGAACCGGGATATCCGTTCAGTGCGATCGTCGGTCAGGATCAGCTGAGGTTGTCGCTGATTCTGTGCGCCGTACACCCAGGTATCGGCGGCGTACTGGTTCGAGGAGAAAAGGGCACCGCGAAATCGACGGTGGTGCGCGCGCTCGCGACCCTACTGCCCGCCGTGGACGACGAGGACGGGTCGCGCCCGGCGAAGCTCGTCGAACTTCCAGTGGGGGCAACCGAGGACCGAGTGGTGGGGTCCATCGACCTCGAGAAGGTTCTGCGCGACGGCGAACGTGCATTTCAACCCGGTCTCCTCGCGGCCGCGCACCGTGGTGTTCTCTACGTCGACGAAGTGAACCTGCTGCACGATCATCTGGTCGACGTGCTGCTGGACGCGGCCGCGATGGGCCGGGTGCACGTCGAGCGTGACGGTGTATCTCATTCTCACCCTGCACAATTCGTACTCGTCGGCACGATGAATCCCGAGGAGGGCGAGCTACGTCCGCAGCTGCTCGACCGCTTCGGTCTGGCAGTGGAGGTGACGGCATCGCGGGACGTGGACGTCCGCATGAACGTCGTCCGCCGCCGGATGAACTACGAGCGTGATCCGCACGCGTTCGCCGCAGAATTCCGCAACGACGACATCGCCGTGGCCGAGCAGATTCTGGCCGCCCGCAAAATTCTCGACGACGTGGTGTTGAGCGACAAGGAACTTCGTCGCATCGCCGCGCTGTGTGCCTCCTTCGACGTCGACGGCATGCGTGCCGATCTTGTGCTGGCGCGTACCGCGTCCGCGCACGCCGCCTGGCGAGGGGCGAGCGAGGTGGCCGAGGAAGACGTGCGAATCGCCGCCGAACTGGCTCTGCCGCACCGGCGTCGGCGCGACCCCTTCGACGAGCCGGGAATCGACGACAAGCAGTTGGACGACGCCATGCGCGACGCTGCGGAACAGGCCGAGCAACAACCCGACCCGGACCCCGATCCCGACGGCGGGGGAGCGCCCGAGCCCGAGGCCCCCGACGATGGGTCCCAGTCCCAGTCCTCCGACTCCGAGTCCTCCGATTCACGCGACGAGTCGAAGCAACCACCGCCGTCCTCGGGTGCCGGCAGCGAGAAGCAGGCGGGCACGCCGGGAGCACAGTTCAGAGCGCGGTTGCTCGAGGTTCCAGGAGTGGGCGAGGGCGCGCCCGGCCGACGGTCGCGGTCGCGGTCCTCGCACGGACGGTCGGTACGGCCCACTGTCGAGCCAGGCAGAGGTCTGCACCTGGTGGGCACCCTCTTCGCCGCGGCCGAGCAGCAGGTCGTCCGCGGCCGCACCGCCGGCCGGTTGAAGCTCGAGCCCGCGGACCTGCGGGGCGCGATCAAGGAGGGGCGTGAAGGCAACCTGATCGTCTTCGTCGTCGACGCCTCGGGATCGATGGCTGCGCGAGATCGGCTCTCCGCGGTGACCGGTGCGGTGCTGTCGCTGCTGCGCGATGCGTATCAGCGCCGCGACAAGGTTGCCGTGATCACCGTGCGCGGCACGCAAGCCGAGACCGTACTGCCACCGACGTCGTCGGTGGACGTGGCCGTCACTCGATTGCGGAAGATGAAGACCGGCGGTAGGTCGCCACTGGCGCAGGGATTTCTGCAGGCGCGTGAACTCGTTCTGCGAGAGCGTGTTCGAGATCCGCTGCGCCGCGCTCTGCTGGTCGCGCTCACCGACGGACGGGCCACCGGCGGTACCGATCCGGTCGGCCGGGCCCGCATCGCCGCCCGGCGCATCGCGTCGGACAAGATCGCCTCCGTCGTGGTGGACTGCGAATCGGGAATGGTCCGCCTCGGACTCGCTGCCGATTTCGCGGCGTGCCTCGGCGGTGGCTACGTGGCCCTCGCGGACCTGTCGGCCGAGCAGGTCGCCGCTGTCGTTCGCGCAGCGGCGTAGGAGTACGCGATGCCTCAGGGTGTACCGGCTCCTGGAACCGTTCCGCAGGACGGCCTCACGACGCGTCAGCGCCGCAATCTGCCCGTGCTAGCGGTGCACACCGGACCGGGCAAGGGGAAATCGACGGCCGCATTCGGGATGGCGTTGCGGGCCTGGAATCAAGGATTCGACGTCGGAGTGTTCCAGTTCGTCAAGAGCGCCAAGTGGAAGGTCGGCGAGGAAGCGGCGTTTCGCACACTCGGCGACCTGCACGAGAGCACCGGGGTCGGCGGAGCCGTCGAATGGCACAAGATGGGCGAGGGGTGGTCGTGGACCCGCAAGAAGGGCAGCGACGTCGACCACGCCGAGGCGGCAGCAGAGGGTTGGCGGGAGATCGCCCGGCGGATCGAGCAGGAGTCACACCGCTTCTACGTGTTGGACGAGTTCACCTACCCGCTCAAGTGGGGTTGGGTCGACGTCGCGGAGGTGGTCGAGGTTCTGACCCATCGACCGGGCAACCAACACGTCGTCATCACCGGACGGGATGCGCCCCATGAGCTGATCGAGGCCGCGGATCTCGTGACCGAGATGGCAAAGGTCAAGCACCCGATGGATGCCGGCCGCAAAGGACAGCGAGGCATCGAATGGTGACTCCGTCGTGCCCCGCCGTGGTCATTGCGGCCCCCGCGTCGGGCAGCGGAAAGACGACGGTGGCAACCGGGCTGATGGGTGCGCTGCGCAGCGCCGGCCGCACCGTCGCCCCGTTCAAGGTGGGGCCGGACTACATCGACCCCGGTTATCACTCGCTCGCCGCCGGGCTCCCCGGCCGCAACCTCGACGCCGTGATGGTCGGTGCCGACCGCATCGGCCCCTTGTTCCGACACGGCAGTCGAGGCTGCGACATCGCGGTCGTCGAGGGCGTCATGGGACTGTTCGACGGCAAGATCGACATGACCGGCCCGGGGGAGGCGTCTGCCGAGGGATCGACCGCACGGGTGGCCGCGATGCTCGGTGCGCCGGTGATCCTGGTGGTCGACGCCCGCGGGCACAGTCAGTCGCTCGCCGCTGTGCTGCACGGGTTCTCGACGTTCGATGCCAGCGTCCGCATCGGGGGTGTGATTCTCAATCGCGTCGGCAGTCAGCGGCACGAGGACGTGTTGCGTCAAGCGTGCGAACGGGTGGGTGTTCCGGTACTCGGCGCGCTGCCGCGCATGAGCGAACTGGTCGTCCCGTCACGGCACCTGGGGCTGATCACAGCGGTCGAACACGGTGGTGCCGCAACCGATGCCGTGGACGCGATGAGCGCCCTGGTCTCGCGATTCGTCGACATCGAGGCTGTGAGCGCACTGGCTCGATCGTCGGTGACCGCGCCGCAGTGGTCCCCGGAGGACGAGGTACGCACCTGCGAGGGATCGCCCGTGATAGCGGTGGCGGGTGGACCGGCATTCACCTTCGGCTACACCGAACACGTCGAACTGCTCCGCGCGGCCGGGGCCGATGTGGCCGTGTTCGACCCGCTGCGTGACGGATTGCCCACCGGCACAGCAGGAGTCGTACTACCCGGCGGATTCCCGGAGGAACACGCAGCCGCACTGTCGGCGAACGAGGTGTTGCTCGCCGACATTCGAGCCGCGGCGGCCCAGGGATTGCCGATCCACGCCGAATGCGCCGGATTGCTGTATCTGGCAAGGCGATTGGACGGTCATGCCATGGCCGGGGTCGTCGATGTGGACGCGGAATTCGGGAACACCCTCACTCTGGGATACCGCGACGCGGTTGCCCTCGAATCGTCGACACTGTTCGACGCGGGTACCCGCGTCACCGGCCACGAGTTCCATCGCACGAAGCTCGTCGTGGGAGTGGAGCCTGCAGGAACGAACCGATCCAGGGACGTGCGCGAGGCGGTGTCGGCCGCCTGGGGCTGGCACAGGCAGAACCCCGACGGCAGAACTGCAGTGCGCGAGGGCTTCGTGCAGGGCGGCGTCCACGCGTCGTATCTGCACACCCACGCCGCAGGCAATTCCGAGTCGATCACCCGATTCGTCTCGGCCGCCGTCGATTACGCGCGCGTGTAAGAGAGGTCGCGAGATGCGGGTGGTCGTCGGAATCGGTGCCCGAGCCGGCGTCGGCTCCGCCGCCGTCGTGGCCGCGATCGCCACGGTGCTGCAACCGGACTGGCGTGTCGAGGCCATCGCCTCGATCGACCGGAAAGCAGAACTGGTGGCGGCGGTGGCGTCGAGCATGGGGGTTCGGGGAGTGACCTACTCGGCGAGGGAACTGTCGACCGTCGTCACGCCGACGACATCGGTTCGGGTGCTCCGTGCCGTCGGAAGTGCCAGCGTCGCCGAGGCGGCGGCGTTGCTGGCCGGCGGTTCGACGCAGTTGACGGTGCCCAGGTTCGGTTCGGCCGGTGTCACCGTTGCCGTGGTCGAGCTCTGCCTTGACGGTGGACCGGGGGTTCGGGCCATCCTGTAGGTATGACCGAGACGATGACAGCCGTTGCCTACACCCGCTCGCTTCCGATCGACGACCCCGCCAGCCTCACCGATGTCGTCGTCGACGTGCCCGCCGTGCGGCCGCGAGACCTGCTGGTCGAGGTGCGAGCCGTGTCGGTGAACCCGGTCGATGTCAAGGTCCGTGCCGGCAACGATCCGCAGGGCGAGCCGAAGGTGCTCGGGTTCGACGCCGCTGGTGTGGTGCGCGCTGTCGGCGCCGAGGTCACCATGTTCGCGCCGGGGGACGAGGTCTACTACGCAGGAGACATCGGCCGACCCGGGACCGACTCGCAGCTCCATGCGGTGGACGAACGCATCGTGGCGAAGAAACCGACGACCCTCGATTTCGCACAGGCCGCGGCGTTACCGCTGACCGTGATCACTGCATGGGAAGGACTGTTCGACAAGCTCCGCATCACTGCCGAGACCACCGGAACCTTGCTGATGGTCGGTGCCACCGGAGGTGTGGGATCTGTTGTGCTGCAACTACTTCGGACCCTGGTTCCTGGTGTGCGCGGGATCGCGACGGCAGCGGGTGAGGACGCGGTGGAGTGGGTTCGTTCTCTCGGAGCAGCCGAGGTGGTCGATCACCACCGCGACCTTCGCGACGAAGTACGCAAAGTGGCACCGGACGGCATCGACTACGTGTTCACTGCCCATTCCGCCGGCCAGGTCGAGATCTATGCGGACCTGTTGACGCCGTTCGGACAGATAGTGGCGATCGACGATCCCGAGACACTCGACGTTCTCCCGCTGAAGACGAAGGCGATCTCCTGGCACTGGGAATTCATGTTCGCTCGCCCGATGCACGAGACTGCGGATCTGATTCGTCAGCACGAGCTACTGACCAGGGTGGCCGAACTCGTCGATGCGGGTTCGGTGCGGACGACCGCGACGACGGTCCTCTCTCCGATCGACGCCGAGCAGCTACGCGAAGCGCACCGGTTGGTCGAGACCGGACACGTACGGGGCAAGGTCGTGGTCGCGGCCCGTTCCTGAGGACCGATCCGCGCCACCGACTGGCGAAAGCGGGCCGACGCAGGCAATGTGGATCCAATGACTTCCGACAGCATCGTCCTGCTCGGCCCGATCGTCCGGTACGTCGGCACCGAGACGGCGACCCTGTGGTTCGAGATGGCCGAATCGTCGACGGTTTCCGTGGTCACCGACGCCGGCGTCCGGGGTTCCGAACGAACGTGGGGAGTGCACGGCCACCATTACGCGCTGGTACCGCTCGAAGGACTGCCGGCCAACGCAACGGTGAACTACGAGGTGTTCGTCGACGAGCGTCGCGTGTGGCCCCCGGAAGGTCGGACGGCGGCCATCCACACCGTCGACGCCGAGGGACCCGTCACGTTGGCCTTCGGGTCGTGTCGGCGCGGTGACAACTACAGCGACGAATCCTTGAAACAGATCGGGGCCGACGCCTTGGCCGGGCTGGGCAACGCGCTGATCGAGCAGGATCCGAGTCGATGGCCGCAGGCGCTGCTGCTCCTCGGTGACCAGGTCTACGCCGACGACCCGTCCCCGGAGATCGTCGAACGACTCCAGGCGCGCCGAAGCTCGGGCGAGGGACCGCAGAGCGCCATCGGTACCGACGCGGAGAACGAGATCTGCGATTTCGAGGAGTACTCCTGGCTGTACCGGGAATCGTGGGGACTCGAGCCGGTACGGACTCTGATGGCGAGCATCCCGTCGTGCATGATCCTCGACGACCACGATCTGCGCGACGACTGGAACTCGTCGGCCTCCTGGCGTCGGGACATCGTGACACGGCCGTGGTGGAACGATCGTGTGGTCGGCGCGTACTCGTCCTACTGGGTGTACCAGCACCTGGGCAACCTCTCGCCCAAGGAGCTGGCGCAGGACGAGATGTACGCCGCAGTTCGGTCTGCCGACACCGACACCGAGCGGGAGAAGCTGTTGGCCGACTTCGCGTTACGTGTCGACCGCAGGCCCGAGACCGGACGATGGAGCTTCTACCGAGATTTCGGCGACACTCGGTTGATCATGATCGACTCGCGGTGCTCACGGAATCTGGATCCGAACAACAGAGAGATGGTCGACGAGAAGGAGTGGGCGTGGGTACGCGAGCGCGCACTCGAGAAGACCCCGCGACATCTGCTGTTCGGGTCGTCGTTGCCCTATCTCATGCTGCCCGCCCTGCACTACCTCGAACAGTGGAACGAGGCCGTGGCACAGGGCAGTTGGGGGTCGGTGTCGGCCAAGGTGGCCGAGAAGATGCGGATCGGCCTCGACCTCGAACACTGGGCGGCCTTCACCAACTCCTTCAACGACATGGCGGCGTTGACGCGTGAGCTCTCTCGCGGCGAGAACACACCCGCCTCGATCATGTGGCTCTCGGGCGACGTGCACTGCTCGTACGTGGCGAACGCGGACTTCGGGGTCGGCGGGCGCGAGGTACCGGCCACGTATCAGCTGACAATGTCGCCGTTCCGCAATCCGCTCGATCTGCCGATTCGCGCCGTCAACAAGCTGGCCATCAAACGTCCCGCTGCCCGCATTCTGTCGAAGCTGGCGCGGGCGGCACACGTGGGCCCGTCCGGTGTCGAGTGGGAGGCCGAGGCGGGCCCCTGGTTCGACAACGGTGTCATGTTGCTGACCCTGCACGGCGACTCGGCTCGGTTGCGGGTGCACCACGCGCACGTCGACGATGCGGGCAAACAGGTGCTCACCGAGACGTCGGTCCTGGCCCTCGCCTAGCGGACGAGTAAACGATTGGCCATCGCCGGGCCGATGAGGTTGGCTGGTTCGTTGTGGCCCACCTCGAACTGAACGACATCGTCTACTTCCTGCCCGACGGACGACAGCTGCTCAACGGTGTCGGGTTTCGCGTCGGCGACGGTGCCAAGACGGCGTTGATCGGTCCCAACGGAACCGGCAAGACGACACTGACGCGGATCATCGCGGGGGACGAGACCCCCGACGAAGGATCGGTGTCGAGTTCGGGCTCACTCGGGGTGATGCGGCAGTTCGTCGGTCAGCTGCGAGACGACTCGACCGTGCGTGATCTGCTGCTGTCGGTTGCGTCGCCGGCCGTGCAGACGGCCGCTGCGGCCCTCGACGCCGCCGAGAACACGATGATCGAGGTCGACGACGAGAAGACCCAGATGAAATACGCGCAGGCCCTCTCCGATTGGGGTGACGTCGGCGGTTACGACCTCGAACCGTTCTGGGACAAGGTCACCACTGCTGCACTCGGAATGCCGTTCGACCGCGCGAAGTGGCGCGCTGCGTCGACCCTCAGTGGCGGCGAGCAGAAGCGTCTCGTGCTCGAGGCTCTGTTCGCCGGCTCGGACAATCTGCTCCTTCTCGACGAGCCGGACAACTACCTCGATGTGCCGGGCAAGCGCTGGCTCGAAGCGACCATTCGCGACTCCGACAAGTCCGTCCTGTTCATCAGCCACGACCGGGAACTCATCGCCAACGCCGCGAACCGGATCGTGACGCTGGAACCGGGCGTCAGCGGTGCCACCTCGTGGGTGCACGGCGGCGGGTTCGCGACCTACCACGCCGCGCGTGAGGACCGGAATGCTCGGCTCGACGAACTACGACGGCGGTGGGACGAGGAACTGGTCAAACTTCGGGCGCTGGTGCTGCGTCTGCGAGAGAAGGCCAAGTTCAACGACGGTGTCGCTGCTCGGTACCACGCGTCGCAGACTCGGCTGGCCAAGTTCGAGGAGGCCGGGCCGCCCGAGGCGGTGCCGCTGAAGCAGCACGTCACCGTTCGGCTGCGTGGCGGCCGAACAGCCAAGCGCGCGTTGGTGTGTACGGCGCTGGAACTGACCGGACTGATGAAGCCCTTCGACACCGAGATCTGGTACGGCGACCGCGTTGCGGTGTTGGGCTCCAACGGTTCCGGTAAATCGCATTTCCTCAGGTTGCTGGCCAACGGTGGCACCGATCCCGAGAAGGAGCACGAGCCGGTTCAGGAACTGGCACTCGATCCGGTTCCGCACACCGGCACCGCGGTGCTCGGCGCTCGCGTCCGGCCCGGTCTGTTCGCGCAGACCCACACTCGTCCGGATCTCGCGGGCAACACGCTGCTCGACATCTTGCACATGGGCAACGAACATCGTGACGGTATGGGCCGCGAGGCCGCAGGACGGGCATTGGACCGCTACGGTCTGGCCCGAGCCGCCGAGCAGTCCTACGACAACCTCTCCGGCGGCCAACAGGCGCGCGTGCAGATTCTGCTGCTCGAACTGTCCGGTGCCACCCTGTTGCTGCTGGACGAGCCGACCGACAACCTCGACCTCATGTCTGCCGATGCACTCGAAGACGCGATCGCCGCGTTCGACGGCACCGTCATCGCCGTGACGCACGACCGGTGGTTCGCCCGCAGCTTCGACCGATTCCTCGTGTTCGGCAGCACCGGTCAGGCCTACGAATCCGACGAGCCCGTATGGGACGAGAAGCGGGTGCAGCGCGCGCGGTAGCGTTTCCTCTCGTGAACGCGACTGACTCTCCCTATCTGGTCGGCCTCAATCTGGAAGGTCGACGCGTCGTCGTGGTCGGTGGAGGCACCGTCGCGCAGCGTCGATTGCCACTGCTCATCTCCTGTGGTGCCGTGGTGCACGTCATCACCCGCGAGGCCACACCGGCAGTCGAGGCGATGGCGACCTTCGGACAGGTGACGATGGAATTGCGTGACTATCGAGAGGGCGACCTCGCCGACGCCTGGTACGCCGTCGCCTGCACCGACGAGGCCGAGACCAACATCGCGATCGTCGCCGAGGCGACCGCGTCCAGGATCTTCTGCGTGAGAGCCGATATCGCCAAGGACGGCACCGCCGTCACCCCGGCGTCGGCCGAATGGGACGGTCTGACCCTCGGCGTCCTCGCCGGCGGTGAGCACCGTCGATCGGCCGCGGTGCGCAATGCCGTGATCGACGCTCTGCAGTCCGGTGTGGTCGCCGATTCGGCGCATGCGCCGTTGACCGGCGTGGCACTGGTGGGTGGGGGACCGGGCGATCCGGACCTCATCACCGTCCGCGGCCGCAGGTTGCTCGCCTACGCCGACGTCGTGGTGGCCGATCGGCTCGCACCGCCCGAGCTGCTCGCCGAATTGGGTCCGCACGTGGAGGTCATCGACGCCTCGAAGATTCCGTACGGCCGCGCGATGGCGCAGGAGGCCATCAACCAGGCGCTGATCGACGGAGCGAAGGCAGGCAAGTTCGTCGTCCGGCTCAAGGGCGGCGACCCCTACGTGTTCGGTCGGGGATACGAAGAACTCGAAGCGCTCGCCGCCGAGGGAATCCCGGTCACGGTGGTGCCCGGAATCACCAGCGCCATCTCGGTACCCTCGTCCGCCGGGATACCGGTGACGCACCGCGCCGTCACCCACGAGTTCGTCGTCGTCAGCGGCCACGTGGCACCCGACCATCCCGATTCGCTCGTCGACTGGAATGCGCTGGCCAAGCTCAAGGGCACCATCGTGTTGCTGATGGCCGTCGAACGCATCGGTCTGTTCGCCGACGTTCTCATCGCCGGTGGTCGGCCGTCCGACACCCCGGTGATCGTCGTTCAGGAAGGCACCATGCGCACCCAGCGCGAAGTGCGCGCCACTCTGAGCACCGTCGCCGATGCTGTTCGCGACGCGGAGATCAGGCCTCCGGCCATCGTGGTCATCGGAACCGTTGCCGGTTTCTCTGTACACGCCGGTAACGTGAACGCCCGTGCCTGAATCATCGATGCCCGATACCTCCAGCACCGAGGTCAAGTACCCGGTGACGACCCGCGCGTTCGGGTTGGCGATCATCGTCCTGAGCGGCCTGCAGTTGATGGTGGTGCTCGACGGCACCGTCGCCAATCTCGCTCTGGCACCGTTGCAGGCCGATCTGGGTCTCTCCGATGCCGGACGCAACTGGGTGCTCACCTCGTACGCCCTCGCCTTCGGCGGGCTGATGCTCCTGGGCGGCAGACTCGGCGACGCCTTCGGCCGCAAGAAGATGTTCCTGGCCGGCGTCGTACTGTTCACCGTCGCCTCCCTGCTGTGCGGGCTCGCGGTCAACGAGGCGACGCTGGTAGCGGCTCGTGCGCTCCAAGGCGTCGGAGCCGCGGTGGCGTCGCCCACGGCGTTCGCGTTGGTGGCGACCACGTTCGCGCCGGGCCCGGTTCGAAATCAGGCCATCGCGATCTACGCGGCCATGACCGGTGTCGGCTCCATCGCCGGGCTGATCATCGGCGGTGCGTTGACCGAGGTGTCGTGGCGGTGGATCTTCCTGATCAACGTCCCCATCGGTGTCGTCATCGTGGTGCTCGCAGTCGTGTCGCTGCAGGAGACGGTGGGGGCGAGGCTACCGCTCGACGTGCCGGGAGCGATTCTGGCGACGCTCGGCTGCACCGGCGTTGTGTTGGCTCTGAGCGAGGGCACCGAACTGGGCTGGACCAACCCGATCGTCATCGTCTCGCTGCTCGCCGGCCTGCTGTTCCTCGGGTTGTTCCTGATGGTCGAGCGACGCGCCGACAACCCACTGCTTCCGTTCTCGCTGTTCGGCAGCCGAGACCGCGTGGCGACGTTCGTGGCCATCTTCTTCGCCGGTGGGGTGATGTTCTGCCTCGCCGCGTACGTGGCACTGTTCGTTCAGGACATCCTGGGATACAGCCCGTTGCACGCGGGCCTGGCGTTCGTGCCGTTCGCCTTCGGGCTCGGTGCCGCCGCATTCCTGGCCTCGCAGCTGGTGACGCGCATCGCCCCACGGTGGCTGATTCTGAGCGGTGCCGTCATCATGGTCGGTTGGCTGATGGTGTCGGTTGCGACCATGAACGCAGACTCGTCGTACTTCCCCGGACTGTTCTTCCCCGTCATCGGCATCGGATTCGGCGTCGGCCTGACGGTCGTGCCGCTCCCGCTGTGCGCCATCGCCGGAGTGAGCCCCACCGAGATCGGCCCCTTGACCGCCATCGCCCTGGTTGCTCAGACCCTCGGCGGGCCCTTGGCGCTGGCCGTGATCGGCGCGCTGGTGACCTCCCGCACCCTGTCGTTGGGCGGCATTTCCGGACCGGCGACGCTGATGAACGACACCCAGCTCGATGCGTTGAGCTCGGGCTACATGTTCGCGCTGTTCTGCTGCGCCGTCTGCGCCGTGGTCGCGGGAATCGCTGCGGTGTTCATTCGTTTCACCCCGCAGCAGGTCGCACAGGCCCAGGCCGCTCAGGAAAACGCCCAGAAGGGGTAACGAGCAGCGCCGATCACACGCCGAGGACGGCCTTGGCGATGAGGAAGTAGACGATCAATCCCGTCGCGTCGCAGAAGGTGGAGATGAAGGGTGTCGAGAAGACCGCCGGGTCGACACCGATCTTTCTGGCGATCAGCGGCATCGCTCCGCCGACAGTGGCTGCGAGTGTGCAGATCGACAACAGCGTCGTGCCGATGACGAGCCCGAGGTGCCAGTCGTAGACGAGTCCTGCGATCACGAAGCCGAGGGTGCCGAGCATCGCACCCATCGTCGCTCCGACCCGAATCTCGCGAAACAGCACCGCGGCTATGTCTCGCGGTCGCACGTCACCGAGCGCGAGTGCCCGCGTGACGGTGGTCGCGGCCTGCGAGCCGGTGTTGCCGCCGGTTCCGGTCAGCAGCGGAATGAACAGCGCGAGAGTGACGACGGCGGCGAGCGCGTGCTCGAAGATCTCGAGCACCTGCACCGTGAGGATCGCCGACAGCGCCAGCACCAGCAACCACACCACGCGGGAGCGAACGATGGACAGCACAGGCGTCGACAGATACGGCCTGCGCAGCGGCTCCGAGCCGCCGGCGCGGGCAGCGTCCTCGTCCTCGGCTTCTTCCAGGATTCGTGACGACTGCTCGAGGGTGAGAATGCCGATCAGCCGTTGCTCGGAATCGACCACGACCACTGCAGGACTGCGGTGCTCGAAGCACAGTCGGGCAGCTTCCTCCGCCGACGAATCGGCCTTGACCACCGGATGATCCGAGTACAGCTTGCCGACGGGAGTGGTCGGTGCCGCAGTCGCCAGATCGGCGAGGGTCACCACCCCCAGTAGAGTTCGGTGATCGTCGGTGATCGGTAACAGGTACACCGACTCGGCGTCCGAGCCGGTGCGTCGCACGGCATCGAGTGCGTCGGCAGTGGTCGCGGCACTGCGCAGCCGAACGAACTCCGGACTCATGCGGCGACCGACCGACCCGCGCTCGTACCCCAGCATGGGGGCGGTGAGCGCGCGCTCGTCGGGAGACAGGCCAACCAACAGTCGATGTGCCACGTTGGACGGGAGTTCGTCGAGAAGTTCGACACGGTCGTCGGGGTCGAGATCCTCGAACAGAGCGATCACATCGTCACTGCGAAGACTCTCGAACAACTCGCCGCGAACGGTGGCGTCGAACCGCTCGAAGACCGTGACCGCTTCGTCCTTCGGCAGCAAACGAAACAACACCGCTCGTCGAGACGAGTCGACCCGCTCAAGCATGCGCACCGCATCGGTGGTCGACAGCTCGGCCATCAGGGTGGACAAGGCGGCCATGTCGCGGTCGGTCAGCAGATCGGACGTACGGGTCATGATGTCGTCGAGAGTTTCGGGCACGGAACCATTTTGCCTTGCGTACGAGCGGTGGACTCGAACACCTCAGCGCGAGAGGTCCGCTCGATCCGCCGCAGCCTGCCCCGAATCCCAGCCCTCGGCGTCCAGGCGGGGCCGCGCATCGGCTTCGCCGTCGGGAACAGTCGATCGAACTCGGCTTCGACGGCGACGGTCTGCGCGGCGAGAATCGGTAGCAGATCACCTGATTCGTGACGGGCCTCTTCGAGTGCGAGCGCGTCGGCATCGGTGAGGCGGTCTCCGATGCGGACGGCATAGGCGTACAGAAACGCCTTGCCGAACGCCGCCGATCCGGCTTTCCTGCGCTTCTTCGCCTGCGGTGAATGCCCGAGGGCGCGCGTTGCCTGAACCAGCAGAGAGGTGAACAGCAACTCGATCTGTTCCACGTCCACCGGAGCCCCGACCAGGGTTGCGACGGCGAACTCCGGATCCCAGATCGCCTTGACGCGGTTGGCGGTTGCGACGACGTGCAGCAGTTGCGCCTTGGCGGGCGCATGGGGGCCGTCGACATGTACCCGTCGGCCGTGAATGTCGATGTGGCCCTGAGAGAGCAGCATGGTGTCGATGGAGTAGCGCGTCATCAACTCCTGCGCCTTGGCCGTCAGTGTCTCGGCCTCCTCCTCGAAATCCGTGGCGTCGGCCTTGGCCAGCAGACCGCGAATCTTGCTCAGCATCTTGGTGTTCGGTGAGTCGGTACCGGCGACACCGGTCACCGTGGGACGAGTGCGCGGCCACTGGGACGGCTTGGGGCCGAGTTGAGGCCACCGGGGCAGCGTCTGCCATCGGCCGAGCAGGGTGAGCACGTCGAGCCACTGATCACTGGCTGCGATGTAATCGGACTTACCCGAGGAGGCCAGGTACGCGGTCAGGAAATCGGGCGTGGCCTCCACCCGCGCCGCAACCTTGGGGAACTGCTCACAGATCGTGGACATCTGATCCACCCAGTCCTGCGGGGCCCGTGCATCGGCGTCGGTGAGGTCGGCCTGATGCAGCAGCACCGCGGCAGCGAGATCGGCGACGGCCACCGTGTGCTGACGCCGCACGACATGCACCAGATCCATGGGCTGCCAGCCGTTTTCGTACATCGCCTCGATCATGTTCGTCAGCGCCCGAGAGCCGAGTTCGGTCGCGTCCATCGACACCAGCCGATCCGCGACGTCGTCGGCGACGCGCTGGCTCCTGGTCTTGCCGACCGATGCGTCGGCACCGAGGCGGAGCAGTCCCGGAATGTCGTTCATTCGGTGAGCACGATCAATTCGGTGTTCGACGCCACTTCGACCCGAAGGCCGGCCTTGGACGCAACGCGCGCAACAGCTTTCACGTCCTTCGGCTCGGCGGTGGTCAGGGTCAATGCGCGTGCCAGCAGACCCTTGTGATGCTTGTTGAAGTGGCTCACCACCGATCGGCTGCCGTCGGGCTTCTCGGTGAGCACCGTTGCGGTGATCGCGCCCGGGACGGGACCGAGTTGTTGATAGGTGCCCGATCGCAGGTCGACGACGATCCCCTCGTCCTCGGCGTCGATGGCATCGGAGAGTTCGGGCTTCCAATGTGATCGCAGCGTCCCGAAATTCGGAACGGTCGAGCCACCGGAGAGACGGTAGGACGGAATCGGATCGGAGGCACGGACGGCCCCGAACAGTGCCGAGCCGATCCACAGCCTCGCGTTCGCTCTGGCCCGACCGGCACGGGTGAACGACGCCGCGTCGAGGGCGTCGTAGAGCACGCCGGTGTACCGCTGCAGCGCAGGGGTGGTGGGTGAGGTCCACAACCGGGCGTTGCGTTCGATCTCGTCGACCTGAGTGGGGCCGAGGCCGAGCGCCGTGATCGATGCGTCGACGTCGCTGGACAGTTCCACCAGCGCGTCGGCGAGCTTTCGGCGAAGCGGCGTCAGCGAGGGCAACGACAGGCGGTCCAGATCGAGGGGTGCTCCGGAACCGCCGTCGGACTTCGTCTCGGAGGGAGGCAGCAGAATCAGCACGGGCTCGAGGCTACTCACTGCACGGCCGCCTGCTCACAGGCACTGCGTGAGCGACTAGTCTGACAACCTGTGATCACCCGTCTTTCGCAGTTGTTCCTTCGTACCCTTCGCGACGACCCGGCCGACGCCGAGGTCGACAGTCACAAGTTGTTGGTCCGCGCCGGTTACGTCCGCCGTATCGCGCCGGGCGTCTACTCCTGGTTGCCGCTGGGTCTGCGGGTGCTTCGGCAGGTCGAGCGTGTCGTGCGCGAGGAGATGAACGCCATCGGTGCGCAGGAGATATCCCTGCCCGCACTGCTGCCGCGCGAGCCGTACGAGACCACCAATCGGTGGACCGAATACGGCGACGCCCTGTTCCGGTTGCAGGATCGCAAGGGCAACGACATGCTGCTCGGTCCCACGCACGAGGAACTGTTCGCGCTGACGGTCAAGGCCGAGTACAACTCGTACAAGGACCTGCCGGTCACGCTCTACCAGATTCAGACCAAGTACCGCGACGAAGAGCGTCCCCGCGCCGGCATTCTGCGTGGCCGCGAGTTCGTGATGAAGGACTCGTACTCCTTCGACATGGACGAGGACGGACTGAAGAAGTCCTACGCCGCCCACCGTGAGGCGTACCAGCGCATCTTCGCCCGCCTCGGGGTCAGCTACGTCATCGTCGCCGCGACGTCCGGTGCCATGGGAGGCAGCGCCTCCGAGGAATTCCTGGCCGAGAGCGACATCGGTGAGGACACCTACGTGCGCTGCATCGAGTCGGGATACGCGGCCAATGTCGAGGCCGTCACCACGCCGGCACCTGCGCCGCTGCCGATCGAAGGGCAGCCCGCTGCCGTCGATCACGAGACCGGCGACACCCCCACCATCGCGACCCTGGTGGAGTGGGCCAACTCCGCAGATCTCGGACGCACCGTCACCGGCGCGGACACACTCAAGAACATCCTACTCAAGGTGCGGGGTGCCGAAGGGGAGTGGGAACTGCTCGCCATCGGCCTGCCCGGTGACCGCGAGGTGGACGAGAAGCGCCTCGAAGCGTCACTCGAGCCTGCCGAATTCGCTCTGCTCACCGACGCGGACTTCGCGGCCAATCCGTTCCTCGTCAAGGGGTACATCGGGCCTCGTGCGTTGCAGGCCAACGGAGTTCGGTACCTCGTCGATCCCCGGGTGGTCGACGGCACGTCGTGGATCACCGGCGCGGACGTCAAGGGCAAGCACGTGGTCAACCTCGTCGCCGGTCGCGATTTCGTTCCCGACGGCACCATCGAAGCAGCCGAGGTGCGTGACGGCGACATGTCTCCCGACGGTCGTGGACCGCTCGTCAGTGCTCGCGGAATCGAGATCGGACACATCTTCCAGCTCGGCTACAAGTACACCGATGCGTTCTCTGTCGACGTCCTCGGTGAGACCGGCAAGCCGGTTCGCCTGACTCAGGGTTCCTACGGCGTCGGCGTCTCGCGTCTGGTCGCCGTGATCGCCGAGCAGATGCACGACGACAAGGGTCTGCGGTGGCCGTCGGAGGTTGCACCTGCCGATGTCCACCTGGTGATCGCGAACAAGGACGACGCTGCGCGAGCGGGTGCGGAATCCATTGCGACACAACTCGATTCCCAGGGCATCGAGGTGCTGTTCGACGATCGCAAGGCCTCGCCCGGAGTGAAGTTCAAGGACTCGGAACTGATCGGTGTTCCGCTGGTGGTCGTTCTCGGCCGCGGTTGGGCCGACGGCAAGGTCGAGATCCGTGATCGCTTCACCGGTGAGAGTCGCGAACTCGACATCGACTCGGCGGTCGAGGGGATCGTCGAGGCCGTGCGGCGCACGCCGTAGGACAGTCTCGCGATCTTGCTGCGCGGTCGTTTACCCGCTGGTAGCTTCGGGTCACCGACTAGGAGAGGTCACACCGTGGCTCAGTATGCGCTGTTCGATCCGACAACGTTCGATCCGGTCGAACTGGACGAGGAATCTCGCCGACAACTGCGCGCACTGATCGAGTGGTTCGAAAGTCGCGGCAAGGGCAGACTCCTGGCCGACGATCTGGACAGCGTCTGGCCGGCCGACTTTCTCGAATTCGTCGCCGAGAAGAAGCTGTTCGCGACCTTCTCCACGCCCGCCGCGTACGCGGAGGGATCGCCGAACACGCGGTGGGACGCTGCACGCAACGCTGCCCTGAGCGAGGTTCTCGGGTTCTACGGACTGGCCTACTGGTACACCTGGCAGGTCACCGTGCTGGGTCTGGGCCCCATCTGGATGAGTGCCAACGACGACGCCAAACGCCGCGCCGCACGCGAGCTGGATCGTGGCGGTGTGATGGCGTTCGGACTCTCCGAGCGCGCACACGGAGCCGATGTCTACTCCACCGACATGCTGTTGACGCCCGCGTCCGAGGACTCCGAGCTCGAGTTCACCGCGTCGGGGGAGAAGTACTACATCGGAAACGGCAACGTTGCGGGCATGGTCTCGGTGTTCGGCCGACGCACCGACGTGGACGGACCCGATTCGTACGTGTTCTTCGTGGCCGACAGCTCGCATCCGGCCTATCGGCTTCGCGAGAGCGTCGTCCACGGGCAGATGTACGTCAGCACGTTCGCGCTCGAGAACTACCCCGTCCGGCAGCAGGACATCCTGCACACCGGTGCCGATGCGTTCTCGGCCGCGCTGAACACGGTCAACGTCGGCAAGTTCAACCTCTGCACCGGCTCCATCGGCATCTGCGAGCACGCGTTCTACGAGGCGATCACGCACGCGAACAACCGAATTCTGTACGGCAATCGCGTCACCGACTTCCCGCACGTGCGCAGCGCATTCGTCGACGGCTACTCGCGTCTGATCGCCATGAAGCTGTTCAGTGCTCGGGCGCTGGACTACTTCCGCGGCGCGGGAGCCGAGGATCGGCGCTACCTCCTGTTCAATCCGATGACCAAGGCCAAGGTCACCTCGGAGGGCGAAACGGTCGTCCGTCTGTTGCACGACGTCATCGCGGCCAAGGGGTACGAGAAGAACACCTACTTCCGTGAGGCAGCCCAGTTGATCGGAACACTTCCCAAACTCGAGGGCACCGTGCACGTCAACGTCGCCCTGATGCTCAAGTTCATGCCTGCCTACATGTTCTCGCCCACCGACTACCCCGATGTCGGCACTCGGACCGAGCCGGTGGACGACAGCTTCTTCTTCGCTCAGGGCCCGGCGAGGGGTGCGAGTTCGGTGCGGTTCCACGACTGGAATCCGGTGTACCGGAAGCACTCCGGTATCCCCAATGTCGGACGGTTCTACGAGCAGGCGCAGGCGTTCAGGTCGTTTCTCGCCGAGTGCGCGCCCGACGAAGCGCAGCAGAAGGACCTCGACTTCCTGCTCGTGGTCGGCCACCTGTTCTCGCTCGTCGTCTACGGTCACCTTCTGCTCGAGCAGGCCGACGAGATCTCGACCGAGATGATGGACCAGATCTTCGATTTCCAGATCAGGGACTTCTCCGGTTACGCCGTCGCGCTGTACGGGAAGCCGTCGTCGACTGCTGCGCAACAGCAGTGGGCTCTGGATGCGATTCGCAAGCCGGTGGTCGACGAAGGCCGTTTCGAGACGGTCTGGAACGAGGTCGTCTCGTACGACGGTCGGTACGAGATGCGTCCCTGATCGTCACAGCGCTCCGGGATCGGTCGGAACGAGCTTCGTCCCGAATGCGCACATCGTCATCTCGTGCAGTCCGGCGCTGTCCTCGGGATGCTCCGGTGCCTGCATCGACATCAGGACGTTGAGCAGCATTCCGTGCGCGATGAACGCGCGTGCCTGATCTTCCGAACAGCCCGTTCCGTTGCGGATCTGGCTGTAGATCGCGCCCATTCCTTCTCGGGCCTGCCGGCCGATCTCGGGTACCGCTCCTGCGCCGAACCCGTGCATCATGACCATCAACAGGTCGCGATCGGCCACCAGGTCGGCGTAGGCACCCCCGAGGTCGGCCCAGGTCCGGTCGTCGGCCGGGTCGAGGGGGCCCGAAGCCAGAACTCGGTCGAACGCCGTCATGATGCCGTCGATGGAGCGTTGGAACACGAGCCGGAACAATTCGACTTTGGTTCCGAACATGCGGACTACGTAGGGCTGCGATACGCCGGCCAGTTTCGCCACTGCGTCGGTACTCGTTCCGGCGTAGCCCCCGCGTGCGAACGCCTGTGTCGCGGCGTCGAGGACGAGTTCGCGGCGGTCGGCCGCGTCCATCCGGGTGGCTCTGGGCTTGGCGATCGAGGCGTCGGACATGTTGACAGGTTATCAGTCGATAACTTACGGTCTGAATTAAGTAATCATTCGATGCTTACAAGCTCCGAGACGGGACGTCCACCATGACCGCCACCACCTCTCCGCCTGCAGTGCAACCGGCCACTCGGAACGTTCCGGTGTGGCTCGGCATCGTCGCAGCGTCCCTGCCGATGTTCATGGCAACGCTCGACAATCTCGTGATGACCAGTGCACTCCCGGTCATCCAGCAGGATCTGAACGCCTCTGTCGGACAACTGCAGTGGTTCCTCAACGCGTACACCCTCAGCTTCGCGACGTTCATGCTCACAGCGGCGACGCTCGGTGACCGATGGGGCAGACGCGCGGTGTTCCTCGGCGGAATCGCCGTCTTCACCGCCGCCTCCGTTGCCAGCGCGCTCGCCACGACTCCAGCGATGCTCATCGCGGCACGCGCCGTACAAGGAATCGGTGCTGCCGCGATCATGCCCTTGTCCCTGGCCCTGCTCGCCGCGGTCGTGCCGGTGGGCAAGCGTGCGATGGCAATCGGTATCTGGGGAGGAGTCTCCGGCCTCGGCGTCGCACTGGGGCCGGTGGTCGGCGGAGCCGTCGTCGACGGGATCTCATGGCAGGCGATCTTCTGGATCAACGTACCGGTGGCACTCGTCGCAATACCGCTGGCGTACATCGCGCTGAAGGAAACCGCAGGGCGTAGCCGACCGCTCGATCTGCTCGGCGTGGTCCTCTCGGGCGGCGGAGTCTTCCTCCTGATCTGGGCGGTGGTGCACGGCAACGACGACGGGTGGGCGTCGGCGACGGTGCTCGCCGGCTTCATCGGCTCGGCGGTACTGCTCGTGGCCTTCGTCCTGCGTGCCTCACGCACCCGATACTCGGTGCTGCCCCTTGCCCTGTTCCGTTCGCGCAGCTTCACCATCGCCAACATCATCGGAATCATGTTCTCGCTCGGCATGTTCGGTGCGGTGTTCCTCCTCGCGCAGTACCTGCAGATCGTCATGAACTACACGCCGTTCCAGGCCGGACTACGCACACTGCCGTGGACTGCCGCACCGATGGTGGTCGCACCGATCGCCGGTCTGCTCGCCGAGCGCGTCGGCCTGCGCGGGCTACTGGTCGGCGGCCTGGCGCTGCAGTCGGTCTCGCTCGTGTGGATGGCGCTGATTCTGGGACCCGATACCGAGTACCCGGCGATGGTCCCGGCGTTGCTGATGGCCGGAGTGGGCATGGGACTGACGTTCGCTCCGTCCGCCACGGCGGTGCTGCGCGATATGAAGGACGACGATCACGCCACCGCGAGCAGCGCGAACTCCACCGTGCGGGAGGTGGGTATCGCGCTCGGCATCGCGGTGCTGACTGCGGTGTTCATCGGAGCGGGTGGATCACTGACGCCCACCGGTTACACCGACGCCCTGGCACCGGCACTGCTGGTCGGTGCAGGGGCAGTGGCGATCGGACTCGTGGCGGCGCTGTTCATGCCGGGACGTTCCGCCGGACCGGCAGGCGCGATCACGGTTGGCCGGGAAATGCCGTCGACGACGGACTGACGCCCAGAATCTGCTGCCACGTCGCGAGGCGAACCGCGGCGTCGGTCAGTGCCTGCACTGCCATGTCGCGGGTCGCTCCCGACCGGCTGCGTTCGATCGACGAACGCCACGCGATGCTCGTGTCGATCTCCGCCTGCGCGGCCAACTGCGCAGCCGAGATCGCGTCGGTCACCGGGAACGGGGACGCGTACGCCGGATCGGGCAGTGGCACAGTGACGCTCGCCGCCTGGAGCGCATCGATGGTCGCGTCTCGGCGCGCGCGGTGAGCGGCAGTGTTCGACGCCACCAGCTCGGCGCGCGTCGGGTTGGAGAACGCCGCGACGACGCCGTAGGCGAACACCGCCGCGTACTCCGCGTGCAGGGCATCGACCAGGCCTTGCTGTTCCGGACCTAGATCGCTCATGCCAGAACCACCAGGGCCGAGACGGTGCACGAGGCGCTGATCGATCCGAGAAGCCCTGCCCGGTAACCACTTTCGTTGCGAGCCGCATCCGCTGCGCTGCGAGCGGACGCAGTCAACATCTCCCGTACGGCGGCCAGGTCGGGCGGCGGCGTGGTGGGAGCCGGTGTGGTGGTGGCCGTGACCGACGACCTGTCGGTCGAGGTGCCGGTGGCGCGGGCGATCTCGGTGTCGAGCGCATCGGCGTGTTCGGTCCGCTGCGCCGCAACGATTCCGAGTGCGGCCGCGTAGTCGGCGATCACGGCCGCGGCCGCGGTCGCATCGGCGGCATCGGCTCGGGCTGCGCGCAACTGCGCGGTCAGGGTATCGAGGGCAGGACCCGAGATCTCTTCTCTGCCGCAGGCCACCATCGTGGAAACGGTGGTCGCCGACAGTACGGCGGCACCGGCGAGTCGGAACAACCCGCGGCGACTGAGCGCGAAGGGGACGGTCGGCGTTGGCACTCCGATATCGTGCCAGACCGCAGCGCCGGCACGCGCCGTGCCCGTGCGTCGCGTCGACCGATCGTGGTCACGAGCAGTGCCTGCGGGGCGGTAGGCTGTTGGTTCACCAAACGCAGTCCGGCTGCCGCACGCCGGATCGCCCACAACTACACACGAGGAGTTCGCGACATGCCTGTTCCGTCCAAGGAAAGGGTTGTCGAACTGCTCGCCGACCTCGTTCGGGAACGGGGTTACGACCTCGAAGACGTGAACGTCGTCGCCGCAGGAAAACACAGCGCAGTGCGGATCATGGTCGATCGCGAAGAGGGAATCGACCTCGACGCGCTCCCGGAACTGAGCCGCGAGATCTCGGACGCCTTCGATGCCGTGACCGATTTCGGGGAAGCCCCGTACACCCTGGAAGTCACCACCCCCGGAATCGACCGCCCGCTGACCCAGGCTCGGCATTGGCGTCGGGCCCGCGGACGGAAGGTGCGTATCGAGCTCGGCGACGGCAAGTTCGACGGTCGCGTCGGCGTGCTCGACGGTGATTCGGTCACCGTGGTGACCAAGGAGAAGGGTGTGCTGGCGACTCGCTCCGTTGCACTGTCCGATGTAGTGAAAGCTGTTGTACAGGTGGAGTTCTCGCGGCCGAGTGCCGAAGAGATGGACCTGGCGGGTGGTGTGGTCGGAGGTCGGCCGTCACCCGCGAACACCGATGAGATCGTGGACGTGGAAGCACCGGAAGAAGGGTCGGACAAGTGAATATCGACATTGCCGCATTGCGTGCCATCGAGGCGGACAAGGGAATTCCGATCGAGATGGTGATCTCGACGATTCAGACCGCGTTGCTGACGGCCTACCGGCACACCGAGGGGCACCAGTCCAACGCGTGGATCGACGTCGATCGCAAGACCGGTTCCGTTCGAGTGATGGCCAAGGAAATCGACGCCGACGGCAATGTGATCTCCGAGTGGGACGACACCCCGGAAGGCTTCGGACGCATCGCGGCGACCACGGCGCGTCAGGTCATCCTTCAGCGCCTGCGCGACGCCGAGCACGAGCGGTCGTTCGGTGAGTACGCCACACACGAGGGCGAGATCGTCAACGGCGTCATCCAGCGCGACACGCGCGCCAACGCCAAGGGCACCGTCATCGTCCGCATCGGCAGTGACGCCAACGGAGCCGACGGCCTCCTGCCGCCCGCCGAGCAGGTGCCGGGTGAAAGCTACGAGCACGGCGAACGCATCAAGTGCTACGTCGTCGGAGTCGCCCGAGGTAATCGGGGTCCGCAGATCACGTTGTCGCGCACCCATCCGAATCTGGTGCGCAAGCTGTTCGCCCTCGAGGTGCCCGAGATCGCCGACGGTTCGGTCGACATCGTCGCAGTGGCCCGCGAGTCGGGGCACCGCTCGAAGATCGCCGTTGCCTCCACCGTGTTCGGTCTCAACGCCAAAGGCGCGTGCATCGGACCGATGGGACAGCGCGTGCGCAACGTGATGAGCGAACTTGCCGGCGAGAAGATCGACATCATCGATTTCGACGAGGATCCGGCCACGTTCGTCGGGAATGCACTGTCCCCGTCGAAGGTTGTCTCTGTGACCGTCGTCGACGCGGTTGCTCGCGCGGCCCGGGTCGTGGTTCCCGAGTACCAGCTTTCTCTGGCCATCGGCAAGGAAGGGCAGAACGCTCGACTGGCCGCTCGATTGACCGGCTGGCGCATCGACATCCGCAGCGATGCGGCGGCACCCGAGACGACCAGCGCATAGGGCCGGAATGCGGAGTTCGGGGCAATACAGCGGTAGAGTGGTCGATGGTTCGGTAACGACCTCTCGGCCCAGAGGCATGAACGCGAGTATCCGGTGGTGACAAGCCGGCCGATTCGTACATGCATCGGGTGCAGGGAGCGACTGCCGGCCGCCGATCTGTTGAGGATCGTGGTTCGAGAAGCTGGTTCGCACGAATTCGCTCTCGTCCCCGACGTCCGGCATTCGATGTCCGGCCGTGGTGCGTGGTTGCACTACAGCCGAGAATGCCTGCACAATGCGGAACGACGCCGAGTCTTCGGTCGTGCGTTTCGGATATCGGGAAATGTGGACTCGTCCGCAGTGACAGTCGTGCTCGACGAGTACGAGCAGCTGCAGGCCGAGAACACGACAAGAGCAACACCCGTCGACAAGAACAGGCAACAGCACTGATGAGCACACCGTGAAGCACCAACGATGAACGTCCATCGGAGATAACCCGAGGTCGTGCGGGCACCAAGCCTCGCTCGGCCTCTCAGTGAGGAGAGCAGTGGCAGGCAAGGCCCGCGTGCACGAGTTGGCAAAAGAACTCGGTGTCACCAGCAAGGAACTACTCGCACGGCTCAAAGAGCAAGGCGAGTTCGTCAAGTCCGCATCATCCACAGTCGAAGCCCCAGTGGCACGTCGACTTCGTGAATCCTTCCCGTCCGACGGTGCGGACGCGTCCGCACCCGCCGCAGCTGCACCGAACGGTCGCGCAGCGGCCGATCGCGCTGCAGGCAGCACCGCGAAGCCGGGCGCAGCGAAACCGGGCGGACCCCGTCCCGGCCCCAAGCCGGCACCCCGTCCGGCAGAGCCGGAAGCACCCGCAGCGCAAGCTCCGGCGGAGGCAGCTCCCGCTGCACCCGCAACTCCGGCAGCCGCACCGGCTCCGGCCCCGGCAGCGCCGACCCCTTCGCCCGCAGCGCCCGCCGCTCCGGTCGAGCAGGCTCCGGCCGCGTCGGCTGCGACCAGCGACGCTGCACCGGCCCCGGCAGCTCCCAAGCCAGCAGGTCCCGGCCCCAAGCCCGGCCCCAAGGCTCCGCGTGTCGGTAACAACCCGTACTCCTCGGCTCCCGTGGAGCGACCGGCTCCCCGTCCCGCACCCGGTGCTCCGCGCCCCGGTGGCGGACGGCCGGCTCCCGGACAGGGTGGACCCCGTCCCGCAACACCGTCCGGTGGCACTCGTCCGGCTCCCGGCCAGGGTGGGCCCCGTCCCGCACCGGGCCAGGCCGGACCTCGTCCGAGCCCGGGCTCGATGCCTCCTCGCCCCAACCCCGGTGCCATGCCGACCCGTTCGGCACGTCCCGGTCCCGCAGCAGGTCGTCCCGGTCGTCCCGGTGGCGCTCCGGGCGGACGTCCCGGCGGCGGTGGTGGCGGTGGTTACCGCGGCGGCGGCGCTCCCGGCGCTCCCGGTGGTGCCCCCGCAGGCGGCGCTCCCGCAGGCGGGTTCCGCGGTCGTCCCGGCGGCGGTGGACGCCCCGGTCAGCGCGGCGCAGCAGCAGGTGCATTCGGTCGTCCCGGCGGAGCAGTTCGTCGTGGCCGCAAGTCGAAGCGGGCGAAACGCGCCGAGTACGAGAGCATGCAGGCTCCCGCAGTCGGCGGCGTCAGGCTGCCCCGCGGCAACGGTGAGACCATCCGTCTCGCCCGCGGCGCATCGCTGTCGGACTTCGCGGACAAGATCGACGCGAACCCGGCCGCACTCGTGCAGGCCCTGTTCAACCTCGGCGAGATGGTCACCGCGACGCAGTCCGTCAACGACGAGACGCTGGAGCTTCTCGGCGGCGAGATGAACTACGTCGTTCAGGTCGTCAGCCCCGAGGACGAGGATCGTGAGCTGCTCGACTCGTTCGACCTCACCTACGGCGAGGATGCCGGCGGCGAGGAAGACCTGGAACAGCGTCCCCCGGTCGTCACCGTCATGGGCCACGTCGATCACGGTAAGACGCGACTGCTCGACTCGATTCGTAACACCACGGTGCGCGAAGGCGAGGCAGGCGGAATCACGCAGCACATCGGTGCGTACCAGGTGCTGACCGAGCTCGAAGGCAACGAGCGTCTCGTGACGTTCATCGACACCCCCGGTCACGAGGCCTTCACGGCCATGCGTGCCCGTGGTGCCAAGGCCACCGACCTCGCGATCCTCGTGGTCGCAGCCGACGACGGCGTCATGCCGCAGACGGTGGAGGCCATCAACCACGCCCAGGCGGCCGACGTGCCGATCGTGGTCGCGGTGAACAAGATCGACAAGGAAGGCGCGAACCCGGACAAGATCCGGCAGCAGCTCACCGAATACGGTCTGGTCGCCGAGGAATACGGCGGCGAGACGATGTTCGTCGACATCTCCGCCAAGCAGGGCACCAACATCGATGCCCTCCTCGAAGCGGTGCTGCTGACGGCCGACGCGTCGCTCGATCTGCGCGCCAACCCGGACATGGACGCGCAGGGTGTCGCCATCGAGGCGCACCTCGACCGTGGTCGTGGCCCCGTCGCGACCGTGCTCATCGCTCGCGGAACGCTCCGTGTCGGTGACTCGATCGTCGCAGGCGACGCGTACGGACGCGTTCGTCGAATGGTCGACGAGCACGGCGAGGACGTCACCGAAGCGATGCCGTCCCGTCCGGTGCAGGTCATCGGCTTCACGTCGGTGCCCGGTGCAGGCGACAACCTGTTGGTCGTCGACGAGGATCGGATCGCCCGTCAGATCGCCGACCGTCGAAATGCGCGCAAGCGCAATGCGTTGGCAGCCAAGAGCCGCAAGCGCATCAGCCTCGACGATCTCGATGCAGCTCTGAAGGAGACCTCGCAGCTGAACTTGATCCTCAAGGGCGACAACTCGGGAACCGTGGAAGCACTCGAAGAGGCGCTGCTCGGTATCGAGATCGACGACGAGGTGGAGCTGCGCGTCATCGACCGCGGTGTCGGTGGCGTCACGGAGACCAACGTCAACCTGGCGTCGGCATCCAACGCGATCATCATCGGCTTCAACGTTCGAGCGGAGGGCAAGGCCACCGAGCTGGCCAACCGCGAAGGCGTCGACATCCGGTACTACTCGGTGATCTACCAGGCCATCGACGAGATCGAGAAGGCCCTCAAGGGCATGCTCAAGCCGGTGTACGAGGAGGTCGCCCTCGGGCAGGCCGAGATCCGCGCGCTGTTCCGTTCCTCCAAGGTCGGAAACATCGCCGGTTGCCTCGTCACCTCCGGTACGATCCGTCGCAACGCAAAGGCGCGGCTCATCCGAGACAGTGCAGTTGTCGCGGAAACCGTCACGATCTCCTCTCTCCGCCGCGAGAAGGACGACGCGACGGAGGTTCGTGAGGGATACGAGTGTGGTTTGACGGTGACGTACTCCGACATCAAGGTGGGCGATGTCATCGAGGCGTACGAACTCCGTGAAAAGCCGCGCGACTAGAACCGATGCGGAGCCGTTCGGCTCCGCATCCGGTCGCGTCGGCTCGGTGGTGAAGCCAGGGGAGTGACACTGCGCTCCGACTTTCGAGCCGGTGGTGGTACGACAGCTGTACCACCACCGGCTTTGTCGTCGAAGCTGATCGAAGGACGTCAGCGTGTATCTGGGTGCTTTGGAGTTGGACGTGTTGTTGGGGGACGTGCGTTCGCTCGCCGAGAAAAGGTCGATGGTGGAACCGGTCCTCGGTGATCTCCAACGGCTGGGAGTGTCGGCGGCCGAAACCGGTGAGCGAGAACGTATTCGGCGGTCCCTGCTGGGGGTCGCTGCAGCCGGTACCGATGTAGATCTACTGCACGACAAACTAGACGAGTGCGAACGGCATGTCGCCGAACGCAACGATCTGGAACTGTTGGCGGTACGCCGGAGAATCTTCGGACCCGAGGATTGATCCGGTGCCTGTGCCGAGCACTGTCCGGCAGAGGTGGAGTGCACAACCGTCGGTACGTCGCGAGAATCGACGTCCGGCCATGAAAGAGGAGTGTGATTGTCGTGGTGGATCAGGCCAGGGCTCGAAAGTTGTCCAAGCGAATCGCCGCCATCGTTGCGACGGCGATCGATCACGAGATCAAGGATCCCCGGCTGGCGTTCGTGACCATCACCGATACCAAGGTGACCGCCGACCTGCACGACGCAACGGTGTACTACACCGTCATGGGTGAAGACCTCGATACTCCGCCCGACCTGCAGGCTGCCGCAGCAGGACTCGAGAAGGCCAAGGGCGTCCTGCGCTCGAAGGTCGGGGCAGGAACGGGTGTGCGGTACACGCCGACGTTGACGTTCGTGACCGACACGGTGCCCGACACCGCACGCCACATGGAAGACCTTCTCGAACGCGCCCGAGTGGCCGACGAGGAACTGGCCCGCGCCCGTGCGAACGCCAAGCCCGCAGGCGACCCCGACCCATACAAAGCCCCGCGCGAGCCTGCAGACGTCGAGCCCGCCGAAGCCGACTGACATGGCCGATGGTTCGGGGTCGGTGTCGGAGACCGACGAGGATCTGACCCGGGCGATCGAGATGCTCGAACGTGCATCCTCGGTGACCGTGCTGTGTCACGTTCAGCCCGATGCCGACACGATCGGCAGTGGGCTCGCGCTCGGTTCGGTACTCGAACGTCGCGGTGCGAGGGTCCAGGTGGCGTTCGCAGCTCCGTCGTCTCTGCCCGAGTCGATGGACGAGCTGCCGGGAAGGCACCTTCTCGTCGACGCCGACAAGGTCACGGACACCGTCGACCTGGTGGTCACCGTCGACGCCGGAAGTCGGGGTCGGCTGGGTTCGCTGGGCGATCGGCTCGATTCCGCGTCGGCGAGCCTCGTGATCGATCATCACCGCAGCAACACCCGATTCGGAACGGTCAACGTGGTGGATGCCTCCGCGGAGTCGACCACCGCTGTGATCGCGCGGATGTTGGACCAGTGGGGTGTGGAGATCGACGCAGATCTGGCGCACCTGCTGTTCGCGGGCCTGGTCACCGACACCGGTTCGTTCCGGTGGGTTCGTCCCGGGTCGCACCTGCTGGCCGAACGACTGCTGGCGACGGGCATCGACGGTGCCCACATCGCTCGCAAACTGCTCGACACCCATCCGTTCGAGTGGCTCCCGATGCTCGGTTCGGTCCTGGGTTCGGCCTCGCTGATTCCCGATGCCGTCGACGGACGCGGGCTGGTGTACGCCGTGATTCGCAGCGAGGATTCGGCCGGGTTGCGCTCCGAGGAGATCGAGAGCGTGATCGACATCGTGCGCACCACCTCCGAAGCCGAGGTGGCCGCCGTGCTCAAGCAACAGGACTTCGGCTCGATCTGGGTGGTTTCCCTGCGCTCGAAGACCGAGGTCGACGTCTCGGCAGTGGCGTGCGAACTCGGCGGCGGCGGGCACCGGAATGCAGCCGGCTACACCGCGACCGGCGAATTGTCCGACGTGATCGAAGCTCTGCGCGGAGCCTTGTCCACGTCGTGAGCTCCACTCCGGTCACCGCTCGAAAGATTCTCGGCCTGTCGCTGCCCTCCCTCGGCGTCCTCGCCGCCGAACCTCTCTACCTGTTGTTCGACGCCGCCGTGATCGGCAGGCTGGGTGCCTTGGCGCTCGCAGGTCTGGCGATCGGCGGGCTCGTGCTGGCTCAGGTCAGCACCCAGCTGACCTTTCTGTCCTACGGCACGACCGCGCGAGCGGCTCGTATGCACGGTGCCGGTCGCGAACGTGACGCTGTCGGCGAGGGTGTGCAGGCAACCTGGTTGGCCTTCGCGATCGGTATCGCCATCGTCGGGGTGATGCAACTCGCGGCAGAGCCCGTGGTGTCGGTACTCACCGGAGGTGGCGACATCGCCGCCGAGGCTCTCGCATGGCTGCGGGTTGCTCTGCTGGGTGTGCCGTTCATCCTGGTGTCTCTGGCCGGGAACGGATGGATGCGTGGAGTCCAGAACACGGTGACCCCACTGCGTTTCGTCGTGTTCGGCTTCGGTGTGTCGGCAGTTCTGTGCCCATTGCTGGTTCATGGGTTGCTCGGATTCCCGCGTCTGGAGCTGGTGGGGTCGGCCGTGGCCAACGTGATCGGGCAGGGCCTGGCCGGTGCGCTGTTCGTGTTCGCAGTCGTGCGAGCGAGCACCGAGTTGCGCCCGCGCTGGTCGGTGATGCGCGCGCAGCTGGTGTTGGGACGCGACCTGATCGTGCGCAGCCTGGCGTTCCAGGCCTGCTTCCTGTCTGCCGCCGCGGTCGCGTCGCGCTTCGGTGCGGCGTCGGTCGCCGCCAATCAGGTGGTCCTGCACATGTGGAACCTGGTGTCGCTGATGCTCGATTCCTTGGCGATCGCCGCTCAGACCCTGGTGGGTGCCGCCCTCGGCGCGAGCAGGACCGACGACGCGCGCGCACTGGCGTGGCGGCTGACCGCATGGTCGACGGTGTTCGCGGTCGTCCTCGCAGGCGTGTTCGCGGTCGGACGCTCGTTCGTCCCGGAGTTGTTCACCACCGACGCATCGGTCATCGACGAGATGCATGCGATCTGGTGGATCTTCGTGGCGATCATTCCGGTTGCGGGCGTGGTGTTCGCGCTGGACGGAGTGCTGCTCGGCAGTGGCGATGCTGCGTTTCTGCGGAACGCGACCATGGCGTGCGCCGTCGTGGGCTTTCTACCGTTCATCTGGTCGGCTCTGGTGTTCGACTGGGGGTTGGTCGGGATCTGGACCGGGCTCGGGGTCTTCGTCGGGCTACGCATGCTCGCCGTCGCGGGACGGGTGCTGTCCGGTAAGTGGTTGGTCGTCGGCAGCGACCGCCAACTACGCCACTGACCGTCGGTCAGGGCTGCGACGGCAACGCGGGGTGCAACGCCACCTCGTGGCTCTTGACGACGAAGAACACGCTGCGGCCGGGCTCGAGCCCGAGATCCGATACCGCAGCCGGGGTGATGTCGGCGGCCATGCCGGGGGAACCGTCGGGTTGCGGACGTGACCGAACACGAATGCCGGAGCCCTGCACCTCCATCTCTTCGATCACCACCTCGAACACGTTGCGGGGGCTTGCATCCGGTGCTGTCGGGTGTACCGACACAGCGGCGGGGGAGAACACCGCTACCAGTGGAGTGTCGGTGGCGTGCCGCCCGGAGCCGTGCACCGTCACTCCCCAGTCGGTGGTCAGGGACGTCGAGTCGTCGGCGTCGACGGCTCGTCCCGAGATCAGGTTCACCCCGGCGATGCGGGCACCGAATTCGCTGCGAGGGGCAGTGAGGACCTCGGTGACCGAGCCTCTCTCGACGACGCGCCCGCCGTCGACGACTGCGACGGAATCGGCGAGTGCAACGACGTCGAGCAGGTCGTGGGTCACGATCAAGGCCGTGCGACCGCTCTCGCGCAACACTGTGCGCAGCACGCGCCGAATGCCCGGTGCCGTGTCGACATCCAGTGCCGCCAGGGGTTCGTCGAGCAGCAACAGGCGTGGATCGGCCGCGAGAGCGCGCGCGATGGCGATACGTTGGGCCTGGCCGCCGGACAACTGCGCAGGGCGGCGATCGGCCAGGTGGGAGGCTCCGACGGCGTCGAGCCAGGTATCGGCGACTGTCCGGGCGGTGGCGCGGTCCGCGCCGGCGCTGCGTGGTGCGAAGGCCACGTTCGTGCGAGCGTCCATGTGAGGAAACAGCAGAGCTTCCTGAGCGAGGGTCGCAACGCCTCGCGCATGAATCGGCACGGCGGTGTTCGATGCGGTGTCGGTCAACACGTCCTCGCCCAGTCGGACGATTCCGTGGTCGGGTGCCACCACGCCCGAGACGAGTTGCAGCAGTGTCGATTTGCCCGCCCCGTTCGGCCCCAGAACAGCCACCGTCTCGCCCTCGCGGGCATCGAGTTCGAGATCGATGCCGCGGATACCGAGGGTGGCCCTCAGGTGTAGTGAACTCACAGCGTTCCCGACGATCGGGTGCCGCGTGCGGTGACGACAACGAGTGCCGCGACCAGAATCAGCACCAGCGACAGCGCCACCGCGGCATCGGGGTCGCTCTCGCGCTGCAGGTAGATTTCCAGCGGTAGCGTCCTGGTCACACCTTCGAGAGAACCGGCGAAGGTCAACGTCGCGCCGAATTCTCCGAGTGCGCGGGCGAAGGCGAGGACTGTTCCGGACATCAGTCCGGGAAGAATCAGTGGAACGGTGACCCGCCGTAGGACGGTCGTGGGGGTGGCACCGAGGGTGGCAGCCACCACGTCGTATCGGTCGCCGGCCGTACGGAGGGCTCCCTCGACGCCGACGACGAGGAAGGGGAGCGACACGAACACCTGCGCCAACACGACGGCCGAGGTGGTGAACGCTATTCGAATACCGAAGGCTTCGAGGTGCTCGCCCAACAGGCCTTGGCGTCCGAAGGTGTAGAGCAGCGCGATGCCGCCGACCACCGGGGGAAGAACCAAGGGCAGTACGACGAGAGAACGAAGGATCGACAGCCCTCGAATCGAGCTGCGCGAGAGCACGATTGCCATCGGAACGCCCAGAAGCACGCACACTGCGGTGCTGGCCGTCGCTGTCTTCAGGCTCAGAACCAGTGCTGCGACGGCGGATTCGGAGGTGACGAGACCGAGAAAATTCGACCAGTCGATTCGGGTGAACATCGCGGCCAAAGGCAACACGACGAGCAGGGCGCCCACGGCGGCCGGTGCGAATATCCACGGCGGTACCCCGACGGTCGGACGGCGTCCTGCCGATGGTTGCCCGCCGTCGACGGCTCTGGCGGTCACGGTGCCGCGAAACCGGCTCGACCGAGCACGTCTCGGCCGACGGGTCCGGTGACGAACTCGGTGAATGCGCGCGCTGTGTCGGGGTTGCCGGAACCCCGCAGTGTCGCGATCGGGT
Organism: Rhodococcus sp. B7740; assembly: GCF_000954115.1. NCBI lineage: Bacteria > Bacillati > Actinomycetota > Actinomycetes > Mycobacteriales > Nocardiaceae > Rhodococcus > Rhodococcus sp. B7740. Next base: position 1,449,726 of record NZ_CP010797.1, on the reverse strand, counting down.
AGGTGTTGACGGCCTCGCTCGACTCCTCGAAGGGCACCGTGGTCACGGCTGCGCCTGCTCCGGCGGCGTCGGTGACGTAGACCAGTCCGGCATCGGCCTGCCCCGAGGTGACCTTGCCCAGTACGTCGGTGACCGAGGATTCCTCGCTCACGGCCGGGACGAGCGTGCCGGTTGCGGTCTCGACCGCGGCCGTCGCCGCACCGCAGGGCACCTGGGGCGCGCAGATCACGGTCAGAACATCGGGGTTCGCCAGATCGGCGAACGAGGCTATGCGGTCCGGGTTTCCGGGGGCGGTCACGATGGTCAGAGTGTTGGACGCGAAGTCGACGGGACTGCCGGCCACCAGATTCTCGTCGACCGTCGCGGTCATGTTCTTCGTATCCGCGGAGGCGAAGACGTCGGCTGGCGCGCCGGAGATCAGCTGTGCGGCCAGATCGGACGAACCCGCGAAACTGAACTCCACCGAGGTTCCGGGGTGTTCGGCCTCGAAGCGGGTACCGAGATCGGTGAACGTCGCGCGAAGCGATGCTGCGGCGAAGACCGTGATCTCGCCTCCGACTGCGTGGGCGTCCGAGGCCGCATCGGGCGTTGTCGAATCGGACTGCGAGCTGCATCCGACGAGCATCAGGGTGGCTGCAACCACGAGGGCTGATACCTGGCGCATTGTCTTCACGAACATCTCCTGCGTTCTACGGTGTCTCGACGATGACGGTGGTCGCCTTGACGACAGCGACGGTGACCTTGCCGGGCTCGAGCCCCAGTTCGCGAACCGATCGGGTGCTCATCAGCGACACGATCGTGAACGGCCCGCACTGCATGCTCACCTCGCTCATCACCGCGTCCGAGACGACCTCGGTGACCAAACCCACGAGCCGGTTGCGGGCCGAGCTGCCACCCGACGAGATCTCGGGCGGAGGAACGGCATGCTCGCGTGCGTAGTCCGCGAGGTCGCGACCGGCGATGACCTTGCGTCCGGTCTCGTCCTCGAGCGCGGGCAGCGCTCCGCTGTCGATCCATCTGCGCACGGTGTCGTCACTGACACCGAGGAGCGCTGCGGCGTCACGAACGCGAACCGGGGGCACTGTCATCGGGACGCAACCCCAGCAAACTTCCGCAAACAAGTCATGAGAGGCACCATATACCCGAATCTGCGGGTCTTTCGACTCGATCTCGGTGTCGGTGAGCAACACCGTTCGGTCGTCGACCGAATCGCCGCGTCACCCCGCCCGGACACTGCGCGGAATCTGCATGGAGTATTGGACGTTGGTACGTACTCGGACGGTTCTGGCGATTCGACGCCGGCGGCCGAGCGCATCGGAAGGAATTTTCAGTGGCAGCGAAGCTGTGGGCAGTGAGCGACATTCACGTCGGACATCGGGGTAACCGACCCGTGACCGAGGACATCTTTCCCGAATCTCCCGACGACTGGCTGATCGTTGCCGGCGACGTGTCGGAGAAGACCGACGACATCAAGTGGGCGCTCGAACTGCTCCGTAGCCGTTTCGCGAAGGTCATCTGGGTTCCCGGAAATCACGAGCTGTGGACGACGGTGAAAGATCCTGTCCAGATCCACGGTGCCGCCCGCTACGAGTACCTGGTCAACCTGTGCCGCGAGATCGACGTCGTCACCCCGGAGGATCCGTACCTGCGTTGGGAGGGTGAAGGCGGCCCGGCGACGATCGTGCCGATGTTCCTGCTCTACGACTACACGTTCTTGCCCCAGGGAGCGCGCGACAAGGAGCACGGCCTGGCTATCGCGCGAGAGAAGAACGTCGTCGCCACCGACGAATTCCTGCTGTCCTCGCAGCCGTACGCGACGCGAGATGCCTGGTGCCATGCGCGGATCGACGCCACCCGGGAGCGTCTCGATGCGTTGGACACCTCCGTTCCGACCGTGTTGATCAACCACTTCCCGATGGTCCGGCAGCCCACCGAGGTGCTGTTCTACCCGGAGTTCGCGCTGTGGTGCGGGTCCACTCTGACGGCGGATTGGCACACGCAGTACAACGCGATCTGCTCGGTGTACGGACACCTGCACATCCCGCGGACGACCTACTACGACGGCGTTCGCTTCGAGGAGGTGTCGGTGGGTTACCCGCGCGAATGGCAGCGCCGCGGCCTGCCGAAGAACGTTCTGCGCCAGATTCTTCCGGTCCCCGAGTATCCGCCGGGTGCGTTGAACAAGTGGGGCGGACACTTCACGGTGACGCCCGAGATGGAGGCAGAGGTAGAGAAGATGAGGGCAGGCAAGTGATCGAATCGATACTTCCCAACGGCGTCGTCTCGGCCGAATTGTTCGTGGACCCACCGGGTTTGACGCCGCATCCGCTCGAAGCTCCGCTGGTGGCCAAGGCGGTGGACAAGCGCAAGCGTGAGTTCACCTCGGCTCGACACTGTGCTCGGGTGGCGATGGAGAAGTTGGGTGTGGAGCCCGCGCCGATCATGCGCGGCAAGTCCGGTGCACCGCAGTGGCCGAAGGGTGTGGTCGGATCCTTGACCCACTGCGACGGCTATCGCGGCGCGGTCCTGGCCTATTCGATGCAGGTGCGGTCGGTGGGGATCGACGCCGAGCCGCACGGCCCCTTGCCCGACGGCGTGCTCGAGGCGGTGAGCCTGCCGGCCGAGCGGGAGTGGCTGGAGACGGCCGGTCGTGAGGACATCCACTGGGACCGAGTGTTGTTCTGTGCCAAGGAAGCGACCTACAAGGCCTGGGAGCCGTTGACCGGACGGTGGCTCGGTTTCGAGGACGCGCACATCACCTTCGAGCGAACCGGCTCCGGCGACGACCTCTCGGGAACGTTCCATTCCGAGTTGTTGGTGCCGGGCGACACCGTCTCCGGCCCGCCTCTGTCGGCGTTCGACGGTCGCTGGATGGTGGCCGGCGGTCTGGTGATGACGGCGATCTCGGTGATGTGACGGCCGGATTCGCGGGCCTGGCACAATGCTCTCTCGTGAGTGCCCGTGAAAAGATTTCGTCCGGTCTCGTCGGTGCCGGCCTCTTGGTGGTCGACAAGGGGCCGGGTGTGACGAGCCACGACGTGGTGGCGTCGTGTCGAAAACTGTTGCGCACCAGGAAGGTCGGCCACGCGGGGACTCTGGACCCCATGGCGACGGGCGTGCTGGTGCTCGGCGTGGAGCGTGCGACCAAGATGCTGGGATTGCTCTCGCTGACCACCAAGTCCTACACCGCGACCATCCGGCTCGGCCGGAGCACGACGACCGACGACGCCGAGGGCGACGTGCTGGCCGATGTCTCGGCCGTGCACGTCTCCGACTCCGAGATCCAGGCCGCGATCGCTGCCCTGACGGGCGACATCGAGCAGGTGCCTGCGAGCGTCAGCGCCATCAAGGTCGACGGGCAACGCGCCCACAAACTGTCCCGCGCAGGTGAGGAGTTCACCCTCGCCGCCCGCAAGGTCAGCGTCAGCCGATTCGACGTGACGGCCAGGCGCGATGTCGTGGACAACGAATCGGCATTCGTCGACCTCGATGTCGAGGTGGACTGCACGTCCGGGACCTATGTGCGTGCCCTGGCGCGCGATCTCGGCGCTGCACTCGGCGTCGGCGGCCACCTGACCGTGCTGCGTCGCACTCGCGTCGGACCCTTCACCCTCGACCATGCGCGGACGCTCGAAGAGCTGGCCGAGAACCCGGCCGTGAGCCTGGACATCGACCAGGCGGCGCGAACGGCCTTTCCGCACCGGCAGATCGACGCGGGTGAGGCGGAGTCGTTGAGCCAGGGAAGGTGGCTGGATCCGGTCGGAATCGACGGGGTGTACGCGGCGGTCGATCCCACGGGTCACACCATCGCTCTGCTTCAGGAGAAGGGCAAGCGCGCGAGTTCGGTCATGGTGGTGCGGCCCGCGACCTTGCGCGGACACTGAAGCGAACCGACGTCAGTTCGCCGGAACCATCCAGATCGCTTCGGCGGCGCGGTGGCCGAGGTCGATCGAATCGGTGGCGTCGGTGCGGGCGAGCTCGATGGCGACGGTGCCGGCGTAGTCACGTCGTTCGACCACCGTGATCGGCAGGTCCAGCGTGATGCCGACGGAATCGAAGTAGCGGAGCATGGCCGGGTCGGAATCGGAAATTCTGGCGACTCGGCCGGATTGTCCGTCGAGGTACTCGCTCAGGCGAGTCGCGGACGGAGTCTCGATCGCACCGTCCACCGACGGAATCGGGTCGCCGTGCGGGTCCCGTTCGGGGTGACCCAGTTTGGCGTCGATTCGATCCATCATCAGATCCGAGACTGCATGTTCGAGAATCTCTGCCTCGTCGTGCACTTCGTCCCAGCCGTACCCCAGTTCGCGGACCAGATAGGTCTCGATCAGACGGTGCCGACGCACCATGCCGATGGCAGCCAGGCGGCCCTTCTCGGTCAACGAGATGGCTCCGTAGCGGGCGTGGTCGACCATGCCCTGGTCGGCGAGCTTGCGAATCGCCTCGGACACCGTCGATGCGGAAACGCCGATGCGCTCGGAGAGCATCTTGGTGCTGACGGAGTCCTCGCTCCACTCACTGGCCGTCCAGATGACCTTGAGGTAATCCTGCGCAACCGCGGACAGCTGGACGCCCTCGTCGGCCGGTGCGGGATCGTCTTTTCGTTGCGCCACGTCGCCGAGCTTAGGCAATCCAATGGAAAAAGACATCTCACCCGGCCGGAGCCACCGGTACCTGTCCGCGTCGGCGCACGGCGCGGACGACGATGCCCTGTGAGGGGCTGAAGAGGTAAGCAAGCACGAAGACCAACCCCTGAGTGAGCACGACGCTGCCACCGGAGGACACGTCGAGATAGAAGCTGGCGTAGATCCCCACCAGCGCGCAACCCACCGAAACAAGCGGTGCCAGTACCAGCATGCGGGCGAAGCTGTGCGTGAGCAGATACGCCGACGCACCTGGGGTGATGAGCATCGCCACCACGAGAATCACGCCGACGGCCTGAAGTGCCACCACGGTCGTCAAAGCCAGCAGGGTCAGCATCACAGCCGAGATAACCGTCGGATTGATCCCGACGGCGCGGGCCTGGGTGCGGTCGAAGGCGAAGAGAGTGAAGTCCCGACGCTTGACGATCATGACGGCCAACGCGATGCCGCCGAGCACGAACACCTGGATCATGTCCGCCTGCGAGACGCCGAGCAGATTGCCGAACAGGATGTGGTTGAGGTCGATCTGGCTCGGAAACTTGGAGATCAGGACGACACCGAGCGCGAACAAGGTGGTGAAGACGACGCCGATGGCGGCGTCCTCCTTGACGATGGTGGTGTTGCGCACGACCCCGATGGCACCGACCGCGATGAGCGCGAACAGAAGAGCGCCGATCGCGAACGGTGCACCGAGCAGATACGACAATGCGACGCCGGGCAGCACGGCGTGCGAGACCGCGTCGCCCATCAGCGACCACCCGATGAGAACGAGCCAGCAGCTCAGCACCGCGCACACGATCGAGGCGGTCACGGTCACCAGGAGGGCCCGCTGCATGAAGGTGTATTCGAGTGGTTCGACGAGAAAATCGACGAGATACACGGTTCAGCTCGCTTCCGTGGTCGGGGTGGCCTGGGTTCGATTGCCTGCACCGAGTTGGTCGACCTTCGACGGGTCGATGCCGAAGGCCAGCGCCAGGTTCTCCGGACGCAGTACCTCGGCGGGACTGCCGTGCATCAGCACCCGTTGCTGCAGCAGAATTGCCTCGTCGCACAGATCCGGCAGAGCATGGAGATCGTGCGTCGACACGAGAACCGAGGCGCCGTGTGCGGCGAGTTCGCGGAGCAGCCGGGTGATGGTGGCTTCGGTCTTCTTGTCCACGCCGGCGAAGGGCTCGTCGAGCAACAGCAACGACGCCTCCTGGGCGATGGCGCGGGCGACGAACGCACGCTTGCGTTGACCGCCGGAGAGCTGACCGATCTGTCGGCTCGCGAGTTCGGCCAGGTCGACGCGCTCGAGAGCCTCGTCGACCGCCCGTCGATCGGCTGCTCGGGGAGTGCGAAGAAAATTCTGCTTCCCGTATCGGCCCATCATCACCACGTCGCGCACGCTGATCGGGAACGTCCAGTCGACGGATTCGGCCTGGGGTACGTAGCTCACCGTTCCGGCCTTGCGCGCCCGAGCCGGGTCGCCGCCGAACACGGTGATCGATCCGGAGTTCGGCTTCACCACTCCCATGACGGCCTTGAAGAGCGTCGACTTGCCCGATCCGTTCATGCCGACCAACCCACACACCCGGCCCGGTGCGAGCGTCAGACTGGCATCGGTGAGCGCCACGACGTCGCGGTATCGGACATTGACGGTGTCCACCGCCAGCGCTGCCTCGTTCTCGTGCGGGGCCCTGAGATTCGGGGCCCCAGTGTGCTCGCTCATCGTTCTCCCACCAGTGCGTCGGCGATCAACCGTGCGTCGTAGCGCAGTAGGTCCAGGTACGTGGGGACGGGGCCGGCCGCATCGCTCAGTGAATCGACGTAGAGCTGTCCGCCGAACCGAGCGCCGGTGTCCTCGGCGACCTGCAGCTGCGCCTTGTCCGAGACGGTCGACTCGCAGAACACGGCGGGTACGTCGTTGTCGCGAACGAAATCGATGGTGCGGACCACCTGTTTCGGTGTGCCTTCCTGCTCGGCGTTGACCGGCCACAGGTACGCCTCCTGCAGATCGAAGTCACGAGCCAGATACCCGAATGCGCCCTCACAGGTGACCAGCGCACGTTGACGAGCGGGCAGTCCGGAGAGATCGGCGTCCAGCTCGGCACCGACCCGGCGGAGTTGCTCGACGTACGCAGCTGCGTTCGCGCGGTAGTCGTCGCTGTTGGCGGGGTCGAGCGCAACGAACGCGTCGGCGATGTTCTCGACGTACGTCTCGGCCACGACGGGGGACATCCACGCGTGGGGGTTCGCTTTGCCCGCGTACGCGTCGTCGCGGATGTAGATCGGATCCACGTTCGCACTCACCACGGCATGCGGTGCGGGGATGCGCTCGACGAATTTCTCGAACCAGGCCTCCAGCCCGAGTCCGTTGTCCAGGATCAACTCGGCCTGCTCCGCGGTGCGTAGGTCTCCCGGTGTCGGCTCGTAGCCGTGGATCTCGGCGCCGGCTTTTGTGATCGATTCCACTCGAAGGTGGTCGCCGGCCACATTGGCGGCCATGTCGGCGAGGACGGTGAAGGTCGTCAGAACCAAGGGTCTGTCGTCGTCGAGCACAGTCGGATCGTCCTCTCCGACGGCGCGGGCGCAGCCCGTCGACGCTGCTACCAGTAGTCCGACCACGGCCCAGCTCGCGAGAATCCGTCCGGCGTGAAATCCACGCTGGCGAAGAAATAAGTTAGGCACCCCGAAATATTTACCGTGGGGATACCTTTTTGTCCATAGCTACCGCACGCGACACGCCTGTCCGAGAGTGACCGAGCGGCCGTCGGGCCGTAGGCTTCGCGGTGTGCAGAGATGGCGAGGTCTCGACGATGTACCTGCCGACTGGGGCAGATGCGTGCTCACGATCGGCGTCTTCGACGGCGTTCACCGCGGGCACGCACAGCTGATCGAGCGAGCGGTGGGCGCCGCGAAGAAGCGCGGCGTTCCCAGCGTGCTCATGACATTCGATCCGCACCCGATGGAGGTCGTGCGGCCGGGCAGTCATCCCGCGCAGTTGACCACCCTGACGAGACGAGCCGAACTCGCCGAGGAACTGGGAATCGACGTGTTCTGTGTGATGCCGTTCACGCCCGAGCTGATGAAACTCACCCCCGAGCGGTACGTGCACGAGATTCTGATCGAACGGCTCCACGTTGCCGAGGTCGTCGTCGGTGAGAACTTCACCTACGGCAAGAAGGCGCTCGGCACGGTGCCGATGCTCCGGAAGATCGGCGAACGATCGGGATTCGCGGTGGACGGAGTCAACCTGCTCGCCGAGCATGCCGTGACGTTCTCATCCACGTACATCAGATCGTGCGTGGATGCCGGAGACGTCGCCGCAGCCGCCGCCGCGCTCGGACGGCCGCATCGCGTGGAGGGTGTCGTCGTCCACGGCGACGGCCGGGGTCGTCAGATGGGTTATCCCACAGCCAATGTCGCGCCGCCCATGTACTCGGCCATTCCTGCGGACGGCGTCTACGCGGCGTGGTTCACCGTGCTCGGGCCCGGCCCGATCATGGGGACGGTCACTCCGGGGGAGCGGCACCCTGCGGCGGTGTCCGTGGGCACCAATCCCACGTTCTCGGGGCGCACCAGAACCGTCGAGGCATTCGTGCTCGACGGCGAGGCCGACCTGTACGGGCAACATGTGGCAGTCGACTTCGTCGACCGACTACGGGGCATGGAGAAGTTCGACTCGATGGAAGCTCTCGTGGAGGAAATGGGCCGCGACGCCGAGCGTGCCCGCTCGATCCTGGCGGCCAGCACGGCCTGATAGGCTGTCCCCTCGGTGCACGCTGCGGTCCGTGGCGGCTGTACCGGCTTCGATCCCGTCGTGTCGACCTCGGTCGTTCGATCGGGGCGCGTTGCTTCCTTTCACGCGGACGTCATTGATCAGGAGTAGTACCAGTGGCATTGACCACCGAACAGAAGAAGGCCGTTCTCGGCGAGTACGGCTTGCACCCCACCGACACGGGCTCGCCCGAGGCGCAGGTTGCAATGCTCACCAAGCGCATCGTCGACTTGACCGAGCACCTCAAGACGCACAAGCACGACCACCACTCCCGCCGCGGCCTGCTGCTGCTGGTCGGACGTCGTCGTCGTCTGCTCAAGTACATCGCGAAGGTCGACGTCACCCGCTACCGTTCGCTCATCGAGCGTCTGGGTCTGCGTCGATAGTCTTCGGAGACGCGAGGATGTCACCGATGCGCCGTTCGACGCGCCGGTGCGCACCCGACTCGCAGCAATAGTGCAGTAGCCAACGAGGCAGTGCTTAGACTGTTCCTCGTTGGCTATCTGTGTTTGTACCGCAAGAAACAGTTCGACCAGCACGAGAAAGCGGATGCACGGCATCCGCACACCGCCGTGTATGCCTGTCACGCCGTGGTGACGGTCTTCGGTAGTGGCCTTTCGGATACGAGATCCGGTGGGCTTCGATCGATGGCCGCCTCCGCGTAGCCGCGTCCCGAGACAAGCTCGGAGATGGACGGCACAGGTATGCCGCCACAGCCAGGAGGGCTCGTGGTGTGTCCACGCGGGCACGGCAAAGACGAGAGGACGAGAACAGAACACATGTCGGAAACCACAACATTGGACGTCGAAGAAGGCGTCTACGAAGCAACTGCGATCATCGACAACGGCACGTTCGGCAAGCGGACCATCCGCTTCGAGACCGGCCGCCTCGCACAGCAGGCCGCAGGCGCAGTCGCCGCGTACCTCGACGAGGACACCATGCTGCTGTCGGCAACGACTGCAGGTAAGCACCCCCGTGAGGGATTCGATTTCTTTCCGCTGACGGTCGACGTCGAAGAGCGCATGTACGCCGCGGGCCGCATCCCCGGATCGTTCTTCCGCCGCGAGGGACGTCCGTCCACCGACGCCATCCTCACCTGCCGCCTGATCGACCGGCCGCTGCGTCCGACGTTCGTCGACGGACTGCGCAACGAGATTCAGGTCGTCATCACGGTCATGAGCCTCAACCCGGCCGATCTGTACGACGTCGTCGCGATCAACGCGGCATCGGCCTCGACGCAGATCGCCGGACTGCCGTTCTCCGGCCCGATCGGCGGCGTTCGCGTCGCACTGATCGACAAGCAGTGGGTTGCGTTCCCCACCAACGAGCAGCTCGAGAAGGCCGTGTTCAACATGGTCGTCGCCGGCCGCATCGTCTCCGGCTCCGGTGCCGACGCAGACGTCGCGATCATGATGGTCGAAGCCGAGGCCACCGAGAACGTGATCGAGCTCATCGAGGGTGGTGCCACCGCCCCCAACGAGACCGTCGTCGCCGAGGGCCTCGAGGCATCGAAGCCCTTCATCGCCGCGCTGTGCACCGCGCAGCAGGAGCTCGCCGCCAAGGCAGCCAAGCCCACCGGCGACTACCCGGTCTTCCCGGCGTACCAGTCCGACGTCTTCGAAGCCGTGGAGAACGCCGCCAAGATCCCGCTGAACGAGGCGCTGACCATTGCAGGCAAGGCCGAGCGTGAGAACAAGCTCGACGAGGTCAAGGCTCAGGTCCTGACGTCGGTCGGAGACAGCTTCGCCGGTCGCGAGAAGGAAATCGGTGCGGCGTTCCGCGCACTGACCAAGAAGTCGGTTCGCCAGCGCATCCTCACCGATCACTTCCGCATCGACGGCCGCGGCATCACCGACATCCGCTCGCTCTCCGCCGAGGTCGCGATCATCCCGCGTACCCACGGATCGGCCCTGTTCGAGCGCGGGGAGACCCAGATCCTGGGCGTCACCACCCTCGACATGGTCAAGATGGCGCAGCAGGTCGACTCGCTGGGGCCCGAGACGTCCAAGCGCTACATGCACCATTACAACTTCCCGCCGTACTCCACCGGTGAGACCGGCCGCGTCGGTTCGCCGAAGCGTCGCGAGATCGGGCACGGCGCACTCGCCGAGCGCGCTCTGCTGCCGGTGCTGCCCAGCCAGGCGGAGTTCCCGTACGCCATCCGTCAGGTCTCCGAGGCGCTGAGCTCCAACGGCTCGACCTCGATGGGCTCGGTCTGCGCATCGACTCTGTCGCTCCTCAATGCCGGTGTGCCGCTGCGTGCCCCGGTCGCCGGTATCGCGATGGGCCTCGTGTCCGACGAGGTCGACGGCGAGACTCGCTACGTCGCACTCACCGACATTCTCGGTGCCGAGGACGCGTTCGGTGACATGGACTTCAAGGTCGCCGGAACCAAGGACTTCGTCACGGCTCTGCAGCTCGACACCAAGCTCGACGGCATCCCCTCCAAGGTGCTCGCCGGCGCGCTGTCGCAGGCCAAGGATGCTCGCACGACGATCCTCGAGGTCATGGCAGAGGCCATCGACACCCCGGACGAGATGAGCCCGTACGCACCTCGCGTCACCGCGATCAAGGTGCCCGTCGACAAGATCGGTGAGGTCATCGGGCCCAAGGGCAAGATGATCAACTCCATCACCGAGCAGACCGGTGCCAACATCTCCATCGAAGATGACGGCACTGTCTACGTCGGTGCAGCGGACGGCCCGTCCGCACAGGCCGCGATCGACATGATCAACGCCATCGCCAACCCGCAGCTGCCGAAGGTCGGCGAGCGATTCCTCGGAACCGTTGTCAAGACAACGGCTTTCGGTGCATTCGTCTCGCTGCTCCCGGGCCGCGACGGACTGGTGCACATCTCCAAGCTCGGCAACGGCAAGCGCATCAACAAGGTCGAGGACGTCGTCAGCGTCGGATCCAAGTTGCGCGTCGAGATCGCCGACATCGACAACCGCGGCAAGATCAGCCTCGTTCCCGTCGAGGACGACAACGCGGCTGCTCCCGCCGATGCTTCCGAGGCACCCGCCGAGGTCAGCGCTGAGTAAGAAGCAATCGAGTCGAACGGTACGTCCCCTCGGGACGTACCGTTCGGCCGTTCCAGAGAGCATCACCATCGATACGGGTGTGCAACGGACGACTCTGCCCGGTGGTCTTCGGGTCGTCACCGAGTTCGTGCCCGGCGTTCGCTCGGCTTCGGTCGGTGTGTGGGTCGGGGTCGGCTCACGAGACGAACAGCCCAGTGTTGCCGGTGCGGCACATTTCCTCGAACACTTGCTGTTCAAGTCGACTCCTACGCGTAGTGCGCTCGAAATCGCCCAGGTGATGGACGGCGTCGGGGGCGAGCTGAACGCGTTCACCTCGAAGGAGAGCACTTGCTTCTATGCGCACGTGCTCGACGAGGACGTGGCGCTCGCCATCGATCTCGTCAGCGATGTGGTGCTGCGTGGTCGGTGCCGATCGGCCGATGTGGACGTCGAGCGTCAGGTGGTCCTCGAAGAGATCTCCATGCGCGACGACGATCCGGAGGATCTGCTGGGAGATGCCTTCCTGGAAGCCATGTTCGGCGATCATCCGATCGGACGCCCGATCATCGGCTCCGTCGAATCCATCGAGTCGATGACGCGTGCGCAACTGCACTCGTTCCACGTTCGTCGATACACCCCGCAGCGCATGGTCGTTGCGGTTGCGGGCAACGTCGACCACAAGCAGATCGTCTCGCTCGTGCGCCGAGCGTTCTCCGGTCATCTGGACAAGGGCCTGAGGCCGGCCGAAAGACGTTCCGGTACAGCGCGATTGCGTAGCGCGCCCACGTTGAGCCTGACCACTCGTGACAGTGAACAGGCCCACCTGTGCCTGGGTGTACGGGCGTTCGGTCGACACGAGGGGCACCGCTGGGCGTTGTCCGTGCTCAACTCGGCCGTGGGCGGCGGGCTCAGTTCTCGTCTCTTTCAGGAGATCAGAGAAGAGCGCGGTCTGGCGTATTCGGTGTACTCGTCGGTGGACACGTTCGCCGACAGTGGTGCCTTCTCCGTCTATGCGGGTTGTCAGCCGGAGAACTTGGGCGAAGTGACGACGGTGATCAGGGAAGTGCTGGCCAAGGTCGCCTCCGAGGGCATCACCGACGCGGAGTGCGCGCGGGCCAAGGGTTCGTTGAGAGGCGGATTGGTTCTGGGACTCGAAGATTCGGGCTCTCGGATGAACCGGATCGGTCGTAGTGAACTGAACTACGGTAATCACCGCGACATCACCGACACGTTGGCGCGGATCGACAGCGTCGGCAACGACGAGGTGCGCGAGGTTGCAGCCGTGTTGCTCGAGCGTCCTTTCGGTGCCGCGGTGGTCGGCCCCTACAAGAACGTTCGTCAGCTGCCTGCGTCGGTCAGGTCCCTCGTTCGGTAGCGTCGGCGATCACGTCGCGCACGGCGCGGCGGGTCAACTCCGTCACCGCCGAAACGTCGGTGATCGGCTCCAGCGCACGGGTGGAGTGGAGCGCCGCTATTCCGTGCACGGAGGTCCACAGTCGCAGGGCTGTGAACTGTGGATTCTCCGGCGCAACGGCTTCGACCGCGTCGATCAACGCGTCGAACACCGGCCGCGACGCCAGCCGCAGGTTCTCGCCCGAGCCCTCGAGCAGGTCGTGCCTGAAGATGAGTGCGAACATCGCCTGGCGCTGCGCAGCGAACTGCACGTAGGTATGTGCCATCGCATCCAGTGACTCGCGGGGTGAAACGGCTTGTTGGGCCGCCGAGTTCAGCGCCAGCCCCAGGTCGACCAGACCGACTCGAGCCACCGCCGCGGCAAGTGCGCTCAACGTCGGAAAGTACCGTCTCGGTGCGCCGTGCGATACGCCCGCTTCGCGGGTGACCGCTCTGATGGTCAGCGCGCCCTGTCCCTCGCTTTCGAGCAGGCGAACACCCGCGTTCACCAGTCGAGTCCTGAGGTTGTCCGGCACGTAGACATTGTCTACTCTCGGTGTCGACGTTGTCCAGCCGAGAGGATCAGACGTGTGGTACCTGCTGTTCAAATATGTGTTGATCGGCCCGATTCTGCGCATTCTCGGTCGACCGAGAGTGTCCGGGACGCAGAATCTACCGATCTCGGGTCCGGTGATCATCGCGGGCAACCACCTCACGGTCGTCGACTCCTTCTTCCTCGTCCTCCTGGTGCGTCGCCGCGTCACCTTCATCGCCAAGAGCGAGTACTTCACGGGCCGGGGAATCAAGGGGGCGGCGCTTCGGTGGTTCTACAGCGCGACGGGTCAGGTTCCGGTCGATCGACGCGGTGCCGACGCGTCGGCACCGGCGCTCGCGGCGGCGAAAAGTATTCTGCGACAGGGGAAGGTATGGGCGGTGTACCCGGAGGGAACTCGATCGCCCGACGGACGGCTGTACAAGGGCAAGACCGGCCTGGCGCGCGTCGCGATCGAAACAGGTGCCCCCGTCGTACCGTTGGTGATGCACGGAACGCTCGCCGTCAATCCGGTCGGCTCGAGAATGTGGCGTCCGGGGAGGGTGCGCATGGTCGTCGGCAAGCCGCTGGATTTCACGAGATATGCAGGGGGAGAGAACAGCAAGGTCATTCTGCGGGCGGTCACCGATGAGGTGATGGCGGCGCTGGCGAACCTGTCGGGGCAAGAATACGTCGATGTGTACGCCGCGTCGGTCAAGGAAGCGGCATGAGAAACTCGGACGTGCCGGCACGGGGCAGAACAGTCCTCGTCACCGGCGTAGGTCGGCGGCAGGGAATCGGCTTCGCTGTCACCCGCCGTCTGCTGCAGGACGAGACCACCCGCGTCTTCGCGCACTCGTGCGACGGCTACGACGTCACCGAGCCGTGGGGAGCAGGCACACCGGGAGCGAGGAAGGTGTTGGCCGAGTTGTCGATCGCCGACGACAGGCTCGGCCACCTCGACATCGATTTCGTCGATCCCGCGGCACCGGCAGCCCTGTTCGACGCGGCCGAATTCAGGCTCGGTGCGATCGATTCTCTGGTAGTCAACCATGCGCGGTCGCAGGTGGGTGATCTGGATTCGATGACGGCGGAGTCGCTCGACCTGACCTGGGCGGTGAACGTGCGAGCGTCTCTGCTCCTGGTTCAGGAATTCGTGCGGCGCTACGTGGCGCATCCCGACGGTGGTCGCGTCGTACTGTTCACCTCCGGGCAGGACGAAGGGCCCATGCCGACCGAAATTCCCTACGCAGTGAGCAAGGGTGCCATTGCGTCGATCACCTCTACGCTGGCCGATTCGGTGATCGAGCGAGGCATCACCGTCAACACGATCAATCCGGGTCCGACCGATACCGGCTGGGCCAGTGCGGATCTGGACGAGTTCGTTTCACGCCACATGCCGCGCGGTCGGTGGAACTCTCCGGACGAAGCCGCGGCCGTCGTGGCGATGCTGCTCTCGCCCGATTCGGGCTCGATCACCGGTCAGGTGATCGGGGCCGAGGGCGGATTCCGACGCTTCACGCCTTGACGTGTGGGATCAGAGTTTCTTCTTGCCCAGCAACAACTTCCAGGGCACCAATGCCGACTCGAGCTGCACCGACAGGCTCATCTTGGATTCGCCCTCGCTGCGCTCCTCGAACGTGATCGGCACTTCGGCGAGAGTGAGGCCGTGTTTGACGGTTCGGTAGTTCATCTCCACCTGGAACGCGTACCCGTTGCTCTCGACCGAGGCGACATCGATGGTGCGCAGGGTGCGCGCGTGCCACGCCTTGAATCCCGCGGTCGCATCCTTGACTCCGAGGCGCAGGATCGTGTTCACGTAGAAATTCGCCCATGCGGACAGGGCCTTGCGATGCCAGGGCCAATCGGCAGCGACCGCTCCGCCCGGTACGTATCGCGATCCGAGCACCACGGCCGCGTCGCTGGTGTTGAGTTTGTCGATCATCGCCGGAATCACCTCGGTGGGGTGCGAGAGATCGGCGTCCATCTGAATGACGATGTCCGCACCTTCATCGAGCGCTCTCGTCATGCCTGCGACGTATGCGCGGCCGAGCCCGTTCTTCTCGGTGCGGTGCAGAACGCTGACGTCGATGGGTCCGTCGATGGCCAATTTGTCGGCGACCTCGCCGGTGCCGTCCGGCGAATTGTCGTCGACCACCAACACACCGAGCCCTTCCACCTGTAACCCGGCCAGCAGCTCGACGAGCTTGGGGAGGTTCTCACGTTCGTTGTACGTCGGTACAACGACGGTGGTCTTGGGGGCGACTCGTTCCGTACTCACCACCGTATGATCCGTGATTCGGGTGTCCGATCCAAATATCGGACACGATCGGCCGTGTCGGGTCGGCATCGTGGGTCGTGTGGATCGCCCGTCGACTCACGACCGAGCCGCGTCGACGAATACTCCGTCGCGCAGAATCGGAACGCAGGAACTCGAATCGACCTCGGCTGCGATGTCGACGTCTTCCGGGTGTCCCATCCCGGCCAATTCGCGACCCGAGGCGCATTGCCGCAGCTCGGAGCCCACGTCGTGCATGACGGCTCGCCACGCGGCAGCGGCTGTTCTCCCTTCGGGGGAGGCATCGGTTGCTCCGGCGTCGAGCAGGGCGGCGATGACTGCACCGGCCCCCCACAGGTCCTCGACGGCGGGGCGGAGCGATCCGTCCGGCCATCGTTCTCCGGCCGCTATGACCGCTGTCACCGCACTGCTGTTTCCGGCCCGTATCCACTGCGCCACTGCGGACGCGTTTCTCAGCGACGCTCCCACACACAGCGGGGCCGTGCTCGCGAGATCGTGGGCAATGGTGGACCCGTTCGGTGACGGCAACACCAGCCGAGCCGGTGCCGGCGCGGCCCGTACGGTGGCCGGGCACAAGCTGATCCGGCCCGGTGAGGCGGCCGACCGCCCCACGGCGAGGGCCGCGTCGAACTGCTCGGCCAACTCGGTGGCCCGGTCGTCGCGCCACCGACTGGGGATGACGTCGATGCCCGCGTCCACAGCGACCGTGAGAGTGGTCGTGAACGACAGGACATCCACGACGACGGCGATGTCGGCGCCGTCGACACAGGCATCGGCACCACGCAGACCCCAGTCGAAGCGGAGTCCGTACGCGTTCTGGGACAGTTCGGGGTCGGCCGGCATTGCCGAAAGGTAGCAAGTCCGGTGATACCTTCGGCGCGGGATCTAGTGGGGGAGAAACATGCAGTTGGAACTGGACACCAAGGTGATCGTCCTCGTGGCCGGTCTGCTGCTGCTGTGGGCACTGGGGTTGGGTGTCGTCAAGTACCACCAGATGTCGACGTCTCCGGACGGCACTGCCCACCGGTACGTCGACATCGCCCATCGGGCAGCGTTGATGTACTCGTTCGCCGCTCTGGTACTCGCTGTGCTGGCGAAGTTCAGCGCGTGGTCGGTGCCGGTGGATCTGATCGCCGCATCGGTGGTGCTGTTGTTCTTCGTCGCTGCCGTCGTGAGCTACACCGTGCACGGGTTTCGTCGGGACACCGAGAACCAGTTCGTCGATCCCGTCCCGGGGACGCATCTGTTCATGGTGTCGTTGATCGTCGGCGAAATCGGAGGAACAGCGGTGCTCGTGGCCGGCTTCGCCGTCGAGCAGTTCGGTGCGCGCTGAGACTCGGAAACTACCGAGGGTCCAGATACAGCTCGGCGGTCTCGGTCGCGACGGCGGACACCGCAGTTGCGAGACCGGGCTCGAGGTCCAGTGCAGCTGCCAGCGGTTCTCCGCGCAGGCCCTGCGTTCGGAGCAGCTCCCAGGCCCGTTCCACCAGGCGTACCGAGGTGGGATGGTCCAACTCGGGGCGGTTCGAGCGCAGTGCAGTGGCAGCCCAGTCCGCGTCGAAAGTCCCGTTGGGCGGACCGAACACACGCTCACCGGACGAATAGCTCTTGGGCTCCATACCCTCCGACGCTAGCAGCATCGCAGGACGGTGCGATCGTGACCGAATTGCGTCGGGACAGCACTACCGAACCGATCGGTTTCTTCAGTACGGTACGGCGATGTACGACGGCCACCGCAGGTCTCCACTCGCGCTCTGGGTCGTCGGATCGCTGGCGCTCGGTCTTCTCGCGGGTTGTGCCGGCGAGGACGGCAGCGGCCCGGTCGACGAGGTCTCGGCCGGCACGAACTACGTGACGGTCACGGGATCGTTGGTGGTCGGTGATCCCGTGACCGATCCCGTGCCGACCGTCGAAGCGCCGCCGCCCGCGGTGACAGAGCTACCTCCGAGCCTCGATGGCGCGCGGTTCCCGAGCGCGTCGCCGGTCGGTGTCACCGACGTGGTGTTCGAGGGGTCGTCGACTGTCGAATTCCGGTTGGCGGGCAACGGCCCTGTCTCCTATACGGTGCGGTATGTCGACGAAGCCGTCCGCTACGCCACGAGTGAACCGCTGGCAGTGCCGGGAAGATCGGTGTTGCAGGTGGATCTGTCCGGTACATCGACGGACTCCGACGGCACGTTCACTCCGTATACCGGGCCCGAACGTGTCCGAGGAAGTGAGGGTTCCGCTGTTGTCTCGGTTGATTTTCTGGCCGATCCCGGCGGAATCTCGCAGGCCTTCGTCGGTGTTGCGGCCGATCGACCCGAGTTCACGGTGACGACCACCGAAGAACCTGCCGGGGTGATCGTCACCGTCGAGTCCTGACCGGACTCGCAGCGTCGAATGCATGTCGGCCGTAGCTGTTTCGGGCTGATTCGCGGGGACAGCGCGGTAGCATCGCGGTGTGTCCGACGCCACAGTGGGAGAGAGTTCATCCGGTCGTCTGCGCGTGCTCGTGTACAGCAGCAATGCCGCTACCCGTGCCCAGGTGCGGTCTGCGGTGGGAACTCGACCGGATCCCGCACTCGGTGACATCGAATACGTCGACATCGCCACGGCTGCCGTAGTCATCGAGCACATGGATGCAGGCGGTGTCGCGTTGGCGATTCTCGACGGCGAGTCCTCACCCGTCGGCGGGCTGGGTCTGGCGAAGCAGCTGAAGGACGAGATTGTCGATTGCCCACCGGTGTTGGTGCTCATCGGACGTCCGGACGACGCGTGGTTGGCCGAATGGTCGCGCGCCGAGGCTGCAGTACCGCACCCGTTGGATCCGATTCGGCTCGGGCGTGCGGTGGTCGATCTGCTGGGGCAGCGCTCGGCACGCGTCGGTGGCCGGGTCTCTCGACCGCGGTAGATCAGACCGTCTTCTCCGATGCGGGGACCGTCAGCACGAACCGGTGGATCGAACCGGCGATGACTGCTCCGAGCAACGGGAACACCACGAACACCCACAGCTGTGACAGGGCCGGTCCGCCGGAGACCAGGGCCGGGCCGAGGGACCGAGCAGGGTTGACCGAGGTCGAGTCGATGCCGATGCCCAGCAGGTGAACCACGGTCAGGGTGAGGCCGATCGGGATGCCGGCCGCCACGACGGGGTGAACGGTGGGGGCGGTCGTGGCCAGTACGACCAGGACGAGCAGGCCGGTCGCGATCGTCTCGAACACCGCCACCGACGCCAGCCCGTATCCTCCGGGTGACGAGCTGCCGAATCCGTTGGTGCCCAGACCGTCCGACGACATGTCGTATCCGGGGCGGCCGGACGCCACGAGCAGTACGATCAGCGCGCCGATCACTGCACCGACGGCCTGCGCAGCGATGTAGAACGCAGCTTTGACCGGGGTGATGGCGCGAGCTATCAGGGCTCCGATCGTCACGGCCGGGTTGATGTGGCATCCAGAGACAGGCCCGATCGCGTAGACGAGGGCGAGCAGTGTGAGTCCGAACGCCAGGGCGATGCCCGGGGTGCCGACAGTGTCGCCCGCGATGACGGCGGTGCCGACTCCGAAGATCACGAGCAGGGCAGTTCCCAGTCCCTCGGCGGCGAGTGCCGAGACGGAAATCGATTTCATCATTTCTCCTGTTTCATGCTGCGGCCTCGTTCGGCCGGGATCGTCGGGAGGTTTGTCGTTGACGTCCGACCGGATCGCATGGGGCCCGGTAGTGATCTGAGTCACACTGTCGAGATCGGGTGCCCCATGCGTGTCAACGGATTACGAAACTGGAGTCCTCGAAATCCCGCGAGATCGACACCGAACCCATATCGTGTGTTTCAGGTCACATTGGTACGGCCGTCGCATTTACTCCGCGCCGGCGCGGTAGTCGATCGAGGGAGCAGATGCCGGGATGAACGCCTACGTTCCGATCCTCGTTCTCGGTGCCATTGCGGTCGTGTTCGCGGTGTTCTCGGTGATGGTCGGAACCATGGTGGGTCCGGCGCGGTACAACCGAGCGAAGTTCGACGCGTACGAATGCGGCATCGAGCCCACGATGCATGCGCCTACGGGCCAACGATTTCCGGTGAAGTTCTACCTGACCGCCATGTTGTTCATCATTTTCGACATCGAGATCGTCTTCCTCTATCCGTGGGCCGTGCACCTCGACGTCCTGGGCGCTTTCGGACTGGTTGCCATGGCACTGTTCGTCGTCAACGTGTCGGTGGCCTACGTCTACGAGTGGCGGCGAGGCGGACTCGGATGGGACTGACGCCCGAACGCTGATCGGCGGCGGCACGATGCACTGTTCTCACCTCAAGCGGATGCGAAAGAGCGTGATCGATGGGACTCGAAGAGAAGCTACCCAGCGGATTTCTGCTGACCACCGTCGAGGGGTTGGCGGGCTACGCCCGTAAGGGTTCGTTGTGGCCCGCGACCTTCGGTCTCGCGTGCTGTGCGATCGAGATGATGGCCACCACCTCCGGTCGGTTCGATCTCGCGCGATTCGGCATGGAAGCGTTCCGTGCGTCTCCGCGTCAAGCGGACCTGATGATCGTGGCGGGGCGTGTCAGCCAGAAGATGGGGCCCGTACTGCGGCAGGTGTACGACCAGATGGCGGAGCCGAAATGGGTCCTCGCCATGGGTGTCTGCGCGTCCTCGGGCGGAATGTTCAACAACTACGCGGTGGTTCAGGGTGTCGATCACATCGTCCCCGTCGACATCTACCTGCCCGGTTGCCCACCCCGACCCGAGATGCTGCTCAACGCAATCCTGGAGCTGCACAAGAAGATTCAGGAAATGCCGCTCGGTGTCAATCGCGAGCAGGTGCGCGCGGCCGCCGAGGCTGCAGCGCTGGCGTCCACCCCGACCATCGACTTGAAGGGGCTGCTGCGATGACGACGCACGGAGCCCGCGGGATGTTCGGCGTCCGGGGGAGCGGCGACACGTCCGGTTACGGCCGGTTGCAGCCGCCGGTGGCGTCGGTCGATACCGCGCTCCGACCCTACGGCAGTTACTTCGACGCCCTGGTCGATCGCTTGGCCGCTGTTCTCGACGCCGGGGACGCAGCCGTACCGTTCGAGGACGCCGTCGAACGTGTGGTGATCTTCCGCGACGAACTGACGCTGCATCTCTCGCGGGAGCACGTACCCGCTGTCGCCCGTGCTCTCCGTGACGACGGGGAACTGAGATTCGAATTGTGCACGGGGGCATCGGGCGTGCACTACCCGGATCATGTCGGCCGGGAATTGCGCGTGGTCTACCATCTGGTCTCCATCACCCACGGACGCCGTGTGCGACTCGAAGTGGCTGTGCCCGATGCAGATCCGCACACGCCCTCGCTCTGCGCGGTGTATCCGACCAACGATTGGCACGAACGCGAGGTCTACGACTTCTTCGGCATCGTCTTCGACGGTCATCCCGCACTGACGCGGATCGAGATGCCCGACGATTGGGTCGGCCACCCCCAACGCAAGGACTATCCCCTGGGCGGAATTCCCATCGAGTACAAGGGCGCTCGGGTTGCGCCTCCCAACGAGCGCAGGTCGTACAACTGATGAGCGCAACGGACGAAACCATCTATGCGGTGTCGGGTCAGGACTGGGACGACGTGGTCGAACTGGCCCGCGGGTCGACCACGGAACGCATCGTGGTCAACATGGGTCCGCAACACCCGTCCACCCATGGTGTGCTGCGGTTGATACTCGAGATCGAAGGCGAGACCGTCACCGAGGCCCGGTGCGGAATCGGCTACCTGCACACCGGTATCGAGAAGAACCTCGAATATCGTAACTGGACCCAGGGCGTCACGTTCGTCACTCGGATGGACTATCTCTCGCCCTTCTTCAACGAGACCGCGTACTGCCTCGGGGTGGAGAAGCTACTCGACATCACCGACGACATTCCCGAGCGCGCGACGGTAGTCCGGGTGATGCTGATGGAGCTCAATCGGATCTCCTCGCACCTCGTGGCGTTGGCTACGGGCGGAATGGAATTGGGTGCCGTGACGGCGATGCTGTTCGGCTTCCGGGAACGCGAACTGATACTCGACGTCTTCGAGGCCATCACCGGACTTCGGATGAACCACGCGTACATCCGTCCCGGGGGCTTGTCTCAGGATCTGCCCGCCGATGCGATCGCCAAGGTCCGCGAGCTACTGCGGGTTCTTCCTGGCCGTCTACGCGACCTCGAACTCATGCTCAACGACAACCCGATCTGGAAGGCCAGAACCGAGAACGTCGGCTACCTGGACCTGACGGGGTGCATGGCCCTCGGCGTCACTGGTCCGGTGCTTCGCTCGACCGGACTTCCCTACGATCTGCGCCGGTCCGATCCCTACTGCGGGTACGAGAACTACGAGTTCGATGTCGTCACCGACACCGGATGCGACTGCTACGGGCGCTATCTGATTCGCGTGGAAGAGATGAAGGAATCGCTCAAGATCGTCGAGCAGACTCTCGATCGGCTGCGACCCGGACCGGTGGTCATCGACGACAAGAAGATCGCCTGGCCGGCCGAACTGGTCTCCGGACCCGACGGTCTCGGCAATTCTCAGGACCACGTGCGCACCATCATGGACACCTCGATGGAGTCGTTGATCCACCACTTCAAACTGGTCACCGAGGGAATGCGAGTGCCGGCGGGCCAAGTGCTCTCCACCGTGGAATCGCCGCGAGGCGAACTGGGCGTGCACATCGTCAGCGACGGCGGCACTCGGCCGTACCGAGTGCATTTCAGAGACCCGTCGTTCACCAACCTGCAGGCGGTTGCCGCGATGTGCGAGGGCGGCATGATCTCCGACGTCATCGCTGCCGTGGCCAGTATCGACCCGGTGATGGGCGGGGTGGACCGATGACCACGCCACGCTCGGAGCCGGTACTCGTCCAACTCGGAGCCCGCCCCGAGGAAGCCGTACAACTGGTCGGCCCCGACGCACGCGAATCCTATCCGGCAGAGGTCCTGGCCCGCCTGCGCGCCGACGCCGACATCGTCCTCGCCCGCTATCCTCAGACCCGATCCGCGTTGCTGCCGTTGCTGCACCTGGTGCAATCCGAGGACGGATACCTCACGCCGGCCGGAATCGAATTCTGCTCGGACGTACTCGATCTCACCGGAGCAGAGGTGACCGCGGTCGCGACGTTCTACTCGATGTATCGCCGCGAGCCCACCGGCAACTATCGCGTCGGAGTGTGCACCAACACCCTGTGTGCCGTCATGGGCGGCGACGCCATCATGGACGCCCTGCGGGACCACCTCGACATCGATCACGGCGGAACCACGGTCGACGGTGCCATCACCCTCGAGCACATCGAGTGCAACGCCGCGTGCGACTTCGCGCCGGTGATGATGGTCAACTGGGAATTCTTCGACAACAGAACTCCGGCGTCGGCGCGGGAACTGGTCGACGCGCTTCGCTCCGGTGAGCAGGTGACCCCGACTCGCGGCGCGCCGCTGTGCACGTTCCGCGAGACCGAGCGAATTCTCGCCGGGTTCGCCGACGACCGGCCCGGGGCACTCGAATCCTCCGGCAGCGCAGGCGAAGCCACCCTCGCCGGCCTCCGGTACGCCCGAGAGCACTCGATGTCGGCTCCCCGGGCGGTCGCCGGCCCCCCGGACGATCATCCCGATCTCGGTGCCGAAGCCGTGGCGGAGACGGTGCGCGAGAAGCCCGCTCCGGCTCCGTCGGCGACCGTTCCACCGCAGCCGAACACCACCGAAACCGATCCGTCGACGAAGGGGAAGTGACATGGCCCTGACGCCGGTGCTGAGCGAATTCTGGGACGAGAAGAACTCGTGGACCCTCGACACCTACCGCAGTCACGACGGATATCGAGGGCTGGAGAAAGCCCTGTCCATGGACCCCGACGATCTCATCGCCTTGGTGAAGGATTCCGGTCTGCGCGGCCGTGGCGGTGCGGGATTCCCAACCGGAACGAAGTGGAGCTTCATTCCACAGGGTGACGGGAAAGCTCACTACCTGGTGGTCAACGCCGACGAATCGGAGCCGGGCACCTGCAAGGACATGCCGCTGCTGATGGCGAGCCCGCACACGCTGATCGAAGGAATCATCATCGCGGCGTACGCCATTCGGGCATCGCATGCATTCGTGTACGTCCGCGGCGAAGTGGTACCGGTGTTGCGCAGACTGCATGCCGCGGTCGCCGAGGCATACGCGGCCGGCTATCTGGGCAAGGGCGTTCTCGGAACGGGATTCGATCTCGAGCTGGTGATCCATGCCGGTGCAGGCGCGTACATCTGCGGCGAGGAGACGGCTCTGCTCGACTCGTTGGAGGGTCGGCGCGGACAACCCCGGCTGCGTCCACCGTTTCCCGCGGTCGCAGGCCTGTACGCACGCCCGACGGTGGTCAACAATGTCGAATCGATAGCCAGCGTTCCGGTGATCCTGCGCAACGGAATCGAGTGGTTCCGGTCGATGGGCAGCGAGAAGTCACCCGGATTCACCCTCTACTCGATCTCCGGTCACGTGTGTCGTCCCGGCCAGTACGAGGCTCCGCTGGGTATCACCCTGCGGGAACTGCTGGACTATGCGGGCGGCATCCGGCCCGGTCACGAGTTGAAATTCTGGACACCGGGAGGTTCGTCGACACCGATGTTCACCGGCGACCACCTCGACGTGCCACTCGACTACGAAGGCGTCGGCGCCGCCGGATCGATGTTGGGTACCAAGGCATTGCAGATCTTCGACGACACGACGTGCGTGGTGCGAGCGGTACTGCGCTGGACGGAGTTCTACGCACACGAATCCTGCGGCAAATGCACGCCGTGCAGAGAAGGAACCTATTGGCTGGTGCAGATACTGCGCCGCCTCGACAGTGGAACCGGCACCGAAGCGGACCTGACGACACTGCTCGACATCGCTGACGGCATCGCCGGAAAGTCGTTCTGCGCATTGGGAGACGGAGCTGCGAGCCCCATCGTGTCCTCGCTGAAGTACTTCCGCGAGGAATACATCCGACATGTCACCGAACAGGGATGTCCCTTCGATCCACACCGATCGACTCTGATGGCAGAGGAGCTGACGTCATGACCGCAGCTGCACATGGTCGTTCCGCGGTGACCCACGTGGAGATGGTGACACTGACCATCGACGACCACGAGATCAGCGTTCCCAAGGGCACGTTGGTGATTCGCGCCGCCGAGCTGATGGGTGTGCAGATCCCGCGCTTCTGCGATCACCCGCTGCTCGATCCGGTGGGGGCGTGCCGTCAATGTCTGGTCGACGTCGAGGGGCAGCGCAAGCCGTTGGCGTCCTGCACGACCACGGTGGCCGAGGGCATGGTCGTGCGCACTCAGGTGACATCGGAGTCGGCGGAGAAGGCGCAGCGAGGCGTCATGGAACTGCTGCTGATCAATCATCCGCTGGACTGCCCGGTGTGCGACAAGGGCGGCGAGTGCCCGCTGCAGAACCAGGCGATGGCGGCGGGTCGAGCAGAGTCCAGATTCGTCGAGACCAAACGCACGTACCCCAAACCGATTCCGCTGTCGGCGGAGGTCCTGCTGGACCGGGAACGGTGCGTCCTGTGCGCGCGCTGCACTCGGTTCGCGGCACAAGTGGCCGGCGACCCGTCCATCGACCTGCTCGAGCGCGGTGCGATTCAACAGGTCGGGATCTTCGGTAACGAGCCGTTCGACTCCTACTTCTCGGGCAACACCGTCCAGATCTGTCCGGTGGGTGCGCTGACCAACACCGAATATCGGTTCCGGGCGCGTCCCTACGATCTCACCTCGTCACCGAGCGTGTGCGAGCACTGCGCAGGCGGCTGTGCTCAACGAACCGACCATCGGCGCGGCAAGGTCCTTCGCCGGCTGGCAGGTGACGACCCGCAGGTCAACGAGGAATGGAACTGTGACAAAGGACGGTGGGCGTTCAAGTACGCCACCGAACCCGATCGCATCACCGCGCCGATGATCCGGGACGGATCAGGGGAGTTGATCGAGACGTCGTGGTCGGCTGCGCTGGCCGCCGCGGCGTCGGGGCTGGCCGCATCGGTCGGCCGGGCGGCGGTGTTGATCGGCGGAAGGTCGACCCTCGAAGACGCCTACGCGTACGCCAAGTTTGCTCGAACAGTGCTGCACACCAACGACGTCGACTTCCGCAATCGCAGCCACAGCACCGAAGAAGCCGACTTCCTGGCCGGCCGAATTGCAGCGACCGGGTTGGGGGTCACCTACACCGACCTCGAGCAGGCCCCGGTGGTGTTGCTGGTCGGCTTCGAGCCCGAGGAAGAATCGCCGCTGGTGTTCCTGAGGCTTCGCAAGGCGCACCGCACGAGCGCAGTGGTGGTGGCGTCGATCGCGCCGTTCTCCACCCGAGGTCTACGAAAGCTCGACGGCGTTCTGCTGCAGTCGATTCCCGGTGACGAGCCGGCGTGGCTCGATGCGTTGCACGTCGGCGATCGTGGGACCGAATCCATTGCGCACCTCCTTCGCGAGCCCGGTGCGATCGTGCTCGTAGGCGAGCGGCTCGGCTGCGTGCCCGGCGGTCTGTCGGCGGCTTCGAAACTGGCGGACGACACCGGGGCGCGCCTGGCCTGGATTCCGCGACGTGCTGGAGAACGCGGTGCCCTCGACGCCGGGGCGCTGCCGAACGTCCTGCCCGGCGGTCGTCCTGTGGCCGATGCGGCTGCGCGCGCCGAGGTTGCCGCGGTGTGGGGTGTGTCCGGGTTGCCGGCGGAGGTGGGCCGCGACACCGCGGCGATCCTGGCCGACGCCGGACCGAGTCGTGTCCTGGTCACTGCCGGAATCGATCTCGACGATCTACCGGACCCTGCGGGTGCACTCGATGCACTGGACCGATCGGCGTTCGTGGTGAGCCTGGAGCTACGCCGCAGTGCGGTCACCGAGCGGGCCGACGTGGTGTTCCCGGTGGCGCCGGTGGTCGACAAGCCGGGAACCTTCGTCGACTGGGAAGGACGACCGCGCGCGTTCGACACTGCGCTCGGTGCCGGTGCACTGATGCCGGACCAACGCGTCCTCGATGCGATCGCCGCACAGATGGGCGTCGAACTGGCCGTGCCCGACGCGGCGGCGGCACGCGCTCAGTTGACTCGCCTCGGTGTGTGGAACGGCCCGCGCATCCCGGTGGCCCGGATCGCGTCCCGCGCGCACGTTCCGACCCTCGGGCCCGGGGAGGCGATTCTGGCCACGTGGCGGATGCTCCTCGATGCGGGACGGATGCAGGACGGTGAGGACAATCTCGCCGCGACCGGTCGCCCGCCCACTGTTCGGTTGTCGGCGGCGACGGCGTCGGCCATCGGAGCGGAGACCGGTGACCCGGTGAGCGTCGCGACGGACCGGGGCTCGATCACGTTGCCGCTGACGATCACCGACCTGCCCGACACCGTGGTCTGGCTGCCGCTGAACTCGTCCGGTTCGGCGGTGTACCGGTCGCTCGGCGCGCAATCGGGCGCGGTGGTTCGCATCGGTCGGGGTTCTGTGGAACGACCCGAGGGTGAGCAGTCGTGATCGTGGCCGCGCCGACCGATCTGTCGATGTTCGGCAACGATCCGTGGTGGTTGGTTGTCGGGAAGGCCCTGGCGGTCTTCGTGTTCCTGGTGCTCACGCCGCTGGTGGCGATCTACGCCGAACGCAAGATCATGGCGTGGATGCAGATGCGGGTCGGTCCCAACCGGGTGGGGCCGTGGGGCCTGTTGCAGTCGTTGATGGACGGGATCAAGCTGGCGCTGAAGGAGGGGATCACTCCGACCGGCGTCGACAAGCCGATTTACGTTCTGGCTCCGATCATTTCGGTTGTGCCTGCGTTCGTGGCCTTCGCGGTGATTCCGTTCGGCCCCGAGGTGTCGGTGTTCGGTACCACGACGCCACTGCAGATGACCGACCTGCCGGTCGGGGTTCTGTACATCCTCGCGGTCACGTCGGTGGGTGTGTACGGGATCGTGTTGGCAGGGTGGGCGTCGGGCTCGACGTACCCGCTGCTCGGTGCGCTCCGTTCGACTGCGCAGGTGATTTCCTACGAGGTCGCGATGGGCCTGTCGTTCGCGGCGGTCTTCCTGTACGCGGGCACCATGTCGACGTCCGGAATCGTTGCTGCGCAACAGAACACCTGGTACGTGTTTCTGCTGCTGCCGTCGTTCCTGGTGTACGTGACGGCGATGGTCGGCGAAACCAACCGCGCTCCGTTCGATCTGCCCGAGGCCGAGGGTGAGTTGGTGGGCGGGTTTCACACCGAGTACTCGTCTCTTCGTTTCGCCATGTTCATGCTCGCCGAGTACATCAACATGGTCACCGTGTCGGCACTGGCGACCACGCTGTTCCTCGGCGGCTGGCGGGCTCCGATTCCGCTGAGTCTGTGGAGCGGTGCCAACTCGGGGTGGTGGCCCGTGCTGTGGTTCACCCTCAAGGTCTGGGTGTTCCTGTTCGTGTTCATCTGGCTGCGTTCGACGCTGCCGAGGCTGCGCTACGACCAGTTCATGAACTTCGGCTGGAAGATCCTCATTCCGGTTGCCCTCGTCTGGGTGATGGTGATCGCGACGGTTCGGGTCCTCGGGGCCGAGCGCTACGACGTACCACTGGTCACGTTCGGAGTGTCGATGATCTTCGCGGTGGCCGTGCTGGGTGCGCTGCTGCTGATGGTGCGCAGGCATGCACGGGAACGGAACGTGCCGCCTCCTGCATCTGTCGTCGAGTTCGATGCGTTGGCAGGCGGATTCCCGATACCTCCCATTCCCGAGCAGGGCTCGAATTTCCCGAGCCGGCACGCCGGTGTGCGCTCATCCGCCGCCAGGTCACCGAAGGAGAACGCCGATGCCTGAATTTCTCGGTCCCATAGCAGGTTTCGGGGTCACCTTCGCCACGATGTTCAAGAAGCCCGAGACGGAGCTGTATCCGGAGGAGAAGAAGCCCACCGAGATTCGCTACCACGGGCGGCATCAGCTCAATCGGTACGCCGACGGTCTCGAGAAATGCATCGGCTGCGAGCTCTGCGCGTGGGCCTGCCCGGCCGACGCCATCTACGTCGAAGGAGCCGACAACACCGAGACCGAAAGGTACTCTCCGGGCGAGCGCTACGGCGGGGTCTATCAGATCAACTACCTGCGATGCATCGGGTGCGGACTGTGTGTCGAGGCATGTCCCACACGGGCTCTGACGATGACCAACGAGTACGAACTCGCCGGTGACAACAGAGCCGATCTGATCTACGAGAAGGACGCGCTGCTGGCCCCGCTGCAACCGCAGATGACCGCACCGCCGCACGCGATGGCGCCGGGCCTTACGTCCGAGGACTACTACCGGGGAGCCGTCACCGGCCACGAGTCCGGAGCCGAGCCCGCAGCCGAACCCGATGGTGGTTCGGTGCGATGAGTGCACCGGAAGCTGCGGTGCAGCTCGCCCTCGATGCCACGTCCACCGGTGAGGCCGTGCAGTTCTGGACCCTCGGTGTCGTCGCCGTCATCGGCGCACTCGGGGTGGTGATGAGCACCAAGGCCGTCTACTCTGCGTTGTTCCTCGCTGCCACGATGGTGGTACTGGCGACCTTCTACATGGCGCAGGGAGCGCTGTTCCTCGGTGTCGTGCAGATCGTCGTCTACACCGGCGCGGTCATGATGCTGTTCCTGTTCGTTCTGATGCTCGTCGGGGTCGACACCTCGGAGTCGCTGACCGAAACTCTGCGTGGCCACCGCATCGCTGCCGTCGTCATCGGAATCGGCTTCGGACTGTTGATCATCGGGGTACTGCTGCGCGACGCGGCCCGTGCGGGTCGGCTCGACTTCGCCGGTCTCGACGCCGCCAACTCGACCGGAAACGTCGAGGGCCTGGCAGAGCTGATCTTCGTCGAATACGTGTGGGCGTTCGAGTTGACCGGAGCACTGCTGATCACTGCCACGATCGGAGCGATGATTCTGGCGCACCGAGAAGTTCTGGGGCCGGTCAAGGGTCAGCGAGAGATGGCGCAGGATCGCTTCCGCGACGGCTCGAGGGTGACACCGCTGCCGAGCCCGGGAGTGTATGCCAGGCACAACGGGGTCGATCGCCGCGCCTTGTTGCCCGACGGAACCGAATCCGAATCCTCCGTCAACGCCATGTTCGCCGATCCTCGGATCGAGAGTGACGAACGATGAATCCGGAGAACTATCTCTACCTGTCCGTTCTGTTGTTCGCGATAGGCGCGGCGGGCGTCATCGTCAGGCGTAACGCGATCATCGTGTTCATGTGCATCGAATTGATGCTCAACGCAGTCAATCTCGCGTTCGTCACCTTCTCCCGCATGCACGGCAACCTCGACGGCCAGTTGTTCGCGTTCTTCACCATGGTGGTCGCCGCCGCCGAGGTGGTGGTGGGCCTGGCCATCATCATGGCCATCTTCCGATCCCGTCGGTCGATTTCGATGGACGAGAACTCCCTGATGAAGAATTGACGGGGGCGCAGAAATGATGTCGATGCTGTGGCTTCTTCCGGCTCTGCCTGCGTTCGGTGCAGCGTTCCTGCTGCTCGGTGGCAGGCGCACCGACCGCTGGGGGCACCTCGTCGCGACGGCGGCGGCAGCGTCCTCGTTCGTCGTGGCCGCGGTGGTGTTCGGCTCGATGCTCGGCCGCGCCGAGTCGGGCCGCGCCCTCACCCAGACCCTGTTCCGGTGGGTTCCGGTCGACGAATTACAAGTCGAGTTCGGCTTGCGCGCAGATCAATTGTCGATCTGCTTCGTCCTGCTGATCACCGGGGTCGGTTCGCTCATTCACGTGTACTCCATCGGCTACATGAGTCACGACGCCGAGCGGCGTCGCTTCTTCGCGTACCTCAACCTGTTTCTGGCAGCCATGCTGCTGCTGGTTCTGGCCGACAACTTCCTCGGCCTGTATCTGGGGTGGGAGGGTGTCGGTCTGGCGTCGTATCTGCTCATCGGCTTCTGGCAGCACAAGCCGTCCGCCGCGTCGGCTGCCCGAAAAGCGTTCGTGGTCAACAGAGTCGGCGACATCGGCCTGGCGGTTGCGCTGATGATCATGTTCGTCAACTTCGGCTCCGTGCAGTACGACGACGTGTTCGCCGGAATCGGCGAGGCGAGCGAATCCGTGGCCACCGCCATGGCGCTGATGCTGCTGTTGGCGGCATGTGGAAAGTCGGCGCAGGTGCCGTTGCAGTCCTGGCTCGGTGATGCCATGGAGGGTCCGACACCGGTGTCGGCACTGATTCACGCGGCCACGATGGTCACGGCCGGGGTGTATCTCATCGTGCGCTCGGGACCGGTGTTCGAGGCATCTCCTGCCGCCCGCGCGGCCACCGTCACCGTCGGGGCGGTTACCTTGCTGTTCGGTGCCGTCATCGGATGTGCGAAGGACGACATCAAGAAAGCGCTCGCGGCGTCGACGATGAGTCAGATCGGGTACATGGTGCTCGCGGCCGGGCTCGGCCCCTCCGGGTACACCTACGCCATCGTGCTGTTGATCTCGCACGGCTTCTTCAAAGCGGGCTTGTTCCTGGGCGCGGGATCGGTGATGCATGCGATGAACGACGAGACCGACATGCGACGGTTCGGCGGACTCCGCGTCGCGATGCCGATCACGTTCGTCACGTTCGGCTTGGGGTATCTCGCCATTATCGGACTGCCGCCGTTCTCCGGCTTCTTCGCCAAGGATCCGATCATCGAGGTCGCATTCGCCGCCGGGGGAGTGGCAGGCCCGATTCTCGGCTGCGTGACGTTGCTCGGTGCAGGCCTGACGGCCTTCTACATGACTCGGGTGATGCTGTTGACGTTCTTCGGTCCGAAACGCTGGTCCGCGCAGGCACATCCGCACGAGGCGTCGGCGACGATGACCGCTCCGATGATCGTGTTGGCCGTCGGCTCGGTGGCGTCGGGTGCCTTTCTCGCGGTGGGCGGTCGCCTCGAGACATGGCTCGAGCCCGTGGTGGGATCGGCTCACGAGGAGCACGCGATTCCGGCTTGGGTCGTCACCGTCGCCGTCCTGGTGGTCGTTGTGGTCGGCGCGACCGTCGCCTACCGCAAGTACATCGTCGGTGAGGTTCCGTCGACGCCACCCGAGGACGTGTCGGCCGTGACCCGAGCCGCACGTGCCGATCTCTACGGAGACGCACTCAACGAGGCGGCATTCATGCGTCCGGGACAGACCCTCACGCGCGCACTGGTGCACGCCGACAACGGTATCGACGCCGTCGTGGACGGGGTGGGTAGCTCGATCGGTGGTGCATCGACGCGGTCCCGGCGGCTGCAGACGGGATACGTGCGGTCGTATGCGTTGGCGATGTTCGCGGGAGCCGTTCTCGTGGTACTGATGGTGGTGGCTCTGTGACTCCCTGGTTGACCGTTCTCTGGGTGCTCCCGATGCTCGGCGCGTTCGTCGTCGCCCTGGTGCCCGCCGCTCGTCCGACCGTCGCGCGCAGTGTCGCAGTGGGTTTCGCTGCCGTGACCTTGGCCGTGTCGGTCGCCTTGGCAGTGTCGTTCGACTCCGGTGGCGATCGGTACCAGTTCGTCGAGGACCATTCGTGGATAGCGGCTTTCGGTGCGCGGTACACCCTCGGCCTCGACGGCATCGGCCTCGTGCTGGTGTTGCTCACCACCGTTCTCACGCCGTTGCTGCTCGTCGCAGGCTGGTACGACGGCAGTCGCGTCGCGCGCTACGGCTCCCGTCGGGTGTCGCACACGTACATGGCGTTGATCCTGGTGGTCGAGTCGATGGTCGTCGTCTCGTTCCTTGCCTTGGACGTGTTGTCGTTCTACATCTTCTTCGAAGCGATGTTGATTCCGATGTACTTCCTCATCGGCGGCTTCGGGGGCAAGCATCGTACGCGCGCCGCGGTGAAGTTCCTGTTGTACAACCTCTTCGGCGGTCTGGTCATGCTGGCGGCCGTCATCGGCCTCTACGTGGTGACCGCGAGACCCGACGGGCCGTTCGACGGCGGCACATTCGATCTGCGCGTGATCGCCGACGCGGCGGCATCGGGCGGACTCGGAGTGGACCCGATGGTCCTGAACGCGCTGTTCCTCGGCTTCATGTTCGCTTTCGCGATCAAGGCACCGTTGTGGCCGTTCCATTCGTGGCTACCCGACGCCGCCGTTCAATCCACGCCCGCGACTGCGGTTTTGATGATGTCGGTGGTGGACAAGGTCGGCACGTTCGCGATGCTTCGGTTCTGTCTCGAACTCTTTCCTGGCTCGTCGCAGACGTTCGCGCCGTGGATCATCGCTCTTGCGGTCATCGGCATCGTCTACGGCGCGATACTGGCGATCGGTCAGACCGACATGATGAGACTGATTGCGTACACGTCTATTTCGCATTTCGGGTTCATCATCCTCGGCATCTTCGCCATGACCGGTCAGAGTCAGGCCGGTGCCACGCTGTACATGGTCAACCACGGAATTTCCACGGCCGCCCTCTTCTTGATCGCGGGCTTCCTCGTCTCGCGTCGAGGGTCACGAGCGATAGCCGACTACGGCGGTGTGCAGAAGGTGGCACCGGTGCTCGCCGGCACGTTCTTGATCTCGGGACTTGCCACGCTCTCTCTACCCGGCCTCGCCCCCTTCGTGAGCGAGTTCCTGGTGCTGATCGGCACGTTCGGTCGATACGGAGTCGCTGCGATCGTGGCCGCCGGAGCCCTCGTGCTGTCGGCGATCTACATATTGTGGCTCTACCAGCGCGTCATGACCGGGCCGGTCCGTGAAGACAACCGGACTGTGCCCGATCTCGTCCGACGCGAGCTGGCCGTGGTGGTGCCGTTGATCGCGTTGCTGATCGTGCTCGGTGTCTACCCGAAACCGGCGCTCGATGTCATCACTCCGGCTGTGCAATCCACGATCGTCGACGGTTCAGGAGGTCAGCGATGACCACACCCGAGGTGCAGTACGGTCTGCTGGCACCGATGCTGATCGTGTTCTCGGTCGCAGTTCTCGGCGTTCTCGTCGAAGCGTTCGTGCCGCTGCGGGCCCGTCGGCTCATACATCTGGGTCTTGCTCTCGCAGGACTGGTGGTAGCGCTGGCGGCGATCCTCGGTCTGGCCGGAACCGAGGCGTCGGCGATGAACGGGGCGGTCGCGATCGACGGCCCTACCCTTTTCCTGCAGGGAACCATTGTGCTGGTGTCGATTCCGGCAGTCGCACTGCTGGCGGAGCGCACCGTTGCAGTCACCGGGGCCGGTGCCGAGCGCCGGATCGATTCGTTCACTCCGCAGGCATCGACCACCCCGGGCAGCGTGGCGGAGAAGGAGGCCATCGATGCAGGCGTCGCCCAGACGGAGGTATTTCCTCTGGCGATGTTCGCGATCGGCGGGATGCTGCTGTTCCCGGCATCCACGGATCTGCTGACGATGTTCGTGGCGCTGGAAGTGCTGTCGCTTCCGCTGTATCTGCTCTGTGGACTCGCCCGACGGCGGCGGCTGCTCTCACAGGAAGCGGCTCTGAAATACTTTCTGCTGGGCGCGTTCTCGTCCGCGTTCTTCCTGTTCGGAGTCGCGTTCCTGTACGGATACGCCGGAACCGTTCGGTTGGACGGCATCGCCGACGCCATCGCGGTGGACGGTCCGGGCAGATCGCTCGCGCTGATCGGAACCGCCTTGCTCGCAGTGGGTCTGCTGTTCAAGGTCGGCGCGGTGCCCTTTCATTCGTGGATTCCCGACGTCTACCAGGGTGCACCGACGCCGGTGACGGCGCTGATGGCCACGGTGACCAAGGTCGCGGCGTTCGGTGCGATTCTTCGCATCTTCGGAATGGCTCTGCCCGGTCTCGACTCGAGTTGGCGACCGATGCTGTGGGTGGTCGCCATCGCGACGATGGTGCTGGGTTCCGTTGTCGCGGTGACGCAGACGGATGTCAAACGGATGCTGGCGTACTCGTCCGTTGCACACACCGGATTCATCCTCACGGGAGTGACGGCACTGGGTGATTCCGGTGATGGGGGTGACGCCGGTGTGTCGGCCACGATGTTCTACTTGGTGGCGTACGCCTTCAGCACTCTCGGAGGGTTCGCGATCATCGGGTTGGCGCGCGACGAACGCGGTGAGGTGAGCGACCTCGATCGGTGGGCGGGAATCGGCCGTCGGTCACCGCTGGTGGCGGCGGTGTTCGGGTTGTTTCTGCTCTCGTTCGCCGGGATTCCGCTCACCAGTGGGTTCATCGGCAAGTTCGCGGTGTTCAGTGCTGCCTCCGGTGCAGGCGGAGCGGCGCTGGTCGTGGTCGGTGTGGTGTGCAGCGCGATTGCGGCGTTCTTCTACGTGCGGGTGATCGTGCTGATGTTCTTCACCGATCCGGGAGAGACGACTGCCACGATCGTGCGCCCGACTGCCTCGGTGTCGTGCTCGATAGGGGCCTCGGTGGTGCTCACCGTCGCTCTCGGAGTCTTTCCGCAGCCCGTTCTCGACCTCGCTGCGCGTGCCGCGAACTTCCTGTAGCTCTTACTTCGCGGACTTCATTCGCTGCTTCCACGTGTGCGAGCCGGTACCGACCGGTAGTCCGCCGATGGCTCCCGCAAGGCCGAACGCAGGCATGTTGACGTAGATCGCCTCGCTGTTCTGTGCTGTGGCGGTATAGGTTTCGTGCCAGACGCCGACGTGGCGGGTTGCGGCCACCGATCGATTGAAGGCACGCCAGGCGGGCGCATGTGGTGCGTCGGGATCGGAGGCGAATCGCGTCAGATCCTCGGCAGTGCGCCAATAGCTGACCAGCATGGTGGTGCGCCCCAGCCACGAGTGGTAACCGAGCAGCCCGGAAGCGCGATCCTGCTCGAGATGGCCGAGCATCCGCGGCATCGCGCGCACCACGGGTAACCAGGAGCGAACGGACACCGGATTGTTGATCCGCATTCCGATGAGGAAGACCGTGACGGTGTCTCGTTCGAATTCGACCGTCCGGCGGCCGTCGATGATGGGTAGCATGACGTGTTCCCGTCTGTTCGGTGGGTGAAGCATTGTGTGACACCGTTATAAAACACCGTTGTGATAGATTCCGCAAGTGGCGAGACCCAGAATTCACGACGAGCAGTTGCGGACCCGGCTACTGGAGGCCGCGGCGGAAACCGTTGCGCACCAGGGCGTCGACTCGTTGTCGCTGCGTAAACTGGCCGCTGCACAGGGCACCTCCACAACGGCGATCTATTCGCTGTTCGGCGGACGTACCGAGTTGCTCGTGGCACTGTTCGCCACCTCGTTCGCGAGTTTCGGGGACTCCCAGCGCCGGGTTCCGGTCACCGGCGATCCCGAAGTGGACCTACGGGAGCTCGCCGTCGCGTACCGCACCTGGGCACTGGCCAATCCGCATCTGTACGCGGTGATGTTCGGGGGAGTGCTCGGTTCGATCGATGTTGCAGACGAGGCGCATCGCGCGGACGCGGCCATGGATCCGCTCCGCGCTGCCGTGTCGAGCGCCGTTGCGGCGGGAACCATGGCCGGGGCGTCGGTCGAGTTGATCAGCCACTCGTTCTGGGCGATCGTGCACGGATTGGTGTCGCTCGAATTGGCAATGCCCTCGACCGCCGACGACGAGACTCGTCGGGCGATGTTCGACGCGGGAGCGGAGTGCGTGCTGCGCGGGTGGACGCGTCAGTAGGTGCGCGGTATTCCGAGAATCTTGGTCGCATCCACGGTCATACCCAACCGCGCCGTCGGAGCGAGTGTGGGCAGGTCCGGGACATCGTCGACATCGACGGTCGCAGCGCCTATCACGTCGGATCCGGCGATCTCGAAGTCCGACATCGCGCGCCGCAGGTGGCTCGGAGTCGTTGACAGCACCAGATTCTCGACGCCGATCTCGGCTGCCAGTGCGGTGGTGCGCTGTGCGTTCTGCACCGTCGAATTCGCGGTCGATTCGGTGTGAATGCGATCGGCCGCGATGCCTTCGTCGACGAGCCATCGGTGCATGGCTTCGGCTTCGGTGATACCGCTCTGCGGATTCCCGCCGGTGACGACGATGGGGGACTCGGGGGAGCGCTCCGCCGCGGCGACGGCCGAGCGTAGACGTGCCACCAACTCGTCTGTCATGCTGCCGTCACCCTCCAGTCCCAGCCCGAGCACCACGATCGCGGTACGCGGTCCGTCGGTGGTCGGGGCGAAATCGATTGTCTGCGTGGCGGCTTCGTCGATGATGGCGATGGCGCGATCGACTGCATCGGCGAGGGTTGGAGACAGGCCGCGCAGGCGGGTCCTGTGCTCCGTCAGAGCAGCGGTATCGGCGGTCGCGTTGGCATAGAACGTCTGCAGAGCTGCCACGTTGGCGTCGTCCGGGGCAGCGGTTGCCAGCGCATCGAGTGCCGCGAAACCGGCGTCGTAGCGCCCCTTCACCAATGCATTCTGCGCGTCGTTGTAGCGCTCCGCGTCGGCCGAACGGACCGTTTCGGCGACGGTTGCCGGGGCCGAGGCCTCGGGCGCGGCAACCGCCGAGATCGAGCCGAACCCGACAGCGAGCGCGGCGGCGCAGGACACCACGGCAACGCGAACGGTCGGTCGTACTCGGCCTTGTCGCACTACTGACGTCCTTTTCGAGCGGTGACGGGTTTCCGCCACCCTAGCTCAATTCGGTGCCGGTGTGACTGGTGTGAGCAGAGTTGTTCGAGTTACATGAATGTACTTCTGAGCAGGGACTTCTTCCGTCACAAAGTGACCGGGGCGCGTCCGCGATCGGCGGGTTCGATGGTCACCTCGGCATCGGGAAGAAAAACGCGCTCGGTCGTCGTGGTGCCGTCGACGCCGTCGGTCACGGTCACCGCCACGTTCTCGGCGACCTGGCCTGCGCTTTCGATGAACCCGGTCGCGACACCCTCTTCTATGAGCAGGTGATCACCCACCAGGAGAAGAAGCTCGTCCGCCGTCACCGTTCGTCTGCCGCCCACATCTTCGATAGTCATGAATCCCACCGTAATGCGCGGCGCTGCACAGCGCCGTCGCATGTTCGACAATCTCTGCATGACCGAACGGCGGAAGACATGGACAGCGCCCACACCCGAACAGGTCACGGGTCCGCTCGTCGGCGACGAGCGGCCGATTCTCGAAGGAATGCTGCAGTGGCATCGAGCGACACTGCTCAACATCTGCGCCGGTGCCGACGCCGAACAGTTGGCGCGGCGACCGTTTCCGCACTCGACGCTCTCCCTGCTCGGACTCGTGCGTCATCTGGCGAAGGTCGAACGCATCTGGTTCCGAGAGCGACTGGAGTCGATGTCGTTCGCTCCGATGTACGACGCGGCGTTCGGTAAGGACTCCGACTTTCTGGGAGCGACCGAGTCCGGGGCCGAATCCGACTTCGCGCGATTCTCCGCCGAGTGCGGTGCCTCGGACGAGATCGCGGCCCGGCACTCGTTGGACGATCTGGTCGACTCGCGCGGTGGGCCGATGTCGCTGCGGATGGTCTACGTGCACATGATCGGTGAATATGCCCGGCACAACGGACACGCGGACATCATCCGCGAACAGATCGATGGAGTCATCGGCCGTTGAGGGCATAGCGTAGACACACCACCCGACCCCCTACGAAAGAAGGTGTTTCGGTGACCGATTCCGATGCAGCACTCGACCCGACCTCGCTGCGCCCGTCGTTGTACATCGACGGACAGTGGCAGGGGGCCGGTGACGGCGGTACCAGAGACATCGTGAACCCAGCGGACGGCAGCACGGTCGCCGTGGTGGACGAGGCCACGCCGGACGACGCTCTGCGGGCGGTGGCAGCCGCGCGAGCGGCGTTCGACGACGGACCGTGGCGCTCGGTCACGGTGGCCGAGCGCCGCGATCTGCTGAACCGCATCGCCGATCTGCTCCAACGCGACAAAGCGACGTTGGCGCGCATCGAGACCCTCGACACCGGAAAGACGTACGGCGAGAGCGAGATCGACATCGACGACGTGACGTCGGTCTTTCGCTTCTACGCCGATCTCGCTGTGGTGCAGGCCGATCGTCTGATCGACGTCGACCGACCCGAAATCCTGAGCCGTGTGGTGCACGAGCCCATCGGTGTCTGCGTCATGATCGCACCGTGGAACTACCCACTGCTGCAGATCTCGTGGAAGATCGCCCCCGCGTTGGCAGCCGGCTGCACCATGGTGCTCAAGCCGAGTGAGGTGACTCCGCTGTCCACCATCGCGTTCACCAAGCTGGTGGAAGAAGCCGGAGTACCGGCCGGTGTGGTCAACCTGCTGCAGGGCAGCGGCGCGGTTCTCGGGGACGCGCTCACCAGGAACCGCGACGTCGACTTCGTCTCGTTCACCGGCGGACTGGCGACGGGCAGACACATCCTGGCCGCGGCGGCCGAGAACGTCACCAAGGTGGCTGTCGAACTCGGCGGCAAGAATCCACACATCGTGTTCGCCGATGCGGTGGCCGACGAACAGGCGTTCGCCGACTCGGTCGACAACGTCCTGACCGGAGTTTTTCTGCACTCGGGTCAGGTGTGTTCGGCAGGCACTCGACTCATCATCGAGGAATCGGTCGCCGACCGCTTCGTCGCTGCGGTGGCCGAACGGGCGAAAACCATCGTCATCGGGCCGGGCATGGACCCGGCGAGCGAGACCGGGCCACTGGTGTCGCAGGCACAGCGAGAGAAGATCGAAGCCTTCGTGGCGACCGGCGTCGAGGAGGGCGCGACGCTGGTCATCGGCGGAACGAAGCCGGACGATCCGGCCCTGGACAAGGGTAGCTATTTTCTGCCGACGATCTTCGACCACTGCAATCGGTCCATGAATATCGTGCAGGAGGAGACATTCGGGCCCATACTCACTGTGGAGCGCTTCGGCACCGAGGCCGAAGCACTCCTGTTGGGTAACGATACGAATTACGGTCTCGCCGCGGGAGTTCGGACATCGGACGCCGCGCGAGGCGAACGGATGGTCCGTGGGCTTCGCCATGGCACGGTGTGGCTCAACGACTTCGGTGTCTACACCGCTGCCGCGGAATGGGGCGGCTTCAAACAGTCCGGCAACGGACGCGAGCTCGGACCGTCCGGAATGTCCGAATACCAAGAGGCAAAGCATATTTGGCACAACACCTCACCCACCGCGGCGGGGTGGTTCGGTACCCGATAGCGAAAGATCGGAAAGGCCAGGCGCATGGCACTGCTGAACGACAATTCGAGCGGAATGGACGACTTCGGTTACAAGGAGTCACTCGATCGAAGCCTCGGGAAATTCGCCAGCTTCGCCGCGGGAGTCAGTTACATCTCCATTCTCACCGGCACGTTCCAGCTCTTCTACTTCGGTTTCGGCACCGCCGGGCCGGCGTACCTGTGGTCGTGGCCTGCAGTGTTCGTCGGGCAACTCTGCGTGGCACTGTGCTTCATGGAGTTGGCCGCGAAGTATCCGGTGGCGGGATCGGTGTACAACTGGGCGAAGCTGTTGGGCCGCAGGATCGTCGGTTGGTCGGCGGGCTGGTTGATGCTCACGGCATCGATCGTGACACTGTCTGCCGTCGCTCTGGCTCTGCAGTTGAACCTGCCACGTATCTGGAGTGGGTTCCAGATCATCGGTGACGGCTCGGGTGCCACCGACTTCGCGGCCAACGCAGTGCTGCTCGGTGCGATTCTGATCGCGATCACCACCACGATCAATGCGCTCGGAGTCCGGCTGATGGCCATGATCAACAGTGCGGGCGTGTTCATCGAACTCATCGCTGCCGTTCTCATCGCGATCCTGCTCGCGGCCAACATCACTCGCGGGCCGGAGGTGTTCTTCTCGACCAACGGCTACGGAGCCGGCGAGAGCGGCGGTTACCTCGGTGCCTTCCTGGTCGCGTCGCTGGCGTCGGGTTACGTGATGTACGGATTCGACACCGCGAGCTCGCTCGGCGAGGAGACGGTCGAACCTCGGCGCACGGCCCCCAAGGCGATCTTTCGCGCCATCCTCGCCTCGTTCGTCATCGGCGGAGCCATCCTGGTGTTCGCCGTCATGGCCGCACCGGACCTGAACGATCCTTCCCTCGGCAGTCCCGACGGCAGCCTGCAGTCCATCGTCGAATCGGTGATGTGGGGCCCGCTGGGCACCGTCTTCCTCATCTGCATCGTCATCGCGGTCTTCGTCTGCTCACTGGCAGTGCACACCGCGGCGATCCGGCTCACGTTCGCCATGGCCCGAGACAACGCGTTGCCCTTCGGCGAGAGTCTGGCCAAGGTGAATCCGAAGACCCAGACCCCGGTGGTGCCCGCGGTGACCATCGGCGTGCTGGCCATCGTCATTCTCGTCGTCAACATCGGTCAGCCGCAGATCTTCACGGTCCTCACCTCGATCGCGATCATCATGATCTACCTCGCCTATCTGATGGTCACCGGTCCACTGTTGGTCAAACGAGTCAAGGGTGAGTGGCCGCCGGCAGATCTGAAGCCCGGCGGATACTTCACGATGGGCAGGTGGGGCCTGCCGGTCAACATCGCGGCAGTGGTGTGGGGCGCTGGAATGGCGATCAACCTCGCGTGGCCGCGCGAGGCCGTCTACGGAACCCCCTGGTACAACACGTTCGGAGCATTCGTCTACATCGGCGGCATCCTCGGCGTTGGCCTGCTGTGGTACGCAGTCAAGGGACGCAAGCACATCGGCACTCTGAAATCACATGCCTCCACGGGCAACTAGAAGGAGCGTGCAGTGACAGACACCCAGTTCGATTACGTCGTCGCAGGTGGCGGGACGGCGGGGTGCGTCCTCGCGGCACGTCTGAGCGAGGACCCCTCCGTCAGTGTCTGCCTCGTCGAAGCAGGGCCGACCGACGTCGGCGACAAGGCGATTCTCGAACTGGTGGAGTGGATGCACCTGCTCGACTCCGGCTACGACTGGGACTATCCCGTCGAGCCGCAGGAACGCGGCAACAGCTTCATGCGGCACGCGCGCGCGAAAGTGCTCGGTGGCTGCTCCTCGCACAACTCCTGCATCGCGTTTCACCCACCTGCGGAAACCCTCGACGATTGGGCGGCGGCCGGTGCGACGGGGTGGGGCGCGTCGGACATCCTGCCGTACGTCGCGCGCGTGGAGAACAACGACACGGGCCGCGGACACGACGGCCCCGTGCGAATCCGCGACGTGCCGCCGAACGATCCGTGCGGTGCCGCGGTACTCGAATCGGCCGCCGGGATAGGTCTTCCCACGGTCGCATTCAACCGCGGAACGCCTGTACTCAACGGTGCCGGTTGGTTTCAGATCAATGCGGGAGAAGACGGCTCACGCATGTCGACCTCGCATGCGTACCTGCACCCGATCATCGGCTCACGGCCGAACCTCGAGGTGCGCACCGACTGCTGGATCAGCGAGATTCTGATCGACGAATCGCTGACCGCGACGGGTGTGCGATACCAGCGCCCCGACCTGACGGGCTACGACACCGTCTCCGCACGGCGCGAGGTCATCGTGACCGCCGGTGCCATCGACACGCCGAAGTTGTTGATGCTCTCGGGAATCGGACCGGCAGCCCAACTGCGCGAGATGGGAATCACGGTGCGAGTCGATTCTCCCGGTGTGGGTGAGAACCTCGACGACCACGTCGAAGGTCTGGTGTTCTGGGAAGCGAGCAAGCCGATGGTCACCACGTCCTCGCAGTGGTGGGAGATCGGGGTGTTCGCGCAGACCGACGACTCGCTGAACTACCCGGACGTGATGATGCATTACGGCAGTGTGCCGTTCGACATGAACACCCTCCGCTGGGGCTACCCGACCACCGACAACGGATTCTGCCTGACTCCGAACGTGACGCAGGGGCGCTCGCGCGGCACTGTTCGTCTGCGCAGCAGAGATTTTCGTGACCGTGCCAAAGTGGACCCGCGCTACTTCACCGATGCCGACGGACACGACGACGCGGTGATGCTGGCCGGACTGAAGCTGGCGCGCGACATCGCCGCGCACGGTCCACTCTCGGAATGGATCGAGCGCGAACTCGCCCCAGGGCCCGAGGCCGTCACCGACGACGACCTGCTCGACTACGTGCACAAGACCCACAACACGGTCTATCACCCGGCGGGCACGGCGCGGATGGGCTCGGTGGACGACGCCATGGCCGTGCTGGATCCGGAATTACGAGTCAAGGGAGTCTCGCACCTGCGCGTGGTCGACGCGTCGGCGATGCCGAAGCTGCCGTACGTCAATCCCAACATCACGGTGATGACCATGGCGGAGAGATGCGCCGACCTGATCCGTGGCGGATAGTCAGGAGCTGGCCGATTTCCTCGGCGCGCATCCACCGTTTCAGGGCGCGCCACCGGCTGTGCTGGCCGAGGTGGCCGCGGCGGCCGTCGAACGCGAGTACGGCAGTGGCGCATGGGTTGTGGACCCTCGACGGATGGACGTCTCGACCGATACCGACACCGTATGGGTGGTGCATACCGGGCGCGTGGTGATCATGCACCCCGACGCGACCTCTCCCACCGAGGTGCCGATCGACACCATCGGTGAAGGTGGAGTCTTCGGATTCTCGGCTCTGCTGTCCGGTGGAACTGTCGAATTCCGAGCGCGGGCACTCGAACCGAGTGTCGTCCTGCAGTTGCCCGGTGCACTGGTTCGGCCGTTGTTCGCAACGCCCACCGGTCTGGCGTTCTTGGCCGATGCCGTCAATTCGTCGTCTGCATACCGTGGGGGACCGGTCGAGGGTAGCGCCGGCCGCACCGTCGGTGAATTGCTCTCGGCCCCAGCGGTGTTCGTACCCGTCGGCACCACCGTTCGAGACGCCGTCCGGCACATGACCGATCAGGGCAGCTCGTACGTTCTCGTTCCGCTGCGTGGCTCGCGCCATGGCATATTCACCGACCGAGACCTCCGAATTCGTGTGGTGGCCGCCGGGATCGGAGTCGATACTCCGATAGAGCAGGTGATGACGGCACCCGCCGAGACCGTCACGGCGGACCGGCTGGCCGGCACCGTGCTGATGGACATGCTCGAACTGGGGCTGCGGCACATGCCCGTGGTGTCCGATCGGGGCGAGGTTCTCGGTGTCGTCGAGGATTCCGATCTGCACGCTGCCTCGACTCGACGCAGTTTCGTGGTGCGCCGAGCGGTGGCGTCGGCGTCGACCTCCGCCGAACTCGCCGACGCAGGCAGGCTCGTGCCCCGACTGGTGGTGGATCTGTTCCAGGGCGGAACCGATGCGATGGCGGTCAGCGCGATCCTCTCCGTCGTGGTGGACAGCATCGTCCGCCGTGCCGTCGAGATCGAATGGACTGCACGTCCGGACGTGCCGCGTGACCGATTCGCCTGGATCACTCTCGGCAGCGTGGCGCGTCGAGAAGCCATGCCCTCCTCTGACGTCGACAGTGCGCTGAGCTGGGCGGACACCACCGCCGACCCCGAGGTCCGAGGGAAAGCGAACGCGGTGCAGAGAACCCGCGACGAGGCGTTGATGGACTTGGCCGCCCGTGTGCACGAGAGCCTCGACGGTGCCGGGCTACCGTCGGACACCAACGGCGCGGTCGCGAGCTCACCTCGATTCGCACGCTCGGCCGGTCAGTGGGAACGCGCCGCGGCGCACTGGCTCAGCAACCCCTTCGGCCAACGTGGCAATCCGGCAGAGGACTCCGGCCTGATCATGTCCTCGCTGATGATCGACGGCAGAGTGGTGTGGGGCCCGAGAGAACTGCACACCGTGCCCGAGGCCTACCGCCGACTGCTGGTCGATCACCCCGACGCACTGCGGTTGCAGCTGCGTGATGCGCTCGCCGGCCGCGCCCGGCTGCGATCGCTACGCGACGTCCTGGCTCGGCGCGGCGGGACGTTCGATCTCAAGGCCCACGCGCTGACGCCCATCGTCAACCTCGCTCGCTGGGGTGGGCTGTCGGTCGGCATGGCCTCGGCCTCCACGCCGGCGCGACTCGCCGCGGCGTCGGGTAACGGCATGCTCTCCGAACGTGATGTCACTGCGCTGTCCGAGGTGTTCGCGCTGCTGCAACGGCTCCGACTGTCGCATCAGATCGACCAGATCACAGCGGGCCACCGCCCCGGCGACGTGCTGATCATGGCCGATCTGTCGCCGCTCGAACGAAGCCTGCTGACCGACGGCATCCGCGAGATCGCCGCGGTACAACGCCGCGTCGGCTACCTCGCGGCCAACGTCGGCGTGCATCGATGACCGCCAACGACCAGACTGTGTGCCGTGACCACCAATCCCGTGAGCGTTCCCACCCCGTCCACCGTCGAACACAATCGGTTGGCCGAATCGCCCGGAGTCAGCGGACCGTGGCGCCAGTGGGGTCCGTATCTGGCGGGACGGCAGTGGGGCACAGTGCGCGAGGACTACTCCGAAGACGGGAACGCCTGGGCGTCGTTCCCGTTCGACCAGGCACACAAGCGGGCCTACCGCTGGGGCGAGGACGGGATCGGCGGAATCTGC
This sequence comes from Rhodococcus sp. B7740, assembly GCF_000954115.1. Classification (NCBI taxonomy): domain Bacteria; kingdom Bacillati; phylum Actinomycetota; class Actinomycetes; order Mycobacteriales; family Nocardiaceae; genus Rhodococcus; species Rhodococcus sp. B7740. The sequence continues at coordinate 1,404,855 of NZ_CP010797.1, read as the reverse complement.
GACCGCTTCGGATTCCTCAACTTCTCGTTCGCACTGTGGAACCGCAAGGACCCGATCCTGAAGGAACGTCTGTTCGGCCTGGCCAACGAAGAAGGCAATCACGGCGAGGACGTCAAGGAGTACTTCTGGGCCGTCGACGGAACACCGACGCACAGTTGGATGCAGTGGCTCTACCGCTACCCGCACGCGGAGTACCCCTACGCCCACCTGCGAGAAGAGAACGCTCGACGCGGACGTGACGACCGCGAGTACGAGCTGGCCGACACCGGCATCCTCGACGAGAACAGATTCTTCGACGTCCAGGTCACGTACGCCAAGGCCTCGCCCGACGACATCTGCATCACCATTTCGATCACCAACCACGGCCCCGAGGCGGCATCGGTCGACCTGTTGCCGCACCTGTGGTTGCGCAACACCTGGTCCTGGGGACGCGACGAGCGGGGCGGAACACTGGCGCAGCTGAGCCCGCCGGACCTGATGGCAGGTGGACTCGAAGCGATCGCCGTCGATCACGGATTTCTCGGTCGGTACTACCTCAGTGCCGAAGGCACGCCGGCAGTTCTGTTCTGCGACAACGAAACCAATGCCGAAGCCCTGTGGGGGCAGGAGAACATCTCGTCCTACCCCAAGGACGGCATCGGCCGCCGAGTCGTCGACGGGGAACTCGATGCGGTCAACCCCGAGCAGACGGGAACGAAGGCTGCGTTCTGGTATCGCTTCGACGACATCGCCCCGGGTGCAACGGAATCGGTCAGGCTGCGGCTCTCGCCCAACCGCCCGAACGAGCAGACGTTCGGGGCCGGATTCGATGCCGTCAACGTCGATCGCCAGGTCGAGGCGGACGAGTTCTACGGTGCCGTGATCGGTGCCGATCTCACCGATGTCGACCGGCACGTGGCACGGCGCGCGTACGCCGGCCTGTTGTGGACCAAGCAGCTCTATCGATACGACGTCGAGGAGTGGATCGAGGGCGACAAGGTCGGAGCTCCGGCACCGGACTCGCGGCAGGACCCGGGTGGGCGCAACGCGCACTGGCGTCACCTGGCATTGGCCGATGTGATCTCGATGCCCGACGAGTGGGAGTACCCGTGGTTCGCGGCCTGGGACCTGGCCTTCCACGCGATTCCGTTGGCGCACGTGGACGCCGATTTCGCCAAGGAACAGTTGGTGCTCATGTGCCGGGAATGGGCCATGCACCCCAACGGCCAACTGCCTGCGTACGAATGGGAGTTCGGTGATGTCAACCCACCCGTGCACGCGTGGGCGGCGTGGCACGTCTATCGCATCGACGGCTACCGGGATCGCGAATTCCTGGTGCGGGTGTTCACCAAGCTGCTGCTCAACTTCGCGTGGTGGGTCAACCGCAAGGACTCCGAGGGCTCGAACATCTTCGAGGGCGGATTCCTCGGCATGGACAACATCGGACTGTTCAACCGATCTGCACCACTGCCTCCCGGCTTCCGACTCGAGCAGTCCGACGCGACCAGTTGGATGGCGTTCTACTGCCAGCAGATGTTCAAGATCGCACTCGAGCTCGCGCGGCACGACAGCGCCTGGGACGACGTCGCGACCAAGTTCTTCTCGCACTTCCTCTCGATCGCGAAAGCCGTCAATTCGTTCGGTTCGCAGCATATTTCGCTCTGGCACGAGGAAGACGGCTTCTTCTACGACGTTCTCGTCCAACCTCAGGGCGATGCGGTTCCGATGCGGGTGCGATCGATGGTCGGCCTGCTGCCCATCCTCGGGGCCACCGAGATCCCGCCGTGGGTCGAGGAGGAATGCCCCGACCTCACCGCCCGTCTGCGTTGGGTTCAGCGTCGACGGCCGGAGATGGTCAGCCCACTGCTGGCTCGGCGTGAGGGCGGCGAGGTGCGGATGCTGCTCACGCTCGTCCAGCCCGAGCGTCTCAAGCGCATCCTCTCGCGGATGTTCGATTCCGAGGAATTCCTGTCGCAGTTCGGAATTCGATCGCTGTCGGCCTCGTATCGCGAGCCGGTGAACTTCGACGTCGACGGACGAAGCCTGTCCATCGAATACGAGCCGGGGGAGTCGCGTACCGGAATGTTCGGTGGTAACTCGAATTGGCGTGGACCGGTGTGGTTCCCGGTGAACGTACTGCTGGCGGACAAGCTGCGCGCGTACGGCCGGTACTACGGCGACTCGTTCACCATCGAGATCCCCACCGGCTCGGGCAACCACCGCACCCTCACCGACGCCGCCGATCTGATCGACAACGGTCTCGCCGGACTGTTCCGGCGGGTGGACGGCAAGCGGCCCGCGGACGGCGATCGCATCGAGTCCAGTGCCGACCCGTTGTGGTCCGAGCATCCCAGTTTCAACGAGTACTTCGACGGAGACACCGGCGAGGGACTCGGGGCAACCCACCAAACCGGGTGGACAGCGCTGGTGGCGCACCTGCTCAGGCCGCGTCTGCCGCTCTGAGGGCCTGCGGCCCATGTGAGTGGAACTTCGTAGTGGGCTACGAAGTTCCACGCACATGCGGCGGAGCCGCATAGTCTGGCGGGATGAAGATTCGCGGCGCAGTACTCGAAGAAATCGGCCGATCTCGTCCCTTCGCGGACTCGCATCCCATCACCGTCTCGGACCTCGAGCTCGGTTCGCCGGGCGACGGCGAACTGCTGATCAGAATCGAAGCCGCGGGGCTGTGCCACTCGGACCTGTCGGTGGTCGACGGCAATCGAGTTCGTCCGGTCCCGATGCTGCTCGGCCACGAGGCCGCAGGCCGAGTCGAGGAAGTCGGACCGGGCGTCGACGACATCGCGATCGGTACCCGCGTCGTCATGACGTTCCTGCCGCGCTGCGGCGAGTGTGCCGGGTGCGCCACCGACGGTCAGATGCCGTGCATCACCGGTAGCGCGTCGAACAATGCCGGGACCCTGCTCGGCGGCGGCATCAAGTTGCACCGTGACGGGCAAGAGGTCAAACATCACCTCGGAGTCTCCGGATTCGCCACCCATGCGGTGGTGAGCCGAAAGTCCGTGGTGCCGGTCGAGGACGACATCCCGGCCGATATCGCCGCAGTTCTCGGTTGTGCGGTACTGACCGGCGGTGGCGCGGTGCTCAACGCCGGAACTCCGACGCCCGGTCAATCGGTGATGGTGGTGGGTCTCGGCGGAGTCGGCATGGCCGCCGTTCTGACAGCCGTATCGGTGGGTGCAGGCGAGGTGATCGGAGTCGACGGAGTCCCGGACAAGCTCTCCACCGCAACCGATCTGGGCGCAACGCAGGTCTATTCACCGGCCGAGCTCGCCGAGAAGGGAATCAAGGCCGATATCGTGATCGAGGCGGCAGGCAACGCCCGAGCCTTCGAAACTGCCGTCGCTGCAACGGCTCCCGGCGGCAAAACCATCACCGTCGGTCTCCCGTCGCCCGACGCCCGCTCGTCCATCTCGCCGCTGGGCCTGGTGGCCGAGGCGCGCACGATCATCGGCAGCTACCTGGGCTCCGCCGTCCCGGCGCGCGATATCCCGACCTATGCCCAGATGTGGCGTGAGGGACGGCTTCCCGTCGAGAAGCTGATCTCCTCGAGAATCACGTTGGACGAGATCAACCGCGGCATGGACGAATTGGCCGACGGCAACGCGATCCGTCAGGTCATCGTCTTCGACTGAGCATCAGCTGTTGGCGGCGGTCGCGACCCACCGGCCGCGCTGCGTCGAGATCTCGATGGGATGGTCGAAACACTTACTGATGTTTGCGGTGGTCAGCACCGCGTCGACGGCTCCCTGCGCCAACACCTTTCCGTTGCGGATGAGCAGGGCGTGGGTGGTCGAGACGGGGATCTCTTCGAGGTGGTGCGTCACCAGACTGCTCGCCAGGCTCGGGTGCTCGGCCCGCAACGAGTCGAGCGCACCGAGGAGTTGTTCGCGGGCAGCGAGATCGAGTCCGGTGGCGGGCTCGTCGAGCAACAGCACTGCGGGGTCGGGGAGCAGGGCGCGCGCGATGAGCGCTCGGCCACGTTCTCCCTGGGAGAGCGTGTGCCACGATGCCTCGGTGCGATGGGCGACGCCGAGGGAACCGATCAACCGATGGGCACGGGCGATCTGGTCCTCGGTGGCCGACCATCTCGGGATCAGGTCGGGAGTGTTGGTCAGGCCGGTCAGCACCACCTGGAACAGAGTCAGCGGAGCCTCGACCGTCAGACGGGGATCGACGTGGCCGATGCGCGTCCGCAATTCGCGCATGTCCACCCGGCCGAGGCGATGCCCGAGAACGTGCACGGAACCGTGCGTGGGATGCACCACGGCACCGAGCAAGCTGAGCAGAGTGCTCTTACCTGCGCCGTTCGCACCGAGCAACACCCAGTGCTCGCCGTCCTCGACCCGTATCGTGGCGTCGCTGAGCAGGTATCGGCCGCCGCGGACGACATCGACTCGGTCGGCGAACAGGACGCTGGATGGCACCGGACGACCGTAGCTGCCGGTGCGGATCGCGGAGAAGTAGGCTCTGAGGTCGGTAGAACCGACAAGACGACGAAACGAGTGTGGGTACGACGTGAGTGCAACGGCACCTGTTCGAGTAGGGGTACTGGGGTCACGCGGCAAGGTCGGTCAGGCAATCTGTGCCGCCGTCGAGGCGGCCGACGATCTCGAGCTCGTGGCGACCGTCGACCAGGGTGATCCGCTGGCGAATTTCGTCGACGCGAACGCCCAGGTGGTTGTCGATTTCACCCATCCCGACGTGGTGATGGACAACCTGCAGTTCCTGATCGAGCAGGGCATCCATGCTGTGGTCGGTACCACCGGTTTCGACGACCGGCGGCTCGAGCAGGTTCGCGAATGGCTGGCGGGATCGCCGCAGACGGGTGTGCTGATCGCGCCCAACTTCGCCATCGGTGCGGTGCTGTCGATGCGATTCGCGCAGCAGGCAGCGCGGTTCTTCGACTCCGTCGAGGTGATCGAACTGCACCACCCCAACAAGGCCGATGCGCCGTCGGGCACGGCGTATCGCACTGCCGCGCTGATCGCCGAGGCACGCGCCGCCGCAGGAACTCCGAAGAGCCCCGATGCGACGACCACCGAACTCGACGGCGCACGTGGTGCCGACGTGGACGGCGTGCGGGTGCACTCGATCCGGCTCGCGGGACTCGTTGCGCACCAAGAGGTTCTGCTCGGCACGCAGGGGGAGACGCTGAGCATCAGGCACGATTCGCTCGACCGAACGTCCTTCGCGCCCGGAGTCCTTCTGGGAGTCCGCGAGATCGCCGGACGACCGGGGTTGACCGTCGGGCTCGATCCGCTGCTGGATCTGTGAGCTGATCGACGGTGAACAAGACGACGAAGGTGCTCGCCATCATCACGGTGATGGTGCTGATCCTCGGCTTCTACTTCTTCCTGCTCGGTCAGCGCGGTGTGACGCTGATCCAGAACGGTGGTGTGGCGAGCATCTCCCTGGGGATCGGGGTCCTGCTGCTGCCGATACTCGGGTTGTGGATCGTGTGGGCCACGTTGAAAGCCGGTTTCGACCATCAGAGGCTGGCATCGCGCATTCACGAGGAAGGCCTCGAACTCGACGTCTCGGACCTTCCGCGCAGACCGTCGGGACGCATCGAACGTGATGCCGCAGACGAGTTGTTCCAACGGATCAAGACCGAGTGGGAGAAGGATCCGGACAACTGGCGCAACTCGTACCGGTTGGCTCGTGCCTACGATTACGCCGGTGACCGCGGGCGGGCCCGCGAGACGATGAAGCGCGCCGTGGCACTCGAACGGAACCAGAACTGACCGTCGATGCCGCGCACCCTGCTGGTCGTTCATCACACCCCGAGCCCGCTCACACGTGAGCTGCTCGAGGCAGTGCTCGACGGCACACACGACCCCGAGATCACCGGCGTTGACGTACGCAGTGTGCCTGCTCTCGGTGCGACCGTTCCGGATGTCCTCGGTGCCGACGGATTTCTCTTCGGAACGCCGGCGAACTTCGGGTACATGAGTGGGGCGCTGAAACACTTCTTCGACACCGTGTACTACCCGTGCCTCGGTGCCGTTGCCGGAAAGCCCTACGCCGCTTGGGTTCACGGCAACGACGACACCGTGGGTGCCGGACGGGCCATCGAGAAGATCGCGTCGGGTTGGGGCCTCGAGAAGGTCTTCGGGACCGTCCACATCGCCGAGAGCGGCAAGCCCGCACGTGAACGCTGCTACGAATTGGGCGGAACCGTCGCGGCGGGGCTGTCCGACTGACGGTGGCGGTTTCCCGACGGGCTTCCACGATGACTCGCGCGCCCCGAGAACTACGACGGTCCGTCCGACACCCGCGACCGCCGACGCCATCAGGTCCGTCCCGGGTCGCCACCGAATTCAGTCGGAATCGTCGGGGGAGTCGGCACGCAGAATCTCGTCGGCAGGAATCTGCAGCGGAATCTCGAGCAGCCGCTCCGGCCAGCTCGGATACGCGGGCCTGATCCACACCCGGTTGTCGTCGAGTTGTGTCATCAGCACCCGCCGCCAGGGCCAATCGTCATGCGGTGCGGACAGGTCCGTCTCCGGCTCGAGCGGTAGCGGGGCCTTCGTCCAGTGCGGCGCCGACAGCGATGCCAGACCCCGATCCTCCAGGTGCTCGATTGCGCGCTCGATCGGAACGCCCCGAGCCACGGTGACCCCGACAGGATTGACGGCATCGACGAGATAGCCCTCGTCGTACTCGTCCCGCGTAGTCGATTCGTGCGCGACGGTCCATCCGATCACTTCGCCGTCGGAGGCCCGTTTGACGGGCAGGCGACTGCGCCACCGTTCGATATCCACTTTCTCGAAGATACCCGGAGCCGATAGTGACTTCGGCACAGAAACTATTCCTGATTGTGAGCAGCCGGGGTGGTGCCCGTGTTTGACTGCTAGGGCTCGTACAAGTTTGTACCACTTTCTATTCCAAGGGATTTCGATGACCCTCCCCATTCTCGACCGGTCCAGAATCGTCGCCACACCCGAGTGGAGTCGCTGGTTGATACCCCCGGCGGCCCTGTCGATTCACCTCGCGATCGGGTCCGCCTACGCCTGGAGCGTGTTCAAGAACGCCATCTCGCAGCCCGACGCGCTCGGACTCAGCGGAACCGTCACCGCCATTCCGTTCCAGCTCGCCATCGTCATGCTCGGCCTGTCCGCGGCGATCTTCGGAACCCGCGTCGAGAAGAACGGTCCACGGTGGGCCATGGCCGTCTCCCTGGTCTTCTTCGTCTCCGGACTGTTGCTGTCCGCGCTCGGCATGGCCCTCGGACAGTTCTGGCTGGTGATCTTCGGCTACGGATTCGTCGGCGGCATCGGCCTCGGAATCGGCTACATCTCACCTGTCTCGACGCTGATGAAATGGTTCCCCGACCGGCCGGGTATGGCCACGGGAATCGCGATCATGGGCTTCGGCGGCGGCGCACTCATCGCGTCTCCGCTCACCAGCCAGCTGATGGTCAACTTCGGCGGCTTCACCGACGGTTCCATCGCCAAGACGTTCCTCACGCTGGGCGTCGGATACGCGGTGTTCATGGCCCTCGGTGTCGTGCTCATCAGAGTGCCGGCCGAGGGATGGAAGCCGGCCGGGTGGACCCCTCCCGCGTCGTCGTCGATGATCTCGACGCACAACGTCTCGGCCGCGAACGCAGTGAAGACTCCGCAGTTCTGGCTGCTGTGGGTCGTGTTGTGCTTCAACGTCACTGCCGGAATCGGCATCCTCGAACGCGGATCGGGCATCTATCAGGACTTCTTTCCCGACGCGACCTCGCCCGAATCCCTTGCTGCCGCAGCCGCCGGTTTCGTCGCGTTCCTTTCCCTGACCAACATGATCGGGCGGTTCGTCTGGTCCTCGGTCTCCGATGTGGTCGGTCGCAAGAACATCTACCGGATGTATCTCGGTGTCGGAGCGTTGCTGTACCTGTACATCGCGCTGTTCACCAACACCAACAAGATCCTGTTCATGGTCTCGGCTCTGTTGATTCTCTCGTTCTACGGTGCGGGTTTCGCGACGGTTCCCGCCTATCTCAAGGACCTCTTCGGTACGTACCAGGTCGGCGCGATCCACGGACGACTGCTCACCGCATGGTCGGTGGCCGGTGTGTTGGGGCCACTGATCGTCAATGCCATCGCCGACGCGGGTGAGCCGGGGACCACCGGCCGATACCTGCCGGCGTTCTACGTGATGATCGGCCTGCTGGTGGTCGGCTTCCTGGCCAACGAGGCGATCAAACCGGTCGCCTCCAAGTACCACGAATCCGATCACGCGGGTTCTGCAGCCACTACGGGAGTGAAGGCATGAGCGGCGTACAGAGGCAGGTCACGATGGCGGTCGCATGGGCGTGGGTCGGCGTGCCGTTCGCCTACGGACTGTACGAATTGATCCTCAAGGCGGCGAATCTGTTCAGTACCTGAGTCGACGTGTCGGTGGGCCGTGACAGGCTGGCCCGATGCAGGAGATGAGTGCCGCCGCCGCCCGCCGCACGGCCCTGGCCGCCCAGGGGCTGGCGTCGAGGCGGTCGCGTACTCGGCCGGCGAGCAGGGCCGCGGTGCACGCAGCGATCGACACCACCGGGTTGCTGCAGATCGACTCGGTGTCGGTGGTGGTTCGTGCGCACTATGCACCGGTGTTCAGCCGCGTCGGCGTGTACGACCGCTCGATCGTCGACGACGCCGCATGGACCGACACCGCTCGTCGGCCGCGTCGATTGGTGGAGTACTGGGCACACGAGGCCGCGCTGCTACCCGTCGAGGACTGGGCGCTGATGCGGTGGCGAATGGAGCTGTATCGACACGGGCGGTGGGGCGGAGCTGCCCACATTCTCGACCGTGAACCGACTCTCGCCGACGACGTCCTCGCGGTGATCGGCGACAACGGTGCGGCCAGCGCAGGTGAGATCGAGAAGCACCTCGAGGTGGACACACCCGGTCGCAAGGGGCCGTGGTGGGACCGCAGTGACGTCAAGGTCGTCTGCGAACAGCTGTTCGCGGCGGGCGTGGTGACCGTGCCGGCTCGGACGGGTTTCGTGCGCCGGTACGAGCTCAGCGAACGGGTGATCCCGGACGACGTTCTGCGCAGGCGCGTCGACGAACCGGTCGCGGTACGTGCACTGATCGAGAAGTCCTCGCGGGCACTGGGAGTCGCCACCGAGCCGGATCTGAGGGATTACTACCGACTCTCGCAGAAGCAGGCCAAGGCGGCGATCGCCGAACTCGTCGAGGACGGTGTGCTCGAACAGGTGACCGTCCGAGGCTGGAACGCACCGGCATTCCTGCACCGCGAGGCCAGGACACCGCGAACGGCCACCGCTGCCGCTCTGCTGTGCCCGTTCGATCCGATGATCTTCTACCGGCCGCGGGTCCAGCGAATCTTCGACTTCCACTATCGAATCGAGATATACACCCCACAGCACAAGCGAGTTCACGGCTACTACGTGTTTCCCTTTCTGCTGGACGGGCATCTGGTGGCCCGACTCGATCTCAAGGCAGTGCGAGCGCGGTCCGAGCTGCACGTGGTCGCGGCCTTCGTCGAAGGCGACCGCAACGCGGGCGACATAGCGCCTCGACTGCGAGAGGTGCTGCGGGAGATGGCGGATTGGCTCGAACTCGAACGCGTGGTGGTGGGTGACCGGGGAGACCTCGTCGCCGCATTGCGTTGACCTTCGTCGGCTGGGTCGGGTCCCGCCGAAGTGCACTCGGGCAGAATCGGTGCCACTATTCGAACCGTGACTTCACGCCGGTCGGACACCGCCACGGAACTCCCAACCCAGGTCGTCGTCCTGTTCGGGGCGACGGGAGACCTGGCCAAGCGAAAACTCCTGTCCGGGATGATGCATCTGGCGCTCTCCGATCTCGCGCCGAACATCCGCGTCGTCGGAACCTCACTCGAGGAGATGTCGACCGACGAATTCCGCGCTCTCGCTCGCGAATCGATCAACGCCTATTCGAGTCGCAAAGTCGGTGACGAGCAATGGAGTCGTTTCGCCTCGCGATTGACGTACGTGTCGCAGAAGGCAGGACCGGCGGCGCTGGGGGAGGCCGTGGCCGAGGCCGAGATCGAACTCGGAGGAAGCGCCAAACGGCTGCACTATCTGTCCGTTCCGCCGAGAGCTGCTCTGGCAGTGGTGGATACGCTCGCGTCGGCAGATCTGGTCAAGCGCTCCCGGATCATCATGGAGAAGCCGTTCGGCACAGACCTCGAGAGCGCGATCGCCCTGAACGCTCGGGTTCACGAGACGTTCGACGAGGATCAGGTCTTCCGGATCGATCACTTTCTCGGCAAGGAACCCGCGCAGAACATCCTGGCCTTCCGCTTCGCCAACGGGTTGTTCGAGCCGATCTGGAATCGCAACTTCATCGATCACGTCCAGATCGACATCCCGGAGAAGCTCGCCCTCGACGGACGAGCCGGGTTCTACGAATCCACCGGCGCGTACAAGGACATGGTGGTCACCCACCTGTTCCAGGTCTTGGCATTCATGGCGATGGAACCGCCGACGGCGCTCGAACCCCGCGCCATCAGCGAGGAGAAGAACAAGGTCTTCCGGTCCATGATGCCGCTCGACCCGAAAAACGTTGTCCGAGGCCAGTACACGGGCTATCGCTCGGAGGAGGGGGTGGCCGCCGACTCCGACACCGACACCTTCGTGGCCCTCAAGTGCGAGATCGACAATTGGCGCTGGGCCGGAGTTCCCTTCTACCTGCGCAGCGGCAAACGCCTCGCCGAGGGGCAGCGCATCATCTCGATCGCGTTCAGGGAACCACCGAAGAGCATGTTCCCGGCCGGCTCGGGCGTGGGTGCGCAAGGTCCCGACCACCTGACCTTCGACCTCGCGGACGCCTCGAAGGTGTCACTGTCGTTCTACGGCAAGCGTCCAGGACCCGGTATGCGTCTGGACAAACTCAGCATGCAGTTCGCCATCCAGGAAACCGAGCGGGTCGGCGACGTCCTCGAGGCGTACGAACGGCTCATTCTCGACGCCATGTACGGCGACCACACGCTGTTCACCACGGCAGAGGGCATCGAGCGGCTGTGGCAGGTGTCGGAGCCGCTGCTCGCCGATCCGCCCCCGGTTCGTCTGTACGCACCAGGGTCGTGGGGTCCCAACGCAATCCATCAACTCATCGCCCCACACGCGTGGCGGTTGCCGTTCGAGCGGGAGTGGCGCGAGAAGAAGTAGGGCCGGCGCTCGCTCGAACTCCTGGGCTCAGTTGTTCCAGCCGCGTTCCTTGCGCATCTGATCGCGCAGTGCGCCCTGAACTGCTTGCGACAACCACGAATTGAGCGACACTCCGCTGTTGTTCGCGGCGTCCTCGGCGCGTTCCTTGATCTGCTCGACCAGTCGCAGCGTGACCCGTCGCACCTCACCGGACACATCGTCCATGGTGGGGTAGTCCTCGGTGACGGGCTCCGCCGGATCGCCGTCGTGCAGACCGGGCACCGGGCTGTCGCGTCGAACATCGGCGTGCGCCTGCGTGCCGTCGAGACGAACGGTGACCGTATGTCCGTCCAGATCGTTCGAGACCTCGGCCGCGAAGTCGGACAGTGCGGTGAGCAGCATCAATCTGGCCGACGCTTCGGCCGTCTTTCCGAGAGCCTCCGCTGTCTGTCGGGTGTGCTCGTCTCCCAGGGCAGCCGCCGCGAGTAGATCCGTGCGCAGTGACGCGGTGTACTTGTCCAGTTCCATGACGCCAGTGTGACGCCATGAATGACGTCGGTCAAGGAGTGCTGGTGGCGTCACGTGTCCGCGCAGTGACGCCATCGCTCGCCGGGCATCGGTGCCGCGTTTAGGGTTGTGCGGTGTCAGCAGAAAACGAAGGTAGAGCTGTGCCGCGGACGGTTGCGTTGAGAGTGCAACTGGTCGCCCGAACCGAGTTCGTTCCGCCCGTCGACATCCCCTGGGAAACCGACGCGGACGGCGGACAGGCGTTGGTCGAGTTCGCCGGACGGGCCTGCTATCAGAGCTGGTCCAAGCCCAATCCCCGGACCGCGACCAACGCGTCGTACCTGCGGCATCTGCTCGACGTCGGACACCTCTCGGTTCTCGAACACGCGAGCGTGAGCTTCTACATCACCGGAATCTCACGATCGTGCACGCACGAGCTGATTCGGCACCGGCACTTCTCCTACTCGCAGCTCTCGCAGCGATTCGTTCCCGAGCACGACGCCAACGTGGTTCTTCCGCCCGCAGTCGAAGGCGATCCCGAACTCGAGGCGCTGTTCGCCGCGGCCACCGAGGCCAGCCGGGCGGCCTACACCGAACTGCTCGGTGCACTCGAGGGAAAGCTGGAATCGGTCACCAACGCCGCGCTGCGAGGTAAGCAGGCGCGTCAGGCGGCCCGGTCGGTGTTGCCGAATGCGACCGAGACGAGGGTGGTGGTGAGCGGAAACTACCGCGCGTGGCGACATTTCGTGTCGATGCGAGCCTCCGAACATGCGGACGTGGAAATTCGACGTGTTGCCGTGGAATGTCTGCGTAAGCTCGTGGGCGTGGCTCCGGACGTGTTCGGCGACTTCGAGATCTCGACGCTGCCGGACGGCACGGAAGTCGCCCGCAGCCCGTTCGTGACCGAGGTCTGACGACGAGGTTCGGTTGCCTCGAAGACCGGGTATGCACCGGCGGTGTCGGCGGGGAGTCCCGCTGCGCGAGAGTGGGTAAAGCACCGGGTAATCTGCTGCCATGACCTACGGTGACGCCGCTCCTTCCGTTGCGCCTGTGTTCGGTACGGTGCTCACCGCCATGGTGACCCCGTTCACAGCGGACGGTAAGTTGGACATCGATGCAGGCGTTCGGCTGGCACACCACCTCGTCGAGCAGGGCAACGACGGATTGGTTCTGGCCGGCACGACGGGCGAGTCGCCCACCACCACCGAGAACGAGAAGCTCGAACTGCTCCGTGCGGTGATCGCCGCGGTCGGCCATCGGGCTCGCATCATCGCCGGGGCAGGCAGCAACGACACCGCGCACAGCGTCGAACTCGCTCGTGATGCCGCTCGCGCAGGCGCGCACGGTCTTCTGGTCGTCACCCCGTACTACTCGCGGCCACCGCAGGCCGGTCTGTACGCGCACTTCACCGCGGTCGCGAATGCCACCGACCTGCCCGTGATGCTCTACGACATTCCGCCGCGATCGGTCGTTCCCATCGAGACCGAGACACTGCGTCGGCTGGCCGAGCATCCCCGGATCCTCGCGGTCAAGGACGCCAAGGGCGATCTGAACGCCGGTGCCGAACTGATCGCGTCGACGGGATTGCAGTTCTACTCCGGCGACGACCCGCTCAACCTGCCCTGGCTCTCGGTGGGTGCCACCGGCTTCGTCAGCGTCATCGGCCACCTCGTTCCGGCGCGTCTGCGTGAGCTGCACACCGCTTTCATGATGGGCGACATCGCACGCGCACAGGCGATCAACGTCAGCCTCATCCCGGTCATCCGTTCGGTCGCGCGCCTCGGCGGCGTCAGCGCATCGAAGGCCGGACTTCGCCTCATCGGACTCGATGTCGGCGAACCACGACTTCCCCAGGTGCCACCGAGCATCGACCACATCGAATTGCTCGCAGCAGAGCTGCGGGCGGCAGGAGTTCTTGTATGACACGACCGAACCGATCGCGCGGACGCGCAACCCGAAACGCCGGACCTCCCTCCGAGCGTCCGGCCCCGAAGCAGGGCCAACCGGCAGGATCTCGCCAGGGCAAGCCGATGGTGCAGAACTCTGCGCGCACTCAGCGTCCCGACAAGCGTCGTGAATTCGATCCGACGGAGCGCCTCGGCACACCGCCGAAGGCCCCGTTCAAGGGCCTTCGGGTGGTCGCACTCGGCGGCATCGGAGAAATCGGTCGCAACATGACGGTGTTCGAGCATCAGGGAAAGATGCTGATCATCGACTGCGGCGTGCTCTTTCCCGAGGACCAGCAGCCCGGCGTCGACCTGATCCTGCCCGACTTCCGCCACATCGAGAATCGCATGGCCGACGTCGAGGCAGTGGTCCTGACGCACGGTCACGAGGACCACATCGGAGCAGTGCCGTTCCTGCTGCGTCTGCGTCCCGACCTGCCCGTCGTCGGATCCAAGTTCACCCTCGCACTCGTCGCGGCCAAGTGCCGTGAGCATCGCTTGCGTCCCAACCTCGTCGAGGTCATCGAGGGCCAGCACACCCAGCACGGTCCGTTCGACTGCGAGTACTTCGCGGTGAACCACTCGATTCCCGATGCGCTTGCCATCGCCATCAGAACCGACGCCGGTCTGGTGCTGCACACCGGTGACATCAAGCTCGATCAGCTGCCGCTCGACGGTCGCCTGACCGACCTGGCCGGCTTCTCACGGCTCGGCGACGAGGGCGTCGACCTGTTTCTGGTCGACTCCACCAATGCCGAGGTGCCCGGATTCGTCACGCCGGAACGTGAGATCGGCGGAGTGCTCGACACCGTCATTGGCAAGGCGAAGCAGCGCGTCATCGTCGCGTCGTTCGCCAGTCACGTGCACCGCATCCAGCAGGTCATCGACGTCGCCGAGCGGTACAACCGCCGAGTGGCATTCGTCGGGCGGTCGATGGTCCGCAACATGCAGATCGCTCAGGACCTCGGTTACCTGCGTGTGCCCGACGGCCTCGAGGTCAATGTCGACACGGCCGCAACACTTCCCGACGACCGGTTGGTGCTCATCTCCACCGGCTCGCAGGGCGAGCCGTTGTCGGCGCTGTCCCGGATGGCTCGCGGCGAGCACCGCCAGATCAACGTCAAGGCGAACGACCTCGTGGTGCTGGCGTCCTCGCTGATTCCGGGTAACGAGAACTCGGTGTTCGCAGTGGTCAACGGCCTCGCCAAGCGGGGTGCGACCGTCGTGACGCAGCAGAATGCGAAGGTTCACGTCTCGGGCCATGCCTCGGCGGGCGAGCTGCTGTACCTGTACAACGCGGTGCGGCCCACCAATGCCATGCCGGTACACGGCGAGTGGCGTCACCTGCGCGCCAACGCGGCGCTGGCCAAGGCGACGGGTGTTCCCGAGGACCGCGTGGTGCTGGCCGAGGACGGCGTGGTGGTCGACATGGTCGACGGCCTCGCCGAGATCGTCGGACAGGTGCCCGTGGGGCATGTGTACGTCGACGGCCTCTCGGTCGGCGACGTCGGCGATTCGACGCTCTCCGATCGATTGGTACTGGGCGAGGGCGGATTCATCGCGATCAGTGTTGCCGTCGACTCGGCCACCGGACGTGCGGTGACCGCACCCGAGGTGTCCGGTCGCGGATTCTCCGACGATCCGGCCGCACTCAAGGAGGCCGGTCAACTCGTCGAGTCGGAGTTGCAGCGGTTGGCCTCCGACAACGTGTCCGATACGCATCGCATCGCGCAGGCCGTGCGCCGCGTGGTCGGTCGGTGGGTGGCTGACAAGTATCGCCGCAAGCCGATGATCGTTCCGACGATCATCGCGGTCAAGCCGCAGCCGCAGTCGAACTAGGCACGCCCGCAGCCGAACTGGACGCGATCGGCTAGACGAGCAGTCGCCAGAGTCCGATCAGACCGAGAACGACGATGGCACCACGCAGGGCCGCCGGCGAGAGCCGGCGGCCGTAGCGTGCTCCGACGGCTCCACCGATCAGAGAGCCGACCGCGATCAGTCCGGCTGCCTGCCAACTGATGTCGTCGAATCGAAAGATCGTATACGTCACCGCCGCAACGACATTGACGACCAGTGACAGCAGATTCTTGGCGGCGTTCATCCGCTGCATGGTTTCGGGGAGCAGTGCCCCCATCACCCCGATGAGCAGAATTCCCTGTGCGGCAGTGAAATAGCCGCCGTAGATGCCGACCAGCAGAGTGCCTCCGGTGACCAACGCCATCCTGGTGCGACCGATGTGGTTCGCGGCCTTGCCCGCGGCCTCCGATCGACGCTTCGCCCAGGCCTGGATTCTCGGTTGTGCGACAACGAGGATCAGCGCGCCGATGAGCAACACCGGAACCACTGCGGCGAACACCGTTTCGGGCAGGTGCAGCAGCAGCCAGGCCCCGCCGAGTGCTCCGAAGAACGAGGCAGGCAACTGCCATCGCAGTCGATGCCACTGTCCGCGCAGCTCGCGGCGATAGCCCCACGTACCCGAGACACTTCCCGCGACCAGTCCCACCGCATTGGACATGGTGGCAACCACCGGGGGATAGCCGAATGCGACCAACGTCGGAAACGTGATCAACGTCCCGGAGCCGACGACGGCGTTGATGGCTCCGGCTCCGAGCCCGGCGAGCAGGATGACGAGAATTTCCGATACCGGCACTGTTGGGAGGTTACCCAGGCAAAGGGTGGGATCCCGCGGCAGGATGCCGCTGGTTCCGTCTGGCCGTAGCCTGGAGCACGTGAGCCTTGCCCAGGATGAACGTTCCCAACTGGTCCAGACCCTTCTCGACGTGGGTCCCGATGCGCCGACGCTGTGCGGTGAGTGGACAGCGGCCGATCTGGCGGCGCATCTCGTCGTTCGGGAGCGACGCTTGGACGCCTCGCCGGGCATATTTCTGTCTCCGCTCGCGGGGTACACGGCGCGGGTTCAGCGATCCGTGGCGAACAAACCGTTCGCCGCCGTGGTGGAGGACGTTCGGACCGGGCCGCCCATGTGGTCACCGTTCGCACTGCTGGACCCGTTGATCAACCTCGGTGAGATGTTCGTTCATCACGAGGATCTGCGCCGGGCAGGGGAGAATTGGACTCGGCGAGTGTTGCCCACCGCCGTGGAGACCCGACTGTGGACGCAGGTCCGTTTGGTGGGTCGTGGCGGTCATCGCTCGTCACCCGTACCGGTTCACGTACGCACGCCCGATGGGCGACGGGCGACGTTCAAGGGCGGGTCCGGCCCCGGCGTGACCGTGGTGGGGGAGCCGTCGGAACTGTTGCTCTACGCATTCGGACGCGACCGGATCGAGGTTCTGTACGAGGGTTCGGCAGACGATGTCGCTGTCGTGAAGGCACTCGATCTGAGCTTCTGACACATTCGGCTCCGCTGTTACTGGTGTTGCGGATGGTTTCGACGGGGCTGTTGCGACTAGCCTGGGGGCATGGCAGGAAAGACCAGCACCTCCACCGCCAGGGCCGGGTCCAGTGGATCCGGCTCCTCGCGCGCGTCCGGCACCGCCCGTAAATCCGGTGGCGGCCGCACCGCGCGCACCGTCACCACGCCCAAGAAGCCCACCGCGCCGCGCAACCCGGCGACCTCCCGTGCGAACGCATCCTCGCGCGGCAAGGGACCCGCCAGGGGTGCGTCGACGGCTCGGCGGCCTGCGGCGAAGAAGAAGTCACGCGGTGCTCTCGATGCGATCGGGCGGGGCATCGCGTCCACCTGGTCGATGGCGGCACGCGGAGTCGGTGCCACGACTCGGACGGTGAGCAAGGCCGCCGACATCGAGCACGGCCACCGCCGGGACGGTATCGCTCTCGGACTGATCGCCGTCAGCGTGGTCGTCGCCGCGAGTGTCTGGTTGAGCGCCGGGGGACCGGTCGGTGAATGGATAGAGGTGGGCATCCGCGCCGTCATCGGCGAAGCCGGCTACGTCGCGCCCGTGCTCGGTGTCGCGATCGCCGTTGTTCTGATGCGGTCCGAACCGCATCCCGAGGTACGACCGCGACTGGTCCTGGGCTCGATCCTGCTCGGTCTGCCGATCCTCGGACTGTGGCACATGGCCGCCGGTTCACCGACCGATGCCGCCGGCCGATCCGAGGGCGCAGGCTTCGTCGGCTACGTAGCGGGCGGACCCATCGCCGACGGCCTCACCGTGTGGCTGGCTGTGCCGCTGCTGCTGCTTGCCGGTCTGTTCGGAGTACTCCTGCTCACCGGCACCACCGTGCGCGACGTGCCGGATCGGATGCGAGCACTGTTCGGCACCGACAGTCGCGGTGACGAATACGACGAGTACGACCCGGCCGACTTCGGCTCCGAGTTCGGGGACGAGGGCTACGGCGACTACGACAGCAACTTCGACGCCGACGGCTACCCGGTCCACGGCAGCGCGGACCCGTACGACAACTACCCGACCGAGGAGTACATCCCGGTCACCAAGCCGCCCCGCGCGCGCAAGACCCCGCCACCGGAGGCGGCCACCGAGGTCATCGTGCCCGACGCGGCTGTCCCCGCACCTGCCCCCGAGCCGGTCGCGCCCCCACGGCCCAAGCCCAAGCCGATCGTCAAAGCGGCCGAACCGAAGCAGGCAGCCGAGGACGACAAGATCGTCGTCGATCGCGTGGTCGACGGCGATTACACGCTTCCGTCGCTGTCGCTGCTGATCGACGGTGATCCGCCCAAGACCCGCAGCCAGGCCAACGACGCCATGATCGAGGCGATCTCCGAGGTACTCGAACAGTTCAAGATCGATGCCGCGGTCACCGGTTTCACCCGCGGGCCCACGGTCACTCGCTACGAGGTGGAGCTCGGGCCCGGCGTCAAGGTCGAGAAGATCACCGCGCTCGCACGCAACATCGCCTATGCCGTCGCCACCGACAACGTTCGCCTGCTCGCGCCGATCCCCGGGAAGTCCGCGGTCGGTATCGAGGTACCCAACTCGGACCGGGAGATGGTCCGTCTGGCGGACGTGCTGACCGCGCCGTCGACCCGCAAGGATCACCATCCGTTGGTGATAGGCCTCGGCAAGGACATCGAGGGCGATTTCGTCAGTGCCAACCTCGCGAAGATGCCGCACTTGCTGGTAGCCGGATCCACCGGTTCCGGTAAGTCGAGCTTCGTGAACTCGATGCTCGTTTCGCTACTCGCACGGGCGACGCCGGACGAGGTTCGGATGATCCTGATCGACCCGAAGATGGTCGAGCTCACGCCGTACGAGGGCATTCCACACCTCATCACCCCGATCATCACGCAGCCAAAGAAAGCTGCCGCAGCGCTGGCCTGGCTCGTCGAGGAGATGGAGCAGCGCTACCAGGACATGCAGATCAACAAGGTCCGCCACATCGACGACTTCAACAAGAAGGTGCGTTCCGGCGAGATCACCGCACCCCTCGGCAGCGAGCGCGTCTATCGGCCCTACCCCTACATCCTCGCGATCGTCGACGAGTTGGCCGACCTGATGATGACCGCTCCCCGCGACGTCGAGGAAGCGATCGTGCGGATCACACAGAAGGCACGTGCGGCCGGCATTCACCTGGTGCTCGCCACTCAGCGTCCGTCGGTCGACGTCGTCACCGGTCTGATCAAGACGAACGTCCCGTCGCGTCTGGCCTTCGCGACCTCGTCCCTGACCGACTCTCGCGTCATCCTGGATCAGCCGGGTGCGGAGAAGCTGATCGGTATGGGTGACGCGCTGTTCCTGCCGATGGGCGCGGGCAAGCCGACGCGTCTGCAGGGCGCGTTCATCACCGACGAGGAGATCTCTGCGGTCGTCGACTTCGCCAAGAATCAGGCGGAGCCGGAGTACAACGACACCGTCACCGCAGCGAAGGTCTCGGACAAGAAGGATGTCGACCCCGACATCGGCGACGACCTCGACGTGCTGTTGCAGGCGGTCGAGTTGGTCGTGACGAGTCAGTTCGGTTCGACGTCGATGTTGCAGCGGAAATTGCGAGTCGGATTCGCCAAGGCCGGGCGATTGATGGATCTGATGGAGAACCGCGGGGTGGTCGGCCCGAGCGAGGGATCGAAGGCCCGCGAGGTCCTCGTCAAACCGGACGAGCTCGACGGTCTGCTGTGGTCGATCAAGGGCGGCGACCCGGACGAGCAGCCCGCGTCGGACGAGTTCTGAGCGCTCCCCGGTCCCGGGTGAATGGACCACTGCAGCCGTCTGGGCGGTGCAAGGGTCCATTCACCCGAACCGGGTGAGCGGGCCGATCAGGACGTGAAGGTCCCCATGACGGGCGTCCACTCGTGGAACGTCGCCGTCTCGATGAGGTTCTCCACCGCGAACGGGTCCTGGGCGAACAGTGTTTCGACGGTGGCGGCATCCGGTCCCTCGACCAGCAGCAGCGCTCCGCTGCCGTCGGCGTACGGTCCGCTCGACACCAGGGTCTTCCGGTCGAGCAGATCGGCCAGCCAGGCGCGATGTGCCGCGCGATGGGTGTCGCGTCCGTCCGTGGTGGCGGGGGAGTAGGTGTAAGTGACGGCGATCAGGGGCATGGAGCTCTCTTCCGGATTCGAGGACTGATACCGGAATTCTGTCAGAGCGAGAGCAGCATCCGCGTGTTGCCCAGAGTGTTCGGTTTGACGTAGCTCAGGTCCAGGAATTCGGCCACGCCGGTGTCGTACGACCGGCACATCTCCGCGTAGACCTCCGCCGTGACCGGGGTTCCGTCGATCTCGGCGAACCCGTGTCGGGAGAAGAAATCCACCTCGAAGGTCAGCACGAACACCTTCTGCAGCGCCAGCTCACGAGCGACCTCGATCAGTTTTGCGACGATCAGGTGGCCTGCGCCGTGCCCCTTCGCCGCAGGATCGACGGCCACCGTGCGAACTTCGCCCAGATCGGCCCACAGCACGTGCAACGCACCGCAGCCGATGATCTCACCGTCACGTTCGGCGATCCAGAACTCCTGCACTGCCTCGTAGAGGGTGACGAGGTTCTTCTCGAGCAGGATGCGTCCTGCGTAGATGTCGATCAAACGTTTGATCTCGGGGATGTCGGAGGTCCTGGCTCGACGCACGACGAGGGTGCCGTCGTTCACGGAGCCACGGTCCGCGAGGTCTGAATGCACGTCGGATTCGGGGTCTGCGATGTCGCGACTCGCCCGATTCGGCCCAGAAGTCATGGGGTGAACAGTAGTCAGTACCTCAACCGATAAACTTTCCGTGTGTCGCTTCTGCAGCTGTGTCCCCGTCTCGGCGGATCGGTGCTGCGCAACAGCGGACACACGAGCCGGTACGTCGTCGATGGCTCGCGGGTGTGCCGATGACCGGGCCGGTTGCGCCCGATCACGGCGTTCCGTCCAGCGGTGAGATTTCCGGCAACCGCGCCTCCGGATCGGATGATGCTCCGCGCACGACGGGGCTGCCCCACAGCAACGCTGTCGCCGGCGGCCCGGACGAAGTGCCGTTGCTCAATATCGCGAACGTGCTCACGGTGCTCCGGATCGCACTGGTTCCGGTCTTTCTCGCAGCGCTGTTCGTCGGCGACGGCCACGACACCTCCTGGCGGCTGACCGCGACCGCGATCTTCGCCGCCGCTGCCATCACCGACCGGATCGACGGTCAGCTGGCCCGCAAGTACGGTCTCGTCACCGACTTCGGGAAGATGGCCGACCCCATCGCCGACAAGGCGTTGATCGGCGCCGCGCTCGTCGGGCTGTCGATGTTGGGCGACCTGTCGTGGTGGGTGACGGTGATCATCGGAGTGCGAGAAATCGGCATCACCGCAGTGCGGTTCGCCGTCATCCGCCACGGCGTCATACCCGCAGGCCGCGGCGGCAAGGTCAAGACACTGGTGCAGACGTTCGCGATTGGGGTGTACCTGTGCCCGCTGCCGAGTGTCGTCGACCCGTTCGCCGTTGCCTTGATGGCGCTGGCGGTACTGCTCACCGTGTACACCGGCCTGGACTACGTGGTGCAGGCCGTTCGCCTGCGCCGAGGCGTGTCCTCGACGTGAATCGCTCCGACGTGCCCTCCGCAGCGGCCGTGTGGCGCGCGGGCGAGCAGGATGAGGATTCGGCGGGATACAGTCTTGGGAGCCGTGTCGGAGCAGCTTCGGCACGTGTTGGAGTGAACGGGCATATAGGGTCGGGAACCAATCGGACCGGCTGGGACGTTGAACATCGTGACGGCTCCGGACGAACGAGATATGAACGTTGTCGTCCCGACGGCACAGTCGTCGGCACGAACACCAACGAGGAGGAGCGAGATGGCGCTGCTATTGCGTGAAGCACTCGGCGACAGTTTGCGGCGTACTCGCGTCGCACAGAGCCGAACCCTGCGTGAAGTCTCGAACACCGCACGCGTGAGCCTCGGATACCTTTCCGAGGTGGAACGCGGTCGCAAGGAGGCATCGAGCGAACTCCTCGCCGCGATCTGCGACGCACTCGCCGTCCCGCTCTCGGACGTCATGAGCGATGTCAGTGTGACGCTGTCCGACGCCTCCACCGCCGCAGCGCGGCTCGACGAGGCAGCGGTCGCCACCCGTATCGACGGCGATACTCGCGTCGTGATTCCGGCACCTGCTGCCAGAGCTCTCGCCGCCGCCTAAGATCGGAAAAGCAATCAGTTTCCACTCCTGACCCAGATCACGCACCCGACTTTCACAGCACGGACAGGTTCATTTCGGTCACTGCGAGAGCAGCCGACCCGTACGCGGCCACCGCGGCGCAACAGATGGAGGCAGGACCACCCCATGGCTAATCCTTTCGTCAAAGCCTGGAAGTACATGATGGCGCTCTTCAATTCCAAGATCGACGAGAAGGCCGACCCCAAAGTTCAGATTCAGCAGGCGATCGAGGACGCACAGCGCCAGCATCAGGCTCTGTCCCAGCAGGCCGCGTCCGTCATCGGCAATCAGCGCCAGCTCGAGATGAAGCTCAGCCGGCAGCTTGACGAGGTCGAGAAGCTCAATGCCAACGCTCGGCAAGCGGTGACGCTGGCCGATCAGGCCGCCACCGCGGGCGACATCGAGAAGGCCACGCAGTACACGAACGCCGCCGAGGCCTTCGCCGCTCAGCTGGTGACCGCCGAGCAGAGCGTCGAGGACCTCAAGGTCCTGCACGATCAGTCGCTGCAGGCGGCCACTCAGGCCAAGAAGGCCGTCGAGCAGAACGCCATGGCCCTGCAGTCGAAGGTCGCAGAACGCACCAAGCTGCTCAGCCAGCTCGAGCAGGCGAAGATGCAGGAGAAAGTCAGCGAATCCCTTCGGTCGATGGACAGCACCCTGTCCGCGCCCGGCAACACCCCGAGCCTCGACGCCGTCCGGGACAAGATCGAACGTCGCTACGCAGACGCCCTGGGATCGGCGGAGCTGGCTCAGAACTCGGTCTCCGGTCGCATGATGGAGGTCCAGCAGGCATCCGTGCAGATGGCGGGCCACAGCCGCCTCGAGCAGATCCGCGCTTCGATGGCAGGCGACTCGCTGCCGTCGGGAAATGCCGCGGCGAAGCCGTCGATTGCCAAGTCCCCGGACGCGACGCCCGAGCCCCCGGCTCAGGCGTAGATCGACCTGACGAACAACTCGGTCGTCCGACAGCAGCGCCGAGATGGGTAGAAGAGATCACGAATCCGGCCGGTCGCGTAAGCGGCCGGCCGTTTCGCTCGATCGAGAATCCGTCACCACCGCCGTCTCCGAGTCCGGTGCAGTGGTCAGATCTCTGGCGGAGTCCGCTCGAAGTGTCGGTACCTCGATCCTCGACGCCGCCGGACGTCGGAAAGACCCCCGTGTCAAGCATCTGAAGAAGATTCGCCGTGCCAGACGACGCGGAATCAGGTTCGGTGCTGCGTCCACGACGACAGCGGTGGGAACCGCGGGGATGGCCGTGCTGTCGGCTCCGGAGTGGACTCT
Organism: Rhodococcus sp. B7740; assembly: GCF_000954115.1. Classification (NCBI taxonomy): domain Bacteria; kingdom Bacillati; phylum Actinomycetota; class Actinomycetes; order Mycobacteriales; family Nocardiaceae; genus Rhodococcus; species Rhodococcus sp. B7740. Next base: position 1,381,447 of record NZ_CP010797.1, on the reverse strand, counting down.
GTTCGTGGGCGGCGGTAGTGCTGCCCTCATGGCGGTACCGGCGGCATTCGCGGTGACGCGGTTGCGGCGTCTTCGCGCCCAACCGGTCCCCGTCGGCCTGCCCACCAAGCGCGTGTCGCCGCAGCGCGGATCCGCCGCGTACGAGTCGATGGCCCGACTGGCCGGTGCCGAGCAGAGTCTGTTCGAGCTGCTGGGGATCCTCGCGAGGTCCGAGACGATCGGTACCGACGACGTCGAGGAGATGATCGGGGTTACTTCCGATGCGGCCCGTGGTCTCGAAGGAGTTGCTGTCGACATCGCTGCTCTGGAACGTGCGGGGGCGGCGAGCGCTGTGACCCGTGAGCACCTCCGCGGCGCAATAGCCTCGGCGGCAAACGAACTCGCGACCGGGGTCGATCAGTACGAGCAGCTCGTCGCCGCGGCCGCGCGGATGACCGGACCGGCCGGACCGGCGTCGACGACGGTCGTGGAATCGCACCGACGTGAGCTGTTGTCGGCGACGGATCGACTGCAGGGATGGGCCGAGGCACTCACCGAAATCGATCAGATCCGGTCGCGGCACCGCTGAGACAATTCAGGGTTCACCCCGATGTGTTCGTCGCGGCCGGATGCCAGGATCGACGTACGCGATACGACACGGTGCGCGGCGACACGGTAGGAGCACTCATGTTCTGGAAGATTCTGGGATTCATCGTTCTGATCTGGATTGCGCTCGCGCTTCTGGGCAGCATCATCAAGGGTCTCTTCTGGCTGGTGGTGGCTGGTGCGATCGTGATGGGACTGGTGTGGCTGTACAAGGCGATCGCCTCCGACAACGATCGCTCGTCGCTGAAGTTCTGACGCCGATGCGGTGTTCCGTCACCCGAGAGCAGCAGAGCCCTGCTCGACGAACACCCGAAGGGCCCGCGGTATGCAGCGTGCCGTGACGGGTAGTTCCGCGACACGTTCCCCGTCGGCGTAGGCGACGATTCCGTCGCACCGCAAGGTGACCTGCGTCGAGGTGTACGTGTCGACCTCCGGTAAGTCGATGTGTGTTCCCCGATACAGAGTCGGCGACAGTCCGAGCAGGCGCGTCCGACTCGCCCCGCGAACGACGGTGACATCGAGCAGACCGTCGTCCACTCGCGCGGCAGGGCACACGGCCATGCCGCCTCCGTAACTCCTGCCGTTTCCGACCGCGACCAAGGTGGCATCGAGTCGAAGTTCGGCATCGTCGAGTTCTATGACGTACGGCAGCTTCGTGAGCGACGCCAGCTGTAGCACCATGGCCGCGTTGTACCGGAGAGGTCCGCGCGGCCAGCGCAGTCGCTTGGCCCTCTCGGTGACCAGCGAGTCGAAACCACTGGACAGGACGGTGGTGAACCACCGGTCGCCGATCCGTCCGAGATCGATTGCGCGCGTGACGTTGTCGGCGACGATATCGGCTGCGTGGGCAGCGTCGCCGCGAGGTAGTCCCAGGGTTCGGGCCAGGTCGTTGCCGGTGCCTGCCGGGATCAGGCCCATCGGAACGTCGGTGCCGGCGAGCACTTGAACGACGAGATTGACGAGCCCGTCGCCGCCGACGGCGACCACGGCGTCCGTACCGCTGCCGACGGCCTTCTCGAGCAATGACAATGCATCCCCGGGCGTGCGGCCTTCGATGGTCGTGACGTGAAGTTCTCGCTCCCGCAAGCGCGCCACGGCGCACCGCCCGGCGTGGCCCGCGCGACCACCGCCGGCCATCGGATTGGTCAACACCGTCACCGATCGGGTCATGGTCGCAACGATTCGTCGATCACATCGATCAGCTTGCCAGGGTCGACGGTTCCCGTGGTGGTGACCGAGGCGATTCGCAGCGGTATGCCTCCGGCGTACGTTGTTCGGGCGTGTGGCCGGTGATTTCGGGACCGAAGGTGCGTGTAACCGTGAGGTACTGTAACGAAAGAGACTGTTACTGATGAAAATACAGTCCTTTTGTCCGAACTACGAAGGGTGGCACGTGATCGAGCAGCCGGTGTCGAGTCCTGCCTCGTCCGAGCCCCTGCAGTCGCCGTCCCGAACAGAAGCTCCCGAGAAGTCGGTCGAAGACGCCGTTCTCGACGCGGCCCGGTCCTGCATCCTCGAGCACGGCGTCAAGCGCACCACCTTGGCCGAAATCGCGCGCCGCGCCAAGGTCAGCAGGCCCACCGTGTACCGGCGATGGGCCGACACGCGAGCTGTTGTGTCGAGCCTGCTCACTCGTGAGATCGGTGCGCTGATTCCGAGTTTCGACGCCACCGCGTCGGCTCGCGATCAGATCGTCACTGCCGTGGGTGAAGTGGCCGACCGCATTCGACTCCATCCGTTGTTCGTGAAGATTCTGCGTTCCGATTCCGACGTGCTGGCCACGTACATTCTTCATCGTCTCGGAACCAGTCAGTCGTTGATCATCGACGCGTTGTCTTCTCTGGTCGTTGCCGGACAACGTGATCGCTCGATTCGCGCAGGGGATCCCACGACGCTGGCCACGCTGGTGCTACTGATGGTGCAGTCCGCGGTGCAGTCCGCGGAGATGGTGTCCGAGCGCGTCTCGGGGACCGAGGTGACGCGTCAGATGGCGTACGCAGTGGACAGTTACCTGCGGCCCGAGAGTGCGTGAACGAGTCTGCGTCGACCGCGATGCGGGACCGAGTGCACATTTCGCCGCTCGGGTTCGGGCCGGCTCTCCCGACCTGATCCCGGCACCCGTCGAGCGGTACGGCTCGAGTGTGGCACGCTGGGTTCGTGCGAGTAGCAGTGGTGGCCGGGCCCGATCCGGGGCATGCCTTTCCGGCGATCGCGCTGTCCCTGCTCTTCCGCGCGGCAGGCGACGAACCGATCCTCTTCACCGGTAGCCGCTGGGTGCCCGACGCGCACGCAGCGGGGCTGCGGGCGTTTCCGCTGGGTGGTCTTGCGCCGCGGCCGGAGGACGACGATCTCGACGCCGGACAACGTATCCATTCACGGGCGGCGTTCGTCTCGACCGAGTTGCTGCCCGACCTCGAGCGGGAGAACGTCGATCTCGTCGTGTCCGACATCCTGACCGCAGGGGGCGGCATGGCCGCGGAGCGGCTCGGGATCACCTGGGTGGAGCTCTCGCCCCATCCACTGTATTCGCCCTCGAAAGGGTTGCCTCCCATTGGAAGTGGCCTGGCTCCGGGTACCGGGGTTCGCGGCAGGTTGCGCGATACCGTGATGCGCGCGTTGACGGCACGCTCGATCGCTCAGGGACGAGCTCAGCGGTCCAGCGCACGGACGAGCATCGGGCTGCCTGCCGAGGATCCGGGCCCGGCTGCGCGGCTCGTCGCCACCATTCCTGCGCTCGAGGTGCACCGTCCCGACTGGCCGGAGGACGCACACGTGGTCGGCCCGCTGCTGTGGGAACCGACGGACGACCTGCTCGACACTCCGGACGGCACGTCACCGCTGGTGATGGTCGCGCCGTCGACAGCCTTCACCGGGGCGGAGGGAATGCTCGAGATGGCGCTGAAAGGGTTGGACGGCAGGGGAGTTCGGGTGGTGGCGTCCGTTCTCGACGGAGTTCCCGCCGTACTCCCGAACTGGGCGAACGCCGGCTTGGGCCGCCAGGACGAACTGCTGCGTCATGCCGATGTGGTGGTGTGCGGTGGTGGGCACGGAATGCTGGCCAAGGCGCTCATGCACGGCGTTCCGGTGGTGACCGTCCCGGGCGGTGGCGATCAGTGGGAGCTGGCCAACCGCGCCGCACGGCAGGGGAGCGCCGTCATCGTACGACCCCCGACGCCGACCTCGATCGCCGACGCGGTGGCCACCGTACTGTCCGATCCGCGCTTCGCCCGGGCAGCGGCGACGGCGGCGGACGGGGCGCAGTCCGTCGAGGATCCCGTGTCCGTCTGTCATCGGGTGCTCGACCGCAGCACTCAACGGCGCGGACGTTAGGGTTGTCGTTGTGCGTCTGACCGAATTTCGTGAACTGCTCACCGAGGAGTTCGGCTCCGTTCGTGGCGATTCGCTGCTGACCGATCACGTGCTGTCCGGTATCGGCCGAACCGGAGCGCAGGCCATCGAGGACGGCGTCGATCCACGGGAAGTGTGGCGGTCGATCTGCTACGAGTTCGATGTACCGAGAGAACGCTGGTAGTTCCCCGGGTCCTGTCGATCCTTTCGGCGTGTCGATTGCTGCGGTAGTTGACTCGAACACGTGTTCCCCTATGCTTGGGTCAACGGTTGCCGGTCGGTGTCGAGAAACTTCTTGTCGGTACCCCGATCTAGCGTTACCGACGACAAAGCTGATCGACACGACACAGCTGAACGACACGACACAGGGAGCTCACGATGGCTGCATACGATCGCGACAAAGCGCTCGATCTCGCACTCGCGCAGATCGACAAGAACTTCGGCAAGGGTTCGGTGATGCGCCTCGGTGACGAGGTCCGCCAGCCCATTGCCGTCATCCCCACGGGATCGATCGCGCTCGATGTGGCACTCGGCATCGGAGGGTTGCCGCGTGGACGTGTCATCGAGGTCTACGGTCCGGAATCCTCGGGTAAGACCACCGTCGCCCTGCATGCGGTGGCCAGTGCTCAGCGAGCAGGCGGCATCGCGGCCTTCATCGACGCCGAGCACGCTCTGGATCCGGACTACGCCAAGAAGCTCGGTGTCGACACCGATGCATTGCTGGTGTCGCAGCCCGATACCGGTGAACAGGCTCTCGAGATCGCCGACATGCTGATCCGTTCGGGTGCACTCGACATCCTCGTGATCGACTCCGTGGCGGCACTGGTACCGCGCGCCGAGATCGAGGGCGAGATGGGCGACAGTCACGTCGGTCTGCAAGCCCGCCTGATGAGCCAGGCGTTGCGCAAGATCACCGGCGCGATGAGCAACTCCGGCACCACCGTGATCTTCATCAACCAGCTGCGCGAGAAGATCGGCGTCATGTTCGGCTCTCCCGAAACCACCACCGGTGGTAAGGCATTGAAGTTCTATGCCTCGGTTCGCCTCGACATCCGCCGCATCGAGACCCTGAAGGACGGAACCGACGCCATCGGTAACCGCACCCGGGTCAAGGTGGTCAAGAACAAGGTTGCGCCGCCGTTCAAGCAGGCCGAGTTCGACATCATCTACGGCAAGGGCATCAGCCGCGAGGGCTCGTTGATCGACATGGGCGTCGAGCACGGCTTCATCCGCAAGTCGGGTTCGTGGTTCACCTACGAGGGTGACCAGCTCGGTCAGGGCAAGGAGAACGCCCGCAAGTTCATGCTCGAGAACCCCGACGTGCGGGACGAGATCGAGAAGAAGATCATGGAGAAGCTGCAGATCGGCGCGGACGTCACCGCGGAGGAGCCTGCAGCCGCTCCGGTGGACTTCTAACCTGTTGTCGCTGTGCAGCAGCGAGACGAGGGTGGCGGCACCGAGGCGCAGGCGAAAGATGTCTGCCTTCGGTTGCTGACCGATCGAGCGCGTAGCAGGCACGAACTCGAAGCAAATCTTGCGAAGAAGGGCTTCACTGCCGAGATCGCGAACGCCGTTCTCGATCGGCTCGAAAAGGCAAAGCTTGTCGACGACGAGTCCTTCGCGCAGCAATGGGTTCAATCCCGGCACAAGTACTCGGGCAAGGGTAAACGCGCACTGAGTATGGAGCTCCGCAACAAGGGAGTCAGTAACGAACTCGCTCTGCACGCACTGGATACGATCGATGCCGACGACGAACGTCAGCGCGCAGCCGAGCTGGTACGCAAGCGATTTCGCACACTGCAAATGCCGGACTCGAGTGGGCCGGATGCCCGCGCCGAGCGTGACAAGGTTGTCCGAAAATTGGTCGGCATGCTCGCGCGCCGTGGCTACTCGCAGGGCATGGCGTTCGCGGTGGTCAAGGAGCAACTCGACCGCGCAGGTGCCGACACCGAAGGCTTCGACGGCCCAGACTCGATGTGATCGTCCACCTCGAGTAGGAGCCGTCGAGAAACAGTAAGGCCCGCAACACCATCGGTGTTGCGGGCCTTACTCGTTGCCGGCGATGGTGATCAGGCTGCCTGACCACCATCGAGAGCGGGAACCACGTCGGTCGCGCCGGCTTTGCGCTTACGCGAACGCAAACGACGTTCGACCACGGTGGCCAGCTTCGTCAACGCGGAGTTGATGATGATCATGATGACGGCGACGATGATCAGCGAGGGGAGGTAGTTGCTGTAGAACGCGCCTACCTGCTGACCGGAACGGACCACTTCGACGTACCCGATGACGTAACCGAGCGCCGAGTCCTTCAACGCCACAACCATCTGCGAAATGATCGCCGGAAGCATGGCGGTGACGGCCTGGGGGAGCAGAACCAGAAGCATGACCTGGCTCTTGCGCATTCCCAGCGCGGACGCAGCTTCCCGCTGCCCCTTGGGCAGTGAATTGACTCCCGCGCGAACGATTTCGGCGATGACCGATCCGTTGTACAGCGTCAGGCCGGTGACCACGGCCGCCAACGCCAGGTACTTGACCTTGAAGACCTCGTAATCGGCGTAGACCGCGTACAGGAAGATCATCAGAATCAGTACGGGTACTGCGCGGAACACCTCGACGATCGCGCCGCTGACGATCCGTACCGCGCGATGATCCGAGAGGCGGCCGATACCGAGGACGGCACCGAGGATCAGTGCGAACACGATCGAGAGCGCCGCTGCAACCAGCGTGCCCTGGATTCCGGGGATCAGATACGTGGTCCACGTGGTCGATTCGAGGAACGGATCCCACTTCTCGGCGGTCAACTGACCCTTGGAGTCGAGTGCTCGGTAGATGAGGAACGCGACGCCCAGCGAGACGACGGCAACGACCCCGGTCAGAATCCGGTAGCGCAGCACCGCTTTCGGGCCCGGAACGTCGTAGAGAACTGCTACTGCATCACTCATCATGACACCGCCAATCGCTTGCTGATGTAGCCGAACAGCAACCCGGTCGGGAGCGTCAGGATCATGAAACCGAGCGCGAAGATGCCGCCGACCACGAAGATCGCGGCCTCGTTCTCGATCATGTTCTTCATCAGGAACGACGCCTCGGCGACGCCGATGACCGATGCGATCGTCGTGTTCTTCGTCAGTGCGATCACGACACTGCCGAGCGGTCCGACCACGGCGCGGAACGCCTGTGGCAGAACGACGATGGAGATGTTCTGGGTGAACGTCATACCCAGTGAGCGGCCGGCCTCGGCCTGACCGACGGGGACCGTGTTGATTCCCGATCGCAGAGATTCTGCGACGAACGACGCGGTGTAGACACTCAGACCGAGGATTGCCAGACGGAAGTTGTTGTCGTCGAGGAAGGTCGAGGACGGTTCCGACGCGAGCGAGACACCCATGGTCTGGTACAGGCCGAACGAGGTGAACAGGATGATCAGGGTCAACGGGGTGTTACGGAAGATGGTGACGTACGTCGCGGCGATGCCACGCGCGATCGGGATGGGAGACACCCGCATCGTGGCAATGATCGTTCCGATGACCAGCGCGCCGACGAGGGATGCCAACGTCAGGTAGATGGTCGAGAGAAACGCGTCGATCAATTGATCGCCGTACTTGCTCAATAGGTTCACGGTGCTTGTTGATCCTCACGGCTCGGCGAGATCCAACCGTCGTGTTCCGCGCGCACGCGCTCGCGGAACACGACGAGAGGGTCGATCAGTAGCGGTCGACGGTGGGCGGGGTCGGCAGCGGGTAGCCCGATGCGCCCACGGTGTCGTTGAAGGCCTGCTCCCATGCACCGCTCGACACCATCTCCTCGATGGCGTCGTTGATCTGGTTACGTCCTTCGGTGTCGTCCTTGTTCAGGCCGATGCCGTAGTTCTCCGTGGTGAACGGCTCACCGACCACCTTGAACTGTCCGGGGGACTGAGCGGCGTAGCCGGCGAGGATGATGTCGTCGGTGGTCACCGCATCGACGGTGCCGTTGCGCAGCGCCTCGACGCACGCGGAGTACGTGTCGAACGGCTGCAGCTGCACGCCGGGGTACTCGTCGGCGATGTTCTGGGCCGGGGTGGAACCGGTGACCGAGCAGAGTCGCTTGCCGTCGTTGAGCGAATCGGCACCGGTGATGTCGGTGTTGTCCTCACGAACGAGCAACGACTGTCCCGCCACGAAGTACGGGCCGGCGAAACCGACCTTTTCCTTGCGGGTGTCGGTGATGGAGTAGGTGGCGACGATGTAGTCGACCTCGCCGTTCTCGATCAGAGTCTCGCGCTGCGCCGAGGGGGACTCCTTGAACTCGATGTTGGCCTCGTCGACACCGAGCTTGCCGGCGACGTACTTGGCCACCTCGACGTCGAAGCCGCTGAACGTGCCGTCGGGATTGCGCAGACCGAGACCGGGCTGGTCGAACTTGATGCCGACGATGAGGTTGCCGGACTCGGCGCTGCTCGAGATGGTGCGAGCTTCCTCTCCGCCGCCGCAGGCGGTGGCGACGATGGACAGAGCGGCGATGGCGACACCGAAGCGAAGCGGTCGGGTGATTCTCACAGTGAATGTCCTTAGGGATCGGTTCGGGTATTCGGGGTGAACAGTGAAGCGGGTCAGTGACCGAGGATCTTGCCGAGGAAGTCCTTGGCACGCTCGGACTTGGGCGACTTGAAGAAGGTCTCGGGATCGGTGTCCTCGACGACGGCTCCGTCGGCCATGAAGATGACGCGGTCGCCGGCCTTGCGGGCGAAGCCCATCTCGTGGGTGACGACGAGCATCGTCATGCCCTCCTTGGCGAGCGAGGTCATGACGTCGAGTACCTCGTTGACCATCTCGGGGTCGAGGGCCGAGGTCGGCTCGTCGAACAACATCACCTTGGGGTTCATGGCGAGAGATCGCGCGATGGCGACACGCTGCTGCTGACCACCGGAGAGCTGAGCGGGGTACTTGTCGGCCTGGTTGGCGATTCCCACGCGTTCGAGCAGAGCCAAGGCGCTCTTCTCGGCCTCGTCCTTCTTCTGCTTGCGTACCTTCATGGGCGCGAGCATGACGTTCTGCAGGATCGTCTTGTGCGCGAACAGGTTGAACGACTGGAACACCATGCCCACGTCGGCGCGCAGGGCCGCAAGGGCCTTGCCTTCCGCGGGAAGTAGATCTCCGTCGACCTCGATGGCACCGGAATCGATCGGCTCCAAGCGGTTGATCGTCCGGCACAGAGTCGACTTGCCCGAGCCGGAGGGGCCGACGACGATGACGACCTGACCGGCCGGCACTTCCAGGTTGATGTCCTTGAGGACGTGCAGATCACCGAAATGTTTGTCGACGGATTTGAGCGAGATCATCGAGGGCGCGCCCGGCGGGGGTGTCGATGCCGGCGCGTCGGTGGCGTGCGTCATAAGTCGAAACCCTATGCGTAGTTTCCTCGCCGACCGGTGTTTTCGCCCGTCATCTTCGATTATGTAATGGAAACTTTACTGTTGCCCCGCATCGGCCCTGCACAGTCTGTGGTGGAGCCCGCGACCCCGGCGGGCCGGTCGGTGCGATGGACGTACCCTGGAGGGGTGCAAACGAGTGTTTTTCCGACCGTGGACGTGGCCGATCACGGGAGTACCGATCCCGTCCCGGTGACGGACCCGTCGGCGTCGGTTCCCCGCAGCTACGAAGTGCGTACGCACGGTTGCCAGATGAACGTCCACGATTCCGAGCGGTTGTCCGGGCTGCTCGAGGAAGCGGGCTATGTTCCGGCAGACGCAGGCACCGACGCCGATCTGGTCGTCTTCAACACGTGCGCGGTGCGCGAGAACGCCGACAACAAGCTGTACGGCAACCTCGGCATGTTGCGGCCCGCGAAGACGCGGAACCCCAACATGCAGATCGCGGTCGGTGGTTGCCTGGCGCAGAAGGACCGCAGCACCGTCGTCGAGAAGGCTCCGTGGGTCGACGTGGTCTTCGGAACCCACAACATCGGGTCGTTGCCGGTGTTGCTCGAGCGCGCCCGGCACAACGAACGGGCACAGGTCGAGATTCTCGAATCCCTCGAGGCCTTCCCGTCGACCCTGCCGGCGAAACGCGAATCGACATACGCGGGCTGGGTCTCGATCTCGGTGGGCTGCAACAACACCTGCACTTTCTGCATCGTCCCGGCCCTGCGCGGCAAGGAGATCGACCGCAGGCCGGGCGACATCCTCGCCGAGGTACAGGCTTTGGTGGATCAGGGTGTACTCGAGGTGACGCTGCTCGGCCAGAACGTCAATGCGTACGGTGCCTCGTTCGCCGATCCGGACATGCCTCGCGACCGCGGCGCGTTCGCATCGCTGCTGACCGCATGCGGCTCGATCGAGGGTCTCGAGCGAGTGCGGTTCACCTCTCCGCACCCGGCCGAGTTCACCGACGACGTCATCGAGGCGATGGCGTCCACCCCGAACATCTGTCCCACCCTGCACATGCCGCTGCAATCCGGATCGGATCGCATCCTCAAGGCGATGCGCAGGTCCTACCGGCAGAGCAAGTTCCTGGGCATCATCGACAAGGTGCGCGCGGTCATGCCACACGCGGCCATCACCACCGACATCATCGTCGGCTTCCCCGGTGAGACCGATGAGGACTTCGAGCAGACGCTCGACGTGGTTCGGCGGGCGAAGTTCGCCAATGCCTACACCTTCCAGTACTCGAAGCGGCCGGGAACGCCTGCCGCCGAGATGCCCGATCAGATCCCCAAAGAGGTTGTGCAAGAACGGTATCTGCGATTGATCGCTCTGCAGGAAGAGATCGTTCTCGCTGCCAACCGAGAGTTGATCGGTACCGAGGTCGAACTGCTCGTCGCCACCGGTGAAGGTCGCAAGAACGCCGCGACGCATCGGATGAGCGGGCGAGCCAGGGACGGCCGACTCGTGCATTTCGCAGTCGACGCCGATCGCGTGAGCGAGATCCGCCCGGGCGACGTCGTCACCACCACGCTGACGGCCGCTGCGCCGTACCACCTCATCGCCGACGCCGGCGTGCTCACGCATCGCCGTACGGCAGCAGGAGACGCCCACGAACGCGGTGTGATGCCCAAGACGGCACCGATCGGCGTCGGCCTCGGACTTCCCTCGATCGGCGCACCGGCGCCGCTACCGGTAGAGACAGGATGCACCGCATGACAGACACAGACGGACCCGATCGCGTCGTACCCTCTCGATCCGCCGAGGAACTCGGGCGAACGGAGAGGGCGGTGATGACGGAACTGGACCCGGGAGCGCGGGCCATGGTCGTGGCCGGGCTGGTACTGGTCCTGTTGGTCACGTTCGCGTTGCCGCACACCGGATCGGCCAGCGGATTCGACGTGCTCACGGGTGGAGAAGCCGCAGTTGCCGAGTCCATCGCGCTGCCGTCACGCGTCTTCGTCGTGCTGGTGCTGACGTTCGGCGTGGTGATGTCGGTGCTCGCGCTCGTCACCCGTATCTGGGCGTTGGCGTGGGCCGCCCTCGCGGGATGTGCGGTGTCGTCGGTGTACGGCATGCTCTCGATCTGGACGCGGCAGACCGTGCCGGACAACCTGCAGGGTGCCGGACCGGGAATCGGACTGATCATCGCGTGGATCGCCGTCATCGCGTTGACGTTCCATTGGCTCAAGGCCGTGTGGAACAAGACGAACGCCCAGCTCGCGGCCCAGGAGCAGCGACGCATCGCCGCCGCGTCGGGCGAACAGAAGCTGCGCCTGTGGGACGGCCACTCGGCCCCGTAGGTCCGATCGGCCGCCCCCGGTCAGGAGTGCCGGTCGATCACAACTCGTCGACGGCGCTCTCTGCTGCGTCGGCCCACTCGCGCCACTGCTGCGCCTGTGCGAGCGCACGCTCGGCATCCTTGGTCTTGCCTGCTGCGGTCGCCTTGGCGGCCTGATCCTCGAACTGAGCCACCCGCTCGCGGAACTGGGCGGCGCGGGCGACGGCCTCGGGATCCGAACGACGCCACTGGGCCTCCACCGCGTCGTGGACGGACTTCTCGATCGCCCTCAGCTTGCCCTCGAGTTCCTGCATCTTCTCGCGCGGAACCTTGCCGATGGCATCCCACTTGTCCTGCAGGTCGCGCAGTGCCGAACGGGCGGCATCGAGGTCCTTGCTCGGATCTATGTGTGTCTTGGCCAGCAGGGCTTCCTTGGCCTCGGCGTTGGCCTCGAACTCGGCGTCCCGCTCGGAGGCCGCGGCGTTGCGGGCAGCGAAGAACACGTCCTGTGCGGCCTTGAAGTTCTTCCACAGCGCGTCGTCGGCATCGCGTGGGGCACGGCCGGATGCCTTCCACTCCACCAGCAGATCGCGGAACGCTGCTGCGGTGGGTCCCCAGTCCGTGGACGACGACAAGGCTCTGGCCCGCTCGACCAGTTCTTCCTTCCGAGTCTTGGCCGCACCGCGCTCACGATCGAGATCGGCGAAATGGGCACCGCGGCGACGGTTGAAGTTCTCCCGTGCCTTGGAGTACCGCTTCCACAGGGCATCGTCGATCTTGCGGTCGACCCCGCGAATCGTCTTCCACTCGTCGAGGATCTCTCGCAGCCGATCGCCCGCATGCTTCCACTGGGTCGATTCGCTACCGATCTGCTCGGCTTCGACGGCGAGGGCTTCCTTGCGCGCGGTGTGCTCGGCGCGTTCGAGCTCCCTTTCGTGTTTGGCCACCGCTGCTGCGGCGTCCGAATGCTCGACGACCGCGTCGAGTCGCCTGGCGAGCAGATCGAGGTCGCCGATCACAGCAGCGGTCGGCAGGCTCTCCAACAACGCGGACGCCGCGGCCTTGGTCTTCTTGGCATCGCCGGTACCTGAGGTCAATCGAGCTTCCAGCAGAGCGACCTCGGTGGCCAGATCGTCGTAGCGCCGACCGAAATGGGCGAGTCCTTCCGCCGCGTCTCCTGCCTGCCAGGACCCGATCTGCCGCTCACCGTCGGCGGTGGTCACCCATGCGGTGCCGTCGTCGTCGACTCTGCCGAACTTGCTGGGGTCGCTCGCAGGCGCGACCGTCGGGATCGCGGTCGGGACGTGGGAGGGGGTCGGGTGGGGCTTGGCACCGGCCGAACCGCCGGGACGAGGAGAGCCGGGACCCGGGCCGCCGGGCCTGGGTCCTCCACCGGGCTTCGGTCCACTGCCGGGCTTGGGTCCACCGCCGGGCTTGGGTCCGCCCTGGTTCGCTGCACCGGGCGCGGTCGCACCGGGGGTCTGGGCGGCTGCATCCGAGGATGCAGCCTCGGGGGTGGTGGGAGTGCCGGCGTTCGGGTCGGTCATTGTTCCTCATCTCTGCCGCGCGTCACGGCTGCCTTCAATCGCGATCTGGACACCATTGAACTAGGTGACGACCGATCGGACCATTGAAACAGCTCAGACGACTCGAGGTGGACTCGTCGGGGCAAGTCGCGCCACCGACTAGCGTGGTACTCGTGTTTCGTGCCGCGGCCCTGGTGCCCTCTCCACCGTTGCTGGTCCCCGAACTGATGGGCGCGGGGGCGGCCCGGACAGGCGATCTGCGGACCGCCGCCGTCGACGCGACCACCCATCTGGCGTCGACGGTCGACCGCTGGATAGCGGTCGGCGTCGACCGCGTGTCGTCCACCTACGGCACGGCCACCGTCGGCACGTTCCGGGGCTTCGGAGTCGACGTGGTGGTGAGCCTGTCCGGCGGCGCAGCGCACTCTGCGGCAGATCCGGACCTGCCGCTGGCGGTTCTGATCGCCGGATGGCTGCGCGGGGTGGCAGCGCCCGACGCTGCGGTCGAGGTCCGCACGATCGCGGCCGATGCGAGCCCCGGGTCGTGCGCCGAGTTCGGCGAGCAGCTGCGCCGAGAGTTCGACGCCTCGGCGGAGACCTGGGGCGTTCTGCTGCTGGCAGACGGGGCTAACACACTGACTCCGAAGGCACCCGGATCGTTCGACGAGCGCGCCGAGGGGGTCCAGCGCAGTATCGACGATGCCCTCGCGAGCGCCGACGTCGATGCATTGGCGCATCTGGATCCGGACCTGTGCGCTTCGCTCGGTGTCGGCGGCAGAGCGGCGTGGCAGGTGCTGGCGGCACTCGCTGGAGCCGATGCGACAACGACGGCCGAGCTCTACCGAGGTGCGCCCTTCGGGGTCGGATACTTCGTGGGGACCTGGGCTCGTGGTTGACGGGGCGAGCGATTCGGCCACGACACCGGTCGCGGTCATCGGGCCGACTGCCACAGGAAAGTCCGATCTGGCTCTCGATCTGGCCGAGGAACTCGGCGGCGAAATCGTCAACATCGACGCGATGCAGCAGTACCGGGGGATGGACATCGGGACCGCGAAAGTGCCCGTCGCGCAGCGGCGCGGGATTGCGCACCACCAACTCGATGTGCTCGAGGTCACCGACATCGCTACCGTCGCCCGCTACCAGGAGGCTGCGGTCGCCGACGTCGAGGACATTCGATCGCGGGGTTCGCGGCCGATCATCGTCGGCGGATCGATGATGTACGTCCAGTCGTTGCTCGACGAGTGGGCGTTTCCGGCCACCGACCCCGTCGTTCGAGCGAAATGGGAAGCCGTCCTCGAGCGCGACGGCGTCGAGGAGATCCATCGCGTGTTGACGGCCGCCGATCCCGAGGCTGCCGCGTCGATCCTGCCCACCGACGGCAGGCGGATGGTCCGAGCGCTCGAGGTGGTGGAGCTGACCGGGCAGCCGTTCGCGGCATCGGCCCCGAAGATCGGTGCACCTCGCTGGGGCACGGTGGTGTTGGGAGTCGACCGCGACACGGCCGAACTGGACGAGCGGATCGCCGAGCGCACTCGGCTGATGTTCGAGACGGGATTGCTCGACGAAGTGGAAGGGCTGCTCGCCCTGGGACTGCGCGAGGGCGTCACCGCGTCGCGGGCGATCGGGTACGCGCAGGCTCTCGACGTGCTGGCGGGGGACTACGACGTCGAGCACGCACGCGAACGGACATTCATCGGAACCCGACGCTACGTACGACGCCAGCGATCCTGGTTTCGTCGCGACGAACGCGTCCGGTGGCTCGACGGCACCTCGCCGACGCTGACCTCGGACGCACTGTCCGCGATCGACCCCTCCTAGCCGTACGCCCGTAGACTCGCGACCATGGAATTCGCCAAAGGCCACGGAACTCAGAACGACTTCGTCGTGCTGCCGGATCCGGCAGCCGAGCTCGAACTCACCAGGTCGGCGGTGTCGGTGTTGTGCGATCGACGCCAGGGCCTCGGTGCCGACGGGATTCTGCGCGTCGCCCGGGCCGGTGTGCTCCGAGATGCAGGCGTACTCGACCGAATGCCGCCGGGTGTCGAGCCCGAGGACTGGTTCATGGACTACCGCAACGGTGACGGCACCATCGCCGAGATGTGCGGCAACGGTGTGCGGGTGTTCGCGCACTTCCTGCGGGTGCACGACCTCGAACAACGTGACCAGTTCGTGGTGGGTTCGCGGGCAGGCGCACGCGCTGTGACCGTTCACTCGTTCGACGACACCGACGCCGATGTCACCGTGGCCATGGGGGACGTCACGCTGATGGGCTCGAGCTCGGCGACCCTCGCGGGCGGGACGTACGAGGGCATCGGAATCGACGTCGGCAATCCTCACCTGGCCTGTGTCGACGGTGCGTTGACACGCGCATCTCTCGGCGCGCTCGACTTTACCCAACCGCCGACACTGGATTCCGAGTTCTTCCCCCACGGTGCGAACGTCGAGATCCTGACCAGGCTCGACGACGGTGCCGTCCAGATGCGTGTGTTCGAACGTGGCGTCGGGGAGACGCGATCGTGTGGCACCGGAACCGTGGCAGCGGCCGCAGCGGCGCTGTCCTACGAGGGCCTCGAGACCGGGGAGGTGAGCGTCGGTGTGCTCGGCGGTCGGGTGCGTGTGAACATCGATCACGTCGGTGCCACTCTGCGCGGACCGTCGGTGTTGCTGGCCCGGGGCGAGATCGACGACCGGTGGCTGAAGGCCCAGCCCTGACGATCGCGCAGGCCTCGGCACCCACGTGACCGAAACCCGCGTGCATACGCTGGGCTTTTCGTGGATCATGGAGCTCGTATGACGAACTCACATGAAACATCCCCTGCAGGCGAGCCGGTCGACGACGGTCGCGACGACATCGACGGCGCTCCCGAAACCGAATCCGCCTGGACCCGTGAAGAGTCCGACGCGTGGTCGAGACGACTGGCTCGGTCTCCGCTGGGCGACGAGAATTCCCCGTCCTCCGGCGACATGCAGCTCGAAGACCGCACCGCGCTGCGTCGAGTGGCCGGCCTGTCCACCGAGCTCACCGACGTCACCGAGGTCGAGTACCGGCAGCTGCGGCTCGAACGCGTTGTGCTGGTCGGAGTCTGGACCACCGGTACGGCCGCGCAGGCCGAGTCCAGCATGACCGAACTGGCTGCATTGGCCGAGACCGCCGGCTCGGAGGTGCTCGAAGCGCTGATGCAGCGACGTGACAAGCCCGATGCCGCGACGTACATCGGTTCCGGTAAGGCCAAGGAGGTGCGCGACATCGTCCTCGCGACCGGCGCCGACACGGTCATCTGCGACGGTGAACTGACCCCTGCTCAGCTCAATGCGCTGGAGAAGGTCGTCAAGGTCAAGGTCATCGACCGCACCGCGCTGATCCTCGACATCTTCGCCCAGCACGCGACCTCACGAGAAGGCAAGGCGCAGGTCGCGTTCGCGCAGATGGAATACATGTTGCCCAGGCTTCGCGGCTGGGGCGAATCCATGTCGCGGCAGGCCGGTGGACGGGCAGGCAGCAATGGTGGTGTGGGTCTGCGCGGACCGGGTGAGACGAAGATCGAGACCGACCGTCGACGCATCCGTGAGCGCATGGCCAAGCTGCGCCGTGAGATCAAGGGCATGAAGCAGGCCCGCGACACCAAACGCGAACAGCGCCTGAGCGGTACGGTGCCGTCGATCGCTATCGTGGGCTACACCAACGCAGGCAAGTCGAGTCTGCTCAATGCGCTGACCGGATCCGGTGTGTTGGTTCAGAACGCTCTGTTCGCCACCCTCGATCCCACCACGCGCAAGTCGACGCTCGAGGACGGTCGCGAGATCGTGCTGACCGATACGGTCGGCTTCGTTCGGCATCTTCCGACTCAGTTGGTCGAGGCGTTCCGCTCGACGCTCGAGGAGGTCACCGATGCAGATCTGCTGCTGCACGTGGTCGACGGTTCGGATCCTCTTCCGATCGATCAGATCAAGGCCGTGCGTGAGGTGATCACCGAGGTGGTTCGCGAGCAGGACGCGAAGATGCCGCCGGAGTTGTTGGTGGTCAACAAGATCGACGCTGCCGATCCGGTTCAACTGACTCAGCTGCGTGGGCTGCTCGACGGCGCTCGATTCGTCTCGGCCAAGACCGGCGAGGGAATCGACGCTCTGCGAGATCATCTGGCCGAGATTCTGTCCGAGCCGGACGTGTTGGTCGATGTTCTCGTGCCCTACACCCGTGGTGATCTGGTCGCGCGAATCCACACCGACGGCCGGATCGTGAAGACGGCCCACGAGGAAGAGGGCACGCGTGTGGAAGCTCGTGTGCCGCAATCGCTTGCGGCGGCGCTCGTCGAATTCACGGCGATCGTGCCCAGCGTCTGACCTCGGTGGTGGGACCACGGCTGGTGGCCCGAGGTGCTGTCGTGGCTGTCGTGGCCTCGGCCGCCGCAATCGGGGGAGTCGCCTCGGGTGCACCGATCGAGACCGAAACCTATTGTGGTCCAACCGATCCTGGACTCGCGGAGTTGTCGGGGCTGACCTCGATCGACGGCGTCCTCTACGCGATCGGAGACAGCGGAGCCGACGATCGGGTCGCGGTGCTCGGTGCCGATTGCGCGGTCACGCGATCGATCGACGTGCCCGTCGACCCGTACGACGTCGAGGACCTGACGTCGTACGACGGCTCGCTGTGGTTGGCGGACATCGGCGACAATCGGATGCGCCGCGAGACAGTGGCATTGACGCGAATGGACCCGGCCTCGGGCGCGGGAGAACTGTACCGACTGACCTACCCCGACGGCGCGCACGACGCCGAGACGATACTGATCGAGCCCGGTGGTAGGCCGGTGATCGTGACCAAGGCACTCTGGGGCGTGAGCGGGGTGTACGTACCTGCCGGCGACGAATCCGTCGCCGATCTGACCAGCCCTGGCCCGACGCCGATGCGCAAGGTCGGAGAACTGGCGTTCACGGCAACCGACACGGTCGGTGGGCCGCCGTTCGTGGTCGGATCGATACTGGCGACCGGGGGAGCGGTGAGCGCCGACGGTGCCGTGGCCGCAGTGCGCACCTACACCGACGCCTACCTGTTCCGCGTGCCGGACGGGGACATCGCGTCGGCATTGGTCGATCCGACAGCGCCTCGCGCCGTGGTGCCGCTGCCCGACCAGCCGCAGGGCGAGGCTCTGGTCTTCACCGACGACGGTTCCTTGCTCATCGCATCCGAGGCCGGATTCGGATCCGCGGAGGCAACGCTTCCGCCGATCCTGCGGGTCCCCGACGCGGTCGATCTCGAGATGTCTGCCCCCGAACCTGTTGCTGTGGAGCCGGTATCGCCGACCGTCGTTCCCGAACAGTCGGCACAGACGCCGACAGCGACGGACTCGGAATGGACATTCCGAGCGGCCGTCGCTGCCGGTGTGGTGCTGATCGCCGGAGCGGTGGGATTCACCGTCCGGCGATCGATGCGTTCTCGCTAGGCACTTGGCCGAACAGTCTGGTCAGGCATCCAAGTCCGCTTCGACGAGGGCGACCACCTTGTCGTGTGCTGCCTGGTCGTCGCTGCTGACGGTGACCTCGGTGCCCTTGGTGGCACCGAGCGTCATGATCATCAGGGCCGAACCTGCGTCCACGGGCTCGGAGTCGGCCACTGCGAGGGTGACGTCCACGCCGGCTTCGGCGACGGCGTCGGCGATCAGTGCTGCGGGTCGAGCGTGCAGACCGATCGAGGATCCGACGGCGACTGTGGTGCTGGGCATGTGGTGCTCCTTCGTAGTGGGGTTGTTGCGATCGTAGCGAGTGTCAGACGGTGGCGAGTGCCGGATCGAGCTCGGCCTCGGTCGGGGCGTTCTTGCCCTTGACGAACTGCTTGGCCGAGACGACCAGGAACGCCGAGACGATGGTGCCGACGGCCAGAGACACGATGAACCACAGGATGTTTCCGATGGCGAAGAACACGAAGATTCCGCCGTGGGGAGCGCTGAGGGTGACGTCGAAGGCCATGATCATGGCACCGGTGACTGCGCCGCCGGCCATCATCGAGGGGATGACGCGGAACGGGTCCGCCGCGGCGAACGGAATCGCACCCTCGGAGATGAATGCTGCCCCGAGGAACCAGGCAGCCTTGCCGTTCTCACGCTCGGCTTCGGTGAACAGACGCGAGCGAACGGTCGAGGCCAGTGCCATGGCCAGCGGCGGCACCATACCTGCGGCCATGACAGCTGCCATGATGCGCAGTGATGCGGTATCGGTGACCGACAGGCCTGCGGTTGCGAATGCGTAGGCAGCCTTGTTGACCGGTCCGCCGAGGTCGAAGCACATCATCAGGCCGAGAATGATGCCGAGGATGATGACCGAGGAGCCGCTGAGACCGTTGAGCCAGTCGGTCAGTCCGCTGGTGATCGCGGCGAGCGGCTTGCCGAGCAGCAGGAACATGATCGCGCCGACGATGAGGGTGGCGAACAGCGGGATGATGACGACGGGCATCAGGCCACGCAGTACCGCGGGGATCTTCCATTTGCTGATCCACAGTGCGACGAAGCCGGCGATGAGACCACCGACGAGGCCGCCGATGAAGCCTGCGCCGACGAGAACGGCCACGGCACCGGCGGTGAAGCCTGGCGCGAGTCCCGGCCTGTCGGCGATGGCGTAGGAGATGTAGCCGGCCAGTGCGGGCACCAGGAAGCTGAAGGACAGTGCGCCGATCTGGAAGAGCACGGCACCGAGGTAGGCGGCGATTCCGCCTTCGGGCAGGGAGGTGATGGAGTTGTTGACGACGATGTCCTCGGCAACTCCGGAGATCTCGTATCCGCCGAGCAGAAAGCCGAGGGCGATCAGCAGACCGCCGGCGGCGACGAACGGAATCATGTAGCTGACGCCGGTCAAGAGAATCTGGCGGATGCGGGTGCCCCAGCCGAGTTCGCCCGCGGATTCGGTGGAGCCTGCGGCCACTGCGGTACCGCCGACGCGGGCTGCGTCCGGGTTCAGTGCAGCGCGAAGGGCTTCGGTGAGCATGACGTCGGGCTCGTTGATGGCGCGCTTGACGCCCGAGGAGATGACGGGCTTACCGGCGAACCTCTCCCTACCCTTGACGCCCACATCGGTGGCGAAGATGACTGCTTCGGCTCCGGCGATGATCGAGGGGTCCAGCGGCGTGCTGCCGCTCGAGCCCTGGGTCTCGACGTGAACGGTGACTCCGGCACGCTCGCCCGCTGCGACGAGTGAATCGGCAGCCATGTAGGTGTGCGCAATTCCGGTGGGGCAGGCGGTGACTGCGACGATGTGCTTCGGGGCAGCGGTCTCGGCCGGGGTGGCGGCCGCGCTGTGCTTGGCAGTCGACACGGGAGCTGCGGCCGGGGCCGTCACGGGCGGCTTGGCGGCGGGGTTGATGACCCCGTCGACGAGGGTGACGATCTCGGCGGCCGAGGACGCGTTGCGCAGGGAGGTGACGAATTCCGGCTTCACCAGTGCGCGCGCAAGGCTCGAGAGCAGCTTCATGTGGGCCGAACCGGCACCGGCAGGAGCGGCGATGAGGAACACCAGGTCCGCGGGGCCGTCGGGGGCACCGAAGTCGACCTTAGGGTTCAGACGGGCGAATCCGAGAGAGGCCGAGGTGACCGCTTCGGAGCGGCAGTGCGGGATGGCGATGCCGCCGGGCAGGCCGGTTGCCGACTGCGCCTCGCGGGCCAGAGCGGCGTCGCGCAGGGCATCGGTTTCGGTTGCGCGACCCGCGGAAGCCAGAACGCCTGCGAGGCGTTCGATGACGGCTTCCTTGGACTCGCCGAGATCGGCGTCGAGGAGGATCAGATCCTCGGCGATGATCTGCTGATCTTCGGTGGGGGTGGACATTGCAGGCTCCTAGAGACGGTTCGAAGAAGGGGAGAGCGTGGACGGAGTGACGGAGGTGGGGATGTCGAGCGCACGGACCGTCACCGAATTCGGGTGGGTCTGCTCGGGCAGGGGAAGCGTGGTGCCTGGAAGCGCGGTCGCTGCCGTTCCGTAGGCGACGGCGCGGCGGAGTTTGTCTGCGTCGGAACAGTTCTCGGCGTCGGCGAGGATGTAGCCGGCGAGCGAGGAATCGCCTGCGCCGACCGTGCTGACCGCGGTGATCGGGGGCGGGCTGGCGTACCAGGAACCGTCCTCGGTGACCAGTACGGCTCCGGCACTGCCGAGAGTGGCAAGTACCGCGCCGACGCCTCGGCCGAGAAGGATCGTGCTGGCTGCGATGGCAGCCGTCGGATCACCCTGCGCCGCTGCGCTTTCCAGCTCTTCGGAATCGTACCCGGTGAGTTGGGCGAGTTCCTCGGAATTGGGTTTGATCAGATCGGGTGCCGACTCCGGGAAGGCAGCGGCGAGAGCGAGCAGTGGCTCGTCGGAGGTGTCCACCGCGACTTTCGCCGACGTGGCACGCAGGGCAGTGACGAGCTCGGCATACCAGTCGACGGGGAGGCCCGGCGGGAGCGAACCGGAGAGAACCACCCATTCGGCATCGACTGCGAGAGCGAGGATCCGCTCCCGCAGCTCAGCACGGGTCCGCTCCGACACCGTGGCACCGGGCTCGTTGATCTTGGTGGTGGTGCCACCGACTTCGCTCACCGTGATGTTGGTCCGCGCCGGACCCGACGTCGGAACCGCGGAATACCGCACTCCCTTCGCGGCCATCGCGTCGAGCAGGGGGTCTCCGACGTTGGCCGGGAGAACTGCCAACGCCCCGACTCCCGATCCGCCGAGAACGCGAGCGACGTTGACGCCCTTGCCTCCTGGGTCGATGGCCGACGTCGATGCCCGGTGGACGCCGCCACGGACGAGCGGCGTGTCGAGTGTGACCGTCCGGTCCATGCTCGGGTTGGCCGTGAGTGTGACCATCATGCGATCACCACCTCGATTCCTTTGTCGCTGAGATTCTTTCGGTCATTGATCGAGATGTCGCTATCGGTGACGATGACATCGATGGAGCCCACTCGGGCGAAGCTGACCAGATGCTCGCGGCCGATCTTCGACGAATCCGCCAGCACCACGACATGATTGGCTGCCTCGACCATGGCACGCTTGACGGCTGCCTCGTCGCTGTCGGGAGTGGACAGTCCGTGCCCGACGCTGATGGCATTTGTGCCGATGAACGCGACGTCCACCCGGAGCCATTCGAGGGCACTCAGCGCTTCGTCGCCGACTGCCGCCTGGGTGGTCCCGCGTACCCGCCCGCCGAGTAGTCGAAGGTTGACATTCGACATCGTTGCGGCGCGCGCGGCGATCGGGACCGAGTTGGTCACCAACGTCAGTTCGCGATCGTGAGGAAGCAAACCGGCAAGTCGACCGGTTGTGGTGCCGGCATCGAACACGGCGCTGCCTCCGACGGGAGGGAGGAAGGACAGGGCGGCGGCCGCGATCGCGTCCTTCTGATCGGCCCGGGTGAACTCTCGTTCCGAGACGCCCGGTTCGAGTGTGGTCAGGGCCGATGCGGGCACTGCGCCACCGTGGACGCGGCGCACGACACCCATTCGATCGAGGGTGGCGAGGTCGCGGCGCACGGTTTCCGTTGTGACGCCGTAGGTGGCGGAGAGATCGTTGACGGAGACGCGGCCCTGGGTGCTGATGAGTTCGGCTATGGAGTGCTGTCGTTCTTCTGCGTACACCTGCGTCTCCTTCCTCGTTGATGTTGCTTTATGTTGTTTTACGCCCGTGTGTGTTGACATGTCAAGGGTTTGGAGTAATCTCGGTCACAACACAAGCGACTGATGGCCCCCACCACAGCTCGCCGGACAGTACGAAGACCTTTGTTCACGCAGGATCCGAGGAGGACCACATGACGGGATCGGTTAGCACCGCTTCGACCGGACACAGCGACACGACAGTCGATGCAGCCGGAACCGGAGCAGCGCAGACCACGCTGCACGGCACGCCTGTCGTGCCCGGCGTGGGATACGGCCGCGTGATCCGCCCCGGTGCCCGTCCCGCCATCCCTGCCGATACCGGCGAGGTGGCCGAGGCGGATCGAGATGCCGAGAAGGACGTCTTCGACGCCGCAGCGAACGCCGTCGCCGCTCGACTGCGCGGTCGCGCGGAGCTGGCGACCGGAGCTGCCTCGGAAGTCCTGTCGGCCAACGCCGCGATGGCAACGGACCGCGGCTGGCTGGGAGCCGCGCGCTCCTCGATCGCCAAGGGCAGTTCGGCCGTCACCGCGACAGCGGCGGCGACGGACAAGTTCGCCGCGATGTTCACCCAGCTCGGCGGACTGATGGCAGAGCGCGTGACCGACCTGCGCGACATCCGTGATCGCGTCATCGCCGAGATCCTCGGCGTTCCGGAGCCCGGTGTTCCGGTGCCGGACGAACCGTCCGTGCTGTTCGCCGACGACCTGGCACCCGCCGACACCGCCGGCCTCGACCCCGCGCTGATCGTGGGTCTGGCCACCTCGCTGGGCGGTCCGACCAGCCACACCGCGATCATCGCGCGTCAGTTGGGCATTCCGTGCATCGTCGCCGTGGCAGGCCTCGACGACATCGCCGCGGGTACGAACGCATCGGTGGACGGCACCAGCGGCCGGATCGAACTCGAACCCGATGCCGAGACGGCCCGCGCCGCCGTCGTCTCCGCCCGCGACGAGCTCGACCGGGTGTCCCAGTGGGTCGGTCCCGGTACCACCGCCGACGGCCACGCGGTCGACATTCTCGCCAACGTCCAGGACGGTGCCGGTGCTCGCGCGGCGCGATCCAGTGCAGCGGACGGCGTCGGACTGTTCCGTACCGAATTGTGCTTCCTCGACCGTGATTCCGAACCCACCGTCGACGAGCAGGCCGAGATCTACGCCCAGGTACTCGACGCGTTCGCGGGCAAGAAGGTCGTCGTGCGGACTCTCGACGCAGGCTCGGACAAGCCGCTTCGGTTCGCCACGCATCCCGACGAGGCAAACCCGGCCCTCGGCATTCGCGGAATCCGCATCGCCGAGGCCGACCGCGGGATTCTGTACCGCCAGCTCGACGGCATCGCGGCAGCCGCGAAGGCGACCGACTCCTCCCCGTGGGTGATGGCTCCGATGATCGCAACCGCGTTGGAGGCGAAGGATTTCGCCGCCGACGTCCGTGAACGAGGACTCACCCCCGGCGTCATGATCGAGGTACCCGCAGCCGCGCTGCTCGCCGAGCACATCCTCGAGCACGTCGATTTCCTGTCGATCGGCACCAACGACCTGGCGCAGTACACGATGGCCGCCGACCGTATGTCCGCTCAGCTCGCCGGCCTGACCGATCCGTGGCAGCCGGCGGTACTGGCACTGGTCGCCCACACCGCTGCCGCGGGAGCCAAGGCAGGCAAGCCGGTCGGGGTCTGCGGCGAGGCCGCTGCCGATCCGCTCCTGGCCTGTGTGTTGGTCGGCCTCGGCATCACCTCTCTGTCCGCTGCATCGGCTGCCGTCGCGCACGTGGGTTCGAAACTGGCGACGGTCACGCTCGATCAGTGCAAGGAAGCGGCCGCCGCAGCCCTGAAAACGGACAGCACCGCCGCCGCGCGCGAGGCAGTGAGCGCGATCCTCGGCTGATCCAATAGTGTTGCCTTCCATCATGAGAACTCTGGGTTGGACGCTGCACGGAAACGGAAAGACCGTCGAGGCCGGGGCGGTGGTCTCACCCGACGAACGATTGACGTGGCCACGCACCATCGGTATCGGAATGCAGCACGTCGTCGCGATGTTCGGTGCGACACTGCTGGTTCCGACGATCACCGGATTTCCGGTATCGACGACGCTGCTGTTCTCGGGCATAGGAACGGCACTGTTCCTCGTCATCACTGGAGGGCGCGTTCCCAGCTACCTGGGTTCGTCCTTCGCTTTCCTGGCTCCGCTCGGTGCCACCCAAGCGAACGGACCCGCCGCCCAACTCGGAGCGGTCCTGTGTGTCGGCCTCGTACTGGCCGCCGTCGGCTTCGTGGTGAAGTTCGCGGGCCAACGGGTACTCGACGCGGCCATGCCGCCCGTCGTGACCGGTGCCGTCGTCGTGCTCATCGGGCTGAACTTGGCACCGGCCGCCACCACGTCGTTCGAGGCACAGCCGCTGATCGCAGCCGTCACCCTGATCGCGATTCTGCTGGCGACGGCGCTCGGACCCGGCTTGATCGGGCGACTCGGAATTCTGCTCGGTGTCGTCGTGGGTTGGGTGTTCGCCGCCGTCACCGGGGGCATCGCGCAACCACGCCTCGACGCACTGAGCGCGGCGAGCTGGATCGGTCTGCCCGAGTTTCGCGGTCCGTCCTTCGAGCTGTCGGTGATCCTCGTGGCGCTGCCGGTGGTGATCGTCCTCGTCGCCGAGAACGTGGGACACGTCAAAGCCGTCGCCGCGATGACCGGCAAGAACCTCGACGACGTGGCCGGTGACGCATTGATCGCCGACGGGCTGGCGACCACACTCGCCGGAGCAGGCGGCGGTTCGGGAACCACCACCTACGCGGAGAACATCGGTGTCATGGCTGCCACCCGCGTGTACTCGACCGCGGCGTATTGGGTCGCATCGATCACGGCGATGGTGCTCGCGTTCTCGCCCAAGTTCGGTGCGCTGATCTTCACCGTCCCCGACGGAGTCATCGGCGGCGCAACTCTGGTGCTGTACGGCCTGATCGGGCTTCTCGGCGTACGCATCTGGACCGACGCGAAGGTCGACTTCACCGACCCGGTCAATCTCATCGTCGTTGCGGCGGCGCTGGTCGCCGGAATCGGTGACCTGACACTGTCCGTCGGATCGGTCGAACTCGGCGGTATCGCCTGGGGTTCGGTGGGCATCCTGCTGGGGTACCCGATCGTCTCGGCGCTCGCCAGGAGTGCAGGCACCCGAGGTCGTTAGCGGGGTCGGTCACGGATCGCGCGCGTTTTGGTCATCGACCACCCCGACGCCGCGGACGTAGTGTTTCCCTGTGACGTCAGTCGTACCGGCGATCGAGATTCGTAGAGATTTCGCGTGGTCGCTGCCGGTATGCACCGAACAAGGAGACATTCGTGGAACGCACACTTTTCGAGCCCGAGCACGAGCTGTTCCGGGAGTCGTACCGGAAATTTCTCGATCAGCACGTAGCGCCGAACCACGCGAAGTGGGAAGAGCAGAACATCGTCGATCGCGACGTCTGGGTCGAGGCCGGTAAGCAGGGCTTCCTCGGAACGGCAGCGCCCGAGGAATTCGGCGGCGGCGGAGTCAAGGACTTCCGCTACAACGCCATCGTCACCGAGGAAACCACCCGTGGCGGATACAGCGGTATCGGTTTCACCCTGCACAACGACGTCGTCGCGCCGTACCTGATCGATCTCGCGAACGACGAGCAGAAGGCGCGCTGGCTTCCCGGATTCTGCTCCGGCGAACTGATCACCGCGATCGCGATGACCGAGCCGGGAACCGGAAGCGACCTGCAGGGCATCAAGACCAAGGCGGTACGTGACGGCGACGACTGGGTGCTCAACGGCTCGAAGACGTTCATCACCAACGGAATCAACGCCGATCTGGTGATCGTCGTGGCCTGCACCGACCCCGAGAAGGGCGCACAGGGCTTCAGTCTGCTGGTCGTCGAACGTGACATGCCCGGATTCGAACGCGGCCGCAACCTCGACAAGATCGGCATGAAGGCCCAGGACACCGCCGAACTCAGCTTCACCGACGTTCGTGTGCCCGCCGCCAACCTGCTCGGCGACGAGGGCATGGGCTTCATCTACCTGATGCAGAACTTGCCGCAGGAGCGACTCTCGATCGCTGTCGTCGCCGCCGCGGCAATGGAATCGGCACTGGACATGACGATCCAGTACTGCCGCGACCGCAAGGCCTTCGGAAAGTCGATCGGCAAGTTCCAGAACACGCGCTTCGTGTTGGCGGAACTGGCCACCGAAACCACCGCCACCCGCATCATGGTGGACAAGTTCATCGAGCTGCTCAACGCAGACAAGTTGACTGTGCAAGAAGCCGCCATGGCGAAGTGGTGGACCACCGAGAATCAGGTCAAACTGATCGACCGGTGCCTGCAGCTGCACGGCGGCTACGGCTACATGAAGGAATACCCGATCGCCAAGGCGTACATGGATTCCCGTGTACAGACCATCTACGGCGGCACCACCGAGATCATGAAGGAGATCATCGGCCGCGGATTGAATCTGTGATCCGCTGATCCGAGACACGCGAAGGGCCGCAGCACTCCTGTGCTGCGGCCCTTCGCGTGTCACCTCGGTGACGATCCCTACAGCTTGCGCATCACGGTGACGACCTTGCCGAGGATCGCGGCGTTGTTGCCCGGGATCGGCTCGAACAGCGGGTTGTGCGGCAGCAGCCACACCTCGCCCTTGGACCGCTTGAACGTCTTGACGGTGGCCTCGCCGTCGATCATCGCAGCGACGATGTCGCCGTTGTCGGCCACGGACTGCTGACGAACCACCACCCAGTCACCGTCGCAGATGGCCGCATCGATCATCGATTCACCGACCACCTTGAGCAGGAACAGCGAACCCTGTCCGACCAGCTCGCGGGGGAGCGGGAAGACGTCCTCGACGGCTTCCTCGGCCAGAATCGGACCGCCTGCAGCGATCCGGCCCAGTACCGGCACGAACGTCGGGGTAGGCAGCCGATCCTGCTCCTCGGACGCCTGCGATCCGTCGACCGCGGCGGCTGCCTGATCGGCCTGCACCTCGTCGAGACCGCGGACGTCGACCGCGCGGGGCCGGTTGGCGTCGCGCCGGAGGAAACCCTTGCGTTCGAGCGTACGGAGCTGGTGAGCGACGGAGGAGGTCGATGTCAGGCCGACCGCGTCACCGATCTCTCGAATGCTCGGCGGGTAACCGCGCTCGGTCACCGAAGCTCGAATGACCTCGAGTACCTTCCGTTGCCGCTCGGTCAGACCCGCGCTGATGTCGGTGCCGACTTCCATGGCCTTGGATGTCGGTTCCGCGGCAGGCTTACCCGCTGCGGCCTTCGGTGCGGTGGCCCTGGCTCCGGTCGCCTTGGAACCGGTGGTCGTGGAAAGCGTGGTCGACCTCGTCGAGGTCTCGTCCTTCATGCTGTCGGCCTCCTGCTGGTGTCCTGGATCCGGTCTGCGTGGTAGGTCTGCGCGGACTGGAGTTGATGGTGTCGACTCGTGTGGCGTGTGGTTTCTGACACGAATCTAGCGTGTATCAGCTGTTGAATCAAACATCTGTTCGACTCGTGTCGCGTTTTCTGCAGACTTTGTCGGAGGCTCGTGATAGAACTTCGAACAAGCGTCCATCGAACGCCTGATCGAACAATCGATCCAACGAGCGAAGTCGAGGTTCCGATGACCATCATCACCGATCGCCCCACCGCCACCGGTGTCCGCGCCCGATCCACTGCCGTCGAGCGCCGCCGCCGGGCGCGTCCCGTTCTGCAGAGTCCCATCGGAACGCACGGTGTCACGGGAACCCGTACACAGAATTCACCGTGCCTCCCGGTCCTCGATCCGTCGTGGACCGACGTCACCGATCGCGAGCAGGCCGATCGCGAGTTCGACGCGACCTCGGCGCACTTCGCCGGCCAGCCGGTTCGGATGCGTTCGATCGTGCTGACGGTGTTGGCGGTCCTGGTGGTGGCGGGCGGGCTGATCGGCATCGCGAACCTGCGGGCCGTCGCCCCCGATGCCGGCGCGCAACCGGCGGGTGTGGTCGAGGTGCACGACGGAGCTGTCGTCGAGTACACGCCCGGCAGATGACCACCGGCACCGTCGGGTTCGAGGAGACTGAGTATCCTCGACAGACTGCCCCGATGTGCGTGCTCGTCGTCGGAGCATCGGCTACGACGGAGGATCCCTCATGCATTGCCCGTTCTGCAGGCATCCCGACTCACGCGTGGTCGACTCGCGTGAGATGGACGAGGGGCAAGCAATCCGGCGTCGTCGCTCCTGCCCGGAGTGCGGTCGCCGATTCACCACCGTCGAGGCCGCAGTGCTGGCCGTCGTGAAACGCAGTGGTGTCACCGAGCCGTTCAGCCGAGAGAAGGTCGTCAAGGGAGTCCGTCGCGCCTGCCAGGGCAGAGATGTCGACAACGACGCGCTGAACCTACTGGCACAACAGGTCGAGGACGCCATCCGTGCAGCGGGATCCGCGGAGATCCCCAGCAACGAAGTGGGCTTGGCCATCCTCGGTCCACTCCGCGACCTGGACGAAGTGGCCTACCTGCGCTTCGCTTCCGTCTACCGCTCGTTCAGCTCGGCAGAAGACTTCGAGAAGGAAATCCACGAACTGCGCAAGCACCGCGAGTCCGCAGACATCGACTGACAGGCCCGCCCATCAGCGACGCTGGTCCGAGATCGCCTTCTCGATGCGCTTCTCCGACACCGGGTACGCCGTGCGAATGCCCTGCGCGAACAGTCCGACGCGCAACTCCTCGATCATCCAGAATAGTTCCTGAACCCCGGAACTGTTCTTTCTGCTCTCCGGCAGCGAATCCAACAGTCGCCCGTACGAGGCGTACACCCGATCGAGCACGTCCATCGCAGCCGCGTCCCGGCCTGCACTGCTCGGCAGCGTCGTCAACCGCTTGGTCGCCGCGGCGAGGTAGCGCGGCAGGTCTGCGAGTCTGCGAGAGCCGAATTCGGTGACGAACCCTCGAAAGATCAAGCCGTCGAACTGTTCCCGAACATCGTCCGCCGGCTCGCCCGAGGAGGACTGAAGTTGCGCGGACAGCGCCAGGGCGGCGGTCAACACCGGGCGAACCAACGCCAGTATCGCAGCGGTGCGCTGCGGAACCTCGGCGTTGACGAGTGCCCTCAGTTTCTCGAAGGCATCCGGATCCCGGACCGGTCCTCCGTGCGCATCCATGGCCTCTTCGACCGCAAGTACTCGGCACTCCTCGAGGAGTGCGTCGACTCCACCGTACGGATTCTGGCCCAGTGCAAGACGTTCCGCGGTCGGTAGGCCGGCCAGCAATGCCTTGGTGCCCTTCGGAGCCGTCGACAGAAGCAAAGTTCTGGTTCCCGAGCGCATTGCCGCCCGCGCCTCGGCGGGGGTGCTGAGGACCCGCACCGCGACGCCGGGTCCTTCCGGAACCAGCGCCGGATAGCCGGTGACCTTCTGTCCACCGACCTGCCGAGTCACCGTCGGCTCCAACCGACCGAGCGTGCCGGAGGTCCAGGCCAGAGAGGGTGCGCGCTCCGCGTCGCCGACCGCGCTCGCCACCTGACGGCCGACCTCACCCGACAGGCTCGTCCGAAGAGCAGTCAGATCCTTGTTGCTGCCCAGCACCTTTCCGGACGGGTCGACGGCCGCGAACGTCATCTTCAGATGCTCGGGCAACGCGGCGGGGTCGAAATCCTTCGCCGTGATGTCGCACCGGGCAGCCCGGGACAACTCACGGGCCAGCGCCGTCACCAGAGTTTCCGCGCGCGGCTTCATGGCCGCCAACGCCGCGGCCGCGAAGTCGGGAGCCGGAACCACGTTGCGCCGCAGTGCCTTCGGCAGCGTCTTTATCAATGCGGTGACCAGCTCGCCGCGCATTCCCGGGACCAGCCAGTCGAATCCCACCGGCTGTACCTGAGCGAGCAGCGCGATCGGAATGCGCGCGGTGACTCCGTCGGCCGCGGTGCCCGGCTCGAACTGATACGTCAGTGGGAACTGGATCTCGCCCTGTCGCCATGCGTCGGGATACGCGCCGGTCAGTACCGAGGCCGCGTCGGAGTTGACGACGGTGGCGGTGGTGAAGTCGAGTAGGTGCGGGTCCTGTCTGCGTGCCTTCTTCCACCAGGTGTCGAAGTGTCGCGCCGACACCGCCTCCGGGGCGATACGTGCGTCGTAGAAGTCGAAGAGAGCGTCGTCGTCGACCACGATGTCTCGTCGCCGAGCGCGATGTTCTAGTTCACCGACGTCGTCGAGCAGCGCCCGGTTCTTGTGGAAGAACGCGTGCTGGGTCTTCCATTCACCCTCCACCAGCGCATGTCTGATGAACAGCTCTCGAGACGCCTCGGCGTCGATGCGGTGATAGTTCACCGGACGTTGCGTCACCAACGGAATGCCGTAGAGCGTCACCCGTTCGTAGGCCATCGCCGATTCCCGTTTGATGGACCAGTGCGGCTCCGAGTACGTCCGCTTGACCAGGTGCGGCGCCAACCGCTCGGCCCACTCGGGCTCGATGCGCGCAGCCATCCGGCCCCACAGGCGTCCGGTCTCGACCAATTCGGCGGCCATGACCCAGCGCGGGGGCTTCTTGAACAGACCCGACCCGGGGAAGATCGCGAAGTGAGCCCCACGCGCGCCGAGGAACTCACGCTTGTCACCCTCCCGGAGCCCGATGTGCGAGAGCAGTCCGGACAGCAGCGACTGATGCAGCGCGGTCTCGGTGGAGTCGGCGTCGGGAACCGTCCACCCGAGGCCACGGGTGATCTGACGTAGCTGACCGTGCAAATCCTGCCACTCGCGAATACGTAGGTAGTGCAGGAACTCGGTGCGGCACATACGGCGGAACTGGTTGGAGGACAACTCGTTCCGCTGTTCGCGCAAATAGGTCCACAGCTTCACGTACGCGAGGAAGTCGGAGTTCTCCACCGCGAAGCGCGCATGCTTCTCGTCCGCCGCCTGCTGATGCTCTGCCGGCCGCTCCCGAACGTCCTGGATCGACAGCGCGGCAACGACCACCAACGCATCGCGGAGAGATCCGTTGCCGTTGGCCTCGACCAGCATTCGCGCCATCCGTGGATCGACCGGAAGCGCCGAGAGTTCCCGGCCGATGGGGGTGAGCTCCGCGGTGCCGTCCTTGGTGGCAGGCTTCAGTGCCCCGAGCTCTTCGAGCAGTCCGATTCCGTCTCGGATGCTCCGCGGATCGGGTGGTTCGACGAACGGGAACGCGTCGATCTTGCCCAGCCCGAGTGCGGTCATCTGAAGGATCACCGACGCCAGGTTGGTACGCAGAATCTCCGGCTCGGTGAACTGCGGACGTGACTCGAAATCTTCTTCCGAGTACAGCCGGATGCAGATGCCGTCGGCGACGCGGCCGCAGCGGCCGGCCCGCTGCCGCGCCGATGCCTGGGAGATCGGCTCGATGGGAAGGCGTTGAACCTTGGTACGCAACGAGTATCGCGAGATTCGGGCGGTACCCGGGTCGACCACGTAGCGGATTCCGGGGACCGTCAGCGATGTTTCCGCAACGTTCGTCGAGAGCACCACGCGCCTGCCCGAGTGCGGGGAGAACACTCGATGTTGTTCGGCCGCAGATAGTCTCGCATAGAGTGGAACGATCTCGGTGTTGCGCAGATTTCGGTCGTTCAAGGCGTCGGCGGTGTCGCGAATCTCGCGCTCACCGGACAGGAACACCAGAATGTCACCGTCGCCCTCGGCCATCAACTCGTCGACGGCCTGGCACGTCGCGTCGACGGGGTCGAGATCGATCGTGGTGTCCCCGGCGTCGACGGTCAGTGGCCGGTAGCGCATCTCGACCGGGAACGTGCGGCCGGAGACCTCGATGATCGGCGCGGGCACGCCGTCGCGCGCGAAGTGCCGAGCGAAACGCTCGGGATCGATCGTCGCCGAGGTGATGACGATCTTCAGGTCGGGTCGGCGGGGGAGGAGCTGCGCGAGGTAGCCCAGGATGAAATCGATGTTGAGGCTGCGCTCGTGGGCCTCGTCGATGATCAGGGTGTCGTACTGGCGGAGCAGCCTGTCTCGCTGGATCTCCGCCAGCAGGATGCCGTCGGTCATCAGCTTGACGAGGGTCGCATCCGAGGACTGATCGGTGAATCTCACCTTGTAGCCGATGGATTCACCCAGTGGTTCACCCACCTCCTCGGCGATGCGTTCGGCGACGGTGCGAGCGGCGAGTCGACGGGGCTGTGTGTGACCGATCGAGCCCCGGATCCCGCGCCCCAGTTCGAGGCAGATCTTGGGGATCTGAGTGGTCTTGCCGGAGCCGGTCTCGCCGGCGACGATCACCACCTGGTGCTCGGCGATGGCCGCGGCAATGTCGTCCTTGCGAAGACTGACCGGAAGTGACTCGGGAAATTCGAGCTTGGGCACCGCAGCCCGGCGGTTGGCGACCACGGTCTCGGCGCGGGTGATGTCGCGGTCGAGTGCGGCGAACGCGTCGTCGGTACGCGCCTTGTCCAATCGCCGCCGCAGCCGGTTCTCGTCGCGGATGGTGACCTGGGCCAGACGTGTGGCGAGAGCGCGACGCTGAACGGACGGGTTCGAGGTAGACATACTTCACCCAGGATATCGGTTTCGGCAGTGCCACCGAATGCAGGTCGTGACTGTGCCAGGATCGCCACATGAGCATCTCGCAGGATGTGATGGTCCAGCCGCGCACTCCCGTAACGATCAGGACTTTGCGCGTACTGTTCGCGGCGCTCACCGCCTCGGCACTGATCTCGATCGTCCTGGACGGTCTCGCCTCCACGACGTTCTCGCTGGCCAACTACTTCAGCTACTTCACCGTCATGAGCAACGTGCTGACGGTGCTGGTGCTGCTGGTCGGCGGCGTCGTCGATCCACGCGCAGCGCACTGGCAGCTCGTTCGGGGTGCCGTCACCCTCTACATGGTCATCACCGGGATCATCTACGCAGTACTGCTCGCCAACATCGATGTGGGCGTGGCGGATCCATGGACGAACAACGTGGTGCACCGCATCATGCCCGTCGTCCTGCTGATCGACTGGATCCTCACGCCACCGCGACGGCAGATCTCGGAATCGCGCAGCCTGACATGGCTGCTGTTTCCACTTCTCTACGGGATCTACACCCTCGTCCGTGGGCCCGTTGTCGACTGGTATCCCTATCCGTTCCTCGACCCACGCGTCCAGGGCTACCTCGCGCTCGCCATCGGCCTGCTCGTTCTCACCGTCGCCTTCGCGTTGATGGCTCTCGCGGTCGGTGCACTCGGGCGGATCGCCGGACGGTGGAGGTACGGATCGGGCTCGGCCGGGACCACGTGACTACTGTGTACCGCATGTCTTCTGCCACCGGAACCACACACTCTTCCGCGCTCTGGCACGGTTTCGCCGACATGGGAGCCGTCACGTCCAGCGGCCCGTTCGTCGTCTCCCGCGGTGAAGGTGCCTACATCTACGACCACGCGGGTACCGAATACCTCGACGCCACCGCCGGCCTGTGGTTCACCAACGTCGGCCACGGCCGTCGGGAGATCGCCGACGCCGTTGCGACGCAGTTGAGCTCGATCGCCCACTACTCGAACTTCGGTGACTTCGTACCCGAGACCACACTGGCACTCGCCGATCGTCTCGCGGCGATCGCCCCGGTACCGGGCAGCAAGATCTTCTTCACCTCGGGTGGCTCGGACTCCATCGACACCGCCGCGAAACTCGCGCGGCGCTACTGGGTCGAAATGGGTCGACCGAGCAAGACACTGATCGTCGGCCGGCAGAAGGCCTACCACGGGATGCACGTCGCGGGAACAGCGCTGGCCGGCATTCCGGTGAACAAGGAGCACTACGGCGAGCTCATGTCCGACGCCCGAACGGTGGCGTGGGACGACGCGAAGTCGCTGCTGGCACTGATCGAGGAGGTCGGTGCCGAGAACGTGGCCGCATTCTTCTGCGAGCCCGTGATCGGTGCCGGCGGCATCTACCTCCCACCGGAGGGCTACCTGCGCGAGGTGCGGCAGATCTGCCGCGACAACGACGTACTGTTCGTCGCGGACGAGGTCGTCACCGGATTCGGCCGTATCGGCGGCAGTTGGTTCGCCTCCACTCGATTCGAGCTCGAACCGGATCTGATGACCACCGCCAAGGGGCTCACGTCCGGATACGTACCGATGGGTGCGGTGTTCATCGCCCCGACGATCGCCGAGCCGTTCTTCGCGGGCGGCGTGTGGTGGCGGCACGGGTACACCTACGGTGGCCATGCCGGAGCGGCCGCGGCCGCGATGGCCAACCTCGACATCATCGAGCGCGAGGAACTGCTGTCACACTCGAAGCGCATCGAGGCGGCGTTGCACACCCACCTCGCGCCGTTGGCCGCACACGAGAGGGTCTCGGAGATCCGGAGCGGAATCGGTGCGGTTGCCGCCGTGCAGCTCGCCGACCCGGCCGAGGCATTGCCCTTCGTCAAGACGCTTCGAGCGCACGGTGTGTCCAGTCGCGCGGCCGGTCAGGGTGCGATGCAGATCTCGCCGGCATTCGTCATGACGAATGCCGAGATCGAAGAGCTGGCCGCGCGTATCCTCAGCGCGCTCGGCTGAACCGGAGCCTGCTGCGCAGCTGCTGTCCGCGTGAGCGCGGGGCAGCAGCTGCGGGCTGCGGCTCGTCGGGGACGGCGGCGAAGCGCCGGTGCAGCCGATCTCGTACTTCCTCGGGCGCGTATGCGCGACGCTTGCGTTCGGATCGGACCACCAACGCCCCGGTGGCCGCGACACCGACCATCCCGGCGAGACCGAGGGCCTTCCACACGTTCATCCGGCCACCGTACCGTCACGAGATCTAGGGTGTGGACCATGAATCCGTCGCGAATCAGCCTCGATACTGCAGTCGAGGCAACCAGAACGGGCGACATCTGGATCTTCCGCGGACAGTCGAATGCCGATCGCGCTATCCAGGCACTGACCAACAGTCCCGTCAACCACGTCGGAATGGCCGTCGTGATCGACGACCTGCCTCCGCTGATGTGGCACGCCGAGCTGGGAAAGTCGTTGCAGGACATGTGGAGCGGAAATTTCCAACGCGGGGTTCAGCTGCACGATCTGCGTGCGGCCGTCACCCAGTGGGCCACGAAGTACGAACAGCGTTGTTGGCTGCGGCAATTGGACGAGTCCGTGACGACTGCGCAGGAGGACGCCCTGCTGCGCACGATCGCCCGGATGGACGGAACCGCGTTCCCGACCACTGCGGCGCTCGCCGGTCGGTGGTTCCGGGGCCGAGTCCCCGCACTGCGTCGCAACCGACGCGAGGGAGCGGCACTCGAAACCGCCTACTGCGCCGAGGTGGTCGCCATGACCTACGACGCGATGGGTCTGCTCACGGGCAACAAGAAAGCCAACTGGTTCGACCCGGGAAAGTTCTGGAGCGGCGACCGACTGCCACTGGCCGACGGAGTTCGTCTCGGCGAGGAAATCGAAGTGGACGTACCCGTCACACGCTGATCGACGCGTCCGCCGCGGTGCGTCCGCCCAGTTCCACCCAGCCGTCGCCGATGGTGGTGCGCAACCGCGATCCGGCTCCCTGCACGATGTTCAGGCTCCGGCCGAGTTCACCGGTCAGCCGGACGGCGGCAGCACCGGTCGCCTCGTCCTCGGCGATACCCATCATCGGTGCGAACATGCGCGATCGCAGCGTGCCGTGTTCCTCGTCGGTCCAGGCCCAGACGTAGTGGTGCCCACTGTCGTACGCACTCGGATCGGCTGCCGCCACCTCGGCCGCATCGTGAACCCGATGGAAGGTGAACTGCGGAGTCCAGTCGGCGCGAGCGCGAACCCAGGTGTGCTCGCCGTCGTAGCGGATGCTCAACGGTCCGGCAGGGACGGTGAGCACGTCGACGGGATGTCCCTGCTCGCGGAGCCACCACGAGAGTCCGACCGTGGGATGTCCGGCGAAGGGTAGCTCCACGGCGGGGGTGTGAATGGTCGCCGAGGCCGTACCGGACTCGGTGCGATCGACGAACACCGTCTCGCTGAAGCCGAGCTCGGCGGCGAACTGCTGCCTGTCGGCCTCGTCCACGTCGCCCGCGGCCACGATGCCGAGGGGGTTGCCGAACCTGCCGTCGGCATCGGTGAACACTCGGACGACGGAGACGTCGGTAGCCATGCCCGGATGGTACCGAACGCCGAACGAGGGACCCGCGGCCGCGGATCCCTCGTTCGGTGAACAGTGCGAGACGACGCTCAGACGGCGGCACCGTCGAGGATTCGCCCTGTTTCGATCGCCTGCGCGACACCTGCGACGATCGACGCGGCACGGATGGCCTCGAAGATCTTCTCGCGGTCGACGCCCTCGGCGCGCAGGGTCTTCTCGTGTGCCTCCAGGCAGTGGTTGCACCCGTTGACGGCCGACACCGCGAGCGACCACAGCTCGAAGTCGGCCTTGTCCACGCCAGGGTTGCCGATGATGTTCATGCGCAGGCCGGCGCGCAGATCGTCGTACTTGCCGCCGAGGTATCCCTTGGTTCGGTAGAAGACGTTGTTCATGCCCATGATCGACGCGGCACCGAGTGCCGCGTTGTACGCCTCGGCCGACAGTGAATCGGCAGCGTCCTCGGCGATCTCCTTCAACGTCGTCGCGGACTTCGACGCTGCCGCCACCGACAGCAGCGTGCCCCACAGCTGCTGCTCGCTGAGCACCGTGGAACGGGCGATGGAACCGAGATTGAGCTTGAGGTCCTTGGCGTACTCGGGGACGGCGTTCTTGAGGTTGTCGATCGTCATGTCAGACGCTCGCCGTCAGCAGTTCGCCTGCGTCGATGGTGGGATCACCCTTCTTCCAGTTGCAGGCGCAGAGCTCGTCGGACTGCAGGGCATCGAGGACTCGAAGGACCTCGTCGACGTTGCGGCCCACCGAGCCTGCCGTGACCGAGACGAACTGGATCTCGTTGTTGGGGTCGACGATGAACGTGGCGCGGTCGGCGACACCATCGGCGTTGAGAACGCCCGTGGCAGCAGCCAATTCACGCTTGAGATCCGACAGCATCGGGAACGGGAGGGTCTTGAGCTCGTCGTGCTGTGCCCGCCACTGGAAGTGGACGAACTCGTTGTCCACCGACGCACCGAGGACCTGTGCGTCACGGTCCTCGAACTCCTCGTTCAGCTTGCCGAACGCGGCGATCTCGGTGGGGCACACGAACGTGAAGTCCTTGGGCCAGAAGAAGACGATGCGCCACTTGCCTGCATGATCGTCACTGGTGACGGTGGTGAAGTAATCGTCGGGCTGCTGAGCGTTCACCTTGGACAGGTCGCCGCCGATGACGGCGGTCAGGTTGTATGAAGGGAACTGGTCGCCAATTGTCAACAGTGCCATGTGGTCTCCTCGTGTCGAATGATCGCGTCGGTTCCGTATGTGAGCGGTTCGGGGTCGGTGGCGTGACTGCAGCCGTACGAGCCCGGCCGACCGGTACGAGTGTGCCAAAAGTGTGGTCAAAGGTAAACGTGATGAGTGGCACTACACTGATAGGCGTGACCGATCGAAGCTATCAGCCGACCCTGTCGCATCTGCGGGCGTTCGCAGCGATCGCACGTCATCGCCACTTCGGTTCTGCCGCAGCGCAACTGAGTATCACCCAGCCTTCGCTGTCGCAGGCTCTTGCTGCGCTCGAGAAGGGGCTGGGAGTGCAGCTGATCGAGCGCAGCACTCGCCGGGTGTTGTTGACGCCTGCCGGCGGTCAGTTGCTCGCTCGGGCCACCGCGGCACTGGACGGGGTGGACGGATTCGTCGCTACCGCAGCAGGATTGGGTGGCCACCTGACCGGTGGTATCAGGCTCGGAATCATTCCGACCGTGGCACCGTACGTGCTGCCGGCAGTACTCCCGGCCGTACGCGCCGAGTACCCCGACCTCGTGCCGAGGATAGTGGAGGATCACACCGCCCGACTGCTCGACGCACTCCGCTCCGGTGACCTCGACGTCGCCGTTCTCGCGCTGCCCCTCGCCGACCCGGGATTGATCGAAATATCCATGTACACCGAGGATTTCGTGCTCGCGTTACCTGCCGAGCACCCACTGGCGGGGCGGCGGGATCTGGACGTCGCCGACCTCCGAGGCCTGCCTCTGCTCCTGCTCGACGAGGGGCACTGCCTGCGCGAGCAGACCCTCGACCTGTGCCGCTCGGTCGACATCGAGCCCGACGCGAGCGCTACCCGGGCGGCGTCGTTGACCACGGTGGTGCAGTGCGTTGCAGGCGGGCTGGGTCTGACGCTGCTGCCGCGCAGCGCCGTCGAGGTCGAGGTCGCTCGTGCGGGCCTGTCCACCGCGGAATTCGCACACCCGGCTCCCGGCCGCACGATCGGTCTCGTGCACCGATCCACGAGTGCGCGCTCGGCCGAATACCGGGCGCTGGCAAGTCTTCTCGCCACCGAGGTTCGTGCCGGCCAAGCAGATGGCCTCAGCCGGGCGTGATCACGATCTCGTCGAACACGATCTCGCCTGCCGCATCGGACTCGGGCACATCGACGACGGCGTCGAGCGACCAGCCGTGGTCCCCGTCGGGGTCCTCCAACACCTGACGCACCGTCGTGGACTCCGCACCGACGTTCAGGGTGAACAACGCGGGGCCACGGGCCGACGGGCCGGTTCCGATCGAGCCGTACTCGGCGAAGAACGGCTCGAGTTCGGCCTCCCAGTCCGGGCCGTCGTCGAGGTCGTCGAGCGTGTTCCACTGTCGGCGCGCCGCCAGGTCCACGCGGCGGAAGATCGCGTTGCGCGCGAGGATTCGGAAGGCTCGCGGGTTGGCCGAGATCGGACGCGGCACGTCGGATCCGTACGCCTCCACGAGCGCTTCCGGCTCGGCACCGGGATCGGTGAGGTTCTCCCACTCGTCGAGCAGGCTCGAATCCACCTGCCGAACGAGCTCACCCAGCCACTCGGTGATGTCCTGTACCTCTTCGGTTCGAGACTCCGGCGGAACCGTCTGGCGCAGTGTGCGATAAGCGTCGGCGAGATACCGCAGGACGAGTCCCTCGGACCGCATCAGACCGTAGTGGCTGATCAATTCTGCGAACGTCATCGCGCGCTCGACCATGTCGCGGACCACGGACTTGGGCGACAGGCCGACCTCGGAGAGCCACGGATGGGTGCCGCGGTAGATCTCGAATGCCGGAACGAGCAGCTCTGCAAGAGGTTTCGGCCACGTGACCTCCTCGAGCAGCTCCATTCTCTCGTCGTACTCGATGCCGTCGGCCTTCATCTGCGACACCGCTTCGCCGCGCGCGGCGTGCTGCTGTGCCATGAGGATCTGACGCGGATCGTCGAGGGTCGACTCGATGATCGACACCACATCGAGGGCATGGGTCGGTGATTCGGCGTCCAGCAGGTCGAAGGACGCGACCGCGAACGTCGACAGCGGCTGATTGAGCGCGAAGTCCGGTTGCAGGTCCACCGTCAGTCGAGCATGTCGACCGTCGGCGTCCGGCTCGTCGAGTTGCTCGACGATGCCCGCATCGACCAGACCACGGTAGAGCGAGAGCGCCCGTAAGATGTGCTTGCGCTGAGCGGGCCGGGTCTCGTGATTGTCCTCGAGCAGGTGTCGCATGGCATGAAAGCAATTGCCCGGCCGGGCAATGACATTGAGCAACATCGCGTTGCTCACCGAGAACCGGGACGTGAGCGGCTCCGGGCTGGCGGCGATGATCCGCTCGAATGTCGGCTCACCCCACGAGACGAAACCGTCGGGTGCCTTCTTGCGCTGCACACGCTTGAGCTTCTTCGGATCGTCGCCGGCCTTGGCCACCAGACGCGCGTTCTCGATGTCGTGTTCGGGGGCCTCCACCACGACGGTGCCGAGGGTGTCGTAGCCGGCTCGGCCCGCGCGTCCCGCGATCTGATGGAACTCGCGGGCCCGAAGCTTGCGGGTGCGGATGCCGTCGTACTTGGTCAGTCCGGTGAACAACACCGTGCGAATGGGAACGTTGATGCCCACCCCCAACGTGTCCGTTCCACAGATCACCTTGAGCAGACCGTCCTGCGCCAGCTTCTCGACCAACCGTCGATACTTGGGCAGCATGCCGGCGTGGTGCACCCCGATGCCGTGCCGAACCAGTCTCGACAGGGTCTTCCCGAAACCTGTGGTGAAGCGAAAGGCGCCGATGGCCTCGGCGATCTCGGCCTTCTCCTGCTTGGACGCGACATTGACGCTCGTCAGCGCCTGGGCTCGTTCGAGTGCCGCGGCCTGCGTGAAATGTACGACGTACACCGGCGCGAGATGCGTTTCCACCAGTTCTTCGATGGTCTCGCTGATCGGAGTGGTGACGTACGAGAACATCAGCGGAACCGGACGTTCGGAGCCCGAGACGACGGTGGTCGTGCGTCCGGTGCGCCGGGTCAGATCGTCCCGGAAGAACGAGACATCGCCCAGGGTCGCGGACATCAACAGGAACTGGGCGTGCGGCAGTTCGATCAACGGCACCTGCCAGGCCCACCCTCGATCGGGCTCGGAGTAGTAGTGGAACTCGTCCATGATCACCTGGCCGATGTCGGAGCCGCGGCCCTGACGCAGGGCGAGGTTCGCGACGATCTCGGCGGTGGCGCAGATGATCGGGGCTCCGGAGTTCACCGACGCGTCGCCCGTCATCATGCCGACGTTCTGAGCACCGAAGATCTCGCACAGAGCGAAGAACTTCTCGCTGACCAGTGCCTT
The DNA here is from genome assembly GCF_000954115.1 of Rhodococcus sp. B7740. Taxonomy (NCBI): domain Bacteria; kingdom Bacillati; phylum Actinomycetota; class Actinomycetes; order Mycobacteriales; family Nocardiaceae; genus Rhodococcus; species Rhodococcus sp. B7740. Next base: position 1,340,106 of record NZ_CP010797.1, on the reverse strand, counting down.
GATCGGCGCGGTGTAGAAGCTGCGTATGCCCGCGGCCATCGCGGCGTAGTGGGCTCCGATGGCCACCATCGACTTACCCGATCCGGTCGGCGTCGCGAGGATGACGTTGGAGCCGGAGACCAGCTCGATGAGAGCTTCCTCCTGCGCGGGATACAGGGTCAGACCGCGATCGGCAGTCCAGGTGGTGAATGTGTCGAACAGGACGTCCGGGTCGACGCCGTCGGACCGAGCGGCGGCGGTATCGGGAATCAGTTCGGTGAGAAGCACCTCTACAGGCTATGTGGGATCGACGGCCGGACCCGCATCGACACCGCGCCGGGCGGGGTCCGGCGATGCGTCAGGTGGCGCTGCGTTCGTCCGAGCCCATGGCTCCGAGCACTGCCAGTCGCGTACTCGCGCTGCCGGTGATCATGTCCTCGCCGACACCGGTGATGAGCAGGTTGCGCCACCGCACTTCGTCGAACGTCAACGACGGGGTGGAATCGATGAAGTCCTCCACGACCTGCAGGAAGCGCATCGGGTCGTCTCGGAACGGAAAATGTCCGGAATTCTCGAACACCTCCAATGTGGAACCGGGCATGGCCGAGTGAGCGAGGTGCGCATGACTGACCGGAATCACCGAGTCCTGATCACCCCAGACGAGCAGCACCGGCAGATTCTCGGTCAGGTAACACCGGTCCAGCATCGTGACCACCTGGCCGCGCCAGTCCACGACGGCGCGCAGGGTCCGCAGATACGCCTCGTACGTCGTCGGGGCCGGAAGCTCGCTCAGCACTCGGATCAGATCCGGAGTGTCGTGCAGGAGCGACCCGGGACGCAGGGGAGAGCTGTGCAGTGTGCTCAGGAGGCTGCCCGCCAACTTCACCGCGGGGATGGCACCGGGCAGGCGGAGCAGTTTGACCGCCTCGCTGAGAAACGGCATGGATGCCAGTCGAAGAAGGGGATGAACGTCCTTGGTGACGCCACCGGAGGACACCAGAGCCAACCTGTCGACCATGCCCGGGAACTGGTAGGCGAACTGCATGGCGACCCCGCCGCCCAGTGAGTGTCCGACGACGGTCACGTGTTCGATGCCCAGCACCGAGAGCAGGTCACGCATGCCGTTGGCGTACGCGGCGACGGAGTAGTCGGCACGGGGCTTGTCCGAGCGACCGTGCCCGAGCAGATCCGGAGCGATGACGGTGTAGTTCTTCGCGAGGTGCGGGATCACCTCGTTCCACGTCTCGGAGTTGTCGCCGATCCCGTGGATCAACAACAGGACCGGTCCTTCACCGGCCATGCGGAACGCCCGCCGGTATCCGTGAATGGTCCGGAAGATCAGCCGTGGCTCTTCGTCGGGAACCGGGCGGAGCTTGCGACTGCGCGGATTGGTGCTCATCTGCGCCTCCTGAAATTCCCTGGTGCACCGCGCGAGGCGGCACACGACGGCGACGCCGTGCACGAGTGTGTGGACGTACGTACCCGAGTACGTGTTGGTACGACTCTTGCACGAGATGACGCTCGGGGCAGAACATCGGGCGTATTTGCGGTTACAGGTATGTTTCGATCCGCCCGAACTGTCCGATGTGCGCGCCCGAGCGATCATCTTCTGTGACCGCTCACACTGCTACTGCTCGGTGGTGTCCTCTCCCTCGTCGAGACCGGCCTGCTCGGCGAGGAAGCGCTCGAACTCGGCCCCGAGCTCGTCGCCGCTCGGTAGTGGCTCGTCGCTGGCCAGCAGCGTCGACTGCTGTTCCTGCGCGGCCACGTAGGTGTCGTACTGACGCTCGAGTGCCTGCACCACCGACTGGACTTCTTCGTTTCCGGTGATGTGCTCGTTCACCTGCTCCCGAACCCGTGCGGCAGCTTCACCCAGCGCGGCCAGCGGCAGGTCCAACTCGGCGGCTTCGCTGACGTTTTCGAGCAGCGTTTCGGCTGCACCGGGGTAGTCCGTCTGGGCGAGGTAGTGCGGTACGTGCACCGAAAAGCCCATCGACTCGTGGCCGTGCTGCGCCATCCTGAGCTCGAGCAGGGACGACGCGCTGCCGGGCACTTGCAGGTCACCTGCCCAGCTGTTGCCTTCCTTGACCAGCTCCTTGTCGCTGGCGTGGGCCGTCACACCGAGCGGCCGAGTGTGCGGAATGGCCATCGGGATCGAGCCGAGACCGATGGTCCGACGGACTCCGAGCTGTTCGGCGAGCAGGCGAACGGCAGTGGTGAACTTCTCCCACCGCAGATCCGGTTCCATACCGGCCAGCAGCAGGAACGGGGTGCCGGTGCGGTCCTTGACGGCATAGAGATTCAGTTCGGGAGCGTCGTAGTCCGAGAAATGATCGGACTTGAACGTCATCGTCGGACGACGGGACCGGTAGTCGATCAACTCGTCGACGTCGAACGACGCGACGAGTTCCGACTCCAGGCTCTCGCGCAGATGAGTCGTCGCCAACTTCACTGCGTGACCCGCGTCGGAGAAGCCCTCCAGACCGTGCACGAGGACGGGTCCGACTCCGTCGTTGGAGAAGATTTGCGGTGCCGGAAACTCCAGCTCGTACATCTTCGACTGTTCGGTCATGGCCGGGCCCCTTTCGGATCGACTCGTAGGTACCTCGAAGCGAGCATCGGGTAAGAATACGCCGATCCTGGGCGCGAGCCCCGTACCCGCCGACGTCGATCGTGGCGATTCACTATCCGAAAGAACAACCGGTGGACCGCTGTTCATTCCCCGCCCCGGGTTGCCCTCGTGCCGAGGACGACATCAGCGGTCGAAGTTGGCCAGCGCACGGATCTTGTTCGTGACATCGAGGGCGGCAACCTTGTACGCCTCCGACAGTGTGGGGTAGTTGAACACCGCATCGACGAGGTAGTCGATGGTGCCGCCGCACCCCATCACGGCCTGCCCGATGTGCACCAGATCCGTCGCACCCGACCCGAAGATGTGTACGCCGAGAATCGACCGGTCCTCAGTGGAGACGAGCAGCTTGAGCATGCCGTACGAGTCGCCGGCGATCTGACCGCGAGCGAGTTCGCGGTACCTCGACACCCCCACCTCGTACGGAATCGATCCCTTCGTCAGGTCGACCTCGGTGGCTCCGACGTACGAGAACTCGGGAATCGAGTAGATGCCGATGGGCTGCACATCGGTCAGTTTCGCGCTGAACTCGCCGAACGCATGGTACGCCGCCAGCCTGCCCTGATCCATCGACGTCGCGGCCAACGCCGGAAATCCGATGACATCACCGACTGCGTAGATGTGATCGACCTTGGTCTGGAAATGTTCGTCGACGAAGATGCGACCGCGCGCGTCGGCCTCCAGACCGGCGTTCTCGAGTTCGAGTGCCGTCGTCAGACCCTGACGGCCTGCCGAGTACATCACCGTCTCCGCCGGGATCCGCTTGCCGCTGGCAAGGGTGGTCACCGTTCCGTTCGGGCCGACGTCGACTGCGGTCACCGCCTCCCCGAAGCGGAACGTCACCGCGAGATCGCGGAGGTGGAACTGCAACGACTCGATGATCTCGCGATCACAGAAGTCGAGCATCGAATCGCGCTTCTCGACAACGGTGACCTTCGTTCCCAGAGCAGCGAACATCGATGCGTACTCGATTCCGATGACCCCGGCCCCGACCACGACCATGGACGCCGGAATGAATTCGAGATTGAGAATCCCGTCGGAGTCGAGGACGCGGTAATCGTCGAACGCGATGTCGGCGGGACGCGCGGGAGCGGTGCCGGTGGCGATCACCACATTGGCTGCCTTGACCGTGATGCGTTCACCTCGCGACTCGTCCTCGATCACAATGGTGTGCGCGTCGAGGAACTTTCCGACGCCGGTGATGAGCTCGATCCGGTTGCGCAGCAGTTGCGAGCGCACCACCTCGATCTCCTTACCGATCACGTGCTGGGTTCGCGCCAACAGATCGGCCGGAGTGATGTCGGCCTTCACCCGATAGCTCGCCCCGTACAACTCACGTTGATTCATGCCCGTGAGGTACAGAACGGCCTCGCGCAGCGTCTTGGACGGAATGGTGCCGGTATTGACGCAGACCCCGCCGAGCATGTGTCCCTTCTCCACGATCGCCACCCGCTTGCCGAGCTTCGCAGCCGCAATGGCCGCCTTCTGGCCACCTGGGCCGGAGCCGATGACCACCAGGTCGTACTCCATGGGTTCAGACATTCGTCATAGGTACCGCTCGCACGCAAAGACTGCGTGCCCACCCGGTCACAACCTTGTGAACTCCGAGATTCGGAGGCCGAACCCATGCAGATGTCGCCACGTACTGATGCGTTGTGCGAGGCTGAGCCCAGCACGAAACACCCGATTCACAGTGGAGGAACACATGCCGCAGCAGGTCCGCGCTGTCGTTGCCAAGAGCAAGGGCGAGCCCGTCTCCATCGAGACGATCACCATCCCCGATCCCGGGCCGAACGAGGTCGTGGTCAAGATCGCGGCCTGCGGGGTGTGCCACACCGACCTGCACTACCGCGAAGGCGGCATCAACGACGAGTTCCCGTTCCTGCTCGGACACGAGGCAGCCGGAATCGTCGAGACCATCGGCGACCGCGTCGAGCACGTCGAGGTCGGAGACTTCGTCGTCCTGAACTGGCGCGCCGTGTGCGGCGAATGTCGAGCCTGCAAGCGCGGCACCCCGTGGTACTGCTTCGACACCCACAACGCAGCACAGAAGATGACCCTCGAGGACGGCACCGAGCTGACCCCTGCGCTGGGCATCGGCGCATTCGCCGAGAAGACCCTGGTGCACGAGGGTCAGTGCACCAAGGTCGCCGCAGACGCCGATCCCGCCGTCGTCGGACTGCTCGGCTGCGGAGTGATGGCCGGGCTCGGGGCAGCGATGAACACCGGCAACGTCTCGCGCGGAGACTCGGTGGCCGTGATCGGCTGCGGCGGCGTCGGCGATGCCGCGATCGCCGGAGCCCGCTTGGCGGGCGCATCGACGATCATCGCGGTCGATCGCGACCCGGGCAAGCTCGAATGGGCCCTCCAACTCGGAGCCACCCACACCGTCGATTCTTCCGTGGTCGACGCCGTCGAGGCCGTGCAGGAGCTGACCGGAGGCTTCGGTGCCGATGTGGTGATCGACGCCGTCGGCCGTCCGGAGACCTGGAAGCAAGCGTTCTACGCACGCGACCTCGCCGGAACCGTGGTGCTCGTCGGCGTTCCGACTCCCGAGATGACTCTCGAGATGCCGCTCATCGACTTCTTCTCCCGCGGCGGCTCGCTGAAGTCGTCCTGGTACGGCGACTGCCTGCCCGAGCGCGACTTCCCGCAGTTGGTGGACCTGTACCAGCAGGGCCGTCTGCCGCTCGAGAAGTTCGTCACCGAACGCATCACCATCGAGGACGTCGAAGCCGCGTTCGACAAGATGCACAAGGGCACCGTGCTGCGGTCGGTGGTGATCCTGTGAGTGGTCGATTCCGTGTCCAGAACGTGGTCACCTCGGGCACGTTCAGTCTCGACGGTGGCACCTGGGACGTCGACAACAACATCTGGCTCATCGGCGACGACGACGAGGTCGTGATCGTCGACGCAGCCCACACCGCGGCCCCGATCGTCGACGCGGTAGCCGGTCGCACGGTCAAGGCCGTCGTCTGCACACACGGTCACAACGATCACGTGACCGTGGCACCCGAGCTCTCGGACACCCTCGACGCGCCGATTCTGCTGCACCCGGCCGACGAGATGCTGTGGGAGCAGACGCACCCGGGCGTCGGGCACTCCACCCTCGAGGACGGCCAGCGCATCACCGTTGCCGGAACCGACATCCTGGCGTTGCACACACCCGGGCACTCACCGGGATCGACGTGCCTGTACCTGCCGGAGGCGGGGGAGTTGTTCAGCGGCGACACCCTCTTCTCCGGCGGTCCGGGTGCCACCGGCCGGTCGTACTCGGATTTCCCGACCATCATCGGGTCCATCCGTGATCGACTCTTCGCGCTTCCCGTCGAGACTCGCGTCAACACCGGGCACGGCGACGGCACGCGCATCGGCGACGAGGCACCGCACCTCGAGGAGTGGATCGCCCGCGGAAGCTGACATCGCGACACTGCGGTAGGTCGCCTGCCGCGTTCGAGGTGGTCGGAATGAGACAGTGGTGGGACGCCGGAGCGAGTGCTGCGGCGTCCCACCTACTCGAAGAGGACGTCTTGTGAGCCCCGCCGCACGGAGAACCCGCCTGACCAGCGCTGCCACGTCGGCGGCGATCGGAGCGCTCGTACTGGTGGGGTGCAGCTCGACCGTCACGGGCACCGCTGAACCCAGCGCAGGCAGTGCCACCTCGTCGGCGCGGTCCGGTGTGGATCTCAGCACGCTGCTGATCGACCCGTCCAGCTTCCCGGCACCGTACGACGCCCTGGTTCTGCCCCAGCAGGCGATCTCGCAAGCCGCACCCGATCTCAGCGGAATACCGGCCGGTGCCGAGGTCAGCCCGGCGGGATGCAAGCCTGCCGACCAGGACTTCGGCCCGACGGGAACGGCCATGATCGTCGGAACCGACAACGACAGTCGATCGACCATCTCGATCGAGTTGACCGCAGTGGACGAACCGCTCTCGGCGCGCAAGGAGCAGCTCGAACAGTGCGGGGAGGTGACGGCAACCAAGTCCGGTGCGACCTCGACGGTGACCTCGACTCTGACGCCGGCACCGCCCATCGACGCGGACGACACCTTGGCCGTCCGGCAGACCGTTGCATCGGGTGCAGGCGGCGACGCCGTCACGCAGTCGATGCTGACGTTGATGGCCCAGATCGACGGGGTGCGAGTGTCGGCCACGTTCATGTCGTTCGGCTCGGGCACGCCCGACGCGATGACCCTCGACGAGCTGTTCACCGCGGCCGTCCAGAAGGTCGGCCAGGGCTGACGAAGCGATAGCAGATCGCACCGACACGAATCGGTCGTCCACAGCTCCGGCGACTCGATCGGTCCACAACACACCGGTTCTCCACAGGGCAGTTCGAAAGCTCAGGTCGGGACTTCGTCGGTCGTCAGGACCCCGGCCAGGATTCTCCGGTATGCACACACCGACGAATTCACACGACAACTTCGACTCCCGCCATCGCGTTCGACTCGGTCAGGTGAGCGACCTGATGGCAGCCGTGCCGGCCATGCTCGGATTCCACCCGCATCGATCGATGGTGCTCATCGCGGTCCAGGACGGCGGTGCCGGCGTCGGACCCACGATGCGTCACGACCTCGTCCTGGCAGGCGAACACGCCGATCGGCGCGCAGGCGGTCGTACCCGCGCGACCGAGGAGATGCTCGACGCCATCGGCTACCTTGCCGGCTACTGCGCGAGGGAGAACATCCCCGCGGTCATGGCGGTGTTCGTCGACGACAGGCTCGACCGAGCCGTCAGAACAGCGCATCTGCTCGACGTCGAAGCGCTGGTGATCGAACTCGACGCCGCACTCGCATCGTTCGGAGTGCAGCTCGGCGAGGCCCTCGCGGCGTCGGAGATCGCCGATTCCGCCGAGTGGTGGACCTTGCGCGGACCGCAGCGGCACGGCCTGATATCCGATCCTTCGGCGTCTCCGATGACCGTGGCACGCGTGCTCGACGGCTACTCCGTCCGAAAGTCCAGGTGCGAGCTCGCCGAGACCATCGCACCGGGCCCCGACGCGACGGTGCGGGCCGTGGCGGCCGAGATGTCGCGACAACGGCGCGAGGGCACCCGGTCTCGTACCGACGACTTGACCTCGGTGCTGTCGTACATCGCACGCGGACCGTACGACACCGAATTGGATCCGGCCGACATCGCTCGGATCGCACTCGCGATCGGCCACGTCCAGGTGCGTGACGCGGTGTTGGCGTTGACGCTTGGCGACGACGCGGGATTCGTCGAAGAGTTCTGGGCGAGAATGTCCCGCGTCCTACCGAAGGGCGCACGCGCCGTCGCCGCAACACTTCTGGCCTTCAGCGCGTACGTGCGCGGAGACGGGCCGATGGCCCGCGTCGCGATCGACGCTGCACTGGAAGCCGACGAGACGTACTCACTGGCGCGACTGCTGGACCGATCGCTCAGCGCTGGCGCAGGTCCCGAACTCGTTCGCGAAGTGGCCGAGAGCGGCTTCGCGTGCGCGCGCGTCTGCGGAGTTCGGTTGCCCGGGGACCCGTTCGGTCGACGGTGACGGCCGGTCGGGCACATCGATGATCGGCCGGCAACGCGGGTCAGCGCGCTGCGTGCGACCGATCGCCGAGCTGCTGCAGGAAGGTCCACGCATCGGCCACGATCCGATCGAGATCGGTCAGCTCCGGCGTCCATTTCAGCTCCTCGACCGCACGCGCACTCGAGGCGATCAGGACCGCAGGATCACCGGCACGACGGGGAGCATGTTCGACGGCGATGGGCAGACCGGTGACGCGCTCGCAGGACGAGATGACCTCGTGCACGGAGAATCCGGTGCCGCTGCCGAGGTTGTAGATGGTGTGCTCACCCGGTTGTGCGGCATCGACGGCGAGAATGTGTGCCTCGGCCAGGTCTGCGACGTGGATGTAGTCGCGAACAGCCGTACCGTCCGGAGTGGGCCAGTCGGTACCGAACACCGAAATCTTCTCGCGCTGCCCCAGAGCGACCTGAAGCACGAGCGGAATCAGGTGGGTCTCGACGACGCGATTCTCGCCGAAACCGTTGTAGGCACCGGCGACGTTGAAGTACCGGAGGCTGGTGGCTGCGAGGCCGTAGGCCGCGGCGTACGAGGTGATCGCGTGATCGATCGCGAGTTTGGTGGCACCGTAGGGATTGGTGGGGCGGGTGGGTGCGTCCTCGGTGATGGGAGTCTTCTCGGGCTCGCCGTACGTGGCGGCGGTCGAAGAGAACACCAGCTTCGCGGTGCCGGATGCTCGGATGGCATCGAGCAACGCCAGCGAGGTGACGACGTTCCCGCTCCAGTACTTGTCGGGCGAGACCACCGACTCGCCCACCAGAGATTGCGCGGCGAAGTGCAGGACGGCGTCGAAGCCGCCGCCGATCAACACGTCCGCGGCGACGTCCTTGACGTCACCTTCGACGAACGTGGCACCACCGGGCACGGCGTCCCGGTTACCGGTGGACAGGTTGTCCACGACCACGACCTCGTGTCCGCGCTCGACGAGCACGGCCGCGCAGACGCTGCCGACGTAGCCCGCACCACCGGTGACCAGAAGCTTCACTGTTCGTTCTCCCTCACACGCGTCGAACGCCGTCGTCGGTGGGAGGTCAGACCTTCTTCACCTGGACGGCGTGCGCCATCTCCTCGGATATGTCGACACCGCTGTGTCCTGGCACCGTGATCGTGATCGATCCGGGCTTGGCCTCGACTGTAACGCGAGCATCGGGGACCACGCCTGCCTCGCGGAGCTGAGCGATCACCTCGGGGTCGGACTGGACGTGCTCGGCGAGACGACGCACCACGACGGCAGTCGGTTGGCCGACCGGAACGTCGGTGAGGCGGATGAGAGCCTCCGGTGCCAGAGTCGACTGGCCGAGCCCGAGTTCGGCCAACCCCGGGATCGGGTTGCCGTACGGCGAGGTCGTCGGGTTGTTCAGTACGGTCACCAAACGACGCTCGACCTCCTCGCTCATCACGTGCTCCCAGCGGCACGCCTCGGCGTGAACGTCTTCCCAGCGCAGACCGATGATGTCCACGAGCAGGCGCTCTGCCAAACGGTGCTTGCGCATGACCGCAACCGCCAGACTTCGGCCCTTCTCGGTCAGCTCCAGGTGCCGATCGCCCGCGACGGACAACAGCCCGTCGCGCTCCATCCGAGCAACGGTCTGGCTGACGGTGGGACCACTTTGTTCGAGCCGCTCGGCGATTCGCGCGCGGAGCGGAATCACGCCCTCTTCTTCCAAATCGTAGATCGTCCGGAGGTACATCTCCGTGGTGTCGACCAGATCCTTCACACTCAACCCCTTCGTCGGGCTCGATCCTACCGTCAGCGTCCCGAAATAGGCGCTGCACCCAGTCGCAGCGGGCGCGGCGCACCACAACGGTGGACGTCTTTTCCCGTGGCTTCTCACAGGGGGACTCCGGGGACAACAACGGAACCCGGCAACACCATCCCGCCCGACAACGTAGTTTTGTCCCTATGTCTGATCAGGCGACACGCGCCGCCGCGTCCATCCCGAACCGCCCCGAGGACATCGTCGTGTGGAGCGCGGACTACCTCGGCTACCGGTGGAGCGACGACCACCCGATGAACCCGACTCGACTCGATCTGACGATGGCGCTCGCCACCGACATCGGCCTGCTCGAGGGTGTCGAATTGGTCGAGCCCGCCGCAGCACCGGATTCGGAGTTGCTCCGGTTTCACACCAGCGCGTACATCGAGGCCGTCAAACAGGCACCGTCTCAGGGCCCGGCCCTGCGCGATCCCGACGACGTCGTCCACGGACTCGGTTCCGACGACAATCCGGTGTTTCCGCAGATGCACGAGGCGAGCGCCATGCTCGCCGGCGGCTCGCTGGCCGCCGCCCGCGAGATCGCGTCGGGTCGCGCTCGACGCGCGGTGAGCATCGGTGGCGGTATGCACCACGCGATGGCCGACTGGGCATCGGGCTTCTGCGTCTACAACGACGCCGCCATCGCCATCTCGTGGTTGCTGGACAACGGGTTCGACCGAATCGCCTACATCGATGTCGACGCTCACCATGGGGACGGCGTTCAAGCGGCTTTCCTCGGTGACCCGAGAGTGCTCACGGTCTCGTTGCATCAACATCCGGCGACGCTGTGGCCGAACACCGGATGGTCCACCGAGGTGGGAACCGAGCGCGGTGAGGGAAGCTCGATCAATGTCCCGTTGCTGCCCGGGACCGCGGACAGGTTGTGGTTGCGCGCGTTCCACGCGATCGTGCCGGGCGCGATCGCGGCGTTCCGGCCCCAGATCATCGTCAGCCAATGCGGTGTGGACAGCCACCGCGAGGATCCCCTCGCGGACCTCGCCCTGACCGTCGACGGCCAGAACGCTGCGTTCCTGGCCATGCGCGATCTGGCGGACAAGCATTCCGAAGGTCGGTGGTTGGCCGTCGGCGGTGGTGGGTACGGCTTGGTGCGCGTCGTTCCACGGTCCTGGACGTACCTCATCGCTGCCGCGCTCGGCCGCGACATCGACCCGATGTCGGCGCTGCCGGACACGTGGCGCGAGCGGGTGCGGACCATGGCACCGAGCGTCGACCTACCGCAGACCATGGGTGACGGGGGAGACGTCGACTATCCCGCCTGGGACGGACCCGGTGGGTCTCTCGCAGGCGCGGACGGCACCGACAGGGCGCTCGAACGCGTCGATTCGGCGATCATCGCCACCCGTCGAGCAGTGTTTCCACTGCTCGGACTCGATCCGGAGGACCCGCGTGACTGATCCGACCGACAGCCCCTCGGCCGAGGAGCCTGCCGTTGCGGCGTCGGAGCCGAGCGAGAAGGACCTGGCACGGGAGCGAGCGGAGACGTCGTTTCCGCGGCACTGGGTTGCCGACGTCCTGACCTCCGACGGCGGTGTGGTGCACCTGCGTCCCATCGTCCCGTCGGACTCCGAGCGCATCGTCGCGTTCCACGGCCGGCTGTCCGAGCGGACGAGGTACCTGCGGTATTTCGGTCCTTACCCCACGATGCCCCAGCGTGACGTGCTCAACTTCACCACCGTCGACCACCACGACAGAGTCGCGTTCGTCGCGGTGCTCGGTGACGACATCATCGCGGTCGGCCGGTACGAACGACTTCCCGAGGGAGACGGCAATTCCGCCGAGGTGGCCTTCGTCGTCGCCGACGCGCATCAGGGCCGCGGGCTGGGGCCGATCCTGCTCGAACACCTCGCGGGGGCGGCCGCCGAGAACGGGGTGAACATGTTCGTCGCCGAGGTGCTCGCCGAGAACCGGAACATGGTCACCGTCTTCCGCGAAGCGGGTTATCAGGTCAGCAGGTCCTTCGAGGGGGGAGTGTTGCGACTCGAGTTCGCGATCGACCCGAGCGAAGCGCTGCTCTCGGTGCGCAATTCGCGCGAACGTGCCGCCGAGGCCCGCAGTGTGCGCAACGTACTCAGCCCTCGATCGGTCGCCGTGATCGGAGCGTCGACGGACAGCTCCAAGGTGGGCAACGCCGTTCTCGCAAATCTGCTGGCGGGCAACTTCACCGGCCCGGTGTATCCCGTCAACGCCGACCACCGTTCGGTCCGCGGAGTCCGCGCCTACGCCACGGTGCACGACATCCCGGATCCGGTCGATCTGGCGATCGCTGCGGTACCCGCCGATGCGATCGACGCGGTACTCGACGACTGCCTCGACAAGGGCGTCAAAGCGTTGCTGGTGGTCTCGGGCGGATTCGGCGAGACCGGACCCGCGGGACAGGAGAGCGAACGCAGGCTGGTGCTCGCCGCGAGGGCGCACGGAATGCGCTTGATCGGGCCCAACGCGCTCGGTGTGGCGAACACCGATCCCGAGTTCGGTCTGAACGCCACCCTGGCTCCGCATCTGCCCACGCCAGGCAACGTCGGGTTCTTCTGTCAGTCCGGAGCCCTCGGCATCGCGATTCTGGACGAGGCCGCCAACCGCAGGCTGGGACTGTCGACGTTCGTCTCGGCGGGAAACCGCGCCGATGTGTCCGGAAACGACCTACTGCAGTACTGGGATTCGGACCCGGCCACCGAGGTGATCCTGCTTTACCTCGAGAGCTTCGGTAATCCCAGGAAGTTCACCAGGATCGCTCGACGGGTCGCACGCACCAAGCCGATCATCGCGGTCAAGAGCGGACGCGGTGCCGTGCCGCCCGCCCACGCGATCGGTGCCGACATCGACGACTCGATCGTGCGCGCACTGTTCGCGCAGGCCGGCGTCATCCAGGTCGACACCATCTCCGAACTGTTCGACTGCGCCGTCCTGTTCGGAAATCAGCCTCTTCCTGTCGGCCCGCGGGTTGCCGTGGTGGGAAATTCGACGGCTCTGGGTGTGCTGGCCGTCGACGCTGCGCGAGCCAAGGGCCTGCATGCGAGCAATCCGACCGACGTAGGTCCGCAGGCGGGTCCCGAAGAGTTCGCTGCGGCGGTGTCCTCGGCCTTGGCCGCGTCGGACATCGATGCCGTCATCGTCGTGTTCGTGCCTCCGGTCGCCGTCGAGGTCGAACCGTTCGCGGCCGCGCTCGGCAATGCCGTTCGTGGATCCGACAAGCCCGTGCTCTCGACCTTCCTGGCCACCGAAGGAATCCCCGACGTCCTGGCGGTACGCGGACCGGGTGGTCATCCCGTTCGCGGTTCGGTGCCGTCGTACTCGAGTCCGGAGCGGGCGGTTGCGGCCCTGGCTGCCGCGTGGCGCTACTCGTCGTGGCGTTCGCGACCGGTGTCGAACCTCGTCCGTCCCAAGAGCATCGACTCCGATCGCGCGAAGCGACTGGTGGAAGGGTGGCGGTCGTCGGGCAGTCACGGACGGTGGCTCTCGGACTTCGAGACCGCAGAACTGTTGTCCTGCTACGGACTCGACGTCGTGGCCTTCAGAATCGTGACCGACGAGGACAGAGCGGTCGCCGCGGCGAACGAACTGGGTTACCCGGTGGCGGTGAAGGCGACCGGGGAGCGGTGGCGACACCGGCCCGATCTCGGGGGAGTGCGCTTGGACATGGCCGACGCCTCGGCAGTGCGCGTGGCGTACCGGAACCTCGCTGCGGACTCCGGCGAGCCGTTGCTGCACGTTCAGCGTATGGCGGTCAAGGGCATCGGATGCGTCGTGCGCGTGCAGGACGACCCGTCGTTCGGATCACTCATCTCGTTCGGGCTGGCCGGGGTGATCTCGGACTTATTGGGTGACCGCGCGTACCGGGTGCTGCCGCTGACCGAAGACGAGGCCGCGCAGCTCATCGACGCGCCCAAAGCGGCTCCGCTGCTGTCCGGATACCGAAATGCGGTGCCCGTCAACAAGAATGCCCTGATCGACCTCGTTCAGCGTATTTCTGCTCTGGCAGAGGACATCGCCGACATTCGCGAGATCTCCTGCGAGCCGGTGTTGGCCTCCGCCGACGGCGCGCAGATCACCGACGCCCGGGTGCGCATCGGGCCCGAGCCCACCAAGGCCGATCTGGGTCCGCGTCGCCTGCGCTGAGAGGACGGGCCACGACAAAGCGGCAGCCGAGTCGACGTCCCGAGGGGGAGAGAACGTCGGCCCGGCTACCGCGTGAGGTGCAGCGAACGGGGATGGTCACCGCTGCTGCACCGGTCGGTGGCTGTGCTCAGCTGGCGTAGGACCGCAGCTTCTCGGCGCGGTCGCCCTGCCGAAGCTTGACCATCACCTCGCGCTCGATCTGACGGACGCGCTCGCGAGAGAGCCCGAAGAGCTTGCCGATCTGATCGAGGGTGCGGGGCTGTCCGTCGTCCAGGCCGTAGCGCAGACGGATGACCTGCTGCTCTCGCTCGTCGAGAGTTCCGAGGACGACACGGACGTCGCTGTGCAACAGGCCGGCGATGACGGCGTTCTCGGCGGACGTCGCCTCGGAATCCTCGATGAAGTCGCCGAGAGGCGCTTCCTCGTCGCTGCCGACCGGCATGTCCAGGCTGACCGGGTCACGGCTGTGGTCGAGCAGATCCGCGATCTTCTCCACCGCGATGCCCGATTCGCTCGACAGTTCCTCGTCCGTCGCCTCGCGGCCGAGTTGCTGATGCAGCTCACGCTTGATCCTGGCCAATTTGTTGACCTGCTCGACCAGGTGGACGGGCAGCCGGATCGTGCGGCTCTGATCTGCCATGCCGCGGGTGATGGCCTGACGAATCCACCACGTCGCGTAGGTCGAGAACTTGAAGCCCTTGGCGTAGTCGAACTTCTCCATCGCGCGGATGAGTCCGAGGTTGCCCTCCTGGATCAGGTCGAGCAGGGGCATCCCGCGACCGGTGTAGCGCTTGGCGAGAGACACGACCAGGCGAAGGTTCGCTTCGAGCAGGTGGCTACGCGCAGCACTTCCGTCGCGAACGATGATGGCGAGGTTGCGCTTCTTGACCGCGCTCAGTCGCTTCGTGTTCTCGAGAACCTGCTTCGCGTAGAGACCGGCCTCGATCCTCTTGGCCAGATCGACCTCTTCGGCAGCCGTCAGCAATGCGGTGCGGCCGATGCCGTTGAGGTACACGCGAACGAGATCGGCTGCTGGGCTCTGAGCGTCCAGATCGGCATCGGTTGGCCGCGGACGAATCGTGGTGCTGGGGCTGGTCATGACTTGCCTCCTGGTCGGTGGTGTCTCACAAGGCTCAACGCTTGGGAGACTCCGATAAGTTCCCACGCCGATCCCGTGGATACCCGCGTGACCAGGGATTACGTCATGTTCGTCCTGAGAAGTTGCTGAGAAGTGAAGCCGCCGGGAACGCGCGCTCTCCCGGGTCGATGTCGGCGACTCATCGAGCCGGCACAACCAACCCGTGCCGGACGAGACCCTGCATCATCGTCACCGCATGCACTGCCAGTTCCTCGGCGTCCTCGCCGTGCGCAGCAGCGAGCAACTCCACCAGTTCACCGACCGGTAGACCGTCGGGTCGCAGCCCGGCGAGCAGAGCCGCACCGAGTTCGTCGATGTCGTGTTGCCACTGCGGGCCGTTCCCGCGATGGACCCGCACCGCCACTTCGGCCCAGCCCTCCTCGCCGGGAAGGTAGACGCGTTCGAGCGCGGTGTTCGGGTCGACGGTGAGCACCGAGTCGAGAATGTCGTGCTCCCGCAGCCAGTCCAGCCGCGCGAAGTACTCGATCGATTCGTTGCCGAGCGGGTCGGAGAAGCCATGAGTGAGTTCCTCCGCGAGAAGATCGGTGGGCTCGTCCGTTCTGCGGAGATACACGAACCCGAAACCGATTCCTTCCACGTCGGCGGCGGCGAAGTGATCGAGCCAGGACTGTGCCACCGCGGCTGCGTCGGGATCGCGTGGATCGAGTCCGCCGTCGCGCATCCACGTGCCCACGTAGAGCGCGGGATCGGCGACGTCACGCTCGACGACCCAGGCGTCGATGCCGTGCGCAGGCAGCCACGACGCCACCCGCGCGCGCCAGTCCTCGCCGCGGACGTGCACCCAGGACGCCAGGATCGCCGCAGTACCGCCGAGCGTCAGGTGGTCCGGGGCTCGGCCGATCATCAGAGCGCTCGCTCCGTCGAGGTCGAGGCCGGAATCGCGGTACGAGTGCTGCACTTCGGCGCGGCCGACGACGAAGGGCGGGTTGGCGACGATGCGATCGAACCGACGCCCGGCGACGGGCTCGAACCAGGAACCGTGCAGCAACTCGACGTCGAGGTTGTTGAGCGCCATCGTCGCCGCAGCGAGGTCCATCGATCGCGGACTGATGTCGGTCGCGGTCACCTGCTCTGCGTAGCCGCAGGCGTGTACGGCCTGGACGCCGCAGCCGGTACCGACGTCGAGAACACTGGTCGCCGGCGACGTGGGCGTTCCGCGCAACAGAGACAGGGAAGCCTGTCCGACGCCGAGCACGTGATCGGGAGCGGTCTCGGCGGCACGCATGCTGCCGTCGGGATCCGAGACGATCCATCGAGTCCCGTGGCCGGCGTCGAGAGGCCGAATGTCGAGCAGCGTCCGCACCGTCGATCCCGATCGGGAGAGAATCCCGGCCGCGACGGCGTCGGCGACCGTCAGTGGCGCGATGGCGTCGGCGACGTCGGACTCGGGGCAGTCGTCGACGAGAAGGAACAGGCGTACCAGAACACCCAGCGCACCCCCGTCCCGACTGGCGTTGCGTACCGGCACCGGTTCGCTGCGACCGAGGGCAGCGTGGGCGTCTTCGCCGAGCAGTGTCAGTACGCCGTCGGCGTCGTATCCCGCCCGCTCGAAGGCCTCACGAAGACCGGAGCAGGCGACGGTGAGCGGGGACGTGGAATTCGGTGCAGTCACGACGCAAGTGTCGCACCGGCGACGGCCGGGGCCGTCAGTCGTCGCCCGGTTCGATCACGCGGTGGTTGCTCGATTCCAGTTGCGGCCTGTCCACGGTCCGGTAGTCGTATCGGCTCATCTCGTCCTTGGTGCGGGGCGGCCGATCGTTGGCGATCAGCACCGCCATCCACGGCAGTGGGATGGACGCTCCGACTATCGCCATGGAGATCCACGGATTCATCCACATCCCGTACGCGATGGCAGCCAACACCAGCGCCGGGATACGGAACGACATGATGAACATGTATTTGCGGACGCGAGCTTTGTGCTGCTCCTCGACCGATTGCTGCGCCTCGGTGATCAGGACGGGCCCATCCGGCGAGTCGCTGTACGCGCTTCCGTCGAACCCTGGGGTTCTCGTCATACCTCCACTGTGGCACTACTGCTCACAGAATGCATACGACGAGCTGTGGAACCGGTTACCCCGTGCTGTGGATGCACGGATTAATCTGTGTTCATGAGCACTCAGACGAAGGACCGTCCCGATATCGCACCGGACGAAACCACCGATGACGACCGGCCGAAGTTCTTTCACTACGTGAAGAAGAACAAGATCGCCGAGAGCGCGGTGATGGGTACACACGTCGTCGCGCTGTGCGGTGAGGTGTTTCCCGTCACCAAGTCCGCGAAGCCCGGATCACCGGTGTGCCCGGACTGCAAGAAGGTCTACGAGGGTCTCAAGAAAGGCGACTGAGCACCGTCGCCCGGGTGCCGGTCCTGGGTCGGTTCCGGTCGATCCGAACGGGCTCGGTCGCCGGTCAGTTTGATCGGCCCCGTGGCCAGCCGTCGAGCGACGGCGGTCACCGGTCCCGACGGCTTGTCGTCGGTGGCGGCCTGCGCCGCGATCCACTCCCGCATCTGGTCCATTCGTGTCGCCCGGGCGGGCCAGAACTCCTGGATCGTTGCGTTGAACTCGGCACCGAGAACGACGGCGAAGCCGAGGAAGAACGTGAACAGCAGGAACGCGATGGGCGTCGCCAGCGCGCCGTAGGTGTATCCGGTGCTGGTCACCCAGCCGAGGTACCGGCGCAGTACCGCGCTCGCGATCATGAAGAACACCCCGGCCAGCAGAGCTCCGCCGAGGAGGCGATGCCAGGGCAGCGAGGTGTGCAGGGCCACCTTGTACAGCGTGGTCAAACCGATGATCAGCAGGAGCCCGACGGCCGGATAGTAGAAGAAGTCGATGACCTCGCTGCCCACGGTGATCCACGAGTCGGGCAGGATCTGCTGCACGTACACCGGTCCGAGTGCGACGAGCGGAAGTACGAAGACCGCGATCACCAGGAAGCCCACGTAGAGAAGCAGCGCGAAGAACCTCTGCCAGACGGGATGTCGTGCGTCGGCCTGACCGTGCGCTTCGACGATGGAGTCGACGAACGTCGAGATCGCAGAGGACCCGGCCCACAACGAGAGCAGGAAGCCGACGGACACGATCTCCCCGCTTCCCTGGGCGAGAACGTCCTTGACCGTCGGAGCGATGATCTGGTCCACGACGCTACCGCTGAAGAGCGTGTTGCTGAACGTGATGATCTTGGACTCGATGATCTCGACGGTGTTGGGTCCGAACCATCCGCCGACGAGTCCCAGGCTGCCCAGCACGCCGAGCAACAGCGGTGGCAGCGACAACGTCTGCCAGAACGCGGCCGTTGCGGCCTTGCTGAAGATCGAGTCGTCCCATGCCTTGCTCAGAGTGCGCAGAGTCACTTTCCACGCGGCGTGTATCGGCCTTCTCGCCGACAACCGTTCCGGTGGTGGAGTTCCGCCTGCAGACTCGCTCATGGTTCCTCCAGCATTCCTGACGACAGGCGACTTCGCCTAACAGCCGACTCGCCGTGTCGCATCCGACTCACCCCAGCGATGTGGGATCGGTCGGTGCGGAGCGATAGGCTCCTCCGCGGACACTGCAGGGCTACCGAGAGCGCGAGGAATTTACATCGATGCCAGGAACCGGCGGCCAGTGAGCGCTGACATGTTCGATCCCACACCACCGTCCACCGAGCAGACTGCCGCTCCCGCGATCGGGGGCGCACCGCTGCGTGCGTGGCAGCGACGGGCGTTGACGAAGTATCTCGTCGCCTCGCCCAAGGATTTCCTCGCGGTCGCGACGCCCGGCGCAGGCAAGACGACCTTCGCCCTCCGGGTGGCCGCAGAGCTGCTCGCGCATCGCACCGTCGACCAGGTGACGGTCGTTGCGCCCACCGAACACCTCAAGCACCAGTGGGCGGAGTCGGCCGCCAGGGTCGGAATCGCCTTGGACTCGCGCTTCTCGAACTCGACCGGTCAGACGTCCAGCGACTATCACGGCGTGGTCGTGACGTACGCGCAGATCGCCTCGCACCCGTTCAAGCATCGAGTGCGCACCGAATCACGCAAGACCCTCGTGATTCTCGACGAGATCCACCACGGCGGCGACGCGAAGAGCTGGGGTGAGGGAATTCGCGAAGCGTTCGGAGACGCCACCCGACGTCTCGCACTGACCGGTACGCCGTTCCGTAGCGACGACAGTCCCATCCCGTTCGTCAACTACGAACCCGATCAGGACGGGTTGATGCGGTCCAAGGCCGATCACGCGTACGGCTACTCCGATGCTCTCGCGGACGGCGTCGTCCGTCCGGTCGTGTTCCTCGCGTACTCCGGTGAGGCACGCTGGCGGGACAGTGCAGGCGAGGAATACACCGCTCGGCTGGGGGAGCCGCTCAATGCCGAACAGACCGCGCGGGCATGGCGCACCGCTCTGGATCCGCAGGGCGACTGGATGCCTGCGGTGCTGTTGGCGGCCAACACCCGGCTCGCGCAACTGCGCGCAGGCGGCATGCCCGATGCCGGCGGTCTGGTCATCGCGACCGATCAGACGGTGGCGCGGGCCTACGCGAAACTGATCGAGGTCATCACGGGGGAGACGCCTGCGATCGTGCTCTCGGACGACCCCACGTCCTCCGCCCGCATCGCCGAGTTCGGCAAGAGCGACCAGCGGTGGATGGTTGCCGTCCGCATGGTGTCCGAGGGCGTCGACGTTCCGCGTCTGGCCGTCGGTGTCTACGCGACGAGTGCGTCGACCCCGCTGTACTTCGCGCAGGCCATCGGCCGATTCGTGCGGTCTCGGCGCAAGGGTGAGACGGCGAGCGTCTTCCTGCCGTCGGTACCGGTGCTGCTGGACCTCGCGTCGCAGCTCGAGGCGCAACGCGATCACATCCTCGGCAAGCCGCACCGCGAGAAGGACGGCTTCGACGACGAGTTGTTGGCCGACGCCAACAAGCAGAAGGACGAGCTGGGCGAGGAGGAGAAGGCGTACACCTCGCTGGGCGCGGATGCGGAACTGGACCAGGTGATCTACGACGGTTCGTCGTTCGGTACCGCGACGTTCTCGGGCAGCGACGAGGAAGCCGATTATCTCGGTCTGCCCGGTTTGCTCGACGCGACGCAGATGCGCGACCTGCTGCGCCAGCGCCAACAGGAACAGATCGACAAGCCGGCCGCCGGACCGGCGGTTCCGGCACCTGCCGTCGTCAACGACAGGGCCACCAGTGCGGGCCAGTTGGCCGGTCTGCGGCGTGAACTGAACAGTTTGGTTGCGGTGTACCACCACCGCACCGGGAAGCCGCACGGGGTGATTCACGGCGATCTGCGACGAATCTGTGGTGGCCCGCCGACGGCGATGGCGTCGGCGGATCAGTTGGGTGAGCGAATCGCGCAGTTGCGGAAGATGTAGAGATCCCCGGCGGGTCCGGGCACGAAAAAGACGGACGGTCTGGTGACCGTCCGTCTTCGTCGTTGTGTTCGTCGATCGTGGCGAACCTGTTTTCCCCCGACACAAAAGGTGGGTTACACCGTGGAGTCCGATTCGGTCATCACCGTTGCGTTCACTTCACGCAAACGGGCTTCGTGCTCGGTGGCGTGGTGACCGCAGAAGAGAAGTTCTCCACCGGTCGAGAGCACGACACGCGCGCGAGCCCCTGCACCGCACCGGTCGCACCGGTCCGCTGCTGTCAATTGTGGGCTGGTCAATGTTCCGGGCATGACTCCTCCGTACTGGCTTGCGGGTTGTCCCGTTCGCCTGGGGCCGGTCCGCCGCGTCGGTATGGCGCGGTCCGTTCACTCTGTCAGACGTATGGCGGTCATGCGTTGTTCCCGAGCGCGTTTCTTTGTGTTGTCACTAACACGAAACATCGTTCACGAGCAGGAACGCCGTCGACGGTGTTCGCTGACAGCTGATCGGAGTCCGCCCGTGCCGCGGCAGTAGGGTCGCCGGTGTGGCTTCGACTTCTACTTCGCTCTCCGGCGCATCGAAGCTGGGTATCCCCTCGCTGTTCGTGATCGGTGCGCTGTGCATGTACGTCGGTGCGGCGATCGGTGTGTTCCTGTTCGACACCGTCGATCCGGCCGCGGTGGCGTGGCTGCGCGGGTTCGGTGCGGCGCTGGTGTTGGTGCTCTGGCGGCGGCCGTGGCGGCGTCGGGCCGGTGCCGGCGCATGGACCGTGCGTCGGGCGATCACGGCCGCCGCGTTCGGCGGTGCGACGATCGGCATGAACGCGATGTTCTACGAGGCGATCGCCAGGTTGCCGCTCGGCGCGGCCGTGGCCATCGAGTTTCTCGGGCCGATCGCGGTCGCCGCTGCCGGGTCCAGAAGGCCTGCCGACGTGTGCGCGCTGCTGCTGGTGGTGGCCGGCGTCGGAGCCATCGCCTCTGCGCAGTTCGAGGGCGGCGAGGTGGGGTTGGTCGGGATCGCGTTCGCGCTGGGCTCGGCGGCGCTGTGGGCTGCCTACATCGTGCTGGGCAAGTCGGTTGCCGACGCAGGCCAGGGACTCGACGACATGGCTGCCGGTTTCGCAATCGCGTCCGTGCTCCTGGCCGTTCCCTTGTTCGGGCCGTTCGCGGTCGCGCACCCGAATGCGTTGGGAGACTGGCGGATCTGGGTTCTCGGTTTGGGCGTCGGGCTGTTGTCGAGTGTGGTTCCCTACGTTCTCGATCAGTACGTCCTGGTGCGAGTGGGCCGGGCCCGCTTCGCGTTGTTGCTGGCTCTGCTTCCGGCAACGGCGACGGTGGTCGGTGCCGTGGTGCTGACTCAGATTCCGACGACGTACGAGGCTCTCGGAATCCTGGCCGTCATCGTGGCAGTCGTGGTCGGTGGGCTGCCGACCCGAAGAGATCGGGTCGTTGCCGACATTCCGCCGCCCTGACCCGCGCACGACACGGCAGAATGGACTTGTGACCAGCAAGCAGGACGACCTCGTTCACATCTGTACGGCAGGGGAGTGGCTCGCGATGCGTGGTCGGGCCGACTACACCCCGGACTCGTACGAATCCGTGGGCTTCGTGCATCTGTCCACACCCGAGCAAGTGCACTTGCCTGCGAACCGGCTCTTCCCGGGCCGCACGGATCTGGTTCTGCTACGGGTCGATCCGACTCGTCTGACTGCACCCGTTCGGTGGGAACCGGGGGTACCGTCCGATCCGGAGTCCATGCGCTTTCCGCACCTGTACGGACCGCTTCCGATCGCGGCCGTCACGGCAGTGCTCGACTATCGGCCGGGGCCTGACGGAACGTTCGGGGTGCCGCAGGTGTGACGCCCGCGCACAGAACAACGACCGCCGATCACGTGATCGGCGGTCGTTGTTGGAGGTGGAGCGAACGAATCAGTCCAGGTAGTCGCGCAGTACCTGAGAACGCGACGGGTGCCGCAGCTTGGACATCGTCTTGGACTCGATCTGACGGATCCGCTCGCGCGTGACACCGTAGACCTGACCGATCTCGTCGAGGGTGCGGGGCTGACCGTCGGTGAGGCCGAATCGCAGTCGAACCACGCCCGCCTCGCGCTCGGACAGCGTCTCGAGAACCGACTGCAGCTGATCCTGGAGCAGCGTGAACGACACGGCGTCCACGGCGACGACCGCCTCGGAATCCTCGATGAAGTCGCCGAGCTGGCTGTCGCCCTCGTCACCGATGGTCTGGTCGAGCGAGATCGGCTCACGCGCGTACTGCTGGATCTCCAGCACCTTCTCCGGCGTGATGTCCATTTCCTTCGCCAGCTCTTCAGGGGTGGGTTCGCGGCCCAGATCCTGGAGCAGCTCGCGCTGGATACGGCCGAGCTTGTTGATGACCTCGACCATGTGCACCGGAATACGGATGGTGCGGGCCTGGTCGGCCATGGCCCGGGTGATCGCCTGTCGGATCCACCACGTGGCGTACGTCGAGAACTTGTAGCCCTTCGTGTAGTCGAACTTCTCGACCGCGCGGATCAGACCGAGGTTGCCTTCCTGAATGAGGTCCAGGAAAGCCATGCCACGGCCGGTGTAGCGCTTGGCGAGGGAGACGACGAGACGAAGGTTTGCCTCGAGGAGGTGATTCTTGGCGCGATTACCGTCACGGCAGATCCACGTCATGTCGCGGCGCTGCGCAACGGGGAGCTTCTCGCCCTTCTCCGCGGACTCGCGCATCTTCTCGACCGCGAACAGGCCGGCCTCGATGCGCTTGGCCAGTTCGACTTCCTCCTCTGCGTTGAGGAGCGCGACCTTGCCGATCTGCTTGAGGTAGGCGCGGACGGAGTCGGCGGACGCGGTGAGCTCGGCGTCCTTACGGGCCTGGCGCAGTGCCTCGGACTCTTCTTCGTCCCAGACGAAGTCACCGGATGCCTTGTCCTCGGCGGTCGGCTCGGCGGTGACGTCCTCCTCGGTGTCGTCACCTGCAGCGACCACCTCGACGACATCGTTGGCGGCAGCGGCGAGGTCGCCCTCGGAGATGTCGATGTCCTCGATGCCGGGAGTGCTCTCGTCGGCGTCGTCCCCGGATGCCGGTGCGGCTGCTGTCTTCTTTGCTGCGGCCTTCTTCGCCGGTGCCTTCTTGGCTGCGGCGCGCTTGGCGGGAGCCTTCTTTGCCGGTGCCTTCGCAGCGGGTGCCTTGACAGCAGGTGCAGGTGTCGCAGACTCGGTTTCGGAATCTACGGTCTGACGGATATCGGTGGCTGCCACGTACGCCCTTTCGTGACGAAGTCGTGCGGCGTCACGCCAGAGTTGTTTCCGGCGGAGAGGTCTTCGGATTCGGCCGGCTGCGTACCGGCACACACCATTGTAACGACCTCTCAGGAGTTTGTTACCGACCCTTGCCCTATGCAGGTGGCAACCCGCGTGTCAGTGTGCCGATCCCGCGGACGTACCGGTCTCGGCGGACGGTACGGCGGAGTCCGCTGCGAGAGCGGCACCGACGATTCCGGCAGTGTTCAGCAGGGTTGCCGGAACCACGGGCGTGCGATTGGTCAGGTGCGGAATCCACTTCTCGCTCTTGCGGCTGATGCCGCCGCCTGCGATGAACAGATCCGGCCACAACAGCGCCTCGAACGTCTCGAGAACCTTCGAGACCTCCTTGGCCCACTCCTTGTAGGACAGTCCCTGGTTCTCCTTCACCGACGACGCCGCACGATGCTCGGCTTCCTTGCCGTCGATCTCCATGTGGCCGAATTCGGTGTTGGGAAGCAGAACCCCGTTGTGCAGGACGGCCGAACCGATCCCCGTGCCGAACGTCAACAGCACGACGACTCCGTCCTTGCCCTTGCCGCCGCCGTACTTGTCCTCGGCCACTCCGGCCGCATCCGCATCGTTGAGCACGGTGACGTTGTCGGTGCCGATGGCCTTCGCGAACAACGCGCGGGCGTCGGTGTCGATCCAGGACTTGTCGATGTTGGCGGCCGAGCGAGCGACACCGCCGGTCACCACGGCGGGCAACGTCACGCCCACCGGGCCGGTCCATTCGAAGTGCGCGACGATCTCGGCGACGGTGCGCGCGACGGCATCGGGGGTCGACGGTTGCGGCGTCTCGATCTTGTGGCGGTCGCCGACGAGCTCTCCGGTGCTCAGGTCCACGATTCCGCCCTTGATGCCGCTGCCGCCCACGTCCACGCCGAATCCCTGGCGCGCTGCCGCAGCGGTGGTGTTGTCCGAACCTGCCTGTGTCATGAGGATGCCGCTCCTGGCGTGATCGAATCCGTGTGATGCCGTCGCCTCCGAACAATAGTGCGTTTCGGCGCTCGCGGGACGCCGACGTCATCGGCGGTCGCTGCGGTGGTGCTCGGAGGTCGGTGTGTGTTGCGATGTACGCGTGCCGACACCAGACCGATCGCAGACCGACACCGCCAGTACACGATTGCCGGAAGGGCAGGTGGCAGCCGAGGGATCGAACACGCGCGAGGTCGATGCGCTGCGCGAGGTCGCCGTACGGGTCGCGACGCGAGCCGCCGAGCATGTCGGACGGCGCCGCCCGGAGGTCTTCGGCGGCGATTCGACCGAGGGTGACGGCGCGGTGCACTCCAAGAGCACTCCGACCGATCCGGTGACCGTCGTGGACACCGAGACCGAGCGCGTCCTGCGCGAGATGCTGGCGCGGCTGCGGCCGGAGGATGCGATTCTCGGAGAGGAGGAAGGCAGCGACGACGACTCGCTCGACGGTGTGCGCTGGGTGTTGGACCCGATCGACGGAACCGTCAACTTCATGTACGGAATTCCGGCGTACGCGGTCTCGGTCGCGGTCCAGATCGACGGTGTCAGTGTTGCCGGGGCCGTGATCGATGTTGCCCGCGGGCTCGTCTACTCGGCCGCCCTCGGGCGTGGGGCGACGGTGGAGAGGGCCGACGGTACGCAGGAGCAGCTGCGCTGTTCCGGTGTGACCGACGTGTCGATGACGTTGTTGGCCACCGGATTCGGCTACGGATCAGGGCGTCGAGCGGTGCAGGGCGCGATCATCGCCGAACTGCTGCCTCAGGTGCGAGACATACGCCGGATCGGTTCGGCTGCGCTCGATCTCTGCATGGTCGCGTCCGGAGTGGTGGACGCTCACTTCGAACACGGACTCAGTCCGTGGGATTGGGCGGCGGGTGCGCTGATCGCCGCCGAGGCAGGCGCGATCGTCAGGGTGCCCGCCGCCAACAGCAGCAGTGCGCAGGGTGCGGTGACGGTGGCAACGGCCCCGGGGATCGCGGACGCGTTCGTGGCCGTCCTGCGCAGCGCGGGCGCCCTCGATCCGATTCCCGGCTGACAGGCCGTCGGCGCGTCAGCAGCGGGATTCGCGTGCTGCCGAGAGCAGATCGGCATCGAGTGGGGCAGGCGGAGTACCGGGTGCGGCCCCGGCCAGAGTGCGCAGCACTTCCTCGGCGTCGTCGTTGGGCTGGATCTCGCTGAAGTAGGTACCGAGTGCCAGATCGACCGAGTCGTCGGTGCGGGCATCTTCGATGAGTTCGGCGCATGGGGCGACCAGCGACACCGCGCTCGCTGCCGCCAGGCCGGCCGGGCCGAACCGAATCTGGCCCTGGCACTGCATGTTCTGGTCGACGTAGACCGGATCGTTGCCGACCTGGACATCCGGTGCGCTGGCGAACCCGTAATCGCTGAGCTGGGCGGCCACGTGAGCGGCCTGTCCGCGCTCACCGTTCGCGTTGAAGACACGGACCTTCGATGCGGACAGGGCGGCGGGCTCGACGTCGAGCAGGGTCGACGGGTCCACTTCCTCGCCGAGCGGTACCGGCTGGGTACCGTCCGTCGCGGCGGCTGTGGTCGGGGCATTGCACTCGGCGGTCGCCGAGGTGGCCTCGGCGGTGGTGAACACCTTGACCCACACCAGCACTCCGAGGAGAGCGAGCACCGTGAAGACCGCGATGATCGGAAACGCACGGCGTCGACGGAACGGACGACCTTTGCCGTCGACCGAATGGCCTTCGGTGATCAGAGAAACCACAGTGATCTTCGCCTTTCCGTCGGCAGTCGCCGAGACCGGTTCGCAGAGTCGGTTCACACCGACGCGGTGCCCACTGTAGATGGCCGGGGTGCGCGAGGGCGGCACACTCGGCCGTACCCTCCTTCGATCCAGTGCGCGATGGCCGATTCGGAGGCCGAAACCGGCACCGAGAAGTGTTCTGTGAAGGGTGGAATGAAGCTGCCCATCCCGGTGTTGATGCGGCGTGCACCCAGGTGATGGACTCGTCGGCGGTTCGGTTTCTGCTTTGCCACCGGCTTCGGCTATTGTCTGGCGGCCGCGGTGCTTCAAGAATCGGACGCCGGTGCACCAATCGATCAGGTGAGCGAGGTCTCGATCGGGTTTCAACCGGCGAGTTCTGGGAACTACCCGGTGTAGTTTCGGGCACCGCGCGACGACGAACGATTCGACAGATACGAACATCGGTGGGAGCGAGCAAGCGCCCTCTTCACAGCCGACGGCCACAAGCCGACCATATCGGCAGCTTTCACCACACACACGCACGAAGATGAGGGGTACGAGGACAATGGCAACCGACTACGACGCACCGAGAAGAACAGAATCCGACGATGTGTCGGAGGACTCGCTCGAAGAATTGAAGGCCCGACGCAACGAGGCCCAGTCCGCCGTGGTGGACGTGGACGAATCCGACACCGCGGAGTCCTTCGAGCTCCCGGGTGCAGATCTGTCCGGTGAGGAGCTCTCGGTCCGGGTGGTTCCCAAGCAGGCCGACGAGTTCACCTGCTCGAGCTGCTTCCTGGTCCATCACCGCAGCCGTCTGGCCAGTGACGCCAACGGTGTTCTGATGTGCCGCGACTGCGCGGCGTGACCTTCTCCGCACAGACCTGATCGGTTCGGTCAGGTCTGTGTCGACGGCTCCGACCGTCGAGCGACCGGCAGGTCAGCGCGCCTCGACACCGTGCGCGGTCAGGACGGCCAACAGCTCCTCGGGGCGTTTGGTGCTGATCAGCCAGTAGGGCGTCGGATCGTCGGGGTCGTCGAGGACCACGATCACCATCTGTTTCACCCAGGTGCGGTGCTGCACGAAGGCCAGCGGATCGAGCTGCCTTCCCAGCGCCGCACTTTTTGCTGTCCCGGGAACGACGGCGGCCTTGGACGCCACATCGAGGGGCAGATGAGCGGACCCGACGCGTAACTCGGCACCGGTCGCACCGGCGACCACCTCGACGCGCAGCCTGCTGAAGGCGAACAACGCCCACGCGATGAGCGGGAGCAACACGACGTAGGGCAGCCAGGCACGGATGCCGGGCGCACCCATGTGGATCTCCGCAGCCAGCAACACAGCGACGGCCGCGCCCGCTCCCCACCACCAGATCGGTACCCACAGTCGCTCGGAGTACAGCACCGAGTTCTCGGGTGCGGTGGAGCCCGTGTCGGGGGTGGAGTCGCCGGACTCCGACGCGTGTTCGGCCTGTCGATCTGCAGTCACGAGTCCCAGGGTAGTCGCCACACCGAGACCGAAGCCGGCCAGCGTAGTCTCGTTCGACGTGAGCGACGAAGTCACCGAGACCGGCACCGAACCGTCCGTCGACCGACCACGCACCCCGCGCCGACCCTCCGATCCGTTGTCCGAGGTCCGGGTGCGCCGACTCGATCCGGAGCTTCCGGTGCCGACACGGGCGCACGAGGGTGATGCGGGAGTCGATCTGCGAACGACGGCCGCAGTGACAATCGCTCCGGGCGAACGCGTCCTGGTGGGGACCGGAATCGCGATCGCTCTCCCGGTCGGAACCGTCGGACTGGTGCATCCGCGATCGGGGTTGGCGGCGAAATCGGGTCTGTCGGTGGTCAACACCCCGGGCACCATCGATGCCGGATATCGCGGCGAGATCAAGGTCTGTCTGATCAATCACGACCTGCACACTCCGATCGAGCTCGAGCGAGGCGACCGTATTGCTCAACTGCTCGTGCAGCGAGTCGAGCTGGTGACTTTCGTCGAGGTCGACGAGTTGGACGACACCGTTCGAGGGGCCGGTGGTCACGGTTCGACCGGTGGCCATGCGAGTCTGGAGCAGTGAGTTCCGCCACGACGTTCGCCGCGGGCAGGCACAGTGGAAGCAACCGAGAAGAAGAGAGTTGAACATGTTCGGACGGCGTAAGAAGAACGACGCCGGCAGTGCCTCCGCGCCCGGTGCGGAGCCATTCGTCGACAGCGTCGAGGACGAGGACGACGATATCGAGGCCGCGAACACGGCCGCCGACGGTCCCCACGACCTCGGGGACCTCGACGACGATCGCGAGACGGTCGCGGCGACGCGTCTCGACCTCGGTTCGGTACTGATTCCGTTGCCGGAGGGCGGGCAACTCCAGGTCGAGATGTCGCAGGCAGGCAGCCCGCAGGCAGTGCACATCGTCACGCAGTTCGGGCGCATCACCATCGCGGCATACGCGGCACCGAAATCGCCCGGTCAGTGGCGTGAGGTGGCAGCGGATCTGGCGACGTCTCTGCGCAACGACAAGGCCGAGACGACGGTCGAGACGGGTCCGTGGGGACGCGAACTGCTCGGTGTCACGGCCAACGCAGACCTGCGCTTCATCGGAGTCGACGGATATCGCTGGATGGTTCGCTGCGTGCTGGCGGGTCCCTCGGGCGCGGTGGCCGAGGGCCAACCGCTCGTCCGGCTGGCACACACGATCCTGCGGCAGACCGTGGTGGATCGGGGTACCGAACCGCACCCCGTTCGGACACCGCTACCGGTGGTGTTGCCGCAGGTGTTGGCCGAGCAGCTCGCGGCAGCCGCACAGCAGCAGGCGGCAGCTCAGCAGAGCGCGGCGCAACCGGCCGCGGAGCCTCGGGCTGCGGTACCGACGTCGGAATCTGCAGCGCCGCAACAGGAAACGGCTCCGCAGCCGACCGCTGCCGAGCGTGACCGAGCGCCGCGTCGGGGAGCGTCGGGATCGGCAATTCAGCAGCTGGGCGGCTGACCCGATCGCTCGTCGAGACCGTCGACGGCCGCTCGGCCGAGGCTTCCCGGGTCGCTTCCTATGCCGTCCAGGGTCACCGTGCGCAGCTCGCAGTTCGGCAGTGCCCGAGCCCACTGTCGAGCGACCTCGATCGGATGGACTGCATCGTCCACCGCACCCACGACGACAGCGGGTACCTCTATCCGAGCGAGCTCGTCGAGTTCGAGGCTGCGGTGGCGAGCCGCCTCGTCCAGCGCGCCGGGAAGGGCGGGCCACTGGGCAGCCCAGGACCGGCGCAGAGTGCGCGCGAGCCACGGCGGGCTCGACGCTGCCATCGCCGCGGTGACGACGTCGAGTCCCTGCTCGCGCAGGGATCGCGCGGTGAACTCCGCACTCAGGGCCGCGGGGGAGCCGGCCGGGTCTCCGGTCCACGCAGGCAGCGCGAGTGCGAGAGCCGCGGTGTTCGATGCGTTGTCGGCAGCCCAGCGAATCGCGACGGCCGCCCCGAGGGATATCCCTGCGACCACGACGGGTCCGAGGCGATGTGCTGCGTCGTCGAGGGCGGACAGGTAGCTTTCCACCACCGCGGTCGGGTCGGGTTCGACGGCCACGGTGGTCAATCCCACACTGTCGAATGCCGCCGAGAACGCGTCGGCGGCGAACCGCGCATCGGACCCCGTCCCCGGTAGAACGATCGCGGTGCTGGTGTCGAATCGGCTGTGCACGACACGATTGTGCACGCCTGCCGACACCGCTGTGACGACGGTTGGTCAGCGTGACACTTCGGGTCTACAGTGGCGAAGTACCACCCCGACGAGGGGACGACCCACACCGCTGGAGCACAGAATGGCACCCGCTGCCGCAGGATACTTTCGCCGTCTGACGCGGAAGTTGACAGAGGACATCGATCAACTCGATGCCGAGGAGATGGCCGAAACCTCCGAAGCCTCCGGGGCTCGGCGGGCGTGCGATTGCTCGCGAGGTGAAGAAGTCACGATGCTGGGTCGACTGCGCAGCGTCGAAGCCTGTTCGAAGGCGGCCAACGCCAACATCGAGGCCGAGTTCTTCGACGGCACCGACACGGTGACGCTGCTGTGGATCGGACGACGCAAGATCGCTGGAATCGAGCCCGGCAAGACTCTGCTCGTTCGCGGACGCGTCGGCGAGCGCGACGGACGCAAGATCGTCTACAACCCCTACTACGAACTGCGCGACGACAGCTGATCGTCGCCGGTATGGCACTCTCGTTGTCGTGACCAACAGCGACGATTTCGTGCCGCCCCCGTCGACGACGCCGGAACCTGCGCCCGACGCGTCGACGACCGCCGAGAAGGTGGCTCCCACCGTCCTCGAGCAGCTCGGCGGGTTGAGCGGGCTCGTCTACTCGACCTTGCCCGTCGTCGTCTTCGTTCCGGTGAACAGCTATGCCGGTCTCGCCGCTGCTCTGTGGTCCGCTCTGGGTGTCGCCGCTGCGGTGTTGGTGTGGCGGCTGGTTCGTCGTAGCCCGATTCAGCCCGCCATTTCGGGATTCTTCGGGGTCGGAATCTGCGCATTCATCGCATACCGGACGGGAGATGCCAAGGGCTACTTCCTGTTCGGCATCTACACCTCGCTCGCCTACGGCGCGGCGTTCGTGCTGTCGGTGCTCGCGCGCTGGCCGTTGGTCGGCATCATCTGGGGATACCTCAACGGCAACGGAACGTCGTGGCGTGGCAACCGGTCGGCCGTGCGGTACTACGACGTGGCCACGATCGCCTGGGCGTCGGTGTTCGGTGCCCGATACATCGTTCAGTCCCAGCTCTACGACTCCGACCAGACGGGTTGGCTCGCCGTTGCCCGCATCGGCATGGGCTGGCCGCTCACGGGAGTGGCGCTGTTGGTCACGCTCTGGGCCGTGCGTGCGGCCGATCGTGCGCTCGACGCAGCGTCGAGCGAAGACCGCAAGCAGGACCGGCCGTCAGATCAGGCCGACAGCGGCGCGTAGTTCGTTCTCGACCTCTTTGGCCGCGACGAACAGCAGTTCGTCGCCGCCCTCCAGCGGATCGTCGTGCTGGGGAACGATTACTCGACCGCCGCGCAGAATCGTCACCAACGCTGCGTCCCTGGGCAATTGGAGCTTGCGGACCGGCTTGCCCGCCAGGGGAGTGTTCTCCGGCAGCGTGATCTCGACGAGGTTGGCCTGACCCTTACGGAACGTCATCAGGTGAACGAGGTCGCCCACCGATACGGCCTCCTCGACCAGGGACGCGAGCATGCGCGGGGTGGACACGGCGACATCGACACCCCAGGCAGCGTCGAACAGCCATTCGTTGCGCGGATCGTTGACCCGGGCCACCACGCGGTTGACGCCGAACTCGGTCTTGGCCAGCAGGCTGAGCACCAGGTTGGCTTTGTCGTCTCCGGTGGCAGCGATCACCACGTCGTAATTCTCGAGGTGCGCGGCTTCGAGCAGACTCAACTCGCACGCGTCGGCCAACACCCATTCCGCTTCCGGGATGGCGGCCTGATCGACGTGGTCGAGTTTGCGTTCGAGGAGCATCACATCGTGTTCGCTGCGGATCAGCTCGCGTGCGATGGATCTGCCGACTGCGCCGGCTCCGGCGATAGCGACTTTCATGGCTTCCCGTTCGGGTCGATGGGGGAGGTGGGGAACGTGCGCTCGTGCATCAGTCGTCCGGGGGCGGCGGGTTGCCTGCCAGCGCAATGGCTTCGGCGACGGTTCCCGAGACCGCGGCGACGTACACCTCGTCGCCGGCCTGGATCACGGTTCGCTTGTCCGGTAGCAGTCCGCTGCCGAACCGGATGACGAACGCGGCCCGCGAGTTGGTGGCGTCCTCGAGTACCGAGAGCTTCTTGCCGATCCAGGCGTCGTGGAAGTCGAGCAGGACGACGGCGACGCTGCCCGAGGGATCGCGCCATTTGGTGGTGGGGTCGTCGCGCAACAGGTTGTGCAGAAAACGATCGGTGGCCCAGGGGACGGTGGCGACCGTCGGGATGCCGAGGCGTTCGTAGACGGCCGCGCGCTTGGCGTCGTAGATCCTTGCGACCACTTTGTCGACGCCGAACGTCTCTCGAGCGACACGGGCGGAGATGATGTTGGAGTTGTCGCCGGACGACACGGCCGCGAAGGCCTCGGCCTTCTCGATTCCCGCGCTCACCAACACATCTCGGTCGAAACCCATGCCTACGACGCGATGCCCGGCGAAGTCGGGGTCCAGGCGCAGAAAGGCTGTTTCGTCGCGGTCGATGATCGCGACCTCGTGTCCGATGCGTTCGAGCGCCCCGGCCAGCGATGCGCCGACGCGGCCACATCCCATCACAACTACGTACAACGCCCAGCTCCGTCCCGATCTCGATGGTCGACCACTGCCGACCGACACTGCCACGACCGGCAGGCGTGCACCAACGTATCGGGGGATCGGTCACCGTACCGACCGAGGGTGCGCTCCGACGCAGTTTCGGGCGCGTGGTTGAGACGTCCGCAGGAGGACGGCCTACGCTTCTGTGCGTGTCCAAGGTCTCGACTGCCGCCAAGCGGCTAGTGCTCGGTAAGCCGTTCCGCAGTGACAAGCTCGGTCATACGTTGCTTCCCAAGCGGATCGCGTTGCCGGTGTTCGCCTCGGACGCCATGTCGTCGGTTGCCTATGCACCGGAAGAGATCTTCCTGGTGCTGTCGGTGGCGGGCATCTCGGCAGTCGCCTTCACCCCGTGGATCGGTCTCGCCGTCTGCGTGGTGATGGCCGTCGTTGTGGCCAGCTATCGACAGAACGTGCATGCTTATCCGTCCGGCGGCGGCGACTACGAGGTCGCGACCACAAACCTGGGCCCCGCGGCCGGATTGACGGTCGGCAGCGCACTGTTGGTCGACTACGTGTTGACCGTGGCGGTGTCGATCTCGGCGGCGGCGTCGAACATCGGATCAGCGGTTCCGTTCGTGGCCCAGCACAAGGTGCTGTTCGCCGTGGTGGCCATCGTCCTGGTCACCTCCGTCAATCTTCGGGGCATCCGCGAGTCCGGGGCTGCGTTCGCGATCCCGACGTATGCCTTCATGGGTGGCATGTTCCTGATGTTGGCGTACGGCCTGTTCCGGGTCTACGTTCTCGGCGACGACATTCATGCAGAATCGGCAACCTTCGATCTGAAGGCCGAGGATTCGCACCTGTACGGCATCGCATTCGCGTTCCTCATCGCGCGCGCCTTCTCTTCCGGTTGCGCGGCGCTGACCGGGGTGGAGGCCATCAGCAACGGGGTACCCGCATTCGAGAAGCCGAAGTCGCGTAACGCCGCGACCACCTTGTTGCTGCTCGGAGCCATCGGCATCACATTGCTGATGGGCATCATCGTGCTCGCACAGAAGATCGGCATCAAGTACGCCCTGGATCCCGATATTCAGCTGGTCGGCGCGCCGGAGGGGTACCAGCAGAAGACGTTGATCGCGCAGCTCGCGGAGGCGGTGTTCAGCGGATTCCCCGCTGGATTCTTCTTCATCACGACCGTCACGGCCCTCATCCTGGTACTTGCGGCCAACACCGCGTTCAACGGCTTCCCCGTTCTCGGTTCGGTTCTGGCCCAGGACCGGTACCTGCCGAGGCAGCTGCACACTCGTGGCGACCGTCTTGCCTTCAGCAACGGCATCCTTTTTCTGTCCGGAGCTGCGATCGTCTTCGTCGTCGCGTTCGGTGCCGAGGTAACCAAGCTCATTCAGCTCTACATCGTCGGGGTGTTCGTCTCGTTCACCCTCAGTCAGACCGGGATGGTTCGGCACTGGACGCGGCTGTTGGCCACCGAGACCGATCCCGAGCAACGGCGGCGCATGCACCGCTCACGGGTGGTCAACGGAGTCGGTCTCGGCATGACCGGAACGGTGCTGGTCATCGTGTTGATCACCAAGTTCGCCGCCGGCGCGTGGATCGCGATCGTGGCGATGGTGGCGATCTTCGTCCTGATGCGCATGATCAGAAAGCATTACGACACCGTGGCGCGGGAGCTCGAGAACGAGGAATGGGACGGAGTTCTGCCCAGCCGCACACACTCGATCGTGTTGGTCTCGAAGCTGCACATGCCGACCCTGCGCGCGTTGGCGTACGCCCGAGCAACCAGGCCCGACACCCTCGAGGCCGTGACCGTCAACGTCGACGAAGCCGATACTCGCGCACTGGTTCGGGAGTGGGAAGCCAGTGACGTCTCGGTGCCGCTCAAGGTCGTCGAGTCGCCCTACCGAGAAGTCACCAAACCGGTCCTGGACTACGTGAAACGGGTTCGCCGCGACTCGCCTCGGGACGTCGTCACGGTCTTCATTCCCGAGTACGTGGTCGGTCACTGGTGGGAGCAGGTTCTGCACAATCAGAGCGCGTTGCGACTGAAGTCTCGCCTGCTGTTCCAGCCGGGCGTGATGGTCACGAGCGTGCCGTGGCAGCTGCGGTCGTCCGAGAAGGCCAAGCGTGAGGTGCTCGGCAATGCGCCCGGTGCGTCGCGTCGCGGCTACGAGCCTCCGGCGGGCAAGTGAGCGAGAGCTGGTTCGGGCTGCTGCTGGAGGTCGAACTGAGCGCGCCGGGGCACGGAGGATTCTGCGTGGCCCGCCACGACGGCCGGGTGATGTTCGTGCGTCACGGATTGCCCGGTGAACGGGTCCTGGCCAAGGTGACCGAAGATCGAGGCGGGTCGTTCTGTCGTGCCGATGCCGTCGAGATTCTGTCGGCCTCGCCGGACCGAGTGGACGCGCGCTGTCCCATTGCCGGACCGGGCGGCTCGGGCTGCTGCGACTACTCCCACGCCACTGCCGATGCCGGGCGGCGACTGAAGTCGTTCGTCGTCGCCGAACAGCTTCGCCGCGTCGCCGGAATCGAGCGTGAGGTGCAGGTGGAGGAACTACCGGGGTCCGGCGACGGAACCGGGTGGCGAACCCGAGTGCGACTCGCCGTCGATGCCGGCGGTAGGCCCGGCTATCACCGCTATCGCAGTAGCTCGATCGTCACCGAACTCACCTGTCCCCAAATGGATTCTGCCGCGTTCGTGGGACTGTCGGATCAGCAGTGGCGGCCGGGTGCCGAGCTGCAGGTGGTGCTCGACGGGCACGGCGAGCGGCATGTGGTGGAGATCGCGCCGGCGCAACTCTCGCCCACCGGACGCCGATCGCCGGGTCGTCGTGGAGCGTCGGCGCGTCGGGCAGCGTCGTCTCGCTCCCGGCCCGAGAAGGCCGTGATCGGATCGGGTCGGGTGACCGAATACGTCTCGAGCAGGGCATGGACCCTCGACGCCACCGGGTTCTGGCAGGCTCACCGCGGCGCGCCGCAGGTGTACACCGATGTGGTGCGGGAATGGGCGGACGCCACGTCGGGTGACGGTGCGTGGGATCTGTACGGAGGCGTCGGGGTGTTCGCCGCCGCCCTGGCCGATCGTGTGGGTCCGAGCGGCCGGGTCACCAGTGTCGAGTTCTCTCGTCGGGCAGCCGAGGACGGCCGTTCGGCGCTGCGGGATCTGCCGCAGGTCACGTTCGTGCCGGGTCGGGTCGAGCGCTCGATCGATGCGTTGACCGATCCGGTGTCGGTAGCGGTGCTCGATCCACCTCGCGCGGGAGCAGGACGGGACGTCGTCGATGCCGTCGCCGTCCGGTCTCCGCGTTCGGTGGTGCACATCGGATGCGATCCGGCCTCGTTCGCACGGGATGTGAGCTTGTATCGGGCTGCTGGATACGAGCTCGACGACATGCGCGCTTTCGACGCCTTTCCGTCGACCAGCCACGTCGAGTGCATCGGTCGTTTCGTTCGTCGGTGAGGGCTGCGGCAACCGATCAGATCCGGTGTGCAACTTCGGCGACCGGGGCGAAGGTGTGCATGGGAACGGACACGATGCGCTGAGCACCGCACCGGCAGCCCTGGTATCCGACGAGCCCCTCGCTCGTGTCGTGGGTGGAGTGGGTGGTCCAGGTGTGTGTGGTGTGTTCGGTGTGCATGCGTCCATCGTGATGTAATGGTCTTGTGCACATCAACCCTTACGGCGAGTATGCCGTGAAACTCGGTATCGACCTGCTCAATTCGCCGCCCACGTCGGCGACCGAGCTGGGCGAACGCTGCGTGGACGCCGGCCTCGTACCGGACTGGATCGCCACGGATGCCGATCTGGTCGACACCCTCCAGTTCCTGCGTGACTGGGCGCGGGTGGTGGACGCGAGCACCGAAGCCGATCGGGCCGACGAGCTCAATGCTCTACTGGCACAGGCGTCGGCCTACCCACGGTTGACCAACCATGCCGACGACGGCTGGCACATGCACTATCGCGACCCCAACATCGAACTCGGCGGGGTCATCAGGGCCCTGGTGAGCGTCGGCACCGCGTTGCATCTGACCGGACGCGGGATGTCTCGCCTCGCTCGCTGCGCCGCCGCAGACTGCACACTCGCCTTCGCCGACACCTCGAGAACGGGCAGGCAGCGGTACTGCGGAACGGTGTGCTCCAATCGCGACGCAGTACGCAGGCATCGAGCACGCGCGGCCTCGTGATCGCAGCGCGTTCGTCAGGACTTTCGGTTGTACAGGCGCATCGTGATCGGCCCGAACACCGCCAGCATTGCCGCGCACAGCATCAGCGTCACTCCAAGCCCGCCCGTGTCGACATCGCCCTGCATCAGTCCACGTAGCGACGTGACCAGAAAGCTGACCGGGTTGACGTCGACGAACGCGCGCAGCCAACCGGGCATCGTGCTGGGGTCGACGAAGATGTTGCTCGCGAACGTGAGCGGAAACAGGATGAACATCGACACCCCCATCACCGCAGCCTCGGTACGGACGATCATCGCGATCATGGTCCAGATCCAGGAGAGGCAGAACGAGAACAGCAACAGCAGAGCGATCGACGCCACCACACCGACAAGACCACCCTGCGGCCGGAAACCGAGGATCAGCCCGAGGATCAGCACGATCACCGAAGCCAGCGTGTAGCGCACGACGTCGCCGAGCAGGGCACCGACCAACGGCGACGGCCGCCAGATGGGCAGCGAACGGAATCGATCGAAGACGCCCTTCTCGATGTCCTTGTTCATGGTCACTCCGGTGTACATCGTGATCATCACCACGGTCTGCACGAGAATGCCGGGGAGCAGGAACTGGATGTACGCCTCGGTCGACCCGGCCAGTGCGCCGCCGAACAGGTACGTGAAGAGCAACGTGAACATGATGGGAAAGGCCGTCACGTCGAACAATTGCTCGGGAACGTGCTTGATCTTGAGCAGCGCTCGCCATCCGAAGCTCAACGACGTCGACAACGACGACGGACGAGGCGGGCGAGGCCCGGCGGCACCGAGTACATCGATGATCGTCGATGCCTGTGGCGCCGTCTGCTGGGCTTCGGTGGTCATGATGCAACCTCCCGGTCGGATTCGACTGTGGCACCGGCGTCGTGCCCGGTGAGAGCGAGAAACACCTCGTCCAAGCTCGGCTGTCCCAGCGTGAACGACGCGATCGAGATGCCTGCGGTCTCGAGTGCAGGCAGGACCGGCGCGGCCTGCGCCGGGTTGCTCAACCGTGCGGTGACGGTGGACGGATCCGGGTCCTCGGTGACATTGCTGCCGAGTAGATCTCGCAGGATCCCTGCGGCGGCCGACCGCTGGGACGCCTCGAGAACTCGCAGGTGCAGTGAATTCGATCCCACCGACGCCTTCAGCTCGCTCGTCGTTCCCTCGGCGATGACCTTGCCGCGATCGATGACTGCGACACGCCCGGCCAATTGATCGGCCTCGTCCAGATACTGTGTGGTCAGCAACACAGTCGTCCCGCCTGCGACCAAGGCGCGGACGATCTCCCACACGTGGTTTCGGCTGCGAGGGTCGAGTCCGGTGGTGGGCTCGTCGAGGAAGATCAGTTCGGGAGTGACGATGATGCTGGCGGCGATGTCGATGCGACGGCGCATGCCGCCGGAGTACGTCTTGACCTGTCGCGGTCCGGCATCGGCGATGTCGAATGCCGTCAGCAGCTGCTCGGCTCGTGATCGGGCGGCGGGACGGGAGTAGCCGAGCAACCGGGCGAGCAGCACCAGGTTCTCCGTACCGGTGAGATCCTCGTCCAGAGACGCGAATTGCCCTGTCAGAGCGACCTTCTGCCGTACGGCCTCCGGTTCGCTCGCGACGTCGTGACCGAGCACCCGGGCGCTGCCTCCGTCGATCGGAAGCAGCGTGGCCAGCATCCGGATGGTCGTCGTCTTCCCTGCCCCGTTCGGCCCGAGCACGCCGTAGACACCACCGGAGGGGATGGAGAGGTCGACTCCGTCGACCGCGGTGTTCGTTCCGAAACGTTTGACCAGACCGTGTGTCTCGATCGCCGCCATGTCTCTCGATTCCTCCGATGGGCCGCCGCCCGATTCCCCGCGATTGTCCGATTCTCCACCAAGGATGAAATGCGGTCCACATCTGCGCAAACGAATTTTCGTCCCGAACCATCCTCCGGTCGGTTTGTTCCGAATATGTACTGCGGCGGGAAAACGCGGAGGTTTCGATATGAGAGCGATATGACCACTAGTGTCGTGATCGATGAACTCGATCATGAACCCGTCTGTTGGGACGACCTTCCGATGAGCGCGCCGATGTCGGATGCGTCGGGAACGTCGAATGCCGGCCGTGACCGGACGACGCCCGATGCCTCGGAAAGCTACGCGGCACAGGACGCGGTGTGCGCTGTTCCCAGTCCACAGCTCAAGAACCTGCGTGCCGACGAAACCGATCGTCTGCGACGGTTGATGGCGTCGGTTGCCCAAGGCGACCGGGCGGCGTTCGCCGAGCTGTACGACGCGACGTCGTCGCGGGTCTACGGAATGGTGCTGCGGGTGCTTCGAGACCCGGGGTACAGCGAGGAGACAGCGCAGGAGGTGTTCCTCCAGATCTGGCGCGCGGCACCCAATTACGACCCGAACCAGGGCAGTCCACTGGCGTGGATCATGACTCTGGCGCACCGTCGCGCGGTCGATCGTGTCCGGAGCGAGCAATCGGGTACCGATCGTGAGGCCGCGTACGGCGCAGTCAGCCACACACCGGAGCACGACGAGGTACTCGAGACGGTGACGCAGCGGCTCGAGTCCGAGGCCGTCGTGGCCTGTCTCGAAACTCTGACCGATACGCAGAGCGAGTCGGTACGAATGGCTTACTACAGCGGTTACACCTATCGCGAAGTTGCGGAGCGGCTCGGGGTCGCGGTTCCCACCATCAAATCGCGCATACGAGATGGATTGATCAAGTTGAAAACATGTCTGGGGGTGATCCCGCAATGAGCGACTCGTCACGGCAGCGACTACTCGACGACGCGGAGGTCTACGCCCTCCACGCGACCACCGACGCCGAGCGACGCGACATCGAGGCCGAGCGCCTACGCGTCGACGACACCGCGCGAGCCCAGTTCGACATTCTCGTGAGCGAGATCCACGAGACGCTGGCCCTGGCGGCCGCGGCGGATGCGACACCCGCACCCGACCGGCTGCGTCGTTCGGTGCTCGATCGGGTCGCGGTCAGCGACCAGGAGCCCACGGTCCACCAGTTGCCACCGAACGTCACACCACTGCACCGGCATCGGCGGGAGCGCTCGAAGGCCTGGCGGTACTCGATGGTCTCGGCTGCGGCCGCGGTGGTCGTCGCCGTCGGCGGAGTGGTGGTCGTCAGCCAGACGATGGGCAACGATGCGCAGCCGTCTCAGGCGGAGCAGATCGTGGCCGCGCCCGACTCACGTCAGGTGTCGGCGGAGTTCCCCGGTGGCGGCTCGGCCACCGTGTCGTACTCGCTTTCCCAGAACGCGGTCGTCGTCGATCTCGACGGAGTCCCACAGCCGCCGCCCGGTCGCGTGTACCAGATGTGGTTCGTGGACGGCTCACCTCGCTCGGCCGGCGTCGTGACCGAGGATCAGCTGACCTCGGAGTCCGGAACGGTGGTCGACGGTCTCGGTTCCTCGACCAACTTCGCGTTCTCGCTGGAACCCGCAGGCGGGTCGGCCCAGCCCACCGAGGTGCTCACGATGCTCACGTTGGGTGCCTGAGCACAGCACGAGAACAGTCGCCTCGGGCGGTTCGACATTCGGTCAGATGCCGATGTCGAACCGCCCGAGCGTTCTGATCACCGCTGCCATCTGGCCGTAGGCGCCGGTGGCGAGATTCTCCAGCAGCGCCAGCTTGACCTCCGGTGCGTCGCGTGTGAGTGCCTGGAAGTGCTCCACCGACACCACCACGAGGTCGACCGGTGTCTCGGCGACCATGTCGAGCAAGAAGGGCACCGACATCAGCAACGGCATCTCGCCGAAGCTCATGCCGGGGGAGAGAGTCGTGATGCGGTGCTTGCCACCGTCGGCGGCGACGGCCGTCGAGGTCACCTCGCCGCGCAGCATCAGGAAAAGGCCTGCCGCCGGGGCACCGTGACGAACGATCACGTCGCCACGCGCGTAGTGCCGCTTCTCCAGGTAGGGCGTCACCGCCTCGAACTGTTCGGCCGAGAGCCCGGCAAGCAGCGGGTGCTCTGCGATCGCGACGACGGCCGGCTGTCGAGCGCCTGCGCAGTGACGATCCAGCAGCAGGTTCTCTGCCCATTGAACGGCCGAACCGAGGCTCGAGTACACCCGACCGGCCGGATCGGAGGGGTCGAGGCTCGAGGTGGTGTGCCCCATGATCGCTTTCGGGTCGACCAGAGCCACCACGCAGCCGTGTTCGGCGAGATCCCCACGAAGGTCCTCGAACATGGTGCGGGCGATCGCACTGACCTCGTCGACGCCGCGCACGTCGATGACGAGCGCATCGAGTTCTCGGTCCAGGTCGCCGATCTCACGAACGGCGGTCTCGGCACCGGAGAACAGCAGATCGCCGTGCAGTTCGTACACGCGGGCGCGTTCGCCCACGGCGGCCAGAGTGGCCTGTTCGGTGTCGGAACGCCGCTTGCGCGACGGAGCCTCGGTCACCACGTAGCGTCGCCGGATCGAGGATTTCGCCGCACGAGTGACGTGCAGAAAGTGCAGTTCGAGGCGTGTCGAGAGTTCGCGGCAGGCGGCGACTCCGCGCACGCTGTTGCCGTGCGAGTCGAGCCGCGGGGAGTAGACGGCGATGCCCATCTGTCCCGGAAGAACCGCGAGGATCCCGCCCCCGACTCCACTTTTGGCCGGCAGGCCGACCCTCGCGACCCAGTCGCCTGCGCCGTCGTACATCCCACATGTCGTCATGACCGACAGCACTCGTTCGACGAGGGCCGGTGCGAGCGCACGCTCCCGCGTCCGGGGATTGACGCCGTTGTTGGCCATGGTGGCCGCCATCATGGCGAGGTCGGCGGCGGTGACATCGATCGAGCACTGGCGGAAGTACAGATCGACGGCAGCATCGGGATCGTGGTCGATGATGTCGAACGAACGGAGCATGTACCCGATGGCGCGGTTGCGATTGCCGGTGCGTGCCTCCGACCGATAGACGGCGTCGTTGAACGTCAGAGACCTCCCCGCATACCGCGAGTACGAGGCGCGAATGCGCTCGAATCGATCCTCGGCACTGCGACCGGCGATGAGCGACGCCGACGTGATGGCACCGGCGTTGATCATCGGGTTGCGTGGTCGCTCGGTGACGGGATCGAGGCTGATCTCGTTGAAGGGTTCCCCGGACGGTTCGATGTCGATCTTGCTCGCCACGACGTCCAGGCCCCGGTCGGCCAGCGCCAATGCGTACGTGAACGGCTTGGAGATCGATTGGATCGTGAAGGGGAGTCCGGTGTCGCCGACTTCGTAGACGTAACCGTCCGTGGTCGTCAGCGCGATACCGAATCCGTCCGGCGTGACGGCAGCGAGTTC
This sequence comes from Rhodococcus sp. B7740, assembly GCF_000954115.1. Lineage (NCBI taxonomy): Bacteria > Bacillati > Actinomycetota > Actinomycetes > Mycobacteriales > Nocardiaceae > Rhodococcus > Rhodococcus sp. B7740. Next base: position 1,297,796 of record NZ_CP010797.1, on the reverse strand, counting down.
GGGGATGTAGTCCGCCACCTGCCCGGACGTGTCGCCACGGCACAGTTCGTGAACTCGGCGCAGGATGGCATCGACCACGTTGCTCATGGGCCACACTGTATGTGTGATGTCCGATTCGGCACCGTCGAGGTTAGGGGCGGCTGACCCAGGGCACCTCGACGTTCGACGGTACTGTCGGCGTCACGACGCTGGGCGGAGCAGCAGGGCACGGTCACTCCGTAGACTGAAATTTCCATTGTGTTTTCCGGCCGAAGGGAGCGATCTCGTTGGGTGTCCTAGCTCGAATTCAGACGCCCGAGGACTTGCGCGACCTCGGCAGTGCGGAGCTGGCCGAACTGGCTCGCGAGATCCGCGCGTTTCTCGTCGAGAAGGTGTCCGCTACCGGCGGCCACCTCGGTCCCAATCTCGGTGTCGTGGAACTGACGTTGGCGATTCATCGCATCTTCGACTCCCCGAACGATCCGGTCATCTTCGACACCGGTCATCAGGCGTACGTGCACAAGATGCTGACCGGACGCACGGGTCTGTTCGACACGCTCCGTAAGCAGGGCGGCCTGTCCGGCTACCCGTCACGGGTCGAGAGCGAGCACGACTGGGTGGAGTCCTCGCACGCGTCGGCCTCGCTCTCCTACGCCGACGGCCTGGCCAAAGCCTTCGCGCTCAAGGGCGAAACCGACCGGCACGTCGTCGCTGTCGTCGGTGACGGTGCGCTCACCGGCGGAATGTGTTGGGAGGCGCTCAACAACATCGCCGCAGGACGCGATCGATCCCTCGTGATCGTCGTCAACGACAACGGTCGCTCGTACGCCCCGACCATCGGGGGATTGGCCGATCATCTGGCGGCCCTTCGCCTTCAGCCCGGATACGAGAAGGTGCTGGACAACGGTCGCCGCATCGTTCGTCGCATTCCGATCGTCGGTCCCACTGCCTACGCCATGTTGCACGGTATGAAGGCCGGGGTGAAGGACGCCATCAGCCCGCAGGTCATGTTCACCGATCTCGGCATCAAGTACCTCGGTCCGGTCGACGGTCACGACCAGCACGCGATGGAATCCGCGCTGCGCCGAGCCAAGGCATACGGCGGTCCGGTCATCGTCCACGCGGTGACGCGCAAAGGTATGGGCTACGTTCACGCCGAGAACGACGTCGCAGATCAGATGCACGCCACCGGGATCATCGATCCGTTGACGGGGCTGGCGCGGTCCAAGTCGGCTCCGGACTGGACCTCGGTGTTCTCTGCGGCACTGATCGAGCAGGGCGAGCAGAACGAGGACGTCGTAGCGATCACCGCAGCGATGGCCGCGCCCACCGGTCTCGCCGCGTTCGGGGTTCGCTTCCCCGACCGGTTGTTCGACGTCGGGATCGCCGAGCAGCACGCGATGACGTCGGCGGCCGGGCTCGCGCTGGGCGGAATGCATCCCGTGGTCGCCATTTACTCCACCTTCCTCAATCGCGCGTTCGATCAGTTGCTGATGGACGTGGCGTTGCTCGGACTGCCGGTCACGGTGGTGCTGGACCGTGCCGGTGTCACCGGGGCCGACGGCGCCAGCCACAACGGCATGTGGGACATGTCTCTGCTCGGCATCGTCCCCGGTATGAAGGTGGCGGCACCGCGAGATGCCGAGACCCTGCGAGAAGAACTGGCAGAGGCCATCGCAACGTCCGACGGACCCACTGCCCTGCGCTTCCCGAAGGGCGCAGTGACCGAAACCGTGCCCGCGACGCGCAGACTGGACGGAATCGTCGACGTGCTGACCGAGCCGTCCGGTGCCACGGGCGATGTGCTGATCGTGGCCGTCGGAGTGTTCGGGCAGATGGCCATGGATGCAGCCGAGAAGCTGCAGCACGACGGCATCTCCGCTGCGGTGGTCGACCCAAGGTGGGTGCTGCCGATCCCGCAGTCGCTGTTGAAGCTGGCCGAGGATTACCGGCTCGTGGTCACCCTCGAGGACAGTGGCCTGCACGGTGGCATCGGTTCGACCCTGTCTGCGGCTCTGCGTGGCGCAGGCGTCGATACCCCGTGCCGCGATCTCGGTGTGCCACAACGATTCCTGGACCACGCATCGCGCGATCAGCTGCACCACGAACTCGGCCTCACCTGCGAGGACGTCGTGCAGCGCGTGTCGCACTGGGTCAAGAGCCTCTGACGACGGTCTCTCGCCGGACGTCGACGCCGTAGAACGCGCGGCGTCCGGCCACCGCGCCCGCGACTGCTCTCGGAGCCGTCATCACGAGAAGGAACAGAACCGACGGTTCCCACCGTTGCGTCGCCCAGCGGACGACGCAGCACACCGAAGGCCCGTAGGATGCCGGCACCGTAGCCGACAGTCCGAGCAATCGAACTCGGCAATGCACCGTCGCGTGCCGTTGCGGCCCGCAGGTTCGTCGGCGTCGTCTGCGGGCTTCGATGTTTTTCTTTGCGAATATGTGACCTGTGTGACTGGTGTGTCGTAGATGCCGAAACCGGGACGACTGGCATGTTTCGCTCATGACCCTCGTCTTCGACGGTAGAACCGGCGTCTCGGACAGCGAAATCGATCCGACTCCACGCAACGGTGACCCCGACTGGGCGGCCATGGAATCCGTGGATGGAACACCGGCACCGGATTCCCGGAACGACGGGACCGGGCGACGGCATTCGCGGTGGTTCGTGGCGATGACGGCGGTGATCGGTGTGGTGGCGTTCGCCGCACACGATCGTCTGCTGTCGTTCGACTCCTTGTACGGATTGTTCGGCAACGGTGTCGACGCGCTCGTCTACCGACACGGCGGCGCAACCGTGCTCAGTAGCGAAGAGCTGTACTCGTTCTCGCTGTTCGGCACACTGCCGTTCACGTATCCGCCGTTCGCTGCTGTGCTGTTCGCTCCGCTGGGGTTGCTGTCCGACACCGCGGCCGGATTGCTGGTGAACATATCCAATGTCGTATTGCTCTACGTCGTCGTCCATCTGAGTTGGCGACGACTCGGATACGAGAACTGCACACGGACCAGAGTGGTGAGTGCTGCTCTGGCACTGGGCTGCTCGTGGCTCGAGCCGGTGCGCATGTCGCTGTGGTTGGGTCAGATCAACCTGCTGTTGCTCGTGTTGGTGCTGTGGGATCTCGGCCGGCCCGAGGGCAGTCGGCTTCGGGGGGTCGGCGTCGGAATCGCGGCCGGTCTGAAGCTGACGCCCGGCCTGTTCATCGTCATGTCGATCGTGCAGCGGCAGTGGCGAGCGGCATGGACAGCGGCCGGCACCGGTCTGGTCACGGTGGTGATCGGGTTCGTGGTCGTGTCCTCCGACGCGTGGCGCTATTGGACCTCGGCGATCCTCGCCTCGGACCGAGTGGGGTCGACCACGTCTCCCGCGAATCAGTCGGTTCGGGGAATGGTGGCGCGGGCGTGGGGAACCGAGCACCCGCCGGTGATCGTGTGGTTGCCGGCCGCGGTGGTCGTCCTCGCTGCGGGGATGTGGGTGTCGTACCGAGCTCACCGTGCGGGTAGAACACTGCTGGCCATGACGGTGTGTGGTCTCACGGCCGCGATGGTCTCGCCGTTCTCCTGGGGCCACCATTGGGTGTGGTGCGTTCCGCTGCTGGTGATCGGACTCGACGCGTGTACGAGTTCACGAACGAGCGGGCGCGGCCGCACGCTGCGTGTCCTCGGAGTGCTCGCCGCCACTGCACCGTTCGTGGCCTGGTATCGCACACAGGCCGATGTTGTGGTGATCGGCACGTTCATGCAGTCCGTATCGCCGATCGTCGACGCCGGACTACGGAACGCGTATTGCGTTGTCTACGTGATCGTTCTGGCGGTGGCGGCCGTAAGGCTCCGCAAGGACTCGATGGCCTGCTACGTCCCGGCCACACGTTCTTCGATCTGAACGCGATCGATCAGATGGGCCAGGGCGAAGGGATCGTGTGCGAACATTCGCTCCACACTTGCCTTGTCGGTGCCTTCGACGATCATCGTGGCACCACTGTGATCGGCGAGTGGGCTCGACGATCGGAGGATCTTGCGGCGCTCGAGTTCGCGCAGCCACGCGCGGTGATCGGTTCGGTGATCGTCACGCCCGGAGGACGTTTCGGGGGTGTAGGTGTATTGGACGACGAACATCGGCATGTCAGATCTCCATGTCCTCGAGCTCCATTCCCTTGGTCTCCTTGATCTTGTACTTGACGAAGAAGAAAGACAGGATCGCGAAGAACGCGAAGAACGAGTAGATGAATCCGAGTCCGATGGTGTCGGACAACGGTGGAAATGCCAGTGTGATGGCGAAGTTGGCGATCCAGTTCGCGGCGGTACTGATACCGAGGGCGACGGCGCGCATTCGGTTGGGGAACATCTCGCCGAGCATCACCCACATGATCGGACCCCAGGTCGCGGCGAAGAAGACCACGAACAGGTTGGCTCCGACGAGAGCAACCGGGCCCCACGGCGACGGCAATTCGAGTTGGTCGCCGCTGCCCACGGCCTGAGTGAACGAGATGGCCGCCAGTACGAGACCGACGAACATCCCGATCGAGCCGATCATGAGCAGATTTCGTCGGCCGAATCGGTCGACGAACAAGATGGCGACGAATGTCATCGAGACATTGATGACCGAGGTGATCACCGAGGTGACGAACGATTGATTCTCGCTGAAACCGACGGACTTCCACAACGTTGTCGAGTAATAGAAGATCGCGTTGATTCCCACGAACTGCTGCAGAATCGCCATGGTGATGCCGACCCAGACGATCGGTTGCAGACCGAACTTCGGTCCACGGATATCGGCGAACGAGGACTTGGATTCCCGGCGCAGGGTCAACCGGATTTCCTTGACCCTCTCGTTCGGGTCCACTTCCCCGGTGATGTCTCCCAGAATGCGGGCCGCTTCTTCGTCGAGGTGCTTTCCGACGAGATATCTGGGCGACTCCGGAATCAGAGTGGCGAGAAAGCCGTAGACGAGGGCCGGTGCGACGCCGACCAAGAACATCCACCGCCAGGCTTCGAGTCCGAACCACAGGTCGTTCGACGGTCCGCCCGCGGCGTTCTGCAGCACCGCGTCCGACAGCAGCGCGGCGAAGATTCCGACGGTGATCGCCAACTGTTGCAGCGAGGCCAAACCACCCCGGTAGCGGGCCGGGGCAATCTCCGAGATGTACGCGGGCGCGATCACCGAGGCGATACCGATACCAAGGCCGCCGAGTACACGCCAGAGCATGAGATCCGGGACGCTGAACGCGAACCCGGACCCCAGCGACGAAATGGTGAACAGCGCGGAACCGAGCAGCATCACCTTTTTCCGGCCCCAGGTGTCGGCGAGACGGCCGGCGAACCAGGCACCGACCGCACAACCGAGAAGTGCGATGGCGACGGCGAAGCCGGTGACGAACGACGACAGGGCGAAGTTCTCCTGAATGGAGTCCACTGCGCCGTTGACAACTGAGGAATCGAACCCGAACAAGAAGCCGCCGACAGCGGCGGCAATGGTGACTCCGATGACTTTGGCAGTGTGCCGATCGGTGGATTGCGTCATCACGTGACCCAGCTTTCGAGGTGAACCAGCGTCCTTGGTGGTCGATCGCCATCATCGTCCTCGCACCGACGCAATGGGAGCGAAATCGACACGACATTCGCGGCGGGTGGAAAACGGCTCGCCGAAAGCGGCGAATTGTCCGATATTCCACCGGTCGAGCTCGAAGTTGTGGACGAAAATGGCCGGAATATCGTCCACAACTTCGAGTTCGGCGAGATGCGACTCAACGCGCCTGGGCGTCCGACCACTGATCGAAGGTCTGTAGACCGTGATCCGAATCCTGTGTGGTGACCAGCGTTCCGTCTCGCATCGCGCGGCCGTACGCGCCGGGAAGCGGCACCTCGAGCACCGGGCCGCGCGCACCGATTGCTCGTGCGTAGCGCCGCACCATCTTCGCCATGCGCTCTTCACGTGGTCCACCGAGATCGGCGACTCGGCCTGCCGGTGGCCGCTCCGCCAGGTCGATCAGTCGCTCGGCGACCTCGCGGGCTGCGATCGGTTGCGAGACCATCCTCGGGACGACCGTCAGTGGACCGAACGAGGTCTGCGACCGGATCTGCGCGGCGAACTCGTGGAACTGAGTAGCTCGCAGGATCGTCCACGGTACGGCTCCAGCGCGAACGAGGCGCTCCTGCTCCACCTTTCCGGCGTAGTACGCGTACGGGGCCTTGTCTATCCCCACGATCGACAACGCCACGTGGTGCCCGATTCCGGCCGCGCCTTCCGCCGTCAGCAGGTTACGGGTGACGGCAGCGAAGAACGCCGTCGATTCCTTCGCCGAGATCGTCTGCGTCGAGGCGACGTCGATCACTGCGTCGACGCCGGACAGGGCGTCGGGCAGTCCCGATCCGGAGACGAGATCCACACCGGCAGACCGCGACAGGACTACCACCTCGTGTCCGCGTTCCCGCGCAACCTCGACGACGTGCACTCCCACGGTTCCGGTTCCACCGGCTACGGCTAGCTTCATCGCGTTTCCACCTGATTCTCGAGTGATGATGCGGACCGCACTGCGCGGCCCTCCACTCTCTGACGACGCAGCCGAGGCGAATGTCTGTCGTGTGTGGCGACCCAGTGCCGGAGTTTGTCCGGATTGAGCACGATCCAGACGCTCGCGACCATGCAGTCGGCGGTGTCGAACCCGATGACGTCGAACCCGATGACGCCGAACACCGCGCCGTCGCGCCGCATCACGATGCCCGACAGGCCGTTGACGGGTTCTATCGACCAGTCGAGATCGATCGACTTGGCAGTGATGCCGCGAACGAAGCGAGCGACTCGATCGGATCCGAGGATGGCATTGCGGGCCGCGGATACATGGCCGCCGCCGTCGCTGACCAACGTGACGTCGGGTGCGAGCACCGATATCAGGGATGCGATGTCCCCGCTTGCGGAGGCCGACGCGAAAGCCCGCACCACGCGGTCGTGCTCGATGGGGTCGGCAACGGAGCGGCGACGGGAATGGACGTGAGTTCGTGCAGCAGAGGCGAGTTGACGGCAGGCAGCCGGGGATCGATCGAGAACGGTCGCGATCTCGTCGAACGGAACGGCGAACGCGTCGTGCAGTACGAATGCGACTCGTTGCGCCGGACCGAGCGATTCGAGCACCACGAGGAGTGCCAGCGTCACCGATTCCTGCTGCGCAACTCGGTCGGCGGGGTCCGCGGCGGCAGGAGTCTCGGAGTCGCGGCCGCAGACGGGTTCCGGCAGCCACTGCCCGATGTAGTTCTCGCGGCGAGCGCGAGCAGAGCCGAGCAGGTCGAGGCAGATGCGGCTCACGACGCGGGTCAGCCACGCCGCTGGAACGTCGATGGCGTCACGTTCGGCGTCGTTGAGCCGGAACCAGCGGACGACGGTCTCGGACGCCGCATCCTCGGCGTCGCTGTGCGAACCCAGCATTCGGTAGGCGATGCCGATCAGTCGTGCACGCTCGGCCGTGGAGGTCGGCGCACCGATTGCATCGTCGGACGACGTCATCGCTCGTCGACGCGTGCGGCGCGCAACCGGCTCAGAGCGTCCGCATCCGCGGTACCCGCCTCCGCGGAGTACACGACCAGTCGCAGGTCCGCGCCCGGTGCGGTCAGAACGTCACAGTCGAGCGTGATCTCACCGACCTCGGGGTGAACGATCGTCTTGCGGTCACCGACATGCACAGCGGCAACCCCTGAACTCCAGAGCGTGTCGAAATACGCATTCTCACACCGCATGTCGTCGACCAGTCGACGAAGTACGCGGTCGTCCGGATATCTGCCGACCGCTATTCGCAGGTCGGCGACCAGCGCGGTGGCGAAGCGCTCGAGTCCGTCGGCCATCGAGACCGGTCGCATCCACGAGCGTGCTCGGTCGTCGGAGCCGAACACCGCCCGAACCATGTTGCGCTGTTCCGTCGGTACCGACTCCGGGTCACCGTGCAGAGCACTCCACATCGAGTTCCACGTCCTGAGCTGCCACGTCGCGTCGAACACGGCGACGGGATGGTCGTCCAACCGCGCGGCGAGTCGGACGACCTCGAACGGCAGAGCGGTCTGGACCGACTGCTCGGCGGGCGGCAGCAGTCCGGCAGTGCGGTGGAGGTGGGCTCGTTCGGCGGAATCGAGGTGTAGGGCACGGGCGAGCGCATCGACGACCTGCACCGAGGGGTGAGTCGACCGCCCCTGCTCGAGGCGGACGAGGTAGTCCACCGATACGCCCGCGGCCAGTGCGACCTCCTCGCGTCGCAGCCCGGTCGTGCGACGCGTCGCGGTCGGGTCGATGCCGACGGCGTGCGGTGCCAGGCGATCTCGCCACGAGCGCAGGAGCTCGCCCAGTTCCGAACGTGCTGTCGTCACCGTGACAGTATGGCGCGTCCTGCCTGGTATCGGCAGACCCTCCGTTGCGCAGGCCCTGGCAGCCGCCGTGGGCCGATGGCAGGGTCCGAGAGATGACATCGAACTCGAGACCACACACCGTCGTCATGACGGGAGCGAGTCGGGGAATCGGGTGGGCAGCAGCGGAGTCGATACTTCGACTCGACCCGACAGCGCGATTGGTGACGATCGGACGCGGTCCCGGACCGTCTCACTCGCGGGCGACTCACGTGAGAGCCGACCTTCGCTCGGTGGCGCAGACCGCAGCCGCTGTGGACTCCATCGCGCGCAGGATCGTGGCGAAGGAACTCCCGCCGCTCGACGTCGTCGTGGGAAACGCGGGAGTGCAGTGCGCGACGAACTGCAGTGAAACCGAGGACGGGTACGAGACCACGTTCGCCGTCACCGTGGTGGCCAACCATCTCGTGGTTCGCGGTTTCGCAGACGCCCTCGACCGACCGGCCCGCGTCGTGATCACGGTCAGCGACACGCACTTCGGCGACGTCCGGCACAATCTCGGGATGGTTCCCGGTCCGCGATGGGTGCCTCCGGATCGACTGGCGAGGGTGCGCGCCTTCGCCGACCCGGAATCGGTGCGAGCGGGCCGTACCGCCTACTCGACCAACAAACTGGCGGCGATTCATCTGGTGCACGCGCTCGCTCGGGTACTCCCCGCGGGAGTGGACGTGGTGTCGTTCAATCCGGGTTTCGTGCCGGGAACCGGCCTGGCGCGCGATGCCGGGTTCGTGTCGCGATCGGCGATGGTGTGGCTGCTCCCCGTCCTGGCGGTGACGCCGATCGCCTCGACGGCCGCGCAGGCCGGTCGTGCACTGGCCGACGTCGCGCTGGGTGTGATCGCCACCCGATCCGGAGACTATGTCGATCGTCGAACGGTCACCCGATCCTCGGACGAGTCGTACGACCGACAGCGGGAGGACGAACTGTGGGCGTTCCTGAACGACGGTCGAGTTCGAGGTTACGGACGAAAAAACGCGAAAATCCGTCCGTAACCTTGAACTCGGCGGGCCGTACTAGACGCTGGCGACACCCGGCGCGAGGAAGCGCCGACCGGTCGCTGCCTCGGAGGCACCGCTGCGGTCCAGGTACGGGGTGATGCCGCCGTTCCAGAAGCCGAAGCCGCCGCCGAGCAGCAGGCAGAGATCGATGTCCTCGGCTGCTGCTACGACTCCCTCGTCGAGCATGATGCGGATTTCGTCGGCGAATGCCCGGCGGGTCCGGTCGAGAACCTGCTCGGCAGTCGAGGGCGAATCGCCCTGCGGCCACAGCGCGGCGACCTCGGGATCGACGACCTGGCCCTCGGGTCCGTAGGTCCACACACCCGGTTTCTTCGCCTCGACGAGAGCGCGGAATCCCGGCGAGTCCTTGAACCTCTCCGGGTATGCCTCGGCGAGGGTCTCCGCGGTGTGCAGTGCCACGGCCGGGCCGACGAGAGCCAGCAGGGTCAGCGGACTCATCGGCATGCCGAGTTCGCCCACTGCGCCGTCGGCGACATCGAACGGGGTGCCCTCGTCGATGGCGCTGATGATCTCGTTGGACGCACGTGTGACGAGACGATTGAAGACGAATCCGGGGAGATCCGCAGACAACACGGCCGACTTCTTGAGGGTCTTGGCCGTCGCGAATGCCGTTGCCAGGGTGGCGTCGTCGGTCTTCTCACCCTTGACGACCTCGAGCAGTGGCAGGACCGCGACGGGGTTGAAGAAGTGGAAGCCCACGACGCGCTCGGGGTGCTTCAGGTCTGCCGCCATCTTGGTGATCGACAGCGAGGACGTGTTGGTAGCAAGGATCGTTTCGGCAGAGACGAACTCCTCGACCTCGGCGAACACCTTCTTCTTCACGTCGAGGTTCTCGAACACGGCCTCGATGACGAAATCGGTGTTCGCGAACGCCGACTTGTCGATGGAGCCGGACACCAACGCCTTCAACCGATTCGCGGCATCGGGGGACAGACGCTTCTTGCCGAGCAGCTTGTCGATCTCCCCGTGGACGTACCCGACACCCTTGTCGATGCGCTCCTGATCGATGTCGGTGAGGATCACCGGCACCTTCAGCTGGCGCACGAACAGCAGGGCGAGCTGGCTGGCCATCAGTCCGGCACCGACGATGCCGACGCCGGAGATCTTGCGCGCCAACGACTTGTCGGGTGCACCGGCCGGACGCTTCGCGCGCTTCTGCACCAGATCGAAGGCGTACAGCCCGGCGCGGAGCTCGTCCTTGACCAGCAACGTCGACAGCGCCTCGTCCTCGGCCGCGAAGGCCTCGTCGAGCGAGGCCGAGTCGGTGATGTCGGTGCTCTTGGCGAGCTCGAGCAGATCGACTGCGGCGACGGGGCCCGGTGCGAAATTACCGGTCTTGCCGGCCACGATGCCCCTGGCACGGGCGATGGCGTCGTCCCAGGCCTGTCCGCGGTCGATCTCGGGACGGTCGGGAACGATCTCGCCCTTGACGACCTGAGCAGCCCACGCGAGGGACTGTTCGAGGAAGTCGGCTCCGCCGAAGAGGGCGTCGGCGATGCCGAGATCGAGTGCCTGCTGCGGCTTGAGGACGCGGTTCTGGTTGAGAGCGTTCTCGATGACGACGGTGACGGCGTTCGAGGCTCCGATGATGTTGGGCAACAACTGGGTTCCGCCCCATCCCGGGACCAGGCCGAGGAAGGCCTCGGGCAGGCCGAGGGCAGCGGCGTTCTCTGCGACGGTGCGGTAGTGCGAGTGCAGTCCCACTTCGAGGCCGCCGCCGAGTGCAGCACCGTTGATGAAGGCGAACGTCGGAATCGTCGACTCGCGCAGGCGACGGAACACCTTGTGCCCGAGCTGCCCGATCTGCAGCGCCTCGTCCTTGGTCTCGATGTTCGGCACACCGTTGAGGTCGGCACCGACGGCGAAGATGAACGGCTTGCCGGTGACGGCGATGGCCACCGGGTTCGCTGCGAATGCCTCGTCGAGTGCGGCGTCGAACTTGGCGAGACCGCCGGGACCGAAGGTCGACGGCTTGGTGTGATCGAAGCCGTTGTCGAGCGTGACGAGGGCGATGGAGCCCTCGAGCCCCGGTACGGAGACGATCTTGGTGAATGCGTTCGTGACTACCTCGTCGGTGAACGCTGTGGTGATATCACTCATTTGGCTGCTCCCGAGTAGTCAGCGTGGTTGGGGTTCTCCCAGATGACGGTGCCGCCCATGCCGAGACCGATGCACATGGTCGTCAGGCCGTAGCGCACGTCGGGCTGCTGAGCGAACTGGCGGCTCAGCTGCGTCATCAGGCGAACGCCCGAGGAGGCGAGGGGGTGGCCGCACGCGATGGCACCGCCCCACTGGTTGACGCGGGGGTCGTCGTCGGCGATTCCGTAGTGCTCGAGGAAGGCGAGAACCTGGATGGCGAAGGCCTCGTTGATCTCGAACAGGCCGATGTCGTCGATGCTCAATCCGGTTCGGCCGAGCAGTTTTTCGGTCGCGGGGACCGGTCCGATGCCCATGACGGCCGGGTCGACGCCGGCGAAGCTGAAGCCGACCATCCGCATTCCGATGTTCAGGCCGAGCTCGTGCGCGGTGTCCTCACCGGCCAGAATCGCGGCGGTTGCGCCGTCGTTGAGTCCAGCGGCGTTGCCTGCGGTGACGCGGCCTGCGGGCCGGAACGGCGTCTTGAGCTTGGCGAGGTCTTCGATGGTGGTGCCGGGGCGAGGCGGCTCGTCCTCGGTGGCCAGGCCCCAGCCTGCGGCCGACTTGGTGGCGACGGGCACGAGGGTGTCGGCGATGTAGCCGGCCTTCTTGGCGGCGTCGTACTTGTTCTGGCTGGCGACGGCGTACGCGTCGGTGCGGTCCTTGGTGATGCTCGGGAACCGGTCGTGCAGGTTCTCGGCGGTGTTGCCCATGACCAGTGCGCTGGGATCGACGAGCTTGTCGGCGAGGAAGCGCGGGTTGGGGTCGACGCCTTCACCCATCGGGTGGCGGCCCATGTGCTCGACGCCACCGGCGATGACGACGTCGTACTGGCCGAAGCCGATGCCCGATCCGGTGGTGGTCACCGACGTCATCGCGCCTGCGCACATGCGGTCGATGGCGAAGCCGGGGACGCTGCGGGGGAGTCCGGCGAGCAGTGCGGACGTACGTCCGATGGTCAGGCCCTGGTCACCGGTCTGCGTGGTCGCGGCGATCGCGACCTCGTCGATCCGTTCGGGAGGGAGGTTGGGGTTCTTGCGAAGAAGTTCGCGGATTGCCTTGACGACGAGGTCGTCTGCGCGAGTGTCGGCGTACATGCCCTTGGGGCCTGCCTTGCCGAACGGGGTACGGATGCCGTCGACGAAGACGACATTCCTCTGTGAGCTGGTGGACGCGGGTACAGACACGCTTTTCGATCCTCCCGACAGATGCGGACGACTCGCCCGGGTGCCCGGACGCGTCCACTACTGTAGCCGGTATTACCCGTCGGTAACTTGGGAAGGGTCCAGTGCCTTCGCCAGTACCGGCACCACCAGCGTCCGCTGCCAGGGTCGGGCCCCGCCGTCGGCCAGTCGGGCCTCGATCAGCTCGGCCGGGTCCACGTCGGAATCGACCGGATTCTGCCAATCCCACACCAGGCGGCGCAGCAGATCCGGCATCAACAAATTCTCGACCGGCACTGCAACCGATTCGCTGAGCTCGGTCATCGCGGCTCGTACGTCGGCGAGTCGCGCCGCTGCGTCGGGATCGCGGCGAGCCCACCGATTGACCGGAGGTGGCCCGTCGAACGAGGCTGCCATCGAGGGCAATTCGGACGTCGGAAGCGCCCGCGCACGGGTCAGAGCCGAGGCCCACAATCGGGACGATCTGCGCTGACGGGGACCGCCGAAGACCGGCAGTTGCTCGAGCTCCCGCGAGGATTTCGGGTCCGCTGTTGCCGCCGCCACGATCGCCGAGTCGGGCAGTACCCGGCTCGGTGCCACATCACGCTTGGCTGCCAGTTCGTCTCGCGTGGTCCACAATTCGCGAACGGCAGCGAGGGTGCGGGGAGATTTGATCGCATGGATCCCCGATGTCCGACGCCATCTGTCGGTCTTGGGTTTGGGTGGCCCGAGCGTGAGGATGTGGGCGAATTCCTGTGCTGCCCAGTCCGTCTTGCCCTGCTGTTCGAGCTCCTCGGCCATCGCGTCGCGCAGTTCGAGCAGAACCTCGACGTCGAGCGCTGCGTAGTTGAGCCAGGTGTCGGGCAGCGGCCGGGTGGACCAGTCTGCGGCCCCGTGCCCCTTCTGCAGGGCCAGCCCGAGGGTGCGTTCGACGATGGCACCGAGCCCCACGCGATCGAATCCGGCGAGGCGTCCTGCCAGTTCGGTGTCGTACAGCGTGGCAGGCACCAGGCCGAGTTCGGCGAGTCCGGGTAGGTCCTGATCGGCCGAGTGCAGTACCCATTCGAGCGGGTTGATCACCTCGGCGAGCGGGGCGAGGTCGCCGGTGACCGGGATCGGATCGAGCAGGACCGTTCCTGCGCCGCGGCGACGGAACTGCAGCAGGTAGGCGCGCTGGGAGTAGCGGAAGCCGGAGGCGCGTTCGGCGTCGACGGCGAGGGGGCCGTGACCTGCTGCGAGCAGAGCGGCAGCGGCGCGCACGGCGTCCGGCGTGTCGACCACGTCGGGTACGCCGTCAGCCGGGGCCAGTAGCGGAACGGCGACAGGCGCGTTCGCCTCGTCGTCCGGCGTGGTCTCGGGAGAACTCTCGGCTGACATGAGATGTGACTCTAGGCCCTGCGGGTTCGAGAACCGCCCACTATGTCCGGCTGGAACTGCGCTGGCCGAGGGTGGTGATGCCCGCAGGCGGCAAACCGGCTGCGTAGGCGAGCACCTCGCAGAACGCCTCGACGTGCGTCGAGAGGTCCTCGGACGTGGCCGTCCACGAGGCGCGCAGTTCGAGCTGGTGGGCCTTGGGTGGACCGGCGATGTCGCCGTAGCGCACCGAGCTGGTCGAGGTGACCGTGCCGCCGAGTGCGTTGAGCGGCTCCGACCGTGACTCCAGCGCGTCGACCAGCCAACTCCACCCGACCTCGGGGAGCAGGGGATCGTCGGCGAGGGACTCGTCGACGTCCGCCTGGATGTATGCGACCAGTCGAAGGGTGCCGTTCCATGCCTCGGCACCGTCGGGGTCGTACAGCAGAATGAGGCGGCCGAAGGCGTCGCCGTCGCTCTGTTCGTCGACCTGTTCGGAATCGGGATGCTTGACCTCGGCACCGATCGCGTAGCTGTAGGGGGCGAGACGCTGCGGCGGCCGGATCGGACCGATTTCGATCGCCGGGTGTACCTGAGCCCGATGCATCGCGTCGATGGCGGCGCGGAACGGCGCAGGTTCGGCGGTGGAATGGGGTTCGGTCACGTCACCGGACGTTAGACGCGTCACGTTGCCCCGAGGCGGAGGCGCGCCGAGCCGTGATGCAACCGAAGTGGGTGTGTCGCCCTTGGTGGCGGGCGCTTTCCCGACGCGTGGCAGCATGGAACCCGATGAACGCCGAACCGCACGCCACAGCCCCAGCCCGCCGGGAACTCCCGGACGCACCGTTCCTGGCCGCGATCGCGGGTCGAACTCCCTCGCGTCGGCCGGTGTGGTTCATGCGCCAGGCCGGTAGGTCGCTGCCCGAGTACCGCAAGATTCGTGCAGGCATCGGCATGTTGGATTCGTGCTTCCGGCCCGATCTCGTGGCCGAGATCACTCTTCAACCCGTTCGTCGCCACGACGTGGACGCGGCAATCCTGTTCTCGGACATTGTCGTTCCGCTCAAGGCCGCCGGTATCGATCTCGACATCGTCGCAGGCACCGGACCGGTCGTGGCGCAGCCGGTGCGGTCGGCTGCCGACGTCGCGGCTCTGCCGGTCCTGACCGTCGATCAGGTGGAGCCGGTGGCCGACGCGGTGCGGATCCTCACCCGCGAGCTCGCCGGTACGCCGCTCATCGGTTTCGCGGGTGCACCGTTCACCCTCGCGTCGTATCTGGTCGAAGGCGGCCCGAGTCGCAATCACGAGAAGACCAAAGCGCTCATGCGGTCCGATCCGGCGACCTGGCACGCCCTGCTCGACGCATTGGCCACCACGACGATCACCTTCCTGCAGGCTCAGTTGGCCGCAGGCGTCGATGCCGTGCAGGTGTTCGACTCCTGGGCGGGTGCGCTGTCCCTCGCCGACTACCGCGAGTACGTCCTGCCGCACTCGCAGCGAGTGTTCGAGGCCGTGTCCTCGGCCGGTGTGCCGAAGATTCACTTCGGCGTCGGAACCGGAGAGTTGCTCGGGGCGATGGGTGAGGCCGGTGCCGATGTGGTCGGCGTCGACTGGCGGATCCCACTCGACGACGCCGTGCATCGTGTCGGCAACGGCAAAGCCCTGCAGGGCAATCTCGATCCAGCGGTGCTGTTCGCCGGTTGGGACGCCGTCGAGACCGAGGTTCGACGCATCGCCGCCGAGGGAGACCGCGCTGTCGCGGCCGGTGCGCGCGGACATGTGTTCAACCTCGGACACGGAGTGCTTCCCGATACCGATCCCGACATTCTGACGCGCGTGGTGTCGCTGGTGCATTCGTTGTGACGGTGCGGCGATATGCCGTGGTCGGCGGCGGAATCTCCGGCCTCGTCGCGGCGTATCGCCTTCGGCAGTCCTGCGGGCCGGATGCCGAGATCACTCTCGTCGAGGCCTCGTCTCGCATCGGCGGCACGCTGCGCACCACCTCGGTCGGCACGGACTCCCTCGACGTCGGTGCTGAGGCCTTCATCGGTAGACGTCCCGAGGTGCCGGCACTGCTCGCCGAGCTCGGTCTGTCGGATCAGCTGGTGTACCCGGCACCGGTGCGACCGCTCGTCTTCTCCGGCGGTCGAACACACCCTCTTCCGCCCGGCACCCTGATGGGCATCCCCTCGTCCGCCGATTCCGTTCGGGATCTGGTGGACCCCGAAGACCTGCACCTCATCGAGACCGAAACCGCCCGGCCCTTCGCCTGGACCGCGGGATCCGACGTCAGCGTGGCCGAACTCGTGGGCACCAGATTCGGCTCCCAGGTGGTCAGCCGTTCGGTCGATCCGCTGCTCGGCGGCGTGTACTCCGGTTCGGCGAGCTCCATCGGCGTCCGCGCGGCACTGCCCACGTTGGCTGCGGCATTGGACGGCGGAGCGGCGAACCTCACCGAGGCAGTGCAGGCAGCACTGCTCACCCCGTCGCCGGGGCCGGTGTTCGGCGGGCTGCGCGACGGCTATGCGGTGTTGCTCGATGCCCTCGTCGCTGCGACCGATGCCAGGACGGTCGTCGGAGCAGGCGTCGGCGAGATCCGCCGCGAGTCCGGCGGATGGTTCGTCGACGGACTCGGATCCGTCGACGGAGTGGTGCTGGCGGTCCCTGCGCCCATTCTCGGTCGGCTCATCGCCGAGGTGGCACCCGCGGCGTCGCAGGCCGCGCGGGAGATCGAACTCGCATCCTCGGTCGTCGTCGCGCTCGCCTTCCCCAAGACCACGGAGCTACCGCAGAATTCGGGAATCCTGGTGGCCACGGACGCGGGCCTGGACGTCAAGGCATTCACCCTGTCGAGCCGCAAGTGGCCACACCTGGGTGAGCGTGACGCGGTACTGCTGCGGGCCTCGCTCGGCCGATTCGGTGACACCACGGCGTCGGACCGATCCGATGCGGAGTCGATAGAGACAGCCTCGAACGATCTGCGGACGGTGGCCGGAATCGATGTGCGGCCGCTCGCCGCGACCGTGCAGCGCTGGCCGGGGGGCCTGCCGCAGTACGCGCCGGGTCACCTCGATCGCGTCGCCGCCATCGAGGCCGGGGTCGCCGACCTACCCGGTCTCGAGGTCACCGGGGCCTGGCAGCGCGGCGTCGGGGTGCCGGCGTGTATTGCGTCCGCCACCACCGCTGCCGCTCGTCTGATCGAAGTGGCACGATAGGGCCATGGCACGCCTCGATTACTCAGCGCTCAACTCCACACTTCGCTACTTGATGTTCTCGGTCTACAAGGTCACGCCCGGCGTTCTGGGCGAGGATCGGGCCGCGGCCGCGAAGGAAGCGAAGGTGTTCTTCGAAGGTCGTGAGGACAAGGGTGTCGCGGTGCGCGGGGTCTACGACATCGCCGGCATGCGCGCCGACGCCGATTTCATGGTGTGGACCCACGCCGAGCGCATCGAGGACCTGCAGGCGACGTATTCCGATTTCCGTCGCACCACCGCGCTGGGCAAGGCGAGCACACCGGTGTGGAGCAACACCGCGCTGCACCGTCCGGCCGAATTCAACAAGAGCCACGTCCCGGCTTTCATCGCCGGTGAGGATCCGGGCGCGTACATCTGCGTCTACCCGTTCGTCCGCTCGATCGACTGGTACCTGCTGCCCGACGACGAGCGTCGCACAATGCTCGCCGACCACGGCAAGGCAGCACGCGACTACAAGGACGTTCGTGCGAACACCGTGCCGTCGTTCGCGCTCGGCGACTACGAGTGGATTCTGGCCTTCGAGGCTCCCGAGCTCGATCGCATCGTCGACCTGATGCGTGACCTGCGGGCCACCGAGGCGAGGCGTCACGTGCGCGAGGAGACTCCGTTCTTCACCGGCCCTCGGGTCGAGGTGGACGCGCTCGTCGAATCTCTGCCGTGACGACCACGGGCACACCCGCGATCGAGGCCGTCCTGTTCGACTTCTCGGGCACGCTGTTCAGGCTCGAGGAGGAGCCCTCGTGGTTCGACGGCGTCCACGATGCCGACGGCACTCCGGTCGACGGAGCGGGAGCCGCAGAGCTGATGCGGCGCATGACTGCTCCGGTCGGGGAGACGGTGGAGTTCGACGACGCCACCAGACACGCCTGGCGAAACCGAGATCTCGACCCGGCGCTGCACCGACAGGCGTACCTGCACGTGCTCGCACAGTCGGGGGTCAGCGACCCGCAGCAGGCCGAGTCGGTGTACGGACGCGTGATCGACGCAGATTCCTGGACGCCGTATCCGGACACCGAGGCGGTGCTGAAAAGGCTTGCGCACGAGTCGGTTCGGGTCGGAGTGTTGAGCAACATCGCCTTCGACATCCGTCCTGCGTTCGTCGATCGCGGTCTCGATCGGTACGTCGACGAATTCGTGCTCTCGTTCGAGGTGGGTCACGTCAAACCGCAGCCAGAGATCTTTCGGCACGCCGTCGCCGCTCTGGGCGTCGATCCGTCGCGGACGCTGATGGTCGGCGACAGCGACGAAGCCGACGGTGCCGCGCGGGAGATCGGATGCAACTTCGCGCTCGTGGATCCGGTGCCGACGGCGCAGCGGCCGGATGCACTGCTGGCAGCGTTGAGCGCGTTCGGAATTCGATGACCAGGGTGGTTCGATGACCGGAGCGGCCGGCGTCCAGCACATGGGCCATTGGGGCATGTTTCGGGCCGAGTCGGACGGACGAGAAGTCACTGCGGTCCATCCCCAGGTGACCGACAGCAACCCTTCCCCGGTGTTGGGAAACCTCGTCGGGTCGGTGACCCATCGATCGCGCGTTACCTCACCCGCGGTACGCAGAGGCTGGCTCGAGCGCGGCCCGGGTCCGACCGACAAGCGTGGCAGCGATGAGTTCGTCGACGTCTCGTGGGACGAGTTGACCGACCTGCTGTCCAACGAATTGCGCAGAGTTGTCGGCACATACGGCAACAGCGCCATCTACGGCGGCTCGTACGGGTGGGCGAGTGCCGGACGCTTCCATCACGCGCAGAGCCAGGTGCATCGCTTCCTGAACTGCATCGGCGGTTACACGCGATCGGTTCACAGCTACTCACTCGGTGCGACCGGTGTCATCATGCCGCACGTTCTCGGCGCGCACTGGAAGATGTTCTCGCGCTCCACATCCTGGAACGTCATAGCCGAGCACACCGAATTGTTGGTGGCGTTCGGTGGAGTTCCGGTGAAGAACACCGGCATCAATCACGGCGGTACGTCCGATCATCCGACGGTCGACTCACTCGACGCGATGCGGGCTCGCGGTGGGCAGATCGTCACCGTGAGTCCGCTACGCAACGACATGAGCGGCGACGCTCGATGGATCGCGCCGCGACCCGGTACCGACGTGGCGATGATGCTGGCACTCGCGTACGTGCTGGCCGACGAGAAGCTGCACGACACAGCGTTTCTGGAGAAGTACTGCGAGGGATACCCCGAGTTCGAGCGCTACCTGCTCGGCAGCACGGACGGCACACCCAAGACCCCGCGGTGGGCGTCGACGATCTGCGGCATCGAGTCCGCGGTGATCGCTGATCTGGCCCGAGAGATGGCGTCGAAACGCACGATGGTGACGGTCACCTGGTCGCTGCAGCGGACGCGGCACGGCGAGCAGGCCCCGTGGATGGGCGTCACCTTGGCGTCGATGCTCGGTGGGATAGGCGTTCCGGGAGCAGGATTCGGGCACGGGTACGGGTCGATGAACGAGCCCGGTCTGGCCCCGGTGCCGTATCCGTTGCCGACTCTGCCGCAGGGGATCAATCCCGTTCCCGACCTCGTTCCGGTCGCCGCCGTCTCGGACATGCTGCTGAACCCGGGCTCCCAATTCGATTACGACGGTAAGCGATTGACCTATCCCGACATCAAGATCGTCTACTGGGCCGGCGGCAATCCGTTCCACCACCACCAAGACCTCGGGCGGCTGCGTCGCGCGCTCGGCAGAGCCGACACGGTCGTCGTACACGATCCGTACTGGACACCGATGGCCAAGCACGCCGACATCGTCGTCCCGTCGACCACGTCGTTGGAGCGATCGGACCTGAGCTGCACGCGCAACGATCCCTTGCTCGTCGCCATGTCACCCGCCGCCGAGCGCTTCGCCGAATCCCGCGACGATTACGACACGTTCGCCGAGCTGGCGACGAAACTCGGTGTGGTCGAGCAGTTCACCGAGGGGCGTAGCTCGCAGCAGTGGCTCGAGCACATGTACGAGCAGTGGCGCGGATATCTACGCGCCGACGGCGTCGACACTCCGGAATACGAAAACTTCCGGCGTGAAGGTTCGTTTCGGATGAAGACCGAGGACGATCTGACGTTCTTCGAGGATTTCCGACGCGATCCGGTGGGCAACGCGTTGCGCACCCCGAGCGGGAAAATCGAGATCTTCTCGGCGACGGTGGACGGCTTCGGCTACGACGACTGCCAGGGTCATCCGATGTGGTTCGAGCCGACCGAGTGGCTCGGCGGACCGCGGGCCGAGCAGTTTCCGTTGCACCTGATCGCGAATCAGCCGCGCACCAGGCTGCACAGTCAGCTCGATCACGGTGCGGTGAGCCGGAACTCGAAAATTCGGGGCCGCGAGCCGATACGCATGCACTCGTCGGCGGCCGGGGCCAGGGGAGTGTCGGACGGCGACGTGGTGCGGGTGTTCAACGACCGCGGTTCGTGCCTGGCCGGTGTGGTCGTCGACGACGCGCTGCTCGAGTCTGTCGTCCAGTTGTCCACCGGGGCCTGGTACGACCCCGAGGATCCGGCCGATCCCGATTCGATGTGCGTTCACGGGAGCGTGAACGTGCTCACCGCAGACGAGGGATCGTCGGCGCTCGCACGCGGCTGCACCGGCCAACACGTGTTGGTGGAGATCGAACGCTACGACGAGCCGTTGCCGCCGATCACAGCGTTCGATCCACCGGTTCGGTTGGGGGTCAGAACACGACCCGAGAGATGATCTCGGCGACGAGTGCAGGCTTGTCCTCGCCCTCGATCTGCAACGTTCCCGCCGTCACCATCTGCAGTGCTCCGCCGGATACCTCTTCGACCGAGACGAGGGTGGTCTGCAGACGCACGTGGGCTCCGACCTTCACCGGGTTGATGAAGCGAACCTTGTTGGAGCCGTAGTTGATTCCGAGCTTGGTGTTCTCGATGGTGTAGATCTGCCAGTTGAGCATCGACACCAGGGACAGGCTCAGAAATCCGTGGGCGATAGGTGCGCCGAACGGGCTTTCCTTCTTCGCCCGCTCGACGTCGACGTGGATCCACTGATGATCGCCGGTGGCGTCGGCGAAGGTGTTCACCCGTTCCTGGGTGATCTGCAACCAATCGCTGGTGCCGAGGTCTTCGCCGACGGCCGCTTTGATCTGCTCTGGTGACGTGAAAGTGCGCATGCTCACAGTATGGACGAAGCAGCGCCGATCAGGATGCAGGCTTGAGTGTCAACGAAATCGAGTTGATGCAGTACCGCTGGTCGGTCGGCGTGGGGTAGCCCTCCCCTTCGAAGACGTGGCCGAGGTGGCTGTGGCAGGTGCGGCAGATGACCTCGACGCGGCGCATTCCGAGCGAGGTGTCCTCCTTGAGGATGACGGCGTCGGTGTCGGCCGGGTCGAAGAACGACGGCCAGCCGCAGTGCGACTCGAACTTCTCGGTGCTGCGGAACAGTTCGGCACCGCAGGCGCGGCATTCGTAGATGCCTTCGGTGGTGGTGTCGGTGTATTCCCCGACTCCTGGGCGCTCGGTGCCTGCCTGCCGCAGCACCGCATACTCCTCGGGGGTCAGCTTCTCGCGCCACTGTGCATCGGTGAGCTGGACGGCCGGGGCGGAATTGTTGTCGGTAGCTGAACTCATGCTCACACGCTAATACGTTTTGTCGGGCTATGCCGTTTTCGCTGGTGGCGCGCTCGGCAGTAGGTAGCTGGGTTCTATTCCGTCCTCCAACCGCCCTTCGCTGCGTGCGGCGAACCAGCGGGCGACGAGGACCCCGAAGATGACGACGATCAGCAGTGCCCAGCCGAAGGTGGTGCGCAGGTAGTCCAAGGCCCGGCCGGTTTCGATCCAGCGCCCAGAGAGCCATCGGTCGTAGTTCATGAACCCGTAGATCGCGAGCCAGGCGGGCCAGTTCCGCAGCACCGAATTCTTCAGCACGACGGTCATCAGCAGCGGGAACAGCATCATCGAGTAGTACATCTGGCCGAGCGAGCCCAGCAGCCAGTGCGCGGTGAGGATCAACCCCGATGTGGTGGCGAAGAAGAACAGACGGTCCTCGCGGCAGTATCGGTAGAGCAGCCACAGCGAGATCAGAACCATGATTCCCAGTACCGCTCGTATTCCGAGGGTGAGGAGTTCGGGGACACCGTAGTAGCGGCCGTTGCCGACGACTGCGCTGTTGAAGTAGTCGCGAGTCTGCAGCAGGTACGGCAGCGTGCGATCGATGAAATTCATCGGATCCACCGACAACGGCCAGGCGATGGCCATCATCACGACCGGAATGGCGATCGAGGTGATGAACACCTTCCATTGACGCGTCATCAGCGGGAGCAGGAGGAGCGGCGCGAGCATCGGCTTGATCGCCAGAGTCAAACCCATGGCGACGCCCGCCGACAGGTCCTTGCGCTGAAGGAGGAACCCGAGGAAGGCCACCTCGCCGAGCAGAACGAAGCCGTTGAAGTTGGTGAACACCAACGTGTTGGTGACGGTTTCGCTGACGAAGGCGGCCAGCAGGAGAGCGGGGGCCGCGACCGAATCGAGCCGGAACCCGAAGATGCGCAACAGGATGTACAACGCCAGGAGAATGGCGATCGTGCTGGCGAGGATGAACAGCCAACGAGACCGCTCGGGGTCGATGACGGCGATGGGGGACAGCAGCATCGTCGCGCTCGGTTGGTACAGGTAGTGCGGATCGACGGAGTCGAAGTTCGCGGTGTACACCGGCTGACGGTTGAGAAATGCCAGGGCAGCGCTGTACACCGGGTTGAAGTCGTTGGTGATGTCACCGTTGACCGCCTTGATCACCACGCGCTGGATGACGGTCATGATGGCGATCGGCCACAGGGCGTACTTGATTACCTCGGCGGTCGTCCGCCCCGAACGCGGCTCCAGAAAGCTAAGTGACACCCGGGAACGGTACCCGAGGCGGTGACCGTCCCGGCGAAGGACACCCCGCGACGGGTACCGACTCAGGCGGGGCAGACCGTGCCGTCGGTCGGAAGCGCGGTGTCGCGTGCATAGTTCACCGCTGCGCTCTGCAGACACTGCGATCCGCCCAGGCTCGGATGCCCGCTGCCCTGCCATGCAGCCGAGGCGACGCCTGCACCGGTCGCACCGACCAACCCGGTGACCGAGGACAGTCCGCCGTTGCCGACGATCGGGTCGCCTGCGTTGGACAGGACCAATACCGGAACGTCCAGAGAGGTGGGCAGGGGAGTGGACGGAGCCGTCGGCCAGGACGAGCACAGCAACGCCGTCAGTGCAGCATCGGTGCCGTAGATCGGATAGCGGTCGGTCCACTGCGATGTCAGGTCGCGAACGCCCTGCGGTGATGGCCACTGCTGCCCGTCCGTGCACCGAGACACGAATTGCCCGTCGGTGCCGTAGGCGTTGCGGCCTCGCTCGGCGAGGGCGGACAACGCGGTGGTGTCGGACCCGGCAGCCGAGGACAGGGCGGCGGCGAGCCCGGTGGCCCGAGACGACGCGTCGCCTGCTGTCGAGGCGAGGGCGAAGGTGATGCCGTCGAGAATTTCGTGGGTGGACAGCGGTGAGAATTCGCCACCGGCGGCGCGTCGGAGCAGCTGCGCGACGGCGGCCGTCGGGTCGGGGCCGAGGGAGCAGTTCAGCGCGACGCATCGCTGCGCGAACGCACCGAACGCTGCTTCCTTGCCCTGTGTCCGCTGCTCTGCCAACGTGATCTGGTCGGCACCCACTCCGGCCGGTGAGTCCAGGATCAAGCGCGAGATGTTGGCCGGAAACTTCGCTGCGTAGGCCAACGCGGTGAGCGCGCCGTTGCCCGAGCCGATCAGGCCGATCTGTTCCACGCTCCAGAGTTGACGCAGACGGTCGAGATCGTCGGCGGCGTAAGTGGTTCCGAAGGCGAGCTCCTGCGGCTGCAACGTGTCGGTGCACTCGATCGTGGCGTCACGACCGGCGTCGACAGCGCGGTCGACGCTGTCGGCATCGGATCTGGTGAACTGCCCCAGCGCGTCGACGTCCGTTTTGGTCGTCGGGTCGATGCAGTCGACGGCGGTGGATCGGCCGATGCCGCGTCGATCCACCGCGACGATCGGATGGGCCTCGAGCAGCGTCGCGAGCGGGCCGGCGGCCATCGTCGCCAACGTGGCAATCGAGGACCGATCCGAACCGGACGTGAACACCAGCGGTCCCGCATCGGTGGGTGTTCGGTCGAGCCGAGCTCGCAGCGCGCCGACGGCGAAGGTGCCGAACATCTGCCCGCTGGCATCGACGTCGGCTTCGTACTCTGCGCATTCGAGTGTCAGCCCGGGGGTGGTGGAGGTGAGCCCGAAGGTGCCGAGTGTGGCTGTGGTGCAGTCGGTCCAGGCGAGATCGGTAGCGGGAACGGCAAGCGCGACCGGTTCCGGTGGCGCGTCCGCCGAGGTTTCCGCCGGTTGACCGGGGGATCGTTGTTCCACCGCGACGTCGGGTCGGAGCGACGGGCCGGCACCGCAGGCCGCGCACATCGTGGCGAGGACGAGGACCGCGGCGAGGAACGTTCGTTTCTGCGTCACCGTGCGAGGCTATCGACTTTTCGATCGTTGCCGGGCGGCGCGCAGCTCATGGGCGACGAACCCAGCGCGTGAGCAGCGTTCCGTCCGCATCGCCCAGAACGTGTGCCCGGTGCATGGGCGTGTCGGACGCGACGCCTGCGTGGGCGATACGGCCCGCCTCTCCTGCGACCAACATCGGCGAGGTCGTCAGACACAACTCGTCCGCCGCCCCGTCGGAGACGAGTTGCCCGAACAGTCCCGGTCCGCCCTCGCACAGGATGCGGCGGAATCCGAGGTCGCTCAGCGTCGCAACGATGTCGCCGGTCGACACCGATTCGCCGGACACCCCGATCACCGTCGCACCCGCCGAACGAAGCGCGGCCACCGTCGAGCTGTCCGCCGCCGCGGAGGTCAGCACCACCGGCTGCACGTCGGCGTCGGTGACCAATCGAGAATCCGCATCGATGGAACCGGAGGCGGTCACCACCACGATCGTCGGAACCGGTTCGAGTCCACCGGCAACCCGCCGTGCCTTCGCTTCGGCGGACAGCGAGACGCCGCCGTAGTTCTCGGCGCGAGCGGTTCCGGCACCGACCAGTACGGCGTCGCAGAGTTCACGCAGAATGCCGAACAGTCGGGCGTCCGCGGGGGTTCCCAGGCCCGCCGACTTACCTTCAGCGGTGACCGATCCGTCGATGCTGGCGACGAAGTTCGTGCGGATCCACGGTCGGTCCAGTTGTGTGGGGTAGGAGTACAGGGCACGGATGGCATCGTCGTCGAGGATCGAGCCGACGGCGGGCGCGGAGTCGGCTGCCTGCTCCGATGTGAAGTAGGTCCCATTATCGAGAAGCTGCATGAGAGAGATCAGACCACGTCGTTACGCTCGACAAATGCCCGCACGCCTTGTCGACCGAAATCCCGTGGTCCCCTCCGATCAGTTGATCGCGCAGATGGTCCCGCCGGCGATGTTCGACGACGTCAGTTTCTCCTCGTACATTCCCGACCCCAAGGAGCCGACGCAGGCTGCTGCGGTCGCGAAGGCCGAGGAGTTCGCGAACAAGGTGCAGAAGATCCGCGGCAAGGGCAAGCGAGGTCTGTTCG
Organism: Rhodococcus sp. B7740; assembly: GCF_000954115.1. Taxonomy (NCBI): domain Bacteria; kingdom Bacillati; phylum Actinomycetota; class Actinomycetes; order Mycobacteriales; family Nocardiaceae; genus Rhodococcus; species Rhodococcus sp. B7740. Next base: position 1,271,946 of record NZ_CP010797.1, on the reverse strand, counting down.
GCAAGAAGACCCCGGCCATCGGTGCAGGCCTGTACCTCGACGGCGGCTTCGGTGTCGGCAAGACTCACTTGCTCGCCTCGATCTACCACAGCGTTCCCGAGCCCAAGGCGTTCGGCACGTTCGTCGAGCTGACGCACGTGGTCGGTGCTCTGGGCTTCAACAAGGCCCTCGAAGAACTCTCCAACCACAGCGTGCTGTGTATCGACGAGTTCGAGCTCGACGATCCCGGCGACACGATGTTGGTCTCTCGGTTGCTCTCCGAGCTCTCGCAGCGCGGAGTGTCCATCGTCGCGACCTCGAACACCTTGCCCGGGCAGCTCGGTGAGGGTCGCTTCGCCGCCGAGGACTTCATGCGGGAGATCAAGAAACTCGGCTCGATCTTCGAGTCCATCCGGGTCGACGGACCCGACTACCGCCATCGCGACCTGCCCCCGGCTCCCGAGCCCACGTCCGAGGCCGAGCTGATAGACCGCGCCGATACCGTCGAGGGCGCAACCCTGGACGATTTCGACGAGCTGCTGGCGCATCTGAGCACGCTGCACCCCTCGCGCTACGGCAAGTTGCTCGACGGCATTCCTGCGGTGTTCCTGAAGAACGTGCACCCGGCATCGGATCAGGCCATCGCCCTGCGCCTGGTGGTCCTCGCCGATCGCCTGTACGACGCGGGTATCCCGGTGACGGCGTCGGGCGGCAAGCTCGACGAGATCTTCACCGAGGAGATGTTGGCCGGCGGCTACCGCAAGAAGTATCTGCGCGCCACGTCGCGGCTGCTCGCGTTGTCCCGGTTCGCCGCAGTCGGCTGAGCGGTCGTCACAGCCTCACCTCCATGACGTAGTCGTCGTGTGTCTGGACGCCGACGACGAATTTCTTGGTGCCCACGATCTGGAAGCCGTGTTTGGTGTAGAACTTCTGTGCCCGTACGTTCTGTTGATTGACACCCAACCATGCTGCCGCACAACCGGATTCGCGTGCGTGGCTCAGAGACGACGACATCAGTCGGCCTGCGGCTCCGCTGCCGTGCTGGGTCGGTTCCACGTAGAGTTTGCTGATCTCGATAGTCGGCTCGTGCGACAGGGTGGTGCGAATATCCGGGTCCGTGGGCGTCCCCGACACGAGCATCGCGTAGCCCACCACGTGAGCGTCCACAGTTTCGTCGATCAGGACGGCTCTGTTCGGGTCGGCGATGTAGTGCTCGAAGTGCTCGGCCGACAGCACGTTCGAGATGAATTGCTCGATGTCGTCGGGCCGGGTTCCCGGCGGGCAGGCGAGCGGAAAGGTCGACGCGGCCACCTCGGCGACGCGATGTGCATCGCCGAGTGTTGCTACCCGCACGGTCACAGCAGATCCACTGCGTTCTTGGCATCGCGCAACGACATACCGGTTCGGTCGCGCAGCAGTTTGATGGCCGAGATCGTCTTGCCCTCCGATTTGAGGGACTGCAGTCGCGGGATCAGATCGTTCCAGGGTGTCGGACCGGATTGCGCGGCGTCGACGATGGTGGCCGAGGACGGAAGGGGCTCGCCGCGCTGGACGCTTTCGATCGCGATCTTCGCGTCGTGGAGGCCGGCACCTGTTCGTTCGCGAAAGACCTTGATCGCCTGGAGCTTCTTGTTGGCGGCCAAAAGCTGATGAATGTCCGCGCGGGCGCTCTCGTCGAGACCGACGAACATGATGTGGCGTGAGGTGTCCGAGGACGAGCCGGGCTTCTTGCGGGCCAGCAGCCACGCCGCGAGCACCGCCGCGTCGACGAGGACCAACGCCACGATGAACCATCCCCAGGTCGGCATGCCTTAGTAGACCACTTCAGCGTGACGGGTCGAAGAGCGGGACGTCAACGGACGAATCGGACGTCGGGGCAGCGAACAACGAGGTGGCACCGGCAAGGGTTTTCGTCGCCGCGTCGTACCTGACCGGAGCGAGGTCGTGGCCTGCGCCCTCGATGTCGACGAGCAGTGTGGGTGCCGGGACGAGCGCGAGCGCAGCGCTCAGCTCGGCAGTGGTGCCGAACGGGTCCTTCGTGCCGTGCACCACCACAGCCGGTGTTCGCAGTTCCGGAAGGTGTTGGGTACGAACCTTCTCCGGCTTGCCCGGCGGGTGCAAGGGGTAGGACGTCAGCACGAGCCCGTCGACGAGGCCCGGTCGTTCGGCCGCGATCATCGACCCTTGCCTGCCACCGTAGGAATGCCCACCGAACGCGATGAATCCGTCTGTCTCGGCGCGGAGGCGTTCGACGGCCACGGAGATACCCAGCCGGTCCTCGGCCGAGCGGGACGGGTGCGGCGGTCCTTTGGGTTTGCGTACCCGAAAGGGGAGGTCGAACCTCAGCACCGTGAACCCGGCTGCCGTCCATACTGCGGCGATGCGCTGCAACAGCGGCGACTCGCAGTTGCCGCCCGCACCGTGGGTGAGAGCCAGGCCGCCCCGTGACGGAATCGCGGGCGTGTGCAGAAAGGCGACACCCCCGCCGAGATCGATGTCGGCGGGGGCGTCGGGACCTTCGAGTTCAGGCATCGTTCGAGGACGTTACCTTTTCCTGGTTGTCGGCGTGATCCGTGGCGGAATCGTCATCGGACCTGTCGGAGTCCTGGTCGTCGGCGTCCACCATCTCACCGTTGTCGTCGACCATGTCCGCGAACGCGGTGCCGGCGACGGTCCCGTTGGTTCCCGGAAGGGCCACGGTGGGCCGGGCACCGGGTCGATACCGGTCGTCGAGGCCCTCGACGGACTTCTTCGCTTCCTCGAGGGTGGCGTCGTCGACTGTGGGTTCGCTCTGAGCTTCGTCCGACACGTGAGTGTCCTTCCGTCGAAGTGTGTGCGTCATCTCCACTGTGCACTTCTATGGCGTGAATCACCACATTTGATTCGTCAAGCACAAAAAAGACCCCCTCGAAAGGGGGCCTTCGTTGTGTTGCTGTGGTGCGCGATACTGGGATTGAACCAGTGACCTCTTCCGTGTCAGGGAAGCGCTCTCCCGCTGAGCTAATCGCGCGTGTCCTCGCATCGGCCTTGCGACCGACGCACTAGCGAGGTGGAGACGGGAATCGAACCCGTGTGCACGGCTTTGCAGGCCGTTGCCTCACCACTCGGCCACTCCACCATGGGTCGAGACCCTCGAGCGGATGACGGGATTCGAACCCGCGACCCTCACCTTGGCAAGGTGATGCGCTACCACTGCGCCACATCCGCATACCCCGGAGCCGTTCACTGCTGGGCAGTTGCTGTCTCCGTGGTGCGGGGAAAACATTAACCCAACGGGAGTGAAACTCACAAATCTCGTGGTCAGCCGCGGAATTCGACCGATCGGCCCATGTGAACGATGTGAAAGCAGAGGCGGAACGAGTTCAGTGGAGGTAGTCCATCGACGAATTCGATGATCGGGCAGGCGATTCGGTTCGCCGCGGCACCTCGTGTTAATGTTTTGCCTCGTTCGGTCCCGTGGCTCAGTGGGAGAGCGTCCGCTTCACACGCGGAAGGTCGCTGGTTCGATCCCAGCCGGGACCACAGAAAAGAAGGCCCGCACCGCTCGTCGGTGTGGGCCTTCTTGCGTTCGAGGCCGGTAACCTGGGTCGGTGAGCACCGAAGAGACGAAGCCGCAGGCCGTCGACGACCAGGGTCCGATGGACACAGCCAAGGTGAAGCATCGGCGCTTCCGGGCGCGCATCGCCGAGAACAAGTCGCTCGATCTCGCGTACCGGATAACGATCGGTGTCGTCGGAACGGTCGTGCTGGTGTTGGGTGTACTCGCCATTCCGTACCCGGGGCCCGGGTGGCTGATCGTGTTCGCGGGTCTGGGCATCCTGGCCTCGGAATTCGCGTGGGCCAAGAGTGCGCTGCGGTTCGTCCGCAAGAGATACGACGCATTCATGGCGGGGTTCTCCGAGCAATCGATGTTCGTCAAGGGCCTCGGCGTTCTGTTCACCACCGTGGTCGTGCTGGCCACGCTGTGGCTGCTGGGAACGTTCGCGTTGGTCGGAGGCTGGATCGGGCTCGACTGGACGTGGCTCGAAAGCCCGATCTGACGTCACGCGTCGCGCTGAGGCCAATCGAGTGGACCGATGCCGATAGGCTGTCGGAGGCCTTCCTGGCCAGAAGAACCGATCGAGGAGTACATCGCTGTGAGCATGCCCGTTGTCGCCGCTGTTTCGCCCGCCCGCATCATGGTGCCGGCCGGAACCACGGCAGGTACGGCGCTCCGCGACACCGGCCTGCCCAACAAGGGACCCGACGCGATCGTCGTCGTGCGCGATCCCGACGGCAAGCTCCGTGACCTGTCATGGGCACCGCAGGGCGACACCGAGGTCGAGCCCGTTCCGGCGAACACCGAGGACGGACGAAGCGTCATCAGGCACTCGGCTGCGCACGTACTGGCGCAGGCCGTTCAGGATCTCTTTCCCGACGCCAAGCTGGGCATCGGACCGTTCATCAAGGATGGCTTCTACTACGACTTCGACGTGCAGCAGCCGTTCACTCCCGAGGATCTGACGGCCCTCGAGAAGAAGATGAAGCAGATCGTCAAAGCCGGACAACGTTTCTCGCGTCGGGTGTACGAGTCGGTGAAGCAGGCCCGTGAGGAGTTGGCTAACGAGCCGTACAAGCTCGAGCTGATCGACGACAAGTCCGGCATCGACGATCCCGAGGTCATGGAGGTCGGCGGGGGTGAGCTGACCGCCTACGACAATCTCAATCCCCGGACCGGCGAGCGCATCTGGGGCGATCTGTGCCGCGGACCCCACATCCCCACCACCAAGTACGTGCCCGCGTTCAAGCTCACCCGCAGTTCGGCCGCCTACTGGCGCGGCAATCAGGACAATGCAGGCCTGCAGCGCATCTACGGAACGGCTTGGGAGTCTGCCGAAGCGCTCGATGCGCATCTCGAACTGCTGGCCGAGGCGGAGCGTCGCGATCACCGCAAGCTCGGATCCGAGCTGGACCTGTTCAGCTTTCCCGACGAACTGGGCTCCGGTCTTCCGGTGTTCCATCCGAAGGGTGGTGTGATCCGCAACGAGCTGGAGAACTACTCCCGCCAGCGGCACATCGAAGAGGGCTACGAGTTCGTCAACACCCCGCACATCACCAAGGGCCATCTCTACGAGGTCTCGGGTCACCTCGACTGGTACCGGGACGGCATGTTCCCGGCGATGCACCTGGACGCCGAACTCGACGAGAACGGCGACGTGCGCAAGCCCGGCCAGGACTACTACCTCAAGCCGATGAACTGCCCGATGCACAACCTGATCTTCCGCTCTCGCGGCCGTTCGTACCGCGAACTGCCGTTGCGCCTGTTCGAGTTCGGCTCGGTCTACCGCTACGAGAAGTCCGGCGTCATCCACGGTCTGACCCGGGTGCGCGGGATGACCCAGGACGACGCGCACATCTTCTGCACCCGCGAGCAGATGCGCGGCGAGCTCACCAGCACCCTCGAGTTCGTTCTCGGGCTGCTCAAGGACTACGGCCTCGACGACTTCTACCTCGAACTTTCCACTCGCAACCCGGAGAAGTCGGTCGGCAGCGACGAGGTCTGGGAAGAAGCGACCAACACCCTCGCCGAGGTGGCGGCTGCGTCGGGCCTGAACCTGGTGCCCGATCCGGGTGGTGCGGCGTTCTACGGACCGAAGATCTCGGTACAGGCCAAGGATGCGCTGGGGCGTACCTGGCAGATGTCGACCATTCAGCTCGACTTCAACCTGCCCGAACGCTTCGAACTCGAATACACCGGCTCGGGCGGAACCAAGGAACGCCCGGTGATGATTCACCGCGCGCTGTTCGGATCCATCGAGCGCTTCTTCGGAGTGCTCACCGAGCATTACGCGGGCGCGTTCCCGGCCTGGCTCGCACCGGTCCAGGTCGTGGGCATCCCGGTTGCCGAGGTCTACCAGGACCACCTGTTCGCGGTGGTGAACGAGCTGAAGAAGCGTGGCGTACGCGCCGAGGTCGACGCCAGTGACGACCGGATGCAGAAGAAGATCTTCAACCAGACGGCGCAGAAGGTTCCCTTCATGCTCCTCGCCGGCGAACGCGACGTCGAAGCCGGTGCCGTGAGCTTCCGATTCCGGGACGGCACTCAGGTCAACGGCGTCCCGGTGGAGCAGGCCATCACCGTCGTCACCGACTGGATCTCCCAGCGCAACAACGCATCACCGACCGCCGAGCTCGTGCAGACCGAACCCGCAGGAGTGAGCTGATCATGTCGAAACAGGACGAGTCGATCGTCGTCACCGGGGCCGGTGAGCCCGATCGGCTGCAGCGACTGTGGACGCCGCATCGGATGTCCTATATCGCCGAGGCTCCTCAGGGCTCGGCGAAGTCGAACGAGCCGTTCTCCGACATCCCCAAGATGAGCGACGAGGACGGTCTCGTCGTCGCACGAGGCGAATCGGTGTATGCGGTCCTCAACCTGTATCCGTACAACCCGGGCCACGCGATGATCGTGCCGTACCGTCGCGTTGCGGCACTGGAAGACCTCACGCCCGCGGAGAGCGCGGAACTGATGGCCTTCACGCAGCAGATGATTCGCGTCATCAAGCGAGTGTCACGTCCGCACGGGTTCAACGTCGGGCTCAACCTCGGAGCTGCCGCGGGCGGGTCCTTGGCCGAGCATCTGCATCAGCACATCGTGCCCCGGTGGGGCGGCGACGCGAACTTCATCACCGTGATCAGCGGCGCAAAAGTGATGCCGCAGCTGCTCCGCGACACTCGGGCCCTGCTGGCGTCGGCCTGGAACGAATGAACCACAGGCGAGAGGAGCACGCGCCGTGCTGAGCATTTTCGGCCGTGCGCCGGTCTCGAAGGTGACCGCCCCGCTCGGGCGCGCCCTCAACAGCACCGGACTGACCCCCAACTCGGTGACGATCATCGGCACCGTCGTCACCGTGACCGCGGCGGTCACGATGTACCCCGCCGGCTACCTGTGGTGGGGCTCGATCGTCATCACCCTGTTCGTCCTGTTCGACATGCTCGACGGTGCCATGGCGCGGGCTCGGGGTGGTGGTACCAAGTACGGTGCCGTCCTCGATGCGACGTGCGATCGAGTGGCCGACGGTGCGATCTTCGGCGGATTGGCCTGGTGGGCCGTCTATTCCGAGCAGGACAAGCTGTTGCTGGTGGCCACCCTGATCTGCCTGGTCACCTCGCAGGTCATCTCGTACGCCAAAGCCCGCGCCGAGGCCAGCGGCCTGTCAGCGGACGGTGGTTGGATCGAACGACCGGACCGCCTCGTCATCGTTCTGGTCGGAGCTGGGCTCACCGGTGTCGGAAGACATTTCGACATTCCGTGGCTGGACAGCCTGATCTACCCGGCCATGTGGATTCTCGCCGCCCTGAGCATCGTCACCGTGTTCCAGCGCGTTCTCGCAGTTCGTGGATCCGAGGGTGCCCGTGACATCATCGTGCCTCCGGTGGCGCCGGCACCCGACGACGGCGACGTGGCCGCGTCGTGAATCTCTCCGACAGAGCGAGCGACGCCGGCTACGCGGCCGGTTGGCGCCTGGTCCGGTCTCTGCCCGAGCCGGTGGCACGACGCCTGTTCGATCGCGGCGCAGACTTCGCGTCTAGGCGCAACGGCGGCCCGGATCAGTTGCGTCGCAATCTCGCTCGCGTCCTGGGAACCACTCCCGTCGAGGTACCCGACGAGCTGATTCGGGACAGCCTGCGCTCCTACGCTCGATATTGGCGCGAGGCGTTTCGGTTGCCGTCGATGGATCTGGCTGCGCAGGCCGCCGTCATCGATCGGTGCGTGAACGGCAAGGAACATCTCGAGGGTGCGCTCGCGGCCGGTAAGGGAGTGGTCCTGGCTCTGCCGCACAGTGGCAATTGGGACATGGCCGGAATGTGGCTGGTGCGCACGCACGGAGGACTCTCCACCGTTGCCGAACGGCTGAAGCCCGAATCCCTGTACCAGCGATTCGTCGCCTATCGAGAGAGCCTGGGCTTCGAGATATTCCCGCTCAGCGGCGGCGAGCAACCGCCTCTGCTCGCACTGTCCGAGAGACTGCGGCAGAACAAGGTCGTTTGCCTGCTCGGCGAGCGGGACCTCGCCAAGCACGGGCTGCCGGTCACCTTCTTCGGTGAACCGACCCGGATGCCTGCGGGCGCGGCGAAACTCGCGATCGACACCGGGGCGACGCTGCTCCCGGTGCACGGTTACTTCGACGGCGACGGCTGGGGATTCGACATCTCGCCCGCAGTGGATGTCTCGGCCGGGGTCGGGCCTGCCACCCAGACGTTGGCCGATCATTTCGCAGCCGGAATCCGAGCCCATCCGGCGGACTGGCACATGCTGCAGCCGTTGTGGATGAGCGACTGGTCGGCCGATCGACGCGCCCGAATCGAGGGCGCGTGAAGATCGGCATGGTGTGCCCGTACTCGTTCGACGTTCCCGGTGGAGTGCAAGCACACGTTCAGCAGTTGGCCGAGGTGTTCATCGAACGCGGGCATCGCGTCAGTGTCCTGGCTCCGGCGTCCGACGATGTCGAGCTACCGGACTTCGTGGTGTCGGCGGGCGAGGCTCTCGCCATTCCGTACAACGGATCCGTCGCACGGCTGCGATTCGGACCGATCACATATTCTCGAATCCGGAAGTGGATCTCCGACAACGACTTCGACGTGCTGCACATCCACGAACCGAATGCGCCGAGCCTGTCGATGCTGGCGCTCAAGGCCGCGGACGGCCCGATCGTGGCGACCTTCCACACCTCGACGACGAAGTCCCTGGTGCTCAGTACCTTTCAAGGAGTGCTGCGTCCGTACCACGAGAAGATCAGCGGCCGTATCGCCGTGTCGGAGCTCGCCCGGCGCTGGCAGGTCGAGGCCCTCGGCTCCGACGCCGTCGAGATCCCCAACGGAGTCGACGTGCCCGCATTCGCCGATGCCCCTGTGCTGGAAGGCTATCCACGCGCCGGTCGCACGGTGCTCTTCCTCGGCCGTTTCGACGAACCGCGCAAAGGAATGGCAGTCCTGCTCGGCGCTCTGCCCACACTCGTCGAATCCCACCCCGACATCGAGATCCTGATCGTCGGCCGTGGCGACGAGGACAAGCTACGCAAGGACGCGGGCGCACTCGCGTCGCACCTGACGTTTCTGGGGCAGGTCGACGATGCGACCAAGGCATCCGCGATGCGCAGCGCCGACGTCTACTGCGCACCGAACCTCGGCGGTGAGAGCTTCGGCATCGTCCTGGTCGAGGCCATGGCTGCCGGAACACCGGTGGTGGCAAGCGAACTCGACGCCTTCCGACGGGTCCTGCGGGACGGCACGTGCGGACTCCTCGTTCCGATCGACGACTCCGCTGCCCTCGCCGTCGCCGTCTGCTCGATCCTCGGCGACGATGCTGTCCGTGCACGTCTGGTCGACGCCGCCTCGGTGGCTGTCACCAACTACGACTGGCCCGTCGTCGCCGAGCAGATCCTGCGTGTCTACGAAACCGTCACCCTCGGGGCCAGAAGGTGCGGGCAGCGAACTGATGACCTTCTCAGCGCTCACGATTCTGGTACTCGGGCTGATCGCCGTACTGATCCTCGTCGTAGGCCTGTGGGCCTACGGAACGGCGAACCGACTCGACCGCCTACACGTGCGCACCGACCTCGCCTGGCAGGCGCTCGACGCAGCACTCGCGCGCCGGGCCGTCGTCGCGCGCGCGGTGTCCGCGGCGACCCGGGACTCGGCCCCGTCGAGCAGAGAACTCGCTGCGTTGGCCGATCGGGCCGAACGCGTCGACCGATCACAGCGCGAAGAGGCCGAGAACGCGGTGTCCATGGCTCTGGCCGTCGTCGAACCGAACGACTTGCCCCCGCAACTGGTCGCCGAACTGGCCGACGCCGAGGCCCGCGTGTTGATCGCACGACGGTTTCACAACGACGCAGTTCGCGACACCCTTGCCCTGCGCGTCAGACGTCCCGTCCGTTGGTTGCACCTCGGCGGAACCGCGGCACTGCCGTCGTACTTCGAGATCGCCGAGCGGTCTGCTGCCGCGACGTTCGGCAGCGAGAACCGTGCCACCCCGAGAACGTCCGCGCGGGTGGTGCTGCTCGACGAGCGCGGTCGCGTACTGCTGCTGCGCGGACACGATCCGACGGTTCCCGACACCTTCTTCTGGTTCACCATCGGTGGGGCAGTGGAGAAGGGCGAATCGCTCCGCGAGGCAGCGGTGCGGGAGGTACACGAGGAGACCGGCCTGACCATCGCTCCGGCCGACCTGCGCGGTCCGCTGTGGCGTCGGGTTGCGACGTTCCCGTTCAACGGAACTCTGATCCGCTCGGAAGAATTGTTCTTCGCGATCCGGACGCAGGAGTTCGAACCGCACAGTGCTGGTTTCACCGATTTCGAACGCCGCACCGTGACCGGCCATCAGTGGTGCACCGAGGCCGACATCCGTGCGCTGAGCGCGGTCGGCGAGAACGTCTATCCCCAGGACCTGGCGGAACTGCTCGACGAGGTCAACGTGGCTCTCGCTCGACGCGGTGATCCGGACGTGCGCGCTATCCGCTAGCGATCTGGACCCTTTTCGAGCAGTCCAGCAATCGTCAAGTGGTTATGGGAAACCGTCGCGTCGAGGCCTACAGTTCTGGGCGCGACTTCGCGCCGCGTGCGATCGTCCTCGGTTACCGCGGCTGAGCGTGGTCGCGTGTATCAGTCCGGAGCACCGGTTCGGTGCCCAGAACACAGGAGTCGGCTTGAGTACCCCACACGCATCCACTACACCCGCTGGATCCGCCGAAGGCGGGGCGGCCGAGAACGGAATCGGCACCGCACGCGTCAAGCGAGGAATGGCCGAGATGCTCAAGGGCGGCGTCATCATGGACGTGGTCACCGCCGATCAGGCCAAGATCGCCGAAGACGCAGGAGCCGTGGCCGTCATGGCACTCGAGCGCGTCCCCGCCGACATTCGCGCGCAGGGCGGGGTGTCGCGAATGAGCGATCCCGACATGATCGACAGCATCATCTCCTCGGTCAGCATCCCGGTGATGGCGAAGGCCCGCATCGGCCACTTCGTCGAAGCGCAGATCCTGCAGAGCCTCGGCGTCGACTACATCGACGAGTCCGAGGTGCTCACCCCGGCCGACTACGCGAACCACATCGACAAGTGGAACTTCACCGTTCCCTTCGTCTGTGGTGCCACCAACCTGGGTGAGGCAATGCGCCGAATCACCGAGGGCGCGGCCATGATTCGCTCCAAGGGCGAGGCCGGAACCGGCGACGTCTCGAACGCGACGACGCACATGCGCAAGATCCGTGACGAGATCCGTCGCCTCACCTCGCTTCCCGAGGACGAGCTGTACGTGGCGGCGAAAGAACTGCAGGCCCCGTACGACCTCGTCGTCGAGGTCGCCCGGGCCGGCAAGCTGCCCGTCACCCTGTTCACCGCGGGCGGCATCGCCACTCCCGCAGACGCAGCGATGATGATGCAGCTCGGTGCCGAGGGCGTGTTCGTCGGATCGGGAATCTTCAAGTCCGGCAACCCCAAGGAACGCGCCGAGGCGATCGTCAAGGCCACCACGTTCTTCGACGACCCCGATGTGCTCGCCAAGGTCTCGCGCGGTCTCGGCGAGGCGATGGTCGGAATCAACGTCGACGACCTCCCCGTCGGCCACCGTCTCGCCGAGCGCGGCTGGTGACGGTTTTCGATCAGTTGCGTTCGAGGGCCGGGCGGTCGGGATGGTCCCAGCGGACCAGGAAGTCCGGCCGCCCGGCCGCGTGGTCGAGGCCGTCGTAGTACTCGAGCAGCGGGGCGCAGGTCCACTGATCGTCGGCGCTCGTTCTGCGGCGTAATGCGCTGCCGGACAGGCGTAGATGCACCGACAGATCTACGTCCAATCCGCGGCCGAGCAGCATCGGTCCCGCGATCAGGACTATCTGATTCGTTGCTGCCGAGGCGCTGCGGGCTCGCGCCGAACGATCGGTGGCCTCATCCCACAGTCGCGGCAGGAAGTGACCTCCGCCACGGGGGCGTAGTGGGGTGATGACCTCTCTGACGAGGGCGTCGTAGTCGAACCACAGTGTGCGATAGCTCAATTCGTCGGTGCGCGAGTACTCGAATCGAATGGACGCAGGTCGGACGTAGTCGTGCAGGTCGACGACGGCAGCCGGACGGCCCCGAGAGCGGGCGTGTTCGGCTGTGCGCGTTGCGAACTCGACCGGCCGCGCGGCATCCGCGCCGTCGATCACGACGATCGATCGGGCACCGTCTCGGCACGAATCGACGATCGACTCGACGAGAAGATCGGGAAATATCGGCATCGGTTGACCCACGCCGACCATCTTGCCTGGTCCGATCATTGTTAGCCTGAGCCGTTGTCACAGAAAGGTGGACACCAGCCATGGCCAGCATCGAGGACATTCTCGAATTGGAACGGATCGAGAACGACATCTATCGGGGACGGACATTTCCTTCTCGGCTGCCCCGTACGTTCGGCGGTCAGGTGGCGGGCCAGGCGCTCGTTGCGGCGGTGCGCACGGTGGCCCCCGAGTTTCGTGTGCACTCGCTGCACGGCTACTTCCTGCGTCCGGGCAATCCGAACGAGCCGGCGGTGTTCATGGTGGACCGGATTCGCGACGGACGGTCGTTCTGCACCCGCCGCGTCACCGGCATTCAGCACGGCAAGGCGATCTTCACGATGTCCGCCTCGTTCCACGGCGACGACGACGGCATTTCGCACCAGGACGTCATGCCCGAGGTCGTCGGGCCGGACACCCTGCCCGATCCCACCACCCTCGCCGAGTACGACCACTCCTACTACAAGGAGTGGTCCGAGTGGGACATCCGTCTCATTCCCGAGGACCAGACCGTCAAGCATCCCAGTTTCGCTGCGCAACAACGTGTCTGGTTCCGCTACCGCGACACCTTGCCCGACGACCAGGTCTTCCACGTGTGTGCGCTGGCCTACATGAGCGACATGACGTTGCTCGGATCGGCCAAGGTTCCGCACCCGGACGCCGTCACTCAGACGGCCTCGCTCGATCATGCGCTGTGGTTCCTGCGGCCCTTCCGGGCCGACGAATGGTTGCTCTACGACCAGACGTCTCCGTCGGCAGATTTCGGGCGGGCGCTGACGCAGGGACGAATCTTCGACACGTCCGGCCGGTTGGTCGCCGCGGTGGTGCAAGAGGGGTTGATGCGTTACGAGCGGGACCCCGATGCGCCCCATGTCGATCCCTTCGGCCGCAAGTGAGCGCTCCGACCATCGGTGTTCTCGCCCTGCAGGGCGACGTTCGCGAACACCTGGCTGCGCTCGAATCGAGCGGTGCGCGCGGTGTCACGGTGCGTCGGCCCGCCGAGCTCGCGCAGATCGACGGACTCATCGTCCCCGGCGGGGAATCGACGACCATGAGCAACCTGCTCGGCGTGTTCGACCTTCTCGATCCACTGCGTGCTCGGTTGGCCGAGGGACTGCCCGCCTACGGTTCGTGCGCGGGCATGATTCTGCTGGCCTCCGAGATCCTCGACACCAGGCCCGACGCCCGGCATCTCGATGCGCTCGACATCACCGTTCGGCGAAACGCCTTCGGGCGTCAGGTCGATTCCTTCGAGACCGATCTCGATGTCACCGGCGTCGACGGCGGACCGGTGCGGGCGGTGTTCATTCGCGCGCCCTGGGTCGAGCGGGTGGGCGAGGATGTCGAGGTGCTCGCCACCGTGCCGCACGGCCCGGCTGCCGGACGCGTGGTGGCCGTTCGCCAGAACTCCGTCATGGCGACGAGCTTCCATCCCGAGGTCACCGGGGACGATCGCGTTCACGCACTCTTCGTCGACATCGTGCGACGCCGCTAGAATCCCTCGGCGGTCGGTCGGTGCCGAGCGCGGTACCGGGCGAGTAAAGTCGACAACACTGATTTCGAGCAGGAAGGGGCCCTATCGCATGAGCGGCCACTCAAAATGGGCCACCACCAAGCACAAGAAGGCGGTGATCGACGCCCGACGCGGCAAGTCTTTCGCCAAGCTCATCAAGAATATCGAGGTGGCGGCCCGCACGGGTGGTGGTGACCCGACGGGCAATCCGACCTTGTACGACGCCATCCAGAAGGCGAAGAAGACGTCGGTCCCCAACGACAACATCGAGCGCGCGCGCAAGCGCGGAGCGGGCGAGGAAGCCGGCGGTGCCGACTGGCAGACCATCATGTACGAGGGCTACGGCCCCAACGGTGTCGCCATTCTGATCGAGTGCCTCACCGACAACCGCAACCGCGCCGCAGGCGAGGTACGCGTGGCGATGACCCGCAACGGTGGGAACATGGCCGATCCGGGATCGGTGTCCTACCTGTTCTCCCGTAAGGGCGTCGTCACCCTGGAGAAGAACGGGCAGAGCGAGGACGACGTGCTCATGGCCGTCCTCGAAGCCGGTGCCGAGGAAGTCAACGACAACGGCGATACGTTCGAGGTCGTCAGCGAGCCGACCGACCTGGTCGCGGTGCGCACCGCGTTGCAGGAGGCCGGAATCGACTACGACTCGGCCGAGGCGAGCTTCCAGGCATCGGTCAACGTCCCTGTCGATGCGGACGGTGCCCGCAAGGTGTTCAAGCTCATCGATGCCCTCGAGGACAGCGACGACGTCCAGAACGTGTGGTCCAACGTCGACCTCTCCGACGAGGTCATGGCCGAGCTCGACGACGAGGACTGACGCCCCTCGCATCCGACGACGTGTTCGACCGGGTGTCGTATCCCTGATCCAGCGGTGGGCTCCGCTACGCTATCGAACAACAGTTCGTAAGCGGAAGGTGTGGTGGCGTGCGGGTGATGGGTGTCGACCCCGGTCTCACCAGGTGTGGGCTCAGTCTGATCGAGGGTGGTGTGGGCCGAACGGTGGTCGCCCTCGATGTCGATGTGGTGCGAACGCCCGCGGACATGGATCTGGCGCAGCGGTTGCTGGCGATTTCCGAGGCCGCGGAGTACTGGCTCGATACCCACAAGCCTTCGGTGGTGGCCATCGAGCGAGTCTTCGCCCAACACAACGTTCGTACGGCCATGGGTACGGCCCAGGCCGGTGGCGTCATCGCCCTCGCGGCGGCCAGACGCGGCATCGACGTCTGCTTTCACACTCCCAGTGAGGTCAAGGCCGCGGTCACGGGCAACGGCTCGGCCGACAAGGCTCAGGTGACCGCGATGGTCATGCGCATTCTCGGTCTGCAGACGGCACCGACTCCCGCCGACGCCGCCGACGCGCTTGCCCTCGGCATCTGTCATTGCTGGCGAGCGCCCATGATCGCCCGCATGGCCAAGGCCGAGGCCATGGCCGCCGAACAGAAACGCAAGTACGACGCTCGTCTGGCCGAGGAGCGCAAAGCTCGCGCCGTCGTGGCACGCAGGATCGAGAAAATGGCCAAGAAGGAGGCGGGTGCCCGATGATCGCGTCGATCAGGGGCTCGGTGTTCGACATCGCGCTCGATCACGCCGTGCTCGAGGCTGCGGGCGTCGGGTACCGCGTCAACGCCACCCCGGCCACGTTGGCCACTTTGCACCGGGGGAGCGAAGCGACCCTCCTGACGACCATGATCGTGCGCGAGGATTCACAGACGCTGTACGGATTCCCCGACAAGGAGTCGCGTGAGCTGTTCGAGTTGCTCCTCACCGTGACCGGCGTCGGCCCGCGGATCGCCATGGCAACTCTTGCCGTACACGAGCCCGACGCACTGCGAACTGCGTTGGCCGACAGTGATATCGGAGCACTGACCAGGGTTCCCGGTATCGGTAAGCGCGGCGCGGAGAGAATGGTCGTCGAGCTGCGCGACAAGGTCGACGCAGTGGTCGGACGCGCAGGAAGCGCGGCCGTGCCGGGATCCGGAGTCGGCAACTCGATGCGAGACCAGATCGTCGAGGCGCTGATCGGTCTCGGATTCCCCGTGAAACAGGCCGAGGAAGCGACCGACGCGGTGCTCGCTCAGCAGCCCGAGGCCACCACGTCGACCGCGTTGAGGTCGGCGCTGGCATACCTCGGAAAGTCCAGGTAGGCCCGGGTGACCGAGGAAGATCGGTTCGCCGAATCCCAGGTCGGTGCGGACCCGATGTCCGACGACCTGGATGTCGAGACGAGTCTGCGTCCTAAGAACCTCACCGATTTCATCGGTCAACCCCGGGTGCGGGAGCAGCTGCAGCTCGTGTTGTCCGGTGCCAAGATGCGCGGCGGAACCCCCGATCACATCCTCATGTCCGGGCCGCCGGGCCTCGGCAAGACCAGTATGGCGATGATCATCGCCGCCGAGTTGGGAACCTCGCTGCGGCTCACGTCGGGTCCGGCGCTCGAGCGGGCAGGCGATCTCGCAGCGATGCTCAGCAACCTGGTCGAAGGCGACGTGCTGTTCATCGACGAGATCCATCGCATCGCTCGCCCGGCCGAGGAGATGCTGTATCTGGCAATGGAGGATTTCCGCGTCGACGTCATCGTCGGCAAGGGGCCGGGAGCGACGTCGATTCCACTCGAGGTCGCACCGTTCACCCTCGTCGGTGCCACCACCAGGTCGGGTGCGCTCACCGGACCGCTGCGCGACCGGTTCGGATTCGTGGCGCACATGGATTTCTACGAGCCGAACGAACTCGAGCGCATCCTCATGCGGTCCGCGGGAATCCTGGGTGTGCCGATCGATCGGGACGGATGCGCGGAGATCGCCGGGCGCTCGCGTGGCACCCCCCGTATCGCGAACCGATTGCTGCGCCGAGTCCGCGACTACGCGGACGTGCGCGGCGACGGCACCGTCACTCAGGACACCGCGAAGGCCGCCCTGGTGGTGTACGACGTCGACAAACTCGGGCTCGATCGACTCGACCGCGCAGTACTGAGCGCGCTCATCCGGAGCTTCGGCGGAGGGCCGGTGGGTGTGTCCACGCTGGCCGTCGCCGTCGGGGAGGAACCGTCGACGGTCGAGGAAGTGTGCGAGCCGTTCCTGGTACGTGCCGGAATGATCGCCCGTACCCCCCGCGGGCGCGTCGCGACCGCTGCTGCGTGGCAACACCTCGGTCTGACGCCGCCACCGGATCTCGCGGTGGGTGGAATTTCGGTCCGATCCTCGGAGGTCCAGCAGGGATTATTCGAATGAATCGGGCACAACAGGACGCGAACGGACCGGACCGGTTCCAGGTAATGGCACACTGGGTAGCTGCGAGGCCCGCACCGGCGACGCTCTCGCACGAGACAATGACGTATTTCGAACCCGACTTCGAGGACTGACCTTCCGATGGATTTGCTGTTCCCGCTGCTGATCGTGGCACTTCTGGTACCGCTGTTTCTCAATGCGCGTCGACAGAAGAAGGTGTTGGCCAAGACAACGGAAATGCAGGACTCGCTGAAGATCGGTGACGAGGTGGTCACCACCGCAGGCCTGTACGCCCGAGTGGTCCTGGTCGAGGACGACACCATCGATCTGGAGATCGCCGACGGCGTGATCACCACCTGGTCGCGTGCAGTGGTACGTGAGGTTCTGCCCGACGACTCCGAGTTCGACGACACCGACCTCGACGCCACCACCGAGTCGGACATCACGGCCCTCGGCTCGAACGACACCGCTGGACCGTCGCTGAGCAAGACGGACGTGAGTCGGCCGGACGAGACCATCGAGCAGACGTCGAAGAGGCTGGAAAAAGAGTGAGCAGGATGTGATCGAAACCGCTGTCGGAGACAGTATCCGGCAGCGGTTTTCTCTGCGGTGACCGATGTGGTGCACAATCGCACCGCTCATCGCCGACACATCGGGCCGCCAGGCCCTGCAGGAACCGACACTTTTCATCGCCCAGAGGAGAAACACACACCGTGGCACCTTCCAGCGGACCGGTGCAACCCGCCCGCTATCTCGCCGTTTTCGCGGTGCTGATGGCAGCGGTGTACGCCATGGTCTTCTTCACCGGAGACAAAGACCCCTCGCCGAAGTTGGGAATCGACCTGCAGGGCGGCACGCGCGTGACACTCACCGCGCGGACACCCGACGGCAACGCGCCGACGCAGGACAGCCTGAAGCAGGCGCAGCAGATCATCGAGACTCGTGTCAACGGTCTCGGTGTCTCGGGCTCCGAGGTGGTCATCGACGGCGACAATCTCGTCATCACGGTGCCCGGCGACGACAGCTCCCAGGCGCGCACTCTCGGGCAGACCGCTCGACTGTTCATTCGACCGGTTCTGAGCTCGGTAGCTCCATCGGCAGGCGAGGGAGCAGGTTCGCAGCAGGCCCCGGTCGACCCGGCCGCGCCGGTCGATCCTGCTGCACCGGCAGACCCTGCTGCTTCGGCCGATCCGGCTGCGCCCGCAGACCCGGCCACTCCGCAGAACCGGGTGTTCCCGGCGCAGGATCCGACCACGGTCGATCCGGCTCCCGCCCCCACCACCGATGCGCCCGCCACCGACGCACCGGCGGCAGACGATCCCGCCACCGACGCGACCCTGTCCGACGCCGAGCGCGCAGCGCAGGAGATCGCCGACGCCAAGACGCTCCGACAGAGCGAGGATCCGCAGATTCAGCAGCTGGCCATGCAGTCCCTCGATTGCAACGCCGCCGACCCGCTCGCAGGCAACGACGATCCGGCGCTTCCCCTGGTGGCGTGCTCGACCGACGGAACAGCGGTCTACCTGCTGGGTCCGACGATCATCGACGGCCAGCAGATAGCCGACGCGACCTCCGGCTTCGACAGTCAGCAGGCCCAGTTCCAGGTCAGCCTGACGTTCGACACGGACGGCTCGAACACCTGGGCTCAGTTCACCGCGGCCAATCTCCAGAAGCAGGCCGCGTTCGTACTGGACTCGAAGGTGATCAGTGCGCCGGTCATTCAGGGGGCCACCCCAGCAGGCAGCGCCACCTCGATCACCGGCAACTTCAACAACCAGACCGCGTCCGAGCTCGCCAACACCCTCAAGTACGGCTCCCTGCCGCTGTCCTTCGTGTCCTCCGAGGCCGAGACGGTGTCGGCAACGCTGGGCTTGGCCTCTCTGGAAGCCGGACTGCTGGCCGGTGCCATCGGACTGGCTCTGGTGCTGGTCTACTGCCTGCTCTACTACCGTGCCCTCGGGCTGCTCACTGCGCTGTCGTTGGCGCTGGCCGGTCTCGTCGTCTACGGAATCATCGTTCTGTTGGGTCGATGGATCAGCTTCACGCTCGACCTCGCCGGCATCGCCGGCCTGATCATCGGTATCGGCATGACCGCTGACTCGTTCGTCGTGTTCTTCGAGCGCATCAAGGACGAGATCCGGGAGGGCCGCAGCTTCCGATCGGCGGTTCCTCGCGGTTGGGCACGCGCACGCAAGACGATCCTGTCGGGCAATGCGGTCAGCTTCATCGCCGCCGCAGTGCTCTACGTGTTGGCCGTCGGTCAGGTCCGCGGCTTCGCGTTCACCCTCGGGCTCACGACGATCCTGGACATCATCGTCGTGGTGCTGGTGACGTGGCCGCTGGTGTACCTGGCGTCGAAATCCACGTTCTGGTCCAAGCCGTCCGTCAACGGTCTCGGTGCCGTCCAGCAGATCGCGCTCGAACGCAAGCGCGCAGCCAACAAGGCACTCGCCGTCAAGACCGGCGCTGCGCCGTCGAAGGAGGCATGACATGTCGGACACGACCACGTCGACCCCATCGCCCCTCGACGACTCGGGTGTCGATCAATCCGCCCAGCCCAAGCACAGCTGGTTGTCCAGGCTGTACACCGGTACCGGTGCCTTCGACATCGTCGGTCGTCGTCGGTTCTACTACATCCTCACCGGCGTCATCGTGCTGGTGTGCCTGCTGAGCTTCGTCGTCCGCGGCTTCACCCTCGGTATCGATTTCGAGGGCGGAACGCGGATCGCGCTGCCCGCGGCCGACAACATCACCACCGAGCAGGTCGAAACCGTGTACGACGACTCGCTCGGCATGCCGCCGGTGTCGGTGCAGACCGTCGGTTCGGGTGCCGCAGCAACGGTGCAGATTCGCTCCGAAGCACTCGACCCCGCCGAAGTGGACACCCTTCGCCAGGCGTTGTTCGAGGCATTCCAGCCGCAGGACAACTCCGGTACCGCGACCCCCAACGCCATCAGTGTGTCCGACGTCAGTGAGACGTGGGGTAGCCAGATCACCCAGAAAGCCCTGATCGCTCTCGTGGTCTTCCTGGTGATCGTCAGCATCTACATAGGTGTCCGATACGAGCGAGACATGGCGTTGGCGGCGCTGGCCGCCCTGGCATTCGACCTCCTGGTGACCGCAGGCGTGTACTCGCTCGTCGGGTTCGAGGTGACGCCTGCAACCGTGATCGGCCTGTTGACGATCCTCGGTTTCTCTCTGTACGACTCGGTGGTGGTGTTCGACAAGGTCGAGGAGAACACTCGCGGCATCCTCAACCTGCATCGCAAGACGTACGCCGAACAGGCCAACCTGGCCGTCAACCAGACCCTGATGCGCTCGATCAACACCACCGTGATCGGTGTCCTCCCGGTGATCGCACTGATGATCATCGCGGTATGGCTGCTCGGAGTGGGCACACTGAAGGACCTGGCTCTGGTACAGCTGGTCGGCATGATCGTCGGTGCCTACTCGTCGATCTTCTTCGCCACTCCGTTGCTGGTGACGCTCAAGGAGAAGTGGGGTCCCGTCGCAGTTCACACGCGCAAGGTCCACTCCAAGCGTGCCGAAGCGGCAGCTCGTGCAGCAGGCCACGCTCCGGAACCGGTGGCCGTCGGTGTGGCCGCCCCGAAGGCGTCGGCTCCGCAGCCGGGCAACCGGCCCACCGGAAAGCGAAGCAAGAAGCGACGGTAGATGTCCATCCTCGACAGGGACGGAGAGTGCACGTGAAACGACGGTGGAGCGCGGCACTGGTGGCAGCGAGTGTCGGTGCGGTGTCCATCACTGCGTGCTCGTCGCCCGAAGACAAGGTGCCCTCGATCGGCTATTCGTTCGACAACGTGGTCGACACCTACAACGCGAGAACCGTCGACGGCGCGGCGTCGGGAGCCCGGCAGGCGTTCACTCGGGTGCAGGTGGGCTTCAGCTATCTCGGGCCCGAGGGAGACGCGTTGTCGGACAACGACATCGGAACCGTGTCCGTGGTTCCCGGCGACACCCTGACCGTGCAGTACTCCATCGCCCCCGCGGCGACGTACTCGGACGGTGCGCCGATGGCCTGTGACGATCTGGTGTTGGCGTGGGCGGCGAACAGTGGAAAGTTCGCCACCGACCGCCCCCTGTTCGACGCGGCGTCGACGGCCGGGTACTCCGACATCGAGCGCATCGATTGCGTACCGGGGGCCAAGGAAGCGACGGTCGTCTTCGCGTCCGGCCGCAGCTACCAGAACTGGCGTGCCCTGTTCGGAGCCACTGACCTGCTACCGGCACATGTCGCGGCTCGCGCAGCGGGCGTGCCGAACGTCGTCGATCCCATCCTGGCCGAGGACGACGACGTGGTGACCCGCATCGCCGACTTCTGGAACACCGGCTGGACCCTGACACCGGGCTCGATCGACCTCGCGCTACTGCCCTCGGCCGGCCCCTACCGCATCGAGTCCTACACCGCCGAGGACGGTCTCGTGCTCGTGGCGAACGAGGCCTGGTGGGGAAACCCACCCCAGACCCAGCAGGTGGTCGTCTGGCCCAAGGGCACCGACCTGGCCGCGAAGTCCGCGGACGGATCGTTGGACGTGATCGACCACGGTGCCGGTGCCGTCGACCTCGGGACCACCGAGGGATTCACGACGACCGAGGAACCGTCGCGGGGCGTCGAGCAGTTGACGTTCGCCACTCAGGGGGTGCTGGCCGATGCGAGTGCTCGTCGAGCAGTGGCCGCGTGCATCCCGCGGTCGGACCTGTTCGACACTCTGGGTCACCCCGGTTTCGAGGCGGAGGCGGCAGGCCTGGGCTCGGGCGTCGTCGACTCTCGTCTCGTCCAGCCCGACACGCTCGAGTATCCGTCGGTCGCAACGGTGGTGGGCGATCGATACCAGCGCTCGGATCTGGACCAGGCGAGCCGAGAACTCGAGGCTGCGGGCGAGAATGCTCTGACCGTTCGTGTGGGCTACCGGGGACCGGACGCGCGCCGCGCCCAGGTGGTGAGTCGCATGGCTGCCGATTGCGCGGCTGCGGGCATCACCGTCGAGGACGCGAGCTCACCGGACTTCACACCGTCCGCACTGCGCGCCGGGGCTGTTGACGCCGTGCTCGGTAGCAGCGGATCTCTTCCCGGACCGTCGGGTTCTGCCGCCGCGGTCACCGCACGGTATTCGTTGCGGACGGGAATCGGCCTGAACGTCGGCGGATACAGCAACGGCAGGATCGATTCCATCATCGATCAGTTGGCGGTGACCGACGATCCCGAGCGAGTGCTGGCTCTGGCCACCGAGGGTGAGAACATCCTGTGGAACGACATGCCGTCGCTTCCCCTGTACAACGAGCCACGGACCACCGTCGTCAGCGACGGCATGCAGGACGTGGTGCCCAACCCGACGGCCGCAGGTGCCGGTTGGAACATGGATCGGTGGGTGCTTCTTCGATGAACGACGTGGACGAGCGAGCGGGTGCTGCCGCCGCGGTGACCAGGCTGACGCGGTGGGTCGACGACTTCCCCGTCGCGGGCGTTCGCTTCGGCGATCTGACGCCGGTGTTCGCGGACGGACCGGCGTTACGCAGTGTCGTGTCGGAGCTGGCGCAGGGTTTCGAGGACGTCGACCTGGTGGCGGGTATCGATGCACGGGGGTTCCTGCTCGGTGCCGGAGTTGCCCTCGAACTCGGGTGCGGTGTGCTGGCGGTACGCAAGGCGGGCAAGCTGCCGCCTCCGGTGCATTCACGGTCGTACGAACTCGAGTACGGAACCGCCGCACTGCAGATCCCGACTGCGATCGATGTGGCCGGAAAACGAGTGCTCGTGGTCGACGACGTGCTGGCGACCGGCGGTACCGTCGATGCAACGGCTCGGTTGTTGACCGAGCAGGGAGCGGTGATCGTCGGTGCCGCTGTCGTTCTCGAGATCGCCGTTCTGGGCGGGCGCGACAAGTGCAGTGGCTACCCGCTCGGCTGCCTGGTTCGAGTATGAGGACTAAAGTCTCTGTCACAATGCGTTGACGTTTCGACGACAGCGCGGAATGTGTGGCAGGAGGTGATGAGAGTGACCCGATACATCGATCAACCCTTGCCCGACGGGCCTGCCGTCCCCGAGCGGCCCGTAGTTGCCGATCGGACCGGAGTTACCGATCGGACCGGAGTCGACGTCGTCACGACCGACGAGTCCGCGTCCGGTGGTGTCCGCCCGTCCGTCGACGCTCCGGTTCCCCACGGCCCGGTTCCCCACGATCCGGCGGCGACCGATTCGCAGGCTCCGTCCGGAACCCGTAATTCGGCACCCGTTCCCACCTCCGCGTCGAGGCGGGTCCGCGCACGCCTGGCGCGCCGCATCACCGCTGGGCGCAGCGCGGCGGTCAAACCGGTGCTCGAGCCACTCGTCAGCCTGCACCGTGAGCTCTATCCCAAGGCAGACCTGACGCTGCTGCAGCGGGCCTACGACGTTGCCGACGAGCTGCACGCCTCGCAGATGCGTAAGTCCGGCGATCCCTACATCACGCATCCGCTCGCCGTGGCCAACATTCTGGCCGAGCTGGGGATGGACACGACAACGCTGGTTGCAGCTCTGCTGCACGACACGGTCGAGGACACCGGATACTCGCTCGCCAAGCTGACCGAGGAGTTCGGCGACGAGGTGTCCCATCTCGTGGACGGGGTGACCAAGCTCGACAAGGTCGTGCTCGGAACCGCAGCCGAGGGCGAAACGATCCGCAAGATGATCATCGCGATGGCGCGAGATCCGCGGGTGTTGGTCATCAAGGTCGCCGACCGGTTGCACAACATGCGCACCATGCGGTTCCTGCCCCCTGAGAAGCAGGCGCGCAAGGCCAAGGAGACGTTGGAAGTCATTGCGCCGCTTGCCCATCGGCTCGGAATGGCCACGGTCAAGTGGGAGCTCGAAGACCTGGCGTTCGCGATTCTTCATCCCAAGAAGTACGACGAGATCGTGCGGCTCGTCGCCGATCGGGCACCGTCCCGCGACACCTACCTCGAGAAGGTTCGGGCCGAGATCAACGCGACGCTCGCCGCGTCGAGAATCAGCGCGGTCGTCGAGGGCCGCCCGAAGCACTACTGGTCGATCTACCAGAAGATGATCGTCAAGGGTCGCGACTTCGACGACATCCACGACCTCGTGGGCGTCCGAATTCTGTGCGACGAGATCCGTGACTGTTACGCCGCTGTCGGCGTGGTGCATTCGCTGTGGCAGCCGATGGCGGGCCGTTTCAAGGACTACATCGCGCAGCCGCGTTACGGCGTCTACCAGTCGCTGCACACCACGGTGATCGGACCGGAGGGCAAGCCCCTCGAGGTGCAGATTCGCACGCGCGACATGCACCGCACAGCCGAGTTCGGCATCGCGGCACACTGGCGGTACAAGGAGACCAAGGGCAAGCACTCGCAGGACAACGCCGAGGTCGACGACATGGCGTGGATGCGCCAGTTGCTCGACTGGCAGCGAGAAGCCGCCGATCCGGGGGAGTTCCTCGAGTCGCTGCGCTACGACCTCGCGGTCAAGGAGATCTTCGTCTTCACCCCCAAGGGCGACGTCGTCACCCTGCCTGCCGGATCGTGCCCGGTCGACTTCGCGTACGCCGTGCACACCGAAGTGGGACATCGCTGCATCGGCGCGCGGGTCAACGGTCGACTCGTCGCACTGGAACGAACACTCGACAACGGTGAAGTGGTCGAGGTGTTCACCTCGAAAGCTGCCACCGCAGGCCCGAGTCGGGACTGGCAGGGATTCGTCGCCTCACCGCGAGCCAAGACCAAGATTCGCCAGTGGTTCGCCAAGGAGCGTCGCGAGGAAGCCCTGGAGGCAGGCAAGGACGGCATCGCCAAGGAGGTCCGTCGAGGCGGACTTCCCCTGCAGCGCTTGATGAATGCCGAGTCCATGTCGGCGATCGCGCACGAGCTACGGTACGTCGACGTCTCCGCTCTCTACACCGCGGTCGGCGAGAATCACGTATCCGCTCGCCACGTGGTGCAGCGGTTGGTCGCCCATCTCGGTGGAGTCGGCGACGTCGAGGAAGAGCTCGCCGAGCGGTCGACACCGTCGACCATTCCCACTCGACCCCGTCAAGTCGGCGACGCGGGCGTGCTGGTCACCGGTGCCGAGGGCGTCGTCGCGAAACTCGCGAAGTGCTGTACGCCGGTGCCGGGAGACGAGATCCTCGGATTCGTCACCCGTGGTGGATCGGTGAGTGTCCACCGCACCGACTGCACCAACGCACGATCGCTGGAAGAGCAGTCCGAGCGGTTCATCGAGGTTCAGTGGGCACCGTCGGCGTCCTCGGTGTTCCTGGTCGCTATCCAGATCGAGGCACTGGACCGTCACCGACTGCTCTCCGACGTCACCAAGGCGCTCGCCGACGAGCGAGTCAACATTCTCTCGGCATCGGTTGCCACGTCTGGGGACCGGGTGGCGATCAGCAAGTTCACGTTCGAGATGGGTGACCCGAAGCACCTCGGGCACGTGCTGAACGTCGTGCGCAACGTCGAGGGCGTGTACGACGTGTACCGGCTGACGTCGGCCGCCTGAGCGGTCCGGAGAACGACGAGAGGGTGAGCAGAGAATCTCTGCTCACCCTCTCGTCGTTCGATCGGAGCTACACCGTTGCCGATTCCACGATCACCGGAGTCGCCGGTGCGCCGTCTTCCGAGCCACCGGTCACCCCGCCCGCTGCGATGGCGTCCAGGGTTTGCAGACCGGCGTCCGAGATGGTGCCGAACACCGTGTATTGCGGCGGCAGCACCGAATCGGCGTACACCAGGAAGAACTGGCTGCCGTTGGTGTCGGGGCCGGCATTGGCCATCGCCAGCGTTCCGCGGGGGTAGACCACCGGGTTCTCGGCCTGCGCCGGATCGTCCGTGTACGCGGTGGTGGGGTACTCGTTGGCGAAGGTGTATCCCGGTCCGCCTCGACCGGAACCGGACGGGTCACCGCACTGCAGTACCTCGAGGCCCGGTGACGTCGTCAGTCGGTGACAGGGTGAGCCGTCGAAGTACCCCTGTTCGACGAGGCTCACGACACTGTTGACCGTGCACGGTGCTGGTGTCCGGTCCAGTGTGATGCCGATCGGACCTGCAGTGGTGGACAACGTCACATCGACGGTTCCGTACACGTCGACGTTGTCGGTAGCCGGAGCGGTGACCTGCTTGACGGCCGGAGACTGCTCCGGATACGAGCAGGAGACCGTGTCGGTCGTCGGCTGCGGCACGGGCGGCAGAGCCCCGAAACGGGACAGATCGAGTGCAGGCCGCGGCGCGGGTGCCTCGGTTGTCGTGGTGGTCGTCGACGACGGCGTGGTGGCCGGCGCTGCTGCCGGTTCGGCCGAACCGGAACACCCTGCGAGAACCAGCGCGGTGGCCGAGATCGCGATCGTCAGAGCCGAGGTGCGGTTCACAGGTCGCTCAACATGGACGTGATGTCGACCGGTTCGGCGGGGGCTCCGTCGGACGCGCCGCCTTCGACTCCCTTGGCCGCGATGGCGTCGAGGGTGGCGAGTCCGGTCTCGTCGATGGTGCCGAACGCGGTGTAGGCGGGCGGCAGTTCGGAATCGCCGTAGACGAGGAAGAACTGGCTGCCGTTGGTTCCCGGGCCCGCATTGGCCATGGCCAACGTTCCACGTGGGTAGGAGATCGGGGTCTGCGCGGCAGGGTCGCCTTCGGCGAACGTATCGGTGGGGAATTCGTCGGCGAACTGGTAGCCCGGCCCGCCGGAGCCGGTGCCGGTGGGATCGCCGCACTGGAGAACCTGCAGACCCGCGCCCGTGGTGAGTCGATGGCAGGTGGTGCCGTCGAAGTAACCTTGATTGGCGAGCGAGACGAAACTGTTGACCGTGCACGGAGACTCGGGGTTGTTCAGCGTCAGACCGATGTTTCCCGCAGTCGTGGTCATGCTGTAGCTCAGCGGCTCGTCGCTGGTCGGCACGTTGTCGGTGCGCGGGGGAGTGTTCGGCTTGGCCGCAGGCCCCGCCGCGGCGGGGTAGGAGCAGTTCACCGTCTCGGGCAACGGCTCGGTGCGTCCGGCTGCGATGATCGAATCGGCGGGTGCCGACGTCGAGGATTCCTGGGCGGTACTGGCATCGTCGTCACCGCGGGTCACCACGAACACGACCGAGACGACGGCCACCACCGCAACGACGCCGAGAATGGAACTGGCGATCGTCAATTGCTTACGACGCCGGGCTCGTTCGGCACGGCGTACGAGTTGGCGTTCGAGCTTTCGTTTGGCAGCCTCGCGCCGTTGCTCGTTGCTGGGCAATTCGTGTTCCTCCCGCTTGTCGAAAAACGACCTCGCCCGCTCGCTGCACGGACCGATCGTGTGGTAATCGGCCGAGAATCGGCCAACGCGAGTTTGCCATCACTGCCTGAGAGCATGCTGGGGGGACCCGACGGGATCGGCCCCACTAAGCTTGTTCGGTACTTCGGCCTCAGCCATTTAGGAGCGTTTGTCTTGCTCGTCACCGGATTCCCCGCAGGCATGTTTCAGACGAACTGTTACATCCTGGCCCAGGACGACGCGTCCGAGTGCGTCGTCGTCGATCCCGGTCAGGACGCCGCGGATCCGCTGATCGACTTCCTGACGCAGTCCTCGCTCACCCCCACCGCAGTGCTGCTCACGCACGGTCATCTGGACCACACGTGGTCGGTGGAGCCGATCTGCGCAAAGTACGGCATCCCGGCGTACATCGCACCCGAGGACCGCTACATGCTGGCCGATCCGATCAAGGGAACCGGCCCGACGTTGGCGGCGGTACTGGGCGACCTCGAGTTCCACGAACCGGCCGAGGTGATCGAGCTCACGGACGGTCGACGGCTCGAACTCGCCGGAATCGAATTCACGGTGGTACACACCCCCGGGCACACTCAGGGATCGGTGGTGTTCCTCGCTCACGCCGACGGGCCCGACGGCTCGGTTCCGTTGGCTCTGACCGGGGACACCCTCTTCGCGGGGTCGATCGGGCGCACCGATCTGCCCGGTGGCGATCACGATCAACTGCTTCGCTCCATCGCGACTCGGCTGCTCCCTCTGAGCGACGACACGGTGGTGCTCCCGGGACACGGCGGACAGAGCTCGATGGGCCAGGAGCGCGCATCCAACCCGTTCCTCGTTGGACTCATCGACCCCGGGCAAGGAAAGCTGTGAGCGTGAGCAAGCCGACCGCCTTTTCCGCGCCCAAGGGCATTCCCGATTACTTCCCGCCCAACTCGGCCGAGTTCGTCGCCGTACGCGAAGGGTTGCTCGACGCAGCCCGCACCGCCGGCTACGGCCACATCGAACTGCCGATCTTCGAGGACACCGGCCTGTTCGCCCGTGGGGTCGGGGAGTCGACCGATGTGGTGAGCAAGGAGATGTACACCTTCTCCGATCGCGGAGACCGATCGGTGACGCTGCGCCCCGAGGGCACCGCCGGAGTCATGCGCGCGGTGATCGAGCACGGACTGGATCGGGGAGCGCTACCGGTCAAGTTGGCCTACGCCGGGCCGTTCTTCCGCTACGAACGCCCGCAGGCCGGCCGCTACCGGCAGCTGCAGCAGGTGGGGGTCGAAGCGATCGGCGTCGACGACCCTGCACTGGATGCCGAGGTCATCGCCGTGGCCGACGCCGGTTTCCGGGCCCTGGGTCTGACCGGCTTCCGGCTCGAGATCACCTCGCTCGGCGACGACACCTGTCGCCCGCAGTACCGAGAGCTGTTGCAGCAGTTCCTGTTCGCCCTTCCGCTCGACGAGGACACTCGCCGACGTGCCGAGATCAACCCGCTGCGTGTGCTCGACGACAAGCGGCCCGAGGTGCGCGCGATGACCGCGGACGCACCGCTGATGCTCGATCACCTCTCGGATTCGGCGAAGGAACACTTCGACGAAGTGCTGGCCTACCTGGACGTGATGAACGTCCCGTACCTCGTGAACCCGCGAATGGTGCGTGGCCTCGACTACTACACCAAGACGACGTTCGAATTCGTGCACGACGGACTCGGCGCGCAATCGGGCATCGGCGGCGGCGGCCGCTACGACGGTTTGATGGAACAGCTCGGCGGGCAGGCGCTCTCCGGAATCGGGTTCGGCCTCGGCGTCGACCGCACGGTGCTGGCCCTGGCCGCCGAGGGCAAGACTGCGGGCGCGACGGCACGATGCCAGGTATTCGGTGTTCCGATGGGTGCCGGTGCGAAGCTGGCGATCGTCGACATCGCGGCTCAGCTACGCGAACGAGGAATAGCGGTGGACATGGCTTACGGGAATCGCGGAATCAAGGGTGCCATGAAGGCCGCCGACCGATCCGGAGCACGTTTCGCGTTGGTGCTCGGGGATCAGGAACTCGCTGCCGAAGCGGTTCTGGTGAAGGACCTTTCGAACGGTGAGCAGGACACCGTTCCGATGGCCGACGTGGTCGACGCCCTCGGAGCGCGTCTTGCCCGGTGAGTCCCCGCCCGGTGACTCCCGGTCCAACGCGGGGCCGGTAGCACTGGACCTGGTCTCGGTGGAGTTCCTGAAACCGCGCCTGCGCAAGATCATGGTCGGGTCGGCGGCGATCGGGATCGTTGTCGCCGTCGTGCTGGCGCTGTTCGCGCCGGTGTGGGTCGCAGTTCTCGTCGGAGTGATCGTCGGCGGTCCCGCGGTACTGTCCGGCTGGCTCGGTCTGCGCCGCCGGATATGGCTCGACGGTCCGCAACTGTGTGCACGAGGGTTGCGCACGCGCCGACTGAAGATGCCGGAGGTGGTGACCGCCGAACTGACCATTCGGACGGCCGGAATCGATCAGATCTCGCTACGGCTCTACGACGGGCGTACACACGTCGTGGTTCCGCTTGCGCTCTACACCAGGGACGGGGGCCGGGAACTGCCGATTCTGTCGTTGCGCACCCTCGCCGACTCGCTGTGGACCACCGAGTTGGTGCCGGCTGCGGCGATCGCATCGGTGCTGGTCGATCAGCTGCGCGCCGAGGCACGCGACGCCGGGCTCGACCAACGGCCGCTCTACCGCGCCGTCGAACTCGTCCGTAGCAAGGGACGAACTCCGCAGGCGACTCTGACCGACCGGGAGGTCGCCCAACTGCTCGACTGAGCCGGGATCAGGTGACCAGGAATGCGTCGAGCACGACGGCTTCGGCCGACCGAGATCCGGACGTGACGACGAGCGCACGGTTGAGATAGGTGAACTTCGGGACCGCGGTCGACACGCGCAGGGTGCCGCGGAAGTAGTACGTGGCGGGGTCCACCTCACGCTCGGGATCGTTCAGAGCGTCGATGACCTCGGCCGGCCCGAACTGAACTCCGCGGTAGTCGAGCGAGAGATAACCGCCGGTTGCCAACTCCAGGACGAGGTCGGTGCTGAACTCGGTGCATCCGTCGGGCCGCGTCACGCTGACGACGGTCGATCCGGCGGCGAGGGTGCCCTCGATGTCGGGGCCTGGAGCTGCGCCGCCGAGCACGGTGGTGACCACCCGCTCACCGGCCGGCACCGAGCCGATGTCGATTCCCGGTCCGAGGGTGAGGCCGAGACGCAGAATCGGCTCGAGGGTCGGTGTGTTCGGGGCGGTCACTTGTGGTGCACTCCTAGGATCGGTTGGGGGCCTACGGTATCGCCTTCCGGTGACCACGCCCGAGCGGGGATCCGCGGGGGAGAGCCGCCCTTGACACGACATAGAACAAATGTTCGACTGTGTGCATGCGATGGGCCGGCCAGACTCTCGATGCCGCGGACGACGGGGCGCTACCGGGGCTCGAGCGATCGGGACTGGTCCGCAGCGTCCAGACGCCCGAGTTCGAGGGCATCACCTTCCACGAAGTGTTGTGCAAGAGCGCTCTGAACGAAGTGCCGAGCGAATCTCAGGTGCCCTTCTCGTGGACCGTCAATCCGATGCGCGGGTGCTCGCACGCATGTCGATACTGCTTCGCCCGCCCGACGCACGAATATCTGGATCTGGACTCCGGCAACGACTTCGACTCGCAGATCGTCGTGAAGACGAACGTTGCTGCGGTACTGCGCAAGGAACTCGCGCGCCGGTCGTGGAAACGGGAGCCGGTGGCGCTCGGTACCAACACCGACCCCTATCAGCGCGCGGAAGGGCGATATCGGTTGATGCCGGGGATCATTCGAGCATTGGCCGAATCCGGGACGCCGTTCTCCATTCTCACCAAGGGCACACTGCTGCGGCGTGATCTGCCCCTGTTGACGCTGGCTGCGCAGCAGGTGGAGGTGCAGGTGAGCATCAGCCTGGCCATTCACGATGCCGACCTGCAGAAGCAGCTCGAGCCCGGAACCCCCAGTCCACGAGCGCGATTGGATCTCGTTCGTGCGGTCCGCGACGCGGGCCTGGACTGCGGCGTTCTGGTGGCACCGGTGATTCCCTTTCTCACCGACGGGGCCAAGCAGTTGGACGGCCTCATCGGCGCCCTGGCAGAGGCAGGTGCGACAACCGTGACGGCGCTGCCGATGCATCTGCGTTCGAGCACCAAGGACTGGTACATGAGCTGGCTGGTGAGGGAACACCCCGCGTTGGTGCGTCGGTACCGTCAGCTCTACGGACACGGGGCCTATGTGACTCCTGAGTACAAGCAGTGGCTCAAAGCGAGAATCGATCCGCTGCTCGACACCTACGGGTTCGCCGCCGAGCAGACCCGCTCGCTGCCCGCCAACGAGCCTGCCGAACCCCGAGCACCGGTGACCTCGGGGCCGGCTCTCACCCTGTTCTGAGCTGGATGATCAGGGGTTGTCCAGGTCGCGTGCCGAGAACGTGTCGCAGGCCGCCACCTGTCCGGTTTCGTAGCCCGCGGTGAACCATGCCTGACGCTGCGCAGAAGAACCGTGCGTCCAACCCTCGGGGTTGACGCGGCCGGTGGATGCCTGCTGGATGCGGTCGTCGCCCACCGACGACGCCGCCGAGAGTGCGTCGTCGATGTCGGTAGCGGTCAGCGGCTCGAGGAAGGGGACTCCAGTTTTCGGGTCGACCGTCTCGGCTGCGTAGTGCGCCCAGATTCCCGCGTAGCAGTCGGCCTGCAACTCCACCTTGACGCCACCGGACTCGGGTCCTTGGGGATCGGCCTGCGCGCGTCCGATATCGCCCAGCTGATTCTGGATGTGGTGGCCGATCTCGTGCGCCACCACGTATTCCTGTGCGAGTGGTCCGCCGCTGGAGCCGAACTGGTCGACGAGTACTTGGAAGAAGCTCGTGTCGAAGTAGGCGGTGGAATCGGCCGGGCAGTAGAACGGCCCGACGGCGCTGGTGGCGTTGCCGCAGCCGGTGCCGGTCGAACCGGAGAACAATCTCACGGCCGGCTGGACGTAGGCGACGCCGGTCTGCGATTGCAGCTGCGATTCCCATACGGTATCGAGGCTCGCCACCGTGAAATCCACCCGGCAGTCGACGTTGCTGTTCGCCTCTGTGACGTCACAGTCGAGCGTTCCGGACGACCCGGAGTCGTTCTGGCCGGCGGAACTGTCGCCGCCGCTGATCTGGTTCAGGATCGCGCCGGGATCGCCGCCGAACAGCAGGGCAAGGACGATGACGACCAGTCCACCCGCGCCGCCGCCGATCGCCAACTTGCCGCGTCCGCCACCCCCTCCGCTGCCACCGACGGAGACTCGGCCTGGTGTCGTTTGCGAGCCTTCTCTGAACGTCATGCTGGAGTTCCCCTCCGCCGAGCGCGCATCTGTGATGCGAACCGATACCGCCACTGTCGGCCTTAGCTTCGCATGCCGCGTTGCGATCTCGTTTCCTTCTACGGCGATGTGCTCCGTAGGATCGAGGATCGAACAACACGATCAGCGGATTTTTCTCGAAAGGACACCCGTGCTGCGCACCCACCTCGCCGGCTCATTACGCCCCGAGCACGTCGACCGAACCGTGACGCTGACGGGATGGGTGGCCCGCCGACGCGATCACGGCGGCGTCATCTTCATCGATCTGCGCGACGCGTCCGGTGTGTCCCAGGTCGTCTTCCGTGAGGGCACCGCACTCGAGCAGGCCCACCGCCTGCGCGCCGAATACGTGGTGAAGGTGACCGGCAAGGTCGAGGGTCGTCCGGAGGGCAACGCGAACTACGAGATCCCCACCGGTGCGATCGAGGTCGAGGCATCCGAGATCGAGGTCCTGTCCGAGGCCGCGCCGCTGCCGTTCCAGCTCGACGACCAGCCGGGCGAGGAAGCGCGGCTCAAGTACCGCTACCTCGATCTGCGTCGCGAGGGACCGGGCCACGCCATTCGCCTGCGCTCGCACGTCAACGCAGCAGCCCGCTCGGTACTCGCGCACCACGAGTTCGTCGAGGTCGAGACGCCGACGCTCACGCGATCCACTCCCGAGGGCGCCCGCGACTTCCTGGTGCCGGCGAGGTTGCAGCCGGGCAGCTTCTACGCTCTGCCGCAGAGCCCGCAGCTGTTCAAGCAGTTGCTGATGGTCGGCGGTATCGAGCGCTACTACCAGATCGCCCGGTGCTACCGAGACGAGGATTTCCGCGCCGACCGTCAACCGGAGTTCACTCAGCTCGACGTCGAGATGAGCTTCGTCACCCAGGACGACGTCATCCTCCTGGCGGAGGAGATCCTGGCGTCGCTGTGGAAGCTCGTCGGCCACCACTTCACGGCTCCGATTCCACGAATCACCTACGCCGAGGCGATGCGTCGATA
The DNA here is from genome assembly GCF_000954115.1 of Rhodococcus sp. B7740. NCBI lineage: Bacteria > Bacillati > Actinomycetota > Actinomycetes > Mycobacteriales > Nocardiaceae > Rhodococcus > Rhodococcus sp. B7740. The sequence continues at coordinate 1,238,339 of NZ_CP010797.1, read as the reverse complement.
CGGTTCGGACAAGCCCGATCTCCGCTTCGACATCGAACTGGTCGAATGCACGGACTTCTTCTCCGACACCACGTTCCGAGTGTTCCAGGCCCCGTACGTCGGTGCCGTCGTCATGCCCGGTGGTGCATCGCAGCCCCGCAAGCAGTTGGACCGGTGGCAGGAATTCGCCAAGCAGCGTGGCCACAAAGGCCTCGCCTACGTGCTCGTCGGCGAGGACGGCACCTTGGGTGGCCCGGTTGCCAAGAATCTCACCGACGCCGAGCGTGACGGCCTCGCCGCGCACGTCGGCGCGAACAACGGCGATGCGATCTTCTTCTCCGCGGGCCCGATCAAGGCATCACGTGGATTGCTCGGTGCCGTGCGCGGCGAGATCGCTCGCAAGCTCGACCTGATCGACCCGAAGGCATGGGCATTCGTGTGGATCGTCGACGCTCCGCTGTTCGAGCCCACGTCCGACGCCACCGCCAGTGGTGACGTGGCCGTCGGATCCGGTGCGTGGACTGCCGTGCACCACGCCTTCACGTCGCCGAAGCCGGAGTCGATGGATACGTTCGACACCGATCCCGGATCCGCCCTGGCCTACGCCTACGACATCGTCTGCAACGGCAACGAGATCGGCGGCGGCAGTATTCGTATCCACCGCAAGGACATTCAGGAACGGGTGTTCGCGATCATGGGTATCGGCAAGGAAGAAGCCCAGGAGAAGTTCGGCTTTCTCCTCGACGCCTTCTCCTACGGCGCACCGCCGCACGGCGGCATCGCGTTCGGCTGGGACCGCATCACTGCGCTGCTCGCCGGCGTCGACTCCATCCGCGAGGTCATCGCGTTCCCCAAGTCCGGTGGCGGCATCGACCCGTTGACCGACGCGCCCGCCCCGATCACCCCGCAGCAGCGCAAGGAATCGGGCGTCGACTTCAAGCCGGAGAAGAAGGAAGAACCCGCCGAGGCCTGAGAGGTTTCGAAAACGACTGTCCCCGTAGCGCTGTGCGCTACGGGGACAGTCGTCTGTTGTCGAGCAGGTCAGCGTGCGGGGGACAGCGGCCCACCGGTCAGTACGCGGTAGGCGTAGTTGGTTGCGATCACCGAGATCGGGATGGTGAACAGCAGACCGAGACCGCACAGCAGCGCACCGACGATGTTGATCGCGGCCAGCAGCAGCAGGAGCAACACCACGGGACCGAAGTTCTTCACGGTCAGGTCGACACTCGATCTGATGGATTCGATCGCCGTCTGGTTGCGATCGATCAGGAACGTCAGTGCGAAATTGGCGAGGAAGCCGATCACGATCAGAACGACCGTTCCGAGGAACGGGATGAAACTGACCACCACACTCACGATCGTCCAGATCAGCGCGAGAACGGCGATCTGGCCGACGTTGGTGAGCTGGAAGAACCTACCGAACGACGGCTTCTGCGGGGCACCGGTCTCGTCCAGCGCACCTCGAACGTAAGCGGCGTTGACGAAATACGACACGAACGTGAGGATCGCCGTCAGGACGACGGCCACCCCGGATGTCGTGGCCGTGAATGTCGTGTCGCCGCTGTCGGCTGCCACCATCGCTGCGGTGAACGTCGACGCGAAGACCACAGCGAGACCGATAGCCGTCACGGCCCACACGATGGCGGTGATTCCGAGCCATGGGCCGACGTTGGCCTTGAATTTGTCGAACCCGTAACTCAGCGCTGCCCCGACGTCGAGCCGTCCGGGATTCGGACCCAGTGGCGTCTGCCCGTAGCCCTGGTTTCCGTAGGTGCCGGGCGGCGGCGGGTACGCACCGGGGGGCGGTGGATAGCCGCCGGGTGCACCACCCTGCGGTGGGTAGTTGCCGGGAGGCGGGTAGCCGCCCTGCGGTGGGTAGTTCCCCTGCGGTGGGTAGTTGCCGGGAGGCGGGTAGCCGCCCTGCGGTGGGTAGCTGCCCTGCGGTGGGTAGTTCCCCTGCGGCGGGTAGCCACCCTGCGGTGGGTAGCTTTCGGCCGGGGGTGGGTACTGACCGCCGGGAGTCGGCGGGGTGTTTTCCGTGCTCGGCGGGGGAGTGTTGGGCGTGTCGGTGCGGTCGGGATCGGATCCCTCGCCGGGCCGGGGTTCGCCGGTCGGATTGTCGCTCAACGTCGTTCTCCTGGTCTGTGGTCGGGAGGAATGGGGTGATTCGGGGCGTCGAGGCCGTGGAACACCCGGACGCAGACGAGCGGGCCTCCGCCGTGTGTCGAAGGTCCGCTCGTGCGTGGATGGGGTTTTACGAGATGGCGACGACCTGGGTTCCGCCGGCGAACTCGTCGTGCTTGCCCTGCTTGGTCGGGCTCGAGTTGATGGTCACCGCAATGACGATGTACGCCACGATCACCAGGAAGGTGCCGAGCAGCGGTATCACGTTCAGCAGCAGGAAGGCGTTGCGCTTGGCCGCTTCGGCCTGGGTGGGCAGTCCGCCCGATGCGCCGAGGGTTCGCAGACCGAGGAGCTGCTTGCCCAGGGTCTGGCCACGCGAGGACTCGAGCAGCGTGAAGTACGCGAAGCCGAGGAGTGCGGACGCGAGGCTCAGCAGCACGGTTCCGAAGAACCCGCTCGGGAGAATCACGTACAGGATGAACTGGACGACCGCGAGAACGAGCCCGTCCAGGAAGCGGGCGGCGAACCGTGATCCGCGGCTGCCGGGCTGCGCGCCGCCGGGCAGGGGGGAACCCGTGCCGAATGCCGCGTTGCCGCCGACCGGCGGCGGTGGATAGTTGCCCGGGGGCGGGTAGTTGCCGGGTGGCGGGTAGCCGGACGCTGGATTCGTGGGGTACTGGGGTCGGTTCGGATCGGAGCCGTAGTGCGGTCCGTCGGATGGATTGTCGCTCACGAGATTCCCTTTGATTGCAAAGTGTGACGTGCGTCGAACGAGTACTCGATTCTCGCTGAGCGAACCGCACCACGATGGGGGTGTCAAGGACTACGCGCCTGCCCGGTCGGCACATTTCGGACACGATTTCTCGCCGAGCGCACCGGGCCCGGTCCTACTAGGGTTGGGTGTTCTACCCATACCGGGACTATCACGAGGGGCTCGCCGTGGGCATCAAGGTTGCACTCGAACACCGCACCAGCTACAAATTCGACCGCACCGTCAAGATCTTTCCGCACGAGATTCGGCTGCGACCGGCACCGCATTCGCGTACTCCCATCGAGGCGTACTCGCTGAAGATCGAACCGGCGGAGCATTTCGTCAACTGGCAGCAGGACGTGTTCGGAAACTTCCTCGCTCGGGTGGTCTTCCCCGAGCGAACCGACCACCTGTCGATCACCGTCGGACTCGTCGCAGACATGGCGTCGATCAACCCCCTCGACTTCTTCGTCGAGGAATGGGCCGAGCACTTCGGGTTCGCGTACGAGGAGCACGACCTTCCCGACCTCGAGCCGTACCTGCGCCCGGTGGACGAGGGCAAGGCGGGATCAGGACCGGGCCCGGTGGTCTCGGCCTGGGTGGAGAAGCTACAGGCAGCCGTCGTCGAACGCGGAGAGTCGTTGCGCACCATCGATTTTCTCGTGATGGCAAACCAAGCCGTGATGGGGGACGTCGGGTACTCGGTGCGGATGGAACCGGGAGTGCAGACCCCGGATCTGACCCTGACGTCCGCCGTCGGGTCGTGCCGCGACTCGGCGTGGTTGCTGGTGTCGGTCCTGCGTCAGATGGGTCTGGCCGCGCGCTTCGTCTCGGGTTACCTGGTTCAGTTGTCCTCCGACGTCAAGTCATTGGACGGCCCGTCCGGGCCGGTGGAGGACTTCACCGATCTGCACGCGTGGACCGAGGTCTATCTCCCCGGTGCGGGCTGGGTCGGGATGGATCCGACCTCCGGCCTGTTCGCCGGCGAAGGTCACATTCCACTGTCGGCGACGCCACACCCGTCGACTGCCGCCGCGATCTCCGGTGCCACGAGCAAGTGCAAGGCCGAACTCGACTTCTCCAACACCGTCGTACGCGTCCACGAGGATCCGCGAACGACGTTGCCCTACACCGCCGAACAGTGGGAGTCGATCAAGGCGACAGCCGAGAAGATCGACAATCGGATGCTCGATCAGGACATTCGACTGACCGTCGGCGGCGAGCCCACATTCGTCGCGATCGAGAATCAGGAAGCGCCCGAGTGGAACACCACGGCCGATGGCCCACACAAGCGCAAGCTGGCAAGTGTGCTCGCCGAACGGCTTCGCACCATCTATGCACCGGACGGCCTGGTGCAACGCAGTCAGGGCAAGTGGTACCCGGGTGAGCCGCTGCCACGGTGGCAAGTGGGATTGTTCTGGCGCACCGACGGTCAAGCCCTGTGGCACGACTCCGACCTGATCGCCGATCCCTGGTTGGCAGAGGATCTGCGCCCGGAACCGGTGGACAACTCGGCGTCGCAGGAATTGATCGACGAGTTGGTCAAGGCTCTCGGACTGCCTGCCTCACAAGCGCGTCCCGCCTACGAGGACCCGTTGGTGAAACTGTTGGACCTGGTTCGTCAGCCCTACGGTGACCCGCCCGCCGACGACGACGACCTCGAACCTGGAGCCGATTCCGCGGACGCCAGGAAGCGACTGCTCGAACGGCTCGATGCCAGCACCGACGAGCCGGCGGCATTCGTGCTGCCCATCTCGCGTACCGAGGACGGGTCCGGCTGGGAGAGCTCGGACTGGAAGTTGCGCCGTGGCCGAATCGTGTTGTTGGAAGGCGATTCTCCTGCGGGCCTGCGGCTGCCCCTGCGAGCGATCTCCTGGGACGGGGGACCGGTCGAGAACCCGGCCGACCCCACCGCCCCCAAGCCGGATCTGCCGACACCGCAGCTCACGCAGCAGCCGCCGCGCGCGGTGAACCCGGCCGAGTCGCGGTACGCGCAGTTGGTCGACGAGACGTCCAGGGTCGGCGGCACCGCCGTCACCGCTCTGGTCGCCGAGGTCCGTGACGGCATCCTGCACGTGTTCATGCCGCCGATGGATCGACTGGACGATTTCGTCGACCTCGTCTCACGCGTCGAGCAGGCGGCGTCGACCATCGACACCCCCGTCGTGATCGAGGGCTACGGCCCGCCGTCGGATCCGCGTATCCAAACCCTCACTGTCACACCGGATCCCGGTGTGATCGAGGTCAACGTGCAACCGACCTCCTCGTGGGCCGAACAGAACGAACTGATGGAGCGTCTCTACCTCGAGGCTCGCCAGTCCCGGTTGAGCACCGAAGGATTCGACAACGACGGCACCACCCGCGGAACCGGCGGCGGCAACCACATCACTCTCGGCGGCGTGACGCCGGTCGATTCACCCGTTCTGCGTCGACCGGATCTGTTGGTGTCGCTGCTCACTCACTGGCAGCGGCACCCGTCGCTGTCGTACCTGTTCTCGGGCCGCTTCATCGGCACCACCTCGCAGGCACCTCGCGCCGACGAGGGTCGAGAGGAATCGCTCTACGAGCTCGAGGTCGCATTCAGCGAGATCAAGCGACTGACCGGGGCCGATCGATCGGCCTCACCCTGGGTGGTCGACCGAGCACTGCGGCACCTGCTCACCGACATCACCGGCAACACGCACCGCGCCGAGTTCTGCATCGACAAGCTCTACAGCCCCGACTCCACCCGCGGCCGACTCGGATTGCTCGAACTGCGCGGGTTCGAGATGCCGCCGCACCATCAGATGGCGATGGTGCAGTCACTTCTCGTGCGATCGATGGTCTCGCGATTCTGGGACACCCCGCTCGAAGCTCCGCTGATCCGGCACGGTGCCAATCTGCACGGCCGATACATGCTTCCGCACTTCGTGATCAGCGACATCGGCCGCGTGGCCGAGGACCTCCGTGAGCACGGTATCGACTTCGACACCAGCTGGCTCGATCCGTTCACCGAATTCCGATTCCCGCGGATCGGCACCACCGTGGTCGGCGATGCCGAGATCGAACTACGTGGCGCGATCGAGCCCTGGAACACCCTCGGCGAGGAGTCGACGTCCTCCGGCACCGCGCGGTACGTCGACTCCTCGGTGGAGCGGATCCAGGTTCGGGTCGCCGGAGCCGACGCGGGCCGATACATGGTGACGTGCAACGGGGTGCCGGTACCGATGGTGCGCACCGAGCGTCAGGACGTTCAGGTCGCCGGTGTGCGCTACCGCGCCTGGCAGCCGCCGAGCGCTCTGCACCCGACGATCGAGGTGCAGAGTCCACTGCGTTTCGACCTGGTGGAAATGCAGACCGGACGCGCAGTCGGTGGATGCTCGTACCACGTCGTGCATCCGGGCGGGCGCTCGTACGAGGGGCCTCCCGTCAACTCGGTCGAAGCCGAGGCTCGCCGCAACGGCCGCTTCGAGGAGGGCGGGTTCACCTCGGGGAAGGTGGACGTAGCAAGATTGCTCGAGATGCACGCTCGCCAAGCGATCGATGTGTCCGCGCCCGGCATGCTCGACCTGCGCCGGACCGGAGTCATCACGTCCTGAGACGCGACTGCACAGGAGAACGAGTCGACCGGTAGCGATCTCGGTCCGACGCGTATCGGGTGGGTCCGCAGCAAGCGGAGCCGCCCGGCGGCGGAGTGTGATCGACCGACGGAAGGAACAACGGCTCGATGGTGCCCGTGGATACCACCCTGAGTGGAGGCGGCAGAAACGACGATGTCTCGAGTGGAGCCGGCAGGAACGACGGTGTTTCGAGTGGTGCCGGGTCGCCGTGGCTCGCGTACCGCGGTCGGCGCGAGGCCGTGAGCGGTCGCGTCGATCGGTTCGACGAGTTGCTCGACGCCGACGACGCCGTTCGTCCGCATTGGGCGGAGTTGGTCGACGGTATGCGTGAGGCCGGCTCCGGTGCCATGCAGACGTTGCAGTCGCGGGTGAGCCGTCTGGTCGACGACCACGGCATCACGTACAACCCCATTCCGCCGTCGGGTGGCAGCGAGGCATTGCCCAGTGCTGTTCGGTGGGGGTTGGACAGTGTTCCGTTGGTGGTCGCGGCCGATGAGTGGGATCGTCTGGAAGCCGGTTTGGTTCAGCGGTCGATGCTGCTCGACGCGGTGCTCACCGATATCTACGGGGCCCAGGAAACCGTTCGTCGGGGGTTGATTCCGCCGGAGTTGGTCTTCGGTAATCCGGGTTATCTGCGCACTGCGCACGCGATCACCAATCCGGGGCCGCATCAGCTGTTCATGCATGCCGCCGATGTCGCCCGAGGTTCGGACGGTGAGTTCCGAGTCGTCGCCGACCGCACGCAGGCACCGTCGGGAGTGGGGTACGCGCTCGCCGATCGACGGGTGATGTCGCGCGCGATGCCCGAGTTGTTCCAGGCGAGCAATCCGAGGCCGCTCTCGACGTTCGCACGCGCGGTGCGCCTGGCGCTTCGCGATGCTGCGCCCGCGTCGGCCGAAAATCCGGTCGTGGTGGTGCTCAGTCCTGGTTCGCACTCCGAGACGGCATTCGATCAGGCTTATCTCGCAACGGTTCTCGGTTTTCCGCTGGTGGAGAATGCCGATCTCGTGGTCCGTGACGGTTGTCTGTGGATGCGATCGCTCGGCAAGTTGCGCCGGGTGGATGTGGTGCTGCGCCGAGTCGACGCCGAGTTCGCGGACCCACTCGATCTACGTCCGGATTCGCACCTGGGTGTCGTCGGTCTGGTCGAGGTGTTACGCCGCGGGGCCGTTAGCGTGGTGAACACCCTCGGTAGCGGTGTGCTCGAGAACCCGGCTCTGCTTCCGCTGCTTCCGGCGTTGAGCCGTGCGCTGCTGGACGAGGATCTGATTCTCGGTTCGGTACGGACCTACTGGGGCGGTGACCCGAATCAGCTCTCGCACATCGGCAGCCGGCTGCGTTCGCTGGTACTGCGGTCGACCACCTCGCGTCGCACGGTGGTGGGGCACGATCTCACCGACGTCGCAGCCAGGGAGCTGTGGGATCGAATCGTGGCCGAGCCGTGGAAGTGGACCGGGCAGGAAGTCCCCGAGTTCTCGCTGGCTCCGGTCGGTTCGTCGATCGACGGCGAGTCGGGGTCGCAGTTGGCGGTAGCCCCTGCGCAGGTGGGGATGCGGCTGTTCACGGTTGCGCAACGGGGTGGGTACACACCGATGCGCGGCGGCCTGGGGCAGGTGGTGCTCACCGCGCCGGTCACCGATCCGCTCATCACGGTGGCGTCGAAGGACGTGTGGGTCAAGTCGGTGGAACGGGTCACCCCGGCGGACTCCGCCCCGCACACCCCTCCCGCCACGGTGGAGGAGTTGCCGCAGTACGCCGCGTCCAACGTCAATGTCGTCAGCTCTCCGCGTGTGCTCGGTGACCTGTTCTGGTTCGGGCGCTACAGCGAACGTGCCGAGGACATGACTCGCTTGCTGATCGCTGCGCGCGAACGCAATCAGGACTACCGCTCGATGCCGTGGCTCGAGGGCAGCGACAGTCTGCCGATCCTGCTCGAAGCGGTCACGAAGGTCTCGCGTACCTGGCCGGGGTTCCTCGACGAGAAGAACCACGGCGACGCGACCGTGGAAATGCGTTCGCTGATGCTTTCGACGGGCCGTATGGGTTCGCTGGCGCAATCGGTGGACCGGATGCAGCAAGCGGCGCGCGCGGTACGCGACCAGCTCTCGAACGACACCTGGGCGGTTCTGAACCGCATCGACACCGCGCTGGAGGAGCTGGCCGAGTCGCCGGTTCACAACGGCGCGCAACTGGCGTCGTCGCAGTCGAGTGTGCTGCGTGGTCTGCTCGCACTGTCCGGCCTGGCGTCGGAATCGATGGTGCGAGACGCGGGCTGGTACCTGATGGACGCCGGTAAGCGGATCGAGCGTGGTCTGCAGCTGACTGCGCTGCTCTCGGCCACCCTGAGTCACGCTCTCACTCCGTCCACGGAACAGGCGGTCATCGATTCGGTGTTGTCCGCCGCCGAGTCCTCGGTGATCTACCGCAGACGCAACAGTGGGCGCGCGCGTCCGGCGGCCGTCGCGCAGCTGTTGCTGTTCGACGAAGGCAACCCGCGAGCGCTGGTCTACCAGCTCGACCGGCTTCGGGACGATCTGGGTTCGTTGCCCGATGCCTCGGGCACGTCACGGCCCGAGCAGCTCGTCGAGCAGATGCGGGTGCGATTGCGACGGGTCGACCCGGGCGATCTGGAGTCGGTCGACGCGAACGGTCGCCGGGTGGAGTTGCTCGAACTGGTGGACGGAATCCACGACTCACTCGAGGAGTTGTCTCGCGTCGTCCTCGCCACGCACATGTCGTTGCCCGGCGGCACGCAGCCGCTGTGGGGCAGCTCGAACATCCGATCTGCGAACGGGGTGCGGTGATGAGTCGTCGGTATCGAATCAAGCACATCACCACCTACACGTACTCCGACCGCGTGACCTCGTCCTACGGCCGTGGATTCCTGGCTCCGCGCGACATGGACGGGCAGCACTGCGTGGAGAAGTCGGTCACGGTGGAGCCGGCACCGACCGATCAATCCTTCGGTGTCGACGTCTACGGCAACGAGGATGTGTACTTCCACGTCACCCAGGACCACGAGAAACTGGTGGTGACGGCGGATTCTCTCGTGGAGGTGTATCCGCGCCCGGCGGACGAAACCACGTCGTGGCCGGCGACGGCGTCGTGGGAGTCAGCTCGGATGGCGCTGTTCGGTGCGAACGTGCCTGCCGATCCGGCTCGCGCGTCGGCTGTCGAGTTCGCTCTGGATCTGCCGACCCCGGAGATCACCGACGAGGTACGCGCCTACGCCGCACCCAGCTTCTGGCCGGGTCGTCCTCTGGCGGACGTCGTGGTCGATCTGACGCATCGGATCTTCACCGATTTTCGCTATCTCTCGGGCTCGACGACGGTCTCGACCACCGTGGTCGACGTGCTCGCCGCGCGATCGGGAGTGTGTCAGGACTTCGCTCGTCTCGCGATCGCGTGCTTGCGGTCCCAGGGTCTCGCGGCGAGGTACGTGTCGGGTTATCTCGCCACCGAACCTCCGCCCGGCAAGGAGCGGATGATCGGTGTCGACGCGACCCATGCGTGGGCTGCGGTGTGGATGCCGAACGATCGCTGGCTGGCCTTCGATCCCACCAACGATCAGTTGGTGGACGAGCGGTACGCGACCGTGGCGTGGGGACGCGACTACGCCGATGTACCTCCACTGCGCGGGGTGATCTACACCGAGGCGGAGGAGAGCACCATCGCCGTGTCGGTGGACGTTGCACCGCTGTAGCGAACCCGGCATAATCTGATGGCTCGGGGGTAACCGACCATCTGGTCGAATCTGGGGATGTAGAACGAAAAATGCCGCAAAACGGACAATCGTGTCTCATTCGTAGTCGTCGACACAGCACAGCAGAACGCACCGAACGGGTAGCTTGGACATCGATGACCGCAACACTGGCAGACCCTGTATCAGAGGTAGTAGCAGCAGCTCAGCGACTCCTCACCAAACGCACCGGAGCTCCGGTGACGTTGATCGACCCGGTGAACCTGGGGGGTAGCGGCCAAGCGATCGTGTTGCGAGTCCGAGTCTCCGAGAACCCGTTTCAACTTCCCCGCACCCTGGTGATCAAGCAGGTCCGCGACCTGCCTGCCGAATCCGAACAGCCCGCCGAGCTCGCCGACATCTCCAGCTCGAGTGCGTTCCTGCGCGAGGCGGCCTCGTACCAGTTCGCCAACGCCCTGGCCACGGACAGCAGGCCAGGACCCGAGCTGCACGCCTACGATCTCGATGCGCGGCTGCTGGTGCTCAGCGATCTCGGCGACGCCAGTCCCATCACCACTCTGCTGCGCAATTCCGACGAAGCCGCGGTGACCAATTCTCTGATGGCCATGGCCCAGGCACTCGGCCGCATGCACGCCGCCACCGTCGGCCGCGAGGACGACTTCGCCGCTCTGTTGCGTCGGGTGGGGCAACCGGACTCGACCGACGGGATCTCCGCCCAGATACCGGGCGCGCTCGCCGAGGTTCCAGGGATGCTGACCAATCTCTTGGGCGTCGGAGCCACCCCCGATGCGATTCTCGATCGCGTCTCTCGCAGCGGACGGCTGTTCGCGCACGGAGCCTTCCGTGCCTTCAGCCCGTCCGACCTGTGCCCCGACAACATCATCGTCAACGACGAAGGCGTGCGATTCCTCGATTACGAGTGGGGCGGATTCCGTGACGCCACCCTCGACATCACCTACGCGTTGGCGTCGTTCCCCGGTTGCCTGTGCAGCTTCGAGCTCTCGCACGATCGCGAGCAGGCGATGATCGACGCCTGGCGCGCGGAAGTGGTGGGCATCTGGCCGGCGTTGGCCGACGACACCGCCCTGGCGAGCAAGATCCTCGACGCGCGTCTGATCTGGGTGTGGCTGAGCACCTACTGGTTCCTGCCCGACGACCACACTCGCATCGCAGCCGCGCGGGCGCACCATCTGTCGGTTCCGCGGTCGCAGGCACTGATCTCGCGGTGGGCGGTGCTGGCGGACAGTGCGGCGCGCGTCGGCGAAACAGGCATCGCGGAGTACGCGACGTCGGTCGGAACCGCTCTGCGGACGAAGTGGGAGCGCTGAGAGAGACGTCGTTCGCGCTCGCAGCGGTCGGATCGGTAGCGTTCGACCGGTGAGCAGCGGTTTCGGAAGTGACATCTCGGGCGGGGACATCTCGGGGAGCGACGAGTTCGGCGAGGACGGACTCTTCGACACTCCTGCGGCACCGGAGGCGACGATCGCCGAATCCCGTCCGACGTCCGCCTATGTCAGGCCCGACGCCCCGCTGGCGGTGCGAATGCGGCCGACGACCCTCGACGAGGTGGTGGGGCAGTCTCATCTGTTGGCTCCCGGCGCACCGCTGCGGCGGCTCGTCGAGGGCTCCGGTGCGTCCTCGGTGATGCTCTACGGTCCACCGGGAACCGGCAAGACGACGCTGGCGTCGCTGATCTCGGGGGCGACCGGACGCAAGTTCGAGGCGCTGTCGGCCCTGTCGGCCGGAGTCAAGGAAGTGCGCAACGTCATCGAACTGGCGCGACGCCGACTCCTCTCGGGTGAGCAGACCGTGCTGTTCATCGACGAGGTGCACCGGTTCTCCAAGACGCAGCAGGATGCATTGCTCGCCGCCGTCGAGAATCGGATCGTGCTGTTGGTGGCTGCGACCACCGAGAACCCGTCGTTCTCGGTGGTGTCTCCGCTGCTGTCCCGGTCGTTGGTGCTGCAGTTGCAACCGCTGGGATCCGAGGACATCGAGTTGTTGCTCACTCGTGCCGCCAACGATCCGCGCGGATTGGACGGTGCGGTGACCATCGCCGAGGACGCCATGGATCACCTGGTGCGTCTCGCGGCCGGCGACGCCCGCCGAGCGCTGACGGCTCTGGAGGCGGCAGCGGGTGCCGCGACCGACGGAACGCTGGACCTCGCGACGGTCGAAGCCAGTGTCGACAAGGCCGCCGTGCGATACGACCGCGACGGAGACCAGCATTACGACGTCATCAGTGCGTTCATCAAGTCGATCAGAGGGTCCGACGTCGACGCCGCCCTGCACTATCTGGCTCGGATGATCACGGCAGGCGAGGACGCGCGGTTCATCGCGCGGCGTCTGGTGGTGCACGCAAGCGAGGACATCGGGATGGCCGATCCCACCGCCTTGCAGACCGCGACTGCCGCTGCCAGCGCGGTGCAGATGATCGGGATGCCCGAGGCGCGGTTGGCTCTGGCGCAGGCCACGATCCACCTGGCGACCGCCCCCAAGTCCGGGGCGGTGATCGGTGCGCTCGGTGCGGCGATGGCCGACGTGGCGGCGGGCAAGTCGGGATCGGTGCCGCCGCATCTACGCGACGGCCACTACAAGGGAGCGCAAGGATTGGGAAACGCCGTCGGGTACCGGTACCCGCACAGCAGTCCCGGCGGCGTGCTGGGGCAGCAGTACCCACCGGACGAGCTGGTGGGCGTGAACTACTACGAGCCCACCGAACACGGCGCCGAGCGAGAAATCGCGACCAGAGTGGGGAAACTGCGACGCATCATCCGAGGCCGATAGGCCCTCGAGTCGGTACACGGCCTCGGACGCTAACCTGTATCAGTGCAGACCCATGAGATCCGCAGGCGTTTCCTCGACCATTTCGTGAAGGCGGGACACACCGAAGTACCCAGTGCGTCGTTGATCCTCGACGACCCGAATCTGCTGTTCGTCAATGCGGGCATGGTCCCCTTCGTCCCGTTCTTCCTCGGTCAGCAGACACCGCCGTACAAGACGGCGACGAGCGTCCAGAAGTGCGTGCGCACCCTCGACATCGAGAACGTCGGTATCACCACCCGCCACAACACGTTCTTCCAGATGGCAGGCAACTTCTCGTTCGGCGACTACTTCAAGCGCGACGCCATTCGGCATGCCTGGTCGCTGTTGACCGACAGTGTCGAGGACGGCGGGTACGGGTTCGACCCCGAGCGGATCTGGGCCACTGCGTATCTCGACGACGACGAGGCCATCGAGCTCTGGAAGGAGATCGCAGGCCTGCCCGACGAACGAATTCAACGTCGCGGAATGGCCGACAACTACTGGTCCATGGGCATTCCCGGGCCCTGTGGCCCGTGCTCGGAGATCTACTACGACCGCGGACCCGAGTTCGGTGCCGAGGGTGGTCCCGAGGCCGATGAGGACCGGTACATCGAGATCTGGAACCTCGTGTTCATGCAGAACGAACGCGGCAAGGGGATCAGCAAGGACGATTTCGAGATTCTCGGTCCGCTGCCGAAGCAGAACATCGACACCGGCATGGGCGTCGAGCGCGTCGCATTCCTGCTGCAGGGCGTGGACAACGTCTACGAGACCGACCTCGTCCGACCGGTCATCGCCAAGGCCGAGGAGCTCTCGGGACGCGCCTACGGCGCGAATCACGAGGACGACGTCCGCTTCCGCGTCATCGCCGATCACGCGCGCACCGCCGCGCTGCTCATCTCGGACGGCGTCAACCCCGGCAACGACGGCCGCGGTTACGTGCTGCGCCGGTTGCTGCGCCGCATCGTGCGATCGGCACGGCTGCTCGGAGCACCCGACGAGACGATGGCGCAGTTCATCACCGTCGTGCGCGACACGATGGCCGAGTCCTACCCGAACCTCGTCACCGACTTCGATCGAATTCTCACCGTCGCTGTGGGGGAGGAGACCGCGTTTCTCAAGACCCTCACCTCGGGTTCACGGCTGTTCGAGGGTGCCGCCGAGGCAGTCAAGGCGTCGGGTGCGAAGAAGATCGGCGGCGCAGAAGCGTTCGCACTGCACGACACCTACGGGTTCCCGATCGATCTGACGCTCGAAATGGCCGCCGAGGCGGGGCTGTCGGTCGACGAGGACGGATTCCGGTCGCTGATGTCCGAGCAGCGCAACCGGGCCAAGGACGACGCTCGCGCCCGTAAGCACGCACACGCCGACCTGACGGTCTACAAGGACTTCGTCGACGGTTCGCCGACCGAGTTCACCGGATTCGACGAACTCGGTTCCGACGCAACGGTGTTGGCCTTGATCTCCAACGGCGTCCGGGTTCCGACCGCGGTTGCGGGAGAGCGGATCGAGATCATTCTCGACCGCAGCCCTCTCTACGCCGAGTCCGGTGGCCAGATCGCCGACATCGGCACCATCACCGCGCCCGGGCTCTCGGTCAAGGTCGACGACGTGCAGAAGATCGCCAAGAAGCTCTGGACTCACAAGTCCGTGGTCGAGTCGGGGCAGATCACCGAGGGCGACACCGTCCACGTCGACGTCGATCACGCCTGGCGCAAGGGTGCGACCCAGGGCCACTCCGGTACCCACATGGTGCACGCGGCCCTGCGACAGGTCCTCGGTCCGAACGCGACGCAGGCCGGATCGCTCAACAAGCCCGGCTACCTTCGATTCGATTTCTCGTGGCAGGGCGCGCTCTCGGAGGCGCAGCGCGACGACATCGAGAACGTCGCCAACGACGCGGTTGGCTCGGACTTCGCGGTCAACACCCTGGTCACCGACCTCGAAAGCGCCAAGAAGATGGGCGCGATGGCCCTGTTCGGCGAGAACTACGGCGACGAGGTGCGGGTGGTCGAGATCGGCGGACCGTTCTCGATGGAACTGTGCGGTGGTACGCACGTGCAGCACTCGTCGCAGATCGGACCGGTCACCATTCTCGGTGAATCGTCCGTCGGCTCCGGAGTGCGCCGCGTCGAAGCATTCGTCGGCCTCGACTCCTACCGCTACCTCGCCAAGGAACGCGCGCTGCTGGCCGGCATCGCGTCCTCGCTGAAGGTTCCGTCCGAGGAGGTCCCGGCGCGCATCGAGACCTTGGTCGAGCGCCTGCGGGTCGCGGAGAAGGAACTCGACGCCGTCAAGGCCGCCGCTGTGCTGGCCTCGGCAGGTGAGTTCGTCGGCAAGGCCGAGCGATTCGGTGACGTGCGAGCGGTGGTTGCCCGAGCACCGGAGGGTGTCGGCGGTAACGATCTGCGCACCCTGGTGACCGACATTCGAGGACGGCTGGGCACCGATCCGGCCGTGGTGGTGCTGTTCGGCACCGTCAGCGGCAAGGTCCCGTTCGTGGTCTCCGCCAACAAGGCAGCTCAGGATGCAGGCGTCGCGGCAGGCGATCTGGTGGCGGCCTTCGGTCCGAGCATCGGTGGCCGAGGCGGAGGCAAGCCCGAGTTGGCCCAGGGGTCGGGATCGGACGTCGCCGGAATCGACGCCGGTATCGACGCCGCGCGGGCTCGACTGACCGAACTCACGACCCACTGACGATCGTGGTGACTCAGGGGCGTGGCCCCGATCGGCCCGGTGCCGACGATCCCGGACGTGGCCGTCGTATCGGCATCGACGTCGGCAGCGTCCGCATCGGCATCGCCGCGAGCGATCCGGACGGTGTGCTGGCCACGCCGGTCGAGACCGTGCCGCGCTCGAAGATCAAGGGTCCCGACGCGCCGGATGTGGTGCGAGTGGCGGAGATCGTCGCCGAGTACGAGGCAGTCGAGATCGTGATCGGGCTTCCGCGGACGCTGCGCGGAGAACGCGGCAGCGCCGTCGAGGCAGCCGAGAGATTCGGCCGTTCCCTGTACCGGCGGTTGGGTGATGTTCCGATTCGGATGGCCGACGAGCGACTGACTACCGTGAGCGCATCGCGTGCCTTACGGGACAGTGGAGTGCGAGCCAAGAACCAACGATCGGTGATCGATCAGGCTGCGGCGGTGGCGATACTGCAGGGGTGGCTCGACGAGCGCCGCGCCGTATCGGATCGTGCAGCGACGAATTCAGGATCGACGGAGGTCGACGAGTGAACTACCAAGGGCCCGATCGGGACCGCCGAGACGCGCGCGCGGACGAGGCGCACACCGACCCGATCGGCTATTCGGTGGACGAGGGCAGCGAGTTCCACCGCAGCCTGCACGGCCATCCGCAGCGGAAGGAGCCGCACCCACGGGCCTCTCGTCACGGCGATCGCGAGCCCGATCGCGAGGCCGAGCGCCCAGCGGTGCCCCAGGAGGTCGGACGCAGCCGTGCTGCGAGCCGCAAGGACCGAGCCGCGTCCAGCCGCAAGCGTCGCGGCCGCTTGGTGGCTGCGGTGCTCGGGCTCGTGTTGATCGTGGCAGTGGCAGGCGGAGGGTATTTCGCGGTGAACAAGTTCGGCAATCGCACGACACCGAACGCTGACTTCGCCGCGGGCTCACCGGGGGACGGCGTGGTGATTCAGGTTCATCCGAACGACACCGCGCAACAGATCGGTACCCAGGCAGCGGACAAAGGTGTCGTGGCCAGCTCGGGTGCGTTCCTCGAAGCAGCGCTGTCGAACAACGCCATCACCTCGGTTCAACCCGGCTTCTATCTGCTCGCCAGCAACGTGCCTGCCTCGCAGGCCGTCTCCGAACTGGTCGACCCCGCGTCCCGAGTGGGCAACATGGTGATCTCCGAGGGCCGCCAGTTGCACGACGCTCGCGACGTGAACACCGGTGCGGTCAAGAAGGGCATCTACACCCTGATCTCCGAGGCCAGCTGCGTGGACCGAACCGGCAGTGGAACCCCCACCTGCGTGAGCTACGACGACCTCAACGCGGCCGGAGCTGTGGACGACCCGGCCGCCCTGGGCGTGCCCGACTGGGCCACCGATCGCGTCGAAGGAGTCCCGGACCGCGATCGCCAGCTCGAGGGCCTGATCGCCGCGGGTACCTGGGACTTCGATCCCAGCGCGGCACCGACCGACATCCTCGAGCAGTTGGTGTCCGAGAGTGCCACCCGCTACGAGGACACCGGAATTCTCACCGCGGGCGCCAACTCCGGGCTGACTCCGTACGACACCCTCGTCGCCGCGTCGCTCGTCGAACGTGAGTCCCTGCCCCAGGACTTCAGCAAAGTGGCCCGGGTGATTCTCAATCGCCTCGCCGTACCGCAGAAGCTCGAGTTCGACTCGACGGTCAATTACTCGCTCGACACGACCGAGGTGGCCACCACGGACGCCGACCGCGCCCGCGTCACCCCGTGGAACACCTATGCCAGCGAGGGGCTGCCGGCAACCCCGATCTCCTCGCCGAGTATCGGTGCGGTGCAGGCGGTCGAGATGCCTGCCGACGGTGACTGGTTGTACTTCGTGACCATCAACCAGGCGGGCGAAACCCTGTTCACCCGCAGCTACGAGGAACACCTGGCCAACATCACCAAGGTCGAGGGTGGCTTCCTCGACAGCGGCCGCTGACGTGCGCGCCGCTGTGCTGGGAAGCCCTGTCGAACACTCGAAGTCGCCGGTGCTGCACTGCGCTGCGTACCGCGCGCTCGGCCTCACCGACTGGAGCTACGAGCGCATCGACTGCACCGGTGAGCAGTTGCCCGGCCTGCTCGACGGTTTCGGCCCCGAATGGGTCGGCGTGTCGGTCACCATGCCGGGCAAGGTTGCCGCTCTGGAGTACGCGACCGAACGCACCGCGCGGGCAGTTCTGGCCGGCTCGGCGAACACCCTGGTGCGGACCGCGTCGGGCTGGCGCGCCGACTGCACGGACGTCGACGGAATCGTGGGTGCACTGCGCGACGCCGGAGTCGAGGACCTGTCCGGTAGCACCGTGACGGTGGTCGGTGCCGGGGGAACGTCGAGGCCGGCGATCGTGGCGCTGGCCGGGCTCGGAGCGGCTGCGGTCACCGTGGTCGCGCGGTCGGCCGAGCGCGCCCGGGACACACTGGACTGCGCCGTCGCCGCGGGAATGCGCGCGGAGTTCGTGAACATGACAGACCCTCGTCTCGCCACTGTCGCAGCGGCCTCGGCGGTACTGGTGAGCACCGTCCCGGCGGCCGGAGCGGCCGACATCGCGTCGGATCTCGCCCATGCGCCGCTGGTACTCGACGCTATCTACGATCCGTGGCCGACGCCCCTGGCAGCTGCCGTGGAGGCGGCCGGTGGAACCGTCATCAGCGGATTGTCGATGCTGCTCAATCAGGCCTACGGGCAGGTGGAGCAATTCACCGGCAAGCCGGCACCACGAGCGATCATGCGGGACGCGCTGGCCACCGTGCGGTGAGCTTCGTCCGCCGATAGTCGACGGGCCGCGAGTTGTCCACAGGCCGTGAGTTGTCCACAGGGCAATCTGCCACCTGGGCTTTCGTCACAGCCGGCCGCCACCGCGATGCAACCCTTCGATCATGACGGGTCTGTGTGTCGCGGTCGTGGTCGGCGCCGCCGCGGGGATGACGATGCGCCGCTGCCTGGTCCGATGGAATCCTCGGCTCCTGCCGCTGCTGTCTGCGATCGGGACCGGATGGGTCTGGTGGCGGTTCGGCGGCTCCGAGTACGCGTTCTCGTTGTGCATAACGATGTGGTGGTTCGCCGCCCTCAGCGCCGTCGACCTGCAGCAGCGCCGGTTGCCGAACATCCTGACCGTCCCCGGAGCGATCGTGGTGACGATCGCGCTCGTCGTCACCGGCTCGGCGAGCGCAGTGCTCGGCGGCGCTCTGCTGTTCGCGATTTATCTGGTCGTTCACCTTCTCGCGCCCGCCGCGTTCGGCGCGGGGGACGTCAAACTCGCCTGGTCGGTCGGCTCGATCGCAGGCGTGGGCGGCGGAGAAGGATGGGCGATCGCCGCAGTGGCGGCACCGGTGGTAACTGCCGTGGTGGGGTCGGTCGTCGCGGCGTTCGGGCACGGGCGCGCGCGCATCGCGCACGGCCCGTCCATGTGCGCGGCCACCCTGCTGGCATCCGCGGCGTCCCTGGCGTGAAAAGATGTTCGAGTGCTGCGCTGGATAACTGCCGGAGAATCCCACGGACCCGCTCTCGTCGCCATCCTCGAAGGAATGGTCGCGGGAGTAGAGGTGACCTCGGACGACATTGCCTCTCAACTCGCGCGCCGTCGCCTCGGCTACGGCCGCGGTGCCCGCATGAAGTTCGAGGCCGACAAAGTGACCCTCACCGGCGGTGTTCGACACGGACGCACCATGGGCGGGCCGGTTGCGATAGAGGTCGGCAACACCGAGTGGCCCAAATGGGAGCAGGTGATGTCGGCCGACCCCGTCGACGACGCAGTGCTCGCGGATCTCGCGCGCAACTCTCCGTTGACCCGGCCGCGGCCCGGCCATGCCGACTTCTCCGGAATGCTCAAGTACGGATTCGACGACGCTCGTCCGGTGCTCGAACGCGCCAGCGCTCGTGAGACCGCCGCCCGGGTCGCCATCGGCACCGTCGCCCGTCTGTTCCTGAAGCAGGCGTTCGGCGTCGACGTCGTGTCCCATGTGATCTCGATCGGTGCGTCCGACCCCTACGTCGGACCGCCGCCCGCAGGTGCCGACCTCGACGCGATCGACGCCTCCCCGGTTCGCGCCTTCGACAAGGCCGCCGAGGAGTCGATGATCGCCGAGATCGAAGCCGCGAAGAAGGACGGCGACACTCTCGGCGGTGTCGTCGAGGTCGTCGTGCACGGCCTGCCCGTCGGCCTCGGATCGTTTGTCTCCGGAGAACGCAAACTCGACGCCCGACTGGCCGCAGCGCTGATGGGCATCCAGGCCATCAAAGGGGTCGAGATCGGGGACGGCTTCGAGACCGCACGTCGACGCGGAAGCGTCGCCCACGACGAAATCAAGCCCGGGCCCGACGGTGTCTTGCGCTCGACCAACCGCGCAGGCGGCATCGAGGGCGGTATGACCAACGGTGAGGCACTACGAGTGCGGGCGGCGATGAAGCCCATCTCGACGGTTCCGCGTGCGCTGGCAACGGTCGACATGACGACCGGTGACGAGGCAGTGGCCATTCATCAGCGCTCGGACGTCTGCGCTGTTCCGGCTGCAGGCGTCGTCGCGGAGACCATGGTCGCCCTGGTGGTCGCGCAGGCAGCGTTGGAGAAGTTCGGTGGGGACTCGCTGGCGGAGACGACGAGCAACGTCGACCACTACGTGAAGGGCACCGCCGCCCGACCTCCACGATGACCCCGTACGCGGTCCTCGTCGGACCGCCGGGAGCAGGTAAGTCGACGATCGGTCGACGGCTGGCACAGGCGCTGGACCTGGACCTGTTCGACACCGACGTGGCCATCGAGCGAGACACCGGTCGCACGATCGCCGACATCTTCTCGCACGACGGCGAACCGGCGTTTCGGCAGATCGAGGAGCGGATAGTCGCAGGTGCTCTGGCCTCGCACGACGGGATCGTCTCCCTCGGCGGTGGTGCCGTGCTGTCGCCCGCGACCCGCGCCCTACTGTCCGGGCACACCGTGGTGTACCTGGAGATCAGTGTGGCCGAGGGGCTTCGGCGAACCGGTGCGAACACGGTTCGGCCGCTGCTCGCCGGCCCCGACCCGCGTGCGAAGTACCAGCAACTGATGCGTCATCGGCGACCTCTCTATCGTTCGGTGGCCACGGTGCGAGTGCGCACCGACAGTCGCAGCCCCGCTCGGGTCGTGGGCCAGTTGGTGGCGAAGCTGACGGCGATCGCCCCTGTTCCCGGGCGCGATGCGAACGAGAGAAACCCCCAGTAGATGAAGGTGATTCGATGACAGAGCCCGTGCGCGTCCAGGTCGAGACAGCCAACCCGTACCCGGTGATCATCGGCCGAGGTCTGTTGACGGACCTCGTCGACGAGCTCGCCGGAACGGCCACCGTGGCGATCTTCCACCAACCTCCGCTGGCCGAGACCGCGGAGGCTGTGCGAGCTGCGTTGGCGGACAAGGGAATCGACGCTCACCGCATCGAGATCCCGGATGCCGAGGACGGCAAGGATCTGGCAGTGGCGGGGTTCTGCTGGGAGGTTCTCGGTCGAATCGGTCTCACCCGCAGCGACGCCATCGTCAGTCTGGGCGGCGGCGCGGCAACGGACCTGGCCGGCTTCGTTGCCGCGACCTGGATGCGCGGAGTTCGTATCGTCCACGTGCCGACCACGCTGCTGGCCATGGTCGACGCGGCCGTGGGCGGCAAGACCGGCATCAACACCGATGCGGGCAAGAACCTCGTCGGCTCGTTCCACGAACCGGCCGCCGTGTTGATCGATCTGGCGACGCTCGAGACCGTGCCGAAGAACGAGATCGTCTCGGGCCTGGCCGAGGTGATCAAGACCGGGTTCATCGCGGACCCGAAGATTCTGGACATCATCGAGGCGGATCCTGCCGCAGCGCTGGATCCGACCGGCGACGTGCTGCCGGAGCTGATCAGGCGCTCGGTCGAGGTCAAGGCGAAGGTCGTGGCGGCGGATCTGCGCGAGTCGAACCTGCGCGAGATTCTCAACTACGGGCACACGCTCGCCCACGCGATCGAGCGGCGGGAGCAATACCGTTGGCGCCACGGTGCCGCCGTGTCGGTCGGTCTGGTGTTCGCGGCCGAGCTCGGACGCCTGGCCGGACGCCTGGACGACGCCACGGCCGACCGCCACCGCTCGATTCTCGAATCGGTCGGCTTGCCGGTCACCTACGACGAGCACGCGTTCTCGGATCTGCTCAAGGGTATGCAGACGGACAAGAAGAACCGGGCCGGGCTGTTGCGGTTCGTGGTTCTGGACGGTCTCGCCAAGCCGGGACGGCTCGAGGGGCCGGACCCGGCACTGCTCGTCGCCGCATTCTCCGCGGTCGGTCGTGAGGCTCCGGCCGCAGGTGGGTCGGCCATTCTGTTGTGACCTCGTGAGAGGCGACTCGGGTACGGACGAAGAACGGGCGGTGATCGACGCGAAAGCGCCGATCACCGCCCGTCGGTCGATGTGGGGGAGTCAGGAACCGTCGGCGCTGCCGTGACGACCGCGCTTGTCCAGCCGCGGCTTTCCGTCCGCGTCCACCGCCGAGAACACCTCGGTGTCGGCTTCGCCGTGCTCGGAAGCCCACTGACGTTCGGACCGAGCAGGTTCGGACCGAGCGGGTTCGGACTGCGTCGACCGATTCTCCTGGCCGGCGTTGACCAGCTGGCGGTCGTGCGCGCGTTCGGCGTCCGAGGTGGCCAACTTCTTTTTCGCCTCACGGTTGACGATCTGTCGTCCCGCGAACACCGCGACGCTCGCGGCGATGAAGATGGTGAGAATGGTGAACGCGGCTCCGGACGTCAACTCGAAGACCAGACCGTTCTGACCCAGGCTGAAGTCGACGAAGAAGTCGACGATCCAGCTCAGGAGACCTCCGAGGAGCCCACCGACCACGGCGGCCTTGAGCCAGACCATGGTGAGGTCCTCGCCGTCGTCGGGGTCGGGATGCTTGCGTCGGTCACGGATTCCGTCGATGCCGGCCCACACGATGATGACGAGCAGCACGAGGGCGTAGGCCACCCAGCGCAGTGCCGATCCGCTCAGCGGCCACATCGACACTGCTGCCCCCAGCAGCAGTCGAACGACGACGTTGACCAATCCCATACTTATGCCACGCACTGCCCACCCAGTCATGCGGCACAGCATATCCGCACGTCGAACTTTGTGTGTCGGGGCCCACAAGTTCGATGACCCGGTCGAGTCGAAGGGAGCGTGTGCCACGCCCGGTAATGTCGAATCCATGCCTGCCGATTTCGGTGCCCGTCGTGGTGCCCTACGAGAACTGTTGGCCGCCGACGGACTCGATTCGATGTTGATCACCGATCTTCTCAACGTCCGATACCTGACCGGATTCACCGGCTCGAATGCCGCGTTGCTGGTCTCGGCGGCCGATTCGGCCGGCGACGAGGATCGGACGGTGATCTGCACCGACGGTCGGTACGTCACTCAGGTGGCCGAACAGGTCCCGGATCTGCGCGCCGAGATCGACCGGGCGTCGGCGGTGCATCTGCTTCGATCGTCGGTCGCGGGCAACACCGGTCGCGTGGGCTTCGAGAGCCACGTGGTGACAGTGGATGCACACCGAGCGTGGTCGGAGCTCGACGGTGCCGTGGAGTTGGTGCGCGCACCGGGTGTCGTGGAGTCGTTGCGAGTGGTCAAGGACGAGTTCGAGGTGGGATTGCTCAGGGACGCCTGCCGCGCCGCCGACGACGCGCTGGCCGACCTGATCGGTGGGGGCGGGATCCGTGCAGGCCGGACCGAGCGTGAGGTCGCCCGCGAGCTGGAGTCGTCGATGCTCGATCACGGTGCCGATGCTGTGTCGTTCGAGACCATCGTCGCTGCCGGAGCCAATTCGGCGGTCCCGCATCACCGGCCGACCGATGCGGTGCTGGCCGACGGAGACTTCGTCAAGCTCGACTTCGGTGCACTCGTCGGCGGCTACCACTCGGACATGACTCGCACCTTCGTCATCGGGACTCCCGCGCAGTGGCAGCGCGATCTGTACGAGCTGGTGCAGCGGTCGCAGACAGCCGGTCGAGACGCTCTGGCTCCAGGGGTGACCACCGCCTCGGTCGACGCCGCGTCGCGCTCGGTGATCGAGGATGCGGGGTACGGGGAGTACTTCCTGCACGGGCTCGGCCACGGCGTCGGTCTGGAAATCCACGAAGCGCCGGGAATCGCGAAGACGAGCACCGGTACACTGCTGAGCGGTGCAGCGGTCACCGTCGAGCCGGGTGTCTACTTCTCCGGTCGCGGCGGCGTTCGGATCGAGGACACACTCGTCGTTCGCGACGGGGGTCCGGAACTGCTCACCCTGACAAGCAAGGAACTCACGTCCGTCTAGCGCGCGGGCTGGAGCGAATCCAAGCACGTGACCGACGGCGCGTCACGCGCACAAACGATTGAGGAGACGCGAAGCAAGTGGCTTCCACCAGCGATTTCAAGAACGGACTGGTTCTCAACTTGGAGAACCAGCTGTGGTCGATCATCGAATTCCAGCACGTCAAGCCGGGTAAGGGGCCCGCATTCGTGCGGACCAAGCTCAAGAACGTGCTCTCGGGCAAGGTCGTCGACAAGACGTTCAACGCCGGTGTGAA
Source organism: Rhodococcus sp. B7740 (assembly GCF_000954115.1). Taxonomy (NCBI): domain Bacteria; kingdom Bacillati; phylum Actinomycetota; class Actinomycetes; order Mycobacteriales; family Nocardiaceae; genus Rhodococcus; species Rhodococcus sp. B7740. The sequence continues at coordinate 1,214,146 of NZ_CP010797.1, read as the reverse complement.
GGTCGAGACCGCAACGGTCGACCGTCGCGACATGACGTACCTCTACCACGACGGTAGCGACTACGTGTTCATGGACGCCGACACCTACGACCAGCTCTCGATCGGTGAGGCAACCGTCGGTGACGGCGCACGCTTCCTGCTCGAGAACCTGCGCGTGCAGGTCGCCATGCACGAGGGCGTTCCGCTGTACGTCGAGCTTCCCGTCACCGTCGAGCTCGAGGTCAAGCACACCGACCCCGGCCTGCAGGGTGATCGCTCCACCGGTGGCACCAAGCCGGCAACCCTCGAGACCGGAGCCGAGATCTCGGTGCCGCTGTTCATCAACACCGGCGACAAGCTCAAGGTCGACTCGCGTGACGGAAACTACCTCGGGCGTGTGAACTCCTAACGTGTCATCGAAGAAGTCGACCTCCTCCGCCTCGCAGAACGGTGCCCCCGGTGCGAAGAAGCTGGGTGCGCGCCACAAGGCCCGCAAGCGCGCGGTGGACTTTCTGTTCGAGGCGGAGGCGCGCAACGTCGATCCGGTGAACCTCACCACCGAGCGAATCGAACTCGCACGCGGCGACGACACCATCGCTCCCGTCAGCGACTACACCTCGACCCTGGTCGAGGGCGTCGCCGAGAATCTCGATCGCCTCGACGGCGTGATCGCCGATCACCTCAAGGACTGGACGCTCACCCGTCTGCCTGCAGTGGACAGGGCCATCCTGCGCGTCGCGGTGTGGGAGTTGTTCCACGCCACCGATGTTCCACCGGTCGTGGCCGTCGACGAAGCCGTCGAGCTGGCCAAGCAGTTGTCCACCGACGATTCGCCCGGCTTCGTCAACGGCGTACTGGGTCAGATCGTCCTCGTCGCGCCGCAGGTACGCGCCGCGGCCGCGGCGGTCTCGAGCCGTACGCAGACCGACGCGTCCGGTGAGGCATCGGTCGACGCCGAGCAGTGATCGACCGGTCGACGCCCGTGTGACCGAACGCTCTGCGAGCCTGCTGGTCGTGGTTCGCAGAGCGTTGCTAGGCTCTACGCAGTTGTTGTCAGACATCCTTTAACGATCCGTCCAGAGAGGCGGAGAAGGAGGTCGTAGTTTGCCTGCGCCCGAAAGCTCGTCCGCGAACCCCGCCGTTCGCGAATTGCTGTCCTCGGCCGATGTGGGGCGCACCATCTCCCGCATGGCCCACCAGATCATCGAGAAGACGGCCCTCGACGCCGCCGACTCGCCGCGCGTGGTGCTCCTCGGCATTCCCACCCGCGGGACCACGTTGGCGGAACGTCTCGCCGAACGTATCGAGGCATTCTCCGGAGTACGCCCCCCGCTGGGTTCTCTCGACATCACCCTCTACCGCGACGATCTGCGAAACAAGCCGCACCGTCCGCTCGAGCGTACGTCGGTGCCCGCAGGCGGTGTCGACGACGCACTCGTGGTGCTTGTCGACGACGTGCTGTTCTCCGGCCGAACCGTGCGATCTGCGCTCGACGCCCTCCGTGACCTCGGCCGCCCCCGCGCCGTGCAGCTCGCAGTCCTGATCGACCGCGGCCACCGCGAGCTTCCGCTTCGGGCGGACTACGTCGGCAAGAACGTCCCCACAGCGCGCACCGAGGACGTGTCGGTGTTGCTCTCCGAACACGACGGCCGCGACGGGGTCAGCCTGTCCGAGGGAGGATCCGCTCGATGAAGCATCTGCTCTCGGTCGCCGACCTGACGGCCGAATCGGCCACCGAACTCCTCGACGAAGCCGAACGATTCGAGCAGGCGCTCCTCGGCCGCGAAGTCAAGAAACTCCCGACATTGCGCGGACGCACCATCATGACGGTGTTCTTCGAGAACTCGACACGTACCCGCGTCTCGTTCGAGGTCGCAGGCAAGTGGATGAGCGCCGACGTCATCAACGTCAGCGCCAGCAGCTCGTCGGTGTCGAAGGGGGAGTCGCTCCGCGACACCGCGATGACGCTGCGCGCCGCCGGAGCCGATGCACTGATCGTCAGGCACCCGGCATCCGGTGCCGCACACCAGATCGCCCAGTGGACCGCCGATCAAGCCGGTTCAGGCGGCCCCGCGGTGATCAACGCAGGCGACGGCACGCACGAACACCCCACCCAGGCTCTGCTCGACGCCTTGACGGTGCGCCAACGACTCGGCGACATCGCCGGCCGTCGAATCGCGATCGTCGGCGACATCCTGCACAGCCGGGTGGCGCGCTCGAATGCGATCCTGCTGGCCACGCTCGGTGCCGAGGTGGTGCTGATCGCACCACCGACCCTGTTGCCCGTCGGAGTGACCGGCTGGCCGGTGCGGGTCTCGCACGACATCGACGCCGAACTTCCGGGACTGGATGCGGTGCTGATGCTCAGAGTGCAGGCCGAGCGGATGAACGGCGGATTCTTTCCCTCCGCTCGTGAGTACTCGATCACGTACGGGCTCTCGCAGCGCAGGCTCGACCTGCTGCCCGAGCATGCCGTCGTACTGCACCCCGGTCCGATGCTGCGCGGTATGGAGATCGCGTCCTCGGTGGCCGACTCTCCGAAAACTGCAGTCCTGCAACAGGTTACGAATGGAGTTCACGTGCGGATGGCGGTGCTGTTCCGATTGCTGGTCGGTTCGGACGGGGGTGCGTCGTGACCGCACCTGCGACCTCCGTTCTGCTCCGCGGCGTGCTGCTGTACGGCGAGGGCCCCGAGACCGACGTCCTGATCGCCGGTGAGGAGATCGCGGGGATCGGCTCGGACCTCGACGCCGACGGAGCCGAGGTCGTCGACGCCCGCGGCCAGATACTGCTGCCGGGATTCGTCGACATGCACACGCACCTGCGCGAGCCCGGCCGCGAGGACACCGAAACGATCGAATCCGGTTCGGCCGCAGCAGCTCTGGGCGGCTACACCGCGGTGTTCGCGATGGCGAACACCGACCCGGTCGCCGACTCGGTGGTGGTGACCGACCACGTATGGCGTCGGGGGCAGGAAGTCGGTCTCGTCGACGTCCACCCCGTCGGAGCGATCACCGTCGGATTGAAGGGCAAGCAGCTCGCCGAGCTGGCCACGATGGCCGCGGGAATCGGCCGGGTGAAGATGTTCTCCGACGACGGCCACTGCGTCGACGATCCACTGATCATGCGTCGGGCGCTGGAGTACTCGAGTTCCCTCGGTGTGCTCATCGCTCAGCACGCCGAGGAACCCCGGCTCACCGTCGGTGCCGTCGCACACGAGGGCCCGACGGCGGCGCGACTCGGACTGGCCGGTTGGCCGCGTGCGGCCGAGGAATCGATCGTCGCTCGCGACGCCCTGCTGGCTCGTGACGCAGGTGCGCGGGTGCACATCTGTCACGCATCCACTGCAGGCACCGTCGAGTTGATGAAGTGGGCACGCGGACAGGGTATTTCGATCACCGCCGAGGTAACCCCGCATCACCTGCTGCTCGACGATTCGCGGCTAGAGACGTACGACGCGATCAACAAGGTGAACCCGCCACTACGTGAGAAGTCCGACGTCGACGCCCTGCGTAAGGGCTTGGCGGACGGCGTGATCGATTGTGTGGCAACCGATCACGCTCCGCATGCCGAGCAGGACAAGTGCTGCGAGTTCTCGATCGCTCGTCCCGGAATGCTCGGGCTCGAAACCGCACTGTCCATCGTCGTCGACACGATGGTGACCCCGGGACTGCTCGATTGGCGCGGCGTGGCGCGGGTGATGAGCGAGCGTCCCGCCCAGATCGTCGGATTGGCCGATCAGGGACGGCCCATCGAGGTCGGTGAGATCGCCAACCTCACGCTGGTGGACCCGAAAGCGAGCTGGACGGTCTCCGGCAAGAAGCTGGCCAGCGTCGCACACAACACGCCGTTCGAGGACATGAGCTTCTCCTCGAAGGTGACCACGACGGTGCTGCGCGGGCGAATCACCGTCCGCGATGGAGTCGTGGCGAACAGAGCGGGAGAGTAGAGCCGTGGACAGAGTTCTCATCGTCATCGGATTCATCCTGTTCTGGGCACTGATGATCGCGCTGATCTTCTGGGGTTGGCGAGGACGGCAGAAGCGCCAGGAAGAGCGAATCGGTGACTTCCCGGCCGTGCCGGACGATCTGGGAGCAACCCTCGTCGAGCCGAGCACCGGCCTGTACGTCGGCAGCACCATCGCGCCGAGCTGGCAGGACCGCATCGCCGTCGGCGACATCGGCCACCGCGCCACCGGTGAACTGTCCCGACACGAGAAGGGCATCCTGCTCGACCGAGACGGTGAATCTCCCATCTGGATCCCGGCGGAATCGATCCGCGCGATCCGCACCGAACGCGGGTTGGCAGGCAAGGTCATGACCAAGGACGGGCTCCTGGTCATTCGCTGGGAGCTGCCGACGGGGACCGAGATAGACACCGGCTTCCGGGCCGACGACAAGCAGATCTACCCGGTGTGGACAGCGAGTTCCACCGGAGAAACCAAGGAGGAAACCGCGTGAGCAGCGCAGTTCTTGTTCTGGAGGACGGCCGGACATTCCGCGGCACCACATTCGGCGCACAGGGGCGCACCCTCGGCGAGGCCGTGTTCTGCACCGGAATGACCGGGTACCAGGAGACTCTCACCGACCCGAGCTATCACCGACAGATCGTCGTCGCGACCGCGCCGCAGATCGGTAACACCGGCTGGAACCAAGAGGACGGCGAAGCTGCAAGCGCGCAGGATCCCAACAAGATCTGGGTCGCCGGCTACGTCGTCCGAGATCCGGCACGCCGCACCTCGAGTTGGCGCTCCACCGGAACGCTGCAGGACCAGCTCGAGGCGCAGAACGTCGTCGGCATCGCCGGAATCGACACGCGAGCCCTGGTCCGGCACCTGCGCACCCGCGGGTCCATGCGTGCGGGAGTGTTCTCGGGCGACGCCCTCGGCACCTCCGACGAGATGCTCGCGCAGGTGGTCGGTCAGCCGTCGATGCTCGGTGCCGACCTCGCCGGTGAAGTGACCACCGGAGCCGGTTACACCATCGAGCCGACCGGGGATGCTCGATTCACCGTCGTCGCAGTCGATCTCGGTATCAAGACCAACACCCCGCGGATGTTCGCCGAGCGCGGTATCCGCGTGCACGTGGTGCCGTCGAACACCACCATCGAGCAGGTTCTGGAACTGAACCCCGACGGTGTCTTCCTGTCGAACGGACCGGGCGACCCGGCCACGGCCGACACCAGCGTCGCGCTGACCAGGCAAGTGCTCGAGCGTGAGCTGCCGCTGTTCGGTATCTGCTTCGGAAACCAGATCTTCGGGCGCGCACTCGGCCGTGGCACCTACAAGATGAAGTTCGGCCACCGCGGGATGAACATCCCGGTCATCGAGCACACCACCGGCCGCATCGCGATCACCGCGCAGAACCACGGATTCGCACTCGAAGGCGAAGCGGGCGAGGAGTTCGACACCGACTTCGGCCGAGCCCGGATCAGCCACACCTGCGCCAACGACGGCACCGTCGAGGGCGTCGAGCTGATCGGCGGTAGCGCCTTCTCCGTGCAGTACCACCCCGAGGCCGCGGCCGGTCCACACGACGCCGCCTACCTCTTCGACCGTTTCACCAGCGTCCTTCAGGAGAAGAAGTAATGCCACGCCGCACAGACCTGAACCACGTCCTGGTCATCGGATCCGGCCCGATCGTCATCGGTCAGGCCTGCGAGTTCGACTACTCCGGCACCCAGGCCTGCCGAGTGCTGCGCGAGGAAGGACTGCGGGTCAGCCTCGTCAACTCCAACCCCGCGACGATCATGACCGACCCCGAGTTCGCCGACGCCACCTACGTCGAGCCGATCACGGCGGAGTTCATCGAGAAGATCTTCGCCCGCGAAGCCGAGCAGGGTCACCCCATTCAGGCCGTGCTCGCCACCCTGGGTGGACAGACAGCACTCAATGCCGCTGTTGCGCTGCACGATCAAGGCATTCTCACCAAGTACGGCGTCGAGCTGATCGGTGCCGACTTCGACGCCATCCAGCGCGGCGAGGATCGGCAGAAGTTCAAGGACATCGTGGCCAAGGTCGGTGGCGAGTCCGCCAAGTCGGCCGTCTGCTACACGATGGACGAGGTCCGCGAGACCGTCGCCGAGCTCGGCTTCCCGGTGGTCGTACGGCCGTCGTTCACCATGGGCGGTCTCGGTTCGGGGTTGGCCTACAACGACGAGGACCTGACCCGGATCGCCGGCGGCGGGCTGGCGGCCTCGCCCACGGCGAACGTCCTCATCGAGGAGTCCATCCTCGGCTGGAAGGAATACGAGCTCGAGCTGATGCGCGACGGCCGCGACAACGTGGTCATCGTGTGTTCCATCGAGAACGTGGACCCCGTCGGCGTGCACACCGGCGATTCGGTGACGGTCGCCCCGGCCATGACGCTGACCGACCGCGAGTACCAGAAGATGCGCGATCTCTCCATCGACATCCTGCGTGAGGTGGGCGTCGACACCGGCGGCTGCAACATCCAGTTCGCGATGGATCCGGCGGACGGGCGCCTCGTCGTCATCGAGATGAACCCGCGCGTGTCTCGCTCGTCGGCGCTGGCGTCCAAGGCAACCGGTTACCCGATCGCGAAGATGGCCGCCAAGCTGGCCATCGGTTACACCCTCGACGAGATCGTCAACGACATCACCCGCGAGACCCCGGCGTGCTTCGAGCCGACCCTGGACTACGTGGTCGTCAAGGCTCCGCGGTTCGCGTTCGAGAAGTTCCCCGGTGCCGACGGCACGCTGACGACGACGATGAAGTCCGTCGGTGAGGCGATGTCCATCGGCCGCAACTTCACCGAGGCATTCGGCAAGGTGATGCGCTCGCTCGAAACCAAGCGCGCGGGCTACTGGACCGGCCCCGAGGTCGAGGCAGAGAGCCTGGAGGCGTTGCTCGAGGATCTGTCCGTTCCTCAGGACGGTCGGATGTACGGGATCGAGAAGGCCTTCGCGATGGGTGCCACCCTCGAGCAGCTGTTCGAGGCGACCAAGATCGACCCGTGGTTCCTCGACCAGTTCCAGCAGATCCACGAACTCGGCGTTCAGGTTCGCGAGGCGGCCGAATTCGACGAGGCGCTGCTGCGCCAGGCGAAGTATCACGGTCTGTCCGACCGCCAGATCGCGGCTCTGCGCCCCGAACTCAACGGTGAGGACGGTGTGCGGGCGCTCCGTACCGAGCTCGGTGTGCATCCGGTCTACAAGACGGTCGACACCTGCGCCGCCGAGTTCGAGGCCAAGACGCCGTACCACTACGGCACCTACGAGCTCGACCCCGAAGCCGAATCCGAGGTCGCCCCGCAGCCGGACCGCCCCAAGGTGCTCATCCTCGGGTCGGGTCCCAACCGCATCGGCCAGGGCATCGAATTCGACTACAGCTGTGTGCACGCGGCGCAGACCCTGTCCGAGGCCGGTTACGAGACGGTGATGGTCAACTGCAACCCCGAAACCGTCTCCACCGACTACGACACCGCGGACCGCCTGTACTTCGAGCCACTGACCTTCGAGGACGTCCTCGAGGTGTACCGGGCCGAGGCGGCGTCGGGCACGGTGCGGGGCGTCATCGTCCAGCTCGGCGGGCAGACCCCGCTCGGGCTCGCCAAGCGGCTGAAGACCGCAGGCGTCCCGATCGTCGGCACGTCGCCCGAGGCCATCGACCTCGCCGAGGATCGTGGCGAATTCGGCAAGGTGCTCGATGCAGCCGGACTGCCGGCAGCGAAGTACGGCACCGCGACGACGTTCGACGGAGCCCGTGAGATCGCCGCAGGAATCGGCTACCCGGTACTGGTGCGTCCGTCCTACGTTCTCGGCGGACGCGGCATGGAGATCGTGTACGACGAGGCCTCGCTCGCGACGTACATCTCCAACGCGACGGAGATCTCGGACGACCGGCCGGTGCTGGTCGACCGGTTCCTCGAAGACGCGGTCGAAATCGACGTCGACGCACTGTGCGACGGCACCGAGGTCTACATCGGCGGCATCATGGAGCACATCGAGGAGGCCGGTATCCACTCCGGCGACTCGGCGTGCGCGTTGCCGCCGATCACACTCGGCAAGACCGACATCGAGAACGTCCGGCGGTCCACCGAGGCTCTCGCGAAGGGCATCGGCGTGCGCGGCCTGCTCAACGTGCAGTACGCACTCAAGGACGACATCCTGTACGTTCTCGAGGCCAACCCGCGTGCGAGCCGCACGGTTCCGTTCGTCTCCAAGGCGACTGCGGTACAGCTCGCGAAGGCCTGCGCCCGAGTGATGCTGGGGGAGACCATCGCCGAGCTGCGGACCGCAGGCATCCTGCCCGAGACCGGAGACGGTGGCACCGTCCCGGCCGGTGCCCCGATCGCGGTGAAGGAAGCGGTGTTGCCGTTCAACCGGTTCCGTCGTGCGGACGGAACCGGAGTGGACACTCTGCTCAGCCCGGAGATGAAGTCCACCGGTGAGGTGATGGGAATCGACTTCGATTTCGGTACCGCGTTCGCCAAGAGTCAGACCGCCGCCTACGGCTCGTTGCCTGCGGGCGGCGCGGTGTTCGTGTCGGTGGCCAACAAGGACAAGCGATCACTGATCTTCCCGGTGAAGCGACTCGCGGATCTGGGCTTCACGATTCTGGCGACCGAAGGCACTGCAGATGTGTTGCGGCGCAACGGAATCAAGTGTGAGCAGGTGTACAAGCAGTCCGGCGAGGACGTGCCAGAGGGGGAGCGGACCATCGTCGACCGGATACTCGCAGGTGACATCGCCATGGTGATCAACACCCCGTACGGCAACTCGGGCCCCCGCGTCGACGGGTACGAGATCCGTAGCGCCGCGGTGGCGCAGAACATTCCGTGCATCACCACGGTGCAGGGCGCGTCGGCAGCCGTGCAGGGCATCGAAGCCGGTATCGCCGGCGGAATCGGTGTTCGCTCGTTGCAGGATCTGCATGCGGGTCTGAAGCAGGGGCTGGGAGTGGAGTGAGCCATCATCGCAGTTGGTCGGATCGGTTGCGCGCCGCGGTCGCGGCGCGCGGTCGACTGTGTGTCGGTATCGATCCGCATCCGGCTCTGCTCGAGGCATGGGACCTACCACGCTCGGCGGACGGTCTCGAGGTGTTCGCCGAGCTGTGTGTCGAAGCGTTCGTCGGTGAGGTGGCGATCGTCAAGCCTCAGGTGGCGTTCTTCGAGGCCTACGGATCGGCCGGGTACGCGGTGCTCGAACGCACTGTCAGTGTGCTCAGGGACGCGGGCACCCTGGTGATCGCCGATGCGAAGCGCGGCGACATCGGCACCACGATGGATGCGTACGCGCAGGCCTGGCTCGAACCCGATTCGCCGTTGTCCTCCGATGCCGTCACGGTCTCGCCGTACCTGGGCTTCGATTCGCTGGGGGAGACCGTCGCTCGAGCGGTGCGACACCGGCGCGGGCTGTTCGTGCTGGCCCGCACCTCGAATGCGGAGGGCTCGGCCCTGCAGCAGGCCGCGACGTCGAACGGTGGGTCGGTGGCTCAGTCGATCGTCGACGCCGCAGCCGCGCGCAATCGCGTCGATGCCGACACGGTGGGGATAGTCGTCGGTGCCACTCGTGATCACGGTCTCGACCTGTCGAACTACACCGGTCCGATTCTCGCGCCTGGTCTGGGAGCGCAGGGAGCAACCGTTGCCGATCTCGCGGAGATCTTCCGCGATTCGCGTGAGCTGTTGCTGCCCAACTCCTCTCGCGGTGTCCTGGCCGCTGGCCCGTCGGTGACGGCCTTGCGCGACGCGGCGACACGATTGCGCGACGAGATCGAAGCCGGTCTCGCATAGTCGATGCTGCGGCGCATCGGCGCTCGGGGGCGAGTTAGCGGTTCACGCGGGTCGTCGGTACGGTCGCTAACGCTGCCGACGAACAGTGCGGATCGCCAGTGCGCAGCGCTGATGACCGCGACCGGTGGCAGTGGAAGACCGATGGTCGACGTGCCGACAGCGATCGTGTGCGTCGTATCGCCCAGAAACGAGAAGACGGAGGAACCGACAGTGGCCCTTCCCCAGTTGACCCCCGAGCAGCGCGCTGCTGCCCTCGAGAAGGCTGCGATCGCCAGGAAAGCGCGCGCCGAACTCAAGGAGCGCCTCAAGCGCGGCGGCACCGACCTCAAGCAGGTGCTCGAAGACGCCGAGACGGACGAGATCCTCGGAAAGATGAAGGTCTCCGCGCTGCTCGAGGCACTGCCGAAGGTGGGCAAGGTCAAGGCCGCGGAGTTGATGACGGAATTGGAGATCGCGCCAACCCGTCGACTGCGCGGTCTCGGTGATCGGCAGCGCAAGGCGCTGTTGACGAAGTTCGATTTCGAGGCCTGACGACGGTGAGTGACACTGCGGCGACATCGGTCCCGGAGAACGAGCGCGGCCGGTTGGTGGTGCTGTCCGGCCCCTCCGGCGTCGGCAAGTCCAGTGTCGTTCGGCTCGTGCGTGCGGCGCTGCCCGAGCTGGTCTTCAGCGTGTCGGTCACGACGCGATCGCCGCGGCCGGGCGAGGTGGACGGGCAGGATTACCACTTCGTCTCCGCCGGCGAGTTCGATCGAATGATCGCCGATGACGAGCTGCTCGAGTGGGCGAGCATTCACGGTGGTCTGCAGCGGTCGGGAACTCCGGCCGCACCCGTCGAGGCCGCGCTGGAGGCGGGCAGCCCGGTGCTGCTCGAGCTCGATCTGGCCGGTGCGCGTGCCGTGCGGGTGTCCAAGCCCGAGGCCTTGTTGGTGTTCATGGCGCCACCGACATGGGACGACTTGGTCGCCCGTCTGGTCGGGCGCGCGACCGAGGAGAGCGCGGCCACCGAGCGGAGGTTGGAGACCGCACGGGTGGAATTGGCCGCACAGGACGAGTTCGACACCGTGGTTGTCAATACCGATGTCGACCATTCGTGCGAACAGTTGGTATCCTTGTTGGTCGGTAGGTCGTCGGTCGGCAACAGCTGACCAGTTTCACGGCGCACGAGGCCCCGACCAGCTAGTTCGTAGCACCAACGATGCAATTTCAGGAGATCATCAGTGAGCAGCATTTCAGCGGCCGTTTCCGACTTCGACGGACGCAGCGCTCTGCCGGCCTACGACACGCCGCTCGGCATCACCAATCCACCCATCGACGAGCTGCTCGCCCGCACCTCGTCCAAGTACGCCCTCGTGATCTACGCAGCCAAGCGTGCACGTCAGATCAACGACTACTACAACCAGCTCGGTGACGGCATCCTCGAATACGTCGGACCTCTCGTCGAGCCGGGTCTGCAGGAGAAGCCGCTGTCGATCGCTCTCCGCGAGATCCACGCGGATCTGCTCGAGCACACCGAAGGCGAATAAGAACCTCACAGAGGACATCTGACTTGCGCGTTGTCGTCGGAGTCGGCGGAGGTATCGCCGCCTACAAGAGTTGTTCGCTCATTCGCAGCTTCACCGAGAGTGGGCACGAGGTACGGGTGATCCCGACCGCGTCCGCTCTGGAGTTCGTCGGGCGTGCGACGTTCGAGGCGCTGTCCGGCCAACCGGTGCACACCGGAGTCTTCGTGGACGTGCCTGAGGTCCCGCACGTGCGCCTGGGTCAGGAGGCGGACCTCGTCGTCGTGGCCCCCGCCACCGCAGATCTGATGGCGCGCATCGCCGGGGGACGCGCCGACGATCTTCTGACGGCCACCCTGCTCACCGCGCGGTGCCCGGTGGTCCTGGCTCCCGCGATGCACACGGAGATGTGGGAGCACCCTGCCACGGTCGCCAACGTCGCGACGCTTCGTTCGCGCGGTACACACGTGATCGAACCTGCGTCGGGTCGTCTGACCGGACGTGACACCGGGTCGGGTCGGCTGCCGGAGCCGGACGAGATCTTCGCACTGTCGATGCTCGTGACCGAGCGAGCGGATGCCCTTCCTCGTGACCTCGAAGGACGGCATGTTCTGGTGTCTGCCGGCGGCACTCGTGAGCCTCTCGATCCGGTCCGTTTTCTGGGCAATCGAAGCTCGGGCAAGCAGGGATATGCACTGGCCCGCGTGGCAGCGCAACGCGGAGCCCAGGTGACGTTGGTCGCCGGGTACACCAGCGACCTCGACGATCCGGCCGCGGTCGACGTGGTGCACGTCAAGACGGCCTCGGACATGCAGGATGCGGTTCGTAAACTCGCCGTCGGTGTCGATGCAGTGGTGATGGCGGCCGCGGTCGCCGACTTCCGCCCGGAGTCCATCGCGGGCAGCAAGATCAAGAAGGGGGCGAACGAGCCGTCGTCGATCCCGTTGGTCCGCAACGACGACATACTCGCAGGCCTCGTCTCGGCTCGCCGCGACGGTGAGCTCGAATCGTCCACTGTCATCGTCGGATTCGCGGCGGAGACCGGTGACGCGGACGGAGACGTACTGACGTACGCGCGGGCCAAGCTCGAACGCAAGGGCTGCGACCTGCTCGTGGTCAACGCTGTCGGTGACGGTAAGGCCTTCGAGGTCGACCACAACGACGGATGGTTGCTCGGTTCCGACGGTTCCGAGGATGCGCTCGGCGAGGGCTCCAAAGCGCTTCTCGCGAGCCGCGTACTGGATTCTGTGGCGCAGATGCTCGACGCACGTAGTCCCCGAACGAGGTCGACACAGTGACGACGGTGAGGGTGCACGAGCGATGTCGCACCGGCTACCGTGCTGAGCACCACGTGTGAGGCCGTAGAGGTTTGCCTGGCTCCGGCAGGGGCGATAACACCGAGGGAACGTCAAATTTTCATGGAGTGCCCGACCGGCGCGCGGCGTCGGGTCGGACAGGAACATGCGTCGAGAGGAAGTCCGTGAGCAAGTCCGGTAGTCGGCTTTTCACCAGCGAGTCCGTCACAGAGGGTCATCCCGACAAGATCTGCGACGCCATCAGCGATTCGATTCTCGATGCTCTGTTGACGGAGGATCCGCGTGCTCGGGTGGCCGTGGAGACCCTCGTCACCACTGGCCAGGTCCACGTTGCGGGTGAGGTCAACACCACCGCGTACGCCGACATCCCCAAGATCGTGCGCGAGAAGGTGCTCGAGATCGGGTACGACTCGTCGGCCAAGGGATTCGACGGGAATTCGTGCGGTGTGAACGTCGCGATCGGCGCGCAGTCTCCCGAGATCGCGCAGGGCGTCGATCATTCGCACGAGGCCCGAGTCGAAGGACTGTCCGACGACGAGATCGACCGTCAGGGCGCGGGGGATCAGGGGTTGATGTTCGGCTACGCCAACACCGACACTCCCGAATTGATGCCGTTGCCGATCGCGTTGGCGCACCGTCTTTCTCGGCGGCTGACCGAGGTTCGCAAGAGTGGAGTTCTGCCCTACCTGCGTCCGGACGGCAAGACACAGGTGACGATCGAATACGACGGTGACAACGCCGTTCGCCTCGACACCGTGGTGATCTCGACTCAGCACGCGGCCGACATCGATCTCGACAACCTGCTCACCCCCGATATCAGGGAGAAGGTACTGGGGTCGGTACTCGCCGAGTTGGACGTGCCGACGTTGGACACGTCCGATGTGCGTCTGTTGGTCAATCCCACCGGAAAGTTCGTGCTCGGTGGTCCGATGGGTGACGCCGGGCTGACCGGTCGCAAGATCATCGTCGACACCTACGGCGGCATGGCACGGCACGGCGGCGGCGCATTCTCCGGCAAGGACCCGTCCAAGGTCGACCGCAGCGCTGCATACGCGATGCGTTGGGTCGCGAAGAACGCGGTCGCGGCTGGGCTCGCCGATCGCATCGAGGTCCAGGTGGCGTACGCCATCGGCAAAGCCGCGCCGGTCGGGTTGTTCGTGGAGACGTTCGGCACCGAGAAGACCGATCCCGCGCGCATTCAGGCGGCGATCAGCGAGGTGTTCGACTTGCGCCCCGGTGCCATCATCCGCGATCTGGATCTGCTGCGACCGATCTACGCGCCCACTGCGGCGTACGGACACTTCGGCCGCACCGACATCGATCTCCCGTGGGAGTCCACCGATCGCGCAGGCAAGCTCCGCGAGGCTGCCGGACTCTGAGTTCGGCGTCGACCGTTCTGCACGTACCCTGCTCGCACCGGCTCGGTGCTCCGTCATCGAGTGTGGGGTGAGAATCGAGGAGGAGGTGCGGTGGCGGGCGTAGCGCGGGTGGCGGCGTCGGATCTCCCGATCGCGCGCATTCTCCCGATGTTGCCGCTGCCGCATCTCGACCGAGAGTTCGACTACCTCGTACCCGAGGAGATGAGCACCGATGCTCGGCCCGGTGTGCGAGTTCGGATTCGGTTCGCGGGCCGACTGGTCGACGGTTTCGTGCTGGCCAGACTGGCCGAGACCGAGCACTCCGGCAAGCTCGGCTGGCTCGATCGGGTGGTGTCGGCAGAGCAAGTTCTGACTCCCGAGATCGCGGAACTGGCCGAGGCGGTGGCCGATCGGTACGCCGGGACCAGAGCGGACGTACTGCGTCTGGCGATCCCGGCTCGCCACGCCCGAGTCGAGGCGGAACCGACACCCGTCGTCGAGCCCCCGGTCGAGCCTGCCGTCGACAGGTCGGCATGGTCGGCCTACACCCACGGCTCGAACTTCCTCGACGCGTTGGCATCGGGACGCGTACCCCGCGCGGTGTGGCAGGCATTGCCCGGTGAGCGGTGGCCGGTGCGGCTGGCGGAGGCCGCTGCCGTGACCGTCGCCGCCGGTCGATCCGCCGTGGTGGTGGTACCCGATCAGCGCGATCTCGATCGACTGGAAACGGCCTGCACGGCTCTGCTCGGAGCCGACCGGGTGGTGGCGTTGTCGGCCGGACTGGGTCCGGCGAAGCGGTATCGGCAATGGTTGCGCGGTCTGCGATCGGGCCCGGTCGTTGTGGTGGGGACGCGTAGCGCCGTGTTCGCTCCGGTGTCCACTCTGGGCATGATCGCCGTCTGGGACGACGGTGACGACAGCTTCGCCGAGCCCCGTTCGCCCTATCCGCACGCCAGAGAAGTCGCGTTGCTCCGAGCGCACGTATCCGGGGCGGCGGTGGTGATCGGCGGACATTCGCGGACGGCGGAGGCGGAAGCTCTCGTCGATTCCGGTTGGGCACACGATCTGGTGGCTCCTCGTGAGCTGGTCCGTGAGCGTCAACCCCATGTGGTGGCCTTGGCGGACTCGGACCATGCGCTCGCGCGGGACCCGGCAGCCCGTGTCGCCCGGCTTCCCGCCATCGCGTTCGAGGCGGCGCGAGCCGCACTGAAAGCCGATTCGCCTGTGCTGGTTCAGGTTCCGCGCGGCGGATACGTGCCGTCACTGGCGTGTGCGAAGTGTCGGCACCCGGCTCGGTGTCGCCGGTGCAACGGGCCGTTGGCCCTGCCGTCGGCCCCTGGAAGCGACGGAGCCGGCAGTCCGACCTGCTCGTGGTGTGGAATCGCCGACACCGCGCATCGTTGCACCGTATGCGGATCACGCAACCTGCGGGCGGTCGTGATCGGAGCGGGCCGCACCGCCGAGGAACTCGGACGGGCATTTCCCGGTGTACCGATACACAACTCGGGAGGCGCCGCCGTGCTCGACTCCGTCCGACCCGGTGCCGGTCTGGTCGTGTCGACCGTCGGTGCCGAGCCGACGGTCGACGGTGGGTACGGCGCAGCTCTTCTGCTGGACGGCTGGGCCCTGCTCGGCCGGGCAGACCTGCGCGCGGCAGAGGAGACACTGCGTCGGTGGATGACGGCCGCCGCGTTGGTCCGGCCCGGCTCTGCGGGAGGTCGCGTCGTCGTCGTCGCCGAGTCCGAGATACCGACGGTGCAGGCGCTGGTTCGCTGGGATCCTCTGTGGCACGCCAGAATTCAGTTGGACGAACGAGTGGAGGTACGGTTCCCGCCCGCCGTACACGTCGCGGCGATCGACGGAACCACCGATGCGATCACGGCGCTGGTGGAGGGTGCAGATCTGCCCGAGGCAGTGGAGATACTCGGACCGGTCGATCTGCCGGACGGCCAACGCGCACCCGCGGGCGGCGGTGAGGACGTGCTTCCCGGTGATGTGCAGCGGCTGTTGATACGCGTGCCGCGCAGCACCGGGGCGGCCTTGGCGCGGGCGCTGGCCGCCGCTCAGGCATCTCGTAGCGCCAAGAAGCTCGGCGGCGGAGTGCGGGTTCAGATAGACCCGATTCGAATCGGCTGACACTGCCGTCCGGGGCAGCCGTGGCCTAAGGTTGCGTCGGGGCGGCGCACGGGGCGCCGATGAGAGGTGGGTCGGGGACATGAAGAGAAGGCAGCTCTTTCGCCGTGCGACAACAGGTTTGGCAGTGGTGATCGGAGCCCGGCTCGTGGCACCTGCCTCCGCCGACGCCCTGCCCGGTACCGGCTCGGCGCAGCCGCCCACACCGGCCGTTCCGTTGGATCGACTGCTACGGATCGTGTCTCTGTCGCACGTCAACGATCCGGCGCTCACCCCGATTTTTCCCGGCGATCCCGAATTCTCGCTCGAGACGGCGTTCACCGTCGCGGACGACGGTTTCTACCTCCAGTACGTCAAGGAGGGCGAGCACACCGGCACGCACTGGGGAGCGCCCGCACACTTCCAGGAAGGTGGGCTGACCGCCGACCAGCTCGATCCGGAGGATCTGTTTCTGCCCGCGGTGAAGATCGACATTCGTGATCGGGCGGCAGCCGACGCCGACTACGCCGTGACCGTGGCCGACCTGCAGAACTGGGAAGCAGTCAACGGAGCCATTCCGCACGGCGCGGCCGTAATTCTGTGGACCGGATGGGCGTCACGCTGGGGTACCGATGCCTACGCGAACGCGGACGCGGACGGCGTGACGCACCAACCCGGCTTCTCGGGGGAGGCGGCGCAGTGGTTGATCGACACGGGCAGGCTCGCCGACAGAGGTGCCCTCGGAACCGACACCTTCGGACCCGACTTGGGCAACGACGAAACCTATCCGGTATCGGTCAAGCTCTACGACCGGCGTCGGATCAGTCTCGAGAACCTGACCAATCTGGAGTCGATACCGACCACGGGTGCCTACGTTCTGGTCGGCGGACCGATCAACCGGGCCGGATCCGGTTCGCCTGCAACCATTTTCGGATTGATTCCCAAGCTTCCCTGATCGGAACCGCTGGGGACCATGCTGAGTGTTCCTGCGGTGTCGTAGGCGTAGACGCCGGCCTTGCCCGAGCGCTTGGCCTTGTACATCGCGCGATCGGCGAGGCGCATCAGCTCGTCCTCGTCGACGTCGGAGGTGTCGGTGGCGGCCACGGTCGTCGTCCCGTCGTCGGTGCGGTCGGGACGACCGATCTGCACCACACCCACGCACGCGCCGACCGACACCGAATGGCCGTCGATCTCGTGCGCGGTCCGCATGGCCTCGGCGATGCGGACCGCCGTGGTACGGCCGGTTCGCAGATCCGCGTTCACCAGGGCGGTGAACTCGTCGCCGCCGAAGCGCGCAACCACTCCGTCGACCACGCATCGGTCGAGGCGGCGGGCGAGTTCGACGAGTAGTCGATCGCCGCCGCCGTGGCCGAATCTGTCGTTGACGCTCTTGAAGTCGTCGAGGTCGATCAGCAGCAGGACGGCGCGGCCCCGGCCCGCCCTGGCGTCGTTCACCGCCGCTCGAAGGTGTTCGTCGAACGACGACCGGTTGAGCAGCCCGGTGAGTCCGTCGTGGTGTGCGCGATACGTCAGCTCGGCCTGGGCCAGAGACAGGCTCCGAAGCAGATTGTCGTTCTGAACCAGGGTGATCACCTGGCGCACGAGCGAGAGCAGCACCACCGCCACCCCGAGTACCACCACCGTCGAATCCAGGTCCCCGGTCTGCACGCGCAGTATCGCCAGCACGATCCCTATCGCGCCCATCAGCCCGTACGGCAACAACAGTTGTGTTCTCTCACCGGTGACGGTCTCGGTGTACACCCGCGCAGCTGTCGCCGATCCGTGCAGTGACGAGCTGTGTATCGGCGGACCGGGCGGATCGTCCTCGACGGTCCTCGGGGCGGCGGCCGCGAGAGCGATGAGTGCAGTGCCTGCGATGAATCCGCCGTCGGTCAGAACCGGCATGAAGTCCGCACCGGTGGCGACGAGGTACGCGTAGATGCTGTCGGACATCGCCATCATGAGGATTCCGGCACCGAGCAGGGTGAGTTGCGTTCGGTACCGCGACGCGATCTTCGGGATCACGGCGAGCAGCACGATCATGGCCACGAGAACGAGGTCGGTGATGGGATACATGATCGCCACGAGGAACGCGATGGACTCCGATTCCGACGAGTGCACGACCGCCCCGAGGACGGTGGCCCAGGACAGAACGAAGAGGGACCCGACGACCACGGCCCCGTCGAGCAACGACATCACCCAGACATGGCGTGTACCTGCGGCCGCCCGCCGGGGCGACGGGCCGACGAAGGCGAGCAGCGCGGGCACGGCGAAGATCGGGAAGAGAAAGAACCCCACGTCGGCGACCGATGTGTTCGGCAGCGGCATGTCGAGAGCGGATCGATAGAAGGCCCACACGGCCATGCCTGCGCTCCAACACGCCATTCCCGCGGCCATCAGAACGCGCCACTGCCGTTCGGAGCCCGTCCGTCTCGACGCCGTTCGCCAGCAGACGACCGTTGCGGTGATGCCACCTGCGAGCTGTGCGACGTCGTCGATCAGTACCGAGATTCTCTGGCCGACAACGTTGGAGCCGGCGAGCAGAACGATGGCCAGGACGCAGCCGAGAACGACGGTCACGCGTCGCCTCGTCGATCCGGCCACACGGCCCCCCTCGTTCGTGAGCGATCGCTGTCGAGCCGGCCGCTGTACACGGTTCGTTGGACGTGAGCTCGCACCGACCGCGCCATTCTAACGAGCGGAAGCGATCCCCGACGTGTTCCTCGGATCCGGAAAACGTGGAGGTTGCCTCTGGGTATTGTCAAAGTTCTATTGACGATATATCGTCGACTTGTCAATCGATACAAAGGAGAACGACATGAATCACGCATTCGAGGGATTCGCTCACGAATTCGGACGCCGCGCAGTACGTCGCCGGATGCGAGGCGCGCCCTTTCAGATGTGGGTCGCGCAGAGCGACGATCGAGGCCCGTCGGACGATCACGGTCCGCGAGAACGTGGCCGTGGAAGGAGAGGTCACGGTGAACGGAACAGGCACGGTGAGGGCGGCCCGTTCGGACGGGGACGGGAAGGCATGCGCCCCGGCTTCGGTCCCGGCGGTTTCGGGCCGAACGGAGACTTCGGTCGAGGCCGGGGTCGGGGAGGACGCGGACGACGCGGGGACGTGCGCGCTGCGATCCTGCTACTGCTCGAGGAACGTCCGATGCACGGATACGAACTGATCCAGCAGATCGCCGCGAAGAGCAACGGAACCTGGAAGCCGAGTCCGGGTTCCATCTATCCGGCCCTGTCCCAACTCGAAGACGAGGGCTTGGTCCTGATCGACAAGGTGGCCGGCCGCAAGACGGCTGCGCTGACCGACGAGGGGCGAACGCACGTCGACGCTCATCGCGGCGATCTGGGCAGCCCATGGGACGACGTGGCAGAGTCCGTCGGTGTCGACGCTCGCGATCTACGGGCCCTGATCGGCCAGTTGATGGGCGCAGCCGGTCAGGTCGCCGGAGTCGGCACACCGGCACAGGTGGAGCAGGCCGCCGAGATCCTCACCGAAGCACGCAGGTCGCTGTATCGGATCCTCGCCGACGACGGTCCGACCGATCGAGATCCCGACGACACGGTCGACGCCCCCGACGCGACGTGATCGGCACCTGCGGAATCGTCCGCGGCGCTCGCGACTCCCTAGGATGAACACCCGAGATCCTTTCGTCCATCCAGGGAGTTGCTCGAGTGCGCGTCGTCTTTGCCGGTACACCGGAGCCCGCAGTCCCGTCGCTGCAGCGACTGTTGGAGTCCGAACGCCACGAGGTGATCGCGGTGGTGACCCGGCCCGACGCCGCAGCCGGTAGGGGCCGCAAGACGATGCGCTCACCGGTCGGCCTGCTGGCCGACGAGCACGGAATCTCCGTGTTCACACCCGCGAAGCCCTCGGATCCGGATTTCGTCGCGCAGCTCAGCGAACTCGCGCCCGACGTGTGTCCGGTCGTCGCATACGGGGCACTGCTGCCGCAGCCGGTGCTCGACATCCCTCGCTTCGGCTGGATCAATCTGCACTTCTCGCTGCTGCCCGCGTGGCGAGGTGCCGCGCCGGTACAGGCCGCCATCGCCGCGGGCGACGAGATCACCGGCGCCTCCACCTTCCTGCTCGACGCAGGAATGGATACCGGCCCGGTACTCGGCGTCGTCACCGAGCGGGTGCGCGCAACCGATACGACGGGGGACCTGCTCACCCGACTGGCGTCGAGCGGAGCAGACCTACTGGCTGCCACCCTCGACGCGATCGAGGACGGAACGGCATCCGCGCATCCACAGCCCGAGGACGGGATCTCCTACGCGAGCAAGGTGAGCGTCGACGCCGCGCGCATCGACTGGACTCGGTCTGCGGCATTCGTCGACCGGCACATCAGATCGGTCACCCCCGCACCGGGCGCATGGACCACGATCGGTGAACTCCGCGTCAAGATCGCTCCGACAAAGCCCTCGGAGGACACGTTGGCCCCGGGCGAGATATCGGTGCGAAAGTCCGGCGTACACATCGGAACAGGCACGACGGCAGTGGTTCTCGGCGAAGTTCAGCCGCAGGGCAAGAAGCTCATGAAGGCACTCGACTGGGCGCGCGGCGCTCGGCTGGACGATACGGCGGTAGCACGATGACAGAACCCGACAGGCCCCGAAAGCGCGAGTCCAGTCCAGCTCGCAAGCACGTCAAGAAGTCGCCCGGAGCCCGCGGGCCGAAGGGAAACCGGCCCCCGCAAGGCGCGGGACCGCGTGCCGTCGACGCGATCGACCCGGCCCGCCGGGCTGCCCGGGACGTCCTCAAGGCGGTACGCGAGCGGGATGCTTACGCCAATCTGGTGCTTCCGGGCCTGCTACGAGAGCGCAAACTGGACTCGCGGGACGCGGCATTGGCCACCGAACTCGCCTACGGCGCGTCCCGCGCGCGTGGTGTGCTCGACGCGGTGATCGCCCATGCAGCCGGTCGGCCTGCCGCCGAGATCGACGGGCCGCTGCTCGACATTCTGCGACTCGGCTCCTACCAACTGCTCCGGACCCGAGTGGCACCGCACGCGGCCGTCGCCACGTCGGTGGACCTGGCTCGGTCCGAATTCGGCACCGGCAAAGCAGGTTTCGTCAACGCGGTACTGCGCCGCGTGTCCGAGCGGACGGCTGCCCAGTGGGTCGACGAGCTCGCGCCCGCTGCGGCAACCGATCCCGTCGGCCACCTCGCGTTCGAGTACGCCCATCCCAAGTGGATCGCGCAGGCCTTCGCCGATGCACTCGGTGCCGACGCCGGTGAACTCGCCGCGGTGCTCGAGGCCGACGACGCCCGTCCCTCGGTCCACCTGGTGGCTCGGCCCGGTGAGATCTCCGCCGAGGAACTGGCGCTGATCACCGGGGGAGAAGAGGGACCCTATTCGCCGTACGCAGTGCACCTCGACGGCGGAGATCCCGGCAAGCTCGACGCCGTCCGGGACGGATTGGCCGGGGTGCAGGACGAGGGGAGTCAACTCGTCGGCCGGGCACTCACCCTCGCGCCGCTCGTCGGCGAGGACGGTGGCCGGTGGCTGGACCTGTGCGCCGGACCGGGTGGTAAAGCTGCCCTCCTCGGTGCCATCGCCGAGATCGACGGTGCCACGGTCGACGCCGTCGAACCGACGCCGCACCGAGCCGATCTGGTGTCCAAGACGACGAAAGACCTTCCGGTGACGGTGCACACCGTCGACGGCAGGCAGTCCGGACTCGACGGCGGCTACGATCGCGTGCTCGTGGACGCGCCCTGCACCGGGCTCGGTGCTCTGCGCCGCAGGCCCGAGGCCCGGTGGCGACGACTGCCCTCCGATGTGGCGGCACTGGTGACATTGCAGAAGGAACTGTTGGCCGCGGCGATCGAGCTGGTCCGCCCGGGCGGAGTGGTGCTGTATTCGACGTGTTCGCCGCACCTGTCCGAAACCACCGCCGTCGTCGCGGACGCGGTCCGCCGCTACGGCGTCGAACAGCTCGACACCCGCGAGCTGGTCCCAGGAGTGCCGCAACTCGGCGACGGTACATCGGTGCAATTGTGGCCGCACCGACACGGCACGGACGCAATGTTCATGGCGGCGCTGCGTAAGCCGATGTGACCGGTGAGCCGTCGTGACCGGGAAACGGTGTGATCAGTTGCCGGCCAGGAACGTCTCGGCCACGTCTGTCGGGGCGTGGACCAGCCACCCGTCGATGATCAGTTCACGCAGTTCGTCGTCCTCGGTGTTGTCGAGGTCGACCAGAACGGCAGCGAACCCGTCGAAATGCGAGATGGTGAAACACGCCCGCGGGTGTGCGGCGAGAATCGCGTCCTTCTCGTTGAGATCGGCGGTGCGGACGGCGAGAATCGGTCCGCTGGGCGGGATCTCGTTGCCGAACCGCTTCAGATCGGCTTTGCTGAACGGGCGGACCCACGCGAACACGTTCTTGCCCACCGACCACGCCGGACGGCCGTACCGGACACTCTCGGTGACCTCGGGCAGCTCGGCGATCACCGCTGTCACGGAATCCATGGTGGTCATGGGCGAACGATACCGGCTGGGCTAGGCTCGTCAATCGTGGTTTCCCCGATGATCGCCCCCTCCATTCTGTCCGCCGATTTCGCCCGGCTCGCCGCCGAAGCCGAGGCGGTGTCCGGAGCCGACTGGTTGCACGTCGACGTCATGGACGCGCACTTCGTACCCAACCTCACCCTGGGGCTGCCGGTCGTGGAGAGCTTGCTGAAGGCGACGAACATTCCGCTCGACTGCCACCTGATGATCGAGGACCCGGCCCGCTGGGCACCGCCGTACGCCGAGGCGGGTGCGTACAACGTCACCTTCCACGCCGAAGCGACCGACGACCCGTCCGCGGTTGCGCGCGACATCCGGGCGGCGGGAGCCAAAGCCGGACTGTCCGTCAAGCCGGGAACACCCATCGAGCCGTACCTCGAGATCCTGCGCGACTTCGACACGCTGCTGGTGATGAGCGTCGAGCCGGGCTTCGGCGGGCAGTCGTTCATGCCGGAGGTACTCGCGAAGGCGAAAGCCGTTCGAGCACTTGTCGATTCCGGGGATCTGCGACTGGTCGTGGAAATCGACGGTGGTATCAACTCCGACACTATCGAGCAGGCCGCGGAGGCCGGAATCGACTGCTTCGTCGCCGGATCGGCCGTCTACAACACCGCCGACCCCGCAGCCGCAGTGCGCGACCTACGCGACCGAGCCGCCCGCGCATCACACCACCTGTCGTAATGAACGGCCAGGGCGCAGCACTGTCCGTCGCGGACGCCATGGCCCTCGCCGTCGAGGCATCCGAGTCCGCCCGGGGCATCAGCAGTCCCAATCCCGCGGTCGGTGCGGTGATTCTCGATGCCGGTGGCGTCGTCGTCGGCATCGGCTCGACGCGTCCGCCCGGCGGTCCGCACGCAGAGATCGTCGCGCTGGCCGAGGCCGGTGACCGAGCGCGCGGCGGCACCGCGGTGGTGACCCTCGAACCCTGCAACCACACCGGCCGCACCGGACCGTGCTCGCAGGCCCTGATCGACGCGGGCATCGCGGCGGTCGTGCACGCCGTCGCCGATCCGAATCCGCTCGCATCGGGCGGCGCGGCAGCCCTGCGCGCGGCGGGCATTCGCGTCGAACAGGGGATCGGTGAGACGGCGGTGCGTCAGGGGCCACTGCGCGCCTGGTTGCACAAGCAACGCACCGGTCGGCCGCACGTGACGTGGAAATACGCCGCCACCCTCGACGGACGCAGCGCCGCGGCGGACGGCACGAGTCAGTGGATCACCGGACCGCAGGCCCGGGCGCACGTCCACGCCGAGCGAGCCAAGCTCGACGCCATCGTCGTCGGAACCGGCACCGTGCTGGCCGACGACCCGCGACTGACCGCACGACGTCCGGACGGGACCCTCGCGCCGCACCAACCCGTGCGCGTCGTCGTCGGATCGCGGCCGATACCGTCGACCGCAGCAATCCGTGGGACGGACGCCCCCACGGTGTTCCTCGACACCCACGACCCCGCGGCCGTGATCGATGCCCTCAGCGAGCACACCGACATCCAGATCGAAGGCGGCCCGACGTTGGCCGGGGCATTCCTCGCTGCGGGCCTGGTGGACCGCGTCGTGGCGTACGTCGCACCGGCGGTGTTGGGCAGCGGGCCCACAGCGGTGGAGAATGCGGGCATCGGAACAATTGCCGACGCAATTCGGTTCCGCACGGAGACAGTCACCATGATCGGCAACGACATTCTGATCGGCGTCGTGCCCGAAGGAGCGAAGTAGATGTTCACCGGAATTGTCGAAGAGCTCGGCGAGATCGTCGCCAAGGACGAACTGCCCGACGCCGCGCGGTTCACCGTTCGGGGCCCGGTGGTGACCTCCGATGCAGGCCACGGCGACTCCATCGCGGTGAACGGGGTCTGCCTGACCGTCGTCGAGGTGCTGCCCGACGGCGGATTCACCGCCGACGTGATGCAGGAAACGCTGAACCGCTCGAGCCTCGGTGCCCTCGACGTGGGCAGCCGCGTCAACCTCGAACGTGCGGCCGCGCTCGGCAGCCGTCTCGGCGGGCACCTCGTACAGGGTCACGTGGACGGCACCGGAACGATCATCGGCCGATCGCCGTCCGAGAACTGGACCGTCGTGCGCATCGCACTGCCCACCTCGGTCGCGCGCTACGTCGTGGAGAAGGGCTCGATCACCGTCGACGGCGTCTCGCTCACCGTCTCCGGACTCGGCGTCGACGACGGAGCGCACTGGTTCGAGATCTCCCTGATCCCCACCACCCTCGACCTGACCACTCTCGGCACGGCCGAGGTCGGATCGCCGGTCAACCTCGAAGTCGACGTCATCGCCAAGTACGTGGAGCGGCTGCAGACGATCGACGCACAGTAAGTACTGTTGACATGCACGCAATCGATGGTGCATCGGAGAATTTCCAGGGCGCTGAGCCAGGCCCGAGACGTATGGAGCACACCGTGGTGACCAGGTTCGACAGTATCGAGCGCGCAGTTGCGGACATCGCTGCGGGCAAAGCAGTGGTGGTCGTCGACGACGAGGACCGCGAGAACGAAGGCGACCTCATCTTCGCCGCCGAGAAGGCCACCCCGGAACTGGTCGCATTCATGGTCCGCTACACCTCCGGTTATCTCTGCGTTCCACTCTCCGGTGAGGACTGCGACCGACTCGGCCTGCCGCCGATGTTCGCCACCAATCAGGACAAGCACGGAACCGCGTACACCGTCACCGTCGACGCCCGCGAGGGCATCGGCACCGGAATCTCCGCCTCCGACCGGGCGGCCACGATGCGACTGCTCGCCGACCCCGACACCGGGGCCAACGACTTCACCCGTCCGGGCCACGTCGTACCGCTGCGCGCCAAGGACGGCGGAGTGCTGCGTCGCCCCGGCCACACCGAAGCTGCCGTCGACCTCGCCCGCATGGCAGACCTGCGGCCTGCAGGCGTCATCTGCGAAATCGTCAGCCAGAAGGACGAGGGCGCGATGGCCCAGACCGACGAACTGCGCGTCTTCGCCGACGAGCACGACCTCGCCCTCATCTCCATCGCCGACCTCATCGCCTGGCGTCGCAAGCACGAGAAGCACGTCGTCCGCGTCGCCGACGCCCGGATCCCCACCGGCCACGGCACCTTCCGCGCCGTCGGCTACCAGAGCATCTACGACGAGGTCGAGCACGTCGCGCTCGTCCGGGGCGACATCGCGGGCCCCGACGGAGACGGCAACGACGTGCTCGTCCGAGTGCACTCCGAATGCCTCACCGGCGACGTGTTCGGATCACTGCGCTGCGACTGCGGACCACAGTTGGACGCGGCCCTGGAAATGGTCGCCGCCGAAGAACGCGGCATCGTGTTGTACATGCGCGGACACGAAGGTCGCGGAATCGGTCTGCTGCACAAGCTCCAGGCCTACCAGCTCCAGGACGCAGGCTCCGACACCGTCGACGCCAACCTGCAACTGGGCCTCCCGGCCGACTCCCGCGACTACGGAATCGGCGCACAGATTCTCGTCGACCTCGGCGTCTCGTCGATGCGGCTGCTGACCAACAACCCCGCCAAGCGAGTGGGACTCGACGGCTACGGTCTGCACGTCACCGAACGAGTGCCGATGCCGTTGCGCGCCAACGCCGAGAACCTCACCTACCTGCGCACCAAACGCGACCGGATGGGCCACGACCTCACCGGGTTGGACGAGTACGAGAACGGGGCGACCTCATGAGCGGCGAAGGCGAACCCACCCTGCAGCTCGCAGGCGCCAGTGATCTCAAACTGGCGATCGTCGCCGGCCAGTGGCACCAGAAGATCTCCCAGGCATTGCTCGACGGTGCACTTCGCAAAGCCGAGTCGGCGGGGATCGAGGACGTCACGGTCATCCGTGTGGCCGGAGCCATCGAACTGCCCGTCGTCGCGCAGGCGTTGGCCCGCAACCACGACGCCGTCGTCGCACTCGGCGTCGTCATCCGCGGTGGCACACCGCATTTCGAGTACGTGTGCGACGCCGTCACGGCAGGCCTGACGCGCGTCTCGCTCGACGAGGGCACTCCGGTCACCAACGGCGTGCTCACCACCAACGACGAGCAGCAGGCGCTCGATCGCGCAGGGTTGCCCGGTTCGTTCGAGGACAAGGGCGCGCAGGCCACGGCGGCCGCGATCGACACAGCGCTGACTCTCAAACACCTACGCCAACCCTGGACGAATCAGGAGTTCACGTGACCGGCAGCGCACCGTCCGCCGAGTGGGACATGGTGGTGAAGTCGCGCAAGTCGGCTCGTTACGCCATCGCGACGGCGGTGTTGCTCGTGGTGGCGCATTCGACCGTCGCCGTCCTGCTGAGGGTCTCGCCGACCGGGGTGTACTTCAGAACCGCGGACCAACTGGCGATGGCAGGTATCGGACTTCTTCTGGGAGGCCTGGCGCTCGTGCTGACGCGCCCGCGCATTCGCGTCGGGCCTGCAGGTGTCGCGGTGCGGAACCTGTTGTCGGAGCGTCTGATCGAATGGGATCTGGTGCGTGGTCTGTCCTTCCCCGAAGGAGCGATGTGGGCCAGGATCGACATTCCCGACGACGAGTTCATCAACGTGATGGCCATCCAGTCCAACGATCGTGAGCATGCGGTCGCAGCCGTACGAAAGTTCCGCACGCTCGAACGCACCTACGCGCCCGCCGCCTCCGTTCCGGACATCCCGGTCGATCGGGACTGACGTCCTACCTCCGCACCGCGGCTGAGCTGCGGATGCGGAGAACGTCGGACCCGACGGCTAACGTGGATGCCGTGTCCGACCCCGCTACCTACCGCCCGGCCACCGGAACCATCCCGGTGGAGCCGGGGGTGTACAAATTTCGCGATCCGCACGGCCGCGTCGTCTACGTGGGAAAGGCCAAGAGCCTCCGCAGTCGACTCAATTCCTACTTCGCAGACATAGCCTCGCTGCATCCGCGTACTCGCCAGATGGTCACCACCGCGGCATCGGTGGAGTGGACCGTGGTGACCACCGAAGTCGAGGCCCTCCAACTCGAGTACAACTGGATCAAGGAATTCGATCCACGGTTCAACGTCCGTTACCGCGACGACAAGAGCTATCCGATGCTCGCGGTGACGATGAACGAGGAGTTTCCTCGGTTGTTCGTCTACCGCGGACCCCGGCGCAAGGGTGTCCGCTATTTCGGCCCCTACGCGCACGCGTGGGCCATTCGCGAGACGCTGGATCTGTTGCTGCGAGTATTTCCCGCGCGCACGTGCTCGACCGGAGTCTTCAAGCGCCACAATCAGATCGGCCGGCCCTGCCTGCTGGGCTACATCGACAAGTGCTCGGCACCGTGCGTCGGACGGGTCAGCGCCGAGGAGCATCGGGCGACCGTCGAGGACTTCTGTGACTTCTTGGCCGGAAAGACGGACAAGCTCGTGCGTCAGCTCGAGAAGAAGATGCAGGCTGCATCCGAGGACCTGGATTTCGAGACCGCCGCACGTCTGCGAGACGACGTCGGTGCGCTGCGTCGGGCATTGGAGAAGCAGGCGGTGGTGCTCGGCGACGGCACCGACGCCGATCTCGTCGCCTTCGCCACCGACGCCCTCGAAGCTGCCGTTCAGGTCTTCCACGTCCGAGGCGGCCGCGTGCGCGGGCAACGCGGCTGGGTGGTGGAGAAGGCAGGAGAGGTGATCGAACGCCAGGACGAGGCCGATCTGCCCGCTCTGGTCGAGCAGTTCCTGACGCAGTTCTACGGCGAGCAGGCCGCCCTGTCCGCACAGGCACCGGGCGGTGACGACGGTGGTTCCAACGCCGTCCCGAGGGAAGTGCTGGTTCCGGTCCTGCCGGACAACGCCGACGAGGTTCAGGCCTGGCTCAGTGAACTTCGGGGCTCGAACGTGACTCTGCGTGTTCCCCAGCGCGGCGACAAGAAGGCGTTGGCCGAGACCGTCGAACGCAACGCCAAGGAAGCCCTGCAGCAGCACAAGCTCAAGCGCGCGGGCGACTTCACATCGAGATCGGCTGCGCTGCAGGGTATTCAGGAGGCACTCGATCTGGATTCGGCACCGCTGCGCATCGAGTGCATCGATATCTCCCACGTGCAGGGAACCGATGTGGTGGCCTCGCTCGTCGTCTTCGAGGACGGATTGCCCCGCAAGAGCGACTACCGCCACTACGCGATCAAGGAAGCGGCAGGCGACGGGCACTCCGACGACGTGGCGAGCATCGCCGAGGTGACCCGTCGCCGGTTCCTACGGCACTCCGCGGACGGTTCGGCCGAGGGGACCGGAGGCGATCTCGCCCCCGAAGCGGCGTTGGATCCACAGACCGGCAGACCGCGCAAATTCGCGTATCCACCCAATCTGTTCGTCGTCGACGGCGGTGCCCCTCAGGTGGCCGCTGCCGCGGCCGTGCTGGACGAGCTCGGCGTGACCGACGTGGCCGTGGTCGGTCTGGCGAAGCGGCTGGAGGAGGTATGGGTTCCGGGGGAGGAGGATCCGGTGATCCTTCCGCGTACGAGCGAGTCGCTCTACCTGCTCCAACGGGTTCGCGACGAAGCGCACCGGTTCGCGATCACGTTCCATCGCAGCAAGCGATCGCGACGCATGACGGCCTCGGCTCTGGATTCGGTTCGCGGACTCGGCGAGTCGCGTCGAACGGCACTGGTGGCACACTTCGGTTCCGTCGCCAACCTCAAGCGTGCGACGGTCGCGGAGATCGTCGAGGTGCCCGGGATCGGAGAGACCACAGCCAAGTCGGTGCTGGCCGCACTGGGTTCCGGCACGGACGACGCCGATGTAGGCGATGATGGCAGCGCAACTGCAACGACATCGGGCGAGAACACGGCGGAACATGCGATCGCACCGCGCGTGGAATCGGCGGGACAGGCTTCGTAGTGAGCGAACACCAGACACAGAGACACCCACCGTCCGAAGACCATCTCGAACAGCCCTCCGCGGGGGAGTCGCGGCACGACGAGATCGAAGTGGCGTTGGTCACCGGGGTTTCCGGAGCAGGATTGCGCACGGCGGCCAAGATTCTCGAGGATCTCGGCTGGTACGTCGCCGACAACCTACCGCCGGAGCTCATCTCCAAGATGGTCGATCTCGGCCGCGAGTCCAAGCCCAGAATCGAGCGACTGGCGCTGGTGATGGACGTTCGAAGTCGCCTGTTCACCGGCGATCTGGGCTGGGTGGTCAAAGAACTCGATTCCAA
The DNA here is from genome assembly GCF_000954115.1 of Rhodococcus sp. B7740. NCBI lineage: Bacteria > Bacillati > Actinomycetota > Actinomycetes > Mycobacteriales > Nocardiaceae > Rhodococcus > Rhodococcus sp. B7740. Next base: position 1,184,467 of record NZ_CP010797.1, on the reverse strand, counting down.
GGGCGTGCGCAACAGAGTGCTCTTCCTCGACGCGTCCGACGCCGTGCTGATCCGTCGATTCGAGTCCAACCGGCGCAGCCATCCTCTGCAGAACGACGGTCAGGACGGAACCTTGACCGAGGGCATCACCGCCGAACGGTTGCGACTCGCCCAGGTCAAGGCGGCCGCGGATCTGACCGTGGACACCACATCCCTGTCGGTGCATCAATTGCGGCGCAAGATCGAGACGGTGTTCGGCGAGTCCGACACCACCGGCGTCGGGGTCACCGTGCAGTCGTTCGGCTTCAAGTACGGCCTGCCGATGGACGCCGACCTGGTCTGCGACGTTCGCTTTCTGCCCAATCCCCATTGGGTTCCGGAGCTGCGCGAACACACCGGCCAGGACGCGGACGTCCGGGATTACGTGCTGGGGCAGGACGGGGCACGCGACTACCTGCAGACGTACACGCATCTGCTGAATCTGACGATCGAGGGATACGTGCGGGAAGGCAAGAGATACATGACGGTGGCTGTGGGCTGCACCGGAGGGAAACATCGGAGTGTTGCGATGACCGAGGCACTGGCCGCGATTCTCGCCGATCAGGGTGATGTGTCGGTGCGGGTGCTGCATCGGGATCTGGGTCGCGAATGAGCGAGGTCGACACCGAAGTACCGGTATCGGGCCCCAGGATCGTCGCACTCGGAGGCGGTCACGGCCTGTACGCAACGCTGTCGGCGGCCCGGTTGCTCGGTCACGACGTCACCGCCATCGTCACGGTCGCCGACGACGGGGGATCCTCGGGACGTCTGCGGGCCGAGCTCGGCGTCATTCCGCCCGGGGATCTGCGCATGGCGCTGGCCGCGCTGGCACGCTCGGACGAGCGAACACAGCTGTGGACCGACGTCCTCCAGCACCGCTTCGGTGGCACGGGCGCGCTGGCCGGGCACTCGGTGGGCAACCTCATCCTCGCCGGCCTCACCGAGGTACTGGGCGACCCGATCGCCGCACTGGACGAGATGGTGCGGATGCTCGGAATCGACGGACGAGTGCTTCCGATGTCGCCGATCGCACTCGACATCGAGGCCGACGTCTCCGGTCTCGAGGACGATCCGCGCGTGAGCCGCGTCATTCGCGGACAGGTGGCGGTGGCGACGACTCCCGGCAAGGTTCGCCGCGTTCGGCTGCTTCCCCCCGAACCGCCGGCGTCCGCGGATGCACTCGCTGCGATCGAGAAGGCTGACCTCGTGGTGCTCGGACCGGGATCGTGGTTCTCCAGCGTGATCCCGCACGTACTGGTGCCGGATCAGCTCACCGCGCTGGCTCGTACGAGCGCGCCGAAGGTACTGGTGCTGAACCTGGCCCCCGAACTCGGTGAGACCACCGGATTCTCCGCCGAGCGCCATGTCCACGTACTCTCCCAACACGCACCGGATTTGGGAATCGACTACGTGTTGGTCGATTCCGCCTCGGTCCCGGAAGGCAGCAACCGCGAGCACGTGGCGCGGGCTGCGGCCCGGCTCGGTGCCGAGGTCGTCTACGTCGACGTTGCCGAAAACGGCACCCACGCACATCATTACGGCAAGCTTGCCGCGGCTCTCGGCTCCATCGTGTCGCCCACCGGCGGCACCGCACCGACTGCCGCACGCAGAGAGGGGATCACTTCGTGGCCATGACAGCGGAGGTCAAGGACGAGCTGAGCAGGCTGACCGTCAGCCAGGTCAGTTGCCGCAAGGCCGAGGTGTCCGCACTGCTGCGATTCGCCGGTGGACTGCACATCGTGGCGGGCCGGGTGGTGGTCGAAGCCGAGGTCGACCTCGGGTCCATTGCGAGACGGCTGCGGCGGGAGATCTTCGAGCTGTACGGCTACTCCTCCGACGTGCACATGCTCGGTGCAGGCGGGCTACGCAAGACCTCGCGGTACGTGGTCCGAGTGGCCAAGGACGGCGAAGCGCTGGCCCGCCAGACCGGCCTGCTGGATCTGCGGGGACGCCCGGTTCGCGGCCTCCCCGCACAGGTCGTCGGCGGCACGGTGGGGGATTCCGAGGCAGCATGGCGGGGCGCATTCCTGGCGCACGGCTCGCTCACCGAACCGGGCAGGTCCTCGGCCCTGGAGATCAGCTGCCCCGGACCGGAGGCGGCGCTCGCGCTCGTCGGAGCCGCCCGCCGCCTCGGAGTGGCCGCGAAGGCCCGTGAGGTCCGCGGCACCGATCGAGTGGTCGTCCGCGACGGCGAGGCCATCGGAGCCCTGCTCACCCGCATGGGAGCACAGGACACCCGGTTGATCTGGGAAGAACGACGCATGCGACGCGAGGTCAGAGCCACTGCGAACCGGCTCGCCAACTTCGACGACGCCAACCTGCGCCGCTCGGCCAGGGCCGCCGTCGCCGCCGCAGCGAGAGTCGAGCGCGCCCTGCACATCCTCGGCGACGACGTGCCGGACCATCTGGCCGCAGCGGGATCGCTCCGAGTCCAGCATCGGCAGGCGTCACTCGAGGAACTGGGCCAGTTGGCCGACCCTCCGATGACCAAGGACGCCGTGGCCGGCCGAATTCGACGCCTGCTGTCCATGGCCGATCGCAAGGCCAAGGAAACCGGAATTCCCGACACCGAGTCCGCGGTCACCGCCGAGCTGCTCGACGAGGCGTGATCGGTCCGATCACGTGATGCGCGCGCTCTGCCTGCGCGCACACTAGGGTGGGAACCGCGTGTGGCACCCCGCACGCAGGCACAATCAGACATCTGTTTTCACAACTTTTAGGAGCGAACAGTGACGATCCGGGTAGGCGTCAACGGCTTCGGCCGCATCGGGCGTAACTTCTTCAGGGCTGTCGACGCGCAGAAGGCGCTCGGTACCACCGACATCGAAATCGTTGCTGTCAACGACCTGACCGACAACGCATCGCTCGCACACCTGCTCAAGTACGACTCGATCCTGGGCCGTTTGCCGCACGATGTCTCGCTCGAGGGCGAAGACACCATCGTCGTCGGTGGCCAGAAGATCAAGGCACTGTCGCTGCGCGAGGGCCCGTCCGCACTTCCGTGGGGTGACCTGGGTGTCGACGTCGTCGTCGAGTCCACCGGCATCTTCACCGACGCTGCGAAGGCCCAGGGTCACATCGACGCCGGTGCGAAGAAGGTCATCATCTCCGCGCCCGCCAAGGGCGAGGACATCACCATCGTGATGGGCGTCAACGACGACAAGTACGACGGCAGCCAGAACATCATCTCCAACGCGTCGTGCACCACCAACTGCCTCGGCCCCATCGCCAAGGTTCTCGACGACGAGTTCGGCATCGTCTCGGGACTGATGACCACGATCCACGCGTACACACAGGATCAGAACCTGCAGGACGGCCCGCACAGCGATCTGCGTCGCGCTCGCGCTGCGGCTCTGAACGTCGTGCCGACCGGCACCGGCGCAGCCAAGGCCATCGGCCTGGTGCTCCCGCAGCTGCTGGGCAAGCTCGACGGCTACGCGCTCCGGGTTCCGATCCCCACCGGCTCGGTCACCGACCTCACCGCGCTGCTGAAGAAGTCGGCCTCCGCCGACGACATCAACGCCGCGATGAAGGCAGCTGCCGAGGGACCGCTGAAGGGCATCCTGAAGTACAACACCGATCCCATCGTGTCCTCGGACATCGTCACCGACCCGCACTCGTCGATCTTCGACGCGCCGCTGACGAAGGTCATCGACGACCAGGTCAAGATCGTCTCCTGGTACGACAACGAGTGGGGCTACTCCAACCGCCTCGCCGACCTCATCGGTCTCGTCGGCAAGTCCCTCTGACACCGATGGCTGTCAAGACACTGCAGGATCTGCTCGATGCCGGTGTCGAAGGCCGTGCCGTCCTCGTGCGATCGGACTTCAATGTCCCGCTCGAGGACGGCACGATCACCGATCCCGGCCGTATCCAGGCGTCGATCCCGACTCTCGAGGCTCTGGTCGAGGCCGGTGCCAAGGTCATCGTCACCGCGCATCTCGGTCGTCCCGACGGTAAGCCCGACGCGAAGTACAGCCTGGCTCCGGTCGCCGCGAAACTCGGCGAGCTGCTCGGACGCCATGTTCAGCTCGCGGGCGACGTCGTGGGTCAGGACGCCGAGGCTCGCGCCGAGGGTCTGACGGACGGCGACGTACTGCTGCTCGAGAACATTCGCTTCGATCCGCGCGAGACCAGCAAGGACGAGTCCGAGCGAGCTGCCCTGGCTCGCGAGCTGGTGGCTCTGGCCGGCGACGACGCGGCGTTCGTTTCCGACGGATTCGGCGTCGTGCACCGCAAGCAGGCGTCGGTCTACGACGTGGCGCAGCTGCTGCCCCATTACGCGGGCACCCTCGTCGCTGCCGAGGTCGAGGTGCTGGCCAAGCTCACCGAGGACGCTGCGCGTCCGTACGCGGTTGTGCTCGGCGGCTCCAAGGTCTCGGACAAGCTCGGCGTCATCGAGGCGTTGGCCCCCAAGGTCGACACCCTCGTGATCGGCGGCGGCATGGCGTTCACCTTCCTTGCCGCGCAGGGATATTCGGTCGGCAACTCGTTGCTGCAGGAGGATCAGATCGGGGTCTGCAAGGACCTGCTCGAGCGCTTCGGCGACGTGATCCACCTGCCCGTCGACATCGTCGTCGGAGACAAGTTCGCGGCGGACGCCGAGGCGAAGACCGTCAAGGCGTCCGAGATTCCGGACGGCTGGATGGGCCTGGACATCGGACCCGACTCGGTCAGTCGTTTCGCTGTCGTGCTCTCGAATGCGAAGACCGTCTTCTGGAACGGACCGGCAGGAGTGTTCGAGTTCGACAAGTTCTCGGCCGGCACCAAGGGCATCGCGGAAGCAATCATCAAAGCCACCGAAAAGGGCGCGTTCAGCGTCGTCGGTGGCGGAGACTCCGCGGCTGCGGTGCGCACCCTCGGACTGCCCGACGACGGCTTCTCGCACATCTCCACCGGCGGCGGTGCATCCCTCGAATACCTCGAAGGCAAGCAGCTCCCCGGCCTATCCGTCCTGGAGGCGTAACGCATGGCACGTAAGCCGCTCATCGCGGGCAACTGGAAGATGAACCTCAACCACCTCGAGGCCATCTCGCTGGTGCAGAAGATCGCATTCTCGTTGCCCGAGAAGTACTTCGACAAGGTCGATGTCACGGTGATCCCGCCGTTCACCGACATCCGGAGCGTCCAGACTCTGGTCGAGGGCGACAAGGTCCTGCTCACCTACGGTGCGCAGGACGTCTCGTCCGAGGACAAGGGTGCGTTCACCGGCGAGATCAGCGGATCGATGCTGGCCAAGCTGGGGTGCACCTTCGTCGTCGTCGGTCACTCCGAACGACGCACGTTGCACAACGAGGACGACGCCGTCGTGCTCGCCAAGACGAAGGCGGCGCTGAAGAACGGACTGACTCCGATCGTGTGCATCGGCGAGGGTCTGAACATCCGCGAGGCGGGCGAGCACGTGGCCTACAACGTCGCGCAGCTCCGCGGGTCACTCGACGGACTGTCGGCCGAGGACATCTCGAAGGTCGTCATCGCCTACGAGCCGGTGTGGGCGATCGGAACCGGCCGGGTCGCGTCCGCGTCGGACGCTCAGGAAGTGTGCGGCGCCATCCGCGAGGAGTTGAAGTCGCTCTCCTCGGGCGAGGTCGCCGCAGGCGTACGCGTGCTCTACGGCGGATCGGTCAACGCGAAGAACGTCGGCGAGATCGTCGGTCAGCCCGATGTCGACGGCGCACTGGTCGGTGGCGCTTCGCTCAAGGCCGACGAGTTCGCCACGTTGTCGGCCATCGCTGCAGGAGGACCCCTGCCCTGATCGGCAACGCTACGACGAACGGTTTTCGGGCACCTCGCTTCGGCGGGGTGTCCGAAGCCGTTCACGGGGCCAGGTAGGCTGCTGAAGGCATCGAATCGAGTTTGAGGTGGACATGGATCTGTTTCTGGATATTCTGCTGGTCATCACCAGCCTGGCACTGATCTTGCTGATCCTGCTGCATCGCGGCAAGGGCGGCGGATTGTCCAGCCTGTTCGGTGGCGGAGTGCAGTCCAGCCTCTCCGGTTCGACCGTCGTCGAGAAGAATCTCGATCGCCTCACGGTCTTCACCGGCATCATCTGGCTCATCGCCATCCTCGGTATCGGTCTGGAGATCAAGTACACCTGATCGAATTCGGCTCCGAGTGCGAGTTGGTGACGGAGCGACGATACTGGGTGGATGAGCGAATCCTCCTACGAGTCAGTCGGTTCCCCAGCCTTCGTCCCACCGACAGCTCAGGGTCGAGAGTTGACAGAGCCTCTCCGTGAGGACATCCGCTATCTCGGCGGTATCTTGGGCGAGATCATTCGCGAGCACGAGGGCGAAGACGTCTTCGACCTGATCGAGGCAGCGCGCGTCGAATCCTTCGCGGTACGCAGATCCGAGATCGAGCGTGACGATTCGGTCGGACGTTACACCGATGTGGAAGTGGCACAGGCAGTTCCACTCATTCGCGCGTTCAGTCACTTCTCGCTGCTGGCCAATCTCGCCGAGGACCTGCACCGCGAACGTCGCCGCGCGATTCACCTCGACCGCCAGGATCCGCCGCAGGACAGCAGCCTCGACGCCACCTGGCTCAAGATCGATGCCGCGGCACCGTCGCGCGAGCAGGTGGCAGCCGCTCTCACCGATGCGTTGGTCGCCCCGGTGATCACAGCGCACCCCACCGAGACACGTCGACGGACCATCTTCGACGTGCAATCGAAGATCACCGAGCTGATGCGTCGCCGCGATGTCGCCGCTGCGGCGGTCGAGGGCAAGGCCGCCAGCGCGGCCAAGGAACTGGCCGCCATCGACGTGCAGATCCGCAGGCAGGTACTGACCCTGTGGGAGACAGCTCTGATTCGGTTGTCGCGGTTGCGAATTCAGGACGAGATCGAGGTCGGCCTCCGTTACTTCGAGTCGTCTCTGTTCGACGTCATGCCTGCCCTCAATGCGGATGTGCGTGCCGCGCTGCGCGCACGGTGGCCCGAGGACGATCTACTGCCGCGCCCCATCCTTCGCCCCGGTTCCTGGATCGGCGGCGACCGCGACGGCAATCCGAACGTCACCGCCGACGTGGTGCACACTGCGACACATCAGGCGGGTTACGTAGCGTTCGAGCACTACCTGGACGAGCTGGTCGCGCTGGAGAAGGAACTGTCGATGTCCGCGCGCCTGGTGGATGTCACCGAGGAGCTCGCGGCTCTGGCCGGCGCATCGGCCGAACCGGACGACCGCCGATCGGACGAACCGTATCGGGTCGCGGTGGTCGGCATCCGGGCTCGGCTCACCGCCACCGCCGAGGCGGTGCTCGACGCCGTACCGGTCTCCGGCATCGACCTCGGAGCGCAGAAGTACGACGGCCCGCAGGACATCCTCGACGACCTCGACATCATCGACCGGGCACTTCGTGCGGACGGTGACGCGTTGATCGCCGACGATCGACTGCTCCGGCTTCGACGTTCGGTCGAGACGTTCGGATTCCATCTGCAGGCGTTGGACATGCGGCAGAACTCCGAGACCCACGAAGAGGTGGTCGCCGAGCTGCTGGCCTGGGCCGGTGTTCACCCCGACTACGTGTCCCTCGGCGAGGACGAGCGGGTGTCGGTGCTGTCGCGGGAACTCGCGACCAGGCGGCCGCTAGTCGGCCCCAACGCGCAGCTCAGTGAGCTCGCGACGAAGGAACTGGGCATCGTCAGGGCGGCCAAGGAGGCCATCGACCACCTGGGCCCCGACACCATCCAGAACTACATCATCAGCATGTGCCAGTCGGTCAGCGACATGCTCGAAGCGGCGTTGCTGCTCAAGGAGGCAGGCATCTTCGACCCCGGCACCGACGGTTCGGCACCGACCTCGACCGTCGGTGTCGTTCCGCTGTTCGAGACCATCGAGGACCTCCAGCAGGGCGCGGCGACTCTGCTGGCCACGCTCGACGTTCCGATCTACCGCGCGCTGGTCGCCGGTCGCGGCATGAACCAGGAAGTCATGCTCGGGTACTCCGACTCGAACAAGGACGGTGGATACCTCGCGGCCAACTGGGCGCTGTATCGCGCCGAGTTGGATCTACTCGAGGCATCGCGCAAGACGGGGATCCGGTTGCGGCTCTTCCACGGTCGCGGTGGCACGGTCGGCCGCGGCGGCGGTCCGAGCTACGACGCGATCCTGGCGCAGCCGCCCGGTGTGGTGCAGGGATCCCTGCGTCTGACCGAGCAGGGCGAGATCATTGCAGCGAAGTACGCGGAGCCGTCCTTGGCGCGACGAAACCTCGAGTCCCTGGTTGCCGGAACTCTCGAATCGACTCTGCTCGACGTCGAGGGCCTCGGGGACGGTGCCGAAGCCGCGTACGACATTCTGGACGATCTGGCCGCCAAGGCACGTGCAGCGTACGGCCGTCTGGTGCACGAGGAGCCAGGTTTCGTCGAGTACTTCCGAACGTCGACTCCCGTTGCCGAGGTAGGGGAGCTGAACATCGGCTCCCGTCCGGCATCGCGGAAGCCGACCAACTCGGTGTACGACCTGCGTGCCATTCCCTGGGTGATGTCGTGGAGTCAGTGCCGCGTGATGTTGCCCGGGTGGTACGGAACGGGATCGGCGTTCGAGGAGTGGGTCGGCGACGACGATTCCAGGCTCGAGGTGCTGACCGACCTCTACCGGAAGTGGCCGTTCTTCCAGACGGTTCTGTCCAACCTCGCGCAGGTCATGGCCAAGTCCGATCTGGGCATCGCGGCTCGCTACGCCGAGTTGGTTCCCGACGCCGATCTCCGGGCTCGGATCTTCGGCATGATCGAGGCCGAGCACGCCACGACGGTGCGGATGTACCTGAAGATCACCGGTCACAGTCGACTGCTCGAAGACAATCCGTCTCTCGAACGCTCCGTGCACAACCGATTCCCGTACCTCGAGCCGCTCAATCAGATGCAGGTCGAGATGCTCAGGCGCTACCGAAACGGGGACGACGACGAACGCGTCAAGCGAGGAATCCTGCTGACGATGAACGGTCTCGCGACGGCACTGCGTAACAGCGGCTGACCCGCACGAGGGGCGCGGAACCGGTCGGCGGCGAGAAGCGTCCAACGAAGTATGAGGCAGTGCAGCAACAACACCGATGCCTGGCGCGACGGATCCGCCTACCGTGCGAACGGTAGGCGGATCGATCGCTCGACATCAGGACGTGTTCGGTGCGTCGGCGACTACGACGATGCGTGGCCGGGACGTGACCCCGACGCAGTCGAACCGGACTAACTCCGGGCTCTCACACCGTGTCCAGCTTGGACGCTGCGCCGGTATCGAGGAACCAGACCGTGGATTCGGTGCCCAGTGCTCCGGCCGACGGGACGTCGTCGGGATCGGCCCCGCCCACCGCAGCAGCGACGGCATCGGCCTTGTTCGCTCCCGAGACGAGCAACCACACGTGCTGCGCGCGGCGGACCGCAGGCAGCGTCAGTGTGATGCGCACCGGTGGGGGCTTGGGGGAGTCCTCGACCGCCACGACGAAGCGGTGCTGTTCGCGCACTGCATCGGTGTGGGGGAAAAGTGAATTGATGTGGCCTTCGCCGCCCATGCCGAGCAGATGGACGTCGAACCGAGGCGTCGGCTCGCCTTCGGATCCGGAATGCAGGATCTGTGCGTACGTTGCCGCGGCAACTTCGGGGTCGCTTCCGTGTGGTCCGTCGGATGCGGCCATCCGGAACACCCGATCCGGATGGACATCGACGTGATCGAGCAGCGCCTCCGAGGCCTGAACTTCGTTGCGCTCGGGATCGCCCGAGGGCAGGAAGCGTTCGTCACCGAAGTAGACGTCCACTCTGCCCCAGTCGATCGAGCCGGAGTCCGAGCGCAGCGCCTCCAGCAATGCGATTCCTGTGCCACCGCCGGTCAGCACCACCGACGCAGATCCTCGCTCGGCCTGCGCGGCGGTGATCACGTCGACGAAGCGCGATCGCGCTGCGTCGACAAGGGCTTGCGCGTCCAGGTACTGGAGTACCGATGTCTTACTCATAGCTCACTTTCGACAGTCCGTTCAAGGCGAGTTCGTAGATCTCGTCCGTGTCGAGTCTGCGCAGTTCCTCGGCGAGGCACTCGCGCGTGTTGCGCCGCGCCAGTGCGACTTCGGCGTCGGGCTGACCGGTACGCCGCAGGGTTGCGGTCTTACCGGTCTGCGGTCGCGTCAGCGAGATGCTGCTGTTCTCCCGGATCAGCTCGACTTTCAGCTCACCCGCACGGCGGTGGACCGGCACGTCCAGCTTCGCGGCCAGCCAACCGGCAAGGATGTCGAGTGCGGGCTCCTCGGCCAGTCCCGACACCGTGGCCGAGACGACAGCCTCGTACGGAGCCTGGTCGAGCGCGGTGGCCAACAGGCCACGCCAGTACGTGATGCGACTCCAGGAAAGATCGGTGTCGCCCTCGGTGTAGCTGCTGAGCCGTCCCTTGATCGTCGCGGTGGTGTCGGGGGAGTTCGTGGCATCGGTGATGCGTCGAATCGCCAAGCGCCCCAACGGATCCTTCGCCGGAACGGTCGGTGCCTCGTCCGGCCACCAGGCCACGATCGGAGTATCGGGCAGCAGGAACGGGATGACGACACTGTGTTCGTGGTCGGCGAGTTCGCCGTTCAGGCGCAACACGACGACCTCCGATGCACCGGCGTCGCCGCCCACCCGGATCTGCGCGTCGAGGCTCGACTCGGCCGACCGATCTCCGTGGATGAGCACGATGACGCGGCACGGATGCTCACGGCTCGCCTCGTTCGCCGCGTCGATCGCTCGTTCGGCCTTGGCCGGATCACGGCTGGCCACGATCAGAGTCAGCACTCGGCCGATGGTCACCGCACCGCCTGCTTCGCGCACCTCCACCAACTTCTTGCCGACCTCGGCCGTCGTCGTGGCGGGGATGTCGACAATCACGGTCTTCTCCATTCGCGTCCGGTGCGGTGCATCATCTCGTCACCCGAGGAGGGCCCCCAGGTACCGGCTTCGTACGGTTCCGCGGTGCCGCCGGAGGCCCAGAACTCCAAGATCGGATCGAGGATCTTCCACGACAGTTCCACCTCGGCATTGACCGGGAACAACGACGGCTCGCCCAGCAGCACGTCGAGGATGAGTCGTTCGTAGGCCTCGGGGGAGGATTCGGTGAACGCCTGGCCGTAGCTGAAGTCCATGCTGACGTCGCGCACCTGCATGCTCGAACCCGGCACCTTGGAGCCGAACCGCATCGTCACGCCCTCGTCGGGCTGGACTCGGATCACCAACGCATTCTGACCGAGTTCCTCGGTCATCGTGGCGTCGAACGGCAGGTGCGGGGCGCGTTTGAACACCATCGCGATCTCGGTGACTCGGCGCCCGAGTGCCTTGCCGGTACGGAGATAGAAGGGCACCCCACCCCATCGCCGCGTGTCCACCTCGAGGGTGATGGCGGCGTAGGTTTCGGTGTTCGACTCGGAGTCGAACCCTTCTTCCTCCTTGAGCCCCTTCACTTTCTGGCTGCCCTGCCACCCCGCGGTGTACTGACCGCGCGCCGAGGTTCGATCGAGTGGCTCGGCGAGTTTGGTCGCCGAGAGCACCTTGATCTTCTCCGACTGCAGCTCCTTGGGGTTGAAGCTGACCGGCTCCTCCATCGCGGTGATGGCGAGGAGCTGTAGAAGGTGGTTCTGGATGACGTCGCGGGCGGCACCGATTCCGTCGTAATACCCTGCGCGACCACCCAATCCGATGTCCTCGGCCATCGTGATCTGAACGTGGTCGACGTAGTGCGCATTCCAGATCGGATCGAACAACTGGTTCGCGAAGCGCAGTGCGAGGATGTTCTGCACCGTCTCCTTGCCCAGGTAGTGATCGATGCGAAACACGGTGTCCTCGGGGAACACTCGGTTGACGACGGCATTGAGCTCTTTCGCGCTCTGCAGGTCGTGGCCGAACGGCTTCTCGATCACCACACGTCGCCAGTTGCCGTCCTCGCCCTGCGCCAGACCGGACCGAGACAGCTGCTCCAGAACGACGGGAAAGGCGCTGGGCGGAATGGACAGGTAGAAGGCGTGATTGCCGCCGGTGCCCCGGGTCTCGTCGAGTTCGGTCAGTGTCCGCGACAACTCGTCGAACGCCGCGTCGTCGTCGAACGTTCCCTGGACGAACCGGAATCCTTCGGCGAGGGTGTTCCAGACCTCCTCGCTGAACGGAGTGCGCGCGTGATCGCGCACGGAATCGTGCACGATCTTCGCGAAGTCCTGGTTCTGCCATTCCCGACGGGCGAAGCCGACCAAGGCGAAACCGGGGGGTAGAAGCCCCCGGTTCGCCAGGTCGTACACCGCAGGCATGAGCTTCTTACGCGCGAGATCGCCGGTCACTCCGAAGATGACCATGCTGCACGGGCCCGCTATGCGGGGGAGCCGCTTGTCCCGCGCGTCGCGGAGTGGGTTGACCCAGTCCGCGGAGTGGAGAGGTTCGGTTTCTGCGGTGGGCACAGTCGGTCAGCTCTTCTGACCTGCTTGGCGAAGCTGCTCGCCGGTGGCTTCGAGCAACTCGTTCCAGGCCGCCTCGAACTTCTGGACGCCTTCGTTCTCCAACGTCAGGAAGACGTCGGTGATGTCGATCCCGAGTGCCGAGATGCGGTCGAAGATCTCCTGCGATTCCGGTCCCTTGCCCGAGACGGTGTCGCCGACGATCTCGCCGTGATCGGCAACCGCGTCCATGGTCTTCTCCGGCATCGTGTTCACCGTGTTCGGTGAGACGAGCTCGGTGACGTACATGGTGTCGGGGTAGGCGTCGGACTTCACGCCGGTCGACGCCCACAACGGACGCTGCGGGCGTGCGCCGCTGCCGACGAGCTCGCGGAACCGAGGGGCCACCTCGAAGATCTGCTGGTACGCCACGTACGCCAGACGAGCGTTGGCCAGAGCGGCCTTGCCCTTGAGTGCCTCGGCATCGGGGGTACCGATCGCATCGAGACGGGAATCGATCTCGCTGTCGACGCGGGAGACGAAGAACGACGCGACCGAGTGGATCTTGTCGAGGTCGTGGCCGGCCGCACGCGCCTTCTCCAGACCGTCGAGGTAGGCGTTCATCACCAGCTCGTAGCGTTCGACGGAGAAGATGAGCGTGACGTTGACGCTGATGCCCTCGCCGATCACCTTGGCGATAGCGGGAATCCCGTCCTCGGTCGCCGGGATCTTGATCAGCAGATTCGGACGGTCGACGATCTTCCACAGTTCGACGGCCTGCTCGTACGTCTTGTCGGCGTCGTGTGCCACGCGCGGATCGACCTCGATGGACACGCGGCCGTCGACGCCTGCACTTGCCTCGTACTGAGGCATCAGGATGTCGCAGGCCTCGCGAACGTCGTCCGTGGTGACCGTGCGGATGGTGGTCTCGACGTCGGCACCTTCACCGGCGAGCTTGTTCACCTGATCGTCGTACGCCTCGCCCTTGCTCAGGGCCGCCTGGAAGATCGACGGGTTGGTGGTCACTCCGACGACACTTTTCGTGTCGATGAGGTCCTGGAGGTTGCCCGAGCGAATGCGATCACGGGACAGGTCGTCCAGCCATACCGAGATTCCGGCGGCGGAGAGTTCTGCAAGATTCTTGTTCTGGGTCATGAATTATCCCTTCACATTGGTGATGGAGCGCTGTGCAGCTGCCGTGACGGCCTCGGCCGTGAAGCCGAACTCGCGGAAAAGTGTTGCAGCGTCGGCAGATTCGCCGTAGTGCTCGAGCGAGATGATCTCGCCGAAGCCGCCGACGATCTTCCACCACGGCATCGCGATGCCGGCTTCGATCGACACCCGGGCCTTGACGGTGGGCGGGATCACCTGGTCGCGGTAGTTCTGATCCTGGCTCTCGAACCACTCGACGCACGGCATCGAGACGACGCGGGCGGCGATGCCCTGCGCCTCGAGCTGCTTCTGTGCCTCCACGGCGTACTGCAGCTCGGAACCGGTACCGATCAGCACGACGTCGGGGGTCGCCTTGGACGACTCGACGAGGATGTATCCGCCCTTGGAGACGCCCTCGTAGCTGGTGCCCTCGAGAATCGGGATGCCCTGACGCGTCAGCGCGAGGCCGACGGGTCCGCTGCTGCTGGACTTGGCCAACACTGCCTGCCATGCGAACGCGGTTTCGTTGGCGTCGCCGGGGCGTACCACCGAGAGGTTGGGGATGGCCCGCAGCGCGGCGAGATGCTCGACCGGCTGGTGCGTCGGGCCGTCCTCACCGAGGCCGATGGAATCGTGGGTCCACACGTAGATGGGGTCGATGTCCATGAGTGACGCGAGCCGGACCGCAGGCCGCATGTAATCGCTGAACTGCATGAACGTTCCGCCGTATGCACGGGTCGGACCGTGCATCACGATGCCCGAAAGAATTGCGCCCATCGCGTGCTCACGGATGCCGAAGTGCAGGGTGCGGCCGTACGGCTCGGCGTCCCAGTCGTCGGTGGAGATGGACGTGGGGCCGAAGGACTTCGCACCCTTGATCGTCGTGTTGTTGCTGCCTGCGAGGTCGGCCGAGCCGCCCCACAGTTCCGGGAGAACAGGTCCGACGGCGTTGAGAACCTCACCGGACGCGGCACGCGTGGCGACGGCCTTGCTGCCGGGCTCCCAGGTGGGCAGAACGTCGGTCCAGTTCTCGGGCAACGTGCCCTGGGTGAGGCGGTCCAGCAGTTTCTTGCGCTCGGGCTCGCGGGCGGCCCAGGCGTCGAACTGGACGGTCCACTCGGCGTGGGCCTTGCGACCGCGCTCCTGCAGCTTGCGGGTGTGGCCGATGACCTCGTCGGTGACCTCGAACGTCTTGGCCGGGTCGAAATCGAGGGCCTGCTTGACCTTCGCGATCTCCTCGTCGCCCAGAGCGGCACCGTGGACTGCGCCGGTGTTCATCATGGTGGGGGCCGGGAAGCCGATGATGGTACGCAGCACGATGATCGACGGCTTGTCGGTGACGGCCTTGGCAGCCTCGACGGCTTCTTCGATCGCGGTGACGTTCTCGCCGCCTTCGACCACCTGTACGTGCCAGCCGTAGGCCTCGTAGCGCGCGGCCGTGTTCTCGGAGAGAGCGATGTCGGTGGAGTGCTCGATGGAGATCTTGTTGTCGTCGTAGAACAGGATCAGGTTGCCGAGCTGCTGAGTACCGGCCAACGACGACGCCTCGGACGTCACGCCTTCTTCGATGTCTCCGTCGGAGGCGATCACGTAGATGTAGTGATCGAACGGGCTCTCACCGAGTGCGGGCTCGGGATCGAACAGACCGCGCTCGCGCCGCGCCGCCATGGCCATGCCCACGGCGGAGGCGAGTCCCTGACCGAGCGGGCCGGTGGTGATCTCGACGCCGTCGGTGTGGCGGAACTCGGGGTGTCCGGGCGTCTTCGACTTGTAGGTGCGCAGTGCCTCGATGTCGGCGAGCTCGAGACCGAAGCCGCCCAAGTACAGCTGCAGGTAGAGAGTCAGGCTCGAGTGCCCGCACGAGAGCACGAACCGGTCGCGGCCGATCCAGTGCGTGTCGGTGGGGTCGTGACGCATGGTGCGCTGGAAGAGGGTGTAGGCGAGGGGAGCCAGGCTCATCGCGGTTCCGGGGTGGCCGTTGCCGACCTTCTGCACTGCGTCCGCTGCCAGAACACGAACGGTGTCGACCGCTCGGGTGTCCAGGTCCGTCCAGTCGCTCGGGTGGTGCGCCGTGGTGAGGACGTCAATATCGTCTGTGATCGACACGAGCAGAAATCTCCTGACATTCGTTCGAGTTGTGGCTCCGGGGAATCGTCGCTCGGCGGCGACTGCGATGCGCCTGGGTGGAGCACGCATGTGGTCGGTGCCGAAGGACGTCCTCCACCAGCCTAGTTCTGTCCGACCCTACTGTCGTGCCTTCCCCCGGGCGATTGCGCGCGGGTTACTCGTAGGCGACGTATTCCTCACTTTGGGTGCCCTGCGAATTGGAGGTGCAAACCCCGCCGTCTACCATCGGTCGTAGTAGGCGCACGGTCGTCGGCTCCCGCGGTTGTGGTCGCGGAGTTGCGCGTGCGCGCAGGCGCCGAAGTGTCGCCGTCGAGAGACAACCCGCGTGCCGGTGGCGCGTGAGCAAGTGGCCGAGCGCCAGAGAACGACAGTCGTGCGAGGAGACGCAGTGCGAATTGGGCAGCAGCCGGGCGGACACGGTTTCGCCGGCGGCCCCGGATTCGGAGCAGACGAGACAGGTGAGCCGACGCAGGCCGCGCCGGCGACGTCCGCCCCACGTAGAGCATTCGCACTCTTTCTTGCGTATGTCGCGCTCACGAAGCCCCGGGTCATCGAACTCCTTCTCGTCACGACCATTCCGGCGATGTTGCTGGCCGACCGGGGAAACGTCGATCCGTGGCTGATCCTCACCACCCTCTTCGGCGGAATGCTGGCCGCGGCCAGTGCCAACACGCTGAACATGGTGGTCGACGCAGACATCGACAAGGTGATGAAGCGCACCGAGAAGCGCCCGCTCGCCCGCGGTGCCATGCCCGTCTCGCACGCGCTGATCTTCGGGCTCGTACTCGGTGTGTTCTCGTTCTTCTGGCTGTGGGCCACCACGAATCTGCTCAGCGGTGTGCTCGCCGTCGTCACCATCTGCTTCTACATTTTCGTCTACACGCTGGTGCTCAAGCGGCGCACCTCGCAGAACGTGGTGTGGGGTGGCGCGGCCGGTTGCATGCCGGTGATGATCGGCTGGTCCGCTGTGACCGGCACGATCGGGTGGCAAGCGCTGGTGATGTTCCTGGTCATCTTCCTGTGGACGCCGCCGCACACCTGGGCGCTCATGCTCCGCTACAAGGAGGACTACCAGGCGGCCAACGTACCGATGCTGCCTGCGGTCGCGTCGGAGACGAAGGTCACCAAGCACATCGTGTTGTATGCGTGGGCCACCGTTGCCGCAACACTTGCGTTGGCACCGGGCTCGGGCATCGTCTACGCGGCCGTCGCCGTGGCGTCGGGAGTGTGGTTTCTCGTCGTCGCACACCGCCTGTACGCAGGCGTGCGAGCGGGAACTCCGGTCAAGCCACTGAAGCTGTTCATCCTCTCCAACGAATACCTGGCACTGGTGTTCTGCGGCCTGGCCGTCGACTCGGTCCTCGGCTGGCAGACGCTCGCCCAGCTTCTCTCCTGAGCGAGCGTCACCCGACGGATCGGTCAGGGAACGAGCACGATCGATCCCGTCGTTCGGCGTGACTCCAGATCGATGTGGGCCTGCGCGGCGTCCTCCAGCGCGTATCGAGCGCCGACCTCGACCGTGAGCGCGCCACGCGATATCGCCCCGAACACATCTCCGGCCCGCCACTCGAGCTCGGCCCGGTCCCGTATGTGGTGGGCGAGTGTCGGCCTGGTGAGGAACAGCGATCCTGCGCCGTTCAACCTCTGCGGGTCCAGGGGCGGGACCGGACCGCTCGCCGCTCCGAACAGGGCCAACGTCCCTCTGATCCGTAGCGACGCCAGACTTGCCTCGAAAGTGTCGGCACCGACGCCGTCGTACACCGCATGGACACCCTCGCCGTCGGTGATCTCGCGCACGCGAGCAGCGATGTCCTCTTCGTAGCGCAACACGTGGGCGGCACCGGCCTGCGTGGACCGCTCGGCCTTCGCATCCGTGGAGACCGTGGTGATGACGTTCACTCCCTTCGCCACCGCCATCTGCGTCAGCAACAGTCCGACGCCACCTGCGCCGGCGTGCACGAGGACGGTGTCACCCTGCTGGGCCGGGTAGGTGGATTCGATCAGGTAGTGCGCCGTCATACCCTGCAGCAATGCCGAGGCGGCCTGATCGGCAGGAACGCCCTCGGGAACCGCGATGGCCGACGAGGCGTCGACCAGTACGTATTCCGCGTAGCTGCCCGGCGCTGCGGCCCAGGCGACGCGCTGTCCCGGTGCGAAGTCGGTGACGTCCGTTCCGACCTGTTCGATCACCCCGGATCCCTCGTCGCCGGGAACGTACGGCAGCGCGCGTGGATACAGACCGCGTCGGAAGTACGTGTCGATGTAGTTGATGCCGACGGCCTCGATCCGGACCAGTAGTTGAGCCGGTCCCGGCGCCGGTATCGGAATGTCGACGACGTTCATGACCTCGGGTCCGCCGGTGTTGTCTATTCGAATGGCACGCATGAGACCGTTCTACACGGGCGCGTCACACTCGGGTACACGGATCCGGGTAACACACGCACGCGGCCGAAGTTACCGATCAGTAACGACTCGACGGGTGGATGCGGGCGACGTGGACGGCCTCGGTATCGTGTCGGCATGGCTACCGAAATCGACAGCGCGGGCATCGAGAAGAACGAGTCGAACGAGGTTCCGAAGGGAACACTCGCGGCCGTGAAGAGCTTTCTCGCCGACCACGGCAACTCCGCCAACGTGGTGATCCAGCCGATCGGTCGAGCAGGAACTCGGCTCACCATGGTCGGTGCCGACGGCGTACTGGGCGACCAGGTGGTGGCGACGACCGCCATCGCCCGCGCGATCGTCGACGGTCTCGACCAGTTGACCGAGGCCGAATGGGACCGCGAGCTGGTCAGTTCGGTCAATCCGGCCCCCGGACACTACGAGAAGATGGCCGGGTGGGTGGCCGGTCAGAAGAAGTTCCCGAAGGCGCGCAACCAGGCGATCGTCTGAGCGGAGAAAACTGCGGAAATTCCTTCGATCCGGCGGGAACCATCTCGGTACCCGATGCGTCGAAGTCAGTGGAGGGGCAGTCGGCCATCTGAGGGGGAGGCCGGCTGCCCCTCCACCCTGTTCGAAGCTCGACCGATCGTCACGAGCGAACTGCGACGTCCTCGGTGGTCTCGACCGTCTCGGTCGCCACCGGGCCGCGAGTGCGGCAGGCCGCCCAGACTGCAGCGGTGGCGGCGGTACATGCGCCCGCACCGGCCACGTGGAAGGCGACGAGCACGGCCGGAACCCCGGTGAAGTACTGCACCAGTCCGATAAGAGACTGCGCCAGCACCAGGCCGATCAGGACGTTGAGTCGGAACGTGACCGCCTTCGGCGCACGAACCGCATACAGCGCGAATGCCAATCCGACGAGCAGGGCCAGGTAGCCGACCAGGAACTGAGAGTGTGCGTGCACCAGCGTCACGATCTCGATACCGAGACGCGGTACCGGTTCCTCGATGCTCTTGTCGCCCGCGTGCGGGCCGGCTCCGGTCACCATGGTGCCCGCGATCAGCACGCCCGTCAGAGCGATCCCGGACAGCCCCGTCAGCGCTCGCAGAGCACCCGGCACCGTCGGCGTGGACTCGGTCGGCGCATCGCTCTCGCCGACCTTGGCGTACAGCAACGTGGCCAGCCACACCATGGCCATCGAGACGACGAGGTGAACGGCTACCGTCCACCACAGCAGTCCGGTCAGCACCGTGAATCCGCCGATCACGGCCTGTACGACGGTACCGAGCGGCATCAGCCACGCGAAGAACAGCACTTCCCGACGCCGCCGTGCCCTGGTGACGGCGATGACGACCGCGGCGGCCGCGAGAACGACCACGAACGTGAGCAGACGGTTGCCGAACTCCACGGCCTGGTGCAGAACGGGGACCTCGGACACCCCGACGGGAGTGAAGCTACCGGGAAAGCACTGCGGCCACGTGGGGCACCCGAGTCCGGAACCGGTGACACGAACGACGGCACCGGTGACAGCGATGCCACCCTGCGTCAGGATCGCGATGAATGCCAGCACCCGCTGCACTCGAAGCGAGGGCACGGGCAGGATATCGACGACGCGCAAGAACGCTCTGTACAGCACCCCTCGATGGTAAACGCCGATCAACTACACAGCGTCGTTGGGTAGCGACCGTCGTTGGGTGGCGAGCCCCGCTCAGGTGAACTTGAACGTGCGTACCGCGAGGGTGCCGCACACCGCAGCCCACACCAGCAGTACGACCACACCGAAGATGTCGAAGGACGAGGACACACCTCTGCTCAGTGCCTCACCGAGCGCGCCGGACGGCACGATGCGTGCGACGTTCTGCAGTCCCTGGGGGATCTGGTCGTCCACGAACACCGCGCTGCCGATGCCGAGCATCACGAACCAGGCGATGTTCGCCAGCGCCAACACGATCTCGGCGCGCAGGGTGCCGCCGAGCAGCAGTCCCATCGACGCGAAGGTGACGGTTCCCAGAGCGATGATGACGGCCCCGAGCAACAGACCCGTCGCGCTCGGGCGCCATCCGAGAGCGACGCCGATCGAGCCGAGCAGAATCGATTGCAGAATCACCACGATCACCACGGCGGCGGATTTGCCGCCGATGATGCCCCACCGCGGAAGGGGTGTCGCCCCGAGTCTCTTGAGCGCGCCGTAGCGGCGATCGAAGCCGACAGCGATCGCCTGGCCGGTGAACGCCGTCGACATGATGGCCACCATCATCACGGCCGGGACGACGCGGGCCACTCGGTCGGCACCGAGTTCGCCGAAGGGCAGCAGGGTCAATCCGATCAGCAGGGTGATCGGGATGAACATCGTCAGCAGCAACTGTTCACCGTTGCGCAGCAACAACTTCAGTTCGAGGCGGGTCTGTGCGAGCAGCATCCGCGCAGCCGAGGCGGGCTGCGGGCGAGGCGCGAACAGGCCTGTCTCGAATCGGTTGTCGGCGAGCCGGGCTTCTCTGCGCACGGTCACTTCCTCAATTCTCTGCCGGTCAGTTCGAGGAACACGTCCTCGAGGCGGCGCTGGTCGACCTGCAATTCGGTGGCCAACACGTCCTGCTGTGCGCACCAGGACGTGACGATCACCAGAATCTGCGGCTCGATCACACCGGAGACCACATAGGAGCCTGGCGCCGGTTCCGACGGTACGTAACCCGGGGGAGTGCCGCGTCGAGCATGGACAGTTCGAGTCCCGGGGGTGCGGTGAAGCGCAGTTGGCCCTCGGCACCCTGCTTGGTCAGCTCGGAGGGTGTGCCCGAGGCGACGACGCGGCCGTTGTCGATGATCGTCAGCCGATCCGCGAGCTGCTCGGCCTCGTCCATCAGATGTGTCGTGAGCAGAACGCCGACACCGTCGCGGCGCAGGGCGTCGATCAATTCCCACACCAGCAGCCGGGCCTGGGCGTCGAGCCCGGCGGTCGGTTCGTCGAGGAACACCAGTTCGGGCCGCCCGACGATGGCGCAGGCCAGAGCCAGCCGCTGCTGTTGCCCACCGGAGAGCCGCCGGTACGGGGTGCGGACGGCAGAGGTCAGGCCGAGGCAGTCGAGCAGCCACGCCGGGTCGAGGGGGTCGGCCGAGTACGAAGCGACGAGTTGGAGCATCTCGCCTGCCTTGGAACCGGGGTACGCACCTCCGCCCTGGAGCATGACGCCGATGCGTGGCCTCAGCTGCGCCGACTGCGCCACGGGGTCCAGTCCGAGGACCCGGACCGAGCCGCTGTCCGGCACGACGAACCCCTCGCACATCTCGACGGTGGTGGTCTTTCCGGCACCGTTGGGGCCCAGCAGCGCGAGAACCTCGCCGGGGCCGATGTTCAGGCTCAGTCCGTCGACGGCACTGACACCGTCGTACGACTTGCGTACGTCGGTCAGCTGTACGACAGGTTGCGCCGCGTCGGACGTCCCGGAGATCACGAGGACTCAGCGTATTCGTCGCTGCTGCGGTCGCGTTCCGGTGGTCCGGTGCGGATGGGCCACGGCATCCGGTTTCGGGTCAACAGGTAGAGCACCGCGATCGTCAGGATGGTCACGACGGCGGCCTGCACGATCTGGAACGGTTGGTACTCACTGCCGTTCGGCATGAGGATCACGCTCACCAACGACGAGAAGGCGATGGCCGGACGCCTGAACGAGGGAGTCGTGGCCCACGCCGCCAGCGGGATGACCGCCCACAGCAGGTACCAGGGTTGCACCACCGGGAACAGCAGGACGACGGCTCCGAGTGCGACGCCGAGTGCGCCGACCGGATGCAGGCGGCCACGCAGGACGGCGATGAGCATGCGGACGACGATGATTCCCGCGACGACGGCTGCGATCGGGCGAGTGAGACCCAACACAGCGGTGGTGTGGTCGCCGAGGCCCAGGAGCACACCGACGAATCCGGTGCCGAGACCGAGGATCGTGGGGATCGACATCCAGCTGCGCACCACGCCGGCAGTTCCCAGAGTGTTGATCCAGCCGAAGCCGAGACCGCTGCCCAGGCTCACCGCCACCTGGACCGCGATGGCGATCGAGCCGAGCAGGAGCGCCGCGTGGATCACGGATCGCAGGGTCCCGCCCCACCGCCTCGACAGCGCCATTCCCACGAAGCCGAGCGCGATGAGCGAGGGAATCTTGATCGCGGACGACAGTGCGATCAGGCCTGCTCCGCCGACGAGGAACGCGATGTCGGTACCGCGTAGCGCTCCGGAGTGCTCGATCGCGCGAAGTGCCAGTTCGGTACCCGCCAGCATGAGCCCGATCATCAGGGCTTCGTTGTGGATACCGGCCACCAGGTGGAACAGCACCAACGGGTTCGCGGCGCCGAGCCACAGTGCCGTGACCGACGCGACCCCGCAGCGCCGAGCCAGACGTGGCAGCGACCAGACGATCAGCGCTACTCCCGCCAGAGCGAGCAGGCGATGGAGGAAAATGCCGGCGACGATGTTCTCGCCGGTCAGGTACGTGATTCCACGGCCCATCCACAGGAACAGCGGACCGTAGGGTGCCGGGGTCTCCCGCCAGATGTTCGGAACCGTTCGGGTCAGTACGTTGTCGGCCCCGAGCGCGTCGACCGGACCGACCTCGTAGGGGTCGAGTCCGCGCGCGGTGATCTCGCTCTGTGCCAGGTAGGAATAGACGTCACGCGAGAACATGGGCGGTGCCACGGACAACGGCAGGATCCACAGCAGCAGCGTGCGGTCCATCTGGGAACGAGTGAGTCGACGCGGAGTGGTTCCCGATCGCGTTCGTCCCAACGCAAATCTTCCCAACAGCAACCACGCGAGCACCACGATGACGGTTCCGGTCATCGTGACGGTCAGTGCGGTGGTCGCCATTCGGGACGGCAAGCTCAGCAGTCGGACACCCGCGATCGGGTTCTGCAGCACCGGCTGCGCGCCCGCGCCGAGGGCACCGATCGCCATCAGCAGCGCACCCGCGGCACCGAAACGACGGATGTTCCTGAGTTGGTTCGTCTCCGAGGGGTTCAGCCCCGGTGCCTCCTGCTCGTCTCCGTGCAGGGTGGCGACCGCCCCGCCGGGAGGCGTCGGTTCCAGACCGATGACTCGACGGGCGGGGACCACGACGAACCGCTGGACGAGCGCGCCCGGGGTTGACTTCGATGTGCCGGACGCCGAGGAGGACTCGGAACCGCTCGCGGAAGGTGAGCTCTCGGAACTGGGCTCACTGTCGGTCGATGGCACAGTGGGAGCGTAGCTGTGCACTCGCGCACGGCCTGCACCGTGCTCCATCCGCAGGCACGGCATCGGCCACGTCGTCGGACGAGCGCCCTGCATAGGGCACCCTTGCTGGACCGGGTACCGCAATTCCGTCACACTGGTGTTGTGAAAACAACCGAGAGCTCGCTCGTGCGTCCGGGAAGTGTCGAGTCTTCGGCGTCCGGCGCAGGCGTTTCGTCGGTGCGACCCACGTCGGCCCCCGAGGGGCAGACGCGGAGCGCTGTGGTCACTCTACTGCTGGAAGAGGGCCCCATCACCGCCTCCGACATCGGTACTCGGCTGGGGTTGAGCGCTGCGGGTGTCCGACGTCACCTGGACGCACTCATCGACGCGGGCGAGGCCCGCATCACCACCCCCGCAGGTGCTCGGCAACGTGGCCGGGGCCGACCGGCCAAGCATTTCCAGCTCACCGCAGCCGGGCGCAACCGTCTCGGCCACACCTACGACGATCTTGCCGGTGCCGCCATGCGGCAGCTGCGCAAGATCGGGGGAGACGCGGCAATCGAGACATTCGCTCGGCAACGCGTCAACACCATCGTGGCCGACGTGGAGCCTGCGACGGGATCCGATGCCCATGCCGTGGAGGACGCCGCCGACCGAATCGCCGACGCGTTCAGCGCGGCCGGATTCTCGGCCACCACCCGTCAGGTGGGCAACGGTGTGCAGATCTGCCAGCACCACTGCCCGGTGTCGCACGTCGCCTCCGAGTTTCCGGAGCTGTGCGAGGCCGAGCAGACCGCGTTCGCCGAGATCCTCGGCACGCACGTGCAGCGTTTGGCGACCATCGCCAACGGTAATTGCGCGTGTACGACGCACGTACCGCTGTCACCGACGCGGTACTCGAACACTGATAGTTCCGACAAGAAGACTCCCGACGCGCAGCCCCGTGTCGGAGAACGCCCACGCCTCCGGAAGGAGCCCGCATGACCGTCACACCAGACCAGGTGACACCCACCGCGCCGCTGACCCAGGACGAGACCATCGCCTCGCTCGGCACCTACGGATACGGCTGGGCCGACTCGGACGTAGCCGGTGAAAGCGCCAAGCGCGGTCTCTCCGAGGCCGTCGTCCGCGACATCTCGCAGAAGAAGAGCGAGCCCGAGTGGATGCTCGAGGCGCGCCTCAAGGCGCTCAAGACGTTCGAGCGCAAGCCGATGCCGAACTGGGGTTCCGACCTCGACGGCATCGATTTCGACAACATCAAGTACTTCGTGCGGTCCAGCGAGAAGCAGGCTGCAACGTGGGAAGACCTGCCCGAGGACATCAAGAACACGTACGACAAGCTCGGCATCCCCGAGGCGGAGAAGCAGCGCCTCGTCTCCGGCGTCGCCGCCCAGTACGAGTCCGAGGTCGTCTACCACTCGATCCGTGAGGACCTCGAGGCTCAGGGAGTGTTGTTCCTCGACACCGACACCGCCCTCAAGGAGCAGCCGGAGCTGTTCCGCGAGTACTTCGGAACCGTCATCCCCGCAGGCGACAACAAGTTCTCCGCACTGAACACCGCGGTGTGGTCCGGTGGATCGTTCATCTACATCCCGCCGGGCGTCCACGTGGACATCCCGCTGCAGGCCTACTTCCGGATCAACACCGAGAACATGGGTCAGTTCGAGCGAACGCTGATCATCGTCGACGAGGGTGCCTACGTGCACTACGTCGAGGGTTGCACCGCGCCGATCTACAAGTCGGATTCGCTGCACTCCGCCGTGGTGGAGATCATCGTCAAGAAGGGTGGTCGTTGCCGCTACACGACCATCCAGAACTGGTCGAACAACGTCTACAACCTCGTCACCAAGCGCGCCAAGGCCGAGGCAGGCGCGACGATGGAGTGGGTCGACGGCAACATCGGCTCCAAGGTCACCATGAAGTACCCGGCCGTCTGGATGACCGGTGAGTACGCCAAGGGCGAGGTTCTCTCGGTCGCGTTCGCAGGCCCGGACCAGCACCAGGACACCGGCTCGAAGATGTTGCACCTGGCACCGCACACATCGTCGAACATCGTCAGCAAGTCCGTCGCTCGCGGCGGCGGCCGGACGTCGTACCGCGGTCTGATCCAGATCAACAAGGGTGCGCACGGTTCGCGTTCGACGGTCAAGTGCGACGCGTTGCTCGTCGACACGATCAGTCGTTCCGACACGTACCCGTACGTCGACATCCGCGAGGACGACGTCTCGATGGGCCACGAGGCCACCGTCTCGAAGGTCAGCGACGATCAGTTGTTCTACCTGATGAGCCGCGGCATGACCGAGGACGAGGCGATGGCGATGGTCGTGCGCGGCTTCGTCGAGCCGATCGCTCGCGAACTGCCGATGGAATACGCGCTCGAGCTCAACCGGCTCATCGAGCTGCAGATGGAAGGGTCGGTCGGATAAGTGAACAACCCCCTCACCGGAGTGATGGGTGCCGTGGCATCCGAAAACCCCGAGTCGGCCAAGGAAGACAAGTCGAAGCTCGTCGTGAACAAGGGCGCTCAGTTCACGTCCTACGACGTGAATGCGTTCGAGATCCCGTCGGGTCGTGACGAGCTGTGGCGTTTCACGCCGCTGCGTCGGCTGCGCGGCCTGCACGACGGTTCCGCCGTCGCCGACGGGGCCGCTCAGGTCACCGTCGGCGCCCCGGAATCGGTGACCGTGGAGACCGTCGGGCGCGAGGACGAGCGACTGGGCAAGGCCGGCGTTCCTGCCGATCGTGTTGCCGCTCAGGCATTCTCAGCGTTCACGGCGGCCACGATCGTCTCCGTGCCGAACGAGGTCGAGGTGGCCGATCCGATCGAGATCACCGTCGACGGTCCCGGTGTCGACCACGTCGCCTACGGTCACCTCCAGATCCGACTCGGCACGTTCGCTCGTGCCACCGTCGTGATCGACCAGCGAGGTAGTGGCACGTACGCCGAGAACGTCGAGTTCGTTCTCGGTGACAGCTCGCAGTTGCACGTCGTGCTGATCCAGGACTGGCAGTCCGACGCCGTGCACGTGGCGGCACACCATGCGCTGCTGGGACGCGACGCCGTGCTGCGGCACTACAACGTCAGTCTCGGCGGCGACCTGGTGCGCATCAGCCCGACCGTGCGCTACAGCGCGCCCGGTGGTGACGCCGACATGCTGGGTCTGTACTTCGCCGACGCGGGCCAGCACCTCGAGCAGCGTCTGCTCGTCGACCACTCGGCTCCGCACTGCAAGTCCAACGTCATGTACAAGGGCGCGTTGCAGGGCGAAGTGGGCCCGGGCAAGCACGACGCGCACACCGTCTGGATCGGCGACGTTCTCATCCGCGCCGAGGCCGAGGGAACCGAGACCTACGAGCTCAACCGGAACCTGGTTCTCACCGACGGCGCGCGCGCCGATTCGGTACCGAACCTCGAGATCGAGACCGGGGAGATCGTCGGAGCAGGCCACGCCAGTGCCACCGGCCGTTTCGACGACGAGCAGCTGTTCTACCTGCGCGCTCGTGGCATCTCCGAGGAGGTCGCTCGCCGACTCGTCGTCCGCGGCTTCTTCCACGAGGTCATCGACAAGATTCCGGTCCCCGCCGTGCGCGAGCGCCTGGACGCTGCCATCGAGACCGAACTCGCCGTCGTCGGCGCGTAGGTCACACCCGAACCTTTCTCGACTGCACAAAGGAACTTTTTGATGTCCACACTCGAAATCCGCGATCTGCACGTCAGCGTCGCCAACTCCGACGCCACTGCGGAGCCCATCAACATCCTCAAGGGTGTCGACCTCACCGTGAAGTCGGGTGAGACGCACGCGATCATGGGTCCCAACGGTTCCGGCAAGTCGACCCTGTCCTACGCCATCGCAGGCCACCCGAAGTACACGGTGACCTCGGGCACCATCACCCTCGACGGTGAAGACGTGCTCGAGATGAGCGTCGACGAGCGTGCGCGCGCCGGCCTCTTCCTGGCGATGCAGTACCCGGTCGAGGTGCCGGGCGTGTCGATGTCGAACTTCCTCCGCACCGCCGCCACCGCCGTGCGCGGTGAGGCTCCGAAGCTGCGGCACTGGGTCAAGGAAGCCAAGACCGCGATGAGCGAGCTCGAGATCGAGGCGAACTTCCTCGAGCGCAACGTCAACGAGGGATTCTCCGGCGGCGAGAAGAAGCGTCACGAAATTCTTCAGCTGGGACTGCTCAAGCCCAAGATCGCCATCCTCGACGAGACCGACTCCGGCCTCGACGTCGACGCTCTGCGCGTGGTGTCCGAGGGCGTCAACAAGTACAAGGAGCGCGAAGACGGTGGAGTGCTGCTGATCACGCACTACACCCGCATCCTGCGCTACATCAAGCCCGACTTCGTCCACGTCTTCGTCAACGGTGAAATCGTGAAGTCCGGCGGTGCAGAGCTGGCCGACGAGCTCGAGGCCAACGGATACGCCGGCTACACGCAGGCCGCGACCACCGGAGCATGAGTATGGCTGCACCCGCAGCTGCGGCGGTGGCGGCATCGTTCGATGTCGCCACGGTTCGCCGCGACTTCCCCATCCTCTCGCGCACCGTGCGAGACGGTAAGCCGTTGGTGTATCTGGACTCCGGTGCCACCTCTCAGCGGCCCGTGCAGGTACTCGACGCCGAGCGTGAATTTCTGACCACGTGCAACGCTGCCGTACACCGCGGGGCGCATCAGTTGGCCGAAGAGGCCACCGATGCCTACGAGGGTGCGCGCGCCGCCATCGCGTCGTTCGTCGGTGCCGACGTCGACGAGATCGTGTTCACCAAGAACGCGACCGAGTCGCTCAACCTCGTGACGTACGTGCTTGCCGATCAGCGATTTGATCGCCACCTCGGTCCCGGCGACGAGATCGTCGTCACCGAACTCGAACACCACGCCAACCTCGTTCCGTGGCAGGAGCTGGCAGCTCGAACCGGGGCCACGCTGCGCTGGTACGGCGTCACCGACGACGGTCGAATCGACCTCGACTCGCTCGAATTGTCCCCGGCCGTCAAGGTTCTCGCGTTCACGCATCAGTCCAACGTGACCGGCGCGGTGGCTCCGGTCGAGGAATTGGTGCGTCGGGCCAGGGCGGTGGGCGCGCTCGTCGTCCTCGACGCGTGCCAGTCGGTGCCGCACATGAAGGTCGATTTCCACGCGCTCGACGTCGACTACGCCGCGTTCTCCGGTCACAAGATGCTCGGTCCATCGGGGGTCGGCGTGTTGTACGGCAAGGCTGCACTCCTCGAAGCGATGCCTCCGTTCATCACCGGCGGTTCGATGATCGAGACCGTCACCATGGAGAAGACGACGTTCGCCGCGCCGCCGCAACGGTTCGAAGCCGGCGTTCCGATGACCTCGCAGGTCGTCGGACTCGGCGCAGCTGTGCAATACCTGGAGAACATCGGCATCGATGTCATCGCCGCGCACGAAAAGTCCTTGGTCGCAGCAACTCTCGCCGAGTTCGCGAAGATCGACGGTGTTCGCGTGATCGGACCGACGGAGAACGTCGACCGCGGTTCGGCGGTGTCGTTCGTGGTCGATGGCATTCATGCCCACGACCTCGGACAGATCCTGGACGACGAGGGGGTCGCCATCCGCGTCGGACATCACTGCGCGTGGCCCCTGCATCGTCGGTTCGGCGTGGCTGCGACAGCGCGCGCCTCGTTCGCGCTCTACAACACGGTCGAGGAAGTGCAGATTCTGACACAGGCGATTCGCCGCGCACAGTCGTTCTTCGGCACCACCGACAACGGCGGGGGAGGTCAGCGGTAGATGCGCATGGAACAGATGTACCAGGAAGTGATCCTCGATCACTACAAGCACCCGCACGGCCGTGGACTGCGCGAGCCCTTCGGTGCCGAGGTACACCACGTCAACCCCACCTGCGGCGACGAGGTGACCCTGCGCGTGCAGATCGAGAACGGCACCGTCGCCGACGTCTCGTACGACGGCCAGGGCTGCTCGATCAGCCAGGCGGCGACATCGGTGCTCACCGACCAGGTCGTCGGCCTGAGCGTCGCCGATGCGTTGAAGACGGTCGACGCGTTCAGCGACATGGTCGGCAGCAGAGGTACCGTCGAAGGCGACGAGGACGTCATCGGTGACGGAATCGCGTTCGTCGGTGTGGCCAAATACCCGGCCCGCGTCAAGTGCGCCCTGCTGGGATGGATGGCTTTCAAGGACGCGGTTGTTCAAATAGTGGACGCAGATTCGACAGTCACGACGGGCGAGACCGCCCAGTCGGCACTTTCCGGAGGACAGCAATCATGACCGAAGCAACAGAGACGACTCCAGCCGTGACCACGACGCCGGTGGAACTGACTGCCGACGAGATCGAGGTGCTCGAGGACCTCGAAGAAGCGATGCGCGACGTCGTCGACCCCGAGCTCGGGATCAACGTCGTCGACCTGGGACTGGTGTACGACATCAAGATCGACGCCGACGACATCGTCACGGTCGACATGACGCTGACGTCGGCGGCATGCCCGTTGACCGATGTCATCGAGGATCAGGCTCGCGGCGCGCTCGTGCGCAGCGGTCTGGCCGCCGACCTCAAGATCAACTGGGTCTGGATGCCGCCGTGGGGTCCGGACAAGATCACCGACGACGGTCGCGAGCAGCTCAGGGCCCTCGGCTTCACCGTCTGACGTACGGCCGAGTCGGCCCCCTCACGCACCCTTGGCTTCGTCCGCTTTGGAGTCGGCGGTCTTGGCGGGGGTCGACTTCTTCGCTGCCGTCTTCTTGGCGGCCGCCTTCTTCGCCGGGGCTTTCTTCGCGGGTGTCTTCTTCGCCGAAGCGGATGTGGAGGACCCCGACTTCGCGTTCTTGCCTGCCGCCTCGACGCTGCGTTGCAAAGCCGCCACGAGATCGACGACCTCGGCATCCTCTCCGTCGTCGTCCTTCTCCGTCTCGGTGTGGATGACCTTCTCACCGCCGTTGGCGAGCGTCTCGTCGATCAGCTTGCGCAGTTCGATCTGGTAGTCGTCGGTGTACTCGGTGGGATCGAATTCCGAGGACATGCTTTCGACCAGGGACGTCGCCATCTCCACTTCCTGCGGGCGCGCGGACGGCGCGTCTTCGAGCGAAGGAAACTCTGCGGCCCTGACTTCGTCCGGCCACAGCAGTGTCTGAATCACCAGCACATCGTCGCGCACGCGTAGTGCGGCCAGGCGGGTCTTCTGTCGCAGAGTGAAATGCACCAGCGCGGTGCGTTCGGTTTCCTCCAGCGTCTCCCGAAGCAGCACGTAGGCCTTGGGTGACGCGGAGTCCGGCTCGAGGAAGTAACTCTTGTCGTAGAGGATCGGATCGATCTGCTCGGTCGGCACGAATTCGAGAACCGGAATTTCGTGCTTCTCCGCCGCAGGCAGCTTGTCGAAGTCGTCGTCGGTGAGAATGACGCGTTCCCCGTCGGGGGAGTCGTACGCCTTGTCGATATCGGCGAACTGCACCGACTTGCCGCATTCCTGACAGATGCGGTCGTACTTGATGCGCCCGCCGTCCTTCGCGTGCACTTGATGAAACCGAATGTCGTGCTGCTCGGTGGCCGAGTAGACCTTCACCGGAACGTTGACCAGTCCGAAGGCGATCGAGCCCTTCCAAATGCTGCGCATCTGTCCATGATCGCCGACCGGGCGCCCGCGTGTCGACCGTTGGCGGGAAACTCAGCCGCGGCCCGGAGTGCGCACTATCGTGCGCGCGATCGCGAGCCTGGCCGATCCCGGGAGCGTCGGAAACATCTTCAGCATCGCGGTCATCGTCCCGAGGGCGTCGTCGTACCCGGACAGGTACGAGCGCTGCAGTTCGACCGGGAGCGAGAAGAAGCTGGAGAAGAACTGGGGGACCATCTCGGGTTCGAGAGCCAGTGCCGTGCGCAGCCCGAGGTTGCGAAGCTTCTGAACCGTCCAGACGTGCACCGGGCGCATCGGGCGCGAACGTCCACCGCCTCGGAATCTCTCGACGAGGTGATCCGCCGTCGCCAGCGACGCCGCAACGCTGTACCCCGTGGCGGGATGCATCAGATTGGAGCGGGAACCGAAGAGCACCGGTCCGCCTCGCCCGGTGTGCAGCCGCGACCGAGGCGGCGGTTCGACCGAGAACCGCACTCGCTCGACGTCCTCGTCGCCGGTCGGTTCCAGGTTCCGACGGGTGAGCCGGTGGTGCAGCCGCGATCGAAGCAGTGCGAGTTCCAGCGGTGGCCGGCCGACCAGACACGTCTCCTCGAGCAGGATCCGATCCTCGTCGAGCGCCACGGCGTAGAGAAAACTCGGGGCCTCACCGGGCCGAGCTCCGTTGTCGGTGCGCCAGTCCATGAACCAGGCGTCGGATCCTTCGAGGATCGGCTCGGCGCGGTCCCGGTCGACGACGATGCCGTACGCCGTCTGCTGTGCGAGGTCCCGAGAATCGAGCGTGCCGCGGGCGTCGACGACGTGACGAGCGTCGACGATGGTGCCGTCGGCGGTCGTCACCCGGGAACCGGTGACGTCGACGGCCGTCCCCGCCAGCACTCGGACGCGGTCGAGCGACAGGGTCGCTTGCAGGGCAGGTGTGTCCAGCACGCAGTACGTCCGGTCGATGATCCGATGACGGTCGGTCCATACCGCCGGCTTCTGCGCAGTCGAGGCGACGGCGGTCGGAGGCAACCACGACGGCAACTCGTCGGCCCAGGCGGAATACGTCGGTGTCCAGGTGCGCGACGGGTGTGGATCGAGTGCGAGCACATCCAGTCCGGCCTCGGCGCACCGATGGGCGACGGCCCGCCCCGCGGGACCGAGTCCGACCACCGCGACGTCGGCCGAGAAATCGTTCACATTCCGCCGGTGGCGAGCAAACCACCGTCCACGCGCACGGTCTCGCCCGTGATCCAGGAGGACGCGTCCGACACCAGGAAGGCCACCAGGGCCGCTACGTCCTCAGGATTGCCGAGACGCTTCATCGGATAGCCGGACGCTGCCGCGTCTTCGCCGTTGGCGACGAGAGCCTCGGCGAATTTCGTCTTCACCACGCCCGGAGCCACCGCATTGACGCGAATCTTCGGACCGAGCTGCCAGGCGAGCTCCTCGGTGAGGCGGATCAGAGCCGCTTTGGATGCGCCGTACGCGGCGATCACGCCGGTGGAACGGATGCCTGCCACGCTGGCGACGTTGACGATCGCGCCGCCGTGCTCGCCCATCCAGGCATGGAACGCCTGCTGGACGAATCCGAGGGTACCCACGACGTTCGTGTCGAAGATCTTGCTCACGCCGGCCAGGTCGGCGTCCATCAGTGAGCCGTAGACGGGGTTGATGCCGGTGTTGTTGACCAGGATGTCCAGTGAACCGAAGGTCTCCACGGTGCTCGCGACCGCGTTGCGTCGGTGCTCCGGGTCGCCCGCATTACCGTCGATCGCGAGCACGGAATCGCCGAGTTCCGCTGCCGCCGCAACGAGAGGTTCGCGCTTGCGAGCGGTGATGGCGACGTTCGCGCCGCGGGCGAGCAGTTCCGCGGCGATGGCCTTGCCGATGCCTCGGCTGCCGCCGGTGACGAGTGCGGTGCGGCCGGCGAGATCGGGGGTCGGCGCGCTGGAAGAGTTGACTGTTTCGGAGGCGTCGGTCATCGATCAGACGTTACCGGTGTCACCGTCGTTCCTGGGTGAGGGCACGTGAATGCTGAGCTAAAATGGGGGTTTGCTGTGCTGTTCGGCGGCATGGTTCGCCCGTCGGTCGACGGGCGACGATCTTGTTCGGCAATCGCTAGGAGCTCACGCGTGATCACCGCCACCGACCTGGAAGTTCGTGCCGGTGTGCGGACCCTTCTGTCCACCGAGGGGCCCGCGCTCCGGGTACAGGCGGGCGACCGCATCGGGTTGGTCGGTCGCAACGGTGCAGGAAAGACCACCACGTTGCGCATCCTGGCGGGCGAAGGCGAGCCCTACGCGGGCGAGGTCGTGCGCACCGGCGAACTCGGTTACCTGCCGCAGGATCCCAAAGAAGGCGACCTCGACGTGCTGGCCAAGGATCGCGTGCTCTCGGCCCGTGGCCTGGACACCCTCCTGCACAAGATGGAAAAGCAGCAAGCGCTGATGGCCGAGGTCGCCGACGAGGCGCTGCTCGACAAAGCCGTCCGTAAATACGGCGAACTCGAAGAGCGTTTCGCCTCCCTCGGCGGTTACGAAGCCGAGAGCGAAGCGGCCCGCATCTGCAACAGCCTCGGCCTGGCCGACCGCATCCTCGGCCAACCGCTACGGACCCTGTCCGGTGGACAGCGTCGACGCGTCGAGCTGGCTCGCATTCTGTTCGCCGCGTCCGACGGCAGTGGTGGACGATCGAACACCACCTTGCTGCTCGACGAGCCGACCAACCACCTCGACGCCGATTCCATCACCTGGCTGCGCGGATTCCTGCAGAACCACGAGGGCGGACTCATCGTGATCAGCCACGACGTCGAACTGCTCGGAGACGTGGTGAACAGGGTGTGGTTCCTCGACGCCGTCCGCGGCGAAGCCGACATCTACAACATGAACTGGAAGAAGTACCTCGACGCCCGCGCCACGGACGAGCAGCGTCGCCGTCGTGAGCGCGCCAACGCGGAGAAGAAAGCCGGGGCACTGCGCGTGCAGGCCGCCAAGATGGGGGCTAAGGCGACGAAAGCCGTTGCAGCACAGAACATGGCGAAGCGCGCCGACAAGCTGCTCGCCAACCTCGATGCCGAACGGGTGTCCGACAAGGTGGCGCACATTCGTTTCCCCGAGCCGGCACCGTGCGGCAAGACGCCGCTGATGGCGAAGAACCTGACCAAGATGTACGGATCGCTGGAGATCTTCGCCGGCGTCGACCTCGCCATCGACCGGGGCAGCCGTGTCGTGGTCCTCGGGCTCAACGGTGCAGGCAAGACGACGCTGCTGCGGATCCTCGCCGGAACCGAGAAGGCGGATACCGGTGAGATCGAACCCGGCCACGGCATGCGCGTCGGATACTTCGCACAGGAACACGACACTCTCGACGACCACGCGTCGGTCTGGGAGAACATCCGGCACGCGGCACCCGACACCGGCGAACAGGAACTGCGGTCGCTGCTCGGAGCCTTCATGTTCACCGGGCCCCAGCTCGACCAGCCGGCAGGAACACTGTCCGGTGGCGAGAAGACCCGTTTGGCTCTCGCCGGGTTGGTGTCCTCCGCGGCGAACGTTCTCCTGCTCGACGAACCGACCAACAACCTCGACCCGATCTCCCGTGAGCAGGTGCTCGACGCGCTCCGCAGCTACAAGGGCGCCGTCGTACTGGTGACCCACGATCCCGGTGCCGCCGAAGCGCTGTCACCCGAACGAGTGATTCTGCTTCCCGACGGCACCGAGGACCACTGGTCGCAGGAGTACCTGGAACTGATCCAGCTCGCGTAACGGTGCTCAGTCCTGCCTGCGGACCGACTCCTCGACCAGGTCCAGGATCGCGGCGAGGTTCGAGCCGCCGTGACCGGACGCAATGCGAGCCACCAGGCCGTCGAGCACGAGATCGAGGTAGTCGGCGAGGACGTCGTTGGGTACGTCGTCGCGCAGTCGTCCTGCGGTCTTCTGACGCTCGAGTCGTCCGAGTGTGGCGTCGGTCAGCTCGGCCGACCTCTCGGCCCAGCTGGACCGGAAGTCCACGTCCGTGCGCAATCGTCGGGTGATCTCGAGCCGCGTGCCGAGCCACTCGAATTGTTCGGGTTGCGCCAGCATGTCTCGCATCACCTGCACCAGACCCTGAGTGGCCGCGACCTCGGCCATGCGTCGGGCATCTTCCTGAGCCAGCGCGAGGAAGAGCCCGTCCTTGTCCTTGAAGTGGTGGAATATGGCTCCGCGCGACAGGCCGGTGGCTTCTTCGAGACGCCGTACTGTCGCGCCCTCGTAACCGAACTCGCCGAAGCACTTACGCGCGCCGTCGAGAATCTCGCTTCGACGGGCAGCCAGGTGGTCTTCGCTGACCTTGGGCACGTGTGGGTTTCCTACTTTCGATGAGGGCCTCGACCGAGACGGCGATGGGCCCGGAAACACGTTGTCGGTTCCGGGCCCATCGCCGTTCGAGGCGTACGTCAGACGACGCGCACTCAGCCTCTGATCATGTTGCGCAGCACGTACTGCAGGATGCCGCCGTTGCGGTAGTAGTCCGCTTCACCCGGGGTGTCGATGCGAACCACTGCCTCGAATTCGACCTTCGAGCCGTCTTCCTTGGTGGCGATGACGGTCATCGTCTTCGGGGTGGTGCCCTCGTTCAGCTTCGCGACTCCGACGATGTCGAAGGTCTCGGTGCCGTCCAGCTTGAGCGACGATGCGCTCTCACCGGCCGGGAACTGCAGGGGAACGACGCCCATGCCGATGAGGTTGGAGCGGTGGATGCGCTCGAACGACTCGGTGATGACGGCCTTGACGCCCAGGAGCGAGGTGCCCTTGGCGGCCCAGTCACGTGAGGAGCCGCTGCCGTACTCCTTGCCGCCCAGCACGACCAGCGGGATGCCGGCCTTCTGGTAGTTCTGCGACGCGTCGTAGATGAAGGACTGCGGTCCGCCGTCCTGCGTGAAGTCGCGGGTGTAGCCACCCGAGACGTCGTCGAGGAGCTGGTTCTTCAGGCGGATGTTCGCGAACGTTCCGCGAATCATGACCTCGTGGTTTCCGCGGCGCGAACCGAGCGAGTTGTAGTCCTTGCGCTCGACGCCGTGCGAATCCAGGTACTGCGCGGCAGGTGTACCCGCCTTGATGGGACCGGCCGGGCTGATGTGGTCGGTGGTGACCGAATCGCCGAGCAGCGCCAGCACGCGTGCACCCTTGATGTCCTCGACGGGAGCCGGGTCCATCGTCATGCCGTCGAAGTACGGAGGCTTGCGCACGTACGTCGACTTGGGATCCCACTCGAACGTGTCGCCCTCGGGGGTCGACAGGTTCTGCCAGCGGCTGTCACCGGCGAAGATGGTCTCGTAGGACTTGCTGAACATGTCCCGGCTGATCGAGGACTGGATGGTCTCCTCGATCTCCTGCGAGGACGGCCAGATGTCCTTGAGGAACACCGGATTGCCCTCGTGATCCTCGCCGAGAGCGTCGGTCTCGAAGTCGAAGTCCATCGTGCCCGCCAGGCCGTAGGCGATGACCAGCGGCGGCGAAGCCAGGTAGTTCATCTTCACGTCGGGGGAGATGCGGCCTTCGAAGTTGCGGTTGCCCGACAGGACTGCGGTGACCGAGAGGTCGTTGTCGTTGATCGCCTTCGAGATCGGCTCCAGCAGCGGACCGGTGTTACCGATGCACGTGGTGCAGCCGTAACCGCCGAGGTAGTAGCCGAGCTTCTCGAGGTACGGCCACAGGCCGGCCTTCTCGTAGTAGTCGGTGACGACCTGCGAGCCGGGTGCCATGTTGGTCTTGACCCACGGCTTGGTGGACAGCCCCTTCTCGACGGCATTGCGGGCGAGCAGTGCTGCGCCGAGCATGACCGACGGGTTCGAGGTGTTGGTGCACGAGGTGATGCCTGCGACGACGACGGCACCGTGGTCGAGGACGAATTCGCCGGCCTCGTCGGTGGTGACCCGAATCGGCTTGCTCGGGCGGCCCTCGGAACCGTATGCGGCAGAACGTACGTCGACGGAGTCCTCTTCGGCGAAGCTCAGCGAAGCGGAATCACTGGCCGGGAACGACTCGTCGAGTGCCTCGTCGAGCTTGCTGTCACCCTCGTGCGCCGGGTGGTTCTCCTCGACGTAGTTGTGGATGTCCTTGCGGAAGGCAACCTTGGACTCGGACAACAGGATTCGGTCCTGCGGGCGCTTCGGTCCCGCGATGGACGGAACCACCGTGTTGAGGTCGAGTTCGATGTACTCGGAGTACACGGCCTCGTTCTTCGGGTCGTGCCACATGCCCTGTTCCTTGGCGTACGCCTCGACGAGAGCGAGCTGCTCGTCGCTGCGGCCGGTGAGGCGCAGGTAGTTGATCGTCTCTTCGTCGATCGGGAAAATGGCTGCGGTGGAACCGAACTCGGGGCTCATGTTGCCCAGGGTGGCGCGGTTCGCGAGCGGAACCTCGGCCACGCCCTCGCCGTAGAACTCGACGAACTTGCCGACGACGCCGTGCTTGCGCAGCATCTCGGTCGCGGTCAGCACCACGTCGGTCGCGGTGACGCCGGGCTGGATCTCACCGGAGAGCTTGAAACCGACGACGCGGGGGATCAGCATCGAGACGGGCTGGCCGAGCATGGCCGCCTCGGCTTCGATACCGCCGACGCCCCAGCCCAACACACCGAGGCCGTTGACCATCGTGGTGTGCGAGTCGGTGCCGACGCAGGTGTCGGGGTAGGCCTGGCCCTTGCGGGTCATGATCGTCGGTGCGAGGTATTCGATGTTGACCTGGTGCACGATGCCCATGCCCGGAGGGACGACCTTGAAGTCGTCGAACGCGCCCTGTCCCCAACGCAGGAACTGGTAGCGCTCACCGTTGCGCTCGTACTCGAGGTCGACGTTGCGCTCGAGAGCATCGGCGCGGCCGAAGACGTCGAGGATGACCGAGTGGTCGATGACCATGTCGGCGGGGGAGAGGGGGTTGACCTTGTTGGGGTCGCCGCCCAGGGTGGTGACGGCTTCACGCATCGTGGCGAGGTCGACGATGCAGGGAACGCCGGTGAAGTCCTGCATGATGACGCGTGCAGGGGTGAACTGGATCTCGAAGCTCGGTTCCGCGGACGGATCCCACGAGGCGATCGAACGAATGTGGTCGGCGGTGATGTTTGCACCGTCCTCGGTGCGAAGGAGGTTCTCCGCGAGGACCTTCAGTGCGTAGGGCAACTTCTCGGCACCGGGCAAGGCCGACAGTCGGAAGATCTCGTACGAGTTCTCTCCGACTTCGAGGGTGCCCTTTGCACCGAATGAATCTTTACTTGCGGTCACTTCAGCTCCACTCGTCTATGAGGCACACCGCCGACGGGGCTGTGTCGACGGTTGAAGCGAGGCGCCGACTGCGGGCCTCGGCCTCGAATCTCGGTAGCGAGAGTTCGGGGCGGACGCACGGTCGGTGTCTCGATGGAAGTCTAACAGTACGCTTGTCCTGTGAAAACCTGCGGTCGGGTCCTCGGTGGGTCTGGAGGGACCGAACCACACGACGATCCTCACGCAGTGCTCCCGGCTGCGCAATGAAGGGCGACCTCAGTAGTGAAGCCGGACCTGCGGGGCAACCAGGTTCGCACGTGGCGGTGACGTAGGGTTCGAGCCGACTGGTTCCTACCGACTGGACGAGAGATGCCTGAGCCGATTCACGCCGTTTCCCCACTTGCCACCGATATACCGGCAGGTCTGGACGTCGACAGCATCGTCGCCACGGTCCGCGAGTCCGGCGTCAGTGCCCCCGCCGACGAGGAAGCCGGTTTGTCCGCGGCCGTCGCGCGCGCCGAGGACCACGGCATCGATCTGAGCATCGTCATCGTGCCGACCGAACCTCGCCACGACTCGCAACTTCGAGACCTCGCAACCGCTGTCGGAGCACGCGAGGGCGGGACTGTTCTCGTGCTCAGCCCAGGGCAGGTGGGTACGTTCAGCGACTCGATCAGCCGGGTGACCCTCGAAGCAGGCCAGGACCGCACGTACACCGGGAACCACGTCGTGGCGGCCGACAACTTCGTCGACACCCTCGTCGAGGATCAGACACCGTGGGGTCTGCTCACGGGCGGCCTGGTCGTCGTGGTCGCCGCGGTCGCGGCACTGACCGCTGTCGTCAAGGTCCGCAGATATCGCTCGCGTTCGGAGTCGAACGACCGCGCGCACAGCGAGTCCGTCGCCGACTGAACACGCGCGTCGGAGTGTCGTTCGACCGACCGACGCTCGCCCCGTTCGACCCCGTCCCGATGGTGACCGTCGGGTCGTCCGAAAAAGTCGGAAAAATTGTTTTCGGTAAACCCCGAGTTCACGGCGTTGTCCCTGGTGAAATTACCAATGTGTCATTTGTGACTGGAGTTTCTTTAGGGTGCGAAGTGTCGTACGGTGCCATTGGCACTGCTGGGGAAGGAGTGTCGCAGAAGGCGGTTGTCATCCGTGGGGAACTCGGGAGGCCACTGCTTCGGGTGTGACTGACGTGGTTCGCACCTGTCGTATCGCTGCGTGTTTCTTTCCTGCCCGGCGAGAGCGCTCACCGTCACCTGCGATCGGGGTGGAGGACGGAGAGCTTCCCGACGGCACGACGGTTCGACGCGAACCCGAGTGAATGCCGGACCCGAGGGAGACATTTGTGAGCCGACGTCAAGTCCGCGGAACTCACCGCCGTGCACTCGTCCGTACCCGATTCGTTCTGGTAGGCGCAGGCCTCGTTCTCGCGTTGACGGCGACCCTTCCCGGGGTTGCCGCCGCGGTACCACCGCCACCGCCCAACCCCTCGGACACCGACATCGCCGCCGCGGGCAGCGCCGTCGATTCGAGCCTCGGCCGAGTCGGCCAACTGATCGACGCGATCGCCTCGGCCAACCAGCAGCTCGCCCAACTCGACGACGAGGTCGCGTCGAAGCGCGAAGGCGTCAACAAGGCCCTGGTCGATCTGCAGAATGCGCGCGACGCGGCCGACGTGGCCGCCGCGGTCGTCGGTGCCGCACAGCAGGCTCTCGCCGACGCAGGCACCCAGATCCAGGCGGCCCAGGCCAAGTTCGACGAGTTCGCCAAATCGAGCTACACCCAGGGCTCGGGCGTCGCCTCGATGGCGTCGTTCCTGGGATCCAGCGGACCGGACGACGTCCTGGACCGCGCCCAGGTCCTGAAAATTCTCTCCAACAGTCAGAACGCAGTACTCGACGGCCTACAGCGAGCCCGTACCGAGCAGGCGAACCGCGACTCGGCAGCGCGTGAGTCCAAGCAGCAAGCCGACGCCGCCGCCTCGGAAGCAGAGGCGAAGAAGGCGGAGGCCGAGCAGGCCATCGCCGAGGCGCAGGCCGCGCTGCAGGCAGAGGCCGACCGGAAGGCCACGATCGAATCGGAGCGCGACTCGGCGCAGACCGAACTCGATGCCGCCCGCAGCAACGTCGCCGGTCTGCAGGACCAGCGAGCCGCATACGGCGACTGGGAGGCGCAGAAGGCGGCCGAGGACGCGGCCATCGCCGCCGCCACGGCCGCAGCGAAGGAAGCTGCCGTGCAGGCAGCTGCCCGAGTGTCGGCCAACCTGGCGGCGCAGCAACGCGCGGCCGCCATCGCCGAGGGCCAGCGTTCGCACGTGGACGTGGACGTGGACGACGATACGAGCGCGTCGACCGACTCGGACAGCTCGACCACGACCACGCCCACCACCCCCACCAAGCCCAAGACGCCCACCAAACCGAAGACCTCCACGACCCCGTCCGTCACCGGCAGCGCAGCTGTCGAGTTGGCGATCGACCGCGGAATGAGCCAGCTCGGTGTGCCGTACTCCTGGGGCGGCGGCGACGAGAACGGACCGACCAAGGGCATCAGGGACGGCGGAGTCGCCGACAGCTACGGCGACTACAACAAGGTCGGCTTCGATTGCTCGGGGCTGATGATCTACGCCTTCGCAGGACTGGGTATCTCGCTACCGCACTACACCGGCTACCAATACACCGCCGGTAAGCAGGTGCCGTCCTCGGAGATGAAGCGCGGCGACATGATCTTCTACGGACCCAACGCCAGCCAACACGTCGCGCTCTACCTCGGCGACGGCAAGATGCTCGAAGCCCCGCAATCGGGTTCGGTGGTGAAGGTGTCCGACGTTCGCTACAGCGGAATGACGCCGTACGCCGTGCGCATGGTGTCCTGACCGCGTTCCGCAGGCTCCACTCCGGCTTCTCGAGTCGTTCCGCAGGCTCCACTCCGGCTTCCCGTCGGGGGTGCCTTTCGGCGCACACACCGATCACCTGGAATAGTTGATTGCGGCGGTACGAAACGAGCCCGACGACGATCGACTGAAAGCGGTGAATTCTTGGTGACATCACGTGACGGCCGGATTTCGAACGACGAGGGGTCGACGCGAGTCGAGTCTGCGACTCCGAATCCACCGAGTGCGGAGCCGAAGCGGGTGGACAGTCCGGCCCTGGCCGAGGACGTCCAACTTCTCGAGAAGGCCGTGTACGAGGTCAAGCGCGTGATCGTCGGTCAGGACCGACTGGTGGAGCGCATTCTGGTGGGGTTGCTCGCACGCGGACACGTGTTGCTCGAGGGCGTCCCCGGTGTCGCCAAGACCCTCGCCGTCGAGACCTTCGCACGGGTGGTGGGTGGCTCGTTCTCACGAGTTCAGTTCACTCCCGACCTGGTGCCCACCGACCTCGTCGGCACCCGGATCTACCGTCAGGGCCGTGAGGAGTTCGACACCGAACTGGGACCCGTCGTGGCCAACTTCGTGCTGGCCGACGAGATCAACCGTGCACCGGCCAAGGTTCAGTCCGCACTGCTCGAGGTCATGGCGGAGCGGCACGTGACCATCGGCGGCAAGACGTTCCCGATGCCCGACCCGTTCCTGGTGATGGCCACGCAGAACCCCATCGAGAACGAGGGTGTGTACCCCCTTCCCGAAGCTCAGCGAGACAGGTTCCTGTTCAAGATCGTCGTCGACTACCCGACGGTCGAAGAGGAACGCGAGATCGTCTACCGCATGGGCATCAAGGCCCCCGAGCCCAAGCAGATCCTCGACCCGGCCGAGTTGGTTCGGCTGCAGAATCTGGCCAGCTCGGTGTTCGTGCACCACGCGCTCGTCGACTACGTGGTGCGGGTCATCGCTGCTACCCGAACGCCCGAGCAGTTCGGGATGGACGACGTGGCGAGCTGGATCGCCTACGGTGCATCGCCACGTGCGACACTCGGCATCATCGCGGCCTCCCGCGCACTGGCTCTGCTCCGTGGTCGCGACTACGTCGTCCCTCAGGACGTTCTCGAAGTCATTCCCGACGTGCTCCGGCACCGTCTCGTGCTCTCCTACGACGCTCTGGCCGACGAGGTGACCCCCGAGACGGTCATCTCCCGGGTGCTGCAGACCGTCGGTCTACCGCAGGTGTCGCCGCAGGCGGTACCGGTGCCGCAGAGCAACGGAGGGGGTCCGGCCGGGCAGCACTTCGACGGACGTCAGCCGCAGGGGCCCTACCCGCCGCAGGGGCAGTACCCGGCACCCGGTCAGTTTCCCGGCCAGGGCCAACCGCCTGCGCCCCAGCAGCCGGGTCCCCAGCAGCCAGGGCCCCAGAGCCATCCGCAAGCCGGGCAGTACGGCCAGCCCGCACCGTCTCTGCAGAAGCCGTCCGGTGACGGATCATCGATCGGTACGCCGGGGCAGTGAGCGGACCCGACACCGCCTCCGCGGGCCGAGCCGTCGTTTCCCGGCCGCCGTCGTTCCGCTCGGGTGAGCTGCGTGATCCGAAGCTGGCCGCAGCGCTGCGGACCCTGGAACTGACCGTGCGTCGACGGCTGGACGGGGTGTTGCACGGTGACCATCTCGGATTGATACCCGGTCCGGGGTCCGAGCCGGGCGATGCCAGGGAGTACCAGCCGGGTGACGACGTTCGCCAGATGGACTGGTCGGTCACCGCGCGTACGACGCATCCGCACGTGCGGCAGTCCGTCGCCGACCGCGAACTGGAGACCTGGCTCGTGGTCGATCTGTCGGCCAGCCTGGACTTCGGCACCACCGGGTGCGAGAAGCGCGACCTCGCGGTCGCGGCCTCGGCTGCCATCACGCACCTGTCCGGCGGTGGCGGCAATCGAATCGGCGCGGTGGTGGCAACAGGTTCGGACACCAACCGCATTCCGGCACGGGGCGGCCGCGTGCACACGCAGTCGATGCTTCGCGCCATTGCCACCACTCCTGCTGCAGCCGACGGTGTGCGCGGCGACCTGCGCGCGGCCATCGAAGCGTTGCGACGCCCCGAACGACGCCGTGGAATGGCAGTGGTGATCAGCGACTTTCTCGGGCCGATCGACTGGGAGCGCTCGCTCCGGGCCATCTCCGCGCGGCACGACGTCTTGGCCGTCGAGGTACTCGACCCACGTGATCTCGAACTGCCCGACGTCGGTGACGTCGTTCTCCACGATCCGGAATCCGGTCGTACTCGCGAATTCAGTACGACACCGCGGTTGCGGGCAGATTTCGCGCGCGCAGCCGCGGCACACCGCGACGACGTGGAGAAGGCGCTGCGGCGGTGCGGCGCACCTCGATTGACGCTCCGTACCGACGGTGACTGGATCGCCGACGTCGTACGGTTCGTGACCGCACGCAGGCACACCATCGGGGCCGGATTCACCAACACCGCGCGGGCGCCGCGATGAGCCTGACCGATTTCGCCTCGCCGTGGTGGCTGGGCTTTCTCGTCGTCGTCATCGCACTGACGGTCGGCTACGTCTGGGTCCAGCGGCGCAAGCAGAAGCACGTACTGCGGTTCTCCAACATGGAGCTGCTCGAGTCCGTCGCACCCGATCGGCCCAATCGGCTGCGGCACCTGCCGACGGCTCTCGTTCTGGTCGGCCTGATGTTCCTCACCGTCGCGTTGGCAGGCCCCACCGCCGATCAACGCGTGCCCCGGAACCGGGCAACGGTCATGCTGGTGATCGACGTGTCACTGTCCATGGAGGCCACGGACGTCGAGCCGACTCGGTTGGCCGCCGCGCAGGAAGCAGCGAAATCTTTCGCCGACGGTCTGACACCCGGCATCAATCTCGGACTGGTCGCGTTCGCCGGTACGGCGTCGGTTCTGGTCTCGCCAACGGCCAACCGCGAGGCCACCAAGTCCGCCATCGACAAGTTGCAGCTCAGCGAGCGAACGGCCACAGGCGAGGCGATCTTCATCTCGCTCCAGTCCATCGACACTCTCGGTGCCATCCTCGGCGGCGGCGACGCGGCACCGCCTGCGCGCATCGTGCTGCTCTCGGACGGTAAGCAGACCGTCCCGCAGAACCTCGACGACCCGCGCGGCGGGTACACCGCGGCGCGTGCCGCCAAGGACAAGAACGTGCCCATTTCCACGATCTCGTTCGGCACCAGCTACGGCTCGGTCGAGATCGAGGACGAGAACGGCGTCGAACGCGTCCCCGTACCGGTCGACGATCCGTCGTTGCGAGAGATCGCGAACCTGTCCGGCGGCAGCTTCTTCTCCGCGTCGTCGCTCGAGGGTCTCCGAGACGTCTACGACACCCTCGAAGAACAGATCGGGTTCGAGATCACCCGCGGCGACGCGTCGCGTCCGTGGCTGATACTCGGTGTTCTCTGCATATCGGTCGGCCTCGGTTCGGCGTTGGTGATGCGGCAACGTCTGCCGTGATCTTTGTTCTTACTCACCAGTAAGTTTCGCTTTGTCATTCCAGGACGAACAGATAGGTTGCTAGGCATGTCCACACCTGACTTCATCGCGCGATCGGTACTCGTCACCGGAGGAAACCGAGGTATCGGTCTCGCCATTGCCCAGCGGCTCCGAGCCGACGGACACAAGGTGGCCGTCACCCACCGCGGCTCCGGCGCCCCCGACGGGCTGTTGGGAGTCGTCTGCGACGTCACCGACTCCGCCTCGGTGGACGCGGCCTTCAAGGAGGTCG
The DNA here is from genome assembly GCF_000954115.1 of Rhodococcus sp. B7740. Lineage (NCBI taxonomy): Bacteria > Bacillati > Actinomycetota > Actinomycetes > Mycobacteriales > Nocardiaceae > Rhodococcus > Rhodococcus sp. B7740. The sequence goes on along the minus strand of NZ_CP010797.1, from coordinate 1,139,744 downwards.
AGGAGAAGCAGGGTCCGGTCGAGGTGCTCGTGGCCAATGCCGGAATCACCGACGACACGTTGCTGATGCGCATGACCGAGGAGCAGTTCCAGCGCGTGATCGACGCGAACCTGACCGGGGCCTTTCGGGTCGCCAAGCGCGCCAACCGTGCCATGCTGCGCGCGCGTTGGGGCCGGATGATCTTCCTGAGTTCGGTCGTGGCCATGGCAGGCGGACCGGGGCAGATCAACTATGCCGCCTCGAAAGCCGGTGTCATCGGCATGGCGAGGTCGATCACTCGTGAGCTCGGATCACGCTCGATCACCGCGAACGTGGTGTCCCCGGGATTCATCGAAACCGACATGACCGCAGAACTCTCCGACGAATTACGCGGCAAGGCCAAGGAATTCATCCCGCTTCAGCGTCTGGGGCAGCCCGAGGACGTCGCGGCGGTCGTGAGCTTCCTGGCCGGCCCCGACTCCTCCTACGTGTCCGGTGCCGTCATCCCCGTCGACGGCGGCATGGGCATGGGTCACTGAGAGCCGTTCTTGCACAGTATTTTTCAGTTCGACGTCATCGATTTCATCTTCGAAAGCTAAGGAACACAGCACTATGGGCGGATTGCTCGAAGGCAAGACCATTCTCGTCACCGGCATCATCACCGATGCCTCGATCGCGTTCCACGCCGCGGCCATGGCGCAGGAGCAGGGTGCCAAGGTGATCATCACCGGGTTCGATCGGCTCCGGCTCATCGACCGCATCGCACAGCGTCTGCCCAAGGAGGTGCCGCCGGCGATCGAGCTCGACGCCACCAACGAGGAGCACCTGGCGGCGTTGGCCGACCGCGTTCGCGAGGTCGCGCCCGAAGGTATCGACGGGGTTCTGCACTCGATCGCATTCGCGCCCCGCACCCTGATGGGCCCCGACGCGAAGCCGTTCCTCGACGGCCCCGGCCCCGACGCCGCGAAGGCATTCGAGATCTCGGCGTGGAGCTACGCATCGCTCGCGCGTGCAGTTCTGCCGGTCATGAACGAGGGTGGCTCCATCGTCGGAATGGACTTCGATCCTCGTACGTCGATGCCGTACTACAACTGGATGGGCGTGGCCAAGGCTGCTCTCGAATCGGTCAACCGCTACGTGGCCCGGGAAGTGGGCGCCGCCAAGCGCATTCGCTCCAACCTCGTCGCTGCCGGCCCCATCAAGACCCTCGCCGCCAAGGCCATCGCGGGTACGGCCACGGACGACGCGGCAAAGATGAACCAGCTCAACGTCTACTGGGACGGTGCTGCCCCGATCGGTTGGGATGTCAACGACCCCACCGTCGTCGCCAAGTCCATCGTCGCGTTGCTCTCGGATTGGCTGCCCGGCACCACCGGATCCATCGTGTACGTCGACGGCGGTGCGAGCCACAACACGTACCTGCCCGAGAACATGTGATGCCGCGGTGGGCGTACCCGCACGTGCGCCCGCCGAGAGGTTTGGTTCGCCGATCGGACCCCCGCAGGGGCCGGTCGGCGACGGGGGCACAATGGAAAACATGACCACCCCTGGAGACTTCGACGCATTGTTGGTGCTCTCGTTCGGCGGGCCGGAACAGCCCGCCGACGTACGCCCGTTCCTGGAGAACGTCACTCGCGGTCGTGGAGTGCCGCCCGAGCGGCTCGACGCCGTCGTCGAGCACTACATGCACTTCGGCGGAGTCTCGCCGATCAACCGACTCAACAGAGACATCATCGAGGCGCTCCGCAGCGAATTCGATTCCGCCGGAGTCGATCTGCCGATCTATTTCGGAAACCGCAACTGGCATCCGATGATCGAGGACACCGTCGCGACCATGAAGTCGGACGGAATCAGGAACGCGCTCGTTTTCCCGACCTCCGCGTGGGGCGGATACTCCGGATGCAGGCAGTACCACGAGGACATCGCCCGGGCCCGCGCCGCCGTCGGTGACGATGCACCGCATCTGCTCAAGATCCGGCAGTACTACGACCACCCGCTGATGGTCGACGCGTTCGGCGACGCCGTCGCATCGGCGCGAGCCTCACTGCCCGAGCAGCACCGCGCCGGTGCACGTCTGGTGTTCACCGCACACTCCATCCCCTCGGCCGCCGACGCCAATGCGGGCCCGCCCCAGGACGGCGGTCACCTCTACAGCCGTCAGGTGGCCGAGGCATCGAGGCTCGTCGCAGCCGCGTCGGGCGTCGACGACTACGACCTGGTGTGGCAATCCCGCTCCGGCCCTCCGCAGGTGCCGTGGCTCGACCCAGACATCTGTGATCACCTCGAAGCGCTGTCGGAGAAGTCCGTCGACGCCGTCATCGTGTGTCCGATCGGATTCGTGTCCGACCACCTCGAGGTCGTGTGGGATCTGGACACCGAAGCGGAGGAGAAGGCCCGTGAATTGGGAATGGCCTTCGCCCGTGCAGGTACTCCCGGATCCGATGCGCGTTTTCCGCAGATGATTCGCGAGCTCGTGGACGAATACCGAGTCGGTGGACGGTGCCGCGGCCTCGGCAGTGTGCCCGGCTACGGTTCGACGCTGGACGGCAGTCGCTGCGCCGTCGGCTGTTGTGAGCAGCCCACCCGGCCCTCCAGGCCCGCAGCCACGTCGTGAACGCGTCCGCCCGGCACCTGCGTCCAACGGGGTGTCAGGCGGAGTGCATCGCCGCTTCGATGCTCGTCGCGACCGCAATGGTGCGCGCGGTGCGCACCGCAGCCCACAGCGGTCGAACGAGTTCTTCACGTGCCGCGGCTGCCGACGCGGTCGGTGCCTCCGACGGAGCCGATCCCGCCGCGACCGTCAGAATGGCGGCGACCCGATCTGCCGATTCGAGGACGCGGAACGCTCTGTCGGACATCTCCGCCGGGTAGCGATGCCGTGCCGCGTCGGCGATCAGTGCGGCGATACGGGTGCGCGGATCGGTGTCGAGGGTGCGCCTGGGTAGCGACTGCATCTGCGCGAGCGCGTCCGCTGCGCCGCGCACGGCCTCACGCATTTCGTACTCGGCCTCACCCAACCCCTGATCTCGATGACCGTGCTCGGGGACGACGATCGAGTACACGGTCCAGCGCAACACATCCGGTCCCTCCACGACGGGCACCACACCGATGCCGGCGTTGCCCGAGGTCCCGACGATCACGGCCTGCCCCGCGTTCAGGGCGGCACGCGAGAAATCCGTGTTCGCGGGCAGTCCGGTCACTGCGCCGGGGGCAGGCAGAACGAGTTTGACTCGATCGTCGCCGGCCTCGGGAGTCGATGCTGTTGCAGCCGCCCTGATCGCGTGCAGCAGGCTCGCGATTCCATCGGCGTAGCCGGGATGCTCGAGCCCGAAATTCACTGCCGCGTCCGCATCGCCTGCACCCACCAGATGCATCGGTGCCCACTCGTACATGGCGTCGATGACGTCGTCGGGCGAGCTGGCACCGGCCAGCCAGGAACCGGCCCACAGGGCGAGACTTGCGCTTGAGGAACACACGACTCACGAGCATAGGTCGGCGTGGCGAACCGTGCTCGGGACGCCGGTGTCGCTAGCGTTGGTCGCCGTGAACGACATGTACGGCGGAGACATTCTCAGAGGGCACAGTCGCATGCGCAAGGTTCCGGCACCGGAGGTGTCGGCCGAGCGCGGATTGGTCGTCGAAGATGCCGGCACCGGGTACTGCGGTGCCGTGGTCGGCTTCGAGCGCACCTACGACGGAGATTTCGTCCGGCTCGAGGACGGTGCCCGCACGACGCGGCTGTTCGCCCTGCGCGAGGCGGCGTTCCTGATCGACGGACGTCGGGTCACCCTGGTTCGGCCCAAGCCTGCGGCGGCTGCGGCGGCACCGACGCGCTCCGCATCCGGTTCGACCAAGGTCGAGGGCCTGCGCGCGCGCACCGCCCGCGCCAGTCGCATCTGGGTCGAGGGCGTGCACGACGCGGCCCTGGTGGAAAGTGTGTGGGGACACGATCTTCGGGTGGAGGGCGTGGTCGTCGAGCATCTGGAAGGTCTGGACAATCTGGGGGAGCGGTTGGCGGAATTCGGTCCCGGCCCGGGCCGCCGTGTGGGAGTTCTGGTGGACCACTTGGTGACCGGTTCCAAGGAGTCGAAGTTGACGAGGTCGCTGGGCGAACACGTTCTGGTCACCGGTCATCCGTTCATCGACGTCTGGGAGGCGGTCAAGCCCGCTGCTGTCGGCATCGACGCTTGGCCGAAGATCCCGCGGGGTGAGGATTGGAAAACCGGAATCTGTCGAGAGTTGGGGTGGGGCAATCCGCGGGAGGGGTGGCGTCGGGTGTACTCGTCGGTGTCTAGCTTCCGTGATCTCGAAGCACCGTTGATCGGAGCCGTCGAGCAATTGGTCGACTTCGTCACCGAGTAGGGCTGTGTCCAGCAACGCACCGGCAATTGTCCGATTCGTGCTTGGATGGAGGCTGTGGCAGCGATCATTTGGCTCATAGCGGCAGTGGTTCTCGCCGGTGCCGAGGCACTGACGGGCGACTTCTTTCTTCTGATGATCGCCGGCGGCGCGCTCGGCACCGCGGGCGTATCGGCTCTGACCGACTTCCCGGTGTGGGCCGATGCGATCGTCTTCGGCGTCCTGTCGCTGGCATTGGTGCTCGGTCTGAGACCGATACTGTTGCGTCGCTTCGCGACTCCGCCCGAAACCCCGATGGGGATGGCTGCGCTCACCGGCAAGAGTGCGATCGTTCTCGAACAGGTCACTGCCCACGAAGGCCAGATCAAGCTCGGTGGGGAGGTGTGGACCGCTCGTCCACTCGACGAGACCGAGGTCTATGCCCCGGGTACCACCGTGACCGTGATGGAAATAGACGGCGCAACCGCCGTCGTATGGAAGGGACCGTAGCCACGTGGAAGCACTCATCGCACTGGCTGTCATCGTCGCATTCGTCGCGGTGTTGATGGCCAAGTCCATCTCGATCGTCCCGCAGGCCGAGGCCGCCGTGATCGAGCGGCTCGGCCGCTACACGCGCACCGTGTCCGGTCAGCTCACGTTTCTCGTGCCGTTCGTCGACCGCATCCGCGCCAAGGTCGACCTGCGTGAGCGAGTCGTGTCGTTTCCGCCGCAGCCGGTGATCACCAAGGACAACCTGACCGTGTCCATCGACACCGTCGTCTACTTCCAGGTCACCAACCCGCAATCGGCCGTGTACGAGATCAACAACTACATCGTCGGTGTCGAGCAGTTGACCACCACCACTCTGCGCAACGTCGTCGGTGGAATGACACTGGAGGAAACTCTCACCTCGCGTGATTCGATCAACGGGCAGCTGCGGGTCGTACTGGACGAGGCCACCGGCCGTTGGGGCCTGCGCGTGGCCCGAGTCGAGCTCAAGAGCATCGACCCGCCGCCCTCGATCCAGGAGTCGATGGAGAAGCAGATGAAGGCCGATCGCGAGAAGCGAGCGACCATCCTCACCGCCGAAGGCCATCGCGAATCGGCGATCAAGACGGCCGAGGGAGACAAGCAGAGCCGGATTCTCGCGGCCGAGGGCGGCAAGCAGGCAGCCATCCTCACCGCCGAGGGCGAGCGCCAGTCCCGCATCCTGCGGGCGCAGGGTGACCGCGCCGCGAAGTACCTCGAAGCTCAGGGTCAGGCCAAGGCGATCGAGAAGGTGTTCGGTGCCATCAAGGCAGGGAAGCCGACGCCCGAGTTGCTCGCCTACCAGTACATGCAGACGCTGCCGCAGATGGCTCAGGGCGATGCGAACAAGGTGTGGATGATCCCGAGCGATTTCGGTGACGCCCTCAAGGGGTTCGCCAAGACACTCGGTGCGCCCGGCGAAGACGGTGTGTTCCGGTACGAGCCCAACGAGTCGGCCGGCAACGAGCCCAAGCCGGAGGACGATTCGGACGAGGTTGCCGAATGGTTCGAGACCAAGACCGATCCGGCGGTCGCCGAGGCGGTCAAGGCTGCAGAAGCGGTGGCGCGCAAGCCGGTCGACACGTCGCTGGCGTCCGCGCCCGAGCTGTCGAAGGGGTTCGACGTCGGTGCCCTGGCGGCGTCGCCGGAGGCGGAGCCGGAACAGCGTTGAGGGACGGCCCTGATCAGCTGATCAGGGCCGTGCCGACCCCGGCAGCGGCCAGAGCCCACAGGACGCTGGCGAAGGTGCCGATGATGAATTGTTCGGAGGCATGGGATTCGCGCAGTTCTGGATAGCGCGCGAGCCCCTTGACTGCCAGCACGATCGCGATGCCCTCCGGCCATCCGGCGAGAATCGACACGGCGACGGCCACGCGTTCGAGGACGCCTATGGTCAGGCCACCACGCAGCGGCTCGACCGGATCGTCTCCGGTCGAGTCGCTGCGTCGTCGTGCGATGCGAAACACGGTGGGTACCGCCGCCGTTCCACCCAGGGCTGCTGCGACGACGCTCAGGACGATTCCGACGGCATGGCCGAGACCGTAGGCCGGTCCGGCCACCGTGGCCAGGACTGCCGCTGCCACGAGGAGACTCGACGCGGCGACGGTGGGCAGCCATCGGCGAATCCCGGTGCCGGTGGGGACGATGGCGGCAATTGCGGTCAGTGCCAGTAGCACCAGGGTGGCAACGATCATGGCCTGTGGTTTCCCGTCGTGTTCGCGGTGTCGAGCAGTCGAGTCGCCAGGGTGCGACCTGCGTTCTCGACGTGCCAGCCGGCTACCGAGAGTCGTTGCGACATGGCTTGTTTGCTGATCTTCAACCGTTCGGCCGCCTCGGTTTGCGAGAACCCGCGGGCCATGAGTTCCACCGCTTCTCGCCCCTGGTCCGATCGTCTGATCACGAGCAGCGCAACCAGGGTCGATGCCGTCTCCGCGTCCTCGGCGGCAGCGTCGTCGGGACCGCTGACGGCGAGCGCAGCCGGGGCGTTCTTGGCTCGGGTCACGGCGTCTCTGGCTGCTTCGAATGCCGGTCCGCGTCCGGCGCGTGTCGTCTCGGGTAGCGGGAGTTCGACGGAACCGATGCCGATGCCGACGCTCCAGTGCGGGGTGGCGACCAGTTCGAGAGCGATCGAGACGACGGTAGCGGCGTCCTCGCAGACGGCTTGCACTTCGTCTCCTGCGGTGCGCTCGAAGGGCCGGATCAGTTCGTGGTCGCGATAGCGTTCGAGCAGTTCGGGCACGCGATCGATATCGCGTCTACTGCGGCGTTGGTCCACGGTCAGCACGAACATCGGACAAGGCTAGATCGTTGATGTGGTCCAGTCAAGCTTCAAGGCTTGATTCGTCGGAATCAAGGTTCCCGGCCTGTCGACCGCCCGCAGGCGCCGGCACGGATCGCGAACCTCGCGAGAGCCGCCAATCCACCACCAGCCCACTCAGACCGATCGCGATACAGACCGCAGACAACACCAGCAGCGCCGGATGTGTCTCGCCTCCGATCGCTCCGCCGATCACGACGATTCCGAGCGTGCCCGGCAGCATCCCGACGGCCGTCGCCAGGGCGAACGGGACGAGCCGAACCGCCGACACCCCACACGCGTAGTTCACCAACGAGAACGGCACCGGCGCGATCAGGCGCAGGGAGCCGACGGCCAGCCATCCTCGTCGACGCAGACTCTCGTCCACCGAATCGAGAGCCGAGTGCGACATCCGCGCTGCCACGGCGTCGCGACCGATGGCACGGACCAACAGCAGCGCCAGCATCGCACTGACGGTCGACGCGCCGATGGTGACCGCCAGACCGGTCAGGGGCCCGAACAACACTCCTGCACTGAGCGTGAACAGCGTTCTCGGGACAGGCGCCACGGTCACGATCGCGTGCACACCGAAGAACACGAGCGGGAATGCCGGACCGACGGACGCACCCCAATCACGAATCTGTTCGACACTCGGATGGGGTGCGAACACCGCTACCAGAGCGAAGACGGCAATCACCGCCAGCAGCGCGATCAGTCGAACGTCACGCAGGTGCCGGGTCACGAGAGGCCAGCGTACCGGCGTGAGACGACACCTCGTCGCCTCCCGAGTCCGAGAGCCGCGCTGCACGATCGAACGTGAGGTGATCCTCACGATAATGTGCAACTCGGTGGGGTTAGCATCACTTCACGTCGGGCGAAGGACTACCCGGCCGAACCGAGGGAGCAGCACACGTGTCCATCGCGTCGCACGAAGATGCCGCACGCAGCGCTCATGCGGCCTGGCAGAAGGCAGTGGCAGGTGTCCTGGCCAAATCGCGTCGGGTCGAGGTGTCCGATCTGCCGGCCGATGCCGAACACCTACTCGATTCCACGACGTACGACGGGATCACCGTGTCCCCGTTGTACACCGCCTTCGACGAACGACCGGAAGGTCCGCTGCCCGGGCAGTTCCCCTACCTGCGGGGACGCGACCCCCACCGCGACGTCAACGCGGGCTGGAAGGTGTGCACCCGCCACGGCTCGGTCCGGGGCGACGGTGCCGACGACGCGGCGACTGCGAACACCCAGATTCTCGATTCGCTCTCCAACGGCACCAGCGCCCTGTGGTTGACGGTCGGCAACGGTGGCGTCGACCCGACCGCTCTGCCGGAGGTTCTGCGTGGGGTGTTTCTCGAGCTCGCACCGCTGACGATCGATGCGCGCGGGGACGTGTCCGCAGCGGCAGCGGCGGTGTTCGAGGTGCTCGACTCCGCCGATATCGACGAGCGCGCCGCAGTCGACATCCGGCTGGGCGTGTCCACTCTCACAGCCGGGTTGAGCGGAACCGAGTCGATCGAGATGACCGAGGCGCTCGAGCTGGCTCGCAAGTCGATCGGTCGTGCCGAGACGATTCGTGCGATCACGGTCGACGGCACCGTGTTCCACAATCTCGGTGGCAGCGACGCACAGGAGCTCGGTGCGGCGATCGCCGCAGGGCTCGAGTACCTCCGGTCCATGACCGATGCCGGTATCGGCATCGCCGATGCCCTGCGACAGATCGAGTTCCGGTTCTCCGCCACCGACGACCAGTTCCAGACCATCGCCAAGTTCCGGGCCGCTCGCACGCTGTGGGCGCGCATCGCGCAGGTGTGCGGAGCCCCCGACGCCGGTGACGCTCCTCAGCATGCGGTGACCTCGGAAGCGATGATGTCGCAGCGGGATCCGTGGGTGAACATGCTGCGGACCACGCTGGCCTCGTTCGGAGCGGGAGTGGGCGGTGCCGATTCGGTGACCGTGCTCCCGTTCGATGCGGCACTCGCCGGCGGCGCAGCCGGGGTGTCGAAGACGTTCGCGGCCCGTATCGCCCGAAACACCCAGCTGCTGCTGCTCGAAGAAGCGCATCTCGGACGGGTCCTGGATCCCGGTGCCGGGTCCTGGTACATCGAGGAGCTGACGACAGCGGTCGCGGCGAAGGCCTGGGAGTTCTTCCAGACCATCGAAACGTCCGGAGGTTTCCGCGCCGCCGTCGACGACGGTTCGCTGATGACTGCGATCGAGAACACCCGCGCCGAACGCGATTCCGACATCGCTCACCGAGTCACCCCGCTGACGGGCGTCAACGAATTTCCCAACCTGGCCGAGGCTCCGCTCGATCCCGAACGAACCGCGCCGCAGGGCTCGACAACGGTGTATCGGTACGGCCGGGCATTCGAGTCGCTGCGAGACCGGTCGGATGCCTATCTGGCCGAGCACGATTCGCGCCCGACGGTGCTCCTGGTGCCGCTGGGCAGCGTCGCCGAACACAATGTCCGAACGACGTTCGCGTCGAACCTGCTGGCGTCGGGCGGAATCGAGGCCGTCGATCCCGGCCCCCTGACCGTCGACGGAATCGCCGGATCGGTAGAGACGTCCGGAGCTCGGATAGCGGTGGTGTGCGGAACCGACAAGCGGTACGCCGACGAGGCCGCCACTGCCGTGGATGCATTGCGGGCCGCAGGCGTCACCCAGGTGCTGCTTGCCGGCCCCGAGAAGATCTTCACCGGCACCGAGGGCACCTCGCGTCCCGACGGATTTCTGACCGCGAAGATCGACGCCGTGGCAGTGCTGACCGAACTTCTCGACACCCTGGGAGCCTCGAAGTGACGACCGACGAGAACCGAATCTCGCACACCATCGGCAGTTTCGCCGACGTGCCACTGGTCGACCCCGACGGGCCGACGCCGACGCCGCCGTCGGCCCAGGACGTCGACGCTCATGTACGGCAGGGCGCGAAGGCCAACTTCTACACGCCCGAGCAGGTGGTGTGGTCCACCCCCGAGGGCATCGACGTCAAGCCGGTGTTCACCGAGGCAGACCGTGCAGCCGCCGAGGCCGAGGGCTACCCGCTGCACAGCTACCCGGGTGCTCCGCCGTTTCTCCGCGGGCCGTACCCGACGATGTACGTCAACCAGCCGTGGACCATCCGCCAGTACGCAGGTTTCTCCACGGCGGCGGAGTCCAACGCGTTCTACCGCCGTAACCTGGCGGCCGGCCAGAAGGGTCTGTCGGTCGCGTTCGACCTGGCCACCCACCGCGGCTACGACTCCGATCACCCGCGGGTGCAGGGTGACGTCGGAATGGCAGGCGTCGCCATCGATTCCATCTACGACATGCGGCAACTGTTCGACGGCATCGATCTGGGCAGCGTGTCGGTCTCGATGACCATGAACGGCGCTGTGCTGCCGATCCTGGCGCTGTACGTCGCGGCCGCCGAGGAGCAGGGCGTCGGGCCGGAGAAACTCGCCGGCACCATCCAGAACGACATTCTCAAAGAGTTCATGGTGCGCAACACCTACATCTATCCGCCGAAACCGTCGATGCGCATCATCTCGGACATCTTCGCGTACACCAGCGAGAAGATGCCCAAGTACAACTCGATCTCCATCTCCGGCTACCACATCCAAGAAGCCGGAGCCACAGCCGATCTCGAACTCGCCTACACCCTCGCGGACGGTGTCGAGTACATCCGGGCCGGTCTGGATGCAGGCATGGACATCGATACCTTCGCACCGCGACTGTCGTTCTTCTGGGCCATCGGAATGAACTTCTTCATGGAGGTCGCCAAGCTGCGTGCCGGGCGTCTGCTGTGGGCCGAGCTCGTGCAGCAGTTCGAGCCCAAGAGCGCCAAATCCCGTTCGCTGCGCACTCATTCGCAGACCTCGGGCTGGTCCTTGACGGCACAGGACGTGTTCAACAACGTTGCCCGCACCTGTGTGGAGGCAATGGCGGCCACCCAGGGCCACACCCAGTCGCTGCACACCAACGCCCTCGACGAGGCACTCGCCCTGCCGACGGACTTCTCGGCGCGCATCGCCCGCAACACCCAGCTGCTCATCGCGCAGGAGTCCAACACCGTGCGCCCGATCGATCCGTGGGGCGGCTCGCATTACGTCGAATGGCTCACCCACCAGCTCGCGAATCGGGCTCGGGCACACATCGCCGAGGTCGAGGAAGCAGGCGGCATGGCTCAGGCCATCGGCGAGGGCATCCCCAAGTTGCGCATCGAGGAGGCTGCGGCCCGCACCCAGGCGCGGATCGACTCCGGCCGTCAGCCCCTGGTGGGCGTCAACAAGTACGTGCCCGACGAGCCCGACACCATCGAGGTGCTCAAGGTCGAGAACTCCAAGGTTCGGCGCGAGCAGATCGAGAAGCTCGAGCGGCTGCGGGCCGAACGGGACGCCGCCGAGGTCGAGGCAGCCCTGGCGAACCTGACGAGAGCGGCGGCCTCGGACCAGCCGGGGATGGAGAACAACCTGCTGGCTCTCGCCATCGACGCGGCACGCAAGATGGCCACCGTCGGCGAGATCTCCGATGCACTGGAGAAGGTCTACGGGCGCCATCAGGCCGAAATCCGGACAATCAGTGGTGTGTACCGCGACGAGGCAGGCAAATCCGAGAACATCACCCGCGCCACCGCGCTGGTCGAGCAGTTCGCCGAGGACGAGGGCCGTCGGCCTCGCGTCCTGGTGTGCAAGATGGGGCAGGACGGGCACGATCGAGGTCAGAAGGTCATTGCCACGGCGTTCGCGGACATCGGCTTCGACGTCGACGTCGGCCCGCTGTTCCAGACCCCCGAGGAGGTGGCCCGGCAGGCCGCCGACAACGACGTTCACGTCGTCGGGGTGTCGTCGCTGGCCGCAGGCCATCTGACGCTGGTGCCCGCCTTGCGACAGGCCTTGGCCGAAGTCGGCCGTGAGGACATCATGATCGTCGTCGGTGGCGTCATCCCGCCCGGCGATTTCGACGAGCTCTACGCGGCGGGCGCTGCGGCGATCTTCCCTCCGGGCACCGTCATCGCCGACGCGGCGATCGGGCTGGTGGAGAAGCTGTCCGTTGCGCTGGGGCACGCACCACGCGAGGCCAACGCCTGAGTATGGGTTCTCCGAACGACAAGACGGGTTCTCCGACCGGTGCACCGTCGCCGAGAGGCCGAACCATCGATATCGACGCGGTGGCCGATTCGGTCCGTGCGAACGAGCGTTCCGGGCTGGCGCGTGCCATCACGCTGGTCGAGTCCACTCGCTCGGATCATCGTGATCTGGCTCAGCAGTTGCTTCTTCGGGTTCTGCCCGATGCGGGTGGTTCCCATCGCGTCGGTATCACCGGCGTGCCGGGGGTCGGCAAGTCGACCTTCATCGACGCGCTGGGGATGCGCTTGATCGAGAAGGGGCACCGGGTCGCGGTGCTCGCCGTCGATCCGTCGTCGACGCGTACCGGTGGTTCGATCCTGGGTGACAAGACCCGGATGTCGCGTCTCGCGGTGCAGGAGAACGCATACATTCGGCCGTCTCCGACCTCGGGAACCCTGGGTGGTGTCGCACGTGCGACGAGGGAGACGATCGTGCTCCTCGAAGCGGCAGGCTTCGACGTCATTCTGGTGGAGACGGTGGGCGTCGGGCAGTCCGAGGTGACGGTCGCGAACATGGTCGACTGCTTCACGTTCCTGACGCTCGCGCGTACCGGAGATCAGTTGCAGGGCATCAAGAAGGGCGTTCTCGAACTCGCCGATCTGGTTGCCGTCAACAAGGCCGACGGCAAGCACGCGATCGACGCGAAGAACGCGGCGCGGGAATTGGCGGGCGCGCTGCGGCTGATCTATCCGCACGATGCGATCTGGAAGCCCCCGGTGTTGACCATGAGCGCCATCGAGGGCACCGGACTCGACGAGTACTGGGACACCGTGCTGCGCCATCGGCAAGTGCTCAGTGACGCAGGCGAATTCGCGGAGAAGCGTCGCAAGCAGCAGGTCGATTGGACGTGGACGATGGTCAACGACCAACTGCTGCGCCGGCTGGCGCAGAACCCATCGGTCAAGGCCATCCGCGGCGACGTCGAAGCCCGGGTACGCGACGGTTCTCTGACGGCCGCGCTGGCCGCCCAGGAGCTACTCGACGCGTTCGACTCCTGAATCTGCCCCGGCGGCCGGGAGCGCGGGATAGAGCCGGTCGGCAAGAGCTCCGACGCGTTCGATGAGTCGATCGAAGAATGCCTCGGGATCGGTGTGTATTGCGATCGCCGCATTGGGGGCCTTGCCCCACATACCGCGCCAGTCCGCGACCGTCGTTCCGCGCGTGAGGGTTCCGACGAGTTCGACGTCGACGGTCGCATGACGGTAGGTGGCGATATCGGCATCCAGTGCGACGGCCGCCGCGAAGGGGTCGTGCATGTGCGCCAAGAATCCCTGATCGTGATCGCGATGGAATTCCATGTAGAACCGCACCGCATCGGAGAAGTGCCGCACGATCGGGTTCGACGCCGTCGATCGAACACCCGGCGCGTCGTCGGGCAAGATCACCTCGGGCGGGAGGCTCCGAGCTCGCGCTGCCAGCCGTCGGATGTGATCGGGGGTCATTTCGATGGTCTCGGTGATGTCGAGCGCGCAGACGATGGGATGTCGTTCCGGCGGTAGTCCGGAGAAGGCCGCGAACACTTCCGCTGCGGCCTCGGGGTCGACGGCGATGTTCCATTCGGTGGTCGGTGTCGTGTTGCCCTGGTGCTGAAATGCGCCGCCCATCAACACCAGTCGCTTCAGCAGTCGAGGTAGCTCGGGATCCCGACGGATCGCCAGAGCGAGATTGGTCAGCGGACCGGTGACCAGTCCGGTGATCTCACTCGGTCGCGAACGAACCAGCTCCACCCACATCGTGGTGGCGTCCCGGTCGGACAGCGACCGAGTGGACACCGGAAGCTCCGCGTACCCGATGCCTTGCGGGCCGTGGGTGTCCTCGGTGGTCATCAGCGGCGCCACGAGCGGTACCTGTGCGCCGAGCGAGACCTCGACATCACCCGCGCGGCACAGGTCGAGCCAGGCGAGATTGTTCGCGGCAACCTGGTTCACCGGCACATTGCCCGCGGTGGATGCGATACCGAGGATCTCGGCATCCTCGCTGGCCAGCAGGTACAGCAAGGCGAGAGAATCGTCGATTCCGGTGTCGACGTCGACGATCATGGGGACGGTCACGATGCGACCTCGGTCGTCGGGGTGTGCCGCACCGGGAAGTTGACCGATCGCGCGATGAAGCACTTCGACGACGCGGACGCGTGCAGTTTCTCGGCGCGCGGCACCATCGACGGGTCGACAACGGTCACGACCGGAGCCAGGGTGACCTCGACGAACTGACCCGAACCATCGGATTGCTCGGTCATCACTCCGGTGGGGGAGTCGGTGTATTCGGTGACCACCACTCCGGATGCGGCCGCGAGTCCGAGGTACCAGAGCATGTGGCAACTGGACAGCGAGGCGACGAGCATCTCCTCGGGATTCCAGCGTTCGGGATTGCCGCGGAAGCTCGGATCGGAGCTCGCGTGGAGGTCGGGTTTCCCGGGCGCCGACACGATGTGATCGCGGTCGTAGGCTGCGGCACCGGTGGTCCCGGCACCGCGGTTGCCCGTCCAGTTCAGCGTGAGTCCGTAATCGTGGTTCGGCACTGGTCCATCGTGCCAGTACCCGCCCGTTCGGTGACAATCCGCCGCGGAAACCGTTGTCCGCATTGACCGTAATGCCTCGATTACCAAGGCGGTGTGGCACATTCGTCGTTGCGCGCGTTCACCTGGGCATTCGCCCGAGTGTGTGCGTCGATCTGCACAGCAGTCGTTTGAAAACGAATCGTTTGTCTGGCTAACGTTGTACGAATGACATCAGTGCCCAGTCTCGAACCCGGCCGAGAGCAGGCCACATGGGGACGCCGCCACGTCCAGCATCTTCGCCGCGTTGCGTTCTCGAAACGGATGCGCACGAAGCCGGCGCTCTCGGAGGGGAGCATCACTGTGGTCGATCAGCCGATGCTCAAGCGCGCCGTCTCGGCAGCTGCTCTCGGCAACACGATGGAGTGGTTCGACTTCGGTGTGTACGGCTATCTGGCGGCAACGTTGGGCAAGGTGTTCTATCCCGATGCCACGCCTGCGGTGCAACTCATCTCGACGTTCGCCACGTTCGCGGCAGCGTTCGTCGTTCGTCCGCTCGGCGGCCTGTTCTTCGGGCCGCTCGGTGACCGGATCGGTCGGCAGAAGGTATTGGCCGCCACCATGATCATGATGGCGATCGGCACTCTGGCTGTCGGCCTCATCCCCAGTTACGCGACCATCGGCATCTGGGCACCGATTCTGCTGCTCGTCGCCCGCTTGGTCCAGGGCTTCTCCACCGGTGGTGAATACGGCGGTGCAACGACGTTCATCGCAGAATATTCACCCGACAAGCGGCGCGGGTTCCTCGGAAGTTGGCTCGACTTCGGCACCTTCGTCGGCTACGCGATGGGCTCGGGCCTGGTGACGATCCTCAACGCGGTGTTGGGCGACGCCACCATGATCGAATGGGGTTGGCGCATACCGTTCTTCGTCGCGGGTCCGATGGGGCTGATCGGGCTGTACCTGCGGCTCAAGCTGGAAGACACGCCCGCGTTCCGCAAGCAACTCGACGAACACGACAACAAGGTCAAGGCGCAGGAGAGCGGCCGGAGGGCGATCGGGAAGATCTTCACCGATCATTGGCGAGCGCTGTTGATCTGCATGGGAATCGTGTTGTTGTACAACGTGACCAACTACATGGTGACGTCGTATCTACCCACGTACTTCACCGAGGTCGTCGGTCGAAGTCAGCTCAGTGCGGACTTGCTCGTCCTGTCGGCGATGGTCGTCGTGGTGAGCGTCATCGTGGGTGTCGGCAGGCTCACCGACCGAATCGGCCGCAAACCGGTGTTCGTCTTCGGTGCCGTCGGGCAGATCGTTCTCGCCGTGCCCTGCTTCTTGCTCCTGCGCAGTAGCGGGTGGTTGGGTCCGCTGATCGCGTGCTTGCTCCTCGGCCTCGTTCTGGTCTGTTTCGCGGCGCCGAGCGCATCGACGCTACCGGCCCTGTTTCCCACCCGGATTCGTTACGCGGCGCTGTCGATCGGCTTCAACCTGTCCGTGTCGATCTTCGGGGGTACGACGCCGTTGGTGACCTCGGCGTTGGTCAGCTCGACCGGTAGCCCGATGATCCCTGCGTACTACCTCGTCGTGAGCGGTCTCGTCGGCCTCGTCGCCGTCGGATTCCTGCGCGAGTCCGCCACCCAACCTCTGGAAGGCTCACCGCCACAGGTCGACTCGACCGAGGAAGCCAAGGAGCTCTATTCCGAGGTCTCCTCGGCCTCCGCGCGGTCGTAGCGGGAGTCGATCAGTTCCGTTCGGCCCAGATCTCCATACCGGCAGCATTGAGACGGTCCACGAGGACGTCGCCGATCGCAGTGGCCGGAGTGAGGACTCCGCTGGCCTTCGGCAGGGCGTCACCGCCGTGCACGAGTGCGAGTGCCGACTCGGCCAGCATGACTGCGGTGGCCTTGTAGCCGGGATCTCCCGAGGCCTTGACCCGGGCCCGGTAGCGAGCCCCCGATGTGGTGAGGGTGTACAGGTCGACCGTGAAATGTCCCTTCTCGCGCGCTTTTTCACTGGGGCCGGTGCCCGGCTTGGGCAGAATGCGATCGAGCACCTTGCCCGGAAGCACGGTCATCGCGGACACGCCGACGAAAAGCCCAGCCGACAGAGCACCGGCGAGGACGGGGCTGGCGAACGACGAGCCGACACTCATCACCTCGCTGTAGCGGAACTGCTTTCCGTATGCCCAGTCGCGAAGTGCGTTGGTCCGCCGGACGACTCGTGTGTTGTACGAGGCCATCACGAACGGTGCTTTCCAACCGCGCAGGCTCGGGTCGATCTTCTTGCCGTCGATCAGCACGGTGTCGAGTTGGCGACCGAGCTGCGGCTCGAGGCCGCGATCGGGGCTGAGCGAGTACGGCCGCGCGGCGATGCGTCGGGCCCGCTTGTCCTTCTTCATCGCCTCGATCTGCCCACGCAGCGAGTCGATGGTGCCACCGCTGACCCCACCGGACATCGACGTGACCACCAGGGTCGTGTCGGTCAGCTCCCCGGCGTTGTCCGCGGTCACGGCCTCGTACAGGGCGTGTACGCCGATGTCGGACGGGATGGAATCGAAGCCGCACGAGTGGACGATGCGGGCCCCGGTGCGCTGAGCGATCTCGTGATTGGTGTCGATGCTCTCGCGAGCGAACAGCACCTCGCCGGTGAGGTCGACGTAGTCCGTCCCGGCCTCGGCGCACGCCGTCGCCAATTCCAGGCCGTACTTGGCGTAGGGGCCGACCGTGGTGATGACGACTCGGGTCGATCGGGCCATGGCCTCGAGCGATGCGACGTCGGTGGCGTCGGCCTCGAGAACGGACCACTGCTGAGCCCTCGAGCCCAGTTCGTTCCTGGCGGCCTCCACCCGCGCCGTCGAGCGCCCGGCGAGGGCGATCCGGGTGTCGGCCGGTGCATGCTCGGCGAGGTATTTCGCCGTCAGTTTCCCGACGAAGCCGGTGACGCCGTAGACGACGATGTCGTGAGTGCGATCGGGGCCGACGGTCGAGTCGGATGCTGGCGAGTTCATACCAGCGACACTAACGCGGGTCACCCCCGTGAGTCGACGCGCCGTCAGTTCGTCCAGGTGTGCACGGGTTCTCCGGCGTTCATGAGGGTGACGTAATCGCCGAGCATTCCGGCGAGGGCGCGATCGCGCTTCTCACCGGCGCGTTCACGGGCGACGACGGCGTTGCGCTGCCACACCGAGCCGGACTGCTTGGCCAGGCACCGCGCTTCGATCACCCCGAGATAGCGGTCGCGGACCGGCGCGTCGACGCCGTACGCGGCCAGTCCGGCGTCGGCCAGTGGCAGCAGCCGGCGCAGCACCAGTTCCTGCGGACTCACCCAGCCCACCTCGGGCCAGTAGAGCATCGAATCGAACCCGCCGCGGGCGGCGGAGTGCACGTTCTCCTCGGCCGCGTCGAACGACATCTGGGACCACAGCGGGCGGTCTGCATCGGCCAGTGCGCGGACGGTTCCGTAGTAGAACGCCGCGTCGGCGAGGGTGTCCACCACCGACGGTCCGGCCGGGAGGACACGATTCTCGAGCCGAATGTGGTGGCCGTCTCCGGACCGGTCGTAGATCGGTCGGTTCCACCGGTAGACGGTTCCGTTGTGCATGCGCAGTTCGGACAGTGACGGTGTCTTGCCCTCGGCCAGCGCAGCTTTGGGGTCCTCCTCGCTGCAGACGGGAAGCAACGCAGGGAAGTAGCGCGAATTCTCCTCGAACAGATCGAAGATCGAGGTGATCCACCGTTCGCCGAACCACACCCGTGGTCGGACTCCCTGATTCTTGAGCTCCTGCGGCCTGGTGTCGGTGGCCTGCTCGAACAACGGGATACGAGTCTCGTGCCACAGCGCGCGACCGGCGAAGAACGGCGAGTTGGCGGCGAGCGCCACCTGTACGCCCGAAAGAGCTTGCGCTGCATTCCAATACGATGCGAACTCGTCCGGAGCCACCTGCAGGTGGAGCTGAACCGACGTGCAGGCTGCCTCGGGCAGGATCGTGTCGGTCACGATGTCGAGGTCCTCGGCGGCAGCGGCACCGGGCAGCCGCACTCCACCGATCTTCAGTTCGATGTCTTCACCGCGCGCGGCGAAGATCTGTTGATTGAGCAGGTCGTAGCGTGGATTCGCCGAGAGCCACCGGTGCTCGAAGTGTTCCTCGTCCAGAGTCGGGAGCATGCCGATCATGGCCAGACGGCTACCGGAGGTGCGGGCGCGTTCGTCCGCCGCATTCAGCGATCTGCGCAGGTCCGTCTCCAACTCGGCGATGGAGGCACCGCGCAGTGGCCGAGGGTCGACGTTGATCTCGATGTTGAACTGTCCGAGCTCGGTTTGATAGTCGGGGTCGGCGATGGCGTCGAGCACGGCGGCGTTGGCCATCGACGGCTCCATGTCGTCGTCGACGAGATTGAGCTCGATCTCCATGCCGATCTGCGGTTCACCGACGTGGAAGGTCTCGTCGGCCAACATGACCGCCAGGGCATCGAGACAGTCCTGGACCTTCTGGCGGAACTCGTGCCGATCCTGCCTGGTGAACTTACGGCGCTCGACGTCCTCGCCCATGGTGACCGCCTATCGGTGCGTGAAGATGGGCCGTTCGCTCACGCGCAACGACTTCGAGTTACGAGTATCGCAGTACGCGTTCGCCGAGGGGGACGCACGCGAAAATCACCAGGGTGAGGGCTGATAATCCTTGAGGAACGAGCCGTACAGGTCGTTTCCGAGCTCTCCCTGGACGATCGGGTCGTACACCCGCGCGGCCCCGTCGACCAGGTCGAGTGGAGCATGAAAACCCTCGTCGGCGAGCCGCATCTTGGTGGGGTGCGGCCGTTCGTCGGTGATCCAGCCGGTGTCGACGGCGGTCATCAGGATTCCGCTGTCGAGCATCTCCTTCGCGCTGGTGCGCGTCAGCATGTTCAGCGCGGCCTTGGCCATGTTGGTGTGGGGATGGCCCGGCCCCTTGTATGCGCGGCCGAACTGGCCCTCCATGGCGGAGACGTTGACGACGTACTTTCGTCGAGCGTCGGAGGCCTCCATCGCGGTGCGGAGCCGCGAGACCAGGATGAAGGGTGCGACGGAATTGCAGAGCTGCACCTCGAGCAGTTCCACCGGGTCGACCTGCTCGACGGTGTGGATCCAGCTGTTGGTCTCGGCGAGATCGGGTACCAGACCCCCGGCGTCGATGGCGAGCCCGCTCTCGATCCTCTCGGCCGTGACCGAGCCGGCGACCATGGCGAGGGAGGCCACGTCGTCCGCGCTCAGGGCAGCAGTCGATCGGCCGCCGATCGCCGTGGCGGGCAACGAACTCGCCAGTGACGCGGGGTGCGCATCGCTGGTCTTGCCGAACGTGATTCGCTGCGGTCCTGCCCCCTCGGTCAGGGCGGCGGGCAATGGTTCGGCTTCCGCATCGGCCAGTGCACTGTAGGAACCGGGGGAGCGTTTGACGGTCTGAGCGGCGTTGTTGATCAGGATGTCCAGAGGCCCCTCGGCGGCGACGGAGTCGGCAAGTGCCACCACCTGAGCCGGATCGCGAAGATCGATACCGACGACGCGCAGACGGTGCAGCCACTGATCGCTGTCGTCCATCGCGGCGAAGCGACGTACGGCATCGTTCGGGAAGCGAGTGGTGATCGTGGTGTGGGCACCGTCGCGGAGCAGTCGAAGAGCGATGTACATACCGATCTTCGCTCGCCCGCCGGTCAGCAACGCCCGGCGTCCGGACAGGTCGGTTCGAGCGTTGCGCTTGCCGCGGTTGAGCGTCGCACACTCCGGGCACAGCTGGTGATAGAACGAGTCGACGTGGGTGTAGCGCTGCTTGCAGATGTAGCAGGGGCGGGCCTTGATCAGCGTGCCTGCGATATCTCCCTCGGCGCGGGAGGTCAGGGAGAGGCCTGCTGTTTCGTCGTCGATTCGGTCCGGGGATCCTGTTGCGGTGGCGGCGACGACGGCGCGGTCGGCCGCGTTGACGGCGTTGCGTGCCGCGACGCGTCGCGCACGCTTGAGGTCCTTGAACATGGCACCGGAGGCGCGCTGGACAGCGATCGAATCGGGATGGTTCTTGTCCAGCTCGGCCGCCTGCTTCAGCACGCGCAGGCACGTCTCGAGATCGGTCGGGTCGATCGCGTTCATCGTCGGTCTCCTAGCATCGGCCCCTTCGAGCCGAAGGGAGCGAGTGCAGAACGAAAAAGACCCCGATTCCGAAGAATCAGGGTCCGTTTCGTCTGTCTCAACTCAGATCTGTGAAAATTTCTGTCTGGCTACATCTTTCAGACGGTGTCCGAGGGGGACTTGAACCCCCACGTCCGTTAATAGGACACTAGCACCTCAAGCTAGCGCGTCTGCCATTCCGCCACTCGGACAAGTGCGACCGCTGCCGCATATTCTTTTGTTGCTTTCACAGCCGGCCGCTGTGTGCTGCGTAAGATTATCCGACGGGTTCCCGATAACCCAAATCCCCACGTCAGTTCGTCCTCGAGGCCGTTTCTCATGGTGCCCGGAGCGGATTCTGGTGGTAGGAACGACGTGTGCCCAACGATGTGAGCAATCCCGGAAACCCAACCGATATCGACGCCACCGTTGCCCTCGACGAAGTCGTGGATCTCGTCAGTTCCCTCATCCGGTTCGATACCTCGAACACGGGGGAGCTCGACACCACGGTCGGCGAGAAGGAATGTGCCGAGTGGGTGGCGAGCAAACTCGAGGAAGTGGGCTACGAGACGGAGTACGTCGAGTCCGGGGCCCCCGGTCGAGGAAACGTGTTCGCCTGGCTGCGCGGATCGGACTCCTCTCGCGGCGCGCTGCTGCTCCACGGACACCTGGACGTCGTGCCGGCCGAGCCCGCCGACTGGAGCGTGCATCCGTTCTCCGGGGCCGTCGAGGACGGGTACGTGTGGGGCCGGGGCGCGGTGGACATGAAGGACATGGTCGGCATGGCCCTGGCGCTGGCCCGACAGTTCAAGTCCAACGGAACCGTCCCACCCCGCGACATACTGTTCGCGTTCCTGGCGGACGAGGAGGCAGGTGGCAAGTACGGATCGCACTGGTTGGTCGACAACCGACCGGACCTGTTCGAGGGCGTCACCGAGGCAGTCGGCGAGGTCGGCGGTTTCTCCCTGACCGTCCCCCGCCCGGACGGCACCGAGAAGCGGCTCTACATGGTCGAGACGGCGGAGAAGAGCCTGGCGTGGATGCGGCTGACGGCGAAGGCGCGAGCCGGGCACGGATCGTTTCTGCACGACGACAACGCCGTGACGTACCTGGCCGAAGCAGTGGCGAAACTGGGCAATCACACGTTCCCGCTGGTGCTCACCGAGTCGGTCTCGCAGTTTCTGCAGGCGGTGTCGGAGGAATCCGGGCTCGATTTCGATCCGACGTCACCGGACATCGACGGCACCCTGCTCAAGCTCGGCAGCATCGCCCGCATCGTCGGAGCGACCCTGCGCGACACAGCGAACCCGACGATGCTCTCGGCCGGCTATAAGGCCAACGTGATTCCGCAGACGGCGACGGCAGTGGTGGACTGCCGAGTGCTGCCGGGCCGGCAGGCGGCCTTCGAGAAGGAGGTCGACGAGTTGATCGGCCCGAACGTCGAACGCGAGTGGATCACGAAACTGGAACCGTACGAGACCACCTTCGACGGTGATCTCGTCGATGCGATGAACGACGCAGTGTTGGCACACGACCCGAACGGTCGAACCGTTCCGTACATGCTCTCCGGTGGAACCGACGCAAAAGCATTCGCGCGCATCGGTATTCGCTGTTTCGGCTTCGCTCCGCTGAAGTTGCCGCCGGAATTGGATTTCGCGGCGTTGTTTCACGGCGTCGACGAACGAGTACCCGTGGAATCGTTGGAGTTCGGTACACAGGTACTCGAACACTTCTTGCTGCACAGCTGATACGAAAGGAACCATCGTGGCGTACAACCCATACGACTCGCTTCCGGACCTACCGTCCTTCGAGTTGACGTCCGAGGACGTCGAGGACGGCAAGACACTGGCCGCTCAGCAGGTCAGTGGAATCATGGGAGCCGGTGGGCACGACAACTCCCCGCAGCTGTCCTGGTCCGGATTCCCCGAGGGCACCAAGAGCTTCGCTGTCACCGTCTACGATCCCGACGCGCCGACGGCGTCCGGCTTCTGGCACTGGGCAGTGGCGAACATCCCCGTCGAGACGACATCGCTGGTGTCCGGCGCGGGCGATGACGGCGGGACCGGTGTGCCCAGCACTGCGGTGACGCTCAAGAACGATGCGGGCCTGTTCCGCTACATCGGTGCTGCACCGCCGGCAGGCCACGGCCCGCATCGCTACTTCATCGTGGTTCACGCGGTGGACGTGGAACGGCTCGAAGTGGACGAGACGGCCACCCCGGCCTACCTCGGCTTCAATCTGTTCTCGCACGCCATCGGTCGTGCGGTCCTCACCGGCATCTACGAGGCCTGAGCTCGTTCGTCGGGTGTCGGAGAACCGTTTTCCGACACCCGACGGTTCAGGGCTTGTTCGCCGAGCCCACCGCATCGGCGATCGTGGCGAACCCGTGTTGCTCGAGCCGAGCGGCCAGTCCGCGGTGAATGTTCTCGATCCACAGCGGGCCGCCGTAGACGAACCCGGTGTAGCCCTGCACCAGCGACGCGCCCGCGGTGATGCGTTCCCATGCCTGCGCCTCGGTCTCGATTCCGCCGACGGAGATCAGCGCCAGATGCGTACCCACTCGGCGGTACAGGCGTCGCAGTACCTCGAGCGAGCGGTCGGCCAACGGAGCACCGGACAGGCCGCCGGCTCCCATTCCGGCAACCAGTTCTGCGTCGGTGCGCAGACCGGCGCGGGAGATCGTCGTGTTGGTGGCCACGATCCCGTCGAGACCGAGTTCGACGGCGAGATCGGCCACGGCGTCGATGTCCTCGTCGGACAGGTCGGGGGCGATCTTGACCAGTACCGGGACCGTCACCACCGACTGCACCGCCACCAGGATCGGTCGCAGCGATTCCACGGCCTGCAGGTCACGCAGTCCAGGGGTGTTGGGGGAGCTGACGTTGACGACGACGAAGTCCGCCAACGGGCCCAGAAGCCGGGCGCTGGCCGTGTAGTCCGCGGCGGCACCGTCCGGCTCGACGATCTTGGTCTTGCCGATGTTGGCGCCGATCGGGATACCGGTGCGCCTGGCACGGACGCGCTGGGCCGCGTGCTCGGCACCGTGGTTGTTGAAGCCCATGCGGTTGACGATCGCCCGGTCGAGAGGCAACCGGAACAGTCTCGGAGTCGGATTGCCCGGCTGGCTCTGCGCGGTCACGGTGCCGATCTCGGCGAAACCGAATCCGATCGGCCCCCACGCATCGATTCCGTCGGCATTCTTGTCGAAACCGGCCGCGAGACCGAGCGGAGCCGGGAAGTCGACGCCGAACACCGTCGAGCGCAGTCGTGGATCGTCGACCACGAACATCTTCTCGGCCAGAAAGCGGAGCGGAGGCACCGCGGCGACAGCGCGAAGCACACCGAACGCCAGATGGTGAATCCTCTCCGGTGGCACGAGGAACATCAGGCGCAACAGGACGCGGTACAGGCGGTCTCCCACGGTCTTCTCTCCGGTCGATCTGGCAGGGTAGAACTCGTGCTGTGATTCAGCGATCGTGCGGTCGAACAGTACTGCGAGGCGCTCAGATTCCGGGCTCGGGGATGTGATGCGCGGTCTTCTTGCGTTTGAGCAGCACACGCCTGCTGCCGTCGGTGTAGAGGCGAACCCGCGACAGTTCCCAGCCGCCGAACTCCGCCTGAATCGCCAGACGCATCGAGGCCGTCACACGGGTCACGTCCGGTGGCAACCGCAACGGCACGTACTCCCAGTCGTCGGACGGCGACACTTCCCATCCGACGGGCATCTTCGCGCGGCCAGGTGCCGAACTCTCGTGTGCGTTCACATGCCTCCTCCGTCCTTATCGGTCGTTCTTGCAGGCTCCACTCCTGCTTCGAGCTCAGCGACCCGCAGCGGGGATGCGCTGCAGCCCGTCACCGGTTGCCGATCCCACGTACAAGTCGCCCGTGTCGGCGTCGACGGCAACCGAATTCGGCTGCCGCACAGTGGCCAACCTCGTGACCTCGACCGGAATTCCGGTGTCGAGTGTGTACCCGACCACCTCGTTGGACGCGGGAAGCGTCACCCATGCGACACCGGACTGCTCATCGTAGGCGATCGCCCACGGCTGCGACCCGACCGGAAACCGTTGCCGCATCAGCAGGTCGTGCGAGGTGAAGACGAGCAGCTCGGTACCGGTCGAATCGGTGACCAGAAGGCGGCCGAACTCGTCGCTCGTCATCTCCGCGGCACCTTCGCCTGCGCGCAAGGCCACTCCGAGGGTGCCGTCGTCCAGATTCAGGTCGGTCACCGACGTCTGTCGTCGATCGAGGACCGAGACACCGTTCGGTGTACTGGCCAGAGCATCGGCTGAGGTCACGCTGCCGCCGGAGATCGTGGTGGTGACCTGACCGTTCGGATCGAGCACGCGCACCGTGCCGGTGTCGTCGCCGACGGCCGTCGTGCCGTCGGGCAGGTCTGCTGCCGACAGCGCGTCGGCGTCGACCGCCAGGTCGGTGCGCTGTCCGTCCGCGACGGCGATCCTCGCGACGGTGCCGTCCATCGGGACGAGCACTGTCGAGTCCCGTCCGGCGACGAGTTCTGCTGCCGTCGAGCCCAGGTCGACCACGCGGGTCTCGGCTGCGGTGCCGTCGCGGACGAGGGTCACCGTCGTCGATGCGTCGGTCAGCGCGACCAGGGTTCGCGTGACGGGGTCGAAACTGAGTGCGTCCACGGGCGCGAACGCGCCGACGGTACCGGCGGGGGTCACGGTCGGTTCGGGGGACTCCGCCGGCGGTAGGGGCTCGACGGAGATGTCGTCGGCGTTCTCGTCGTCGTTGGAGCACCCGCCGACCGACAGGACTGTGACGACGGCGAGCGCGGACGCGACTGCCGCCCGAATCGAACGGGTCGACGGTGTTCGCATGAGGCCGAACCTACTTCCTCGAGAAGATGCTGCCGGTGGAGGCGCTGCCACATCTGTACCAGCGTGCGGCGATCTCGGCGAAATCCACCACGGCGGATTTGGTCGCCGCTCGGTCGCGGCGGAGGACGCGGTAGCGTGATCGTCCGAGGTCAGTGCACGACATGGGAGTGGACGTGGGAACCGAGGAAACACACTTCGTCGTCGAGGAAGTGAACGCGGGAACGCATGCGAACGGCTTCGGGCGCACCGACGACGGCCGGGCGTTCGCGTTTCGGGTGCACAGGAGCACCCTGTACGTGGAGATATACCGCGCCGATGTGCAATCCCCGGTACCGGACCGGTCCGAGGTCGAAGCGGTGGCCGAGCATTCGGTCACCGAAGTCGATCTGACGGACGAGCGCAGCATCGTCGGAGTGGTGCGTGATGCGGTCGCCCATGCGCAGCAGCTGTCCGATGCGTCACAGCGCGACACCACGGCAGTGCGGTCCTTCTTCAACCGGGTCAATTCCGTGTTGGAGGGTTTCTGACACGGTGGGGAACCACCAGCTGTTCGCCGGTGTCGGGATGATCGAACACGTCGACGGGGTGTCGATAGACCCGGGCCAGCGTTGCGGCGGTGAGCACCTCCCGCGGCGGACCGGTTGCGATCAGTTCACCCGAGTCCAGGATCGCGACGCGATCGGCGTAGGCCGCCGCGAGGCCCAGATCGTGCAGCACGACGACCACGGCGCGGCCTGCGGCGGCGAGTGAACGCACCACGGCCATCACCGACTCCTGATGTCCCAGGTCGAGTGCTGCGGTGGGCTCGTCCAGCATGATCGTCGCCGTGTCCTGGGCGATGACGCGGGCCAGTGCGACCCGGGCCTGCTCGCCGCCGGAGAGCGATGCGAACGGTCGATGCGAGAAGGCCGTCACGTCGCACGCGGTCATGGCCGCTTCGATGCGGTCGTCGTCGTGGCGTGCCGCCGAGGTACCGACCCAGGGGGCTCGGCCCATCCGGACGATCTGGCCGGCCGTGAACGCGAATCCGACGCTGTGCTGCTGAGGCAGCACAGCGCGTCGCCTCGCCACGTCCACCGAGCGGATGCGGGACAGCGGTTCGTCGCCCAGCAGCACCGATCCGGCGCTGGGCTCGGTGTCTCCCGCCAGGACCGACAGCAGCGTCGATTTGCCTGCGCCGTTGGGTCCCACCAGCGCCAGTATCTCGCCGGCCACCACGTCGAGGTGGACCCCGGACAACACCGTCGCGTCCCCACGTCGTGCGGAGACTCCGCGGGCGACCAGGGCGTTCGAACCCGGTTCAGGGATGACCGGGATGTCGCGGCGTGCTGTGCGTCCCATCATGCCCAACCGCCCTGGCGAGCCCGGGTACGGCGAAGCAGCCAGAAGAAGAACGGGGCACCCGCCAGCGACGTCACCATGCCGAGTGGCAGGTCGACGTTCGCGACGAGAGTCCGCGTCACGAGGTCTGCAGCAAGCAGCACGACCGCCCCGGCGAGGGCGCTGGCCGGAATGAGGAGTCGATGCGCGGGGCCGAGCACCATCCGCATGGCATGCGGAACCACCAGACCCACGAACAGGATGATTCCGGTGAAAGCCACCCCGGACGCAACGAGCAGGGCGACGACGACGATCGCGAACTGTCTGAGTCGTTCGACGTTCACGCCCAGATGGCGTGCCACGTTCTCACCGAGCGCAAGCAGGTCGAGCCTGCGGGCGATCGCCAGGGAGGCTCCGATTCCGAGCAGCGCGAGCGGGCCGACCACGGCCACCGACTGCCAGGTTGCGCCCGCGAGCGACCCCAGTTGCCAGAACACGATCCGATCGCGGGCGGCGGGACTGGCGACGAAGGTGAAGAACGCGATGACACCGCCGGCGAAGGCGTTGACTGCAACGCCGGTGAGGATGAGCGTCACCACTTCGGTACGGCCTGCGTTGCGAGCGAGAAAGTACACGGCGACCGTGGTGACGAGCCCGCCGACGAAGGCGGCGAACGCCACGCTCCACGCTCCCGCGAAACTGCCGCCGAGCACGATGACCGAGCTGGCCCCGACAGCAGCGCCCGAGGAGACCCCGACCACACCCGGCTCGGCCAGTGGATTGGCGAACACCCCCTGGAGCAGCGCACCCGCGCAGCCCAGACACGCACCGACGAGAATTGCCAGCGTCAGCCGCGGGAATCGGACCTGCCACAGGGTCACCTCGCCGCTGGGATGTGCAGGCATCGGGCCGATCTCGAGTCCCACCCGATGCGCGAGGCTGCCCAACACTTCCAGCGGAGTCGTCGGCACCTGCCCCACAACGGCCGAGATCAACGCCAGGCCGACCAGCGCCACAACCAGGGCTCCGAAGGTGGCAAGAACCCGTCCTCGGCCCGCGCGGCGTTCGGCGAGTGTGCGGTTCGTCATGACGCCGGGTCGTACACGGCCTTCGACAGTGCGACCAACACCTTTCCGGTGTTCGGGCCGAAACTGAGGATGGTCCCGTCGTCCATGTCCACCACCCGGCGTTCTCGGCCTGCGGGGGTCTGGGCGATTCCGGGGATCTGCTCCAGACCCTCGATTCCACCGATCGATTCCAGGCCCTTGGTCATCATCAGAATCACGTCGGGTGCTGCGGCGATCAGGGCTTCGCTGGTGATCGGCACGAATTGCTCGGTCAGACCCGATTCGACACCGGCGTCCCTGGCTCCGAGCGCCTCGATCAGTGCATCCGCTCCCGAGCCGGGCCCGGCGAGCATCGTGATCGCAGGCCCGCGCATGTACAGAAACGCGATCTTCGGCGGTTCGGTGGACTCGGGTGTCTCGTTCGCCGCTGCCGAAATCTCGGCGTTCGTTCGTTCGGCGAGGGCAGCCCCGGCGTCGGGCACACCGAGGGCGGCCGCCACGGCCTCGATCTGGGTGGCGACGCCTGCCAGAGTGCGGGTGGGATCGAAGTACACGACGGGAATGCCGGCGGCTCGGATCTGATCCTGCACGGCGCGTGGACCGATGCTGGTATCGGTCAGGACGACGGTCGGCGACAGCGCCAGAATCCCCTCGGCACTCAGAGAATGGCCGGTCGGGGTGACATCGGGCACGTTCTCGGCCGCGGGAAATGCGGCAGAGGTGTCGCGCCCGACGAGGTTCTCACCGAGTCCGAGCGCGAAGACGGTCTCGGCCAGCGTGCCGTACTGGTCGGCAGCGACGATGCGGCTGTTGTCGGTGACCGTGACGGCGACGCCGTCGAATCCGGTCACGGTGACGGGCAGTACCTCGGCCGGATCGTCGGCGATCGGTTCCGGATTCGGATCGTCGACGACGGCGGTGCGGGGGCCGATCGAGTCCGCGGGTCCTGCGCCGGGGGTGTTCGCCGAGCAGCCGACCAGGAGTCCGGCGACGAGGAGCACGGCGGCGAGACGGTTGACGGTCACCACCGAAGGTTAGCCTGTCCGATGTTCGCAGGCGATCAGGCGCTGACGTCGTCCAAGGCCGACGCGATCGCGGGCGGCAGCTCGAGTTCCTCGGCCATCAATGCGCCCATCAACTGAGCCAGATCGCGAGCCCCCACGATCGCGCTGCTCACACCCGGCCTGTCCCGGGCCCACGCGAGCGCGACGACCAGGGGAGAGGTCGCCAGCCCGTCGGCGGCAGTGACGGCGGCGTCGACGATGCTGACTGCAGAGTCGGTCAGGTACGTCAGCACGGACTCTGCGTGCACCTCGTCGGCACCGCGTGAGTCCGCCGGTATTCCGCTGCGGTACTTGCCTGTCAGCACGCCGCCCGCGAGGGGAATCGCGGCGAGGACACCGATGCCGTGGTGGTCTGCGGCGGGAATCAATTCGTCCTCGATCCCGCGGGCCAGCAGCGAGTACTCCGCCTGTGTGGCCACGATCCGTCCGGTGCCTGCTGCTCCTGCCGCCGTCGCCAGTTGCCACCCGAGGTAGCCACGGGCTCCGGTGTAGCGGACCCGTCCACTGGTGACGGCGTAGTCGAGTGTGGCGGCGACCTCGTCGACCGGAGTCATCGGGTCCCAGGTGGCCACCTGCCACAGATCGAGGTAGTCGGTTCCCAGTTCGCGCAGCGTGGCGTCGAGTTGTCCGAGCAGTCCGCGCCGCGAGCAGTCCACGTGATAGCGGCCGTAGCGCGAACTGAGACCCGCTGCGCTGCTGATCACCAATTCGTGCCGCGGGACCACGTCGTCGAGCAACTCGGCCAGCACTCGCTGCGAACGTCCGTCCCCGTACGCCGGAGACGTGTCGACGAGCGTGCCGCCGGCCTCGGCGAACGCCGACAACTGCGCCGCGGCGTCGTCACCGTCGGTTCCGCTACCCCATCCGAGGGTGCCGAGGCCGAGTCTGGAGACTCGAAGTCCGCTGGTGCCGACCGATCTCTGCTTCATATGTGCCGAATGTCCTTTTACGTGTGATCGTCGGTGTCGAACTGCACTGCCGCCAGTGCACAGTAGTGCGCCGCGCCGCCCGGTGCGTACGTGCCGCGCCGGGTACGGTCGTGCCCGTGAATCGCGAACTCAGGGGGCGGGCCGGCGGCCGCGCATCGACAGTGATCAGTCCATCGACACCGATCTCGGAGGGTGACGCCGCATGATCGACATGACGTGGCTGCAGGCGATCGTCCTCGGTGCGGTGCAGGGCCTGACCGAATTCCTGCCGATCTCCTCGTCCGGGCACCTGCGCATCGTGTCCAGTGTGTTCTGGAACGAGGACGCAGGTGCCTCCTTCACCGCGGTGACCCAGCTGGGCACCGAAGCCGCTGTGCTGCTGTTCTTCTGGCGAGACATCGTCAGGATCGTGAAAGCGTGGTTCGTCGGTCTGACGAAGAAGGACGAACGCGGACTCGACTACCGCATGGGGTGGTACGTGATCATCGCCACCATTCCCATCGGCGTTCTCGGACTGCTGTTCAAGGACCAGATCCGAACCGGTGCCCGAAACCTGTACCTCATCGCGTTCATGTTGATCGCGTTCGCCGTCGTCATCGCGGTCGCCGAGAAGGTCGGCCGGAAGGAACGCCCGATCGAGAAGTTGACCACCCGGGACGGCATTGTCATGGGTCTGGCACAGTGTCTCGCTCTGATCCCGGGTGTGTCCCGTTCCGGAGCGACGACCAGCGCCGGCCTGTTTCTCGGACTCGAACGCGAGGCAGCGGTGCGATTCTCGTTCCTGCTCGCCATTCCGGCGGTCACGGCCTCCGGTCTCTTCTCGCTGCCCGACGCCTTCGAGCCGGTGGGCTCGGGACTTGCCGCGTCGGGTCCGCAGCTGCTGGTGGCCACGATCATCGCCTTCGCCCTCGGCTACGCCTCGATCGCCTGGCTGCTCAAGTTCGTCGCGAACCACTCGCTGTACTGGTTCGTCGGGTACCGCATCGTGCTGGGTGTCGTGGTGCTCGGTCTGTTGGCCGGCGGGGTCGTGTCCGCCACCTAGTCGTTCGGCACAGTGGCCTCCGGAGCGGAGTGGGAAGACCCCGGTCGTTAGGCTCGGTGCAATGACAGTCATCTTGCTTCGGCACGGCCGCTCGACGTCGAACACCGCAGGCACGCTCGCGGGTCGGAGCGCGGGAGTCGAGCTCGACGATCGTGGTCGTGAACAGGCGCAGGCGGTCGCCGACCGTCTCGGCGACCTGCCGGTCGCGGAGATCGTTCGCTCGCCGCTGCTGCGGTGCGAGCAGACCGTCGAGCCGTTGGCTGCCAGGCTCGGGCTCACGCCGCTGGTCGAGGACCGGTTGGTCGAGGTCGACTACGGGCAGTGGACCGGTCGAACGATCAAGGAATTGCTGGCCGAGCCGCTGTGGAAGGTGGTGCAGCAGCATCCGTCGGCCGCGGTGTTTCCCGAGGGTGAAGGACTGGCCACGGTGCAGCAACGGGCCGTGCGGGCCGTGCGCGAACACGACGCCCGGCTGGCCGCCCATCACGGCCGTGACGTGTTGTGGGTGGCGTGCTCGCACGGGGACGTCATCAAGTCCGTGCTGTCGGACGCGATGGGTGCCCACCTCGATTCGTTCCAGCGCATCGTCGCCGATCCGGCATCGATCAGTGTCGTTCGCTACACCTCGACGCGACCCTTCGTGCTGCGGACCAACGACACCGGGTCCGACCTGAGCGTGTTCGTACCCAAAGCCGAGGAGCCCAGCACGCCGGAAGCGGGCAACGCGGACTCTTCGGACGCGGTCGTCGGTGGTGGGGCAGGCACCTAGAGCTCCGATTCGGCGCTGACACCCCGATCGGTGGCAGGCTGGAGGGCAAGCAATACCGTCCACGGTCGATCCGTGGCCGATAATGAAAGTTCCGCGAATCGCTTCGCGGAGCTGTTCGAGTCGTTAGGAGGTGCAATGCCGCGCGCCATACACGTTTTTCGCACCCCTGATCGTTTCGTTGCCGGGACCGTTGGTGAACCGGGCGACCGAACGTTCTTCCTGCAAGCGGTGCACGATGCCCGCGTGGTGTCGGTTGCGCTGGAGAAGCAGCAGGTCCAGGTACTGGCCGACCGGATGGGGCTTCTCCTCGAAGAGGTGCACCGTCGTTTCGGGGCAGAGGTACCGGCCGAGGAGGCCGATACGGTCGACACGAGTCCGCTGCTGACTCCGATCGACACCGAGTTCCGTGTCGGCACGATGGGGCTCGGCTGGGACGCCGATGCCAACGCCGTCGTGGTGGAGCTGTTGGCCGTCAGCGAGGTCGAGGTGGACGAATCGGTCGTTCTCGACGACACCGACGAGGGCCCCGATGCCGTTCGGGTGTTCCTCACCCCGGTACAGGCCCGTGAATTCGCGGTGCGGTCCGAACGCGTCATCGCGGCGGGCCGTGCTCCGTGCCCGCTGTGCGGACAGCCGTTGGCTCCCGAGGGACACGTCTGCATCAGAACCAACGGTTACCGACGCGGCGCGACGTTCGGCCCGGTGACCGAGGTCGACGAGTCTTGACCGTCGAACTGCCGCCGTTCGAGGGCCGCGAAACCATGGAGACCGGCGACCTGACCGTCGTCGGTCGGGTGGTGTCGGCCAGCAACGCCACGCTGGTGTGCGAGGCGGGCGAGGGCGAGAAGGCCGTCCGGTGCGTGTACAAACCGGTTCGCGGGGAAGTCCCGCTGTGGGATTTTCCGGACGGCACTCTTGCGGGCCGGGAAGTGGCGTCGTACGAAATCTCCGAGGCCCTCGGTTGGGGCGTCATCCCGCCGACGGTGCTGCGCGACGGCCCGTTCGGTCCCGGCATGGTGCAGAAGTGGATCGACACGCCCGACGATCACGCCGAGGGACGCGTCGACCTGGTCGACATCTGCCGTCCCGATCTCGTACCTGCGGGCTGGATTCCGGTACTGCAGGCGTACGACGGCGAGGGCGAGGAGATCGCGCTCATCCACGCCGACGATCCACGGCTGCAGCGGATGGCGGTGCTCGACGTGATCCTCAACAACGCCGATCGCAAGGGCGGGCACGCGCTCGAAGGTCTCGACGGCTACGTGTACGGGGTCGATCACGGCATCTGCCTGCACGCCGAGAACAAGTTGCGCACGGTGCTGTGGGGCTGGGCGGGCCAGGCGGTGGACGATGCGTTGATGACCGACGTGGTGCGGTTCGTCGAGACGTTCGACACGGTCACCGCTCCTCGATTGGTCGACAAGATCACCCTGACCGAAACGGTCGCGGTTCTCGACCGGGCGCAGGAGTTGATCGCCCGCCCGATCATGCCGGAACCTCGCTCGAGCAGACCCATACCCTGGCCCGCCTTCTGATCGGGCTCGGATAGGCTCGACCGCATGCATTCTTGGTCGAGCCCGGAGATCCCGACAATTCCCGGACAGGGTCCAGCGCTTCGATTGTTCGACACCGCCGACCGCCAGGTCCGTCCCGTCACCCCCGGTTCGACGGCTCGGATGTACGTCTGTGGAATAACCCCGTACGACGCCACCCACCTCGGGCACGCGGCGACGTACCTGACGTTCGACCTGATCAACCGGCTGTGGCGGGATGCGGGCACGGACGTGCACTACGTGCAGAACGTCACCGATGTCGACGATCCACTGTTCGAGCGCGCCGACCGCGACGGCGAGGACTGGCGCGATCTGGGAGCTCGTGAGATCGAACTCTTCCGCGCCGACATGGAAGCGCTCCGGGTGCTCCCTCCGCGCGACTACATCGGTGCTGTCGAGTCCGTCGACGAGGTCGTCGAACTGGTGGAGAAGCTGGTCGCGTCCGGTGCGGCGTATGTCGTCGACGACGCCCAATACCCTGATGTGTACTTCCGTGCCGATGCCACCGAGCAGTTCGGCTACGAGTCCGGTTACGACCGAGCCACGATGGATACGTTCTTCGCCGAACGCGGGGGCGACCCCGATCGGGTCGGTAAGCGGGATCCACTCGATGCGTTGCTCTGGCGCGCAGTACGGCCGGGCGAGCCGTCGTGGCCGTCGCCGTGGGGTCCGGGGCGGCCCGGGTGGCACATCGAATGCGCAGCCATCGCGCTCAACCGCATCGGTACCGGCTTCGACATTCAGGGCGGCGGAAGCGATCTGATCTTCCCGCACCACGAGTTCTCGGCCGCGCACGCCGAGGCGGCGACCGGTGATCCGCGCTTCGCCCGGCACTACGTGCACACCGGGATGATCGGGCTCGACGGCGAGAAGATGTCCAAGAGCCGCGGCAATCTGGTGTTCGTCTCCAAGCTCCGCGCCGAGAACGTCGACCCCGCAGCTGTCCGACTCGGTCTGCTCGCCGGCCACTACCGCCAGGATCGACCGTGGTCCGACGAGGTTCTCGAACGCGCTCACACCCGGCTCGCACTGTGGCGTCGGGCCGCGGCGCTCGACAGCGCTGCATCGGCCGACGACGTGATCAACCGGTTGCGGCAGCACCTGGCCGACGATCTGGACACCCCCAAGGCTCTCGATGCGCTCGACGCGTGGGCGAGTTTCGCAGTCGAACGCGGCGGATCGGATGCGGGCGCGCCCGGTGCCTTCGCCGATGCGGTCGATGCTCTGCTCGGGGTTGCGCTGCGCTGATCTCGTCCCGAACTAGGTCGCACGTCCCAGCCGCAGATCCGTCAGCAGATCCGGGATCAGTCGATCCTCCGTGACTGCTCGGCCCGAGTCGCGCAGTGCGGCAGCGAGTTCCGGATCCCACGGGCTGTCCGTTCGATGGCCCTTCAGCGGTTCGGAATTGCGTGCATCGAGTGCGCGTCGATAGGAATCGACGTCCATCCGCCACGGCACCGCGTCGTATCGGGAGATGGCTCGGGTCACCATCTGCACTCCGGCCCAGTCGAAGTCGGCTCGCCACCGAATCGTGGTGCCGGGCGCTCGGGAGGCCAGCAGCCGGTGCACCGCTGCGGAGGGTTGACCGTCGGTGCAGATCAGGCTCGCGCAGTTCGACCCGAGGGTGCGGGCTGCGGCGGCGAGCACGGCGACGTTCTCGCAGACGAACACTGTGGACGAGCTGTTGGTGAGCGGGCCGCGCGAGAGCATGTCCACGGTGACGGGGAAGGGGATGCCCACGTCCGCTGCGTCGTTCAGCCAACGAGCCACCGTGTGGGCCTCGTCGACGCGGTAGCCGAGCACCAGCACCCGGCTGGAGACCGAGTCGACCGACACGCCCGCGGTCTCCCACAATGCCCTGATGCCCACCGGATCGACGGGCCGAGGCACGTTCTCGCGCAACGACAGAGCGTCGAGGACGAGCTTCGGGGCACCGCCGCCCGAGAGCGCCTTCGTATCACCGCAGGCCAGTTCCGCGAGTTCGGTCAGCGACATCCCGTCGACCGGAAGCAGCGCCAGGACCTGTGTCGCCACCGCGAGCGCATCGACGGCGACGCGGCCCCCGAGAGTGCCGTCCTGATTGAGCAAGGAGGCGATCCAGTACTCGACCCACTCGCGATCGGTCCCGCCACCGAGAACCTCCCTGGCCCGCTCGAGTGCCTCGGCACGTACCCGAGCCTTGTCGGCTGCGATCTGCTTCTTGTCATGCAACGGAGCCTGCCGAGAGAGGGTGTCGATCAGTCCGAGGCCACCGTTGAGCGGATGGCTCAGCCACGCGTCGAACCGCTCGAGGTCGAGTCTGGCGCTACGCGCTCGCGAATGCAGACTGGAATTGGACCGAGAGATCGCGCTGCACAGACGCCACAGTTCCGGGGCCTCGCTCAGGTCGACGGTGATGTTGCCACCGACGCGAAGCCAGTTGGACTCCAACTTCTTTCGTGCCGCATCGAGCAGTGCAGCCAGTTCGGCGCTGCCTCGCCATTCGCTGTTACCGGTCAAACTCCAGCCCACCTTCGGTTCGGGTCGGCACACGGCGTGTCAGCGGTGACCCGAGTGCGGCCGCGAGGTCGGTGCCGTCGTGCTCGGCGAACAGTTCGCCGTTCTCCCACACCAGAAGAGCTGCGCTGACGGTGTTCTCGGCTGCCGAATGCGCCAGGTCGTAGTGCGCGCAACCGGGCACGTCACCGTAGGTGATCCACAGGTCGTATCCGGTCATGAACAGATCGAGATCGAATTGCACACTCAGGCCGAGCAATTCGCTGCGGCCGTTGTCGTCTACTCCGGCGAATGCCTCGTCCAGCGCCAGGAGCCGAGGTGAATGTGGATCGGCGGACGAGAGCATCACGTGCGCAGCGGCGAACAGGGGCAGATGCAGCGACACCGACTGCTCACCGCCCGAGAGCGCACTGTGGCGTGCGACGGTGAGACGATCCTCGTTGCCGTCGCCGCTGATGAGGGTGAAGGCGAACACGCGCCAGCGGCGATAGTCCAGTGTCGTGGAGAGGATCTCGGGGTAGGACCGTTCCGGATGCGCCGCGCGAGCGATCCTGATCTCCGACGCGAAGTGGGCTCGCATCGCGGCCAGATCGTCCTGGTTCAACGCCGAGGCGTCGCGGTCGAGCAGTTTGGACACCGCCCTGGCACCGTCGTCGAGGTTGTCCGCGAGCACCCAGTGCACACCGATCGTGTTGCCCGAGGACATGCGGCGCTGCTTCATTTCGGCGGACATCTGCGCGATCAGCTCGCGCGCATCGGCGGTCCGCTCGTGAATCTGCTGCGCCAGGCCGGTCAGCAACGCATCTTCGAGAATTCGGCGCTCCTGCTCGGTCAGCAACAACTCCTGATCGGCTCTCGCCGCACCGATTCGGTCGGCGAAATCTCCGACCGACGAGTAGCCCTGCTCGTCCTGCACACGGACGACGGTCAAACCGTCCGGCGCATCCCACTGCAGTCGATAGTCCTGACCCGACGCAGCGAGTTGCGAGTCGAACTCCTGCAGCGCACTCGTCAGGGCTGTCCGGGTCGACTTTCGGCTCGAGTCACTGACCTTCACCGACGCCGTCGCTGCGTCGAGCGCCGAATGCAGAGCGCGCACGACGGGCGGAAGCACCGGAACCTCGTCGTCGGGACCCTCGGCCTGCTGCACTCGATACAGAATCTGCTCCACGCTCAACCACGCCGAGTCGCTCGCCGGCCAGGTGTATGCCTCGTGGACGCCGAGAATGCCGAGAAGGTCCTTGCGAGCGTAGGGCGCGAGCCGCACGGCGTCACCCAGGGTTTCGGTGACGGCACCGCGCAGGCTTTCCAGTGCTGTGTTGCAGGCCCCCTCGGCCTTGCCGATCGCTTCGCCTGCTTCCTTGTCCGCTTTGCGTGCGGCCCGCTGCTCGGCGCGGCACTTCTCGATGCGTTCGCGTGCGTTCTCGAGATCGGTGTCGATCTGTTCGGCGGTGGCACCGAGCTTCTCGCTGAGGAGCTCGAGGCGTTGCACCTGCTGTCGGTAGTTCTCGTCGGCGATCGCGGCTTCCTCGGCGAGCTCCTCGGCCAGGCCACTCGCTTCTTCGAGTCGGTTGGTTGCTTCGCGGGCGCGTTCTGCTTCGCGCGTGTGATCGCCGCGCTTGCGGATCACCACCGAGCCCTGGTGCTCGAAATGCCTGATCGCCGCGGCGAGGGCATCGATGTCTCGACCGATGTGTGGGGTGCGGTGAGCCACGGCGACGGTACGCAGCTGCTTCTCCTTCGCGGACAGGTCTGCGATCGCCTGGTCGAACTCTCGGTCCGCTGCTGCCGAACTCTGCGTCGAGGTGCGCAGCGCCCCTGCGGCGGCGGTGACGGCGCGTTGCGCTTTCACGATGGCCGAGACACGAGGCAGTTGCTTGGCGGCCGCGGCCAGCGCCTGTACCGATTCGCGGGCAGTTCGCTCGTCGGCCGCCGCGGCATCCAGTGCGGCTGTCGCGGTATCGATCGCGGCACCGAGTTCGGTGATCCGTTGCTCTCGGCGTCGTGCACGGGCCGTCGCGCCGATGTACTCGGCATCGGTCTTGATGTGTCGGCCCTGCTGCACCCCCTGCCGGTACCGACCGTCCATGCTCATCGAGACGGCACCACTCGAGTCGGCACCTCGATCCTGCTGCAGTGCAACCGAATTCAGGACGTCCAGGATCCGCGATTCGGAAACGGCGGTGCCGGGCTCGGGTTCGAGGACGGACGCCAGCGTGGTTCCGGCCGGCCTCGAGGCCTCCGGCAGCGGCGACAGATACTGCTCCGAGCTCGAGTCGACGGGGAAGTCCGCGATCGGGTGGATCCAGCCGTCGAGCAGATTCGCCGCCTGCAGTGCGGATTCGATCCCTGCCGCATCGGCGGGGGAGACCGAGTCGGCAAACCGAACCAGCTGCCACAGAGGCGCACCGGCGAGGTCGGCGCGAGAGTCGGTTCGTGCCGCGAACGGCGGCGGCGCGTCGTCGTGTTCGGCCCGCACCAGAGACAGTTCGTCACGCAGCGAGTTCAGCTCGGCCGTGCGGGTCGACACATCCACGTGCGCCTGGGCCTGGCGGGCACGAAGGGTGTCGACCGCGTCTGCGGTCTGGTCGGCCAGCACCGATTCCAGGCTCGGGGCATCGTCGTCGCCGATGCCCGCCAACGCGGCATCGAGGGCCTCGAACGCTGCGGAGGTGATACCCGCCGAGGAGTACAGCGCCGAATTGTTCGACCACCAGGCCCGCAGTCCCGATGCGAACTGCGCCTTCTCCAGGTCGACGGTCGCCTCGGCCTCGGTGACCGCAGCCGACGCCGCCTCGAGCATCTCGCGAGCCTTCGATGCGGCCTTCTCCGCACGGGCGCGCTCGGTCGACGCCTTCTCGACGGTTCCCAGCGCCTCGCGAACCGCCCGCACGTCGCCGTCGCGTTCCTCGGCATGGCCGCGCAGAGCGGTGCCGATCTGATCGCTGCGGGCTGTTCCGGGCAGTGGTGTCCAGGCGATACCCGCGTCCTCGGCGGCGGTCTGCAGTTCCTCTTCGGCACGGGTAACCCCGGCGACGGAGTCCCGGAGTGCGGCATCGGCACGCGCCGCCTCGGTGGTGCGCTGTTCCAGTTCGGCGTGCGCCTTGCGGGCGCGGTCGGCCTGCTGGGCGGTCGAGATCTCCAGCTTCGCGGCGGATTCGGCCAGGTCGTCCAGTTGCTGCTTGCCCTCGTATGCGCTCGAGCGCTGCAGAGTCTCGCGGTCCGCAACGGCCTGATCCAGTGCGCGTTCGGCCTCGTCGAATCGGGTTTCCGCAGCCGCCCGTTCCAGCAGGCGCCGGTCCTTCAGGGCGGCAGCGGCGAAGTGTGCGGTGGTCGCGTGAGTCACCGCCTCCAGCCGGCGTGAGACCTGCTCGATGTCCGATCGAGTCTGTACCCGAAGGTATTTGGAGTACACCGAAACGAAGTTCCTGGCGGCGTGATCGGCCTGCGCCAATCCTTCGAGCGCCCGGCCCACCTCCTCCATGTCGCTGAAGGAGCGAGCAGCCTCGAGTACCAGCTGCTCGTCCAACGGACGCAGTCCGTCGGTCAACGCCTGCGAGAGTCCCTTGGGATCGAGGTTCTTCGCCAATTGCGGGCGGCGAAGCGTCAGAATGAGATTGATCAGCTGGTCGTATCGCTGCGCGCCCAACCCGAACATACGGGCATCGATCGCGGCGCGATAGTCCACCGGGCGATCGGTCAAGGCGTCGGTACCCAGTTGCTCACCGAGCTGCTTCTTCGTCAACGGCCGGTCGTCGGAACCCAACAACGAGAAGTCCACGCCCACTCGGCCGTCGGCCACGAAGTACCAGCGGGTCACCTTGTCGTTGTGGCGGCTCGCCCGCATTCCGATTCCGACCGTCACCGATTCGGGATCCTCACGAGATCCGCGGCCGAACTCCATCCACACGTACGAATGCGCGCTTTCCTGCCCCCGGTAGAGCAGGTTGGACTTCATCGTCCGCTCCTCTCCCGCAAAGGGATTGAGTCGGCGTGGTTCGATGCGGCCGTCCAGGACGAAGGGAAACAGCACTTCGAGTGCCTTGGTCTTGCCGGATCCGTTGGGGCCGCGCAGTACCAGGCGACCGTCGGCGAACGAGAACTCCTGATCGCGGTAGTCCCACAGGTTGACGATCCCTGCTCGTGTCGGCCGAAAGCGTGTCGAGTGTGCGGTCATCTACTCAGGCCTCTACTTCGGACGATTCGTTACTGACGGACTGTGCGGTTCTGGGTGCTTCTGCGGTGCTGGTGATTCGTTCGGTGCCGAACAGTGAGTCCTGTGGAGTTCGATCACGCACGCTGACCATCACGTCGCGGTAGCGCGCGATCACCGGCAGCACCAGTACGCCGCCAGAAACGCTGTGTATCAGTCGAAGTCGGTGCAGCAGCGCGATCGCCCGCACTCGCAGTCCATCCCGATCGGTCTGCCACTGAGCTGCGAAGGTGCGGCCGAAGCGTTCGACGAGATCGTCGACGACCGTTGTCAGCCAACTGTCCTCGATCAACGGATACAGCTTTTTCTCGTCCGCATCTTCGAATGCCGTTGCATCGGAACCGAACCCGAATTCGGCGAGATCGCCGAAGATCCCGCCGTCGGGTATGGCGCCGTCCAGCTGCTCGATCAGGGCGTCGCCGTCGGGTAGGGGGTGGGTTGCCAGCGCGGGTGCATCCGGATCGATCACTCGGTCCGAGATCTCGCCCGCAATCAGCAGTGCGACCTGGGCAATGGTTCCGGTGCTGGGGAACCGGTGGTCCGACAGTCGTCCCGAGGTGTCGATGAGGGCGACTCCCTCGGCGCGACGCTCGGCAACGAGGCCGGTCAGCAACTCGACGTCCGCAACAGTGCGTGACGCGGCCAGGGCGGCTCGGCCGTTCCGGTCGAGATCGTCGTGATAGACGACCGGTTGCTCGACCAACGCTCGGCGGACCGCGCGCAGCGTTTCCTTCGGATCTGCCTCACGCCCGGAGTCGGTCTGTCCCGGGTCCGAATCCTCGGGATCGATCGGGGAGTCCGAGCCGGCCAGTAGACCACGAATCGATCGCAGGTGCTGCACGGCGCGCGGCGGCCGGAACATGGCGACGACGACGGGACGGTCGATGTCGTAAAGGGCCTCGCCTGCGGACGGGTTGTTCGCCCAGCCGGTCGCATCACCGTCGGCCAACGCGATGGCTCCGCGTGTAGCGAGCCACCCGATCGCGTCGACGAACGCGTCTCGGTCGCTTGCTCGGTCGGTCGTCAGCTCTACTCCGTCTACTTGACTTGCTTCTGCCGCAACATGATCGGCCAGCTCGGAGAGGGTGATCTGGTTGCCCGCCCGGCCGAGGGCCGCCAGTGCCAGTGCCAGATACGCGTATCTGCGGCGATCGAAGATTCGGTCGGTGGACGTTCGCGCGGGCTGGCTGTCGTCGAGCCGATCGATCACCGGGTACAGACGTGCCGTGGTCTCGGTGACCTCGAATCGATATCCGAACAGTTCGAGCAGGTCCTCGCGCAGTTCGGTCGCCCATCGACGCAGCAGAGGCAGCGCAATCCTGTCGGGATACGTCGTGGTCACCAGGTGGTTCGACAGCGCGACTCGGGCGGCCCGCTGGTAGGAATCCAGTGCGAGAGTGGAGATCTCACGAGCTCTCATCGGCGTGCCACCTCGCTGACCTCGAGCGCGAGGCGGTCCAGATGCAATCGGCCTCTGCTGGTCCGCACGATCGTCGAACGGTCGCTGTCGCTGAGCGTCAGGCGCACGCCGCTGTCCGATCCGGACGAGTCGGAGGTGCGACCGCTCACGCGCACCCGCGCGGTCAACGCAGCGTTGAGCAGGCTCAAGAGCACCTCGGTTTCCTGCTCGTTCAGAATTCGGTCGTGGATTCCGGTCGACGCAAGCGACTGCGCTGCGGCACTGCGTGATCGCTGCGATTCGAGCTGCTGTTCCCTGAGCCGTCTGATGCCGCCGTCGTTGCGCTGTACCCGACCCGGAACACCGGGCGTGGGGGTGCGTCCGGTCTCGGCCAGGGTGCGCGAAATCTCGACCGGCGGTGCCTCCCACCACGATCGGGACGTGGAGATGATGTCGGCGTCGGGATGCACCATCGACAGGTGTCTGGGCCTGCCGAGACCGAACACGGCATGGAACAGGGCGTGCGCGCTGTCCTCGGTAGGCGTGGCAGCGAACCAGCCGGCCAGATGCCGCAGTTGGCTTTCCCTGCTCACGCCACCCCTGCGGGTTTCGGTGACGCGGCGCAGCAGCGACAGCACGGCGGCAATAGCGCTCATCGTGCCCTCGCGGAGTCGCTCGGACTCGCTGAGTTCGGACTCGGCCGAGACGAACCAGTGCGACAGGCCCGCCCAGCGATCGGTCCAGTCGGCGCGGCGTTCGGCGACGGTGAGGAAGACTCGTTCGTCGCTGATCGCGGCTCGCTCGACCAGTTCCTCGATCCCGGTGCTCTCGACGAGTGCGATCGCCTCGGCGAGCTTCGGTGCGTAGCGGGTCAGATCGGAGCTGAACTCACGCATGTGCGTCAGCAGGGCGTCCTTGTGGACCAGAAACGACTCCGGCGTGATCTCGGTGGTGCGCACGAGGTCACCGAGGACGAGATAGAAGTGGGCAGCGCGGGTCGCCATCTCCGACAGCGTCGAATCGAGTCGGCTGAGCTTGCGGTAGATGCGATCGCCGTCGGCCTGACGGTTCGCCTCGGCCAGCTCGTGCATGTCGGCCAGCAGCTCGGGCAGCACCAGCCGCGACAACGCGGCGTCGTCCAGGCGGGCTCCGAGCACGTCCTCGACCGCGCGGTAGGCCTTGTAGCCGGCTTGACCGAACTGGTAGACGAAGTGACGGTTGCGGTACTCGGCGAGTGTCGCGGCGCGGGTGCCGTCGTAGCTGCGTTCGAGCAGACCCCAGGCGTGGAGCTGATCGAGCAGGGGTGCGATGTCGAGGGTGGTCAGTGCGTCGTGCCGACCCGGGCTGCGTGCGATGAGGTCGGCCACGTCTCCTGAGTGCAGCAGGACGACGTAGTTGGCTCGTGCGGTGTCGAATGCCCGAAGAACGGCCAGGTACTCGGATCGCTTCTCGGCAACGGCGAAGGAGAACAGACCGAGACGATCTTCCTCCACGAACGCGTTCGCGACTCCCCGCCGCGCGTCCTCACCTGAATCGCTCACTGGAACAGGGTAGGGGGTAGGAGTGGAGCCTGCGAAACGACCAGGGGGGTAGGAGTGGAGCCTGCGAAACGACCAGGGGGCGCAGGGTCTCGGTCGTTCGACCGTGCCGGTTACAGCTCCACGGTCACTTTTCCGTCCACCACTGCGGCGGGGTAGGTGCGCACGGAGCCGATGCCGCTGGGGCAGGTGCCGTCGTCGAGCGAGAACGTGTACTGATGCAGTGGGCAGACGACGATGGATCCGTCGATCTGACCGTCTGCCAGTGGCCCGCCCTTGTGGGGGCACACGGCGTCCATCGCCCGCACCGAGCCGTCGCTGAGCAGGAACACGGCAACCTGCTTGCCGTCCACGACGTAGGCGCGTCCCTCGCCGGGTGTCATGTCCTCCACGGCCCCGACCGGCACACTCATCGGACCGGTACCTGTGGGAGCGGAAGCAGGGGCAGCGACGGGGTGAACTGGGCCGGTGACTTCGGTGCCGCGCGGTCCTGCCAGGGGTCGACGTACCCGTCCACCGATGCCTGCACCCGCTCGTCGAGTCCGGCGACGATGCCGTCGCGGTCGTCGATCAGCACGGCCTGCAGTTCTTCCAGGCCGACACGCGGGACCCATGCGTACGTTCGCTCGAGCCACTGAGCGTTCTCGCGGTAGTGCTGGATGAACCTGCCTGCCACGGTGAGAACCTCCTCGGCCCCTGTCACGGTGGCCAGTAGATCACCCTTGCGGATGTGTGCGCCTGCCGCGCCACCGACGTAGATCTCCCATTTGTCCTCGCCGACCGAGACGACGCCGAAGTCCTTGCACAGTGCCTCCGAGCAGTTGCGCGGGCAGCCCGCGACCGCAAGCTTCAACTTCGCGGGGGTCTCCAGGCCCTGGAACCGCTCTTCGAGGGCGATGCCCAGGGCTGTCGAGTCGCCGAGGCCGAAGCGACAGAAGTCGCTGCCGACGCAGGTTTTCACCGTGCGCATGCTCTTGCCGTAGGCGAAGCCGGAGGGCATGTCCAGATCGCCCCACACCTTCGGTAGATCCTCCTTCTTGATGCCGAGAAGGTCGATCCGCTGTCCGCCGGTGACCTTGACCAGCGGAACGTGGTACTTGTCCGCGACGTCGGCGATCCTGCGCAACTGATCCGGGGTGGTGACGCCACCCTTCATCTGCGGCACCACCGAGAACGTGCCGTCGCGCTGGATGTTGGCGTGGACGCGGTCGTTGATGAACAGTGCGCCGCGCTCGTCGACCCAGTCCGGGCCCCACACCGTCCGCAGCAACGATGCCAACGGCATCTTGGCGGCGGCGTCCTCCGTTCCCTCGGTCGCCAGCGCCGCGAACACCGCGGACACCGCCCGAAGATCCTGCGCCCGAACGGCGTCGATCAGCTCGGGCTTCGTCATGGGGATGCAGGGCACGTACCAGTCGGCGGTGGGATCGGCCTCGACCGCACCGCCCGCAGCGCACGCGATGATGTCCTGGACCAGACCCTTGCAGGATCCGCACCCTTTGCCCGCACGGGTCTTCGCGGTCACGTCGCTCAGGTTCTTCGCGCCCGCGTACACGCAGGCCACGATGGCACCCTTGGTGACACCGTTGCAGTTGCACACCTGCACGTCGTCGGCCAGTTCGGCGGCTCCCGTTGCCGCGGAGGGAGTTCCCATGTCGAAGAGCATGCTGATGCGCTCGTCGGGCAACGGCACTTTCTCGTCGAACGCCTGCGTCA
The DNA here is from genome assembly GCF_000954115.1 of Rhodococcus sp. B7740. Taxonomy (NCBI): domain Bacteria; kingdom Bacillati; phylum Actinomycetota; class Actinomycetes; order Mycobacteriales; family Nocardiaceae; genus Rhodococcus; species Rhodococcus sp. B7740. The sequence goes on along the minus strand of NZ_CP010797.1, from coordinate 1,094,916 downwards.
GGAAGTTGGCCTTGGAGATGTCGCCGAGCAGGGTGGCACCGACCAGCTTGTTGTTCCGGACGATCACCGATTTGTAGGTGCCACTGCGCGGCTCGTAGAACTGGACGAACTCGTCGTCGTCGCGTTCGGGCGCGGTGATCCCCATCGAGGCGACGTCCACGCCGGCCACCTTGAGCTTGGTGGTCAGCCGCGAACCGTGATACGCCGCAGTGGGATCGGCTCCGGTGAGCACGTCGGCCAACACGACGGCCTGCTCCCACAGCGGCGCGACGAGACCGTAGACCTCGCCGCGATGCTGACAGCATTCACCCACGGCATAGATGGAACCCTCGTCCTCGCAACGCAATTGGTCATCGACGACGATTCCTCGTTCGATCACCAGACCTCCGGCGCGAGCGAAATCGACACTGGGACGAATGCCCGCGGTGACCACGACCATGTCCGCGTCGAGCGAGGTGCCGTCGTTGAACCCGACGCCCGTGACGACGCCGTCCTCGGATCGCAACACCGACGTGGTCCGCTTGGAGGTGTGCACGCCCACGCCGAGGGACTCGATCTTGTTGCGCAGCACCCGTCCGCCGCGCTCGTCGAGCTGTTGGTTCATCAGGTGACCGGGGGAGTGCACCACGTTCACCTCCAGACCCTGCGTGCGCAAGCCGTAGGCGGCTTCGAGTCCGAGGAGTCCGCCGCCGATGACGACCGCCGAGACGTCGTCACGCGACTGCGCCATCTGCAGCATGCCGTTGGTGTCGGCAATGGTGCGGAAGCCGAACACGCCGCGCGCCAGCCTGCCGTCGGACTCGCGCAGGCCGTCCATGTTCGGGAAGAACGTGTTGCTGCCGGTGGCGATGATCAGTACGTCGTAGTCGACGGACCGCCCGCTCTCGCAGACGACGGTCTTGGAGAACCGGTCGAGCGTGACCGCGCGGTCCCCGGCGTGCAACGTGACGCCGTTCTCGCTGTACCAGCTCATCGGGTTGAGGATCAGATCCTCGTCGTCGACGGTGGCCTCGCCGGACAGCACGTGCGAGAGCATGATTCGGTTGTAGTTGCCGTACGGCTCGTCGCCGATCATGGTGATCTCGAACAGCGAACTGCCGTCGCGTTTGATGATTTCTTCGACGGCCCTGGCGCCGGCCATCCCGTTACCGACCACCAACAGTCGCTGCTTGCCTGCGGTCATCAGATCAGCACCAGACCGAAATCGACGACGACCTCTCCGCTGGTTCCGGCAGGGGCGGCAATCACCAGTTCGAGCACCGTGTCCGGATCCACGTCCTCGACCACGCGCAGCGGAATGTTCACTCCGCTCTTGGCACCCATCGGGAACATGCGCATCGGGCTGCCGTCGCGTAGCAGGGTCACGACCACCAGCTCGTCGCTCGAGTTTCCGCCGCGAAAGTACAGGGGCTGAGCAGTCGTACCCTCGGGGACGACGAAGCTCAGGCTGGGATCGATCAGCTCGGGCTTGTCCAGACCGTTCCCGGTGAAGGAGAAGATGCCGTGCAGGAATCGCGGTGTGCTGGCCATACCCACGAGGTTGCGGGGTCGGGGTGACGTCACCGCTGCGGTGACGTTACGTCGGGATCAGAAAGACCTCACCGGCTCCCGGTCCCTCGTGTGCGGTCGGTCAGAGTCCGAAGTTGCCCGGACCGCGTCGCCTCAGGTATTTCTCGAACTCGGCCGCGATGGCGTCGCCGTCGATCTTGGCGATCGCATCGGACATGTCCACCTCGGCGTCGCCGCGCTCCTCGAGGCTGCGGACGTATTCGCTGATCTCCTCGTCTTCCTTCGTCATCTCGGTCACCGCCTCTTCCCATTCCTCGGCCTGGGTCGGCAGTTCGCCGAGAGGTACCTCGATGTCGAGCACGTCCTCGACCCGCTGCAGCAGCGCCACGGTCGCCTTGGGGTTGGGCGGCTGAGAGACGTAGTGGGGAACAGCAGCCCAGAAGGAGACCGCGGGCACCCCGGCCTTGACGCATTCGTCCTGCAGTACGCCGGTGATTCCGGTCGGTCCCTCGTAGCGGGTCTGTTCGAGGTTGAACTGTTCGGCCGACTCGGTGCTGTAGGCGGTGCCGGTCACCGGAACGGGCCTGGTGTGTGGGGTGTCGGCCAGCAGGGCTCCCAGGATCACCACGGTCTCGACGCCGAGCTGTTCGACGAATTCGAGCAGGTCGTCGCAGAAGCTGCGCCAGCGCATGTTCGGCTCGATTCCGCGCAGCAGCACCACATCGCGTGAGCTGCCGGGAGGCGAACACACCGACAGCCGCGTCGACGGCCACTCGATCTCGCGAGTGACGCCGTCCACCTGGCGGACGGTCGGGCGGTTGACCTGGTAGTCGTAGTAGTCCTCGGAGTCCAGCTCGGCCAACGGGCTGGCGTCCCAGATCAGCTCCAGATGTTCGATCGCACCGCTGGCCGCATCGCCTGCGTCGTTCCACCCCTCGAAGGCAGCCACCAGGATCGGGGAGCGCAACTCGGGAATGTCGTCGTCGAGATCATCGAGATCGTCGGGTTCTGTGGCGTTGGCCACAGCGTCGTGGACGGCCTCGATCAATGCAGCATCGAGAGGCACATCCGATCCGGCACCTGAAATGTCCGTATTTTCGGTACCGTCGTCGATCGGGGACTGGCCATCGAGGTTTCGGGGACTCACCACGACAGCCTACGACCCGACGTAACTTCGGTGCCCACTACTCTGTAGTGATGCCCGCTGAACACAAGCCCAGTCTGCTCGATGCGATTTCACGTCGCGTTGTCATCGGCGACGGCGCGATGGGCACGATGCTCCAGGATGCCGAGCTGACTCTCGACGACTTCATCGGTCTCGAAGGCTGCAACGAAATCCTCAACGACACCCGGCCGGACGTCCTGCGGGAGATCCACCGCGAGTACTTCGCGGCAGGCGCGGACGCCGTCGAGACCAACACCTTCGGGTGCAACCTGCCGAACCTCGCCGACTACGACATCGAGGACCGCATCCGTGAACTCGCGGAGAAGGGCACCCGTCTCGCGCGCGAGACCGCCGACGAGATGGGCCCCGGCCGCGATGGAATGGGCCGCTACGTGCTGGGCTCGATGGGCCCGGGCACCAAGCTCCCCACCCTCGGACACGCTCCCTTCGCCCGACTGCGCGACGCGTACACCGAGGCCGCCCTCGGCATGATCGACGGCGGTGCCGATGCCATCCTGGTCGAGACCTGCCAGGATCTACTGCAGGTCAAAGCCGCGATCATCGGCAGTCAGCATGCGATGGACCGCCTCGGCGTCCGCATCCCGATCATCACCCACGTCACCGTCGAGACGACGGGCGCGATGCTCGTCGGCAGCGAGATCGGTGCCGCACTGACCGCACTCGAACCCCTCGGTATCGACATGATCGGGCTCAATTGTGCGACCGGTCCGGCCGAGATGAGCGAGCATCTGCGGCATCTGTCCAAGCATTCACGACTTCCGGTGTCGGTCATGCCCAACGCCGGCCTGCCGACGCTGGGCGCGAAGGGTGCCGAGTACCCCCTGACCGCCCCCGAACTGGCCGAGGCTCTGAGCGGTTTCGTCAACGAGTACGGGTTGGCTCTGGTCGGCGGTTGCTGTGGCACCACGCCCGAACACATCCGCCAGGTTGCCGACATGGTCCACGGGGCAACGAAACTGGAACGTCGGCCTGCACCCGAGCCGGGCGTGTCCTCGCTCTACACCGCCGTGCCGTTCGAGCAGGACGCCAGCATCCTGATGATCGGTGAGCGCACCAACTCCAACGGCTCCAAGGCATTTCGTGACGCGATGCTCGCCGAGGACTACGAGAAGTGCCTCGACATCGCCAAGGATCAGACGCGCGACGGTGCGCACATGTTGGACCTCAACGTGGACTACGTCGGCCGCGACGGTGCCGCCGACATGGCGGCACTGGCCAGCAGATTGGCGACTGCGTCGACGCTGCCGATCATGCTCGACTCCACCGAACCGGCCGTGCTCGAGGCCGGCCTCGAGCACCTCGGTGGACGTAGCGCCGTCAACTCCGTCAACTACGAGGACGGCGACGGTCCCGATTCGCGGTTCCAGAAGATCATGCGTCTGGTGAAGGAACACGGTGCCGCCGTCGTCGCTCTGACCATCGACGAGGAGGGGCAGGCGCGTACTGCCGAGTGGAAGGTGCGTGTCGCCGATCGCCTGATCACCGACATCACCGAGAACTGGGGCCTGCGCCACGAGGACATCATCGTCGACACCCTCACCTTCCCGATTTCCACCGGCCAGGAAGAGGTTCGACGCGACGGCATCGAGACCATCGAGGCGATCCGCCAGCTCAAGGAGAAGTACCCGAAGGTGCACACCACCCTCGGGTTGTCGAACATCTCGTTCGGTCTCAATCCTGCTGCCCGGCAGGTGCTGAACTCGGTTTTTCTGCACGAATGCACCCAGGCCGGTCTCGACACCGCCATCGTGCATGCCTCGAAGATCTTGCCGATGAACAAGATTCCCGACGAGCAACGCGAGACCGCTCTGGATCTGGTGTACGACCGCCGCCGCGAAGGCTACGACCCGCTGCAGAAGCTCATGCAGCTCTTCGAGGGCGTCTCCGCGGCCTCCGCTCGCGAATCCCGCGCCGAGGAACTCGGCCGACTGCCGCTGTTCGAGCGACTCGAACGGCGCATCGTCGACGGTGAGCGCAACGGCCTCGACGCCGATCTCGACACCGCGATGACCGAGAAGCCGCCGCTCGAGATCATCAACGAGACGTTGCTCTCGGGGATGAAGACCGTGGGCGAGCTGTTCGGCTCCGGGCAGATGCAGCTGCCGTTCGTGCTCGCCTCCGCCGAGGTGATGAAAGCTGCTGTGGCGTACCTCGAGCCGCACATGGAGGCGACCGACGACGACGGCAAGGGCCGCATCGTGCTCGGTACCGTCAAGGGCGACGTGCACGACATCGGCAAGAACCTCGTCGACATCATCTTGAGCAACAACGGCTACGAGGTGGTCAATCTCGGTATCAAGCAACCGATTTCGACCATTCTGGAAGCCGCGATCGACAAGCGCGCCGACGTGATCGGCATGTCCGGGCTGCTGGTGAAGTCGACGGTGGTCATGAAGGACAACCTGATCGAACTCAACTCGCGCGGTGTCGCCGAGCAATTCCCGGTGCTCCTCGGCGGAGCCGCGCTGACGCGGTCCTATGTCGAGAACGATCTGCAGGACGTCTACGAAGGCGACGTGCACTATGCGCGAGACGCGTTCGAAGGTCTTCGGTTGATGGACACCATCATGACAACCAAGCGTGGCGGCGGTCCGGCTCCGGACAGCCCCGAGGCACTCGCATCGAAGGCCAAGGCGGCCGAGCGCAAGGAACGTCACGAGCGCTCCAAGCGAATCGCGGAGAAGCGCAAGGCCGCCGAGGCACCGGTGGTCGTGCCCGAGCGATCCGATGTCGCTGCCGATATCGATATCCCGGTGCCACCCTTCTGGGGCACGCGCATCGTCAAGGGCGTGTCGCTGTCGGAGTACTCGGGGCTGCTCGACGAGCGGGCTCTGTTCCTGGGGCAGTGGGGTCTGCGCGGTGCACGTAAGGGCGAAGGTGCCACGTACGAGGATCTGGTGGAATCGGAAGGCAAACCGCGCCTGCGTTATTGGTTGGATCGCCTGAGCACCGACGGCATCCTCGCGCATGCGGCGTTGGTGTACGGATACTTCCCGGCGGTGTCGGAGGGCGACGACGTCGTCGTGCTCACCGAACCCGAACCCGACGCGCCCGAACGCTTCCGATTCACGTTCCCGCGTCAGCACCGCGACCGGTTCCTGTGCATCGCGGACTTCGTTCGATCGCGTTCGGCTGCACGGGAATCGGGCCAGGTCGATGTTCTGCCGATGAACCTGGTGACGATGGGGCAGCCCATCGCGGACTTCGCCAACGAGCTGTTCGCTGCCGACTCGTACCGCGACTACCTCGAGGTCCACGGAATCGGAGTTCAGCTCACCGAGGCCTTGGCCGAGTACTGGCATCGCCGGGTACGCGAGGAACTGAAGCTGTCCGACGGCAATTCCGTTGCCTCGGAGGATCCCACCGAGGCCGAAGGCTTCTTCAAACTCGAATATCGCGGTGCGCGTTACTCGTTCGGCTACGGAGCCTGCCCGGATCTCGAGGACCGCATCAAGCTCGCCGCGCTTCTCGAACCCGAGCGGATCGGCGTGAAGCTCTCCGAGGAACTGCAGTTGCACCCCGAACAGTCGACCGATGCATTCGTGCTTCATCACCCGGAGGCCAAGTACTTCAATGTCTAGTCCAACTCACCTGCACGGTGTCCTGTGGGACATGGACGGCACACTGCTCGACTCGGAGAAGATCTGGGACGTCGCTATCGGTGAGTACTCCCGCTCCCTGGGAACCGAACTCAGCGCGGAAGTACGCGAGAGCACCCTCGGTAACTCGATGCGGGACGCGCTGAGCAAGGTGCTGGCCAACGCCTCGGTGGAGGTCACCGACGATCATCTGGCCGAGGGGCGCGAATGGCTGACCGCCCGCGTCGGAGACCTGTTCGCCGAGGGGATTCCGTGGCGACCAGGTGCCAAGGACGCCCTTGCGCTCGTGCGCGAGATGGGCCTGTCCACTGGGCTGGTCACCAACACCGAACGCGGTCTGGTCGAGCGGGCACTGGACACCCTGGGCCGCGAGTACTTCGACATCACCGTCACCGGCGACGAGGTCGAGGCAGGCAAACCTCACCCGGCACCGTACCTGCGCGGTGCTGCGTTGCTCGGACTCGAGGCCGCGTCGTGCCTTGCGGTCGAGGATTCGCCCACCGGATCGCTCTCTGCCCACACGGCGGGGTGTCCGGTGTTGGTGGTTCCCTCCGAGATCGCAGTGCAGGCGGCACCCGGATACACGATTCGCGACGGTCTCGTCGGACTCACTGCCGAGGACGTTCGCCGGGCCTGGTCGGGCCGAACGCCCTAATCTCGACCGTATTCGTGTACCCGAGTGACGACGTGAAAGAATATCCAGTCGTGAAGACTTTCGATTCGCTGTTCGCCGAGCTCACCGATCGCTCGAAGACCCGTCCCGAGGGTTCGGGCACCGTCGCAGCGTTGGACGCTGGAGTTCATTTCCAGGGCAAGAAGGTCCTCGAAGAAGCAGGTGAAGTGTGGATCGCTGCCGAGCACGAGAGCGACGAGGCGCTCGCCGAGGAGATTTCGCAGCTTCTCTACTGGGTCCAGGTGATGATGGTGGGCAGAGGCCTCGAACTCGAGGACGTCTACAAACATCTGTGAGTTCGATCCGCTTGTCGCTCACGAACTCGTCGAACAAGGACACTCCATGCTGCGCGTAGCCGTACCCAACAAGGGCGCTCTTTCCGAGTCCGCCGCCGAGATTCTCAGTGAAGCCGGCTACCGACGCCGAAGCGACTCGAAGGACCTGACGGTTCTCGATCCGGCGAACGGCGTCGAGTTCTTCTTTCTCCGCCCCAAGGACATCGCGATCTACGTCGGATCCGGGCAATTGGATCTGGGTATCACCGGACGCGACCTGGCGCTCGATTCCGGTGCCGCGGTCGAGGAACGGCTGGCACTCGGGTTCGGCCGATCGACCTTCCGCTACGCCGCACCCGCGGGCAAGCAGTGGGCACCCGAGGACCTGGGCGGACTGCGCATCGCCACGTCCTATCCCAATCTGGTGCGTAAGGATCTGGCCGCCAGAGGACTCGAGGCTACGGTCATCCGCCTCGACGGTGCGGTCGAGATCTCCATCCAGCTCGGTGTGGCCGACGCGATCGCCGACGTGGTGGAGTCGGGACGTTCGTTGCGTCAGAACAACCTCGTGGCCTTCGGCGACTCTCTCTGCGATTCGGAGGGTGTGTTGATCGAACGAGCAGGCGCTCCGGGCACCGACTCCGCACGAAAGCAACTCATCGCCCGTGTCCAGGGCGTCGTCTTCGCGCAGCAGTACCTGATGCTCGATTACGACTGCCCCAAGGCGATCCTCGACGAGGCCGTGAAGATCACCCCGGGAATCGAATCGCCGACCCTCGCCCCGATGGTCGACGACAACTGGGTTGCCGTGCGCGCCATGGTTTCTCGCAAGGTCCACAACAACGTCATGGATCAGCTCGCCGAGCTGGGTGCCAAGGCGATCCTCGCTTCCGACATCAGGTCCTGTCGAGCATTCTGAGTCCGGGCAGCCGACGGGTCGTGTCGCGCGTTGCGTGCGCGCCGCGGGTGCCCCGATCGTTGTCGCTCGTCAGGTGCGACGCCGAACCAATACCGTCTGCGCGATGCGCCCGACCGGTCCCAGTTCGTCACTGAGCGTGCCTGCACACATGGCGATACCGTCGGGACCGGTGGAGGTCTCCGCCGAGACTCCTACCCATTCACCCTGCGGCACTCGGAACACGTGCACGGTCAGGTCGGTGTTCAAGAACGTCCATTCGTCGATCGGCAGTTTCGCACCGATGCCGTTGGCGATGTCCGCAATCGAGAAGAGTCGTTCCAGGGATGTCATCGATTCACCCTGCACGAGAACGGGTGTGGGCCTGGCCCAGATCTCACCCGGTCCGTCGGCTCCGAGTCCGGTGAGGATCTTGAACTCGACGGCGTCGAGATAACCCGACGACCAGGTGCCACCGAAGGTGTAGTCGACACCGTCGCTCACCGGTCGCATCACCGGATCGCCCGAGTGAGCCACGTCGTCCGTCGGCGTGGTGCGCATACGCCATGCGCTGCCCCGGGCGACAGCGCGCGCAGTTCCCGAGGCACCGGCCGCCCACAGTTCCGCCACGACGAGCTCGATATTGGTACCGGGACGCTCCGTCCATGCTCGGATCTCGATGTCGCCGACCGGAACCGGTCCGAGGATGTCCACGGCCACCCGACTGATCCGAGTGTCCTCGCGCGCGTCGACGCGCTCGAGTGCACGGACCAACAGGGCGGACGGCGGTGCCCCGTGCTGCATCGTCGGTGCCCACAGGCTGACGGTGTGCTCGGTGGCGGTGACCCTCTCGTGGCCTTCACTGCCGAGACCGGCGGGGACGAAGAAGGCGTTCGGAATCGTCACTGCTCGGACACCGCAGAAGCCTGGGCCGTCTGCGGCCAACCCGGATACGGCGGGGGAGTGCCGCCGAACTCGGGGCACAGGGCCTGGTGGTCGCACCACTTGCACAGTGCGCCCTTCTTGGCGCGGAAGTCACCGGTCTCGCCTGCAGCCAGAATCGCTTTCCAGATGGCAGACAGCATGCGCTCGAACCTGCGCAGCTCGTCTTCGTCCGGAGCGTAGGTCAGTTCCTGCTTGTCGGCGAGATACATCAATTTCAGTTGCGCCGGAACGACGCCGCGCATGCGCATGATCATCAGGGCGTAGAACTTCATCTGGAACAGCGCCTTGGACTCGGTGAACTCCCGCGGTGCCCGACCGGTTTTGTAGTCGACGACGCGAATCATGCCGTTGGGTGCGACGTCGATTCGATCGATGAATCCCCGAAGCGGCGTGCCGTCGTCCAGATCGATCTCCACCCGTTGCTCGCAGGACTCGGGCTCGAAGTGAGTGGGGTCCTCGAGTTCGTAGTACCCGGCGACCAGAGCCCGAGCGCGATCGAGAAAGGCCGTCCGCTCGTCGGCCGGAACCAACGACTCGATGGCGGGCGACTGGGCAACCACTCGCTCCCACGCCGGATCCACCAGGTCGCGCGCAGTCGTCGGCACGCGGTCCTGCGCAGGCAGCGCGTAGAGAGCCTCCAGTGCGGCATGCACCACAGTTCCCTTGACCTGAGCTTCGGTGGAGACCTCCGGAATGCGGTCGACCGCGCGAAAGCGGTAGAGGAGAGGACACTGCTTGAAATCGCCTGCGCGGGAGGGCGACAACGCCGGCGTGCTGCGGGGGCTCGGCACCGCCAGTGGCGGTCGCGCGCTGTCGCCGAGGTCGAGTAGAGGCAAGTCGATGGGCGTCGACACGGAAATACTCACGACTGCGAGACTATGCCGTTGGTCCGACATCTTCGGTCAAGGCCGTAGTCTGGCACGTCGAGTCGTCCCAGGTGTCGGACCAACAGGTCGGGCGTCGAACAGAGCAACGAAAGCAGGTTCCGCTGTGCCGTCCGGTGATGCTGTGTCCTTCGGTGATTCCGCGTCCGCGGCAAGCGACGGTTCCGAGGTCGACGCGATCGTCGACGTTCCGGCTCCAGGTGCAGACGAGGTGGTCACCGCGACCGTCGACGAGATCGAACTCGACGACGCTACGACGATCGACGACGGGATGCCCGTCGAGCCGGTACCGACCGGACCCGCCCGCAGCGGTCCGTTCCGCGTCGGAGACCGAGTCCAGCTCACCGACGGCAAGGGCCGTCACTACACGGTGGTGCTCGAGGCGGGCAAGGAATTCCACACGCACCGGGGCGGGATCACCCACGACAAACTGCTCGGGGCGGACGAGGGCAGCGTCGTCACGTCCGTCAACGGCACCCCCTACCTCGCGCTTCGGCCGCTGTTGACCGACTACGTGCTGTCGATGCCGCGTGGCGCGCAGGTCATCTACCCCAAGGATGCAGCCCAGATCGTCCACGAGGGCGATATGTTCCCCGGAGCCCGCGTACTCGAGGCCGGTGCCGGATCGGGCGCTCTGACGTGCTCGCTGCTGCGTGCGGTGGGTACGGAAGGAACGGTCATCTCCTACGAGATCCGCCAGGACCATGCCGACTACGCGATCAAGAACGTCGAGACGTTCTTCGGCGAGCGGCCGTCCAACTGGCACCTGACGGTGGCCGACGTGGATCGGTTCGGTGTCGATCGACCGGGGGAGCAGGTGGATCGGGTCGTTCTGGACATGCTGGCCCCCTGGGACGCACTGCCCGCCGTATCGAAAGCTCTCGTTCCGGGCGGAGTGCTGTTGGTGTACGTCGCAACGGTGACGCAGCTGTCCAAGGTCGTCGAAGCCCTACGCGCACAGGAATGCTGGACCGAACCCCGTTCGTGGGAGTCGATGGTGCGCGGTTGGCACGTCGTGGGACTGGCGGTTCGGCCCGAGCATCGGATGCAGGGGCACACCGCATTCCTCGTGAGTGTTCGACGCCTCGCCGAGGGCACCGTCACGCCGAAGCCGCAGCGTCGATCGGGCAAGGGCTGACGATCGGCGTCGGCGAGGATTCCGACCTCTCGGTCTAGGCGCAGGGAGCCTGTCCCATAGCGAGAATCCGGCAGGTGCTGGCATCCGAGAGCTTCCAGTTGCCATCGATCAGCACCCAGGTCTGAGGGGACGGAGCTGCCGTTCCCCGTGGGGTGGCGATCGCGACGTCGGCGGTCGACGTCTCGCCCTCGACCGTCGGTTCGGCAACCTCGAACGTGATCGCGCCGTAGTTCGCCAGGGCCGCGGTCATCGTTTCGAGGTTGGTCAGGCGTGCCTGCCCGTTCTCGACCGACGCCGCCTTCGTCGCTGCGTCGACGTTCGGGGCCACCAATTGCAGCAGCGATGCTTCGAGTTCACCGGATGTCGGCGGCGCGACGGCGGGCGCATCGGCTGCCGGAACGCTGCTCTCGGCGGCCGACGTCGAATTGTGATCGGTCTGATCGGATTCATCGGCCGAGCTGCACCCGGCTACCGACATCACCGCCGTCGCGAGCGCGACAGCTACCGAGAAATTACGCATCTTCACTGGTGAAGCCCCTGATTCCGTGGTCGGTCCGCTGTTTGGTCAGGTGAGGCTAACATGAATTCGACCGACGCTCGGTGCGGTCGAGACGCAGTGCTCACACGTCCCGATCGTGGTGTCGGTCCGCACATTCGGGCCGGTGCCGGTAGCGTTGATAGATCGTCACTGGGAGGAGTCGCTCATGAGCTCAACAGACAATCCGGATGTGGCCGCGGCCAGAGCCGAACTGGACGCCGTGCGAGCCGAAGCTGCTTCGCTGCGCCGTCAACTGGGGGAGTCCCCCGAGCAGGTACGCGAACTCGAAGGTCGCGTCGATTCACTGTCTCTGCGCAACGCGAAACTGATGGACACCCTCAAAGAGGCGAGACAGCAGCTCATCGCGCTCCGAGAGGAGGTGGATCGCCTCGGCCAACCACCGAGCGGCTACGGCGTTCTGCTGAGCGTGTTCGAGGACGGCACGGTCGACGTGTTCACCTCGGGACGCAAGATGAGGCTGACGTGTTCACCGAACATCGAGGCCGATTCACTCGCACCGGGACAGACGGTGCGACTGAACGAAGCGTTGACCATCGTCGAGGCCTGCACCTTCGACCAGGTCGGCGAGATCAGCACTCTGCGTGAGCTTCTGGGCGACGGGTCGAGGGCACTCGTCGTCGGTCACGCCGACGAGGAACGAGTCGTGTGGCTGGCCAAGCCGTTGATCGACATGGTCAACGACGAGGGTCCGATCGACCCGGACGAACCGTCCCGCAAACTTCGCCCCGGCGATTCCTTGCTCGTCGACACCAAGGCCGGCTACGCCTTCGAACGTGTCCCCAAGGCCGAGGTGGAGGACCTGGTCCTCGAAGAGGTGCCGGACGTCGGATACGAGGACATCGGTGGTCTCGGGCGACAGATCGAGCAGATTCGCGACGCCGTCGAACTCCCGTTCCTGCACAAGGATCTGTTCCGCGAGTACTCCCTGCGTCCACCCAAGGGTGTGCTGCTCTACGGCCCTCCCGGTTGTGGAAAGACGTTGATCGCCAAGGCCGTTGCCAATTCGTTGGCCAAGAAGATCGCCGAGGCCCGCGGGCAGGACGCCAAGGAAGCGAAGTCGTTCTTCCTCAACATCAAGGGCCCCGAACTGCTCAACAAGTTCGTCGGCGAGACCGAGCGGCACATCCGCATGATCTTCCAGCGCGCACGGGAGAAGGCGTCCGAGGGCACCCCGGTCATCGTGTTCTTCGACGAGATGGACTCGATCTTCCGAACCCGCGGTTCGGGCGTCTCGTCCGACGTCGAGACGACGGTCGTTCCGCAGCTGCTCGCCGAGATCGACGGCGTCGAGGGGCTGGAGAACGTCATCGTCATCGGTGCCTCCAACCGTGAGGACATGATCGACCCCGCGATCCTGCGGCCCGGTCGCCTGGACGTCAAGATCAAGATCGAGCGGCCCGACGCCGAATCGGCACAGGACATCTTCTCCAAGTACCTGACCGATTCGCTGCCGGTCAACGCCGACGACGTCGCGGAGTTCGCTGGAGACCGCGCAGCCTGCATCCGAGGGATGATCGACCGCGTCGTCGAGCGCATGTACGCCGAAAGCGACGACAACCGCTTCCTCGAGGTGACGTATGCCAACGGCGACAAGGAGGTTCTGTACTTCAAGGACTTCAACTCCGGGGCCATGATCCAGAACATCGTGGACCGCGCGAAGAAGTACGCCATCAAGTCGGTACTCGAAACCGGAAACAGCGGTCTGCGGATTCAGCATCTCTTCGACTCCATCGTCGACGAGTTCGCCGAGAACGAAGACCTGCCGAACACCACGAACCCGGACGACTGGGCTCGAATCTCCGGCAAGAAGGGCGAGCGGATCGTCTACATTCGCACGCTGGTCACCGGCAAGAACGCCAGCGCGAGCCGGGCGATCGACACCGAGGCCAACACCGGCCAGTACCTGTAGCTTCGTCCAACACCACTTTCGGGGCGCGTCCGCACAGGGCGCGCCCCGAATGCGCTCTTCGGTCGACGTCTAGGCTCGACACATGCAGCGCATCATCGGTATCGAGGTCGAGTACGGCATTTCTTCGCCCACCGAACCCACCGCCAACCCGATCCTGACGTCGACCCAGGCAGTGCTCGCCTACGCGGCGGCCGCCGGAGTTCCCCGGGCCAAGCGCACGCGCTGGGACTACGAGGTCGAATCGCCGCTGCGTGACGCACGCGGCTTCGACCTCGGACGCTTCAGTGGCCCCGCACCGGTGATCGACGCCGACGAGATCGGCGCAGCCAACATGATTCTCACCAACGGTGCTCGCCTGTACGTCGATCACGCCCACCCCGAGTACTCGGCTCCGGAGGTACGTGACCCGCTGGACGCAGTCATCTGGGACAAGGCAGGCGAGCGCGTGATGGAAGCCGCAGCCCGCCATGCGTCGAGCGTCCCGGGAGCGCCGCGCCTGCAGCTGTACAAGAACAACGTCGACGGTAAGGGCGCGTCGTACGGCACTCACGAGAACTACCTGATGTCGCGCGAGACGCCGTTCTCGGCGGTCATCGCGGGTCTGTCGCCGTTCTTCGCTTCGAGGCAGGTCATCACCGGGTCCGGACGCGTCGGGATCGGCCAGTCCGGCGACGAGGCAGGCTTCCAGCTCTCGCAGCGGGCGGATTACATCGAGGTGGAGGTGGGCCTCGAGACCACCCTCAAACGCGGCATCATCAACACGCGCGACGAACCGCACGCGGACGCGGACAAGTATCGCCGCCTGCACTGCATCATCGGCGACGCCAATCTCGCCGAGATGTCGACCTACCTCAAGGTCGGCACCACAGCGCTCGTGCTCGACATCATCGAAGCCGGCGTCGACCTGTCCGATCTGCAGCTGGCCAGGCCGGTGACCGCAGTCCATCAGATCAGCCACGATCCGACGCTGCGCAAGGCCGTCGCTCTCGCCGACGGCCGCGAACTGACCGGGCTTGCGCTGCAGCGGATCTACCACCAGCGCGTTGCCAAGTTCGTCGCTGCCGAGGGCAGTGACGATGCGCGCGCACTCGACGTGCTCGACAAGTGGGCCATGGTCCTCGACCTTCTCGAGCGGGATCCGATGGAGTGCGCCCATCTGCTGGACTGGCCCGCGAAACTGCGCCTGCTGGAAGGATTCCGCCAGCGCGAGGGGCTCGGGTGGTCGGCTCCGCGGCTGCATCTGGTCGATCTGCAGTACTCCGATGTTCGGCTGGACAAAGGCCTGTACAACCGGCTGGTCGCTCGTGGGTCGATGGATCGACTGGTCACCGAACAGCAGGTGCTCGATGCCGTCGGCACGCCGCCGGAGGACACGAGGGCGTACTTCCGCGGCGAATGCCTGCGCAAGTTCGGAGCAGACATCGCTGCGGCGAGCTGGGACTCGGTCATCTTCGATCTCGGCGGTGACTCCCTCGTTCGCATCCCGACTCTCGAGCCGCTCCGGGGCACCAAATCGCACGTCGGTGCGCTGCTCGAGTCGGTCGACAGCGCCGCAGAGCTCGTCGATCAGCTCACCAACTGACGCACCCCGGGACCGACGCCGACCAAAGGCGGTGTCTTGTCGACCGGCGGAGTCGGTCAGTCGGTAGGGTAAAGGTCCGTGCACTTTCGGCGGAACGTTCGGTTGCACTTGCACATCCACGACGGTGCACCTCGGATCGACCGGTGAGAGTGCAGTAGATCTGTTTTCTCGATACACGGAGGAGGTCGGCGACTATGGCACAGGAGCAGACACGGCGCTCTGGCGGCGGCGACGACGATGAGGTTCCCGGCGACACCGGAGCCGGTGGTCAGGAACGACGCGAGAAGCTGGCCGAGGAGACCGACGACCTTCTCGACGAGATCGACGACGTGCTCGAGGAAAACGCCGAGGACTTCGTCCGCGCCTACGTTCAGAAGGGCGGCCAGTGACGGTGGATCGTTCGGACCCACGGTCGGCAGGCGACGGAACGGCGATCCCATTCGGGACGAGCAGCTCGTCGTTCTCCGATTATCTTCGTCGGCACGCCCCTCATCTGTTGCCCGAGAGCGGTATCGCGGCGGATCTGGCGACCAATACCGCTAATGGCTGCTCGGACAAGTCCGGGATCGCTCCACACGGGACGACGATCGTTGCACTGACCTACGCAGGCGGCGTTCTGATCGCGGGTGACCGGCGGGCCACGCAGGGCAATCTGATCGCCAACCGCGACATGCAGAAGGTCTACGTCACCGACGACTACTCCGCCGCGGGTATCGCCGGAACCGCGGGCATCGCGATCGAGCTGGTTCGGCTCTTCGCCGTCGAACTCGAGCACTACGAGAAGATCGAAGGCGTGCCGCTCACGTTCAACGGCAAGGCCAACAAGCTGTCGTCGATGGTGCGAAGCAACCTCGGTGCCGCGATGCAGGGGCTCGCCGCCGTCCCGTTGCTGGTCGGATTCGACATCGACATCTCGGACCCGGATCGAGCCGGACGCATCGTCTCCTACGACGTGGTCGGCGGGCGATACGAGGAGCGTTCGGGTTACCACGCCGTGGGATCGGGCTCGTTGTTCGCCAAGTCCGCGCTCAAGAAGCTCTATCGCCCCGGAATGACCGAGGAGGAGGCGATTCGTGCAGCGGTGGAATCGCTGTACGACGCCGCCGACGACGACTCGGCCACAGGCGGTCCTGACGTCACCCGCGGGATCTACCCGACGGCAGTTGCCATCACCAGTGTCGGGGCGGACGACGTTGCACACGAGAGGATTTCGGCTGCTGCTCGGTCGGTTCTCGCGGAGCGGACGGAGAGTGCAGCGCATTCCGGCGGTGCCGAGCACCACACTCGGGCCGGCCAGCAAGTGAGCGAAGGGGGTAGCGCACCATGACGATGCCGTACTACGCATCTGCCGAACAGATCATGCGCGATCGTTCGGAGTTGGCGCGCAAGGGAATCGGCCGCGGCCGCAGCGTCATCGTGCTGACGTATGCGGACGGGGTCCTCTTCGTCGCCGAGAACCGTTCGACCGCGTTGCACAAGGTGAGCGAACTCTACGACCGGATCGGCTTCGCGGCCGTGGGCAAGTACAACGAGTTCGAGAACCTGCGCAAGGCCGGTATCCAGCACGCCGATATCAAGGGCTACACCTACGATCGGCGCGACGTGACCGGCCGTTCGCTTGCCAAGACGTACGCGCAAGCACTCGGCACGATCTTCACCGAGCAGCTCAAGCCGTACGAGGTCGAGATCTGTGTCGCGGAGGTGTCGCACCAGGACGAGCCGATCGCCACGCAGCTCTACCGCATCACCTACGACGGATCCATCGTCGACGAGCAGGATTTCGTCGTCATGGGCGGGACGACCGAGCCGATCGTGGCCGCACTGAAGGACACCTACCGCGCCGGGCTGGACCTGGCAGACGCGGTACGTGTGGCCGTCGACGCACTCACGGCAGGCCCGACTGCGCCGCCCGCGGCGGGCGGCGAGCCGGAGAAGAAGGTTCTCGAGGTGTCGGCGCTCGAGGTCGCGGTGCTGGACCAGGCGCGGCCGCGACGAGCGTTCAGACGCATTGCCGGGGCTGCGCTGGAGGACATGTTGCCGGCGCCGACTGCAGCGGTCGAGACGGCACCCGACACCGAAGGTGCACCACCGTCCTGACCGATGGTCCCGACACTCGTTCGGCCTCGCGCGCTATCGCTTTCGGTAGAGCGCGAGGCCGTTCTTGTCACTGGTGAACTCGAACCTTCGTCCGTCGCCCACCACTTCGCCGTCGGCCGCGAGGGCAACGGGGGCACCCTCCACCTCGACGGTCAACTCCTTCACCGCTCGGCGGACGTAGGCGGGCGAGGACCCGAGGGTGCCGGTCAACGTTGCCCACAGCAGTCTGGTTCTGGACGCTTTCGGCTCGGACGGAAGAAACCGGACATCGAGGGTGCCGGTGTGAATACTGCTGCGAGACATGGGTACTTGGTCGGCCGGTACATAATTGCCGTTGCCGACGAAGAGCATCCAGACCGACTGCTCGGTGCCGTCGAGCCCGATGTTCAGTGGTTCCGCAGCCGCCAGGACCCGCGTCATCGCGATGGCGGCCGCGGGCCATTTGCCGATTCGACGTTGCAATTTCTGACGTAGCCGAACCGAGTCGGGGTAGCCACCGAACGTTGCGGTGTTGACGAACGACACACTGCGGCCGTCGATGGACACCTCGGCGATGTCGACCAGTTCGGCGGTGCCCGCTTCCACGGCGGCAGCGGTGTCCTGCACGACGGTCAATCCGGTGTCGCGCGCGAAATGGTTGAGGGTGCCACCCGGAAATGCTGCGAGCGGTAATACGTTGCGCACCGCGGATGCGGCGACGCTGACCACGGTTCCGTCACCCCCGCAGACACCGAGGGCACGTGGGGACGTGCTCCGAATGCGCTGCTCCAGTTGCTCGTTGAAGTCCTGATCGGGATTCGGCACGAACAGATCGGCATCGGGAAGTGCTCGACGGATCGCGTCGGGCACCGCGTCCGAATCGGTGCCCGACCCCGGATTGACGAGTACCAGTAGCCCCCGGCCGCCCGGCAGTGGCTCGACCTGGACCGGGGAGCCGAGATCGGCAGGCCTCTCCGATCGCACGGCCCACCACCGACGAGTGGACAACGCGATGGCCGAGCCGAGAGCGGCGCCGGCGATGACGTCCGTCGGCCAATGCACGCCCACGTGGACCCTCGAGTAACACACCGCGGCCGCAACGGGTGCCAGCAGCACGCCTGCGACCGGGGATTCGATCGCCACCGCCGTGACGAACGCAGCCGCGGACGCCGAGTGGCCCGAGGGAAACGACGACGACACCGGCGGAGCCAGAACCTGACGCAGGACGGGAACGGACTCGGAATCGGGACGAGTCCGCGGGAACAGCGGTTTGAGCAGCCCGTTCGCCACGGAGCTCGCACCGGCCAGCGCCACCAGACCCCGGACGCCGCCGCGTCGGGCCGGACCACCTGCGGCCACGAGAAGCGCAGCCGCCCCGAGCCACAGACGACCGTGATCGGCGGCGTTGCTCAGGGCGCGCAGTCCACCGTCCGCTCTGCTCTGACGCAGGGCGGCGCTTCGTGCCACCAGGGACAGATCCCACGCGTGGACGGCCGTCGAGATCGGGGTGCGCGTGGATGTCATGACGCCCAGCCTAGGCACGTGCGACGGCATCCTCACGGACGGACGACATCGGGGCGCTCCGACACATCGATCCGCGGGTTGCGTTGTAGTGTCGAAGTGTGCAGCGACGAATTATGGGCATCGAGACAGAGTTCGGTGTCACATGTACTTTCCACGGACATCGACGGCTGAGTCCGGACGAAGTGGCTCGCTATCTGTTCCGCCGAGTCGTTTCGTGGGGTCGCAGCTCGAATGTGTTTCTTCGCAACGGAGCCCGCCTGTACCTCGACGTGGGCTCGCATCCCGAGTACGCCACCGCCGAGTGCGACAGTCTGTTGCAGCTGGTAACCCACGACCGCGCAGGCGAGCGGGTACTGGAGGACCTGCTGATAGACGCCGAGCAGCGCCTGGCCGAAGAGGGTATCGGCGGCGATATCTATCTGTTCAAGAACAACACCGACTCGGCGGGTAACTCCTACGGCTGCCACGAGAACTTTCTCGTCCAACGTGCCGGCGAGTTCTCCCGAATCTCGGACGTTCTGCTGCCGTTCCTGGTCACGCGTCAGTTGATCTGTGGCGCGGGCAAGGTGCTCCAGACGCCCAAGGCTGCGACGTTCTGCCTGTCGCAGCGCGCCGAGCACATCTGGGAAGGCGTCTCCTCGGCCACCACTCGTTCGCGGCCGATCATCAACACGCGCGACGAGCCGCACGCCGACGCCGAGAAGTACCGCCGACTGCACGTCATCGTGGGCGACTCCAACATGGCCGAGACCTCGACGATGCTCAAGGTCGGTACGGCAGCCCTCGTTCTCGAGATGATCGAGGCGGGCGTGTCCTTCCGAGATTTCGCGCTGGACAATCCGATTCGCGCAATCCGCGAGGTCAGTCACGATCTCACCGGACGTCGCCCCGTTCGACTCGCCGGGGGACGACAGGCCAGCGCCCTCGATATCCAGCGCGAGTACTACTCGCGAGCCGTCGAGCATCTCAAGACGCGCGAGCCGAACACTCAGGTGGAGCAGGTCGTCGACCTGTGGGGACGAACGCTCGACGCCATCGAGACACAGGATTTCGCGAAGGTGGACACCGAGATCGACTGGGTCATCAAACGCAAACTGTTCCAGCGTTATCAGGACCGTTACTCGATGGAGCTGTCCGATCCCAAGATCGCTCAGCTGGACCTCGCCTACCACGACATCAAGCGCGGCCGCGGAGTGTTCGATCTGTTGCAGCGCAAGGGGCTGGCCAAGCGAGTCACCGAGGACGAGCAGATCGACGAGGCCGTCGATCTGCCGCCGCAGACCACCAGGGCCAAGCTGCGCGGAGAATTCATCACGGCCGCTCAGGAAGCGGGTCGCGACTTCACCGTCGACTGGGTACACCTGAAGTTGAACGACCAGGCTCAGCGAACCGTGCTCTGCAAAGACCCGTTCCGATCGGTCGACGAGCGAGTGGAACGGTTGATCGCGTCGATGTAGTGCCGGACGCAGTCGGGTCGTTACCGCTGCGTCCACCGGTGAGCAACTAGGCTCGACTGTCGTGGCCACCACCAAAGTCGAACGCCTGATGAATCTGGTCATCTGTCTGCTGTCGACACGTCAGTTCCTGACCGCGGAGTGGATCCGCGAGAGCGTTGCCGGATACGACGACTCCACGAGCCACGAAGCGTTCAGCAGAATGTTCGAGCGAGACAAGAACGAACTGCGTGACCTCGGTGTCCCGTTGGAAACCGGTACCGCCACCAGGTTCGGCGGCGTCGAGGGCTATCGCATCAACCGCGATGCCTACGAACTTCCCGACATCGACCTCACCAGCGAGGAATCGGCCGCCGTCGCAGTAGCGGTCAAACTGTGGGAATCGCCGGAGCTCACCTCGGCGGCACAGAGTGCGTTGCTCAAACTCCGCGCCGCCGGAATTCAGGTCGACCAGAACGAGTCCGCCGCAGCGGTGACCGCGGTTCCCGCCCGTACCCGAGGCTCCGAACCCGCCCTGGGTGCCCTGCTGGCCGCGATCGACGACGGAAAGTCGGTACGGTTCCAACACCGCCCGTCGTTGACCGAGCCGTTCACCACCCGAACCGTCGAGCCGTGGGGCGTCGTGACGTTTCGCGGCCGCTGGTATCTGGTGGGGCACGACGTGGACCGCGACGACACCCGCACATTTCGCCTGTCCCGAATCGGCGACGAGGTCAAGTCGTTCGGCACCCCGCAGAGCGTCCGCAAGCCCGACGGTGTCGATCTGCAGGAGATCGTCCGCCGAGTGGCGGGCACGTCCTCGGTATCGGGCACGGCCCGAGTGTGGCTGCAGGACGGAAGGGCGCTGGAATTGCGCAGAATGGGAACGGTGGTGGGCGTGCAGAGTCTCGGCACCCGAAGCGGCACGGTCGTCGAGGTGCCCGTGCGGTCCTGGGATTGGGTCTCGCGGTTGATCGCCGGTCACGGCGCGGATGCGGTGGTTCTCGAACCCGCGGAATTGCGCGCCGACGTGATCTCGACCCTGCAGACAGCGGCCGACGTGGAGAACCAGCGATGAGCGCGCGACTGTCGGTTCGGCTGGCCAGGTTGCTCAACATGGTGCCGTTCTTCATGGCAAATCCCGGCTTGAGTGCCGAGGAGGCCGCGCGTGAGCTGGGGGTGTCGACCGCGACGTTGATGGCCGATCTCAATCAGCTCTGGATGTGTGGTCTGCCCGGTTACGGTCCGGGTGATCTCATCGATCTGTCGTTCTCCGAGGAGAGCATCGACGTCACGTTCTCGGCCGGAATCGATCGACCGCTGCGCCTGACGTCGACCGAGGCGACGGCCCTGTTGGTTGCGCTTCGATCCCTGACGTCCATGCCCGGCATGGTCGACCCGTCCGCCGCTCAGCGCGCTATCGCGAAGATCGAGACCGCAGCGGGCTCGGCTGCGGCCAACGTGCCGCTCTCGTCGGATCACGACAGCGCAGGTGCCGAGGAGGGACCGGTCTCGAGTACCGTTCGTTCTGCGCTGCGTCACCGGCATGCCCTGCAGCTGACCTACTACTCCGCATCGCGGGATGTCGTCACCGAACGGACCGTGGACCCGATCAGGACGGTCGTCGTCGACGACAACAGTTACGTCCAGGCGTGGTGCCGAAGCGCCGAGGGAGTGCGGCTGTTCCGATTCGACCGCATCGACTCGGCAACCGAACTCGACGAACCCGCCGCGCCTCCGGAATCGGTGCAGGACGAGGACGCCTTCGAGATCTTCAACGACGATCCCTCGCTTTCGCAGGCCCGGCTGAAGGTGTCGCCGGCCTTCACCTGGATTCTGGACTACTACCCGATGACGCAGGTCGCCGCGGATGCCGACGGTTCCATCGTGGTCACGATGAGGTTCGCGACGCTGCAGTGGATGACTCGATTGACCTTGGGCTTCGGCGGCGGCGTCACGGTACTGGCACCTGAATCCTTGGTGAACTCCGTCCGCGATCGTGCCCGCTCGGCCCTGGATGCGTATGCCGAGCTCGATGCCACCAGCGCGGACGGCACCGTCCCCACGTGAACACGGGGCAAACCGACACCCGCTGCTGCCGGAGGCGATGCCCGCGGTCGGGTACGCTCGATTCATCTGATCTGTAGGAGGTTCGCATGGGATTCACCAGTCCTTGGCACTGGGCCATCGTTGCGGTGGTCGTCATCATTCTGTTCGGTTCCAAGAAGCTGCCCGAGGCTGCTCGCGGACTCGGCCGGTCGTTGCGCATCTTCAAGAGCGAGGTGAAGGAGATGCAGAACGACGGCAAGTCCGACGCCGACACCGCGACGGCGCAGCAGCCGACCGCTCCCGCTCAGCTGCCTTCGCCTACGCCTGTCGTGCAGCCGAACACCGAGACCCAGCACGACGCGAAGTCTGCCTGAGCGCACGGCCGCTCAGCACACCTTCGGTGCCAGGTGGCACCGAAGGTTCACTGCTGTCGGTGACGGCTCCGCGCCGTCGTCCGACCGAAGAAGGCTGACCGTAGAACACCATGCGCATTCCGTTCGATCCGCGGCGTAGCAAGCGCCGAGTCAATCCCGACGGCACGATGTCGTTGGTCGATCACCTGTACGAGCTGCGAACCCGGCTCCTGTGGTCGTTGGTCGCCGTCGCGCTGACGACTGCTTTCGGGTTCTTCTGGTACTCGCACACCATCTTCGGCGTCGAGAGCCTCGGCGACCTCCTACGGGGTCCCTACTGCACGCTCGATCCGAGCCTCCGCGCGAATCTGAGCAACGACGACCAGTGTCGTCTGCTGGCGACCGGGCCGTTCGATCAGTTCCTGTTGCGATTCAAGGTCGCGTTCACCGCCGGTGTCGTGCTGGCCTGTCCCATCTGGCTGTATCAGATCTGGGCGTTCATCACCCCGGGTCTGTACGCGAACGAACGTCGATACGCGGTCTCGTTCGTGACCGGAGCCGCGGCGCTGTTCGTCACCGGAGCCGTCCTGGCCTACTTCGTGGTGGCCAAGGGCCTGCACTTCCTGCTCTCGATCGGTGACAACGTCCAGATCACCGCGCTCAGCGGTGACCAGTACTTCGGATTCCTGATCAACCTCCTCATCATCTTCGGCGTCAGCTTCGAGATTCCGTTGCTGGTGGTCGCCCTGAATTTCGTCGGCGTACTCACCTACGAGCGACTCAAGGCGTGGCGTCGAGGTCTCATCTTCGGGCTGTTCGTCTTCGCGGCCATCGCGACTCCGGGGCAGGACCCTTTCTCGATGCTGGCCTTGGCCTTGGCGTTGACGGTGCTCTTCGAGATGGCAGTGCAGATTGCGCGGATTCACGACAAGCGTAAGTTGCGCAAGAGAAGAGACGAATGGGGTGATGTGTCAGATGACGAAGCAACGCGCATCGACGGCGCAAGTTCGATCGAGTCACCGGATGCCGTCGCTCCGACACCGCCGTCCAGCGGCTTCGGTACCGCGACCCGAGTGCAGGCACAGTACGACGACACGATCTGACCGCGGCCGAACCGTCGGGTCGATCGCATGACCGAGCCGATCGTCGATACGGGGACGAGCCCCCGACCCACCCAGCTGCAACGCTTTTCGTCCGAACTCGGTTTCCCGCTCGATCGGTTCCAGGTGGACGCGTGTACGGCACTCGAGAACGGTCACGGCGTTCTGGTCTGCGCCCCCACCGGTGCAGGCAAGACCGTCATCGGCGAATTCGCGGTGCACCTGGCGCTCGCCGCCGGGCGCAAGTGCTTCTACACCACCCCGATCAAGGCGCTCAGCAACCAGAAGTTCGCCGAGCTGACCGCGCGGTACGGGCGTGACACGGTCGGGCTGCTGACCGGAGACTCGTCGATCAACCCCGATGCCCCCATCGTCATCATGACGACCGAAGTGCTGCGCAACATGCTCTACGCATCCTCGGACGCATTGCGAGGTCTCTCGCACGTCGTCATGGACGAGGTGCACTACCTCGCCGACCGTTTCCGAGGCGCGGTGTGGGAAGAGGTCATCCTGCACCTGTCCGACGACGTTCGACTGGTCAGCCTCTCGGCCACGGTGAGCAACGCCGAGGAGTTCGGTGCCTGGATGAGCACGGTCCGCGGAGACACCTCGGTCGTGGTCGACGAGAACCGCCCGGTACCCCTGTCGCAGCACATCATGGTGGGTCGCCGATTGTTCGATCTGTTCGACACGCGAGCCCAGTCGGCCGACGGCAGTCAGAAGATCGTCGTCGATCGGGAACTCGTACGACACGTCAAACAGCGTCAGTCCCTCGACTCGATGGACCGCTGGCATGCACCACACAGCAGAGGCCGAGGCGGTCGGGCAGGCGGCGGAGGTCGCGGTGGCGGTCACGGCAGCGGAGCGAACAACCGCCCACTGGCCCGACCCGATGTGATCGCCAAACTCGACGAAGAAGGTCTGCTCCCGGCGATCACATTCATCTTCAGCCGCGCAGGCTGTGACGGCGCGCTGACCCAGTGCATGCGTTCGCGGCTGGTGCTGACCACGCCCGAGCAGGCCGAGGAGATTCGGTACATCGTCGAGAAGCACACCTCGGAGCTGCCACGCGAGGACCTGGAGGTCCTGGGCTTCTGGGAGTGGCGCGACGCGCTCGAGCGTGGATTCGCCGCTCACCACGCCGGGATGTTGCCGGTCTTTCGGCATACCGTCGAGGAGTTGTTCGTCAAGGGCCTGGTCCGGGCGGTCTTCGCCACCGAGACGTTGGCTCTCGGGATCAACATGCCTGCTCGAACCGTCGTGCTCGAGAAGCTGGTCAAGTTCAACGGTGAGACACACGCCGAGTTGACGCCGGGGGAGTACACCCAGCTGACCGGCCGGGCCGGACGGCGCGGTATCGATGTCGAGGGGCATGCCGTCGTGCTGTGGCAGCCCGGCACGGAGCCGACCGAGGTCGCCGGTCTGGCGTCGACCCGCACTTTCCCGCTGCGCAGTTCGTTCGCGCCGGCATACAACATGTCGATCAACCTGATCGAACAGTTCGGTGCGGCCGATTCGCGTCTGTTGCTCGAACGGTCCTTCGCCCAGTTCCAGGCCGACCGGTCCGTCGTCGGGATGGTGCGCGGCATCGAGAAGAACATGCAGACGTTGGAGGCGCTCGGGGCACGCCTCGGCGGCCCCGACGGCGAGTATTTCGAGTATGCGCGGCTGCGTGAGCGGCTCAAGGATCGTGAGAAGACCCTCGAACGCCAGAACAGGTCCGATCGACGGGACAAGGCAGTCGATTCACTCCGTGCCTTGCGGCGCGGCGACGTGATCTCGGTGCCGACCGGTCGCCGCAGCGGTCTCGCGGTGGTCCTGGAGGCGGATGACGACCGGGCCGATCCGCGGCCGCTCGTACTGACCGAGGACAAATGGGCCGGGCGGCTTTCGGCAGCGGACTTCCCCTCGCCTGCAACGTCTTTGGGCACCATGCGCCTTCCGCGCTTCGTCGATCATCGCACCGCCAAGACCCGGCGCGATCTCGCGGCCGCCCTGGTCACACGCGGAATCTCGCAGCCGTCGGACCGAGTCCGCCGCAAATCGACCGCAGCGGACGACAAGGAACTGGCCACGCTTCGGAGAGCCATTCGATCGCATCCGGTGCACGCGCGCCCCGATCGCGACGAGCTCGGCCGCACCGGTGAGCGCTACAACCGGCTGGCTCGGGAGACCGAAACGATGCGCCAGAAGGTATCGGCGACGACGAACTCCCTCGCCCGAACGTTCGACCGTATCCTGGCGTTGCTCGCCGACCGCGGGTACGTGACGGCAGGCAAGGATCCGAAGGTCACCGACGATGGCGCACGTCTGAGTCGGATCTATTCGGAGTCCGACCTCCTGGTCGCCGAATGCCTGCGCGGCGGCCTGTGGCAAGGCCTTTCTCCGGCAGAGTTGGCGGCGGTGGTCTCGGCGGTGGTCTACGAGTCCAGGTCGGAGGGCGATATCACTCCGCACGGTCCGACGGGTCCGATTCGACACGCGCTGACCGAGACGGTGCGGGTATGGCACGAGTTGAGGTCCGACGAAGTTCGGCACAAGCTTCCGCCGACGAGAGAGCCCGACATGGGATTCGTGAAGGCGATCTACAAGTGGGCGTCGAACCATTCGTTGGTCGATGCTCTCGTCACTGCGGGCGACAACGGCAAAGCACTGTCGGGCGGAGACTTCGTGCGCTGGTGTCGGCAGGTGATCGACCTGTTGGATCAGGTTCGGCTCGCGGCCCCGGAGCCGGAACTCTCGCGCACTGCGGCGCGGGCGATCGCGGCTCTGCGCCGCGGTGTGGTCGCCGTCGATGCCGCATGACAGGAGCGAATCGGACTGCCGGGTCGGTACAGCGGAGAGTCGTACGGGCGGGATACTGTACCCCCGACGAATCCGAATTTTCAGTGGAGGCGAGATGAGCGGCCCATACGGTCCGACCGATCCGGACAACAGCTGGTCGCGCAAGCCCGATCAGCAGGACGGTGCCGCGAACGACACGCCGGAGACGCAAACCGGCGGCCCCTCGGCCGATCAACCGACGCCGTCGGCGTGGGGTCAGTACGGGCAGCCGCCGGCCACGCCGTACGGGCAGAGCCCGCAGCAGCCCGGCGGCCAGTACCCACAGGGCCAGTACCCGCAGGGGCAGTATCCCCAGGGCCAGTACCCATCTGCCGGCTACCCGCAGGGTCAATACCCCCAGGCC
Source organism: Rhodococcus sp. B7740 (assembly GCF_000954115.1). Classification (NCBI taxonomy): domain Bacteria; kingdom Bacillati; phylum Actinomycetota; class Actinomycetes; order Mycobacteriales; family Nocardiaceae; genus Rhodococcus; species Rhodococcus sp. B7740. The sequence goes on along the minus strand of NZ_CP010797.1, from coordinate 1,068,040 downwards.
CCGAACGCGCAGGGCGGCTACCCCCAGGGCCAGTACCCCCAGGGCACGAATCCGCAGGGCGGCTACCCCCAGGGCCAGAACCCCACCGGTCAGTATCCGGCCGGTCAGCAGTACGGCGCGCCCTATCCCGGTGCCGGCGTGCCTGCTTCGGGCGATGCGGCCTACCAGAACCCCTACGCACCACAGCAATTCGGTGGTGGGCAGTACGGACAAGGGCAGTACGGACAGCCGCCGCAGCAGCCCTGGAATCCCAACCAGCCGTATCCGAATCAGCAGTACCCGAATCAGCAGGGGCCAGGGCAGGCCGGATCACAGTCCAAGAAGCCTCTGATCATCGCGGGTGCCGTCGTCGCCGTGGTCGCAGTGATCGCTGTGGTGTTGTTCTTCGCCTTCGGCCGCACGACCACCCTCGATACCGCGGCGGCCGAGGAGGGCATTCGCACGGTCGTCACCGAGTCCTACGGGGCGTCCGACGTCTCCGGTGTGTCCTGCCCCCAGAACATCGAGGTCAAGGCAAAGACCAGTGTCGATTGCACCCTGACGGTCGACGGTGCGTTCAAGACGGTGACGTTGACCTTCCTCGACGACGACGCCAACTACGAGGTCTCCCTACCCAAGTAATCCCGCGTCGGTCGGCCGTTCAGGCAGTCGAGGCCGTGGCCGCCATCGCAGCGACGAGGCGGGCCACGGCGTTCTCGATACCGAGGGTTTCGGCGAGTGTGTTCAGCGCGTCGAGATCGGCGGGCTCGGCCGGAATCTCGTCGGACTTCGACAGAACGACATCGGCGTCGGTGACAACTCGGACGACGGGGAGCGCGGCGTCCAGGTACTCGCTCGCGTTTGCCAGCTTCGCCCGGATGCCCTTGGCCATGTCCGATGCCGGGTCGAGGGCCGCAGCGCGCAACGCAGCGACGGATTCGTAGTTCAGCATCAACGTCGATGCCGTCTTCTCACCGATCCCTTTGACACCGGGCAGGCCGTCCGAGGCATCGCCGCGCAGCAGGGCGAGCTCCGCGTACGCCGCACCCGCTCGATGAAGCGGAACACCGTAGCGCTCGGAAACCAGTGCGGGATCGAACAATTCGGCCTTGGCCAAACCGCGTCCCACGTACAGAACGCGCACCTCGTTCGGTTCGTCGGCGGCGACCTGAAGTAGATCCCTGTCCCCGCTGACCACGACCACCGGGTCCTGACGCTCGCGTGCTGCCAGGGTTCCCAGCACGTCGTCGGCTTCGAGACCGTCTGCGCCTGCGGTCGCGATCCCCAATGCGGCGAGCACATCCATGATCATGTCCACCTGTGGTGTCAGTGTCTCCGGAACTTCTTCGCTCTCGGCGACCTCCGGGGCAGCGTCGGCAACACGATGCGCCTTGTAGGACGGCACGAGGTCGACGCGGAACTGTGGGCGCCAGTCGAGATCGAGGCACACTGCGAGTCGGCTGGGTTCGGTGCGCGCAATCAACGCCGAGATCATGTCGAGGAAGCCGCGAACGGCATTGACGGGTCGCCCGTCGGGGGCCGTAATCGACTCGGGCAGTGCGTAGTAGGCCCTGAACCACAGGCTCGCACCGTCGAGGAGCAGCAACGGAGACTTTCCGGGGGCGGTCATGGAACTCATCTTGCCGTACGGCATTAGCCTGAAGGTATGAGTGTCGATTCTTCGGTCAGTTCCTCACGTTTCTCCAGCGATGTCTACGCGTCCAGACTCGCCCGCGCGGCTCGCCTGACGTCGGAAGCAGGCTTGGATGCCCTGTTGATCACCCCGGGTCCCGATCTGCAGTACCTGATCGGATCGAAGGCCAGCTCGTTCGAGCGTCTCATCGCTCTGGTCGTTCCGGCAGACGGCAGCACCCCGACGGTCGTGGTTCCGCGGCTCGAGCTCGCCGCACTGGGTGATTCCGCGGCGCAGGAGCTGTCTCTGACGCTCGTCGACTGGGTCGACGGTGTGGATCCGTACGCACTGGTGGCAGCGGCAGTTCCCGGCGGAACGAGAACAGCCGTCGCCGACGCCATGCCTGCCCTGCATTTCGTGCCGTTGGCGGGTGTCTTCGGCACGGTCCCGGTGCTGGCCACCGACGTGCTTCGCGAACTTCGAATGGTCAAGGATGCGGCCGAGATCGACGCGTTGCGCCGCGCCGGGTACGCCATCGACCGCGTGCACGCCCGGATGGGCGAGTGGCTTCGAGTAGGCCGCACGGAAGCGGAGATCGCCTCGGACATCGCGGCCGCGATCGTCGAAGAAGGCCACACAGCACCGGAATTCATCATCGTCGGGTCCGGGCCTCACGGTGCCGACCCGCACCACGAGGTCTCCGATCGAGTCGTCGAGGCAGGCGACATCGTGGTGATCGACATCGGGGGACCCGTTGCACCGGGATACAACTCCGACTCGACCCGCACGTACAGTCTCGGCGAGCCCTCGGCAGAGATCGCCGAGCAGTACGCGGTACTCGAGCGGGCCCAGCAGGCAGCTGTCGATGCGGTGGTGCCCGGCGTCACGGCGCAGTCCATCGATGCGGCAGCCCGCGACGTGCTGGTCGACGCCGGTCTGGGCGAGGCGTTCCTGCACCGGACCGGGCACGGGATCGGCCTGTCGGTGCACGAGGAGCCGTACATCGTTGCCGGCAACGACATCACGCTGACCGAAGGAATGGCGTTCAGCATCGAGCCGGGAATCTACTTCCGCGGACAGTGGGGTGCGCGCATCGAGGACATCGTCGTCGTCACCGCGGACGGGTGCGAGTCGGTCAACCTGCGGCCGCACGGCCTGGCCGTCCTGCCGGCGTGACGAATCGAGGCGAGCCCGAGTTCGTCTCGATCGTTCGATCCAATCCTGCTGTCGCCGAGATACTTCGACGTGCACCAGAACTGAAGCTTCCCGGGTGGTACCTGACGGCGGGTGGCCTGTTCCAGACGGTCTGGAACCACCTGGCCGGTAGGGACCTTCGTGCGGGTATCCGGGACTACGACTTCTTCTACTTCGACGACTCCGATCTGTCCTACGAATCGGAGAACGAGGTGATCGAGCGCGCGGCATCGGTGTTCGCCGACCTCGGTGTGGACGTCGAAGTACGCAACGAGGCGCGGGTACACCTGTGGTACGAGCAGCATTTCGGCACTGCGATCGCACCGTACCGAAGCACCGAGGATGCGATCGATCACTTCGTCTCCACGACGTGCTGCTTCGGCATCACCACCGACCAGGGCGGTACGGACGTCGTGTACGCACCGCACGGATTCGAGGATCTCTTCGCGGGAATCGTGCGGCCGAACCCGCGGTTGCCGATGCGGCACGTGTACGAGGCCAAGGCTGCCCGGTGGACGACCGAATGGCCGAACCTGACCGTGCTTCCCTGGCGGTGAAAGCAGACGGGACGGCCCGCTACCGGTCGAGCAGCGAACGGCTACCCAGTACCCGCTGGACCTGTATCTCGATGACGACTCGGGTGGGGTTCTCCCTGGGTACGCGGTAGCGCTGCGCATAGCGGTTCTCCGCATCGACGACCGATTCACGATCGTTTCGGACCGACGCGGGGCCCTCCAACGTCAGCCAGCGGGCGCCGTCGATCTGGGTGACGGCGGCGTAGGCGCCACGGCCGGCGTTGATCGCCTTCTGCGATACGTCGTTGGTGATGACCCGAGCGCAGCGGGATTCGGCATCGTAGGTGAACCCGACGGCGACCACGTGCGGGGTTCCGTCGGGTCGCAGTGTCGTCAGAGTGGCCAGATGCCGCTCGGCAAGGAACTCGAATGCGTCGTCGGCGAGGGCAGTCGCGTCTGCGGGAATGGCGGCCATGCCCCGACTGTAGTGAATGCGATTTCATCGGCAAGACTGGTCGGCGTGAGCAGACGAGCAGAACCCGCGGCCGGAACGCTGTTGCTGTTGGGTGGGCGCAGCGAGATCGGACTGGAGGTCGCTACCCGACTCGCCTCCGGCCGAACCGTCGTACTGGCAGCTCGGCGCAGCAGTGACCTCGATGCCCAGCAACGACGAGTGCAGCAGGCAGGCGCGGACGCCGTTCACACCGTCGAGTTCGACGCGAACGCGATGGACACCCACGCCGAGCTCGTGAGCCGGATTGCCGAGCGATACGGTCCGATCGGGATCGTGGTGTTGGCGTTCGGCATCCTCGGGGATCAAGCGCGCGCCGAGAACGACGCTCAGCACGCTCTCGACGTCATCACCACCGACTTCCTGGCGCAGGTTTCGGTGCTGACGCATGCGGCGAAGTTGCTCCGAGCGCAGGGGAGCGGCGACCTGGTCGTGTTCTCGTCGGTGGCGGGAGTTCGAGTGCGGCGCGCCAACTACGTGTACGGGTCGGCCAAGGCCGGTCTCGACGGGTTCGCCGGCGGACTGAGCGATTCCCTGCACGGCAGCGGGGTCCATCTCCTACTCGTTCGTCCGGGATTCGTCATCGGTTTTATGACCGAGGGGATGACACCCGCGCCCATGTCCAGTACACCGGATCAGGTCGCCGACGGCGTGGTCACCGCGCTGGGCAAGCGTCGGGCCACCGTGTGGATCCCCGGCACTCTGCGACCGGTGTTCTTCGGCATGCGTCTACTGCCGCAATGGCTCTGGCGCAGGATGCCGCGCTGATGGTGGCACCGGTGCCCAACCCGATCGTGGTCGTCGGAATCGGTGCGGATGGCTGGGACGGACTGTCTGTCGGTTCCCGCACGGCGATCGAGCACGCCGATGTGGTGTTCGGCTCGGCCCGCCAGATCGCGGAGGTGCGAGAGCACTGCACCGAGACCAGGACGTGGCCCAGTCCGTTGGTGCCGAATTTACGGCCGATGCTCGACGCCTGCGCAGGTGCTCGCGTCTGCGTGTTGGCCAGCGGGGATCCGATGTTCCATGGCATCGGGGTCACGCTGGTGCGGGAGTTCGGTGCCGATCGCGTACGGGTCCACCCGGCACCGTCCTCGGTGTCACTGGCATGCGCGCGACTGGGCTGGGCACTACAAGACACCTCGACGGTGTCCCTGGTGAACACCCCGGCCGAGACGGTGTTGCCCGAGCTGGCCGACGGTCGTCGGATACTGGTGTTGAGCCGGGGCAGCAGTACGCCGGGCGAGATCGCGGCTGTGTTGTGCGCCAACGGCTTCGGATCGAGTGAACTGACCGTCCTCGAGCAGCTCGGCGGACCGGCCGAGCGGGTCGTCGGCGGAATCGCCCGAGAGTCGACGTTCGAGGGCGTCGACCCACTCAATGTCGTTGCACTGCTGTGTGTCCGAGATCCCGACGCGCCCCGCCACACCCGCATTCCCGGCCTCGCCGACTCTGCGTACACCGGAGACGGCCAGATGACCAAGCGGGAGGTTCGAGCACTCACTCTCAGCGCGTTGGCGCCGGCACCCGGAGAGTTGCTGTGGGACATCGGAGGCGGCTCGGGAACCATTGCCATCGAATGGATGCGGACCGACCGATCCTGTCGCGCAGTGACGTTCGAGAGCTCGCAGGCACGCCGTGAGCAGATCGAGACCAATGCACTGCGCCTGGGAGTTCCGGGGCTCGTGGTGCACGGCGATGCCCCGGGGAGCTTCGCTGCGGTCTCCGACTCGTATTCGGTACCGGATGCGGTGTTCATCGGTGGCGGGTTGACCGGGGCCGACATGCTCGAGACGTGCTGGAACGCGGTGCGCGCCGGCGGACGACTGGTCGCCAATTCGGTGACCGCAGAATCGGATTCGCTGTTGCTGACCGCGGCGGCGAAGTACGGCGGAGAGCTCCGCAGGTTCCAGATCTATCGCGGTGAACCGTTGGGCTCGTTCACGACGTGGAGACCGCAGCTGCCGGTCACGCAATGGTGTGCGACAAAACAATGGACTGCGACCGAACGGTGAGAGTCCTGATTCTCGGTGGTACGACGGAGTCGCGGGCACTCGCGGTCGCTCTCGGCGCGGTGCAGGGGATCGAGACGATCACCTCGTTGGCCGGACGGGTTGCCGAGCCGATTCTGCCCGTCGGACGGACGCGAATCGGTGGCTTCGGTGGTCCGGACGCCCTCGCAGGGTGGCTGCGAGACAACGCAATCGACGTGGTGGTGGACGCGACACATCCGTTCGCCTCCACCATCGGTGCACACGCCGAGCAGGCCACGCGGGAAGCGTCGGTCGCGCTGCTGGTACTGACGCGGCCACCGTGGACCGCGGGAGAGGGTGATCGATGGACCTCGGTCGCCTCACTGCCCGACGCGGCGTCGTCGATCACCCCCGGAAGCAGGGTGTTCCTCACGACCGGCAGGCAGGGTGTTCATCATTTCGCGAGTGTCGATCACTCGTGGTTTCTGGTCCGAGCGATCGACCCTCCGACCGGCCCGGTCCCGCCGCACATGACGCTGCACCTGAACCGTGGTCCCTTCGACGTCGACCACGAGGCGATGATGCTCGCGGACAACCGAATCGACCTGTTGATCACCAAGAACAGCGGCGGCGACATGACGCGGGCCAAGCTCGATGCTGCCCGAGCGGCATCGATTTCGGTGATCGTGGTCGACCGTCCTGCGCGCACCGGCTCGGCGCCGACGGTGTTCGACATCGCGGCCGCCGTGGACTGGCTGACGAATCGACTACGCTCCACCCTCTGACGGGTACCGGCGGGAGGTGAACACTTTCGGTCCGCTTCCCGTCTCGACCACCGTCGTCATCGACGATCCGATGATGAGCAGGCATCGCATGTCGATCGACTCCGGGTCGAGTTCGCCGAGCGTGACGGTGCGAACGGATTCCTGCGCGCTGCCCACTGCGCGTCCGATGACCACGGGGGTCTGCGGCGAACGGTGCTCGAGCAGAATGTCTTTCATCGCCGCAACCTGCCACGTTCGTGATTTCGAGGCCGGGTTGTAGATTGCGATCGCCATGTCGGCTCCGGCTACCGCCGAGAGCCGTGCTGCGACGACGTCCCAGGGCTTGAGGCGGTCGGAGAGGGAGACGACGGCGTAGTCGTGGCCGAGCGGTGCGCCCACTCGACTGGCGACGGCGTTGGCGGCCGTCATTCCGGGCACCACCCGTACCGGTACCGAGTTCCACTGCTGCTCGGCTGCCACTTCGATCACGGCGGTGGCCATCGCGAACACCCCCGGATCGCCGGAGGAGACCACGGCCACTCGGCGACCCTGTTTGGCGAGATCGAGTGCGAAGGCGGCGCGTTCGGATTCGACCTTGTTGTCACTGGCGTGTCGAACCTGTCCGGGTCTCGGAGGTACCCGATCGATGTAGGTGACGTAGCCCACGAGATCGGTGGCGGCGGCCAGTTCGGCGCGCACCTCGTCGGTCGTCCATGCGTCGTCGCCTGGACCGAGGCCGACGACGACCACTTCTCCGGTGCCGGTGCGCGTTTCGGCTCGGTTGGACGGGCTCGGCACGACGATCATCGAGAAGTAGGGCACGTTGTCGGCGTCTGTGGCGTCGAGTACTCGCTGCTGGGGCGTGCTGGCGCGTTCGACGTAGCGCGCCTCACCCAACCGGCCGGAACGCTCCAGTGCCTCGAGCACCGTGGGGTAGGTCCGGCCCAGCTTCATGATCACGGCCGCGTCGGTGCCGCGCAGTCGGCGCGTGAGTTCGTCCGCGGGCAGCGTGCCGGGAATCACGGTGAACACTTCGTCTCGCTCCACGAGCGGAGTTGCCAGCGCGGCCGAGGCCGCACTGACCGACGTCACGCCGGGCACGACCTCGACCTCGAAGCGGTCGGCCAACCGTTTGTGCATGTGCATGTAGGAGCTGTAGAACAGCGGATCGCCCTCGGCGAGAAGCACTACGGAGCGTCCCGCATCCAGATGGGACGCCAGCCGTGCGGCAGCGGATTCGTAGAACTCGTCGATCGCACCCTGATATCCGCCGGGGTGCGCCGTGGTCTCGGTGGTCACCGGATAGACCAGATGTTCCTCGAGCTGCCCGTCCCGCATGTACCCGGCCGCCAGTCCGCGGGAGATGCTGCGACCGTGCTGCGCACTGTGGAAAGCGACCACGTCGGCCGAGGCGATCACACGAGCGGCCTTGACCGTCAACAACTCCGGATCGCCGGGACCGACGCCGACACCCCACAGTTTTCCGGTAGTGGTCATTCCTGCTCGCTCGCGATGGCATTGACGGCCGCGACGGTGATCGGACTGCCACCCCGTCTGCCTCGAACGACCAGATACTCGACGCCGAGGTCCGCGGCGATCAGGTCCTCCTTCGACTCGGCCGCACCGATGAATCCGACCGGGCCGCCGACGATGGCCGCCGGCTTCGGCGCTCCGGCCGCGAGCATCTCCATCAGGTGGAAGAGCGCAGTCGGTGCATTGCCGATCGCGACGACGGCACCGTCGAGCTTGTCGCCCCACAACTCCAGCGCCGCAGCAGTTCTCGTGGTGCCCATCCGCTTCGCCAACTCCGGCACCCGCGGATCGGACAGGGTGCACAGCACCTCGTTGTCGGACGGAAGACGACGACGGGTGATACCGGCGGCAACCATGTTGGCGTCGCACAGAATCGGCGCGCCCGAGTTCAGTGCCGCGCGAGCGGAGGCCACGACCGCGGGGGTGTAGCCGATGGTCTCGGTCAGATCGATCTCTCCGACCGCGTGAATCATGCGTACGACGACCTGTGCCACGTCCGGTGCGAACCGAGACAGATCTGCTTCGGCTCGGATCGTCGCGAACGATTGCCGATAGATCTCCGCGCCGTCGCGGACGTAGTCGTGCATGCGTTTCACGATAGGGGAGAGGGACCCCTCAGCAGAAAACCGGTCGCACCTGGGGTGAAGGCACCCACTCAGGACACGCGGTAGCCGATTCCCGTCGCGATGACGTCGGTCACCTCGCCCTTGGGCCGTCCACAACGCCGTTCGCACCCGGACCAGTGTTGCCGCTCGTCGCGCGGCGTCATCCGGGCATCGACTGCCGCGGAGAGGTCGGCTCGCACGTCGGCCAGCGACTTCTCGCACCCCGGCGATCCGGTGCACGCACTCACCCGAATCCACGGAGATGCTGCGTCGAAGATCAGTCCCATCGGGGCGAGCACGCGGACGACCTGTTCGGCCGGTTCCTCGTCCAGGTCGCACACGATCAGCGATCGCCACGGCGTCATGATCAACGGACGGTCGATGGCGGCGAGGAACTCTGCGAGCCGCGCCCCGAGAACACCGTTGGCCAAGCCTGCGGCCAGCGCCACCAGACCGTCGTCCTGGTCGAGCCATCCGATCGGTGGCACCTCCACGGGTGCGGGCAACGTCAGGGCGGGGCCGGCCGAGAGCCCGAGACGGTCGATGATGTGCGCCGGGCCGTCATCCAGTTCGGCCACCCGCCACTGGGACTGCCGCAGTTCCACGAAGGCACCGGCGCAGTCCAGCAGCGTCGAGACGACCTTGTCGCGGTCCACGCGAACGCCGCTGTCCCGGCCCGCCAGCAGCACAGCGAACGAACCGTCGGGCTGGGCGTAGGCACCGAAGTCCGGTTCCAGTCCGCACAGGTCGCCACGGCCGTCGTCGAGCGCGAAGAGCGTTCGCCCCGGCAGTTCGGCCAGGTCGGCTCGTGCGCACAGGCCTTCGTCGAGCGCGCCGATCAGCGCACGCACATCGGTGAGGCCGCCCACCCGGCCCGACAGTGGAGAGGCGAGTATGTTGCGGACCCTCTCGTGCGTCGAGGACGGAAGCAACCCTGCGTCGGCCAGCCTGCTCGCAAAGCCGTCCGGATCCGAGACCGCGCGCACCTGGATGTTGCCCCGCGAGGTCAGTTCCAATGTGCCGTCACCCAGCTCCGCAGCGGCCTGCGCCAGCACCTGCATCTGGCCCGGCGACACGACTCCGCCCGGCAGCCGAACTCGTGCCAGCGGCCCGTCCGCGGCCAGATGGGTCGTCAGCGCTCCGGGGCAGCCGTCGGGCACCGACCTCTCTGGCGAACTCATGGTCACCAGGCTACAAGCGCAGCGGGTGGCCCGATTCCATGCTCGCCCCGGTAGCATTCGATGTCCACGGCTCAGGCCGAGAGGAAACCGGCGAGAATCCGGTACGGTCGCGCCACTGTGACGCCCCATCCAGTCCCTCGGGACGGGGCAGGAGTCAGACCCTCTCGCCGACGAGTCGAAGACCGACACACCGATTTCCAGGGGCGCGAAACCCCCGAGGAGGGCGTTACCCGTGTTCTTGCTGCTGTCCACATCGGACACCGATCTGCTCAGTGCCCGTGCCAGTGGAGCCGACTTCACCTGGGGAAACCCTTCTCGCCTTCTCGCCGAGGACATACCGGCGATGGCTGCGACGGCAGAGCTGATCATCGTGCGCATCCTGGGGTCTCGTCGATCCTGGGAGTCGGGCATCGACGCCGTCCTCGCCACCGGACTGCCCGTCGTCGTACTCGGCGGCGAGCAGGCACCCGACGCCGACCTGATGGAGATCTCGACGGTCCCCGCGAACGTCGCCGCGCAGGCGCACAACTATCTGGCCGAAGGTGGGTCCGACAACCTGCGTCAGCTGTACAACTTTCTCTCCGACACCGTGTTGCTGACCGGGCACGGTTTCGACGCACCACGACACCTCCCGACGTGGGGTCACCTCGAGCGCCACTCCGCCGCGAGCTCCGAGGGTCCGACGGTGGCGATCCTCTACTACCGCGCCCAACATCTTGCCGGTAACACCACCTACATCGACGCTCTCGCCACCGCGGTCGAGAACGCCGGTGCCACCGCGCTCCCGATCTACTGCGCGTCGCTGCGCACCGCGGAAGCCGACCTGCTCGACACGCTGAAGTCGGCGGATGCCCTGATCGTCACCGTTCTCGCCGCGGGAGGCACCAAACCGGCCGGAGCGTCGGCAGGCGGGGACGACGAGGCCTGGGACGTCGCCGAACTCGCTGCCCTCGACGTCCCGATCCTCCAGGGACTGTGCCTGACGAGTTCTCGCGCGACGTGGTCCGAGAACGACGACGGACTCTCCCCGCTGGACGTGGCCACGCAGGTCGCCGTCCCGGAGTTCGACGGCCGGCTCATCACGGTTCCGTTCTCGTTCAAGGAGATCGACGACGACGGGTTGACCACGTACGTTCCGGACCACGAGCGTGCTGCTCGGGTGGCGGGCATCGCGGTGCGGCACGCCCGGCTGCGGCATATTCCCGCTGCCGACCGCCGCATCGCGCTGATGTTCTCGGCCTATCCCACCAAACATGCGCGGATCGGCAACGCCGTCGGTCTCGACACTCCGGCGAGCGCGATCGCGCTGATGTCGGACATGCGCGCCGCCGGCTACGACCTCGGACCGCTCGACGGCCCGGATTCGGTGCCCGGTCTGGCTGCTCGCGACGGTGACGCACTCATTCACGCGTTGATCGCCCGCGGCGGCCAGGATCCCAACTGGCTCACCGACGCCCAGCTCGAGGGCAATCCCATTCGCATCTCGGCCGCGCAGTACGGCCGGTGGTTCGAGCAGCTTCCCGCAGATCTGCGCGACGGCGTGATCGAGCACTGGGGCCCGGCGCCGGGCGATCTCTACGTCGATCGGTCTGCCGATCCGAACGGTGAAATCGTCATTGCAGCAATGCAATTCGGCAACGTGGTGATCATGGTGCAGCCACCTCGGGGATTCGGCGAGAAGCCGGTTGCGATCTATCACGACCCGGACCTGCCGCCGAGCCATCACTATCTGGCGGCCTACCGGTGGATCTCGGCCACCGAGGCCGACGGCGGCTTCGGTGCGGACGCCATGGTCCACCTGGGCAAGCACGGCAACCTGGAATGGCTGCCGGGTAAGACACTCGGTATGTCCGCCTCCTGCGGAACCGATGCGGCGTTGGGCGACCTGCCGTTGATCTACCCGTTCCTCGTCAACGATCCGGGGGAGGGCACACAGGCCAAGCGTCGCGCGCACGCCACTCTCGTCGATCACCTGATTCCGCCGATGGCGCGTGCGGAGAGCTACGGTGACATCTCCCGGCTCGAGCAATTGCTCGACGAGCACGCGAACATCTCGGCACTCGATCCGGCCAAGCTGCCTGCCATCCGCCAGCAGATCTGGACGCTGATGACCGCGGCGCAGATGCACAGGGACCTCGGACTGGAGGAGCGCCCCGACGAGGAAGTGTTCGACGACATGCTGTTGCACGTCGACGGCTGGCTGTGCGAGATCAAGGATGTGCAGATCCGCGACGGCCTGCACATTCTCGGCCAGGAACCCGTCGGCGATGCCGAGGTCGAGTTGGTTCTGGCCATGCTGCGTGCTCGGCAGATGTGGGGCGGGGAGCAGACGGTTCCAGGTCTGCGCGAGGCGCTGGGTCTGAGCGAGGACGGAGACGAGGATCGCACCCGCGTCGACAGTATCGAGGCCGTCGCCCACGGATTGGTCGCGGCGATGCAGGCAACTCAGTGGGATCCCGCAGCGGCCGCGCGAGTTGCGGGCGAGCACGGCGGCGTGGTTGCACAGATTCTCGAGTTCGCCGCAGCCGAGGTCGTTCCGAGACTGCGCGGGACCTCACGCGAGATCGCCCAGGTACTGCACGCGCTCGACGGCGGTTTCATCGCGGCAGGGCCCAGCGGTTCACCGCTGCGCGGGCTGATCAACGTTCTGCCCACCGGCCGCAACTTCTACTCCGTCGATCCGAAGGCCGTGCCGTCGAAGTTGGCGTGGGAGACCGGTCAGGCGATGGCGGAGTCCCTGCTCGCTCGCTACCGCCAGGACCACGGCGAGTGGCCGAAATCGGTCGGGCTGTCGGTGTGGGGCACGTCGGCCATGCGGACCTCCGGCGACGACATCGCCGAAGTCTTCGCACTGTTGGGCGTGTCACCGGTGTGGGACGAGGCGTCGCGCCGAGTCACTCGGCTCGAGGTGATCGATCTCGTCGAGCTCGGCCGTCCGCGCATCGACGTGACGGTCCGCATCAGCGGGTTCTTCCGTGACGCGTTTCCCCATGTGCTCGCATTGCTCGACGATGCGGTTCGGATGGTCGCCGCGTTGGACGAGCCGGCCGATCAGAACTACGTTCGAGCGCATGCGCAGGCCGATCTCGCCGAGCACGGTGACGAACGGCGTTCCACCACACGCATTTTCGGATCGAAGCCGGGGACGTACGGTGCCGGGTTGCTGCAGCTGATCGACAGCAAGACCTGGCGGAGCGACGACGACCTGGCGCAGGTGTACACCACCTGGGGCGGCTTCGCGTACGGCCGTGGTCTCGACGGCGTTCCCGCCTCGGACGACATGCGCACCGCCTACAAGCGCATTGCCGTTGCCGCCAAGAACACCGATACGCGTGAGCACGACATCGCCGATTCCGACGACTACTTCCAGTACCACGGAGGCATGGTCGCAACCGTGCGTGCGTTGACCGGGAAGTCGCCCGAGGCGTACATCGGTGACAGCACGCGGCCGGAATCGGTTCGCACGCGCACGCTCTCGGAAGAGACCGCGAGAGTGTTCCGCGCCCGGGTGGTGAACCCGCGGTGGCTCGAGGCGATGCGCAGGCACGGGTACAAGGGCGCGTTCGAGATGGCGGCGACCGTGGACTATCTGTTCGGCTACGACGCGACGACCGACGTGGTGCAGGACTGGATGTACGAGAAGCTGGCCGAGACGTACGTGCTCGACGAGCAGAACCAGAAGTTCATGCAACAGTCCAATCCGTGGGCGCTGCACGGTATCGCGGAGCGGCTGCTCGAAGCGGCCGAACGGAAGATGTGGGCCGAGCCGGACAAGCAGGTTCTCGACGGGTTGCGCAAGGTGTATCTGGAAACCGAGGGCGAGCTCGAGGGCGAATAGCGACGTATCCTGAGCAGTATGGCTGCCACCTTCGAAGACATTGCCAAAGGCAAGTACGTACTGCTGACGACGTTCAAGAAAGACGGCACCGGGGTTCCGACTCCGCTGTGGGGTGCCCTCGACGGGAATCGGCTGCTGGTCTGGACGGTGGCCGATTCGTGGAAGGTGAAACGGATTCGCCGCAACCCCGCAGTCACGCTGGCACCGTGCGACATGCGCGGTAACCCTCAGGGCGACGCGGTCGACGCGCGGGCCGAGATTCTCGACGCGGCCGAGACGGAGAAGGCTCGCTCGGCGATCGCGTCGAAGTACGGAATCATCGGATGGCTCACGGTCAAGGGAAGTGTGCTGCGACGGGGCAAGAGCGGTTCCGTCGGATTGGCGATCACCGCCGCCTGAGTTGCGAGCGGTGCCATCGTTCGCATGCGCGGTTCCGAATGCTTCGTGAGGCAGCTTCCCCTGCTGCCGGAATGGAGCACCACGTGCCAATCGCAGTGACCGATTACAACCATGTTCGCCTCACCGTCAGCGACATCGAACGGTCCCGGTCGTTCTACGACTCGGTGTTCGGCTTCGACGTCGCGTACGCCTGGGATCCCGACGCGGACGAAGAGACCAAGAAGGCGCTGTGGTTCCTCTTCGGCGGCGTCATCTACAAATTCGGTGGTGGCCTGCTCGGTCTGCGCCCGGTCGCACCGAGCGACGACACATTCGCCGAGGACCGTTGCGGACTCGATCACCTCAGTTTCACCGTCGACACCCGCGCCGCCCTCGAGGACGCCGTGAAGACACTCGACGAGTTGGGTATCGCGCACGAGGGCATCAAGGACGCCGGGCCCGGACTGTCCATCGTGGAGTTCCGCGACCCCGACAACATCGCACTCGAGCTCTCCGGCCCCGACAAGTAGGTCGCGCCACCGAGCCCTACTGCGCGGCGCTCACCGACGACATGTGAAAGTCGGGGATGCGTAGCGGCGGCATCGCCGTGCGAGTGAACCAGTCCTTCCACTCGCGCGGCAGTGTCGCCTCCGTTGCGCCCGCCTCGGTGACGCGTCGCAACAGATCGAGCGGGCTCTCGTTGAAGCGAAAGTTGTTCACTGCGCCGGTGATCCGACCGTCCTCGATGGCGTAGACCCCGTCTCTGGTCAGCCCGGTGAGCAGCAGCGAGGTGGGATCGACCTCTCGGATGTACCAGAGCGTGGTCAGCAGCAGGCCCCGCTCGGTTGCGGCAACCATCTCGTCCAGCCGAGTATCGGTGCCGCCGGTCATGACGAGATTGTTGCCCGGCACCGCGACGGGTGCGCCGAACTTCTGCGCGGCGGCACGCGGGTAGGACAGGGCCGCGACCGAACCGTCGCGCACCCAGTCGACCCGCTCGATGTCCATGCCGTTGTCGAACACCGATACCGCATCACTCGACGAGCCGGCGATCACGAACGGCGCGTACTCGAGTCCGGATGCGCGTGGGTCGGAGTACAGCGTCAGCGGCAGGTCGGTGAGTTTCTCACCGACTCTCGTTCCCCCGGCCCGCGAGAGAGCGGTGCGGCCTTCCTGCGCTCCGCGGCCTTCCATGGTCCACATCAGGTAGATCATCAGATCGGCCACCGCCGACGGGGGCAGCAGAGTCTCGTACCGACCGGCGGGCAGTTCGACGGTGTTCCGGGCCCAGCCGAGTCGGGTGGACAGTTCCGCCAACATCGTTCGGACCGAGACGTCCCGGAAGTCGGTTGTTCCTGTGCCCACCCAAGCGCTCGCCCCGGATCGCTTGCCGTTGATCTCCACCGATCCGGTGGGTTGGGTGAACGTACGGCGCACACCGGTCGAGGTTCCGAGCCAGACGTTGTCGACGGTGTGCTGCGCGAATCCGTACAGCGTGTCCTCGCCGTCGAATCCGACGTTCAATTCCGTTGCCAGCGACCCGAACACGTCGATCGACGTGTGCGTCGCACTGCGGTCCCAGTTCTCCGATCCGGAGGCGGACCCGACCGAATCCGAAGGCAGCAGCGGCATCGCGTCTTCCGCGGTCTCTGCCGATCGTGCTGCCGATTCGCTCGCCCGCACCACCGCCTCGATGTCGTCCGGGTCAACACTCGTCGACGACACGGTACCGACTCGAGTGCCGTCCGCCCCGCGCACGATCGAGATGACCTCCCAACGCCGCGAGGTGGCGATTCCGTTGGTGGTCATGGAGTTTCCGGCCCACCGCAACGTTGCGTCACTGGAGTCGGTGACGATCACGATGGTGTCGTCGACACTCGCGCGGGCGAGTGCACGTTCGATCACGAGCTGCGGAGCGATCATCGGCCTGCCTCCGATCGGGTGTTGAGGACGTTGACGCCGCGGAACAACGCGACGGGGCAGCCGTGGCTGACGGCGGCAACCTGCCCGGGTTGGGCCTTGCCACAGTTGAATGCGCCGCCGAGTCGCCACGTGGACTGTCCACCGAGCAGTTCCATCGAACCCCAGAATTCGGTGGTGGTCGCCTGGTACGCCACATCACGCACCTGGCCGTCGAGCACGCCGTTGCGGATTCGGTAGAAGCGTTGGCCGGTGAACTGGAAGTTGTACCGTTGCATGTCGATCGACCAGGATTTGTCGCCGACGACGTAGATGCCGTCCTCCACCTCACCGATGACGTCGGCTGTGGATCGATCGGTGTCGGGGTCGGCCTGCAGCGACACGTTCGCCATACGCTGGATCGGCACGTGATGCGCAGAATCGGCGTACGAGCACCCGTTGGACCGCTCGAGACCGAGCTTCGGGGCGAACACTCGGTCGAGTTGGTAGCCGACCAACGTCCCGCCGCGCACCAGATCCCATTTCTGCGATGCCACTCCGTCGTCGTCCCAGCCGATGCTGGCCAGACCGTTGACCTCGGTTCGGTCCGCGGTGACGTGCATGACGGGCGATCCGTAGCGCAACGTACCCAGCTGGTCCGGAGTCGCGAACGAGGTGCCGGCGTAAGCAGCCTCGTAGCCGATGGCCCGATCGTATTCCGTTGCGTGCCCGATCGATTCGTGAATGGTGAGCCACAGGTTGGTCGGATCGATGACGAGATCCGTCGGTCCTGCCACGACCGACGGTGCCTTCACCTTCTCGGCCAACCATTCGGGTATCCGCGCAAGCTCGTCGGCCCAGTCCCAGGTGCCGTTCTCACCCAGGTACTCCCAGCCTCGTCCGACCGGTGGCGCGAGGGTACGCATGGTCTCGAACGCACCGGCGGATCGATCCACGGTGGTGGCCTCGAACTGAGGATGGAGTCGAACCCGCTGCTGAGTGATGCTGCTGCCGGCCAGATCCGCGTAGAACGACTGCTCCTTGACCTGCAGAACCGAGGCGGTGACGTGGTCGACGCCATCCGACGCGGCCAGCCGGGACGAATACTCCGCGAGCAGTGACACCTTCTCGGCGGTGGGTACCTCGAAGGGGTCGATGTCGTACTCCGACACCCACGTTGCGTTCGAGTACACCGGCTCGGCAGCGAGTTCCACGCGTTCACGATTGAGTGCGCGCAGCGCTGTGGCCACCTCGACTGCGCTCCGGGCCGTGGCTGCGGCTGCGTCGGTGCCGAGTTCGGCGTGCGATGCGAAACCCCAGGTCCCGTCGACCACGACCCGCACGGCGAGACCGATCTCCCCGGCGTCGACGGCGGATTGAACGGAGCCGTCGCGCAGCGAGATCGACTGAGTCGTCGAGCGCTGCACGCGAACATCGGCGTGCGTTGCCCCGGCGGTCCGTGCCGTGCTCAGGGCGGCGTCCGCGAGGGCCTGCAGGGGCAGAGCCAGGAAGTCGGCGTCGACCGACCGATCCGATTGTCTCGTCACGCCTGAAGACGCTAGCCGAATTGTTGCCATCCGAGTCGGACGACCATCCCCACCACCACGACGAGCAGGACGATTCTCACGAATCCGGCACCGCGGGCGACCGCTGTACGCGACCCGAGGACGGCACCGAACACGTTGCACACCGCCATGACCGCTCCGAGTTGCCAGTAGACGCTGCCGGTGACCGCGAAGAAGGCGAGGGCACCGACGTTGGACCCGACGTTGATCACCTTGGCCATCGCGGCGCTGCGCACGAACTCGGTACCGAGCAGCGTGGCGAAGGCGATGATGAGGAACGTTCCGGTGCCGGGCCCGAGAATGCCGTCGTAGAAGCCGATTCCGGCGGCTGCGCAGCCGATGACGATCAGAACCTTGCGATGGGTCGGCGGCGACGGTGCCGCCGTTCGGCCGATGGTCGGACGGCAGGTGACCAGTACGGCCACACCGACGAGGACGACCATGATGATCGGGATGAACAGCTCGCGATCGATCAACGACACCGCAGCAGCGCCTGCGGCCGAGGCCACGGCGGCAAGGACGGCGGCCGGAATCAGCACCGGCCAGTTCAGCGGGACCTTCCGCGAAAAGGTGACGACGGCGGCGACGGTACCGAACACGGCAGTTGCCTTGTTCGTCGCCAGCGCCGCCTGCTGCGTCAGCTGAGGGGCCACGAGAAGGATGGCGGGCAGCAGGATGAGACCACCTCCGCCCACCACGGCGTCGACCCAACCGGCGGCCGTGGCAGCGACCATCAGCAATCCCCAGTCGGCAGCAGTCATACGGCAAACTCAATCACATGCGTCGATTCAGTCTGTGGCTCCGTGGGCAGCCGTTCGTGGCCGACGTCCTGCTGGCGGCCGGGCTGTTCGTCCTCGACATTCTGGTGTTCGTCAGCTCGGTCGACGGTCTCAACGCACCGTTGTTCCTGGTGTTCTCGGTGGTGCTGACGATTCCCGTTGCATGGCGGCGCCGTCTGCCGCGCTCGATCGCAGCGCTCACTCTCGTCACCGCGCTCGCCTCCGACACAGCAGGCAGCCTGGCGGGCGATGCGTACAACGGTCACCCGGCCGCTCTGGCCCTGCCGATCATGCTCTACACCCTGGTTGCGTACGTCGGTCGAATCCAGGCCGGCATCTATGCCGCCGCGCTCGCTGTGTACACCGCCGCGAGCCTGTACCTGTTCGACCAACCGGTCTTCACGACGCTGTTGTTCAGCGCGCTGATGTACGCGCTGTCGTGGGTTGCGGCGGAGTTTCTCGGTGCCCGCAGGGCATACGACGAAGCGACGCAGGCCCGTCTCGTCGTGGCCGAGTACGACAGGGACAGACGCGCCGAAGAAGCGGTGATCTCCGAGCGCACGCGCATCGCACGCGAGTTGCACGACGTCATTGCCCACAGCGTCAGTGTCATGGTGGTCCAGGCCGACGGTGCCTCGTATGCGATCAGACGCAACCCCGAGCGTGCAGAGCAGGCCGTTGCCAACATCTCCGCCACGGGCCGGTCGGCGCTCGCGGAGTTGCGTCGAACGGTCGCGTTGCTGCGGACGTCGCCCGACTCGGACGACATGCCCCAGTACGGGACAGCGGGACTGGCGCGTGTCGTCGAGATGATGGGTCGCGCCGGGTTGAACGTCGAACTCGAACAGACCGGAAATCTGGACGACATCAGCCCGGCGATCAGCCTCGGAGTTCATCGGTTGGTCCAGGAATCGCTGACCAACGTTCTCCGGCACGCCGGCCATGCGCCGCGCGCCGTCGTCAAGGTCGTTCGCGAGGAGGAGGCGGTCACCGTCGAGATTTCCGACAACGGCACCGGCTCGGGCGCACCGACATCCGCGGACGGCGGTGGGCACGGACTGCTCGGAATGCGTGAGCGAGTAGCGGTGCTTCGAGGAACCCTGCATGCGGGTCGGACGCCACACGGCACTTGGCTCGTGCGGGCGACGCTGCCGATCGAGTGAGGGCTAGGTTGGGTCGGTGTCGATCACCGTTGTCGTCGTGGACGACCAGGAACTCATGCGCATGGGATTGAACATGGTGCTCGAGGCACAGGACGACATCGAGGTGGTGGGGGAGGCGGCCGACGGGGCAAGTGCCGTCGAAGCCGTAGCGAGACTGGCACCGGCGGTGGTGCTGATGGACGTCCGGATGCCCGGTGTCGACGGCGTGACCGCTACCCGCACCATCACCGAATCCGGTTCGGACGCCAAGGTTCTGGTGATGACGACCTTCGATCTCGATGAACACGTCCTCGGTGCACTCAGGGCGGGGGCCAGTGGATTCCTGCTCAAGGACACTCCACCGGAGGACCTGGTCTCCGCGATTCGCAGCGTGGCCGCAGGCGACGCCGTCGTCTCACCGAAGGTGACCAAGCGCTTGCTCTCGAGGTTCGTCGCACAGACTCCGTCGACCACCGACGCCTCCGTTCTCGACGCTCTCACCGGCCGTGAGCGCGAGGTGCTGGTGCACCTGGCGACCGGCTTGTCCAATGCGGAGATCGCGACCGCACTGCATCTGTCCGAGGCGACGATCAAGACCCACATCGGCCGAATTCTGACGAAATTGGGTGTCCGTGATCGAGTCCAGGCGGTCGTGCTGGCGTACGAAACCGGACTCGTGCGGCCGGGTTCCTGAGAATCTCCCGGCAAACCGGTCACACCGGGAGCGATTTCGATGCCCCGCGCGTTGTACCGATGAAGCGAAGAAAGGACCGTCATGCTCGCTCTGTTCGTACTCTATGTCGTGGTCGAGGTCGCAGCGCTGGTCGCCCTGGGAAGCGCACTCGGTGTGCTCTGGACAGTGGTGTTGCTGATCGGCGGATCGCTGGTCGGGTCACTGCTGGTGCGATCGCAGGGCAGACGCGTGTTGGACGGTCTGCAGAGGGCATCGAGAGGCGAACGATCGGCCGGCGGAGCCGTGGCCGATGGAGCTCTCTTCGCCGCAGGGTCGGTCGCGATGTTCGTGCCGGGTCTGGTGACCACGGTGATCGGATTGCTGTTGATGATCCCGCCGACCAGGTGGCTGCTACGCCCAGCGGTGATGTGGGCCGCCGCACGCTGGTTGCCGCAGGTTGCGACCGCGACTCGGCGCATGCGCCCCACCGTCATCGACGGTGAGATCCTCGACGATGACGTCGACAGGAGTACTCGCGCGCCGAATGCATCCGGTTCTGCGCTGATCCTCGAGGGACAGGTGATCGAGGCGGACCGGTTCGATCCCGCCGGTGGGGATTTCCGGAAGCCACACCGGTAGGGGCACACTGGTCGTTCGTGACCACCGAATTGTTCTGCGGCGGACGGATCTACAGTCCGATGGCTTCCGACGCCACCGCCATGGCCGTGACCGATGGAATCGTCAGTTGGATCGGTGAGGATCGCACCGGGCGAGCACTCCACCCAGGGGTCCGCATCACCGATCTGGCCGGGTCCTTCGTGGCACCGGCGTTCGTGGACACTCACGTGCACGTCACCGACCTGGGGCTGTCGTTGGTCGGACTCGATCTGTCCGACTGTATCTCGCTCGAACACTGTATGCGGGTGCTCGCCGACCACGCATCGTCGTCGTTGGACGCTCTCGTCTGGGGACACGGGTGGGACGAAACCGAGTGGCCCGAACGTCGCGCACCGTCGACAGCCGACCTCGATGCGGCGGCGCCCGGGCGCCCGGTGTATCTCGCTCGCATCGATGCGCATTCGGCCGCCGTCTCGACGCCGTTGCGCGTTGCCGCCGCCGGTATCGAATCGACCAGCGGCTTCGCGGGGCAGTCTCCGCTCACCGCTGCCGCTCATCACCTCGCCCGGCTGACCGCGCGGTCGATGATGACGGCCGATACCCGGGATCGGGCTCGAACGGCTGCGCTCGACAGTGCTGCGGCGCAGGGAATCGTCGCTGTCCACGAATGTGCCGGTCCGGTCGTGTCGGGGATCGACGACTTCCGTGAACTGATGTCCACCCGACACGGAGTGGAGGTGCGCGGATACTGGGGCGAGCTGGTCGAGACGGCCGAGCAGGCCCGACAGCTTCTCGAGAGCACCGGTGCCCACGGGTTGGCCGGCGACATCTTCGTCGACGGCTCGCTGGGGTCGCGGACCGCATGGTTGTCGTCGCCGTACGCCGACGATGCCGGATCGGGCGTGTCGTACGAGAACGTCGATGCGATCACCGCACACATCTCGGCGTGCACGACGGCAGGAGTGCAGGCTGGTTTCCACGTCATCGGTGACGCGGCGATTTCGGCTGCCGTCACTGCATTCGAGCAGGTGGTGGCCGAACTCGGAACTCCTGCCGTCGCCGCGTGCGGGCACCGGCTCGAACATCTGGCCATGGTCGCACCCGAACAGGCCGACAGATTGGCGTCGTGGGGCGTGATCGCCAGCATGCAACCGATGTTCGACGCACTGTGGGGCGGCACGGAAGGGTTGTACTCGGCACGGCTCGGCGCAGACCGGGCGTCGGCGCTGCATCCGTTCGCGCGCTTGGCGTCGGCGGGGGTGTCGCTCGCGTTCGGGTCGGATGCGCCGGTCACCCGACTCGATCCGTGGGCGACGGTCAGGGCGGCGGTCGATCACCGCACGCCGGGCAGTGCCATCTCGCCCCGGGCCGCATTCTCGGCCTCCACCCGCGGAGCATGGCGCGCGGGCGGAGTCCGAGACGGATTGGCAGGGACATTGGTGCCGGGGGCACCCGCGTCCTTTGCGGTGTGGGAGGTCGACGAGCTCGTCGTCCGAGCACCCAAGGACAGCGTGCAACGGTGGTCGACGGACCCACGCGCGGGGGTATCTCCCTTGCCCGGTCTCGACCCGTCGTCCACGGCTCCACGGTGCTCGATGACCGTGCATCGCGGACAGGTCATCCATGAGAACTGAGTCCGCTTCGGGTGTCGAGACGGTGGTGTCATCGGCGGAGCGGCTGCGCCGGGCCGCACTGTCCACTGCGCTCTCCGTTGCCGGTGGTGCGCTGATATTCGTGAGCTTTCCGCCGCGAACCCTGTGGTTCCTGGCACCGCTGGGTATCGCGCTACTGGCCCTCGTTCTGACCGGCTTCGGCGGCCGTGGTTCGGTATCGCTGAAAGCGGGATTCGGCTACGGCTGTGCCGCCGGTCTGGGATTCTTCGTTCCGCTGCTCCCATGGATCGGTGTGTACGTGGGACCGATGCCCTGGCTGGCGCTCGCCCTCGCCGAATCGGTCTTCGTCGGCCTGTTCGGAGTGCTCGGGGTGTTGGCGGCACGGAGTGCATGGTGGCCGTTGTCCATGGCATTGGCCTGGAGCCTGACCGAATGGCTCAGATCGAGTGTTCCCTTCGGTGGCTTTCCGTGGGGTCGACTGGCATTCGGACAACCCGAGGGCTGGCTGCTTCCCTTGGCGAGCATCGGGGGTGCACCGTTGCTCGGTTTCGGGGTGGCGCTGACCGGAACCGGAGCGGCTGCTCTGCTGTTCGCGGTCGGTCGACGAGGAGGAGTGCGTTCGTACCTCGGACCGGTCGCCGCAACGACGGTGGCGTCCATCGTGGCGCTGATGCTGCTACCGACGCTGCACAGCAACGACGCACCGGAGGGCGACGAACGGACGGTGACGATCGCGGCGGTCCAGGGAAGCGTTCCGCGGCTGGGTCTGGATTTCAACGCACAGCGGCGAGCGGTGCTGGACAATCACGTGCGGGAGACGATGACGTTGGCCGCTGACGTCGAGGCCGGCAGGCAGCCTGCTCCGGATCTCGTCATATGGCCCGAGAATGCGTCCGATATCGATCCGTTGAGAAATGCCGACGCTGCGACTCTCATCACAGAGGCGTCGGTGGCCGTGGGGGCTCCGATTCTCGTCGGCACGGTACTGGTCAATGCCGATGGCACGAACACCAATTCGGTGATTGCGTGGAACGGTACCGATGGGCCCGGTGAGCGGCACGACAAGAAGATAATTCAACCGTTCGGCGAATACTTGCCATTCCGAAGTTTCTTCCGCTTGTTCTCGGAATATGCCGACCGAGCGGGTTATTTCGTCCCCGGCGACGGAAATGGAGTGGTGCGCGCCGGGGGAATAGCGGCCGGAATAGCGACGTGCTACGAAGTCGCATTCGATCGCGCCCTCGAGGAATCGGTCCGATCGGGCGCAGAGTTCATCGCCATACCCACCAACAACGCGACCTTCGGTGACACCGAAATGACCTACCAACAACTTGCGATGTCCAGAGTGCGCGCCGTCGAGCACGGGAGAACAGTTGTGGTGGCGGCGACGAGCGGCGTCAGCGCGATCGTGTCGCCCGACGGACACGTTCTGCAGCAGACGCCGCTGTTCACCCCTGACGTGCTGGTGTCCAGTGTCGTACTGCGACAGTCCCTCACCGTCGCGACACGAATCGGCGTCGGATCGGAACTGGTGCTGTGTCTGGCAGCCGTCGGAGCACTCGGCGCAACGCTTCTGTCCGGGCGCCGCCGTTCCACCTCGTGAAACAATCGCCGAGTCGGTGAACAGTGGGTTTTTCGCGTCGCCGAGTCGGATACGAGTAGGGCAAAGCCGTTCGACCCGGCACGCGGAGTCATTCGATCGACCGAATAGCATCTGTTCGAGTGGCACTCGCGGTCACTTCTGTAACAGGCTGGAGACGGCGATCGATGGTTCTTATGATTACCGTCCAAAAGAACCTTGCCGATGTTGTATCTTTGTAAGCCGCTGGGATGCTCGACGCGGGATTTCCGGGCTCGACTTCCAGTGGATGACCGACAGTCTCGCGTTGGTATGTGAGCGCTGCACCGACGCCGACAGTGTCGAGCGTGTCGTACGCCTGGCGGGGAGGGGAGTTCGTGTCGTACAGGACAATGGATTCGAGAGTCACCACACACTCATTCGTAGAACTCACGGTTTGTTCCATCCGGTAGAACCGGGTTCTCTCCCTGTTTCAATCCGATCGGTGATGCGTGACGAATTGATACAGAGCCATATCACCACCGAACGTGTGTGAAACGACACGAACGCAGACCAGAACGGAAGCCAGAATTGCTCAATCGCGCGCACAGGCCGCCGCGGCTCGACACTCCCAACCGACCCGAGGGCTCCGAGTCGATCGACTCGACGTCGGCCTTCGTCGTCGTGACCGTGCCGCCGAAGGGCATCTGAATGCGCGCCGCAATCACCGGTGGGTCTCAGACGCCTCCGACCGGCCCTGGCTTCGAGAACGGGTTCCCGCTGTCGTCCGCTCAGCGTGGCATGTGGTTCGCTCAACAGCTGGCTCCTGACGTCCCGGTCTGTATCGCGCAATACGTCGACCTCCGTGGCGATCTGGACATCGCCGTTCTCCAGGACGCGTCGGCTCTCGCAGCACACGAATTTCAATCCGCCTACCTGAGACTGGCCGAGGTGGACGGCGAACCGGTCCAGATGGTCGATCACTCCATCGATCAGTCCGTGCACTACCTGGATCTGCGCGGCGAAGACGATCCCATGACCTCTGCGCTGGCCTGGATCGACGAGAACTACGTGCAGCCTGTCGACATGGAGCACGATCCACTCGTCGAGAGCTGGATCATTCAGGTCGAGGACGATCGCAACCTCTGGTACAGCAAGATTCATCACGTCGCACTCGACGGTTACGGTGCGATGACGCTCGTCAATCGAACCGCAGCCCTGTACACCGCGGCCGTCGAACACGTCGAGCCTGCCCCCAACAAGGCGGCCGAGCTTCGGCGGCTCTACGAGCTCGATCAGGAATACCGGACGTCGTCTCGCTTCGAGACGGACAAGGAGTACTGGACCGCTCGCGCCGCGGACATCCACGACGGAGCCACCCTGTCCAACACTGCCGGGCGCACGATCGCCGCCAGTAAATTGCGCAGCGTCGCTCTACCCGACGATGTCGTCACCGAGCTCGAAGCGTCCGACGCGACCAAGGGCGGAACCGCGGCCGCGGTGTTCATCGCCGCCTTCGGCTGCTACCTCTCGCGGATGACCGGGCGGGAGGACGTCTCGGTCAACATCCCGGTGTCCGCGCGCACCACCGCGCTGCTTCGCCGATCCGGTGGGATGCTCGTCAACGTCGCACCCATTCCGATCCATGTGCCCCAGGACGCGACCGTCGGCGAGCTGGTTCAGCAGGTCCAGCTCGAATTGATGGGGGCCCTGCGGCACCAGCGTTTCAGCATCGAGGACATCCGGCGTGAGCTGGCGGCTTCGGGCAGCGACAAGCAACTGTCCGGCCCGATGGTCAACATGATGCTGTTCCATCAGCAGATCGAACTCGGCTCGATCGTCGGCGAATTCAACATCGTGACCTCGGGTCCTGTCGAGGACCTTCTGGTCAACGTCTATCAGAGCGGTTCTCCGGCAAGGACGTTCGTCGATTTCAGGGCCAACCCCAACCGGTACGACGACGACGATCTCACCGCACACCATTCGAGTTTCGTCGACATGGTGCAATCCTTCATCGCGGCCGGACCCGATGTCGCCGTTGTCGACGTACATCCGGACAGCGCACGCGAAGGCCAACGTCGACGTCGCGCCGCAGCCCAGCTCGCCTACTGGACCGACCGGCTCGCCGATGCCCCCGATCTCCTCGATCTTCCGACCGACCGTTCGCGCCCCTCGCGCATCGGTCATGTTCGCGCATCCCACGAGGTGACCATCGGATCCGAATCGTGGTCCGCAGTGGCTCGGTTGGCCGCCGAACGTTCCACGACTCCGTTCGTGGTGCTCGAATCCGTTCTCGCCGTGTTGCTTTCGCGACTGGCCAACACCGACGACGTGTCGATCGCCGTGCCTGCGGGTGACGGCAACACCGTGGTGCTGCGGTCCCGACCCGACGTTCGGCACTCGTTCGCCGATTTTGTCGATGCGTCCGGAACCGACTTCGATGCTGCGATGGCGCATGGGGAGACGTCCTTCGAGGACGTCGTCACGGCCCTCGGTCTGCCGAGCTCGGAGTCGTACAGCCCCCTTGCCCAGGTTGCGCTCCGGTTCGGTCCGTCCGCGCTGCCGCGTGACGGGGTTGGCATGGACCTGGTAGTCACCGTCGACGAGTCCGACGATGTCGCGGTCGTTTTCGACTACGCCACAGAACTGTTCGAAGCCGCGAGCATGGCTCAGCTCGCCCGCCGCCTCGTTCGCGTGCTCGACGCTGTGATCGGCGAGCCGGATCTGAGGATCGGCGATGTGGACCTGCTGTCCACCGCCGAACGCGCTCGCCTGGCTCCGGTTCGTGGGCCGCGGTCTGTGGCGGGTGTGGTGTTGCCGGAGTTGTTGGCTGGTGCTGTGGGTGTTGCTGGTGTCGGTGGTGTTGCGGTGGTGTCGGGGTCGCGGTCTGTTTCGTATGGTGAGTTGGATGCGGCGTCGTCGAGGTTGGCGCGGATGTTGATGTCGTGTGGGGTGGGTCCGGGGTCGTTCGTGGCGTTGGCGTTGTCGCGGTCGGTGGAGTCCGTGGTGGCGGTGTGGGCGGTGGCGAAGGCTGGTGGTGCGTTCTTGCCGGTGGATCCGAAGTATCCGGTGGATCGGATCGAGCACATGTTGGTCGATTCGGGTGCTGTGGTGGGTGTGACGTTGGGTGCCGATGTGGGTGTGTTGTCGGGTGTGGGTGGGGTGTCGTGGGTGGTGCTCGATGATGCCGATGTGGTGGCGGATCTGGCGTTTCGGTCGTCTGCTCCGGTGTTGGATGCCGAGCGTTCGGGGGTGTTGCGGCTCGATGATGCGGCGTATCTGATCTATACGTCGGGTTCGACGGGTGTGCCCAAGGGTGTGGTGGTCACTCATCGTGGTGTGGGGAACTTGGCTGCCGAGGAGCGGGTTCGGTTCGGTGTGGGTCCGTCGTCGCGGGTGTTGGCGTTTGCGTCGCCGAGTTTCGATGCCTCGATTCTCGAGTTCGTGTTGGCGTTCTCGGGTGGGGCGACGATGGTGATTGCTCCGCCGTTGGTGTTCGGTGGGGTGGAGTTGGCGTCGTTGTTGGCGCAGGAGCGGGTCTCTCATGCGTTCGTCACGCCTGCGGCGTTGGCGTCGGTGGATCCGGTGGGGTTGGAGTCGGTCGAGGTGGTGGTGACCGGTGGTGATGTGTGTGCGCCGGAGTTGGTGGCGCGGTGGGCGCCGGGTCGGCGGATGTTCAATGCGTACGGTCCGACGGAGGCGACGATTTTTTCGTCGATCTCGTCGGCGTTGGTGGTGGGGGAGTCGGTCGATATCGGTTCGCCGACGATCGGTTTCGCGGAGGTGGTGTTGGATTCGCGGTTGAATCCGGTGCCGGTGGGTGTGGTGGGTGAGTTGTATCTGGCGGGTCCGGCGTTGGCTCGTGGGTATCACGCGCGTTTGGGTTTGACGGCGGAGCGGTTCGTGGCCAATCCGTTCGGTGGTGCGGGTTCGCGGATGTATCGCACCGGTGATGTGGTGCGGTGGAATGCTTCGGGTGCGTTGGAGTATGTGGGGCGTAGCGATTTCCAGGTGAAGGTGCGTGGTTTCCGGATCGAGTTGGGTGAGATCGATTCGGTGTTGGCTGCGGTGCCGGGTGTCGATTTCGTGGTCACCATCGGTCGTGAGAGTGCTGCTGGGGCAACGGTGTTGGTGTCGTATGTGTTGCCGGTGGCCGGTGCCGGGGTCGAGGCGGATGCGTTGCGCGAGCATGCCGGTTCGGTGTTGCCTGCGCATATGGTGCCCTCGGCGTTCGTGATGCTCGAGTCCATTCCTCTCACTCCCGCAGGCAAACTGGACCGAAACGCACTCCCCGAACCCGAACTCGGTTCGCAGGGTGCATTCGAGGCCGCGGAAACGGAGTACGAGGCCGCAGTGGCGACCGTGTTCCGCGACGTTCTCGAGGTCGACCGGGTCGGCGTGACCGACAGCTTCTTCGATCTCGGCGGAAACTCCCTCGTGGCAACGCGTCTGATCGCTCGGGTAAATTCGGCTCTCGGAACCGATCTCAAGGTGCTGGACCTGTTCGAGGCGCCGACCGTGAGGACCCTGTCCGAACGCGCCGAAGCCAAGGGCGCATCGCTGCATCGCCGTCCGGCGCTCGTCGCCGTGGACCGGCCCGATTCGATCCCACTGTCTCTCGCACAGCAGCGGATGTGGTTCATCAACCAGTTCGATGTGTCCTCGCCCGCGTACAACATCCCGCTCACCGTGCGACTGACCGGTCGACTGGATGTCGATGCGATGGCTGCGGCCGTCGGCGACGTTCTGTCCCGGCACGAGTCGCTCCGCACCGTGTTCCCGACCGTGGGCGATCTGCCGAACCAGGTCATCACACCGGTCGAAGACGTCACCGGATCGAACCTGCCCCTCGATGTGGTCGACGTCGACGCCGGCTCGGTCGATGCGCTCGTCCGTGCTGCCGCGACAACAGGATTCGACGTCACGGTCGATCTTCCCTTCCGTGCGGTGCTGTACAGGACCGGTTCGGAAGACTTCGTACTCTCCATCGTCGTCCACCACATTGCGGCGGACGGTGCGTCGATGGCACCGCTGGCCCGAGACGTGATGGTCGCCTACGGTGCCCGATCCGCCGGTTCGGCTCCGGTGTGGGAGCCACTCGCCGTCCAGTACGCGGATTTCGCGTTGTGGCAGCACGCCGTTCTCGGCGACGAGAGCGATTCCACCTCGGTGGCGTCGCGGCAGATCGAATTCTGGCAGTCGGCTCTGGCGGATCTGCCGGACGTATTGCCGATGCCGCTCGATCGTCCGCGTCCCATCCGGCAGTCGATGCGCGGCAGCGTCACCCCGTTCACGATTCCGGCCGACGTCGCCGCACGGTTGAGTTCGGTTGCTGCCGAACATGACTCGACCCTGTTCATGGTTGTTCATTCGGCGCTTGCACTCCTGCTCGCGCGGCTGAGCGGAACTCAGGACATCGCTGTCGGTACCCCGATCGCCGGTCGAGGCGACGCGGCCCTGGACGACCTGGTCGGCATGTTCGTCGGTACCCTCGTTCTGCGAACACAGGTCGAGCCGCAAGCGACCTTCACCGAACTGCTCGCCGACACTCGTCGCTCCGACCTCGCCGCCTTCGACAACACCGACATCCCGTTCGAGCGTCTGGTCGACGTACTCGATCCGGTGCGGTCGACCGACCACTCGCCGCTGTTCCAGGTTCTGCTCGAGTTCCAGAACAATGCAGCCGTCACGTTGGAGCTGCCCGATCTCACCGTTCGGTTCGAGGAGATCGGCACCGACACGGCGAAATTCGATCTACAGCTGCGTGTGGATCAGGAGCCCGTCGACCCGTCCGGTGCACTGTCGGCGTCCTTCACCTACGCCACGGATCTGTTCGATCCCGAAACCATCGACCGGTTCGTCGATCGCTTCCTGCGGATCGTGTCGACCATCGGAACGTCGACGGACGTACGCACCGCAGACATCGACATTCTGTCCGCCGCGGAGCGGGAACTCGTCCTGTTCGAGTGGAACGACACCGCACGTCTGATCGAACCTCCGGTCCACCAGCAGATTCCGGCCGGCGGCGCCGACATGACGCTCAGCAGTCTGTTCGACCGACAGGTACAGCGCAGTCCGTACTCGACAGCGCTCGTGTTCGAGGACGAACACATCACCTATCTCGAACTGGACGAACGCGCGAATCAGCTCGCGCGTCATCTCATCTCGCTCGGCGTGACACCCGAATCCCATGTAGGCCTTGCGATTCGCCGGTCGATCGACTTGCTCGTCGGCATGTACGCGATCGTCAAGGCCGGTGGTGCCTATGTACCGATCGACCCGGACCATCCCGTCGAGCGGTCGTCCTACGTCCTCTCCAGCGCCCAGCCCGTGTGCATCCTCACCACCAGTCGCGACTGGATCAACATCCCGGTCGCAACTCCGGTCCTGGCCGTCGATCTGCTCGACGTCTCCGATCGCGACCACTCCACGATCACCGACTCGGACCGACTGGGAAGACTGCACGGCTCGAACACCGCATACGTCATCTACACCTCCGGTTCGACCGGTCGGCCCAAGGGTGTCGCGGTCACTCACTCGGCCATCGTGAACCGGTTGCTGTGGATGCAGCACGAATATCACCTCGAGCCTGCGGACACCGTTCTGCAGAAGACTCCGGCGACGTTCGACGTCTCGGTGTGGGAGTTCTTCTGGCCCCTACAGGTCGGTGCCAAGCTCGTCGTGGCCGAACCCGACGGACACCGCGATCCCGTGTATCTGTCCCGCATCATCGCGCAGGAGCACATCACCACGGCGCACTTCGTGCCGTCGATGCTCGCGGTGTTCGCAGCAGGGGCACGGGCTGCGGAATGTGTCTCGCTCCGACTGGTCTTCTGCAGCGGCGAGGCGCTTCCACCTGCCACCGCGTCGCAGTTCGCGCAGTTCTCACTCGCGGAACTGCACAACCTCTACGGTCCGACCGAGGCGGCAGTCGACGTCAGCTACTACCACGTGACCGGGCGCGAGTCCGTCTCGATTCCCATCGGCGCACCGGTGTGGAACACGCGTCTGTACGTGCTCGACGCGTCGTTGCGACCGGCTCCGATCGGTGCTCCCGGCGAGCTGTATCTCGCCGGTGTGCAACTCGCTCGCGGGTACGTCGGCCGAGGCGACCTGACAGCGGATCGCTTCGTCGCGGATCCGTTCGGCGAGCCGGGCGAGAGGCTCTATCGCACAGGTGATCTGGTGCGCTGGCGCGCCGACGGCGAGCTCGAGTACATCGGCCGCACGGACTTTCAGGTCAAGCTGCGAGGGCTCCGGATCGAACTGCCCGAGATCGAAGCGGTTCTCCTTCGATCCGAATCGGTCGCACAGGCAATCGCGCTGGTGCACAAGGACCCGAACACCGGTGAGACCCTCGTGGCCTACGTGGTCGGTGCGCCCGGCCACGCCGTCGATCCTGCGCATCTGACGGCCGAGGCCGCGCGCCGCCTCCCGGGGTACATGGTGCCCTCACACGTGGTGGTACTCGACTCGCTGCCGGTCAACGCCAGCGGCAAGCTCGACCGGAAGGCATTGCCTGCGCCCGAATTCACTGTCGCTGCATCGGAATTCTTCGGGCCCGAGAACCCGGTCGAGGAGATCGTCGCCGGAGTCTTCGGCGATCTGCTCGGTATGGCCCAGGTCAGTGTCACGTCGAGCTTCTTCGAAATCGGCGGCAACTCGCTGATCGCGATGCGGTTGGTCGCGCGAATCAATGCGGCACTCGGAACCGATATCGGTATCAGGGATCTGTTCGACGCCCCCACCGTGCGAGCGCTGTCGGCAGGCATCGAACTCGGTGAGCACGACGCTGCAGCCGCCCCTCGGCTGGTCCCGCAGGAGCGACCGGATGCAGTGCCCCTGTCGCTGGCCCAGCAGCGGATGTGGTTCATCAATCAGTACGACACCGAATCGGCTGCCTACAACGTCGCGTTCGCCATGCGCCTGAGCGGCGCGCTCGATGTCGATGCGATGCACTCGGCCATCGCCGACGTGCTCGGTCGACACGAGTCGCTGCGCACGATGTTCCCGCTGACCGACGACGCTCCGGTGCAGTCGATCCTCGACGTGGAATCTGCACTGCCGGATCTGACTCCGATCCTCGCGAACGACGAGCGCCACGTCATGGAGTTGATCGCCGACGTCGCCGGCTCGGGCTTCGACGTCGTGGCCGACGTTCCGCTGCGAGTTCGACTGGTTCGGGTCAGCGAGAACGAGCATGTGCTCGTGATGGTGGTGCACCACATCTCCTCCGACGGGTTCTCGAGCGCCCCGCTGGCCCGCGACCTGATGGTGTCCTACAGTGCCCGCGCCGCAGGGCATGCACCCAGCCAGGAACCGTTGCCGGTGCAGTATGCCGATTACGCGCTGTGGCAGCGCCGGTTCCTCGGCGCGGAGTCCGATCCCGAGTCGTTGATGGCCAAGCAGCTCGCCTACTGGGTCGAGACACTGTCGGGCAGCCCCGAGGTTCTGACGCTGCCGACCGACCGCCCGCGTCCCGCGGTGGCTTCTTTGCGCGGCGACAGCGTGACGTTCGAGATCGACGCCTCGGTTCATGCCCGCCTCGCTACTGTTGCCGCCGAACATAATTCGAGCTCGTTCATGATCGTGCACGCGGCTCTTGCCGTACTGCTGGCCCGACTCTCGGGTACCGAGGACATCTCGGTCGGAACGCCGATCTCGGGCCGAGGAGACGCCGCACTCGACGAACTCGTCGGCATGTTCGTCAATACCCTCGTTCTGCGCACTCAGGTTCCCGGCTCGATGCGGTTCGAGGACCTGCTCTCGGACGTTCGCTCCGTGGACCTGGCCGCGTTCACGCATTCGGATGTCCCGTTCGAGCGGGTGGTGGACGCGGTCGATCCCGCGAGGTCGACTGCCCATGCGCCGTTGTTCCAGGTGATGCTCGAGTTCCAGCAGACCGACCGACCGACCGTGACGTTGCCCGGACTGTCGATCGAGAGCATCGAGCTACCCAACGACATTTCCAACTTCGATCTGCAGTTGACGATCTCGGAGGAATTCGACGCGTCCGGCGCACCGGTCGGCATCGAAGCCGGATTCCGTTACGCCACAGAACTGTTCGACGCGGATACCGTCCGAGTTCTCGCCGATCGCCTGGTACGAGTCCTCGACGCCGTGACCGCCGTGCCGTCCATCCGAGTCGGTGACATCGAGATCTTGTCTGCCAACGAGTACGACTCGCTGGCTCCGGTTCGTGGGCCGCGGTCTGTGGCGGGTGTGGTGTTGCCGGAGTTGTTGGCTGGTGCTGTGGGTGTCGGTGGTGTTGCGGTGGTGTCGGGGTCGCGGTCTGTTTCGTATGGTGAGTTGGATGCGGCGTCGTCGAGGTTGGCGCGGATGTTGATGTCGTGTGGGGTGGGTCCGGGGTCGTTCGTGGCGTTGGCGTTGTCGCGGTCGGTGGAGTCCGTGGTGGCGGTGTGGGCGGTGGCGAAGGCTGGTGGTGCGTTCTTGCCGGTGGATCCGAAGTATCCGGTGGATCGGATCGAGCACATGTTGGTCGATTCGGGTGCTGTGGTGGGTGTGACGTTGGGTGCCGATGTGGGTGTGTTGTCGGGTGTGGGTGGGGTGTCGTGGGTGGTGCTCGATGATGCCGATGTGGTGGCGGATCTGGCGTTTCGGTCGTCTGCTCCGGTGTTGGATGCCGAGCGTTCGGGGGTGTTGCGGCTCGATGATGCGGCGTATCTGATCTATACGTCGGGTTCGACGGGTGTGCCCAAGGGTGTGGTGGTCACTCATCGTGGTGTGGGGAACTTGGCTGCCGAGGAGCGGGTTCGGTTCGGTGTGGGTCCGTCGTCGCGGGTGTTGGCGTTTGCGTCGCCGAGTTTCGATGCCTCGATTCTCGAGTTCGTGTTGGCGTTCTCGGGTGGGGCGACGATGGTGATTGCTCCGCCGTTGGTGTTCGGTGGGGTGGAGTTGGCGTCGTTGTTGGCGCAGGAGCGGGTCTCTCATGCGTTCGTCACGCCTGCGGCGTTGGCGTCGGTGGATCCGGTGGGGTTGGAGTCGGTCGAGGTGGTGGTGACCGGTGGTGATGTGTGTGCGCCGGAGTTGGTGGCGCGGTGGGCGCCGGGTCGGCGGATGTTCAATGCGTACGGTCCGACGGAGGCGACGATTTTTTCGTCGATCTCGTCGGCGTTGGTGGTGGGGGAGTCGGTCGATATCGGTTCGCCGACGATCGGTTTCGCGGAGGTGGTGTTGGATTCGCGGTTGAATCCGGTGCCGGTGGGTGTGGTGGGTGAGTTGTATCTGGCGGGTCCGGCGTTGGCTCGTGGGTATCACGCGCGTTTGGGTTTGACGGCGGAGCGGTTCGTGGCCAATCCGTTCGGTGGTGCGGGTTCGCGGATGTATCGCACCGGTGATGTGGTGCGGTGGAATGCTTCGGGTGCGTTGGAGTATGTGGGGCGTAGCGATTTCCAGGTGAAGGTGCGTGGTTTCCGGATCGAGTTGGGTGAGATCGATTCGGTGTTGGCTGCGGTGCCGGGTGTCGATTTCGTGGTCACCATCGGTCGTGAGAGTGCTGCTGGGGCAACGGTGTTGGTGTCGTATGTGTTGCCGGTGGCCGGTGCCGGGGTCGAGGCGGATGCGTTGCGCGAGCATGCCGGTTCGGTGTTGCCTGCGCATATGGTGCCCTCGGCGTTCGTGATGCTCGAGTCCATTCCTCTCACTCCCGCAGGCAAACTGGACCGAAACGCACTCCCCGAACCGGACTGGTCCGCTCAGGTCACGGCCGGTCGCGATGCGGACAACGCGGTCGAGAAGACGTTGGCCGGATTGTTCGCCGAGGTTCTTCGACTGGACCGCGTCGGCGTCGACGATTCGTTCTTCGCTCTCGGCGGCGACAGCATCATGTCGATTCAGCTGGTCTCGCGTGCCAAGGCAGCCGGATTGTCTCTGTCGCCACGAGATGTGTTCGAGCACAAGACCGTTGCGGCGCTGGCCGAGGTGGTCGCGTCCGGAGACGGCACTGCACCTCTCGTACTGGAGGAATTGCCAGGTGGCGGTGTCGGTGACGTACCGCTGACTCCGATCGTGGCCTGGATGCTCGATCGGACGGCTGTCCTCGACAAGCACACGCAGACGGCGGTTCTCACTCTCCCGGTCGATATCGAGCTGGATGTGCTCGAGGCAACCGTGCAAACGGTCCTCGATCACCACGACATGCTCCGCGGCGTTCTGCACCGGGGTGAGCACCCCACGATGGAGGTGCTTCCCGCCGGATCGATCGCGGCGAACTCGGTCGTGCACCGCGTGGCGTCGACGACCGTTCGGGGAGAAGGGTTCTCGGAGCAGGCCACGGCCGAGGCAGAAGCAGCAGTCGGCCGGTTGGCACCCGATTCCGGTGTGATGATCCAGATGGTGTGGTTCGACGCCGGCTCCGAGGGGAGCCGTCTGCTCGTCGTCGCCCACCACTTGGTCATCGACGGCGTGTCCTGGCGAATCCTGGTTCCGGACCTCGCGTCGGCATGGGCCCAGATCATCGGCGGGAACACTCCTGAGCTGGCTCCGGTCGGCACTTCCATGCGTCGGTGGTCGCACGGGTTGCGTGAGGTCACCGCCACCCGCGGCGACGAGCTCGCGATCTGGCGCGACGTTCTGGCACAACCGGATCCGCTCATCGGATCACGCGCGCTCGATCGCGAGATCGACGTGTACCGGACGGTGGACAAGATCGAGATGACGTTGTCCACCGACGTCACCGAGGGGCTACTGACAGCACTGCCCGATGCGTTCCACGGCAGCGTCAACGACGGTCTGCTCGCCGCACTCGCGCTCGCCACGGCGGTGTGGCGACGTGGTCGGGGAGTGACCGTGGACGACGCTCTCATCTCGCTGGAGGGTCACGGCCGCGAGGACCACGTGGTACCCGGTGCCGATCTGGGCCGGACCATCGGTTGGTTCACCACGATCTACCCGCTCAGGCTCACCCTCGCCGGTCTGGACCTGGACGACGCACTCGCCGGCGGTGCCGACGCAGCGCGACTGATCAAAACGGTCAAGGAGCAGTTGCTAGCGGTCCCCGATCACGGCATCGGTTACGGCATGCTCCGCTACCTGGACGAGGACGGCGCCGCTGCTCTGCGCGACTTCCCGGCTCCCCAGGTCAGTTTCAACTATCTCGGGCGCTACAGCACCGACGTTCCGGACGAGCTGCGTGGACACGGCTGGCTGCCGGTCGACGACTCCGGTGTCGGCGATTCGCAGGACGCCGATCTACCGGTAGCAGCAGTGCTCGACATCAATGCCGTCACCACCGCGACGCCGACCGGCCCGCGCCTCGAGGCGACGTTCGCTTTCCCCACCGGGGTGCTCGCCGCCGCCGAGGTCACCGAACTGGCGGAGTTGTGGCGTCAGGCCCTCACCGCGCTGACACAGCTCGCCCAGCGACCGGGGGCCGGTGGCTTCACGCCGTCCGACCTCGATCTGGTGCGGCTCGATCAGAGTTCCATCGACCACCTCGAACGGGTCTATCCCACGCTGGACGACATCTGGTCCATGACGCCCCTGCAGGCCGGATTGCTGTTCCACGCCGAGCTGTCGGATCAGTCCGTCGACGCCTACATCGTCCAACTCGTGTTGGAGCTGCGCGGAAGCGTCGACGAGGCACGGTTCCGACGTGCTGCTCGAGCGCTCCTGCGTAGACACGCGAACCTGCGGACTGCCTTCGTTCACAATGACGACGGCGAGTCCATACAGATCGTTCACCACGACGTGGACGCTCCCTGGTCGTCGATCGACCTGACCGGACTGGACGCCGACGATCGAGCCGTCGAGCTCGATCGCATCGAACACGACGACCGCGCCACCAGATTCAACATGGCGCAGGCACCTCTGTTGCGCTTCATGCTGATCACGGTGGCGCCCGGCGAGTGGCGTCTGGTGATGACCAACCACCACATCCTGCTCGACGGTTGGTCCACACCGTTGCTGCTCAAGGACCTGCTGACGCTCTACGTGGTCGACGGCGACGACACCGTGCTCCCGCGGGTTCCCGCCTATCGCGACTACCTGTCGTGGCTGGCCAAGCGTGACCGTTCGTCGGCACTGGCCGCGTGGACCGACGCGCTCGCAGGCTTGTCCGAGCCGACCCTGTTGACGCCGGTCGAGAGCCGACGCCAGGAGTCGACGTTGGCAGGTCGGTCGCTGGTCTCGCTCGATGTGGAGCAGACGGACCGGCTGCGCAGCGTCGCTCGTGCACGTGGCGTGACGATGAACTCCATGGTGCAGGCGTCGTGGGCCCTCGTGCTCGGCACTCTGACCGGACGCTCCGACCTCGTGTTCGGTGCAACCGTGTCCGGACGCCCGCCGGAGGTCTCCGACGTCGAGGCCATGGTCGGTCTGTTCATCAACACTCTGCCGGTGCGGATCGTGCTCGATCCGTCGGAGACACTCGGCGAGTACCTCGAGCGGGTGCAGGCCGAACAGGCCGCTCTGCTCGATCACCACTACCTCGGCCTCACCGACATCCAGCGTGCGGTGGGACCGGCCGTCGCCTTCGACACCCTGACGGTGTTCGAGTCCTACCCGATGGACCGCGCGGGATTGTCGGCCGAGACCGACCTCGCCGGGATGCGGGTGCACGACGTGCACGACGGC
This sequence comes from Rhodococcus sp. B7740, assembly GCF_000954115.1. Lineage (NCBI taxonomy): Bacteria > Bacillati > Actinomycetota > Actinomycetes > Mycobacteriales > Nocardiaceae > Rhodococcus > Rhodococcus sp. B7740. The sequence goes on along the minus strand of NZ_CP010797.1, from coordinate 1,030,496 downwards.
AGCGACACAGCGCAGTATCCGCTGACCTTGGTCGCCATGGTCGACGACCGGCTGCACATCGAGGCGAAGTACTTGCCGGAGTTGTTCGAGCACAGCGTCGTCGAGGCGACGGTCGACAGAATCGTGCGGGTCCTCGACGCCATTGCCACCGACACCGGTCGACTCGTGGGGTCCCTGTCGTTGCTGTCCGACGACGAACTGGTCCGCTTGGCACCGGTCCAGGGGCCGGCTGCCGAAGCAGTTCGTCTGCTCCCGGACATCCTCACCGCCGCTACTGCGGGCAACCTGCACGGCACCGCTCTGTGGAATGACGGGCGCACGGTCGACTACGCCGAGCTCGACGCGCAGTCCTCGGCTCTCGCCCGAACGCTGATCGCTCGCGGTGCCGGTCCGGAAACCGTTGTCGCACTGGCTGTGCCACGTTCCATCGAATCGGTACTCGGAATCTGGGCGATCGCGAAGACCGGCGCGGCATTCCTGCCGATCGATCCGAACTACCCGCGCGATCGCGTCGAGCACATGCTCGTCGATTCGAACGCCTCGCTCGGCCTGACCGTGTCCGCGCACACATCCGCGGTCGAGGGTCTGGGATCCGCCCGGTGGACCGTTCTCGATCACGACGACACGCGCGCCGACATCGCCGGTCACTCGACCGCGCCGGTTCTCGACGGTGACCGTATCCGCCCGATTCACATCGATCAGGTCGCGTACCTGATCTACACCTCCGGCTCGACCGGTGTGCCCAAGGGCGTCACCGTCACTCACCGGGGGTTGGCGAACCTGGCGGAGGAGGAGCGCACTCGTTTCGAGGTGACCCCGGACGCTCGGGTTCTGGCGTTCGCGTCTCCGAGCTTCGATGCCTCGATTCTCGAACTGCTGATGGTGCTCTCCGGTGCCGCGACGATGGTCATCGCGCCGACGTCGGTCTACGGTGGAGCCGAGTTGGCTCAGCTGCTCGCCACGCAGCAGGTGACGCATGCGTTCGTCACCCCAGCCGCGCTTGCATCGGTGGATCCGGAGGGCCTGACGGAGCTGCGAGTCGTCGCGACCGGTGGCGACGTCTGTCCTCCGGAACTCGTTGCCCGCTGGGCACCGGGCCGCCGGATGTTCAACGCGTACGGTCCGACCGAAGCGACCATCTTCTCGTCCGTCAGCGATCAGCTGCATATTGATTCGACGATCGACATCGGTTCTCCGACAATCGGGTTCAGCGAGGTCGTCCTCGACTCGCGACTGCACCCGGTACCCGTCGGTGTTGCGGGTGAGCTCTATCTCGCCGGTCCGGCGCTCGCCCGGGGTTACCACTGCCGATTCGGCCTGACGGCCGAGCGTTTCGTGGCGAATCCCTTCGGCGAGCCGGGTGCGCGGATGTACCGCACCGGCGATGTCGTCCGGTGGACCGAGTCGGGAACGCTCGAATACGTCGGGCGCAGCGACTTCCAGGTCAAGGTGCGCGGTTTCCGCATCGAACTGGGCGAGATCGACGCCGTCCTGACCGATGATCCTTCCGTCGAGTTCGCGACCACCGTCGGTGTCGACGGTCCGGCCGGTAACACCATTCTCGTCGCCTACGTCCTTCCGCGGTCCGGCGAGCAGATCGATGCGGTGTCTCTGCGCAGTCATGTGTCGAATTCGCTACCGACCCACATGATCCCGACGGCCTTCGTCGCCCTGGAATCGATTCCGCTGACACCTGCCGGCAAGCTGGACCGCAACGCCCTGCCCGCACCCGATCTTCATCTCGGCGACGATTCGCGTGCACCGCGCAACGACACCGAGCAGGTCATTGCCGACATCTTCGGCGAGGTACTGGGGATCGACGGCGGTGTCGGAATCGATTCGAGCTTCTTCGACCTCGGTGGGGACTCGCTCAGCGCCACCAGACTCACCGCCCGGGTCAATGCCGCCCTGGACACCACGATCAGCGTGCGTGCACTGTTCGAGGCTCCCACCGTCGAGTCGCTTGCGGTGCGCGTACACAGCGATCCGACCGGCACCGAGCGCCGTCCCGCACTCGTGGCCAAGCCGCGACCTGATTCGATTCCGTTGTCGCTCGCGCAGCAACGGATGTGGTTCATCAACCAATTCGACGTCGACTCTGCGGCCTACAACATCCCGCTTGCGGTCCGGCTGACGGGTCGACTCGACATCGACGCGATGAGTGCGGCGGTCGGGGACGTTCTCGAACGGCACGAGTCGCTGCGCACGGTGTTCCCGAGCCACGGTGAGCGCCCCGAGCAGAAGATCCTCGATGCGCAGACGGTGAGAACCGATCTCGCCGTCGTCGATCTGGACGCCGACGAGATCGTCTCGGCCATCTCTGCCTCTGCCGCAACAGGTTTCGACGTCACGACCGATCTACCGTTCCGCGCGGTGCTGTACCGGGTTGCAGCGGACGAATTCGTGCTGTCGATCGTCGTGCACCACATCGCCGCCGACGGTGCCTCCATGGCACCCTTGGCGCGAGATGTCATGGTCGCCTACGGTTCTCGCGTAGCGACCGTCGCTCCGATGTGGGCACCACTCGACGTTCAGTACGCGGACTTCGCGATCTGGCAACGCACCGTCCTCGGCGACGAGGCCGATCCCGCGTCCCTCGCCGCGCAGCAGTTGGATTTCTGGAAGACCGCTCTCGCGGATCTTCCCGACGTACTGCCGTTGCCGCTCGATCACCCGCGGCCCACTCGGCAGTCCATGCGCGGCAACAGTGTTCGGTTCGAGATCGACCGAGCAACCCATTCGGCACTGGTCGAGTCGGCGCGCGCCAACGAGGCGACCGTCTTCATGGCCGTGCACGCGGCATGGTCGATTCTGATGGCACGCATCAGCGGCACCGAGGACATCGCCGTCGGAACGCCGATCGCCGGTCGAGGCGAGGCCGCGCTCGACGATCTGATCGGCATGTTCGTCGGCACGCTGGTTCTGCGTACCCAGGTGACACCGGGGCTCTCGTTCACCGATCTGCTCCGTGCCACCCGCACAGCAGATCTGGCGGCGTTCGACAACACCGATGTTCCGTTCGAGCGACTGGTCGACGTTCTCGATCCCGCGCGTTCGACGGACCGTTCGCCGCTGTTCCAGGTGCTGGTCGAATTCCAGAACAACACCTCGGCCGCGCTCGAACTACCGGAGCTCACGGTCGAGGCCGTCGACATCGACGCGCACGTCGCGAAGTTCGATCTGCAGCTGACCGTCGCCGAGCAGTACGACGAGTCCGGTGCGCCGGCCGGGATGACCGCCGCGATCACCTACGCGGTCGATCTGTTCGAAGAATCGTCCGTCCGGGAGTTCTCGGCACGATTCGGTGCTGTGCTCGACTCGGTGACAACCGATCCCGAGCGCGCAATCGGCGACATCGACCTCTTGCTCCCGGGCGAGCTCGATGCCATGACGGGTGAGTGGAACCACGCAGGTCTCGTGGCATCCGACGCGACATTGGCCGATCGATTCGCCACCGCAGCAGCGCGATACCCCGACTCGCGTGCGGTCGTCTTCGGCGATCACGTGCTGACCTACGCCGAGTTGGACGACCGGTCGAGCCGACTCGCGCGGCTTCTGGTCCAGCGCGGTGTGACGTCGGAATCGCTCGTGGCGGTCGCTATGCCGCGCAACGAGCAGCTGATCGTCGCTCTGCTCGCGGTGATCAAGTCCGGTGGAGGCTACCTTCCGATCGACGTGTCCTACCCAGCCGATCGGCTCGCGTTCATGCTCGAGGACGCCTCGCCCGTCTGTGTGATCTCCACGGTTGCCGACAGTGCGGCAGTGCCCGCCTCGGATCTCGATGTCCTCGAGATCGATTCGCCCGAGCTGATCGCCGAACTGGACGTCATGTCGGGTGCCCCGCTGACCGATGCGGACCGCTCGGGTGGCACCAGCGCCGATTCGATCGCGTACGTCATCTACACCTCGGGCAGTACCGGTCGCCCCAAGGGCGTGCAGATCGCGCACCGCAACGTGGCGACGCTGTTCGCGAACACAGCCGATCTCTTCGATTTCGACGATCGCGACGTCTGGACGATGTTCCACTCGTATGCGTTCGACTTCTCGGTATGGGAGCTGTGGGGACCGCTGCTGCACGGCGGAACACTCGTCGTCGTCGACTACTACACCGCGCGCTCCCCGGAGCTGTTCCGCGAGTTGCTGGTACGCGAGAAGGTCACGGTTCTCAACCAGACACCGACGGCGTTCTACCAGTTCGCGGAAGCGGATCGAGTTGCGACCGGAAACCTCGCCGGAACCGCGGACTCCGATCTGTCGCTGCGGTACGTGATCTTCGGCGGAGAGGCACTCGATCTCGGTCAGTTGGCTCGCTGGTACGCCCGGCACGACGAATCCGCTCCGACTCTGGTCAACATGTACGGCATCACCGAGACGACCGTCCACGTGAGTCACCTGGCCCTGACAGAACAGTTCGCCGCCTCGGCCTCGGCCAGCGTCATCGGTCAGGCGATTCCCGCGCTGCACGTCGCGGTTCTCGACACCCGTCTCAATCCGGTGCCGCCGGGTGTGACCGGTGAAATGTACGTCTCGGGGGCACAGCTCTCTCGCGGTTACCTCGGCCGGGCCGGGCTGTCGGCCACCCGTTTCGTCGCCGATCCGTCCGGAGACCCCGGTGCCCGGATGTACCGCACCGGCGACACCGCGCGATGGAATCGCGACGGTGCACTGGAATACCTGGGCCGCAGTGACATGCAGGTGCAGTTGCACGGCTTCCGCATCGAGCTCGGCGAGATCGAGAGTGCTCTGCTGGCGTACGACGGTGTCGCGGCCTCCGTGGTCTCGGTCCGTGACGACGGATCCGGTGATCGCCTGATCGGATATGTCGTCGCCGAGGCGGGTCGAACCCTCGACCACTCCGCCGTTCTGGATTTCGTCGGGCACTCGCTGACGTCCTACATGGTTCCGGCTGCGCTGATAGTGCTGGACGAGCTGCCGCTCACTGCCAACGGAAAGCTCGATCGCCGTGCACTGCCGGCTCCGGACTTCTCGGCCAACGTGACCGAAAGCCGTTTGCCTGCAACCGAAGTCGAGTCGATCCTTGCCGGATTGTTCGCCGACGTGCTCGGCCTCGACACCGTCGGCGTCGACGACTCGTTCTTCGCGCTCGGCGGCGACAGCATCATGTCCATCCAGCTGGTCTCACGTGCCAAGGCGGCCGGTCTGGTCCTGGCTCCGCGCGACATCTTCGAGCGCAAGACCGTTGCGGCGCTGGCCGAGGTCGTCGTTCTCGGGGGCGACGCCGTCGTGCTGGAAGAGCTCGACGGTGGGGGAGTCGGCTCGCTGCCTCTGACACCCGTCGTTCGCTGGATGCTGGACCGCAGCACCGACTTCGGCCGCTACACCCAGACCGCCCTGCTTCAGCTTCCGGTCGGCATCGAGACCGAGACGCTCGAGCGCACCGTCCAGGCCGTGCTCGATCGTCACGACATGCTCCGGTCGAGGCTGTACCAGGATGCCGACGGCATCTGGCACGAGGAAGTATCTCCGATCGGCACCGTGTCCGCCGCGTCGGTCATCCATGCGGTCTCGGTCGATTCCGTGGACGGTGCCGCATTCTCTTCCCGCGCCGCAACGGAGCTCGACGCCGCAGCAGATCGACTGATCCCAGCCGACGGCGTCATGGTTCAGATGGTGTGGTTCCAGGGCCCGAACGGGTCCGGCCGACTGCTCGTCGTCGCGCATCACCTCGTGATCGACGGCGTGTCCTGGCGCATCCTCGTGCCGGATCTCGCAACGGCATGGAGCCAGATCATCGCCGGCGACGCGCCTGCGCTGGCACCGATCGGCACATCGATGCGGCGGTGGTCCACCGGTTTGGCCGAGGTCACGGCGAGCCGCGCCGACGAGATCGGGCTGTGGCAGCGCATTCTGAGCGGTGCCGACCCGACGATCGGTTCGCGACCACTCGACAAGCGCATCGACGTCGACGCCACCGTGCAGCGCATCCGCACATCACTTCCCGTCGAGGTGACCGAGCGCTTGCTGACCACGGTGCCGAACGTCTTCCGTGGCAGCGTCAACGACGGCCTCCTGGCCGGCTTGGCGTTGGCACTGACCGCGTGGCGTCGTGAACGGGGAGCCGCTGTCAGCAGCGCCCTGATCACGCTCGAAGGCCACGGCCGTGAAGACGCCGTGGTTCCCGGAGCCGATCTCGGCAGAACCGTCGGCTGGTTCACCACGATCTTCCCCGTGCGACTCGACCTCGGTTCGGTGGACGTCGCCGACGCGTTGTCGGGTGGCGACTCCGCCGGTGCACTGATCAAGGCGGTCAAGGAACAGCTGCTCGAGATCCCGGATCACGGAATCGGCTACGGCATGTTGCGGTACCTCGATTCCGCTGGAACCGAGGCGCTTTCCGACTTCGCCGCGCCTCAGGTCAGCTTCAACTACCTCGGACGATTCTCGACCGGCTCCACCGAAGGCATGGCCGACGTCGGCTGGATTCCCGTCGCCGATGCCGAGCTCGGCGACGCGCAGAATCCGGACATGCCCGTGCCGGCTGCGCTGGACATCAACGCCGTCACCACCTCGACGCCCGACGGTCCGCAGCTCGACGCCACCTTCGCGTTCCCGGCGGGCATCCTCGATCCCGACGAGGTCGATCGGTTGATCGAACTGTGGACGCAGGCGCTGACCGCGATCACCGAGCACGCCTCGGTGCAGGGTGCGGGAGGCTTGACCCCGTCCGACCTCGAGCTGGTGGACATCGATCAGCGCTCCATCGAGGTGCTCGAGCAGCAGTTCCCCGACCTCGACGACGTGTGGTCGCTGTCGCCGCTGCAGGCCGGCCTGCTGTTCCATGCGCGCCTCGCCGGCGAGGTCGGCAGTGACACTGCAGGCGTCGACGCCTACATGGTGCAGCTCGGTCTCGAGCTGCGTGGCGTCGTCGATGCCGAGCGGATGCACTCCGCCGTGAACAAGCTCGTCTCTCGCCATCCGAACTTGCGAGCAGCGTTCGTGCACAACAGCGCCGGCGAATCCCTGCAGATCGTGCAGAGTTCGGTGACGGTTCCCTGGGCCGAGGTCGATCTACGCGGTGAGGCCGACGTCGACTCCGCGCTCGAGGCCGTGCTCGCCGCCGATCGCGGTGTGCGGTTCGAGATGGACTCGGCGCCGCTGCTTCGATTCACGCTGATCACCCTCGCCGACGATCACTGGCGACTGTTGCTGACCAACCACCACATCCTGCTCGACGGTTGGTCGACGCCTCTGGTCGTCAAGGAACTGATCACGCTCTACGTCACCGAGTCCGACGATTCGATGCTGCCGCGTGTGCCCGCGTACCGGGACTACCTCGCGTGGATGCGGCAACGCGACGTCGCCATCTCCACGGCGCAGTGGGTCAGCGCGATGGCGGGTGTCGAGGAGCCGACACTGCTGGTCACCGGTGATCGGGGCCGACAGTTGTCCACCGTCTCGAGCGAGACGGAAAGGTCGTTGTCGATCGAGACCACAGCGGCACTGCGCGATTTCGCAGCGCGCCGCGGTTCGACTCTGAACACCCTCGTTCAGACCGCGTGGGGCATCGTGCTCGCCACTCTGACCGGACGCGAAGACGTCGTCTTCGGTGCCACGGTGTCGGGTCGGCCGCCCGAGGTCCCTGGCATCGAAGGCATGATCGGGCTGTTCATCAACACACTGCCCGTTCGGGTCACGCTCGATCGGGCCGAGACTCTGGGTGCTCTGGTCGATCGCGTGCAGGCCGAACAGGCAGCACTGCTCGACCACCACTACCTCGGTCTGACCGACATCCAGCGCGCAGCCGGTGCCGGCGTCGCATTCGACACGCTCACCGTGTTCGAGTCGTACCCGGTCGATCGCGCCGGAGCTTCTGCGGCAACGGATTTCGCCGGCATGCAGGTGACCGACATCCTCGGAACCGATGCCGCGCACTACCCGCTCACCCTGGTGTCGTCGGTGGACGAGCGCTTGAACCTCAAGGCCAAGTACCTGCCCGAACTGTTCGAGATCGAGGACGTGCACGCGATCGTCGATCGAGTCGAGCGGGTACTCGATGCGGTACTGGCCGACGAGCAGCAGCCACTGGCTCGGCTCAGTCTGCTCGCCGATGCCGAACTCGGTTCGTTGGCACCGGTATTCGGACTCGAAGGCCGATCGACTCGGTTGCTGCCGGAGATCTTCTCCGACGCAGCTGCCGTCGACCCGGATGCCGTCGCGGTGCGCAGCGTCGACGGCGAGCTGACGTACCGCGAGCTGGATCGACAGTCGAACCGTCTCGCCCGCATCCTGCTCGGTCACGGTGTTCGTACCGAGACGTTCGTAGCGCTCGGAATCGCACGATCCATCGAGTCGGTGCTGACCGTCTGGGCCGTCGCCAAGTCCGGTGCCGCGTTCGTGCCGGTCGATCCGAACTACCCGGCCGATCGCATCGAGCACATGCTGGCCGACTCCGGAGCGTCCTTCGGTGTCACCACCCGCAGTCACCTCGACGATCTGCCGTCGACCGTGCCGTGGATCGTTCTGGACGACCTCGCCACCGATGGCCCGAACGCGGTGAGCGACGAGCCCATCGCCGACGACGAACGCCACGGTCGCGTCACCCTCTCGAGCGCCGCGTACACCATCTACACGTCGGGTTCGACGGGTGTTCCGAAGGGGGTCGTGGTCACCCACTCCGGCCTCGACAACTTCGCTACCGAGCAACGCGAGCGCTATCGAGTCACGAAGGACTCACGCACACTCCATGTTTCGTCGCCCAGCTTCGATGCGTCCGTGCTCGAGTACCTGCTCGCGTTCGGCGTCGGAGCCACGATGGTGATCGTTCCGCCCACCGTGTACGGCGGAGCCGAGCTGGCATCGTTGCTGGCCGAGGAATCGGTCACTCACGGCTTCATCACCCCGTCCGCCCTCGCCTCTGTCGATCCCGCGGGGCTCGACACGTTCGCCGACGTGGTCGTCGGCGGCGAGGCGGTCCCGGCCGAGTTGGTCACCAAGTGGGCTCCGGGCCGCAACCTGTTCAACGGGTACGGACCGACCGAGGCCACGATCATGTCCAACATCAGTGCACCGATGGTGGCCGGCGAGCCGGTCTCGATCGGCGGACCGGTACGGGGTGTGTACGAGGTGGTTCTGGACTCGCGACTGCAGCCGGTTCCCACCGGGGTGGTGGGTGAGCTGTATCTCGCGGGCGTCGGATTGGCCCGCGGCTACCACGATCGGATGGGGTTGACGGCCGAACGATTCGTCGCCGATCCGTTCGGCGCTCCCGGTGCGCGCATGTACCGCACCGGAGACGTGGTGCGCTGGTCGCCGGATCTGACCATCGAGTACGTCGGTCGCAGCGACTCCCAGGTCAAGGTCCGTGGCTTCCGCATCGAACTCGGTGAGATCGACGCAGCGCTCTCTGCTCATCCGGCGGTCGACTTCGCGGCGACATTCGGAACTCCCGGGCCGACCGGTGCCACCGTTCTCGTGGCCTACGTTCGCCTGACCGGGGACGACCCGGCCGAGACGGTCGATACCTTCGACACGGCCGTTCTGCGCGATCATCTCGCCGCCGCGCTGCCGTCGCACATGGTTCCGAGCGCCATCGTCGTGCTCGAGTCGATTCCGCTCACACCGGTAGGCAAGCTCGACCGCGCAGCACTTCCGGTACCGGAGTTCGGCACGGCCACGTCGTACCGCGAGCCGAGCACGCCTGCCGAGCTGACGGTCGCGGCGGTCTTCGCCGAGATCCTCGAGGTGGGTCGAGTCGGTGCGGACGACGGCTTCTTCGAGCTCGGTGGCGACTCTCTCAGCGCAACGCGAGTGATCGCTCGCGTCAATGCCGAATTCGGTACATCGATCGGGGTCCGCACGATCTTCGAGACCCCGACGGTGTCGGGTCTGGCGAGCGCAGTCGGCTCGGCCGACCCACGTACGCAGCGGCCGGCCCTCGTTGCCGCGACGCGTCCGGAGCACATTCCGCTCTCGCTCGCTCAGCAGCGGATGTGGTTCATCAACCAGTTCGACACCTCGTCGGCGGCGTACAACGTGCCGTTGGTCGTCAAACTGACCGGACGGCTCGACACCGCTGCGCTGGCCGACGCGGTGGTCGATGTTCTGGGGCGCCACGAGTCCCTGCGCACGACCTTCCCCGACGGCCCCGAGTTCCCGGTGCAGCTCGTGCACCCGGCTGCCGAGGTCGCGCCCGCGGTCGAATCCGAACGGATCGATGCCGCTGTTCTCACCGATCGCGTGGCTCTGTTGGCCGGTCGAGGATTCGACGTGACCACCGAGATCCCGGTGCACGTCGAGCTGTTCGAGGTGCTCGACGCCGACAACGACGCGTCGGAGGATCCCGTCTTCGTACTCGCCATGGTGGTGCACCACATAGCCGCCGACGGCGCGTCGATGGCACCTCTCGCTCGCGACGTCGTGCTCGCCTACTCGGCGCGCAGTGCCGGTCAGGCACCGAACTGGCAGCCGCTGCCCGTCCAGTACGCCGACTACACGATCTGGCAGCGTTCGCTGCTGGGTGACGAGCAGGACGCGTCGAGTGTGGCTGCGGCTCAGCTCGAGCACTGGTCCACCGCGCTTGCGGGTCTTCCAGATCTGTTGCCGTTGCCGACGGACCGACCGAGGCCGACCACTCAGGACTTCCGCGGCGGCCGAGTGCGGTTCACCGTCGATGCCGACATCCATCGCGCCCTCGTCGCCGTCACGCGCGAACAGAACGTCAGCATGTTCATGGTTCTGCACGCCGCGTTCGCGGTCGTTCTGGCACGCCTGAGCGGCACCGACGACATCGCGATCACCACCCCGGTGGCCGGGCGCGGTGACGCGGCGCTCGACGACCTCGTGGGCATGTTCGTCAACACGCTCGTGCTGCGCAGCCGAGTGGACGAGTCCGCGACGTTCGACGATCTGCTGAACCAGGTCAAGACACACGACCTCGACGCATTCGATCACACCGAAATGCCCTTCGAGAGAATCGTCGAGGTTCTCAATCCCACGCGTTCGACGGCTTACGCTCCGCTGTCACAGGTCGCGCTGTCGTTCCAGAACAACGAGAAGGCCTCGCTCGAGCTGCCGAACCTACGCGTCGAAGGCTTCGACTTCGACGTTCCGGTGGCCAAGCAGGATCTGCAATTGCTGCTGTCCGAGACCTTCGACGACCAGGGGCGTCCGTCCGGCTTCGAGGCTGCATTCGACTACGCCACATCGCTGTTCGACGCGTCCAGCGTCGAGGCCATCGCGGCGCGACTGATCCGAGTTCTCGATGCCGTCGGACGCGACCGACACACGGTGGTCGGAGACATCGAGCTTCTGGGTGCCGACGAGCAGCGCACGTTGGTGCCTGCGCGAGGAAATGCCGACGCGGCAGTTCGGACGTGGCCGGAGTTGCTCGCGGCGGCGGTCGCGCTCGATCCGTACGCAGTGGCCGTGACCTACCGAGGCATCAGCCTGTCCTACGCCGATCTCGACAGCTGGTCCAACCGGATCGCTCGGATGCTGATCGACTACGGGGTCGGTCCCGAAACGTTCGTCGCGTTGGCGCTGCCTCGATCGATCGAGTCGGTGCTGTCGGTGTGGGCTGTGGCGAAGACCGGTGCCGCGTTCCTGCCTGTCGATCCGAACTACCCGGCGGACCGAATCGCGCACATGCTCGAAGATTCCCATGCCGCAATGGGTCTGACCGACATCGACAACAGGGCTTCGCTGCCCGACACGGTCCCGTGGCTGGTTCTGGACGATCCGGAAACCTCCGCGGAACTCTCGCGCTACCCGGCGGACGCGGTGACCGATGCCGATCGCACGGCCACCCTGCACATCGACCACCCGGCCTACCTGATCTACACCTCGGGCTCGACCGGTCGGCCGAAGGGCGTTGCGGTACGGCACCGTGGCCTGGCCAACCTCCAGGCCGAGGTGATCGAGCGATTCCGCCCCACTCGGGATTCGCGTGTTTCGCACATCGCGTCGCCGAGTTTCGACGCATCGATCTACGAGCTGACGATGGCGTTCGGCGTCGGTGCCACCGTCGTCATCGTGCCGCCGGGAGTCTTCGGCGGCGGCGACTTGGCCGACCTGCTCGAATCCGAACACGTCACGCATGCGTTCCTGACGCCGGCGGCGCTGTCGTCGATCGACGAGACACGTCTGGGCACCGTTCGGGTCCTCGCGGTCGGAGGCGAGGCCTGCACTCCCGAGTTGGTGGCGAAATGGGCACCGGGCCGCAAGATGTTCAACGGCTACGGTCCGACCGAAACCACCATTCAGGCAAGTGTCGGTGGACCTTTGGTGCCCGGTGGCACGGTGGATGTCGGCAAGCCGGGAACCGGATTCCGGTTCGTGGTGCTCGACGCACGACTCCGACCGGTCCCGGCCGGAGTGTCGGGCGAGCTCTACATCGCCGGTCCAGGCACCGCCCGCGGATACCTCGGTCGTTTCGGACTGACATCCGAGCGTTTCGTCGCCGATCCCTTCGGCACTCCGGGCGATCGGATGTATCGAACGGGCGACGTCGTGCGCTGGGGCAGTGCCGGGGCCGTCGAGTTCGTCGGGCGCAGTGACTTCCAGGTCAAGGTGCGCGGTTTCCGTATCGAACTCGGCGAGATCGACTCCGCTCTCACCGAGCACGAACAGGTCGGATTCGCCGCCACGATCGGTCACACGGCTGCGTCCGGTGACACCGTCCTCGTGTCCTACGTTCTCGCGGCCGACGGCGAATCGGTCGACACCGAGGCACTTCGCGATCGCGTGGCCAAAGTGCTCCCGCGGCACATGGTTCCGTCGGCGATCATCGAGCTCGACGACATTCCGCTCACTCCGGTGGGCAAGCTCGATCGACGGGCGCTGCCGGTTCCCGAGCTGACCGTGTCGACAACTCCGTACCGGGCACCGGGCACCGATGTCGAAGCCGCGATCGCCGACGCGTTCGCTCAGGTTCTCGGGGTCGAACGGGTCGGCATGGACGACAACTTCTTCGAGTTGGGCGGAACGTCGCTGGTGGCCACGAAGATCGTGCCTGCCATCGAGAACGCCATCGGGGTTCGGGTGCCGCTGCAGGCACTGTTCGTCGATCCGACGCCGGCAGGGTTGGCCGCGCGGGTCGCCGCGGATGCCGACGCGGGGGGCGCCGACCTCGATTCTGTGTTCGGAGTCGTGATTCCGCTGCGCGGCAGCGGGTCCAAGGCCCCGTTGTTCTGTGTCCACCCGGGAATCGGATTGTCATGGGGATACGCCGGTCTCGTCTCACACCTGAGCGACGACCGTCCCGTGTACGGCCTGCAGCTGCCGAGCATCGTGGAAGGGTCGAGCTTCGGATCCATTCGCGATCTCGCCCACCGGTACGCCGACGAGATCCACGCCGTCCAGCCGGTCGGTCCGTATCACCTTCTGGGGTGGTCGCTCGGCGGCTCACTGGCTCATGCGATAGCGGTGGAACTGCGCAGCACCGGCAGCGACGTCGCCACCCTTGCTCTCCTCGACAGCTACGTGGACGGACACGACGGCGAACAGGCCGAGGGAGCGTTGAGCGTCGAGAATCTGCTCGCCGGATTGGGGCTCGACCTGTCGGCTCAGGCGTCGACAGAGCCACTGACCTACGAACGGGGGGTCGAACTGCTCGACGAGTCGTTGGGGCAGACGACCGGCGTCTCCGCCGATCACCTCCGTCGTATCAATGCGGGATTCGAGAACTCGACTCGAATGATGGCCGAGTTCATCCCGGACGTCTTCGACGGAGATGTTTTGTTCTTCTCGGCAACGAAGGGCGCGAGCGATGGAATTGTTCGATCCCCGCAGGAATGGCGACCGTATGTCACAGGAGATATCGTCATCCACGATGTCGACGTTTTCCACAACGAGATGACCAATGCGGACGCTGCCAACGTGATCGGGCCTGTCGTCGATTCTCATCTCGGAAATACACCCGAATAACGATTGGTGTGTTCTTCACGTCGAAGAGCGCATCTGCGAATACCATCGGCATTCGGCACGAATGCCGCCGAAGGCGAATAACCAACACCAGGGGACATAAGTGAAACTGATCAGAACAGCAACGGTAGCGGTGGCGTTGACCGCTGCGGTGGCCACCGGAGCGGGCCATGCTGTGGCAGACCCGTCGTCGGACACGGTGAACTACGAGACGTCGGTCAACCCCGACGGAACGGTCACCACCATCCTCAATGCCGGACTGTTCCGGGTCGACGCCACGAACGAGACCGTGTCCGTCATCGACCAGGCCGGTGCCACGCTTGCATCTGTCCCGCTGGAATACACCGTCAACGGCACCGTCTACTCGATCGCACCGCTGATCGGTGCCGAGGGTCGCGAACTGACATTGACTCCGCAGACGGTTCCCGTCGCCGATGTCGCCGGTCCGCGGACCAAGCAGCAGGCGTTCGACAACATGGTCAACCAGCTCGCGATCGGCTGGAACAACGGTGGTGGTGTCGGCACGGCGATCGGCGCAGGCCTCGGTTTCGCCATCGGCTGTGTGTCGATCTTCCCGAACTTCATCTCCGGGTGCATCATCGGAACCGTCATCGGTACGGTCGCGGGCGCAGTCATCGGTACCAGCAACGGAAACCCGCAGGCTCAGCCTGCAGTGTTCGAGTACTTCACCACTCCGTAGGCACGTCGACCCCGAGTCGGGGAGTGTCGAACAGCGGGCAGGGCGTCAATGCCCTACCCGCTGTTTTCGGTTCTTCCGGTCAGCGCGCGGCGCATCGACACAGCCTTGACCATGGTCTCCTCGAACTCCTCGTCGGGATCGGAGAGAGCGACGATCGCGCCGCCGACGCCGTACGTCACTTCGTGTTCGGTGGCCACGATCGTGCGGATGACGATCGAGAAATCCGCGGTGCCGGTGATCGAGAAGTAACCGATAGCACCCGAGTACACCCCCCGCGGTCCGTCTTCGAGTTTGTCGATGATCGCCATCGTGCGGATCTTCGGAGCTCCAGTCATCGATCCACCCGGAAACGCAGCGCGGATACAGTCCGCGGCCGACGCGTCGTCGCGCAGGCGCCCACGAACCGTCGAGACCAATTGGTGTACGGGAGCATAGGTTTCGACATCGAACAGCTTCGGCACGTGCACCGACCCCGGCACGCAGACCTGGGCGAGGTCGTTGCGCACCAGGTCCACGATCATCAGGTTTTCGGCCTTGTCCTTCTCGTTCGCGACGAGATCGGCCTTCAGTGCGTTGTCTTCCTGCGCGGTGGCTCCGCGAGGACGAGTTCCCTTGATCGGCTTCGACTCGACTATGCGGTCGGCGTCGATGCGCAGGAAGCGTTCCGGAGACGCACTCAACACCGACAGCTCGGGGAACTTCAGCAGGGCGCTGTACGGAGTGGGGTTGATTTCGCGCATGTACGAGTAGGTGGCGGTCGCGTCGATGGAACCGGCCACGGTCGCCGTGTTGGTCAAACAGACCTCGTACGTCTCACCGGAACGGATCTCGGCAAGGCACTGGGAAATCAGATCGAGGTAGTGGGCACGGTCGTGGCGTAGGCGGGGTTCGAGCGACCGATCGGCTCCGAGCAGGGGAGTGCCGGAGGCGGGCACACCCGGACGGTTGTCGGGGGCGACCTTTCGGGACAGACCATGCAGGGTATCGGTGACCGAGTCGAACCACGTCGCCAACACAGGATCCCCGGGGGTGGTCGCCAACCCCATCAGATAGAGGGTGCCTGCCTCGTGGTCGAACACCAACGCGCGGTCTGCGAAGACCATCGACGCGTCGGGAGTCGCAGAGGTGTGCACCAGTTGCCCACCGGTGTCGGCCTTGAGTTCGTAGCCCAGGTACCCCACGTAACCGAGACCGAAAGCGAACGGTAGGTCGTGCCGAGGGGGAGTGGCCCGCTCTCGTAAACGGTCGTCGATGTAGTCGAAGAACGTCGAGTGAATGCGCTCGGTCGTACCGTCTGAACCTTGCACGGTCACCGTGGTCTCGGCAACCGAATAGGTCACGTACTCCGCATGGGGACCCGAGCAGTCGCCCATGACGGTGAATCTGCAGTCGGGTTCGAGAGCCGCGCTGCCGTCCAGCCAGAAACTCTTCGAGCCGTCCGCGAACAGAGCTTCGAAGACCTGCTCGGAGTCGAATGCTCCTTCCAGCGAACGTGTTTCGATGGTGAACATCGAATCCTGAGTACGCGCGGCACTCGATGCGCTCGATCGAGCCAACGTCAGATCGCGGAAATTGGCGAGTAGTTCGCGGCCGTATTCGGTGCTGATCGACTCGGGATGGAACTGAACTCCCCACATGGGCTTGCTGCGGTGACGAACCGCCATGACCAGTCCGTCGGGCGTCCACGCGACTTCCTCGAAGTCGGCAGGGGTGCGGGTCACGACGAGCGAGTGATATCGCACTACCGAGTACGGCGACGGAATCCCTTCGAACAGATCCACACCCGTATGGGTGATGTCGGTGATCCTGCCGTGCATCGGCGCGGGCGCGAGATCGACACTGCCACCGAACAGATGGCACAGACCCTGATGCCCGAGGCACACGCCGAGTATCGGTAGACCCGACTCGAGTATCACGCGGGCACTGATCCCGAAGTCCTGCTCGACATCCGGACGCCCGGGACCGGGCGAGATCACGACGTTGTCGTAGGCGTCGAAATTCAGCGACGTCCACTCGACGTCGTTCTTGACCACAGTGGGCGGTCGGCCGTTCACCTCGGTCAGAAGGCTGTACAGGTTGTAGGTGAACGAATCGTAATTGTCCACCAGGAGCGTATGGATCGTCATCGGAGTGCTTCTACCGTTCACTGTCGAGGCCGGGCCCGGGCGTCGGAGAATCGATGATCGAATCCTCGACGCGACATGCCTCTGCAATCATCGATCGATACAGATCTTCGAGAAAATCGGGAGACAGTCCATTGGCCGACGCGAATTCTCGCGCTCGTTCGGTCACCAGTCCGACGCGGCCTGGTTGCATCATCGGAATGTCATGTTCACGTTTTACGTGTGCAACTCGTACACACACATCGATGCGGTCTCGAATTGCAGCGCGCAGAACCTCGTCGATTCCGTCCAACTCGCGCCTCAACTCCGCAAGCTTCTGCTCGCCGACTGCGCGATGACCTTCCGATTTCGCATCGGAGGCCGCCGTACGCAAGGCGTCGGTCGAGCGCTGATCAGAATCCTGGCTCACGTGTTGATGCCCCCTGGTTTATTCGACTCCGGTGCCTGCTGTTTATCGATATTGTCCGATAACTGTTACGGCAACCGTTCACGAATCGTCCACTTGTGTGACAACCGATACTCGATGATGTCACCTCGGACTCTGACACCGCCAGTCGATCGTATTGGAATCCTCGTTCGGTGGACAATTAATGCGACAAAGCACATCGAAACATTCAGCAGGTTCGAATAGCACAAAAAAACTGCACCGCCGGATTGTTTCCAATCAGGCGGTGCAGTGAGCGGCGGCGGTCATGCCCCGCGGCGCTTCACCTTCAGCAGGTCCAAGCGTTCCTTGAGGAGTTCTTCGAGCTCGTCGACCGAGCGACGCTCGAGCAACATGTCCCAGTGGGTGCGGGGAGGCTTGACCTTTTTGGCCTCCGGCGCGGTGCCTTCGATCAGCGACCCTTCCAGGCCATTGCGGCATGCCCAGGTACCCGGAATCTCGGCATCGTCGGCGAACGGTACGTCGAACTCTTCGCCGTTGTCGCACCGGTAGCGCGCAACGCGGCGGGGTGCCAGGTCGTGATCACGGTCGGTCTCGTAACTGACCGCTCCCAGCCGACTACCTCGAAGTACACGATCTGCCATGGTGAAGTCCTCTCCATCGATAGTAGGTACGTGCGCCGAAGCCATCCGTCGACTTCGAACTACACCGTCTACCCACTGATCTACAACGTCGCCGCACGCCGGTTCGTTCCCGAGCCGATGGGTCCAGGCGCGGTCCGATCGGCGCAGCTTATCGGGCGATCTTACCTCGCGGCCGCAGTAGGCTGAACGACCATGTCCGTCAGAACCCGCCGCGACCAGACATGCACCTGGTGCGGACGCCCGGTCGCCGATTCCGGAACCGGCCGGAAGCGGCGGTACTGCCGTCAATCGTGCCGTCAACGCGCCTACGAGCAACGCAGCGCGACCAAAGGGACGTCGATTCCCGACGACGCTGTCGTGTTGACCGCCGAGGAGGTATCGGCGGCGGCCGACAGAGCGTTCGAAGTTCGGTGTGCTGCCGAGGACGTCAGCACTGCGGTGACGGAGGGTGCCGACGCCGCCGAATTGCACCGACTGTGCGTCGAACTGTTGGCCAAGGCGCACGACGCAGAACGGCTGCGCTGAGCTGGAGTTCCTCTCCAGTTCACGGACTACGTGGACAATGGTCGAAGCCCGCGCGACTGTGCGGGCGAGTACCACCTAGTGAGGAGCTCCATGGCGTTCTGGGATCAACTCAAGTCCAAGGCACAGGAATTGAACGGCCAGCTGCAGACGAAGACCAGCCAGTTCAAGAACAAGGAATTCGCCAACGGCAGCATGGCCATGTGCGCCCTGATCGCGGCGGCCGACGGCACCATCGATCCTGCCGAGCGCCAGAAGACGGCATCTCTCATCGCCGGTAACGAGGCACTGCGAGTGTTCGAGCCCGACGAACTTCGGCAGAAATTCGACTGGTACTGCGACAAGCTGCAGGGAGATTTCGATTTTGGGAAGGTCGAGGCGACAGCCACGATCGGCAAACTGAAATCGAAGCCCGACCAAGCACGAGCCGTCATCCAGATCGGCATCATCATCGGCGGCGCAGACGGCCATTTCGACGATCACGAGAAGGCCGCAGTGCGCAACGCGTGCTTCGCGGTCGGAATCGATCCGGCCGAGTTCGAGCTCTGAGAGTTCCCAGCCGAAGTATCACGTAGGAACGGCGGTCGACGAAGCAATCCGCGTCGTCGACCGCCGTTCCCGTCGAGCCTCGTGCGCTGTGAAATTGCGGTCTTGCCGGGATACTGAGGACACTCCGACGGCATGTGCCGATGTCGAACGATCCGTTGGAGATCCGGTTGCAGCCCACCAGCAAAGGGACCGTGCATGACAGTTGCCGCGATCTACCTCGTCATCGCCTTCGGTTTGGGTGGACTTGCCATGGTGGTACGGCTGCCTCCACTGGTCGGATTTCTGGCTGCCGGTTTCGTCATCAATGCACTCGACGTCGGTGAGGTGCCCCAGCTCGAGCTGCTCGCTGATCTGGGTGTGACGCTGTTGTTGTTCGCCATCGGTCTCAAGCTCGACGTTCGTATTCTGCTGCGCCGGGAAGTGTGGCTGACCACCTCGGTGCATCTGGTGATCAGCGTCGTGGTCGGTACCACCGTTCTGTGGCTGGCTGCCGTGGCGGGGTTGGCCATGCTGTCCGGGCAGAGCCTGACGACGATCGCATTGCTCGCCTTCGCCATGTCGTTCTCGAGCACCGTCTTCGTGGTCAAGGTTCTCGAGGAGCGAGGGGAGTCACACGCCCTCTACGGACGGGTGGCGATCGGTGTCCTGGTGATGCAGGACATCGTCGCCGTGGTGTTCCTGACCGTCACCAGCGGCACGCTGCCCAGTCCCTGGGCGCTGATGCTGGTGCTGCTGTGGCCCGTCACTCGCATCCTCCGACGAGTATGGAGCGGACTGGGTCACGGTGAGATGCAATCCCTCTTCGGCATCGTGATGGCGCTGGTGCCCGGTTACGCGCTGTTCTCCGCACTGGGTCTCAAAGGAGACCTGGGTGCACTGATCATCGGTGTACTGCTGGCGTCGCATCCGGCATCGTCCGAGCTGTCTCGATCGTTGTTCCACATCAAGGAACTGCTGCTGGTCGGCTTTTTCGTCTCGATCGGTCTGTCCGGTCTACCCGACCTGCCCAGTCTCGGCGTCGCACTGCTCATGGTGTTTCTGTTGCCGCTCAAGTCCGTGCTGTATCTCGCGCTGTTCGCCCTGATGAAGTTGCGATATCGAACAGCTCTGCTTGCCGGGTTGAGCCTGATGAACTATTCGGAATTCGGATTGATCGTCGTCTCGGTCGGAGTGACGACCGGCCTGCTGGCACCGGCATGGCTGGTCGAGATGTCGATAGCCGTGGCCCTGAGCTTCGTGGCGTCGGCGCTGGTCAACGGACGAGGGCACCTGATGGTCGAGAAGATTGCGACTCGTTTGCCCGAGCAGGACGAGGGCAGTCTGCATCCGGAGGAACGTTCCGGTGACGCCGGCGATGCCGAGGTCGTCGTGATCGGAATGGGGCGTGTCGGGTTCGCGGCGTATCAGCGGCTGACCGACCACTACCGCCTCGGTGTGGTGGGTGTCGACTACGACGGGCCACGCATTCGCCGACTCGCCGATCAGGGCCTGCGAGTGATCGAAGGCGACGCGACCGACCTGGACTTCTGGAACCAACTACGCCACTCCGAGTCGGTTCGAATCGCGGTGCTGGCGATGCCGCGTCACGGCGCCAACGTCACTGCCCTCGCCTGTCTGCGCGAATCCGGGTTCAGTGGCACGGTCGCTGCTGTCGCGCGCTACGACGACGAAGTGCAGTGGGCCAGGGATCACGGTGTCGACATCGCCTTCAACGTCTATGCGGGAGCGGGCTTGGAGCTGGCGGACCAGGTTGGCCATGCGTCCCCGGTCCAAGGCAACGACACTCTCGCCGACGATCGTGGTACACCCGCTGTCGACGGCGTCACCCGACCGGTGACCGAACCGGCAACACACAAGGAGAGCCCGTGACCGATCGGTCGATACCTCCCAATGCCGAATGGAATGCACGGGCCAGGGGAGAGACGCCGACTCAGCAGCTCGACAGGAACTGGCTCGGGTTACTTCAGGAACTGCGCGTCGAACAGACCGGGGTTCAGCTGTTGACCGGATTTCTCCTGACCCTGCCGTTCCAACAACGGTTCGACGACGTGTCCACATTCGGCCGAGCGGTGTATCTGATCACCGTCAGTGCGTCGATCGTTGCAACCATCCTGCTGATTGCGCCGGTGGGAATGCACCGAATTCTGTTCCGTCACAAAGAAATCGATGTACTCGTACGGGTCGGCAACCGACTCGCGATCGCAGGCCTGTTCATGCTGGGCATCGCACTGGTGGGAGTAGTGGCTCTCACGTTCGACTTCGTGGTCGGTCCGCTCGTCGGCATCGTAGCGGCACTGGTCGCTCTGACCCTTCTCCTCACGTTGTGGGTGGCACTCCCACGGTGGTATCTGAAAACTCGATGACGTTGCGGTGACGACAAATTCGCTCGGTGTCTGCTCTCACGCCGGCCAGCGACTGCGTTTCGCTCGATACATCTCCGAGTCCGCGATGCGGAGTACGTCGTGCGCGGACTGCCGCACATCACTGTCCGCGTCGACTGGTACCACTGCCGACCCGACACTGACGGTGAGTCCGGACAACATCCGGGCCCGTCCGAGGCGCTCCACGAGCTCTGCAGTTCGGTCGGTGAGGTCGGCAGGTCGCCCGACGGCGATGCACGCGAACTCGTCACCGCCCAGTCGTGCGACGATCCAGCGGTTGGCCGCCAGCGCTCGCATGTGCTGGGCCACATCGACGAGAACCGCGTCGCCGGTGTGATGTCCGTAGCTGTCGTTGACACCCTTCATCCCGTCGACATCGGCGGCGACGGCGCATATCACCTTCGGTTCCACATCCGGTGTCGTCATCGCGGTGGCAGCTACTGCAGCGAACAGCCCGCGACGGTTGTGCAGGCCGGTCAGCGGGTCCACCAGCGACTCCCGTGCCCGAGATCTGAGCTCGCTCACGTACACCATCAGAATGAGCGGAGACGCGAACATCAACAGCATGGTCATACTGTGTGCGGCAACGACCCAGCCGCTGGCGACGTCCGCGTGCACGGTGAGTGCGGCCACCACCGCAAGGATCACTGTGGCGAAAACGATGTGCACGAGACAGGGGAGTAGCGGCACCGCCACCACAGCCAGAGTGGTGATGACGGCGAAGAGTACCGTGCCGCCGATCGCAGTCATTGTCGTGTCCTTCAACAACAGACCGGCGGCGATCGATACATCCGAATACACGATGAATGCAGTCAGCAGACGCGGTCCCGGCCATCGACCGAAGAACCAACGCAACGCGACCGGAAACGCGGTCAGGCTGATTGCTACCACCGCATGTACTCGCCAACCGCTGTATTCCTCGGACGGTGCGCTCAGTAAACCGATGAGACCGATCGACAACGTCCCCGAGCCGACGAGTAATCGAATGACGCGAGTTCGAGTCGCGTCCAGATCCAACAGCCCCGCCACCGAACTGTCCGCGCGCTGTTGCGACGACACACGTCGACCCGAGGCCGAGATGAACGGACGAACGGCGAACATCGGGTGACCTTCGGCTGGTATCTGCACCGAGCAATTTCACGGACAGTAGCAGAAACGTGCGCTTCGACCACGGAATCAGCCGATACCGATCGAAATGACCGTTTTCGACATGATCACCGTCGCACTGAGAAGATTCCAACTCCCGCCGCATCACCCCAAAACGTCACTGTGACGTTTCGGAGCAGTGAAACGGGGACGACCCAGGAGCGGCCCGAGAAATGGCCTGGATCAGGCGGGATACGCGCACGTCATCCAATCACAGCGAAGAGCCGAGCCGGCCAACGGCGGATGGCCGACGCGACGCTCGAAAACTGTGCGCACGCCGGTGGAAGAGTCGACGCAGACACACCCGTACATTTCGACTCACACGAACCGGACAGCCGTGCCAACCGGCCAGTCAGCTTCCGAGCTGCGCCATCTTTTTGCCGATAATCAACATTATGTCAAGTAATCTCTCGCGAGTCGCAGAAAATGCGAACTCGGACGGCTCCCCGACGAGGCCACCGAAGTAAGTACTGCAGTCATGGCGCACCTGGCCATGACCTGCATCGGTCGATCCTAGCGGAGACTCGAATCGAATCTGGTGATGTCGCTGATGCGATTCGGCGTCGAAGCCGTTCGAGCCGCATGTGGTGTGACCTGCTACTACGTACACTTATTCGCACTATATGCGAGACTTTCGCGTAGATTGCGAACGACGGGCTGGGGGGTCTGATGAGACGTAGTGAGTTGCCGCCTGGTGCGGCGCAGTTGCAGTTGGCCGATGGGGTCGCTGTACTACGGCCTGCAGAGGCGGTGTTCGAAGCGATGATGACGGGTTGGTCGCGTCAACAGTTGGCGCGCAACCTCTCCCCGGGCACCATCGCGAGTCGAGTCTCGGTCATTCGACGGTTTCACAGCTTTTGTGATGCGGAAGGGCCATGGGTGTGGACTGCGTCGCAGGCCGACGATTGGGCGGCCGAACTCCGCGGAATCGATGGCGCCGCACACAGCACTGTACTGGGGTATCAGGGCGCGATCCGGCAATTCATGGCATACCTGACCGATCCTGCGTACGGATGGATTACTCAGTGCGAGAACCGGTTCGGTACTCATCCAATCCAGGTCATCTTCGAGTCGAACTCCGCTCACCATGTTCAGGAAGGCGCCAGTGATCCCCGCAAACGCGCCTACACCGTCGACGAATTGCAAGACCTGTGCGACACCGCCGACGATCAGGTGGACCGGCGCCGGGACGCCGGTGTCAAGGGCCCGATGGTCGCCTTCCGGACCGCGACCATCACCAAGGTCGCCTACGCATGGGGTTTGCGCCGCAACGAAACTCGTATGTTAGATCTGTCGGACTTCGGACCGAATCCACGCGCGCCGCAGTTCGGCCAGTTCGGTGTCTGCTACGTCCGCTACGGCAAACCCAGCAAAGGATCGCCGCCCAAGCGGCGCGGGGTGCTCACCGTTCCGGAAACTGCCTGGGTGATCGACTGCCTCGAACAGTGGATCGAGCACGCCCGTCCCGTCTTCGGACGCAACAGCGCAGCGCTGTTTCCCACCGAACGGTCCGATCGCATCAGCGCCGGGGCCGTCTCGACCAGCTTCGCCGCACTATGTGACCAAGCAGGACTTACCGATCCGGGACTGGACTTTCACTCGCTGCGACGGTCCTACGTGAGCATGCTCGTCGAATCCGGTTACGACACTCGGTTCATCCAAGAGCAGGTCGGCCACGAGCATGCGTCCACCACGTCGATCTACACGTTCGTCTCCCCCGACTACCGCACCCGCGTGGTCGCCTCGGCTCTGGCGGCCGCCGCGGACCGACTCACAGCTGCGAACAGCACGACGACGAACCAGCAGAAGGGACCATAGCCATGCAGTACCGCATCGGATACCAATGGCGTTTGAGAGAAATCATGGCCGCCCGCGGGATGAACAACATCTCCGATCTGATGACACCACTGCACGACATCGGAATCGAACTGTCCGCCTCTCAGCTCTACCGCCTCCTGGGAAACACCCCGGACAGGTTGCCATTGGCGCTGCTCGGTGCCCTGTGCCACGTCCTCGACTGCTCCACCGAAGACCTCTGCGACTTCCGCGTCGACGCCACCCCGTCGCGCCGGACCGCCGGCGCACGCGGCCCAGCAATCGCCGCGGTTCCCGATCCCATGGTGCGGCCCACACGCGCCCGCATCCACCGACCCGGCCCACCTCAGTAGAAGCCCGCCGCTGTCACGCGAAGGAATCGTGCATGATCACAGTGATCAAATCCCCTGCGCCGCAATATCTCTGCGTCAGGTGCGGCGGAACTGGCCAACGTCGAGGAGTCCGCTGGCCCGAGGGCTTCGTCTGCCGACGCTGCTACCAACACGCCACCCGCTGCCGCGGCACCTGTCCCGACTGCGCCCTGCCGAACAAACTGCTTCCCGGACGCAATGCGAAAGCCGAGCCGGTCTGCACCGACTGCGCCGGCATCGACGACCCTCGTCTGACCTGCACCCGCTGCGGCGACCAGGACGAACCGCACCGCTACGGGCTCTGCGCCCGCTGCTGCCTCACCGACGACCTCACAACCCTGTTCACCGCACCGGGTGCCGATGACATCACCCCCGAACTACTCCCGCTGCTCGAAGTGCTGACCAGTCAGGAGAATCCGCGCAGCGCCATCATCTGGCTGCGCAACCCCGACGTGCTCGAGCTACTCACCGGCATCGCCGCCCGCCGCTACCCCATCGCGCACACCACCTTCACCGACCACGCCTCCCCGCGCACCGCTCGCCACCTCCGAGATTTGTTTGTCGGCTGCGGCATACTGCCCGCTTACGACCGCAACCTGGACCGCTTCACCAGCTGGCTCGACACCACACTCGACACCACCGCGATCCACCACGCCCGAGACGTGATCACCGGCTTCGCGACGTGGAATCACCTGCGCAAACTCCGATCCCGCGCCGAACACGGACCACTACCCGAAGGCCCCGTGCGCAGCGCCAAGCAAGAGATCACCGTCGCCATCGCCTTCGTCAACTGGCTCTACGAGCACAACGTCGACCTCAGATCCGCAACCCAGACCGACATCGACACCTGGATCGCCACCGGACCGACCACCCGCAGCACCGCCATGATGTTCGTCAGATGGTGCACCCGCCAGCAACACATGCACCCCGAACTGAACTTTCCCCACCGTCAACCCCGCCAGACGCCCGTCACCAGCGACGAACACCGCTACGCCCAACTCGCCGAGACCCTCCGCAGCTCCGACACCCCGACTTGGGTCCAGGCCGCGACCGTCCTCCTCCTGATCTGTGCGCAGCCGGTCACTCGCATTGCCGCACTCCCCCTCGATGCAATCGCCGTCACCGACGACGGCCAGGTCAGCATCGGTTTCACCGGTGACCCCGTGGCGATCCCGGCAGCACTCGCCACACCGATCACAGTCCTGACCCGAGCGCGGCCGCACATGAATACCGCTGCCAACCACTCATCGCCCTGGCTGTTTCCTGGCAGGGCACCCGGTCAACACGTCAACCCGCAAACCCTCATGAAACTGTTGCGCAACAACGGAATTGACCTTCGAGGCGCACGCAACAGTGCCATGCGCGAGCTCCTGCGCAGCATCCCGCCAGCGATCGTTGCCGACCAGTTCGGCTTCAACCCCAGCACGACCGAACGCCACGCCCTCACCATCGGCACCGCCTGGAGCGCCTACCCAACTCTGCACGAGAACTCGGAACCCTAGAACACGCGACTTAAGCAGTCGTCGCAACCGGACCGAGTGCAGACGCTGCCCCGTGACTGTTCATAGGGATCCGTCTAGACGGATCGAAGAAAACACCGCGCAGCCTCGAGTCGATGGGCGTTGTAGTCATCCCATTTCGCAGCAGGTACATCCTGGCGTCCTACCTCATCGAATCCCCTTTTGACGAAGAACTCCGCGGCTTCACTGCTGACGGTGACCGCAAAAAGGTTTGCGATGCCCCTCGTGCGGCACTCCTGCAACAGTCCGTCCATCAGCAGGCCACCCGCTCCCAGTCCGGAGAACTCGGCGACTGTGATCAGACCCGACACTTCAGCGAATCCCGTTCCTGCGTAACGGTCTATCTCCAGCCCGACGATACCGGCGAGGTGCCCGGTACGCAGTACCCGCGCACCGAGTCCTCCGACCGCCATCCTGGCAATCTCTATCCGACTGCGCTGCTTGAGAACTCCTTCTCGCACTCCCTGTGCGACCAACGATTCGATTGCAGGGAAATCGTCGACCTGCAAGGACGCCAAGTGGAGGTAGCGGCCCTGGGTGAGGACGGTCCCCCGGCCGTCGAATGTGAACAGCTCGAACTCGAGATCCTCGCCGCGGCAGAGGTTTACGCTGTATGCACCGCCGGCAAGTGCCGCCTCGGCCGCGGACGGAAAGTCGTCGAGACCCCGTTCGGCCAGATGAGCGACCAGTCGCTCGCGGTGCAGGTCCATGTCGGCGAAGCTGCGAGGAGGATCGCCCCAACCTCCTCCCGGGTCGGTCAGAACCATCTTCGAAGCCCGCACGCTCGCAGACACGGTGCCTGCGGTGCGCGCGACCGCGGTTGCCTCCGCCCCGATCACGACGCATTCCGAGTCTGCGATAGCGAGCCACAGACGGGCGACGGACTCGTCGTTCCAGACAGTTCCACTCGCCATGGCCACACCATTGACTGCAGCGGCTACTTCCGGAACGTTGTCGACCGGAACCACGAAAATGAATCGCGTATCACCAGGACCGAACTCCCCGACCGTTCGTTTCACTGCTTCGAGCGCAGCGATGCTCAACACGGGAAGGGCAATCACGATCGTGACCCCGCGGAATTCCTCGATGAAGAAGTCACGCTCGGAAACAGGCACCCCGCTGGACGTCAGTTCGATCGCCGCCTCGCGCGGGACCGCAGGACGCGGCCGCAGTTTTCGTGGATTCGCGCGCAGATCGTAGTTCGCCATGATGGGTCCCAGTTTGGACTGCAGTCTCGCCCCCTGCAACGCTCACGAATTCTCGGGCGTCATGACACTCGACAGCGCGAAGCGCACCGTCAGTTCGACGTCGCCGTCCACCCAGGTGATTGGCACCGTGAGCCCGCTCGGCCACCGACCGTGTGGGACGACTGCGAGATCGTTGTCACGATCAGCTGCGTTCCTCTCCGGGGACGACATCGATTCTTCGGTCGCGTTCGTGTCGAGAACATGACGATCGTGTGGTGACCGTTCCGCCGTCCGACAGACTCGAGCGGACCGAGGTCACGATGGTGGGCGACGTGGCGATCTTCGTCGATGAATGTCCCCTCGACGCCCACGGTGGACAGACCGACGAGCGGCGACGAGCGAATCCGTCCGCCCCGCACACACAGGTCTACGTCGTGTTCGTACCCTTGGAACGTGAACCACGAATAACATGGGTGCGATGCGCTCGTATCCCGAGCGAAACGGATCGGAGGGCCGATGTTCGATCTCCCGGACGATCCGGTGAGTCTTCGATCCTTCCTGGAACGTTCTCCGGACTTCGTTGCGCTGTCCGACTTCACGGGGAGAATTCTGTACATCAATCCCGCAGGATCAACCCTGATCGGACTCGATGACGTGGCCGATATCGGCCAACTCTCGGCCTTGGAACTGCTCACCTCAGACGGAGTCGATCTCACCGACGACATCGCCGCCGGTCTGCTCTCCGAAGGCAAATGGGAGGGATACTGCGAGCTACGCCATCACGTGACCGGCACAGGCATGCCGGTGGTGGTGTCTGCCTATGTGATCGGTCGTGACGACGGCGGCCCCGACGTGGTCGTATCCACCATTCGGCACCGACACACGGTGGAGCAGCGCAATGCCAGGATCGCGGCCGATGCAGTGATCGCCGGTCGTCACGCTCAGGAGCAGAAGGCTCTGGCCGATCTGAGCCGATTCGCCGTCATCGCCGAGCTACCCAGATTGCTCACTGCAGCAACCGACACCGCCGCCACACTGATCGGCGTGGGAAACTCCGCCATCGCCCATCTCGAGCACCCTACCGACCCGTACTTGACCATGGACGCGGCCAGCGGTGCACTCGGCATGCGTCAGGACGTTCCGTCCGGGGACGGTTCGTTGGTGGGATTCACTCTGACGCTCTCGGAGCCCGTCGTGTGCAACGACAGTCACGCCGAGAAGCGCTTCCGGACCGACACGATGATCTCGCTCGGCCTCCGCAGCGGTGTCGGAGTTCCCATCTTCACCGCCGCCGGAAAAGCATGGGGAGTTCTCTCGATCCACAGCGTCGAGGCCCGTCTCTACCGCGACGAAGAAGTGTCGTTCCTCAGTTCGGTGGCCGGGATCGTATCCGCGGCGATACGACGCATCGACCTCGAACTCCAACTGCGACGACGAAGTACCCACGACGCCCTGACCGGTCTGCCGAACCGCACCCTCGCGTACGAGGTCATCGATTCGGCACTGGACCGCGCGAGACAACAGTCCGGCACCGTGGCACTGCTGCTGCTCGACATCGACGACTTCAAGATCATCAACGACAGCTTGGGACACGACGCCGGAGACAGGGCGTTGGTGAAGTTCGTCGAACGGCTCGCCTCGGCGATCCGAGACGCCGACACCATCGCGCGCCTGGGCGGCGACGAATTCTTGATCGTCTGCGAAGGTGTGGACAGCGTTGCTCATGCGGAGGAACTCGCACGACACATCACGAGCTCCATCGCGGTTCCCTTCTCCGCCGAGGACGTGCCCATTCCCTTGAGCGCCAGCATCGGTATCGCGGTGTCCGAACCGAATTCGACTCGGCACGAGCTGATCCACCGCGCCGACTTGGCCATGTACCGCGCGAAGGACAGTGGGACCGGCGGGCATGCCGTTTTCGATCCCACCGATCTCTACGACGCGGATCGCATCAGGTCACTGTCGATAGATCTGCGAGCGGCGCTGCGCGCCGACGAGCTCACTCTCGCGTACCAACCGTTGGTGGACATTGCGTCGCGGAAAATCGTCGCGGTGGAGGCACTCGCCCGCTGGAATCACCATGAGCTCGGGCCCATCGAACCGAGCGAGTTCGTCGGCGTCGCCGAAAGAACAGGTCTTGCAACACCATTGGGCGCATGGGCGCTGCGTACCGCATGCACGGCCGCGGCGCGGTGGCGAACGTTCTCCGACATCGTGGTTCGCGTCAACGTCAGCGCGCTCCAACTCCGCGATCCCGACTTTCCCAACGAGGTCGCTTCCATACTCGCAGAGACAGGACTGCCTGCCTTCGCTCTCGGACTCGAAGTGACCGAAACCGTGTGGGTCGCGGACACCGAGCGCGTGGCCGACACCGTCTCTGCCCTGCACGCGATGGGTGTGGCTCTGCTGCTCGACGACATGGGTAAAGGCCACAGCTCCATGTCGTATCTCGACCGCTACCCCATGTTCGAGTGCTTCAAGATCGACAAGTCGTACATAGCTCGGCTGCCCGCTCCCAGGGCTCGCGCGATCGTCTCGGCCATCGTGGCACTGGCACGCGCATTCGACGTCACCGTCGTCGGCGAGGGCGTCGAGACCGAGGAGCAACTGGAGGCACTGGCCGCTACCGGCTGCGACTTCGCGCAGGGATACCTCTTGGGCCGGCCGGTCGGTG
Organism: Rhodococcus sp. B7740; assembly: GCF_000954115.1. NCBI lineage: Bacteria > Bacillati > Actinomycetota > Actinomycetes > Mycobacteriales > Nocardiaceae > Rhodococcus > Rhodococcus sp. B7740. Next base: position 1,000,598 of record NZ_CP010797.1, on the reverse strand, counting down.
CCGGTGCCATCGCCGATCTGCTTCTCGGTGCCGGATGAATCGCGGAGGAATCGGAAAGCGACGATCACGTCTTTCCACTTTCAACATATAGCGCACCCCGGGGCTTGCGGCAAGACCCCGTGCAGGGCTCAGAATGGCTCGCTGCAACCGAGAACCATTCGATCGGAGTCCTGTGAAGCATGTGCACCCAAGCATTTTCGCCCTACCCGACAGCCTCGCACGCAAACGTGATCCAGCGCTGATCGGCCACGACGAGCGACACTTCTCCGCGATACGCTCGAGCATCGAGAAGTCTCGATCCGATACCGCGGCGCAGCTCGCGGCCGCGCAGAAGTCGTCGGGCCGAATGGGCCGAGAGGTGATGGAGCGGGACTTCGAGATTCATAGGTTGGGCGGACGTCTCCGTTCACTTCGTCGGTACGGGGTGGATCTGTGCCTGGGTCGAGTCGTGGCCTCCGATACGGACGAGCCGGTGTACATCGGACGACTCGGATTGTTGGGGACATCGGGTGAACAACTCCTCGTCGACTGGCGCTCCCCCGCGGCCGAACCCTTCTTCGGTGCCACTCACGCCAATCCCATGGGGCTGCGGAGTCGTCGACGATATCGGTGGACGAACGGCACCATCACCGACTATTGGGACGAGGTGTTCGACCTGACCGGACCGATCACCGACGCTGCACTCGACGATCAGTCTGCCTTCATCGCCAGTCTGGGTACGGCACGTTCACCGCGAATGCGTGACGTGCTGGGCACCGTTCGAGCAGATCAGGACGCCATCATTCGAGCGGACGCCCGGGGCGCGCTGGTCGTCGACGGTGGCCCGGGAACCGGGAAGACCGTGGTCGCACTCCATCGCACCGCGTATCTGCTGTACACGGAATCGCGTCTGGGACACAGCCGCGGCGGCGTGCTGTTCGTCGGCCCACACGAGCCGTACCTCGCCTACGTCTCCGACGTCCTTCCGAGTCTGGGTGAGGACGGTGTGCGGACCTGCACCCTCCGGGATCTCGTCGCCGAAGGCACGGACGTGGTCGAAGAGCCGAATCCTGCTGTCGCGCAACTGAAGGCATCCGCCGACATGAGCGTGGCGATAGAGGCGGCCGTTGCGTTCTACGAGCAGCCGCCGACTCGGAACATGATCGTGGAGACGGAGTGGGCCGACCTGAGGCTGACGCCGGACGACTGGGCCGAGGCGTTCGAGGCACCCGATCCCGGCACTGCGCACAACGAGGCTCGCGAACAGGTCTGGGACCTGCTACTGACGATTCTGGCCGACCGCTACGACGGTGACGAGGACCCAACCGAGATACGGAAGTCGTTGCAGAACAATGAGCCTCTGCGCACGGAGCTCGAACGATCCTGGACGATCATCGACGCTGCCGACCTCGTCGCAGATCTGTGGAGCGTTCCGGCGTATCTCCGTAGGTGCGCACCCTGGCTCGGCCCCGAGGAGATTCGTTCACTCCAGCGACCCGATCCGACGCGGTGGACGGTGTCCGATCTGCCACTGCTCGACGCCGCACGAATGCGGCTCGGAGATCCCGAGCATTCACGCCGCACTCGACGTCGCGAGTTGGCCGCGGCTGCGGAGCGTGCGCGAATGGACCGCGTGGTCGACGAACTCATGGCCGCGGACGACGACGAGATGATGGCTGCACAGTTGCGGCAGGACGGAATTCGCGATGCACTCGTCGATTCGGCGGGCTTCGAGGAGATCCCGACGGATCCCTCGGCGGGGCCGTTCGCACACATCGTCGTCGACGAGGCGCAGGAGTTGACCGACGCGCAGTGGCAGATGGTCCTGCGACGATGCCCGTCGGGCAGCATCACCATCGTCGGAGACCGGGCGCAAGCGCGGCAGGGGTTCGCCGAGTCCTGGGTCGAACGGCTCGGACGGGTCGGACTCGACCGGGTGAGGATCGCCACCCTCGGTGTCAATTACCGCACCCCGCGGGAAGTCATGGCCGCGGCCGAGCCGGTGATTCGCGCGGCGCTGCCGGACGCCAATGTTCCGGTCTCCATCCGCAGCACCGGTGTGCCCGTCGAATACGCAGACACGGCAGATCTGGCATCGATTCTCGACCGATGGCTGGACTCGAATCCCTCCGGAATCGCTTGCGTCATAGGCAATCGTGCATTTCCGGAGTCGGAGCGAATCCGATCCCTGACTCCGCAGTTGTCGAAGGGACTCGAATTCGATCTGGTCGTTCTGATCGACCCGGATTCCTTCGGGACAGGAGTCGAGGGTGCCGTCGACACGTACGTGGCTATGACACGCGCGACCGGACGGCTGGTGCTGCTGACCACTCAGCGCGAGGCCGCATGGAGGACGTCCAGCACAGCATGAATGGCCGGGCTGGCGTCGGCGCTGCGCCGCCACGCAGCCTGCACCTCACGAGCGGGAGCGCGCTCGAGCGGCACCGCGACGAGACCGGCTCCGAGCAGCGGACGCGCGAGGCGAGGTACCAGAGCGAGAACATCGTCGGCTTCGACCAGCGCGAGTTGCGTGGAGAAGTCGTCGACGAGATGGCGAACGTCGACCTCGGCGGACGTCTCGGCGAACAGCCGACGAAACCACTGGTGACATACCGTCCCGGCCGGGCTCGTCACCCACGGGTACCGAGCGAGGTCGGCATGGGTCAACGCGGTCTTCCGTCGAGCGAGGGGGTGAGTTCGCTTCATGATCACGTCGCCGAAGTCCGTGTGAATCGGTTGCCGAACGACCGAGGGAGGAGCGGGCACCCATACCCCGTCTGCGTCGTGCACCAACGCCAGGTCGGCGGTACCGGCATACACGCTGTGCAGTGCACGATCCGGATCCTCCTCGCTGATGTGCACGGTCAGATCCGGATACCGTCGATCCAGCTCGACCAGCGCGGGCGCCAGCAAGCCGCGCACCGCGGTCGAGAATCCGACCAGCCGAACGACCCCACGTGGCACGCCCTCGTCTGCGGATCGAGCCGCCTCGACGCACCGTTCGAGAGCGTCGAACACCTCCCCCGCGGACTCGACCACCGCCCGGCCTGCGGGGGTGAGCACGACCCCCCGACCGGCCTGCGCCAGCACCGGGGTACCGATCTGCCGTTCGAGTCGTTTGATCTGCTGGGAGATCGCCGAAGAGGTGTAGCCGAGTTCGTCGGCCGCCCGCGCAAGAGTGCCCAGGGCTGCGACGGCCCGTAGGGCGTGCAGAGCACTGAAATCGATCATGAAGCAAAAATACGCAGTATTACGGAAAATGCATCGCTGGACCTCATCTATCCGGCGGTTCACACTCGGACCATGATCACCACTGCATCGCCGGCCTCGACGAGCTTCGGCGCAAACGTCGTCGCCATGGCGACCCCCATGCACCCCGATGGATCGCTCGACCGAGGGGGCGTCGATGCCCTTCTCGCGCATCTGTCGGCAACACGGTGTGATGGCGTCGTCGTCGCCGGAACGACCGGAGAAGCACCTACCCTGACGCGCCACGAAATCTCGCAGCTGATTTCCCGGACACGTCGTCATCGCCATCACTCTCTTCGTGTGACCGCGGGAGTCGGCACCAACGACACCTCCACGGGGATCGAGATGGCTCGGTCCGCAGCGGCAGCCGGTGCCTACGCACTGTTGATCACCGCTCCGTACTACTCGCGCCCCACCCAGACCGGCATCGCAGAGCACATCGTCGCCATCGCCGAGGCAGGTGGGCTGCCCGTCATGGTCTACGACGTCCCGGCGCGCACAGGTGTGGCCATCGAGGCGTCGACGCTCGAGGCACTCTCTCGTCACCCCCTCATCGGTGCCGTCAAGGACGCGAAGGGTGATCTGTACGAGGCCATGACCGTCATGTCCTCGACGGACCTCGCCTACTACTGCGGAATCGACGAACTCGCGCTCCCCTACCTAGCCTCCGGTGCAACAGGACTGGTCAGCGTCACCGGCAATGTGGTGGCAGACCGCTACGCCGAGCTGATCGATGCGGTCCGCGCGGGCGACCTGCTCCGGGCGAACGCAGTACAGCGATCACTGCTGCCGTTGACCGATGCCGTCATGCGCACGACGCAGGGAGCCGTCATGGCCAAGGCCGCACTCGCCAGGATCGGCGTCATCTCCGACGCGACCGTGCGACGCCCACTTCTGGAGTCCTCCGCGGCAGATCTGAGACGGCTCGACGCTGCCCTCTCGGCCACCGGAATCGATCAGGAATCGAGAAGCAGGCACGTTCCGGTACGACTAGCCTGACTGCTCATGGCGACGAAGAAGGTCACGCAGGGCTCGGCACCGCATGCTGCCGACAGTCACGATTTGATTCGTGTGCAGGGGGCGCGGCAGAACAATCTTCAGGACATCGATGTCGAATTACCCAAGCGCCGACTGACCGTGTTCACCGGCGTCTCCGGCTCCGGCAAGAGCTCGCTGGTCTTCAGTACGATTGCGGCCGAATCACAGCGCATGATCAACGAGACCTACAGTGCCTTCGTTCAAGGATTCATGCCCACGCTGGGCCGACCGGATGTCGACGTCATGGACGGACTCACCACGGCCATCATCGTCGATCAACAGCGCATGGGCGCCAATCCCCATTCCACCGTCGGCACTGCGACCGACGCCAACGCCATGCTCCGGATCCTGTTCAGCCGAATCGGAAAGCCGTACATCGGCTCCGCACAGGCCTTTTCGTTCAACGTCGCATCGGTGTCCGGTGCAGGCGCGTACAAGGTGGACAAGGGCGGTAGGCAGACCACCGAGAAGAAGTCCTTTTCCGTGACCGGTGGCATGTGCCCGCGCTGCGAGGGCAGAGGCGCCGTCAGCGACTTCGACCTCACCGCGCTCTACGACGCGAGCAAGTCATTGAACGAGAGCGCGATCACGATCCCCGGTTACAGCATGGAAGGCTGGTACGGGCGCATTTTCCGCGGCTGTGGGTACTTCGACCCGGACAAGCCCATCTCGAAATACACGAAGAAGGAGCTCGACGATCTGCTCTATCGCGAGCCGACGAAAATCAAGGTCGAAGGCATCAATCTGACCTACTCGGGTCTCGTGCCTCAGATCCAGAAATCGTTCCTGTCCAAGGACGTCGACGCAATGCAGCCGCATATCCGCGCATTCGTCGAACGCGCGATCACCTTCACGACATGTCCCGACTGCAACGGCACCCGACTCAACGAGGGCGCTCGGTCGTCGAAGATCGACGGCATCAACATCGCCGACGCATGTTCCATGCAGATCAGCGACCTGGCGAAGTGGGTCGGCGGCCTGAAGGAACCGTCGGTGGCACCACTGCTGACCACGCTCGGCGAAACCCTCGACTCGTTCGTCGAAATCGGACTCGGCTACCTGAGCCTGGATCGGCCGTCGGGAACACTGTCCGGCGGAGAGGCCCAGCGCACCAAGATGATTCGCCACCTCGGATCGTCGTTGACCGATGTGACCTACGTGTTCGACGAACCGACCACCGGTCTGCATCCCCACGACATCGAGCGAATGAACAATCTGCTGCTTCAGCTGCGGGACAAGGGAAACACCGTGCTGGTAGTGGAGCACAAGCCCGAGACGATCTCCATCGCAGACCACGTCGTCGATCTGGGTCCCGGTGCGGGAAGCGCAGGCGGGCACGTCTGTTTCGAGGGCACCGTCGACGGTTTACGGCGGAGCGACACCGTCACCGGTCGGCATTTCGACGATCGGGCAGCACTGAAGAAATCCGTACGCGAATTCTCCGAGGTGCTGGAGATTCGCGGCGCGAACTCCCACAATCTGCGCGAAGTGGACGTCGACGTTCCACTCGGTGTGCTGGTCGTCGTCACCGGCGTCGCAGGCTCGGGCAAGAGTTCACTCGTTCACGGATCGCTCTCGGGGACAGACGATGTGGTGTCGGTCGATCAAGGGGCCATCCGTGGATCACGGCGAAGCAACCCCGCAACGTACACCGGGCTGCTCGAACCGATCCGAAAGGCGTTCGCCAAGGAGAACGCCGTCAAACCCGCGCTGTTCAGCTCGAACTCCGAAGGCGCGTGCCCGACGTGCAACGGCGCGGGCGTCATCTACAGCGACCTCGCGATGATGGCCGGCGTCGCCACGGTGTGCGAGGAGTGCGAGGGCAAGCGATTCCAAGCATCGGTACTCGAGTACCACTTCGGCGGACGCAACATCGACGAGGTGCTGTCGATGTCGGTCGCCGAGGCCGAGGAGTTCTTCGCCGACGGCGCGGCCAAACTGCTACCGGCGCACAAGATTCTGCAGCGCTTGAACGACGTCGGGCTCGGATACCTCAAGATCGGCCAGCCGTTGACCACACTGTCGGGTGGCGAACGCCAACGCCTCAAGCTGGCGACGCACATGGCCGACAAGGGCGGGATCTACGTGCTCGACGAGCCCACCACCGGGCTGCATCTCGCCGATGTCGACAAGTTGCTCGGGTTGCTCGACCGGCTGGTCGACTCCGGCAAGTCGGTGATCGTGATCGAGCACCATCAGGCCGTCATGGCCCACGCCGACTGGATCATCGATCTCGGACCGGGTGCCGGCCACGACGGAGGCCTCGTCGTGTTCGAGGGAACACCGTCCGATCTGGTGGCAGACGGTTCGACCCTGACCGGCCGGCACCTGGCCGCGTACGTAGGGAGCTGACTACGTGACCACCCTGGCCCACCGGAACGCCACCGCACTGGTGATCGTCGACGTGCAGAACGACGTGATGGTCGCCGTCCACGACCGGCAGCCCGTCGTCGACAACATCGTGACCCTGGTATCGCGAGCCCGAGAGACGAGCACGCCGGTGATCTGGGTGCAGCACTCCGCCGAGAAGGAGCTGCGCTTCGGGACGGACGGGTGGAAGCTTCTCGACGCTCTGCCCGTGGTTCCAGGCGATCGAATCGTCCACAAGAAGCACGGCGACGCCTTCGAGGACACCGGTCTCGAAGCCGACCTCGCTTCGTTCGGCGTGGGGCACGTCGTCATCGCCGGCGCGCACACGGACTTCTGCATCAGGTCTACGCTGCACGGAGCCTTGGTCCGCGGATACGACGTGACGCTGGTGAGCGATGCCCACACCGCCGAGGATCTGACCGAGTGGGGCGCGCCGCCACCTGCCCAGGTCATCGCGCACACGAACATGTACTGGGACAACCAGACCGCTCCCGGCCGCATTGCCGAGGCCGTCGTCACCGAGAAGGTCGATTTCACCGGACCGATACCCTGAACCCTCCATGGTGACCTTGCTGCTCGCTCTCGTCGGATTCGCGATCCTCGATTCGCTCGACGTGTTGTTGATCGGCGTGACCGCAGCCATCGCAGTGCACGCGAGAACCACCCGCCGGTCCCCGTTCCGAGCCGGGCTGGCCTTCGTCGGCGGAGTGTTCACGGCGACGACCACATTCGGCATCCTCACCGTTCTCGGCATCGACTTCTTCACCGATCTGTTCGACATCACCATCACTCCCACGGTGCGGTATCGCACGGAACTCGCGATCGGGCTGGTACTGATCACACTCGGTGCTCTGCGCACCACCGAGCGCCGCCCACCGGAGTGGGCGGCTCGAGCCGGCTCCAGCATCCCCGTCGTCGCCTTGACCGGACTGACGATCGGTCTGGTGCAGGGCCCGACGGCAGTGCCGTACCTCGCGGGGCTGACGATGCTCTCGACGTACGATCCCCGTCCGCCGTGGTGGCCGGCCATCGTGGTCGTCTACTGCCTGATCGGGCTCCTGCCACCCGTCCTCGTGCTGATTCTGGCGTCGAGGAAGAGTCGACGCTCGAGGCGCGCGTTCACCGCGACCGTCCGAGCCCTGATGCGGTACGGCCCTCCGACGGTGCGCGTCGTCTTCGTCGTGCTCGGCGTCGCACTCGTCGCCGACGCCCTGATTCATGCCGGAGACCTCCTGTAGGTCGCCGTCGTAAGCTTCTGCGCATGGCACTCGATCACGGCGATCCCGGTGACGCCCCGTCCGTTCCCCCTCCCCTGGCCCCGGTCGTCGACGACCGTCGACCCTCACCGGCCGAAGAAGCGCGCACGATCGCTGCGTCCACCAACACCGCAACTCTCGCGAGCCTGACCGCGGACGGCGATCCCTGGGCCTCGTTCGTCACCTACGGATTGCTCGACGGCGCGCCGGTTCTGTGTGTCTCGCGCATGGCCGAGCACGGACGCAACCTCGCAGGCGATCAACGAATGAGCCTGTCGATCGTGGCACCGCAATCGCAGACCGATCCGCTGGCATCGGGCCGAATCACGCTGGCAGGCGTGGTCGAGCGGCCCGAGGGTGACGAATTGGCCGCGGCCCGCGCAGCGCATCTCGACGGCGTACCGGCGGCGAAGTACTACCTGGACTACAGCGACTTCACGCTGTGGATCATGCGCGTGCATCGGGTCCGGTGGGTCGGCGGATACGGCCGAATGGATTCGGCAACTGCCGAGGCGTATTCCCAGGCTGCGCCCGATCCGGTGTCGCCGACCTCGGGATACGCGATAGAGCACCTCAACGCCGACCACTCGTCGTCCTTGACTGCGATGGCCCGCGAACTGGGCGGCTTTCCCGATGCCACGTCCGCCGAGTGCACGGCCGCGGACCGCTACGGACTGGATCTGAAGGTGTTCACTCCGCGCGGAATCGCGTACACACGGGTCGGTTATGCGACTCCGATCGACTCGGCCACCGAACTGCGGGCCGCGACCGTGGAACTTGCGAAGCGCGCAGCAGCCGGCCGATAGGTGTGGACTGCCATCACGGACACGACGACCTTGTCGAGACGTCGCGATGGATGGCGACTACCGTTGACCTCACACCGCAATCGTTAGGGAGCAGGTAATGAGCATCCAACCGCTCGAATCGAAGCGTCACCGCGTCGTCGTCATCGGTTCCGGGTTCGGAGGTCTGTTCGGCGTCAAGGCCCTCAAGAAAGCCGACGTCGACATCACCCTCGTCGCCAAGACGACACACCACCTTTTCCAACCTCTCCTCTATCAGGTCGCGACAGGCATCCTGTCCGTCGGCGAGATCGCTCCCACCACCCGCGTCATTCTGCGCAAGCAGAAGAACGCAGAGGTGCTGCTCGGAGACGTGCTGAACATCGATCTCGAGGCCAAGACGGTGACGTCCAAGCTTCTCGAACGCATCACCGTCACCCCGTTCGACAGCCTGATCGTCGCAGCAGGCGCGCAGCAGTCCTACTTCGGCAACGATCACTTCGCCGAGTTCGCACCCGGCATGAAGACCATCGACGATGCACTCGAGCTGCGTGGACGCATCCTCGGTGCGTTCGAGCAGGCCGAACTCTCCGACGATCAGGAAGAGAAGGACCGCCTCATGACCTTCGTGGTCGTCGGCGCGGGCCCCACCGGCGTCGAGCTCGCCGGGCAGATCGCCGAGCTCGCCGATCGCACCCTCGACGGTGCCTTCCGCAACATCGATCCCCGCGACGCCCGTGTCATCCTGCTCGACGCCGCCCCCGCCGTACTGCCGCCGATGGGCGAGAAGCTCGGCCGCAAGGCCGCCGAACGGCTCGAGAAGCTCGGCGTCGAGATCCAGCTCAACGCGATGGTCACCGACGTCGACAACGACGGCCTGACGGTCAAGGAGAAGGACGGCACCACGCGTCGCATCGAGGCGCAGTGCAAGGTCTGGTCCGCAGGCGTGCAGGGCAGCCCTCTCGGCAAGCAGCTCGCCGACCAGTCGGGATCGGAGACCGACCGCGCCGGACGTGTGCTGGTGGAACCGGACCTCACCGTCAAGGGCCACCCGAACGTGTTCGTGATCGGCGACCTGATGTCGGTCAAGGACGTTCCGGGCATGGCGCAGGGTGCCATTCAGGGCGCGACCTACGCTGCCAAGCTGATCAAGGCATCGGTCAAGGGCCAGGACGATCCCGCCCAGCGGACCCCGTTCAAGTACTTCGACAAGGGTTCGATGGCAACGGTGTCGCGATTCAACGCGGTCGCCAAGGTCGGCAAACTCGAATTCGGCGGATTCATCGCCTGGCTCATGTGGCTCGCTCTGCACCTGTACTACCTCGTGGGCTACCGCAGCCGCATCACGACCGTCATCTCGTGGTTCGTGACGTTCCTCGGCAAGGGCCGCGCGCAGATGGCGTCGACCGAGCAGCAGGTGTTCGCGCGACTTGCCATCGAGCAACTCAATTCCCTCGAGCGTGCGGGGGCCGTCGAGGCAGCCGCGGACGAGTCGGACCAGGAACGCGAGAAGGCGGCAGGCTGATCGACCCCGAACCGGGAATCGACCGAAACAAGCTCTGACACAACGCATCGGCCGACGGGATACCGTCGGCCGATGCGTTGCTCGTTGTCCGAGCGGCCGGTCTCACATCCCCGGTTCGACGGGCAGCAGACGACGACCCACCGAGGTACTCAGCGAGCCGCCGCCGGCCAACGCCAGCCGGACGGTGCCGTCGGCCAGATCGACCTCGGACGCCCGGGTATCGGGATAGCGCAGAGTACTGGACATCGACAGCGGTGCCGACAACGCGTCGTGCGCAACCGATCCCGCGCCCAGTTCCACTCGATGGCGTAACAGCGGGCTACCCCCGACATCGCATCGAATCGCACTGCTCCAGTGCCCCGACGCTTCCTCGAAGCGGCCGATCTGGGTACGCTCACGCATCCGTAGGGTGGAATCCTGTTCCAGTACAACGGTGTTGATCACCGAATGCGAGGCGTCGGAGACGACGACCATCGGTTCGGGATCGAAGATCAGCGACGCGCCTGCACCGACCTCGAAGTGCCACTGCGCGGACGAGTGACGGTGCAGCCCACCCGGCATCGCCAACGAGGCTGCGACACTGCGCACCTCCAGATGCGCCCCGGCCGCCACCGAGATTCTCACCACGATGGTGTCACCGCCGAGAGGAGTTGCCGCCGTACCGATCAGGTGAACTGTGTCCGGTCCCGTCTGGCGGCCTGCGAGTCCGCCCACCGAGGTGATACGAGGGCTCCGGCTGCGGCTCGCGTCGATGCAGAGCTCTGTGTGCATCGACGCTCAGTGCGTGTGGGCATGCGCGTCGGCGTCGGCGATCACCTTCAGCTGCTCTCGCACCCACTCGAGCACGGTGGTCGCCGCGGGATCGTCGGTGAGGGAGATCAGCGCAGTCGGCCGCCCCTCGCGCACCTGGGCCGCGTCCCGCTCCATGACACCGAGATCGGCTCCGACGTACGGGGCGAGGTCGGTCTTGTTGACGACCAGCAGGTCGGAGAACGTCACACCGGGACCGCCCTTGCGCGGCACCTTGTCTCCCCCGGCCACGTCGACGACGAATATCTGAACGTCGATCAGACCGGACGAGAACGTCGCCGTCAGATTGTCGCCACCGGATTCCACGAGAATCAGATCGAGGGGCGGGTTGTTCTCGATCAGATCGTCGATGGCGTCGAGGTTGGCCGTGATGTCGTCACGAATCGCCGTGTGCGGGCAGCCACCGGTCTGTACTGCGGTGATCCGCTCGTCGGGCAACACCGCGTGCCGACGCAGGAAGTCCGCATCCTCGGTGGTGTAGATGTCGTTGGTGAGCACGCCGAGTGAGAGCTCGTCGCGCAGCTGGCGGCACAACGCGGCCACCAACGCCGTCTTGCCGGAGCCGACGGGCCCACCGATTCCGACTCGCAGCGCGTCGCCTGCCGCCCGTGCGCGCTTGGGGCGATCCAAACCGTGGTCGTGGGGCTCACCGTCGATCAGGTGCGGGGGCATGTCGAACTCCTTGTCACTAGAGGAAAAATGGATCCGTGTTCAGGATACGAACAACGGCCGATCGCGGATGGCGTGGGCTTCGGCGAACATGTCCAGCAAGGGATCCGACAACTCCATCAGCTCGGGCAGGCAGTCGCACACCGCGGCGGTCACGTCGTCGCAGAAATCACCCAACCGGATGGTGGTCGCCGCTACCTCGGCCGGGTCGAGGGCGAGCAGACGCTGCGCGGCGATCGCCGACCCGGTCATGGTGATGTAGACCTGCACCGCGGCCGTGTCCGCCACCGACAGACCCGCCGCGAGTCCGACATGCCCTGCAGCAACAGCGAGGTGCGGCTTTCGTCCGATCGACGACCAATCATGGTGCGGCCAGGCGGACTTGGCCAGCCGGAGCAGTCCGCGACCTTGAGCGCGGGAGGCAGATCTGGCGGCCGGGGACGGGGTTCGTGCGTCGGATTCGGCATCGGCCCGGTCCGTGCTCGACGACCCTTGCACCAGCGATGCGGCAATGGACGCCGTCGTCGCTCCGGAGGTTCGGATACGGCGTCGTAGAAACGCTTCGAGCGTCGTGATGTCTCGAACGAACCCCGAGGCGATCGCTTCCTCGACGCCGCCCGAGTGCACGTGGCCACCGGTGGGGAGGCGTGAATCGGCAAGCGAGAGAAGCGTCGTCACCTGGAGGCGGGCATCGGGCATCAGAACAGGAAGTATCGCTGCGCCATCGGCAGTTCGGTTGCCGGCTGCTCGGTCCACACGTCACCGTCGATGCGGACGGTGAAGGTGTCGGGATCCACTCGGATATCGGGTAGAGCGTCGTTCAGTGCCATGTCCGACTTCCTGACACCGCGCACGTTCTTGACCGGAACGAGCCGGCGATCGCAGTTCAGACGCCCGGCCAGTCCGTCCTCGATCGCCTGCGGGGCAACGAAATGCAACGACGTCGCGGCCGCAGCCTTGGGTGACGCCCCGAACATCGGACGAGGTAGTTCCGGTTGCGGGGTCGGGATGGACGCGTTCGCATCTCCCATGGCTGCCCACGCGATCATGCCGCCCTTGACGACCATGTGTGGACGGACGCCGAAGAAGGCCGGATCCCACAGCACCAGGTCGGCGAGTTTGCCCGGTTCGATCGAACCGATCTCGTCGTCGAGGCCGTGTGCGACGGCCGGGCAGATGGTGTATTTCGCGACGTAGCGCATGACGCGGTTGTTGTCGGCTCCGTTGTCGCCGGCCAGGAATCCGCGACGAGATTTCATCACGTGCGCCGTCTGCCACGTACGCAGGACGACCTCACCTATCCGGCCCATGGCCTGAGCATCGCTGCCGATCATCGAGATCGCACCCATGTCGTGCAGCAGATCCTCGGCTGCGATCGTCGACGGACGAATTCGACTCTCGGCGAAAGCCAGGTCCTCCGGAATCGATGGACTGAGGTGATGGCACACCATGAGCATGTCGAGATGTTCGTCGAGGGTGTTGACGGTGTGGGGACGGGTCGGGTTGGTCGAGCTGGGGAGCACGTGCGGCTGCGCCGCCACGGTGATGATGTCGGGTGCGTGCCCGCCGCCCGCACCCTCGGTGTGATACGCGTGGATTCCGCGTCCCTTGATCGCATCGAGAGTGGTCTCGACGAATCCGGCCTCGTTCAGGGTGTCCGAGTGCAGAGCGGCTTGAACACCTGCGTCCTCGCACACGCGCAAGCACGCGTCGATCGCGGCGGGAGTCGACCCCCAGTCCTCGTGCAGCTTGAATCCCGATGCGCCTGCGCGCAATTGCTCCCACATCGAGTCGGGATTGACCGTGTTGCCCTTCCCGAGCAGCACGATGTTCATCGGCCAATCGTCCAGCGACTCGAGCATCCGGGACAGGTGCCATGCACCCGGGGTGACGGTGGTGGCCTTGCTGCCCTCGGCGGGCCCGGTACCGCCTGCGATCACGGTGGTGATGCCGCCACCGAGAGCCTCCTCCTTGATCTGCGGGCAGATCAGGTGGACGTGACAGTCGATGCCGCCGGCCGTGACGATCTTCCCGTTGCCCGCGATGATTTCGGTGGACGGGCCGATGACGAGATCGGGATGCACCCCGGTCATGGTGTCGGGATTGCCCGCCTTGCCCAGTGCCACGATCCGTCCGTCGCGAATACCGAGATCGGCCTTGATGATTCCCCAGTAGTCGACGACGACCACTCCCGTGATCACCGTGTCGGGAGCGCCGTCGGCGCGGGTGGCTCGGGACTGCCCCATCGATTCACGGATGACTTTGCCGCCGCCGAACACGGCTTCCTCACCGGCTGTGCCTGGTCCACCACTGCGGTCCTCGGTCACCTCGATCAGAAGATCGGTGTCTGCCAAGCGGATTCGATCGCCCGTCGTCGGGCCGAACAACTGGGCGTATCGACTGCGGCTCATGCGCGCCATCAGCTGTCCAACTTTCCGGGAGGTGTCATGCTCAATCCGTGGACCTCGCGCGTGCCACCGAGTGGCACGAGCCGAATCGTCTGTTCGATTCCTGGCTCGAAACGCACTGCCGTGCCCGCGGGTATGTCGAGGCGGCAACCGTGCGCCCTCTCGCGGTCGAACTGCAGCGCAGCGTTGGACTGCGGGAAATGTACGTGACTACCCACCTGCACCGGGCGATCTCCCGCGTTGACGACGGCCATGGATATCACCTCGGCACCTTCGTTGATCTCGATGTCGCCTGCGACGGTGATGATCTCGCCCGGAATCAGGTGACCGTCACCCCGCTTGGGGGAGATCGGCTCGTGCACGGTGATCAGCTTCGTACCATCGGGGAAAGTCGCTTCCACCATCACCTCGGGGAGCAACTCGGGCACACCGTCGAGCACGTCGTCGGCACCGAGAATCTCGCGTCCCGAGGACATCAGGTCGGCGACAGATCGTCCGTCGCGGGCACCCTCGAGGAGGTGATCGGTGATGACCGCGATCGCCTCGGGGTGATTGAGTTTGAGGCCGCGTGCCTGGCGACGCCGAGCGAGTTCGGCCGCGTAGCTGACGAGCAGTCGGTCCTGCTCGTGCGGAGACAACCGCATTGGAGTTCTCCGTCCCGATCGGTGATGGTGCTCGGCAATTCTGACACGCTTGCGACCCGTCGGCAGCGGAGCGCGCCGACGTCTCTCATCCGAGCGGCACGGTCACCGATCGATCGAGCAGTCCCCGCAGCACGTCTCGGTCGATGCCGGCAGCGACGTTCTGCAGCTCGGTGATGCCGAACGCGCCCGAATCCAGGCCTCGGACCACAACGCCTGCCAACGCCTGCGCCGTCGCCGGTTCGTCCATCACCTCACCACCCTGGCGATCGAGATAGCTGCCCAGCCGAGCAGCAGCGACCGGCATGGCCTGACGGAAGAAGCCGAAGGTGGCAAGCCATCGCGTCACCAGATGCCCGGGATGCATGTCCCAGCCCTGATAGAAGCCCCGTTCGAGCGATCTGGTCACCAGCTCGAAGTGTCGACGCGCGGATGCCGCCACCTGTGTGGGATCACCGGTCGGCACCACCTGGGTCGAACCGTCGCACACCCACACCCCGGTCTGTGCCGCTGCCACCAACATCACGTTCTTCGCGTGGTCCGCCACCGGATGGGCCAATGATTGCTGCGCAGAGGTGATTCCGCAGGCGGCACTGTAGTCGTAGGTCCCGTAGTGCAGGGACTTGCAACGACCGTCCGCCCTGGTGATCGCACGCGCGAGTGTCACCGTTCCGTCCGCCCCGATGACCGCCTGCGGGCTCTCGATCTGCAGCTCGAATCGCAGGGCTCGATCGGGAAGCCCGTGCGCACGCTCGAGTTCTTCGCACAGGGCGACGACAGCAGCTACCTGCGCCGCGGCACGGAGCTTGGGCACGGTGAACACGAAGCCGTCGGGCACTCCCCCGGCCCCGTCCAGGACCAGCTCCAGGGTGCGGATTCCGCGTCGACGCTCATGTGCGGCAAGCCCTTTGGCACGAATCCCCAGCCACGTCGGACCGGCCGCATCCTCTGCCAAGGCGGACAGTGCCGCGCCGACCGCCCTCGCATGGCTGTCCTCGACGGCATCCGATCGCCACCCGTAGCCGTCCTCGAAGTCGAATCTGAGGTCCTGGATCGGCGCACTGCCGAGCCGGTCTCGCACCAGGGGTAGTGCGTCCTCGGTGTCGAGTTCGGCGAACGCCTCGGGCTGAGCGTCCAGGATTGCCAGGGCGGCGGCACCCCATTCGGCGGGCACGGAGGCCGACGCATCCGAGGCCGATACGTAGACGGTGTGAGAGGGCTGGCCGCCGACTCGGTCACCCGGATAATGCTGTGCGAGTTCGTCGTCGATGGGACCGAACAGTGATTCGAGGCGATCGAACGCGTCGGAAGTCAGTGCGGTCTCCGTCGACCGTAGGGAAGAGTCGGCGCTGTCGCTGTGTCCCGTCATGGGCATCACTGTCCCAGATGCGCCGTGTTTTCGATATTCGCCAGCCGGACCTTGCCCTGAGCAACCAGGCGTCCGTTCTCGTCCGTCATGTCGACCTGCCAGAGCTGCTGCGTCCGTCCCCGATGAATCGGATGTCCGTGCGCGCTCAGGGTTCCCGACCGAGTCGCGCGCAGGAAGTCGGTGTTGTTGTTGGTTCCGACGACGTGGCCGCGCGAGCCGAACCACGCCGATCCACCGATACTCGCCACCGACTCGACCACCGAACACAGCACACCCCCGTGCATGATTCCGGCCGGTTGATGGAGCTGCGGGGTGACGGTCCATTCCGCGCGCACCTCGTCGCCGGTCACCTCGAGGTACCGCAGGCCGAGAACCCCGTCGAACCCTCGTGCACACAATTCGGTGAGCTGTTCCGGCGTCATGGTGTCGAAGGTGCTCTCCCCCGTGGTGCCGTTCGAGTCCGTCATAGCTGTGCCTTCCGGTTGCGTCGAGATGGTCCGGCCGACTCGGCTGTCGACTCTCGTTCAGAGATACACGACGATCGACCCACGAAAATCGGTGGGCCTCTCGTTCGTCGAGAACGAGAGGCCCACCGTGGCAAGGACCGGGAGTCACTGCAGCCCTCAGGACTCCGGCGCGGTCCGTTGGTACGAAGTCAGCATAGGCATACCTTAGTTTCGGCGCAAGATCGTCACGATGCCCGGAGTCTCGCTCGCCCCGGAACCCCGACTCGCGCGCGGACGGGAGCCCCGGCCGCGACCATGGCGTCGAGCAGCATCTGTCCCCGGCGAGCACCTGCCGACGCACTCGCCCCCGCCAGAATCGGCACGTACGTCGAAGCCCCGAGGATGGCGTCGCCGACCAGAGCCCAGAAGACACGCGCGTCCAGCGGTGCGCGCTCGGCGATCGCACGGAACACCGCGCCGAGCGAGGTCGTGCAGCGATGCGCAGTCCAGACCAACAGTGCTCGTTCACACGGCAATGTGACCGTGCCGGGCTCGCCCGCGGCAGGATCCTCGGGGAGCACTCGCAGGATCGGCGATGCCACTCCCGCCCAATCGATTCCCCCGTCGCTGTCCATGTGGATCCACAGATTGTCGATGCCCGGATCCCAGGCTCGTGCCTCCAGGACCAGGAGCGCGGCCACGCGGCCGACGACGGCGTGAATCAGGGCCGTCGCTACCTGCACTGCCGCGGCTTCGGGAACATCGAGATCCTCGAGCGATCGTCGGTACATCTGCTCGACGCGACCGTCGTCGAGCCCTACCGCCAGCTGCCACCAGCGGCGTTTGCCCTCGTTCGCCATGGCGGCCACCGCGTACATCCGCGGGTAGTCGGGATTGAGTGCACGCAGGGTCGCGCACGAGTCGGCCAACAGCGCCGCCCCGCCGGATCGATTCGAGAATCGATGCACATCGGCCCAGCCCGTGTACGACGCTGTTGCAACTGACACCTGATCGCTCCTTGGGTTCTCGGCGGGTGCTCACGTCGCACCCCTTCAATGTAGGTTAGCCTAACCAGATCGTAAAGCGGGTCAGGCACCGCTACCCTTACCTCACCTCACGTGTCGAGCAAGGGTTCCGTAACCTAAACCGAGTCCCTTCGAACCAGCGAGGAGTCACGAGCACTGTGACCACAGCTCCGCTACTCGGCCCTCACGGCGCACGCCGGTCTTCCGACGAGTCCTACGGGATCGAGGACGTGCCCACGGGTCCGCCGCCGCGTGGCTCTCGCATCGCTGCAGCCGCTATCGACGCACTGATCGTGCTGGTCCCCTTGTTCGTCGGCTGGTCGATCGTCGACGCGCTTCGCGACGACAACGGTGGCGGCCAAGCGGACCGATTCGTGTTCGGCACCATCGCGGTGTGTGTCGCCCTGGCTCTGTTCGTCTGGAATCGCGGCTACCGCGACGGCAACGAAGGCCAGAGCACCGGTCGACGCTGGATGGGTCTGACACTGCGGGACAGCGCAACGCAGGGTCCGATCGGTGCTCGTCGCGCCCTGCGCCGACAACTCCGGATCGGCGCGGCATCGTCCGAGGTGGTGCGCGAAAAGGCCGCTATCGCAGCAGGATTCGAGCCCATTCCCAAAGACGTTTCGGTCGCGGCCATTCGGCGGCGACGGTTGCTCGGTCTGGCCGTCCTGGTCGCCGCTCTCGTCGCCGGAGTACTCGCCAGCATCGCCATCGGCGCACGGCCACTGACGTTCGCCGAAATCGCCCATGCGCTGCTGAATTCGACGGGCACCGACACCGACATCATCGTGCGCACACTGCGAGTTCCCCGGACGGTGCTCGCATTGGTCGTGGGCATCGCGCTCGGTATCGCAGGTGCTCTCATCCAGGGGCACACCCGCAATCCGTTGGCCGACGCCAGTCTGCTCGGCCTCAACTCCGGGGCAGCGTTCTTCGTGGTGATGGCCATCTACCTGTTCCGGTTCACCTCGCCGAGTCAGTACCTGTGGTTCGCATTCGCCGGTTCGGCGGTGGCGAGCATCGTCGTGTTCGGTCTCTCCTCGATCGGGTCGGGCAGATCGAGTCCGGTCAATCTCGCTTTGGCCGGGGCAGGCGTCGCATTCTTTCTCTCGGCCATGACGAACGCCGTCGTACTGCTCGATCAGACCAGCTTGGACGGGTACCGCTTCTGGGTGGTCGGATCCGTTGCAGGACGCGGCCTCGACGTACTGTGGCAGGTCTTGCCCTTCCTGGTCATCGGCATGCTCATCGCATTGGCGAGCACACCCGGCCTGAACGTCATGAGCCTCGGCGAGGACGTCGCGCGATCGCTCGGGACCAACGTCGCGATCACCCGCACCGTCGGGATCCTCGCCATCACTCTGCTCACCGGTGCCGCGACGGCAGCGTGCGGGCCCATTGCATTCGTCGGACTCGTCGTTCCACACATCGCCCGCGCGGTGACCGGACCCGACTACCGCTGGCTCGTGCCCTACGCGGGCCTCATGGGCGGAGTGATGCTCATGATCGCCGACGTCATCGGTCGGGTCGTGGTGCGCCCTGGCGAGCTTCAGGTGGGGATCGTTCTGGCACTGATCGGGGCGCCCTTCTTCATCGCGCTCGTTCGACGCCGGAAGTTGGTCAGCCTGTGACCGCCGACCTGCAGTCCCCCACACCGGCACCCGGCCCCGGCGTCGTTCGCACCCGGCCTGCGTTCCGCCTCGGTCCGATCTCCATGGTCCGACGGCCGGTGATGGTCCTGACGACCATCCTCCTGGCTGCGGCGCTCTTGCTGGTCATGTGTGTGAACATCGGACGAGGCGACTTCCCGCTGTCGATCACGGCGGTCCTCGACGTGCTGCTCGGCGGCGGTTCGAGAATCGAACGGTTCATCGTGATGGACCTGCGACTGCCCCGTTCACTGACCGGGCTGTTGGTCGGGGCCGCCCTTGGTATCTCCGGCGCGATCACACAATCGATCTCTCGCAATGCCCTTGCCAGCCCCGACATCCTGGGAATCACCGCCGGTTCCAGTGCCGCGGCCGTCGCGCTGATCGTGCTCGGCGGAGGCAGCTTCAGCGGGCTGCTGGCCACCCTCGGTCTTCCTCTCGCTGCACTGATCGGCGGGCTGCTCACCGCGATCGCCATCTACGCCCTCGCCTGGCGAAAGGGCGTCGACGGGTTCCGCCTCATTCTGGTCGGCATCGCCGTCAACGCCATGCTCACCGCCGTGATCGGCTGGCTGCTGATCAGCGCCGACATCAACGACGTCTCCCGCGCTCAGGTCTGGCTCAACGGGTCGCTCAACGGAGCGGACTGGGCCGCGGTCTGGCCGGTTGCCATTGCCGTCGTCCTGGTCGGTGGCGGCACCGTCGTCGCGACGTTCACGCTCGGTGCCCTGCGACTCGGCGACGACAACGCACGATCTCTCGGAATTCGACTGCAACACAGTCAGGCGATGATGCTGCTCGCTGCCGTCGCACTCGCCGCGATCGCCACCGCCGCCGCGGGACCCATCGGGTTCGTGGCGCTCGCCGCTCCCCAGATAGCGCTGAGGGTGCTGCGAACGCCCGGCCCCCCGATCATCGCGTCGGCACTGCTCGGCGGATTGCTCGTCGTGGGAAGCGATCTGATCGCTCGCACGATTCTGCCCGTCGAGCTCCCGGTCGGCATCGTCACCTCGGCCCTCGGCGGACCGTTCCTGCTCTACCTACTCGTTCGCAGTAATCGAAAGGCCTCCGTATGACAACCAGCCACACCTCGCGTCTGATCGCGAACGATCTGAGCCTCGGTTACGGCGACCGCACCATCGTCGAACACCTGGACCTCGAAATTCACACCGGTGTCATCACCACGGTCATCGGACCCAACGGCTGCGGAAAGTCCACGCTGCTGCGCTCACTCGGCCGTCTGCTCAAACCCAAGGCCGGCAGTGTGATGCTCGACGGACGAGCGATCTCCTCGATGAAGACCAAGGAGGTCGCCCGCACCCTCGGAATGCTGCCTCAGGCGCCGACCGCCCCCGAAGGACTCACCGTCGCAGATCTGGTCTCGCGCGGTCGTCACCCGCACCAGTCGTGGATCAGGCAGTGGAGCTCGGACGACGAGGCCGAGGTGGCGAACGCACTCGAACTGACCGGAGTCGGCGACCTCGCCGACCGACCCGTCGACGAGCTGTCCGGGGGCCAGCGGCAACGCGCCTGGATCTCGATGGCACTGGCACAGGGCACCGATATTCTGTTGCTGGACGAGCCGACCACCTACCTCGATCTGGCGCACTCCATCGAGGTCCTCGATCTCGTCGACCGCCTGCACGACGAACTGGGCCGCACCATCGTCATGGTCCTGCACGATCTGAACCTGGCGATTCGCTACAGCGACCGGTTGATCGTGATGAAGCAGGGAGAGATCATCACCGCGGGTCGGCCGCAGGATGTCATCTCCGAGCAGCTTCTGCTCGACGTGTTCGGCCTGGAGGCCGCAGTCATCGACGATCCGATGTCCGATCGTCCCCTCATCGTTCCGATCGGAACCCGGCACGTGTACGGATCGGTCGGCGGGCCTGTGAGATCTCGGAATCGTTCTGCCACAGGCCCGTTCACCGCTATCTGACGACGCTGCTCACCGCTCGATCATCGTGCGCACCAGCTTGAAGCCCTGACCGATCGACACGTCCGGCAGATACGCCCGACCGATTGCATTACCGATGCTGGGAAGTGCGGCCGGATCGGCGAACGTCATGTGCATCGGTTCGTAGCGAGGCTGGAACTTCGACTTGAACGCCAGTAGCGAACGGAATCCGTATACAGGTTCGAGGGTGCGCCCGAGGACGTCGAGCAACCGTTCGAGCAAGCCCGACAGCGTAGACTGCT
This sequence comes from Rhodococcus sp. B7740, assembly GCF_000954115.1. Lineage (NCBI taxonomy): Bacteria > Bacillati > Actinomycetota > Actinomycetes > Mycobacteriales > Nocardiaceae > Rhodococcus > Rhodococcus sp. B7740. The sequence continues at coordinate 979,177 of NZ_CP010797.1, read as the reverse complement.
CGGCACTCGAGACATGTTCGGGTTGCTTCTCGTCGACCTTGGCCAGGGGTGCTCCCGACAGACTGAGGAATCGAGCCCCCTCCTGTTCGAGCAGCAGAGCGGCCGAAGCGATGAGGAATTCCATCGTGGGCCGGAAACCCTCGGATCTCCGTCTCATGAAATCGAGCGTCCATCCGACGATGACGCCGTCCTCGTACACCGGCATCCACGAGGTCACACCGTGCACGGTCCGGTGCTCGTCGACGGCGATCAGGCACCGCACGTTCTCGTCGTCGACCTCCTCGAGACCGCCGAGAGTGAAGCCCATCTCGGGCATGCCCTTGTCCGCGACCCATTCCTCCGAGATCGCAGTGATCTGGTCCGTGATCGCCAGCGGGGCAGAAGGAAAGCGAATCCACTCGGCGACGACGCCGGCCTTCTTCGCTCTGTTCAGCGCAGTCCGCACGTCCTGGAATCGCTTACCTGTGAATGCGATTCCGTCGAGGTCGAGAACAGTTTCCTCACCGACCTGGATTCCTCCCCAACCGAGGGAGTCGGTGATGCGGCGGACGTCGGGTGTGACGGAGTAGAAGCACGGTATCCATCCGTTCTCGGATGCGAACTCGGCGAAGTCGACGACGTTGTCCCGCAGGGATTCCCGCGGACCGACGGGATCCCCGGTGGTCAGTGCAACGCCGGAGATGACTCGGTAGGCGACATAGCTGCGGCCGTCGGGACCGAACCAGTACTTGTTGCCGCGCCAGGTCGTCATCCACGACAGGGCAGACCCGCTGCTCGACATGAGCAATTCGCGTGCCCGTTCGGTGGCGTCGGTCTCGCTGCCGTACACCGGGGTCAGGAAGGTACTCGCGGCGAGCACACACACCACCACCCAGAACACCACGCCGGTCCACTCGAAGAGCAGGGTGGTCGGCGTGTTCTGCGGTAGCAGGGAGGGCTCGAGCCACTGCAGGTAGACCGGGGGAATCAACCGTTGCGGAAAGTCCGCCAGCAAGCCGCCGAACGATGGCGAATCGGCGAATCCGCCTCGGGCCAGATACCCACCGATCGAGTAGATCAGAGCGAGTCCGACCGCCACCCCGACCACCGAGGCCGCCCATCGCCGATAGGTTCCCGAAGGTGCCGACACGTCGAAGAACTTCCGGGTGACGAACAGGACCAACAACACGATCAGCGGCAGCAGGAACGGCACCGCAGTGCGGTACGCCGTCGGCGATTCCAAACCGTAGAACAGGGACTGGTCGTCACCGGACTCGAGGAACCGGATCGCGAAGTTGGCCACCGACAGCGCGAGCAGAATTCCCTGCGAGACCACCGCCATCGCCCACGCGAATCGCCTGCCTCGGCGCAGGCCGTCACTGACCACCAGCAGGAACAGCGACGGCATGATGCTCAGGATGGTCGGGCCGACTCCCCCGAGTCTGAGATCGAGCAGACCACGACGGCATTCGACCGGGTCGGTGGTCGCGTCGGCGCAGATCTCGCGCACCTCGGCCGCCGTGTACGGAACCCCCCGCACCACATCTCGAAGTACCGCGAACGGCCCGACAGCGTTGGGGCTCAGTGCCGCCAGCACCGGGCCGAGGGCACTCGCGGCGACGATCAACGCAACCAGCACACGACCTTCGCGTTGGGTACCGGCCAATCGCGGGCCACGTGCCGACCGACCGACGATCCACGGGCCCACGATCAGACCGATCACCGCGGCGGCGAGCCGAACGACGTCCTGCAGGTGCCCGCCGAACAGAGCCAACGTCACCAACAGGGCCAGCACGCCGACACGAATACGCCTGCGCCACAACGTATCCATTCGCGAGGTCGCGACCAGCACGACGCCGAAGATCCAGGTCGTCGGACCCACAGCGGTTCCGACGTGCAACCGGAACCCCCAATCCGCGTCGAAGGTCTTGGCCAGGACCGCAAGACCGAGGCCGAACAGCGAACCGGCCACCTGCGTCACCAAGGCCGCGACGGCGAAGCGACGGGATCCGATCCGGCGCTCGATCGGAGCGGCGGCGACCAACACCCCGATCGTGGCCACCACGCATCCCGCGATGTTGGGTGCCGCCAGACCCGAGGTGAGCGGGGTCCACAGGTGCCAGTGCTCGAAGGGCATGATGCCCACGGCGAAGTACCTGTCCATCTCGCCCCGGTCGTCCACGACAGCGGCGACGACGCCCATGACCCAGACGACGGCGAGCAACGCGAAACTGACCGGTGCTCCCACGGCACCGAACACGATGAGCGACCACAGCCGGCGAAGCTGGCGCATCACCGCAGACGCACCCGACCTCAGAGACTCGGTGCGCGTGCGCATCCAGGACGGTTCGGCGGGATCGTGCGCGCCTGCCACACCCGAAGTCGGTGCCTCGGCGTCGGCCGAGGACGGTCGTTCCGGATCGGTCACGTTCACGAAATCAACCCTGTCCTCGTCGCCAACCATGGGAGCTCACGTCGGAGGCCTTCCGACCACACAGCGAAGCTGTGTCCGCCCGGTACCTCCACGTACTGCACATCCATTCCGGCGGCCTTCGCCGCGTCGTACATTTCCTGTTGGCCCGGTTTGTAGTCGTTGTCGTCCGACCCCACGACGAAAATACCGGCCGAGTCGGGGTACCGACGTGATTTCAGCAGGTCGAGCGGATTGACGGCAGTGAACGCCGCGGAGTTTCCTCCGAAGGCCTGCTGCACCGTTCGGTCTCGATCGCCGAGAGTCGGCTCACGCTGACCGGACAGGTCGAGAAACGTGGGATAGACATCGGGATGATTGGTCGCCATCTGTATCGAACACGTACCGCCGTAGGACAATCCACCGATCGCCCAGTGCGCGCGATTCGGATCGACCTGCAGCGCAGTGTCGATCCAGTCGGGAACGTCTCGGGAGAGATACGTGTCCACGTTGCCCAGGGGTGAGTCGACACAGAGCGGATTGGCCATCGACGACCCGGTCCCGTCCGCGACGACGACGACCGGCGCGAGACCCGCGTGATCGCGGGCGAAGTTGTCCATGGTCTCGGCGAGCTTTCCACCGTTGAGCCAGTCCTCGGGTGCTCCCGGCTGACCGGCGAGCAGCACGAGGACCGGAAGGAGCGGACGAGGATCGGCGAAGTAGGCGGGCGGCAGGTAGATCTGCGCATCTCGTGCGGAGAAGTTCGACGCAGTGGCCGGAATGGAGGCGGAGGTGATTCTCCCGGCGGACGCCAGGTCGGCGGGCGCGGTCCAGACCGAGTCGAGCGGCGTGCCGGTGACGGTCTGTGCCACCGCAGCGGGCACATCCGAGAACTGAATGCGCGCCGCGGACTCGGCCCCGAGAGCGTTGCCCACGGTGGGGTAGGCGTCGAACTCCAAGTTGACGTGCAGGGCCGACGCCGCCACCACGAACACCGTCGCCAGCACGGACGCCGAGGTGCCCAGCACCCCTCGAGCGGCCAAAGACCTGGGAACCATCGTGAACAACGCAGCGAGACCGACGCCGATCCACACGTAGATCGCGGTCTCTATCGGGTCCGGGAACGGTCGCCACACCTTCTCGACCACCACGTAGCCGATCGTCGTGGCAACGATCGATGACGTCGCGGCGATCGGCAGCGCACGCGTGGCGTATCGCCGCGATCTCGACAAGAGCAGCCACACACCACCGAGGGCACCGAGAACGGACACGATCACCGGTACCGGGCCGTCGATCAACGACAGGGAATCGAACCAGTCCACGCTTTCGTCTCCGCTCACTTCTCGAAAGTCGGGCCGAGGGGCGGCACGATCACAGCACAGAATATTCGCCGCGGGATTCCCGCGGTCGAGACCCGCCGATTCGTCGCGACACCGCCTATGACCGATCCCACACCTGCCGACAGGTCGGTACTACCACGAGTAGTACGCATCCGCGTCGGAGTAGCCGTAGACTCGGACGAATGGCTGGTCTTGGTGAACTAGAGCGTGCAGTGATGGACCATCTGTGGGAGTCGTCGGATCCCCAGACCGTTCGACAGGTGCACGAGGCGCTGGCGACGCATCGCGAACTCGCGTACACGACAGTGATGACGGTCCTGCAGCGGCTGGCGAAGAAGAAGTTGGTCGTGCAGCAACGCGACGACAGAGCGCATCGCTATGCCCCGTTGCACGGCCGCGACGAGCTGGTCGCGAGCCTGATGGTCGACGCGCTGTCGCAGGCACCGGCATCGGGTGGACGCGCAGCGGCACTCGTCCACTTCGTCGGACAGGTCGGGGCCGACGAAGCCGCCGCCCTCCGTGAGGCGCTCGCCGCTCTGGAAGTGGCACAATCGACATCGAAGTCCCCTTCGGCTGGAGATGGCCGTCCGACGGACTGACGCTCGCGGCAGTAAGTGAGGACATGAACTCGACGACTGCGCTGGTATTCGCAGTACTCGCGCTGATCCTGGCTGGGCCGGTTCCGGCAGTGCTCGCCCGCGCGAGCTGGCCGTACCGGTCACCACGCGCGGCTCTGGTGCTCTGGCAGGCAATTGCCCTCGCTGCTGTGCTCTCGGCCTTCAGCTCGGGCCTCGCGATCGGCGGACTGCTGCTGGTCCCCGGTCCGGACGGTCGGCCCACGACGGCACCGACCGACGAGATCGACGCTCTCGGCCTGCCCCTGTGGATCCTCTACGTCGTCGTCCTCGCCATCACGCTCGGCATCGGTGCCAAGCTCATGTTCTCCGTCGTTCAGGTAGCGGTCAGAACCCGTCGTCGACGTTCCAGGCATCGCGTGCTCGTCGATCTGCTGGATCGAAGCGATCGGGGCGAGAACCCTTTCCGTGGTCTCCGCGATGCAGACATCCGCGTGCTCGACGCGGCGGAACCGATCGCGTACTGTCTACCGGGTCTGCGTCAGCGGGTGGTGCTCAGCCGTGGAACGTTGGCCAGTCTTTCCGAGGCGGAGGTCACTGCCATCCTCAGTCACGAGCGCTCACACCTGCGCGCCCGCCACGACCTGGTCCTCGAAGCATTCACCGCCGTCAACGAAGCGTTCCCTCGGATCGTCCGCAGCAAGTCGGCGCTCGGCAGCGTGCAGCTGCTGGTCGAGCTGCTCGCCGACGACTCGGCGGTCAAGGTCACCGGACCCACACCGTTGGCCAGGGCACTGGTCACCTGCGCCGGGTCAACTGCACCGCGTGGTGCGATGGCGGCCGGAGGGCCGCACACCCTCATCCGTGTCCAGCGCTTGAGCGGCCCGGGTGCCGATGTGCGCATCGCTGCGGCTGCCTACGCTGCGGCCGTGGTGATCCTCGTTCTTCCCACGATCTACGTCGCCATGCCGTGGCTGGAGGAATTGAGCAAGCTCGTCGGGTGAGTCCCGTGGGCGATCGGGGTCGCACAGGTCACATCGACTCGAGTCGAACAATCGGCGGTACGTCCCGTACAGTAGAGACCGGTCGCCATCGCGGCCTAGCAATCGAAATGGCACAAACAGCCCCACTTTATGCAGTTCTCGTCTGCATTCTGATGGCCAGGTGACAGTGCCCTGGCTCGTATCAATGTGTTCTGGCTGTTTTTCGTGTTTCCCGGTTCTTCGGGTGCTCTCAGCTTCGGGCTTATTGGCGTGCCCGCAATCCGGAGAGGCTTTACTGCGTGACCCACGCTGTTTCCAACACACCCGTTTCCACCGCTTCCGACACCACGGCAGTTCCGACGCCCGCAGCGGCACCGGCATTCACGTTCGCCGATCTCGGACTGCCCGAGGCAGTCGTCGCCGCATTGGCGCGCAACTCGATCACCGTGCCCTCCCCCATCCAGGAGAAGGCACTCCCCGACGCCATCGCCGGTAAGAACGTCCTCGGCCGTGCGCAGACCGGCTCGGGCAAGACCCTCGCCTTCGGCCTGCCGATCCTGCAGCGCCTGTCGTTGCACACCGACCGCCCGGCGGCCAAGCGCCCCCGTTCGCTCGTGCTGGTCCCCACCCGCGAGCTCGCTTTCCAGGTTGTCGAATCCCTCGCCCCCTACGCCAATGCGCAGGGCCTGCGCGTCATGCCCGCCGTCGGCGGCACCCCGTTCAACAAGCAGGTCGAGCAGCTCCGACGTGGAGTCGACGTCCTCGTCGCCACCCCGGGTCGCCTCGCCGACCATCTGCGTCAGGGCACCTGCATCCTGGACTCCATCGAGATCACCGCGCTCGACGAGGCCGATCAGATGGCCGACATGGGCTTCCTGCCCGAGGTTCGTGCCGTCCTCGCCGACACTCCGGCAGACGGACAGCGCATGCTGTTCTCGGCCACCCTCGACCGTGAGGTTCAGTCGCTGGTACGCCAGTTCCTGCCCGATCACGTCGAGCACTCCACCCAGGACGGCAAAGCCAGCGTCCGCACCATGGATCACTACGTGCTCATGGTCGACCGGGGTCAGAAGGATCTCGTTCTGTCCGAGATCGGTGCCCGCGAAGGCGGTCGCACCATCATGTTCGCGCGTACCAAGCTGGGCTGCGACGGAATCACCGACCGCCTGCGTGCGCTCGGTATCGCCGCGGAGTCACTGCACGGTGGCAAGGCTCAGAATCAGCGCACCCGCGTTCTCGAGCGCTTCAAGAACGGCCGTACACCCGTCCTCGTCGCCACCGACGTTGCTGCTCGTGGAATCCACGTCGACGGTATCGACCTGGTCGTCCACGTCGATCCGCCCGCAGACCACAAGGACTACCTGCACCGCGCGGGACGTACGGCACGCGCGGGAGAGAAGGGCACCGTTGTCGCGATCGTGCTGCCCAACCAGCGTCGTCAGGTTCTGCGTCTGACCGGGATGGCCGGCGTCAAGGCCACCGCCGTCAACGTCTCGCCCGGTTCGGCCGAGCTGAACAGCATCACCGGAGCGAAGAAGCCGACCGGTGAGCCCCTGCGCGCCGAGTCCGCTCCCCGCGACCGGAACAGCCGTCCCGGCTACCAGGGATCCAACCCGCGCAGTGGTGGCGGATACCAGGGCTCCAACCCCCGCAGTGGTGGCGGATACCAGGGCTCCAACCCGCGCAGCGGTGGCGGGTACCAGGGCTCGAACCCCCGCAGCAGCGAGGGCTACCAGGGCGACCGTCCCCGCACCGGCTACCAGGGCTCCAACCCGCGCAGCGGCGGCGGATACCAGGGATCCAACCCCCGCAGCAGCGAGGGCTACCAGGGCGATCGTCCGCGTCGCTCCGATTCGGGCTCGTACCGCGGCTCCGAGGGTCGTGGATACGAAGGCCGTGGCTCCGACAATCGCCGTCCGGCATCCGGTCCCCGCCAGGACGAGCACCGGTCCGGTGGCTTCCGCAGTCGCACGGAACGGCGTTCGTACGACGGTTTCGACGGTCCGGCTCGCAGCCACTGATCGGTTCGTCACCGTGAGGTCGTGATCCGACCCGAAATGCACGAACGGGTGCCGCATTCTTCGCGAATGCGGCACCCTTCGTCGTTGGCGGTGGCCGGCTTCGACACCGGCCGGGGGGTTGGCTCGCGCGAAATCTCGCGGCAAGGAAAGCTGTCTGTATGACCTCAGCAGCAGAACCGACAGAACTGGCTCAGATCGGAGTCACCGGACTCGCCGTCATGGGCTCCAACATCGCCCGCAACTTCGCCCATCACGGTCACACCGTCGCATTGCACAACCGCAGCGTGGCCAAGACCGATGCCCTGATCGCCGAGCACGGCACCGAGGGCAACTTCATCCGCACCGAGACCATCGAGGAGTTCGTCGCCGCCCTCGCGAAACCGCGCCGAGTGCTCATCATGGTCAAGGCAGGCGACCCGACCGACGCCGTGATCGAGGAACTTGCAGGCGCGATGGAGGAGGGCGACATCATCATCGACGGTGGCAATGCCCTCTACACCGACACCATCCGGCGCGAGGCCGCCATGAAGGAGCGCGGACTGCTCTTCGTCGGTGCCGGTATCTCCGGCGGCGAAGAAGGCGCGCTCAACGGACCGTCGATCATGCCGGGCGGACCCGCGGAGTCCTACAAGGCCCTCGGACCGCTGTTGGAATCCATCGCGGCGCAGGTCGACGGCACGCCGTGCTGCACCCACATCGGGCCCGACGGCTCCGGCCACTTCGTCAAGATGGTCCACAACGGCATCGAATACGCCGATATGCAACTCATCGGTGAGGCCTACAACCTGTTCCGTGACGCGCTCGGATACACGCCCGCTCAGGTAGCGGACGTGTTCACCGAGTGGAACAACGGAGACCTCGAGAGCTACCTCGTCGAGATCACCGCCGAGGTTCTCCGCCAGGTCGACGCCAAGACCGGTCAGCCTCTCGTCGACGTGATCGTCGACGCTGCGGAGCAGAAGGGCACCGGTCGCTGGACCGTCAAGGCGGCTCTGGACCTCGGCGTTCCCGTCACCGGTATCGCCGAGGCCGTGTTCGCTCGGGCTCTGTCGGGGTCACGCGCTCAGCGCAAGGCAGCCGTCGGACTCGCCTCCGGAACACTCGCCGACAAGCCGACCGACGCAGAGCAGTTCACGCACGACATCAGTCGGGCTCTGTACGCGTCCAAGATCGTCGCCTACGCACAGGGCTTCGATCAGATCGCCGCGGGCAGCACCGAATACGACTGGAATCTGCATCCCGGTGACCTCGCCACGATCTGGCGTGGTGGCTGCATCATTCGCGCTCGGTTCCTCGATCGCATCAAGGACGCGTACGACGACAACGCCGAACTGCCCAGTTTGATCCTGGCCCCGTACTTCCGTGATGCCATCGAGAACGCCATCGACAGCTGGCGTCGAGTGGTCGTCACCGCGGCTTCACTGGGCATTCCGGTCCCCGCGTTCGCGTCCTCGCTCTCCTACTACGACGCGTTGCGGGCAGAGCGTCTACCTGCCGCTCTGACACAGGGTCAGCGGGACTTCTTCGGGGCGCACACCTACGAGCGAACCGACTCGGAAGGAAAGTTCCACACCCTGTGGAGCGGCGATCGTTCCGAGATCGAAGCCTGACCGAGAAGCTTCCGCCGGTGGCGCTGCGTTCACCACGCAGCGCCACCGGTACAGCACGGGAACCGGTCAGCCGGGTACCGGCCCGAGAATCGGTTGGACCACCGTCGACGGGATCCCTTCCCACGGCAGTGCACCTTCGAGGTCCTTCCACACCGCCTGCACCGCACTGAAGCACCCCTGGCCGTAGACGTCGGAGGCTGCGTACAGAATTTCCGCACAGTCCGGTACGTCGATGGTGAACAGCTCGAATCCTGCTGCAGTGCAACCGATTCCGGATTCGAGCTCGAGCATTCCCGAGGCCACCGAGGCGCCCAGCGAATTGAGAATTCGCGAGGACTCATGTGGCCCGCGTCCGGTCATGACGATCTCCGGGCTGCCGAAATTCGTCAGACCGACCGTGTAGCAGAACGCCGGATGGATACCGTCGAGATCGATTTCCGATTCCACGTACTGCAAGGCCCACCCACACCTGTCGATGGTGCGTTTCACACCTTCGATGTACTCGTCGACGCTGTAGCCCTGACACATCTTGCACATAGCTCCCCCACACTCTGCGTGCGATCGCCCCCTCGGCGATCACGGTGCCGAACGCCGATCGAACGTGCGTTCTACTCGAAGTATTGCGCGGGGCACCGACAAGAAGATTCCGACGCGTGGTCGACGCAGCGGTAGGGTCACAGCCATGCCGGGTCAATCCGTTCGATCGTTCGCAGAACTGGGACTGCCCGTGGTTCTCGTCCACTCGCTCAGGAAAGCGGGTGTCTCGGAGCCGTTTCCGATCCAGTCCGCGGCCCTGCCCGATGCGCTCGAGGGCCGCGATGTACTCGGCCGTGCTCCGACCGGATCGGGAAAGACTCTCGCGTTCGGGCTTCCGTTGCTCGTGCGGCTTGCCGGCCGTCGCAGTGAGCCCGGTGCTCCGCGTGGGCTCGTGCTTGCTCCCACTCGCGAACTCGCGCTCCAGATCCAGGAAGTCCTCGACATCCACGGTGCGACGTTCGGCCTACGCAGCGTCGGTGTGGTCGGCGGCGTCCCGCTCGAGCGCAATGTCCGAGAGATCCAGCGCGGAATCGACATCGTGGTTGCCACCCCCGGTCGCCTCAACGACCTGCTCGCCCGACGCTCGATCACGTTGAATCGCGTGGAGGTGACCGTGATCGACGAGGCGGATCGCATGGTGGACATGGGATTTCTGCCCCAGGTCGATTCGCTCCTCGCCGCGACACCGGCCGGCGGGCAGCGACTGCTGTTCTCGGCGACCCTGGACGAGGACGTCGACCGCCTGGTCGAGAAGTTCTTGAACGATCCGGCCGAACATTCGACGGCGGAGTCGGTCGGCGAGCCCGACATCGCGCACTACGTGTTCAGGGTCGATGCTGCCCGCAAGACCGAAGTGGCTGCCGCACTTGCCAACAGGGACGGTCGCACGCTGCTGTTCGTCCGGACCACTCACGCGGTCGACCGACTCACCGACGACTGTCGCCGTCTGGGTGTATCGGTATCGTCGTTGCACGGCAACAAGACTCAGGCTCACCGCACACGCTCGCTGGCCGCTTTCGGCGACGGCGAGTCGACCGCGCTGATCGCCACCGATGTCGCAGCACGTGGGGTTCACGTCGACGACGTCACCCTCGTGGTTCACGTCGACCCACCGTTGGACTCCAAGGACTACGTGCACCGCGCGGGCCGCACTGCGCGTGCCGGAGCCAGCGGAACCGTCGTGACGTTGGCCACCGCCGATCAGCTCGATCACGTGCGTGCGATGGCCGGCGACGCCGGTGTCTCGGCGACGGTGATCGACACCGAGACCGATCCCACCTCGTGGCGTCGGTTGACGGGGGCGCGTACCCCCATCGGCCGACCGCTCCCGGCCGAGGCGGCGGAATCACCCGCCCCTCGTAGTTCGCGGCGTGGTGCCGCACCCGCCCGACACGAGCGACCCGGGCGTTCCGGAGGCAGGCGAGGCGGCACCCGAGGACGACGCGGGTGACCGCCTCCTGGTTGTCGATCCTGCTCGCGCTGGTGTCGGCATTCCTGTTCGCCTCTGCGTCGGTGGCACAGCAGAGCGCCGCCGCGTCGGTTCCGGAGGGAACATCGCTGCTCTCGGCCCTGATCCGAAGCCCGAGATGGTGGGTGGGCGTACTCGGGGACGGCGGCGGCTACGCGGTTCAGATCGCTGCACTGTGGGTCGGTTCGGTGCTGGTCGTGCAGCCGTTGCTCGTCACCGCCCTGCTGTTCGCACTCCCGATGTCGGCGAAATTGGCGGGCCGGGCACTCCCGGTTTCGACGTGGGCACTCGCCGTTCTCCTGGCCACCGCTCTTGCGGTGTTCATCGTGGTCGGCGATCCCAGTGAAGGCAATACCGACGCCCCGCTGGCCGATTGGATCATTCCGCTGATCATCGCCGCGGTCGTGATCGGTGGCGCCGCGGTGGGCGGGCTCGTACTGCGAGCGCCCGGCGCGCGGGCTCTGTTGCTCGGAGCCGCGGGAGGGCTGCTGTTCGGTCTGGCTGCGGCTCTGACGAAGTTCGTCACCGATCTGGTGGAGAGCGATCTGCTCGGGGCCCTGGCAGCCTGGCAGACCTACGCGCTGGTGGGATCCGGAGTTCTCGGGTTCTATCTGCAGCAGCGAGCCTTCCAGGTCGGTCCGCTGTCCGCGTCACTACCGGCGGTCACGATCGGCGAACCACTCGGCGCGGCGTTCATCGGCATCACGGTCCTGGACGAGCGAATCAGAACCGACGGGACGTCCCTCGCCGTCATCGCCGTAGCGGTGTTCGTCATGGTGGTGACGACGATTCGACTGTCTCGGACCCAGGCGTCGACCCGCATCGAAACGGAGACAGGGGACGTGGCTTCGGCCCCGAATGCGGCCGACCGGTAGTCTCGATCAACGTGCAGTTCCTCGATGGTCACCTTCCGCCCTACGATCTCACCTACGACGACGTCTTCCTCGTCCCCAACCGAACCGACGTCACGTCCAGGTTCGACGTCGACCTGAGCACGGTCGACGGTTCGGGCACCACCATCCCGATCGTCGTGTCGAACATGACCGCGGTGTCGGGACGGCGGATGGCAGAGACCGTCGCACGTCGCGGAGCGATCGCCGTGATCCCGCAGGACCTGCCCACCGAGGCCGTTGCCGAGACCGTCGCATTCGTCAAGAGCCGTGACCTGATCGCGGACACACCTGTCGTCCTCGGCCCCAATGCGTCCGTGTCCGACGCCTTGGCGCTGGTGCACAAGCGCGCACACGGGTCGGTCGTGATCGTCGAACACGGCAAGCCGATCGGAGTGGTGACCGAGAGCGCCTGTGCCGACGTCGACCGATTCGCTCGACTCAGTTCCGTGGCGTCGGCCGATTTCGTGCGCGCTCCTCGCCATGCGTCGCCCCAGGAAGTCTTCGAGCTGATGGAAGCGGCACATGCCCATCTCGCCGTTGTCGTCGAGAACGACGGCTCCCTGGCCGGTGTCGTGACCAGGACCGGTGCCGTTCGGACCGGTATCTACGCGCCCGCGGTCGACGCGTCGGGCCGCCTGCGCATCGCTGCCGCCGTCGGTATCAACGGCAATGTGGCGGAGAAGGCGACCGCACTGGTCGAGGCCGGTGCCGATGTGCTCGTCATGGACACCGCGCACGGCCATCAGCAGAAGATGCTCGAAGCCCTCGCTGCTGTGCGCTCTCTCGATCTCGGCGTTCCCCTGGCGGCCGGCAACGTGGTGTCCGCCCAGGGGACGCGCGATCTGGTGCAGGCCGGCGCGGACATCGTCAAGGTCGGCGTAGGACCGGGCGCGATGTGCACGACGCGAATGATGACCGGCGTCGGACGCCCCCAGTTCTCGGCTGTGGCCGATTGTTCGGCTGCGGCAGCCGAACTCGGGGCTTCGGTGTGGGCCGACGGCGGTGTGCGCCATCCCCGTGACGTTGCTCTCGCGCTGGCTGCCGGTGCTGCGAACGTCATGATCGGCTCGTGGTTCGCCGGCACCTACGAGTCGCCCGGCGACCTGCGAGTGGACGCATCGGGCAATCGGTACAAGGAGAGCTTCGGCATGGCGTCCAAGCGAGCCGTTGCCGCCCGTACCGCAACCGACGGGGCGTTCGACCGGGCCCGCAAAGCCTTGTTCGAGGAGGGCATTTCCAGTTCGCGGATGCGCCTCGATCCCGATCGGCCGGGTGTCGAGGATCTGATCGATCACATCTGTGCCGGAGTTCGCAGTACCTGTACGTACGCGGGAGCCCGTTCGCTCCCGGAGTTGGCCGAACGAGCCGTTCTGGGAGTCCAGTCCGCCGCCGGATTCGCCGAGGGGCGGCCCCTGCCCTCCGGGTGGTGACGATCGGACACGGTTAGACTCTCGCCTACAGCAGACACAGTTGTTCGCGCTCGTCACTCGTCGACAATTCGAGCAATCGATTCTCGGCGTGTGGCCTGACGTCGGCTCCCCATGAAGGGACCGCAACGCGAACCGACAGAAGGGAATCAGGTGCCCGAGGCACCCACTATCTCGGTTGCCGTCACGGCAACCGCAGAACAACACGACGACGGTTCCACTTCGGAGGGATCCTCTATCGAGCCGGGAGAGAAACCCGGCGAACACGATTTCGGCAGCCACGTGCACTCCGGCGGCGCAATGCTCCTGTCCCAGCTTCGACGGCCTCGGCTCAGGCGGAGTTGACGCGTGGAACTTCTCATCACCATCGCCAGCCTGCTCGGTTTCGTGGCCTTGACGGCCGGCACCGCGCTGTTCGTCGCGGCCGAGTTCTCCCTCACTGCCCTCGAACGCAGTGCGGTCGAGTCACAGGCCGACAACGGTGACCTCCGCTCACGCCAAGTTCTGCACGCCCACAAGACTCTGTCGTTTCAGCTGTCCGGTGCCCAACTCGGCATCACCATCACCACGCTGATCACCGGTTATCTCGCCGAACCGGTGCTGGCCGGTTTCATTCGGCCGGTGGCCGACGCACTGGGCGCATCCGAGACCCTCGCCGCCGGCATCTCGCTCGCAGTGGCGCTGATCCTGGCGACCTCGTTCTCGATGATCTTCGGTGAGCTGGTTCCCAAGAACATCGCCATCGCGAAACCGATGTCGACCGCTCGCGTCACCGCCGGTGCGATGGCCGGGTTCTCACTGGTGTTCAAGTGGGCCATCAACGGACTCAACGGCTCGGCGAACTGGCTGGTGCGCCGGCTCGGAATCGAACCGGCGGAGGAACTGAGATCCGCTCGGTCGCCGCAGGAGCTGGGTTCGCTGGTCCGCACGTCGGCGCGGCAGGGGTCGATCGACGAGAACACCGCCCGACTGGTGGACCGGTCGTTGCAGTTCGGCGATCGCACGGCCGAGGAACTGATGACGCCGCGAGTGAAGATCGAAACACTCGCCACCGACGCGACCGTGGCCGATCTGATCGAAACGGCTGCGCGGACCGGCTTCTCACGTTTTCCGGTGGTCGACGGCGACCTGGACGACACCGTCGGCGTCGTTCACATCAAGCACGCGTTCACCGTCGCCGGGGCGCACCGGCGGTCGACGACGGTCGAATCCCTGGCTCGCGACGTTCCCGTCGTACCGTCCAGTCTCGACGGCGACGCAGTGATGGAGCGGGTACGCGCCGACGGTATGCAGGTCGCGCTCGTCGTCGACGAGTACGGCGGCACCGCGGGCATGGTCACCATGGAGGATCTCATCGAAGAGATCGTCGGTGACGTGCGCGACGAACACGACGAGCCGGAACTCGATGTCTCCAGATCGGGCGACGGATGGGACTGTGCAGGGCTGCTGCGTATCGACGAGGTCGCGTCGGCCACGGGGTATTCGGCACCCGAGGGCGAGTACGAAACCATCGGCGGTCTCGTGCTGACGGAGTTGGGTCGTATTCCGACCGAGGGGGATGCAGTTCTGTTGCCTTCCCCGGCGAACGAGGATCCACTCGAACGAGACGGCGGCTGGGTGGCCCGGGTGCTTCGGATGGACGGCCGCCGCATCGACCGGGTGGTTCTTCTGCCCGTCGACGCAGCTGCGGTGGCTCGCATGAGGTCGGAGGGTGAGATCGATGGGTGATTTCCTCGGCGTCGGTCTAGCCGTCCTGTTGCTCGCCGGCAACGCATTCTTCGTCGGGGCCGAGTTCGCCCTGATCTCGGCCCGGCGGGACCGCCTCGAAGCCCTACTCGCACAAGGCAAGAAGCGTGCGCAGAGCGTCATCGAGGCCGGTCAGAACCTGTCGCAGATGCTTGCAGCGGCCCAGCTCGGCATCACGATCTGCTCGATTCTTCTCGGACGCGTGGCGGAGCCTGCGGTGGCACACCTGATCGAGGTGCCGCTCGAGGCAGTCGGTATTCCCGAGTCCTTCCTGCACCCGATCGCCTTCGCCATCGCGTTGACGCTCGTGGTCGTTCTGCACATTCTCATCGGCGAGATGGTGCCCAAGAACATCGCCATCGCGGGTCCGGAGAGCACTGCCATGGTTCTGGTGCCCATCCATCTGCTGTTCATCAAGGTGGCACTGCCGCTGATCTCGTTCTACAACATGTGCGCCAACCTGACCCTTCGGCTGCTGCGGATCGAACCCAAGGACGAGCTGAGTTCCTCGGTCTCTGCGGTCGAGTTGTCGCAGATGATCGGCGAATCACGATCCGAGGGACTGATCGATGCCGAGGAGCATCGACGACTGCGGCAAGCCCTCGAGACGTCCGGACGGACCGTGGCCGAGGTCCTGATTCCCTCTCACCAGGTTCGCAGCATCGAGTTGTCCGGACCCGACCACACCCTCGGACCCACACTGGGCTCCGTCGAACGCGCCGTCATCGAAACGGGATTCTCTCGTTATCCGGTCCGCGACGCCTCGGGGGCACTCGTGGGCTACCTGCATCTCAAGGACGTACTCGAAGCCATGGCCGACGAATCGGCAGGACCGGACACGGTCATTCCGCGCAGCGACGTGCGAGCACTACCGGTGGTCTCCATCGACACCGTGCTCGACGACGCACTGACCAAGTTGCGTCGGGCCAGCAGCCATCTCGGTGCCGTGCACGACGCGACGGGTGCCACGGTCGGCATCGTCGCGCTCGAGGACCTGGTCGAGGAGTTCGTCGGAACGGTTCGGGACGGCACGCACCGGGTGGCCGGTCCGCGTCCGGGTCAGTCGTCGTCCAGCTTCAAGTCTGCGGCCGCTCCCCCACGGAACGTGTGAATGCCCGACTCGACGTTGAGCGAAGGACAGTGGACCTCCCGCCGTGCCGCGCACGCGGCACGGGTGGAGGACCTCGTCGGTGACTATCTGACGGACCGGGGCCACGGCGGCGTGCATCCGGTACTCGATTTCCTGTTCACCTACTACAGCCACCGCCCGGGTCAGCTGCGTCGATGGAATCCAGGTCACGGCGTCGTCCTCACCGGTGATCGCGCGCAGGATTTCGCGGCGTTCGCGTCCTACGAGCAGGTCGACACCGACGACGGACCGGGCTTTCGGGTGCGGTCGGATCTGGTGGAGCGTCGACGATCGAGCATCGAATTCACCCTCGGCCTGCTCGCCGCAACCCGAGACAGGCAACCGGTGCTCGGCTGTTTCGGATTGCACGAGTGGGCGATGGTCTACCGCGGGGGCACCTCGGCGCAGCGGCACGAGCAGGTGCCACTGCGCCTGGGGCACGAGGGAACCGACGCCGTGGTCGATTCGATGACGTTGCGCTGCACCCACTACGACGCCTTCCGGTTCTTCACCCCCGATGCAGCGCCGCGCAACGCTCTCCCGCTGTCACCGGAGTCGCGTCTGACATCCGAGCAACCCGGTTGTATCCATGCCTCGATGGATCTCTACAAGTGGTGCTACAAGCTGGGGCCACTGATCGATTCCGAGTTTCTCACCGATTGCTTCGAGCTGGCCCTGCACGCGCGAACGATCGACATGCGCGCGAGTCCGTACGACCTGAGCGGCTTCGATCTCGAACCCATTCGGATCGAGACACCGGCCGGACGAGCCGAATACGTGCGCGCGCAGGGAGAACTGTCGAGCGAAGCGGCACCTCTGCGCTCGGCGTTGATCGCTCGATGCCAGAATTTACTGGTCGGCGGCGAGTTCGGCGTCGGACCTACCGCCGAGTAACATCGACAGCGTTGTCGTGGGGACACCGGTCACCGGTGTCCGTGACCGGAAAGAGTGAGGAATTCATGACCGATCGTGTGCAGGCTGGTGGACTTCAGGTCGCCAAGGTCCTATTCGATTTCGTCGAGAAGGAGGCGCTGCCGGGTACCGACGTAGAGTCCGATGCCTTCTGGGCCGGTGCCGCGTCGGTGATCGCCGATCTCGCTCCCAAGAACAAGGCACTGCTGGCGGTCCGCGACGAGATCCAGGGCAAGGTCGACGCCTGGCACGGCGAACACGCGGGCCCGAACTACGATCGCGCCGCCTACAAGGCATTCCTGAAGGAGATCGGCTACCTGCTCGACGAGCCGGCAGACTTCCAGATCAGCACGTCCGGTGTGGACACCGAGATCACCACCACGGCAGGCCCGCAGCTGGTGGTGCCTGTCCTCAATGCCAGGTTCGCGATCAACGCGTCCAACGCACGGTGGGGCTCGCTGTACGACGCTCTCTACGGAACCGACGCCATCCCCGAGACCGACGGTGCCGAAAAGGGCACCAGCTACAACAGGGTCCGTGGCGACAAGGTCATCGCCTTCGCGCGGAACTTCCTGGACGAGGCGCTGCCCCTGAGCTCCGGCTCGCACGTCGGTACCACCGGATACGTCGTCGATGCCGCCTCGCTGACGGTGACCCTCGCCGACGGCAGCACGGTCGGGCTGAAGGACCCGTCGCAGCTGCTCGGCTACCAGGGCACGCCCGACGCGCCGTCGGCAATTCTGTTCGTGCACAACGGCTTGCACTTCGAGATCCAGATCGACCCCGAGAGCCCGATCGGCGAGACCGACGGGGCAGGCGTCAAGGACGTGCTGCTCGAGTCCGCTGTCACCACCATCATGGACTTCGAGGACTCCGTCGCGGCCGTCGACGCAGACGACAAGGTTCTGGGATATCGCAACTGGCTCGGTCTGATGAAGGGCGATCTGACCGAGGAAGTCTCCAAGGGAGGCAAGACCTTCACCCGTGCGATGAACAAGGACCGCACATACACCTCGGTCGACGGTTCGGAACTGACGCTGCACGGTCGCTCGCTGCTGTTCGTCCGCAACGTCGGTCATCTGATGACCTCGGATGCGATCCTCGATGCCGACGGCAACGAGGTGCCAGAGGGAATTCTCGATGCTCTGTTCACCTCGCTCGCCGGCATGCACTCACTGACCTCGGACAATGTGTTGTCCAACTCGCGCACCGGTTCGCTGTACATCGTCAAGCCCAAGATGCACGGACCGGACGAGGTCGCGTTCACCGCGGAGCTGTTCGGCCGTGTCGAGCAGGTTCTCTCCCTGCCGGCCAACACACTCAAGGTCGGCATCATGGACGAGGAACGCCGCACGACGGTCAACCTCAAGGCGTGCATCCAGGCTGCGTCCGAACGCGTCGTGTTCATCAACACCGGCTTCCTCGACCGCACCGGCGACGAGATCCACACCTCGATGGAGGCAGGTCCCGTCGTACGCAAGGGAGCGATGAAGGGCGAGAAGTGGATCGCCGCCTACGAGGACTTCAACGTCGACACCGGTCTCGCTGCCGGCCTCGAAGGCAAGGCACAGATCGGTAAGGGCATGTGGGCCATGCCCGATCTGATGCACGACATGCTCGAGCAGAAGATCGGCCACCCCAAGGCCGGTGCCAACACTGCGTGGGTTCCTTCCCCCACCGCTGCGACCTTGCACGCCCTGCACTACCACAAGGTCGATGTCTTCGCCCGTCAGCACGAAATCGCACAGGCCAAGCGCGCCACCGTCGACGACATTCTCGAAATTCCTCTCGCACCGTCCACGGACTGGACCGACGAGGAGAAGCAGAACGAACTCGACAACAACTCGCAGTCGATCCTGGGCTACGTCGTGCGGTGGATCGACCACGGCGTCGGCTGCTCGAAGGTTCCCGACATCAACGACATCGCACTCATGGAAGACCGTGCGACGCTGCGTATTTCGAGTCAGTTCATCGCGAACTGGCTGCGCCACGGCATCGTCACCGAAGATCAGGTGCGCGAGTCGCTGAAGCGGATGGCCCCGGTGGTGGACCGTCAGAACGAATCCGATCCGACGTACAAGCCGTTGGCTCCCGACTTCGACACCAACATCGCTTTCCAGGCTGCCAGCGACCTGATCTTCCAGGGCACCAGCCAGCCCAACGGCTACACCGAGCCGATCCTGCATCGTCGCCGACGGGAGTACAAGGCCGTCAACGCCTGACGGACTTGTCGATCACGTGGGTGAACATCGGAACACAGGGCGCGGGCGTTCGATAGCCGCCGGACCCGTGATCGTCGTGATCACGATCGCGGTGCTCGCTGCGGCCGTGTTCGGATGGTTTCAACTGCGGGATCGAATCCTCGATCAAGGGGTCGAAGCTGCCGACACCTGTGTGGAGGGATCGGCGGTGCTCACTGTCGCCGCCGATCCCGACATCTCCGGGCCGGTCGAACAATTGGCTGCTCGGTTCAACGACACCGCACCGGTGGTCCGTGATCACTGTGTGACGGTGCAGGTTCGAGCCACGGCCTCCGATGCCGTCCGGATGGCCTTGAACGCCGGTATCGACAACTGGGACGTCGGAGCACTCGGCGCTCGGCCGGGCCTGTGGATACCTCAATCGTCGGGCGACGTCGCGGCCGTGACCGACCGAGGAGCCCTCGACGGCACCCCGCGGCCACTCGCGGCGAGTCCGGTGGTACTCGCGGTGCCGTCCGCCGTGGCCGACTCTCTCACGTCGGTGAGTTGGGCCGACCTGGTCCGCCTGCAACGCGACCCACAGGCACTCGGCCTCGGCGAGTGGGGCGCACTCCGTCTCGCACTGCCGACCGGATCCGATGCCGGCGCAACCACACTCGCGCTCGGCGCCATCGCTGCCGGGGTACGCGGCGATCCGGCCACCGCACTGACCCTCGACCAGGTCTCGTCGAGAGAACTGGTCTCGGCCGTGTCGGAGCTTGCCGTCACCGACACCGGAGCCTCCGCAACGTCTGCATCCACAACCTACGACTCACTCGCCGCCCTGGAGAGCTCGCCCGGCCCCGACGCCCCCGTCCACGCTGTTCCGGTCACCGAACAGCAACTGGCGTCGACCGATTCGTCGACGTTGACTGCCGTTCGACCTCAGGGCTTCACTCCCGTTGCCGATCATCCCGCGGCCGTACTCTCCGGCGACGAGACCTCGACCAGGGCGGCCGCCGCATTCGTCGATTTCGTCCGCCAGCCGGACGGCGCGCAGCTGCTCACGGATGCGGGCTTCGGCGTCGGCGAAACACAGAACTCCGGCACCGTCGCTGCTCCCTCCGGACCGGTTGTCGACGCGCTGCTGGACGTACTGCGAAATCCGGTCCTGCCGCGTCGAGCCACCGTATTGCTCGACGCGTCCGAGTCGATGGGCACGAGCGAGGGCAGTGCGACTCGGCTGCAGAACACGGTTCGCGCCCTCGGCGAGCAGTTCCAGCGAGTACCCGACTCCACCGAGCTGGGCCTGTGGAGCTTCAGCGAGGATCTGGACGACTCGCTCCCCTATCGCGTCGACGTTCCGACCGGCCCGATGGCGGCTCAGGTCGCAGCGGCTTCCAGGCGCGACGCGCTGAATTCCGGTGCAGCGGCGTTGACACCGGAATCCGCGTCGCATTCCGCCCGGTCGTTGCTGGCCGCCTATCGCGATGCCGTGGCCGGGTTCGTCCCCGGACGCGTCAATTCCGTGGTGCTGATCACCGACGGTCCCAACGACGACCCATCGCTGTCCACTCAAGACCTGCTCACCGACCTGAACTCGGCATCCGATGCCGAACGTCCGGTCGCAGTGAACGTGGTGATGATCGGCGATAACACCGACGCGACCGCGTTCACCGACATCTCGGCCCGGACGGGCGGCACCGCGACGACCGTGCCGACTTCGGATTCTCCGGATTTCTTCGATCTACTCGGAAAGTTGTTGTACTAGAACATGTCTCGCGTAATTTTCGTCGGTGTCTTCTTGCTCCTCGTCACCCTGTTCCTACACTGGCGATACCTTTCCGTCACCGGAATGCCGACACGTCCCAAGAGGGCTGTCGATGCTGTGCTGGCGCTGTTGTGGCTGTGTGCGGTGATCGGCTTCGGCAGCGGCGTCGCATTCGATCCGTCCTGGGCACGGGGCCCCGCGTTCGTCGGGCTCACGTGGCTCGCCGTGGTGCTGTACCTGTTCCTGGGAACCGTACTGGTGGCCGTGATCTGCACCGTCGTGAGAGTGGTTTTCGCGGCGCGGCATCGCGATTCGTCCGCGGCTCGACTCCGTGTGTCGAGGATCGGCTCAGCGGCGGTGTCACTCGTCAGCGTGGTCGCAGTGGGGTACGGACTCGTCGAGGCGGCAACTCCGCGGGTGACGAACACCGCCGTTACGCTCGACAGGCTACCGGCCGAATTCGACGGCGTCCGAGTGGCATTGGTATCGGACCTGCACGCGGGCCCCTCCCGCGGTGCGGGGTTCGTACGGAAGGTCGTCGATTCGATCAACGCTCGAAATCCTGATGTCGTGCTGCTCGACGGCGATCTCATCGACGGCACGGTTGCTCTGGTGGGAGAAGACCTGGAGCCGCTCCGCGACCTCGACGCCCCGCTCGGTGTGTTCGCCGTCAGCGGCAACCACGAGTTCTATGCGGGTGACGGCGGCGAATGGCTCGACTTCTGGTCCACGCTCGGCATCGACGTTCTACGCAACGAGCGCACGACGATCACTCGTGGTGACGCCGCGATCGATATCGCCGGCATCAACGACGCCACCGCACCGGCACCGTACGAACCCGATCTCGCCGCGGCATTGGACGGGATCGACCCGGATCGATTCGTATTGTCGATGGCGCATCAGCCGTTGCAGGCGGTGGAGGCGTCCGACTTCGGAGTCGACATGCAGGTGTCCGGGCACACGCATGGGGGTCAGATCTGGCCGATTCGGTACCTGGTGCCGCTCCAGCAGCCGAGTGTCGAAGGGCTGGACACGATCGGCAACACCACGCTGTACACCACCAGGGGTGCGGGCGCGTGGGGTCCACCGGTTCGCGTCGCCGCTCCGCCCGAGATCGCGATGCTCGAACTCACCCGGGGCTGAAGCCTGCGACACGAGTAGAGCAGAGCCCGCCACGTCGACGTGGCGGGCTCTGTTCCAGGCTCAGGCGAACGCCTCGATCGGTGGGCACGAGCACACCAGGTTGCGATCACCGTGTGCACCGTCGATGCGTCGCACCGCGGGCCATACCTTCGGACGGTCGTAGCCCGCGGGGTAAGCAGCGAGTTCCCGTGAATACGAGTGATCCCATTCGGCGGCCAGGCTCCGAGCGGTATGCGGTGCGCCTCGAAGTGGGTTGTCCTCGACGGTCCATTCGCCCGATCCGACGCGATCGATCTCTCCCCTGATGGCGATCATCGCATCGCAGAACGCGTCGATCTCCTCGAGGTTCTCGCTCTCTGTCGGCTCGACCATCAGTGTTCCGGGCACCGGGAAACTCATCGTGGGCGCGTGGAAACCGTAGTCCGCCAATCTTTTCGCAACGTCGTCGACAGTGACTCCGGTGTCCTTGGTCAACCCTCGCAGATCGAGAATGCACTCGTGGGCGACCATGCCGTTGTCGCCGGTGTACAGAACCGGGAAGTACTCGTCGAGGCGGCGGGCGATGTAGTTGGCCGACGCGATGGCAGTCAACGTCGCCTGCCGAAGTCCCGTCGCACCCATCATCGCGATGTAGGCCCAGGTGATCGTCAGGATCGAGGCACTGCCGTACGGGGCACCGGACACAGTCGGTCCCGAACCGAGCTGTGGGGCCAGTGGATGCCCCGGCAGGTACGGCTGCAGATGCGACCGCACACCGATCGGTCCGACACCGGGCCCGCCGCCTCCGTGTGGGATGCAGAATGTCTTGTGCAGGTTCAGGTGGCTGACGTCGCCGCCGAATCGGCCGGGGCGCGCCAGACCGACGAGGGCGTTGAGGTTGGCACCGTCGACGTACACCTGACCGCCTGCGTCGTGGACCGCTGCACAGATCTCGGAGATCTCGTGCTCGTACACGCCGTGGGTCGAGGGATAGGTGATCATGATGGCGGCGAGGGTGTCGGCGTGCTCGGCGATCTTGGCGCGCAGGTCGTCGACGTCGACGTCACCGTTGGGACGGCAGGCCACGACGACGACGCGCATACCCACCATCACCGCCGAGGCTGCGTTGGTGCCGTGGGCACTCGACGGGATCAGGCAGACGGTGCGTTCGGCGTCGCCGTTGCCGAGGTGGTAGCGACGTATGGCGAGCAGTCCCGCGTATTCGCCTTGGCTGCCTGCATTCGGCTGCAGGCTGACCGCGTCGTAGCCGGTGATGTCCACCAGCCACCGTTCCAGGTCGGCGATCACCCTCAGCAGACCGGGCACGTCCGAGGACGGAGCGAAGGGGTGCTGACGGGCGAACTGCGGCCAGGTGATGGACTCCATCTCCGCGGTTGCGTTCAGCTTCATCGTGCACGAACCGAGCGGAATCATGCTGCGATCGAGAGCGATGTCCTTGTCGGACAACGCGCGCAGGTAGCGCAGCATGGCCGTCTCGGTCCGGTACCGGGTGAATGCCGGGTGCGTGAGGTATTCCGAGGTGCGCGTCATGTTCGCCGGCAACGACTCGGCTCCGGCACCGGCGGTTTCTGCACCGAACGCTGCGAGTGCGTTCGCGATGTGCTCGGGTGTCGTCGCCTCGTCGCACGCTACGGCGACGTGGTCGGCGTCGACCAACCGCAGATTGATGCCGCGCTGCTTGGCATCGTCGACGACGGCCTCGGCCCTGCCCGGGATCGACGCGAGGACGGTGTCGAAGAATTCCGAGTGCACCACGTCGATGCCTGCCTCTCGCAGACCTGCGGCCACGTTTCGAGCATGCACATTCACCCGAGTCGCTATGGCCCGCAATCCGTCTGCGCCGTGGTAGCTGGCGTACATCGCGGCGACGATGGCCAGCAGGACCTGAGCGGTACAGATGTTGGAGGTCGCCTTCTCGCGGCGGATGTGCTGCTCGCGGGTCTGCAGCGCCAGACGGTAGGCGCGGTGGCCGTCCGCGTCGAGCGAGACCCCGACCAGTCGGCCGGGTAGCTGACGGGAATGACCTGACCGCACTGCGAGGTAGCCGGCGTGCGGTCCGCCGTAGCCCATCGGGACACCGAACCGCTGGGTGGTTCCGAAGCAGACGTCCGCGCCGATCTCACCGGGCGGAGTCACCACGGTGGCGGCCAGCAGGTCCACTCCCACGGCAACCAACGCGCCACGTTCGTGCGCGGCCTCGATGGTCGCCGTGTGATCGACCAGACGGCCCGATGCTCCCGGCAGCTGCGCCAGCACACCGAAGAATTCCCCGTCGGGCAGGCCGTCGGCCAGATCGGCGTAGACCAGTTCGATCCCCAACGGCTCGGCGCGAGTGGCCAACACGGCCTCGGTCTGCGGAAAGATGTCGGAATCGACCAGTAGCCGAGGGGACTTGGAAGCCCTGTTCGCGCGCCGCATCAAGGTCATGGATTCGGCGGCCGCCGTCGACTCGTCGAGCATCGAGGCATTCGCCACGTCCATGCCGGTGAGGTCGGCGACCATGGTCTGGAAGTTCAGCAGTGCTTCCAGTCGCCCCTGGCTGATTTCGGGCTGATACGGCGTGTACGCGGTGTACCAGGCCGGATTCTCCAGAATTCCCCGGGTCAGCACCGGCGGGGTCAACGTGTCGTAGTACCCGAGGCCGATCATCGACGTCGCCACGGTGTTCTGCCCGGCGAGCTCGGCCAGTGCGGCGAGTACCTCGTGCTCGCTCAGGGCAGGCGGCAGTGTTGCCATGCCCTCGGGAACGCCGTCGACCACAGTGTCGAGGATGGACGACGGAACGGCCTTGCGGGCCAGCTCGTCGAGACTGTCGACGCCGATCGTGTCGAGGATGCGGACCAACTCGGTGGCGTCGGGGCCGATGTGGCGGTCGACGAAAGTGTGTGCGGACGAGGCGGTTCGGTCGGTCACGATGTGCTCCCAGGTGCCGGAAAGACGAGGCGTCGGACGACCGAGGCATGCGCTCCGGCCGCTCCTCCCCCTCTGTCGTGTGCCCGCTGACGCGCGCGCCTGAGAGATTCGGTCGGACACGGCGCGCCAGACAAGGGCGCCGGCACCTTTCCCCTTGGGCGGGTGGGTGCTCCCACCACTTTCCAGAGTTGTCGAAGCCCACACGGTCCGTGTGCCTGAGAGATTGACGGGGAGGTGTTGCTCCTTCGGCGTCCGAGACTGGGTGCCTCGGAACTCTCCCGCGCGGGCGCGACGAGGAAAGTCTAGCCGGTCTTGCGGCTCGCGCGATTCTTGCGGCGCGACGCCAGCTCGTCCTCGGGGCTCGACTGGCTTTCACCGCCGTCGGCTCGTTCGGCCGGGAAGTCGGCGATGGTGCCGGTGAGCTCGCGCATCGCGCCGTTCACGGCGATACCGAACACGCCCTGCCCGCCTTGGAGGAGGTCGACCACTTCTTCTGCCGACGTGCACTCGTACACGGTGGTGCCGTCCGAGAACAGCGTGATGTTGGCGAGGTCGCCCACACCGCGCTGGCGAAGGTGGTCGACGGCGACGCGGATGTTCTGCAGCGAGATGCCGGTATCGAGCAGGCGCTTGACGATCTTGAGGACGAGCATGTCCTTGAACGAATACAGCCGCTGGCTTCCCGACCCCGCTGCGCCGCGGATGGATGGCACGACCAGCCCGGTGCGGGCCCAGTAATCGAGCTGGCGGTACGTGATGCCGGCGATCTGGCAGGCACTCGGCACGCGGTAGCCCACGAGTTCGTCGGGCACGGAGTCGTCGGGGAACAATCCCGGTTGAATGTCCTGGGGCGCTTCGATTCGGGCGTTCGACGCCTGGTCGGAGGTGTCGACCCGAGCATCGGCACCGACGGGCGTGTCCTCGGTCCGGCCTGCGGCTGCGGACTCTCGACTGCCGTGATGCTGCTGCGGCTGATCTCCCACTGACTGCTCCCTCTCGGATGTCTCACTGCGTTCGGATCGAGTCAGTACTGCGATCCGTCCGAGACACTGGAGATGCCTCGGTGTACTCGCGTGAAGTCATACCGTGTACCAGGCCAGAGTACGCCTCGGCAGCTGTCGAAGAGGCGTGAACTGCACCGGATCGGACCAGCAGCGGCGATGAACTTCACTGGCACGAACGTTATGGGGACGATCGTGCAGATTCAACGCAACGCGCCGTAAACCTGAACCTAAAGTTGAGGTTGAGACTCTTCTGTTACCCGTCGGTGGCTTTGAAGTCGTCGGGAGACACGGATTCGAGGAACTCCTTGAACTTCTCGACCTCGTCCTCGCGCTCGTCGGGCATGATCAACCCGGCTTCGGCCAACACAGGCTCCTCGGCGAAGATCGGCACCCCGGCCCGAAGTGCGATGGCAACCGAATCCGACGGCCGAGCGGAGACTCTGATGTCCTTGTCGAACACCAGATCGGCGTAGAAGGTGCCCTCCTGCAGATCGACGATGCGCACCTCCTTGAGCTGGTGCCCCAGTGCCGAGATCAAGTCCTTGACGAGATCGTGGGTGAGGGGCCGAGCAGGTTGGACGCCCTGCTGCTCCAAAGCGATTGCAGCAGCCTCTGTTTGACCGATCCAGATCGGGAGGTACCGGTCGCCGTCGGCCTCACGCAACAGCAACACGGGCTGGTTCTGCGGTTGTTCGACACGAATACCGACCACACGCATCTCACTCATCGTGTCTGCCTCTCAACTCGAGAAATCCGGACTGCGCTGAAGACCGGCTCAGCCCAGTCTATTGGAATTCGAAACGACACGAGAGCGCGTCACCGGTCGAGCGCACCGCGCACCGCCGCTTTGACGAGACAGGTGTGCAAGGTCAAGGACAGTGCGGCCAACTCACGGATCATTTCCTCCGCGCGATCGCGCGCACCGGCGTCTCGGCCCTTCGCAACGGGTCCGGCGATCTGCGCAACCAACCCGGCTTCGCGGTCCGCCGCGAGCTTGAACGCTCGAAGGTGGCGCACTTCGAGACCGAACTGCAACATCGCGTGTGCGGTTCGGGCGAGCGTCACCGCTCCGTCGTCGTAGAAACCGGCCTGCCCGGGAGTGATCAAACCGGCTCGCAGCAGCTCGGTCAGAAACGCATCGTCGATCCCCGCCTGAGCGAGTAGGTCTGCCTTGGCGATACGAACCTCTCGATCGGGCAGGAACTCCTCGGGCGACACCTCACCGGCAGCGACCGTGAGCGACCGCGGACGCTTGACCGTCGCGTCGGCCCGTTCCACGGTGGCGACCCCGTGGTCGATGGCTTCGAGCTGTTCCTTGATGACCTTGAGCGGCAGGTACTGATCGCGCTGCGCGGTCAGTACGAAGCGCAGACGCTCGCAGTCCGCGATGGAGAACCGTCGGTACCCCGAGGGTGTGCGCTCCGGCGAAATGAGACCCTCGGCTTCGAGGAATCTGATCTTCGAGATGGTGACATCAGGAAAGTCGGGCCGAAGTCGATCGAGGACGGAGCCAATCGACATCCCCCCGTTGGACTGCTGCCCGACGGCGGTCACTGGCTTCCTGCACCCGCAGACGTGTCGCCGACCTGAGATCCGTTGCCACCGCGCGGTCCGGTGAGGAACACCAGCCGGAACTTGCCGATCTGGACCTCGTCACCGTTTGCCAGCACGGCCGAGTCGACCGGCTCCCGGTTGACGTACGTGCCGTTGAGGCTGCCGACGTCCACGACCTGGAAGTCGTCCTCGTCCTGCCGGAACTCGGCGTGCCGACGGCTGACGGTGACATCGTCGAGGAAGATGTCACTGTCGGGGTGCCGACCGGCCGAAGTGGTCGGCTGGTCGAGCAGGAACCGTGACCCGGCGTTGGGTCCCCGCTTGACGACGAGCAGCGCGGCACCGACAGGCAACCCCTCGACACCCGATACCGGAGCTTCGGTGCTCTGGGTGGCCGCGGAGTTGTCCAGCTCCTGCAGGAAATCTGCGCGGAAGACCGAGGTGGTCTCTGCCGGTGACTCCCCGTAGTTGCTGTCGTTGTCGTTCTGGCTCACCGTTACTCCTTCTCAGTCCGTTCACCCGAGGCAGCGGGTGCCGCGGGTAACGCAGTACATGGTCTTCACATCAGGTTTTGCTTGGCGTTCGGTGGTGCGTAGCGTCGTACAGCTTGCTGGACCTTCGCCCCGACAGGGTATTCGCTCGGTGTCGACCGTACCCTGCGCGGCGGGGGCCGTGTGGCCTGTTGGCCGGTGTCGACAGCCGGCCGATCACTCGGCCGTGATGAGAGCATATCCGGCGGCATCGAGCATCTGCGCCAGTGCCGCGTCCAACTCCTCCGGTGTCGAAACCTCGAGGTCGATCAGCCAGCCTCCGGTGTAGGGGCCCGAATTCACCTTCTCCGGTTCGCCGTCCAGATCCTGGTTCACGGCAACCACTTTCGCGGTCAGAGGGCTGAACACGTCGGAGACACTCTTGGTGGATTCGACCTCGCCGAGAGACTCGCCCGCGGTGACGGTGTCGCCGATGGAGGGAAGCTGAACGAACACCACGTCGCCCAACTGCGACTGCGCGAAATCGGTGATACCGATCCGCACCGTTGCAGGCCCCGTGCGCTGCACCCACTCGTGCTCGGGGGTGTAGTACAGATCAGCTGGTGTGTCGATGTCGCTCAACGCGGCATTCCCTTCGATCGTGGCCCGGGGCAATCAGGCGGTCAGTTTCCGGGCTGAGCGTATTGACGCGGGCGCGGGTCCCGCAAGGCGGACACCGTGACCTGGTCCGACTGCGCGATGTTCGACGTTGCACCGTTGCGAGTCACCGTGTCCACGACCCCGCCGGGAATGTTCAGTGCCGATGCGAGAGTCGGCGGGTCTCCGATGGCAGTGACGGTGTACGGGGCACGCAGTTCTCGCCCGTCGACCACCACCCGACCCGCAGAACCGGCGATCCACGAGTCGACACCGATGCGCACGGCATTGCCGCCGCCCTCGAGCTGGAGTGCTTCGGCACCGGCCGCGCGCAACTCCTGCATCGCGTCGAGCAGCACGTCCGATCCGACGCCCGAATTGGGGTCCTCGATCACCAGTGTCACCCCCGGCCCCTGGGCCGCGACGGTGCCGACTTGAATCGACAACGCGGACAGTCGCTCCTGCGCTTCCGCCACTGCTGCCTCCGATCCCGAACCGGACTGACGCAGTGTCGCCAGGGTGGCCTGCAGGGTGCCGATCTCGTCCCGGATGGACGCCTCGCGTCGGGTCAGGGTGTCCAGGACGACCAGAAGGTCCTCGGGCCTGGAGTTCTCCAGGCCATCGGTCGTGCTCGTCTCTCGTACCTGCGTTGCCAGGCCGATTCCCAGGACGCACAGCAGCGCGAGCGCCAGTAAACCGAATACCGCTCCGCGCCTTCGCCCTTCTGCCTCGGGACGCCGCGCACGCCATCCGTGTCGACCGCCGCCTGCCGTCATGGTCTAGGCACCGAACAGACGTCGGCGTAGGGCGGCAGCATTGCCGAAGATACGAATTCCGAGGACGACGACGATTGCCGTGGACAGCTGAGTTCCCACTCCGAGCTGGTCACCGAGCCACACGATCAAGGCCGCGACCAGGACGTTGAACACGAACGAAATCACGAACACCTTGGCGTCGAAGATTCCGTCGAGGAAAGCCCGTACACCACCGAACACTGCGTCGATGGCCGCGACGACGGCGATCGGCAGATACGGCGCAACCACAGCGGGAACCTGAGGACCCGCGACCGTCCCGATGACGACGCCGACCACCAGTGCGGCGATCGCTGCCAGGGCATAGATACCGTGGGTCGGAGTGATCGGCGCATCCGACGGCACCTGCACCTCGGACTCGGCCGGTACGGCATTCGGTGGATCGTGCTCCGTCATCGTGGGCCTGCCTCCTCTGCCTCGAACGACTCTCTCACAGCAGCGGGACCGAGTTCGAGATCGGTTGCCGGGCGCACCGTGAATCCGACGCCGTACAACTGCGCCACCGTACTCATCCGCAGATAGGCGTCGCTGACGACGAACTGGACCTGAATACGCTGCGGCGGCCCGATCGCGTCGATCTCGTACGGTGAGTCGATCGGGCGATTGTCCAGCAGCATCGCCCCACCCGCCTGCCGGATGGTGACGTTCGGTCCGACTCGAACACCGTCCACCGATACCGCCTCCGCCCCGCTCGCCCACAACGAATTGACGATCGCAGCGATGTCCCGATCGAGCACGGCTGCGCCCGAACCCCGGCGAACCGACCGATCCGACGTGTCGTCCTCGACAACCGGTTCGGTGACGACGACCGAGAGCCCAGGTCCGGACACCCGATCGATGCCAGCAGCGGACTCGACAGCACTCAACCGTTCCAGCAGCGCACTGCCCGAGACATCGGACCGAAGGGCTCTTTCACGCTCCGAGGACACTTCTTCGGCCAGGGCCTGCTGCGTCACTTCCAAATCGGCGCTGCGATCCTGCGCGGCTCGAACAGCAGCCGACGCATCGGCACCCACACGGTCGACATCGGCTGCACCGGACGCCAGTTGCGAGAACGCGATGCCGAAGATCACCCCGACGACGACCGCACCCCCCAACAACCAGAACGCCGCAGGAACCCGCGGCTTGCGGGTGTGCTGCGCAGTACGTTCGGCGGCCGCGGCGTCGTATCCCGGGTCCAGATGGTCGGTCAGCAACGACGTCAACAACGACGGGACCGGATTCCTCCTGACCTGTGAACTCGACCGCCCTGGTCGTTCCGCGGGCTCCACCGTCAGGTGCCGGCAACAGTCGGATCGATTGCCCTTGCGACGGCGATCGCTTTGCCGAGATACAGCAGACCGGTCCAGGTGTACAGCGCCGTGCCCCAGATCAGCAGCGCGTATCCGAGCGGTCCCGCGGCGTCCGCCACCGAATTGCTGCCGGCCGATACCAGCAGGACCGGCAGCGCGATCATCACCACGAACGTGGCGGCCTTACCGAGATAGATGACGTCCGGAGGCGGAAGAGACCTGCGGCGGTAGACGAACATCGTCAATCCGAGTACGGCGTCGCGCCCGATGAGTATGGCCGCAACCCACCAGGGAATGATGCCGCGCAGAACGAACGCCATCAGAGTGCTGACGACGTAGAGCCGGTCGACCAGCGGATCGAGAATGGCACCGAGCTTCGATGCCTGGCCGAGCATGCGAGCCAATTTGCCGTCGAGCCAATCGGTTCCACCGCTGACGAGCAGTATCACCAACGCCCACCCATCGGCCTCGGGGCCCAGCATCAGGTAGAGGAACAGCGGAACGCCCAACAGACGGATTGCGCTGAGCAGGTTGGGAATGGTCGCGATGCGATCCGATACCTCGAGCTCACGGTCGTTCGTCATCGGCGATCACCTCCTTGTCGTCCTGCTCGCCGCGGTGTGCGCACCGGGCCTGCGGCCACGTTAGCGCCACGCGAACACCGGCTGCTCGAAGTCCGCGACTCGGGTGTGTCGACCGTGCAGCGCCACCTCACGAAACTGGTGGACGATCGCACCGGTCGGAGCGTGGATGGCCCCGGTTCGGTACGGCCAGCGAATGACCGGACGTGTCGATTCCGGAATCGACACGAACTGGGCGTCGACGTCGAGTTCGTCGACCGTCACCTCGAACACTTCGGCCACTTCGTCCTCACTGGGCAACAACGTGGACGAGTAATCGCCGACCCACACCACGAACGGAGTGATGACATACCCGGATCGAGTGACGTAGTCGTCCAACCTTCCGAGAACATCGCTCTCCTCGGCTCGAATCCCCAACTCCTCGGCCAGTTCCCGCAAACAGGCCTGCATCGTGGATTCGCCCGGGTCCACCCCGCCGCCGGGCAACGCGTACTGGCCCGGATGCGCGCGCAACCGATCCGGCCGCCTCGTCAAGAGCATGCGCCTGTCCCCCGGCGGTCCACCGACCGCAACGGCGACGGCAGCGGCGCGCAGTCCGCCGGATTCGGCGGTGCGATGGGAGAAACGGCCGAGTTCGCGCGCGATGGACGCTCGATCGAGCAGGTCCTCGTTCGGCCTACCCGAATCGTCGTCAGTCACAGTACGAACCCTAGAGGCCCGACGAGATCAGCGGGTATCGGCGGGCCGGGCGGCGGGTGGTAGCAGGTCGTCCGGCGACGCAGGCCAGCCGAGTGGCTCGTCGGCCAGAGCAGTCAACTGCTCCACCTGCGTTCGGCACCAAGGTGATACATCGATCGTGCCGCCGAGCACCCCTGCGGAGAACTCACGCCACGACACCCACCGAGTCTCGTCCACCTCGGCCGGATCCGGATCGAGTGTCGCGTGCTCGTCGACTTGCACTCGGTACACCGGACATATCTCGTTCTCGACTATTCCGTTGTCCATGACGGCCCGGTACCGGAAGTGCGGCAGTACCAACTCGGCAGATTCCGCACGAAGGCCGAGTTCTTCACCGATCCGGCGCAGTACGGCATCGTCGAGCTTCTCTCCCGGAGCCGGGTGGCCACAACACGTGTTGGTCAGCACCCCGGGCCACGTCGTCTTGCTCGACGCCCTACGCGTGAGAAGAACAGCGCCGTCCGCTCTGACCACGTAGCTGGAAAATGCCAGGTGAAGTGGCGTGTCCAGCGTGTGAACGGTGGTCTTGTCGTGTGTGCCGACGGCACGGCCTTCGTCGTCGAGCAGCACCACGTGCTGCGCTCGGGATCGATCCATCGTTCCATGGTCCCACGGCCTTCGCGGCGGTCTACTGTCGAACCATGGGACGCGACGAGAACACCGACAACGAGAACCCGGCCGAGTCCGAGAAGACCTCGGACACGCCGAAGGGCGGCCGACCAGGGCCCGTGGACGGCGGCGGCGGAGGCGGGATGGCGACGCGGGAGAACGCGCCCGAGATCGCCGACGACTCTGCCTGAGATTCACGGCGCGACCGCTGTTTGAGAAGCAGAGTTTGCGTCAATACCCCCGGTGTTCTCGCGCTGCGCGGGTACACGAACCGTTACGACCGGAAGGACTTCGATGAGCATCAACGACGACGACATCACCACCACGGGCGGAGCCGCAGGCGAAGGACCCGCCGACGGCGGATCCAACCCCAATGGGCACGACGGCGGAGCAGACGGCCCCGCCGGAGCCGGTGAAGGGCCGGCCGACGGTGGATCCAATCCTGACGGACACGACGGCGGAGCAGACGGCCCCGCCGGTGCGGGCGAGGGCCCGGCCGACGGCGGATCCAACCCCAATGGGCACGACGGCGGTGCGGACGGCACCGCTTGAGCACTGAGCCGAGCGGCGAGCGCGGATCGGGAAACCGGTCCGCGCTCGGTCGTCTCACCGGTACCGACTTCGGGGAGTTCGCAGACCGGTTCTGGGGAGTCGCACCCAAACTCACCCGATCCGCCGAACTGCCGGGGTCGTTCGACGATCTGATGACACTCGATGCAGTGGACGAGCTGATAGCCGAACGCGGTGTGCGTACCCCGTTCGTGCGGATGGCCAAGGACGGCCGTCTGCTGGACAAAGCGCAGTTCACGGCCTCCGGCGGGTTCGGAGCAGAGGTGACGGATCAGGTGGATTCGGGTGCGGTGCTGGCTGCGTTCGCTGCCGGGAACACACTGGTTCTGCAGGGCCTCCACCGGCTGTGGCCACCGCTGATTCATTTCGTCGGCGATCTCGTTCGCGAGCTGGGTCATCCGGTGCAGGTGAACTCGTACGTCACACCGGCTGCGTCCCAGGGCTTCTCACCGCACTACGACGTGCACGATGTGTTCGTCGTCCAGATCGCGGGGACCAAGCGGTGGAGCATTCACTCGCCGGTGCACGTGAATCCGCTCAACAATCAACCGTGGTCGGATCGACGGTCGGCCGTCGAAGACCATGCATCGAACACTCCCGAACTGGACGTCGTCCTCGAGCCCGGCGACGTGCTCTATCTGCCGCGCGGGTGGATCCATTCTGCGCAAGCGCTCGGCGACACCACCGTGCACTTGACCATCGGCGTCGCGTCGTACAACGACTACGACCTCGCCCACCACGTGCTGAAGGCGCTCGGCGACGTCGAGAGTCTGCGCGCTCCCCTCCCTGCCGGCCTCGACCACTCCGACCCGGAGTCCATCGTCCCGCATGTACACCGAGTTGTGGACGCCATGCGCGCCGCGCTCGACGAGATCGACCGAGACCCCGACGCGGTACTTCGTCTCGCCGAACGCGTCGCAGATCGTCACGACGACCTCGTCAGACCGGAACCGGTCCGTCCACTGGCGAGCGTCGCAGCGATGGGTGCGCTGCGGGGCGACAACTCGATTCGATTGCGGCCCGGCATCTTCGCGCGGATCTCGCACACGAACGACGGCGTATCGATGGTGCTCAGGAACAAAACGGTCACGCTGCCGTCTCAGTGCGCCGACGCGATCGAGAGCCTGATGAAGGGCGCTCCGTGCCGCCTCGATTCGATGCCGGGCCTCGACACCGAGGACGCATGCGTGGTTGCGCGCAGACTGATCCGCGAAGGGATCGCGGTGACGGCAACGTCGTAGCGGCGGTCAGGTGATCGTGATCCCACCGTCGACCGCAATGGTCTGACCCGTCACGTATCCCCCGGCGTCCGAGGCGAGCCAGATCGCGGTTGCGGCCAGCTCTTCCGGATCACCCTTGCGTCCGAGGATCATTCGCGGAGCCATCGAGTCGAGGTATCCAGGCCGGTACGAGTCCGTCATCTCGCTCTGGAAGAATCCTGGCGCAATCGCGTTGACCCTGATGCCTTTACGTGCGCCCCACTGCTGTGCGAGATCGCGGGTGAGGCCGACGATGGCCGCTTTGCTGGCGCTGTAGGCCGCCTGCGGTAGGCCCGCCGTCGTCAGCCCCAGAATGCTCGAGATGTTCACGATCGAACTGCCGGGTGCCATCACCCGTCCACAGGCCTGAGCTGCCCAGTACGAACCGTTCAGGTTGATGTCGATCACCGAGCGGAACTGCTCGGGCGTCTCACGAGTTGCCGGATAGGCCGTGCCGACTCCGGCGTTGTTGATCAGCACGTCCACCTTCCCGAACTCCGCCATCGCGGACTCGACCATCGCGGTGCACTGATCCGGGTCGACCACGTCGGTGGCGACCGTGATCGAGCGCCCTCCGACGCTGTCGATCAACTCGGCGGTCTGCGCCAACTTGTCCACTCTCCGTGCGGCGAGCACCACATCCGCTCCCGCCTCGGCGGCTGCTTTGGCGAAGGCCACGCCCAGTCCGGAGGATGCACCGGTGACGATGACGACGCGACCGTCCAGGCGGAATTTGTCCAAGATCGACAT
This sequence comes from Rhodococcus sp. B7740, assembly GCF_000954115.1. Classification (NCBI taxonomy): domain Bacteria; kingdom Bacillati; phylum Actinomycetota; class Actinomycetes; order Mycobacteriales; family Nocardiaceae; genus Rhodococcus; species Rhodococcus sp. B7740. The sequence continues at coordinate 943,844 of NZ_CP010797.1, read as the reverse complement.
ATGTGTGAATCTCCTTGTGACTGTTTATCAGAACCAAGCGGGTGACATATCGAGGGTGGTGCGGTCCAGCTTCGCCAACAGGTCGAGTTGGACGTCAACCTTCGGCAATTCGTAGACGTAGAAGTATTTTGCTGCGGAACGCTTTCCGTCGTAGAAGTCTCCGGTCTTCGTGCCGACGGCCAGCAACTGCTCGAGCCACATCCAGGCGATGACCGTGTGCCCCATCGCCTCCAGGTACGCCGTGGAGTTCGCCAGTGCCACAGCGGCATCACCGGTGCCCCACACCGCAGCGGTGACCTCGACGATTCTGCCGACGCGTGCGTGTAGTTCGTCCGCGTAACGAGCAGCGTCACCGCCTTCCGAGTGCGCCCGATCGACTGTCTGTCCGATCTGTTCGGCCAGCAGAGCCAATCCAGCGCCGCCCTGCATGATCACCTTCCGCCCGAGCAGATCCAGACCTTGAATACCGTGTGTGCCTTCGTGAATCGGGTTGAGTCGATTGTCGCGGTAGTGCTGTTCGACGTCGTAGTCGCGGGTGTATCCGTAGCCGCCGTGCACCTGAATGGCCAGACTGTTGGCTTCGAGGCACCACTGCGACGGCCAGCTCTTGGCGATCGGCGTCAGTACGTCGAGCAGCAACGTCGATCGTGCTGCTTCGGCGTCGTCGGACGCAGAGTCCTGATGATCGACCAGGCGCGAACAGAAGAGTCCGAGCGCCAGCGCCCCTTCGACGTAGGACTTCTGCGCCAACAACATTCGCCGAACGTCGGCGTGTTCGATCAGCGCGACCGCAGGTGCAGCCGGATCCTTGGCACCGAGTGGTCGGCCCTGCGTACGGGTCTTCGCATACTCCACCGACTTCAGGTAGCCGACGTAGCCGAGGGCTATCGCAAGGAATCCGACGCCGATCCGCGCTTCGTTCATCATGTGGAACATGTACGACAATCCGCGGTTCTCCTCGGCGACGAGGAAGCCGACCGCTCCGGGTTGCCCACCGGGAGAGTGGGTTCCGTCGCCGAACGCCAGCAGCGTGTTCGTGGTGCCGCGGTTGCCCATCTTGTGATTGAGTCCGGTGAGCACGATGTCGTTGCGCTCGCCCGTACCCCCGGTGCCATCGGGAAGGAATTTGGGAACGATGAACAGGGAGATTCCCTTGACCCCCGGCGGTCCGCCCGGCGTCTTGGCGAGCACCAGGTGAACGATGTTCTCGGTCAGTTCGTGATCTCCACCCGAAATCCACATCTTGGTGCCGGTGATTCGGAAGCTTCCGTCGTCCTGCGGTACCGCCTTGGTCGTGATGTCGGCCAGTGACGAACCGGCCTGCGGTTCCGACAGACACATGGTGCCGAACCAGCGCCCGTCCAGCATCGGCCGGACGTAATCTCGCACCTGATCCGGCGTGCCGTACGCCGCGATCAGGTTGGCGTTGGCCATGGTGAGAAACGGGTACGAGGAGGTCCCGGCGTTGGCGGCCTGGAAGAACGCCATCGCTGCCCGGGAGACGGTCGCTGGCAGTTGCATGCCGCCGATCGACTCGTCGAACTGCCCGGCGATCAAACCCGCCGACGCATAGACATCGAGCGCTGCCTTCACTTCCGGTATCAGCTCCACCGAACCGTCCGCATTCATCGTCGGCTCCTGCGCGTCCGCCTTCTTGTTGTGCGGCGCGAAGTGCTTGCGGGCGATATCCGCGCTGAGATCGAGGACCGCGTCGAAGGTCTCCCTCGAGTGCTCTGCGAACCGAGGTCGAGCAGTCAGTGCCGCCACGTCCAACCATTCGTACAGCAGAAAATCCAGGTCGCGTCGCGAGAGGACGTCCGACATTCACTTCTCCGATCGAGAGGGGGCACCGCCACCGCATGGGTCGTTCCGAAGGTTCCACTCCTGCGTGAGCGCTGTGACGCACGTGACTACTTTCCTCACCATACAAGTCGCGTTTCGACGGCCACGCCGAGCGTCGCGACAAACGGTCCGGGCTGCGGGCGGTCGACCGGGGCAATGTCGAAAGCCGCAGCCGGGCAGACATTTACGGCGAATCGGACTATGAGCAGCATCACGATTCAAAAAAGCCACATCGGCATATGCTTACCTTTGATAACGATATTTGATCGAGCAATCGACAGCGCCCGGCTGTTCCGGTGCGCATCGTCGGAGGGGAGTCGAGCATGACGCACACACTGGCCGTCGACAGCGAACGTGACCGAGAGATCAGAGGGCGCGATCGCTTCACCGAGCTCCACCGGATCGATGACGACTTCCGAGCCGCCGAACCGGACAGCGCAGTGGCCGACGCCGCCCAGGAGTTGTCGCCCAACCTGGCCCGCGTGGTTGCCGAGATCATGACGCGCTACTCCGATCGGCCGGCACTCGGCCGCCGGGCCCGCGAGATCGCACGAGTCGACGACACGAACACTCTCCGCCTACTCCCGCGCTTCGAAACCGTCACCTACGGCCGAGCCTGGAACGACGCGGGTGCACTGGCATCGGCATTGACGCACGACGCATTCGGTATCGCTTCGGGAGACTTCTTCGCAACCCTGGGATTCGCGAGTGCCGACTACGTCGTCGCGGAATTGGCCACGATTCGGCTCGGCGCAATCGCCGTTCCGCTGCAGGCCGGTGCCACCGCGGGCCAACTCTCGGCCATCGCCGCGGAAGTCGAGCCCGTCGTACTGGCAGCCGATGTCGACAATCTGTCCGTCGCGGTCCAGGTTGCCACGCATTGTCGATCCATCCGACGAATCGTCGTCCTCGATTACGACGGTGCGATCGACGCACACACACAGATCATGGAGACCGCGCGCAGCGATGCCGAACAGGCGGGAGTCTTCGTTCGTCCGCTCACCGAGTTGGTTCGCGACGGGGCGCAACTACCGTCGGTTCCCCTACCCGATGCCGAGGATCCCGACCGACTCGCGACATTGATCTACACCTCCGGCAGCACCGGGACCCCCAAGGGAGCGATGCACACCGAGCGAATCGTGTGCGGAGCCTGGACCGGAGCCTGGCACCACACCGGAGCTTCATCCGAGTCCACGGACGGGCCTGCCTTCCCGGTCATCACTCTCGACTATCTTCCGATGAGTCACCTGGCCGGCCGTGGCCTCGTCTTCTCGACTCTTGCAGCAGGCGGCACCGTCCACTTCGCCGGGGCGAGCGACCTGTCCACCCTGTTCGAGGATTTCGCGCTCGCTCGGCCCACGATGGCACTGTTGATCCCGCGGGTCTGCGAGATGATTCGGCACAACGTTCTCGCCGAGATCGACCGGGAAACCGAACGCACTGCCGGTGGCGACGCCGACAGGACGCGACGAGAAGTGCTGGAGCGCACCAGGATCGAACAGTTCGGCGGTCGCGTCCTCGCAGCGATGGTCGGTACCGCGCCGATTGCCGACGAGGTGAAGGACTTCGTCTCCGAGCTGCTCGATATTCGGGTGCGCGACAACTACGGCTCCACAGAAGCCGGAATGGTGTTGCACGACGGCGTCGTTCAGCGGCCGCCGGTGATCGAATACAAGCTCGACGACGTACCCGAACTCGGCTACTTCTCCACCGACACACCGCATCCGCGCGGTGAGCTCCTGCTCAAGACGACCTCCATCATTCCCGGTTACTACAAGCGCCCGGACGTCACGGCCGACGTCTTCGACTCCGAGGGCTTCTATCGCACCGGGGACGTCGTCGCCGAGATCGAGCCGGACCGACTCGCCTACGTCGACCGACGCAAGAACGTTCTGAAACTGGCTCAGGGCGAGTTCGTCGCGCTGGCGCGCCTGGAAGCCCTGTTCGGTACCAGCGAGCTGGTGAATCAGATATTCGTGTACGGCAACAGCCAGCGGGCATACCTTCTGGCAGTTGTCGTACCGGCCGACCCGGACACGACTGCGGGTTCGGTCATCGAATCGTTGCAGCAGATCGCACGCACGGAAGCGCTGAATTCGTACGAGATTCCACGTGAAGTAGTCATCGAACACGACCCGTTCACACAGGAGAACGGACTCTTGTCCGGGGCAGGTAAGCAACTGCGACCCAAACTCGTCGAGCGCTACGGAAAAGAACTCGAACGTCGCTACGCGGAACTCGAGACCGGTCAGAACGATCGCCTACGCGAACTCAGGCGTACCGGTGCCGATGCCCCCGTTCTGACCACCGTCGGCGACGCGGCCCAGGCCCTGCTGGGATGCGCCGGGTCCGATATCCGACCCGACGCGCACTTCAGCGACTTGGGCGGAGATTCGTTGTCGGCGTTGACGTTCTCCACGCTTCTCCGTGAGATCTACGATGTCGATGTTCCGGTCGGAGTGATCACCGGGCCTGCCATGGACCTGGCAGCGCTGGCCGAGTACATCTCCTCGGCCCGGGACAACGATTCCGACACAGCGACGTTCGCCTCGGTGCACGGCCGCGGTGCCGCTGTGGCACGAGCCTCCGACCTGCGTCTGTCGGCTTTTCTCGACGATGCCCTTCTCGACGCCGCACACCGAATTGCCGGCCCGCGAGAACGGACCAGCACGGTCTTGCTCACCGGTGCCAACGGATACCTCGGTCGTTTCCTCTGCCTGGAATGGTTGGGGCGCATGGCCGAGACCGGCGGAAAGGTGATCTGTCTGGTGCGCGGGCGCTCCGATTCCGACGCGCGAGCTCGACTCGATGCAGCGTTCGACAGCGGAGACGCACAACTGTCGGAGCGCTATCGAACCTTGGCCGACGCCGCACTCGAGGTCGTCGCGGGCGATCTCGGGACACCTCACTTCGGCCTGGACCGCGACAGTTTCGAGACACTGGCCGAACGGGTGGATCGCATCGTCCACCCGGCCGCGCTCGTCAACCATGCCCTGCCGTACGAGCACCTCTTCGGACCCAACGTCGTCGGCACGGCCGAGATCATCCGGCTGGCGCTGACCGACCATGTCAAGCCCGTGACCTATCTGTCGACAGTGGCCGTCGCAGCGGGCGTCGAGGAATTCCGAGAGAACGGCGACATCCGCGTCGACAGCCCATCGCGGGCGGTGGACGATTCGTACGCCAACGGCTACGGCAACTCCAAGTGGGCCGGTGAAGTGCTGTTGCGCAATGCGTTCGACGAATTCGGACTGCCCGTCTCGGTCTTCCGCTCGGACATGATTCTGGCGCACAGCGCGTGGACGGGCCAGCTCAACGTGCCGGACGTATTCACGCGTCTGATCCTGTCGGTCGTTGCAACCGGTCTGGCTCCACACACGTTCTACGCCACCGACACCGGCGCGCCCACCGACGAGAAGGGGCGCCCGCTGGCCCACTACGACGGGCTGCCGGCCGATTTCAGTGCGGCGGCCATCACGTCGATCGCAGGTGGTGATACCTCGGGCTACCGAACCTTCGACATCCTCAACCCACACGACGACGACATCTCACTCGATACGTTCGTCGACTGGATCCGGGATGCAGGTCGCGACATCGAGATCGTCGAGAACTACGACGAATGGTTCGAGCGTTTCAACGCTGCAGTCGAGGCTCTGCCGGAGAAGCAGCGTTCGCACTCGCTGCTCCCGTTGATCGACTCGTACGCACGTCCGCAACATCCGTCGTCCGGAGCGATCCTGCCTGCCGACGAGTTCGCTTCCGCCGTCGGGGACATTCCGCACCTCGGACGCGAACTGATCGAGAAATATCTCTCCGATCTGGTGGCGCTCGAGCTCGTGAGCACACGCTAGAGCAGTTCCCGATGCGGGCCGTACGGCCCGCATCGGGAAGCACTACTCGCCGACCGGTTGCGGCTCGCCCGTCGGCTTCGAAGCCGGAGTCAGCCGCGAGTACGCCAGACACACCAGTCCGAAGAACAGATAGCCCAGGGCGACTTGGGGATTGGCTGCCCACCCCACCTCGTGTGAATGAATCAGACCGACCCACGACAGTGCCGCGGCCACCCCACCTGCTGCGGCGGCAGCGAGAAACCGTTTGTCGAGAACGAACGTGACGATGGTGCCCAGCATCAGTCCGGCGAGTACCGCGCCGGATCCGAACGTCTTCAGCCCGTCGTACACGACACCCGCCTGACCCAGTGCCTCGCTCCCCACTTCCGTCGCCGATGTACCTGCCGCGCTGAGCGCGTTGTCGATCAGGCCAACCGCCCACTCCGCGAGGTTGGGTAGCAGTGCCACCACCACCGCGATGGCGTGCAGCTTCGGCACCGACTGAAATGCCTGGGCACCGATCAGCAGGCCGATGTACAGCAGAATCGGGACGATCGCGGGTATCGGAAGCAGCGTGGCCAGTAGACCGAAGAGCCCGAGAAAACACATCAGGCCGATCGCGATGCCCGACGCGAGCGAGTAGCCGGTCCGTCCGCCTGCGTCTTTCCAGCCCGGATGGCCGATGTAGACAGCGGGCGGGAACGGCGATCCGAAGGCAGATCCGACGACCGCTCCGAATCCGTCTGCGAGCAGCACACTGCGGAGGTTGTAGTTGTCTCCCGCAGCGGACGCGCTCTCGACGTTGCTCATTGCCTCGGTGAAGTTGTAGACACCCAGAGGAATTGCGGTCGCGAGCAGCGGAGCCAGGTTGCCGAGACCGTCGAGAAGCAGATCGAGGCGCAGATCGGGAAGCCCGAGCGCGATATTGCCGGCAGCCTCGGTCACGTCCGGAACCGACATGTATCCGCCGATCCAGCCGATAGCCGTGCCTACCAGAAGCGCGGCGAGACCGACCGGAATGTTGCCGGGCAGCTTCACATCCGTGAAGAAGCCGATGAGAATGATTGCGAGAACGGGCAACCCGATCCAGGCGGCCTCCCACATCTGCGCGGCCGGGCGCATCGCGATGAACGTGATCGAGATGCCGGCCAGCGTGCCGAGCATCGCCGCGCGGGGGGTGATCCTGCGAATGTAGGGTCCGACGAACGCTCCGATCATGACGATGATGCCGATCATGAAGGCCCAGGCGAGCCCCGCCGCCCACGCCTGCATCGCGTCACCCGTCGCCAGGTAGACCGGGAGCATGACCACGAACACGACGATGAACATGTGCGGAACGCTCGGACCGTACGGAAGCGCCGTCACATCGGTTCGGTTCTCGCGCTTGGCGAGCCGACGAGCGAGAACCATGTAGTAGAGGTTCCCCAGGATCAGGGCGATCCCGAGGGCAGGCAGCAGGGTCCCGAGGACGTCGCTTCCTGGAATTCCGACCACCGCGATGCTCAGGGTGGTCAGGGTGAGCACGTTGACGAGAATGTTGAAGCCGAGTCCGAAGAATGCGTTGGTGTCGCCCTTCGTCCACCACGGGAGGGTGAACGAGGACGAAGAGCCTGCAGCGGGTGAGTCTTTCACGTCCATGGTCATGTTCGGTCCTATCGACTTGCCGAGGTGGGGACGAGTGCAACCAACGCGGCCTCGACGTCCTCCGACGGCGCGGTCCAACCGAAAATGCCGCCTTGAGCCGAGATCATCTCGAGGCCCACGCGCTGAAACTCCGGGAAGTACGAACCGACACAGTCCGTCACGACGAGGCATTCGTATCCTCGATCGTTGGCCTCGCGAACCGTGGTGTGCACGCACACCTCGGTCGTCACACCGGTGACGAGCAGGGTGGTGATTCCGGCGCTCGTGAGGATCTCGGAGAGCTCGGTGGCGTAGAACGCCCCTTTGCCGGGCTTGTCGATGACGGTCTCACCTTCGAGTGGCGCCAGTTCGTCGACTATGTCGTGACCGTACTCACCGCGAACGAGGATGCGACCGAACGCTCCCGGATCGCCGATGCGCTGCGATGGTGTGCCGCGGCGTAATTTCGCCGGCGGGCAGTCCGAAAGGTCCGGTAGGTGCCCCTCCCTGGTGTGGATCACGGGTATCCCCGCTTCCCTGGCCACTGCGATGAGACCTGCGAGTGGTTCGATCACGGATCGGAGCAGGCCGACATCGTTGCCGAGGCTCTCCCCGAACCCTCCGGGGAGCAGAAAATCCCTCTGCATGTCGATCACGAGCAGTGCCGTCGTCGTGGGATCGATGGTGAACTCCGACGGAGACGCCGACGGTATCGACGTTTCCGGTGTCTGTGCTGAGGTCATGAGATCTCCTGTGCTGCAATGGAAGTATCGTGAGCAGAATTGATCGCCCGGGAATATGCCCGCCAGCCACCGAACTCGCTGATGTCGTCGACGGTGTGCCGATGCGCGCCGGTCTGGACAGTCGCGTCGCAGACGTAGCCGAGAACGTCGGAACCGTCGGCCAGCAGTACTCGTCCCAGAGCGAGCACCGCTGGCATTCTGCCCGCGAGTACCGCAAGAGAAGCGGCGGGCAGACGCCACCTCTCCACGTCGATTGCGCTGCCGCCGAGAGGAACTCGCAACAGTCCGGGTGTCGGGTCGGTGGTTCCGATCCGAAGCAGTGTGTACGTCGGCGCGGTGGACGTCGCCTCGACCAGGGCCCCACCGAGCTCGAGCAGCTGCGGGTTGGCGCGCTCCCCCGACAGGTGGTGCCCGGCAACGACGATGTCGATGGTCTCGAGGGTCGACCCTTCGGCTGCTGCGGGATGCGGTGGAACGGCACGCCGTTCTCCGAGCAACCGGGCCGCGACCGCGAGGATCGTATCGTCGGCCAGCGCAGGCCCGATCACCATGAGGCTGACCGGTCGACCGTCCTGGGTGAGCCCGACGGGAACCGCTACGGCCGTCAGATCGAGAAGGTTTCCGAAGTGGGTGTAGTGACCGAGCTTCGTATTGCACGCGACGGGGTCTGCGAGTACCTCCGGCACGGTGAAGGTGGTGCCGATGGTCGGCACGATCATCACGTCCATCGACGTCCAGAGCCGAGAGACACGAGCGCGAAGGTCTTGCAATGTCTGCAGAGCACGGAAGGCATCGACAGCGGTGTAGTTCCGCCCTCCCAGAAAGATCTCGCGGACGACCGGGACGATGGAATCGGGCTTCTCGCTCAGGAATTCGTCGAATTCGACCAGTCGCTCGGCGACCCACGGTCCTTGATACAGCAGCGAGCCGGCGTCGAGGAAGGGTGTGAGATCGACTGTGGTGGTCCGTAACCCATGATCGGGAAGCGACAGGCGCGCCACCGAATGCGCATCGAACATGGCCGCGTCGCCGAAGAAGTCCAGCTGCTGCAGGTCCGGTAGCCCGACGGTGATGTCACGCCCGTCGTACTCTTCTCCGCGCGGACGTGACCAACCGTCCGCTGGATCCTCGGCGCACATGATGTCGAAGACGAGTTCGAGGTCCTCGACGGTGGACGCCATCAGGGTGATGCAGTCCAGCGACTTGCACGCGGGGACGAGGCCGACGGTGCTGATCAGGCCGCGCGACGGCTTGTAGCCGACGATCCCGTTGAGCGCGGCAGGCACACGACCCGATCCTGCGGTGTCGGTGGCCACACAGAACGGCACCTGCCCGAGGGCGACGGCCAGTGCCGATCCGGAACTGGAGCCACCGGAGATCATGTCGTTGCCGTAGACGCTCCGCGGAATCGCATGGGGCGTGCGAGTTCCGTTCAGCCCGGTCGCGAACTGGTCGAGGCTGGTCTTGCCGACGAAAATGGCGCCCGCGTCGACCAGTGCCTGCACTGCCGGGGCCGTCGAATCCGACGTGTAGGCGTAGTCGGGACAGGCGAGCGTGGTCGGGTATCCCGCCACATCGATGCTGTCCTTGACTCCGAAGGGAATTCCGTACAGGGGTAGCGACACTGTGTCGGGTCGCGCTTCGAGTGCAGCGGCGGCCGCGAGCAATTCCGAACGGCCGACAACGGTGATCCATGTTCCGTCGTCGCCGCGTGCAGCCACGGCGGTCGAGAACGCCTCCACCGTTGCAGTGGGAGTCGATGTGCCGTTTCTGTACGACGCGAGCATCTCGGTGACGGTCGGGCCGAGTGCCGGTCCCAGGTCTGAAGTCATACCGTCGATTGTCGACAGTTTTCTGTTAATGCAGGTTGTTGCCGTGTTTCGAGTCTGTTAGGAAATACTCTCGAGATGCAGGTAGGTCAGCTCGCCATGCTCCTTCAACGCAGCGAGCGCGACCGAGAGGTCGTTCGATTCGATGGCGTCGAGCAACCACTCGTGACGCCTGATCCCATCGATCGGATTGGCGACTCGGGCTTCTTCCCTGAGGTTGCGGGCCATCGGTAGCTGTAACTTCAACAGGATCGGCGCATAGGCCACATCGAGCTGGCGGCTTCCGGCCAACGCCACGATTGCCTCGTGGAAACGCCGGTGAGCGTCGTCCTTCTCGAGAGTGTCCCCCCGCGCATCGGCGTCGCGCATCTCGTCGAGCGCCGCTCTCACCGGCGCGAAAGCACTGTCGGGAGGCGACGCGAGTGGGAGCGCACGCTCGAGCGCATGTCGTTCGAGAACCTGACGCAGCTCGAAAAGTTCGAGAATGTCCTCCGCCGACCACACCGTCACTCGAAACCCGCGACGTGGGAGATGCTCGACCAGACCCTGCTGAGCCAACAGGCGCAACGCCTCACGCACGGGTGCTCGGCTGATCCCGAGTCGCGCGCACAGTGTTTCCTCGACCACGCGCGATCCGGGCTCGAGCGCACCGCTGAGCACCTCGGATCGGACCTGGCGAGTCGCCATTTCGACAAGGCTCGGCGGCAAGGAACCGTGTCCCGCCGGTGCAGCCATGACGCCAGTGTACGAACATGCGCGCCGAATGGCGTGCATCCACGGTATTGCCGGGCCGAGTCGGGGGCCGCTCGCCCACCCCGGCGTTAGACTGACACGCCTATGTGGATTGGATGGATAGAATTCGACTTCCTTCTCGGAGATGTTCACTCACTCAAAGAGAAACGCTCCGTGATCCGGCCGGTGATCTCCGAAATGCAACGCAAGTTCGCGGTATCGGCGGCGGAAACCGATCATCGCGAGTTGCACAGGCGAGCAGGTATAGGCGCGTCCGTCGTAGCAGGCGATCGCGACCACGTCACCGATGTTCTCGACCGAATCGAGCGCGTCGCGGCCTCGCGGCCCGAGCTGCAACTCGTCTCCGTTCGGCGGCGCACCATCCGAAGCGACGACATCTGAACACTCGCCCCGCCGGGTCATCGACGTACGTCGAACACCTGCTTCTGAATTCCGTTGCCGTAGACCTCGTGTTCGATCAGTTCGAGATGCGTGGTGTCCTTGTCGGCCGCGCTGAACAGTCGCTTTCCCGCACCGAGCAGGAGTGGAAAGACGAGCAGGTGGTACCGATCGACCAGCCCGGCGTCGGCGAGACTTCGGCCTAGGGTGGCGCTGCCGTGTATCGAGATCGGCCCACCCTCGGAGTTCCTGAGCTCGGCAACGTCGTCGATACTGCGCAGAACGGTTGCAGGCCAGCGTGAGTCGTCCTGCTCGAGCGTCGTCGACACCACATACCTCGGCATGGCGTTGTACCCCGCGAAATCGTCCATGGTGGGCCAGATCGGCGCAAATGCTTCGTAGGAGGTGCGGCCCAACAGCAGCGCAGTGGCTTCTTCCTGCTCACGTCCTTTGATCTCGTACGCTGCCGGATCGAAGTCGATGCCCTGAAACGTCCACCCGGAGTTGCGATAGCCCACCTCGCCGCCCGGCCCCTCCATCACGCCGTCGAGCGACACGAACGCGGTCACGATCACAGTGCGCATGGACGGTCCTTACCGGTGCTGGGGTGGGTGCCGGAATCGTAAACCATCCTCGCGCCGAATCCGTCGATACCATCGACCGATGATCGCCAGCGACATGTCCCACCCGGCGTGGGACGACGATCCGATCGTGTCCGGCTGGTCGGGACTGCCCGCACTCGACCATGACCGCACCGCCGACGTCTGCGTCGTCGGCCTGGGAGGCTCGGGTCTGGCCGCCGTCGCCGACCTCCTCGACCGCGGTGTCGATGTGGTCGGAATCGACGCAGGGCGAGTCGCAGCCGGCGCTGCGGGTCGGAACGGCGGCTTCCTGCTCGGTGGTCCTGCGACCTTTCTGCACACAGCACTCGCGACATGGGGTCCGTGCGCGGTGGATCTGTATCGAGCGACTCTGGCGGAGATCGACAATCTGGAAGGGCTTCTCGGACCCGACGTCGTCCGACGCACCGGATCGATCAGGCTCGCGGGAGTCCCCGGTTCTCCGAGCGAGCTCGCCGATGCGGAGGACTGCGACGCGCTGGCGCAGTGCCTGCGCGAGAACGACGTTGCCGTCGAGCACTATTCCGGCGCGTTGGGAAACGGCATCTTCCTACCGGACGATGCGGTGATGAATCCTGCGCGTCGCGCGCTCGGGCTGGCATCGATTCTCGCAGGACGCGCTCGACTGTACGAATACACGCCCGCAATCGCCATCGAGCCGGGCGCGGTCACGACGCCGAATGGAGTGGTTCGATGCGGCCTGGTTCTCGTAGCCGTCGACGGTCGACTCGAACAGGTACTCCCCCAGCTCGACGGACGGGTTCGGACGGCCCGTCTGCAGATGCTCGCGACCTCGCCCGTCACCCCGGGGCGACTGCCGTGCCCCGTGTACGGACGATGGGGGTACGACTACGCGCAACAGGACGCGTCTGGACGGCTGTATGTCGGGGTCGGTCGTGACCTCTTCGCCGAGCACGAATGGACACCGTCCGGCGAACCGACCGCTCAGGTTCAGCACTACATCGAGTCGGTCGCGGCATCGTTTGCAGGAGAACCTGTCTCGGTCGATGCACGGTGGGCCGCGTCCGTCGGATTCACCACCGACGGTCGGCCGCTGTGCACATGGGTCGACGACACCGTGATCGCATTCGGTGGCTACAACGGCACAGGCAATCTGGTCGGACCGGTCACCGCTCGCGCCGCCGTGGCGCTCGGGCTCGACGCAAGTCCAGTACCGCAGTATCTGAGCAGCTGACGCATGGCAGTGTGGACCCATGGCCGAAGAACCGGAACACACCGAGGACGGTCACTACATCGTGATCAAGGGTCGCCGTTGGCGCGCAACGGATCCTGATATCCCGGAGGATCGCAATGCCGAATTACGGTCGATTCTGATGGCGTGGCGCAGGGAGGTCAAACGCACGTCGGGTGCACCGGAATCTCGCGCAGGCGTGCAGGCCACCAAAGTCGCCCTCGGCGAGCGAGGAACCCCGTGGTGGGAGCAGTCGGACGACGAGCGACGGGCCCGATGGGAATCGGAAGTGGCGAGGCCGTCCGACACCTGACATCCGCCCGATGGTTGCCATAGTGGAAACTATCCAATACAGTTTCCACCATGGAAAGCATCGGAGAACCCACACCTGCCGAAGCCCGAACGGCTCTCGACGACATCGATCGAGTTCAGCGCGCAGTACGAGACACTCCGTGGCCGGTATGGCTGTATCCGGTCAACGCCGCGCTGCTCGCGATGTTCGCACTGACCGCCCTTCTCGACAGCCGGCTCGCGTTCCTGGGTGTCGCCGCGGTGATCATCGCGGTCAACGTCGTCACCGGATATCGGATGGGGACGCCGTGGGCCCTACCCACCGACCGCGGCTTCCTCACCTGTGTCGCGCTGTCGGGGCTCTCCGTCGCGCTGGCGCAGGCTGTCGGTGATCCCAGCGGACCGGCCTGGCCGGTTGTTCTGCTGGCGGCAGCAGCCGCGTCGATCTACTCGATCGGATCGATTCTGCACTACCGCAGTACGCGTCGATGAGCGATCTCGATCCGATCATTCACCCGGCCCACCGGCTCCGAATCTGTGCCCTTCTGGCCGCTGCGACAACGGTGGAACTGGCGATCGTCAAGGAACACAGCGGGTTGAGCGCATCGGCGCTGAGCAAACAGGTCGCTGCCCTGGTCGATGCGGGATACGTCGAGCAGCAGCGATCACGGACGGACTCGCGGCGACTGTGGTTGTCGTTGACCAAGGACGGTAGAACGGCCTATAGACGTCACGTGGTCGCACTGCGCGCCATTGTTGCCGACACCGACGCATCCATCTGATCTTCTGCGGTGACTTTCCCTCACGGTGCGGGTCTACTGATTCGACGGATCCCGTCGTAGTTCAGCCCGCTCGTTCATCAGAAGAAGGAGACTTCGATCATGTCCATTCTCAACCCCTATCTGTCGTTCCGAGACAACGCGCGCGAGGCGATGGAGTTCTATCGGTCGGTCTTCGGTGGCGAGCTGACCGTCACCACGCTCGGCGAGGCCAACGCCAGCGAGGATCCCGCTGACCGGGACAAGATCATGCACGGCCAGCTGACCACCCCGAACGGGTTCACTCTGATGGGAGCCGACACGCCGTCGTCGATGGAGCACACGCCCGGGAACACCATGAGCGTCTCGCTCAGCGGCGACGAGGAGGACGAACTGACGAGCTACTGGAACGCGTTGGCCGTCGACGCGCAGTTCACGATGGGTCTCGACAAGGCCCCGTGGGGCGACACCTTCGGTATGTTGACCGACAAGTTCGGTGTGCAGTGGATGGTCAACATCGCCGGATCCCCCAGCGAGAGCTGAGTACGGCTTCCGCCGCTACCGGACGAGGTTCTTCGGCGGGACCACCTGTCGGAGACCGTCGGGCCCCCAGCCTCGATCGAGTGCCGTCAACAACAATGCACAGCCGATACCGGACAGGACGAGCGCGGAGCCGAACATCGCCGTGTAGCCGAACAGGTCGCCGACCACACCGGCTGCGATCCCGGCTGCGCCCTGCGCGAAGACGATTGCGCACGCCATCAGCGTGTAATCGCTTCCCGCGAAACGCTTCTCGGACGCGTCCATCATCAGGGCGAACACCGCCACCGTGGCCGCACCACCGAGGACGTGTTCGGTGATGTTGGCGGTGACCAGAAGTGGGAAGCCGCCGACTCCCAGGGAGGCGACGACATACAGGGCAAGGCTGAGCGTTTGACTCACCCCGCCGACCAACAGCGCCCGACGCCGTCCGTGTCGAAATGACAACCATGCCCCCAGTGCGGCTCCCCCGAGCGCAGCCACCGACGACAGACCGCCCTCGACCAGCGCTATCTGGGGCAATGACAGTCCACTGTCCGACAGAAACGGACCCACGAGGGCCGAGCCCATCGAGTTACCGAACTTGAAGCCGATGATCAGCAGGATGAACGCAACCATGCCGGGCCTACGCAGTCGGGACCACCAGGCAACCGCCAGCCGCACCGGCGTTTCCGGCTCGGCCGCTCGGTCGGATTCGGCGTCTGCAGCGTCCAGTTGCGTCCGCATCCACCACACCGGAACAGTCGTCAGCACGATGAGCAGTGCCATCGCGACGAACAGCACCCGCCATCCGGCAAAGGTGAACAGCCACAACAGCAGTCCGCCGCCGCACACCATCCCGATGCGGTAGGCACCGACCTGCAGACCGTTGCCCAACCCGCGCTGCGCCGCGCTGAGCGTACGCACCGCGATACCGTCGGTCGCGATGTCCTGCGTCGCCGAGAGAGCATTCATGACGAAGATTCCGACGAACAGCCAGCGCAGTGTCGAGGACAGATCGAGGAACGACAACGCCAGTGCCGCCGCCGCGGCAGAACACTGCAGCGACAACAGCCACCGTCGCCTCGATCCGTACCGATCGACGTACGGAGCCCAGAGAAATTTCAGCGCCCACGGGAGAAACAGCACACCGGTCGCGCTGATCTTCACCAAGGAGAAGCCCGACTCCCGGAGGACGACAGGTAGGGCCTGGGTGAAGAATCCGAACGGCAGTCCCTGTGCGAAGTAGAGCGCACCCAGAAGAGTCAGAGTCCCGGCGGTGAACGATGCCGGACGCACCGCATTGGTCATGCCGGTCATCGTGTCAGAGCGACGCCGACTCCGCCGAAGGCGCCACCGGCTGGCGGAGGATGGTGCGCAGCTTCGTCGGCTCCACCCTGCGCGGATCGCTGAGATAGATCTCGTGATGTTTGCCGGTCATCGTCATTCCAGAACTGGGAATGTATCGGTGATGGAGTTCGTCGAGTACCGGCGTCTCGTCGTCGTAGGACCCGACATGCAGCGTCTGCACGCACAGCCCCTCGTCGAGAGTCTCCAGTCGAATTCTGCTCGACGCATCCGAGGTGCTCTTCGCTTCCGCGGACGCCTTCGCCACGTCGAACATCCGACGGTCGATCCAGTCGGGCACCATGATCATGGCCGTCCAGTTCCACTCGGCCTTGTTGCGGGCGGTCGTGAACGAGGCCATGTTCTCGGCCCACCACAGAGCCTCGAGCGGCGGAACGACATAGTCGCGGTCGAGGGTGTTCTTGCTGGCGAACTTCAGTGCATAGGCCACGGGGTAGAGCGCCCCGATTGCTTCGGTGTACTGCGGAGCGGTGTTCGGATCGCCGTGTCCGTCGAGCATCAGGTAGGTCAGCGGCGGAACGACAAGGGTACGAAAGATGTTGCGCTGCGCAGAGTATGCGTCGAACGTTTTCTTGAAATCGACTTTCGTCATTCGGCCCCCGGTTACCACCACTGTCGAATACTGCGAAACATCTCCAAGAGATACCCGACAACGGACATCGACGAGACCGATACCGCCCGGTCTCGTCGATGTCGGTTCGTCCGATCTGTCACACCCCGGCGTCGACCTTGTCCGGCTCGCCTCGACGCATCGCCAGGTACTCGGAGAGTTCGCGCTTGACCACCGGCAAGAGCAGGTACAGGCCCGTGATGTTGACCAGCGCCAGCAGGAACAGCGTCGCATCGGCGAAATCGAGCACGGAACCGAGGGACAACACGGTTCCGATGACGGTGAACATGCAGAACATCACGTTGAAGAAGGTGCGCGAGAAGCGGCTCCGTCCGAACAACGACGTCCATGCCTGCAGTCCGTAGTAGGCCCAGGTGATTGCGGTGGACAGAGCGAACAGTGCCACCGCGACAGTCAGCACGTACGGGAACCACGGCAGCACCGTCTCGAAAGCGTCGGAGGTGAGGGTGACGCCTCCGGCGGGAAGCTCACCTGTCTCGGCGACGATCGCCCGCTGGTCCTGCCAGGTGACGGTGTTGGCGATCACGATGGTCAATGCCGTCGCGGTACAGATGACGACGGTGTCGATGAAGGGCTCGAGCATGGCCACGAAGCCCTCGGTGACCGGATGCCTGGTCTTGACGGCCGAGTGCGCGATGGCCGCCGAACCCAGTCCGGCCTCGTTCGAGAACGCGGCGCGCTGGAATCCGATGATCATGACGCCGAGTACGCCGCCGGCCACACCCTCGGGTGAGAACGCACCTTCGAAGATCGCGGTGAATGCCGTGGGGACCGAACGGAAGTTGACGGCGATGACGACGCCACACGCGACGATGTAGATCAGCGCCATGGTCGGTACGAGCTTGGCGGTCACCGCCGAGATCGATTTCATGCCGCCGATGATGACCAGTCCGATGATCAATGCGACGACGATACCGAATACGGCTTTTGCTCCGTCGGAGCCGAGGAATCCGTCCTCACCACCGGTGACCGAACGGACCTGCGCGTAGGTCTGATTGGCCTGGAACATGTTGCCGCCGCTGATCGCGAAGAACGTGATGACGATGGCGTAGAAGACGGCCATGACCTTGCCGACCTTGGCGAGTCCCCGCTCCGCGAGACCCTTGGTCAGGTATTTCATCGGCCCACCGGAGACGGTGCCGTCCTCGTTGATGTCTCGGTACTTCACACCGAGCGTGCACTCGACGAACTTCGATGCCATACCCAGCAAGCCGGCGAGGATCATCCACAGGGTCGCGCCGGGGCCACCGAGCGTCACTGCGACGGCGACACCGGCGATGTTGCCGAGCCCGACGGTTCCGGACACCGCGGCGGTGAGGGCTCTGAAGTGACTGACTTCTCCTGGCGCGTCTGCCTCGTCCTCCTTGCCGCTGACCAGAATCAACGCTCTCTTGATTCCGCGGACCTGGATGAACTTGAACGCCACCGTGAAGACGACGGCTCCGACGATGAGCCACAGGACGATCAGTGGAACAGCGGCTCCACCGATGTTCACGGTGAAGAAGACGACATTCGACACGGCAGCGGAGATCGGATCGAAGGCATTGTTGATCGCCGTCTCGATGGAGCTGATCGTGCCTCCGTCCGCGGCCAATAAATCGGTTGCGAGGGGGTGAGAGCTCATGGCTTCGAGTGAACAGCACGGGGACGGCCGAAGACGTGATTTACCGAATTTCGGGCAACAATTTACTTGATCTTGACGAGGAGCCCGCGGACTCACATCGCAGATCTGGCCGGTATCCGTCTCAGAAGCACCGTTGCAGCATCCAGTACGACATGACGGTCGTAGGTGAGGCGGTAGTCGTACATCGGGGTGCCGTCCTCGGCCGCTCCTCGCTCGACCGCGATGAGCGCCACGCTCGACATCGGAGCCACGATCACGATCGAACGTTCCAGTGCCAACGGTTCGTCCGCGTCCACGAACACTTTTCGGAAACCTGATTCCGGCGACGCGGCATTCGAGTCGAAGACGGCCATCAGCGCAGTACGTGCGGCGAGGTCCTCGAAGATCGCCTCGCGGGCAGGCGTCAGACCGGTGGACGCACTGACGGTCGCCAGGACGACGGTCGAGGAACCGGTGCCGTACGCACTGTGCAACAGGCTGTTCTCGATGGCGTCGAGCAGTGTCGAATCCGCGTGCCTGCGGGCGCCGAGAGCATGGGTGAGCCCGTAGGGCGTGACCGCAACGGGGGCACGCACGGTCAGCGTTCCGGTCGGATCGAGCGATCGGACCGGCCCCTGCACCTCGCCGAAATCCGGAAGAGCCTCCGGTGCCCCGTAGAGATATCCCTGCCCCAGCACGGCACCCATGGCGAGCGCACAACTCTCGTGATGCTCGGTTTCGATCCCTTCGGCCAGAACCAGGGCACCGGTGCGCTCGGCCTCGGCGGCGACAGCGGCAACGATGGCGGCGGTCTCGTTGCTCGAGCGCCCCTGTACGAGTTCCATGTCCAGCTTGATCACGTCGGGACGCAGCAGTGGGATCAGGGCGAGGCTGGAAGAATCCGCCCCCACATCGTCGATGGCGACTCGCCACCCCAGGTTTCGAGCGTGTTCGGCCGCCCTCAGCAGACCGGCCGGATCACCCATCAGGTCTCGCTCGGTGATTTCGACGATGATGGACAGCCGCGACGCGTCCTCGAGAATCGGTAGGTAGTCCCGTGGAGGCGGTGCATCGAGGGCGATGGGTTCGGCATTGACGAACAGAGCGAGCTGGTCGGGATAGCCGGACTCGAAGGCACCGCGCAACGCGCTGATTCGGCAGCGCCAATCGAAATCGGCCGTGACGCCCTGTGCCCGCGCCACGCCCAACAGTTCCGGCGGCGAAATGGGCGCACCGCCTCCGCAGGTCCGCACCAAGGCTTCGTACCCCACGACGGCGCGTCCGTCCAGCGTCACGATCGGCTGGTAGACCGACGTGATCCGGACCGACATCGGCGAAATCTCCGCACTCGCCGAGGATCGATGCATGGGTGGACCCTCCCTCGATACTGATCGATCGGTCCCCACCCGGGGCATCATCATGCCCGACCGCACCCTGATGTCGACACCCGACTGCGGTCTGCGCGTCTGTTCGTTGGTTATATGGTGCTCCGAGGACTCGAGGAACGGCGGTGACCGATGGTGGGAGCGGACTCACGTCCTCATACCCCTCACGACCGCCTCTTCGCGGGTCGATACCGACTGGGCACGATCCTGGGGCGCGGCGGAATGGCCGACGTCGTGCACGCCGACGACCACGTTCTCGGCCGAGCCGTAGCGGTGAAGATATTCCGCCACGGCGAGCCCCCCGACACCGCCCAACGCATCGATGCAGAAATACGGACTCTCGCGTCGCTGTCGCACCCGGGTCTGGTGACGCTGTACGACGCGGGCACTGCGCTCGATCCAAGCGGGGTGCCCGTGCCGTACCTGGTGATGGAGCTGGTCGACGGTCCGACTCTGAGTGCGTATCGCCAGGGCCGAACGATGGACACCGCCCACGTCGCTCGGATCGGATGCGAGCTGGCGGAGGCTCTCGCCTACATTCACGATCAGGGTGTGGTGCATCGCGACATCAAACCGGCCAACATCCTTGTTGCGCAGTCTCCGGACGTGGGCGTGGGACAGTGCGCCAAACTTACCGATTTCGGCATCGCTCGTATCGTCGACGCCGAACGACTCACCGAGCACGGCACCACAGTCGGTACTGCGCACTACCTCAGCCCGGAGCAGGCGACGGGTACGTCTGCAGGCCCACCGACGGACATCTACACGCTCGGGCTCGTTCTCATCGAATGCCTCACCGGCACAATGGCATTCGAGGGAAGCGCGGTGGCTGCGGCGGTGGCGCGCCTGCACCGCGATCCCGCCGTCCCCGAGGGGCTCGGATCGGACTGGCACGCGCTGTTGACGGAGATGACATCCAGACGGCCGGAGGATCGACCGGCCGCAGCTGCGGTCGCCCGCCGATTGCGCGGGCTCTCACGAAGCGGGACACCTCTTCCCCGCACCGCCGCGATTCCAATGGAAACTGTGAACACGGTTGCGCCTTCAGCAGTTTCAGCGTCGACCGAAGCGGAACCTCCACGCCGTCGATGGATCGTTCCGGGAGCAGCGGCTCTGTTCGTCTCGCTGGGCGCAGCAATCCTCTGGGTCGCAGTCGGCACCAGCGAGGAGCCGGAGCCCCTGTCACCGTCGACGCCGACGCCGACGCTTGTGCAGTCACCCGCGGCGGCACCCACAACGCCCGCGCCCGCACCTGCGAGCCCGATTCCAGTGCTCTCGAACCCACCTGAGCCTGCTCCCGGACCCACGACGAATTCGCTTCCGACCGAGCCCGCTGCGCCGGCCCCGCTACCTCCGGATGACGACAAAGGAAGCTCGGGGAACGGCAGCGGGAACTCGGAGAAGGGCAACAAGAGCCCCGGCAATTCGGGAAACGGCAACGCGAACGGGAACAGCAACGGAAACAGTGGCAACGGCAACGGCAATTCCGGCCGAGGAAACTGACCCCGCGGCCGTCGACAGACAGGAGTGACGGTGACACACGTCGATACCCTCGTGGTGGGAGCAGGTATTTCCGGCTTGGTCGCTGCGACACTCCTGCATCGCGCCGGTCAGCGCGTCGTCGTTCTCGAGGCCAGAGATCGCGTAGGCGGTCGCGTCCGGACACTACGCACCGACGAAGGCACCCTCGACGTCGGAGCGTCCTGGATTCACGGAACAGACGACAACCCCCTCGCCGATACGGTAAACGCTTTCGGAATGCGGACCGTCGAATTCACTGTCGGTAGCTACCAGCCGGACGGCAGGCCCATCGCGTACTACTCCCCTACCGGGACCAGGTTGAGCGATGCGGCCGCCGCCCAGTTCGGTGCCGACGTTCACCACTTCGACGAACTGTTCGCGACGACCATCGCGAATTCACCCCCCGGAACGTCGTTCGGTGACGCGGTGGAAGCAACTCTGACGCAACTGGATTGGGACGACGATCGACTCGAACAAGTTCGTGAGTTCCTGGGACATCGAGCCGAGGAACAGTTGGGGGTAGGAAAGGATCTCCTCGACGCGCACGGTTTGGACGACGACGCCATCGAGGGCGACGAAGTCGTGTTCCCGGATGGTTACGACGAATTGGCCGTCCGGCTGGCCGAGGGGCTCGATGTTCGACTCGAACATGTTGTGACGCAGGTCCGGTGGGGTCGAGACGGAGTTCTGGTCGATACCGGGTCCGGGAGGTTCTCGGCCGAGCGCGCTGTGGTGACGGTGCCGATCGGCGTACTGAAGTCCCCGGCGCTCACGGTGGAACCTCCTCTGCCGGAACCCGTTTCGGGTGCCCTGGAACGATTGGAGATGAATGCCTTCGAGAAGGTGTTCATCCGGTTCCCCACCAAGTTCTGGGACGAGAACGTCTACGCCGTGCGGCAGCAGGGCGAAGCCGGGCGCTGGTGGCACTCCTGGTACGACGTCACCATGCCGCCGGGGCGTCCGACGCTTCTGACGTTCGCAGCGGGCGCGTGCGCTCAGCAGATCCGGCACTGGTCGGACGAGCGCATCGCGGACTCGGTTCTCGAGGCACTACGTGGCCTGTTCGGTGACCGTGTCGCTACGCCGGACAGCGTGTATGTCACTCGCTGGCAGGACGATCCGTTCTCCTACGGTTCGTACTCGTACATGACGGTGGGTTCACGTACGCGCGATCACGACGACCTGGCCACTCCGATCGGCGATGTACTTCACCTCGCCGGTGAAGCGACGTGGACCGATGATCCGGCAACGGTCACCGCGGCGTTGAAGTCGGGACATCTTGCAGCAGAACGGATTCTGGGGCGTCCGATTCCCTACCGAGATATCTGGGGTGCTACCGAGGAGTGACGGATGGCACCGTGGATACCGTCAGTTCGGTTGGATTTCTCGGCACACCGTCTCTACAGCGTTTTTCACATCTATCTGTTGATCGGCGTCGGGCTGTACTTCACCGTCCGCACCACGTTCGTCCAGGTCCGGTTGCTGCCGTCGATGTTCGAGTCGATCGGCGGATCTCGATCGAACGCCGAGGGCGGAATCTCCGCGTTCCAGGCGTTCTGCGTCGGTCTGGCATCTCGGGTGGGTACGGGAAACATCGCCGGCGTAGCCATCGCCATCACTCTCGTTGGACCGGGCGCGATCTTCTGGATGTGGCTGGTCGCGGAGGTGGGCATGGCGACTGCGTTCGTCGAGGCGACCTTCCCGGCGACGTGTGGGATCCGGTGCTCGACAACGACCCGACGATGAACAAGCCCGACGTCGCGAAGTAAGCGTCGACACCGGCCCCAACCAACTCGGATCTTTCGGACATTTCACGCGTTAGGGTGATGAAACGTCCACACCGAGGAGGATCCATGACGCAGGTCGGCGACGAGGAGAAGGCCGGGCGCTCATCCGAAGGCCACGACTTCGACGAGGTGGATCAGAGATCGGCCGGAGAACGAGAAGCCGAAGTGCAGCCCGGTCGCCGCAAGCGTCAATGGGTCGGCCTCGGCGCAGGCATCCTGTTGGCCATTCTCGTGTACCTGATTCTCCCCGATGGCGTAGCGCATCCAGCGCGGTTGACCGCAGGCACCGCCGTCTTGATGGGTATCTGGTGGATGACGGAGGCGGTGCCCATCCCGGCAACCGCGCTGCTACCCCTCGTCATCTTTCCGGTCTTCGATTCCGATGTCGCCGTCAACGATGTCGGTGCCTCCTACGGCAACAACATCATCTTCCTGTTCATGGGCGGATTTCTCCTGGCGCTGGCCATGCAGCGGTGGAACCTGCACCGACGCATAGCCCTGTTGACCGTCGACGCGATGGGCACCAAACCGACGATGGTGATCGCCGGGTTCATGATCGCGACGGGCTTTCTGTCGATGTGGGTGTCCAACACGGCCACCGCCGTCATGATGATTCCGATCGGTGTATCGGTGCTGGTTCTGGTTCTCGACATCGGCAAGAAGTCCGGAGCGGTACCCGGCACCGGCGCTGACTCCGCCCCCGACGACGACACCATCACCCAGGCCGTCATCAAGAGCAACTTCGGGACCGCTCTGATGCTCGGCATCGCCTATGCCGCGTCGATAGGCTCGCTCGGAACCATCATCGGCACTCCACCCAACACTCTGCTGGTGGGTTACCTGGAGGGGCAGGGAATCACGATCGGGTTCCTCCAGTGGATGATCGCCGGTGTTCCGCTCGCCGTGATCCTGCTCGTGATCGCCTGGTTCCTGTTGACCCACGTGATGTTCAAGCCGGAGATCGACGACATACCCGGTGGCAAGCAGCTGATCAGAGGTGAGCTCGACGCCCTGGGCAGGATGTCGCAGGGTGAGATCCGGGTCGCGATCGTCTTCTCCCTGGCGGCAGTGTCGTGGGTGGCCGTTCCGCTGATCTTCGACGATGCCCCGATCTCCGACACCGGGATCGCCATGACAGCAGCACTGCTGCTGTTCCTGCTACCCAGCGGAAGCAAGAAGGGCGTCCGCCTGATCGACTGGGAGACCGCTGTCAAGCTGCCCTGGGGCGTGTTGCTGCTGTTCGGCGGCGGGCTCGCCCTATCGGCCCAGTTCGAGTCGAGCGGCCTGACGGACTGGATCGGCAGCGTCGCAGGTGGCCTCGACACCATTCCGGTGGTCATGTTGGTCGTCGTCGCCACGGCCGCGATCATCTTCCTGACCGAGATCACCAGCAACACCGCGACGGCCGCGACGTTCCTTCCGGTGGCAGGTGGCGTCGCGATGGGCATGAACATCGATATTCTGGTTCTGACCGTTCCGGTAGCGCTCGCGGCCACCTGCGCGTTCATGTTGCCCGTGGCGACTCCGCCGAACGCGGTGTCCTACGCCAGTGGCTACATCACGATCGGCCAGATGATGCGAGGCGGTTTCTGGCTCAATCTGATCGCCATCTCACTGATCACTATCGCCGCGTACACGGTGTTCGCGTGGTCGCTCGGCATTCAGTTCTGACGCTCTGTACAGAAGAAGTCGAACGATTCGAGATCGACTTCGGCCGATTTCGCCCGCACAACCGTGCACCGGGTTTACGATGACGACTTCATCCAGGCGGATGACCCGTTCCAGGTGCGCGCCGCCATCCCCTGGTCGGTGCTGCGTCGGCGTTGCCGTCGACTCGGCAAGGCACGGGGGTGGAACATGGTCTCGGACGTCATCGACTGCAACATGGTCTTCGAGCACGACATCGAGCAGGTATGCGGTGTCCTGAGCGCGGTCGAGTTGTTTCCACGCTACTTCCCAGGGCTCGACCACTGCACACTCCGTGAGTCCACGGCCGGCTACCTGTGCGGAGTCAATGGTGTCGAGCACGCCCTCGACCTGGTGGTGGACAGACGCAACCGGCCGATCATCACCATCGAGCATGTCGAGTCCGGCGGATTCGTCAGATTCACCCTGACTGCGCGCGCGGCCGGTGAGACCAAGATCGATGTCACCGTCTTCAGAGCGGGGCTCGGCGGGTCCTACTCACCCCAGCCCGAGAACAACCGCGCAGTGGTCGATTGGGTGATGGGTGGTCTTCGCCGTCTCGAGAACTCTCTCTCCGGCACTTCGACGTCGATCGTGACCAACACCGGCGATTCGCGGTCGCTACCGCTGGCGATCATGAAGACGATGGTGGGAACCGGTGTCATTCGTGCTGCACGTCCCGACCGCGCGTACCGACAGCTGAACTCGCTGGCCAAATGGGGTTTCACCCTTGGCGGTGGTTTCGCGGCCGCTGCAGCGAAGTCGCCGAACGAGATCGCCTTGATAGACGACCGAGGAACCCGTACTTTCGCGGAGATCCACCACCGATCGCACCGCATCGCAGCGGGTCTCGACGCGTCCGGAATCAGTCCCGGAAGCACCGTCGGGATTCTGGCTCGAAATCATTCGGCGATGATCGAGTGCACCGTCGCGTGCGGCATGCTCGGAGTCGAGGTGGTGCTTCTCAACACCGGTCTCGCTGCCCGACAGATCGAGACGATCGCCGCCCGCCACCAGCTCCGAATGCTGTTCGTCGACGACGAGTTCGATTCGATGGTGCGCTATCTGCCCGACCACGTGACTCGGGTGAGTCTGTCTTCCCATACCGCCGTTCCGCGTCGACGCACCCTCGAGCATTTCGTCGCAGCCCCGTCCGCCACGTTCACCAGGCCGGACCGCCCCGGGTCGGTTGTCGTGTTGACCTCCGGTACCAGCGGCTCACCGAAGGGGGCGGTTCGTCCCACGCCGAAGGGCTTCGGAACCGTGGCAGCCATGCTGTCTCGCATGCCCCTTCGGATGAACGAGAGGATGTTGATCGCGGCACCGATGTTCCACAGCTGGGGGCTGGCGGCATTGCAGATCAGTACTCCCCTGCGTGCCACTGTGGTCCTCCTGGACCGATTCGATCCAGAGGACTGCCTGCGGGCGATCGAGGCGCACAGATGTACTTCGTTGATCGCGGTTCCGATCATGCTGCAGCGGATACTCGACCTGCCCGACGAGGTGCGCTCACGTTACGACACCTCGAGCCTCCGGGTCGTCGCGTGCAGTGGATCGGCATTGACAGGATCGACCGTCAGCCGCTTCATGGACGTCTTCGGTGACGTCCTCTACAACTTCTACGGGTCCACCGAGGTCTCGTGGGCCACGATCGCGACTCCCGAAGACCTTCGCGCTGCGCCGGCGACCGCCGGACGGCCTCCCCTTGGTACGACTGTGGCGGTGCTCGACGCGGACGGTACTGCTGTTCCAATGGGGACCCTCGGCCGAATATTCGTCGGCAACGACATGCTGTTCGACGGGTACACCAACGCCGCGCCGCCGTCGACGGCGTCCGCGCGCGGAGCTGCCCTGATGGATACCGGCGATCTCGGGTACATCGACTGCAACGGACGGTTGTTCGTCTGCGGCAGGGACGACGAGATGATCATCTCCGGAGGCGAGAACGTCTTTCCGGGCCCCGTCGAGGATGCCATCGCCAATCTGCCGCAGGTCGGCGAGGTCGCGGTCGTCGGTGTGCCCGACCCCGAATACGGGCAGCGTTTGGCCGCATTCGTCGTCGGCCGTGGGTCGGCCGGCCTCGATGCGGACATGGTGCGCGCCTACATTCGAAATCGTTTGAGCCGCTTCTGCGTTCCCCGCGACATCACGTTCCTCGACGAACTGCCCCGAACCGCGACCGGCAAGGTGATCAAGAGAATGCTGATCGAGCCGCCCACCGCCGCTGGGATGTGACGTTCCGTTCGAAGGCACGGCCGGCGATGCACGCTCGGTCGCTCTCGATGTCGACAGCCGCGAGCTGGATCGCGACCGGACCTGCGTCACAACCGACGCCGTGACCGAAATTCGGGCTGTGTCGGCGACTCGTGTCGACAACAAGGTTCTCATCGCGCCTACCGGCAGACAGTCGATCGCCAGCACGCTGACGAGGCGGAAACCGACGGTTCCGGATTACCGACGGCCAGACCCCGGGTGTCTGTCACGCCGAACCGAACAGCCCCGCTGCCGATGCGGTGCAGCTTCCGGGCATCCTCGCCACTGATCCATACCGTTATGAGTTGCTCGATCGCAACTTTTTCCTCGATCGTTCACTTCGTGCCGCGCATTGTACTCACTGTCTCAGTTGCTTGACTATTCAGAATCTGAGATTGTTGTTCGCTGACACGGGAGGAACGCGAATCGCTATGTCGAAGGCATCGAAAGACCCCCGAGAGGGAAGAACGGCGCAGGAACGTGGCGCGCATTCTTCGTTTCTCGAGCTGTTTCTCGAAGCGACTCGCGCAGAGCATGTCTCCGACGACACACAGCCTTCGCGCGACGACCGTAGCGGTGGGCCGGCCTCTCTGCGCTGACAGACCGTGGCCGAGTTCGCCTCCGCCGGCAATTCCCCCACCAGCCCCCTGCCATGATCTGTCGACACCGCGCACGAGGGAGAGGAAACACCATGATCGACGACGAAGCCACGAATCGGAGCATGGGCCCGCGATTCGAGGACGGACTCGAGGTCCGCCGAAATGTAATGGGAGACGAGTACGTCGCGAAGGCGTTTGCCCATGCCGCGAACACCGACTCCGCTGCACTGCAAGACTTCGTCACCGACACCGTGTGGGGCGGGGTGTGGACGCGGCCCGGCCTCGACCACCGCAGCCGAAGCCTGCTCAACCTCGGAATCCTCATCGCGCTGCGTGCCCATGAGGAACTCGCAGGCCACGTACGAGGGGCGCTGCGCAACGGCCTCACCCGAACCGAGATCACCGAAACCGTCGTCCACACGGCTGGGTACTGCGGTGCGCCCGCTGCGCTGGCGGCGATGCGCGTCGTGCAGAAGGTCCTCGACGCCGAACTGGGACCGCTGGTGCCCGAAGGGGACACGAACGAGTCGAAAGACCGATGACGGCACCCGCGCATAGCGCCCGCGAATCGGGTACACCGGATCCATGCCGGAACTACCCGAAGTGGAAAACGCCCGACAGGTCGTCGAAAAAGCCCTCGATCGCGTCATCGTCGACATCGACGACACCGACACGTTCGAGTGCCGACCGCACATGCCAGGCGATATCGCCCGGGCACTGAAGGGCGGGAAACTCACCGAGGCGCGTCGACGAGGCAAGGCCATGTGGTGCGAAACCGTCACGGCCGACGGCTCGGGCGGTCCGACCCTGGGCATCCACCTGGGGATGGGTGGACGCGTCATCGTCACCGCTCCCGACGGTGAACGCACGTCGCAGTACGGGGGTGGCGACCCTCATGTCGGTGAGCGCCCGACCGACAAGCCCGAGTGGACGCGCTTCTCCATAACGTTCGACGACGGTGGACAGCTTCGACTCTTCGACAAACGCCGCCTCGGCCGGGTTCGACTCGAACCCGATATCGACGCTCTCGGCCCGGATGCCGCGGAGATCACCCGCGACGACTTCCGTCACCGAATCGGCTCCAGTGGTGCACCTCTCAAAGCCCGACTACTCGATCAGTCCGCCATTGCAGGCGTCGGCAATCTACTGGCCGACGAGGTGCTGTGGCAGAGCGAGCAATCGCCGTCCAGACGGGCCAAGACGCTGACGACGGACGAGCTCGACGAGCTGCGGGTGATTCTGCGTCGCGCGATCAGATCGGCGATCAAGAATGGTGGCGTGCACACCGGCGAGATCATTCCGTTTCGTAAAGCAGATGCGGCATGTCCTCGGTGTGGCGCGCCCATGACTCGCGGGACAGTCGGCGGACGTACCACTTGGTGGTGCTCACGCGAGCAGTCCTGAGCGGGGCATACAGAAGGCCGGCCCCGAGGGGCCGGCCTTCATCGTCGATCGATGTCTATCTCAGACCATCAGGACGTCGCTTCCACTGCGAGGCGAGCGAGAGTGTCGTTCAGCTGATCCTCTGTGACCAACGGAAACTTGATCTGCTCCAGCAGCTTCTTGTCCGTGACCTTGGACCAGTCATAGGTATGGCGCACCAAGGTCTCGTTGGGACCCTGCGACTCCAACTCCCACAACCACTCCCAGCCGGGAGGCTCGTTGCCGGCGGGTGCTGTCTTCCAGGCGAGCAGCTTGTCCTTGATGTAGCCGCTCACCACGTTATCGGTCTGGTACTCGCCGCCCATGTGATCGCCCTGCATGTTCATCGTGAACTTTTCGCCGACCTTCTGAATCCGATCGGCGTGGTCCACGCTGCGTACGAAGCCTGATCCATCGAGCGCCTGATGCCGCTCGGGATTGGACAGGACGTCGAATACTGCGTCGACGGGTGCCTCGATGGTGCGTTCGACTGTGACTTTGGCATTGTCTGTCATACCTACCGGTTGCCCAG
Source organism: Rhodococcus sp. B7740 (assembly GCF_000954115.1). NCBI lineage: Bacteria > Bacillati > Actinomycetota > Actinomycetes > Mycobacteriales > Nocardiaceae > Rhodococcus > Rhodococcus sp. B7740. Next base: position 914,679 of record NZ_CP010797.1, on the reverse strand, counting down.
AACTCTTCACCTTCAATCGTGGTTGGACGGATTCTTCGATCGGAGGTCCCTGCCAGTCATCCACCGAGGTTCATCGACTCGACCTGATCGATCGCATCCACCAGTGTTTTCTCGGTAACTATGGCCGCCGTATTTTGCACATGAGGTGCGGTGAGCGCTGCAACAGCAAGTGCGCGAATCTCCTCGGACGTGGCACCGTGCATTCCCATATCCGCCAGTGATCTCGGAAGCCCCAGCGCACGGAGCAGATCCGCAACCTCGACCACGATCTCCGCCCGATGGGATTCGAGCACGAGCTGAACGAGCAAACCGTAAGCAACGTGGTAGCCGTGCAGCGCCGATCGCGTCCCGCGCCCGGCCATCAGGCCCCGGGTCATGCAGTGGGCGATCGACAGTCCGCCGTTCTCGTAGCCGATCCCGGACATCAGCACCACCGCCTCCACGACGACTTCGACGGCCGAGTTCAGTTCACCGTTCTCGACGGCCTTCACAGCCTCGACCGACTGCCGAGTCAACACGTCGAAACATCCGTTTGCGACGATGCCGCCGATGTCGAGCGGTCGGGTTCCCTGCATCGTCGTTCCTGTGCCGAGACGACATCCCGCGGCCTCGAACTTCTTGGCCAGCGCATCGCCGATACCGGAAATCAAGAACTCCACCGGTGCCTGCGAGATCAATTCGGTGTCGACGACAACACAACTCGGGTTGAAGTCCAGATGGCCGACCTCGCACAACACGTGGTCATCGTTGTAGATGGCCAGAACTCGAGCGGTGGGGCCGTCGTTCGAGGCAATGGTCGGGCACGTGATCATCGCGGCATCCAGATCGATGGCCACACCCTTAGCAAGGTCGAGTGCCTTGCCGCCGCCGACACCGACGACGACGTCGCGAGACCGATCGCGGACCGACGCGACATGCTCTGCGATGTTCGCGCGAGTGACGTCACCCGAGCACGGTAGGACCCCGAAGTCGACTTCTGCCGCCTCGAACGAGTCCGTGAGAACGGATCCCAGCTTGTCCAGAACGAACTCGTCCACCACGAGCAGTGGACGACGGCCATGCGCGACGGTGAATTCGGCGAGACGCTTGATCACCCCCGGTCCCTGGATGTACTGACGGGGCGCGCCGAATTGCCGATAGTCGCCAGTCACCGAAATGCCCAATTCCCCGTCACCAATGTGTCGGTAATCGCGCTTTGGTCCAGGCCGAACATCTTCTCGTTGTACGACTGGGATCCGCAGGGGTGAAATCGGTCGTGTAGGCCGATCCTGGTGACCGGTACCGCAATCCCGCGATCGTGCACCAGCTCCGTGACCGCTGTGCCCAATCCGCCTGAGCGCAAGCCGTTCTCCACGACGACGACGCGCCCGACCGACGACGCGACGTCGATGATCGCTTGCTCGTCCAGTGGCTTGATGGTCGGTACGTGCAGGACCGCGGCCGAGATCCCCAGATCGCGCGCGGTGTCCGCCGCCTTCATCGCCCGTTCGGTCATGAATCCCGTGCTGATGACAGCGACATCGCTACCTTCACGGACCAGCCGTGCTTTACCGACGACGAATTCGAAGTCGGTCTCGTCGAACACGATGGGTACCTTGCCGCGCAGGTTGCGGATGTAGAACGTCCCCGGTGTCTCCGCCGCAGCACGCACCGCGTGCCGGAGTTCGACGGCATCGCACGGGTCGATGACCGTCAGATCCGGAACGCTGCGCATCACCACGAGATCCTCCAACGACTGGTGAGTCGCGCCGTACGGATTGACCAGACCTGGCGAGCCGGCGACGATCTTGACGTTCGCTCTGCTGTGCGCGCAGGCGATCGCGATGAAGTCCAGCGCTCGTCGCGACAGGAATGCAGCGTAGGTGGCGCAGAATGCAGTCTTGCCCACCTTCGCCAATCCGGCTGCCATCATGACGGCACTCTGTTCGGCGACTCCGGCGTTGAAGTATCGCTCGGGGTAGGCGTTCATGAACGGCACGATGTCGGAGTACTTGGACATGTCCGCGCTGAGGCCGACGATCGACGAGTCGGCCTTGGCCAGTTCGACCAATTCGTTGCCGAACGGCGCTGTTTCGTACGGCCCTTGGACGTCGGCGATCTCGCCCATACCGCCGGCCCGGTTCAGTAGATCAGACACGATTGTTCTCCAATTCTTGGATGAGCGAGGCCCATTCACCCGGTTCGACGCGCACGAAGTGGGCTCGTTCGCGAGCGACGAGCGTCGGCACTCCGTGACCGGGTGTGGTGCGAGCGATGATCACTTTGGGTTTGTCCGTCACTTGGTCGAGCTGATCGAATGCGGCACACAATGCGTCGACATCGTTGCCGTTCACCTCGGCTACCGCCCACCCGAAGGACGACCACTTGTCGGCGATCGGTTCCATGTCGAGCACCATGGGACCGTCTGCCTGAATACCGTTGCAGTCGACCACCGCGGTGAGGTTGGCACACCCGAAGCTGGCGGCGGACATTGCCGCTTCCCATGTGGATCCTTCTTGCAGTTCACCGTCGGACAGCTCCACGATCACCTTCGGTTCGCGCTCGTCCAACCGAAGGCCAAGTGCCATCCCGACGCCTTGGCCGAGTCCGTGACCGAGCGACCCACCGGTGATCTCGACACCTGGAGTCTCGTCGAAGGTGCTCATCGGTAGGTCGCTACCGTTGAGGCCATAGGTCGCGATCTCCTCGTCCGAGAGAATGCCGAGTTCGGCCAGCGCGGCGTACAACGCCACGGAGTAGTGACCCGTCGACAGTACGAATCGGTCTCGGTCGATCCATTCCGGATCGGTCGGATCGAAACGCAGCTGGCGGAAGTAGACGACGGCAAGGACGTCGGCGATGCCGAGGCCTTGAGCGATGTACCCTTCGCCCTTGTCCGCGGCCATGTTCATCATGCGTCGGCGCAGAGCAAAGCTTTTGTCGCGCAACTCGTCCGACGTGGTAGCGCGATCGGGGCTGGTGTTGATGACAGTCATTCAGTGAACCTCGCTCTTGTCCTGTGTCTTGTAGCTGTCGTCGGGGTGGAAGGTTCCGTCGATGGTGATACCGCCGTCGACCTTGAGTAGAACTCCGGTGACGAACGACGCGTCCTTGGAAACCAGGAACGAAATGGCCGACGCGACTTCTTCCGGATATCCGAAGCGCATCAACGGCGTTCGCATCAAGAGCCGGTCACGGTCGAGGGTGCCTCCCGCGATTCCGGACTGCATCATTCCGGTGTCCATGTAACCGGGCGCGACGGCATTGACCCTGATGCCTTTCTTGCCCCACTCGGCAGCCAGGGTGCGGGTCATTCCGACCACTCCCGCCTTCGCCGTCGTGTAGGCCAATCGGTGTGGCAAGCCGAATGTCGATCCGACAGACGCCAGGTTGACGATCGCCGGTGCCGACGACGAAAGCAATCGCGGGTACGCCGCTCTACTGCATCTCATCGCGCCGCCCAGGTGGACCGACAGCTCGCGTTCCCAGCGGTCCGATTCGATGTCCTCGGCGTTCGCACGCGAGATGATGCCGGCATTGTTGACCAAAACGTCGAGGCCTCCTGCCACGGAGTCGACTACGTCGAAGCAGGCCTCCACCGAGGCGTCGTCCGTGACATCGACAGCTGCGGCGGTTGCTCCGATCCCGTCCGCGGTCAACCGATCGACGGCTGCCTGTGCGCGGTCGGCGACGATGTCGGCGACGACCACGTGGAAGCCGTCCTCTCCCAATCGATGTGCGGTCGCCAGACCCAGTCCTTGCGCTCCCCCGGTGATCAGGGCTACGCGTGTCACCTAGTGGCTCCATCTTCGGTGTCGATCAGAAGCGATCGATCGTGGGCCTGTCGAACGCCGATGTCGTGGAGTTCGCGGTCCGACTTGTCGCTCAACGGCTCCCATTTGATGATCAGGCACGCGAGAAGTCCGACCAACGGTGCAGCCATCAGGATCAGCAGCGTTGTCGGTGTACCGAAGGCTTCGCGCATCACCGGGAAGCAGAACAGTCCGACGACACCGGCTGCGCTGCGTGAGATAGTGACCAATTGCGAGCCGCGAGCGCGCAGTTCACTTCGGTACGCCAGCGGTCCCATAGTCAGCCCGGCGGTGCCCGGAGCGGCTGCGTGACAGAAGATGAAGAAGGACGGAACCAGGAATCCGGCCAGGATCGGCATGTCGGACCACGTCGCGAGCACGAAGATCGCCAGTGCCACACCGGCGAATCCCCAGGCCGAACTGATCCGAACACCGAAGCGGCGAGCGAAGTACACCGCGAGAACTCCACCGACGATGCCGAACAGGTTGAACACGATCGACCCCGTGATTGCCATCGCGAACCCCGAGCCGAACAGATCCATCGAGATGATGGGCAGGTAGAAACCGATGGCGAAGTACTGCAACGCCTCGGTGAATCCCACGATATTCGCCAGGACGGTGCGCTGTCGATATTCCCTGGCCCACAACGCCGACCACTTCACCTTGATCGCCGGAGCCGGAACGACTTCGGCCATCCGCGACCGATCGACGGTCACCTCACGGCCGAGGATCCGAGTCAGTGACCGTGCCGCGCCGGGGAGATCACCCCGCGCCGCAAGCCATTTCGGACTCTCCGGCATGAACCAGATGCGGGCGAGAAGAAGCACGAACGCGATAGCACCGGCGACACCGAGACTCCATCGCCAGACGTCGAGGCCCGCGCCGAGTTCGTAGGCTGCGAGCGTCACGAGCAAGGCCAAGCTGGTCGACGTGTACCACTGGGCTTGCGAGAAGCTCAGCCAACTTCGCTTGTTCTTCGGTAGGAGCTCGGCGAGGTACGCGAGAGCGATACCGAGGTCGATACCGTACGCGATTCCGCCGATTAGCCTGCCACTGAGCAACATGCCGTACGACTGAGCCGACATCATCGTCAGCGCACCGACGACGGCGAGTGCCTTCGCAATGACGAGGAAACGAACTCGACCGATGCGATCGCCCAACTTCGCGCACGTCAGGGCTGCCAGAACACTTGCGCTGTAACCGATTGCGCTGAGCGTACCGACATCGTTGCCACCCAGACCGAGCTGCTCGCTGATAGCACTCATGCCGCCACTGAGCGCCCCGGTGTAGAAGGCTTCGAAGCCCAACCCCGCCAGAGCGAGACCCAGGATGATCCAATGCATCCGGCCTTTGACGCCACCTTCGTCGATGATGCGCTCGACGTCCTCTGGCGAGCTGATGGTCGGTTTCGCGTGGGACTTGACGGTCGACTGCGCGCTCATGCGGACTGACCTTCGAGTGGCTTGCCGATCTTGGCTTCGGCTTCGAGGGCCACAGCCTCACCCTCGTCGAACGGCTCCCACATTATCGCCTTGCACACACCGACGCCGATGAGAGGAACGATGGCGAAGATCGTGATGGTGGTCGCCAGTCCGTACGCCTCGACCATGTTGGGGAAGGCGTAGAGGCCGACTATCCCGCCCAGACTCTGCGACACCGTGGCGATCTGGCCACCGCGGCCTCGAAGATCGCTGGGGTACGCCATGGCGGCCATTGTCAGACCCGAAACACCGGGACCGGCAGAGTGGAAGAAGATGAACAGGGCAGGCACGAGGAACATCAATGCCGTAGGGAGCGAGTCGAAGAAGACACCGAGGATCAGGATCATGGCGGCGACGGCCAAGAACCCGTACATCGCCGCGCCGTGCGCTCCGAGCTTGCGAGCGACCCAGATGGACGCCACGCCACCCACGATGCCGAACAGATTGAACACCAGTGAGCCGAAGATGGCCTCACCGAAACCCTTTCCGAACAATGTCAGAGCGATCACCGGAAGGTAGTAGGCGACGGCGTAGTACTGCAATGCCTGCATGGCGGTGACACCGTTGGCCAGGATGGTACGACGGCGATAGGTCGAGTTGAACAGGTCGGACCATTTGGCCGTGTCCGGACGGTCCGCATCGACGGCCAGGATCCCCGAGGCGGGGAATATCGGTTCGATCTCGTACACCTGCTCGAGAGACTTCTTCAACCGCGCCAGATCGTTCTTCTCTGCGAGCCACCGTGGACTCTCGGGCATGAACAGCATCTGGCCGACAGTGACGATGACCGCGAACACGGCCGCTGCACCGAGCGCCCAGCGCCAGATGTCCAGACCGAGGTCGAGGTTGTACAGACCGAGGACGACGAGGAGTGCGAACGAGCTGGAGATGTACCACTGCGCCTGCCAGAAGTTGAGCAGGTGACGACGCAGCTTGGGTAGGAACTCCGCCAGGTACGCCATGGCAACGCCGAGGTCGATACCGTACGCGGCGCCTGCCAGGCAGCGACCCAGAACGAGGATCCAGAAGTTGGGTGCGGTGGCCATGATGATCAAGGCCACGACCGCGACGATCTTAGCCAGAACCATGAGCTTGACGCGACCGAGGCGGTCGGCAAGGAAACCGCATGTCAATGCGGCAATAAGTGTGGCGATGTACCCGTAGGAACTGACCAGACCCACTTCGTTGGCACTGAGGCCGAGCTGTTCGGTCATGGGGCTGGTGCCGGCGCTGAGGACCGCGAGATAGAAGGCTTCGAATGCAATACCGCCGAGCCCCAGAACGAGGAGTAATTTGTGGCGGCGGGTTCGAATGTCTTCGAGGTCGATCAGATCGTTGATGTCTCGAACCGAATTGATCGTCAGAGATCGCATATCGGATTCCGTTCTGTCACAACCTCATCGGTTGTGTCCGACTAGATGTTGGGGGGTGGGGTGTCGAGAGGAGGCCGAGGGCGTCGAGAGGAGCCTCCAGCGAGAGATCAGGCGCGTATTCCGAAAGCATGTGGGGGCCGTAGTAGCCGTAGTTCGCGCCCGCAGTGCGCAGGCCGGCGGCTCTCCCGGCAAGAATGTCCTGCGGACCGTCGCCGACGTACCAGGAACCGGTCGGGTCGATACCCGACCGTTCGACTCCGAGGTGGATCGGGGTCGGATCCGGTTTGCGTTGTATCGAATCATCGGCTGTGACGATGCAGCTGAGCGAAGCCGGGTCGATTCCCACCCACTCGAGATCGAGTAGCAATCGTTGCCGCGACTTGTTGGTAACTATACCGAATTTCGTTCCGCTGGTTGCTAATTCGGAGAACAAATCTAGAGTTCCTTCGTACGGTCTCACGTGCCGGTACGCCCCACCGATGTAGTGGGCACCATATGCAGCAACGAGCTCCTCCGGATCACCATCCGACCACGTTGCGAACACCTCCATCGGGCGCGGGGCCATCAGTACGTGCGGGTCCTCCAACTCGGCGGGCAGCGAGACCCCCAACTGCTCCTCGAACGTGCTGCGGTAAGCAGCGACTATCGCAGCGCCCGAGTCGACCAGCGTGCCGTCGAAGTCGAACAGGATTCCGCTGTCACCCTGCGTATCGGCGGCCACTATCGGCTCCCGACCGGTTCGAACGCGAAAAACTGCGATGGATTGACGACGAAGAGCTGGTGGATCAGTTTGTCGTTCATCCGCCCCTGCACCTGCGTGGTCAACCCGGCAAAGCCGGGGGTTCCCCCGTAGCTCGGCTGATAGCTGGGACGACCGAGGTCACCGGACACCATGATCTTGGTGAATCCCTCGTCGAACAGTTTCTCCACGAACGAGATTCGTATGTCGTCCGATGGGTACTTCGGCTTGGTCCAGTGATCGAAGCCGAGCCATACCCCGGTCCCGGCGAGCGTACGGATGTAGTCGTAATCGAGATTCCGGTCGACGTGCCCGATCAGCACTCGATTCGGATCGACGCCGTGATCCTCGAAACCGGCCACCTGGACAGTGCCGAGCGTTCCCGCCTGGCAGTGCGTGGAGATCGGCGCACCGGTTGCGAGATGGGCTTGCGCCGTTGCTTTTTGGACCTTCTCCTCGTCGTCCCGAATGCGGTCGGTTCGGCAGGTCCCGTACTTGATGACGCCGGCACGTGCCGTGGTTCCGTCGATCCCGACGGTGACGTCCTCGACGAACCTCTGCGCCAACTCGTCGACACTCTCGGTCTCTACGGAATCCGGGTAGTAGATACCCTTCTGATAGCCCGACGCGGACACCACATGGACAGCGGTACGGCTGGCGGCGGCCAGCAGCTTCTCTGCGTTTCGCCCGTAGTCCGCCGTGGTCATCTCGATCACGGCACCGCCGCCGACCGCCATGAAGTCGTCGAGTTCGCTCACCGCGTTGTCCACGTTGTGCAACACCATGTCCGAGTCCTCGTGCGTGGCCCACGCCGGCGGGTTCGTGAACAGGTGCTCGTGACACAAGGTCTGTCCGAGTTCCGCCGGATCGATATCTCCCAGAACGGTTCTGACGATCATGAAGTCTCCTGTTGTGAATGGGCGAAAGTGAATTGCGCGGCCCAGACGGGCTCGAGCGGCCCGAGCAGAGCTCGATAGGTACGAAACATGTCGTCGTAGGTGGAGGCGGTGTCCGGGTCGGGGCTGTACACAGCGCCGTCCCGCACGAGTGTCGCTGTGGCGTGGGCAATATCGCGATAGTGTCCGACCGCTACCCCGCCCAGCATGGCGGCTCCGAGTGCACCTGACTCGGAGACATCGGGCACTGTCATCTGCTTCTGCAAGACGTCGGAGATGATCTGACACCAGGCGGCGCTGCGCGCTCCGCCTCCGGTGAGTCGAATTTCGGTGATGTCGGTCGGCATCGCCTCGTAGCAGTGACGGATGGAGAGAGCGGTTCCTTCCAGTACGCCACGGATCAGGTTGTCCACTGTGGTGTCCATACCGAATCCGACGAAGCTACCTCGCGCCTGCACGTTGACGAACGGTGCTGTGGCTCCGGCAGTGTTGAGATAGGGGTGGAAGATCAACCCGTCGTTCCCGGGCTCTGTGCGTGCGGCGGCGTCCGCGACAACAGCTCCGAACGAGCTCTCACCGCGTTTGATCTCGTCCGCCAAGTCGCTGCAGAAAGTCTCCACGACCCAATCCAGGCAGAGTGTTCCGCCACCGGAGTTGGTGATCTGACGCTGCCAGCGACCTTCGGGCATCAGGAAGCTGAAACCCACTCCGGGCGGGTCGAACAGCGGTTGCGCGCTCGACGTGCCGTTCATCAGGCTGGTGCCGAGCGTCGTGGTGGCTTGGCCGTCCCCCTGCGCGCCGACGCCGATCATATTCGCCGTCGCGTCGCCGCAACCGGCAGCGACAACCGTCCCCACCGGAAGTCCAGTCATCGCGGATGCTTCGGGCGTGACACGGCCCATGACCGAAGAGCTCGACAGTACGGAGGGAACGAATTTTTCGGCCTCCGGAATACCGAACGCTTCGAATATGTAACCGGATGTCGATCGCGCTGCCAGGTCGCACGGCCAGAAGGACAGATCGGACTCCTCGGTGGCGATCACACCGGTGAGTCGATAATTCACGTAGTCCTTCGCCATGAACACGGTCGAGATGCGCGAGTACCTCTGCGGCTCATGCATTTTCAACCAAGCAAGCAGCGGGTAGGGCATGCCCGGGATCATCGCGTTTCCGCCGAGCGAGTACAACGTTCCCTCGGAGTCTCGGTCGATCACGTCGTCGAGAACGTCAGCTGCTCGCGCGTCAGGCCAACAAATGGCGTTTCCGACCGGGGTCCCTCCATCATCGAGCGCCCATAGTCCACCCATGTGCCCGGTCACCCCTACCGCCAGAAAACGCGTATCGGCGGGCAGTCGGTCCACTACTTCGGCAATGGTTCGGGCAGTAGTTTCCCAGGTCTTGTCACAGTCTTCCTCGTGACGGTCGCTACCGGTGCGGACAGACGGCGTCGGACACCCGGATTCCGCCAGCACCATTCCCGTGAACGCATCCACCGCGATGGCCTTGATCGAACTGGTGCCCTTGTCGACACCGACGAGCACAGTGGGCGGCGGAGAGTCAGACATCGGACACCACCTGATGAAGGCCGTCGATAGCTGTGCGCATCGAGGCGGCGAAACTCGCTCTCGCAGCGACACCGTGAGTGAGGACCATTGCAACCGAGTCGGCGGTGGGATGCTCGCACACCAGATGCACCGGATCGGTGACGCCCGCACGCGCGGCGTCGTCGACGACTGCCGATAGGCACCCTTCCCACACTGCTCCGAGAATTTCGTCGATGGTGGTCTTGTACGACGCACCGACAAGGATTCCCGCATCGGTCGTCGATGCGGCTCGGTATGCGATCGGCGAGTTACCTGCCAGGTGGGTTGCAATCACGGCGCGTATCCGCGCGCCGTCGTAGGTGGAAGGAGCGAAACGCCGAACGAAGGAATCGAACTCCTTCAGGCCCGACCCAGTCGTCGAGGATCGGATCGACGCACGAACAACTCGATCGAACCGGGTACTGGCACCGAGGTGAATGTGCCAACCATCGGTCACGTCCACCTTCGAGCGGGGTTGATCCGATCCGTCGAAATCGACGGGGTGACTTGCAGCGGCCGTCATCAGGCTCCTCAATGAGCGTCGACCACCGGTTGGGCGGTCCCATCACCGAACACTTGCGAAACTGTCCGGATTCCGGATAGTCTGTCCGGAATCCGAAAGTACGGTCTCACAAGGTCATCGAAGTGTCAACGGTCACACTGGGGGAATTCATGCCTGCACCGACAGAACTCGAAATCGACCCGAAAAACCACATCGCGTCGGTGGTCAAGGCGACGAGGATCTTGGAATCGTTCGATCGCGAGTCGCCTGAGCTGTCCATTCAGGATCTCGTCGAACGGTGCGGGTACACACGCACGACGACGTATCGCATCCTCGACACTCTCGAGCTCACCGGTTGGATCGAACGAACCGCATCCGGTGGCTACAAGATGACCTTGCGCGTATTCGAGCTGGCATCGAGCGTGCTCGGCAGCTTCGACCTTCGGACCGAGGCCAGTCACGTCATGTCCGATCTGGCCGCACAGTACGACGAGAACGTCTACCTCGTGGTGCCGGACGGTGCCCGAGCCGTATGTCTCGATCTGATCGAGAGCAGCCGTCCGGTACGCGTCATGTCACTGTCGGTCGGGCGATCGCTACCGTTGTTCATCGGCGGTGCGCCGTTGGCCTTGTTGGCCGAACTCGAAGACACATTCCTCTCACGCGTACTTGCGACTGGACCGCTTGCCACGCCGTCGGGAAAGCCCGTCCCCGAAGAACACCTCCGTCAGGTGTTGGCCGAGACGCGTGCTCGTGGGTATGCCATCAGCCTCGAGGACGTCACCCCGGGCGTCGCAGCCCTCGGCGCATGCATCTTCGACCGCACAGGCCGGCCTGTAGCGGCATTGAGTTTCGGAGGCTTTCTGGCGAACTTCACCCAACCACGCCAAGACGAGCTGGCAGCGGCATTGATCGATGGCGCGCAGCGTATTTCATATCGACTCGGATTCCGGGGAAAGCCGTGAAGTGGCTCCGCGCATCTCCATCTGCAGTCCTGGACCGAGCTCAATACGAGGTCACAGCCGAGTCGCCTGAATTCTCGATCGAGACCGATTCCGGTGCCGAAGGGACCCATGGCTTCAAAGGCTGCACCACATCCCGATAGAAGGCGTCGAGACCGTCGGTCACGCTACCGATGAAGCTGGCCGCCGATCCCGAGCGCTTGCTACCCATCTTGGTCGGTGACGTCAGCGTGAAGTACTGCAGTTCGCTGATCCGGCCTGCGGTCAACGATTTGGTGTCCGAGCGCACTGTCGCCAAGTTCTCGCAGGATATTTCGCCTGGGTCTGCGAACACGGCTTCGACCAGGATGTCGGCAGGAGCGTTCTTCAATTGCTTGAGCAGCCATGATGCTCGTCGGAGCGCGGTCCCGTCGGTCGGCGCGTCGATAGCGGTGCTGCACTGAATCTTGTTGGTACGCAGGTCCGCTTCGACAGTGACATCTCCGGCGGCATCAGGAATGCGCAATGTGGCCGAGAGACAACCGGAGGCAACGAGTTGCTCGACGATGTACTCGTTGCGCGCCTGGGGATCTCCGCTGAACTTCCTCGGGAGGTGATGCTTCACCGGAACGCCGAGATCGGCAGTCATCCGCAAGGCCAGGTGCCTGGACAGCGACGCCCATGTATTCGCCACCGACAAGGCCTTCACATCGCCGGAGCGAAGCGTTCCTGCGGTGACCGAGTCGCGAACTGCAACCCAGTGGCGACCCATGTCGACGAACTCCGTCGCGCCTGACTTCGGGTGCGTCAGATACCGGACGAATTCGCTCAGAATCCATGCTTGCAGTGGATCCGCAAGGTCGCCGTGCGACAACAACATTCGAGCCTCGTGAATGACCTCGGACCAGGAGATATGCCGCAGGGAGACCTTGTTCAGCTTGGTCTTGTTCACCTGGACCGGGAGCTCACCGGCGGAGGCCGGAATGTCGTTGGACAAACTCAGAACGGTCTCGTATTTATGTCGTTTTGCGACATCGAGGTAATTCTCGAGCTGCTCTTTCTGTAGCTTGCCGGTGCCGGTTTTCACTTCCAGCAACGCTGTCCACACTTGGCCCGCGCGCGATACTCGAAACACACCGTCGGGGATGACCTTGCCCTCGCCCTTGACGAAATGCACTTCGAGGTATCCCTCGAAGGGACCGGACGGCGCTCCGGCATGTGCGCAGATTGCGCGAGCGAACGGACGAACCGCCTGCATCGTCGCGATCAGCGCCGAGGTGGCCCTCTTCTCCTGCTCCTCACCGGATCCGACACCGGACACGGAGAACAGGCGAGCCGTCTGCCACCCCTCTCCCCCGGCCAGGGTGAACTGAGGCGGCGCGACCTTCTTGGCAACGGGCTTCTTGGTGCGAACGCCGCGTTTCGGCGGTTCGACATCGACAACCGAGACGTCGACGATCTCACCGGTCGTATCGACGGCCAGCACGTGCGAGTCGGCGACCTCGACCACGACAACTTCATTCGCCGAAGCTTCGGGCTCGCCGTCGTCGACGTCGACGCCGAAGTCCTGGGCCAAACCACCCAATCCGGATTCCCAGCCATGACCGACCGCGCGTAGTTTCCACACGCCGTTCCGTCGGTACACCTCCCCGAACACCAATGCTCGTTCCGACGACGCATCGGCAGTGAGGAACTCCCCGAGCACCGAACCTGCTTGATCCCGCACCTGCATCGACAGTTTCCCGAATTCACCCAATGGAACATCGTCGGAGCTACCCGCGATGACCACCTTCTCGACTTCGGCTGCGAGAGAATCGAGATGGATCGACACTCGTTCCTGTTTGCCTTCGTCGGTGCTACTGCTCCCGCGGTAGCGTACGGTCGCGTCCGCGGACTCCGGCTGGTTGTAGAAGACGAAGTCTGCATCGGACCGAACGTGCCCGCTCGAATTCACCAGCAATGCAGACGCATCGAGATCTCGCTCCGGGTCTACCCAGGACACGATGACATCCAGTTCGGTCACGTCGTCCGGCAGAGAAATGTTCTGACCCTTGACGAGAATGGGTGAACTCACGCTGACACGCTCCTGTCGGACAAATCGGACTCCGACTGCTCACCCTATTCACAGCGTGACGGTGTGAGTCGAAGACGCCCGACATTCATTCATTCGGCCTACGGCACGCATGGTTGGCCCCGCTTGGGCCGGTCAGAGGATACGACTCAAGAACTGTTGTGTACGAGCGTTTTTTGGATTGTCGAAGAACTCGCGCGGAGGTGCTTCCTCCACGATCTTCCCGTCGCTCATGAAAACGACTCGGTCTGCGGCCGCTTTCGCGAAGCCCATTTCGTGGCTCACCACCACCATCGTCATACCCTCGTCTCGGAGTCGAAGCATGACGTCGAGCACCTCGTTGACCATCTCGGGATCGAGGGCAGAGGTGGGCTCGTCGAACAACATCACTTCGGGCTTCATTGCCAACGCTCGTGCGATCGCCACGCGTTGCTGCTGACCACCGGACAGTTGTGACGGATAGTTCCCTCCCTTGTCTGCAAGGCCGACGAGGTCGAGTAGTTCCTGAGCTTGCCTGCGCGCCTTGTTTTTCTGCGTGCCGAGGACATGACGTGGGCCCGATGCGACGTTGTCCAGCGCCGTCATCATGGGAAACAGGTTGAAGCTCTGGAACACCATTCCTGTGTGGTGCCGCTGCTTGGCGATCTGCGCCTCCGACAGCGGCGTTCGCTTGACCCCTTCTGAGTAGCCCATCATCTCGCCGCACACTCGGACGGTCCCGGATTCAATGGTCTCGAGACAGTTGAGCGTGCGCAGCAAGGTGCTCTTTCCACTTCCCGACGGCCCGAGCAGCAGGACCACTTCCCCTTTCTCCACCGTGAAATCGATGTCGTCGAGGACGACGAGATCGTTGTAGGCCTTGGTCATCTTCCTGACCTCGACCATCGTCGTGGCCTTCCTGGTAGTAGACGTCGCACTGGTCATCGGTTCACGGCCTCGGCTTTCATTGCGCTGTCGTCGAGCTTCGGACTCGACGGACCGCCCTTACGACGGTAATTGCGGTCGTATCCACGCCCTACCCGGACTTCGATCATCTTCTGAATCAACCCCCACAGAGTCGTCAGCACCAGGAAGTACAACGCTGCGGCGCAGAGCCCTTCCAGCACTCGGAAATTCACCTGCACCAGGAACTGGGTCCGCCTCAGCAATTCCTGTACGGAGATGACCGACACCAGAGTTGTGGTCTTGAGCAACCCGTTGAAGCTGTTGCCGAGTGGAGGAATCATCACCCGCAGCGCCTGTGGGAGAACCACCACGCGGAAGACCTTCGTGGGCGACATGCCGAGGGCTCGTGCCGCTTCGGTCTGTCCGGTCGGAACCGAGAGCAATCCGGAACGGACTATTTCCGACAGGTATGCGGCTTCGTTGAGAACCAGGCCCACGAGTGCCGCCTCGATCACGCCCAATTTGATGCCGACCTGAGGAAGTCCGGTATAGATGATCACCAACTGCACCAGTAGAGGCGTGCCGCGCATCAGCCACACGTAGAACCCGGCGACTATCCGCAGGGGTGCGAGCTTGGATGATCGCGCGGAGGCGACCACCACTGCGAGAGCGAGTCCGAGGATCATGCTGACTATGGTGAGCCAGATCGTGACCCACGCGCCCTCGAGCAGCTGGGTGCTCGTCAGGATGGAGAAGAATGCGTCCCAGGACCACATGTGGGTGCCTTTCGACTTACGTTGGTCGGATCAGCTTTCGAGAGGGCCGGTGCTCACGGCAATATCGCCGTCGTATCCGGTGACGTCGTACTGCTCGAACAGTTCGGGCAGATATCCGTCGCTCCTCATCTCCGACAGCACACGCGCAACCTCTGCAGAGGATTTGCTGTCCTTGGCGAATCCCATGGCCAGAGGTGCCTCGTTGATTCCACCGACGGCTGTCTCGAATCGTCCGTCTTCCTGGTAGAACGACGTGACCGACTCGACGATGGACGTGCCGTCGAGCTGGCCTGCCGAAAGCGCTTGATAGGCATCGGCATTGGTTTTGAATGTCTGCACTGTCAGTGCCGGCTTTCCTTCGGCCGCAAACTGCTCGGCCATGGCGGTCAGCGTGTCGAATTCGTATCCGGGCGCTTCGACCCCGATGGTCTTGCCCGCCAGGTCGTCCACGCTGGAGATCGATTCGGGGTTGCCCGACGGCACCGAGATCGAGACTGCCTGCACCTCGTACGGAACTAGATCGATCGTATCGGCACGTGCAGGCGTGTAGAACATTCCGGTGTCGATCATGTCCCAACGGCCGGCCTGCACACCGGGAATCTGTGCCTCGAACTCGATGTTGACGAACTTCGGCGTCAAACACAGGCGCTTGGCGATCTCCTTACCGAGGTCGACACGCATGCCGATCAAGTCGCCGTTCGGATCGACGTACTGCATGGGCGGAAGAGTCGCGTTGGTGGCCATCGTCAGTACGCCTTCTTCGGCAAGGTCCGAAGCACCGAGCGTGGGTGTGCAGTCCGTCGGCGCGGCTACGGAATCGTCCGAGGAACTACAGGCAGTGAGGCCGGCCACCACGACAGCGATAGCGGCGATTCCTGTTAACTTCGCATTGAGCGAGCCTTTCCATATCGACTGCAGCACTACACGTTCGAGGACGGGGCGGCAGCGACGATGAGGGAGTTGTTCGAGAAGAATCGATCTTTTGGGATCGATTGCATCAAGCGTCGCAGACGAATTCGGAGGCGTCAACGCGGTTAACACTGCCGACACGCGGTACATCAACTGTTAACCGTTCGCAGGTGATCGCGCTCACCGATCACAGTGCGGCACACGACGACCGCTCCACCAGACGAGCACCGATTCGATACGTGCGCCCATCGGGTTCGAGCGAATCCTTGATCTGCTGGAACAGCAGGTCCATTGCCACATTCGCCAACTGAGCGGCACCGTTGTCGACGACTGTGATTGCCGGCTGCCACATCGCGAGCCACGGCATGTCCTCGTGGCAGATCAGCGACAACTCGTCCGGCACCGACACTCCTCTGCCGACGAGCGTGGGCAGGATGCCGAAGACAGCCTCGTGGTTGGCCGCGTAGAGAGCAGTCATCGCCTGGGGTGCATCCAGTAACGAATTGATCGCTTCGGCGCCGAACTCCGTGGTGAACGGGCCTTTCCGGACGATCGTCTCGTCGACCGGAATACCTGCGTCGGCCAGCGCCAGTCGATAGCCCTCGTAGCGCTCACGTCCGGACGTCGCATCCTCGTTTCCACCGACATACCCGATACGACTGTGCCCGAGCTCGATCAGGTGCGCTGTCGCGTCGCGCCCACCCGTTACGTCATCTGCCAGCACCGTCGACGCAGAGCTCCCCTTCACCGAACGGATCAGGTTGACCACCGCTCGGCCCTGCTCCAGAAGCGCATTCGACGCCGCAGCACTTCGACCGCTGCCGATCACGATGGTTCCGTCGACGCCGTGCTCGCCCAGCATGGCCAGTACGTCGTCCTCGCGCGCCGGATCGGCATCGGTGATGCAGAGCAGTACCTGAAATCCACTGGCTGCTGCCCTCTTTTGGACGACCTCGGCGACAGTGTGAAAGGTCGCGTTGAGCAGGTTGTTCATGACCAGACCGATCAAATGCGACCGGTTGGAGCGCAGCGCGCTCGCGGCCCTGTTCGGCCGATACCCGAGAACCCGGGCCGCATCCTCCACCGCTGCCCGTGTCTCCGCCGAGATCAGCGACGATCCACTCAACGCGCGTGATGCCGTGCTGCGCGAAACCCCAGCAGCGCTCGCAACGTCGATCAAGGTGACCGCCATCGGTTCTCCGTTCTCTTGCTTCACGCCTAGGACAGACATATTCGACCGTGGTCGCGTTACAAGCACGTTTCCGGCTTGACGACTCGACCACCCCGAAGGCAGTCTATGCAATCGATCCCATAAATGCGGGTACGACGCGTCGTCGATCGTCCCGAGCCCGAAAGGCACTCCCATGAATCGCGATGATGTCGCGTGGTCCGGCTACTGGCCCGCTGCTCCCACACCGTTCACGCAGTCGGGTGCCGTCGATACCGAGGCAATTTTCGACTTGATGAATCTCTACGCGCAGACGGGTGTTCACGGTGTACTCGTGAACGGCAGCACAGGCGAATGGTTCAGCCAGAGCGACCACGAACGAAAGACCGTCGCGGAAGCATCGATCGATGCAGTCGCAGGCCGCTTTCCTGTCGTGATCGGTGTCAGCGCGTACACAGCTGCGCAGTCCTCCGCGCTCGCGAAGCACGCTGCTTCCGTCGGCGCGGACGGCATACTGGCGACGCCTCCGCCCTACGTACACACCTCGGCGGAAGAGACATTCCAGTACTACCGAAGCGTCAGCACCGCAACATCATTGCCGTTCATGGCCTACAACTGGCCACGGGGCGTTGCGGTCGACATGGGAACCTCACCCGACTTGTTCTCTCGACTGGCCGACCTGGACAACGTCGTCGCGATCAAAGACAGCACCGGTGATTGGCTCGCCATGCTCGACACCGTCGAGGCCGTGTCAGACCGCGTCCGTGTATTCGGGAGTTTTCTGCATCGACGCGGCCTTGCCACGCTGCTCGAGCTGGGCGGGGACGGCAACATCGACGGAGGTGGGGTGGGCGCGCCCTTCGCGGTGCCGTTCTACGAGGCCGTCGCTGCACGGGACGCCGACACCGCGCGCATGTGGGTCGATCGTTATCGCGCGTTCTCCGGCCGCCTCATCGCCTCGGACTACAGCGGCGTCTACGCCTCCCCCATCCCTCAGTTGAAGGCCGTGATGAACCTTCTCGGTCAACCAGGAGGCACTGTGCGAGAACCACTGCTTCCGGTCACCGACGCCGACACGCTTGCCTCGCTGCAATCGGTCATCGTCGAATCGAGTATCGACGATGCCTACGCGACCTTAGGAGCTGTGCATGCGAACTGAAGTCGACGTCGTTGTCATCGGAGCCGGAATCGTCGGCGCAGCAACGGCTCTCGCCCTCACCCGCGCGGGATCCCGCGTCGCTGTACTCGATCGCACCCTGCCCAACACCGCCGGCTCGGGTACGACCGCGGGCAACCTGCACATCCAGACGATTCACACCCGCAGGCCTGGGCAGGGCCGAGCCGTCGACGTCGAACAGCTACTTCCGTTGCAGAAGTCGACGAGCACATTGTGGAACACGCTGGACGAGACCGTGCCTGGTCTCGGGCTGAACCGGTGCGGCGGCTTCATGGTGGCCGAGACCGAAGAGCAGGTCCACGCCCTCATCACGAAGCACCGATGGGAACGCGATGCGGGGATTCCGACGGAGGTACTGAGCGGTGACGAAGCGCGGCAGGCGCTACCTCTGCTCGGCCCGAGCATTCAGGCCGCAACCTGGTGCCCGTGGGACGGATTCGCCGAACCCGACCTCGCAGCCCCTGCCCTGTTGCGACAGGTCGCGGCCGAGGGAGCGTCTGTACACCCGTCGACACCGGTGATCGGACTGACCCACGACGGTGACGTCTGGACCGTCGACACCAATGGTCGGACGTGGATTGCACCTGTGGTGATAGACGTTGCAGGTCCGTGGATGGCACCGATCGCCGCGATGGCGGGGATATCGCTCGAACTCGTCCCGACGTCGTTGCAAATGCACGCGCTGAAAGCCGCGCCCCGGACGCTCGAAGTGCTCGTACAGCACGTCGGGGAAGGAATGTCGATCAAGCAGAATCGATCGGGACGCCTCGTCCTCGGCGGCGGCTGGCCTGCAGGTGCGTTCCACGACAGCGAGCCGGCCCCGAGCAGATCCGACAGCACCACGGGAAACCTGGAGCAGGTTCGACGGCTTCTGCCTGCGCTGAGCCACAATGCGCTCCTCGATACATGGACCGGGCCCGTGGTCACCACGCCCGACGAAATGCCGGTCATCGGCGAACTCGCCGGCGCCCCGGGACTATTCGTGGCAGGCGGCACCTACTCCTTCACCTTCGCACCGCTCTGGGGACACATCCTCACCGAGCTGGTCCACGGTAGGAAACCAGAACTAGACGTAACAGCGTTCTCTCCGAACCGACTCGTCCGAATCCAAGCTCACTGAAAGAAGGCTTTGAATGGCACTGGTCACGATGTTCGTCAACGGACAGGCGATGTCCGGCGGCACCCTGAACGACGCGTTGCACAAGGCGCGATTCGTGGGGAAAATCGATACCGCACCGAAATACCGATTCTTCTCCGTGCGTAACGAATTTCCCGGTTTGCACCCGGTGACAACCGATGGATACGTGGTACCGGGCGAGCTCTACGAGGTCGAGTACGACGTATTGCGCGACGAGCTCCTACCCCGGGAACCGAAGGAACTCGAACTCGGGGTCATCGAGTTGGCGGATGGCTCGGGCTCCCTGTCGATGCGAATGCGCGAGAGCCATCTGACGGCCGCCGGTGTCACCGACATCAGTGACCGCGGCGGATGGCTGGCCTACCTCGCGAGCACACGATGAAGGTCGTGCGCGGTGGGATGGTCGTCGAATCCCACTGGGCCGCTCCGGCAGACCTGTTCATCGACGACGGCAGAGTCGTTGCGGTGCTCACCCCAGGGAGCGAGGTCGACGCGGCAGCAGAGGTCATCGATGCAACCGGGAAACTGGTGATGCCGGGTGGAGTCGATCCTCACTGCCACGTCGGGTTCACCTCCGGCGAATTCACCTCGCTCGATTCGTATTTGGAGTGCACGACGGCGGCCGTGTTCGGCGGCACCACCACGATCATCGACTTCGCTATCCCCCGTCCAGGTCAACAGCCGCTGGACGCCGCCGAGGTACAGCGCGCGAAAGCGTCGAGCGGACTGTGCGATTCGGCTCTGCACGCCTGCGTCGTCGAGTGGACCGACACTACGGCCGACCAACTGAAGACGCTGGCCGACGCCGGCATCCGAACTGTCAAGATGTTCACCACCTATGCCGGTGAGACGATGGCCAACGAACACACCATCCTCAACACGATGCAGACCACTCGCGACCTCGGCGGAATGGTCATCATCCACTGCGAATCCGACGCGATCGTCACCGATGCGCAGAACCTCGCGGCGGCATCGGACGGTGTCGATGCCGCACACATGTCGCAAACGCGGCCGGAGCTCGCCGAGACCGCCTCGGTCGCAGCCATTCTCGCGATCGCCGAATCACAGAGTGCACCGGTCTACTTCGTGCATCAGTCCACTCCGGCTGCCGTCGAACTGGTCGCGGACGCTCGCAAACGAGGACTTGTTGCCTTCACCGAATCGGTCGCCCACCATCTGATCCTCGACGACTCGGCCTACGAGGGTGAGCAACCGGAAGGATTCGTCTGCTGCCCACCGCTGCGCTCGGCCGAGGTGGTCGAGGAACTCGGGCGTCACCTGTTCACCGGGCACGTCACCACCATCGGTTCCGACCATTGCTGCTACGACACCGCACAGAAGCAGGTGCACAGCCACGACGTGCGGCATATGCCCAACGGACTCCCCGGAGTCGAGACGCGTCTCCCGGTGATCTACTCGCACTACGTGGACGGATTGGGTCTGACGGCCAGCAGATTCGTGGAGTTGACCTCGGCGAATCCAGCGCGCACCAATGGCCTCTATCCACGCAAGGGCTCACTGATGCCGGGGTCCGACGCCGACATCGCGATCTGGGACCCCGAACTGGAATGGACGGTGACCACCGAATCACTCCACATGGCGACCGACTACACCCCGTACGAGGGACACCGACTTCGAGGAAAGCCGGTCACCGTGATCGTGGGCGGCGAGATTGTTGTCCACGACGGCGAACTCATCGACGCCACTCCCCGCGGTCGACACCTCGAGGCCTCACCCCTCGACTTCAGCGGGGCATTCAGTATGTGATCCTCGTACACGAGCGATCTCGCTCTTCGTCCACGGACGATCCGATAGGTCTACTTGTCGGCAAGTCCCGTTGCCGCTGCCAAATATTCGCGTGAGTCTCGAAATGTCTGCGCAACACCGCGTCCCGCGATGGCGTGGTACCGACTGAGCCGGTCGTCATCGAGAGCTTCGAGGACGGTACTGGAATCCGCATGCATCCAACCACCGTCTCGAACCAATTCGTGGGCGCGTTTGCTGGGTAGCGCCGAAATTCCCTCGACCCTGATCCCATTCGGATCGGTCGACGCCGCGATGTAATAGGCCTTCTTGCCGGGGTACCCGGCCTTGACCTTCTCGCGCAACCGGAAGACGGCATCGGCCGCGTCGTCGATGGCCGATGCCTGTTCGTCGGAGCCCGATTCGGCGGCAGAGATTCGCGCGATCTCTCCATCGAGCGCGGAAAGCAAAGTGGCGAGGTACTCGAGATCGCTCATGGACCCATGATGCCCTAGATCAGTGATCCCTCGGACCAACACCCGACCGCAGGATGTCGGCGCCTGTACAGCTCGGGCTCAACCTGAGCAAGCGCACAGTCCAGATGCCTACCGGCGATGTCATGGACCGCTGACGAGGCGGAGATCCCCGAACGGTTGCCCGCACCACCTGCAACTTCCACCGATGTAGTCGTGCCCGTCTTCACGCTCGCATTCGTCGACTGCGCATCCGCTGCCGCACGAGAGCATTTGGCCACATCGGCACCGCTCACCGTCACAGCCTGGGTGATGAAGTGCTCCCGGCGGCGCAGAGCAGTCGTGGCACTTTCTCCGTCCATTGGGTATTCGACTAGGCCGCCATGTGCAACCCACCGACTCGAGCATTTCCAGTTCACACGCCATGCAGATCGCCATGCCGTGGAGAATCGCACAGAGCACCGACACCAGAATTTTTCGGAGTTCGCGCGTCGCCATGCCTCGGCAAGTTCATACCCCACGAATTCGAGACGATAACCCGGACAGGCTGGTGACACCCCCGCGGCACGCACACAAAAAAGACGGCTCCGGAATTCTCCGAAACCGCCTCTGGCCTGCATCTATCTATGTCGGGCTGACAGGATTTGAACCTGCGACCACTTGACCCCCAGTCAAGTGCGCTACCAAGCTGCGCCACAGCCCGCCGCGCCTCGAAAGGCGCTTGCTGAGATTACCCCAGCCCTACCCCTGAGAGGAAATCGCCTGCTCAGGGGCGGTACCGGACTACGTCAGCGGTTGTTGCCCTTGCCCGGCCGTTCCCGCTTCTCCCGGATACGCACCGATACACGCACGGGGCTGCCGTCGAAGTTGAACTCCTCACGCAGACGCCGCTCGATGAATCGGCGATAGCCGGCCTCGAGGAACCCTGTGGTGAACAGCACGAACGTCGGCGGCCGCGTGCTGGCCTGCGTCGCGAACATGATGCGCGGCAGACGTCCGCCACGCATCGGCGGCGGTGTGGCCGCCACGACTTCCTTGAGCCACGTGTTGAGGCGTCCGGTGGGCACTCGCTTGTCCCATGACTCCAGAGCCGTCTCGAGCGCAGGTACGAGCTTCTGTACCGCACGGCCGGTCTGTGCCGAGATGTTCACACGCTGCGCCCACGGCACCCGAGCGAGATCACGATCGATCTCCTTCTCGAGCTGCTGACGACGATCGTCGTCCACCAGATCCCACTTGTTGAACGCCAACACCAACGCGCGGCCGGCATCGGAGACCATGCTCAGCACACGCATGTCCTGCTCCGAGATCACCTGTGAGGCATCGAGAAGCAGAATCGCGACCTCGGCGGCCTCGATGGCGGACTTGGTGCGCAGCGACGCGTAGAACTCGGCACCGCTGGCATGGCTGACGCGCTTACGCAGTCCTGCGGTATCGACGAATCGCCAAGTCTTGCCGCCCAATTCGACCAACGAGTCGACAGGATCGACGGTGGTGCCGGCAACATCGTGCACCACCGAGCGCTCGTCGCCCGACAGCTTGTTGATCAACGAGGACTTGCCAACGTTCGGCTTACCGACCAGAGCGACACGCCTGGGTCCCCCACCGGGAATTCCCTCACGCGGCGTCTCGGGCAAGGCCTCGAGCACGCGATCGAGCAGATCACCGGTACCGCGCCCGTGGGTGGCCGAGACCGACAGCGGCTCCCCCAGACCCAGTGACCACAGCGCGGCAACCTCGGACTCGGTGCGGCCGTCGTCGACCTTGTTGGCCACCAACAGAACCGGAGTCTTCGAGCGACGCAGTACTCGCGCCACTGCCTCGTCCGTCGTCGTCGAACCGACTCGCGCGTCGACGACCAACAGGATCGCGTCGGCGGTGTTCATCGCCAACTCGGCCTGGCGCGCAACGGATTGCTGCAGACCCTTCGCGTCGGGTTCCCAACCGCCGGTGTCCTGCACCAGGAAGCGTCGACCACTCCAGTTCGCCTCGTACGACACCCGGTCGCGGGTGACGCCTGGGACGTCTTCGACCACTGCTTCGCGTCGTCCGATGATGCGGTTGACGAGCGTCGACTTACCGACGTTCGGTCGGCCCACCACGGCGAGAGTCGGTACGGCTACGGCATCTTCGCCGTCTTCACCTTCGTTGAGGTCGACGTACTCCCACTCGCCCTCGTCACTCCATGTTCCGTCGCCCGCGGTTTCCGCTGCGCCGGAGAAGAATTCTTCACTCACTGGACTGCTCCACTTCTGTCGTTCACCACGAGCAGCAAACGCTCGATCACGCCGTCGAGATCCAGCTCGCTGGTATCGACGATCACCGAATCCTCGGCGGGACGAAGCGGTGACACTGCTCTCGTCGAATCTGCGTGATCGCGGCGTTGCACGTCCGCGAGCACGGATTCGTAGTCGTCGTCGCGACCCTGTTCGATGTTCTGTTTGTTGCGACGCTGTGCCCGCGCTTCCGGTGAGGCAGTCAGGAACACCTTCACGTCGGCGTCGGGAAGAACGACGGTGCCGATGTCGCGTCCCTCTACCACGATTCGCGTCGACGAACTCGCAAGGTCGCGCTGCATCTGCACCAAGAGCTCGCGCACCGCAGGCACTGCGGACACGGCAGAGACGGCCTTGGTGACCGCATCGCCGCGGATTTCGCCGCTGACGTCTTCACCGTCGAGCAAAACGGTCTCGGACAGCGGGTCCTTGCCGATCTCGAGGGGAAGTGCTGCAACAGCTTTCGCGACAGCGTCTGCATCGGTGGGCTCGACGCCCGAGCGCAGCACCCACACCGTCGCCACGCGGTACATCGCACCGGTGTCGAGGTAGCTTGCTTCGAGTGCCGATGCGAGCCTGCGCGATACCGACGATTTGCCGGTGCCCGAAGGCCCGTCCATCGCCACGACGAGCGCGCTCATCACAGGCCCACGGATTCGTAGAGCTTGCCGATCTCGCCGCGTCCGAGGACACGCAGTGTTCCTGGACGCTGATCGCCGAGCACGATGTTGCCGACATCGGTACGCACGAGACGTCCGACGGGGAAGCCGACCTTGTCGAACAACCGACGCACGATGTGCTTGCGGCCCTCGTGGAGCGTCACCTTGACGAGAGACTTGCCGTCCGAGATGTCGAGCAGCTGGAAGCCGTCGACCTTCACCGGGCCGTCGTCGAGGGTCACGCCTTCACGCAGCTGCTTGCCCAGAGTGCGGGGAATGGTGCCGAACAGCGTCGCGAGGTAGGTCTTGGAGACCTCGAACGACGGGTGCATCAGACGGTGAGCAAGATCACCGTCGTTGGTGAAGAGCAACAGCCCCTCGGTGTCGGCATCGAGGCGTCCGACGTGGAACAGTCGCTGCCCCGCCTGTACGCGCTCGGAGACGATGTCGCCGACGCACGGGCGTCCCAGATCGTCGGACATGGTGCACTGCCATCCACGCGGCTTGTTCATCGCGAGGTGAACGAGCTCTTCCTTCACGACCACGCGAGTGCCGTCGACGCGGACCACAGCGATGTTGGGATCGATGCGGATGCCCTGTTCGGTGACGATGCGTCCGTCGACCTCGACGCGGCCGTCGGCGATCAGTTCCTCGGCGGCACGACGCGATGCGACGCCTGCCTGCGCGAGCACCTTCTGCAACCGAACGCCTTCACCGGCGGGTACGTGCTTGCGCGGTGAGGAATCGGTGTGCTGATGCTTCGCCGGTTTGGCGTTGCTGATCGTGGTCGACGGAACCTGCTTCTTCTGCGGCTTCGGCGGCTTGGGACGCGAGGGCTTCTTGCGAGGAACGGCGTCGTTGCTGCGGTCGTTGATGCCGGTCTCGACAGGCTTGTAATCGAAGGATTCCTGCTCGACGCCCTTGCGCGGGGCCGGCCGGGCACCTGCACGAGGAGCTCCGGTGCGGGGTGCACCAGCACGGGGTCCCCCGGTACGAGGGGCGCCAGCGCGAGGGGCTCCGGTACGGGGAGCGCCGTCACGGGGCGCCGCGTCGCGGGTGCGATCTCCGCGGCGCGCGTCACGCGGAGTGTCCGACCTACCTGCGGTCGGCTTCCTGCGTGGGTCTTGTCTCTTGTTACGGTCCGGTGTGCCATCACGGCGAGCGGGCTTGTTCACTTGTCTTACCTATCAGTCGTCCGAGTCGAGCTCGGCTGCCGGATCGGGTTTCGATCCGCGGTTCTTGGTGGAGCGGGTCGTTCTCGGGTCGGTGTCCATGCTGTCACTGATCTCGTCGATCAGGTCCACACCCGGCAACAGCGGTGCCAGTTCGGGTAGATCACCGAGCGATGCGAGCCCGAGCCGTTCGAGGAACAACTCGGTGGTGCAGTACATCGTGCCGTTCGTCTCCGGGTCCGTTCCTGCTTCGGAGATCAGTCCACGGGCGAGCAACGTACGCATCACTCCATCGACGTTGACTCCACGTACGGCGCTGACTCGTGCGCGGGTCAACGGTTGACGATATGCGATCACGGCCAGGGTTTCCAATGCCGCGCGTGTGAGCTTGGACCGAGCCCCGTCCAGAAGCAGCCGCTCGACGTACGGCGCATAGGCGGTTCGGGTGTAGAAACGCCATCCGTCACCGGCGTAACGGAGGTCTATTCCGCTGGTTCGTTCGGTCAGTGCGGCAGCCATCTCGTTCAGGGTTGCGCGCACGCGCGCTACCGACGCACCCACCGCCGAGGCGAGTTGCTCGTCCGAGGCAGGGGTATCGACGATCAGCAACACAGCTTCCAGAGCCGAGGCGAGGGTGGCGTCGTCGAGCTCCTCGGAATTCTCGCCGTCCTCGAGCTCGAGCTCCGGGTCGACACTCATGCGTAGTCCTCTTCCGTGACCACGATGGGTCCTTCGTCCTTACCGGTCCAACTCACTCGGAGATCGCCGAGCGGCTCGGGCTGTTCGAACGCGATCACCTGTTGGCGGAACAGCTCCAGCAACGCCAGGAATCGCGCGATTATTTCGACCTGCACCTCGCAGTCCTGCACCAACTCCGAGAACGATGCCCACTCGTTGAGGCCTCGGCCCTGCAGATTGTCGAGCAGCCACGCCGCCTGCTCCGGGATCGAGACCGCGTGCTGATGGATGTGATCGAGCCCCACCTGCGGAATCGGTTTGGGTCGAAATGCCGCAGCGGCGATGTCGGCGAATGTGGCCGGGTCGACGCCGAGCAGCACCTCGGGAATCAGATCGGCGTACCTGTCCTCCACCGACACCGATCGCGGATAACGTCGCAGCGCAGCAGCTTCCAGTTCACCGAACAGCAGAGCGACCTGCTTGTAGGCCCGGTATTGAAGTAGCCGGGCGAACAGTAGATCTCGAACTTCGAGCAGCGCAAGATCCTCGGCGTCCTCCACATCGCCCGAGGGCAGCAACCGTGCTGCCTTGAGGTCGAGCAGCGTCGCGGCGACGACGAGGAATTCCGTCGTCTGGTCGAGGCCGACATCGGCACCGAGCGACTTGGTGAACGAGATGAAATCGTCGGTGACGGTGTGCAACGCCACTTCGGTGACGTCCATTCGATGCTGACTGATCAACGACAGCAGCAGATCGAACGGACCCTCGAAGTTGAGCAACCGCACCCGGAATTTCGACGGATCCGCGTCGGCCGGAACCTCGATCGGGGCCTCGTCGGCAGCGTCGACGGTCACGGACCCGACCGGTAGATCACCTCGCGCGCGAGGGCGCGGTACGCCTGTGCGCCGCCGGATTTCGGAGCCCACGTGGTGATCGGCTCACCGGCCACACTGGTTTCCGGGAACCGAACCGTACGAGTGATCACCGTGTCGTAGACGACGTCGCCGAACACCTCGACCACTCGCGTCATCACCTCACGCGAGTGCAATGTGCGGGCGTCGAACATCGTCACCACGATGCCGGCCAACGTGAGCCTCGGGTTGAGCCGATCGCGCACCTTCTCGACGGTGTCGTTCAACAACGCCAGTCCGCGCAGACTGAAGTACTCGCACTCCATGGGGATCAGCACTTCGTCGGCACACGTGAGCGCGTTGACCGTCAACAGACCGAGCGACGGCTGGCAATCGATGAGGACGTAGTCGTAGCGATCGAGAATCGGATGCAGCACCCGCCCGAGTGTCTGCTCCCGGCCGACCTCGGTGACCAACTGAATCTCGGCTGCGGAGAGATCGATGTTGCTGGGCATCAGATCGAGGTTCTCGACGCGAGTGCGCATGATGATGTCGTCGGCGGAGACCTTCGCTTCGACGAGGAGGTTGTAGACCGTCAGATCGAGCTCGTGATGTGCGACGCCCAATCCCGCAGACAGTGCGCCCTGCGGGTCGAGATCCACGAGCAGCACGCGGCGGCCGTAGCCGGCCAACGAGGCACCGAGATTGATGGTCGACGTCGTCTTGCCGACGCCACCTTTCTGGTTACACATCGCGATGATCTTGGCCGGGCCGTGACTGGCCAGCGGTTGCGGATCGGGGACGGCCCTGGTCTTGCGACCGGTGGGCCCGAGCTCGTTCGGCGCGGGAATGATGTCGTGAGTCTCCCGACTGGATTCCGGTTGACGCGTCTGGAACAGGGCACCGTCGAGATGCGGATGATTCAAGCCTGACTCCGCCGCTGGCGGCTGCGGTGTCGACACGTTCCAGCGCTCCCCTGTCCCGTTCGTCTTCGAGTAGTTCACGCAAACGCTACCGCTTGACGCTCGCGCATCGTCACCGGACACGCTGACGCACGACAGCCGGCCTCGTGCTACCGGGCCCGTGGATGCGCTCCTGCCCACACTTCGCGCAGAGTATTGACGGTGACGAGGGTGTAGATCTGCGTCGTCGTCACCGACGCATGCCCCAACAGCTCCTGCACGACGCGGACGTCGGCGCCGCCGTCCAGCAGGTGAGTGGCGAACGAATGCCGAAGGACGTGCGGTGATACCCCCGCGGTGATCCCGGCCCGCACGGCCGAATCCTGCAACACCTGCCACGCACTCTGTCGAGACAACCTGCCGCCCCGAACGTTGAGGAACAGGGCAGGATTCGAGCGGGAGACCAGCCCCGGCCGGCCGCGCACCAGGTAGGCGTCGACGGCCTCGACAGCGGGTCGCCCGACCGGCACGATGCGGTGCTTGCCGCCTTTGCCGCGCAGCAGCACCGAGCGAGCCTCGGTGTCGATGTCGTCGACGTCGAGCCCGACTGCCTCGGATATACGAGCCCCGGTGGAATAGAGCAGTTCCAGCAGGGCCCGATCCCGCAGTCCGCGTGGGGCATCGGGACCTGCGATCGACGCCGACTCGAGCAGTGCAACCACCTGATCGACGGGCAGCGACTTCGGCAACCGCTTGGCCGGCTGCGGCGGCTTGACCTCGCTCGCGACGTTGCGCTCGACCATCCCCTCCGCGAGCGCAAACCTGTGCAGACCGCGCACCGCGATCAACGTCCGGGCCGCCGAACTCGCTGCGAGTGCCGGGAATTCGTCGTCACCGCGCCGTAGATAGAGCACGAACTCGGTGATGTCGTTCTCGGCGACCTTCGCCAGATCGGTGATGCCGTAGCCGCTGAGGAACCGCTCGTACCGCACCAGATCGCGACGGTAGGACGACACCGTGTTCGGTGCCGACCCGCGCTCGACCACCAGATGGTCGAGGTACGTCTGAATCTGCTGGCCGATCACGGTGGCTACTTTCGCGAACTCTTTCGCTTCTCGAAGGCGGTCGGCAGATCCGCCCACGGCGCATCGGCCGAGCGCAGTTCGGTACCGGTAGCGCGCGCCGCGGCGAACGCGAGAACGCCCGCGACGGCGGATGCGTTGACGATCTCGCCCGACAGCGCACGACGGACGGCCTCGTCCACCGGAACGTAGGAGAGCTCGATGTCGGCTTCCTCGTCGTGTGCCTCGGGCCGATCGACCTCGGTCAGGCCCTGCGCGAGGAAGATCCGCACGGCCTCGTCGGTGAACCCGGGCGAGGCAAGCACATCGACCAGAACCGACCACGTCTGCGCGGCGAGCCCGGTCTCCTCGGCGAGCTCACGCTGAGCCGCAATCACCGGCTGCTCCCCCGGCTCGTCCAGCAGACCGGCGGGCAACTCCCACAATCGACGACCTACGGGATGCCGGTACTGCTCGATCATCACCACACGATCCCGGTCGTCGACGGCCAGGATCCCGACCGCGCCGTGATGCTCGATCACCTCGCGTTCGGCCTGACGACCGTTCGGCATCGCCACCTGGTCGAGCCTGAGCGCGAGAATTGCGCCGGAGTACGGCACCGACGAATCGAGGGTGGTGAACTCGTGCCGAGGCTCGCTCATCCGACGGTCTCGGCGGCGACGTCCGATTCCTCCGTCTGACCCGTATCTCCGTGCACGTCGACCGGCAGACGCTCTGCGGCCTTGTATTTCAGCGCGGCATTGATCAACGACGCGAACAGTGGATGCGGACGGGTGGGCCGGCTCTTGAGCTCCGGATGCGCCTGAGTGGCCACGAAGAACGGGTGCACGGAGGCAGGCAGCTCGACGAACTCGACCAGGTGGCCGTCCGGAGAAGTACCGCTGAACACCAAGCCGCTCTTGGCAATTCGATCCCGGTAGTCGTTGTTGACCTCGTAGCGATGACGGTGACGCTCGGAAACGCTTTCGGTGCCGTACGACGCCGCCACGACCGAACCCTTCTGCAGGGTTGCCGGGTAGGCGCCGAGACGCATCGTGCCGCCCAGATCGGCGTCACCGGCGACGGCATCTTCCTGATCGGCCATCGTGGAGATCACCGGATCCTTGGTCTCCGGGTCGAACTCGGCGGAGTTGGCGTCCGTAAGACCGACCGAACGAGCCGCCTCGATGACGACACACTGCAACCCGAGGCACAACCCCAGCAACGGAATCTTGCGCGTACGTGCGAACTCGATGGCCCCGAGCTTGCCCTCGATACCGCGGATACCGAAGCCACCGGGAATGAGCACGGCATCGACATCGCCCAACGCGGCCTGCGCCCCGGCGGGCGTCGAGCACTCGTCGGATGGGACCCACTTGATCTCGACCTTCGCGCGATGAGCGAATCCGCCTGCACGCAGCGCCTCGGTGACCGACAGGTACGCGTCGGGCAGGTCCACGTACTTGCCGACCAGACCGACGCGCACGGTCTCACGCGGCTGGTGAACACGCTCGAGCAGTCCACCCCAGATCGTCCAGTCCACATCACGGAACGGCAGACCGAGCTGACGAACGACGTACGCGTCGAGGCCTTCCTTGTGCAGCACCTTGGGAATGTCGTAGATCGACGGCGCGTCGGGCGTGGAGATGCAGCCGTCGACGTCGACGTCGCACATCAGCGCGATCTTGTTCTTCAATCCTGGCGGTACGTCGCGATCGCAACGCAGGATCAATGCGTCGGGCTGAATACCGATGCTGCGCAGCGCCGCGACGGAGTGCTGGGTTGGTTTGGTCTTGAGTTCACCGGACGGAGCCAGGAACGGAACCAGCGACACGTGCAGAAAGAACACATTGTTTCGGCCGACGTCGTGGCGCACCTGACGCGCGGCTTCGAGGAACGGCTGCGACTCGATATCGCCGACGGTGCCGCCGATTTCGGTGATCACGACGTCCGGCTGGTGACCCTGTAGGTCGGGGCCGTTCATCGCGAGAATGCGACGCTTGATCTCGTCGGTGATGTGCGGGATGACCTGAACGGTGTCGCCCAGATACTCACCGCGGCGTTCCTTGGCGATGACCGTCGAGTAGACCTGGCCGGTAGTGACATTGGCGAAACCGGACAGATCACGGTCGAGGAACCGCTCGTAGTGTCCGACGTCGAGGTCCGTCTCGGAGCCGTCTTCGGTGACGAAGACCTCGCCGTGCTGGAACGGGTTCATCGTGCCGGGATCGACGTTGAGGTAAGGATCGAGCTTCTGCATGGTCACGCGCAGTCCGCGTGCGGTCAGTAGCTGGCCGAGGCTCGATGCCGTCAGGCCTTTTCCGAGCGAGGACGCGACGCCCCCGCTGACGAAAATGTGCTTGGTGTCGGAACGCGACTGAAGGCGTGACAATGAGGCTCCCGTGACGAGTCTGCAGGGCTTGCTCCTATCAGGGGGCTGATAAGAGAGGTAAAGCGTGGAAATTGGGCCTGCTACCCACGGGACTTCACGGTAACACCAGTACCTACCTCACCGCCAACGACACGCGCGTTCGTACGACGATCAGCTCGCCGGCGCTCCGACGGTCACGGCGTTGGCATTGGCTCCGGTGCCGTAACGGCCGGACGCGCCGTCCAGCTGCTCCGCCAAGGCGAGAACGGTGGTGATCCGTCCTGCTTCACGGTCGATGTTGTCGACCGTGCTGAGAGCGGACGACAGCGCCGAATCGGCTCGCACGACAGCGATGGAACCGTTGCCCTCGGCCGCACCGGAGCGACCGGCCAGTACCGCGCCTGCACCACGTGAATCGAGGGCTCCCGCGAAGCGGGCGACGATGGCCCCGCGATTGCCGTCCTCCACGTCCGAGGTACCGGAACCGGTGACGACCACAGCCAACTGAGCGGGTGCGACGGCACCGTTGTCGTACGCGATGAACCCGCCGCTGCGCAGCGTCTCCAGTGCCAGCGAGAGCTCCTCGGGAGTCGACTGCGGCTGGGCGGTCTCGGCGTTCAGCAGCAACACCGAACCCAGCAGGTCCCCCGCGAGACTGCCCTGGTCCACCGCGCCGGTGCGCAACTGCACGCCGGCCGGAATGACGTTGGTCAGTCGCGTCCGAAGATCGTCGCCGTTCGCAGCGGAGACGAACGAATCGGTCAGCGACACCCGACCGGTGACGGTGGCGCCCGATGCTCCGATCGACCGCGTGACTCCGTCCACGTCCCCGGGGTCGGCGTCCGGGGTGGTGATCACCACGACGCTGCGATCGACCAACGTATCCCGCAACACTCGGCCCGAAACCGCAGCGTCGAAGCCGTCGGCCGAGTTGAGCTGCTCACCCAGGCGATTGTTGGTCGCCTCCAGATCGTCCACCTGAGTTTCGAGGCCGGTCTTGTCGTCTCGAAGGCCCGACACCAGACCGCTCGAGAGCAGACCCGAACCGAGCACGATGCCGATGGCCAGGGCCACGAAGACCGCTGCCAGCGAAATGGCATGTTGGCGAAGCGAAATCACGAAAGCAACCCCTGGAACCACAGAGCGAACCGGTTCCACAGATCGATTGCCCAATCCAACGCTTCACCGCCGATGTTGGACACGGCCAACGCCACGATCACGGCAACGAGCGCCGCCAGAATCAACAGCGCGATCGCACCGCCGGACACACGGCTGCGGTACAGCGTCGCAACAGCTTTGGCGTCGACCAACTTGGCGCCGACCTTCAGACGCGTCATGAATGCGGCCGGATTGGTGTTGCGTCGACCACGATCGAAGAACTCGTCCAGGCTGGCCGGGCTACCCACCGACACGATGAGCGAGGCCCCGTGATGATCGGCCAACAACAGCGCGAGGTCGGCAGCGGCACCGGTGGCCGGGAACGTCATGGCACCGATACCGAGATCCTGAATGCGCTCGAGACCCTGCGCGTGTCCGTCCGAATCCGCCGGAAGCACAACCTCTGCACCGCATTTGAGCGTCTGCGCAGTGACGTCCTCGGGATCGCCGACGATGAGGTCGGGGCGATGACCCGCCTTCATCGCGGTGTCGGCACCCGCACCGACGCCGATGATGACGGGCGAGTACTCCTTGATGAACGGCTTGAGATTCTTCAGATCCTCGGCGTGACCGGGTCCGTCTGCGACGATGACCACGTGACGGCCCTCGAGATCGATGTCGATGTCCGGCACGCCGACTCCGTCGATGAGCAACGGACTCTCGGTTCGGATGAACTCGATCGTGTTGCCCGAGAACGCTTCGAGATGGTCGACCAGGCCCGTCTTGGCCTCGATCATCTTGTCGGAGATCTCGGCTTCGCTCTGCTCGTCACCCTTGGCGAGACGCCGATCGCCGGTATAGACACCGCCGTCGTTGAGACGGATCTTGGTGCCGTCCTTGATCTTCTTGAAGATCTCGGTGCCGGCCGAGTCGATCAAGGTGATTCCGTTGGCGACGATGACCTCGGGACCGAGGTTGGGGTAACGCCCGGAGATCGACGGCGACGCGTTGACGACCGCGAGCACCCCCGCCTCGACGAGCGCATCTGCGGTCAGGCGATCGAGGTCGAGCTCGTCGAGCACGACGATGTCGCCCGGGCCGACCCGTTTGAGGAGCTTGGCCGTGTTGCGATCGACTCGCGCGATACCGGTGATTCCGGGCAGCGAATCCTGACTACGTGACAGCAGAGCCGGCATCTTCATGAGGACCATGATGACCCGATCGACACGCCCGGCGACGGAGGCGCGCCGAAACAACTACCACACTGATCACATCAGCACCAAAAGTTACAACGCGGCTCGATCGGCGTTTGCCGTGGCCAGCAGCTCCTCGGCATGCGCACGTCCGGTCTCCGTGTCGTCCAACCCCGCGAGCATTCTCGCGAGCTCGACGACCCGCTCCGACGACGACGACAACGTTCTGACGCCGCTGTTCGCCGCGCCCTTCTTGGCGTCGGTCTTGTCGACCACCAGGTGGGTATCGGCGAACGCAGCGACCTGCGGCAAGTGGGTGACCACGATGACCTGGTGTGTGCGAGCCAACCGGCCGAGTCGGCGCCCGACCTCGACGGCCGCGCGACCACCGACTCCGGCATCGACCTCGTCGAAGACCATCGTCGCACCCTTGTCCGAGCCCGCCAGCACCACTTCCAGTGCCAACATCACCCGCGAGAGCTCACCGCCCGATGCACTCTTGCTGATCGGAAGCGCCTGGGCACCGTCGTGCGCGGACAGACGAAACTCGACCTCGTCGACGCCGTTGCTGCCCGCATGCAATTCGGTGCCGTCGACGACGATCGGGGCAGTGTCGGACGGTCCGGCGGGAAGTGCGCGAACATCGATCTGCAGCTTGGCTTTTCCCATCGCCAGGCCCGCCAGCTCGACGCTGACCGCCTTCGAGAGCTTCACGGCGGCCTTCGCTCGAGCCGCACTGAGCTTCGACGCAGCCGCCGCGACGTCGATCGCAGCTGCGTCGACCTTGGCGCTCAACTCGGCGAGCGCATCGGCCGAGGTGTCGATGTGCGAGAGTCGCTCGCGGGCGTCTTCCGCCCAGGCGATGACGCCGTCGACATCGGCGGCGTACTTGCGCGTCAACGACTTCAGCTCGGCCTGCCGGTTCAGGATCGTGTCGAGGGCACCCGGATCGGACGGCAGATCCGTCAAGTACGAGGTGAGGTCTGCCCCGATGTCGCCCACGATCGCCATCGCGTCGTTCAGTCGCGGCAACAGCTCGGTCAGTGCTGCGTCCTCGGCATGTTCGAGGCGAGAGCGAGCCTCGCCCAGCAGGTACAGCGCGGACGCCGTGTCCGACGCCTCCTCGGTACTCCCGACGAGTGCTGCCGAGGCACCTTCCGCGGTCTCACGCAGCGAATCGAGGTCCCCCAGCCGACGCACATCCTCGGCCACGGAGCGATCTTCACCCGGCTCCGGTGCCAGAGAGTCGATCTCCTGCAGGCCGAACTGCAGCCGATCGGCTTCCTGCGCCAGCTCGCGGCTGCGTTCGGTGCGGTCGATCAGCTCGTTGCGCGCGTCGAGCCACGTCTTGCGCGCGGTGCGGTACTTCGACACCAGGGACGCCACCGCGTCCCCGGCGAATCTGTCCAGCGCGCCGAGTTGCTGATCGGGACGCAGCAGCCGCAGCTGGTCGTTCTGACCGTGCACGGTCAGCAGCGAGTCGGTGAAGTTCGACAGCACCGATGCGGGCACGCTGCGCCCACCGAGGTGCGCACGCGAGCGACCGTCCGAGTTGACGGTACGCACGGCGATGATCGAATTGTCCTCGTCGCGTTGACCTCCCGAGGACTCGAGCACCTTGTCGACGTCGTCGATCACCTGCTCCGACGCGGTGTCGGTACTGAATCGCCCCTCCACGACAGCACGCTGTGCGCCGAGCCGAACCCGGCCTGCGTCGGCGCGGGCACCCGACAACAGGTGCAGACTGGTGACCACCATGGTCTTACCCGCACCGGTCTCGCCGGTGAGTACGGTCAGCCCCTCGTGAAACTGTGCGCTGGCACCGGAAATGACTCCGAGGCTGTCGATCCGAATCTCTTCGAGCATTCCTACCTCGCTCTCCCCCGCCACCCGGTAACGGGCAGTTCGAATTTCTTGACCATGCGATCGGCGAACGGTGCCGAATCGAGTCGAACCCATTTGATCGGTGACGCTCCCCGCACCACCTCGACGCGAGCACCTGCCGGCAGGCTCAGTGTGCGCCTGCCATCGCAGAATACGAATCCTGCGTGTCCGCCCGCATCGATCTCGACCGCGATGATCGACTCGGGGCTGGTGACGAGCGGCCGCGCGAACAAAGCGTGCGCGTTGCTCGGAATGACCAATATCGCTTCGAGTTCCGGCCAGACCACAGGCCCACCGGCCGAGAACGCGTAGGCCGTCGAGCCCGTCGGCGTCGAGATCAGAACGCCGTCGCACCCGAATGCGGACACCGGGCGCCCATCGACTTCGAGCACGACCTCGAGCACCCCGAGCCGCGACCCGTTCTCGATGCTCGCTTCGTTCAGTGCCCAGCCCCGATCGACCACCTGATCGCCCACGCGAATCGCAATGTCCAACGTCATGCGTTGTTCGATGCGGTAATCCCCGGCGATGACGCGGGCGAGGGCACCTTCGAGGTGGTCGGCCTCGGCCTCGGCCAGGAACCCGACGTGCCCGAGGTTGATGCCGAGCACCGGTATCGAGGCCGCTTGCGCGAGCTCGGCTGCGCGCAGGAAGGTCCCGTCACCTCCGAGCACGAGGACCATCTCGCAGCCGGCGGCTGCGTCCGGTCCGAACTCGACGACGTTGAGCTTCATGTCTGCGACGAACACATGGTCGTGTTCCTCCGTATCGGAGGCTTCGATCTTCGATGGCTCGACCTCGTCGACGAGCACACGGAGGCAGATGCCCGCTTCATCGAAGACCTTGCCCACCCGACGCGCGGTTTCGGCGATGTCCGGTCGACCTGGATGGGCGACGAGAAGAATCTCTCGAGTCGACTCCCGTTCCGGTGCTGACTGGGACGGAGTCACTGTGGTCCTTCCTCGATCGCGAGCCGGACGAGTTCCGTGATGTCGGCGCGTGGCGAGTCCTCGCCCACACCTGCCCTCAGCCACAAAAAGTACTCGACATTGCCCGACGGCCCCGGCAGTGGGCTTGCCGCCACAGCTTGCACCGTGAGATTCGAGGCGACGGCCGCCTTCGCCACGTCCTCGACGGCCTCGGCGCGCAGTGCAGGATCGCGCACCACACCTCCGGAACCCACTCGATCCTTGCCGACCTCGAACTGTGGCTTGACCATCAACACCATGTCGGTACCCGACTTCGAGCAGGCAACGAATGCGGGAAGAACGAGCTTGAGCGAGATGAACGACAGGTCTGCGACGATCACGTCCACCGGTCCACCGATCGTCTCCGCATCGATCGACCGAACGTTGGTGCGGTCGATGACATGAACGCGGTCGTCGGATTGCAGACGCCACACCAGCTGCCCGTATCCCACGTCGACGGCGACCACTTCACGCACACCTCGACTGAGAAGCACGTCGGTGAAGCCACCGGTGGATGCACCGGCGTCCAGACAACGTGCACGCTCGACGGTCAGCCCGAGCGGCTCGAATGCGTCGAGGGCGCCGAGCAATTTGTGCGCGCCGCGGGAGGCCCACGAGACCTCGTTGTCTTCTTCGGCCACCAGCAGCGGTGTGCCCGGTTCCACCGCGGTCGCGGGCTTGGAGGCCACGGTCCCGGCGATCTTCACCCGGCCCGCTTCTATCAGCTCCGAAGCGTGCTCGCGAGATCGGGCGAGTCCACGACGAACCAGCTCGGCGTCGACCCGTGCGCGACGAGCCACGTCAGGTCTTGTCGACGGTGGTCAGGGCGCGCACGAGTACCTCGTGCGCGCGGTCGAGCAGACTCGCGTCGCGCGCAAGGGCGTCGGAATCCACAGCCTCGGATTCCTCGTGGGAAGTCGACTCGATCGTGAGTTGATTCAGCAGCGAGGTTACTTCGGTGCGAACAGTGTCCGGATCTGCAGACGACTCATCGCCTGCACCGCTCGGCCGGTGCTGTCCTGGTAGTGGAATAGACGCGCTCATCGCCTCTCACGCTATCGGATGGGTCCGACGTACGCCCGATCGCCGCCGCTCTCGGAACACTGCTGTCGAATGCGGTATCAGCACCCGAGCAGCGAACGCAGATCGCCGAGTCCATCCCCCTCGAAGCGAATGTCCGAGAAGGCCGAGCCGGACCAGGCGACGTGCAGTGTGGCAAGCGCACCCTCGAACGCATCGGGCGTACCGTCCCCGCCGTACTGCACCGAGAGCACCTCGTCGTCGATGGCGACCGTCCAACCGGTCTTGCTGCCGACGCTCGACGCCACTTCGTCCTTGTTCAGGACTCCGAGATCGAGGCCGATGTGAGTGGGGCGCAGATGCCGAGGCGCATGCAGCAACTCTGCAGCGGTACTGACGCCGGTCAACACCAGCAGCGACGGCAGACCGATTTCGTTCGCACCAGCGATGTCGGTGTCGAGCCTGTCTCCGACGACCAGGGCCGCGCGTGCTCCGCTGCGCTCGATGGCGTCGTGCATGATCGGGGCGGCCGGCTTGCCTGCCACGATGGGCTCGATATCGGTGGCGTTGCGAACCGCCGCGACCATCGAGCCGTTCCCCAACACGAGTCCTCGCTCGGTCGGCAAGGTGGCGTCGATGTTCGTAGCCACCCACAGCGCACCCGCACGGATGGCGAGGACAGCCTCGGCAAGCATCTTCCAGTCTGTATCGACGGAGTGCCCCTGCACCACGGCCACGGGATCGTCGTCGGCAGACCTGACCGGCTCCAGACCGACCTTGGTGATCTCGTTCGCCAATGCGTCGGTGCCGACGACTAGCACCCGTGAACCCGGGTCCACCTTGCCCGCGAGTACCCGAGCGGCCGCCTCGGAACTGGTGACGACGAACTCTGCTGAGGTAGCGAAGCCGAGACTACCTAGATGTTCGGCGACGTCCTCGGGAGCACGACTGGCATTATTGGTGACGAAGTACTGCTTCTCGGCCCCACCCGACAATGCTTCGACTGCACCGGGAATGGGATCCTTGCCGGCGTAGACGGTGCCGTCCAGGTCGAGCAGCAGAACGTCGTGGGCGTCGCGTAGCAACGTCACTGACTGCCTCCGGACAGCTCCTCGACCCGCTCTTCGGCGTCGGTCTCACCATCGACATCGGCCGCAGCAGCGTTGAGGAACCATTTCACACCTTCATCGACGCGACCTGCCGCAACCAGCGCATCGGCGTAGACGTAGAACAGGCGCGCGGCAGCGGTTCCGGATCGCGACGCGTCGAGGTCCGAGGTCTGTAGCGTGACGACGGCCTGGTCGTACTGGTTCAGGTCCATCCGCGCACCTGCCACGACGATTCGAAGCTCCGACGCTTCCTCACCGGTCAGCTCACGCGCCTCGTCGCTGCGACCGAGTTCGATAGCGCGCTCGGGACGTCCCAGTCCGCGCTCGCAGTCGGCCATCACAGCGATCAGACCCGGCCCGCCTGCCATGCGTCGGGCAGCGCGAAGCTCGGACAACGCTTCGGCCCACTCACCAGCGTGGTACGCCGCGATTCCTGCGGTCTCACGGACTACAGCGATACGACCGGCACGCTGACGAGCAGCGCGCGCGTGCAGTAGCGCCAACTGCGGATCGTCGTCGAGCAGTCTGCTGGTCATCACGAGGTGACGGGCCACAGCAGTGGCATTGTTCTTGTCCAAGCTCAACAGGTCTCGGCGCACTGCCGGCTCGAGCTGCCCGGCTTCGACCTCGTCGGGTAGATCCGGTTCATCCGGACGCGGCGGTCGACGGTCCGACGATGCGCTGTTTCCGCGCCGATCTCCGGAGAATCCACCTTCACCGCCGCGCCTGCGAGGAGGACCGTCCGAGCGACGCGGGTCTCCGCGGCGGTCCTGAGCGCGGGGGTTGCGGTCTCGGGACTCGCTCGGGCGGTTGCCGCCGTCCCCTCGGGAGGGGCGACGATCGTTGTTGTCTTCCGACACGGGCGTCCTTTCGGATTTCGGTACAAACGCAAAAAGGGGACCCACCAGGTGGGTCCCCTTCTTACAACGGGTGTTCGGCGGTGTCCTACTCTCCCACACCCTGTCGAGTGCAGTACCATCGGCGCTGGAGGGCTTAGCTTCCGGGTTCGGAATGGGACCGGGCGTTTCCCCTCCGCTATGGCCGCCGTAACTCTGCGAAACAGTTACACACGGAACATCAGCGGTGCCACCGGATCTGGATCGGTGACGTACTGGGTTCATTCAATTGTTGTGCTGAAACGTGTGTTGTTTCAGATATTGCACAGTGGACGCGTAGCTTCTTTGTGGTAAGTCCTCGGCCTATTAGTACCAGTCACCTGCACCCATTACTGGGCTTCCAGTTCTGGCCTATCAACCCGGTGGTCTGCCGGGGGCCTTACCCCCTCGAGGGGGTGAGAAACCTCATCTTGGAACAGGCTTCCCGCTTAGATGCTTTCAGCGGTTATCCCTTCCGAACGTAGCCAACCAGCGGTGCTCCTGGTGGAACAACTGGCACACCAGAGGTTCGTCCGTCCCGGTCCTCTCGTACTAGGGACAGCCTTCCTCAAGTTTCTTACGCGCGCGGCGGATAGAGACCGAACTGTCTCACGACGTTCTAAACCCAGCTCGCGTGCCGCTTTAATGGGCGAACAGCCCAACCCTTGGGACCTACTCCAGCCCCAGGATGCGACGAGCCGACATCGAGGTGCCAAACCATCCCGTCGATATGGACTCTTGGGGAAGATCAGCCTGTTATCCCCGGGGTACCTTTTATCCGTTGAGCGACACCGCTTCCACTTGCCGGTGCCGGATCACTAGTCCCGACTTTCGTCCCTGCTCGACTTGTCAGTCTCACAGTCAAGCTCCCTTGTGCACTTGCACTCGACACCTGATTGCCAACCAGGCTGAGGGAACCTTTGGGCGCCTCCGTTACATTTTAGGAGGCAACCGCCCCAGTTAAACTACCCACCAGGCACTGTCCCTGAACCAGATCATGGTCCGAGGTTGAGGTATCCAATACGATCAGAGTGGTATTTCAACAACGACTCCACAGTAACTGGCGTCACCGCTTCACAGTCTCCCACCTATCCTACACAAACCGAACCGAACACCAATACCAAGCTGTAGTGAAGGTCCCGGGGTCTTTTCGTCCTGCCGCGCGTAACGAGCATCTTTACTCGTAATGCAATTTCGCCGAGTCTATGGTTGAGACAGCTGAGAAGTCGTTACGCCATTCGTGCAGGTCGGAACTTACCCGACAAGGAATTTCGCTACCTTAGGATGGTTATAGTTACCACCGCCGTTTACTGGGGCTTAAATTCTCAGCTTCGCCATCACTGGCTAACCGGTCCTCTTAACCTTCCAGCACCGGGCAGGCGTCAGTCCGTATACATCGTCTTACGACTTCGCACGGACCTGTGTTTTTAGTAAACAGTCGCTTCTCACTGGTCTCTGCGGCCCACACCAGCTCACACTGCAAGAGTGATCACCGGCAGGGGCCCCCCTTCTCCCGAAGTTACGGGGGCATTTTGCCGAGTTCCTTAACCATAGTTATCTCGATCGCCTTAGTATTCTCTACCTGACCACCTGTGTCGGTTTGGGGTACGGGCCGTGTAACAACTCACTAGAGGCTTTTCTCGGCAGCATAGGATCACTGAATTCGCCTCAATCGGCTACGCATCACCTCTCAGGCTGTGTGAACGGCGGATTTGCCTACCGTTCGCCCTACAGGCTTACACCAGTACAACCACTGACTGGCCCAGCTACCTTCCTGCGTCACCCCATCGCTTGGCTACTACCAGATCAGGTCCCACGCATCCACCCGCCCCCGCACACCCGAAGGCGTGAAGTAAGCGAGATTCAGGGTGGTTAGTATCACTGATTCACCATGGGCGCGGTTACACGGGTACGGGAATATCAACCCGTTGTCCATCGGCTACGCCTGTCGGCCTCGTCTTAGGTCCCGACTCACCCTGGGCGGATTAACCTGGCCCAGGAACCCTTGGTCATTCGGCGGACGAGTTTCTCACTCGTCTTTCGCTACTCATGCCTGCATTCTCACTCGCGCAGCCTCCACACCTGGATCACTCCGATGCTTCCATGGCTGCACGACGCTCCCCTACCCACCCACACACCTGCACACAGATCCGCAGACCTGCATGGGGCTGTTGTGTGAGTGCCGCAGCTTCGGTGGTGTACTTGAGCCCCGCTACATTGTCGGCGCAGGATCACTTGACCAGTGAGCTATTACGCACTCTTTCAAGGGTGGCTGCTTCTAAGCCAACCTCCTGGTTGTCTTCGCGACCCCACATCCTTTTCCACTTAGTACACGCTTAGGGACCTTAGCTGGCGATCTGGGCTGTTTCCCTCTCGACTACGAACCTTATCGCCCGCAGTCTCACTGCCACGCTCTCACTCACCGGCATTCGGAGTTTGGCTGATTTCGGTAAGCTTGTAGGCCCCCTAGACCATCCAGTAGCTCTACCTCCGGTGAGAAACACGTGACGCTGCACCTAAATGCATTTCGGGGAGAACCAGCTATCACGGAGTTTGATTGGCCTTTCACCCCTACCCACAACTCATCCCCTCAGTTTTCAACCTAAGTGGGTTCGGTCCTCCACGACGTCTTACCGTCGCTTCAACCTGGCCATGGGTAGATCACTCCGCTTCGGGTCTAGAACACGCCACTACACCACACAAGGTGGATACGCCCTATTCGGACTCGCTTTCGCTACGGCTACCCCACACGGGTTAACCTCGCGACATGCCACTAACTCGCAGGCTCATTCTTCAAAAGGCACGCCATCACCAGCCATGACGAATCATGCACCGGCTTTGACGGATTGTAAGCGCACGGTTTCAGGTACTATTTCACTCCCCTCCCGGGGTACTTTTCACCTTTCCCTCACGGTACTAGTCCGCTATCGGTCACCAGGGAGTATTCAGGCTTATCGGGTGGTCCCGACAGATTCACAGCAGATTTCACGGGCCCGCTGCTACTTGGGTATCCACAACGACAGTTGCAATGTTTTCGTCTACGGGACTCTCACCCTCTACGACAGGCCGTTCCAGACCACTTCGACTAACACCACAATTTCTCACTGTCGGCCGATCCGGCAGAATCGACAATGCAAACCCCACAACCCTCCATACGCAACCCCTGCCGGGTATCACACGCACAAAGTTTGGCCTCATCCGCTTTCGCTCGCCACTACTCACGGAATCACTATTGTTTTCTCTTCCTGTGGGTACTGAGATGTTTCACTTCCCCACGTTCCCTCCACACACCCTATATATTCAGGTGCAGGTAACACGACATCACTCGTGCTGGGTTTCCCCATTCGGACACCCTCGGATCACAGCTCGGTTGACAGCTCCCCGAGGCTTATCGCAGCCTCCTACGTCCTTCATCGGCTCCTGGTGCCAAGGCATCCACCGTACGCTCTTCATTACTTACAACAAAGATGCTCGCGTCCACTGTGCAATTCTCAAACAACACACAACCAGAAGAACATCCTGCATCCATCAGACCGACACGACACCGAACCCCGAAAGGCCCACCATCATCCCGCGATAGGGATACGAACTCCCAGCCATATTTGTCTTGCCTAGAAAGAAACATGCTTTCGCGTGTTCTCTCAGGACCCAACAGTGCATCGATATAGACATCGCCGGCGGAGTCGTTGAAGACCCACCGATACGCGATGTCTGATTGTCAGTGTTCCACCCGTGAGCTCCCGCCGTTCCACGTGTGGGAACGAAACGGGCTCTGCCAGACCATCATCCGAGCACCTGTGTGCTGGTACATGTTCTGGAGAATGCTCCTTAGAAAGGAGGTGATCCAGCCGCAC
This sequence comes from Rhodococcus sp. B7740, assembly GCF_000954115.1. Taxonomy (NCBI): domain Bacteria; kingdom Bacillati; phylum Actinomycetota; class Actinomycetes; order Mycobacteriales; family Nocardiaceae; genus Rhodococcus; species Rhodococcus sp. B7740. Next base: position 871,062 of record NZ_CP010797.1, on the reverse strand, counting down.
CTTCCGGTACGGCTACCTTGTTACGACTTCGTCCCAATCGCCGATCCCACCTTCGACGGCTCCCTCCCACAAGGGGTTAGGCCACCGGCTTCGGGTGTTACCGACTTTCATGACGTGACGGGCGGTGTGTACAAGGCCCGGGAACGTATTCACCGCAGCGTTGCTGATCTGCGATTACTAGCGACTCCGACTTCACGGGGTCGAGTTGCAGACCCCGATCCGAACTGAGACCAGCTTTAAGGGATTCGCTCCACCTCACGGTCTCGCAGCCCTCTGTACTGGCCATTGTAGCATGTGTGAAGCCCTGGACATAAGGGGCATGATGACTTGACGTCGTCCCCACCTTCCTCCGAGTTGACCCCGGCAGTCTCTTACGAGTCCCCGCCATAACGCGCTGGCAACATAAGACAAGGGTTGCGCTCGTTGCGGGACTTAACCCAACATCTCACGACACGAGCTGACGACAGCCATGCACCACCTGTACACCGACCACAAGGGGGACCGTATCTCTACGGTTTTCCGGTGTATGTCAAACCCAGGTAAGGTTCTTCGCGTTGCATCGAATTAATCCACATGCTCCGCCGCTTGTGCGGGCCCCCGTCAATTCCTTTGAGTTTTAGCCTTGCGGCCGTACTCCCCAGGCGGGGCGCTTAATGCGTTAGCTACGGCACAGATCCCGTGGAAGGAACCCACACCTAGCGCCCACCGTTTACGGCGTGGACTACCAGGGTATCTAATCCTGTTTGCTACCCACGCTTTCGTTCCTCAGCGTCAGTTGTTTCCCAGAGACCCGCCTTCGCCACCGGTGTTCCTCCTGATATCTGCGCATTTCACCGCTACACCAGGAATTCCAGTCTCCCCTGAAACACTCAAGTCTGCCCGTATCGCCTGCAAGCCCGAAGTTGAGCCCCGGGTTTTCACAAACGACGCGACAAACCGCCTACGAACTCTTTACGCCCAGTAATTCCGGACAACGCTCGCACCCTACGTATTACCGCGGCTGCTGGCACGTAGTTAGCCGGTGCTTCTTCTGCAGGTACCGTCACTCACGCTTCGTCCCTGCTGAAAGAGGTTTACAACCCGAAGGCCTTCATCCCTCACGCGGCGTCGCTGCATCAGGCTTCCGCCCATTGTGCAATATTCCCCACTGCTGCCTCCCGTAGGAGTCTGGGCCGTGTCTCAGTCCCAGTGTGGCCGGTCACCCTCTCAGGTCGGCTACCCGTCGTCGCCTTGGTAGGCCATTACCCCACCAACAAGCTGATAGGCCGCGGGCCCATCCTGCACCGATAAATCTTTCCACCACACACCATGCGGCATGCGGTCATATCCGGTATTAGACCCAGTTTCCCAAGCTTATCCCAGAGTGCAGGGCAGATCACCCACGTGTTACTCACCCGTTCGCCGCTCGTGTACCCCGAAAGGCCTTACCGCTCGACTTGCATGTGTTAAGCACGCCGCCAGCGTTCGTCCTGAGCCAGGATCAAACTCTCCGTAAAAGACTCTCGATCAACAGCCGAAACTGCGAATCAGTCATAAACATAAAGAGTCAAATCACTAGCAAAAAAAACTCAACTAGCAAAACAAACAAAACCCTCTCACCTCAGACGGGAAGAATGAAGCAAGAAGATGTCACACCCACACCCCAAAAGGCATGAGCGCCAAAAACATTCGGCACTGACATTCATCGACACACTGTTGAGTTCTCAAAGAACACGCACACACCATTCACCGATGAGCTGAAGCTCGTGGGTGTCCGGGGCAACCGTTCCAGCTTAGATCAGATGATCGAGCACAGTCAAACTGGCTTCTCATCCGTGAAGAGGTCGAAATCTTGCGATCCGATCGACTTCATCTTGTCGAAGGCGAACTCCGCGTCGCTCAGGCCTTGTGGTCTGGGCTGGCGTCCGTGTCGCTCTGACCTGGACAAAGTTACGCCCCGGATAACAACGCGTCAAATCCCCAGGTCGTTCACGGATGGTTCGCGTGAACAGCCTGGTCGCACGGCGTCACTTACCCACCTGGCGGGCGTCGTAACCAAATTACACGGTTGTGACTCCAGCCACTGGCAGCCATCGAAAATCTAGCCGAGGATTCGGGCTCCGGCGAAGTTCCGCTTTCCGCGTCGCACCACCAACCACCGGCCGTGCAGGAGATCGTCCGCGCCGGGCGTCCACTCCTCGTCGGAGATCTTGACGTTGTTGACCGATGCGCCACCCTCCTTGACCGCGCGTCGGGCAGCGCCCTTGCTTTCGCTCAACCCGGTAGCGACGAGCAGATCGATGATGGTGTTCGGCGCACCCGCTTCGATATCCGCCACAGACGCTTCCTGTAGCGCAGCGGCGAGCGTCTTCTCGTCGAGTTCCGTCAGTTCGGCCCGCCCGAAGAGCGCCTGGCTGGCGAGTTCGACCGATCGCGTCGCCGCTTCACCGTGGACAAGCGTGGTCATCTCTGCGGCCAAGCGCTTCTGCGCTTCGCGCGCGTGCGGACGCTCGGTGGTCGCCGACTCGAGTTCTGCCAACTCGTCCTTGGACAGGAAGGTGAACCAGCGCAGGTACTTCACCACATCCGCGTCACCGGTATTCACGAAGTACTGGTACCAGGCGTACGGGCTCGTCATCTCCGGGTCGAGCCACAGGCTGCCGCCTCCGGTGGATTTACCGAACTTCTTCCCATCGGCGGACGTGACCAGCGGAACCGTCATTGCGTGGACCGACTCGGCGTCTTGGCGCCGGTTGAGTTCCACCCCGGCGATGATGTTTCCCCACTGATCGGAGCCACCGATCTGGAGGCTGCAGCCGTACTGGCGGCGAAGCTGCACGTAGTCGTTCGCCTGCAGCAGCATGTAACTGAACTCGGTGTACGACATTCCGTCGCTCTCGAGCCTGTTCTTCACCGTCTCGCGAGCAAGCATCACGTTGATCGAGAAGTGCTTGCCGATGTCGCGGAGAAAGTCGATCGCGGACAATTCCCCCGTCCAGGCCAGGTTGTTCACCACCACTGCGCCAGTCGGGCTCTCGTCCATATCGACGAACCGCTCAAGCTGGCCACGGATACGCGACGCCCAGTCGGTGACGACCTCGCGGGAATTCATGGTCCGCTCCCCCACATCGCGCGGGTCACCGATGAGTCCTGTGGCACCACCGGCGAGAACGATCGGACGGTGGCCTGCCCGCTGAAAACGCTTGAGCGCCAGCAACGGCACGAGGTGCCCTGCGTGTAGCGAAGGACCGGTCGGATCGAAGCCGGAGTACAGCGTGATCGGGCCCTCGGATGTGGCCTTCTTCAGCGCGTCCACATCTGTGGACTGCGCGATCAGTCCACGCCAGGTCATTTCGTCGATGATGTTCTCACTCACGACGTCGATTCTCCTGCATGGACGCATCCACACGTCGGTCAGGCCTCCGAGCCACCGGGCGCGGCGGCGCGAGGACTCCGTTTGTAGCTCGATACCGACGGTGACCCGAGCACCCAGAAGCGCCACGGACGATCGGCCGCGGCACTCACCCCCACCCGTGGGCCGGATCCAACTATCTTCTCGTGCAGCGGGCGTTCGAGAAGGTCGAGGGTGACGGGCGACGACGCGTCGAACACGTCCTTTCCGTTGTCTTCCAGCGAGACGCCCATTGCTCGACCGAGATTGCCCGGCCCGCGGGCCCAACCGGCCTCGACCCGCGCCGATCGTGGGCCGCGGCCGGCACGCCTGCTCTCGACGACGTGGTGGCCCGCCACCACCTCACCCGCACGAAGCAACACAGCAGCGGCCGTACCGTCCGGGCCGCAGCTCACGTTCACACAGAGATGCATTCCGTAACTCAGGTAGACGTAGAGACGACCTGCAGGACCGAACATCACCTCGTTGCGAGCGGTCGGCCCCCGGAAGGAATGCGCGGCCGGATCGGGCCACGGACCGTCGAGCGGACCACCGTAGGCCTCGACTTCGACGATGCGCACGGACACGTCGCCCACGGTGATGGTTCCACCGAGGATGCGTCGCGCTGCGTCGTCGGGCTCCCCGATCTCCAACTCAACGGCATTCATCCCTCCCATGATGCTTCGCCCTTGACCACCGAGCGCGACGGGGCTACTACTGCAACATCCGACGAGTCTGGAGGCCGACATGGCGTTCACCGGTGAACACGCCGTCGACATCTCAGGGCTGACGGTTCGGCGCGGCAAACGAACGGTGCTGCGCAGTCTGTCCCTGACCATCCCTCGAGGAGCCATCACGGGACTTCTCGGTCCGTCGGGCTGCGGCAAGACGACTCTGATGCGCGCGATCGTCGGCACTCAGATCGTGGACAGCGGAACCGTGACAGTCCTCGGATCTCCGGCTGGCTCGGCACCATTGCGCCGCACGGTCGGCTACGTGACCCAGGCACCGAGTGTCTATCGAGATCTCACCGTTCGCGAGAACGTGCAGTACTTCGGGTCGCTGTACGGTCGCCGCCGCGCGGACGTGGCGTCCGCCATCGAGTCGGTCGGCCTGGCCGACCACGCATCGTCACGGGCGGGCGAACTCTCGGGTGGTCAACTGGGGCGGGTATCCCTGGCCAGTGCGCTCATTGCCGAACCCGAGCTGATCGTGCTCGACGAACCGACCGTCGGCTTGGATCCCGTGCTGCGCTCCGAGCTGTGGTCACGTTTCGCCGATATCGCAGCACGAGGCACAACGGTGCTGGTCTCGAGCCACGTGATGGAAGAGGCCGAGCACTGCAGCCGTCTCGTTCTGATGCGCGACGGCACCGTGCTGGCCCAATCGAGCCCTGACGCCCTACTCGCACGCACGAACGAAACGACCCTCGATCGCGCATTCCTGTCTCTCGTCAGATCCATGGAACAGACATCGTGAACGCGCGGATCTATACAGCCGGCACCGGCCGCATCCTGCGCCAGCTCAGAGCCGACCATCGATCGGTCGCCATGGTGCTGCTCGTTCCGTCCCTGCTGATGGTGTTGCTGTACTACCTCTACCAAGACGTGCCGACCCAGCCGAACCAGCAGGCGTTGTTCGATCGGATCACCATCACGATGCTCGGCATCCTGCCGTTCGTCGTCATGTTCCTGATCACGTCGATCTCGATGCAGCGTGAACGCACCTCCGGAACGCTCGAGCGCCTGCTGACGACGCCGATGTCCAAATTGGACCTGCTTGCAAGCTACGGGTCCGCCTTCTCGCTCGCCGCTGTCGGTCAAGCGCTGCTCGCGTGCACCGTCGCGTTCGGATTTCTCGGGCTCGACATCGAGGGCTCGGTCGGATGGGTTCTGGTGATCGCAGTCCTAGGAGCGATGCTCGGCGTCGCCATCGGACTGCTGTGCAGCGCGTTCGCTCGCACCGAGTTCCAAGCCGTTCAGTTCATGCCGGTCGTCGTGATTCCGCAGCTGTTCCTGTGCGGACTACTGGTGCCACGAGACCAGATGCCGAACTGGCTGAGCGCGATCAGCGATGTTCTGCCGCTGAGCTACCTGGTCGACGCGCTCCAGGAGATAGCCCGGTACCCCGCGGCCACCGGCCGTATGTGGACCGACCTCGCCTTGGTCATGGCTTTCACCGTCGCCGCGCTGATCGGAGCCGCCGCGACATTGCGTCGTAGAACGCCGTAGTCGACGAACCCAGTGGTCGACGAACCCAGTGGTCGACGAACCCAGTGGTCGACGAACGCGGGGTGACCGACGGAAAGCACTAGGACGTGGCGCGCGACAGGATCGACTCGTGCTCGGCGTCGTCGACATCGCGGGCGTCGTCCGCGAGCAACACCGGAATTCCGTTCTCGATGGGGTATGCACGCCGAAGTCGCGGGTTGTAGAGCAGTTCCCCTTCGATCAACAACAGCGGTCCCTTGTCCACTGGGCACGCAAGAATGGAAAGCAGTGTCGAATCGATTGCCACGGGTGTCCTTCGTTCTGATCCGGTCGAACCGGAAGTGGTGTACTCGCTTACGCTACCGAACACGTTCCGTTCTGCACTGAGTCATTGCTATGACGTCATTGCTACGACGATTGTTCGGCGGCGGCTTCTCGTCCGACGAACCGCTCGGCCACAACAGCTTTCGTCATTCGACGATAGCTGTTCGACTCGGCGTCGTAGTACCACGAACGCGCACTCGGCGTCGGAATGCCGGCCTGCTTCAACGCCGTCGCGGTCGGTCGGTACGCGCGACCCACCGGAATTTCGGGCACCACGTGCACGATCGCCGGGCGCTCCGCCGGCAGCAGCACGCCGAGAGTGTCCGTCAACGCACGAGCGGTGATCACCGCTTCCGGTTGCAGCGATATGGCGCAGACGGCCACCTCGGTGGCCGATGCCTCGACGCGCACCGATCGTGGCCGATCGGACGTCACCCGCACTCCGTACACCACAGCCGAATCGACCTGATCCAGGTCACCCACCGCGTCGACGATCGGTTGGGTGTACACCGGCCCGCAGGCCGATCGCACGACGGTGTCCTTGCGGTCGACGAGCCAGTAGTCGCCGTCGGAATCGCGACGGAACAGGTTCTCGGTGGGGATCCACGCGTCCGCGGGTTCGAACACTCCCCGCATGACGTGACTGGTCGCTTCGCCGTCTCCGCTCGGTCGGCCGAGGAGTAGTCCGATCTCGTCGTCGCGGCACTGTCGAACGAAGCCCTCGTCGTCCTCTTCGAGACGCCCGGTGATCGGGTCGTAGGCCGCCAATGCAACCCGTGCGCTACCGGGCAACGGTCGGCCCTTGGATCCGATCTTCGAGCCTGCGACGTTGGCCAGAATCACGTCGTTCTCGGTGGAGGCGTAGAACTCGAGTACCCGAGCCGGGCTGAATCTTGCTAGAGTGCGTCGCCACAGCCCCACCGGCATGCCGGATCCGATGAACAGCCGCACCGGGTGACCGGAGTCGACGGGGAATCGGCCGTCGTCGAGGATCTGACGCATCATCGTCCAGGTGTAGCTCACGACCGTGACGCCGTAGCGGTAGACCTCTTCGCTGAACCTCTCGGGCTCGAGACCACGCGACAGTGCGATCCGCGATCCGCCCGCGAGTGCACCACCGATCGTGACGAGGATTCCTGCCGAATGATGCAGCGGTGCAAGGCAATACACAGTATCGCCGGGACCGAGAGCAGCAGTGGTGGCCGTACCGAAAGCGGACAAGGCCCAGCGGTGGTTGGTGATGTATCGCGGTTCGAGACCGTGATCGGTCGTCGTGAACAGGATCATCGCCAGTTCGCGGGCACGACCCGGGTCCGGCTCGTACCACTGGGGCAAACGCACCGTGTCGGGATCGATGGCCTCGAGATCTGTGACCTCGTATCCGGACGGGACGTCGAGCGTCCGCGTGTCTCCGCCGCCGAGCACCAGGACGTTCGGTGTCACCGACACTGCAGCTGCCACGTTCTCCGGATCCGCGATCACCGTGTCGACGTCGACGGTCCGCAAGGCTGCAGTCAGGTCGCTGCCAGGCTGCAGCAGAACAGGCACCGCCCCGATCCGCGAGAGCGCCGCCATGGCAGCCAACGCGCTGGGGCGGGTCTCCATCAGCACTCCGATGCGCGACGCGGGCCGCACGCCGACGCTGATCAGACCGCGCACCACGTTGTCGATGCGAACGTTCACGGCATCGTAGGTGTGCACTCGATCGTCGAACAGGAAGCACTCGCCGTTCGGAGATTTACGTCCCTGTTCGGCGATCAAGCGGCCCAACGAGACTCGGCTGTGGGGCTGCATCTGCCCCAGGCGGGCGAGCCTCGGCAACGTGCGCACGGCTTCGGACGAGATCTCCCGGGTACCGCGCACCGCCCCCGTCGCGGCCGACGCCAGCCCGCGGCCGACACCGACGCCGACTTCGGCGATGGAGGCAGCGGTATGAATCAGTCGATTGGTGATCGACACTCCGCTGTCGCTGTCACCGTGATCCTCGCGTTCCATGACGCGGACCGCCTCGGGCCTGGGTCCGAGATCTTCCCGCCACCGAATCCAGTTTCCCGTCGTCGGCCACGTCTGCGCAGCCGCGGTACTGCCGACAACCAAGCCGAAATGGCCTGCGCGCAAGGTTGTTTCGAAGACCTGCGCACGCGGGGCAGCGCGCTGGATGCCGCGGACGGCGAGCGGTTGACCGATGTCGTCCACCTCGCCGACGAAGGCCAACACCGGCACCGTCAGTTCTGCCAGAGTCAACAGTCTGTCCTTGATGACAAACCCGCCGGTCATCATGCGGTTGTGCACGACGAACTGCTTCAACAACTCGGCAACGGCCGGGCCGGACCAGGCCACCCACCCGTCCATCGCCAGAAAGCGTCGCTGCGGCTCGCGTGGCAACAGTGCCTCACGGTCGTGCAACTGGCGTAGGAAATCCAAGCGCGACCGCACGGTCTTCGCCGGATCGAGCAATTGGAATCCAGTCCGCGCCATCCACCCCGACACGGCGAGCCGGGTGAACACATGGTCGGCCAGGAACTCCGCACCTCGCGTCGCCACTCCGGCCGGGATCCCGAGAGGCAAACCGGCGAGTGTATCGACCGGAGCCCCGAAGGTGATGAGACTGGCCAGATTTCGGCCGCCTCGGTAGGCGGCCGCCTGGTAGCAGAACATTCCGCCCTGGGAATAGCCACCCAGGTGTACATCGCGACCGGTGTGCTCGTGCACCTTGTCGACGACCTCGCTGATCGCCACCACGTGATCGGCGAGCGTGCGGCCCCATCCGCCTTCCTCGGTATCGGGCGAACCGAAGTCGACGACCCACGGATCCAACCCCATGCCGTGCAGGATTCCCGCCGCCCCTTGGTCGGTCGTCACGTCGTAGACGTCCGCGGAGACCATCATCGGAGGAATCAGCACCACCGGAGGACTGTCCGCAGGAACATCGTCGGGGAAGTAACGACGAAGCCGATACATCGGCTCGCGGTCCATCACCCGAAACGGTGACGGGTCCACCTCGGTCTCGAGCCCACCGAGACGGATGACCTCGAGACCGTTCTGCGCCGTGGCAATGGCACGGCGCAGTGGGCCGCGTACGGCGTCTGCATTCAGTCCCACAAGTACACTCCTGCGTTCGGCCCCGACGGAACGACCGGCATCGGTCTTCGCGTGACGAAAGCTTCTCACATCACACTCGACGAACCGGCAGGGATGTCGATTGCGCACTCAGTGCCGCAACACCGGTTCCTCGGCCCACGTACGCAGCATCGACGCCGTGGCTCGCACGCCCCCGAGCTGATGCGCCACCTGCACCGCGGCGGTGCCACCGCGGGCGTCCCGCGACGAGATGGAACCCTCCACCGTGAGCACCTCACGAACGGCCGGCGTGAGGGAAGGATCGATCGCGGCGAGCTCGTCGTCGGTCAGATCCGCCAGCCCGACGCCTCGCGCCTCGGCCGCTCGGACACAGGCACCCGCGGCCTCGTGAGCTACGCGGAACGCAATCCCCTGCCGCACCATCCACTCGGCGATGTCGGTGGCGAGCGTGAACCCGGCCGGTGCGAGTTCGGCCATGCGCTCGGTGTGGAATTCGAGCGTTGCCGTCAATCCCGTGAGTGCAGGCAGCAACAGCTCGAGCTGCGCCACCGAGTCGAACACCGGCTCCTTGTCCTCCTGGAGATCACGGTTGTAGGCCAACGGTTGTGCCTTGAGCGTGGCCAGTAGACCGGTGAGGTTTCCGATCAGTCGACCGGTCTTTCCGCGGGTCAGCTCCGCGACATCCGGATTCTTCTTCTGCGGCATGATCGAACTGCCCGTGGACCACGCGTCGGCCAATGTCACGTAGCCGTACTCGGGCGTGCTCCACGATATGACCTCCTCGGCGAACCGAGACAGATCGACCGCCGTCATCGCCAACACGAACGCAGCCTCGGCCGCGAAGTCGCGCGAGGACGTGGCGTCGATCGAGTTCTCGGCGGACGAGTCGAATCCGAGCTCGGCTGCGATCTTCTCCGGACTCAGACCCAGTGACGAACCGGCGAGAGCCCCGGAACCGTACGGCGACACCGCTGCTCGCGTGTCGAAGTCCGCGAAGCGCTGCACGTCGCGCAGCAACGGATGGGTGTGCGCGAGCAGATGATGCGCCAGCAACACCGGCTGCGCGGCCTGCGAATGCGTCTTGCCCGGCATGACGGCCGTCGGATGCGCCGCTGCCTGGGTGGCCAACGCGTCGACCACATCGAGAACGCCGACGGACACCCGGCGGACGGCGTCGCGCAGCCACATCCGGAACAGCGTGGCGACCTGGTCGTTACGCGACCGGCCCGCGCGCAGCCGGCCCCCGACCTCGGGTCCGACGCGATCGATCAGACCGCGTTCGAGAGCGCCGTGCACGTCCTCGTCCGAATCGGCTGCCACGAACGCACCGGAGGCGACGTCGTCGGCGAGACGTTGCAAACCGTCGAGCATGGTCTCGAGGTCCTGCGGGGTGAGCAGTCCGGCACCGTTCAGCACCCGGGCGTGCGCCATGGATGCGCGGATGTCGTACGGCGCGAGTACCCAGTCGAAGTGCGTCGACTTGCTCAACGCCGCCATGGCGGCGGCCGGTCCGGATGCGAATCTGCCACCCCAGAGCGAACCTTCGTTGGTTCCGTGTGAGATCTCCGAATTCGTCACAGGCCCAGGTCCCGCTTCGCGGCGATCTTGGACGAGAGTCCGTGCAGCTGAACGAATCCCTTGGCTGCCGACTGGTCGAACGTGTCGCCTTCGTCGTAGGTGGCGAGGTTGAAGTCGTAGAGGGACTCGCCACTGCGCCTACCGTTGACGATGATTCCGCCCGCGTGCAGGACCAGGCGGATATCGCCGGAAACGTGCTCCTGCGTGTGCTGCACGAACGTGTCGAGAGCGCCCTTGAGCGGGGAGTACCACAGGCCGTCGTACACCAGCTCGGCCCACTTCTGGTCGGTGTGGCGCTTGTAGCGACCGAGCTCGCGCTCGAGGGTCACGTGCTCGAGCTCCTCGTGGGCCCGGATGAGCACCATGGCACCGGGTGCCTCGTAGATCTCGCGACTCTTGATGCCGACGAGCCGATCCTCGACGACGTCCAAGCGGCCGACACCCTGCGCTCCGGCACGAGTGTTGAGCTCCTGGATCGCTTCGAGGACCGAGACCGGACGGCCGTCGATCGCGACGGGGCGACCCTTGTCGAACGAGACGATGAGCTCGTCGGGAGCCTGGAAGTTGACCGTCGGATCCTCGGTGTAGTCGTAGACGTCCTTGGTCGGCGCGTTCCACAGGTCCTCGAGGAAACCGGTCTCCACCGCGCGTCCCCAGACGTTCTGGTCGATCGAGAACGGCGACTTGGTGGTCACGTTGATCGGGATGTCGTTCTCCTCGGCGAACGCGATCGCCTTCTCGCGCGTCCATGCGTAGTCGCGAACAGGTGCCAACACCTCGAGCTCGGGGGCGAGGGTGTTGAAGCCGACCTCGAACCGAACCTGGTCGTTGCCCTTGCCCGTGCACCCGTGTGCGACAACGGTTCCGCCGTGCGCCCGCGCGTTCTCCACGAGGTGCTTGACGATCAACGGCCGGCTGATGGCCGACACGAGCGGGTACCGATCCATGTACAGGGCGTTGGACTGCACCGTCGGCAGGCAGTACTCGTCGGCGAACTCGTCCCTGGCATCGACGACGACGGATTCGACTGCGCCGCAATCGAGCGCACGCTGGCGCACGAGGTCCATGTCCTCGCCGCCCTGGCCCAGATCGATGGCGACAGCGACGACCTCCTTGCCGGTCTCCCTCCCGATCCAGCTGATGGCGACGGAGGTGTCGAGTCCGCCGGAGTAGGCGAGAATGACGCGTTCGGCCATGGTGTTCAAGCTCCTTCGTTGTTCTTGTTGCGCATGATGGGTAACCGGATCTCAGTTACCGCGTCGAGCAAGCTTTTCGATCTTGTCCGCGACCTCGCCACCGGTATGTGGCTCGCGGGCGATCAACAGAATCGTGTCGTCACCGGCGATGGTCCCGACGATCTCGGGCATCGCAGCGCGATCGAGAGCGCTGGCCAGGTAGTGCGCCGCGCCGGGTGGTGTTCGGAGCACGGCCTGGTTTCCGCTGTGATCGGTGGACACCAACAACTCACCCAGCAACTTCAGGAGCCGATCGGTGCCTCCGGACACTCCGCGAACCGGGCTGCCGTCCTCGGGCACGACGTACACCCCCACTCCACCGTCGGGTGCGCGCAGCTTCACCGCACCCAGTTCCTCCAGGTCCCGCGAGAGCGTCGCCTGAGTGGTGTCGATTCCCTCGGCGGCGAGCAACGACGCCAGCTGCGGTTGACTACGTACCTGATGCGTGGCCAGCAACGCGATGATCCGCGCCTGCCTGCCCGCGCGGGTCGACGCCGTCAACGGCACCGCAGTGACGTCCTCGCTCATGGTCGACTGGCCTGTTCGAGAAGCCACACCAACAGAGCCTTCTGCGCGTGCAGGCGATTCTCGGCCTCGTCCCAGACGACGCTCTGCGGACCGTCGAGCACCTCGTCGGTGATCTCCTCGCCGCGATGTGCGGGCAGGCAGTGCAGCACAACGGCATCCGACTGGGCCTTCGAGAGCAGATCGGAGTCGATTCGATAGGGCCGGAACGGGGCGACGCGATCGAGACCGTCGTTCTCCTGGCCCATCGACGTCCAGGTGTCGGTGACGAGCGCGTCGGCACCGGTGGCTGCCTCGACCGGGTCCTCGGTGATGGTGATGGTGGCCCCGGTTTCCTCGGCGCGCGCCTGCGCCGCGTCGAGTACGTAGCCGAGCGGCGCGAAATCCTTGGGCGCGGCGATCCGCACGTTCAGCCCGGCCGTGACACCGCCGATCAGCAGCGAGTGCGCCATGTTGTTGGCACCGTCACCGGAGTAGGACAAGGTGCGGCCCTGCAGATTTCCCTTGTGCTCGATCAGGGTCTGCAGATCCGCCAGAACCTGGCAGGGGTGGAACTCGTTGGAGAGGGCGTTGACGATCGGAATGGTTGCGCCGGTGGCCATCTGCTCGAGCCGCTTCTGTCCGAACGTGCGCCACACGACCGCCTCGACGTAGCGCGAGAGAACTCGGCCGGTGTCCTGCAGAGTCTCCTCACGACCGAGCTGTGTGTCGCGACCTGTCACGACGACGGCATGGCCACCCAACTGAGCGATGCCCATCTCGAACGAGAAGCGAGTACGCGTCGAGTTCTTCTCGAAGATGACACCGATCCCCTTGGGGCCTTCGAGAGGACGCTTCGAGAACGGTGCACGCTTGAGCTCTGCTGCCAGAGCGAGGATTTCACCCTGCTGCTGCGGCGTGATGTCGTCGTCCCGGAGGAAGTGCTGAACGGTCATGGCTGATGAGCCTCCTGTGCTGCGTCGAGAATGGCCGGTAACGCCGTCACGAACGACGCGGCTTGCTCTTCGGTGATGATCAACGGTGGTGCGAGCCGGAGCACGTCGGGCTGTGCCGCATTGAGGAGGAAGCCCGCCTCGCGCGCGGCCGCTTCGGCCGCCGGTGCGACGGCGGCGGTGAGGACCACGCCGAGGAGTAGCCCCGAACCCCGAACATGGCTCACCAAAGGGTGATCGAGACTCTCGATGGAGTGCGCGATCGTCTTGCCGATGCTGTCCGCGTGCGAGATCAGATCCTCGTCGGCAACGGTGCGCAGGACGGCCAGAGCCGCCGCCGCGCATACGGGGTTACCACCGAACGTGGTGCCGTGCTTGCCCGGATGCAGCAACTCCCCCGCCGCTCCGATGCCGATGCAGGCTCCGATGGGCAGGCCACCGCCCAGACCCTTTGCGAGTGTGATCACGTCGGGCACGATGCCGACCGACTGGTGGGCGTAGAACCATCCCGTACGGCCGATACCGGTCTGCACCTCGTCGAGGACCAACAGTGCACCGTGCTTCGCGGTGATCTCACGCGCGGCGAGGAGGTATCCCTCGGGCGGAACCACCACACCGCCCTCGCCCATGATCGGTTCGAGAAACACTGCGGCAGTATCGGAATCGACCACAGCTTCCAGAGCTGCCACATCGCCGTACGGAACATGCTGCACGCCTGCAGGCATCGGTTCGAACGGGATCCGCTTGTCCGGCTGACCGGTCAGTGCGAGAGCACCCATCGTCCGTCCGTGGAAGGACTTCTCGGCTGCCACGATGTTGGGGCGACCGGTCAGGCGAGCGATCTTGAAGGCCGCCTCGTTGGCCTCGGTTCCCGAATTGCACAGGAACACCCGACCGGTGGCCCCGGCACCGAGGTGCGCGAGCAACTGCTCGGCCAACGCGATACCGGGTTCTGTCGCATAGAGATTCGAGGTGTGTCCGAGGGTGGACAGCTGAGCGGTGACCGCCTCGATCACCGCCGGATGGGCATGTCCGAGGATGTTCACGGCGATACCAGCGAGCAGATCCAGGTACTGTTTTCCGTCGGCGTCCGTCACCACCGCACCCTCGCCGCGCACGAGCGCCACACGGGGAACACCGTAGTTGTCCATCAACGAATTCGACCACCGCTGTTGCAGATCGAGGGTGGACTCGGTGCCGGTCATGGCATGACTCCTGACGTAGAAGAATGATCGGGGGTGACCATGGTGCCGATCCCCTCACCGGAGAACAGCTCCACCAGCACGGAATGTTCGACGCGACCGTCGATGACATGCGCCGACGGCACACCCGCTCGAACCGCACGCAGACACGCTTCCATCTTCGGCACCATCCCGGCGTCGAGCGAGGGCAGCAACGCCTCGAGCGCGGACGCGTCGATCTCGGAGGTCAACGAGCTGCGATCGGGCCAATCGGTGTACAGGCCTTCGACATCGGTGAGCACCACCATCTTCTCGGCACCGATGGCACTGGCCAGCGCCGCGGCCGCAGTGTCGGCGTTGATGTTGTGCACGACGCCGTCGCGGTCGGGAGCGATGGTGGACACCACCGGAATGCGCCCTGCTGCAATGAGATCGAACACCGCAGCGGGGTTCACCGACGTGACGTCGCCGACGAGGCCGATGTCGGTGTCGATGCCGTCGACCAGCACGGTACGACGCGTCGCGGTGAACAGGTGCGCATCCTCACCGGAGATCCCCACGGCATACGGACCGTGACCGTTGATCAGGCCGACGAGCTCGCGCCCGACCTGTCCGAACAGCACCATCCGCGCAACGTCCATGACCTCGGGCGTGGTGACGCGGAATCCGCCGCGAAATTCACCTGCCAGGCCGAGTCTGGTCAGCATGGCCGAGATCTGCGGCCCTCCGCCGTGCACGACGACCGGATGAATTCCGACGGTGCGCAGAAACACCATGTCGGCCGCGAACGCCCGCTTCAGATCGTCGTCGATCATGGCGTTTCCGCCGTACTTCACCACGACGATCTTGCCCGAGAATCGCTGCAGCCACGGCAGTGCCTCGGCGAGGGTGAACGCCTTCTGCGCGGCCGTCAAATCCAGTGCGGCGGAAGTCATGACGAGTACGCCGAGTTCTCTTCGACGTACGCGTGCGAGAGATCGGTCGTTCGGATGGTGGCCGACCCCGCGCCCAGACCCAGATCGATGGTCACCTCGATGTCGACACCGGACAGGTCGACCTCGCGAGCGCCCGGCGCTCCCACGCCGTCGATGCACACCGGACTGCCGTTGAAGGACACGGCAATTCGATCCGGGTCGAGCTCGATCGGGGCGATTCCGATTGCCGCGAGAACGCGGCCCCAGTTGGGATCGGAACCGAACAGTGCCGTCTTGGTCAGAGAGTCCCTGGCGACCGTGCGTGCACCGATCAGGGCTTCGTCCTCGGACACCGCGCCCGACACGGTGATCCGCACTCGCTTGGTCACGCCCTCGGCGTCGGCCATCATCTGATCGGCCAGGTCGTCGCACACCGCCAGGACCGCGGCGTCGAGTTCTTCCTGTGACGGTGCCACTCCACTGGCCCCGGAGGAGAGCAGCAGCACCGTGTCGTTGGTCGACGATGCGCCGTCGACGTCGAGCCGGTCGTAGGACAACCGGGTCGCCGCGCGCAGCGCCTTGTCGAGCTGGTCTGCGGTGGCAACGGCATCGGTGGTGATGACACTGAGCATCGTGGCCAACGACGGCGCCAGCATGCCTGCCCCCTTGGCCATGCCGCCGACGTTCCATTTGTCGGCATGATGAACAGCCGCCTGCTTGGGCACGGTGTCGGTGGTCATGATCGCGTACGCCGCATCGGTACCACCGGAAATGCCACCTGCGAGTTCGTGCACGACCTCGGTCACGCCGGGCAGCAGCTTGTCCATCGGGAGCCGGTCACCGATGAGACCCGTCGAGCAGACGGCAACCTCGACAGCGCCGGTCTCGGAACCCCAATTGCTCAGTGCCGACGCCACTTCCTCGGCCGTGCGGTGCGCGTCCTGGAACCCGGGCGCACCCGTGCAGGCGTTGGCACCACCGGAGTTGAGGATCACCGCACGCAGTCGACCGGTGGACAGCACCTGCCGAGACCACAACACCGGCGCTGCCTTGACCTTGTTGCGGGTGAACACACCCGCTGCCGCGAAGTCGGGACCCTCGTTGAACACCAGGGCCAGATCGGACTTGCCACTTGCCTTGATACCGGCCGGAATACCGGCGGCACGGAAACCCGCGGGAGCGGTGACACCCTGTGTGCGCACGAGCTTGCCCGCAACCGTGCCGACGGCCTCCGCCTGGCTCCCGACGCTGCTCATGGCGCTACTCCTACGGTAGAGAGACCCTCGGTCTCGGTGATTCCCAGTGCGAGATTCATGGATTGGACTGCTGCTCCCGCCGTGCCCTTGGCCAGATTGTCGATGGCCGCGATCACGACGAGCAAGCCGGCGTCTGCATCGACCGACACGCTCATCTGCACGGCGTTCGATCCGATGACAGAACCGGTCTGCGGAAGCCGGCCGGCCGGCAGCACGTGCACGAACGGCTCTGCGGCGTATGCCTTTTCGTACACCTCTACGGCCTGTGCCTGCGTGGCGGTGGTGACCGCGGTACAGGTGGCGAGGATCCCGCGCGGCATCGGGGCGAGAACCGGCGTGAAGGACACCGCAACAGCGCTACCGGCGACGGCCGAGAGGTTCTGCACGATCTCGGGAGTGTGGCGATGCGCGCCGGCAACCGCGTACGCCCGAACCGAACCCATCACCTCCGAACCCAGAAGATCGGCCTTGGGAGCGCGACCGGCACCCGAGGTACCGCTCACGGCGACGATATTGACGCGAGGCTCGATGATGCCTGCGGCGACCGCGGGCGCGAGCGCGAGAGACGACACCGTCGGGTAGCACCCGGGAACGGCGATGCGGGTGGCACCGACGAGCCGCTCGCGGCCGCCCGGCAGCTCCGGCAGGCCGTACGGCCAACTGCCCGCGTGAGGACTCTTGTAGTACTTCTCCCAAGCCGCACCGTCGGTGAGGCGAAAGTCGGCACCGCAATCGATGATCAGCACGGAATCGGGCAGCTGCAAGGCGAGCTCGGCGGACTTGCCGTGTGGGAGGCCGAGGAACACGACATCGTGCCCGGCGAGTTCGTCGACAGTGGTGGGACCGAGAACGCGATCTGCCAGTGGCAACAGGTGGGGATGGAATTCACCCAGCGTCGCGCCCGCATTGCCGCCCGCAGTCAGAGAGCCGATGATCAACGAACCGTCGCGCACTCCCGGGTGCCCGAGCAGCAGCCTGAGAATCTCACCGCCGGCGTATCCGCTGGCACCCGCGACCGCGACGCGCCGCGGCGTCGCCTCCGAAGTAATCATGCGGTTTATTATGCAGCATCATGCAAGCTCATTCATGAACGGGTCCGGTGTGTCAGCGTCCACCCATGGACTTGCGGATCTCGTCGAGCTTCCTGCGGCCCGCTTCCTGCCGTTCGTTCCACTGCTCGTCGAGGTCACGGCCCGCCCTCGACTCACGGTCCAACTCCTCTGCGCCGACGGCTGTGCCCGCGCGCTGTTCGACCCTGCCTCGCACACCGTCCCACGTCGGCACCCCCGAATCGGTGAAGTCACCGATCGGTGCGCTCACCGCACCGGAACCGTATCCGGTACCGCCGGGCAGGTCCTCGACCAATTCCGCGTCGATGATTCCCGGTACCGTGCCACCGAGCGGAGCCCCCGGCGGTGGATCACCGAGCGGCTGGTCGATCCGCGGCTTGGTCACCTGCGGGACGTCGACATCGGGAACCGTTCCGGGTGGGGCTCCACGATCGGGGGTGACCGGCTCCGGATCTGCAGTACCCAGCTCGGCCGCCAGAGCCGCCGCGGCAGCCGCCACCGGGGCCAACCGCGGACGACCTGACACTGCAGCGAGGATCTGCTCGATCACCTGCACATCCGTCGCCGTACCGTCTGTCCCGAATTCACTCATGCGCTGCTCCCGTCACCCGTGGCCACTCGTGACTCCACGCTACGGACACCCGAGCCCGGGCGTGCACGGATCCAACTGCGCAGTGGCGCCGAGTCGACTGCGCAACTGCGCTGAGTCAACTGCGCAACTGCGCTGAGTCAACTGCGCAACTGCGCTCCGACGGCCTTCGATGCCGCTTCGACCGCCGCATCGCGGGCAGCCGTCGCCTGATCCTCGGTCAAGGTGCCGTCGGCTCCGCGGAATCGCAACGCGAACGCCAGGGACTTACGACCCTCACCGACCTGTTCGCCCTCGTAGACGTCGAACAAACGAATCGACTCGAGCAGGTCGCCACCGCCGATCGTGAGTGCAGCTTGCACCGACGCCGCAGGTACGGACGCGTCGACCACCACGGCCACGTCCTGCAACACCGCCGGATACGGCGACACCTCGGGGGCAGGGAGCGATTCGACGACGGGAAGAGCGCTCAGACTCAACTCGGCGGCACACGTGCGCGGCGGCAAGCCCGCCCGCTCCAGCACCGCCGGATGCAACTCGCCCGCGTACCCGACGACCTCGCCGTCAAGCAAGACCTCCGCGCACCGACCCGGATGCCACGGAAGATGCTGTGCTGCGCGAAGATCGACGTGCACCCCGGACGCCTCGGCAACGGTACGCACCGCTGCGAAGGCATCGGCGGCCTCGGCCGCGCGACCGGGACCCCAGGGACCCGACAATTCACGCTGCCCGGTGAGCACCATGCCCACATGCACCGGCTGCGCCGGCAACGAACCGCGAAGCATGGCGATCTGGTCGTCGGTCGGACGACGATCGACCGGCAACGCGTCCACCGCAGCGGTGGCGTCGTGTCGAAGCACCACCTGAGCAATGCCGAACAGCGAGACGTCTCGCTGACCGCGGGCGATGTTCCTGCTCAACATCTCGAGCAAACCCGGAAGCACTGTGGTCGCGAGCTCGGGACGATCGGCCTCGAGCGGATTGAGCACCGAGGTGGTCGCGCGCCGCGGATCGTCCGCGTCGAGTCCCCACGTGTCGAACACACCCCTGGGCAAGAACACCGGAGGCAGCACCTCGACGTACCCGGAGAACGCGAGTGCCTTGCCGACGGCGCGCCTGCGCTTCTGTTCGGCGGTGAGGCCACGACCGCCCGGGGCCGACGGCAGTACCGACGGGATCTGTTCGAGCCCTTCGAGGCGCAACACCTCTTCCACCAGATCGGCGCGCTGCACCAGATCCGGTCGCCAGGACGGCGGGGTGACGATGAGCTGGCCGTGTCCGCCGTCGTCGACCGACACCTCGACCCCGCAGCCGATCTGCGTCAACCGACGGGCAGCGGTGCCGTTCGGGTACTGCACTCCGGCGATTCGATCAGGGAGGTCGAAGTCCATCGTGATCGTGGGGTACTGGGCGGCCTCGCCGATATCGGTCAACACGGGCTCGATCCGGCCACCGGCGATCTCGACCAGCAACTGCGCGGCCCGATCGAGCGCCGCCACCGGCAGTGCCGAATCCACGGTCCGCTCGAAACGCTTGCTGGCCTCGCTGGAGAGTTTGTGACGACGACCGGTGCGGAACACCGCGAGCGGATCGAACGACGCCGCTTCGAGCACGACCTCGGTGGTCGAATCGTCGACTTCGGTGGACGCGCCGCCCATGACGCCCGCCAACGAGATCGCTCCCGATCCGTCGGCGATGACGATATCCTCGGGATCGAGAGCCCGCTCGACGCCGTCCAGGGTGGTCAGCTTCTCCCCCGCATTCGCGCGGCGGACGACGAGGTCGCCGTCGAGCTTGGACGCATCGAACGCGTGCAGCGGCTGCCCGAGCTCGTGCAGCACGTAGTTGGTGACATCGACGGCAGCCGAGATCGGGCGCACACCGGCCAGCAGAAGTCGACGCTGCATCCACCAAGGCGTGGTCGCGGTCGGATCGATGCCGACGATCTTGCGCAGCGCGAATCGCGATGCGCCCGAGTTCGGTTCGACGGTGACCGGCCACGCGTCACCGGTGACCTCGGTGGGAACCGTCCGCGCCGGATCCACGAAGGGGAGATCGAAACTGCAGGCCAGCTCACGGGCGAGACCACGGACCGAGAAGGCGTACCCGCGATCGGGGGTCACGTTGAGCTCGATGACCGAGTCATGTAGGCCGAGAACAGCTTTGGCGTCGTCGCCAGGAGCGGCCGTGCCCTCGGGCAGCACCAGGATTCCGGAGTGATCCTTACCCAACCCCAGTTCGAGCGTCGAGCAGATCATGCCGTTGGAGTTGCGGCCGTAGGTCTTGCGCGACGCGATGGCGAATCCCCCGGGCAGAACGCTGCCCGGCAGAGCCGCCACGATCAGGTCACCCTCGGCGAAGTTCCTGGCACCGCACACGATTTCCTGCGGCTCGGCACCGCCGACGTCCACCAGGCAGAAGCGAATCGGCTTCTTGAACTCGGTCAGCTCCTCGATCGAACTCACCCGACCCACCACCAGTGGGCCGGTCACGTTGTCCAGCGAGTCGAGTTCCTCGACCTCGAACCCGACCCGCACGAAACCGGCATCGAGCTCCTCGGGCGAGACGGCCCAGTCGGGAGTCCCCGCGTGCAGGACCTCGGTCAGCCAGGATTGTGGGACTCGCACGTGTGCTCAGCTCTTTCTTGTATCCGTGAAGAAGTGGGGCGGGTGAGAAACTTCCGTCAGGCCTGAACACCGAAGGGCAACGTGAACCTGATGTCGCCCTCGACGATGTCACGCATGTCCGGGATGTCGTTGCGGAACTGCAGCGTCCGCTCGAGACCCATTCCGAACGCGAATCCGGTGTAGACCTCGGGGTCGATGCCGCTGGCCTGCAACACCTTCGGGTTGACCATTCCGCAGCCACCCCACTCGACCCAACCGGCCCCGCCCTTCTTCTTCGGGAACCACACGTCGACCTCGGCCGACGGCTCGGTGAACGGGAAGTAGTTGGGTCGCATGCGAGTACGGGTGTCGTTGCCGAACAACGCCTTGGCGAACGCATCGAGTGTGCCGCGCAGGTGCGCCATCGTCAGGCCCTTGTCGATGGCAAGACCCTCGACCTGGTGGAAGACCGGAGTGTGCGTCGTATCGAGTTCATCCGTGCGAAACGTCCGTCCCGGGCACACGACGTAGATCGGAACCTCGCGCGAGAGCATCGACCGGACCTGCACCGGTGAGGTGTGGGTGCGCAGTACCTGCCGCGAACCTTCCGGTGCGATGTGAAACGTGTCCTGCATCGTGCGTGCCGGGTGGTCGGGCAGGAAGTTGAGCGCATCGAAATTGAAGTGCTCGGTCTCGACTTCGGGGCCTTCTTCGACTTCCCAGCCCATTGCGACGAAGACGTCGGCTACCTGTTCGGAAATGATCGTGATGGGGTGCCTGGCACCGACGGGAGCTCGGTCGGTCGGCAGTGTGACGTCGATGGTTTCCGCGACCAGGATGGCGGCATCACGCTCGGCCGACAGCACGGCGCGGCGCTCGTCGAAGGCCTTCTGCACTCGGTCACGCGCTGCCTTGACGCGTTTGCCCGCGTCCGCCTTCTGGTCCCCCGGGATCGCCCCGAGTGCACGCTGTGCCAGTGCCAACGGTGCCTTGCCGCCCACATGATCGATCTTGACCTTGGTCAGAGCATCGAGATCCGACGCGTCGGCGAACGCCTGCTCGGCCGAGTCCACTGCGGATCCGAGCGCGGACTCCTCGAGAACGCTCGGATCCACCGGCTCGGTTCCGACATCTTTCTTCGCCACGACAGCTGCACTCCTCGAGTAATAGTCGGTGTCTGCCACGAAGGGTCGTTGCGCAGGCTTCACTCCTGCGCGGAGCAGACAGGTATCGATCCTAGGCGAGACGCGCTCACGAAGTTTCGGAGCGTCGCTGCACTCGGGCACTCGCGTACAGGCAGATCGCCGCGGCGGTGGCCAGGTTGAGGCTCTCGGCACGGCCGTGGATCGGGATTCGAATGCGGTGATCGGCATTGCGCGTCACGAACTCGGGCAGCCCGTGCGCCTCGTTGCCGAACAACCACGCGGTCGGTTGCGCAAGGAGCTCATCGGCGTCGTCCAAGTCCATTTCACCGTCGGCGGCCGTGGCGACGATGGTCAGACCCGCTCCGCGCAACGCATCGATTCCGGACTCGATCGACCGCTCCCGAGCGATGGGGAGATGGAACACGCTGCCGGCCGATGCGCGGACGCATTTGCCGTTGTGGGGATCAACCGAGTCGCCCAACAGAACGACCGAATCCGCTCCGGCTGCGTCGGCGACGCGAATGACCGTCCCGGCATTGCCCGGCTCGGCCATCTCCACCGGTACGGCCACCAGCCGCGGTGTTCCGGCCAACGCGCGGTCGATCGGGACGTCGACCAACTCGGTGACCGCGATCAGGCCCTGCGGGGTGACGGTGTCGGACAGCGCCTTCGCAGCACGGTCGGTGATCGGATGAACTCGTGCGCCACCGGCCTCGACGGACGCGATGAGGTCGTGGTGGCGCTCGCGGGCATCGGCGGTGTAGAAGAGCTCACGAATCAACCGGGACTGCGCCGCCTCGGACACCGCATTGAAGCCTTCGGCGAGAAACAGCCCGGTCTTCTTGCGTTCCGCGGCTCGAGCGAGCTTGACGGCCGAAACGACCCGCGGAGTTCGCTCGGTCAGCGAATCCACGGGCCGTTTCGGTGTTGAGTCGTCGTACGTCGACTCGCTCAGGCTGCTTCTCCGGCCGGAGCGTTGACGTCGGCAGGCAGTGCAGCCTTGGCGATGGCGACCAGGCTTGCGAACGCCGCAGCATCCGACACGGCGAGCTCGGCGAGGATCTTGCGATCGACCTCGACGCCCGCGGCCTTGAGGCCCTGGACGAAGCGGTTGTACGTGATGTCGTTGGCCCGAGCTGCAGCGTTGATACGCGTGATCCACAGCTTGCGGAAGTCACCCTTGCGCGCGCGGCGGTCCCGGTAGGCGTAGGTCAGCGAGTGGAGCTGCTGCTCCTTGGCCTTGGTGTACAGACGTGAGCGCTGTCCGCGGTAGCCCTTGGACGCTTCGAGAATCGAACGGCGCTTCTTCTGGGCGTTGACGGCCCTTTTTACGCGTGCCACTGGTAAATCCTGTCGATCTGGGGGCTTGTGAAACCCCGAATGGTAATGGGATGAAGCCGACCGCTATCGGTCGGCGGCCGGTCCAGATCAGATGCCGAGCAGGCGCTTGATCCGCGGTACGTCGGGCTTCTTGACGACGGCAACACCATCGAGGCGACGAGTCACCTTGGTGGGCTTGTGCTCGAGCAGGTGGCGACGGCCGGCCTTCTGGCGCAGGATCTTGCCGCTGCCGGACACCTTGAATCGCTTCTTGGCACCACTGTGGGTCTTCTGCTTGGGCATGAAATCCTCTTCTTCTGATAGCTCTTCGGTGTTGCATGGCACAGCCGTACATCGCCACGGAAAAGCTGTGCACCGAAGCAGGTGTAGGGCTGTCTTACTGGTAGAGCGCGAGGCTCAGTTGGTCTGCGCCGGAGTAGCCGGAGCTGCTGCGGCCGGTGCCTCGGCAGCCGGGGCTGCGTCGGCGGGCTGTTCCGGCGCGGGGGCCGGTGCGCGCTGGGCGGGCGGAGCCGCTGCGCTCTCCTGTGCCTTGACGCGAGTCTTGGCACCCTTGTGCGGTGCCAGCACCATCGTCATGTTGCGGCCGTCCTGCTTGGCCGAGGTCTCCACGAAGCCGAGCTCCGCGACGTCCGCGCCCAGGCGCTGCAGCAGCCGGAAGCCGAGTTCGGGACGCGACTGCTCGCGGCCACGGAACATGATGGTGACCTTGACCTTCGAGCCGGCTTCGAGGAAGCGAACGACGTTGCGCTTCTTCGTCTCGTAGTCGTGCGCGTCGATCTTGGGACGGAGCTTCTGCTCCTTGATGACGGTGAGCGTCTGGTTCTTGCGCGATTCGCGCGCCTTCTGCGCAGCCTCGTACTTGAACTTCCCGTAGTCCATGATCTTGCAGACCGGCGGACGTGCGTCGGGAGCTACTTCTACAAGATCGAGGTCGGCTTCGAGAGCCAAGCGGAGTGCATCTTCAACACGCACGATCCCCACCTGTTCACCGCCCGGTCCGACAAGCCGGACCTCGGGAACTCGGATGCGA
This sequence comes from Rhodococcus sp. B7740, assembly GCF_000954115.1. Taxonomy (NCBI): domain Bacteria; kingdom Bacillati; phylum Actinomycetota; class Actinomycetes; order Mycobacteriales; family Nocardiaceae; genus Rhodococcus; species Rhodococcus sp. B7740. The sequence continues at coordinate 846,675 of NZ_CP010797.1, read as the reverse complement.
TCGTTGATGCGGGTCTCAGTGCTGATGGGGCCTCCTAGGTAGTGCGGTGTGGTGTGTAACCCGACCGCCTGCCACTGGCACAGCCCGTCGCCGTCGATCCTCGACATTCCCTGCAGCGATGCGTACCACTGCAACGAAAAAACCCTGCTCTCGGTGTGATCCGATAGCAGGGCCCGATGTCGACCGGTCGACCAGCACGACAACTGTCGTCGTACAGTCTCCTCACTGGGAGGAAGCACGCAGGAAACCTGTGAGGATCCGTCGTGCGACCGGACCGGAAGTAACTTGTTGAAGGCTACGTGCCGGTGGGAGTCGGGCTCCACTTGCTGCCTCCGTGCGGTGAACTCCATCGAGGAGCGCACGCCGAAGACGGTCGTCGAGTCACACTACCAGCAGATTCCCGAATCGAACAATCGAGCGGTGTCGGCCCCTTCTCTGCGGATACCCGATGCTCTCCCCAGCGGGAGGCGTGGGATTCTCGTAGGCATGACCAGCTCCCCCAATCCCGACGATGCCGCAGGTGCCGATCCCCTGGGTGCCGAGCCCGAAGTCCGTGAACTCGCCGAGGTCCCTGCTGTGGAGGTGATCAGCCGCGCTGCGGTGATGCTGATGAGTTCTGCGGCCGAGAAGCTGGGACTCTCCGAGCCGGATCCTGCGGAGAGCCCCTACCTGGACCTCGACGAGGCACGACGCGTCATCACCGCACTGGCCGGCCTGGTCACCGCATCGGTGGAATACCTCGGCCCCCATGCCGGGCCCATTCGCGACGGATTGCAGGCACTGCAGCGCGCATTCCGGGAAGCATCGGCCCACCCGGACGAGCCGGGAAAGGGCCCGGGCGAGAAGTACACCGGCCCGGTGCACTGAGCAGAACGCCGGCCAAGTCGGCAGAAGCACGAAGCCGCATCCGGTGAGCACCGGATGCGGCTTCGTCGTTGCCGGGGTGTGAATCCAGCGGCTGCCTCTATCGGGCTTCGCCGCTCATCGGACGGCGGCGACCTTGCGAGGCCTGCGCTTCTTCGGAGCCGCCTTCACCGGAGGAGCGACCACCGACTCGCGGGTGAGCGCCTCCTGTAGGAATTTGCCGGTGTAGCTCTCGGAAACGGCCGCCACGGCCTCCGGATCACCTTGCGCCACAACCATTCCGCCTCCGGAACCACCCTCGGGGCCCATGTCGATGACCCAGTCCGAGACCTTGATGACGTCCAGATTGTGCTCGATCACGATCACCGTGTTGCCCTTGTCCACCAGGCCGTTCACGACGCCGAGCAGCTTGCGGATGTCCTCGAAGTGCAGGCCGGTGGTCGGTTCGTCGAGAATGTAGACCGTGCGGCCGGTCGAGCGCTTCTGCAGTTCCGCGGCCAGTTTGACGCGTTGAGCCTCGCCGCCGGACAACGTCGTTGCCGGTTGGCCGAGGCGGACATACCCGAGACCGACCTCGACGAGCGTCTTGAGGTAGCGGTGAATCGAGGTGATCGCCTCGAAGAAGTCGGCAGCCTCCTCGATCGGCATGTCCAGGACCTCGGCGATGGTCTTGCCCTTGTAATGCACCTCGAGTGTCTCGCGGTTGTACCGCGCACCCTCACATACCTCGCACGGAACGTAGACGTCCGGCAGGAAGTTCATCTCGATCTTGAGTGTGCCGTCTCCCGAGCACGCCTCGCACCGGCCGCCCTTGACGTTGAACGAGAATCGGCCGGGCTGGTAGCCGCGCACCTTGGCCTCGGTGGTCGCCGCGAACAGCGTGCGGATCTTGTCGAACACCCCGGTGTACGTTGCGGCGTTCGAGCGTGGCGTGCGTCCGATCGGCGACTGATCCACCCGCACGAGCTTGTCGAGCTGATCGAGGCCGTTGATGCGCGTGTGCCTCCCTGGAACCTGACGGGCACCGTTGAGCTTGTTCGCCATCACCGTCGCGAGGATGTCGTTGACGAGGGTGGACTTGCCCGAACCCGACACCCCTGTGACCGAGGTCAGTACGCCGAGCGGAAAGCTGACGTCTATGCCGCGGAGGTTGTGTTCGCGGGCTCCGACCACGGTGACCTGACGCTTCTTGTCCACGACCCGGCGGGTGTCGGGCAGCGGGATCTCCATCCGCCCGGACAGGTACGCACCGGTCAGCGATTCGTCGTTGGTCAGCAGGTCCTCGTACGAACCGCTGTGCACGACGCGTCCGCCGTGCTCACCCGCCAACGGACCGATGTCGACTATCCAATCCGAGGTGCGGATGGTGTCCTCGTCGTGCTCGACGACGATCAACGTGTTCCCGAGGTCACGCAGCCGGGTCAGCGTGTCGATGAGCCGGCGGTTGTCACGCTGATGCAGTCCGATCGACGGCTCGTCGAGGACGTAGAGAACGCCGACGAGTCCCGATCCGATCTGGGTCGCGAGTCGAATGCGCTGGGCCTCGCCACCGGACAGCGAGCCGGCGGTCCTGGCCAGTGACAGATACTCCAGACCGACGTCCAGCAGGAAACCGAGACGAGCTTGCACCTCCTTGAGAACCTGACCTGCGATTGCCTCCTCGCGGCGACCCAAGGTGAGGCTGTTCAGGAAATCTGCGGTGTCGGCGATCGACAACTCGCACACCTCGGCGATCGACTTCGGCCCGAAGTCGCCCGCGGAGATCGTCACCGACAGGATTTCGGGCCGCAGCCTGGCACCGTTGCAGGTGGGACACGGCACGTCGCGCATGTAGCCGTCGTACCGTTCCTTCATCTGCTCGGACTCGGTCTGCTCCAACCGACGGTGCAGGAACGGCATCACACCCTCGAACTCGGCGTAGTACGACCGCGTGCGGCCGTAGCGGTTCTTGTACTTCACGTGCACCTGGTGGTCGCTGCCCTCGAGGACGGCACGCTTGACCTTGGCGGGCAACTTGTTCCACGGCGCGTTCAGATCGAACCCCATGGCGTCGGCGAGCCCGGACAGCAGGCGGCCGAAGTACTCCGACGTCTGGCCCATCGACCACGGTGCGATGGCACCGTCCGCGAGGCTGAGATCACCGTCGGGAACGACCAGTTCCGGGTCGACCTCCTTGCGCACGCCGAGGCCGACGCAATCCGGGCACGCACCGTACGGCGAGTTGAAGGAGAACGACCGCGGTTCGAGATCGTCGATGGACAACGGGTGACCGTTGGGGCACGCGAGCTTCTCGGAGAACCGGCGCTCACGGTCCGATGCGTTCTCGTCACGATCGACGAAATCGAGGACCACGATGCCGTCGGCCAATCGCAGGGCGGTTTCCACCGAGTCGGTCAGACGCTGCTTCGAGCTCGACTTGACGGTCAGGCGGTCGACGACGACTTCGATGTCGTGCTTTTCCTGCTTCTTGAGCACCGGCGGGCTCGTGAGCTGATGCACGACGCCGTCGACGCGAACACGTGAGTAGCCCTGAGTGTTCAGCGAATCGAACAGGTCGACGAACTCGCCCTTGCGGGTGCGCACCACCGGGGCGAGCACCTGGAACTTCAGGCCCTCCTCCATGTCCAGCACCTGATCGACGATCTGCTGGGGAGTCTGCTTCGCGATCTGTTCGCCACACACGGGGCAGTGAGCCGTTCCCGCACGCGCGTACAACAGACGGAGGTAGTCGTAGACCTCGGTGATGGTGCCCACCGTCGAACGCGGGTTGCGGTTGGTCGACTTCTGATCGATGGAGACCGCAGGCGACAGGCCCTCGATGAAGTCGACGTCCGGCTTGTCCATCTGTCCGAGGAACTGCCGCGCGTATGCGGACAGCGACTCCACGTAGCGACGCTGCCCTTCGGCGAAGATCGTGTCGAAGGCGAGAGAGGATTTGCCCGATCCGGACAGACCCGTGAACACGATCAGCGCATCCCGAGGCAGGTCTATGTCGACTCCTCGCAGATTGTGCTCCCGCGCACCTCGCACTATCAGGCGATCCGCCACTGTGTTCCCTTCTTTCCGAACGAGCACGTCCAGCCGAGTTGCTGCGTCGCAGCACTGCATGACCTTCGACTCGCGTGATGACGTGTGATGCCGACGCATCGGTCACACGTCGTGTAACCGTGGACCCCACGTCGAAAACCTGTTGCGGTGAGGGACGAACCTCACCCGGTTGCAATGGTAGATCCAGGCACCGACAGACTTTTCCACGTCCGCGACCCCGCCGCCCATCGTGCCGTCGACGACGGTAGCGTCCTCGAAATGGACGAGCACCTCATGGTCATCGATGACAACTACACCGGCGTCGTCTCGCAGGGTTCGCAGCCGCAGCGGCGAACGATTCCCGGAGCGACGATCACCAAGATGTCGGTCGGCCCCATGGACAACAACACCTACCTCGTCGTCTGTTCCGCGACAGGTCAGTCGGTTCTGATCGACGCCGCCAACGAGGCCGACCGCATCTCGTCGCTCATCGACGAGAACGCGCCGACGCTCTCACTCATCGTGACGACTCACCAGCACGCCGACCACTGGCAGGCGCTGGCGGACATCGCCGGCGGTACCGACTCCCCGACGGCAGCCCACGAACTCGATGCCGAGCCGCTGCCCGTCACGCCGGACCGACTGCTGGCCGATCGAGACACCGTGTCGGTGGGCGAGCTCACGTTCGATGTTGTGCACCTGACCGGACACACCCCCGGCTCGATCGCCCTCGCACTGACCGATGCCGACGGCGCTCGAACCCACCTCTTCACCGGAGATTCACTCTTTCCCGGTGGCGTGGGCAAGACCGGCAGCCCCGAGGATTTCACCCGCTTGCTCGACGACGTAACGGCGAAATTGTTCGACCGCTACGACGACGAGACCGTCGTCTACCCGGGCCACGGAAAGGACACGACGCTCGGGGCCGAGCGCCCTCACCTGGACGAATGGCGCGCCCGCGGTTGGTGACGATCGGCGTGCTTGAGACCGCGAACCACGGGGTATGAATAGTGTGACAAAAGGACGCACAGCGGTAGGTTTTCGGATCGCCGTGCCGTCCAACGTTCCACCGCCGATGACACGAGAAACTACGCAGGAGGCTGTCAATGCTGGTCCGCCGTATCGCCCGTCCGCTGATGTCTACGATCTTCATCGCAGGGGGCGTCGACGCACTCCGTAATCCCACCGGCAAGGCGCAGGTCGCCACTCCGCTGATCGAGCAGAGCAAGGACGCCCTTCCCAACGACGTCACCGCGAACGTGCCGAACGACCCGGAGACGCTGGTCCGCATCAACGGCGGTATCCAGGTTGCCGGCGGCATTCTGCTGGCCACCGGCAAGGCACCGCGGATCGCCTCTCTCGCCCTCGCCGGAAGTCTCGTACCGACGACACTCGCCGGACACGCCTTCTGGAACGAGACCGACCCGGAGGCGAAGGCTGCGCAGCGTATCCATTTCTTCAAGAACCTGAGCCTGCTCGGCGGACTGCTCATCGCAGCCGTCGACACCGAGGGCAAGCCGTCCGTGGCATGGCGGAGCAAGCGAGCAGCACGTCGCGCGCAGGAGAGCGTCGTCTCGGCACTGCCCGGACACTCCACCCACGAGACCGGTGAGCGTGTCAAGGAAATCGCGTCGATCGCCGCAAGCCGCAGTGCCGATCTCGCCGAGGCTGCACAGCCGAAGCTGGCCAAGTTCGCCGACGCCGCCCAGCCCAAGTTGGCCAAGCTCGCCTACATCGCCACCGACAAGGGCTCGGAGCTCGCGGACGTCGCTCAGCCGGCACTGAACCGCTGGGCTCACCTGGCCGCCGACAAGGGATCCGTGCTCGCCGAGGAAGCACAGAAGCGTGGATCCAAGCTGGCCGAGCTCGCCGCCGACCGCGGCAGCGACTTGGCCGACGAGGCGCAGAAGCGCGGCTCCAAGCTCGCCGACAAGGCAGCGCATCGCGGAACCGACCTGGCAGAGCTCGCGCAGAAGCGCGGCTCCAAACTCGTCGACGTCGCCGCCGATCGTCGCAGTGAAGTGGCCGATGTCGCGCAGAAGCGCGCGTCCAAGCTCGCCGATCTGGCCGCCGAGAAGGGTTCCGTCCTCGCCGACGAAGCACAGAAGCGCGGAGTCACGTGGGCCGATCTGGCGTCCGATCGCGTCGAGACGCTGAGCAAGCGCGCCCGCAAGCGCGCCGAGAAGCAGAGCAAGGAACTCGAGAAGGTGACCGAGCAGGCTCGCGCCAAGCTCGAGAAGCGAGTCGCCAAGGCTCAGAAGAACTTGGACAAGAAGCTGCAGCAGTACGCGAAGTAGTTCCTCGCGACAGCACGAAAGACAGATGCGGCCCTGCCCCGGAACCAGCGGTTCTGCGGCAGGGCCGTTGTGCAACGTAGACTGCTCTGGCTGATTTCGAGGCGATATCTTCGCCTCGGCCGAACTCCCGAGGAGACCCTTTGCCGGACGACGGCCACACATCGACGAACCCCGATGTGCCGATCGAAGAAGACTTCGAGCAAGCGCATCTGACGCGGCTCTACACGCAGCTCGACGCGTTACGCGAATACGCCGCGAACCGATTGCGCGCAGTGCTGCTCGAGACCGGCGGCACCCCGCAGGCCCGGAGCGAACGCGAATCGTTCAACCAGATGTACACCGAGGACATCGCCAAGTACGACGCGGCCGAGAACGGACTGTGCTTCGGGCGCATCGACCTCGATCCCGAGTCCCTCGACCCCAAGGTCGACGATCGGCCCGAGCGCTACATCGGCCGCGTCGGAATTCTCGACGACAAGAACGACTACGAGACTCTGCTGTTGGACTGGCGAGCACCGATGGCCCGGCCGTTCTACCTGGCCACACCCGCCGCACCCGAAAACGTGTTGCGGCGCAGACACATTCGCACCCGTGGTCGTCGAGTGACGTCGATCGCCGACGAATTTCTCGACCTGAACTCTGCCCGATCGTCGAGCGATGCCGCCGTGGCAGGCGGTGTCGCGAGCGAAGGTGCGCTGCTCTCGGCTCTCGATGCCGCACGTACTGGTCAGATGAACGACATCGTCGAGACGATCCAGAGCGAGCAGGACGCGATCATCCGTTCGCAGCATCGCAGCGTGTTGGTGGTTCAGGGTGGACCGGGCACCGGTAAGACAGCCGTCGCGCTGCACCGCGCCGCGTACCTGCTCTACACCTACCGCCAGCAGCTCGGTAAGAGCGGTGTGCTGATCATCGGACCCAACGCCACGTTCCTCGATTACATCGGGCAGGTGCTGCCGTCGCTCGGCGAGACGGGCGTCCTGCTGTCCACGATCGGTGACCTCTACCCGGGAGTTCGTGCGCAACGGGAAGATTCGGCCCTGGCCACGGAGGTCAAGGGCAGACTGTCGATGGTCGAGGTGCTGACCCAGGCGGTACGCGACCGTCAGGAAGTCCCCGCGCAGCCCCGTCGACTGAAGTTCGACACCTACGACATCACGCTCGATCGCAAGATCGTCACCAGGGCTCGTGGTCGCGCTCGCTCGTCCCGGCGACCGCACAACCTGGCTCGGCCGCTGTTCGTGTCCTCGGTCATCGACCAGTTGGCCAACCAGCTGGCAGCGAAACTCGGGCAGAACCTCGTCGACGGGTCCAGCCTGCTCAGCGCCGACGACATCGCGGACATGCGCGACGAGATGCGCGAGGATCAGGACGTCATGGCCGCCGTGGACGAACTGTGGCCGGATCTGTCTCCCCAGCAGGTTCTCCGCGACCTCTACGCATCTCCCGAGAAGATCGCGTCGGCCGCGCCTGCGCTCGATGAGGCGGAGCGTGAGGCACTCGTTCGTCGGGGCAACGGCTTCTCGTCGGCCGACGCTCCCCTGCTCGACGAGCTCGCCGAACTGCTCGGCGTCGACGACGCAGCCGAACGTGAACAGGCGCAACGACAATGGCGCGGCCAGATCGCTGACGCTCAGGGTGCCCTGGACATCCTGACCGGTTCGGCACCTCAGGACCTAGAGGACGAGCTCGATCCGGAGATCCTGATGGCCTACGACCTCATCGATGCCGATCAGCTTGCACGACGGCAGAATTCGGGTCAGCGACTCACGACGGCCGAACGGGCCGCCGGTGACCGAACGTGGACCTACGGGCACGTGATCGTCGACGAGGCACAGGAACTCTCTGCGATGGCGTGGCGAATGGTGATGCGGCGCATACCGAATCGGTGGATGACACTGGTGGGCGATACGGCGCAGACCGGTGATCCCGCCGGAACCTCGTCGTGGGGTTCGGTTCTCGAACCGTATGTCGCCAAGCGCTGGAAGCTGACCGAACTGACGGTGAACTACCGAACACCGTCCGAGATCATGGCCGTGGCACACGATGTGTTGGCTGCCATCGATCCCGAGCAGTCCGAGCCGCGGTCCATCCGCAGCACCGGAACCCGGCCGTGGGCTCAACGGGTGGCAGCGGCAGATCTGGTCACCGCGGTGGAGAAGCGAGTGGCCGATCACCCGCGCCCGGGCCTGAGCGCGGTGCTGGTTCCCGCAGACCACGTCGACCGATTCCGCCATCTGGCCTCGGAACTGGTCACCGTGTCGACTGTCAAGGATGCCAAGGGACTCGAGTTCGACTCGGTGCTGATCGTCGAACCCGGTGCCATAGTGAACGATTCGGTCAAAGGCATGAACGATCTGTACGTTGCCCTCACCCGGGCCACGCAGCGACTCGGCGTGGTGCACGTGAACGCACTGCCGGGTGAACTCTCGGCGCTGCAGCCGTTCGAGCCGGAAGCGTAGAGAACCGCACACACCAACGGCCCGCTCCGTCGATTCGATGGGCGGGCCGTTGGTGTGTGCGGGGTGAGATCAGCGGACGGTATGCACGATCAGAACATCGCAGGTGGACTTGCGCGCGGCGTCCGACGGAACCGAGCCCAGCAGGCGGCCGGTCAACGAGTTCAGGCCGCGGTTGCCGACGACGAGCAGGTCGCCCTTCACCTCGTCCACGAGTGCCAGCAGCGACTCGACGGGAGCACCGACGATCGCCTTCTCCTCGATGTTCTTCGCACCGGCCTTGGTGGCGTGCTCGCGCGCCGTGCGCAGAATCTCACGCGTCGGTGCCGATCCGGTGATCTGATAGGCGTCCTCGCGCAATGCGTCGGCGGCAGCGGACGTGTCCTTCGGATCGGCAGGGTAGTACGCGCAAGCGATCACCAGGGTGGCATCGGCGTCTCCCGCGAGAGCCGCGGCCTTCTCCACTGCCCGCAGTGACGATTCGGAGCCATCGGTCCCGACGACGACGGTGCGGTAGGCGCTCATTCATTCCTCCATTTGTCGGTCACACACAGATGTGACACTTCTGGTCGAACTCGATTGGTGCAAGTCACAGGACCGAAAGACGTGGTCCGGGGACTGATTCGCTGACATTAGCCGGAACCGGCCGATCGGCACGTGAACTTGGGGAACAACACGATCCGCGCCACTCACATACATTGGTTTCCATGCCGATTCCCCGCCCGCCACTGTCGAGACGGGCCATGACTGTCGGTGCCGCCCTGATTGCGGTTCTGGCGCTGGTCGCCCTCGCATTCGTCTTCCTCCCCCAGGATTCGAGCGCCGACACATCCACGCGTGAAGCGCGCATCACGCTACCGGACGACCCCGGGTCGACGGGCACCGTCGACATCGACGCTCGTCTCTACGTACCCTCCGTCACGCCCGCGCCGACGGTGCTGCTCGCCCACGGCTTCGGCGGCAGCAAGGACTCGGTCGACGGGGAGGCACGTGATCTCGCTGCTCGCGGGTACACGGTGCTCGCCTACAGTGCACGCGGGTTCGGCGACAGCACGGGTTCGATCTCGCTCAACGACCCCGCTCGCGAGGTCGCCGACGCACGCGGACTCATCGACTGGCTCGCCGAACAACCGGAGGTGGAACTGGACGCTCCCGGCGACCCGCACGTCGGAGTCGCCGGCGGATCCTACGGCGGCGCACTGGCACTGAGCGCAGGCGGCACCGACCCCCGGATCGATTCGATAGCCGCAGCGATCACCTGGAACGACCTGGGTCAGGCCCTGTTTCCCAACTACGGCGTCACCTCGGTCGAAGGCCGAGAAGCCCTCGGCGACATCGCCACTCCCGCAGCTGCCGAGTACGGCGGACCCGGCGTCCTCAAGCGCGGCTGGGCCGGAGTGTTCTTCGGAGTGGGCGCAGCGAGTGCACCACCCGGCGGAGACGGCACCGACAGCACCGATTCCGGCACCACCGAGGGCGCCTCGGCCTGCGGACGATTCGCACCCGAATTCTGCGACGCCTACACCGAATCCGCCGTGACCGGAATCCCCAGCCAGCAGTTGCTGGATCTGCTGACGGCTCACTCGCCGGTCGCGGTGGCGTCGAACATCACGGCACCGACGCTGCTGGTTCAGGGCACCCAGGACACACTGTTCGGTCTCGACCAGGCCGACGCGACGGCACGTCAGATCGCCGCAGCCGGTGGGAACGTCACCGTGCGATGGTTCGACGGTGGTCACGATGCAGGCGGAACCGACGGCACGAGCGATCGAGCCATCGCCGACTTCTTCGACACGACATTGCGGGGCACCGAGGCCTCCACCGGCACCGACGCCGAGCCGTTCGTCTACTCCACTCAGCGGGCAGCCGACGAGCGCGGCGGCGATCGTGACCGCCGAATGACGGCTCCTGCTTACCCAGGACTGACCCCCGCGTCCGATCCCACGCAAACCCGATCGGTGACGTTCACTCCCACCGCCGAGAACCAGTCGATCATTCGTCCACCCGGAGCATCGCCGTCGGCGATCTCGTCAATACCCGGTTTGGGCTCGGTGCTCTCGACTCTCGGATCGACCGGGGCCGGAGCAGCCCTGACCGCGGACCTGCCGGGCCAGTCGGCAACGTTCACCAGCGATCCCGTCGAGTCGTCCGTGACGATCACCGGTGCCCCGCGGGTGAACCTGCGCGTGGCGTCGCTGGCGTCACCCGATCAAGCCGTTCTGTTCGCGAAGCTCTACGACGTTGCGCCGAACGGCACGAGAACGCTTCCGGGCGGGGCGGTCTCGGCGATCCGACTGCCCGCTACCGAGGGCATCGACCCCGTCGACGTCACGGTTGCGCTCCCTGGCATCAGCTACACCGTGCAACAAGGTCATCGCCTCGAACTGAGCATCTCCACCACAGATCAGGCCTACGCCGTTCCACTCGAGCCGGCGCAGTTCAGTGTTGCCATGACCGACGACACCATCGCGTTGCCCACCGTCCCCGCCGAGGCGAGCGCCGACAGCACCGTTCCGGTGGCACCACTCATCGGCATCGGAATCGTCCTGCTGGCGGTCGCCGGTGCGATCGTCGCCGGAATCGTGCGAACCAGACGTCGCGCAGTCGCCGAAGTGGACGAGGACCTCATCGACACTCCCCTGGTGATCACCGATCTGGCCAAAACGTATTCCAACGGCTTCCGCGCCGTCGACGGCGTCAGCTTCGAGGTGAAGCAGGGCCAGGTTCTGGGTCTCCTCGGGCCGAACGGCGCAGGAAAGACCACCACCCTGCGCATGCTGATGGGCCTGATCACGCCCACCGGCGGCGACATTCGAGTCTTCGGCCACAAGGTGACCCCCGGAGCCCCGGTGCTGTCCCGGTTGGGCTCCTTCGTCGAGGGATCCGGCTTCCTGCCGCACCTGACCGGTACACAGAATCTGCGGCTGTACTGGGAAGCGACAGGTCGCCCGATCGAGGACGCTCGCCTCGAGGAAGCTCTCGAGATCGCCGACCTCGGCACCGCGATCGAACGCAAGGTCAAGTCCTACAGCCAAGGTATGCGGCAGCGGCTCGCGATCGCCCAGGCCATGTTGGGGCTGCCGGATCTGATGGTCCTCGACGAACCGACCAACGGACTCGACCCACCACAGATCAGGACGATGCGCGATGTGCTGATCAACTACGCGAAAACCGGTAGAACCGTGTTGGTGTCGAGCCATCTGCTCGCCGAGGTGGAGCAGACCTGCACCCACGTGGTCGTCATGAATCGCGGATCGGTGATCAGTTCCGGTACCGTCCGCGAACTGACCGCGGCCGGCGGACAGACGGAGATCAGGGTCGACGACGCCACCCGCGCGCAGTCGGTGCTCGACGCCTCCGGTCACGACGGCGCGGTGATCGTCGACGACGGCACTGTGACCGTCGACCTGACCGATGCGGATGCCGCAGTCGTCATCAGAGAACTCGTCACCTCGGGGGTCTCGGTGCGCGGATTCTCGCAGTCGACGCGCCTCGAAGACGTCTTCCTCGACCTCGTCCACCGAGACAACCCGGGGTCCGACACCAGCAAGGATCGCGCATGAGCACCACACACGCCGACGGGCGCGCTGCCGGGTACACCGGCGGCAGCACCTTGCCGTTCCGTACCGAGTTGCGCAGGCAACTGGGACGTCGCCGCACTCAGCTGGCCATCGGCTTTCTGGCCCTGCTTCCGGTGATCCTGGCCATCGCCTTCACCGTCGGCAGCTCGAATGCGGATTCCGATGCCGACGGGCTCATCGAGCTCGGCACTCGCGGCGGTATGAACTTCACGGTCTTCGCTCTGTTCATGTCGGTCGGATTTCTGCTGATCGTGGTGGTGGCCCTGTTCTTCGGCGACTCGGTGGCAAGCGAAGCGTCGTGGTCGAGTCTGCGGTACCTGCTGGCCATTCCCGTGCCCAGGAGTCGACTGCTGACGCAGAAGGCTCTGGTGTCGGCGACGCTGTCCGGCGTGGCTATCGCCGTGCTCGTCGGGGTGTCGCTGTTGATCGGAACCGTGCTCTACGGAGCCGAATCACTCATCACCCCGCTGGGTGAGGGACTGCCCTACGGCACCTCGCTGGTGCGGCTGCTGATCGCAGTCGCGTACATCGGCATCAACCTGCTGTGGGTGGCCGGCCTGGCGATGCTGCTGTCGGTACTCACCGACGCCCCGCTCGGGGCCGTCGGTGGTGCCGTGATGACGTCGATTCTGATGCAGATCCTCGATCAGATCACCGCGCTGGGATCGCTCCGCAACTACCTTCCCGGGCACTACGCGAACTCGTGGATCGACGCTTTCGGAACGAGCATCGACTGGAACGACATGGTGGTCGGATCGTTCTCCGCCATCACGTACGCGGCAGTGTTCGGGTTGATCGCGTGGCGACGTTTCGGCACCAAGGACATCACCAGCTGAGGCGGATCACTTCTTCGTGAGCGCGGGCCCGAAGACGCCGGCGGGAATGACGCCCTGGCCGACGATCGACTCGCGCCACGGCGTCGCGATCGAGACCAGCCGAGCAGCACCGTCCTCGCCGAGGGCGGCCCAGGGCGCAACAGCGAGGTCGTTGGTGATGTCCTCGACCAACGTTCGGAGATCCTTGCCGTCCTGGGTCAGTGCACCGTCGGACGAGAGCAGCTCTTGATCGGCCAGAGACGCGACCGCCGCGTCCCACTGCTCGGTCGACCACCCTCGACGCTTGCGGGCGAACTCCTTCTCGAACCCGTATCCGGTGGCGGTATGGGTGATCAGCGCTTCGAGACCGCTCAGGCCCGCCGTCTGCAGCGCCGCGATGTGACCGTCACCGCGGTATTCACGGATCAGAGTGAGGGTGTGCCACAGCACGAGATGCGGAGCTGTCGGCCAGTCGAGCTCTGCATACGCCGCGTACAGGGGTCGACCGTCGTCACCGGGAATCCCCCGGGCCGCGATCGATGCCAGGTCCGCGGCCTCGGCCATGTCCGCGGATTCGAGAACCTCGGGGCCCAGCAGTCGACCGAAGGCGGCATCGAGAGTGGCGTAACGGATGGCCATGATCTCGTCGGGTGACGTGACGTCCCAGGCCGCCGGGATGAGCGGTGCCACCAGCTCACGATTGAAGTTGTAGAACGTGGCGGTCACGACGCCCGCGCCGACACGCCCCAGTGGTGCTGCTCGACCCGCGAAATAGCAGGCCCGCGGCGCCAACCCGGTTGCGACCAGAGCATCCTGCGTCTCCGGAAGGAAATAGGTCATCGAGTGGATCAATTCGAGCGCGCGAGAGGTGCGGCCGGCGGTGGTTGCGTCCATCACTGAACCGTAACCGAACCATCTCGAACCACTCCGCAGGCTCCACTAGCGTCACTGGCTCATTCCGCTGGCTCCACTCGCGCCCCCCGCCCGACCTACTTGAGGCCGGCCGCGTCCATGCCTCGGAGCTCCTTCTTCAGATCCTGGATCTCGTCGCGCAGCCGGCCGGCGAGCTCGAACTTGAGCTCACGTGCCGCGTTCATCATCTGATCGGTCATGTTCTTGATCAGATCGGCCAGCTCGGCGCGGGGCATCGACGACACGTCCTGACCCTCGTACACACCGGTGCTGACCGACCTTCCCGCCTCGCCCTGTGCTCGCCGTCCGCGGCTGGCGTTGCGACCGGATCCACCGACCTCGACGACGGACTCGGTGTCCTCGGCCTCCTGGTACACCTGGTCGAGGATGTCGGCGATCTTCTTGCGCAGCGGCTGCGGATCGACGCCTCGCTCCTTGTTGTACGCGATCTGCTTCTCGCGTCGACGCTCGGTTTCCTCGATGGCGTAGGTCATCGAATCGGTCATCTTGTCGGCGTACATATGGACTTCACCGGAGACGTTTCGCGCGGCACGGCCGATGGTCTGAATGAGACTGGTGCCGCTGCGAAGGAAGCCTTCCTTGTCGGCGTCGAGAATTGCCACCAACGAGACTTCGGGTAGGTCGAGACCCTCACGGAGCAGGTTGATGCCCACCAGTACGTCGTACTCGCCCAACCTGAGTTGCCGAAGCAGTTCGACGCGGCGCAGCGTGTCGATGTCAGAGTGCAGGTAGCGGACACGAATGCCCAGCTCGAGCAAGTAGTCGGTCAGATCCTCCGACATCTTCTTGGTCAGCGTGGTCACCAGCACACGCTCGTCCTTCTCCGCGCGTTCCCGGATCTGATGGACCAGGTCGTCGATCTGCCCCTTGGTCGGTTTGATGACGACCTTGGGGTCGACGAGTCCGGTGGGACGAATCACCTGCTCGACGAACTCTCCCCCGGTCTGGCCCAGCTCGTACTTTCCCGGAGTTGCCGAGAGGTAGACCGTCTGACCGATGCGCTGGGTGAACTCCTCCCACGTCAACGGTCGGTTGTCGGTCGCGGACGGCAAGCGGAACCCGAAGTCGACGAGATTGCGCTTGCGCGACATATCGCCCTCGTACATGGCTCCGATCTGCGGCACCGTCACGTGGGACTCGTCGATGACCAGTAGGAAGTCCTCGGGAAAGTAGTCGATCAGTGTCGCGGGTGCGGTGCCTGCACCACGGCCGTCGATGTGCCGCGAGTAGTTCTCGATACCAGAGCAGAACCCGACCTGCTTGATCATCTCCAGGTCGTATTGCGTCCGCATCCGCAGCCGCTGAGCCTCGAGCAGTTTTCCTTTGCTCTCCAGCTCGGCGAGCCGATCTTCGAGTTCGGCCTCGATGTCCTTGACGGCTCGTTCCATTCGCTCCGGACCGGCGACGTAGTGCGTGGCCGGGAAGATGCGCACCGAATCCACCTGCCGAACGATGTCGCCGGTGAGCGGATGCAGGTAGTACAGCGCTTCGATCTCGTCACCGAAGAACTCAATTCGAATCGCGAGTTCCTCGTAGGACGGAATGATCTCGACGGTGTCGCCGCGGACCCGGAACGATCCGCGGGTGAAGGCCATGTCGTTGCGGGTGTACTGCACGTCCACCAGCAGCCGGAGCAGCGCGTCACGCTGCACTTCGACGTTGACCTCCAGCTCGATCGACCGATCGACGTACGACTGCGGGGTGCCGAGACCGTAGATGCACGACACCGACGCCACCACGACCACGTCTCGGCGCGAGAGCAGCGATGCCGTCGCCGAGTGCCGCAGACGTTCGACATCGTCGTTGATGGACGAGTCCTTCTCGATGTAGGTGTCGGTCTGCGCGATGTACGCCTCGGGCTGGTAGTAGTCGTAGTACGAGACGAAGTACTCGACTGCGTTGTTGGGCAACATGTCTCGCAGCTCGTTCGCCAACTGCGCCGCCAGCGTCTTGTTCGGTGCCATCACCAGGGTCGGGCGCTGCAGCTTCTCGATGAGCCAGGCGGTGGTGGCCGATTTGCCGGTACCGGTGGCACCGAGCAGGACGACGTCCTTCTCGTCCGCCTTGATCCGCCGTTCGAGCTCGGCGATGGCGGTCGGCTGATCGCCCGCCGGTACGTGTTCGCTGACGACCTCGAACGCCGGTCCGGTGCGCTCTATTGCGCCCACCGGACGGTGTTCGGAGTGCGCGACAACGGGATGTTCGGATGCAAACGCCATTTCACAAGCGTAGACGCGACCACCGACAAGTTCCGTCGGACAGACCCACACGCTGGTTGCCGGTAGCTTCTACAGGCATGGTCGCTCACACGTCAGCCGGTGCGCACACCGTCGTTCATGCCCCCAAGCACGAGACGTTCGACCTCGTCGCCAAGACGAACGTGGATCCCAAGGGGTTCGTCCGTGTCGTCGACGAATACCGCGTCGAGCCGTGGGGGCTGTACATGGCCCGCCCGTCGGATCACGCCCATTTCGACTACCTGGAGTCCTGGTTGCTGCCCGCTCTCGGGCTCCGAGCCTCGGTGTTCCACTACCTGCCTGCACACGCCCGCGATCAGGACTACTACGTCGACATCGGCGAGTACACCGCCGGCACCACCCGATGGACATCCGTCGACCACTATCTCGACCTCAGTGTCCGTACCGGCCGCGATTACGACCTGCTCGACGTCGACGAGCTGTTCGACGCTCGGGTGGCGCAACACGTCGACACCCCGACGGCCGAGCTGGCACTGGCCAGATCGATCACGGCCATCGAAGGTCTGACGCGACACGACTACGACCTGAACGCGTGGCTCGCGTCCGTCGGAATGCCGACCGAGTGGAACGGTAAACCGTCCTGATCCACCGACCCGGGTTCTCAGGGTCCAGGATCAACCCGACCCGATTCACGCAGACCAGTTCGTCTCCTCCGCCCACTGCCATGCCCGGCGGTATGCCACATCGAACCACGGTGCTTTTGCGTTCTCGTAGGCCTCGATCGCCGATGCGAAGTCCGTGATTCCGGCAGCGGCCTCGGAGGCGCGTCGCTTGATTCCGGAATACTCGGTCCTGATGCTGTCGTCCGCCCGCAACCAGTCCCGGAACAGCAGGGCGAACCTCTGATTGGGCCAGCCGTCCACCCGGATGTGGACGTTCGCCGGTCGGCCGGGGTCTGCACTGCCGTGAAAACGCTTGGACCACACGGCCGGATCGGCTTCGCCGCCGATTCCGTACGCGGGCTTGGGATGGTCGAAGTCGGCGTCCTCTCGCCGCGGGAACCCTGCCACGCGCAACTGTTCGGCTACGGAATCGGCGTCGTCGAGCCCGCGCACGGTGATCTGGATGTCTATGACGTCCTTGGCGTCGAGGCCGGGCACTGCGGTGGATCCGATGTGATCGATACGGACCGCCTTGTCGGAACAGGCAAGAGCCAGGCGCGAGACGATCCGTCGGGCCTGCAATTCCCACGCGGGGTCGGCCGTCACCTGTTCCGGATGAACACGCGCGATGACCCCCTCCCTGATGTTGCGCTCGAAGGGAATCAGTCGGTCGTTCCACAGGGCTCGGACGTCGTCGTCGACGCTTCCCGGCGCACCGGTGTTGTCGATCCACACGTCGGCCGCGGCTCGGCGCGCATCATCGGTTGCCTGCGCTGCGATCCGCGCCCGGGCGTCGGCCTCGGGCATGCCTCGCTGTCCCGTGAGACGACGCACCCGTTCCTCGGCGTCGACCCACACGATGACCACGAGGTGAAAGAACGGGCCCATCGATCCTTCGACGAGGAGCGGAATGTCCTGCACCACTATGGCATCCGACGCTGCTCCGTCGATGATCTCGGCAGTGCGCGCACCGACCAACGGGTGAACGATGGCATTGAGCTTCTTGCGGGATTCCTCGTCGCCGAATGCCTTGGCCGCCAATGCCGGACGGTCGAGCGAGCCATCGGGTGCGAGAATGTCGGTTCCGAAGGTATCGGTCAGTTGTTGCAGCCCAGGTGTTCCCGGCTCCACGACTTCACGGGCAAGCACGTCGGAGTCGACGAGCACTCCCCCGAGTTCGGTCAGCACCTTCGCAACGGTCGATTTTCCGGCACCTATTCCACCGGTCAGTCCCAGTCTCAGCATGCACCCAGTCTGACACTCGAACACGCCGAAGCACACCAGCCTCAAATGCACCGGTTTCGCAGATCCGTCGGTTATCTTCGACGAGCGCGACCTCGATGTGCCGACCCACAGCTATTGAAAAGGACACCCATGCGAAGCAATCAGATCCAACCGGGTCGGCACCGCCTTGGCATGGATGCAGGCGTTCATTGCATTCTGATCCCGGAAGTAGCCTCGGCGTTGGCCGACCATCGGCGCAACTGGTTCACCAACCTCCTGACCCCCGCCCGCCACAGCTTCGCGACCATGCGCAAGCGCACGGAGAGCGTCGGCCAGTGGAGTCCAGCCACCGCCGCGTAGTTCGCACTCCCCCTCCACCATGGGCCCGGTTCATCCGAACCGGGTCCATCGTCGTTTCCGCAGAGTTTTCGATCACCTGATTCGAACGAGAAAGCCCCGGTTCTCGTGGAGAGAACCGGGGCTCGGCGTCACACCCTCACGGGTGGACCACATCTATCAGGCGTTGCCCGACAGCTTCTCGCGAAGTGCAGCGAGCTGCGCATCGCTGGCCAGCGATCCACCTGTCGAGGCCGGAGCCGACGCTGCGGGAGCGTCGCCTTCTGCATCGGCGGGAGCCTGACCCGACTCGGAGGAGTAGTTGGTGTTGGCGGCTTCGGCAGCTTCGTCCTTGGCCGTCTTCTCCATCTGAGCGGTGTGCATCTTGTGGCGACGCTCCGCCTCGGCGTAGCGACCTTCCCACTCTTCACGCTGCTTCTCGTAACCTTCGAGCCATTCGTTGGTCTCGGAGTCGAAGCCCTCGGGGAAGATGTAGTTGCCACCCTCGTCGTACGAGTCGGCCATGCCGTACTTGGACGGATCGAACTCTTCTGCGTAGTCCTCGTTGGCCTGCTTGAGGCTCAACGAAATCCGGCGACGCTCGAGATCGATGTCGATGACCTTGACGAGTGCGTCGTCGCCGACACCCACGACCTGGTCCGGAACCTCCACGTGGCGCTCGGCCAGCTCGGAGATGTGCACGAGGCCCTCGATGCCCTCTTCGACGCGCACGAATGCACCGAAGGGAACCAGCTTGGTGACCTTGCCGGGCACGATCTGGCCGATCGCGTGGGTGCGAGCGAACTGGCGCCACGGATCTTCCTGAGTTGCCTTGAGCGACAGGGAAACACGCTCGCGGTCCAGGTCGACGTCGAGAACCTCGACGGTGACCTCGGTGCCGACCTCGACAACCTCGGACGGGTGATCGATGTGCTTCCAGGACAGCTCGGAGACGTGCACGAGTCCGTCGACGCCACCCAGGTCCACGAAGGCACCGAAGTTGACGATGGAGGACACGACGCCCTTACGGACCTGGCCCTTCTGGAGCTGGTGCAGGAACTCGCTGCGGACCTCGGACTGGGTCTGCTCGAGCCATGCGCGGCGCGACAGGACCACGTTGTTGCGGTTCTTGTCGAGCTCGATGATCTTGGCCTCGATCTCCTTGCCGACGTACGGCTGGAGGTCGCGGACGCGACGCATCTCGACGAGCGAAGCGGGGAGGAAGCCACGAAGACCGATGTCGAGGATGAGTCCACCCTTGACGACCTCGATGACGGTGCCCTTGACGGCCTCGTCCTTCTCCTTGAGCTCCTCGATCGTGCCCCAAGCGCGCTCGTACTGAGCTCGCTTCTTGGACAGGATCAGACGGCCTTCCTTGTCCTCCTTGGTGAGGACGAGTGCTTCGATCTCATCTCCCACGGAGACGACCTCGTTGGGGTCGACATCGTGCTTGATGGAGAGCTCGCGGGAGGGGATGACGCCTTCGGTCTTGTAACCGATGTCGAGTAGAACCTCGTCACGATCGACCTTGACGATGGTGCCCTCGACGATGTCACCATCGTTGAAGTACTTGATCGTGGCGTCGATGGCGGCGAGAAAATCCTCTGCGGAGCCGATATCGTTGACGGCTACCTGCGGTGAGGTTGTGGTTGAGGGCATGTGTTGAGTTGCTCCGGACGGGTTGGGTATCGGTTGATGGATGTTCGGTCGGACTTGGTGAAACGTGTGCAACACGAGCACATTCGGCGGAACCGTTGCCGGATCCGCATGCGCCGACGCCGGGCGGACCCGACCTGGGCGCAGCATGAACACACTCGCGTTGAACAGGGTACGCGATGCCGCAGTACCAGCACAAACCCGGTTAGAGTCGGCGTGTGACCGATCTTTCCCCACCGTCGTCCACTCCCGGCCGCGGCCGAATCGACTCGGTCGCGAGCGACCGCGCGAGTCGCCTCTGGTGGGATTCCGACGCCGAGGCCTACCACCGTACCCATGGCGCGTTCCTGGGGGTGACGACCGAATCCGGAGAGTTCGTCTGGTGCCCGGAGGGACTGCACGAGGGCGACGTACATCTGCTGGGCGACGTCATGGGCAAGGACGTGCTCGAGGTGGGCTGCGGCAGCGCACCGTGCGCCCGCTGGCTCGGGACCCAGGGTGCGCGCGCGATCGGTCTCGACATCTCGATGGGCATGTTGCAGCGCGGCGTCGACGCCATGGCCGCGGGCGGGTCGACGGTTCCGCTGGTGCAGGCCAGTGCCGAGTCCTTGCCGTTCGCCGACGAGCGCTTCGACATCGTCTGCTCGGCATTCGGTGCGGTGCCGTTCGTCGCGGACTCCGCCAATGTGATGAAGGAAGTGGCGCGGGTTCTTCGACCGGGTGGCATCTGGGTGTTCGCCGTCAATCATCCGATGCGTTGGGTGTTCCCCGACGATCCCGGCGTGGCCGGGCTGACCGCGACGATTCCGTACTTCGACCGAACCCCGTACGTCGAGTACGACGCGGACGGAACCCCCAACTACGTCGAGCATCACCGCACGATCGGCGATCGGGTGCGCGAACTGGTCGCCGCAGGCCTCGAGGTACGCGACATCGTCGAACCCGACTGGCCGGAGTGGCTCGACCGGGAGTGGGGTCAGTGGAGCCCATTGCGCGGGCAACTCTTTCCCGGCACCGCGATCTTCAGCAGCCGCAAACCGCTCCGATAGACACCGCACTGCTCAACGCCGATGCACCCTGGCTTCGACGGCCTCGGTGAAGGCACTTGTCGACGCCTGTCCACCGAGGTCGGCTGTCGCGACCCCGGATTCGACCGTGGCGTCGACGGCGTGTCGGATCCTGCCGGCGGCTGCGGCCAACCGTTCGTCCCGATGCCGTGGGGCAAGCCATTCGAGCAACATCGCGGCCGACAGGAAGAGCGCGGTCGGATTGGCTCGGTTCTTGCCCGCGATGTCCGGGGCCGATCCGTGCGAGGCCTGCGCCATCGCCTGGGTTTCCGAGGAGTTGATCGACGGCGCGGTGCCCAGCGACCCGGACAGCTCACCCGTCAGATCCGAGAGAATGTCGCCGAACATGTTCTCGGCCACGATGACGTCGTAGTCCTCGCCCCGTCGAACCAGGTGCGCGGCAAGGGCGTCGACGTGCTCTTCGGTGACCTCGACGTGCGGAAACTGTTCTCCCACTGCGCGGCACGCATCGCGGAACAACCCCGTCGTCATCGACAGCACGTTGGTCTTGTGCACGATCGTCAGTTGTCGATTGCGTCGCTCGGCCAACGAGAACGCTTCGCGTGCAATGCGTTCGCAGGCCGCGCGGGTGAACACTCCGACCGCGAGAGCCACATCGGGAGTGGGCATGAACTCTCCGCTGCCGACGAACATGTTGCGATCGGCGTAGAACCCCTCGGTGTTCTCCCGCACGACCACCAGATCCATTCGCGGGGACACTGCGCGTACGCCGGGCAGTGCCTTCGCCGGCCGAATGTTGGCGAACAGACCGAAGTTCTTACGAATCCGTCCGCCCGGGGTCAGCTGAGATCGGAACGGCTGCGGGTAGGAGGCGCTGTCGTGCGGACCGAGAATCCAGCATTCGAGCTCGCCCAACTCCGCCAGCGTGGACTCGGGCATCGGCGTTCCGTGCTCGTCCACGGCACCGAGCCCCAGCGGCAGATGCACCCAGTCGGCAGCCGGTCCACCGGCCGCCGCGAGGGCCGCATCGACCACCCGGATGGTTGCAGGCACGATCTCGTGGCCTATCCCGTCGCCGGTCATGGCCCCGATCCGTAGTGCCGTTGCATTGCGACCGTTCGTCTGCGACATCATGGCCTCCATGGTGCAGTCCGCAGAACTTCTCCTCGACCCCGGCCTCGACGCTGCGGTTCGCCGCGAGTGGGCAGTACTGTCCGACGCCGGACTGCCGAGCCAGAACCGGCACCTCGGTGAATCGAATCGTCCGCACATCACCGTCGCCGTGGCAGCGTCGATGCCGGACGCGGTGGACGACGGCGATGCGGTCCGCTTCGATCCGTTCGACGTGCGTCTCGGCGGGCTCGTCGTGTTCGGTGGTCGATCGATCACCCTGGCGAGACTGGTGGTTCCGTCGAGCGAGTTGCTCGATCTGCACGCCCGGCTGCACGAGGCCGTGGGCGAACGTTCGCTCGATCACCTCGACCCCGGCCGATGGACACCGCATGTCACGGTGGCCCGACGGTTGACGCCCGAGGAGGCAGGAGCGGCGGTGCGCCTGCTCTCGGTAGACGTCGACGATCTGGTCGGATCTGCGGTCGCGCTGCGCCGATGGGACGGCGAGGCCAAGCGGGAGTGGCGAATCGGCTGATCCACGCACCCTAGAACCGGTAATCGCCGAACTGAGTCACCTCCGCGTGGGTATCGGGAGCGACACCTGCGACCACGAGGGCGTCGAGGGCCAGGAACAGCAGCACAACTACCAATACAATTGTCATGTCGCTAGCTTCCAACCTGCGGAGACGGTGCACGAGTGGCAGTAACGCCATATATCGACGACTTTCTGCCATACTTCTGTACATGCTGAAACGAGTGGTCGTCGCGCTGATGCCGTTGACAGAACAGTTCGAGCTGGGCGTCGCCTGCGAGGTGTTCGGATTCGATCGCTCGGACGAGGGACTGCCCACCTACGACTTCTCCCTGATCGCCGGTGTCCCACAACCGATCCGCACCCGCGTCGGCTACACCATCGACGTGCCACACGATCTCGACAGCCTCGACACCGCCGATCTGATCATCATTCCGGCGGGAGGCACCGAGGCGGCAGTCGACGGCAGCTTCGTGTGCGGCACCGAATACGACGCGTCCATCGAACCTCTGCTGGCCAAACTGCGCGCGGCGGTGGAACGAGGCGCGATGGTCGCGAGCCTGTGCAACGGTGCGTTCGTACTCGGCAAAGCGGGTCTTCTCGACGGCAGACCCTGCACGACGCATTGGCGGCACTCCGACTCGCTGGCCGCGAAATATCCCCTGGCACAGGTGGATCCGAACGTCCTCTACGTGGATGCCGGCAACGTGCTCACCAGCGCAGGCACGGCAGCCGGCATCGACCTGTGCCTGCACATCGTGCGCAAGTACCAGGGCAGCGTCGTGGCCAACGGGATCGCCCGCCGGATGGTCGTTCCTCCGCATCGCGACGGCGGGCAGGCTCAATTCGTCACCAGTCCGCTGCCCGCCACTCGCACCGAGACACTGGCTCCGCTGCTGGATTGGATGACCGAGAATCTCGACTCCGAGCTCACCATCGGTCGACTGGCGGCGCGGGTGAACATGTCTGCGCGAACCTTCGCCCGCAGGTTCGCGGCCGAAACCGGAACGACGCCGGCACGCTGGCTCAACGACCAGCGAGTACTGGCAGCGCAGCAACTGTTGGAGAACTCCGATCTTCCGATGGATTCGATCGCCGAGGTGGTCGGCTTCGGAAATGCCGCGGCTCTGCGGCAACACTTCGTGCGGTTGCGATGCACCACACCGAACTCCTACCGCCGCACGTTCCGCGCTGCACCCCAACCAGCCTGACCCGCCGCGCTCCGACACAGTCGGGATGATTCCGGCGAGTACCTGCGTTGAGACACAGCAGAAGCGCAATCAAACGAAAGGGACCGCGTGGCCACTCAGACTTTGACCCAGCAGAATTTCGACGAGATCGTGACGAGCAACGACGTGGTGTTGGTCGATTTCTGGGCGTCCTGGTGCGGACCGTGCCGCCAGTTCGCACCCACCTTCGAGAAGTCGTCGGACGCACACCCCGACGTCGTGCACGCCAAGGTCGACACCGAGGCCGAGCAGGGTCTTGCTGCGGCAGCGCAGATCCAGTCGATCCCGACGATCATGGCGTTCCGTGAAGGAATTCTCGTCTACGCACAGCCCGGCGCACTGCCTGCACCGGCGCTGGAAGACCTTGTCGGTCAGATCAAGGCACTCGACATGGACGTCGTACGCCAGCAGATCGCCGAGCAGGCTCCCGCGGCGGAGTAGTTCGTCGCAGCCGTACATCGAGCGAAGGGCCGCTCACCGAAATCGGTGAGCGGCCCTTCGCCTGTCCATGGGTCGAATCAGTGAGCAGCGGCGTCCCAGCTGCGACCGGTGCCGACCGAGACTTCGAGGGGCACCGACAGTTCGATGGCCGAGGACATCTTGTCGCGTACCAGTGCCTCGACTTCCTCGCGCTCGGAGTCGACGACTTCGAGTACCAATTCGTCGTGCACCTGCAAGAGCATCCGCGACTTCAGCGTCGACTCCGCCAGCGATCGGTGCACGTCGATCATCGCGACCTTGATGATGTCTGCGGCGGTGCCCTGGATGGGCGCATTGAGAGCGGCCCGCTCGGCGACCTCGCGGCGCTGACGATTGTCGCTGTTGAGGTCGGGCAGGTAGCGGCGCCTGCCGTACAGCGTGGAGGTGTATCCCACTTTGCGCGCTTCCTCGACGGCGTTGCGCAGGTAGTCACGGACTCCTCCGAACCGCGCGAAGTACGCCTCCATCTGCTGCTTCGCCTCGTCGGTGGAGATCTTGAGCTGCGCGGCGAGACCGAAGGCGCTCAGTCCGTAGGCCAATCCGTACGACATGGCCTTGACGCGGCGACGCAGTTCGGGCGTGACCTCCTCGATCGGCACTCCGAAGGCCCTGGCACCGACGAAACTGTGCAGGTCCTCGCCGGTGTTGAATGCCTCGATCAGCCCTTCGTCGCCGGAGACGTGCGCCATTATGCGCATTTCGATCTGGCTGTAGTCGGCGGTGAGAAGCGTGTCGTATCCGGCCCCGACGACGAAGCCGTCACGGATGTGGCGTCCCGCCTCGTTGCGCACCGGAATGTTCTGCAGGTTCGGCTCGGTGGACGACAGTCGCCCGGTTGCCGCGACCGTCTGATTGAACGTGGTGTGAATGCGTCCGTCGTCGGCGACGGATTTCAACAGGCCGTCGACCGTCACCTTCATCCGCGTCGCGTCCCGATGATCGAGCAGGAACTTCAGGAACGGATGCTCGGTCTTCTCGAACAACCCCTGCAGCGCATCGGCGTCGGTGGTGTAGCCGGTCTTGGTCTTCTTGGTCTTGGGCATGTCGAGTTCCTCGAACAGCACCACCTGCAACTGCTTCGGTGACCCGAGGTTGATCTGCTTGTCGATCACGCCGTAGGCGGAGTTCGCAGCCTCGTCCACCTGCGCAGCGAATCCGGACTGCAATGCGCGGAGGTGATCACCGTTCACGGCGATACCCGTTGCCTCGACATCGGCCAACACCGTCAGCAGCGGCAGCTCCATCTCGGAGAGCAGGGTGGTCGACTCGATGGCGGCGAGCTCGGCGTCCAACGCATCGGCCAGGTCGATGACGGCCCGCGCCTTGAGAATCTCGCCCTCCGCGAACGCCGCATCGGCGGTGTCCTCGGCATCGAGCAACGACATCTGGCCTTCACCCGCATCCTCCACCCGGAGTTCGCGTTTGAGGTAGCGCAACGACAGGTCGTCGAGGTTGAACGACCGCTGCCCGGGCCGCACCAGGTACGCCGCAAGGGCTGTGTCGGTGGTCAACCCACCTAGGGTCCAGCCGCGGCCACGAACTGCATGCAGAGCCCACTTGGCCTCGTGCAGAGCCTTCGGCTGCGCCGGATCGGCGAGCCAGGCGGCAAGTGCCTGCTCGTCGGATTCGTCCAGAGCGGTCGTCGTGACGAACGCGCCTTCCCCGTCGGCCGCAGCGATCGCCACCGACGTCGCGTCGCTGTCGAAAGGCCGACGCGGGCCGAGGATGGACAACCCGCTCCGTCGGCCGTCGGCCGCGTGTTCTCCCAGCCATGCGGCCAGATCGCCGGGCGCGACAATGCCGCCGCGGACGTCGAAACCTTCTTCTGCTTCGGGTTCGACCGACGCGAGCGTCTCGAACAATCGGTCCCGTAGAATGCGGAACTCCAGGTCGTCGAACAAGGCGTGGATCTTCTCGCGATCCCACGGAGCCAGTTCGAGCTGATCGGGGGTGTAGGGCAACGGCACATCGCGGACCATCTCGGTGAGCTCGCGGTTGAGCACCACACTCGACAGGTTGGCCCGCAGTGCATCTCCCACTTTGCCCTTGACCTTGTCCACGTTGTCGACAAGAGCGGTGAGGGAACCGTATTCGATGATCCACTTGGTCGCTGTCTTCTCGCCGACCCCGGGAATGCCGGGGAGGTTGTCGCTCGGGTCTCCGCGCAGGGCCGCGAAGTCCGGGTACTGCGATGGCGTCAACCCGTACTTGGTGGCGACCTCGGCGGGGGTGAACCGAGTCAGATCCGACACGCCCTTGCGCGGATACAACACCGTGACGTTGTCCGTCACCAACTGCAGCGCATCTCGATCGCCGGTGACCACCAGAACGCGGTACCCCAGTGCCTCTGCCTGGGTCACCAGAGTGGCGATGATGTCGTCGGCCTCGAAGCCCGCCTCGGCCATCACCGGGATACCCATGGCCCCGAGTACGTCCTTGGTGATGTCGACCTGACCGGCGAACTCGTCGGGCGTCTTGCTGCGGTTGGCCTTGTACTCGGGGTACCGCTCGGCGCGGAAGGTCTGCCGCGAGACGTCGAACGCCGCCGCGATGTGCGTCGGTTTCTCGTCCCGCAGCAGGTTGATCAACATCGAGGTGAACCCGTACACCGCATTGGTGGACTGACCGCTCGTGGTCTTGAAGTTGTCCGCGGGCAACGCGAAGAAGGCACGGAACGCCATCGAGTGGCCGTCGATGAGCAGCAACGTGGGCCGCTCTCCGCCCGCTTTCGCATCGGTCTCGGCTGCGGGCGCTGCACTTTTCTCCGTTACTGGGCTCACGGTTGACCAGTCTAGGGAGACAGTCCGACAACTCGTAGCCGGATGCACGCGCCACGACGCGATCGCACTCGATGCGCGCGCCGCGCACCGCGAAACACAACCGATACTTTCCGGAAATCTCAGTCGCCGATTTTGCGTCGTTTCAGCGGATAGAGTCCGACAATTGCAGGAAACCCACATACCCGTGGCACAACGACAACCGTCCGGAGGACGTGCGTGGCTCCAAATGTTCGATGGACCAGAAAGGTGCAACCGCCGAGGTTGCGCGCAAGATCTGCCGTTCGGCTCCTTCAGCGAACACTCCTACTCGCCGTTCTGAGTTCCATTGCCGCGCTGCTGTTCAGTGCGCCGGCTTTGGCCCAGGAACCTACCCCCGCTCCCCCGGCAGCGCCGGGGACCAGTGCCGAACAGGCACCACCGGCGGACGCGGTCAGCGTCGCCGGATCCCTGAACAACGGTGGCGAACGACTCGTCGGCGTCGACGTCGCGGCGCTCGACGCGTCCGGCTCCGAAGTCGCCCGTACCACCAGTGAAACCGGGGGCCGGTGGACCCTCGAACTGTCTCCCGGCACCTACACGTTCCAGGTGGTTCAGGAAACGCTCCCCGACGGCGTCAGCGTCCAGGGCGAGGTCCAGCGCGATGTGCAGGCCGGGCGTTCCAACACCGTCATCTTCTCGTTCGGTGAGGCCAGAACCGCCACCACCATTCCGTTCTACGAGAAGTTCGTTCGCACCACCGTCGACGGCTTCCGTTTCGGCCTCGTCATCGCGCTCGCCGCGGTCGGGCTGAGTCTGATCTTCGGCACCACCGGTCTGACGAACTTCGCACACGGAGAACTTGTCACGCTCGGTGCCGTCGCGGCGTGGTTCTTCAACGTCAGTGTCGGCATACAATTGATCCCGGCCACGCTGCTCGCGATAGTCGTCGGAGTCGCGATCGGATGGCTCAACAATGCCCTGATCTGGCGGCCGTTGCGCAAACGGCGAACCGGCCTCATCGCTCAGCTGGTGGTCACCATCGGCCTGGCGATCGCACTGCGTTACCTCATCCTGATCTTCTTCTCGGATCGCTCCGAGCCCTTCGACGATTACCAGGCGCAGACCGAGAACGACTGGGGTCCGTTGTCGATCACCAACGTCAACCTCGCCTGCATCGTCATCAGCATCGTCGTCCTGGTCGGCGTCGCGCTGATGCTGCAGCGCACCAAGATCGGCAAGGCCATGCGTGCGGTGGCCGACAACCGGGATCTGGCCGCGTCCTCCGGCATCAACGTCGAGCGCGTGGTCACGTTCGTCTGGTGCCTCGGCGGCGGCCTGGCTGCCCTCGGCGGCGTGTTGTTCGGGCTCTCCGAACTCGGCGGTCGCGTCCAGTGGGAGATGGGCTTCAAACTTCTGTTGCTCATGTTCGCCGGCATCACACTGGGTGGCCTGGGAACGGCCTACGGCGCATTCCTCGGTTGCGTCATCGTCGGTCTGCTCGTGCAGTGGTCGACGCTGGTCATCAATCCCGATCTCAAATACATCGGAGGGTTGCTCGTCTTGATTCTCATCCTCGTCGTCCGTCCACAGGGCATCCTCGGCTCGCGACAAAGGATCGGGTGACCTTCACATGGATATCATCGGCGCACTTCAGATCTCACTCGCTCAGCTGGTCGGCCCGTCCGCCATCTTCTACGCTCTGCTCGCCATCGGCCTGAACCTGCACTTCGGCTACGCCGGACTGCTCAACTTCGGCCAGATCGGCTTCGCACTGCTCGGCGGCTACGGCGTCGGCATCACGACGATCACCTACGAACAGCCGCTCTGGCTCGGCATTCTGGTCGGTCTCGCCGCGGCAGGACTGCTCGCCCTGGTGCTCGGCATCCCGACTCTGCGACTGCGAGCCGACTACCTCGCGATCGTCACCATCGCCGCGTCGGAAATTCTGCGACTCGTGTTTCGTTCCACCGCAACGGATTCGGTGACCAAGTCGACCAACGGCATCACCGGCTTCGCCGGCCCGTTCACCAGCATGAGTCCGTTCGAGGGTGGCAAGACGTACAGCTTCCTCGGCGTGCGATTCCTGGGTAACGACCTGTGGGCCATGCTCGTCGGCTGGACGCTGGTCCTGCTGCTGTGCGGGGTGGTCTACCTCCTGACGCACAGCCCCTGGGGACGTGTGCTCAAGGCCGTTCGTGAAGACGAGGACGCGGCCCGCTCGCTGGGTAAGAACGTGTTCGTCTACAAGATGCAGGCGCTGGTTCTCGGTGGTGTCATCGGCGGTATGGGCGGCGTGTTCAACGCACTGCAAACCCAGTCCATCAACCCGGACTTCTACTCGACGGCGCAGACGTTCTTCGCCTTCGGTGCCCTGATTCTCGGTGGTGCCGCAACGGTGTTCGGCCCCGTCCTGGGCGCGATGCTCTTCTGGTTCCTGCTGTCCATTCCCGATGCCATTCTGCGACAGCTGATCTCCGGCGACGACCCGGTGCTCAACCTCACCGGCGCGCAGGTCGGTGCCACGCGGTTCGTACTCCTGGGAATTCTGATCGCCGTCTTGATGGTGTTCAGACCTCAGGGCATTCTCGGCAACAAGCGAGAGGTTCAACTCAATGCCTGACCCGAGCAAGGATGCCGCCGCAACAGCGGCACCGAGCAAGAAAGCAAGCACCCTCGAATCACGTGCTGGCAAAGCACTGTCGAGTGATCAGCGGTCGGCGTTGTTCGCCGGTGTCGCCAACGAGCCCGGATCCCCCAAGCCCGACGCCACCCTGGTGGTCGACGGCGTCTCGCGCACCTTCGGCGGCCTGAAAGCCGTCGACGTCGCGCACCTGGAGATCCAGCGTGGGTGCATCACCGGACTCATCGGGCCCAACGGCGCAGGCAAGACCACCCTGTTCAATCTGCTCACGGGATTCGATAGACCCGACACCGGCACCTGGTCGATGGACGGCCAGGAACTGGGTCGGATGCATCCGCACCAGGTGGCACGCAAAGGTGTCGTCCGTACGTTCCAGTTGACCAAGGCGCTGTCGAAACTGACTGTGCTGGACAACGTTCGGCTGGGCGCAACCGGTCAGCGCGGCGAGCGCATGATCAACACGTTCATGCCGTGGACGTGGAAGGCCCAGGAACGTCAGATCACCGAACGCGCCTACGAGCTATTGGGGCGCTTCAAGCTCGACGCCAAGGCCGACGACCTGGCCGGCTCGTTGTCCGGCGGCCAACGCAAGCTGCTCGAGATGGCGCGTGCGCTGATGACCGATCCGTCGGTGGTCATGCTCGACGAGCCGATGGCCGGGGTCAATCCTGCTCTGACGCAATCGCTTCTGGGGCACATCAAGTCGCTTCGCGACGACGGTATGACGGTGGTGTTCGTCGAGCACGACATGGACGTCATCCGCGACATCAGTGACTGGGTGGTGGTGATGGCACAGGGCAGCATCATTGCCGAGTCCACCCCGGAGGAGCTCTCCAACAACGGAGCCGTCGTCGATGCGTATCTCGGTAGCCATCACGATCAGGCTCTGGAATTCGATGCCGACGGCAATCCGGTCGGTGCCACCGCGGAGCTCGCAGAGGCACTGAAGAAGGCCGAGGCCGAGGAACTCGAAGCGGGAGGCGACCTCTCGGAGCGGGAGTTCGTACGCCCGGTGGTAACCGACGTGACCGAAGGCGGCTCGCACCGGGCCGAGGAGGACGAACGATGAGCGAACAGACATTGACGCCGGCAGAGTTCGCCGCGACACCCGAGGAGCACGCCCGCCTCGCCGAAGGTGCATTGCTGCGCGCCGACGGCTTGGTGGCCGGGTACATCCCGGGCGTCAACATCCTCAGTGAATGCAACTTCTTCCTCAACGACGGGGAGATCGTCGGCATCATCGGACCCAACGGAGCCGGGAAGTCGACCCTCCTCAAGACCCTGTTCGGGCTGGTTGCCGTCCGTGAGGGCAGCGTCAAACTGCGAGGTGACAACATCACCTCCGCCGAAGCGCACGTCCTGGTCACCAAGGGAGTCGGCTACGTTCCGCAGACACAGAACGTCTTTCCGTCGCTGACCATCGAAGAGAACCTCGAAATGGGAATTTATCTGCGTCCCAAAAAGTTCGGCGAGCGATTCGAGTTCGTCAGCGAACTGTTCCCGCTGCTCGGTGAGCGCAAGAAGGTCAAGGCGGGCGCACTGTCCGGCGGCGAGCGACAGATGGTCGCCATGGGACGCGCACTGATGATGGAGCCGTCGGTACTGCTGCTCGACGAACCGTCGGCCGGACTGTCACCGATGTTCCAGGACGAGGTGTTCATCCGCTGCAAGAAGATCAATGCAGCGGGCGTGTCGATCATCATGGTCGAGCAGAACGCCCGTCGTTGCCTCCAGATCTGCGACCGCGGCTACGTTCTCGATCAGGGCCGTAACGCCTACACCGACACCGGTCCGGCGTTGATGAACGACCCGAAGGTGATCGAGCTGTATCTCGGCACGCTGGCAGGAAGCAAAGAGAAGAAGTAGCTCCTCGCAACGACGAAGGCCCCGGTTCGATCGACATCGAACCGGGGCCTTCTCGCTGCCGTCGAACGTGCGGCACATACGCAAGCCACTGGGCCCGAGTCCTGATCGAGGACTCGGGCCCAGAGGCTGTGTGACAGTTACAGATCACTCACCGACGACGATGTAACCGTCCGTCGTCAGGGTGTTGTCCGGTCCGAAGACCAGGTTGCCGTAGGAACCGGTGGCGGGCTCTCCTGCGTCACTGAAGTTCAGCGCGCCGGTGATTCCGTCGTAGTCGATGTCGGTTCCGGCCTTGACGAGCGGAAGGCACTCGGCGTAGCTGGTGCACTTGGTGCCGTCCTTGGTGACGCTGTTGATGTTGGCAGCGATGTCGGTGCCTGCCGTCGACTTGGCCTGCTCGGCCGCGAGTGCCGAGATGACCACCGCGTCGTAGGACTCGCCTGCGTAGTTGAAGTCAACCAGGGCCGGATCCACGCTCTTGAGACGATCCTGGAATCCGGTGCCGACGTCGGTCAACGGGGTGGTGCCACGCATCGTGTCCAGCAGACCTGCTGCCACCGACTCTCCGAGGGCGTTACCCATGTTGCCGTCGACTCCGTAGACCAGCGTGCCGTCGGACGGTCCGATGCCGATCTCGTGCATACGGGTGATGATCTTCGCGGACTCCTCGAAGCCGATGATGGCCACGGCGTCCGGGTTGAAGTTCTTCACGCCGTCGACCTCTGCGTTGAACGACTGTGCGTTCGGGTCGTAGATCGTGGTCTGGATCTGGTCCGCCGCGATGCCGGCCTCTTCGAGGTTGTCCGCGGTGTTCGCGGCCAGGCCCGTACCGTACGGGTCGTTGAGCGCGAGGATGGCGACGCGCTGCGCACCGTCCTGGGCGATCAGCTGGGACAAGGCCTGTGCCTGCAGCACGTCGGTGGGTGCGGTACGGAAGTACTGACCCTTGTCCGGGTAGCAGACGAACTGGTCGGACGTGTTGGCCGGCGAGAACTGCACGACGCCTGCGCTGGCGATCTTGTCGATGACCTTGAGCGAGACCGAGGACGACGCCGCACCGACGATGACGTCGGCACCGCCGGCGAGCAGACGGTCGACCGTGGTGTTGGCGGTATCGGTCGTCGTGTCGCCCGAGTCACCGGGGATGAGCGTGACGGGCTGCTCGAGGACGCCACCGGCGGCGTTGACGTCGTTGACGGCCAACTGGACGCCGGCAACTTCGGGCGGGCCGAGGAAGGCCAGGGTTCCGGTCTCGGGGAGAAGGGTGCCCACCACCAGCGGTGCCGTATCCGGGGTTGCCCCGGCAGTGGCCTGCTCGGGCGTGCAGTCGGTGGAGACGGTCGTTTCCGCGGCTGCAGTGCCGCCGCTGGCACTGGTGGAGTCGCTCGAGCCCGAGTCGTCGCTCGACGAACAGCCGAACAGTGCGAGCGAGGTAACGCTCAGCACCGCAGCCGTGCGGACATAGGTCCGAATTGCCATCTAGGTTCTCCTTGAAATTGCTCGTCGATGAAGCGCACCTGAGTTACATGTCGCTCACGTGTGGGTCAGACGCTAATGCTCGGAGCTGATTCGCAAGGCCTAGAACGACGCTCGTGACCTGACTGTGACCTAGGGAGTCGAAGTTTTACGTGGCCGTAGCTTTCGAGGGCCGATCAGCTCTCTGCCACAGGCTTGTTCGCAGGGGTACCGAGCGTGTCGATCACGACCTCCGCGACGGCCTTCATCGTCGTCCTGCGATCCATGGCGGCGCGCTGAATCCACTTGAACGCCTGCGGTTCTGTGAGAGATTGCGATTCCATCAGGATGCCCTTGGCCTTCTCGATGAGCTTGCGCGTCTCGAGCCGGTCCTGCAGATCGACGATCTCGGATTCGAGCGCGGAGATCTCACCGAAACGGCTGGCGGCCAACTCCACCGCAGGCATCAGATCGGCTTTGGTGAACGGCTTGACCAGATACGCCATCGCTCCGGCATCGCGTGCCTTCTCCACGAGCTCGCGCTGACTGAACGCGGTGAGAATGACGACGGGCGCGATGCGCTTCTCGGCGATCTCCGACGCCGCATCGATTCCGTCCCGACGCGGCATCTTCACGTCCATGATGACCAGATCGGGACGCAGTTCGACGGCCAACTCCACCGCCTGCTGACCGTCGGCCGCTTCACCGACGACGTCGTAGCCCTCTTCGCGGAGCATCTCCACGAGATCGAGCCGGATCAGGGATTCGTCCTCTGCCACCACCACACGAAGCGGGGGCTTGCCAGTACCGTGCGCACCAGGAGCGTTCATCTGTATCGGTCTCCTTTGACAGTCATCGCCCATCGGGGCCGTCGAGCATCTGAAGGGTACCGGTGCGCGACGCCGAAAGCGCATCTTCTAAACTCGTCAATCGTTGCTTGAAAGACGCCAGCCCTCGTATCCCAATTGGCAGAGGAAACGGATTCAAAACCCGTCCAGTGTGAGTTCGAGTCTCACCGAGGGCACCACGTGGATACATCCCCGTTCGCGACGTCGGTAATCGTCTTCGTCGATCGCGCCTACAGTGGGGTGATGTACATACCCAGCAGTCTTCGTTGCCACGACACCAGTGCGGGCAGTTTGTGCGCAGCGAAGGTCGACCATCGGTTCGGGGATTCGGCGGACCTGTCGGCGCAGTGGGTCTTCTACACCTGCAGCGCGGACTCCGCCCACGAGACCGGTTACGTCGACCGCCTGGTCACTGCCTGAACCATGTTCGTAGAGCGCGCGTACGTCCACACCGACGACGTCGGAGCGGATTGGCCCTTCACCGTGCCCGCAGTCGCCGACCTCGCCCGTGACGGACTCGAATTCCTGGCACCGGTCACAATTCTGGTCGGCGACAACGGTTCCGGTAAATCCACCCTGGTCGAGGCGATCGCCGAGGGTTTCGGAATCGATGCCCGCGGCGGTCGGGCGGCGCAGCAGTCGCGTCGACTCGACGAGGTGACGAGCGCTCTCGGTGAGGTACTCGAGCTCGAGACCACACCGCGGGGTTCTCGCATGCTTCGTGGTCCGCGACAGCAGAAGCGTGGCTTCTTTCTGCGCGCCGAGACCGCGTTCGAGATGGCCGAAAACCTCGGCGGGATGCCGGGATTCTGGGACGAGAACACCGCCGAGATGAGCCACGGCGAAGGGTTCCTGACCATGTTCGGTGCAATGTTGGCCGAACCCGGCTTCTACGTTCTGGACGAGCCGGAATCTGCCTTGTCGTTCACCGCGAGCCTGCAGCTCGTTGCACTGATGTCCGAGCTGGGCGACGAGGGCGCGCAGATCGTCTGCGCCACCCATTCACCGATCCTGGCGTCGACCCCCGGTGCCGACATCGTCGAAGTCGGCGAACACGGTCTGCGCCGAAGCACCTGGGACGAACTCGAATTGGTCCAGCATTGGCGTCGCTACCTCGAAGACCCGAACAGCTATCTCCGTCATCTGCTCGACTGAACCGCGGCCATCGACACTTCGGGACGGCGACGCACACTTCCAGGCGAGACCCCCATCGCCCGCTTGAACGCTTTCCCGAACGCCGCCTCCGAGAGATACCCACTGCGCCGGGCCAAGTCGGCCAGCGCGACGTCCTCGGAACGCAGGGTCTGATATGCGACCTGCATTCGCCACGTGGCCAGGTAGCTCATCACGGATCGACCGACCAGCTCGGTGAAGCGCGCCGAGAACGCCGAACGCGACATGTTCGCGCTCGACGCGAGAGCCGCAACGGTCCACCGCTGGTGAGGATGTCGATGAATCAGGGCCAGAGCAGCGCCGATTCGATCGTCCTGCAACGCTCCGAGCCACCCCGACTGCGCTCGCGCAGTGTTGCCGATCCACGACCGCAGCGCCAGGATCACCAGAATGTCGGACAGCCGGGTGATGACCGCTTCTCCCCCGGGCTCGAGAACTCGGGCTTCGTCCGCCACCATCGCCAGGACGTTCTGCATCCTCGTTTGCTGCGGTCCTGGCTCCGCATCGACGAACACCACGGCAGGGAGCAGACGGACGAGCTGTTGCGCCGCAGGGTGATCCAGCCGCACCGCCCCGCACACCAGAGTGGCAGGCGGTCCTGCTCCTTCACCGTGAGTGATCACCGCATAGCGGTCGCTGACGTACTCGTGCGGGAGGTCGTACACACTCACCGCTCGTGTAGCCGCATCCGCGTCGGCGGCGAGAACATGACCGCGCCCATGAGGGACCAACGCGAAATCGCCTGGCACCAACTCCCGCGTCGGCTCATCGGGAACCGCCAGCAGGCACCGACCGTCCACCACCGTGTGAAACCACAGCGCATCCTCCATGGCGGGCAGGTCGAGACCCCACGAACCGCTCATCTCCGATCGTACGTAGAACGATCCGGTCATCCGTAGAAAGTGCAGGGCCTCACCGAGCGGATCGGGCGATTTCCAGGGGTCGAGTCCACGCATCGATCGATTGTCCCACGACATGGACGATCGGACATCGAATCCGGCGTTTCGCGCATTGTTCATCCTGCCGTTCCGAGCAACAGTGGACGACAGAGCAATTCTCGACGAAAGGACCACCGACCGTGAACATCCACCGAACAGACCCGTCGTGATCGAGCGGGCGTCCTCGGTCGCCACCACCGTATCCGCCGTCGGATGCGGATTGATGGCAGGAGTGCTGCTCGCGTTCTCCGTCAGCGTGCTGCCCGGCCTGGCGACACTGCCGGTACCCGACGCGATCGCCGCGATGCAGAGATTCAATGCGGCGATTCTCGGTCCGGTGTTTCTCGGCCTCTTCTTCGGAACGGCCGTATCATGCACTCTCGCAGCGATTCTCGCCGTGTCGGCCGGTCGGGGTTCACCCCTGCTCGTCGTGAGCGGTGCCGTTCTCTACATTCTCGGCTGCGTCGCGATCACGGCCGTTCTGAACGTCCCCCTCAACGACGCGTTGGCCGGCGTGGATCCCGGCAGTGCTGCCGGCGCTCAGGTGTGGCAGAACTTCACCGACACGTGGACGCGATGGAACAACGTGAGGACGATTGCGGCGACTGCCGCATGCGCTGTCCTGATCGTGGGTCAGGGCAGATCGGCACTGGGCTGATCGGACACCGAATCCTGATGTCTCCTGCGGATTTCTTCCTCGAACCGCGCGATGAGGTGGTCGGTGTCGGCGGTCGAGACATCCCGCGCGCCTTCGTCCATCGCGGCGTCACGCCCCCGACGCAGTGCGGCGAGTTCGGCTTCGAGTTCGTTGTTGTCGAGTACGCGTGGATCCAACATGACCTCCATTGTGGTCCCCCGTCCGCTGCCCCGCGGGGATTTGCTGTAATCGCGCAATGAACGTCGTGCACAGTTTCGAGCCGATCGTCGGACCGGGCGCAACCATCCTGATCCTGGGGTCGATGCCCGGCGTCGCGTCGCTGGCCGCGCAGCAGTATTACGCGCATCCGCGAAATGCGTTCTGGCCGATCATGGGAACGCTGTTCGGTGCGGGCTCCGAGCTACCCTACGACGAACGCACCGAGCGTCTGCGCGGCCATGGCGTCGCCGTGTGGGATGTGCTGAAGCTGTGCACGCGAGAGGGAAGCCTGGACTCGGCGATCGTCGAATCCTCGATCGAGGCAAACGATTTCGGGAATCTGTTCGCCGAGAACCCTGGCATCGACAGGGTGTTCTTCAACGGAGCGAAAGCGGCCGAGAGCTACCGTCGCCACGTGAGGACGGTAACGCCCCACGTCAGATTCACCCGACTGCCGTCGACCAGCCCTGCGCTCGCCACGCTCGATCTCGCCGCGAAAACGCTGGAGTGGTCGAATGCCCTCAGGCCCGCTCCCGCTTCGGGAAGTGCCGGATGAGACCCTCCTGCACGACAGTGGCCAACAATTGGCCGTCCATCGAGAAGAAGCGTCCGGTGGCCAGCCCACGGGACCCGGCCGCTACCGGCGATTCGGTGGCGTAGAGAGCCCACTCGTCGAACCGGAACGGGCGGTGGAACCAAATGGAATGGTTGACCGTCGCCGCGACGATGCGATCGAGCCCCCACGACAGACCGTGGGTGGTGATGATCGAGTCGAGCACGGTGGTGTCCGACGCGTAGCCCATGGTCGCGGCGTGAAAGATCGAGTCGTCGGGCAGATCGCCGTCGGCCTTCATCCAGACCCGATTGTGATTGAGTTTCTCGCCGGTGCCGTGCATGATCCACGCCGGATCGTTCGCGTAACGCATGTCGATCGGCTTGAGGGCGTCGACGAACATCTGCAGCCGGTCCTCGTACCCGACGAAGTGATCGCCGAGCGGAGGCAATGCATCGGGGTACGGAACCTCGGGCACCTCCACGCTGTGCTCGAGTCCCTTGCCGAAATCCTGGAAAGCGGCGAGCATGACGAACAGCTCGTTGCCGTCCTGTACGGCAGTGACCTGGCGGTTGGCGAATGCTCGGCCGTCGCGCTGACGGGAGACCCGGTATTCGATGGGCTTCTTCACGTCACCACCACGGATGAAATGTGCGTTGATCGCATGCACGTCACGCGACGTACCGGACACCGTGCGCCCTGCCGCGATCAGGGCCTGAGCGACCAGTTGCCCCCCGAACGTTCGGCTACCCACCTGCTCGGGATGAACGCCGACGAACACGTCCTCCTCGATCTCCTCGAGTGCGAGGAGATCGAGGAGCGTCTCGAGATCGGTCTTGCGTACAGCTGTACTGCTCGACGCGCTTTCGCTGACGCCGGTTCCCCCCGCTTCGACCACTTACCGGTCCTCTTCTCCGATTCGGTGCACATGGATCAAGTTGGTCGAGCCTACTGTGCCGGGAGGGGCACCGGCCACGATCACGACCTGATCGCCCTTGTTGTACCGACCGAGTTCGAGCAGCGCCTTGTCGACCTCTTTCACCATCGCGTCCGTCGAGCCCACATCGGGGACCAGGAACGTCTCGGTTCCCCAGCTCAGCGACAGCTGGCTGCGGACCTCAGAGATCGAGGTGAAGGCGAGCAACGGCAGCTTGGTGTGCAGGCGAGCCAACCGTCGAACGGTGTCACCCGACTGGGTGAACGCTACGAGCGCCTTCGCGTCGAGCCGCTCGCCGATGTCACGGGCGGCGTACGAGATGACGCCACGCTTGGTGCGCGGGACGTGCGTCAACGGAGGAACACTGTCGCCCTCGGTCTCGACGGTCTCGACGATGCGGGCCATGGTCCGCACGGTCTCCATCACGTACTTGCCGACCGAAGTCTCACCGGAAAGCATGACCGCGTCGGTGCCGTCGAGCACGGCATTGGCGACGTCGGACGCCTCGGCGCGCGTCGGGCGGGAATTCTCGATCATCGATTCGAGCATCTGAGTTGCGACGATGACGGGCTTGGCGTTGGCGCGGGCGATCTGGATCGCGCGCTTCTGCACCAGCGGCACCTGCTCGAGGGGCAGCTCGACGCCGAGGTCACCGCGGGCGACCATGATCGCGTCGAACGCGAGCACGATGGCCTCGAGGTTGTCGACGGCTTCGGGCTTCTCGAGCTTGGCGATGACCGGAACTCGGCGGCCGACGCGGTCCATCACAGCGTGCACGAGTTCGACGTCGGCGGGAGAACGCACGAACGACAGGGCGATGAAATCGACACCGAGGGCGAGGGCGAACTCGAGGTCGGCGATGTCCTTCTCGCTCATGGCGGGAACGGACACATCCATGCCGGGCAGGGACACGCCCTTGTTGTTGCTGACCGGTCCACCTTCGGTGACGCGGCACAACACGTCGTTGCCTTCGACACCGGTGACCACGAGGCCGACCTTGCCGTCGTCGACGAGCAGGCGGTCGCCTTCTTTGGCGTCCTGGGCCAGCTCCTTGTAGGTGGTCGACACCCGGTCGTGAGTGCCCTCGCACTCCTCGACGGTGATGCGAATCAGCTCGCCGGCCGCCCAGGTGGTCGAGCCCTCGGCGAAACGGCCGAGACGAATCTTCGGTCCCTGCAGGTCGGCCAGAATGCCCACGGCTTTGCCGGTGGCGTCCGATGCTGCTCGAACCCTCTCGTAGTTGGCCTGATGATCGGGGTGATCACCATGGCTGAAGTTCAGTCGCGCGACATCCATTCCACTCTCGACGAGTTCGCGGATGCGCTCTGTGGTTGCGGTTGCGGGTCCAAGGGTGCAGACAATCTTCGTACGTCGGCTCACGAAGGCGAGCCTAGCCGCTGGACGCCGCGTTCTCTATCGCAGACGAGTCCACTCGAATACTACCGATCGGTAGCCGCGCTACCTTGCTGCTGAGACGGTCTGTACCGGTTCAGAGACGGGCATCACACGACGGCGAGAGGCAGTGCAGTCGGGTGTACCGGGGACGGCAATTCCGAGTGTCCGGTGAGGAAAGCGTCGACTCCGTGAGCCGCCGAACGACCCTCCGCGATCGCCCACACGACCAACGACGCACCACGGTGCGCATCGCCACACACGAACACCCCGGGTGCGGTGGTCTGCCAATCCGGACCACACGAGAGCGCACCGCGCTTGGTCAGCGTCAGGCCGTACTCGTCGAGCAACGGACCATGCTCCACACCCTCGAAACCGATGGCGAACAACGCCAGATCGCACGGCAGTTCGACTTCCTCACCGATGGGCGTGACGATGCGACGACCGTCCGCGTCGCGCTGCACCTCCACCTCGGCGAGCACCATCGCGCGAACGTGCCCGCGCTCGTCACCGAGGAATCGCTGGACCGCGACCTGATGACGGACGACCCCACCCTCGGCGTGTGCGGGTGAAGTCCGCAGTACCAGCGGCCACGACGGCCAGGGCGAGAGGCTGTCGTCGCGGGCCCCGGGCAGAGCCGGGTTGTAGTCGAGCTGCGTCACCGACGCAGCACCCTGTCGGTGGGCCGTTCCCAGGCAGTCGGCTCCGGTATCACCACCGCCGATGATGACCACATGCTTGTCCGCAGCGGAGATGGAGGTGGGACCGTCGCCCTCGCACTCCTTGTTCGACGGCACCAGATGCTCCATGGCCAAGTGGATGCCGTCGAGTTCCCGACCGATGACCTCGGCATTGTCACGGGCCCGCAGAGCTCCGACCGCGAGAACGACCGCGTCGAAGGATTCGCGTAGTTGCTCGACGGTGAAGTCGATGCCGACCTCGCATTCGGTGACGAAATGCGTTCCCTCGGCCCGCATCTGCATGAGGCGCTGATCGAGGACAGACTTCTCGAGCTTGAATTCGGGGATGCCGTAGCGGAGCAGTCCGCCGAGACGATCGTCGCGCTCGTAGACGGTGACGTCGTGTCCGGCGCGGGTGAGCTGTTGCGCCGCAGCCAATCCCGCGGGACCGGATCCGACGACGGCGACTCGCTTGCCGGTGGTGATCGTCGGCGGCTGCGGAACGACGCTGCCTTCCTCCCACGCCAGATCCGCAATGGTCTGCTCGACCCGCTTGATCGTCACGCTTCCGCCGGTGGCCGCCTCGGAGATCGACAGCACACACGCCGATTCACACGGGGCCGGGCACACCCGCCCGGTGAATTCCGGAAAATTGTTGGTCGCATGCAGTCGGTCACTGGCCGCGTCCCAGCGGCCACGGCGCACCAGGTCGTTCCACTCGGGAATCAGATTTCCCAGCGGGCAACCCGCAGTTCCCGAGTGGCAGAACGGGATACCGCAGTCCATGCAGCGACGCGCCTGATCGGAGACCTCGGCGGCACGCTCGCTCGTCGGCTGGTGCGAGTACACCTCGTTCCAGTCCTTGACGCGCTCGCCGATCGGACGCTTGGCGGCCTCACGCTTGACGACTTTCAGAAATCCCTGTGGATCAGCCACGTGCAGCCTCCATGATCGCAGCATCGACGTCGCGCCCTTCGGCGCGCGCCATTCTTGTCGCTTCCAGCACTCGCTGGTAGTCGACGGGCATGACTTTGGTGAACAGCGCAGACCGGCGGGGCCAGTCGGCCAGCAACGAGGTCGCGACGGTGGAACCGGTCCAGCGCCGATGATTCTCGACGGTCTCGCGTAGCCACACCAGATCGTCCGGGTCGGGTGCCTGCAGTTCGACCATCGCCGGATTCACGTCCGCGGGATCGAGACCGAGGACGAACGCGATGCCACCGGACATACCCGCAGCCAGATTGCGACCGGTCGGCCCGAGAACCACGACACGACCGCCGGTCATGTACTCGAACGCGTGGTCGCCCACGCCCTCGTTCACCGCGATCGCTCCCGAGTTGCGCACCGCGAACCGCTCCCCTGCCTTACCACGCAGATACACCTCGCCCGAGGTGGCACCGTAGAGAATCGTGTTTCCTGCGATCACGTTGTCCTCTGCGACGAACGGCGCATCCTCGGCCGGTCGCACGACTATTCGGCCGCCCGACAATCCCTTGCCGACATAGTCGTTCGCGTCACCGACCAGGTCGATGGTGATGCCCGGCGGCAGGAAGGCTCCGAGAGACTGACCGGCCGATCCGGTGAACGCGATGCGAATGGTGTCGTCCGGCAACCCGACCGCGCCGTAGCGACGGGTGACCTCGGATCCCAGAAGCGTTCCCACAGTGCGATTGACGTTGCGTACCGGCAACTCCAACGTGACCGGGTGGGCGTCCTCCAGCGCTCCCTCGGCCAACTGGATCAGAGTCCGATCCAGCGCGAGATCGAGACCGTGGTCCTGCGCGCGAAGGCGTCGACGCTGCGTCATCGGGGCTCCGTGGCGGTCGACGGGCATCGCGAAGATCGGCGCGAGATCGAGTCCCTTGCTCTTCCAGTGCGCCACTCCGGGTGCCGTCTCGAGCACATCGGCGCGACCGACGGCCTCGTCGATACTCCGGAAACCGAGCTGCGCGAGGTACTTTCGCACGTCATCGGCGATGAACTTGAAGAAGTCCTCGAGGAACTCGGGCTTTCCGGTGAACCGCTTGCGCAGCTCCGGGTTCTGCGTAGCGACACCGACCGGGCAGGTGTCGAGGTGGCACACGCGCATCATGATGCACCCCGCCACGATCAGCGGGGCCGTCGAGAACCCGAACTCCTCCGCGCCGAGCAGTGCCGCGACGATGACGTCGCGCCCGGTGCGCATACCGCCGTCGCACTGCACGGTGATGCGATCACGCAGGCCGTTGAGCACCAGCGTCTGCTGGGCGTCGGCGAGCCCGATCTCCCACGGAGCGCCTGCA
The DNA here is from genome assembly GCF_000954115.1 of Rhodococcus sp. B7740. NCBI lineage: Bacteria > Bacillati > Actinomycetota > Actinomycetes > Mycobacteriales > Nocardiaceae > Rhodococcus > Rhodococcus sp. B7740. Next base: position 803,861 of record NZ_CP010797.1, on the reverse strand, counting down.
TGCTTGAGCGAGGTCAACGGCGCAGCTCCGGTTCCGCCGTCGTATCCGGAGATGAGGACGACGTCGGCGTGCGCCTTGCTCACGCCCGTCGCCACCGTGCCGACGCCGACGGAACTGACGAGCTTGACGTGTACGCGCGCCTTCTCGTTGGCGTTCTTGAGATCGTGGATCAGCTGCGCGAGATCCTCGATCGAGTAGATGTCGTGATGCGGGGGCGGCGAGATGAGGCCGACGCCTGGCGTCGAATGTCGGGTCTTGGCCACCCACGGATACACCTTGTACCCGGGCAGCTGACCGCCCTCACCCGGCTTGGCACCTTGAGCCATCTTGATCTGAATGTCCGTGGCATTGACCAGGTAGTCGCTGGTGACACCGAACCGACCACTTGCGACCTGCTTGACGGCACTGCGTCGCGTCGGGTCGTAGAGCCGGTCGACGTCCTCGCCGCCCTCCCCCGAGTTGGACCGTCCGCCGAGATTGTTCATCGCCACGGCCATCGTCTCGTGCGCCTCGGCGGAGATGGATCCGTAGCTCATGGCCCCGGTGTTGAACCGCGTGACGATCGACTCGACCGATTCCACCTCGTCGAGCGGAACCGGCGGCCTGACGCCGTCCTTGAACTCGAACAGACCGCGCAGTGCACCGCCTTCGCGAGCGAGCCGGTCCACCTCGTCGGTGTACTTCTGGAACACGTCGTATCGGCCGGTACGCGTTGCGTGCTGCAGCAGGAACACCGTCTCGGGGGTGAAGAGGTGCAGCTCGCCTTCGCGGCGGAACTGGTATTCGCCGCCGATCTCCAACCGACGATGGACGCGGTCGGTCGGATTCTCGGGGTACGCCCGACGATGGCGCAGCTTGACCTCCTCGGCGAGCACGTCGAGACCGACGCCGCCGAGCTTGCTGACCGTGCCCTTGAAGTACTCGCGCACCACCTCGCGATCGAGACCGACGGCCTCGAAAACCTGTGCGCCGGTGTAGGATCCGACGGTCGAGATGCCCATCTTCGACATCACCTTGAGCACGCCCTTGCCGAGCCCGTACAGATAGTTCCGTACCGCGATCGTCGGTTCGACTCCGGTCAGCTCGCCCTCGCCGACCAGATCCTCGATCGACTCCATCGCCAGATACGGGTTGACCGCTGCGGCACCGAAGCCGATGAGCAGCGCGAGGTGATGCACCTCGCGTGCGTCGCCGGACTCGACCACGAGCGCGACCTTGGTGCGCTCCTTGGTGCGCACCAGGTGATGATGCACCGCGGACGTGGCGAGCAGCGACGGAATCGGCGCACGCGTGTGGTCGGAGTCGCGGTCCGAGATGATCAGCGTGGTGTATCCCGCAGCGATCGCCTCCGACGCCCGGGCACGCAACTCCTCGATGGCTTCGGCGAGACCTTCGCCGCCGCGCTCGACCTCGTACAGCCCACGCAACACCGTGGCCGACAGTCCCGGATGATCACCGTCGTCGTTGATGTGAATGATCTTGTTGAGCTCGTCGTTGTCGAGCACCGGCCACGGCAACACGATCTGCCTGCACGACGCCGCCGTGGGCTCGAGCAGGTTCTGCTCCGGACCCATGACCCGCGCGAGCGAGGTCACGATCTCCTCGCGGATCGAATCCAGCGGCGGGTTGGTGACCTGGGCGAACAGTTCGATGAAGTAGTCGTAGAGCTGACGCGACCGCTGCGACATCACTGCGGCCGGGGTGTCGGTACCCATCGAACCGAGCGGCTCGCCCCCGGACGCGGCCATCGGCGTCAGCACCACGCGTAGATCCTCCTCGGTGTAGCCGAAGGCGACCTGCCTGCGCACCACCGAGTCGTGGTTGTACTGGATGTGAGCACGCTCGGGCAGGCTCTTGATCTCGAGCAGGCCCGCATGCAGCCACTCCTGGTACGGATGTTCGGTTGCCAGTTGGAGTTTGATCTCCTCGTCCGGCACCAGACGTCCGGCGACGGTGTCGATCAGGAACATCTTTCCGGGCTCGAGGCGACCCTTGGCGACGACCTCGGATTGCGGCACGTCGAGCACGCCTGCCTCGCTGGCGAGGATGACTCGGCCGTCCGCCGTCTGCCACCATCGGCCGGGGCGAAGACCGTTGCGGTCCAGCACGGCTCCGACGTAGCTGCCGTCGGTGAACGTCACGCAGGCCGGACCGTCCCAGGCCTCCATCATCGACGAGTGGAACTGGTAGAACGCTCGCACCCGCGGATCCATCGTGCGGTGGTTCTCCCACGGCTCGGGCACCATCATCATCACCACGTGCGGCACGCTGCGGCCGCCGAGGTGCAGTAGTTCGAGCACCTCGTCCAGGGACACCGAGTCCGAGGCATCGGGGTTGCAGATCGGGAACAGACGCTCGAGGTCCCCGGGGATCAGGTCGCTCGACAGCAGTGCTTCGCGAGCCCGCATCCGGTTTCGGTTGCCCTTGACGGTGTTGATCTCGCCGTTGTGCGCAACGTAACGATGCGGGTGTGCCAGCGGCCACGACGGGAACGTGTTGGTCGAGAAGCGACTGTGCACGATGGCAATGGCGCTCGTGCACAAAGGATTACGAAGTTCCGGAAAGTAGAGCGGCAGCTGCATCGTCGTGAGCATGCCCTTGTAGACGATGGTGCGCGAGGACAGCGACGGAAAGAACAGCCCCGAGCCTTCGGCCTCGATCTCGGGGGTGACCCGCTCGGAACGCTTGCGTAGCCCGTAGACGAGACGGTCGAGAGCGAGACCGGCCGGACGCGTGCCGTCGACTTCGGGGGCGGTGACGAAGAGGTAGCTCATGTACGGCATGCAGCCGAGGGCGGTGAGGCCGACGTCTGCTCGATCGGGATCGACCTCGACCGGAACCCAGCCCAGGATGTCCAGACCTTCCTCGGCCGCAACGGATTCGACGCGCTCGACGGCCATCGCTCGCTCACGGATGCCCTGCGGCAGAAAACACACTCCGGCCGCGAACGTGTTGTCGCCGTCGGCACCGGCCGCGGGCAGATCGAACGGCGCAAGGGAGGCGAGGAGTTCGACCGGCAGCTGAATCAGAATTCCCGCGCCGTCACCACTGTTGGGCTCGGCACCGGCAGCTCCGCGATGTTCCAGATTCTCCAGTGCCAGAACCCCGTCGGCGACGATCGCGTGGGAGCGGCGACCGGCGATGTCGGCGATCATCGCCACGCCACAGGAATCCTTCTCCGCGCTCGGGTCGTACAGACCTTGCTCCGCAGGCATCCGAGAAAACAGCACCACGATCACCTCCACGTAGGCCGGTGGGGTGCGTGAAGGGCGGTGCAGTGTGTTCGACGCTGCACCGGAAGTCTCGGCAACCCCGCCGGCTGGTCGGCTCGAGTCGACCGAAACGGTCGGAAGAGCCGAATTGAACTGCCTGTCGGGAACTCACCGGGACAGCTCTGGCCCGCGAAAGAAACCGGGATCTCTCCCGGATGGCGAAATCGTAGCAGCTGTCATTCGCATCGATGCAATCGCGAATGCCGGCTGCGACGAATGTGATCGTCAGTCGCGCAACGGCCGACCGTGCTGATCACGGACGCTGCCGGTGAGCATCATGATGCCGTCGATCAACGGCCAGATTCCGCCGATGCCGCAGGTGAGCCACGTGACGGCGATCTGCGCCACCGCCATGCCCGGCTGGTTGAGATAGAAGCGCCCGGCTCCGAACGCGCCCAACAGAATGCCGAGCAGACCGGCCGTCAGCTTCTGCTTGTCGGAGAACGGCTCACCGGTGACCGGGTGCCGACCGTACGGAGCCATCGGGTCCATGTATCCGGGCCCGCCTGCGTACTGGGGACCACCGTATTGGGGAGCGCCGTATTGGGGACCACCGTATTGGGGAGCGCCGTACTGCCCGCCCTCATACGGCGGGGGCGGCGGCGCACCGTACTGACCGGAACCATCCGATGGTGGTGGGTAACCGGCACCGGGGGGAGGTCCGAACTGCCCCCGATCGTCGGCATCGGGAGTGCCGTGGCTCGGAGCGCTGTAGTTCGGAGCGCTGTAGTTCGGGTCGGGAGCCCCGTATACGGGACCCGAACCTGCCGGAGAGCCCTTCTCGAACGAGATGGTCGGCTCCGACGGAGTGGATCCGTCGCCCGGGGATCCGTCCGATGACGATGTACCCGATTCACTCACGTCGAACTCCCTTACTCCCGATGCACTACCAGCAAGGGCATCAGTCTCTCAGTTTTCGCCCCTGAGCATCCGTCACATTGCCCACCAGTATCAGGACGCCGTCGACCACGTGCCATACGAAGAGCCCCAGAAGCAGAATCACTCCGAGGCCGAACACCGCGGTGAGGAGAAATCCGAAGAAGAACAAAAGCAACTGCGCGACGCCGATCCCGATACTTCCGATGTAGAAGCGGCCGACTCCCAACCAACCGAGAAACAGCTGCAGCAATCCGCCGACGATCTTCGACTTGTCCGACAGCGGCACGCCGGTCACCGGATCGCGCCCGTAAGGTGCATCTGGGCCGACGCCGAATGCGGATCCACCCGGATAGCCGACGGGTACGCCGTACCCCTGCTGGCCGTATCCCTGCTGTTGGTAGCCCTGCTGCGCGTAATTCGGCTGCGGATAGCCCTGCTGCGGGTAACGCTCCTGCCCGTAATTCGGCTGCGAATAGCCCTGCTGCGGGTAACCCTGCTGCCCGTAATTCGGTTGCGGATAGCCCTGATGGCCGTGATTCTGCTGCTGGTAGCCCTGCTGACCGTAACTCTGCTGCTGGCCGTACCCCTGCTGCGGGTAGCCGGGGGGTGCCGGAAATCCACCGAGCGGGTTGTCGGTACTGCCGTCCGGGCTCGGTGCCGGGTAGCTCGGCGTGCTGGACCAACCGGGGCCGTTTCCGATACCCGAGTACGTGTCCCACCCCGGGCCCGTGGGACCGGTCGGACCGTGCGAGGGTGCGGACTCCGACGTTCCCGGTGCCTCCGAGAGCGACGCTTCGGCGGTGGCGTCGTAGTCGAACGGCGTACCGAACGACGCGGTCGGATTCGACCCGCTGTCGCTCGAATCGGCGGTGGAATCCGGTTCGGGGTCGGGCTGAGGGGTCTTGTCGAAATCAACCACGCGTACTGCCTTCTTCCTCGGCTTTCTTGTCGGACGCCGGACCGGGCTGCGCGTCGACGGTGCTTGCGTCCGTGGTGCTGTCGATCGGTGCCGAACGCGAACCTTCTGCATCCGATGCGGTGCCCTCGGAAGAGGTCTCGCGATCCACGTCGTCGTTCGATTTCAGCGTCGCCGGATCTTCACGGCCCTTGGTGGCGATCACGAAGTACGCGAGCGCCAGAACGAAGATGATGGCGGAGGTGAAGGTGTTGATGCGGATACCGGCGATCGTCGTGGCGAAATCGTCGCGCATGAGTTCCACCCAGAACCGTCCGGCGCAGTATCCGGCCACGTACAGCGCGAACAGTCGACCGTGGCCGATCGTGTACTTGCGGTCGACGAGAACGAGAAGCACCACGACCGCGACGCTCCACAACAGCTCGTACAGGAACGTCGGGTGCACCACTTTTTCCACGAATCCGGTCGAGATCCCGTTGAGGGGATCGAGCCGTCCGTCGGAGTCGACCCGTTCGTAGATCTCCAGGCCCCACGGCTGGGTGGTGGCACGTCCATACAGTTCCTGATTGAAGTAGTTGCCGATGCGGCCGATCGCCTGGGCCAGCAGAATCGGAGGACCGACTGCGTCACCGAACGCCGGCAGCGGAATCCCGCGTCGACGGCACGCGATCCAGGCACCGACGCCGCCCAGGAACACCGCTCCCCAGATTCCCAACCCGCCATTCCAGACGTACAACGCTTCGACCGGGTTTCCGCCGGGGCCGAAATACGTCTTCCAGTCGGTTGCCACGTGGTAGAGGCGCCCGCCCAGCAGGCCGAACGGGACGGCCCAGACCGCGACGTCGAGGACCGTTCCCTTGGTTCCACCTCGGGCCACCCAGCGGCGATCACCCCACACGACGGCAACGACGATGCCGATGATGATGAACAGGGCGTAGGCCCGCAGAGCCAGCGGTCCGACGTGCCACACCCCCTGCGGCGGACTGGGAATGTAGGCCAGGATCGCGGTCGAAGTCACGACGCTACGTTAGCCGAACGGACACCCTCGGCGAGTTCCGTCGTCAGGTCGCGCACGGCGTCGAGTCCCTTGTCGACGGCACTGACCAATGCCGAACCGACGATCACGGCGTCGGCGTAGCGGGCGATCTCGGCGGCCTGGGCACCCGAGCGCACTCCCAGACCCACGCCGATGGGAATGTCGGAGTGTTGACGGATGCGTGCCGAGAGTGCGGGGGCCATCGAGGACACCGCGTCGCGGGCACCGGTGACGCCCATCGTCGAGGCCGCGTACACGAAGCCGCTACTGGCTTCGACGGTGCTGACCAGCCGCTCCTCGGTGGACGACGGGGCGACGAGGAAGATTCGGTCGAGTTCGTACCGGTTCGAGACCTCGATCCATTCCTGCGCCTCGTCGGGAATGAGGTCCGGAGTGATGATCCCGAGCCCACCCGCATTCGCGAGGTCGCGCGCGAAGTTCTCGATGCCGTACTTGAGGACCAGGTTCCAGTAGGTCATGACGACCGCTCGGCCACCCGCTGCAGCGACCTGCTCGGTGACGGCGAAGACGTCCTTGACTCGGGCCCCGGCTCGCAGCGCGACATCGGCCGCGGCCTGGATCGTGGGGCCGTCCATCACCGGATCGGAGTACGGGATGCCCACCTCGACGATGTCGCATCCGGCGTCAACCATCGTCTTGAACACCTCGACCGATCGCGGCACCGTCGGAAATCCCGCCGGGAGGTATCCGACGAGTGCTGCGCGCCCTTCGGCACGGCACTGCGCGAAGGTCCCCGAGAGGCGGGAGTCGTTGTTGCTCATGGCTTGATACCTGCTTCGTCGTCCACGTTCGCTTCGCCGTCTCCGTCGATCAGACCGAACCATTCGGCTGCGGTGTCGACGTCCTTGTCGCCGCGGCCGGAGAGGTTGACCAGGATGATCGCGTCCTTGCCCAACTCCTTGCCGAGGGTGAGCGCGCCTGCGATGGCGTGCGAGGACTCGATGGCCGGGATGATGCCTTCGGTGCGGCACAGCAGCTTGAAGGCGTTCATGGCTTCGGTATCGGTGATGCCGCGGTACTCGGCCCGACCGATGTCGTGCAGGTACGAGTGCTCGGGACCGACGCCCGGGTAGTCCAATCCCGCTGAGATGGAATGAGATTCGACGGTCTGACCGTCCTCGTCCTGCAGCAGGTAGGAGTACGCACCGTGCAGGGCTCCCGGAGTTCCACCACTGATCGTCGCAGCGTGGCGGCCGGTCTCGACACCGTCACCCGCCGCCTCGAAGCCGATCAGCCGAACATCGGCGTCGTCGATGAAGGCGTGGAAGATGCCGATTGCGTTGGAGCCACCGCCGACGCAGGCGGCGATGGCGTCGGGCAGCCGACCCGTGGACGCGAGCACCTGCTGCCGCGCTTCGAGACCGATGATGCGCTGGAAATCGCGCACCATGACCGGGAAGGGGTGTGGCCCGGCGACGGTGCCGAAGCAGTAGTACGTGTTGTCCGCGTTCGTGACCCAGTCGCGCAGCGCCTCGTTGATGGCGTCCTTGAGGGTGCGCGATCCGGACTTCACGGCCACGACACTGGATCCGAGCAGACGCATCCGGGCGACGTTGAGGGCCTGCCGTTCGGTGTCGACCTCGCCCATGTACACGACACACTCGAGCCCGAGGAGCGCGCACGCCGTGGCGGTGGCCACTCCGTGCTGGCCCGCGCCGGTCTCGGCGATGATCCGTGTCTTGCCCATACGCTTGGCCAGGAGCACCTGTCCGAGCACGTTGTTGATCTTGTGAGAACCGGTGTGGTTGAGGTCTTCTCGCTTGAGGAGAATCCGAGCGCCGCCTGCGTGCTCGGACAACCGCGTCGCCTCGAAGACCGGCGAGGGGCGACCGGTGTAATCGCGCTGCAGTCGGTCGAGTTCACCGAGGAACTCGTTGTCGCTGCGCACCTTCTCGTACTCGGCGGTGACTTCCTCGATCACGCCCATCAGTGCCTCGGGCACGAATCTGCCGCCGTAGACACCGAAATGGCCGCCCACATCGGGCTCGTGCGCGCTGCGATCGGTGAGGCCGATGCTGCTCTGCGGCAGATCAGCGCCCTTGAAACGGACTGCCTGCGGGGCGTCCGTGATGGAAGAAGAATTGCTGGTGCTCACCGGTCCAGTGTGCCCCAACGGCGGACCGCCGCCGCGTTCGGGTCGGGTGCCGGGTCAGCGGTGCAGGGTCAGCGTGCGGGCTTGGGGCACGACGGATGCGTGCCCGCCGTCACCAGGTCCGAGACGGCCGTACGCGGATCTCCTGCGGTGACCAAGCCCTCGCCGACCAGTACCGCGTCGGCACCTGCACCGGCGTAGGCGAGCAGATCCGCAGTGCCACGCACTCCGGACTCCGCGATACGAATGACCTCGCTGGGCAACCCGGGAGCGATACGGCCGAAGCTGTCACGATCGATCTCGAGCGTCTTCAGATTGCGGGCGTTGATGCCGATCACGCTGGCACCGGCCTCGAGGGCGCGGTCCGCCTCGGCCTCGGTGTGCACCTCGACCAGCGCCGTCATGCCCAGCGACTCGGTGCGGTCGAGCAAGGACGCCAACGCATCCTGCTCAAGCGCCGCGACGATCAGCAGGATGACGTCGGCACCGTGGGCCCGAGCCTCGTGGATCTGATAGGGGCCGACGATGAAGTCCTTGCGCAGCACGGGAATCGACACCGCGGCACGCACGGCATCGAGGTCTGCCAGAGACCCGTGGAAGCGACGTTCCTCGGTGAGAACGCTGATGATGCGCGCGCCGCCCTGCTCGTACGCGCGGGCCAGAACGGCCGGATCACCGATGTCGGCCAACGCACCCTTGGACGGGCTCGCTCGTTTCACCTCGGCGATGACGCCGATGCCGTCTTCACGGAGGGCAGCTGCCGCGTCGAGGGGGGCCGGTGCTGCCTTCGCTGCTGCTTTCACGGCGGCGAAATCGACCACCGATTCACGCGCGGCCACGTCGGCTCGCACACCGTCGAGAATCGAGTCGAGAACAGTCATGGTGCCCCCAGTCCTTTCTGAGCGTCGACGTCCGATGTGAGGAATCTCATCGGGGTCGGATCTAGCGTAGAGGGCCGATTCAATCCGACGAACTCCGGGTACCGGACTCGTCGGTAGGGTCTTCGCCGGCGTCGAGCGCGTCCCACATCATGCGTTCGGTGAGGTCCTCGCCCTCGTCCTGCACACCGGCACCGGAGGCACTGCTGCGCGCACGACGAGCGACCTCGTCACGACGCACCGCCGGGGCGTCGTACTTGGACGAGAGTACCTGCGTGGCAAACGTTTTCCGAATCGACACCACAGCCGCAGCGAAGGCGCAGAGTGCACCGACGAGGGTGACGATCGCGGGCAGAACCGACACGTCCGTCATCGACACCTGGGCGCGGGCCGGAAGCTCAGCCAGTGCCGCGGACTCCGAATCGGACGCCCCGGCAGTGAGCAATCGAACTGCCGGAATCGCGGCCGCCACGGCCACCACGGCGATCAGCAGGGCGAGCACCCGCGATGCCCACCCCCGCACGGCGAACGACGCGGCGATCGCCGCCACCAACACCAGTGCCAGCGGGGTCGTGGCAGCGGCCCAGGTGCTGCCGAGCAGGTCGTCGGTTCGGCTCTCCCCCAGCCCGTCGAACGACGTCACCCGAACCCACGTCATCCTCGACGCGCCCCACAGGCACACGGCAGCAACGACCAGAAGGGCGACGGGCAGAGCGGCCGACCCGCGGCGATTGGATCGCTCGGTCATCGGCCGCCGACCTCACGGAGCGACTCCGCAGCGGCGACGGCTCCCAGCACCGCCATCGCCTTGTTCCGCGCCTCGTCGTCCTCGTACTCCGCAACCGAGTCGGCCACGACGCCTGCCCCGGCCTGAACGTAGGCGGTGCCGTCCTTGATCAGTGCGGTGCGAATCGAGATCGCCGTGTCGGCGTCTCCCGCGAAATCGAGGTAGCCGACGATGCCGCCGTAGATGCCGCGTCGGGTCGGTTCCAGTTCGTCGATCAGTTCCATCGCGCGCACCTTCGGTGCCCCGGACAGGGTGCCTGCCGGGAAGCAGGCCTTGACCGCGTCGAGGGCACGCTTGCCCTCGGCCAACCGTCCGGTGACCGTCGACACCAGGTGCATGACGTGGCTGTATCGCTCGATGTGGCGGTAGTCGCTCACTCGCACGGTGCCGGGAGCGCAGACTCGCCCGAGATCGTTGCGGCCAAGATCGACGAGCATCAGGTGCTCGGCGTTCTCCTTCTCGTCGGCCAGCAGATCCTTCTCGAGCAGCACGTCCTCTTCCTCGGAGGTGCCTCGCCACCGCGTGCCCGCGATCGGATGCGTGGTGGCGAGACCGTCGACCACCGTCACCAATGCCTCGGGGCTCGATCCGACGATGGAGAAGGCCGTCTCGTCGTTCTCCCCCGGTACGTGCATCAGGTACATGTACGGGCTCGGATTCGAGGCCCGCAGCATCCGGTAGACGTCCAGCGGTGACGCATCGGTGTCCATCTCGAAACGTTGGGAGAGAACCACCTGGAACGCCTCACCTGCTTCGATCTCCTCCACCAGGCGAGCGACGTCGGCACCGAAGCCCTCGGACGTGCGCTGCCTGCGGAACTGCGGCTTGGGCCTGGACACGGTGGAGACGGTGGAGGCGGCGGGCTTCGACAGGTCTGCGCACATACGGTCCAATCGGCGCACCGCGTCGTCGTACGCCTCGTCCACATGCTCGTCGGTGCCGTTCCAGTTGACCGCGTTCGCGATCAAGGTGATCGCGCCCTCGTGATGGTCGACGGCCGCGAGATCGGTCGCGAGCAGCATGACCAACTCCGGAACACCGAGATCGTCCTGCGCATGCTCGGGCAGCTTCTCGATGCGCCGCACCGAGTCGTATCCGAGGTACCCGACCATGCCGCCGGTCAACGGAGGCAGACCTGGCAGCCGCTCCGAGTGCAACAGCTCCAGAGTCCGCGCCAGCACTTCGAGAGGATCTCCGCCGCTCGGCACGCCTGCAGGAACGTTGCCGCGCCATGCGGCCTCACCGTCGATGACGGTGAGCGACGCCGGAGAGCCTGCACCGATGAACGACCACCTGGACCACGAACTGCCGTTCTGTGCGGACTCGAGCAGGAAGGTTCCGGGTCGGTCGGCACCGAGCTTGCGGTACGCCGACAGCGGGGTCTCGGAGTCCGCGAGCACCTTTCGCGTCACCGGCACCACGCGGTGCTCGGCGGCGAGATGCCGGAACACCTCACGCGAGGTCGTCGAGTCCGAGTTCTCGGTGTCGGGAGTGGGGCTGGGGTCGGTGGTCGTCTCGCCGTGCATGCCACCATCCTCCCAGGTTCGGCACGAGCGTCGGCGCTCGCGGTAACCTGCCGAGCATGAAACCAGGCGAGCTCGTTCCCGATTTTTCCCTGCCGGACCAGACCGGAGAGACCCGAACGCTGACCGAATTGCTGGCGGACGGTCCGGTGGTGCTGTTCTTCTACCCCGCTGCCTTCACCCCCGGCTGCACCGCCGAGGCGTGCCATTTCCGGGACCTGGCGTCCGAGTTCGCCGAGGTCGGTGCCACCCGGGTCGGCATCAGCGCCGATGCGGTCGCGAAGCAGGCAGAGTTCGCCGCCGCCAAGTCCTTCGACTACCCGCTGCTGTCCGACGAGGACGGCACCGTCGCCACCGCGTTCGGCGTCAAGCGTGGTCTGCTGGCCAAGCTCTCCCCGGTCAAGCGTGCGACGTTCGTCATCGGCACCGACAGGAAGGTCCTCGAGACCTTCTCGAGCGAGGTCCGGTTCGAGGCCCACGCGGACAAGGCTCTCGAGTACCTGCGGGCACATCGCACCTAGAGCACTGTCCGACGCGATGCCTCGGGTGGGGGAACCTCGAGGCATCATGTGCAGACCACAACTATCTGGGCAGGAGTGGAGCCTGCAGGAACGACCCACGGATAGGAGTGGAGCCTGCGGGAACGACCGAGAGAGATCATCGGAGCCTGCAGCAACGACCGAGAGATCGAGAGGTTCCCTGGGATGAACACGTCGGCGACACCGCAACACACGGTGGATCCCCGTTGGCTCACCGAGAGTCAACAGGAGGCCTGGCGGTCGCTCGTCGCCCTGGTCACTCGACTTCCAGCAGCGTTGGATGCTCAGCTGCAGCGCGATTCGCAGCTGACCCACTTCGACTACTTCGTCCTCGCGACGGTCAGCGAGAATCCGCAGCGACGGATCCAGCTCCGCGACCTCGCCGAGTACGCGAACGCGTCGCTCTCGCGCCTCTCGCACGTGGTGACCAAGCTCGAGAAGGCCGGTTGGGTGCGGCGCGAGTCGATCCCGGGTAGCCGCGGGTCCTATGCGGTGCTGACCGACGCAGGCATGGCGAAGGTCGTGGAATCGGCACCGGGGCACGTCGGCACGGTGCAGTCACTGGTGTTCGAGGGGCTCTCGGACGCGGAGGTCGAGCAGCTCGCGACCCTGAGCTCGACTCTGCTGACGCAGTTGGACAAGGGAATCGCGGCCGGAACCGGTCACGCCTGAGGGTCGGGGCCCAACAGGACGTCGGCATCGAAGCAGGTGTGCGTGCCGGTGTGGCACGCCGCGCCGACCTGGTCGACGACCAGGAGCACGGTGTCACCGTCGCAGTCGAGTCGAACCTCGTGCACGTACTGCGTGTGGCCCGACGTCTCACCCTTGACCCAGTACTGCTGCCTGGACCTGGAATAGTAAGTGCCCTTGCGGGTTTCGAGGGTTCGTGCCAGCGCCTCGTCGTCCATCCAGGCCACCATGAGTACCTGACCGGTCGACCGTTCCTGCACGACGGCGCTGAACAGTCCGGCCTCGTTGCGCTTGAGCCGCGCGGACAGACTCGGGTCGAGTGTCATCGGAAATCCTCTTCGCTATCGGACGACGATGCGTTCGGCACGCATCGCATCCTTGACCTGGCCGATGGTGAGATCACCGAAATGGAACACGCTCGCGGCGAGAACCGCGTCCGCGCCGGCGTGCACTGCCGGCGAAAAGTGTTCCACGGCGCCTGCTCCGCCACTGGCGATCACCGGCACGTGCACCGCGCTCCGGACGGCGGCGATCATCGGCAGATCGAATCCGGCTTTGGTTCCGTCGGCGTCCATCGAATTGAGCAGGATCTCACCGACGCCCAATTCCGCTCCCCGTACTGCCCATTCGACGGCATCGATGCCGGTGCCGCGTTTGCCGCCGTGGGTGGTGACCTCCCAGCCCGACGGGGTGTCCTGCTGACCGTCGGGAACGGTTCGTGCATCGACCGAGAGCACGATGCACTGCGAACCGAATCGTTCGCTCAGTTCACGCAGCAGTTCCGGTCGCGCGATCGCTGCGGTGTTGACACTGACCTTGTCCGCCCCGGCTCGCAGCAGTCGATCCACGTCGGCGACGGTGCGCACTCCCCCGCCGACGGTGAGCGGGATGAACACCTGCTCGGCGGTGCGGCTCACGACGTCGAGCATCGTGCCTCGGTCCGACGTCGACGCGGTGACGTCGAGGAAGGTCAGCTCGTCGGCCCCCTGCGCGTCGTAGGCGGCCGCGAGCTCGACGGGATCGCCTGCGTCGCGGAGGTTCTCGAAGTTCACTCCCTTGACGACGCGTCCGGCGTCGACGTCGAGGCACGGGATCACTCTGACCGCGACGCTCATCGCACCGGTCCTTCCAGGTAGTCGACTGGATCACCGAGTTCGGTGATCACCTTCAGCAATTCTTCGTGCACTCCCGGTCCGGCTGCGAGCACCGACGCCGAGTCGACCGTCCAGGGTTCGCCCGCGAGGTCGGTGACGATTCCGCCTGCCGCGCGTACCAGCAGTGCGCCGGCTGCGTTGTCCCAGGCCCGGTGCCCGAAGACCACCGCGCCGCCGAGAACTCCGCTGGCGGTGTAGGCGAGATCGACTCCGGTGGCACCGTGCATCCGCAGTCGCGAGGAATGCATCGACAGCTCTTCGAGGATGCGGAATCGGAACCGACCCGGCAGCGAACCGCGGCTGGCCACATTGAACGCACCGAACCCGATCATGGACTCGCGTAATGCTTTCGGCTGCAGCGCCGGAAGTGCGGCACCGTTGAGCAACAGGGGGCCGCCTGCCACAGCGGCGAAACGCTGGTCCACCAACGGCAGCCACGTGAGCCCGAGGATCGGCTCGCCATCGTCGAGCAACGCCAACAACGTTCCGGCCGACGGCAATCCCGACGAATAGTTGAAGGTGCCGTCGATCGGGTCCAGCACCCAGACGAGTCCCGAGTTCAGATCCGGTCCCCCGAACTCCTCACCGTGAACAGCGATTCCGGTGGCTTCGTGCAATTCCGCACCGAGCCGCCGCTCGAGCTCCAGATCCACTGCGGTGGCGAAGTCGTCGGGGCCCTTCTGCACTGCACTCGGTGCGCCGACGCCGGCGACGAACCGATCGTGGATGCCGTCGAGCAGACCTCCGGCGATCTCGAGCAGACGAGTCGGTTCCTCGGGAAGGGTCATTCCTGCGTTACCGAGACACCGCAGCGAGAGCGTCCGGAAGCGTGAAACGTCCGGCGTACAGAGCCTTTCCGACGATGGAACCTTCGACACCGCGGTCGACCAGTCCGGCGATCGCTTCCAGGTCGGCAATCGTGGACACGCCGCCCGATGCGATGACCGGCTTGTCGGTCTTGGCGCACACGTCGGCGAGCAGTTCGAGGTTGGGCCCGGTCAACGTGCCGTCCTTGGTGACGTCGGTGACGACGTAGCGCGAGCACCCGTCGCGCTCGAGCCGCTCCAGAACCTCCCACAGATCGCCGCCGTCGCTCACCCAGCCGCGGCCGCGCAACCGCGGTGCGCCGTCGACGATCAGCACGTCCAGACCGACGGCGACGCGATCACCGAACTCGCCGATCGCGCGGGAGCACCACTGCGGATCCTCGAGCGCTGCGGTGCCGAGATTGACTCGCGCACAACCGGTCGCCAGCGCCGCGCGCAGCGACTCGTCGTCCCGAATTCCGCCGGACAGCTCCACCTGGACGTCGAGCTCGCCGACGACCGACGCCAGCAGCTCGCGGTTGGATCCGCGCCCGAACGCAGCGTCGAGATCCACCAGATGGACCCACTCGGCACCGTCGTTCTGCCACGCGAGGGCCGCGTCACGGGGCGACCCGTACTTCGTTTCGCTTCCGGCTTCTCCTTGAACGAGACGGACAGCTTCGCCGCCTGCGACATCGACAGCAGGCAATAAGACCAGGCTCACGTGCGGTTATGCTACGGGCCGAGCGTCCGTGAACTCAAAACGGGTCGCCTGTGGTCCTACCGGAGTTCCTTGCGCGTCATGCGCGTGGACACCACACCCATCGCCGCGATCGCGCCGACCACACCGGCCAATGCGATGACCAAGCCCACCCCGGCACTCGGCTGCAGCACAGCGATCAATGCCGTCGCGATGGCCAGCACCGCCACAGCGGCACCGAGTGCGCGAACCGCCAAGCGCCCGAGTGAGAACTCGCGGTCGCTCACACCGATCGGACCCAGTTCTCGAGCAGCGCGGCCCCGGCGTCGCCGGACTTCTCCGGGTGGAACTGGGTGGCCGAGAGAGCGCCGTTCTCGACCGCGGCGAGGAACCGGCCGCCGTGATCGGCCCAGGTGAGCAACGGGGCAGCGATGGTGTCGCTGGGTTCGAGCTCCCACTGCTGCGCGGCGTAGGAGTGCACGAAGTAGAACCGGGTCTGGGGATCGATGCCGTCGAACAGCACGCTCTTCTCCGGTGCCTCGACGGTGTTCCATCCCATGTGGGGCAGCACCTCGGCCTGCAAGCGCTCGACCGTTCCCGGCCACTCCCCGCACCCGTCGGCCTCGACCCCGAACTCGACCCCGCGGTCGAAGAGGATCTGCATTCCGACACAGATGCCGAGGACGGGGCGTCCGCCCGCCAGGCGTCGCCCGATGATGCGCTCGCCTTTCACCGCCAGCAGCCCTTCCATGCAGGCGGCGAATGCACCGACACCGGGAACGACCAGCGCTTCTGCATTCAGTGCCTCGTCGAAGTCCGAGGTCACGGTCACATCGGCACCGACTCGGGCGAGAGCCCGCTTCGCCGAGTGCAGATTGCCCGAGCCGTAATCGAGCAACACCACAGAAGTCATGCGGGAAGTCTATCGGGGCGTGGTCTCGCGACGAGCGCCACCGCCGCGACTGCGACCACCGTCGTTGCTGCTGCGGTGAATCCCGCGGTGTAACCCACACTCGTCGCCAGGACACCGAGGGCGAGTGCGCCCGCCCCGGTACCCGCGTCGAAACTGATGTTCCAGACGGCGCTCGCGCTGCTGTATCGGGCCGGACCGGCTGCGTCGAAAGCCATCACGAGACTGTCGTTCTGGCACGCGCCGTACCCGATTCCGAACAGGACGGCTGCGACGAAGAACAGCGCAGCGGGCATGCCGCCGAGCGCGGCGATCGCGAACAGAGCGATACCGATTGCCGCCGACACCAACGCCGGAAACACCGAGCGTCCGATCCCGATGCGGTCGGCCACCGACCCCGCGGCGTAACGCCCGACGAGCATCGAGGCACTGACGACGGCCAGGGCTAGTCCGATCATCGCGGCTCGGTTCGATTCGGCGATCGGCAACAGACTGGTGATTCCCCCGTAGGCCGCGGACACCGAGGCCACCACGAGACAAGGCACCAGGAATCGGCGCTTGTCGAGGCGAACTCGCTCGATTCTGGGCGGCTGCGGGGCGGGTCGGGTGGGCGGCAGGAGCGCGACGCCGATCAGGCCTGCGGCGGGCACGAGAGCACCGAGTACGAACACGGCCGTCGGACTCGCCGCGAAAATCACCAGACCCAGTGGCAACGTGACCATCTGAGCCAGAGCGACGGCGATCCCCTGCGCACCCGTGGCCCGGCCGAGCAGCGCTGTCGGAGCGAGCTCGGCGACGATGGCCGCACCGGCAACCGTCAACATTCCGAAACCGGTGCCCCGCAGCGCGGACACCGCCAGCGCCGGTACGGCATCGACGGAGACGATGAACAGCAGGGCGGGCAACCCGAGAAGCAGACACCCGGCGGCCAGAACCGCGCGGTGGCCGACTCGCATCAACATGCTCGGCACGAACAGCTGAGTGATCACCGTCGTGGCCATGAAGATCGCGGTGCTGGCCGCTGCCACCGCGTCCGATGATCCGGACTGGGACACCGCGAGGGGAACCACCGGGAGCAGTAATCCCCAGCCGCCGAACGATGCCGCGCCCATCGCCATCGCGGCCGGAAGACCACGGACGGAGCTCAGGCCGTTCAACGCACGAGCGCCGATCGACCGGTCACAGACTTCCCTTGGTGGACAGCACACCGGTCACGCGAGGGTCGTACTCGGTGGCCTGGCGCAATGCCCGAGCCACGGCCTTGAACTCGGCCTCGGTGATGTGATGCTGATCCCGGCCGTAGATCACCCGCACGTGCAGCGCGATCCGAGCGTTCGACGCCAGCGTCTCGAACACGTGCTTGTTGATCACCGTGGAGTACGGAACGCCCGGGTAGCCGCCGATGACGGAGTGCACCATGTAATCGGGCTCTCCGGTGTGCACGCAGTACGGACGACCGGACACGTCTACCGCCGCATGCACCAGTGTTTCGTCCATCGGGATGAACGAATCGCCGAACCGAGTGATGCCGGCCTTGTCACCGAGGGCCTGGCCGAGAGCCTGGCCGAGCACGATCGCGGTGTCCTCGACGGTGTGGTGCGCCTCGATCTCGATGTCGCCCTTCGCCCGCACGGTCAGGTCGAACCGAGCGTGGGTTCCGAGCGCGGTGAGCATGTGGTCGTAGAACGGCACACCGGTGGAGATGTCGACGATGCCGGTGCCGTCGAGGTTCAGCTCCACCGAGATGTCGGATTCCTTGGTGGTGCGCTCGATCTTGGCGATGCGGGGAGCGGGTGTGGTCACTTCGGTGCCTCTGCTGTTTCGGTCGATGCGAGTGCTGCGCTGACGGTGAGGAATCGGTCGTTCTCGTGCGCCAATCCGATGGTGACGCGCAGATAGCCGGGAATCCCGACGTCCCGGATGAGCACGCCGTCGTCCAGGTACCGCTGCCAGGTCGCGGCCGCATCGGCGAACCTGCCGAAGAGCAGGAAGTTGGCGTCGGACGGCACCACCTCGTAACCCTGGTCTCCCAGAGCCGCTGCCACCCGATCTCGTTCGGCGGAGAGCTCGGCCACGCTCCCGAGAGTGTCCGAGGCGTGCCGCAACGCCGCTCGTGCAGCCGCCTGCGTGACGACCGAGAGGTGATAGGGCAAGCGCACCAACAACATTGCGTCGACGACGGCCGGGGCAGCCACCAGATATCCCAACCGGCCACCGGCGAACGCGAACGCCTTGCTCATGGTTCGGCTGACCACGATCTTGCCGGGGTAGCTCTCGATCAACCCGATGGCGCTGGGCGCGGAGGAGAATTCCGCGTAGGCCTCGTCGACCACCACGATTCCCGGTGCGGCATCGAGGATTCGGCGTAGATCCGCCTCGTCGATGCTGTGGCCCGTCGGATTGTTGGGGCTGGTGACGAACACGACGTCGGGCCTGCGTTCTTCGATCGCACCGACGGCGTAGTCGACGTCCAGAGAGAAATCTGCCCGACGCTTGGCCGGAATCCATTCGGTCTGCGTCCCGGAGGAGATGATCGGGTGCATCGAGTACGACGGCACGAATCCGAGCGCGGTGCGATCCGGTCCCCCGAAGGCCTGGAGCAACTGCTGCAGAATCTCGTTCGAGCCGTTGGCCGCCCACACGTTGGCGGTGTCGACGGCGAAGCCGGTCTGCGCGGTGAGGTATCGAGCCAGGTCGGCCCGCAGCGCTTCGGCATCGCGATCGGGGTAGCGATGCAGCTGCCCGGCGGCGAGCCGAACGGAGTCGGCTACATCGTCGATCAATGCCTGCGTCGGCGGATGCGGATTTTCGTTGGTGTTCAACTGAACCGGCACGGTGAGCTGCGGCGCGCCGTAGGGTGACTTGCCGATCAGCGCCTCGCGCAGCGGGAGGTCGTCCAGCGAGATCGACCGTCCCAAAGCATCACTCATGACGCATCACCGGTACGCAACACTTCGAACCGCAGCCGCACCGCCTCGCCGTGGGCCGGTAGATCCTCGGCGTTGGCGAGCGCAATGACATGCGCCGCAACGTCTTTCAGGGCGGCTTCGCTGTAGTCGACCACGTGGATACCGCGAAGGAACGTCTGCACACTCAGGCCGGACGAGTGGCGCGCGCATCCTGCCGTCGGCAGTACGTGATTGGAACCGGCGCAGTAGTCGCCGAGGCTCACCGGCGACCACGCTCCGACGAACACGGCACCGGCGCTGCGCACCCGAGCTGCGACGTCGGATGCGTCCTTCGTCTGGATCTCGAGGTGCTCGGCGGCGTAGGCGTTGACCACGGCCAATCCCTGCGTGACGTCGTCGACCAGCACGATGCCGGACTGGCTGCCGTTCAGCGCGGTGGCCACCCGCTCGGCATGCCGCGTCGACGCCATCTGTGCGTTGACGGCCTGGTCCACGGCATCGGCCAGTTCGATACTGTCGGTGACCAACACGCTGGCCGCCATGACGTCGTGTTCGGCCTGGCTGATGAGGTCAGCTGCCACGTGAACGGGGTCCGCGGTGGCGTCGGCGAGGATCGCGATCTCGGTCGGCCCTGCCTCGGAGTCGATTCCGACGAGCGAGCGGCACAGTCGTTTGGCGGCGGTGACGTAGATGTTGCCGGGACCGGTGATGAGATCGACCGGTGCCAACTCGCCGCCGTCGGTGTCGACGCCACCGTAGGTGAGCAGCGCGACACCCTGGCCGCCGCCGACCGCCCAGACCTCGTCGACGCCGAGCAGCTGGGCCGCGGCCAAGATCGTCGGGTGCGGCAGTCCGCCGAAGTTCTTCTGCGGCGGCGACGCCACCACCAGAGATCCGACGCCTGCGATCTGCGCAGGCACCACGTTCATCACGACCGACGACGGATACACGGCGTTACCGCCGGGCACGTACAACCCGACGCGATCGACCGGGATCCAGCGTTCGGTCACGGTGCCGCCGGGCACCACCTGTGTGGTGTGGTCGGTTCGGCGCTGATCGGAGTGCACCAGACGGGTTCGTTCGATGGCGACCTCGAGGGCGGCTCGGACATCCGAATCGAGCTCGGCGAGGGCCTTGACCAGTTCTTCCTGCGGGACGCGAACGCGATCCGGCCGGACGCCGTCGAACTTCTCACTGAACTCGAGCGCAGCCTCGGTGCCGCGTTCTCGGACGGCGTCGACGACAGGGCGAACCTGATGCAGCACCGAATCGACATCCACTCCGCCTCGGGGAAGTGCGCCGCGTAGTTCGGCGGTGGATGGAGTTCGTCCGCGTAGATCGACGCGGGCGAGCTCGATGCGGGCAGGCATAGTGGGCCCCTTCGTGAAGTCGGTTCGGTGCCGGGGTTCGGTCGAAACAGTGTGGTTCGAACACCCAGGATAGTTCCACCGAATTCGGCTCAGCCCCGCACGTCCCACAGATGATGGATGGGGTCGTGAATGTAGTAGGCGGCCAGTGACTCGACCGAGAAGTTCGATCCATCACTTCGTCGACCGGTCCGCTGCCGGTTCTCCGGCGGAACGGCAGCGAAATCGTCCGCGAGGGCGCGCGCAGCGTCACCGAGTTCGGATGCCACCTTCGCTGGGTCCTGGGCGTTGTAGTTCTCGGCCAGCGCCGTGGCGTCCTGATCCCAGTTGGCGAACTCGGGATCGTCTTCGGCCAACACCAACGCCAGCCGGGTGCGGAAGATGCGGTGCGCGTCACGTACGTGCGCGGCGTACTCGAGCGCGGACCACGTCGAGTCGTCGGGGCGCAGTGCTGCGTCGTTGCGCTGCAGCACCGCCTCCCAACGCTCGACGTCGGCGCGGATGAGGTCCGGGATGTCGTCGTACACGACGGCGCTCGAGTCGAACCCGCAGTCCGGGCACGCTCGCTCGAGTACCCAGGTCCAGTTCTTGGTATCGGGATCGATCGGCATGCCGGTCAGAATAGATTCGGGTCAGGCGTAGCGAGCAGCGAGGTTGTGCAGCGTGCTCGTGATGCCCTGCGCGTTCTTCTGCGGCATCTTGAACAGCTCGAGCATTTTCGGGACCTTGGCGGTGCCGTACTTGAAGCTCTCGGTGACCGTGGTCAGGCCCGGCTGCTTCTCCTCGAACTCCCAGCGCCAGCTGTGCCCCATCGGATGCTGCCACTCGACGACCTTGTGCCGATCGGCGTCGACGAACTCGGTGACGGTGCTGGTGATCTTGTAGGGCACGCCGTACTGCTTCATGCCGACGGAGAATTTCGCACCGGTGCTGAGTCGATCGGGACCGCGCACGGTGTCCTTGACGGTGCCGGATCCGTCGAGCTCGCCGTGCCGCTTCGGATCGGCCACCATGTCGAACAGTTCGGACGCCGGTGCCCGCACCTCGGTCTGACGGGTGACGTGCTGTGGGCCTGTGTCGATGGTTCTGATGTCTGCCATGTCCGCGGTCTACCCCACAGTGCCCGGTTCGACACACCTAGGCGGGCCGAATCGGAGTTGACGGCCGTAGTTCAATGAACCCATGTCCTGGTCAGTGTGGCTCGCCTTTCTCGGCGCGAGCATCGTCATCAGTCTCTCCCCCGGCGCCGGTGCCATCGCGTCGATGTCCACCGGGCTCCGCTACGGCCTGCGCCGCGGATACTGGAACATCTTCGGGCTGCAGATCGGTCTGCTGATTCAGATCGGCGTCGTCGCCGTCGGACTGGGAGCCGTTCTGGCGAGCTCGACGCTGGCCTTCTCCGTCATCAAATGGTTCGGCGTCGCATACCTGGTCTACCTCGGAGTTCGACAGTGGCGGGCAGCCCCGACCGAGGTCGCCGACGCCCCGGCAGTAGCCGACCGTGGCACGACGATGCTCGCCCGAGGCTTCCTCGTCAACGCCAGCAACCCGAAAGCCGTCGTCTTCATGGTCGCGGTGCTCCCCCAGTTCCTCGATCCGACACGGCCTCTCGTCGTCCAGTACCTGCTGATCGCCGCCACGATGGTCGCGGTCGACATGCTCGTGATGACGGGGTACACCTCGCTGGCGTCGCGGGTGTTGCGCTTGATGAAATCCCAGCGTCAACAGAAGACGATGAATCGCACGTTCGCCGGGATGTTCTTTGCCGCCGCAACGTTTCTGGCGACCGTCCGGCGGGTGACTCCGTGAGGAAATATCGCGTGATCATGAAGAATGCCCTCGGCGGCGACCCGATTCCACTGGGACTGTTCGACACGCTTCTGGAGGCCAACACCTGGATCCAGGACGTCGGCAAACGGGACGAGCACGAACTGGGCACCTATTCCGTCGAAGTTGTCGACGAGTGAGCGGACGGTGTCCGTGTTCGAGTGGTGACACGTTCGATGCCTGTTGCGAGCCGTATCTGCGCGGGGATGCGAGCGCGCCGACGGCGGAGAAGCTGATGCGATCGCGATTCACCGCGTTCGCCGTCGGCGATGTGGCCTATCTTCGCGCATCGTGGCATCCCGACACCGCACCGGCCGAGCTGGAATTGGACCCCGACCAGCGGTGGTATCGACTCGACATTCTCGCAACCGACGCCGGTGGCATGTTCGACGACGCGGGAACGGTCGAGTTCCGCGCTCGGTACAAGCATCCCGACGGGGCGGGCTCGATGAGTGAGGTCAGCCGCTTCGCCCGCATCGACGGCCGGTGGCGCTACCTCGACGGGATCGTCTCGCGTTAGAGGTTGCGCAGCTTGGTCGGTCGGTTGCCCGAGGTGCGACGCGCTTCCTGCTTCTCCTTGATGCGTTCGGCATCCTTGCGCACCTGAATCTGGGTGCGACGCTCGCGAACGAGCCACTGGGGCGGGCTGGCGACGAGTTCGTCGATTGCCTCGGTGGTCAGCGCTTCGGTGACACCGCCGCGGGCCAGCCCCGCGATGGACACGCCGAGCTTCTTGGCGATGACGTCGCGGGGGAAGGGTCCGTTGGTCTGCAGGTCGGTCAACCACTGCGGCGGATCGCTGCGCAGTGCGTCCAGGTCGGACCGGCTGATCATCGAGTCCTGGAATTCTTCGGGTGCTGCGGGAAGGTAGATGCCGAGCTTGTTCGCCGCGGTCAATGGCTTCATGGTCTGCTGTTTGTTCTCCGGGCTCACCGGACCAGCTTATCCGGCCGTCGGCGCTCTCGACGCCACCGTCCCTCACTGCCCTCCTCGTCCCATAGGCTCGACATCGTGAACATCGATGTGCAGACACTGCGCTGGTACGCGGCGGTGGCGCAGCAACTGCATTTCGCGCGCGCTGCTCGGTCGCTCGGAATCTCGCGGATCCGCTTGAGCAAGACGATCGTGGAACTCGAGGAACAGCTCGGCGTCGACCTGTTCGTGCCCGGGGCATCCCCCACCGAGCTCACCGCCGAAGGCCGCGATCTGCTCGAGCGAGCCCTGGTGGAGATCGCCGAGGACGATCGGCTCTCGGAACTCGCGCAGGTCGCTGCGGCAGAGCCGACGACCTTCACCATCGGATACGCCGAAGGCGTGACGCTGACGAAGTGGACACGCATCTGGGCGGATCGGTTCCCCGACGTCACGCTGTCCGTGGTGGCGACGACGCCGCAGACACAGGTGTCGGCCCTGCGCGACGGAACGGTCGATGTGAGCTTCGTTCGTCCGCCGATCGATCGCGATGGGCTCAACGCGATCGGTCTGTACCAGGAAGTGCAGGTAGTGGTGGTCCCGAAAGACCACGCAGTCGTTGCATTCGATTCGGTCACCGCGACCGACCTCGCCGACGAGCATCTGCTCGCCGAACCCGCGACCGTGCCCGAATGGGCAGCGGTGGCAACCGAACTCGTGTCCGGGAGTCGACCGGAACTGCCGCCGATGAATTCCGTTGCCGAGACGTTCGAGTACGTGGCCGCCGGGCTCGGGGTGGCGATCGTGCCGCACTCGGTCGCCCGATTCAATGCCCGCAAGGACCTCGTCTACCGCCCGGTGACCGATGTCGAGCAGTCACAGATTGCACTGGCCTGGGTCGCCGAACGCGAGGACGACCGCATCGAGGAATTCATCGGTATCGTCCGCGGCCGCTCGACCCGCAGTTCACGCGGACCGTCGGACGAGGCACCGGTCAAGAAGAAGAAAGCGCACCCCTCCAAACCCGCTCGCCCCGTTGCCAAGACGAAGACGAACGCTCGACGCAGCGGGAAGCGTCGCTGACGTCTGCATCTCGCTCGGCCCCGAATCCATGAGAACGTGTGTTCGAAACTTTGTCGGTGGGTCGCGATAGATTCTGTTCATGCTTTCGGGGGACGGCGGATCAGGGGTGGACGGCATCGAGACGGTGCCGCCCGCCCCCGAGGTGTCCGATCCCGAACTGTCTGTGTTGGTCGACCGAGTGGAGTCCGCGATCGCGGAATTAGCGGAACAGTCGCCGGTAGCGTGGTCGAACGCGGACCGGCGCGCGGTGATCCAACGGATGGAGATGCTGACCAGATCCCTGACCGCGTACTCGTACACCTGGCTCAATGAGCTGATCTCTCAGCACGGCCTCGATGTGTATCCGGGATCGGTGCCGTCGTCGGTGGCGTGGATGCTGCGGATCACCCCACGAGCAGCCGGAGCACGGGTGCGCCTGGCTGCCGAATTGGGTGACCGCACCGCCTTCTCCGGTGAAGTCCTGCCGCCGTTGCTGCCGCACACCGCGGGAGCGTTGCGGGCGGGGTTGCTCGATGCCAAGCATGTGCAGATGATCCGCGAGTTCTTCCGCCACCTGCCCCGGGATGTCGATCCGCAGACGCGCGAGCTCGCCGACGAGCAATTGGCGGGCTACGCCTCGACCAGGCGACCCGACGATTTCGCACCGTTGGTGGCGCACCTGGATTCGATCCTCAACCCCGACGGCGACCACGACGAGGACGAGGACGAAGACGAAGACGAGGACGGGAAGCCACCGAGACCACCGAAACGCAGGGATGCGTTCTTCTACCTCGGTGAACAGGGTGCCGACGGAATGTCCGAAGGAAAATTCTGCGTCGACCCCGAACTACGGGCCTACCTCGAAGCCCTGTTCTCCAAAGCTGCGAAACCGGGCGTCAACAACCCCGCAGACCCCACATCGATCATCCACGACGAGACCGGCGGCAAGGACAGCACGAGCCCCGGGGCTGCGAGCGACGGTGCGCGTCCCGATCCTGCAGCCACCGAACCGGATTCGGCCACATCCGGTGGTGTCTTCGATACCGACACCCCACCGCTACCGGAGCCCGCAGACGGGTGGACAGGTAACGCGGGACTGTGGGACGACGGTTCATTCGACGGCGACGATCCCTGCGACGGTGACGGCCGGTGCGGTGACGGCATCGACTGTGGTTGCGGCACAGGGCCCGACGACACCATCGGACCAGAGGACAGTGCTGAGCCCGGCGACACAACCGAACCACAGGACACAGCTGAGCCCGGCGACACAACCGACCCGGACGACGCGGACGACGCCGTCGGATCCGACACCGACGACGCACCGGACACTGCAACACGCGACGCTGCCGCCGCGCGGGATATCCGCACCCAACGCGAACGCCAACACGACGCCCTCAAACTCGCGCTCCGACACACCCTGGCCTCCGGCACCCTCGGCACCCACCGCGGCCTTCCCGTCACCGCCATCGTCACCATGACTCTGAAAGACCTCGAAGCCGGCTGCGGCTACGCCATGACCGCCACCGGATCACGGGTGTCGATCCGCGATGCGATCCGCATGGCCTCGCACGCCCACCACTACCTGACCATCTTCGACGACCACGGCCGAGCCCTGTACCTCGGCCGATCCAAACGCATCGCCTCCGCCGACCAACGCATCGTGCTCATCGCCCGAGACCGCGGCTGCAGCTTCCCCTCCTGCACCCGCCCCGCAACCTGGTGCCAAGCCCACCACCTCACCGACTGGAACACCGGCGGCTACACCGACATCGACTCCCTCACCTTCGGCTGCGACATGCACCACGCACTCGTCGGCACCGGACCCGGCACATGGGCCACCACCAAAACCGGAGCCCGACATCGCTACCCGGGCCGCACACTGTGGCACCCACCCGCCGGAATGGACCCCACACGCCGAGGCCTGATCAACCACGCCCACCACCCAGAAGAAGTCCTCTACCCACCCGACAACCACAACCACAACCACAACGACACCGGCGATGAGGAACCACGACAACCCGCCTGACGACCCACACAAGCGTCAGGGCACAGCCCTGCCTACACCCGCGTCGGGATCTTTCAGCAAACCGGGTGACGCTTTCGATTGCGAATCAGAACAGCTGTTCCGAGTCCCACCGACATCAACAGAAGCGGTGCGGCGATGACAAGGGAAGCGTCGATGGCCAGAAACAGAATGAGAAGCAACGCTGCTGCCAGGAAATAGACTGCTGCGAAACGTGGAGTCCACAGGACGGAGTCCATTCCCACCTCCTTGCGCGTACGAACTACGTGTCGTTACCGAAGGTAACTGAAGGGAGCCGGGAGCACTAGAGGCCCAGGCCCCGCAGTCGGTCGATTTCACGACGATCGCGCTTGGTGGGCCTGCCTGCCCCTCGATCACGCCTCGGTACGGAAGCCAGAACTTCTTTCGGTGGCGGCGGCGGACTGCGATCGATCAAGCACTCGGGAACGACCGCTGCGCCTACTCGTTTGGTGATGGCCCGCACCACGACGACGATCTTCTCGACTCCGTCGGCCCGCAGTCTGATCTCGTCGTCCGGGCCGATGCGATGCCCGGGTTTGGCGGGAGTTCCGTTGACGCGGACGTGCCCGCCGCGGCAGGCAGCAGCCGCGGCTGACCGCGTCTTGAACAACCGAACCGCCCAGATCCAACTGTCGAGGCGGACGCTCTGAACTTCCATCTTCGAAAGAATTCCTCACATTGCGAGGCTCGACTACATGTCCAGGCCGAGGTCGAGCACTGTCACCGAGTGTGTCAGACCGCCGACCGCAAGGAAGTCGACCCCCGTACGCGCGTAGTCCCGTGCCACGTCGACAGTCAGGCCACCCGAGGATTCCAGCTTCGTCTGCGGCGCGAACGTGTCTCGGCGCTGCACCGCCATCTGTGTCTGCCAGAGCGGAAAGTTGTCCAGCAGAACCAGTTCGACGTTCTCCGCCAGTACCTGGTCGAGTTGCTCCAGGCTGTCTACCTCGACCTCGCATGCGATGTCGGGAGCCGCGGCCCGCACTGCGTTCAACGCAGCGACGACCGAACCGGCTGCCGCCACGTGATTGTCCTTGATGAGCGCGGCGTCTCCCAGACCCATCCGGTGATTGACGCCCCCGCCGGCGCGAACGGCGTACTTCTGCAGTGAACGCAATCCCGGCAACGTCTTTCGGCTGTCCCGGATCTTGCACTCGGTGTCGGCGACCTCGGCGACCCAGCCGGCCGTCGCGGTGGCGATTCCCGAAAGATGACAGACGATGTTGAGCATCGTGCGTTCGGCAGTGAGCAGATCTCGAGTCGGGGCTTCGACCGTCAGAACGGCCTGTCCCGGTTCGACCTCGGATCCGTCCTCGATGCGATGCACGACGGAGTATCCGCCGCTTCCGATCACCTCGTCGAGAACCAGGAGACCGACATCGATTCCGGCCACCGTGCCGAATTGGCGCGAGACCACCGACGCGTTGGCGACGGCGTCCTCGGGAACCGTTGCCAGCGTGGTGATGTCGGGTCCGTACCGCAGGTCCTCGTCGAGGGCGGTCCTGATCAGTGCGAGAACCTCGTCTCGGTCGACGCCCGGGTTCACCTCGTTCGGGGAATCGGTCATGTCAACGTGCTCCCGTCATCACATCGTCGTTCACTATCGTCAACCGTCCATCGAGATCTCGTTCGACGAACAGACTGCGGCGCTGCGCCGGATCGGTCTCCGGCGCATCGCGTCGGGTATGACACCCTCTGCTCTCGCGCCGCTCGGACGCGGTCAGCACGATCACCTCCGCCGCAGCGGTCAACGCTGCGTCCTCGACCGCGCGCGCATCCACGGGCGGTTCCGATACCACGCCGTGCTCCAGAACACGTTGCGCTGCAGCAAGACCCGTTGCATCCCGTACGACGCCGACCTCGGCGGTCATGGTGCGCTGCAGCACCGCGCGGTCGATACGGCGATACGTGGGCAGTGTGACATCCGAGATCCTGCCGGTGCGGCCGACCCGTTCGGCAGCCACGTAGGCCGCACGCTCACCGACGACGAGACCCTCGAGCAGACTGTTCGACGCCAACCTGTTGGCACCGTGCAAGCCGGTGCGCGCCACTTCGCCCGCGGCCAGCAAGCCGGGAACCGAGGTACGTCCGGCCGTATCCGTCGCCACGCCCCCGCACGAATAGTGCGCTGCCGGTGCCACCGGAATCAGGTCCGTCGCCGGATCGAAGCCGGCCTCCAGGCACGAGGCGGTCACGGTCGGGAACCGTTCGTGGACGCGTTCGACCGTGCGGGCGTCCAGCAGTACGTGGTCGTCACCGCTGCCGTGCAGCAATTCGGCGATGGCGCGGGACACCACGTCGCGTGGCGCGAGGTCACCGAGCGGGTGCACCTCCGCCATGAACGCACGACCGGTGACGTCGACCAAGCGGGCTCCCTCTCCTCGCACTGCCTCGCTGATCAACGGGCGGCGGCCCGTCGACCCGGCGGCGAACAGAACCGTCGGATGGAACTGCACGAACTCCAGATCCGCGATCCGCGCACCGGCGTCGAGTGCGAGTGCAATGCCGTCGGCCGTCGCGCCGGGCGGGTTGGTGCTGCACGAGAAGAGCTGCCCCAGTCCGCCGGTGGCGAGCAGCACCGTCGGGCAATGAACGACGCCGACGCCGCGAGGTCCACGCACGAGGAGACCGACAACCTCACCGTCGGTGGTCAGCACCCGCAGTGCGGTCGTGTCGAACTGCACCGTGGGCACCGACGCGTCCAGCGTGCGCTGCACCTCAGCCCCGGTCGCATCTCCCCCGGCGTGAACGATGCGACGAACGCTGTGGCCACCCTCGCGGGTCCGTGCCACCTCGCCGTCAGCCGCCAGGTCGAACTGCGCGCCCGCAGCCTCGAGCGAGGTGATCGCCGCACGTCCACCGGACACGATGGAGCGCACCGCGTCCTCGTCGCACAAACCGGCACCGGCAACACAGGTGTCGGCCACATGCGATTCGATCGAGTCCTCGAGCTCGGGACCGACCACCGCAATTCCACCCTGGGCGTACTGCGTTGCGGTGTCGGTGGACTGCCCCTTGCTGACGGTCACCACCCGCAGGCCGCGGGCCGTCGCGGTGCGCGCCGCGGTGAGTCCGGCGATTCCACCGCCGACGACGACCAGATCGGCCGCGGTTTCCCACGCGACCGATGGATTCACTCGCCGCCGCCCGGGGTGCCGATCTCGATCATCCGCTGCACCGACTTGCTCGCGATGTGCGCGGTCTCGAGGTCGACGTGCACCTCGTCGCGTCCTTCGACCAGGCAGCGCAGCAGAGCCGCAGGGGTGATCATCTTCATGTAGCCGCACGATGCGCGGTCGTTCACGGCGAGGAAGTCGACCTCGGGTGCAGCCATCCGCAGCTGATGCAACATGCCGATCTCGGTGGCGACGAGAACCTGCTTGGACGCCGTGGTGCGCGCAGCGTCGAGCATGCCGCCGGTGGAGAGAATCTTGACCTTGTCCGCCGGTACGAATCCCTCGCCTGCGAGGTACAGAGCCGAAGTGGCGCAGCCGCATTCGGGGTGGACGTACAGTTCTGCGTCCGGGTGGGTGCGAGACTTCTCGGCCAACTCGTCGCCGTTGATACCGGCGTGCACGTGGCATTCTCCGGCCCAGATGTGCAGGTTCTCGCGTCCGGTGACGCGCTTGACGTGCGCGCCGAGGAACTGATCGGGCAGGAACAGGATGTCGCGGCCCGGATCGATCGACTCGACCACCTCGACGGCGTTCGACGAGGTGCAGCAGATGTCGGTCAGCGCTTTGATCTCGGCGGTGGTGTTGACGTACGAGACGACGACGGCCTCCGGGAAATCCGCCTTCCATTCGCGGAGTTGGTCTGCGGTGATGGAATCCGCGAGGGAGCAACCGGCGCGCTGGTCGGGGATGAGGACCGTCTTCTGCGGGCTCAGGATCTTCGCGGTCTCGGCCATGAAGTGGACGCCGCAGAACACGATCGTGTCCTCGGACACCTCGGCGGCGATGCGCGAGAGTGCGAGGGAGTCACCGACATGATCGGCAACATCCTGGATCGCAGGTAGTTGGTAGTTGTGTGCGAGCAGCGTCGCACCGCGCAGATCGGCGAGCCGTCGGACTTCGGCGGCCCATTCCGGCGTCGCCTCGACTCCCCCGTAGCCACCGGCTCCGTCGACGATGTCGCGAACTCCGGCGAATGCCGAGTCCAGGGTGTTCACCCGGGTAGCGCTGCTGGTCATGACGGTTCTCCTTCACCGATCATCCGGTCGTCGGTGACCGAATTTCCTCCGAGGGAGTTTTCGACCTATGATCGAAAACATGATTCATCGTAGCACCGTCCACGAAGTCCTCATTGCGGTGTTCCAAGTTCGAACCTTTTCCGACCCCGATGCCCCGGAATTGGCGGTGCTGCTGTGGCAGCGCGCGCTCGATCCCGAGGCCGGGACCTGGTCGCTGCCCGGAGGCACCCTGCGCGACGACGAGAACCTCGCCACCTCCGCTCGGCGTCAGCTCGCGGAAAAGGTCGACGTGCGCTCGGTGGCACACCTCGAGCAACTGTCCGTCTTCAGCGAACCCGAACGTGTGCCTGGAGATCGGCGGATCGCGTCGACCTTCCTGGGCCTGGTGCCGATCTCGGCCGAGCCGACACTCCCCTCCGACACGGCATGGCACCCGGTTTCCGCACTGCCCCACATGTCGTTCGATCACGGAACCGTCGTCGCGCACGCGAGACATCGACTGGTCGCGAAACTCTCGTACACCAACATCGGATTCGCACTCGCGCCGGTCGATTTCGCGATCTCCTCGCTGCGCGAGATCTACGGTGCCGCACTCGGATATCAGGTCGACGCCACCAATCTGCAGCGCGTACTGAGCAGGCGTGGTGTCATCGAACCCACCGGACGACGCGCGCCGTCGGGCAAGGCAGGTGGACGACCGCCTGCACTGTTCCGCTTTGCCGACAACAGCATTCGAGTCACCGACGAGTTCGCCGCATTGCGCCCACCGCAGACGTGAACCGCTGCGGTCAGTCGACCCGATTCGAGTCGAACGACGGCGGCGGCGGGGAGAACTCGACATCGAGGTCGTCCGGTTCGGGATCGGTGTAGTGCAGATTGTCGTTGGGATTCATCGCCGCCAGCAGCAGGATCACCAGCGATGCCATCAGCGCCTGAACGATCAGCACCAGCGGAGTGTCGATGCTCGGCGCAACAGTGACGATCGACCCGACTGCAGGGTCGGCGGCCTTCGGAAACCGAAGAGCAGCAATCCCGTTGCCCACCAGGAGAGCAGCGACCGAACCCGCGAGAGCGCCGACGAAGATCGCACCGAACAGCCGCGGACCTCGCTCCGACTTCCACAGCCACCACCCGATCGGGATGACGAGACCCAGGGCCAAGGACACGAAGGAGAAGAGCGCGAGGCCGTCGAAGCGGTGCAGACTCTCACCGGTCAGTGCGGCCCCACGGTCCTGCGCCACCACGAGCAGCTGCTGCGCCGGTGCCAAGAATCCCCACAACATCCCGCCCAGAGCCGACACTGCCACCGAGACTCCGACAACCACCGACAACACACGAACGGTACTGGTCCGCGGTGCGACTTCGAGAACGTCCGACATGACCACCTAGCGCCTACCCGTCGCGGCCGAGTCGACGAGACCGTGACGCGAGCACCGCGATGTCCACCCGTCGGGGACGATCTGGACCACCATGCGGCGTCCGCATTCTGCGCAGAACCGCGGCGGCTCCAGCCCGAGCCGGACGGCGACCGACAACGAATCCGCGCCCATCTCGGCTCGGGATTCGACAGGCCGGCCGGTGTACGGGTCGTAGTGGGTCTCGCTCGTCATTCGACCCACCCTAATACGCCCATCAGATAGTCGAGTTGAGCGCTTTGATCGGCATCTGCAGCTCGCCGAGAAGGTCGAGGTCCTGCTCTGCCGGACGACCGAGCGTCGTCAGGTAGTTGCCGACGATGACCGCATTGATGCCGCCGAGAATTCCCTGCTTCGCACCCAGATCACCGAGAGTGATCTCGCGGCCGCCGGCGAACCTGAGAATCGTGCGCGGCAGGGCGAGACGGAACGCAGCGACAGCGCGCAGAGCATCCGATGCCGGCAGCACGTCGAGGTCTCCGAACGGGGTTCCCGGCCGGGGGTTGAGGAAGTTCAGGGGCACCTCGTCGGGTTCGAGTGCGGTGAGATCGGCTGCGAACTCGGCCCGCTGCCCGAGCGTCTCCCCCATGCCGAGAATTCCGCCGCAGCACACCTCCATGCCTGCCTCGCGCACCATCTTCAGGGTGTTCCACCGCTCCTCCCAGGTATGGGTGGTCACCACGTTCGGAAAGTACGAGCGAGAGGTCTCGAGATTGTGGTTGTAGCGATGCACACCCATTGCCGCGAGCCGATCGACCTGATCCTGATCGAGCATGCCCAACGAGCAGGCGATATCGATCTCGACCTCGTTCCGAATGGCCTCGATACCCGCGGCGACCTGCGCGAGCAACCGATCGTCCGGTCCGCGTACCGCGGCGACGATGCAGAATTCCGTCGCTCCGGTCTTCGCGGTCTGCTTCGCAGCTTCCACCAGCGAGGGGATATCGAGCCACGCAGCTCGGACCGGGGAGGCGAAAAGCCCGGACTGCGAACAGAAGTGACAGTCCTCGGGGCACCCGCCGGTCTTGAGGCTGACGATTCCTTCCACCTCGACCTCGGGCCCGCACCACTTCATCCGCACCTCGTGGGCCAACAGCATCGTCTCCTCGAGACGGTCGTCCCCGAGCTCGAGAACCTCGAGAACCTGAGATCGATCGAGCGCGATGCCGTCGCCGAGCACCTGTGTACGCGCCGTGCGCAAAATGTCCATTCCGGGTCCCCTCGTCGTCGAACGGTATCGAAATTGAACACCGTTCAAGTTGAACGGCGTTCACGTTAGGCACCGCGCTCGGCTACTGTCAAAGCGACGCGGCGTCGAACGACAGGGGGAAGTACGTGCAACTGAACAGGCAGGACGTCCTGGACGGCGCGATCGCCATTCTCGACGATTACGGCCTGGCAGACCTGACGATGCGCCGTCTGGCGACGTCACTGCACGTCCAGCCGGGCGCGCTGTACTGGCACTTCCCCAACAAACAGACGCTGCTCGGTGCCATCGCCGACCACATACTCTCGGGTGCCGATGCGCCGTCCACCGAGGATTCGTGGGACGCACAGATCGCTCAGATCGCGCACCGACTGCGCGACGCGCTTCTCTCCCGACGCGACGGTGCCGAATTGGTGGCCGCGACCTACGCGTCGAGGCTGACCACCAACCACATTCGCGAACGCATTGCCGCCGTGTGCATTCGAGCAGGACTGCCGCGACGCGACGCGGAACTCACCGCCGACACATTGCTGTACTACGTCCTCGGTCAGACCGTGGACGAGCAAGCGCGGCTTCAGATGGATTCCGCCGGAGCCCTCACGCCCGACGCGTCGCCGCTTTTCGAGAGTCCAGATCCGACGAGCAGATTCGATTTCGGACTGAAACTCTTTCTCGACGGGGTACGCCACACCGCGGTGAACCGCATCCGCCGCTGATCGATCAGAATTCGGCGAAGACGATCCGCTCGTTCCCGTTGTCCAGGGTCATGGTTCCGCCGTCCCGCGACCACCGTGGCGAGGAGGTCAGGAATGCCGACAGCCACCGGTCCTGCTCCATGATCGCCTCCGGGCAGGCCACGCGCGTCGACCCGAGAGAGTCGATGGTGATTCTGCCCTGCGAGGTGTCCACGGTGCCGAACAACCTGTTGCACCCCGCCTCGGCCGAGATCCGGTCGTCGACGAATTCGAGCCTGACCGTCGTTCCGGCGACCGGCGTGTAGGAGTCGGGTGCATCGACCGACGAGTACGTCTTGCCCGCCGGGAATTCGCCGTACGAGTCGGCACACCCGGAAGCCACCACGCTCGCGCCGAACGCGAGAGCGAGCAACGCGCGCCGCGCGTCAGCCACCGAAAATCGGCCCCAGACCGGCCGCACCGGCATTTCCGCGGGACGCGAACGGGTTGTCGTGCACCATGTACGTCCAGGTCGACGTCGGTCGACGCAAGCCGGCTTCGTCCAGATCGATTCCCTCCGAGGTGATCTCGGCCGACTCGAACGTCGCGTGCGAGAGATCCATCGCCTTGGAGGACACCGTCTTGAACGCCTCGACAGCGATCCGGTGATACTCGTCCAGCGGGTTCTCCCGCCCCAGTGCGCGCAGGTGAATGCTCTCCCGTACGTCGGCGAGGTGCGCGAGGTAGTCCGACCACGACCGATCGAGGTGGTACAGCACGATCTGGCGGGCGACCTCGATCAGAGTTTCCTCGGACACGTTCTCGCGCAACTCCTTCGAGCGCGCCGGTGCGTGCTGCTCGAGCAGCGTCAGTGCCTCGTCGGAGTCGAGCAACGTGGCCCGGCGGCGATCGAGGATCTCACGGTGCTGAGCCGTCAGCTGGTTGTAACGCCACGTGCGCGAATGTATTTCGAGCATCTGGCCCTCGGCGATGCGCTGCGCATGATCGACACGGTCGGCCGCAGCAGCCGAGGTGAAGAGGCCGCTCTCGTCGATGCCTTTCGGGGCATCCTTGTCGCCGATGTTGTTCTTGACGACGTCGTCCTCCCAACTGCCGAAGAACAGCGACCGGCCGGGGTCTCCCTGCCTACCTGCACGTCCTCGGAGCTGATTGTCGAGTCGCTCGGTGGTGTGGCGACCGGTGCCGAGAACGAACAGTCCGCCGAGCTCGGCAATCCGTTCGCGGTCGGTGCCGTCGGGACCACCGAGCTTGATGTCGGTTCCACGTCCGGCGATCTGCGTCGAGACCGTCACCGCGCCGTGTACGCCCGCCGCAGCGATGACCGCCGCCTCCTCGGCGTCGTTCTTGGCATTGAGCACCACCACCTCCACCCCCGACGCGGTGAGCGTCGAGGCCAGCGCCTCGGACTCTGCGACGTCGTGGGTGCCGATGAGGATCGGCTGACCGGTCTCGTGAATCTCCTTCACCTGCAGCGCAATTGCAGCGTTCTTGTGCTCGATCGTGTCGTACACGCGGTCGACTTCGTCGACGCGCACCGTGGGAACGTTGGGCTCGATGATCGAGACTCCGAGGCCGTAGAACGTGCGAAGCTGCTCCCCCGCCGCCATGGCGGTACCGGTCATACCGCACACCGTCGCGTATCGATTGATCAACGCCTGCACGGTGATCGTGTCGAGAATTTCACCGGTCTCGGTGGGAGCGAGCCCCTCCTTGATCTCGACCGCAGCCTGCAATCCATCCGGCCATCGCTGCAGTTCGGCCACCCGGCCACGCGAGGCGTTGATCAACTGCACCCGTCCGTCACGGACGATGTAGTCGACGTCGCGCTGGACCAGCACCTGGGCGTGCAGTGCCACGTTGACCGCCACCAATGTCGTCCCGACGTGATGTTCGGAGTACAGGTCGATACCGCCCAGCTCCTTCTCCATCCGCAGTGCGCCCTCGTCGGTGAGGAACACGTTGCGTCCTTCGGCATCGGTGTCGAAATGAACTCCCTTGTCCAGCAACCGGACTGCATCCATGACCGTCGAGGTCGAGACGTCGCCGGAGACCGAACCGGCCAACACCAGTGGAACGAGCGCCTCGTCGACCAGTACGGAATCGGCCTCGTCGATCAGGGCGACGTCCGGCACGGGTGCCACCAGATCGTTTCGGTCGTTCACCAGATGATCACGCAGAACGTCGAACCCGATCTCGTTGACCGAGGCATAGGTGATGTCGCAGGCATAGGCGGCGCGCCGCTCGGATGCGGTCGACGACTCGCCGATGGAACCGACGGTGATACCGAGGGACTCGAACAGTGGCTGCATCCATTGCGCATCACGTTGCGCGAGAAAGTCGTTGACCGAGATGACGTGCACCGAACGCCCGGACAGCACGTATCCGACGGCAGCGATGGCACCGGCCAACGTCTTGCCCTCGCCGGTTGCCATCTCCACCACGTCACCGGCGAGCAATCGCACGGCACCGTGCAACTGAACGTCGAAGGGCCGGAGCTCCAGGGCACGCTCGCTCGCCTCACGCGTCAACGCCAGGTACCGAGGGACATCGAGACGGTCGGCATTGTCGACCCGCAGCGCGGTCGCCTCGGTCGCCAACTCGCTCGCGCTCAGGGCAGCAGCCCATTCCGCATGCTCCTGAGCCCGGTCGACGCGTCGACGCGAGGTGCTCTGCGCCTTCTGCGCCGAGCGGCCGAGTACGCGCCAGAATCGGTCGGAGCCCAAAGCCATCTGTTATCCCTACCTGAGAAAGAAGAACCGTTCCCACCCACAGTACCGAGTGCGGCTCCGCCCAGCTCTAGGCATCGAGCGGGGTCGTCACCGCAATCCGACGCGTGCCGTCGTCCAGCGTCACCACCTGATAGGCGTTGCGCTCGGTTCCCACCGGCGAACCGTCGGAGTCGAGGTTCTCCAGCAGAAGGTGCCCAACCCAGATACCCGGCACCTGCGCCTCGGTGACGATGTCGCGCGCCCGCACCCCCTGTATTCCGCGCGACCGATAGTAGGTCTGCCCCTGCCGAAAGAACTCTCGGGTCTGCTGCGGCTCGGCGATCGCCGCACAACCCCGCGCCGTGACGGCCAGAGCCGGATAGTTGTAGATATTCGCCAGACCGTCGAGATCGCCCGAGGTCAAGTACCCCGTGTAGCGGGCGAAGAAGCTGTCGATCGATTCGGTGTCAGGTGTCATATCGACAACGGTAGGACCCAATCCCGTCAGGGCGGTGTCGGGAATCGGGAAGAATTCGGACGGTGCCGAAGGACAACGCGCCCCGATCGCTCGACAGCGCACTCACCTTGCGCCGCGTCGCGCGTCAGCAGCGGATCGTGGAATGGCTGGGGTCGGCGGCTGCGCCGTTGACCTCACCCGAACTCGCGCAACGGCTCGGGGTTTCCGTGCGCACCGTCGAACGCGACCTTGCCCGGTTGCGTGAGTCCGGGGTTCCCATCGATGCGGTACCGGGTGTGCACGGCGGATCTCGACTGGCAAGCGTCGCCGCGCCCCGGCCGGTGCGGTTGACCGCCCCCGAGATAGCAGCACTCATCGCCAGCCTCGCCGCCCTGGGACCCAGCGAAACCGACAGTGCCGCATCGGCAATGAGCGCTCTGGTCGAGGCATTGACCACCGACTGACCCGGGGTTGCCGTAGTCGTCGAGCTGCAATCGTTGGATGTGGCAATCGGCAGTTGTGGCGATTTCCGACGATCGAGACGGCCCGACACAGGCGATTCGCTGCGCAGTTCGGTGAGCTGCCACTGTTCCTGGCTCTTCGAGGCCGCGAGGCCCCCGTTTCACAACTGCTCGACCAACGCAGGCAGCCCCGTCGCAGCCGTGGTGCGCCACCGGTGATCGGCCATGTCCGAGACCTCGGTCTCGACCGGGTTGATCTCCACCACCGTCGCTCCGGCGCTGCGGGCGATCGCAGGCAGCCCGGCGAACGGGTACACAACTCCGGACGTGCCGACCACGAGAACCAGGTCGGCATGTCGGACGGCCTCCTCGGCCGCCTCCCACGCGGCCTCGGGAAGCGATTCGCCGAACCACACCGCACCCGGCCTGATCAGCCCACCGCACAGCGGGCACTCCGGCGGCGGAACCCGCTGGTCCGCCTCGGCAGGTGCGTCCGCGGCATCATCGAATTGAGCCCGCGTTCCACAATCGCTGCAGTACGGCTCGAACAGTGACCCGTGCACGTGCGAGAGAACCGTGGCCCCCGCCCTCTCGTGCAGATCGTCGACATTCTGGGTGGCGATGTCGACGTGCGCCCGCTGCTGCCATTGCGCGAGTGCCACGTGTCCGGCGTTGGGCTCCGAGCGTCGGACCAATTCGGCCCGCCATCGATACCAGCCCCACACCAGATCACTGTCGGCCGACCACCCCTCGGGGCTGGCGAGGTCCTTGGGATCGAAGTCCTTCCACAACCCGCTCTGGGCGTCCCGAAAAGTTGCGATCCCCGATTCGGCCGACATGCCTGCACCGGTGAGCACGGTGATCCGCGATGCGCCTCTCGCGGCGTCCACGACGGGCTCAGGAACGGAAACGGGCGACGAATTCTCGGAAGTGGTCACACAGTCATTGTGCCGAGCGGTGTGCCACCTCGCGCTACCGTGGTCGCATGAGCATCGACGCCACCGCGCGGACCCGACGACGGTGGCCGCTGTGGGTGGCAGCCTGCACGGCTGTCGTCGTGGTCGCGGTAGTCGGTGTTCTGTGGCTGGCACCGAGCCGGTACCTCCCGTGGGACACCGAAGCATTCCCTGAGGTGAATGCCGGCGAGTTGACCACCGATCAGGCCCGGGTGGTCGAACTCCTGCGCACCGAGCACGAGCTGCAGCGGCCGGGAACGTTCTACGCCGAAGGCATCGACGAAGCGTGGTGCGCCGATTTCGTCAGCTGGATCATGAAGGAGGCGGGACTGCCGCTGTCGAATCCTCATTCGGGTTCGTGGCGCATACCCGGCGTATACACCCTGCAGGAGTTTTACCAGGAGCAGGGCCGATTCGAGGCCGTGGGCGACTACACGCCATCGGTGGGCGATGTGGTGCTCTACGACAACGCCAGCTGGGCCGGCCAGCACACCAACGTGATCGTTGCGGTCGAGGGCGGCGAGGCCATCACCGTCGGAGGCAACGAAGCCGGCAAGATCAGGGTGCACACACTGAACTACGCATCCGATTCCGGGGTCGTCGGATTCGGTCGCCTGCAGAGCTGACGGTCGTCATCAGGGCGCTTCGTACGCCTCGCCGTACGAGCGTGCACCACCGTCTCGTTTGGCCCGATAGAGCAGCATGTCCGCGCGGTCGAAACAGTCGTCGACGGACTCCCCGCGCGCAGGGTCGTGTAACCGGCCGAGAAGGTCTGTCCGTCGGGCACGACCGCCGACAGCTCGGCCAGCACGGCCGACATGGTCGTCGAATCCACCCCGGGCATCGCGAGTGCGAACTCCTCGCCGCCCCACCTGGCGATGGAGACGCGGCCACCGAGAAGGTCCTGCGCAGCAGCGGAGAACCGAACCAACAACCGATCCCCGCGTCCGTGCCCGTACCTGTCGTTGTACGACTTGAACCGATCGAAGTCGATCATCGCCAGAGCCAATGCGAGGTCGGCACCACGGGGTGTCGTCAACTGATGCAACCGATCTCGCCATCCACGTCGGTTGAGCAAGCCGGTCAGGGCATCGGTCTGCGCGGCTTGACGGAGGTCGTCCTCGACGCGCCGCCGGTCGGTGGTGTCGTGTACGACTGCCATCGTCCACCGAATGCCCCCGGGGCCGGGAACCTCACTGGCCGAGATCCACCCCCACCGGACCGTGCCGTCGGCATGCAGGTAGCGCTTCTCGACATGAACCGATTCCCCGCGCGCCTTGGCGTCGTCCATGATCTGTTCCATCGCGGCGTGCTGAGCCAGATCGTCGGGATGGGTGAACTCACGCGAGGACCGGCCGGACAACAGATGGCGCGGACAACCGACGATGGCCGCATACGCCTCGTTCGCGAGAACCAACAATCCGTTCTCGTCGGCCAGGGCCAATCCGACTGTGCTGGCCTCGAACATCTCCCGATACCAACGATCGGTGTCGACCATCTTCAGCCGGGTCTCTTCCTCGAACTGTGCGAGCCACGTCGAATCGCACGGACCACCGAGACTACTCGGTGCGCCGTACCGGACTGCTCACGAGCAGGGCGCGGCCGATCTTGACCTTGACGTAGCGTCACGGTTCACACTGAACACATGAGAATCGGATCCCTGGCCGAGGCCGCTGGAACGACACCTCGAACCGTGCGTCACTACCACCGTCTCGGCCTGCTCGGTGAGCCGCGCCGACTGTCGAACGGCTATCGCGAGTACACGATCGACGACGTGGTTCGACTGATGAGAATTCGCTGGCTCGCCGATGCCGGAATGCCCCTCGGAGCGATCGCAGCCGCCCTCGACCGGTCCGCTACGGACGAGAGCGATGTGGTCGCCGATCTGCGCGCTCTGCTCGCGGCTATCGAAACGGAGCAAAAAGCTTTGGCGCACAAGCACGCTCGTTTGTCGGCCCTGCTCGACGATGCCGTCGAACAGCGTCCACTGACGGCCCTGCCGCGCGATGCGGCCGACACACTGGCCGCGTTGATCGATACTGCCGCCGAGACCGACCGAGACGCGTTGCTTCGTGAACGTGACCTACTCGAGGTGATGGCGATCTCGGGCACCGTCCCCGCGTCGTTCTTCGAGACGATGACCGCGACGCTCGACGATCCCGGAACCCGTCTGAAGTACCTGGCACTCCTGCGCAGATTCAGCGCGCTCGAAGGCCGAGGCGTCGACGATGCCGCAGGTGACATCGATTCTCTCGCAGCAGAATTGGCGTCGGTGCTCGATATCCACGCTCTCGTCTCGACGGAGCCCGACGTCCCTGCCCACGAGAGCGGCCCGCTGAGCATCGACGACATCGTGCCCGATCCCGCTCAGCGCGCAGTGATCATCGAGGCCATCGCGCGTCTGGAGACCGGCGAACCCATCCGCCCCGGTGGTGCTCGATGACGGTCCACACTCCCGTCCAGGTCGGCCGATGGCACGCACTGCTGCTGTGGGCGCGGGGACGGCATGCCCCGGTCGACTCGGACTCCGCAACGTTCACGGCAGTGCGTGGAACCCTTGCCATGCCTGCGATGTTCGGCATCGTCACCGTCATCGAGATGGCCGTTCTGCATCTGCTGATTCCGGTGCTGTGGATCAGTGCAGTGGTTGCCGCCCTGTCGGCGGCGTCACTGCTGGTACTCACCTCGTCGGTCGCGCTGGCCCGCGTCCATCCTCATGTTCTCTCGCCGACGACACTCACTCTGCGATCCTCCGGGAAGGTCGTCGCGACGGTGAACCGAGCGACCATCGTCTCCGCCCGAATCCACCGCCGTTACGGAGTCGCGTCGCCGGCTCTCGACGGCGGCCGACTCGTACTACCGAATCAGGACGGCACCTCGGTCGACATCGACCTGTCCTGTGCCACAACGGTTACCGTGCCCGCGCCTCTGAAGCGATGGAGGGTCGACGGTACTGCCGACTCCTTCGGCCTTCAGGTGGACGATCCCGCAGCACTGGTCGCAGCGCTCGGTCGGCTCGCTCCCGCGACCGGATCCGCGTCGGCGCGTCGAAGCAGACCGGTTGCGAACAACAGAACGATCGAGGCCGCCGCAGTGATACCGGCTCCGGCCCAGATCGGCGAGGTGTAGCCGAGACCGGCGGAAATCGTCACACCGCCGAGCCACGCGCCCAATGCGTTTCCGAGATTGAATGCGGCGATGTTCGCGCCGGACGCCATCGTCGGAGCGTCGGATGCGAACGACATCACCCGCATCTGCAGCCCAGGGACCGTCGCGAAACCGAACGCACCCATGAGCACGAGAGATGCGATCGTCGCCGGGCGACTCTCCGCGGTGAGCGCGAAGAAGACGAGTACGACGGTCAGTGCCCCGAGCAGAATCGTCAGTGTGCCGGTGAGGTTGCGGTCGGCCGCCTTGCCGCCGAGGTAGTTGCCGACGAACAGTCCACCGCCGAACAGCACGAGGAGCCACGGCACCGAACTCGACGCGAAGCCACTGACGTCGGTGAGCGTGAACGCGATGTATGTGAACGCACCGAACATGCCGCCGTACCCGAGCACCGTGACCACAATGGACAGCCATACCTGCACCGACCGGAACGCGCGCAACTCGCGACGCAGATTGCTCACCTCGTCGCTCCCGGTATCGCGAGGAACGAGGGTGGCGATGCCTATCAACGCGACGATGCCGATCACCGTGATCGCCCAGAACGTCGAGCGCCAACCGTGGTTCTGACCCAGGAACGTCCCGAACGGAACTCCTAGGACGTTGGCGGCGGTGAGGCCGGCGAACATCATGGCGATGGCTCCGGCCTTCTTCGCCGGCTCGACCAGGCTCGCCGCGACGACGGCACCGATGCCGAAGAACGCTCCGTGACACAGCGCTGCGACGACGCGGCCGAACAGCATCATCTCGTAGCTGCTCGACAGTGCGGAGACGAGATTGCCGACGATGAACAGGCACATCAGTGCGAGCAGGACGTTCTTGCGAGGAAACCGTGTCACGGCGGCGGTGACGATCAGGGCCCCGACGACGACGGAGAGCGCGTAGCCGGTGATGAGCCAGCCGGCGGTGGCCTCGGTGACCGCGAAATCGGCCGCGACTTCGGGCAGTAGGCCCATGATGACGAATTCGGTCAGACCGATTCCGAATCCCCCGATGGCGAGGGCGAGCAAGCCGAGTGGCATGTCTGAACTCCTGAATGGAAGATGCGTACACATTTATCGAGCTATCGCGTTTAGTTGCACGCGCTTGATAAATGCTTGCATACGCCTCATACATGCGCAAGCCGGTCATGCGTGGCTGCACCGAAACCGTCCGCGAACTGGGACTATTGCCGCAAGGCAGACTCCGAGGGGTACTTCACCTCACGTACACGTATTGTTTCCCCCTGAATCCCGATTTCACCGGAGTCGGGTACCAACCGTCCGCGACCCCCGACCGAGTGGTCGATACACAGCCGGGAAGTCACTTCTCCTCCATGCACGTACCCCAGAGCAGCGCCGATACCTCGGCCGCAGTTGCCGTTCCGGCTCAGGGGGACGCAGCTCCGCCGTCGAGCGAACCGCGTCGGCCACCACAGCGACACGACCTCAACGGCCTGCGCGGTGTCGCCATCGCCCTCGTCGTCGTCTTCCACATCTGGATGGGTCGAGTGTCGGGCGGCGTCGATGTGTTCCTCACCCTGTCCGGCTTCTTCTTCACTGCATCTCTGCTGAGATCGGCCGAGTCCGGCGCGAGCCTGAACCCGATCACGCGTATCTCGCGAGTACTGCGCAGACTCGGGCCGCCACTGCTGATCACCTTGTTCACGGTGGCCGTCGCATTGGTGTTCCTGCTTCCCCGGACCCGATGGGCCGACCTGGGCGATCAGCTGGTGGCCGGTGTCTTCTACTTCGTGAACTGGCAGCTGGCGACGACGGCGAACGACTACCTTGCGGCCGACCCCTCGGTGAGTCCCGTTCAGCACCTGTGGTCGGTGGCCGTGCAGTTCCAGTTCTACCTACTGGCCATTGCCGTCGTGTTCGGTCTGGCATGGGTCCGGCGTGTCGCGCGACCCGAGGGACCACGAAGTCTTCGACCTGTGACGTTCGCGGTGATTTTCACCGTGATCGCGGTGGTGTCTTTCGTGTACGCAGCAGACGGTGTTCGACGCCACCAGGCGTGGAACTACTACGACACCGGTGCGCGGCTGTGGGAGATCATGCTCGGGGCCGCAGTCGCAGCCGTGTTCGCCGCACGCAGCGGCAAACCGGCGGCCGGGCCGTCTGCCCGCGACACCCGAACGTGGTCGACCGCACGCGGGGCCCTTGCCGTTGTCGGCATCGGTGTCATCGTCGCGTGCGGCTTTCTCGTCGACGGTGTTGCTGCTTTTCCGGGGCCGCTGGCCCTGATCCCGGTGCTGGCCACCATCGCGCTGATCGTCGCCGGTTCCGAGACGGCCGTCGCGGCCACGCTCTCCAACCGCTTCTTCGCCTGGCTCGGATCCATCGCGTTTCCGCTCTACCTGTGGCACTGGCCGCTGCTGATCTTCTACCTCTCGGCCACCGATCGGTCCCACGTCGACATGCTCGGCGGCCTCGGCATCGTCGCTGCCTCGGTCGCACTCGCATTCCTCACCGTTCGTCTGGTCGAGCGGCCCACGCAGTCGACCACGTTCACCCCGGCACGCATCGCGGTGACCGCGTGTGCGGTGGTGGCCGCGATCGCGGTCACCGCGAGTTCGATCGGGTGGAACGCCTACATCAGCCGCTCGATCGACGCCGTGCAAGCCAACGGATCCATCGACCAGCTGACCCACCCGGGCGCGCTCGAGTTGACCGACGGGATTCGTGCGGACCCCGCCGACGTGATCCCGCCCCTGTATTCGGCCCCGGAGGACCTGCCGGCCACCACCATCGAGGGCTGCATCGCGGATTTCGAGACCTGGGAAGCGATCTCGTGCTCCTACGGCGACGTCGACGCGACCCGAACCATCGTGCTGGCGGGCAGCTCGCATGCCGAACACTGGGTCACGGCCCTCGACGCCCTGGGACGTGAACACGGCTTCGCGGTGGTCACTTTCCTCAAGATGGGATGCCCGCTGAGCGTGAACACGATGCCGATGCTCGGCCCGAACGAGTACCCGGATTGCCTGGACTGGACTCGGACCGTCCTCTCCGACATCGCCGACATGCAGCCGGACTACGTGTTCACCACCGCCACCCGGCCTCGAGGGGACGCCCCCGGCGACTTCACTCCCCCCTGGTACGC
Organism: Rhodococcus sp. B7740; assembly: GCF_000954115.1. NCBI lineage: Bacteria > Bacillati > Actinomycetota > Actinomycetes > Mycobacteriales > Nocardiaceae > Rhodococcus > Rhodococcus sp. B7740. The sequence goes on along the minus strand of NZ_CP010797.1, from coordinate 759,194 downwards.
CTCGGTGTGGCAGCAACTCACCGCGGACGGCGTCGGGATTCTCGGTATCCGAGACACCCCATGGCTCGCCTACCGGGCCATCGACTGCCTCGCCGACGGCGGCACGGCCGTCTCGTGCGGTATTCCGAGGGACGACGCGTTGGACCCCGTCAATCCGGCCCTGGCCTCGTCGTTTCAGCTGGGCGGATTCTCAGCGCTCGACCTGTCCGATGCCGTGTGCGACGACTTCGTGTGCCGCGCCGAGCAGGGAAACGTTCTGATCTACCGTGACGAACACCATCTCACCGCGACCTACGTGCGAACCCTCACCACCGAGCTGGGCCGACAGATCGGATCGGCCACCGGCTGGTGGGCCGGACCGTGAGCGGGGCGGCTCGCGCTCGGTAAGCCCGGGCCCACCCGCCACAGTAGGGTTGATCCATGCTGCACGAAGCCTCCGACGACACGCCTGCCATCGCAGTATGGCCGGGATCCGCTTATCCGCTGGGCGCAACCTACGACGGAGCAGGAACCAACTTCGCCTTGTTTTCCGAGGTCGCGGAGGCGGTGGATCTGTGCCTGATCGCCGAGGACGGCACCGAGACCCGCATCCGTTTCGAGGAGTCCGACGGCTACGTCTGGCACGCGTATCTGCCCACGGTGGTACCGGGTCAGCGCTACGGCTATCGCGTTCACGGCCCGTGGGATCCGGCCGCCGGGCATCGCTGTGATCCGAGCAAACTGCTCGTGGATCCGTACGGCAAGGCGTTCGAGGGAACGTTCGACGGTGACCGATCGCTGTTCTCGTACAACATGGACGCCCCGGCTCCCGAACTCGAGCCCGAGTCCGAGGTACGGATCGTCGAGGAAGCCGCGGATTCGCTCGACGCCGAGGTCCCGTTCGAGGACGCCGCCGATCTCGCCGATCCCGACGACGAGATCATCGAGGAAGCCCCCGTCGCGCACGACGAGGTGCCGAACAACGACTTCCCCCAGCATGATTCGCTCGGACACACGATGACCACCGTCGTGATCAACCCCTTCTTCGACTGGCAGGCCGATCGCGCTCCCAAACGCCCGTATCACGAGACGGTGATCTACGAGGCCCACGTCAAGGGCATGACGATCAACCACCCCGACATCCCCGAAGCCGAGCGCGGCACCTACGCGGGCCTGGCGCACCCGGTGATCATCGACCACCTCAACCACCTCGGTGTCACGGCCATCGAGCTGATGCCGGTGCACCAGTTCATGCAGGATCAGGTTCTGCTGGACAAGGGATTGCGAAACTACTGGGGCTACAACACATTCGGTTTCCTCGCCCCGCACGCGGAGTACTCCTCGCTGCAGTCCCCCGGTGCCGCGGTCACCGAGTTCAAGGCCATGGTCCGTTCGTTCCACGCCGCCGGCATCGAGGTGATCCTCGACGTGGTCTACAACCACACCGCCGAGGGCAACCACATGGGCCCGACCATCAGCTTCCGCGGCATCGACAACGCCGCGTACTACCGGCTCGTCGACGGCGACCTCGAGCATTACATGGACTACACCGGTACCGGCAACAGCCTCAACGCGCGACACCCGCACACGCTGCAGCTCATCATGGACTCGCTGCGCTACTGGGTCACCGAGATGCACGTGGACGGATTCCGATTCGACCTCGCGTCGACCCTGGCGCGCGAACTGCACGACGTCGATCGCCTGAGCGCGTTCTTCGATCTGGTGCAACAGGATCCGGTCGTCAGCCAGGTGAAGCTGATCGCCGAGCCCTGGGACGTGGGCGAGGGCGGCTACCAGGTCGGCAACTTCCCCGGCCTGTGGACGGAGTGGAACGGCAAATACCGCGACACCGTGCGCGACTACTGGCGGGGCGAGCCGGCCACACTGGGTGAATTCGCATCGAGACTGACCGGATCCTCGGATCTGTACGAGGCCACCGGCCGTCGCCCCGGTGCCAGCATCAACTTCGTCATCGCGCACGACGGGTTCACGCTCAACGATCTGGTGTCGTACAACGACAAGCACAACGACGCCAACGGCGAGGACAACAACGACGGCGAGAGTCACAACCGCTCGTGGAACTGCGGCGTGGAGGGCCCGACGGACGATCCGGAGATCCTGGACCTGCGTGCCCGCCAGATCCGCAACATCATGGCGACGTTGCTACTGAGCCAGGGCACGCCGATGATCGCCCACGGCGACGAGATGGCGCGCACCCAGCAGGGCAACAACAACGTCTACTGCCAGGACTCCGAACTGGCCTGGATGGACTGGTCGTTGGCCGAGAAGAACGCCGAACTGATCGAGTTCACCCGCAACGCCATCGCGCTGCGCGCCGAGCATCCGGTGTTCCGACGCCGACGGTTCTTCGAGGGCCGCCCCATTCGAACCGGCGAGCAGGCTCGAGACATCGCCTGGCTCACCCCCGCCGGCGAGGAGATGACCCCGGAGGACTGGGACAGCGGATTCGGCAAGTCGCTCACGGTGTTCCTCAACGGCGAGGGAATCCCGGAGCCGAACCAACGCGGTGAGCGCGTGGTGGACGACTCGTTCCTGTTGTGCTTCAACGCACATCACGAGACCATCGAGTTCGTGACCCCCGACGGAAACTACGCCAAGGAGTGGACGGTGGCGCTCAACACCGCGTCGCGAACCGGGACAAGTGAGAAATCGATCGAAGCGGGTACACCGGTGGAAGTCACCGCTCGTTCCTTGCTCGTTCTACGAAAGACTGCCTGACACATGCCGCTGCCCACCAGTACATACCGGTTACAACTGCGGGGCGATGCCTTCACCCTTGCCGACGCCTCGGACGTGGTCGATTACCTGCATGACCTCGGGGTCACCCACCTCTACCTCTCGCCGATCCTGACGGCGACGGACGGGTCGACACACGGTTACGACGTCACCGACACCTCGACGGTCTCGGCCGCACTGGGAGGCCGAGAAGCATTGACGCAGTTGCATTCTCGTGCCGCCGAAGTGGGCATGGGGATCATCGTCGACATCGTGCCCAACCACGTAGGAGTGGAGGACCCGCGGCAGAACGCATGGTGGTGGGACGTACTTCGTCGCGGTCGTGAGTCCGAGTACGCGACGTACTTCGACATCGACTTCGGAGCCGACAACGGCGTCGACGGCAAGATCGCCATCCCCGTTCTCGGGAGCGCGAGCGACGTCGGCGAGTTGACCGTCGACCGCTCCGAGGACCGGCCTCTGCTCGCGTTCTACGAGCACCGCTTCCCCATCGCCGACGGCACCGACAGCGGCGATGCGCAGGCCGTACACGATCGCCAGTCGTACCGACTGGTGAGCTGGTCCGACGGGCTGATCGGGTACCGACGTTTCTTCTCGGTAAACGGTCTGGCGGGAATCCGGCAGGAAGACCTCGACGTCTTCACCGACTCCCATCGACAGGTGACAAGTTGGATCGAGGACGGTCTGATCGACGGACTTCGCGTCGACCATCCCGACGGCCTGGCCGACCCCGCCGGCTACCTCACCGAGCTCCGCGGACTTCTCGGCCCCGACCGGTGGTTGGTCATCGAGAAGATCCTGGCCGACGGCGAACCGTTGGACGAATCGCTCCCCGTCGACGGGACGACCGGATACGACGCCTTGGCCGCGGTCGGCGGAGTGTTCGTCGACCCCGAGGGCGTGCATGCACTCACCGCGTTGTCCCAGGTGCGCTCGGGCATCGCCTACGACAGCGAGACGCTGCACGAGACCGAACTGGACCTCAAGACCGGGGTCGCCCGCGGCGATCTGTCCCCGGAGGTGCGACGCCTCGCGCGGGCCGTCGTGCGCGAATCCGGCACCACCGTCGATCTCGAGTCCGTCATCGACGCGATCGTCGCCGTCGTCGCGGCCGTCCCCGTCTACCGGACCGACTACGCGCCGCTCGCTCGTGTGCTGCCCGGAGTGATCGCGGAGATCGGCGAGGAGCAGCCCGAATTGGCAACCGGCCTCGGCGCGTTGACGACGGCTCTGATCAGCGGTGCCGAATCGCCGGTGCGCTTCGATCAGGTGTGCGGTGCCGTCACGGCCAAGGGTGTCGAGGACTGCCTGTTCTATCGTGCGAACCGGCTCATCTCATTGCAGGAGGTCGGCGGTGATCCCAGCCGATTCGGTTGCAGCACCGAGTTCTTCCATCTCACAAATGCGGACCGCGCGAAGCGTTGGCCGGCGGCGATGACCACGCTGTCGACCCACGACACCAAGCGCGGCGAGGACGTGCGGGCACGCATCGGCGTGCTGTCGCAGACTCCCGAACTGTGGGCCCGCTGTATAACCGACTGGGAAGAACTGACCCCGAGTCCCGATGGCACCACCGGAATGTTCTTGTGGCAGAACCTGTTCGGAGTCTGGCCGACCGACGGGGTGGTCACGTCCTCGTTGCGTGAACGCGTCCACGCCTATGCGGAGAAGGCGATCCGCGAGGCCGCCCTTCGCACGACGTGGACCGACCCGGACGAGGAGTTCGAGTCCGCAGTACACAGCTGGCTCGACGCGATCTTCGACGGTGCCGTCGCGCGCTCGATGTCGATGCTCGTCGAGAAGCTCGCTCCGCACGGCCATTCCGACGCACTGGGTCAGAAACTGCTCAACCTGGCCGGGCCAGGCATCCCCGATGTGTACCAGGGCACCGAGTTGTGGGAGGACTCGCTCGTCGACCCCGACAACCGAAGGCCCGTCGACTACTCGGTGCGTCGATCGATGCTCGCCGCGTCGAACACCGCTGCGCTCTCGATCGACACGGGTGCGGCCAAGCTCGCCGTCGTTCGCGCCGCACTGCACGTGCGACGCGAGCGGCCGAAGAGTTTCGTCGGCGGGACCTACACGCCTATCGTCGCGGACGGATCCGCAGCCGAGCACCTCGTCGGGTTCTCGCGTGGACCGGTTCCCGGAAACGCCGACGTGATCGCACTCGCCACGAGACTCTCGCTCGGCCTGTCCGAGCAGGGTTGGGGTGAGACATCCGTGGCCCTGCCCGACGGCCGTTGGCGCGACCGCATCACCGACGTCGAACACACCGGCACGGTGTCGGTGGCCGAGGTGTTCGCCTCACTCCCGGTCGCACTTCTGGTGCGCGACAACGAAGAAGCGGTGACACAGTGACATCGACAGCAGCGACCTCTTCGGCGACGACAAGACGATTCCAGGTCTGGGCACCGACCCCGGAGACGGTCCGCCTCCAGCTCGACGACACGGTGCATCCGATGCAGCGCTCCTCGAACGGATGGTGGCACGCCGACGTCGACGCCGCACCGAACTCTCGATACGGCTTCCTGCTCGACGACGCGGACAAGGCGCTGCCGGATCCGCGTTCGCCCCGGCAGCCCGACGGCGTACACGAGCTGTCGCAGGTCTTCGAGGTCGATCCGACGCTGTGGACCGACGCGGCCTGGACCGGACGGCAACTGCCCGGCTCGTCGATCTACGAGCTGCACATCGGCACGTTCACCGATGAGGGCACGTTCGACGCGGCCGTCGGCAAGCTCGATCATCTCGTCGATCTGGGCGTGACGTTCATCGAGATCATGCCGGTCAACGGGTTCAACGGCGTGCACAACTGGGGCTACGACGGCGTTCTCTGGTACACCGTGCACGAAGAGTACGGCGGCCCGGAAGGCTTGCAGCGCTTGGTCGATGCCTGCCATGGTCGCGGTATCGGTGTCGTTCTGGACGTGGTCTACAACCACCTCGGCCCGTCCGGCAACTACCTGGACCGCTTCGGCCCGTACATGACCGAGGGGGCCAACAGCTGGGGCCAGGCAATCAACTACGCCGAGGCCGATTCGGGCGAGGTGCGGCGCTATGCCCTCGACAACGCACTGCGTTGGTTCTCCGAGTTTCACATCGACGCACTGCGGCTCGACGCGGTGCACGCGATCGTCGACCACACTGCGGTGCACCTGCTCGAGCAGCTGTCGATCGAAACCCGAAGTCTCTCGGCACATCTGGGTCGGCCACTGACCCTGATCGCCGAGAGCGACCTCAACGATCCGATGCTGATCACTGCTCGGTCGGGCGGCGGGTACGGACTCGACGCCCAATGGGACGACGACATCCACCATGCCATCCACGCCGCGGTCTCCGGTGAGCGGCAGGGCTACTACGGCGATTTCGGTTCGCTGCAGGGGCTGGCGAACACGTTGCGGCAGGGGTTCTTCCACGCCGGAACGTACTCGAGTTTCCGTGGTCGCATCCACGGTCGACCACTGGACACCCGGCGCATCCCGGCCAGCTCCCTGGTGACCTATACGACCACACACGACCAGGTGGGCAACCGCGCGATCGGCGACCGTCCGGGCTTCTACCTCTCCCCCGGTCAGCTTGCGATCAAGGCCGCGCTCGTGCTGACCTCGCCCTACACCCCGATGCTGTTCATGGGCGAGGAATGGGGAGCGTCGACGCCGTTCCAGTTCTTCACCTCGCACCCCGAGCCCGAGCTGGGCAAGGCCACCGCAGAGGGACGCAAGGCGGAGTTCGCCGAGCACGGGTGGGACAAGAGCGATATCCCGGATCCGCAGGATCCCGAGACGTTCACGCGGTCGAAGCTGAACTGGTCGGAGCTGGGCGACGGCGATCATGCGCGACTGTTGGCCGTCTATCGCGACTTGTTGCGGCTGCGCCGCGACCGGACCGAACTGACCGACCCGTGGCTCGACCACGTGAAGGTGGACTACGACGAGGACGCGCAGTGGATCGTCGTTCGTCGTGGCCGCATCAGCGTGGTGTGCAACCTGTCCGAATCCGCTGTGACGGTGCCGGTCGGCGGCTCCGCACTACTCGAGTGGGAGCCGACGACCTCGAACGAGACCGGCTCTGCCACCACGGTTCCCGGTCACTCCGTCGTCGTACTGGAGTCCTGACGCCTGCGTAGGTTGACCAGAACGAACACGGCCGTGACGGCGAGAACCACCGCGGTGGCGACGGCCGCGACATGCATGCCCGCGACGAAGGCAGCATGTGCGGAATCGAGCAGAACCGTCGCCACCGAGTCCGGCAATTCACGAGCCACGGCATCCGCGCCGCCGAGTGTTTCGCCTGCCTTGGCTCCGAGCTCGGGGGTCAGCTGGGTGACGTCGATTCCACGACGGAAGATGGCCATGACCACCGTGCCGAGTACGGCGACACCCAACGCGATGCCCAGCTCGTATGCGGTCTCCGACACTGCCGAGGCAGCTCCCGCTCGTTCGGGTTCGACGGAGCTGACGACCAACTCGGAGGTCAGTGTGAGCGCAACACCGACGCCTGCGCCCACGAGCACGAATCCGGCGATGAAGAGTGTCGGACCACTGTCCGTGGCCAAGCCGACCAGGATGCCTGCGCCCGCAGCCGCGACGAACATCGCGACACCGAGAACCGTTCCCGCGCTGAAGTACCGAACCAGGACCGCGACCAGCAACGACGTGACGATACTGGCGGCGGTGCCGGGCAGCAGCAACAGTCCCGCCTCGAGCGGACTGTTGCCGAGGACGAGCTGCAGGTACTGCGAACCGAAGAACAGCACCCCGGCGAGGGCGAAGACCGACAGGAAATTCGTGGCCACACCCGTCGAGAACGCTCGGTTGGCGAACAGCCGTAGGTCGATCATCGGGGCCGCGAGAGTTCGCTGCCGCCGCACGAACACGAACCCGGCGATGATGCCGATCACTGCGGAGAGCAGGTAGACCACGTCGAATCCGTGTGCCGCGGTCTCTTTCACCGCGAACACCACGGGCACGATGGCGAGCATCGACAGTGCCGAGCTCGTCAGGTCGAAACGTCCCGGGTTCGGATCCTTGGACTCAGGGATGACCAGCGGCCCGAGAGCGATCAGCACGATCATCACGGGGATGTTGATGAGGAACACCGATCCCCACCAGTAGTGTTCGAGCAGCCAGCCTCCGACGAGCGGCCCCGCGGCGGCACCGCCACCGGCCATCGCGCCCCACACTCCGATGGCGGCGACGCGCTGACGCGGGTTGAGGAAGATGGTCCTGATCAAGCCGAGGGTCGCAGGCATCAGAGTTGCGCCGGAGATGCCCTGAAGCACCCGGGCCGCGATGAGCATCTCGGCGCTGGTCGAGACAGCGGCGACGAGCGAGGCGATACCGAAGCCCGCCGCTCCGATCAGCAGCAATCGACGACGACCGATCCGATCGCCGAGCGTGCCCATGGTGATGAGCAGGCCGGCCAGGACGAACGAGTAGACGTCGATGATCCACAGCAGCTGGTTGCTGGTCGGTGCCAGGTCGGAGCTGATGAAGGGCAGGGCCAGATCGAGGACCGTGCCGTCGACGGCGATGAGCAACACGGCGAATGCCAGAACCACCAGACCCAGCCAGTCCTTCGGGGTGGCTCGGTTCTCGGATGCTCCGGTCGCTTCGTGCACCGAACCGGTGCGCATGTCACTCACTGCTGCTCCTACGTTCTGCGCTCGGTGACCGGAACTGGTCCCGAAGCGACGACGTGTACCGACCGTCCAGCCGGTACAGTGATCGAGAGTACCGCGAACCGACCAGCCGGTAAAGTGACATTCATGTCATCGGACACTCGCGACCGGATACTCGACGCACTCGAAGCGATGCTGATCGAACACGGCTTGACCAAAGTGACCCTCGACAGCGTCGCCGCCGCCGCAGGCGTCTCCAAGGGCGGGCTGCTCTATCACTTCAAGACCAAGGACGCGCTGATCGCCGCCATGGTGCGGCGACTCGGTGCCCAGGCCGATCAGCAGCGCGCCGACGCCGCAGCAGGCGGCACCTCGGTGGCCGAGTGGTATCTGCAACCACCCGACTCCATCTCCGAGAAGGAGATCGCCCTGTATCGATCGACCCTGGCCGCGTTGCGCAGCGTCGACGGCAATTCCGGCGAGGTGCAAGATGCCGTCACCGAGATGATGCGGTTGTGGGACGAGGGTCTGCGCACCGAAATCGACGATCCGGTTCAGGCCGAGATCATCCGACTCGTCGGTGACGGCATCTACCTCGGAGCCCTTCTCGATCTCCCGGGCGTCGACCCCGACCTGCACCGACAGGTGGTCGATCGCCTTCTCGGCCGGTAACTGCGCGCCGACAGGCCCGGCGCGCCGGATCAGGTCAGGTAGCGGTAGACCGGTGAACCCGGCTCCAACTGCTCGACGTGCAGGTGAGAATCCCGCATACGTTCGAGCAGCGGGCTCAATCCGCTCGCGAACCCGAGTTCGATGCCGACCAGAGCAGCACCGGTCTCGCGGTTGTTGCGCTTGACGTACTCGAACAGCGTGATGTCGTCCTCGGGGCCGAGCACCTCGTCGAGGAATCGGCGAAGCGCACCGGGTTCCTGGGGGAAGTCCACCAGGAAGTAGTGCTTGAGCCCCAGGTGAACCAGAGAACGCTCGAGGATCTCGCCGTAACGGGAGACGTCGTTGTTGCCACCGGACACCAGGCAGACGACGGTACTTCCGGGGGCGATGTCGAGGTGCTCGAGCGCAGCAACCGCGAGTGCGCCCGCGGGCTCGGCGATGACACCCTCGTTCTGGTACAGAGCCAGCATCGCGGTGCAGATCGCGCCCTCGTCGATCTGCGTGACCAAGAACGCACCGGGACCCGCACTGTCGAACACCGGCGCAGTGAGCAATGGCAACGACGCGTGCGAGACGACGGTGGCACCCAACGACCGGAGCGCCGCATACGGCACGTCCCCGATGCGGCGGACGGCGGCACCGTCGACGAACGGATCGATGTCGGCGAGCGTGACCGGACCACCGGCGATCAGTGCGGCGGTCATCGATGCGGCACCGGACGGCTCGACGCCCACCAGCGAGGTCTGCGGTGCGCGCTCGCGCAGGTAGCTCGAGATGCCCGCGATGCATCCGCCGCCGCCGACGGGCATGACGACGACGTCCGGCGCGCCACCGAGCTGGTCGACTATTTCGGCAGCGATGGTGCCCTGGCCGGCGACGGTACGTGGGTCGTCGAACGGAGGCACCATGGTGGCACCGGTACGAGCGACATCCTCGGCAGCAGCGGCGGCCGCGGCATCGAACGTGTCGCCGATGACGATGAGGTCGACGAACTCGCCGCCGTGCACCCGGATGCGGTCACGCTTCTGCTTGGGAGTGTTGGCCGGAACGTAGATGCGACCGCGGACCTGCATCGTGCGGCACGCGAATGCGACGCCCTGCGCGTGGTTGCCCGCGCTCGCCGTCACCACGCCCACCGCACGCTCGGCCTCGGTCAGCTGGTCCATCAGGTTGTACGCGCCGCGAATCTTGTACGACCGCACGATCTGCAGGTCCTCGCGCTTGAGGTAGACCTTCGCGCCCGTCTCCGCGGACAGCCGTTCGCACAGCTGAAGGGGTGTCGCAGCAACCACCGAAGAAATACGCACCGCAGCGGCATCGATGTCGGCAGCGGTGACGGCTACCGAGGGTGAATGCTGGGAGGCGAGTTCAGGGGATGAAGACACCAGCACATGCTGCCACCAGCGTGGAACGGTTGCCCATCCGGGACCGCTCCACGACCGGACCGACGGCGTTTCAGACGCGGGAGAGTACGAGCACAGGTATCTCGCGGTCGGTCTTCTTCTGGTACTCCGCGTAGTCGGGGTACGCAGCAACCGAGCGTTCCCACCACACTGCCTTCTCGTCGCCGGTCACCTCGCGGGCGATGTAGTCGTGCTTGTCCGGACCGTCCTGCAGCTCGACGAGCGGCTCGGCCTTGACGTTGTGGTACCAGACCGGGTGCTTCGGGGCACCCCCGAGGGAGGCGACGATGGCGTACTCACCATCGTGTTCGACTTTCATCAGCGGTGACTTGCGCAGCTTTCCGCTCTTGTTGCCCTTCGTGGTCAGCAGCACCACCGGCATCCCGTTCATCGTCGTGCCTTCGGTTCCGCCGGAGTTCTCGTACAGCTCGGCCTGCTTGCGGGCCCAGTCGGATGAACTCGGTTCGTATTCTCCTGTCAATGGCATGGCTTTCAGTCAACACCTCGAGGCGTCGGCACGCCACGAGATCGTCGACATTGCCAGGTCCGGACCCCAAGTTCGGCCCACCGAATCTTTTGCGGGTATAGTCTGAACTTCCTGCAGCGGAGACCCGAACCTGCCGGTGGCACCAGAGGAGAACGCGATGACCTACACGAGCACCCAGGTGAGCCGTCGACCCGCTCCGGCCCTACGTACCGCGGACGTGGCGGGCATCGCGTGGCCCGTCTACAAGCTCGAGGCCCTCGCACTCGGGTTCATCGTGTTCACTGCGACGCTCGTCGTTGCCGGCTCCCTGCACGCAGCAGTGCTGGCCGGCGCAGCAGTCGCCGTACTCACCTGGTGGACGCTGCGCCTGACCGAGCTGGGTTCGACCGGACCGGCGTCAGCCCGTCAGGCAGCCCGGGCCGAGTAGCGCTTTCAGGTCCCCCATCAGCGCCGATGTCGGCGTGACGCGCAGACTGTCGTCCAGCTTCATCGTGGTGATCTTGTCGCCACTGACCAAGCGCAGGTGCACATCCGAGGTTCCCGGGTGGCTCGACAGCACCCGCTTGAGGGCACCGACCTTGTCCGCCGTGCACAACCGAGTCGGCAGACTCACCGCGAGGGGCTTGTCGATGCCGATCGCGGACAGATCGGGTACCGCAAGATCGTTGGCGATCAACGAGATTCGATCGTCGCGCACCGACACGCGGCCCTTGACGAGTACCACCGAGTCCTCGGTGACATCGGCACCGAACACCGAGTACGCCTGCGGGAAGAACAGCACCTCGATACCGCCGGCCAGGTCCTCGAGCTGAGCCGACGCCCACGTCAGCCCGTTCTTGTTGATCCGACGATTCACCGAAGCCAGAATGCCGCCGACGGTGACCTGTGTGCCGTCCTTGATGTCACCCTCGAGGATGGTGGGGATGTTGCAGTCGGACTTCGCGGCGAGCATGTGCTCGACGCCCAGCAGCGGGTGTCCCGAGACGTACAGGCCGAGCATCTCGCGTTCGAGGGCGAGCCGATGCTTGGATTCCCACTCCTCGTCCGGCACCCGAACGTTGAACACGGCGGAGATGGACTCGTCGGCATCCTCGCCGCCGAACAGATCGAACTGACCGATCGCCTCGGCCTTCTTGGTGCCCATCACCGCGTCGATGGCGTCGGCGTGGATGAGCATCAGGCCCTTGCGGGGATGATCGAGTGAGTCGAAGGCACCTGCCTTGATGAGGGATTCGGTGACCTTCTTGCTGCACGCGATCGCATCGATCTTGCCGAGGTAGTCGGAGAAGTCGGTGTACTTGGACTTCTCCGATCGCGCCCTGATGATCGAGGCGACAACGTTGGTACCGACGTTGCGGACGGCACCGAGCCCGAACCGGATGTCCTTGCCCACCGACGCGAAGTTGAGTTCGGATTCGTTGACGTCCGGTGGCAGCACCGTGATGCCCAGCTTGCGGCAATCGGCGAGGTAGATCGCGGCCTTGTCCTTGTCGTCGCCGACGCTGGTGAGCAGTCCGGCCATGTACTCGGCCGGGTAGTTGGCCTTGAGATATGCCGTCCAGTACGACACCAGGCCGTAGCCCGCGGAGTGAGACTTGTTGAACGCGTAGCCCGCGAAGGGCAGCACGGTGTCCCACAGAGCCTTGATGGCCGCCTCGGAGAAGTCGTTGTCCAACATGCCCTGCCGGAACCCGGCGTAGGCCTTCTCCAGCTCGGAGAGCTTCTTCTTGCCCATGGCGCGACGCAGCAGGTCGGCCTGGCCGAGGGTGTAGCCGGCAACCTTCTGCGCCAGCTGCATGATCTGCTCCTGGTAGACCACCAGGCCGTAGGTCTCACCGAGAATCACCTTGAGCGGCTCTTCGAGCTCTGGGTGAATCGGCTTGACCTCTTGCCTACCGTTCTTGCGGTCGGCGTAATCGTTGTGCGAGTTCATGCCCATCGGGCCCGGTCGATACAGGGCAAGGACGGCGACGATGTCCTCGAAGCCGGTGGGCTGCATCCGGCGAAGCAGATCGCGCATGGCGCTGCCGTCGAGCTGGAAGACGCCGAGAGTGTCTCCGCGAGAGAGCAAGTCGAAGGTCGCGGGGTCGTCGAGCGGGAGCGCGTCGAGGTCGATGTCGATGCCGCGGTTGGCCTTGATGTTGTCGATGGCGTCACCGATGACGGTGAGGTTGCGCAGACCGAGGAAGTCCATCTTGAGCAGACCGATGGCCTCGCACGACGGGTAGTCCCAGCCGGTGATGATCGCGCCGTCCTGCGCGCGCTTCCACACCGGAATGGCATCGGTGAGCGGCTCGGACGACATGATGACCGCGCAGGCGTGCACGCCCGCGTTGCGGATGAGGCCCTCGAGCCCCTTGGCCGTCTTGTAGATGGTCGCGACGTCGGGGTTGGAGTCGATCAGGGCCCTGACCTCGACGGCTTCCTTGTAGCGCTCGTGCGCCGGGTCGGTGATGCCGGCCACGGAGATGTCCTTGGCCATGATGGGCGGCGGAAGTGCCTTGGTGATCTGATCGGCGATTCCGAAGCCGGGCTGGCCGAACTGCACGCGCGCGGAGTCCTTGATGGCGGCCTTGGTCTTGATGGTGCCGAACGTGATCACCTGGGCCACTCGATCGCTGCCCCACTTCTCGGTGGCGTAGCGGACCATCTCACCGCGGCGACGATCGTCGAAGTCGATATCGATATCGGGCATCGACACGCGCTCGGGGTTGAGAAATCGCTCGAACAGCAGACCGTGCGGCAATGGGTCGATGTTGGTGATACCCATCGCGTACGCGACGAGTGAGCCCGCGGCCGAGCCTCGACCGGGCCCGACGCGGATGCCGACGGCCTTGGCATGGTTGATCAGGTCGCCGACGACGAGGAAGTACGCCGGGAAGCCCATCTCGAGAATGACCTTGATCTCGTACTCCGCGCGCGCGAGGTAGTCCTCGCCCGGGCCGTCGGGGAACCGCCGCTCGAGCCCGGTCATGACCTCGTGGCGCAACCACGTGCCCTGCGTGTGCCCCTCGGGCACGGGGAAGATCGGCATCCGGTCGCGGTGCGCCCACACCTCGTCGTAGGGCTGCACCCGCTCGGCGATGAGCAGGGTGCTGTCACAGGCACCGGGCACCTGATCGTCCCAGAGCTCGCGCATCTCGGCGGCGGACTTGAGGTAGTAGCCGTCACCGTCGAACTTGAAGCGAGTGGGGTCGCTGAGCGTCTTACCGGTCTGGATGCACAGCAGCGCCTCGTGGTTCTCGGCGGCGTCCTTGGTGACGTAGTGGCAGTCGTTGGTCGCCAGCGGCGGGATCGAGAGCTTCTTGCCGATGTCGAGCAGACCTTCGCGGACGCGTCGCTCGATGGACAGACCGTGATCCATCAGCTCCAGGAAGAAGTTGTCCGGCCCCCAGATCTCGCGCCACTTCGCGGCAGCCTCCAGCGCCTCACGATCCTGGCCCAGTCGCAGTCGAGTCTGCACCTCCCCCGACGGGCAGCCGGTGGTGGCGATGATGCCCTCGGCGTGCGAGGCGATGATCTCCTCGTCCATCCGGGCCCACTTGCCCAGCTGCCCTTCGATGGAGGCGAGGGAGGACAGCTTGAACAGGTTGCGAACTCCGGTGGCGTTCTCGGCGACCATCGTCATGTGCGTGTACGCACCGCTACCGGAGACGTCGTCGGACTTCTGGCTGCGGTCGCCCCACAGCACGCGCTTCTTGTTGAAGCGAGACTCCGGGGCGATGTAGGCCTCGATGCCGATGATCGGCTTGATTCCGGCCTTCTTGGCCTCGTTGTAGAACTCGCTGGCCCCGTACATGTTGCCGTGGTCGGTCATGCCGACTGCCGTCATCTCCAACCGCGCCGCCTCGGCGAACATCGCCCCGATCTTGGCGGCACCGTCGAGCATCGAATATTCGGTGTGGTTGTGCAGATGAACGAACGAATCGGCCACGAAGGTTCTCTCCTGAAGGTCGTGCGTTGTCGACAGTACGAGCCGCGAACGTACTCACTGTAAGCGGTCGAACCGACAGATTTTCCACGCTGCCGGTGTGTCCTGGGAGGACGTGACGGGTGTGACGGATGCGACGAGAAATCGCCTCATTCGGTCGGCACGAGACCGTCGTCCGGAAGCGGCCCGACGACGTCGACGTACTCCGGCAGAAGCGGCTCGACCGCGAACTTGCCGGACACCGCATCCGGCGGAAGAGCTTGCACCGCTCGCACATCGGGCCGGCCGGCCAGCTCGGTCAACTCGGCAGGGGTCCCGCGCACCACCACTGTCACCACACAGGCGCACCCGTCGAGCAGACGTCGCTGCGACACTGCGGCGATCTGCGCCTGCCGGTCCCCCACCCCGAACGACGCCGCCGCCAGGCTCGCTGCACGCGCGGTCGAATTCAGTACCGAGCGCTCACTGCCGGGTACACCCACGGCGAGTATCGGAGTCTGCACGCGGTCGAGCGGAACACGCACCAACACCTGCGAGATACGGACCCCGTCGGCGACGGTACGAACCTGTTCGGCGGTGAGTTCGCGATCGAACGACACCGAGCCCCATCGAGGTTCGGTGGTGTCGCTGCGCAGACTCTCCTCGGCGCGGGCCAGGTACTCGGCCACCTGCTCGCCACTGTCCGGGCCGAGGCGGTCGGTACTCACGATCGACTGTCGTACCGGATTCAGGTGCCCGATCACGGCGAGCGCCCCGATCACGAGTGCCGCGACAACGACGCCGCCGAGCACTCCGGAGACTCCCCTGCTGCGCATCACGCCTTCCGAAGCACCTCGAGTGCGTGCTCGAGGTCGGCCGGATACTTGCTCTCGATCTCGACCCAGCGGCCGTCGGACGGATGCGCGAAGCCGAGCGAGCGAGCGTGCAGCCACTGCCGTTCCAGGCCCAACCGTTCGGCCAGCCGTGGATCGGCTCCGTAGGTCAGATCGCCGCAGCACGGATGCCGCAGCGCCGAGAAGTGCACCCTGATCTGGTGCGTACGACCGGTTTCCAGGTGCACGTCCAGCAAGCTCGCGGCCTGGAACGCCTCGACCGTGTCGTAGTGGGTGACGCTGGGCTTGCCGTCGGCTCGGACGGCGAACTTCCAGTCGTTGCTGCCGTGTCGACCGATCGGGGCATCGATAGTTCCACTGCTCGGATCCGGGTGGCCCTGCACCAGTGCGTGGTAGCGCTTGTCGATGGTCCGCGCCTTGAACGCCCGCTTGAGCACGGTGTACGCCCGCTCGGACGTGGCGACCACCATGACCCCGGACGTGCCGACGTCGAGGCGATGGACGATGCCCTGCCGCTCGTGCGCACCGGAGGTCGAGATACGGAATCCGGCGGCCGCGAGACCACCGATGACGGTGGGGCCGGTCCAGCCGACACTGGCGTGCGCAGCGACCCCGACCGGCTTGTCCACGGCCACGATGTCGTCGTCGGCGTAGAGGATTTCCATCCCCTCGACCGGCTCCGCCTCGATCGTCAACTCACGGGCGGGCTCGGGCAGCGTCACCTCGAGCCACGAACCGGCGGCCAGCCGGTCGGACTTGCCGACGGCACCGTGATCGACCAGAACCGAGCCCTCCTCGGCGAGGGTCGCGGCGACGGTACGAGAGAGCCCGAGCAGCCGAGCCAGACCGGCGTCCACCCGCATTCCGTCCAGGCCGTCGGGGACGGGCATCGAGCGCGATTCCCTCACTTGTCGGCCTCGCCTGCGGCGTCGGAACTCGACTTGCCGGCTCGTTCACCGTTCGGCTCGAACCCGAACAGGCTCAGGACGACGAGCAGGATGGCACCACAGACGATGGACGAGTCGGCCACGTTGAACACCGGCCACCAGCCCACCGACACGAAGTCGACGACGTGTCCCTGGAACGGGCCGGGTGCACGGAAGAAGCGGTCGATCAGGTTGCCGAGTGCGCCGCCGAGAACGAGACCCAATCCCAGTGCCCACCACGGCGATCGCAGCGTCCGACCGATCTTGATCACTCCGATGACGACCGCGACGGCCACCACCGTGAGCAACCAGGTCATTCCGGTGGCCATCGAGAACGCCGCACCGGGATTGCGTACCAGCCGCAGCGTCACGACATCTCCGACGATCTCGATCGGGTTGCCGGGCTCGACGTAGTGCACGACCAGAATCTTGGTCACGAGATCGAAGAGAAGAATTACGGCCGCGATCACGATCAGCAACCGCGTCTTGAGCGGCTTCAATAATCCAATCTCGGCGCTGTCGGCTTCGGTCACCTGCGAGTCCGCGGTCTCGTTCGGTGCCGGAACACTACTCGTCTCGGCTGGCGGATCGTCGGCGCGGTCTTCACTCACCTGTCCATCATGGCGTATGGACGGCGGTGGGTCCTCATCCGTGCCGCGCACCACCGGTCACCGCGGGCGGTGTCAGTAGCCTGGTGCGCGTGAAGACGACCGATCGAAACCGCACCGTCCGCTCCGGTTTTCTCGCTGCCTGCTGTGCAGTGGCACTCGTCGCCGGATGTTCGAGCACCGACGCCGACACCGATCCAGCTCCCGATCAGGCCGCGCCCTCGAACGAGGTGACGATCGCCGTGACACCGACGACCACGACGGTCGTCGACCCCGGTGCCGAGCCACGGCGCGTGCTGGCTTTCGACACCTCCGACTCCGACGAGCAGACCGTGGACCTGACCACCACATCCACCGTGTCGCAGCAGATCGACAACGGTGCTCCGCAGGACTTCTCGAGTCCCGATCTGACCGTGCCCCTGTCCGCGTCGACGTCCGAGAACGTGCCGGACGACGACGCTGCTACCGGCGCGACCCGATCCGTCGAGCTCACCATCGGAGCCGCGACGTCACCCGACGAGGGACTGACCGACGCACTCGCCGCCTCCGAGGGCTCGACGGCGCGGCTGGCGAGCACCGACTCCGGAGCGATCACCGCACTGCACATCACCCCCGCCGACGCCGCGCTCGATACCGCCCGCGCGGCGATCGAACGCTCGTTGAACGCCGCGGTGTACCGCTCCGTCGACTTCCCCGACGCAGAGGTGGGAGTGGGCGCAGTATGGACGGTCGATCAGCAGGTACTGAGCGGCATCACGTTGAACCAGCGCAGCACTGTCACGCTGCGAGCGCTCGACGGTGACCGAGCGACCCTGGACGTCGCGATCACCCAAACGCCCGAATCGTCGACATGGAACCTGCCGGACAACGCCGGCACACTGAACATCGCGACGTACACCTTCACCGGCTCGGGAACGCTGGAGATCGATCTGACCCGTCCACTCCCCGTCGGCGGGTCGATCACCGCAGGTGGTGAGCAGATGTACACCGATCCCGACAGCACGACGGTGCTACGCCAGACCGTCGGAGACTCCATCGGCTGGGCTGCCCGATGACGGCGCGGACCACGACGCAGCTGCTGGCGGCGCTCGCGCTGGTCGGCGTCGCCGCGGCCGGGTGCGGTGCAGACGAGCCTGCCCCGAGCCCTGCAGCCGCACCCAGCTCCGTCCCCGCGCCCGATCCTCTGCTCGGCACCCCCATCACCGACTCCGGCGTCCTGGCCGCGGCGATGTTGGGTCTCGGCGACCTCCCGGACGGGTTCTCCTCGATCCCCGACCCGGTCCAGGATCTGGGGCTCGACCCGGCTCCCGAGTACGACTCCCCCGACAGGTCCGGTACCGACCCGGCCGAATGCGCCGCCGTCCTGGCTCCGATCTCGGAGCAGCGGGGCGGGGCGACGTCTACCGCAGTCGCCCGCTTCTCGGGACCGAACTTCTCGTCGATCGACGAGGATGCGGCGAGCTACTCCGATACGGGCACGGCCGAGGCGTTCACGGCGATTCAGCAGGCGTGGGCAGGGTGCACGACGTTCAGTGGTACGGATGCGGACGGTGTGAGCGTCGACTATGCGCTGGCAGGCCGGGAGCAGTCGTCGGTCGGTGACGCATCGGCCTCGGTACGCCTGACCACCAGCAGTGATGGGTTCACCTTGATCTCCGACGTGGTGGTGGCCGTGGTCGATTCGACGGTCGTCCAGATCGTCGTCTCCGATCGGAGTGGCCTGGAACCCGATACGGTCACCGCTGTCGCCGAGGCGGCCGTCGAGCGCATTCGATCGGTGACACCGAGCATGTGAACCGGGCGGTCGTCCCACGAAAAACTGCCGGTGACACATCCCCGAGGGGACATGTCACCGGCAGTTCTACTGTCGGTCAGAGACGATCGGCAGGACTCAGGGTGCGGGGCACGCCGGGCTGGTCAGCTGAGCGAGCGAGACGATGCCGCAGGCGTTCTCCTTGGAGAGCTTCCACACGCCGTCCTCGGGGACGAACTGGAAGGTGCCGGGGTTGGCCTGGCCGTTGAGCGTGATCGTGATGCCGGCATTGAGAACGCCGGTGCCGAGATCGTCGATGCTGGTGATCTCGATCTGGGCGTTGTTGGCCACTGCAGCGGCGGCGACCTGGTTGATCAGATCCGGATCGGCGGATGCACCCTGGATCAGGGCGGCCTTCTCCTCGACCGGAACGTTGGGATCGAGCCCGCGGGCGAGCTCGGCGTTCAGCTCTTCGACGGTCGGAACCGGGGGGTACGCACCGGCGTCGGGAGCGGCAACCGCAGAGGTGGTGACAGCCGTCGTGGTCGCGGTCGGCTCGTCACCGCCTTCCGAGCTGCAGGCGGTCATGGTGAGCGCTGCGGCGATGGCGATGCCGGCAACCATTGCCCGTCGGGTGTTGCGAAGCTTCAAGTGCTTGTCCTTTTCACTCTGAGTCACATCTCGATCGTTCTGTGACTCGTCGGTCGTCTGGAATGGGGTCGTCTCGGACCTGGTCCACTATGTCAGCTCGACACGCCCGAGTCACAACGCGATCGGCATACCTGTGAAACCTCACAGAGTTTCCTCAGCCAGGCCACAACTCACTCAAGGCTGTCGAGAACGTCGGCGACGACCAGGTTCTCGTCCGATTCCGCGAAGGTACGCGCGATTCCCGGCCCGGTGGTGCGAGTCTCGAATCTGACGGTCACCACCGAGTGACCGGCCCCCTGCACCCAGCCGTGGCCGAAGCCGGGATGCCGCACATCCATACCCGGCTGCCACCGAACGCCTTCCGAGACGACGACATCTGCGGCGGCCTCGATCGGGGCGGGCGACTCCTCGGTCGCATCGGCGACCGGCTCGTACTCCAGTTCGGGAAACAGCGATCCCTGCCGAACGGCCGATAGCCCGGCCAATCCGACCCCGACCAGCCTGATCGGACCGACATCGACCGGATCGACGGCAAGCCGCTGCGCCGTTGCCACGATGGTCTGCTTGTCCACCGTGGCGTACGGCAACGTGGCCGATCGAGTGATGATGCTCATGTCGGACTTGCGTAGTTTGAGTACCACCGTCCTGGCACCCCGACCGTCCTTCAGCAATCGGCGATGCGTCGAGTCGACGATGGACTCGATGGCCGGGCGAAGCTGCGCGAGAGAGATCAGGTCCTGGGCGAACGTCGTCTCGGCGCTGACCTGTTTCGCCTCGGCTCGCTCGGCCACGACTCGGTTGTCGATTCCGCGTGCGAGCTGATGCAGGCTCGGTCCCATCGTCGCCCCGAGGATCGACGCCACCTCGGACTCGGGCGTGGCCACGAACTTGCCGATGGTGTCGATGCCCAAGCGCCGCAAACGCTCTCCCGCCACCGGTCCGATCCCCCACAGCTTCCGCACCGGAAGAGCCGCCATCAGCTCGGCCTGGATTCCCGGAGCGACGACGGTGATGCCGTCGGGCTTGGCCAGTCCCGACGCGATCTTGGCGATCTGTTTTCCGGATCCGGCACCGATCGAGGCGACCAGCCCGGTCTCGGCGAGAATCAGTGCGCGCAGGCCGGCGCAGAACTGCTCGACCTCGCGAACCGTCGCCCCGGCCAGTTCGAGCGGCTCACCGAACGCCTCGTCGATCGAGAGTTGCTCGAGGACGGGCATGGGTCCCCGCAGTGCCTCGAAGGCGCGTCGGCTCAGCTCCGAGTAGAGAACGAACCGCGGCGGCAACACCACGGCCCCGGCCCCCACCAGTCGGCGAGCCTGATGCATCGGCATGGCCGAGCGCGCTCCGAACGCGCGGGCCTGGTAGCTGCAACCGGCCACCACTCCCCGCCCGCCCGCGCCACCGACGAGAACCGGGCGGCCCCGCAACGTGGGCCGCGTCAACTGTTCGGCGGAGGCGAAGAACGCGTCCATGTCCAGGTGCAGCACCCATCGACGACTCCGCAGGGTGTGGTCGGCGGTATCGGGCACGGTCGTCAACGACGGTCGTCGGTGGCGAATCCGAGAGCGTGCGCGGCGCGTTCGGGTGTGGGATCCGACCACAGTTCGCCGTAGGTCTCGTTGGTGGTCAGCGATCGAGTGTGGGCGGTATCGACGTACAGGGTGCCGTGGAGGTGATCGGTCTCGTGGGCCACGATCCTCGCCGGCCAACCGCTGACCACCTCGTCGATCGCGCGCCCGGTCTCGTCGGTGCATTCGAGCCGGACTTCCGCCGCTCGGGTGACGACCGCCTGGTAGCCGGGAACACTGAGACATCCCTCGTAGAAGTCCGCCGTCCGCGGCCCGACCGGGGTGTACCGCGGATTGATCAGTACCCGGAACGGAAGCGGCGTGCGCTCTCGGACGCGAGCGACGTCCGCTCCCACCTCGTACAGATCCTCGATCACCGCGATCTGCAACGGAATACCGATCTGCGGGGCAGCCAGACCGACACCGGGCGCGTCGTGCATGGTTGCGCGCATCACCTCGATCAACTCCCCGAAAGTCTCGGAGTCGAGCTGCCCGGCGTACGGCACGGCCCTCGACCGCAGAACCGGGTGGCCCGCGGCGACGATGGGCACGACGCCGCCGTGAGCTTCGGCGAGAAGCTCACGAACGGCGTCGACCGAGGCGTCGCCGTCGATCATGACGACTTGGTGATCGCTGCTCGCACTCCCTCGCCGAGATCGCTGCCATCGTCCCCCACGTGTCCGTCGACCAGCGAGAGCGCGAGCACCTCGCCCGCGATCAGATCACGATGAGTGTCGAGCCACGCCTGCCGATGTTCGGGGACGTCGATGACGATGTCGATTCGATCCGAGACGTCGAATCCGTGATTGCGACGCGCGTCCTGGAGTTCACGGATGCGGTCCTTGGCCCAGCCCTCCGCCTCGAGCTCCTCGGTGACGGCGGAATCGAGCACGACAAGTCCGGCGTTTCCTGGCAACGGTGCCGTCGATTCGGGCTCGGCGGCAACGAGTTTGCGCGTGTACTCCTCCGGTAGCAACGCGATGCCTGCCGCGCTGACGACTCCGTCGGCGTCCTCCGACCAATCACCTGCCTTGACGGCCTTGATGACCGTCTGGACGTCCTTGCCGATACGCGGGCCCGCGGCACGGGCATTGACGACGAGCTCGAACTTTCCGTGTACGGCGACGTCATCGGTGAGATCGACCTTCTTGACGTTGACCTCGTCGGAGATGATGTCGACGAACGGACGCAGCCGCTCCGCATCGGCGGCTGCGACCGTCACCTCGGGCAGCGGCAACCGCACGCGCAGATTCTGGGCCTTGCGCAAACCCAGCACCGTGGAGCACACGGTGCGGACCTCGTCCATGCTCTCGACGAGTTCGGGATCCGACGGCAGTTCGCCTGCCTCGGGCCAGTCGGTCAGGTGCACCGAGCGGCCACCGGTCAGTCCACGCCACACCACCTCGCTGATCAGCGGCAACAGCGGGGCGGCGATGCGAGTGAGCACCTCGAGCACGGTGTGCAGGGTGTCGATGGCGTCGGCGTCCTCGCTCCAGAACCGCGAACGCGATCGGCGCACATACCAATTGGTCAGTGCATCGCAGAACGTGCGCAGCTCGTCGCAGGCACCGGCGATGTCGTTGCCCTCGAGCGCATCGGTGATCGCGTCGCGGGTGGCCGACAGCTTGGCCAACACGTAGCGATCGAGCACGTTCGGCGAATCGGTTCGCCACTGCCCGGGCTTCGACGCGTAGAGCTGCAAGAAGCTCCACGCATTCCAGATCGGCAGCAATGCCTGGCGAACGCCTTCGCGGATACCCTGCTCGGTGACGATGAGGTTGCCGCCACGCAGGATCGGTGAGGACATTAGGAACCACCGCATGGCGTCGGAGCCGTCGCGGTCGAAGACCTCCTTGACGTCGGGGTAGTTACCCTTGGACTTGCTCATCTTCAGTCCGTCGTCACCGAGCACGATGCCGTGTGCGGCAACGGTCTTGAACGCCGGGCGATCGAACAGCGCGGTCGCCAGTACGTGCAGGGTGTAGAACCAGCCTCGCGTCTGGCCGTTGTACTCGACGATGAAATCGCCCGGGTTGTGTGTGGAGAACCATTCCTCGTTCTCGAACGGGAAATGCACCTGCGCGTACGGCATCGAGCCCGACTCGAACCAGCAGTCCAACACCTCGGGGACGCGACGCATCGTCGACTTGCCGGTCGGATCGTCCGGGTTGGGGCGGGTCAACTCGTCGATGTACGGGCGGTGCAGATCGGTCGGTCGCACGCCGAAATCACGCTCGAGCTCGTCCAGGCTGCCGTACACGTCCAGACGCGGGTAGGCCGGGTCGTCGGAGGTCCACGCCGGGATCGGGCTGCCCCAGTAACGGTTTCGGCTGATGTTCCAGTCGCGTGCACCTTCGAGCCACTTGCCGAACTGGCCGTCTTTGATGTGCTCGGGAACCCAGGTGATCTCCTGGTTCAGCTCGACCATCCGATCACGGAACTTGGTGACCGCGACGAACCACGACGGCACCGCCATGTAGATCAGGGGCTGACCACTGCGCCAGCTGTGCGGGTACGAGTGCTCGATGGTCTCGTGCCGCAGCAACCGACCCGAGGCCTTGAGATCCTTGATGATCACCGGGTTGGCGTCGAACACCATCAGACCCTCGTACGGCGGCACCAGCGAGGTGAACTTTCCGCCCGCGTCGAGCGGTTGCACCACCTCGATTCCGTTCGCGGTGGCGACGTCCATGTCCTCCTCACCGAAAGCCGGTGCGAGGTGGACGATTCCGGTGCCCGAATCGGTGGTGACGTAGTCGGCCTCGAGCACACGGTGCGAGTTCTCGTGGCCGAGAAAGAAATCGTAGGGAGGTGTGTAGGACAGCCCGACCATTTCGGCACCGATGTGCTCCGAGAGCACCTCCGGCTCCTCCCCCAGTTCCTTCGCGTAGTGCGAAAGACGTGCAGCGGCAAGCACGTAACGCTCACCGTTCGCGCCTCGCACCTGCAGGTACTGCACCTCCGGGTGCACCGCGATCGCCAAGTTCGACGGAAGGGTCCAGGGCGTGGTGGTCCAGATCAGCGCGTTCGCACCGTCCAGGGGCGAGCCGGGAGCCGTCAACGGCATCGTGACGGTGACCGCGGGATCCTGACGCATCTTGTAGGCGTCGTCCAGGCGGGTCTCCTGATTGGACAGCGGTGTCTGCTCGTACCAGCTGTACGGCAGCACCCGGTATCCCTGGTAGATCAGGCCCTTGTCGTGCAGCGTCTTGAACGCCCACATGACCGACTCCATGAAGTCGACGTCGAGGGTCTTGTAGTCGTTGTCGAAGTCGACCCATCGCGCCTGCCGGGTGACGTAGTCCCGCCACTCGTCGGTGTACTGGAGTACCGACTGCTTGCAGTAGGCGTTGAACTTCGCCAGGCCCATCTCGTCGATCTCGGACTTGTCCTTGATGCCGAGCTGCTTCTCCGCTTCGAGCTCTGCGGGCAGACCGTGGCAATCCCACCCGAAGCGACGCTCGACCTTCTTGCCCCGCATCGTCTGGAATCGCGGGACGAGGTCCTTGACGTAGCCGGTGAGCAGGTGACCGTAGTGCGGCAGGCCGTTCGCGAAGGGAGGGCCGTCGTAGAAGACGAACTCGTCCGCACCTGCTCGATTGTCGATGCTGGCACGAAAGGTGCCGTCCTCGGCCCACTCGTGCAGAACGATGCGCTCGAGATCCGGGAACGGAACGCTGCCCGAGCGGCCCTCGGCGAGGTCCACCAACGGGTAGGACCCCGAGTTCGGACGTTCGGTTGCATCTGTCATGTCAAGTCTCCTCCGTGCCGGCCACGTCTCAGACGCGACGCAAAGTTGGCACGGGGACGACATCCAGGCGATTCGTACGCCCGATACCGCGGTACCACCCCGCTTGCACGCTCTCGACGACCGTATCGTCGGAGTGCGCCACTCCAGACGAGCTGTGACGGGCTCACCCGTTCGGTTCTACTGAACACCGTTCCCAAGCACCTGGGTGCTTCGTACCGACGCCGTTCTTCCGAAAGCTCCCCGGTGATGGCCGGATCGACGCCGTTGAATCTGACACCTGTGAATCTGACACCTGCGAATCGTGATGCTACCTGTCGAGCTCGGGCGGCGGTCGTCGGCCCGTGAGCGCGCCGACCAGAAGTAGAACAGCACCCACGATGCAGACGGCGATGCACGCCCAGGCCCAGACGACGGATCCCGTCATCAGGGCGATAACCAGAAAGCCGAAACCGATCGCAGCCGCGCCGAGAGTCAGGACCAACACACCGATTCCTCGCTCACCACTCGACGCGACAACCTGATCCGACGCTGTCCACGATCGACAGCGTCGGAGGTCGGTGGTGCGTCAGTTGCCCTTGGCGTACGACTGGCTGTACCCCGAGGACTGATTGTCCTGGTTGAAATTGTCCTGCCCGTTGTCCACCGGCAGCGCCGAGGAACGGTTCTCGAGTTCTTCGAGCTGCGATTCGAGGTAGGACTTGAGCCGCACGCGGTACTCGCGCTCGAACGTCTTGAGCTGCTCGATTCGACCTTCCAGCACCGAACGCTGCTGGTTGATCGTCGCCATGATCTCGGTGTGCTTGCGCTCGGCGTCGGCCTGCAGTGCGTCGGCCTTCTCCTTGGCCTGACGCAGCTGGGTCTCGGACCGGGTCTGCGCGTCGGACAACAGCGACTCGGACTTCTGGCGAGCCTCGGCCATCATCGACTCGGAACGGGTCCGTGCATCCGACACCAGACGCTCGGCGTTGGTGCGCGCATTGCCGAGCAGCTGCTCGGACTCCGACTTGGCGTCACCGGTGAGACGATCGGCCATCTCCTGAGCGAGGCCGAGAATCTTGGCGGCCTGCATGTTGGAGTCGCCGCTCTGCTGCGGAGCTGCTGCAACGGGCGCGACCGGCGCGGGCTGCTGCACCACGGGCGGTGGCTTGGGGGGATCCACCGGGCGCTGCGGCTCGGCCTTCGGTGCCGCGGACTGAGCCGGTTGCGGGCTCTGCCGCGCAGCGCTCTTGGCGTCCGCAAGCTCCTGATCGAGCTCACCGACCCGCTGGCGTAGGTCGGCGTTCTCTTCGATCAGTCGCGACAACTCTTGCTCGACGAGGTCGAGAAAAGCGTCGACCTCGTCTTCGTTGTAACCGCGCTTACCGATGGGCGGCTTGCTGAACGCGACATTGTGCACATCAGCTGGAGTCAGCGGCATGGAAGGATCCCTTCACGCGTCTTGGGGCGGTAGAGCAAGCATTCAGTTATATGCCATTCCGCGCGAGTGCAGAACAATCAAACTGTAACTGGCGTCCATTCTGTCACACAGGACACGCAGCATGCGCTGGGTCCCGCGTTCTAACATTTCATCTGCGGCCTCAGGCCGCGAGACCACTGGTCACATTCCACGCGATGAAGACCACGAACAGCAGGACCATGATGGACAGGTCCAGTCGCACTCCACCGAGGTTGAGCGGCGGAATTATCTTCCGGAGGAACTTCACCGGCGGGTCGGTGACGGTGAAGATCGCCTCGAGCACGATGACGACCAACCCGGTCGGTTGCCAATCTCTCGCGAAAGTCCTGATGAACTCGACGATGATTCGACCGATGAGAAGGAGCCAAAAAAGAAACAATACGATGTTGATCACCGTGAACACGATCACGGCTATACTCTGCCTGACTTCGCCGGGCTGAGCAAAGCGCGCTGGTCACAGCCCTGAACTACCGCTCCGAACAGCAAATGTCTCACTGCTGGCTGTAGAAACCGGTCTCGGCGATCCGCCTGCGCTCCTGCGGTGAGACGTCGACGTCGGCCGGCGAGAGCAGGAAGACCTTCGTCGCTACCTTGTCGAACGAACCGCGCAGCGCGAAGGCGAGTCCGGCAGCGAAATCGACCAGTCGCTTGGCGTCCGCGTTGCTCATCTCGACCAGGTCCATGATGACCGGAGTGCCGTCGCGGAAGCGCTCACCGATGGTGCGAGCCTCGCTGTAATCACGCGGTCGGAGCGTGGTGATCTTCGAGAGGGGGCCGCCGTCGTCGACGATCGGGCTGCGTCGGGTCTCCGCCCGCACATCCATCCGAGTGTCCATGGCGAGCGCTCCTCTGGTTGCCGCACCTCGCGTGGTCGGTGCCGCGCCACGGCCTCGTCCACCGATCGGTGCCAGCGTGGCCGCCGGACGGGGTGCCTCGTAATCGTCGTAGTCGTCCTCGACCTGCGCGTGCCGCGATCCACCGAAGGACGGCTTCACGAACTCACGCTCGTCGATGTCGTCGTAGCTGTCGCGACCACCACGGGAGCTGCGTCGCGTGTCCGGATCGTCGAGGTAGTCGTCCTCGTAGTCGGCGAGCGGAACCATGCCGAAGTACGCCTTGAACTTGTGCAGGGTGCTCATCGTTCTGCCTTCCGTGGCGGTGTGTCTACTGTCCATCTCCAGGTTCGCAAGTGTCTGTTGTGACTGATGTGATCCATGGACTGTTATTGCGAGGCTATCGGCCGCGCGCCGAGTATTGCGGTACCGACACGCACGCACGTCGATCCGTGGCGCACAGCAGCTTCCAGGTCTCCGGTCATGCCCGCGGACAGCTCGAGCGCTCCGGGATGATCGGCCGACAGTCGACGATGCAGACTCTGGAGGTCGGCGAATGCGGCGTCCGGATCGGCGTCGAGCGGCGGCACCGCCATCAACCCCGCCAACCGCAACCCGGACGCGTCGGCCACCGCGTCGGCGAGCGCGTGCAGTTCGTCGCGTTCGACGCCTCCGCGATGCACGTCCCCGTCGAGACTGACCTGGACGATCACGTCGAGTTCGGTCCGGCGCACACCCTCGTCCAGTGCCGCCGTTGTCGCCTTCGACAGCGCAGTCACCAACCGCGCACTGTCCACGGAATGGATGGAGTGCGCCCACGCGGCGACCGACTTGGCCTTGTTTCGCTGCAGGTGTCCGATCATGTGCCACCGCGGTGGATCGCCGATGAAGTCGTCGGCCGTCTCGGCGACCTTGGGAGACGCGTCCTGCTCCCGCGACTCACCGAAATCGCGGCATCCGAGGTCGTACAGGATCCGTACATCCGACGCAGGGAAGAACTTCGTCACCGGGAGCAGAGCCACATCGGCAGGCGACCGGCCCGCGTCGACACACGCGCGATGCAACCGCTCGCGTACCGACGTCAACGCCGTCTCGATCTCCTGCGCCCTGCCAGTACCCGACGCAGTGCCGCTGAGTTCGCTCATGACAACCTTCTCTGCCCGTTCACCGATCGGCCGATTCGGGCCGATCACCTGGGGATGTGCTGTCCATCCAGACGACGCTGGCAATTCGGCCGGTCGATCCTTCGCGCCGGTGACTGAACAACGTCCGGTCCTCGATGGTGCAGCGCGGATCCTGGGCCACCGCGGACACGCCCGCGGCGAGCAGTTGAGCCCGGATACCGGCGGGAATGTCGAGCCCGGGCGTGTGGCGGACGGTTGTCGTCGCGCTGCCGGGCAGGTGCTTGTCGACGTCCGCTCGCATGGACGCGGGCACCTCGTACTGGCGACCGCTCGCGGCCGGACCCAGAAACGCGCCGATCCGCGCCGGGACCGCACCGAGCTCGACCATGGCGGCCAACACGCGCGGAACGATGCCGATGCGGGCTCCGACCCGTCCGGCATGCACGGCGGCGATCACTCCGGCCTCCTCGTCGGAGAGCAGCACCGGCACGCAGTCGGCAGTCAACACCACCAAACCGAGATCGCGGTGCGTCGTCACCAACGCATCGGTCATCGGTAGCGGCTCGGTCACCGGACCGTCGACCACCGTGACGGTGCGTCCGTGGACCTGCTCCATGAAGACGAGCCGTTCGAGTCCCATGCCCAGCCGATCGCCGAGGCGTCGACGGTTGGCCTCCACCGCAGCGGGGTCGTCACCGACGTGGTCACCGAGGTTGAACGTGTCGAACGGAGGTGCCGAGACGCCACCCGCTCGCGTCGTCGAGACGCGTCGGACCCGAAACGGACCTGGGGATGAGGTGTCACTCACCGCCGCATGAAGGACGGCACATCGACGTCGTCTTCGCCCTCGTCCTCGGCGATGGGCACGCGACGGCCGGAACCGACGGACTCGCGGCCCTGGCCGGCCGAGTCACGGCCGTAACCGGCTGCGGATTCGCGGCTCGACGATTCACGATTGGACGAACTCGACGAGTTCAATGGCGGCAGACTGCTACCGCTCGGAGCGCCGACCGGGTCGCGGAACACCGCACCGTCCGAACTGTCGCTCGACCGCGACGACACCTCGCCCGAGCGAGCCGATCCGATCGGGCCGCGTGTGGAGGCGGCCGCTTCCACCGGACGCCGTGTCGGGGTTCCGCCGTCGAAGCCTGCGGCGATGACGGTCACGCGGACCTCGTCACCGAGCGAGTCGTCGATCACGGTGCCGAAGATGATGTTGGCGTCGATGTGCGCGGCTTCCTGCACCAGCGAGGCAGCCTCGTTGATCTCGAACAGACCCAGGTCGGATCCACCGGCGATCGAGAGCAGCACGCCGCGTGCGCCTTCCATCGAGGCTTCGAGCAGCGGCGAATTGATCGCCGATTCGGCCGCCTTGATGGCTCGACCCTCGCCGCGTGAGGATCCGATGCCCATCAATGCACTGCCCGCACCGGACATCACGCCCTTGACGTCCGCGAAGTCGACGTTGATCAGACCGGGAGTGGTGATCAGGTCGGTGATGCCCTGGACGCCGTTGAGCAGTACCTCGTCGGCGCTGCGGAACGCGTCCATGAGGCTGACTGCGGCGTCACCGAGCTGGAGCAGTCGATCGTTGGGGATGACGATGAGCGTGTCGCAGGACTCACGGAGCTGCTGGATACCCGTGTCGGCCTGGCCACCGCGCCGCTTGCCCTCGAAGGAGAACGGCCGGGTGACGACACCGACGGTCAGCGCACCGAGCTTACGAGCGATGTTGGCGACGACGGGAGCGCCACCGGTACCGGTTCCACCGCCCTCGCCTGCGGTGACGAACACCATGTCGGCACCCTTGAGCACCTCTTCGATCTCGTCCTTGTGGTCGTCCGCTGCGCGGCGGCCCACCTCGGGATCGGCACCGGCGCCGAGTCCGCGGGTCAGTTCTCGACCGACGTCGAGCTTGACGTCTGCGTCACTCATCAGCAAGGCCTGAGCGTCGGTGTTGACCGCGATGAACTCGACTCCCTTGAGTCCCTGTTCGATCATGCGGTTGACCGCGTTCACGCCGCCGCCGCCGATGCCGACGACCTTGATTACGGCGAGGTAGTTGTGCGGGGGCGTCATGGGCTCTCGCCTTCCGTGGATTGTTGCGTGAAATGTGGAAAACCCTCAACCTAAACCACAGGCTTAGAGTTATGTCAAGTACTGAACTGGTCGAAACGCTATTCATCGCCGACGACTATCGCCATTAGGCGCGCCGACGCCGGGCGAGAAAATCCCGTCGACGCGTCGAAACTATTTGGTGGTGGGCAGATCCGGACTCGACACGTCGAAGATCTGGCCGGGCTGGGACAGCAGGGCGATGGCCACCGCGGCCTTGCGTTCGGAGTCGTCCTTGCTGCCCCACACCACGGTGCGCCCGTCGAGCAGCAGGATGGAGATGTCGGACAACGTGCTCGCCCGCAGCTCTCCTGTCTGATCGCGCAGCAGCGGTGGCAACGTATCGAGAACCGCCAGTGCATCTTTCGTCACCGGATCACCGAACACCGGGTTGTCGGTCACCAGACGCACCACCCCGGGCGGTGGCGGCGCGATCGCGAAATCGACCCCGGTCGAATCGAGGAGATGGGTGCCGTCCGGAGAATCGAAGAACGCCACCGGAACCCGCTCCTCCACCGTCACCTGCACAGTGGACGGATACTTCCGTTGCACACGGACCGTGGCCAGCGCCGGAATCGTGGCCACCCGTTGCGCCGCAGCCGCCGTGTCCACCCGAACCAGCGGAAGGCCGACGGGTACGTCGAGCCGATCGAGGATCTCCTGCTCGGACACCGACGATGCTCCCGCGACCGCAATGGTGCGTACGGACAACAGCGGTGTGAAGTACACCAGCGCAGCCGATCCCACCACGACGACCACCAGTGCCAGGGCGATGGCCAAGGCCTTGCGCCGCGACCGCTTCACCCGTTCGCGCTCCTGCTGGCGCGCCAGCGCGCGTGCCTGCTTGTCGGTAACCGTGGCCGACGAATCACCTTCTCCTGCAGCTGTTCCCGACCTCGAAGAACGGACTCGATCGGAGCGACGACTCACGTCGACGGCCGATCCTTCGGTACCCCGCGGCCGGTCGCAGCACCGAAATCGGTCTTCGAGCGAAGCGCATCGAGAATCGGTCCGCCGAGCATGGTCACGTCACCCGCGCCCATCGTGATGACGACATCGCCGGGCAGACTCAGATGGGCGACCTGCTTGGCCACCAACGACAGATCCGGCTGATAGTTCACCGGCTTGGTCACCGAAGCGGCAACCAGTGCCCCCGTCACCCCCGGCAACGGTTCCTCACGTGCGCCGTAGACGTCGAGCACGACGATCTCGTCGGCCAGGGACAGCGCGGCACCGAATTCCTCGGCGAACGTCGCGGTCCGCGAGTACAGATGCGGCTGGAACACCACCACCACCCGTCCCTGCTCGTGACCCGAACGGTCCTGGCCTGCAACGAGAGCCTGCGCGGCCGTCAGCACCGCGCGCACCTCGGTGGGGTGGTGCGCGTAATCGTCGAACACGCGCACGCCGTGCTCACGTCCGGTGAACTGGAAGCGCCGATGCACGCCGCCGAAACCGGTGAGTCCGGCCAGCAGTTCCTCGACTCCGGCACCGACCTGACGCGCCGCGACGAACGCCGCCAGCGCGTTGAGTGCGGTGTGCCGGCCGGGGACGCCGAGCCGTACGGTGCGGGCCGCGTCCTCGCCTGCGATCTGCAACTGCGCGACGCCGCCGATGTCCTCGGGCTCCCATGCCAGCAGTCGAACGGCCATCTCGACGGGACCGGCGTCGACATCCGAGGACCCGTAACCCAACACCTTCACGCCCGGAAGGTCGCGCTCGACCACACGTCGAGCGAGCGCCGCCGAACCCGGGTCGTCCATGCACGCCACGAGTACACCGCCGGGACCGAGGAGCGCAGCGAAGTCGTCGAACACCTGAACGTAGGCCTCGGTGGTGCCGAAGTGGTCCAGATGATCGGCCTCGATATTGGTCACGATGATGACGTCGGCGCTGTACTGAAGCAGCGAGCCGTCGCTCTCGTCCGCCTCGGCCACGAACACGTCGCCGCTGCCGTGGTGGGCGTTGGTGCCGGCCTCGTTGAGCTCTCCCCCGACGGCGAACGACGGATCGAACCCGCAGTGCTGGAGCGCGACCACCAGCATCGAGGTCGTCGACGTCTTTCCGTGCGTTCCCGAGACCAACAACGTGCGGTATCCCTGCATGAGCGAGGACAGCACGGCCGGCCGCAACACCACCGGGATTCCGCGTTCACGCGCTTCGACGAGTTCGGGATTGGTCTTGGGAATCGCGGCGTGGGTCGTCACCACCACGGTGGGTCCGCCCTCGATCATGTCCAGGGCACCGGCGTCGTGACCGATGCGGACCTGGGCACCGCGTGCGCGCAGTGCGAGCACGCCGCGCGATTCCTTGGCATCCGAACCCGACACCTGTCCCCCGCGCGCCAGCAGGATCCGCGCGATGCCGGACATTCCGGCACCGCCGATGCCCACCATGTGTACTCGTTCGAGCTCTGTCGGCAGATTCGACATGGCACCCTCAGTTGTCACGCGGACGTCTCCCTCGTTCTCTTCTCATGCTCGCCGCCGCCGGGCTCAGCGCCGCGCCGCGTGCGCGGTATCGAGCACGATCTGCGCGACGGCAGCCGCTGCGCCCTTGTGCCTGGCACCGGCGGCGGCACGAGACATGGTGGCAATTCGTTCGGTGTCGGCCAGCAGCGAGACCACCGTCTCGCTCACGTACTGCTCGGTCAGTGTCGCATCGGATACCAGGATGCCACCTCCGGCGTCGACCACAGGACGGGCGTTGAGTTCCTGCTCGCCGTTGCCGTGCGGTAGGGGTACGTAGACGGCAGGCAGACCGGTCGCGGACACCTCGGCGACCGTCATGGCACCGGACCGGCAGATCGCCAGGTCCGCAGCCGCATACGCCAAATCCATCCGGTCGATGTACGGCACCGCGACGTACGGCGCGTCCGGATCACGTTGCTCGACGTCGAGCGAGTTCTTCGGACCGTGAGCATGCAGAACCGAAATGCCGGCTGCGGCGAGGGCCGCCGAGGCTCCGGACACCGCGTCGTTGAGCGATCGGGCCCCCTGCGAGCCGCCGAACACCAACAGCACCGGACCGCTGTCGGGCAGGCCGAAGTGGGCGCGAGCCTCCGCGCGGACGGCAGCCCGATCGAGGCCGGTGATGGTGGGACGCACGGGAATTCCGATCACATCGGCGTCGGCAGCACCGCGCGCGGCGATCCCCGAGCCCGCGACCGCGGCGAGCACCCGCTCGGCCGACCGGGCACCGACCTTGTTGGCGATGCCCGCTCGCGCGTTCGCCTCGTGGATGACCACAGGTATTCGGCCGCCACGGCCGAACAATCGACCACGGGCCGCGAGATAGGCCGGCAACGCGACGTAGCCGCCGAATCCGACGAGCACGTCCGCCTCGACGGCCGCGAAGATCTCGCGGGTGCGTCGCACCGAGCGCACGACGCGAAGCGGCAACTTGAGCAGGTCGACGGTGGGTTTGCGGGGCAGCGGAACGGGCGGGATGAGTTCGAGTGCGTACCCGCGAGCCGGAACGAGAGTCGTCTCCAGACCACGGCTGCTACCGAGAGCGGTGACGGTGACGGTGGGGTCGAGGACACGCAAGGCGTCGGCCACAGCGAGCGCGGGCTCGATGTGCCCGGCCGTTCCGCCCCCGGCGACCACGACGGAAATCGGTCGAGATGTCTGGTTCACCGTCGATATCCTCGCTCACCCGAGCGGACAGGCGGGCGGCCGGGTTGTGGTTCCGGCCGCGGACGGTATGCCGAACGCGATCCCGCGGCGGGTTCTCGCCGGACGGGCTCGCTCCGACGGGGGTTGCCGCGGGGCGACTCGCCCCGATATGCGGTCGATCTGGGCGACATCGTGTCGGTCCGTGAACTGGAGACCCGCGTGCGAGCACGTCCGGGCTCGGCTGCTCTCGCTGCACGCCCGTCCTTGCCCTGGCCCTTACGGGCCTCGATGCGCTTGCGATCCTGCGCCGCCAGCGTGGGGCGGGTGGACTTCGACCGCGCCATCGCGGCTCGCTTGGGCGAGAACACGGCGGGCAGCGGCAGCTTCAGAGCTCGCGCGATACGGCCCTCCTGCCCCGCGTGCAGGGCTGCGATCGCCTCCGGTTCGTGTCGGGCGGCGCTCGCGATGATGCCGAACATCAGCAGCGTGATCGCGGTCGAGGTACCACCGTAGGACACCAGCGGCAGCTGCAGGCCGGTCACAGGAAGCAGCCCGACGACGTAGCCGATGTTGATCATGGCCTGACCGAACACCCAGCACGTGGCACCTGCGGTCAGCAGACGCAGGAACGGATCCACCGAACGCATGGCGATGCGCAGGCCGGTGTAAACGAAGAGGCCGAACAAACCGATGACCGCCAGGCAGCCGATCATCCCGAGTTCCTCGCCGATGATGGCGAAGATGAAGTCGTTGTGCGCGTTGGGGAGGTAACTCCACTTCGCGCGGCTCTGTCCGAGCCCGCGACCGAACAGTCCGCCGTCGGCCAGCGAGTATTTCGCCTGGGTGGACTGATACGACAGGCCCTGGGTGTCCTCACCCGGATTCAGCCATGCCTTGACGCGATTGGAGCGGTAACCGGCGGTGAACGCGAGCACGGTTGCCAGCGCCAGACCGGTCATCAGCACCGCACCGAACAGCCGAG
Source organism: Rhodococcus sp. B7740 (assembly GCF_000954115.1). Taxonomy (NCBI): domain Bacteria; kingdom Bacillati; phylum Actinomycetota; class Actinomycetes; order Mycobacteriales; family Nocardiaceae; genus Rhodococcus; species Rhodococcus sp. B7740. The sequence continues at coordinate 724,125 of NZ_CP010797.1, read as the reverse complement.
CGTTGAGGCCTGCGAACCACAGCAGAGCCACCAGGATGATGCCGAGGGCGATGGCGGTACTGAGGTTCGGCTGCAGCACGACGAGCAGACACATCAGCAGTCCCGCGGGCAGCAGCGGCACCAGCAGTGACTTGATGTTGCCGTGTTCGCTGCGGCGCGAGGCCAACAGGTGGGCACCCCACAGAACCAGTGCCACCTTGGCGAGCTCGGACGGCTGGAAGGACACGACGCCGAAGTCGAACCAACGGCGTGCACCCTGGCGTTCGGCACCGATACCGGGAATGAGCACCAGCATCAGCATGGTGATCGAGACCAGGAACAGTGGAAACGACAGCTTTCTGAGGTACCGAACCGGCAGCCGGAGAGCGACGTAGAACGCGACGACTCCCAGCGCGACACCGATCAGCTGCTGGGTGAAGAGGGCGTACCCGGACTCGTCTGCTGCGAAGGATTCGGCGGACGACGCCGACAGGACCATGACCAGGCCCAGCACCGTGAGCAGCACTGCGATCGTGACGATGAGGTGGAAGGACGCGAGCGGCCTGCCGAACCACAGGCCGATTCGGGTACGTGGAGCGGCGGCGCGTCGACCCGGACGAGGCGGTTGGCCTGCGGCGGTCACGATCGCGGCGATCCGATGTCGGTGGCTTCGAGGAGCTGGACCGACTCGGCGAAGCTACGGCCGCGGTGGCCGTAGTCGGCGAACATGTCCAGTGACGCGGCAGCCGGGGCCAGCAGGACCGTGTCCCCCGGAGCAGCGAGTTCGGCCGCGTGGGCCACGACCGCCCGCATTACCGCATCAGCATCTTCAGCACCATGAGTCACACCAGCATCGTCTCCCGAAGGGAGCCTGACGACCGGAACATCGGGCGCGTGTCGCGCCAAAGCATCTGCGATCTGCATCCCATCGCGTCCGAGAACGACCGCAGCCACGAGCCGATCGGCGATCTCGATCACCAGATCGTCGATCACCGCTCCCTTCAACAGCCCACCCGCGATCCACACGACGCGATCGTGCGCCGAGATGGAGGAGCGAGCGGCATGCGGGTTCGTCGCCTTCGAATCGTCGATGAACGTGACCCCACCCAGCTCGCGCACCACCGCTGCACGATGCGGTCCCACTCGATAGGTCTGCAGCCCCAGCCGAACAGCGCCTGCCTCAACCCCGATCGACCGTGCGAGCGCGCCTGCCGCGAGCGCATCGAGGACACCGGACGGACCGCTCGGCTCCACGTCGTCCGCAGCGAGAAGATCGACGTTCTCACCGAACGCGTTGTCGACGAGCACCCCGTCACGCACACCCAGCTCACCCGAGGCCGGCTCACCCAACCGGAAACCGACGACGGTCAACTCGGCAGACCCGGCCGACAGCCCCGCCGCCCGGGAGTCGTCCAGACCGACCACCGCGACGTCGCCGTTCAACGCACGAGCCTTGGCCTGAACGTAACCGTCCATACCGCCGTGCCAATCCAGATGATCCTCGGCGATGTTGAGCACCACCCCCGCAGCCGGACGCACCGAGGGAGCCCAGAACAGCTGGAACGACGACAACTCCACCGCGAGCACACTCGGATGCGGGGAACCGCGCAACGCGTCGGCGATGGGGAGTCCGATGTTGCCGCAGGCAACCGACTCGATGCCTGCGGCGTCGAGTATCGAGGCCAGCATCGAGGTGGTGGTCGTCTTTCCGTTGGTGCCGGTCACCACCAGCCACCGAGTTCGGGGTCCGTACAGCTCGACCCGGTCCACGTGCCAGGACAACTCGACATCGCCCCATACCGGAATGCCCAGCTTCGCGGCCGCCGCCAACACCGGAGAGTCGGGTCGAAACCCCGGACTGGTGACGACGAGCGAGAACGCCGCGAGCGCCGCGGGATCGGCGAGCAGGTCGTCCTGCAGCACCACCGCAGCACCGGAGTTCGACGCCTCGTCCAGCGCGGCGCGATTCGAGTCGGTGACCGTGACGACGGCACCGAGATCGAGCAGTGGTCGCACGACGGCGAGTCCTGAGATGCGGGCTCCGGTCACCAGCACCGAACTGCCGCGCAACCAGGTCAGATCGGTCCGAGAGTCGGGCACAGATTCGTCCATGCCCTATCCGCCGACAGCAGCGAGATACTCGCTGTAGAACAGAGCGAGTCCGACGGCCGACGCGATGGCGGCCAACAACCAGAATCGGATGATCACCGTCGTCTCGGCCCATCCGGCCAACTCGAAGTGATGGTGGAACGGTGCCATGCGGAACACTCGTCGGCGACTGGATCGGAACACCGCGACCTGGATGACGACCGATGCGGCCTCGGCGACGAACAGTGCACCGATGACCACCATGATCAGCTCGGTCTTGGTCACCACCGACAGGCCCGCGATCAGACCGCCGAGGGCAAGGGATCCGGTGTCGCCCATGAAGATCTTGGCCGGCGCGGCGTTCCACCACAGGAAGCCGATGCAGGCACCGGCGGCCGAGGCGCAGACCAAGGCCAGGTCGAGGGGATCTCGAACGTCGTAACAGCCGGGGGCAGGCCCGGCGGGTCCTGCGCACGCCTGGCGGTACTGCCAGAACGTGATGACGGTGTAGGCGCCGAGTACCAACGTCATCGATCCGGCGGCGAGGCCGTCGAGTCCGTCGGTGAGGTTGACCGAGTTGGACCACGCGATCACGAGCAGGCAGACGAAGAACACGAAGACCACCGCGGACATCGACCAGGTGGCGATGTCGCGCACGTACGACAGTTGAGTGCTGCCGGGAGTGAGCCCGCTATCGCTCCGGAACTGCAACACCAGAATCGCGAACAGCACGGCCGCCGTTATCTGACCGACGTACTTGCCGGTGGCGTTCAGGCCCAGGTTGCGCTGTTTGCGGATCTTGATGAAGTCGTCGAGAAAGCCGACCAGACCGAGCACTGTGGTCAGGCCGAGAACGAGCAGGGCCGACGCCGACGGACCGTCCGCGTCGTAGCCGATGCCGATCAGGTGCGAGCCCCAGTAGCCGGCCCAGATGCCGACCAGAATTGCGACGCCGCCCATTGTCGGTGTGCCCCGCTTGGACTGGTGACTCGCCGGGCCCTCCACTCGAATCTCCTGGCCGAAGCCCTGTTTCGAGAAGGTCTTGATCAGCACCGGGGTCAGCAGGATCGCGACCGCGAGTGCGATACCTCCGGCGAACAGGATCTGCCTCACTGCTCACCCTCCGCAGTGGTGCTCGGCGCGTCGGCCAGCAGGGCGTCCGCGACTGTCCACATCGCCCCGGACTGAGAGGCCTTCACCAGCACGATGTCGCCGGGACGCACCTCCTCGTGCAGTACGTCGATCGCCGTTTCACGGTCGGGCACCAACATCGATTCCTCGCCCCACGAACCCTCCATGACCGCACCCTGGTGCAATGCGCGAGTAGGACGGCCGGAATCGACGATGATCAGGCGATCGACGTCGAGGCGGACGGCGAGGCGGCCGATCGCGTCGTGCTCGACCACCGAGTCCGAACCCAGCTCGCCCATCTCCCCCAGCACCGCCCAGCTGCGGCGTTTGGGTCCGTCGTCGCGACGCGACATCGACACCAGTGCTTTGAGTGCGGCGCGCATCGAATCGGGGTTGGCGTTGTACGAATCGTTGACGACGGTGACGCCGTCGGCGCGGGTGCGGACGTCCATTCGCCTGATCGACGTCGGTGCGGCAGCCCCGAGCGCCTCGGCGACCTGCGTCAGCGTCGCGCCGCACTCGAGTGCGACAGCGGCGGCTGCGAGAGCGTTGCCGACCTGATGCTCGCCGTGCACCGCCAGGGTGATCGGTACCGAACCCGCTGCGCAGTCGAGCGTGAACGACGCTCTGGCGTCGGTATCGACCTGCACGTCGAGTGCTCTGATGTCCGCCTCCGCGTTGCGCCCCACTGTGACGACGGATGCCGTTGTGCGAGTTGCCATTTCGGCGACGAGCCGATCGTCGATGTTCAGGATCGCCACTCCCCCGTCGGCAGCACTCGGCAGAGCCTCGACCAGTTCGCCCTTCGCCAGTGCGATGGCCGCGCGCGACCCGAACTCGCCCAGGTGCGCGGTTCCGACGTTGAGGACCACCCCGATCCGGGGCGGTGCGAGCGTGGCCAGTTCGGCGATGTGGCCGATTCCTCGGGCGGACAACTCCAGACAGAGAAAGTCGGTCTCGGCATCGGCTCGCAGCGCCGTCCAGGGATGTCCCAGTTCGTTGTTGAACGATCCGGGCGGTGCCACCACCGAACCGAGGGGTTCGAGTACGGCAGAGATCAGATCCTTGGTCGAGGTCTTCCCGGAGGATCCCGTCACGCCGACGACGGTCAGACCGTGCTCGGCCGTCAACTCGCGCACCGATGCGCGGGCCAGAGCGCCGAGAGCGGTCAACACTGCCGCACCGGAGCCGTCCGGGTCGTTCTCGAGTGCCATCGCGCGACTGTCGTGCGGAACGGGACGCACGACCACGGCCGGTACGCCCACCGGACGCGCAGCCAGCACCAGTGCCGCACCCGCGGCAACCGCGTCGGCGGCATGGTCGTGGCCGTCCACCTTCGCTCCGGGAAGGGCGAGGAAGATACTGCCGGCAGTGACCTTGCGGGAGTCGAACTCCACCGGCCCCGACACCACGACCGTCGGATCCGGCACGTCGTGCACCGTGCCTCCGACGATCTCGGCGATTCGGTCGATCGAGAGCGGGATCACCGTACGCCCGCGCTCGTGCCGACCCGGCGCGCATCGATGGCCGAGGCGAGTATCACTCGGTCGTCGAACGGATACTTCACGCCCGCTACCTCTTGGCCGGTTTCGTGCCCTTTACCTGCGATCAACACAACATCCCCTTCGCGTGCCCACGCCACGGCCTGTTCGATCGCCGCTGCGCGGCCTGCCACGTTCCGTACTTCACCGCGGGCCTCGTCCGGCACCGATAGCGCGCCGTCCTCGACGGCCGCCCTGATGGAGGCCGGATCCTCGCTGCGCGGGTTGTCGTCGGTCACCACCAACAGCTCGGCACCGCGCGCTCCGGCGGCACCCATCAGGGGACGCTTCGCGGTATCGCGGTCGCCGCCTGCTCCGAGAACAACCGCGATCCGTCCACGCGAGGATTCGCGCAACGTTGCCAGCACGGCCTCGACGGCCGCAGGTTTGTGTGCGTAGTCGACCACTGCCAGGAAGTTCTGCCCGCGATCGATCCGCTGCACGCGACCCGGCACGTCGACCGTCGCGACCCCGGTCACGGCGCTGCGCACATCGGCCCCGGCCGCTGCGCAGGTCGCCAACGCCAGGACGGTGTTCGCGACGTTGTAGCGCCCCGGCAACCGGACCGAGACCGGCAGCGACGCACCCTGCGGATCGGCGACGGTGAACGACTGCGTTCCGTCGTCGTGCTTGGCCCAGTCCGAGACCGTCCACTGCGAATCGGCACCGGTCGACGCGGTCACCACGGTCGACCCGGCCGACCGAGCGATGTCCGCCATCCGCACGCCCCACGCGTCGTCGACACAGACGACGGCGGTCTCGGCACGAACCGCCGAGTCGGCCGCGAACAGGCGACTCTTGGCCGCGAAGTAGTCCTCGAGAGAATCGTGGAAATCGAGGTGATCCTGCGAAAGATTGGTGAACGCACCGATCGCGAAGCGAGTGCCGTCGACCCGGCCCAGGGACAACGCGTGCGAGGACACCTCCATCACCACCGTGTCGACGCCCTCCTCGACCATCACGGCGAACAGGGCATGCAGCTGCGGAGCCTCGGGCGTGGTGAGCGCGCTCGGCACGTGCCGGCCCAGCACACGTGTCTCGATGGTGCCGATCAGCCCGCACCGACGACCGGCTGCGGTCAGGCCTGCTTCGAGCAGATAGGACGTCGTCGTCTTCCCGGACGTACCGGTGATACCGATGACGGTCATCTTCGACGACGGGTTGCCGTACACCAGAGCGGAGACCGCCCCCAACACCTGGCGCGGACGGTCGTGCACGAGCACCGGAACCTGTCGATCGGTACCTGCCAGAGCACCCCGCACGATCTCGAGTCCGGCCGGGTCGGTGAACACCGCCACCGCACCACGCTCGACCGCGTCGGCGACGAACTCTGCACCGTGTCGCGACGATCCGGGCAGTGCCGCGAAGAGATCGCCGGGAACAACGGACTGTGCGCGCAGATCGATACCGGTCACGCTCACACCGGCGGGGTCGCCCTCGTCGATCGTTGCACCGACCGCAGACGCCACCTCCCGGACTTCGGTGTGCGGTGGATGCGCCGGACGTGAACCCGGAGCCGGTTGTGAATCCGATGACACAGTCACTCCTGCTCCCTTCCTCTCTACTGCCGGCCGCGCGCCTGCCGCGGCTCGATCACGCCGCGGCGGCAGCCGAACGAACACGCCCGAGCCGATGTGTCAGATTACCGGCGTCCGGGATCATGATGTCGCCGCCCCGACTCGCGGACCGGCGGGTTGGGATCTCAGTCCGCCTGCAGAACCAGCTTGGGTCCGGGGTCGGCGGACATCGGCACGCTGTCCCGCTGCAGCATCCAGCTGGCGATGTTGTGGAACAGCGGTGCTGCCGACTGGCCGCCGGAACCGTCGGCGCTGCGGGTCGGGGCGTCGAGCATGATCCCGATCACGTAGCGGGGATCGTCCGCGGGCGCGATGCCGGCGAACGTGATCCAGTAGTTCGAGTTCGAGTAGCACTTGCACTCGGGGTCGACCTGCTGAGCCGTACCCGTCTTGCCACTGATCTGGTATCCCTCGACGCCCGCGGCAACTCCGGTACCGCGCTGGTTTCCGGTGTCGTCCTGGGTGACGGATCGGAACATGTTGCGGACGGTCTTCGCCGTATCGGGGCTGACGACGTACACACCGTCGGGCTGCTGGGTCTCTGTCCGCTGACCGTTCGCGTCCACCGTCGCCTCGACGATCCTCGGCGGGATGCGCACTCCGTCGTTGGCGATGGCCTGGTACATCCCCGTCATCTGCAGCAGCGTCATCGACAGTCCCTGGCCGATGGGGAGGTTGGCGAACGTGCCGCCCGACCACTGGTCACGGCTCGGGACGTTGCCCGCGCTCTCGCCCGGTAGCCCGACGTCGCTGCGCTGGCCCAGGCCGAACCTGGTCAACATGTCCGCGTAGCGGTCCTCGCCGACGCGTTGGGCAAGCATCAGCGTGCCGACGTTGGAGGACTTACCGAACACGCCGGTCGTCGTGTACGGCGCGACACCGTGGTCCCACGCATCCTTGACCGACACACCGGACATGAAAATGCTGCCCGGCACCTGCAGCACCTCGTCGGGCGTGGTGAGTCCGTACTCGATGGCCGCGGCCGCGGTGATGATCTTGTTCACCGAACCGGGCTCGAACGGCGTGGTGACGGGCAGGTTGCCCATTTCCTTGGTGCGCTCGTTGTTGCCGACTCCGATGCCGGGATTGAAGGTGTTGTCGTTGGACATGGCGAGCACCTCGCCGGTGTGCGAATCCTGCACGTACGCCGAGGCGTTCTTCGCTCCCGACAGGTCCTTGGCCAACTGCACCTGCTGCTGCACGTAGTACTGCAGATCTGCGTCGATGGTCAGTTCGACGGTCGAACCGTTGACGGCAGGCTGCTTGTCCCGCCAGCTTCCGGGGATGACGGCACCGTCGGATCCGCGGTCGTAGGTCTGCGAACCGTCGGTTCCGGCCAGGGTCGCGTCGAGCGCATCCTCTAGACCCAGCAGACCGTGTCCGTCCCAACCGGTGGCACCGACGATGTTCCCGGCCAGCGATCCGCCCGGGTACTCACGGATGTCCTGACGCTCCAGCCCGACCTGCTTGAAATCCTTGCTGATCTTCGACGCCACGGTGGCGTCCACTCCGCGTGCGAGGTAGGTGAATTCGTCGTTGCTCTTCAGCTTCGCGAGCAGATCCTTCTCGCTGATCACATCACCGAGGTCGCCATGGATACGGGCGGCGATGTCCTCGAGGTACTGCTCGGTCTCCGGCTCGGTCGGGTCCTTCGCCCGGGCCTCGTCGAGTTCCTTGCGAACCCGAACCGGTTGGAACGTCAACGCTTTGGCTTCCATCGTGAAGGCGATCGGATTGCCGTTGCGGTCCAGGATGGATCCCCGTAGCGCCGGATCGACGAGAGTGGTGGTGCGTTGCGACGCCGACTCGGCCGACAACCTGGGCGCATCGAATCCCTGAATCCACAGCAACTGTGCCGCCGCAACGGCCAGCGCCAGATACATCAGAACGCGGCCGGTGCCGTGACGAAACCGAAAGGTGGACGAGTCGAGACGCTTTCGGCTCGGTGGTCGACGGCGTGGAGCAGGCGAGGGCCTGGTCACTGCCCGTCACCCGATGCTTCGCCGGTGGGCTCGGGGGCTTCGACCGCAGGTGTTTCGAGCGAGGGGATGCTCATGGGGACCAATTGTTCAGCAAGCGCGGTCTTTCCAGCTCCATTGCTCGAACTCGGCGTGGCGGCGCGGGTGTCGATCGTGCCAGACGTTCGATTCGGCTGCGACGCGCTTCTCGGCGTCTGCTGCTGCGGCGACTGCGTGCTCGGATTCGTGACGGTTCCCTCGCCTGCGGCCGCGGGCGACACCGGATCGAGCGGTGCCACCGGTGCACCGTCGGCCGGAGCCGGGGTACCGACGACCTGCACGCCGCCGTCCGGCGCGACGATCAGATGTGCGGAGTTCTTGACCGGGACCATTCCGAGTTCGGCGGCCTTGCGCGCCAATTCCGGAGCCGACTCCGCCAACTCCACATCACGCTGCAACGAGGCCCGCTGCTGAGCCAGTTCGGCGTTGACGGCCTTGGCGGCGCTGAGATCGTAGGAGTCTCCCGCGGACCGTGTGGTCAGCAGCAACGTCAGACCGAGACCGATGGCGAGCAGGCCGATGATCAAGGCGACGAACGGAATTCGCGCCGCGATGGCGCTTCCGTTCAGCGAAGCCCGGGCACCGGCTACGGAACCGCGCGCAGAATCCGAGGTGTGGATCGACGCCCGCTGCTGCCTGCGCTCGTATGCCCGCAGTGCAGCACCGGACCGTCCACCACCCTTACCCGTACGTTCGGGCCGCGAGAGTGGGGCCTGCCGTACGGCGCTGCGGGGCGATGCCGGAACCCGATTGCGTTGTGGTCCACTGGTTGTGACTGGAACCGTCATTCCGCTCTCCTTGCAATCCGTTCGGCGGCGCGCAATCTCACCGGAGCCGAACGTGGGTTTGTCTCGATTTCTGCATCCGATGCACGCTCGGCACCTCTGGTCAGGAGCCGAAACTCCGGACCCATTCCGGGAAGCTCGACCGGCAGCCCTTCCGGACTGCGGGACTTGATCCGAGGCGCCAAATCCTGCTTGACAACTCGGTCTTCGAGCGACTGATACGACATGAAGACCACCCGGCCTCCGACAGCCAACGCGTCGAGCCCGGCAGGTACCGCCGCCTTCAACGACTCCAGTTCACCGTTGACCTCGATACGCAGGGCCTGGAAGGTTCGCTTGGCAGGGTGCCCACCGGTGCGCCGCGTTGCGGCCGGAATTGCGGCATAGAGCAATTCGACCAACGGCCCGCTCGTGGTGAAGGGCGTGTGCTCTCGGTGACGCAGAACGGCGGAGGCGATCTTTCCGGCGAACCGCTCCTCGCCGTAGGTGCTCAGGACCCGTGCGATCTCGCCGTGCGAGTACGTGTTGAGGACGTCTGCGGCGGTGATACCCACGGTCGGATTCATTCGCATGTCCAATGGGGCGTCGACGGAGTAGGCGAATCCGCGGTCGGATTCGTCCAACTGCATGGACGACACACCGAGATCGAACAGGATGGCGTGAACGGAGCCGACCGCAGGCAGGCCGGCCTCGTCGAGCGCTTCGGCGATGCCGTCGTAGGTCGTGTGCACCAACGTGATTCGATCGGCGAACGGAGCCAACCGGGCTCCGGCCAACTCGAGCGCGTCGGGATCCCGGTCGAGCCCGATCAGGTGCAGGTGCGGATAGGTCCGCAAGAAGTGCTCGGAGTGACCGCCGAGTCCGAGTGTCGCGTCGATCATGACCCGGGTATCGCCGGTGGATTCGAGCGCGGGTCCGAGCAGTTCGTCGGCTCGCTCGAGACGAACCGGAACGTGGAGCGGGCCCGAGGATCGACGATGGGTTCGGTCGGCGGACGAGTCGCTCTCGTCCGGCCCGGTGCCCTCCGTCATGGTTCCTCCCGGTCGCGCGTACGTACTTCTCGCCCGGGTCCGGGCCGTGCAGGTCGCCCACCGAGGCCGATACGAATGCTTCGAGGTCCCTGTCCGATAGGGAACCTGGCGTTGGGGAAGAACGTCAGGGTCCTGATCTGCGAAACCTGGCGTTGGGGAAGAACGTCAGGGTTCTGATCGGGCAGAGGCCTCGCTGCACTCGCAGGCGACCTGGTCGGGCTACAAGATCCCTCCGAGGGACTCGTCGAAAGCGTCGGAGAAATCCTGCTCGTTCTCAGCGGAGTAGCGCGCCCACGCTTCGTCGTTCCAGATCTCGATGAAGTCCATCGAACCGATCACCACGCAGTTTCGTTCGAGCCCCGCATAGCGGCGATGCTCGGGACTGATGGTGATGCGTCCCTGTCCGTCCGGCCGCTGTTCGTCTGTTCCCGAGAAGAACTGGCGAACGTAGGCACGGGCTTTGGGGTTGGCACGAGAAGCCGCCGTCAACTTCCGAGAGCGCTCCGCGAAGTCGGCCCCGGTGTAGACAGCGAGGCTGAAATCCTGCCCCTTGCTCACCATGACCCCTCCTGCAAGCGCGTCCCGAAACTTGGCCGGCAACGTGAGTCGACCTTTGTCGTCGAGCTTCGGCGTGTAGGTACCGAGAAACACTCGCCACCTCCAGCCTCGACTCTCCGCTGCGGACCACTTTACCCCACTCTCCCCCACTTCGAACCATTCACGGCCGGAAAACTTTGGAGAAGTCACTGTCTGCGCTGGTCAAGACGTAGAAGATCGGCGCTGCCGTCAGCGATACCGCGGGCGATTCCGAGGGCTCGAACCGGACGCCATGGCGCACGAGTCCAGCATCGAAGTAGCCTGACCAGGCACGCAGCACCTACGGTGGTGGACGACGGTCGATCTCGGCCCCTCGGTGGGGCCGCGGTGGGGAAAAGTGGGGAGCGTGGGTGACAGTGGGGGACGTGTCCCAGAACTCCCGCGCGCGAACACGCGAACCGGCCCTCGACGCGGAGCGGAGGGCTGCAGTCGATCGGGCGGCGTCCGTTCGAACGCAGAAACGACAACAGCACCTCACCCGAGGGTGAGATGCTGTTCTACGTTGACGCGTGAAGTTGTGGAGACGAGCCGATAAGGGTCGATTCGGCGTAACCCGGTCGACTCAGTCCTGCTCGAACCTCTTACGGAACCGATCTTCCATGCGAGAGGTGAAGCTGCCGCCCTTGCGACCACCCTTCGATTTCTGTCCGGTACCACGCCCGGACGTCTCGGCAGCATCGTTGGATGCGCTGCCCTCGTCCTGCGACGCTGCGGCTCCCTTGTTGGAACCACCGAACAGGAACAGTGCCCCGGCACCGAACATGAACAAAAAGCCGATGAGACTGACGACGAGAAAAGCCAGGCTGTTCGTCGACAATGCAACACCGGCGACGAGCAACACGAGTCCCACTACGAACAGAGCGGCAGCCTGAAAGCGCCTCCTGCTCGACGCCGCACGTACGCGACCGCCCCTCACATGAGACGCGAATTTGGGATCCTCGGCGTAGAGAGCGCTCTCGATCTGGTCGAGCATGCGCTGCTCGTGCTCGGAGAGTGGCACGGTACCTCCCCCTGCACAGATATTGAAGGTCATTTCGGTTCCGAAACGACGGGAAGCTGACCTTGGCGGCTACCTGCTGTCGATGATACGAGCTGAATCGGCCGCTTACCACCTACTCGGTCGATGTGTTCCTGAGAAACACCGAAGTTTTCGAGACGCACGTCCCGAAAACCTTGGGCGAACACCCGATGACGTGGCGATTGTCACCTGACGTCCAGCTCGGTGCGCTACGCAGACAGGGGCGCCGTCATGGGGTCGACGGACGCGAATCGAGCCTGCCCGCCGAGTCGGTCCTCGATCGAGTTCAGAAAACGACCGACGTGTCGATGGAAATCGTCGGCATCGAGATCGGCGATCGTGCTCGACGCGCCGGCCTCGACCGCCGCCCTGGTGGCGGAGAAAGACGCGAAATAGTCGGCCCAGACGGCGAGATCCGGTGCCGCCTTTGCCATCAACACCCACGCACTGCGCGAACGAGGACGCGCGCCGATCGAATTCGGCAACGACGCCAGCACAGCTGCCGCGCCTTTCAGTGCAGCGGCGTAGCTGCCGAGAAATCGATCTCCGGCATCGCTCTCCCCGATGGACTCGGACAGCAGAGCATCGGCCCGGCCCAGCAGAATCTGAGCCTGACGCGACACCGGCGACCGCACTCCGGCATCGAATGCCTTCGTGATCGTCATACTCGAACACCTCCAGTTCGAATCTCCGGCGCGCACCTGGCGCGGCCGGAACCGTGGCGAAGCCTTACAGTCGAACTCCGGAAGAATCCGACTCGACATCCGAGCCGAAGCCACCGGCGCACTCGGCCCCGATTGTCGAACACCCGTTCGACACATTCAATATAGCCGTGCCCACCGACAAGTTGCCGAAGAAAGGTTGAGAACAGTCGTCACCGATGCGCGGACAACGCCGTACCTGGTCGATCTGACGCCCCCGGAATTCCGCCAGCGGCTGTTCGAGGCACTGTCCATCTACGTCGAGGCCATGGGCTATCCGCGTGGAACCGAACAGAGCCGAGCCCCGATGTGGAGTGAACACCTGCACCGCCCGGGCTGGCGAGCCGTCGGCGCACTGCTCCCGAACGCCGATCCGACACAGCCCGATTCGCTGGTGGCCGTCGCGTACGGCTACCACGGTGCCGCGCACCAGTGGTGGCATCAACAGGTTCGCGACGGTCTGCGGCGCACGGGGCATTCCCCGCAGACCGTCGAAGCCACGCTCGCGGACTACTTCGAGCTGACCGAGTTGCACGTTCTCCCGAGCGCCCAGGGGCACGGTCTCGGTGGACGACTGTGCAGCCGACTGCTGCGCGGCGTCTCGGCGGCCAACGTGATGTTGTCCACACCCGAAGTAGCCGAGGAGGACAACCGAGCCTGGCGGCTCTACCGCAGGCTCGGCTTCGCGGACGTACTGCGCGACTTCACCTTCAGCGGGGACCGACGACCCTTCGCGGTCCTGGGCCGCCGGTTGCCCCTCGACGGGCCAGTAGCCTGAGGGTGTGATCGATGCTGTGGTGGTGGGCTCCGGCCACAATGCCCTGACCTCCGCCTGTTACCTGACCGATGCCGGCATGTCGGTCGAGGTTCTCGAGCGCGACTCCGTCGCCGGCGGCGCGGTCTCGACGGTGGAACGCTTTCCCGGCCACCGAGTGGACCGTGGGTCGTCGGCACACATCATGATTCGGCACACAGGCATCATCGAGGAGCTCGGCCTCGCCGAGTTCGGACTGCGCTACATCGACTGCGACCCCTGGGCGTTCGCGCCGGGAGCCGTCGGCACCGACGAACGCGGAATCGTCTTCCACCGAAGCCTGGAACGAACCTGCGAGTCCATCGCCGCCGCCTGCGGCGCAGCCGACGCGCGCGCCTACCGAACGTTCGTCTCCGTCTGGGGCCCCCGCAGCGAACGCACCATGCGTGCGTTCGGTGGGCCACCCACCGGTCCGAAACTGCTCCGATCCTTCTGGGGTCTCGGTGCTCCCGACGGCGGCAGCATGCTCTCGCGTGAGTTCCTCGCCACCGGCGATTCCCTGTTGGACGAGATGTTCTCGAGCGAACGACTCAAGGCTGCGCTCGCCTGGTTCGGCGCTCAGTCGGGTCCGCCGATGTCCGAGCCAGGTACCGCACCGATGGTCGGCTTCGCGGCCCTCATGCACACCCTTCCGCCGGGCCGCGCCGTCGGCGGCAGCGGAGCATTGACCGAGGCGATGATCGCTCGGCTGCAGCGCGACGGTGCCGAACTGACACTCGGCGACGCGGTCACCTCGCTCGTGCGCCGCCCGCACGGCTGGACCACCAGGACCGCGTCGGGACGGGAGATCGACAGCCGCATCGTCGTGGCCGGCTGCCACATCCTGACCACCCTCGACCTTCTCGAAGCCGGTGGACACGACTCGGCGCAGATCGCCCCGTGGCGCAGCACGATTCGGGTAGGACCGGGTATTGGTACTGCGGTCAGACTGGCCACCGACGCTCTTCCGACGTACCCGAGTGCCGACCGCATCGAGGACGGCACCCACGGTCTGGCGCTGCTGGTACGCGACCGCAGCCAGTTGCGGTTGGCGCACGGGCACGCGCTGGCCGGCGACCTGCCGCCCACCCCGGCCGTGCTGGGAATGTCCTTCAGCGCACTCGATCCCACCATCGCACCGCCGGGACAGCACCAGATCTCACTGTGGTCGCAGTGGCATCCCCATACCCTCGCCGACGGCAGGCAGTGGCGATCGGACGTTCCGGGCGAGCGCTCGTTGGCCGAGTTCGAGGCAGATCGAATCGTGGCCGAACTGGACCGGTACGCACCCGGTTTCGCCGAGTCCGTGTTGGATCGGTTCGTTCAATCGCCGCCGGACATCGAGCGTGAGCTCGGTCTGATCGGAGGCAACATCATGCACCTGGACATGTCGTTGGACCAGATGATGATGTGGCGGCCGCATCCTCGACTGGCCGGGCATCGGGTCCCCGGTGCCGACGGGCTCTATCTCACCGGCGCATCGACCCACCCCGGCGGAGGGGTCACCGCGGCCAGTGGTCGGTCGGCGGCCCGAATCGCGATCGCCGACGCCCGCGCAGCCCGCCGTCGCACGTTCTTCGGAAGGAAACGGGAATGAAGGTCGTTCCGATCGTCGTGGCGACCGCTGCCGTGGGCTGCCAGATCCTCTATCCACTGGTGTCGGGATCGACCAGGGACGCAGTGACGGTGGCGGTGGTGGCCCTGCTCGCGCTCGCGTCGATCCTGCACGCGGCGCTGAACCGCGGTGTCGTGTGGGCCACCGTTCTCGTCGTCGTGACCGCAGGAACCGGGTTCGCGTCCGAACTCGTCGGCACGGCCACCGGCATCCCGTTCGGCGAATACTTCTACGCGCAGAATCGCTTGGGCCCGAGCCTGTTCGAGGTACCCGTCGTGGTCCCTCTGGCGTGGACGGCCGGGTTCTACCCGATCTGGTGTGCAGTGACCTTCGTCGTCGGCCGTCTCGACACGACGCAGGCGCGCGCCACCGCACTGCGAATCGTGGCCGTGGCGGTGGGGATGGTCGGCTGGGACCTCTACCTGGATCCACAGATGGTCACCGACGGACAGTGGACCTGGACCGCCGGTTCGGTCGGGCTGCCGGGTGTGCCGTCGATTCCGCTGACCAACTACCTCGGCTGGCTGGTGGTGGCGACGCTGATGGCTGCGGTGATGGAATCGCTCGACCGCGCCGTCGGTCGCCCCCGGTCGTCCGACGACGCAGTGCCCATCGGATTGTTCCTGTGGACGTGGCTCGGGTCGGCGCTCGCGCACGCGGTGTTCCTCGACGGTCCGGAGCTTCGCTTCTCGGCGGTGTACGGATTCGTCGTCATGGGCGTCGTCGGCATACCACTGCTGTGGAATGCCCGTCTGTCCAGGAACACCCGACACGCCTCGCTGACAACCCCTGCCGACTGACATCACCTCGATGCCCTGGCACGATGTCGCTGTGCAGTCGACATCGCGAACACCTCATCGAACCCACCGCCGCCGCGTTCTCTCGGTGGTCGCACTGGCCCTGCTGGTCGCGCCGATGCTGGCCGGTTGCCTGCGCGTGCAGGTCACGATGGGCGTGTCGGCGAACGACCGTGTCGCAGGTCAGATCGTGGCGGCCAGCGTGCCGACATCGGACTCCGACACCGGCCCGGAACTGGTGGTTCCCTCCTCGATCGAGGACAAGGTTCGCGTCGAGCCGTACGACCAGGACGGATACGTCGGATCGCAGGCCATCTTCGACGATCTCTCGTTCGGCGACGTGCAGACCCTCGGCTCGATCTTCCAGAACGCGGCCGGATCGTTCCAGCTGACACTGCAGCGATCGGGTGACACCGTCACTCTTGCCGGCAACGCCGATCTGTCCTCCGTTCCGGTTCAGGGCACGGACGTACAGTTCACCATCGCGTTCCCGGCCCGCATCGGCACCACCAACGGCACCCGCGAGAGCGACAACTCGATCTCCTGGAAGTTGCCGGCAGGCGAGGTCACCTCGGTGCGCGCCGAGGTCAACTATCCCGATCCCAACACCAGAAGCTTCGCCGGCTGGGCCGGCATCGTGGGCGGGGTGACGGTCGGTGTCGCGGCCATCGTCGGAGCCATGGCCTGGGTGTCGCGCAATCCACCGCTGCGGGGCCGCGGCTCGCGCGGTACCGAGCCGGGAAGCTCGACCGAGAGAACATCTGTGTGAAAGACCGCGTGCTCGCGCGAACGACGGCCACCGCTGCCGTCCTCGCGGCTGCGTCGGCCGCGGTGTCGGAGTTCAACTCTCGGTTCATGCCGAGCCTGCACTCCCCGGAGCAGGACGTCACCGAAAGCGTCGTCGTCTGTGTTCCCGCCCGCAACGAGGCCGCAACGCTTCCCGCGCTGATCGGCGATCTCGCGAAGCAACGATCGTGCACGGATCTGCGAGTGATCGTCCTCGACGACGACTCGACCGACGGAACGGCCTCCGCTGCCCGCGCGGCTGCAGGCGGTGATCCGAGGATTCGCGTCGTGACCTCCGGTGTCGCTCCCCCGGCCGGCTGGACCGGTAAGGCCGCCGCGTGCGCCGAGCTCGCGAGACTGGCCGACGAGGACGACCCGACGACGTCGTTGATCGTGTTCGTCGATGCCGATGTGCGCCTGGAACCGGAGGCCGTGGCGGCAGCGGCCCGCATGCTGCGACGGCGCGGTGCCTCCCTGCTGTGCCCGTGGCCGGAGCAACTGGCCGAGAGCACCGTCGAGCGGCTGGTCCAGCCCCTGCTCGCATGGTCGTGGATGTCCACGCTTCCCGTCCCTCTCGGCAACGCGACGCTCGCACCGTCGATGGCGGTCGCCTGCGGGCAGTTCATGGCTTTCGACGCCGCCGCCTACCGGGCCGTGGGGGGCCACGGCTGCGTCGCCGCGAGCGCAACCGAGGACCTGGATCTGGCACGCGTTCTGCGTCGGCGGGGGTTCTCCACCGCGGTGGCGTCGGGTGCGGGGTTCGTTCGATGCCGGATGTACCGATCGGCAGCGGAGTTGCGGTCCGGCTACAGCAGGTGGTTGTGGAACGAGTTCGGTGGACCGGCCGGTTCGGTGGCGGCGGCCCTGGCACTGACCGTCGTGTACGTGCTGCCCCCGATCACTGCGCTCACCTCCTCGGGTGTCGCGCGTCGCCTCGGCTACGCCGGCTATCTCGCAGGCACGGTGTCACGGATGTCCGTGCGGCGGCGCGAGACGGGATCGCGGTTCGGGGTGGGCGACGCAGTCGACGCCGCGCTGCACCCGGTCTCGATTCTCGCCTTCGTCGGACTCGTCGCAGAGTCCCACGTGCGCAGGCGTCGCGGCTCGCTGTCGTGGAAGTCGCGCCCGATGCCTCCGCCGCACACCTGACCCGTCTCACACTCGCGCGGCTGCAAGCCCCAGGTTGCTGAGCACCTCACGCGTCGCGCGCGCGAAGTTGAGAGTGATGAAGTGCAGTCCGGGTGCGCCCTCGGAGATCAGGCGCTCACCGATGTTCGTCGCGAGTTCGATGCCCACTTCTCGGACCGCGGCGCGGTCCTCCTCGGGGCCGGATCCCGCTGCGCGCGTGAACTTCTCGTCCAGGTGCGACGGAAGCGTCGTGCCCGAGAGCTCGAGCATCCGGCGAACCGACCGAAGCGAGGTGATGGGCATGATCTCGGGAATGATCGGCTTGGCACCCTGCTCGGCGTCGAACGCCGACACACGATCACGTAGACGCAGGTAGTCGTCCACATCGAAGAACATCTGAGTGATCGAGTACTCCGCTCCCGCCCGCAACTTCCCGACCAGGCATCGGGTGTCCTGTTCGAGATCGCCTGCGCGGTGGTGCCCTTCGGGGAACGACGCCACGCCGACGTGGAAGTCGCCGAGATCGCGAACCAGCCGGACGAGCTCCTCGGCGTACTCGACACCGTCCGGATGCTTCTCCCAGTCGCCGAGTGGATCTCCGGGGGGATCTCCGCGAAGTACGAGGATGTTGGTGATACCGCGGTCCGCGTACGACCCCACCATGGATCGCAGCTCGTCCACACTGTGCGAGACAGCAGTGAGATGCGCCACAGGCAGAAGGGTGGTCTCCTCGGCGATCTGACCGGTGACACGCACCGTCCGATCACGGGTGGAGCCCCCCGCGCCGTAGGTCATCGACACGAATGCGGGCTGAAGTTGTTCGAACTCACGGACCGCCCGCCACAGCCTGGCCTCGGCGGCCGCGTCTCGCGGAGGCGAGAACTCCACCGAGAACGGGATCCTGGCCTCGGGTTCTGTCCGTAGTCGGTCGACGATGGACGGTGTTCTCGTCACGAATCCTCGACTCGACCGCCCCCTGACGGAATCTTCGCTCACCCGAAGATCATAGGTTGCGGCCCACCGAAGCCCGTCGGGCATCCCTGACGACAGATGTTCGCTGCAGGTCGGTCCAGGGTTTCCACGGCCATTACTGTGGGAATGAGAATTCACGCAATCCACAGCAACCTTGGAGGATCGTCCTGTCCGGAGACTTTTCTTCACCCGTAGTCGACACTCCCGCCGCCGCGCACGACCCGAAGGCGATGCGCACGGCCGTCGACGCGACGCTCGCCGAGTTCTTCACCTCACGCCGAGATGTCGTCGACACCGTCGGTGGCGGCTATCCCGCTGCGGTGGCCGACCTCGAGGCCTTCGTACTTCGCGGTGGCAAGCGCATGCGCCCTGCATTCGCCTGGACCGCATGGCTCGGTGCAGGCGGTGAATCCACCGGTGCCCGAGCGGACGCAGTGCTGCGGGCGTGCTCGGCGCTCGAACTGATCCAGGCCTGCGCCCTCATCCACGACGACATCATCGATTCCTCCAGTACCCGACGCGGTTTCCCGACCGTGCACGTCGGGTTCGCCCAACGGCACCGAGACGCGGGGTGGTCCGGCGGCGCGGACCATTTCGGTGAATCGGCAGCGATCCTCGTCGGCGATCTCGCCCTGTGTTGGGCAGACGATCTCCTGCGCGAGTCCGGCATCGACGCCGATGCCGCACGACGGGTCCAACCGGTGTGGTCGGCGATGCGCACGGAGGTTCTCGGCGGCCAGTTGCTCGACATCGAAGCCGAGGCAGGCACCGACGAGAGTGTCGCGGCTGCCATGCGAGTCAACCGATACAAGACCGCTGCCTACACCGTCGAGCGGCCGCTGCATCTCGGCGCAGTCCTCGCCGATGCCGACGAGAACCTGATCTCGGCCTACCGCAACTTCGGTGCGGACATCGGAATCGCGTTCCAGCTGCGCGACGACCTCCTCGGGGTGTTCGGCGATCCCGAGGTCACCGGCAAACCGTCGGGCGACGACATCACCGAGGGCAAACGCACCGTGCTGATCGCGCTGGCGCTGGAGAAAGCCGACCGGACCCGGCCGGATCGTGCAGCCACGATCAGGGCCAGCCTCGGAACCGAACTCGACGCGAACGAAGTGGCCGACATACGTTCCATCCTCGTCGAACTCGGCGCAGTGGACGCGGTCGAGAAACAGATCGACGAACTCGGGACCCGGGCCGTTGCCGCCCTCGACAACAGTTCGATCGAACCGGTCGCTGCCGCGCACCTGCGTGCCATGGCAACCGCCGCCATCCAACGGCAGTACTGAAAGAGAGCGTCATGTCTTCGATCCGCACGGTCTCCGGCACCACCGACACCGTGGTCGTCGTAGGAGCCGGTTTGGCCGGCCTGGCCGCCGGTCTGCATCTGCTGGGAGCAGGCAGGAAAGTCACCATCGTCGAGCGCGAGGAGACCGTGGGCGGCCGCGTCGGGGTGTACCCGGTATCGGACGCCGACGGAACGCACCTGTACGACATCGACAACGGCGCGAGCGTGCTCACGATGCCGAACCTGGTGCTCGAGGCGCTCGCCGCCGTGGGTGCCGACTTCGAGTCGACCACGCCGCCGATTCGGCTGACCGCTCTGTCGCCGTCCTATCACACGCGTTACGCCGACGGCACGTCCATCGACGTCTACTCCGATCCCGAGGCCATGGCGGCCGAGGTCGAGCGAACCTGCGGCCCGGCCGAGGCGCAGGGATATCGAGAACTGCGACGCTGGCTCGCCGACATCTTCGACGCCGAGTTCGACCGCTTCATCGACTCGAACTTCGATTCACCGCTCGATCTCGTGGGATCGAAAGCTGCGATCTCCGACACCGCTACGCTGACCAGACTGGGCGGCTTCGGCCGCCTCGGGCCACGCGTCGACAAGTTCCTGAAGGACACTCGCCTGCGTCGCGTGTTCACGTTCCAGGCGCTCTACGCCGGCATGGCACCTCAGAAGGCGCTCGCGGTCTACGGAGCCATCGCACACATGGACACCTCGCTCGGAGTGTTCTTCCCGGAAGGCGGGATGGCGGCCATCGCACGGGCCATGGCCGACGCGTTCGTCACCGCGGGTGGCACGCTCGAACTCGGCACCGAGATCGTCGACATCACCGTCGACCGAGGTCGTGCCGACTCCGTGATCACCGCAGCCGGCGGTCGAATCGCTTGCGACGCACTCGTTCTCACCGCGGACCTGCCCGTCGTCGACCGACTGCTCGACCGGGCGTCGGTGTCGAAGAAGGGCCGCCGGAACGGATACGGCGTGGTCTCGCCGTCGGCGGTCGTCGCGCACGGAACCGTTCCCGCCGACGTGACGGCGACGTGGCCCGCGCGCGCACATCACACCATCGACTTCGGTGACGAATGGGCCGAGACCTTCCGCCGGATCACCGCAAGGGCGGGCAAGGGGTCCTTGATGGCCGATCCGTCGCTGCTGATCACCCGACCGTCGGTCAGCGATACCCAACTCGAGATGGTGCGTGACGGTGTCCGATGCGAGCCGGTGTCGATCCTCGCACCGTGCCCCAATCTCGACAGCGCGCCCCTTCCCTGGAACGAATTGGCGCAGCCGTACCTTCGCGAGATCCTGACGACCATGGAAGGTCGGGGGTACAAGGGCCTACTCGACGGATTCACACTCGACCACATCGACACTCCCGAGACCTGGGCGCAGAAAGGCATGATCTCCGGTTCGCCGTTCTCGTCGGCGCACGTGTTTCGGCAGACCGGGCCGTTCCGACGCAAGAACATGGTCGCCGGGCTCGACAACGTGGTTCTCGCCGGCTCGGGCACGACGCCCGGAGTGGGCGTTCCCACGGTTCTGGTGTCGGGAAAGCTCGCCGCAGAGCGGGTGACGGGGCGCACGGGACGGTAGGTTCGTTCGATTGACTGCGTCGACCAACTAAGCTGAGCGCGATCGTTTGCCGGTCGCGCTCATTGCTGCGACCATGATCGTTCGGTGGTCGGCGTGAACCATCGGCCGGCGTACGGATCTCGACCCACAACTCGTTGCAGAGGAGGAGCAGGCGGCAATGTCTTCGATCTCGTCGCACTCCACCTCCGAGGATCGATCGTCGGACGGCCCCCTGCCCTCGGATTCGCGACGACCGTCCAGAGTGACCGCAACGGGCAACTTCCTTCGCAGTCCCGAGGGCAAGGCCGCGATACTCGGTGTGGTCGGTGCCGTGTGCATCGTGTTCGGCGGGTTCGGGGCCGGCAGTGTGCGCAGGCGCGATCCGTTGCTCGAGGAGATGCACCTGTCGTGGCTGCGATTCGGCCACGGATTCGTCCTGTCGACCATCATCGTCTGGGTCGGCGTACTGCTGATGATCACCGCCTGGGTTCGGCTCGGGCGTGCGACTCTGCACGGCCGCACCACGGTGGGTGAACTGCGCTGGATCGTCCCGGCATGGACCGCACCGCTACTGCTGTCGGTGCCGATGTTCAGCCGCGACGCGTACTCGTACCTGGCGCAGGGCGCTCTGCTCCGCGACGGATTCGATCCGTATGCCGTTGGCCCCGTTGCCAATCCGGGAGTTCTGCTCGACAACGTCAGCAATGTCTGGACCACCACCACTGCGCCGTACGGCCCGTTGTTCCTGCTGCTCGGCCGCGGAATCACCAGCCTGACCGGCGACAACGTGATCGCTGGAACCATGTTGCTGCGCCTGACGATGTTGCCGGGTCTGGCATTGATGATGTGGGCGGTTCCGCGGCTGGCGAAGCACCTCGGCGGCCGAGCGACCACCGCGGTGTGGCTCGCCGTCCTCAACCCTCTGGTCCTGATCCACCTGATCGGCGGGGTGCACAACGAGTTGCTCATGGTGGGCCTGATGACCGCGGGAATCGTGCTGACGCTCGAGCATCGACACGTGGGCGGCATCGCGCTGGTCGCCATCGCGGTGGCGATCAAGGCCACAGCAGGCCTCGCGCTGCCTTTCCTGGTGTGGATCTGGATGCTCCATCTGCGGGAGAAGGCACAGGCGGAGGGACGAAAGCCGATGTCGCCCGCCCTGGCGTTCGTCAAGACCGCCGGCATCGGAGCCTCCGTCTTCGTTGCCGTGTTCGCCGTGGCGTCGGTGATCGCCGGAGTCGGAATCGGTTGGCTGACCGCTCTTTCCGGATCGGCCAAGATCATCAACTGGCTCTCGCTGCCCACGATCCTGGCGCACCTGGTGACCGTCGGCACGTCGTGGTTCCTCGATCTCCGCCTCGGACCCGTTCTCGATGTGACTCGTCTGCTGTGCGCGATAGCGCTGGTGGTCGTTCTGGCGGTGGCCTGGTGGTTGGGCCGCAGATCCGAACGCGATGCGGTCAAGGGCATCCTGATCGCCCTGGTCGCCACCGTCGTGCTCTCCCCCGCGGCCCTGCCCTGGTACTACTCGTGGCCACTGGCGATCGCCGCAGGCTTCGCCCTTTCGCGCACGACCCTGATGATCCTGACGGGTCTGTCGACGTGGCTCATGCTCGTCTTCCAACCCGACGGATCGATCGGCCTGTACACCTTCGGACACGTCGCACTGGCGATCTTCGCCGCGGTCGTCGCAGCTCTGGCGCTGACACGCGTCGATCCGCTGCGTTTACGATCGGACCGATCCAGGGAACACCGTGCCGTGCCGAACGCGCCCAAGACCCCAGCAACGGAACCGACCGGAGACGAATCCACGTCATGAGGGCCGCGTGATGAAAGAACTCGACGGTATCGATCCTGAACTGCACGCGGCGTACCGCATCTGCCGCGAACTCAACGCCCAACACGGCAAGACGTATTTCCTCGCGACTCGCCTGCTCCCCACCGACAAGCGCGCAGGAGTACATGCGCTGTACGGGTTCGCCCGGATGGTCGACGACATCGTCGACCTCGAAGGCACCGACATCGCCGTGGGATCGGACGAGCTCAATGCCCGTCGCATCGTCGAACTCGATGTGATCGAATCCAGGGTGCGCGACGCATTGGCGGGAAAACCCCTGTCCGACAGCGTGTCCGATCAGGTGTTGAGCGCGTTGTGCGACACCGTGGCGCGCTACGACATTCCGCACGACTATTTCTTCGCGTTCATGCACTCGATGCGTATGGACATTCCGGGGAGTCCGATGTTCGTCTCGCGCTATCGCACGATGGAGCAGTTGCGCGAGTACATGTACGGCTCCGCCGCCGTGATCGGACTGCAGATGTTGCCGATCCTGGGAACCGTCGTCGAGCGGTCCGTGGCCGAGCCCCCGGCCGCAGCCCTGGGCGAGGCGTTCCAGCTGACCAACTTCATCCGCGACATGGGTGAGGACCTCGATCGCGACCGCATCTACCTGCCCACCGACGAGCTCGCGGCGTTCGGCGTCGACGAAGAACTACTCCGGTGGTGCCGCACCACGGGCAGTGTCGACGCCAGGGTCACCCGCGCCCTCGCACACCTGATCGCCGTCACCCGCTCGATCTACCGCACGTCCGATGCAGGCATCGAGATGCTGGATCCGCGAGTGCGGCCGTCGATGCGCACGGCGTCCATCCTGTACGGCCGCATACTCGACGAGGTCGAGTCACAGGGCTACCGTGTGCTCTCCCAACGCGCGACGGTGCCGCAGTGGACCAGAGCGCGCATAGCGCTGCCGCAGTTCGCCGTCACCGGCTTCAAGCGCGCGACGGTTCGCTAGAAGGCCATGGCCTGTGCGCGCCTGATCACTTCGCGCATCAGGTCGCCGTGCAGAGCAGCGACGGGTGCACCCGGCAGGCTCTCGTCCTCGGTGAACAGCCACCGCAGGATTTCCTCGTCCTCGTAGCCGCCGTCGTGCAGCACGGCCAGGAGACCGGGCAGCCCCTTGACGATGGTGCCCTTGCTCGAATCGAGGAACTGTTCCGGTACGACGGGCACGCGTGAACGCTTCAGGGCGAGCAACTGGCGATCTCGGACGAGCTGTTCGACGCGGGTCTTGGGGACGTCGAGGATCTTCGCGACATCGGCGAACTGCAGCACGGACTCCGACGGATCGAGCACGTCGTCGGCATAGGGAATGGCACTCACGCAGGTAACGTTAACGGGTCCGGCATCGAGACTTCAAAAGCGTCGCAGCCGGGTCGTTCCGCAGGCTCCACTCCTGTGCAGCCGACCCAGCCGGTCCGAAGACACAAGCCACGATCGTCGGTCGGTATCCCCGGCACCGATACGATCGTCTTCAGTGTCCGGCGACCGAGCCGGAAGACGAGTGGACGACGAGGGGAGGTTCGGTGATACCGGGTTCGATGCTCGATCGTCGATACCGAATAGACGCACCGATCGCGCGCGGCGGTATGTCGACGGTCTACCGCGGACTCGACACCAGGCTCGACCGCCCCGTGGCGGTGAAGATCATGGACCCGAAGTTCGCCGAGGACCCCCAGTTCGTGCAACGCTTCGAGTTCGAGGCACGTGCCGTGGCCAGGCTCAGCCACCCGGGCCTCGTCGCCGTCTACGACCACGGGCGCGACGGCGAACACGCCTTCCTCGTCATGGAACTCGTCGAGGGCGGAACTCTGCGTGAACTGCTGCGCGAGCGCGGTCCGATGCCTCCGCACGCTGCCGCGGCCGTCGTTCGCCCGGTCCTCGACGCACTCGCCGTCGCACACCGAGCCGGCCTCGTGCACCGCGACATCAAACCCGAGAACATCCTGATCAGCGACGACGGCGACGTGAAGATCGCCGACTTCGGTCTCGTCCGGGCCATCGCAGCGTCCACCGTGACGTCGAGCAGTGTGATTCTGGGCACCGCCGCGTACCTGTCTCCCGAGCAGGTCACCACCGGCTCCGCGTCCGCGAGCAGCGACGTGTACGGCGTCGGTGTCGTGTTGTTCGAGCTTCTGACCGGACGCACACCGTTCACCGGCGACACCTCACTGTCCATCGCATACCAGCGCATCGACAACGACGTACCACGCCCCTCCACCCTCATCGCCGGCGTTCCCCCGCAGTTCGACGAGGTGGTCCAACGGGCCACCGTCCGCGACCCGGAGCACCGGTACCGCAATGCCGACGACATGGCCCGTGCCCTGCGCGCTGCCGCATCGGCGCTCGCGCTGCCCGAGTATCGCGTGCCCGCACCCAAACGCTCGGCCGAGCACCTGAGCTCGGCCGCGGCCGGAGCACCGACGACGGTGGCAGGCAACCGTCCGCCGTCCGCTCACACCCAGGTCGTGGACAATTCTCCGCCCCCGCCCCAGCAACACGGGGTGCAGCACACCCGGGTGGTCACCTCGCCCACGTCCCGAGGCGTCGATGACAGCCAGGAACCGTTCGACGGGCCGCCGCCAGGGCCACTCCCGACCGGCCGACGGCACTACGAGTTCCCCGACTTCGACGCCGATCGCCAACGATCGCGCCGCGCGATCGTCATCTGGCTCCTCGTCGTCGCCCTGCTCGCCGTCTTGGTCGGCTTCGGCGGTTGGTGGATGGGCTCCGGGCGATACACAGCTGTCCCGGTGGTGGACGGGCTCGACACCACCGGTGCGACCAGCGCCGTGGAGGCGGCCGGCCTCGAGGCCGCGGTGCGCGGAACCTACTCCGACTCGGTGGACACCGATCTTCTCATCGGCACCGACCCCACCGGCGGATCGCGAATTGCCAAGGGCGACACGGTGTTTCTCCTGGTGTCCTTGGGTAGCCCCACGGTTCCGTCCATCGACGCGGACGCATCCGTCGAAGACATGGAACAGCAATTGCGAGACCGGACTTTCACACCCGTCGACGGCGGCGAGGCCTTCAGTACCTCCGCACCGATCGGCGGAGTCGCGGCACTGGACCCACCTCCGGGCACGGTCCTGACCACCGGCAGCTCGGTCACGGTCCTACGCAGCAAAGGCGCACCGCCGGTCGAGGTACCCGACGTACGTGGGCAGAGCGTGGACCAGGCCCGAACGACGCTGGAATCGGTCGGCATCACCGTCGGCGAGGTTCGAGAGGCCTTCGACGAGGACACCGACGGCGGAAAGGCGATCGGGACGACGCCGGAAGCCGGCGAGACGGTGAGATCCGGGTCGACCGCGGTGCTTGAGGTATCCAATGCCGTCACCGTGCCGTCGCTGCTCGGCCGGTCGGTGGGCTCGGCCCGGACCACCCTCGAAACGTTGGGCCTGCCCATCGACGTCCGTCAGGTGGTGGACACCGACGGATCTCTGGTCATCAGCCAGAGCCCCGGAGCCGGTTCTCGCGTGGAACCGGGGTCCGAGGTCAAGGTCGTCTCGCTGCCCTGATCAGTCGCGAAGCATCTCGGCGACGAGGAATGCCAGTTCGATGCTCTGCTGCGTGTTCAGCCGCGGGTCGCAGGCCGTCTCGTACCGACCGGCGAGGTCGAGATCCGAGATGTCCTGGGCACCGCCGAGGCACTCGGTGACGTTGTCGCCGGTCAGTTCGACGTGAATTCCTCCCGGATGCGTTCCGAGGCCGTTGTGGACCTCGAAGAACCCCTGCACCTCGTCGACGATGCGGTCGAAGTGCCGCGTCTTGTAGCCGGTCGACGCCTCGTGGGTGTTGCCGTGCATCGGGTCGCACTGCCAGATGACCTGGTGGCCGGTGGCCTGAACCTTCTCGATGATCGCGGGCAGGATGTCGCGCACCTTGCCGTTGCCCATGCGTGAGATCAGCGTCAGACGGCCCGGCTTGTTGGTGGGGTCGAGACGCTCGACGTACTCGACGGCCATCTCGGGCGTGGTCGTGGGCCCGATCTTGAGACCGATCGGGTTGGAGATCAGCTCGGCCAGCGCGATGTGCGCCCCGTCGAGCTGGCGGGTGCGGTCGCCGATCCACAGGAAGTGCGCGGACAGGTCGTACAGCTTGGGGTGATCGTCGGTGTTGTCCAGGCGCAGCATCGCACGCTCGTAATCGAGAACGAGCGCTTCGTGGCTGGCGAAGATCTGCGCGGTGTGCAGATTGGGGTCCGAGACGCCGCAGGCATCCATGAACCGCAGTCCGCGGTCGATCTCCCCCGCGAGCGCCTCGTAGCGCGCACCGGCGGGCGACTGCGCGACGAACTCGCGGTTCCAGTCGTGCACCTTGTGCAGGTCGGCCATGCCGGCACCGGTGAGCGCGCGGACCAGATTCATCGCCGCGCTCGCATTGGCGTATGCGCGCACCAGTCGCGACGGATCGTGGCCGCGGACGCTCTCGTCGGCGACGAGGGAGTTGATCATGTCGCCGCGGTAGGACTGCAGACCGAGAGCGTCGATGTTCGACGAACGCGGCTTGGCGTACTGCCCGGCGATACGGGCGACCTTGACCACCGGCATGCTCGCGCCGTAGGTGAGCACCACCGCCATCTGCAGCAGCGTGCGGATGTTGCCCTTGATGTGCGGCTCGGTGTTGTCGACGAACGTCTCGGCGCAGTCGCCTCCCTGGAGCAGGAACGCCTCACCGCGAGCGACGGCAGCGAGCTTGTCCGACAAGGCCTCCACCTCACCGGCGACGGTGATCGGAGGAACGCTCTCGAGCACCTTGCGCATGTCGGCAGCATGCTCGGGATCCCACTGCGGCTGCTGCGCAGCCGGCTTGGCCAACGCATCGTCCAATCGAGAGCGCAGCGTCGGCGACAACGGCGGCAGGTCGGGCAAGCGATCGATGGGTACGTCGACAGTCCAGTTCACCGCTACAGGATATTCGCACCGCCGAAGCCGCAGGACAACGGGTGTTCACCCGCGGTAGGAGTGCTCCTCGATCGCCTGGAACTTCGCCAGATTGTGCCGCGCGTCGGCGAGGGCGTCATGAGCGTCGTCTGGCACCGACGGCAGCTCGGGACTGCCGCGATCCTCCCAGTGCTGGCGCAGCTCACGAGTGAACCGCGGCAGCGAACGCGGCAACTCGGTCATCGAGCCCCACAGCTGGCAGAGCGCCACATGGTCGTACGCCGCAACCCACGCCCACAGTTCGACCTCGGCACCGTAGTGCGGAACGAGAAATTCGAGCAGTTCGTCCCGGATTCGCGACCGGCTCATCCACAGCGGCGACGAGTACGGTGGCAACTTGGGAAGTACGTTGCGTCGAACCCAGCGGCCGGCGCGCTCGGGGTCGAACTCGGAGGACACCGCATAGAACTCGCGACCGTCCTCCGACACCACACCGATCGAGACCAACTCGATTGTGCGACCATCCTCGATGAACTCTGTGTCGTAGAAGTAGCGCACGCGGCTCACCCTAGCGCGTCCTGGACACGCCCCCCACGTACCGGTAGCCCCGATCCGAACAGCCCTGAAAGGGAACGTTGTGACCTCGCCCGACACCAACCGTCCGGTCGCCGAAGCACCGGAGCCTGCCGCGCCGACGCGACGCCGGTGGCCGAGTTGGGCGGTGGCGTCGAGCAGGGTCCTCGTGCTGATCGGTGCCGTCGTGGGCGTGCTGTTCCATCTCAACGGCTTCCCGGGTCTGCGTCCGATCGGCGAGCACTACCGACTGGATCTGGACGTGTATCGACTCGGCGGTCAGGTGTTCGCCGAGGGCGGGGATCTCTACGGTCAACTGCCTCCGATCGCGACCGGTACCACGCTGCCGTTCACCTATCCCCGATCGCCGCGGCGATCTTCAGCCCGCTGTCGTCGGTGTCGCTGTACGCCGCCTCGATCGCGGTCACCGTGCTGTCCATGCTCTTGCTGCTGGTGACGATCGTGGTCACTCTCACCTCGCTCGGGGTACGCCCTCGCGCACTGTTGTGGTGGTCCGCCGGTGCCGCGTTCGCGGTGGCCGTGCTCGTACTGGAGCCGGTCACCTCGACGCTGAACTACGGGCAGATCAACATCGTGCTGATGGCGTTCGTTGCACTGGACTGCCTACCGAAGAAGACGCCGTGGCCCCGAGGTGTGCTGATCGGTCTCGTGGCCGCCGTCAAACTCACGCCCGCGGTGTTCGTACTGTTCTTCCTGTTGCGCAAGGACTTTCGAGCAGCGGTGGTGTCGGTACTGAGTTTTGCGGTCTTCACCGCGATCGGTTTCGCGCTCACGTGGTCCGACTCGGTGAGGTACTGGACCGAGACGATCGTCGATTCCGACCGAATCGGCGGCCCGGCCTACCCACCCAATCAGTCGATCACAGGAGTGCTCGCACGGCTCGGGTTGGACGAAGTGCCCCGATCGATCCTGTGGCTCGCGTTGTCGGTGGTGGTGCTCGCCATCGCGGCGGTGGCGATGCGGAAAGCTTTTGCCGCAGGCGAGACTGCGCTGGCGCTGACGATCAACGCCATGTTCGGTCTGCTGGTGTCGCCGGTCTCGTGGTCACATCACTGGGTGTGGGCCATCCCGTTCACCGTTGTGCTCGCCGTTCTCGGTTATCGCCGCCGCAGTGCGCTGCTGGCGACCCTGGTGGCCGTCGGGCTGGCGTTGATGCTCTACCCGCCGCACTGGAAGCTCGGCGAGGGCCGATGGAGCGGCCTCGGCTGGCCGCTCGTGGATCAGTTCGCGGCCTCGGGCTACGTGTGGTGGGCTCTCGCGTCGATCGTCGCGCTTGCTGCGATCGGATGGACCGACCGAACCGGTACGAAGGCCGACACCCGCTCCGCACTCTGATCGCGGAGCGAGCCGGCAGCTTCAGCTGGCCTTGGAATCCGGAATACGCTGCGCGGTCGGAGCCGACTCCGCCTCGGGTGCAGCCTTCTTCAGAGACGCGGCGTACACATCCACGTACTCCTGACCGGAGAGCAACATCAGGTCGTACATCACCTCGTCGGTGACGGCACGCTCGACGAAGCGGTTGCCGGCCATACCTTCGAAGCGAGAGAAGTCGATGGGCTTTCCGATTCGGATGGTGACCTTCGCCGGACGCCACACTCGCGAACCGATCGGGTTCATCTTCTCGGTACCGATCATCGCAACCGGGATCACCTGGACCCCGGTCTGCAGTGCCAGACGCGCCATCCCGGTCTTGCCCTTGTACAGCCGCGCGTCGGGCGACCGCGTGCCCTCGGGGTAGATACCCAGAACCTTGCCTGCTTCGATCACGCGCACACCTGCGTTGAGAGCGTCCTGTGCCGCGTCGGCTCCGGTGCGATCGATCGGCACCTGACCGACCGCGGTGAAGAACCACTTCTGGAACGCACCCTTGAGACCCGGTCCAGTGAAGTACTCGCTCTTGGCGAGGAAGGTGATGCGCCTGGGCGTCTTGAGCGGGAGATAGAAGGAATCGAGAACGGCCTTGTGGTTGCTGGCCAGAATGACCGGACCCTCCGTCGGGATGTTCTCCGCACCCTCGATCGTGGGCCGACCAAGGGCGATGAGAAGGGGGCCGACGAAAATGTACTTAACCAGCCAGTACCACATTGACATGCTCCCTGAAGATGGTCGGGAAATCGTTTGGTGCCGCCTCGCCCTGGAGCGAATCGACTGCGGCCGTGCCTCCTCGAACCGTGCCGCGTAGTGAACTGTACCCACGGTTTATGACACCAGCCACATCATCTCCGAACCCGGGACAGAGGTCACAGGAACCGGGCGAAGGACAGTCACCGAACCCCGGTGACGAACTGCGCACGGGCCAACTCCGCGGCCCCGATCATGCCCGCTGCCTCACCGAGTTGAGTACTGCGAATCCGCGCGAGAGGCCGATGCCCCGCACCGGTCACCAGCTCGGCGTACTTGTCGGTCGCGCGGGCCAGGAACTGACTCGACGACGTCGCCACTCCACCGGCCAACACGATCAGATCGGGGTCGTACACGTCGCTGACCATCGAGAGCCCGACGCCGAGCCATTGCGCGAAGTCTTCCATCGTGCGGCGGGCGATGGAGTCGCCCTCGTGCGCAGCGCCGGCGATGCGGCGGCCGGTCAGAGACCCCGGGTCGAGGAACACCTCGCGTGCCAGGGTTGTCGACGACGCCGGGTCCGCCGCCAGTAACTCGACTGCCGTGTCCACCAGAGCGGTGCCGCTGCAGTACCGCTCCCAGCAGCCGCGCTTGCCGCAGGGACATGCCCGACCGTCCGGCACGACCTGGATGTGACCGAGTTCCGGTGCCACCCCGTGGCTGCCCCGATAGATCCTGCCGTCGATCAGCAGCGCAGCACCGATGCCGGTACCGATGGCCACCATCACCACGTTGCGACCACCGGACGCGGCACCGAAGCGATACTCGGCCCAAGCCGCAGAATTGGCGTCGTGCTCGAGCAGGACCGGCAGACCGATGCGCATGCTCATCTCCGTCGCCACGGGGGTGTTCACCCACGGCAGATGCGGGGCGAAGAGAACCGTCGTGCGATCGGAGTCGATGAACCCGGCGACGGCGAGCCCTACGGCCGCGATGTCGTGTCGCCCGGCAAGTTCCTGCACGGCGCGGTCGAGACCGCGTTCGAGGGCGCGAGCAGTGTGCGGGGTAGGAGCGGCAGTCGAGTCGAGTACCTGACCGTCCTCGTCGACGACCGACGCGCGCAGGCTCGTCCCGCCCACGTCGATGCCGACCGTCAATCGCTGGTGGTGCCGCTTCATTCGTTCATGCCTTCCTCGGCCGTCCCCCACGCGGCCTGCACCCGAGTCGCTCCGCTCACGGACGCTCCCGCTCGTCCGACTGCGAATTCTTCACTCGAACGGTAATCGGAACGAACGACGCGGGGCGGGCATCCTGCAGTTTCGTGTCGATCGACACGTCCGCGACCTCTGCCGGGTCCGAGGGGACGTCGGCACTGCCGGGTCCGGATTCGGCCGCGGCCTCGGGTGACGGCGACTCGGTGGGTGCCTGCGTCGCAGAATGTGGAGCCCCGGAGGTCGTGTGATCTGCGAGCAACTGACGCAACAGCGCGATCACCACGACGCTCTCGGAGGCCACGAGCTCGACCAGATCGTGGCGCTCACCGCGCACCAGGGCCGCGAGCGCGCAGACCGGGCACCAACTGCATCCCTGTTGGTCACGATCCTGCTGCGTCTCGGCGACCCGGCGCAGGATCGGCTCGAGTCGCGTCAGCACGGTGTCCGCCAGGGCCAGCAAATCCGCCCCCAGCTCGGAATGGTCCGAGGTCATCGGATCACCCCGGCCGTCGGGTCGTAGAGGTCGTAGAAGTCACAGTGGCCACACGTCGGGATTCGGGCGAAAACGCACAACGAGGAACGGTCCGTCGAGTTCGGCGGAGTCGGCGATGCACCGACGCAGCACCGACGCCAATGTGATGCGCCGTCGCCTCCCGTCGGCACTGACTATCAAGTCGTCCTCCACTCGCCCCAAGCCCAAGGTCGTCGAATCCGCCACCGGCAGCAGCATTCTCATCGCATACACGGATTCGAGTCCGGTACCCGACTCGAGCACCACCGAAGGCTGCTCACCCCAGCCCGGCGCGCTCCGTTCGAGGGAGTCCGGTTCGAGGCGATCGGCCACATCTTGCAAGGGCCCCAACCCTACCGGTTCACCGGGAGCGTGCTCCACCTCCACGATCGGTACCGTACCGACGCGTCGACGCAGCTCGGCGACCGCGTCGAGCTGCGCCGCCCGCCACCTCTCGAACCAGAACACCGCCGGGTGAGCGCCCACGAGACCGATCGACGACGCGGTGAGCTTCGGCAGGATTCTGTTGACCAGAACACGATCGATTCTGATGCCGAGCAGAGCAGCCGCCGACAGTGTTCTCTCCGCGTCGACGACCGACAGCTGTTCGGCGGTGACGACGACGGTCGCCCCGGTACGAGCGGAGTCGGTGATCAGGGACCGGACGGAGCCGACCTGAGCGAGGATTCGCTCGATCATCGCCACCACGAGGGTCAGACGTACATCGGAGCCGGTGCCCGAGACCATCCGAGCATGCAGGGGCCAGATCCGCTCGACGTACGCGGCGACGGTATCGGGCAGCTGCAGCGTCCGCAGGGCATCCGCGGATGCGGGAAGATCGACTATCACTGTGTCCCAGCGATTCTCGTCGGCGAGACGGACGATCTCGTGCATACCGAGCAGCTCTTCGACTCCGGGAAGACCGAGCAGCTCCTCCGGTTCGATCGCCCCGAAACTCACCCCGTGCTCGTGTCCCGCGGACGCCACGGCCATCAGCGAGCCCAGCCCCCGGTACCGCGCTTCGAGCAACGCCAACGTATCGATCTCGACGATGTCGAGACCAGGAGCGATCGAACGAACACCGGACGAATCCTCGGCCTCTGCGTCCCCCGCGAATGCGTCGGCGAGCGAGTGCGCCTGGTCGACGGAGGCGATCAGCACCCGTTCACCGGCCTGAGCCAGTCGCAGACCCGACGCAGCCGCCAACGTCGTCTTACCCGCGCCACCTTTGCCGAGGAACAGCAACACCGTGGTGCGGGCTTCAGTGCGAGCGTCGGTCAGCCTTCGACCCGCTTCTTCAATTCCTTGAGCGCGGTGTCGGTGATGACCTTTTCTGCTTTGCGCTTGAACAGACCGATCATCGGGATGTTCAGATCGACGGTGAGCTCGTACGTCACGTCGGTGCCGCCGCCGGTCTCCTTCAACGTGTACGAGCCGTTCTGAGACTTCTGCATCTCACCGGACACGAGATTCCACGAGACCGAATTGCCGTCCGCCGCCCAGTCGTACTCGAGTTCGTAGGTGTCCTTGACCATTCCCGCATCGAGCACGAACTTGACGCGCTTGCCACGGCCGTCCTCGTCGACCTCGAGGACCTCGACGGATTTCGCGGCCGACACCCACGTGGGGTACGCGTCGAAATCGGCGATGACGTCCATGACCCGACTCGGTGGGGCTTCGACGACGATCGACCTCTGGGTTTTCTCCGCCATGACTACTGGTCCGCTTCCTCTCGGGTACTTCGATCAGCTCGGGTACTTCGATCAGCTCGGTTCGCTTCGGTGCCGTCGAACTCGCGCAGGCCTATCTCACACGATCGATCCGCCGCCGCACAACGCGAACCGGCCGACCGTACCGCGCGGTTCATTCACGAGCCGAAGTCGACGCTACGTGGTGGGGTGCCTCACCTGCAGACCGACCGGCCTCGAGCTCTCGTTTGAGCTCGAACGTCATCGCGCGTCCGGCCACCCGACGGGCATGCTGGTGCGCCGCGACGTCGGTGCCTGCGGCAGGTTCGGCATGCAGGAAGTAATGCACGATCACACCGTCGAGCGCAGGCTCGAGCCACAGTTCCATCGTTCCGACCACACCACCGCGCACCGCCCAGCGGATCCCCTTCTCGCCCCGGTCCTCGGTGATGGTCAGGTTCAGATCCGGCCACCATCGACGCCACCGAGCGGGCGATGCGAACGCATGCGCAACCCGCTCGCCCGAGGCGGCCACGAACGTCTGATCCGCAACTTGAATACTGCTCATCGACAGAGCTTCACACATCGGTTCCCCGGCCGTGCGCGTCCCCTCTTCCCTGGTCGTTCCTGCAGGCTCCACTCCCCTCTTTCCGGGTCGTTCCTGCGGGCTACACTCCGGGCGCATTTCGATGCCGCGAGCCCGGGACTAGAGTATCTGTGAAGCCGAGCTATCGACTTTCGTTCTCCCCGTTCTATCCGGAGGTAATCCCGTGCGCGAGTTCACCGTCGCCGCAAAATACGACATCGCGGACACCGACTCGGCTGTCGACACCGTCTTCGTCCGCGCCCGTAACTCACCGGACACGACAGTGTTCCGCCGCCAGGTCGATGGGCAGTGGCTCGACGTCACCGCCGCCGAGTTCGAACAACTGGTGGTCGGAGTGGCACAGGGCCTCATCGCCGCTGGCATCGAGCAAGGCGATCGCGTCGCCCTGATGTCGTCGACGCGATTCGAGTGGTCGGTTCTCGACTACGCGATCTGGGCCGCAGGCGGTGTCACGGTGCCGATCTACGAGACCTCCTCCGCCGGGCAGGTGGAATGGATCCTCGAAGACGCCGAGCCCGTCCTGCTGATACTCGAGAACGACGCACACGTGCAGGAAACGAAAACCGTTGTGGCAGCTGCGCCGTCGGTGCGGCAGACGTTCGTGATCGAGAACTCCGCCGGGTCCGACGCCGTACAGGCCCTGACCGACGGCGGATCCGAGATCACCGAAGACCAGGTACATCAACGTGTTTCGACACTCGCCTCGTCCGACCCGGCCACTTTGATCTACACCTCCGGAACCACCGGTCGCCCCAAGGGCGTCCAACTGACCCATGCCAATCTGCTCGCCGAATCACTCGGCATTCGCGAGACCTCGCTGAAATCACTGATGAGGCAGGGCCGCAGCACCCTGATGTTCCTGCCGCTCGCGCATGTCCTCGCCCGCGCAGTGAGCATCGCGTCGTTCGATGCCGGAGTCACGCTCGGCCACACCAACGACATCCCGAACCTCGTCGCGACGTTCGGTACGTTCCAACCGGACTTCATCCTCTCGGTGCCTCGAGTGTTCGAGAAGGTCTTCAACACCGCCAAACAGAAGGCGCACGCCGACGGCAAAGGCAAGATCTTCGACCTGGCCACCGAATGCGCAGTGGCGTGGAGTGAGGCGCAGGACACCGGTGGACCGGGAATCGTGTTGCGCGCCAAGCACACCGTGTTCGACAAGTTGGTCTACGGCAAACTGCGGGCAGCGCTCGGCGGCAAGTGCGAACTCGCCATCTCCGGCGGAGCGCCCCTCGGCTCCCGTCTCGGCCACTTCTACCGGGGCATCGGCGTGACGATCTACGAGGGCTACGGCCTGACCGAAACCACCGCGGCGTTCGCGGTCAACACCATCGGCTTCCAACGCGTCGGCAGCGTCGGGCGTCCACTGCCCGGCAACACCGTGCGCATCGCCGAGGACGGCGAGATCCAACTCCGCGGACCGGTCGTGTTCGACGGCTACTGGCGCAACGAGGTCGCGACCGCCGAGTCACTGGACGACGGCTGGTTCCGCACCGGAGACCTCGGTTCGGTCGACGAAGACGGGTACATCACGATCTCGGGTCGCAAGAAGGAACTGATCGTCACCGCAGGAGGCAAGAACGTCTCACCGGCCGGACTGGAAGACCAACTGCGGGCGGGTGCGCTGATCAGCCAGGCCGTCGTCGTAGGCGATCAGAAGCCCTTCATCGGTGCGCTCATCACCCTCGATCCGGATGCGTTCGATCGCTGGAAGTCCTCCCACGGCAAGGCCGCCGACGCCACCGCAGCCGATCTGCAGACCGACCCCGAACTCGTCGCGGAGATCGACGCCGCCGTTGCCGACGCGAACAAGTCCGTCTCGCATGCGGAGTCGATCAAGAAGTACCGACTCCTCCCCCACGACTTCTCGGAGGAGAGCGGTGAGCTGACTCCCACCATGAAGCTCAAGCGCAACGTCATCACCGCCGCCTACGCCGACGAGATCGAATCGATCTACGCCCGGTAGGTGCACCGCATCGCGATGACGCGCGTCAGATCAGCGACCGCAGCTTCTCGGTCAGCACGTCCCAGCGCCATTCCGCGTCCACCCACGCGCGGCCGGCATTGCCCATCTGCGTTGCCAGCGTGCGATCGGACAGGATTCGCACGATCGCGTCCGTGATCTCCGAGACCGACGTCCCATCGACGACGACACCGGTCTTGTTGTGCTGCACCGCTTCCGGCGCTCCCCCGGACATGCCCGCGACGACCGGTACGCCGCAGGACGACGCTTCGAGGTAGACGATGCCGAGACCTTCGACATCGAGACCGGCACCTCGGGTGCGGCTCGGCATCGCGAACACGTCGGCGATGGTGTGGTGGGCGGCGAGCTCCGCCGACGGCACGGTGCCGGTGAACACCACGTGTTGCTCCATTCCGGTGGATCGAACGAGCTCGCGCAGGGTCTTCTCGTAGGGTCCGCCGCCGACGATGACCAGGACCGCTCCGTCGACGGCCCGGCGGATCCCCGGAAGCGCGCGGATCAGGAAATCCTGACCCTTGCGCGGAACGAGCCGGGACAGGCACAGAACGGTGGGGCGATCACCGAGGCCGTAGCGCGCGCGAAGTTCCGCTCGCGCCGCGTCGTCGGGCACGAAGCGATCGGTGTCGACACCGGGCGGTAGATGTTCGAGGGCGGCAGTCCGCCCGAACGCCGAGCTGAAGCGCCCCCGGGTGTACTTGCTGACGTAGGTCACCACGTCGGTGTTCTCGCCGATCGTGCGCAGGGTCGCACGCCCGCCCGGCACCATCGACCAACCGACCTCGTGACCGTGCGTACTGGCCACGATGCGATCGGCCCCGGCCTTGCGCAGGTACGACGACATCACCGCCAACGGAGCCGACGCACCGAACCACACGGAATCGCAGCCTCGGGACTTCAGGATTCGAGCTGCACGACGCGCGACGAGCGGAGTCGGCAACATCAGGGTCGTCGGATGCCTGATCACCTCGAAAGGCTGCGCGGCATCGAACTTCTCGTGCGAGTCGCCCCGCCACCGCGGTGCGTACACCACCAGCTCGTCGGCCGGCAGTTGCGAGGCGAAGCTGTGGAGATAGGACTGAATACCACCCGGGCGAGGAGGAAAGTCGTTCGTCACGAGCAGAGTACGACGCATGGCGACAACCGTAGCGCCCCGTCTCAGCCGGCCTGGCGAGCCACCCAGTCGCCCCACGAGGCGACGAACTGTGCGCGGCTCGTTCCCAACACCGACGCGAAGGCAGAATCGGTGGAGCTGTCGGAGGCGAGCGACTCGTACAGGGTGCGCAGCCTCGACTCCCCGAATCCGTCGGCCACGAATGCGAACACCGACCACGCCGATTCGTAGGCCACACTCGATCTGGCCCCGCCTGCACCGAAGTCCTCGTTCTTGGGCAGCACCGTCGGAGGCCCGCCCGCCGCCACGATCGCCGCGAGAGTGGGGGCGAGTTGCACGAACTCGGCACCGGAATTTCGATACCCGGAATAGTCGGCGAACCCTTCCGACACCCACAACTCGGTACCGTCGGACGTCTTCGCCCTCGCCGCCACGTGGGTCAACTCGTGGCGCAGAACCGAGCGCACGGTGAAGGGCGTCAACCGCGTCGCGGCGTCGGGACCGAACACCACACGCTGACCCGTCGGACGGGAACCGTCGCCCACCACCGCGTCGGACACCGTCACTGCGGCCACCTCGGTGGACGGCGCGGATCCCGTCAGTTCGGCGAACTCCTCCGCGGAGGACGCGACGAACACCAGCCCGTCGCGCGCCCAATCGTCCCCCCAGAAGTCGGTGACGGCCGCGGTTGCCGACGGAAGTTCGGCGGCCAGGCTCTCGACGAACTGCTCGCGGTCCGGATGCCCCATGACCACCGATGTCCCGGCTGCGGTGGGCACCGAGCGCACCTTCAAGGGCCCGAAATCCCACGGCCCACGCCAGGTGTGGCGTCGGTATTCGGTCAGGTCCGCGTCGTCGACCAGCCGCCATCGACCGTCCCGCTCGGCTACGACCAATGAGACCGGCCGACGCGTCGGCGACGCGTCCGGCCCGGCGACCGCGTACTTCAGATACACCGACGGTGCCCAGACGTCGGTCGAATCCAGCGCCTCGGCGATCTGCGGCGGCACCGGAGTTTCGGGCTCGTCACCCAACTCGTAGTCGAACTCGGAGAAGGGCACGCCCGGCACCACGGCGGCCCGGCGCACCTGCGCCTCCACGAAGTCGGGGGCGGCCAGAGGATCCATCGACTCCCGCAGTGCATCGAGATCGCCGGAGCGAACCGCACGGGCCCACGAGTCCAGGAGAACGGTCACCTCGGCGCGACGCTGCTGATCGTAGGTCGGTGGGTTTCCCGCGACTGTGGAGTCGGCAGTACCTGCGCTGGACGTGCTGTCGAATCGGTGAACAAGAACGACCGAGACGGCCACCGCGGCCACGAGCACGACCGCGAGCAACCGCACTCGCAGCGATCGGGCGAGAACACTCAATCCGGAGCGCCGGTTCGAGCCACTCATGCAGGCGTTCGTCGATCGTCGAGGCGCACCTCAGTATCGACGCGCCCCGTAGTACGGGAACGATGCCATCGACTGAACCTTCACAGGAACACCGAAGGTGGAGGCATGGAGCACGTTGCCGTTCCCGGCATAGATCCCGACGTGAGAGATGTCCGGGTAGAACAGGACGACGTCGCCCGGCTGGAGATCCTTCTGATCCACCGGCGTTCCGCCCGCTGCCTGCGCCTGACTCGACCGCGGCAATGTCTTGCCCACCTGCTTGTAGGCCCACACGACCAAACCCGAGCAGTCGAAGCCGTCCGGACCGGTGCCGCCCCAGACATACGGCTTGCCGATCTGCGTCAGGCCGGCCTGCAACGCACTGGCACCCGATCCCGGCGTCAGATTCTGCAGAATGGTGGTGGGATCGAATCCTTCGGGCAGGGCCGATCCGGCCAGAGCCAACTGCTCGGAGGACGAGAGTGCACTGTAGGCAGCCATGACCTCGGCTATCTGACCCTGCAGCTCACTCTGCTTGGCCTGAAGGTCGTCGCTGACGGCCTTGGCCTGTTCGGCCGCGACACGTGCCTGGTCTGCGGCCGTCGTTGCGGCCTGCTCGGCCGTCACGGCATCCGAGCTCGCCTGCTTGAATCGAGCGACCTGGTCGGCGGTATCGGCAGAGATCACGTCCAGTGCAGACATCTGGTCGAGCAACTGTTGCGGCGAATCGCTGACCATCACGGCGAACAGTCGATTGGTCCGCGCACCCTGGTAATTGACGTTGGCGACCTTGTCCATGGCCGGTTTGAGCTGCGCCAACTGCGCCTGCGCTGCGTCCAGAGCGGCACGACTCCGGTCGACGGCGACCTGTGCGTCGAGTTGCTGCTGGTTCTTGGCGTCGAGATCGATCTGCGCGTTGTGCAGAGCTTCGTTGGTTTGCTCGGACTGGCGAGAGAGCTCGGCGAGTTCGGTCTGCGCATCGGACGCCGAGTCGAATCCCGGTTGCGCGGTCGCCGTCGTCATCGGGACCACGACCATGCACGCGGTCAGTGCGACAGCAACCACCGAGTTGCGGGCCAGCCGCAACGCTCGGGTAGATCTCGATAGGGCCACGGAAAGCGACTCTCCGTCCTCACACGTGTTGCCTCGAGCGAGGCAACGGTTGGAAAAGTGGACCGAAACCGAACCATACCCATGCTCTTGCGGGCGCGGACGTGAACACGGCCCGAAATCGATGGGGATTCGAGGTGACAGGTCACAAAGTAAACATCGACCAGGTCTCGATCAGATTACGAACTAGGGGCTTCCCTGTCCACCGGACCGGCGTGTCGCGCGGCCGGTGTCCGGATACGACGACAGGGCCGAGCCGATGGACGGCTCGACCCTGTCGGTCGATCACAGCGGACGTCGCTCGCTCGAATCAGTAACGGCGAGCACCGTCGAACGGCATCGAGGCAAGCGGAGCAACCTTGACCGGAACGCCGGAGGTGGATGCATGCACGACATTGCCGTTGCCGACGTAGATGCCCGAGTGCGAGCCGCCGTAGAACGACACGACGTCGCCGGGAACCAGGCTGTCGCGCGAGACCGGAGTGCCCGCGGCCGCCTGGTCGTAGCTGGTACGGGGCAGGCTGATGCCGGCCTGCTTGTACGCCCACTGGACGAGGCCCGAGCAGTCGAACGAATCCGGACCCGAAGCGCCGTACACGTACGGTGCTCCGATCTTGGACTCTGCGGCCTGAACGGCCTTTGCTGCCGGGGTGACCTGGGGTGCCAACGGCGCACCCGGTGCAGGCACACCCGGGATGTTGAGGGGAGGGAGGCCCGGGATGTCAGGAATCTCGAAGGTTCCGACGCCGGGAATGGTGAGGGGGGCCGCCATTGCGGGTGCAGCGGGAAGGATGACCACGCCTGCAGTGAGCGCTCCGGCTACGAGGACTCGCCGCAATGATCGGTTGGAAAGTTGTGACGCCACGAAAGATGGTGCTCCGTTTCTTCCTATCGTCCGCCGACCGAGTTAGCTGACGGGTTCGGGCTGGGAAGAGCAGCCCTACCCACCGGCCACCGTGTGGTGGCTCAGCGGGATTCACCCCAGTAGATATCGGGTTCCCGGTACGAACACTCTCGCGAGTGAACGATTAGGCGGTGACTTGCGACGCCACTCCGGTTTGGACTGGCGAGACTCCGCAAGGTCTCAGGAAGGTTACGAAATGGCATACCCCCGTGTCGACCCCAACTCGCCGAGGCGAGCGGATTCGGCTCGATTCTCGCTAGCCGGCGCGCTGATCCCCCGGTGTGTCACGAGTCGATAACAACGGAACCTCGGCGGTGTCGTCATCGTTCACAACGAGCTTGAGTGCGGGCACGAGGCCGACATCGGCGAGCACACCCATGGCACCGAGTTCTTCCTGCTCGAGAGTGATACGAGACGGCGGCCCGACCCACCGGCCGTCCGATCTCGACGGCATCCCCGGAGCCCCCAGAAGCACCGTCACGACGCAGTCCGCGCAGGCGATGTCACGGACCAGGCAGTCACTGCAGTCGATGATCATTGTGATCCTTGTCTCTTTGCGGTTTCCGGCGGCCGAATCGGCCGACGAAGCGAAAGATAGCGACGGGCACCGACAGGTTTCGTGACACGGCGACGTTCGACGGCACCATGAACGTTCTTGTCGGGGGTCGGCCCTAACGTCGTCGCGGTGAGCCTGCCCATCCAGCTGACGTTCGACGAACTCGACACCCCGCTGCACGAGACCACGTTCGTCGTCGTCGACCTCGAGACCACCGGCGGGAGCGCGGACACCGAGGCCATCACCGAAATCGGGGCGGTCAAGGTACGAGGCGGCGAAATTCTCGGCGAATTCGCCACCCTGATCGACCCGGGCAGATCCATCCCGCCGTACATCGTGGAACTGACCGGCATCACATCGGCGATGCTCATCGGCGCGCCGCGCATCGAACGGGTTCTTCCCGGTTTCCTCGAGTTCGCACGCGGTTCGGTGCTGGTGGCGCACAACGCCGGCTTCGACACGGGATTCCTCAGAGCCGCCGCCAGTCGTCTCGACATCGCATGGCCGCGGTTCCAGGTGCTGTGCACGGTCAAGCTGGCTCGACGAGTTCTGACGCGCGACGAGGCACCTTCGGTGAAGCTGTCGGCGCTCTCCACACTGTTCCGATCCGGTACCAGGCCCACCCACCGCGCGCTCGACGACGCCCGAGCGACCGTCGACGTTCTGCACGGACTCATCGAACGGGTGGGCAATCAGGGGGTTCACAGCTACGCCGAGTTGGTCGACTACCTACCCGCGGTGTCGGCCGGCCAGCGCGCCAAACGCGGGCTGGCTGCTCACCTTCCCGGTACGCCCGGCGTCTATCTGTTCCGCGGCCCGTCCGACGAGGTGCTGTACGTCGGTACGTCCAACAACCTCAAGCGGCGTGTGCGCAACTACTTCACCGGTTCGGAGACGAGAGGCCGGATGAAGGAGATGGTCGCACTGGCGACTCGCGTCGACCACGTCGAGTGTGCGCACGCGCTCGAAGCCGGGGTCCGCGAGTTACGTCTGCTCTCGGCGCACGTCCCGCCGTACAACCGCCGCTCGAAGTTCCCCAGGAAGGGGTGGTGGATCACCCTGACCGACGAGGCGTTCCCCCGCCTGTCGATCGTCCGCACACCGACACCGAACAGTCTCGGACCGTTCTCGGTTCGCGGCGACGCCGCAGAGGCCGCTGCGCTCGTCGCCGAGTTCTGCCGCCTGCGAACCTGCACTCGCCGACTCGCGCGCTCGGTTCGACACGGCGACCAGTGCCCGGCAACAGACGTCGGAGGCTGCCCTGCGGCACTGTGCGGCCCGTTGACGGCCGACGAGTACTCGGACGCCCCGAGGCAGTTTCTCGCGCTCGTGTGCGGTCAGGACGATGCCGTGCTGTACTCCATGCGCCGCCGCGTCGCCGAGCTCGCGGACAAGGAGCTGTTCGAGACGGCCGCTCGTCTGCGTGATCGAATCGCGATCACCGTCGATGCACTACGCAGGATGCACCGATCGGCGGCGGTGGCCGCCATTGCCGAACTCGTTGCGGCGAAACGAACGGCCGACGGCGGGTGGGAGTTGATCG
Source organism: Rhodococcus sp. B7740 (assembly GCF_000954115.1). NCBI lineage: Bacteria > Bacillati > Actinomycetota > Actinomycetes > Mycobacteriales > Nocardiaceae > Rhodococcus > Rhodococcus sp. B7740. The sequence goes on along the minus strand of NZ_CP010797.1, from coordinate 680,714 downwards.
TGGTGCGCTTCGGCCGTCTGGCCGGCGCTGCCGTCGCACCGCGCGGAGTGCATCCGATGCCTGTCGTCGATGCCATCACCGCGTCGGCCGAAACGGTGCTGCCCGATACGACGCCGCTTCGCGGTGCGCCGCCGGAAGAAGTGGGACTGATCGCGGCGTGGTTGCGCACGGACGGAGTCCGGATCGTGCGCACGAGCAGCGGGTACTGCAGCCCGGCACGGTCGGCGGGTTCGTGGGAGTCGTGGTGTCGGACGGCGAGAGAAGCAGCGAGGGCAGGAGTGGAGCCTGCGGAACGACCGTTCAAGGCAGGAGTGGAGCCTGCGGAACGGCTTTCGGGATATGGCAGCCATTAGGGTTTGGGGGTAGCTCGCGTCGGATACCGAGCTCGAGATGCTGGAGGAGCACAGATGATCAATGCCATCGTCTTGATCGACGCCGAGGCCGATCTGATTCCGGAGGCGGCGCAGGCCGTGGCCGATGTCGACGGGGTGTCGGAGGTCTATTCGTGTGCTGGGGATGTCGATTTGATCGCCATCGTCAAGGTTCGCGATCATGCTTCGATCGCAGAGGTCATCACCAAGCACATCAATCGAGTGAGGGGTGTGCGCAGCACCACCACTCACATTGCGTTCCAGTCCTATTCGAGTGCCGATGTCGATGCGGGGTTCTCGATAGGCGAATAGGTGCGTTCGGTGTCAGTCGGCGAGTTCGGTGGTGCATCGACCCCAGTCGGCGAGTAGCTGTGCTGCCGCGCCTGAATCGACTGTCTTTGCGGCAGTGACCAATCCGGCTTCGATCCGGGCGTGGAGGTCGTCGGATACGCCGTGGTGCGCTGCCATTGCTGCGGCAGCGTTGAGCAGTACTGCGTCGCGGACGGGGCCGTGTTCACCGGCGAACACTCGGTGCGCCACGGCCGCGTTGAATTCTGCGTCTCCGCCTCTGAGTGCTTCGATGGGCGCTCGGGCGATTCCGTAGTCGACCGGGTCGATGGTCTCGACCGTGACGGCCCCGTCGGACACCACGTGCACGGTGGTCGTGGTGGACAGGGTGATCTCGTCGAGGCCGTCGTCACCGCGCACGACGAGCACCGAACTGCCGCGTTGGGCGAATACGCCCGCGACGACGGGGACAAGATTCTCGAAGGCGCAGCCGATCAGTCCGGCGCGGGGGCGGCCGGGGTTGGTCAGCGGGCCCAGCACATTGAACGCCGTCGGGATCCCGATCTCCTTGCGAGCGGGACCGGAGAAACGCAGCGCGGGGTGATGGATCGGGGCGAAGCAGAACCCGATACCGACCTGCTCGACGCTCGACGCGACTCCGGCAGCGCCCAGGTTCACGTGCACTCCCAGCGCTTCGAGCACATCGGTCGTTCCGCTCTTGGACGACGCTGCGCGGTTGCCGTGTTTGACCACTCGTACACCACTGGCGGCGACGACGATGGCGGCCATCGTGGAGATGTTCACGGTGTCTGCTCCGTCACCGCCGGTTCCGACGACGTCGACGGCGTCACGGTCGGTCTCGACGAGAAGGGCGTGCGAGAGCATCGACTCGGCGAGACCTTCCAGTTCCGCAGGCGTCGGGCCCTTCATCTTCAGCGCCACCCCGAAGGCGGCGATCTGCGCGGCTGTGGCGTTGTCGGACATGATCTCGTCCATCACCCAACCGGTGTCGGCGCTCGACAGGTCGGAGTACGTGGTCAACGCTCCGAGAATTCGACGCCACGTTCGCGGCTGCTCGTCACTGGTCGGTGCGGTCATGGTGGTTGTGCCGTGCCCTTCTGCCGTCGATGCCCGTACGGTGCGGTGGAAGCTTAGCCAGAGGCTGCGCCGGGCTGCGCAGGCTGCAGTGCGTCCCACCCGAGTACCGCTCCCCCTCGTCGCTGGGCGAGCCCGGCCATGCGAGAACGCTCCTGTGAGCAGTGCAAGGCGTCGAGCACCTGAACACGTTGCAGTACCAGAGGCACGCCGTCGTCGACCCGAGGGCGGTAACCGGAGTTCTCCGGTAGATCGACGACCGGTCCCACCTCGTAGCCGTCCTGAGCCGCGACCGCCGCAGCGTCCTCGACTTGGTGCGAGGGCAACACCAGATGATGCCGGAGCACCACGTCCGCCGATTCCGTCCACACCGGCTGGGTCCTCGCTGCTTCGTCGAGCACGGCCGAACACGCCTGTGCATCGTCGAAGCAACTCGCCACTGTCACGAGGTCGTCACGGGTGGGGTCCAGAGGTTCTGCCGTCGATCGCGAGAACAGTCTCCGAAACCATCCACCCTCGGTGCGCTTTGCCATGAGGCCAGCCTTGCACGACTGGACCCTACCGGCCCGTACAGGGGCTCTCACCAGCACGGGAACAAGGACGGACCCGGATTCGTTCCGACACGACGCGCCAAGAGCGGACCCGGATATGCCTTCCGTACTACGACGGGTCATACTTCTCTTTGTGACGAGCGCTGTAGGGACTCAAGGATCGGCAATCACCCAACGCGTGCACTCGCTGAACCGTCCCAATATGGTCAGCGTCGGCACGATCGTGTGGCTGTCGAGTGAACTCATGTTCTTCGCCGGACTGTTTGCGATGTACTTCGTCGCACGCGCCCAGGCGAATGGAATCTGGCCGCCCGAGCCGACGGAGCTGAACCTCGCTCTCGCTGTGCCGGTGACCGCGGTGCTGATCGCATCGTCGTTCACCTGTCAGCTGGGTGTGTTCGCCGCCGAGCGAGGTGACGTCTTCGGACTCCGCCGCTGGTACATCATCACTCTGATGATGGGCACGTTCTTCGTGGCCGGCCAGGCGTACGAGTACTACCACCTGGTGCACGAGGGCACGACGATCTCGAGCAGCGTGTACGGCTCGGTCTTCTACATCACGACCGGCTTCCACGGACTGCACGTGATCGGCGGACTCATCGCCTTCGTCTTCCTGATCACCAGAACGTTGGTCAGCAAGTTCACGCCAGCACAGGCCACCGCCGCCATCGTCGTTTCGTACTACTGGCACTTCGTCGACATCGTCTGGATTGCCCTCTTCGCAACGATCTACTTCATCCGCTAGTGACAGTCAGCACGCCAAAGATAACGAGCGAACGGATTCAGCCCCCGACGTTCGGTCCGTCCCGACACGACAAGGGATAGAAGATGAGTTCATCTCCCCCAGCAGCATCCGACGACAACGCCGCCTCCAAGACGAGACGGCAGCGTAAGACGCGCCGACGCATCACCGGTGCGCTCGTTCTGATGATGGGCCTTCTGAGCGCAGGATTCCTCGCCTCGGCTCTGACGCCGGCTCCGCAGGTCGCGACCGCCGATACCGATTCGGCAGCGCTGATCCGCGAGGGCAAGCAGCTCTACGACACGTCCTGCGTCACGTGCCACGGAGCCAACCTGCAGGGTGTTCAGGATCGCGGACCGAGCCTCATCGGCGTCGGCGAAGCGGCTGTCTACTTCCAGGTGTCGAGCGGCCGCATGCCTGCCGTCCGCAACGAGGCGCAGGCGCTGCGCAAGCCGCCGAAGTTCAACGACAAGCAGATCGACGCGCTGGGTGCCTACATCCAGGCCAACGGTGGCGGACCGACGGTCATCCTCGACGAGAACGGCGAGATCGCTCAGGAGTCCCTGCGCGGCGACGACATCGGACGCGGAAGCGAGTTGTTCCGACTCAACTGCGCCTCCTGCCACAACTTCACGGGCCTCGGCGGAGCTCTCTCCTCGGGCAAGTTCGCACCCCCGCTCGGACCCGCGAACGAGCAGGAGATCTACACCGCGATGGTCACGGGTCCTCAGAACATGCCGAAGTTCTCCGATCGCCAGCTGACGCTGGAAGAGAAGTCCGACATCATCGCCTACATCAAGTCGTCCACCGAGACGCTGCCCGCAGGCGGATGGAGCATCGGCGGCTTCGGTCCCGGTACCGAGATGATCGCTATCTGGACGGTCGGCATCATCGCCGTCGTCGGAGCAACTTTGTGGATCGGAGCTAGATCATGACCGACGGCGATTCCGGCCGTAAGGACGCGAACAACGACGAATCCGGACGCAAGGATGCGCCCGATGCCGAAGGCGTGAACGCGGACAAGAAGTACACCGACGAGGAACTCGCCGCGCTCAGCCGCGACGACCTGGTCAAACTGGGCACCAACCTCGACGGTGTCGACGTCGCTTTCCGCCGCAACCGTTGGGCAGTGGAAGGTACCCGCGCCGAGAAGCGCGCCGAGCGCAGCGTCGCCATCTGGTTCTCGATCGCCGGTCTCGCTGCGGTCGCGTTCATCGGTATCTACCTGTTCTGGCCGTGGCAGTACGCCGGTATCGGCGAAGAGAACTACATTGCCTACTCGCTCTACACCCCGCTCATCGGCGCAACGATGGGTCTGGCGATCCTCGCGGTCGGTGTCGGCGCGGTGCAGTTCACCAAGAAGTTCATCCCCGAAGAGGTCTCCATCCAGGACCGTCACGACGGCGGTTCGTCGGAGACGGATCGCAAGACGCTCGTGGCGGAGCTGGGTGACTCCCTCGATACGTCGACCATCGGTCGTCGCAAGGTGATCAAGCGGTCGCTGGTCTTCGGTGGTGGCGCACTCGGTGTGATGGCGCTTCTCCCCCTGGGCGGCCTGATCAAGAACCCGTGGGCGAAGGGCGAAGATTCGCCGTTGTGGGTATCCGGCTGGACTCCTCGCTACGATGGAGAGACCATCTACCTCCGACGAGACACCGGGCGACCGGAAGATGTCGTTCTCGTTCGGCCCGAGGACTTGGACGCTGGTGCCATGGAGACCGTCTTCCCGTTCCGCGAAGCGGATCGCGAGAGCGAGCACGACCTGCTCGTATCCCTGCGTGGTGTTCGCAACTCGGTCATGCTCATCCGCCTTCGCCCGGACGCCGCCAGCAACGTCGTCAAGCGCAAGGGTCAAGAAAGCTTCAACTACGGCGATTACTTCGCCTACTCCAAGATCTGCACGCACCTGGGTTGCCCGACATCGTTGTACGAGCAGCAGACCAACCGAATTCTGTGCCCTTGCCACCAGTCGCAGTTCAACGCGCTCGAGTACGGCAAGCCGATCTTCGGACCGGCTGCGCGTGCGCTGCCCCAACTTCCCATCACTGTCAACGAAGAGGGATTCCTCGTCGCTTCGGGAGACTTCACCGAAGCACTGGGACCCGCCTTCTGGGAACGTCGTCCGGAGCGTGACTCATGAGTACATTGCAAAACCTCGCCGCCAAGCAGGCCGACGGCGTAGACAGTCGCTATCACCTGGCACCTGGGCTACGGCGCCAGATCAACAAGGTGTTCCCTACCCACTGGTCCTTCCTGCTCGGTGAGATCGCGCTGTACAGCTTCGTGATCTTGCTGATCTCGGGCGTGTTCCTCACCCTGTTCTTCGACCCCTCGCTCAGCGAGGTCGTGTACGACGGTGCGTACACCCCGCTCAACGGTGTGACGATGTCCAGGGCATACGCAACGGCCCTCGACATCACGTTCGAGGTTCGCGGCGGTCTGTTCATGCGACAGATTCACCACTGGGCGGCTCTGATGTTCGCCGCCTCGATCATCGTGCACATGATGCGCATCTTCTTCACCGGCGCGTTCCGTCGCCCCCGTGAGGCCAACTGGGTCATCGGCTGCCTGTTGCTCATCCTCGCGATGTTCGAGGGCTTCTTCGGCTACTCGCTGCCCGACGATCTGCTCTCCGGCACCGGCCTCCGCGCCGCACTGGGTGGCATCACGATGAGCATCCCGATCATCGGTACGTGGATGCACTGGCTCATCTTCGACGGCGACTTCCCCGGCACGATCATCATCCCGCGCCTGTACGTCGCTCACGTTCTTCTGCTGCCGGCAATCATCCTGGCCCTGATCGCGGCCCACTTGGCTCTGGTCTGGTACCAGAAGCACACCCAGTTCCCCGGACCGGGCCGCACGGAACAGAACGTCGTCGGCGTTCGTATTCTCCCGGTCTTCGCAGTCAAGTCCGGTGCCTTCTTCGCCGTCACCTTCGGCATCCTGGCAGCAATGGGCGGACTGCTCCAGATCAACCCGATCTGGAATCTCGGACCGTACAACCCGTCGCAAGTGTCTGCCGGTGTGCAGCCCGACTTCTACCTGATGTGGACCGACGGCATGGCCCGACTGTGGCCTGCCTGGGAGATATACATCGCTGGGCGTTACACCATCCCGGCAGTGTTCTGGGTGGCAGTGATCATGGGCCTCGTCTTCACCGTGATGATCGCCTACCCCTGGATCGAGAAGCGTCTCACCGGAGACACTGCGCATCACAACCTGTTGCAGCGTCCCCGCGACGTTCCGGTGCGTACCGCGATCGGCGCGATGGCTCTCACCTTCTACGTGATCCTCACGCTCTCGTGCATCAACGACCTCATCGCGTACAAGTTCGACATCTCGCTCAACGCGATGACGTGGATCGGTCGTATCGGAATTCTCACCATGCCTCCGCTCGCCTACTTCATCGCGTACCGATTCTGCATCGGATTGCAGCGCAGTGACCGGGCAGTTCTCGAGCACGGCATCGAAACCGGAATCATCAAGCGCCTCCCGCACGGCCAGTACGTGGAAATCCACCAGCCGCTCGGACCGGTCGACGATCACGGACACCCGATGCCCCTCGACTACCAGGGCGCACCCGTACCGAAGAAGATGAACAAGCTCGGCTCGGCCGGAAAGCCTGGCTCGGGATCGCTGTTCAGTCCGGATCCGGTGGCACAGAGCAAGGCTCTCGAAGATGCCCTGCACAAGGGTGAACACGAGCAGCTCACGATGCTCCGCAACTACCAGGCGGGCATTCACGGCAACGGCCACGCGAACGGCAACGGTCACTCGAACGGCAACGGCCACTCGAACGGCCATGCCAATGGCAATGGCCACGCGAACGGCAACGGCAATGGACTCCATGCGGACGAGGATGCTGCTATTGCTTCGGGTCGAAGTGACAACGACAGAGAACACTGACATCTGACAGAGTCCGAAAGAGGGCGACACCGGCAACGGTGTCGCCCTCTTTTCCTGTCTGCCGACACCATCCGGACCCAAAGCCGGGGCTCGCTGTCCTGAGCACGACGGCTGAGGATCCGCGAGAGCCCCGAGCGGCCCTCCCCTCCCCCACCGGCGGACGACCCACTCGCTGTATCGGCCGATCTCGGCTCGCGGGTTCTCGACGAACCGGTATTACTATCGGTCTCATGGTCCGCATTCCCCTCACCCCCGGCGAACTCGCCCGAGGTGCCAGGCTCGGCTCTGCGCTCCGTCTGGCCCGTGGTGGCCGAACCATGACCGAGGTTGCCGACAAGGCCGGCATCTCGGTCGAAACTCTGAGGAAGATCGAGACCGGCCGGATTCCGACACCGGCGTTCTTCACCGTCGCCGCATTGTGCGGTGCGCTGGACATCTCCCTCGACTCGCTTGCCGATTCGACGTCCTGTTCCGGTCGGACCCACTCGGAGGCCGACGTCTCCTGACTGTCGCCCGTGGTGCACCTCCCGCTTACACCTCCCGAGTTCATAGCCCGTCGACGTCACAGCCGCCGTGAGCCGAGCATCCGGACCGGCCTGTGCGGTGTACTACAGAAAAGGGCCCTGATCGTTCGTGAGAACGACCAGGGCCCTTGTCGGGTGGAGCTGGTGGAGTCAGTGGCGCTCGGCACCTACGTGGTACTCGAAGACCAAACCCGCGGCCGCGGCGATGACACAGAAGACGCCCAGAGCGATGAGCCACGGCTGGAAGAAGGCGAAGCCGATGGCAGTGACGGCTGCAAAGGCTGCCAGCACGATCGGCCAGAAGCTGCCGGGGCTGAAGAAGCCCAGGTCGCCTGCACCGTCGCTCACCTCGGCGTCGTCGAAGTCTTCCGGGCGCGTATCGAGGCGTCGGGCGACGAACCTGAAGTAGGTACCGATGATCAGGGTCAGACCCACCGACAGGAAGATCGCGGTGACTCCGGCCCACTCCACTCCTGTGCGGCTCAGGCCCGTGAACAACGTGTACACGATGCCGACCAGGAGGAAGAAGACAGTGAGGATTTCGAAGATCTTGGCTTCGATTTTCATATCAGCATGCTTCCTTGGTCAGTTGCCTTCAGCGACAGCGGCTGTTCGGAGGGTGCGGTCGGTAGAGAACGGCGAGGTGCTCGTTGCGAGGGGGCTTTCGCCGATGGCTTCGAGTGCCTGCGCATTGGTCAGCGCATCTCCGCCCTCGGACAGGGGCTTGCGCAGCTCGATGTACTGCTCGAACCGCTCCGGAGACACTGCACGAACCTCGAAGTTCATCATCGAGTGGAAGGTGCCGCACATCTCGGTGCACCGTCCGACGAAGGAGCCTTCGCGTTCGATCTCGCTGATCTGGAAGACGTTGTCGGAGTGGTTCTCCTCGGGGTTCGGGAGGACGTCGCGCTTGAACAGGAATTCCGGAACCCAGAATCCGTGGATGACGTCCGAGGACGCGAGCACGAACTCGATGCGCTTGCCGGTCGGCAGAACCAGAACCGGGATCTCGTCGCTGGATCCGACCGTTTCGATCTTGTTGTAGTGCAGGTACGACAGATCCTGCGTGGAAGCTCCGTTGATCGGTCCCGGAACGAATTCGCCGTCCTCGCTGCCCTCGGCACCTTCGCCCGGGGTTGCCGCGGCCTCGGCTGCAGCCTGCTCTTCCTCGTCGGTGCCCTCGTACTTGGCGGCACCGTCCTTGAGGTCGATGGTCCGGTATCCGAACTTCCAGTTCCACTGGTACGCCGTGACATCCACCTGGACATCGGGATCTGCCTGCTTCTCGTCGACGTAGTTCTGCACCACGACCGTGAAGTAGAACAGCACCGCGATGATCACGAACGGAACCGCCGTGTAGAAGAGCTCGAGCGGAACGTTGTACGCCGTCTGGCGAGGGAACTCCGGTGAGCTCTTCTTCTTACGGTGGAACAGCACCACCCAGAAGATGAGAACCCACACGATGATGCCCATGACCAGGGCTGCAATGACCGACCACGTCCACAGGTCGCCGATGCGTCGCCCCTGAGGGGTGACGCCCGAGGCGAAACCGAAATTGAGTACGTTGTCGCTGCTGATGGAACAGCCCGACAGCATCAACGCGGCTACACCGAGAAATGCTGTCAGCCCCGCTCGCCGAAGGATCCGACTCTGCGCCACGTTCACGCCTTCCTGATTGCCCACCACTGAAGAATAAGGGCTTCCACATGGAGATGCCCGAGTACTACGCAGCGTAGACCAAAGCCGGAGGAGAACCACCCTTGGGTCGTTACCTACGTCCGAGCGTGTCTGCGGCATACTCGGATCCTGATCTACAGTCCCGCTGACGACGCTCGCGGAGACCAGGACCCCTGCACTGTCCCCAACTGCGAGAAGAGGTAGCAGACGCCGTGTGTGGACTGCTCGGAGTACTCACGTCTCACGGAACGACCGCCGCCGGAGTCGAACTCGTCGCTTCGGCGACCCATTGCATGCGACACCGCGGCCCGGACGAGCCCGGTGGCACCTGGCACGACGACGACGTCGTCTACGGCTTCAATCGGTTGTCCTTCATCGACATCGAACACTCGCATCAGCCGATGCGTTGGGGTCCGCCGGAGTCGCCGAACCGGTATGCGCTCGTCTTCAACGGCGAGATCTACAACTATCTGGAACTGCGCGCAGAACTGGCACGCGAGCACGGTGCCGAGTTCAGCACCGAGGGTGACAGCGAGTCCATCGTCGCAGCGTTTCACTACTGGGGTGCTGCCGCTGTGGAGCGGCTTCGGGGCATGTTCGCATTCGCCGTCTGGGACACCGAGACCCGTGAGATGTTCGTCGCTCGCGATCCCTTCGGCATCAAGCCGCTGTTCCTGGCCACCGGTCCGGGTGGCACCGCGTTCGGTAGTGAGAAGAAGAGCGTGCTCGAGCTGATGGAGTTGCTCGGTGTCGACACCGATCTCGACCCGCGCGCCATCGAGCACTACACCGTTCTGCAGTACGTCCCCGAGCCCGAGACCCTGCACGCAGGCGTTCGGCGGCTCGAGTCCGGTTGCTACGCCACCCTGTCCCCCGGTACGACGCCGAAGATCACCCGCTACTTCACACCGAAGTTCCCGGTGCAGCCGTTCGCGCCGGGCACCGAGAAGGCGCGGTACCAGGAAATGGCCGAGGCACTCGAAGATTCGGTGGCCAAACACATGCGCGCCGACGTCACCGTCGGCTCGTTCCTCTCCGGCGGCATCGATTCGACGGCCATCGCAGCTCTGGCGATTCGCCACAATCCCGACCTGATCACGTTCACCACCGGATTCGAGCGCGAGGGCTACTCCGAGGTCGACGTGGCGGCGGAGTCCGCGGCCGCCATCGGAGCGAAGCACATCGTGAAGGTCGTGGGGCCCGAAGAATTCGCGGCATCCATTCCCGAGATCGTCTGGTATCTGGACGATCCTGTGGCCGACCCCGCCTTGGTGCCGCTGTACTTCGTCGCCAAGGAAGCACGCAAGCACGTGAAGGTCGTGCTGTCCGGTGAAGGTGCGGACGAATTGTTCGGCGGATACACCATCTACCGCGAACCGCTGTCGTTGAAGCCGTTCGAGTCGCTGCCCGCCTTCCTTCGACGAGCGGCCGGCTCGTTGAGCGAGCGAATCCCCGAGGGCACGCGCGGCAAGAGCCTGCTCAACCGCGGATCGATGACCCTCGAAGAGCGGTACTACGGCAACGCTCGCAGTTTCAACGACGCGCAGTTGCGCTCGGTGTTGCGCGAGTTCCGGTCCGAATGGACCCATCAGGACGTCACCGCCCCGATCTACGCGCAGTCGCAGGGATGGGATCCGGTGGCTCGCATGCAGCATCTGGATCTGTTCACCTGGTTGCGTGGCGACATTCTGGTCAAGGCCGACAAGATCACCATGGCGAACTCACTCGAGTTGCGAGTCCCGTTCCTGGACTCCGAGGTCTACAAGGTTGCCGAGAAGCTCCCACTCGAGCAGAAGATCACCAAGAACACCACCAAGTACGCTCTGCGTCAGGCGCTCGAGGGAATCGTTCCCGGTCATGTCCTGCACCGCGCCAAGCTGGGATTCCCGGTGCCACTGCGCCATTGGCTCCGCGGCACGGAACTCTTCGACTGGGCGCACCAGCAGATCGCCGATTCGCAGACCGATCACCTGCTGAACAAGGCAGCCGTCGTCGCAATGCTCGACGACCACCGCGCCGGCCGGTCCGATCACAGCCGTCGACTGTGGACCCTGCTGATCTTCATGGTGTGGCACGGAATCTTCGTGGAGAAACGCATCGTGCCGCAGATCGCCGAACCGGAATACCCGGTCAACATCTGATCGAGGTCACCTCGCCGCCCCGATGGCTCGGGGCGGCGAGATCGGCATCAGACGGGGAGCAATGCCCCGATCTCCTCGCCCGCGTCGGCACCGTACGCCGCGGTCAGACGTTTGATCGCGTCGTCGCGATTGAGCTCCCACTCCTGAGTGCCGGTGGTCTCCAGCACCAGCACGGCCACGAGCGAACCGAGTTGCGCTGCGCGTTCGATACTGGCTCCGGCCATGTGTGCCGTGAGAAAACCTGCCCGGAAGCCATCGCCGACGCCGGTCGGGTCGACCTTGCTCGTCTCGGGCACGACGCCGATGTGGGTGTGTTCGCCGCCCTTGGCCACGATGTCGACGCCGCGCTTACCCAGGGTGGTGACACGTAGCTCCACCTTCGCAGCGATGTCCGCGTCAGACATGCCGGTCTTCTGCTTCAGCAGTGCCCATTCGTACTCGTTGGTGAACAGGTACGCGGCACCGTCGATCAAGTCGGTCGTCTGCGCTGCGTCGAGCCGGGCGAGCTGCTGCGACGGGTCGGCCGCGAACGGGATACCCGCAGCGCGGCACTGGGCCGTATGCGCTGTCATGGCGTCGGGGTCGTTCGCGCCGATCAGAACCAGGTCCATCTCGTGCTGCGCCGCGAGCGTCTCGATGGAAATATCACGGGCCTCGCTCATCGCTCCGGGGTAGAAGGACGCAATCTGCGCCATGTCCTCGTCCGTGGTGCAGACGAAGCGGGCGGTGTGCGCGGTAGCGGACACGCTCACACCACTGCAGTCGACGCCGTGCTCCTCGAGCCAGGTCCGGTATTCGGCGAAGTCCGGTCCCACGGCCCCGACGAGAAGAGGCGCACCGCCGAGAACTCCGAGTGCGTACGCGATGTTTCCGCCGACGCCTCCCTTGCGAATCACCAGATCGTCGACCAGAAAGCTCAACGAGATGTTCGAGAGCTGGTCGGCGACTATCTGCTCGGCGAACCGTCCGGAGAATCGCATCAGATGGTCGGTCGCTATCGAGCCGGATACCGCGAGAGTCACGAAGGAGGGCCTTTCGGTTCTTGAGTGCTGGAGAGCTGCTGGGCAGACACGACTGTGACCGATACACGCACGCGTGTACCGGTCACAGTCGAGTACGAGTCAGCTCAGTTGAACGAGTCGCCGCACGCGCACGATCCCGTGGCGTTCGGGTTGTCGATCGTGAAGCCCTGCTTCTCGATCGTGTCCACGAAGTCGATGGATGCACCCTCCACGTACGGGGCGCTCATCCGGTCCACTGCGAGCGTGACGCCGTTGAAGTCGACCGCGAGGTCGCCGTCGAGGCTTCGATCGTCGAAGAAGAGCTGGTAGCGCAGTCCTGCGCAACCACCTGGCTGCACCGCGATGCGCAGCGCGAGGTCGTCGCGGCCTTCTTGGTCCAGCAACGCCTTGGCCTTGGTCGACGCGGTCTCCGTCATGGTGACCTTGTGCGCTGTGGTTTCGGTCGTTGTGGCCTCGTTCGAGACGGTCATGGGCTCTCCCTATCAGTCGTACAAACCCGTGAACTACTCAACCGTACTCCCGGTGGCTCTATTCCTCACGCTCGCCGCCTCGGTTGTACGGCAGTGTCGTCCACGTCGGCCGCTACGCGCGCGGCCAGCTGTTCGAGCTGGTTCGCCGCGTCGGACATCGCCAGCTCCACCGATCCTGCGAACTCACTGATCGAGTGCGCAGCGGAGATACCCGCCGATTCCAGTTCGTCCTCGGACAACGTGACCTGTCCCGCGAGCACGATCGTGTCGATACCGGTCGCGCCGCCCGCGGCAGCGATTCTCGACACCAGCTTGCCCCGCAGCGACTGCGAGTCGAATTTGCCCTCACCGGTGAGCACCAGGTCGACCGAGTCCAACAGTTCTTGCTGGCCGGTCCGCTCGGCCACGACAGCCGCCCCGGGCTGCTGCCTGCCGCCCAGTGCGAACAACGCCGCCCCGATACCACCGGCGGCCCCGGCACCCGGCCGGTCCGCCACGTCGTGACCCGCGGCGGACAGGACCGCCGCCCAGTCGGCGTTCAGCTCCTCGAGCCGAGCAACGGTCTCTGCGTCGGCACCCTTCTGTGGACCGAAGACTCGGGCTGCACCGGCGTCGCCCAGCAGCGGATTCTCCACGTCCGACGCGGCGACGAGGTCGATGTCGGACAACCGGGCGACTGCCGATCCGAGTCCGCCCAGCGCACGAATCATCGCGCGGCCACCGTCGCTGCAGCTACTTCCGCCGAGTCCGACGAATATCGTTTCGGCTCCGCTGTCCAGTGCCGCGCCGAGCAACTGACCGACGCCGTAGCTGCTCGCCTTCGACGCGGACAGTGGGGTGGGCGGCCCGTCGAGCAGATGCAGTCCGCAGGCCTGAGCCGATTCGATGTATGCCGCCGTGCCGTCCAGCAGCCATTCGGCTCGGACCGGGTTACCGAGCGGCCCGTCCACATCCGCGAACTGCACGGTGCCGATGCGCGAAGCCAGTACTTCGACGAAGCCGGGGCCACCGTCGGATTGAGGGGCGAGTTCGAGCTCGTCGGTCTCCCGGACCGACGCCCATCCCCTGGCGATGGCGTCGGCCGCGGCCGCGGCAGTCAGGGTGTCTCCGAACGAATCCGGCGCAATCATCACTCGCATCGTCGGAAGTCTAGGGCTGCAGCGACGGAACGGCATCCGCTGTTTCGTCGCTGACCTGGCCGGTGTTCGAATCCGACGAGCCATCCCATACTCTGAGTGCGTGAAGCTGCTACGCCGTGGAAACTCTGACAATTCGGACGGAAACGACTCGAACGAATCCGAGTCGACGACGGCCGGGAGCGACGCGACCTCTTCGGTGTCTCTCGGTAAGGGCCGACCGACCCCCAAGCGTCGTGACGCCGAGGCGCGGCGTCGTGGACCGGTTGCTCCTGCTCCGCTGACGAGCAAAGAGGCACGCGAGCGCCGCAAGGCGAACAAGGGCAGCAAGGAAGACCGCAAGGCCGCCTCCAACGAGCGACGCGCCGCCGCAGCCGAGCGTCGCGCACGCATGCTCGCGGGCGACGACAAGTACCTGCTCCCCCGCGACAAGGGTCCGGTCCGCGCGTACGTGCGCGACATCGTCGACGCGCGGCGCAACCTCGTCGGACTGTTCATGCCACTCGCGTTGATCTTGATCTTCGCGTTGTTCCTGCAGCCTCAGGTGCAGCAGTACGTCACCCTCGGCATGTTCGTGATGATGCTCTTCATGGTCGGTGAGGGCATCTACCTCGGCAAGATGATCAACAACAAGATCCGGGTGCGGTTCCCCGAGACCACCGACGGTGGTTTCAAGATCGGGTGGTACGCATTCGTCCGCGCGTCCCAGATCCGCAAGATGCGCGCCCCCAAGCCGCGAGTCAGCGCCGGCGAGGCCGTCTGACGTCGGTGGGCGTACCGACTCGAACTCTCGTGCTCGGTGGGGCCAGATCCGGCAAGTCCGGGCACGCCGAATCGCTTGCCGTTCTCGAGCCGGTTCGCTACCTCGCCACCGGTAGGCGGGACGCCACCGACGAGGACTGGCAGCGCCGTATCGACCGTCATCGCGCGTCGAGACCCAATCACTGGTCCACCGTCGAAACCGTCACGTCACTGGCTGGTGTCATCGCGCAGCCGTGGGACGGCACCACCGTCGTCGACGACCTCGGAACGTGGCTGACGGGAATGCTCGACGACGCGCAGGCCTGGGAGCTCCCCCGCGGCACCGTCGCACCGGCAGTCGACGACCTGGTCGGGGCAGTCGCGCGATGCGCGTCGCCTCTCGTACTTGTCAGCCCCGAGGTCGGCCTGTCCGTGGTGCCCGAATCCCGTTCCGGTCGCCTCTTCCGAGACGAGCTGGGCTTGCTCAATTCTCGGCTCGCGACAGTGTGTGACAGGGTTCTGCTGGTCGTTGCGGGCCTCGCGCTGACCCTCAAGGAACCTCCGGCGGACTTCACAACCGCGAAAGGCACAGTGTGACAATTCTTTCGGAAGAGGATTCGGCGACGCCGTTTCGTCCGGTGACGGCTCCGTCGGACTCGGCTCGATCGGCTGCGGCGGACCGGCAACGGGAATTGACAAAGCCCGCCGGCAGCCTCGGTCGCCTCGAGACGCTCGGTGAGTGGATCGCGGCCTGCCAGGACGCCTGTCCGCCGCGGTCTCTCGAACGAGTGCGTGTCGTCGTCTTCGCCGGCGATCACGGCGTCGCTGCGCACGGGGTCTCCGCCTACCCTCCCGAGGTCACGGCCCAGATGGTCGAGAACATCCGCGCCGGCGGTGCCGCGGTGAACGTGCTCGCCGATATCGCCGGTGCGGCGGTTCGGGTCGTCGACATCGCAGTCGACGCCGATACCGATTCTTCCGTGTCCGCGTTCAAGATTCGACGGTCCAGCGGATCCATCGACCGCGAGGACGCGCTGACCGAGGACGAGGTTCGGGCCGCCGTCGCTGCCGGAGCCGCCATCGCCGACGAGGAAGTCGACGCCGGCGCGGATCTTCTCATCGCAGGCGACATGGGCATCGGAAACACCACTCCTGCAACGGTTTTGATCGCCACCCTGACCGACACCGAACCGGTTGCCGCTGTCGGCCGCGGCACCGGAATCGACGATGCGGGGTGGATCAGGAAGACCGCGGCGATCCGGGATGCGATGCGTAGGGCTCGTCCGGTCGCGAAGAACCCCACCGACCTGCTCCGGGTCGCGGGCGGTGCCGACATCGCGGCTCTCGCCGGCTTTCTCGCCCAGGCTGCGCATCGGCGAACCCCGGTGATTCTGGACGGCCTCGTGGTGACCGCGGCCGCTCTGGTGGCCGAGGATGCAGCGGCCGGAGCGCGCAACTGGTGGGTTGCCGGACATCGTTCGGCCGAGCCTGCCCATTCACTTGCGTTGCGGCACTTGCGTCTCGAACCGCTCGTGGAGCTCGAGATGCGTCTCGGCGAGGGCTCGGGTGCGCTGGCGGCGTTGCCTCTGGTTCGTGCGGGTGTCGGCACTCTGAATTCGATGGCGACCTTCGCCGACGCCGGGGTCAGCACCGGCGACAGCGAAGCTCACAGCAGTACCGAAAATCCCTGACCGTGAGCAGGCGCGCCGATGGAGTGTTGCTCGCGTTCTCCTGGCTGACGGTACTGCCCGTGCGCGGCCCGGAGGACGTCGACAGACACTCCGCGGGACGCGCGATCGCGTTCGCGCCGCTCGTCGGCCTCGCCCTCGGCGGCATCTCCGCCGCGCTGCTGTGGGTGTCGATCGCGGCCGGACTGTCACCACTGCTCGGCGGACTGATCGCCGTCGGTGCCTCGGCACTGCTCACCCGGGGTATGCATCTCGACGGCTTGGCCGACACCGCAGACGGACTCGGCTGCTACGGGCCTCCCGAGCGCGCGCGAGAAGTCATGAAATCCGGCAGTGCAGGCCCGTTCGGTGTGGCAGCACTCGTTCTGGTGTTGGGGATACAGGCCGCAAGCCTGGGCCAGCTCGCGCAGTTGCACATGTGGTGGGCCATCGTGTGCGTCTCGGTGATCGCAAGAGTGTCGGCAGTGGTCGCGTGCCGCCGAGGGATCGACGCGGCGGCACCGAGCGGCTTCGGCGCGCTGGTGGCAGGCACTCAGTCGACCGCGGTCGTGGCGTTGTGGACAGGCGTGGCAACGGCCATGTTCACGTACATTTTGCCCGACCGACCGTGGCAGGGATCGCTGGTGGTGATCGCCGCACTCGCCGTCGCGGTGATTCTCACTCGTCACTGCGTCCGACGCTTCGGCGGGCTCTCCGGCGACGTGCTCGGAGCCGGAATCGAGACCACCACCGCACTGGCCGCGGTCGGCCTGCTCCTGGGGAGCTAGCGGAGCGTTGTCATCCAGCCGTGAGTATCGGCGAACGTTCCGCGCTGAATGCCGGTGAGCGTGTCACGTAGTGCGAGAGTGATCTCGCCAGGCTCACCGCCTGCGATCTCGAACGTGCCCTCGGTGGACTTGACGCTGCCCACCGGTGTGATGACGGCTGCTGTGCCGCAGGCGAACACCTCGGTGATCTCGCCGGAGTCGGCACCCTTGCGCCACTCCTCGGTGGAGATCCGCCGCTCTTCGACGGGGATGCCTGCGTCGGTCGCCAGGGCCAGCAGCGAGTCGCGGGTGATGCCGGGCAGAAGCGATCCGGACAGCGACGGGGTCACCAGGCGTGCATCGGAGCCCGAGCCGAAGACGAAGAACAGGTTCATACCGCCCATTTCCTCGACGTAGCGGCGCTCGGTGGCGTCGAGCCAGACCACCTGATCGCATCCCTCGTCGCTGGCCTGTGCTTGCGCCAGAAGCGATGCGGCGTAGTTGCCGGCGAATTTCGCCGCACCGGTCCCGCCCGGTGCCGCCCGGACGTATTCGGTGGACAGCCAGACGCTCACCGGCTTGACGCCTCGAGGGAAGTACGCGCCCGCGGGCGAGGCGATCAACATGTAGCGGTACGAGTCGGCGGGGCGCACGCCCAGCCCGACCTCGGTGGAGAACATGTACGGCCGGACGTACAGCGCGTCTTCGCCGCCTGCTGCGGGGACCCACTCGTGGTCGAATTCGAGAAGCTTCTCGATCGATCCGATGAACAGCTCGTCCGGCAACTCCGGCATCGCCAGGCGACGGGCGGACGAGCGGAAGCGCTCGGCGTTGGACTGCACCCGGAAGGTCGAGAGGTCGCCGTTCGGCTGACGGTAGATCTTGAGTCCCTCGAAGATGGCCTGACCGTAGTGCAGCACCATCGCGGCCGGGTCGAGCTCGATCGGTCCGTAGGGCGCGATCGTCGCATCGTGCCATCCGCCGTCACGGGTGTAGTCGATGTACACCATGTGGTCGGTGAAGTGCTTTCCGAAACCGGGTGCAGCGAGCACCGCGTCGCGCTCCACCGGAGTGGCGGGAGAGGGATGCTGCACGTACGCGAACTCGGAAACACCTGTCATGCCGGAGATACTATCGTCAAGGTCGCTGCGCTCTCGCGCGGTCACCTGGTCTTCGCTGCGACGAACGGCGGCGCGACCACTTCGCAGCGCAACGCTCGCCCACGAACGTCGACCTCGACCTCCGTGCCCACCTCCGGAGCGGCTTGCGCGTCGAGCAGGGCGAGGGCGATTCCGATCTTCAGCGACGGCGAGAACGTTCCGGAGGTCGTCGTCCCGATGTCCTGCCCCGACGCACGCACGGTGAGACCGGGGCGTAGAACACCGCGGTCGAGGGCCTTCAGTCCGCGCAGTACGCGCGCCGGCCCGCTCGCTTTCTCGGCGGACAGTGCTTCCTTGCCCCAGAACGCATCCTTCTTCCACCCGATCGCCCAGCCGCAGCGCGCCTCGAGCGGCGAGATGTCCAGTGCCAGTTCGTGTCCGTGCAGCGGGTACCCCATCTCGGTGCGCAACGTATCGCGTGCGCCGAGCCCGCACACCTGGCCTCCGCGCGATCGCACTGCAGCAACGAGTGCCCGAAAGAGAGGTTCCACATCTCCGGCGGGGGGAACGAGCTCGTAGCCGTGTTCGCCGGTGTATCCGGTCCGGCAGACCCGCACCGCCACCGAATTCCAGGTGGCGTCCTCGAACGCCATGTAGTCCATGTCGGTCGGCAGGCCCAGCTCCTGCAGGACCTCGCTCGATTTCGGTCCCTGCACGGCCAGCACTCCGAAGTCTCGGTGCTGGTTCACCACCGACACGCCTTCGGGTGCCTGCTCGGCCATCGCCGCGACGACGGCCGCAGTGTTGGCTGCGTTCGGCACCAGAAAGACGTTCTCGTCCGAGACGTAGTACGCGATCAGGTCGTCGACGACACCGCCGGATTCGGTGCAGCACAACGTGTACTGCGCCTTGCCCGGTTCGATTCGGTCCAGATCGTTGGTGAGCACGGAGTTCACGAACGCGGCGGCTCCGGGCCCGGTCACCGACGCCTTGCCGAGATGCCCCACATCGAACAGGCCGACGGCTTCTCGCACCGCCGTGTGCTCGACGACGACTCCGGCGTACGACACCGGCATCGTCCAGCCGCCGAAAGGTGCGAATGTCGCGCCCAATTCGGTGTGCACGGCGTGAAGTGGTCCCTCGATCAGCTCGGTGTCGGTCATGGCGGTCACGCTAGCTCACATCGCGGCCGTAGCGGGCCCGGCAGACCGACTGCGTCCCTCGACGCGTCGTCACTAGGATCGAGGTACGTACACGTCAACCCCTACAGGAGCAGCCACGTGCCTTCACCCTCGACGCCTTCCCGCACTCTCGGACCCGACCTGGTCCTCGCGGGCAAGCTCGGCAAGAAAGTCGACGTTCTCGTAGTCGCGCTGAGCACCAGTGACGACGGCCTCGAACTCGCCATCACCGACGACATTTCCGACGACGCCGTCGCCGCTGCGCTACTCGACGCCTTCGAATCCGTCGGTGCCACCGGAAAGGCCGACGAGCTGGTGCGCATTCCGGCACCGTCCGGCCTGTCGGTGGACAGCGTGCTGGCGGTCGGCCTCGGCAGCGCCGCCGACATCGACAGCGAGCGGATTCGGCAGTCGGCCGGTACCGCGGCACGCTCGCTCAAGGGGGTCGACACTGCAGCGACCACGTTGTCTGCGCTCGATCTCGGTGCCGCCGCAGAAGGGTTCTTTCTCGGCGCATATCAGTTCACCGAGTTCAAATCGGCACTCTCGGCACCGAAGTCCGACGCGCTACCACTCGCGCGCGTCGAGTTGCTCGTTCCCGACACCCGCTCCAAGGACGCCAAGAACGAGCTGGCACGATCGCTCGCCATCGCCGAATCCGTTGCCGTAGCACGCGATTTCGTCAACACCCCGCCGAGCCACCTCTACCCCGAGGAGTTCGCCGCACAGGCCAAGGCCCTCGGTACGGCAGCGGGCCTGAAGGTCGAGATCATGGACGACAAGGCACTGGAGAAGGACGGCTACGGCGGCATTCACGGCGTCGGCAAGGGTTCTTCGCGCCTGCCGCGGCTGGTTCGCCTGACGCACTCGGGTGGGAAGCGGGGCGCGAAGAAGGTCGCCCTGGTGGGCAAGGGAATCACGTTCGACACCGGCGGCATCTCCATCAAACCCGCTGCGGGCATGGAGAACATGACCTCCGACATGGGCGGTGCCGCTGCGGTCATCGCGACGGTGATCCTGGCCGCGAAGGTCGATCTGCCACTGGACGTCATCGCGACGGTGCCGATGGCCGAGAACATGCCGTCGGGCACTGCGCAGCGTCCGGGCGATGTACTGACCCAGTACGGCGGCATCACCGTCGAGGTCATCAACACCGACGCCGAAGGTCGACTGGTACTGGCCGACGCGATCGTGCGGGCCTGCGAGGACGATCCGGATTACCTCATCGACACCGCGACGCTCACCGGAGCTCAGGTCGTAGCGCTCGGCAACAGAACGCCGGGCGTGATGGGTACCGACAATTTCCGCGACCGCGTCGCCGAAATCTCCCAAGCCATCGGCGAAAACGCATGGGCTATGCCGTTGCCGAAAGAGATTCGACGCGAACTCGACTCCAAGGTGGCCGATCTGGCGAACGTCACCAACGGCCGGGCCGGAGGAATGCTGGCAGCAGCTCTGTTCCTCAAAGAATTCGTCGCCGACGGCGTCGAATGGGCTCACATCGACGTCGCGGGCCCGGCGTACAACACCGGTGGCCCCTTCGGGTACACCGGCAAAGGCGGCACCGGCGTTCCCGTACGGACGATGTTCGCGGTCCTGGAGGACATCGTCGAGAACGGCTGATCACGAGAGTCCGTGCGTGCGGATTCGGCGTCCGCACGCACGGGCGAGGTCAGAGATCGCGTTGCTGCTGTTCGCGCTTCCTGATGACCTTCTGGCGGGCGTCGTGATCGCGCATGCGCTGGGGGTAGCCGGTCTTGCGCACGTCGTACACCGGGATCTTCAGGTCGGATCCGATCTTTCGTACATATTTTTCATCGAGCGGCCGACGGGTCCATTCGCCGTCGTTCGCGACCAGTACGACGGTCAGCGGGGTCACGGTCGTCTTCGGCTCGACGTAGGCCTCGACACCGATCCGCGCGTCGGTCCAATCGGCCAGGTACTGGGCAACCGACCCTTCCGGAGCCCGTTTCGCGCCCCCACCGCTTCGCTTGAGTCGATCGAACAATCCCACGAGAACATCCTTTTCGTACGGCCGATGGGTCACCGGTTCTGGTACCGGAATTTTGTTACCCGCCAGTTTGCCAGGCGTGTTGCACGCCCTAGGGGAACGGCGAGGCGATAACAATGGAAGGATGACATTAGAGGGTTCAGCTCTCTTGATAGTGAACCAAGGCTCGTGAAGTGAGTAAGTGAATTGCCGAGAGGGAGTGTCTACGTGGGCGCTGTGTCGAGCCGAGCACGCTCGATCGGTGCCGTGTGCACCGGCGCCCCCGTCGAACCGAATCACGCAACTCTCGTCCATGAACCCTGTTCCGCCAGCACAATGGTCTGCGACCACGAGTCGTCGAACTACATCACCCGCACACAACTGTCGAGGAGTCAACAGACATGGCCTTCTCCGTCCAGATGCCAGCTCTTGGTGAGAGCGTCACCGAGGGAACTGTCACGAGGTGGCTCAAACAAGAAGGCGACACCGTCGAAGTCGACGAGCCATTGCTCGAAGTCTCCACGGACAAGGTCGATACCGAGATCCCGTCGCCTGCAGCCGGTGTTCTGACCAAGATCGTCGCTCAGGAAGACGACACCGTCGAGATCGGTGGCGAGCTCGCCCAGATCGGTGACGCAGGCGAGGCCCCCTCGTCCGACGCACCGGCCGAGGACTCCGCGCCCGCCGAGGAAGCTGCGCCCGAGGAAGCTGCCGAGGAGCCCACTCCCGCTGCCGAACCCGAGCCGCAGGCCGAGGAGGAGGCACCCGCAGCGAGTGCATCGTCCGACTCGTCCGGATCCGGCACGCCGGTCACGATGCCCGAGCTGGGCGAGTCCGTCACCGAAGGCACCGTGACTCGATGGCTCAAGGCCGTCGGTGACGAGGTTGCTGTCGACGAGCCGCTGCTTGAGGTCTCCACCGACAAGGTCGACACCGAGATCCCGTCTCCGGTCGCCGGAACTCTGCTCGAGATCTCCGCAGAGGAAGACGACACGGTCGCCGTCGGTGGCCAGCTCGCCGTCATCGGTTCGGGATCGCCCGCCGAGAAGGCCCCCGAGCCCGAGGCCACCCCGGAGCCCGAGGCCCCGAAGGCCGAGGAGCCGAAGAAGGAAGAGCCGAAGAAGGAGGCTCCCAAGCAGGAAGCCCCGAAGGCCGAGCCGAAGCCGGAGCCCAAGCAGGAGGCACCCAAGGCTGCTCCCGCCAAGGAGTCGGCACCGTCGGGTGATTCCAGCCCGTACGTCACTCCCCTGGTGCGCAAGCTGGCGTCGGACAACGACGTCGATCTGTCGACCGTGAAGGGCACCGGTGTCGGTGGCCGCATCCGCAAGCAGGACGTGCTCGCCGCAGCCGAGGCCAAGAAGGCTCCGGCAGCACCGGCCGCCGCTGCTGCACCCGCCGCCGAATCCAAGCCCGCTGCCCCGGCGACCGCTGGTGTTCGCCCCGAGCTCGCGCATCTTCGCGGAACCACGCAGAAGATCAACCGGATTCGTCAGATCACCGCGAAGAAGACGCGTGAGTCCCTGCAGACTTCCGCACAGCTGACGCAGACCTTCGAGGTCGACGTGACGAAGATCGCCGGTCTGCGTACCAAGGCGAAGGCGAAGTTCGCCGAGAACGAGGGCGTCAACCTGACGTACCTGCCGTTCTTCGCCAAGGCCGTCGTCGAGGCTCTCAAGGCGCACCCCAACGTCAATGCGAGCATCAACGAGGACGCCAAGGAGATCACCTACCACGCCGACGTCCACCTCGGTATCGCCGTGGACACCGAGCAGGGTCTGCTCTCCCCCGTCATCCACAATGCGGGCGACCTGTCACTCGCCGGACTGGCTCGGGCGATCAACGACATCGCCACTCGTGCACGCTCGGGTGGACTCAAGCCCGACGAGCTGTCCGGCGGAACGTTCACCATCACCAACATCGGCAGCCAGGGCGCGTTGTTCGACACCCCGATCCTGGTTCCGCCACAGGCGGCCATGCTGGGCACCGGAGCGATCGTCAAGCGTCCGGTCGTCGTCAAGGACGACTCGGGCAACGAGTCGATCGGTGTTCGCTCGATGTGCTACCTGCCGTTGACGTACGACCACCGTCTGGTGGACGGGGCCGATGCGGGTCGCTTCCTCACGACGATCAAGCAGCGTCTCGAAGTTGCGTCGTTCGAGGCCGATCTCGGCCTGTAGGCAACCGGCGAATCGCGCCGCTCACGTATTCTGGTGAGAGCGCGAAACATTCGCATCGGAGTCTCGAAAAGAGGGGCACGAACCGTGCATCCGGGGCATCATTCGTTCGCGAATGATGCCCCGTTTGCGTCAAGGAGGCTTTCGTTCACATGCGCGTAGTCATTGCAGGTTCATCAGGATTGATCGGCACCGCTCTCGTCGCAGCACTGCGGGGTCGTAGCCACGACGTCACCCGGCTCGTTCGACGCACGCCTGCCGGACCGGACGAGTCCCAGTGGGATCCGTCGCGCGGGAGCATCGACGCGGCCACGCTCGACGGTGCCGACGCCATCGTCAACCTCTGCGGCGTCGGTATCGGCGACAAGAGATGGTCCGGTGCATACAAGCAGTTGGTACGAGACAGTCGCATCGCCCCGACCGAGGTACTCGCTGCGGCTGCGGCCGACGCCGGGGTCCCCACCTTGATCAATGCCAGCGGCGTCAATTTCTACGGCGACACCGGCGACCGGGTGGTCGACGAGAGCGCACCGGTCGGTGAGGGATTTCTGGCCGAGGTCTGTCGCGACTGGGAGAACGCAACGTCGAAGGCGTCGGAGGCCGGTGTCCGAACCATCCTTCTGCGCAGCGGTGTGGTGCTGTCGCAGCGCGGCGGCATGCTGGGCAAGCTTCGACCGCTGTACCTGTTCGCCCTCGGCGGGCGGTTGGGCAGCGGCCGTCAGTATTTCCCGTGGATTTCGTTGGAGGACGAGATCGGGGCCATCGTGCACGGCATCGAGAACGACGCACTCCGGGGGCCGGTCAACATGGTCGGCCCCACTCCGGTGACCAACGCCCAGTTCAACAGTGCGATGTCGCGAGCGGTACATCGACCGGCCCCATGGGTTGTGCCCGGCTTCGCGTTGAAGGCCGTGATCGGAGAGTTCGCCGAGGAGGCGATCCTGACCGGGCCGAGGGCGATCCCGAAGGCATTGGAGGACGCCGGGTACGCCTTCGAGCACAACACGATCGGGGAGGCACTGCGGGTAGCTGTCGGTAAGTGACTCGGCGTACCGTTTCGATTCATGAGTGACGCGAACTCTCCCACGGTCCAGGTTCCGGTTTCGGCGCGCGCGAGCACCGAGCCGGTCGTGGTGCGGGAGTTGGGCACCGTCGAGTACACCGAGGCCTGGGCACTGCAGCGCGAACTGGCCGGTGCCCGGGCGGACGACATCGGGTCCGACACCCTGTTGTTGCTCGAACATCCGTCGGTCTACACCGCGGGTCGACGCACGTCCGAGGAGGACATGCCGCGAGACGGTACGCCCGTCGTCGAGGTGGACCGTGGCGGCAAGATCACCTGGCACGGCCCCGGTCAATTGGTGGGCTATCCCATCGTCAAATTGGCGCAGCCCATCGACGTCGTCAGATACGTACGTCGCATCGAAGAGGCGCTGATCTCCGTGGTGTCTGCCTACGGTATTTCCTGCGGACGCGTGGACGGTAGATCCGGGGTATGGCTCGCCGCCGAGACCCGCGACGGAACGTGGCTGCCCGAACGCAAGATCGCTGCGATCGGGGTCCGCGTGCAACGCGGGGTCACCCTGCACGGCTTCTCACTGAACTGCAACGCGGCCATGACCGGTTTCGACGCGATCGTGCCGTGTGGCATCGCCGATGCCGGTGTGACGTCGCTGTCGCTGGAGCTCGGCCGAGAGGTCGGCACAGGCGAGGTCATCGCTGCGGTCACCGAGGCCGTTCTTGCTGCGCTGGACGGATCGTTGTCCGTACAGGATCACGAGATCGAGCATCCGTCGCCGAACGGCGCGTCTGTCAACCCGCAATTCACCACGGTTCGCTTCGGCGCGTAGCATCGTCTCTGTGACTGTGGCCCCAGAAGGACGCAAGCTGCTCCGCCTCGAGATCCGAAACGCGGAGACCCCCATCGAACGCAAACCCAACTGGATCAAGACCAAAGCCAAGATGGGCCCGGAGTACACCGAGCTCAAAGGTCTTGTGAAGCGTGAAGGTCTGCACACGGTGTGCGAGGAAGCCGGCTGCCCCAATATCTACGAGTGCTGGGAGGATCGCGAGGCGACCTTCCTCATCGGCGGTGAGCAATGCACCCGCCGGTGCGATTTCTGTCAGATCGACACCGGCAAGCCGGAGGATCTCGATCGTGACGAGCCCCGCCGGGTCGCCGAGAGCGTGCAGGCCATGGGTCTGCGCTACTCCACGATCACGGGCGTGGCTCGGGACGATCTCGAGGACGGCGGCGCGTGGCTGTACGCCGAAACGGTTCGGTACATCAAGAAGCTCAATCCGAACACCGGCGTCGAACTTCTGATCCCGGATTTCAACGCCAAGCCCGATCAGTTGGCCGAGGTGTTCTCGTCACGTCCCGAGGTGCTGGCCCACAACGTCGAGACGGTGCCGCGCATCTTCAAGCGCATCCGTCCCGCGTTCCGATACCAGCGGTCGATGGACGTCATCACCGCGGCCCGCGACGACGGTCTTGTCACCAAGTCCAACCTGATCCTCGGCATGGGTGAGACGCCCGAAGAGGTGCAGGAAGCCATTCGCGACCTGCACGAGGCCGGTTGCGACATCCTGACCATCACCCAGTACCTGCGCCCGTCGCCGCGCCACCATCCGGTCGAGCGTTGGGTCAAGCCGGAGGAGTTCGTCGAGCACTCCGATTACGCAACCGAAATCGGTTTCGCGGGTGTGCTGGCCGGGCCGTTGGTCCGCTCCTCCTACCGCGCCGGACGCCTCTACGCGCAGGCCATGGCTCATCACGGCCGTGAACTTCCCGAGAGCATGAGTCACCTGACCGACGGTGGCGAAGCCTCTCAGGAGGCCAGTTCGCTGATGGCGCGTCTGGCAGCTCGCTGATCCTTTCTGCCAACCCGGCGCGGTGCACGTGAGCGTCGGCACAGCACGTATCCTGTGAGGTATGGCGAACGGCAGTAAGGCTGGCAAAGCAGCAAAGCCCAGCAAGGAAGCAAAGGCGGCTGCGAAAGCGGCGCGCAAGCAGGCATCGAGGGAACGGCGCAAGCAGCTCTGGCAGGCGTTTCAGATGCAGCGCAAGGACGACAAGGCACTCCTTCCGCTGATGATCGGGTCGGTGGTCGGGCTCGGACTCCTCGGGTTCCTCATCGGCCTGGCCTTCGGTTTCCAGTGGTTCCTGCTCCCCATCGGACTGCTCCTGGGCGTCCTGGTTGCGTTCATCATCTTCGGTCGCCGTGTGCAGAAGTCGGTGTACAAGAAGGCAGACGGGCAGGCAGGCGCGGCTGCATGGGCGCTGGACAACCTGCAGGGGTCGTGGCGGGTGACCAATGCGATCGCCGGAACCACCCACCTCGACGCCGTGCATCGTGTCATCGGCAAGCCCGGTGTCATTCTCGTTGCCGAGGGTGCACCGCATCGCGTGAAGTCACTGTTGGCTCAGGAGAAGAAGAAAACCGCCCGCCTGGTGGGCGACACTCCGATCTACGACATCATCGTCGGAAACGAAGAGAACCAGATTCCGCTCTCGGGTCTGCAGAAGTACCTGTCGAAGTTGCCGAAGAACATCGACGGCAAGCGCATGGACACCATCGAGTCGCGACTCTCGGCTCTGGGCACCAAGGGTGGACCTGCCATGCCGAAGGGACCCATTCCCGGCGGAGCCAAGATGAAGGGCGTTCAGCGGACCATGAAGCGCCGCTGACAACTCACGACCGCTCGAACAGCCCTGGTGCGCAAACCCTCAGCGGGTTCGCAGCAGGGCTGTTCCCGTTGCACGATCATGCATTCCCCGGCCGTCCATGTCGGTGACGACGGCCGGCACCACGAACAGCAGGATGAGCTGCCGAACGAGCGCGCGCACGAAGCCGACCCGCGCGGGTGCGTCGATGCGAGCCACCTGGATACCGGCGATGAATTGCCCCGGGGTGAACGAGAACAGCGAGACGCTCACCAGTCCGACGCCGAACCACACGGCCAGCACGATCGTCGAGATCAGTCCGCTCGTGGTGTATCCACCGAGAACGAGCGATGCCACGCCGGTGGCCATCGTCCAATCGAGCACCAACGCGAGAACCCGGCGTCCGGTACCTGCCAACGCGCCGACACCCTGCTGCGGTAGGCCCAACTCCTCCCCGCGGAAGTTCTGGGGTTCACGTGGGTTCGCGGAGGCCGGTCCGGACAACCAGGACCCTGTCATTCGTGCCATGATTTCCAGGATAGGCGCGGTCGGGCACACGGGAAAACACCTGGACGTACTGTTGTCCGTGCCAGTCGTGAGCCAGGACGCGTAACACGGGCGAAACACGAGCTTGACGGGCGGGCAACACCAAGTCCATACCGTCAGGTTGACGGACTCAACAAAGGAGCAAAAGCGTGGCGTTTTCCACGGCCCAAGAGGTCATCAAGTTCATCGCAGATGAAGGAATCGAATACGTCGACATCCGGTTCACGGATTTGCCGGGTGCACAGCAGCACTTCTCGATCGCCGCCAAGGCGTTCACGGCAGACACGCTCGAGGACGGCCTCGCGTTCGACGGTTCGTCGGTCCGCGGCTTCCAGTCGATCCACGAGTCCGACATGATTCTGCTTCCGGACTACGCCACCGCTCAGGTCGATCCCTTCCGCAATGCCAAGACGCTGAACATCGACTTCTTCGTTCACGATCCGTTCACGCGTGAGGCCTACAGCCGCGACCCGCGCAACGTTGCCCGTAAGGCCGAGGAGTACCTGGCCAGCACCGGCATCGCAGACACCGCGTACTTCGGTGCCGAGGCAGAGTTCTACATCTTCGATTCCGTGCGCTTCGATTCGCAGGCGAACGGTGCGTTCTACGAGGTCGATTCGTCCTCGGGTTGGTGGAACACCGGAGCCGAGACCGAGGCCGACGGCAGCCCGAACCTCGGGTACAAGGTGCGTTTCAAGGGTGGCTACTTCCCCGTCGCTCCGTACGACCACTACGTCGACCTGCGCGACCAGATCTCCACCAACCTGCAGAACGCCGGCTTCGAGCTCGAGCGTGCGCACCACGAGGTGGGCACCGGCGGCCAGCAGGAGATCAACTACAAGTTCAACACGCTGCTTCGTGCGGCAGACGACCTGCAGCTGTTCAAGTACATCGTCAAGAACACCGCATGGCAGAACGGCAAGTCGGCAACGTTCATGCCGAAGCCGCTCTTCGGCGACAACGGCTCGGGTATGCACGTGCACCAGTCGCTGTGGAAGGACGGCAAGCCTCTCTTCCACGACGAGGCCGGATACGCCGGACTGTCGGATCTCGCGCGCCACTACATCGGCGGCATCCTGCACCACGCACCGTCGCTGTTGGCGTTCACCAACCCGACGATCAACTCGTACCACCGTCTGGTGCCGGGCTACGAAGCCCCCATCAATTTGGTCTACAGCCAGCGCAACCGCTCCGCCGCGGTTCGTATCCCGATCACCGGCAACAACCCGAAGGCCAAGCGCCTCGAGTTCCGTGCGCCGGACTCCTCGGGTAACCCGTACCTGAACTTCGCCGCTCAGATGATGGCCGGTCTGGACGGAATCAAGAACAAGATCGAGCCGATGGCACCGGTCGACAAGGATCTCTACGAGTTGCCGCCCGAGGAAGCCAAGAACATTCCTCAGGCACCGACCTCACTGAACGCGGTCATCGACCGTCTCGAGGCCGACCACGACTACCTCACCGAGGGTGGCGTGTTCACGACCGACCTGATCGAGACCTGGATCTCGCTCAAGCGTGAGCAGGAAATCGCTCCGGTCAACCTGCGTCCGCACCCGTACGAGTTCTCGCTGTACTACGACGTGTGATCGTCTGATTTCTCGTCGACAACGCCCGGCCGAATCTTTTCGGCCGGGCGTTTCGCGTTCTTCTCCGCCGAATTCTCGTGCAGATCGGCCAAAAATCCGGACCGGTCGGCGTTTGATAGTTGGCACGGAGGGTAAAGGTATTTATCCGCTCACGGCGAACAGAGGACGACAACTGCATGGATGCACTGTGGGAATTCATCGTCGGACGGCGAAGACAGTTGGCGATCGACTCCTATCTGCACGTCTCGGCCGTCGTGCAGTGCGTCGTGATAGCGACGGTCATCGGCGTCGCGATAGGAGTTCTCGTCTACCGCAGCCCCGCTGGATCGGCGATCGCGACGGCTCTCGCGAGCACGATCCTGACCATCCCCTCGTTCGCGCTGCTGGGTGTCCTCATCCCCATCATGGGATTGGGCGTTCGACCCACGGTGACCGCGTTGGTCCTCTATTCCCTGCTGCCGATCATCCGCAACACCGTGGTTGGCCTGGCGGCCGTCGATCCCGCCGTCTCCGACGCCGCCCGCGGAATCGGCATGAGCCGCACCCTGGTGCTTCGGCGCATCGAGATCCCACTCGCCTGGCCGTCCATTCTCACCGGAATGCGGATCAGCACTCAGATGGCCATGGGCATTCTCGCCATCGCCGCATACGCCAAAGGACCGGGCCTGGGCAATCTGCTCTTCTCCGGTCTCGCTCGAGTCGGTAGCCCCACTGCGCTACCGCAGGCCCTCACCGGCACTGTCCTGATCGTCCTGCTGGCGTTGATCCTCGACGGGATCTACGTGTTGATCGGCAAACTGACCACCTCGAGGGGTATTCGTGAGTGAATCGACCCGTACATCGAACGTCTCCGGCGCGGAAATCGTGCTCGAGAACGTCACCAAGAGCTACCCGGGGCAGAAGCTCGCGGCCGTGGACAACGTGTCCATGACGATTCCGGCCGGCGAGGTCGTCGTGTTGGTCGGGCCTTCGGGCTGCGGCAAGACGACGACGATGCGCATGATCAACCGGCTCATCGAGCCGACGTCGGGCCGCATCACCATCGGTGGCAAGGACGCGCTCTCGATCGACCCCAACGAGTTGCGCCGCACCATCGGTTATTCCATCCAGCAGGCCGGGCTGTTTCCGCACATGACGATCGCGCAGAACGTCGGCATGGTGCCCGGGCTCATCGGGTGGGACAAGAAACGCATCAACGATCGCACCGACGAGATGCTCGATCTCGTCGGGCTCGATCCGGCGGTCTATCGCGAGCGCTATCCGCGTCAGCTCTCGGGTGGCCAGCAGCAGCGTGTCGGCGTCGCCCGCGCACTGGCCGCCGATCCCCCGGTGCTGTTGATGGACGAGCCCTTCGGCGCGGTCGATCCGATCACCCGAGGACTGCTGCAGGACGAATTGATGCGCCTGCAAGCCGAGCTGGGTAAGACCATCGTCTTCGTGACCCACGACTTCGACGAGGCCGTCAAACTCGGTGACCGTATCGCGGTACTCGGGAACCAGTCCACGATCCTCCAGTACGACACTCCCGAGGCCGTCCTCGCCAACCCCGCGGACGACACCGTCGCGGGATTCGTCGGAGCCGGAGCCGCGTTGAAGCAGCTGACGCTGATGCGAGTTCGCGACATCGAGTTGTCCGATGTGCCGGTGTTCGGCGAGGACGACTCGGTGGAGTCGATGAACTCGGCACTCGGATCCGATCCCGAGGCGTGGGGAATCATCCTCGACTCGCGCAAGCGCCCGCTTCGGTGGACCGATCGACGCCACCTCGTCGGAGTCGGGAGCCTGCGCGACGTCGGTGTGCCGATGGGCGAGATGGTCTCGACGCAATCCACGCTGCAGGACGCACTCGAAGCTCTGCTTTCCGAGGGCAACGCGACGGCCACCGTCACCGGTAATCGCGGCGAATACGTCGGCACCGTGACGATCGACGTACTGATCGACACCATCAAATCTCTGCGATCGCAGCACGCCAACGATCATGACGAGTCGCGCGCAGACGTCGGGACACCGTCGTGACGACCCTCGCCGATACCGGCGACGAGACCAAGGACGTTGCGCGCGCAGCCAAACGCGCAGAGCGAATTCGTCTGCTCATCCAACCGGCCGTCGTGCTGCTCATCGTGGCAATTCTGTTGGTCTACGCGTTGACCCGAGATCTCACCGCGACACAGGCCGAGACGATCAACATCAGCACGATCTCCACCCGGGTTCTCGAGCACGTACTGATCACCTTCGTGGTTACGACGCTGGTACTCGTCATCGCCGTACCGCTGGGAATTCTGTTGACTCGCAACGGGTATCGCAAGGCCGCGCCGCTGTTCATCGGTATCGCGAACATCGGGCAGGCCGCGCCCGCCGTCGGACTTCTGGTGTTGTTGTTCCTCTGGACGGGCGCAACGGGCTTCTGGACCGGCGTGCTCCCTATCGCGTTCTATTCGCTGCTCCCGGTTCTGCGCAATACGATGTTGGGCTTCCAGACCGTCGAACCGACCTACATCGATGCAGCTCGTGGTCAGGGCATGTCGAACATGGGCATTCTGCGCCGCATCGAGTTTCCGCTTGCGGTGCCGT
The DNA here is from genome assembly GCF_000954115.1 of Rhodococcus sp. B7740. NCBI lineage: Bacteria > Bacillati > Actinomycetota > Actinomycetes > Mycobacteriales > Nocardiaceae > Rhodococcus > Rhodococcus sp. B7740. Next base: position 648,798 of record NZ_CP010797.1, on the reverse strand, counting down.
TCATACTCGCAGGCCTGCGTACCTCTCTGGTTCTCGCCGTCGGCACGGCGACGCTGAGCTTCCTTGTCGGTGCGGGTGGCCTCGGCGTCCTGATCGACACCGGCTACAAGCTCAACCAGCCACTCATTCTCGTGGTGGGTGCCGTTCTCGCGGTCGCACTCGCGCTGCTGGTGGATTGGCTGGGCGCACTCGCCGAGGCTTACCTCGGACCGAAAGGACTCCGCTGATGCGACGCACCACTCGACGACTCGCTGCGCTGTGCGCCACCACTGCTCTCGCGCTTACGGGGTGCGGGTTGCAGTCCGGCGGCGCTATGCCGTTGTCGGTCGAGGCCGGCAGCATCACTCCGCTCCCCGGGCTGGAGGGTGCCGAGTTCACCGTCGGATCGAAGGACTTCACCGAGCAGATCATCCTCGGCTACATCCTCGAATTCGCTCTGAGTGCAGCCGGTGCCGACGTTCGGGACCTCACCAATATCGTCGGCTCGCAGAGCGTCCGGCTGGCCATGCAGAGCGGCCAGGTCGACCTTGCCTACGAGTACACCGGAACCGGGTGGATCAACTACCTGGGCAACGAGACACCCATTCCCGATGCGACCGAACAGTTCGAAGCAGTGCGTGACGCCGACAAGGCCAACGGTATCGACTGGGTCAATCCGGCGCCGATGGACAACACGTACGCCCTGGCCATGAATCAGCAGGTAGCACAGGAGACCGGCGTACGCACGCTCTCGGATTACGCCGCTCTGGTGAACCGCGATCCAGCCGCTGCCGCTCTGTGCGTCGAAACCGAGTTCAACAGTCGCCAGGACGGGCTCCCCGGCCTCGCCGCCACCTACGGTTTCGACGCCAACGCCATCCCGGTGCAGATCCTGCAGACCGGCGTCATCTATCAGGCGACCGCGGACGGTTCGCAGTGCCGATTCGGCGAGGTGTTCACCACCGACGGCCGAATCAAGGGGCTGAATCTGACCGTGCTCGAAGACGACAAGTCGTTCTTCCCGCGCTACAACGCGACGGTCATCATCCGTCAGGAGGTCGCCGATCAGTACCCCGAGATCGCCGAGGTGACCGCACCGATCTCGGCGGCGCTGACCAACGAGGCCATTTCCGAGTTGAACAAGCAGGTGGACATCGACGGCCGCGAGCCCGCGGACGTCGCACGGGACTGGATGGTTCAGCAGGGGTTCGTCACCGTCGGCAGCGACTAGAGACGGGGACTAGCTTCCGCCGAAGGTCCGTTCCACCACTGCCTTCGCTCGACGTGTCACGCGCAGGTAGTTGTCGAGGAATGCTCCGGCGTCGCCGTTCTCCCAGCCCGCCACCTGCGCAACTGCGGAGAGCACAGCTCCCGGTCGCGGCAGCTGATCGGTGGGCTTGCCGCGGACCAGCACCAGCGCGTTGCGTGCCTTCGTCGCCAGGATCCAGGCTTCCCTGAGCAGTTCGACGTCGGTTTCGCTCATGAGCTCGGCCGCACCGATGGCGTCGAGTGACTGCAGGGTCGAGGTGTTGTGCAACGTCAGGACCTTGTGCGCGTACCTGAGCTGAATCAGCTGAACGGTCCACTCGATGTCTGCCAGTCCCCCACGTCCGAGCTTGGTGTGGGTGGATGGGTCGGCTCCCTTGGGCAGACGCTCGGAATCGATGCGCGCCTTGATGCGTCGAATCTCGCGGACCGCATCGGCGGACACACCGCCCTCGGGGTAGCGCACCTTGTCGGCCATCAGCAGGAATCGGATGCCGAGATCCTGGTCGCCGGCCACTTGGTGTGCGCGCAGGAGAGCCTGCACCTCCCAGGCCTGAGCCCACTGCGAGTAGTACGCGGCGTAGGACGCCAGGGTGCGCACCACCGGGCCGTTGCGGCCTTCCGGCCGCAGACCGGTGTCGACCTCGAGCGGCGGATCGGTGCTGGGCGCGCCGAGCAGTTTGCGGATGCGGTCGGCAATGGTGTTGGCCCACTTGACCGCAACGGTCTCGTCGACGCCGTCCACCGGTTCGCAGACGAACAGCACGTCTGCGTCGCTGCCGTAGCCGAGCTCGCCGCCGCCCAGGCGTCCCATACCGATGACGGCGAGAGTTGCCGGTGCAGGTTCTCCGCGTTCCTTCTCGCTGGCTCGCACTGCAGCGGCGAGCGCTGCGTTGATCACTGCGGCCCAGACCGAGGACAGCGCGCGGCACACCTGAGGCACGTCGAGCATGCCGAGAATGTCTGCCGAGGCCACCCGGGCCAGTTCGTGGCGTCGCAGCGCCCTGGCGGCGTTGATCGCTCGTACCGGGTCCTCGTACCTGGCCGAGGACGACAGGATCGCGCGGTACGTCTCCTCCGGCTCGACGTCGAGCAGCCGAGGGCCGGTGGGTCCGTCGGCGAACAACCGAATGACCTCGGGGGCCTTGATCAGCAGGTCCGGCACGTACGCCGAGGAGCCGAGCACGATCATGAGCCGCTGAGCCACTGCGCCTTCGTCGCGCAGCACGCGCAGGAACCACGTCTGCTCCCCCGCCGATTCCGACAGCCTGCGGTAGTTGAGCAGTCCGGCGTCGGGATCGGGTGTGTCGGCAAGCCACTCGAGCAGGGTCGGCAGCAACACGGCCTGGATCTGACCGCGGCGGGTACCCGAGCCGACCAGCGCACGTAGGTGGCCCAATGCGTTCTGGGGAGTCGCGTAGCCGAGCGCTGCGAGCTGGCGCGTCGCGGCGTCCGGCGTCAACCGCACTGTCTCCGAGTCGAACTTGACCACCGAGTCCAACAGCGGCCGGTAGAAGAGCTTGGCGTGCAACCGTCTGATGCGTTGTGCGTTGCGCTTGATCTCGGCGTTCAGCACCCCGAGGGAGTCGCGGTTGCCGTCCGGTCGCATGTGCGCCGACCGGGCCAGCCACCGAAGAGCTTCCTCGTCGTCCTGCGGAGGCAGGGTGTGCGTGCGCCGCATTCGCTGCAGCTGCAGGCGGTGCTCGATCAGCCGAAGAAACTCGTAGGAGGCCGTCAGATTCGCGGCGTCGTCGCGGCCGACGTAGCCGCCCTCGGTGAGTGCGGTCAGTGCGTCGGTCGTGCCGAGTACGCGCAGCGATTCGTCGGTTCGACCGTGCACCAATTGCAGGAGCTGGACCGCGAATTCGACATCCCGCAGGCTTCCGCGGCCGAGTTTGATCTCGCGCTCGCGGAGCTCCGGCGGCACCATCTCCTCGACTCGACGCCGCATCGCGCGCACCTCGGGCACGAAGTCCTCGCGCTGGCTGGCCAACCACACCATCGGGTTGACCGCGTCGACGTAATCGTTGCCGAGCGCGATGTCGCCGGTCATCGGGCGTGCTTTGAGCAACGCCTGGAACTCCCAGGTCTTGGCCCAGCGCTTGTAGTAGGCCACGTGCGAGTCGAGGGTGCGGACCAACTCGCCGCGCTTGCCCTCGGGACGCAGCGCCGCGTCGACCTCGAAGAAGGCCGAGGATCCGATGCGCATCATCTCGCCGGCGATGCGACTCGCCTGCGAGTCGGCAGGCTCGGCGACGAACACCACATCGACGTCGGAGACGTAATTGAGTTCGCGCGCACCGCATTTGCCCATCGCGACGACGGCCAAGCGCGTGGGGCACGGGGCGTCGGGGCACACGGTGGCGACGGCGACGGCGAGTGCCGCAGTGAGCGCGGCATCGGCCATGTCGGACAGTTGCGATCCGACCACCGTGTACGGCAGGACGGGTTCGTTCTCGACGGTCGCGGCGAGGTCGTACGCCGCCAGGACCATGATCTGGTCGCGGTACTTCTTGCGCAGGGCGATCACGGCTGGCGGTCCGGTGATCGACGCCCGGTACAGGTCGGGCGCGGCATTGGGTCCGGTCTCTGGCTCGGCCCCGACCACCTCGAGGAGTTCCGCGACCAATGTCGCCTTGCTGGGGAGTTCGATCTTCGCCGAGACCCCGGTGCCCTGACCTTCCTTGGTCAGCAGCAGACGCCACGTGCTGTCGTCGGCCACGAGGTGATCGGCGAGCGCACTCGAGGCACCGACGAGTCCGAGAATGCGCCCACGGAATCCCTTGTCCGTGCGCAGCGCCGTGTCGAACTCCGACCAACCGGAACCGAGCAACTCGTACAACCGCACGAGGGTGCGGAGCGCGAGATCGGCATTGGGCGCGCGCGAGAGCGACCAGAGCAGCTCGAGGCTGTCCTCGTCCGTCCAACCGAGAGTGCGCAGATCGGACGGCGCAGTTTCTTCGACCAGGCCGAGTCGGCCCGGTCCGGGAACGACGGATCTGGAAGTAGGAGGACGCACCATCTAGAATCCACCTCGGCGTGCCACAGTTTTACCCCGTCGTCAGTAATGCGACGCGAGGGTGCCCGCGCCGGCATCGGAACTACCATTCACGATCGACTAGAACGTAGCCCATGACGACGCCGTGCTGTTAAAGACCCAGGTAGGCCTTCAACTCGTACGGCGTGACGTGGCTGCGGTATTCCTCCCACTCGCGACGCTTGTTGCGGAGGAAGAAGTCGAAGACGTGCTCGCCCAGTGCCTCGGCGACCAGTTCGGAGCCTTCCATCGCGTTCAGTGCCTGATCGAGATTGCCCGGCAGTTCCTTGTATCCCATGGCGCGACGTTCCGCGGAGGTCAGTGCCCACACGTCTTCCTCGGCCTCGGGCGGCAGGGTGTAGCCCTTCTCGATTCCACGCAGACCGGCGGCCAGCAGAACCGCGAAGGCGAGGTACGGGTTGCAGGCCGAATCAGGGCTGCGGATCTCGACTCGGCGTGAGGATGCCTTGTTCGGGGTGTACATCGGCACGCGGATCAGTGCCGAGCGGTTCGCCGGTCCCCACGACGCCGCCGTCGGTGCCTCGCCGCCGCGCACGAGCCGCTTGTAGGAGTTGACCCACTGGTTGGTCACGGCGCTGATCTCGTTGGCGTGTTCGAGGATGCCTGCGATGAAGGACTTGCCGGTCTCCGAGAGCTGCATCGGGTCGTCCGGGTTGTGGAAGGCGTTGGCGTCGCCCTCGAACAGGCTCATGTGCGTGTGCATCGCCGAGCCGGCCTGATCGCTGAAGGGCTTGGGCATGAACGTCGCGCGCACGCCTTCTTCGATGGCGACTTCCTTGACCACGTAGCGGAAGGTCATGATGTTGTCGGCCATCGACAGTGCGTCGGCGTAGCGGAGGTCGATCTCCTGCTGGCCCGGTGCGGCCTCGTGGTGGCTGAACTCGACCGAGATTCCCATCGACTCGAGCGCGTCGATGGCGTGCCTGCGGAAGTTCGGGGCCGAGTCGTGTACGGCCTGATCGAAGTAGCCGCCGTTGTCGGCCGGGGTCGGCGGTGAGCCGTCCTGCGGAGCGTCCTTGAGCAGGAAGAATTCGATCTCGGGGTGCACGTAGCAGCTGAATCCCAGGTCCGCGGCCTTGCTGAGCTGGCGACGAAGCACGTGGCGTGAGTCGGCCCAGGACGGCGAGCCGTCGGGCATGGCGATGTCGCAGAACATCCGCGCCGAGTGCTGGTGCCCTTTGCTGGTGGACCACGGCAGAATCTGGAACGTCGACGGATCGGGCTTGGCCACGGTGTCGGCCTCGGACACGCGGGCGAATCCTTCGATGGCGCTACCGTCGAAACCGATCCCCTCGTCGAAAGCCCCTTCGAGCTCGGCGGGGGCGATGGCCACCGACTTGAGGTACCCGAGAACGTCGGTGAACCAGAGGCGGACGAAACGAATGTCGCGCTCTTCGAGGGTCCGGAGCACGAATTCCTTTTGACGATCCATGAACGCGAGAGTAAGCAAACGGAGTTAAATCTGTGTTACATCGTGAATTCGGTCTCACTTCGTGAAACTCTCTGCGCACTTCACGGGACGTGAGCTAGCACGTCAACACCGCAATCCGTCCTCCGGCGGCACCAGCTCGACGAGGTAGTTCACCAAAGGCTCGTCGATGCAGTCGACGCCGGAGAAGGCGACCGTGTGCTGCGTACCGTCGTACGTCACCAGATCCGCGCGCAGCTGCGCCGCCAGCTCGACACCTGCCTGGTAGGGCGTGGCCGGGTCGTTGGTCGTCGAGACGACCACCAGCGTCGGCAGTCCCTCGACGTCGACGATGTGCGGATCACTCGTGTTCGGCACCGGCCAGAAGGCGCACAGGTCCAGTGGCGCGCTGCCCGTCGCCCGACCGTCGTCCAGGTACGGCGCGGCGGCACGGAACCGGGCGTCCGCCTCGTCGGCCGCTGCGCGATCGGTGGTCGGTGGGCCGTCGACGCAACGAACCGCATTGAATGCGTCGTCGATGTTGGTGTAGCTACCGTCCTCGAGCCGGCCGGAGTAGGTGTCGGCGAGCCGGAGCAGCGTGTCGCCCCGACCATCGCGCAATTCGTTCAACCCGGCCCGGAGCAGACGCCACAGCTGCTGTGAGTACAGCGCTTGCTGGGCTCCGGTGATCGCGTCGTCGTAGCTGAGGCCACGGGGATCGGTCGTGTCGGCGGGTCGGTCGATCAGTGGGTCCACCAAGGACCGGAACTGCGCTACGGCCTGCGCCGGGTCGGTTCCGAGCGGGCAGGTCTCGGTCTGCGCGCAGTCCGCGGCGAAAGCGTCGAACGCGGTCTGGAATGCCGCCCCCTGGGCAACGGCCTCGTCGACGGGTGACTGGTCGGGATCGAGAGCACCGTCGAGCACCATCGCGCGCACGTTCGACGGGAACTCCTCGGCGTACGCGGTCCCGATTCGCGTGCCGTAGGAGTACCCGATGTAGGTCAGCTTCTCGTCGCCCAGGACTGCGCGGATGACGTCCATGTCCCGCACCACCTCGCGGGTGCCGACGTGCTCGAGCACGTCCGCCCCGGTCCGCTCCACACACTGCGCGGCGTAGTCCCGATGTTCGGCCTCGGTCGCCGCGATGCCTTCGGGGCTGACGTCCACATCGGGTTCGCGACGCTCCTGGTCGACCTCCTCGGACGTCAGACAACGGACCTCCGGCTCGGATGCTCCGATCCCGCGTGGGTCGAAGCCGATGCGGTCGAAGCGATCGGCGACGGCGGTGCCTTCGGCCTGCCCGGCGAGGTAGAGGCCCGACGATCCGGGCCCGCCCGGGTTCATCAGTACCGATCCGATCTTCTCGCCCGTCGCCTTCGTCCGTGAGATGGCGACCTCGATAGTCCTGCCCTCGGGGTCGGCGTAGTCCAACGGCACGGTCACCATCGCGCATTCGACGGCACTTCCCAGTTCGCTGCCGTCGGTGTTGTACCGGTCGCAGCTTTCCCACTCCAGCGTTTGGGTGTAGAACGTTTCGAGCCCCGAGGGGATCGGGCCGACGGCGGATGCCGATGAGGAGCTGTCCGACGCACCGGAGTTCTCGGGAGTGGCTGTCGGCTCGGACGTGGAGCAGCCGACGGCCAACACGGCGACCGCGGACAGTGCCACGGCCGTGCTCCTGGTGCGCGTTCTCATGGCACGATCGTGCCAGGTCTTTCGGGCCCTCCGCTCCCGCTGCCCGGCGGGGACGTCGTGCGAGCACTAGCGTGGATGCCGTGCAGGCACTTCGACTCGCCCTCGCCCAGATCAACTCCGTGGTCGGCGATCTTGCAGCGAATTCCGCAGCGATCGTCGAGTGGACGGTCCGCGCAGCTCACGACGGTGCCAACGTGGTGGTGTTTCCCGAGATGGCGCTGACGGGATACCCCGTCGAGGATCTGGCTCTGCGACCGTCGTTCGCCGCCGCGTCGGCGCACTGCCTCACCGAGTTGGCGACAGCCCTCGACGCTGCCGGGTGTGGCGATCGCATCGTCGTGGTCGGCTACCTCGATCGCGACGCCGAGGGCTCGCGGAACAGCGCGGCAGTGATCACCGCCGGACGGGTGACGACTCGGTACGACAAGCACTCGCTCCCCACCTACCGAGTGTTCGACGAGGCACGCTACTTCGCTCCGGGATCCGGCCTGAGCATCACGACGGTGAACGGCCTGCGGCTCGGCGTCGTTGTCTGCGAGGACATCTGGCAACCGGGCGGGTCCGTGCCCGCCTATGCCGCGGCCGGGGTGGACATGCTGCTCTGCCTCAACGCCAGCCCCTTCGAGCAGGGAAAGGACGAGGTGCGTCGCTCCATCGCCCTGCGACGGGCCACCGAGATCGGCGCTCCGATCGCCTACGTCAACGTCGTCGGCGGCCAGGACGAGTTGGTGTTCGACGGGGCGAGTTTCGTCGTCGGTCCGGACGGCTCCACCTGGGGCCGCTCCCCGCAATTCGTCGAGCATCTGCTGATCGTCGACGTCGACGCTCCGACGGCACCACATCCGGATGCCGCCGAGGTACCCGGCTGGACCATCGATCGGGTCACGCTCCCCGACGTGGCGGTCACCGGCTGGCAGCGAGCCGAGCCGTTCCTCGCAGAGATCGTGAGCACCGAGGAACAGGTGTGGGGCGCACTGGTGACGGGTCTACGAGACTACGTGCACAAGAACGGTTTTCGTTCGGTGGCTCTCGGATTGTCCGGCGGTATCGATTCGGCGGTGGTCGCCGCGATCGCCGTCGACGCCCTGGGCCACGATGCGGTACACGCAGTGTCGATGCCCTCGACGTACTCGTCGACTCACTCTCGCACCGACGCAGAGGATTTCGCGTCGCGCACGGGTGTTCATTTCCGCGTCGAGCCGATTGCCGACATGGTCGCCCGCTACGTCGACCAGCTGCATCTGACCGGGCTCGCCGAGGAGAACATCCAGGCGCGGTGCCGGGGCATGGTGCTGATGGCACTGTCGAACAGCTTCGGCCATCTGGTGTTGGCCACCGGCAACAAATCCGAACTGGCCGTTGGCTATTCGACGATCTACGGGGATGCCGTCGGCGGCTTCGCGCCGATCAAGGACGTGCCGAAGTCGCTCGTGTGGGATCTGGCGCGGTGGCGAAACAAGTCCGCGGCCGACCGTGGGGACATTCCTCCGATCCCCGAGTCGAGCATCGACAAGCCGCCGTCCGCAGAGCTCAGGCCGGGGCAACTCGACACCGACTCGTTGCCCGATTACGACGAGCTCGACGCCATCCTGTTCAGGTACGTCGACCACGACCAGGGCTTCGAGGACATCGTGGCGGCCGGATTCGAGGCCGCGGTGGTCGCGGACATCCTGCGCAAGGTCGACGCGTCGGAATACAAGCGGCGTCAGTATCCGATCGGCACCAAGGTCACCTCTCGTGCGTTCGGACGTGACCGCCGCATGCCGATCACCAACGGCTGGCGGGATTACGCGGCGCGCGGCGGGGTGTGACGAATTGCACTGCCGGTAGCGGTCCGGCAGGTCGTGAGCAGTGGCAGACTTGCCCACGTCATCACACCCCATCCCGGGGACCCGCCGAGCGGGCCTCGAGGACCAGAAAGGGACAAAGATGTCCGAAACTGCTGCGTACGGCGGATCCGCTCAGGAAGCACCCTCCACCGCGCTGAACCGCAAGACCCGCACCCACCACCTTCTGCAGATGAAGGCCGACGGTGAGCGCTGGGGAATGCTCACCGCCTACGACTACTCCAGTGCCCGCATCTTCGAGGAAGCCGGAGTTCCGGTTCTCCTCGTCGGCGACTCGGCGGCAAACGTCGTCTACGGCTACGACACCACCGTGCCGATCACCGTCGACGAGCTCCTTCCGCTGGTCCGCGGGGTGGTCCGCGGCGCACCGCACGCCCTCGTCGTCGCAGATCTGCCCTTCGGCACCTACGAGGCCTCGCCGCAGCAGGCACTGGAAACCGCTGTCCGGTTCATGAAGGAAGGTCTCGCGGGCGCAGTCAAGCTCGAAGGCGGCGAGCGCGTGGCCGGCCAGATCGCCGCGATCACTGCCGCGGGCATCCCGGTGATGGCCCACGTCGGCTTCACCCCGCAGAGTGTCAACACCCTCGGTGGCTTCCGCGTTCAGGGTCGCGGAGACGCGTCCGAGCAGCTGGTGGCCGACGCCATCGCAGTCCAGGAAGCGGGAGCATTCGCCGTCGTCATGGAGATGGTTCCCGCCGACATTGCCGGCCAGGTCACCCGCAAGCTGACCATTCCCACGGTCGGCATCGGTGCGGGCAACGAATGCGACGCGCAGGTTCTGGTGTGGCAGGACATGGCCGGATACACCAACGGTAAGACCGCGAAGTTCGTGAAGAAGTTCGCCGACGTCGGCGATTGCTTGCGGACCGCGGCAACGACGTACCTGTCCGAGGTGCGGTCGGGGGTCTTCCCCGGGCCCGAACACAGCTACTGATCGTTACCGTCTCCGTCGGGTGCGGATGGCACACTCGGACCATGAAACTGAGACGGGGTTCGACCTTCGAGGCACGGAGAAGCGCGGTCGCAGTAGTCGGCGCGGCTGCGCTCCTCACGCTGATCGGTGCGTGCAGCACGGATACGACCAACACCGGTTCGTCGTCGACGACGACGACTGTCGTGCCGACCACCACGGTCACCGCACCGCCGGCGGAAGCAGTGATCACCGATGCCCAGAAGCAACAGCTGTGCACCGATCTCGAGGCGCAGCTGTCCAACTGGCGCGTCCAGGGGCCGACGCTCGGCCGGGGCGGGCTCAACATCCTGGTGCAGACCTGGGCGGCGCAGAGCGGCGTCATCAACCTGCAGGTGGTGCAGAACCGAGCGATCGTCGACGACATCACGACGGAGACGTGCTCGGACGTACGGGACGAGGCCATCCGCTCGCTGGACATTCCGGACCTCGCATCCGGTCTGGTGGGCTTCTAGGATGCGTTCTCTGTACCCCGAGATCGATCCTGTCGACACCGGACACCTCGATGTCGGCGACGGACAGCAGATCTACTGGGAAGTCTCCGGCAATCCCGACGGCGCTCCGGTGGTATTCGTACACGGCGGTCCCGGCGGGGCCACCAATCCGTTGCAACGGCGGTATTTCGACCCGCAGGCCTATCGAATCGTGTTGTTCGATCAGCGGGGCTGCGGGCAGTCGACCCCGCACATCGCCGACGGCGCCGATCTGTCGGTCAACAGCACCGACCGGCTGATCTCGGACATGGAGAAGCTGCGGGAACATCTGAGCATCGACACGTGGTTGGTGTTCGGCGGTTCCTGGGGCTCGACGCTGTCGCTGGCGTACGCACAGTCGCACCGGGATCGCGTGCGAGGACTGATTCTGCGGGGTATTTTCCTGGTGCGGCCGTCGGAGATCGACTGGTACTACGGCGGCGGGGCAGGCCACATCTTCCCCGATCTGTGGGAGAAGTTTCTCGAACCTGTTCCGGAGGACGAGCGCGGCGGCAATCTCGTCGAGGCATACCACCGGCAGTTGACGTCCGACGACCGCGAGGCCGCTACGAAAGCCGCGGTGGCGTGGTCCACCTGGGAGGCGGCGACGAGTTACCTGTTGCCGAAATCGGATGCAGTGCAAGACAACTCGGACCCGCGGTTTGCCCTGGCATTTGCCGGTATCGAGAACCACTACTTCCGTAACAACTGCTTTCTCGAAGAGAATCAACTGCTACGTGATGCCCACTTGCTCGACGGCATTCCGGGTGTCATCGTGCAGGGCCGCTACGACGTCGTGTGCCCGGCGACGAGCGCGTGGGCGCTGCACAAGGCCTGGCCCTCGGCAGATCTGGTGATCGTCGACGACGCCGGGCACTCTGCAGCCGAACCCGGCATCGTGCATCACCTCGTCGAGGCGACGGATCGTTTCAGGCAGTGACGGCCGGGTAGTCGAACCGGACTGTGCGCGAGTCGGTGTCGGCCCGGGTCAACCGGACCTTCACCGACTCCCCTGCGGGCGGTTCTCCGTCGCACTTGCCGAGAACTATCGGCTGCGACACCAACACCTCGGCGTCCCGCTTCCCCTCGGCACCGCGCAGCACGACGGCCGAGAAATGCTCGCCCACTCTGTCTTTCAGTACGTGCGCCTCGGTGAGGTCGATGCAGGCACGGTCCACCTTCGACGCCGCGGAATCCGATCCGCGCATGATGGCGGGCAACTCCGGCAGCGCCTGCGCCGCCCAGTCCGGTACCGGCACTTCGGCCACGACGGCCAGGCACACCTCGGTGGCGAAGCGATCGGACAGCCGCCGCAGTGGTGCCGTCACGTGCGCGTACGGCGCGCCGATTCCCGAATGCTCGACCGAAGTATCACTGTCCACAGGGTTCGTCGTGCGGTCGAACGCGAGGTAGTCCGCACCGCGCAGCAAACCGGTCGCCTGGGTCATCATCGCCAGTGTCGACGGCTCGTCGGTGGGCAGACCCGCCAGCACAGACCCGGCGGATGCGCCTGCGGGCCAGTCGATTCCGAGGGCTGCTGCCGTCTTCTTCAGTGTGTCCACGGATTCGGACGAGGCAGGCGGGAGGGTGCGCACGATACCGATTCCGGCGTCGAGCATGATTCTGGCGGCGCACATTCCCGTCAGCAGCGATATTTCGGCGTTCCACCCGTCCACTGCGGTGCGTGGTTGCAGGACGATGCGCCAGCCTCGCCCGTCCGGCACCACTTCCTGCTCGGGCAGGGTGATGTCGACGGCTCCGCGCCGTCTCGCTGCAGCTGCGCGCTGGGCCCCGAATTCGGCCAACGCTGCGATGGACGGATGCGGTGTCCCCGCGTCCACATCGGCCTGCACTGCGGCGTAATCGAGCCGGGCGGTCGATCGAACGAGCGCGCGGGTGACGGTCCACGCGGCCGCCTCGCCGACGTCGTCGAGTTCGATGGTCCACAGCGCGGCGCAACGCGTCTGGCCCTCGAGCAGGCTGCCCGAGCCCTCCGACAGCTCTCGTGGATGCAACGGTACGGATCCGTCGGGAAGGTAGAACGTCTGACCGCGTCGACGGGTTTCGGTGTCGAGCGCTCCCCCTGGCGTCACCAGTGCGCCCACGTCGGCAATCGCGTAGTGCACCACCAATCCGTTGGACGTCTTCTCGATGTGTACGGCTTGGTCGAGGTCCTTCGAGCCGGGCGGGTCGATGGTGACGAACGGGATGTCAGTGCGGTCGATTCTGCTGTCGGCGTGCAGGTCTCGGGCTTCGACCGCCTCGCGCATCACGTCTGCGTCGAACGCTTCGTTCAGTGCGAACTCGGATCTGATGGCCTCGAAGTCGAAGCCCGGGGCCCTCAGCCGGGTGAGCAGCACCGTCAGTTGTTCCAGTCGTCGTCGGAATCGGCGGCCTTGTTGCGCGCCGCGGCGATCTTCAGCGCCTGCTCCGCGGTGGCCTTGTCCGGATACGGGCCCATGCGGTCGAGGGCATTGGTCTGCTTGCCCTGTACGACCTGCTTGGTGCTGATGTCGTAGTACCAGGAGGTGTCGTCGTCGGTCATGACTTCCAGTGTGCCCCATGGAGCGACACCGCAGGAGAACTGCGGAAGAAATAGTGAGTGCGAACGAGTCGGCCTGTAAGCCGGATCCTGTCTGCCGTTCCTGCTTTCGCGGGTTCGACGTCGACGACCATCCATCTGGGCACACCGTTGCCGGGTACCTCGAGCAGTCCACCCGCAGGCTCGGGCGAGCAGCCCTCGAGCACCTGCGCAGCTGCACCACTTTCGGGGTGCAGCCTTCGACCTTGCTCCGGGCGGGGTTTACCTAGCCATCCCAGTCACCTGGGATGCTGGTGCGCTCTTACCGCACCGTTTCACCCTGACCTGCCGTTCGATTCCGAAGAACCGATCCGCAGGCGGTCTGTTTTCTGTGGCACTGTCCCGCGAGTCACCTCGGGTTGCCGTTAACAACCGCCCTGCTCTGTGGAGTCCGGACTTTCCTCGGCTCGAAGCGCGACGACACTCGTTCGCCCGTCCTTCGAGCCGCAGCCGTCCGGCCAACTCGTTCGCGGTTGCGTACTCTACTCGGCGCTCCGCGGTCGCCGGAAACCGAACTACAGTTCCTTTCATGAGTGAGTGGGTCGTGTTGCTGCGTGGCATCAATGTCGGTGGCATCAACATCAAGATGGCCGATCTTCGTGCGGCCCTGACGTCGGCCGGCTTCACCGATGTCCGCACTGTTCTCGCGACCGGCAATGTCCTGCTGAACTCCCCGCTGACTTCCGTCGTCGTGAAAGGACAGGTGGAGAACACGCTCGCCCAGGCGTTCGGCTATCAGGCCTGGGTTGTCGTCCTGGACGTGCCGACACTTCGGGCGATCGTGGAGTGCTACCCGTTCGACGCCGAACGGCAAGGGTGGCATCCTTACGTGGTGTTCGGAACCGACCCCACCCATCTGACCGAATTGTCCGCTCTCGCAGACGAACTCGATGTCGAGCTCGAACGTGTCGCTGCCGGACGCGATGTCGTGTACTGGGAGGTCCGCGCGGGGAGCACGACGACGAGTCGCTTCGGGAAAGCGACGGCCAAGGCGAAATTCAAGCCGACGACCACCACTCGAAATCTGCGCACTCTCGTAAAGATTCTCGCGTGACCGTTCTCGCCGCGGCCCTGGTCGCAGCTGTGCTCGTTTTCGCGATCGTCCGACCCCGGGGTCTGCCCGAGATCGTCGCCGCGCTGCCGGCTGCCGCGATCGTCCTGGTCGTCGGCCTCGTCAGCTTCGACGCCGCACGCGAGCAGGTACTCGAACTCGCTCCGACCGTCGTGTTTCTGGCGTTCATCCTGATCCTGGCGCATCTGTCGGACGCGCTCGGAGTGTTCACCTGGATCGCGGCGAAGCTGCGACGAGGTGCGAAGGGCAGCCCCCGCCGACTGTTGACACTCGTGTTCGCAGCAGCCGCATCGACCACGGCAGTACTGAGCCTCGACGCCACCGTGGTTCTACTGACGCCGGCCATCATCGGTGCTGCTCGCGTCCTGAGAATGTCGCCGCGTCCACACAGTTACGCCACGGCGCACCTGTCCAATTCGGCGTCGACGCTGCTGCCGGTATCGAACCTGACCAACCTGCTCGCATTCGCCGCGACCGGACTCACCTTCCTGCACTTCACCGCTCTGATGGCATTGCCCTGGATATTCGCGGTGGCCATCGAGTTGGCGGTGTTCCTGATCTTCTTCCGCGAGGATCTGACTCGCACCGCCACACCGCCGAAGAGCTCGACCCTGCAGAGCGCCGAGAACGTCCCTGCACCCCGGACCACGCTGGTCATCCTCGCCGCGACACTCGTCGGTTTCGCCGTGGCAGGGCTGTTCGACGTCGAACCGTTCTGGGTGGCCGCGGTGGGATCGGTGGCACTGGCCATCCCCGCACTTCGAGGACGCCACACCAGTGCTCGTGCCATTCTGCGCGGTGCCGATCTACCGTTCTGTGGCTTCGTCTTCTTGCTCGGCATCGTCGTTCTCGGTGTCACCACAGGCCCGATCGGCGACTGGCTGGCCCGAATTCTGCCGTCCGACACCAGCTTCGCCTCGCTGCTGGCCGCGGCCGCCATCGCGGCGGTGGCGTCGAACATCGTCAACAACCTGCCCGCGACGCTGCTGCTGCTGGCCGCATTCGGGGCCGACGCTCCCCCGGCACTGTTGTTGGCCATGGTGATCGGGGTGAACCTCGGCCCCAACCTCACCTACGTCGGATCGCTGGCGATCATGCTCTGGCGACGCGTCGCATCGGCCAACGACGAACCGGCAGATCTGCGAACCTTCACCGTGTTGGGCGTCATCACGACACCGCTGACGATCGTCGGTGCGGTGGCAGGCCTGTGGCTTGCGTTGCAGGTTTGAGCCTCGGTCAGAGCCGGCGCCGTACGCGGAGTGTCGTGACCGCCAGACCCACAGCGAAGACCACGGCACCGACCACCGCCCCCACCACCGGCAACAGCAGCCCGGCATGCACGGTGTCGAACAGCGGCGGTCCGCCGTAGATCTGCAGGCGTGCAGCGCCGGTCGGCCCGAGGTCATCGAAGTAAGGATCCGCGACCATCCTGATGCGGATCTCGGGAGGTCGACGTCGTGCCCACCATGCTGCCCCCGCGCCTACGAGGCCTCCCGCCACGAGTGGGGCTGCCATATGCAGTGCCCGGCCGTGAGATCGGCCGCGCAGAATCCATCCGACCGTGATCGAGACGACGGTCCCGACCAGAAGTGCCGCGACTGGAGCGACCAACGTGATCGGCCACCACGGCGGTCCCGACACGTACTGCACGTAGTCGTACACGCGAAAGTACCCGGATGTCCCGGCAGTCATCGGTGGTGGGACATCGGCATCGATCCACATCCGGGGCACGCAGTATCGCCAGGTGAAGGCAACTGCCAGCCCGGCGGCGGCCGATGCCGGCAATGCGATTGCCATCCAGCGCGCCGCCGTGGGCTCGCGCTCGGCGTCAGTGAACACGCAACGCATCATCCCCCACTCGACCCGAGCGACATCCCGGTCCGACGCCCCACCTGTCAGAAGGCGCACAGTTCCTTCTCGGTCGATGACTCACCAGCGAAGCAGACCCTGACTGTTTCCTACGGTGCCGGTCGGTCCGTCCTCGGCAATCGTGGCGAGTCGAACGATCTCGTCGGTGCCCTGCGTGACGTCGTGTGCTCCCTTGCCGGCGTTCAGATCGGTACGGGTGTAGCCGGGGTCGGCAGCATTCACTCGCATCGTGGGGAGTGCGTGCGCGTACTTCACCGTAAGCATGTTGAGTGCCGTCTTGGACGACGCGTAGATCGGCGGCACCACCTGCCAGTCGAACCAGCCCTGCTCGATGGTGTCGTGGATCGATCCGACGCCCGAGGAGACGTTGACGATTCGTGCATTCTTCGAGATCCGCAGCAGTGGCACGAATGCGTTGGTCACTCGAACGACGCCGAAGACGTTGGTGTCGAAGACATCTCGGGCGTCGTCCGCCGATCCTTGCTCGAGCGGCACGAAGGCCCCGGTGATGCCGGCGTTGTTGATCAGGACGTCGAGGCGTCCGTGGTCCACACGCACCTGGTGTGCGGCAGCGTCGACGCTGCCCTGATCGGTGACGTCGAGTTGGACGAAGGTGACGCCGAGGTCGGCGGCAGCAGCACGACCGAGCTCACGGTTGCGGGCACCGATGATCACGGTGTGGCCGGCACGCTGCAGGCGCCGTGCTGTCTCGTGGCCGATTCCCTTGTTGCCGCCGGTGATCATCGTGATTGTGCTCATGACGTCGACGCTAGGGCTCGGCGATCCAATCGAGAAGATGCCGATTGTCGGTAGGTCTGCCGGTACCACCCACGTCGTCGTCGAGGAGACGCACGTGGCCGAGTGGCACAGTGGGGAGATGACCGTAGAGCAGCAGGGACGCCGGCCGGCGGGTTTCTCGTCGGTGCTCCGTGGCTGGCGAGACCGCAGCGCACCCGTTCCGTCCGACTCGACCGTCAGACCTCGGCGTTCGTCGGGACTACGCCGCGAAGAACTCGCCACCCTCGCCGGAATCTCCGTGGACTATCTGGTTCAACTCGAGCAGGGCCGTGCGTCGAATCCGTCGGCGGCGGTGGTCGCCGCTCTGGTTCGGGCCCTGGGTCTCGACCTCGCCGATGCCGGGGTGTTGTATCGAGCTGCCGGACTCGCGGCACCGTCGTCGGCTGTCGATCGATCGGTACCGAACAGTGTCGATCGACTGCTGGCCCGAGCCGACCACTGGCCTACGGCGGTGTACGCGGCGGATTGGTGGCTGCTGAGATGGAACGCGGCGTGGTCCGCGCTGATGGGCGATCCGATGGACCTGTCCGGACATTCACGCAACCAGGTCTGGTTCGAGATGACCGAGGACACGTCGTCGATGTGGGTCGATCCCGCACAACGAGAGCAGTATCGGGACGCGCTGGTCGGGGACCTCCGTGTGGCACAGATATCGCATCCCGACGACGCCGAGCTCAACAGTCTGGTCCGTGACCTTCGGGCCCGCAGCAACGAATTCTCCGATCGCTGGCGCTCTGCACGTCCGACCGTCTACCGGGGAGCACGCAAGAGCATCGACCATCCCCTGGTTGGGTCGATGGTCCTCGATGGAGACGTGTTTCGGCCTGCCGGCTCAGACGTGCGGGTGATCGTCTACACCGCAGCACCTGGCTCGCGAGACGAGTCGAGACTGTTGTCGCTGTTGTCGCCCGGATCCCGTTGACGGAACCTAGCCGCGATTCAGGCCGACGAGGCCAGGTGCGAGGTGTCGTTCACCAAGCGCACCGAAGCCCCGCCGTCGGGGTAGAACTCGGCGATGCTCAGCGACGCGAGATCCAAGTGCAGTCGGTACAGCAGCGACGGGCCGACGTCGAGTGCGAGTTGCAACAGCATCTTGATCGGTGTCACGTGGGTGACCACCAGAACGGTCTTCCCGGCGTACTCGGCGAGCAATCGATCGCGGGTCGCTTCGATGCGCGTGCGTACTGCGTCGAAGCTCTCACCGTTCGGCGGTGCAACGGAGGTGTCGCCTCGCCACGCCTTGTGGACCTCGGGGTGACGTTCCATGGCCTCGGTGAAGGTGAGCCCTTCCCAGTCGCCGAAGTCGGTTTCGATGAGACCGTCGACGGTGGTGACGGGCAAACCGAGACGGTCGGCTGTCGCCGCAGCAGTCTGTTGGGCGCGCGCGAGCGGCGAGGCCACGATGGCGTCGATATCCGTCCGTGCACCGAGAACCGTTGCGGCAGAATCTGCTTGGCGTCGACCCAGTTCGGTCAGGTCGGGATTGCCCCGGCCGGAGTATCGACGGTCGACCGACATGGGGGTCTGGCCGTGTCGTAGCAACAGCAGGCGGGTCGGCTCCCCCATCGCACCGGTCCATCCAGGCGACGCGGGCTTCGCTGCAACCGGCTCGGCGTCGGGCCGATCCGACAGGTCCACGCCCTCGGCCGCCGCGTCCATCGCCTCGTTGGCCAGCGCATCCGCGTGCGAGTTCTGTGCACGCGGAATCCACTCGTAGGTGACGGAATCGAAGCCGCGAGCCAGTTCGGCGGCTTTGCGCTGAAGCGGAATCATGTCCGGGTGCTTCACTTTCCAACGTCCGGACATCTGTTCGACGACGAGTTTGGAGTCCATGCGGACGGCAACCTCACGGGCACCGACATCGCGGGCCGCGGTCAGTGCGGCGATCAGTCCGTTGTACTCGGCCACGTTGTTGGTCGCCACGCCCAGCGACGCCCGACGCTCGGCGAGCACCTGCGAGCGATCTGCACTGAGCACCACCGCG
The DNA here is from genome assembly GCF_000954115.1 of Rhodococcus sp. B7740. NCBI lineage: Bacteria > Bacillati > Actinomycetota > Actinomycetes > Mycobacteriales > Nocardiaceae > Rhodococcus > Rhodococcus sp. B7740. The sequence continues at coordinate 629,798 of NZ_CP010797.1, read as the reverse complement.
CCGTATCCGGCGGGCCCAGGATTTCCACGCGATCCACCGTCGGCCTCGGCAACGACCCTCGACACCTGACTCAAATTCCGGATTCCTTGGTGCGCACCAGGATTGCGTTGCACTCGGAGCAACGAATCAGAGCATCCGCGGGCTTGTTTGCGATGCTCGCGATCTCGTTGCGATCGAGTTCGATCCGGCACGCTCCACATCGACGAGCCTGCAGCAGTGCCGCACCGCGGCCGGTGAGCGCTCGCTGCTTCTCGTAGAGCGCAAGCAGATCCGCGGGCAATCCCGAGGCCAACGATTCGCGGCGCTCGGCGCTGCGCTTCTCGGCGACATCGAGGTCTGCGACGGCGTCGTCACGGCGGCGGCCGGCGTCGACCAACTCGTCCTCGATCTGCGTCAGTTGCGCACCGGCGTGCTGGTAGTCCCGCTCGCTGGCCTCACGCTGCTCCATGACCTCGAGAAGTTCCTCTTCGAGGATGCCCTGACGACGTTCGAGACTGCCGAGCTCGTGCTGAAGTTCGGTCATCTGCTTCGGTGCGATGGTGCCGCTCTCGAGCATCTTCTTGTCGCGGGCTTCGCGTTGCCGAACCGCGTCGACCTCGCCTTCGAGTTTGCGAATGTCCCGGTCGAGGTCGTCCATCGAGATCTGCACCGTCACCGCGGCATCCTTGCGCGTGGTGCGCTCGGTCTCGAGCTTGTCCACCTCCTGCTGTTCGGGGAGGCTCTTGCGGCGGTGGGCGATCTGCGAGAGTTCGGTATCCACACCGGCCAATTCGAGCAGCGAGGCCTGGACTTTGGGATCGACGTTCACGCTTGATGACTCCTGCGACTATGGAAGTTGATTCGGATTACCCTACCGGCTGCAGGAAAATGAGCGAGCCGGATCCACTCGATGGCAGGTCGCGGGTTCGATGATCACAGTGTCCACGGGTCGGTACGCACCTCGGTGACCCAGCTGTTCCATCCCTCGGTGTCACCGAACGCGGCGTCGACGATGTCTCGCGCCTGTGCGCACCACGGGAACTCCGAGGCCCAGTGTGCGGTGTCGATCACCGCGGGGCCGCCGGCGCGCAGGTGCTCGTCGACCGGGTGGTGCCGCAGATCGGAGGTGACGTACACATCGGCGTCGGTGCGCGCCACCGCGGAGAGGAACGAGTCACCCGCTCCCCCGCACATCGCAACCACCGAAACCATGGCGTCGGGGTTTCCCGCTGCGCGTACTCCCCACGTCGTGGCTGGCAACGCCTCGCGGACGACCTCGGTGAACTCGGCCAACGTCATCGGATTCGGTAGTTTTCCGATGCGGCCCAGGCCGGTGCACGACGGTAGAGCCGCGGATTCGAATACGTCGAACGCGGGCTCCTCGTACGGGTGTGCCCGACGCATCGCCGAAAGTACCTGAGCACGTAGCCCTTTGGGGGCCACGACCTCGATGCGATCCTCCGCCTCGGTGTGCACCTCGCCGAGAACGCCGAGCGTCGGGTGTGCGTTCGGGCCCGGACGGAATCGGCCGAGACCCGCACTCTGCCAGCTCGCTTCGCTGTACTCGCCGATCTGCCCGGCTCCGGCGTCGAACAGGGCCTGTCGCACCGCCGCCGAGTCGGCGGTGGGCACGAAGATCACCCACTTGTCGTGTGCGGGAGACGGAATGGGATCGAGTGGCCGGGTGTCGATCACCCCGAGCGCGGATGCGAGTGCGTCGGAGACTCCGGGATCTGCGGAGTCGGCGTTGGTGTGGGCGGTGAACAGCGCGCAGTCGGCCTTGATCAGGCGGTGGATCACCGATCCTTTCGCGGTGTCGGCCGCGACGGTGTCGACGCCTTTGAGCAGCAAGGGATGGTGGGCGACGATGAGATCGGCACCGCGGGCGATGGCGTCGTCGACCACGGCGTCGGTGACGTCGACGGTGTACACGACTTGCTGCACAACAGCTTTCGGATCTCCGCACACCAGGCCCACCGAGTCCCAGCTCTCCGCAAGTCGGGGTGGGTACGCGTCGTCGAGCACCTCGATGACGTCGGCCAGTGTCACTGCCATGTTCGCTGCTCTCCTCACAGAACGGTCTTCAACGCGTCCACCAGTATGTCGACCCGCTGCGAGTCCCGTACCGCGACGCGCAGGTAGTGCCGGTCGAGTCCCGGGAACGTGTCCGCGCGCCGCACCGCGATACCCATCGTGCGCAGGCGTTCTCGAACAACATCCGCTCCGTCGACGCAGAGCAGCAGAAACGGCGCACGGGCCGGGCCGGTGATGTCCAGGCCCAAGGCCTCGAGGCGCTGGGTCATCGCGGTGCGTTCGCGGTGGATGCGCTCCGATTCGACGCGTGCCCGATCGACGGCGAACGGTTCGGTGCAGGCGCGGATCGCTTCGATCTGCAGACTCCCCAGGGGCCAGTGCGCACGGCCGTACTGCAGTCGCGCGAGGACGTCGGGGTGCCCCAGTGCGTATCCACACCGCAATCCCGCCAACGCCCACGTCTTGGTCAGGCTGCGCAGAACCAGCACATCGTCCAGGCTCTGTGACGCCACCGATTCCCCCTCCCCGAGCACTGCGTCGGCGAAGGCCTCGTCGATCACCAGCATGCGTCCGGATCCACGCAGACTCAGGACCGCCTCACGGGGGTGCAGAACCGATGTGGGGTTGGTCGGGTTGCCGAGGATCACCATGTCGGCGGTGTCGGGTACGAGCGTCGGGTCGAGCTCGAAGGGTGGCGGCAGGATCACTCGGTGCACCGCACTGCCTGCCTGCTCCAGCACCCAGTCGGGCTCGGTGAACGACGGGTGGATCGTCGCCACGAGCTGGGGCCGAAGCCGCGGCAGCATCGAGAAACCCTCGGCCCCGCCGCTGAGCAGCAGTACCTCGTCCGGTGAGCGGCCGTGGTGTTCGGCCACCTGTTCTCGCGCGGCCGTCTCGGCGGCCGTGCTCGGGTACGAACCCAACGAACTCAGTGCCGCGCCGAGCCGATCGCGAAGCCATGCCGGCGGTCCGTCGCCGCGTACGTTGACGGCGAAGTCGACGAATCCGGAATCGACCTCGACGTCTCCGTGGTGACGGAGGAGCGCATCGGGATCGGCAGCTGTGTCGGACATCGCGACGAGCGTAGCCGCGCCGTCACCGAACAGCCCGCACCGATAGGCTCCGACCATGTCCGTCGATGCTCCCGCGTCCGTTGTCCTGTTCGATCTCGATGGGACGTTGACCGATTCCGCACCGGGAATTCACGCCGGTTTTCGCCACGCACTGGCGTCGGTGGATGCCCCCGAACCGACCGAGGAACAGCTGTCGATGGTCGTCGGACCACCACTGATCGACACGTTGCGCGGCCTCGGCCTGGACGAGGATGCTGCGCAGCGTGCCCCGGCGGCGTACTTCCAGCGTTACGACGAGCGGGGCTGGGCCGAGAACACCGCGTTCGACGGCATCGAGTCGGTGTTGACGCGATTGCAGGATCGCGGCGTCCGGCTCGGTGTGGCGACGTCGAAGTCGGAGCGATTCGCGGTCCGGATTCTGGACCACTTCGGTCTGTCGCGCTACTTCGAGTTCATCGGCGGTGCCAGCAACGACGGCACCCGACGGGCGAAGTCCGACGTGATCGCGCATTCGCTGACCAACCTCGGCATCGACCCGGTGGAGTCCGCGGACGGCGGCACCGCCGGGGTGATCATGATCGGTGATCGTGATCACGACGTGCACGGTGCCGCTCGATTCGGCATTCCCACGGTGTACGTCGAGTGGGGCTACGGCGTCGACGGCGAGAGCGACGACGCCGCGTTCACCGCGTCGAGCATGGACGAGCTGGCCGCCGTGCTCGAGCAGAACACGGCGGCCGTGCGATGACCGAGCCACTGCACGTGACGTTCGTGTGCACCGGCAACATCTGCCGATCGCCCATGGCCGAGAAGGTCTTCGCCGTTCATCTGCGCGACGCCGGCCTGAGCGAGGCGGTGCGCGTCTCGAGCGCCGGGACCGGCGGTTGGCATGTGGGCGACGGCGCGGATCCTCGAACCGTCGCCGAGCTCGATGCCCACGGATACGACAGCGAGCACGCGGCGGCGCAGGTCGGGCCGGATCATCTGGCAGCGGATCTGATCGTCGCACTCGATACCGGCCATGCTCGCGCCCTGCTGCAGCTCGGTGCTCCGGCCGATCGTGTCGCCTTGCTGCGGTCGTTCGACCCCGATGCCGACGACTCGTCGGTGGCCGATCCGTACTACTCATCCGATTCGGCATTCACCGAGGTGCGCGAGCAGATCGAAGGTGCCGTGCCCGGCTTGCTGGACTGGGCACGGTCTCGGCTCCCTCGCTGACCCGGCTACCGTGGTGGCGTGGACAAGTTAGCGTTCTTGCTGCGACCCAAGTGGTTGGTGCTGGCTGCGGTGGTGCTGGCCTTCGCATTCCTGTGCTTCAGCGTGCTCGCTCCGTGGCAGTTGGGAAAGAACACCTCGACGTCCGAGCGCAACGATCTGATCACCCGATCCGTCGACGCGGATCCGGTACCGATCTCGGACGTTCTCACCGCCGACGGGTTTCCGGCCGAGGACGAGTGGCGTCGGGTCATCGCCCCCGGGTCCTACGTCGCAGATTCCGACGTGCTGGTGCGGCTGCGCAGCATCCGTGATCAGCCCGCATACGAGGTCATCACCCCGTTCGTAATCGACGGCGGGCCCACCGTGCTCGTCAACCGCGGATACGTACTGCCGGTGGAAGGAACCAGAGCGCCCGAGTTCGAGGCGGCCCCCACCGGTGACGTGACACTGAACGCACGGGTACGACAAGCCGAGGGCACCTCGCGCGAGCCCGTCGAGGACGACGGTCGACTGCAGGTCTACAACATCAACCCGGAACAGATCGGCGCGGCGGTAGGAGTCGACGCCATCGACGGATATCTCCAGCTCGACGACGGTCAGCCGGGCGGTCTCGGCTTGATCGAACTGCCGCAGACCGACGCAGGCCCCTATCTGTCCTACGGTCTGCAGTGGCTGGCGTTCGGCATCATGGCACCGTTGGGTCTGGCCTATTTCGCTCGGGCGGAGATTCGGGAACGCCGCAATGCGCGTGCACAACTCGCGGACGCGATCCCCGGCGAGCCGGATACCGAGCCCGAGCGCGAGAACGAGGCCGGTCCGGCTCAGGCCGGTCCGGACGAGGAAGAAGAGTTCACGCTGCCCACGCGTCGCGAGAAGCGAGCGAGGGCACGCGCGGCGTCACGCCAGACGACGCCGTCGGATCCTCGCCTGGCCGATCGCTACGGAAAGAATCGCTGAAGCGACCGCAGACAGTTCTTGCACTCGGCTCGACAGTGCGACCGATCGGCGAAGATCGCGTGCGGTCGGCGCGTGTCCGTCACCGAGTGTCGGCCTGATCTCGACGCCGTGTCGGTACTGCGTTCTGCCACCCAGTTGCAGCCCCAGTGCCCCGGCAGCCGACGCCTCCGCGACACCTGCGTTGGGGCTGGGGTGCTGCGCGGCGTCGCGTCGCCACATCTTCAGGGCTCGGGCGGGCGAACCCTGCACCGACGGAGCTGCGACGACCGTCGCCACGCCGGTGACGCGGGCCGGCAGCAGGTTCAGGACGTCGTCGATTCGTGCTGCGGCCCAACCGAAGCGCAGATACTTCGGCGAGCGGTAGCCGACCATCGCGTCGAGCGTGTTGCTCGCTCGGTAGGCCAGAATTCCCGGCACCCCGGCCAGCGCTCCCCACACCAACACGCCGACCGTCGCATCGGAGGTGTTCTCCGCGATGGACTCGAGTGCGGCGCGTGCTAGACCGTCGGAGTCGAGTGGTTCCGGATCTCGACCGCACAGTGACGGAAGCAGTGCGCGTGCGCTCTCGAGGTCGTCGTTGTCGAGATGGTCGGCCATCTGCCGCCCCACCTTCGACAGTGACGTGCCTCCGAGCGCGGCCCAGGTAGCCGCCGCGACCAGAGCAACTTCAGCAGGTGCACCCACACGGGCGGCCACGCGACTCGACGCGACGCCGAGTGCGGTCATCGAGCCGATCAGCGCGGCCGCATGGACGACGCCCGAGGCTCGACTGTCGCGGTAGAGGGCGCGTTCGACGCGCAGTGCCGTGGTCCCGAATCCTGCGACCGGGTGCCAGCGTCTCGGGTCTGCGAACACTCGATCGAGGCCGTAGCCGACCAGTAAGCCGATCGCTCGGGGGTGTGTCCACATCCCACGAATCTTGCCAACTGCACACCGGGCTCAGGACACCGGACTGTCAGGCCCAGCGGTGACGGTACGCACCTGCCAGTTGACGGTTGCGGAAGTCGATGTCGCTTCCGTCGTTGAGCAGGGCGATTGCCATTCCTACGAAGCCGACTGCTGCCATTACGAACATCGTCATGATTCCCCCAGAATCTCGTGTGGATCCGCCGAGCGGATGTGGGCGTAACAGATTGTTACCCGCGAGTAAGGCGATTCCCACGCCTTTGAGGTCGGCGTCACGTGTGTCCGTGGTCACGAGACGTCGGTCTCATCGGATCGTCCAAATATCAACGGCCACCGACACTCTCGGGATGTGCGTTTGTCCCGTCGTTACTGCGGCACAGGAAACAGATGCTGTTCGTCGGTCACGACCGACCGGAGAAATTCGTCGACGGCTTTCACCCGCGCGAGTCCGGTCAGCTCTCGCGGTACCACCGTCCAATACGTGCGCTCGACCGAGACGACACCGGGCAGCACCGACACGAGGGCCCCGTCCGGCTCACCGATATAGCTGGGCAGGGGCGCAATCCCCACACCGGATCTCGCTGCGATCCACTGCCCGGTGATGTTGTTGGTCTGAATCTGAGCGTGGCCCTCCGGCAGGATCGCATCCAGGATGCGCAGCGGTGCCACATCGAGCAGCGCGTCCACGTACGAGATCAGTGTGTGTTCACGCAGCTCGTCGACGGTCCTGATCGGTGCCATCGCGGCGAGGTACTCGGCGGACGCATAGAGCTCGAGGGAGTACGTCGCCAACCTGCGGGTAGTGACGAACCTCGGTGACGGCCGCTCCAACGTGATTGCGATGTCGAACTCCCTGGTGGCCAGCGAGTTGTGCTCGGTGGCGGTGACCAGTTCGATGTCGAGATCGGGGTGCTTGTCTCGGAGTACTCCCAGTTTCGGTGTCAGCACGAACGCTCCGAAACCGTCCGGGGCCGCGATCCGCACGGTTCCTCGCAGGGAGCCGGTGTCCGAGGTCTGATCCTCGAACGCCGCGATGAGTGTCGACTCGACGGTCTCTGCGTATGCGACGAGGCGTCGACCCGCCTCGGTCAGTCGCCAACCCGACGGCGTTCTGTCGAACAGGCGCTGCCCGGCCGACTTCTCGAGAGCCGTGATGCGCCGACCGACGGTGGTGTGGTCGACACCGAGAGTGTGCGAGGCGTCGGTCAAACGCCCGGTCCTCGACACTTCGAGGAAGTAGCGGAGATGGTCTGCGTTGAACACCTACCGAGACTATCGCCGGTGTGCATTTCTGCACAGCGATCTGCGGTTTTGGCCTTTGACATGTGCATCCGTACAAGTGAGACTCGAGACACACCGATGGAAGGATCGAACGTTGACCGACGTCATCACGCACTGGCTCGATGGAAAGACCTATTCCGGCGTCTCCGACCGGACCGCCCCCGTCACCAACCCCGCCACCGGCGAGGTCACCGGAACGCTCACCCTGGCCGACACAGACGATGCCCGTGCGGTCATCGACGCCGCCGCAGCCGCATTCCCGGCGTGGCGCGACACCTCACTGGCCAAGCGCACCTCCATCCTGTTCTCCTTCCGAGAGCTGTTGAACGCCAAGAAGAACGAGCTCGCCGCCATCATCACCGCCGAACACGGCAAGGTTCTCTCCGACGCCCTGGGTGAGATCGGCCGCGGCCAGGAGGTCGTCGAATTCGCCTGCGGCATGGCACATCTGCTCAAGGGCGGATACACCGAGAACGCGTCGACCGGCGTCGACGTCTACTCCATCCGTCAACCGCTCGGACCGGTCGGCATCATCTCGCCCTTCAACTTCCCCGCCATGGTCCCGATGTGGTTCTTCCCCATCGCCATCGCGGCAGGCAACACCGTCGTCCTCAAACCGTCCGAAAAAGACCCGAGCGCCAGTATCTGGCTCGCCGAGCTCTGGGCCGAGGCAGGCCTACCCGATGGCGTCTTCAACGTCCTGCAGGGCGACAAGGTTGCCGTCGACGAGCTCCTCGAGAACAAGAAGATCAAGTCGATCTCCTTCGTCGGCTCCACCCCCATCGCCCAGTACGTCTACGCCACCGGCACCGCCCACGGAAAACGCGTCCAGGCCCTGGGCGGAGCCAAGAATCACGCCGTCGTCCTCCCCGATGCAGATCTCGATCTCGCCGCCGACGCCATGGTCAACGCGGGCTTCGGCTCCGCAGGCGAACGCTGCATGGCCATCTCCGCCCTCGTCGCCGTCGGCAGCATCGCCGACGAACTCGTCGCCAAGATCGCCGAGCGGACAACACCGTTGGTCACCGGCGACGGCACCCGAGGGGCAGACATGGGTCCGCTCGTCACCAAGGCACACCGTGACAAGGTCGCCTCGTACGTCGATGCAGGTGAAGCGGCAGGCGCCACCCTCGTCGTCGACGGCCGCACCGTCCAGCCCGACGGTGGCACCGACGGATTCTGGCTCGGCCCCACCCTGATCGACCACGTGACTCCCGACATGAGCATCTACACCGACGAGATCTTCGGACCCGTCCTGTCGGTCGTTCGCGTCGACACCTACGGCGACGCGCTGCAGCTGATCAACGACAATCCCTACGGCAACGGCACCGCCATCTTCACCAACGACGGCGGCGCGGCCCGACGCTTCCAGAACGAGGTCGAGGTCGGCATGATCGGCATCAACGTCCCCATCCCGGTTCCGATGTCCTACTACAGCTTCGGCGGTTGGAAGAACTCGCTCTTCGGCGACAGCCACGCCCACGGCACCGAGGGAGTGCACTTCTTCACCCGAGGAAAGGCCGTCACCAGCCGCTGGCTCGACCCGAGCCACGGCGGCATCAACCTCGGCTTCCCTGAGAACAGCTGAGCCCCGAAAACAGCCAGCCCATGTGCGCGGAACTTCGTAGCAGGTTACGAAGTTCCGCGCACATGGTCACCTCGCGAAGGAGCACACCATGGTTTCCAACATCTCGTTTCCTCGGTTCCTCAAGCTGGGCGGCGGTGCCGTCGAAGAGCTGGGGACGGTGCTGACCGATCTCGACGTGTCACGGCCGTTGCTCGTCACCGATGCGTTCATGGCCGGTAACGGCTCGGCGGATCGTTTGATGAAGATCATGACCGAGGCCGGGAAGACCCCGGCACTGTTCTCGGGCACCGTTCCCGATCCGACGACCGATTCCTTGGTCGCGGGCCTCGACGCGGTGCAGCAGCATTCGGCCGATTCGATCATCGGGTTCGGCGGCGGCAGTCCGATGGATACGGCCAAGGCACTGGCCATTCTCGCGGTGCAGGGCGGCACGATGCGGGACTTCAAGGCTCCGGTGCTGTCGACCGGCCCCGCGCTACCGATCATCGCTATACCTACCACGGCCGGAAGTGGTTCGGAGGCAACTCAGTTCACCATCATCACCGACGTGGCATCGGACGAGAAGATGTTGTGCCCCGGGCTGTCGTTCCTGCCGATTGCTTCGATCATCGACTTCGAGTTGACGATGTCGATGCCGGCGCGCTTGACGGCCGATACCGGCGTCGATGCGCTCACTCATGCCATCGAGGCGTACGTGAGCAAGAAGGCCAACCCCATTTCCGACGGTTTGGCCCTCAGTGCGATTCGCACGATCAGGACGTCGTTGCTGCGGGCCTATCGGGACGGCGACGACCGGCAGGCGCGCGAGGCGATGATGCATGCCTCGACGCAGGCGGGAATGGCTTTCTCCAATGCGAGCGTCTGCCTGGTGCACGGTATGAGTCGACCCATCGGCGCGCATTTCCATGTGGCACACGGGCTTTCCAACGCGATGCTGTTGCCTGCCGTCACGGCATTCTCGATCGACGGGGCCCAGGCGCGTTACGCCGATTGCGCCCGCGCACTGGGCGCGGCGTCGGAAAGCGACTCGGATCAGCTTGCCGGTGGCAAGTTGCAGGACGCAATCGTCACACTGTGCCGTGAGGTGGAGGTTCCGACTCCGGAGACCTTCGGGATCGAGAAGGCGAAGTGGGACCAGCTGTTGCCGCTGATGGCCGAGCAGGCGCTGGCCTCGGGTAGCCCGGGCAACAATCCGGTGGTGCCGACAGCCGAGCAGATCGTCGACCTGTACCGGCAGGTGTACGCGGGAATCTAGTCGGGAGAACCGGATGCGCGGGCGGCCACGGTGTCGCGCCGCGCATTTCGGCGTTGCACCGCAATTCCACCGATAACGGTCACGGCCGCCAGCACTGCCGACAGCAGAATGGACGACCGCTGCTCCGGCCGCACCACCATCATCACCAGCACGAAGACGATGAACCCGATGGCAAGGTACGTCAGCCACGGGTAGAGCCACATCCGAACGGCGGGGCGTTCGCCGTCGCGGTCGAGGTGACGCCGCAGCACCAGCTGGCTACTGGCGATGGCCAGGTAGACGAACAGCGCGACGGCGCCGGTGGTCGCCAGCAGGTAGGTGAAGAGCTTCTCGGGCAGGATGTAGTTTCCGACCACCGCGAGGAACCCGAGCACCATCGAGGCGATCACCGCAACCCACGGCACCCCGTTCGTCGTGATCTTCTTGACCGCCCTGGGTGCGTCACCTCGATCGCCGAGCGAATACAGCATGCGCGACGCGGTGTAGAGCGCCGAATTCAGGCACGACGCAACCGCGGTCAGAATGACGATGTCCATGATGGTCTCGGCGTGCGGAATCCCCATCTTGGACAGGACGAATTGGTACGAGCCCGTATTGGGATCCAGTTCGTTCCAGGGCACCAATGCGACGATGACGAAGATGGAACCGAAGTAGAAGATCGAGATTCGCCAGATCACCGAGTTGGTGGCGCGGGTGATTCCCTTGGCCGGATCCTTGGATTCGGCAGCGGCGATGGTGACGATCTCCGAGCCCATGAACGAGAACATCGTCGTCAGCATGGCCGCGATCACCGCGCCGAAGCCCAGCGGCATGAAACCCCCCGAGGCCCAGAGTTGGTCGACACCACTGACTTCCGAGTCGGGTAGCAACCCGAAGATCGCCGCGATCCCGAGGCCGATGAACGCGATGATGGCCACGACCTTCACCAGGGCGAACCAGAACTCGAACTCGCCGTAGTTGCCGACGCTGATCAGGTTGGTCGCGGTGAGGGCAACGACGATGAGCAATGCCCACATCCATTGCGCGCCGCCGAGCCAGTTCGTGAGAATGGATGCAGCCGCGGTGGCTTCGACCGGGATCACCAACACCCAGAACCACCAGTACAGCCATCCGACCGAGAATCCGGCCCAATGCCCCAGGGCGCGAGTGGCATAGGTGGAGAACGAGCCGGTGTCTGGATTGGCCGTCGCCATCTCCCCCAGCATGCGCATCACCAGGATCACGAGTGTTCCCGCGAACAGGTACGCCAGCAGCACCGCTGGGCCTGCCGTCGCGATGGCGTTGGCCGAACCCACGAACAGACCTGCGCCGATGACTCCGGCTATCGAGATCATCGTCACGTGCCGTGGCTTGAGGCTGGTGCCGAGTCCGTTCTCGCCGGTATCCGGCTTCTCCGTAATGGCCATCCCTGTAGTCGAACACAAAGTGAACGCAGACGCAGCGGGTGACCGATATGTCCAGACAGCCGGTGGTACAGAGATATTCGGACGAATCCCGGCATACTGGACGGATGAACTCCGAAGCGGGCATCATCTCCGATCCGGTCACCATCATCGGTGCGGGCATAGCAGGCGCGGCCTGCGCGCGGGTTCTCCGCGACGCGGACGTACCGTTTCGCATCGTCGACCGAGGCCGCGCTCCGGGTGGGCGGATGTCCTCGCCCGAGTTGCACGGCCGTCGCGTCGATCTGGGGGCGGGCTACTTCACCGTCCGAGATCAAGAATTTGCGACGGTCGTGGCCGACTGGGAGTCGGGTGGATTGGCGCGTCAGTGGGCCAACACGTTCGGCATTCTCAAACCCGAAACGGTTCCGTGCACGACGACCGGCCCGGTTCGCTGGGCGACCCCGAACGGGCTTCGATCCTTGGTGCGAAACATGCTCGACGGCTTCGACATCGAACATTCCACGGAGCTGACCGACCTTCCCGACGGCCACGTCGTGGTGGCGATGCCGGATCCGCAGGCGACGCGACTGACCGCCGTTCCCGATGCCGTCGACTACGACCCGGTCATCGCGGTGGCGTGTGGATTCGACGGACTCGACATTCCCTTTCGAGATGCGGCGTTCGTCAACGATCATCCCGATATCGACTTCGTCGTCGACGACGGTGCCCGGCGCGGCGACGGCGCTCCGGTTCTCGTGGCGCACACGACGTCGGGGCGCGCGCAGCAGCATCTGGACAACCCCGACGGGGCGATCGCCCCGGTTCTCGACGCGCTACGCGAATTGTCCGTCGTCTCGGCGGACCCCGCGTGGACCCACGCCCACAGGTGGACCTTCGCCAAGCCTGCGGCGCAACACGATTCCAACTTCGAGCTCCAGCACCAGGACGGACGCTTCGTCGGACTGGCCGGCGATCAGTGGTGCGAGTCCGGAGTGCCCCGGGTCGAGAGCGCCTGGCGTTCGGGGACGGACGTGGGCAGAGAACTCGTGCGCCGCCTTTCGCACTGACGTTTGCCCGGCGTCGGACCACGAGCCGGATTAAGATCGCCCGCGTGCTGTCCGTGAAGTCGTACTCCCGCGAATACATCGACACCTGCCGTGCGCGCCTCGATTCTCAGCTCGCCGCATACCGTGCGGTCGCGTCGAATCGAACGACGACGACTGCCGTGGACGAGGCATTCGACGTCGCTTTCTTCAACAATCTCGTCCTGACGCTCGAGGTCTATTTTCTCCACCGCATGCGCGGCCAGGAGAAGAAGAACGGCAATCCACTCAACGAGGTCCGAGTCCTGGCGGCGTCGATGACGACTGCCGACGACGTCATGACCAGCGATCCGACCATAAATCTCGATCCTGCGAAAAGCATTCTCGGATACGCCGTCGGCGATCGAATCGCGCTCGACGAGAAGCGGTTCGTCGCATTGGCCGATGCGTATTTCGCCGAGATCGAGACGAAGTTCGGCCCGCAGCTCGCTCCCTAGCTGCTGACGAATGTCACCGTCTCGTCCAGAGGCGCTCGGCTGGTGCGGAATCCGTTGATCGGATGTGTCTCGTCGGGGTAGCCGAAGGAGATGCCGGCCACCACTTTTCGGGTGTCCGGGATGTCGAACCATTCGTGTAGAAACGGTGAGTACGCGGCCAATGCTGCTTGCGCGATGGCGCCGAGACCGAGACTCTGCGCAGCAAGCAGGAAGGTTTGGAGGTACAACCCGCAGTCGACGGCCCCGTACGTGCCCAGATCGGCGTCGGTGGTGATGATGGCCGCGTGCGGTGCGTCGAACAACTCGTAGTTGCGGATGAACTGACGCGTCGTTGCCTCGGTGTCGGACTTGACCACCCCGATGCTCTCGTAGAGTGCGCCACCGCATTCGCGTCGTCTGGCTCGGTGCAGGGCGTTGTAGTTCGCCGGGAACGGGAAGTCCGGTTGCGGTGCCCCGGATGCCACGTGCTCCAGCAAGGCCTCGGAGAACTTTCGGGTGGCATCGCCCTCGGTGACGATGATCTGCCACGACTGGGTGTTGGACCAGGAGGGAGTTCGCTGGGCGGCCGTGAGTAGCTGCGCGAGGACCTCGTGAGGGACCGGCTTCGGCAGGAACTGCCGGCACGAGTACCGCTCGTCGAGTAGTTCTGTCAGCGCGTCGTACCGGGTCACGTCGTCCGCCTCGTGTCAGTGCTGTCGGGTGCGGGTCGAAGGTAACACCACGGCTGCGCCCGACGGTCAGCTGCTGGACCGTCGGGCGCAGGGTACCGCTACTGCAGGGGTAGCAGGATGTCTTTCACTTGCGGGTGGTTGGCCAGGCAGTGACTCGTATTCCGCGCGGATCGATCAGCTGCTCACCATCGTCTCCGATCAGACATCTGCAGTACGTCGTACCGGAAATACATCGCCGCGGTGTCTATCGCACCGAATACACGCCGGGCAAGCTGCGCCACATGGTTTTCGGCAAAGGGTGATCGACTGCCCGAGGAGCACCGGGCGCAGTGGATCGTGCCAATAGTCCGGGCTCATCGCGCGCAGGCGTGACCTCCGACCGGACGCTGCCCTGAATACTTGCTGACTCGAACGCGTCGGGATGTGTGCGCATCCGTACCAGGACATATGCACGCTCGTTCGATGCGCTGGAACCAGCTTGCGCTTGAATGAATTCTGTTGCCCACTCGAACAGTACGCAGTCGGTGGCACAGTCACCAAAGATCTGCTCTTGATCCTCCTCCGTCCATACGGCATCAGAACCTTCTCGTAGGCGACGCTCGCTACGACACGTCAGTTGAGGAACTTGCGCAGACGTTTGCACCTGCATGGGGCAAGGACGTTGTGTTCGCCTACGTCACGCCACGACCAGGACTCAAAGAGATCAACGGTGGCTATAGGTTCCAACTTGACGGTGGGCGCTTCGCAACTCGTGAAGAGAAGAAAAAATTCTCACAGAGATCGTTGCGCACGACGACTGCAACTACCAATTTAATGCCAGAAGCGTTTGTACATAGTTAAAAAAGCGATTCCACAGGGGGGTGAAATGAGTGAATCACATACAATACTAAGTCCGATCAAAAACGACGGCTAAGACTATAAAAGAGGTGACAATTTCGAAGGAAGATGAGGCTGTAGCTGACCTCATCCTGCCGGCACGGTTGAAGACCCGAACCGTGAGAAGTCCGTCGTTGAAGTCAGCGAGCTTGAGGAAGCAAAAGCCCATGCTCAAGAGCTACGCGGCGCTGCAAAGAAAGGACTAGCTGACGCCAAGGCGGAAGGCCAAGACACTGTCAAAGCTGCTCAGGAGGCAGCTAAGAACGGCGCGCCGACCAAACCGTCCACTCCATCGAAATAGAAAATCAGTGTTGCTTAGAATAGACGCCCGCTGCAGGTCGCTATTCCATATCTCCGGCCTCGGATTCGACATCCCCCTCCTTTCTCGACGCTTTCGCTCTCGCTAGCATTTCTTCTATGTCTTCACGTTCGAACCCTAAGAACTCCATGTGTGCTCGAATTCCTTCTCCGAACATTTCGTTCACTGCGGTGCGAGATTCTGCGTATGTCTTAAACTCCACTGGAGGCTTTGACAGTGGCGGGAGGTCGCCTAGTCGACGTATTTCGTTGACAAGCTGCCGCTCCGCTTCGACAAAATCGGACTTTTTATTGGCATAGCCGTTTTGGTTCCAAACTGGTAGACAGAGCAGAATCGCCTCTTGGAAGTACTTATCTGCAAATGGTTTGGATTCTTCGGGTAAATACAGGTCGACGCCGTTAAAAACGCTCGATAAATTGTCTGCTAGATCTGCCGCGTGACGAGTCCCTTCCCGTACTGGCATCCTTAACGTCTTCGTCTCCTGCCTTTGGACCCACTTAAAAATATTTGTTCCCGCGTTGAGAACCTTTTCGCTCCACTCGCGTGCATCCTTGTGAACTTGCTGCTTGTGATCCAATTCTTTCTTTTTGTCTTGTAGTCTTGAGTTCACAAACAAGGTTGCCCCAACACCAACGAGCGTGAAGACACCTGCAATGACAGGTGCAAGCCAACCAGGTAATCCTGTGCTGGGCATATTCACGATCACGTCAGGTGGTGTGACGGGACCGCCCCGGCTTTGGTTGACATCTGATCTGTGAGGATCGCTCCTCACGGTAGAAGGATGTTCACCATGCCGAAAGCATTCCACGAGGAGTTCCGCCGCGACGTCATCGCGGTCGCACGCAAAGGCGAGGCCCCGCTGCGTCAGATCGCGAAGGACTTCGGAATCTCCGAAGGGTGCCTGCACCGCTGGCTCAAAATCGCCGACCGCGACGACGGCATCGAACGCGGCACCGCCGAGAAGACAGGCCTCGACGAGTCCGCCGAGCTACGAGAAGCCCGCAAACGGATCAAGCTGCTCGAGCAAGAAGCCGAGGTCATGCGTCGCGCGGTCGCCTACTTGTCCCGGGACGTCAACCCAAAATGATGTATCCGCTGGTCCTCGACCTTGCTGGCAACGGAGTACCCGTCACAGTGACCTGCCGGGTTCTCGTATTCTCCACCCAAGCGTTCTACAAATGGAAGGAAGAGCCAGTCCCGCAGCGAGATTGGGATGATGCACATCTGATCAACATTGCTCGGGAGATCCACGACGACGACCCCGCATTCGGCTACCGCTTCATCGCCGACGAGCTACCCGACCGCGGCATCACCGCCTGCGAGAACCGGGTCGCGCGGTTGTGCTCACAAGAACGCATCTGGTCGGTGTTCTCGAAGAAGCGAGGCCTGAACAGGAAAGCCGGCCCGCCGGTCCACGATGACCTCGTCGACCGTCAGTTCACCGCACAGGCCGCGGACGAGCTGTGGCTGACCGACATCACCGAACACCGCACCGACGAGGGCAAACTGTATCTCTGCGCGATCAAGGACGTCTGGTCGAACAGGATCGTCGGCTACTCGATCGACTCCAGGATGAAGGCCTCGTTGGCGGTGTCCGCATTGGATAATGCTGTGGCGCAAAGAGGCTCGTTGGGCACTACCGTTCACTCGGATCGCGGTAGCCAATTCCGGTCCAGGAAGTTCGTACATGCCCTGTTGCGCAACGGGTTACGAGGTTCCGTGGGGCGGGTCGGGGCGTGCGGTCACAATGCCGCGATGGAGTCGTTCTTCGCACTCGTGCAGAAGAACGTCCTCGACCGCCAGCGGTGGTCGACCCGCGAGCAACTACGACTGGCGATCGTGACCTGGATCGAAAGACCTATCACAGCAAGCGCCGTCAACGGCGCCGCGGCAAGCTCACTCCGATTGAGTTTGAGACAATCAACCGGACCGCACAGGCGGCCTGAATCACTCAACCCCACGAGTCAACTGAACTCGGGGCAGTCCCCTTTCCAGGTAAACGTCCGCTTGAACGTGGTTCCTTGCTCGATTGTGAAGTTATAGAGTCCTGTTTTCATATCTGACCCAAAAATGTAGCAAAGGCAACAATTCATCAATAGTCAAACGAACGACAGTGCGTCCAGTTGAAAGTTGCTAGCATCCACGGAATGCCGCCAAGAGCACGCCCTCTACCTCCAGTCCCTCCTTTGCCTGCATTGCCGCCTCTGCCCCCGGTCCCCTCATCGCCAAACTCAGGCTGGTTGCGAAGCATTGGTGCAACGCTCCTCGTGGGAATCATAGGCCTAATAGGCGCCTTAGCTGCTGGCATTCTTTCCTTCCAAGCTGGCGGAAATCAGAGTGAAGCGGCAGCGATAAATGAAACTGAACAGTTTTTTGTGCAAGAACGGCGGCAAGCTTATTCTGATTTCTATAGCTCACTGCTTGCCGCCATTGCAGTTGATAATCGCGACCACTTTGATTTGAACATTAATGCTGAACCTGATGAGAAGTTTCGTGATGCAATCTTAAGTTTTCAAAGCACAATCGAGGATCTTACCAACAAGCTAGCAACCGTCCAGCTTGTTGGCAGCAAGGAAATCGGCGACATAGCCAGTGACATTTTAAAAGTCAGAAGTTACCTTGCAGTTACC
Organism: Rhodococcus sp. B7740; assembly: GCF_000954115.1. Classification (NCBI taxonomy): domain Bacteria; kingdom Bacillati; phylum Actinomycetota; class Actinomycetes; order Mycobacteriales; family Nocardiaceae; genus Rhodococcus; species Rhodococcus sp. B7740. The sequence goes on along the minus strand of NZ_CP010797.1, from coordinate 612,086 downwards.
CGGTTAATATCCATGACCGGCGGCTTCCAGCCCGACCCAATTAGTGTCACACTCGAACTAGAGACCTACGATCAAAGCTTGCTTTTCGAAACTGGTGGAGACCAACGACTTTACGACAACTTCATCGACCGCGCTAGAGCCGACTTGGGCACAGACGCAAACTAGGTCAACAGTGGTATGAGTGCGCACCTGAAGCTCGCATGAAGAGGACTTCCTTGCACATCGCCGTCGTCTAAGTTGGTTGTCTTGCCATCATCCCCTTCGAATACATCACCGTCTTTAAAGATTTATTCAGCCTAACAAATTTGCCATGCATCGTCTGCAGAACTTGCGAACGCGTTCGTCGAGAGCGGTGTACCAATCTTTTGCTTCCGCCACAGTTTCTAGGGTCAGGGTTGAAGTCGCGCATCACTGAAACGATCGGGTAGACCTTGTTGTCGAACTTCGGCGTTACCATCTGACCAACGGCCGCATCGGGTGGAACGCGTCACCGGTTATCCTCCTTCGGCGGCGCAATACATGGGATCCGACGATAAGCTGAAGCGCGACGTATCGTTACGACCACGCCGACGAATGTCTCGAGGTGCTCTAAAAGTCGTGAGAGGCGTCTTGGGACGACGATGCCGTGGTCCGTGATCGCAAGACCGGTGTTTACCGACTCTGCCAAGGTCCATCGAATGCGCCACCGCGGCGAGCACTTCACGGTGCCCGGAATAACTGGCCGAGCCGTCTCCTCATCGAACCCGTCCCCGAGGCTGTTTGCTTGGCTGGCTAGAGGCGGCGAACACGCCTCAGCATCCTCGTGATTTATCGTCTGGCAGGATTGATCTACGCCACAGTTGACGCTCACGGCGGGCGATTCGGCGTCGATTGGAGATCGAGTATCAGATGGCACGTCCACAACGTTGGAAGCTCTTGCTGAGGGCGTCTCAGCAAGAGGCGATGCTCGCTGTCAGCCTGTTCAATGATCCTGGCCGCGACCGGGCACTCGAAGGCTTCATCATCCACATGCACATCGCTTGGCTCTACGCGTTTCAGTCCAAGTGGCTTCGTGATGTCAAGAACTACCACGTACTACGGTCAGAAAGGCCTCGGCGCTACAAACAGATCAACGGCGAGCGAATGTCGCAACCTTTGGAGTGGTTCGTCGGCGAGGAGTGGCCGGCTCAACAGTCCGGAGCACGCGCAAACCTGGAGTTCTTCATAAAGCTGCGCAACAAAATCGAGCACAGGCACACCGGCACGGATGTTGCACTCATGACTGTCGTGAACGGCGAATGCCACTCCATGTTGCTGAACTACGAGGAGTTCGTAACTGACTTTGCAGGAGTCGAATACTCCCTGGCCCATCGTCTGCACTTTCCAGTGTTCATCGGGGGCTTCACCGACCAGGGCAAGAGCGACCTACTCAAGCTCAGCAAAAGCCTCCCCAAAGACTTAAGGACATTCCTGGCCGAGTACGACGCCGGGTTGGATGACGCTGTTTCACGCGATCCCCGCTACTGCATGCGGCTCACTATTCTGCTCGAAAGCGGGAACCGGAAGGGCGATCTGTCGCTCCAGTTTGTTAACGACAAGGATCTGACGGACGAAGAACGCCAGGTGATGCAGAAGATCTCAGCCGACAAGGGTTACGTGATCACCAAGCAAAAGAAAGTACCGGTGTCAAATATCGGTAAGCACCGAGCTGGTGCTGTAGCCAAAAAAGTTTCTGAGGCCATCCCGTACCGCTTTGGCGCTTCATCCCAAATGGCCGCGGCCTGGCGTAAGCAGAATTGGAGGCCGTCATCTAAATCCGATGAACCAGAGTCGACTCGTTCTGACTTCTGCGTCTATGACAGCGCGCACGGGGACTATCTCTACACCGATGCATGCGTTAAGTGGCTGATCAAGAAGTGCAAGACAGCAGACGGTTTCCGTGAAGCCACCGGCCACGAACCCCGACTCAAGTAGAGCGTGCCCAACAATTATCCACACCCTATTTCTACTTCACCATTGCATCATTTGTGACAGCACCGGTTTTGGTTGACGATCGGTCAAAGATGTCTTGAGGCCCTACACGTCAAACAGGGTCACTGGCATGTTCGGCTTGAACAGGCCACACCGCCAGGCATCAAAGTAAGCGCATCCACCGAGCATGAAGAGAGCGTTGAGGTCCTTACTGAACCGAACAGTAGGTTGACATGGAAGTGAGATCTATCGGGTTCAAAATGAACACAGCAGAGCCCACATAAATAGGCACAACGAGTTCGGCGCTCGAAAAACCGTGCTTACATAGTGCGCACTGTGGCCTCAGATGAGTGTACCTGCCCCTTCTGGTCTTCCCACTCAACTACACACAGTGCCTGAGTTGAAGAGCCAAACGTCAGATACAAAGGGAAACTGACTTCGCCACGCGGAGGAAACACACCGATTGGTTCCATGTCTCGTGATGAACCGACTACGTCAAATGTCTGGTCTATGTTGCGGTCCTTGTCAAGATAAACAAACCTGACATTCCTTGCCGCGTAGTTCAAAGTGCTGTATAGAACCAACTTCCAGTTCTTCGAAGACTTGAGTCTCCCTTTAGAATCAGTCTTTTGCGATTCGCTGACCTCAATACGAGGCCAGATCCCCTGTTCGATGTCGTCGATGCTAGGTAGATCAGCTGTAGACAAATAAGACAGCACATTCCCACTGGAAGACGGCCGACTTTCATCTGGAGCCGAAGCCTCCGCGCTCGGCCTGCTGTCATTCCGATACTTAACTGCCAGGCGCGTCAGAATTTGCTCGACTATCTCTGTCAGACGCGCCTCAGAGTCGTACGAACTCATGAACGCCTTGGCCTGCTGCTGCTTGATGTACGCGTCCAACGCTGTGCGCTGCTCGCCAGAGTCAGGCCTGCCGCTTGGTGATCGCTGCGTCTCGTTCATGATGATCGCGACTTCTTTACCGGCCTTCAGGAGCAGGTCAATCTCCTCTGCTGTTCCCGACGGAAAGTTCGGCGTCGGTGTACCAAGCCTGTCGGTAAAGATTACTAGGCCCATGTCTGAGTCCTCGACGATCTGCTCATTTAAGACCGCCTGGGCGTACTCACCGAAGCCAGACGAGCCACCTTCTTGCCAATCGGTGGGACTGTAGTTGATTCCGTAGATCCGACCGTGGGTGGAGTTCCACCGTCTTACGGCCCTAGTCACGATGCCATGATGCTCGACTGGCAGATCGCTCGGACTCGACAGCAGAATTTGGACTACCAGCGCTGTGTACGACATAAAGAAAGCTCCCCACCATGCGTCGTGAGCCGATGCCCACATACCTGTTACTAGTTCTACAGGGACTTTCGAATAAGCACACGATCTAGTCTTGGTTCGAAGCACTGAGCTTGGCGGGAAGAATCAACGATGCCCGAAACACTGAATTCCATGGTGGACGTGGTGGATCAGAAGCAGTTGGCTTGGGAGCTCCTGGCTCAGGCCAAGGAGCAGGGCGTGGAGTGAATGGGCCCGAATGGGCTTACGAATCAGCTCACCAAGAATGTCCTGGAAATCCGCACTGGATGCGGAGATGACCGAGCATCTCGATTACGACAAACACAACGCTGCCAGCCGCGGCAGCGGCGACTCCCGGAACGGCACCCGATCGAAGACGGTGCTCACCGAGACCGGGCCGGTGGAGATCGACGTCCCACGCGACCTCCGACTCTCCCCTCGCTCCGCCGATCGTCAAGAACTCCCGCCCCGGCAAGTAGCTGACCGGCACGCTTGCACACGGCCTCACCCTTCTTGGTCAGTCGCACGTCGACCCAGCCGGTGAAACGGCAACGCCGCCTCACCGGTCTCGACGGAATCATGTCGTCCTTGACTACCAAGGGTTTGACCACCGGCGAATTGTCCGCGCACTTCCAGGACATCTGCGGAGCGACTCAGCCGGAGGACACCATTCCCGTGTCGCCGACAAAATCGTCGATGAGAGTACTGAGTGGTAGAACCTGCCGCTCAAGCGTGTGTACCCGGCGATATTCAACAACGCTGTGCACGTCGCACGGTCGGAACGGGCAGGTCGCCAACCAACAGCAATATGAAGTGGGCGCAGAGGGGTTCGAACCCCCGACCGCTGGTGTGTAAAACCAGAGCTCTACCGCTGAGCTATACGCCCGAGTACCGGTGGCCTGGGTACAACCCCGGGCCACCGGAACGCTTGGAGAAATTTATCGTGTCTGATCTCTAACTACAATTCCGCAGGTCAGCTCACCTGTGCGAGAGCCTCGGCCCACGACGAACTGTCGCGAGCCTCACCGGGTCCGTTCATTTCGGCGAACCGGATGATTCCGGATTTGTCGACCACGAACGTTCCACGATTGGCGAAGCCGGCGCTGTCGTTGAACACGCCGTACGCCTGAGCAACCTCACCGTGCGGCCAGAAGTCCGACAGCAGCGGAAAGGTGTAACCCTGTTCTGCAGCCCAGATCTTGTGGGTCGGAGGCGGACCCACCGAGATTGCCAAGATCGCAGTCTCGTCGTTCTCGAATGTCGGCAACTCGTCGCGTACTTTGCACAGCTCGCCCTGGCACGTGCCGGTGAAGGCCAGTGGATAGAACACGAGCAGAACGTTTTTCACGTTCCTGTACGACGACAACGTGACCAGTTGGTTGTTCTGATCCTTCAGAGTGAAGTCGGGCGCAACCGCGCCAACCTCGATCGGCATCTAGAACCGTCTTCCTGTATCGAGCATCGACCTACCGCTTGGTGGCAGGGGTCTTGGGCTGAACCAGACGACTTCCGATCCAGTCACCGAGGTTTGCCGCAGAGGTCTGCGTCAATCCTGCGGTCGGGGCGGACTCGGCGATCTCGCTGGGTTCGACGTGACCGGACAGGCCGGTCTTGGGGCTGAGGACCCACACGATTCCATCGTCCGAGAGTGGCCCGATGGCATCCATGAGTGCGTCGACCAGGTCACCGTCTCCGTCGCGCCACCACAGCAGTACGACATCGATCACCTCGTCGGAATCCTCGTCGAGGGTCTCGCCACCGATCGCATCTTCTACGTCGGCGCGCAGATCATCGTCGGTGTCCTCGTCCCAGCCCAGCTCCTGTACGACCATGTCGCGAGTGATGCCAAGTTTCTGAGCGTAGTTCTGAGCGTCCGCCGCGGCGACCACGGTGGTGACCTCCTTGAATTGTGGGTGCAGTAGACAAAGCGAACAGGGTCGGAGCCGTTCGCGCAAGCTGACCGCGCCGAAATTGCGTACATAAATTTCTACTGGTGGGTATCGGACCTCTGTACTACCAGAACCGAGAAGATGTAGCAGGATTGGGAGGAATCACGAGAACGAGGAAAGTAGAGCGCCGTCACAGGGGCGCGCTACCGGACCGGACGCCACACCGAGCGTCCGCCACATTGAGGAGTGCACACGTTGTCCGAAGTGAACAGCGGCGAACGGCAGAACACATCGTCTGCAGGCAAGAAGGGCTCTGACGGCCGGGTCCGCGTCATCCGCGAGGGTGTCGCGTCGTACCTGCCCGATATCGACAACGACGAGACCAACGAATGGATCGAGTCGTTCGACGGCTTGTTGGAGAGGTCCGGCCCCAACCGCGCTCGCTACCTGATGCTCAGGTTGCTCGAGCGCGCCGGTGAGCGCCGCGTCGCGCTGCCGTCGCTGACGTCGACGGATTACGTCAACACCATTCCCACCGAGAACGAGCCGTGGTTCCCCGGCGACGAGTCGATGGAACGCCGCTACCGCGCCTGGATCCGCTGGAACGCAGCCATCATGGTGCACCGCGCGCAGCGCCCCGGCGTCGGCGTCGGTGGCCACATCTCCACGTACGCCTCGTCGGCTGCGCTGTACGAGGTCGGCTTCAACCACTTCTTCCGCGGCAAGGACCACCCGGGCGGCGGCGACCACATCTTCATCCAGGGTCACGCCTCCCCCGGCATCTACGCCCGCGCCTTCCTCGAGGGCCGCATCCCGGCCGAGCGCATGGACGGCTTCCGTCAGGAGGCCAGTCACGTGAACGAGGGCGGAGGACTGCCGTCGTACCCGCACCCCCGCCTGATGCAGGACTTCTGGGAGTTCCCGACGGTGTCGATGGGTCTCGGCCCGATGAACGCCATCTACCAGGCCCGCTTCAACCACTACCTCAACGACCGCGGCGTCAAGGACACCTCCGATCAGCACGTCTGGGCATTCCTGGGCGACGGCGAGATGGACGAGCCGGAGTCGCGCGGACTCGCGCACGTGGCCGCCACCGAGGGTCTGGACAACCTGACGTTCGTCGTCAACTGCAACCTGCAGCGCCTCGACGGCCCGGTCCGCGGCAACGGCAAGATCATTCAGGAGCTGGAGTCGTTCTTCCGCGGCGCGGGCTGGAACGTCATCAAGGTCGTCTGGGGCCGCGAGTGGGATTCACTGCTGCACGCAGACCGCGACGGCGCGCTCGTGAACCTGATGAACACCACTCCCGACGGTGACTTCCAGACGTACAAGGCCAACGACGGCGGGTACGTCCGCGATCACTTCTTCGGTCGCGATCCGCGCACCAAGGAACTGGTCAAGGATCTGTCCGACGACGAGATCTGGAACCTCAAGCGCGGCGGCCACGACTACCGCAAGGTGCACGCTGCCTACGCGGCGGCGATGTCGCACAAGGGCCAGCCGACGGTCATCCTGGCGCACACCATCAAGGGCTACACCCTCGGCAAGCACTTCGAGGGCCGCAATGCCACGCACCAGATGAAGAAGCTCACGCTCGACGATCTCAAGACGTTCCGCGATCTCCAGCACATCCCGATCTCGGACGAAGAGCTCGAGAAGGATCCGTACATGCCGCCGTACTACCACCCCGGCCCGGATGCTCCCGAGATCCAGTACATGCTCGATCGCCGCAACAAGCTCGGCGGATTCGTCCCCGAGCGGCGGGTCGACGTCAAGCCGCTCCCGCAGCCCGGCGACGACACGTACAAGACGCTCCGCAAGGGCTCCGGCAAGCAGGAAGTCGCCACCACCATGGCGCTCGTGCGCGTCATGAAGGAGTTGTTGCGAGACAAGGAGATCGGCCACCGAATCGTGCCGATCATCCCCGACGAGGCCCGCACGTTCGGTATGGACTCGTGGTTCCCGTCGCTGAAGATCTACAACCGCAACGGCCAGCTGTACACCTCGGTGGACTCGGAGCTGATGCTCGCCTACAAGGAGAGCTCGGTCGGCCAGATCCTGCACGAGGGCATCAACGAGGCCGGTTCGACGTCGTCGTTCACCGCGGTCGGTACCTCGTACGCCACGCACGGCGAGGTCATGATCCCGCTGTACATCTTCTACTCGATGTTCGGCTTCCAGCGCACCGGCGACGGTCTCTGGGCGGCAGCAGACCAGATGGCTCGCGGATTCGTGCTCGGTGCCACCGCAGGTCGCACCACGCTCACCGGTGAGGGTCTGCAGCACGCCGACGGTCATTCACTGCTGTTGGCCTCGACCAACCCGGCGGCCGTGGCCTACGACCCGGCGTTCTCGTACGAGATCGCGCATATCGTCAAGGACGGTCTGCGACGGATGTACGGCGGAACCGAAGGTGTCGAGGGCTTCGGCGGCGAGAACATCTTCTACTACATCACCCTCTACAACGAGCCGTACGTACAGCCGGCCGAGCCGGAGAACCTCGACGTCGAGGGTCTGCTCAAGGGCATCTACCGGTTCGCCGAGCCGCAGGAGGGCGACGGACCCGAGGCGCAGCTGCTGGCGTCCGGCGTCGGCATCGTGTCGGCCCGTAAGGCCCGCGAATTGCTGTTCGACGAGTGGGGCGTTCGTTCGGCCGTCTGGTCGGTGACCTCGTGGGGCGAACTGCGCCGCGACGGTGTCGAGGCCGAGCAGGAGTCTCTGCGCAACCCCGGTGCCGACAAGCGCGTTCCATTCGTCACCTCGGCGCTGGCCGACGCCAACGGCCCGGTCATCGCGTCCTCGGATTGGATGCGTGCGGTTCCGGACCAGATCCGTCAGTGGGTTCCGGGCGATTACGTCACCCTCGGCACGGACGGTTTCGGGTTCTCCGATACCCGTCCGGCCGCGCGCCGCGTGTTCAACGTCGACGCCGAGTCGATCGTCGTCGCCACGTTGTCGGCTCTGGCGGCATCCGGTGAGATCGACCGCTCCAAGGCCGTCGAGGCCGCGGAGAAGTACAAGATCGACGACGTCACCGCCGCTCCCACGTCGTACGCCGATACCGGTTCGGCGTAGGTTCGACCCCTGATCACCCGACCCCCGTTCCACCTCGCGCGGCACGTCCAGCGCGAGGTGGGCGGGGGTCGGGCGTAGGTTCTCCTTATGTCCGATGCGAAGCCCGGTTCCCCGGACAGTGCGTCCACACGCGAAGTGTCCCGACGCGACGCCTATCGTGAGGCGTTGCGTGAGTCGTTGACCTCGGACAACGAAGTGCATCTTCCGGTCGCCTCACTGGCTCCCTCACGCCAGAAGCGCGATCCCCTGCCCGATGCCCTGCTGCGGCGGGTCAAACAGTTCTCCGGCCGACTCTCGACAGAAGCCGTCACCACGATGCAGGGCCAGTTGCCGTTCTTCGGCGATCTCGACGCGGCCCAACGCGCCAGCGTGCAGTTGTTGATTCAGACAGCCGTCGACAACTTTCTCGAATGGCTCAAGAACCCGAACAGCGATATCCGCTTCAGCCTCGACGCATTCCAGGTCATCCCCCAAGACCTGGCCCGCCGCCTCACTCTGCGCCAGACCGTCGACATGGTCCGGGTGGCGATGGAGTTCTTCGAGCAGTGGCTTCCGGCACTGGCTCGCAACGATCAGCAGTTGGTGGCCCTGACCGAGGCCGTCCTACGGTACGGCCGCGAGCTCGGCTTCGCGGCCGCGTCGGTCTACGCCAGTGCGGCCGAATCTCGCGGTGCCTGGGACACCCGCCTCGAAGCTCTCGTCGTCGATGCCGTCGTGCGTGGGGACACCGGCTCGGACATGCTCTCGCGTGCCGCAACACTGAACTGGGACGCCACGGCCCCCGCGACGGTGTTGGTCGGTACTCCCCCGGACGATCGGGGCGTCTCGGTGGTCGGAACAGTGCACGCCGTGGCGCAGAAGCACGGCCGCGCGGCACTCGCCGTGGTGCAAGGCACTCGGCTGGTGATGGTGGTCAGCGGCCAGATCGAGGACACGCCGGCCCACCACGCGTTCATCGAGGACATGTTGCAGAACTTCTCCGACGGGCCCGTGGTCATCGGCCCGACCACTCGCACCCTGGGCGCGGCGCACTCGAGCGCGGTGGAAGCCTTCGCCGGCATGCAGGCCGTCGCCGGCTGGCGTGGTGCACCGCGTCCGGTGCACGCAGGCGAGTTGTTGCCCGAACGCGCACTGCTCAACGACAGTGCGGCGATATCGGCGTTGAACGATCACGTGGTCGTTCCATTGGCGGCGGCGGGTTCTGGACTTGCCGACACCCTCGATGCGTATCTCGACTGTGGCGGAGCCGTCGAAACCTGCGCACGGCAGCTGTTTGTTCATCCAAATACCGTTCGGTATCGGCTCAAGCGCATCGCAGAGGTCACCGGTCGCGACCCCACTCACCCGCGCGACGCGTACGTGCTCAGGGTCGCGGCAACGGTAGGTAGGTTGGCTCGAACGCATCACGAACCGGCACATCCAGCCCCATATGTCACACAGGTCACATTCGGACAAGTGGTCACGTAACGCTCCACCACCCTCCGGCGATAGCGAGTCCCCACGAGGCGATTTGTAGGGTTCCCACAAATTGCCTGTCGAGAGTTCATCGAGCGCGACATCACTCATTCGGCACCCGACAGTGTTCTCTTAACCCTGTGATTGCGTTGCTTGCGCCCGGTCAGGGCTCTCAGACTCCCGGCATGCTGTTGCCTTGGCTCGAATTGCCAGGTGCGGCAGACCGACTCGCACTGTGGTCGAAGGCCTCAGGTCTCGACCTCGTCCGCCTCGGCACCACAGCAACCGCCGAGGAGATCACCGACACCGCGGTGACCCAGCCCCTGGTCGTGGCGTCGGCCCTGCTCGCCTTCGAGGAGATCGCATCGCGCGGCCTGTTCCCCGAGGACGCCGTCGTCGCCGGGCACTCCGTGGGCGAACTCGCCGCTGCTGCCATCGCCGGCGTCATCTCCTCCGACGACGCCGTTTCACTCGCCGCCGTCCGTGGCGCAGCAATGGCCAAGGCGTGTGCACTCGAACCGACCGGCATGTCCGCCGTGCTCGGCGGAGACGAAGCTGCCGTCCTGGCCCGCCTCGAAGAACTCGACCTCGCGCCGGCCAACGTCAACGCTGCAGGTCAGATCGTCGCCGCCGGCCTGCTCACAAAACTTGCCGAGCTGGCCGAGAGCGCGCCCGAGAAGGCTCGGGTTCGCGCACTGCCGGTCGCAGGCGCGTTCCACACCAGATACATGGCGTCTGCCGGCGACACCGTTGCCGCAGCCGCTGCCGCGATCACTCCGTCGGAGCCGACGCGGACGCTGCTGTCCAACTCGGACGGTCAGCCGGTCGCCTCGGGTGCCGACGCACTGAACAAGCTTGCTGCTCAGGTCACTCGCCCCGTGCGATGGGACCTGTGCACTGCCTACCTGCGCACCGCGCAGGTCACCGGACTTGTGGAACTGCCCCCGGCAGGCGCACTGGTCGGCATCGCCAAACGCGAACTGCGTGGCGTTGCCAACCTCGGCCTGAAGACACCGGCGGACATCTCCGCAATGGCCGAGCTCGGTTAGCTCGCCCCACACACTCCGCCGTCACACACTGCGGATCGCACTTCCACTCCCCGAGTGGCAGAAATGCACAATCGCGTCTCGAAGCACATGACTTCGGCGTTCTACACAGAAGAGAAGGGAGCCACAACAGTGGCCAGCCAGGAAGACCTCATCGCCGGACTTGCAGAGATCATCGAGGAGGTCACGGGCATCGAACCGTCCGAGGTGACCATCGAGAAGTCCTTCGTGGACGACCTCGACATCGACTCACTCTCCATGGTCGAGATCGCAGTGCAGACCGAGGACAAGTACGGCGTGAAGATCCCCGACGAGGACCTCGCAGGTCTGCGCACCGTCGGTGACGCCGTCAACTACATCCAGAAGCTCGAAGCGGAGAACCCCGAAGCCGCAGAAGCTATCAAGGCCAAGCTCGACGACTCCGCGAGCGAGTGACAGGGCCCATGACCAACCCATCCACCGCCAACGGACGCTTCCCCAGTGTCGTCGTCACCAGCCTCGCTGCGACCACGTCACTTGCGGGTGACGTCGATGCCACGTGGAAGGGTCTGCTGAACGGCGACAGCGGAATCGCGAAGCTCGAAGACGATTTCGTCGCCGAGTACGACCTGCCTGTGCGGATCGGCGGACACCTCGCGGTGAACCCGCAGAGCCTGCTCTCGCGGGTCGAGATTCGTCGCCTGAGCTATGTCGAGCAACTGTCGACGGTCCTCGGCCGCGAGGTCTGGAAGAACGCCGGAACCCCCGACGTCGATCCCCTTCGCCTCGGTGTGTCGATCGGTACCGGCCTCGGTGGCGGAGATTCGCTGATCGACGCCAACGACAAGATGAAGGCAGGCGGCTACCGCAAGGTGTCTCCGCTCGCCGTTCAGATGGTCATGCCGAACGGCCCCGCAGCGGTCGTCGGACTCGAGCTCAAAGCACAGGCCGGTGTCATCACTCCCGTCTCCGCCTGCTCCTCGGGATCGGAAGCCATCGCACACGCGTGGCGGATGATCGTGATGGGCGATGCGGACATGGTCGTCACCGGCGGCGTCGAGGGCTACATCGACGCAGTTCCGATCGCCAGCTTCTCCATGATGCGGGCGATGAGCACCAACAACGACAACCCGAAGGGTGCGTCACGTCCGTTCGACAAGGACCGTGACGGCTTCGTCTTCGGTGAAGCGGGTGCGCTCATGGTCATCGAGACCGAAGAGCACGCCAAGGCTCGCGGCGCAACGATTCACGCCCGCCTGCTCGGTGCCGGAATCACCTCCGACGGGTTCCACCTGGTGGCTCCCGATCCGGAGGGCAAGGGTGCCGCGCGCGCGATGCAGCGCGCCATCGAGACCGCAGGCCTGCAGAAGTCCGACATCACCCACGTGAACGCCCACGCAACGGCAACTCCCATCGGAGACACCGCCGAGGCGCTGGCGATCAACAAGGCAGTCGGAAATCACGCAGCGGTGTACGCACCGAAATCCGCTCTGGGCCACTCGATCGGTGCCGTCGGCGCACTCGAGTCGGTACTGACGGTGCTGGCAGTGCGTGAGGGAATCATCCCTCCCACACTGAATTTGGAGAACCAGGATCCCGAGATCGATCTCGACGTCGTCAAGGGCGAGCCCCGCGTCGGACAGATCGATTACGCGATCAACAACTCGTTCGGATTCGGTGGGCACAACGTAGCGCTCGCCTTCGGAAAGGCGTGATGCACTGAGTCGTTTCTTCGACTCAGCCGATCTCGCTCTCGCAGTGCATGATCCGGACCGGGGCCGTTTCCCAGGGAACGGTTCCGGTTCGGGCCTCGCCCCCTCAGGGGCCCTGAAGAAGGACAAGCGATGACTATTCTGGCCCCTGTCACACGATCCGGTACCTCGACCGATCCCCGCGATCCACTCGCCCGCCTCGAGAATCTGTTCGACGCCGGAACCACTGTCCCGCTGCACGATCGGGACAAATCCGGCATCCTCGCAGCGTCCGGCGAGATCGACGGCGTCCACACCATCGCCTACTGCTCCGACGCCACCGTCATGGGCGGTGCCATGGGCGTCGACGGCTGCAAGCACATCGTCGCCGCCATCGACACGGCCATCGAGCAGCGCGCCCCGATCGTCGGCGTCTGGCACTCCGGAGGCGCTCGCCTCGCCGAGGGCGTCGAAGCTCTCCACGCCGTCGGACTCGTCTTCGAGGCCATGGTCCGAGCGTCCGGCCTCGTCCCCCAAGTTTCCGTCGTCCTCGGCTTCGCAGCCGGCGGCGCCGCCTACGGTCCTGCGTTGACCGACGTCGTCATCATGGCTCCCGAGGGACGTGTCTTCGTCACCGGTCCCGACGTCGTCCGCAGCGTCACCGGCGAGCAGGTCGACATGGCCTCGCTCGGCGGCCCCGACACCCACCACAAGAAGTCCGGCGTGTGCCACATCGTCGCCGACAGCGAGATGGACGCGTTCACCCGCGCCCGCCGTCTGGTGTCCATGTTCTGCGAGCAGGGCGACTTCGATATCGCCGCTGCCGAACACGGTGACACCGACCTCCGGGCACTGATGCCCGAATCGAACCGTCGCGCATACGACGTCCACCCGATCGTGCACGAGTTGCTCGACAACGTCGAAGGCGAGTCGACCTTCGAGGAATTCCAGGGCGGCTGGGCTCGCAGCATCGTGATCGGCCTCGGCCGTATCAGTGGCCGCACCGTCGGGGTCATCGCCAACAACCCCATCCGACTCGGTGGTTGCCTGAACTCCGAAAGCGCCGAGAAGGCAGCACGTTTCGTTCGGTTGTGCGATTCGTTCGGCATACCGCTCGTCGTGGTGGTCGACGTACCCGGATACCTCCCCGGCGTCAGCATGGAATGGGAAGGCGTCGTGCGTCGTGGTGCAAAGCTGTTGCACGCCTTCGCCGAAGCCACGGTCCCCCGTGTCACCCTCGTGACCCGCAAGATCTACGGCGGTGCGTACATCGCAATGAACGCTCGCGCGCTCGGTGCCACTGCGGTCTACGCCTGGCCCGGCTCCGAGGTCGCCGTGATGGGCGCGAAGGCTGCCGTCGGAATCCTGCACAAGAAGGCTCTCGCGGCCGCTCCCGAGGAGGAGCGCGAGGCACTGCACGATCGCCTCACCGTCGAGCACGAAAGCATCGCCGGTGGCGTCGAGCGTGCAGTGGCCATCGGTGTCGTCGACGAGGTCATCGAACCGAGCAAGACCCGCAGCACCGTCGCCAAGGCTCTCGCGGCCGCGCCCGCGGCACGCGGCAACCACAAGAACATTCCGCTCTGATCAACCGCCCTCGCTTGCGGCCCTGACTCAGCCCCCGCCCCAGAGTCGTCCTCCCCCGGCCGCGTGAATGGACCCTTGCAGCGCCCAGACGTATGTAATGGTCCATTCACGGTGTGAATCAGTAGCGCTCCGACTGCAACGAAGCCACATTCATCCGTAACCGAACGGGCTGCAGGGCGGTATGAAGGGGCTACGCGTCGGTCAGTTCTCGATCCACTTGTGGTCGTGAGCCATTCGCAGCATCGCTGATCGGATGTCGAGGATCTGCGCTGCCGTCACGGTTCCGTTGGACGTCAGCAGTGCCTCGGTCACCTCGGCGGTGAAGTCCGCCTCGGACAGGACGTCGCAGATGACGTCTTCGAGGTTCTGATGGTCGGTCACCGGCACGGTGTGGTGGTACGGCACGTCGGGCTTGTGTCGGGTCACCAGCGCGGTCGATGCCGGACCGTCGATTATCTGTACCTGGGTGGCCTTGAGCCCTCGGTCACCGTCGACGGCGACGTACTCGACGCGAACACCCGGTGCCAACAGTCTCTTGTCGAAATCCAGATCGTTGACGTGAATGAACACGTCCTCGCCGCCCTCGTCCGGCGCGACGAATCCGTACCCCTTGAATTCGTCGAATCGAATCACTTTTCCGGTCGACAACATCGAACTCACCACTCCACGGTCGTTCCCTCATGCCTACCCCAGGCACGCCCGCGAAACTACCGCGACCTCGAACCCCCAGCAACTCTCACCACTAGCCGACGTTGCGGCTCAACCACGTCACTTCGGCTCCGGCTCCCCCTGTGCGGTACGGCTCGAGGGCGGCGTCCCAGTCCGACCCGAGAGCGTGCTCCACGGCCGCGGTGAGGTTGCCCTGGTTGTTCTCCATGAGGGCGCGCAGTCGCATCTCGCCGAGGACCACGTCACCGTTCGCGCTCGTCGATCCACGCCACAGCCCCAGACCGGGTACGTGTGAGAATCGTTCGCCGTCGACGCCTTCGCTGGGGTCTTCGGTCACCTCGAAGCGCAGCATCTGCCACGAGCGCAGGATGCCGGCGAGGGTCGCTCCGGTGCCGACCGGGCCTACCCAGTCGGTGGTGGCGCGCAGCTGCCCGTCGGAGGCCGGCTGCGCAGACCACTTCAAATTCGCACGGCAATCGAGGGCGTCGGACAACGCCCATTCGACATGCGGGCACAACGCAGCGGGCGACGAGTGGATGTACACGACACCCGACGTCGCTTCTGCGAATTGATTCGATCCACGCATTGCACTACCTCCAGCTTCGACGAGGGACGTCTTCCCCAACGACCTCGACATGCTTCGGCTGGCTGCAGTCAATCAACACGTATGTGTACTAGTGTGCCCCGAGTTACCCCTGTTGCGCCAGTGCAATCTGTGAACGATCGGCATTCACCCTGCAAGAACGGCATCGGAGAGTTCCGGCCACAGCGGTTTCGCCCAGTCTCCGAAGGCCCGGTCGGTCAACACCACGCATGCCGTCCGCACGGACGGGTCCACCCACAGGAACGTTCCGGCCTGACCGAAGTGACCGAACGTGGCCGACGAGTTGTCGCTTCCGGTCCAGTGCGGGCTCTTCTCACCCCGCAGCTCGAACCCGAGTCCCCAGTCGCACGGCCTGTGCGATCCGTACCCGGGCACGATGCCGTTGAGGCCGGGGAACTGCACGGCCGTCGCCGACGAGAGGGTCTGCGACGCGAGGAGCGTGGGTTCCAACAACTCCGCCGCGAACTTCTTCAGGTCCGCCAGGGTGGAGCTGGCACCGTGGCCTGCCGATCCCGGTAGCGCGGTGTTCGTCATCTGCAGTGGCCGGCACACGGCCTCGTCGAGGTAGTCCGGGAAGGCGATGCCTGCTTCGGTCTCGATCAGTTCGGCCAGTACCTCGAACCCGGAGCTCGAATAGATCCGCTTGGTGCCGGCCGGTGCCTGGACCGTGCGGTCGCCGAACGCCAGGCCCGACGCGTGCGCCAGCAGGTGACGCACCGTCGACCCTTCCGGCCCTGCGGTTTGATCGAGCTCCACCGCACCTTCCTCGACGGCGACGAGGACGGCGTACGCACTGAGCAGTTTGGTGACCGAGGCCAGCTCGTAGACGCGATCGGTGTCGCCGACCTCCTCACGAACTCCGGAGTCGGTGACGACTGCTGCACTGACGTGGTCGACGGGCCAGGAGGACGTGAGATCGAGGGTGGTCACGATTCACGAGCCTAATTGTCTGTCGATGACGGTGCCCCGGTCCCCCGCCGGGCTACGCTCGCAGCACATGAGTGGGAGGAATGCGATGTCGGTTGTGTATGGCTCGTGCAATCTGTGCGAAGCGATCTGTGGGCTCGAGTTCACGGTGGAGAACGATGCGGTCACGTCCGTCCGCGGTGACGAGAAGGACCCGCTCTCGCGCGGTCACATATGCCCGAAGGCTCTGTCGCTGATCGACCTGCACGCCGATACCGATCGACTCACCACACCGGTCAAACGCGTGGGTGAGAAGTGGGAGAAGATCGGCTGGGACGAGGCATACGACCTCGTGATCGACGGCCTGATCTCGACGCGCAAGAAGTACGGGCGCAATGCGGTCGGTCTCTATCAGGGCAACCCCAACGTGCATTCGATGGGTGCGATGACCCACGGCATTCCCTTCACCTCGCTCCTGCGAACGCGTAATCGATACTCCGCCACCTCGCTGGATCAGCTCCCGCATCAGCTCGTCGATCACCTGCTGTACGGGCATCAACTGCTGCTGCCTATCCCCGACATCGACCGCACCGACTTCTTTCTCGTACTCGGCGGCAACCCGATGGCGTCCAACGGCTCCATGATGACCGTCCCCGATTTCGCCAAGAGAGCGCGGGCACTGCGTAAACGCGGCGGACGCCTGGTCGTGGTCGATCCGCGCAAGACCGAGACCGCCGACATCGCCGACACGCACTTCTTCGTGCGCCCCGGCACCGATGCATTGCTCCTGCTCGCGATGATCCACGTCATCGCCGCCGACGGCACCGTGCGCGTGGCCGACTACATCGACGGTGCCGATCGCCTCGCCGACCTCGTCGCCGAATTCACCCCCGAATCCGTTGCTCCGGTCGTTGGGATCGCCGCGGAGGACATCTCGGCCCTGGCACGTGATTTCGCGTCGGCGAAGTCCGCGGTGGCATACGGCCGAATGGGGGTCTCGACCCAGCAGTTCGGCACCGTGTGCCAGTGGGCGATTCAGGTACTGAACATCATCACCGGCAATCTCGACCGCCCCGGCGGTGCCATGGTGACCGATCCTGCGATCGATCTGATCAAGCAGGGCATCGTCGGCCGCGGACATTTCGACAAGTGGCGCAGCCGCGTTCGCGACCTGCCCGAGTTCGCAGGCGAATACCCCTGCTCGACGCTCGTCGACGAGATCACCACCGAGGGCAAGGACCAGATCCGCGCGATGGCGGTTCTGTCCGGCAACCCGGTGCTGTCGATGCCGGGCGGTACCACCCTGAACGACGCGTTCGCGGGTCTCGATTTCATGGTGTCGTTCGACTTCTACATCAACGAGACCTCGCGTCATGCACACGTGATTCTGCCGCCGACGATGTCTCTCGAACGCGACCACTACGATCTGATCTTCAATTCCTTCGCGGTACACAACACTGCCAAGTACATGCCGGCGGTCCTGCCCAAGAAGGCCGACGCAAAGCATGATTGGGAGATATTCCGAGACCTGTCACTCCGCTACAAGAGCGCGATGGCCGGTTCGACGATCGGTCGAGTGAAGTCGCGATTGACTCCGAAGAGCGTGATCAGCGAGGCGCGCCTGCGCCTGTCGCCCGCGCGCACCCTGGACATCCTGCTCCGCAGCCAACGAAAAGGGTTGTCGCTCAAGAAGCTTCGAGCCAACCCCCACGGTGTCGATCTCGGACCCCTGCGGCCCGGCTTCCCGCAGAAGCTGAAGACGCGGGACAAGCGGGTACAGCTGATTCAGGACATCGTTGTTGCCGAACTTCCCGCGTTGGTGGATCTGATGCACTCGAGCGCCGTTGCGACCGGTGACGAGTTGTTGCTGATCGGTCGGCGACACCTGCGCAGCAACAACTCCTGGATGCACAACACCGCCCGGCTCACCAAAGGCAAAGCGCGACATCAGCTTCTGGCCCACCCGGACGACCTGGAACACCGCGGCATCGAGGACGGGGCGATGGT
The DNA here is from genome assembly GCF_000954115.1 of Rhodococcus sp. B7740. Lineage (NCBI taxonomy): Bacteria > Bacillati > Actinomycetota > Actinomycetes > Mycobacteriales > Nocardiaceae > Rhodococcus > Rhodococcus sp. B7740. The sequence goes on along the minus strand of NZ_CP010797.1, from coordinate 593,930 downwards.
GTCGGTGACCTCCGCCGCCGGAACCGTCGACATCGAGGTGGCAGCATCGGACAAGATGATGCCGGGTGTGGTGAGCATGCCGCACGGCTTCGGGCATCAGCGCCCCGGCGTGGAGCTGTCCGTTGCCACGACGGTGACGGGCCCCAGTGTCAACGACATCACCGACCCGGGCCGGGTCGACGCCGTCTCGGCCAATGCGATCCTGAACGGGGTCCCGGTGCAGGTGAGGGCGAAATAGCGCCCCGATGAACCGTCGAGGCGACGGGATTCTGTACGATTCTGCAGGCTCGTACCTGGTACGGGCATGGGGCGGTAGCTCAGTCGGTTAGAGCCGTGGACTCATAATCCATTGGTCGCGGGTTCGAGCCCCGCCCGCCCCACGACGAGGTCCGGCGTACGCGATCTTCACCCGACAATGGGACAGCAGATTTCCTCGACAGCGAGCACACTGAAACAATGTGGAACCGTGGCGAGGTGGCACCGGCAGCAATAGATTGCGCGAGCACGTGACGTCACCGGAGCCGCCGACGGCATCCGACCACCCGCCGACGTGGAAGTTCGAGTACCCGATTTTTCACGCCGAGACTCGGACACAGTGGCGTACTTGGCTCGAGCTCCATCATGCATCCACCCGTGGCGTGTGGCTGTGTTCGTGGCGCAACACCACCACCCGGCCACGGTGCCCGTACCCGGACGCCGTCGAGGAAGCCATCTGCTTCGGTTGGATCGATTCCACCGGCAGCAACTTCGACGACGAGCGCAGCCTGCAGATGTTCACGCCACGCAGGCCCAAGAGTCCGTGGACCCGGCTCAACCGAAAACGCGCAGCCGATATGGAAGACAGCGGCCTCATGACCGAAGCAGGCCGACGTGCCATCGCTGCCGCGAAGGCCAACGGCTGGTGGACGATTGCCGATCAGGTCGAAGACCTCGAGGAGCCACTCGAACTCGCAACTGCCCTGAACCGAGACCCGAACGCCCGGAGCACCTGGGACGGTTTTCCGCCCAGTGCCCGCAAACAGATGCTGTGGTGGGTCGTCAGCGCTGCGCGAGACGCCACTCGCTCAGCTCGAATCGCGCACATCGTCGCCGAGGCCGCGGCCGGTCGGCGAGCCCGCGGCTGAGTGCCGTCGAAGCATCGCCGCCCTTCGATACAGCCGCGACCAAAGGACCAGCAACGCAGCGGTATTCGCCCCGAACCACAGCCACGTCACGAACGCGGCCACAACACCGGTGACGAAGAAGCCCAGTACCAGTGCCACGACCCAGGCGAGGACGTAGGCAACAATCGTGACGACTGCCGCGATTGCGCACCGCCCCGGGGACTGCCGGACAGTCGCCGACGCTGCGCGGAACGGATTTTGTTCCCCGTCGGCCACGGCCGGAAGCACCAGCAGCGCAACCAGAATCACGATGACCGGAAGCAGTGGGAACAGAATCGCCAGCGCAACGGCCACCAGAGTCAACGCCACGCACCACATCAGGACACGCGGCCGTCGCCACGCCCGACCCAGTACGCCGAGCGCAGGGCCGTCCACCACGTCGAGTGCCGTCGATGCGGTGATCCACAGGGCGATCAACAGTGCCGCGGCGGAGGCCGCAACCAGCCCCGCGAAACCGAGGGACGACGTCGGAACCGGATCCCCCAGTACGGTCAGCGCCTGAACCAGTGCCGACACGACCACCACGGCAGCGAGAACCACACTCCCCCTCACGGTGCACCGACCGTCGAATTGCGATCGAGCACGTCCTGCACCGACCCCGAGTAGAGGACCTCCGTACCGACCTTGACCTCGACGGTGCTCGCGTCGTCCGAGGTGGCCGAACCGGTGATCGCATCGTTGTCGGTTGTCTCCCCGGCACATTCGATATCGGCCCCGGTACCCGAGCACACCGGTGCGACCAGGATCTCGATCCCCTTCTCGAACAGGACGTCGTTCACTGCGTAGCGGAGGTCACCGAGCTCGGCACCACCGACCGGGGCGAGTGCGGCGGTCTGCGAGCACCCCGCGCACGCCACCAGCACGGACAACAGCAGGATCGTCCTGCGAACACTGTTCATCGGCCCTGCCTCGTCTCGTAGGCGATCAGTCTCGCGTGCTCGTCCAGGTGTTGCTGCTCGAGCGCGGCGTCGGTGATGCTGCTCAGATCGAACGGTGCAGGCAGGAGCAGCTCGGTGTTGCGATCGAGGCGCGAACCCCTCCGCATCAGCGGATTCTCGGCCCAGTCGTTGGCTGCCAACTCACGGCTACGGGACGCCAGATCCAGGTAGCTGCCACTGTTTCCGGGCGTGACCGGAGATGCGTGATCGAGAACGGTGGTGAACAGCGACAGTGTCCCGTCTCGGTTGTCGACGATCTCGACCACCTGCTGCTGCTGCGGGAAATCGATGCACGACGCGGTGGTGATCTCCCAGAATCCTCGTCCGTCTCGCGAGTGCGCCAGAATTTGGTTCTGGTGGGTGTGGCCGTTGAGCCAACCGATCACCACCGGATACTTCAGCAGCAGATCGACGAATTCGTCTGCGCCGTAGAGCTTCACCGATTGCCCTGGCCGCTGTGCTCGGTTCTCCAGTGTCAGGCTGTTGTGGTGCGTGTAGATCAGTACGAGCTTGTTCTCGGCCTGCGCCCGCTCCAATTGCTGGGTGAGCCACGCGAATTGGTTCTCCGGAACCGCACCGTCGGGGCCGGCGACGGCATTGCACGTGTCGAGCCCGAACGTGCGAATGTTCGGTGTGGGGTCTGCGGTCCACCAGGTCTCGCCGGAGTCGAGGTTGTGTTGGGTGAAGCCGTGACCGATCGGACCCGGCGTCGGGGTGGTCTCGAAGTGCTCCGCCATGAACTCGCGTTGCTCGAACAGATATCGAGCCGGATCGGCGGACACCGCGCGAAACCCCGGTCGCGCACCGGATCCCACGCCTAGCGCATCGACCATTCGTTGCAGCGGACTCGCGGTCGAGGCATAGCCGGCAAGGGCCGAGGTGGCTGTCGCCTCGAGCGTGTACGCCTTGCGACCACCGACAGCGAGCGCGTGCAGTTGCGAGGACAGATCGAAGGTGCCGAGCAACAGGGTGTCGTGGTTGCCGTACACCGAGTACCACGGCACGGGTAGACCCACCGATTCGACGGTGCCCGATATCGCCTGGTCGAGAAGGTCGGGAAGCGTCGGGAATCCGTAGTCGCCGAACGATCCTCCCGACGGGTCACCGGGCCGATAGGCCCACTGCGCCTCCGGCCAGGCCTGAACACCCTCGAAGACGTTCGCGGCCCCGCTCGTCGGCCGAACCGGGACTCCGTCGAGAACGTCTATGTACCAGCGTAGTTCGAGATGAGAATGCATGTCGGCACTGTCCCCGGTGACCACGGCCGCCCCCATCGGTGCGCCGGTGACCGGGCTGATCCGCGCATCCGCGAACGCCTTCACCATCGCCGCGGTGACGTGCACGGTCAGCGGATCCTGCGGGTGGAACGCCGAGCCCCATGCGGCGTGGTCGGAGACGATCATGGGCTCGATGCGTCCGGGCGACTGCGCGTCGATGACGTGCATGTCCGAGAGGTGTCCGAGGTAGAGCAACGACCGTCGGGACTGCACCCTCGATGGACTCGGCGCTCGTCCGAGGACGTCCAGGCGAGCGACGTAGGGCTCCCCCGGTCCGGTACCGAGTACGCGGTACTTGCCCGGCCCTGTCGAGGTTCGCAGGATCGTCTGCGCCAGTGTTCCGGTCCCGTCCGCCTCCACAGGTTGGGCGCGCGCAACGAGAGCCTGACCCAGCACGTGGGGTGCAATTCCCCAGGCCGCCGCGAGCGCGCCCACCCGAGTGATGAATTGTCGACGCGACAGCCCAGCCATGGAACTCCTCGGATCCTCGAGAACGGCACCACGTCCGCCTCGCATCCGACGAGGTGACTGCCTATTTTTACAGGGCCGACGGCAGACAGGCTCGATTTCGGATCGTTCAGGGCACCACGGTCACCGGCCAGCGGCCTGCTTTGACCAACCGCACCGCCACCGAACCTGCGATTCGGTGGCCCGCAGTCTCGGACGCCCCCACCACGACCGCGTCGGTGCGCAGTTGCTCTGCCACGGCGATCAGCCCGTTGTACGGGTCGCCCTGCGCGGTCCGGAACTCCCACCGCACGTGTTCCCGATCCCCGAATCGTGCAGCGGAGGCACGGACGTACTCGAGCAACTCGTCGGCGATCTGCTGGCCGGTTTCGACGAGAGAGATGCCGGCCTGGCCCCACGACGCCGTCGCAATGGGTTGCACGTACACCAGCACCAGCAGAGACCGCTGTCTACGAGCGAGCCCTGCCGCATAGGCGGCGGCGCGCCAGGAGGAATCGGAACCGTCGACACCCACCACGATCGACTTCGGACCGTCGTGGCCGTACTCGAAACCGGTGGATCCTTGTGCGTCGCTCACCAGTCGAGGCTACTGCCGAGACCCGTCCTATCGGCCACCCGATCCGGTGACGGTACGGTTGATGCACTCCGAGTCCCGGTCACTCGATGCTCACACACTGGACGGAAGTAACCAATGAACGACGAATCGCAGCCGAGCGGACCTCCAGCCGTTCCTGCAGGCTCCACCGACGGCCCGGTGACCGACCCGGCCACCGTGTTCGCCGCGCTTGCCGACATCGTGTACCGAGGCAGCAGCGCGGAAGAGATCTACACCGCGATCTGCAATGCCGCCGTGCTGATCGTTCCCCACTGTGATCACGCCAGCCTGATGCTGATGCGTCACGGAAAGCCCGTCACCGTCGCGGCCTCCGACGACGTCGCTCGAGTCATCGACGACATCGAGCGCGCCACCGGCGAAGGCCCGTGTCTGGACGCGATCACCAGCGAGGCGGCGCAGCTCGAGGCCGACTTCCGGACACCGACGCAGTGGCCCGCGATGGCTCGCGGTGTGTTGAACCGCACGCCGGTGCGAGGGGCCATGGGATTTCGCCTGAAGGTGGACGATCAGAAGGTGGGCGCGCTCAACCTGTTCACCGACGAGCCGGGTGTGTTCGACGCCGACAGCGCGAGCAAGGCGATCATTCTGACGGCGTTCACTGCCGTCGCCGTTGCTGCGGTCATGAACGGTCAGGAGGCGTCGACTCTGCGTGACGGACTCGAGAGCAACCGTGAGATCGGCAAGGCGATCGGCCTGATCATGGCTCTGCACGATGTGTCCGGCGACGAGGCGTTCGCCCTGTTGCGTAAGTCCTCTCAGGACCTGAACGTCAAGATCGCCGACCTCGCAGCAACCGTGGTCGATCGGCACAGCAAGGGCTTGAAGTCCTGAGCTGTGCGCTCAGTGCCCACTCTGGACCTTCTTGGGGAGCGCGAACACCAACGCCAGTGCCACGAGACTGAACGCGGCACTCACGGCCATCGCCATGGCCGCGCCGTGCAGAAAACCGGAGCCGACGGTGTCGGGGCCGGTGATGTTCAGAGATCCGAACAGCACACTGCCGATGACGGCGATGCCGATCGCGGAGCCGACGCGCTGCATGGTGGAGATGACCCCGCTCGCGGCTCCCGCGTCGTCGCGATCGACGGTCGCGACGATGAACTGCGCGTTGGGTGCGATGAACGCGCCGTTGCCCAGACCCGCGATGAACAGTGGAACCAGCAGCGTCCAGTGCGAGATCGTGTCGGCGGAGCTGGTCGCAAGGATGATCCACAGCCAGATCAGCCCGATCGAGACGAGCGAGGCCCCGAGTACGAGAACGGTACGACCGAGCCGGATCGTCAGCCTGTTGCTCTGCGAGGCGGCAATGATGCTGCCGATGGCGAACGGTATGGACACCAGTCCCGATGCCAGTGCCGTGTTGCCCAGCCCGGTCTGCCACAGCAGCGAGATGGTGAAGAAGATGCTCGTGAAGGCGGCGAAGTAGACGAGCGCGAGGATCACACCTCCGGTGAACGCCGGACGGGTGAACAATCGAGGCGGCACCAACGGATTCTGTCCGCGGCCGCTCCGGATCACTTCCCACCGGCCGAACAGCGCGATGAGGCCGAGGCCTGCGGCGATCGTCAGGTAAGTCCACATCGGCCAGCCCGATTCCTGGCCCTCGATCAGCGGAACGAGCAGTGCGATGAGACCTGCCGAGATGAGCAACAGTCCGAGCCAGTCGATTCCGGGGCGCGCCGTCGGTTCGGTGTCGGTCTTGCTCGGGAGCAGCACTGCAGCCGCGACGAGACCGACGATTCCGATCGGTAGGTTGACCCAGAAGACCAGCCGCCAGCCGTTCTCGTCGCCGAAAGCCTGGATGATGAGGCCGCCCGCGATCGGTCCGAGCGCAGTCGAGACGCCGATGACCGCACCCATGATGGCGAATGCCTTGCCTCGCACCGGACCTGGAAACAGCAGTTGAATGAACGCCGTGACCGCGGGGACGAACATACCGCCGGCCAGACCCTGCACGACTCGCGCGACGACCAGCTGCAGATCGTCCTGAGCCAGCCCACACGCGAAACTCGCGAGGGTGAAGAGGGCGAGCCCGGTGAAGAAGACCCACTTGTGGCCGATCCGGTCGCCCACCTTGCCTGCCGGGATGAGAGCCAGGCCGAAGGCGAGTGCATACCCCGAGATGATCCACGACAGAACTGATTCCGACGCTTCCAATGTGGTGCTGATCGTCGGCAGCGCCACGTTGACGATCGTGGTGTCGAGCAACGCCATGAACATTCCGAGTAGAAGGACCACGAGCGCCTGCCAGGCGCGTTTGGGAACCTCCGTTGCCGGTGGGGTTGCAGAGGCGATGCCGTCGGTCACTGTGTTGTCCTTCGTCGTTGTCGCCGGGCGGTATCGGCCGACCGATCCTCGGTCACTGGCCGATCATTGCCGTTGCGACGAAGACCCACGACAGTCCGCCGGCCAGAACCACGAACGCCGATGCGACGATTCGGCCACCCCACTGAGTCTCCACGAGGGATGTCTCCACGACCGATGTATCCACGACCGAAGTCTCGGCACGAGTTCCCTCCGAGACGGTTTTCGCGCCCGCCGTATCCATCGTCGTCATGATTCGATTCCCACCCTGCATCCGCGACCCTCGTCATTTCCGGCCGGTGGATACCCTGGGAACCCGCGCCGAAACTACCGTGCCGCGACAACTGCCTCCAGCGCGTCCAGAAATGGGTGCTGCGAGGCGAGCAACTTCGCTCTCGCCTGAGCCAGCGGAAACCACTCGACGCGGTCGACCTCGGGAAACGATGTCGTGATGCCGGATTTCGGAGGCCAATCGATCTCGAATGTGTTGCTCACCGCATTCGACACATCCAGATCGGACTCGACGCCGAACGCGGTGACGATCTTCCCGCCGCGCTGCGTGACCGTGCCGAGTTCGATGTGATCTCCCGCCGGAACGTCGATCCCGACTTCCTCGCGAAATTCTCGCTGCGCCGCCGTCCACGGGTCTTCGCCGTCGGTGATCAGACCTTTGACGATCGACCAGGCTCCGTCGTCCTTGCGAGCCCAGAACGGTCCGCCGGGGTGAGCGATCAGCACATCCGGACCGTCGACTCCGACGCGGTACAACAGAATTCCTGCGCTCGTATCGACCATGGTCTCAGCCTGCCATCAATTCGCAGGAGAATGTCTTGCTGCACGCCGTGCCGCGAACCCGGGTAACAGTTATTGTCGACCGATGCAGGAGCGTGCAGCGTCCACCAGGCAGGCCGTACTCGAAGGTGCTGCCGCCAGTTTCGAGAAGTTCGGTTACGGCACAGCAAGTTTGAGCACCATCATCGCGCATGCCGGGGTCAGCAAAGGCGCGATGTATTTCCATTTCTCGTCCAAGGAAGATCTGGCGCAGGCCGTGATCGACGCGCAACTGGCCATGGCGGCGAGTGCGAGCGCCATCGTCATCGAGCGGACGCCGAAAGCGTTGGACGCCTTGATCCTGGTGAGCAAGGAGTTGGGACGCCAACTGCAGACCGAATCGATCGCCCGCGGGGGTATGCGGTTGACGTTGGAGTCGGCCATCGTGGGCAGTCCCAATGCGCAAGCGTTCGAGGACTGGGTCGGCAAGATGGGCGATCTGGCCGCGCGCGCTCAGGCCGAGGGCGACATCGTCGACGGTATGGACGCACTCACGCTCGGCCGCTACATCATCGCGTCGTTCACCGGCGTGCAGACGGTCTCGGAGATGCTGACCGGACGTGCCGATCTACAGCAGCGGCTGACCGAGATGTGGCAGATGTTGCTGCCCGCTGTGGTGCCGCGCCGACGCCTCCCGCGGGCGATGTCAGTTGCCGAGGACGCCCTTATCGACTGGAGCGATCGGTAGGAGCCAACCACGGTTCGGACGTCGCCGTGACGGACATCGCCGACAGCACCGCGCCGTCGTGCTCGAACTGAATACGGAAGACGCCGTCGGTGGAGTCCGTGTCGACGATCACCGAGCACGGGTTGGTCCACTCGGCGAATCCCATGAACCTCACCTCGCAGGAGGTGAAATCCAAGGCCGGTGTTCCGGTGGCCAAGCGTAGAGCCTGACGGGCCGCCTCGAGCATCGTGACTCCCGGCAGGTACTCGACCGAATGGTCGAACATCGCCAGGTTGCGCGGATCCGGCGCGACGACGATGGTTCCGTCGGATGTGTGCCGCGCCAGCACCACGTCGGACGGATCGAGGCGTCCGACGGAGGACGGCGGGACCACCTCGGTTCCGGCCGGCAGGAAACGGAAGTGGGGGTCGGCAACGGTCGACTTCCGAACCTGCGAATACACCTCGGGTCCGATGGTCCGGACCGACGCCGTCCCCGACGCGACGAGGTGGGTGCCGTTCAGGAGTCGGGCCGAGAGCTTCATGTTGTCCAGCGACTCGTTCTCGAACGTCACGTCGGTCGTGATCGACTCTGCGACAAGCGAGTCTTCGATGTCGTCGACCGACAGCGGGTCCAGGATCTCGAAGCGAGAGTGCTCGATGAACACCACGTGATCGAGTGGCACGCCGTGGTTGACGTGAGAGAAGAGGCTGATTGCCTGGCGTAGAGCCTCGGCCACCATCAACGAGTCGTGGGTTCGGCGAACCGGCGCGAACATGCGATGCGATGTGGGGAACTGGACCGCCGCCCGATGGGTGCCGTCGACGGTCTCGTAATCGGTCAACAGAACGTCGGCCGGAGACCGCCGATGCACGAGGTGTCGTGGAACGGTTGCTGCGTAACTCAAACTCATGAAGCCCCTTAAAACCGACCGACCCGGTTTTTAATAGCACTGTCGAGCCACCGGGATCGCTCGTTCAGTATGTCGCGGACGACCGACAAAACTGACATCGGTCGACGGGATTCATTCATTCGATATACAGAAATAACCGTCACGATCTGTTATCTAGCTCGAACTCGCGGTACCACATGTCCGGTACGTTCCTGCGCCGCGCCTGGGCTCCGGTGGCCTACCCCCGACAGCAAAAATCCCCACCCGGCGAACCGGACGGGGACTGCGCTCCCCCACCTGGACTCGAACCAGGAACCCTTCGATTACCAGTCCAGCAAGGTCGTGACCTTGGCTTTCCCCGCGGCAGCGTGAGGCGATCATGCACACGACACACCTGCGTCCGACGCTAAATGCGTGCGACGGCACTGGGACGAGTGTCCCAAAACCCAACCACGCTGCCCGTTATCTGCGTCACAGTCACACCATGCACAAGCAAATGTATTCCTTGCCCCCTGAATGGGAAGACGCCGTCATTCGCTGGGTCGAATGGCTCATCTCCGGCGGCGCTCCCGCGACCACGATCCGCACACGCCGCAGTCACGTACGTGGCGTCGCCCGCAAGCTCGGGTCCGACTCGCCGGCCACCGTCACCGCCGACGACATCGTCCACGTCACCGCGCACCAGGACTGGTCGAAAGACCACCGCCGCGGCCTGAAGTCGTCGCTGATCAAGTTCTTCGACTGGGCCATCAAGGTCGGCATCGCCACCAGCAACCCGGCGATCGACCTACCGAAGGTCTCCGAGTCGCGGCCACGACCCCGCCCGGTCCCGGACAACATGTGGGCACAGCTCATCGTCAACGCCGGACCACGCGAGCTCATGGCCGCGCGACTGGCCGACGAGGTCGGCATGCGCCGCGAGGAAGTCGCCAAGTGCCACACCAGTGACGTTCTCGAATCGTTCGACGGCTACGAGCTCGTCGTGCACGGCAAAGGCGGCAAGCAACGCACCGTGCCGATCACCGACAAACTGGCAAAGGACATCCTCCAGGGACCCGGCGGGCACACGTACGGTCTCGGCCGCCGCGGCTACCTCTTCCCCGGCGCGGTCGACGGCCACATCTCGGCGCACTACGTCGGCAAGCTCGTCGGCGACCTGCTCCCGCCCGGATGGACCATGCACAAACTCCGCCACCGCTTCGCCACCCGGATGTACCGCGCATGCGGCCGCGACATCATGATCGTCTGCCGCCTCCTCGGCCACTCGAACGTCGCCACCACCCAGCGCTACCTCGCCACCAGCAACGAAGACCTCCGCGCGGCAGTCAACGCACTCGCCGCCGCGGCCTGACACAGGAGAGACCATGTCCCGATTCCCCTCTGCGGCCTCGATCGCAGGAACCATACTCATCGCACTGGGCGCATTCTGGCTCAGCTTCACCGCACTCCGAGACCTCGCCGAGAGATCCGGCGTCCCCACCGGGCAGGCCTGGGTATGGCCACTGATCGTCGACGGCCTGGTCCTCGTCGCGACTGTCGCCGTCGTCGCCCTCGACGCCCACCGTTGGTACGCCTGGACACTGCTCGGCATCGGCGCGAGCCTGTCACTGTCCGGCAACTCACTGCACGCGACGTACACCGGGGAGTTGCCCGTCGCAGTCCGCATACTCGTCGCCGCCGTACCGCCACTGTCACTGCTCGCCGTCACACATCTGACGTACCTACTCGCACACCGGCCAACCGCTGCGATCGAACCGAGCATCGCACAGGCCGACATCGTCGTTGACGCGACCCGCACCGGCGCGGACATCGCGCCTTTGCTCACCGCTGCGCGCGGAGACCGAAGCGAGGTTCCCGACCTCGGTGCCTCGTTTCGCCAGGCTCGTGCCGCTGGATAACATTCACCACCTACCGCTGAGTCTGGTACACATCGTGCATGACTCGGACGTCGACAACAGTGATACTCGCAGTGGCGAGCGCGGCCCTCCTCGCATCGTGCACGAATGATGCAGGGTCCGAGGAGGTCGCCGCCGCAGCTGAGCCGTCGGCCACGGCAGCGGCGACCACCACGCCACCTACGACGACGGCTGCAGCGCTCACCGAGTACGACCGATACGTCAAGCTGATGAAAGACCGGCGCATCCCAATCCGTCCCGGCACGTCGGGCACCTACTACAGCGACGTGTCCATCTGCGGGCAACTGCGCGACGGCAGCCTCGACACGTGGAACCTCGCTACCCGCGAAGGTGTGCGCGAGCAGGACGTCAACGGTCTACGCATCACGGTCATGGTTCCGTTACTCTGCCCCGACATGCAACCCGCGATCGACGCTGCACGCTTCGGTGAGCTCACACAGACCAGCATTCTGGGTGGGAAGTTCCTGGTATCCCAGACGCCGATCGAGGGCTCACCCACTATTCAGCCCGGCACCTGGACCACAGAGGCCGCCGTCTCCGACTGCTACTGGGAACGTTCCGACGCGCAGGGCAACATCATCGACAACAACTTCGTCTCCATCGCTCCCCCGATCACCGTCGTGATAGCCGACTCGGACTCCGGTTTCACCTCGAACGACTGCGGGAAGTGGACGCGCACCAATTGATTGACACGGCGCGCGCCCACTTGCATCACGCGACCGCGCCGAGATACGCAGCGAGGGTGTGCGCGGCGTGGGTGTCGAGGTTGCGGCGGCCGCGGTCGTAGATGCCGATGGTCGTCGAGATGTCGGCGTGACGCGCGGCGATCTGCACTTCCCGCAACGGGACACCTGCGTCGATTGCGTTGACGATCATGCTGTGCCGGAACGTATGCGGGCTCACGCGCATGGTGATGCCGGCTTGTTTAGCCACGCGGGTGCACACTTTCGCGGCCGAGTGACGGACCATGCGTGAGCCGTCGCGGCGCAGCAGCAGCGGTCCATCTGTGCGGCCGTCGATGACCGCGTCGATTGCGCGCATGACGACGGCGGGTTGCGGGACGATAGCCTGAGCCCCGCCCTTCTGGGTGAACGTCATGACGCGGTGGCCACGGGAATAGCCGAGCACATCCTGAACGTCGAGGCCGCAGACTTCGGAGACTCGTAATCCGTTGTAGCCCATAATGACAACCAGGGCATAATCGACGGGTGAAGAGTCGTAGGCCTGGCGGCACACCGCCTGTAGTTCGTTCCGGTCGAGGTGCACCTTCGTGGTCGTGTCCCGACGATCCTTGGGCAATTTCAGCAGGCGCGCAGGGTTTTTCGTGACGAGGTCGTCGTCCAGGGCGATCTCGTAGAACAGTTTCAGCGTGCCCATACGGTGCCGGATGGTCGACGAGCAGTTGTGTCGTTCCTCGGCGAGATAGCGCATGTACATTTCGAGGTGCGGTCGCCGTACCTCGAACACATCGAATCCTGTTCTGTCACACCACAACAAAAAGATGTCCATATCCGATCGATACGACACCCGAGTGTTCCCGTCCCAGCGTTGCAAGAACGACTCGACATAGAATTCGCGGTCCATCGGGGGCATCGACTGCGGGACAGCAGACAGCACGGTACCGTTCAGCACGGTCACACTCCAATTTCACGATTGGTGGGTGGCAAGGCCTCGTCCGGTGTTCCAGCACCGGCCGGGGCCGCTCTTTGACTGTCGCCACAGTACGCCCAAAACGGGCACTGCGGTACTCGTTTCAGACACGAAAAAGCCCCACCCGCAACGGATTGCGGGTGGGGCTTCGTCGTCGAGCAGACCGGTCAGATCAGAGCGCGGTCTCGTCGGCGACGACTCCGCCTTCGGTGCCGGGTTCGGCGGTGCCGCCAGTGTCACCGCCACCGTTGTCGACGGCGGCGTCGGGCACGATGCCCTTGACGGGATCGAGCAATGTGCGGATCTCGGCGGCGGTATCCGCGTCGGCTCCGGTTGCCTCGATGATCTTCGTCGCGGCCTGATCGACCTCGACGGCGATGGCCTCCCGGACCTCGGCGATGGCCTTGGCGGATTCGGTTCCTACTGCCATGATGATGCTCCTTCGTGAGTGTTCCATCGATGCGAGCACGGCCGCGAGTGCGACCGCTCCGCCTATCTGCCACCACACAGGGCGACACCTCCTCCTGTTGAGAAGTCCTGCGATCGGGCGATACTCACCGATCAGTTCTTGGGCCACCGACGCCGCCGCGACGGCTCGCGGGTGCCTGCGCCGCCGCAGTCAGGGCACGGGTGGTCGGGCCACGACGAGACGGTCTTGCCGTGACGCATTTCGCCAGCGGAAATGCGTCCGGCACCGCGGCACCACACACAGTCGACAGGAAGCATCAGTGCACCGCCTCACACAGTGGTTGGCGTTCGTTCCTCAAGTGGACGCAAAAACTGCCGAAAAACACCCCAAGTAGCGATAAATTCCTGTTCAGCGCGCATGAAAATGGGTGTACATTTGGCGCATGACAAGGCCGGACCAGCATCCGTTCATCAGCTTCGAATTCAACCCGCGCCTACTGCAGCCAGGGGTATGGCTGGCTCTGGGTGAGGCGATGAGCAAGTGCCAACACCTGGCCGGGGTACCACTGAAGCCCGTGCGAGCAAACGATATGGCCTCCATCTACCTCGCTCGCGGGGTGCAAGCAACGACCGCAATCGAAGGAAACACGCTGTCGGCAGCGGAGGTGCAGGCCATCGTCGACAATGGCAGCGCCAAGGTCGGGAAGTCGCGTGAGTATCTAGAACGCGAGGTGCAGAATGTTCTCGGTGCCATAGTCAGGATCGACGAAGCATTGCGATCCGGTGAGACATTGCCGATCACTCGCCAACGACTAGAACTGCTGAATTACCAAATTCTTGCAGGAATCCCGGACAAACCCGAGGTCGTCCCCGGGCAGATCCGCCACCACAACGTCAGTGCGGGCCGGTACCTCGCTCCGGATTCACACGATGTGCCTGAACTTCTGGAACGGTTTGTGCGGTGGCTCAACGAAATGCGCTCGTCCGTCACGGCGAACTCGTCCGACACCGACAAGTTCGTGAACGCGATGCTCACTGCCATCCTCGCTCACCTGTACATCGCCTGGATACACCCGTTCGGAAACGGGAACGGTCGCCTCGCCCGATTGATCGAGGTGCAAATCCTCTCCGAGTCCGGAGTGGTTCCCATCGTGGCGACGAACTTACTGTCCGATTTTTACAACAAGACCCGTGACGGGTACTACCTAGCACTGGACGCCGCCCAACACGACGTCGTGGCGTTCATCGAGTACGCGCTCGACGGATTCCTCGACGAGGTGCGTGCGCAGATCGAGGTGGTGAAAGAAGAGAACGTTCAAATCCATTGGGAAAGCTTCGTGTACGAGACATTTCGTGGGCAGCCCTCAACTGAAACTCGTTCGCGACAGCGCGAACTAGCACTGGCAATGCCGGACGGTCAGTGGATCACCGCTCGCCAGGTAACTCAGCTCAATACACGCCTGGCGCGGCTCTACGCAAAGGTCGGTGACCGAACACCAGCTCGCGATCTGAACGATCTCGAACGCATGCATCTCGTGGACAAACACAAACGGCTCTACCGAGCGAGGCGAAGCATCATCAGAGCGTTCATTCCGCCCACGTGGGAGACACCTCATGAGCCGACGATCTCAGAGTCTCTTGCCGACCTTGCCCCGTTGGAGGAACCCACATTGTTCGACGAACCGTAGACCGAGCAGTCGGGCGCATAACTCGCGTTATGCGCCCGTTTGGATCGCAGTCAGAACGGGCCCATGCCGAGCCACCACATCACGACGAGTGTCAGCACGAGTGCGCCGGGAACAACGACCTTCAGCTCTTTCAGGTCGTACTCGTGGCGGATCAGCCAGCGCTTGATCGGGTCGTCGCTCACGCCGACACACTGTCCCGCGTAGCCGTCGCGGTCGCCGCTTTCGGAAGCGGGTGCGCCATGGATAGGCCAACCATCACGCCGACTGGGACCATCACGAACGGGTAGATCAGCACGTTGTCAGTGAACGCAACTGCGAGGACTCCCAGCAGCGACAGCACCGCCGCCTTGTGAATCGCGCCGGGGAGCTGCCGTGCTCGCTTCCAGATCGCGACCGTGATCATGATCAGTCCGATCGCGAACGGAGCAAACCCGATGATTCCGAAGTCGTGAAGGATACGCAGGTACTCGTTGTGCGGGTGAGCGATGTTGTCGAAACGCGCGGAGATCATCGCAGACGCCGAACCTGGCCCATTGCCGAGGAGCGGTGACTGCAGCCACGAGTCGGTGGTCATCTCCCACAGAACGGTGCGGCCCGATGTGTTCAGATCCAGTCCGCCTGCCGAGTACGCGTTGTCGCCTTCGAGGAACCGATCACGTAGTGGTGCCCACGTCGTTACCAGGACGTACATCAGGTACAGCATCGGGATAGCTGCGGCGAGCACCTTCACCGCGCCGTTTCGCTTGGCTGTGAAGAGGTACGAGATCGGGATAAGGATCGCTGCGACGAACATGGCCGTCCGGGACAACGTGAGTGCGCACGCGGCGACCAGAAGGAATGGCAGAGCGCGGTCGAACCAGTTGTGTTTCGGCATGACCAGCGTTACTCCGACGAACACAACGAGGATCAACGCCGCCGAACGAGGCCCGTACAGTTCGACGCCAACTAACGACTGCCCCGCTGTCACAGCGCCGACCGTGATTGCAATGCGGCGCAGCCATTTCAACGTGGCGTCGGCCGTACCTTGCGAGCAGAGCGCGGCGGTGATCGGGATCGAGGCGATGAACAGAACATAGACAGCGACGTTCTGCAGTCCGTCGGTATTCGGACTCAACGCCAGGAGGGCGATTGCTGCGACGGCGAACAACGTCATCGCGATCGGCAAGGCTCGGTCGTCGAACCTTCCTGTCATGTACGGCTCGTGTCCGCCGTCCGCGCCGACCGGCAGGGTGTTCCGCCCCTTTGTTGTCACGAGTAGCGGCGAAGCCAGGACGAGCAGGGCAGCGACGCCGAGCGTGGCTGCGCCCGACAGGCTGAGTGGGCCGAGGCCAATGCCAGTTGGAACGTCGACGACCAGCGCCCACGCGAGCGCAACGAGGACGATCAAGGGCATACGCGGCTTGAGATTGTTGGATGCACTCACCAGGTGAAAGTACCTGGTGAGTGCGTCCAACGCGCCTCAGACGAGAACTGCGCCGCCCGAGAGCGTCCATCCTGCGGCCGAGTTGTCGGTGAAGTCCTCGTTCACCCAGACGGTCGACCCATCGATGGTGGACACCTTGACGCGCTTCACATCGCCCGCGAAGCCTGCGAGTTCGAGTGGCGCGGTGCCGTCGAACAACGTCGTCGCCGCGCCGGTTATGGTGGTGCCGAGCTGCGTCCACGTGACGTCGTCGGTGGTGGTGTAGAACGCGGTCGATCGCACGGACGCATCCATGTCGACACGGATGCCGAGCAGCGCACCAGCCGTGAATGTCACGCCCAACGTCGAGTCTGTGGTGACAACCGGCGTCGAGGTGCCCGACTGGAACATCTGCATCCGCAGCTTCATCGACGACAGCGTGAGCAGCTGCCACGAGCGCTGATCGCCCGCAGTCGCCAGACGGCGGATGATGCTGCTCAGCGAGGTGAGGGTGTCGAAGTGTCCGACGACCTCGATACGCATGGAGTCGGCGGCGATGAGTCCTGCCGGTGCCGCGATGGACGCGACCGCACCGTTCGTCGGCATGTCGAGAACGGTCGGACCAGCCGGTACCCCCTGCGCGATGGTAAGGGCTTGATCGTCGAAGCCGGCCGAGTTGGTGGCTCGAACAGTGAACGATGCGGGAATGCCCGCGGTCGGCGTGCCCGACAGGACACCCGTCGACGCGTTGAGGGTGATGCCGCTCGGGAGTGCACCGGAGGCGATCGACCACGTGAGAGGTGCCGTGCCCGTCGCGTTGAGTGTCGTGCTCGGGTAGGCCGTGCCGACCAGTGCGGATGGCACGGTCGTGGTGGTGACTACGGGTGCTACCGCGGTTCCGAGCGATGCAGGGATGTAGACCGACGCAGGGTCGACCCATCCTTTATCGACGATGAACTTCGCGATGCGGCGGGCGATGACCCAGTGCCCGATTGCGTTCGGGTGGATCGAGTCGTCGCGTAGCGATGTCGGAACGGTGTCGGCCGCGATGTCGGCGTTGTCCTGCGTCGTTGGCGTGATCCCGGCGTCGGACAGTCCGCTGGCGATGAGATAGCCACGGATGTCGAAATAGTTGTCGGGGTACGCCGCGGCGAGCTGGGCGTTGCGGGCGAGGATCGAGATGTACCCGGCGCTGCCGCTGACGTCCGCACCGCTGGTCAAGATGGACAAGACCAGGAAGCGCTTCGGCGCGTTCAGGTAGGCAACCATGCTGGCGGTGTCACGGAGCAGCGTCGAGCTGCCGTTGCGGCCACCCCAGAATGTCTGGATGTCGCCGCGGTGAGTCTTGGAGTCGTCGACACGAAACGTCGAACCGGCCGGGCAGTTGATCGCGACGGTGCCCGCTGCTGTCCTGGTGAACGTCCATGCGCCCGTCGACTGGTCGTGCTTGAGCGTGCCAGCGACGCCGCAGAGCCGTCCGACGAACGCACCGCGCAATGCATTACCGGGCGAGTCGGTGATGAACCCCGTCGACGGCACAATCGTGGTGACAGTGACCGGGTCTGTGGTTGCAGGGATCGAGTTGCCGGTGAGCGTGATCTGCGGCGCGAGACCGCCCTGCCGGACGGCGATGTCGGCAGGAGCCTCACCGGGAACAGAGGGGTTGAACGCGGGGATGCCAAGCCAGTCCGAGACCAACTCGTGCCACTTGATGCCGCCACCCTGCCCCGCTGCGGTGATCGAGTCTCCCAACGTCGACAGGGCGGCGATGCCAGCAGATGCGGCAGACGGGGTTGCCCACACGACAGCCGTGCCGGAGCGGGCGAGCACCTGACCATCGGTTCCGCCGCTCGGCTTCGTCACCAGCGGGGTCAGATCAGACGGGGTTGCCACGACGCGAGTCCACAATGCCTGCTCGGTCGAGTCGTAGCTCGCACGGGATGTTCCGCTGGCAATACGTGAGATCGCGATTCCGTTTGCCGTGACAACCTGTCCGGCGACATACGCCGTGAGGGGCTGGAAAACGGGAGCATAACGATTGTCCAGTTCACCCTTCAGCTTCGTGCGCACCGGATCCGGAAGATTGGATTGGTCGTCGACCGTGACAATCGCACGCGCCATGTCACACACCTACTTTCATGTAGTCGAGCACCAGATCGGCCATGGCGTTCTCGCCTGCCTCGTTGAAATGGACACCGTCCGCGACGTACAGCGAGGAGCTGGTGAGCTTGCCCCGCAGATCGAGCGATCGGACACCGAGCGTCGAGGCGGTGGAGACGATGTTGTTGCCGTATGCCGTCCACGCAGCATCCGAATCGGGGCGGACGATGAACACGATCTCCATCTGCGCCACCGCCGAGCGGAGTCGATCGACGATCGTCGACATCGCGGACGACATCTCGGCCTGGGTCCGCCCGGTGCCCTTGTCGTTCGAGCCGAGCGTGATCAGCGCGACGTGCGGGTCGTACGCATCGATGAGCGGCAGAGTCGACTTGTCCGACCCCGTCAGCCAGCCCGCCACCTCGAACGCACGGATCGAGGCCTGCGAGAGGTTCACCTGCGTCACCCCGGCTCCCTCGTCGCCGACGTGCTCGATGATGCCGAGGATCGCAAGACCTACGCCGACGTCGCCGCGGATCGACAGCGTCGCACCGGGATTGGTGATCCTGGTGATCACGCGGTCCCCGACCGAGGACTTCGTGATCGACGACCCCGCATTGGCTGCGGTGATGATCATGTTGCCGCTGTAGCCGGTGGTGAGAACGTCGACCGCCGTCACACCCGCCGACAAGGTGTAGACGACCTCGTCGGCGTTGCTCGCATGTCCACGCTGCAACCACAGCGACCCGGGGATGCCCGTCTGAAACGTCGGTACATTGAGCGCGTCGAGCGTGCGACCGGCCGGCAACTGCTGCGCGGTGTTGAACGAGTAGCTGCCAGGGCCGACCGGCGGCGACGGCGGAATCCATCCCCGACCACCGGCAGGGCGGCCGAGCTGTGCGCGGAGCAGTTCGGCGAGGCGTTGCGGCCACACCTTCGCCCACGAACTCGGACCACCCGGCGCACCGAAACCGTCGTTCGTCGAGTCACCGAGAGTGAGCAACTTCAGCCGAGTCGTACCGGACGCGAGCGCCGCGGACTTGTAGTAGCTGCTCGCGGCCGCCAACGCACCATCCGCAGCGACCGCACCGCTAAAAAAATACAGGCCGGGGCGGGACGAATCCGGCGTGAGCGCCGGGGTGTACCGCGCATCCGCCTCGGTGTCGGTGATGGCCGACTCCACCTTCTCGCGGACTGCCGGGGCGAGCTTGGCCGCGTCGATCGAATCGGCCGGAACCTCCCCACTGCCCGCCGGCAACGGAACCGGAACACCGACCGGCACCTGCCCACCCGGTGAACCGGGCGCGTCCCGGTAGAACTGGATCCCGTCCTCGACGATCTCCACACCGGAAATCGAGAACCCCGGCGGTCCCTGGACAATTCCGGTGCCGGAGCCCGGCACATTCACCGGCTGCACCGTCGTCAAATTCACGACCGTCGGATTGCGCCCCGCCACCAGTGCGGCATCCGGATCGTAGACCGGGAGCACGAACGCGAACTGCTTACGCACCACCTGCGCACCGTTCAGTCGCAGATCGAACGAGGCCTGCCACTTCCAGTTCGTCGGATTGGTCGCCTCGTTCGGGGCCAGCAGCATCACGTATGGCAACCCACGATGAGTCAGCCGACCGTTGACGTAGGAGCACGTGATCGGCTGCACGGACAGCCACTTCGGCATCGTCGGCACACGAATTCCGCCGGCCGACTCGGCGAGCATCGGTTCGAGCTTCACCGTCCCCGTCAACGCCACATCATCGGGCAGATCGTCGGAGTCGAGGCCGTCCATGACGAGACCACCGATCCAATCCTCCACACGCCCGTACTCCAACACCGGTGACGTCATGCCGATCCTTCCTGAGCTTCGATAGCGAGCACCGCGTCGGGATCGGACTCGGTGACAATCCGACCTTCGAGAATCTGGCCGTCGAGGGCCGGGCCCATCCCCGCATAGGGTTCCGGCTCGGGTACGACGAACACCGGCTCGTACGCGGGCAACGGCTCGACGCGGCCCGCGAACGAGATGTCGGGTTGATCGGTTCGAGTGATGACCAACATCGCGCCGTCGCGACGCGCGGTGTACTCGAACCCTTCCTCGTCGGTGAACACAGCTGCTGACATGTGAACGCTCCTATTCGGGGTCAGGGAGATCTCGAGCCAGGATGAATTCCCAGCCGCCGGAGTTACCGAAGTCCGCGCGGCTCAGACCCAACTCGGTGTAGCGGTACGCCGAGCCTCGCGGAATCGCATTGGCCGTATCCGGATACGTGAGCACAGGGGTCCACGTGTCGGTTCCCGTGAGCTTGTAGACGATGAACACGTTGCCCTCGGCACGCAGTTTGAAGACGTCACCGGAGTTGACCGTGAAGTCCTGCGACGCCAAGACCCCACCACCGAGCCACGGCCGATACGCCAACGTCACACCGGTGGAACGGACTTCGACATCGACATAGCTACGGACCCGCAGATACGCAGGCCTGGTTGTGGGCGTGCGGATCTGGCCTGACACCTCGTGATCGTCGCGAGCCATCTTCGCTGTCACCCGGTACCGGCGGCGGCCGTTGTCGATCAGTCCGCCGGGCAACATGATTGCGCCCGACACCACTACTGCGGCTGCGCCCTCCTGGCGGGAGAGCGTCGGTGGAATCGACCCCGAGGAGAAGTCCTCGAAATAGGTCACCAGTTCAGGCAGGGGCAGGTTCGTCGGCTGTCCGATCCCAATCCAGGGCAATGCCGCAGCCGGAGTGAACGTCAACGACGACGCCGCGATCGTTGACTGCTCGGTGATCACCGACGACGAGATGATGCGGTTGGCGATCTGCGGCGGATACAGCAAACCCTCACGAGGGACAGCCGCGTTGTTGATCTTGCCCACCAGCTGGCGCTGCGAATTCGTCGGACCAGGCTGGTGAATTCCCAGCCACACCGACTCGTTCGCCTCGAACACCAGCTCGTTCGGCAAGTTGTAGATCTGCTCCCCCGGCCCGCTGATCGCAGCCGATTGATTCGGCGAGACGTGCTCGATCAACACCGACCCGTCATCCGGACTCATTCGCCCGATCAGGATGTAGATCGGGTTCGGCGACGACGCAGGAATGCTGCCCAACGCGTACACGACCGAACCACGACCACCGGACCACTGCACCCGAACGAATCCTGCCTCGACCGAGTTCTGTGGGGGCAGGTACACCGGGTCCGCTTTGGTCACCGCGAAGTTGTCGTTGTGTCCGTGCGGGTCGAGGGTTCTACTTCCGGTGTTGGATCCGGTGGTGCCACGCACGTGGTCGTGAGTGCTCCACCCCGAACCGGACGTATTCGACACGCCGCCGCTGAGTCCGTTGACGTCGCGGTCACGCGAGATCTGGTGGAACGTGCACTCGTGGTTGGTCATGCAGTGGTGGTACGGAACGACCGGGAGGCCCTTCTGCACACCGATGATCGCGGCCTGTACCGCGTTGACCTGCTGCTGCTGAGCGGCACCGATCGCCGCGGCAGCGGCCTCGGCCGCCGACGTCGCGGCCGCGGTGGCATCGACGACGACCGTGCCGATCGCTTCCTGCGCGCCCTGCGCCGCCTCGAGCGCCGCGCCCGCATCGGCCTTCGCGTCCTCGATCGCCGTGAACTCGCTGCCGCGGATCGCGAAACCGGTGAGTCCTGCCGAGAATTCCGGTGTGGCACCGAAGAACCCGGTCCACGTCATGCAGGAGAACATCGAGAACTTGTGGTTCCCGTCGACAGGGAAGCCCGACACGTCGTCGTGGACGATCAGCTCGACACCATCGACCACCACCACGTAGCGGGCGTCCTTCATCCGCAGTTCCGGAGTGGACGAGAAGCTGTAAGACCGTTCGTCGTTCGCCTTCCACTGCGATCGGGTCATCGAGTTGCCCGACCGCGTGAACCGGCCGAGCTCGCAGTGCCCGCCCCAGAAGTCGACGTACACGCCCTCGGTGCCGGCCGCGTTGCACCGGCCGTAGATGCTCGTACGCGCACGGGTCGCGATCTTCCCCGACTTCGAGAGCGGGTGCACGATCGCGATCACCGAGTAGTTCGGCGACGACGCCGCCTGCGGACACAGCGCATACCGGGTGCCGTCGTCGACCAGATTGAACGGGGCCGACTGGTTGAGCTGCGCGGCCTGGTCGATGATCTCCAACGACTGCCCGTCGCCGAACTGCTGCCACACCGGAATCACGCCCGGGTTCGGAGACCCGAGCGTCGAGGCGTTGATGCGGTTGAAGTTGTCGGAGTACTCAGCTCCCGCCGCCATCCGACCCTCGAGCGTCTGCACCCGTGCCGCCAGTCCCGCCGTGAGAACCTGCGCGGTGTACTCGCGGTCCTGAGCATCGGGGGTGTTCTCGAAACCCTGATCCCCCGCCAACACCTGACCGAGCGCGCGGAGCGTCTCGGAGTTGCCGATCTGAATGCCGCTGGGCTTGTCCTGATCGCGACCGTTGTAGCCGATGTCCGGATTGTTCGGAGCGAAGTATTCAGGCACAGGCCTACACCGGAACCGGAATCGGGCGGACCCGCAGGTACGCGCGTTCCTTGCGCGTCTCGAGACGTGTCTGGGCCGTCGTCTCGATCTTGCGCGCGATCAGGAAGATGTTCACCGCGGTGTTCTTCGGCACGATCGTCGACGACGACGTCGGCACCGAGATCGTCTCCTCCGCCGCGCGGGAGAGCACACGCGGTATCCACTGATTCTGGAAGGCGGTGATCGCGATGGCCGGACCACGCGCGAGCAGCGGCCCGGACACCGCACCGAGGCGGCACTCCAAGTCGATGCGCACGTTGGCAGTGGTGAAGAACTCGACCATGCCGTCGACCTCCGGCTCCCATGCGAACGGCTGCGCCGGCATCGGCATCGTGACGATCGAGAGGTACTCCCCCGCCCACCCGTTGCCCGAGTTCACCGCCAGCCAGTCCTCGGCCGAGCCTGCCTTCTTGTAGACGCCGGGCGATTGGAAGATCTTGCGGGGACCCCACTTACCGTCCGATCGCTTCGCGAGCACATCGCCGGTGACCGCCGCGGTGTCGTCGTCCTCGTAGTCCGTCGCTGCCTCGACCGCAGCAGCCGGGCCGGGGACGGTCGACGGCGCTCCGGTGTCACCTTTGCGCAGCACGAAGTCGGCTGCGTACGCGCCCGGTGAGATCTCCTCGAACGCGACCGATCCGTTGCCGTCGGTCGTCGAGGTCACCGACCGCACCGTCAACGTCGGGACTGCGCCGGTGTCGCCCTTGTCGCCGAGGTAGTTGGTGAGGGTGTCGAACTTGACGGGCCCGCCCGGGTATTCCTCGACGACCATCTTGACGTCGCGGGACCCGTCGACACGCCAGCCGTGACCGATCCACTCCGGCGACAGGGTGCCGATCGCCGGGATGTCGGCCGGGATCTGTGCGCGGTGGATCTGTACCGGGGTGCCGTCCCGGCCGGCGTCGCCGGGGTCGCCCTTGTAGGCGAGGACGTCGACGTCCATTTCGCCGCCCTCGATCTCGGCGAGACCGCGGCCCGTTGTGCGGATGTTCCACTCGTCGTGGAGTCGCAGCTTCAGGGTCATCGGCAATTCGAAGTTGAAGCCTGCCATCACTGCCCACCTGTCTGTCGGCCGTTCAATTCAAGGTCGCGCCGCAGGGCGATCACCTGAACCGTCAGCTCATCGAGCTTGATCTTCATCTCGGCCAACTGGCGAGAGAGTGACCGAGCCTGGTCCGAGTAGTGCTGCTTCTCCGCGCGCTCGTCCGCGAGTTCCTTCTCCAGGTACTCGATGCGCTTCTCGGCCGTCGCCAGACGCTCGTCGTCGAGACGGCCTTTCGAGATCAGCTGTTTGCGCTTGCGTTCGGTAGCGCGCTCCTTGCGGGTGGAAATCCACGTACCGATCGGGCCGAACACCTGTCGGACCTTCTCCGATACGAGAGCCATGATCACGACCACTGCGAGCAGCAGGGCCGCGTACAGGTAGATCGGGTGCTGTGAAACGAACTCGGTTTCAGGAGTCGGCGGCATCAGGGACACCCTTCTCTGCAAGCGATTGCATCCACGCCGAGCCCGCCAACGCCAGTGCCACAACACCTCCGGCCATCACCCCAATCGGAGTGCGGTACCCATCAATCTCGTCCTTGGACAGCACGGACACCAACTGCCCGAACCCGATTCCCACCAGAGCCAGGCCGATCACGGTGTAGCCGAGAGCCACCGCGCGCCGAACACAGCCGAGCCACCCCACAACTGCCGCAACCGAACCAAGCATCAGAGCCCACCCCCACACCGGCAGAGGTGCCGCTCGCTCGACATCGCCCAGAATCGCAGCGCCGGTCTCCGTCCCCACCGCGTAGTCCAGACCACGGAAGAACGCACCGACCAACACCGTCACCTGAATGACGGCCGACGAGACGAGACCGAGGTCGATCGACCGCCGACGCATCAGCCCGCCTTCGGTGGCTTGATGCCGAACTTGTTCTGCACGTACGCAATCACCGACGCGATCGCAGCCGATCCGGCAAGAGTGCCGACGACCTTCCAGTCGTCCCACGAGAACACGTTCAGGGTCCCCTGCGTGACCGCCTGAATCACGACGTTGCCGCCAGCTACCACTACGACCGCGAGCAGACTCTGAATCAGAGTGCGCAACGCACGCGATCGCGCCTGAGACTTGATCCAGCCGACCGGGTCGAAGTCCCCATCCTCGGTGATCACCGGACCGCCCAACGGCAGGCCTCCGAGGTCGAACAGCGAGTCGAGCTTCGCGCGGCCCTCGGCCTCGATCCGCTCGAATGTTTCATCGAGACGCGCACGGGCATCTGCGCCGGCCGCTTCGAGCTGTGCCACCGCACCCGCGAATGTGGCCGACACCTGCTCGACGACACGTTCGGTGATCAGATCGACCACATTTCTGTCGGCCATCACTTCCCCTTTTCGTACTCGTACGGTGCAGGATTCTCGACCTTGAGTGCCGCAAGGACCGCGTCGAGTTTCAACTCGACGCGCTTGAGCTGTTCGACTTCGAAGTTGCCGATCTGCATCACACGGCCCACGCCGTCGACGAGGCTGCGCTTCTTCTGCATGTGGTCGCCCAGTTGATCCCAGCCGCGCCGTTGTCCGTCAACTTCCTTGCGTCCCAGCAACTGCTCTTCGATGTTCTCCGCTGCACCTGCCATGTCATCCTCCTGGGGTAGGAGCGCATCACCGAGTTTCAGTGCGCGCGTGTAGCGGGACTGCCTGTCCGGCATCCCGTTCGGTGTTGGGACCCAGCCGTTCACGCATCGTGAGACTGAGAGAATGTCGCCCGCATCCGCGAAAGCGTTGATCTCACCGCGGCGCGGCCCACCGTTGAGCCAGTACCACGACGCTGCGAGGAATCCCCACCGCGGTTCCTCGACGAGCTCGGGGCGGTTGACGAACAGCTCGGAGTCGGTGACGTATCCGGCGGCCTTGCACCATTCGCCGAATCGCCGGTAGTTCCCCTGCCACGTGAGCTGAATCGGTCCGCGGCCGCGGTACCTGGTGCGATCCCACGTCCACGTCGGGTTCGACTCTTCGATCTCTGCCATGTAGCGCAAGCCCGATGATTCGTGGCCGATCTGGCTGCACCACGCCGCGGCCCGAAGGACGGTGGTGATCTGGGCGGCGCGCATCGCCTCCTCGAAATGCGGCAGGTATGCGGCGATGGTGGCGGCGGAAACGTAGGTCTCCTGCATCGCCGCCCGGAGCGTCTGAGCATCCATCAGCAGGGCTCCCATCTTCCCTCGACCAAGAAACCGTGAAACCCGCATGTCACGCACAGGATCGAGGGGCTCACGGTCAGGCGCTCGGGATTGTCGGTGTTGGTGTGCGTCCACCCGGTACCGGGAGTGTCCGACTCCCCGGTGCGCCCGTTGGCCCAACCCTCGAAGTCAGGGTGACGGTCCTGCTTGCAGGGATGCCAGAAGGTAATCCCTTCGAGCTGAGTGCATTCGGGGTCGGTGTATCTAGGGGTGTAACGCATTCCGTGACCGGCGTCGTACTTACCGCCGTCCTCGTTTGTGCTGCCATCGGGCAGGTACGCGCTCATCGGCGTGGGCCCATGAACTGCTCTTCGATCCGAGCCCACGTCGCTTCGTCGTCGGCGGCCGCGACAGGCGCAACGTCCGGTGTCGCCGTGTACCCCTTACCCGCGATGCACGACGCCAACTGATCGACCGACATCCAATACTGGTACGGCCGGAAGCCCGAGTCGGCGACGAACACCTCGCGGGTGTCGGCATTGAAACCGACGACCGTGAAGTAGTGGTAGACCGTCCCCCCGCCGTATGCGGGCTTCTCGCCGCGAGTACCGCGCGGGTAGTTCGACGGCGGCACAACGACGTTGACGACCACCGCATAACCACCGAGGATCGACGACCGTATGTCCGACCACAGCAACTCACGCTGTGCAGGTGTCGCATCGTTGCCGGGGATCTGCCGGGTGACGTAGTCGGCGTCGACGTTCCGGTTCAGCAGGTCGGTGATCAGCCCAACGTGGTTTGTGCCGTTACGGGTAGTCCCGAGTTGTTCGGCGAGATCCGATTCTGTCGAGCCGATCCCCCTCACATCGAGCGCGACCTGAGTCGACGCAGGCCCACACCAGTAGAAAGTTTCCTGTGGGATGATCGAGACATTGTGGGGCAGAACGATGTCCGGCATGGTGCGTTCTCCTAGTTCGTTGCGAGGGTCATGGCGTTGAACATCGAGAACAGTCGTTTGAACCGTTCCTGGTTGCGCTGCTGCGGAGACTTCTCCGGCTCGTCGTCACCGATCACCGTGTCCACCACGACACGGTCCTCGCGGGTGTCGACGACCTCGATCGACTCCACCCGGTCGGTGAACATTTCCCCTTCGTCTTCCCATCCGACGAGATGCCCGATATCGAAATCGCGGAATGCCGCGTGCGGGGCCCAGTCGATGATCGAGACTTTGCCTCGCCGCTTTCCGGCGATGTCGAAGATTCCCTGATCGGCGCGTTGCTTGGAGGAGAAGGTGTATCCGGCCGAGCCGCCGTTGACGAACTTCTCCGGACGAGCCAGCGGGCCGAGCTCGCGCTTGGCCCTGTAGTTCGTGGCTTTCATGAACGCGAGGAACACATCGTCGAGGATCGTCGACAGGGCACCTGCGACCGCGCCGATGATCCCGCCCAGACCGCCGATCGGAATCGACAACGCTGTCAGCGCCGCGGTGGCCAACGCGATGATCCCCTGCTCGATTGCGAGCTGGAGCAACTTGTTCAGCCAGGTGGGGCTCTTCCCCCCAACAATCACCGAATAGGCCTGTGGGTGAGTCACTTCCAACGTGGCGTCGATGATGCCCGGGGAGTCCTCCGTCCAGATGCACGACGGGATTTCGGTCTGCTTGAGGTGCTTGGAGATCTGCTCGGCCAAGCCCGGGAGGAAGCCGCCGATCAACGAGTCGACACCGTCGGCGATCATCTGGGCGATGGTGTTCGCCAGACCGTCGAGCGGTGCGACACCGGTGTTGATGCCGCCGGACTTCGGTCGATCGACCACCCGCATCCACACCTGCGAGGACAGCAGGGTCACCCGATCGGACGGTTGCTTGTCGCGGCCCTTGATGAAGAAGCCCATCTCGATCATGACGTCCGAGTCCTTGAGGACCGGATCGAACAGTTCTTCCAGCGAGACCATGCGGGCCTGCATCGTCGTCCACTCCGAACGGTCGGAGAAGAAGTCGTACGGCAGCATGGTGACCGGGCATTGGCCCGTGCGGAAGCGTAGTCGGAAGAAGTTGCGTTCCGAGTACCAGTGAACGCCGCCCTTGAGCGGTCCGACGAACAGGTCCTCCGGCGGGAACTGGACCTCTTCGAACCCGGGGATCGGCATCGGGTAGGCGAAGATGCACGAGAGGAAGATCTTCGAGTCCACCAGGGTGACGGTGATCGTCTTGTTTCCCTTGATGCCCTTGCGGACTGCGGTGTCGACGAACCCGTCGTAGTGCTCGTCGTTGTAGGTGATCCGCACGGGGATGACGGTGGTGTCCGCCTTCATCAGCAGTTCAGCGAACTCGGTCGACCCCGGCAACAGCAGCTTCGCCGGACCCACACCGCGGCGTTGCTTCTTGAATCGCGCCTCGCCGTAGTCGGTGACCATCCCCAGCGGCACCAACTGCGGGGTGAAGACCTCCACACTGAACTCGGCTGCCGATCCGCGACGCGGCGGCTCGTCGAGCAACTCACGCCATGCCGCGGCCGACCACGAATCGAGAGGAACGTTGACGGGGTCCATCACCGGTGCGGTCAAAACGGCCTCCGTGATTTCGGTTCGATCGTGAACACCGCCGACGACGCGGCATTGCCGCCGATGCACTTCAGACGCGACATGTCCATCCGCCGACGACCTGGTATCGCGTTGTCCCTGAGGAAGCGCTGACCGCCCATGTCGCCGTAGAAGTTGTTGCGCATGTTGGACTTCGGGCGTACCGACATGTCGGTGTGAATGACCACCACCTCCCCGGGCTTCAGGTTCGGTGTGGTCACCACCTTGTCACTGACACCGTCCGGGAGCTGAAAGACACCCGGCCCCTTGATGGTGATCACCGGCATGGCCTTGCGGTCACCGGAGTTGTAGAGCGACTTCTTCGTCACCGGTTGTCCGTTCGCCCACGCGAACTCCTCCGGCAGACCGAACCACCACGCGTTCTCCACCACGACCGGAATCAGATACGGCTGGAAACCCTCGAACACCGGATCGGACTCGTGCTCGACCGACGGCGGTGCGTCCAAACGGAAGTCGCAATACTTCACGCCGCGTGGGGAATTTACGTACAAGCGAGACTGGAACTCGTACCAGATGTCCGACCAGAACGAATCCTCGACCTTGTGAATCGGCGAGCCGTGGATCTCGTGGACGTACACCGGGATCTTGAAACGCCGAGGCTCGATCACCGCACCCAGCCAGATTGCACCGTCACCCCGCGCGGTCTCGAACCACTGATGCTTGGCCTCCGGCTCGACGTAGTCGGCCCAGCCACCAGCGAGCACCACCCCGCCGGACTGACGTCCGACGAGGTGGTGTTCGGACAGATACCAGGCCCGTTCCGGAAGATCCGCTGCTGCGCCGGGCCCTGCGATCACCACATTGGCGGTGCCCTCCGGAAAGAACGTCACGACTCCCCTAACCGAACACTGTTCGAGCGCCACTCGTCTTCGTGGCGCGCCTGACGGATACCGCGTTCCACCTCATGACGGTCGAATCCGTTGTTGTTCACCGTGATCGGACTGGCCTCCCGACGTTCCGGAGCGGACCGCTGCGGAGCCATCCGCTCCGCACGCGCCAACGCCAACTCCTGCGCCACCGACGTACGCATCGAGCCGGTTAACACCTCCTCGGTCTGACCCGACAGATTCAGACCCAGCTGGCCGTGCTTCCACAGACCACCGGTGTCGAACAACTTCGGGGTCGGCGTCACCATCCCCTTCGCCAGCAACTCGATCCATTCCGGAGTGCCCGGAGTGGCCGGCAACTGATTGGCGAGTTCGTCTTCGGTCGCGGGCTTGGCAGTGTCGAGCAACCTGGCGTTGTCCTCGAGATGCTGCTTTTGCATCTGCGCCAGACCCGTCACGACCGCCATCCCGGCCTTGGCGAGCGGGCCCATGTTGTCGGCCTCGTAGTAGCCGAGGACATCTGCGATGTTCTCGGTCACGAAGTCACCGACGATGCCGCCGAGCGCCGACGACCACTGATCGGCCGTCGTCAACGCACCCGTTGCCGATCCCGAAGCACCACCGACGGATTGATTGGCAGCCGAGTTCCGTGCACGCTGCAGCGCACGGTCCGCGGCCGCCTTCTCCTCCGGGGTCGACTCCGGATCGGCGTAGACCTCGTTGCGGCGAGCGTTGGCCTCGACGACCGCGGCCTGAGCATCCTGCGCCGACAACTCCTCGTCGGACAGATTGGTCGTCAGGTCCGGAGCCTGCGGAGCCGGAGGCTCGTTCAACCCGCGGGCGGCAGCGTCCTTCTTCGCCTCGAGGTCTTTGACCTTCTGCTTGGCCCGATCGACCTTCGACCGAGCCTGGTCCTTGTCGGCGTCGGACTTCTTCGGGTTGCCCAGCGCCGCCGCGAGATCCTCCTCGGCCTGCCTGATCGCGATGCGAGCCGAATCGAGGGCCAGCTCGTCCTTCTCCGCCCACGTCGCCTTCTTCGACCGCGAACCACCGGAGCTACTGTACGAGCTCGCAGAATCCAGACCCTCGATCCCCGCGGTACCCGGCGCACCGGACGTCGCCGGATCGTAGGGCGGCGCGAACAACTCCCAGGGTAGGTAGTACTGGTTGGTGAACTGCGCATCGAACGCACCCGCAGCACCGCCACCCATCTGCATTCTTCCGTTCGCGCCACCGGACTCGAAATTCACCGAAGTCCCGTTGTTGGTGACGGTGGCAGCCATGTGCTCCTCGTTGGTGCCCACCACGAACGGACCCGTAGTCCCCGGCACCAGACCCGGCCACTCACCGGCCAGCAACGAATACGTCGTGCCCAAACGGCCCGACTCGCCCTGACCCATCGCTGCCTTCTGCAGGATCGCAACCCAGCCCGAGCAGTCCGCCGCCGACACCGACGCAGCACCCCAGCCGTACGGGTTACCGTTGCCGCGCCGACCGAGATCGAACACCCGATCCAGCGCGCCACCCTCAGCGAACCCCGGCAGAGCGAGGTTCCCGTTGAGCAGGTCCTCCATAGGCAAGGCGTTCATGTCGAGCATCTGCCGGAACCGGTAGACGTTCTCCTGCCCACCCATCGCCTGCACGTCACCGGCGTCGAGGACATGCTCGCCCGTCGAGCCTCGCCACGCACCGAACCCGGGCGTGTACATGAGCATCGAATCCGACGTCGACGTCCCCGGACCGACCAATGCGCCACCGGTCGCACGACGGGGAGGATCGATCAGTACCGGTGCGACCGGCCCCTGAACACCGTTGGCGTTGAATGCAGCCTGCGCACGCGCCGTAGCCTGCGCGTCGATGTTGATCATGATGGACTTCGGGATCCCGTTGACGCTCGCGGCAATCGCGTCGATCGCCGCAAGTGCCTCGTCGTTGGGTGCCGTTATCCGGACGATGCCCGGCTTGCCGTTGATGTTCTCTTCGACAGTGCCACCGACTGCGAGGATCTTGTTCTTCGCGTCTTCGGTCAGGGCATCCACGGGGATATCGACCGGCTGACCGACCGAGTTGAGAAGACCCGCGAGGATCGCGATCTGCTGCTCGACCGTGTCCGCGCCCCGCAAGCTTGCGAGCATCTCGAGGTTCTTCGGAACCAGACCCTCGGCCTCGATCATCCGATACAGCGCCTCGACACTCACACCAGTCGAGATCGACAGCGCTCGAAGCGATTCATCGTTCTGTGCCCACACCGGTGCGAGGTCGCCGCCGGCTTCTGCCACAGTGACCGTGGCATCCTTGATACGCAGGAGCTCATCCCGCAATCGCGAACCATTGGCCGACGCCGATTCGACCGATCCGTCGGCCTTGATGAGTTCTTTGCCCCATCCCTCGGCGGCATCCCAGACGTCCTTCGTGGCCTCGGCTGTAGCCCGAACCTGATCGTTGTACGTCTGCAGCGCATCGGACAAGGGAATCGGTTTGCCCGACAACACATCCAGCGCAGTCTTCATCGCATTGATACGGTCCGTTGCCGACGACGACTCGTCGGACAACACCTTCACCGCATCGCGGAGATCGAAGAATCCCGGCGTCGTGTTCTGCGCCGATTCCCTCGCACGCACAACCTCGGCCCGAAGCTCCTTTATCCTCGCGATCGCATCTGCACCGCCGTTGCTGGTGCCCTCCAAGCTGGTGATCAGGGACTGGAACTCGGCGTCGCTGCCCGAATAACCTGCTGCCAGTTCCTCGTTCGACAACTGCAGTTCGTCGAACGAGTCCTTCGTTCGCGATGCCGCGTCTGCGAGTTGCTGCTGCTTGTCGATGGCCGCGGACGCGCGCTCGCCGGTGAGAACCGAGAAGTCACCCTTGCTGAACAGGTCTCCGAGGTCCTTGCCGACATCGTTGAGTGGAGCGAAGAATCCCGGTGCGGTCTCGGCGACACTCTGGGCTTCGTCACGGACGGCACCGATCTGCATCGCCAGAGTGGACAGTACTGTGTCGTCGACAGCGCCGAGAGATTGCTGGAAGGCCTTGGCCATATCGCGTTGCGCGACGGACACAGCTGCGGCAGACGTGGCCACCGCTTCTTGCTGGGTGTCGGTCTTGGCCATCTCCTGGGAGATCTTGCCGACCGCGTACGTCGCAGCCATGATCCCGACCATCCACGGACCACCGAGGACACCGATCGCGCCCCTGGCTGCGGACGTCATGCCACGCAGGCCAGCGACAGCGGAGCCGCCGATCACGCCACCGAACTGAGCCGCGCGAGCCGCACCGTTGCGCAGCGCCGACGTCAGCGCGCCGGACTGTCCGGCGGCCGCGCGCTGCTGGTTCGCGAATTCTCGCGTGCGAGCAGTGACACCGCGGTAACCCTCGGCCATGTTCCGGATCGCGGGCGAGCGGCGTTCCAACGTGGCGAGGCCGGCCGCGAGTTCGGAGAGCGGCTCCGCGTTCTCCTCGAGTGCGCCCGCGAGATCCTCTGCATCACCGGTCAGAGCCGAGATCGGATTCGCCGTGTCGGTATCTGAAATGCCCGACAGCGCCTGCTCCATCTGCAGGTCGCCCATCTCACGGCGAAAGTCCGAGATCGAGTCGCGCCAGCCGCCGATCCGCTCACCGATCGAGTCGTCGAGACCGGAGATCTTCAGCGCACCCAGACCGACAGCCACAGCCTGAACCGGCCCGGGCAGTTCGGTGAACGCACTCACCAGATCGCCGACGAACCCGGCTACAGGAGCCATCGCCTGGCCTGCGGATTCGAGACCGCTGATCAGACCAGGGGTGGTGTTCGTGACGAACTCGGCACCTTTGGTGATCAGACCCTCGAGCGGACCGTCCACCAGGTCGTACACACCCAGCGCGAGGGTCTCGGCGGCATTGCCCGCGGACGCCATCGCGCCCGGTAGACCCTTCGTCTTCGCGGCCGCGACCTCCGCTGCCGCGCCCTGCCGCTCGACGGCGGTACGCATGCTGTCGTACCCGGCCTGCCCCTGCTCGGCAGCGACACCGGCCAGACGCATCGCGTCCGAACCGAACAGCGTTGCGGTGGCCGCCTGATAGAGCTCCGGCGACATCGACGCCGCGGCCTCGTCGAGCTGACGGAACAACTCCGACATACCGACAAACTGTCCCTGCGCGTTGTAGACCGTGAGACCGAGATCTTCGATCGCGCCCTGCGCCGGGTTCGACTGATCGGTCAGTGCCAACAGGGTCGACTTCAGCAAGG
Organism: Rhodococcus sp. B7740; assembly: GCF_000954115.1. NCBI lineage: Bacteria > Bacillati > Actinomycetota > Actinomycetes > Mycobacteriales > Nocardiaceae > Rhodococcus > Rhodococcus sp. B7740. Next base: position 560,256 of record NZ_CP010797.1, on the reverse strand, counting down.
TACCTGCGTCGGAGCCCTGGATTCCCGCGTTCGCCAGGACACCAAGGGTGGCCGCGGTGTCCTCGATCGACATGCCGAACTGGTTGGCCACCGCTCCCGACTGCGCCAGACCCATTGCGACGTCGGTGATCTCGGCCGAAGAGGCGTTCGCCGAGTTCGCCAGTACATCCGATACCGTGGCCGCGTAGTCGGCGTTGAGACCGAACGACTGCAGCGCCTGCGACTGAATCGTCGCGGCCGACGCGGCATCGATCTGCGCGGCCGCCGCCAACTGCAGCGTGCCCTTCGCGGCATCCATGGACTGCTGAACCGAGAACCCGCCCTTGGCGAGCTCGGTCATTGCCGCTGCAGCATCCGACGCCGACGTTCCCGGCAGGGAGATGTCGTTGCCGAGTGCCTTCGCGCGATCGCCCGCGGCAGACATCTGGGACTCGGTCGCCCGCGTCACCGCCTGCAGGGTGTTCATCGTGGTCGTGTAGTCGTTGCCGATGTCGATGACTTCTTTGACACCGGCCGCGACGGCCGCGCCACCGATGGCCAACCCCATCGCGCCACCGAACGCCTTCGCCTGAGTCATCGCAGGCGCGAGAGCACGCTGCAGATCGCCCGGTGCGTTGCGTGCGTTGACTGCAACTTCGACGTCTATCCGACCACCGGGCACGAGATCACCTCTTTCGCATTCGCAGAACTTCGGCCAAGGTGAGCTTTCGATCGGACTGCGGAGCCGAATACCGTTGCACCGCTTCGGTGTACTGCTTGATGTAGATGTCCGCGAGTTCCGGGCGGCGGAGGGCGATCGGATAGATCAGCGGCTGCGGCGATGGCTTGATTCCGCGGCGCTTCCGGTCGGCCGCGGCCGCTTTGACCTCGGGATCGTTTGGGTCCGTGGTCCACTGCGAGTACAGCGAATCGAGCTCGAAGTTGTCGCGGTCGAGGAGCATTGCGATGTTCTCGTCCGTGCGACCCTGCTGATCGTCTCGTGCGAGTGCGTATTCGACCAGCGCGGCGAGGTCCGCGCAGAGCATCGATTCCATGGCCTCGCGGAGATCGAGGTGGCAGTGTGCCCGCACCGCGGCGAGTGCTGCGTCCCAACCTTCCTCGTCGTCGAGGGTGGCTAGGACGCCAAGAATTTCCCCGACAGACTCATCAGGCCGGCGATCTTGTAGATGGTGGCGAACAGCTTGTCCGACTCCGGCATCGACAGCACACCGAGGTCCTTCCACAGCTGCTTCGGGTCGCCCTCCGTGAGAACTACGCCGAGGATCTGGTCCGCGACATCCTCGCCCGTCGTACGCATCAGCTTGAAGAACTTGCGCACGGTCTTGGCCGAGTACCGTCGCCCGATCACGTACTCGACGCCGTCGAACACGATCGGCACCGGGCGGTAGTCGTTCCACTCGATCGGCAATTTGACCGGTGGACCGCCGACCGCGAGGACCGATTCGAGGTCGAACGGTTCCCGACGTTCTTCCGCGTCGTTGGTCGTGTCCTCTTCGGGCTGAGGCGGAGCCCCCGCCTCGTCGGTGTCGACGGGGCGGGGGTCCTTGTTCTTGCTCTTGTTCTCTGGCATGTGAATTCGAGTTCCTTACCTAGCCGGGTGGGATGTGGAATCAGGGAGCGAGCGGGTTGGCGTCGCCGCCCTCACGGACCTCGTTCAGCGCGATCAGCTCGAACTCCCAACCGTCGAGATCCTCGCCCTTGAACGAGCGCGGGGGCGGGGTGCCGAGGCGGGTACGTTCGCAGTAGAACCACGCGTTGGCGGTGATGTCACGGCAGACTGCGAGCACGGCGAATTCCTCGCCGTTGCCCTTCTTGTACTCGTAGTTTCCGGTGCTGAGCTCGATGACCTCGCCACCCTCGAGCATCGTCAGGAACGTGGCCTTCGAGCGGTCCGTCGCCTTGAACTTCAGCGTGTCGTCGCGGGGCGAGGACGTCACACCGTAGGCGGACTTGCGGAAGTTCATCACTCGGTGCTTCTTGATGTCCTGCGAGGGCGTCATATCGAAGCCCATCTGCAGACCACCGAACGGATCCCATGCCACGCCGGGCGCTGTGCCGGTGACTGGGTTGTCGGCGAACGGATTCGTGGGGAGCAGAGTACCGGCGGGTGCCCGGTAGAAGTCGCAGTCGAGGTAGACGACTGCAAGGTTCGGATCGGCGTGGTTGCTCACGGGTGATTCCTTTCAGCGTTTCGGCCCACGTCCGTGAGCTCGATGTTTGGGTCCGGCCCGGGGCGCATGCCAGGACACCCCGGACCGGAGTTCACGCCCACCAGAAAGTGGGGTGTTCTCGGACGGTGACGGTCAATTCGACTCGCACCGTCTGGCGGTAGAGCGGCATGTTCTCACCGCGGGACTTGTCGATCTGGGGGCCGATACCGGGACCGTCGACCCATCGGCCGTTCCACGAGCAATTCCGGAACTGCCGGGCGGTCGTGTGACCGATGATCTCCCCACACAGACCAGCGAGATCCCATGCAACTTCCTCGGGATCAGCGTTGATCGGGTACGGCTCGGCCCGAAGAATGGCCGGCGGCGGAGCGAACACGTCGATCTGTACGAACGGCTTGCGCAGCATCGGGTCATCACCCCGATTGCCAGCGCCGCGGATGACGATGAACGGCCGGACGATGTTCTCGGGAATGTCACGAGTGGTGATCAAGCTCAGAGGAACATGTTCGGTGAGATCGCCGTCCGCCTGCAGCGCTTCACGAACGGCACCGGGAGCGAACGGGATTCGCACCTTCGGCGTCATCGCGGAGTCCAGCCGGAGTACTTACCGTGCGCGCGAGCCGCATCGGTCATCACCGCCGCCGGCGGAGTATCGAGAGTGCCGTACTCGATGTAGCTGGCGTCGTCGGCCGCGTTCACCGCGAACACCCGCCTACCCTCGTACTCCACCAGGAACTCCGACTGGAAGTAGCCGGTGTCGACCGGGGCAGCTGCGCGCGCCTCGTCGACGATCTCCGTCGCGATTGCGATGCGACCCTCGATCGTTGTCGCGGTGACCTGCTCGCGTACCTGCCCCGGAAAGATGGTCAGGCGAGCAGACATCAGGACGACTTGGGCGCGGCGGCCTTCGGCGGCCCGGCAGGCCGACCACCCGGTGTCGAGGTCAGCTCGGCAGGAGTCGCGGGAACGGATGCGTCGGTCTTAGCGACGTCAGCATCCCCGCCCTGGTCTGCGTCGGCGTCGGGCTCGGCGGCCGCAGCAGTCTTGCCCTCCTTCAGCTTTTCCTCGGCCAGGTACGCCTTGTGAGCGAACGTGCCCTCGGCGGCGTGGTGCCTGCGCCCCTTGTCGTCGGTCCACACGACGATCGGCTGAGCGGACGGCTCGGTGTTTTCGGTATCGGCCATGGTGGTCAATCTCCTTCGTAAGTGCGGGCGACCCGACCGGGACAGGTCAGGTCATTGCCTTCTGTTCATCGGAAAGCTGTTCACGCAGAACCCATTCGCGGGTCCGCATGTCGAGGAACCACCCGGCCTGTGCGTTGAGCACTGCCTGCGCGAGTGACGCGTAATAGTTCGGGTCGGTCCTGAAGTTGAAATGCCAATCGGCCGCACCGAACGCCAGACCGTCGAGATCCTTGGCCAACTGCGTCACCACAAAATGCGACGTCGTCGGGTAGGGCGGTTGCGGTTTCGGCTGATGCGCTTCGGGCTGATCCATTGCGGATCACTCGCTTTCGGTTACGGGGTCAACTCTGGGTTCGAGGCCATATCCGATCCGTGCTCGACGATTGCCACCACGTACTGCACCGGGCCTCCGGCGGCCGACCGTCGCTCTTTCGGCCGGCCACGGACGTACACGATCTGACCGACCTCGACGATGTCGGTCGCGTCCGGTCCGGCCGTGCGGGTATCACCGTCGAAGCGGAGTCGGTCCCGGCCGTTCAGTCCGCCCGGTACCGGAGCGTTGAGCTGCAGCACCATCTGACTGGTCGTCAGCTCTCCGGGAAGCTGCTCTTGCTTCGTCTCGAGGAAACGCAGCGACAGCAGTCCGGTGACCGGAACTGCCGTCGGCGGGACCGGAATCTTGTTGCCTGTCGACTCGTCGTAGACCGGAGGGTTCTCGCGGAGCACCGACCAGTTCTGCGGGTACCGCCTCATGTGAGAAAGTCCCGACGGAAGTGTTGCGGTCGGCGGTCCGGTGCGTAGGACGGCGAGATTGAGAACGACGACGATTCGAGTCCGCCCTTGGCGGGCATCGGTGTGAGGTCCGCGATTTCGCTCGGTGTGAAGTACACCAGCGACGACGCGTCCGGAGCGAGATCGAACTCGGTCGTCTCTTCCGGAAATTGCATCGACTTCACGCCGAGGCCTCGCCGGAAGTTTGTCAGTGCGCGGATGACCGCCACCGACATCACGCCGATCATCACGTCTCGGTCGAGCAGGCCCTCTGCGAGTCCGCGATCGAGGTCCAGCCCTGACGTGCGGCGCACGTCGTTGCGGGCCTTCCCGGACGCGAACCGAATGAGGAACTGAAGTTGCTTCAGCTCCGGGGAGTTCGCGTCCTCGGGAAAGCTTTCCTGGCTGGCGTCACGAATGTGGTCGACGGTGATCAGCGGATCCGTCGACGCCATCGGTCAGTCCCCGATGGACGCCGACGAGTCGGCAGCAGTCGAGTCGGCGTTGTCTCCGCCACCCGACGAGTCTGCGTCCTCGCCGCTGCTGTCGCCGCCGTCCGCATTGTCACCGTCTCCGTCGGTGTCACCACCGGTGGCGTCGGAGCCAGTTCCGGCGTCGGCGGCCGCGGCGACCGTTGCCTTGCGCGGTGCTGCCTTCTTCGCCGCGGTCTTCTTCGCGGCCGTGGTCTTGGCTGCGATCACCGGCGGTTCGTCCCACACTGTCGGGTTGGTAATCGCCTTGACCGCCCAGTCCGGCACTTCGTCACCGGGGTTGAAGATGTGGTAGGTCCCGTTCTCGTCCGGAACGTGCACGATCGTGGTGAGGTTTGCCATCAGAGCACCTTCGCAATCATCGTCGCGTTGGAGTTGCCGAGGATCGGCAGGCCGATGCCCGAGGCCTTCGTCCAACGCTGAATCGGATCGGGGTTGATGTATGAGCCGACCACGATGCCCGGCGCTTCGGTGGCGTCGATGTTGTAGTCGGACTCGATGGCCTCGGCCGTGATGCCCCACAGGGTTTCGCCGAGCTTGGCACCGTTCGAGGCGATGTACAGGATCCGGTCGTCCGGGATCAGGCGGACCGTGTTGCCGTTGTAGTCCTCGACCTGGGCGTCGAAGATCTCGAAGGGGGGATGTCCGAACGAGGTGAACAAGGCGTTGACCTGTTCCCGCGTGACGATTCCCTGCGTCGCACCGGGAGCGAGGCACATCGCCTTGATCACCGGGTTGCGCATGAGCGTGGACATCACGCGCTGCGAGGTGATCGCACGGGCGGGGTTGCCCGAGTTGAGGAGTCGGAAGACGGTGAACCATGACTCCTGATCGAGAATCGGATCGGCCGCGCCGGACCAGAGCGTCGCCGCGGTGACCGAGTGACCGGCCGACCGCTGGAAGTCGGCCTCGACTTCTAGGCCGTCCTGCGCGAGCGAGACCTTGCTGGTCACGACCGCCTGAGCCTTGGCCATGATCATGCGGGTCTTGAGCGCCTCGGCCAGTTCGACGGCATCGTTGAGGATGATGTCGAGAATCGCGCTGTCCGCCTTGCGCAGACGCAGCCGGTCGTACTCACCGAGGATGCGCTTCTCCGAGATCGGAGGGAGCTCACCGGAGATCCGCGCCACGCCCTTGCGCGCGGACTGCGGAGCCTCGGTGTCGTACGTGCGGAACTTCGCGGCACGTCGCAGTCCGAGCTGGGTGATGTTCGCCCGGAAGTCGACGTCGTCGATCAGGGTGTCCGGGAGCAGATCGTCGACGAGCGCCAGATCGTTGATCGGGCGGTCCTTCAACGCCTCGCGGACGTAGCCGGACAGTTCGGCGGGAGAAATGTAGTCGCTGTTGAGTACCAGAGCCACCATTGCTGTTCAGCCCCTTCCTAGAAGTATCGGATGTCGCGTGCAGTTGCCTGCCCCGCGGTGTTGACGGACTGCGGCAGCTTTGCGGTGACGACCGCGCCGTGCCAGTACAAAGCGCCGGCGACGACCGAGAGTCCGGCCGGAACCTTCACCGCGGTGTAGAGGTGGCCCTCGATCGCGTCGGCGTCGCCATCGGTCCGGAGTCCGTAGCGAGATCCGATCTTCTTGAGCGCGTACCCGGACTTGATCCAGCCGTCGACGACCTTGCCAGCGAACGACGCGACGTCGATGTTGATCGGACGCGCGGTCTCGGTGCCGTGTGCAGTGGCGAGCCACGACCGATCGTCCTGGCCGAAATCTTCGCGCTTGACGTTGAGATCCATGTGAATGTCCCTCCTTCAGAGGTCAGTTCGATTAGGTGGTTTTTTTCTTCTTGGCCTCGTACAGCGAGCGGCCGGCAGACACCGTGCCGGTCGCATCGCGACCACCACCGCCCTGCCTGCGGTCACCCTTGGGTGCACGCCTTCTCTTCTGGTCGCCGCTTTGCGCGGCCAAATACGGCTTCCGCTTGACCAGTTCGTCGATCGCATCCCCGATCTCGTCCTCGTCCACTTCGCCGTCTTCACCGACATCGAACTGATCGAGGTCGAGAAACTTGATTGCGTCGGCAGGGTCGGTGAGCTTGCCCGCAGCAGCGGCCCGTACTTCCGAACGCAGAATTCGCGAGTTGGCTTTCGCGAGAATGTCCCGCTCCGCCTCTTTCGCCTTGTCGTCCACTACCGCAGCCGAGTTCTTCGCTTCGGCCGCACGGCGGCGTGCCCGCTCGGTGCGCAGCTTCTCCTTCATCGCAGCGAGAGCGCGTTCACCCTTCGGCCCCAACTTCTTGTCGTCGGGGTCGTCCTTGTCGTCGTCCGGATCGTCGGTGTCGTCGACGTCGTCTTTGTCGTCGTCGGGGTCGTCCTTGTCGTCGTCCGGATCGTCGGAGTCGTCAGGGTCGTCCTTGTCGTCGGGATCGTCTTTGTCCATCTGCTGCTGCAGCGGCTGGACCGACCACACGACCGGCTGGCGGCCACGGGTGACGAGCGAGGCGAACATTTCGTCGGACAGGATGGTTCTGCGCATGAGCGGTTTCTCCTAGTGGTGCGCCCCGTGCGGGCAGCGTGATACCTGCCCCAGTGCGGGTCAGGCGAAAACGGCCCGCGCGTGACACGGGCATGAGAAAGGCCCCGACCGCAGTTGCGTTCGGGGCCTTGCAAAGTCAGTCAGTAGATGACGTCAGGATCGTTCGGAATGGCCGGGTAAGGCGGATGGTCGCCGGCCACTCGAGGTGACGGAATGACGTACCACGCGGCACCGAACAGTTCGGACGGTGTCTGCACTCCGCGTACCCCCGGGCCGACCGGGGTCAGCGGGTACACCAGCTGGCCGAGATCGCCGAGCTCGTACACTGTCTCGGGGTCGGCGGTGAACTCGATACCGCCGGTGGACTCGAGCCACCGTTCCGGGTCCGTCTGGGACGTCACTTTCCAGGTCATAGAAGCGCCATCACTCCGATCACGAATTCCTGTAGCTGACTCGACTCGTCGAACTCACCCTTGGTGTTGCTGCGTCCGAATGTGTCCTGCAAACCTACCTGGAACACTTCCGCAGGACGGCGCGCCGGATCGGCCATCGTGGAGTCGTCGGCGTACGACTTGCCCGCGTACCGATCCTTCCAGTCGTCCTCGTACCCAACCTCGGCGGCCAGTGCAGCATCGTTGGGATACACCCGGGTGAGCTGTTCGAGGACCCCGTCTTTCGTGGAGCGGGAGCGAAGCAGGGCGAACTCCAGCTGCGTGAGTCCGTCGATCTTCGATTCCATGCGGTGGCCCAGTTCGTGTGCCATCACCTCGTCGGGATGGGAGTCGAAACCTCCGCGGTAGTTGGGCTTCTCGTCCTTGGCGTCAGCGGCGATGTAGTCGTAATTTGCGGAATAGAAGGCTCGATCTGCTTTGCCGATATCCAAGCGGCTGGCAGATGCGGTCCGCAACCAATCTGCGGGGAAGATCGATTCTGCTCGGCGCAGAGAGGCCAAGCCTTCCGCAGTGCCGGCTGTTGCACTCGATATGCCGAAGTCGGCGATGACTGCTGGCTGCTTCACTCCACCGATCTGGCGAATCTCCCGCAGCGTGTCGAGGATGAGCTGTTGCTCGCGCTTGGCTACGAGCTTGGAGATCTCGTTGCGACGCGGAGCAAACGCACCGCCGCTGGCGACCAGTTCCTTTTCCTCGGCCAGTAGCCTCTTGACCTGTGTGTCCTTGGCGATGCGTTTCATCGCATCGTCGCGCACGGCACGACCGACAGACAATGTCGAGTCGAGGTGCCGCCGCAGCTCTTCGGGGACCAGCTTTGCGCCGTTACGGTCCTTCGGGTACTTGATCGTTGTGTCGAGCCATCCGGCTCTGTCCACTGGCAGAGACGCCTTGGCGGTGGCGACGAGTTCGCGCGTAGCGGGCGACAGGATCCGCGAGGCGTTGAACTTCTTCTCCGCTGCGAGCCACTTCTTCACGTCGGCGGTGTACTTCTTTTCGGCCGCGAGCCATTTCTTGACGTCGGCCTTGTACTTGTCCTCGGCTCCGAGCCAATCGGCCACTGCATCGAGATCGACCATGGGCGGTTTCACCGGCATCGGCGGCTTGACGGTCGCGTCGAGATTGGGCACCAGGCCAATTCGTGATCCGATTCCAGAGCGAGGACCCGACCGGTCGAGGACGTAGCCATTCAACCGCAGGAGACGGAGCGCCTCGTCGCGATCGCCACCCGACAGCTCGTAGATGTCCTCGGGCATCAGCCTGGGTGTCGTCTCCGGCGTCCGGCCGCGGCGTCGGATCAGCTTGCCTGCGACACCGCGCTTGGTGACGCCCTCGGTCGTGGTGAACAGGCTCTGCCCGTAGACGTCACGGCGAACGAGTCGGCCCGCGGTGGCGAGTCCGTGCGCACCGCGGCGCGCGTTGACGACCTGCGCGATGTCCGCGCCCTCGCGAATGGCCTGCGCCCCTGCGAGAGTGAAGATCTTGTCCTGCATCCGCGGATCGAGCGAGGCGAAGTAGTCCATCGGGTCGGTGCGGAGGTCGTCGGCGATGTCCTCCGTCGACGCGATGTGCCGGCAATCGCAGAACGGGTGCCGAAGGAAACCGCTACTGAATCGGTAGAACCGGCCAGCCAGCACCGCACACCGCGAGCACGACGGCGGATTGAGCATCCGCACGTACCCGACGTCCGGGCGCACGGTCACACTCAGCCCGGTCGCGACGCGGTTGACGTCGGCGACCTGCGTCTGCGCCCGGAGCTGAGTCATGCGCAGCCCTGTCTCCCACGCGGCCGACAGCACGTCGGGGCCGATCGGGAGGCCGCGGTCGACCGCCTTTTTGATCTCGCCCTTCGCGGTGATGATCGGCGAGTACATGAGCGTGTCCAGAGCGCGGCCGTCGGACGCAACTCCGATCAGGCCTTCCGGATCGACCTGCGCGATCGGCTCGACGACGGTGTCGAGTGCGTCGAGGGTGTCCGCGACGTACTCGTCGGTGCCAACGGCCGAAGCCTGCTGTCCGGCAGCGACGACGGCAACGAGTCGATCGACGTTGTCGGCGAACCACACATCGAAATCGCGGGGCGGACGACGGCCCCAGATCTGCGTTGCGGCCTCGATGACGTCGTTCTGGATGCCTTGCTGGCGAACGTAACTGTCAGCTGCCGGTTCCGGAATCATCGATGTCTCCCGGGGTGCGTTTGGGTACCTCGGTCAACTTGCGATTGAGCCGGTCCAGCACCGGATCACTCTCGGCCGCAAAGTTACGGCGTTCGCGGCTCTTACGTGCCTCGTCCCAGCCGAGCTCGTCCCACGAACCTTCGCGGGAGTACACCGGTGTGCCGCCGTTGAGCTTCTGGATATGGTCCGCCTCTTCGGCCTTCGTTGCGGTAGCGGGATCTTTCCACTCGACCTTGATCGCCGTGCCCTTATCCGGCCACTCACCAGTGCGGAATCGCTCCTCAAGCACCATCACCCACCCGATTCCTGTCCCCTGGCTCTCGTTCTTCTCATCGGCGTTGCCGTTGATCCGTGACTCGTCGGCCCGGATAGCACCTTCGGCAGCGGGATTCGCAGTGTTCTGGCCGAAGTACCGGATCGGCAGACCCGTCACAGACGAGCCCAGTCCCGCGTACAACTTCACCGTGTCGTGGAAGTTCCGTAGATCCGATGCCGAGAATTGACCGAACATCGCATCGCGCGGACCCTTGGCCGTTGCAGCCATCGCAGTGAAGTACGACTCCCACAGTGGGATCGGCTGCCCCTCTTCATCGACGAAGTCGCCCTTCGTCGCGCCGAGCAGCCATTTGCCGGGCGTGCCGTGCGTCTCCTGGGCAACCTGCATGTTCGCCAGAGAGCGGGCACACGCGTCGGTCAGACCCATGATGTCCTTCATCTCGGTCGTGCCTGTCCACTTGCCCAGCCGACGACGGTTCAGGAACAGCACGACCGGAATGACACCGAGTTGGTGATCGTCGACGGCGTCGTTGTCGTCCTCGTTCTCGGCGTCGCCGCCCACCTCGTCGTACTGCCAGCCACGCGGCCCGGCAATCACCTGGATCGTCTGATCTGGCAGGAACAACGTGCCGACACGATCGCCGTCGTCCGTGCGGAACTGGCGGAACGCTGCTTTCATCCGGCGTCGCCGCTGGTCGATCAGGCACGACATCTGCAATGGGGACTCGACCGAGATCAGCGGGTGGTCGGCATCGTCCTCGTTGGTTCCGACCGTCATGTAGCAGCGGCCGTAGATCATCGTCTCTTTGTTCAGCAGTCGGATCTCGGAGGCGAGATTGTTGACGTCGAAGCTCTCCTGCAAGGCGATGTCTTGGCGGGACGCCTTCGGTGGCTCTTCGTTGCCCTCCTCGTCGATGACGACCGCAGACTTGGAATCGCGTCGAATCAGAGACTTGATTCGCTGCCGCCGCGCGATCTCCTCGACGTACATCCGCGGCCAGTTCGCGATGGTCTCGAACATCCGCAACTCCGGGGGCACAGCGATACCGAGCTGCTTGACCCGCTGATCGCCCTCGAAATACAGATCGTGCAGACGGTCGGCAGCCTGCAGGCGAGACAGACTCGCGTTCATCTTGCCGATCAGGTCCCGGTGCTCCGAGGACAGGGTCGTACGCAGAATCGGTGCTGTCACAACCCCTCCTTCATTTTCGGTTTCGGAAGAAGAACACGCGCTGATCGACCGGATCCGGCCAGCCCGCGACCAACGCATCTTGCGTGGCCTCGTTGGCGAGGACCGTGGCCACCGCCGCGTCGATCTTGCGGTGATGCTCACCCACCGGCTTGCGGATGCCGTGCCGCTGCGACGGCATCGGCACGTTGCGTGCATTCAGGACATGGCGGGTCGTGATCGGGCACCCGTCGTGCGTCATTCGTTTGCTCCGCAGATCGGTCTCGCACCGCAGCAGCGCCTCGTGCATCTGCCGAGGCCGGTTGGTCTGCCACTCGAACACCTTGTCCGCGCCGTACGTCACAGACCACGACCCGATCTCGGAGTAGTAACCCTCCGGGTCGCAGTACATCCGGACCACATCCCAGCGGTCGAAGATGTGCTCGACTGCCACCTCGAGCTGATCACGCGGTATCTGGCCGCCGTACTCCGCCGGATTCCAGATCGTCGGCCGCAGGGCCCGCTCGTCACCGTAACGCGGCGTGAACGAGTACCCCTCTTTCGTCTGCGCGCGGATCGCAGTCCAGTCGTTGGACTCCGAGCCGTCGAAGCCGACGCAGATCTGAGTCCCGGCCTTGGGATTCGGCAACCACAGTCGCTCAGGCCCTCGCATACGCACCGTCCCAGACATCCTGATCCATCCAGGCACCCACACCCTGGACGAGGCGATTGCCGAACCACCGCTCCGCCTTCGGCGGGTCGGTCTCCGAAATTTCCTCGGCCTCGGCGTCGATCGAATCGATCGAGATCCACGGGCAACCCGCATACACGAACCGCAGCAGTTCCCGACGTTCTTTCCTGTTCTCCCAACGCAACCCAGTCGGCGGCATCCGGTAAAACTTGAATACGTCTTTCATGCGCGATTCGTAGGTCCGCTGCGCATACGAGTGCTGCGCTGGATTCCAGCAGTTCGTGGTTTCCATCGTGCGGCCCTGCATACCTGCCGCACCTCGACGTTGTGCATCAGCGACGTCGACGAGTTTGTTCTCTTTCGTGTACAGGCCGGTCTCGTCGTTGAGTACGAACGAGACGCGCTTTCCGATGCGGGACAGTGCATTCGAGGTGACCTTCTCCACCATCGAGTCGCGGGCATTGCCCGGTAGCCGGATGAAGTTCTCCCGGATGCCCATGAGCTCCGACAGCGGGCCGTTCTCGATCATCGTCGTCAACGGTCCGTAGACGTTGTCGACCTGATCCTCCGACGTCGCGGTCAGCTGAATGATCGGTGTCGGCCACGGCATACCCATCGGCTCGCCCGGGTTGTATGCGTGCTCGAACCCGCAGCCACACCCGAAGTCCGAGCACGCGTACCCGTCGCCGTCCTCGGCCCAACCGGCGAACAACGTCGGACCCACGGCCTCGCCCGCGATCACCGCCGCCGACCACGGACCCTTGCCCGACTTCTGCGGCCCGACGATCTGCGAGCGCCGATATGTGAACGCCTGGTTGAGCATCGGCTTCCGCGGCTGCCACCGAGCGGACTTCTTCACCCGGTAATGGTTCGCGGTGCACCAGAACTGCCAGTCGGCCATGACGAACGGATCCCCGACGTTGAATCCGTCGGGAATCGAGCAGTGCGCCTGATACCAGGGGTCGAGAACATCAGCGAGGGTGGGAAAGTCGACGGCGTACGACTCAGTCGCTGCCATCGGACCGGACTACACCACGCAACCGGCGACCGGTTCCCGTCGTGCGTTCGATGACCTTGCCCGCTGCACGCTGTTTCGCCGGCGGCGACTCCGGAACGATCTGATCCTTGGGCACGATCACCCAGCCGTTCTCCTTCAGACCCGACGGCGTGAGACCGATCTGGTCAGCGAGACGCAACGCCGCGGACGCAACAGCGGCCGGCGCTTCCCGGTCCTCCATCTTCACGGTCCAGCGAACCCACATCGCGATCGTCCGGAACCGGTACGGCTCGCGAATCCACTGAGCAGCCTGCGGAGTCGTCCAGGCCTCGGCCCACACCAGGCCTTCACGCTCGGACGCATCGGGCAGAAACTCCGACAGCGGAGGGAAGTCGTCGCTGTAACCCTCGACCGGCAGACGAGTTGCCTTCAGATCGCGAGCGTCCGAACGCGCCGAGTACATCGACGGCTTCGGCCCGGACCTGCTGCGTGCACCTCCGTGATTCGTCATCGCCACCAACTCCTACGTTCGGCAGTGCGCCGAACAGACACCGCAGCAGTGCGCCGCGGGAGAAACGATCAGAACCAACCCATTCGGTGGGCGAGCTTCCGGACGCATGCAGCGACCAGGTTGTGCCATCGATCCATCAGGGCCACGGCTGATACCTCTCGTGGAACTGCGCATCGTCCATCACGGTCCATTCACCGTCGATGAGCAACACCCAGGATCCCGGGACGACCTCGACGTGACAGACAGTCAGCCTGCATGGTTGCGCTGGACAACCTTGCATACCGTCGTCCGATTCGAAGGCCGGCGTGGCTTCGGTCCACGACGCGACACCACCACTGAGAAACACCCAGTTAACGATGTCTTTCCCGCTGGCCGATGACCCGAGGAACTGCATCGCGTCGAGATCGACGCGGCGAGTACGGAACCTTCTCGGCCAATGACTCATTCGACTGCGGTTGCGATTCAGATTCTGCGCTGGCATGTCGCAGTTTCCTTTCAGTGTTGAGCTTGGACGGGAGGCAAGGCCTTGCCGAACAGTCGAGCGATGCGCTCTTTTTCGGCGGCCTTCTCCTGGCTGAAGTCCAGACCGGGATTCATCCAGGTCTGCATCTGCCGCACGTACCTCGCGGACGGTGACTCGTGCATCGGCAGGTATGACGCGTGCATCGGCAGGCCTCTCGATTTTTTGGAACTTCTTGAACCCTCCGCACCTCGGAGAGCCCTCCCCCACGGCGAACCTCGAGGAGGGCCCCGTAGGGGCACCCCCCTGGGGTGCATCGCCGCAGGTCAGAGCATTGGTTACCGACGCGAACCATCTGCGTTTCCGCTGGTCAGAAGCGTGCAGCCTGCCTGCTGTTACAGCTTCGGCAGTGCACCTTCAGCGGTCCGTGCGGGTCGCCGCCGAGTGCGATCGGTGGATCGTGGGCCGCAGTCAGGTCCCGCGACGCATGGCCTGGCCGGCGAACACCAGGACACCAATAGCCATGCACGGCAACCCAATCCGCGACCGCCTGCGCTCGACGCTCTTGTTCAGCTCGATCGCGAGTGACCTTGGTCGGCACCGTTGCTCGTTGGTACCGTTCCCGCTCACGCGCATGCACCGTGCACAGTGGGCCAGCCTGTATCGACGGACACCCAGGCACCGAGCACACACGCTTGGATGCCCGTGCCATCAGTCCTGCTGTATCTGAGCCTGCGTCCGCAGCACTCCGAACATCTGAAGACCAAGCATGGTGTCGAGTGGCACATCACCATCCTGAGGCATCGTCGCGTTCGAGGTGAGCGGGCTGCCGTCATCCTTGTCGAAGGTTCGACGCCTGGCGTTGACGACATACTCCATCAGAATGCCCGGCTCAGTATCCGGGTAGTACGCGAGCCAGACACGATCGATAGCGGCAGTCAGCGCATCGTCAGCTTCACGCTGCTCCTCACTGCGGCACATTGGATCTCCTCAGTCAGGGAACGACAAAGCGACCGGGACGTGGAGTCACCGATCGCTTACGCGAAGAGTACACCACCATATGTCCACACGCTGGTCACAGCGCTTCTACCGTTTTCGTGTCCGAGCCGCGTTGTAATGTGCCGCCGCTTCGGCGTCAACGAGATCGGCGAGATGGAAGCCGCGAACGCCTCGACGCTCGATCGTCCGCACCGTGCCGGCCTTCACCCACCGCAAGATCGTCGGTCGCGATCGGGAGGTCCGGCGCACAGCTTCGCCAAGCGTCACGTACTGATCGGAGTCCACGTCCAGAGGATCGGCACCGTCCATAGGTCAGTGCGCCTTCGGCGTGTAGTGGATCCATTCCTCAATGAGATCCCTAATCGCTTCGGCGTTGTCTACGGTCGGCACAGATTCGCAACAGTCACAACCGAAGATCGTCAGTCGCCCCTCGTAGATCGCCACCTCGTAGTCGGTGTCGCCGACTTGGACCCGGCGATCTGCACCCATGCCCCCGTATCTGGGCTCGGCCTGCGCCTCGGCTCTTGGTTTCGCTGCACCGAACTGGGTAGCCGTGATGACGCGTCGGAGGGCGTCGAGATCCTCACCGAGGTGAGTGAAGCGGATCAGGCGTGCCAGGATGTGTGGCTCATACTCGGCGTCGAGAACGAAGGGCACGCCGACATCGGTGTGAGTATCGATGTGCTGCCACATGCCACCGAGCGAACCCACGGCCCGATGGACCCAGCCGTTCCGTTGCATCCATCGAATGAGATCCGGACGCGTGACGGCCGGCATCTTGCGGTCCATCTCCTCGGCGCGTACGACCGAGAACAGTGCGCGTCCAATCGAATCGGCGACCTGCCCTGCGATGACAGCCTCCGGTAGTGGCGCGCTCACGGCTTCTCCCCCTCGGCGGCAGCGGCGGGATGCAGTATCCGATGAATGTTGCGCATCGCGGCATTGAAACCGTCTGCGAACTCGTCATTGAGGTCCATCGGCGTAGAGCCATTGACGGTCCAGCGAATATTTTCCAGCAGCTCGACGTCCCCGCTGGGCATGATGCTGTAACCGGCGTCCGTCAGCTTCGACATCACATGCGCAGCAACAGCGCTCGGTGCTGCGGCTTCCAGTTGCGCGACGGCGTCCGCAATGATGTGTGTGGGGTTTGGTGTGCTCTCCGCGAGAGCTTCGGTAGCGGGATTCCAGCCCTCGCCGCAACGCGGACACTTGACCGTCATCAAATTCTCCGGGCCTTGAATGGTGACCATCTCGACGCCGCAGTCCTGACAGACCGGTGTGCTCACAACACCACCCCCGAAATCGGAACGCGCTTCTCGGCAGTGATGCGTGCTTCACGTTCACGTCGGCGCTGCGCGTTGCTGCGTTCGCTCTCGGCTCGTTCGCCATCCTCGAAACCGCGGGCGTAGATCCGCGCCGCCAAAGCGTGCAGCGACCACACGCCGGAATCGTCGACTCCACCATCTGGATGATGTCCTGTGGTTCGATGCGCGGGTCGCTCATGGTGTCTCCTTCGGTGCGGCCATCTGGCGTCGGCCGCGACT
The DNA here is from genome assembly GCF_000954115.1 of Rhodococcus sp. B7740. Lineage (NCBI taxonomy): Bacteria > Bacillati > Actinomycetota > Actinomycetes > Mycobacteriales > Nocardiaceae > Rhodococcus > Rhodococcus sp. B7740. Next base: position 543,884 of record NZ_CP010797.1, on the reverse strand, counting down.
GTCGAGTGGGTCGAGGTATGCGGGGCAGGAAAGCATTCCCTTCCAGCCTGGGGTCAGGTGACGCCATCGGTCAGTCGAATACTCGATGGGCTCCCCGCAGTGCTTGCAAGCAGCCGAGCGGATCTCTGAGCTCATCGGAGCGGTCCCGGCTCGAATGACTTGCCGCGAGCTGCTTCCCACCCAGCCTTGAACGCTTCGTGCTCGCGGTGCAGGTTTCTCGTCCCGTATTCCTTGCGGTAGTCCGACCATTCACACGCGAGTTCCAGGATTTCGTTGCCGTGGGCCGTAATCCGTGCGCTTCCACCGACATCACCCAACCAGCGATGATGCCGTTTCAGGCCGATCCGGTAGAGCGCTCGACGCCACCGTGGCGCGGCCCACAGCACGATTGTTCCTCCGACGATGACTTGGCTCATGTCCAGCCGTTCCCTTCGTAGATGCTCGCTCCGGACGTGGTGCCCATCGCTCTCCTGCGGATGTCTTTGTCTCGGATGTCTGCGCCGGACTCGGCGACGAGACTGGCCCAGTTCCAATACACTTCGTCGACCCGGCCGCCGCAGCGGAGGTCCGAGCAGGCGACCAGCATCGGGTGCGCGTACAGCTCCCGGCGGATGACGTGCAGGACCGGTTGGCCGGCGTCGTCGAGGAGCGGGTGCCCGTACCCGTCGAGCCGAGGGAACGGGGCCGGTTCCATCCGAGGGCCGACACCGCCGGGCGGGTAGTGCTCGGGCGGCTCCCGCAGCACCGGGATCTCCTCGTACATCGGTGCGTGCGCTGGCGGGTGGACGACGATGGATTCGCGGTTGCAGTCCATGCACCGGAATCCCTTGGCGCGCCGCGAGGTATCGCCGAGTGGCCACCGGTTGGTGTGTGAGCGTCGGTTCGCGCCGAGCTCGGCCATCATCTCCCCCGCCCATTCCTGCTCGGCGATCCAGTCGAGTCGATCGAGCAGGTACTTCGTGACCGAGTTGACGGTGCGGTTCACCATGATCGGTTCGATCGCGCGGAATCCGACGACGCGGCGCTCTTGTTGCAATGGTGCGAGCGGCCGGTACGTCGACCGCCACGTGGTTCGTGCGCCGGTCAAGTCCGGTCCCATCTCGCCGCGGGCCGCCGCGATCTGGTCTGCCCACTCGCTCAGGAAGATCAGTTCCTCGTCGGCGGCGTCGACGGCGGCCGCGGAGATCGGCAGGGGCGGTTCCTTCTTCGACGGTTTGGTGTATCCGGCACTGCGATCCGGAGCGGTGTTCGACGGCTCGATCTGCTCGCGCATCCACTCCACCGTGCGCGGGGTGGATGCGATGAGATCCTGCAGCCGGGTGAGGTGCCCGCGGCAGAGAGTCGAGCCGTCGTGGGACGCGGTGACCGCGCGGCCGCCGTCGACTGCTCGTTCCCAGACCGCGGTCATCCCGTCTCCGACGCCGGTCTTGCCGTCGGCCGCGGTGAACGGCTCGCCCTTGTCGGGGATGCGCTTGTGTGGGAGGGAGCACACGCAGGTGGTTGCGGCGACGTCGATGCTCATGCGCGGCCCTCATCCCAGCCGAGGATCTTGATCAGGTCCTGCACGCGTTGGAACGCGTTGCTGTCGCCGCCGGTTCGATCCGGATGGGTGGCCGCCTTCGCCAGTCGCTTGATCCGGTCGGACGAGGCAATGCCGGATGGGTCGACGCCGTCGGTGTCCGGGAATGCGATCAGTTCGAGGGCACGCAATGCCTGAGCGGTCGACTCAGTGGGAGTGGAGCTCGCCGATCCGATTGCACGGAACCCGGTGTACTGCTCGGCATTCGGTGTGGTGCCGAATCGGTCGACCTTGCGGAGCGCCTCCAACGACAGCGCGATCGCCCGCAGGTTGTCTTGCCAGTGAGTGAACCGATCGCACGGGAACGACAACGGGCCCTTGCTCGACTCGATCGAGAGGATCACACCGGGATGCTTCGGCACCGCGTTGGCTCTCGGAAGCCCATCGTTTCGGAAGTCTTGCTCGCGCATCGCGATCTGCAGGATCGCCGTCGCTGGTCGGTTGCCTGAACCGATCGCCCGAAGCTCACGGTCGAGGAGCTGCAGGGTCGATCGCCACGGGGCGGAGAACGGTGACGGACCGGGCTGTTCGGTTCGTGGTGCCGGCCAACGCTCGATCGGCCGCAGGGTCAGGCCGGATGGGTAATCGCTCACGGTCACTCCTCGCTCGTCTTGCAGGTGGAACACGGTTCGTGCTGACCGTGGATGTCGCAGATGGTTTCCGTCACCGTCGACGCCGGGCCGCGCCAGCCGTGCCACGGCGAGCCGAATCTGGCGGGGACTTCGACATCGGGTGCAGCGCCCGCGTCCATCGATGGATCGAGCATTTGCGCGGTGGTGAACTCCCTTGGTGGGAATGGATTCACAGGTCGGTCGGGAGATGGATCTGGACTGGCCTGTTTCGTAGAGCTACGGGAACGGCCACGAGATCTGCGGCGTCCACGTTTACGAGCGGTGTCTCCGGATGGATGGTGGTCGGGTGACCCAGACGAGTGACCCCTCCCCAGACCCCTACCCAAACCATCACCCTGCCCTGACCCTGCCTGGCGCACCTGCGCCCGCACGCGCCCGAGCACAGCTCCCGAAAGTTGATTCCGGGGTTGATCCGGTTTGATCGGGGTTTGTTCCGGATTCGACGCTGGCCGTGGCGGTTTGATCGCCGGTTGTTCCGGTTTGGTCGGCTCGTCGCCCGCTGGCCGGGTGGTGGCCGACTCGTCGGCGTTGTCGTGCACTGTCCCAGCGACGGGTTGCCCCGGTGAGCCTGGCGTGACAACTGCTGACGGGTCGGCCACCTGAGGCCGTGTGCGGCGGTCCTGGGAGGCATTGCGCGTCCCTGCGTCGTCCGTTCCGGCGAGTACCGCATCGTCTGCATCGCGGCCGGCGAGTACGCCTTCGCGGGAGCTACCCGTCGAAGACAACCCGGCGTCGGAACGCGGAGACGAAACCAGCCCGTCATCGGAACGTGGCGGCGAGACCACGGTGGAACTGTGCTGCTCAGGACCCGAGCGCGGTGCCGGACGTAACGTCATTCCCGCGGCCTGCGGTGTTCGGTTGCCCTTGCTCTGGTTGCAGGGCGAGCACGCGATCACGATGTTGCGTGCACCGTTCGCCACTGCAGGGTCGACGTGCTCGAGGTGTGCTTTGACACCCGACCTGTTGTCCATGCGCTTGACCACGACGCCGCAGTAACGGCAGTGCGCCGACATCTGCTTCGCCGGGACCTTCGGATCGATGCAATCCCGCGCCCACACAGCCGCAACGATCTTGTCGGTCTTCAGCTCCGCGGCCTTGCGCCGCTTGAGCCGGACCGCTGCGCCCGTGTCGTACTTCAGATCGAACCAGTCGTGGAACAGAAATGTCCCGTCCGCGACAGGCGGGCACCGAGGGCACTCGTGCCCCGGTGCGTGCCACAAACCCACCTCGACCAACATGGTGGCGGCGTCGAGGCTCATCCGAGTGTCGAGAAGAATCCTCGCCACGTCAGCACGTTTGACTACCCCATCTTCACCTGACGCCTGACACGTCGTTCCCGCCAGTGCCCACACGGTGAACGCTGCACATCCAGAGGTGTCGCCGTCGAGTGTGGGATCCAACAGCGCCTTGATCTTGCGGTTGGTGGCCAACTCGTCGACCAGCTGGAAGAACGGCAACGGACATCCTTTGTCGGAGAACGGGTAACAACGGGGGCGACATGATTAATGGTTAAGGGCGGTGCCCTGGCGAATACACGCACTGGCTTCTCCTTCGGTCAGGACGGATGGTCGGGGCAGAGATCGCGGCTGCTGCTCTTGATCCACGAGTGCCGGCGAGCAAGGTCGAACGCCTCACGCGCGGTGTCGACGTAGAAGTGCGCGACCTTCCCGCACGAATCGCAGGTGATCTTCCAGCCCTTCATCCCGCGCTCGAGAAACGGCCGAATCATGTCCGACCCCGACGCTCGAGATACACCTCGCCGAACGCCACGGCCGCCGATGTCACTCGGAACGCGACGAAGAACACCGCCGACGTCGCGAGACCCAACGCCACCGCGACCGAACCGATCTCGGTGCGGCTCACTGCGGTTGCTCCGATTCGGTCGTGTCGGCATCCTCGAACGGCTTGCTCAGCCGGTCGTACCACCGCTGCACCCACCGGGCGTCACCGATCGCCGTGTGGCGCTCATCCCCCTCGGGTGGTGTGATGCCACAGAGCTTCGAGAGTTTGTCCGACTTCAACGGCGGCGTCAGGTCCTCTACGAGCTCAGGCGCGAGCAAGTCCCCCAACACCTTGAGGTTGAGGACACTCAGGAACCCGAGGGCCTGCGACACGACATCGATTGGGTGGTAATGCCATGCCGGACACAGCTTGTGACGACGCAGCATCGCGGCCAGCACCTCGACATCGAACGTCGGATTGTTGCCAACGATCGTCGCGCCGCGAGTGATCCGCTCGACCAGCACGGCAGCTTTCGCTTCCGTGGCCAGCCACACCCCCGGAGAGGTCTGAAACTCCTCATCGCCCCAGGGAATCCCCATCGGAGAATCGGTTCGGAACGACGGATGGTTGTCGTAGAAATGCCCAACGTTCAGGCCCATCAGCTCGGCCGACGACAGATCCACGTCGGTGACGAACACCCGAAGCTCCGCCGTGTCGCCGTTCGGCTCTCGGCGAATCAGTGCGATCTCCCACGGCCGCCGATCATGATGCAGGCCAGTCGTTTCCGTATCCAAGAACACCAGTGCGTTCGTCACAGTTCACCTCTCAAGATTCGAGCTTCGGGAGAATTACGGGGATAGCCGCGCGCACGCGTCGAATCCGACTCGCGCAGAATGGACCAGGCAAGCGCGTACAGCGCGATACCGGCCACGGCGACGAAGAACACCCAGGCGTATTCCTGTCCTATCGCAGTCATCCGCGGATCGCTTTCTCATCGAGCTTCGGTCCACGTTCGCGGTTGTACAGGCGGACCAGCACGACGGCGACCATCGTTGCGAGAGAGCCGGACTCGAACTCACGCAGGCTCTGAGCCTGCGCGCGGATCTGACGGGGTGTCATCTCTGTCATCGCGTCGGCGAGCCGCCCGGTCTTGAAGGTTGCACCAGCCTCGACGTCGTCGAACGACTCGAGAAGGATTCCGACGCCGGCGACAATCGCGCCTTCGAGTGCGTCCTGAGACGGGGGCCAGGTATCCGTGATCAGGAACAGTGTGTTGACGACGAGCGATTGGCCGCCTTTGCGAAGTAGCTTCTCCAGGCTGGTGATGCAGCGCAGGTTCTTCGGTCCGGGTCGGGGGTTGATCTCTAACCCGAGTTGCGTGACTGCGTCTTCGATGACGGTGACGTCGGGGTCGCCGGACGCTTTGCGGGCCCGCCAGCGGTCCCACGTGGAGATGGGTTTGGTCTTGCGGTCGATGTCGTCGAACAGTTTCGCTTCGCCCGCAACGTCGAGGCCGGTGTGGACGTTAACGACGAGGTGCGCGTCGGGGTCGCGCATACCTGCTGCGGCCCAGCGGTGTTGACCGTTGATGATCGCGAAACGAGGATGCGCCTGATCACCGCGATCGGAGACGTCGAGGACGCCGACAAGGCGCGGGTCCCATTCGGCGGCGATCTTGCGGACTCGCTTGACGTCGCAGTCCCGTTGGTAGGTGTGGTCGACGAACAGATCGGTGACGGCCACGGCCATCGGAAACGAGGTCGGTGTGGTCATCGTGATCAGAGCCCCTGCTCGGCGTAGTAGTCGGACAACTTCACGGGCGTCCAGTAGCTGGCGAACTTTTCTCTCGGCTTCGGACCTCGCTGGTCGAACGGATCGCCTGGGCAAGCAGCTGTAACAACGCCGTCCGCGACGGTGATGCGTGCCGACGTGCAGGAGAAGCCGCCGTTACCGGTCTCACCGACGGTGATCATGGTGGGTAGGCCAGTAAGCCGATCGGCGATCGACGCCGATCCCTTTACGTACGGCATCGATCGACCGAGCGCCTTACCTGCTTCGGTGCGAGGGTCGGCCACCCAGCACCCGATTCGGCGGTTGAACTTCCAGCCCGGGTGCGGTGCGTCGGCTGCCTTGCGGCGGTACCTGGTGTCATCACCCTCCACGAACTCGAAGCCCGCGAACCAGCGGTCCAGGGTGACGCCGTCGTACCGGATCTGATACTCGCGATCGACGGAATCCATCGGGTAGGTGTCTGCCCAATCGTCACACTCGGCCTTGAAGTTTTCGCGCCGCGCCTCTGCCAAGGTGAGTGCTTCGACCAGATCTGTTGCGGTGCTGCGGTACACGTGCGTTACGGGCCAGGTCATGCTTCCCACCTCGTCACGGGAGTAGCCACATCGAAGCGGTAGGGGTCGCCGGGGTTCGGGGCCGGTGCCGGCCACGCCATCCACTCGAACTCGAAGTCCCCACCGTCGGCGTGAGGATTTCTGGTGAACTGAACCCACCTGTGCTTGACCTGGGTCGATCCGACAGTGTCCTCGAAGGCCCACTTGATGTCGGCGTAGTCCAGTCCGCAGAACTTGCGCCAGTACCTGTTGAGAGCGGCCAACATTCGGCGTGGCTCGACGTGGCCGAGGGCGATCATGCTGTCGCTGTCTTCGCCGAGCTCGGAGAGACTGACTCCGTACGCCGTGAATGCGAAGTCGGCGGGTGTAGGTGTGAATCGTTGAGGCGTCGAGATCGAGCAGCCGTTACTCCGCAGCTCCATCAGCACCTCATCGGCGACCTGCTCGCCCGTCAACTTATTGGCGATGCCGTTGTCGAAGATGCGCTGGCGATCGACAAGGGCGTTGACCGCCTTGGCAATCAGCTCCTCGGGATCGATATCCGGTGCACCTGCTGGTGTCGTGATCGTCATCGCACGCCTGCGATCATCGAAGCGGCGCGCTCAGCGTAGGTGACGGACTCGCCCTGCATCTTCTCGTGCAGGTAGCAGGTGTGGCGGCCGTGTGCGGTGTAGCCGAGGGACCACTTGTAGGCGTTCCACCAGTCGACTCCGGAGCGCTTCCAGATCTGCAGTGCACCCTTCAGTGCTTTGCGGCGGAGGTCCTCCATCCACGCGGGTACGTCGACGAGCGACAGACTGGTGATCAGCTGCGCGAGGTCGGCGAGGGCGTTGCCCTCGGGGAGCTCGGAGATCGGGTCGCCGGGGGCGGAGAATTGCAGCACCTGGAACCGGTCGGACTTGATGTACCGGCCACCGAGGATGCCTTGCCCGCCGCGGTTGACGCCAATGATCTGACTCGTGTGGCGGGAGGGATCGGAGATCAGAACGACCGCGCGAATCGTCAACGCCGGGTGCCAACCTTCACCGATCTGGGCAGCGACGTTTCCGGCGACCTGAGCGCCGCCTGAGTACCCAAGGAGGATCGCGCCCGGGTACTTCGCGATCAGTCCCAGCAGAGCATGTTCGGCGTGAAGGACGTTGACTGTGAAACTGTCTCCGTCCCAGCGCGGTACCGGCCCGAACGCGGCCGACCAGACCAGTTCGATGATCAGGTATTTCTTCGGGTCCAGGCTCTTCGTGACGCCGGACAGGCTGTTGGTGCCGTACGGTTCGCCGATTCCTCGGCAGGTGATGATCACTCTCATGTCGCTGGCGGCCTCCGGGGATTGCGTGGCGACGAAGGTGCTGATGAAGGCCGGTGTCGATGCCGGGGTGTGCGGGTCGTTCATCGGATGGCCATCCCGTCTGTCGAGGTCTCGAAGCGGTAGAAGACGTGCCACACCAGCCCGAGGGCGGTGACGACGGTGCCGAGGAAGTGGGTCGCGTCCTCGGCTTCGACGTCGTGTCCGGTGCCCGCGATACGGAACACCGCGTACCGTCCCGTCTCGGTGGCGTAGCGATCGGCCTTGGGCACCCGCACCCACACATCGACGTAGTCGGTCGGGCGGTTACGGGAGTCGGCGACCGACAGCACCACCGAGTTCGGGCTCAGGGGTAGGAAGAACTCCGAGTCGGTGACTGGGATCGAGTACCGGAATACGTTGAAGATGTTGGACATCAGCTCGCCGCCTCATCGTGGTTGTTGATGTGGTCGGGGTTCGGTAGCCGCGACGACCACGCGACAGCCCATTCCTTGTTCCTGGCCTCGGTGTCCTCGCTGATGTTCAGGGGCAACAGCATTCCGAGGAACGACTCCCCCGCCCGGATCAGAAGGGCGCGAGATCCGGTGTGCGACTCGATCAGCAGCGGCTTGATGTACGCGTTGGCGGCGACAGCGAAGCGTGCGAGGTCCGTACCGTTCACGGCCATGTTCTCGAGCAACACCGGTGGCGCGTGGTGGGATCGTGAGATCAGCTTCGGGATGTCGAGGAACTGCTCATCGTGCGGAAGCCGTGGGATCTTGTAGGAGCGGCCGTCGACGAACCCGGCGCAGTCGATCAGGGTGACGAACTCGTCGTCGGCCTCGATCCGGACCTGGAACTCTGGTGCGTCCGAGTCAGCCTTCTCCTTGCCTGCCTTGAAGATCGAGAGGATCTTCTTCACGTCCTCCGGCAGGACATCGATCGTCGCGAGACCCGGTTCGACCTGCTCCCAGATCGAGACGATGGCCTGTCCCATCGAGAACCGGTCGGTGGCCGTGACCCACAGATTGACCGGGTCCACGAGCAACCGGACACGCGTGTAGGTCGGGAGGTGCTCGTCGTTTCCGGCGTGCACGACGACCGAGGAGAGTGCGGCGCGGAGGTCGGCGGTGCCGACTGTGATGATGACGTCGCTCATGGTCTACGTCCTTCCTGATCGGTGGCGTTGTCCGGGGATGGGGATGGCGAGCTGGCCTTCGACTTCGGTGTGCGGGGCCGCTTCCTTACCCGCGATGTAGCGGTGGATACCGACCTGCCGCTCCGGAGGGAGGGACAGGAACCACTGCTGTGCGGCAGTGAGAGCGGCGGAGTCCACCGGTTACTCCTGCGCATCGGCCGTGGCCGCATCGAGTGCGTCGAGAAGCCCCTGCTCGGCGTCGGTGTACACGTAGCCGAACACTTCGGTGAGGTCGTGGTGCCAAGCATCGAGCGCCGGGTACGGTTCGCGCTGCCACTGAAATGCGTTGGCCAGGTGCTCTTCCTGCAGGACCTTGTCCAGCAGGTACGCAGACACCGCCAGTTGCGGCAGGGTCATCTTGTTGACGTGGCGTTCGATCTCAGCGTGGTCGTTCTCGTCGTCGTCCTTCGTCATCGGCGGCACGCCGAGAAGTTCCATGGATGCGGACTTGGTCATCCCGGATCGGGTCGATCGATCCATGACGTATAGGCGTAGGCACTGGACAGCAAAGTCGGCGTTGCTTTCGGCTGCGGCCTTTGCGAGGAAACGGCGGCGCACCGTGGCCGCGGTTCGCAGATCCTCGTCGAGCTTGGCCTTGCGAGCGCGCTCCTCCCGCGCCTGTGCCTGCGCCGGCGTCTCGACGGCGGGTTTGATCGGCTTGCCCGATGAGTCGGTGGCGTCCGTGTCGGAGCCGGAGAAGAACTGCTTGTACTTCCAGACGTATCCGGACTCGACGTGCCGGTCGGTGAGAGCGACGCGCTCTGCACCGTCGGGGATCTCGTCCTCGGATTGAGCTTCGATCCAATCGAAGGTGACAACGGTGGGATCAGTTTCGGCCGCGTCCGTTGCCGCGTCGGCCTCCTCGTCGAGTGCGTCGTCGGTGGCCACGCGAATCCCTTTGTCGGTGAGCTCCTTGACGATCTTCGCCTCGCGTCTCAGCCAGGCCCTCTGCTTGCGCGCCTCCTCGACGTTGAATGCGAAGTTCGGGGTACCGAGGAACAGGGCAAGGCGGTCGTACACCTGCTGATCGTCGGCGAACTCGGTGAGCGCCAGAGCGTCCTCGATCGTCACCTGACGGGCGACGAGCCTGTCGCGCAACGTCTGCGGCGCATTCGCCAGTTTGATCCGATCCTTGATGGTCTTCTGCTTGTGGCCGGTCCGGGTGGCGAGGCCTTTGAGGTCGACGTCGTCGAACTCGAGCAGTGACTGGTAGGCGTTGCCCTCCTCGACGACGTTGAGGTCGGAGCGGTGCAGGTTCTCGGTGAGCATCACTTCGAGCTGCGCGCGGTCGTCTCCGGCGAGGTCGAACCGGACGATGCACGGCACCGTCTTCAGTACCGCTCGCTTCGCGGCCGCGTGACGGCGGTGCCCGGCGATGAGCGTGTACTTTCCCTTCGCCTTCGCGGGCGTCACTATCAACGGTTCGAGGACACCTTGGCCCTTAATGGACTCGGCGAGCTCGGTGACGTCACCGAGGTCGGTCCGTGGGTTCTTCGGGTGCGGGACGATCGCAGTCGGCCGGAGGTGTTCGAGTGTGGTCTCGCGGACCTCGGTGGCGGGCGTCGTGGTGGTGGTCATCGTGTGTCGCTCCTGGCATGTAGCGGGCGGGCGGTCATGTTCTGTTCGGCAGATCGAGTTGGACGTGAGCTGGGCGGGGGTTGTACGGCTTGCGTGCGGTGCAGATTTCGGAGTGCCGTATCCACAGGCGCTCCCCGTCTGCTCGGGCAGCGTCGAGGTCGGAGCCTTTGAGGACTTCGCCGTACACCACGCGGCCGTTCACCGGTCCGGAGAAGTGCTTGCGGACGGTGCCGAGTTCCGGGTCCGGTGAGATGTCCACCGGTATCCATCGGTCCTCCCGGGACATCGACTTGCACCAATGCACCGGTGCGTGACAGTCCTTGCATTCGCTCGCCACAGCCCGTGTTCCTCCTTCCTCTCGTTCAGCCGGTCCGTGCGCGAATACCGGCGAGCACTCGATGCCTGCGCACAGTCGCTCGTGTCTGGGCCATCACCGGCGCGCACTCCGGGCACATTCCGTGACGGGCAGATTCGGCTGTGACAGCGGTGATCTGGTTGCACAGCAAGCACGGGATGTGATCGGCACCCACCGATTCGGGGACATCAGGGGCAGGGTGGACGGATTCGAGTCCGAGATGCTCACGGATCCGGACGACCGTGTAGTCCGTCCACTTCGTGTGCTCGGCGATCTCGCGGTCGGTCATGCACCGGCCGACGAGGGTGGACACCAGCACGCGGCGGTCATACGGCGACAACGCTTCACCCGGCAGATGTCCGGCGAGCGCTTGCTCGAATCGTTCCGGGTGATCGAGGCGCTTCACAGCGACACCACGACGGCGTGAGTGGACTGGAACTCGACGGCCGGGATGCACTGGTACTTCCCTGCCGCGTCGCGGACGATGTAGTCACCCGGCACAGCGAAAATGGACGGTTCGTCCAGCGGCTCGATGCAGAACCGGTCCCCACGCCTAGCGACGTTCACGCCGGCGACGAAGACCATCAGGTCGCCGAAGTTGCTCCCGGTCCACTGCACCGCGTCGACTTGCCGAGGTACCTGCTGATACCTGCGCACCGGAGGCCGCACGATCAGCTTTGCCCACCCGGTCTGCGGGCGGTCGTCTCGTACGCTGTCACCACCCCCGAGCCCAGGAGACGACTCATGCCTCACGCCAGACTGTTCATCGGCAGCGACAGGAACGAGCTGCGAGCAGAACCCCACATCGTCGCCAGCCTGGTCAAGGCCCTCGATGCCACCGCTCGACTTGCTGGACACGCGGCGATCGTGTCCGAGTTTTCGAGCGAAGACGGCGTATCCACACGATTCGCCCTGTACGTCCCCGGCGAAGATGGCTTCTCGGTCCTCCGCGCTGATTACCAGGGGGAAGACGGTGCCGTCGATACCGAGTACCTCCAACGCGCGGTCCAGTGCGCCATACACCTCCAGGGATGGATCGTCCTCGACGCGCGCGACGAAGTAGAAACTGACATGGTCGAGGCCAAAAAGGTCAAAGCGCGTGCCATCGACCTCTACCGAGAGCGCCACCCGGGCATCTGACTTCCGGCACGCCGCGGTGAAGTACTCGAACGTCGATCTGTCGGTCAAGAACGGCATCACGCACCACCGACCAACGGGGCGAGGGAGGCCACGACGATGATGCCGACGAGACCGACGATGAACAGCATGTAGAAGCGGAGGCGGCACCGAACCTGCGGTGGCAGCTGCTCGTTCATGAGACGTACCACCCGGCGGCGATGACGAGCGAGCAGATCAGACGGAGCGCGAAGTATCCGCACACCGCACTGGCGGCGATCAACACGTAGGCGATGCGTTCGGCAGTCATCACGCGGTCACCTCGACCGATGCGAGCCACAAGTACAGGGCGTCACGGACATGCTTCGGGAGAGAGTCGGCGGTGACCTCGGTGATCGGTGTCTCGCCGCCGCCCTGCGGTGACTGCTCGACGACCGCCTTGCCGAGTGGCGACTTCTTGTCGACGGCATCGATCTGGATGAAGTACCGCTCGTTGACCAGGCCACGTTTCGCGTTGACCTCGGACACGATCACTTTCATGTCGGACATGTCATGCCTCCGCTACGTTTTCGAGGACTGCCTCGAGCAGGCTGAGTTGGTAACCGATGTGGGTGATGAGCTTGTGCTGATCGCGCGCGTCGTCGGTTTCGGCGAGCTGATCGAGTGCACTCTTGGCGGCACGGCGGATGACTTCGGCGTTGTCGATCAGCTGCGCGCGCTTCGCCTCCCGGGCGAGACGGACGGCGCGGCGGCCGTTGATCACTCCGACGCAAGCGGTGTCAGCCATGAGCCACCGCCGGAGCTGCGACAGGCGGTCCGGTGACCTCCGAGTGCGGGGGCAGGTATGCGACGCGGAGTTTGTCGCCGGGCTGCATCCATCGGTCGTTGACTGCCTGCCACAGGTGCAGACCGTCGAGCTCACCGCGGTACACCACTCGGCACGGGTACACCGTGTACTTGGTCTTGCCGTTCTCGTCGACGTGTGGGACGAGAAGATCGACGCCGTCGGGCCGGTCCGTCGGTGTCGCGGCGGCCGGGATGTAGCGGTCGTACGCGAGCTGCGCGTCGGCGGCCATCGCGTCGGAGAGCTGCTGCGACCAGTCGGGGGTATTGTTGCTGGTGCTCATCAGGATTCACTCGATTCTTCTGGTGAGTAGACGGGCCTCGCGGGCAATGCGGGGCCCGTTACTTGTCGGTCGAGGTAGGTGGTGACCGGTGGTGGCGGCGACCCGGGGGGCCGGTCAGCCGCCACCACCGGGGCCTGAACCATCAGGGGCCGCAGTGGGATTCAGCGCGCCACCGTGACGGTCAGTCGGCCCGACAGGTTTCCCCGACGGGCGGCTCTTGAGATGCTGGCCAGGCTTCGGAACATCCGGCTCCGTGCGCAACGCATCGTTGCCGGTGAGCTGATGGAAGTGCTCGATCGTGTTGTTGATGTGGACCTGGGCCGTCATGGCCGGACTGCGAGCCATCAGCTTTTCGATGTCCGACCCGATGGCAGCGGTAGACGTAGAGATGTACGGAACCGGATCCGCATTGACGGTAAGCACCTCGCGTAGGGCTTCGCACAGTCGCATCATCCGCTTGTTCAGTTCTCCCACAACAAGATCGATTCGCTCAGTGCCTTCAGCGAGCATCCCTACGCGGTCTGCATAGTCCAGGTCCTCGATCGCACGGATAGCGTCTCGCATCCACGAGGTGGCAGTGCGCGCGGCGGACTGAGCCTGTTTGGCGCACTCTCGCTCCCGCTCTTGACGCAACCGCTGCTGCTCGACAACGTGGGGCACGTGACTGGGAAGACGCCCGAGGTCGTAGGGACGCTTGTCCGGCGACAGCAGGAACCGCTTACCGCTCCGCTCCGGCGCGCTCACAGCCAGCTCCGCAGTGCCGCACCAGCGAGCATGAAAACGTGGAGGATCAGTACCCACCCCGCCGCGCCGGCCGCGCAGGTTCCGAGCAACCACAGCGCGAGGCTGCGCGGAGATCGCTTGCGCTGCAGCGCAATCACCGTGCGACCTTCGGCTTGGGCATGAGTGCTTCGACGTCGGAGCGTTTAAAGAGGAACGCACCGTTCACGCCTGGGAGACGACGAACTGGCTTCAAAGTGCCGGCGTCGACCATGCGCTGAACGGTGCGGGCGCTCTTGGTCAGCAGGACACCCGCCTCACCACTGGTCAGTAGTTCGAGTTCGGTCATGGGTAGCACCGTACGACATATGTCGCATGGCCGTCAACCGTCGGTTTCGCGATCATTGATCTTCACCGAACCGGTGTGTCGTGAATTACGCTTGTCGTATGTCCGACATGCGTCCTATACTTCGCGGTATGAGCATCGAGACTTCGTCACAAACAGACGTCGTTACCCAGCAGGAACGCGGCGTGGTCCCCCCACTCACCCTGGGGTGGCGTCTACAGATGGCACTCGGCCACGCAGGGCTCACCGTCCAAGATATGGCGGACGAGCTCGAAATGGCGCGCAGCAGCCTGAGCCGTTGGCTCAACGGCCACGGGGCTGCGCCGCGGAAAGTCTTCGTAAAGCAGTGGGCGCTGAAGTGCGGCGTGTCCTATGACTGGCTACAGAACGGCGAAAGCCCCCGCCCGGATGAAGATCCGAACGGGGGCTCGACGCTCCCCCACCTGGACTCGAACCAGGAACCCTTCGATTAACAGTCGAATGCTCTGCCAATTGAGCTATGGGGGATTACCTCGCGGCGTCACACTCTCGTGCGAGCCGTTGGAAACAATAGCGCACACCCCCTTGCTACTACCAAATCGGGTTCTGCCGAGTACCAAATCGCCCTGCTAGAGGTTCGTCGGGCAAGATGGAAGAACAGCCGCACGCCCTATGGGAGGACCTACTGATGATTCGTTTGGTACTGGCGGCCGGAGCTGCTTACGTACTCGGTGCCAAGGCGGGACGTGGCCGGTACGAGCAGATTCGCAAGACGGCGAGCGCCGTCGCGTCGAGCCCGGCCACCAAGAAGGCGATCGAGGTCGGCCGTCAGAAGCTGTCCGATTCCCTGAACACCCAGCCACGACTGGAACCGATGAAGCCGATCGACGACGAGACCCAGGTCTTCGTTCCCCGCGATCAGCTGCGGCGCTAACCGACCTCGGCCACACTCCCGACGGCGAGCTCGAGCAGACTGCGGCGGTACTGCTCGAGGGCGATGAGGTCGCCGAACAGCGCGTTGTAGTCGTCGGGCTTCTCCACCGGCGACATGCGCTGAAGTTTCGATTTGAGTTCCGCCACCTGTTGGCCGACCCATACCTCCTGGAGTCGTGCGAGCACGCCCGAGATGTAGCGGGTGAGGGCGTCGTCGGCCACGCGCATCGGGTCGACGGCGAGCTCGGTGACCAACGACACGACAACGGCGTCCTTGGCCTGTTTGGCCACGGCGTCGACCCACTCCCCTCCGCCCAGCCCGGCCGCGGTGCCTCCCGCAGCCGCCACTGCGTCGCGCACAGCCGCGTACGCCGGGTGATGGAAGCTTTCCGGCGGGAGCGAATCGAACACCGTTCCTGCCATCGCGGGCATCTGCAATACCGCCTTGAGAGCTTCCCGTTGCGGCCACAGGGACGGATCGGTGGGATTGGGACGCGGCGGCCCGGCGGGGGCTTCGGCGGGCGCTGCCTGACGCTTCTCGAACGGCACGCGTTTTCCACTCGAGTCGCCTCGGGCACCCTTCTTCGCCTCGTCGCGCACGCGGGCGAGCACCATCGCGGTGTCGTCCCACCCGGTCCAGCCGGCGAGCTGCCGCGCGTACTCGTCCCGCAGCGACGCATCCTTGATGCGGGCGACCACGGGGACGGTTCGCTTCAATGCTTCGACGCGACCCTCGGGCGTGTCGAGATCATGTTCTCGCAGGAGCGATTTGACGACGAAAGCGAACATCGGAGTGCGCCTGGCCACGAGATCGCGAACGGCGTTGTCGCCGGATTTCAAGCGCAGATCGCACGGGTCCATTCC
The DNA here is from genome assembly GCF_000954115.1 of Rhodococcus sp. B7740. Taxonomy (NCBI): domain Bacteria; kingdom Bacillati; phylum Actinomycetota; class Actinomycetes; order Mycobacteriales; family Nocardiaceae; genus Rhodococcus; species Rhodococcus sp. B7740. Next base: position 528,108 of record NZ_CP010797.1, on the reverse strand, counting down.
ATCCGGCGCGACGGCGACGAACGTCTGACCGGCGATCTTCTGATCACCCTCGAATGCCTTCATCGCGGCCGCCTGGCCCGCCTCGTCGCCGTCGAAGGTGTAGATCACTTCACCGCGAAAGTAGCTGTCGTCCATCATCAATCGACGCAGCATCGCCAAATGATCCTCGCCGAATGCGGTTCCGCAGGACGCCACCGCAGTCTTGACGCCTGCCAGGTGCATCGCCATCACGTCGGTGTAGCCCTCGACGATGACGGCCTGATGCGATTTCGCGATCTCCTTGCGCGCCAGATCGAGGCCGAACAACACCTGAGACTTCTTGTACAGCATCGTTTCCGGGGTGTTGATGTACTTACCCGGCATCGTGTCGTCGTCGAACAGCTTGCGCGCGCCGAATCCGATGACGTCGCCGCTCTGACTGCGAATCGGCCACACCAGCCGACGCCGGAAGCGATCGATCGGCGTCCCCCGCTTACCGGGTGTCGCCAACCCCGCGTCGACTATTTCCTTGGCCTCGAAGCCCTTGCCCAGCAGGTGTTTGGTGAGGGTGTCCCAGCCGTCGGGCGCATAACCACAGCCGTATGCCAAGGCGGCATGCCCGTCGAAGTTGCGCTCGGTGAGGTAGTCCCGCGCAGCCTGGGCGTCGGGACCGCCGAGCCTGCCCGCGTAGAACTCCTGCGCGGCCGCGTTCGCGGCGATCAGGCGCGCTCGGGTGCCGCGATCGCGTTGAACCGACGGCCCGCCGCCCTCGTAGGAGATCGAGTAGTTCAACCGATCGGCCAATTGCTCGACGGCCTCGACGAAGGAGATGTGCTCGATCTTCTGGAGGAAGGAGTAGGCGTCGCCTCCCTCGCCGCAGCCGAAGCAGTGATAGTGACCGTGATTGGGACGGACATGGAACGACGGAGACTTCTCGTCGTGGAAGGGGCACAACCCCTTCATGGAGTCGCCGCCCGCGCGCTTGAGAGAGACGTAGTCGCCGACTATGTCTTCGATCCGTGTGCGTTCGCGAATGGCGGCGATGTCGCGTTCAGGAATTCGGCCGGCCACGAAGGGCAGTCTAGTCCCGATCCGGACCTACCCACATTCGGTCGCGAGCGGTCAGCCCCAGCTGGCCTGAGCTCCGAGCGAACGCTTGTCGATCAGTTCGAGTCGACTTTCGGTGTACGACGCGATCTGGTCGACCACCACTCGGGTCCGTTCGGCATCGCTGTCGGCCCGCTGCCAGGCGGGCACCAGGATGGGGTCCAGCTCGCCCGGAGCCGAGCGCATCAACCACTCGGCGACGCGGTGGATGCGATCGCGCTGACGCTCCTGGCGGATCTTGTGTCCGGCGTCGGACATCACGTACCGCAGGGCCATGGTTTTGAGCAGCGCAACCTCCGAGCCGACGATCGACGGCACCACCAGGTCGGCGTCGTAGCGACTCAACGGCGCGGTGCCGTACTTCTCGTGCGTGCCCTCGATGGCGGCGGTGGCGAAGCGGCCGACGAGTTCACTGGTCATGTGCTTGAGCGCCACCGATGCGGCGAGAGTTCCGTCGTAGCGTCCGACCGCGACCACGACGTGCATCCTCGACAGGCGATCCGCGGCCTCGATCAGTTCATCGACATCGAGTCCGCGAAATTCGGAGACGCCGAGTTCTGCGAGGGCGCGTCGCTCGATCGGATCGGACAGCGCCCGCAGGTCGATTCGAGCGTCGATCACACCGTCCTCGACGTCGTGCACCGAGTACGCCACGTCGTCGGACCAGTCCATGCTCTGCGCTTCGAGGCACTTGTGTTCGTCCGGAGCGCCGTCACGCACCCAACCCAGAATGGCGGAGTCGTCGTCGTAGGCACCGAATTTCGCGCCCGGGGCTGGTCGGATCCAGGGGTACTTGGTGGCGGCATCGAGCGAGGCTCGGGTCAGGTTGAGCCCGACGCTGCGACCGTCGGCATCGAGGATCTTCGGCTCGAGTCCGGTGAGAATGCGCAGGTTCTGCGCGTTGCCCTCGAACCCACCGCAATCCTGGGCCACTTCGTCGAGGGCGCGTTCGCCGTTGTGCCCGTACGGCGGGTGGCCGATGTCGTGCGCCAGCCCGGCCAGGTCCACCAGATCGGGATCGCTGCCGAGTCCTTCGGCGATGCTGCGGCCGATCTGGGCAACTTCGAGCGAGTGCGTCAACCGCGTGCGTGGGGTGTCTCCGTCTCGCGGTCCGGTGACCTGGGTCTTGTCGGCGAGCCTGCGCAGTGCGGCGCAGTGCAACACGCGCGCTCGATCGCGCGCGAAGGCGCTTCGGTGCGAGGCGTTGTCTGCCCCGGCCCGCAGTCCCGCGGTCTTGGGCGGTTCGGGGACGAATCGTTCGACGTCGTGGGCCGAGTATGTGCCGGTCATCTACTGGCCTGCCGTGTAGGAGAAGTCCGCGGTGAAGTGGGTCAGCTGATACCACAGCAGAGCGCCTGTCTCCCTGGCGATTCCGTGCGCCTGGGATTCTCTGGTGTAGACGGCCGGACCGGTGCGCGTCGGCGAGGTCCAGGCGTCCAGGCCTGCGTCGCGCGCCATGGTTCGGGTGCGAAGTGAATGCCACGGATCGCTGACCAACACCACCGACGACTTGCCCTGCTCGCGCAGGGTGTTGCTCACGGCCTCGATGCTCTCGAGTGTGTCCGAGCCGGTCTCGACGGCAACGATGGCGTCGGCGGGAACGCCCTGATCGATCAGATAGTTGCGGCCCGACGCGGCCTCGGTGAACAGGTCCCCCTCCTGCTTGCCGCCGACGGTGACGATCTCGGGGGCTATACCCTGCTCGTACAGCGACGCGGCCTGGGACAGTCGTGCCTCGAACACCGTCGAGGGGGTGCCGCTGTACTGCGCGGCACCGAGCACCACGATGGCGTCCGCCTTGGAATAGTCGTCGATGCGCGCCACCTGCCACACCCGCACTGCTGTTCCCGCGACCAGCACCAGCGACATCAGCACCACTCCCGCGACGAGCCGACCGGCCCAGCGTCCGAGCGTTCCGAAGAAGCCCAGGCGCTCGGGACCGGGGTCCGGGGCATACCGATCGTCGTACGGGTCTCCGTACGAATCTCGGTCGAGAGTTGAATTCACCCCTCGAGTTTGCCAGGCCTGCTCGTCGGCGTGGTCACGGCGCGCCCCGAACGACCTACAGCCACCCTCTGTCCTCGGCCACCCGTACCGCCTCGGCCCGGGTACTGGTGCCGGTCTTACCGATCGCCGACGACAGATGATTGCGTACCGTGCCCTCCGAGAGGTGGACCTGAGCAGCGATGGATCCCGCCGTCCCGCCCTTGGCGGCCGCCCGGAGAACCTCCTGCTCTCGGGCCGTCAGTGGAGAGACGCCGTCGGTGAGGGTTTCGGTCGCCAGCGTCGGATCGACCACGCGAAGCCCCATGTGCACGCGCCGAACGGCGTCGGCCAACTGCTTGGCTGGGGTGTCCTTGACCACGAAACCCGACGCACCCGCATCGATCGCGCGCCGCAGGTAGCCGGGTCGTCCGAATGTGGTGACGATCAGCACTCTCGACTCCGGAGCGATCAGGGCCAGTTCGGCGGTGACCTCGATACCGTTCTTGCCGGGCATCTCCACGTCGAGCAGGACGACGTCGGGTCGATGTTCGAGAACGGCAGCGGCGACCTCGTCCCCGCGTCCCACCTCGGCGACGACGTCGAGATCCGGTTCGAGCCCCAGCAGAGCTGCTAACGCTCCCCGCACCAGGGCTTGGTCGTCCGCCAGCAGGAGTGTGATGGTCATTGCGCCTGCGTCCTATTCACCGTGTACCTCCACCCTGAAACCACCGGTCGGCACCCGGGCGATCGTCAGTGCACCACCCGCGGCGGCCACTCGTTCTCCCAGACCCCGCAGACCGTTGCCGCCGGAATCCTTGTCTGCCGGTCCCACTCCGTCGTCGACGATGGAGATGGTCGACGCCGTCAGCGTCACTCGGCAATGTCGTGCGCTCGAGTGGCGGACCACATTGGTCACCGCCTCCCGGATCACCCAACCGAACAGTTCTCGATGTCGCAGTGGCACCACGTCGGCGTCATCGGGAAGTTCGGCATCGATTCCCGCAGCGGTCAATGCGGTTCGTGCACTGGCCAACTCGGATCCGATGTCGACCTGTCGCATGCCCCCGACGGTGCTGCGCACATCGGCAAGTGCTTGCCGGGCAAGGGTTTCCAGTTCGGCGATCTCGACGGCCGCTCGGGCGGGGTCGATCTCGATGAGCCTGCCGGCCAGTTCGCTCTTGACGGTGATGACGGTCAGGGAATGACCGAGGATGTCGTGCACATCCCGGCTCATGCGCTCGCGTTCGGCCACGATGGCCAGGTCTGCCAATTGTTGCCTGGCCACGGCCAATTCGTGATTGCGCTGGAAGACCTGAGTGATTCCCCAAGCCGCGGCCGCGCTGATCAGCAGCTGGAAGGCGAAGAAGTTGTCGGGCTCCCAGGAATCGACGAAGCGTGGAGCCGCTTCGACGATCACCACCATCGCCGCCACCAACGCCCAGGCCTGCCGGACCGGCAGGGTCATCATCGCCAGCACCGCTATGTAGACGGTCGCGCCGAAACCGGTGGTACCGACCAAGGCACTCATCGCGAAAGTCAGGGCCACCATCACCCCGAGCGCGATCCATGCCTGCGACGTCGGCAGTGGATGTCCTCGGCGGTGTCCGTTGCGGAAACGCCAGAAGGTGGATGTGAACACGACACCGAAGCCGAGAATCACGACGATCCCGAAGACCCGGGCCGGCACGGATTCCAGAGACAGAATCTCGTTCAACGGATAGATCAGATAGATGAGCCAGATGGCTCCGAACATCCAGCCGTACCGCCAGACCCGGCCCTCGGGGAGATCGGCGGTGAACGTGGTCATGTCGCCCACGGTATCCCTGTGGGCGACACGATCAGCGGTTTCGGTCTCACGCACGCTTGGTGTCTCTCCGGAACAGCATCGCCGCGCCTGTGACGAAGATCGTCGCCCAGACCACCAGATTGATCACGGCGACCAGCAACGTTCCGGTTTCGGTCCCGGCGAACGCGGCCCGGGACACGGTGGCCAAGCCGTAGAGCGGGGTGAACTGGGCCAACATCGGGAACCAGCCGCTGTCACCGAGGGGAACGAAGAGTCCGCCTGCCAGCGCCAGGAACGCGAGCACGGGTCCGAGGATCTGCATCACGTTCTCCGAGGGCAGCAGGTAGCCCATGAACAGTCCGAACGCGGCGAACACCGCCGAGCCGATCCAGCCGATCAGGCCGCTGACGATCCACACCCAGATCGGCATGTCCGCCCCGAGGAACTTCGCGACGACGAACACCACCACGATCGAGGCCGCGCCCATCGTCATGGCCACGAGCACCTTGGTGACGATGTAGGCGACGGGCCTGAGCGGCGTCAGGCGAAGCTGTCGGCTCCACCCCTGTGCCCGCTCGACCGACACCATCGCTCCCCCGCTGGTCGTCGCCAGCATCGCTCCGTAGACGGCCATGCTGATGGCGATGTAACCGGTGACGTTGCCGTGCGCAAAGGGATAGTCGGAGCGGTAGTCCGACTGCGTGCCGAAGATGACGAAGAACACCGGCGGCATGACCAACGTGAAGATCAGCGTGCGCTTGTTTCGGAACAGTCTGCGGATTTCGAGTCCGAGGAACGTGGTCGAGAATCCGCCCCAGGCAACGGCTCTGCCGGATGTGCGGGTGGTTGTGGACTGCGTGGTCGTGGTCATCGGATGCTCCCGGCGAGGTTGTTTTCGGAGTCGGTGGTCAGGGCGAGGAATGCGTCCTCGAGGTTGCGCGAGACGATTTCGAGATCGGTCGCGTGTGCGTCGTTGAGCAGGTACCGGGCCACCGCGTCGGAGTCGCGTCCGTGGACGATCACCTTGTCGCCACGCGTATCGACGCGGTCCACTCCCGGCAGAGCCAGCAACACCGACTGGTCGACGCCGGGCAGCGTGGCGGTGACGGTGCGCCCTGCCGCCAGGTTCTTCACCTCGGCGGCGCTGCCGTCGGCGACGATCTTGCCGTGCCGCACCAGCACGATGCGGTCCGCGTACGCGTCGGCCTCGTCGAGGTAGTGCGTTGCGAACAGCACCGTTCGGCCGGTGCTGGCGTCCTGGCGAATGGCGTTCCAGAAGTCGCGACGTCCTTCGACGTCCATTCCGGTGGTCGGCTCGTCGAGCACCAGCAGGTCCGGATCGGGTAGCAGTGCCAGCGCGAATCGCAGTCGCTGCTGCTGTCCGCCGGAGCATTTGGCCACTCGGCGATGTCCGATGTCGGCGATGCCGGCCCGGGTTAGAACTTCCTTCACCGACCGTGTGCGGGCGAACAGTGCCGACGTCAATTCGACGGTTTCTCGGACGGTCAGGTCGCGAAGCAGACCGCCGGTCTGCATGACGGCCGAGATGCGGCCCTGGGCGATCGCGTCCGCGGGTGTTCCCCCGAACACCGACACCGACCCGGTGGTGGGTGTCGCCAGGCCGAGCATCATGTCGATGGTGGTCGTCTTTCCCGCTCCGTTCGGTCCGAGAAATGCGACGACCTCGCCCGGTTCGATGGACAGGCTGAGCCCGTCGACCGCCCGGACCGAGCCGTAGGTCTTGGTGACGTTTCGCAGTTCGACTGCCTTCGTTGTGGTCATGGGAATCACTCTGCTGCGATCGAGCAGCGTCGACCTCGTTCGAGCGTCACGATTGCGAGGTGACAACTGTCATGCATCCACATCGACCTGCTCGATCTCCTCGCCGCCCAGCCGGTAGATTTCAGCGCATGGCAGTCCAGCACCGGCGGCACAGCAGCGCCACAGTCGTTCGAAAGTCAGCCGCCCGAAGCTCGGTCCATCGATTTCGTCGTCTCGCCGCCGTGGGTGCCCTGACCCTGTTCGCGGCGGTCCTGCTCGCGCCGGGGGTCGCCTCCGCAGAGGCTCCGTCGCGCCTGCCCACGCAGATCACCGACAACGTCCAGGCACTCGACCCCGACTCGATGGCCGAGGTACAGACCTCCGTCGACGACCTCTACGGCAGCAGCCAGCTTCGGTTGTGGGTCACGTACGTCGCTGACTTCGACAACATGTCGGCGGCGAGCTGGGCCGAGCAGACTGCATCGAGGAGCGATCTCGGGCAGCGCGACGTTCTGCTCGCGGTCGCGACCGTGGACCGTTCGTACTACCTCGGTGTGAACACCGGACTGTCGCAGATCACCTCGTCCGAGCAGGAAGATATTCGGGTCAATGACGTCGAACCCGCACTGCGCGAAGAAGATTGGTCCGGTGCGGCCATCGCAGCAGCGGGCGCGCTCGGCGACGCGTATGCCTCGAGCGGCAGCGGCGGCTCGTCCGCACCCCTGCTGATCGGCGTCGGCGTACTGGCCGTGGCCGGCGGCGGAGCCGTCGTCTACTCGTCGCGACGCAAGAAGGCCCGCGTCGCCGCCGAGGTCGAGGCCGTGGCGAAGATCGACCCGAACGATCCGGCCGCACTGGCCGCCTTCCCCATCGACGTACTCGACACCCGCGCCAAGGAAATCCTGGTCGAGACCGACAATGCAGTACGCGCCAGCGAAGAGGAATTGAACCTCGCTCGTGGAGAGTTCGGAGATTCTGCGGCCGCACCCTTCATCGCCGCCCACGACAACGCCAAACGGGCCCTCGCGTCCGCCTTCGAGATCCGCCAACGCCTCGACGACGCCATTCCGGAAACTCCCGATCAGCGTCGCGCCATGCTCGTCGAGATCATCTCCTCCTGTGGCCAGGCCGATCGCGAACTCGATTCGCGGGTGGAGGAATTCGACGGGTTCCGCGATCTCGTGATGAACGCAGACGCCCACCTCGACGAGCTGACCCAGGCGGTCGTCGGCTTGACGGTGAGAATTCCGCAATCCGAAACGGTTCTCGCGCAGCTGCATTCGGAATTCGCCGCCTCCGCCCTGGCCTCGATCGCAGACAACGTCACGATGGCCAAGGACCGAATGGCACTGGCCGAGGACAACATCGAAGCCGGCCGCAAGGCGGCAGCACTCCCGCCCGGAAAGCAGGGACCTGCTGTGACCGCCATTCGAACGGCCGAACGAGCCGTCGACCAGGCCAAGACCCTGCTCGACGGCGTCGACCATGCGCGAGACGACATCCGGCATGCCATCGCCACCCTGCCCGACGCCATCGCGGACGTTCGCCGCGACATCGAGCAGGCTCGTGGTTTGGCCGAACACGGTGGGGCCGAACTGCAGTCGGCCATGACGGCGGCGCAGGCGGCTCTGAAGAACGCAGAGACCGCGCAGTCCTCGGACCCTCTGGGCAGTTACACCGCGCTCGCGGCGGCCGACGCCGAACTCGAGAAGATCGTCGACGAGGCCTCGGCGGACAAGGCTGCCGAGGACCAACTGCGGGCCCGTCTGGATCGCGATATCGCGGCCGCTCAGGCGCAGATCACCGCGGCCGCGGACTACATCTCGACCCGCCGTGGCGGTGTGGGGGCCGATGCCAGAACGCGCCTGTCCGAGGCCGAACGCCACCTCGGCGCGGCTCGGCAGCTGGGCCAGGACAACCCCGACGAAGCCCTCAAGCATGCTCACGCTGCCAGCCAATTGGCCTCGCGCGCATCGCAGATCGCCCAGTCCGATGTCCAGAACTGGGAGAATCGTCACGGTCCTCGCGGCGGCGGCAGCGGCGGCAACATCGCCGGCGCAGTGCTCGGCGGCATTCTGATCAACAGTGTGCTTCGCGGCGGCGGGGGTGGCGGAGGCTTCGGTGGCGGATTCGGCGGCGGCGGGGGCTTCGGCGGAGGCGGCGGTGGCGGCGGATTCGGTGGTGGTGGCGGCCGCTTCTGACCCACCCCTCGACAGCCGACGGGGCCCGATCTCATCGCGAGATCGGGCCCTGTCGGGTGAGTGAGGTTCTTACGCGCCGATCAAACGGGAGGCGATGTAGCCCTCGACCTGATCGAGTGCCACGCGTTCCTGCGCCATCGTGTCGCGCTCGCGGATGGTGACTGCGTGGTCGTCGAGGGTGTCGAAGTCGACGGTGATGCAGAACGGGGTGCCGATCTCGTCCTGTCGACGGTAACGGCGACCGATGGCTCCGGCGTCGTCGAATTCGACGTTCCAGTACTGACGCAGTTGCTGCGCAAGGTCTTTCGCCTTGGGCGTCAGGTCTGCGTTACGCGAGAGCGGAAGCACCGCGACCTTCACCGGTGCCAGGCGACGATCGAGCTTGAGCACGACGCGCTTGTCGACGCCGCCCTTGGCGTTGGGGGCCTCGTCCTCGGTGTACGCGTCGACGAGGAACGCCATCAGCGAACGCGTCAGACCGGCCGCAGGCTCGATGACGTACGGGGTGTAACGGGTGTCGGTGGCCTGCTCGTAGTAACTCAGGTCCTGGCCCGACGCCTTGGAGTGCACCGAGAGGTCGTAGTCGGTGCGGTTCGCCACGCCCTCCAGCTCGCCCCACGCACTGCCCTGGAAGCCGAACTTGTACTCGATGTCGACGGTGCGCTTGGAGTAGTGCGACAACTTCTCCTTGGCGTGCTCGTAGAGCCGCAGGTTCTCCGGATCGATACCGAGATCGGTGTACCACTTCATGCGGTAGTCGATCCAGTACTGATGCCACTCGTCGTCCTCGCCGGGCTTGACGAAGAACTCCATCTCCATCTGCTCGAACTCACGGGTGCGGAAGATGAAGTTTCCCGGAGTGATCTCGTTGCGGAAGCTCTTGCCGATCTGGCCGATGCCGAACGGTGGCTTCTTGCGTGAGGTGGTCAGCACGTTGGCGAAGTTGACGAAGATGCCCTGTGCGGTCTCGGGACGCAGGTAATGCAGGCCCTCTTCGTTGTCGACCGGGCCGAGGAAGGTCTTGAGCAGACCCGAGAATGCACGCGGTTCGGTCCAGGAGCCGGGTTCACCGGTTTCCGGGTCGCGGATGTCGGCCAGGCCGTTCTCCGGCGGGTGGCCGTGCTTCTCCTCGTAGGCCTCGATGAGGTGATCGGCGCGGTACCGCTTGTGCGTGTGCAGCGACTCCACCAGCGGGTCGGAGAACGTCTCGACGTGGCCAGACGCCTCCCACACCTGCCGGGGCAGGATCACCGAGGAGTCCAGCCCGACGGTGTCGTCGCGGCTGGTGATCATGTTGCGCCACCACTGCTTCTTGATGTTCTCCTTGAGCTCGACGCCCAGCGGGCCGTAGTCCCAGGCCGACTTGGTACCGCCGTAGATCTCGCCGCACGGGTAGACGAGGCCTCTGCGCTTGGCGAGGTTGGCGACGGTTTCGACTTTGGACTTGGGTGCCACTGGCGGAGCTCTCCATCTTCGGTTACATCGTGTAAGAGGTGACGGGCGGTTTTCGCCCTGATCAGACTATCTGGCTCGGCGGGCTAAACCGAACAGCGGTCGGGTGCGGAAGTTGACATGCGCACCTGTGCATATCACAATGAATACGATTTGCAATAACAACTACTGCACTAACCTGGTGTCATGACGTCGCTCGTGCAGGGAGAGTCCGCCGACAACGAACCGGCGATCGAAGGAGCCGCAACCGTGTCCACGGATTCGACAGTGGAAGCAAGTTCGACCCACCGCCAGGACCCGGAGCACCCGTTGCACTCCGGCGATCCGTTCGCCGCCGCTCCCCCGGCTCACATCCCGCCGAAGGAGACTCTGACCGCGGCGGGCGACATCCTCCGGGCACTCGCGGCCCCGGTGCGCATCGCTATCGTGCTGCAGCTGCGTGAGTCCGAGCGGTGCGTACACGAACTCGTCGTCGCCCTCGGCGTCACGCAACCGTTGATCAGCCAGCACCTTCGAGTGCTCAAGGCAGCGGGTGTGGTGCGCGGAGAACGCAACGGACGCGAGGTCCTCTACCGATTGGTCGACGATCACCTCTCCCATATCGTCGTCGACGCCGTGGCCCACGCCGAGGAAGGCCGGAACCTGTGACCGACAAGTCCACCGACACCGCGACATCGCGACGACCCGTCGTCGTCGGAGTGCGGGCCACCAAGCAGCGCAGTGCCATCTCCGATCTGCTCGACACCATCGAGGAGTTCAAGTCCGCACAGGATCTGCACGACGAATTGCGCAAGCGCGGTGAGGGTATCGGGCTCACCACGGTGTATCGGACACTGCAGACCTTGGCCGACGCCGGGACGGTCGACGTTCTGCGCACCGACAACGGCGAGTCGGTCTACCGGCGCTGTTCCTCCGGACATCACCATCACCTGGTGTGTCGCTCGTGCGGTTTCACCGTGGAAGTGGAAGGCCCCACCGTCGAGAAGTGGTCGCAGAGCGTCGCCGAATCCAACGGCTTCAGCGACGTGAGCCACACGATCGAGATCTTCGGCACCTGCAGTCAGTGCACCGCAGCCACGCGGTGACGCAGCTCAGGCGACGACCTCTGCGATGCGAGGTACCAACGCGTCGATGGCGAACGGAATCGACAGCACCGAGTTGTACGTGATCGCTCCACGCTGATCGGTGGACAACGGCACGATCGCATCGCGCCGAGCAGCATCGAGAGTTCCGAAGATCGGGTTCTCCGCCACCACGTCGATGTCGGCACCGGTACCGAGATAGAGCACCAGGTCCGCATCGAGCATCGAAATGTTCTCGGACGAGACCGGAACGAAGAAGTTGGTGCCGTCGTCCTGGGCGCGGATCGATTCCGGGACCTCGAAGCCCAGTGAGGTGACGAATGTGCCGCGGGCATCACCGGGCAGATATGCGCCGAACTGGCCGTCGTACGGAAGCACCACTGCTGCAGTCTTGCCCGCGAACTCCGGATGTTCGTTTCGAACCTGCTCGAGCGCGGCGTCGGTCTGCGCGTTCAACTGCTCACCGCGGTCGCGTTCACCCATCGCGCGAGCGATGGTGTCGGTGGCAACCTCACGATCGACGGCATAGGCAGCAGATCCTGCAGGTCGGGCGACCGTCGGCGCGATGCCGCTGAGCCTGTCGTACGTCGCCTCGTCGAAACCCGCGTTGAGTCCGGTGATGAGATCCGGCGCCAGCGAGGCGATCAGCTCGAAGTTAGGCTCGGACTCCGAGCCCAGCAGCGTCAACGGCGCGTCACCGACCAACTCGTCGGTCCAGGGACCGAGTCCGGTCTCGTAGAACGTGTACCCGGTGTTCCCGACGGGAACGGTGCCGAGCGCGATGACGGCATCGGCGTCGGACACCCCGAGGGTGACGATGCGCGTGGGCTTCTCGGCGATGGTCGTGCTGCCGTAGATGTGGTCGATGACAACCGGGAACGCACCGTCCGCCGACTGCGTCGCCGTGTCGACGTCGTCGGTGGTCGAACAGGCCGTCACGGCCGCACCGAGGGTGATCACCGCCACCACTACCGTGAGCATTCGGGTCCACCGCACAGTCATCGCATCCACCTCTACTAGAAACTAAGTACAGGCAAACCTTAGCTGACGAGTCAGGGAAGTAGGCCCTCACGCGCCTTCTCGACTCCGGCGAGCACCAGAATGAGCATCGTCAACATCGCCTCGTCGTCCAGACCGTTCGCGGGAAAGGTGTAGCGCAACAACACATCCGCGAGCTTGCCGTGGGTGTTGACCGAGATCGCGCCGAATTGCGAGTCCGCATTGCGGTCGGCAACTTTCTTGTGCAGAGCCGGCTTCAGCGGCCGGTCCCAAGCCAAGACCGCGGTGAGCGAGAGCACCTCGAGTTCGGGCGAGAGTCGAACGGCACGCAGCGAGCACAGAGCGCCCGCGTAGTCGAAACCGAGAGATCCCTCGTCGCCGAGTGTCACCGTCGCGAACTGCGAGAGCGCCAACTGGGCGCGGGCCTGCAACGAAAGCCCCTCGTCCGGCGTCCCGTTCGCGTCCTCACTCATATTTGACTCCACCGAATCGTCGGTCCCGCGAGGCGTATTCGATACACGCCTCCCACAGATCCCGACGGTCGAAATCCGGGAAGAGCTTCTTCTGGAACACGAACTCCGCGTACGCCGACTGCCACAGCAGGAAGTTCGACGTCCGCTGCTCCCCCGACGGACGCAGGAACAGATCCACGTCCGGCATGTCCGCCTCGTCGAGGTACTTGGCGACGGTGGCCTCGGTGATCTTCTCCGGGTTCAGCTTGCCCGCGGCCACCTGTCGAGCGATTTCCCTTGTGGCATCGGCAATCTCGGCTCGGCCGCCGTAGTTGACGCACATCGTCAAGGTCATCACGGTGTTGCGTTTCGTCAGCTCCTCGGCAACCTCGAGTTCCTTGATGACACTGCCCCACAACCTCGGGCGACGGCCGGCCCAGCGAACCCGGACGCCCATCTCGTTCATCTCGTCGCGTCGACGACGAATGACGTCCCGGTTGAAGCCCATCAGGAACTTGACCTCGTCGGGACTGCGCTTCCAGTTCTCCGTCGAGAATGCGTACGCGGACAACCACTGCACACCGATCTCGATGCAGCCACAGACGGCGTCCATCAGTACCGCTTCGCCCTGCTCGTGCCCTGCGGTTCGCGGCAATCCACGATCCTGTGCCCACCGACCGTTGCCGTCCATGACCAGAGCGACGTGACGAGGAATCAGTTCCGGCTGCAGGATCGGTGGCCGCGCACCCGAGGGGTGCGGGTCCGGCGGGCGCACCGCCGGCCGTTCGTCAGGCCGGGGTTGCGGCTCGCGTCGTCGAATCACGGTCCCCATCCTGCCCGACGGTGTCGGCGAACACGGAGTCAGGTTGGGCCAGCGGCACCTGGTGCGGGTGCGAGCGTTCGATGAGCGGAAGGGTGCGCAACTGTCGTTCGAGATGCCACTGCAGATGAGCCGCCACCAGGCCACTGGCCTGCTTGCGGACGGCATCGGAGGTGGTGACGGTGTAGTCCCACTCGCCTCGCTCGAGCGCCACCATCAGGTCGAGTACCCCGGTCGACGGCGTCGCCGAGCCCGGCGGTCGGCAATGCACACACACCGCTCCACCGGCAGCGACGTGAAAGGCTCGGTGCGGCCCCACCGCGGCGCACCGCGCACAGTCGGTCAGTGCGGGAGCCCAACCGGCGAAGCCCATCGCGCGCAGCAGGTACGCGTCGAGCACCAACTCGGGCGGCCGCACGTGTTGAGCAAGAGCACGCAGTGCGCCCACGGTCAGCTGATGCAGCCGCTGCGCAGGAGCGTGTTCCTCACCGGCCAGCCGTTCGGCCGTTTCGAGAACCGCACAGCCGGTGGTGTAGCGGCCGTAGTCGGCCACGATGTCTCCACCGAACGCATCGACGGTGTGCACCTGGGTGACGATGTCGAGGTTGCGTCCCGGATAGAGCAGCACGTCGATGTGCGCAAACGGTTCCAGCCGGGCACCGAACTTGGATTTGGTGCGGCGAACCCCTTTGGCGACCGCCCGCACGATCCCGTTCTCCCTGGTCAACAGCGTGACAATGCGATCGGCCTCGCCCAGCTTGTGCTGGCGCAGGACGACTGCGTTGTCACGGTATGGCCTCACGTCGTCCAGTGTCCCACGCGCGCAGCGGCGGCGACCGTTCCCGCGCTGACGAGAAGTCGATACTGTGCAGGCGTGGATTTCCATCGGTCGACTCTCGTTGCCCAGGCCGCCGCTCTCGCGTCGGGTCGCATCACCTCGGTACAGGCGGTCACCGAATCGCTCGATCGGATCGACAAGAGCCAACCCACGCTCAACGCGTTCCGCCTCGTGCGCCGCGACGCCGCCCTCGCCGAGGCCGCCGAAGCGGACCGGCTGCGCGCCGCCGGCACCACCGCTCCCCTGCTCGGCGTTCCCGTTGCCGTCAAGGACGACGTCGACGTCACCGGGGAGCCGACCGCCTTCGGCTGCGCGGGCAACTTTCCACCGGCCACCACGGATTCGGAAGTGGTGCGCAGACTGCGTGCGGCCGGGGCCGTCATCGTCGGAAAGACCAACAGCCCCGAACTCGGCCAATGGCCCTTCACCGGCGGCACCTTCGGGCACACCCGCAATCCATGGGACCGCGAGCGCACCCCCGGCGGCTCCTCGGGTGGGAGCTCTGCCGCAGTGGCTGCCGAATTGGTCTCTGCCGCTCTCGGTTCCGACGGTGCCGGCTCGGTACGAATTCCGGCCTCCTGGACCAATCTCGTGGGGATCAAGCCGCAACGCGGACGCATCTCGTCGTGGCCGGAGCCCGAGGCGTTCAACGGCATCACCGTCATCGGCCCGCTCGCACGTACCGTGGCCGACGCGGCACTGATCCTCGACGTGGTCTCGGGTAGTCACGACGGAGATCTCCATCGTCCGAAACCACTGACCGTCTCCGATGCCGTCGGACGCAACCCCGGCTCACTGCGCATCGCGCTCAGCCTGCGTAAGCCCTTCATCCCGACGCCCGCACCCCTGGACCCCGAGATCGCCGGTGCCGCATACGAGATGGCCGCGGTGCTGCGACTGCTCGGACACCGAGTGGTCGTCGACGACCCCGCCTACGGAATGCTGTTGGGGCTCAACTTCTTACCCCGCTCGCTGGCCGGTGTGGCGGCCTGGGTGGACCGTCTGCCGGATCCGTCTCTCGCCGACCCGAGGACCCGAGCCAATGCCAGGAGCGGCCGAGCTCTCGCCGGAGCGCCGCTCCGTGCAGCCCGCGCCGCCGAGCCGCGCATCGGGCGTCGTATCGGCCGATTCTTCGACGAGTACGACATCGTGCTCGCCCCGACGACGGCCACCCCACCGCCGCGGATCGAGGCGATCGACGGCATCTCCAATGCCGACACCGAT
Organism: Rhodococcus sp. B7740; assembly: GCF_000954115.1. NCBI lineage: Bacteria > Bacillati > Actinomycetota > Actinomycetes > Mycobacteriales > Nocardiaceae > Rhodococcus > Rhodococcus sp. B7740. The sequence goes on along the minus strand of NZ_CP010797.1, from coordinate 512,421 downwards.
CGGGTGATCACCGAGCACTGTCCCTACACCTGGCCGTGGAACGTGCTTGGCTGGCCGAGCGTCAACGTGCCGGCAGGGTTCACCACCGCCGGCCTGCCGATCGGTCTGCAACTGATGGGCCATGAATCCTCGGAGCCGCTACTGGTGTCGGTGGCCGCTCAGCTCGAGAACGTGCTGCAGTGGCACCGCAAGCGCCCCGATCCCTGGTGGACCCAGGTGAGCGAAACTTCGTAGTCTGCTACGAATTGTCGCGCACGTGCGGCGAAGCCGCTCCGATCAGAAGCCGAGCTTGCCCATCTGCTTCGGGTCGGTCTGCCAGTCCTTGGCGATCTTCACGTGCAGGTCCAGGTAGATCCTGGTGCCGAGCAGCTTCTCGATCTGCAGTCGCGACGCCGTGCCGACCTCTTTGAGACGTGAACCGCCCTTGCCGATGATGATCGCCTTCTGACTCGATCGTTCGACGTACAGAATTGCGTGCACGTCGAGCATGTTGTCGTGGCCCTCCCGAGGGAGGACCTCGTCGATGACGACGGCCAGCGAGTGCGGCAACTCGTCGCGGACGCCCTCGAGCGCGGCCTCACGGATGAGTTCGGCCATGAGGATTTCCTCGGGCTCGTCGGTCAACTCTCCGTCGGGGTAGAACGCCGGGCCCGGTGGGAGCTCGGAGGCCAACAGGTCGACGAGCTTCTCGATCTGCTCGCCCGATTCGGCCGACACCGGGATGACGTGCGAATTCTCACCGAGCAGCTTCGACAGCGACATCAGCTGCTGTACGACGCGTTCCTTCTTGACCTTGTCGATCTTGGTCACGATGCCGATGAGCGTCGTCTTGGGCGCGATGTGGCGCACCTGTTCGAGAATCCACCGGTCGCCGGGCCCGATCTTCTCGTCCGCGGGGATGCAGAGTCCGATGACGTCGACCTCGGAGTAGGTGTCCTGCACCAGGTCGTTGAGGCGTTGACCCAGTAGCGTTCTCGGTCGGTGCAGGCCCGGGGTGTCGACCAGGATCAGCTGGGCGTGCTCTCGGTGCACGATGCCGCGAATGGTGTGCCGCGTCGTTTGGGGACGTGAGGACGTGATGGCGATCTTCGATCCCACCAACGCATTGGTCAGCGTGGATTTGCCGGTGTTGGGTCGACCTACGAAACAGACGAATCCGGATCGGAACTCACCGTTGTTCTGCTCTGACACAAGAGCACCTCCAGATTTCAGTGTTGGCGAGAGACGTCCGACGAGTCGTCGTCCTCGGTGGATTCTTCGTCCGGTTCGAGCTTCTCGACCAGGACCGTGGCAATACGGACGCGCCCCTTCGGGTCGGCTCCACCTTCTCCGCGCAGCAGGAGTCCGTGGGTGATCACCTGCGAACCGGGCAACGGTACTCGGCCGAGTTCGTAGCCGAGGAGTCCACCGACGGTGTCGACTTCCTCGGATTCGATGTCGATGCCGAAGATCTCGCCGAGGTCCTCGAGCGGCAACCGCGAGGACAGCCGATAACGTCCGTCGTCCAGTTCCTCGATGGGCGCAACCTCGTCCGAGTCGTACTCGTCGGCGATCTCGCCGACGATTTCCTCGATCACGTCCTCGATGGTCACCAGTCCGGCGATGCCTCCGTACTCGTCGACGAGCAGGGCCATGTGGTTGCGATCGCGCTGCATCTCGGCGAGCAGACTGTCGAGCGCCTTGGAGTCGGGAACGAAGACGGCCGGACGCATCACCTCGGACACCTGCACTCCGCGACCACCGTCGGTGGAGTGATACGTCTGCTGCACAAGGTCTTTGAGGTAGACGACCCCCACCACGTCGTCCACGTTCTCGCCGATCACCGGGATGCGGGAGTGGCCGCTGCGCACGGCCAACGACGTGGCCTGTCCTGCTGATTTGTCGGACTCGATCCACACCATCTCGGGGCGCGGAACCATGACCTCACGGGCGGAGGTGTCTCCGAGCTCGAACACCGACTGGATCATCCGCCGTTCGTCGTCGGCCACGACACCGCGCTCGCGGGCCATGTCCACCAGTTCACGCAGTTCGATCTCGGAAGCGAAGGGGCCGTTGCGAAATCCCTTACCGGGGGTGATCGCGTTACCGATGAGAATGAGCAGGCGGCTGATCGGCCCGAGGAGCCACCCGAGTGCACGCAGCGGCAGTGCGGCCGCCAACGCGATCGAGTACGCGTTCTGCCGACCGAGGGTTCGCGGACCGACACCGATCACGACGTAACTGACCAACACCATCGCCACCGCGCTGATCACCAGTGCCGTGGTGGAGTCGATCAACTGCGTCAGGCCACCCGCGAGCAACACCGTGCCGCCGATTTCGCACAGAATGCGCAGCAGCACCATCAGATTGACGTACCGCGGGCGGTCGCCGACCACCACGACGAGGCCGGCGGCACCGGGGCGCTCGTCCTTGACCATGTCGTCGATTCGCGCCCGCGACACCGTGTTCAGCGCGGAATCGACGGCAGCGAACAGGCCTCCGAGAGGCACCAGAAGGACAGCGAACACGATGAGCGCAGCAGCACTGCTCACGCGCTACGACCCCACACTTCCACCTGTTCGACGACGCAGCTCATCGATCGAGTCCATCGACGAAACCGGCCTTGCCGAGGAGCCGGGCATCGCGGGCGGCCTGTTCGGCAGCCTGTTCCGCTCGCCTTGCGTCCTCGTACCATTCGGCCAGCAGACGGTTCTGCAGCTCGAACATTTCCTTCTCTTCGTCCGGCTCGGCGTGGTCGTAACCGAGCAGGTGCAACACACCGTGCACGGTCAGCAACGCCAACTCGTGCTCGAGCGAATGTCCCGCAGCTGCAGCCTGATCCGCGGCGAACGACGGGCACAGCACGATGTCGCCGAGCATCGCCGGTCCTGGCTCGGGCGCATCGGGACGACCGCCCGGCTCGAGCTCGTCCATCGGAAACGACATCACGTCGGTGGGGCCGGGCAGATCCATCCACCGCATGTGCAGATCGGCCATCGTGGCCGAATCCACCAGCACCATCGACAGTTCCGCGGCGGGATGCACGTCCATGCCGGCGATCGCGAACCGTGCGACCGAGACCAGCTCGGGTTCGGAGATGTCCATCCCCGACTCGTTGGACACTTCGATACTCATCTAGCCACTACCCACGCTCTCGTTACCTGCATCTGTCGTTCCGTACGCCTGAATCATCTTCTCGCCGAACGCGGTCCACCGGTCCGCCGTTGCGCCCGATTGGGAATGACGCCTTCCGACGTCGACTCGAACCGCTCGTACGCGTCGACGATCTCCGAAACCAATCGGTGCCGCACCACGTCGCTGCTGGTCAGCTGCGCGAAGTGGATGTCGTCGACGTCGGTGAGGATCTCGGACGCCGCGCGCAGCCCGGATCGCGCGCCACCGGGAAGGTCCACCTGGGTCACGTCGCCGGTGACGACGATCTTCGACCCGAATCCGAGTCGCGTCAGGAACATCTTCATCTGCTCGGCGGTGGTGTTCTGTGCCTCGTCGAGAATGATGAATGCGTCGTTGAGCGTGCGGCCGCGCATGTAGGCGAGCGGGGCGACTTCGATGACCCCCGCCTGCATCAACTTGGGGATCGCTTCGTCGTCCATCATGTCGTGCAACGCATCGTGCAGCGGGCGCAGGTACGGGTCGATCTTCTCGTGCAGCGTTCCGGGCAGGAAGCCGAGGCGCTCCCCCGCCTCCACTGCAGGACGCGTCAGGATGATGCGGCTGACCTGCTTGGTCTGCAATGCCTGCACGGCCTTCGCCATCGCCAGGTACGTCTTGCCGGTACCGGCCGGGCCGATGCCGAACACGATGGTGTTGGCGTCGATCGCATCGACGTACCGCTTCTGGTTCAGCGTCTTGGGCCGGATCGTCTTGCCGCGGCGCGAGAGGATGTCGAGGCTGAGCACCTCGGCCGGTGAATCCGACACGCCCTCGGTGAGCATGGCGATCGATCGGCGCACCGCATCGGGAGTCAGTGGCTGAGCACGCTTGGCCAGCGCGGCCAACTCGGAGATCACCCGTTCGGCCAGCGCCACATCCGCCACTTTTCCGGTGAGCGTCACGGCGTTTCCTCGTACGTGGATGTCTGCCGTCAGCATCTGCTCGAGCGCCCGCAGATTCTCGTCGGACTGTCCCAGCAGTGGCATCACCGCTTCGGGGGCGAGTTCCAAGGTGGACCGAACGTCACGCTCGGCGGGAAATTCGCTGTGTTCACTCACGTGGTGGCTATGGCCTGCTCTCTGGTGTCGGCTGCTCGGATGTGCACTTGCTATGGATGGAGTTTAACGCCGCAGCAACGATGCGCATTCCCATTAACCGGCGGTGGCACCGAGCACGGCGTCGAGCGAGAGCGCCCAACACCGCGAATCGGGGTTCAGGAAAGCGAAGTGGTCTTCCCCAGGCACGATCGTCAGTCGGGCGTCGTCTCCGGCGGCTTGCGCCAGCGCGACGTACCGCTCGCTCTGCGCGGCGGGCACCTGGACGTCCTCGGCCCCGTGCAGGCAGATCGTCGGGATACCGATGGGTGCACGGGCAGCAGGCGAGGCGGATCGGTACAGCGCGGGGTCGTCCTGGTACCGGGCCTGCAACAGCGCCTCGACCGCCGGGTTGGTGCGTCCCGACGCACCTCGCGGTTCGAGGTCGAGAACGCCGGCCTGCGAGACGATGCGTGACGGGCGGACCTTCGTGCCGGTCTCTCCGCCGAGCCACACGGCCAGATGCCCGCCTGCGGAATGCCCGATCACGCGCACGTTGTCGATCCCGACCGGGGCGTGGTGCTGCAGCTCCCCCGCGACCACGTCGAGTGCTGCGGTCACGTCGGACTGCATCTCCGGCCAGTGCCCACCTGCGCCGACGCGTCGGTACTCGATGTTCCACGCCACCGCTCCGGCTCCGGCCACGGCGCGGGCGAACTGTGTACCCAGATTGGATCCGTACTGTCCGCTCCAGAACCCGCCGTGCACCACCACGACCACCGGGGTCGTGTCGTCGACGGGTTCGGCCGGCAGATAGAGATGGCCGAACTGCTCCGGGTGGTCGCCGTAGGCGATCTTGATCCGTGCGCTCATGCGTTCTGGAAGTCGGGCGGCAACTGTGCCCACCGCGAGGTCAGAACCCCGAGCGCGCCGAGGGCCACCGCTCCTGCCGTCGAGGTCCGCAGCACCGTAGGGCCGAGCACGACCGGGGTTGCACCCGCCGCGGTCAGGGCGGCCACCTCTCGGTCGTCGAGGCCACCCTCGGGTCCCACGACGATCGCGACCTCGGGCACCGAGTCGAACGGCAGGTCTCGGAACGCCGAGGTGGCTCCCTCGTGCAGCACGGCGACAATGCCACCGCGCTCCACGACGCCGCGCACGAACGCGTGGACCTCACGCGAATCGTGCAGCTCGGAGACCTCGGGGATGAATGCCCGACGCGACTGCTTGGCGGCCTCGGCCGCGGTACTCCGCCACTTCGCGACGCCCTTGGATGCCTTCGGGCCCTCCCATCGGGCGACGCATCGCGCGGACTGCCAGGGAACCACGGCGTCGACGCCTGCCTCGGTGGCCAGCTCGACGGCCAGTTCCGATCGGTCCGCCTTCGGCAATGCCTGCACCAGCGTCACCACCGGAGTGGGACGCGGCATCTCGCTGCGTGCTTGGACTGTCAGCTCCAGTCGGTTCTTCTCCGCTGCGGCCACGACCGTGTCGGCCAGACCGCCCGCTCCGTCACCGAGCAGCACCCGCTCGCCGACGCGGATGCGTCGCACCGTCGCGGCGTGATGACCTTCCTTGCCGTCGAGCACCGCGACCTCGCCGACGTTCGGCAGCGGGGAGAGGTAGAAGACCGTGGGGGCCATCGATCAGCGACCGCTGAAAGCTTCCCGCAACCGCGAGAACAGGCCGCCGCTGTGCGCCGAGCCGGTGGTGACCACCTCCGCCGAGTCGCGGTCGCGCATCGACCTGAGCTGTTCGAGCAGATGGGTCTGCTTGCTGTCGAGCTTGGTCGGCACGATCACCTCGAGGTGCGCGTGCAGATCGCCGCGAATGCCCGACCGCAGCTTGGGCATACCGTGACCGCGTAGCACCGTGGTCGAATTCGGTTGTGTGCCTTGCTCGATCGAGATCTCGGTGGGTCCGTCGATGATCGCGTCGACGGTGACCGAGGTGCCGAGCGCCGCGTCGACCATCGGGACGCGGACGGTGCAGTGCAGGTCGTCACCGTCGCGCACGAACACCTCGTGCTGCTGTTCGACGATCTCCACGTACAGGTCACCAGCGGGTCCGCCGCCCGGACCGACCTCGCCCTGCGAGGCCAGTCGGATCCGCATACCGTTGCTCACGCCGACCGGCACCTTGACCGAGATGTCGCGACGCGACCGGACGCGACCGTCGCCGCCGCACTTGCGGCAGGGGTCGGGGATGGTCTCGCCGGCGCCGCGGCAGGTGGGGCACGGACGGCTGGTCATCACCTGGCCGAGGAACGAGCGCTGTACCGATTGCACTTCACCGGCACCTCCGCAGGTCTCGCAGCGGACCGGCTTGGAGTCGCCGTTGGTGCCCGAGCCCGTGCACAGGTCGCACAGGATCGCCGTGTCGACGGTGATGTGCTTGGTCACGCCGGTGGCGCACTCGTCGAGGGTGAGCTTGGTACGCAGCAGCGAGTCCGCGCCCGGCTGCACACGGCCCTTGGGCCCGCGCTGGGAGCCGCCCGCGCCGCCACCGAAGAACGCTTCGAACACGTCCCCGAGGCCGCCGCCGAATCCGGCTCCACCGAATCCACCGCCACCGCCTCCGCCGCCCTGCTGGAGCGGGTCACCGCCGAGGTCGACGATGCGACGCTTCTCCGGATCCGAGAGCACCTCGTATGCGGTGGAGATGTCCTTGAACCGTGCCTGCGCGGCCTCGTCCGGGTTGACGTCCGGGTGCAGTTCTCGCGCCAGTTTGCGGTAGGCGCGCTTGATCTCCTGGTCCGTCGCCTGCTGGCCGACGCCCAAAGTCCCGTAATAATCCCGTGCCACGTCGTCTCTTTCGTCCTAGAAGATGAATCTCGTTCGATAGTGCTGTGTGCGGCCGCCCGCGCCCCCGCGGCCGTCGTTCGATCGGTTCTCGCTCGTCGTCAGCGTTCGGCCAGGACCTCGCCGATGTACCTGGCAACCGCGGCGACCGACGCGATTGTTCCTGGGTAGTCCATTCGGGTCGGCCCGAGAACACCCATTCCTCCGAGGACCATGCCAGCCGACCCGTACCCGGTGGAAATCACCGACGTTCCGCGCATCTCCTCGACCTGCGTTTCCTCGCCGATCCGCACCGTCACCGTTCGGGTGTCCTGTGTCACGGCGAGCAGCTTGAGCACCACCACTTGCTCTTCCAGTGCCTCGAGTACCGCTCTGAGCGACCCGGGAAACCCCGCGTCGCCCGCGAAGTCCGCGGCGTTGCGCGTCAGGTTCGCCGTGCCGCCGAGTACCAGGCGTTCCTCGGGGTGCTCGACGAGTGATTCCACCAGCACCGTTGCCGATCGAATCATCGCGTCGCGCAGCGCGGGCGGGGCGTTCTCGGCGAGTTCGGCCACCGCAGCCGACGCCGCCGCCAGCCGCTTGCCTTCCAGCGCACCACCGAGGAGGCGCCGCAGCTGAGCCAAGTTCTCGTCGTCGATCACGTCACCGAGTTCGACGATGCGCTGATCGACTCGACCGGAGTCGGTGATGAGCACCAGCAGCAGCCGGGCCGGGGTGAGCGCCACCACCTCCAGGTGGCGCACCGAGGACGCCGACAGCGTGGGGTACTGCACCACGGCCACCTGGCGGGTCAACTGGGCCAGTAATCGAACGCCGCGTCGCAACACGTCGTCCAGGTCGACGCCGTTCTCGAGAAACTCCAGGATGGCGCGACGTTCGGCAGCAGACAGTGGCTTGACGTCGGCTATCCGGTCGACGAACTGCCGATAGCCCTTGTCGGTCGGCACCCGACCGGAGCTGGTGTGCGGCTGGGCGATGTAGCCCTCGGCCTCGAGCACAGCCATGTCGTTGCGCACCGTTGCACTGGACACTCCCAGGTTGTGGCGCTCGACCAGCGCACGCGAACCCACGGGTTCCTGGGTGGACACGTAGTCCGCCACGATCGCTCGTAGAACCTCGAACCGCCTGTCGTCGGTGCTCGACATCGGTGCCCACCTCCGTTCTCGTTTCCAATCGTCGCTCGAGTCTAGTAGCCGGCGAACACATGCTCGTGCAAGGCCTTACTGTGGTCCGAGTGGAAACGTTCTTTCGATTCGGTCCAGCGGCTCGAGGCTCGCGATGATCTTCAAGGGTGTTCGTGACGGAAAGCCGTACCCCGAGCACGGCCTGTCCATCCGCGACTGGTCGAGAATCCCGCCGCGCCAGCTCCGCCTGGACGAGATCGTCACCACCACCAAGGTGCTCGAGCTGGACAGATTGCTGTCCGAGGACTCCACCTTCTACGGCGATCTGTTTCCCCACGCGGTGCAGTTCCGCGGCGTCATCTATCTCGAGGACGGCTTGCACCGCGCTGTGCGTGCGGCACTGAGAAATCGAACTGTGTTGCACGCCAGGGTGTTCGACTACGACGCCCTCGGAGCCTGAGCCAGGTTTTTCAGGCGGCCGTGATGGTGCGCACCACCGCGTCGGCCAGCAGTCTGCCTCGGTCGGTCAGCACGAGATGGTCACCCCGGGCCACCATCAACCCGTCCGCGACGGTCTGCTCGGCAGCGGCGCGCTCGGCCGGCCCCAGCAGAGTTCTCGGCACTCCCGAGCGGAGCCGCACGGTCAACATCAGCTCCTCGAGGTGTCGATCCTCGGCGCTGAGCAGTTCGCTGCCCATCACCGGTAGGTGACCTGCGGCGAGGCGATCGGCGTATGCGGCCGGGTGCTTGACGTTCCAGAACCGGGTGCCGCCGATGTGACTGTGTGCACCGGGTCCCGCGCCCCACCAGTCGCCGCCGTCCCAGTAGCCGATGTTGTGGCGGCACTGCGCTGCGGTGTCGGTGGCCCAGTTCGACACCTCGTACCAGGACAGGCCTGCGGCGTTCAACGCCGTGTCGATGCGCTCGTATCGGCTCGCCAGTACGTCGTCGTCGGGGGCAGGCAGCTCACCTCGGCGAACCTTGCGGGCCATGGCGGTGCCGTCCTCGACGATCAGCGCGTAGGCCGAGACGTGGTCGACACCGGCGTCGAGAACCGCGGCGAGAGACTGGTCCAGGTCACTGTCACGCTCGCCCGGGGTGCCGTAGATGAGGTCGAGATTGACGTGCTCGAATCCCGCCGCACGTGCTTCCTTGGCTGCGGCGACCGCGCGACCCGGCGTGTGCGTGCGATCGAGCACGGCGAGCACGTGTGGCGCAGCGGACTGCATTCCGAGCGAGATACGAGTGAAGCCCGCATCACGGAGCCGGTCGAAGAATCGAGGCGACGTCGATTCGGGGTTGGATTCCGTGGTCACCTCGCCGCCGTCGGTCAGGCCGAAGCTGGACCGCACCGCCCCCAGGACGTCGGCCAACCCGTCGCCCCCGAGCAATGACGGCGTGCCACCGCCGACGAAGACGGTGTCTGCCGTCGGAACGCGGCCCGTACCGGCCTGGATCAGCCCCGCAGCGATGTCCAACTCACGTCGCAGGCCCTCCAACCAGGACTGCGGTGACGCCGACGTTCCCAGTTCACCGGCCGTGTAGGTGTTGAAGTCGCAGTACCCACATCGGGTGGCGCAGAACGGGACGTGCACGTAGATCCCGAATGCGCGGTCCCCCACCCCGTCGAATGCCTCGGTCGGCAGCTCGAAGGTGGACGGGACGGGTAGGACGGTATTCACGCCCTCCAGTGTCCCAGAGTCCAGGCCCACCCGATCCCACTCGCCCTGCCAGCCTATTTACCCCGAAATCGGGGTAAATAGCTGCCGCCGTCGTCCGTCGCCGCGATGACGTGGCACAATGGCTCCCGTGACCGACTCAGGAATTCGACTCGTGGCGCGCCGCCACGTCGATCTCGGCCGTGTCTGCAGCGCGTCGTGTCGACACACGACCGGCTGCTGACCAGCCCTCCTTCGAGCACGTCCATTCGATCCACCGGTTTCCCGCTGTCGTCGAAAGCGCAGATGTCCGCGGTTTCGTCCCGGTTACCGGCCAGCACAAAGATGCAGGAGCAATGCATGTCGTCGACCAGCGACGCGACCACCGACGCTGTCCCCGCCACACCACGGGAGCGCACGCCGCGGCCGACCAAGCGTCGGGCCGAGGGCCAGTGGGCACTGGGTTACCGGGAGCCACTGAACGCCAACGAGCAGTCCAAGAAGGACGACAACCCGCTCAACGTGCGTGCCCGCATCGAGAACATCTACTCCAAGCAGGGTTTCGACAGCATCGACAAGGGCGATCTTCGCGGCCGTTTCCGGTGGTGGGGCCTCTACACCCAGCGCGAACAGGGCTACGACGGCACGTTCACCGGTGACGACAACATCGACCTGCTCGAGGCCAAGTACTTCATGATGCGCATTCGCTGCGACGCGGGCGCGTTGAATCTCGAGCAGCTTCGCACACTGGCGCAGATCTCCCAGGACTTCGGCCGCGACACCGCCGACCTCTCCGATCGGGAGAACGTGCAGTTCCACTGGATCGAGGTGGAGAACGTCCCCGAGATCTGGCGTCGAATCGAAGCGGTCGGCCTGAAGACCACCGAAGCGTGCGGCGACTGCCCCCGTGTCGTTCTCGGCTCCCCGCTCGCAGGCGAGGCCGTCGACGAGATCCTCGACCCCACCTCCGCCATCGACGAGATCGTCGAGCGCTACATCGGCAAGCCCGAGTACTCCAATCTGCCGCGCAAGTTCAAGACGGCGATCTCCGGCCTGCAGGACGTGGTGCACGAGATCAACGACTGCGCCTTCGTCGGCGTGGTGCATCCCGAGCACGGACCGGGTCTGGACCTGTGGGTCGGCGGCGGACTGTCCACCAACCCCATGCTCGCGCAGCGCGTCGGCGTCTGGGTCCCGCTCGAGGACGTTCCCGATGTGTGGGAGGGCGTCGTCTCGATCTTCCGCGACTACGGATACCGCCGGCTTCGCACCAAGGCGCGCCTGAAGTTCCTCATCAAGGACTGGGGCATCGAGAAGTTCCGCCAGGTCCTCGAAGACGAGTACCTGCACCGCAAGCTCATCGACGGCCCGGCTCCCGAGAAGCCCGCTCGGCCCCGCGACCACGTCGGCATCCAGAAGCTCAAGAACGGCCTCAACGCCGTCGGCGTGGCACCCATCGCGGGGCGTGTCTCGGGCACTGTCCTCGCCGCCGTCGCCGACGCCGCCGAGAAGGCCGGATCGGATCGCGTGCGATTCACGCCGTACCAGAAGCTGATCGTGCTCGACGTTCCCGACGAGACGCTCGAACAGCTGATCTCCGATCTCGATGCGCTGGGCCTTCCTGCCCGGCCGTCGCACTGGCGCAAGAACCTGATGGCCTGCAGCGGCATCGAGTTCTGCAAGCTCTCGTTCGCCGAAACCCGCAAGCGTTCACAGGTTCTGGTGCCGGAGCTCGAAGAGCGCCTGTCCGACATCAACAGTCGACTCGACGTTCCGATCACGATCAACATCAACGGCTGCCCCAACTCGTGCGCACGGTCGCAGATCGCGGACATCGGCTTCAAGGGGCAGTTGGTCGACGACGGAGCCGGGAATCAGATCGAGGGTTTCCAGGTTCATCTCGGAGGCAGCCTCGGTCTGGACAGTGCGTTCGGCCGAAAGTTGCGCCAGCACAAGGTGAACAGCTCCGAGCTGGGAGATTACATCGACAGAGTGGTGCGCAATTTCGACAAGCACCGCGAGGACGGCGAACGGTTCGCTCAGTGGGCCGTGCGAGCAGACGAGGCGGATTTGCGATGACTACCAGGCTGAATTTGACGGTGGAGGAACTGAAGGACATCGCCGAGCGCGGTGCCCGCGAACTCGACGGGGCGAGCCCACTGGAGCTGCTGCAGTGGACCGAGGACACCTTCGGTAACGACTTCATCGTTGCCTCCAACATGCAGGACGGGGTTCTCGTTCACCTCGCCGCACAGGTTCACCCGGGTGTGGACGTGCTGTTCCTCGACACCGGCTACCACTTCGCCGAGACCATCGGAACGCGCGACGCCGTCGAGGCCGTCTACGGCGTCAACGTCGTCAATGCCCGCGCCGAGAAGACTGTTGCCGAACAGGATTCGATCGAGGGCAAGGACCTGTTCGCCCGCGAGCCCAACCGGTGCTGCGCGATGCGCAAGGTCGCACCCTTGAAGAAGGAACTGGCGAACTACAGCGCCTGGGTCACCGGTATCCGGCGAGTGGAGGCCCCTACCCGTGCCAACGCTCCGCTGATCTCGTTCGACGACGCTTTCGGCCTGGTCAAGATCAACCCGATCGCACCGTGGTCGGACGAGCAGATGCAGGCCTACATCGACGAGCATTCGATTCTGGTCAATCCCCTCGTCGACGAGGGCTATCCGTCCATCGGGTGCGCACCGTGCACCGTCAAACCTGCCCCCGGAGCCGACCCGCGCAGCGGTCGTTGGGCCGGCAAGGCCAAGACCGAATGTGGGTTGCACGCCTCATGACACTCGACCTCACCTCGGCAACCGTCGGTCGAACCCATCTCGATGCAGATCGGTTCGACACCCTCGACGCACTCGAATCCGAGGCCATCCACATCTTCCGCGAGGTGGCGGGCGAGTTCGAGCGCCCCGTCATCCTGTTCTCCGGCGGCAAGGACTCGACCGTTCTGCTGCACCTGGCGATCAAGGCGTTCTGGCCCGCTCCCCTGCCGTTCGCGCTGCTCCACGTCGACACCGGCCACAACCTGCAGGAGGTGCTGGACTTCCGCGATCACGTGGTCGCCAAGTACAACCTGCGCCTGCACGTGGCCAGCGTCGAGGAGTACCTCGCCGACGGACGCCTCACCGAGCGTCCCGACGGCATCCGCAACCCGCTGCAGACCGTGCCTCTTCTCGACGCGATCTCCGAGAACCGGTTCGATGCCGTGTTCGGTGGTGCTCGACGCGACGAGGAACGCGCCCGCGCCAAGGAACGAATCTTCTCGCTGCGCAACGCATTCGGCCAATGGGAGCCCAAGAAGCAGCGCCCCGAACTGTGGAACCTGTACAACGGCAAGCACTCTCCCGGCGAGCAGGTGCGTGTGTTCCCGCTCAGCAACTTCACCGAACTCGATATCTGGCGCTACATCGCCCGTGACGATGTGGAGTTGGCCAGCATCTACTACGCCCACCAGCGCCCGGTGTATCAGCGCGACGGCATGTGGATGACGCCCGGCGTCTGGGGCGGACCGGCCGAGGGCGAAGAGCTGCAGACCCTGTCGGTGCGCTACCGCACCGTCGGCGACGGATCCACCACCGGTGCCGTGCTGTCCGAGGCCGCCGACAACCAGGCAATCCTCGCCGAAGTAGCGGCGTCACGACTGACCGAACGCGGAGCCACCCGCGGAGACGACCGCGTCTCCGAGGCTGCCATGGAAGATCGCAAACGAGAAGGATACTTCTGATGAGCAGCACGGGAACGCAACTTCTTCGCCTCGCCACCGCAGGTAGCGTCGACGACGGTAAGTCGACCCTCGTCGGACGGCTGTTGTACGACACCAAATCCGTTCTGGCAGACCAGATCGATGCCGTAACACGGGCCTCGGTGGACAAGGGACTGGCGACACCGGACCTGTCGCTGCTCGTCGACGGCCTACGCGCCGAGCGCGAACAGGGCATCACCATCGACGTCGCCTACCGCTACTTCGCGACGCCGCACCGCTCCTTCGTGCTCGCCGATACCCCCGGACACGTGCAGTACACCCGCAACACCGTCTCCGGCGCGTCGACGGCTCAGCTGGTCATCCTTCTGGTCGATGCCCGCAAGGGTGTCATCACCCAGACTCGTAGGCACGCAGCGGTTCTCGCCTTGCTCGGCGTTCCGCGCCTGGTGCTCGCGGTCAACAAGATCGATTTGGTCGAGGACCCGGCAACGGTGTTCGCCGAGATCTCGGCCGAGTTCAACTCGCTGACCTCCTCGCTCGGGTGGTCCAGCGAGGACGTCATCGAGATCCCGGTGTCCGCACTGCACGGCGACAACGTCGCGGTGAAGTCCGACAAGACCCCGTACTACGACGGTCCGACCCTCATCGAGCACCTCGAGTCGGTTCCGGTCGATGCCGAACCGCACCGGGTCGGTCTGCGTTTCCCCGTGCAGTACGTGATCCGGCCCCGCACCGCGGAATTCCCGGATTATCGCGGATACGCAGGGCAGGTCGCAGCGGGCTCCGTCGACGTCGGCGACGAGGTCGTCATCCTGCCCTCCGGCACCCGAACCACTGTCGAGCGCATCGACACCGCCGACGGCGAGTTGCGTACCGCTCATGCCGGACGCAGCGTCACCCTCGTCCTGGCCGACGACGTCGACGTCTCCCGCGGCGACACCATCGCCTCACCGCAGGATGCGCCCGAGCCGATCGGCGACTTCGAGGCCACTGTGTGCTGGCTCGCCGAGAAGCCGCTTCGTCCGGGTGCTCGTCTGTTGCTCAAGCACGGCACTCGCACCACTCAGGCCATCGTCGGAACACTGGTCGAACGGTTCGACGAGCAGGAGCTCATCGCGCACGAAGGACCGGAGTCGTTGGAGCTCAACGAGATCGGCCGCATCTCCGTGCGCGTCGCCGAGCCGATCGTGGCGGACGACTACGCCGTCAACAGGCACACGGGCAGCTTCCTGCTGATCGATCCCGCCGGTGGCAACACGTTGGCTGCCGGACTCGTGGGTAACGCTCTGGCTGCCGTCGAGCTGGGGTCGGCAGTTCCGGCGTGAGCGCACTGATCGCGGTTGCCCACGGCAGCCGTGACCCGCGCTCGAGCGCAGCGGTCCACCGCGCCGTCGACGTCCTGCGTCGGCGGCGACCGGACCTGGACGTGCGTGTCGCGTTTCTCGATCTTTCCGAGCCCCGCGTCGATCAGGTAGTCGACGACCTGGCCGCTGCCGGTCACAGTCGTATCGTCGCCGTTCCGATGTTGCTGGGCAAGGCTTTCCACGCGAAAGTCGATCTGCCCGAGCTGTTGGACGCAGCGAGGACGCGACACCCTCTCGTGTCGATCAGGCAGGCCGAGGTTCTGGGAGACGACCGACTCCTCATCGAGGCGGTCCGTGATCGGATCGCCGATACCGGTGTCGGAGTCTCCGATTCGACGGTCGGCATCGCCCTGGCCGCCGTCGGCTCCTCGGTGGCACCGGCGAATCAGCGCACCCGTGTGATCGCACAGAAGCTGCTCGCCGGAACGCACTGGGCCGGAGCCGTTACCTGCTTCGCCACATCGGTCTCCCCGTCCCCCACCGACGCGATCGCACAGCTGCGCGCGCTGGGAGCCGACCGCATCGTCGTGGCACCTTGGTTCCTGGCCCCGGGACTGCTCACCGACCGGATCGAAGCGTCGGTGGCAGGCCTACCGGACGTGGTGCACGCCGAGGTCATCGGCGCGCACCCGGCCGTGGCCGAACTGGCGTCGCGCCGCTACGACTCCACCGTCGCACGCGAGTCGGTGGCGTCGGCGATCGTGGGCACGCGGGTGGCTCGTACGTAGACGGTCTCGCCCTCGCGCAGGCCGAGAGCCTCGCTGTCTCCGCGGGTGATCTGGGCCGCGAACAGTTCACCGGTTGCCGCGTTCTTCAATTCGACCTTCACCTCGAAGCCGAGGTGCACCACCCGCTCGACGACGGCACGCGTCACACCGGCCGATTCGGCCGTCCCGCTCGCCTGAGCCTGCGCCAACGACGGGTCGCGTCCGACGCGAATGTCGTGCGGCCGCACCAGAAGTCCGTTGAGCTTGGCCACCTGACCGAGGAACGACATCACGAAATTGTTGGCCGGGCGATCGTAGAGATCCTCCGGGGTGCCGACCTGTTCGATTCTGCCCTTGTTCAGCACCGCGATCCGATCGGCGACGTCGAGCGCCTCCTCCTGATCGTGGGTCACCAGCACGGTGGTGACGTGGACCTCGTCGTGCAGCCGACGCAGCCACGTCCGCAGATCGGCACGCACCTTCGCGTCGAGCGCGCCGAAGGGCTCGTCGAGCAGCAGCACCTGCGGGTCGACGGCGAGAGCGCGAGCCAGTGCCATGCGCTGGCGTTGTCCACCGGACAGCTGCGCCGGGTAGCGGGTCTGGAAACCGGCCAGCCCCACGATCTCGAGCAACTCGTCGACCTTCTTGGCGATCTCGGCCTTGGGCCGCTTGCGAATCTGAAGGCCGAACGCGACGTTGTCACGCACCGTCAGGTGTTTGAACGCCGCGTAGTGCTGGAAGACGAATCCGATCTCGCGGCGCTGCGGACTCACCCACGTCACATCCTGGCCTGCGAGCACCACTCGACCGGAGTCGAGCTGCTCGAGTCCGGCGATGGAGCGAAGCAGAGTGGACTTGCCCGAACCACTGGGTCCGAGCAGCGCCGTCAGCGACCCCTTGGGAATGTCGATGCTGACGTTGTCGAGCGCGGCGAAATCGCCGTAGTGCTTGTTGCCGCCAACGACGGAGATCTCGATCTCGGGGGATGCCTCGGTCATTGTTTCGTCCTCTTCTTGTCGAGGGCAGTCATCAACAGCAGCACGATGACGGCGATCGCCATGAGCAGTGTGGACGCGGCGTACGCGCCCTGTTGGTTGAAGTCCTCGTATCGTGAATTGACCAGCAGCGTCAGTGTTTGAGAGATGCCGGGCAGGTTGGTCGAGACCATGATGACGGCACCGAACTCGCCGAGCGAACGCGCGACGGTGAGTACGACACCGTAGGTCAGGCCCCACCGGATCGCCGGAAGAGTAATGCGCCAGAACGTCTGCCACGAGGACGCACCCAGCGTCGAGGCGGCCTCTTCCTGCTCCTCACCGATTTCGTAGAGCACGGGTTCGACCTCGCGCACGACGAACGGAAGCGTGACGAAGATCGTCGCGATGACCATGCCGGGAAGTGCGAAGATGACCTTGAAGCCGAGGCTCTCGACGCCACCGAACCATCCGTTGGCTCCCCACAACAGGATCAGCGCAACGCCCGTGATGATCGGCGACACCGCGAACGGCAGATCGACGACGGCTTCGAGTACGCCCTTGCCGCGGAACCGTCCTCGCACGAGCGCCAATGCAGTGATGACGCCGAACACGATGTTGATCGGAACCACTATCGCGACGATGAGCAGAGACAACTGCAGGGCGGATTGAGCTGCGGGCGTGGTGATCTGCTCGAAGAACGTCACCACGCCGTTCTCGAAGGTGCGATAGAGAATTGCCCCGAGGGGGAACAGCACCAGAACGGCGAGGTAGAGCAGAGCCACGGTGCGGAGCGTCAATTTGATCGGCAGGCCGATTTTCACGAGATCTGCTCCTCACGTCGGGCCAGGCGATTGCCCACCACGCGAAGTACGAACAACACTGCGAACGCGATCGCCAACAGCACCACCGAGATCGCGGCGGCATCGGTGGGCCGGTCGTATTCGATGAGTTCGCGGATGTACTGCGACGCCACCTGCGTGTCGTTGGGGATGTTGCCTCCGATGAGCACCACCGATCCGAATTCGCCGATCGCTCGGGCGAACGCGAGACCTCCTCCCGACAGCACGGCGGGCAACAGCACCGGCAGCACGATGCGTCGGAAGATGGTCCAGTTGTTCGCACCCAGTGAGGCGGCCGCCTCCTCGACGTCCTTGTCCAGCTCGATCAGCACCGGTTGCACCGCACGCACCACGAACGGCAACGTGACGAACAGCAGCGCGACGATCACCGCGGGCTTGGTTGCGTTGAACACCAATCCGATCGGACTCGCCGGTCCGTAGAGAGACAGCAACACCAGGCTGGCCACGATGGTCGGCAGCGCGAACGGCAGATCGATCAGGGCGTTGACGAATCGCTTACCCGGGAATTCGTCCCGCACCAGGACCCACGCGATGAGGGTTCCCAAGAACAGATTGATCACCGCCGCCGCCACGGACACCAGGAGGGTGACCTTGAACGTGGCCAGTGCACGCGGCACGGTGACCGCATCCCAGAAGCCGGCCAGACCGCCGTCGACCGACTGAACCGTCAATGCTGCCAACGGAAGCAGCACGATCACGCTGAGCCACAACACGGCGACTCCGAGGCCGAACGGCCCCACCGATCCCGGACCCCTGAACTTTCGGCCTTCCCGCCCGGCACGAAACCGTGGTCTCGTGCCGGGCGAGACGGTCGAACCCGCAGCTGCGGCTTCGGTGGTCGAAGATGACATCGATCGCTACCGAGTACTTTCCTGATAGATCGTCGTGATCGCACCGCTGTCACCGAACAGATCGGCATCCACCTGGGTCCAACCACCGAGATCATCGATGGTGTACAGCTGTTCGGGGGTGAAGAACTTGTCGGAGTACTCCGACGCGATGTCGGGGTTCGTCGGTCGGAAGCCCGACTCCGCCCAGATCTTCTGCCCCTCGTCGGTGTAGATGAAATCGTTCAGCGCATTGGCGCGGTCGAGGTTGGCACTGCTGTTGATCACGGCCACCGGATTGTCGATGCGGAACGTGACGGGAACGTCCACGTGCTCGACGTTCTGTCCCTGCTCCTCGATGAGCAGCGCCTCGTTTTCGTAGCTGAGCAACGCATCACCCTGGCCCTGCAGGAAGGCTTCGGTTGCGGCGCGGCCGGATTCGGGCTGAACCGGGAAGTGATCGGCGACGAGGGTGCGAACGAAATCGAGACCGGCCTGCCTGTCCTGGCCGCCGTTGCTCTTCGCCGCGTACGGGGCGAGCAGGTTCCACTTGGCCGAGCCCGAGCTGAGCGGGCTGGGGCTGATCACCTGAACGTCCGGCTTGATCAGATCGTCCCAGGTACGAATGTTCTTGGGGTTGCCCTCGCGCACGACGATGGTCACCACGGAGCCGAACGGCACTCCGCCGTAGGCATTCTGGTTCCAGTCCTCGTCGACCTTGCCCGCCTGCACCAGACGGGTGATGTCGGGTTCGACCGAGAAATTGACGATATCGGCGGGTGCGCCGTCGGCGACCTTGCGAGACTGATTACCCGATGCGCCGTAGTCGGCGTTGATCGCCGTGCCCTCGCCGTCCTCGGTGGCTGCGAACGCCGGACCGATTGCGTCCCAACCGTTCTTGGGTACGGCGTACCCTACGAGAGTCAATGCGGGACCGCTGGCGGTGTCCGGCTCACCGCCGACGACGTCACTCGATCCACCCCCGCATGCAGTGAGGAGAAGGGTTCCCACGGCCGCGAAGGTGGTCAGTAGGTAGCGAGAGTTGTGCCTCATCGAGAGAGGACCTTTCGTGATGATGTGCAGTGAATGCGAGCTGGGCAGAAGTCGACATGGCCGAAGTCGAACCGGAGCACCACCGTGTCCGCGTGCCATCGCGAGATCACCGTGAACCACAGAGGGTTCGCCACGAACCCGACCGCGAGATGCAGGCGCGCGGGCAACGGATCGACGGAACCGATTCGACGAAGGAAGAAATCAACAACAGTCGATGTCGGCGACTGCCAGGATGCCGACAGCAATCAACGCCAACTGATGGCGGACGCGGTACTCGGCGGCAGAAGACACGGTCAGAAATCTAGCAGAGGATCCGGACCGACTCTAATCGGCTAGCGAGTCAGCAACCAGGCGATGACAACCAGCACCAGGAGCGCGATGAGCGCCAACGTGACCCGAGACCGAGGCATTACTGTCCATCCTTCGTCGTAGTGGTGGTCGCACCCGTCAGCTCCGCGTCGCGAGCAGCCCGTGCATCACGCCCGAGCAGGTGCAGAACCACCGCGAGCACGCGATCGAAGACACGTGCCAGCAGGAACGCGGTAGGCACGATGACCAGCAGCACGACTATCGACTGTGGCACGAACGGCAAACCCGTCACCCACAGTTCGACGCCGTCCCACCAGCGTGCGATCGATTCCACCCTCGCAGCTTAAACCAGCTCGTTCCGCTCTCACGCCACGCCGACCGACGACCAGCAGTGGACGCATGCCGTGGATCGGTCGATGATTACGCCATGACGGCATACGAAGATGTTTCGCCAGTGCCCCCGGTGGCCGACGAGCCCGCCATGGGGTCGGGGCATCCAGGTCTGGGCGGGGTCGAAGTTCAGGGAGCGTTGGGCAGCACCGACGCACCGGTGTCCACCCTGACGTCCTATCGCAGTGCCTTTCCGCCGATCGACGACTACGCGTTCCTCTCGGACTGCGAGACGACCTGTCTGATCGCTCGTAACGGATCGGTCGAGTGGATGTGCGTGCCTCGCCCTGACTCCCCCAGTATCTTCGGCGCGGTCCTCGATCGCAGCGCGGGACACTTCCGGGTCGGGCCGTACGGTCAATCGGTGCCCGCAGCGCGGCGATACCTGCCCGGTGGCCTGATCGTCGAGACGACGTGGCAGACCGAAACCGGCTGGCTCGTGGTGCGCGATGCACTCGTCATGGGACCGTGGCACAACACCGACCAGCGCTCTCGTACTCACAAGCGCGCACCGAGCGACTGGGACGCCGAACACATCCTGCTGCGCACCATCAAGTGCGTCAGCGGAACGGTCGAACTCGAGATGAGCTGCGAGCCGGCCTTCGACTACCACCGCGCGCCCGCGAAGTGGGAGTACACCGGCAAGGTGTACGAGGAAACCACCGCCACCTGCGAGGCCAGCGCGGGCGGTGATCAGCCCACGTTGAAGCTGACCACCAACCTCCGCATCGGCATCGAAGGACGCGAAGCCCGCGCCCGCACCCGAATGACGGAGGGCGACAATGTCTTCGTTGCTCTCTCGTGGTCGGATCTGCCTGCGCCGCAGACGTTCGACGAAGCTGCGGACAAGATGTGGCGCACCTCCGAATGCTGGCGGCAGTGGATCACGATCGGCCGATTCCCCGATCACCCGTGGCGAGGCTACCTGCAGCGCAGCGCCCTGACACTCAAGGGTCTGACCTACGCCCCCACCGGTGCCCTGCTGGCTGCGTCTACCACGTCGCTTCCGGAAACCCCTGGTGGAGAACGTAACTGGGACTATCGCTACACGTGGGTGCGTGATTCGACGTTCGCGCTGTGGGGCCTGTACACACTCGGACTCGACCGCGAGGCCAACGACTTCTTCGCGTTCATGTCCGACGTGGCGACAACGGCGAACGGCGAGGTCAATCCCCTCCAGGTCATGTACGGCATCGGCGGCGAGAAGACGCTCGACGAGAGCGAACTGCCGCACCTGTCCGGATACGACGGCGCACGTCCGGTACGTATCGGCAACGGAGCCTACGACCAGGAGCAGCACGACATCTGGGGCACGATGCTCGATTCGGTGTACCTGCATGTCAAGTCGCGCGAGCACGTGCCCGAATTCCTGTGGCCCCTGCTCAGGCGCCAGGTGGAGGAGGCGATCGCCAACTGGCGCAAGCCCGATCGCGGCATCTGGGAGGTGCGCGGTGAACCCCAGCACTTCACCTCGTCGAAGCTCATGTGCTGGGTTGCGCTCGACCGAGGTGCCAAGCTCGCCGACATCCACGGCGAGACGGAGTATTCGGCCAAGTGGAACGAGATCGCCGACGAGATCAAGGCGGACATTCTCGAGAACGGCACCGACTCTCGGGGTGTTCTCACTCAGCGCTACGGTGACCCGTCGCTGGATGCGTCACTGCTATTGGCACCGCTGCTTCGGTTCCTGCCTGCCGAGGACGAACGCATCCGTGCGACGGTGCTGGCCATCGCCGACGAGTTGACCGAGGACGGCCTGGTCCTGCGCTACCGAACCGACACCACCGACGACGGTCTGGCGGGCGAGGAAGGGACGTTCACGATCTGCTCCTTCTGGCTCGTGTCGGCGCTGGTCGAGATCGGCGAACTTCCTCGCGCCAAGCACCTCTGCGAGCGTCTGCTCGGGTATGCGAGCCCACTCAAGCTCTACGCCGAGGAGATCGACCATCGCACCGGCCGTCATCTCGGCAACTTCCCGCAGGCGTTCACCCATCTCGCGTTGATCAACGCGGTGGTGCACGTCATCCGCGCCGAGGAAGCTCAGGTGGCAGGGCACTTCCAGCCCGCCCACTCCAACCCCTGAGCGGGAGGGCTCAGCGGCCGAGTTGCCTCGCCCATTCGGCGATCAGCTCGGCCGCGGGCTTCGCCTGTGCCCGGCGAAAACCGGTGCCGGCCCACATCGAGAGTCCGGACGGATCACCCGCAGCCGCGGCCTTCGCCCGCATCGGCGCGGTCAGGTAGTGCAGATCGGGATACGCCAGTGGTGCGGCCTCGGAGTTCTCGCGCATGAACTCGTTCACCAACCCCCGCGCAGGTCGGCCGGAGAACGCCCTGGTCACTGCAGTGTCGGAAGCGACCGTCAGTTGCTGTCGATGCACCGGCTTGGTGCCGGCCTCGGGTGTGTTCAGAAACGCGGTTCCGAGCTGCGCGGCATGTGCGGCACCCGAATCGAGCAGTGGCGCAATGTCGTTGCCGTCCATCAGTCCGCCGGCGGCGATTCGCGGTAGATCGGATATCTCACGCACCGCGGTCAGCAGTTCGGTCAGCGGCTCGTCGGGGGCCGAGCCGTCGAAGGTGCCGCGATGCCCGCCCGCTTCGGGTCCCTGCACCACGAGAGCATCCACACCGTTGGCGGTGGCCACCGACGCGTCCGACGCGGTGGCGACGGTGGCCCACACCTCTGTTCCTACGGCGTGCAGTTGCGCGACCTCGTCCGCGTCGAACGTCGCGAACGTGCTCGACACCAGCGGTACCGGGTGCGCGAGCAACCAGGCGAACTTCTCGGCGTAGAAGTCGTCGCGTCGGACCAGCTCTCCCGGCTCCGCGTCGAAACGCTCGAACCAGGACGCGAGGTGCTCGGCGTAGGACTTCACGTCCGCACCCGATGGCTCCTCGGGCAGGAAGAGATTGACTCCGAACAGCAGATCGCGGACCGAATCGATCTGCGTTGCAAAGGCTTCGGGCGTCAGCAACGCACCGGCGATCATGCCGAGCCCACCCGCCTCCGAGACTGCACGGGCGAGTTCGGGAGTACTCGGGCCGCCTGCCATCGGCGCACCGACGACGGGAACACGTAGCTGCTTCAGAATCGGGGTCGTCACAGTTTCGAAATGTACTCGCGCGCCGTTCGTGACCGGATTCGGTGGGGCCTGCGCGCCCCTACTGACAACTGCGCGCCCCTGCTCCGAGGTGAGCGGGGCGCGCAGTCGGCAGAAAGTGTGTGAGGTCGCTGCCGGCGACCAGGAGCTGCTCTACTTCTTCGGCTTGTCCGACGAGGATTCCGAGGACAGAGCGGCGACGAAGGCTTCCTGCGGCACCTCGACGCGACCGATCGTCTTCATCCGCTTCTTGCCTTCCTTCTGCTTCTCGAGCAGCTTGCGCTTACGGCTGATGTCGCCGCCGTAGCACTTGGCCAGCACGTCCTTGCGGATCGCACGGATGTTCTCGCGGGCGATGATGCGAGAGCCGATGGCTGCCTGGATCGGAACCTCGAACTGCTGACGCGGAATGAGCTCCTTGAGCTTGGTGGTCATCTTGTTGCCGTAGGCGGCAGCAGCGTCCTTGTGCACGATTGCCGAGAACGCATCGACGGCTTCACCCTGCAGCAGGATGTCGACTTTCACCAGCGCGCCGCTCTGCTCGCCGATCTCCTCGTAGTCGAGGCTGGCGTATCCACGCGTCCGGGACTTCAGGATGTCGAAGAAGTCGAAGATGATCTCCGCCATGGGGATCGTGTAGCGCAGCTCCACTCGGGTCTCGGACAGGTAGTCCATACCGCCGAGTTCTCCGCGTCGTCCCTGGCAGAGTTCCATGATGGAGCCGATGAACTCGCTCGGCGAGATGATGGTGCACTTGACCATCGGCTCGAACACTTCCCGCGCCTTGCCCTCGGGCCAGTACGACGGGTTGGTGACGATGTGTTCGGCACCGTCTTCCATTTCGACGCGGTAGACCACGTTCGGCGAGGTCGAGATCAGGTCCAGGTTGAACTCCCGCTCGAGCCGCTCGCGGGTGATCTCCATGTGCAGCAGACCGAGGAAGCCGCAGCGGAAGCCGAATCCCAGCGCGACGGAGGTCTCCGGCTCGTAGGTCAGGGCCGCGTCGTTGAGTTGCAACTTCTCGAGTGCGTCGCGCAGGTCGGGGTAATCCGAGCCGTCGAGCGGGTAGAGGCCCGAGTACACCATCGGACGGGGTTCGCGGTAGCCGGTCAGCGGCTCGGTCGCGCCCTTGCGGAAGGTGGTGACGGTATCGCCGACCTTGGACTGGCGGACGTCCTTCACGCCGGTGATGAGGTAGCCCACTTCGCCGACGCCGAGGCCCTTGGTGGCCTTCGGATCGGGAGAGACGATCCCGACCTCGAGCAGCTCGTGCGTCGAGCCGGTGGACATCATCGTGACCTTCTCGCGCGGGTTGAGTGCACCGTCGACGACGCGGACGTAGGTGACGACGCCGCGGTAGGTGTCGTAGACCGAGTCGAAGATCATCGCGCGGGCCGGGCCGTCGGGATTGCCGACCGGGGCCGGAACCAGCTTGACGACCTCGTTCAGCAGTTCCTCCACCCCCACACCGGTCTTGCCGGACACGCGCAGCACATCGTCGGCCTCGCAGCCGATGATGTGGGCGATCTCGGCGGCGTAGCGATCCGGGTCGGCAGCGGGCAGGTCGATCTTGTTGAGCACCGGAATGATGGTGAGCTCTTTGTCCAGGGCCAGGTACAGGTTCGCGAGCGTCTGCGCCTCGATGCCCTGCGCGGCGTCGACGAGCAACACCGCACCCTCGCAGGCCTCGAGTGCGCGCGACACCTCGTAGGTGAAGTCGACGTGGCCTGGCGTGTCGATGAGGTGCAGCACGAACTCCTCACCGTCGACGACCCATGGGAGCCGGACGTTCTGCGCCTTGATGGTGATGCCGCGCTCGCGCTCGATATCCATCCGGTCGAGGTACTGAGCGCGCATCGACCGGTCGTCGACGACGCCCGTGAGCTGCAACATCCGGTCGGCCAGCGTCGACTTGCCGTGGTCGATGTGGGCGATGATGCAGAAGTTCCTGATCCTGGACGGATCGGTGAACGTCGTGTCGGCGAAGCTGGGCACTCGTATCCTTCGGCTGGCGTGTTCGAAATGAGCGAACGGGTTTCCCTATCGTCCCACGCCGAGAACGGTGCGCCGTCCCCGGCTGTCCGAGTCGGGTGTTCACGTTGCCGCGGTTCGGGCGATGAGCAGCAGCGTCTGCATCGCTACACTCGCCGCATGGCTGGCAACTGGAGCAGATTCGGCAAGGAACTGGGCAAGATCGCGATGCGCGAGGGACCTCGGCTGCTGCGTCAACTGCAGAAGTCCGGAGCCCTGCAGAAGGGCAAGGACGCGATCAGCGGAACGGCCGCGCGCACGTCCGCTCCGGCACCTCGTCCGGGGCGTCCGGTGGCATCGCAGACCAGACCTACAGCGCAGCGCGCCCGCACCATCGAGTACTCCCCCGACCTGGACGGCAAGGCCGACCCCGGTGAGATCGTCTGGACCTGGGTCACCTACGAGGAAGATGCCAGCCAGGGCAAGGACCGCCCGGTGCTGGTCATCGGACGCGAGGGCAACGACCTGCTCGGCCTGATGTTGTCGAGCCAGAGCAGCCGCGACGGAGATCGTGACTGGCAGTCGATCGGGTCCGGGTCCTGGGACGCCGAGGGCCGACCGAGCTGGATTCGACTGGATCGAGTGCTCGACGTGCCCGAGGACGGCATCCGCCGCGAGGGTGCGATTCTGAGCAAGCCCCAATTCGATTCCGTCGCAAACAGATTGCGTCGCGACTTCGGCTGGAACTGATGCGTGCGCGTTGTGCGTCCCGCGGAAGGACGCACAACGCGCATCGGGCTCACGCCAACCGGGTGATTTCCACGACCACGTCGAGAGCCGTCGAACCGCCGCCGGAGAAGATGCCCTTCAGCGGTGGCACGTCGGCATAGTCACGGCCGAGTCCGACCGACACGTGCTGCTCGTTGACGGCGATCGCGTTGGTCGGGTCGTAACCCCACCAGGCACCGGTCCACGCCTCGATCCAGGCGTGGCTCTGGCCCTCGACGGTCGCACCGATCGCGGCCTGCTTCTTCGGGTGCAGGTAGCCCGAGACGTACCGGCTGGGGATGCCTATGCTGCGCAGCATCAACAACGTCAGGTGGGCGTAGTCCTGGCAGACGCCCTTCTTCTCCGACCACGCCTCGACGGCCGAGGTGTGCACGCCGGTGGTGCCCGGCACGTAGGACATCTCCTGGTTGACCCAGTTGGCGATCTCAACTACCGATTCCTGCGGCGGTAGGCCCTTGGACAGCTTCTTCGCCACCGACGCCAGTTGCCTGTTCTTCGGCACGTACTCGGTGTTGTCGAGGACCTCGTTGAAGCGATCGATCACCTGCTCGCTCGCGAGCTCCTCCCAGGAGGCGTTCTCGTCCGGGTAGACGAAGGGGTCGGTCTCGACCACCGACGATCCGGTGACCTCGAGCTCGGTGTGCGGTGCGTGCAGGTCGAACGCCGTCACCGCTGTGCCCCAGTAGTCGGTGTAGCGGTAGGAACGCGTCACCGGGTCGGTCTCGACTCGGTTCAGAATCACGTTCTGCCGGTTGTCACTTCGCGGCGTCAACCGAGCCTCGTTGTACGACGACGTCACCGGTGCGTCGTACTGATAGCCCGTGGTGTGCACGACACGCATACGCCAGCTCACAGTTCACCTTCCAGTTGATCTTCGAATGTTCCCGAGCCGGCGTCCGTCCACGCAACCCACGGAGCGGCATGGAAGTACTGCTTGGAGATCGCGTCACCGAGTTCACGGCAGGTTTCCTGCAGGGAGAGCAGGCGCTCCTGCAGATCGTCGAGAATTTCACCGGGACGGAGGAATTCGAGTTCGCTACGAGCGCGGCCGAGTAGGCGCTGCGCTTCGGCGCGTGCACCGACTCGACTGTTGGGCTGATGGTCGAGCTGATCGAGCGAACGTTCCGCCTCGTTGAGTGCGTAGAACACCGAGCGCGGAAAGAGCCTGTCCAGCAACATGAATTCGAGAACTCGCTGGGCGTCGAGCGCGCCGCGGTAGGTGCGCAAGTAGGTGTCGTGAGCACCGGCGGAGCGCAGCACCGTGACCCAAGCCGGCGACGACGGCCGGTCACCGGCTCGCGAGAGCAACAACCGAACGATCATGTCGATGCGCTCGACCGAGCGACCGAGCAGGAGGAAGCGGTAGCCGTCGTCGTGACTGAGGGTGGAGTCCGCAAGACCGGCGAACATCGCGGCGCGCTCCTCGATGTAGCTGAAGAACTCGGCCGGGCCGGTGCGCTTGGACGCCCTGATGCGCTCGTTCAAACCGTTGTACGTGGTGTTCAAGCACTCCCACATCTCACTGGACGTGACTTCTCGTGCACCACGGGCGTTCTCACGTGCACTGGACAGTGAGTCCACGATCGAACCCAACCCGTCCCGGCTGAAGGCGACGACCTCGGTGAGCGACCACACGTCGAGCGAGACGTCCGGCTCGTGCTTGAAGCCGAGCACTCGCAACAACACTCGCGACGTGTGGTCCGGATCGACCGTGGCGTCCTCGAGAAGCTGGTGGACGGTGACGTCGAGAATGCGGGCGGTGTCGTCCGCTCTCTCGACGTACCGTCCGATCCAGTAGAGCGACTCTGCGTTGCGCGCGAGCATTTACTGTTCACCGCCGTTCGAGTCCGAGTTCGTTGCCTGCTGTTGCTGCTGCTGTTGTTGCTGATTCATCTGCTGGTCCATCGTCAGCTCCGGGCCCTGTTCGGCCATCGGCGACTCCGGTGGAACGCTGACGATCTCCTCGCCGGCAAGCTCCTGCTCCTCCAGAGAGGTTCGGGTGGCGAGTACCCAGGTGTCCTTGCTGCCGCCGCCCTGGCTCGAGTTGACCACCAGGGATCCCTCCGGCAACGCAACCCGGGTCAAGCCGCCGGGCAACACCCAGACGTCGTCGCCGTCGTTGACGGCGAACGGCCGCAGGTCGACGTGGCGCGGTACCAATCGATCGCCGATCTTGGTCGGCACCGTCGAGAGCTGCACGACGGGCTGGGCGATCCAACCGCGCGGATCCGCGCGAACCTTCTTGCTGATCGTGGCGAGTTCCTTCGGCGAGGCGTCGGGCCCGAAGACGATGCCGTAGCCGCCCGAGCCTTCCACCGGCTTGATGACCAGTTCGTCGATGCGGTCGAGAACTTCCTCGCACTCGTCGTCGAGCCAGCACCGGAACGTGTCGACGTTGGCCAACAGCGGCTTCTCGCCCATGTAGTAATCGATGATGGTCGGCACGTAGGTGTAGACGAGCTTGTCGTCGCCGACGCCGTTCCCGACAGCGCTCGAGATGACGACGTTGCCTGCCCGAGCGGCATTGACCAGACCTGCAACTCCCAGCACCGAGTCGGGACGGAACTGCATGGGGTCGAGGTAGTCGTCGTCGATGCGTCGGTAGATGACGTCGACCTGACGCTCGCCCTCGGTGGTGCGCATGTAGACGATGTTGTCTCGGCAGAACAGGTCGCGTCCTTCGACGAGCTCGACGCCCATCAGTCGCGCGAGCAGCGAGTGCTCGAAGTACGCCGAGTTGGCGACGCCAGGAGTGAGAACCACCACGGTCGGGTCGGCCTCGTTGAGGGCGGCCGACGCGCGCAGTGCCCGCAGCAGATGCGAGGCGTAGTCACCTACGGCGCGGACGCGGTGGCTGGCGAACAGATCGGGGAACACCCGGGCCATGGTGCGACGGTTCTCCATGACGTAGGACACGCCCGACGGTGACCGGAGGTTGTCCTCGAGGACACGGAACGTGCCCTGCGCGTCGCGAATGAGGTCGATGCCCGCGACGTGGATACGCACACCGTTGGGCGGTGTGATGCCGACCGCCTCTCGGTGGAAGTGCTCGCAGGAGGTCACCAGCCGCTTGGGTACCACTCCGTCGCGCAGGATCTCCTGGTCGCCGTAGATGTCGGCGAGGAACATCTCGAGAGCTTTGACGCGCTGCTTGATGCCGCGCTCGAGACGTGACCACTCGCCCGCCGCGATGACACGGGGTACCTGGTCGAGCGGGAAGGGGCGTTCCTGGCCGGACAGAGAGAAGGTGATGCCCTGGTCGATGAAGGCTCGTCCCAGCGCGTCGGATCTCGCATCCAGGTCCACCGCGTTCGCCGGGGCGAGTGCGGTGTGGATGCCCTTGTACGGAGTTCGGGTGCGCCCGTCGGCGTCGAACATCTCGTCGAAGGCGAGACTGTACTTTCCGACGTCGGAATACCCGCCGAACACTCCGTCGGCTTCGGGTTCGTCACGATCCGCTGACTTGGTTTTGGTCGCTTTGGCCTTGGTGGTGGCATGCGTTGCCGATCGCGGACTCATTCTGGCCATGTTGCTACAGAGACAGGAGTTAGGCGCGGTAGAAGCGTTAATTTCTTGAAACGCATCGTCACCCCGGTCCGGATTGGGTTCTGGCCGATCGTGCTGGTATTCTCGACCTTCGGCGCAGGGCTCCAACGCTCAGCAGCAGACTTCGGGCATTCCAGCATGGATCGCCCTGACCGGAATACCGACGAAGACGACAAGGATTTTACGCGTGGCCAATATCAAGTCCCAGAAGAAGCGGATTCTCACCAACGAGCGTGCACGCCTGCGCAACCAGTCGGTGAAGTCCTCCCTTCGCACCGTCATCCGCTCGTTCCGCGAGGCACAGGCTGCGGGCGACAAGGACAAGGCTTCCGAGATTCTTCTCGATGCAGGCCGCAAGCTCGACAAGGCCGCCAGCAAGGGCGTCATCCACAAGAACCAGGCAGCCAACAAGAAGTCGGCACTGGCTCTCGCAGTCAACAAGCTCTGATACCTCTCTGAGCTCGATCGAGCCCGCCGCATCCGAGAAGGATGCGGCGGGCTTTCTCGTGCGCCGAACTTCCAGTGCGCAGGGCTTGTCCTGCGCTGTGCCTGTCCTGCGCTCTGCGGTCGGTCGACGCTACCTGCCCAGTGATGCGACCTCGGCCACCGCTTTCTCCACTGCATAGTCCGCGTCCGCTGCCTGACCCTTGACGTCGGCGTTCAACTGCGCCACCACACGCAGCGCCTGGGCGATGGATCGACCGTTCCACCCGCGCGCCTGACCCTGCGCCTTCTTGATCTTCCACGGCGGCATGCCCAACTCCCCTGCCATGCGGAAGGGGTCGCCGCGGCCCGCCGAACCCACCAGCGCGATCGTGCGGACGGCGTCGGCCAACGCATCGGCGAGCAGCACGTGCGCCACGCCCCGGTGCATCGCCCACCGCAGAGCCTCCAGCGCGCCGGCTCGGTCTCCGATCACCGCCTTGTCTGCGACGTCGAACCCGGACACCTCGGCCTTGCCGGAGTAGTACCGACGCACCGCGGCGAGATCGACCTTGCCCCCGGTATCGGAGACCAACTGCGAACAGGCCGACGCCAATTCGCGAAGTTCGTTGCCCACCGACTCGACGACCGCCTCGATCACGTCGCCGCTCACCCGGACGTCGGCGGTACGGAACTCTCCGCGTACGAAGTCGATACGTTCGGCGGGCTTTGTGAGCTTGGCGCACTCGTGCACCTGTGCACCGCATTTCTGCAGCGCACCGACCATCGCCTTGGCCCGGCCTCCGCCGGAGTGCATGACCACAACCACTGCACCCTCGGGCGGATCGGTAGCGGCGTCGAGTACCAGAGCAGCAGCGTCCTTGCCTGCCTCGGCCGCGGCCTCGAGCACCACGACGCGATCCTCGGCGAACAGCGAGGGACTGAGCAGTTCGGCGAGTTCCGGGGCACTGGCATCACCGGTGCGCAACCGCGTGACCGGCAGGTCCTCCCCCGGAATCGCAGCATTCGCACGCACCTGAGCCACGATCGCGGCTACCGCGCGATCCATCAGAAGTTCCTCGTCGCCGAGGACCAGATGCAGAGGAGCCACACTCGAAGTCACGACCATGATCGTGCCATGTGCGACCGACACTGCGAGCATCCGCTCGAAGACCGAGCGGTCACCAGAGAACGTGCGCCGTCCACATCGCGAGTGTCGCCATCGCCACGGCTGCGGCCGTCCATCGAAACACCCTGAAACGCAACGCCGTCAGCAGCGCGGTAGTCGAGAACGCTGCCAGTGCTGCGCCCCCGACGCCATCGGGGACCACGACGCCCGCGCCCGGCACCGACGCGGCACTCTCTGCCACCGTGATCAGCCACCACAGCGGTGCCGACACCAACTGCGCGATCAGCTCCGCGAGCGAGGTGCTGGCGGTGGCGGTCACGGCCGTCAGAAAGCCCACCACGGTGATCGGAGCGACGACCGGTGCCACCAGCACATTCGCCGCCACCCCCACTACGCTGAACGTTCCTGACACGGCCGCGACCATCGGCGCCGTCACCGCGTGCGCTGCCGCGGCGACCGCCACCACTTCCGCTGCAGCTCTCGGCCAGCCACGGGCCCGAAGCCAGTCGACCCAGATCGGAGCGACGAGTACGAGCCCGGCGGTGGCGAACACCGACAGCACGAACCCGACGTCCACCGCGAGCCTCGGCCACCACGCGAGCAGCCCCAACACCGCACC
Source organism: Rhodococcus sp. B7740 (assembly GCF_000954115.1). Taxonomy (NCBI): domain Bacteria; kingdom Bacillati; phylum Actinomycetota; class Actinomycetes; order Mycobacteriales; family Nocardiaceae; genus Rhodococcus; species Rhodococcus sp. B7740. The sequence continues at coordinate 480,883 of NZ_CP010797.1, read as the reverse complement.
GCACAGTGCCGGTACCGCTTGCCTGCGCCTGCCGGTGACCAACGCCACCAAGCCGATCGACCCCATCACTGCCGCCCGCAGCACACTCGGCGACGGCCGGGCCACGATCACGAACGCCACGAGTACGACGAACGCCACCGCGACCGTGGTGCGGGGTCCGACCCCGATACCTCGAAACACCAACAGAATCGCACCGATCAGGATCGAGAAGTTCGCTCCGGACACAGCCGTCAAATGTGTGAGGCCTGCCGCCCGAAAATTGTCCGATACCGTCTCGTCCAGCCGCGACACGTCGCCGACCACGAGACCGGGCAGCAGACCCGCACGATCGGGTGGCATCGAATTCTGCGCCACCACAGCCAAATTCGATCGGAAAGTGCCGGCCGCAGCAGAGATCATTCCAGGCTCGTCCACGGTGACCGGCGGACCCGAAGTGCGGATCACGGCCACGGTCATGTCCGACCGAATCGGCTCGCCGAGCCTGCCCCGCACGGTGACCACCTGGCCCGGCAGCAATGCCGACCAACTGGACTCCGGTGCGATGATCGACACCATTCCACCGACGTTCCACGCCTCGCCGCCCACGTCGACGCGCGTCATCGCGGCCTTCACCATCACGGTCGCGGGCCCGGGAGCCGTCAGACGGCGCGGGTCCTCCGCCGGCCGCACCGTCGCGGTGATCCAGGCTCGGTTCTCTGCCGCCGCCGCCACGGGATGCTCTGCCAGCGAGCGCATCTGAAGCCAGATCGCTCCCCCGAAGCACAGCGCCAGCACGATCACCGCCGCCGCACCGGACCGACTCGGACCCGGCCAGGCACGCCGAGCAGACAACCCGTGCAGTGCCACCGCGAGGAGCAGGACCACCGCAACCGCCGAGGCGGTAGCAGCCAGGGCAGCAGCGGGTCCTCCGAGAATTCCGACCGCGGTGATCGACCAGCACACCGCAGCGGCCGGAACCAGTCGCACGTCGAACGGCAGAAGATCCTCGGTCTGTGGCGCAGGGGCGGACGCGGCACCGGTGGTCATCCGACGTGCACCAGGTCGCGGATCTTCGCCAGTCTGCCGGGCCCGATGCCGTCCACCTCGGACAACTGATCCACGGATGTGAAGCGGCCGTTGATCTCTCGCCACTTCACGATCGAAGTCGCGGTGACCGGCCCTACCCCGGGCAACGCGTCCAGTTCTGCCACGGTCGCGGCGTTGAGGTCCACCGTCCCTCCGGGCGCGGAACCTCCGACCCCGGCCGGTACGCCGCTACCGTCTGTCGATGCCTCGATCTCGGATGTCGTACTGCTGACCGGTGGAGCTGCCTCGGGCGGCACGACGCCGACGACGACCTGATCACCGTCGGCGACTCGCGCGGCCATGTTGAGCGCCAGCAGGTCGGCACCCTCGACAGCGCCGCCTGCCGCGGCCAGCGCGTCGGCAACTCGCGAACCCGGTTGCAGCCGAACCAATCCGGGACGCGTCACGAGCCCGACGACGCTCACCACGAGTTCGGCCTCGGCGGTCGGCACAGAATCCACCGTGCCATAGGTATCCACCGTGCCATCGGTGTCCGAACTGTCGGTCGCGACCACAGCAAGGGGTGGTGCCGGTGCGGGACTCGGTGCGTCCCTGGCCACCGCGAATCCCGCGACCAGCACGACGAAGACTCCGGCCGCCGCCATCGCCAGCGCCCCCTGTTTCCCCGGGTTCACGCGGGCGGATCGCCACCGCGCCGGCAGCAGGGCCGACCACGGGGCACCTTCTCGTTGTGCTTCCGGCAGCAGCCAATCCGGATCCGTGGACTCGGCGTCGGGTCGCACGCCCTCGGGCACGGCACGATCGCGGGAGGAATCGTGTTGTCTGCGCACGGAGTTCAATCGCGCCACCGTGTGCGCCCGATCGTCGTTGCCGCCCATGCTCGAGGACGCTAGTGCGCACGATCGGTTCGTTCACCGAGGACTGCAGGTCGCAGACTGCCCTGTGCACGAACCCGGAGGCTGTGGATGAACGCGGGACGCGACGCGCCTATCGACGTCCGGACGCCACGACGACACCGACCGCGCCCGGGCCTACGTGAGCACCCAGAACGGCACCGAAAGGATAGACGTCGATGCTGGTCGAATGCGGTATCCGGGAGGTCAGCATCGCGGCTACGTCCTCGGCCCGCTCAGGGCACTGCATGTGGTGCACCGCGAGCGCAACCCCCGATTCGTCACCGACCTCCTCCGCGGCAGCGACGGCTGCATCGACCAGCTTGGTCAGCGCCTTGGACGAGGTCCGCGTCTTCTCCCGCAACACGAGTTTGCCGTCGGTGATGTGCAGGACCGGCTTCATCGCCAGTGCCGTGCCGAGCAAGGCGGCAGCGGCACCGATTCGGCCGCCGCGTCGCAGGTGGTCGAGTCGATCGACGACGATGAAGCATCGCGACGTCGTCGACGCGGCGACGGCGTCGCGGTACACCGCGTCCAGTTCTGCTCCCCCGGCGGCGGTGGCTGCCGCAGCCAGCACTGCGAAGCCCAGTCCCATTCCGGCCGAGGCGGAATCGACGACTCGGACGGCCGAGCCCACGTGATCTGCGGCCTGGCGCGCAGCTTCCCAGGTGCTCGACAGTCCCCGAGAGATGTGCAGTGCCACCACACCGGCACCTCGACTGCGTTCGAGAGCCGCGGCGTAGACCTCGGTGAGCTCACCCGGAGAGGCCCCCGCAGTGGTCACCTGCTTGCCCGAGGAGGACTGATCGGGAATCTCGTCGATACCCTCACGGTGGTCGATTCCGTCGACCAGCACGTGCAGTGGCACCAGCGTGATGCCTCGCGCTGCGGCGAGTGAGGCCGGCAGGCAGGAGGAGGAGTCGGTGACGACGGCGACGGTCACGGCGTTTCGGTCATCGATCGGGCGGCGGCGACGGGTCGCAGTACCTCGAGCATCGCATCGGCGACTGCGATGTGGGCGTCCCATCCCCAGTGGATGCCGTCGGGGTTCGCGTTCTCGGACTCGATGTTCGGTCGTACGGCGTCGGCGAGGTCGACCATGGGGACGTTCCTGGCCGAGCTCCACGCACGCAGTGCGCGGACGGCGGGTTCGCGACCGGAGTGGACCTTGCCGTAGGCATCGCAGCGGTGCACCGATGGATAGGTACCGATGACGGGAAGTTCGGGACGCACGTACGCCAGTGCCGCACGGGTCTGTTCCAGATACTCGACGCTGAGCCGCGGCGGCAGCGCGACGGGCCAACCGAGATGCGACAGAACGGGTTGCACCGCTTGGTATCCCGCGCGAACCACGCGCCGCAGGGCAGGCGGTCGGACGTATCTGATCTGCTCCCGGAGCGCAGTCGGCAACGGTGACGGGAGCGAATCCATGCCGCCGATTCCGAGCACGACGGCACCGGCACGGGGAATGGCTGCCCACACTCGCGGATCCTGGGTCAGGGCCCACCACGCGTCACGACTCGTCCAGCCGATGCGCGCAACCAACTCGACCGTCCAATCCAGTTCCGCTGCAACGAGATTGGGCCACAGTCGCGGGTCGTCGACGGGCAGTCCGCCCTCGGGTCCGTAGTAGCTCAACGAGTCCGCGAGGACGAGCAGCGCGGGCCGCGCCGTCTCAGAGGACGTCACTGGCCACCCGCGCGGAGGCGTTCCACACGTCCAGTCGCCAGGACGGGTTCTCGCCGGGGCCGTGCGCGCCGAGCTGAACCCAGCTGGTGTTCGCGAGGCCTCCGAGTACCGGCCAGCGATCGGTCGGTAGATCGAGCAGCGCGGCGGTGAGCGCCGCGATCAGACCTCCGTGCGCGACGAGGACGAGCGGTCGCTCGCTGCCGCCTGCACCCCACTCGGGGACGCCTGCCGTGAGTTCACGAACCAGCGGCACGCTGCGTCGGGCGACGTCGATGCGGCTCTCCCCACCGGGTGGGGCAATGGTGGCGTCCGCGCGCCAGGCCGGTCGTGCCCCGGGAGCGATGTCGTCGACCTCGGTGTGGGTAAGCCCTTGCCACTGACCGAGATGGGTCTCGCGCAGACGCTCGTCCACCGACACCGCCACACCGGCTGCGTCTCCGAGCGCGGTCGCAGTGTCCAGAGCTCGCCGCAGATCCGACGAGACGATCCTGATCGGATCACGCGTCGCCAGCTCGGCGGCGGCCGTCTTCGCCTGGCTGCGGCCGAGCTCGGACAGATCGGTGTCGAGCTGACCCTGCATGCGGTCGGTGGCGTTGTACTCCGTCTGACCGTGCCGAAGCAGGATGAGCCGTCTGATCATTGCTCCGATTCCGGAGCCGGATGCTGTCCGAGACCGGGAACCTCGATGGTCGGGCAGTCCTTCCACAACCGCTCGAGCGCATAGAAGTTCCGCTCCTCGTTGTGCTGGACGTGCACGACGATGTCGGAGTAGTCCAGCAGCGCCCAACGGCCTTCTCTGGTGCCCTCGCGGCGGACCGGCTTGTGTCCGGCCTCACGCAGCTGGTCCTCGATGTTCTCCACGATCGCGTTGACCTGACGCTCGTTGGGCGCGGAGGCGATGACGAAGCAATCGGTGATGTAGAGCTGATCGGAGACGTCCAGAATCACCACGTCGCCGGCCAGTTTGTCGTCGGCTGCGAGCGCGGCGATCCGCGCCATCTCGGCGGCTTCGGCTGTTGCAGTCACTTCGGTGTACTCCCACTCGTATGGCTCGGGTTCTCGGTCATTGCGCTGGTGACCGACCCTGCCGGTTGCTTCTTCTGGGGCGCTGGTTCCGACATGGTGACGGATCCGTCGAGACGCTGAGCGCCTCGTGGTCTGTAGAGATTCCTCTTCGAGATGTATTGCACGACGCCGTCCGGTACGAGGTACCAGACCGGCCGATTCTCACCGGCTCGAAGTCGACAGTCCGTCGACGATATCGCGAGTGCAGGGATTTCCATCAATGTGAGAGTGTCCGCGGGTAGCGATCGAAGGTGGTTGGCCAGATGTTCGACGCCGAGCTCGAACCCGGGACGCGAGACGCCGACGAACTTGGCGAGCTCGAACAGCTCCTCCCAGTTCTGCCACGTGAGGATCGACTCGAGCGCGTCCGCGCCGGTGATGAAGAACAGCTCGGCATTGGGATGCTGCGATCGCAGATCGCGCAGGGTGTCGACGGTGTAGGTCGACTTCTCCCGGTCGACGTCCACCCGGCTGACCGAGAATCTCGGATTGGACGCCGTCGCGATGACGGTCATCAGGTAGCGATCCTCTGCCGGGCTGACCGACTTGCCTTCCTTCTGCCACGGGTTTCCGGTGGGGACGAAGATCACCTCGTCCAGAGCGAACTTGTTCGCCACTTCGCTGGCGGCCACGAGGTGCCCGTGATGAATCGGGTCGAAGGTGCCGCCCATCACTCCTAAACGGCGGACGGACTGCCTACCGGTATCGTCGCCGGGTTCGGATTCGCGCTGCACAACCGCCGATTCTACGTCCGGGCTGCCGCTGGGCGTCACACGCCTCACACCGGTAGCAGACGCGAGACCACGGTGGCGAGCTGCTGAGCCGATCGGCACTCGTGCATCGCGATCACGTCGGAGTACACCTTGGCCGCCGAATCGCCGGAACCCCACTGCGATTTCGGTTCCGGATTGAGCCAGTACGCATGCTTGGCCACCGACACGATGTGCGCCAACGCCGGCAGCTTCGGTTCGCGGTAGTTGGTGCGGGCGTCACCGAGAATCAGCACCGAACTGCGACTGGTGACCGCATGGGCGTACTTCTCGTCGAACGTCGTCAGTGCATGGCCGTAGTCCGAGTGTCCGTCGTACGTCACCAGATCGGATTCGCCGATGATGCGGCTCATCGCGGCTCCGAGATCGGAACCGGAATCGAAGAATCGCGTCACCTCGTCGGTGGAGTCGATGAACGCGAAGATGCGCACGCGCGAGAACTGCTCGCGTAGTGCATGCACCAGCAGCAGAGTGAAATTGCTGAATCCTGCCACCGAGCCCGAGACATCGCACAGCACAACGAGTTCGGGGCGTGCTCTCCGAGGCTTGCGCTCGACCAGGTCGATCGGGACGCCGCCGGTGGACATCGACTTGCGCAGCGTGCGACGCAGATCGATCGAGCCGTGTCTGCTTCGGCTGCGCCGCACCGCAAGTCGCGACGCCAGCAGCCGGGCGAGAGGGGTGACGTTACGCCGCAGCGCCGCCATCTCGGTGTCCGAGGCCCGCAGGAAGTCGACTTCCTCGGCGAGCTTGGGCACCCCGTAGCTCGCTACCCGCTCACGGCCCAGCTTCTCTGCCGAACGACGCCTCGTCTCGCTCTCGACCATCTTGCGTAGGTCTGCGATACGTTGCGCGGCAGTGCGTTTGGCAACCTCGGACTCGTAGTCGTCGGTGGGGCGATCGGGCGCGTCGTCGCTGCGCCCGAGCAATCCGTCGAGAATCTTGCGCAGCAACGTTTCGGGCGCAACGTCGCGCAGGGCCTGATACGCCGAGAACGAGGGCCCGTTGGAGGACTTGTACTGTCCGAGTTCCTCGACCATCTGCGCTGCCAGCATCTGGGTCAACTCCGCGGCCTCGGCCGAGTCGTCCGAGAGCAGATCCACCAACAACTCGCGGAGCGCATCGATGTCGACGTCGCCGGCGTCGGTGCGAGGCAACGCGGTATCGATCTGCCCCGAGTCCCTGGTACCCGATGCCACCGGAAACCACAGGTCGAACAGGGCGTCGAACACTCCGCGATGCGTCGGCCGGCGCAGCAGTGCACAGGCCAGACCCTCGCGCACGGCCTCCCGATCGAGCAGGTCGAGAACCGACAGGACGCGTCCGGCATCGACCGTCTCCGACGGCCCGACCGAAATTCCACGCCGACGCAGCGCATCGACGAAACCGACGAGGTGACCGGGAATTCCGTGCGGGGCCTGCATGTCAGTTGAGCCGGAGTTCGGCTGCCGCGCGGACCTGGTCCGACTGATGCTTGAGCACCACACCGAGTGTGGAGCGAACCGCATCGTCGTCGAGGGTGTCCATACCGAGCGCCAACAGAGTGCGTCCCCAGTCGATGGTCTCGGCCACCGAGGGCAACTTCTTGAGCTGCATCGCGCGCAGTACCCGCACCGTCTTGATCATCTGCTCGGCGACGGCCTCGGGCAGTTCGGGAACCCTACTGGCGAGAATCCGGCGCTCGAGGTCGGCGTCGGGAAAGTCCAGATGCAGGAACAGGCAGCGACGCTTCAGGGCCTCGGACAGTTCACGGGTGGCATTGGAGGTGAGCACCACGAACGGCGTCCGCTCGGCCACGATCGTGCCGAGTTCGGGAATGGTGATCGCGAAGTCGCTGAGCACCTCGAGCAGCAGACCCTCGATCTCGACATCGGCCTTGTCGGTCTCGTCGATGAGCAGAACCGTGGGATCGGTACGACGAATCGCCTGCAGCAGCGGCCGCGCCAACAGGAATTCCTCGGAGAAGACATCGAGCTTGGTCGAGTCCCAATCGGCCGCGGTACCGGACTGGATGCGCAGGATCTGCTTGGCGTGGTTCCACTCGTACAGCGCGCGGGCCTCGTCCACACCCTCGTAGCACTGCAGCCGCACCAGTTCGGCCCCGGTCGTCTGCGCGACGGCACGGGCCAACTCGGTCTTGCCCACTCCCGCCGGACCTTCGATCAGCAGCGGCTTGCCGAGGCGATCGGCGAGAAACACCGAGGTGGCGGTGGCCTTGTCGGCCAGATAGCCCGTCTCGGCCAGGCGCCTCTGGACGTCGTCCACGCTGGCGAACAGCGGGGGTGTCGTCGGTAGGGCACGATCCATGTCACAGCTCCTGATGATCGGGTCTGGCCGGTACTTCGAGGGGTGTCAGTCTCGGACGTGTCCGTCGCCCCACACGGTCCACTTGGTCGAGGTCAATTCGGGCAATCCCATGGGTCCACGCGCGTGCAACTTCTGAGTCGAGATACCGATCTCGGCTCCGAAGCCGAATTGCTCTCCGTCGGTGAACGCCGTAGACGCGTTGACCATCACCGCGGACGCATCGACCCGCTGGGTGAACTCGCGCGCGGCACCGATGTCGGCGGCGACGATCGCCTCGGTGTGGCCGGTGCCGTATCGGTCGATGTGCTCGATCGCCTCGTCGATACCGCCGACGACCTTCAGCGCGATGTCGAGGGAGAGATACTCCTGCGACCAGTCCTCGTCGCGCGCAGGCACGAGCCCGGGCAGGTCCCCGTGCACAGTGACGCTGTGCATCTGGAACGCCTGGAGCAGCCGGGGCACCATGGTCTCGGCGATCGCGGAGTCCACCAACACGGTCTCGGCGGCGTTGCAGACGCTGACCCGTCGGGTCTTGGCGTTGAGCACGATCTTCTCGGCCGTCTCCGGATCGGCAGAGGCATGGATGTACACGTGGCAGTTTCCGACGCCGGTCTCGATGGTGGGGACCGTTGCGTCGCGCACGACCGCAGCGATCAGTCCTGCTCCACCGCGCGGGATCACCACGTCCACCAGTCCGCGCGCCTGGATGAGGTGGGTGACCGTGGCACGGTCGGCGCTTCCGAGAAGTTGCACCGCGGCCTCGGGCAGACCGTGACCGCGCAACGCTCCCTGCAGTGCCTCGACAAGTGCCGCGTTGGACCGTGCCGCCGACGACGAACCACGAAGCAGCACCGCGTTGCCGGACTTGAACGCGAGACCGAACGCGTCGACGGTGACGTTGGGTCGAGCCTCGTAGACCATGCCCACCACGCCGAGCGGAACTCTCAGTTGCCGAATCTCCAGCCCGTTGGGCAGCGTCGAACCACGGATGATCTCGCCGATCGGATCGGGCAGCCCGGCCACCTGTCGCAGACCGGCGGCGATGCCGTCGATGCGCGACGCGGTCAGCCGCAGGCGGTCCAGCAGCCCCTCGTCGGTACCGGCCGCTCGCGCGTTCTCGATATCGACTGCGTTCGCGGCGAGTACCGACTCCGCTGCAGCGACGACCGCGTCGGCCGCGGAATGCAGCGCAGCGTCCTTCTCTGCAGTCGTCAGCAGCGCGAGCGCGCGTGATGCGGTGCGCGCTCGGCGGGCTGCGGCGTGCACGTTCTCTCGCTCGTCGGCAGTCGTGGTCACCGGTTCGGCCGAGACGGAAGCTGTCATGAACTACACACTAATAGGGGCCGGGAATGAAGCTGCATCGCCGCGTCGTTGCAGCACAGCGTGAAGATCGTCGACCGACCGTCGACGCCGCCCGAAGACCGGAGGAACCACTTGTGAGTGCGCTGTTCGAGCCTCTGACCCTGCGTGAGGTCACCTTCCCGAACCGGGTGTGGATGGCACCGATGTGCCAGTACTCGGCCGACGAGGCGGGTGACAGTGTCGGTGTCGCCGGCAACTGGCATCGCACCCACCTGGTGAGCCGGGCGATCGGCGGTGCCGGGTTGATCATCACCGAAGCGACCGCGGTGAGCCCCGAGGGTCGCATCAGCCCGTCGGACCTGGGTATCTGGAACGACACTCAGGCCGACGCATTGGCGGCGATCGTCACCGAGATCGAATCCTTCGGAACCGTGCCGGGTATCCAGCTGGCACACGCGGGCCGCAAGGCGTCGACCGCGGCTCCCTGGTCGGGTGGCAAGTCCTTGCCCGCCGAGGATCCCCGAAGCTGGGAGACCGTCGGCCCGAGCGCGGTTGCGTTCGGTGACTACGCGACCCCGAGGGAGGCCACAACCGAGGACATCGCGAAAATCGTCGACGACTTCCGGACTGCCGCTCAGCGCGCGCTGAAAGCAGGATTCCGGGTTGTCGAGATACACGGCGCACACGGCTACCTGCTGCACCAGTTCTTGTCCCCCGCCAGCAACACGCGGACCGACTCGTACGGCGGCGACTTCTCGGGTCGCACGCGGCTGCTGATCGAGGTCGTCGACGCGGTGCGTGAGGTGTGGCCGGCCGAGCTTCCGGTCTTCGTTCGCCTCTCGGCGACGGATTGGCTCGACGAGCCCGAGAATGCTGCAGGAGTGGAGTCTGCGGAACGACCCGGTGGGGAGGGCACGCCCGCATTGGAGGCTCCGAGCTGGACGTCGGATCAGACGGTGGCCTTGGCGCAGATCCTCACCGAGCACGGGGTGGATCTGGTCGACACCTCGACCGGCGGAAACGTGCACGCCAAGATTCCGGTCGGTCCCGGCTACCAGGTTCCGTTCGCGCGGCGCATCCAGAACGAGACGACCATGCCCGCTGCCGCGGTCGGCATGATCACCGAACCCAAGCAGGCGGAGGACATCGTCTCGCTGGGCGAGGCGACGGCCGTGCTGCTGGCGCGCGAGCTACTGCGGGATCCGTACTGGCCGCGGCGCGCTGCCCGCGAACTCGGCGTCGAGATGCTCCCGGCCGTGGCACCGCAGTACGAGCGGGCCTACTGAGACCTCAGACCACGACCTCAGACCACGAAGCCGAGCTTCTTGTCGACGACATTGAGCAACGGTTCGCCGCGGAAGTACCGATGGGCGTTGTCGGCGAACAATTCTGCCAGTCGCAGCTTCCATCCCGAGGCGTCACCGCTCATGTGCGGTGTGACGATCACGTTCTCGGCCGTCCACAACGGATGGTCGGCCGAGAGCGGTTCGGTCTCGAACACGTCGAGTGCGGCACCTGCGATGTGCCCGGTGGCCAGGTGCGCCAGCAGTGCCTCGGTGTCGAGCAACTCCCCGCGGCCCACGTTGATCACCCGCGCGCCGGGCTTCATCGCGGCCAGCACCGAATCGTCGACCATCCCCCTCGTCAGATCGGTCAGCGGGGCGACCAGCACCAGGTAGTCGGCACGCTCTACTCGAGTCGCGAGATCGGCACTGGCACAGACGGTGCCGAAATCTGGGTCGCCCTCTCGTGCCGTTCGACCCACACCCGAGATCGACATTCCCACCGCGCTCAGCAGGCTCGCGATCGCGCGGCCGATCGCGCCGGTACCCACGATCATCGCGTGGGCACCGTCGATGCGCTCGGTCTCGCGGTGCTGCCAGATCTTCGAATGCTGCAGTGCACGTGAACGTTCGGAGTCCTTGGCGAAGGCGAGGATCTGCGCAAGCACGAACTCTGCGATCGGTCGGTCGAAGACTCCCCGCGAATTGGTCACGACCACATCGGAATCGACCAGATCGTCGAACATCAACGAGTCGACGCCTGCGGCGGCGATGTGGATCCACTTCAGCGAACTGCAGCGCGGCCATGCCGATTCGACTGCGGAGGAGAAGAAGTCCCACAGCAACAACGCGTCGGCACCGTCGACCGCATCACCGAGGGTGTCGGCAGTGGCGTACCGGACGTCGGCGACCTCCGCGACGGAGTCGAGCCCGTCGGGGAGGTCGCCGGCGTGCAGAACGACGAGGACCGGTGCCACTACTTCTTCTTGTAGCCGACGAGTTCGACGCCGGACGCGGCCACCTCGTCGTCGTTGTCGCCGGGGCACTGGGTTCCGCGCAACGAACGGCCCGCAGTTTCCGGCATCAGCAGAATCGGCACGAAGGCGATGGCGGCCGCGATCATCATGTACCAGCCCGGGACCAGGTTCGAGCCCGTCCGTTCGATGAGGAACGTCAGGATCAGCGGAGCGGTACCGCCGAAGAGCGCCGTCGAGACGTTGTATCCGATGGCGAACGCTCCGTAGCGCACCTGAGTGGGGAACAGCGCGGGCAGGGTCGACGACACACACGAGCACATGATGACCAGCAACACTCCGAGACCGAGCAGGCCGATGCTCTGGCCGATCAGTCCGGTGTTGATGATCAGGAGGAACAGCGGAACGCTGAGCACGAAGTACCCGACGCAGGCCGCCAGCAGCAACGGCTTTCGGCCCACTCGGTCGGACAGAGCGCCGATGGGGTTGATGATCGCCATCATGACGATCATGATGGCCACGAGAGTGAAGTTGGACTGAGTCGTGCTGTGGCCCAACGTGTCGCTCAGATACGAGGGCAAGAACGTCAGCACCGTGTAGTAGGCGATGTTCAGCAGCAACACGAATCCCATCAGGATCAGGATCCGCTGCCAGTACGTCATGGTGGCCTTGAGCGAGGTGATCGCTCCGCCCGCACCCTCGTCGACCGTGCCGCCGTCCTCCTTGGCCTCGGCGAACACCGGAGAATCTTCGAGGCGGGTCCGCAACCACAGTGCCACGATGCCCAGCGGCAGAGTGACCAGGAACGGGATGCGCCAGCCCCAGGCCTCCATCGTCTCGTCGCCGAGCGCGACGTTGAGCAGGGTGCACAGGGTGGCACCGCCCACGGTGCCGGCGAGGGTGCCGAATTCGAGGAACGATCCGAAGAATCCGCGCCTCTTGTCCGGCGCGTACTCGGCCATGAACACTGCTGCGCCACCGTACTCACCACCGGTGGAGAAGCCCTGCACCAATCGGCAGACGAGCAGCAACAACGGTGCGGCGATGCCGATGGTGTCGAATGTCGGCAGCACACCGATCGTCGCCGTGGCCAACGTCATCATCGAGACGGTCAGCACGAGGACTTTCTGACGACCGATGCGGTCGCCGAGTGGGCCGAGCACTATGCCGCCGATGGGGCGGATGATGAACGACGCGGCCAACACGGCGAAAGTGGAGAGCAGGCTTGCGCCCCCGTCCTCGGACGGGAAGAAGTTCGCGGCGATGTACACGGCCAGATAGCCGTACACCGCGTAGTCGAACCACTCGACTGCGTTTCCGAGCGCCGATCCGCCGATCGCTCGGTGCAGGATCTTCGTCTCGTTCGGGCTCAGCGTGTCGGTGCTCGGTGGATATCCGGTCGGCGTGGATGCCGACCCTGAATTTTCGGTCACGGTCGAAATACCTCTCGCTTTTGTGAACAACATGGAGCGTCGGTGTGGTACTTCGCAGCGTTCGACTGTACGGCCAACCGGAACGTGCTTTTCGGCCAACCCCCTTCTCGGAAGCTAAAGACCAGGTGGCGCAGCGATTCTGGTGGCTATCAACGCGTACGCCCTTGCGCTGTCGGTCAATTGCCGCACGGCCACGGATTCGTCCGGCCGATGTGCCTGGTTTTCGATCTCCCCCGGACCGAGCACGACGGTGCCGATACCCATCTGCTGTGCCACGAAACCACCATCGCACGAAGCAGTCCAGATGTCAGTCGAACTCGCAGATCCGGTGTCGAGGACCGATTGCACTGCGGTGCTGACCAATCCGCTGTCTGCGCTGGTCAGAAAGCCGGGCATCTCCATCGCGACGTCGATTGTCACCTCGATACCGGATCCGGTCACATCCGCTGCTTCGATACGTGAGCGCAATTCGGCGACGACATCGATGGCGCGCTCGCCGGGAAGCAGTCGCCGATCGACGGTGAGCGTGCAGCGATCGGCGACCATCGAGGTTCCCGTCCCACCCGAGATGGTTCCCACGTTCCAGGTGGCGGGGCCCAACTCGGGGTCGGGCTTGCCGTCCAGCTCGATCTGCCAGTCTTCGATCATCGCGATGATGCGCGCTGCAGCCGCTATGGCATTGGCTCCGTTACGAGGTTGTCCCGCATGTGCGGAGCGGCCGCGGATCTCGATCTCCAGATTGGCGGCGCCTCGGCAACCGACAATGGTGATCAGATCCGTCGGCTCGGCCACCACGCAGTGGCTGTGGTTCCGCAGTGGTGGGTCGGCCACGAACGCTCGGATGCCGAGACCGGTGTCCTCCTCGTCGACCAGGCACGCCAACGTCATCGGATGCTCGTCGGCAAGACCGGCGCGCTGCACCGCGGTCATCGCGGCCACGACGGCGGCGAGGCCGCCCTTCATGTCGCAGGCCCCGCGGCCGACGATGCGGCCGTCTCGAACCACGGCGGAGAAGGGGTCGGTGGTCCAGCCCGTTCCCGCGGGGACCACGTCCGAGTGCCCGACGAAGAGGACTCCCGGGCGATCGTCGGATCCGATCGACACGATGATGTTGGGCCGACCCGGAACCACCTCGACGGCTCGAACGTCGAATCCCAGTGCGCGACAGTGCTCGGCGAGGACCTTTGCGGTCTTCTCCTCCGTGTCGCCGGGGTTTTCGCCGCCCGCGTCGATCAATGCCGCTGTCAGAGTGACGATCTCGTGCTCGTCGATCGAATCCAGCAGAGCGCGTTCGGAATCCGAGACGGTCATCGGGTGGGATCGGAGGCGAGCAGATGCTTGGACTTCTCCACCGCTGCCGCCAGCCGCCTGATCCCCTCGTCGATACGTTCGGGCGTCGACGAGGCGAAGCACAGCCGTAACGAGTCGTGGAACTTCCCACCCACCGACAATGCCGGCCCCGGTATGTAGGCCACGCCCTCGGCCAGCGCCGTCTCGAACAGGTCCTGCGTCGAGAAGTCGACATCGTTGCCGCGCAACGTCGCCCAGAGAAAGAAGCCTCCCTCAGGATCCGTCGTCGACATCGACTCGCCGAAGTACCTCTCGATGCTGTTCTGCATCGCGACCTTGCGGGGCAGGTACACCGAGGCCAACGATCGAAGATGCTCGTCGAGCAGGCCGCGCCGGATGTACTCGGCCACCATCCGCTGACCGGGCAGGTTGGTGCACGTATCCATGGCCTGTTTGGCGTTGACGATCAGTTGCCGAGCCTCGGGGGCGGCGTCCACCCACCCCACTCGCAGGCCTGGAGCGATCATCTTGGAGAAGGTCCGAACCGAGAAGATCAGCGGGTCGTTCGGACTGAGCGTGCCGAAACTGGGAATCGGATCCCCCGAGAAGCGCAGCAGGCCGTACGGATCGTCGTCGAGAATCACCGATCCCCACCGATGTGCCAGCTCGATGAGCAGCTGACGCCGCTCGAGCGACAGGGTGACCCCGGACGGGTTCTGGAAGTTGGGAATCACGTAGATCATCTTCGGCACTCGACCTGCGCGCTCGACGAGCTCGGGCAACGCCTCGACGATGAGGCCGTCACTGTCCATCGGAGCTTCGAGAATGTCACCTCCGTAGCTGAGTACGGTGGCAGTTCCGTTGGTGTACGTGGGACTTTCGACGATCACCAGGTCGCCCGGGTCGATGAACAGCTTGCACGCGATGTCGAGGCCCTGCATTCCGCCTGAGGTGATCACCACCCGCTCCTCGGTCGTGGGTTCGCCCACCGAGTCGAGGTATGCGAGCAACGCGTCGATCAAACCCGGATCACCCTCGGTGGCACCGTAATCGAATGCGTCCGCGGTGAGTACGCTGCCGGCGATCTCGGTGAACGCAGCGGCCGGAACCGTCTCGGCTGCAGGAGATCCCATGGCGAATCGAACGATGTCGTGTTTCTGCGCGGCGAGGAGCGATGTCGACGAATCGATCACCGATCCCACCAGCTTGTCGGTTCGTAGTGCCCAGGGGATGGCAGGAGTGGAGCCTGCGGAACGACCATGGATGGCAGGAGTGGAGCCTGCGGGGCGACCTTGTGCGGTGGCGGTCATGCTCACTCCTTCGTCAGTAGTTCTCGGGGGTATGCGGTGAAGGTTTCGAGGCCGTTCTCGGTGACACGAACGGCCTCGGATACCTCGTATCCGTAGTCGTCCATCCACATTCCGCCGATGATGTGGAACGTCATGTTCTCGGCGAGTACCGTCTCGTCGTCGGTGCGCAGGCTGACGGTGCGCTCACCCCAGTCGGGTGCGTAGGCGATGCCGATCGAGTAGCCGATGCGCGACGGTTTGTGCAGTCCGTGCTTGGCCAGGCTGGTGTTCCACACCTGCGCCAGCTCGGTGGCGGTGACGCCTGCCCGTACGGTTGCGAGCACGTCGTTCAGGGCTTCCCCGGTGGACTTGGCGAGGTAATCCAAACGCGAACTTGGCTTTCCGAGAACGATGGTGCGCGCCATCGGGACGTGGTAGCGCCGGAACACTCCGGCCAGTTCGACGACGGTGGTCTCGCCCCGCACGAAGGGTTGATGCGACCAGGTCAGGTGAGGGGTGTCGGCTCCGGCACCGGTGGGCAGCATCGGGACGATGGCGGGGTGGTCGCCGCCGAACTCCTCGGTGCCGCGTACCTGTGCGTTCATGATGGCAGCAGCTGCATCGCACTGCCGTTCACCGACCGAGATCGACCGGTACGCGGCCGACATCGCCGACTCGCACACCTGGGCGGCACCGCGCATCAGGGCGATCTCCGCCGGCGACTTGACCACTCGCACCCAGTTGATCAGTTCGTAGGAGTCGGTGAAGCGGTATTCGGGCAGCGACTTCACCAGTGCCTCGAATGCCTTCGGGCTGAAGTAGTACGAGTCCATCTCCAACCCGACCTGGCCGTGCTCGAAGTTGTTCACCAGTCCCAGTTCCCGCAGCTTTGCGGCGACCCAGACGAACGGGTGGGTGTCCTTGCGCTGTACGAATGTTTCGGGGTAGCCGAACGTTCGATCCTGCGGCAGCCATGACGTCCGAAACGCGCCGTTGGCGTCCATCTCGCGGGCGAAGAAGTACATCTCTCCGTCGAGGGGCACGTACAGCATCTGCGGGGTGTAGAAGGAGAGGGCGTTGTAGCCGAGCAGGTAGTACAGGTTCGCGGGATCGGTGACGATGAGCGCGGTGAGGTTCTGCGCTGCCATCCGCTCTCGGACGGCAGCGAGCCGGGCGGCGTACTCCTCGTCGGTGAAGGTGATCGGCGTGCTGTTCGGAACATCGGGGTACCGAGCCAGGCCTGGAGCGGCCCGTCCTGTGGTCTCGTCGGGTCCGAGTGCGGTGACGTAGGCGGCGTCGGGTGAGTCGTTCACGGGCACCCCCTTCAAGGAAGTCGTTTTAGTAGATTGTTGACAATCAGGCTAAGCGCTGGCGCGAGAGGTTCGCAAGACTTCGGATGTAAATGCTGTGTTGCGGGCAGGCGACTAACCCGGAGTGGCCAGCGCCGAGTGTCCTGCCTGCTCCTCGACCATGGCGCGAGTCAGATCGTGGATAGCGGTGTCCATGTGCTCGTGCACGCCCTTTTCCAGCGCGTCCCAGTCCGATCCGAGCAGGAGGTCGACGATCAGCTGGTGTTCCTCCACCAGCGCCTCGGGCCGGTAGTACGCGGTTTCGAGGTTGGCCATGCAGATTCGCGCCTCTGCAGCGAGCGTGGCGTACGTTCGCGACATTCGGCTGTTGCGCGTTGCCGCGACCAGGGCGGTGTGAAACGCCAGATCCCGTTCGGCAAGACCTCGCCAGTCCGCCCGATCGATGAACGGCTGCATCTGTATCACGATGGCCGAGAGCTCATCGGCAGCCGAAACCAAACGAGCGCGATCGCCGTGCACGAGAGTCCACGCGGCACCGACCTCGATCGCCGCGCGGGATTCGTAGATCTCGGTGACATCCTCGCTGCTCAGCTCGACGACGAACACGCCTCGATTCCGGTAGCTGACGAGGAGCCCCTCCTGATTGAGACGCTGCAGCGCCTCCCGGACCGGTCCCCGCGAGATCTCGAGTTCCGCGGCGACGTTGGCCTCGTTGATCTGTTCCCCTGGGGCGTAGGACCCGTCGATGATGCGGTCGCGAATCTGGTCGGCAATGACCATCGACGTGTTGCGTGCGTCGATGGGCGTCAGTCGTCTCGAACTGGGCATGATCGAAAACCTCTCTCAGCCTCGGGGAATGGCGAAATATTTGTACTCCAGAAATTCGTCTATGCCGACTTTTCCGCCCTCGCGGCCGAGTCCGGACTGTTTGACACCACCGAACGGCGCAGCCGGATTGGACACCAGCCCCGTGTTGAGGCCGACCATGCCCACCTCGAGGCGCTCACCCATCCGAAGAGCACGGTCGATGTCCTGGGTGAAGACGTATCCGACGAGTCCCCATTCGGTGTCGTTGGCGAGGGCGATCACCTCGTCCTCGGTGTCGAACGGGACGATTGCTGCCACCGGCCCGAAGATTTCCTGTGACATCAGATCCGACGCCGCGTCGACGTCCGTGAGGACCGTCGGTGGGTAGAAGTAGCCGGGTCCGTCCGGGGCCACTCCCCCGACGATCGCACGTGCGCCGCGCCCGAGGGCGTCGTCGACGAGTGTCTGCACCTTGGTGCGGCCCGCGTCGTCGATCAGTGGACCCACCTCGGTTCCGGGTGCACTTCCGGCCCCGACCGACAGTGCACCCATCCGCTCGGCGAGCGCCTCCGCGAACTGCGCTGTGACGCTGCGGTGTACGAAGAATCGGTTGGCGGCGGTGCACGCCTCACCCATGTTGCGCATCTTGGCGACCATCGCACCGTCGACGGCGCGCGTGAGATCGGCGTCGTCCATGACGATGAAGGGTGCGTTGCCACCGAGTTCCATCGAGGTGCGCATCACGGTCGATGCAGCTTGTTCGAGCAGGATCTTGCCCACCGCCGTCGACCCGGTGAAGCTGATCTTGCGGGCCGAACCGCTGCTCATCCACGAGCCCACGACACCCGACGCGTCGGTGGTGGTCACGACATTGACCACTCCCGCCGGAACACCGGCGTCGCGCAGGATTTCGGCCAGGGCAAAAGCCGTCAACGGAGTTTGCTCGGCCGGCTTGAACACCACGGTGCATCCTGCCGCCAATGCAGGGCCGATCTTGCGAGTTCCCATGGCCAATGGGAAGTTCCACGGAGTGACGAGAATGCACGGTCCGACGGGTGCTCGGGTGACCACGATGCGGTTCTTACCGTCTCCGGTGAGGGTGTGATCACCTGAGATACGCACTGCTTCTTCGGAAAACCACCGGAAGAACTCCGCGCCGTAGGCCACTTCACCTCGCGCGTCGGCCAGCGGTTTCCCCATTTCCGCGGTGATGATCGCGGCGAGTTCCTCCGACCGCGCCATGATCAATTCGTAAGCCTTACGCAGGATTTCACTGCGGGCACGGGGCGCAGTCGCGGCCCAGTCGGCGGCGGCGTCGACCGCTGCGGCCATGGCGTTCTCGGCATCTTTGATGCCGCCGTCGGCGACGTTGGCGATGACCTCGCCGCTGGCGGGATCGATGACATCGAACCGGGCGTCGGACGCTGCGGCGGTCCACGTGCCCGCGATGAACAGGTCGGTCGGAGCCGTGATGGTAGGACGCGTGAGGCTGGTGGTCGAACTGGCGGTCATGGCCGCGGTCCTTTCGTCGAACGTGGATCGAGTATCTGCGCCAGGTGTACGGACGCGTCACCGGTCAGGTCACCGGTGAGTTGACGCACCTGCATGTGGCAGGAGAATCCGTCGGTCAGAATCGGGGTGTCCGGCTCGGCGTCACGGAGCGCCGGTGCGAGGGCCTGCTCGGCGACCGCCATGCTCAGCTCGAAGTGCCGAGACTCGAAGCCGAAATTGCCTGCCACGCCGCAGCATCCGGTGGCCTCCCGCACCGCGTCGATACCGACGGAGGCCAATGCCGTGCGCTGGGTGGCGTTGCCGAACACCGCATATTCGTGGCAGTGGGTCTGTACGGTCACCGAGTCGGGAATCTCCGCCGTGGGCACCCACCCGGCCGCGGCCTGATCGATCACCGCGCCCGCGAAACTCTGTACTCGCGCCGCGACTCGTCTCGCGGCCGGGGTGGGAACCAACTCCGGCATGTCCTTGCGGAACGCCGCCGCGCAGCTCGGTTCGGTGACGACGATGGGCCGGTCGGTGCCGTCGTCCAGTGCTGCAACGGCTTTCGTGAGGTGCGCGCGGGCGGCCTTCAGCTGGCCCGTCGAGATCCAGGTCAGACCACAGCACACGTCGGTCCGGCATTCGGTGCTGCGGCCCGAGTCCTCGAGCACGCGCTGAGCCGCGCCCGCGACCTCGGGACGAAAACCCTGAGTGAAGGTGTCGACGACCAACACGACGTCCGCGTCGCGGCCGCCGCCGAGCCGGACTTCTCGCGCCAGTTCCTTCGCCGATGCGAATCGTGGCAACGGCCGCTCGGTGGTCAGCCCACCGAGCCGAGCCGCCAGTGCTGCGATGCGCGGGGTGAGCAGACGGTTGAGCAACGGTGCCGTTCTCTTCGTCACCTTCAGCCAGCGGGGCAACCAGCCAAGCGAATAATGCGAGAGCGGCCGCAGTCGCCCCGCGTAGTGATGATCGAGGAACTCGGACTTGTACGTCGCCATGTCCACTCCGACAGGACAATCCGACGAACAGGCCTTGCAGGACAGACACAGATCGAGCGATTCGGCCACGTCCTTCGAGGCCCATCCGTCGGCAACTGTCGGCGAACTGCGCACCATCTCCTGCAACACTCGTGCTCGACCCCGCGTCGAATCCTTCTCGTCGCCCGTGGCGCGGAAACTGGGGCACATGACGCCTCCGGACGCTGTGCGGCATTTACCGACACCGACACACGACTGAGTTGCGTGTACGAAGGGATCCAGGTCTGCCCGCGTCCCGATCTGGTGCAGATCGAAGGTCGTCTTCCATTCCCGCTGTGGGATGCCCTGCAGCATCAGGTTGTCCATCATCGGTTCCGGATCGGTGATCGACCCCGGGTTGAGGATGCCGCCGGGATCCCAGATGCGCTTGAATCGCGCGAACGCGTCGAGCATGCGGGGCGAGTACATCACCGGCAGCAGTTCCGAGCGTGCCCTGCCGTCGCCGTGCTCACCGGACAGGCTGCCGCCGTGCTCGACCACCACCCGCGCGGCGGCGCGCAGGAAGTCGTTCATCACTCGTCGTCCGGCGTCGGTGCGCTGATCGAACGTGATGCGCACGTGCATGCAGCCGGCACCGAAGTGTCCGTACATCACCCCCGTCAGATCGTGTTCGGCCAGAAGCACGTTGAGGTCGGCGAGATAGGCGGACAGGTTCTCGGGTGCGACGGCGGCGTCCTCCCAGCCGCCCCAGGACTCGGCTCCGCCGGCCAGGCGGGTCGCGAGCCCCGCGCCGTCCTCACGTACTCGCCACAGCGCTGTTCGATCGGCAGGGTCGGTGACGATGCGGCCCTCCTTGACGCGGCCGAGAAGACCGAGCGCCTCGAGCAGACGGGCGGCCTTGTTCTCCACTTCGGCGGTATCGGCACCGTCGAGGTCGACGTAGAGCCAGGCGTTTCCCGCGGGCAGACCGCGGACGGAGTCCGGTCCGCGGCGGTACTCCATCGTCCGGGCGATGTTGTCGTCGATACCCTCCACCGCGGCAGGCGAGAACTCGAGAATGGCCGTCACGTCGGCCGCGGCGGCCACCACGTCGTCGTAGCCCAGGCAGAGCAACAGCGCGGCCCGCGGTACGGGCACGACGGCGACGGTGACCGAGACGATCACCGCGCAGGTGCCCTCGCTTCCGACGAGTGCACGAGCGACGTCGAACCCGTTCTCGGGCAGCAGATGCGACAGGTGAAATCCGGAGACCTGTCGCGGTATGCGGCCCAGCTCGACTCTGAACAGGGCGAGGTTGTCCGCCGCCAGCGACTGCAGCTCACGCGAGATACGTTCGGCCGCATCGGTTGCCGCGGAATCCTGCGAATGCACTGCCGCCACACCGCTACGAGTCACTCGAAGCAGGTGCCCGTCGGCGGTGACCACGTCCATCGCCACCGTGTGGTCCGCTGTTCGTCCGTAGCGCACCGAATGATTACCGCATGCGTCGTTGCCGACCGCCCCGCCGACCGTCGCGCGTGTCTTGCTGGACGGGTCGGGGGCGAACGTGAATTCCCCGGCTGTGCGCGCCACCAACTCTCGCTGCAACTCCGAGATGACGATTCCCGGTTCCACCACCGCCGTTCGCGAGTCGGTGTCCACCGAGATCACGCGATTCATGTGGCGAGAGAAATCGAGCACGATGCCGCGACCGATCGCGTTGCCCGCCATGGACGTTCCGCCGCCTCGGCCGATGACCGCGATTCCGGCAGCGGCGCACCGCGAAACCACGGTGGACACGTCATCGGCATTGCGCGGAAACACAACGGCGGCAGGTGGAATTCGGTAGTTCGAGGCGTCGTAGGAGTACTCGGCGAGCCGCCGATCCGAGTCGTCGATCTCGATGCCCAGTTCGCGTACTTCCTGCACGAGTGCAGGAACCGGGGACCGAACGGAAGCAGCCGTCACAGCACGTTCTTCAGTGTGCGCGACAACGCGTCGAGGCCCTGCCGCATTTCGTCGTCGCTCACGATCAGCGCCGGGATGATCCGGACCACGTTGCCGAGCGCGCCACAGGTGAGCAGCAACAACCCCTCGTCGATCGCGCCCTGTTGTACGCGCAGAGCGGCCGCAGCATCGGGATTGCCTGCGCTGTCGACGAATTCGAGTGCCTGCATCAAGCCGAGTCCACGTGCATCACCGATTGCAGAGTGCTCGGACTTCAGTGCGAGCAGGCCGTCGAGCAGAACTCGGCCCTGCGCGGCAGCGTTGGCGACCAGACCTTCCTCACGCACGACGTCGAGCGTCGCGACACCCGCCGCAGCGGCGACGGCATTGCCGCCGTACGTGCCGCCCTGCGATCCAGGCCAGGCCTTGCTCATCAACTCGGTCGATGCCGCGATCGCCGAGATCGGAAATCCGCTGGCCAGACCTTTCGCGGTGATGACGATGTCGGGAGTGATCGACGAGTGCTGATGACCCCAGAATTTCCCGGTACGGCCGACCCCCGCTTGCACCTCGTCGACGATGAGGACGATCCCGTGGGTGTCCGCGCGTTCGCGCAGGCCCTCGAGAAACTCCGGAGGCGTGGGCAGATAACCGCCGTCACCGAGTACCGGCTCGATGATGAACGCAGCGGTGTCGGCGGGGCTCGACATCGTCATCAGCAGGTAGTCGAGTTCCTTCAACGCGAAGGCGACGGCGGTGTCCATGTCCCAGCCGTATCGGAACGCGTACGGGAACGGCGCGATGTGCACACCGCCCATGATCGGTGAGAATCCGGACCGAAACTTGGTGCCCGCGGTGGTCAACGACGCGGCCGCCACCGTGCGTCCGTGGAACCCTCCGTGGAACGCGATGATGTTGGGCCGTCCGGTCGCCATGCGCGCCAACCGAATCGATGCCTCGACGGCCTCGGAGCCGGAGTTGGCGTAGAAGACGCTGTCGAGACCGAGCGGTAGTACCTCGCCGAGCTTGTCGGTCAGCGCCAGCAGCGGCTGATGCATGACTGTCGTGTACTGAGCGTGGATGATCTTGCCCACCTGCTCGCGGGCGGCCTCGACCACGCGGGGATGGCAGTGCCCGGTGCTGGTGACGCCGATACCGGTGGTGAAGTCGAGGTACTTGCGCCCGTCCGTGCCGATGATCCAGCTGCCCTTTCCGTGATCGACGACGATCGGGGTCGCCTGCTTGAGTGCCGGGCTGAGGTGGGTGCGAGTCGACGCTGTCATGGCTGACATCGTCACCCACCGAATTAGGATTGTCAACAATCTGCAATTGGCAGTTCAGGGACGAGTGCATCCGCCCGAGCGATACAGTTCGTCGGTGTCCGCTTCGAACCCTCGCATCGCCGTGCTCGGCAGCATCAACATGGATCTGATCACCCGGGCACCGTCCCTGCCCGAACCCGGCGAAACCGTGCTGGGCACATCGTTCACCACCTCGCCGGGCGGCAAGGGCTCCAATCAGGCCATCGCCGCCGCCAAAGCCGGCGTTCCTGTGTCGTTCATCGGAGCGGTCGGAGACGACGAGTTCGGGGAGACACTGCGCCGGACCCTGTCGAGCGCGGGAGTCGACGACCGCGCGCTGCGCACCACAGCAGGTTCGAGCGGCATCGCCGCCATCACCGTCGACGATCACGCCGAGAACAACATCGTCGTGGTCCCCGGGGCCAACGAACGCGTTCGCGACCTCACCGACGACGACCTGACCGTCATCTCCGACGCCGACATTCTCCTGTGTCAGTTGGAGATTCCCCTCGCCACCGTGGTGACCGCGTTCGAGTACGCACGCTCTCGCGGTGTGGTGACGATGCTGAACCCGTCACCGGTTCAGGATCTGCCCGCCGCCCTGGTGGCGGCAACCGACGTACTCGTGGTCAACGAAGCCGAGGAAAGCCGACTCGGAAACCGGCTGAACGAGGTGACGCACGTGATCACCACACTCGGTGCCCGAGGCGCTCGATACCGCGGCTCGGAATCGTTCGAGGTCCCTGCTCCGCGCGTCGACGCCGTCGACACCACTGGGGCCGGCGACGCATTCGCCGGAGCACTGGCTGCGTCCTGGTTCGACGGCCCGCGCAAGGCAGTCGAATGGGCCTGCGTTGCAGGATCTTTCGCCGCGACGAGGCCGGGTGCGAGCACGTCCTCCGGTACTCGCGAGGACATCGACGCACTGCGAGATGCGGCCACTGGATGAACGCCCCCGACCTCGACGAACTCCGACGTCTGCGCCGCGCGCGCGACCGAATGGATCGCGAATTCGCCGAGCCACTCGACGTTCCCGCTCTGGCCCGCACGGCATCGATGTCCACCGCGCACTTCAGTCGCCGTTTCCGCGAGGCCTACGGTGAGACGCCGTACGCACATCTGATGACCCGCCGAATCGAGCGCGCCAAGGCCCTGCTGCGCCGCGGAGATGTCAGCGTCACCGAGGCCTGCTTCGCAGTGGGCTGTACCAGTCTCGGATCCTTCAGCTCCCGCTTCACCGAGATCGTCGGTGAGACACCCAGCGCGTACCGCGCCCGTGATCACAGCGACAGCCAGGGGATGCCGAGTTGCGTGTCCCTGGCGATGGGCCGACCGATACGGACCGCGATCTCCGTGCAATCGAGCAGAATCGAAGAAGCGATGTCGTCCGACGCGTCCTAGCCTTGCGACATGACACTTTCCCTGAGCCACGGCCACATCTACACCGACGACCCCGATGCCTCTCTGGCCTTCTATCGCGACACCCTCGGACTCGAGGTGAAGAACGAGGTGGTGAACGAAGGCTTCAGGTGGATAACCCTGTCCACCGCCGATCAACCCGAAATCGCGATCGTACTGTCACAGCCGCATGCGGGACGGTCCCAGGAGCTCGGCGATCAGATCGCTGCGCTGCTCGCCAAGGGTGAACTGCCCGGTTTGTGGTTTCGCGCAGACGACCTCGACGGCGCGTTCGAGAAGATACGCGCGGCAGGCACCGCCAAAATTCTGCAGGAACCGACCGGTCAGCCGTGGGGAGCGCGCGACGCGGCATTCCGCGATCCCGCCGGGAACATGGTTCGCGTCAGTCAGGCGTGAGTGGAGCCCGCGGAACGAACCATCATGGTTTCCGACCTCACATCGACGCGAGGGCCAGACCACCGCCGCAAGCGAGGACGGACGCCAGCAGCGAGACGATTGCGTTGACTGCGGCATCGCGTCGACGCCCTTGCTGTAGCAACCGGACGGTCTCGACACTCGCCGTGCTGAACGTGGTGTACCCGCCGCAGAACCCGGTGCCGATGACGGCTTGGACGTCGGTCGAGCCGGCTCGGAACATCACCCATCCGGCCAGCACCCCCAGCAGGAACGACCCGGACACGTTGATGCCGAGTGTCGCCCACGGAAAGCTCGTCCGTGCCGCGAGACGTGACTTCACTTCCGCATCGACGACGAAGCGAACGACTGCCCCCAGCCCGCCGGCCACTGCGATCCACAGCGCGATCATCGAACCACTCTGCCTGCCAGTGCGATTCCGGCCCAGGCGGCGAGTATGCCGACAATCACGCTGACCACTGCGTAGGCCACGGCCACCCCGGTGAAACCACTCCGGAACCCTTCGACCGTCTCGAGGGCGAAGGTGCTGTACGTGGTGAACGCACCGCAGAACCCGGTACCTGCCAGCAACCTCAGCCTGCGCCGATTTCCCGCATCGGGCCCACCGCGAACCAGTGACTCGAGCAGAAGGCCGAGCACGAATGCACCGGCGATGTTGATGCCGAAGGTCGCCGTCGGCCACTGCGATGCCGAATGCGGGAGCTGCTCCTCGATCACGTAGCGGACTGCCGTACCCGCCGCTCCGCCGACGAACACCACTGCCAGTGCCCACAGGTGACGGTGCACGGGTCCCTGGTCGGCCGGCATCGAATCGGAATCGGGATCGACCACCGATGATCCTTTCGGGCTGCTCGGTCCGACCGTTTCCGACCGGCCCGTGTTTGATGTCGGATGCCTACTGCACGATGGAGCCTATGACAACGACCACGGAGCCCACGACCGGGAACTTGCGCGAGAGCGCCGAGGAACTGTTGCGCGAACTCGCCGGCCCCGATGCAGTGCTGCGCGAAGACCAGTGGACGGCCATCGAGGCCCTCGTGGTGCATCGGCGGCGGGCGCTGGTGGTGCAGCGGACCGGTTGGGGCAAGTCGGCGGTCTACTTCATCGCGGCTAAGCTGCTGCGCGCGCAGGGCCTGGGTCCGACGGTCATCGTCTCTCCGCTGTTGGCGCTGATGCGCAACCAGGTTGCCTCCGCCGAGCGGGCGGGCGTGCGCGCCGCCACCATCAACTCCGGCAACATGACCGAATGGGACGACATTCATCAGCAGGTCAACTCCGGTGAACTCGACGTGCTGCTGGTCAGTCCGGAGCGATTGAACAATCCCGATTTCCGCGATCAGGTACTGCCGTCCCTGGCCGGGGACGCGGGCCTCGTCGTGGTCGACGAAGCTCACTGCGTCTCCGATTGGGGCCACGACTTTCGACCCGACTACCGACGAATCAGAACTCTGATCGCCGAGTTGCGCGACGGTATCCCCGTACTCGCGACCACGGCGACGGCGAACGACCGCGTGGTGGACGACGTCGCGGCGCAGTTGGGTGTCGGCGGCGGAGACACACTCGTCCTGCGCGGCGGGCTCGCACGCGACTCTCTGCGCATGGCCGTGGTGAAGATCGACAACGCCACCGAACGGGCGGCGTGGCTCGGCGATCATCTGAAGACGCTGCCCGGTTCGGGAATCATCTACACCCTGACGGTGTCGGCGGCCAAGGACCTGGCGGCGCTGCTGACCGATCAGGGACACGTCGTGGCCTCGTACACCGGCCAGACGGACCCGACCGAACGCGAGTCGCTCGAAAGTGACCTGCTGGCCAACCGAGTCAAGGCCCTGGTCGCCACGTCCGCATTGGGCATGGGCTTCGACAAGCCCGACCTCGGTTTCGTGGTGCACATGGGGGCACCGTCGTCTCCGATTTCGTACTACCAGCAGGTCGGGCGTGCCGGTCGCGCCACGGAACGAGCCGATGTGGTGCTGCTTCCCGGCCACGAGGATCGGCAGATCTGGAGCTACTTCGCCTCGGTCGCCTTCCCCCGCGAACATCTGGTGCGGCAGGTCATCGATGCCTTGAACACCGAGAAGGCTCAGTCGACGCAGGCACTGGAGCCGCTGGTCGAGCTGAACCGCAGCAGGCTCGAGATGGTACTGAAAGTGCTCGACGTCGACGGCGCGGTCAGACGCGTTCGTGGCGGCTGGATGGCGACCGGGGAGCAATGGACGTACGACGCGTCCCGCTACGAGCGTCTCGAGCAGGCCAGGGACCGCGAACAGCAGGCCATGATCGACTACCAGGGCACCGACGGCTGCCGGATGGAGTTCTTGCGGAGACAGCTCGACGACCCGGACCTGGGCGCACCCGGTAGCGAGTCCGACCGATGCGGGCGGTGCGACAACTGCACGGGTGAGCACCTGTCCGCCTCGGTGGATGCGGCCTCGGTCGACTCGGCGAGGGCACGATTGGATCGGCCGGGCATCGACCTGCAGCCCAGAAAGCAGTGGCCCAGCGGTATGAAGAAGCTCGGTGTCTCGCTCTCGGGCAAGATCTCCGACCCCCACGAACCCGGGCGCGTACTGGGCCGGCTCACCGACCTGGGCTGGGGCAGCCGACTGCGTGCCCTGCTCGATGCGCCCGACGCTCCGGCCACCGATGCACTGGAGAAGGCGTGCATCACCGTGCTCGCCAACTGGGATTGGAAGCAGCGGCCCACTGCCGTTCTGGCTCTCGACTCCCCTACCCACCCGCTCCTGGTGCGGTCGATCGCCGCGCGATTGGCATCGGTCGGCAAATTGGAGGATCTCGGGGTGATGCAGGTCAGGGCAGGTCATCCACCCGTGTCGGCCGCCAATTCGGCCTTTCGGGTCGCCGGGCTGGTGGACTCGTGGGACGTTCCGGACGTATCGTCCGTGACGGGACCGATCCTGTTGATCGATCTGGTCACCGACACGGGGTGGACGTTCACCTGTGCGGCGTCGGCTCTGACGTCAGCGGGCGCCTCGGCGGTGTTGCCGTTCGCTCTCGCAACACCGAAATGACGACCGGTCGAAATTGCCTGGTTTGATTTCTGCAGCGCTGGGTACAGCCAGCTGGGTCAGGAAAGTGTGACCATCATCACAATCGGTGGTTAACCAGGGGAAGCATGTCCGTTTCGGGGGTCGATCTGCGGACTCACTCGATATGCCTCGGCGACCTTGTTACGTTTGGTTTTCCTATGAAGCCCGCATTGCTGAGAGGTACCCCGCTCACTGCGCCGGACGCAGTGAAGTTTCGTAAGCCACAGATCTCCGACGGAGTCCGGCTCTGGGAGATCGCAAGAGATTCGCGAGTTCTGGATCTCAATTCCAGCTACTCGTACGTGTTGTGGTGCCGTGATTTCGCGGCCACCACCGTCGTATCCGACATCGACGGCCGCGCAGTCGGTTTCGTCACCGGATACATCCGCCAGGACGCCCCCCGCACACTGTTCGTGTGGCAGGTCGCCGTGGATGCGGACCAGCGTGGCAAGGGACTTGCCGGTCGCATGCTGATGGAGCTGCTCGACCGCCTCGAGCCACAGGGCATCACGCATCTGGAAACGACGATCAGCCCGGACAACGAAGCGTCCATCGCAACCTTCACGAGCCTCGCACGTAAGCGAGGCACCGACATCGTCAAGTCGGATTTGTTCGCGCCCAACGATTTCCCTGATAGCCACGAAGCGGAGGAGCTCTACACCGTAGGCCCCGACGCATCGCGGAATTACGAAAGGAACAAGCAGAACATGACCGAAAAGAACACCGTCACAACAGAGAAGCCCGATGTGTTCGAGACCGTCGAGTCCGGAGTGCGGAGCTACAGCCGCCAGTGGCCCGCCGTGTTCTCCACCGCGAAGAACTCGGTGATCACCGATGAGGACGGCAACGACTACCTCGACTTCTTCGGTGGCGCAGGCGCACTGAACTACGGCCACAACAACGACTTGATCAAGGGCGCGTTGGTGGACTACATCACCAGCGACGGCATCACCCACGGACTGGACATGTCCACGGTCGCCAAGCGCGAATTCCTCGAGTCGTTCAAGAAGAACATCCTCGACCCCCGCGGCCTGGACTACAAGGTTCAGTTCCCCGGACCGACGGGCACCAACACCGTCGAGGCGGCCCTGAAGTTGGCACGCAAGGTCACCGGGCGTGAGGCGATCATCAACTTCACCAACGCATTCCACGGCATGACACTCGGCGCGCTGTCGGTCACCGGCAACTCGATGAAGCGTGCCGGCGCCGGAATTCCGTTGGTGCACACCACTCCGATGCCGTACGACAACTACTTCGGAGGAGTCACCGAGGACTTCCAGTGGTTCGAGCGCGTACTCGACGACTCGGGCAGCGGGTTCAACCGCCCGGCCGCAGTGATCGTGGAAACCATCCAGGGTGAGGGCGGCATCAATGTGGCGCGCCCCGAATGGCTGCGCGCGTTGGCCGAGCTGTGCTCGCGTCGCGAGATCCTGCTGATCGTCGACGACGTCCAGATGGGCTGCGGTCGCACCGGACAGTTCTTCTCGTTCGAGGAAGCCGGCATCACCCCGGACATCGTCACGCTGTCCAAGTCCATCGGCGGTTACGGTATGCCGCTGGCACTGACCCTGTTCAAGCCCGAGCTGGACGTGTGGTCACCGGGCGAGCACAACGGCACCTTCCGCGGCTTCAACCCCTCGTTCGTCACGGCGAAGGCCGCCATCGACCACTACTGGTCCGATGACAGCTTCGAGAAGGAGATCCTCGCCAAGGGCGAGCACATCCAGGATCGTTTCATCAAGCTCTGCGCAAAGTTCGACGGCATCTCCACTCGCGGCCGCGGCATGGTCCAGGCACTGGTGTTCGACGACGCCGAGTTGGCCGGCAAGGTCTCACAGCTCTGCTACGACGAGCATCTGCTCGTGGAGACGGCAGGACCGAAGGACGAAGTCGTCAAGCTGCTCCCACCGTTGACCACGACGTTGGACGAGCTGGACCGCGGTCTGGACGTCATCGAGAGCGCCGTCGCCAAGGTGCTTTCCTGACCGTCCGTCCGCAGCAACCGACATCGAAGGAGGACATCGCATGATCGTTCGCACCACCCAGGAGATCACCGGTACCGATCGCGACATCGAGAGCGAAGACGGCAACTGGCGCAGCAAGAGAATCATTCTCGGCGGCGACAAGGTCGGATTCTCGTTCCACGAGACCACGATTCAGGCCGGCACGGTGAACAACTTCCACTACGCCAACCACGTCGAGGCTGTCTGGCTGATCGAGGGCGAGGGAACGCTCACCGACCGCGAGACCGGAGAAACCTACGAGCTCGGTGCGGGATCGATGTACCTGCTCAACGGACACGAGCGCCACACCGTCGAGCCGCGTACCACGATGCGCATGCTGTGCGTGTTCAATCCCCCGGTCGTCGGCAACGAGACGCACGACGAGAACGGCGTGTACCCCCTCGTCGAGGTACCCGCGTAGCACCAGTACGTCCCTGACGGCCCGCACCGACGCTTCCGCGTCGGGTGCGGGCCGTAGGCGTCGATACGGTGCTCATCGGGCAATGGATCGCTATCCTGGACGAAGTGAATGCATCTCCTGTGTCCGCAGTCCTGTACGAGCAGCTGACTTCTCTGCTCGAGGGCAGGACGGTCACCGTCGTGAGCGGCGCAGGCATGTCCACCGACTCCGGCATTCCCGATTACCGCGGTCCGCAGTCACCCCCGCGTAACCCGATGACATTCCAGCAGTTCATCGGTGACGCCGAATTTCGTCGGCACTACTGGGCACGCAACCACGTCGGGTGGCGACACATGGATGCCGCGGTACCCAACGACGGGCACCGAGCACTCGCCCGACTCGAACGGGCCGGCGTCGTCACCGGCATCATCACCCAGAACGTCGACATGCTGCACACCAAGGCGGGCAGCCGAAACGTCATCGACCTGCACGGCGTCTACGCCCGCGTTCGCTGCCTGAACTGCGAGCGATTGATCTCGCGTTTCGAACTGGCCCGGCGACTCGATCGTGCCAATCCGGGTTTCCTCGAGTCGGTTGCACCCGCAAACGGCGTCGAGATCGCCCCCGATGCCGACGCGATCATCTCCTCGACCGCGCACTTCAGAATGGTCGACTGCGAATCATGTTCGGGCATACTGAAACCCGACATCGTCTACTTCGGTGAGAGTGTTCCCAAGCCGCGTGTCGCCGAGGCATACGATCTGGTCGACCGAAGCGATGCGTTGTTGGTGCTCGGATCCTCGCTGACCGTGATGTCCGGCCTGCGGTTCGTCAGGCACGCGTCCAAGAAGTCGAAGCCGATCGTCATAGTCAACCGCGGTACCACCCGCGGCGACGAATTCGCTTCTCTCACAGTCCATGCCGGTTGCTCTGAGGTGGCGACCGCGCTGGCCGACGACCTCGATCAGGCAGGAACCAGATCGTCGGCATGAACCACAGGTCGTTGTAGCTCCGCGGCCAACTCCCCTGTGGACCGCCCGAGCATTCCGGCCAGCTCCGCCGAGTCGTACGCGACGACCCCGCGAGCCACCAGGACGCCGCCGTGGTCGACCAACGAGACCACGTCGCCGCCGTGGAAAGATCCCGTCACCGACGTGACACCAGCGGACAACAACGACCGTCGCCGCTCGACCACCGCACGCACGGCACCCGCGTCGAGGTGCAATTCTCCCGCGGCATCGGCGGCGTGACGGACCCAGAACTTGCGAGCCGACAGCCGCGTCGGCCGTGCAGCGAAGGCGGTGCCCACCTCGGACGTCGTCAGTGCGTGTGCGGCATCGGATGCCGCAGCCAGCAGCACCGGAACACCGGCATCGGCCGCGAGACGCGCAGCGGACAGCTTGGACGCCATTCCGCCGGTGCCGAGCGCTCCGCCCGAACCGGCGACGACGCCGTCGAGATCCTCGGGGCTGGTCACCTCCGGGATCAGTGTGGCCTTGCCCTTGCGGGGATCACCGTCGTACAACCCGTCCACGTCCGAGAGCAGGAACAATGCGTCCGCTCCGACGAGGTGGGCGACCAGGGCAGCCAGGCGATCGTTGTCGCCGAACCTGATCTCCGCCGTGGCGACCGTGTCGTTCTCGTTGACGATGGCCACAGCACCGAGTGAGCGCAGTCGATCCAGGGTGCGCTGAGCATTGCGATGGTTGGTTCGCCGCGCGATGTCCTCGGCAGTGAGCAGAACCTGCCCCACCGTGCGCCCGTACCGGTGGAACGACGAGCTCCACGCATGAACCAGAGCGAGCTGACCGACGCTCGCAGCAGCCTGTTTGGTCGCCAGGTCTCGTGGACGCTTGGTCAGGCCCAGAGGTGCCATCCCTGCGCCGATCGCGCCGGAGGACACGACCACCACGTCCGTCCCGCTGCGCATCCGAGATTCGATGGCGTCGGCGAGCAGATCGAGTCGGCCCAGATCGAGACCGGTATCGAGGCTGGTGAGAGCCGAGGAACCGATCTTGACCACGATGCGCTTGGCATCGGCGATCGTGCGACGGGTATCGGTGAGAGCCTCTGCGAGCGAATCGGATTCACGCACCGCCACCACGGCTACTCCTGTTCGGTGTCGAGCCCGCGACGTACCTGGCGGGCATGCTTGCGTTCGGATGCGCCGATGCGCTCGACCTGATCCAGGCGGGCATCGGTGCCACGGCCCGTCATCGTGATCTCGACACCGGCCGGGGTCTGCGGCTCCCAGTCGAACGACACGTCGCCGATGGTCACCGAAGCACCGGGCTGAGCGCCTGCCTTGATGAGGGCGTCCTCGACGCCGAGCCGCGCGAGACGGTCGGCGAGGTAGCCGACGGCCTCGTCGTTGGTGAACTGCGTCTGGCGCACCCACCGCTCCGGTCGGGTACCGCGAACGATGAAGCCGTCCGGGATATCCGGATCCTTGACGACCTTGAAGCTGTCGTCGTTGCGAGCGACCGGGCGCAGCACCTGACGCCGCGGCTCGGGAGCCGGATGCGCGGTGCGGTACTCCTCGACGAGCTTCGCCAACGCGAACGTCAGCGGCTTGAGACCGGCACGCGTCACCGCGGAGATGGTGTACACGGGCCAACCACGGGACTCGAACTCGGCGGTGACCATCTCGGCGAGCTCGGCACCCTCCGGAATGTCGGCCTTGTTCAACACCACGATGCGGGGCCGATCGGCCAGATCGCCGAGGCTGGCATCTCCGGACAGAGCCGGCTTGTACGCGGCCAACTCGGCTTCGAGGGCGTCGACATCGGAGATCGGATCGCGGCCGGGATCCAGTGTGGCGCAATCGACGACGTGTGCGAGAACGGCACAGCGTTCGAGGTGACGCAGGAAGTCCAGTCCGAGACCTCGGCCCTGACTCGCTCCGGGGATCAACCCGGGAACGTCGGCGACGGTGAAGGTGGTGTCGCCGCTGGATACGACACCGAGGTTGGGCACCAGTGTGGTGAAGGGGTAATCGGCGATCTTCGGCTTCGCTGCGGACAGCACCGAGACCAGCGACGACTTACCGGCCGACGGAAAACCGACGAGGCCCACATCGGCGACGGACTTGAGTTCGAGGACGAGTTCGCGCTCGACGCCCTCTTCGCCGAGCAGTGCGAATCCGGGGGCACGTCGAGCCTTCGATGCGAGAGCTGCGTTGCCGAGTCCACCGCGGCCGCCCGGAGCGGCGTCGAAACGTGTTCCCTCGCCGATCATGTCGGCGAGGACGTTGCCCTTCTTGTCGAGCACGACGGTGCCGTCGGGAACCTTGAGGATCAGGTCCTCGCCGTTGGCACCCTCGCGGTTGCCGCCCATGCCCTGAGTTCCGTTGCCTGCCTTGGCATGGCTGGAGAAGTGGAAGTCGAGCAGAGTGTGGACGTTGCTGTCGACGACGAACACGACTCCGCCGCCCTGTCCTCCGTTGCCACCGTCGGGGCCACCAAGAGGCTTGAACTTCTCGCGGTGAACCGAAGAGCAGCCGTTGCCACCTTTGCCGGCGCTGACGTGCAGCACCACGCGGTCGATGAATCGTGACATAGCTGTCTTCGATCCTTTCGTGAAAGAAAAAGCGGGAGAAAAAAGCGATAGGGGCGGACCGGTCTCATGACCCTGGTCCGCCCCTATCGGGAGCTGTGAACGTACGCCGTGGATGGTCGACTCGAGCAGTTGCCCGGTCGCGTCGGCCATCGTGGGCGCGAGCGCTGCAGAAGGACTAGGCCTCTACAGCGACCGGAACGATGTTCACGGTCTTGCGACCGCGCTTGGCACCGAATTCGACTGCGCCCGGGGCGAGTGCGAACAGGGTGTCGTCGCCGCCACGGCCGACGTTGACGCCGGGGTGGAAGTGAGTGCCGCGCTGACGAACCAGGATCTCGCCTGCGCCTACGGTCTGGCCGCCGAAACGCTTGACGCCGAGGCGCTGAGCGTTCGAGTCGCGACCGTTACGGGAGCTCGATGCGCCCTTCTTGTGTGCCATGTTGCATACCCTCCTCGGGGTGAATCAGCTTGGGAGAACGCGGGTCCGAAGGGACCTGGTTACTTGATGCCGGTGACCTTGAGGACAGTGAGCTTCTGCCTGTGTCCCTGACGCTTGTGGTATCCGGTCTTGTTCTTGAACTTGTGGATGCGGATCTTCGGGCCCTTGGTGTGCTCGACGATCTCACCGGCGACCGAGATCTTCGCCAGCTTGTCTGCATCGGTGGTCAGGTCGGATCCGTCTACGACGAGGACCGGAGCAAGCGAGACAGCAGTGCCGGGCGCTCCCTCGATCTTCTCGACCTTGACGAGGTCACCAACAGCGACCTTGTACTGCTTTCCGCCGGTCTTGACGATCGCGTACGTTGCCATCGGAGGGCTACCCCTTGCTTCTTCGAACTTGCTCGCATTGCGCATGGCAACACGACTGGTCTGGTAAAACGTGTTTGCTTGCTCCCTATCGGCCGGTCGGGATGATGATCATTCCGACCCGCTCGAGAACCGTTGTTTCCTACAGCACCACTACGGCACGGCAGAACGGTGTCACCGGGAGCGACTTATCAAGGTTACGGCAGGGAGACGGCCAGGGTCAAACTGCCCTGCTCTGCTAGGCATCGACGTCCACCGGTGGACCTGCAGGCCGCGCTGCTGCGCGCCGTCTGCGAGGACGTGCGGTAGGCACCTCGACCGGCTCCGTTGGCTGCTCGGCCGCCGCAGTGAGCGGTGCCGACGGCTCGTCGGGTGCCGTCCCGGCCTGGTCGGAAGACGTGGCGTCCCCCGAGTCGTCCGTGGCGGGTACGACGATGACCATGCCCGCGTCGGGTGCAGTGCCGGTCGGCGCGGCAGCCTTGCGGGCCACCCGCCGTCCGCGTCGAGCCTTGGCAGCCACCGGAGCCGACGGCTCGTCGGCCGCAGTCTCGGCGGGCGTGTCGACTTCGGTGGCCTCGGTCTCGGCGTCGGCAACCGACGCGGCCGCTACGTCCACGTCGTCGGCGGAGACCACGGTCACCACTGCGTCGCCGCTGGCAGCTTCGGCCGGTGCCGGTGTCTCGACATCGGCCGGGCTGACGTCGGCGACCACGTCGTCATGATGCGCGGCCATGGCCAGCGCCACCGGGTGCGCTCGTTTGATCGACGGATCGACCACGGGGTGCTCGTGACCGTCTGCCGTGCCTGTCCGATCGTTCGAGGACGCCCGGTCGCCACCGTCCGACCGATCGTTGCCGTCGGCCTTGTTGTCCTTGCCACGTCGACGCCTGCTGCTCGTTCCCGAGTTGCTGCTGTCGGACCGCGACGAACTCGACCGTCCGCCGTCGTTGTCAGGCTTTTCATCGACGGGGAACGGGTGCACGACGATGCCGCGACCCTGGCAGTGCTCGCACGTGGTGGAGAACGCCTCGACGAGCCCCGTACCGAGCTTCTTGCGGGTCATCTGCACCAGTCCGAGCGAGGTCACCTCGGACACCTGATGGCGAGTCCGGTCGCGTCCGAGGGACTCGGTCAGGCGCCGCAGTACGAGATCGCGGTTGGACTCGAGCACCATGTCGATGAAGTCGACGACGATCATGCCGCCGATGTCTCGCAGACGCATCTGGCGAACGACTTCCTCGGCCGCCTCGATGTTGTTGCGGGTGACCGTCTCTTCGAGGTTGCCGCCGGAGCCGGTGAACTTGCCGGTGTTGACGTCGACGACGGTCATCGCCTCGGTGCGATCGATCACCAGGGTGCCGCCCGAGGGCAGCCAGACCTTGCGATCGAGAGCCTTGGCCAGCTGCTCGTCGATGCGGTGAGCAGCGAAGACGTCGACCGAACTGCCGTCCGCCTCGTAGCGGTGCAGCCGCTCCATCATGTCCGGGGCGACGGTCTCGACGTAGTTGGACGTCGTCGTCCATGCCTTGTCGCCCTCGATGACGAGCTTGGAGAAGTCCTCGTTGAACAGGTCTCGGATGACCTTGACCAGCATGTCGGGCTCTTCGTACAACGTCTGCGGTTGCACGCCCTTGCCGGTTTCGGCGTTGGCCGAGCGTTCTTCGATGCTGGCCCACTGCGCCTGCAGGCGAGTCACGTCACGTGCGAGCTCTTCTTCGCTGACGCCTTCCGCTGCGGTGCGGATGATGACGCCTGCCTCGGGAGGCACGATGTCGCGGAGGATCTCCTTGAGCCGCTTGCGCTCGGTATCGGGCAGCTTGCGGCTGATACCGGTGGAGCTTCCACCTGGCACGTAGACGAGGAAGCGACCGGCGAGCGAGAGCTGCGTCGTCAGGCGAGCACCCTTGTGCCCCACTGGGTCCTTGCTGACCTGCACGAGAACCTGATCGCCCGGCTTGAGGGCCTGCTCGATCTTGCGCGCGCTCCCCCCGAGACCGGCAGCGTCCCAGTTGACCTCGCCTGCGTACAGCACACCGTTACGGCCTCGGCCGATGTCGATGAACGCTGCTTCCATACTGGGCAGCACGTTCTGGACGCGGCCCAGGTACACGTTGCCGACCATCGACGCGGTGGCACTGCTGGTGACGAAATGCTCGACGAGCACGCCGTCTTCGAGTACGGCAACCTGTGTGGTCAGCGGATGATCCGGTGTCGCCTTCTCGCGCACGACCATGACCCGGTCGACGGATTCGCGGCGCGCCAGGAACTCCGACTCGGTGAGGATCGGCGGACGACGACGGCCGGCATCGCGCCCGTCGCGGCGGCGCTGACGCTTGGCCTCGAGGCGCGTCGAACCCGTGATTCCCTGAACCTCGTCCCGGGGTGCGCGACTCTTGTTGCGTGGCTCACGCTCGTGCACGACGGTGTTGGGCGGATCGTCCTCGGACGTCGCGCCTTCGGCAGCGGCCTCGGCTCCGGTCTTGCGCCTGCGACGGCGACGACGGCGGCGGCTGGAGCCGTCTCCGTCCGAACCACCGTTGTCGGAGTCGTCGTAGTTGTCCTGGGCTCCGGAATCGGACTCGTCGTCGCCGTCCTCGGCCGAGGAGTCCGCGGTGCGCGCGTCGTCGGAGGAGTCGGACGAATCGGAGTTCTGACGGTCGGAGGAACGGCTGCGAGTACGTGACCGACGCGAGCGTCGTCCCGAGTTCGACTGCTGCCCGTCACCTGCCGAGGACTCGTCCGAGTCCGCATCGTCGCTCGACTCCGCGTCGGTCGAATCGGTGGTGTCGGTGCTGTCGGTGTCCCCGTCGGAATCGTCGTCCGAGTTCTCGTCGGTCGACTCGTCCGAGGATTGCTCGCCGCGACCGCGTCCGCGACCACGACGGCCGCGCCGGCGACGTCGAGGCTGAGACTGATCGTCGTCGCCGTCACCGTCGGTCGAGCTCTCGGCTTCGGCCGACTCGCCGGCATCGGAGGAGGACCGGTCGGTCTCGACGGCGGAGACCTCGGATGCACCGGTCTCCGGCGTCACTGCGGACTCGCTGCTGTCGGTAGTAGCACTGCTCTCGGTGTTCGCAGCCTCGTCCTTGGGCGCGGCCTTACGGCTGCGGCGACGGCGAGCCGGAGGCTCGGCCGGTGACTCCGTCGATTCCGTCGCCGGAGCATCGACAGCGGCGGGCTGCAGGAACAGAGGGGTGGCGAACGTCGTAGCTGTGGGCTGGTCGGTCGTTGCCGCGGGCTGGGCCGCCTCCGGCTCCGGTGCGGGCGCACTGGTGAACAGCTGCGGCTCGGTCCACGGAACCTCGCCTGCGGGCTCATCGGCAGCAGGCACATCGACATCGGGTACCGGAGTCGGCTCGGCAGTCGAGGAATCGGGAGTTGCTGCTGTGGGGCCGTTGACCGAATCACGAACGGACTCGGCGACGTCACGGCTCAGGCTCGACTGAGCACTGCGCGCTTCGATGCCGAGCTCACCGAGGGTGACGAGCAGCTGCTTGCTGGTGACGCCCAGGATCTTCGCCAATGCGTGCACGCGCAGCCTGGTCGGCAGCTCGATGGTGTCGGGTTGCGCCGACGACACCGCGTCGGTTTCCACAGGCGACACCGGGCCGGGGGCCTCAGTACGTCCTGCGTTTTCGTTCTGTACATCTTCGGGCGGGCTTTGATCGGCCACGTAGTCTCCTCGGGCCCCCGGGCGCGTCCATCCGACTTCGGGTGTGACGCGGCCACGCGAGGGCAATCCTTGTGTACTCACGTCGGGTTGGACGTCAGCTGTTCGGTCTCGCTCCGCACCCGAGCCGATGACCACTTCGTAGTTCTCGGTGGTCGACGACAGCGTGTGCAGTGCCTGGCTGGATGGTGGTGTACCGGCGATCCGAGCGCCTGATCATCAAGCAAGAACGCGAACGAGCCTGTCTCTCGTTCGAGCATCTGCGATGACGGGCAGCGGATAGACGACAGTCATCCGATCGAATCCATCACACCGGTCTAGCGAACTTCCGTGAAGCCTGGGCTTCGGGTGGAGCGTGAAACCTGTACGTACTGGTGCAGTGGAGTCGATCTGTTGTCGAGTATCCCACACGCTGTGATGCGTACTCGCCACGCCGCACCGATCGGGTTTCCGACGGGTACGGCGTGGCTGACGAACGTTGCTGTTTCTGTCGACGGCGGAACGGTCAGGCGAGGCCGGGGAACCAGAGTGCGATCTCGCGCTCGGCCGATTCCACGGAATCCGATCCGTGTACCAGGTTCTGCTGACCATCCAGGGCGAGGTCACCGCGGATGGTCCCGGGAACCGCCTTGGCCACGGGGTCGGTGCCGCCTGCGATCTGACGGAAGGCCGCGATGGCGCGGGGGCCTTCGAGAACTGCGGCCACGACCGGTCCGGACGTGATGAACTCGAGGAGTTCGGGGAAGAACGGCTTGCTCTCGTGCTCCGCGTAGTGAGCCGAGGCCAATTCGCGGGAGACGGTCTTGAGCTCGAGTGCGACGATGCTCAGACCC
Organism: Rhodococcus sp. B7740; assembly: GCF_000954115.1. NCBI lineage: Bacteria > Bacillati > Actinomycetota > Actinomycetes > Mycobacteriales > Nocardiaceae > Rhodococcus > Rhodococcus sp. B7740. The sequence goes on along the minus strand of NZ_CP010797.1, from coordinate 441,590 downwards.
TTCTTCTCCACGCGGCCGAGGATCTCTCCTACGTAACGCCGGGCAACTCCGTCGGGCTTGATCAGTACAAGGGTGCGGTCGGTCACGAAAGACGACAGTAATGGAACCCGGCGATGCAGCGCGCGCCGCATCGCCGAAACCGACGGGTTTCCCCGGTCAGTCGCGCTGCCCCGGCAACATTCCTCGTCGGATCCGCTCGGTGATGTCACGGCGCAGGTACAGCAGATACAGCCATACCGCGATGAAGATCAGGCCGACGGCACCGATGGAGAGGTGGAACACCGCCCCGGCCACGACGAACAGCTGGAGAATCAGGTTGAGCTTCATCGCCCACGGCTCACCCTGCTTGCCCGCCGCCAGGACCATCACGACGGCCAACGCCACGATGTAGGTCGTCGAGAACCAGGTCGCGCCGCCGCCGAGGGTCGCCACCACCGGCAGCGCGAGCAGTGTCACGATGGCTTCGAGCACGAGGGTGCCCGCCGCGACACCGCGGAACCCCTTCCACGGGTCGTTCGTGGGTGGTCTGAACTCTGTTTCGCTCACGCGGGGTCCTTTCCGAACAGAGTGCGAGCTGCACCGACGGTCACCACGGATCCGGTCACGACGACTCCGGCACCGGACACGGCCTCCCCCGGCTCGGCGACCTCCTCGGCCAGCCCGATCGCCGTTTCCAGGGCATCGGGCAGTGTCGACGCCACCACGACGCGTTCGTCACCGAACTTGGCCACCGCGATGTCGGCCAACGCGTCCACGTCCATCGCCCGCGCCGACCCGTTGTGGGTGACGACGATGTCGTCGAACACCGGTTCCAGTGCGTCGAGAATCGCTCCGACGTCCTTGTCCGCCATGACGCTGACGACGCCGACGAGTTTGCGGAAGTCGAATTCGTCGGTGAGGGCGGCGGCGAGCGCTGCCGCCCCGTGCGGGTTGTGCGCGGCGTCGAGGAACACGGTCGGGGCATTGCGAACCCGCTCGAGCCGACCCGGATTGACGATCGTCGCGAACGCGCCGCGCACGGTGTCCTGATCGAGTTGGCGATCCGGACCGGCACCGAAGAACGCCTCGACCGCCGCGAGTGCGAGCGAGGCATTGTGCGCCTGATGCTCGCCGTGCAACGGCAGGAAAACGTCGGTGTACACCCCGCCGAGCCCCTGCAGTTCCAGTTGCTGGCCCCCCACGGCGATCTGCCTCCCGAGCACGGTGAATTCCGATCCGGCCCGCGCCACCGCAGCATCCGCCTGCACCGCCGCCCGCAGCAGCACCTCGGAGACCTCTGGTTGCTGCTTCGCCAGAATCGCGACGGTGTCGCGCGGCACGAGCGATTCCGGGGCCTTCTTGATGATCCCCGCCTTCTCGCCTGCGATCCCGGCGAGATCGTCGCCGAGGAACTCGACGTGATCGAGGCCGATCGGGGTGATGACGGCGACCTCGCCGTCGACGACGTTGGTGGCGTCCCAACGCCCACCGAGTCCGACCTCGATGACGGCGACCTCGACCGGGGCCTCGGCGAACGCAGCGAACGCCATGGCCGTGACCACCTCGAACTTGCTCATTCGGGGTCCGCCCGCAGCCTCGGACTGCGCGTCGATCATCTCGACGAACGGTGCGATCTCGTTGTAGGTGTCGACGTAGAGCCGCGGAGAGATGGGCCTCCCGTCGATGCTGATCCGCTCGGTCGCCATCTGCAGGTGCGGACTGGTGGTTCGGCCCGTGCGTCGGTGGAAGGCAGTGAGCAGTGCATCGATCATGCGAGTCACCGAGGTCTTGCCGTTGGTGCCGGCGACGTGAATCGACGGGTACGCCTTCTGCGGCGACCCGAGCAGATCCATCAGCGCCGAGATCCGAGCCGTCGACGGCTCTATCTTGGTTTCGGGCCAACGCTTGTCGAGCTCGGCCTCCACGAGGGCGAGCTCGGCCAGATCGACCGGGCTCGGCGGAGGTAGCGGCAGGGCGGCGTCGGGTTCGGTCACTTAGGTTCCCATCGATTCGAGCCGCGCCGAGATGCGTGCGATCTCTTCGCCCGCGATCGTCTGGCGTGTTCTGATCTTGTCCACCACCGCATCCGGTGCTTTCGCGAGGAACGCTTCGTTGCCGAGCTTGCCGGTGGTCTGCGCCAGTTCCTTCTCCGCAGCGGCCAGATCCTTCACCAGGCGGGCCCGTTCGGCGACGAGGTCGACGGTGCCCGAGGTGTCGAGTTCGACGACCACGGTGGCCTTGCTCAGGCGCACCTCCACCGAGGCCGTGGCGGCGAAGTCCTCGGCGGGCTCGGTCAGTCGAGCCAGTGCGGTGACCGCCGAAATCTGCCCGTCCAGATCGGAGTCGGGGACTCCGACGATGCGGGCCGCCACCTTCTGGGACGGCTTGAGTCCCTGATCGCTGCGGAATCGGCGAATTTCGGTGATGAGCCGCTGCATGTCCTCGATGCGTTGTGCCGCAACAGGATCCAACGACTCGGTGGCGGCAGTGGGCCACGCCGCGATCACCAGCGACTCGCCGCCGGTGAGCACCTTCCACAGCGTTTCGGTGACGAACGGAATCACCGGATGCAGCAACCGAAGCAGGGCGTCGAGGACGTTACCGAGAACTCCGCGCGTGGTGGCGGCGATGGCGTCGTCGGCGAACTGAACCTTGGCGATCTCGAGGTACCAGTCGCAGACCTCGTCCCAGGCGAAGTGATAGAGCGCCTCGCAGGCCTTGCTGAACTCGTACCGATCGAACGCCGAATCCACCTCTGCCCGAACCTGCTCGAGCCGGTCGAGGATCCATCGGTCGGCGTCGGTCAGCTCGCCGCGCCGAGGCAGATCTGCCGGTGCCGCGCCGTTCATCAGAGCGAACTTGGTGGCGTTGAACAACTTGTTGGCGAAGTTGCGCGACGACTGGGCGTGGTCTTCGCCCACGGACATGTCGGCTCCGGGGTTCGCGCCGCGAGCGAGTGTGAAGCGCAGCGCGTCGGCACCGAAACGGTCGACCCAGTCGAGGGGGTCGATGCCGTTGCCCCGCGACTTCGACATCTTCTTGCCGAACTGGTCCCGAATCAGGCCGTGCAGAAACACATCTCGGAACGGAACCTGCGGCCCCGACTTGCCCGCGGTGATCGCGTCGTCCGCTCCGACGTAGGTGCCGAACATCATCATGCGGGCGACCCAGAAGAACAGGATGTCGTATCCGGTGACGAGAACACCGGTGGGATAGAACTTCTCGAGATCCGCCGTGGCGTCGGGCCACCCCATCGTCGAGAACGGCCACAGCCCGGACGAGAACCAGGTGTCGAGAACGTCGGGATCCTGCTCCCAGCCCTCGGGCGGCGTCTCCCCCGGTCCGAGGCAGACGGTCTCGCCGTCGGGTCCGTACCAGATCGGAATCCGATGACCCCACCACAGCTGACGCGAGATGCACCAATCGTGCATGTTGTCGACCCAGGCGAACCAGCGCGGTTCCTGACTCTTCGGGTGAATGACGGTGTCGCCGTTGCGCACTGCGTCACCGGCCGCCTTCGCCAGGGTGTCGACCTTGACCCACCACTGCAGCGACAGGCGCGGCTCGATGGGCTCGCCACTGCGCTCGGAGTGGCCGACACTGTGCAGGTAGGGACGCTTCTCGGCGACGACGCGGCCCTGCTCGGCCAGTGCTTCACGAACCTTCACGCGCGCCTCGAAACGGTCCATGCCGTCGAACTGCGTTCCGGTGTCGGCGATCCGACCTGCCTTGTCCATGATCGAGGGCATCGGCAACGAGTGCCGCACACCCATCTCGAAGTCGTTGGGGTCGTGAGCCGGGGTGATCTTCACGGCACCGGTGCCGAACTCGGGATCGACGTAGTCGTCGGCGATGATCGGGATCTGCCGCCCGGTGAACGGGTGCTCGAGGGTGGTGCCGACGAGAGCCTTGTATCGCTCGTCGTCGGGGTGAACCGCAACTGCGGTGTCGCCGAGCATCGTTTCGACTCGGGTGGTCGCGACGACGACATGCGGCTCGGAATCGTCGAGCGAGCCGTATCGCAGCGAGACGAGTTCGCCCTCGACGTCCTCGAACTTGACCTCGATGTCGGAGATGGCGGTCTGCAGCACAGGAGACCAGTTGACCAGTCGCTCGGCGCGATAGATCAGACCGTCGTCGAACATCCGCTTGAACATGGTCTGCACGGCCTCGGACAGGCCGTCGTCCATGGTGAATCGCTCTCGGCTCCAGTCCACACCGTCGCCGATGCGTCGCATCTGCCCACCGATGGTTCCGCCCGATTCACGCTTCCAGTCCCAGACCTTGTCGATGAACAGCTCGCGGCCGAACTCTTCCTTGGTCTTTCCGTCGGCGGCGAGCTGCTTCTCCACGACGGTCTGGGTGGCGATACCCGCGTGGTCCATGCCCGGCAACCACAGCACCTCGTACCCGAGCATCCGCTTGCGACGGCTCAGCGCGTCCATCAACGTGTGGTCGAGAGCGTGACCCATGTGCAGGCTGCCCGTGACGTTGGGTGGGGGCAGCACGATGGAGTAGGGCGGCTTGCCGCTGGTGGCGTCGGCTTCGAAGTACCCGGCGTCGACCCAGGACCGGTACAGCTCCGCCTCGACCGCACTGGGATCCCAGCTCTTGGGCAGGTCGATCGAATCGGCGGGGTTCTCTGAGTGCTCTGGCGCTGAACTGGTCACCGGTCGATTCTAGTGGCCGAGGATTCGAGGCATCGACACCCTCTCGCCCAGCACGTGCTGCGCCAGGAATGCCAGCACCACCTCGTACCAGACCTTGGCGTGTTGGGGACTCAGAATCCAGTGGTTCTCGGCCGGGAAGTAGAGAAAACGATGGTCGGTGTTGCCCTCGTCGTCGGCGGGCAGGCCGGATTCGCTGAGCAGTTCGTACCACAGCCGCAGGCCCTCGCCGATCGGCACTCGATAGTCCTTGTCGCCGTGGATGACCAGCATCGGCGTGGCGATGTCCGCGACGAACAGGTGTGGGGAGTTCTCCACCGCCATCTCCGGAGACATCTCACGAGCCCAGTAGTACGGGGCATCGGTGGTCGGCCCGAACTGATCGAGCGCCCACAGGCTCGCGTGGGTGACGATGGCGTCGAACCGGTCGGTGTGCCCGGCGATCCAGTTGGCCATGTAGCCGCCGAAGGATCCGCCCATCGCCGCGGTGCGGGTGTCGTCGATGTGCGGTAGCGCGGCTGCGACATCGGTCAACGCCATCAGATCGGTGAACGGGGCCTTTCCCCACGCGCCCCAGCCGCGCTGCACGAACTCCTGGCCGTACCCGGTGGACAGAGCCGGATCGGGCAGTAGCACCGCGTACCCATGGGCGACCATCAGCCACGGATTCCACCGCCACGACCAGGTGTTCCACGAGCTCAGCGGACCACCGTGCACCCACAGCAGCAGCGGTGCGGGTGCCGCGTCCGAGGCCCCATCGGGCAGTGCCAGCCAACCGCGCACCCGGGCTCCGTCGTCGACGACGGTGTCGATCTCGGTGAGAGTTCCGGGCAACGGACAGCGGTCGATGGAGGTGTCGAGGTCCACAACGGTGCCGTCGGACAGATCGATCGACACCGGATGCGGGGCGGCCAGATAGGACGCGGCGAGTGCGAGCACCCTGGTTCCGTCCGAGGACACCTGAACGTGGGTGTAGGCGTCGTCGGTGTTCGTCAGCCGACGCGGCTCAGCGCCCTCGCGGACGACGAAGATCGGCGACCGGCCGTCGTCGTCCGCGGTCACCAGCACCCCCGACCCGTCCGGCAACCACACCGGGTCGATCGGCCATCGATCCCAGCCGGGCGCGACATCGACGACGGAAGCAGTCCCGAAGTCGTAGCGCTGCAGCGTCATTCGAGGCGCATCCTCGGGAGTGGAGAGCGATTCACGCACGAACACCACGGACGCACCGTCGGGCGAGATCGCCGGCGCGCCCAGATCGGCATCGACGTCGTCGACGATCGTGCTGCGCTCCCCCGTCGCGGTGTCGATGCGCACCAGCACCGTCCGCACGGTCGCCAGAGCGCCGGGTACGGCCCAGGTGGACACGACGAACGCACCGTCGGCACTGATGTCGAACGCCGCCTCGTGCAGAGCTCCGGCCGCATCCGAGGTCAGATCACGAAACACCGTCGTACCGTCGGTCGATCCGGCGAACAGATGCGGGGTGGCAGGACCGAGGTCGTGATCCCAGAAACGCACCGGAACCCCGGTGTGCAGAATTGCATCCACCTTGTTCGCCTTGCGCTCGGTGCGCAGGGCATCGTCGTCCTCATCGGTGCGCGACGATCCGAACACCGGCGAGAACCCGACCAGCGCGTGTCCGGAACGGGCGCTTCGGATTTCGCTCAGACCGGCCGACCGAGTCTCGAGCACTCGCGCCTCACCGCCCGAGGCAGGAAGAATCCACAACCGGGCCGGATCGTCCTTGCTCGATCGGCGGGAGAACAACAAGTCGCCGGCCGGGGTGAACACCGGAGCGCTCTCGCCCCACTCGCCGTGCGTGAGGCGTCGGGCCGGCGAACCACCGTCGACATCGATCTCCCACAACGACGTTCGATACTCGGTCCGCGAATCGTCCAGTGCGGCAACCACGATCACCGCCCGCGAGAAATCGTGCGATGCCGCCAGGCCTGTGACCCGACGGGCTCCGATGTACTCGTCGACGTCGTCGTACATGCTCATCCAGCGAGCCTAGCTCCACCGGCCGCTGTCAGTCCTCGCCGAGGTCCTCACGCAGCTGAGCGAGCGTGCGAGCCAGGATTCGCGAGACATGCATCTGCGATATCCCCACCTTCTCCGCGATCTGTGTCTGGGTCATCGACCCGAAGAATCTGAGCACGACGATGCGACGCTCACGCTCGGGCAACTTCTCGAGCGCGGGGCGCACCGCGAGATAGCTCTCCATCTTCTCGAGTTCGGGATCTTCGGCACCGAGGGTGTCCATCAGCGGCAATCGATCTTCGCTGACCACCGAGTCGACCGAGACGGTCTGATACGCGCTGCGCGCAAGCAACGCCTGCGAGGCTTCCTTGACGTCGATCCCGAGCTCGACGGCGATCTCGCTGGCAGTCGGAGCTCGACCGAGCTTCTGCGACAACGATCCCACCGCCTGGGAGATCATCGAGTTCAGTTCCTTCATGCGCCGCGGCACCCGAACCGACCATCCTGCGTCCCGGAAGTACCGGCGAGCCTCGCCCATGATCGTGGGTACGGCGAACGACACGAAATCCGAACCACGTTCGATGTCGAATCTGTCGACCGCGTTCACCAGACCGAGGCGTGAGACCTGCAGGAGGTCCTCGTGTGCTTCGCCGCGACCGCCGAAGCGGCGTGCGATGTGTTCTGCGAGAGGAAGGCAGCGGGTGATGATGCGATCGCGCAGCACTCGGCGCTGCGGTGAATTCTCGTCGAGCGCTTGCATCTGCTGGATCAGGGCGACAACGTCGCTGTAATCGTCGGACTCTCGCCGTGTGCTTCGTTCGTGCGGCACAGGCACTAGACCTTGCTCCTCCGCTTGACCACGTCGATCGCGACCGTGCGACCTGCTTCGTCGTCGACCGCGTCGTCGGCACGCAGTTCGATGGCGTCGGTCAACGTCTGCAGCACGTGCCAGCCGAAGCTGTCCTTCTTCGGTACGGAAGTGGGTGTCAGGGTGGAGGTGACGACAATTCGGATTCCGGAGTCGCTCACTGCGAACATGCACGACAGCTCGGCATCGGTGACCGAGCCCTTGATCAGCTGCGAGCACACCTCGTCGACGACCAACTTCACATCGGCGATGTCGTCGAGCGTGAAGTCGCTGAGCACTGCGAGGGTTTCGGCGACGGCACGAACCACAGGAAGTTGGTCTGCCTCTGCACGCACCCTCAGCTCGACCGGTGCACCGGAACCTCGCTCCAGTTCTTCGATCTTGCTGACCCCAGCCATCCGCACTTCCCATCGTCGCCGAGCAGTCGTTTTACCGTTCGCCGAGCCAGACTACCCAGCGCCCGGCGTTTCAATCCTGGCAGTCGGAAGCAACACAGGCGTCAGGTGAGCGCTCGGAGCGCTGCCGTTGCCGGCCCCACGAGCCTGCCTGCGCTCATCGTCGCTCCGGCGGATCCCTGCCCGGACGCCACCACCGTGTGCACGAGCACCGCCAACGTCTCTTCCGCCGCAGCGACCCGGTCGACCACGTCCGCCTGGGTACGGCGCGCATCGCACCGGCCCTCGACCACGTCCGCCAGGGCACGCACGAAGTCGGCACCGGCGACACGGACGTCGTCTCCGAGCGCGTGGAACGGCGGAACCGGATCGAGTCCGACTGCGGCTGCATCGACCAATTCGCCGCATTCGGTCCAACTGGCATCGATGGCACCGACCGTGGCCTTCCACCACCGATGGTTCACTCGGGTGGGTACCGCCGACCGGCGAAGGTTTCCGCGGGTGCTCTCCTCGGTCCACATCAACGCGGCCTGTGCACGCCGGACCTCGACTCGAACGGCGTCACTCCGCGCTCGCCACTGCGAAGGCCGTTCGTCCACGGTGAATCGGTCGGGCTCGAGGTCGAGACCGCGGGCGACGTCCCGCAACAGGGATCCCGCGGCCGAGGACACCGACTCCACCGCGTGTTGTGATTGCCGCCAGTACAGCGGCGGTGCTGCGAGAGCGTTCACCGCCACACCGACTGCGGCACCGACCGCGAGCTCGACGATCCTGTCCACCAAGGCGACCGGATCGGATGCCGATCCGTAGGTGACCATCAGCAGCGCGGTCACCGGTATCCAGATTCCGCTCGTACCGAACTTCGACCAACGGCCCACGAGCGCACCGACGAAGACGCTGACCGCCAGAGCCACACTCGGCTGGCCGACGATGCGAACCACGAGTGCCGCGACGAGAACCCCTGCGGTCACCGTGGCGATCTGCTCGGCCGCCGAGCGCAGGCTTCGGCTGATCGTCACCTCGATCAGGAACACCGCTGCGTAGGGAGCGAGGAAAGGCTGCGACATCGACAGCAGTTCGGTGGCCAGAATCCACGCCGCCGCCGCGGCACCCGCCATTTTCGCGGACACCACGAGGGTTTCGATCGTCCTGTCTCGCGAGACCGACTGTCGTGTCCACCTCATCGCAGTTCGCCTACCCCACCCCGGTCGACCCGAAACCGCCCGGCCCGGGTGACGGGGACGCAGCGAACTGGCACGATCATCGACGTGGACTACTCGCAGGCACTTCGCTCTCTCGCTCGACGTCTCGGCACATCGACCTCGTACCGAGGCTGGGACGACACCGTTCGCGAAGTGAGCGACGACACCCTGCGTCGAGTGCTCGCCGCGCGCGGCTACGCAACCGAATCGACCGAGGACGTCGACCGAGCTCGGGCCGACATCGAGAACGCGCCGTGGCGGCGTCTGCTTCCGCCGGTGGTAGTGGCGACCCAGGGCACCGATGCAGTGGTGTGGGTGCATGTGCCACACGGCAATCCGGTCGCGGTCTCGATGGTCTCCGAGGACGGCGAGACCATCGAGGTGACCCAAGCCGACGTCTGGGTCGATCCCCGTGAGGTCGACGGCCACCTGATCGGTCGCGCCACGTTCGTCGTTCCCGGCAGCGCACCGCTCGGTTGGCACAGCCTGACCGCGACGACGATCAGCGAGGACAACACGGTCCGAACCTCGGACACGGTCGTGGTGGTCACGCCGAAGTCGTTGTCCCCCAATGCAGAACTGGCAGACCGGCAGCGTACGGGTTTGCTCACTCAGTTGTATTCGGTGCGATCGAAGCGGTCGTGGGGAATCGGTGATCTCGGTGACCTGGAGGACATGGCCGACATCGCGGGCCGCGAGCACGGGTTCGACTACCTTCTCGTCAATCCGCTGCACGCCGACCGACCCACCACACCGGTCGAGGCGTCGCCCTACCTGCCGACCACCCGCCGGTTCTTCAACTCGCTCTACATCCGCGTGGAGAACATTCGCGAGACCGCACTGCTGTCGCCGCAACAGTTCGCCAAGGTCGAGAAAGCCGCGAAGCGTTTCGACAAGGCCAACACGCGAACCGGGAAGCTGAACCGAGACTCGACATTCAGGGCCAAACTGCGTGCCCTGGAACGTGTTCACAAAGTGGAACGAAGCCCGGCCCGCGAGTCCGCATTCCGTGCATTCGTCGAACGGGAGGGTTCCGGACTGCGCGATTTCGCGGTGTGGAGCGCATTGGCGGAGAAATTCGGACCCGAGAATTCGGCGTGGACCGACAGAGCAGCGCACCCACGGACCGACTTCGTGCTCGAGCAGCGCACCAAGCTCGCCGAGCGCATCGACTTCCACATGTGGCTGCAGTGGATCTGCGACGAGCAGTTGGCCGCCGCGCAGCGTGCGGCGCTCGATGCGGGGATGGACATCGGCATCATGCACGACCTCGCCGTCGGCGTGGCGCGGGGCGGAGCCGACGCGTGGGCGCTCGGTGACGTGCTCGCGTCGGGAGTCACGGTGGGCGCACCGCCGGACAACTTCAACCAGCAGGGCCAGAACTGGAATCAACCCCCGTGGGATCCCGACCGACTCCGCGAGCTGGCATACGTGCCGTACCGGGACATGCTGCGCACGATCCTGCGTCATGCCGGCGGCATCCGCGTCGACCACATCCTGGGCCTGTTCCGCCTGTGGTGGATTCCGCAGGAGGCCGAGAACGCAGGCGGCGGAACGTATGTCGAGTACGACCACGAGGCCCTGATCGGCATCCTGGCCCTCGAGGCCGAACGCGCAGGCGCGGTGGTCGTCGGTGAGGATCTCGGCGTCTTCGAGCCGATGGTGCAGGAGTACCTCACCGAACGCGGCATCTTCGGCACCTCGATCCTGTGGTTCGAGGCCGACGAATCCGGACCGATCCCGCCCGAGAACTACCGCAGTCTGTGTCTGACGTCGGTGACCACGCACGACCTGCCGCCCACGGCCGGATATCTCGACGGCGAACACATCGACCTGCGATCACGTCTCGGCCTTCTCGAACGCGATATCGACTCCGAGAAGGAGGTCGACGCGAAAAAACGCGAGGCGGTTCTCGAGCTGGCGCGTGAGCGCGGATTGCTCGACGCCGACGCCGACAACCACCGAACGGTGGAAGCTCTGCATCGCCTCGTCCAGCGCAGTCCGTCCCTGCTGATCGGTGTCGCTCTCGTCGACGCCGTCGGAGAACATCGCATCCAGAACCAGCCCGGCACCGACGAAACCCAGTACGAGAACTGGAAGATCCCGTTGGCCGACGCCGAAGGCAAGCGAGTACTCGTCGACGACCTCGTCGATCACCCGCGCATGGTGTCGTTGGTGAACGCAATGACCGACCGCGTCGACGGCCCGAGAACGCCGGGGTCCACAATCGAAGAATGAGTCACCGTCGTCACCGCGAATCCAACCGACACTGATGGGCCGCATCACTACCCGCAGACCCGTCGTCCGACTCAGGAGTGGGCACCGCGTCGAGCGCCCGGACACCCTCGTGGTGGAGGAGCCGATGGAGTTGAGAGTCGACGGCACGGCGCTGGCCGTCACCATGCGAACTCCCGGCCACGACGTCGAGCTCGCTCACGGCTTCCTGCTGACCGAAGGTGTGATCGCCTCGGGGGCCGATATCGCAGCGGCTCGCTACTGCGACGGGGTCGACGACGAGGGCGCGAACACCTACAACGTCCTCGACGTCACCCTGGCCGAGGGTGTCGCTCCACCGGAGACCGGCGTCGAACGGAACTTCTACACGACGTCCTCGTGCGGGGTGTGCGGCAAGGGATCGTTGGACGCAATTCGATTGCGCACCAAGCATTCCCCCGTGGCCGATTCGGTCGTCGTGACGTCCGATACTCTGTCCGGGCTACCCGACACGTTGCGGGCCGCGCAGAAGGTCTTCGATGCCACCGGCGGTCTGCATGCCGCCGCCCTGTTCACCGCAGACGGCGAGATGCTCGTTCTACGTGAGGATGTCGGACGCCACAACGCCGTCGACAAGGTGGTCGGTTGGGCGGTGACCAACGATCGAATTCCCCTGCAGGCCACAGTGCTCATGGTCAGCGGCCGCGCCTCGTTCGAATTGGCCCAGAAGGCCGTGATGTCCGGAATACCGATTCTCGCAGCGGTCTCGGCCCCGTCCTCGCTTGCGGTCGACCTCGCCACCGAATCCGGTTTGACGGTCGTCGGCTTCCTCCGCGGTCGGTCCATGAACATCTACTCTCATGCCCACCGCGTTCACGTCTCAGACGTCGGCGTCGACCATTAGTTCGGCAGCGGTCGCATTTCTGACCTCGTCGACGGACACACCGGGCGCGGTCTCGACGAGGCGCAGTCCGCGTTCGGTGACGTCGAGTACGGCCATGTCCGAGATGATGCGGTGCACGCAGCCTTTGCCGGTGAGCGGCAGAGAGCAGCGTTCGAGGATCTTCGGCTCACCCTTGCGAGAGACGTGTTCCATCATCACGATGACGCGTCGCGCTCCGTGCACCAGATCCATCGCGCCACCCATCCCCTTGACCATGTGCCCGGGAATCATCCAGTTCGCCAGATCACCGGTGGCGCTGACCTGCATCGCCCCCAGTACTGCGACGTCGACCTGGCCGCCACGGATCATTCCGAACGACTGCGCGGAGTCGAAGTAGGACGCACCGGGCAGGACCGTGATGGTCTCCTTGCCCGCGTTGATGATCTCGGCGTCGAGTTCGTCCTCGGTGGGATAGGGGCCGACACCGAGCACTCCGTTCTCCGAATGCAGGATCACCGATACGTCGGTGGGGATGTAGTTGGGCACGAGAGTCGGCATGCCGATGCCGAGGTTGACGTACTGACCGTCGCCGAGTTCCTGCGCCACCCGAGCCGCCATCTGTTCGCGGGTCATCTTCTCGCTCATGCTCGTACCGTCCTCTGCTCGATGCCGACCTCGACCGGTCCGACGTGGACCACCCGCTGCACGTGAATACCCGGGGTGTGTATCTCGTCCGGTCCGATCTCCCCCGGCTCGACCAGATGCTCGACCTGTGCGACGGTGATGCGCCCCGACTCGGCGGCCGGCGGGTTGAAGTTTCGTGCACTGGCGTGGAACACCAGGTTGCCGTGTCGGTCGCCCTTCCATGCGTGCACGAGCGCGTAGTCGGCGACTATTCCGCGTTCCATCACGTAGGTGACACCGTCGAATTCGCGGGTCTCCTTGGGAGGACTGGCCAGTGCGATACCGCCGCTGCCGTCGTAACGCAACGGCAATCCGCCGTCTGCGACCTGAGTTCCGACCCCTGCGGGGGTGAAGAACGCCGGAATTCCGGCACCGCCCGCTCGCAGTCGCTCGGCGAGGGTGCCCTGCGGGGTGAGCTCGACCTCGAGTTCTCCGGAGAGATACTGCCGCGCGAACTCCTTGTTCGAGCCGACGTACGAGCTGATGGTCCGGCGAATACGGTGCTGCGCCAGTAGCACTCCCAAGCCGAAGCCATCCGTCCCGCAGTTGTTGCTGATGGTTTCCAGATCGGTCGCACCCTGCGCGAGCACGGCGTCGATGAGAATCTCCGGCACTCCGACCAATCCGAAACCGCCGACGGCGATCGACGATCCGTCGGGAATGTCCGCTACGGCTTCGGTGGCGCTGGCCACGACTTTGTCCAACATGAGACGCACGCTACCGCATGTTGTGCGGAATATGAACAGGTTGCCACAATGCGAACATCTCGCTATGGTGTCTGTTGCGTAGATCACCACAATCGTGAGGAACCTTCGATGCTTCTTCTCCCGCCCGAGTATCGGGATCAATCGGGGGTCCATGCCCCGCTCGACTTCCCCGAGTACCGGACCACCGCTCGTCGGCATCCGGCGCAGCCGCTGACCCTGCTCCCCCAGCGACTCACCGAGATCACCGGACCGGTGCTGGGCGAGGGACGTGTCACCGCCGCCGACGCCGATCTGACCCTGGCGAACGGCGGTGAGGCACAAGGGCAGAGGATCATCGTGCACGGCCGCGTACTCGACAGCGACGGCAAGGCGATTCCGAACACCCTCGTCGAGGTGTGGCAAGCCAATGCAGGCGGCCGTTACCGCCACACCGGCGATCGGTGGCCTGCACCGCTCGATCCGCACTTCAACGGCACCGGACGCGTTCTCACCGATGCCGAGGGTCGATACCGTTTCACCACGATCAAGCCGGGCGCATACCCGTGGGGCAACCACCACAACGCGTGGCGGCCGGCCCACATTCACTTCTCGCTGTTCGGCCAGGCGTTCACTCAGCGACTGGTGACCCAGATGTACTTCCCGGACGACCCCATGTTCTTTCAGGATCCGATCTTCAACGCCGCACCCGAGGACTCGCGAGCCCGAATGATCGGCGCGTTCGATTACGAAGCGACACAGGACAACTGGGCCCTCGGATTCCGATTCGACATCGTGCTCCGCGGCCGAAACGCCACCCCCTTCGAGGAAGACGACCACGATGACTGATCCCGAGTTCGCCCCGCGCTACCCGGTGGTCTCCGGTGCCGACTTCACCACCGCACCGTTCGGCCAGACGCCGTCTCAGACAGTGGGTCCCTACGTCCATATCGGACTGCTGTGGCCCGACGGTGAGAGCGTGGTACCGCAGGGCACCGACGGCGAGATCACCGTCTCGTTCACGGTCATCGACGGAGCCCGAAACCCCATGTCCGACGCCATGATCGAGACCTGGCAGGCCGATGCCGACGGCCGGTTCGATCACCCCGACGATCCGCGCGGCGCGGTGGCGTCACGCACAGTCGGTTTCCGCGGCTTCGGGCGCGCGTTCGCGGACGAGACCGGGACGATGTCGATCACCACGATCAAGCCCGGACCGTTGCCGGCCGAGGACGATCGTGTCGAAGCACCGCACATCGACGTCAGCGTCTTCGCTCGCGGGATGCTCGACCGAGCCGTGACACGGGTGTACTTTCCCGACGAAGTCGAGGCCAATGCGGTCGATCCGGTGTTGTCCGCCATGCCTGCGCACAAGCGTGCCAGACTCGTCGCAGCACCGGTGCACGGTGGGTATCACCTCGACATCGTGCTGCAGAACACCGATCCGGACGGCGACGAGACTCCGTTCTTCGCGCTGTGACACACGATTGCCGAGAGGGGACGATGGAATCCGAGCGAGGGGCACTGTTCGATCCGACGTTCGGTAGCGATACCGTTGCGCCGCTCGTAGGCGACCGAGCCTGGGTGACAGCGATGTTCGCCGTCGAGGCGGCGCTCTCCCGGGCCGCGGTCACGGTCGGTCTCGTGCAGGCCGGTCACGCCGAGGTCGTCACCTCTGTTGCGACCGAACTCGGAGCGGGACTGGACATCGCGAGGCTCGGAGTGGATTCGGCGGCCGGAGGCAATCCGGTGATCCCGTTGGTGAAGATCCTTCGCAGCGAGGTGGCCGAGGCCGATGTTCCTGCTACGGCAGTGCATCCCGGGGCCACCAGCCAGGACATCATGGACACCGCGCTGATGCTCGTCTCCCGCGATGCGCTCGGTGCGATCGAGGGCTCGCTCGACGCCGCGAGTGCGGCAGCGCGGGGTCTTGCTCTGACCCACCGGACCACCCCGATGGCGGCGCGCACTCTCGGACAGCAGGCATTGCCCACCACCTTCGGTCTGGTGGCCGCGAACTGGTTCTCGGCGTTGCGCCGCGCGCAGACCGGGATCGCGGCCGTTCGACGTGCGTGCGCCGTCCAGTACGGCGGTGCTGCAGGCACTCTCGCGGCCGTGTATCCGCACGGACCCGCCATCGCAGCGGCGATGGCCGTCGAACTGGGCTTGGCTCGACAGAACACTCCCTGGCACACCGACCGCACCGCGATCGCCGACATCGCGTGTTCCCTGGGCATCGCTGCAGGAACGATCGGCAAGATCGCCCAGGACATCGTGGCGATGTCCGGCACCGAGTTGGGCGAGGTCTCGGAGGACGCGCCGGGTGGATCATCGGCGATGCCGCACAAGCGAAATCCCGTTGCGGCCATCACCGCGCGGGCTGCGGCCCGGCGAGTCCCGGGTGCGGTGTCGACGGTGCTGTCGAACATGGACCACGAACATCAGCGCGCCGCAGGAGCGTGGCATGCCGAATGGGAGACGATCACCGATCTTCTGCGCTTCACCGGTGGTGCCGCCCATCGACTCTCGCAGAGCCTGAGCGGGTTGCACGTTCATCCGGAGGCGATGGCCAGCAATCTCGATACGACGGGTGGAGCGCTGCTCGCCGAACGTGTCACCGCGGCATTGGCAGCGCACACCGAGCAGGCCCGCGAGATAGTCACTGCGCGATGCGCGGTGGGAGCGCCGCTGGACAGCGACCCTGCCATCACGGCATTCCTGCCACCGTCGACGGTGCGCGAACTACTCGATCCGGCCGCGTATCTCGGCCACGCGCCCGAGCTGGTCGACGCGATCCTCGCCGAGCACGCCCTCGACACCGAACTCACCACAGAATCGAAGGATTCACGATGACCGTCGCACTTGCTCACGAACGCACCGAAGGACCCCGCGCCGACGCGGAGACCGTCGTGCTGATCGGATCGCTCGGCTCCGACCGATCGATGTGGAACCCGCAGATCGGACCACTGTCCGCTTCTGCCCATGTGGTCGCCGTCGATCTTCGTGGGCACGGGGCATCGCCGGTGCCGTCCGGTCCGTACTCCGTCGCAGAACTGGCCGAAGATGTTCTCGCACTGATCGATTCCCTGAATCTACGGCGTGTTCACATCGTCGGTCTCTCGCTCGGCGGCGCAGTCTCGCAGTGGATCGCCATCCACCGCCCGGAGCGCGTGATCACTCTGACGTTGCTGTGCACCTCGGCCAGGTTCGGTGAGCCGGCGCAATGGCTCGATCGGGCCGCAACGGTCAGGTCGGCGGGAACCGCGTCCCTGGCCGACGCCGTCCTCCAGCGCTGGTTCACCCCCGAACTGGCCGCTCGCGACGTCGATCTCGTCGACCGGCATCGCCGGATGATCGCTGAAACGTCCGACGAGGGCTACGCAGCATGCTGTGAGGCGTTGTCGGATTGGGACTCTCGATCGGATCTGAACCGAATCACCGCTCCGACCCTGGTGATCGCGGGCCGGCAGGACCCCTCGACCACCCCCGAGGACCTGAAGATCATCGCCGACGGCGTCATCGGATCGACGTTCCGAGTTCTCGACCCGGCCGCGCACCTGGCCAACGTCGAACAAGCCGGGCCCGTCACCGCGGCCATCGCCGCACACATCGGACCGGATGCGTATGCGCTCGGACGCGCAGCTGCCCACGATGCCGGAATGGCGGTGCGGCGCAGCATCCTCGGTGATGCACACGTCGACCGCAGTGTCGCCGCGCGAACCGACTTCACCGCACCGTTCCAGGACTTCATCACCCGCACTGCATGGGGTGACATCTGGAATCGGCCAGGACTCGATCACCACACCCGCAGACTGCTGACCCTGGCGATCCTGACGGCGGTGGGCAACCAGCACGAACTCGACATGCACATTCGGGCCGCCCTGCGAGCGGGCACTGCGCCGGACACGATGGCGGAGGTGTTCCTGCACACCGCGGTGTACGCGGGAGTTCCGAACAGCAACAGTGCATTCGGTCTCGCGAACGCGGCCATCGCCGAGACATCGGCCGAGACCGAATCGGGTACCTCGTGAACTCCGCGGAATCGCCGCCGCCGTCCTCGGACTACGTCCAGTCACTGGGCCGTGGCCTTGCGGTGATCCGAGCCTTCGACGCCGAGCATCCGCGTCGAACACTCTCCGATGTCGCCCGAACCACCGACCTCACCCGAGCCACCGCTCGGCGGTTCCTGCTCACCCTCGTCGAACTCGGCTACGTCCGTACCGACGGCTCGATGTTCTGGCTCACCCCGCGAGTGCTCGAGCTGGGCTACAGCTACCTGTCGAGCCTGTCGCTCCCGGAAGTCTCGGGACCGCACCTGGAGGCTCTCGCCGAACGAGTGCGCGAGTCGTCCTCGGTCTCGATTCTCGACGGTGACGACGTGGTGTACGTCGCCCGTGTTCCGGTCAGCCGAATCATGACCGTCGGCATCAACATCGGCACCCGATTTCCCGCGTTCGCAACATCGATGGGGCGCGTGCTGTTGGCCGGACTGCCCGCCGACGAACTCGCGGCATACCTCGATCGGGTGCGGTTGACTCCGCTCACCGGTAAGACCATCACCACTGCCGACGCGCTCGGCCGCGAACTCGACCGGGTCCGATCCGACGGCTTCTGCCTGGTGGACCAGGAACTCGAAGAGGGTTTGCGCTCCATCGCGGCTCCCATTCACGACGGACACGGAGCCGTGGTCGCAGCGGCGAACGTCTCGACCCAGGCCGCGCGGCATTCCGCCGATGCGGTGCGCACCGAACTGCTACCGGCTCTGCTCGACGCCACCCGCGCCATCGAGATCGACCTGCTCCGGGTGAGCACCGGACCCAACGACAAGCGAGGAACCACCCATGCCTGATGCCGTGATCTGCGAACCACTTCGGACCCCGGTCGGTCGCTTCGGCGGCCAGTTCAAGGACATCTCCGCCCAGGCTCTTGCCGGTGCGGTGATCGCCGAACTGGTCACCCGCACGGGCATTTCCGGTGCCGACATCGACGACGTGATCCTCGGTCAGGCGTCCCCGAACGGCGATGCACCGGCCATCGGACGCATTGCCGCGCTCGATGCAGATCTGGGTATCGACGTCCCCGGGATGCAGGTCGACCGTCGCTGCGGCTCCGGTCTGCAAGCGGTGTTGCAGGCGTGCATGCAGGTCCAGTCCGGCGGCAACGATCTGGTGCTGGCGGGCGGTGTCGAGAGCATGAGTCAGACCGAGTTCTACGCCACCGGCATGCGCTGGGGCGTCAAGGCCGAGGCCGTGGCTCTGTCCGACCGCCTCGCCCGGGCGCGAGTGACCGCGGGCGGCAAGAACTTTCCGGTTCCCGGCGGCATGATCGAAACCGCAGAGAACCTGCGCGCGGAGTTCTCCATCAGCCGCGCCGATCAGGACGCACTCGCAGTCCAGTCCCACCGACGTGCAGTCGCCGCGCAGAACAGCGGTGTGTTCGCCGAGGAGATCGTGGGAGTGTCGGTCCCCCAACGTAGATCGGATCCGCTGCTCGTCACCACCGACGAGCATCCGCGAGCCGACACCACCGTGGAGTCACTGGCGAAGCTGAAGGCGATCCGCGCGTCGATCGACCCCGAGTCGACCGTCACCGCAGGAAACGCCAGCGGACAGAACGACGGTGCCGCGATCGCCATCGTCACCACCCCGGAAAAAGCTGCCGCACTGGGCCTTCGGCCGCTGGCACGATTGGCCGGCTGGGGCGTCGCAGGCGTGGCTCCACGCACGATGGGGATCGGACCGGTCCCCGCGAGCGAGAAGGCACTGGGACGGCTGGGACTGAGTCTCGACGACATGGGCATCATCGAACTCAACGAAGCATTCGCCGCGCAGGCTCTCGCCGTGACCAGGTCCTGGGGCATCGACCCCGACGATCCGCGACTGAACCCACACGGGTCCGGCATCTCGCTCGGCCATCCCGTCGGAGCCACCGGAGCCCGCATTCTGGCAACGCTGTTGCGCGAAATGGACCGCCGAGAGGTCCGATACGGACTCGAGACGATGTGCATCGGCGGCGGCCAGGGACTCGCTGCGGTGTTCGAGCGAATCGGCTGACCACCGGTGGCTGCTACTGCAGTTGCGCCGCCAGTCGCACGGCCGAATTGGTCTCTCCGTAGCCCTCGTAGCCACCCACGCGCTGGACCACCTCGAAGAACAGGTCGTCGCCGACGGTCTCGGTGAAGAAGTGGAAGAACTCACCGCCGGTCGCGTCCGCGTCGTACAGGATCCCCAGACGCTGCATCGCGTCCAGGGTCTCGGGGCCGAGCCCGAATCGCGCGTCGAGATCGCGATAGTAGTTGGGCGAGATCCGCAACGGGGTGAGCCCGCGTTCGGTCATCGCTCTCGCAGCGGCATGGATGTCCTCGCATCCGAACGCCACGTGTCCGACGCCTCCGCGCCGGGCCGCGGGAAGCGGGTCCGAGTCGGACGGGCGGCCGGGAACCATGTTGAGCGAGAGTCGAATCGTGCCGTTGGCGGTGGCGAGGGTGAGGGCTCGGCTGCGAACCAGGCCTATCGCGTCGACGACGTCCTGGCCCTCGTGTGGCACCATGCCGAACACCGAGCGCAGCAGCAGCATCACCCCGTCCCAGCTCTCGGCAGGCACGGCGAGCGCGATGTGATCCACGTGCGTGACGCAGGCCCGGTTCTCCTCCACCACCCTCGGCACCAGATCGAACGCCGATTGCCAGGCACCCGCACTGTCGCGGGTGCGTAGGTCCAGCGACGTCGCACCGGTCACGGCCAGGCGCACCACCGCATCGGTCGCGTCGGCCACACCGGGCATGGAGACGGTGGATGCGGTGACTCCCAGTGCGCGGGCCCGAGTCAGCCACAGATCCGGGCGCTCGCTGCGAACCCCGATCTGGGCCAACGCCGGTAGGTGAGCCGGGACACCCGGCGCGGTCCACAACGTGTCCACCGTGGTGTCGACGGCGACGGCCAGCGGACCCTGGGTGAACAGGCTGAGTCCGTGTTCGCTGTGTGCTGCGGTGAGATCGAAGCCCAGGTGCCGCAGTGTGGTGCCCAGCTGCGCTGCCTTCGCAGGCCCTGCCGCGATCCGCAGGGAGACGACGTTCTCGATCGGACCCGGCGGTGGCGGCGCGAACAGATCGTTTCCGTCCGTGGGTGTTTCGACGCCGCGCACCTGCTCCTGGAGGTACAGCAGCGACCGGTGCGCGTCGGATGCCGTGCGGCCGGTGTCGGAGTGTCGGAAGACGTCGTTGAAGATCTCGAGCGACCACGGGCCGGAATACCCGGAGGCCACGACATCGGCACCGAAGCGCGCCAGATCGAAGCTGCCCTGACCGGGGAAGCATCGGTGATGTCTGCTCCACTGCAGTACGTCCATCACCAGGTGCGGGGCATCGGCCAACTGTAGGAAGAAGATCTTCTCGCCGGGGATCTCCCGAATGCCTGAGGAATCGTCACCGCGGGAGAGGATGTGGAAGCTGTCCAGGCACGTTCCCAGCGCGGGATGATCGACCTGCCGGACGATGTCCCAGGCGTGGCGGTAGGTGTTGACGTGGGCACCCCACGCCAACGCCTCGTACGCGAGTCGCATTCCGCGCCGATGCGCACGCTCGGCGAGGGTTGCCATCTGTTCGACCAGCAGGGCGTCGTCACGGACGGCACCGGCCAGCGGCGAGGAGCAGACCAACAGCAGATCGCACCCCAGCTGTTCCATCACGTCGAATTTGTGTTCGGCGCGAACGAGATTGCGGGCGAACTGTTCCGGATCGGCCGAGTCGGCATCGCGGAAGGGTTGATAGAGGTCGACGGTCAGACCGAGGTCGGCTGCTTTCTTCGCGACGTCCTCGGGGAGGTCGGGCGAGCTGATCAGGTCCGGCTCGAACACCTCGAAACCGTCGAACCCGGCCTCGGCGATGGCGCGCATCTTCTCGTCCAGCGAACCGCTGAGCGATACTGTGGCCACCGACGTGGCGATGCGCGTCATGCCAGAACCCCTGCGGTCGCGCGATCCTCCAGCGCGATCAGCGCGCTCATGTGCGCGATCATTCGATCGGCGTCCGCGGTGCGTCCGGTGAATATCTCGAACGCGTCCGCGGCCTGGAACACTGCCATTCCGGTTCCGCTGAGCGTTCGGCACCCAGCTCGGGATGCAGCAGCGAGCAATTCGGTTTCGGCGGGCCGATACACGACCTCGGCGACCCACATCCTCGGGTTCAGCAGTGACTCGGGCACAGCAGATCCGGGATGTTCGACCATTCCGATCGGGGTGGCATGCACCAGGCCGGTCGCGGTGTCGAGAACGGCGGCGAGCCGGTCGAGGCCCGCCGAGAGGATCTCGACGTCCGGGAACATCACGGACAAGGATTCCCGTAGTTGTTGTGCCCGCAGCGGATCGGCGTCCACGAGGGTGAGCCTGCCTGCGCCGCGGCGGGCCATCGCGTAGGCGACGGCCGCCCCTGCTCCCCCGGCACCGAGTTGCACCACGTCGCCGATGTCGGCACCGGGTAGTCCGCGGCCGAAGTTGCGATCGAATCCGGACCAGTCGGTGTTGTGGCCGACGGCCCGGCCGTCGGCGAACACCACGGTGTTGACGGCTCCGAGTCGGGCGGCGTCCTCGGAGAGCGCATCGAGAGAGGAGATGACGCGTTGTTTGCACGGGTGCGTGATGTTGAGTCCCCGAAATCCGAGGTCCGCTGCGGTGGAGACGAGACGGGGGAGGTCCTCAACGGTCAGTCCACGGCTGTCCAGGTCGATGATCCGATATTGGTAGGTCAGCCCGTGCTCGGAGCCCTCTCGTTCGTGCATCGTGGGCGTGAGCGACTTGCCGATACCCGTCCCGATCAGTCCGCAGAGCAGGGATTCCGGCATGTCGATCTCCTCGAGCCTTAATGTACGAATTGGTGAATTAGCTCGACGGTACTACGCGACTACCTCGCGCCCAACCCTTTCGCCACAATCGGCGCCGATAGAGTTGCTCCATGGCTCCGCGCGCAACCGACACGTCCGACGACACCAGCGGACCCGGCGTCAAGCGTCGACGCAACAGCGACCTGACCCGGCACAACATCCTCGAGGTGGCCACCGAGGAGTTCGCGGACAAGGGCTTCGCAGGAGCGCGCATCGACGAGATCGCCGAGCGGACACACACGACCAAGCGAATGTTGTACTACTACTTCACCGACAAGGAAGGCCTGTACAAGGCCGTGCTCGAACGGTCGTACATGCGCATTCGCGAGCGTGAACGAGACGTGGACGTCGAAGGCCTCGGACCGGTCGAGGCCATTCGTGCCATCGCATCGCTGACATTCGACCATCACGAGGAAAATCCCGACTTCATTCGCCTGGTCTCCACCGAGAACATCCTTCGCGGCGAACACATCTCCACGTCCGAGGCCTTGAGCAACCTCGGCAATCCCGCCGCGGAGCTGCTGTCGAGCATCCTGGCGCGAGGCCAGGCGGACGGCGTGTTCCGGACGGACGTCGATGCCCTCGACGTGCACATGACGATCAGCAGCTTCTGTGTGTTCCGCCTGTCGAATCGGTACACCTTCGAGGCCCTCTTCGGCCGTGACCTCACCGATCCCCGGCATCGAGACCGGCTGCGCTCGATGCTCGGCGACATGATCATCGCGTTCCTGACCTCGCCTTCTCGCTGAAATTCGCGGTTTCTCGGTAGGTCTCGTCACGTCAGGGGTTGACACGTGGCATGGATCACGTTCAGTATTCAGAGGCACCCGGTGTTAACCATTTAGTACATTAGCGGTCCGATTGCCGAGAACGCGTCGTCGACCAGCGCCTACGCTCCCCCGCCTCACGAAGAGAGACACGAGAACGATGGATTCGCACACCCCCGGCACCCACCCGACGCCGCTTCGCCCCGGGGCGAACCCGCGCAAAGCGGCAACAGCCGCATGGGTCGGAAGCGCCCTCGAGTACTACGACTTCTTCATCTACGGCACGGCCGCCGCGCTCGTCTTCGGCCGCGTGTTCTTCCCGGGCTCCAACCCGGCGACCGGCACCCTGCTGGCCCTGGCCACCTTCGGCGTCGGATACCTCGCACGGCCGCTCGGCGCACTGGTCCTCGGCCACATCGGTGATCGATACGGACGCAAGAAGGTCATGGTCGCCACGGTCCTGCTGATGGGAATCGCCACCCTGGGCGTCGGCGTCCTGCCGTCGTACGAATCCATCGGCATCGCCGCTCCCATCATCCTGGTGCTGCTTCGGTTGTGCCAGGGATTCTCCGCCGGCGGCGAGCAGGCCGGAGCGAACTCGATGACGCTCGAACATGCCCCGGACAACAGGCGCGCGTTCTTCACCAGCTTCACCCTCAGCGGCACTCAGGGCGGACAGATTCTCGCCACCGCAGTGTTCCTGCCCGTCGCCATGCTCCCCGAGGAGGCACTGCTCAGCTGGGGTTGGCGAATCCCGTTCTTCCTCAGCGCTTTCGTCGTCGTCGCCGCCTTCGTCATCCGCCGTTCGCTCGACGAGACCCCGGTCTTCGAGGAAGAGAAGGCCTCGACCGAGCCGCAGCGCCTGCCTGTGGCCGAACTGCTCAGCGAGCATGGGTCGGCCGTGGTCCGCGTCATGTTGGCCGCAGTCATCGCCTCGGTCAGCACCATCTTCACCGTCTACGCGCTGTCCTACGCCGTGAACACCGTCGGCCTCGAACGCACCCCCATGCTGTGGGTCGGCGTTCTCGCCAACGTCGTCGCACTGTTCGCACTGCCCTTCTTCGGTGCACTGTCGGATCGCATCGGTCGCAAGCCGGTGTTCCTCTTCGGCTCCATCGGCTGCGCGATCCTGATGTTCGGCTACCTGTGGTCCATCTCGAGCGGCAACTACGTTCTCATCTTCGTCTTCGGCATCGTGATGTTCGGTTTCGTGCACAGCGCCACCGGCGGCGTCTGGCCCTCGTTCTACGGTGAGATGTTCCCGGCCCGGGTCCGCCTGACCGGAACCGCACTGGGAACCCAGATCGGTTTCGCCATCGCAGGATTCGCGCCGACCATCGCGGGCGCGATCGCCGGAGCCGAGATCGGTGCGTGGCTACCCGTCGCGATCGTCACCGCGGTCTTCTGCACCATCAACGTCGTGATCGTCGCGACCTCGAAGGAGACCTTCCGTACCCCCACCGACGAGCTCGGTGTTCGGACCCGCACCACCGACAGCGCGCGCGTCGCGTCCGTCTGACCGACATCGTGATCGACGCACTTCGACCTGCAGCGGCGGGCACCTGGACGGTGCTCGCCCTGCAGTATGCCAGTCGAACGGCAATGCGCGGCAACCTCTTTCACCAACGTGACGAACGCAGTACCGAAAGCCAGACGGTGGCCTACTACGTGTGGCTCGCCCTCTCGAAGAACAACACGGTGCTGATCGACGCCGGAATATCCGCTGCCACAGCAGAATCTGTCGACGGGCTCGACTATCACGGATCGCCGATCGACCTGCTCGGCGAGCTCGGCCTGACACCGGATGACATCGACACCTGCATCCTGACCCACCTGCACTACGACCACACCGGGGTCGTCGCGGAGCTCCCGATCGCACGATACGTGGTGCAGCGCAGAGAACTCGAGTACTGGACCGGGCCGTGGGCCGCCCGCATCACCCGAGAGCACTGGTTGCACTCACGAGCCGACACCGAACACATCGAAACCGCCGATCGGGGCAGTCGACTCGACCTCGTCGACGGCGATCTCGACCTGTTCCCCGGGCTGTCCCTGCACGCCGTCGGCGGACACACTGCAGGCATGCAGGTGGTCAGGGTGAACACCGACCGCGGCCCGGTGGTGTTGGCCTCCGACGCCAGTCACTTCTACGAGAACTTCGAGGACGACAGCCCGTTCGCGATCCTGCATGCATTGCCGGACATGTACGGAGCCTTCGACCGAATCCGAGAGCTCGCCGCCGGCTCCGGTACCGTCGTGCCCGGCCACGACCCCCTGGTTCGAGACCGATTCGCCGCGTTGACCGACGTTCCCGGCGCGCACGCGGTGATCATCGGCTGAACACAGCGACAACGACGAATCCCCGACCTTGCGATGAGGTCGGGGATTCGTCGTTGTTCGGCAGCTCGGTCGGGGCGTATCAGGCGGACTTGTCGCGGCGTTCCGGACGCTCGGGCTTGCGCGGCACGATGGTCGGCAGCACGTTGTCGTTCACGGTCTCGGCAGTCACGACGACCTTCTCCACGTCGTCGCGGCTCGGGATGTCGTACATCACCGGAAGCAGAACTTCTTCCATGATGGCGCGCAGTCCACGAGCACCGGTTCCACGGAGAATGGCCTGGTCCGCGATCGCTTCGAGGGCCTCGGTGGTGAACTCGAGCTCGACGCCGTCCATATCGAACAACCGGCGGTACTGCTTGACGAGCGCGTTCTTCGGCTCGGACAGAATCGTCACCAGCGACTCCTTGTCCAGGTTCGTCACCGACGCGATCATCGGCAGTCGCCCGATGAACTCGGGAATCAGACCGAACTTGATCAGATCCTCCGGCATGACCTCGGCGAAGTGATCCTGCGTGTCGATCTCGGCCTTCGAGCGAACTTCGGCTCCGAATCCGAGCCCGCGCTTGCCGACCCGATCGGAGACGATCTTCTCGAGTCCGGCGAATGCACCGGCGACGATGAAGAGCACGTTGGTGGTGTCGATCTGGATGAACTCCTGATGCGGATGCTTGCGACCACCCTGCGGCGGCACGCTGGCCTGAGTTCCTTCCAGAATCTTGAGCAGCGCCTGCTGCACGCCTTCACCGGACACGTCACGCGTGATCGACGGGTTCTCGCTCTTGCGAGCGATCTTGTCGACCTCGTCGATGTAGATGATGCCGGTCTCGGCGCGCTTGACGTCGTAGTCCGCGGCCTGGATCAGTTTGAGCAGAATGTTCTCGACATCCTCGCCCACGTATCCGGCCTCGGTGAGCGCGGTGGCGTCGGCGATGGCGAAGGGCACGTTGAGCATCTTGGCCAGGGTCTGCGCGAGGTACGTCTTTCCACACCCCGTCGGTCCGAGCATCAGGATGTTCGACTTCGCCAGTTCGACAGATTCGCCTCGCACGTCGCGTGCCTTGTCACCGGCCTGGATGCGCTTGTAATGGTTGTAGACCGCTACGGCCAACGTGCGCTTGGCAGCGTCCTGACCGATCACGTAGTTCTCGAGAAAGTCCTTGATCTCGGAGGGCTTGGGGAGGTCGTCGAGCTTGACCTCGCTCGATTCGGCCAATTCCTCTTCGATGATCTCGTTGCAGAGGTCGATGCACTCGTCGCAGATGTACACCCCTGGTCCAGCGATGAGCTTCTTGACCTGCTTCTGGCTCTTGCCGCAGAAGGAGCACTTCAGCAGATCGCCACCGTCACCGATGCGTGCCATTCGGAGGTTCCTACTTCCTTGTCCGCGTACGACCCACGCCGACCGGGTGTGGCCGAAACCTTCGTGGGCTACTTCTCGGTCTGTCGTCATGCCGACTTCGGTCGACCGAGTTCTTGGATGCGACGGTACCCGTGTTCGCCGAACATGGGCGGGTTGTTTCCGGTGATTCGCCACCCGATTTCGTCGAATGGACCATTCGGGTCGTCGATCACGACCGCCGGGCGGAGTTTCACACTCACGCCCGGCGTCGGAATCTTCTGCCGGACCCGTCAGGTCCGACCGGTGGTACTCGCTCTGCTACTTCTGGGCAGAGAGCTTGCGGTACTCGAACACGGTGTCGATGATTCCGTAGTCCTTGGCCTGTTCCGCGGTGAGGATCTTGTCGCGATCGGTGTCCTTGCGGATGACGTCGGGATCCTTGCCGGTGTGGCGGCCGAGGGTGGTCTCCATGAGTCGACGCATGCGCTCGATCTCGGCGGCCTGGATCTCCAGGTCGGACACCTGGCCCTGAATGCCACCGCTCGAGGGCTGATGAATCAGCACGCGCGCGTTGGGCAACGCCGCACGCTTACCGGGAGTGCCTGCGGCGAGCAGGACGGCCGCGGCCGACGCGGCCTGGCCGAGGCAGACGGTCGCAACATCGGCGCGGACGTACTGCATCGTGTCGTAGATCGCCATCAGCGAGGTGAACGAGCCACCGGGCGAGTTGATGTACATCGTGATGTCTCGGTCGGGGTCGAGGCCCTCGAGCACCAGCAGCTGAGCCATGACGTCGTTGGCGGACGCGTCGTCGACCTGGACGCCGAGGAAGATGATGCGCTCCTCGAACAGCTTGTTGTAGGGGTTCGATTCCTTCACGCCGTAGCTGGAGTGCTCGACGAAGGACGGCAGGATGTATCGGGAGGACGGCAGCTGATTGGGGTCGAACAGGTTTGTCATCGTTTCTCCAAGATGTAAGTGATCGAGGGTCGCCGGGAGCGGCCGATTTACTCGCCGATTCCGCCGGCCTGCCGCGCACGGCTGACGACGTGGTCCACGAACCCGTATTCCTTGGCCGCCTGCGCCGTGAACCAGCGGTCACGATCGGAGTCTTCGGTGATCTGCTCGACGGTCTGGCCGGTGTGCTGGGCGATGAGCTCGGCCATCTCACGCTTGGTGTGCGCGAACTGCTCGGCCATGATGGCGATGTCGGAGGCACTGCCGCCGATACCGGCCGAAGGCTGATGCATCATGATGCGCGCGTGCGGCAGGGCGTAGCGCTTGCCCTTGGCACCGGCAGAGAGCAGGAACTGACCCATCGAGGCAGCCAGACCCATTCCGTAGGTCGCGATGTCGCACTCGGCGAATTCCATCGTGTCGAAAATGGCCATACCCGCGGTGACCGAGCCACCGGGCGAGTTGATGTACAGCGCGATGTCGCGAGTGGGGTCCTCGGCCGAGAGCAGCAGGATCTGAGCGCACAACTTGTTGGCGATGTCGTCGTCGACCTGGGTACCGAGGAAAATGATGCGGTTTTGAAGCAGACGCTCGTACACGGAGTCGCTGAGATTCAGCCCTGCTGCAGCCGAAGTCATGACGGGACTCTGCTGGTGCGAAGCCGCCGGATTCTGAACAGTCACGGTACCTGCCTTTTCCATAACAAATCGTTGGTTCCTGACACAGACACTAACGAAAGACGGCGGCTCCGGAGTCCCGGAACCGCCGTCGTTCGCTGTGAGCGTTACTTCTCTTGTTCGCCCTCGGAAGAATCTGCTGCTTCGACCTCGCCGGGAGCATCGGCGGGGCTGCCGAACAGCTCTGCGGTGTCGACGCTCGCGCCGGTGGTGTCGGTCACGGTGACGCGCTCGACGACCGAAGCCAGCGCCTTACCGCGCTTGACATCGGCGAACACGGCACCGAGCTGGTTGGCCTGCTGCACCTGCTGAATGAACTGCTCGGGCGGCATGCCGTAGCGCTGCGCCTGGAAGATGATTCGCTCGGTGAGCTCTTCCTGCCCGACCTGGGTGTTCTCGGCCTCGGCGATCGCATCGAGAAGGAGCTGGGTGCGCACCGACTTCTCGGCACCTTCCTTGACGTCCTTGTCGAATTCCTCGCGGCTCGAACCCTGCGACTCGAGCAGCTCGGCGAGTGCTTCCTCGTTGTGGTCGAGGCCGTGGATGGCCTCGTGCACCTGGGAATCGACCTCGGCCTTGACGACGGCCTCGGGAGCCGGGATCTCGATCGTGTCGAGCAGCGTCTCGAGCACCTTGTCGCGAATCTGACCGGCCTGCTCGACCTTCGCGACTCGCTCGACGCGGGTCCTCAGATCGGCGAGCAGCTCGTCGAACGTGTCGAACTCGCTGGCCAGCTGGGCGAACTCGTCGTCGGCCTCGGGCAGCTCGCGCTCCTTGACGGACACGACCTTGACCGTGACGACGGCTTCCTTGCCTGCGTACTCACCGGCAACGAGAGTGGAGGTGAATTCCTTCGACTCGTCGGCCGAGACGCCGATGATCGCGTCGTCGAGTCCCTCGATGAGCTGGCCGGAGCCGACCTCGTGGGACAGTCCACTCGCGGTTGCCTCTTCGACGTTCTCGCCGTCGACGGTGGCCGAGAGGTCGATCGAGACGAAGTCGCCCGACTGGACGGGACGATCGACACCGGTCAGGGTGCCGAAACGCTGGCGCAGCGACTGCAGCTGCTCGTCGACGGCCTCGTCCTTGATCTCGAGCGGATCGACGACGACGCTGATGGTCGAGTAGTCGGGCAGATCGATCTCGGGGCGGACGTCGACCTCGGCGGTGAACGTGAGCTCGGTACCGTCCTCGATCTTGGTGATCTCGATCTCGGGCTGGCCGATGACCTTGACCTTCTCGTTGGTCACGGCCTCGGAGTAGCGAGAGGGAAGAGCGTCGTTGACGACCTGCTCGAGAACCGCACCACGGCCGACACGAGCCTCGAGCAACTTGGCCGGAGCCTTGCCGGGACGGAAGCCGGGGAGGCGGATCTGCTGAGCCAAAGCCTTGTACGCGCGGTCGAAATCAGGCTTGAGCTCCTCGAAGGGCACCTCAACGTTGATACGGACTCGCGTCGGGCTCAGCTGCTCGACGGTGCTCTTCACGGGACATGCTCCTTCTGGTGGTTCTTGCTTGCTGGTGGTTCCGGTGTGCTGTCTGCTCTCGCTCGCCACGAACACGGCGAGCCGTGCCTGCGGCTCTCTTTTGTCGGGGTGACAGGAATTGAACCTGCGACCCTCCGCTCCCAAAGCGGATGCGCTACCAAGCTGCGCCACACCCCGTCGTACGGACACCATTGAACAGCAACCGATAGTAGCCCCCCGTGGGCGCCCCACCGATGACGTTCGGACGAACCGCTCGCGGCGGGCCGGTTTGGAATCCGGCGTCGGCGTTGGGTACAGTCTTGAAACGCAGGCGACGGAACTGGCGATCCCACGACTGTTGTTTGCACGCCGATGTAGCTCAATGGTAGAGCCCCTGTCTTCCAAACAGGCTACGCGAGTTCGATTCTCGTCATCGGCTCCACCGAAAGGCCCCGCACTCCTGGTGCGGGGCTTTTTCGTGTCCGCGTACCCTGGACGGTGTCCGAATTGTCCGTACGAACCGGGCATGCATCGTCGGCGGAAGGTCCGCAGTGGAAATCGTCCTGATCGTCATCGTCATCGCCGCAGTGGCCCTATTGGTGCTGCGAAGCAAGAAGAACTCGGCCGCGGCGGCCGAAACCGCGCTGGCCGACGCAAAGGCCGATGCCCGGCAGTCGATCGAGCGTCTCGGCGGCCAGGTCTACAACCTGATCGGCACCGACACCGCCTCCAAGCAGGCCCTGGCCGACGCATCCGAACGCAACATCGCCGCCGGTTCGCAGATCGACCAGGCCACTACCCCCGAACAGGCCCGACTGGCCAAGCAGACGGCGCTCGAGGGTCTCTACTACATCCGCGCCGCCCGCCTGGCGATGGGCATGGACCCGGGCCCGGAGGTCCAGGGCATCGACGGCCAGCAGCAGGCGGGTCGAGTCACCGAGGATCGCAAGGTCGACTTCGAGGGCCGTGAGATCGCGGCATCGCCGGATCCGTCCGATCGCACCCCGAACTACTACCCCGGTGGCCGAGTCGCGGGTCGTCCGGTACCCGCGGGCTGGTACTCCGAGCCGTGGTGGCGGCCGGCCTTGGTGGCAGGTGCATGGGGAATGGGTTCGATGTTCCTGTTCTCGGCCATGTTCTCCGGCATGGCCGGGGTGCCGGAGGAGACCGCGGCAGGCGAGGACATGGGGGCCGACGGTTCCGACGGAGGCGGTGACGACTACTCCGGCGGCGACACCGAATACGGTGCGATGGACGACGGCGGCGGGGGCATGTTCGACGGCGGAGCCGACTTCGGCGGTGGGGGCGACTTCGGCGGGTTCTAGGTCGCCTGACAGACCGGGCACCAGAACAGGTTTCGAGCCTGCATCACCGAGTGCAGGATGTCTGCTCCGCACACCCGGCAGGGATACCCCTGCCTGCGGTAGACGTAGGACCGCGGTCGCCGTGCACCGTAAGTGTCGCCGTGATCGTCCTCGGGCCGGATGGTGATGATGCGCCCGCGTCGGACACCGATCGCCATGAGGTCGACGAGGTCGAACCAGATCGCATCCCACTCGGCTCGATCGAGGTCCTTGCCGGGCCGCATGGGGTTGATCTCGTGCCGGAACAGGATCTCGGCGCGGTAGACGTTGCCGACTCCGGCGAGCACCTTCTGATCCATCAGCAACGTGCCGATTGCCGTGCGCGACTTGGAGATTCGCGCCCACGCTGCGTCCGGATCGGCGTCCTTACGCAGCGGGTCCGGTCCCAGGCGCGCCACCAGGGCGTCGACCTGCTCCTCGGTGTAGATCTCGCAGGCGGTGGGGCCGCGCAGGTCGACACCGTACTTCTCCCCCACCATGCGCAATCGCACGGCACCGACCGGATCGTCCAGCGGCACAGCCTGTTCGGTGAACTTCCCGTACAGACCGAGATGGATGTGAACGATCAGATCGGACTCGTACCGGTGCAGCAGATGCTTGCCCCAGGCCTCGGCCTTCTCGAGGACGAGGCCGTCGATCAGCGCGGCACCGGAGGCGAACCGCCCCTCTGGGCTGCTCGCCCGAACCGGTGCCCCGCCGAACCGACGTCCGTGCAACCGAGCCAGTCGGTGCAGAGTGTGACCCTCGGGCACCTATGCGGGCTTTCCCGGCACCTCGGGTGCCTCGCCACTGCGCTCGTACTCGGACAGGATGTCGATGCGGCGCTGGTGGCGCTCCTCGCCCGAGAACGGGGTACCGAGGAAGGCGTCGACGATCGCGAGGGCTTCGGGCAGCGTGTGCATGCGGCCGCCGATGCCGATGAGCTGAGCGTCGTTGTGCTCGCGGGCCAACTTCGCGGTCTCGACGCTCCACGCCAACGCACAGCGAGCGCCGGGCACCTTGTTGGCGGCGATCTGCTCGCCGTTTCCGGAACCGCCGAGCACCAGGCCGCGGCTACCCGGATCGGCGACGACGCGGCGTGCTGCGTCGATGCAGAATGCCGGGTAGTCGTCGACGGGGTCGTAGTCGAAGGCACCGCAGTCGACGGGCTCGTGCCCGGTCGCCGTCAGGTGTTCGATGATCTGATTCTTGAACTCGAGGCCGGCGTGGTCGGCACCCAGGTATACGCGCATGCCTAGAGTCTGACAGGTGAACTCCGAAGCCGAGAAATTCGCCGGTGTGGACGGCGCGAAGGGCGCATGGGTGGTCGCGATCTCGGCCGGGACCACGCTGACGTGGACCGGTTGCGCGTCGGTGGCCGACGTGCTCGAGGTGACTCGGGACTGCGCACGAGTGGGAGTCGACATGCCGCTGTCGTTGCCCCGAGGCGGTTATCGCGTCAGCGAACTGGAGGCCAAGAGGTTTCTCGGAACGGCGAGGAGCTCGATCTTCCACACGCCGGTCGTCGACGTGCTCGCCGCCGAGTCGTATCCCGAAGCGTGTGCGGTGTCTCGGCAACTCACCGGCAAGGCGATCAGCAAGCAGACGTGGCACATCCTGCCGTCCGTGAAGGCCTGGCTCGATGCCGACTTCGACCGGGACCGGTACGTCGAGGTACATCCCGAATGCTCGTTCCGGGCGATGTCACCGACGACGACGTTCGCGTCGAAGAAGTCCGGCCGAGGCGTCGGGCAGCGTTTGTCCGCCCTGATGCGATGGAGAGAACACCTCGATCTCGCAGATCTGCCGCCCGGACCCGCCGTCGACGATGTTCTCGACGCGGCCGCAGCGGCGTGGTCGGCGAGGCGGTTCCACGTCGGCGAGCATCGGACGTTCGGTACCGAGGACAGCTCGGATCGGATCGTCGCCTGACGAACCCCGTACGCGGAAACTCGTAGCAGGGTACGAATTTCCACGCACGAGGGTCATGCGATCAGTCGAACTGTGGGTCCTCGTTGCGGGTGCGCTTGAGCTCGTAGAAGTGCGGGTACGACGCAAAGATCACCGACGCGTCCCAGAGCTTGCCTGCTTCTTCACCGCGCGGGATTCGGGAGAGCACAGGGCCGAAGAAGGCCACGCCGTTGACGTGGATGGTCGGGGTGCCGACATCGGGCCCCACCTTGTCCATGCCCGCGTGATGACTGGTCCGCAGGTCCTCGTCGTAGTCGGTGCTCTCGGCGGCCTTCGCAAGGTCACCGGGCAGATCCAGTTCCGCGAGCGACTCCGAGATCACGACGTCGAAATCCTTGTTGCCCTCGTTGTGAATTCGCGTTCCCATGGCCGCGTACAGCGGGGCGAGAACCTCGTCGCCCTTCAGCTTGGCTGCGGCGATCGCCACCCGAACCGGCCCCCAGGCCTTCTTCATCATCGCGGCGTACTCCTCGGGCAGATCGCGGCCCTCGTTGAGCACTGCCAGGCTCATGACGTGGAAGTTCACGTCGATGTCGCGCACCTGCTGCACCTCGAGAATCCACCGCGAGGTGATCCAACACCACGGGCACAGTGGGTCGAACCAAAAATCCGCAGTGTCTTTCTGTCCTGAACCGGCCACTGTCCTACTCCTTGGAAGTCGAGGTCAACGTCTCTTCATTGCGTAACAACCGCCCACCGCGCAGACATTCCGCACGGCCCGTCGGCCAGCGAGGGGTACGCGTGACGTGATGGGATGGAAGGCACTATCCATAACTACACGAAGAGGTGTCGACTGAAGTGGTTGCTCCCAACCTGACGCGTGACCAAGCCTCCGAGCGTTCGGCGATCATCGGGGAAACGAAGTACGCGATCGTTCTCGATCTCACCGACGGCGAGGGCAATCCGGGCGAGAAGACCTTCCGCTCGCTCACCACCATCACGTTCGCGGCCACCGCCGGGGCGTCGACTTTCGTGGACATCATCGCGAGCACGATCCGCTCCGCGACGCTCAACGGCGCCGATCTCGATACCGCCGACTACGACGAGTCGACCGGCCTCGCGCTCGAGAATCTGGCCGAGCACAACGAACTCGTCATCGATGCGGACTGCGTCTACTCGCACACGGGCGAGGGACTGCACCGTTTCGTCGATCCGTCGGACGGCACGGTCTACCTGTACTCGCAGTTCGAGACCGCCGATGCAAAGCGTATGTTCGCCTGCTTCGATCAGCCCGATCTCAAGGCCACCTTCGATCTGAAGGTCACCGCGCCGGAGAGCTGGACGATCATCTCCAATGCCGCGCACGCCGCCGAGCCTGCGGCGGGCGAGCACGTGTTCGACACGACACCGTTGATGAGCACCTACCTCGTCGCACTGATCGCCGGACCGTACGCGGAGTGGACCGACTCGTACACCGACGACCACGGCACCATTCCCCTCGGAATCTATTGCCGCGCTTCACTTGCCGAGCACATGGACGCGGAGCGCCTGTTCACCGAGACCAAGCAGGGCTTCGGTTTCTACCACGAGAACTTCGGCACTCCCTACGCCTTCGGCAAGTACGACCAGCTCTTCGTGCCCGAGTTCAATGCCGGTGCCATGGAGAACGCGGGTGCCGTCACGTTCCTCGAGGACTACGTCTTCCGGTCCAAGGTGACGCGGTACTCGTACGAACGGCGCGCCGAGACCGTGCTGCACGAGATGGCACACATGTGGTTCGGCGACCTGGTGACCATGACGTGGTGGGACGACCTGTGGCTCAACGAGTCGTTCGCGACGTTCGCCTCGGTGCTGTGCCAGTCCGAGTCAACCGAGTACACCAACGCGTGGACCACTTTCGCCAACGTCGAGAAGGCCTGGGCCTACCGTCAGGACCAGTTGCCGTCGACGCATCCCATCGCCGCCGACATTCCCGATCTCGCGGCCGTGGAGGTAAACTTCGACGGCATCACCTACGCCAAGGGCGCGAGTGTGCTCAAGCAACTGGTGGCGTACGTCGGCAAGGAGGACTTCCTCGCCGGATTGCGGGCGTACTTCGTCGATCATGCCTTCGCCAACGCCACGTTCTCGGATCTGCTTGCCGCTCTGGAGAAGTCGTCGGGACGCGATCTCTCCGACTGGGGTGCCCAGTGGCTGCGCACCACCGGCCTGAACACGTTGAGCCCGGATTTCGACGTCGACGCCGACGGCAAGTTCACCCGCTTCTCGGTGCTGCAGACCGGTGCTGCCCCGGGTGCGGGCGAGCATCGCGTGCACCGCATCGCGGTGGGAATCTACGACGACGTCGACGGCAAGCTGGTGCGCACCGACCGCGTCGAACTCGACCTCGACGCTGCCGAGTCGACGACCGTCGATGCGTTGGTCGGCGTCTCGCGCGGCAAGCTCGTCCTGGTCAACGACGACGACCTGACGTACTGCGCGGTGCGACTCGACCCGGATTCGCTCGATGTCCTTCTCTCTCGAATCGCCGACATCGCCGAGCCACTCCCCCGCACCCTCGCGTGGTCGGCGGCCTGGGAGATGACTCGATCCGCCGAGATGAAGGCGCGAGACTTCGTGGCCCTCGTCCAGCGCGGAATCGGCGCTGAGACGGAAGTGGGTGTGGTGCAACGACTTCTGCTGCAGGCCCAGACCGCAATCTCCAGCTACGCCGACCCGGCATGGGCGGCCGAGCACGGTACCCCCGAGTTCGCCGATGCGCTGCTCGACCTGGCGCGCAGCGCCGAAGCAGGCTCGGATCACCAGCTGGCATTCGTCAATGCTCTCACCGGCACCGAGCTCGGCGACCGTCACATCGACGTGCTGAGGGCACTGCTCGACGGTGATGTGGAGGGGCAGTCGCTGGACGGCCTCGGCGTGGATACCGATCTGCGCTGGCGCATCGTCACGGCGCTGGCCGGTGCCGGTGCGATCGACGCCGACGGCCTGGACTCGCCGGTGATCGACGCCGAGGCGGCCAGGGACAACACTGCCGCCGGAGCCCGGTCGGCAGCGGCTGCACGAGCCGCTCGGCCCAGCGCGGAGGTGAAGGAGCAGGCCTGGACGACGGTGGTGGACGACGATGCGGTTCCCAACATCACGGCCCGCTCGATCATCGGCGGCTTCGCCGGACCAGGTCAGGGCGAGCTGCTCGAACCGTACGTCGCCCGCTATTTCGACGCCATCGAAGGTGTCTGGGCGCGTCGTTCGAGTGAGGTCGCGCAGACCGTCGTGGTGGGCCTGTACCCGTCCTGGTCGATCTCGGAGGACTCCCTCGCTGCGGCGGACGGATTCCTCGACGGCGACCTACCGCCCGCACTCCGACGCCTGGTGATCGAGGGCCGGGCCGGAATCGTTCGGGCTCTCGCTGCACGGGAGTTCGACGCGAGCTGATCTCGACGGCACCGACGACGAGGGCCGGTTACTTCACCCGGAGGTGGAGCAACC
Organism: Rhodococcus sp. B7740; assembly: GCF_000954115.1. NCBI lineage: Bacteria > Bacillati > Actinomycetota > Actinomycetes > Mycobacteriales > Nocardiaceae > Rhodococcus > Rhodococcus sp. B7740. Next base: position 404,870 of record NZ_CP010797.1, on the reverse strand, counting down.
GGCCCTCGTCGTACGAGCGCGGTCGGGAGGAAGGGAGCTAGGGGCTCAGGATGGACGCGGCCATCACCCGGACGGAGGTGACCAGACCGTCGATGAGGTTTCCGTCGCGGAACGGGCCGAGGGCCGCGGTGACACCCAACTGTGCGACCCGGTCGGTCGCTCGATTGGACACTCGCTTTCCGGTGCGGATCTCGAGTGCGTGCCGATTGGGGTCGACGGCGATCAGAACCGAGCGAACGGCATCGGGAGTCCCGGGAAACACCGAATCCGCACCCGCGGCCGGATCGACGCCGAGATCACCGATGTAGACGTTGAACCGGATCTTGGTCTGCCGAATCGCTTGGGTGAGTGCGTCGTCGAGCGCAACCAGGTCCTGCGTGGCGAACGGCAGGTGCTCGGGATTCGCGGTCCCGAACTCGTGAGCCGCCGAGACGCGGCCGCTCGAGGTGAGCGCAGCCCCGAAAGGCAGGTCTTCTTCTCTGACGTCACTGCGGACGAGTTCACCACTTGCCACTTGCGGAACCTCCGATCGAGTCGGCTGTGTCGGCGTCGTGCGAACCGTGGCCTCCGAAGGGAGTCACCTCGTCCGTAGCACTCCACAGCAATGGCTCGCGCGTCCACTCGTCCGTCAGTCGGTAGGGCGGAACGTCCATACCGGGCTGCTTGTCGGTCAAGTAGGACAACGCGCCGAGGAGTCCGATCACCGCAACCGGAATCACCCCGAATATCAGCGTGGTCTCAAAAATGCTCACGGGGTGTGACGTTAGTCGACAATTGCGCGTCGAACCACGTCGGGGCCGGTGTTGTGACCGAAATGTGCAGACCCGACCGCGTCAGGCAGCACCCTCACCGAGGTACGCGAGCCACGTCGGGTCGAGCTCCTTGGTCGTCGCCAACAGTCGCCAGTGCGGACCCTTGGGCGGCACCAACTGGGCGCGCAGTGTCCAGCCGATCTCACTGAGCAATTTGTCCGCCTTGCGATGGTTGCACGAGGCGCAGCAAGCGACGCAGTTCTCCCACGAGTGGCCACCTCCGCGACTACGCGGGACCACATGGTCGACGGTTTCGGCTTTGCTTCCGCAGTACGCGCACCGGAACCGATCGCGGTGCATCAGCGCGGCGCGGGTCATCGGCACTCGCGCTCGGTACGGAACACGGACGAACGTCCGCAATCTGATCACCGACGGCACCTGGACCGAGAAGTCCGCAGACCGAATGAACGGGCCCTCCGGATCGTCGTGCACCACGTCGGCTTTCCCACAAACGAGAAGAACCACCGCCCGGCGCATCGGAAGCGCGGTCAGTGGTTCGAATGTGGCATTGAGGAGCAGCACACGGCGCTTGACCCACGCCGGAACGGCGTCGTCGCCCGTGGCGGTGTGAGCCGTCGGCACCACACGCAGCGGAGAAGCCCCCGAGGCCGTCTCACGCTGGTCGTGCGTGGTGCGGCCCTCAGTGGGCGGGAGTTGTCGATGGCGGTGTTGCGAGTTCTTCATGCGTTGCTCCAGAGACAGTCGGCGCCCGCGCATGGCTTGCGTGGAACACGAGTGACAGTGGAACACGAATACACCGTCCACGCACAGCCTTTTTCTCGGCATTTTCTGTTGCCGAACGGTGAACATCTCGCGTCCTCGCGTTCACGATCGACGATCGGCGGCTCCATGCGCAGCGTGACTGGCGAGATCTCGACGTCTCCGTAGACTTTTCGGGTGTCCGTATCAACCTTCCTGTCCGCATCGTCCCTTCCCGACCCGTCGCTGTTGCGAGATCTCGACACCCGAGCTTTCGAGTTGACGGAGACCGGACGCGACTGGTTGGTCGATCGTCCGCTGCAGGCTCTGGGCTATCTGGTCCTCGCCATCGTGCTGCGACTGGTCCTGCACAAACTGATCGACCGATTCACCCGCAACAACGTCGGGAAGTCTCCGATGCTGTTGCGTCCGCTCCGCGACCGGTCGTCGAGCACCGTCAAGGGTGCGATTCTCAACGAGCGTCGCAAACAACGGGCCAACACGATCGGCTCGGTGCTCAAGTCGGCGGTCTCGGTCATGATTCTCACGTGGTTCGTGCTCTCGGTGCTCGATGTGGCGGGGGTCAATGTCGCTCCGTTCATCGCCTCGGCGGGCATCGTCGGTGTCGCCTTGGGCTTCGGTGCCCAGAACCTGGTTCGAGACTTTCTGTCGGGCATCTTCATGCTTCTCGAGGACCAGTACGGAGTGGGTGACGTCGTCGACCTCGGTGAAGCGACCGGCACCGTCGAGAGCGTGGGGCTACGCGTCACGACGATCAGGGATGTCAACGGCACGGTCTGGTACTGCCGCAACGGCGAGGTGCTGCGCGTGGGCAACATGAGTCAGGGTTTCGCGGTCGCCGTTCTCGATCTGCCCGTGTCCCACACGGCCAACATCGACGAGGCCCGCGCAGTCGCCGAACGCACCACGCTGAAGGTGGTGGAGTCGAAAGACTTCGCCGACGACATTCTCGAACCGCCCGAGATGCTCGGGGTCAATGCGGTCAGCGCCGACACGGTCACCATCCGCATCACGATCAAGACCCGCCCCGGCCGCCAGTGGGCCGTGCAGCGCCGACTCCACCAGGAGATACTCCAGGCATTCGACGATGCCGACATCAAGGCACCGTACGCACTGGGTCGCCCGGGTGGGGTCGTGGCCGAGCGCGGCAACTGAACAGACCATGATGGTGAGCGACGCCGACCAGGAACGAACAGAGAGAGTGCGATGACCGAACCGCAGCAGACGTTCTACGACGCGGTAGGCGGTGCCGAGACGTTCCGGTCACTCACGGCGAAGTTCTACGAGGAAGTCGCCAAGGACGAGATTGTGCGCCCGTTGTACCCGGAAGAGGATCTGGCACCGGCCGAACGGCGGATGCGGATGTTCCTCGAACAGTACTGGGGCGGTCCGCGGACGTACTCCGACGAGCGCGGCCATCCTCGATTGCGGATGCGACACAACCCGTTTCGGATCGGACCGATGGAGCGGGACGCGTGGCTTCGCTGCATGCACATCGCGATCGCGTCGATCGACCCGAAGGTCATGGACTCCGCGCACCGAGCACAGTTGATCGACTACATGGAGATGGCCGCCAATTCGATGATGAACTCGGCGATCTGACGGCGGCAGCGCAGCGGGTTACAGCGATCCGACCCGCTGCGGGCTCTTGCCGCCGGCGGCGGCCTTGAGATTGCCCATGCGGGCGCGAACGGAACCGGCCACCTTGAGGGCGAAACTCACGGGTGCCGGCAGATGCTGGCGCAGAATGGCGTGCTTGCGTACGTAGTTCTCGACGTGCCACTCCGACCAGGTGCCCGCACGGAACAGTGCAGCATCACCCGGGAGCAGGGTGCGCGGTGCGTGGTCGTCACTGGACACGGTCACCGAACCGTCCATGATGTGCACGATCTCGTCGACGGCGAAGTACCAACGGAAACGTCCCGCAGTGCAGTCCCACACGTTGGTGGTGGTAGTGCCGTCGATGCTCTTCGACCACTCGGCGAGGCGCGCCTGCGGGTTTCCTTCGAGAATCCAGGTGGGTTCGATGGGGCTGTCGTCGAGTGCGATGTCGCCGAGTCGTACGGCTTCGATGGTCGAAGTGATCATGGTTTCCGTCGCGTCCTCACCGTCGGGCGCGGCTTCCGCCGCTACTGGTTGCCAGAGCAGAAACATACAACACTTTCTCAACGAAACGGCACGAGTCGGTCATGTGAATGAGCACAAAGCTTTACTGTTCATTGACCTGACTTCCTGCCTCCCGCTGTGCCCCAACGCCCCTGAATCGTTCCGCGGCCGATCGTTTGGCACTATTGCCCCTTGTGACCGATCCGATCGAAAGCTCCGAGCTGCTGTGGTGGCAGGACGCCGTCTTCTACCAGATCTATCCCCGGTCGTTCGCGGACTCCAACGGTGACGGCATCGGTGACCTCGACGGAATTCGGGACAAGCTCGGCTACCTCGAACTGCTTGGTATCGACGCCGTCTGGATCGGACCCATCACGCGGTCGCCCATGGCCGATCACGGGTACGACGTGTCCGATCCTCGCGACATCGACCCCTTGTTCGGCAACCTGGAGATCTTCGACGCGTTGGTCGACGAGGCTCATGCGCGCGACATCAAGGTCACGATGGATCTGGTGCCCAATCACACCAGCAGCGAGCACCCGTGGTTCAGATCGGCCCTCACTGCTACGCGCGGTAGTGCCGAACGAGACCGCTACATCTTTCGAGACGGACGGGGTGACGACGGTTCGCAGCCACCGAACAACTGGCCGAGCATCTTCGGTGGCCCGGCCTGGACCCGCATCACCGAGCCCGACGGGTCCCCCGGCCAGTGGTACCTGCACATCTTCGCGCCCGAGCAGCCGGATCTGAACTGGGACAATCCCGAGGTGTTCGAGGACTTCGCGCGCACCCTGCGATTCTGGCTCTCCCGCGGCGTCGACGGCTTCCGACTCGACGTGGCGCACGGAATGGCCAAACCGGTGGACCTGGCCGACATGAGTCTCGAACTGAACGCGTTGATGAAGAACGACGACGACGATCCCCGATTCAACAACCCTCGGGTCCACGAGCTGCATCGACGCATCAGAGCCGTCATGGACGAATTCCCCGACGCGGTGACCGTGGGCGAGATCTGGGTGCAGGACAACGTGCGGTTCTCCGAATACATCCGGCCCGACGAGCTGCACCTGGGCTTCAACTTCCGGCTGGCCAGTGTCGATTTCGATGCGTCGACCATCCGCGACGCCATCTCCAATTCCCTCGCCGCTGTCGAACTGGTTGCCGGAACTCCCACGTGGACATTGTCGAACCACGACGTCGAGCGCGAAGTCACCCGGTACGGCGGTGGGGACCGGGGTCGGGCGCGCTCCCGCGCCATGATTCTCGTCGAATTGGCCCTTCCCGGAACAATTTTCGTGTACAACGGTGCCGAGCTCGGGTTGCCCAACGTGCAACTGCCCGACAGCGCGTTGCAGGATCCGGTGTGGGAGCGATCCGGGCATGCCGAACGTGGCCGAGACGGCTGTCGGGTGCCGATGCCCTGGGAGGGACACTCACCGCCCTTCGGATTCTCCTCCACGGATCGAACCTGGTTGCCGATGCCGCCGGAGTGGGACGGGTACACCGCCGAGGCGCAACTCGAGGACGTCGATTCGATGCTGAGCCTCTACCGGACGGCCTTCGAACTGCGGGCGCTGCGTCCGGAGTTCACCGGCACCGGAATCGATTGGTACGGATCACCTCCCGGCTGCCTGGCGTTTCGCCGAAGCGGGGGCCTGATCTGTGCCCTGAACGCGTCGGAGGAGTCGATCCCGCTGCCTCCCGGCGAGTTGCTGCTGGCCAGTGCCCCGCTGGTGGACGGCAAACTCCCAGCGAACGCTGCTGCGTGGCTCGTCTAACGCTCGACGGTGAGCGACAACTGCTGTCCCGCCCGACGAGCGAAGATCGACCCGTAGCGGGCATCGAGGCGTAGCCACACCTTCGACACCCGCACCCGAACGACCTCGTCGGGTGCGATTCGATCCGGGTCGATGTCGACGGTCAACGGGTCGCTGCCGCTGTGCGGTACGAAACCCATTGCGGTGAGGGCGAACACCGTCCGCATGGAGATCGACACGTCGTCGGCGTCACCGGCGACGTGGAGAACTTCCTGTTCGAGCAACGAACTCGGCGGGCCGTGGCTGCTGCCGTGCTCCTTGGCCAATGCGACGCCGCGTTGCGCGAGCCCCACGAGCACCCTGGCGGGCACATCGTCGAGATGGTCGAATCCGCCGTCCGGCGGCAGGGCACCGCGCCACGCGGAATCCATCGAGAACCCCGGGTCGATCACACCGTCGACCGCCTGCGCCGCCGCCGCAACCAACACGTCGGCACCGGCACTGGTGTCGTCGGGCACCACGGTTCCGGTGATCACCCGCGCTGCCAGCGCATCGAAACCCGTTGCTGCCCAACACGAAACACCGCCACCCGCTCGGGTCCGCATACGGATCACCGCAGCTTCGTCCAGACGCAGCGCCCTGCTGCAGAACGTCGCGAGGTTCTCCCGCTCGACCGCGTCGGGAACGGTCAGTACGCGCTCATACACGCTGCCAGCTCATCAAGAACTCGCGCTCGGTCGGGGTGAGTCGACGCAACCGCTGCGCATCGATGTCGAACGCCGCGATCTGCGTCGAGGCCACGACGGAGGCAGGGGTGTCCAGCGAGGCACCCCTGGCCCGCACCTCGTAGCCGACGACGAAGTCCACCGCCCGCACCGCATCGATCCACATGAAGACATCGAGAGGGCCGTCCTCGTGCCGGAGCTGGCCTCGATACTTCACGTGCAGATCCGCGATCACCGCTCCGTGACGCAGGTTCGCCGTGGGCCTGCCGTCCACCAACAGCCACGGAATGCGGGCCTCTTCGAGGAGAGTGACCATCCGGGCATGGTTGATGTGTTGGTACACATCCATGTCCGACCACCGCACGTCCACGGTGGCATGGAAGCCCACTCGCGCGGTTGCAGGTCGCTGGTCGGACAGATGGGCGTCGGGCACACTCACGTGGTCGTTCCCTCTTCTCGGTCGAGTGTCGTCGTTTTCGGCAGTTGCGACGTGGTGCGGAAGGTCATGGCACCGTGTCGTTCACGGCACCGTGTCGGTCACGGCACCATGTTGCGCACCTGTCGGGCAGCGACCGACAGGGTGGCCAGGTCGAGGGTTCCCGACTCGGCGATCTCGGTCAATGCCGCGCGAGACCTCGCGAGCCGGGACGAGTTGGTCGACTCCCATTCCGCGATCTTCTCCGCTACCGACTCCTCCGGCTCGCCGCCGGCCAGTACGGCCTGCGTGATTCCCCGGAGAGAGGAGTACAGGTCGTCGCGAAGGGCCAAGCGCGCCAACGAGTGCCAGCGATCTCCACGAGCCAGCTTGGAGACGGCAGTGAGCAACCAGTCGATACCGATGTGCGCGTCCAGGGCGAAATAGAGCTCGGCGACCTCGGCTCCGTCCCGATCCACGATGTCGGCGATGTCGATGATGTCGAGCAGGCAGTACACGTCGAGCAACCCGTAGATCCGACGAGCCAGGTCGGCCGGCGCGCCGCGTTCGATCGCCGCAGCCGATCGCGAGTCCAGGTCGCTGGCTTGATGCCCGGAGATCCACGTCGCCACAGACGGTTGCAGTGCCCGCACCTGGCCGGCGTACCGGCTGATCTCGGCTCCGACGGCCAGCGGCTGGGGACGGTTGGCGAGCAGCCACCGCGAGACGCGGTCGAGCATGCGGCGCGACTCCAGCAACAGTTCGGCCGAAACCGCTGTCGGCACGTCCGCGGCCCTGATCGAGTTCCACACCTCGTCGAGTCCGAATATCTCGGTGGCGGCCGCGAACGCGCGAATGGCATCGGTGCCTGCCGCACCCGAATCCTCGGTCAATCTGTAGGGGAACGTGATGCCGCCGCAGTCGATGGCCTCGTTGGCCAGCGTCGTGGCCACCAGCTGCCGCCGGAGCGGATGTGCGGTGATCGCGTCGGCATACGGCTCGCGCAGCGGCTCGGGGAAGTACTTGGGTAGCCGCGGAGCGAAGACGTCGCTGTCGGGGAGTTCGCTGTCTAGCAACTCCGCTTCCAAAGCCAACTTCACGTGAGCCATCAACGTCGCCAGTTCCGGCGAGGTCAATCCTCGGCCGTCCTGCTTGCGTCGCCGCAGGTCCGCCTCGGTCGGTAGCGCCTCGAGCTCGCGGTCGAGTCCGCGGCGCACTTCCAGATCCTCGATCACCCGACTGTGCACGGTGACCAGGCTCGGTGCGTCGAACCTCGATGTGCCGAGCAGCTCGTTCTGCATGATGTTGTCCCACAACACCAATCTGCCCACCTCGTCGGTCATGGACGCGAGCAGCTCGTCTCGATCCTCGCGCGCCAGGTTGCCGTTGGTGATGGCCGTTTCCAACAGGATCTTGATGTTGACCTCGTGATCGGAGCAGTCGACACCCGCCGAGTTGTCCACGGCGTCGGTGTTGATCTTGCCTCCGGCAGCGGCGTATTCGATGCGGCCCAGGGCGGTGGCTCCGAGGTTGCCGCCCTCCCCCACCACTGCGGCGCGGACGTCGATTCCGTCGACCCTGACCATGTCGTTGGCCTTGTCGCCGACCTCGGCATTGGTCTCCGTCGATGCCTTGATGTACGTGCCGATTCCGCCGTTCCACAGCAGATCGGCCGGGGCCCGAAGGATTGCGTTCACCAGCTCCGGCGGAGACAGCGCGTCCACGGAATCGCCCAGCCCCAGGGCGGCGCGTGCAGCCGCACTGATCGGGACGGACTTACGGGTCCGTTCCCACACTCCACCGCCCGCACTGATGAGCGAGGTGTCGTAGTCCGCCCACGACGACCGCGGCAGTGCGAACAACCGCTCCCGCTCGGCGAACGAGGACTCACGCTCGGGGTCGGGATCGAGAAAGATGTGCCGGTGATCGAACGCGGCGAGCAGGCGAATGTGCCGGCTGAGCAACATGCCGTTGCCGAACACGTCTCCGCTCATGTCGCCGACACCGACGACGGTGAAATCCTGGCTCTGCGTGTCGATTCCGAGCTCGCGGAAGTGGCGTTTGACGCTCTCCCACGCACCCTTGGCGGTGATGCCCATGGCTTTGTGGTCGTAGCCGGCCGAACCACCGGAGGCGAAGGCGTCGCCGAGCCAGAAGCCGTACTTCGCGGCCACGTCGTTGGCCATGTCGGAGAACGTCGCGGTGCCCTTGTCCGCGGCAACGACCAGGTAGGTGTCGTCTCCGTCGCGGCGTACGACGCCGGTGGGAACCGTCACCGTTCCGGTGGCACGGTCGAGATTGTCGGTGATGTCGAGCAACCCGGCGATGAACAGCCGGTAGCAGGCCTTGCCTTCCTCGGCATGGGCCTGACGATCTCGATCGGCGTCACCGGTCACGACGGGGGGCCGCTTGACGACGAATCCGCCTTTGGCTCCGACCGGCACGATGACGGCGTTCTTGACCATCTGGGCTTTGGCGAGTCCGAGGATTTCGGTCCGGAAGTCCTCACGTCGATCCGACCAGCGGAGTCCGCCGCGAGCCACGGCCCCGAACCGCAGGTGCACACCTTCGACGCGGGGTGAGTACACGAAGATCTCGAACTTCGGCTTCGGCTTGGGCAATTCGGCGATCGACTGCGGGTCGAACTTGAGCGAGAGGTACTCGCGATGTTCGCCGTCGACTCCCACCACGAAGTAGTTGGTTCGCAAGGTCGCGCGAATCAGCTCGAACATGCTGCGCAGGATTCGGTCGGCATCGAGGCTGACGACCTCGTCGATCAGTTCCCCCAGCTGGGTGCCGATCGACTGCGCGTTCTCCTCCGAGCTCGCCTCGGGATCGAACTGCGCCTCGAACAACCCGACCAACAGCCGAGCGGTGCGCGGATGCGTCAGCAGCACACCTTCGATGTTGAACTGACTGTAGGGAAAACCGGCCTGGCGCAGATACTTCGCGTAGGCGCGCAACACCACGGCCTGCCGCCAGTGCAGGCCCGCGCGCATGACCAGCTCGTTGAACCGGTCCGCCTCGGCAGCGCCGCTCCACACCGCCGCGAACGCGTCGGTGAACCGGTGCTGCACTCGGCTCTCACGATCGGCGGTGCCTGCCTCTGACAATTCCGCATCGATGTCACCGTCGATTGCCGAGCGCAGCATCTCGCGCGAGGCGGAGAGCCCGAAATCATATATCCAGCAAGACATTCCGTCCGGCCGAACCACGGGGTACGGTCGTTCGTCGTCGACCTCGACGCCGAGGCTCTGCAAAATGGGCAGCACCTGCGACAGCGAGACGCCCGCGCCGCCGATGTACAACGAGAACCGCCAACTGCCAACGGCGGACTGCTCGTTGCGGTAGAGCTGCATGTCTATCGACTCGGCACCGAGCCCTTCGAGGCGCGCGATGTCGGTGACCGCCCGAGCCGGACTGAAATCCTGCTTGTAGGCCTCGGGGAACGCCTCGGTGTACCGCTGAATCCGCAGCGGGTCGACCGTACGGTCGAGCGAGACTGCGTCGCCGAGGGAATCCTCCCAGGTTCTGGTGGTCTCGGTCAGAGCCGCCTCGATCCGGGTGATGTCCTCGGCACCGAGCTCCGTCGACGCCGTTCCCGGTGCGCGACGAACGGTCACGTGCAACAGCGCCAGGTCCGATTCCGTCACGCGCGCTGTGTAGTCGAGAGAGGTACCACCGAGTTCGCGGAGCAACCGATCCTGGATGGCGAGACGCACACGGGTGGTGTAGCGATCGCGCGGCAGGTACACCAGGGCGGAGACGAAGGAGCCGCTGGCGTCGGGCCGGACGAACAGTTTGACCTTGCGCCGACGGCCAAGTGCCAGAACAGCACTCGCGGTCTCGAACAGCCAGGCCGCAGAGGTCGCGAACAGTTCCGAGCGCGGCATCGACTGCAGCACCTCGAGCATCGCCTGACCGGAGAACGACCCGAGATCGTGGCCTGCGCGGGCGATCACCGATCGAACCCGACGCTCGATCACCGGAATGTCGAGCACGTTCTCGTGCAGCGCCGTGACGGTGAAGACGCCGACGAAGCGGTGCTCGGCGGAGTTCTCGTTGTCGAGAACACTCACGAAGTAGGGGTAGACCGCGCGGTGCACCGTGGCCGGACTCGCACCCTGCGTCAGGGTCACCAGATCGCGCTGACCGAGGGGTTCCGAGCCGTCCACCTCGTGCGCCGCGTCGCGCAGGACACCGAGACTGCTCGACTCGTCGCCGGTGGCCGTCCGTGCGCCGTCGACTCCGTCGATCCGGTAGCGGCGGTAGCCGAGGAGCGTGTAATGGCCGTCGCCCAGCCAGCGCAGCAACGCGGCGGCGTCGCGATGATCGACGGCGATGTCGGACTCCGGATCACCGGCCCGCTGGGCCGCTCCGTCGAGAAGATCGGCGACTTCGGCCTGCACCCGACGCATTCGATCGGTGTCGCCGACCACCTGACGCACGTCGGCCAACACCCGGCGCGCCTCCGACTCGACGCGGGCGAGCGCGTCCTCGGACGTGGCGGGATGCAGCTGAACGTGAATCCAGGATTCGCGTCGACCGTCGGCGGTCAGGCCCGTCAGCTTGCCGTCGGCGTCGCGGGCCACCGAGAGGATGGGATGAACGACGTCGGTGTACTCGATGCCGAGTCGGGAGAGCAGCGAGATGACCGATTCGACGAGGAGCGGCATGTCGTCGGTGACGATCTGCAGGTAGCTGCCCGCGGCCCGATGGGCGGCAGAACTCGACTCACTCGGTCGGTGAACCGCCACGTTCGCGGTCTCGGGACGCCGCTGCGCGGCCAACCGGACGTGCCGATGAAAGGACGTGGTGTCGGGGCTGTGCGCGGACGCTCCGACGGCCGTCGTGTCCACGTGCTCGAAGTACTCGGCACGCAGGGTCGCCAGCTCGGCCAGGAGTCGGTCGTCGAGCCCGTCGGCCCAATCGTTGTCGGGCAGGTCCAGCGAGCGTGGCATGGTGTTCGAGTACTCCCTCGTGAGGATTTTCCCGACGCCCGCCGATCGCCGGTCGTCGATGACTACTCGACCTTAGTGTCGAACACCCCGTTACCGCAGTGACCTCGCAGACCCGGCGCGTGGCGAAGTGCGCGACGGCTCTATTCGACGTGCAGGTACTCGGTGAGCAGTCCCCGCTCGTGCTCGTCCAGAGGACGCGACGACGAGGTGGCGAGATCGAATGCGACCATCGTCGCCTCGGCATCCGCGCACACTTTTCCGTCGCGGTCGGTCACCACGTGCCGGACGCCGTAGGAGGTGGTCCCGATACGCGTGACCCACAGCTCGATCGTCAACGGTCCGGAGTCGTCGAGAATCGGGTGCAGAAAATCGGTGACGAGCTTTCGGACCACGGCCGCACCCCGTTGCTTCGAGCCTCCCAAGACCGCGTTCAGAAACTGAACGCGGCCTTCCTGGAGGTATTCGACGAAGCGGGTGTTGTTGACGTGGCCGAGGCGATCGGAATCTCCCCACCGCACCTGGAGCGTGCAGGTGAAGGTCTTTCCTGCCACGTCAGTCCCTGGTCAGCTTCCGGTGTGTGACGCGATGCGGACGGGCCGCGTCGGGTCCGAGGCGTTCGACCTTGTTGGCCTCGTAGCCCTCGAAGTTGCCCTCGTACCAGTACCACGCGGCCTCGTTGTCGCCGAAGCCACCTTCCCACGCCAGGATGTGCGTGCAGGTGCGGTCCAGGAACCACCGGTCGTGCGAGATGACCACGGCGCAACCGGGGAATTCCTCGAGCGCGTTCTCGAGCGATCCGAGTGTTTCGACGTCGAGGTCGTTGGTCGGCTCGTCGAGCAGGATCAGGTTGCCGCCCTGCTTGAGTGTCATCGCCAGGTTCAGACGGTTGCGCTCACCACCGGACAGAACTCCTGCAGGCTTCTGCTGATCGTGACCCTTGAACCCGAACGAACTGATGTACGCGCGGGACGGGAACTCGGAGTTGCCGACGGTGATGAAGTCGAGGCCGTCGGAGACCGTCTCCCACACCGTCTTCTTCGAGTCGATGCCCGACCGGTTCTGGTCGACGTAGCTGAGTTTGACCGTCTGTCCGATCTTGACCTCACCGCCGTCCGGCTCCTCGAGCCCGACGATCGTCTTGAACAGCGTCGTCTTACCGACACCGTTGGGGCCGATGACGCCGACGATGCCGTTGCGGGGCAACGTGAACGAGAGATCCTTGATCAGTACGCGGCCGTCGAAGCCCTTGTCCAGGCTCTTGACCTCCACCACGACGTCGCCGAGGCGCGGCGGGTTGGGGATCTGGATCTCGTCGAAGTCGAGCTTCCTGGTCTTCTCGGCCTCGGCCACCATCTCGTCGTAACGAGCCAGACGAGACTTGCTCTTGGCCTGACGCGCCTTGGCACCGGAGCGAACCCAGGCGAGTTCGTCCTTGAGGCGCTTCTGCAGCTTCTGGTCCTTCTTGCCCGATACCTCGAGGCGTTCGGCCTTCTTCTCCAGGTACGTGGAGTAGTTGCCCTCGTACGGGTACAGGTGTCCGCGGTCGACCTCGGCGATCCACTGCGCCACGTGGTCGAGGAAGTACCGGTCGTGTGTGACGGCGAGAATTGCACCCGAGTACGCGGCCAGGTGCTGCTCGAGCCAGAGCACGCTCTCGGCGTCGAGGTGGTTGGTCGGCTCGTCGAGCAGCAGCAGGTCCGGCTTGCTCAGCAGCAGCTTGCACAGCGCCACGCGGCGCTTCTCACCACCGGAGAGGTTGGTGACGGGCGACTCGGGCGGCGGGCAGCGCAGCGCGTCCATCGCCTGTTCGAGCTGGGAGTCGATCTCCCAGGCATCGGCGTGGTCGAGCTTCTCCTGCAGCTCGCCCATCTCTTCCATCAGCTCGTCGGAGTAGTCGGTGGCCATCAGCTCGGCGATCTCGTTGTACCGCTTGAGCTGGACCATCGTCTCGCCGAGGCCGTCCTCGACGTTCTCACGAACGGTCTTGGTGTCGTCGAGGACCGGTTCCTGCATGAGGATGCCGACCGAGGCACCGGGAGCGAGGAACGCCTCACCGTTTCCGGGCTGATCGATTCCCGCCATGATCTTGAGGATGCTGGACTTACCGGCGCCGTTGGGGCCGACGACGCCGATCTTCGCTCCCGGATAGAAGCTCATCGTCACGTCGTCGAGGATGACTTTGTCGCCGTGCGCCTTGCGCACCTTCTTCATGGTGTAAATGAATTCAGCCATGACGCCCAGCTTATCGGTGCGAGCGAGTCTCCGGCACCACCGCCCGAGGGCGCAGCCGCCGTCCACACCCGATCGTAGGTTCCGATGCAGCGCGGACGGCGGGTCCCGGGAGTGCGTCAGGCCGGAACGGACTCGCGCACGTCGTCGTCGATGCGGTCGTGATCGCGATCCTCATCCGCGTCCACGGGTTCGGTCGCTCCCGGATCGCCGTCCGTCGCAGCGTCGGATGCCACCGCTCGCGTCCGGTGGATCGAGACGTTGCAGCGCGCGAGATCCGGTCCGACGGCACTGGCCCGCATCTCGAGATCCGCGCGTTCGACTCCGTCACGATTGGTGTACTCGTTGGTGCGTAGCTGTCCGTAGGCGATGATCGGGTCGCCCTTCATCAGCGACGCCCCGACGCCGCGCACCAGGCGACGCCAGCACGTGACCGTCAGGTAGAGGGTTCCACCGTCGGTCCATTCGCCGGTGCTGCGGTCCTGCCGTCGGGCGTTGCTGGCCATCCGGAAGCTGAGGACCTCGTCGCCGGTGGGCGTGGAGCGCTTGACGGGATTGGTGATGACCGTGCCGACCACGGCGCATTGTGCTTCGTACATGTTGTCTTCCCCTCGATCGATGTCGCGTGATTGCGATCGAGTTCGAGACTGCTACGCGGAGAACGTCTGCGGTGAACGAGTCGGCGAAATGTGGACAACTGCCCGGTCTGTGGATGAACGGCCGGAATCGGGGTCCGTGCGAGCCGAGAATGTCGGGGAGGTGTGCTAGTCGGGAATTTCGGCGTACATGTGGCCGTCGAGCACGGGAACCACGCGGCCCGCAGTGAGCGAAGCAACAAGCGCCGCAGTCGAATCGGCGTCCGGCACCGCGACGGTCAATACCGCGCACGCGCCGTAGGAGGTGCCGACCACCAGAACTCCGTGCCCGCGCAGTTCCGATTCCACGCGACCGACCTCGGCGTGATCGAGTTCGAGCGTCATGATCTCGCGTCGCTCCCGGGTCAGGAACGTCGCTCCGGACAGGGCCTCGGTCACCGCGCCGCCGTAGGCACGCGCCAGTCCGCCGGTGCCCAGCTTGGTTCCGCCGAAGTATCTGCTGACGACCGCGACGACGTTGGTCAGGTGATGGCCGCGGAGCACGTCGAGCATCGGTGTACCTGCCGTGCCACCGGGTTCACCGTCGTCGTTGGACCGCTCGACTCGTTGTGCCTCACCCGCGGTGTCGACGCGCAGGTCGGTGGACGACGCGTCGACGATGAACGCCGAACAATGATGTCCGGCAGCAGGATCGGCCTTGCGAGCTGCGGCGATCACCGCCCGCGCCTCCGCTTCGGTGCCCGCGCGATCGACGACGGCGACGAACCTGGACTTCTTGACGTCGGTCTCGCACTCGACGCGGCTCGCGATGGTGCGCAGTGGGGTCACCCGGTCACTCTCATGCAGCCACACTGTCCACGACATCGTCTGCGGCACGGACCAATTGGGCGTACATGCCGTCGTTCTCGAGCAGGGACTCGTGGGTTCCGACCTCGCGAACGACGCCGTGGTCGAGTACTGCGATGCGGTCCGCGGAGCGCACCGTGGACAGTCGATGCGCGATGAGGATGGTCGTTCGCCCCTTCATCAGGCCGTCGAGCGCGGTTTGCACTGCGCGTTCGGTGCGATTGTCCAGAGCGCTGGTCGCTTCGTCGAGCACCAGGATCGGCGGGTTGCGCAGCACCGTTCTGGCGATCGCGATGCGCTGCTTCTCACCGCCCGAGAAGCGGTACCCGCGCTCGCCGACCATGGTGTCGTAGCCGTCGTCGAGGCCGTCGATGAAGTCGTGGATCTGCGCCGTGCGAGCCGCCGCGACGATCTCCTCGTCGGTGGCGTCGGGTTTGGCGAATCGCAGGTTCTCTCGAATGGTGGCGTGGAACAGGTACGTCTCCTGCGAGACGACGCCGACCAGGTCGGCGATCGTCTCCGACGCGAGCTCCCGCAGATCGATGCCGTCGATGGTCACCGTTCCGGCCGTCGGATCGTGCAGCCGCGCAACGAGATAGCCCAGGGTCGTCTTACCGGATCCGGTGGCACCGACCAGGGCGAGAGTGCTTCCGGCCGGGACCTCGAGGTCGATGTCGCTCAAGGTCGGAACCGTCGCCGCGGCGTAGGTGAAGTCGACACCGCGGAAGGCGACGTCGCCGCGGACGGTCTCCCGGGGCAGTGCCGCCGGGTGGGCGGGCTCGGCCACATCGATCGGTAGATCGAGGTACTCGAACACGCGACCGAACAGGGCGAGCGAGGCCTGCACCTCGACACCGGTGTTGAGCAACTGCATGGTGGGCCGAAACAACTGGGTCTGCAGAGCGGTGAACGCGACAAGAGTGCCGATCGTCAGCGCGCTCCCCTGCCCGATGGTGATGCCGGCGAACCAGTACACCAGTGCAGGCATGACGGCGAAGCTGATCTGGATGGTGGCCATTCGCCATTTTCCGGCCATCATCGCCGCGAGTTCGACGCCCGCGACCTCGTGGGACCGGGCGGCGAACTTGTCGGTCAGAGCCTGGGCGGAACCGGTGGTCTTGCCCAGCAGAATGCCGCTGACCGACAGTGATTCCTCGATCTGCACCGACAGGTCACCGAGCAACTTCTGTCGTTTCGTGGAGATCTTGCGCCGCTCGTCGCCGATGCGGCGGGCGACGCGGACGAAGACCGGCAGGATGATCAACGAGAACGTGGCGAGCTTCCAGTCCAGCAGGAAGAGTGCGACCACCGTCGCGGCAACGGTCGTGGCGTTCTGCGCGATGGACGTGGCGGTGTTGGTGACCACCGATTGCATGCCGCCGATGTCGTTGGCGATACGTGATTGGACCTCGCCGGTGCGGGTGCGCGCGAAGAACCCGAGCGATTGGCGTTGTAGGTGCGAGTAGACCTGGACGCGAAGATCGTGCATGAGTCGTTGACCGACGCCGTTGGACATCCAGGTCTGTACGACGCCGAGAGTGTTGGTGGCGACTGCAACTGCGATCATGCCGAGTGCGATGAAGCTGACGAGCGTGACGTCGCGGTCGGGTATCGCATGATCGAGGAGTTCGCGAAGAAGCAAGGGGGACGCGAGCGCGATGATCGCGCTGACGACGATGATCGCGCTGACGGCGGCGATCTTGCGGCGGTAGGGCGTGAACAGAGCCAGGACTCGGCGCACGGGTGCTGGATCGGACGCGAGGAGAGAACGTTCGGGTCGGCTTTCCAAGTAGACCTCCGTGGTAGCTGAAGTGCGGGGTCACCGAAGTGATATGCAGAGGCTACCTCACTATGAGGTAACCAGCAACCGTCGCTATGATCCGTTGCATGGAAACCGGACACTCGCCCAACCTGAGCGATTCGTTCATGGCCGTTGCGCGGCGCATCCGACGCAGCCACATGGCTGCATTGGAACCGTTCGGCCTCAATCCTTCGCAGAGCCGAGCCCTGCACGTGTTGGCGCGCGAGCCCGAGTCCGTGCGACTACGCGATTTGGCCGAACACCTGCGGATCGTGGCGCGATCGGCCACCGACATCGTCGACTCCCTCGAGGCGGCGCATCTGGTGACGCGGCAACAGGATCCGAGCGATCGGCGAGCCGTCCTGGTCGAGCTGACCGACACCGGCCGTGCGCTGCTGGACCGGATCGACGACGCACGCCGTCAGGTGTCCTCGGAAATGTTCGACGGCCTGGAGCCTGCGGAACGCGTCGAGCTGAACCGGCTGTTGAGCAAGATCGCCGAGACGGACTGACCCGAAGGCCGATCAGTGCTCGCCGGTTCGATCGCGTCGAGCGAGCTCGGCGAACATCGCATTGTGCGCGGCCAGATCGGCATCGTGATCGCGCTCGGCGGCGCGGTCACCACGCCTGGCATCCCGATCGTCGCTGCGGGACCACTGGATCAGCAGCGCCAGCATGACGAGCACCAGCGGAACCTCGCCGGTGGCCCAGGCGATACCGCCGCCGAGCTTCTGATCCCCGAGCAGGTCGGAGTTCCAATCCAGCCCGAGCGTCCGGTAGAACCAGGCACCCATCACGGTGTTCATACTCATCAGTGCCACTCCGAAGAAAGCATGGAACGGCAGCGAACCGAACACGACTGCGAGTTTGGTGACCGGAGCGATCTTGCGCGGAGACGGATCGACACCGATGACGGTCCAGTAGAACAGGTAGCCGCTGAGCACGAAGTGCAGGTTCATCAGCAGGTGCGCGCCGTGACTGTCCAGTACCGCTCCGAAGATGCCACCGAGGTAGAGCACGTAGAAGCCGCCGACGAAGATCAGCGAGGCGACGAGCGGATGGGTCAGGAACTGCGAGATTCGACTGTGCAGTCCGAGCAACAGCCATTCACGAATCCCGGGAACGCCGTCCTTGCCCGCCGCGGGCAGCACCCGCAGTGCCAGCGTCAACGCACCACCGAGCGCGAGCAGGACCGGTGCCAGCATCGAGAGCATCATGTGACCGGTCATGTGCACGCTGAACACGGCCGTGGAGTAGCGACCGATTCCCGAGGACGTGCTGATCAGAAGCGTCAGGCAGCCCAGGACCCACGCCACGGTACGGCCGACGGGCCACGCGTCGCCGCGCAGCCGGAGTCGACGAACGCCGATCAGGTACACCACGGCCATGACGATGGCAGCGGTACCGAAGATCAGATCGAAGCGCCAGTCCAGCGCCATCCGCGCGAACGTCGGCGGGCCGCTGAGGTCGTATCCGAGTGCAGCCTCGGTCGGCGTGAGATCGGGGTCGATCTCGGCGGGAGGCGGTGTGCGGCCGAGCCCGACGGCCAGTCCGATGGTCGCCGCGAGGACCAGTACCTCGGCTCCGGCGAAGCGAAGCAGCGGCCCGCGGGCCGAGGGATCGGCGACCAGGGCCGGTAGTGCGCGGCGACGCTGCATCCAGCCGAAACCTCCCAGCACGATCAGGGCCACGATCTTGCCCACGATCAGCAGGCCGTAGGTGGTGGTGAACAGGTCGGAGATCGATACGCGAACCAACGCGTTGATGACGCCACTGATGCCCATCACCACGAAACAGACTCCGGCGATCGTGGAGAATCGGCGAGCCGCGACATCGGCATGCGCACCGTGCCTGCGAACGTGTGCCAGCAGCGCGAACAGTCCGCCCGCCCACAGCGACGCGGCTCCGAGGTGCAGGATCAAGCTGTTGGTGGCGATGTCGTGCGATCCGCCCGCCGAGGAGTGGCCGCTCAGCGCGATCGGCAGCAGCGTCGCCAGGGAGAACCCGAGCAGTGCGGGAGTCCAGGCCCACCGCAACACCGTGCGCGACGCGATGGCGAGCACAACGGCCATGATGGCGGTCCAACGCCAGGCGCTGGCGATCTCCACCTGGTCCAGTGCGACCCACAGGTTCGCCGGCTTGATGGCTTCGGTGAAGGGCTGCCCCGAGGTGTCGGAGAGTGTCAGCGGCACGAGAAGCAACGCGCAGACGGCCCAGACGATCGAGGCGACCGAACCGGTCCGCACGGCGCGGTACCCGTCGACGTCGAGCACGCCGTTCTTCTGCGGCGGTACGAGGAACGCGGCCAGCAGGAACGATCCGATGGCGATGACGGCGGCGATCTCGCCTATCGCCCGTAGGGCAGGTAGACCGTAGGTCGTGGCCGGGCCCGGGTCGGGTATTCCGAGCAACACCAGGGCGTCGGACGCGGAGAGCATCACGATGAGTGCGGCAACCACACCGGCGATGACGCCCGCGGTGACGAACACCGTGGTCGTGGCCGAACGCGGATCCACATCCGCCCGGACATCGTCCGCCTGCAGTTCGGCGGTCGAGGGTTCGGTCTTCTCGAGATCCGGTGTTGCCATACCACCAGAGTAAGAGGTGATCGGCGGTAGTCGAAACGCGAGTCCTACACGGCGTCGTACTTGCCCGTGCTCACGGCCTCGGTCGCGTCGTGGTGGATGCGTCCGCGTCGGGCGCGCAGCGGTTCACCGGTACCGCCCCAACGGTGGGCGATGATCTCCGCGGCGATCGATACCGCTGTCTCCTGCGGCGTCCGCGCCCCGAGGTCGAGCCCGATCGGACTGGCCAGACGAGTGAGTTCGGTCTCTGTCAGACCCGCCGCACGCAACCGAGCCGTGCGGTCGTCGTGGGTACGGCGTGATCCCATCGCGCCGACGAACGCCAGAGAGGGGATGCGCAACGCGACTTCGAGCAGCGGCACGTCGAACTTGGGGTCGTGCGTCAACACACAGACGACGGTGCGTTCGTCCACCTCTCCCGCCGCGAACTGCTCGGACAGATAGTCGTGCGGCCACGCGACCACGACCTGCTCGGCGGCGGGGAACCGCTGCGGAGTCGCGAAGACTGCCCGTGCGTCGCAGACGGTGACGCGGTAGCCCAGAAATACACCCTGCTGCGCCACCGCGGCAGCGAAGTCGATGGCTCCGAACACCAGCATCCGCGGCGGCGGAGCGTGGCTCGAGACGAACACCTCCATCCCCTCCCCCCGTCGCTGACCGTCGGGTCCGTAGGTCAGAACAGCCGAACGGCTTGCGGCGAGAAGCCCTTTCGCATCGTCGGCCACGGCGGCGTCGGCCCGCGCGCTGCCCAGCGAGCCACGGGTGCCCGATTCTCCGACGACGATCCTTCGGCCGAGCCGTTCCGGATCGGAGTGCGCGACGACGGTGGCCACCGCCACGGGCACGTTGCCGCGAACGTCCGCGACGAGAGCCTCGAATTCGGGAAACGTGTGCCGAGAGATCCGCTGCACGAACACGTCGAGCGTTCCGCCGCAGGTGAGTCCGACGGCAAAAGCGTCGTCGTCGGATATCCCGTATCGCGTGAGAACGGGCGCGCCGGAATCCATCACGTCCTGTGCGAGGTCGTACACCGCACCCTCGACACAACCGCCCGAGACCGATCCGGCAACGGCACCGTCCGAACCGACGACCATCGACGCACCGACCGGACGCGGAGCCGAGTCGAAGGTGCGAACCACCGTCGCGACCGCGGCCACGTCGCCGGACTGCCAGCTGTGCAGTACGTCGTCCAAGATGTCGTGCATCGAACCTCCTTCGCGGCACAGGTCGGAAGGATTCCGAGAACACCGGCTCCCCTCAGGATGCCAGCTCGCCCCGTGCCTGCTTCGACGGCACGGGCGGAAAGGTACACTCGTCAACCGTGCTCGAGCGGGTCCACCCCGCACGCGCCAGCCTCCGTAGCTCAGGGGATAGAGCAAGGGCCTTCTAATCCCTTGGTCGCAGGTTCGAATCCTGCCGGGGGCACACTCTGACCAGCACGAACACGTGACGCCTCGGCCCACTGTGGTTGACTCGACGGTAACGAAGGGTCACACGTGCATCAGCTCACTCTCGGAGTCCTCTCACGTTCACGCAAGCCGAATGAGCGGCGACTGCCGATTCATCCACTTCATCTCGATCGCATCGATGCCGACATCCGAGCTCGCATGTTTCTCGAATCCGGCTACGGCGAACCGTTCGGAATGTCCGACGAGCACTTGGCCGCGCAGGTTGCGGGCATCGGCACCCGTGCCGAACTCATCGCTCGCTGCGATGTGATCCTGCTGCCGAAGCCGCAGGCCGAGGATCTCGCCGCGCTTCGCCCCGGGCAGACCCTGTGGGGTTGGCCGCACTGCGTCCAGGATCGAGCCCTCACCCAGATCGCCGTCGAACGCAAACTGACGCTCATCGCGTTCGAGGCCATGAACCACTGGACGCAGGACGGCTGGTTCAATCTCCATGTGTTCCACAAGAACAACGAATTGGCCGGCTACTGCTCGGTGCTGCACGCACTGCAGCTGATCGGTTCCACGGGCGATTACGGCCGACGGTTGCGTGCCGCGGTCATCGGTTTCGGGGCCACGGCCCGCGGTGCCGTCACCGCTCTGAACGCGCACGGCATCCACGACGTCGACGTCCTGACACAACGCGGTGTCACGGCCGTCGGGTCGCCCATTCATTCGGCCAACATCGTGAACTTCGATCTCGACGACGCCGATCCCCGACGAAGCCGAGCTCTCACGCCCGAGGGACGGGTGCCGCTGTCCCGGTTCCTCGCCGACCACGACGTGATCGTCAATTGTGTTCTACAGGACACCAATGCACCGTTGACGTTCCTGACGAACGACGATCTGCCCACTCTCGCACCGGGAACTCTCGTGGTCGACGTCTCCTGCGACGAGGGAATGGGCTTCGAATGGGCCAGACCCACCTCGTTCACCGATCCCATGTTCACCGTCGGCGACAACGTCAAGTACTACGCCGTCGACCACAGCCCGTCCTATCTGTGGAACTCGGCCACCTGGGAGATCAGCGAATCGTTGCTGCCCTATCTGCGAACCGTCCTCGACGGTCCCTCGGCCTGGAGCCGTGACGCCACCATCGAGCGATCGATCGAGATCAGGAGCGGCGTCATCGTCAACCCCAATATCCTTGCGTTCCAACACCGCAGTGCGGAGTACCCGCACACCGCCGCATGAACGAGGACGCAGCGTCGATCATCGGCTGGACCGAGGACGGTAGCGAGCGGACGTCTCGCTGGCAGTCCGAGAACGGCGCTCCCCCACCGCGCGTGGTGCGGATCGTGAACGATACGACCACCGCCGACGTGGCGTACAAGATGGCCACGATCGGTGAGGCGTTGTTGTGGCGCGGCGATTACAACAACGCACGACAGCTGTTGTCGGCGATGACCCGGCGGGTACCGGCAGCGAAACACCTGCCGGCCGCGTCGGGTGCGGAGCGGTTCCATCTGCACCGCCAGTATCAAGCGCGACGTGCGCGAGTGCTGGGAATGCTTCTGGTGGAACTCGATTCGGATGTTCGTCTCGATCTCGGCCGGGCACCGGACGTGCGGGCGGCCGTGACGGACGCTCTCGGCCCGGACGCCGCGCCGTGCGTGCTGTCGTTGCGCGAACTGCTCGGCATGGTCGGCGCACACGAGTGGCGACGCAAGGGCGTCTTCGTTCCGGCGCTCGACGCCTCGATCCATCCGCACTACGGAGTCTTCTCCCCCGTCCGCGGCGAGTACGTTCGGCTCGTCGCCGACGCCCCGCTGCCGGACACGGACCGAGCGTTCGACATCGGCACCGGCTCGGGCGTGCTGGCTGCGGTACTCGCCCGGCGCGGGGTGACCTCGGTGGTCGCGACCGACAAGGATCCGCGGTCGGTCGCGTGCGCACGAGCCAACATCGATGCTCTCGGGTACGCCGATCGAGTCGAGGTGGTGCAGGCCGACATCTTCCCGTCCGGCCGCGCGGGACTGATCGTGTGCAATCCGCCCTGGATCCCCACGAAACCGACATCGGGCATCGAACATGCGGTGTACGACCCCGGGTCTCGAATGCTCAAGTCCTTCCTGAGCCGGCTCCGCGGGCACCTGACGCCCGACGGTGAAGCATGGCTGGTGGTTTCCGACCTCGCCGAACTGCTCGAACTGGTCACTCGCGCAGACCTTCTCACCGCCATCGACGCTGCGGGTCTGGCCGTCGTCGGCCGCACCGACACCACCCCGACGCACTCACGCGTCACCGACAGCTCCGATGTGCTGCACGAGGCGCGCTCGCGCGAGACCACGTCGTTGTGGCGGCTGCGCGCACGCTGAGCGTGGACACACGACAGCGCCGCCCGAGTGATGCTCGGGCGGCGCTGCGTCGATCTTGTACCGCTCTACCGTTCGCGGGTCTCGAACTCACCGTTGATCACGGTGCCCAGCGGGGCGTCACGCTCCGCCTTCTTCGCGGCCTCGCGCATCTCGATGCCATCGGTGATCAGGTCACCGATTTCACGAGTGACGTCGCGGACGGCTCCGGCGATGATCACCACGATCCGGCCGACGTGAGTCGCGGCAGATTCGGTGAATTCCTGCACGGTGTCCTTGTTGCGCTCGAACTTTCCTACCAACAGGACCGCCCCCTTCGAAGTCGTCACGCTGCGCTGGTCTTCTTACGCTCGACGATAACACCGGCCGGAGCCGCCGATCCCGTGAGCGAATTGGGCAGCGCGAGCTTGAAGATCTTGCCCCACACGGTGCCGATCTGGTGGAAGAAGCCGCCGGTGTTGTACGGCAGATCGTACTTCTCGCACAGGGCCTTGACCTCGGGCGCGATCTGCGGGTACCGATGCGCAGGCAGGTCGGGGAACAGATGGTGCTCGATCTGGTGCGAGAGGTTGCCCGACATGATGTGGAACAGCGGGGTGCCCTCGATGTTGGCCGAACCCAGCATCTGGCGCACGTACCACTCGCCGCGGGTCTCCTCTGCGGTCTCTTCCTGACTGAACGTCTGGACTCCGGTCGGGAAGTGTCCACAGAAGATGATCGAGTAGGTCCACACGTTGCGGATGAGGTTCGCGGCCACGTTACCGACCACGGTCGAGACGAAGAACGGCCCGGTCAGCGCTGGGAAGATCACGTAGTCCTTGAGCGCCTGCTTGCCCGCCTTGCGCCACATGCCCTGCAGCAGCGGCTTCACGTCGTGCCACTTACGCTTGCCCGCCACGATGTTCTCGGTTTCGAGGTCGTGCAGCATCACACCCCACTCGAAGAACGTCATCAGCAGGAACGCGTAGACCGGGTTACCGAGGTAGTACGGGTTCCACTTCTGCTCCTGGTCCATCCGCAGCACGCCGTAACCGATGTCGCGGTCCATGCCGACGATGTTGGTGAAGGTGTGGTGCATGTAGTTGTGCGAATGCTTCCACTGATCCGCCGGGCAGACGGTGTCCCACTCGAACACCTCGGAGTTCAGGCCGGGCTCACGCATCCAGTCGTACTGCCCGTGCATGACGTTGTGGCCGATCTCCATGTTGTCCAGGATCTTCGCAACACCGAGGGCACCGACTCCGGCCAGCCACGCAGGCGGCAGGAAGGGCAGGTACATCAGTGCGCGTCCGGTGATCTCGAGGCCGCGCTGGGCCTTGATGATCTTGTAGATGTATTCGCGGTCCTCGTCGCCGAGCTTGGCGACGGTGCGGGCGCGCAGATCGTCGAGCTCGCGGCCGAGTTCCTGGACCTGTTCGTAGGTCAGCACGGTCGGCTCGTCCGGCAACGTCTCGTTGCGGCGGAAGGGAAGGACTGTGGTGGGCAGGATCGAGAGAATCGTTCCGAGCATCTGCTGGTCTCCAATTCGATCGGGTCGAGATGGGTCTGGACTGTCGGTCTCAGGGGTGGATCTAGATGTCGATGTCGACGTCGCCCACGGCAACGGACACGCACAGCTGGATCTTCTTGTCGGATTCGGTGTCGGTCTCACCGGTCTTGATGTTCTTGGTGCAGCCGGACTTCTTCACCGAGGTGCAGGTGAAGCAAATCCCCATCCGGCATCCGTTCGCCGGTGAGAGGCCCGCCGCCTCGGCCTGTTCGAGCAGCGTCTCGCCGTCGTTCTCCGAGGACACATCGCTGCCGGAGAACGTCGTGGTTCCGGTGACGTCGTCACTGACGGTGGCGAACGAGGGCGTGAACTCCTCGAGGTGCAGCCGCTCGCTCAATCCTGCGTCGTCGAAGAACGACGTCACGCCCTTCATGAGCCCAGGAGGTCCGCACAGGAAGGTGTCGGCCTCGGCGAACCACGGGGCCACTGCGTCGAGATGTTCCTGGCCGAAGAACCCGTACAGGTCGCCGCCCGTCTTCTGCTCGGTGTACGCGAAGACGATGTTCACGTTCTCGTGCTCTGCAGCGATCTTCTCCAGGTCCTTCTTGTACGCCACGTCGTTCTCGGTGAACGCGTAGTGCAGGAAGGTCAGGTCGCTGCTGTACCCCTCGTCCAGCAGCGACCTGAGCATCGACAGCACCGGCGTGATGCCGCTGCCACCGCTGATCAGCAACGTCTTCGCCGGGCGTGGTTCGGGAAGCTCGAACGTGCCGTCCGCCTGAGACAGGCTGACCACCAGACCGACGTGCGCGTTCTCGTGCAGGTACTGCGAGACCAGCCCCTCGGGATGCGCCTTGATCGTCAGTTCGATCCGGCCGTCCGCGCGGTACTGCGAGCAGGCAGGCGAGTAGCAGCGGGTGTGACGAACACCGTCGATCACGACGCCGACCTGAACGAACTGGCCGGCCTTGAATCCCTTCCACTGACGCGTGGGGCGGATGGTGAGAGTCAACGATTCTTCGGTGGACCGGTGTATCGCAGTGACCTCACCGCGCAGGTCTCGAACGGTCGTCATGGGATCGACCAGTTCGAGGTACCGGTCGAGCCCGTGGGGTGTGGCCATGGCCTCGAACAGGGAAAGAAGCGAGAATTTGCGCAAACCCGAGGTCCGCGGCGGACGTTCTTGAAGCGTCATTCCATCCTCCCTAACCGGATCGAAACCTACGACCCATTCAGTGAACGATTGTGCACTAACATGAGTGTGGCAGAGCGACACCGGTACCTGTCAACGTTTATGTGACAGCCGTTACAGAGCAAATCGACCGTTCCGTGGGTGTCGGGGAGGAACCGGAAGGGAGATCACAGAATGCGCGCCCATAAACTGGACGTTGTGACAGAACCGGGGACCCGTGCCGAGCGCAAGGAACGCACGCGTCAGGCATTGATCGAGGGCACCCTCGACCTGCTACGCGAGCGCTCTTTCGCCAGCGTCAGCCTGCGTGAGGTCGCCCGATCCGCCGGCATCGTCCCCACCGCGTTCTACCGACACTTCGCGTCCATGGAGGACCTCGGCGTCGCGCTCGTCGAGGACAGCATGCGCATGCTGCGGCAGATGCTGCGCGACGCTCGACGCAACCCGAGCGCCACGACCGCCACCGAATCCTTCGGCATCCTGGTCCGCCAGGTTCGTACCCACGAGGATCAGTTCCGATTTCTCAGTCGTGAACGGTACGGCGGCGTCACCGAGGTGCGGCGCGCCTTCGCCACCGAGCTACGCCTGTTCGTCAGCGAGCTGACCATCGACCTCTCCCGCATGCCCGGCCTCGAGCAGTGGGACGTCGCCGACCTCGAGATGACGGCCGACCTACTCGTCTCGACGATGCTCACCGCGGTGGTCGGACTGTTGGAAATCGACAGGCCGGGTAGTCAGAACGAGAAGGAACTGATTGAGCGGACCGAGAAGCAGATCCGCATGATCATGCTCGGAATGAGCCGATGGGAACCACGACGGGCTTGACCGTTCGAGAACGAGACGGCTGCGAAGGGATGTTCATGACCGAGGTACGAGTCGGCGAGTACGTGTTCGACGTTGCGATATCGGGACCGTCGGACGGTGTTCCGGTGGTTGCACTGCACGGCTTTCCGCAGACCAGCGTGTCGTGGACCGCGGTGACGCCCGGCTTGGTGGACGCAGGCTGTCGTGTGATCGCCCCGAACCAGCGGGGCTACTCCCCCGGTGCCCGCCCGATCGGTGTCGAGCACTATCGCATCGAACGTCTCACCGGCGACGTTCTCGGCCTGCTAGACGCACTCGAGGTGCCCTCGGCGCATCTGGTCGGACACGACTGGGGTGCGGTGGTCGCCTGGCACGTGGCGGCCGAGCATCCGGACTGCGTGCGCACGCTCACCGCGGCGTCGGTCCCGCATTCGGCTGCATTCAACTGGGCCATCCGTGAGGATCCGGATCAGCAGGAGCGGTCGAAGTACTTCGGCCTGCTTCGGGAGCCGGAGAAGGCCGAGCGAGTTCTGGTGGAGAACGACGCGCAGCGTCTGCGCGCGATGTTCGGTGGCGAGAGCCTCGACGACGAGTACGTTCGTCATCTCACCGTCCCCGGAGCGCTCACGGCCGCATCGAGTTGGTATGCCGCGATGACCAGAGAGTTCGCGAACCTGCCGCCGGTGACCGTGCCCACCACATACGTCTGGAGCAACGGCGACACCGCCATCGGTCGAGCGGGAGCGGAGCGCTGCGGCGAATTCGTCGATGCACCATACCGATTCGTCGAACTGGACGGCATCTCGCACTGGATCCCGGAGGAAGCCCCAGGGGAACTCACGGCCGAGATCCTGGCCCGTATCGACTCCGTTCAGACCTGATCCGGAGCCCGCACCTTCAGCAACGCCAGCAGACCGGCAGCGAGAACGATGATCAACCCGGCGATACCCGCGCGGTCGGCGTCGAACATCCACACGAACAGGCCGAACAGAGACGGTGCGAGGAACGACGCGGCACGACCCGTCGTCGCGAACAGTCCGAAGAACTGACCTTCTCGTCCCGGCGGAGCCAACCGCGCCAGGAAGGTGCGAGCGGACGACTGCGCCGGTCCGACGAACAGGCACAGGATCAGCCCGAAGATCCAGAACATCGCCGGTCCCGACACGAACAGCAGAACGGTTCCGGCCGCGATCATGGACGTGAGCGAGAAGACGATGACCTTCTTGGGTCCGATCCTGTCGTCGAACCGTCCGGCGACGATGGCTCCGAGACCGGCGATGACGTTGGCGGCGACGCCGAACAGCAGAACGTCGCCCGCACCGATGCCGTAGACACTGACGGCGAGAACGGCCCCGAAGGTGAACACACCTGCAAGTCCGTCTCGGAACAGTGCACTGGCGATCAGGTAGTACACGGCGCGCCGGTCTGCGCTCCACAACTCACGGACATCGCGAAGCAGAACACGGTACGAGGCCGCGAACCCGGCTTCGGCGGCCTTCGGATCGGCGACGGCTCGCGGCACTTCGGGAACGGCGAACATCACCGGGACGGCCGAGACGGCGAACCACACGGCAGCGAGCAGCGCGACGAGTCGGATGTTGAGTCCACCGTCGGTACTCAGACCCAGAACCCCGCGGGTGTCGCCATCGCCGGCGATGAAGCCGACGTAGCACAGAAGCAGCAGTACGATTCCGCCGAAATAGCCCATGGACCAACCGAACCCGGATACTCGGCCGATGTTCTCCGGCGTAGAGACCTGCCGCAGCATCGAGTTGTAGGGGATGCTGGCCAGCTCGAACATGATGGACCCGAGACCGAGCAGCAGCAGGCCCAGCCAGAGATAGTGGTAGTCGTCTCGGACGAAGAACAGGCCTGCCATGGCGACGACCGTCAGCGTGGTCAACACTCCGAGCAGCCACTTGCGTTTGCCACGCGCGTCGAAGTATTG
Organism: Rhodococcus sp. B7740; assembly: GCF_000954115.1. Lineage (NCBI taxonomy): Bacteria > Bacillati > Actinomycetota > Actinomycetes > Mycobacteriales > Nocardiaceae > Rhodococcus > Rhodococcus sp. B7740. The sequence goes on along the minus strand of NZ_CP010797.1, from coordinate 376,124 downwards.
CCCGCAGACCGGTGCGAGGAGCGCGATCACAACGCTGGACACGGCAATCGTCCAACTGAACCAGGTGGTGGCCGAGATCGAACCGGGTAGGTCGTCGCCGACTGCATCGGTGAGGTACACCGAGAACACGAACGTGAGAACAACGGCGTTGAACGCCGCCGAGCCCCAGTCCCAGAACCCCCAGGCGGTGACCTGCTTGCGCGTTGTGGCGACTCCGACGACAGCGGCCTCCGGCTGGGTTCCCATGTTTGCCAACACTAGTCCGCGTCGGACTCGCGCCCTGGTGCACCTAGTTGCATAAGCACCGCGTTGCATACATACTCTCGGGTGTGGCTTTGGAACACGCGATCCTGGTTTCCCTGACCGAGCTCAGCGGCTCGGGATACGAGCTCGCCCGTCGCTTCGACAAGTCCATCGGGTTCTTCTGGAGCGCAACGCATCAGCAGATCTATCGGACTCTGACGAGAATGGACGGGGCCGGGTGGATCACCGGCGAGGCGGTCGCGCAGGACGGCAGGCCGGACAAGAAGGTGTACTCCGTCAGCACTGCGGGCCGGGCCGAACTCGACCGCTGGATCGCCGCGCCGACCGACCCCTCGCAATTACGCGAGGAGCTGGCCGTCAAGATCCGCGGTGCGGCCAACGGCGACATCGAGGCTCTCAAGGTCGAGGTCGCCCGCCATCGCGATGTACATGCCACCCGCCTCGACGTCTATCGACTGATCGAGAAACAGGATTTTCCGGCTCCCGCTGCCCTCACCGGCACCGCGCTGCATCAATATCTGGTGCTGCGCGGCGGAATTCGCGTCGAAGAAGGATTCACCGAGTGGTGCACCGAGGTATTGGAGAAGCTGTGACGATCGAGCAGACCGCTGGCCCGTATCCGATTCTGTTGTCGCCGTTGGATGTCGGCGCAACCACGCTGAAGAACCGCGTAATCATGGGATCGATTCACACCGGCCTCGAAGATCGCGCCCGCGACACCGGCCGATTGGCGGCCTACTTCGCCGAGCGTGCCCGCGGCGGAGTCGCACTCATCATCACCGGGGGTTATGCCCCCAATCGCACCGGCTGGCTGTTGCCGTTCGGGGCCAAGCTGACCAATCGCATCGAAGCCCGCCGACATCGACGGATCACCGCTGCCGTGCACCGCGAGGGCGGCAAGATCGCACTGCAGATCCTCCATGCCGGGCGCTATTCCTATCAGCCGCTGAGCGTCTCGGCGTCGTCGATCAAGGCCCCCATCAACCCTTTTCGGCCCAGGCGACTGACCTCGCGGGGCGTCCGCTGGCAGATCCGCAACTTCGTGCGCTGCGCTCGGCTCGCCCAGAGCGCCGGATACGACGGCGTCGAGATCATGGGCGGTGAAGGCTACTTCATCAACCAGTTCCTCTCCGATCGCACCAACAAGCGACGAGACGAGTGGGGCGGTTCGGCGGAGAACCGCCGGCGAATGGCCGTGGAGATCGTGCGGCAGACGAGGGCAGCCGTGGGCCCGGACTTCCTCATCGTGTTCCGGCTGTCGATGGCCGATCTGGTGGAGCAGGGTCAGAGTTGGAACGACATCGTCGCACTGGCGCAGGACGTCGAAGCCGCGGGTGCGAACATCATCAACACCGACATCGGCTGGCACGAGTCGCGAGTGCCGACCATCGTCACCTCGGTACCACGGGCTGCATTCGCGGACATCACCGGCAAGCTCGAGAAGCACGTGGCCATCCCCGTCGCCGCGTCCAATCGCATCAACATGCCCGAGATCGCTGAGAACATCCTCGCCCGCGGCGACGCACAGTTGATCGCGATGGCCAGGCCGATGCTGGCAGATCCGTTCTGGGTCGAGAAGGCCGCGACCGACTCGGCGGACCGGATCAACACCTGCATTGCCTGCAATCAGGCCTGCCTCGACCACGCGTTCGTCCACAAGAAGGTCTCCTGCCTGGTCAATCCTCGTGCCGGACGTGAGATCGACCTGCAGCTGCTGCCGACGAAGAAGACCAAGAAGGTCGCGGTCGTCGGAGCCGGACCCGCAGGCCTGGCTGCCGCCCTCAACCTCGCGCAACGCGGACATGCCGTCAGCCTGTTCGAGGCCAGGAGCGAGATCGGTGGACAGTTCGGTATCGCGCGGCTCATTCCCGGCAAGGAGGAATTCGCCGAGACCATCCGGTATTTCTCGAGCGCACTGCGCTCCGCCGACGTCGCGGTGCACCTCGACACCAGGGTCACCGCCGCAGAACTGATCGCGGGCGAGTTCGACGAGGTGGTACTCGCCACCGGCGTCACTCCCCGGATTCCGAACATCCCGGGCATCGAGCATCCGTCGGTGCTGTCGTACGCAGAACTGGTGCGCGACGGCAGGCCCGTCGGCGATCGGGTCGCGGTCATCGGTGCCGGCGGTATCGGCATCGACATCTCCGAGTTCCTCACCACCGACGCCTCCCCCACGTTGGATCTGAAGGAATGGAAGCAGGAGTGGGGCGTCACCGAGCCCGAGGCCGCGCCGGGGGCGTTGACGACTCCGGTGCCCGCACCGTCTCCGCGTGAGGTGTACCTACTGCAACGCAAGCCGGGACGCATCGGGGCCGGGCTGGCGAAGACGACCGGTTGGGTCCATCGCGCTGCACTGAAAGCCAAAGGTGTGCATCAGCTCTCGGGCGTCAACTACGAGAAGATCGACGACGCGGGGCTGCACATCTCCTTCGGTGACAAGCACGAACGTTCACGCGTTCTCGAGGTCGACACCATCGTGATCTGCGCGGGCCAGGAGTCGGTACGCGACCTGGTCGACGAACTGAAGGCCGCGGGGACCACCACACACGTCATCGGCGGTGCGGACGTCGCAGCGGAGCTCGACGCCAAGAGGGCCATCGAGCAAGGCACCCGGCTCGCGGCCACGATCTGATCTTTTCCGCTAGCCTGTCTCACCGTGAGCCTGCCCAAGCCCAGTCCAGATGCCCGCGCCGTCGTCACCGGAGCCTCCTCCGGAATCGGTGAAGCCCTGGCCACCGAACTCGCTGTCCGCGGACATTCCCTGATCGTGGTGGCCCGACGCGGCGAGCTGCTCGAGGCGTTGGCTGCCAAGCTCACAGCCGAGCACGGCGTGACCGTCGAGGTGCGTCAGTCGGATCTGTCGAATCGTCAGCAGCGACAGGAACTGGTCACCGAGCTGGCCGAGCGCGAGATCTCGATCCTGTGCAACAACGCGGGTATCGCGACGTTCGGACCGGTGGCCGGTCTCGATCCAGCGTACGAGCGCGACCAGGTCGAGCTCAATGCCGTTGCGGTACACGACCTCACGTTGGCCGTCATGCCCGGCATGATCGGCCGCGGAGCAGGTGGCATCCTCATCACCGGTTCGGCGGCAGGCAACATGGCCATCCCCAACAATGCGACGTACGCCGCGACCAAGGCCTTCGTCAACACGTTCTCCGAATCGCTCCGCGGTGAGCTCGCGGGCACCGGCGTCAACGTCACCCTGCTGGCTCCGGGACCGGTCCGCACCGAGACACCCGATCCGGCCGAGGCCTCGATCGTGGACAAGATGGTTCCCGACTTTCTGTGGATCGACAGCGCCTACACCGCGAAGCTGTCCCTCGACGGCCTCGCGAAGAACAAGATGCGCGTCGTACCGGGACTGCTCAGCAAGGGCATGTCGGCGGCCGGGCAGTACAGCCCGCGTAGCATCTCCGCTCCGATCATCGGCAGTTTCTACAAGAAGCTGGGCAACTGATCTCAGCGCCTGCGGCGACGTCCGGTTCCGAAGATGCTGCGCGAAATTTCCCGCCCGGCAGCCGAGGCGGCCGAGCGGAGAAAGCTCTTGACGGCAGGGTTGCCCATGATGCGCTCGGCGGCCGACGGGCCGTCCGGCTCGCTCGGCGGTAGATCCGGCAGATCGGCCGGCAGCGGCGGGATGTCGAACTTTTCGGCCGGAGCGGGCGCGTTGGCCACGCGAGCGTTCATCCGCTCGTAGGCCGACTCACGATCGACCGTTTCCCGGTACTTCGCGGACAGTGTGCTCGACGACGCGGCCGCCGCGATGGCGTCGTTGCCGATGGTGTCCATCAACGAGCGCGGCGAGCGAATCTTGGTCCAGGCCACGGGCGTCGGGGCACCTTTCTCCGAAAGCACCGTCACGATGGCCTCGCCGGTACCCAAGGACGTCAGTGCCTTCTCGAGGTCGTAGGCGTCGGTCTTGGGGTACGTGCGCACCGTCTTGTTCAACGCCTTCTGATCATCGGGTGTGAAGGCGCGCAGTGCGTGCTGAATTCGCGCGCCCAACTGGGAGAGAACGTCGTTGGGGACGTCGGTGGGTAGCTGCGTGCAGAAGAAGACGCCGACCCCCTTCGAGCGGATGAGCTTGACGGTCTGCTCCACCTGCTGCAGAAATGCTTTCGACGCGTCGGCGAACAGCAGGTGCGCCTCGTCGAAGATGAAGACCAGCTTGGGTTTGTCGACATCGCCCACCTCGGGCAGCGTCTGGAACAGGTCGGCCAGCACCCACATCAGGAAAGTGGAGAACATCACCGGCCGTGCTGCCTGCGCTCCGAGCTCGAACAGCGTGATGACGCCCCGTCCGTCCGGCCCGACTCGCAGCAGGTCCTCGGTCTCGAGCTCGGGCTCGCCGAAGAAGGTGTCGCCGCCGTCTGCTTCGAGGTTGACCAGCGCGCGCAGAATGACGCCTGCGGTTGCCGAGGAGACGCCGCCGATGCCTTTCAGGTCGGCCTTGCCCTCGTCGCTGGTCAGGTGCATGATCACCGATCGCAGGTCCTTGAGATCGAGCAGGGCGAGCCCCTGAGAATCGGCCCAGTGGAAGATCAAGCCCAGGGTGGATTCCTGAGTGGTGTTCAGCCCCAACACTTTACTGAGCAGAATCGGCCCGAAGGCGGTGATGGTGGCGCGGACCGGTACCCCGATTCCCTCGGTGCCGAGCGAGAGAAACTCCACCGGATGGCCGCTGGGAGCCCAGTCCGCAATACCGGTGTCCGCTGCTCGGCTGCGAATCTTCTCGTTGTCCGCTCCTGGCTTCGACAGGCCCGACAGGTCACCTTTGACGTCGGCCATGACCACGGGGACGCCTGCGGCGCACAGCTGTTCGGCAATACCCTGCAACGTCTTGGTCTTTCCGGTTCCGGTGGCTCCGGCCACGAGGCCGTGTCTGTTCAACGTGGCCAACGGGATTCGGATGCGGGCAGACGGATCGGTGACGCCGTCCAGCACCACGGTTCCCAATTCCAACGCGGCGCCCTCCGAGGCGTATCCGGCGGCGATCTCGGCGGCTCTGCCGGTCGATGCCTGCGGCTGCCCCTTTTCCGCAGCCAGCGCTTCGGCTTCGGCGGCGTCGGCGGCGGCCAGCGCTTCGGCTGCGACCCGTGCTGCTTCGACGGCTGCGGCTTTGGCTGCCTTCGCCTTCTCTGCCGGGCTGAGCGTAGGTTCCGGCTGCGTCGGGTCGACTGTCATGTCCGCGTCCTCCATGAACGTGTGCTGATGCTGATCTGGCTCGATCGCCACCGCAAACCCTAGTGGCATCGCAGCTCGCACTAGTGTGGTGCGAGTGCAGGACAAACTCGTGTGGATCGATTGTGAAATGACCGGCTTGGACCTGAGCAAGGACAAGCTGATCGAAATTGCGGCGCTGGTGACCGACAGTGAGCTCAACATCCTCGGGGAGGGTGTCGACATCGTCATCCACGCCGACGACGACGCGTTGGCGAACATGCCTGCCGTCGTCACCGACATGCACGCCAAGTCGGGCTTGACCGACGAGGTGCGGGCGTCGACGGTGACGCTGGAGGAAGCCGAGCAGCGCGTTCTGGCGTACATCAAGGAGCATGTCCCGGTGGCCGGGACCGTTCCACTCGCCGGAAACTCGATCGCGACCGATCGCGGATTCATCTCCCGCGACATGACCGCGCTCGACACCTACCTCCACTACCGCATGATCGACGTGAGCTCCATCAAGGAACTCTCCCGCCGGTGGTACCCGCGGATCTACTACGGACAGCCTCCCAAGGGCCTTGCCCACCGGGCTCTGGCAGACATCAAGGAGTCGATCAAAGAGCTGCAGTACTACCGCCGCACGGCATTCGTGGCGCAGCCAGGGCCCTCTACCAGCGATATCGCCGCGGTCGTTCACGATCTCGACACGCAAGCAGGGGCGGATTAGCAACCCGGGATTCAACCCGCTAGTATTGTCGACGCTGCTGATGGAGAGCCCGAAACGGTTCTGCTGATGCGCACATGGTGGGTGTAGTTCAGCTGGTAGAGCACCAGGTTGTGATCCTGGGTGTCGCGGGTTCGAGTCCCGTCACTCACCCCATACGAACAAGGCCGGTCTCCTCGCGAGACCGGCCTTTTTCGTGCGTCCATCACCCAGCTCAGAGGGCCGCCCCGTCACCCCCGCATCCACCCTGACCTCGAATTACGTTGTTGTAATTCAACTTTCAGGTTTCCTGTGGGGTTAATGTGACGTACGGTTACCAATGGCACTTTTGGGGAAGAAAAGTACCAATGTGATTCATGTGTTTTTTGCTACGTGAGTTCAGCGTGCCCCGAAGCGTCACCGAACATGTTCTTACGTCCTGCGCGCACCCATCCGACGGTGCGCGGAGGACGCAGACGAGGAGGCTTTTCGTGGGTCGCAGAATGCACAGAGTCATAGCGGGTTCGATCTTGTCGGCAGCACTGTGCATCGGCACAACCGGCGTGCTCAGCCCGGCGGTGGCCACCGCTCAACCCACGATCGAACTACCTCAGATCCCCATACCGCAGCCCGATGCACAGCAACGGGCCGCCATTCTCGCTGCCGTTCTCGACGCCACCGGCGTGCTCATCAATCAGGTCGCAGCCATCGTTCTGGACAGCGACGTTCTCACTGCACCCGACGTCGCCGACGCACCGTCCACGGCAGACCTGCCCGAAATCGAACTACCGACCGCGCCCCCGACCGTGGGGCTCGGCGGGGCGGTGCTCCCCATCGACGCGGGCAAGTACCGCATCAGTTCGGGCTACGGCGGACGCAACAACCCGACCGGTAACGGAGCGCAGTACCACCAGGGCGTGGACTTCGCCGCAGACAGCGGAACGCCCATCCACGCGGTGACCGGCGGAACCGTCGTTCAGGCCGGAGACGCAGGCGACGGCTACGGCAAGCTCGTCCGAGTCAAGAGCGGCAACACCGAGACCTACTACGGCCACCAGTCCAGCATCGCCGTCGCCGTCGGAGACGAAGTGGCACCGGGCGACGTACTCGGCGCAGTCGGCAGTACCGGAAATTCGACCGGACCGCATCTGCACTTCGAGGTACGCAACAACGGTTCGAGCATCGAACCGGTGGCGTACCTGAAGACTCTGGGTATCGACCCGTCGCTGTACCAGACTCGCGACCGTAGCTGATCCGGCCGGGCCGGGCCGAGATCAGACGGTGGTGGCGTTCCCGGCTTTCCACTCGTCCCACGGGATATTCCAGTCACCGAGGCCATCGGTACCCGACAACGTTCCGCCGACGGTGTTCTTCACGACGACGATGTCCCCGCGCTTGGTGTTGTCGTAGACCCACTTCGCGTTGGTGGGACTCAGGTTCAGGCACCCGTGCGACGCGTTGGAATAACCCTGCTGTCCCACCGACCACGGTGCGGAGTGGAAGAAGATGCCGCTGTAGGACATTCGCGTCGCCCAGTCGACCGGAGTGCGGTATCCGCTGGACGAATTCACCGGCACGCCGTAGGTCGACGAATCCATCACGAGATGCTCGAAGCGGTCGCCGATGATGTAGACCCCGTTGTCGGTGGGGGTGCTGTCCTTGCCCATCGACGTCGGCATGGTGATGACGTCCTGGCCGTTGACGTTGAACGTCACCTGCTTGGTGTTGTCGTCGGCGGTGGCGATGACGGCGTCACCGATCGTGAACGACGTCGTGGCGTTCTCCTGGCCGAAGATGTCGTCACCGAGATCGCGCCCGTACACGTTCACCGCCACGTCGACCTTGGTGCCCGGTGCCCAGTAGTTCTGCGGACGCCAGCGAACTTCTTTGTTGTTGACCCAGTAGAACGCGCCCTCGACGGCGGGCGTGGTGGTGACGGTGATCGCGTTCTGCGCAGCGATCTTGTCGGTGATCGGTTCGTCGAACTGAACCGCGACGGGCTGCCCGATACCCACGACGTCGCCGGGGTTCGGCAATACGTAGGGCTTGGTGAAGTTACCGGGTTGGCTGGTGGTGAAGCTCGATACGGTGCTCGACGCTCCCCCGAGTCCGTATGCGTCGGCCTGAACGCGGTATTCGCGGTCGTAGCCGAGCGGTTCGGTGTTGGTCCACGACAATCCGTCGGGCGAGATCGCACCCGAGACCGGCTCGCCCTCCGGGTTGAGCATGGTCACCGAGGACAATTTGCCGTCGGCGACCGAGACGGTCACCGGGTCCGCCGGCGAGAATCCGACGGCACCGTCGAGAACGCTGGAGGTCAGCTTCGGCTTCATCAGCTCGGTCATCGGGTTGGAATCGATCGGCACCGACGGTTCGGAGATGTCCGAAGAGGAACTACATCCCGACAGGACTGCCACCGAAGCAACCACTCCCACCGCGGCGATGACGAATCCGCGATACACCCTCATGAACCACACCACTTCCCACTTCGTGCCCGACCGGGACGATTGTGCCAGCGAAGAATCGGACACTCCACTCGACAGCCCGTTCGATGAGTAACGTTCGAGTACCAATCGCAGACCGGGAAGTTCGTGTTACCTCACGTCCGCTTCCTGCGTTCCTCGGGGCGCATCACCGCCTTCGGCGGAGCATGGTGAGGACAACGTCATATCCGGCTAACTGAGGTGTAATGACGGCGCACCCTGGGCCGGGCACTGTGGAATGCATGGTCACCACGGTGAAGACACTCTGCGCGTACTGCGGCGTGGGATGCGGCATGGTGCTCGAGGTCGGCGGCCAATCCCTGACCTCCGATACCACCGCGACCAGGCCTGTCGTCACCAAATCCGTCGGCGACAAGTCTCACCCGGCCAACTTCGGCCGGCTGTGCACCAAGGGAACCACCACCGCGGACATGCTCGCCGGACCCGGACGGCTCGAGAAGGCTCGGATTCGGCACCGCCGCGGCGAGCGCCCGGAGAGCACGGACACGTCGGTGGCGATCAACGACACCGCCCGGCGGCTGCGAGCGATCATCGACGAACACGGTCCCGATGCGCTCGCGCTGTACGTCTCGGGGCAGATGTCGATCGAGGCCCAGTACCTGTCGAACAAATTGGCCAAGGGTTTCATCGGCACCAACCAGATCGAGTCCAATTCCCGACTCTGCATGGCGAGCGCGGGAACCGGATACAAACAGTCGCTCGGTGCCGACGGCCCGCCTGGATCCTACGAGGACTTCGACCACGCCGACGTCTTCTTCGTCATCGGCTCCAACATGGCCGACTGTCACCCCATTCTCTTTCTGCGGATGATGGACCGAGTCAAGGCAGGCGCGAAGCTGATCGTCGTCGACCCCCGTCGCACCGCCACCGCGGACAAGGCCCACCTGCACCTGCAACTCGAACCGGGTTCGGACCTCGCGCTGCTCAACGGTCTGCTCGCGCTCATAGTCGAGAACGGCGACATCGACCCCGAGTTCATCGCGGAGTTCACCGACGGGTGGGACGCCATGCCGGAGTTCCTCAGCGACTACACCCCGGAGAAGGTTTGCGCCGCAACCGGTCTCGCCGAGCAAGACCTGCGGGCCGCCGCCGCGATGATCGGCGGCGCAGAGAACTGGATGAGCTGCTGGACTATGGGCCTGAACCAGTCGACGCACGGAACCTGGAACACCAATGCGCTGTGCAACCTCCATCTGGCGACCGGTGCCATCTGCAGGACCGGTAGCGGCCCGTTCTCACTGACCGGTCAACCGAACGCCATGGGCGGACGGGAAATGGGATACATGGGCCCGGGGCTGCCGGGACAGCGAGCGGTGGTCAACGACGCCGACCGCGAATTCGTCGAGGATCGATGGGGCGTTCCGCGTGGAACTCTGCGCACCGATGTCGGCGGCGGAACCATCGAGATGTTCGCCAAGCTCGCTGCCGGTGAGATCAAGGCCTGCTGGATCATCTGCACCAATCCGGTTGCCTCGGTGGCCAACAGAACGACGGTGATCGACGGTCTCGAGCGCGCCGAGTTGGTCATCACTCAGGATGCCTTCGCCGATACCGAAACCAACGAGTACGCCGATGTGATGCTGCCCGCTGCGTTGTGGACGGAAGCGCACGGAGTGATGGTCAACTCCGAACGCAACCTCACGCTGTTCCAACCGGCGCTCGAGGCACCGGGCGGTGCGCTGCCGGACTGGAAGATCATCGCCGACATGGCGTGCGCGCTGGGGTACTCCGATGCCTTCACGTATGCGAGCGCCGAGGAGGTGTTCGAGGAGATCAAGCAGTTCTGGAATCCGAACACCGGCTACGACATTCGCGGAGTCACCTACGATCGCCTGCGCGAAAGTCCCATCCAGTGGCCGTGTCCGCCCGACGCGTCGACCACCCGGCACCCGATCCGTTACCTCAACGACGGGGTCAGCCAACGACGACGGGTGGCCGAGGACGGTTCGATCCCCGCGTTGTCCTTCCCCACCCCTAGCGGTCGGGCTCAGTTCTTCGCCAGGCCCAGCATGATGCCTGCGGAGATGCCCGACGACGACTACCCGTTTCTGCTCAACACCGGGCGCCTGCCGCACCAGTGGCACACCATGACCAAGACCGGCAAGGTCGCCAAACTGAACAAACTCGATTCCGGGCCCTTCGTCGAGGTGCACCCACACGACGCCGACCGGCTCGGTCTGATCGACGGCGACAGCGTCGAGGTCGCGTCCCGCCGAGGCCGAGCCGTCCTCCCTGCCGTCGTCACCGATCGAGTGCTCCCGGGCAGCTGCTTCGCACCCTTCCACTGGAACGACGAATTCGGTGAGTATCTCGCCATCAATGCCGTCACCAACGACGCCATCGATCCGTATTCTCAACAACCCGAGTTCAAGGCGTGCGCTGTCACGCTCACGAGAGTTGCTGCAGCCCAACCACCCTCACCCGCGGACGACGAGCATTCCCACGATCCGGTCGATGCACTCGCCACGATCGTCGGCCGCCCTGCGCGCCCTTCGGAACCACTGACCACCATCGAGCAGCGTTACATCGCAGGACTTCTCGACGGTCTGGGCAGTGAGGCGGGCCGCAGCGCCGCCGGAACGCCCACCCTGCCCTCGCAGACCCCCCTGTCCCCCGAGACCCACGCATGGCTCGACGGCGTTCTCGCAGGACTGTTCTCGCGGAGACCCGACACCGACGGTGCTGTCTCCGGCGTATCGGCCGATACCGCTGATCCAGGCGGTCGCCCGGTGCTGCTGCTCTGGGCCTCGCAGACCGGCACCGCCGAGGAGTACGCCCAGTCCTGCCTGGCCCACCTGCGGGGAGCCGGTCTGACGATAGCCGAACACTCGATGGATACGTTCACCGTCGATCGTGTGCCCGCCGAGGCCGATGTGCTGATCGTCAGCAGTACCACCGGTGACGGCGAAGCGCCCGACAACGGCGCGACGTTCTGGGACAGCCTCGCCGCCGAGTCCGCGGCGACGCTTCCGGGAATCCGTTATGCCGTACTCGCTTTCGGGGACTCGAGCTATGCGGACTTCTGCGGCCACGGACGCAGGATCGACGAGCGTCTCGCCGAGCTGGGTGGCCGGCGACTGCTCGAGCGCGTCGACTGCGAGCCCGACTACGAGAGCGAGGCGGCGGCATGGCTCGATGCGGTGGTCGATCTGCTTCGGCGCGATGACGACACCACCATCGAGGAAGCACGGGTGGAGTCTGCCCGCACCGTTCCGCAGACCCGCGCGGAGCCGGAGCGGTACAGCAAGAAGTCACCGCTGGTGACGACTCTCGTACGAAATCGGGTACTGACCGCACGCGGATCGGTCAAGGATGTCCGTCAGTTCGGATTTCATCTGCCCGACGGCACGCTCGAGTACGAGGTAGGCGACGCGCTCGGAGTGTGGCCGCGAAACAGCGATGCCTATGTCGACGAGTGGCTCGACGCCACCGGCCTGGACAGCGATGCAGCCGTCGACCTCGCTGGACACGGCTCGATGTCGCTGCGCACGGCGCTGAGCCGCCACCTCGAGATCGCCCGTGCAACCCCGGATCTGCTGAAGTTCGTCCATCGACGGACTGCGGACGACGATCTCGAGGCGATGCTGCATCCCGACAACAAGCATGCACTGTCCGACTGGATGTGGGGTCGTCAATCGATCGACGTGCTTGCTGCACACCCGGTTCGAGCCTCGGTGGACGACTGGCTGGGAGTTCTGAAACCGTTACAGCCACGGCTGTACTCGATCTCGTCGAGTCCTAAAGAGAACCCCAACGAGGTACAAGTGACGGTCTCGGCGGTGCGGTACAACGTGCACGGAGTTCCGCGGCGTGGCGTGTGCTCGACCTACCTCGCCGACCATGCGTCGGATCACGATGTGGGAATCTTCGTGCAGAAGACCTCGCACTTCAAGCCGCCGGACGACCCCACCACCCCGATGATCATGGTGGGCCCGGGTACCGGCGTCGCCCCGTTCCGCGCCTTCCTGCACGAGCGTCGCGCACTCGGGCACACCGGCCACAACTGGCTGTTCTTCGGTGAACAGCACGCCGACACGGACTTCTACTATCGCGACGAACTGACTGCGATGCTGAGCGACGGGTCGCTGAACCGCCTGGACGTCGCCTTCTCGCGCGATCAGAAGGACAAGGTCTACGTCCAGGATCGGATGCGCGAGCACGGGGCCGAGCTGTGGAACTGGATTCACCGCGGTGCCCACTTCTACGTGTGCGGCGATGCGTCCAGAATGGCGAAAGACGTGGACGCCGCGCTGAAGGGCGTGGTGGCACAACACGGCAAACTCGCTCCCAGCAGTGCCGAGGCCTACGTCAAAGCCCTTGCCGCAGAGAAGCGATACGTACGCGACGTCTACTGAGTCGGTGGAACCGTGCGGGTGAGGAATTCGATCTGATCAGCCACCACTCGCTCGAATGCCTCACCCAGGTAGATCTCGAAGTGACCGGCGTCGTAGGTCTTGATCTCGCCCTTCGGTGCCGTACGCGCGTAACGCAGAGTGGCCTTCGCCGGCGCAACCGAGTCCGTTTCGCAGACGACGAACAGGATGGGGCACCGAACGTCCTTGGCCCGACGCCCGGGCCGGTGCCGCACGATATGCAGCGCAACTCTCGCTGCGACTCGGTTGTGAAAGGTCTCGTCGGCGTCCGGCGCGAGTGCCAGGTAACCGTCGTAGCTGTCGGGTGAGGTCATCAGCGCGGTCGTCCCGGGTCGTCCGGCCGTGTTCACCATCAGCGGCGGTCGACCGATCACCGAACCTGCCAGGTCACCCAGTGCCCGGCCGGACAGCTTCATCGATGTCCAGGTGTTCGACGCGAGTCCCGAGGCAATTCCGTCGGTGAACGGGCACTGCGAGATCACTGCCGCGACCTGCTGGTCTCGGGCGGCGGCGACGATGACGTGACCACCGCCGAACGACGAGCCCCACAACACGATTCGGGAGTTGTCCACATCTGCACGTGAGCGGGCATGAGCGATAGCCGAGGCCCAGTCCTGCAATTGCGCGTCGATGTCGAGCAGCTGTCGTGGCTCGCCGCCGCTGGCCCCGAAGTAGCGATAGTCGAACACCAGGCAGGCGTATCCCGCGGCGCGGAAGCGCTCGGCATAGGCGTCGAGCCGCATCTCCCGAGTTCCGCCGAGGCCGTGCCCCATCACGATCACCGGAGCCGGGCCGGTGTCCCTCGGAAGATAGAGCCACGCCGCGCAGGCGTCACCGTGAGAATCGAACGTGACATCGATGCGATCTGGGATCGAGCCCCCGGCTGCGAATTCATGCGCAGACAATAGCTCACCAGGTCGAAGCAATGGCCGAGAGTCGGTCGATCAGCGTCCGGAGTGCTCGGCGGCGTAGGCGTCGACGCGTCCGTAGGCGATCTTGGGCGTCCAATCGCGCTGCACCAAGCCGAAGTTCTGCTCGGTGTCTGCTGGATCGGTGCCGGCGTCGCGCAGGCTGTACACGTAGGCCGGTCCGAGCCAGTCGTTGCCGAGGACGGCATCGAGGACGATCCCTATGCTGTCCGCTTGCACCTGCTCGCTGACACTGTTGGGTGCGGTCCCGGTTGGCGCACCGAACTCGGTGATCCAGATCTGCTTGCCGCTGTCGCCGCCTGCGATCATGGTGTCTCGCATGGACCACATCTTCATGGCGGTGTTCCACGACGCCGTGTCCGGGTCGTTGGGTAGGTACGGCCACGTGTACGGGTGAACGTTGAAGGCGTCGAAGTACTTGTTGGATCCTTGCGCGTACATCTTCGACAGGAACGTCGTACCCGCGATGTTGCCGTCCTTGTCCTCGGAGGGTGCCATCCCGCCTGCGAGCACGGTGGAATCGGGTTGTACTTGCTTGATCGCCGTGTAGGTCGCTCGAAGCAGCGCCGAATAGGCCGCCACATCGGGAACGGGCTTGAAGAACGTCACGATGTTCGGCTCGTTCCACACTTCCCATATCTTGATTCGGCTCTGGTACCGCTGAACCACGCTCTTGGCGAACGCAGCGAAGGTCGCAGGGTTCGCAGGACGGGAGTGCGAATCGTTGACGGCACCGGCTACACGTGCCCACCGCGGTGTGTACGCGACGATGCCGTGCACGCACATCCCGTGGGCCACAACGGCATCGATCACCCGATCCGTTCGGCTCCAGTCGAACCTGCCCCGCGTCGACTCGATGGCAGACCAATCGATGTCGAGACGAACCGCGAAGGACCCCGCGTCGCGGGCGAGCGTCAGTTCTCGATCCAGATCCGTCGGAGACAGCGCACCTATCGAAGCGCCCGGTGACACTCCGATCCGAACGGCATCCGACTGCCGCGAACACGGCGGATTGTCCCCCGGTACCTGTTGCTCCCGCAGGACGGATGCGGCCGCCGGCATCGACCCGGCAGCCAGGGACAACAACACGACTACAAGCGCGGTTGCCGCTCGCCGCGGTGAACTCGGTTTCATCGGCAGATGTTAGCAACCTCGGTGAATTCGAAATCGAATACCGGCAATACTGCTTCGCAGCTGGGTTTGTCTCGGTCCTCGGCCGCAGAACCACGCCGAAAACCGAATTATGGAATGCAGTGACTCGGGCGTCGGTGAGACGTCACGGCCTGTACTACCATCTGGACAATGACGACAGGATTTCCCGGTTTCGACGACCGCCTGAACGAGTTGCTGGCCACACAAGCGGAGAAGTCGGGTCTGTCCCCCGAGGCATACATTCGACGCGCTTTGGTCGATCAGATCGTGCGAGAGCTGTCCGAGGATCCCGATTCCGAGGTCGGTGCGCTGCTTCGAGTTCTACAGGAGGGCGTGGACAACGGTGTCGACCCGATCGAAGCCACCCGAGTGTTCGGCACCCCGATCGACGACCCGGACAGGCTTGCCGCAGTGAACCGAACGGGCTTGATGGACACCGACTCCGACGCCGGGTACGACCGGGTCGTCGCCATGGTGGCCGATGCCCTCAGCGTTCCGTCGGCTGCGTTCTCGCTGCTCGACGACAGACGTCAGTATTTCAAGAGCGCTCTCGGGCTGCCCGCGGAACTCGGTGGCGCGCAGGAGGTTCCTCTCGACGGATCGATCTGCCGCTACGCGATCGATCTCGGACAACCACTCGTCGTCGAGGACGCACGGCTCAACGACATGCTCAAGGATCACCCGTCGGTGCAGGGCAACCTGCTCGTGTCCTACCTCGGAGTCCCGCTCACCGACGACGAGGGCCATTCCGTCGGAACCCTCTGTGTATGGGATCAGCAGCCCCGTCAATGGACTACCGGCCACGTACAGATACTGCAGGATTTGGCGTGGATCATTCGCGAGCGAATTTTCGAATAACCGGCGCAATACCCATCGGGTATTAGCATTTATCGGCCCACAACCGACTTCGAGTTTTTTTGACAAGTCGACCGGGTTGCCTCTTTCGTCCCGGTATACATTAAAAGGGATATTCGGGACCACCGATCCGAACTAGCCACCGGAAGTAGATGTGCCCAAAACCCTGGATTCACTGCGCACCAGCTCTCGGGCTGCCGAGGCGGACACAATCGTCGACACTCGCACACTCGTCGATCGACTCCGAGTCGATCCGTGGCACTCGGCGATCACCGTGGCCGTCGACGTCCTTGCTGCTGTCGTGGCCGTGGTTGCAGCACTGCTGTGGTATTCGGGGAGTCTCACCGAGACCGGCTGGCTGCCATGGCTTTTCCTGCCGCTCCTCGTCGGCATCCTCGCCGCCAAGTCGATGTATCGCCGCGGACTCCGGCGCAACTTCCTCGACGAGATCGGGCCGGCTGAAACCGCCGTCGCATTCGCATCACTGGCGTTGATGGTCTCGATGTTCGTGGCCGACACCGACTATCGGCCGAGTGCCGTCGTACTGCGAATCTGGGTGGCGAGTGCCGCGACGATCGCCGTTGCTCGCTTGATCCGTGTCGTCGTGCAGCGGTTGATTCGAACCAGGTACGGCTCCGCCGCACCGACCATCGTGTTGGGCAACGATCCGATTGCCCACCAACTCGTTTCACGGACACGGCAATTCCCGGAGTACGGTCTGCTTCCGGTCGGTTACGTGGGCGAGGCACCGGTCGCCGACCTGTCCTCGGCGGGCGACCCGGCCGATCTGCCTCACCTCGGAGTTCCGAGCAACTTCGAGACCATCGCTCGCAGAACGGCAGCAGAAGAACTGATCGTCGCGTTCGCACCGACGGAGGATCGGGAGCTCCTCGGTGCCATAAGGACAGCGCATCGACTCGGCATGCGAGTGTGGGTGGTGCCGAGGCTGTACGACGCAGTAGGTGTCAACGCCCGCGTCGAGCACATCGGCGGTCTGCCGTTGATGGTGCTACCGCACGTGAACCCCAAGGGGTGGCAGTTCGCACTCAAGGGAGTTCTCGATCGGGTTCTGACCGCGTTCGGCCTACTGCTGCTCTCCCCCGTCTTCCTGACGCTGATGCTGCTCGTGCGCCTGAGTTCCCCTGGACCGATCTTCTTCAAGCAGGAGCGAATCGGGCGCGACGGATTGCCGTTCGATTGCCTGAAGTTCCGTTCCATGCGGCCTCCCCGTGCCTCCGACGCCGAGTTCGAGCGGAAGGCCGGTGACGCGCCCGGCGGTGTCGAAGGTGTCGATCGACGAACGCGCGTGGGAAAGATCATGCGACAGACCTCGATGGACGAACTTCCGCAGCTGCTCAACGTCCTTCGCGGCGACATGAGTTTGGTCGGTCCGCGGCCGGAGCGCCCCGAGTACGTCGACCTGTTCGAGATGCAGATCCGTCGGTACGGAGAGAGGCATCGCGTGAAGGCAGGTGTCACGGGATGGGCACAGGTGCACGGCCTTCGCGGACAGACGTCCATCGCCGACCGCGCCGAGTGGGACAACTACTACATCGAGAACTGGTCTGTGTGGCTCGATGTCAAAATTCTGTTTCTCACGGTTCTCGCCGTTCTGAAGCGCGCCGAGGACTGATCGTGGTCTACGCCGAACACGACCGCGTTCGGGGCACCGCGTGATCACGTACGTTGCGCTCGGTGTCGGCGCAGCGCTGGTGCTCGCGCTGGGCTGCGCGGTGGCCTCGGCGATCTACCGTCGGCCACAGCGCGGGGTTCTCCTGCTGGCCGGACTTGTTCCACTGCACGGACTTCTGGTTCTCGTTCCCCTCCCAGGGATCGTATCGGGCTGGAAGGAGGGTCTCGTCGTCTTCACTGTCCTGTGCGCGTGGTTGCGCCGACCACGGCACGTCCGCGGCTCGTCGCCTCGAGTGTTCGTGCCGTGGTGGCCGGCCGCTGCGGTCTTCGTCGTGTTCGGCAGCGTGTCGGCGTTCGCCACGTACGGAGTCGTGGGCGTGTTCGGCATCAAGGTCACCTTCTTCTACATCCTGCTGGTGGTCGTCATGTGGCTCGCACCGTTCGACGCCACTGATCGGGACCACCTCGTCTCCGTTCTCATGGGCATGGGCGTGTTCACGTCGGCGGTCGGCATAGCGCAACTGGTGGCCGGTCCCGCCGCGCTGGTGTCGCTGGGGTACGAATACGGCACGCAGGTCCGAACATCGGGCGGACTGCTGCGTACGTTCAGCACGTTCAATCTGCCGTTCCCCTTCGGCCTATACGTGATGTTGGCGTTGCTGGTCGGAGGTGCGGTAGCGCTGGCCGATCCGCGTCGGCGACGAAACCTGTTGTTCCTCTGCGCGACTCCGATGATGGTGATCGCGATGTCCAGCTCGATCGTGCGAGGGGCGATTCTCGGACTCGCCGTCGGGGCCGTTTACTTGATCGCCGTGCGTTTCCGCTACCTCGCCGCGCCGTTCGCGCTGGCGGCAGTGGCCGTCGCCGTCACGGTCCCCTTCGTACCCAAGATCACGTCGGTCTTCTTCTCGTCGAGCAGCCTGGGTCAACGCGGCGACGGCTGGGCCAACATCATCGCCAGCATCCTGATCCATCCGTTCGGGACGGGTCTGGGATCGAGCGGATCTGCCGCAGACCGCATTTCCACCGCCGAGGGCGTCGCGTTCACGCAATCAGGGCTCTCGACCAACTATCAACCGGACAACTACTACATCAAGGCGCTGCTCGAACTGGGGCCGATCGGCCTCTGGGCCGTCGTGGCGCTGTTGGTGACGTCGTTGCTGTGGTGCACCCGCCTCTCCCGGGCACTACCGGGTAGCGACGGTGCGCTCGCCCTCGGAGTCGGTGCGTCGATCGTCGCCGCGATGTTCGCCAGTCTCGTCTCCACGTATTTCGAGATCTTTCCGATCGATGTCTATTTCTGGCTCTTGTTAGGAGTGGTGGGATGCGCAGCAGCGCAACACGAATCGTTTTCGGGGCGCTCGCCCTCCGACCGGGCGGAAGCGGCGTACAGACCTACATTCGCGAACTCCTGAACGAGCTCCCACATTGCCTACCGGGTACCGATCTCGCCGCGTGCGTGCAGCGCGACGCCGTCGGCGATCTTCCACCCTCGGTCGCGGCGATGGAGAGGCCGGTCACCAGCGGTGCGGCTCGCGCTGTGCTCGGCGCCTTCCCCGTCGGTCGTTGCGATGTGGTGCACGGCCTCGACGTCGACCTGCCGTTCCTCACCAAGGCCTTCACCGTTGCGACGGTGCACGACCTCTCGGTCATCGACATGCCGTCGGCTTCCAGTCGATTTCGCGCACTGGGTGAGCAGAGACTGGTACGGCGCGCACTGCGTCGCGCAGATCTGCTCATCGCGGTCTCGCAGTTCACCGCCGATCGAATCAAGGCGGTCAGCGGGCGCGACGCCACGGTGGTCGGCCTGGCACCCGCAGCGTGGGCTCGCGTCCCCAGCGAGGGCCGGGTGGACGCCGTTCGACGCAAATACGACCTGCCGGACCGTTTCGTCATGCAGGTCGGAACGGTGGAGCCTCGCAAGAACGTTCAGCTGGTGGCGGACGCAGCGGAGAGTCTCGGACTACCGTGCCTGCTGGCCGGGGCCGGCTCCGCCGGCCCCCACGCCCCCCGCAATTCACAGGGGCTCGGGTACGTGGACGTCGAGGATCTGCCCGGCCTCTACGCTGCCGCGACCATCACTGCGTACGCCTCTCGGTACGAGGGCTACGGACTCCCGCCCGTCGAGGCGATGGCCTCGGGCGGCGCGGTCGTCGCCAGTGCCGTCGGTGCCCTCCCCGATGTCGTCGGCGACGGTGCCGTTCTCGTCGAATCGGAGAACGTGGACGACTGGGTACAGGCGATGAAACCCATCGCTTTCGACGGAGATACCCGCGCAGCCCTCGTCGACGCGGCAGCCGTGGCAACCCGCGAGATCAGCTGGCGTCGAACGGCAGAGCTCACCGCCGGCGCATATCGAGCCGCAGGCGTGGTCTGATGGCCGAGGACCTCGCACTCGACGGCACCGAGCAACCTCCCGACTACCGTGCAGTGGCCGCGGATCCGAAGGCCGCTGCCAAGGCCACGATTGCCGTCCTGATCAGCCGGGTGATCATCGCAGCCCTGGGATGGGCAGGCAGCGTCGTGGTCGCGCGGTCCCTCGGACCGGACGATTGGGGTCAGTTCAGCTTCGTCTTCGCGCTGCTCGGCTTGATGTCCGTCGTCACCGATCTGGGTGTCGGACGCGTCGTGCTGGCCAAGTTGATGGACGACGATCCCGAGGAGATCGGTCGAACGGCATCGTCGTTCCTGGCTCTGCGGACCGTCCTCGGGCTGCTGGGGTACGTGCTGGCCGTTGCATACGTTCTTCTGCTGCAGTATCCGAGCGAAGTGGTTCTCGCCACGGTCGTGGGTGGGCTGGTTGTCGTGTTCGCCACGCCGGGCCACGCCCTGAGCGTCCTCTTCCAGAGCCGTCATCGCCTGGTCCTGGTGGCCGTCGCCGAAAGCGCAGGCCAAGCACTCCAATTGGCCTTGACCGTCCTGGCGGCCGTGCTTGCCCCCACCCTGCTGATCTTCGTTCTCCCGGCCGTGGCCAACGAAGTGTTCAAGTTGGTGACCAAGGGCTTCGGCATCGGCAACCGTTCCATGGGTCTGCGACCGTCACGGCACATCGAAATCCGTCGCTGGGGGCCCTATCTGAAAGAGGCCGTACCACTGGCAATCGGCTTCGCTCTCACCATCGCCATGCTCAAGATCGACATGTTGATGCTGAGCCTGCTCGACACGTTCGAGGCCGTGGGACTGTACTCCATCGGCTACAAATTCTCGGACATGATCGACACCTTCGTGTTGGCCGCGGTGGCACCGATCAGCACCCTGCTCGTCGCGTCGTGGCCCCACGACACGACAGCATTTCGAGCGCGCACACGTTCGGCTGCACTGCTGTTCGCACTGTTCGGGGCGATGGCTGTCGCGGCGTTCGTACCGTCCGCCGAGCCGCTGATCGGCTTGCTGTACGGCGACCGTTTCGTCGACGGAGCGCACGCAGCCCGTCTGCTCGTGATCGGCGCTGCGCTGATGTCGTTGGTGATGCTGGGCATTTTCGTGCTCGCATCGGCCGGAATGCAGCGACACTACCCCGTTGTGGCGTTGGTCGGCCTGGCCCTGAACGTCGGGTTGAACCTCGTTCTGATCCCGCGAATGTCGTACGACGGAGCTGCAATCTCCACGGTAGCGACGATCGGAACCACGCTCGTCCTGCTGTGGGCAGTGATCGCGCGGAGTATGCCGATTTCCAAACTGTTTCCTGTGCGGTCGATTTCGGTCGTCGTCGTGATCGCGGCAGCTGCGACGGTCGGCGGCTGGTTCCTGGTGCAGTACCACCCCGGCTTGTGGCTGCTCGTCTCCGCTGCGGCGGCGCTGCTGGTCGCGACCGTGCTCTACGCGCTCGTTGCGATCGGACTCGTCGAGTCACCACTGCCGGGAGCGGCAGAGAAAGGACGGCACCGTGCGCGATCCGAGTGAGAACCACGGAAACAACGGACACATCGTCCGATTCGGGCGGCTCGGTCCGGACTCGAAGTTCGGTTTCGCGATCGCAACAAATCACCGTGCTTGTTATTCCAATGTTGTTGATGTGCAATTTCATTCACGGGCGGCTCGGCTACGCGACCGACACCCGACCCCGGCTATCATCGAGCCCGTCGGCTCCACGAATCGCCGAAGCGGTACATCCGCTCGCATCAACGACGGAAGGATATGCGGTTGATGTCCGTCCACGATGCCGTACACCGAGGCGACGTACCCCCACCCATCGACCTGGCCGGCCACATGCGTGAGCTGGGCCGAGCATTTCTGCCAGCCCTCGTCATCGCGCTGCTGGTCGGTGCAGGGGTGTTCTACCTCAGGAGCGAACTCACCGACGAGCAGTACGCCGCGTCGGTCGTCACCGAGATCGAACCGGCCCAGACTCTTGTCCCCGGTGACGCGTTCATCGAGCAGATGCGCGCGCCGTTCATGGAACTGGCAACCGATCGCAGTGTTCTCGACGAGGTACTCGCTCAGGTCGATTCCGATATGGACGCAGCGGAACTCGCCTCGAGCGTGGAGCTCTCCCCCGGCACCTCGCCTGCACTGCTCATCGTGACGGTGACAACCCGATCTCCCGAACTCGCCGCGGATCTGGCCGAGGCGATGGTGTCGACCATGGCAAGCACCAGCACTGCCAATGCAATTCGCGACTCCGGCGATCGTACGAGCGATGCACAGTCCGCAGTCGACGCGCAACAGGCTCGAATCGATGCCCTGGCACCCGACGATCCGAGTCGGCCCGCGGCCGTCTCCGAGCTGGCCGATCTGCGCGCCCGCCTGAGCGAGGTTCAGGCCACAGCGGGCGGAGATCGACTCGTCGTGCTGTCGAACCCCGACCAGAGCACCACTCCGGTATCTCCGAAACCGGTCTCGGAGGCACTCGTCGCAGCGCTCGCTGCTCTCATCGTCGCGGCCGAACTGATCGTGCTGCTCCGAGGACGCCTCGGACGCAAGCCCTCTCGCTCCTGGGCCCGTCGGGTCTCGCGCAAGTACGGTGCACACTTCGACCCGAAGTCGGGCGATACGGTGCCGCCTGCCGTAGCTGCGCGGATCGCTGCGCTCGAACGCGGCGACCGGACTGCCTCGAGAGGCGCTCGACACGCTGCTCCCAAGGGCGAGAGCGTGATCGTCCTGTTGGTCGGCGAGAGTGCCGTGTCGGAGTCGGATCACGATCAGGGCCGGACAACCGAACCTCGCCGAGCCACTGCAGAATTCGGCGTATCGGACCAGTGGTGGCAGCACCTCGACGTGGGTGACGTCGAGACCGTGGTGGTGCTGGTTTCGAAACGCGGACGAGACAAGAAGGCGGCAACCGCCGCACTGCGGCTGCTCGACGACTTCGACATCCCCGTACATCTGGTCCTGCAGAGCGGTAGGTCGACCCGACGGGTGGAACGGACCGCACAGACGATCGCGCCGGAAGGCCAGAGACATGCCAGCTGACAGAATTGCCGTCGTACACGAAAGATTCACCGAGATCGCCGGATCCGAGCACGTCATCGAGCAACTTGCTCTGCACTGGCCTGCGGCCGAGGTGTTCGCGCCGATCTCCCGGCCGTCCGGGGTACCGGCCGGAATCAGTCGCGAGCCGCACACGACCGGCCTCAATCGGGTGTACAACGCGTTGGGCCAACGGTCGTACGCGCCCGTTCTTCCGCTGATGCCGCTGGCCTTTCGCCGAATGCCGCTCACCGGTTTCGATGCCGTGGTCGTCAGCCACCATGCCTTCGCTACCCAGGCCGTGTTCGCCACCGACTCCCCGGTGATCGCCTATGTACACAGCCCGGCACGGTGGGCCTGGGACCCCGAGTTGCGCGCAGGCGAGGGTGGCGGTCGAGCCGGAGCGGCGATACTG
This sequence comes from Rhodococcus sp. B7740, assembly GCF_000954115.1. Lineage (NCBI taxonomy): Bacteria > Bacillati > Actinomycetota > Actinomycetes > Mycobacteriales > Nocardiaceae > Rhodococcus > Rhodococcus sp. B7740. The sequence goes on along the minus strand of NZ_CP010797.1, from coordinate 352,719 downwards.
ACGGCATTGTCGGCCGTCGCACGTCGATGCGAGATAGCCGCCGCACCGAAACTGACCACCGTGGTGGCCAATTCGAGTGCAGTTGCGCGTCGTATCGACAACTGGTGGGGGCGCGACGACGCAGTGGTTGTCCATCCTCCCGTCGACACCGAGGGATTCACACCGGATCCGTCCGTCGAGCGAGAGAACTTCTTCCTGCTCGCGGGACGCCTTGTCCCCTACAAGCGTCCGGACATCGCTGTCCGCGCTGCCGCCGAAGCCGACGTTCCCCTCGTGGTGGCAGGAGACGGTCGCGCAATGAACGCCTGCCGAGAACTTGCCGGACCCAAAACGACCTTCTTGGGACGAGTTTCACACGAGAAGCTTCTCGAACTGCACCGCACGACGCGAGCCCTTCTGATGCCGGGCGTAGAGGACTTCGGGATCGTCCCCGTCGAGTCCATGGCAACCGGAACACCCGTCATCGCCCTGGGCGACGGCGGTGCGATGGACTCGGTGGTACCCGGGAAGACCGGGGTGCACGTATCTCCAGGCTCCGACGACGACGTGATCGCCGGATTCGCCGAGGCCATGCGCTCCTTCGACCCTGCGGACTACGACCGCGCCGCCATCCGTACGTGGGCGGAAGGCTTTTCTCGCGCCAACTTCCGCAGTCGAATGCAGGAGGTCGTCGATGCCGTCCGCTGAGCACCGCTACCGCGCGACTGCGCTGGATCGAGTGTTCGCCGACACCCGAATAATCACCGCTGTCGGTCCGGTCCGTGGTCTCGACGTCGGACGTACGAGACGAACGCTCACGTCCGCCGAACAGGCCGATGCCGAGGCACACCTCGCACTGGAACCGCGGTCGGACAATAAGCATTGGCGCTACCGCACCGACATCGCAGGTGACAACGTCACCTCGAGTACCGGCCCCACGAACGACCTGGGTCGGATGCTCACCGAGATTCGATCCCGAGACGGCAAGCGCAGCCCGCTCGACGTGATCGTGTTCGACGACCATCTCGCCATCGACTACTCGCACGGAATCGGAGATGGCCAGCTCGGCGTGATGATGTTGGCGGCATTCTGCGACGATGCCGACGGGACACTGGTTCCCGGGCTCGCGGCAGGATTGCCCGCGAGTTCCACGTGGAAAGCATTGTGGCGTCACTATTCTCGGAACCCCAAGACCATCTTGGACTTCCGTAGGCTGCGCGGACGCCATAGACCCGAGGTCGACGACGGGTCTGCTCCCCGCCGAAGAATCGAGAACTGGGAAACCGCGAAAGTCAGCCGTGCCGGGTACATGAGCCGAGCACGGGTGGACGAACTCAAGCACTGGACGGCCGAGAACATGCCGGGTGCGACAGCCGCGTCGATCTCGATCGCGCTGTGGAGCGCGGCACTGCGCGCAGAGGGCGTCGACGTCGCCGAGCACATCATGGTCTTGTTCAACAGTCGACGCTACCTCGATCCCGCACAACAGAATTCGCACGGGAACTTCGCCGTCGGTATTCCACTTCACCTGCCGTCGGGCACGACACCCGTCGCTATCGCTACGGCGATGCGTGAGGTGATCGAATCCGGTTGGCCGCTAGCGGTACTGGGGATGTCGCAGCTCCGCGACATCGCAACGCGAGTTCGGTCGTCCGCTGGACCGCAGGTCGACGATTCGGTCGTCGACGTTCCTGGGACATTGAGGTTGGCCGTCAGCGACCTCGGGCGAGTGCGAGTGTTCGATCACCTCGACTGGGTCGACGACGGCAGGCCACCGCAGATGGCCGCATCACTCGAGCCGGACGGCCCGGACGGCTGCACGATGCTCATTGCCGAGATTGCCGGTGGGCGGACCTACACGGCATCGTTCTGCAGCAAGATGATCGACGTCGCGGTCGTCGATTCAGCGCTGCAGAGGATGTGCGGAGACCCCGTCGCTCTACTGCACCATGCCTGACGAGTCACGAGTTCGCTTTCGCGAACCACCCTTGCCACACAGACAGGCCAACACATGACCGACGAGTCGACCGTGCTCTTTCTGGCCCACACCGGACAGGTTTCCGGTGCGGAGAAGGTGCTGCTCAATTTGATCGACGAGGCCGAGCGCCGCGGCCACAGAACTGTGATCGCCTGCCCCGCGGGACCATTGGCGCGTCGCCTGCCGAGCGGAACCCGGCACATTCGGATCGACGAACTCGGTCTCGGGGGTGAGCACGGTGCCGCACGCGGTATCGCCGCGCTGCGCCTGCTCGGAAGGTGGATCGGTGCCGCACGCGCAGTGCGCTCCGTCGTGCGCGCGCCCGACACGACAACTGTCGTCAATTCCCTGTTCGCGCTCCCGGTCGCACGATTGTGCCGGCCGACCCGCGGTGCGTCCTGGCTCGTTCACGACACCATGAACTCTCTCAAGCAGCGCGTGGTGGTTCGATTCTCCCGCCCGGCAATTCGGGTCGCGGTGTCGGTCTCGGAAGCAACGGCCGTTCCGCTCCGCGCGGCAGGCCTTCCGGTGGTGGTGGCACACAACGGAGTGCCGTGGCCGGTGACCCGTTTCGGCGGCGAACTTCACACCCCACCGGTGGTCGGCATGTTGGCGTTGTTGACACCCTGGAAGGGGCACCGAGTTCTCCTCGATGCCGTCGCCACACTTCCCGGCATCCGAGTCGAGTTGGCCGGCGGAAGCTTTCCCGGCGATCGCGACTACGTATCGGAGCTCCACGAACGTGCCGCCGAATCGGACCTCGCCGGCAGGGTGGAGTTTCTCGGGCACACCGATGCAGAGTCCGCACTCCGCAGGTGGGATGTCGTGATTTCGGCCAGTACGTCCCCGGAGGCCGGTCCGTTGTCGGTACTGGAGGCAATGTCGCACGGGCTGCCGGTGATCGGAACGGATCACGGCGGTACCCACGAATTTCTCTCCGACGGCGCGGGGGTACTGGTCGAACCCGGTGACTCCGCGGCTCTGGCCGAGGCGATCTCGACCGTGATCGGTGACGCGGATCGACGGCGCCGACTCGGTGACAGCGCTCGCTACCGCGTGGCCAGTCGCCACGACATCGGCGAAACGCTTCCCGAACTGTTACACCGGCTGATCGGCTGAACGCCGCTTCGATCGCTGGACGCATCAGCTGGTGAAGTGCAGAAACATGATCCTCGTCACGGTCGCGTGTGATTGAATCCTGAAGCGGTCGACGGAAGGGGACACACGTGACACGCGCTTCGTACCGGCCGAACGAGCACTATCACTGGGGTGTCGGAGTAATGGCCTCCCTCGCGCTGACCACGGGGGTCAAACGGGTCGTCTCGGCTGCGAGTCTGGCCATGGCCGTCGTGGTGACCCTCGAGATGGCATTCGGTTACGGTGCCACCACCCCGATCCCGTCGATAGTGCAGTGGACGTGCATGATCGCCGCGTACATCATGGGCGCATTCTGGTGGTTCGGTCCATGGCCGACGCTCCGGCAGGCCTTCGCGTTCGTCGTCATCGCCGATATCGCGATTTTCGGGGCCACCATCACCGCGGACTTCGAGCCCGAGGTGACACTCGGAAAGTGCACGTTTCTCATACCCCTCGGCATGCTGGCCGGTTTCCTCTTCGACAAATGGAGGCTGGCCGCACACATAGCGCTGTGTGTGCTGGCTACCTCCATCGTCGCGGTGTACATCGTGGTGGACAGAGGTGTCGACACGTTCGTCGCCGTCGTCCTGTGGGCACCGATCGTGGTGACTCTCACCGGCTTCGTGCTCATCTTGCAGATGACGAGTCAATCCATGCGACTCGAGTTCGAGTAGACGCCATGCGTACATTCCCCCTCCCCCACACCGGAACAGAAGTCTCGAGCATCGTGCTGGGGTTCATGCGCATCACCGACGTGGACGACTCCCGGATCAGGAGGTTGGTGGACACTGCCCTCGATGTGGGCGTGACGGTGTTCGATCACGCGGATATCTACGGCGGTGCCCCGCACACGTGCGAGAAACGATTCGGCGACGCGGTGACACTGACCCCGTCGCAGCGTGAGGCCATCAGCATTCAGAGCAAGGTCGGTATCCGCGACGGCTGGTTCGACTTCTCCGAAGAACACATCGTCACCACGGTCGAGGCGTCACTCGCGGCCCTCGGTGTCGATCACCTGGACACACTTCTGCTGCACCGACCGGACGCCCTCGTCGAGCCGGAGGAGGTCGCAGCAGCGTTCGATCACCTGCACGAGTCTGGCAAGGTCCTGGGCTTCGGCGTCTCCAATCACACACCCGGCCAGATCGAGTTGCTGAAAACCGCTGTGAAACAACCGATTCTCTTCGATCAAGTACAGCTGAGCATCGTGCACTCGCCGTTGATCGCGTCGGGGCTGACCGCCAACATGGGCACCGAGGATCAGTCGATCGACCGCGACAACGGTCTGCTGGACTACGCGAGAACGCGCGGCATCACCCTGCAGGCATGGTCACCGTTCCAGAGCGGGACGTCCTCCGGTGTGTTCGTGGGTGACCGCGAGAACTACCCCGAACTCAACGTGGCGCTCGACGAGATCGCCGACGTACACGGCTCCACCCCGTCGGCCGTGGCAACGGCCTGGATCACCCGGCACCCGGCCGACATCCAGGTCGTGCTCGGCACCACGAACCCCGATCGAGTCGTCGAGGCCGCCGGAGGTTCCGATCTACGCCTGACCAGGCAGGAGTGGTACCGCCTGTTCCGGACGGCAGGCCACACACTGCCCTGAACGATGCTCAGCGCCGTCACATCTGCCGTTACCTCTTCGTTACCGACTAGCTATCGATCCGTGATGATCAGTCTTCGATTCGGTGACGTTGCGCTGTCAGGATTACTGCACGGCATGCAACGGAACCTGTAGCCCTCGGGTTCCACCCAGCGCATGTCGGTCGTTAGGCCATCCGAACTGAGAGGTTCGCACCGTGACTGTAACCGACCACTTCGATTCCCGCTTCGCAACCGCCGAGACCGCCGATGCTCGCTTCTCGATCGGTATCGAGTCCTACTCGCCTCGCCTGACGGTGGTTCGTGCCGGCGGCGAACTCGATTTGACATCGCGCTCCAGCTTGGCTGGGGAACTCGACGAGGCGCTGCGCGGCGAATCGGTTGTGCTGCTGGACTTGTCGGCGGTGTCGTTTATGTACTCGGGCGCAGCGAGCGTGATCATCGACGCTGCCGCTCGCGCGTCAGACCGCCTCGAGATCTTCGCTCCGACGCGGCCCGCACGCATGGTCCTCGACGCGCTGGGTTTGGCGACGATCGTCGACGATCCTCGCGCAGCCTGACCTGTCGAGGTTTACCAGTTCGTCGTTTCGGTGACCCTGGGCTGACATGGACTCACCAACGGCTGCGGCCGTGAGTCGTCTCCACTGAACCGAAGCGGCTCGTTCGACTTGCCGCGTGGAGCACTTCACGCACACCGAGGCAAGGATCGACAATGTCCGACCAGTTCAGCAAGTCCGACCCGACCACCGCATTTTCGATGCCCGACCGGGCTGAGCAAGGTCGCCTCGAGCACCCGGGACTGACCCGCGACATGGTCTCCACGCCCGATCACGGCGAGAATTCCTACCGTGGATCGGATCGACTGCACGGCCGCAAAGCACTGATCACCGGCGGCGACTCGGGCATCGGCCGTGCTGTTGCACTGGCATTCGCACGCGAGGGTGCCGACGTGGTCATCGCACACCTCGAATCCGAAGGTCCGGACGCGCAGACCACTGTCGACCTCATCGAAGGAGCGGGGCGCGCCGGTAGAGCCATCGCCTGCGATCTCACCGACGAGTCCCAGTGCGTGCAGCTGGTCGACACCGCCTCCGAGGTCCTCGGCGGGCTCGACATCGTCGTCAACAACGCCGCTTTCCAAATGGCTCAGATGGGCGGCATCGCCGATATCACCACCGAGCAGTTCGATCGGGTACTCAACACCAACCTGTACGCCTTGTTCTGGATCTCCAAACGCGCTGCCGCAATCATGGACGCAGGATCGACGATCATCAACACGACCTCGATTCAGGCATCGAATCCCTCTCCGGAACTGCTGGACTACGCGACGACCAAGGCAGGAATCGTGGCCTTCACCAAAGGCCTCGCCGGCGATCTTGCAGAGCGTGGCATCCGTGTCAATGCTGTTGCACCCGGACCGATCTGGACGCCGCTCATTCCCGCGACGATGCCGGCCGAGAAGTACGAGAAGTTCGGTGAGACCGTACCGCTCGGACGCCCGGGCCAGCCCGCGGAGTTGGCTCCGTCCTATGTGTTCCTGGCATCGAACGAGTCGAGCTACATCACCGGCGAGACCATCGCCGTCACCGGCGGAACGCCGTTCAACTGACCCCGTCGGCGTCCTTGGATTCACGCCACGCCAGAAGAACACCGCTCCCCTCGGGGCGTCGCCACGGCAGGAACAGCGCAACAGCGATCGCGCACGTCATCGCAGCCGCGACGGTGACAAACGACGCGAGCTGGAAGCCCTCCAACGAGGCCGCCTTCATCGCGTGGATCAGGTCGGCCTTCTGCGTCGCAAAGATCGGGTTCGTGGGTGCTTTCACGATCTCGATGACGCTGACGACGGTCTCGCGAGCGAACGCCTTCTGATACGGCTCCATGATCGCGTCGGGAATCGCATCGATCTTCGGACTCACCTGTGCGGTGTAGACCGATGCGACGATCGACCCGAGCACGGCAACTCCGAGAGTTCCGCCGATCTCGCGGGTGGTGTCGTTCACCGCGGATCCTGCACCTGCCTCGTCGAGCGTCACCGAGGACATGATCGACTCGGTGGCAGGGCCCTGCACGATCGCCAAGCCGAGGCCCATCAGAACCATCGAGACGAGAACCGGCCCCAGATAGGGCGTTTCGACCTTCACCTGCCCTGCGATGAACATGCCGATGCTCATCACCACCAAACCGAAGACGATCACGGCCGTGGTTCCGATGCGTTGGGCGATGATCGTCGCCAGCGGCGCACCGATTGCGATGGATATCGCGAAGGGCAGCGAGTGGACACCGAACTGCAGTGGGGTCAACTCCATCACACCCTGGAAATACTGGGTGATCATGAACAGGAAGCCGAACATACTGAAGTACGCCACGGCAATTGCCAAGGCGGGCAGTGAGAATCGCCGGTTCCGAAACAGGTTCAGATCCAGCACCGGAGACGGTGTTCGCAGCTCCCACCAGACGAATGCGACGATGGCAGCCGATCCTGCCAGGTAGGCTCCGATGCTCGTAGCAGACAACCAACCGTTGTGTGGCGCTTCGATGATCGCCCAGACCAACACCGTGATGCCCGCCAACGACAGCGCGATGCCCAGAGGATCGTACTTACCGACGTGCTCTGCTTTCGACTCCGGCACGCAAGCCAGCGCAGCCACCAGAACGAGCAGTGCCACAGGGACATTGATCCAGAACACCGAGTGCCACGAGAAATGCTCTAGCAGGAATCCGCCCGCCGTCGGGCCAATGGCGATGGCGAACCCGGCCATGGCAGTCCAGGCCGCGATGGCCAGCGCTCGCTCCTTGGCGTCGGTGAAGATGTTGATGATCAGGGCAAGGGTCGCCGGAAACACCGCGGCCGCACACACACCCATAGCTGCTCGGGCCGCGACCACCTGCCCGAGATCGGCGGCCACGGCACCGCCCACCGACATCACCGCGATACCGGCCAGCCCGACCACCATGATCTTCTTCCGACCGTAGCGATCACCGAGATGACCGAACGCAAGCAGCAATCCCGCGAACGTGAGCGTGTAGGCGTCGACCACCCACTGCAACCCACTGATGTCGGCACGCAGCTGCAGCCCCATCGAGGGCAGGGCGACATTGACGACGGTGTTGTCCAGCACGACGAGCAGCTCGGCCGCGCAGATGACGATCAGCGCGAGGTATCGCCGTCGAAATTGCGGCACATCCGCCAGATGACGGGAGGTAGTGGGTGACGACATCGGAGCTTCCTTCCACTATGACGTTCGGCATAGTTATTGAAGGAAAGTTAGCTGTAACTGTCAGTTATAGCAATACCGGCAGCCCATCCTGACCGACGTCAGCGGCCGGCCGACGCCTCCAGTACCGCCTCCAGCAGGGCCGACAGCTCCCCCTCGGTCCGATCCAACGCCGCCGTGGAGCGCTGCGCCTTGGCCATGATCAGCGCACCTTCGATGGCGGCGATCGCGAATGTCGCCAACGAGTACGACCGCTCGCGAGTCAATCCGCGCTGCCACAGCGACGCCGCGATCACGTCCTCCCAGGACGAGAAGGACTCACCTGCCGCGGCCACCGCCTGCGGCGCATGCAACCCCTCGAGCGCAGCAGGCGCGACAGGACAGCCCGCCACGAAATCCGTGGCCAGCAGTTCGCCGCGGAATCCGTCCAGAATCGCCCGCACGGTCGCAGACGGACCGGCCGAAGCCAGGCCGGCCGAGATCATGGCGCTCATCGCGGCGCCCGCAGTACGGGTCGCCTCTTCCACCAACTGAGGTTTGCCGCCCGGAAAGTGGTGATAGATCGAGCCGCGCGGTGCGCCCGCGTGATCGATGACGTCCGCCAGCGAGGTCGCGTCGACACCGCGTCGACGAAACAGGTGTGCGGCGCTGCGCAACATGTCGTCCCGAGCACTGCTTCGATTCGCCATCCCAACCCCTCCCGAGGACGCCACAATGATTGACGTGACGACTCGTTACATCTACAGTCCCTCTGTAGCTATGTTGTCCATCATAGCTGGAGCCGCAGTCCAGGAACCGGAGCAACGCCATGTCCCCTGACACCGACGTGATCGACCTGAGCAGCCCGCTCACCCTCGCCTGCGGGCAGATCCTGCCGAATCGCGTGATGAAGGCAGCTCTCAGCGAAGGACTGTCCACCGCCGAGCACGGCCCGGACTCGCGCCTCGAAACGCTGTACCGCCGGTGGGGTGCCGGCGGCTACGGCCTGGTGGTGACCGGCAACGTGATGGTCGACCGGTCCCATCTCGGCGAACCGGGCAATGTCGTCATCGAAGACGACCGCGACCGCGATGCGCTGGCCCGCTGGGCGAAAGCGACGTCCGACGGCGGTGCACCCATCTGGATGCAGCTCAATCACCCCGGTCGACAGGCCAATCCGCTCGTCACCCGCACCAAGCCCGTTGCGCCATCTGCCATCGCACCCAACATCCCGGGGATTCCGGCACCTCGGGCGTTGAGCGAGAACGAGATCCACGACATCATCGGTCGATTCGCCACCGCGGCGGCTGTGGCCGAGACGGCCGGCTTCGACGGCGTCCAGATCCACGGGGCGCACGGCTACCTGGTGTCGCAGTTCCTGTCGCCGCTGTCCAATCGACGCGACGACGCCTGGGGCGGCGACCTCGACGGACGGATGCGATTCGTGCTCGAAGTCGTCCGCGCAATCAGAGCGGCGGTGTCGCCGAGTTTCGCAGTGGGAATCAAGCTGAATTCGGCGGACTTCCAACGCGGCGGGTTCAGCGAGGAAGAATCACGCATCACCGTCGAGCATCTCGTTCGGGAATCCATAGATCTCATCGAAATCAGCGGTGGCAGTTATGAATCACCGGCGATGATGGGCACCGCGAGCACCCGCGATCGCGAGGCGTACTTCCTGGAGTACGCGCGGACGGTGCGAGACGCGGCCGCAAGCGTGCCACTGGCAGTCACCGGCGGCTTCCGTACCCGCTCGGTGATGAATGCGGCAGTGCAATCGGGTGAGTGCGACATGGTGGGCCTCGGCCGTCCGACCGCCCTCACCCCTGCCGTCGCGAACTCTCTGGTCGACGGCACTCTCGACCGGGTCGAATCGCCGCGCGTGGCTCTGCGCGTTCCGTCGAAATCCAGTGCGTTCAAGCAGATCAACGGCGCTCTCGATCTGCAGTGGCACACCGACCAGTTACAGCTCATCGGTGCTGGGCGGCAACCGAATTCGAGCCGTCCGGCATGGAAGACTGCGGCTACGATGATGCAGCGCAACGGCTGGGACGCGTTCCGCAATCGCCGGGGCTCCGCTCGGGTCGAGACATCTGCCTCCGCGACGAAGTTTCGCCGCGAGCGCTGGATCGGCAAGCACATCGCGAATCCGGTCGTCAACGGACTCACGTCGATCGGCGTCCGGACCTCCCTGGTCACCGATATCGAGACCGTCGGCCGCAAGTCCGGCCTGCGCAGGCAGGTACCGGTGTCGGCAGTGTTCGACGAGACCGGAGCCTGGCTGATCTCCCAGCACGGAACCCGATCCGGTTGGGGAGCCAACATCACCGACGAACCCAGAATCAGAATTCGTGTGGGCAGCCGATGGCGTACCGGCACAGCAACGTTCGTTCCCGACGACGACGTCGCGCTCCGAGCGCGATCCTTCTCGAACAATCCGGTGCTCGGACGCCTCATCGGCGCGGGCTTCCGAGCACTCCAGACCGACCCGGTGTCGGTGCGAGTCGAGTACGACGATTGACCGACTCTTCACCATTGACTTAGGTTTGGTTTACTTAAGTTGTGAAGACACTCCCCCGCTTGCACGTCGTCCTCGGCGCGGTCCTTGTTGCATCCCTGCTCTCGTCCTGCGGTGTCGACACCGAACCGGCGACGTCGGACTCGGCGACCCATTCGGTCACCACGCAGTTCGGCACCGTCGAGGTACCGGATCGAATCGAATCGGTCGTCGTGATCGACGGACGACGCGACCTGGACATCGCCCTGGCGTTCGACCTACCCATCGTCGGGATGCCGGTGGAAACCGAGGCTCCACCTGAAATTCCCGGCCCGCTGACCGAGCCCACCAGGATGCTGCTCGCCGACGGAGTGCCCGAGCTGTATCCGCGAAACACCGTCGACCTCGAGGCCGTCGCACGCGTCGATCCCGACCTGATCATCGGCCGCGACGAGGTGATCGAAGAAATCTACGACCAGTTGAGTGCTATCGCGCCGGTGTTGCCGGTGGGCTCCACCGGAACCGGAGTCAGCTGGCAGCAGGACGTGGCAGCGATCGGCGCGGCACTGAATCTGCAGGACCGAGCCCGAGCAGTTGTCGACGAATACACCACTCGCGTAGACGAACTCACGACGCAGTACGCCGATGCCATCGCCGACACCACCGTCCTGCCGATCAGTACATCGGAGGAAGGTGGGATCTCGATAGGACGTGACCGGGTGACGTCGATCGCGCTCGAGGATGTGGGAGCCCGCTTCGGCTCCGCGTGGAGCGCAGCCGCTCCGGAGATCGAGTACGGACCTGAGAACGTCACCGCCGCATCCGACGCAGTGGCAATGATTGCCGCCATCACGTCCGAAGAGGACTTGCAGGCAATGAACGCCAACCCGCTCTGGACCGGATTACCGGCTGTTCGCGGCGACCGCATCGTCCGGACGGACAAGTTCACCAACGACGGGGGTCCGCTGACCGCGCTGTGGACCCTCGGCTTGGTCGAGAGGCTCTACACCCCGAGTTGATCGACGGCGGGCGTCCGACACCCGTCGGACGGCACCGCTTGCACTTCCTCCATACGACAAGTGACACAGGACACAATTGTGCCGACTATGGGTTCATGACCAATTTCCCCACTCTCGACCCCGAACTCGCTGCTGCCGTCACGATGCTTCCGAGTGTCGATTTCGGCGACCTTCCCGCAGCACGATCGACCTTCACCACACTTGTCGACGCCATGCTCGCCGACCTGTCCATGGACGGAGTTTCCCTGCGCGAGCTCGCCGTCCCTGGACTCGACGGTGCACCGGACGTCGTCGTTCGATTCTTCACACCGGAGCACGCCGACGGACCGTTACCCGTGCTGGTGTGGATCCACGGCGGCGGATTCGCCATCGGGACAGCCGCGTCCAGCGATCCCTACTGCGTGGACGTCGTCCGTGAGCTCGGTTTCGCAGTAGCCAACGTCGAGTACCGGCTCGCCCCCGAGACGCCGTTCCCCGGGCCGCTCGACGACTGCTACGCCGCGCTGGCGTACATCCACTCTCATGTGGACGAACTGGGCGTGGACCCGGACAGAATCGCGGTGGGCGGTCAGAGCGCCGGTGGCGGCCTGGCGGCAGGAACGGTGCTGCGGGCTCGAGACGAGGGCGTGGTGCCGGTGGCGTTCCAATTGCTCGAGATTCCCGAACTCGACGACCGACTGCACACCGTGTCGATGACGGAATTCGTCGACACACCGATGTGGCACCGGCCCAACGCGATTCTGTCGTGGCAGTACTACCTGGGCGAGTCGTACAGCGGACCGGACGACCCGAACGTCTCGATCTACGCCGCTCCCGCTCGTGCCACCGATCTGGCCGGACTCCCACCGTCGTACGTCTCGACCATGGAGCTCGATCCGCTTCGTGACGAGGGCATCGACTACGCGGTCCGGTTGCTGCAGGCAGGCGTGAGCGTCGAATTGCATTCGTTCCCCGGCACCTTCCACGGATCCGCGCTACTGGCGACAGCAGAGGTGAGCAAGCGCGGACATGCAGAAGCGTTGGACGCCCTGCGTAGGGGCTTGCGCCTTCGCGTACCCGCCTCGTAGCGTCGCTTCATGCAAGGACTGATGTACCGGCTCGCGGAGCTCGATGCCGACTCCGCGGGTCTGGTGCGCGTGATCGACTATTTCGACGCACTGATCAGACATGGTGCCGACACCACCGCGATGCTCCGCGCCAGCGCTGCTCTCGCCGATTGCGTGGTCGGAATAGACGTCGTCGGCACGTCCGGCGGACACCGCCAGCGTGCGCGGTGCGATCCGAAGGGCCGCTGGCTGACTCAGGCCGCGGGCGAGCGGTCGGCAGCCAAAGACGTTGTCGTCGACGACGTCGTGATGGGCTCGGTGTGGATCGAGCGAGTGGGCCCCGCGCTCGCTCTCGACGACATGCTCGTCGATCGAATGGCCCTGACCGCAGCCGTCATTCTGGTACCACGGCACAGTCCGTCCGCTGCCGAACACACCCGTTCGGTGTTGTTCCCTGTCGACGACATCGCACTGCTGAGCTCGCTGACCGCCTTGCACATCGAACCGACCGACCGCGTGAGAGTGGCCATGGCAGCCGCGGACTCACCGCCGGGACCTGCCTCGCCGACGGCCGGTCGGTCGGTACCGATCACGGTCGACGACCACGTCCTCTACCTCCTGACGAACGAACCGCCCGCACCGCCGGTCGGCTGCTGCCATCTGGGTGTCTCCCTCGCCCTGCGCGCCGACGATCTCCATCGACACCTCGGCAATGCTCGATTCGCCCTGGCGCAGGCAAGTGAGTACCGACCCGTCGTGATCGCCGATCGGCTCGGTGCACTGAACCTGCTGGACAGGGAAAGTTCGTTGACCCTCAGCGACGTTCCCGACCTCGTGCGCGCGAACGAACTGCGCGCCACGCCTCACGGCCGGGAGTTGCTCGGCACGCTTCGCGCGTACCTGGGATCCGGAAGCCTTCGGGCGACAGCAGACCGAACGCACCTGCACCACAGCAGCGTGGCGCACCGACTTGCGAAGGTTTCCGAAGCAGTGGGGTACCCGGTCGATTCGATCGAACACCGTGCCCGCGCGACCGCAATGATGATGGTGCTCGACGGCAGCGACACCGCAGTCGCATAATCAGTCGATGGAACCGACGCCCACGGGCACGCTGCGCAGCACCGACACCGGCTTCGCTCTCGAGCTGACCAGGACCATCGCCGCTCCGCGCGAGGACGTGTGGGCCAGCATCACCGAATCGTCGCGAACGGCAAGGTGGTTCGGGCCGTGGGAGCGCATCTCGGAGAACACCGTTCGCGTCACGATGCGGTTCGAGGAGGGCGAGCCTGCATCGGACATGGCGATCGAAGCGTGTGAGCCGCCCAGCCGGCTGGCTGTGCGAACGCTCGACGTGATGCAGTGGCCGCTCGAGGTTCGCCTCGACGACAGGGACGGCTCGACGGTCGTCGTTCTGGTGCACAGTTGCGAGAGCACGGACGGTCTGGGCGACATCGGTCCCGGCTGGGAGTACTACCTGGATATGCTCGTCGCATCCAGGGACGACGCCCCGCTGCCGAGTTTCGACGACTACTACCCGTCGCTGCAGGAGTACTACGCGTCGCTTCGCCCGCAGTGAATCAGTGACTGCGTAGCGCGTCGATGAGCTCTTCCTTGTTCAGCTTCGAGTAGCCCTCGAGACCCAATTCCTTGGCTCGGTCGGTCAATTCGTCGACCGTCCAGTCCTCGTAGGATCCGGATTCTCCGCCCTTCTTGCCGACCTGGTCTCGCCCCTTCTTCGCTGCGGCATTCGAGATGCGGGCGGCTTTCTCCTTCGAGTTTCCGTCCTCGCGCAATTTCTCGTAGAGATCCTGGTCCTTGAGCTGTGGTTGATCGTCGTTGGTCGGCATACCGGCCCTCCGTTCCGTCGATAGTGCTCGTACAGCTACCCGCTTCGCCCTCGGGCAAACACGGACGCTTCCCTCGTTGTGAGCTAGAACAACAGAAAATGGGTACGTTCGGGATATGCCATACCTGGAACGATTCGACGACGTATTCGTGCTGAACCTCGGCAGTCGAGGTGTGGACGATACCGAGAACCGCATCAGCCCGAACTGGGTTGCCGAGATCAACGCGCTTCTGGACGAAATCGAGACCGGAACGGGTCCTGCTGCGCTGGTCACGACGGCGACGGGAAAGTTCTTCTCCACGGGAGTCGATCTGTCCTGGGGTGCCGAGAACCTCGACCAGATCAACCGATTCATCGGGACGGTGCAGGAGATGTTGGTGCGCTTCCTGACATTTCCGATGCAGACCGTCGCGGCCATGCAGGGACACACCTACGGTGGTGCCGCGTTCTTCGTGATGGCGCACGACTACCGGATCATGCGATCCGATCGCGGATTTCTCTGCTTCCCCGGCGTGAACATCGGTGCGACGTACAGCCCGGGAACCGTCGACATGGTGCGTGCCAGGTTGGCTCCACATGCGTTCCACGAGGCTTTGACGACCGGCCGCCGGTACGGCGGTGGCGACGCCATGGCGCTCGGCCTGGTCGACGCGGTCTCGACGCAGGAGCGGGTACGCGAGGACGCCATCGCGCGCGCAGCCGAGTTGGCCGGCACCCGCGGTGACGTCCTGGGCGAGATCAAACGCACCATGTACTCGGCCGAGATCCGTTCTCTGCTGACGCCTGTCGCAGGCGTCGACGAAATGGAATGGGCCTCGAACTGACCGAGCCGCCAGCGCAGCGCTAACTACCTGCGACCAGAGGAGCGACCTCGGTGCCGAGGAGTTCGATCCCGCGCAACAGGTCACTGTGCGCCAGTCGCGGATTGGTCATCTGCAACGACAGCCGGTCCACACCTCCCAGTTGATCGCTCACTCGCAGGATCTTGTCCGCCACCGTCTTCGGATCTCCCATGAAGAACGCACCGTTGGGACCGGAGGTGGCATCGAACTGTTGCCGGCTGGGCCGAGCGAATCCACGTTCCCGAGAGATCTTGGTGAACATCTCGTTCCAGCCGGGGTAGATGGTGTCGGCTGCGGCCGTCGTGGTCTCGGCGACGAAGCCGAACACGTGCAGACCCACCTTCAGCTGCTCCGGCGGGTGGCCCGCCTGCGCTCCGGCGCGACGGTACAGATCGACGAGCGGGGCGAACTGTCGAGGTTCTCCGCCGATGATGGCAATCATCAGAGGGAGCCCGAGAAGCCCTGCGCGAGCGAAGGATTCAGGCGTACCACCGACGCCGACCCAGATCGGCAACGGATCCTGCAGCGGACGCGGGTAGATGCCCTGGCGGGTCAGTGCCGGGCGGTGCCGACCGGACCAGGTGACCTCGACGTTGTCGCGGATCTGCAGCAGGAGGTCGAGCTTCTCGGCGAAGAGCGAGTCGTAATCGGCCAGGTCGAGGCCGAACAGAGGGAAGGATTCGGTGAAGGATCCACGTCCCACGACCAGGTCGATCCGGCCCTTGGAGATCAGATCCAGGGTGGCGAACTCCTGGAACACCCGTACCGGATCGTCTGCGCTGAGCACCTTGACTGCGCTGCCGAGTCGGATGTTCTCGGTGCGCGCGGCTGCTGCGGCAAGAATGATCGACGGAGCCGAATCGTAGTACTCGCTGCGGTGATGCTCGCCGATGCCGAACGAGTAGAGCCCGACCTGATCCGCGAGGGCGATCTCTTCCAGCAGGTGACCCATTCGCTCCTCGGGAGCGATCACCCGGCCGTCGGTCGGATCGGTCACGGAAGAGACGAAGCTGTCTACGCCCAGATGCATGGTGGGACCTTTCGATTCGGGTTGGTCGACTCCATCAGCATCGGTGAAGATTCAATTATTCCGATCTGGGTCGAGCCGGCGACTACTCACCCCATCGTTTCAGCTCGTCCTCCGCGTAGTACATCTGCTGGGAAGCGCCGAAGCGAACGAGCAACTGTTGCTTGTCCTCGTAGAACCAGACCACGGTTCCGTACATACCTGCCATGGGCCCGATCAGCGGTGTGACTCCGTCGCCTACCTCGAATCCGTCCATCCCTGCACCGTACCGACCGAGGGTGCCGAAATCGGACACCCACCGTTCGGCCTATCGCTGTCCGCGCTTGCGTGCGCGCCGTTCCTCCAGCTTTCGCTTGCCGTAGCCCCAAGTGATGCGGCCTAGACCCTCGAAGAGTCGGCTGGAGAGACTTCTGCGGTTGCTCATGGTGTGGCCTCGTTTCCAGTGGTAATCATGTTCTGTCGGTCCGCTATCGGAAGCAGCAGGCTTTCCGGTACGCCTTGCACCTGGTAGCTGTCGAAAGTGAGTCGAATCGAAGGCGAGCAAGCGCACATCGGTCACGGGTGATCTACATCACTTACTACCTGTTGCGCGTCGCATCACGCCTGCGCGACAAGTCGATCGATCCATCCGATCACCTCGGGGTAGGCAGCGACGTTCGTGGCCGTGTGGTCGAACTCCGGAACGAGCTCGGTTCCGAAATCGAACTCGCGGACGGTGATGTCCACGGCACCCGCGGCGCGCCAACGCTGCGCGAGCAGTCGGCTCTGCTCGATCTCGACGGACGCGTCGTGGACGCCGTGCACGATCATCACGGGCGCGACGGGCGCGGTGAACCCGACGGTGTTCGCCACGGTCAGTGGCCCCAGCACGGGCCCGGTCATCAATTCTCCCAGGGACGAGCCGTCAGCAGTCAGATCCTCGGATCGCAGCGGTCCGTACGCGAGCGCGTCGGTGGTACAGAAGTCCTGTGCCGCATCGAGTGCCGCACGTCCGCGATCGTTGAAGAGGGCGCGGATCCGGTCGGCGAGGTCGGGGTGTGCGCCGATCAGACCGTCGATCGTGTACAGCATCGTCGCGGCCCATGCGGAGCCGTCCTGGCCTTCGACGCGGACCACCGGATCGGTCGGAGCGGCACCGACGAAGGCCCCGACCACGGACAACTCGGGCGCGTAGGTGGATGCGAGCTCTGCGGCGGCGGCCGATGCGACGCCGCCCGCCGAGTATCCGTAGAGCACGACGGGCGCGCCGGTCTCATGTGCTGCGGCCCGTGCCGCGTCCAGCAGTGCACGGGCGCCGGCGACCCGGCCCAGGAACTCGTACTCACCCGGGGTTCCGAGCCCTTGGTAGTCCGTCGTGACCACCTGGTACCCCTGCGCCAGCAGTGGGAGCAGTGCCGGCATCGTGGTTGTCAGTCCCTGCTCGGTCGACCCCGAGCAACGATCGGCAACCCCGTAACTTCCTGGCGCATAGGCGATCACGGGCCGGGGTCCGGCACCGTCCCACGCCCGAGTCGGTGTCACCAGAAGCCCCGACACCGCCACCGCACGATCGCGGGGATCGGCCGATCGATACAGAATGCGTTCGGTGCGTGCTCCCAGGAGGTCGAGCTGCGGCACTGATTCTCGGCGCACGATGGACCCGGGTGCATACGCCTCCAGGCCGACGACGGGCGCTCCGTAGAAATCGGCAGCGACGGGAGCCGCCGAGACGGGTGCAGCCGACATGACGAGCGCCCCGGCAAGGGCGAACGAAGCGAAGGTGACCCATGGGAGTTTCATCTCACGAGCAAGTATGCGGCGCTGCGCACCAATCCGCATTCGCTGCTCCGCCGCAACAAGTGCGGTGGCCGCGTGCACGGATCGCCATCACGATCATGGCGCTACTTACCTACTTGATCCACGTCGGGACGAGGCTGCGCACCTGTGGTGCGCCGGCCAACAACGGTGCCACCTCACGTTCGTACGCCCGGTAAGCGGGTTGCTGGAGAAACGTGAGCGCGTCTTCGGCGGTGCGGTAGTGCTGGAAGGCTGTGATGCCATCGGGATCGTCGACGTCGAGACCGTAGTAGTAGGCGAGATGTCCGGGGTTGTCGAGGACGGCCGGTGCCATGTGCTTTTCCCAGAGGGCTCGGACGGCGTCGCGCTGGTTCGGCAGGGTCTTGTGAGAGACGATGACGGTGACACCGGACAGGACGGCGGTTTCGGCTGCCATGGAGAGCTTCCTTTCGACTGACCATCAGTTGCGGTTCACGGCGATCATGCAGCATGGGTCGGACAATCGACGATGGTGCGGATCCGTGACGGACTGGGCACGCTACTGGCAGCCGCAGGACGAAGAAAATATTCGGTTCGCCATACCGGAAACTGTTGCCGTAGTGCGCCCGAGTGCATCTGCGATGCGGGTAGCCGCAGCCGACTGCGACATGTGCAAGGTACCCGTTCGACCAGTCTCGTCAGCACTCCTCGTCTGCGTGGCAAGGACATTCGACAGCCCCACCCGGGATTGTCTTCGCCGCGCTCGACTTCACTTCATCGTGCGCAAGAGTCCACATCCCCGCTTGATCAGGACAGACGCGGAGCTCCATTCGGATTGTCTGAAAACGTCAACATGAGACCGTGTGGTATGCGATCGTTCCAGGATTACATGTTCATTCCTGCCCAGTACGAGGGCTGGATCGGAAGCGGATACGTCTCGACGATAGTGTGCGCGGCGTCGCCATCGGAAGCCATCCAGGCGCTTCAGGCCGACGACAGTGAGCGTGTCACGGCATCGGGCGTCAAGGATCTCGTGTTTGCCGAATGGGATCTGGACGCGGCTCGAAAGACAGATGGCCTGAACACACAACTCGTCGGCGTCATCGATCTCGGTGGCAACAACGTTCTGCTCGTCCAACAGAATTCCCAGTACGTAGCAGCGACTGGGACGTACTTGGAACCACTGTTTCGAGGCCGAGACATAGTGTCGCACAGCAGTCTTGGTTCAGGAGAGCGGTTTGTTTGGTGGTCGAATGGGCAGATCGTGGCCGACTTCGATCCGTATCACTACGACCTCGAGGAAGCGGTAGCACCGAAGTCGGTAATCGATGCCGCGCGCACCATCGGCGGAGTAGGAATCGATGGTCCGCCGCCCCGAAACAAGGGTTTTCCCGCCGTGGCCGGGTCTTTCGCGTTGGCGGATCATCTGACTCAGTCGCGGGTCAGCCGTGAGGTACTGGCGACGGGGATATTCGGTGTCGTGGTGGTTCGGACAGGTCCCGCCCTGCCGCCCGCTCAACCCAGAACATTCGAGTCCGAATCATCCTGGGCTGCTGTCGTCGACCGCTACCAAAAGTCGTACCGACTGTCGCGGCATGGGCGAGCGAGTGAGACGACGGAGGGTCAAGTAGCGGAGGTTCGCTTCTGGTATCGCCCGCTTCGCTCGTACCTACTCGAAGACGAGTACGGAGTTCGGTTCGTCAGCGACTACCGTCAGAACATCTGGTCACGAGTCGATGGAGTTCTGGTGAAGGACGCGCCACCGATGGGCCTGAGGGTTCATCCTGATTCGCTGGTCGACCTGCAGAAAAATTGGGATGTCGAACTCAGCACGCTGCTTGCCGAGGAGACGGAGGGTGTCGCTGTCGAAGTCGGCGGGCGACCGGCTTGGCAATTCGATCTACCGTCCGGCTGGCAAGGTCTTCCGAGTTCAGTGGCCTTCGATTCCGAGACCGGGATCGCGCTGAGACGGCACACGACGTTCCAGACCATCGAGTTCATCGACCTCGAGGTCGGAACAGAATTGCCCGATGAGCTCTTCACGGGCGAATGATTCCCATCGAGCGCGGAGATCCAGCCCGAACGTCGTGGAAGGGTGCCTTCGGCGCGGAGTTGTTCATGCCACATTCTGTGTCTGGCCGCGACCAGCGGTTCGAGGCGAGAAACAAAACAAAAGTGCCCTTGCCAGTGAAATCACTGGCAAGGGCATCTGTTGTGCGCCATCAGGGATTCGAACCCCGGACCCGCTGATTAAGAGTCAGCTGCTCTAACCAACTGAGCTAATGGCGCCGATCCGCACCGCGTGTTCTCTGCGGTGCGGGAGAAACATTAACAGCAGATACCGCCAGATGTGAAATCGGCTGGTCGGAGCGCCTGCTGACTCAGTTGAAGATCCGGCGAACCACGAGAACTGCCACCACTGCGCCGACTCCGAGGAGAGTGAACTTCACTGCCGGCTCGTTGAGCTTGGCCACCACGGACTGCTTGGTATTGGCGACGATGTTCTTTGGGCTGGCACGGACGCTCAGCTCGTCCAGGGTGCTGGCGAGCTGATTGCGAGCGGCCTCGATCTCGCGCTCGATCCGGTCGGTGTCCTTGGCCACGTGTCCTCCAACTTGTTGCAAATAGTCTCGGTCGCAGTCGAGCCTAGAGCACGACGACATTTCGATAGTCTCGTGCGGTGACCGAATACATCAAGCTCGAGCCGGGCGACACCGCTCCGGCGTTCACCCTGCCCGATGCCGACGGCAACGACGTCTCTCTCGCCGACTATGCAGGCAAGAAGGTGATCGTGTACTTCTACCCCGCCGCGAGCACCCCCGGCTGCACCAAGCAGGCCTGCGACTTCCGGGACAGCCTTGCCGAGCTCAACGGAGAAGGCCTGGAAGTCATCGGCATCTCCCCCGATAAGCCAGCCAAGCTCGCCAAGTTCCGCGACAAGGAAGAGCTGACGTTCCCCCTGCTCTCCGACGAGGAGAAGACGACGTTGCAGGCGTGGGGCGCATTCGGGGAGAAGAAGAACTACGGCAAGGTCTACGAGGGCGTCATTCGCTCCACGTTCCTCGTCGACGAGGCAGGCAAGATCGAGGTGGCGCAGTACAACGTCCGGGCCACCGGCCACGTCGCCAAGCTTCGCCGCGATCTAGCTGTCTGAGTCCTCACTGCCGGACCCGGCCAGTCGCTGCAGGAACAACGCCTCGGCGACGGCCATCTTCTCGATTTCCGACGGATCCACGCTCTCGTTGGGAGCGTGGATCCGACACCGAGGTTCCTCGACGCCCATCAGCACGATCTCGGCGTCCGGCAACACCTGAGCCAGCGCGTTGCACAGCGGAATCGACCCACCTTGGCCAGCCGTCCCCATGGGATGCCCGAATGCCTCCGCCAACGCCTCGGACAGCGCCGCATATCCCGGCCCGTCGGTCCCGGCTCGAAACGGCGATCCGATCGCTTCACGCTCGACGGTGACGCGCGCATTCCACGGCGTACGCGCCTCCAGATGAGCCACCAGGGCATCCTGAGCCCGCTGCGGATCCGTTCCAGGCGGTACCCGCAGATTGAGCCGTGCCGACGCACGAGGCGAGATCGCAGCAGCAGACCCCACCACCGGTGGACAGTCGATCCCCAGGATCGTCAGAGCGGGCCGCGCCCACACCGCCTCCGCGACCGAGCCCGAGCCGGCCAGCCCGACGCCGTCGAGCACCCCGGCATCGGCACGGAACTGCTCGGCGTCGTACGGGACCCCGTCCCAGGTCTGCGTTCCGTCCAGACCATCGACGACGGTGTCTCCCTGCTCGTTCCGCAACGTGGAGAGCACCTGCACCAAGGCTGCGAGCGCATCGGGAGCAGGACCGCCGTACATTCCGGAATGCACTTCTCCTGCAAGCGTTTCCACGTGCACTACTACATTCGCGATACCGCGAAGCGTGGTCGTCACCGTCGGCGATCCCACCTTCGTGTTCCCGGTATCGCCGATGACGACCATGTCTGCGACGAACAGTTCGGGTCGCTGCTCCACGAGCGCTTCCAACCCGCCCGTGCCCATCTCTTCCGAACCCTCGCAGATGATGCGCACGCCGACGTCGAGTGACTCCCCCAGTGCCCGTAGCGCCAGCAAATGCATGATCACGTTGCCCTTGCAGTCCGCCGAACCCCGCCCGTACCAACGGCCGTCCCGTTCGGTCAGCTCGAAAGGTTCACTGTTCCACAGTGTTCGGTCACCCGGAGGTTGAACGTCGTAGTGCGAGTACAGCAGAACGGTCGGCGCTCCCGCGCGAGCCGGCCGCGAACCGACGACCGCCAGTGAGCCGTCGACCGTCTCGATCAGTTGGACGTCGGGAATTCCCGCGTCGACGAATGCCCGTTGCACCCACTGCGCCGCACCGGTGCATTCCTCGACCGGAAACTGCCGAGGATCGTGCACCGAGGCGAACCGGACCAACTCTGCCAGCTCCGATTTCGCTCGGGGCATCTGCGACGCGATTGCAGATCGAACGTCGACGGGTCGCGAATCGGCGGGCATGAATCCTCCAAACGAGAAAATGACAGACGGGCCGTAGCCAGTCTGTCATCACTCGTCATACGAACCGTTCACCGTCAGCCGCCGGAGAGCTCCTGATGAATCCACTCACCGGTTTGCTGCCAGTGCCGATCCCACGCTTCCTGTTCGAGCTGTTCGGGCGACTTACCCGGCTCCGGAATGGGAACGGGAACGGTGAATTGCGGAGGGGCCACCGTGGTCGTTGCCGGCTGCGGAGCCGCCACGGCCTGACGTGGCGGATCCTGTGTCACCCAAGGCTCAGTGGTCGGTGCGGGCTCGACAACCGCCCACGGGTCCACTGTCGGGGGAATCGCCTCGGTCGGGGGCGCAATATCCGGTGCCGGTGGAACGACGACCGCAACCGGGTCGGACGCGGTGGGGTCCGCCTGCCGAGTCGCTCCCACCAGATCCGTACCGGCGTCGCGTCGATCGACACTCTGTTCGGCAGTCGTCTCCGATTCATCCGGCAACGTCGCAGCGACCGCGACACCTGCGGAGAGCACCCCGGCCAGCAGCACTGCGGCGAACACGAGCTTGCGCCCGGAGCCTGCCGACCGGGCCGGCTCGGCCCCGACGACCGACGACACGGCAGGCACCGGAAGCGGCGCTACCACCCTGTCGACATCCGCGTCCGCCGCTACCTCTGGATCGGACTCCGCGGCCTCGACTAAGGCGATCCGGGCGTCGATCTCGTCCGCTTCCACGACCTCGGTCTCGACGGCCTCGACCTGCTCCGGCTCCTCGGTCGCCACCGGCGGTGCGGCCACTGCTGTCGGCTCCTCCTGATGCGCCAGCAGCGCAGCTCCCCGCGCTGCGACCTGGTCCGCATCACCCACGCGCGCGACGGGAACGCCGAGTCCGAGGGACAGGATGTCGACCAGGTCTCGACTACTGGACCGGTCGCCGAACAACGCAACGAACTCGGGCTTCTTGCCGGATTGATCGACCACTTCCCACGCCAAGGGGATGGTGCTGCCGATGCGCTCGGGCGACATCGAGTCCAGCGCAGCAGTCTTCGCCGGCGTGATCGAGGCGTCGGCTGCGTCGGCGAGAGAAATGGAGACGCCCGTGTCGCCCATGTAGTACAGAAGCACTGTCTTCGCGTCGGCGAATTCTTCCGAGGTTGCCAGCCAGCCGAGGAACGACTCGGTCACCGACGACAGCACTGCGGGTTCGTCGCCGAGGGCATCCGCGAACTCCGCGCGTTCCTCCTCGGTTCGATACACCACTGCCACTGCGTCCACGTCTTCGTCGAGCGTCGCCGCCTCGCTGCGCATCGTCTCGATCGCGGCGGTGAGAACCGAGGCGGCGTCGGGATCGAGCGGGGTCGTCCGGTCGGCGAGAACCTCGCCCGAGGTCGGCTCCAACAGCACTGTCTGCATCGAGCCAGATTCGATCGCTATACCAATAATTGCCATGGCAGTCTCCCTGTGCTCAGGGTGGAGGCACCCGACCATGAACGTCGTTCAGCGGTTCCGAACGACGATCACCCTGCACGGAATTTGATTCTGTTACCTAAACCATACCTGTTGACGGTTAAATTGGCCCCGATCGGTCTTGGAGTTTGTCACAGTATGAGGATCCGGCGTTTGTAATCGACCCCAGGATTCTTCGAAACCCTAGGCTGGAACTCGCCTATTCGAGCCAGATGCGCAGCCTGCGGGCGTGACCTCGCGGACCGTTGTGGATATCGAGCACCCGCGCCGGATAGCCTGACCGGGTGGAATCCTCTGCTCGTGCCCAGTCCTCGCGCCGTCTCGACGCCGCGCTCGAGTCGACGGCACAGACTCAGGAGCTCATGCCGCGACGGCGTCCTACCCAGGAACGCAGCCAGCGCAAGTTCGACGCGCTGCTGCAAGCCTCACGCGAGTTGCTCAGTGACGTCGGTTTCGAGTCGTTCACCTGCGAGGAAGTCGCGTCGCGCGCCGAACTACCGATCGGCACCCTGTACCAGTTCTTCGCCAACAAGTACGTCATCGTCTGCGAGCTCAACCGCCAGGACCTCGTCGGGGTGCAACAGGAGCTCGCCGAGTTCGACGGCGAGGTGCCGTCCCTGGACTGGGTGCGCTTCCTCAACAACTTCGTCGACCACATGGCCGGCATGTGGATGACCGATCCGTCGCGCCGCGAAGTGTGGCTCGCCATGCAGTCGACACCGTCGACCCGCGCAACCGGGGTGATCCACGAGCGGGAGTTCGCCGAGCAGGTCTCGCGCATGCTCGGACCGCTCACTCCGCGCACGCCTCGGCATCGCCGCAACCTCATGGCTCAGGTGCTGGTGCACATCGTCTACTCGATGCTCAACTTCTCCGTGCAGGACGGCCAGAGCCACGAGGACGCCGTCGCCGAGCTCAAACGCATCATGATGGCGTACCTGCTCGTCGCCGAGAAGGAGAGCAGGCGCTCCGGCGGCTCGGCGAGCGACACCGAGCAAGCCTGAGCAACCCGAGCCCGCACAGACGAAAGGCCCGCCCGATCACCTGGATCGGACGGGCCTGACTCGTTGTCGGAGCGAACTCACTCCTCCAGAATTGCCACGGCAGCGGCGATGTCACCGTCGTGCGTCAGCGACAGATGAATCTTCACCGTCGGCAGGAACTCCTGCGCCATCCCGTGCAACTTGATGGACGGCCGGCCCCACGCATCGTTGACGACCTCGATCAGCGGATACGGGTTGTCACCGATCTGCGGCGGCCGAGCGAATCGCGATGTCGCCCATGCCTTCAGCACTGCTTCCTTGGCCGCCCACCGTGCTGCGTAGTGGCGGGTCGGATCGGAACTCTTAGTCGCGGCATGACGGCGCTCGCCCGCGGTGAAGCTGTCGCGGATCATCGTCGTGCCGACCTTCTCCATCTGCTCGGCGAAGTCGGACACCGTCACCAGGTCGAAACCCACTCCCAGGATCGCCATCAGATGGCACCCGGCAGACCGGAGGAGTAGACGTCGTCCTCGCCGAGGCGAGCGGACTCGTTGAGCAACACGTTCGCCTCCAGTTCACGTGACGTCTTGGCCGGCGTCCCGTCATGTCCGAGCCGTCGATCGTCGGGCCGCTCGTAGAGGGAGTCTCCCCCCACCATCGCGGAGATCAGCCTGCGCTGACCGGCGATCCGGCGCTCGTTCGCCTTCGCGATGTACTCCGCACGCCGGTCCGCCGGAACGGCCTCGACGAATGCCTGCGGGTGCACCAGGGCGATGAGTCCGGACACGTGACCGAATCCGAGCGAGGTGAGCAGACCTGCCTTGAGCGGCACCGAGTCACCGAAGCGCAGCGGCTCCCGTGCCCACACCAGATGCTCGAACGCGGTCATCTTGTCGTCGACGCAGTCGAGGCTGCGGTTCGGCGGAATGACGCCGTTGGCCAGCACCTGGCACAGGCCGATCAGCTGCCAGGCAGCCGCTCCACCCTTCGAGTGTCCGGTGAGGCTCTTCTGCGAGACGACAAACAGCGGAGCGCCGTCCGAACGGCCGATGGCCTTGGCGAGGCGGGTGTGCAATTCCGCCTCGTTGGGGTCGTTGGCTGCGGTGGAGGTGTCGTGCTTGGAGATCACGGCCACGTCGTCTGCGCTGACGCCGAGTGCGTTGAGCGAGAGTGCGAGCGCCGAATCCTTCCCGCCGCGACCGGCACTGAGCGCACCGAGTCCCGGAGCCGGGATGGAGGTGTGCACTCCGTCGCCGTACGACTGTGCGTAGGCCACCACTCCGAGGACCGGCAGGCCCATCTCGAGTGCCAGGTCGCCGCGAGCGAGCAGAATCGTTCCGCCGCCGTGGGATTCGACGAATCCACCGCGCCTGCGGTCGTTCGCCCGCGAGAACCGCCGATCGCTGATGCCCTTGGCGGTCATCGCTGCCGAGTCTGCCGTGGCCGACATGTCACCGAAGCCGATGATGCCTTCGTTGCTCAGGTCGTCGAAGCCGCCGGCGACCACGAGCTGCGCCTTGCCCAGCTTGATCTTGTCGACGCCTTCTTCGACGGAGACGGCCGCTGTGGCGCAGGCGGCGACGGGGTGAACCATCGCGCCGTAGCTACCGATGTACGACTGGACCACGTGCGCAGCAACGACATTCGGCAGAGCCTCCTGCAGGATGTCGTTCGCACGAGCATCACCGAGCAGGGTGTCGATGTACAGCGAGCGCATGGACTCCATGCCGCCCATGCCGGTGCCCTGTGTGTTGGCCACCAGCGTGGGGTGCACCCAGCGCATCAATTCCGACGGGTTGAAGCCCGAGGAGATGAACGCGTCGACCGTGGTGACGATGTTCCACAGTGCGACTCGGTCGACCGAGCTGGCCATGTCGGGCGAGATGCCCCACTTGGTCGGATCGAATCCGGTCGGAATCTGCCCACCCACGGTGCGAGTGAGCTTCATTTTGCGCGGGACGCGAATCTCGGTGCCCGCCTTGCGGGTGACCTGCCAGTCGCTCGAATCCGGGACCGGCGTGATCAGCGTGTGCTCGGGATCCGCTGCTGCGAACGACCGGGCATCGATCTCGGTTCCGACCACGAATGTCAGGTCGTTGTCGAGGAAGATCGAGGTCATCAGCGGAGCGGTGTTGCCGACCATCGCGCCGTCGTCGCCGTAGGTGCGGATGCCGCACTTCTCGACCACGATGTCGTGGTACTTGTCGGCGATGTCCTCCTCGGGCACCAGGTCACCGGACTCGATGTCGTACCAACCCGGCTTGGGATCGTTCTCCCAGGCGATCAGGCCGGTGTTCCACGCGAGTTCGAGAACGCCTGCGGCAGAGAGCTGCTCGTCGACCTCCATCTCGAAGCGGGTACGTGCCGAACCGTACGGTCCGAGCTCGCCCGCACCGACGATGACGACGAGGTCCTTCGGGTCGACATCGAGTGTCGGCCACGCCGGAGCGGTGGTCGTCGTCGACAGCCGCGGCGGTGCGGGCAGTGCCGCGATAACCGAACTGTTAACGACCTCTTCGGTCTTCTCGGCCACGGACGCAGCTGCGTCTCGAGCGAGTTCGACGAGGTTGAGCTTGGTGTTGGCCAGCCCGCCCGTGAGATCGGCGACGATCGGCTCCTGCGCAGCCTGTCGGCGAGCGGCAGGCGTGCACAGTTCGAGCAGCTCGGTCGCCATCTCGTCGGTCGACCAGGTGCGCACACCCTCGGCCTCGACGGCCTCGACGATGGGATCGTTGCCACCCATCAGGCCGGTGCCGCGCACCCACCCGATATGTGCGTGGGCGATGGACACCCGCTCGGCCCAGTTCTTCTCCGAACCCCACTTGGCGACAACTGCATCGAGTGCAGCCTTCGACTCACCGTAGGCACCGTCGCCACCGAACATTCCGCGGTTCGGCGATCCCGGCAGCACCACGTGCAGGTGGGTGTCGATGTCGGTGTCGTGACCGACCTTGGACAGTCCGCCGATCAACCGTTCGACCGACCAGAGCAGCACGCGCATTTCCATCTCGGCGCGAGCTCCGGCGTCGGACATCTCGCCCATGACCCGCGGTGCGGCGAACGGGAACAGCATCGTCGGCGTCGCTGCGGCCTTGACCAGGGTCTTCGCGCCACCGGCAGTGTCGACGAAGTCGCTGCCGATCCACTCGATGAGCGCATCGACGTCGGTGTACGACGCGATGTTGGCCGGAACCACCCACAGCGATGCTCCGCTGCGTGCGTTGTCGCGGTAGAGGCTGCGGTAGAAGCCGAGTCGCTCGTCGTCGAGCCTGGAGGTGGTGACGAAGACCGTCGCTCCCCCGGCCAGCAGCTTGGCTGTCACCGCTGCTGCGATGGATCCCTTGCTGCCACCGGTGACGACCGCGACCTCGTCGGACCACTGGCCCTTGTCCTCGGATGCGACCGCGATGCCGGAGATGCGTCCGAAGGTCTCGGCGAGCACGGTCTTGTTCTCGTGGTCGGCCTTGGCCTTCCACCACTGCGCCTGAGCTGCAACGGCATTGCCTGCGCCCGCAAAGGACTCGACGGCGACATCGCCTGCGGTACCGAGCCACAACCGGGCCAGATCCTCACGGGCGGTTGCCCATCGGTCGTCGATCAGGACGGCGCGCTTGGCGTCGAACGCCGGGGCCACGAGGCGAGGCCAGTCGGATCCCAGCTCGGCCGAGACCAGCTCGACCAGAGCGGCATCGGGATCCTCGGCCAGCACTGCGTTGGGAGCATCGGCGAGTCCGAGCTGCTCGAGCACCAGCCGGGCTGCGGAGGCGAGGACGCCGTCGCGGCCGGTGATGTGCTCGGTGAACTCACCGAGAGCAGCAGCGTCGACGGTTCCGCCGGCCCCGCCACCTGCCTGCGGCATCGAGACTGCGACGCCGCGGCGTGCGGCCACCGCGGCTACGGCCGCGTCGATGACGTTGTCGACTGCGTTGCCGTCGGCGAGAGCGCCGTCGGCCAGGCCGCCGAGTGCGCCACCACGAACCGAGGCACCGTCACGGGTACCGAGAGCGACCTCGGCGGTGACGTGGTGCGCCCAGCCGTCGCCCAGTTCCCAGGTCTTCTTGACGCGATCGGCGATCGAGGCCGGGCGTCGACCCGAGGGGCCGAAGACCTTGCGGAGGTGGTCGTTGATGGAGTCGCTGAGCACCGGACCGAACGGCTTGTAGGTACGAGCCAGCTTGTTCACCGTGCCCGAGAGCGCACCCATGTCGGCATCGGCTGCGCCGTCGATGGCACCGAGCGAGAGCTCGGAACCGAGGTCGACGAGCAGCTGGTTACGACGCGAGGACACGCCGTCGCACAGTGCCTCGATGGTGTCGGCGGGCCCGATCTGATCGAGCTGCAGCTTGGTCCACAGACCGATGAGGATCTTGGTCGCATCGGCCGCGACGAACGCGATGTCGTCCGGACGAGGTCCGCCGGACGGTGCTGCGGCCGGAGCGGGCGCGGGTGCCGCGGCAGGGGCCGAAGCTGCTGCCGGAGCAGCGGCCTCCACCGGTGCCGACTCTTCCTCGTCGGCCGGAGCCGGGTCGGTGTCGGTGCCGTAGATGATCGCAGCCTCGCGCTCGAGGTTCAGCACCTCGACCGGGTGGCCGAAGCGGCCCGGCAGCTTGAGGGTCTGCGACGCGAGGTTCGCCACGGTCGGAGTTGCACCGAGGCCGATCTCGACGAAGCGCTCGACACCCATGCCACCGTCGGACTCGTCTGCGAACAGCAGGTCCTGGGTCTCGATCCAGCGCACCGGGCTGGCGAACTGCCAAGCAAGCAGCTCGGTCAGAATCACGCGGCACAGGTCGCTCGGCCGAGCAGCCCACGAATCGAACTCCGCGAGAACGGCGTTCAGCGGCTCGGACGGAACCAGATCGGCGATCTCCTGAACGAACTCGCGCTCGAGCGAGAACGGCTTGGGCACCAGGTTCGGGATGTAGCGACCCACCAGGATCGCCGGATCGATCTGCTCGGGGAGCAGAGTCTGGAGGCGATTGCGGAAGTCGTCGACTCCGCCACGCAGCACCGTGGAGTGGAACGGCACGTCGATGCCGGGAACCATGATGTAGGCGGCCTTGCCACCGAACTCGGCACGGCGGATCGCGATCTTCTTCTCCAGCTCGCCGAGGCCGGCAACCGTGCCTGCGATGGCGTACTGCGAGCCGCGCAGGTTGAGGTTGACGATCTCGAGGAATTCACCGGATTCTGCCGCGACACCGGCGACGAAGCCCTGGACGTCCTCGTCGGCCAGGCCGATCTGCGACGGGCGGATCGCTGCCATGCGGTAGTCGCTGCGGCCGCTGGCATCACGCGGAACGAGCGCGTGCATGGCCGATCCACGCTGGAAGACGACCTCGAGGACGGCTTCGAGCGGGAGCACGCCGGCTACGGCTGCGAGGGCGTTGTACTCACCGACGGAGTGGCCGGCGAGGATCGAGTTCTCCACGAACGCACCGGATTCACGCAGTTCGGCCACCTGTGCGACGCCGAGAACGGCCATCGCGACCTGGGTGAACTGGGTCAGGTGCAGCACACCGTCGGGATGCTTGTGCGTGACGCCCCGCGCCTTGAGCGACGTCGGGTTGTCTCGCACCACAGCGAGAATGGAGAAGCCGAGCGCGCTGCGGGTGTGCTTGTCGGCACGCTCCCACACCTCGCGTGCGGCCTTCGAGCGGGACCGTGCGTCCAGGCCCATTCCCGCACGCTGGATGCCCTGGCCCGGGAAGGCGTAGACGGTCTTCGGCGGCGCGGTGCGCGCGGTGGCGACCATGACCAGTTCTCCTGCGACACGGCAGGAGACCTCGATCAGTTCGGCACCCTGATCGAATCCGGTGCGGTCGACGCGAACGTCGATCTCGGCTCCGGGTCGAACCATGCCGAGGAAGCGTGCGGTCCATGCGGTGAGGCGACGCGGCGGAGTCTTGGTGTCCGCGTGGTCGACTGCGGTGACCGTCTGCTGGGCAGCGGCCGAGAGCCACATGCCGTGCACGATCGGGCTGCCGAGACCGGCGAGCAGAGCCGCGGCGTCGGAGGTGTGAATCGGGTTGTGGTCGCCCGAGACCTGAGCGAACGCGGCCATGTTGCGAGGGGCGACGATGGTGGCCTGACGACGGCGACGACGCGGGGTGTCCCGTGCGTCGGCGCTCACCGAGCCACCGGCGCGAGCCGGGTCGACGAGCTCGCCCTTGCCGGTGCGTCCGCGAATGGCGAAGCGCTCCACCAGAGTTGCGACGGCGGGAGCGTCGAGCCCCTCACCGAGCATGGCACCGATCTCGACGGTGACCTCGACGACGCGGCCGAGATCGGTGTCGAGCACCTCTCCGGCGGCGGCCTTGACCACGAGAATGGAGGTGTCGGTGGGCAATTCGCCGACCAGGGCGACGCTGTGATCGAGGTGCACCAGGTCGAGCATGCCTTCGATGACGTCGATGCCTTCGGCGTTGCGAGTGGCACCCAGGACGGCGAAGACGGCGGGCCAGCAGGCACCGACGAGGACGTCGGGAACGGCCTTGCCACTGACGGTCAGCGAGTCCGGCAGTCCGGATCCGGTGACGCCTGCGTGGTCGGCGATCAGATCGGGGATCCACGCGATGTTCAGCCGGGCAACGCCGCTCTTCACAGCCGGAAGTTCCTGGCCTGCAGCAACTCCGAGCAGAGCCGACATGGCCTGCTGGGCGTCCTGTGCGGTGACGACGGGCGCGCCGCCGTCGATCGTCGAGGCCGGAACCGTCAGGCGGATGCGAACTTCCTTGCCCGGAGCGAGCGGAACCAGCAGCTCCACGTGCTCGGAATCGAGCACGGTGAGCGACGAGCCGGTCTGCGGGTGCGCCGCGACGGTCTCGGATTCCACGGTCCAGTCGGCCGGATCACCCAGGCGTGCAACGGGGTTCTGCGTCATGCGAGAGGCCCAGGTGACGTCGGGAGCAGCCAGCACGATACCCAGCAGTCCGGGTGCGATCTCGGCGTGGCGACGGCTGGCGACGGCCGTGGGCTCGATGCCCTCGGCAAGCAGCTGATCTGCGGTGGCCTTCTCGAAGCGATCGAGCAGCTCGCCCACGGGCTCGTCGACGCGAGTGATGCCCGCGACGGCGACGGTACCGGGGATGATGCAGACCTGATCGGCCGAGTAGCGGGCGTCGTGTGCCTGCCACAGCGAGTCACTGCGCCACCAACGACGCACATCGCCGTCGACGACGGGGACGAAGTTGACCGGCTTGCCGGGCATGCGGCACAGCGAGGTGAAGAAGGTGATGTCGGCCGGGTGCAGAACCACGTCGGCGGCGTCGGGGAATTGTGCGAGCAGTGACTTCAGTGCCGCGCGTGGGCGTTCGAGAACCTCGGCGTCGGCGAACAGGGTGGGGATGGGTCCGCGATCGACCGGATGCAGGCGAGCCTCGGCACGCTGCAGCATCTCCAGGAAGCGTGTCCGCCAGGTGATGTCGAGCCACACGGATTCGCGTGCCTCGGTCACGGCATCGGTGAACTCGCCGCCGCAGTCGAATTCGCTGCGCGAGTCGGTTCCGACGGCCAGGTCGAGGTAGCGAACGAGCCACTGCTGGTACGTCATGTCGGCGACGTCACCGAAGAAGGGCTTTGCGGTGCCGTCGAGTGCGGCGATGATCTCGTCACGACGCTCGGCCACGGCGTCGGCGTTGCCGGCGACCTCGTCGAGCAGTCGGCCGCACCGAGATGCCGCATTGTCGATCTCGTGGATGTCGGCACCGAGCTGGCTTCGGCCCGAGGCCATTCCGCCGGTGGCGGTACCGGCACCGACCCAGTCGGGGGTTCCGGGGGTGTCGACCAGAAGCTGCTTGACCTCGGGAGCCGTCGTGGCCTCCAGGGTCGCCATCGCTGCGGTGCCGACGAGGATTCCGTCGAGCGGCATCTTCGGGTAGCCGTGCACGGCCGACCAGGTACCGGTGAGGTATTCCGCTGCCCGCTCGGGGGTGCCGATGCCGCCGCCGACGCAGACGACGAGGTTGGGCCGTGACCGCAGCTCGGCGTAGGTGGTCAGCAGCAGGTCGTCGAGGTCCTCCCACGAGTGGTGTCCGCCTGCGCGGCCACCCTCGATGTGAACGTTGACCTGGTAGGACGGAACCTCGTTGGCGATGCGGATGACGGCGCGAATCTGCGCGACGGTGCCGGGCTTGAACGAGACGTAGCTGATTCCGGCCTCGGACAGCTCTTCGATGAGAGCCACGGCCTCGTCGAGCTCAGGGATGCCTGCGGTGACGACGACGCCGTCGATGGCCGCACCCGCTGCGCGAGCGCGCTGCACGATGCGGCGTCCGCCGAGCTGCAGCTTCCACAGGTACGGGTCGAGGAAGAGAGAGTTGAACTGGATGGCGCGGCCGGGCTCGAGGAGGGTGGAGAGCTCGGCGACACGATCGGTGAAGATGTCCTCGGTGACCTGGCCGCCACCGGCCAGCTCGGCCCAGTGGCCTGCATTGGCAGCTGCGGCAACGATCTTCGCGTCGACCGTCGTCGGCGTCATGCCTGCGAGCAGGATCGGCGAACGTCCGGTCATCTTGGTGAAGGAGGTCTCGACCACGACTCGGCCGTCGGGCAGCGTGACCGGCGTGGGGGCGTAGGCAGACCATGCGGGCTGGACCTCGGGAGCAGCTCCCGGGGTGAGCAGGTTGCGGTGGCCTCCGCGTGAGGACGCGGCGATGATGCCGACGCCCTGTCCGCGCAGTGCCGGAGTGGTCATGCGGGTGAGCAGGTCGCCTGGGCCGAGATCGAGAATCCAGTCGGCACCGGCGTCGACGACACCGTCGATGGCGTCGACCCAATCGACGGAGTCCACGAGGATCTTCTGCGCGAGGTCGCGTGCGAGCTCGACATCGAGTCCACAACGCTGTGCCCAGGCGCTGACGAGTTCGACAGCGTCTGCCAGGGCGGGATGATGGAAGCCGATCTCGACGGGAAGCTGCTCGAACACCGGGGCGAACACGGCACCGCCACGCTTCTTGGCGTCGCGGTCGCGCTCTTCCTCGGCAGCGATCTGCTCGCACTTCTCCTGCACGCGGGCCAGCTGGGCGGGAGGTCCCGAGAGCACGACGCGACGGCGGCCGTTGCGGATGGCGAGGGCTGCGGATCGCTCCGGCGCTCCGGCGATCGCGAGTTCGGCGATGATCGACTGCAGTCGTGCGGGTTCGACGTTGGCAACCGAGACCATCGGGGCGCGGTCTCCGGCACCGATGATGCCGCGGCGGCGGCCGACGAGACCTGCAGCGGCACCCACGAGCTGGGCGATCGCGAGGAAGCTCGCGTCCTTCGCGCCGTCCGCTGCGACGGATTCGGCGGCGATGAGGCCCTGCGAGTGTCCGACGACCTTGACCGGCGGGGTCTGGGCGGGATCGAGTCCCTGCAACTTCAGTGCGCGCAGTGCCGCGACCTGAGTGAGGAACACTCCGGGCAGCGAGACGGCAGCGGAGGTCAGTGCAGCCTCGGAGGGTCCGTACGAGCCGGCGGTGTCGTCGTCGGCGAGGTCCTGTTCGAGCATCCAGCCGATCGGGTCGAAGCCGACCGAGCGTACGACCAGCAGCTCGTCGGCAACGGGTGCGAGAGTGACTGCAGCCTCGTTGACGAGATCGGTCAGTTCGGGTTCGAGCGCGGAGTCGCGAGCCAGTTCTTCGAGGGAGCTGAGCCACGGTGCACCCTGGCCACCGAAGGCCAGTGCGTACGGCTCGCCCGCGGCGAAACGATCTGCCAGAGTCCGAGAGCCGCCATTGCTTCTAGGGGATTTGTCTGCGTTGCCGGTGCTTCGCGAACCTCGTCCGTGTGATGGTGTGCTCTCGTTGATCGTCAAGGCTGAAGATTCCTCTCGTGGACGCCTCGGGGGTCGGGGCGTTCGCTGTGATGACTGCCCTGGCGCGTCGTGGGCAACAGGGTCGAAGCGGTGAGCCGGTCCTCGTCGACAGGTCTTCTCCGCGCTGCTCAAGGTTGACACAAAATCATGAGGAAATCCTCAGGTTTGCTCGGACGTCCGAGTGCTACCAGCGAGTACGTCGCTCGAACCGGCTTTACTTTTTGTTTACCCGACTCGTCGGTAACCCACATCCACGCTGGCGAGAGCATCGGGCGCGACGTCAGAACATGAGGAAAGCCTCGGATTTTTCGTTATCTTTTCGTGATGTGATCTCGAGCACAGACGAGCGCCACGCGACTTTGTCGGTGCGGTCCTCTACCTTGTGCGAACGAGCCGCTCATCGCCGAGAGCGGTCGACGAACTCCGGGGGGAATTCATGTATTCATCGGTAACGGACATCTGCACCGAGGACGAACTCGATGCGATGATTCTGCACATCGAATCATATGTGCCGCAATCGCTTTCGCCGCACTGGACACCGGGATGGCGCGGCGAGAGCGAGGCTGCGTTGCTGGATGCGATCTTCTCCGCACGGGCTGCGTACGGGGGCCCGACCAGCGGGGTCCGCGCGGTGGTCCAACGATGGAGATCGCATCGCGGCGATAACCGACTCGACGACTTGACAACCCTCGCCGAACTGACCACTACTCCGGATCTACCCGTGGAGATTCTGTCCAACCGTCAACTGGTTCCGGGAAACAGTCGAACCAAGGCAGCTGCTGCAGCCGTGGCGGCACAGACGTTGATCTCGGTGGGGTTGAGCTGTTCGACCGACTTCGAGCAGCACACGAAAGAACAATTCGAGGCGTTCCGCGCGATCCCCGGTCTCGGCGAGACCACCTGGGAGTGCATGCTCGTCAATCTCGGCGTGCGTACCGACAAGGCGACCGCCCATTCGAACTCGTTCGTCGCCGACGCTCTCGAACCCCTCCACCGGAACCTCGCCGCCGGAATCGCCGAGGACCGCTCCCCCGTGATCCTTACAGCGGCAGCGAACGCACTCGGCACCGATCTCGCCTCGCTCGAGCATGCCGTCTGGCGATACCAGCACAAATCACGCAAGCCGAAGCAGCGTCACTCCGAAGCGGAACTGCGATCGGCAGCCTGACTGCGAGACACCAGTGCCTCCACGCCGTCGAGAATGCACTCCAACCCGAACCGGTAGGCGTGCACGGGGTCGCTGGCGGCGTCGTACGACGTCGCCGCGGCCGTCCCGACCCGAGACGACACCGGAAATCGTTCGCGCTCCATGACCCGTTCGAGGATCGGCGCGGTAGCCGCCCACCACTGGGCGTCGGACATGCCCGACTGTTCCTTGACACGCGCCACGCCGGCGAGGGCTCGCGCGGTTCCGGAGACGTGAGTGAGTACCAGCGTGAGAACGGAGTCGATCTCGACGTCGCTCAGGCCGATGCCGACCAGGGGACGCAACTCGGCCTCGTATTTGTCGTTGGTGTGCGGACCGAGCACGGGGCGTGCACCCTCCGCTTCGAGGAGCCACGAATGCCGTTGGTACAGAGTCCAATTGCGCTCGGCGACGAAGTGCATCGCGGGACGCCATCCGCCGGCTACGGAGGACGGCTCGTCGACGCGAGAGTAGAGACCTGCAAGCGCTCGATCGATCATCAGGTCGGCCAGGTCCTCCCGACCCGGCACATGCGTGTAGAGCGACATCGCGCCGACCCCGAGATGCTCGGCCACGTTCCGCATCGATACCGACTCGAGGCCGTTCGCATCGGCCAGTTCGATGGCGGCGTCGACGATCGCATCCACGCTCAGTCCGGTGCGACTCGGCTTGGCGTCGACTCGCCACAGCAGCCCGAGGGTCCGGGCCGGGTCGAAGGGGACGTCCTTTTTCGATGCCACTCGCCGAGTGTAGCGGGCGCCGTACGGTGTACACCTGCAACGTTCGCCCGCACCGGCGACGGTGACCGCCCAGGTTGTAGACTTCATCGGCACGCGCGAGTGGCGGAATTGGCAGACGCGCTGGATTTAGGTTCCAGTGTCTTCGGACGTGGGGGTTCAAGTCCCCCCTCGCGCACGACGGTCGTTCGACCCGGATTTTCTCGAGACTTCTGCAGGTTCCGACGTGTGAAGGCGGCTCGAATGTCCAGCAACCCCGACGACGACGCGATCTTCGCCGAGATTTCCGATGAACGACGTTCTCTCGCAACGACTCTCGAGACGCTCACTCCCGAACAATGGGACACACCCTCGCTGTGCGAGGCCTGGACGGTCCGCGACGTCGCCGCCCATCTGGTGGTGCCGCTGATCGTCCCGCTCTGGCAGTTCGGACTGGTCATGATGCGTACGCGCGGCAACTTCGACCGCGCCAATCAACTGATGACCACGCGCGTTCGTCGCGAGCACGAGGACGACTTGCCCGCCTTGCTCACCGCTCACGCAGACAAGAAATTCACCCCGCCCGGCCACGGTCCGCTCGCCCCCTTGTCCGACGTCATCGTGCACGGACTCGACGTGTGCAGGCCGCTGGGCATCGAACACCACGTCCCCGAGCGACGCATGATCACCATGCTCGACTCCCTGGTACCCGCAACCGGCGCGGCACCGTTCAAAGGCCCCGAACTTCGGCTGCAATGGCGCGCGACCGATCTCGACTGGAGCCGTGGCGAGGGCCCGGTCATCGAAGGAACGGCCGGCACCCTGGCACTGGTTCTGACCGGACGCAGCAGCGCTCTCGCCGACGTGGCCGGGCCAGGGGCCGAGCAACTCGCCCAGGCACGGGCCAACCGTCGTCGGGCATGAGTCGCATCCGAGCCGTCCATGGTGAGAATCACCGCCGGGCCGCAGCACGCGACTACCTCCAGTAGTAGTACCTCCGGTACCGTCGAAGGGTGACTTCCTCCCGCCCGAACCGTCGGCCAGCACTGATTGCGCTGGTCATCGTGTCCGCGGCGGTGTGCCTGGGACTCGGCTGGTGGCAGTGGGAACGCTTCGAGGCAGTAGGCGGCAACGGTCAGAACCTCGGATACGCGTTCCAATGGCCCCTGTTCGCAGTGTTCGTGGTCTACGCCTACCGCAAGTTCGTCCGCCTCGAGGACGAGGACTCCGACGAGGCGGCTGCAGTGCGGCCCGACGGACCCACCGAGGTGCCCCTCGACCTGCTCCCCCAGCGGCAGGCCCCGGCGGCCGACGCCAGGGACCTCGACGATCCCGAAGCCAGGCAACTGCTCGAATACAACAGCTACCTCGCGGAGCTGAACGAATCCCGCGGGACCGACAGGAGCACCACGTGAGTTCGGCACCGGACAAGACGCAGGCGTCTGCGAACAAGACCCAGAAGATCGCTTCCGCGTTGCTGCGCTATCGCGTTCTGGCCTACGCCACGGGAATCTGGCTGCTCGTTCTCGTGACCGAGATGGTCGCGAAGTACGTTTTCAAGGTCGAGAACGTGCCCAATTGGATTGCCGTCGTGCACGGTTGGGTCTACCTCGTGTACCTCGTGCTCACGGTGGATCTCGCCATCAAGGTGCGGTGGCCCGCCGCCCGCACGATCGGCACACTGCTCGCCGGGACCATCCCGTTCCTGTCCTTCTACGTCGAGCACAAGCGCACCAAGCAGGTCAAAGCCGACTTCGGCGTCTGACGTCAGCAGTCGACCGGCTGCGCGTTCTCCGGATCCAATGCGTTCTGCACCAGCCGCTGAGCCAGCGGATCGTACGAGATTCCTGTGTGCTCGACGACGTTGGCCGGGCACAGGTCCTGCAACACCACGTTCGTGTTGCCCGCGCCGCTGAGCAGTGACGCCGTGTACGGAACGACGATCTGGTCGTACCGGGTGACGATGGTGGTGTAGTCGATACCCGAGACGGTGTCGCTGCCCTCGTTCAGACGCTCGAGCACGTCGTCCTGCGTCGGCGGGCCCGCCGTCGGGTGGTTCGGTGGAGACAACGCCACGATCCGTGCCACCGTGTGGTCTCCGCCGAGGAAGCGGGCGTAGTAGCGCGGCACGGTGCCGCCCTTCGAGTGCCCCACGATCGACACCTTCTGCGCGCCCGTCGACTCCAGTACGGAATCGACGAACATCGACAGTTCCGCGGCACTCTCCGGAATGGGTTCGAGCGCACCGAACGCCCGAACCGGCCCGGTGTTGCCGTAGTCGATGGCGAACACGCAGTATCCGGCCTCGGCCAGCGTCGGCGACAGCGATGCCCAGTTGTCGTAGGAATTCTCCAGGAATCCGTGCACCAGCACCACCGGCTCGGGATGTTGCGCGCTCGGAACACACGAGAAATCGTTCGCGCCCGGAGGCGTCACGCCTGGGTGCGCGATCGAATAGGCGAGGGCCTCGGCGAAGGAGCCGGCCGCGGGTGCCGCGTCGGCCGGGGTGCCCGCCAGGCACAGTGCGGCTGCGGCGGCGAACACAACCGATGTCCGCATCGAAACGGTTCGCATCGCCACGAGCTACCGCCCCGCCAGCTCGCCGAGGCTCGGAACGAGCATGCGAAGCGCGCGACCACGATGCGAGGCGGCGTCCTTCTCCTCCGGGCTCAGCTGCGCGGCGCTGCGGCCGTCGCCCTCGGGCACGAAGATGGGGTCGTAGCCGAAGCCGTTCTCCCCCATTGGCTCTCGGCCCACTACCCCGCGCCATTCGCCCCGGACCACCGTCTCGGTGCCGCCCGGAATCACCAGGGCACACGCCGAGACGAATGCGGCTCCGCGACGCTCGT
Source organism: Rhodococcus sp. B7740 (assembly GCF_000954115.1). NCBI lineage: Bacteria > Bacillati > Actinomycetota > Actinomycetes > Mycobacteriales > Nocardiaceae > Rhodococcus > Rhodococcus sp. B7740. The sequence continues at coordinate 313,288 of NZ_CP010797.1, read as the reverse complement.
CCGGGGTGTCACTCAACTGCGCCAGAACCAGTGCAGTGTTGGCCTCGTCCTGCCCGTGCGTACCGGACCAGCGCGCCGAGAGCACCCCAGGCATCGCGTTCAGGGCATCGATCTCGATCCCGGAATCGTCTGCCACACAAGGCATTCCGGTGGCCGCCGCGCCGTCACGCGCCTTGGCGAGCGCATTCTCCTCGAAGGTCGCTCCGGTCTCGGGAGCCTCCGGGAACGGCGGCACCTCGTCCAGGCCCACCAGTTCGATTCCGGCCACTCCGGCGGCGTCGAGCACCCGCCGGAGTTCGCGCAATTTCTTCGCGTTCCGGCTCGCTACCAGAAGCTTCGAGTCAGGCACCGAACTTCTTCTTCGATTCCGCGGCTGCAGGCTCGGGCAGTTCGCCGGGATACGGCAACGCCAAGGCTTCCTTCTGCACCTCGAACAATTTCTCGATACCGACGAATGCGGAGTCGAGCAACTTGTCGAGTGTGGTGCGCGGGAACGTCGCGCCCTCCCCGGTTCCCTGGATTTCCACCAGCGTGCCGGTGTCGGTGGCGACGACGTTCATGTCGACCTCGGCGCGCGAATCTTCTTCGTAGGGCAGATCGAGGCGCACTCGGCCGTCGACGACGCCGACGCTGACCGCGGCGATCATGCACGAGATCGGCTGCGGATCGGCCAGTCGTCCCGCGGCGCGCAGATAGGTGACTGCGTCGTTGAGAGCGACGAACGCGCCGGTCACAGCCGCGGTGCGGGTACCACCGTCGGCTTGGAGGACATCGCAGTCGAGGGCGATGGTGTTCTCGCCGATCGCAGCGAGATCGATGCATGCTCGCAGTGAGCGTCCGACCAATCGAGAGATTTCCTGGGTGCGGCCGCCGACCTTGCCCTTGACGGACTCGCGGCCGTTACGGGTGTGGGTTGCAGCGGGGAGCATCGCGTATTCGGCGGTGAGCCAGCCGAGACCGGATCCCTTTCGCCAGCGCGGCACACCCTCCTCGACACTGGCCGTGCACATCACCCTGGTGTTGCCGAACTCGACCAGCACCGACCCTGCCGGGTGGCTGGTGAATCCGCGGGTGATCTTGATGGTGCGGAGCTCGTCGTCCGCCCTGCCGTCTTCTCGTCTGGACACGACTCGAAGCCTAGCGCGTCGTCAGACGGTGAAGACGTCCCCTGGCAGTACCGCGTGCACCGGTCCGCTGAACTCTGCCTTCGCCTCGGCGATGACATCCTCCCGTGAGGTCCACGGCGGAATATGCGTGAGCAGCAGCTCCCCCACCCCTGCATCTCGCGCGATTCGGCCGGCCTCAGTTCCGGACAGGTGCACTCCCTCCGGCCGCTCGGGACTGTCGGTCCAGGACGCCTCGCACAGGAACACGTCGGCTCCGTCCGCCAGTTCTCGCACCGCCTGGCACATTCCCGTGTCTCCGCTGTACGCGAACGTGCGGCCTTGCGCGGTGGTGACGCGCATGCCGTAGGACTCCGGCGGATGGAACACCTGCCGAGCCAGAATCGACAACTTTCCGAACTCCACGGTGCGGCCGTCCACCCAGCGACGCAGGTCGATGGTGTCCGACATGTCGTCGATCTGCCCACCGCACTCGGCCGAGGCGACGCCGAGCCGGAACGCCGTGTCCTTCGGTCCGTAGACGATCGCTCGTCCCTCCGGCGGAGTGGGATGGTAGCGCCGCCACACCAGCAGCCCCGGAACGTCGAGGCAGTGATCGGCATGCAGATGTGAGAGCAGAACACTCACATCTCCCGGATCGGCGTAGCGCTGCAATGCCCCGAGGATGCCGGGACCGAAGTCGAGGACGACCGGGGAGGTCTCCTCTTCTTCCAGCAAGTAGCCCGACGCGGGCGAATCGGGTCCGGACACACTGCCCGAACATCCCAGGACGGTAATTCGCATGAAAGCCATGCTGCCACGCCGAGCGCATCGCTCGAAACGTTCGGGCAGTATTCACAGCGCGAGTCGGCGAAATTCACCGCAGGCGACAGCTGTGTCCGTAGTTACCCAGCGCCTACGGAGTGGGCCGGTCGAGCGACTTCATCCGCGCCCGCTCGGCCCGCGCATCGGCGGACAACAATCGAGCGGCAACCACTCCGCCCACCGCGCCGAACAGATGTCCCTGCCACGAGACGTTCGGCTCGCTCGGAAGGATGCCCCACAGGGCGCTGCCGTACAGGACGAACACCACGACGCCGATCGCGAGTTGGCCGAGTCTGCGGGTGAAGAAGCCGCGGACGAGCAGGTAGGCGATGAAGCCGAAAATCAGAATCGACGCTCCGATAGTGTTTCCGGCTCCGGCTGTGAGCCAGGTACCGAAGCCACCGACCACCCAGATGATCCCGGTGGCCGCCAGCCCACGCGTCAGTCCGGACAGCAGCACCAGAAACCCGAGTACGACGATGGGCACGGTGTTGGCGATCAGATGCTGCCAGTCGTCGTGCAGCACGGGCGCGAACAGAATGCCCCACAACCCCTCGACCGAGCGCGGCTCGATGCCGTTGCGTTCGACTCTCGATCCGCTGGCCACATCGACGAACTCGATGACCCACAGCAGCACCGTGAATGCTCCCACCAGCATGGCGGCCTGCATCCAGACCGGCCGCCCACGCTGGGCAGGACGGTTACTGATCTCGCTCATGATCGCCTCCGAATTCGGTCCCACCACGGTACCGGGCAGAGGTGACACGCCCGAGTCCCTCAGACTCCCGAGCCACCGAACGCGGACGTGAAGATCTGGCGATACGTAGGAATGCCGGCCACCGAGGAGGCGTCGAGCAGGGCCCGGACGATGGCGCGCTCGACGACGATCGCCGCGGCCTCGGTGACCGCGGCCAGTATCGGGAGTTCCACCGAGAACGCGGCGGGTACCGAGGACTCCGGGCCGACGGGTCTGGTGCCGGTGGACACGGCGAAGATCGTGTCGCCGTCGAGTGGGGAATGTGCCGGTCGAACGGCACGCGCCAGACCGTCGTGACCGGCGACGGCAATCCTCTTGCACGACGCCGACGACAGCGCAGCATCGGTGGCGACAACACCGATCGTGGTGTTGAGCGCGGTGCCCTTGGGTTCGAGGGCGAGCGCGGCCCACAGCTGGTTCACATCGGGCTTGCGCATACCGAATGCTGAGGGTCCGAGCGTGCCGGTTCCCCACAACAGCCCCGTGCGCGGATCGAACACGGCCCCCACCGGATTGGCCACCATCAGTGCCGCCACGGTGACTCCGTCGGCAGGGCCACCCTCGATCACCGTGCTGGCGGTACCGACGCCGCCCTTGAGCACTCCGGCGCGAGCACCGACTCCTGCTCCGACCGATCCGGTCTCGAATTCGGTTGCTGCTGCGGCGGCAGCGAGGTAACCGAACTCCGCCGTCGGACGCGCCGCCCAGTCGCCTACCGGAAGATCGAAGATCACTGCGGCCGGCACGATCGGAACGACATGATCGGGACTGCCCATCGGAATGCCCTGGCCGTGCTCTTCCAGCCATCGCATGACGCCGTCCGCGGCCGCCAGCCCGTAGGCACTGCCCGCGGTCAGCAGAATCGCGTTGACGTGCTGCACGGAATGGCTCGGATCGAGCAGATCGGTCTCGCGCGTTCCCGGCCCCCCGCCGCGAACGTCGACCGCGGCCGTGGCACCTCCGAGAGCACGTACGACGGTGCAGCCGGTCGCCGAACCGGACCCCATCGTGGCGTCGTCGTCGAGGTCGTGATGATGGCCGACCAACAGACCTGTCACATCGGTCAGGCTGTCCCGTGGTCCGGGTGTCTGGAATGCAGCGGTCACGCGCGCGTCCTAGGGAATGAGGACCTGCACGAGAGAATCCTGCATCCAGGTCAGCCAGTGATACACGTCGAGATGCGGAGCTCGAGGATCACCCTCGTCGAGGACGTCGGGCGTGTCCGCGCTGATCCCCAGCGTCGTGCCGAGCGCCAGCCTCACGTCGTTGAGGCCGGTCAACCATGCGTCCGCCTGCTCCTGGGTCAGCACGATCTTGCCACCCGACTCGGGAACAGTGGCCAGGATCATCGATCCGGCAGCCAATTTCTCGTCGATGATCTCGGGCTCGTGAAGTCCTCGGAGAGCCCCGTTGAGATCGGTCGGATCCTCCTCGTCGCGGTCGGGATCGGCGCGATGGAAGTCCGGCAGCAGCCGGGCCAGCGCGGCATCCTCGGGCGGACTGTTGTGGCCGGTCCGCAGACCGGTCAGCGCTGCGAGCTCGTCGGTGGGAGCGGCGGCGGAACGGTCACGCAGCAAGCCGAGAACCGAGCCGACGAGAGACCGAAGCACGGCAGCCTCACGCGCATCGATCTCGGATTTTATCTTGACCCCGGACAACGAATTCCGTCTCGTCCACGTGCGCACTGTTGCTGATGTCCTTCACTGACGAAGAGGTGGTGAGCTGGTTACTTGTCCTGCTGCATGGTGGCCCACAGACCGGCCGCGTGCAGCCGTCGAACATCGTTCTCCATCGCGTCGCGCTCTCCGCTCGACACCACGGCCTTGCCCTCGGAGTGCACCTGCATCATCAGCTCGGTGGCCTTGGCCTTGCTGTAGCCGAAGAGCTTCTGGAACACGTAGGTCACGTAGTGCATCAGGTTGACCGGATCGTCCCAGACGATGGTGACCCAGGGGGTGTCATGCGCTTCGTCGGCCGCGACGGCCTCGGTCTGTGCCGGGACCGCTTGCGGAGACGCGGCGACGACGTCCCCTGCCGAGAAGCCGTCCACGGGCAGAAGCGATCCATCCACCGTCAACCAAGGCATGCCCAACAGGGTACGGCGTATCGGGCCAGCGTCCCACGCTCGCCCCTTCGCTCGTAGTGTGGGCGAGGTGAGCAACGATGCGACCACAGATCACGCGAATCCCGGCGACGGTGCCAGCACAGCACTGCTGACCGATCAGTACGAGTACACGATGCTGTCGGCGGCCCTGGCCAGCGGTTACGCAGATCGAATCTGCAGCTTCGAGGTGTTCGCGCGCAGGTTGCCCGGCGGTCGCCGATACGGAGTCGTCGCGGGCACCGGACGCATCCTCGATGCGATTGCACGTTTCCGCTTCGGCCAGGAGGAGTTGCGGATCGTCGCCGAATTCCTCGACGCCGAGACCGTCGAATGGCTGCGCAACTACCGCTTCACCGGCGACATCGACGGCTACCGCGAGGGTGAGCTGTACTTCCCTGGCTCCCCCGTTCTGACCGTTCGCGGAACCTTCGCCGAGTGCGTCGTCCTCGAAACGCTCGTGCTCTCCATCCTCAATCACGACAGTGCGATCGCATCCGCGGCAGCACGGATGGTGGCGTCCGCGAAGTCCCGTCCGATCATCGAGATGGGATCGCGTCGCACCCACGAGGAAGCCGCCGTCGCCGCCTCGCGCGCGGCGTACCTCGCGGGATTCACTGCAACGTCCAACCTCGAAGCCGTCCGCAGGCACGGCGTTCCAGGCGCGGGCACGTCGGCGCATGCCTTCACGTTGTTGCACACCACCGCCGACGGCCCGGACGAACGGTCTGCATTCGCGGCTCAGATCCGCGCTCTCGGAGTGGCCACCACCCTGCTCGTGGACACCTACGACATCACCCAGGGTGTCGCCAACGCCATCGAGGTCGCCGGGCCCGAACTCGGCGGTGTGCGCATCGACTCCGGCGACCTCGGCGTGCTCGCGCGCCAGGTCCGCGACCAACTGGACGCCCTGGGAGCGCCGAAGACCAGGATCGTCGTCTCGGGCGACCTCGACGAGTACGCCATCGCCGCGCTGCGGGCCGAGCCGGTCGACTCCTACGGCGTCGGAACGTCTCTGGTGACCGGTTCCGGTGCCCCGACTGCGGGCATGGTCTACAAACTGGTCACCGTCGACGGAATCCCCGTCGCCAAGCGCAGCAGTCACAAGGAATCGCGTGGCGGTACCAAAGCGGCGCTGCGCACCGCGCGGAGCACCGGCACCGCAGTCGAGGAGATCGTCCACCCGTTCGACGCTCCGCCGACCGTCGAGAGCGATCTGACGGTGGAGACGTTGACCACGCCGTTGGTCCGCGGCGGAGAACGAGTCGCCGACCTCCCCACGCTCGCCGACGGCCGTGACCTGCTGGCCCGACGCCTCGTCAGCCTCCCGTGGGAGGGTCTGAAACTGTCTCAGGGCGAACCGGCCATACCCACGCGCTTCGTCGAGGGGTGACAGCGGTGTCGGTACCGAAGCGAGTGGGCGATCGGCAGTAGTCTGCTTCGGTGCCGTCGAAGACCGAGTTGCCAACCGTTCCCGCTCTCCTGCAGGTCGCGGTGCACTCGCTCGGCGGCAAGGAGCGCAGCAATCAGCTGACGATGGCCTCGGCGGTGGCGCACTCGATCGACACCGGTGAGCATCTGGCGGTGCAGGCAGGCACCGGAACCGGCAAGTCTCTCGCCTACCTCGTTCCCAGCATCCGGCACGCTGTGGAATCGGGCAGGACCGTCATCGTCTCCACGGCCACCATCGCACTGCAACGGCAGCTGGTCGACCGCGATCTCCCGCGCCTGTCCGACGCCCTGACCGAGGCTGTCGGCCGTCGACCGAAGTTCGCAATCCTCAAGGGCCGCAACAACTATCTGTGCATGAACAAGATCCACACCGGTGCTGCGCAGGAGGCCCCGGATGCGGAACTGTTCGACCCCTTCGCCGTCTCACGCATGGGCCGCGAGGTGGTACGGCTGACCAAGTGGTCGTCCGAGACCGAGACCGGCGACCGCGACGACGTCGTGCCCGGGGTCAGCGATCAGGCCTGGCGGCAGGTCAGCGTCACCGCCCGCGAATGCCTGGGCAAGTCCCGCTGCCCCGTCGGCGAAGATTGCTTCGCCGAACGCGCCCGCACCGAGGCCGCCCAGGTCGACGTCGTGGTGACCAATCACGCGCTGCTCGCGATCGACGCGATCACCGGAATCCAGATCCTGCCCGAGCACGACGTCGTGGTCGTCGACGAGGCCCACGAACTGGTCGACCGGGTGACCGGTGTGGCCACGGAGGAGCTGTCGGCCGCAACCGTCACCGCCGCGGCTCGCCGGAGCGCCAAGTTGATCGAAGAGGAGACGGTCGATCAGCTCGAGGGTGCCGCCGAGAACTGGGCCGCGATTCTGGACGAGCTTCCGCCGAGCCGGTGGCAGTCCCTACCCGACGGCGTCGGCCCAGCACTCGCTTCGATTCGTGATGCCGCCTGGGCAGTGCGCACCGCGATCGGCCCCAACAAACAGGGCATGGCAGCGAGCGATCCCGAGGCTGCCGCAGCTCGCAGCGCGGCTCTGGTCGCGGTCGACGAGGTTCACGACAGCGCGGTTCGTGTCCTCACGGCGTTCGACGAACCAGATCCGGCCAAGCGCAAGGACGTCGTCTGGCATGCCGTCGACGACTTCCGCGGCAACGTCAAACGCACGGTCCGCATCGCGCCGCTGTCGGTGGGCGGACTGCTGCGGGCTCGCCTGTTCGCCGAGTCCACCGTGGTGCTCACCTCCGCGACCTTGACCGTCGGCGGATCGTTCGACGGGTTGGCCGTCAACTGGGGCCTGCCTGCAGAGAAGCCCTCGCGCAGTGACACCGCGATGGCGTCGGGTGTGGAACCGCCGTCCGACACCGGGTCGATCCGGTGGAATTCGCTCGACGTCGGCTCGCCGTTCGACCATGCCCGGGCAGGCATCATGTACATCGCCAAGCATCTGTCTCCGCCCGGACGCGACGGCCTCTCGAAGTCCTCTCTGGACGAGATCGAGTCGCTGGTCAGCGCCGCCGGTGGTCGCACGCTCGGACTCTTCTCGTCCATGCGGGCCGCGAAAGCCGCCGCCGAGGAGATGCGCGAGCGCCTCGACACCCCGATTCTGTGCCAGGGCGACGACTCCACCGGCGCACTGGTGCAGAAGTTCGCCGACGACGAGGCCACGTCCCTGTTCGGGACGCTGTCGCTGTGGCAGGGCGTCGACGTCCCCGGCCCATCGCTGAGCCTGGTGATCCTGGACCGCATTCCGTTCCCGCGGCCCGACGATCCGCTGTTGGTCGCCCGGCAGCAGGCCGTCGAATCCCGGGGCGGCAACGGCTTTCTCGCGGTCGCCGCCAACCACGCAGCCCTGCTCCTGGCGCAGGGCGTCGGCCGACTGCTCCGCAGCGTCGACGACAAAGGTGTTGTCGCCGTTCTCGATTCACGACTTGCCACTGCCCGCTACGGCGGCTACCTGCGCGCCTCGCTGCCGCCGTTCTGGGAGACCTCGGATCCGGAGGTAGTGCGCAAGGCGCTCACCCGGCTGGCCGGAAAGTAACGCGCCCGGCTACGGAGTCGCCACCAGACCGAGCTCGGCATCCGAGGCGAGACCGTGGTGGTGAGGTAGCACCCGCACCGTGTATCCCACTGCGCCGCTGTGCGGCAGCAGCGTCTCGCCCGCGTAGATGTGCTCACCACCCTCGGTACCCACGTGCGTCATGGCCGTCGTGCGGATGTCGGTGAGGTTCTCCTCCTCGTCGACGCGTCCCACGACCGCCTGCACCACGACGTCCGACGGGTCGAGTCCGCCGAGATCGACGTCGGCGCGCAGCGAGAGATCCGCGCCGATCACCGGGGTGTCCGGCAGACCGTCACTGTCGACCCGGGTGACTTTCACTGCGCTCCATGCCTGTTCGACGCGCCGGCGGTACGACGCGACATCCGAGGCACCGCGGTTGTTCTCGGCCGAAGCCGCGCGGGCGGACTCGGCAGCGGGGGCGTAGTAACCCAGCGTGTAGTCCTGAACCATTCTCGACGCCAGCACTTTCGGGCCCAGCTGCTCGAGGGTGTGCCGCACCATTTCGATCCAGCGACTCGGTACCCCGTCGTCACCGCGGTCGTAGAACTTGGGTAGTACCGCCTGTTCGAGCAGTTCGTACAGAGCAGCGGCTTCGAGATCGTCCCGCCGATTGTCGTCGGTGACGCCGTCCGCGGTGGGGATCGCCCAGCCGTTCTCCCCGTCGTACATCTCGTCCCACCACCCGTCGCGGATCGACAGGTTCAGGCCGCCGTTGAGCGCGGACTTCATGCCCGAGGTACCGCAGGCTTCGAGCGGTCGCAACGGATTGTTCAGCCACACGTCGCATCCCCAGTACAGGAATCGAGCCATGGACATGTCGTAGTCGGGCAGGAACACGATGCGGTGCCGTACGTCGGCCTGGTCGGCGAATCTGACGATCTGCTGGATGAGCGCCTTTCCGCCGTCGTCGGCGGGGTGCGACTTGCCTGCGACCACCAACTGGACCGGGCGAACCGGGTCGAGCAACATGGCGCGAAGTCGCTCGGGTTCGCGGAGCATCAGGGTCAGGCGCTTGTACGTCGGCACTCGTCGAGCAAATCCGACGGTGAGGACATTGGGATCGAAAACGTTTGCTGTCCAACTGATCTCGGCCTCGGTCGAGCCACGTTCGAGGGCCGAGCGCCGCACCCGACGCCGCACCTCGTCCACCAATTGCGCCCGCAGAGCGTTGCGCGTGGACCACACCTCGTCCGAGGACATCGGCCCCGACTCCGCCCATTCCCGGGCAGACCACGTCGGAGCATGAACGCCGTTGGTGACCGATCCGATCGGCACCTCGGATGCGTCGAATCCCGGCCACAGGTCGTTGAACATCTCGCGGCTGACGATGCCGTGCAACTTCGACACCCCGTTGGCACGTTGCCCCAGACGCAGTCCCATGTGCGCCATGTTGAACACCGAGGCGTCGGCTTCGCCGCCGAGGGCGAGAATTCGATCCATCGGCAACCCCGGCAGCAGCGCCGAGTCCGCGCCGCCGTCCGCACTTGCGAAGTAGTGCCGCACCAGATCGGCCGGAAACCGGTCGATTCCGGCGGGGACCGGGGTGTGGGTGGTGAAGACGGTACCCGCTCGAACCGCCGCCAGCGCCGCATCGAAGTCCAGTGTTCCCGAGGTGACGAGTTCGCGTATGCGTTCGACGCCGAGGAATCCGGCGTGGCCCTCGTTCATGTGGAAGACCTCGGGATCGGGCAGTCCGTGCGCACGGGTGTAGGCCCGGATCGCCCTGACTCCGCCGATACCGGCGAGTATCTCCTGCTTGATGCGGTGATCCTGGTCGCCGCCGTACAACCGGTCGGTGACCCCGCGCAGCTCCGGGTCGTTGTCGGCGATATCGGAATCGAGCAGCAGCAGCGGGACGCGTCCGACCTGGGCGATCCACACCCGCGCTCGCAGCACCCGAGATCCGGGCATCGAGACGTGGATCAGCACCGGAGAGTCGCCGTCGTCGGTGAGCAACCGCAGTGGCAGACCGTGCGGGTCGAGGGACGGATAGCGTTCGGCCTGCCAGCCGTCGGCCGTCAGCGACTGACGGAAGTAGCCCGAGCGGTAGAGCAGCCCGACACCGATCAACGGCAGTCCCAGGTCCGAGGCAGCCTTGAGGTGGTCGCCGGCGAGGATTCCGAGCCCGCCGGAGTAGTTCGGCAGGACCTCGGTGACACCGAACTCCATCGAGAAGTACCCGATGCCCGACGGCAGAGCACGCCCCTCGGCCAGCTCGTTCTGGTACCAGAGCGGTCGGGCGAGGTAGTCGTGCAGATCGGCCTCGGCGGCGTCCAACTCGGCCAGGAAGTGCTCGTCGGCCGCGAGTTCCTCGAGACGCGCAGGTGCGACGGCTCCCAGTACGGCCACCGGATCGCGCTCGAGCTCGGTCCACAACAGTGGATCGATGTGCTCGAACAGATCCTGCGTCGACGGGTGCCACGACCACCTGAGGTTTGTCGAGAGCTCGGCGAGGGCATTCAGGCGGGCGGGAAGGTGGGCTCGGACGGTGAATCGACGCAAAGCTTTCACAGGGTCGAACCCTACCCACGCACACCTGTGTCGATGGGCGGCTTGGACGAAATCCGAGATGTAGTGCCCACCGCGGGCAGTATGCGTCGGCGCACGCGCCATCTGCATTGCTGCACTACGGTTGACGAGTAGAAGCACACCAATATCGGTTCGATCAGAGGTTGCGCCCGCGCAGCCATACCTCTAGCGAAGAATGGAGTGTGAAGTGACAGGTCGACTTGGTATCGACAATGTCCTTCCAGATACGACGACCGGGAAGTACCCCGCGAAAGCGGTGGTGGGCGAGACGTTTCCAGTCTCCGCCGACGTCTGGCGCGAGGGTCACGATGCGGTGGCCGCGACACTGTCGGTGCGCGGGCCTGGAGGCAAACTCGAACGCATCCCGATGACACCGGGCCGCGAACCCGACACGTTCGACGCGGTGTTCGTCCCCTCTCGGCCGGGTTACTGGATCTGCCGCATCGAAGCGTGGAGCGATCCGATCAGCACCTGGCGTCACGCCGTCGAAGCCAAGCTCGGAGTGGGCCAGAGTGCCCACGAACTCGCCAACGACCTCGAGATCGGGGCCCGGTTGTTCCTGCGGGCCGCCACCGGAGTTCCGGCCGAGAGCAGGCAGATGCTGGCCGATGTCGCCGCCGCGCTGCGCGATACCGACCGCCCGCTGCCGGCTCGCGTGTCCTCGGCGTTCGCGCCGGCGGTCGCCGAACTGCTGTTCGCGCATCCGCTGCGCGAATTGGTGACTCGATCTCGTGCGGTCAACGTGTGGGTCGATCGCAATCTCGCGCTCAACGGTGCGTGGTACGAGTTCTTCCCCCGGTCGACCGGTGGGTGGAACGAGGACGGTTCGCCTCGGCACGGCACGTTCGCGACGTCGATCGAGCAGTTGCCCCGCATCGAGCGGATGGGATTCGACATCGTCTACCTGCCGCCCATCCACCCGATCGGCACCATCAACCGCAAGGGCCCGAACAACACGTTGACGCCCGGCCCCGAGGACGTCGGGTCGCCGTGGGCCATCGGCTCGAAGGACGGCGGGCACGACGCCATCCATCCCGAACTGGGCACCGAGGACGACTTCCGCGCGTTCGTCGCCGCCGCGCAGGAACACAACCTCGAAGTGGCGCTCGATCTCGCTCTCCAGGCTGCTCCCGATCATCCCTGGGCTGCAACACATTCCGAGTGGTTCACCGTCCTTCCGGACGGCACCATCGCCTACGCCGAGAACCCTCCGAAGAAGTACCAGGACATCTACCCGGTCAACTTCGACAACGACCGACGCGGCATCTACGAAGAGGTGCTCCGCGTCGTCCGATACTGGATTTCGCTGGGCGTCAAGGTCTTCCGAGTCGACAATCCACACACCAAGCCGCCGGACTTCTGGGAATGGCTGATCGCCGAGGTGAAGAAGACCGACCCGGACGTACTGTTCCTCGCCGAGGCGTTCACCCGCCCGGTGCGTATGTACGGGTTGGCGCAGCGCGGTTTCACGCAGTCGTACACCTACTTCACGTGGCGTACCGCGAAATGGGAACTCACCGAGTTCGCCGAGGAACACGCTCGACGCGCCGACGACGCGCGGCCGAACCTGTTCGTCAACACCCCGGACATCCTGCACGAGAGCCTGCAGCACGGCGGGCCCGGAATGTTCGCTCTCCGAGCAGCTCTCGCGGCGACGATGGCTCCCACCTGGGGCGTCTACTCGGGCTACGAGCTGTTCGAGCACCAAGCCGTGCGAGAGGGCAGCGAGGAGTACCTGGACTCGGAGAAGTACCAGCTGCGTCCGCGCGACTTCGAGGGTGCACTCGCCCGCGGCGAGTCGCTCGAGCCCTGGATCACCACGCTGAACGCGATCAGGCGTGCGCATCCGGCGCTGCAGCAGCTCCGCAACATCCACTTCCACACCATCGACAACGAGGCGCTGATCGGATACTCCAAGTTCGACCCGCAGACCGGTGACTCGATCCTGGTGGTGATCAACCTCAATCCCTTCGGAGCCGAGGAAGGCACGATCCACCTGGACATGCCCGCCCTCGGTCACGACTGGCAGGACACCCTCACGATCAAGGACGAAGTGAGCGGCGTTCACTACGACTGGGGCCACACCAATTTCGTTCGGCTCGAGCCCTGGACGTCGGTGGCGCACATCTTCACGCTCCCCCACATCCCGTACCCGGCACGAATCGAACTGGCCTACCGCGGCAACCGAAAGTGAAGGGATTCAACGTGACCGAGAATCCGACGACGCCCGAAGACACCGTCGCAGCCCCGCCCGACAACGATCTCGAACTCATCGCTGCAGGGCGGCACTACAACCCGCATTCCGTCCTCGGTGCCCACCCGGTGCCGGGCGGAACCGCGATCCGGGCCCTCAAGCCCGACGCCGAGAAGGTCGTCGCCCGCATCGGTGGCGTCGACCACGAGCTGACCCACGTCGCGCACGGAGTCTTCTCTGCCCTTCTCCCGTTCGAGGACCTGATCGACTACCGCCTCGTGGTGACGTGGCCCGGTGGACACGTCTCCGAATCCGCCGACGGATACCGCTTCCTGCCCACTCTCGGCGAACTCGATCTGCACCTGTTCGGTGAGGGCAGACACGAGCGTCTGTGGGACATTCTGGGCGCGCACCAACAGTCGTACGCGACACCCGACGGCCCCGTCACCGGCACGTCGTTCGCGGTCTGGGCACCCGCAGCCCAGGGCGTCACGCTGGTCGGCGATTTCGACGGCTGGACCGGCCGCACATGGCCGATGCGCGTACTGGGCTCGACCGGAGTGTGGGAGATCTTCGCGCCCGACATCGCGCCGGGCGCGCTGTACAAGTTCCGCGTCCACGGCTCCGACGGCTCGGTGAAGGACAAGGCCGACCCGATGGCCTTCGCCACAGAGGTTCCACCGTCGACGGCCTCGGTGGTGACTGCATCCTCGTACACCTGGAACGACGAGTCCTGGCTCGATACGAGGGCCGGCATCGAGCCGACGCAGGCACCGATGAGCGTCTACGAGATCCACCTGGCGTCCTGGCGGCCGGGACTGGGGTACCGCGAACTCGCCGAGCAGTTGGCCGAATACGTCACCGAAACCGGCTTCACCCACGTGGAGCTGCTCCCGGTCGCCGAGCACCCGTTCGGCGGGTCCTGGGGATACCAGGTGACCTCGTACTACGCACCGACCTCTCGCTTCGGCAGCCCCGACGATTTCCGCTACTTCGTCGACCACCTCCACAGTGCCGGAATCGGTGTCATCGTCGACTGGGTTCCCGCCCACTTCCCCAAGGACGAATGGGCCCTGGCTCGGTTCGACGGCGGCCCGCTCTACGAGCACGGTGACCCGCAGCGCGGCGAGCAACTCGACTGGGGCACTTTGGTCTTCGACTTCGGGCGGCGCGAGGTGCGCAACTTCCTGGTCGCGAACGCGCTGTACTGGATCGACGAGTTCCACATCGACGGACTGCGCGTCGACGCCGTGGCGTCGATGCTGTACCTGGACTACTCCCGTCCCGAGGGCGGCTGGTCGCCGAACATCTACGGCGGCCGCGAGAACCTCGAGGCCGTGACCTTCCTGCAGGAGATGAACGCGACGGTGCACAAGAAGCACCGCGGTGTCGTCACGGTGGCAGAGGAGTCGACCGCATGGCCCGGCGTCACCCGCCCGACGAACGTCGGCGGACTCGGGTTCAACATGAAGTGGAACATGGGCTGGATGCACGACACCCTTGGCTTCCTCGGGCGTGACCCCATCCATCGCAGCTACCACCACCACGAGATCACCTTCTCCCTGGTCTATGCGTGGAGTGAGAACTACCTGCTCCCCATCAGCCACGACGAGGTGGTACACGGCAAGGGCACTCTGTGGACTCGGATGCCCGGAGACGACTACGCCAAGGCAGCAGGGCTGCGCGGAATGCTCGCCTACATGTGGGCGCACCCCGGTAAGCAACTGCTGTTCATGGGACAGGAGTTCGGGCAGACCCGTGAGTGGTCCGAGGAACGCGGTCTCGACTGGTATCAGATCGACGAGGAACCTCTGCACAACGGCGTGAAAACCCTTGTGTCCGATCTGAACTCGACGTACAAGACCCATCCGGCGCTGTGGACACTCGACACCTCGCCGAGTGGATACTCGTGGATCGATGCCAACGACACCGAGAACAACGTGCTGAGCTTTCTGCGGTACGGATCCGACGGTTCGGTCATCGCGTGTATTTTCAACTTCTCCGGAAACGAGCACGGCAGCTATCGTGTGGGACTACCGGAACCCGGCCGCTGGATCGAGATTCTCAACACCGATGCAACGGAGTACGGGGGCTCCGGCGTGGGCAACCTGGGTGAAGTGACGGCTACATCGCACTCGTGGCACGGTCGACCGGCGTCAGGCCAGGTCGCCCTTCCTGCCAACGGGGCGATCTGGATAAAACTGGAGCGATAGATGAGTGGCGGCCGCACACCCCGACTTCTGGCCGCGGCCGCCACTGCAGGGCTGCTCCTGCTGACCTCGTGCGCACAGACCGTCAGCGGAAACGCGGTATCGATCTACGAGAACCCGTTCACCGTCGCCGGACTTCCGGTCACGAACGGGCCGAGCGGGCCCCGTCCCGGTGTCCCCGATTCGACGATCACCGTGGAGAACGCCGAGGGCACCGACTCGGACATTCTCGGCACGAACGCGATCGACGACATCCAGCAGTTCTGGGCCGAGCAGTACCCCGACTTGTTCAAGGGCTCGTTCACCCCGGTCTCGAAGGTCGTCTCGTGGGACGCGTCCGAGGACGAGGGATCGGGCATCAGATTCTGCGGAGACCGCACCGGCGGTATTCCCAACGCCGCCTACTGCACTCGCGACGACTCGATCGGGTGGGATCGCACCATTCTGCTCCCGGCTCTCGTCGACGCGTTCGGACCGATGTCGGTGGTGATGGTGATCGCCCACGAATACGGCCACGCCATTCAGCATCAATCGGGCCTCGTCGGCGACGACACTCCGACCATCGTTGCCGAGCAACAGGCCGACTGCTTCGCCGGCGCGTTCATCCGCCACGTCGCCGAAGACGATGCACCGCACTTCACCATCAACACCTCGGACGGACTCAACGGAGTTCTCGCCGCGACAGTCGCCGTGCGCGATGTCGACCCCAACGATCCGGAATCGGTACACGGCTCTGCCTTCGAGCGCGTCACCGCAGTGCAGCTCGGCTTCACCGACGGCGCGGCAATCTGCACCGGTATCGACGAGGCCGAGATCGATTCGCGTCGAGCATCGTTGCCGCAGAAGTTCAGCGACCCGGACGACTCCGGTGAGCTACCGGTCACCGAGGACACCCTCGGAGCCTTCACTCGGTCCTTCGAAGCGGTGCTGCCCGTCGCCGTTCCACCGAACATCGACTATTCCGGTTCGGATACCGGGTGCTCCGACGCCGAGCCCACCGCGCCGGTGTCCTACTGCCCGGCGACCAACACCATCGGTGTCGACGTCGAGGACCTGGCCGAAGTCGGACAGCCCGAGACACCCCGACGCGGAGATATCCTGCCGCTCAACGTTTCCGGCGACTACAGCGCCTACGTGCTGTTCGCCTCGCGCTACACGCTCGCGGTGCAGAGGGAAGCAGGCCAGTCGCTCGACGATCCGCAGGCCGCCCTGCGATCGGCCTGTCTGTCCGGAGTGATCACCTCGGCGATGAGCCTCGAGAGCGGAACGACGGACCTCGAAGTCTGGCTCTCCCCCGGCGATCTCGACGAGGCCGTGTCCGGACTGCTCAGTGACGGCCTCGCCGCCAGCGACGTCAACGGTACGACCCTGCCGTCCGGCTTCTCCCGAGTCGATGCCTTCCGTTCGGGAGTTCTCGGCGGCAAGGAACGGTGCGACGCACGCTACAGCTGAGTACCGCTGTCAGTACAGGGCCGACGCAAGCTTGCGTCGCGCAGAAACCACCAGCGGATCGGCCGAATCGAACAACTCGAACAGCTCGAGCAGACGGGTGCGCAGCGCAGTTCGGTCGTCGCCGGCGCTGATCTTGATACCGTCGATCAACCGCGCAAAAGCCTGCTCCGGTTGTTGACCGGCCATCTCGGCGTCTGCGGCATCGATCCGAGCCTGAACGTTTCCGGCGTCGGCGTCGGCGAGTGCAATCGCGTCCGGTGCCAGATTCTGCACACGCGCAAGGAATTTGACCTGACGCAGTGCGGCGACGGCCTCGGTGTTCTTCGGTTCGGCGTCGATGATCGCCTGGTAGGCAGCTTCTGCCTTCACGAAATCACCCTCGTCGATGGCCTCTTCGGCTGCGACGATCCGCGGATCCTCGATCTCGGGTTCCGGCTCGGCAGCCGCGACTCCGGGCGGACCACTGAGCTTGCCGGCCGTGGCCTGCTCCACTGCCTGCAGCCACTGACGCAACTGCTCGTCCGACTGGGTGCCCTGGAAGTCGGCCAGAGGCTGGCCCGCTGCCACGGCAACGACCGTCGGAATGGCCTGAACGCCGAATGCCTGCGCGATCTGCGGGCTGGAGTCCACGTCGACCCGCGCGAGCACCCACGTTCCCGCGGCCTCGACGGCCAGCTGTCCGAGCTGACGCGTCAACGCCTGGGACTGCGGCGAACGAGCAGACCCCAGGTCGACGATCACCGGAACCTGCGTGGACCGTTGCAGAACTTCGGCCTCGAACGTAGCCGCGGTCACGTCCACGATCGGTGCCAGTCCTCCCGCGTCGCCTGCGGATTCGGCCGCGGGTGCAGGTGCCGGACGGTCCTTGAGAACGGACAGGTCGACGGCACCGGCAATGGATGCGGGAACAACAGCTGACGGGCGGACGGGAGGACGGGAACCGGGTCGAGTCACGCCCTACAGTTTGTCACTAACGCGATGCGTCATCCACTGGCGGGCGGTGCAGGTCGGTCAGGACAGAACCTTGGCATCGGCTGCGGGCCTGCCGGTGCTCAACTCGGCGAGACGGCCGGTGCGCGCGGCCCAGATCTCGAAGATCACGGTGCCGAACGGGGGGAACGCCGCGACGAGCGCCAGCAGGGTCGCCTTGATGTCCCATTTGAGCTTGACCGCCGTCAACACGGCGACGACCAGATACACGACGAACACGCCGCCGTGGATGGGCCCGAAGATCTTCACGCCGATTTCGTTGCCATCGGCAGGGATGTACTTGAACGCCATTCCGATCAGCAGACCCAGCCAGGTGAACGCTTCGAGCACAGCGACGAAGCGGAAGCGTTTGGCTGTACTGCTCAGGTCGAAGAAGTTGGTCATACCCGCTATTGTGCCCGGTTTGCTACGACGGAACGTAGTGGCTCTGGTCTCAGTCCCGCGCCAGAGCCACCACGCGCCTACTGCTTCGGGACTCGAACGATGAGGGCGTCGCCCTGTCCACCGCCGCCGCACAGGGCGGCCGCGCCCACTCCGCCGCCGCGTCGCTGCAGCTCGAGAGCCAGATGCAAGGCGATGCGAGCTCCCGACATGCCGAGAGGATGCCCGATCGAGATCGCTCCGCCGTTGACATTCACGATCTCGGGATCGATGCCCAGCTCACGCGTCGACGCGATTCCGACCGCTGCGAACGCCTCGTTGATCTCGACGACGTCGAGATCCTTCGGGTCGATGCCGTCCTTCTCGCATGCCTTGACGATCGCGCGAGCCGGCTGTGACTGCAGTGTGGAGTCGGGACCGGCGACCACTCCGTGGGCACCGATCTCGGCGAGCCAGGTCAGACCGAGCGACTCCGCCTTCTCCTTGCTCATCAACACGACGGCGGCGGCACCGTCGGAAATCTGTGACGCCGATCCGGCGGTCACGGTGCCGACCTTGTCGAATGCGGGGCGAAGCTTGCCGAGGGAGTCGACGGTGGTGTCGGCGCGGATGCCTTCGTCTGCGGTGAATTCAATCGGCTCACCCTTGCGCTGCGGGATCGAGACCGAAACCACTTCGTCGTCGAAGACGCCGTTCTTCCAGGCCGCTGCGGCTTTCTGATGCGACGCGGCGGCGAAGGTGTCCTGCTCCTCGCGAGTGATGACCTCGGTGCTCTGGTTGCGCTGCTCGGTCAGCGCACCCATGGCCTGATCGGTGAAGATGTCGTACAGACCGTCGTACGCGAGGTGGTCACGCATGGTGACATCGCCGTACTTGAACCCGGCGCGCGACTTCTCGAGCATGTGCGGTGCCTGGGTCATCGACTCCTGGCCACCGGCGACGACAATCTCGAATTCACCGGCACGAATCAGCTGGTCGGCCAATGCGATGGCGTCGACTCCGGACAGGCACACCTTGTTGATCGTCAGGGCAGGCACGGTCATCGGAATACCAGCAGCAACCGCAGCCTGACGGGCTGGAATCTGGCCCGCACCGGCGGTGAGAACCTGGCCCATGATGACGTAGTCGACCTGATCCGGAGCAACACCGGCCTTCTCGAGTGCGCCCTTGATGGCGATACCGCCGAGGTCCGATCCCGAGAAGTCCTTGAGTGCACCCGAGAAGCGCCCGACGGGCGTACGAGCACCGGCGACGATGACTGTTGTGGTCACGATTTCCTCCGAAAGTATGAAGACGGCCTTGTCGAGATCAACGCTCCGACGCTCCCTTCCGATACCGGCCGGGCGGAACACCGAAACGCAGCTGGCGCTAACGTCATGGCCATGACCTCCAGCACGCAGTCTTACACGGGAGCCCCGCTGCGCTCCGACCTGGTGACGGCTATCGACCACGTGGGTGTCGCGGTGCCCGATCTCGATGCCGCGATCGCCTGGTACACAGACCACCTCGGCATGATTGCCGTGCACGAGGAGATCAACGAGGAACAGGGTGTCCGCGAGGCGATGCTCTCCTTCCCCGGAGCGACGGAGAAGTCCGCTGCACTGCAGTTGCTGGCACCGATCGACGAGTCGTCCACCATCGCCAAGTTCATCGGCCGCAACGGCCCGGGACTGCAGCAGTTGGCCTACCGCGTCACCGACATCGAAGAGATCTCGACCGAGTTGCGCGCTCGCGGAGTTCGGTTGCTGTACGACGCCCCGCGCCGCGGCACCGCCGATTCTCGGATCAACTTCGTCCATCCCAAGGACGCCGGTGGAGTGCTCATCGAACTCGTCGAACCCGATCACAATTCGCACTGAGCGAACTCGGTGAGCGAACCGTATGGCCCTCTACTTGACTCACCGGTAAATTGACGGCCATGGCCATCGATCATGAGCGCACTTCCACGGTGCAACTTCCCTTTTCCATCGTCCGGAAAGGGTTCGATCGCGACGAAGTCACCAACTACTTCGAGCGATTCGACGCCGAACTACGGCTGACGACCGCAGATCGTGATGCGGCCGCAGCGCAGGCTCGTGATCTGGCCAAGCAGCTCGACGACGCTCGCGACGAGATCGACGAACTGCGCAAGGACATCGATCGCCTGTCGGTTCCGCCCACCACGGCGGAGGGGATGAGCGATCGAATCTCACGCATGCTGCGGTTGGCCTCGGACGAGGCATCCGAGGTACGCGCCAAGGCGCACTCGGAGTCCGAGGAAATGATCTCCGTTGCGCAGCAGGAGAGTGCCCGACTGCGCGGACGGCACGAGTCACTGGTGGCCGAACTCGAAGAGCGCCGAACGGCACTCGAAGCCGAACATGAGCAGACCATGGCTCAGGCGCGCACGGAGGCGGCCCGAGTGGTCGAGGCCGCGCAGGCCGAGCGCGACAAGTTGGCCGCCGAATCCGAGGCCAAGCGCGCCAAGGTTCAGGAAGACTTCGAGATCACGATGGCCGAGCGCCGAACCAAGGTGCTCACCGCCCTCGAGGAACTAGAGGCGTCCAGCAAGGCCGATGCCGCCCGACGCATCGAAGAGGCGACGACCGAGGCTGCTCGACGGCTTCAGTCCGCCAGTGAACAGGCCGAAAGGCGGATCGCGCACTCCAAGGAACTGGCCGAGGAGCTGCGTGTGCTGCGCAGCCGCGTACTGGCCCAGCTGCTCGGAATCCGGGGCCAGCTCGATTCGGTTCCGGCGATGCTCGCCTCGGTCAATCGCGAAAGCGAGCTGCTCGACAACCCCGACCCGACGGCCATCCTGAAGAAGGAAGAAGAGAAAGCGGCCGCGAAGGCCGAGGAACAGAAGGAATCGGCCGACTCCTCGTCCTGATTCGGCTGATCCTGCGCCTGGCCTCCCCCGCTACGACCATCTACGGGTGAGGCCTCGCGTGTTTCGCCCGGACCAACACCCGGTGTGCCAATGCCGACGATTGTCGGCACCGCCGAAATCGTCCGACGGCCACGCCACGATGTGTGCGACGCCCGGCCGCACCTCGTGATCGCAGCCGGGGCAGCGATACGTCTTGACCGCCTTGGCACCGGGGATCATCCGAGTCGTGTACGTGTCTCCGTCCGGACCGACCTCGACCCGATTGCCGCCCAGCACGGAATCGGTCGGCGGGCCGAGAACACTCGGGCCGCTCCGATTCGCTCTGCGGGGCTGATTACGACGGGGCACCCGTCCAGTGTAGAGAACACGCCGGCGGACACGGACGGTCGTCAGAAAAGCCTGAACTCGGTGCTGTCGGTTCCGCGCAGGACGTCGTAGTCGAGTGTGAGACAACGAATGCCGCGATCGGTGGCCAGCGTCTTCGCCTGAGGCTTGATCACCTGGGCAGCGAAGACACCGCTCACCGGAGCCAGCAGCGGATCACGGTTGAGAAGCTCCAAGTACCGGGTCAACTGCTCGACGCCGTCGATCTCGCCACGTCGCTTGATCTCGACCGCCACGGTTCCGCCATCAGCGTTGCGGCACAGCAGATCCACCGGTCCGATAGCCGTCATGTACTCGCGCCGCACGAGCGTGTAACCGTCACCCAAGGTACTGACATGCTCGGCCAGCAGCTCCTGAAGATGGGCCTCCACACCGTCTTTCACCAATCCGGGATCGATGCCCAACTCGTGGCTCGAGTCGAGTTCGACGTCATCGATGGTGATACGAAGTTCTTCGCCGGCCTTGTTGGTGACGACCCACTTGATCGTCTCGCCCTCGGTGGTTTCTACCGTCCAGCAGGGCGGCGACATCCAGTTCAGCGGCTTGTAGGCCCTGTCGTCCGCATGCACGCTGACCGATCCGTCGGACTTGACGAGAAGCAGGCGACGAGCGGACGGGAGATGTGCGGTGAGGCGGCCGACGTAGTCGACTTGGCAACGAGCAATAACTAGACGCACTCGACCACCTTAAGGCAGGAGCCCCGTTAGTCTGTGACGACCATGCCGCAATTGAGACGATCTGCCGCTCCCCTGGGTTCCCGCCTGCTCGGCGACACCTCCGAGTCGCCGCGTCGACGACGGATCCGAATCCAGCTGTTGCTGACGGTGTTTCTGATCCTGTCGAACCTGATCGGTGCAGTCATCGTGGGGGTTCTGATCAGCGTAGTGGTGCCCGGACCGGACGTTCTGCGAACGGATCAGTACTGGTGGGTGAATTTCATCGTCGTCCCGGTATACGTGTTCGTGGCTTTCGTCGTCGGTGCTGTCTGGGGCACCACGCACGCTCTGCGAAGCCTGCGGTGGGCAATCGAGGACCGTCAACCCAGCCGCGAGGAGCAGGTCGCGACCCTCGCAATGCCGTGGCGTCTGACTCGAATCCAGATTCTGCTCTGGATAGGAGCCTTGCTGCTGCTCACCACGATCGACGGCATCATCGACGCGGCGTCGATTCCCAAGGTTGCGTTCACGATCGCGGCAGGTGGCACCGTCGTCTGCGCGTTCAGCTACCTACTCAGTGAATTTGCGCTTCGTCCCGCTGCCGCTCGGGCCCTCGAAGCCGGGGATCCTCGCCGAATCCGTATTGCCGGAGTCATGGGCCGATCGATTCTGTCGTGGCTGTTGGGCACCGGCGTGCCGGTCAGCGGATTGATGATCATCGCCATCTTCCGCTTCATCAACCCCGAAACGACAGCGACACAGCTCGCGGTCTGCATCCTGTCCCTCGGAGGAATCACCATCGTTTTCGGCCTTGCGCTGACCGTGCTCGGTGGTTTCGCGACGACGTCCCCGATCAACAACGTGCGGGCGGGCATGGCCGAGGTGGAGAAGGGCAACATGGATGTCCGCCTTGCGGTGTACGACGGCACCGAGCTCGGCGAGCTGCAGAGTGGGTTCAACCGCATGGCCGACGGAGTGCGCGATCGGGAGAAGATTCGAGACCTCTTCGGCAGACACGTAGGACACGAGGTCGCCGAGAAGGCCCTGCAATCCGAGAGCGAGCTCGGCGGACAGGAACGCGATATCGCCGTGTTCTTCATCGACCTCGTGGGATCGACGGAGCTGGCAGCATCGCGACCCCCTACCGAGGTCGTGGACCTGCTCAACCGGTTCTTCGCCGTGGTGGTCGACGAGGTAGACGAGCACGGCGGCTTCATCAACAAGTTCGAGGGCGACGCGGCTCTGGCCATCTTCGGAGCCCCCAACGAAATTCCCGACCACTGTGGCTCGGCGCTGGCTGCGGCACGAGCAATTGCCCGACGACTCGTGGTCGAAGTTCCCGAATGCAGCGCCGCAGTCGGCGTCGCGGCGGGACGCGCTGTCGCCGGCAATGTCGGTGCGAAGTCCCGATTCGAGTACACGGTCATCGGAGACCCGGTGAACGAGGCCGCTCGCCTGTCCGAGCTGGCGAAAAATTCCCCCGGAGCGATCCTTGCATCGAAGACCGCCGTGGACGGCGCCTCGGACGACGAAGCGCAGCGTTGGGAATTCGGCGATCGCGTGACGCTCCGAGGACGATCCGCCGAGACGGTACTCGCGAACCCCAAGGATGTGAAAGTCACCGCCGACGAGCCTGTTGCCGTGCACGCCTGACTCGCATTACCGGTCCTTGCAGTTGCCGCAGCCCGTCGCGTCGGTACCGCATTCCGCAAATGCGCGCGCGTTCGTCAGGTGCGCGGGAAATGGGGCTGGTCGGGGTGCGATTCCGCGCGCAGGTGGCGAATGCGCGCGCCTTTGCGCTCGTATTCGCGGTCCGCAGTCGCGTCGTCTGCCCGCACCCGAGTTCAGGCCGCGACCCCGCTCGTCGCGAATGCGCGCGCGTTCGTCGGGTGCGCGGGAAATGGTGGGTGTCCGGGGTGCGATTGTGCGCGCGGTTGGCGATTACCCATGCGTTCGTCGGAGTTGACGGCGCTCATCGAAATTCCCCACTAGCGCTCATCGAAATTCCCCACCCGTGTGGCACCGCCAACGAGGGCGGGTCTCCAACGAAGCTGATGGTCTCTGACCACGCACCAGCTATCCGAAGGAGACCCGCTCCTCATGCTTACACAGGAGGAAGATGTGGAAATCAACGCCTTGCACAAACGAGGCTGGAAGATCGCGGACATCGCGCGTCACACCGGCCGCGACCGCAAGACCATCAGGTCGTACCTGAACGGCACCACCACTCCCGGGGTGCGTAAACGCAGCGCACCGGACCCATTCGAGGTGTTCCTCGCCTACGTCACTGCACGTCTGATCGACGACCCACACCTGTGGGTCCGCACGCTCTGCGACGAACTCGAGGACCTCGGCTATCTGATGTCGTATCAAACGCTGCACCGCAAGATCCGCGAACTCAAACTCCGGCCGATCTGCCAAGCGTGCCTGACGGCCACCGAAAGACCCAACGCGGTCATCGAACACCCGCCAGGGGAAGAGACACAATGGGATTGGGTCGATCTACCCAACCCACCCGCCTCGTGGGGCTGGGGATCGATGGCCCACCTGTTCGTCGGAACTCTGGCGTGTTCGGGCAAATGGCGCGGCGTCCTCGCACCGAACATGACCCAACCACATGTCGTCGACGGACTCGACCGGATCTGCCGAGGCCTCGGCGGGATCAGCCGAGTCTGGCGGTTCGACCGAATGGCCACAGTCTGCCACCCCGAGTCCGGCCGGGTCACCGCCAGCTTCACCGGCGTCGCGAAACATTACGGTGTCTCCGTTGCGATCTGCCCACCGAGGCGCGGCAACCGCAAAGGTGCAGTGGAGAAGTCCAATCACACTGCAGCGCAGCGGTGGTGGCGAAATCTCTCCGACGATCTGAGCGTCGAGCAAGCCCAAGCGAGCCTCGATCGGTTCTGCAGTCTGCGCGGCGATACTCGCTTGCGGCCGACGAAGGACGGCAAAACTTCGGTAGCGACGATCGCCACCGCCGAAGGACTGCATCCGATGCCGCCGTCCGCGTATCCCGCGATCCTGTCCACTCATCGAGTCGTATCCCGGCAGGCGTTGGTGTCCTACCGCGGCAACCGCTACTCAGTGCCGCCCGAGCTCGCGTCCGCGCAGGTCACCGTCACCCACGTTCTCGGGACCGACGTCATCGACATCGTCACCACCTCGGGTATCGCCATCGCCCGGCACCGGCTGGCGGCCGATGGGACCGGGGCGATGGTCCGCGATCACGGCCACATCTACGCCCTCGAGCAAGCAGCGATGGCCGGCGCGAACACCGGACGTCCGCACCGCCGCAAGGAACGTATTCCGCCCGGACCGGACGCACTCGCCGCTGCAGAGAAGCTCCGAACAACAACCAGTGCAACATATCCCGACGCAGCGGACAGATCGGAAAACGACAGTCACGCAACCGAATCCGATACCGCAGGAGCGATTATCTACGACCTGTCGATCTATGAACGCGCCGCACACGGAAGGAACACCCTGTCATGACCGACCAGAAAGCTGCCACGAACGCCGACCGGTTACCGGCCCCGAACACCGCCGCTGCAGCCAGCCTTTACCAACGCCTGCGGGGGCATCTCGCTGTCCTGAAACTTCACGACGCCGCCGAAGCGCTGCCGTCGGTCCTCGATCAAGCAGCCGCCGAAGAACTGTCGATGACCGCGGCGTTGGACCGGTTGCTCTCGATCGAGGTCGAGGCCACCGAAGCCCGCCGACTGAACGGCAGACTCCGATTCGCGTGCCTGCCGACACCGGCATCGCTCGAGGACTTCGACTACGACGCAGCCGCTGGTGTCGACAGGAAGTTGATCGAGGAGTTGGCGACCTGCCGATACTTGGAGACAGCGACGAATGTGCTGCTCATCGGCCCGCCCGGGGTCGGCAAAACGCATCTGTCGGTCGGGCTGGCGCGTGCCGCAGCTCATGCCGGCTATCGAACGTATTTCACCACCGCAGCTGATCTCGCTGCCCGCTGTCATCGAGCCGCTCTCGAAGGAAGGTGGGCTACGACGATGCGGTTCTACGCTGGACCGACACTTCTCGTCGTTGATGAACTCGGCTACCTACCGTTGCCCGGCGAGGCAGCGTCGGCGTTGTTTCAGGTTGTCTCGCAACGGTATATGAAGACGTCGATCGTGATGACCACCAACCGTGGCGTGGGATCGTGGGGTGAAGTGCTCGGTGACAACACCGTCGCAGCAGCCATGCTCGACCGGCTTCTGCATCGATCCGTCGTGCTCAACCTCGACGGTGATTCCTACCGTCTCCGAGACCACAACGCCAGATCGGAGAAGCTCCGCAAAGCCACCACAGGAACCCGCCAACCACTACAGTGAAGTTCGCTCACGAGTGGGGAATTTCGGTGAGCGCGGTTGGGGAATTTCGCTGAGCCTCGTCAGAGTGACGGGTAGCTCTGCGGACGGCGGCACCCGGGTTCAACCCTCGGCGGACCGCTAATGCGCGCGCGTTCCTCGAGTGCGCGGGAAATGGTGGGTGTCCGGGCCGCGATTGTGCGCACGGATGGCGACTGCGCGCGCATTTGTCGCGGGGATGTGGGCTGATGCCGGCTGCAGTGGTGGTGGTGGTGGTGGTTGGGTCGAGATCGGGTAGGCGCGCGCTGCTGTGCGGTGCTCGCCATTCCGCGAATGCGCGCGCGTTCGTCGGGTGCGCGGGGATTGGTGGGTGTCCGGGGTGCGATTGTGTGCGCGCACGGCGTTTGCGTGCGCGTTTGTCGCGGGGATATGGGTTGTTGTGGTTGTGGTTTCGAAATGCAGAACACCCCCGGACCGGGTGGTCTGGGGGTGTTCTGGGAAATTGTGTTCGGCGGTGTCCTACTCTCCCACACCCTGTCGAGTGCAGTACCATCGGCGCTGGAGGGCTTAGCTTCCGGGTTCGGAATGGGACCGGGCGTTTCCCCTCCGCTATGGCCGCCGTAACTCTGCGAAACAGTTACACACGGAACATCAGCGGTGCCACCGGATCTGGATCGGTGACGTACTGGGTTCATTCAATTGTTGTGCTGAAACGTGTGTTGTTTCAGATATTGCACAGTGGACGCGTAGCTTCTTTGTGGTAAGTCCTCGGCCTATTAGTACCAGTCACCTGCACCCATTACTGGGCTTCCAGTTCTGGCCTATCAACCCGGTGGTCTGCCGGGGGCCTTACCCCCTCGAGGGGGTGAGAAACCTCATCTTGGAACAGGCTTCCCGCTTAGATGCTTTCAGCGGTTATCCCTTCCGAACGTAGCCAACCAGCGGTGCTCCTGGTGGAACAACTGGCACACCAGAGGTTCGTCCGTCCCGGTCCTCTCGTACTAGGGA
Organism: Rhodococcus sp. B7740; assembly: GCF_000954115.1. Taxonomy (NCBI): domain Bacteria; kingdom Bacillati; phylum Actinomycetota; class Actinomycetes; order Mycobacteriales; family Nocardiaceae; genus Rhodococcus; species Rhodococcus sp. B7740. The sequence goes on along the minus strand of NZ_CP010797.1, from coordinate 286,000 downwards.
CAGCCTTCCTCAAGTTTCTTACGCGCGCGGCGGATAGAGACCGAACTGTCTCACGACGTTCTAAACCCAGCTCGCGTGCCGCTTTAATGGGCGAACAGCCCAACCCTTGGGACCTACTCCAGCCCCAGGATGCGACGAGCCGACATCGAGGTGCCAAACCATCCCGTCGATATGGACTCTTGGGGAAGATCAGCCTGTTATCCCCGGGGTACCTTTTATCCGTTGAGCGACACCGCTTCCACTTGCCGGTGCCGGATCACTAGTCCCGACTTTCGTCCCTGCTCGACTTGTCAGTCTCACAGTCAAGCTCCCTTGTGCACTTGCACTCGACACCTGATTGCCAACCAGGCTGAGGGAACCTTTGGGCGCCTCCGTTACATTTTAGGAGGCAACCGCCCCAGTTAAACTACCCACCAGGCACTGTCCCTGAACCAGATCATGGTCCGAGGTTGAGGTATCCAATACGATCAGAGTGGTATTTCAACAACGACTCCACAGTAACTGGCGTCACCGCTTCACAGTCTCCCACCTATCCTACACAAACCGAACCGAACACCAATACCAAGCTGTAGTGAAGGTCCCGGGGTCTTTTCGTCCTGCCGCGCGTAACGAGCATCTTTACTCGTAATGCAATTTCGCCGAGTCTATGGTTGAGACAGCTGAGAAGTCGTTACGCCATTCGTGCAGGTCGGAACTTACCCGACAAGGAATTTCGCTACCTTAGGATGGTTATAGTTACCACCGCCGTTTACTGGGGCTTAAATTCTCAGCTTCGCCATCACTGGCTAACCGGTCCTCTTAACCTTCCAGCACCGGGCAGGCGTCAGTCCGTATACATCGTCTTACGACTTCGCACGGACCTGTGTTTTTAGTAAACAGTCGCTTCTCACTGGTCTCTGCGGCCCACACCAGCTCACACTGCAAGAGTGATCACCGGCAGGGGCCCCCCTTCTCCCGAAGTTACGGGGGCATTTTGCCGAGTTCCTTAACCATAGTTATCTCGATCGCCTTAGTATTCTCTACCTGACCACCTGTGTCGGTTTGGGGTACGGGCCGTGTAACAACTCACTAGAGGCTTTTCTCGGCAGCATAGGATCACTGAATTCGCCTCAATCGGCTACGCATCACCTCTCAGGCTTAGTGAACGGCGGATTTGCCTACCGTTCGCCCTACAGGCTTACACCAGTACAACCACTGACTGGCCCAGCTACCTTCCTGCGTCACCCCATCGCTTGGCTACTACCAGATCAGGTCCCACGCATCCACCCGCCCCCGCACACCCGAAGGCGTGAAGTAAGCGAGATTCAGGGTGGTTAGTATCACTGATTCACCATGGGCGCGGTTACACGGGTACGGGAATATCAACCCGTTGTCCATCGGCTACGCCTGTCGGCCTCGTCTTAGGTCCCGACTCACCCTGGGCGGATTAACCTGGCCCAGGAACCCTTGGTCATTCGGCGGACGAGTTTCTCACTCGTCTTTCGCTACTCATGCCTGCATTCTCACTCGCGCAGCCTCCACACCTGGATCACTCCGATGCTTCCATGGCTGCACGACGCTCCCCTACCCACCCACACACCTGCACACAGATCCGCAGACCTGCATGGGGCTGTTGTGTGAGTGCCGCAGCTTCGGTGGTGTACTTGAGCCCCGCTACATTGTCGGCGCAGGATCACTTGACCAGTGAGCTATTACGCACTCTTTCAAGGGTGGCTGCTTCTAAGCCAACCTCCTGGTTGTCTTCGCGACCCCACATCCTTTTCCACTTAGTACACGCTTAGGGACCTTAGCTGGCGATCTGGGCTGTTTCCCTCTCGACTACGAACCTTATCGCCCGCAGTCTCACTGCCACGCTCTCACTCACCGGCATTCGGAGTTTGGCTGATTTCGGTAAGCTTGTAGGCCCCCTAGACCATCCAGTAGCTCTACCTCCGGTGAGAAACACGTGACGCTGCACCTAAATGCATTTCGGGGAGAACCAGCTATCACGGAGTTTGATTGGCCTTTCACCCCTACCCACAACTCATCCCCTCAGTTTTCAACCTAAGTGGGTTCGGTCCTCCACGACGTCTTACCGTCGCTTCAACCTGGCCATGGGTAGATCACTCCGCTTCGGGTCTAGAACACGCCACTACACCACACAAGGTGGATACGCCCTATTCGGACTCGCTTTCGCTACGGCTACCCCACACGGGTTAACCTCGCGACATGCCACTAACTCGCAGGCTCATTCTTCAAAAGGCACGCCATCACCAGCCATGACGAATCATGCACCGGCTTTGACGGATTGTAAGCGCACGGTTTCAGGTACTATTTCACTCCCCTCCCGGGGTACTTTTCACCTTTCCCTCACGGTACTAGTCCGCTATCGGTCACCAGGGAGTATTCAGGCTTATCGGGTGGTCCCGACAGATTCACAGCAGATTTCACGGGCCCGCTGCTACTTGGGTATCCACAACGACAGTTGCAATGTTTTCGTCTACGGGACTCTCACCCTCTACGACAGGCCGTTCCAGACCACTTCGACTAACACCACAATTTCTCACTGTCGGCCGATCCGGCAGAATCGACAATGCAAACCCCACAACCCTCCATACGCAACCCCTGCCGGGTATCACACGCACAAAGTTTGGCCTCATCCGCTTTCGCTCGCCACTACTCACGGAATCACTATTGTTTTCTCTTCCTGTGGGTACTGAGATGTTTCACTTCCCCACGTTCCCTCCACACACCCTATATATTCAGGTGCAGGTAACACGACATCACTCGTGCTGGGTTTCCCCATTCGGACACCCTCGGATCACAGCTCGGTTGACAGCTCCCCGAGGCTTATCGCAGCCTCCTACGTCCTTCATCGGCTCCTGGTGCCAAGGCATCCACCGTACGCTCTTCATTACTTACAACAAAGATGCTCGCGTCCACTGTGCAATTCTCAAACAACACACAACCAAGAAACCACACGTGCTACCAGCCACCACCGAAGCGATGCGATGTAAACACAATCTCTTGCCCGTATATGTCTTGCCTAGAAAGAAACACTCACGTGTTCTCTCAGGACCCAACAGTGCATCGATATAGTCCCTGCCGGCGAAACATGGTTTCGCGTTCTGCAGGATCTCGTTGTCAGTGTTCCACCCGTGAGCTCCCGCCGTTCCACGTGTGGGAACGAAACGGGCTCTGCCAGACCATCATCCGAGCACCTGTGTGCTGGTACATGTTCTGGAGAATGCTCCTTAGAAAGGAGGTGATCCAGCCGCACCTTCCGGTACGGCTACCTTGTTACGACTTCGTCCCAATCGCCGATCCCACCTTCGACGGCTCCCTCCCACAAGGGGTTAGGCCACCGGCTTCGGGTGTTACCGACTTTCATGACGTGACGGGCGGTGTGTACAAGGCCCGGGAACGTATTCACCGCAGCGTTGCTGATCTGCGATTACTAGCGACTCCGACTTCACGGGGTCGAGTTGCAGACCCCGATCCGAACTGAGACCAGCTTTAAGGGATTCGCTCCACCTCACGGTCTCGCAGCCCTCTGTACTGGCCATTGTAGCATGTGTGAAGCCCTGGACATAAGGGGCATGATGACTTGACGTCGTCCCCACCTTCCTCCGAGTTGACCCCGGCAGTCTCTTACGAGTCCCCGCCATAACGCGCTGGCAACATAAGACAAGGGTTGCGCTCGTTGCGGGACTTAACCCAACATCTCACGACACGAGCTGACGACAGCCATGCACCACCTGTACACCGACCACAAGGGGGACCGTATCTCTACGGTTTTCCGGTGTATGTCAAACCCAGGTAAGGTTCTTCGCGTTGCATCGAATTAATCCACATGCTCCGCCGCTTGTGCGGGCCCCCGTCAATTCCTTTGAGTTTTAGCCTTGCGGCCGTACTCCCCAGGCGGGGCGCTTAATGCGTTAGCTACGGCACAGATCCCGTGGAAGGAACCCACACCTAGCGCCCACCGTTTACGGCGTGGACTACCAGGGTATCTAATCCTGTTTGCTACCCACGCTTTCGTTCCTCAGCGTCAGTTGTTTCCCAGAGACCCGCCTTCGCCACCGGTGTTCCTCCTGATATCTGCGCATTTCACCGCTACACCAGGAATTCCAGTCTCCCCTGAAACACTCAAGTCTGCCCGTATCGCCTGCAAGCCCGAAGTTGAGCCCCGGGTTTTCACAAACGACGCGACAAACCGCCTACGAACTCTTTACGCCCAGTAATTCCGGACAACGCTCGCACCCTACGTATTACCGCGGCTGCTGGCACGTAGTTAGCCGGTGCTTCTTCTGCAGGTACCGTCACTCACGCTTCGTCCCTGCTGAAAGAGGTTTACAACCCGAAGGCCTTCATCCCTCACGCGGCGTCGCTGCATCAGGCTTCCGCCCATTGTGCAATATTCCCCACTGCTGCCTCCCGTAGGAGTCTGGGCCGTGTCTCAGTCCCAGTGTGGCCGGTCACCCTCTCAGGTCGGCTACCCGTCGTCGCCTTGGTAGGCCATTACCCCACCAACAAGCTGATAGGCCGCGGGCCCATCCTGCACCGATAAATCTTTCCACCACACACCATGCGGCATGCGGTCATATCCGGTATTAGACCCAGTTTCCCAAGCTTATCCCAGAGTGCAGGGCAGATCACCCACGTGTTACTCACCCGTTCGCCGCTCGTGTACCCCGAAAGGCCTTACCGCTCGACTTGCATGTGTTAAGCACGCCGCCAGCGTTCGTCCTGAGCCAGGATCAAACTCTCCGTAAAAGACCTGCGAAACAACGGACCCCACAAGGGACCGTGAATCAGTCAAAGACATCAAGTCAAATCACTAGCAAAAAAACTCAACTAGCATTTCAAACAACACCCGACAACAACCACCACAAGCGGATGGCTGATACATCGAATGCATTCACCAAAATAAATTCGGCACTGACATTCATCGACACACTGTTGAGTTCTCAAAGAACACGCACACACTCTCACCCCACGAACACACAGTCCGTCGGCCTCGAGGGCAACTGTTCCAGCGTATCCCAGCTTGGTCTCGGACACAAGGCCCGACTCTTGGGGGACACAACCTGCCGAGCCACACGTCCAACCTCGTTCACCCAGTCCGTGAAGACCGGGTCGGTGTCCGTCGCTCTGACTCGACAAAAGTTACGCCACCAACCACACCAACGCAAATCGGCAGGTCGACCGACGGTCTTGGGGCATTTACGCAGCTCGACCTCGTAGCGTCACGTCATCGGTCCCGCCTCGCGCTGCAACAGCCGCATGTGATGACAGCCACAGCCCGATCTGCCTCTCCTGCAACAGCGTTCACCGCCGAAATGCGTTCCGGCCCAGAGCATCTACATGGTCCGGCACCGGTATTTCTTCCGCGAGATTCTCGGCAGGTTCGGCGTCACCGATCGCCTCCCACACCGGGACGACGCCCGCCCACACGTCGCTCTGTCGAATGTCGTGGTCGTCGTCGGCGGGTCCACCGGCCCGCGATTTCACCGACGCCTCGTACATCGGAAGCGCCAGTATCGCGGTCGCAGCAAGCTCCTTCCTCGTATGCGAACGCAGATGCGCGCTCCTTCCGGGGACCACCTGATCGACTATCGCGTCCAGCGCCCGAATCCGTTCATCGGCGTCCTCCACTCTGCGGGGCCGGCCGACCACGACGGCACTTCGGTAATTCATCGAATGGTGGAATGCCGATCGAGCAAGGACGAGTCCGTCGACGACGGTCGTAGTGACGCAGATGTCCTGCTCGGGAGCATCGCTCATGCTGCGTGATGCCACTGACCCGTGGAGATACAGCGTGCCCTCGCTGTCCGGACCGTTGGGATCCACACCGAACACCGTCGGTACGACGCGAGGCAATCCAGCCACGACCACGCCGACATGACAGATGCGCGCCGAGCATAGGACGTCGAGCAACGTTGCCCGTTCGAGGCTGGCACGGTTGCTACTCCGCATCACCACGGTTCGCGCTGTCGGGGAAAGAGGCACGTCGTCGACTGTCATGATTCACAAGATGCCGGACAAGTGGCCTTCTGTCATGGTCCAATCAAGGCAAACTTGTTCAGGCCACTTCGTCGAGAAAGCCAAGGGATACCGAAGCTCCATGCTCCCGATCTCTCTGTCGATCACCATCGACCGCGCCGACTCTCGGACGCTTCCCGTCCAGTTGGCCGATCGCATCCGATCCGCAATCGACGACGGAGAGCTGCAACCCGATTCTCGATTACCCAGTACCCGAGCACTTTCCGTCGATCTGGGCATTGCGCGTGCGGTCGTGGAGAAGGCTTACGAACAGCTCGTCGCGGAAGGATGGCTCGATCCCCGGCGCGGTTCGGGCAACTATGTCCGACGTATCCCCCGCGCAGGTCGGTCGGTGGCGGTGTCGCCGAGCGCACAAGCACCATCACGAACTCCCCCGCGCATATCTCTCCGTCCGGGAATCCCGTGGACTCCACCCTCAGCGTCGGATGCCTGGAAGCGCGCATGGCGCGACGTCGGCAGCACACCGCCCCCGGGCGACTATCCCGATTCGGCCGGCACGCTCGAGCTCAGAACTCGCGTCGCCGAGCTTCTGCGCCGCGCACGCGGTCTTCACACCACCCCGGCGTCGATCGTGATCACGACGGGCAGCATCCATGGTCTCGATCTCGCCCTGGGTGCGCTTTCGGTTGCCGAGTCGATAGAACATGTTCTGGCACTGGAGAATCCGGGCTACAAGTCCGCTGCTGCGCTTGCGACGCACCGCGGATGGTCGGTACACGACGTTTCCGTCGACGGTGCCGGCCTGATCGTCGAACAGCTCGGCTCGGCTCCCCCGCGGACACCAGCGGTGTACGTCACGCCGTCGCACCAGTACCCGACCGGGGCCTTCATGCCCATCGGCCGCCGGCGCGCCCTGGCAGACTGGGCCCGCGACAACGATTCGATGATCATCGAGGATGACTACGACTCCGAATTCCGTTACGGTGCAGCACCTTTACCCACTGTGGCCGAATTGGCACCCGACCGAACCGTCTACCTCGGCACCGTCTCCAAGACCCTCGGTGCCGGGATACGTCTCGGCTGGATGGTGGCACCCCGGTCGATGGTCGACCGCATCTCGGCAACGCGCCGCGCAATCGGCGATCTTCCATCGGTTCCCGTTCAGCAGGCAATGACGTCGATGCTGCGGGACGGCGAATGGGACAGAGCCGTTCGAACGGCGCGACGGCTTTATCGCACCCGCGACCGCATGGTCGCCGCAGCGCTGGCCAGGTTCGGCGACCTCCGGGGAGTAGGAGCCGGACTGCACACGGTGTTGGTACTCGATTCCGACGCAGCCCGTGCCGTCGCTACGTCCTGCGCCACGAAGGGTGTGGACGTACCGACGCTCGAGCACTCGACCCGCTCGCCCACAGCGCGCGGTGGGATCGTCGTCGGGTACGGCTCCGTCTCCGACGACGAATTGGATTATGCCATCAGCATATTGGTCGAGGCGCTGGAAGCCGCGCTACTCAGCTGACCCGCTCGATGCTGCCACCGAGTGCACTCAGGTTCTCCACGAATCTCGGGTAACCGCGATCGATGTGAAACACGTCGTGCACCTCTGTCGTGCCGTCGGCCACCAATCCCGCAAGCACAAGACCCGCTCCGGCTCGGATATCGGAGGACCACACCGGCGCACTGGACAGCTGCGGCACACCGCGAACCACCGCATGGTGTCCATTGGTACGCGCGTCGGCCCCCAGCCTGATCATCTCCTCGACGAATCGGAATCGAGCCTCGAAGACGTTCTCGGTGATCATCGACGTGCCGTCGGCGACGGTGGCAAGCCCGATGGCCATCGGCTGCAGGTCGGTCGGGAACCCTGGATACGGAAGCGTCGCGAAATTGACCGCCCGCGGCCGCTCGCGCTGAACGACGCGGAAGCCGTCCGGCTCGCTGGTGACCTCGGCACCGGCAGATCTCAGCTTGTCCAACACCAACGACAGGTGCTTGGGATTGACACCACGGACTCGCACATCCCCACGCGTCATGGCAGCGGCGATTCCCCAGGTCGCAGCAACGATGCGATCGCCGATCACCCGATGGGTCGTCGGCTTCAGCGCGCTCACACCACGGATGGTCAAGGTCGACGTGCCTGCACCACGGACGTCGGCACCCATCTCGTTGAGCATGTTGCACACGTCGACGATGTCCGGCTCACGCGCGGCGTTGTCGATGACCGTCTCCCCGGTGGCCAGGACTGCGGCCATCAGGATGTTCTCGGTGGCACCGACGGACGGAAAAGCCAGTCTGATGTTCGCGCCGCGCAATTCGTCTGCTTCGGCGACGACACACCCGTGCTGAATCTCGCTGCGCGCCCCGAGCAGTTGAAGACCCGACTGGTGCATGTCAAGGGGACGCGACCCGATCGCGTCACCACCCGGCAGTGCCACAACTGCTCGCTTGCACCGCGCAACCAGCGGTCCCAACACGCACACCGACGCTCGGAACTGGCGAACTGCCGCGAAATCGGCGTGATACTTCGGCATGGCAGGCGTGGTGATGTGAACGACCGATCCCTCCAACTCGACCTCACAGCCGAGCCCACGCAACACCTCTGCCATCAGTGGCACGTCCAGGATGTCGGGGCAATTGGTGATCGTGCTCGTACCCTCTGCCAGCAGCGCCGCCGCCATCAATTTGAGGACGCTGTTCTTCGCACCACCGACCGCCACCTCACCGACGAGGCGATTACCACCGTTGACCAAAAAGCGTTCACTCACGTCGACAGCGTAGCCAGCGGGACCGGCCGACACCCGCGCGGTACCGTAGCGCCCATGGCCGTCCACCTCACCCGCATCTATACGAGAACCGGCGACGACGGGACCACCGGGCTGAGCGATTTCTCGAGGGTGTCCAAGAACGACGAACGACTGATTGCCTACGCTGACTGCGACGAGACCAACGCCAGCCTCGGTGTGGTTCTCGCACTGGGCAACCCGCCCGAATCGGTCCACTCGGTGATCCGCACGATCCAGAGCGATCTTTTCGACGCGGGCGCCGATCTGTCGACTCCGGTCGTCGAGAATCCGCAGTACCCGCCACTGCGCATCGATCAGAGCTACGTGGACCGCCTCGAAGGGTGGTGCGACGAGTTCAACGAGGATCTTCCCGCCCTGACGTCGTTCATCCTGCCCGGCGGAACGCCGCTGGGAGCGCTGCTTCACGTATCGCGAACGGTGGCCCGACGCGCGGAGCGGTCGGCGTGGGCTGCTGTGCACGCAAGCCCGGAGACAACGAGTGCCTTGCCCGCGAAATACCTCAACCGACTCTCGGACCTACTGTTCATTCTGAGCCGCTACGCCAACCCCGAAGGCGACGTCCAGTGGATCCCCGGATCGAGCCGCACGCCGGGTGAACCGGCTACCGACGAGAGCTGATCAGGCCGCAGGCCTGCGACGACGCGAGCGGCCGGAGGGCCGAGACTCGACCCAGGACAGGAAAGCGGTCAACGCACTTCTGTCCAGGGCGATCTCGAAATATTTGCCGTTGTCTGACAGTTCCAACACCGCGATGTCGGGAGTCATGATGTCGAACTCGGTGTCCCGTGGGGTTCGTCGATCACCCACGTGAATGTCCTGCCGACCCAGGCGGTGATCAGGGCCGGGGCGAAGACTAGACAGCTTGAAGAAGACCAGCGTGTTGTCGCCGTACCGGATGATGCCGTGACGCCAACCTGCGCCGCCGTCCGACGGCAACACCCGCATGATCGCCGCGGTTCCACCGCGGCGAAGAACCATCAGACGGTACGCGAAAGCCGCGACGAGCCCTGCGAGCAGCACAACCAGAATGATCAGAACAATCAATCCGTAGTGCATCGCAGGTCTCGTCGCGGCTTCTCGTGAACCTAGGACCGCTCGACAGCGCGGATACGACCCTTGGCCACCGCAATGGCCTCGACGTCGTCGCCGTTCTCTGCCACTACAGCCCGTGCCGCCTCGACATCGATGTCGTCGGCGAAATCGGCCGATTCTGCCAGCACGGTGACCGTCTTGCCCGTCACCGACAGGAATCCACCGTGGACGGCCGCGATGAGCTTCTCGCCGTCCGTGGTCGTGATCGACACCGTGCCACCCTCGATCAACTGACCGAGGACGGGCTCGTGGCCCAGCATGATGCCGATCTCACCTTCGGTGGTCTGGGCGCTGACGATGGTCGCGGTACCGGACCACAGCTTTTGCTCCACAGCGACCAGGGAGACCTCCATGCCGCTCTTCTCGGAAGAAGTCACGTCGGTCTACTTTCCGGCCATCTTCTTCGCGGCTGCCTCGACATCGTCGAGACCGCCACAGCTGTTGAAGGCCTGCTCGGGAAGGTGGTCGTACTCACCCTTGGTGACCTTGTCGAATGCCTCGATGGTGTCGGAGAGCGACACGACCGAACCGGCCTCGCCGGTGAACTTCTCGGCAACGATGAAGTTCTGGCCGAGGAACTTCTGGAGGCGACGTGCGCGGCCGACCAGAACCTTGTCCTCTTCCTGAAGCTCGTCCATACCGAGGATGGCGATGATGTCCTGCAGTTCCTTGTACTTCTGCAGGATCCGCTTGACCTCGTTGGCGACGCGGAAGTGCTCCGCGCCGACGATGCCGGGCTCGAGGATGCGTGAGGTGGAGCTCAGCGGGTCCACAGCGGGGTAGATACCCATCTGCGAAATCGGACGCGAGAGCTCGGTGGTCGCATCGAGGTGCGCGAACGTCGTGGCCGGGGCCGGGTCGGTGTAGTCGTCGGCGGGAACGTAGATCGCCTGCAGCGAGGTGATCGAGCGTCCACGGGTCGAGGTGATGCGCTCCTGGAGCTCACCCATCTCGTCCGCCAGCGTGGGCTGGTAACCGACGGCCGACGGCATGCGACCGAGAAGGGTCGACACCTCCGAACCGGCCTGGGTGAAGCGGAAGATGTTGTCGATGAACAGAAGAACGTCCTGTCCCTGAACATCGCGGAAGTACTCCGCCATGGTCAGTGCCGACAACGCCACGCGCATACGCGTGCCGGGCGGCTCGTCCATCTGGCCGAAGACGAGGGCGGTGTCCTGGAGGACGCCCATCTCTTCCATCTCGAGGTGAAGGTCGGTGCCCTCACGGGTGCGCTCGCCGACTCCTGCGAACACCGAGGTGCCGGAGAACTCGCGTGCGATACGAGTGATCATTTCCTGGATCAGAACGGTCTTGCCGACGCCGGCACCACCGAACAATCCGATCTTTCCGCCCTTGACGTACGGGGTCAGAAGGTCGATGACCTTGATGCCGGTCTCGAGGATCTCTGTCTTGCCCTCGAGCTGATCGAAGGCTGGTGGCTTCCGGTGGATGCCCCACTGCTCGCCGTCGCGGCCGAGTCCGGGGGTGTCCAGGCAGTCACCGAGGGCGTTGAACACGTGGCCCTTGACGACGTCACCGACGGGAACCGAGATCGGCTTGCCCGAGTCGACGACTGCAGTGCCGCGGACGAGTCCGTCGGTGGGCTGCATCGAGATGGTGCGAACCAAGTTGTCGCCGAGGTGCTGTGCGACCTCGAGCGTCAGGGTCTTGGCCACGGTCGGCAGAGTGATCTCTGCGTTGAGGGCATTGAACAGTGCGGGAATCGAGCCGCGCGGGAACTCGACGTCCACAACGGGGCCGATGACCCGAACGACACGGCCGGACTGTGTGTCCGCTCCGCTCGCGTTCTCTTGGGCTACTGCTGCGGTCATTGCTTAGTCACTTCCTGCGCTGTCGGCCAACGCGTTGGCGCCACCGACGATTTCGCTGATTTCCTGGGTGATCTGGGCCTGCCGAGCCTGGTTGGCCTGGCGGCTCAGGGTCTCGACCAATTCGTTCGCGTTGTCCGTCGCTGCCTTCATGGCGGTACGACGCGCCGCGGACTCCGACGCTGCTGCATCGAGCAACGACGCGTAGATCCTGGTGCTGATGTACTTGGGCAGCAGCGCCGAGAGCAGCGTTCCTGCTTCCGGCTCGAACTCGTACTGTGCCTGCACATCTGCGTTCGGCGAGTCGCTCAGCGCATCTGCACCCATCTCGAATTCCTCGTCGGTGTACGAGATTTCGAGCGGTGCCATACGGCGAACTTCGGGCTTCTGCGTGAGCATCGACACGAAGCGGGTGTAGACGATGTGCAACTCGTCCACGCCCTCGACGGTGCCTTCACCGTTGGGAGCGTCGACCTCGGTGCCCGAGCCGGCCATGAACAGCTCGACCAGGTGCCTGCTCGCCTTGGCCGCGTCGGCATAGCCGGGCTCCTGTGAGAAGCCCGTCCAGGCACCCTTCACATCCCGCTCGCGGAATGTGTAGTAGCCCAGGCCTTTTGCGCCGAGGACGTAGATGACCGGATCCTTGCCCTCGGAACGGAGCAGCTGGAACAGCTCCTCCGTTTCCTTGAGCACGTTGGAGTTGTAGCCGCCGCACATACCGCGGTCGCTGGTCACGACCAGAACCGCAGCACGCTTGGGCTCGGGTCGCTCGTTGAGCAGCGGGTGATCGAGCGAGCTCGATGCACTCGCCAACGCGGAGAGCACCTTGGTGATCTCTTCCGCATACGGCTTCGATGCGGCAACGCGAGCCTGAGCCTTGGTGATTCGCGATGTCGCGATCAACTCTTGTGCTTTGGTGATCTTCTTGGTCGAGTTGACCGACTTGATGCGGGAGCGAAGCTCGAGAATGCTTGCCATTTAGCTGTTCACGCTCCCTTCTGTACTCGTCTTGTCACCTGTCATCGCCGGCCTACTTGCTGACTGTCTTGCGGGTGACGTTGACCTGCTCCTGGCTGACCTCATCGGCGTTCAGAGTGTCGGCCTCCGCTTCGTTGACGACGCGGTTGCCGTCCGAATCGACGAATCCGGCCTTGAACTTCTCGGTCGCCTCGGTCAGTGCCTTCTGGTTGTCCTCGTCGAGGGCCTTGCCGCCGGCAATGCTGTCGTAGACGCCGCCGGCGTTACGGTGCAGATCCTCGAGCAGCTCGGTCTCGAAGCGACGGACGTCGCCGACGGGCACCGAGTCGTACGTACCCTGGCCTGCGAGCCAGATCGAGACGATCTGATCTTCGACGGCAACCGGGGCATACTGATCCTGCTTGAGCAGTTCGACCAGACGTGCGCCGCGCTCGAGCTGTGCCTTGGAGGCCGCGTCGAGGTCGGAAGCGAACGCCGAGAAGGCTTCCAGCTCGCGGAACTGAGCGAGCTCGAGGCGAAGAGATCCGGAGACCTTCTTCATGCCCTTGGTCTGTGCCGCGCCGCCGACTCGGGACACCGAGATGCCGACGTTGATCGCGGGACGGACGCCCTTGTTGAACAGGTCCGATTCCAGGAAGACCTGGCCGTCGGTGATGGAGATGACGTTGGTGGGGATGTACGCCGAGACGTCGTTGGCCTTGGTCTCGATGATCGGCAGGGCCGTCAACGATCCGCCACCGAGCTCGTCGGACAGCTTCGCCGAACGCTCCAGCAGACGGGAGTGCAAGTAGAAGACGTCACCGGGGTATGCCTCGCGGCCCGGCGGGCGACGCAGCAGCAGCGAGATGGCGCGGTATGCCTCGGCCTGCTTGGTCAGGTCGTCGAACACGATGAGGACGTGCTTGCCCTGGTACATCCAGTGCTGGCCGATGGCCGAGCCGGTGTAAGGGGCGAGCCACTTGAAGCCGGCCGAATCGGACGCGGGAGCCGCGACGATGGTCGTGTATTCGAGTGCGCCCTGCTCTTCGAGTGCAGCCTTGACGCCTGCGATCGTGGAGCCCTTCTGGCCGATGGCGACGTAGATGCAGCGAACCTGCTTCTTCTCGTCACCGCTCTCCCAGTTGGCCTTCTGGTTCAGGATCGCGTCGATGCAGACCGCGGTCTTGCCGGTCTTGCGGTCGCCGATGATGAGCTGACGCTGGCCGCGGCCGATCGGGGTCATGGCGTCGATCGCCTTGATGCCGGTCTGCAGCGGCTCCTCGACGGGCTGACGCTCGAGCACCGAGGCAGCCTGCAGTTCGAGGGCGCGGGTCTCGGAGGACTCGATGTCGCCGAGGCCGTCGATGGGCTTGCCCAGAGGATCGACGACGCGGCCGAGGTAGCCGTCGCCCACGGGGACCGACAGCACGTCTCCGGTGCGCTTGACTTCCTGGCCTTCTTCGATGTGCTCGTAGTCACCGAGGATGACGGCACCGATTTCGGTGGCATCCAGGTTCAGCGCGACACCGAGGACTCCGCCGGGGAATTCCAGCAGTTCGTTGGACATCGCCGACGGCAATCCGGACACGTGAGCGATTCCGTCGCTCGTGTCCGTAACCGTGCCGACCTCCTCGCGGGAAGACTCCGGTGAGTAGCTCGCGGTGAAGTTATCGATCGCGCTACGGATCTCGTCGGAGGAGATCGTCAGCTCCGCCATAGTGTTTCCTGCTCTTCCTTCAAATGATCGCGGGGTGAAATGTCTCGAAAGTCGAGACGCTTCTTCTCGTTACTGTGTCCGTGTCGGACTATTTGAGCGTCTTTCGCAATGCAGCGAGGCGGCCTGCCCCGCTACCGTCGATGACCTCGTCGCCGATACGAACGACAAGTCCGCTGAGCAGTTCGGTATCGACCTCGACATGCACCGTGACCTGCTTGCCGTACGTGCGGGTCAAGGTGGCCGTCAGCTTCTCGAGCTGACTGTCGCTCAGTGGTGCTGCGCTCCGGACGTGTGCCACCGCGCGGTCGCGCTGTTCGGCGGCCAGATCGGCCAGACCGTTGAGTACGTCGGCGGGGGCCGCCTTCCCCGGACGCGTCACAGCCTGAACTGCGAGCGCCTCGGTGACCGCGGTGACCTTGCCGTAGAGCAGACGACCGAGCAGTTCGCGCTTGGCCTGCGAAGGCTTCGAGCGATCCGACAGGGCCTGCTCGAGCTGCGGGTTGGCAGCGATGATCCGTCCGAGCCGGAACAGTTCGTCCTCGACCGTGTCCAACTGATCCTGATCGGCCGCGGCGCGAAGCAGAGCTTCACGACCCAGCTCGACCAGCGAGTTCAGCAGGTCACGGGCGTTGGACCAGCTTTCGCCTGCCGCGGCCTTGACGATCGTCGCCGTTGCACTCGACACCTGGCCGGAGAAGACCTCTCCGGCCAGATCGCTTCGCCGAACGCCCTCGACCGACGAGTCGGCAAGAGCGGTACGCAACGTGCGCTGCGCGTCGAGAGTCTCGACGACGGCGAACAACTCGGCACCGGTCTGAGCAGCGACGGCTGTTGCCTCGCCTGCCGACGCGGACCCCAGAGCTTCGTGGGCGACCGACCGCGTGCGAGCGAGTGCCTCACGAGAAGTTGCGTACATGGTTCGACTCACTTTCCGGATGCGGAGTCCGCGGTGACGGAATCCAACTCGTTGAGGAAGCGATCGATCGAACTGGAACGCTTCGCGTCGTCGGACAGCTGCTCTCCGATGACCTTCTCGGCGAGTTCGACGGCCGTGCGTCCGAGGTCGCCACGAAGTTCGGTGACGATCTGCTGACGCTGAGCAACGAGCTGATTGTGACCTGCAGCCACGATCCGGTCGCTTTCTTCCTGCGCCTTTTCCTTCATCTCGGCGAGAATCGCCTGCCCCTGGGTGCGCGCTTCCTCACGGATCTGCGCGGCCTCGGAACGGGCGTCGGCCAGCTGAGCGTGGTACTGCTCGAGTGCAGCCTTGGCTTCTGCCTGTGCCTCTTCGGCCTTCTTGATTCCGCCTTCGATGAGCTCGGAACGCTCAGCGAGAACCTTGGTGAAGCGCGGCACCACGTACTTCCAGAAGAGGAAGCCGATTGCCGCGACACAGACGATCGACCAAACGATGTCGTAGGTTGCGGGCAGAAGAGGGTTGTATTCCTCCCCCTCCGCCGCCAGCAACGTAATCGCGTTTGTCATCGCGCTCTCAGAGAATGAAGCCGGCGACGAGGCCGATCAGGGCGAGGGACTCGGTGAATGCGATGCCGAGGAACATGGTGGTACGGAGCTGACCGGCCAGCTCGGGCTGACGAGCGGTTGCTTCCATGTTCTTGGCGACGACCAGGCCGAGGCCGATGCCACCGCCGATCGCTGCGAGGCCGTAGCCGATGGCGCCGTATCCGCTTGCGGTGATTTCCTGCGCCTGGGCCAGAACTTCAAGGCTCATTGGGTTTTCCGTTCCCTTTCTTCGGTCCACATCCGGGTGTCGGAAGTGGCGGTGTAGCTGGTTCGGTCAGTTGGTCGGTCAGTGCGAGTCGGCGTGCAGCGACAGATCGATGTAGATCGCCGTGAGCAGCGCGAAAATGTAGGCCTGGAGGAAGATCACCAGCATCTCGAACATCGTGAACAAGAAGCCCATGATGAGCGAGGGTGCAGCGAAGATCTTCAGCCCGGCCGACGCCTCGAAGAGGAAGAACTGGGTCGCGCTGAAGAACAGCACGAGCATGATGTGGCCGGCCAGCATGTTGGCGAGCAGACGCACCGTCAGAGTGAACGGACGGAGTACGAAGTTCGAGACGAACTCGAGCGGGATCAGCAGCACGTGCATCGCGGGCGGAATGCCCGGGATGACGATGGTGCCCTTGACGAACTTTCCGACTCCGAACTTCTTGACACCTGCGTAGATGAACGCGACGTACGCGACCGCGGCGAGCACGATCGGTAGACCGATGCGGGCATTCGACGAGATGTTCAGAAACGGAATGACGGCGCTCGCGTTCACCGCGAACACAGTGAAGAAGATGGTCATGATGACGGGCAGGAACCGACGACCCTGTTCTTTACCGAGCACATCTTCTGCGACGTGGATCCGAACGAAATCGAGAGCGATCTCTCCGACGTTCTGAAGACCACGCGGAACGATCTTCGGGCTGCGGAGGGCAACCACCATGAAGATGATCAGAATCGCCGACATCAGGATGCGGATGAGCATCAGCCTGTCGAGCTCGAACGGGGTCCCCTCGAACAGCACCGCGGGAGGAAAGAAATCGGATAGTGACGGCGGACTGTATTCCGCAGCCAGGGTGGTGACGCTCAGCGGTCTCTCCCGTGTTCGGGCCGCAGCCGGGTAGCGACTGCGGTTCGATCGGACAATGACGATCTATCAAGTCGACGAAAATCGGCTCGCAATCGTCAGAGGCTGAGGCCCGGTCTTCATCGGCCAAGCGTCTGTCGGGTGTCGGCGACTCACGTCGACTCGGCAACTCTCAGGGCGGAACCTTACGTTGCCGAAGTCGATGACTCCGGGCCTACTGTAAGGAAGCTCACGCTGACTGCTACCTGCGGGGGTCGAGTCCGGGGAAAAAGTCTCTTTCGTCCCGGTCTTGCCCGCCGCTTGATGCAAACTTTATCAACAGAACTACGACGTTGTGTAGGCGGCCCTCAGCTTAACCGATTACGACAGGCTGTCGTACTACCGATCGTCGGTCTTGTCCTCGGCGGGGACGCTGTCCACGTAGGCCACCTTGGTCTTGACGACCCCGAAGACCTCCGCACCGAGAACGACGACGAGTGCTCCCAGAATGGTCAGTCCCAACGAGTAACGGTTGTAGAAGTCGGCATCCTTGAGTGCGACCAGCACGATCAGGGCGATCACCATCTTCACCAACCAACCGCCCAACAACAGGGCTCCGACCGCCGAGGCCGGGAAACGCGTGGTCAGAGCAACCGACAACGCCGTCGTGATGACGAAGCCTCCGCCGATGGCCACGCCGATGATCGATCCCCACAGGCCGGGCGTTCCGGCCGCAGCCACGGATATACCCACACTCACGACGGTCAGCACCACCAGTCCGATGAGTCCGTATCGGACTGCGGCACGCAGCGGCGCGAATTGATCGGGCATGGACTGCGGAGTGAAGGTCACAGTTGTCGAGGGTACCCAGCACGCGACCGCGAACAGCCGACGGGATCAACCGCCCCGTCGAGCGCTTCGTACCCGCGACCCATGCGATCGATCCACCCTCAGTGTGGGTACAGCGGTGACGACCAGCGCGAACACCAGGCCGGCCGCGACCAGGAGCACCACGATTCGCCGATCCAACAGGGACGACCCCACCGCCCCGAAAGCGAGGACACCGACCCACAGATAGATCACCAGCACCACCCGGCGGTGCGAATGTCCGATCTGGAGCAGCCGATGGTGCAAATGCATCTTGTCGGGACTGAAGGGACTGCGCCCTGCTCGGGTGCGGCGGATGACAGCCAGCAGCAGGTCGAGGATCGGAATAAGCATCACCGCCCCGACCAGCAGCAGCGGCGACAGCAAACCCAACAGATCTCGTGGACCGTACGCCGTCAGCGGGATCCGCCCCGAGGCGCTCGTCGAGATCGTGGCCAGCGTCAGCCCGATGAGCATGGAGCCCGAATCTCCCATGAAGATGCGCGCGGGCTGAAAATTGTGCGGCAGGAACCCCAGGCACGCGCCCGCCAGCGCCGCTGCGATCAGCGCCGGTGGGTAGACGCCGACGTCGCCTCCCTGCTCTTGCAGCAACCCCACCGAGAAGATGCAGATGGCCACCGAGGAAATGAGCCCGAGACCGGCCGCCAGACCGTCGAGACCGTCGACGAAGTTCATCGCATTGACGATCACGACGGTGATCAGAACCGTCACCAATCCGGCCTGCAGTTGATCGAGAACCAGGGTGCTGCCCGGCTGACCGGGCTCGCCTCCCCACGGCTGATACAAGACGACCCAACTGACACCCATGATCACCAGCACGCCCGCTGCCGTTACCTGGCCGACGAACTTGGTGAGGGCGTCCAGGCCCCATCGGTCGTCGATGACGCCGACGAGCACGATCACGAAGCCCGCGACCAGCGCGGCCGGGATGTCGCGGTTGTAGGCGACATCGAATCCACGTGCCAGAGCGGGCAGCTGCGACGCGAACAGCAGCGCAGCCAGCATGCCCACGTAGATGCCCACTCCCCCGAGCCTCGGGGTCGCCTGTACGTGGACGTCACGATCACGTGGAACGGCGACGGCCCCGAACTTGACGGCGGCTACGCGGACCCCGCCGGTGGCGAAGAACGTGACCACTGCGGCAGTGAGAAAGACCAGCAGCAGCTCGCGGATCGGAACACCTGCACCCAGGTTCGACTGAGCCAGCATTTCGACGCTCATGCGGCGCGGACAGGCATGTCAGGACGCTCCCGGGACCAGGCTTTCGGCGGTGACACCGAGAACCTCGGCAATCTTCTCGGTGGGGATTGCACCGACCCGCAGAATTCGAGCTCGATCGCTCGTCAGATCGATGATGGTCGACGCCACCGCGTGATCGGCCGGTCCCCCGTCCAGATAGACAGCGGCCGAGCCGCCCAGTTGTTCTCGTGCCTCCGTCACGGTGGTGGCGGGTGGACTGCCGGAGATGTTGGCGCTGGACACCGCGAGTGGGCCGACCTCGCGCAACAGCTCGAGTGCAACCGGGTGCAGCGGCATCCGCAACATGACGGTGCCCTGGGCGTCGCCCAGATCCCAGGCCAGGGATGGAGCCTGCTGCACGACGATGCTCAGTGCGCCGGGCCAGAAGGCACGAATGAGATCTCGGGTGCGTGGTCGGACGCTCTGGACCAGTCCGTCGATGGTGTTCCACGATCCGACGAGCACGGGCACGGGCATGTCGCGTCCCCTACCCTTCGCGCGGAGCAGATCCGTGACGGCGCTGCCGTCGAATGCATCGGCGGCGATCCCGTACAGGGTGTCGGTAGGCATCACGACGAGTCGGCCGGACTTGAGGGCACCGCGGGCAGCGGTCAATCCGGCAGCGCGCGCGTCGGCTTCACGGCAGTCGTAGACGGTACTCACGGCACCTATCCTTCCACCTTCGATAACGAAGTGATGTCAGGTGTCGCCCGCCTGCCGTTCCCGTCGTCAGGCCGAGGCCGGGTGTGCCCGTGCGGCGACGACGAACCGGGGCCTACCCGCCAGATCCGGATGCGCGGTGACCTCGGTGAACACTCGTCGCCTGGACAGCAACGCCGCAACCTCGCTGCCATTGGAGTCGTCGTGTTCGATCGCGACGCAACCGCCGATCCGAAGCCAGCGGGCGATGTTGGCGATCATCGGTTCGATGACCGACAGTCCGTCCGCACCGCCGAACAGCGCCATGTGTGGATCGTGGTCGATCACCTCGGGATCGAGTTCTGCCCCCTCAGGGATGTAGGGCGGGTTGGCGACGATCATGTCGACTGCACCGTCGAGCTCGGTCAACAGGTCACGGGTCGTGACGTCGCCGTGGTGCAGTGCGATCGGGGAATCACCGAGGCCACTGCGCAGATCGGCATTGCGCCGGGCCCACGCCAATGCCGACGGGTCGAGTTCGACGGCATGGACGACGGCGTCGGGCCGAGCGTTTGCGATCGCCAGTGCCAATGCCCCCGAGCCCGTGCACAGATCGAGAATCACCGGCGGGTGGTGGTCGACGTTTTCGAGGAACGCCAGAGCCCAGGCCAACAACAATTCGGTTTCCGGTCGGGGCACGAACACGCCCGGTCCTACTTCGACGTCGATGTTGCCCAGCGACGTGGTTCCCGTGATGTATTGCAGCGGAATGCGTTTCGCGCGTTGCTCGACGGTTCGGAAGTACGCCTCGACGAGCTCGGGTTCCACGAGCGGCACCAGACCGAGACGGCCGCGATCGACTCCGACGAGGTGTGCGGCGAGCAGCTCCGCATCGACCCGTGGGCTCGGCACACCGGCAGCATCGAGCATCGATGTTGCTTCGAGGATGGCCAGACGTAACGGCTTGCGGCTCACTCGTACAGACTGCCACGAGGCTCCGACAGCCCGGTCACAAGCGCCCCAGCAACTCCGACTTCTTGGCGTGGAACTCGTCGTCGGTCAGGAAGCCTTTCGCGTGCAGACCCGCCAGCGCCTCGATCGCCGCCGTGATGTCGGAGATGTCAACACCCGACGGGTTGCTCCGGAGCGATTGGTTCGAGGACGGTTCCGAGGACGACGCGTGCGCGTGGGGCGGCGAGGCGGATTGCGGTGCCGGCTGGTTCTGCGAGTTCGTTCCACTCGACTGCTGGTCGACGCGAGGCAGGCTGCCGGCGGTGAACGTGCCGTACTGGCTGGTGAACTCCAGCGAGCCCGGTCCACCGCCCTGCTGTTGCTGAACCCCGCCGATGGAGTGATCGAGAGTGTCGTACACGGCCAGTTCGCCGCCGACCGACACGGCGAGGCGTCGAGAACCCGGGAACACGGCGTACTGCGAGCCGTTCTGACCACCGCTCGAGCTCGGCGTACCGAGATCCGACGGCCACCACGATCCGCCGCCGAACGAGTTGCCACCGAACGAGCCGCTGCCGGTCTCTCTGGGTGGGTACACCTGATGCTGCGAGAGCACCGCAGACAGATCGCGGCAGAGGCCGTCGACCCGGCTCTTGAGTCCGTGATCGAACATGTTGCCCACCATGGTCATTCCGCCGCGCATCCATTGCCCACTGCCGCCGAGCTCGGGAATGTTGAACTGCGCCATGCTGCCGCGGCCGTTGTTGACGGCGTCGAGCATGGTGCGGACGGCGTCGGTCGAGACGCCGTAGCGCGCCGACAGCTCGGACACGGCGTTCTCGCCTGCAGGGGTCAGGGCCTGGTTCATCTCTGGTGTGCCTCTCGGGCGCTGTTACGGGGTCGAACCTGGCCGCCAGGGTAACGCACCTATCCGTGAATCAGCCCGGCGAAATCTGTAAAGCTTTGCGCCGCAGCTACTCTGCCTGCATGCGCGCATCGCGGTCTGCCTTGGCGAGCGCGTCGAGCAACGCATCCATTTCCCCGTCGAGCAGAGCGTCGAGGTTGTGTGCCTTGAAGCCGATGCGGTGATCGGTGATGCGGTTCTCGGGGTAGTTGTAGGTTCTGATCCGCTCCGAGCGGTCGACGGTACGCACCTGGCTGGCTCGACCGGCCGAGGCCTCTTCGTTGGCCGCTTCCTCCGCGGCCGCCTGTAGGCGAGCGGCGAGAACCTGCATCGCGCGCGCCTTGTTCTGCAGCTGCGAGCGCTCGTTCTGGCAGGTGACCACGATGCCCGTGGGCAGGTGCGTGAGCCGGACTGCGGAGTCGGTGGTGTTGACGCCCTGTCCACCCTTGCCCGACGAGCGGTACACGTCGATACGCAAGTCGGACTCGTCGATCTGGACCTCTTCGACTTCGTCCGGTTCGGGGTACACCAGGATGCCTGCCGCAGAGGTGTGTACACGCCCCTGCGATTCGGTCACCGGTACCCGTTGGACGCGGTGGACTCCGCCCTCGAACTTCAGCCGTGCCCAGACGCCGTCGAGGGGATCCTTGGTCTTGATCGACAACGTCGCGTCCTTGTACCCGCCAAGGTCGGAGACGTTCGCGTCGAGCACCTCCACGCGCCACCCGCGGCGTTCGGCGTAGCGCACGTACATCCGTGCGAGATCGGCCGCGAAGAGCGCCGACTCCTCGCCGCCCTCACCCGACTTGACCTCCATCACGATGTCGTCGCCGTCGTGCGGATCGCGCGGTGCCAGCAGGTCGGTCAGAGTCTGCTCGAGCTGCAGCACCGTCGCTTCGAGGTCGGGAATCTCGGCCGCGAACGACGAATCGTCGGCTGCCAACTCCCGTGCGGCTTCGAGGTCGTCCTGCGCGGAGGTCAGCTTGGTGTGCGCGGACATGATGGGGGCCAGTTCGGCGAATCTCTTGCCCGCTCTGCGGGCCGCGGACGGATCGTTGTGCAGTGCCGGGTCGGCGAGTTGCTGCTCGAGTCCGGAGTGTTCGGCGAGGATGTCGTCGATGGCCGAAGGCTTGTCTGTTCTCGCCATGGTGGTGACTCACTCTCGAACGCGGGTGCAACTGAATGTGGACACAAAAAAGCCGACGCCCGCCCTGTGATGCACAGGACGGGCGTCGGCGAAACAGCTAGCTGTCTGCGTCGGCCTTCTTGCCGGCGCGCTTGCCGTAGCGAGCCTCGAAGCGAGCGACGCGGCCGCCGGTGTCGAGAATCTTCTGCTTGCCGGTGTAGAAGGGGTGGCACTGCGAGCAGACCTCGACGCTGATGCGCTCTTTGTCGGTGGTGCTTCGGGTCTCGAAAGTATTGCCGCAACCACAGACGACTGTCGTCAGTGTGTAGTCGGGGTGAATTCCTGCCTTCATGGTGTCCTTACCGTTCTCTCTAGTGGTCGCCGGGTCGTCTTCGCCGATCGAAGACGTGAACCGGAACCGGACTCGGCCGTTGATTATGCCAGAGCGTGCATCTGACCTGCTAATCGCCGGTACTTCTGTGCCGACAGATCCTTACAACGCGCGCACCTGTCGGCTTGTTCCCCGGACGCGACGTCCGGGGAACAACCGTCAGTCGTTCGCCCCGCCCGGCGCAGTCTTGGAGACTTCCATCAGGAACTCGAGGTTGTTCTTGCTCTTCTTCAAACGGTCGACCAGCAGGTCGATGGCCTGATGCGAGTCCAGTCCGGACAGCACGCGCCGCAGCTTGTGCACGACGGCAGCCTCGTCGGGAGCAAGGAGCAGCTCGTCGTGGCGGGTGCTCGACGGGTTGATGTCCACTGCCGGGAACACGCGGCGTTCGGCGATCTTGCGATCGAGCTTGAGCTCGGCGTTACCGGTGCCCTTGAACTCCTCGAAGATCACGGTGTCACCGGTGGATCCGGTTTCGACCATGGCCGTGGCGATGATCGTCAACGATCCGCCGTGCTCGATGTTTCGAGCCGCACCGAGGAATCGCTTCGGCGGGTACAGCGCGGTCGAGTCGACACCACCGGACAGGATTCGGCCCGATGCGGGCGAGCTGTTGTTGTACGCACGCCCCAGACGAGTGATCGAGTCGAGCAGAACCACCACGTCCTGGCCGGCCTCGACCAGACGCTTGGCCCGCTCGATCGCCAACTCGGCCACCGCCGTGTGGTCGCCCGGCGGCCGATCGAACGTCGAGGCGATGACCTCGCCCTTGACGGAGCGCTGCATGTCCGTCACTTCCTCGGGACGCTCGTCGACGAGGATGACCATCAGGTAGCACTCGGGGTTGTTGATCGCGATCGCGTTGGCGATGGCTTGCAGAACGCTCGTCTTACCTGCCTTGGGCGGGCTGACGATGAGTGCGCGCTGGCCCTTGCCGATCGGCATCACCAGGTCGATGATGCGCGTGGTCAGGATGTTCTGCTGCGTCTCGAGGCGCAGTCGCTGATTGGGGTACAGCGGGGTGAGCTTGCCGAATTCCGGACGCTTGCGCGCGGCCTCGACCTCTCCCCCGTTGACGGTGTCCAGTCGCACGAGCGGATTGAACTTCTGCCGCTGGCTCGACTGCTCGCCTTCGCGTGCCACGCGAACCGCACCGGTGACCGCGTCGCCGCGTCGAAGGCCGTTCTTGCGGACGAGGTTCATCGAGACGTAGACGTCGTTCGGTCCGGCGAGGTAGCCGGAGGTCCGGACGAACGCGTAGTTGTCGAGAACGTCGAGGATGCCGGCTACCGGCTGAAGAACGTCGTCCTCGCGGATCTCGGTGTCGCGCTCGCGGCCACCGCCACCGTCGTTGCCGTCGCCACGGTCGCGACCGCGACGGCGTTCGCGGAACCGACGTCCCCGACGTCCGCGGCCTTCGCCGTCGTCGTCCTGGTTGTTGTCGCGGTTGTCGCGCGGGCCGTTGTTGCGATCCTCGTTGCGGTTGTCGTTGCGACCGTCGCCCTGATTGCGATTGCGCCCGCCCTGATTGCGCCCGCCGCCGTCACGGTTGGAGTTGTCCCGATCACCCTGATTGCGGTTTCCGTTGTCTCGGTTGCCGTTCTCGCGGTTGGAGCCGTCCCGGTCGCCTTGATTCCGGCTTCCGGAGTCACGGTTGGCGTTGTCGCGGTTGCCGTCGGCGTCACGCGGTTCGCGCTCCGACCCGTCCTGGCGGTTGCGTTCGCCGCGACTACGACGGGGGCGCTCGGTGGCGGCGTTGTCCCCGGTCTCGTCCGGCTTCTCGGCCTGCGGCGCTGCTGCAGCCGAATCGGCGGCCGCGGGAGCGGATCCGGCCGAATCGTTGCTGTCGTCGAGTGGCAGTTGATCGGGGGCACCTGCGCGGCGACCCGCGGCCCGACGGCCGCGGGTGCGGCGACCCGTCTCGGGGGCGGAATCGGCAGCATCGCCCGATTGCGTCGCGGGTGCGTCCGCGGACGGCGCTTCGGGAGTCGACTGCTTCGGTGCCGCCTCCACTGCAGGCCGATCTTCGACGGCAGGCGCGGATGCAGCGGCACGACGCGACCTCGGTGCGTCGGACTTCGGTGCATCGGATTTCGGCGCGTCCGACTTGGCCGGTGCACTGCCCGACTGACGCTCGGAGATCGCAGCGATCAGATCGCCCTTGCGCATGCCGGAAATGCTCTTGATCCCCAGTTCACCAGCGAGGCTGCGCAGCTCGGTGAGAACCATTCCGGACAGGCCTGCACGTCGGCGTGACGTTTCGGGCGCAGAGATAAGTTCCGTATCGGTCACGGAGGTCCTTTCCTTCCCTCGCTCGCTCGATGCGCAGCCGAGGGTTCGTTCCGCAGTTCGGCGTTCTGCCGAACTCGGATATTGCCGTTCATGTTCGACGCACTCCGTCGACGACACCATCGATCCTCGACCGCAGAGAACCACGGGGAGGATCGAGTCAGGAGCGTCACATCACTCGGACGTTTGAATCCCCCGAATACAGCGACCTGATTGCCCTGACGAAACCGGCGTCTGAAGCGCACGATGTACGGACAGGGTTCACCATAGCGCCGTTGTCCCCACTCGGCAAGAACCCTACTCGGTGTTCGTCACGCGACGGTGACTCCGTCGGCCACGTCGAGGTCGAGCACTCGCCACCCCTCGGCCGACGCGGCCTCGCGCAGATCGGCCGGAAACTCGTCGGTGCACAGCGCCATGACCGTCGGGCCCGCGCCGGACACCACGGCTGCGATGGACCGCGCGCGCAAGGTGGCGATCCAGCGCGTGGTGTCGGGCAGCGCCTGAGCACGCTGACCTTGATGCAGCAGGTCCTCCGTCGCGGACATCAACAGATCCGGACGCTCGGTCAGCGCCACCACCGCGAGTGCACTTCGACTGACATTGAAGGCCGCGTCGCGATGGGGCACCAACTCGGGCAACAGTCCCCGGGTGTGCGATGTCGACGAGCGCTCGGACGGTACGAGCACGACGACCTTGATGCTCGGGTGCACCTCGAGCCGAACGGCCGCGTACTTGCGCGCCGTCACACTGGCATTGGGCGGTTCGCTCCACGACACGACCGCACCGCCGAGGCAACTCGCGGACGCGTTGTCGGGATGACCCTCGAATTCCGACGACAGCTGGACGAGCTGGCCCTCCGACAGCGCGAGCGACCGATCCACCTTCGCAGCGAGCGCATTGGCAGCCGCCAGGCCCCCGACCACAGCCGACGCCGAGGATCCGAGCCCCCTCGAATGGGGAATTACGTTGCGGCAGTGCACATCCAGGCCGTCGGCCCACACTCCGGCCGCTTCGAGTCCCCGCTCGATGGCGCGCACCACCAGATGCGTCGGGCCCCACGGCACGTCCGCCGAACCCTCACCGTCGACGTGAATCCGAAGTCCCGACGCGGTGGTCTTGACCTCGATCTCGTCGTACAGCCCCAAAGCGATTCCGAGACTGTCGAATCCGGGCCCGATGTTGGCACTCGACGCCGGGACGCGCGCGGTGACCGTCAGCCCGATGGGCAGTGTCGTCGTCATGGCCGGAGATTCCGTCAACTCAGGCCAGCTCGAGCGCAGCCGCGACAGCGACGGGATCGACCGAAATCGGCTCTACGACAGGCATTCCCGACAGCGCAGTGTCGGGATCCTTGAGGCCGTTTCCGGTGACCGTGCACACGACGGTCAGGCCCGGCTCCAGCCAGCCTTCCTTTCGAGCTGCCAGGAGTCCGGCGACACTGGCCGCGGAGGCGGGCTCGACGAACACACCTTCGGTCTTCGCGATCAACCGGTACGCCTCGAGGATCTCCTCGTCGGTCGCTGCGCGGAATGCTCCGTTCGACTCTTCCTTGGCATTGACGGCACCGTTCCAGGACGCGGGCGAACCGATCCGGATTGCGGTGGCGATCGTTTCCGGATCCTTCACCGGCGCACCGTGAACCAGAGGAGCCGCGCCCGCGGCCTGGACTCCGAGCATCCGCGGCTTGCGCGTGGTGAGACCGTCACGGAAGTACTCCGAGTAGCCACGCCAGTACGCGGTGATGTTTCCCGCGTTGCCGACCGGCAGTGCGTGGATGTCCGGTGCGTCGCCGAGGGCGTCGCAGATCTCGAAGGCTGCGGTCTTCTGCCCTTCGATGCGGACGGGGTTGACGGAGTTGACCAAGCCGATGGTCGGGAACTCGGCCGTCGTCTTGCGGGCCAGTTCGAGGCAATCGTCGAAGTTGCCCTGCACCTGGATGATCTTGGCTCCGTGCATGACTGCCTGAGCGAGCTTGCCCATGGCGATCTTGCCCTGCGGAACCAGTACGGCACAGCTCATTCCGGCCTTGGCCGCGTACGCTGCCGCGGAGGCCGAGGTGTTGCCGGTCGAGGCGCAGAGAACGGCTTCCTGGCCTCGGGCGAGCGCGTCGGTGACGGCCATGGTCATCCCTCGGTCCTTGAAGGAACCGGTGGGGTTGAGTCCCTCGACCTTCAGATGCACTGTGCACCCGGTCAGTTCGGACAGGTGCCCGGCAGGCAACAACGGCGTTCCGCCCTCGCGCAGCGTGACGGTCTTCCAATCCGGGCCGATCGCCAGACGGGAGCGGTATGCCTCGATCAGACCGGGCCAGGGGGTGTGGACGCTCATACGGTGGTGCCTTCCAATCGGAGAACGCTGGCGACGTTGACGACGACGTCGAGCTGCTCGAGGGATGCAACGGTGTCGGACAGTGCGGAATCGGCCGCGAGGTGCGTGACGACGACGAGCCTGGCTCCGTCACCCGAGCCCTGCTGACGCACCGTGGAAATGCTGACGTCGCGCTTGGAGAACTCGGCCGCCACCGTGGCGAGAACACCTGGCTTGTCTGCGACCTGCATGCTGACGTAGTAGCGAGTGAGGATGTCACCCATGGGGGCCACCTTGAGCTTGGCGTACTTGGATTCGAGTGGACCCCGTCCGCCGTAGAACTTGTTGCGAGCGGCCATCACCAGGTCGCCGAGTACCGCGGACGCGGTCGGCGCACCGCCTGCACCCTGGCCGTAGAACATCAGGCGGCCGGCCGCCTCCGCTTCGACGACCACGGCGTTGAACGCACCGTTCACCGCTGCCAACGGGTGGTTCAGCGGAACGAGCGCTGGGTAGACCCGAGCGGAGATTCGCTCCTTGCCCTTGGGCGTGACGATTCGCTCGCAGATGGCCAGCAGTTTGATGGTGCAGTCCAGGGATTTCGCGGTCTCGAGATCGTCCGCGGTGATCTTGCTGATGCCCTCGCGGTAGACGTCACCGGCCGTGACCCGCGTGTGGAACGCGATGGACGCCAGGATCGCGGCCTTCGATGCAGCGTCGTAGCCTTCGACGTCGGCGGTCGGGTCGGCCTCGGCGTAGCCCAGACGCCCTGCCTCGGCGAGGGTCTCGGCGTAGTCCGCTCCGGTCTCGTCCATGGCCGAGAGGATGAAGTTGGTGGTGCCGTTGACGATGCCGGCGACCTTGTTCACGCGGTCACCTGCGAGGGACTGCATCAGCGGGCGAACCACGGGAATGGCTCCGGCCACGGCGGCCTCGAAATACAGGTCGGCGCGCGACTTCTCGGCCGCGTCGGCCAGTTCTCCGGTGTACTCGGCCAGCAAGGCCTTGTTGGCCGTGATGACGGACTTACCCTTCTCCAGGGCAGAGAGCACCAGCTTGCGGGGAATGTCGATTCCACCGAGCACCTCGACGACGATGTCGACGTCGTCGCGGCCGACGAGTTCGGCCGGATCGTCGGTGAGCAGCTCGGGCGGAACTCCACGATCACCGTCGACCCGACGCACAGCGATGCCCCGAATCTCGAGTGGCGCACCGATTCTCGCCTCGAAGTCCTCGGCGTTCTCGGTGAGGATTCGAACGACCTCGCTGCCGACGTTTCCGAGTCCGAGTACGGCGACGCCTATCGGCTTCGATGTCATGGCTGAACCTCCAAGCTGAGCAGATCTTCGATGGTTTCCCGCCGCAGGATCAGGCGCGAATGCCCGTCCTTGACCGCAACCACAGCGGGCCGCGTCAGCAGGTTGTAGCGACTGGACATGGAGTAGCAGTAGGCCCCGGTGGCCGCTACCGCGAGCAGGTCACCCGGGCCGACGTCCGCCGGCATCCACGTGTTCTTGATGACGATGTCGCCACTCTCACAATGCTTTCCGACCACCCGAGCCACGAGCGCCTCGGCTTCGCTCGTGCGCGAGACCAGCCGGCAATCGTATTCGGCCTGGTACAGCGAGGTTCGGATGTTGTCGCTCATGCCGCCGTCGACGCTGATGTAGCGCCTGCGCGTCGTCTTGTCGACGGTGACGTCCTTGATGGTGCCGACCTCGTAGAGCGTGACGGTGCCCGGTCCGGCGATGGCGCGGCCGGGTTCCACGGCGATCGTCGGGACAGGCAGTCCTACTGCGGCGGATTCCGTCTCCACGATGGCAGTCAACTTCGCCGCGAGCTGCTCCACCGGCGGCGGGTCGTCGGTCGGCACGTACGAA
This sequence comes from Rhodococcus sp. B7740, assembly GCF_000954115.1. Taxonomy (NCBI): domain Bacteria; kingdom Bacillati; phylum Actinomycetota; class Actinomycetes; order Mycobacteriales; family Nocardiaceae; genus Rhodococcus; species Rhodococcus sp. B7740. Next base: position 256,421 of record NZ_CP010797.1, on the reverse strand, counting down.
ATACCCATGCCGCCACCGAGATCCAGCGTCGAGATCTGGGAGGTCTTGTCGACGCCGAACTCCGAGACGATGTCTCGGAGCAGCCCGATGACCTTGTGCGCTGCCAGCTCGAAGCCGTCGACCTCGAATATCTGCGAACCGATGTGACTGTGCAGTCCCACGAGGCGAAGGTTGTCGGCAGCGAACACGCGCCGGACGGCGTCGAGCGCCGAGCCGTCGGCGAGCGAGAAGCCGAACTTCTGGTCCTCGTGCGCGGTGGCGATGAACTCGTGCGTATGCGCTTCGACACCGACGGTGATGCGGATCAGCACGTCCTGCACCACACCGGCCGCTCCGGCGACGTCGTCTAGTCGATCGATCTCGATGTTGGAGTCGAGTACCACATGTTCGACGCCTGCGCGCACGCCCGCCTCGAGCTCGGCGACCGATTTGTTGTTGCCGTGCATGGCAATTCGATCGGCCGGGAATCCGGCAGCCAACGCGATGGCCAACTCTCCCCCGGAGCAGATGTCGAGCGAGAGTCCTTCGTCGGCCACCCAACGTGCGATCTCTCCGCACAGGAAAGCCTTGGAGGCGTAGTGAACTCGTTCGGGTGCCCCGAACGCTGCCGCCATTTCACGGCAGCGCGAACGGAAATCGTCTTCGTCGACGACGAACAACGGTGTGCCGTACTGCTCTGCGAGCTCGGTGACCGACACTCCGGCGAGACGGACGGTGCCGTCCTCACCGCGCTCGGCGTTGCGGGGCCACACCTGCTCGGGCAGCGTCGTCATCTCCGACGCGTCGGCCGGGCGATGGGACATCGACTCTTTCGCGGGGGAATCGGCATGTTTGGGTCCTGCCGGATGTGCGCTCACATGCGCTCCGGTGCGCTGACGCCGAGCAGTTCGAGGCCGTTGGCCAGGACCTGCCGGGTCGCGTTCCCCAACGCCAGTCGTGCGGTGTTCACAGGTCCGGGCTCCTCGTCTCCTTGTGGAAGTACTCGACACGCACCGTAGAAGCGGTGGTACGCCCCCGCCAGCTCCTCGAGGTAGCGGGCGATCCGGTGTGGTTCGCGTAGTTCGGCGGCGCTGGCCACCACTCGTGGATACTCGCCGATCGTCCTGATCAACTCGCCTTCCTGCTCATGGGTGAGCAGGCTCAGATCCGGCTGCTGAGCGCTGATTCCCAGTTCGGCGGCATTGCGTGCGAGCGAGGCAAGGCGGGCGTGGGCGTACTGGACGTAGTACACCGGGTTCTCGTTGCTCGCGCTCGCCCACAGCGCGAGGTCGATGTCGATGCTCGAGTCGACGGACGAACGGATCATCACGTAGCGGGAAGCATCGACGCCGATGGCTTCGACCAGGTCGTCGAGGGTGATGACGGTTCCGGCACGCTTGCTCATCTTCACGGCCACGCCGTCGCGGACGAGGTTGACCATCTGGCCGATGAGCACCTCGACGGTCTCGGGGTCGTCTCCGAACGCAGCCGCGGCCGCCTTGAGCCGTCCGATGTACCCGTGGTGGTCTGCTCCGAGCATGTAGATGCACAGGTCGAAGCCGCGCTGCCGCTTGTTCTGGAAGTAGGCGATGTCGCCGGCGATGTAGGCGGCGTTGCCGTCGCTCTTGATGACGACGCGATCCTTGTCGTCACCGAAGTCGGTGGAGCGCAGCCACCAGGCCCCGTCCTTCTCGTAGAGGCTCCCCGAGGTCTTGAGGTATTCGACCGACTTGTCGACGGCCCCGGACTCGAAGAGCGAGTTCTCGTGGAAGTAGACGTCGAAGTCGACACCGAACTCGTGCAGGTTCGCCTTGATCCGATCGAACATCAACTCGGTGCCGATGGACCGGAACGCCTCCTCCCTGGCCTCGGTGTCCAGTGCGAGCGCGTCGGGTCGCTCGGCCAGCACGTGCGCTGCGATGTCGGCGATGTACTCACCCGCATAGCCGTTGTCGGGTGCAGGCTCACCCTTCGCTGCGGCGATGAGCGAGTGAGTGAAGCGCGCGATCTGAGCGCCGTGATCGTTGAAGAAGTACTCGCGGGTGACCTCTGCTCCGTGGGCGGTCAGGATGCGGCCGAGTGCATCGCCGACGGCGGCCCACCGGGTACCACCGAGGTGCACCGGGCCGGTCGGGTTGGCCGAGACGAACTCGAGGTTGACCTTCTTGCCTGCCATCGTGGAACCGTTGCCGAATGCCGCACCTGCGGCGAGTACGCGGGCGACGATCTCGCCCTGCGCTGCGGCGGCCAGCCTGATGTTCAGGAATCCGGGCCCTGCGACGTCGGCATCGGCGATGGCGGCGTCGGCGGCGAGAGCCTCGGCGAGCCAGCCGGCGAAGTCGCGGGGATTGGCTCCGGCCTTCTTCGCGACCTGCAGTGCCACGTTGGTTGCGTAGTCGCCGTGCTCGGGATTTCGGGGACGCTCGACGGTCAGCTTCGCAGGCAGGACGGATGCATCCAGGCCGCGGTCGGCAAGCACCTTCGCGGCGGTCGCGTGAAGCAGTTCGGCAAGATCGGCGGGAGTCACAGGTAGCTATCCTATTGGCTGGTGCGCGGCGTCCTCGCATCCACTGCCCGTCTGCCCGCGAGCAGCCTCGGCCGACGCGGTCCGCGCAGGCTCTGAGCACGCTCTCAGGCAGAGAACGTACAGTGAGGACGCTCTGCGCCGACGCTCATCCAATGATGCCGTCACCAGCAGATACGCAGCACCAGCGCAACCGACCACCACCTTTCCTCGACTGAGAGAGCAACTACAGCGATGCCAACGGGTCCCGACAAAGGCAGTCAGAACAAGTCGGCTGCGAAGGCAGACAAAGCCATCAATGCAGCCAACAAGAAGTCAGCTCGCAAGAAGAAGGGCGGTGTGCCCACCGCCACGGGCAGGCAGATTCCCTGGCTGACGGTTGCCGGTGTCGTCGTTGTCGTCGGTCTCGTAGCGGGCCTCGGGATCAATCTGTATCCGAAGTACCAGGACCGAGCCGAGGCGCAGAAGTTCGCACCCAGCGAGGCCAATCAGGATCCGTCGACGGGCATCGAGGGTGTGACCGTGCAGGAGTACCCCGCGGCTCTACACGTCGGGCGCACGCAGCGGGTCGCCTACGACCAGTCGCCGCCGTTCGGTGGACCGCACGATGCCGTGTGGGCAACCTGCACGGGAATCGTCTATCCCGAAGCCATTCGCACCGAGAATGCCGTGCACTCCCTCGAGCACGGTGCCGTCTGGGTCACCTACAACCCCGACGACCTGAACGCGGACCAGATCCAGTCGCTGGCCGATCGCGTCGACGGTGAAACGCAGATGATGATGTCGCCGTACCCCGGCCTCGACTCCCCGGTCTCGCTGCAGTCGTGGGGCCACCAGCTCAAGCTGGACAGCGTGGACGACGAACGCATCGGACAGTTCATCTCTGCACTTCGACTCAATCGCTTCGCCTACCCGGAGGTCGGTGCCAGCTGCGCGTCCGTCCCGAACACCAGCGGTGACGGCTTCGATCCCGACAACCCGCCACTCTTCGATGCCTCCGCTCCTGGCGCGGACGCGGTGCCGATGGACGGTGCCGGGATCACTCCCGACGCCAGCGAGGCCGGTGGCGCCGGCGGGATGCAGCTGCCCAGCGATCTCCAGATCCCCGCGAACTGATGACCGCACCGACACCGACCGAGAATGCGGAGGCCACCACGTCCGCGACCAAGCCGAGCCAGCGCACCGCGCTGGTGGCCCTCGCGCTGATCGCCGTCCTCGCGATCGGCTTCGCCGTGGGCTTCCTGGTGCAGAGTCCACTGGGCGGCGACGACAGTGCACCGGCCGCGGACTCGGTCGATGTCGGCTTTGCTCAGGACATGACCGTGCACCACAACCAGGCCATCGAGATGGCCGCGGTGGCGCTGACCAACGCCTCCGATCAGGCCGTCAAGAACCTGGCGTTCGACATGCTGACCTCGCAGCAGAACCAGGTGGGACAGATGCAGGGCTGGTTGGCCCTGTGGGATCGCGCACCGATCTCGACCGACGGCTACATGACCTGGATGGCCGAGGACGACTCGCACGGTCACTCGATGGGCGGGATGTCCATGGATCCCGGATCCTCTGATCCCACCCGGGCCATGCCGGGAATGGCCAGTTCGGCCGAACTCGCCGCGCTTCGCCAAGCCACCGGCTCGGACGTCGACGTGATGTTCCTCCAGCTCATGTTGCGCCACCACGAGGGCGGCCTGGCGATGATGGAGTACGCGCAGACGCACGCGCAGTCACCTGCGGTGATCAATCTGGCGAAGTCCATGGTTGCCACCCAGACCAGCGAGTCGACGCTGATGAAGCAGATGCTCGCCGAGAAGGGTGCGCAGCCGCTGCCCGAGGGGTGATTTCGACTCGCGTCCCGGATGCGCTAGTCTTTCGTACAGCCCAACAGGCACACCGGTTCGCCGGTGCGCCCCCGTAGCTCAGGGGATAGAGCGTTCGCCTCCGGAGCGAAAGGCCGCAGGTTCGAATCCTGCCGGGGGCACACATCTTTCACGCAGTTCACTGTCGTACGGTGGCTGCTCGAACGAGACGGTGGACTTCGATGTCCGAGGATCTCCCCCACATCGACACCGTCGTCGACGATCTGTATTCGCTCCCTCCCACCGATTTCGTCTCGCACCGCACCGCATACGTTTCCCGCTTCAAGAAGGCAGGCGACAAAGCCGGTGCCACCCGCATCGGTGCCCTCCGCAAGCCCACGGTCGTGGCGTGGTTGGTGAACACACTCGCTCGGCGAGACGAATCGGCTCTGGCCGAACTGTTCGATCTGGGCGAGCAACTCGAACGAGCCCAGCAGCGCGGCGACGGCCCCCGGCTGCGTGAATTGTCCACTGCTCGAAGCACTTCGATACGCGCCCTGACCGATCGTGCAGTCTCGCTGGGACGCGAGACCGGGACCACCGTCGGCGACAACGCTGCCCGCGAGATCTCCAACACCCTGAACGCAGCGATGGCCGATGCCGAGATACGCGACCGCGTGCGTGCCGGCCGAACCGTAGTGGCCGAAACGTACAGCGGCTTCGGACCTGCGCTGCTCTCCCTCGTTCCCGACCCGCCCGACGAGAATGACGGTGCCGAGTCCGACGAGTCCGACTCGCCGTCTTCGGAGATCGAGGACGACCGGCAGGAAGCGGACGAAGCCGAACGGAACCGGCTGCTCGCCGAACTCGAGTCGGCCGAATCCGATCTCGATGCCGCACGAACCGAAGCCGAGGACGCCCGGTCCGACACCGAACGAAAAGCGTCCGAGTTACACAGTGCTGCAGCAGAAGTAGAGCGAATCGAGTTCCAGTTGGAGGCAGCCAGGGCCACCGCGCAGGCTGCGCGAGAAGCGAACGAGGCCAGTGTCCTACAGGCGGAGTCGACGGCGGAGGTACTCGAGGCGGCCCGCGCTCGCGTCGCCGAAGCCCAGTCCGCCCTCGAGGAACTGAGCTGACCTACCCTGTCGGGGTGACCACACGCTGGCAGGCCGAGAACTCCGCAGACGATTCCGCACGCTACATCGAGCGTTTCGACCGCCTGGCCGAACGTGGCGTGGATCTGCACGGCGAGGCCCGCATGGTCGACGCGGTGGTCTCCCCCGCGTCGAGCATTCTCGATGCCGGATGCGGTACCGGCCGACTCGGCGCGGAGTTGGCCCGACGCGGACACCGGGTGACCGCAGTGGATCTCGATCCGGTTCTGGCCGAGGCAGCGCGCGCACATTCCGAACTCGACGTGCACGTCGCCGATCTGACGACGCTGGATCTCGGCCGGACCTTCGACGCGGCCGTGGCCGCGGGCAACGTACTGGTCTTCATGAAACCCGGAACCGAACGCGCAGCGCTCGAACGCATCTGGGCACACCTGACCGGTGGCGGGGTCTTCGTCGCCGGATTCGCCACCGATCGGGAGTACACCGTCGACATGCTCGACGCGGATCTGGCGGCGACCGGCTTCGTCCTCGAACACAGATTCGCGACCTGGGATCTGCGGCCCTGGCGCGTCGACGCGGATTGGGCCGTCACCGTGGCACGCAAGCCCGCTCTGCTGGCCTGATGCGAAACGAATCGAGACCGACCATTGCTGGTCGGCCTCGATCGAACAGAGCGAGCGACGGGATTCGAACCCGTGTGAACGGCTTTGCAGGCCGGTGCCTAGCCACTCGGCCACACCCGCATCACCGATGACGATGCCGTATCGAGTGGGCTCAGCCCACAGTTTCGATCGCCGTGATTCGAACCCCGAGGGTTGGTTCGGACGCCCAGGGGAAGACTGTGCGTCATGAAGGAACACTTGGCCAAGCTGCGAGAATCGTTCTGGTTCATTCCTGCCGTCCTCGGAGTTGTCGCACTCGTGCTCGCGCAGGCACTGGTGAGTCTCGATCGCTACCTGCTGGACACCCGCGTGGATCTGACGGGCTCGCTGCTCTATCACGTGGGTGCCAGCGGTAGCCGCGACATCCTCGGTGCGATCGGCGGGTCGATGCTCGGCGTGGCGGCGACGTCGTTCTCCATCACCATCTCGGTCCTCGCCACCGCCAGCTCCTCGTACGGCCCCCGCCTGGTGCGCAACTTCATGGCCGATCGCGGGAACCAGGTGGTGCTCGGCATCTTCGGTGCCACGTTCCTGTACTCGCTGATGGTGCTGCGGTCGATTCGCTCGATCGAATCCGACGGGTCGGTCTTCGTGCCGGACATCGCCGTGAACGTCGCGGTGGCGCTCGCGGTGGTCGACGTGGGTGTGCTCGTCTACTTCATCCATCACATCGCGCAGTCGATCCAGGTGGCGACGCTGTCCGCCCGCGTCCGGGACGAACTGTCCGAGTCCGTCGACGCGCTCTACCCACCCGAGCAGCCCGCCGATGCGGCATCGGCGGAGGGCATCGTCAAGCCGCCCGTCTACACGACGGTGTTGGCCGAGGAGTCCGGGGTGATCATCGACATCGACGAAAACGGCTTGTTGGACATCGCTGCCGACACCGACACGTTGATCGACATTCATCGAGTACCCGGTGACCATGTCGTTGCCGGTGAACCGCTCGCCGACGTCCTGGCAGATCGCTCGGCAGACATCTCGGCGGACGCGATCGGACGAGTTCGAGGGTCGTTCGACATCGGCACCAGTCGAACACCCCGACACGACATCGCTTTCGCAGTCGAGCAGATGACCGAAATGGCGGTACGCGCTCTGTCGACGGGGGTCAACGATCCGTACACGGCACGCAATGCCATCGACGATCTCACGGTCGGACTCGTCGCAGTCGTCCAGCGCCCCATGCCCTATCGTGCTCGTCGCGGCTCCGACGGCACCGTGCGGGTGATCACCCGCCGCGTTGCCGTTCCGTCGTTGATCGACCATGCCCTCGATGCCGTGCGGATCTACGGCACCGGCAGCCCCATGGTGGTGCAGGCAGGCATACGTCTGGCCGAACGAGTGGGTCGCGCGGCACAGTCCTCCGAGAACGTCGATGCCGTACTGACCCAGCTGGACCTGCTGGACCGCGCGCTGGCATCCGGCGACACCGACACCGCCCGCACAGTCGAAGCCCGAGAGCAGATCTCGCTCGCCCGCGTGGCGATCACGGATCGAGTTCCGCTCGCAGTACCTCGCGTCGTGATTCGGTAGACGCCGGAAGCGGGCACCGTGGGAGGATGGTCGGTATGCCAGCACCGTCCCCGCTTCCCCTCGATCCCATTGCAGAGGCACACCGCCAGTGGACCAAGCACGGCTGGTCCGAGGCCGCCGACGGTATGGCCGCAGTGACGTCGTTGATGCGTGCGCAGCAGATCATGCTGGCACGGGTCGAGGAAGCGTTGAAGCCGACGGGACTGACCTTTTCGCGCTACGAATTGCTGACGTTGTTGACCTTCACCAAGAACGGCGCTCTTCCGATGGCGAAGGCAAGCGCACGTCTGCAGGTGCATCCCACGAGCGTGACCAACGCTGTCGATCGCCTCGAGTCGGTGGGATACGTTCGACGCATCCCGCATCCGAGCGATCGGCGCACCACGCTGGTCGAAATCACCGAGCAGGGACGCACGTTGGCGGTCGAGGCCACCGAGCGCCTGAACTCACTGGTGTTCGCACGCCCCGGGCTGGCGCGTGACAAGTTGATGGCGCTCGTTCGGATCCTGGCGGAACTGCGTTCGGATGCAGGCGATTTCGACAGTGATGACATAACCACATCGTTCTGAGTTCGATGGTGACTCGTCACAAGACAATGGCACACCCGTACCGTTCGTGGTCCAATTGCACTGGGAACAGGGCGGAGTCGATCTGCTGAAGGGCGGGGCGGGGTGCTGGTGTTGGGGGTCGGGGCGGGTGCGCACGGTGCACGCGCAATTCTGACGTATCTGGACAGTCCCCATCGAACCCCCATCGTGTCGCGGACGGTGCGCCGCACGCCCGGGCAGTCGCTGTCCACCACGATCGCCACCGGTGTCGACGCCATCCACTCGATCGCAGCGACGATGTCGCTGCCGGTGCAGTTCTCGGCCATCGCCTATCGAGTTGCCACCGATCCAGGCGCAGTCGCCACCCGAGGTACGGCCCGCACCGCGTCGCTCGTGCCGGAAACTGCTGCGCAAGTGCGGTATCTGCGTTTCATCGGGCTGGTACCCAATCACGGCGTCACCGTGTTGTGCGATATCGGTAGCACCGGCACCACGGTCACTGTCATCGATCTCGCATCCACTCGCACCCTCATGACTCGGCGCACTGCCACGTTCTGCGGCGACGATCTCGATCACTCGGTTCGCAGGCTGCTCTCGTCCAACGGCGTTCGCGTCGGAATCGACGCCAGCCGGTCCATCAAGGAGCAGTTGAGCGTGGACTCCGTCGTCAGCACCACCGATCCGTCCGGTACTGCGCGGCATGTGCTCACTCGGCGCGACTTCGACGATCTGATCGCAGGACCGGTGCGGTATGCGGGCATGCTGGTGGAGCAGACCATCCAATTGTCCGGTGCCAGACCGCAGTCCATCGTCGTGGTGGGCGGCGGTGCGAACATCACCTCGATTGCGCGTTCTCTCGAGCTGCGTACCGGTCTGACGACGCTGGTGCCGTCGATGCCGGAGCTGGTCTCGGCCCGCGGGGCCGCCCTCCTGTCCCCCGACAGGTAGGACGGCACCGAGAGTGGAGCCCGCCGCTACCGGTGCTGGAAGTTCGGCGTCCGCTTCTCGATGAAGGCCGACATACCTTCCTTCTGATCCTCGGTGGCGAAAGTCGAGTGAAACACGCGGCGCTCGAACAGAACACCCTCGCGCAGACTGGACTCGAACGATCGGTTCACCGCTTCCTTCGCCATCTGGGCAACCGGTAGCGACATCTCGGCGATGGTGGTCGCGGTCGCGATGGCGTCGTCGAGCAGATCGGCAACCGGCACGATGCGCGAGACCAGTCCGGCTCGCTCGGCTTCCTCGACCTTCATGTTGCGACCGGTCAAGCACATCTCCATGGCCTTGGCCTTGCCCACCGCTCGCGTCAGGCGCTGCGACCCGCCGATTCCCGGGATGACGCCGAGCTTGATCTCGGGTTGTCCGAATACCGCGGTGTCCGAGGCGATCAGGACATCGCACAGCATCGCGAGTTCACACCCGCCGCCGAGCGCGTAACCGGAGACCGCTGCGATCAACGGCGTCCGAGCCGACGCAAGTCGATCCCACGCCGCGAAGAAGTCGTCGAGGTACACGTCCATGTAGGACTTGGGCTGCATCTCCTTGATGTCGGCGCCGGCCGCGAAGGCTCGCTCGGAGCCGGTGATCAGGATCGCACCGATGCCGGAGTCGGCGTCGAGTTCTTCGACCACCGAAACCACTTCGCGCATCAGCTCGGAGTTGAGCGCGTTCAGCGCCTTGGGACGGTTGAGTGTGATGATGCCGACGCGTCCCCGACGCTCGAGCAGAATCGTCTCGTAGTCACTCACTGGCCTGCTCCGTTCGAGCGCTCGCGGATGTCGTTGATGATGCCGGAGAAGTCGACATCGGTGCCGCCCCCGGATGTTTCCTTGAACCGAGAGTACAACTCGGCCGCCCGTAGGCCGAGGACACCCTCGACACCGTTGTCGCGCAGTGCATTGGCAGCCAGACCCAGGTCCTTGTCCATGAGAGCCGCCGCGAAGCCGGGCTTGTACTCGTTGTTGGCAGGGCTCGTCGGGACCGGTCCTGGCACCGGGCAGTTCGTCGTCAGTGCCCAACATTGACCCGACGCAGTCGACGCCACGTCGAACAGTGCCTGATTGCTCAGCCCCAGCTTCTCCCCCAGCACGAAGGCCTCACTGATGGCGATCATCGACACTCCGAGAATCATGTTGTTGCAGATCTTGGCGGCCTGGCCGTTGCCTGCTGCACCGCAGTGCACCACCTTGCGACCCATGACGTCGAGAACCTCTGCAGCAGAGGCGAAATCCTCCTCGGAACCGCCGACCATGAAGGTCAGTGTTCCTGCGGCCGCTCCCCCGACTCCGCCGGAAACCGGCGCGTCCAGACTGCGGTGTCCTGCCTCGTGCACCAGCTTGTGGGCGGTGTGCGCATCGGCGACGTCGATGGTCGAGGAATCGATGAACAACGTACCCGGCGCGGCAGCGGGCAGCAGGTCCGCGTACAACCCCAGTACCAGTCTGCCGTTGGGCAGCATCGTGATGACGATGTCGGCATCGGCGACGGCGGCCACGGCCGATTCCATCACGGTGACGCCGTCCTTCGTGGCCTGCTCGAGCGCGGCGGGAACCAGGTCGAAGCCCTGCACCGTGTAGCCGGCCGCCACCAGATTGGCGGCCATCGGTCCACCCATGTGGCCGAGGCCGATGAAGCCGATCGTCTTCTCGCTCATGACTGCTCACCTTCTGTGTGTGCGTTCGACAGGCCCAGCTCCGCGTCCCCGAGGGGCGCGAAGTACCGGTCGACGTCCTCGGGCGTGACGTCTGCCAACGAACGCGGTTGCCATTGCGGGTTGCGGTCCTTCTCGACCACTTGTGCTCGGATTCCCTCGACGAGGTCGTGGCTGCTCAGCGACGCGACCGACACGCGGTATTCCTCGTCGAGTACCGACTCCAGCGTCGGCAGCGTCGCGGCACGACGCAGCGATCTCAGTGTCACAGCCAGCGACACAGGTGATTTGGACGCGATGTCCTGCGCCGACTTCTGCGCCTCGGGCACTGTGCTGGCGGCAAGCGCGTCCACGATGCCCTGAACGTCGTCGCCGGCGTAGCACTCGTCGATCCACCCCTGCTGACCGACAATCGTGGACTCCGGTGCCGGCTCGCTGAACGTCGCGACGGCCTCTCCGACGCTGACCGTCTCAAGTGCCGAGTAGAAGTCCTCGAGCTTGTCGGACGGGATGTAGTGATCGGCGAAGCCGACCGCAATGGCGTCGGCGGCATTCATCCGCGCCGTGGTGAGCGCGAAGTGAGTGCCGATCTCGCCCGGTGCACGCGAGAGCAGGTACGTGCCACCCACATCGGGAACGAAACCGATCCCGACCTCGGGCATGGCGATCTTCGATCGTTCGGTGACGATGCGAGTGTTCGCATGTGCCGAGAGTCCGACCCCTCCGCCCATGACGATGCCGTCCATGATGGCCACGAACGGCTTGGGGAATCGAGCGATCGCGGCGTTGAGGATGTACTCCTCGCGCCAGAAGTCCTTGCTACCACTGCCGCCGTCCTTGGCGTCGTGGTAGATGGAGACGATGTCGCCGCCTGCACACAGTCCGCGCTCACCTGCTCCGGTCAGCAGGACGACGTCCACAGTGTCGTCGGTTGCCCACTGCGCCAACGCCGGTGCGATCTCGCGAACCATCGCATGGTCGAGCGCATTGATGGCTTTGGGGCGGTTCAAGGTGATTCGACCTATACCGCCGGAGACCTCGAGGATCACGTCGCTCATGCGGCACCCACGATCGACCGAGCGACAACCACCCGCATGATTTCGTTTGTCCCTTCCAGAATCTGGTGCACCCGAAGGTCACGAACGATCTTCTCGACGCCGTACTCGCTGAGATAGCCGTAGCCGCCGAGCAGTTGCAGCGCTCCGTTGGCGACCTCGAATCCGGTGTCGGTTCCGAAACGCTTTGCCATGGCGCACATTTCGACCTTGTCCGGCGCGTCGTTCTGCAGCGCGTCGGCGGCCCGCCACAGCAACGTGCGGGCGGCTTCGAGTTCGGTCTTGAAATCGGCGAGTCGGAACTGGAGCGCCTGCGCATCGAGCAACCGCGCCCCGAACGCCTTGCGCTCGGCGAGGTAGGCAACGGCCTTGTCGAGAGCGGACTGCGCGCCGCCGATCGAACATGCCGCGATGTTGATGCGCCCTCCGTTGAGTCCGTTCATCGCGATACGGAACCCGTCGCCCTCGTTGCCGAGCAGGTTCTCGGCCGGGATGCGGACTCCTTCGAGAACGACCTGCCGGGTGGGCTGGGCATTCCAGCCCATCTTCTTCTCGTTGGCTCCGAACGAGAGTCCCGCGGAGTCCTTCGGCACGATGAACGCCGAGATGCCGCGCGGCCCTGGTGCACCGGTGCGCGCCATCACGACGTACACCTCGGATGTGCCTGCGCCGGAAATGAATTGCTTGACGCCGTCCAGCACATATTCGTCACCGTCACGCACAGCTTTGGTGCCGAGCATCGCGGCGTCGGATCCCGCGCCCGGCTCGGTGAGGCAGTAGCTCCCCAGCTGATCCATCGCGCACAGGCCCGGGAGCCAACGCTGCCGTTGCTCGTCGTTGCCGTAGGTGTCGATCATCCACGCGACCATGTTGTGAATGGAGATGTACGCCGCGATGGACGGGTCACCAGTGGCCAACTGCTCGAAGATCCGCACCGAATCGACTCTGGTCAGACCCGATCCACCCACATCCTCGCGAATGTAGATGCCGCCCATTCCCAGTCCCGCTGCCTTGCGCAGCACGTCCACCGGAAAGTGTTTCTGCTGATCCCATTCGATGGCATCCGGTGCCAGGAACTCGTCGGCGAATTCGCGAGCGGTGTCGTTGATCGCTCGCTCGTCCTCGTTCAAGGTGAACATCGCCGGATCAGTCCATGTTCGGAATGACGAAGTGATTCTGTGCAACTGCTTCTTTGGTGCCCGACGGCCAGCGCTGGGTGACCGTCTTGGTCTTGGTGTAGAAGCGAATCGAATCGGGCCCGTGCTGGTTCAGATCACCGAATCCCGAACGCTTCCAACCACCGAAGGTGTGGTAGGCGATCGGCACCGGAATCGGTACGTTGACGCCGACCATGCCCACCTGGACACGGGAGCAGAAGTCGCGGGCAGTATCGCCGTCACGGGTGAAGATCGAGACCCCGTTGCCGTATTCGTGCTCGGTGGGCAAGCGCAGAGCATCCTCGTAGTCCTTGGCGCGGACGACGATCAGGACGGGTCCGAAGATCTCCTCCTTGTAGATCCGCATGTCGGTGGTCACCTTGTCGAACAGCGTTGCGCCGGCGAAGAATCCGTTCTCATGGCCTTCGAGGCTGAAACCGCGTCCGTCGACGACCAGTTCGGCACCCTCGTCCACACCGATCTGGGTGTAGTCGTTGACCCTCTTCAGCGCATCGCTGCCCACGAGCGGCCCGAAGTCCGCGCTCTCGTCGTCGCTGCGGCCGATCTTCAGCTTCGCCACTCGCTCGGTCAGTTTGGCGACCAACGCGTCGGCAGTCTCCTCCCCGACCGGTACCGCGACGGAGATCGCCATGCAACGCTCACCTGCAGAACCGTAGGCGGCACCGAGCAGTGCGTCGGCGACCTCGTCGAGATCGGCGTCGGGCATCACCAGGGCGTGGTTCTTGGCTCCACCGAAGCACTGCGCTCGCTTGCCGTGTTGGGCTGCCGTCTCGTAGATGTACTGCGCGATGGGGGTCGAACCGACGAAGCCGATCGCCTTGACGCGGTCGTCGGTGAGGAGCACGTCGACGGCATCCTTGCCGCCGTTGACGACGTTGAACACACCCGGCGGAAGTCCTGCCTCGAGGAAGAGTTCGGCGAGCTTGAGCGGAACGGACGGGTCACGCTCGGAGGGCTTGAGAATGAACGCGTTTCCGCAGGCGATGGCCGGGCCGGCCTTCCACAGGGGAATCATCGCGGGAAAATTGAACGGGGTGATTCCGGCTACGACGCCGAGTGGCTGACGCATCGAGTAGACGTCGATTCCGCCGCCCGCACCCTCGGTGTACTCACCCTTGAGCAGGTGTGGGACACCGACGGCGAACTCGACGACCTCGACGCCGCGCTGAATGTCGCCCTTGGCGTCGGCGATGGTCTTACCGTGCTCGGAGGAGAGCAGACGAGCGAGCTCTTCGGTGTCGCGCGTGACCAGCGCGAGGAATTTCATCAACACTCGGGCGCGACGCTGCGGGTTCCAGGTTGCCCATTCACGCTGCGCCTGTTCGGCGTCGGCTATCGCGGCCTCGACCTCGGATACGTCGGCCAGGGGAACCCGGGCCTGAACCTCGCCGGTGTTGGGATCGAAGACATCCCCGAATTTTCCGGAGGTGCCTGCGACATGCTTGCCGCCGATGAAGTGCGTGAGTTCGCGAGCCATGGAATTTGTCCGTCCTCGAGCGTGGAAGTGAAGTACGCCCATCCTATAGTCGGATGTCCACGTAAGTCCAGGAGTGGTCACATCCGGTCGTAGAACTGCCTCAGATCGGCGACGGCACGACTGACCTCGGCCTCGATGGAGCCGTCGGCGCGGAAGATCCGGCGCAGGATCAACGGATCGAGATCGTCGACCGCTGGAGCGAACGACACCTGGGGAAGTTCCGGGAACGATGCGCGATCGGCGAACCAGTCGTCGGGGTCGAACTCGTCGTCCCCGTCACCGACACCCTCGATCAGTTGATCGAGATCGACGCCACGCAGCGTCAGGATGGTGGCGGCGGACGCGTCGATGTGCTCGGCAGCGATGTACATCAGAGCCGCCGCATGTTTGCAGGGCCAGCCGTCGTCGGGGCAGGTGCAGTCGAAATCGAGCTGCCCCTTGTCGTGCGGCAGCAATACCGACGCCAGTGCCTGCGGAATGGCATTGGAGGCCAGCTCGGCCAGCATGCCGGGGTTCGATCGCACCCTGCCGACGAGCGCGGCAACCTCACCCTGCGTGAGCGGGTCGACGGTGACCGAGGCCGAGAACGGCTCGAGCTGACTGCCCTGCACCTCGCCGTATATCTGCCCGCGCTCGACACCGAGAGTGAGCACCTGCCCTTGGCGCGCATACGTTCTGCCACGCGCTATCCGACCCGGATCCGCGAGGTCTTCCATGGCCGACACGAAATGCCTGCCCCACCACGTCTGCCCGAATGCACCGCGTTTGTTCCTGGACTCGATGCCGCCCTTGGCTTTTCGCCGTTTCCCGTATTGCGAGAAGTCGACCATCACTCCCCCACCGCGTCCTCGCTGAGGCGGAACAGTTCCTGCAGCTCCGCGGTGTCCATCTCGGTCACCCAGTTCTCGCCGGTGCCCACCGCCAGATTCGCCAGATCCTGCTTGGAGACGAGCATCGAGTCGATCCGTTCCTCGACGGTGCCCACGCACAGCAGTTTTCGCACCTCGACGTTCTTGCGCTGCCCGATGCGAAAGGCCCGGTCCGTCGCCTGGTTCTCCACCGCCGGGTTCCACCAACGATCCAGATGAACGACATGATTGGCGGCTGTGAGGTTCAAGCCGGTACCGCCGGCCTTGAGCGAGAGCATCATGATCGGCGGACCGTTCCCGCTCTGGAACTTCTCCACCATCTCGTCGCGCTTGGACTTGCTCACGCCGCCGTGCAGGAACGGCAGGTCGGTCCCGAATCGTTCGGCGAAGTACGGTGCCACGAGCTCACCGAACTCCCGGAACTGGGTGAACAGCAACGCTTTCTCGTTGTCACCCAGAATCGAGTCGAGCATGTCCTCCACCAGACCGATCTTGCCCGAGCGATGCTGCCCCCTCTTGAGCACCGGCGAGCCGTCGGACAGGAAGTGGGCGGGATGGTTGCACACCTGCTTGAGACGAGTGAGCGCGGACAGCACCGCACCTTTGCGCTTCATACCCTTCGCGTCGGCGATCTGCGCCATCATCTCGTCGACGACCGCCTTGTACAGCGCGGCCTGCTCGGCTGTCAGGTTGGCGCGCACGGTCATCTCGTTCTTCTCGGGCAGATCCGAGATGACCGTCGGATCGGTCTTGACACGACGCAGAATGAACGGCGAGGTGATGGCGCGCAGACGCGAGACCGCGCTCTCGTCGTTCTCGCGCTCGATCGGAACCGAGAATCGCTTCCGAAAGTCCGACGGCCTACCGAGCATGCCCGGATTGGCGAAGTCGAGAATGGACCTCAGCTCGTCCAGACGATTCTCGACCGGTGTTCCGGTGAGTGCCAACTTGTGATCCGCAGGGATCGCGAGCGCCGCCTTGGCCTGCACGGTGCCCGAGTTCTTGATGTGCTGCGCCTCGTCGAGGACCACCCGACGCCACGTCTGCTCGGACAGCTGCGCGCGATCCTTGGCCATCAACGCGTAGGTGGTGACGATCAGATCGTGCTCGGCGATCGCCCGGTCCAGCTCGTCGCCCTTCGACCGAGCCGGGCCGTGGTGCACCAGAACTCGCAGTGCCGGGGTGAATTTCGCCGCCTCACGTTGCCAGTTGCCGACCACCGACATCGGTGCCACCAGCAGCGTCGGCGTCGAACTCTTCTCGTGCGCGAGCAGTGTCAACACCTGCAACGTCTTGCCGAGCCCCATGTCGTCGGCGAGTACAGCCCCGAGACCGAGCCGACTCATGAACGCGAGCCAATCGAGCCCACGCTGCTGATACGGCCGCAGGGTTGCGTTCACACCGGCCGGTACGGGGATCGTCTCGGGCACCGCACCGGGCTCGAGCAACGTCGCTGCCCATCCGGTGGCTCTGATGTCCTGGACCGGAGCCGGCGGCGGGTCGGCCAGCGTCATCTCGCGCATCAGCGTGCTCAGGGCAGTCCCGTCGCCGTGATGCTCGGCGACGTACTTGGCGGCTCGTGCGAGCTGACCGCCGTCGGCCAGTACCCACTGACCGCGGAGTCGAACGAGATCGCCCTTCGAGACGGCGAGTCTGTTCATCTCCGCCTCGGTGAGCACCATGTCGCCGAGTTGGAGTTGCCAGTCGTACGACACCAGTTCGTCCATGCCGACCGCCCGATCGGCGGCCGCTTTCGTCACCGCAGGCGAATCGACGCGCAGCCTCATCGACGGATCCAACCTCGTCCAGGCCCGAGGAAGCAGGACCGTCGTTCCGGTGGCCTGCAGCGCCGTCGCACCGTGTTCGACGAGGTCGATGACCACCGACGTCGGAAGCAACAGATCGAGGGTGCCTTCCTGAGACGGCAGATCACGCAGTCTCGGGTACGCCGCCACGGCCTCACCGAGCTTGCGCACGGCGATCGAGAGCAGGGTTGCGTCGACCTTACGGCTCATCGGGACCGGCCGCGGCGCTTCACCATCCGCTCGCAGACACACCTGCAGCGTCCAGAACGACTCCGCTGATTCCTCGGAGGAACTGTCGACGACGCCATCGTCGTCATCGGGTTCGAGCAGGCGTAGCACGAGGGACGGCTCGTCGACGGTGAGGCTTGCGCGCCAGTTGTCGAGCAACGTCGACATCTGTTGGGTTCCATCCACGTACGGGTCGTCGCGAATCAGAGCGGACAACAGCGGATGCTCTGAGTCGGGCCTACCCAGAACCGATCTGACGATCGGATCGGTGAGCTCCTCCACCATGTCGTCGAGGATCTTCTTGGGCCGCTCTCCCGCACGCTGCACCGACGGCATCGCGACGGCGAGTTCGCTCAGCCAGGCCCGTTGACGTTCACCCCCGACCAGACGCCACCGTGGCCACCACTGCCCGTCCATCAACTTCAGAGCAGGAACCACACGACCGCCGCGAACCCAGCGTTCGATTCCGCGGGCGACGTGCGCCAGGTACCGGAGATCGCCGGAAATCGAAGCGTGCTCGGACGGCGTCCGCAACAGCAGATCGGCACCGTCGTGCGGGGCGAGCGCGATGGCCGGAACCTGCACCGGGGCCTGCGCGGTGGCACTGCGCCCGGGTGCCGGAAACGACACCGCAGCACGGTGCCGGAACGGTCGGGTGAGGACGTGCGCGTGTGTCGGCGGCAGATCGGGTTCGTCGCCGGTGGAGATCTCGTCGTCCCACAGCATCAGCCCGGCACCGGGAGACCAGAGACCGTGCAGCATCGGTCCATCCAACCAGCAAGCACCGACACACCTCGGGTGAGGCACTCCCGAGCAAGTCGCTCGGTGAGGCACAGTGGATGCATGATCGCGTACGGCTTCAGCGAATACGGCGGACCCGACACCGAGTACCTTCTCGACCTACCCGTCCCCGAGCCGGGACCGGGGCAGATTCTCGTGGCGGTCCACGCCGCCGGGGTCAATCCTGCGGATTGGAAGGTGCGGGCGGGCAATCGCAAGGACACCGTGCAGATCACCTTGCCCGCGGTTCTGGGTCGGGAAGTATCGGGCACCGTCGTGACGGCCGGCGCGGGTGTGGCCGATTTCTCGGTGGGCGACCATGTGTTCGGGGCCACCGCCTCGGGACACGGAGGGTACGCGCAGTACACGGTGCTCAACGCATCGAGCACTGCCCACAAGCCGGAGGCCGTCTCGTGGGCGGCGGCGGCCACCCTGCCGGTGGCTGCCGGGACCGCGTACGACGCGCTGCGCCGACTGGCCGTCGGCGCGGGCGATTCGGTCCTGGTGCTCGGTGCGGGTGGCGGCGTGGGTTCGGCCGTTCTGCAACTCGCGCGAGCCGACGGTATCGACGTTCTCGCAGTTGCGAGTACTGGCAAACAGGAGTGGATCGAGAGCCTCGGAGCCGAATTCGTCGCCTCCGGCGGCGACTTCGTCGATTCGATCTCGCGACCGGTGAACGGCATCGTCGATCTCGTCGGAGGCGAGACCTTGCGCGCCGCGGCGACCGCACTGACGGCGGGGGTACCGATCGTCAGCGTCGCAGACCCGATGCTCGCGGCGCAGTGGGACGGATCCGGAGTCGATCGGGACCGCACCACCGCAGCATTCGCGCGGCTGGCGGACCTGACCGCGTCGGGCGTCATTCGTCCGCGTATCGACCATGCCTTCCCCCTCGAGCGTGCGGGCGAGGCTCTCGCCCTCGTGGAGAACGGACACGTGCTCGGCAAGGTCGTCGTCGAAGTTCGCTGACACCGAGACGGGTGCGGGGATCACTGTCGGTACCTTCCGGCACACTGCTGTCGCGAGGACCGATGACCGAGTACTGAGATCGACGATGGGGCGTGCGTGAGAAAACTGTGGGTCGCGGTACTGCTGGTGCTCGCTGCGGCAGTGATGGCCGTGTTCGGCTCGTGCGAGCGGTCCGTCATCCCCGGTTTCACACCCGCCCAACCCGCTCCCGGCAGTCCCACGCGTACTCAGATCGAGCAGTTGCTCGCCCAGGTTCGCGTGGTCGCGGCCAGGCCCGATGCCCTCGGCTACGAGCGCGGGTGCAAGAGCGGCGAAGGGTGTGTGTTCGGCCCGGCGTGGACCGACGACTACGACGGGCCGGGTGGTCACGACGGCTGCGGTACCCGCGACAACGTCCTGGCGCTGTCGATGACCGAGGTCGAGTTCCGCGCAGGCACCCGCGACTGCGTCGTGCTGTCGGGTTCGCTCGCAGACCCGTATTCGGGCGAGCGCATGCAGTTCACCAAGTCCGATGCAGGCAAGATTCAGATCGATCACGTCTACCCGCTGTCCGCTGCATGGGACATGGGCGCGAACATGTGGCTGCCCGACAAGCGCGTTCGGTTCGCCAACGACGTGGCGTTCAATCTGCTCGCAGTCAACGGAGCGGACAATCAGAGCAAGAGCGACAAGACACCCTCGCAATGGCTGCCACCGAACGCGGCCTACCACTGCTTCTATGCGGGTAAGTATCTGTCGGTCGCTGCGCAGTACGAGTTACCGATCACCCAGGCCGATCAGGGTGTTCTCGCTTCGGTCGCCTCGACGTGCGCGGCGTAACGTCTGAGCGATGGCAACAGCACACCCGCGCAGCGTCCTCGACCGTGAGACGCAGCTCTGCATGTCCCTGTCCGGCCGACCGAGCAACATCGGAACTCGCTTCCACAACTATCTCTACGACGAGTTGGGCCTGAACTTCGTCTACAAGGCGTTCACCACCACCGATCTCGCCGCCGCAGTGGGGGGCGTTCGCGCCCTGGGCATCCGAGGCTGCGCCGTCTCCATGCCGTTCAAGGAAGACGTGATCGAACTGGTCGACGTGATGCACGAGTCGGCAAGCGCCATCGAATCCGTCAACACGATCGTCAACGAGAACGGCGTCCTCCACGCCTACAACACCGACTACCAGGCCGTCGCGAACCTGCTCGCCGCGAGTGGCTTCTCGACCGACTACTCGGTGGCCGTCACCGGCAGCGGCGGGATGGCCAAGGCCGTCGTTGCCGCACTTCGGGATTCGGGCTACACCCGGGGCACCGTCGTCGCCCGCAACGCGAACACCGGCCCTGCCCTCGCCGAGACCTACGGCTACGACTGGTCGGCCGAAGCGGTGGGCGCAGACCTGCTCGTGAACGTGACCCCGGTGGGTATGGCCGGAGGGCCGGACGCCGATTCGGCACCGTTCACCGAGCAGCAGATCGATGCAGCGAATGCCGTGTTCGACGTCGTCGCCATGCCGTCGGAAACGCCGCTGATCGTTGCCGCTCGGGCGGCGAACAAGCCCGTGATCACCGGCGCTCAGGTCATCGCGCTCCAGGCTGCAGAACAGTTCGTTCTCTACACCGGAGTTCGGCCGTCGGACGAACAGATCGCGCGCGCATCGGAGTTCTCGCGCAGCTGACTCACAGGTGCTGCCACCGGGGCTTGTTGGCATAGGCGTACCGGTAGTACTCCGCGAGTGCGAGCGACGACGCCGCGGCCTCGTCCAGCAGCACCGTTGCGTGCGGGTGCCATTGGATCGCCGACGCCGGGCAGTGCGCCGACAACGGTCCTTCCACGGCCGCCGCCACCGCGTCCGCTTTCGACTGCCCTGTTGCGATCAACAGCAGGTGACGCGCCTCGTCGATGGTGCCCAGCCCCTGGGTCAGTACGTGATGCGGCACGTCCTCGGGCGAATCGAAGAATCGGGCGTTGTCGACGCGAGTCTGTTCGGTCAACGTCTTCACCCGCGTTCGAGATCTCAGCGACGATCCGGGCTCGTTGAAACCGATGTGCCCGTCTGTGCCGATTCCGAGTATCTGAACATCGATGCCGCCTGCGGCGGCGATCGCCGCGTCGTACCGCTGCGCCTCCACAGCTATGTCGTCCGCTTCGCCGTCGGGCGAGAACACCGCGGTGTCGTCCAGATCGACGTGGTCGACGAAGTTCTCGCGAATGAACGAGAAATAGGACTGCTCTGCTGTTTTCGCCAGTCCGATGTACTCGTCGAGCAGGAAGGCGCGGCATCGCGCGAACGACAGGCCGTCGTCCCGATGCCGTCGCGCCAATTCGCGATATGTGCCCACCGGGGTGGACCCGGTTGCCAGTCCCAGTACCGGAGTGGAGCCGGCTCGTGCGACTCGTTCGACGACGTCGGCGGCTGTTCGGTCCACCGCGTCGGCCCCGTCGAGGATCACGACCTCCATCTAGCTGTCCTCTCCGATTGCAGTTCCGCCTCTGATCACCCGCAGTGGTTCGAAGGCCTCGTCGACCACCAATACGTCGGCTCGCATGCCTGGTTCGAGGTGACCGACGTCGGAGTCGAGACCGATCGACGCGGCAGGAGTCGACGACGCGGCCAGTACCGCTTCGACCAATGGCACGCCGGCGTTCAGCACGGCGCGGCGTAGCAGGTCCAGGACGGTTGCGGTCCCGCCCGCGATCGGAGCGGTCTCGCTGTCGGTGTCGCGGGACAACCGCGCTACCGAGTGTCGGACGGTCACATCCAGTGGTCCGAGTCGATAGCGACCGTCCGACATTCCGGCCGCGGCCATCGCGTCGGAGACCAGCGCGATGTGTGCACCACCGACGAGATCGAACACCGCGCGGACGGTCTCGTCGGCGAGATGCACTCCGTCGCCTATCAATTCGAGCACCATCGCGTTGCGCGCCGCAGCGGCCAGACACTCGCTCACCGGGCCCGGCGCCCGATGATGCCAGGTTGGCATTCCGTTGAACAGGTGTGTGGCCGTGATCGGACCGTCCCCCAGCGACTCGATTCCGCGTCGGGTGGTGAGCGCATCGGCGTCCGTGTGGCCGATGCTGGGCAGTATCCCGTTCTCTCGCAACATCTCTGCGACAGCGGCGAAGCCGTCGATCTCGGGTGCAAGGGTCATCGACCGCACCGCGCCCCGGCCCGCGCTCAGTATGTCGCGGAGAAGTCCGGGATCGCCGCTGCGCAGCGACGCGGGGTCTTGCGCGCCGCAGCGGTCGACCGACAGGAACGGCCCCTCGAGATGGACCCCGGCGACATCACCGGTCTCGTACAGATCGGCCAACAGCGACGTCTGCGTGATCAGCCGTTCCGGCGGTGCCGACACCAGTGATGCGAGCATCGTCGTGGTCCCGCGGCAGCGGTGATGCCGTACCGCCGTCATGAGGTCGACGGCAGGTGAATCCGGGAAAGAGGCCCCCGCCCCGCCGTGGCAGTGCAGATCGACCAAACCAGGGAGGATCGTCGAATCGGTCTGCGGTACAGCCCGACCGGGCCATGCCGATGCCGGTCCGACCCACGAGATCCGGTCTCCCGTCCATGCGACGACGCCGTCCTCGATCACCTGGTCGCGCGTGACGACCCGCCCGCGGTGAGTGGTCGTGGTGGATGCGGTCATGCCCGATCGGGTTCGAGCACTGCGTCGTCCTCACGTCCGGGGGTGCGCAGGTTCCATTTCTTGATGACGAAGCTGAACAAGAAGTAGTAGATCACCGCGTACACCAGGCCGATCGGGATGAGCAGCCACGCTTTGGTTGCGATTCCGTAGTTGAGCAGATAGTCGATGCCGCCGGCGGAGAAGAAGAAACCGTCGTGGATCCCGAGGGCATTGCACAGGGCCATCGACGTTCCGGTCAACACCGCGTGGATGATGTAGAGCGGCCAGGCGACGAACATGAACGAGTATTCGAGCGGCTCGGTGATACCGGTGACGAACGCAGTCAGGCCCGTGGACAACATGATTCCGCCGACGAGCTTCTTCTGTGACGGCTTCGCGTTGCGATAGATCGCGAATGCCGCAGCGGGAAGAGCGAACATCATGATCGGGAAGAATCCGGTCATGAACACTCCCGCGGACGGGTCACCGGCGAAGAACCGATTCAGATCGCCGCGGACCAGTTGACCACCTGCATCCTGGTAGTCACCCACCAGGAACCAGACGACGGAGTTCAGAATGTGGTGCAGCCCAGTGGGAATGAGCATGCGATTGGCGAAGCCGTAGATGCCGCTGCCCACCACACTGTGGTCGGCGACGGTGTTGCCCACCCACTGGAGTGCACTGTAGAAGAGCGGATAGACGAACGACATGATCACGGCGACAACGAGACCGGTGATTGCCGTCATGATCGGTACCAGACGACGGCCACTGAAGAAGCCGAGATAGTCCGGCAGCTTCTGGCGATAGAAACGCTGCCAGAGAATCGCCGAGAGCAATCCGATGACGATGCCTGCCAGGACGCCGTAGTCGATCACGGCGGGGTCACCGTTGGCGTCGACCTCTCCGTCGAGCACGACCGGCGACATGGCCGTGAAGACTCCGTTCATCACCATGTAGCCGACCACAGCTGCGAGCGCGGTCGAACCGTCGGACTTCTTGGCCCAGCCGATGGCGATACCGACTGCGAAGATGAGGGGAAGCCAGGTGAACACTGCCTGACCTGCAGCGGAGATGACCGCGGCGGTGGTCTCCAGTGCGCTGAATCGACCCAGCAGGTCGTCCTGCCCGAGTCTCAGGAGAATTCCGGCGGCGGGCAGAACAGCGATCGGGAGCATGAGGCTGCGACCGAAGCGCTGCAGCCCGGCCAATGATCGAGATTCCTTCTTCGGCTCGGTGTCGACCGAGTCAGTCTTCTTCGGGGTCATGGCGACCTTCTCTTCGAGGGCTGGTCCTTCGGGGGCTTTTCGCTGTTGTGACCGGATGCCATCAGGGGTACTGTCCGGTCATTACCAGTTGTAGTTTGGCCAGGTGGCGAGCACATGTCAACCCGGACATGTGATCCACCCGACAGATGTACGCCCACAGAAAGCGAGAACCCACATGTCCAAAGCGGACGCGATCGTCCAAGGCCTCGGCGGTGCCGACAACATCGTCGAGATCGAAGCGTGCATCACCCGGCTGCGCACCGAGGTCAAGGATGGGTCGTTGGTGAACGAGGCAGCACTCAAAGCAGCAGGTGCCCACGGCGTCTTCCACAAGGGAACCGCAGTTCAGGTCATCGTCGGCCCCGAAGCGGACACGCTCGCAGAAGACATCGGCGACATCCTGTGAGCGACGCCGGTGCGATCCTCAGCCCTGTTGCCGGCCAGGTGATTTCGCTTGCAGACGTGCCGGACCCGGTGTTCTCGGCGCAGATGGTCGGCTCCGGTGTCGCACTGCGCCCGGCCCCGAACGACGGGTCGGTCGAGGTTCGTTCACCGGTCGCGGGCACGATCCTCAAACTCCATCCACACGCATTCGTCGTCTTCACCGAGAACAAGGCGGGCGTATTGGTGCACATCGGTATCGACACCGTGAAGATGAAGGGCGCAGGCTTCGAACTCTTCGCAGCAGAGGGTGATCGAGTCGAGGCCGGCGATCTCGTCGTCACCTACGATCCGGCGGCGATCGCGGCGGCAGGCTACTCGGATGTCGTTCCCGTGGTTCTGATGGACTCGAAGCCGGATTCGGTGACGAGTGCCAGCATCGACAACACCGTGGCGGTGGGCGACCTGTTGTTCGAGCTGCCCTGATCTCACCGACGCTGCGAGGTGCGTCGCCCGCCTTCGACTTCCATCGACAGTTGATACCGATCGCAGCGGTACCAACTCTCGGTGTGTTCGAGCGGCTCGTCTCCGCTGAAGGAGACACGGTCGAAGTACAGCACGGGAGCACCGCGCTTGGTGCCGAGCAGGGTGGCCGTATCACTGTCGGCCGCAGTGGCTTTGACGGTCTGCTCGGCCCGGTCGATGGTCAACCCGTAGTGAATCTGAACGGCCTCGTACACGGACTTGCTCAGGTCGTGTTCGATCAGGCCGGGGAGCAAGGAAGCCCGGTACCACGCGTCGTCGACGCTGACCGGTTCGGCATCGGCCAACCGAAGACGCTTGACGTGGTAGGTCTGTTCTTCGTCGGCCAGTCCGAGAGCGCGAGTCGTTGCCGCCGAGGGGCTTTCGAGCCGCGCGAACAGCACCACCGTCGTCGGCGTCAATCCTTGCGCCCGCATCTCCTCCGAGAACGACGCCAGGTGCAAACGAGACTGCACGGTGCGACTGGCCACGAACGTGCCCTTGCCACGGACCCGCACCAGGTGTCCGTCGTTGACGAGTTGACCGATGGCCTCGCGAACGGTGATGCGGCTGACGCCGTAGTCCTCCATCAGCTTTCGCTCGCTGGGCATGAGATCGCCGGGTTGCAACTCCTTCGTGCAACGGTGCAACAGAATTGCGCGAAGCTGTTCGTGCTTGGGGACCTGACTGTCCCTCAGATGTACGGGCATCACCACTGCGCAGGCCTTTCCGTCACTCGCCGAACCAGCGGTACGGACTGGTCCGGTCCAACCAAGAGACTACGTCACATCGACGGTGCCCCGACAGCATTCGACCACCGACCCCTGGTGGCGACTCGGCTCGACGGGAAACGACGCGACAGGCGACGGCCCACAGTGCATCATCGTCAGTCGTGACCACCGCCGACGCTGCCGACAGACCGACGCCACTCTCCACCCCCGTCAGCGCTGGAATCGTGGCCTCGCTGGTCGGCTTCACCAGCTCGTTCGCCGTTGTACTGACGGGCCTGCGGGCGGTAGGTGCCAGCCCGACCGAGGCGGCATCCGGTTTGCTGGCACTGTGCGTCACCCAGGCCGTGGGAATGATGTGGCTCGCGCGCAGATACAGACAGCCCATCACGCTGGCGTGGTCGACGCCGGGCGCGGCGCTGCTCGCCGGAACCGGCATGGTGGTCGGAGGGTGGCCCGCGGCGGTGGGTGCGTTCGTCACCGTCGGGGTGCTGATCGTCCTGACGGGCTTGTGGCCGAGACTCGGCGCACTCGTGTCGACAATTCCGGTGCCACTCGCGCAGGCGATGCTGGCCGGAGTTCTCCTTCCTCTCTGCGCAGCACCGGTGGTCGCCTTCGCCGACTCCCCCGCCCAGGTGGCTCCGGTGGTCCTGGTCTGGCTCGTGGTCCTGCGGTTCAGTGCACGTTGGGCAGTTCCGGCAGCATTCGCCGCGGCGGCGGTGGTGATCGCGGCCGCTCTGGTCGGCGGCGGCACTCCGATCGCGCCGAACGATCTGGTCCCCCGAATCGACTGGACGGTTCCGCACTGGAGCTGGCAGGCCACAATAGGTATCGCGGTGCCGCTGTACATCGTCACGATGGCGTCCCAGAACATCCCCGGCGTCACGGTCATGGCGTCGTTCGGATTCCGCATTCCCTGGCGTGCGTCGATGGCCGTCACCGGAACCGGAACCGTCCTGGGCGCATTCGCCGGCGGTCACACGATCAACCTCGCCGCGATCAGCGCTGCGCTGTCGGCGAATCCCAGTGCCCATCCGGACCCGAAGCGGCGATGGATCGCCGCCTTCTCGGCCGGATCGTCCTACCTGGTGCTGGCGCTTCTCTCCACCGCCCTGGCCACCCTGGTCGCTGCCGCTCCCGCAGGTGTGGTGGAAACAGTTGCCGGGCTTGCCCTGTTGGGGACCCTCGCGGCGTCGTTGTTCGGCGCGCTGGAACATGCAGCGGACAGAGAAGCAACGGTTCTGACATTCCTCGTCGCTGCGTCCGGCCTGACATTCGCAGGGATCGGCTCCGCGTTCTGGGCCTTGGTCGTCGGTCTGATGGTCCGAGCGATCCTGCGTCGGCAATCCCCGGCGACGCCCGCTACCGACGCCACTGGTTAGGGTCACGTTCATGACCGATCGAGTGAGCCCCGCGTCGGACTTGTCGCACGCATCGGATTTTCCGGCATTGTGGCCGGTGACGACGAGATGGGACGACAACGACCACTACGGCCACGTCAACAACGTCACCTACTACGCCTATTTCGACACCGCCGTCAACGGTTGGCTGATGGAGACGACCGGTCTCGATATCAGGACACTGCCTGCGATCGGTGTCGTTGCCGAAACCTCGTGCCGATACCTGTCCGAGTTGAGCTTTCCGGATCGCCTTCAGGTGGGCCTGGCAGTCGAGAAGCTGGGCACCCGCAGCATCGTGTACTCGCTCGGGTTGTTCCGCGAAGCCGACGACGATGCGTTGGAGCTGGCGGCCAGGGGTCGATTCGTACACGTGTACGTCGATGGGGTCACCCGTAGGCCGGTGGCGATTCCGCCCGAAATCGAGACTGCAGCTCGCACTTTGGTGATCGGGACGGCGTCGGCCTGACCGACTACAGCCCGATCTCGTCGGCCGTACGCAGAGCCCTGCTGACGATGTCGTCGATGAGCGTCGTGGTCGGCCCGCCTGCCACCGCCCGGTTTCGCGAGTCTGCTTCCATCCGGCGCATGACACCTTCGGCGATGATCGAGAGCTTCCACAGCGCCAGTACCTGCCAGAATCCGACATCGGAGACGTCGCGGCCGGTGTGCGCCGCATACGACTCGACGAGTTCGGCCCGAGTAGGAAAGCCCGGCAGAGTCGACGCCATGAAGGGACCGGCGACCCCGTCGTCGGCTTGCGGCCAATAGGCCAGAAGTCCTCCGAGGTCCGCCAAGGGGTCTCCGAGTGTGCACAGCTCCCAGTCGACAACCGCGGCGACACGGCCGTCGTCGCGGGCCGTGATGACGTTGCTGAGGTGGAAGTCTCCGTGCACCAGAGTCACCTCGTGCTGCGATGGAATGCCGGCTGCCAATCGCGTTGCCAGCGAATCGATACCGGGTACGTCGCGAGTGCGCGAGGATTGCCATTGCTTGGTCCACCGGGCGAGCTGGCGAGCGGCGTACGGCTTGTGACTGGCCAGATCGGCCAGACCCGAGGAGTCCAGATCCACGCGATGGATGTCGGACAGCGCGACCGTGAGGCCGAGCCCAACTCGGCGCCTGTGATCGGGGTCGAGTCCTTCGGCCACCGCCACCGAGTCGACGACGATCCCGTCGACGAAACTCATCAGCACGAGCGGGACCTCGGACACCGACGAATCCTCGGTCATCGCAATCATTTTCGGAACCGGAACCGCCGTGTTCTGCAGGCCCGACAGAATTCGATGCTCACGCACCACATCGTGTGCGGACGCCAACAGTTTCCCCAGTGGTGGACGCCGAAGCACCCAGCTACTGCCGCCGGCATCACGAACTGCGTAGGTGAGATTGGACTGACCGTTACCGATCCGATGGAAGGTGAGAGGCGAGGTTGCGCCGATTCCCAATCCTGCGATCCAGGTCGATACCGCGTCTTCGTCCAGTCCCACCGCACCCATACAGAACCCTCACTTCGCCGCGCGACACCGTTGTCGACTGCCGTCATCGGAATTCGACCGATAGTAGCGAAGCTGAACCCGCTCGGGTGCCGAGGCACCGAGCGGGGCCGATCAACTTGCGCGCTCGAACGCGGAGATCAGCGCTGGAGTCGCGATCGCCGGAGCCGGAGCGGCTACCTCGTTGCGCTTGACGGCAATTTCGTCCACTTCACCGACCAACAGGGCAACCATCGTCTCCGGCTCGGAGGCCCAGACGGAGGAGATGTTCCGCACTTCGGCAGGTGCGAACAGTCCGCTGGTTGCCAGAGCGTCGATCCATTCGGCGACGGCGTCGGCCGTGGGATCGGGCACGGTCGATCGGTCGAGCGAGTCCGCTTGGAACTCGTTGCAAAAGAACGCGCGGACCATAGCGAGCTGTCCCTGAGACATTGCGGTCATGTTCTTCTCCCTCGAGTTGTCGGCGTCCGTAGGTGTCGAATACCCGATTCCAACGGGTTGTGACGGGTACCACGGTCCGTTTCCAGATCGTTATCGATTTGGCTGTAACGGTCGATTGCGGGTTTCCGATGCGGCTGAAACTACGCCCTTTTGGTCGGTCTCGCCCAGGGTGAACTGGACTCTGTGACTATCGTCACACACTTGGACCCATCCAATCAACGTCTTGCAACGAAGTCATAGTTTGGTTTACGAAATGCTGTGACAGGAAACAAGCTATCGGCAAAACGCCAGGTCGGAGGGCATTCGCACCATTCGGACCGACATCCGACTGCAGCAACTCGAACTCAGCATGCCTCCGCTACACGAGCTGCAACAAGGCACGCAGTTCTGTATCGGGCCAGTTTTCGATCTCTTTCCCCGACTTGTGGCCGATTTTCCGACATGCAGAATTTGACGAAGTGAGCATCCTGCCGCTCACTTTTCGATACCCCTCAGGCCGCTGCGTGATCGAAACGTTATTACGAAAACAATCAGCTCGTTCCCAACTTCCTCACATCCGATGTTCAGCCGAGTCGGGCACCGTGGCCGCATGCCAACACCGAGCCTCGGTTCCGGACCGATCCAAGCGTCCCGTCACGCCGAAACCGACGCCGAGACGCCCGCGGTGTCGTCCAGTGCCCCCACCCGTCCGCGACGGCGCGCCGTGGTCGCTCGCTCGGCCGTGTCCGCTGCCTCTGCCGTCCTGTTGCTGATGATCCTGATGTGGGCACCGCAGGTCGCACCCTCGACGTCCGTCGAATCGACCCCTGCCACGGCACTGGCCACTCACGTACTCGATGCGATCGATGTGACCGCGGTGTTGATCGCCGTCGCCGCGCTCGCCGTCGTGGCGCTGATACGAAAGCTGCCGTTCGGGATCGGGGTGGTGATCGCCTGCACCATCGGTGCCGTCGTCAGCAGTGCACTCGCTCGCGAGGTCCTGGGAGCGTCGATGCCGTCGGCAGATCTTCCGAACGGTCAACTCGTCGCGGTGGCCTCTCTACTCGGAGCAGCGTCCATGGTGGCGTCCGCAGCGTGGCGGCCCGTGGTCCTCGGCCTGGGCACCGTCGCTACGCTCGCGGTCGCGGCGGCTGCTCTTTTCGTCGGTTCCGCGTCCGTGACCGGGATCGTGAGCGCAGCGTCGATCGTGTTCGTGTGGTGGCCGGCGTGCTCGATCGTCATGCTCTACTCGCCCGTCGCAGCTGCCCGCGAAGCTCGCAACCCGCTCGACACGGCCGCTCTGGCCGTTCAACGCAAAATGGGGCGCTCCCGTTGACGAACAACCGGAAGCGCCCCATCTGACTGCTGACTGCTCGTGACTAGAGGGCCTTGAGCTCCTCGGTCACCTCGGACACCGACTTCTTCGCGTCACCGAACAGCATCGAGGTGCCCTCGGCGAAGAACAACGGGTTCTCGATGCCGGCGAACCCGGACGACATCGACCGCTTCAGAACGATGACCGACTTCGACTGATCGACGTTCAGGATCGGCATGCCGTGAATCGGGCTCGACGGATCGTTGCGCGCCGCCGGGTTGGTCACGTCGTTCGCACCGATGACCAACGTGACGTCGGTACGGGAGAATTCGTCGTTGATGTCGTCCATTTCCTTCATCGCGTCGTACGCGACATCGGCCTCGGCGAGCAGCACGTTCATGTGCCCGGGCATGCGACCGGCCACGGGGTGAATGGCGTACTTGACCTCGACGCCCTTCGACTCCAGTAGCTTGGCCATGTCCTTGACCGCATGCTGCGCCTGCGCAACCGCGAGTCCGTATCCGGGTACGACGATGACCTGGTTGGCGTAGGCCATCTGGATCGCCGCATCCGCCGCGGACGTGGCCTTCGCGGTTCCGCCGCCTGCACCCGCAGGCCCGGCAGCCGCGTCGCCGCCACCGAATCCGCCGGCGACGATCGCCGGGATGGAACGGTTCATGGCCTTGGCCATGAGGTTGGTCAGAATCGTGCCGGACGCGCCGACGATCATGCCTGCGACGATCATCGCTGTGTTGTTGAGCGCCAGACCTGCCGCCGCAGCGGACAGACCGGTCAGAGCGTTGAGCAACGAAATGACGACCGGCATGTCCGCGCCGCCGATGGGCAGCACGACCGTCAGACCCAAGATTCCGGCGAGTACGAGAACCGCCACGATCCACCACTGCGACACCCCGCCGCCCGGAGTGGCGTTGATTCCGATGACCACCGCAGCCGCCACGGCACCGATCAGCAGCAGAGCGTTGAGCGGCTGCTGCAACTTGCCGATGGTGATGGGCGAACCGGGCAGGGTCTCCTGCAGCTTGAGGAACGCGATCAGCGATCCCCAGAACGAGATCGACCCGATGATCGCCGCGAACAGCGACCCGATGACGATGTGGACCGTCGGCGATTCGCCGTGTTTGAAGTTCGAGAATCCCGATGTGTCGAGGAACTCGGCCCAGGCGATCAGTGCAACCGTTCCACCGCCGACGCCGTTGAACAGAGCCACCAACTGCGGCATTGCCGTCATCTTGACCCGACGCGCGGGAGGGATACCGAGAGCGACGCCGACGACCAGGCCGACGACGATGAGAATCCAGTTGCCGGTGTCTCGGATGGAGATGAGGGTCGCCACCACTGCGATGAACATGCCGACGGCGGCGATCTGATTGCCGCGGACAGCGGTCTTCGGGCCCGTCAGACCCATCAGACCGTAGATGAACATCGCGAACGCGACGATGTAGAGGATGTTGACGAGATTGTCCATCAGGAGTCAGCGCCCTTCTCGGCCTTGGCAGGGACAGGCTTGGACTTGAACATGCCGAGCATGCGGTCGGTGACGACGAATCCACCGATCACGTTGACCGTTCCGAAGACCAGCGCCACGAACAGGATCACCTGCAATCCGATGGACGGATCGTCCACCTTGCCCAGGACGACCAACGCGCCGAGCACGACGATGCCGTGGATGGCATTGGTGCCCGACATCAACGGGGTGTGCAAGGTGTTGGGCACCTTGGAGATCACGGCGAAGCCGACGAACCCGGACAACACCAGGATCGCGATGTTCGCGAGCAGCGGGGTGTACATCAGTTCTCCTTCTCACGTGTCACGCAGGCACCGGCGAGAACCTCGTCCGAGAAGTCGGGGGCGAGCTTGCCGTCGACCAGCATGAGTTCGAGCAATGCCGAGATGTTCTTCGAGTACAGCTCGCTGGCGTGCTCGGGCATCGAGGCAGGCAGGTTCAACGGCGAGCAGATGGTCACGTCGTGCTTGACGACGGTCTCTCCGGGCTCGGTGAGTTCACAGTTGCCGCCGGTCTCACCGGCGAGGTCGACCACGACGCTGCCGGGCTTCATGCCCTCGACGGCTGCGGCCGTGACCAGTCGCGGGGCGGGGCGTCCGGGCACCAACGCGGTGGTGATGACCACGTCGAATCCCTTGATGGCCTCCTCGAGAGCCTTCTGCTGTTGCACCCGCTCGTCCTCGGTCAGCTCACGCGCGTACCCGCCCTCACCTGCGGCGTCGATCCCGAGATCGAGCCATTGCGCGCCGACGGAACGAACCTGATCTGCCACCTCCGGACGCACGTCGTACCCGGTGGGGCGGCCACCGAGACGCTTCGCGGTGGCAAGCGCCTGCAGACCTGCCACGCCCACACCCAGCACCAGCACGGTGGCGGGCTTGACGGTGCCCGCGGCAGTGGTGAGCATCGGGAAAAATCGGGT
Organism: Rhodococcus sp. B7740; assembly: GCF_000954115.1. Taxonomy (NCBI): domain Bacteria; kingdom Bacillati; phylum Actinomycetota; class Actinomycetes; order Mycobacteriales; family Nocardiaceae; genus Rhodococcus; species Rhodococcus sp. B7740. The sequence goes on along the minus strand of NZ_CP010797.1, from coordinate 223,677 downwards.
GGACTCGGACGCGGCCAGCAGGACGGCCTTGTAGCCGGCGACATTGGCCTGAGACGACAGTGCGTCCATCACCTGCGCCCGCGAGATCCGCGGGATCGCTTCGACGGCGAAGGCCTGCACTCCGGCCGCCTTCAACGCCCCGATGCTGTTCTCCGCGTTGCGCGGTGCCAGAAATCCGATGAGCGTCGAACCCGACGACAGCTTGGCGATCTCGGCGTCGGACGGCGGCGCGACCTTCACCACGACGTCCGCCGACCATGGATCACCGATGGTCGCTCCAGCGGCGACGTACAGCTCGTCGGGAATCAGAGCGCCCAGACCGGCACCCGATTCGACGACGATCTCGACGCCCTTGCCCGTCAGGGAGGCAACGATCTTGGGCACCAGGGCGACGCGACGTTCGCCCTCCCCCGATTCCCGAACCACACCGACCACGGTCGTGGATCCCGAACCCTTCTCAGTGCTCTGCGATGTATCCAAATCTCCGTCTTCCTGCGTTGAATGGTGTCCACTGATCGGCCAACGGCCCCGAGCTTGCGACGAGTGGACGAACCCATGCGACAAAGGCACAAGGTCCCTGATAGTAGCCAGAGGAAACAGACCACGGGTAACTCGGAACACAGTCCGATTCGTTCTGAATCGAGTCCGTTCGGCATTCCGCAGTTACAGGGCGGGCAATTGTGATGCACGCCATACAGGTCTATCGGTGATGATCGGACCCTACAGTGACAACCGTGGAATCTTGCATCTTCTGTGCCATCGTCGCCGGCGACGCCCCCGCACACCGCGTGTTCGAGAACGACCACGCGATGGCCTTTCTCGACATCCGGCCGGTCAGTCGCGGACACCTGCTCGTCGTCCCGCGCGAGCACGCCACCGATCTGAACTCGACCCATCCGGACGCGGCCGCCGACGTATTTCGCGTCGGTCACACGCTGGCGCGCGCGGTGCGCCACTCGGATCTGCGCGCCGACGGAGCCAACCTCGTGATCAACGACGGCAAGGCCGCGTTTCAGACGGTTTTCCACCTGCACTTGCACGTGGTGCCTCGCTGGCATCGGGACCGGCTGCGGTTCGCTACCGGGTTCGTGACGCGCCGCCTGCGTGAGCCCGAGCATGTCGCGGACGCCGTTCGCGTCGGGCTGGCCCGGCTGAACGGCGAATCGACGGCGTGAGACTGTTCCTGTCGTCGTATCGATTCGGGGGCCACTCCGCTGCTTTCGTCGAGCTGACCGGGCCGCCGTCCGATCTTGCGGTGATCGCGAACGCGTCGGACGCGTGGCCCGCCGCCGCTCGCGAGTCCTCGCTTCGCAGTGAGTTCGGTCCGCTGCGCGCTCTCGGGTATCGGCCGGCGGAGCTGGATCTGCGCGAGTACGTGGGTCGGCCCGCGGCATTCGAGCGCGCGCTCGAAGGATTCGGTGCGGTGTGGGTGCGCGGGGGCAACACCTTCGTCCTGCGCGCTCAGCTCGCCCGCTCGGGTGCGGACGAGGTTCTGGCCGACCGAGTTCGGCGAGGATCGATCGCGTACGGCGGATACAGTGCGGGTGCCTGTGTGGCCGCACCGTCGTTGATCGGAGTCGAGGACGCGGACGACCCGGGCGAGGTTCGGCACGCCACCGGTGCCGATCCGGTGTGGACCGGGTTGGGTCTGGTGGATTTCTCCATTGTCCCGCACCTGAATTCCGTTCTCGACGAGCAGAATTCGGGGCATGCGACGGTGCAGCGCCTTCGCCGGGCCGGCATGGACTGTCACGGGTTGACCGACGACCAGGCCATCGTCGTCGACGCGTCGGGGACGCGTGTGCTCGGTAGTTGACCGTCGGTCAGCCCAGGCGGGCAAGTGGAGCGAGCCGATCCAGCGAGGACCACGCCAGCGAGCACCGCCTTGCGGTCATTTCGTCCGCGTCGAGCACCAGCATGTCGAACAACTGCCGAGGGGCCTGATGCCACGAGTGGGCAATCTGCGCGATGGTGGCTCGATCGAACAATCCGGACTGGGTCAACGCCTGAACCCATTCGTCGACCTCGCCTCGGTGAATGCGCTCGATGGTGTCGTATTCGATTCCGCCCCCGAGGAATTCGTACGAGAACATCGCGGCCACGTAGTTCCAGGAGTCACTTCCGGGATCGATCATGGTGCAGCCTCCTTGTCGACTCGCACCACATGGGGTGCGAGATTCGCTGCGCTGGACGCTAGCGTGGCGAACTACAAATTTGCGTGTCGACGACGCATCGATCTGGTAACGCCTGAGGCTGGTGTTACTGATGTGACTCGCTTCCGGAAAAGGCTCACCCACCTCGAACAGGGTGGGTAAAGTCCGCATTCGTGGGCACCCGAGCCGTTGCAGCGTCGATCGCAGCGATCGCGTGCGGGCTGGTGGGATGCTCGAACACGCCGGGAACCGAGGCCGATCCGAAGTCGCCCGAGACGGCCGAACAGCCCGTCACCGAAGAACTCTTCGTCGGCGAATGCGGGTCGATGGACAACACGGAAGTGCAGAGACTCACGGCCGTATCCGACCTGACGGTGGTGTCCGAGAACGCCGTTCGGTGTCGATGGGAATCCGCGACCGGCGCGTACGCGATGTTCACCTGGTATCGCGGCAGCCCCATCGACCGAGAGAGATCCGTGGCCGAAGCCGTCGGCCGCACCATCGAGCGCATCGATGTGGACGGTCACCCGGGATTCACCGCCGCGGCGTCGGGAGCGTCGTGCGAGGCCGGGGTCGAGAACGGGGACGGCTTCGTGCACTGGTCCGTCAACTACGTGATCGACGGGCCCCGCGATTCCTGCGACGTCGTCGAGGATCTGGCACGAACCACGATGTCGAAGGCGAAGTAGCCCCATGAGGACGTTCCCCTCCACCGAGTCCAACCGTCGCGTCCTCGCCGCTGTCCTCGTCACTGCGGCCGTCGGTACCGGATGCACCACCACCGTGGCCGGTACGGCGGTACCTGCTCGATCGGCCGACAGCGGAGAGTTCGACAAGCTGCTCGAGGAGTGCATCGCCGTCCCGGATCCCACCATCGCCGACACAGTGGGTGCCGACCTCGTCGATCAGTACTTCTACGGTGCAGTGTGCATGTGGACGGGCATCGGTGCCGCCGGGCTCATCGACGTGACCTTCGCCTGGTTCGAGGACGATGCGCTCTCCCGCGAGCGAGAGTTGGCCGAGCGGCTCGGCTACGCGACCGAGAACGTCCCTGTTGCCGGCACCACGGCATTCCTGTCACGACGACCGGCCGACCCGTCGTCGTGCGGAATCAGCGCGGCGTATTCGGGCGTCATCACCTGGTGGGTGCAGTACCGAGGCACCAGTCCGACCGACCCGTGCGCCGCCGCCACGGAACTGGCAGAACTGACACTGCAACGCAACCAGTGACCGAGCGTCGACCGACCCCGACTCCGCCTCACGCGAGGCCGTGACAGACTCGAGTGTCGACGGTCACATTTTCGAAGTGAGGAGACCGAGATGTCGGTGACGACCGATGCAGATGCCCGCCTGAGCGAGCTCGAATCCCTTCTTTCGCCCGGCTCGGTGGTGACCGACCCGGACATCACCGAGGGCTACCGACGCGACTGGGCGAAGGATCCCGACGCGGGCACCCCTCTTGCCGTCGTGCGCGCACAGTCCACCGAGGACGTTCGTGCCGTCATGCGGTGGGCCACCGAGCACAACGTGGCGGTCGTCCCACGCGGCGCGGGGTCGGGTCTGTCCGGTGGAGCCACCGCCGTGGACGGCGGAATCGTGCTCACCACCGAGTTGATGCGAGAGATCACCGTCGATCCGGTGACCCGCATCGCCGTCGTACAACCCGGACTGCTCAACGCGGAGGTCAAGAAGGCCGTCGCCGAACACGGCCTCTGGTACCCACCGGATCCGTCTTCGTTCGAGATGTGTTCCATCGGAGGCAATGCGGCCACCAACGCGGGCGGACTGTGCTGTGTGAAGTACGGCGTGACCACCGATTACGTTCTCGGTCTCGAGGTCGTCCTGGCCGACGGTACCGCCGTCCGGCTCGGCGGGCCACGACTGAAAGACGTTGCGGGTCTGTCCCTTGCGAAGCTGTTCGTCGGCTCCGAGGGAACGCTGGGCATCATCACCGAGATCACTCTTCGATTGATTCCGGCGCAACCTCCCGCCAGTACGGTGGTCGCCTCGTTCGCGTCGGTGCACGACGCAACCGCCGCAATTTTGGCCATCACCCGGAAACTGCGCCCGTCGATGCTCGAGTTCATGGACCGCGCATCCATCGGTGCCGTCGAAGATGCCATGAACATGGGGCTCGATCGCGAGGCGGCGGCGATGCTCATTGCTCGGTCCGACTCCCCCGGCGCCGACCGAGGCCGCGAGATCGAGATCATGGCGGCCGCGTGCACCGAGGCCGGTGCCTCGGATGTGTTCACCACCGACGACCCCGACGAGGGCGAGGCCTTCGCTGCCGCGCGGCGGTTCGCCATTCCCGCTGTCGAGCGACTCGGCAGCCTGCTCCTCGAGGACGTCGGGGTTCCGCTGCCCGCACTTCCGGCCCTCGTCGACGGAATCGCCGAGCTGTCCAGGAAATACGACGTGCTGGTGGCGGTCATCGCCCACGCCGGTGACGGCAACACTCACCCGCTGATCGTCTTCGACCCCGAGGACGCCGACATGACACGGCGCGCCAACATCGCATTCGGCGCGATCATGGATCTGGCAATCTCGTTGGGCGGCACCATCACCGGCGAACACGGTGTCGGTCGCCTCAAGAAGGCGTGGCTACCCGATCAGGTCGGTGAGGACGTCATGGAACTGACCCGCCGAATCAAGACCGCTCTCGATCCGGCGGGCATCCTCAACCCCGGTGCCGTGCTGTGATCACCCGTCGACAGTGAATCCGTCCGCCACCGTCAGCACCTCGTCGAGGATTTCCAGTCCTTGACGAATCTCGTCCTCGGACGTCGTCAGCGGCGGGGCGATCTGGAGGCGATTGCCTGCGACGAACGGCCACAGTCCACGTGACTTCGCCGCGGCGGTCACCGTGCCCATTGCCGCCGCGTCCTTGCCCGACGCCGCGAAGGCAACCAGTGGCTCTCGGGTCGTTCCGTCCTTGACCAGTTCGACGGCCCAGAAGAATCCCTTGCCGCGTACCTCGCCCACACTCGGATGCGATTCGGCCAGCTTGGACAGGCCCGCACCGAGTACGTCCTCGCCGACGTGACGCACGTGAGGAAGGATCTTGTCGCGCTCGAACACTCCGATGGAAGCCACGCCCGCGGCGCACCCGAGCACGTGACCGGAGTAGGTCAAGCCGCCCGGGTACGGCTTGTGGTCGAACTGCGAGGCGATCTTCTCCGAGATCACGACCCCGCCGAGGGGCACGTATCCGGAGTTGACGCCTTTGGCGAACGTGATGAGATCCGGTGTCACATCCCAGGCCTGGCAGGCGAACCATTCGCCGATGCGCCCGAACCCGACCATGACCTCGTCGGCGATGTAGACGATCCCATACTTGTCGCACAGCGCTCGAACGCCGGCCAGATAGCCGGGCGGCGGGATCAGCACACCGTTGGTGCCGATGACCGATTCGAGGATCAGTCCGGCGATGTTCTGCGCACCTTCGAGCACGATGACCTGCTCGAGGTGTGCCAGTGCTGCGGCCGTCTCGTCCTCGGGAGTCGTTGTGCCCCAGGGTGAGCGGTACGGGTACGGCCCGAAGAAACGTACGACGTCGACGTTGGTCGGCTCGGTGCCCCATCGCCGCGGCTCGCCCGTGAGACCGATCGCAACTCCGGTTCCACCGTGGTACGAGCGATACGCGGCAAGCATCTTCGTACGCCCGGTGTGCTGTCGCGCCAACCGCACCGCATGCTCGACGGCTTCCGCCCCACCGGTCGTGAAGAACACTCGGTTCAGATCACCCGGCGCACGTTCGGCGATCAACGTGGCGAGTTCACTGCGCTTGTTGTTGGCCACGGTCGGGGAGATGGTCGTCAGAACCTGAGCCTGTTCGACGATGGCGGCGACCACGTCGGGGTGTTGATGACCGAGATTGACGTTGACCAACTGCGACGAGAAGTCGAGGTACCGGTTGCCCTTGTCGTCCCAGAACCACGACCCCTCCGCTCCCTCGACGGTGGTCGGGTTCAGTTCGGCCTGCGCCGCCCAGGAGTAGAACACGTGATCCATCTACTTGCCGCCTTCCTCCAGTGTGACCTCCATCGGAGCGTACGACTCTCCGGTGACGTCCACTCCGTCGGCCTTCAACAAATCGAGCGCCTGCGTGACGTACTCGTTGGTGTACGCCTCGGCATCGGGATCGGCGGTCAGCACCGTCGATCCTTCGGCATTCTCGGTGCTCTTGGCGATGTCGACGGTCTGCTGCCAGGCCGCCTCGTCGATCATGCCGATGCCCTCCGCGGACGGCCAGATCAGTTTGTTGACCTCGTTGACCTGCCAGAGCTGGTGACTCGCGCCGAGTGTGGAGCCTGCAGCGACGGTGATGTCGCGGCACGTTTCGACGTTGTCGCGGCAGAAGATCCAGCCCTTCAACGATGCCGCCAGGAATTTGACGGTCTGCTCCTGGTAGGCCTCGTCCGAGAGCTTGTCGGTGTTGGCCCAGATCGCGTCCTGCAGCATCGCGACGCCGTCGTCGTTCCAGTTCAGCGTTGTGAAATCGTCTGCGGTGTAGAGAGCTCCGGTTGCCGGGTTCACGGTCTCGAGCAACTGAGCGTACTCGTTGTACGACATCGCCTGGGCTGCAGCGATATCACCGGACAACAGGCCGTTCATGTCGAACTGCTGCTGCACCAGCGTCACGTCCGCCGGGCTCACTCCCGCTTTCGTCATTCCGGCGAACAATTCGAACTCGTTTCCGTAGCCCCAGTTTCCGACGGTCTTGCCTCGGAGGTCCGCGGGTGAGGCGATGTTCTGATTCTCGAACGAGACCTGCAGGGTGCCCGACTTCTGATAGATCTGGGCCACGTCGGTGATGCCGGCTCCGGCCTCGCGGGATGCGAGCGCCTTCGGTACCCACGCGATGGCGTAGTCGGCCTGCCCCTGGGCAAGCACGGTTTGCGGGACGATATCCGTTCCACCGTCCAGGATTTCGACGTCCAACCCCTGTTCAGCATAGAAACCCTGATCGACGGCGGCGAGGTAGCCGGCGAACTGGCCCTGCTTGAACCACTGCAGTTGCAGCTTGATCGTGGTGTCTCCGTCTGCACCGGTGTCGGTGTCTGTCGTGGTGGTACTGCACGCCGAGGCAACCACTGCAAGCGCCATCGCGGCGGCGAGAAGAGATCGGGGGGTTCGGGTGATCTTCACGTTCATCTCCTAGGTACGACGCCGGGACACGAGCTTCTCGAGCAGCAGAACAACCAGAAAGAAGAGCAAACCGACTGCGATGGCACCCATCACGTAGGCCCATGCCCGGGGGTAGGCCGTGTTCGCCGCGGCGGAGGTGATCCGCGACCCCAAACCGTTCTGCAGTCCGCCGAAGTACTCGCAGATGATGGCAGCAATGACAGCATTGGGAGCGGCAACCCGCAACCCGGTGAAGATGTGTGGAACGGCGGACGGGAGGCGGACGATTCGGGTGAACTGCCAACCACCGACGGCATACGACGTCATGAGGTCGTGGTGCACGGCCGAGACCTGACGCAGTCCCTTCGCCGCACTGACGAAGACCGGGAAGAACACGACGATGGTGACCACGAGGCGGCGCGGTAGATCGGTGGTCGAGGAGAACATCGAGTTGAACACCGGCGCGAGAGCGACGATGGGAACGGCTGCGGCACCTGCTGCCAACGGGGTGAGCAGTTCGTCGACGATCCGCAGGCGAACTGCTGCCATTGCTGCCAGGAGACCGAGGACCGAGCCTGCGATCAACCCCACGAGAGCGTTGGTTCCCGTTGCCAGACTTGCCGATCCGATGTTTCCGAGGTTTCGCACGAATTGCTCGGCGATGGCGCTCGGCGACGGCAGCAGGAACGACGGAACCCCCGCGACGACCGTGAGCAACTGCCACAGTGCGAGCGCCGCCGCCCCGAACACCACCGGTGGCAGCCAGAGCTTCATCGCAGATCCGCACTTCGAACCGAACGGCCGTGCAGTGCATCCCGAACCGCGGTGATGGACGAGAAGAACTCCGCCGATTCGCGCGGATCGTCGTTCGTGCCGAATCTGTCGATCGTGAGTGTGTCGACGATCCGCCCCGGCCGAGCGGACATCACCACCACCCGATCGGACAGGTAGACCGCTTCGGGAATCGAGTGGGTCACGAACACCACTGCTGCGCTCGACTCCTCGGCGATGCGCAGTAGGTCGTTCTGCATCTTCTCGCGGGTCATCTCGTCCAGGGCACCGAACGGTTCGTCCATCAGCAGCAGTCCCGGCGTTCGGGCCAGCGCCCGCGCGATCGCCACTCGTTGCTGCATCCCACCGGACAGCTGGCTGGGAAACTTGTCGGCGAAATCGGTGAGTCCGACGAGGTCCAGTAGTTCGCGAACCCGTTCTGCGCGTTCCTTCTTGGGAACCTTGTGGAGTTCGAGCGGCAATGCGACGTTGGATTGCACTGTGCGCCACTCGAGCAGCCCGGCCTGCTGAAAGGCGATGCCGTACTTCTGATCGACGCGGGCTCGGCGAGCAGTCAGACCGAACACCGAGGCAGTACCGGACGTGGGTTGCTCGAGATCGGCAACGATACGGAGCAACGTCGACTTACCGCACCCCGAGGGCCCGATCAGCGAGACGAATTCGCCGGGGGCGATCGCGAGCGATACGCCCTCCAACGCAGTCACTCCCCCGTCGAACGTCTTTCCGACGCCCTCGACGAGTACCGCATGCTCGGTCATGACCGATCCTTTCGACCCGGCGAGCGACCGGCGTACCGACCCAGTGCGATGTCGAGCAGTGACACCAACCCGGTCACCACCAGTCCGAGCACCGCTGCGCCGAGAACGGCTGCGTAAAGGCGGGATGCGTCTCCTGTTGCCTGCTGCGAGAACACGATGATCTGCCTGCCGATACCGCCGGTCGTTCCGGTGGAGATCTCGGCGACCACGGCACCGATCACGGCAGCGGCCGCGGCCAGACGCAGCGCCGGAATCAGATGAGGCACCGAGGCGGGTAGGCGTAGTCGAACAAGTGTGGTCCACCATCCGGACGCGTAACTGTGCATCAGGTCCAACGCTGCCCGATCGGGTGCACGCAGGCCGCGCAGCATCCCCACCGCCACCGGGAAGAACGCAAGATACGACGCGATGACGGTGATGCTCATCCACGGCTGCCAGGCGTAACCGCCGATTGCGATCTTTCCGCCCCAACCTGCGACGAGCGGTGCCAACGCGATCAGTGGAACCGTCTGCGAGACGATCACATACGGCAGCACGGAGCGCTCGACCCACACGAATCGTTGCATCGCCACCGCCAGCACCAGCCCGACCACCGTCCCCAGCGCGAACCCGAGTACCGCGAGCCCGAATGTGAACAGGCCACTGGACACGATCGCCGCACCGACACTGCGAGCCCCCGCGACGTTCACCTCCGGCTCGGTCAGCGCTGCCAACACCGACCACACGTGCGGTAGCGCTCCGTCGTCGGTGCGGGGCAGCACCCGCACGCCGGCGATACTCACCCCGTTGTCGGGGACGAGCACTTTCACCGACTCCCAGAACACCAGCAGCACGCCGACGGCCCCCACTGCCATCAACGGACGCCGCGCTCCTCGATGCGCACCGGCGGGAGCAGGCGTCACCACCGAGGCCTGATCGAGAACACCCGTCACGACGTCGCCGTCACGCTCGGGCGGATCTGCGGAATTATGCTCTCCCCGTACGCTTCCAGCGTCGCTGCCTTGGCATCGTGTTGCAGGTACACCGAGAACTGATCGACACCGAGAGCCTCGAGATCTTTCAGCTTCGCGATGTGATCGGCCGGGGAGCCGAGCAGACAGAACCTGTCGATCACCTCGTCCGGAACGAACTCTGCGTGCGAATTGCCTGCGCGGCCGTGCTCGTTGTAGTCGTACCCTTCACGCGCCGCGATGTAGTCGGTGAGTGCCTGTGGAACACCGCTGCCGTCGCCGCCGTACCGCGAGACGATATCGGCGACGTGATTGCCCACCATCCCGCCGAACCAACGACACTGATCTCGGGCGTGTTCGAGCCCTGCGTCGGTACCGTCGGTGACGTAGGCGGGAGCGGCGACGCAGATCGAGATCGAATCCGGATCGCGACCCGCTTGCTCGGCCGCAGCGCGGACCCGGCCGATCGTCCACGCTGCGATGTCGGGATCGGCCAGCTGCAGAATGAACCCGTCCGCCACCTGTCCGGTGAGCTCGAGGGCTTTGGGGCCGTACGCCGCTACCCACACCTCGAGTCGGGACCGCTCCGCCCACGGAAACTGCACTGTCGTCTCCCCGATCCGGGCACTTCGCCCATTGGCCAAGCTACGGATCACCTCGATCGATTCCCGCAGCGTGGCAAGGGTTGTCGGCTTCCCGCCGAGGGCGCGGACGGCCGAATCACCTCGGCCGATGCCGCAGACGGTCCGATTGCCGAACATGTCGTTGAGCGTCGCGAACGTCGATGCCGTCACCGTCCAGTCGCGGGTGGCGGGATTGGTGACCATCGGACCGACGGTCACCCGCCTCGTCGCGGCCAGAATCTGGCTGTAGATGACGTACGGTTCCTGCCACAGCAGATGCGAATCGAACGTCCACACGTGCGAGAAGCCATGTGTCTCCGCCTGTCTGGCCAGGTCGACCACACGGGACGCCGGCGGATTGCACTGGAGCACTACCCCGATGTCCATGGCTCAGATCAGATTCTGCGACAGGTCGCGCCGGACGAATCGGCCGTGTCCCGCAGTGCCGGAATAGGATCCACCGTCGACGATGATCCGGCCACGCGAGATCACGGTGTCGACATGGCCGTCGATCTCGAAACCCTCGTACGCCGAGTAGTCCATGTTCATGTGGTGGGTCTTCTCGACGCCGATGCTGGTGTGTCCGTTCGGGTCGTAGATCACGATGTCCGCGTCGGCACCGGGGGTGATGACGCCTTTCCTCGGATACATCCCGAACATCCTGGCCGGGGTGGTGCAGCAGACGTCGACCCACTTCTCGAGCGTGATCTTGCCGCTCTTGACACCCTGGAACATCAGATCGATGCGGTGTTCCACCGAGCCGATCCCGTTGGGAATCTTCGAGAAATCACCGATACCCATCTCCTTCTGATCCTTCATGCAGAAGGGGCAGTGATCGGTACTGACGGTCGACACGTCTCCGGTGCGCAGGTATCGCCACAACTCGTCCTGATGCCCCTCCGCTCGCGACCGCAACGGCGTCGAGCAGACCCACTTGGCACCCTCGAAGCCCGGAGCGCCGAGCTGTTCCTCGAGCGACAGATACAGGTACTGCGGACATGTCTCGGCAAAGACGTTCTGTCCGTTGCCCCGGGCCTGCGCGATCTGTTCCAGGGCCTGCTTGGCAGAGACGTGTACGACGTAGAGCGGTGCACCGGTGACGTCGGCCAACATTATCGCTCGATGCGTCGCCTCCTCCTCGAGCTGCCACGGCCGTGACGTGCCGTGGAAGTACGGGGCCGTGTCTCCACGGGCGATCGACTGAGCAACGAGAACATCGATCGCGATGCCGTTCTCCGCATGCATCATCAGCAGTGCACCCGTTTCGGCGGCGGACTGCATGGCGCGCAGGATCTTGCCGTCGTCGGAGTAGAACACACCCGGGTAGGCCATGAAGAGTTTGAAACTGGTGACGCCCTCGGATACCAACTCGCTCATGGCTTTCAAGGAATCGTCGGTCACGTCGCCGATGATCTGATGGAATCCGTAGTCGACGGCACACTGCCCCGCGGCCTTCTCGTGCCATTGCGCCAGAGTGTCCTGGACGCGCTGACCGGGAGTCTGAATCGCGAAGTCCACGATCGTCGTCGTGCCACCCCACGCCGCTGCGCGCGTTCCGGTTTCGAAGGTGTCGGAGGCGAACGTACCGCCGAAGGGCATCTCCATGTGAGTGTGCCCGTCGACCCCACCCGGGATCACGTATTTTCCGGTCGCGTCGACGACCACGTCCGCCGAGGTCTTCAGGTCCGCGGCCAGGGAGACCGATCCGGGTGCCAGTACCGCGACGATGCTCTCGCCGTCGATGAGCACATCCAATTCCTGTGCGCCGGTGGTGGATACCACCGTCCCGCCGTGCACGAAGGTGGTGGCCATCAGGGTTGCACCAACGGGCCGTACGCGTCGGGTCTACGGTCACGATAGAAGGCCCACCGGTCGCGGACCACCTTGATCAAATCCATGTCCAGGTCACGCACGATTATTTCGGATTCGGAATCCGACGCCACCTCGCCGACGAATTTGCCTTCGGGGTCCACGAAGTAACTGGTTCCGTAGAAGTCGTCGTCACCGTATTCGGATTCGATTCCGACTCGATTGATCGCGCCGACGTAGTACTCGTTCGCGACGGCGGATGCGGGCTGTTCGAGCTTCCACAGGTAGTTCGACAGGCCCCGCGAGGTTGCCGAGGGATTGAAGACGATCTCGGCACCGGCGAGGCCCAACGCCCGCCAACCCTCGGGAAAGTGCCTGTCGTAGCAGATGTACACACCGATTCGGCCGACCGCGGTGTCGAACACCGGCCACCCCAGGTTTCCCGGGCGAAAGTAGAACTTCTCCCAGAATCCGTTCACGTGGGGAATGTGGTGTTTCCGATACTTGCCGAGATAGGTGCCGTCCGCATCGACGACGGCAGCGGTGTTGTACAGAAGTCCGGGTTGTTCCTGCTCGTAGACGGGCAGAATCATCACGATGCCGAGTTCCTTCGCCAATGCGGCGAAACGGTCGACGGTCGGCCCGGGTACCGATTCTGCGTACTCGTAGAATTTCGCATCCTGCAATTGACAGAAGTACGGACCGTAGAAAAGTTCTTGGAAACAAACGACTTTCGCGCCCTGCTCGGCGGCGGACCGAGCAAACCCCTCGTGCGCCGCGATCATCGATTCTTTGTCACCGGTCCACTTGCTTTGGACCAGAGCAGCTCGAACTGTGGACATCATTGGCACTCCATCTCTCGCTGGCTTGCACCCTCAAGATATTTTGCGCCGTGTTACGGGATCGTTCGTGCGGTTTCGTACGTATTAATCGTCCGAACTGTTCACGAGTGCGGAAGCAGTGCACGCACGGCGTCGATGGAGTCCGCGGTGGCAAGGTTCTTGTCGGGTCGATACCGGAGTACTCGCGCGAATCGCAGTGCAACACCGCCCGGATAGCGTGGGCTGACCTGCACGCCGTCGAGTTCGATTTCGACGATCAGCTCGGGTCGCAGGTACACGGTGTGCTCGTCACGCTCGCGCTCGTGTTTCGGGAATTCGTCGGTCTGCCATTGCAACAGAACGTCGGTCAGGCCTTTGAAGGTCTTACCGACCATGATCGGGTCACCGCCGTCGGGATCGCGAGCTCCGAGGTGCAGATTGGACAGGTAACCGGTGCGACGCCCGTATCCCCACTCGGCTCCTAGCACGACGAGGTCGAGGGTGTGCTCGGGTTTGACCTTCTGCCAGCTCTTTCCGCGGCGGCCTGCGGCGTACGGAGCACCGAGCGCTTTGAGCATGATCCCTTCGTGCCCGGCGTCGAGTGCCGCGTCGAAATGGGCTGCTGCCGCGTCCGCGTCGGGCCTGACGACACTGGGAATTCGGTGTCCCGGTGCCACCCGGTCCAGTGCAGCCAGACGCTGCTCCAACGGGGCATCGAGCAGGTCGACACCGTCGAGGTGCAGGCAGTCGAAGAAGTAGGGCTGCAGCAGTAGCTCGTGTGCACTCTCGGCACCGAACCGACTCATCGTTTCCTGGAACGGTCGCGGGCGGCCGCTGTCTTCGAGCGCGAGGGTCTCACCGTCCAGGACCACGGAGTCGCACGGCAGCGCGAGAACCAGATCCACCAGCTCGGGCACACTCGCAGTGATGTCGCGCAGAGTGCGCGTGTAGACGCTCACGTCGGTTCCGGAGCGGTGCACCTGAATTCGCGCGCCGTCGAGCTTGTATTCGACGGTGACATCGCCGGAGAGCTGTTCCCATGCGCCCCGCAGAGACTCCGCGGGCGAGGCCAGCATCGGCCGGACCGGGCGACCCACCTCGAGCCGAAATGCGTCCAGCGCTTCGACGCCACCGGTGATGGCAGCGATCGCAGTGGCAGGCAACCTCCCCGAGAGCATGAATGCGCGACGCACCGAGGCCTGCGGCAGATTCGTCGCGGCGGCGACAGCGTCGACCATGATCCCTTCGAGCGCGCCCTGACGCAGCTCACCGGTGACGAGCCGGATCAGAAACCGACGCTCCTCGGCTGTGCTCCGGGAGAACAGGGCCGTCAGCAGCGCGACCCGGCGAGCAGCAGAACCGGCCCCCGACGTCGCCGCGACCGACGATATCGCCTCGTCCACCTCGGCAACCGTCAGTGTCGAATCCGCGGCAGCCGCGACGTCGAGATCGGCCAGCGTGCGCCAGCCGACACCTATCCGACCCTGCGGCAACTCCCCGAGAGCCACGAGACAGCAGGCTCGATGTCACCGGCTGCCGCTTCGGCCAGGAGCGCGCTCAGCTGCTCGATCTTGACCTTGCGCGAGCGCGTCGCTGCCACGGCACGGGAGGTTTCGACGATCCTCGACATCAACACACACCGAACATAACCGCCCCCACCGACAGCGTGCTGACATCCAATTGTTACCGCTGTGACTCGAGCGACCCGTGTTGTTGCTGTTACGTTCGATTCATGTCAGCAACGTCCGTGCGACACAACGCACGGGCGACGTGTCAGCTGAATCCCAGAACGCGGTCGCCCCACGCAGCGCGCATGTCGCCGTCGGGGTCGTCGACGAGAGTGTCGGATGCATCGATCACCAGCGTCCAGCGCGTCTTCTCGGTGTACGGAGCCCAATGCTTGGACGCATCCAACGCAGCGGGGACGCCGTACCGCGCGAAAGCGAGCCAGCGTCTCTGCATCCGCGCAGACACCGCCATTGCCGGCTTTCGGCCACCGAGCCAGAAGGTGGGGTCTCGGTTGAGCGTTCCGAAATTGCCGAAGACGTACGGCAGTTCGGTCGCGTGGCCGGCTCCCACTCGTGCGGCCTTGAGCATCGGTGTCGCATGATCGAATCGGTACATCCATGTCGGCGAGTGCCTGCTGTGCCCGTCGGCGATCCACACGCTCGGCATGAGGAATCCCGCGTCGCGCGATATGGCTTGTGCCCCGGCCGGTTTGTCTCGGTCCGGGTATGCCGCCATGATCTCGGCCACTCGATAAGCAGGCAGATCCGCGTGGTCGTGAGCGATGGCGCGGAACATCTCGGAGACCGTGTCGGAGGTGATCGGCATCAACGGAGACTTCATGAATCGAAAGATCGAGGGCTCGTCGTGGTTGGTGCCGATGATCAACGGGATCTTGTGCGAGAGCCCCTTTTGGAAGGCAGCCACGGGATAGCGCGGAACGATATCTCCGTCGACGACCGGCGAAAGACCAAGTGTCCCAGGCACTGTCGTCGGGATCTCGTAGCAGAGTGTGTCACCGGCGGTGACCAGCCTCGTGAAATGCATGTCCAAGAGTTCACCGATGTCCGCCGGCTCGACGCCTACCAACTCCAGGAACCTCGAGGCCACCGCGGCTCCGCGTTCGGGGCCGTACACCGAGGTCGCAGGCGCGCTCTGCACGATCGCTCTCTGGAACAGACCCTCGGCCTTCGGCGAGGTCATCAACGTGGTGACCGACGCTCCCCCGGAGGATTCGCCGAACACCGTCACCTGATCGGGATCGCCGCCGAACGCCGAGATGCACTCGCGGACCCACTGCAGTGCGGCAATCTGATCTCGCAGTCCCAGATTGGTCTCGAAGGTGTGCTCGTCGGTGGAGAACGACGACAGGTCGAGGAACCCGAACGCACCGAGACGAAAGTTGATGGTCACCACCACCACATCGCCGTTCTCGCTGAGGTTCCTCCCGTCGTACACCCGCTGTGCCGACGATCCGAGCGAGTAGGCGCCGCCGTGGATCCAGACCAGCACCGGCCGCAGTTCTGCCTCGGGACGGGGAGCCCAGACGTTGAGCGTGAGACAGTCCTCGGAAATCGACAGCGACGGATCGATCGGCACCGGACTGTCGCGGCCCTGCGGAGCCATCGCACCGAACTCGAGGCCGTCGAGCACTCCCGCCCAGGGCTGCAACGGTCGCGGCGCGCGGAACCGGAGCTTGCCCACCGGAGGCGTCGCGTAGGGAATACCCCGCCAGGCAACGATCGGCGACGTATCGGCATCGACCGGATAGCCGAGAACCTCGCCGTAGGGCGTGCTCACGAGCACGGTCGAATCGGACGCAGCGGAGTCGGACGCGGTGACCATGGAACCTCCCGTTCGGTCGTTGCCCAACGTACCAACATCAACCGTCCCCTCGGCGACGTTACTCACAGCGTCGACGCCCGCGAGCGAAGGAACCGGCGATGAAGAGAATCGGATGTGTCGCAGTGGCAGTCGTCGGAGCATGCATGCTCGGAGGGTGCGGTGCGAGCGGTGAAGGCGACGGTCCGATGGCAACCGTGATCACCGACCGCCCCACCCCGGTCGCCACGGCTCCCTCCGTGCCCTCTGCCACGTCGGCATCACCGTCCACCACATCGATCGCCACGCCGACGTCCACCACGGTGGCGCCGACGAGTCCTGCTGCAGCCCAGGCAAAGCCGCAGGACTACGCAGGCAAGGCACCCGGTTGGTACTACTTCTCGAGCCCCAGCGGAAAATTCGAGTGCGGTATCGCCGTCCTCGAATCCTCGATCGCCGGATGCCACGGATCACTCCCCGATTCGGCACCCGAGGTTCCCGGCAGCGGAGCGTCGGGGACGGCGGTGAAACCGAATGCCGTACAGCTGATCGCCGGGTCCCCGGCGAAGTTCGAGAGCCTCGGCGATCCCAAGTTCCACCGTTTCGACGGGCCTGCGACGGCCTTGCCGTACGGCGAAGTTCTCACCGTCCCCGGAAGTGGTTCCACCAACGGCCTGCAGTGCAGCGTCGACGAGAAGACCGGGGTCACGTGCTCCGATCAGGTCGGCCACGGTTTCACCGTCTCGAACGAGGATTTCGACCTTCGCTGACGGTCTCGTTCGCGCGGCAAATTACCAGGCGTAATGTCCGGGGACGGTACGACAATCCCTGCCGTACGGTCTCCCCAGCGGCCGACGCCCGTGCGCGCGGCCGGAAGGTGCATCACACATGAATCAGACCTCGGACCGCCACACAGCGAAGGTCATCGGCGTCAGCATCGCCGCTGCTGTGGGCGGGTTCCTGTTCGGCTTCGACAGCTCGGTCATCAACGGCGCTGTCGACTCGATCGAAGATCATTTCCTCCTCGGCTCGTTCACCACCGGCTTCGTGGTGGCAATCGCCCTCATCGGGTGCGCAGTGGGTGCCTGGTTCGCCGGCAGCCTCGCAGATCGTTGGGGACGCAAGAAGGTCATGCTGCTGGGCTCGGCCCTGTTCGTCGTTTCCTCGATCGGCTCGGGATTGGCGTTCAGCGTCCCCGACCTGATGCTCTGGCGAGTGCTCGGCGGACTCGGAATCGGCATCGCCTCGGTGATCGCACCGGCGTACATCGCCGAGATCGCTCCCGCCAAATGGCGCGGTTCCTTGGCCTCGCTTCAGCAATTGGCCATCACCATCGGCATTTTCGCTGCTCTGCTGTCCGACGCTCTTCTCGCCGGTGCCGCCGACGGCGCGTCCAACGACCTGTGGTTCGGCATCGAGGCATGGCGCTGGATGTTCCTGGTCGGCGTGATTCCCGCTCTCGTGTACGGGTTGCTGGCAACCCTGATCCCGGAGTCTCCGCGTTACCTCGTCGGTCAGCATCTCGACGAGGAAGCGGCCCGCGTACTCGCCGAGATCACCGGTGAGCTGCACCCGGACGAGCGCGTCCACGAGATCAGGCTGACGCTGCGCAAGGAGTCACGCTCGTCGTTCGCCGATATTCGCGGGCCGAAGTTCGGCCTGCAACCCATCGTCTGGGTGGGCATCACGATGGCCGTGCTGCAACAGCTGGTCGGCATCAATGCGATCTTCTACTACTCGACGACGCTGTGGCGTTCGGTCGGCTTCTCCGAGGATCAATCGTTCACCACCTCCGTGATCACCGCTGTGATCAACGTGGTCATGACGTTCGTGGCGATCCTGTTCGTGGACCGAATCGGTAGGCGCAAACTGCTGATGGGGGGTTCGATCGGCATGTTCGTCGGGCTCGTCATGGCGTCGGTGGCATTCTCGCAGGCGACCGGCAGCGGCGACGACGTCACGTTGCCCGCTCCGTGGGGTGCGATCGCGTTGGTCGGGGCCAATCTGTTCGTCATCTTCTTCGCCTCCACATGGGGACCGATCATGTGGGTCATGCTCGGTGAGATGTTCCCCAACCGCATGCGTGCCATGGCGCTCGGCATCGGCACCGCAGCCAACTGGATGGCCAACTTCGCTGTCACGCTTGCCTTCCCGCCGCTGACGTCGTCCGTGGGGCTGTGGGCGATCTACGCAGGATTCGCTCTGTTCGCCGCGCTCTCGTTCTTCTTCGTCAAGGCCAAGATCAGGGAGACCAAGGGCATGGAACTCGAGGACATGCTGGGCTGACGCCGGACCGCAGATGCAGGGGCGGCACCAGCGCCACCGGGTGAGCGGTGTTACTGTCGCTTTCGTTCTGACACGGGGTGTGTCCGCCGATGCGGATGCTGAGATCAAACCCGCCGAACCTGATGCAGGTAATGCTGACGAAGGGATGTCAAGGCGATGACGCCTGTTGTATCTGCGGACCCGGTCCGCTTCACCGATCTACTGTGGGATGCGTCCGAGAACATCCGACGCGCGATCGACGACCTCGAGTTTCTCCGGCTTCTCGGAGCCGGAACACTTCCGCTCGATGCGTTCCGTCGGTATCTCGAGCAGGATTCGCTCTATCTCGGTGGGTACGTCAAGTCGCTGTCACTACTGGCAGCACACGCACCGAACCCGATCGCCGGAGCGTTCTGGGCGAGCGCCGCCGCCAGCGCGATGGACGAGGCCGCCTCGCACGAAGAGATGCTGACCGGTGGAGCGCTGCCCGCGTCGACCTGCACACCCCAGGCTTCACCGGCATGCCTCGGTTACACCTCCTACCTCACCGCGATTGCGGCAACCGAACCGTATCCTGTTGCAGCAGCGGCTGTTCTGCCGTGCTTCTGGATCTACGCCGACGTGGGCCGCTCACTCGCCGGTGCCGCGAGAGCGGTTCTCGATCGCGATCCCGACCACCCGTACGCGCGGTGGGTAGCCGCGTACGACGCACCCGAATTCCATGCGATCGTCGACGCCGCAAGGACATTCGTGGACGACGCGGCGGCTGCCGCGACTCCGGTACAGCGAGAGCAGATGATCGACGCCTTCGTCGTGGCATCGAGGTACGAATTGATGTTCTGGGACAGCGCTTTGCATCCCACTCCGTGGCCGCTGGGCCAGAGTGCGGTGCACGCATGAGAACCGCTCGGATCCTCGCCGCGTTGGCGGCGGCCGTCGTTGCCACGACCGGACTGGTGGGCTGCTCGCAGTCGACGGACTCCGACACCATTCGATTCGCGTTGGACTGGACGCCGAACACCAACCACACCGGTCTCTACGTGGCCATACAGGAAGGCTACTTCGCCGACGCCGGCCTGGACGTGGAGATTCTGCCGTACAACAGCACCGCAGCGGACACTCTCGTCGATGCCGGAAACGCCGAATTCGGTATCAGTACACAGAGTTCCGGTGTGTTCGCCACCTCGGCGGGCGCGCAGATCGTCTCGGTCCTCGCGCCGCTCCAACATTGGGCGACCGGCATCGGAGTCCGCGCAGATCGAGACGACATACCGAGCCCGAAGGCACTCGACGGCAAGGTCTACGCCGGCTTCGGCGAATCCGGTGAGCAAGCCGGACTCCAGCAGGTCATCGAGAACGACGGTGGCACAGGCGAATACGAGACCGTCGTCCTGGGAACCTCGGCGTACGAGGCGGTGTATTCGGGGACCGCGGACTTCACCGTCTCCTATTTCGCGTGGGAAGGCATCGAAGCCGAGCACAGCGGAACCCCGATGAAGTACTTCGACTACACCGACTACGGCTTTCCCGACGCCTACGCCATCACGATCAGCGGCAACGAGCCCTGGCTCGCAGCCCACCCGGACCAGGCCGAGAAGTTCGTCCAGGCTCTTCAGCGCGGCTACCAACTCGCCGCCGACGATCCGGACAAGGCCGCACAGGATCTGATCGACGCCAATCCGGGAACGTTCACCGACGAATCGCTGGTCTTCGAGAGCCAGAAGATGCTCGCGGCGAAGTACATGAAGGACTCGTCCGGCGAAGTAGGACGACAGAGTATCGACAAGTGGACGGCGTACTCCAAGTTCCTGTACGACAGTGGCGTGCTGGCCGATCAGAACGGCGCGCCTCTGACCGCGGAGCCGGATTGGTCGACCTACTTCACCAATGACTACCTCGGCGATCGATGAGACGGTGGCCGCTGATCGAGGTTCCTTCTCGCTCAGCGGTATCCGAGCCTCGCTGCGTTGGGCGTGGCCGGCGCTGACCGTCGTCGTTCTGATCATCGCCGCCTGGCAGATCTACGTCGAGATCAGTGGCATCCGCCCGCAGGTGCTGCCGTCCCCCGGTCGCGTGGTGGTCCAGGGTTGGGCGCAACGCGATGCGATCGCCGAGAACGCAGCGGCAACCCTGCAGGTGACCCTCGTCGGGTTCGCGGTCTCCTTGTCCCTGGCCTGGTTGCTGGCCATCGCGGTGGACTTCTCGCCGTGGCTGCGTCGCGCGTTCGTTCCCCTCTTCGTCGTATCGCAGACGCTTCCGATCATCGCGATCGCGCCACTGTTGATCATCTGGTTCGGCTTCGGGCTGCTTCCGAAGATCCTGGTGATCGCCTTGGCGACGTTCTTCCCGATGGCCATCGGACTCATCGAGGGTTTCGCGGCGGCCGATCGAGACGCGCGATCGCTGCTGGCCAGCATGGGTGCCTCGCGCTGGCAACATTTTCGATACGTGCGGCTACCGTCGGCGCTACCCCGGTTCTTCACCTCCCTGCGCATCGGAATCACCTACGCCGTGGTCGGCGCGATCTTTGCCGAATATGCCGGGGCCAGTGCCGGGCTCGGCATCTACATGAGTCAACAGAAGAACTCGTTTCGTACCGATCTGGTTCTCGCCGCGGTTGCCGTGACGGCCGTGATCAGCGTGGTCCTGTTCGTCTCCACCTTCCTGGTGGAGCGGTTCGTTGCGCCTTGGGCGCGCCACGGGTCGGTTGGTCTTCATGTCTGACCCCGACACCTGCATCGACGTTCGCGATCTCACCAAATCATTCGGCGACAAGCCCGTACTCGACGGTGTGTCGTTCAGTGCTGGCCCCGGCGAGTTCCTGTCGATCATCGGCCCGAGCGGTTCCGGTAAGAGCACGGTGTTCAACATGCTGGCCGGACTCGACAAGCCCGACTCCGGCTCGGTTCGAGTACCGCCGTGCGCCTACATGCCGCAGAAGGATCTCCTGTTTCCGTGGCGTTCGGTGCTGGACAACACCACCCTCGGGCTCGAAGTGCAGGGCGTTGCCAAGAAGGAGGCGCGGGCGCGGGCACGCGAGCTGTTCCCGGTGTTCGGCTTGGACGGGTACGAGTCGGCCAGACCATCCGAACTCTCCGGCGGCATGCGCCAGCGGGCGGCGCTGCTGCGCACGGTGGTGCAGGGACGATCGGTACTACTGCTCGACGAACCCTTCGGGGCACTGGACTCGTTGACTCGAAGCGATATGCAGGCCTGGTTGCAGCAGGTCTGGTCGGAGTTTCGGTGGACGGTCCTGATGATCACGCACGACATCCGCGAAGCGGTCTATCTCTCCGATCGCGTGATCGTCCTCTCCCCCAGACCGGCACACGTTCGACGGCAGATCGAGGTGGCGCTGCCCCGTCCACGCGGGCTCGAGATCGTCACGACGCCGCAGTTCGCGGCGGTCGAGAAGCAGTTGATGGACGTTCTGCTCAGCGCGCCGACGCCCTGACCGATACCCGCTGGCGAGTTCGGTCGACGCAGGGCTCAGTCGACGCAGGGTATGCCGCCGTCGCTGTGCACACCCTCGTCGGGGGCTGCCGCCGGATCCAGGGACGGATCCTGTGCGGCGACCTCGAGCGGGGGCGGCGTCGTTGCGGGATCAGCTGCCGCGGTGGTCGGCGGTGCCTGCACAGGTACGTCGCCGATCAGCCGGGCTGCCTCGGCCCGGACGGCGTCGACGTCGACGAGATTGACGTCCTGCCCGTCGATCGTGTCGTAGCCGGTGATCGGGAGCGTGTAGAAATCGATGTCTCCCTGCATTACTGCACCGGCTCCGCCTGCGAGCTTGACCGGATCCAAGGACGCGTCGATCACGACGTCGTTCTTGGTACCCGCGACGAGCGCCCGGAGTTCGCCGATGTTCGCCATGACACCGGAGGTGCTGAGCTTGGCCATCACTCCTGCCACGAAGGCCTGCTGTCGTTTGGTTCGATCGAGATCACCGTTGTCGAGGCCGTGGCGTTGCCGGACGAAGGACAGCGCCTGCGAAGCGCTCAGTTCCTGCGCGCCCGCGGCGAAGTCCGCCCCCGAATAGTTGTCGTGTACAGGATTGTTCAGGCACACCTGAATCGGCCCGACGGCTGTCGCGACGTCGTAGAAGCCCAGCAGGTTCACCTCGGCGAAATGATCGATCGGCACGTCGAGCAGGTCACGAACCGCGGTCAACGTCGATCGCCGACCCGCGTCGCGTGCTCGACGCTCACGTTCGGCCGAATCGGTGACGCCCTCGTCGAGCAACTGTGTATCGGCGTCGGCTTTGGCAAGTCCGTACGCCTCCTTGATCTTCCGCTTGCCGTATCCGGGAACGTCGACGTAGTCGTCGCGAGGTATCGACAGCGCAGTCGCCCTCCCTCCGTCGGCCGGAAGGTGCACCAGCAGCAGTGTGTTGGTGTTGTAACCGCCGACGTCGCTGTCGCCCGCATGCAGCGCATCGGTGACGAACTCGGCAGGCAGGTCGTTGCCGTCCATGTCCTTGCGGCTGTCGAGACCGATCAACAGAATGTTGGTGTCCTCGCCGTTGCCGCCGGGATCGTTGTTCGCGATGCCGTCGAGCGCGTCCGAGGTGGTCAGCCCCGTGGTGGCTTCGCGGTACACCGCGAACCCGATTCCACTCACCGCGATCGAGGCAACTGCCGCAGTGGCGACGACAATTCGGCCGATTCGGAGTGCGAGACCGCGGTTGCGCGACGGCGTCCTGATGCGATGGCGCCCTGATCCACGTTCACCGCGGGTGGTGTCGTTACCTGGGCCGTTCGAGAGCACCTCGCCAGGCTACTCGGCGCTCACCTGGTGGTTGCTCCACCCAATCGCAACGCAAGATCGTCGACGGCGGAGAACGCCGCCTCGAGATTGGCTCGTGCCTGCGGAATCTGCGGTGCGAGCGCCGGCACCCGCTCGGCGAGCGTCAAGTCGACCGGGACGAAGTGGACGTCCATCCCCAGCGCAACTCCGAGCACCTGTCGCAGTTGCGCGGTCGTGTGGTCGGAGGATGCGTTGTCGGTACCGGGGGTGTAGTCGTTTCCCCGACTGGTCACCACGACCACGGGCTTGCCGACGAGAGGTGCCGTGTCACTGTCGAACGGAACAGTGACACCCGGAACGTGTACGTAGTCGATCCATGCCTTCAGGGTCGACGGGATCGACCAGTTGTACATCGGCGCGCCGATCAGCACCGCGTCGGCCGAGATCAGTTCCTCGATCAGTTCGACCTGCAACGCCTCGGCGGACGGCTCCACGATTTCGTCGGCGGTTCGCAGGCGAGGTGCCCAGTGCAGCGCCGAGGTGGGTAGGTGGGGCAACGGACTCGAATGCAGGTCTCGATGGATCACCGAGTGGTCGGTGCCGATGCCATGCCAGGCGTCCGAGAAGCGGGCCGTCACCCGACGGCTTATCGAACGATCCGGGTCGGCGGACGAATCGAGGTGCAACAACTGTGGCACTGGAACACTCCTCACATGCTGGGTGCTCCGAGCCTATGCGTACCGACGCCTGCGCCCACTCCTATCCTGGACGAATGGACTTCCGATTCGTCATGCCTGCTCTCGAGTCGCGATCGGCCAACTCGTTGGCGGCAGTCGTTCACGAGCGAAACGGAGCGGACGTCGACCTCAGAATCGGCGGTTCGGAGGTTCGACTCGACGACGCATCACGCAGTGCGGTCTTGGAACTTCTGACCCAACTCTCGACCGGCCGGGCGGTGGCCATCGGAACCGTGGACGAGTTGCTGACCACTTCGCAAGCTGCCGAGGTCCTCGGTGTCTCCGACACTTACGTCAGACGGTTGGCCGACGCGGGCGACCTATCGATCGAAATGCGCGGCACGCACCGACGATTCAGGCTCGAAGACCTTCTGCGACAGCGTGATCGATTCCGGTGAGGGTACGCGTTGCCGTCACCCTGCCTCGCGTTCGATGTGCTGGGACTGGACGGTCATGAGATCGCGAAACGCCTGCCCGGCAGCCAGCCAGAGTTGTTCGGAGTCGATGTAGTCCACCCCTCTGATTTCGACATCGCCCAGGTACGCGCCGACGTCGACCGACAACATTCCGATGACCGAAGAGACGTCGGCATCGAGATATGTGGATTGGGTGTTCTGCAGCTCGCGGAACTGAGCAGAGAAGAACTCGGCCGGGATTCTCCGATCGACGAACTGGGCGATGAGGAACAGAAAACGGGACGCATGGGCCGTGCCCGTCCGGAAGGAATGTTCCATGGTGAAAACCTCTCCCCACGGTCGACAGCACCCCTCGCACTGTCGACCGTTGAGCTCGCTGGTACCCGAATTTCGATGCGCGGACGAACTCTCGAACATCGATTCGACCTAGGGGCTAAAGCAGGGAGCTCATCCTACCAGCGCTAGGTTAATCGGACCTTTGTCCCGTTTTTGCCGGATAGGCCAATTTGGTGAGCAATCACAACAGAGCAGTCGTGCGCTGTGGTTTCCTACTGAAACGATCCCAACGGAGCTCGATCCGGAGTGTCCAGCTGCCAGAACTGCCAACCGTCGCGCTCCTCGACGTCCCCACTGATGTGCGTGGCTACCGCACTGGCGGCGACGGAAGGATTGTCGAACCGTCGACCCTCCATCGGCCCTGCGGTGATCTCGAGCCGTTGCGTCTCGGGGTCGTAGCGGCCGCTCAGCCGATAGCCCTCGCAGTCGGCAACGACGCGTACTCGGTTGTCCACAACTTCCTCTTCGACGGCCGCCTTGGCCGACTTACGAGGCGTCTTCACCCGTGGAGTACGAACCCACGTCTGTTCGGGTCCGAGATCGACCGTTGTGTCCAAGGTTGCACTCAGACCGAGCAGGTCCCAACGCTCACTGCCGTGCAGCACTCTGTCCACCGCGATTGCATGATGCCCTGTCCTGGTACGGAGGGGCGAGTCCTGGACCCACAGGTCTACTTCTCCGCGAATGTCGGTGGCCATCTCCTCGGACGAGACCATGTAGAAGCGCGGCTCTTCGTTCGCGAGATCGACGAACACCCAGTACGAGGATCCAGTGTCGTCACTCTCGAGAGATTCGTCCTGCCTGCGGGCTTTCCAGTCACCCGTCACCTTGGATCGCACTCGGACTATGCACGAGGAACTACCGTCCATGGACCAGACCTGCACGGGATTACGCCGCGACGTCGTCAGCCGCTCTGCGCGACCACCGCGCTGAGCGACGGTTCGAATGAATGCCTTGATTCCCCGGTCGGATGTGTCTTCCACGGATTGCCACCTTCAGCCTCGAGAGCGCCCCGTACTTATGAAGAGCGGTGTTGCGACGGGTGGCGCTCGCACGACTCGGTTTCTCTCACCCTACTGCGTCGATGCGTGCTCGAGTAACCGCAGAACACTCCACGGGACGAGTGCCGGTTACGGTGGTGACACCGAACTCGGCGAGGAGGTACCACCATGACTGTCGAGATCACCCATGACAGTGCCGACCATCGATTCGAGATCCATGTCGATTCCGAATTGGCGGGCTACTCGGAATACCTGGAATCGGACAGTTCCAGAACGTTTCATCACACTGTGACGCTTCCGCAGTTTCGCGGCCGAGGACTTGCCGCTGCGCTCACCGAATTCGCTCTCGACGACACCAGCACGCAGGGACTCCGCGTTGTCCCTACGTGCTGGTTCGTTCGCGACTTCATAGCATCCGCGGGTGATCGCTACTCACATCTGGTGGAGACCTGACTGTCACCGGCTGGACGACATCACCCCGATGCCGATCTCGGAGTCCGATTCGCAGTGGTTCGAGGCCACCGATCCCATGGCCTCACTCTCACGTGAATCCAATTCTGCGACAACTGCTTCGGCAGCTCTTTCTTCCGCCACCCGACGCCGTTCGTAATTCTGCACACCACGCGCGACGCGTTGTCGGTGTTCGTTCAGGATCTGTTCGTAGTGGTACATCTGTTCTCCTACAACAAAAGTGGACGCCGGACACAGGGCATTGTTGTGCGGCGAAGTATTGGTCAGATTGCGAAATCGGGTCAACCGATTAGCACCGATTGGGCCGAAGGCCTACTCAGAGAGCATAATCGGCGACCATGGCAAACCGCGTGCAGACAACTCGACGGCGTGCGCAATCCATTTCTGCTGCCATTATCCACCTCCACGGTCTCTGCGATGTGCCTGTGTCACGATCATGCACGGCCGCCGCCCCGAACTCCACCGATTAAATTCGACGCTCGAGGCGCAGGCGTTGTCGTCCACGAATCAGGTTGGCATAGCGGCTATTTGGCAACCAGTAGGCATTGCGGACGACATAGGCCGACGCAACGAACCGACACACCGTGTACTGCCCGATGAAACTCCCGTCTACTGCCACCGGAGTCGAGGTCGAGAGTCCCAGCTCGCAAACGCGCGCGCGTTCGCGCTCCCGTCGGCAGTCTGCCTCGCGTCACGCACCGGCACCGGAGTTCAGCCCTGGGTGTCCGCAAATGCGCGCGCCTTTGTCGGGTGCGCGGGAAATGGTGGGTGTCCGGGCCGCGATTGTGAGCGCGGTTGGCGACTGCGCGCGCGTTTGTCGCGGGGATGTGGGCTGATGCCGGCTGCGGTGGTGGTGGGTGGTGGTCGGGTCGAGATCGGGTAGGCGCTCGCTGCTGTGCGGTGCTCGACATTTCGCGAATGCGCGCGCGTTCGTCGAGTGCGCGGGGATTGGTGGGTGTCCGGGGTGCGATTGTGTGCGGATGACAACTGCGCGCGCGTTTGCCCCCTGTTGGTGTGGGCTGCTCGGGTCGGGTGGAGGCTGATGCCCGCGTCGGTGGTGGTCGCCGTTCCGCGGATGCGCGCGCGTTCGTCGGGTGCGCGGGAAATGGTGGGTGTCCGGGATGCGATTGTGCGCACGGATGGCGACTGCGCGCGCATTTGTCGCGGGGATGTGGGCTGATGCCGGCTGCAGTGGTGGTGGTGGTGGTGGTTGGGTCGAGATCGGGTAGGCGCGCGCTGCTGTGCGGTGCTCGCCATTCCGCGAATGCGCGCGCGTTCGTCGGGTGCGCGGGGATTGGTGGGTGTCCGGGGTGCGATTGTGTGCGCGCACGGCGTTTGCGTGCGCGTTTGTCGCGGGGATATGGGTTGTTGTGGTTGTGGTTTCGAAATGCAGAACACCCCCGGACCGGGTGGTCTGGGGGTGTTCTGGGAAATTGTGTTCGGCGGTGTCCTACTCTCCCACACCCTGTCGAGTGCAGTACCATCGGCGCTGGAGGGCTTAGCTTCCGGGTTCGGAATGGGACCGGGCGTTTCCCCTCCGCTATGGCCGCCGTAACTCTGCGAAACAGTTACACACGGAACATCAGCGGTGCCACCGGATCTGGATCGGTGACGTACTGGGTTCATTCAATTGTTGTGCTGAAACGTGTGTTGTTTCAGATATTGCACAGTGGACGCGTAGCTTCTTTGTGGTAAGTCCTCGGCCTATTAGTACCAGTCACCTGCACCCATTACTGGGCTTCCAGTTCTGGCCTATCAACCCGGTGGTCTGCCGGGGGCCTTACCCCCTCGAGGGGGTGAGAAACCTCATCTTGGAACAGGCTTCCCGCTTAGATGCTTTCAGCGGTTATCCCTTCCGAACGTAGCCAACCAGCGGTGCTCCTGGTGGAACAACTGGCACACCAGAGGTTCGTCCGTCCCGGTCCTCTCGTACTAGGGACAGCCTTCCTCAAGTTTCTTACGCGCGCGGCGGATAGAGACCGAACTGTCTCACGACGTTCTAAACCCAGCTCGCGTGCCGCTTTAATGGGCGAACAGCCCAACCCTTGGGACCTACTCCAGCCCCAGGATGCGACGAGCCGACATCGAGGTGCCAAACCATCCCGTCGATATGGACTCTTGGGGAAGATCAGCCTGTTATCCCCGGGGTACCTTTTATCCGTTGAGCGACACCGCTTCCACTTGCCGGTGCCGGATCACTAGTCCCGACTTTCGTCCCTGCTCGACTTGTCAGTCTCACAGTCAAGCTCCCTTGTGCACTTGCACTCGACACCTGATTGCCAACCAGGCTGAGGGAACCTTTGGGCGCCTCCGTTACATTTTAGGAGGCAACCGCCCCAGTTAAACTACCCACCAGGCACTGTCCCTGAACCAGATCATGGTCCGAGGTTGAGGTATCCAATACGATCAGAGTGGTATTTCAACAACGACTCCACAGTAACTGGCGTCACCGCTTCACAGTCTCCCACCTATCCTACACAAACCGAACCGAACACCAATACCAAGCTGTAGTGAAGGTCCCGGGGTCTTTTCGTCCTGCCGCGCGTAACGAGCATCTTTACTCGTAATGCAATTTCGCCGAGTCTATGGTTGAGACAGCTGAGAAGTCGTTACGCCATTCGTGCAGGTCGGAACTTACCCGACAAGGAATTTCGCTACCTTAGGATGGTTATAGTTACCACCGCCGTTTACTGGGGCTTAAATTCTCAGCTTCGCCATCACTGGCTAACCGGTCCTCTTAACCTTCCAGCACCGGGCAGGCGTCAGTCCGTATACATCGTCTTACGACTTCGCACGGACCTGTGTTTTTAGTAAACAGTCGCTTCTCACTGGTCTCTGCGGCCCACACCAGCTCACACTGCAAGAGTGATCACCGGCAGGGGCCCCCCTTCTCCCGAAGTTACGGGGGCATTTTGCCGAGTTCCTTAACCATAGTTATCTCGATCGCCTTAGTATTCTCTACCTGACCACCTGTGTCGGTTTGGGGTACGGGCCGTGTAACAACTCACTAGAGGCTTTTCTCGGCAGCATAGGATCACTGAATTCGCCTCAATCGGCTACGCATCACCTCTCAGGCTTAGTGAACGGCGGATTTGCCTACCGTTCGCCCTACAGGCTTACACCAGTACAACCACTGACTGGCCCAGCTACCTTCCTGCGTCACCCCATCGCTTGGCTACTACCAGATCAGGTCCCACGCATCCACCCGCCCCCGCACACCCGAAGGCGTGAAGTAAGCGAGATTCAGGGTGGTTAGTATCACTGATTCACCATGGGCGCGGTTACACGGGTACGGGAATATCAACCCGTTGTCCATCGGCTACGCCTGTCGGCCTCGTCTTAGGTCCCGACTCACCCTGGGCGGATTAACCTGGCCCAGGAACCCTTGGTCATTCGGCGGACGAGTTTCTCACTCGTCTTTCGCTACTCATGCCTGCATTCTCACTCGCGCAGCCTCCACACCTGGATCACTCCGATGCTTCCATGGCTGCACGACGCTCCCCTACCCACCCACACACCTGCACACAGATCCGCAGACCTGCATGGGGCTGTTGTGTGAGTGCCGCAGCTTCGGTGGTGTACTTGAGCCCCGCTACATTGTCGGCGCAGGATCACTTGACCAGTGAGCTATTACGCACTCTTTCAAGGGTGGCTGCTTCTAAGCCAACCTCCTGGTTGTCTTCGCGACCCCACATCCTTTTCCACTTAGTACACGCTTAGGGACCTTAGCTGGCGATCTGGGCTGTTTCCCTCTCGACTACGAACCTTATCGCCCGCAGTCTCACTGCCACGCTCTCACTCACCGGCATTCGGAGTTTGGCTGATTTCGGTAAGCTTGTAGGCCCCCTAGACCATCCAGTAGCTCTACCTCCGGTGAGAAACACGTGACGCTGCACCTAAATGCATTTCGGGGAGAACCAGCTATCACGGAGTTTGATTGGCCTTTCACCCCTACCCACAACTCATCCCCTCAGTTTTCAACCTAAGTGGGTTCGGTCCTCCACGACGTCTTACCGTCGCTTCAACCTGGCCATGGGTAGATCACTCCGCTTCGGGTCTAGAACACGCCACTACACCACACAAGGTGGATACGCCCTATTCGGACTCGCTTTCGCTACGGCTACCCCACACGGGTTAACCTCGCGACATGCCACTAACTCGCAGGCTCATTCTTCAAAAGGCACGCCATCACCAGCCATGACGAATCATGCACCGGCTTTGACGGATTGTAAGCGCACGGTTTCAGGTACTATTTCACTCCCCTCCCGGGGTACTTTTCACCTTTCCCTCACGGTACTAGTCCGCTATCGGTCACCAGGGAGTATTCAGGCTTATCGGGTGGTCCCGACAGATTCACAGCAGATTTCACGGGCCCGCTGCTACTTGGGTATCCACAACGACAGTTGCAATGTTTTCGTCTACGGGACTCTCACCCTCTACGACAGGCCGTTCCAGACCACTTCGACTAACACCACAATTTCTCACTGTCGGCCGATCCGGCAGAATCGACAATGCAAACCCCACAACCCTCCATACGCAACCCCTGCCGGGTATCACACGCACAAAGTTTGGCCTCATCCGCTTTCGCTCGCCACTACTCACGGAATCACTATTGTTTTCTCTTCCTGTGGGTACTGAGATGTTTCACTTCCCCACGTTCCCTCCACACACCCTATATATTCAGGTGCAGGTAACACGACATCACTCGTGCTGGGTTTCCCCATTCGGACACCCTCGGATCACAGCTCGGTTGACAGCTCCCCGAGGCTTATCGCAGCCTCCTACGTCCTTCATCGGCTCCTGGTGCCAAGGCATCCACCGTACGCTCTTCATTACTTACAACA
Source organism: Rhodococcus sp. B7740 (assembly GCF_000954115.1). NCBI lineage: Bacteria > Bacillati > Actinomycetota > Actinomycetes > Mycobacteriales > Nocardiaceae > Rhodococcus > Rhodococcus sp. B7740. The sequence goes on along the minus strand of NZ_CP010797.1, from coordinate 192,498 downwards.
AAGATGCTCGCGTCCACTGTGCAATTCTCAAACAACACACACACCCTCACGTCAACGCCGCCACCAGACAGCCACCCCCACAAGCGAACTCGCAGAAACAACCCGGTATGAACAACCATGAAGGCCTGTATATGTCTTGCCTAGAAAGAAACATGCTTTCGCGTGTTCTCTCAGGACCCAACAGTGCATCGATATAACTCGTTCGGCCACCGGCATTGCCGGCGACACGATGAACGAATTGGTTGTCAGTGTTCCACCCGTGAGCACCGCAGTCCTACATATGAGGACTAAACGGTTTCTGTCGCTGGATCGTCTGCTGACTGTTCAGCAGTGCATCCGAGCGAAGAGGCTCCTTAGAAAGGAGGTGATCCAGCCGCACCTTCCGGTACGGCTACCTTGTTACGACTTCGTCCCAATCGCCGATCCCACCTTCGACGGCTCCCTCCCACAAGGGGTTAGGCCACCGGCTTCGGGTGTTACCGACTTTCATGACGTGACGGGCGGTGTGTACAAGGCCCGGGAACGTATTCACCGCAGCGTTGCTGATCTGCGATTACTAGCGACTCCGACTTCACGGGGTCGAGTTGCAGACCCCGATCCGAACTGAGACCAGCTTTAAGGGATTCGCTCCACCTCACGGTCTCGCAGCCCTCTGTACTGGCCATTGTAGCATGTGTGAAGCCCTGGACATAAGGGGCATGATGACTTGACGTCGTCCCCACCTTCCTCCGAGTTGACCCCGGCAGTCTCTTACGAGTCCCCGCCATAACGCGCTGGCAACATAAGACAAGGGTTGCGCTCGTTGCGGGACTTAACCCAACATCTCACGACACGAGCTGACGACAGCCATGCACCACCTGTACACCGACCACAAGGGGGACCGTATCTCTACGGTTTTCCGGTGTATGTCAAACCCAGGTAAGGTTCTTCGCGTTGCATCGAATTAATCCACATGCTCCGCCGCTTGTGCGGGCCCCCGTCAATTCCTTTGAGTTTTAGCCTTGCGGCCGTACTCCCCAGGCGGGGCGCTTAATGCGTTAGCTACGGCACAGATCCCGTGGAAGGAACCCACACCTAGCGCCCACCGTTTACGGCGTGGACTACCAGGGTATCTAATCCTGTTTGCTACCCACGCTTTCGTTCCTCAGCGTCAGTTGTTTCCCAGAGACCCGCCTTCGCCACCGGTGTTCCTCCTGATATCTGCGCATTTCACCGCTACACCAGGAATTCCAGTCTCCCCTGAAACACTCAAGTCTGCCCGTATCGCCTGCAAGCCCGAAGTTGAGCCCCGGGTTTTCACAAACGACGCGACAAACCGCCTACGAACTCTTTACGCCCAGTAATTCCGGACAACGCTCGCACCCTACGTATTACCGCGGCTGCTGGCACGTAGTTAGCCGGTGCTTCTTCTGCAGGTACCGTCACTCACGCTTCGTCCCTGCTGAAAGAGGTTTACAACCCGAAGGCCTTCATCCCTCACGCGGCGTCGCTGCATCAGGCTTCCGCCCATTGTGCAATATTCCCCACTGCTGCCTCCCGTAGGAGTCTGGGCCGTGTCTCAGTCCCAGTGTGGCCGGTCACCCTCTCAGGTCGGCTACCCGTCGTCGCCTTGGTAGGCCATTACCCCACCAACAAGCTGATAGGCCGCGGGCCCATCCTGCACCGATAAATCTTTCCACCACACACCATGCGGCATGCGGTCATATCCGGTATTAGACCCAGTTTCCCAAGCTTATCCCAGAGTGCAGGGCAGATCACCCACGTGTTACTCACCCGTTCGCCGCTCGTGTACCCCGAAAGGCCTTACCGCTCGACTTGCATGTGTTAAGCACGCCGCCAGCGTTCGTCCTGAGCCAGGATCAAACTCTCCGTAAAAGACTCTCGATCAACAGCCGAAACTGCGAATCAGTCATAAACATAAAGAGTCAAATCACTAGCAAAAAAACTCAACTAGCATTTCAAACAACACCCGACAACAACCACCACAAGCGGATGGCTGATACATCGAATGCATTCACCAAAATAAATTCGGCACTGACATTCATCGACACACTGTTGAGTTCTCAAAGAACACGCACACACCGTCGCTGCCGTTTGCACGGTAACTTCGGGGCTTACACGCTAGAACCCCAGGCATGGCTGATACCATCTCACCTTGCCTGGGTTGTTCAGTGCACACTCCGTACAACCTCGTTGTCCCAGTCCGTGAAGACCGGGTCGGTGTCCGTGTCGCTCTGACTCGACAAAAGTTACGCGAAGACCAACGCTTACGCAAATCGCCTGGTCAGATGTAATTTTCGTGTGAACATCTGCCGCCGGACTCGGTCAGACGATCGCGACGGCGTCGATTTCGACCAACATTTCTTCTCGTGGCAGGCCCGTGAACACTGTCGTGCGGCTCGGTAGGACGTCCCCCGAGGTATGTGCCGACACGAACTGTCCGTAGGCGTCGTTCATGGTGGAGAAGTCTTCGCGCTTGGTCAGATAGACCCTCAGCATGACGACGTCGTCGAATGTCGCACCGCTGGCTTCGACGATGGCCTTGACGTTCTCGAGAGTGCGGGTCGTCTGTGCGGCAACATCGCCTGGGTACAGGTACTCGCTGGTGACCGGGTCGACCGGTCCCTGCCCCGAGACCTGAACGAACGGTCCCTTCCGGACTCCTTGAGAAAAGGTGTGAGCCGGTGCGGGCGCGTCTGTGGTGCGGATTTCGATCTTTTCACTCATTGTGTTCCTTCCGTCGAGCTCTCGTCCTGCGTCTTGCGGTCCTGGGTTTCTCGCGGTCGCCAGCCCAATCCCTCGGAGATCGCGGCCGCGGCGCGCTGTACTTCGGGGAGTGCTGCGAGGACCTGTTGGTGATCGAGCACCATGTCGGGAACAGACATCGACACCGCTGCCACGACCTCGCCGGTTCCGTCGCGCACTGCGCAGCCGATGCAGTTGACGAACGACTCGTGCTCCTCGCGGTCCTCGGCGAACCCCTGCTCGCGCACGAGGTCGAGCTCGCGCAGATAGCGCTCGGCCGTCGTGATCGTTCGTTCGGTGAACGGTGTGTATGTGATGCCGTGTGCAATCTGCGCTCGTTCTGCCTCGGGACGGGCCGAGACCAGAACCTTCCCCACAGCTGTGCAGTGGAGTGGTGCGGGCTTTCCGATTCGCGAGTACATCCGCACACTCTGTTGGGCGTCGAACTTGTCGATATAGATCACGACGCCTGCCTCGTAGGTGGCGAGGTGGACGGTCTGACCGGTGATCGAGTTCAGTTCGGCCAGATGCGGCCGCGCGATGCTCCGAACGTCGCGCTGTTCGAGCGCTCGGTTGGCGAGCTCGAACAGCCTGGATCCGAGCTGATAGCGATTATCCACGTCGTGCTGGACGAATCTGTCGGCTTCCAACGTGCGCAGCAGGCGCAGCACGGTCGTCTTGTGAACCTCGAGGACCGACGCCAACTCGTCGAGTGACCGCGGGCCGTCGCCGAGCAAGCCGAGGAGTGTCATCGCTCGCGCGAGACTTTGACTCACTGCAATACCCCCGAGTGACGCGCGGTGGTGACTGCGTAGTCCAGCCTCGCCCAGTCGGCGTCGTGCAGTTCGGCCAGTTCGATCAGCACCGCCAGGGGCAGCACCGAGGCGATGTCACCGTGCCCGGTCAAGGCACCCGCCGCGCAGAGATGCCCGAACCGAACGCGCTCGACGGAACTCCTACCCAACATCAGTCCGGTCAGATACCCGCCCGCGAACGCGTCTCCGGCACCGATCTTTTCGACTACGTCGAGCTTCAGCGCCGGTACGTCTACCCGAGAGGTTCCCTCGAACGCCGTCACGGTGTGCGCGTCGTTCTTGATCACCAGATGGCGTGGCTGCGGGAACATCTCGCGCAGCTCGGCGGGATCGGATGTGCCGAACACCAGCGCAGCTTCGTCGGCCCCCATGGACACCACATCGCTTCCCCGAACATGTTCCCCGAGCACATCTGCAGCTGCGTCCGGCCGAGACTTCCACAGCGCCGGCCGATAGTTCAGATCGAAGCTGACGACGGTGGGTAGATCCATCAGGGACCTCGTCAGGTCGGCCGCGGTATCGGAGATCGCCACGGTGATCCCGGTGAAGTGGATCAAGTCGGCACGATCAACCAAGGTCGCCGCACGCCCGTCGATGTCTCCCGGCGACAGGGCGCTCGCAGCCGAGCCGGTACGGAAGTACGTCATGGCACTGTCTCCGCACGCGAGGTCGTGTCGATCATCGGAACCCGAGCCGCGTTGCTTTACATACATGCCCGTGGGTCGCGCGTCGTCGACCGTCACACCGGAGGTGTCGACACCTGCCGCGCCCAATTGGCCGACGAGGTACCGGCCGAATCCGTCGTCGCCCACTCTCGAGATCCACGATGCATCGACGCCCAGTTGACCGAACACCCTTGCCACATTGGCTTCAGCGCCACCGGCCGTGCGATGGAAGGTGTCCGAATTCTCCAGTGGGCCAGGCTCGGCGACCAGAACGACGAGGCCTTCGCCTACGCACACCGCTCGTGGTGCTTTCACGTCGATCTCCTCGAACTCTTGCGGGAACGCTGGCTTTCGTTGCAGACTACAAATCATAAACACATTGCGCAACTAGCGTTGCACATTACGCAACGCTTTCGATTTTCGAGACCCAGGAGACGACCGTGATCGACACCGATGCCGTCGAGGCACTCAGCCGGCGAGTGCTCGGACCCGAGCACAAGGCGCTGCCACCCAGGTCGTGGGGGCACACCATCGAGAGCTTTCTCGCCACGTCGCCACGACTCTCCGAGTTCACGACGCCCGTACTCACTCTCGACCGCGCACGCATCGCGTCGAACATCTCGGTCATGGCCGAGTGGACGGCGCGCGCGGGAGTGCTGCTCGCGCCCCACGGCAAGACGTCGATGGCCCCTCAACTGTGGAAACAGCAACTCGATGCGGGAAGCTGGGCGATCACCCTCGCAACGGGATGGCAGGTTCAGGCAGCGCGTGCGTTCGGGGTCGAACGGGTCCTTCTCGCCAATGCCGAGATCGATCCTGTCGCACTGACATGGATTGCGGCCGAACTGGATTCGCATCCGACATTCGAGTTCTATTGCTGGGTGGACAGCGTCGCGACGGTGCACGAGATGGACCGCATCCTGGCGGCGCAGGGAACACGCTCCATCCCGGTCATCGTCGAACTCGGTGGCCCGCACGGTCGCACCGGAGCGCGGACGACCGACGAGGCGATCGCGGTCGCTCGTGCGATCGCGTCGTCGCCGCGGCTGACCCTGGCCGGGGTGGGCGGCTACGAGGGCGCACTCAGCCACGACCGGACCGACAGCGGCCTCGCGGCGGTTCGGACCTACCTCGACAACGTCGCCACCCTTCATCGCGCGCTCGATGCCGAAGGGTTGTACGGCGACCATGCGATCGTGACCGCCGGCGGTAGCGCCTACCAGGATCTGGTTGTCGAGCGGTTGCACTCCCTCACCACCGGCGAGGGTGTACCTACCGACGTGGTGCTGCGCTCGGGTGCCTATGTGGTGCACGACGACGGCTTCTACTCGCAGATCTCACCACTGACTCCCGCCCGCACCGACGCGCCGCTGATGTCTGCGATGCACGGATGGGCTCGGACGGTATCCCGGCCGGAACCCGGTCTCGCGCTGCTCGATGCAGGCAAGCGGGACTTTCCGTTCGACGAAGGTCTGCCGGTCCCCCAGCTGGTTCGAGGAACCGAAACCCTCGATTCCGGTGCCGCGGTCACAGCGCTGAACGATCAACACGCGTTCCTTCGCCTACCGGCCGAGGACGCCGCGGCGCTGCCGGTCGGATCGGTGGTGCGGTTGGGCCTGTCTCACCCGTGCACCGCCTTCGACAAATGGCGTCTGGTTCCCGTCGTCGACGACGCCGATGGCGACGATCCCCGCGTCGTCGATCTCGTGCACACATTCTTCTAGAAAGCCGAAACCCTTGTCCGATATCCTCATTCGAGGTGCCGACGTCATCGACGGCACCGGATCACCACGGCAGCGTCGTGACGTTCTCGTACGCGACGGTCTCATCGCCTCGGTCGCCGAACCCGGCACCGTTCACGGTGCCGACAGAATCGTCGACGCCACCGAGGGGCACGTCCTGTCCCCCGGGTTCATCGACATGCACGCCCATTCCGATCTGCGTCTGCTGACCGACCCCGACCACTTCCCGAAGATCAGTCAGGGCGTCACCACCGAAGTCATCGGACAGGACGGAATCGCCTACGCTCCGATCGACGACGCGACGCTCGATGTGGTGCGGCGTCAGATCGCCGGATGGAACGGCAATCCCGTCGACCTCGACTTCTCGTGGCGTTCGGTCTCGGAGTACCTCGCTCGCCTCGACCAGGGCATCACTCCGAACGCTGCCTATCTCGTTCCCCAGGGAACACTGCGATACCTCGCGGTCGGCCCTGATCAGCGACCTGCTTCGCCGTCCGAGATCGCCCACATGCAGCAGTTGTTGGCACAGGGGCTGCAGGAGGGTGCCGTCGGGATGTCGAGCGGTTTGACGTACACGCCCGGAATGTACGCGGACACAAGCGAATTACGAGCGTTGTGCGAGGTCGTCGCCGACTTCGGCGGGTTCTATGCGCCGCACACGCGGTCCTACGGCGCGGGCGCGCTCGACGCGTATCAGGAGATGCTCGATCTCTCCGAGCAGACGGGATGCGCGCTGCATCTGACTCACGCGACGATGAACTTCGGCGTCAATCGGGGCCGGGCACGCGAGTTCTTGGACCGCGTCGATTCGGCGATCGCGAACGGATGCGACGTCACCCTCGACACGTATCCCTACCTGCCCGGAGCCACCACCTTGTCTGCGCTGCTTCCGAGTTGGGCGATGTCGGGTGGCCCGGACCGCGCGCTGGAACGACTCGACGATCCGGACATGCGTCGACGCATCGCACGAGATGTCGATGTCAACGGGTCCGACGGCTGCCATGGCGTCACCGTCGAGTGGGAGACCATCCAGCTCAGCGGGGTCGCGAACCCCGACCTCGATCGGTACGTCGGACGCACGATGTCCGACATCGCGTCCGAGGCGGGTAAGTCCCCGGTGGACGTGTTCTTCGACTTTCTTCGACGAGACGCGCTGGCCACCACCATCCTGCAGCACGTCGGACACGAGGAGAACGTGCGCGAGATCATGGCGCATCCACGCCATATGGGCGGCAGCGACGCGATCCTGGTCGGCGAGAAGCCGCACCCGCGCGCCTGGGGAACGTTCCCCCGCTACCTGGGTCACTACGCGCGAGACGAGCAGTTGCTGTCACTGGAGGACTGCGTCAATCACCTGACCGGCCGTCCCGCTGAGCGACTCCGCCTGCGCGCCCGCGGCACGATCGCCGAAGGGCACGCAGCCGATCTCGTCCTGTTCGACCCGGCCACCGTCCGCGACACCGCCACGTTCGAGAACCCGAAACAACAGGCCCAAGGCATCAGCCACGTCATGGTCAACGGCGCGTTCGCCATCGACGAGCATCGCCCCACTCATTCTCTGGCAGGCCACGCCCTGCGGATGAACCCCACCGGAAGGCAAACATCGTGAACGCCATGACGACCATTCTCGAGGACCGCACACTGTCGGTGGTGCGCGCCCCGCACATCTCGGATTCTGCTGCGTTGGCAGATGCGCTCGCGCGCGGAGGAATTCGCGCGCTCGAGCTGACCTTCACCACGCCCGGTGTCCTCGCGTTGATCCGCGCGGCATCGGACGCAGGTGCAGTCGTCGGGGCGGGCACGGTCCTGACCGCCGACCAAGCCCGGTCCGCGATCGACGCCGGGGCACACTTCGTCGTGACACCCGGGCTGCGTCCCGACGTTGCCGCGATCGTCACCGACGCCGGGGTCCCGCTGATGATGGGCGCACTCACCCCGTCCGAGGTGATGACTGCCCTCGATCTCGGAGCCGATGCCGTGAAGATATTTCCGGCTCGGACCGTCGGGCCCGCGTATTTCAAGGATCTGCTCGGCCCCTTCCCCGACGCACAACTCGTTCCGTCCGGCGGAGTCAACGCGGGCAACGCTGCTCAGTTCCTGACATCAGGTGCCGTCGCAGTGACTGCAGGTACCGATGTGGTCCCACCGGCGTCGGTCGCGGCCGCCCAGTGGGACGACATCACCGTGCGAGCGCAGGCGTTCGTGGCGGCTATCAGTGCACACATCAAGGAAGGCTCGTCATGAATTCTGTCGTCGACTGGCTCAGGACCTCGACTCCTGGTCTACTCGTACTGTGCGGCATCGCAATTGCCGTGCTGCTCGTAGTCATCATCAAGGTCAAGCTCGAACCGTTCATCGCACTTCTCATCGTCGGCCTCGGATTGGCTCTGGCTGCCGGTTTGCCCGTCAACGAGATAGTCGGCACCGCGATCAAGAGCAACGAGTCACTTCTGGAAACCGGGTTCGGCGGCATCCTCGGGCACATCGCAGTCATCATCGGACTGGGAACGGTCCTGGGGGCGATTCTCGAAAAGTCGGGTGGCGCACAGGCTTTGACCGCCAAACTACTCGGGATCTTCGGCGAACGCGGAGCACCCATCGCAATGGGACTGCTGGGGCTGATCTTCGGCATCCCGGTCTTCTTCGACATCGGCATCTTCGTGTTGGCACCGCTGGTGTACGTGGCGGCGCGTCAAGGCGGAAAGTCGTTGGTGCTCTATGCGCTGCCGATGCTGGCCGGGTTGTCCATGACGCACGCCTTCCTGCCGCCACACCCAGGTCCGGTCGCCCTCGGCGGGTTGCTCGAGGTGAACCTGGGCTGGCTCATCCTGTTCGGATTCATCTGCGGCATACCAGGATTCATCGCCGCCGGCCTGGTCTGGGGTAACTGGATCGGTAAACGCGTCATCGTCGACGTCCCCGAGGACTTCATCAACGACGGCGACGACGCAAGCACCACCGAGAGTGGAGGCGCAGGCACAGTCGCAACCAAGCGCCCGGTCGTCACGACGCCGCCGTCGGTGGGCACGATCGGAGCGATCATTGCCGTTCCACTGGTCCTGATCCTCGGGGCCACGTTCGGCAGCATTCTGCTCGATCCCGGAAACCTCCTCGAAGTACTCACGTTCTTCGGTACACCGGCCGTCGCGCTGCTCATCGCAGTTCTGATCGCGTTCTACGTTCTGGGCATTCGACGCGGATCCACAGTCCAGGAACTCAGCAAGCTGACCGGAGAGTCACTTCGTCCGGTGGGCATGCTGTTGCTGGTCGTCGGAGCTGGTGCGTTCTTCGGGAAGGTCATCTCGGCCACGGGTATCGGCACGGCGTTGGCCGACACCATGGCAGCCGCGGGCCTACCGATCATCGTCTTGGCCTACATCATCAGCTGTGCCCTGCGCGTGGCGCAGGGCTCGGCCACAGTGGCCATCGTGACGACCGGCGGAATCGTCGGACCCCTGGTAGCGGCGCAGGACTACTCGGCTCCTGCCGTCGCGCTCATCGCCATGGCCATCGCGGCGGGCTCGATCATCGCCAGCCACGTCAACGACGGCGGATTCTGGATCATCGCGAAGTTCTTCAACCTCACCGTCAAGCAGACACTGCAGACGTGGACGGTCCTCGAGACCATTCTGTCCGTGGTCAGCTTCGCCGTCGCAGGGATTCTGTTCGCAATCATCGCCTAGAGCCGGTGGCGCGATTCAGTGGCCCGAACGGCAGTGAATCGCGCCTCTGTGCCTGTGGTGTCACTCAGTCGCGCCACTGTGTCCGCACTTGATCACCGACGAAGTGCGTGTTCTCGGCAGACATCTCCCGGCTCCCCGACCGCCCGACGAGGTCGTCGATCCGATCGTCCAGGCTGTGCGCGCGGGCCATCGCGTCGGAGGTGCGTGCCTCGGTCTCCGAGGACTCGACCACGTTCGCGAGCCGAACCAGCGCAGCCACCCGTCCGGTCAACTGTTTCCACACCACTTCCAGTGCGACACGGCGGGATTCGACCTGTGCTGCTGTCTCCTCGTCGACCATCGTTTCACCGATCCGATTCAACTCGTTCGCTACCGTATGCAACGAGGTGGCATCGACCGAGATCTCGGTGAGTTCGACGAACAGGTCCAGCTGTTTGCGTTGGATCTCGAAGTACGTCGACTGCCATGCCGGCGACCGACGCACCCGATCGAACGCCGTGCCGGCAAGGAACAGCAGGGTGTCGTAACGATCGACGAAGCGGTCGTCCTTTCGATCCACGAACTGATCCACTACTCCTGTCGCCCACTCGACCCTGTCGGCCACCGGAGTTCTGCGCGCCAGCGTGGTCACCCGATCCGTGGCCGCGTCCACCAGCGAGAGGCCACGCTCGGCGATCGGGCCGAACTTCTGTGGTGCAGGCGTTCTCGTCAACGCATCGAAGATCGCGTCCCGCTGGTCCAGGTCCAGATGCACACCTTCCCTGCGCTCTTTGCGCGCCGCGCGTACCCCGGTGGCGTAGTGGCGATTCGACATCACCACGGTGGTGCGGTGGTGATTGACTCGTTTGGTCAATTCTGCAGCACGGAGTTTGTACACGAGCGCAGATCCGGGCTTGTTCGTCGTGTCCTTGCCGAGCCAGCGATCGCGCTCGTCCACCAGATTGCGCAGTGCGCCGAATCCTCCGATCGACGGCAGCGAGCGTCCGGCATGCCATCGGCCGACGAGGACTGCTCGGGTGGCCTCGTCCACTCGTCCGGCCGCGATGGCGACAGCCGCCGCGTCGGACAGCTGCTCGGAGCGACCGGGCAGCCGGCAGTCGGCACAGCGGCGATGGACCTCGTCGTCGAACCGGGCACGCTGATCGGCCGACTCACTGCGATCGAACTCGGACATCGTCTCTCCTAGGTCGCGCCGAATCGCCGGCGTCGTCGACGGATCGCTCGCCATCGAGTGTTCCAGAAGGTCAGATAAGTCCGCGCAACGATTGTTCGGTCTGCGGCTTCTTCTCCGCCAACAGGCTGCGCGCCACGTCGAGCCCCTCCCAGACGTTCCACATGAGCACGCCCCGGACGACGGCATCGTCGTCGAGGTAGTAGACGACGCCTTCCTTCCCCACCGATTTCCAGTCCTCGACGACGGTCAGCGTCGTGGACACCGTGCCGATCGCTTGATAGCCGTCGTCGTACACGTCGGAGTAGAAGTACGGGGTGTACGTGTAGGGATCTGCGGCACCGGCCATGTTGCGTCCGGCAGCCTTACCCATCTCGGTCGCATTGTCGACATGCTCTATGCGTCGGCGTCCGAGAATGGCGTCGGGGTAGTTCGCCACGTCACCGGCGGCGTAGACGCGTTCGTCCTCGGTGCGAAGAAACTCGTCGACGATCACGCCGTCGTCGACTGCCAGCCCCGCGGCCTCGGCCAGTTCCGTGTCGGGTCGCACGCCGAGTCCGAACACGACTCCGTCCGCCTCCACGGTCGAACCGTCGTCGAGTTGCAGTTGTACGCGCGCCGACGCCTCGGCTCCGGAAACGACCCTCGTTCCTCTGCGCACGGTCACACCGTGGCCGGCGAAACCCTTGTCGAAGCCGGCAGCCAGGCTCTGCGGAAACATGTGTCCGCCGAGCACGGAGTCCGACGTGACCAGTGTGACCTTCACATCCTGGAGAGACAGCGCAGCTGCGATCTCTGTGCCGATATATCCGCCGCCGACCACGGCGATGTGGTCGGCGGTCTTCGTCAGTTCACGCAGCGCCCGGTAGTCGGCGAAGGTGCGGAAGTACACCACGCGCGGGCTGGGGGTCAGTTCGATGCGCGTCGGCGTCGCCCCCGTTGCCAGGAGCAGCTTTCCGTACTCGTGGGTGTCTCCGGATTCCGTGGTGACCGACGAGTTCGAGCGGTCGACCGATAACACCCGAGTTCCGGTGTGCACCGATGCGTCGGTGTCGGACGTCGTGTCGAGCGAGACCTGATCGCGGCCGAATTCCGGGTCGGTCCACAGCTTCTTCGACAGCGCCGGCCGGGTGTACGGCGCGTCGGGGTCCGCGCCGAGTATTCCGATGGAGCCCGTCGCGTCCTGCTCGCGGATTCCGCGAGCTGCGCTGTCCGCAACCATTCCCCCACCGATGATCAGGTAGTCGTAACGCATCGTTCACTCCTCGAAAGTCGACGTATCCGCTCCACGGCTACCCGGAACATCGCGAGAAGAATCCTTCGAGCCGTTCCGTCCGAAGAACCCGCAGGTAGCGGAACCGACCGGACTGTATGCAGCATCACACCCCGAAGAGGTTGGCCCAGGCCCGTCGAGTGGGCATGTTGGTTTGGGCGACGAAACATCGTTTTTACTCGGATGGAGCTGTAACGGTTCCGGCCGACCGAACGACTCACACCTCAGGACGCGAACAAAAGGAGACGATGTGACTGTTCAGATCGATTCGCTCGCAATTGGCACCGACAGTGCCGACATCGCGACAGCTGACGTCGACCAGCTCTTCGACGAAGTTTCAACGCTGGACGCCACCATCCTCGACGCCATCGAGCGTCGCACCCGGTTGGCGCGCACGCTTGCTGCGGCAACGCCCGGCACCACCGAGTCGGACGAGGCATCCGACCCCTACGCAGATCTCGGCAACGACGGCCACGTCTTCTCGCGCATGTTGTCGCGCCTCGCGCAGATCACGCGATAGCCAGCAGATCCCGCGATAGCTACACGCCCCCTTCAGCTTCGCAGTCCGCGACCCCGTCGAGCACCCGCTCGGCGGGGTCGCGTCGTGTCGGCACATCTTCACCCGATGACTTTTCGGATCGACAGCTGTCAGTACGAGCAAGACCGTTGTTCGACGGTTCGACGCAGCAGGTTCTTCACGGAAAAGGTGTGTACCCATGTCACGTTTGTTGTTCGCCAACATGCCCGTTCGCGACGTCGTCGCCACCCGCGCATTCTTCGAGGGTCTCGGATTCGAGTTCAACGACATGTTCAGCGACGAGAACACCGCTTCCATGATCGTCAGCGACCAGGCGACGGTGATGTTCCTGGCCACCGCGCGATTCGAGGACTTCATTTCGGACTCGATCTGCGACACCGGCTCGGCCCGAGAGGTGCTGATGTGCATCTCTGCAGACAGCCGCCACGAGGTCGATTCGCTCACCGACGCGGCGATCGCCGCGGGTGGATCGAAGTGGATGGAACCACAGGACCACGGGTTCATGTACGGAAGGGCGTTCCGAGATCTCGACAATCATGTGTGGGAAGTGATGTGGATGGACCCGTCCGCCGTCTCGGAGAGCTGACCGACCTTTGTTCTAGAGGCGGTCGGGCAATCCGAATCGATCGAACAGAGTCAGATCGAAGAAGCAGGCCACGTGTCCGACCCCTCTGGCATCGACATCGAGCACGTGCAGCTGGAACGGCCGGTGCACACCGTCCTCACCCAACATGTACAACCCGTATGCCGGTTGTCCGTTGGCAGATGTCGACACCATCCGCATATCGCCCGCGCCGTTTGCCGGGCAGTTGTTGCGGATGAGCGATCCGATCGTCTCGCCGCCCTGGTACCACCCGACGAACGGCGGCATCTCCCACACCGCGTCAGTGGTGAACAACGTGACCAACCGGTCGATGTCGTAGGCCTCGAAACAGTCCACGTACTGGGCGAGCAGTTGCTGCAGTTCTGCCGATTCGATCGGCTCGATGTCGTCCAAATCGGGCGCGATCTCGTCGAGGCGCTCCCTGGCTCGCTGCAGGAGGCTGTTGACCGCGGTCGTCGTCGTGGCGAGAACCTCGGCAACCTCCGACGCTTTCCACTGCAACACTTCGCGCATCAGCAGCACCGCGCGTTGTCGCGACGACAGATGTTGCAATGAGGCGACGAAGGCGAGCCGCACGGATTCCTTCGCCACCACGATCGATGCGGGATCACTCGCATCCGCCAGATCGGAATCTGCAATCGGCTCCAACCACGGAATCTCGTTGTTCTGCACGAGTTCGTCGGTGGGGCCTGAACTCGGTGCACCCAAGCCCGTCGGCAGGGGGCGTTTCGCCCGGCCGTCCAGAGCGGTGAGACAGGTGTTGGTTGCGATTCGGTACAGCCATGTGCGCAGGGACGAACGGCCCTCGTACTTTGCGTACCCCCGCCAGGCGCGAATGTACGTCTCCTGCAACAGGTCCTCGGCATCGTGGATCGACCCGGTCATGCGATAGCAGTGCGCGAGCAACTCACGACGGAAGGGATCGAACTGCTCGACGAAGTCGTCCTTCTGTTCCGAAGCCACGGTCATGCGGTAGAGCGTAAACCGCACACAGTCACGCCACAGCTCGAATGCGCGCCGCCGACAGGATCGGCGGTACTTCTGCGTTAACCTCGGCATCGTGACATCGGCAACGAGTATCGACGACTTGGTCGAAGAGCTGTACCTGCAGCGTCGTCGAGCGTGGGAAGCCGCTCTCGTCACTGCGCAGAATTTCCTCGAGACCATCGCCGACGAGATTCTCGAGGACGTCGATCGAGACCGACTGAATGCGCAGACGGCACGCATCAAGGACCCGGGCAGATCGGCCGACAAACTGCGCCGCTATCTCTCCGAGGGCCGCATCACCGAGCCGACCGACGCCGATGCCGTCGCCGAGGCTCTGCCCGATCTCGTCGGCGTCAAGGTGCTCTGCAAGACCCCGCGCGATCAGCTGACGTTCGTCGCTGCTCTCGAGCGTGCGTGCAACGACCCGGAATGCTCTGTTCGGTTCGCGCAACCACCGACCGATTACGTCGCCTTTCCCAAGCCGAGTGGCTATCGCGCGTACCACGCGGTGCTGGTCGTCCGAGTCGCAACGCATCAGGGTGATCTCGATGTGAAAGTGGAAGTTCAGGTCAAGACGCGCCTGCAGGACGCCTGGGGCGAGCTGACCCACGAAGACATGTACAAGCCCGGTGAGGCGCTCAAGCCGACCAAGAAGCACACCGACTACGCCGCACACATGGCCCACCTGCTCGATCAGGTGGATGCGATGGCCGACGATCTGGCCGCGCAGCTCGACTCGTTGACGGCCGCGTCGAAGGACGGGGGTGTGCTCGCGGCCGACCCGATACCGAAGGACCCGGACTTCATCAGCGCCAGGGTCACCCGTACCGGTCCACGCTATGCACTCGCCGTCGGACCGGACGGCCGTAGGGGCCTCGTTCCCGCTCGATCGGTGAAAGCAGTCATCGGCTCGACCGACCGGATCGCCGTCGACGATTACCTCGAAGTCGGCGACTTCATCGATGTGGTGGTCGAGGACTCCGAGGATGCGCTCTACTACCACCTCACCTCGCAGCCGCCGCGACGCAAACCAGCGAAGAAGCGCAAGCGCTGACCGGCGGTTCTCAGGAACATCTCACGTCGGTCCGGTAGACATGCCTTCTCGTGACCACTACCGAGAAATCCACGGTCGTCACCGATGCCGACAGTGTCGACACAGCGACCGACGAAACAGCCACCACAGACCGGCGCTCGGCGTTCCGTTCCGCCGAGACGCTGGTGCCGGTCGTCTCCTTCGCCGTGCTGGCGACCCTGTATTCGGTGATGTCCGTCCTCGGCCATCGCCAGCTCCGTACGTCCGGATTCGACCTCGGGATATTCGTCCAACAGATCGCGTCGTACTCGCAGTTTCGCGCGCCGACATCCGACCTGCTCGGCACCGGCTACAACACGCTCGGCGATCACTTCTCGCCCATCACCGCGTTGCTGGGGCCCCTCTACCGACTGTTCCCGCACGCCGAGACACTGCTGATCGCACAAGCGGTGCTGTTCGCGCTCGCAGTGATTCCGATCAGCCGACTGGCGGTACAGAAATTCGGCACGGTCGTGGGCATCGTGACGGCCGCGGCGTTCGGACTGTCGTGGGGCGTGCAGGCCGCGCTGAACTTCGATTTCCACGAGGTGGCGTTCGCGATGCCCCTGCTGGCCATGTCGATGGTCGCGCTGGTCCGACAGCATTGGCTGCCGGCCCTGGCCTGGGCTCTACCGTTGGTGTTCGTCAAAGAGGACATGGGCCTTACGGTGATCGTCATCGGGGCGTTGGTGGCGCTGTGGACGACCGGCCGAACGCGCCTTGCAGGGACGCTGACTGCTGTCTGGGGACTGACCTGGGTAGTGCTCGCGGTCAAGGTGATCATCCCGGCCCTCAGCTCGGACAACTCGTACGATCAGGGCTCGAAGCTGCCTCCGCTCGGCGAGGGCATAGCCGGCACCGCGCACGGATTGGTTGCCGGCGATTCACGGGCGGCCACCGCCTTTCTGCTTCTCGCGGTCACCGGCTTCTTCGCCCTGAGATCGCCACTGCTCCTGGTCGCGGTCCCGACGGTCGCGTGGCGCTTTCTCAGCGACAACACCAACTTCTGGAAGCCGATCTACCACTACAACGCGATCCTGATGGTCATCGTGTTCGTCGCCCTGCTCGACGCGTTGGCGCGTAGCCACCGCCACGGTCAGCTCACCGAACGTGGCCGGAAGCTGATCGTCGCGTTCGTGGCAGCCTTCGCGGTCATCGCGCTGCCTTTCCTGCCCATGTCACGTGTGGTGCACGCGCAGGAATGGACGATCGATCCGCAGGCCGCGACCGCACGGGAGATCTCCGAGTGGATTCCCGCCGGTGATCGGGTTGCGGCGTCGAACAATCTCGTGGCTCAACTCGTCGCCGACCACGAGGTCTCGGTCTTTCCGCAGCGTACGACCGATTCGACCGTCCCGGATTGGATCGTCGTCAACCGGCAACGACCTGCGGGGTGGCCGACGGACGAGACCGGCGACCGTCAGGCGATCGACCGGGCGCTGGCGAGCGGATACGACGTCGTGTTCTCCGTCGACGGAATCGAGGTCCTGCACCGCGAGTGAGTGGCCCCGATTAGTGTTCGAACGAGTCGACCTCCCAGTCGGCTCACAAGACGACTACCGCAAGGCAGGTACAGGACATCGACGCTCGAACCGGCGATCTCGGCGCCACCAAGACCGCATCGAAGCGCTCACCGTGGAATCGGAAGAATCCCTACCGCGCGCAGATTCTGGGCAACCGACGTCTCTCCGGCCCCACATCGGCCAAGGAAGTTCGACACTTCTCGATCGCGCTCGGCGAGAGCGGCATCGCCTACGAGGCCGGCGACGGATTCGGCGTCAAACCCGTCAACGACGCAGCGCTGGTCACGGCCGTGATCGAGCGTCTCGGAGTGCCTGCCGACACCGCTGTCCACACCAAATCCGGTGAGATCACCCTGGCCGATGCCTTGACCACGGACTACGAGATCGGCATCCCGTCCATGGATCTGATCGAGGCCGTGGCCGAACGCGCCGGTGACGCCGAGCTCGATCACGTTCTGCAGAACGGCGACCGCGCGTCGTTCGACGCCTGGACGTGGGGTCGGGACGTCGTGGACGTTCTCGACCTCGATCGGTCGGGAGCGTTCGATCCAGCCGAGTTCCTCGGACTGCTGCGACCACTGCAACACCGGGTGTACTCGATTTCCTCGTCTCCGCTCGCGCACGAGGGCACCGTGCATCTGACCGTGTCCACGGTCCGTTATCGGTCCGCCGAGCGTGATCGCGGCGGCGTCTGCTCGACGTATCTGGCCGACCGCGTCGGGGAGCAACAGCAAGCCGGGGTGTTCCTGTCGGCCAACAAATCGTTCCGCCTTCCATCCGACGACACCCCGATCATCATGATCGGGCCGGGAACCGGAGTGGCACCGTTCCGAGCTTTTCTGCACGAGCGTCGAGCCCGGGGCGCAACAGGCGAGAACTGGCTGTTCTTCGGCGATCAGCATCGAGCGAGCGACTTCCTGTACGAGGACGAACTGGTCGATTTCGAGCGCGACGGTCTGCTGACTCGACTCGATCTGGCCTTCTCTCGCGACCAGCCCCAGAAGATCTACGTTCAGCACCGCATGCGTGCGGCAGGCAAGGAGCTGTACGGGTGGCTCGAAGCGGGTGCGCTGATCTACGTGTGCGGCGATGCGGCTCGGATGGCCAAGAGTGTCGACGAGGCACTGCACGAGATCGTCGCCGAGCACGGTGGCCGCTCCCCCGACGCCGCCGAGGACTACGTCAACGACCTCAAGCGATCCAAGCGCTACCTTCGCGACGTCTACTGACCCAGGTTCTTGTCGGACCCTCTCGCTACGGTCTCGGATACAGGCATCAGTTCTCGTCCGAGAAGAGGGTTCGCATCGTGACCGCATTGCAGAACGGCCATTTCGACTCCGCCACCGCGCTCGCGTGGGCCACGTTCACCGAAAACCTGCACTCCCGTCTTCGGACCCTGCCGAGACGGGACTGCATCACGGTTTCCGCTGCCCAGGCGAGCCCCGGTGAGCGCGGATTGCGGCCGTACATCGACGTGGCAGCGACGGACGGCGGCGTGCTGGTGTCGGTGGCAGCGCTGCCGTCACTGCTGTACCCGGATGCCCCGGACGCAACGGCCATGGATGTGCAGCTCCTCGACTTCGGTTGGCTGGATCGAGGCAAGCCGGTCGCAGACGGGTCGATCATCGATCTCACGCGCACCGACACCCGAGCAGATGCAGCGCTCGTCGCGGAGATGATCACTAGCGCGTTCCGGGAGCTCTGGAACGTCCCACATCCGTCGTTCCTGAGCGTGTGGAGCGTCGCGGCCGACGCTGCGTCGTCGGGACCGGTCGACCTGCAGCGCGGGTTCGTCGGTCGCACGTCCGGCACAACGACCGAAAGCCCGTCGGAGACATCCGAGGACGTGCCTGCCGAGCTGAGGTCACTGCAAGCGTTGTGCCAGTTGGTCGGTCGCCGCGTCGATGCGCACACCGTTCGATCGGTGTGCGCCGACGGCGATATCGACGCGCTGAAAGCGCGAGCTCTGTCGCTGCATCGATCGGCCGCCGTTCGGGCTCGCCCCTCCGCCGACGCGACTGGCAACAACGTCGGGGTATGGAAGAACCTGGCCCGCACATGGCTTCTGGTCGCACACAGCATGGACGTCGTGACGAGGGCAGACCGGCATGCGTGCCGGTGACGAACACGATCGAACGAGCTACAGGATCTTTCGGCGCAGCCCGCTCGCCCGCAGCACCTGACGTTCGACGCCCTCGCGGATGGCCTCCTCGGTACCGATCACTCGAACGTGCGATCGTGCGCGGGTGATGGCGGTGTACAGCAGTTCTCGCGTCAACAGCGTCGATGCCTCGGCCGGCAGCAGAACCGAGACCGTGTCGTACTGACTGCCTTGGCTGCGGTGGATCGTCATTGCGTACACGGTGTGTACCGAGGAGAGCACATTCGGGTGAATCAACACGTGGCCGCGACCTCGAGCGAACGCCGCCATCGGAGTCCCGTTGTCTCCCAACACCACAACGCCGGTATCTCCGTTGTAGATCCTCGCCTCGTGGTCGTTGGCCGTAACCAACAACGGCTGACCGGGATACCACAGCGAAGGGTCGAGAAATGTTCCGGTGCCTTCTCCTACCCACTCCATCGCTTGCCGGTCCCACCGCGAGACTCCCCATCGACCCTCGCGGTGCGCGCACAGGAGGCGATGTTTCTCGAGCCCGAGCAGTGCTTCGGTGGCATCCCCGCGTACGGCGGCGGCGGTGACCTCGGCTGCGGTGTCGATCACGTCCGAACGTAGAGCGTCGACGTCGTCGGGGCTCTGAAACGAAATCTCCTCCGCGCCGGATTCGAGCAACGCCATCACATCGTCGGCCCGACCGTCCCTGACGGCCACGGCCAAGCGAGCGATGGCTCCGCCGAAGCGTCGGCCACGACTGAGCCGAACGACGCCGCCGCGCAATCGGTCTCGCTCGAACGCGCTCAGCGCCGCTTCTTCGGGATCCTCGGCGGCGGCGAAGTCCGCGTCGACGAGCTGAGCCAGAACCGGGTTCTCCGTGCCGGTGACGGGCCTGGCCACCAGATCGGCCAGCACCGCGCCTGCATCGACCGACGTCAGCTGGTCCGGGTCGCCGACGAGAATCAACCGAGACTCGGGACGTACGGCTTCGAGCAGCCGACACATCATCGTCAGAGACACCATCGAGGTTTCGTCGACGACGACGACGTCGTAGGGCAGCCGATTCTCCGCATCGTGCCGGAACCGCGTCTTGCTTCCGGGCTTCCATCCCAGAAGTCGGTGCAGCGTCATTGCTTTCAGGTCCGCAGGAAGTCCGAGGAGCCCGGCTTGTTCGGACACGGATTCCTGCAGTCGGGCTGCGGCCTTACCGGTGGGTGCGGCCAGTCCGATGCGCAGATCGCTGCCGTGTTCGCGTACGAGGAGCGCCAGAATTCTCGCTACGGTGTGGGTCTTTCCGGTTCCGGGTCCGCCGGCGATGACCGTGGTCCATTGCGTCGCTGCCAGAGCCGCCGCTATTCGCTGCCGATCGGGGGCGGCCGTGGGTGCACCCGATCCATCCACGAACAGCGCGGCCAAGGCCCCGCCGATCTCGACGGCATCGGCGGGCGGGTGGGATTGCGAACGCACGTCGAGGAGATCCCGAACGGTGCTCTCCTGCAGATGGTATCGGTCCAGATACAGCAGCTCACCCTGATCGGTGTCGACCAGTTTCAGCGGCCTCAACGGCCCATTCGAGCTGCCGACCACCAGTGGACTCACCCTCAGCGCTCGGAGCACGTCGTCGAGCTCGGGCCACGGGAGTGCGCTCGGATCGACGTCCGAATCCTCGTCGACGGTGACGTCTTGCAGTCGTCGCAGATCCAGGCACACCGAGCCGGATCGCACCGAGCGCACCGTCAGAGCGGTGGCGAGCAGCACGTGCTCCGACGATTCCCCGGCCAGGGCACCGAGCCGCAACGCAACGTGCACGTCGGATGCCGACAGCACACCCACGTCGTTGAACGTACGTAGAATTCCACTGCCGCGCAGCGCAATCGAGACACCGGTCATCGGCTCGCCCTGCCCGCGAGCAGATCCGACAGCTCGACCACCAGAGCTGCGGGCGGATCCCAGTCGAACACTCCGCATCCGGCGGGAGTCTGCGGTCCGACCATGCCCCGCACGAACAGGTATCGGATGCCGCCGAGATGTAGTTGCGGGTCGTAGTTCGATTGACGCCATCGTAGATATCGATGCAGCGCAACGGCATACAGGATTGCCTGCAGCGGATAATGCGAGCGGATCATTTCCTGGGCCATCTTCTCGCGGGTGAAGTTGCCGGTGGTCAGATCGCCTCTCGCGATTCGATTCGTCTTGTAGTCCACCACGACGTATCGAGGTCCGGCCACGCGCAGAACCGAATCGATGCTCCCGGTGAGGAAGCCGCGAAGCGGTGTTGCCTCGAGATCGTCGAGCAGATCTGCGTAGGACGCGAGCACGTCCGTCGGTTCGAGATGGCGACGCAACAGGCGCGCCACGGACTTCAGCGTGACCGTGTCCGCCACCGGATCGTCTCCGCCGGCCAAGGGCAGCTCGAAGTCGAGCTCGGCCAGATGGTCGCACGGCGCTACGTCGGCCAGCGTCCCGAAACCCAACGGCGTCTGCATCACCGGCAACAGAGCCTGGGCCAACGCCATCGGATCGACCTCCGCCATTCGCGACGCGACCGCCGCAGCGCAGCGACCTTCGAGTTCCGCGAGCAGGTCCGGTGCGGACGTGTCGACGTGTTCGAGAGCCTCGTGGACGAGCGTTCCGAACGCCGCACCGGCAGGCATGCCGTTCATCGGTGACGCGATTCCGTCCAGCTGTTCGTCGATGTACTCGCTTCCTGGATAGTCGCCACCGACCGACGTCTCGGCGGGCTCGTCCGTCTTCTCGGGATGCTCGGCCTCACTGGTCACTCCTACTTCGAGCGCGCCGGGCGCGGCGTCGTGAGCATGAGCTGTCAACGCGGAGTATGACGTCCGACGCCACAGTAGGTCGAGGGTTCGATCGAAGCGTGCGGCGGCAACGTCGAGGTGCGGTTGCTCGGGACGAATCCAGTGTGCAGTGGACGGCTCACCGGGCCCCACCGGTTCGACCGAGATGAGCCCGGCTGCCGACCCGACCCAGGATTGGAGCCGGTTCGCAGTCGTCACGTCGTCGAGAACCTTGTACGACGGCTCGGGCAGAGCGATTCCGGGGATGCGTCCGAACAGCACGCGGTGCAGCGAGGAGGTCGCGGTGTTTCGGCCCGGTGCCCACCACAGCACGATCCGGCACTCGGCGCGGGTGAGACCGACGTAGAGCAATCGCAGTTCCTCGCCTGCCTCCTCCTGATCGTTGAGGATCTTCCTGGCCGCATACCCCGCCCCGGACGGTCCGCCGACGTCTCGGATTCGCTTGCCGTTCTCGTGCAGCAACAGCGTCGACGGCTTGCTGAAGAACAACGTGTCCCAGGCGTAAGGCAGGTAGACGACAGGGAATTCGAGCCCTTTGCTTCCGTGTGTCGTCATGATCTGCACCGCTGCAGAATCACTGTCCAGTCGACGGCTCCGGTCGGTCGACCCGCCCGCTGCCGGTTCCTTGATGCGGTCGGTCAGCCAGCGAGTGAGGGCGGTGATTCCGTAGGACTCGGATACCGCTGCGCGATTGAGTAATTGGGCGATGTGTCGCAGATCGGTCATCGTGCGCTCACCGGATTCGACCGCGAGCAGCCTTGCATCGAGTCCGGACTGGGCCGACACCCGCTCGAAGACTGCCGCGAACCCCGCCTCGTCGAACAGCACCGAATACTCGCGCAGACGACTGCTGACCTGGGACAGCGCGTCCTCGGCTCCGGAGTCGAGTTGCGCGGCGGTCCACCCGAGCAGCGGAGTCAAAGCGGCCAGACGTACGCGATCGGTGCGATGAGGTTGCTCGATCGCCTGCAGCAACCACAGCCAGTGTCGGGCACTCTCGGTGCCGAACACGCTGGTGCTGCTCGATACGACGGACGGCACCCCGACCGCGTCGAGCGCGTCTCGAATCAACGCCACCTGCTTGGTCGTTCGTGTCAACACGGCAATGTCCCGCGGTTCGATCACCCGAGGGCCGTCGGGACGCTCGATCACGGCATGTCCGGACAGCAGCTCGACGATGTCCGCCGCAACGTCCGCCGCAACCCGGGATCGGAGGCGGTCGACCGCGGGAAAACCCTGCCGCAGTGGACCAGCGCCGGTTCGGGGAAGATATCGCAACCGCAGGGGAGAATGTCCGACCATGCGCGAGAGAGGGTTTCGAGCCTCGACTCGGTGCACCACGATGTCGTCGTGACCGAGGGCTGCGCCCCCGTACAGATGATGCAGGGCGTCGAGCAGCCCCGAATCACTACGCCAGTTGGCAGTGAGCTCGTAGAGGTGGTCCGCGGTCTGCACCGCGTCGAGGTAACTCAGTACCTCGGCTCCACGGAACGCGTAGATGGCCTGCTTCGGATCGCCGACGAGGATGAGCGTGGTGAATCCGTGAAACGCCCGCCGCAGAATGTCCCATTGCATGGGGTCGGTGTCCTGGAATTCGTCGATGAGCACGACGCGGAATCGGTCTCTCACTCGGGCGCAAGCGGCCTCGCCGTGGACGGGGTCGGACAACACCGAATGCAGAAGTCCCAGCAGATCGTTGTAGTCACGCACCCCGAGCAGGCGTTTGCGACGTTCGATTTCCCGGCGCGCTTCCCTGGCGAACCGCACACGCAGTCCAGGCTCGCGGTTGCTGTCGTCCAGGTCCTCGATGTCGGGGTACAGAATCGACTGCGGGTCACCCACGGCCGCCAACGCCAACTGCTGAGCGTCCCGCCTACCGAATGCAGGCGCCTCGTCGTCACCGCTGAACATCTGCAGATACAGGTCGTCCACGACCTGTTCGAGCAGGTCCGAAACCGATTCGACGAAGGCCGATTCCGGTTCGCGTTCGCCCGCGATGCCGAGCCCGTCGAGCATGCGCTGGCAGAAACTGTGAGTGGTGACGATGGTTCCGGCGTCGAAGTCCGACAGTGCCCGTCGCAACCGGCGACGCCGCCGGTCCACTTCGGCGTCGTCGACTTCTGCCAGAAACGCCACGAGTGGATCCCGAGATGCGCGAGCGGTGTCCGGATCTGCCAGGTCCCGGGCGATCGAGGCGAACCTGCTGCGGGTGCGGTCTCGGAGTTCCTGGGTCGCGGCCCGACTGAACGTCACCAGAAGCAGGTCCGAGATCTCGGCGATCCCTTCGGCGATGTAGCGCGCGGCCAATCCCACGATCGCGTACGTCTTGCCGGTCCCGGCGCTGGCTTCGAGGACGGTAGTTCCGGTCGGCATCGGACCGAGCAGGTCGAAACCGCGGGCGGCAGTCATGCGTTCCCCATGTTCTCGGCGGTCAGCAACGGGTCCCACAGCTTTCGAGCGAGAATTCCGAAACGGCTCTTCTCGTTCGACGGCTCGGTCTCGTCGGCATGCGGGGTCGCGGCGAGCAACGTCTGGAACGACAGTGTCGACCCATGGACGTAGCGCAGCGACCGGTCGGTCCCGTCGCCGAAGTCACCCCGCCACGCCCACGTGGCCGACTCGTAGCCGTCCTCGATGGTTCCGCCACCGAAGCGCTTCTCCGCGTAGGCCGACGCGGTACCGGTCGATATCGGCAGCGGCGAGGTCATTCCGCGATCACGCAGGTCCACCAGGTCACGCAGCACGGCTGCGGGGTCCCGCGGGGCGGTCAACCGAGAGCGACGAGGCGGGCGCATCCCGCTCGCCCGGCCGATGGTGACGGCGCTCCACTCCCCTGGCTGGGATGCGGCCACCGCCAGCAACCTCACCCACGCGGCCAGTCGATGTTTGGCGGCCAGGCGCGAGTAGGACGATCTCGCCAGCGTACGGCCGTGAATTCCGGTGACGGTGCCGGTCAGGCGGCGTCCGTCACCGAGATCGACCGCGACGTCGACGGTCTCGGCCGGACCCTCGTGAAAGGGAGCGGCCGCGTCGGCGATGATTCCGACGATCTGCCGGATGTCGGACATCTCTCTGCGGCCCTGATGGAACGGAGGGAGGGTGCCGCGCCGCCACTCGGCGTCCGCGAATTCCCCGATGTCCCCACCGGCGAGCACTGCCGCGAGCATCCGATCACCGATGTTCCACCGGGACAACGGATCCAGCTCGATGTCCAGACTGTCCGCCAGGTCGTCCTCGAGCTCCGGAACTCGAAATCCGAGCCGTTGCCGTAGAAATGCCTGCACCGGGTTCTCGACGAATGCGATCAGTTCGGCGAGCTCGACGTCCCCGCGATCGGTCGGAGGTAGTGCGTGGAGCAGAAACGGTGCCACCGGATCGGGCGTCCGCTGCTGGGAGACCGCTCCGGCCAGGGCAACGGTGTCGAAGCTGAACGGGTGCTCGGCTTCGAAGTTGTGCGGATCGAACGGCTGTAGCGGATGCCGGTGTTCGACGCTTGCGCCCGCCGTCACCTCGAGCACGTCCATCAACTCTCGCAGCGGGATCGCGGGCGGCTTGATCGACCCGTCGACGGGGTCTGCTCCGGTGTAGAACAAGAGCAGCTTCTCCTCGGCGGACATCACCGCGTCGAGGAGGAGTTGTCGGTCCTCACTGCGAATATCTCGTTCGCCGACAGCCGGATCACGGGCGAGGATGTCGTCTCCGTCGATACTGCCCACTCGGGGGAACACCTCGTCGTCGAGCCCGAGCAACACCACCACTCGGTGCGGCACCGAGCGCATCGGCACCATGGTGCACACGGTCAGCTCGCCGGTGCGAAAGTTCGCACGGGTGGGTCGACCGGCCAGTCTGCCGGCCAACATGGCGCGCACGTCCGCGAGCCGTAGCTCGGCGGTGCCACCGTGTTCGGTGGCGTCGGAGATCTCTCGATGTGCCTGTGCCAGTTGCCATTCGTCGGCGGTGGGCACGTCTGCGAGGAGATCGAGGGCGCGCCCGAGCTGCCGGGTCCACTCGGTCACCGATGCCGGACCGGCAAGTGCGCGGAGCACCGAGGCAAGCCGATCGACGAGCTCGGCGAAGCGGCCGGCGAGGGTGATGTCGTTGCTGTCGACGTCGTCGAGGGGCAGCGCGAGGTCGAGGTATTCGTTACGAGTCTCGTCCGCGGCCACTCCCAGCAGGATGCGGTCGAGCGCAGATTTGAATGTGTTCTGGCGAAAACCGTTCAAGCCGTATTCTTCTCGTTGCCGAACCGTCAGTCCCCAGCGAGCACCGGAGCTCGCCACCCACTCGCGCAGGCGCTCGAGATCGTCGTCGGTGAACGAGAACTTCTCCCGCACCGGGCCGCTCGCAGCGAAGTCCAACAGCTCGCTCGCCGTCACCCGCCCCTCCGAGAAATCCAGCACCGTGGCGATGACATCGAGGACGGGGTTGGTGCGGCGCAGGCCTCGATCGGCCAGGCGCACCCGCAACCGGTGTCCAGGATGCACCAGCGCCGCCTGCCCGAAGTTCGCGCGAATCAGCGGCGCATAGGTCTCGACATCCGGACACATGACCAGCACGTCCCGTGGTTCGAGCGTCGGGTCGCCGGCGAACAGATGCAACAACGACTCGCGCAGCACTTCGACCTGTCGAGCAGGTCCGTGACAGGCGTGAATCTGCACCGATCCGTCGACGAACGTTGTGCCGTCGTCGAATTCGGGAGACGGAGGCGAATCGGCGGTGATGTCGGCTTGAATTCGACCGAGCAGGGTGTTCGCCGCTTCCGGGCCCTGGTGATGCACGGTGTTCGTCGCCACCGACGCGATGGTGGCCTGGAGTTCTCGCACGTCTCGCGAGAGGCCGGCCAGCAGTGGGTGCTCGACGGCCAGAGCCGTCGTATCGTCTCGTCGGCGCGTCACCGCCGGAATCTCGGCGAGGGTGCGCCACATCGACGGGCTGGGATGCGGAACCCAGACGTGCACATCCCGAGCCTGCGACAGTGCACTCAGTATCTCGAGCTGATCGGTGGTTAGCCGGGTCGGACCGAACACCGACAACCGGCTCGGTAGGTCCACCGACTCCGGTGCATCCCTGAGTCGCGCGCAGGTCTGCGGCAGTCGTTCGGCCGGGCTCGGGCTGCCGATCCGCTCGCGCATCGCGGCCCACACCCGCGGTTGCCACAGCAGGTCCTCGTCGAGATCGCCGCCGTGGCCGTCGGTGAAACGCCCGTCGAACCAGTCGCGCAGCATCTGAGGACGTTGTGATCCGTAAGTGCGAAACAGTTCTGCCACATGCGAAGCCGTCGACCAGCGGCGTCCCACCCGGTGATCCTCGGAACCGGCACCGAGGTGCTTGAACAGGACGGCCGCCCAGGTCTCGGTGCGGCACTCGTCGATCACCTCCAGCGCCGTCCAGAGAACCCGGCCAGGAGCCCACGGATCATCGTCGGGGTCGATGTCGTCGACCGCCGCGATGGCGCGCGATACCAATCGCGTCGGGCTCGGGAAGTCGACGTTCGCTGCGATGCCGTCGCCGTGCGAACCGCCCAGGGTGCTCGACAGTCGCTGGGTGAGCCAACGCTCGACGCCCTTCGCCGGGACCGACACGATCTCGGGTACGAACGGATCGTCCAACGGAACGGACAAGATCTCGGCGAGTGCAGCCGCGAGTGTTCCGGCGCGTTCGGCGCGGTGGAGCGTCAACACCGTTGCGGTCCCCTGCCTGCTCGTATCGGTGCCCGATTTCGGACTCGTGACGACCCTACTCGAGCCACCGACAGATTCTGCGCGATGAGTCGGGCCGCCGGATCCGGTCCATATCTGCGAACCCGAACGATTGTGAGGAGAACGCAATGATCGAACATGTGCTTGCCGTGGTGGCGGTGCGCGATATCGACTCGGCACGACAGTGGTACGAGCAGCTGTTCGACCGCCGCCCCGACAACAATCCGATGCCGAGTCTGGTGGAGTGGCGGCTTGCTTCGGCTGCGTGGCTGCAGGTGACCGTCGATCCCGAGCGGGCAGGCTCGTCGTTGTTCAACGTTGCCGTCGGAGACATCGAGGTGTTCGTCGATGCCGCTCGTTCCCGCGGCATCGACTTCGGCACCATCGTCGACGCGAACAAGGGGGTCAGACTGACGACCGTCTCCGATCCCGACGGCAATTCCATCACTGCGATCGGCGGCTTTCGCGAGCACTACTGATCGGGCGGTTGGCGTTCTCACACGGGATGTAACGAGGAGCCCGGTCGGTGCGACATGGTGAACGGAAATGCGACCGACCGGTTCGGACAGAACGAGACGGTTGCTTCCGGTCTCGCGGGTGACATCTCGGCCGCGGCATCGACACCCCTCGCGACCCGAACGGACCCTCGACATGACCAGTGCCTACCCACCACCCTTTCAGCGCCCGGCACCCGAGCCACAGACGCCTCGCCGCCCCCTGTTCGGGAAGATATTCGCTTGGGTCGCAATTGTTTTCGGTGCACTTTTTCTGATCGGGGCAGTGGTCTCGTTCGAGTTCGGTGCGCTACTCGTCGGCGCGTTGCTGGTCGGCAGCGGAGTCACGTACCTCCGCTCGTCGCCCGCGCGGGGTCGCAAGGTCTGGGCGGTACCGGCCATCGCCGTCCTCCCCGCCCTGTTCGTGATCGGGCTGACCACCACGACCGAAAGCGAGACCCCGACCGCCATCGCACCGGTCGCGGCCGTGCCCGCGTTGCCGACCGTCACGACGACCACCGCACCGCCGTCGACCACAAAACCGGCCCCGACCACGACGAACGCGGCTCCGACCACCGAGCCGGTCGCCGCCGCCGTCGAGATACCGACGACCACGGAATACATCCCGTTGCCCGAGCCCGAACCTGTGTACATCCCGGAGCCCGTCTACACGCCGGAACCGGTGTACACACCCGAGCCCGTCTACACCGCTCCCGCGCCGTTGGCCGCAGTGCCTTCCGCTGTCTCGTACGCCAATTGCGATGCGGTCCGTGCGGCGGGTGCAGCCCCGATCTACTCCGGGGATCCGGGCTACAGCATCAAACTGGACCGTGACGAAGATGGCGTCGGCTGCGAGAACTGATGACAGTCAACCCACCAACCGCCGTGTCAGGTCCGCGGCTTCGTGGGAGTAGGCGACGAGCATGACGAGGTCGACCGACGGTCGGGCAGCTTTGACTGCCAGGACTTGTTGGGTGACTGCATCCTGCATCGGCCATCCATAGGAGCCGCCGGAAACCAGTGGAAATGCGATGGACTTCATGTTCATCGACGCTGCCAGCGCCAGACTCCGGGCGTAGCACAGTCGCAGCAGCTCCGATCTGTCCTCGTGCGGGGAGTAGCGCGGGCCGACGGTGTGGATGACACAGCCGGCTCGAAGTCGGCCCGCGGTGGTGGCGACGGCTGCCCCGATGTCGAGGCCGTGGGGCAGGGTGGTGGCCCGCAGCGCCTTGCATTCTGCGAGGATCTCGGGTCCACCGGCTCGATGGATGGCACCGTCCACTCCCCCGCCGCCGAGCAATCGCGTGTTGGCAGCGTTGACGATCGCGTCTGCCGCCACGTCCGTGATGTCGCTCTGGACGACGTCGATGACTGTCATGAAGGCTCCTTCGCTGCAATGATGTTCGAGGTGATTCGGTCGAGGTCGTCGGCGCGCAATCCCGGGTAGCCGTGGACGATGTCGCGCCATTCGCTCGGCACCGCCGATGCGCCCCAACGCGCTCCCAGGAGTCCTCCGGCTATGGCCGCCGTGGTGTCGGTGTCGCCGCCGGCGCGGACGCACAGTACGAGAGCGGCGGGCAGGGGCTGCTCCGCGTCGGCAGATCGGTGGATTGCCCACCACGCCGTTTGCAGAGCGTGGACCACCCAGCCGTTGTTCGGGAAGTCGGACGGCTGCCCCTCCTGTGCCTGACGAAGCAGGGGCTGCCAGAACTCGCGGACGTCGGCCTCGGCCTCGTTCAAGAACTCGGTCACGCCGTCGTAGGTGGAGTTCACAATCGCGTATCGAATTGCGTGACTCCACAATTGACACGCTTGACCGGCACGGGGATCGGAGTGGGTGAGGGCACTGATTCGCGCCGCAGCATCTCGACAACCGGCCGGGTCGTCGAGGTAGGCCAGGGCAACCGGTGCCGTTCGCATGAGTGATCCGTTGCCGCCGGTTCTACCGGCCAACGACGCTGCCGCCGCAGTCATATCGGCACCGTCGAGTGTCGGCTGCGACAGCACCAGCCGAGTCTGGTTCCCCACGTCCGGAGGGTTCTGGTCGAACCAGTCGCGAAAGTACCCGGCGATCTCGTCGACGTCGCCGCCCTGCTCGAGTGCGCGCGCGATGCAAAGCGCCATCGAGGTGTCGTCGGTCCATTCGCCCGGAGCCCAGTCGGATGGCCCGCCGCCGATCATGGCGATGGTCTCCTCGGACGTGGGATACCCGAATTCGTATCCTGCGCCCAACGCATCGCCCACCGCGGTTCCGAGCAGAACCCCTCGCGCCCGATCGTGCTGAATGTCGGTCAACCGCATCTCTACCCCTTAGATTGATATTGCGCTAACCATAGATCACATCGGCGCTAAGATGCAAGGCATGACGTGGCGAGACAAAGACGGCAAGGCTCTGACCGACTATCCGCGCCCCTCGGTGGCCGTCGACGTCGCAGTACTGACCATCCGCGAACGGCGACTGCACGTCGTCGTCGTTCGGTCGGACCGCGGCCTCGCGTTACCGGGCACTTTCCTGCGGCCGTCGGAGACTCTCGCCGACGCGGCCGACCGCGCGTTGAGGACGAAGGCAGGCCTGATCGATCTCTCCTTTCATCAGCTGAGGATGTTCGACGGTCCTGATCGCGACGACCGCGGATGGGTACTGTCGATGGCGCACAGCGCAGCGATATCGGCTCGATCACTTGCTCCCACAACAGAATCGATGCCGATCGACGGCTCGGAACCGGTCTCGTCGCTGGCCTTCGATCACGGCGACATGGTGACCGAGGCGGTGCTCGACCTCCGTCACCGCTACGCGCGTGAGGTCGATCCCGCGCTGTTGACGGACGCTCGATTCACCCTTCTCGAACTCCGTGAGCTGTACGAGATCGTGTTCGATCGCCCGCTGCCGAAAGACACTTTCCGACGCCACGTCATCGGCTCGTTGCAAGGGACGGGCGCAACCTCGACCGCAGGTGGCGGCCGCCCCGCAGAGCTGTATCGCCGTGCCGCGGATCCAGCTCTTCCCGCGGCTGCGGGATCGTTCCTTCTTCGCTGAGGGCACGGATCGGCGAAACCGGACATGCCAACAGATAAGCTGGGAGTCATGGGATCGAAGCGGCCTGCCAACCGCGGACAGAAACGCGCAGAAAAGACCAAGGCCCGGCAACGGCGTCACCAGCAATCCCGACCGGCCCCGACCGGTGCCGTCACCGAACGCATCGCCGACCTGATCGACGGTTTCGTCGAATGGCTCGACGAGAGCGAGATGTCGGAACAGTCGGAGGCCATC
This sequence comes from Rhodococcus sp. B7740, assembly GCF_000954115.1. Taxonomy (NCBI): domain Bacteria; kingdom Bacillati; phylum Actinomycetota; class Actinomycetes; order Mycobacteriales; family Nocardiaceae; genus Rhodococcus; species Rhodococcus sp. B7740. The sequence goes on along the minus strand of NZ_CP010797.1, from coordinate 161,284 downwards.
TCTCGGCTCGTGTCGTCGACACTGACCCAACTGGCCGGTGCGCGTCAGGGATTCTCGCCCAGCGCCTGGCTTCCCGCAGACGCGCACCTGCTGGTGGATGCGGCCGAACGGATCCTGCAGGAAGAGTCCGACACTGCGGAGGACACCGCGGTCAATCTCGTTCTCACCTCGCTGCAATACCTGACATTCCTCGACGAGACCGATCTCTGGGACGGCAGCCCCGAGGACTACGCGCACTGCATGGAAGACCTCTCGGACTTCCTCGAGGGCGACGAGCCCGACATGCTCGATGCCGACGACATCGACCTGCCAGACGTTTCCCTGGCCCAGGAACTCGCCGCGATCTCGGCGCTTCCGCTGCTGCCCGCCCTCGATGACATCGTCGCGCGTGTGGCCGACGGATTGCCGGTGGCCGACAACGCCGACCTGCAGGAGGCCGTCGGCTCGACCCTGGTCGATCCTGCTCGGCTCGATGTGGGTGCCGCGGCCGATTACTGGTCGACGGCCATCGCCACCGAATTGATTCGCATCGATGGAGACACCGCCCGGCCGGGAGACAACGCCCATTCGCTGGCCGGCCGTGGAGCCGAGACCGTGCACGAGCTGGTTGCCGAACACGTTCGCGTGCAGCTGTCGGGAGACGCCGACGACCCCGACGTGTCACGGTCGCTGGCCAACACGTTCGCGGTGCAGACGCTGCTGGCTGCCATGACCGACGAGCTGCCGATCAACAACGAGGGCGAGGACTACGCCGAGCTCGAAGGTGAGGATCTCCGTACGGCGCAGCTGATCGACCACCGCGTTCGATCACTCATCGAGCAGGGCATCCTCGTCAGGATCGAGGAAGTACTCGCCGTTCCGCACGCGTTGCGTCCGGCAGTGCTGGACGGTGTGGCCGAGGCGCAGCCGTTCGGTGTGATCGACGAGGAGTCGCAGGACGACCCGCTCTACGGCTCGGTCGAGGATTCGGCATCGTCGTGACAGCCCACGCGAGCGCCGAGACCCTGTCGGTGGTCGCCGCTAGCGTCACCGACTGCGCGTTACGTCGACGCGATCTGGGTAAGGAGCCGACATGAGCGATTCACTCGAGTTCGACTTCGACGTCGATGCTGCCTGGATGCACTTCCAGCGCAAGCTCGGCGATTACGTCAGCGCGATGCGCGACGGCGATGCGCTGGTGATCGAGTCGCGTTACGACACCACCGACGGCGTGCCCGACACCGCCGCCTGTGTGCAGTTCTATGCCTGGGATCTGGATATGGTCCGCTGTGAAATTCCCGCTAACGAGTATCTGCACAGTAGCCGCGCCATCACCGTCGAGCAGCGAGATGCGCTCAGCCATATCGGATTTCGCACGTCGGTCGATTCGGAGCCCACGGCACCACACGTGGACCGAAATCGCTCGTGGTCCGATGATCTGGCGAAGAAGACCGTCGCGGTGTTTCGCGACATCTGGGGTCTGCCCCACCCGTCCTTCTTGGGCTCACGCGCCACCGGTCGCTACGACGTCCCGAGTTTCGACGCCACCACCGCCGACACCGACACGGCCGTCGTCCCACTGTGCGTGCAACCGAAGGGCAAGGAGCACCTACAGCAACTCGTCGACCGCGCCCTCGAGCCATGGTTCGGCTTCCCGCCGGATCACGACCCCGACGGCGACATCCCCCTGCGGTTCGCGGGCGGTACCGCGTACGTGTCGGTCAAGCCCACCGAACCGGTGGTCGAGATCAATTCGACGCTGGTGCACGCCGTATCCGGACGAACCCGCGCAGCCGAGTTGCTGGTCGATCTCAATCTGCAACTCCCCGACGTGATGCTGCACCTGGTGCAGGACTGCATCGTCGCGCAGGTGCGAGTGAGCGGGTCCCCCTTCGTCGCCGATCACCTGCTGTGGGCGGTGCGAATGCTCAGCCACGTGTGGGAGCAGGTCGACGAGAAGTTCGCCGAGGATTTCGGCGGCGCACTCGGGGAACCGACTCCGCCGCCGATCGACGCGGACGACTTTCCGGACGGGCTGCTCGAACTGGTCGAGCTTCTCGACCGGTCCGACGAATCCCTCGACCTCGACGCCGTCCTCGGTCGTTGCTCCTCCGATCGCGATGTCGTCGTCTCCTACCTGCGCATCAGCGCCGAGCAGGAGGCGTCGTGGCGGGGTATGGCCGTCGCTGCAGATCTCGGTGACGAACACTGCGACGTCGACGAGGCAGACCGAGAAGCCGGCAAGTGGGGCCGCGCGGTTACCGCTCTGCGCGAGGTACTGCGCAGCACACCCGAGCAGGTCACGCCGGTGGTCGATCCGTCGGCGATCCAGTTGCAGCTGTTCGAGACCGACGAGGTGGCAGAGATCTCCGACGAGCGTTCGGAGGAACAGTAGGCGGCGACCCAACAGGATTTTCTTCTACGCGCTTCCCTTTCATGTTAACTGGGGTTACATTAACCCTATGTTCGCACCTCGTTTGGAGAAGCCATGACACTGACGACAGGCACCACGTCCGTTTCGGTCGATACCGACACCACGGACGAACAGCAGTACAACGAGACGCTCACTTTGCTGTCCGAGGGTTCTGTGCACAAGCACTTCGATCCGTACGTCGACATCGACTGGGAGTCAGAGAAGTTCGCGGTACCTGCGAACGATCCCCGCTGGGTACTCCCCGCCAAGACGGACCCGATCGGCGGCCACGACTGGTACCGCGCACTACCGCTCGAGAAGCAGATCGAGATCGGCATGTGGCGCCAGGCCAACGTCGCCAAGGTCGGTCTTCAGTTCGAGAACATCCTGATCCGCGGCATGATGCAGTACGTGTTCGCGCTGCCCAACGGCTCGGCCGAGGCCCGCTACTGCACTCACGAATCCATCGAAGAGTGCAACCACACCCTGATGTTCCAGGAGATGGTCAACCGCGTCGATTCCGACGCTCCGGGCATGAGTCGGCCCATGAAGATGCTCTCGCCGTTCATTCCCCTGTTCGCCACGCTGCTGCCCGAACTGTTCTTCGTCGGCGTTCTCGCAGGCGAGGAACCCATCGACCACATTCAGAAGTCGGTCCTGCGGTCCGGTGAAGACATTCATCCGATCATGCAAAGCGTCATGGCAATTCACGTCGCCGAGGAAGCACGACACATCTCGTTCGCGCACCAGTTGCTGCGACGTCGCGTTCCCAAGATGTCCAAGGCCGGGCGGTTCCTGCTCTCGCTGGCCTTCCCGGTCACGATGCGCATCCTGTGCGACGTCATCGTCATTCCGCCGAAGAAGTTCTGGACCAAGTTCGACATTCCCAAGCAGGTGAAGAAGGACCTGTTCTGGGGCACCGAGGAATCACAGCACGCGCTCCAGGACTACTTCGGAGATGTGCGCATGCTGGCCACCGACACCGGCATGATGAACCGCGCTGCTCGCCTGGTGTGGAAGCTGTGCGGAATCGACGGCAAAGCGTCGCGTTTCCGTAGCGAACCCGACCGCAGCTCGAGCCAGTTCGCCGCATAGCCCTCTCGCCGCTCAGCCATTCTTGCCTCTGCCGTCAGGAACCCCTCATGCCCCACGTCGTCACCCAGTCATGTTGCAGCGACGCATCGTGCGTCTACGCGTGTCCCGTCAACTGCATTCATCCCACTCCAGACGAGCCGGACTTCCTGACGGCGGAAATGTTGCACATCGACCCGCAATCGTGTGTCGACTGTGGCGCGTGCGTTTCGGCCTGTCCCGTCGACGCCATTGTGCCGCAAGCAAAACTGACCGAGGCCCAACTGCCGTTCCTGACGATCAATGCAGATTTCTACAAGCAGGAGCGCCCGCCGCGGCCCATCCTGGCACCGGTCACCCCTGCAGCCTCGGTATCGAGGGATCGTCAGCCGCTACGAGTCGCAATCGTCGGATCGGGACCGTCGGCCATGTACGCAGCGGACGAGCTGCTCACCCAACCCGGCGTTCGCGTCGATGTCTACGATCGACTTCCGCGGCCTCACGGCCTCGCCCGACTCGGCGTCGCACCCGATCATCAGAAGACACGTCAGGTGTCCCGGTTGTTCGAAACCATCTCCGCGCAAGAGGGATTCACCTACCACCTCGGCGTGGAGGTCGGCAAGGACGTCACCCACGACGAGTTGATGGACACCCACCATGCCGTGATCTACGCCGTCGGGGCATCATCGGATCGCGAGCTCCGCATTCCAGGAGCCGAATTGCCCGGGCGCAGTTCGGCGACCGACTTCGTCGCCTGGTACAACGGCCACCCCGATCACGCGCACCGCACCTTCGACCTTTCGCACGAACGTGCCGTCATCATCGGTAATGGCAACGTTGCACTCGACGTCGCGCGCATTCTGACGATGAATCCGGATTCGCTCGCCCCGACCGACATCGCACCGTATGCCTTGGACGCCCTGCGCCACAGCGCAGTTCGTGAAGTTGTCGTCGTCGGCAGACGCGGAGTTGCTCAGTCCGCCTTCACGGTGCCCGAGTTCGCCGGATTGTTGACCGTCCCCGATATCGACCTGGCCATCGATCGCAGCGAACTCGCACTCGATCCCGTCACCGTCCGACTCGCCGCGACCGACGACCTACCCCACGCCGTGGCACAGAAGCTGCAACTGCTTCGCCACGTCGACGAATCCCCCGAGCACAGCGACGGCCGCAAGCGAATCACTCTGCGCTACCTTCTCTCTCCCACCAGAATCCTGGGCACCGACCGCGTGACGGGAATCGAGTTCGACCGAATGGGCCTCTCCGCGGACGGCGACGACGTGGTTCGCAGCACTCCGACCGGCGACGTGGAGAGCATCGATGCCGGACTCGTCCTCACCTCCATCGGCTACCGCGGTGTCGCGCTTCCGGGAGTTCCGTTCGACGACCGGGCGGGCATCATTCCCAACACCGGCGGCCGTGTGCTGGACGAATCCGGCGGGCAGACTTCGGTCGGCAGCTACGTCACCGGGTGGATCAAGCGGGGTCCCTCGGGATTCATCGGCACCAACAAATCCTGCGCTCAGGAAACCGTCGGCCATTTGGTCGACGACTTCAACGCCGGTCGCCTGACGGATCCGATCGAGCTGCCCGACACCTGGCCTGCCGGGGCGAACCGGGGCACGCTACGACGCTCGAAAGACAGGCTGCTGGCCCTGCGCCGCTCCTGATTGCTCACCTCGGTTGGGATCAATGCGCCTTTCGGTCACTCCAACTGCAAGAAAGCCACATTCATCCGGGTGACGAAGGCCGCAGAACCAGGGAAACAGTGTCGAGGTTGAAGCGTCGACCATCGGGGTAAACCGAAGCATCGGCCACCGATTCGCGGCGGGCCAACACCTCGAGGAGTACGAGATGACGGCCCTGCGACGCATCTTCACCAGGACCGCTGTCCCAATTGTCGGTATTGCCGTGGCGTTGGTGTGCGCGGTACCGGCCCAGGCTCTGCCGACGCCCGGTGACCTCGCAAATGTCCCGGCCCGAACCTCGATCTCGTACGAACACATCCCGACGGGGACCTACGTGGGCAGCGCGGAGGACAACTCGGCGCGCCCAGGACTGTCGACGGTAAAGCTCTACATGGCCGACTACGTCGTCCGCTTCGGCGACGGTTCGCCCAGAGACCTCGACCTGGCCGCCAGGATGGTCCAGGTCAGCGACGACGGTGCCGCTTCGACGCTCGACAACAAATACCCACAGGCGATTTCGGCAACCGCCGCGGAATACGGACTCACCTCTACCTCGCGGGGCGGTTTCTGGGGCAACTCGTCCACGAGCACAGCCGACACCGTTCGATTCCTGGCGGCGAAGAAGCGCACCGATCCCGCCAGCCCCGTCCTCGCATGGATGAACACCGCGGCTCCTGTGGCACGCGATGGAATGGTTCAGGACTGGGGCACCGAGCAGTTGCCCGGCGTGACCGGGACCAAGTGGGGATGGGCCGACGACCGATCGAGTGTGGTGGCGTCCGCGTCGATCGGCGATGACTTCGTCATTGCATCCAATACATACGGACCGACCCGATCCAACACCGACGACGTCATGGCGGGCCTCGGCGGCATCGAATTGACGGCACTGCCCGCCGCCGCTCCTGTTCCGAACCTTCCCGTGATACCCGGCCTGCCGTCCGTCGAGGAACTACTGCAGATGCTCGCTCCTCGCTGACACGCTCGAATAGTTTGTCGGACCCCTCCCTTACTCTGCGTCTCACCGAACAGTTCGGGGACCACACCGGGGGACGTGGAGGGGACGACGATGAGTCGTATCGATCTGGACAGTTTTTTTCAAGTACACGCGCGCGACGAACGCGCGGGAGGATGCCGACCCGAGCGAATTGCTCGACAGCGGAATCGGTTTCGCTCAACTCGGATCAGCCGGGAGAGACAGGGTCCGGCTGGTTGCAGAACGCTTGGCCGCTGTGGGCGAGCAACAGAGTCGTCCGGTGCACGACCGCGCAGCGCGAACACTCGACGAGGCTCTCGACGCTGCTTTCGAGAATGGTTGGCAGCCGGCCGAACTGGTGCACGTAACCCGCCAGTGCGCCGGAGGCGACGCCACTGTGGTCATGGTCGAGGCTATCGGCGCACACGCGGCGCGAAGCTCGGCGGAGCGCCTCGCTCCGGGTTCCTGGCGTGATGAATTGTCCGAGCTGCACATCGACTACGCAGGGGGCACGACGGCCGAGCGCCTTCGGCGGTGGCGGTCGTACAACCGACGATCGTCGGCGCAGTCGTGGTACACCCTTTTACTCGTACTCGGCTGCGCAACATGGCTGTTGCCCCTCGAGACACTCCTACCCCCTCCCACTCGATGGACAACACGCACCACACCTGCCGGTCCGCGGCAGGCCGTGGACTCGAAGATGCTCGGCAGGATACGAGGGCTGCTGGCCAAAGCCGAGTCGACGCAATTCCCCGCTGAGGCCGAGGCATTATCGGCCAAGGCCCAGGATCTGATGACCCGCTGCGCGATCGACAGCGCGCTTCTCGACGCGGGGAACCATCGCAGCCTGGTCGACGATGTCGTCACCCGTCGCATCATGGTGAGCAATCCGTACTCCAAAGCCAAACTGCTTCTGCTGCACTGCGTATGTCATGCAAATGGCACCAGGACGGTATGGAAGAAGAAGTACTTGCTCGCCAGCGTCATCGGCATGCCCGTCGATCTCGATCTGTGCGAGCTGCTGTACACCTCGCTGCTGGTCCAGTCGGCACGTGCACTCGACGAGGTCGCCGAATCTCCGACTACGCGCACATGCAGCTTCCGCAACGCATTCTTGATCGCATACGCCCATCGAGTCGGCGAACGACTCCAGGACGCACGTAAGCGAGCCACGGCGGCGGCAACACAGCAACACGGATCGGCTCTGGTGCCCATCCTGGCGAAGCGATCCGATGCCGTGGATCGTGTGTACGCCGCCCGGTATCCGGCGACGAAAACGATCAGGTTCAGCAGCAACAATGCGGCGGGATCGTATGCCGGCCGCGCTGCCGCCGAACGCGCCGACCTTACCGGTGGGCGCGAACGTATCGACAAATCCGATCTGGCCTCGTAGTGCGCGCTACATTGACTGCCATGACCGGTCTCGATACTCCCTTGACGCCCCTGCGCTTTCTCGAACGCGCAACGGAGGTCCACCCCCACAAGACCGCCGTGGTGGACGGGCCGAGGACATTCACCTACGAGGAGTTCGCCGCCACTGTCACTCGGCTCGCGCACGCACTGCGCGCGTCGGGTGTCGGCCATGGAGATCGGGTGGCCTACATCGCATCGAACTCGGCGGAGCTACTGTTCGCGCACTATGCGGTGCCGCTGGCCGGTGCCGTTCTGGTCGCGATCAACACCAGACTGTCGCCCGCCGAGGTTCGCTACATCTGCGATCACTCCGGTTCGGTTCTGCTGGTAGGTGATTCGGAGCTGCTGACCGGACTCGGAACGGATCCGATCGCCGACTCGGTCCGTGAGATCGTCGAAACACCCGCCGTCGACGGCACATACGCCAAGCTGCCGCACACCACTCGATACGACGCTTTCCTCGAGCGAGGCTCCGACGATTCGCTCGAGTGGGAGGTCGACGACGAGACCTCGACCATCACGATCAACTACACCTCGGGCACCACCGGTCGGCCCAAGGGCGTGATGTACACCCACCGCGGTGCTTACCTCAATTCCCTGGGCGAACTGCACCACCAGGGATTCGGTATCGACACCCGCTATCTATGGACGCTGCCGATGTTCCACTGCAACGGGTGGTGCACCACGTGGGCGGTCACAGCCGCGTCCGGCACACACGTATGCCTTCGCGGAGTGCGCGGCGACGCCATCTGGTCGGCCATCGACAACGGCGTCGATCACCTTGCCGGTGCGCCGACCGTGTTGACCACTCTCGCCACTGCTGCAGAGGCACATTCACTCGATCGACCGCTGACCATCGTCACAGCGGGAGCTCCTCCGAGCCCGACGATCATCGCCAAGATCCGAGCATTGGGAGCAACGCTCGTACACGTCTACGGCCTCACCGAAACCTACGGTCCCTATTCGGTGTGCGAGGCAAAGCAGGAGTGGCTCGAACTGGACGCCGACGAACAGGCTCGTCGTTTGGCCAGACAGGGAGTCGGCATGCTCACTGCGGACCGTCTGCGCGTGGTACGCGACAAGCCCGGTCCCGGTGGAGTGTTGATCGACGTCGAACCCGACGGCGGCGAAATGGGCGAGATCGTCATGCGCGGCAACAACGTCATGAAGGGGTATTACAACGACACCGCCGGAACGACGAAGGCTTTCGCGGGCGGCTGGTTCCATTCCGGTGACCTCGGGGTGATGCATCCCGACGGCTATGTTCAGTTACTCGATCGCGCCAAGGATGTCGTCATATCCGGCGGCGAGAACATTTCGACGATCGAGGTGGAGCAGGCGCTGGCGAGCCATCCTGCCGTCGCCGATGTTGCGGTCATCGGGGTTCCCGACGACAAGTGGGGAGAGCGACCGAAGGCGTTCGTGGTGCTGGTGCCCGGCGCGGACGCCTCGGAAGCCGAGCTCGTGGCGCACGTGAAATCGGCCATCGCGTCGTACAAAGCCCCGCGCAACGTCGAATTCATCGTCGACCTGCCGAAGACATCGACCGGCAAGATCAGAAAAAAGGAGCTGCGCGACGCCGAGTGGGGCACGTCCGCGTCGAAGATCAACGGGTAGCCAACACCGTTACGCCATCTGCACGCCCGCGATTTCGGTGACGCCGCCCTTGCCGTCGAACGACAGCTGCCGGAACGCCACTTTTTCGACGAAGAATCTGTCGTGGCTCACCAGGATCACCGCGCCGGGAAACGCCATCAGGGCACGTTCGAGAACCTGGGTGCTCTGTAGGTCGAGGTGGTTGGTGGGCTCGTCGAGCACAATGACGCCCGCACCGAACAGGAGGCACTGAGCCAGAGCCACTCGCGCCTTCTGGCCACCGGACAGAACGCCGATCTTCGATTTGAGGTCCATCTCGGAGAACTGCAGCAACGTGAGAAAGCGGTGGACTTCCTTCTTCGTCGCCGTCAGAGCGAGACTACCCGGCATCGCGTTCACCGAGTGCGACACCGTGTCATCGAGATCGAGATCGGCGAGCACCTGGTTGTAGTAGATGAACGAGGGCGCTTTGGTCTTCCATTTGATCTTGCCGCTGTCCGGTTGCTCGGCACCGACGAGGATGTCGACGAGGGTCGTCTTGCCGCATCCGTTCGGTCCGGTGATGGCGATACGGTCGCCGCGATGCACGGTGAACGAGATGTTCTCGAAAAGTCGTTGCTCGCCATAGCTTTTGGAGATGCCCGTGATCTCGGCCAGGTTGTCGTGGACGTGCAGTCCGCCGTAGATCGCAGTGACCACCGTATCGACCGGACGCGGACTCTTGCTCTTCTTGATGTTCGCGAGCCGACGCTTGAGCACCCCGCTGGGGTTCTTCACCGCTTCCTTGCGATCGCTGATCGCCTCCTGCTCGTATGCCAGCAACTGTTGCTCGTTGCTGAACTCGCGTTCGAGGTTCTTGAGTCGAAACTGTTTCTGCTGAACGTATTCCGAGTAGCTACCGTCGTACGTCTGGAGGTGATGATTCTCGATTTCGACGATGCTGGTGACGACCTGTTCGAGGAATGCGCGGTCGTGCGAGACGACGAGAAGGGCTCCGCGGAAGTCGCGCAGCCAGCGCTCGAGCCACGCGATGCCGGCCACGTCGAGGAAGTTCGTCGGCTCGTCGAGTAGCAGAACGTCGGGCGCCTCGATGAGGATCTTGGCCAGCGCTGCGCGGTTGCGCCAGCCGCCGGAAAGTCGATCGACGGGTAGTTCGCGGCGTTCGGCGTTGAATCCGAGCATGGACAGCACCGTGTCGATCTGTTGGTGATAGGTCCAGCCGCCACTGTTCTCCATGGCATCGAGCAGTTCAGCTTGGCGATCGACGAGCTTGTACATCTGCTTCTCGTCGAGGTCACCTCCGATTGCGGCCTCGACCTCGGCCAATTCGGTCTCGATAGCGTGGACAGCGCCGAACAGCGATTCGAGCTCCGCTTGAATGCTGCGATCGCCGTCCAGTTCGGAGAACTGCGAGAAGTATCCGATTCGTGCGCCCTCGGTGACGTCGACGGTTCCGGAATCGGGTGTCTCACGCCCGAGAAGAAGCTGCAGCAGGGTGGTCTTGCCCGTTCCGTTGCGCCCGATCAGCCCGATGCGATCACCGTCGGCGAGACGAAAGAACACCTCGCGCAGCATCACCTTCTGGTCGTATCCCTTGGCAACGCCGTTCAAGCGAATCCAGCTCAAGCGTTCACTTCTCCTGAAACACGGGTCCGCTGAGTCGTCGAACCGGGCTCGCTCACTCTAGCCGCGCTTCAGCCTGCGTCTTCCCACGTCGACGGTTCTGATCGGCTCCCCAGTTTCGGATAACCGACGCCGATCGGCGGCACATATTCAAAACTGAGGAGCGGATCGCATATGCGCGCTCGGAACACTCATCGATCGGTGATGTTCGCAAGAGAATCGACGGGCGGAGACACCACCACGGGGTCGCGACCCGACCACAGATCCAGTACCGCTTTGGGGCGCGCCAGCAACTCTCGCGCGTAGTTACGCACCACTGCAAGGGTATTGCAGTCGATGCACTCGGCCGTGACTCCGTCGACGTCGAGGTCCATATCCTCACACAACGCTACTGCTCGCGACACGTGGAGGGGTTGGCTGATGATCAGTCCCCGTTCGACGCCGAACGTCTCCTTTGCGCGGGCGCAGGTGTCGTAGGTGTCGATGCCGTGATCGTCTCCGATGATCACACTGGGGTCGATTCCGTGCTCGATCAGGTAGTCGGTCATGGCTTGAATCTCATTGCCGGAGTTGCCGTCCGCGTCACCGGAGACCAGGATTGCCTTGATCTTCCCCGCTGCCATCAAGGCAATCGCCGTGTCGAGCCGTCCGGCCAGAAATCGCATCGGCTTGCCGTCGCGTACCTGTGCACCGAGGACGATGGCCACCGGCGCGTCCGGCGCATCGTCGACGTCGTAGACCTTCCCCGCCGTCGCATACGCCACCCAACCGGCCGATGCCAGAACGACGGCAACCAGGGCCGCGACGACCGCGCAGAAGGCACCGACGAGTCGCCGGCCCAATCCTCGGGGCTTCGATTCGGTACTCATGATCTCGTTTCGTCGTCGTCAGGAAACCTCAAGCTAACCCACGAATACGGCGACCGAGGATCGCCGCAGCGCACCCATACCGATTCCACAGTGATCCCTCAGAGCCCGCCCCTGCTTGATTGCGCAGTTCGGAGGCGGAGTACCGTTCGATCAGTGAATCCGCTGCTGACCTCTCGACGGTATGTCGACTTGCGTCTGCAAGCCAGCGCTACCTGTTGACGGAACTCCAGACCGCAACCCCCTGAAGTTCGGCCCATCGGCCGACCAGCACTTCTGTCTCCCATCCCTGGCGACACCTCTCCTTTTCGAAAGGCATATCCATGTCTGCGCCCAGCGCTACCCGTACGCGCCGTGTCCCCACCTGGGCAACCGCGTTCGGTCCACAAATCGTTGCCGGTCTCGTGCTCGGTGTCGTGTTCGGGCTGATCGCTCGATCCATGCCCGACGCGGCCGACGGCAACGACAACTGGTTGGTCGGCACCCTCTCGACCATCGGTTCGAGCTACGTCAAGCTACTTACCGTCGCGGTCATTCCGCTGGTCTTCACGGCAATCGTCAGCTCCATCGCCAACCTCCGTGAAGTCACGAATGCTGCCCGCCTCGCCATTCAGACGCTGTGGTGGTTCGCCATCACGGCCTTCATCGCTGTGATCATCGGCATCGTCATCGGACTGGTCGCGCAGCCCGGATCGCGAACCAGCGCGGGAGCCGGCTCGGCAGGAGATCCGTCGAGTGTCGGGTCGTGGTGGTCGTTCCTCACCGGCTTGGTGCCGAGCAACTTCTTCGCTCTCGGTGCCAAAACCACGGTCGCCGAGAGCGGTACCGCAACCACATCATTGAGCTTCAACATCTTGCAGTTGCTGGTGATCGCCGCGGCTATCGGCATCGCGGCACTCAAGGTCGGCAAGAAGGCCGAGCCCTTCCTCGCGTTCAACGCCTCGTTGCTGGCGATCGTGCAGAAGGTGCTGTGGTGGATCATTCGCCTGGCACCGATCGGCACCGCCGCCCTCATCGGCAACGCAGTCGCAACCTATGGCTGGGACGCGATCGGTTCGCTGGGCGTGTTCACCGTGTCGATCTACATCGGCCTGGCTGTGGTGTTCTTCGTCGTGTACCCGTTGATCGTTCGCGCCCATGGCCTTTCGGTGCGCAACTTCTATTCGGGAGTGTGGCCGGCCACGCAGCTGGGCTTCGTGTCGCGCTCGTCGATCGGAACTCTGCCGCTCACCGAGCGGGTGACCGAACGCAACCTCGGCGTGCCGCGTGAGTATGCGTCGTTCGCGGTGCCACTCGGTGCGACGACGAAGATGGATGGTTGCGCGGCAATCTATCCCGCAATCGCAGCACTGTTTGTTGCTCAGTTCTACGGCATCGATCTCACCATCACCGACTACCTGCTGATCATCGTGGTATCCGTAATCGGTTCTGCTGCAACGGCAGGAACAACGGGTGCGACGGTCATGCTCACCCTCACGCTGTCGACACTCGGATTGCCATTGGCCGGTGTCGGTCTGTTGCTTGCGGTGGAACCGATCGTCGACATGGGACGCACCGCAGTCAACGTGACCGGTCAGGCATTGGTGCCGACCATCGTCGCCAAGCGTGAGGGAATTCTCGACCTCGAGCGCTACAACGCTCCGCGAAACGGTGACCCCTTCGTCGATGAGGAAGCGGACGTGGAACTCGCTCGCTGACAGAGCAATTCGATCTGCGATTCCCGACGACCGAGCACCTGGGTCGTCGGGATTCGGCGTCTATCGCGGTGGTGACAGGGCTTCGACCGCGGAAGCGGTGTCTGTATCGGTCGCCTCGACACTGGCGAAATAGTGTCGAAAGAACTCCCGCATCGTCTTGATGATCTCGATCTGCTGCTTGATCGCGAAGCGCGCAGAGCGTTCTTCGCCGACCGCGAGACGATGGAACTTGGCACCGAGCATCTGGGCCGAAGGCAAGTCGCCGAATGCTTCGGGAGATGACAGCATCTGCGTGAACTCGAGTTGCTTGCTCAGATCCACAAGGTAGTCCGCGCAGACTTTGTCGCATTCCTGCGCAATTTCAGTCTCGACGTGCAGTTCACCCGCAGCAGCCTGGTCGCGCACCGATTGCCAGTAGAGGAGATTGTCCGTAAAGCCCTGCGTATTGCCAGTCACCAGAATCACCAACTCACTTCGGTAGAAACGCTTCGAGATCGCTTGCGTGTCTGCTGACTTCCCTGCACGGGTCTCCCACGGTCTCTTCAGATCCGATTGTGTCGAGCTTGAAGATGATCAAGTTGCCGCCTGCGTCGAGGGCAATGTCGCACCCGTCAGGCAAGTCGCTCTGGTAAGGAGCGTGGTATCGAACGGCATCGCGTGAACCGACGCGTACGGGAACCTGTCGGTCGTTTTGCGGGCTGTTCAGGTACTCGTCAATGGAGTTCTTCGATGACATAACCGCCAAGTAGTACCAAGGTTTTCCAGACGGCCCGTCCCACGTGCAGTTCTTCCAGCCGGGGTAAGTCCCGATTCCCGCGAAGTCCGATCTCTCGGTACTCACGTCCAATCCACTTGCCGTCACGGCAGATTTCGGAATGGTGCATGGATCGAATGGCTCCGGACCGGCCGCCATCGTCGTCGATTCCGTCGAGGCGTCCCCACTCGCGACCGGGCTGCCCTGCGTCGAGCCCCCACACCCCGTCAGCACCAGCGCCGAAGCACAAACCACCGCGAGCAAACGCCCACCCACCAGCCGCATTCGTTCAACCTCTCGACACAGACGTCACTGAACGGTTGGACGCGACGCGTGCTCGATCGGTTCCCTCAGACGGTCTGCGAGGCTCGCAGCTCCCGAGTCGGCTTCGAGGTGAGGCTCCTACGTTCTGCCGCCCACACCCACAGCGCCAGCGATATCAATGCGATCACTTCGGCGACGACGAGCACCCGCTCCACGTAGCCGAGTGTGACGACGCGGTACCAAGGCCGCGAGCCGGTTGCTCCCACTGCCAGCGCGTAGACGATGGGCATCAGTGTCACGACGGAGAGCACGCTGAGTCCCATGGTCACGCGGGCGCGCACTGCCCACACGGTGTCCCGAAGCCAGGGCCGCGAGAACGCGAACACCGCGACCGGGATGCTGACGAACGCCACGGCAGCCCCCAACCTGTGGATCGTCCCGCCGAGGCTCAGGGAGGCGTCGTTCGACCAGTCCTGCTTCGGCACAGCGACGACGGCAATGAGCCCCACGGTCCACAGCGTGAGGAAGATCGAGGCGGCTGCACCGGGCCGAGTGAGACGATGTCGAATCGCGGACGCGAGGGTGAGTGCAGAACCGAATGCGAGCAGTACGACGCCGATCGAGAACACCCACTGCTGCGCGCCGAGTCCGTATTCGCTGATCGTCCGGCGCAGATGGGAGGGCGTCTGCCATGCGGTGAGCAGATCGAGAACCAGCACCACGAGTGCGCCCAGCACGATCGTCAGTGCTCCGATCATGGCCGGTCGAATCTGCACGTCGCTCTCCTCCAGGACGGCACGGTCGGCTGCCCACACTCCATGGTGCCTGAACGATTGCCCTTGTTCGATGACGTCACCCGGACACCGGCTTTCAGGGCCGCCAAAGCTATTTCGTCGACGGGGCCAGAAGATGCTCGCAGAGGAAGCGCGTCGAGAGCAACGACCAGTGCTCGGCATTGCCCATGGCACAGTGGTCGTCGTCGGCGTAGAGCACCAGCTGGGCGTTAGGTGCAGCGACTGCGAGGTCGATCGAGTCGCGGGTACTGGCCAGCGTGTCCCGGGCCCCGTTGATCACCAACAGGGGGATGCCGATCTCCCGATAGAGTTGTTGCAGAGAGAGTTTCAACACCTTGCGCAACAGGCCGGCAGTGCTGGTGGCACCGAGCGTCCGACTCAGTGTCGACAGCATCACCTCTGGCATGCCGATCGCATTGAGGACACCGAAACTGCGATGCGTTAGCGGCCCATTGGACACCACCGCTTTCAGACGAGGGTCCACTGCGGCCATGCGCGCCGCCCAGTAGCCGCCGAAGCTGAAACCCATGATGCCGAGCCGCTCGGCGTCGATGCGCTCATCGGCAGCGAGAAAGTCGATCACCGCGCTGTACACGTTCTCGGACGCCACCGTCATGGGTTCGCTGTACGAGTATGTGCCGGGCATCTCCATGACGAAGGTCGCGAGACCGGCGTCGCGCTGTGCCAGGAGAGGAAAGAGAGTCTCGGCGATGGTGCCTTCCAATCCGTTCGAGACCAGAACCGTCGGCATGTTCGTCGCACCGATCGGCAACGCGAGAACGCCGTGGACTCGATCGGTGGTGCCGGGCAGGACGATGTCGAGCACTTCGACGTCGTACCCCATCGTCGGCGCCATGGCCTGCAACAACGCCTCCGACAGGCGCGACGAGCGCCGATAGGCACGCTGGCGTTGTGGACTCCCGCCAGGCCACGCGGCGACGAAGTCGTACACCACTGCTTTGATAAATCCGTCCATCGCAACAACCGCATCGGATGCCTCGGGGTGCTCTACGACGAAACGTGCCGGTGCCTCCGGATCCGCAACCGTGCCACGATCGGCAAGAATCGTCGCCGCTGATTCCAGTGCCTCACCCAGAGCCGTCAGCGCTGAGGGGTCGGGGGCGTCGAGCAGCCGGGCACTCGCGGGGGCACCCAATCGGGACAAGGCCTCGTCTGCGCGCGCGAGGTATCGGTCGGCGAAAGTCGACCAATAGGGAGCCCACCGGTCATCATCGAACGAACGACATTCCGACAACTGACGCCGGAACTCGGCATCCGATATTCCGCCGAGATGCGTGAAGCGGTCGACGAACAGCCGTGGCAGAAACGGCGCGACACCTCGCCTGTGTGCTGCACTCTCCGTCCTGTGGGTCAGTGCCCTCACGCTGACCGCTATCCGTCGTCCCCAATCAGTCAACGATGTCACTGGCTGCTCCCCCGCCGCTCAAAGCAGAAAGTTCTGCGTTAACGCACGGTAGGCGGCTCGATCGACTAAAGCAAGGAACACTGCAATAGCATTCACGAATGGATGACGACACCGCGCACGTTGCACCACGCCGACGGCCCGGGGGGCGGACGGCTCAGGTCAGAGCCGCGGTACACCAGGCTGTGCTGGACGCCGTGATCGAGGGCGGCGTCGACAAGGTCGGAATACCGGACATCGCTCGCCGCGCTGGCGTACGCGACAGCACTGTCTACCGACGGTGGGTCACTCGAGAAAATCTTGTACTCGAGGCGATGCTCGCCGCCAGCGAGCACACCCTCCCACGGCCCGATACCGGTTCGCTACGCGGGGATCTGACGGCGCTTGCCACCACTTTGAGCGCGTATCTGAACTCACCCCTGGGCCATGGCCTGGTTCGAGCGCTCGCCTTCGTCACCGACTCCCCCGAGATCGAACTGGCACGGAAAACATTCTGGCATAAGCGTTTCGAGGTGAACCAAGTGATGATCAGGCATGCAATCGCACGTGGTGAGATCCCCGCCGGTGCCGACGCACACGCCCGCACCGCGATAGAGCTACTCATCGCTCCTATCCATTTTCGCCATCTCCTCACCCGACTTCCGTGCGACGCGGAATTCATCGACACCGTGGTCTCGGCTGCGATCGGTTCTTTACGGCGAACGCCGACGACCGACGCCGAACACTCTTGACGAGACCTGAATCCCGGAATAATCTACAACCAAATGGTTGTAGATGAGTTGAGTGACGACGAGGTCGATCGCCTGTTCCAGGCGTTCGCCGACAAGACCCGGCGTGACATCGTCGCGAGGGTCACTGTCGGCGAACAGTCGGTGTCGGAATTGGCGGCTCACTACGCCATGAGTTTTGCCGCTGTGCAGAAGCACGTCGCCGTTCTCGAACGCGCCGACGTGATCACGAAACACAAGCGTGGCAGGGAGCAGATCGTGCGAGTTCGATTGGACACCATCGCACGAGCCCGCGCACTGCTCGACGCATACGAAGAGATCTGGCGACGTCGAGTCGACCGGATCGACGAACTACTTTCCCACGACGAGAAAGGCTGAATCCATGCCGTTCATCAGCTCCCACAAGGATGCGGAGACGTTGACCATGACGATGGTCGCCGAGTTCGACGCGAAGGTCGAACGGGTGTGGCAGATCTGGGAGGACCCACGACAACTCGAGCGCTGGTGGGGACCGCCAACGTGGCCCGCGACCTTCGAGAGCCACGACTTCGTTCCGGGCGGAAGGGCGTCGTACTACATGACCGGCCCTGAGGGCGAAAAAGCCGCCGGCTGGTGGCTTTTCACCGAGATCTCCGCGCCGACCACACTGTCCTTCGATGACGGTTTCGCCGACGACTCCGGCAACCCGTCGTCGACGATGCCCGTCACCCACGCCACCGCTACCCTCGAAGACGTCGGTGGCACAACACGTATGACCATACGTTCGCGATTCGACAGCCTCAGCCAGCTCGAAGAACTCGTCGAGATGGGCATGGACGAGGGCATGGCACTGGCACTCGGTCAGATCGACGCCATCGTCGCCGACTGATCGTTGTGAACGGAAACTCGGTCTCTGCTACGAACTTTCATGCACGTGCGGCGCAGCCGCTCTACTCCGGAACCGAGCTGACGGTGAACGGCTCGACGGGCTCTCCCCCACGCTTGTCGAACTGACTGTTCACCACGTACAGCCGATCGTCCATCGCTGCAACGGTTGTCGGATACGCGAACGATGCGTCGGTGATCTCGCCGGTGACCGCGCCGGTTCTTCCGTCGTCGTCGAGATCCACCTTCGCGATGAGACCGTCGCGATTGCGAACGACGTACAGCGTGTCGTCGTCCATCTCCATCCCGTCGCCGTTCATGAGTGTCGCTCCCCCGAGATCGACCTGTGTGACCTCCTTGGAAGTCTTGTCGATCCGATACAGGTTGCCGGTGCTCGACTGCACGACGATCAACGCAGATTCGTCGTCGTTCTCCACGATGCCGTTGGCGTTGAACCCCTCCCCGTACGCGAACGGAGTGCCGTCGAAGCTCACGAACGTTTCCAACGGTCCGTCCTGCATTCCGGCGGTCATCTGTTCGGCGGGAATGCGGTACAACGCCGGGCTGCGCGAATCCGTGACGTAGGCATCGCCGTTGTCGGCAATGGCGACGTCGTTGAGAAATGTCGCGTCCGCACCGAGACCGTTGGTGAACGTGGCCACCAGGTCACCGGATTCGGCGTCGTACACCCACACCTTGCCGGTGGCTCCACCGGCGATCACCAGGTAGTCGGCGCGATCGTCGTCATCGGTCACATCGATACCCGCAGCACCGGTGCGTCCGTCCGCGCCGCCGGGTAGGAACACCGACACATCGGGAGATCCGACGGTTCCGCGGAACACCGCTCCGTCGGACGTCGACGTCACGTAGAACGTGTCGTCCGCGGCGGTGATGCCCTCGGGGAACACTCCGCTACCGGGCAGGTCGTAGACCGTTGCGGTGCTCGAACTCGATGACGTTGCCGCCGACGAGGAGGAACCGCTCGGGGTGCTCGGTGCCGGCTCGGCCGAATCCGACGACCCGCAGGCACTCAGCAGGAGTGTGGCAACGGCAACAGCGGGGACTACTCGGGAGACTCGGTTCACACCGTCGAGTGTTCCATATGTCTCAATTCTCGGGCATTTGTCCTGGTGAGCAGATTTTCCTGGCGTCGGTTTCGTACAGTCGTTGCCATGAGTGCCCTTTCCTCCCTTGCCGCAGCCGACAGCGACCTCGGAGGGATCGCCGGATGGGCAGTGAGTTTGATGGAGGCCATCGGCGGCCCTGGGGCCGGAATCGCCGTCGCCGCGGAGAACTTCTTCCCACCCCTTCCCAGCGAGATCATCCTCCCTCTCGCCGGGTTCACCGCGTCGCAGGGCGGCATGACGCTGCTGAGTGCGTTGTTCTGGACGACGGCAGGCTCGGTGCTCGGCGCACTCGTCCTGTACTGGCTCGGCATCAAGCTCGGCCGCGATCGGATGTATGCCATCGTCGAGAAGATGCCGTTCGTCGGCACCGAGGATCTGACCAAGGCAGAGGACTGGTTCACCCGTCACGGTCGGTCGGCAGTGTTCTTCGGCCGCATGATCCCGGTCGTCCGTTCGGGCATATCCATCCCGGCCGGCGTGTCCCGGATGCCGATTCTGCAATTCACCCTGTACACCACTCTCGGCAGCCTGATCTGGAACTCGATCTTCGTACTCGCCGGCTACTTCCTCGGCGAGAACTGGCATTACGTGGAGAACTACGCCTCGGTGTTCCAGTACGTCGTCATCGGCATAGTCGTCGCGCTGATCGCCTGGTTCGTGGTGAAGAAGATCAAGTCCAGACGCGTCGAGGTGCAATAGCCGCTCAACGATCGTCGATGTCGATGAACCCGTCCTGCAGCGCACGCACCAGCAACGTCGCCTTGGTCGGTGCAGTTCGCCCCACCGCCGTGTATTTCGCTCTGATGCGAGTCAGATGTGTATTGACGGTTCCCATCGACAGATAGAGCGAACGCGACGCCTCCGCTTTGGAATCCGAGATGAGCCAGGCCGTGAGTACTTCGATTTCACGAGCGCTGAGCCGGGGGTCGGGTGCGTCGCCGACGCGGATATCGAGCACTGTCATGGAGGTCCTTGGTGTCGGGCACCGCCGCTGTCCCGGTGGCGCGAACACGGCCAATGACACCGCAACCGCTCCGCTGGGTCACTCCGAGGAATGACCGAGGTCGCTCTCACCTGAGAGTGAATACTGTCGCCCGCGACCTCGATCTTGTCCCCACCTGGGTAAAGTCCGCCTCTATGACCGAGCTCGACGCGACCGCCGCCCACTTCGTCGAGGCGGGTGTGTCATTGCTGATCGCACATCCGCGCAAGATCCTCGAACGCGGACTGCGCATCGAGGACGTCGTCCACGAGACCGACTCGTCGACGGCGACGTTCTTCCGCAAGTTCAAGACCAAATCCGACTTCCTCACCGCGGTCGTCGAACATTTGTCCCGTACTCCTCCACCGGTCGACATCCACGACATCGTTCGCGCGCAGATGACGAACAGCGGCGCGTCGATTCGCGCATCGGTGTCGGCGCTCGTCGCGGACCACTTCCCGGCAATCGTCGACCGGAAGAGCACCACCGCGTCTCTTCTCGACCATGTTTTCCGCGGACCCGCTTCCGCGGCACTCGCCGCTGAGTACCGCCTGCGAGACGACGCCGTGCTCGACGCATTCGAGGTTCTGTTCGCTCCCGACGGTGGAGCCTTTCGCCGTCCCTTCACGGCCCGATCGTTCGCCGTGACGGTCAATGCCGTCGTGGACGGCTTTCGCATCCGCAGTCAGGTTGACGCCGCTTCCGTATCGGCCGATGTGTTGTCCGATGCGCTGCTCGCCTTCCTAGGGGCCGTCGTCGACACGTCGGGGCATCATCAGCACCTCGATGACGTCGTGGGGGAAGTCGGTGTCTCGGGCGAAGAGCGGCCGCTGCCCCGCGATCCGCGTGCTGCGATCGTCACCGCTGCGCGCGACGAGTTCGGAAAGCGAGGCTACTTCATGACGCGAATGGACGACGTCGCCGATATCGCGGGAGTGCCGAGGGCGGCGTGCAAGACACTGTTTCCGACCAAACCGTCCGTCATCGTTGCAGCACTGCAGAGTCGAGTCGATCGTCTTCGCGAGTCGGTGGCCGACGACCAGTTGCTGGGCCTCGACGAGCTCACGATTCTGCGGAATCACATGCTGCGGTGCGCGCAACTTGCCGCCGACGAACTCGAGTTCATGGACGCTCTCCTCGTCGCCGTCGCACACGACACCTACGGCGAGCCGGAGGGGCTGATCTCGATCAAGGAGAAGCTCAACCTGCCGGCGATCATTGCACCGGTCATCGCGCGAGGACAGGACACCGGCATTTTCCGAACGAGCTCGAGCCCAGTGGATCTCGCTGCCGGAATCACCAACACTCTGTTGATGCGATGCTTCACCCGACGACAGAACAGCCCGCAGGACAACGCGACGTTCGTCGGTGAACTTCTCCTCGACGGACTCGGTACGCACTGAACATCGACCGGCAGTGTGTCATCGAACGCCGGATCCCGCCGGCGAGGTGATCGGGGGCTGCCAGGATGTCATCTGGCTGCTACACCCGGCACGATTAGCAAAACGAATGGTATGAATGTTGCGCGACATTCGTCGCGAATGCGGCGAACGAAGCGAGGGTCATGAACGGGGACACGCAGCCCACCGAACGCAATCGTTCCGCGCTGCTGAACACACTCGTCCTCGTATCGATAGTGGCACTCGGTGTAGTCGCAGCGGGACTGACCGCTCCGGCCGAGGAGCCCGAATTGACCTCGTTACCAACGACATCGGCGACACCCGTTCCGGAGCCTCCGCAGCAGGAATACGTGGTGGTCACCCCGGAGGTCGACGCGTCGGCAAGCATTCCGGGGTGCGACACCGTCGAGCCTCCGAGCGAATCCTCATCCCTCGCCTTCTTGACCACGGGCGATGAATCGTACGACAATCCTGCGGCCCCCTGGTACAGCGGACCCCGAGCGCACCTCATGTCCGAGGCGTTGATGGCAGCACTTCCCTCCGCGATCTCGTCGACCACGTCCATGTACTTCGGCCCGATACCCGCGTCGAGCGAATCCGAGGATTTCGTCCTCGATTCGGCGCACGCATCCACCCCACTGGCCTCGGGTAGCGAGTCCGACTATCTCAGTGTCGGTGTCGGCCCGGCAGACTCGGCCGAACCACCACCGTGCGTGGCAGGCCAAGTGGATGAGCGACGGAGTCTGCCGGACGGAACGGTGCTGGACACCGACGACACGTGGCGCGAAACCAACGGTCAGAGGTCCTACTCCCGGACGGCCACCGCGTACACGCCGGACGGGTCCGTCGTCTCCGCCTCGGTTTCCGGCGGGAACGACCCGGACACGTTGAAACTGACGCTCGACGACCTGGTCCGAATAGCCGCCGACCCTGCCCTCAGGATCACTGCTCCCATCCCTGCCGGAACACCGGGCAATGCCGCCGACTGCTACGCAGGCTGGGGTGTCGGCTGGGACGACTCACCGACGCCGTCGTTCTCCCGCGAAGAGATTCGAACGCTCAACGACGCTCTCCGTCGGGCAGACGCGGCGGCGCTCGCTCCGACACCACCGTTGGGTGCGTTGCACACCAACGAATTCGGTTCCGGGCTGTGTCAGGCAGTGAACAGCACTGCCGGGCAACTCACGATCAGCGTTGCTCGGGCCACGCCCGACCTCGAATCCGATTCGGCGACAACGGAGGAGCCCCAGCTGGTCTCACCGAACGAATACGGGCCGGGTTCTTCGGTCTCCGTCGCCACGCCGTCGGGGCTCGAGATCACGGTGTCTACGACACAACCGGTGCAGGATCCGGCACTGCTCGAGAACCTGGCGAACACAGCAGGATTGGACCTTCGATGATGCGATGGAACCAGAACACCACACTGGTCGTTGCGGCGATCGTCGCAACACTGTCGGTCGGTGCCTCGATAGCCGTTGTGACCCAGGACCGATCGACGACCATCAAGAAGATCACCGACTCCTCGGACGACGCACCGGGGTTGGCGTGGTCCGTCGATGCGGCGGACATCGGACTGGAGGGAGCCACCTTCGCCTCTCCGAGGACAGGTTCGATGTACGCATGGCAGGCCGGCTCGATTCTGATCGACCACACCGCTCTGACACTGGCTGTCGTGTCCTCGGAATCCGGCAACGACGAGGCAGTCATGGTCGGAATCGACACCGCGAACGGCAGCGTTCTGTGGAAGACCCCCGCTCCGGACCTGGCCGCGTGCGCCGACGAGCCGCTCGGCGGCCGACTCGTGTGCCATCAACCGATCTGGGGTGCGACGCCGGGCTACGTCACCTTCGATCCGATCACCGGCGAATCGCGGAACTACCCCACCGATCTCGACCTGTTCGCCGTCACGGTTGCGAACGATCGCGTGTACACGACATCGGGCGACCTCGAAGCCGGTGACATTCTGTTGCACCGCGGAACATTGGAGAATCCGAGCGCCGACTGGACGGTTCCGCTGCACGCGTCGGCCGGCTGGGAGGACGATTACGCCACCGCATTGAAGGTCGGTGACGACATCGGAACATTCGACGTCGGGGGCGGTTTCTCCACGTTCGACGCCTCGACCGGACGGCAACTCTGGAAGACGGACAGCCTCGAGGATTGTCTCGGAGCCGTGGGACGCACCGCAGGCGACCTGGCCATTGCGTCGTTGAGAGATTGTGAGGGTACGAGTACGGAATCGAAAGGGTCCGCCGCCTTCCGTTCGGACGGCACGGTCCT
The DNA here is from genome assembly GCF_000954115.1 of Rhodococcus sp. B7740. Classification (NCBI taxonomy): domain Bacteria; kingdom Bacillati; phylum Actinomycetota; class Actinomycetes; order Mycobacteriales; family Nocardiaceae; genus Rhodococcus; species Rhodococcus sp. B7740. The sequence goes on along the minus strand of NZ_CP010797.1, from coordinate 137,349 downwards.
CGCACGATCGGACAGCCCTGTCGTACAACAACCTTCGCTGGACGAGCCCACCGACACGGCGATACCGATCGTTCTCGGTGAAACGGCCTTCGACCGCAACACAGGCGAGGAACTGTGGCGCGACGACGCCCTGTCGTACGACTTTCCCGGCGACGAACTCAACGAGCCCCGCACGTACGCCACCCTGACGCATGTCATCGGCCATGTCGGGTTGCTGCAGGCATCCAATGGCACCACCGCGATCGACCTGCGAGACGGCGAGCACCTGTGGCAGGCCGAGCTGAACGGCAGCATCATCGGGCGCGACAACGATCTGGTGTTGACCTCGGCCGGAACAGATCTCTCCGCGGTCGACGTGACCACCGGTGGGACCGAGTGGACTGCATCGACGTCGATGATGTTTCCGGACGACGAGTCGATGAGCTTCGAGCTGTTGGTCGACGCAACCGAGGGCGGATATCTGGTGCAGTCCGGATCGAAATTGGCGATGCTGCAACCACTCCCCTGATTCAGTTCTTCGGTACGCGGTACCGGCCGCCTTTGACGACGAACACCACGTATCCCAGAATGGCCAGCAGGTACAGCGCCGTCGGGACGGCGAGAACCCAGACGCTGACCGAGTCGCCCGTCGTTGCACCCGCAACGACGGTGATCCAGGCGAACAGCAATGCCGTTGCCGCACCGATCCACTCGAGGTCCTCGGCCATCTTTCGGTTCAGCTCGGGTCGGTTCTCGGCGGCAGTCCAATACTCGTGCATCGTCCGGCTCGGCAGATTCACCATGGACCCCGGAACCTTGGGGAACCACCACCCGATGCTCGCGAACAACCCGATGATCGCGAATCCGATGCCGCCCATCGTGAGCAGGAAGGACAGCTTCGACTCCATGCGATCGACCTGACCGGACCCGTCGAAGTGCGCGGGCACTTGATCCCCCGCAGTGACGGCGACCCAGATCAGAGCGACGATGAACGCCAGAGTTGACAGCAGTAGGGCCGCACGCGAGAGCTTCATCCCAGTCGACTTTAATGCCTTCGGCAGTGGTGTGGTTGAGTGCCGTAGAAGGAACTTGTTCGCACCACCGCCGGAGGCATCGATGCCCAACAACGAGTTCGGGGACTTCCAGACCCCGATCGAGTTGGCACGTGCGTTGGTGAACACCCTGCCTCGACGGCAGTGGACTCGTGTCCTGGAACCCACGTGTGGTGTCGGGAACTTCTTGTCGGTCATCGGTGAGCGTCACCCCGACACAGAACGGGTCGGAATCGAAGTGCAGCCCGAGTACGCCGCGGCAGCATCGATATTCGGCAGGGTGATCACAGCATCGATCTTCGATTTCGACCTGGCGCGCGACATCGCATGGACGTCGGAGTCGGGCCCGACCCTCGTCGTCGGCAACCCACCGTGGGTGACCAACTCACAGCTGTCGGTTCTGGGTTCCAGCAACAGACCGGCTCGTGCGAACACCGGGAACGTGCGCGGCATCGATGCGATCACCGGAAGCTCGAATTTCGATGTTGCGGAGTTCATCTGGATCAAGTTGCTCGCCGAGTTCGCAGATCGCCCGGTCACCGTTGCGATGATCTGCAAAACCCAGGTAGCTCGAAACGTCCTGTTGCACTGCGCCCGGCACGGCCTTCCGATCACCGGTTCGAGTCTGCGCCCCATCGACGCCAAGAAGTGGTTCGACGCCGGAGTCGATGCCTGCTGGTTCGTGGTCGAACTCGGAACCGATGCAACCGACCACACCGCGCAGATGTATTCGAGCATGGACGCACTGCACCCCAGCAGCAGGATCGGAGTGGTCGACGGACAACTCGTCGCGGACGTCGACGCCTACGAGCGAAGCAAGCAGTTCGATGGCATCAGTCCACTGATATGGCGTCAGGGCATCAAACACGATGCGTCTGCCGTCATGGAACTGGCCGAGAACGACGGCCCGCGAACCAAACTCGGAGCTGCGGTCGACGTCGAGACAGACTTCCTGTTTCCTCTGTTCAAATGCACCGACGTCTATCGCGACAAGTTGAGCGTGGTCTCGCGATGGATGATCGTGCCGCAATCCCACACCGGTGACGACACCGCACAGTTGGCGGACAGCGCACCGAAGTTGTGGAAGTACCTGACCGACAACGCGACAGCTCTCGATGGCCGGAAGTCGTCGATCTACCGAAATCGCGCCCGGTTCTGCATCTTCGGTGTCGGGCCGTACACGTTTGCGCCCTACAAGATCGCGATCTCCGGATTCCACAAGATTCCGCAGTTCAGGATGGTCGGCCCCTACGACGGAAAACCTGCGGTGTTCGACGACGCCACCTATCTACTGCCATTCGAGGACCCAGCGGCATGCGCCGTCGCCCATGCACTGTTGACCGGACCGGAAGCGACTGATCTCATCGCGGCCCTCGCATTCTGGGACAGCAAGCGACCGGTGACGAAGAAGCTGCTCCAACGCATCGACCTGAGCGCCATCGCACGTACAACCGACCGGCGCACACTGCGGGACCGGGCGCGAGATGTGCACACGGACAGCAGTTCGATCGATCAGGCGATCGACGACTTCACAGATCGGACTTGATTGTCTCGGCCAGTCGGTCGAGGAATTCGTCGTTGCGTTTGTAATGCACCCAGGGGCCGATCTTGGTGCTTGTCACCAGCTGCGCGCGTTGCAGCACGGCCATGTACTGCGAGGCTGTGGACTGCGAAACACCCGCCCGCGATCGAATGTGCTTGAGGCACACTCCCACGTCCTCGGCGGGCTCGAGCTGGGGCGGAAAGTCACTGGGATCCTTGAGCCACCGCATGATCGCCAATCGCGCGGGATTGCTCAGCGCACCGAACACCGCCGCGAGCTCTGCGGGGTCCAGTTCGTCAGCCACCCTCGAAGCCTACTCCAATATCGCAATATCCCGATATGTGGTCTACTAAAGACATCGCAATATCGCGATATCCAGATAGGAGAAGTTCATGTCACGCGTAGCAGTGGTAGTGGGAGCCAACGGAGTGATCGGCGGCAACTTGGTCGATCACCTGCAGCGAACAGGTAATTGGGACATCGTCGGGCTCTCACGCCGCGGCGGTATCGACGACGGACGCGTCCGGCACATCGCGGTGGATCTGCTCGACGCCGACGAGACGCACCGCAGACTGGCCGAGCTCACCGACGTCACGCACATCTTCTACGCCGCGTATCAGGAGAGACCGAGCTGGGCCGAACTCGTCGCCCCCAATCTCTCGATGCTCGTCAACGTGGTCACGGCCATCGAGGACAGTTCACCGGACCTCGAGCACGTGAGTCTGATGCAGGGATACAAGGTGTACGGCGCACACCTGGGGCCCTTCAAAACCCCGGCGCGAGAATCCGATCCGCCCCACATGCCGCCCGAGTTCAACGTCGATCAGCAGCAGTTTCTCGAGGCGCGGCAATTCGGCAAGCGGTGGACCTGGTCGGCCATCCGGCCATCGGTGGTGTGCGGTGTCGCTCTCGGAAACCCGATGAACCTGGCCACGGTGATCGCCGTGTACGCCACCATATGCGCGAAACTGGGCGTCCCCATGCGGTTTCCGGGAAAGCCCGGTGCCTTCGGCTCGTTGCTCGAGATGACCGACGCATCGTTGCTCGCCGAGGCGACGGTATGGGCGGCCACCACGCCGACCTGCGCCAATCAGGCGTTCAACATCACCAACGGCGACCTGTTTCGCTGGAGCGAGATGTGGCCGCGCATCGCGGGTCTGTTCGACCTCGACACCGCAACTCCGTTACCGATGTCCCTGGCGGACGCCATGGCAGACAAGGAGCCGCTGTGGGATTCCATCGTCGCCGAGCACGGACTGCAGTCGACTCCGTATTCCGACGTCTCTTCCTGGGCATTCGGTGATTTCGTGTTCTCCTGGGATTACGACGTCATCGCCGACGGTTCCAAGGCCCGTCGCATGGGATTTCACCGCTTCGTCGACACCGAGGCCATGTTCGCCGGGATCTTCGCCGAGCTACGCAGCCGGCGAATCATTCCGTGAGGAGCCACCCTGCGTGGCGTGTAGGTGAGCCGGATAGTTTGAATCGGCACCAACGCCGATCGAGACCTACGGGAGAACAATGCATCCGTTCGACACAGCAGTGGCACTCGAGACCGTCGCCGACGGCACTTACCGCGGTAAGACGTCGGCACCGTACAACAACATGGTCGGCCCGTTCGGTGGTCTCACCGCCGCAACGTTCGTCCGTGCCATCGAGCTGCATCCCGAATGTCTGGGTTCACCGGTCTCGCTGACGGTGAACTTCGCCGGCCCCGTCGCCGAGGGTGAGTTCGATATCTCGGCGCGTGCCGTGCGCACCAACCGAAGCAATCAACACTGGTATCTCGAACTGACTCAGGGTGGCGACGTCGCCACTACCGCAACAGCAGTGTTCGGTACGAGGCGCGAGACGTGGGACACCATCGAGGCAGTGGCACCGACCGTTCCCTCCCCCGCCGAGACGCCCCGAGGCACCTTTCCCGATGCGATCGCCTGGGCACAGAACTACGAGATGCGTTTCGTGGCAGGCGCTCTGAGCGACCAGGAATCCGCGGACTCGACCGAAACCCTGTGGATTCGAGACACACCGCCGCGTCCGTTGGACTTCCCGGCACTGACATCGCTCAGCGATGTGTTCTATCCCAGGATCTTTCAGCGTCTCGGTCGCTACGTTCCGGCGGGCACCATCTCACTGACGACCCACTTCTTCGCGACGCCCGAGGATCTCGTCAGCCACTCCGACGGGTACATCCTCGGCACTGCCCGAGCGCGCCGCTTCCACCGGGGTTACTTCGACCAGACGGCCGAACTGTGGACCGAGGGCGGGACATTGCTGGCGACGAGTCACCAGGTGGTCTATTACAAGGCCTGACCGACCGACTGTTCCAGCACGCGCCGTACGGCTCCGCGCGCTCCGCTGTCCTGAAGCGACCGTTTGGCCCTCTGGTACGCGCCGCGCAGCCGAGGACTGGTCGAGAGGTCCCCGAACACAGCAGGATTCGCCACGAAGGCACCGGGGTTGTCGTGGTCTTCCCAGGACAGCCGCTGAAGATGTTCGGCATCCGCGTCGAGCATCGGCACGTCTCCGCGCTCGTAGACACCGCACCACGCTGCGAGTATCAACGCGCAGTGGTCGACGCATCGATCCCGGGCCAGCAGGTCGCGAATCACCGGTAGTACGAACTTCGGAATGCGGGCGGACGCGTCGACGATCTGCCGTTCGAGCGTGTCGCGAACGGCAAGGCTGGAAAAGCGTTGCAGCAGTTGGTCTATGTAGCCGTCGATGTCGATTCCCGGTACAGGGGCGAGGGTGGGTGCGGCCTCGTTCCGCATGTACGACGCCACGAATTCGTGCAGGTCTGGGCTGGCCATCACCTCGTGCACGTGGGTGTACTCGGCGAGTATGCCGAGGTAGCTCATCGCCTGATGGGAGCCGTTGAGCAGCCGCAGTTTCATGTGTTCGTACGGCGCGACGTCGGCGACGAGTTGCACTCCGACCTCGTCGAAGGGCGGCCGCCCGAACGAGAACGTGTCTTCGACCACCCACTGCGAGAACGATTCCGACCGTACCGGCCAGCCGTCGTCGATTCCGAAGTCGTTGCGCACGTCGTCGACGACGGCGGTCGTCGTAGCGGGGGTGATGCGGTCGACCATCGAGTTGGGAAACGCGACCGTGGTATCGATCCAGTCGGCGAGATCGGCGTCGTGATGGCGGGCGAACGAGGTCAACGCCGTTCGGGTCACCGACCCGTTGTGAACGATGTTGTCGCACGACATCACGGTGAAGGGCGGAATCCCGTGGTACCGGCGGGTGGCGAGGGCAACGGTGAGGAAGCCGAAGACACTCGACGGTACCGAGATATCCCCCAGGTCGTGCAGCACTGCGGGATCGGTGGGCGTGAACGCTCCGGTGGCGTCGTCGACGCCGTAACCGGACTCGGTGATGGTCAAGGACACGATCATCGTGGCGGGTGAGCTGAGCACATCGAGTACGCCCTGCGGATCGTCGGGCGCGTAGACGAAGTCGGCGACCGAACCGATCACCCGGGCGTCCCGTCGACCGTCCGGATCCACCGTGACGAGGGTGTAGAGGTGGTCCTGCGAGTCGAGGACGTCCCCGATCTTCCTGTCTCCCGGCAACACTCCCACTCCGCACAGAGCCCAGTCGAGATGCCCGGCCGCGAGCAGCCGGTCGAAGTACACCGCCTGATGTGCGCGATGAAACGCGCCGACGCCGAAATGCACCACACCGCAGTGCAGTTCGTCCAAGTCGTAGGCCGGCTTCGTGACGGTCGCGGGCAGCTCTTCCAACGTCGCGCGGCGAAGCATGGTCATGACAGGTTCCTCGGATCGAACGATTCGGATGGAATTGGTGAGCGGTGGCGCTCCCGGGCATGTGCTGCCACCAGGAGCACCACCGCAGTTCGAGGTGCTACAGGTCAGCAGGACGACTTGTAGACGTACTGCGCACCGTCGCCGTCGATGTTGTCGGCCGTGATGACGTGGAAGCCGGTGGAGATCTCGGACGTGACCGGCTTGTTGTCGATCGCAGCCATGGCCTGCTCGACGCCGTCGGTGCCGATCGTGTCGGGCTGCTGGGCGATCAGTGCCTGCACTGTTCCTTCACGCAGCTGCTTGACCTGTGCGGGACCGGCATCGAATCCGACGATCTTGACCTGGTCCTGCTTGCCTGCCTGCCGGACGCCCGTCGCGGTGCCCTCGGCTGCAAAGGTGTTGGCGGCGAAGATGCCGACGATGTCGGGGTCCTTGGCCAGAGCGGCCGAGACCAGACGGGCAGCTTCGGCCGGGTCGTTGTGGCTGTACTGCACTCCGAGGTAGTCGAATGCCGAATTGGCTCCTACGGCCTCTTCGAAGCCTTCGACACGCGCATCTGCGGTGGAGATACCGGGGTCGGTGGAGATGACCAGAACCTTGCCGCCGGAGGGGTTGAGCTCCTGGATGGCGTTGAATGCTTCCGCTCCACCGCCCTTGTTGTCCGAGGAGATCGACGACACCGCGATGGACGGATCTTCGAGGGTGGTGTCGACGAGGACGACCTTGATGCCCGCGTTCGCCGCAGCCGCCAACGGTGCCTGCATCGCCGCGACGTCGGTGGGCGCGATCAGGATGGCCGACGGCCGCGATGCGACGACTGAATCGACGATCGGCTTCTGCAGCGTTGGATCGAACTTGACCGGGCCCTGAGTGTCGACGGTGACGCCGGCGGCCTCGGCTGCAGCTTCGATTCCGCACTGCATGCTGATGTAGAACTCGTCGCCGCTCACGCCCTGGATGAAGGCGATCTTGCCGCTGCCGTCACCGCTTCCGGAGTCGGACGAGCAGCCCGCCAGAAACATGGCGGAGACCGAAGCGACACTCAGTGCAACGACGGCGGTGCGTGATGTGATCATGGTCGACTTTCTTGTAAGGGATTGTGCGAGAGGGAGTTGTGGGCCGGCCCGAGCTACGGACTTCGGGACCAGAGTTTCTTGAGCGAACTGGGCGACTGACCTCGACTCGCTGCGTCACGACGACGCTGATCGAAGTACACGGCGGCGATGAGGACGGCGCCGACGGCGACCTGCTGCCAGAACGGCTGAACGCCGACGATGACGAATCCGTTCTGCAGCACCGCGGGAATGAAGAGTCCGACGACGGTGCCGAACATCGTGCCGATGCCACCGAACAGGCTCGTTCCGCCGATGACAACGGCCGCAATGACATTGAGGTTGGTCTGCGACTGACCCGCGATGGCGGTGGTGCCGTACTGCGAGAGCGACAGAATTCCTGCGAGTCCGGCGAGGGTGCCCGAGAGTGCGTAGATCTTGACCAGGTGCATGTCCACCTTGATGCCGACTCGACGAGCGGACTGTTCCTTCGAGCCGACGGCGAACGTGTAGAGACCGAACTTGGTGCGATGCAGCACGATTCCGAAGATGACCACCAGCACCAGGGCGATGCTCGAGATCAGCGGGATGGTGGTGGCCGGTAGATTTCCGTACCCGATCGTGTCGACCAGTACCGGTGGAACGTCTCGGATGTCGACGCCGCCGGTGATGACCTGCGAGAGCCCGAGTGCGCCGCCCAGGGTACCGAGCGTGACGATCAGTGGAGGCACATTGGCCTTGCCGATCAGAAATCCGTTGAGCAATCCCCAGCAGAGGCCGCATCCCAGGGCCACCACGATCCCGACGGCGGCGACTCCCCATCCGTCGCCACCGATGGCTGCCATGGTCTTGGCCGAGACGACACCGGAGAAGACGAGAACCGACCCGACGGAAAGGTCGATGCCGCTGGTGACGATCACGAACGTCATGCCGATCCCGAGGACGGCCAGGATGGAGACGTTCTGGATGATCTGCCGAATGTTGCCCCACTCGGGGAAACTCCCGGGAGCCATGATCGAGAACACGATGCAGATGGCTGCCAACACCAGGACGATCTGGAAGACCTGGACGCGAGCGAGGTTACGGAGCGATTCGACGAGGTCGAACGTGTGCTTCGACGGCTTCTCGCTCGGCGGCAACGGTTCGATGGATGGGGTGATGATCTGATTGCTCATCGTGTGGCTCCGGTGGTCGCGCCGGTCATCGCACCGACGAGTTCTTCCATGGTCGTGTTCTTGGCGTCGAGAGTGGCGACGCGTCTGCCCATCCGCAGCACCTGCACGCGGTCCGCGACCTCGATGACGTGTGGCATCGAGTGACTGATGAAGACCACTGCCACTCCCCGATCTGCCACCCGACGAATGGTGTCGAGTACGTTGCGGGTCTGCACCACGCCGAGCGCAGCGGTCGGTTCGTCGAGGAACACAACCCCCTTGGCCCATGCGACGGCACGTGCGATGGCGATGGCCTGCTGCTGTCCACCGGACATCGAGCCGACCGGGACGGTCAGACTGCGAACGGTGGCTCCCAGTTCGTCGAGAGCGGCCTGCGATTGCTTGCGCATCGTGGACACGTCGAGGAAACCGAGTCGGCCGAGCGGGCCTCTCGCCGGCAGCTCCCGGCCGAGGAACATGTTCTGCTGGGCGTTGAGGTGCGGCGCGAGCGCTAGATCCTGGAACACCGTCTCGATGCCGAGTTCCGCTGCCACCGTTGGGCTGTCGAGATCGACGGCGGTGCCGTCGAACAGGATCTCGCCGGTGTCGACGGCAAGGCTTCCCGAGAGCGCCTTGACCAACGTCGACTTGCCGGCACCGTTGTCGCCGATGAGGGCGACGACCTCGCCGGGGTAGATGTCGAAATCGGCGTCGTCGAGGGCGCGCACGTTTCCGAAGCTCCTCGACAATCCCCTCGCTTCGAGGATCGGTGTCGCAACAGGTGCAACGCTGGCCATGGGTACTCCTAGGTCGGATCGAAAACCTTCGGGTGCGGGATGGACACCCCCACCGGTGCCCGTGCAGCTCGGTCGGTGAACGTGATCTGCGAGGCGGGTCGAGCTCCCCGCGGGGCTCGTTGTGTAAACGAGTGTGACCCACGCAACCCGCGTTGTCACGTGTTTCGCGAAAATTCATGTCACCGGTGACATGACACAAACGATGCACATGGAAGGTGGCGCACTGTCGAACCACTATCGGACCGGACGGTACCGTCTCTCAGCTGCAGAAATACTCGATCTGTTCGATTTTCGAGCCGTCGGACGTGTCCTGAGGTACCGTCCATGACACCGATGACATCGCGTGCGCTCAGCGAGCCGATGACATCGATGACATATCCATTCGGAACAGCAGAGGTAGACCCCATGGCGAAGTTCGACGGCCGGACGATCTTGGTGACCGGTGCCAGCGGAGGTATCGGCTCGGCGACGGTGCGACGGCTCGTGGCCGACGGTGCCGATGTCGTTGCCGCGGGCCAGTCGGTGGATGCATTGGACAAGCTCGCCGACGAGACCGGCGCACAACCCCTGGCCTTCGACCTGACGTCGGAAGACAGCGTGCGTGACGCCGTCTCCGGCTTGGAGCTGTACGGGGTGGTGAACTGCGCGGGCTTCGGCGGCGAGATCGCGACGCCTCAGGACACCGACATCTCGATCTTCGACAAGGTCATCGCCATCAACGCGCGCGGCGCTCTGCTCGTCATCAAGTACACCGTCCCCGCGATGATCGCCGCCGGCGTCGGATCGATCGTCAACGTCTCGAGCCAGGCCAGTCTCGTCGCGCTGACAGGACACGTCTCCTACGGTTCCTCGAAAGCAGCCCTGGACAACATCACTCGCGTCTCGGCCCTCGAACTCGGCCGCCACGGAATCCGGGTCAACGGAGTCAATCCGACCGTCGTGATGACGGAGATGTCCGCGTTCTACTGGGGTCGTCCGGAGATCGAGGAGCCGTTCCTGGCACAGATGCCGTTGGGTCGCTGGGCCACCGAGGACGAGATTGCCGCGCCAATTGCCTTCTTGTTGAGCGATGATGCTTCCATGGTGACGGGAGTGTCGTTGCCGGTGGACGGCGGCTACACCAGTCGATGACGAGCGGACGACGAGCAGACGGGGGTAGATCATGACCACGATGCAGGATGTCGCGGCGCTGGCCAGAGTCAGCGCCAAGACCGTCTCACGGGTGTACAACAACGACCCGCACGTCGACCCCGACACGCGCGCTCGCGTCACCGATGCCCTGAACTCGCTCAATTACGTTCCGAACACGATGGCGACGTCGTTTCGCAACGGTCAAGCCGCGGCAATCGGTGTGGCCGTGCCCGACATCGACGATCCATTCTTCTCCTCCATCGCACGCGCGGTGGAGGAGCGTGCCCGTGAGGACGACATGGCCGTGCTGATCACCAGCCTGGGCCACGACGGTGATCAGGAGCAGGCGCTGGTCGAGTCACTGCTGCGGAGGCAGTTGAGCGGCTTGATCATTGCACCCACGGGTGCCGACCACGGCTATCTGGAGCGGTGGATCGACAAGACTCCCACGGTCTTCGTCGATCGCGGACCCGATGGCCTCAAGGCCGACAGCTTCGTCGACGACGATCACGGTGGGGCGGTGCTGGCCACCGATCATCTGCTTCGACTCGGCCACACTCGGATCGCGGTCATCGGCGACAGTGCCAACATTCCTACCAGCCGAAATCGGCTGAAGGGGTATCGAGAGTCGTTGCAGGCCCGAGGAATCGAGTTCGACGAATCCCTCGTTGCGCTCGGCGTCATGGGCCGCGACGATGCACGCAGCGCCCTGACCGCACTGACCGCGCTCGACGATCCACCGACAGCGCTGTTCCTCTCCAACGCACGCGTGGCCATGGCATGTGTCCCCGTTCTGCAGCAGATGAACTTGCTGCATCTGGCGTTCGTCGGATTCGGCGACTTTCCCCTTGCCGATGCCGTGATGCCACCGGTGACGGTGATCGACCAGAATCCTGCTCGGCTGGGCCGGTTGGCCATCGAGCGACTACTGGGCCGAATCGAGAATCCCGGCAAGCGCTTCAAGCGGCGAAACATACTCGAGGTCGAGCTGATCGAACGTCGATCGTGCACGCCCGGAAGCGATCATCGCTGCACGTAGCCCTCGAGAGTTCCCGCGACCAGCTCGACCTGCTGCTCGGTGGACAGCTCGGCATCGACCCGCAGATGAGGAACACGCGGCTTCTCCGCCGGAGTATCCGACGGCCGATGTGCGTCGCGCTCCGCCCCACGGGCCGCCCGTCGACGCGCCAGAAGTTCCGGCGAGCCGTCCACGTGCACGACCGACGTTGTGGCCGGTGCCAATTGCGCGATCAGCTGCTCCCATTCCGCGCCACCGGTCAGCTCACGAGTGAACGGAGCCACGAGGACCGGCCGCTGACCGATGTCCACGAGATCGGTGGCAGCGGCGAGCAATACTGCATATCGGCCGGCTCGAATCTGCTCCGAGTGCGGCCCTGGACTGTTCCAGTGCGGGCCGACCGACACCGAATCCAGCTGATCGAGAAGCGGATTCGTCAGGGTGTCGAGGTCGAGCAAGGGGATGCGGAAACGGCGCGCCAGCTCGCGTCCCAGGGTGGTCTTTCCACTCCCGGCAGCACCCGCGACGAGAAGGACCGGCAGTCGATCCCGATCGATCACGGAAACGTCTTGACAGACATGAGGCATAGCGGGAATCATACAAGACAACGTTGTCTCGCACCTTGCTACAGCGAAACGCAATCCCTCCGATCGAGAGTTCACGTGACCGAGCGCGCAAGCATCAAAGACGTCGCCGCATTGGCAGGCGTCAGCTTCAAGACCGTCTCCCGCGTCGTCAATGGCGTGGACACCGTCTTGCCCGAGTTGCGCGAACGCGTCGAGGCCGCGGTGCAGACGCTGAACTACGTCCCCAATTCGGCTGCGCGCTCGTTGAAATCGGGATCGGGCAACACCATCGGCATCGTCGTCGACTCCATCGACGACGTGTTCTTCGCTTCCCTGGTCAGTGCCGTCGAGGATCGAGCTCTCGAACACGGACTCGCCGTCATCGTCGGCAGCACCGGGTTCGACGCCCAGCGCGAACGTGACCAGCTGGCACTGCTGGCCGGTCAACACGTGCGCGGCATCATTCTCGCGCCGGTCGGCGATCACAGCGACTTCCTCGTGCCTCGGCGTCGGACATTGCCCACGGTGACCATCGACCGTTCCATCCCGGGACTCGATTCGGTCATCGTCGACGATTACGGCGCTGCCAAACGAGCCGTCGAGAAACTGGTGGAGGGCGGGCACACCCGAATTGCGTTGCTCGGCTTCGACGATCGACTGCAGACCGCGCAGTTGCGCCGTGAGGCGTATTTCGATGTTCTCGCGAACCTCGGCCAGAAGCCGGACGTGGCACTTGCTCCCCCGGTGTCGCACGCCGCCGATTCGGTACGGCCCGTGGTGAAGAAGCTACTGGCACTACGCAATCCGCCGACCGCCTTCTTCGTCGCCAACGCACGTCATGCGACGGCCGTGGTATCGGTGCTGCACGAAATGGATCGCACCGACGTGGCGATGGTCTCGTTCGGTAATTTCTCGCTCGCCGATGCCGTCAGTCCATCGGTGACATGCATCGACCAAGACCCGTATCGCATCGGCACACTCGCGTTCGATCGGCTGGTGCAGCGTTTCGACGATCCCTACCTCGAACCGGAGCAGCAGGTCGCGCCCACCACGTTGGTGGAAAGACTCTCGCATGCACTCCCCCTACCCGTACAGAAATGAGACCAACTCCGTGAACCCCAGACTTGTTGCGGGACTGGACCTCGGGAGCACCGGCGTCAAAGTACTCGTCACCGACGATGCCGGCACCGAAATGCTCATCGAGCAGAGTCCGACACCGTGGCGTCACGGCCCGGGCGGTACCACCGATCTCGCGGCCGAGGACTTGCTCGCCACCATCGCGAATCTGCTCGAGGCCGTCGCGCGCCGACTGCCCGAGGTGACCGGCGATCCCGCGTCGCGCATCGATGCGATCGCGGTGTCCGGAATGGGTGAGACGGGCTTTCTTCTGGATCAAGACAACGTTGTCCGAGCGCCGGCATTCGCGTGGTTCGATCCCCGAGGGCAACAGCAGGTCGACGCACTACCCCAGGATCTACGTGACCGGTTCGCCGGGAAGACAGGCCTTCCCGTCGGCGTCCAGGTGTCGGTGGTCAAGATCGCGCACCTGCGCGACAACGGACTGAAGCTGGCCGGACTGCGATGGTTCAACCTTCCCGAGTTCGTCGTGCTGTCCCTCGGTGGCCGCGCGGTGGCCGATTACTCGCTCGGTTCCCGAACCGGCCTGCTCGATCAGGACACCGGCGAGCCGTGGTCGGAGATGTTGACGCACTTGGGCGTCGGGGCCGAATTCATCCCGCCTCTCGTCGATGCGGGCACGGATCTGGGAACGGCAACCGGACCCGCCCTCCCCGACGCCATCGCGGGGGCACGGTTGACCGTGGCCGGCCATGACCACCTCGTCTCCGCCGTATCGGGTGGGGCAATCCCCAACGACCGCTATCACGTGTCGATGGGAACCGCCGAGGTGCTGCTGCGAGTGCTCGACGCTCCGCTGACGCCCGATGCACGAAGCCGTCTGGCCGATCATCTGATCAATTCGGTGCGGCATGTGGTTCCGGGCCAACACGTACTCGTCGCCGGAGTCAAGACCGGGCTGTTGATGCGACGGGCGTTGCAGTTGTGCGACATCACCGACCGCGCCGGGCGTGACCTGCTCGATCAGCGGGTGTGCGCATTGCCTGCCGGTGGACCGTCCACCGACGGCGGTATCGACATCGCCGGAGCCCGCAACGACGACGGGGTTCTGTCGATCACCGTGCGGACGGACGGGGTGAACGCGGCGGAGTTGTTCCGTTCGATTCTGTTGCACGGCAACGACGAGATCGCGCGGCTCATCGCCGCCCTCGACGCGGAGGTTGCCCCGGCCCGTTCCACGCTGCTCACCGGCGGCTGGGCGAGCATGGCCAGCGTTCGAGATGCCCGCGCGCAGGTGCTCCCCGATGTCTCGGTCTCCACCCGCGCCCAGGACACCGCCTACGGCGCAGCGTTGTTCGCGGCGCGACTACTGACGCTCATAGAGATCTGAGCCCACATTTCTGCAGTGAGACAACGTTGTCTCGCTCGCTCTCGACCCCAACCCAGCACCAGGAGAAAACAATGAACGAACTGACCACACTCGAACGTCGCGGAATGGCCGCCATCTCCACCGCCGACGGCAACATGCTCATCGTCGCAGGAGATCAACGCAACGGCATGAAGGCGGTCATGACGGACGCTCCCGACGGGCCCGGTTCGGTCACGTTCGAGCAGCTCGCCGACGCCAAGGCCGATCTGGTTCGCTACCTCGGCAATCACGCCCCGGCGATCCTGCTCGACCCGGAGGTCGCACTGCCCAAGATCGTCGACGAGGGTGTGCTCTCGCGGGGCACCGCGCTGGTGGTCGGCATGGACGCCTCGGGCTTCGAGGAGACCGACGGCCTGCGCTACACCCGGTACGTCGACGGCGTCACCCCGCGCGTCGTACGCGACCTGGGTGGCGATGTCGCCAAGATGCTCTTCTACATGCGTCCCGAACGGCAGGGCGTCGATTCCCGTGTCGCCGAGGAGATTCGCGACCTGGTCAAGGCGTGCTCCGCCGAGGGCCTGCTACTCATCGTCGAAATCCTGACCTACAAGCTCGAGGGCGAATCGGACGAGGACTACAAGGCAGGCTTCGGCAAGATCATCGCCGACTCCACCCGCATCTCGGTCGAATGCGGTGCCAAGGTCCTCAAGCTCCCCTACCCCGGCTCCGCCGAGGCCTGCGCCGCCGTTACCGAAGCGGCACAGGGTGTTCCGTGGGCAGTGCTCTCGGCAGGCGTCGACCACGAGACGTTCATCGAGCAGGTACGCATCGCTGTAGCGAACGGCGCGCGCGGCGCGATGGCCGGCCGGTCACTGTGGAAGGACAGCATGGCCGTCTCCGCCGCGACCCGCGAGGACCTGCTCACCAACCGTGCACTTCCCCGCCTGCGCGAACTGAACGAGGCCGTCGACAACTGATCCGCATTCTTCGACTGCACGTTCTTCGACCGAGTCCGGACGCACCGTCCCGGGCTCGGTCGACGCCGTTCTGGGTAGCGTGAACCCATGACGGACGTTTCGAGACACATCCATATCGTTGCCGCTCCCGGAGTCTTCGCCGATCTCGCGACGGCGGAGGAACTGGCGAACCGGGCTCTAGCTGCTCGTGGCCTGACCGGTGACATCGTCGATGCCGCAACCAGTTCCGACGAGGCGATCGTCGTTCCAGGTGACGGAATCCCGATCGATACGTCGCCGTACAGCAGTGCAGTTCGGGTCGATCTGGGTCAGTGCACTCCGGACAGATCACCGGGCATACGCACTCATATTCGCGGCCGTGGACTCGACGGTCTGCGATTCGCGATCGACAGCGTGTATTTCCACCGCTTCCACCCCGGAACGATCCTGTCCTACGGGGATCACCCGGAACAACGCGTCGAGCTGCGGGTGCCCGAGAGCGACGGTCCGTTCCCTGTCGCCGTGCTGATCCACGGTGGGTATTGGCGTTCGCGATGGGAATTCGATCTGATGGACGCGATGGCCGTCGATCTGACGGCACGTGGCTATGCCACCTGGAACGTCGAATATCGTCGACCCGACGAACACGGCTGGGACACGATGACCGGGGACGTGGCCGCGGCCCTCGCTGCGCTGAACACTGCGCCCGGTGATCTGGACCTGTCTCGAACAGTTCTCTTCGGCCACTCGGCCGGCGGTCAACTCGCGCTGCAGCTTGCGGCCGATTCCGCAGGAAAGCCAGGGACACCCGCTCTCGCAGTGAGTCTGGCCGGGGTACTCGATCTGCGGGTCGGAGACGAGCGGTGGCTCGGCGAAGGGGCAGTGTCGAACGCGATCGGCGCACGATTCGCCGGTGCGCAGGAGACGTACGAGAAATCGTCGCCCATCTCGAGGCTTCCGCTCGGCGTCCCGCAGCTTGTGGTGAGTGCACTCGACGACGACCCCAACCTGCTCGAGATCAGCCGGGCGTACTACGCCGCCGCGTCGGCCGGCCCGGATTCGGTCGCCTCGATCGAAGGACCCGGGGGCCATTTCGCCGTCATCGACCCCGCGTCGGAGATCTTTCAGGACATCGTTCGCGAGGTCGACGCACGAATCCGAGGTACCCGAGACCACGCGTCCGAGTAAGTCCGTATCGTGCATGGTGTGACGCGCAGCACAACGATGTGTATGCCGAGACTTCAGGAGCGAGATCGATGAAGAGCACCATGCAGGACACCCCATTGTCCATCGGCCAGCTGGTTCGATTCGGGACGTCCATTCACTCCTCGGCCGAGATCACCACCTGGACCGACACCGGTCCGACCACGGTGACCTTCGGGGAATTGGGCAGGCGGGCAGCGCAACTGGCGCACGGTCTGCGGTCGATCGGCATCGACGACGATCAGCGCGTCGGAACGTTCATGTGGAACAACGCCCCGCACATGGAGGCCTACATGGCGATTCCCGCGATGGGCGCTGTGCTGCACACACTGAACATTCGGCTCTTTCCCGAGCAGCTCACCTACATCGTCAACCATGCCGAGGACCAGGTCATCATCGCCGACGCAAGTCTGCTCCCCCTGTTGACGCCGTTGCTGCCGACGTTCGAGACCGTGCGGCACCTCATCGTCGTCGGCGTCGACCCGGCACAGGTCACCGCACCAGACAGTATCGAGGTGCTCGGCTACGAGGACCTGCTCGGAGGCAAGCCGGAGGAGTTCGACTGGCCGGAGCTCGACGAACGATCGGCTGCCGCAATGTGTTACACCTCGGGCACCACCGGTGATCCCAAGGGCGTGGTGTACTCGCACCGCTCCATCTACCTGCACTCGATGCAAGCGTGTATGACCGACGCGATGGCGATTGCGCAGTCCGACAAGGTGTTGGCCATCGTGCCGATGTTCCACGCGATGTCCTGGGGCTTGCCGTATGCGGCGCTGATGGTCGGTGCGTCGCTGATCATGCCCGACAGGTTTCTGCAGCCGGCACCGCTGGCGGAGATGATGTCGACGCTGCGTCCGACGGCCGCAGCAGCGGTTCCGACCATCTGGCAGGCCCTGCTCGCTCACCTCGACGAGCACCCGGCCGATCTGTCGAGCCTGCGTGACGTGGTGGTCGGCGGCGCTGCGTGCCCCCCGAGCCTGATGCGGGCGTTCCACGAGAAGTACGGAGTGCACATCTCTCAGGCGTGGGGCATGACCGAAACCTCCCCACTGGGCACCTCGGGCAAGCCCGATGCGGGCCTGTCGCCGGAGGACGAATTCGACTTGCGCTGTACGCAAGGCAGATTCGTCGCCGGAGTCCGGGCGCGACTCGTCGACGATGCAGGCACGGTGTTGCCATGGGACGGTGCGACCGTCGGGGAACTCGAAGTGCGTGGCCCGTGGATCACCGGCAGCTACTACCGCGCCGACGCCGACGACAAGTTCGACGACGGTTGGCTGCGCACCGGTGACGTGGGAACGATCTCCGAGGGCGGGTACCTGCGCCTGACCGATCGCTCCAAGGACATCATCAAGTCCGGTGGCGAATGGATCTCCTCGGTCGAGCTCGAGAACCAGGTGATGGGACATCCGGCCGTGCGGGAGGCCGCGGTCATCGGCGTGCCTGACCCGAAGTGGGACGAGCGGCCCTTGGTAGCCGTCGTCGTTCGCGAGGGGGCATCGGTCACTGCCGAGGAACTCAAGGAATTCCTCGACAGCCGAGTGGCGCACTGGCAGCTGCCGGAGCGGTGGACATTCATCGACGAGGTCCCGAAAACCAGTGTCGGCAAATACGACAAGAAGAGGCTGCGGAGCTCCCATGCCGCCGGTGCGTTGGAGGTCATCGAGCTGGTCTGATCCGTTCGGTGAGTTACACGTTCCTCACGCGAACTGCGAATACCAGTAATGGTCTACCCCTAACGTCGTAACGGACAGCGACGGCGGGAAGTGGCGAACTGTGTTGATCAACCGTTGTGCAGCAGCACTTGCGGTGATCTCGGCCGTTCTCCACCTGAGGATGGGGATCGGCAGCGCGATCGGTGTTGTGGTCGCCGCCATGGCCGTGGTGTGCCTGCTGTGTGCTGCCGATCTGTGGCGGTCGAACAACAATCGCCCGTGGGTGGTCATGGCGGCGGTGAGCGCCGTGATGCTGCTTGCGCATGCCTCCGGTCCGACAGGACATCATCAGGCCGTTGTTGTCGGCGGTGTCAGCGACGTGTCGGCGGCCTCGATCGTCGCGGTGCTCGAACTCGTGCTCGCCACCGTCGTCGTGTTCCTTCGCACGCGCCGCATTCCGCCAGAACTTCTCCACTACCCACTGCAGGAGCCACGATGACCGATACCTTTGCGCCCGTTGTAGTTCATCCCCTCGCACCGCTGAGCCCGCAGGAGATTTCGAGGACGTCGGCGATAGTCGTTCGCGAGCGGAACCTGACCTCCGCTGCACGCTTCGTCTACATCGAACTGCTGGAGCCGACGAAAACGGAGCTGCAGCAATCGAATACGGACCGTCGAGCATTCGTCGTCCTGCGTGACCGTGACGCCCATGCCACTTTCGAGGCAGTTGTCTCGCTCACCCACGACGCCCTGATCAGCTACACCGAGATCTTCGACGCCCAGCCGCCCATCACGCTGGAGGAATTCCTTCGCTGCGAGGATGTCATCAAGGCCGACCCGCGCTGGCAGGCGGCGATGACTGCACGCGGCGTCACCGACTTCTCGCTGGCAATGGTGGACAAGTGGGCCAGCGGCCACACCATGGAGGGCGACAACCCCGGCGGTCGACGCCTCGCCCGGCCACTGACGTTCGTACGAAGCGAAGCGCAGGAGAACGGCTACGCGCGGCCCGTCGAGAACCTCGTCGTGACGGTCGATATGGACACGATGGAGGTCGTCGACGTCGCAGACACCGGCGTCGTCCCCATCCCACACACGCCAGGCAACTACCTACCCGGATTCTACGAACGTCCCGGCAACGTCCCGGAGTTCGCGCAGCAGCGGGCATCGATGAAGAAGATCGAGATCACTCAACCCGACGGTCCGTCGTTCACGGTGGACGGCCATTACGTCGAGTGGGCGAATTGGCGCTTGCGCGTTGGCTTCACGCCGCGGGAGGGTCTCGTGCTGCACGATGTCGGATACGTCGATCGGGGAACTCTACGCCCGGTCATCCATCGAGCATCCCTGTCGGAGATGTATGTACCCTACGGCGATCCGGGTGACAGCCAGTGGAACAAGAACGTGTTCGACGAGGGCGAGTACGGGCTCGGCGTTCTCGCCAATTCGCTTCAGCTGGGCTGTGATTGCCTCGGCGAGATCCACTACTTCGACGCGTACGTCAACGATCAGGACGGTCAGCCGATCGAACTTCCGAATGCGATCTGCATGCACGAGGAGGACTACAGCATCGGTTGGAAACACACCGACTTTCGCGACAACGTAGGCCAGGTCCGACGCAACCGTCGTCTCGTCGTCTCGTTCTTCGCCACCGTGGGCAATTACGACTACGGCTTCTACTGGCATCTGTATCTCGACGGGTCCATCGAGTTCGAGATCAAGCTGACCGGCATCATCTCCACCGGTGCCATCGAGCCGGGCACGGTCCCCGAGTTCGGGACCCTCGTCGCGCCCGGTCTCTACGGACCGCATCATCAACACTTCTTCAGTGTTCGTCTGGACATGAACGTGGATGGGGCACGCAACAACCTCTACGAGCTCGAAGCCGAGGCCGTCCCCGCCGGGCCGGACAATCCCCACGGCAACGCCTGGCGTCAGACCAAACGACAGCTCACCCGCGAATCAGAAGCGCAACGCGTCGCCGATCCACTCCGGGCTCGTTCCTGGTTGATTGCCAACGCGGACAAGAAGAACAAGCTCGGTGGGCACATCGGGTACAAGATCGAGCCGTCCGGTGCGGTCGCTCTGCCTCTGGCACAGCCAGGTTCGCAGCAGGCGCGCCGAGGCGGGTTCGCCACCAAGCACCTGTGGGCGACGCCGTACGCAGAACGGGAGCGCTATGCGGCCGGTGAGTACGTGGCCCAGAATCCGGGACCCGACGGGCTGGTGAAGTACACGAGCGGTGACCGTTCCCTCGAGAACGCCGACCTGGTCATCTGGCCCACGATCGCCGCACACCATGTGGTGCGCCCCGAGGATTGGCCGGTGATGCCGGTCAGTCATGTGAGTCTGCACCTCAAGCCCACCGGGTTCTTCGACGGCAATCCGATGCTGGATCTGGCACCGGACACGCCGAAGCCCGCCGCGCATTGCTGCAACGAGTAATTGTCCGCGTCCAGGCCCGGGGACCGCGGTCTCCGGGCCTACGCGTCTAGGTCGCAGTCTCGGTGACCGAGGCACTCACCAGCGACGAGGTGCGCACACTCAATCGCGTTCGATCGGCTCGGAACAGGTCGACGGAATATTCGACGGGTCGTTCGGACTGGTCGTATCCGATGCGTTCGAGTTTCAGGATGGGTGTTCCCTCGGGTTGGCGGAGCAGCGAGCCCGCGGGCGCACTGATCGTCGCCAGTTCGATGGATTCGTCTGCCATACACACCGATACGCCGAGCCGGGTACGCAGAGCCTCGTACACCGAGTCCAACGGAGTCTCCAGAACTCGGCCACAGATGCTGTCGCTGAGATACATCTGCTCCAGCGACAGCGTGTCACCGTCGGCGAAGCGCAGGCGCAGCAGCGATACCACCGGTCCGTCTCCCAGGACCTGCGCCGCCTCCGGGCTCGGCTCGGCGATGCGCGCCGAGATGACTTTGGTCCCGTCTCGAAATCCCTGCTCGTGCAGCATCTGTGGGACGCCCTTGACGGTGTTGAGGCTTCGGAGCAGTCGCCGGCTCTGACAGAGGGACTGCGCACTTTCTGGAGACGACGAACCAGGTGTCACCGAGGTCAGGAAGGCACCGCCTGCCCTGCCCTTCGTCCGTCGGATGACACCGTCGCGTTCGAGGAGATCCAGCGCTTTGCGCAGTGTCGTCCGCGACGTGCCGAGCCGCTCGGCCAGTTCGCGTTCGGGAGGCAACCGGGCAACGGAGCGCGATTCGAGCTCGGCCGCCAGCCGAAGAAGCGCCGCGTGCGTCTGTTCCATCAACAGCACCGGACCACCTCGATTTCTCCTGGAATGACTGCAGTGTCCATTCAATCTTCAATCAGGCCCGCGCAACACCCCTCGACCTGGGCATTAACGCACGATTAACACGGCGGGTGTCCTATGACCCGCAACCAGGTCATGCGTTACACGACGTTCACGTATCGACGAGAAAACCAGAAATGGTCTACGCCCATCGTTGCATCTACCCGAGAACGCAACATCTACCGAAGGGTGCAACACAGTGGAGGATTCCAGGTCGGCACGCGCCGCTCTCGGCGTGGAGCTCGCCCGCTCGGCGGGCGAGATCGCTCGTCGCTGGTTCGACACCTCAGGCCTCACCGTCGAGCAGAAACAGGACGGTTCCCCTGTTACACAGGCGGATCGCGATATCGAGACGCACATCAGAGCCGGCGTCGCCGAGCACTTCCCCACCGACGGCTTTCTCGGAGAGGAGTTCGGTGAAACCGACGGCACCTCCGACTACCGCTGGATCGTCGACCCGATCGACGGCACCAAATCGTTCGTGCACGGAGTTCCTCTGTACGCCAACCTGATTGCGATCGAGGAAGGCGACGAGATCGTCTTCGGTGCCATCAACCTACCCAGCGTCGACATCCTCATGCACGCCGAGCGCGGCAAAGGGTGCTGGAAAAATGGTGAGCAGGTGCATGTTTCGAGCAGGACCGATCTCGACGGTGCCTACGTGATGGCAACCTGGCTCGAGGACTGGCACCCGGATACCATCGTCGACCTCCACGCCACGGGTGCCGTACTACGCACCTGGGGCGACGCCTACGGCTACATGATGGTCGCGAGCGGCCAGGCCGATGCCGTGGTCGACTACACGACGCAGATCTACGATCTTGCCCCCATGCCGGTGATCATCGAGGAAGCCGGCGGCACCTTCACCTCGCTCGACGGAGCGCGAGACTTCGACAAAGGCAACGGGATTGCGACCAACGGCGTAATTCACGACTCGGTTCTCAAAATAGTCAACCAAGGATGACGCACATGAAAGAGTACATTCGCGGCCTGAGCCGAAAGAGCATCATGACGTTCTTCGGCGGTACCTACGCTCTCGCTCTGCTCTTCGCACTGTTCCCACCGCTCTACATGTGGGGCAGCGGAATTCGCTACGAAATCCTCGGTATCCCGTTCGCCATCATGTACTGGCTGATCAACGGGGTCGTGCTCGGACTGACCCTGTGGGGCCTCTACATCGTCGAGGACATCCGAGGCGAACTCGACGAGGACCTCCTCCCCGCTACCGCACCGCTGACTGGAGAATGACATGTTGATCATGCTGGGAATGCTCGGCGTCTTCTACGCCGTCGTCATCTTCATTCTGTACACCACCCAACAGAAGACCTCCCCGACGTTCGACGAGTACTCGGTGGGTGGTCGCAGCTACGGCCCCTGGTACGTCGCGATGAGCTACGTCAACTCGTGGTGGCCGGGCTCGGTATTCATCGCGTTCTTCGGACTCGCCAGCGGCGCAGGCGTATTCGGTATGTACGGCCTCGCCTACTCCAGCCTCGGTGTCGCCATGATGTACTTCATGGCCACCCGCGCCTGGCGATGGGGAGCGAAGTACAACCTCCGCTCACAGCCCGACCTGCTCGGCCTGCGCTTCAACTCGCGCGGCACCAAGATCGTCGCCAGCGTCATCGGTATCGTCTCGCTCTTCCCCTGGGTGGTGCTCGGTATGCAGGCACTCGGCGAGGTCTTCCAGATCGCCAGTGCCGGAGCATGGTCGGTCACCACGTGCCTGTTCGTCGGCCTGGCCGTCATCGTCATCCGTCAGTACTGGACCGTCAAGATGGGCATGCGCGGGTTGATCATGACCGACATGTTCCAAGGCATCGTCGCGTATGTCTTCTCCGCGGCACTGTGCCTGATCCTCCTCTCCGGTGTCGCCGGCGGCCCGATCAGCTTCTCGACTCTGGGAGACGTGGCCGACCAGTATCTCCGCGTCCCCGGCGACGGCGACTCCTACGGCCCGTTCTACCTCTTCGCCCTCATCTTCACCGGTGTCGTCGGATCCCTCTGCTGGCCGACGAGTTTTCAGCGGATCTACACCGCATCCAGCGTCCGGGCAGTCAAGTCCGGCACCATCCGCACCGTGCTGATCTCCGGCGTCTTCTACTCACTGCTCATGCTCGTCGGTATCGCAGGCACGGTCATTCGCGCCGTCGCCGATTCACCGCAGACCGGCTGGTTCACCATTGCCGAGAGCTACGGTGGGACGTGGCTTCTGGGACTCGCCGCCACCATGGTGTTCGCCGCATCCATGGGCCACATCGACGGCAGCGTGCAGGTCTGCGGACTGCAGATCGCCAACGACATCGTCAACTCCGACAAGCGCAAACTCTCCGACAGCCAGCTCACCAAGGTGGCCAAGACGAGCATGCTCGCGTTCATGGCAGCGGCGGCCATCGTCGCCTACGCCACCTTCAACATGACGCGTCTGCAACTCCTCGCGCAGATCTCGTACCAAGGCGTTGTGCAGCTTGCCATTCCGCTGTTCCTCGGCATCTTCTGGCGAGGCGGCAACGGTAAGGGCGCAGTCGCCGGAATGATCTCCGGCTTCACCGTCGCCCTGGTGCTCACCGTGATCTTCCCCGACGACATCGTCGGACTGGGCAGCCTCACCGGTGGAGTCGTCGGCATGGCCGTCAACCTGGCCGTCTTCCTCATCGTCTCCAAGGTCACCGGAATCACGGCCGAGGAGAAGGCACGCGTCGACGAGATGTTCGCGGTCGGCAAGCGTCCTACCCGCACAGCACCGGTCGACCTGTCCTTCGAGGACCGGATCGACGAACTCGCTGCCAACCCCGCACCGGAGAAGATCTAGTGACTTTTCTCGACGATTTCGCCGCGATGTCGCAGTTCGGTGCCACCGCCGCCGGCGGCGTGCACCGCGAGGCAGCGACCGCGGACGACGGTCGAACCAGGCGGTTCCTTGCCGACTGGTTCGACCGGCACGGCTTCACCACCACCGTCGACGCGGTGGGAAACATGTACGGCACCGTCGAGTTGGTTCCCGGCGCTCCGTACGTCCTCGTCGGCTCGCATCTCGACAGTCAGCCGACGGCCGGAAAGTACGACGGGGCCTACGGGGTCCTCGCCGCGGCACACGCCGCGTACGAGGTCTCGAAATGCGTCGAACGGGGCTCGGTCGCTCCACAATTCAACCTCGCGGTGGTGAACTGGTTCAACGAGGAAGGGTCCCGTTTCTCGCCCAGCCTCATGGGAAGCGGGGTCTTCATCGGCAAGTTCGACGCCGAGAACATCCTGAAGGTCACCGATCGCAATGGCGTCAGCGTGCGGGATGCTCTGTCCGATATCGGATTCCACGGCAACGACGATGCACCCGAGGCCGCGTCCTACGCCGAAATCCACATCGAACAGGGCCCCATTCTCGCGGACACGGGCACGACGATCGGCATCGTCACCGCCAACTGGGCCGCACGGAAGTACTTGATCACCGTTCACGGTGAGCAGTCGCACACCGGAGCAACTCATATGGCCCAGCGTCACGACGCGTTGGTCGGCGCATCGCGCATCGTGCTCGCCACCCGCGAACTCACCACGCAGTTCCCGCAGGAGGCGCTGCTGGCCTCGGTCGGCGAGTTCGATGTCGAACCCAACTCCCCCATCGTCGTGCCGTCGAAGGTCACCATGGCCATCGACATCCGGTCCTCCGATCCCGACGTTCTCGAGCAGGCCCACGAGAAGCTCCTTGCAGCAATCGATTCCGTCAACACCGACGGGGAGGTGCGGGTCAGCGTCGACACCTCGGCGCTACGGCCGTCCACGAGCTACCAGATCGACGGCGTCGAACTGGCGGAGGAGGCAGCCGAGGCACTCGGATTGTCGTCCCGACGGATGCTCACGATGGCCGGCCACGACTCGGTGAACCTCAAGGACGTCGTCCCGACGGTGATGCTGTTCGTCCCCAGCGTCGACGGAATCTCGCACAGCGAGAAAGAACTGACCCACGACAGCGACCTGCTCGACGGCGTGAAAATGCTCGCCGAGACGGTCGCGCGCATGGTCCGCGGCGATATCGGAGTCGGCCGATCTTCCGAACTCGCCGGCACCAGCCGCACTCGAGCATAGAAAGCAGAGCCAGATGATCGATTTGAGCGGCAAGACTGCAATGGTCACAGGCGGGTCCCGCGGCATCGGACGAGCAGTCGCGACCACTTTGGCGGCGGCCGGCGCGCACGTGGTGATCGCCGACCGCAGCGATGCACTCCGCACCGACGGCGCATCGACATCGAATCTGATCTGCGCTGCGGGAGGCACCGCCGAGTCCGTCCTGCTGGACATCTCCGATTCCCGGCAGGTCGACGCGGTCTTCGCGGACGTCGCGGGCCGATCGGGCATCGACATCCTCGTCAACAACGCCGGAGTGCTCAGTGCCGGAACGGTCCTCGACACGACCGACGATGCGTGGCGGTCACTTTTCGCAGTGAACGTGGACAGGACGTTCTTCTGCACCCGAGCGGCGATACGGCACATGGTCGACGCCGGGCGGGGCGGCAAGGTCGTCAACGTCGCATCGATCAGCGGCCTGCGGGCCAATCCAGGATTTGCCGGGTATTGCGCGGCGAAGGGAGCGATGGTCAACTTCACTCGGCAGGTCGGCATCGACTATGCACCGATGGGAATCAACGTCGACGGCGTTGCGCCCGGCTTCGTCGAGACCGACATGACCGCGATCTACGACGCGTCCATCCGCGCTGCTCTGGAGGGGCAGACGCCCAACGGCAAGTGGGCAGATCCGCAGCACATCGCCGACACCGTGCTGTTCCTGGCCTCGTCGCTCTCGGACCACATCTGCGGAGAGATCGTGGCCGTGGACGGCGGCTGGCTCGTCGGCACTCCGGTCATACCGGCGGTAACCGCGGTATCGGCATGAAAGGCACGCGATGAATCCCCTGTTGACCAAAACCGTCGCCGAGATACGTGCGGCATTCGGCACCGGTGAGCTCACTCCCGTGCAGTTGCTCGACGCCACGCTGGAACATCTGTCGGCGACCGACCCCGTGATCAATGCGATGGCGTACGTGGACGAGTCGGGTGCCCGTGCAGCCGCGGCGGCCGCGACCGACCGACTCGTATCCGGCCGTGCCCGAGGAGGCCTGGACGGGATTCCGGTGACGATCAAGGACAGCGTCCATGCGATCGGGATGCCGTGGCGGCACGGCGTCGCCGCGAATGCGGACCTGCCGATGTCCACGGTCGACGCGCCGCCGGCCGCCCGGCTGAAGGAAGCGGGTGCCGTCATCGTCGGCAAGACCACGATGCCGGACATGGGGATGATGGCAGCCGGCGTCAGCTCGCTGTACGGAATCACCCGTAATCCTTGGGACCCTTCGCGCAACACCGGTGGATCCAGTGCCGGTGCAGGTGCGTCGCTGGCGTCGGGCATCGGGTTCGGTTCTGTCGGTTCCGATATCGCCGGGTCGGTGCGGTTGCCTGCGGGACACTGCGGGCTCGTTGCATTGAAGCCGACGCAGGGCCGCATTCCGCACACTGCTCCGTCGACCATGCGATCGGCCGGTCCGATGGCGCGCACCGTCGACGATCTCATCGACCTCTACGGCGTTGTCTCGAGGCCCGATCCACGCGACACGTGGAGTCTGCCGTACGAGGACACCAACGAGATACACGCGGTTCTCGCTCCTGCCGGGCTTCGCATCGGCGTCATGCTCGACATGGGCTACGGTCCCACCGTTTCCGACGACGTACAGGCCGTGGTGCGTTCTGCCGCAATGCAACTGAGTGCAGCGGGTGCCGTGGTCACCGACATGCCGCCGATCTTCGGCGTGGATCCGTACCCGGCGTTGGATCGCCTGTTCCAGGTTCGTGCGCGCACGGAGTGGGAGGCCATTCCCGAGAGTCGTCGATCGCAGGTACTGCCCGCGGTCGCGGATTGGGCCTCGGAGGCGGCGGAGTATTCGGCCGCTCAGTTCACGCGAGATACCGATGCGGTGATGCGCTCGCAGGAGTCTGTTCGGGCGCAGACGTCCGAATTCGACTTCGTCATTTCTCCGGTCGTTCCCACAGTGGGCTTCGGTGCCGAGGAAGTCGGGCTCGACCCGGCACAACCGTTGGGCCACTGCAGTTTCACCGCATGGTTCAACCAGACCGCGCAACCGGCCTCGGCGCTCTGTTTCGGCTTCGCCGGACACATGCCTGTCGGGATACAGGTCGTCGGACCTCGGTTCGCCGACCAGGCGGTGCTGAGGCTGACGAAATGGCTCGAAGGTGCACGCGGATACGAGATGAACTGGCCGACGGCTGTGGCCGCTGACAAGATCGGAGTGCTGGGATGACTGTGCGGCAGACACTGAGCGAGTTGGGTATCTGGGCAACGGGTGACCTGACGTTGGACCCAGGTACCACCATGGCGAGCCCCAGTTGGTGGGGCGCGGACTCCGAGCGGTACTCGGCGCGGGCCGAGGTTGCGGACTCCGGCGCGGGCTCGGCCGCATACGTGAAAGTGACGGAACCGCACGCTCGCGACTACATCGATGTCGCAGCGACGTTCTCGGCGGCGACCGCGGCCGGCGACGCGGGCATCGGACCGAAAGTCTTCTTCTCCGACGCAGCCTCCGGTGTGCTGGTGATGGAGGACTTCACCGGACGGTGTTCGACCGCAACGCTCGATCTGTTCGACGAGGACGCGAATGTGGAGAAGCTGGTGGCGCTGCGGACATCCGTTCACCGGCTCAGCGGAATCACCAGACGTGCGTCGGTGTTCGAGGACCTGGCGCACGTGATCGGTTTGGTCGAGAAGGTCGGGGGGTTGTTCCCGGCCGACTTCGATTGGATGCTGCGGACTCTCGCGCCTGCTCGAGTCCGCATCGACGGTGCCGGGTTCGACGCGGTCCCCTGCCACGGCGACGGCAACGTCTCCAATGTCCTGATGCTCGACGACGGCGGTATGCGGCTCGTGGACTGGGACGTTGCGGCGCTGATGGATCCGTTGCAGGACATCGGTGCCTTGCTCGCGGAGATCCGTCCGTTCGACACCGACGCACGCGAGGTGTTCGAGATGATGTGGGGATCGTTCGACAGTGCGCTGTTCGATCGCGCCCGTATATACGGCATCGCCGACTCCCTGCGGTGGGCCCTCATCGGCTCGTATGCCGACGCGATGAGGCCAGGCACGCAGGAGTATTCGAAGTTCTCCGACTGGCAGTTCCTGAGAGCGCGGGCTGGATTGCGCGACCCCCATTTCGACGACCGAGTACGGAATATCTGAGGTGGCCATGAACGAGATCGCACTGGGATCTGCCCGAACCGAGCCCGAACGGCAGGTGGAGAAGGCTCTGGCCGCTGTTGCGGAGTGGGAGGGCCTGAACATCACCTACGCTCCGGTACCCGGAGGGTTGATGAACAGCAATTGGCGCATCACCGTCGAAGGGAAACCCAAGCGCTACTTCATGAAACTCCCCGGCGCCGGGACGGATTCGTTCATCGACCGGTCACTGGCCAACGAAGCCGCTCGCCGGGCAGGCGCTCTGGACATCGGGCCGGAGGTGGTGCTGTTCGATCCGGTGACCGGAGTGGAGGTGATCGAATTCCTGGAAGGCTACCGGGCGTGCACCAACGGCGACCTCAAGCGTCCCGAGATCCCGATGGGCATGATCGATGTGTATCGCGTGCTTCATTCGGGAAGCAAGCTCAGCATCACGAAGACGATCTTCGACATGATCGACGAACACCTCGATCAGGTTGCCGAACTCGGTGTGCGGTTGCCGCGCGACGCAGAGCTGATCCTCGCCGAGTACGGGCAGGCGAAGAACGCGATGATGGCGTCCGGCCTGGATCTGGTCGCATGTCACAACGACCCGATGCCAGGAAACATCCTCATCGGCGACGGCCTGCCGATGAAACTGGTGGACTACGAGTTCGCATCCAACAACGACCGCGCCTACGAGCTCGCCGTCATGATCACCGAGATGTTCTACGGCGAGCAGCAGACGATGGAATTGATCGAGGAGTTCTACGGCAAGGCCGAGTGGTCGATGATCTCTCGCGTGCAGGTGTGCAGCGCGCTCGCGGACGTGAAGTGGGGCCTGTGGGGTTGCATGAACCACAAGCTCAGCACCGCATGGGATTTCGACTACCACAAGTACGGAACCTGGAAGCTCGCCCGCGCGAGGATGAAGATGGCGGATCCGCGTTGGGCGTTCTGGCTGCAGGGGTTGTGAGGTGACCACTCTCGATCGCGTCGGAGCCCTGAGCGTCAACGGATTCGATGCATCCTCGACCGTGGGACTCAGCACTCGCACGCTCGATCTGGTCGAACGCCGGAGGCGCGTCCTCGGGCCCGCCTACCACCTGATGTACGAGTCTCCGCTCGAGCTGGTCCGCGGAGAGGGTGCGTACGTCTACGACGCCGACGGCACTCGATACCTCGACATGTACAACAACGTCGCCAGCGTGGGGCATTGCCATCCCCGGGTTGTCGACGCCGTCACCCGGCAGATGTCGAGGATCAACACGCACACGCGGTACCTGCACGAGGCCGTGATCGGCTACGCAGAAGATCTGGTCGGCACTTTCCCGGAAAACCTGAGCACGGCGATGTTCACGTGTACCGGGTCCGAGGCGAACGACCTCGCTCTCCGGATCGCACGGCACGCGACCGGCCGTCAGGGCATCATCGTCACCGAAAGCGCATATCACGGTGGAACCGTAGATGTGGCGGCGTGTTCGCCGTCGATGGGTCCGGCGTCCGTCCGCGACGCGGAGTGGGTGCGGACGGTTCCGGCACCGGATGCGTACCGGGTGGACGGCGATCCGGGCACGTGGTTCGCCGAGAAGGTGCAGGCACAGATCGACGACTTGGTCTGCAGTGGTGTCGGTTTCGCTGCGCTGATGGTCGATTCGATCTTCGCCTCCGACGGGATCTTGCCGGAGCCGACACCGTTCCTGAAGCCTGCAGCGGACGTCGTTCACGCCGCAGGTGGGCTGTTGATCGCCGACGAGGTGCAGCCGGGATTCGGCCGCCTTGGCGCCTCGATGTGGGGCTTCGAGCGGCACGGCTTGCTGCCCGACATCGTGACGATGGGCAAACCGATGGGTAACGGGATGCCCATTGCCGGACTGGTCATGCAGAGTTCGTTGGCCGAGTCGTTCGGACGAGACCTGCGCTACTTCAACACCTTCGGTGGCAATCCGGTGACCGTTGCTGCGGCGCAAGCAGTTCTCGACGTGATCCGCGACGAGGAATTGGTCGCCAACTCCGCCTCGATGGGTTCGCGCATGCTGACGGGCCTGCGAGGACTTGCCCCTGGTATCGATTCCATCGGTGACATCCGTGGTGCGGGGTTGTTCGTCGGAGTCGAATTCATCGGCCCGGTAGGTGAACCGGATCCGGCCGAGGCATTGCGCGTGGTCAACGCGATGAAGGAACGCGGGGTGTTGATCTCGGCCACCGGCTTGTACGGAAACACATTGAAGATCAGACCGCCGTTGACCATCGAGTCAGGAGACGTCGACCTGTTCCTGGACATGTTTGCGGCGGTCGTGGCCTGATACGAATGTCTGTCAGGCGTCGGTCGGGCCCAGCGACGCCAAGGTTCTGTCGGCCACTCGTTCGAGTTGACCCCGCGTTGCGCCGTCCCGGGCGCGCTGGGACATGCCCTGAATGATCACACCGATCAATTCCGCTATGTCGACGGGCTCCCATGACGGGGGCAGGATGCCGTCGGCGATGTTCTCCGAAATGCGCTCCGACAGCAGCGCGACGTTGGCATTGCGCATGTCCCGCAACCGATCTGCTATCCCTTTGTTGGCGTCGGTGACGCCGACGGCCGAGCTGATGATCAGACAGCCCCCCGGACACGAATCGTCGGTGTAGTGCACAGCCGCGTCGTACAGCAGCCGTGAGATGAGCTTGGCGGCCTGCGGCTCCTCGGCGAACGCCCGGGCCATGAAGTCCCCGCGCGTAGCGAGGTAGCGGTCCACCGCTGCGAAGAACAGCCCCTCCTTGCCGCCGAATGCACTGTAGAGACTGGGCGGGTTGATGCCCATGGCACCGGTCAGCATCGACACCGAGGTGCCCTCGTACCCGTGCTCCCAGAAGGCGAACATCGCCTTGTCCAGCGCAGAGTCGACATCGAACTTGCGCCCCTGCCCTCGCACGCCGGCCATAGGCCCTCCTGTGTCACATCGCAACAGTTCTATTCAGCTGTGATCTACTCTACTCCTGTAGCGATCACTAAGCGAATCCCTTACGCTTCTGCAAGAACTTCGGTTCGGCGCCGCACGGAAGAGAGCGAATACAGCCCGAGAGTGCATATCACCGTCCAGGGGGATCGAAATGCGTAGTGCCGCTTCATTCAAACTCGGACTCAGTCACAGCGCAGACACCGACTCGGCGTGGAAGGTCGAGGCGGTGAAGCAGGTCGAGTACCACGTCATCGCCGCACGGAACCTGTTCGAGACGGAAAACGCCCAGCTGTTGAAAGGCTGCAGCGCAGCACCGCTGACCCGGGGAGACAGACGCCTCGTCGTGATCGACTCCAATGTCGATCGCATCCACGGCGACCGCATCAGGAGATACTTCGAGCACCACGGGGTGGCCGCATCGTTCGTGCCGATGCGCGCCGACGAAACGGTGAAGGAATGGAGCTCGGTCATCCGCGTCGTCGACGCGATGAACGGATTCGGTATCGACCGACGACGCGAGCCGGTCATCGCCGTCGGCGGTGGCGTGCTGCTCGACGTCGTCGGATTCGCCGCGAGTGTCTATCGGCGCGGCACTCCGTACATCAGAATTCCCACCACCTTGATCGGTCTCGTCGACGCCGGAGTGGGCGTCAAGACGGGTGTCAACTACGGCATGGGCAAGAACCGCCTCGGAACGTACGCCCCCGCCATCGCCACCTACGTGGACCGCTCATTCCTGCGCACCCTCGACGACCGACACCTGTCCAACGGTCTCGCCGAGATCCTGAAGATGGCGTTGATCAAGTCGGTCGACCTGTTCGAGCTGCTCGAAACCTACGGTCAATGCCTGATCGCCGACAATTTTCAAGGTACGTCCAGCGAACTCGACACTGCTGCAACGCAGGTCATTGCCGAATCGATCCACCTCATGCTCGAGGAGCTTCAACCCAACCTGTGGGAGTCCTGCCTCGAACGATGCGTGGACTACGGCCACACGTTCTCGCCCACACTCGAGATGGAGGCTCTGCCCGCTCTGCTGCACGGCGAGGCCGTCAGCATCGACATGGCGCTCACCTCAGCGCTGGGTTTCCTGCGCGGAAGCCTCAGCAGAGAGGATCTGGACCGAATTCTCACGGTGATGAAACGGCTCGGCCTCCCCGTCTGGAACGACGTGTTGTCCACCGCAGGCGTGCTCGACGCCGCACTCGCAGACACCGTCCGCCATCGAGACGGACGTCAGCGACTGCCGCTGCCCGTCGGTATCGGCGGACACCATTTCGCCAACGATGTGACCAACGAGGAGATCGCGTCCGCGCTGACTCTTCTCGCGCGCAAGAACACCGGGCTGGCCAACGGTGAAGTCTCGGTGACGAAGGTCGCGTCATGAAGTGGGACAGCCTGTACATCGAGGGCTTCGGGTCCTATCTACCCGAAAGCCGAGTGCAGGCGGCCGATATGGTCGCGGCGGGGCGATTCGACTCGGTCGAGCACCAGAAGACCGGGCAGACGTCGGTCGCGGTCTCGAATCCCGACCTCGGCGAGTCCGCGCCGGACATGGCCGTCCTCGCGGGCCGAGCCGCGTTGCAGGACAGCGGAATCAACACTGACGAGATCGATCTTCTGGTACACGCTGTCGTTCTGCACAACGGTCTGGAGGCCTGGAACTGCGGTGCGTACATCCAGAACGAACTCGGCATCGACGACTGTCTGCCCATCGAGATCCGCACCGCATGTGCCGGCGCGATCGTGGGCATGGAGATGATCGGTCGTTGGTTCGACGGACGCGGCAAGGGATTGGTGACCGCGTCCGACGCATGGCGAATGCCACTGTTCGACCGGTGGAAGTCCGACAGCGGACTCGTCTACGGCGACGGTGCGGCCGCCGCCGTCGTCGGCCCCGATCTCGGCCCGTTCCGCATCCTGTCGACATCCGTGGTCAGCGATGCGCACCTCGAACAGATGCACCGCGGCTTCGACAGCCTGGACATGCCGGTCTACGACACCGACGGGCCCATCGACCTGAGAGCACGCGTCGCGGGCTTCACCGCGACGCACTCCATCGACGAGTTCTGGTCCCGCAACGCAGCGGCTCTGTCCCGTTGTGCCGAAACGGCACTGGGTGACTCGGCGACCCATCACGGCGAGATCGGCAGGTGGATCGTCCCGAACTTCGGCAACGTTCTGCTGCGCAAGCAGTGTTTCGAGCCTCTCAAGATCAAGCCCGACCAGACGCTGGTCGAACTCGGGCGCGAGATCGGCCACACCGGCGCTGCCGACCCGTTGCTCGGCCTCGACCTGCTCCGGCACACCGAAACCCTGCAGCCCGGTGACCGAATCATGCTCACCGGCATCGGCGTCGGGTTCACCTGGGGATGCGCAGTCGTCGAGTACACCGGCCACGACAACACCACGAAGGGATAGACCAATGGTCACCGAGACACGTCACGAAGCGCCCGCGGTCAACGCGAACGCGGCCATCATCTGGATGCTGCTCGCAGTGTTCGGGGTGGGGACCGTCGAATACCTCGTCGCCGGAGTTCTACAGGACATCTCCTCCGATGTCGGTGTGAGTGATTCGACTGCGGGCCTGCTGATCACGATCTACGCCGTCACGGTGGTCATCGGCGGCCCCCTTCTCACCATCGCCACCACCAAAGTCCCTCGCACCCCGCTCATCGCCGCTTTGATGGCCTTGTTCGTCATCGGCAACATCGGCACCGCGCTGGCCCCGAACTTCGCGACCCTCGTGGTCTTCCGAATCATCACCGCGCTCCCCCACGCGACGTTCTTCGCACTGTGCCTGGTGTTGGCAACATCGCTGGTGGAACCGGAATTTCAGGGCCGCGTCATCGCACGCGTGACGCTGGGGCTCAACCTCGCCACCGTCCTCGGAGTTCCGTTGGGGACGCTGATCGGCTCGCAGCTCGGTTGGCGTTGGTCGTTCGCCATCGTCGCGCTCTTCCAATTGTTGGTCACCGCCGCCTTGATCGCCTCGACCCGACGAGCAGCACCGTCGCATCAGACCGGCAGTGTCACTTCGGAACTGAGCGTGTTCACCCGCGGACCGGTGTTGTGGGCAATCGGTCTCACGGCGCTGAGCCAGGCCGCGCTGTTCGTGGTGTTCACCTACATCGCGCCCTACCTGACCGATCACGCCGGCATCTCCGCATCGACCGTCACCATCGTGCTGTTCGTCTTCGGCGTCGGCTCGGTGGTCGGCAACCAGCTCGGCGGATACTTCGCAGACAAAGCACTGAACAAAACGCTGTACACGGCGCTGACGGCACTCGCGGGCGCACTCGTCGTCCTGTTCCTCTTCGGCGGCACAGCATGGTTCGCGTTCGCGTGGATGTTCGTTCTCGGTGCCGCGGGCTTCTCGATCATCCCGCCACTGGCCTCGAAGTTGATCGGCGCGGCCAGTGAAGCGCCCCACCTCGCGGCCACCGTCAACATCGCCGGGTTCCAACTCGCCAACGCAGCGGGTGCCTGGATCGGTTCCATCGCCCTGTCGGGAGGCAGCAGCGTCTCGGTCCTGCCTGCCATCGGAGCGGTCCTCGCCGTCGGCGCGGTGGTGCTGCTGTTCGTCAGTCGTCGCGCGTCACAGGTGGCCGCATGAGAGCCGCGGTGATCGACGCGCCGCATTCCGTTTCGATCGTCGAGCTCGACGCACCGGTCTGCGGTCCGGACGACGTCGTGGTCGCTGTCTCGTACGTCGGGCTGTGCGGTACGGATCTGGAACTGTTGCACGGCACGTCCTCGTACCTGACCGACGGGAAGACGTCCTTTCCGCACCACTTCGGCCACGAGTGGGTCGGCGTGGTCGAACGGACGGGCAGCGGCGTCCGCGATCTCGATGCCGGTGACGCGGTCACCGGAAGCACCATGCTCTTCTGTCAGTCCTGCACGGCCTGCGGATCGGGTAAACGAAACCAGTGTTCGGATCTTCGCGAGGTCGGCCTCTACGAACACGGCGGGGCTGCAGCACAATTCCTCGTCATGCCGCGGCGCGCCGTGGTCTCGCTGGGACGGGTGACAGCCGAACCCGAACATGTCCTCATCGAACCGCTGGTGACCGTACTCGAAGCTGTCGACGCGGCATCGGTGTCGCCGGGCGATCGGGTCCTCGTCGTCGGGGCGGGAACCATCGGCAGTCTCGCCGTGGCCATGCTCTCCCGCTACCCCGTCACCGTCGACATTCTCGAACCACGATGCATCGAGCACCTCGACCCAAGCGCGGTGGCTCGGACCTTCACCGAGGCCGACGCTCTGACCGGGCCCTACGACATCGTCGTGGAGGCATCGGGCGGCGTCGGCGCACTGAGCACCGCAATCGGGGTTCTGCGCCCCGGTGGAAAGTGCATTCTCGTCGGCGTGGCTGCGCACTGCGAGTCCATCGACCCCGGAGCGGTTGCGCTGGCGGGTATCTCGATCATCGGGATTCGTCACGGTGTCGATCACTATCGCCGTGCTGCGGCGCTCTTCCCGCTCATTCGTCCCGCCCTGGCGGCGCTCATCGACAGCGTGGTCCCGTTGTCCGACGCCAAGGCGGCCTTCGATCGTCTCGAAAGCCACAGGACACGCCCGAAGGTGGTGATCGCAGTTGAGTAGACCCGGCTACACCGTTGTCACCGGTGCCAGTAGCGGAATCGGACGCGCGATCGCCGTGGCCCTCGCACGCGAGGGACACAACCTGATCCTCGGATACGGCAACGGCACCGACCGAGTCAGTCGACTGATCGACGATATTCGAGCGTCGTATCCCGTCGACGCGACTGCGCTCCAGCTCGATCTGCGCGACGCGCGGGCCACGGTCGCCGCAGTCGAGGGCGCGATCGGCACGTTCGGCGAGATCCGATGCCTTGTCAACAACGCCGGCGTCAACGACCGGTCCTCGGCCGACGGTCTCGATGTCCAACGGATCGAGGATGTCCTGGCGATCAACACCGTCACGCCACTTACGTTGGCATCGGCTGTCGGTCGTCGCATGATCTCGGACGGCATCGCGGGCTCGATCGTCAACATCACCTCGGTTCACGATTCGGTGCCCATCACCGGCGGCGCGATCTACTGCGCCAGCAAGGCAGCGTTGGCTGCGTCGGGGAAGGTACTCGCGCTCGAGTTCGCGCGGCACGGTGTTCGCGTCAATTCGGTGGCTCCCGGGGAGACAGCAACCGCGATGAACGGAGTTGTCGACGAATCCGCATACGCGGATATTTCGAGGCCGGCCATTCCCCTCGGCAGGCCCGCCGGGGTGAACGAGGTTGCCGCAGCCGCAGTCTTTCTCGCCGGACCGGCATCGAGTTACCTCACCGGTACCACCATCACCGTCGACGGCGGCCTCGTGCTGACCGCAGCGGAGGAAAACGCACGGTACGCGGGCGAGTTGGTGCCCGCAGCCGAACGAGAGGAGATCGCATGAAGGCCGTTGTCATCACCGCCAAAGGTGAACCCGAAGTACTGACTGTCGCCGACGTGGACGAACCCGTCGCCGGACCGGGAGACATCACGGTGTCGGTGGCTGCGGCCGCCGTCAATCCGGTCGACCTCAAGACCCGCTCGGGATTTCTACCGATCGAACTGACGTACCCCGCGGTCCTCGGTTGGGATGTGTCGGGCACCGTCGTCGCCGTCGGACAGTCGGTGACTCGATTTGCACCGGGCGACACCGTGATCGGGATGGTTGCGCAGCCGGCACATCGTTTCGGTACCTATGCCGAGCGTGTGGTCGCCGACGAATCTCTGTTCGCACACGCGCCCACCGGCGTCGGCCTGGCGCATGCGGCAGCGATCCCGCTCGCATCTCTCACCGCCGTGCAGCAACTCGACAAGATTACCCTCGCAGCGCACTCGACAGTCTTGGTGACTGGGGCTGCGGGCGCGGTGGGACGCATCGCGTCGGCGATTCTGATCGGCCGCGGCCACCGAGTGGACGCCCTCGCGCGAGAGTCCGACACCGAAGATCTGCTCGCGCTCGGCGCACGCCGAGTGTTCGCGAAACCCGTCGACCTGCAGGCCGGTGAGTACGACGCCGTCGTCGACACCGCAGGCGTGGTCGAGACCATCGACTCCGTGCGCGACGGCGGCGCGTACGTCTCGATCGAGGACGGCGACCAACCACAACCACAACGCGGGATCACCCCGGGCAAGAGCTATGTGAACGAGGACGGACCGGGACTGGCGGAGATCTCCGCGCTCGTCTCGGCGGGCACGCTCACTGTCCCCGTTGCCCGCGAATTCGGATTCGACGAGGCCTCGCAGGCGCATGCGCTCCTTGCAGCCGGTGGAACCCGAGGAAAGGTACTGCTGATCCCATGACCACGACCGAAAGAATCGAAACATCGCTCACTACAATAGGTATCACCGTCCCGGACGCCCACCAGGCCGCTGACTTCGTCGCGTCGCTCGTCGGCGCGACTGCCACCGACGGTGCCTCGGTGCCGGTCTCGGGCAGCGTCACCGTCGAGTTCACGTCATCGGCTTCGGCCGAACAGACCCCGCCGCGAATAGTCGATGTGGGAACCAATCACCTGTGCTTCACCGTCGGAGACATCGATGCTGCAGCGGGTTACCTCGATGAACAGCAGGATGTTTCGTTGCTCGGCGATGTGATCACCGTCCCCAAGGGTCCGATTGCCGGCAACAAGTGGATCTACTTCAGATCGCCGTGGGGCACGTTGTTCGAGCTGCAGCAGTGGCCCGAGACCCCGGGCTACTTCGGCCACACCGACGCCCGGCTGCATCATCGACGTGACGATATCCCCTCGGCGCTGCTGCCGACCTGCCGAGGGCTCGACCATTCCGGGTACAGCGTGGCGGATCTCGATGCGACCATCGCGCAGCTGGTGGCCTCGCACTCCGCAACCGAGGTACTGCGCACCGAGATCGAAGCAGACCGCGGTTTCATGCGAGCGCAATTCGATCTCGATGTGGAAGGTACTTCCAGGATGGCAATGGTCTCGGTCGGTGAGCTCAATGTGGAACTGTTCGAGCATCACATCGGACGCAAGCACGGTGCCCGGCCGCTGACGGCCAACGGTGGCAATTTCCTCACCCTGCCCACCAGTGATCGGAACACCGGCGCACGTCGACTGTTTCCGGGTGCGCTGTGAAGTACGGACTCAATCTGCCGAACTTCGGGCCACAGATCGATCCGGACGGGCTCCTCGGGTGGGCACGCACTGCCGAATCGGCCGGATTCGACAACATCCTGCTCTCGGATCACGTGGTACTGACCGACGATGCGAATCGCCGCTCCCCCGCGCCGTTCTACGAATGCCTGACGACGCTGTCGTGGCTTGCCGGGCAGACCGACTCGATCCGTCTCGGTAGCGGAGTGCTGATCGGAAGCCATCGCCATCCGGCATACCTCGCGCATGCCACCGCAACGATCGACCGGCTCAGCGCCGGACGACTCATCGTCGGAGTCGGCGTGGGTTGGACGGCGCAAGCGTTCGACGTTCTGGGTGTTCCGTTCCACCGCCGGGGCAGGCTGACCGACACCACACTCGACACCCTGGCAGCCGCCTGGGCGTCGGAGACCTACGAATCCCCCGGTGCCAGCGGCACATCCCGCCGTATCCACGGTGGACCGATGCCGGTGCAGTCGCCACATCCGCCGCTGTGGATCGGTGGCAACGGCCCGGCTGCGATCGACCGGACCAATACCCGCGGCACCGGTTGGCATCCATTGCACCCGTCGAGACAACTGTGCATCGCAGGATCGCGAGCCCTGCACGAGGACAAGGAGTTCGTCCCGAGAATCTACTTTCTGCCCACCGACACTCCGGTGCAGTCGCCCAATCGTCCTCTCGGGTACGGGACCGTGGATCAGATCCGTACCGACATCGGATTTCTCAGCGAATTGGGTGCCGGCACCGTGGTTCTCGATACCGACCCGGGCGACCAACGACTACGCCGCTCCACCGCAGACGATCTCGAGCTCGTCAGCTACGCAGGCGACGCCTTGGGGATGCGAGCGGAGGCTACGGTATGAGTCTGCAGCCCGGCCCGCTTCGCGGATCCATCACGGCAGCTGCATTCCTGTTCGACATGGACGGCACACTCGTCGATTCCCACGAGTCGATCGAGGCGGTGTGGTTCGAGTTCGCCGAACGCCACGGCGTCGACAAGGCCGTGATGGCCAAGGCCCTGCCGGGGCGACTGGCCGCCGACATCGTTCTGCGTGTACTCGGCCCCACTGCAGACCTCCGTGCCGCGCTCCGATGGATTCGAGAACGCGAACACCAGAACCTGGTGCCGGTTCGGCCCATCGCCGGTGCGGAGAAGTTTCTCGACGCGGTGCCACCGGACCGATGGGCGGTGGTGACGTCAGCGTCGCGTTCGATGATGGTGCGACGCCTCACCGCGGCCGGACTTCCGACGCCGCGTGTTGCCGTGTGCGCCGAGGACGTCGCCGTCGGCAAGCCTGATCCCGAGGGATTTCAGTATGCCGCAGAGCAATTGGGTGTGGCGATCGAGTCGTGCATCGTTTTCGAGGATGCCGACGCCGGGATTGCCGCAGCTCATGCCGCCGGCGCGCGGTGCATCGCGATCGGCAACGAGTCCGGTCCACAGGTTGCCCGCGTACACGACTTCGAATCGATGCGGGTGGCGGTAAGCGACGGCGGTCTGGTGATCGACGTGGACGGGGTGACGTGAGCACCACCGTCTCGGTCGATCTCGGCGGGACGTGGTTGCGCATCCGACACGGCGATGCCACCGAGCGGCTACCGTCTCCCAGCTCGATCAGGCAGCCCGGCACACCGTCCGACGAGCTGTTGGAGCAACTGGTCGATACCCTCGATCTCCATGTTCCACAGGGTGCCGCGGCCAACATTTCGTGTGGCGCTGCGCTCGACGAGCAGAACGGTGTTGCCCTCGGTTCCGGGCCCCTGTGGGGAGGCGCGCCGACCGGTGAGATTCCCCTGCTCGACGTCCTGACCTCTCGACGCCCCGATGTGCGATGGCGGCTCGTCAACGACGTGACGGCTGGGCTGGCGTCGTTCGCACTCGGGTTCGCTCGACCTACCGACCGTCACATCGCCTACCTCACGATCAGCAGCGGAATCGCCGCGCGCACTGCAGTTCTCACCGACAGAACCATCCCGGTCGACCACCGAGGTCTACAGGGTGAGATCGGCCATCTGCGGGCAACGAGTTCAGCCCCGGAGGCAGTGCGGACGTTGCCCTGCGCATGCGGCGGCATCGGGCACGTTTCGTCCATCTCGTCCGGCCCCGGAGTAGAGGCGGTCGCGGAGGTACTCGGCATTGGCTACGACGTCGATACCTTCGCGGCGTCGCTTACGGCCGGACACGCAGACGCGGCCAGGTTGCTACGGATTGTGGTGGAACCGATCGCCGAACTGATCAGGACCATGATCACCCTCGACCCGCGCTTGGACCGAATCGGCATCGGCGGTGGCGTCGCGGAGGGACTGTGCGAATTCTACGGACGTGAGCTCGAGGAACAACTCGCGGAGACACGCTCGTACGCCGACTCCCTCACCTCGGAGCGTGTCGCCGAGATCATCCACCTCTGCAGGCCCGGCGACATCGACACTCTGGCCGGAGCCGACGCCATAGCCGACGGCTATCTGCGCGCCACCAAGATCTGAAAGAGGCTCCATGACAACGCAATCGACTCATCGCGCCATCGTTCGACAGGGCAGCCACTCGACCGTCGAAGAGCGTCGGACGCCGACGCCCGGGCCGGGAGAGCTTCTGATTGCCCCGGAGTCGGTGTCGTTGTGCGGGACGGACATTCAGATCGTGCGCGGTGACCGAGACGATCCGTCCCCGATCGTCGGGCACGAGGGAGCTGCCCGTGTTATGGAGGTCGGTACCGGGGTGTCGGGGTTCGCCGTCGGCGATCGTGTTGTCGTCAATCCGACGCACCCCCACGACTCGTCGTTCCTCCTCGGCCACAACGTCGAGGGGTTGTTCCAGCAGCGCGTCGTCATCGGCGCGTCCGCTGTCGGCGGCGGATTGGTGTCGCTACTTCCGACTGATTTGTCCAGTGCCCGGGCGACTCTCGTCGAACCGTACGCCGTCGTGCGCTATGCACTCTCGTGCCTGGCGCGGGAGACCCCAGAGACACTGCTGATCTTCGGGGACGGCTTGATCGGCAATCTCGCAGCCACACTCGCTCGGTCCGTCCTGTTCCCCACCGTGGACGTCGCGATGGTGCACCGTACCGAACTGGGTACGAAGTGGACTGCGAACCATCTCCCGTACGTGAAGAACTTCGCCGTCGATGACGAGTGGGAGCGACACCTCACCGGATCGGTCGCAGTACTCGTTGCCACCCATCGCGCCGGGACGGTGGCGTCCATCGACGCGGCTTTGCGACGTCTCGGCGATCGAGTGGTGGCGGTACACCCGATCGGCGGGGTGCCTGCCAAGGCCACCTCCGATCTGCTCCCCGGCGTGGATATCGCCGGCGTGCGGCAGGCCAATACCGGCGGCCCGACTCCGCCTGCGGTGACCACGTTCACGCGCGGCTCTCAGCGCGTGGCGCTGACGGGCAACCGGGGCGTCACGAACGGTCAACTCACCGCAGCAGCAACGGCACTGACATTCGCCGAGGACTCGATCGATGGACTTCTCACCCACCGACGCGGGATAGACGAGGGCACGGCATTGATGAACACCATCTGCGAGCAACGAACGCGAATCGTCGACGACGAACTCGTGATCCGATTGGTCGTGGACCTCAACAGCCACGACTGACCGCCGCTCGCTTCGGACTACTCGTCGACCTCCGCCCCTCAACGCGCGGCTGCTGCTTGCAGGCCCAAGTCCGTACCGCGTCCCTTGCTCATCCGTAAGATCATGCTTACGCATGAGAAAGCATGCATAAGCTAGGTAAAACGTGTCAGCAAGCTCGTCCAGCTCTTATATGCCTATGTTGACAAGCATAAGGCTGTTCACCGCGTGTTTCGCGATGTAAGCTCCGATATGCATGCTTTCGCAAGCACAAGGAGAGATGATGGCCGAACCACGACGACGAGTCAGGAAGCATCCCAGCGAGCTGGCCGAAGCCTTCGTCGCGCGTCGGCATCAGTTGAGCATGACTCAGGCCGAGTTGGCGTTGCTCGCCGGCGTGGGGCGCTCGACAGTCCAGGCACTCGAAGCTGGAAAAGACACGGTGCAGCTCGACGGCGCGGTTGCTGTCGCGCAAGCGCTGGGCTGTGAGATCACGTTGCTCACGCGCGCCGGATCGCCCGTGCCGCCACTGGACGCGACATGATCCCGGTATCCGAGCTGCGGGATGTCGATGTAGCCGATGTCTACAAAGGCGACCTTCTCGCCGGCTCACTGACGCGTGTGGGCAACGACGTCGAGTTTCTGTACGACAGCGATTACCTCGACAGCGCTTCTGCGCCGAATCTCGCGTGGTCGATTCCGAAGTCGTCCGCAGAGACGCGGGCATCGGGCGGTAGCGTCCCTGCCTTTTTCGCGGGCCTACTGCCCGAAGGCGTCCGTCTCACCGGAGTGGTAACGGCTACCAAGACATCCGAGGACGATCACTTCACTCTGCTGCTGGCGGTCGGATCGGACACCGTCGGAGACGTTCGTGTGCTGCCACGCGGTCAAGAGATGTCGTTGGTGGGCACTGCATTCGATTCGAGACATCGTGTTCCCGATCTTCGTCGCCTGTTCGATTCCTTGGCCACGGGTGAGTCGGTGAGTCAGGATCCGTCCGCCCTGCCGGGCGTTCAGGGCAAAGTGTCCGCGCAGATGTACTCGACCCCGGTATCGACTACGGCCGGGCCTGCCATCTTGAAACTGGCCCCGCCCGCGCGACTCCCGCGACTGGTGGATAACGAGAGCTTCTTCATGAATCTGGCACGTGGATGCGGGCTTTCGGTGCCGGATCACCGGGTGATCGAGGACGACAAGGGAGTCAGCGGTCTGCTGGTGGCGCGATTCGATCGGATCGGTGAACAACGGCTACCGCAAGAGGATGCGTGCCAAGTAGCCGGGCTCTATCCCGCGTCCAAGTACCGAATGAAGACCGAAGCGGTGATTGCGCTGCTCGCCGACACTGTCGAGCGCGGCGGCGGTTCCGCGCGCCAGGCCACTGCCGAACTTCTTCGCTTGACGGCCTATTCGTATGCGATCGGGAACGGCGATCTGCACGGAAAGAACTATTCGATACACAACAACACTCGCGGAATTTGGTCGATCACACCTGCCTACGACCTCCTGTGCACGCAGCCCTACGCGTCGTGGAGCGATCCGATGGCGTTGAGCTTCTACGGGCGCGCGAACCGTTGGACACGTGAGCATTTCGTCGAGTCCGCCGGCCGGTTGGGCATGCCCGAGCGAGCGACTCGACGAATCCTCGACGACGTCTGCGCAGGTGTTCGAAGCGGAATCGATGAAGTCGACACGATCGGATTCGATGACAAGCAAACGCGGCAGTTGAAACGACTGCTCGATGAACGCTGCACAGAGCTGTCCTGACCTCGAGCACCATTCATGTTCGTCAGTGCTGCAACGGACTCGGCTACTCGGCAGCACTGATGGCGAGTATGACGCGCGGCTTGTGACGGCGGGCGATGACTCGCTCGATCAACATCACCAGTCGGTACTGAAACCCGTACTTCTTCTTCAGTTTCGCAGTGGCGCGATCCGCAGCCGAGCCCGTGACGATTCGTGCCTCTGCAGCCACTGCTGTCGCGCCGTCGGGCACTTTCCCTCCCCTGTTGCACGGCCGTAGCTCGACACGCCCCGAATTCTTGATGCGTTTGACCTTGCCACTCTCGGCGGGGGTGATGACGACCAGGTCATCTCCGTCACGAGCAATCCACACGGCCGTGGACACGGGTTCATCGGACCGGCGAAACGTGGTGAGCGAGACGAAGGCCTCGTCGCCCAGCGAGTGAATCGGTTTGTCCGAAGAAGTCATGGTCACCACGCTACTCACCCGCTTGGCAATCTGTTCGATGCCTGGTCGACTGAAAGGATCACTCTTACAATTCATAGACGCCGAGGAGGACCCATGACCGA
Source organism: Rhodococcus sp. B7740 (assembly GCF_000954115.1). NCBI lineage: Bacteria > Bacillati > Actinomycetota > Actinomycetes > Mycobacteriales > Nocardiaceae > Rhodococcus > Rhodococcus sp. B7740. Next base: position 92,542 of record NZ_CP010797.1, on the reverse strand, counting down.
TCCTGCACGCACCGACGAGTACTTCCTCGGACTTGCAATCGAACAGGCCCAGATCGGCTGGGATGAAGGCGGCGTTCCGATAGGCGCGGCACTCGTCCACGATGGCAAAGTTCTTGCGGTGGGTCGAAACCGCCGAGTCCAGATGGACAGCGCAATCCGTCACGGTGAAACCGAGTGCATCGAACGAGCAGGCCGACTCCCCGCCTCGGTGTACCGAAAGTCGGTGCTCTACACCACGTTGTCTCCGTGCTTCATGTGCGCGGGAACCGCTTTGCTGTACGAGATTCCTCGGATCGTCGTAGGTGAGAACCGCTCGTTCGAGACATCGGAGAGCTTGCTACGCGCGCACGGCGTGCAGGTCGACGTCGTCGACAACGTCGAATGCGTGCAGCTGATGGAACGCATGCTCGCCGAGCGCCCGAGCCTGTGGTTCGAGGACATCGGGGAGGACGCATAGGCGGCACCGACCAACCGGTCCTGTCCGAGCTCGAGTAAGTCAGCGAGCCAGCGCCTGCCAGGTCGCCTCGCCCGCGCGATACCCCGCCTCGAACAGCCATGGCCATTCGGAGAAGTCCTCGGGATCGACCACCACCGTCTCGACACCGCCGTTACCGCGCCGCTTCGGCATGTTCTCGGGATGGGACGGGAACCGATCCTTCAGATACGCGGGCTCGAGACTCTGCCGAAAGATCAACCACGTCTGCGGCGTGAAACCCACTGCCTCAGCACGTTTCGCAAGGTCGATCCAGGCTTCCGCATTGGCGTATCCGCCTTCGAGCACCCGGCTCCGAGTCTCGATCATCGGGAACACGCCGTACCAGATCGGCGGGTAACTCAGTAGGGTTTGGCACCAAGTACGACGGCGTTCCGGCGGAATAAGTTCCCACTTCGCCTGCGCTGCTTCGAGTTCGTCACTGCCGGACACTGTTCGCCTCATTCTGGAGGTGCAACCCTCCATCGACTTGCGCGCCTGCGATTGCGGGACGCGCCGGTTCTTCCCCTGGGGCACCCTGTCGATGGAGACGGGGTTGCCGGACAGCCGGCCAGGTACCGACAACTGCCACTCATGAACCTCTCCCGACCATAGCCGAGAGGTACGACACGCACCATCGGCCGAAAGCGGCAGCCACTGCACGCACCCGTGCACCGAGGTCGTGCACTGGATTGTCATGACCGCTTCGGTGCAGGCCTCGGGCCGAGCTCCCGTGGGACGTTGAGGGCTGCGGTATCGCGCTCGTCGTATTCATCGTTGCCGTCCATCGCGACCAGCATGAACGTGTCCAGAAGACGACCTGCGGTTCGGCTCGTACCGTCGAAGGGCCCACATTTTTCCTATGCTGTGTTCGTGCCCTCCGACCGAACAGACAGCAACCTCGCTCGCGTGATTCCACTGTTCGGTCGCCGAGGATCCCGTACCACCACCACGGAATTCGCCGACGACATCAAGCCAGCAGTCGAGTCCCCGGTCGAACAACGGACGCCCCACGATATCGAGCTCACACCACCGACCGCCGAGGACGAATTCGCAGCGCTGACCGCATCGAAGCCGATAGCGCAGCTTCGTTCGCTCCTCGACTGGCTCGGTACGTCACGACCGATCACCGGCACAGGTGTTCCCCGGCCCGGGTCGGTCAGCGAGCTGGCGAAGGCCGTCGGGGTGGATCTGGACGCACGTGCGCGGAATTCACGATCCATGCGCGACATCCGCAACTTGATGACATTGTGGGACGCGGCAACGGCGGCCGGATTGATCGAGTTGACATCCACCAAAGCGATACGCGGTCCCTGGGCCGACGAGTTCGCCCACTCACTTCCCGGCTCGCTGGCCGCCCACCGGACGGCTCTCTCGCACGTCATCCGCCGGTACTTCCTCAGCGAGGACCCACTCCGCCAGTCGCAAGCCCCCGATGTCGTTGCCGGACAGATAGTTCTCGCCGCGATGACGAGCACTCCACGGAAGCGGCTCCCGGAAGTCGGTTCGGCCCACTCCGGGGATCTGTACGAACACATCATTGCGTTGATGCTCCGCGGCCTACTGGACCAATTCATCGCCGACGGGTGGCTGGTCTGCGACGGGACATACGAGGTGCCGGCACCCTTGCGCCCAACCGTCCTGGACGCCATGAAGTCACTTCGATACTACGAAACGGATGACCTCAACCGATGATCATCACCGGATTGTTCTTCGCCGAGTATGCGCGAGCCTCCAACGACATGCTCGACATCCTCGGCGGCGTCTGGGATACCTGCACGGTTCCCCGCCAGACCCGTATGCTCGAATGCCGACTGGTCGCACTGCTGCAGACGGGACCCGACGACATCGGTAAGGATTTTCAAGCGACTCTCGAAGTGCTCGACGCACAAGGCGAACACATCGTGAATCAGCGTGGCCTGCAGATCCCCGGTGCCGGCTTCACCGGCGAGAATCGATTCTGGTTCCTGCCGATGCAGATGGTATTCCGCGCCGAAGGACGGCACAACTTCATCCTCAGCGCCGGTGGGGCCACAGCGAGCGTCGGGCTTCGCATTGTCTTCGGCTGACGCCTCGGTCAGTACGACGGCAGTTGGCGTTTCGGCACCGCCGACGGATTCAGTTCGTCATCAAAGATGCACTGACAGCCGACCGGACCAATGCCGATACCTCGGGCGATCGGACTCCGGCCGGCCACGCGATAACCGTCGTGATCATCGGCGCATCGGCCACAGGTACGGCCACATGGTCGGGCCACTGCCACGCGCGACTCGACGCTGGGATCACCAGCAGCGCCTGACCCAGCGCGACCAGTTGGGCGATCTGCGATTGAGCGCGCACCTCAGGCCCGGGTCCCTCCGGATAGGTCCCGTCGAGCTGCGGCCATCGGGCCATCGGTAGGTCCGGCACATCGCGGATATCATCCATGGCCACTTCACTTTTGGAGGCCAAGGGGTGATCACGCGGAACGATCGCGACCTGCCCCTCGGTGAGGAGGTCCTCGAAGTCGAACCCGACGAGGTCATCGACGGGGCGATGCATCAACGCCACGTCGGCGTCACCGCGGCGGAGATATTCGGCCTGCTCACCGACTTCGCACAATACGATGTCCACCTTCGTGGGGTGCGCGTCGAGCACGCGTCGTAAAAGCTCGTGGGACGCACCGGCTTTGGTCACCAGTTTGATGACGTTCCCAGCGCTTCGCGCTCGCTGCGCTGCTGCTGCGACGGCGTCGAGCGCAGTCGCAGCGTCCCTTAGGAGCACGGAACCGGCAGCAGTGAGTGCGACTCCGCGACGATTCCGATCCAGGAGGGCGACGCCGAGTCGGCGCTCCATCCTGCTGATCGCCCGCGAGAGCGGTGGCTGGGCAATCCCCAAGCGCTGCGCAGCGCGTCCGAAGTGCAGCTCCTCGGCAACGGCAACGAAGTACCGGAGTTCGCGCGTTTCGAGATCGTCCACTCCGACAGCATAGTTGTGATACCCGTTGAGTATCACTGGTTGGTCGATCGGTATTGGACGCACCTGCGCCAGACGCCGACCATGGACTGCATGACAACGAAGACCGCGCTGATCACCGGCGCCAACAAAGGGATCGGCTTTGCCATCGCGCACGGACTCGGAATGCAGGGAATCAGAGTAGGAGTCGGGGCCCGCAACGATGCACGACGCCAGGACGCGGTCGACAAGCTTCGCGCTGAGGGCATCGACGCGTTCGGAGTCCCCCTCGATGTCACCTCCGACGACAGCGTTGCGGCCGCCGCCGACTCGATCCACGACCTCGACATACTGGTGAACAACGCAGGCATTTCCGGCGGCGACCAGCAGAATCCGACGACGCTGGATATCGACGTACTGCGGACTACCCTCGATACCAACGTATTCGGGGTCATCAGAGTGACGAACGCACTACTCCCGGCGCTTCTTCGATCCGCATCGCCACGCATTGTCAACGTCTCGAGCAATATGGGCTCGCTCGCGCTACAGACCGGCCCGATAATGGCGGCATATGCTCCATCCAAGACCATGGTGAACGCGATGACCGTGCAGTACGCGAGACAGCTCGTGGACACTGCGGTGATCGTGAACGCATGCTGCCCGGGCTATGTGGCAACGGATTTCACCGGATTTGCATCCACACGCACGCCGGAGGAGGGTGCGCGCATCGCGATGAAGCTCGCCACCCTGCCCGACGACGGCCCGCGGGGCGGATTCTTCGACGACGCAGGATCCGTGGCCTGGTGAACACGGCCGATTACCCGAGGCCAGGCATCGAGTGGCCGACTCGGCGCTGCGAGACTCGGCTGACGTCAGGTGCTGATCGACTCCCGCGCACCCCGCTCCACCACTCGACGAGCGGTTCGAGCCACGGCCTCGTCGATCAGGAATCCCTTGCTGTCGACGGCCACGCCCGAGGTAGCCCGATCCAGGTCGGACAACAGTTCCTCGGCCTCGCGGACCTCGGTCTCCGACGGCACGAATACCGTTCGGACAGGGGCAAGTTGAGCCGGATGAATACACGCACGACCGACAAAACCGAGACCGGCCAGCGTTCGAGTATCGGCCTCGAAGGCATCGGCGTCGCGGAAGTTTCGCGACACCGCGGCCGGCGGCGGATCGATTCCAGCCGCCACGCTGGCTGCCACCACCTGAGCCCGGACGAACGACAGTGACTCCGCGGAGCCGTCGACGCCCAGATCGGCAGCCAGGTCCACTTCCCCGATCTGAAGAAACTTGACCCGAGGTGCGCGAGCGATCTCGAGTGCGGCGAACACTCCGGCGGCCGTCTCGATGAGGGGCGAGACCACCGCGCTACTGCCACTCAGTAGAGCGTCAGCTTGCTCGATCTCGCGAGCAGAAGACACCTTCGGCAGCCAGATACCGGTCAGGTTCGGGTGCAGCACCGCGCGAATGTCGTCCTCCTGCAACAGCTCTGGGTTCACACGCACCCAGATCTGCACGTCACCAGGATCGCAGGACGCGACCCACTCGGCCACCGTCGCACGGGCATGATCCTTGTTCGCTGCGGTGACTGCGTCCTCGAGATCGAGCACCACTGCGTCGGTGCCCGATGCCAGTGCCTTGTCGAAGCGTTCCGGCACGTCCCCGGGAACGTAGAGGTACGTCAGAGCTGACCTCACCCGATCACTCCTGTACCCGCGACGAGGGACTTCGCGATGACGGTACGCATGATGTCGTTGGTGCCCTCACCGATAGCCATCAGAGGGGCGTCCCGGTAGAGGCGCTCGACGACGAACTCGGTGGAGTAGCCGTAGCCACCGTGAATACGCATGGCTTCGAGGCTGGCGGTGATGGCTGCTTCGGAGGCGAAGTACTTCGCCATGCCCGCTTCCATGTCCACTCGCTTACCCGAATCTGCCTGCGATGCAGCCCAGTACGTCATCAGACGTGCAGCCTGCAGCTGGGTCGCTACGTCCGCGATCTTGAGCTGGATCGCCTGGAACTCGGCGATGGGCTGACCGAATGCGGTGCGCTGCTTCGCGTATTCGAGGGCAGCGTCGTACGCAGCCTGAGCGATTCCGACGCTGCGTCCGGCAATGTTGAGACGACCGATCTCGAGACCCGACAGTGCCTGCTGCAGACCGCGGCCCTCGACGCCACCGAGCACTGCGTCGACGGGGACCCGTACGTCGGTGAACGTGATCTCACACGATTCGGTTCCCTTGTAGCCGAGCTTGCCCATGTCGCGCTGGACCTCGAACCCGTCGGTCGTGGTGTCGATCAGTAGCAGCGACATGCCCTTGTGTGCAGGCGTCGTTGTGGTGTCGGTCTTGACCAGTACCGGAAGCACATTCGCGTGTCGGGCATTGGTGATCCAGGTCTTCGCACCGTTGACGACGTAGTGGTCGCCGTCGCGCTTGGCGGTGGTCTTGATGCCCTGCAGGTCGGTTCCGGCACCGGGCTCGGTCAGGCCGACTCCCGTACGCCATTCACCGGTCGCAAGCTTGGGCAGCAGTGTCTTCTTCTGCTCGTCGGTACCGTGCTTGCCGATCATCCAGCACGAGAGGTTGTGGCTGCCGAGAATTCCGGCGACACCCATCCATCCCCGGGCGAGCTCCTCGTACACCAAAGTGAACGAGACCTTGTCGAGGTCGAGGCCGCCGTACTCCTCCGGTGTCGTGATGCCGAACAGGCCCATGGCCTTCATGTGCTCGACGATCTCGGTGGGGTATCGGCCCGTCTTCTCCCACTCGTTAGCGACCGGGATGATTTCCTTGTCGACGAAGGTGCGCAATGCTTTGCGGAAGGCCGTCTGCTGCTCATCGTACGTGAAGTCCATGATGATGTCCTGTCGATTGGGGTGTCGTCGATCGAAGTGTCACGGTGCCGGCGCGATGGCTGCGGCGAGGTCGAGGATGGCGGTCAAGTCGGTTTCGTCGACCAATCCGACAATGCGGTCGGAGAGCTCGGTGGCACGAGAGTCGTTGCCACAGTTGGCGAGAAACTTCTCCAGCAGACGGTCGTCGCTCAGCGGGAAACCGGCGGATCCCTGACTGCCGCCGACGGAGGCGTCGAGCACTCGTCCGTCGGTGAGCGTGAGAACCGCCCTGCCCGACGCGGCGGCTGCGGGAACCTCGGACGCGAGGTTAGTCACCCGCACCTTGCGGGCGGTGATGAGGACGTCGCCACGTGCGATGGAGTCGTCGGTGTAGGTCGAGACGGTGATGGCTCCGTCGTGCAGCAACGCCGCCACACTCCACGGCAGGTCGAACTTGCCGTCGTAGGTACTACGCGGTGAGGCGACGCCGGTGTTCGGTCCACAAACGAACGGGCTCGAATCGGGATGGACGAACACCTCGATGTCGGCCACGTCGCTTGCTTGAACCGCACTGTCCCCGAGCGCCTTCGACACTGCATCGAGTGTGACGTGCATCAGCTGGCAACTCGGGTACGGCTTGATGCCGATTCGAGTCGCTTCCCATCGCGAGCCGAGCCCCTCGGTCAGTGCCGCGAAATTCGTCGGCCGGTCGGTCAACGCAGCGTAGATTCCGCGTCGACCTTCCAGAACCGACGAGGGCCCGGTTGCACCGGCGGCGGCGAGTCGCGCGGCCAGAACACCGTTCATGCTCGCCGATCCCGGATGCAGAGCCTTGGTGTCGGCATCGGTATCGAGGAACTCGAGCAGTCCCGAACTCGACGACCCGGCGATCCCCAGGGCATTGACTAACGTCTCGGTGTCGAACTTCGAGAGGTGACCGGCAACGAGTGCGGCCGTCAACGGACCCACCGCTGCCGTGGCGTGCACTCCCCGGGCATGAAATCCGTGTGGACTGACTTCACCGAGACGACAGGCGGTTTCCAGGCCCAGCGCGGCGGCAGTCAGCACGTCGGCTCCCGAGGCCGACACCTGCTGCCCCACGGCGAAGGCCGCGGGAAGAGAGACGGCCGTCGCATGGACCAGAGCGCCCGCGTGCGTGTCGTCGAAGTCCAGGGCGTGCACCATCACTCCGGTCGCGAACGCTGCCGCCGGTGCCGACAACCCGCGTGCACCGGTGAGCGGACGGGCTTCCGGCGGCCCGCCGAGAGCATCGGCCACCGTCCAACCGGCCCGGCCGTAGCCCAACCGTTGCGCTGCAATGGCATTGCCGACGCCGTCGAGCAGGTGACGCGCGGCGGCGTGCCGGACGTCCTCGGACAGGTCGGCAACGGTGACAGCCGACGCCCACTCCGCCAGGACGGTCGAGCTCACGCCCGCACCTCGTCTTTCGCCGTTCCGAAGGCTCCCTCCGCCTTCAGTTTCGCGACGCGTTCGTCGTCGTAGCCCAACTGATCGCGCACGATGTCGTCGAAATGCTCGTTGCGCTGCGGCGCTCGGCGGTACTGCTTGGCCTCGGAACCGAAGTTCACCGGGGACGCGACCTGACGCACCGTGTCGTACACCGGATGCTCGGTCTCGACGACGAGATTGCGTGCGAGCGTGTGGGGTTCGGTCAGTGCGTGCTCGACGTCGTTGATCGGCCCGGTAGGCACCCCGGCCGGGCCGAGCTTCGAGAGCCAGTGCTCGACGGTGTTCGTGGCGAACACCTCTTCCAGGATCGGCAGGAGCACGTCCTGGTTCTTGCCACGCAACGAGAAGTTGGTGAACCGCGGATCGGCACCGAGGTCCGGGCGATCGATGGCCACGACGAGCCTGTCCCAGAACTTCTCTTTGGCGCAGCCGACGATGAGCCATCCGTCCGTTGCCTCGAAGGCCTGGAACGGCACCAAGGACGGGTGAGCGGAATTCTTCGTGCGGATTGGCTCGAAGCCGGCGTTGAGATGCCACGTCGCGGGATACGTGAGCAGCGACATCGCAGTGTCGTACAGCGAGACGTCGCAGTCACCACCGATGCCGTCGCGTCGGGCAGCGTGCAATCCCGATAGCAGTGAAATGGCGGCGACGAAACCACCGGAGTAGTCGACCAGCGACAGGCCGGATTTGGTGGGCGGGCCGTCGGGGTCGCCGGTGACGCTCATCCAACCGGCGAGTCCTTGCAGGATGTAGTCGTAGCCAGGCTCTTTCGCGCGCGGGCCGGTCATGCCGAAGCCGGTGAGGCTGCAGCACACGATCGCGGGGTTGAGATGCTTGAGCTGGTCGTAGGTGATGCCGATCTTCTCGGGCACATCACCGCGCAAGTTGGAGTACACAGCGTCGCTGGTGCGGACGAGGTCTTCGAACACCGCTCGCCCGCTCGGGGTCGAAAGATCGAGCGAGAGAGATCGTTTGTTGCGATTGAAGCTCTCGAAGAACAGCGAGTCCTCGCCCTCGTTGTACGGAGGGACGTAGCGGCCGACGTCGCCGCCCACACTGGGGTCCTCGATCTTGATGACATCCGCGCCGAGGTCGGCCAGATGCAGGCTGCCGAACGGGCCGGCACCGTACTGCTCGAGGGAGATGATGCGGACGTCTTCCAGTGGCCTCATGCGTCTGAATCCTTCGCCTGTAGTTCGATGTCCGCCGGGAGTTCGAGCGGGCCGTTCTGTGCTTCGGGGAAGTAGTTCTGCCCGATGCCACTGTCGCGGGTGGCGACCATGACCGAGCGCTTCCACGAAATGACCTCGGCACCATCTTGATTGAGGCCTCGGGTGATCATCGAGACGATGCCGGCGTAGGGCCGAGACTTGGACTTGCGCAGCCCCGTGCAGATGCTCTCGGCGTACAGGGTGTCGCCGGCGTAGACCGGGTGGGACATCTTGATGTCGGTGAAGGCGAGGTTCGAGATCGCGTTCTGACTCATGTCGATCACCGAAAGACCCAGTACCACAGACACGGTCAGGCCCGAGTTGACGATGACCTTCCCATCGGTGATCGGGTTCTGTGATGCCAGATGCGCGTTGAAGTGGTTCTGGTTCGTGTTGAGCGACAGCAGCGTCACCCAGGTGTTGTCGGTCTCCGAGATCGTCCGTCCGAAGGGGTGCTGGTAGACGTCCCCCACGGTGTAGTCGTCGAAGAAGCGCCCCAGAACGGCCGGATGGATTGCCACCGTGTCTCCTCGTGTCGGTTTGGCGAGTGCCTTACCTAGACCATAAACATCAGATGTTTACGGCGTCAAGGGTTCGCGGAAACCGGTAATCGGCAGACATCACCTGAATCGACTCGATAAAGAGCAGATGTTTATGGGTTTCGGAGTCGGTCCATCTGTCGGTACGAGTCACCGAGGTGGCCGAGGTGCTTACGCATCAGGTCCATGGCCGCCATCGAATCACCGGCTTCGACCACGTCGAGCAGTCCCCGGTGATCGCTGTCGACGCACTGCCAGAAGCCCTCGGGTGCGTGATCGCGACCGAATCGGCCGGACAGGACACGGAAGACGGGAGCGGTGATGAGCTCGAGCAGCGGGTTGTGGGCTGCGCGAAGCAAGACGAGGTGGAATTCTTGGTTCTTCGCGAAGGTCTCGGGTCCCTGCACGTCGTTGGGGTCGAAGATCGTCGCGTTGAGCTGCTCGAGATGCTCGTCGGTGCGGCGGAACGCGGCGATGCCGGCTGCGGGCACCTCCATGAGGTTGCGCACTTCCATGAGCTGATCGACGGTGACGGTCTCGGCGGCGGCCATCAGCGCCACACCGGTTTCCAGGTGCTCGCTGATGTGTCCGACACTGGGGACAGCGACGAAGCTTCCCCCGGTCACTCCCCTGGTGGTCTCGATCAGATTCTGGCTGGCCAGGGAGCGAAGGGCTTCACGGATGGTGCTGCGCCCGACGCCGAATTCGGCAGTGAGCTCGGCCTCGCCGGGGAGTCGTTCCCCTGGTTGCAGCTCACCGGACAGAATGCGGCTGCGCAGATGGCCGGCGAGGACCGCATACGCGGGGACGCTCTTGGCGGTGGCCTTGAGCGGAGCCGATTGGGCCACGTCTTCCCCCTGCTGTTGGTCGACTGTTCCTGACCAGTGGGTACCGGTCGGCTCGAGCTTAGCCTGGCCGATGCTCTGAGATACAGAGATCTCAACCCTCGATACATCCGCTTTTTAGCAGGGAACCGACCGTATCGACGCGCAACAGACCGGATATTCAGACAAAGCCGACCCGATACATCAGAGGTATTGCTTTTCCGGTCGATCATCAGCACTATGACTCATGTCACCTCAGACGTGACCACAACGACTTCGTAGGACAGGCGGAGCACGCCTTCCCACTCCACTCGGGCACCGACAGAACGGACGCAGCATGAAACGCATTGGAGTCGACGTCGGCGGCACGTTCACCGACCTCGTCCTGTGGGACGACGACGGCACGGTCGTCGTCCACAAGACCCCGTCCACCAACCACGACCCCTCGATCGGCACGATGGACGGAATCAAAGTCCTCGCCGAACGGGCCGGGATCGACCCGTCCGAGATCGACATGTTCTTCCACGGCACCACCGTGGCCACCAACATCGTGCTCGAGCACAACGGCTGCGACGTCGGCATGATCACCACCGAGGGTTTCCGCGACCTGCTGCACATCGCGCGCAAGAAGCGTCCCCTCAATTACTCGAACTACCAGGATCTTCCGTGGCAGAAATGGCAGCTGGTTCCGCGTCGCAACCGTCGTGTGGTCCCGGAACGCATCGACGCCGCAGGCAATGTCCTGACCCCGCTCGACGACGATGCTGTGCGCGAACAGGTTCGACTGCTGCGTGAGCGCGGTGTGCAGGCCATCGCCGTCGCGTTCCTGCACGCGTACCGCAACCCCACGCACGAGCAGCGCGTCCGAGCCATCATCGAGGAGGAGTTCCCCGGCGTCTTCATCTCCCTCTCCAGCGAGGTCGCGCCGCAATATCGCGAGTACGAACGCTTTTCGACCGCAGCACTGAACGCCTTCATCGGACCGAAGACCTCGAAGTACATCGAGAATCTGGCCGGCAAGGCGAAGGCGGCACAGGTCGGGGAGGACGTCCACCTCATGACCTCCGCCGGCGGACTCGTCACGTCGCGCAGCGCCAGCGAAATCCCGGTCTCGCTGCTCACCAGTGGCGTGGTCGCCGGACTGCTCGGTGGTTGCGCCATCGGTAGGGCGTCCGGATACCCCAGTGTCATCACCCTCGACGTCGGCGGAACCTCCGCGGACGTCGGAGTGGCACCGGACGGCGCGCTACGCATGAAGCATCTCCTCGACACCCGAATCGGTGACTACCACGCGATGGTGCCGATGGCCGAGGTCGACACCATCGGTGCCGGAGGCGGATCCATCGCCGTGGTCGACGACGGCGGCATGTTCCGCGTCGGACCACGCAGTGCGGGAGCCATTCCCGGCCCGGCCTGTTACGGACACGGCGGCACCGAACCGACATCCACCGACGCCATGGTGATGATGGGATGGCTACGCGAGAAGAGCTTCCTGTCCGGAACAATGGAAGTACAGCCGGAATTGGCGCGCGAAGCCATTCAGACCCATATCGCCGACAAGCTCGACACCCCGCTCGACGACGCCGCGATGGGCATCTTCAAGATCCTCGCCCATTCTATGACCGAGGCCATCAGCCTGCACTCGGTGCGCAAAGGCTATGACCCGCGCGATTTCTCACTGATCGCCGAAGGTGGGGCCGGTCCGCTGTTCGCCTGGCAGATCGCGGACCAGCTCGGCATTCCTCGCGTGATAGTGCCCGGTCACCCCGGCATCACCTCCGCCGTGGGCCTGCTCACCACCGACATCCGCTACGAGGAGCCGACGACGGTGTGGACGTCGTCCGCCGATCCGAACATCGAACTGCTGCAGGAGCAGATCGAGCGCCTGTCGGCGCTCGCCGTCGCGCAGCTCGAGAAGGACGGTGTTGCGGCGGAGAACATTTCGCTCGAACGCAGCGTCGACTGCCGCTACGTCGGTCAGGGTTACGAATTGCGCGTCGCCGCACCGGACGGTGAGATCGACGACGTGTGGGTCAAGACCGTCGCCGAGGCATTCCACGACGTGCACGGACGCACCTACTCGCAGCGGTTCGACGACAAGCCCGTTCAGCTGATCAACGTGCGCGTCACCGGCGTCGGCGCGGTCCCCCACGTCCAGATCGCCGACATCGAGGTGGGCACCGCCGACTCCTCGGCTGCGATCAAGGCGACCACGCAGGCGCTGTTCTGGCAGGACGACACGTCCGCGCCCCAGTGGGTGGAGACTCCGGTCTTCGAGCGGTCGCTGTTGCTGGCGAACAACGAGATTCACGGCCCTGCGATCGTCGAGCAGTTCGATTCCACCACCATCATCGGCATGAATCAGCACGCCACCGTCGACGCCGTCGGCCACATCATCATCGAGAGGAACCCCGCATGAGCAAGGCGCTGATGCCCACCACCGGAGTGTCACTGGCGGGCGAGTCCACTCGAACCTGGAACGACGTCGAGGTCGACCCCATCACACTGCGCGTCATCGGCGGAGCACTGCAGTCGATGGCCAAGGAGATGGCCCAGGTGCTCTACCGGATGGCGTACTCCTCGCTCATCCGCGAGTCCGAGGACCTCGGCGCGGGCATCTTCGACATCAACGGACGCGAGTTGTGCGAGTCGGATTCGACTCCGATGCACTGCGGTTCGATCCCGGCGTACATCAAGGGCGTCAACCGTCGCCTGGCCGGAACGTACAAGCCCGGTGACGTGGTGCTGCACAACCATCCGTACCACGGAGCGGCGCACTCCCCCGATTACGGCGTGATCATCCCTATCTTCTGGCAGGGCGAACACATCGGCTTCGCCGGATGCACCGGGCACGTGTCCGATGTCGGCGGCAACTTCCCCGGCCTGTGCATGGACGTCGTCGACGTCTGGGCCGAGGGCAAGCTGATGGACTCGATGAAGATCTACGAGGCCGGAGTCCGCAACGACTACCTCATTCAGCACATCCTCGACAACGTCCGGACCCCCGAGCAGAACCGCGGCGACCTCGAAGCGTTGATCGCCTGCTCGCGCATCGGCGAGAAGCGATTCACCGAACTGCTCGAGAAGTACGGCCTCGATACCGTCATGAGTGCGGGTGAGCGGTGGATGGACTACTCCGAGTCCATGCTGCGCAACAAGATTCGCGAGATTCCGGACGGCAGCTACACCGCCCCCATCGGATACCTCGACGACGATGGCAAGAACCGCGGCGAGCCGTTGAAGGTGGCCGTGCGGGTGCAGGTCGAGGGCGAGGACATTCTCATCGACCTCACCGGCTCGAACAGCCAGGTGCCGACCGCATTCAACGTCCCCTTCGAGGGTTCGGTTCTGCCGGTGGCCGTCTCGGCCATTCGGACGATTCTGCTCGACGAGGACCTGACCGAGGAGTTCGTTCCCCAGAACGACGGGTGCTTCCGGCCCGTCAAGGCCTATGCCCCGAGGGAACGATCTTCAATCCGGACTTCCCCGCGTCGTGCTTTGCGCGGTTCTCTCAGGTCAACCGAGTGTTCGACTCGATCAATCTGGCTCTGGCCCCGGTGCTTCCGGATCACGCCATCGCGGGGTCGTCCGCCGCGCTGTGCGCCATCGCCTACTCCGGCATCGCGCCGGACGGCGAATCCTATTGGGTCTACATCGAGATCAACGAGGGATCGTACGGCGGCCGCAACGGCAAGGACGGGATGGATGCCGTCGATGCCCTGATGGCCAACACCCGCAACAACCCGATCGAGGAACTCGAACTCAATCACGCCATGCGCGCGTTGCGCTACGAATTGCGCGACGAAGCTCCAGCGCCGGGCAAGTGGCGCGGCGGTATCGGCAGTGTGCGTAAGTGGTTGATGGAGACCGATACGTTCCTCGGTTCCGAGGCCGACAACCGATCGGATCCCCCGGCCGGTGCGCTCGGTGGCCACGACGGTGTGTCCGGCTCGTTCACCAGGAACGCCGGCACCGACCGCGAGGAAGTGTTGTACTCCAAAGTGACTCAGGAGACGATTCGTTCCGGTGAGACGCTGGAGATCAAGCTGCCCTCGGGCGGTGGCTTCGGAAACCCGTTCGAGCGCGATCCCTTCCAGGTGCTCAGCGACGTCTGGGACGAGTACCTCACCGAGGACGATGCTCGACGCGACTACGGTGTGGTCGTGAACACCGATTCGTGGACGGTCGACGAGGACGCGACGGCCGAGCTGCGCGCCGGGAGCGCGGCCTGACCGAGGACGGGACCTTCGGCGGTGTCGTGCGGTGGATCAACGACCGGAACGACACCCCGGGGCCCCTGTCCGGCCTACGCATCGGCGTCAAGGACAACATCGACGTGGCCGGTGTCGAGACCAGCTGCGCGTCGGAGTTCCTCGCAGGCAACATCGCCGACGCTGATGCCGAGGTAGTCACCCGCCTGCGGTACGCAGGCGGGTCGGTGGTCGCGAAACTGAACATGGCGGAGTTCGCCGTCGGCGTCACCTCGCAGAACTCGGCCGCCGGGCCGTCGTTCAACCCCTGGGATCGCACTCGGGTGCCCGGCGGATCGAGTGGCGGCTCAGGGATTGCCGTGGCCGCCGGATCGGTCGACGGGTCCCTGGGCACCGACACCGGCGGGTCGGTGCGCCTCCCCTCCGCGGCGTGCGGAATCACCGGTCTGCGGCCGAGTTGGGGATCGATCAGCAACGACGGTGTGTTTCCGGTGAGCGAGCAGTTCGACACCGTCGGCCCGATGGCGCGGTCGGTCGTAGAGGTCAGGGCTCTGTTCGACGTCCTGTCCTCCAGCCCGTCCGAATCGCTGGCTGTGACACGCATCGGGGTGCCCAGCGTGTTCCTCACCGCCGACGTGGACCCCGGCGTCGCGCAGACCGTCGCGCGTGCCGTGGGCACGTTCGCCGACCTGGGGTACGAGATCGTCCCCATCGAACTGGGGCATGCAGCCGATGCTCAGGACATCGTCTACACGATCGTCTACAGCGACCTCGCTCGCTGCCATCGGCACCGGCTCGACACCGAGCCTTCCCGCTTCCAACCCGCGACCTACGAGCGAATAGCGCTGGGGCTGAACATCTCCGAGTCCGACCGTGCCCGTGCATTCGGTGGCCGCGAACGATTCCTCGGGGCGATGACCGCCACGTTCGATGCAGTGGACGTGGTGCTGACCCCGGCAATGCCGGTCGATGTTCCCCGAGGGACGGAGGCGACGACGTGGTCGCTCTCTCGCGACGGATGGGACAGTTCACATACCCGTGGTCGTTGCACGACGGCCCGACGCTGGCTCTGCCGGTCGGCTTCCACCCGGCCTCGGGCATGCCGGTGGGAGCGCAACTCACCGCTGCGGCGCACCGTGAGGGTGCCTTGTTCGACCTGGGCGAGCACTATCAGTCGACGACCAGCTGGCATCGAGCGAAACCGCCGCATACATCAGATCTTTAACGACATTCGGCAAAGCCTATTCGCTATTTGTCTCGATTTACCTCGTCTTGACGCCCTAAACATCTTATGTTTAGCTAGGAGCCAGCTGTTACGTACGTCTCACCACGGGTGGGCGTGCGACAGCCGACACTCCCACTTCGGCATCGTCACGCCGATCAGTAAGCGAGGACGCAGATGCATTTACGCCGAATCACCTCGATCATGACAGCTGCGGCGCTGTCGGGCGCGCTGGTGGCGTGCGGATCGAATCCCGGCCCCGACGCGGACCCTGCCAACCCGGTCACGATCGACGTCACCGTCTCGGCAGCGGCCGAAATCTACAGCATCCCTTGGCTTGTCGCGCAGAAGCAGGGACTGTTCGAGAAGCACGGTGTGATCGTGGAGAACATCGTGCCGGGTAAGGGCGGCAGCGCGACCATGCGCACGCTGCTAGACGGCAACATCCCCATCGGTGAGGTCAGCTACCCGTCGATCGTGCAGGCGGACGCGGCCGGCTCCGAACTGCGCATCGTCGGCGGTGGCACTCAGGGGCCGTACCCGATGAATTTTTATGCGCTCGCCTCGAACCCCAACATCAACTCCATCGAGGACGTCCGCCGGTGGGCCTACACCCGCCCCAACTCGGCCTCCGACGCCCTCACCCGCCTCATTCCCTCTCTCGCGGGCGTCGACCCGAGCCAGATCGAGCGGGTTGCCTCCGGCGGAATCGGTGAAGGCTTCGCACTACTCGAAGCCGGCAACGTCGACATCGCCCTCGTCCCCTCGATCGTCGCCGAACAGCGACCCGAGGATTTCAAGCTGATCGTCAGTAGTCCCGACTACATGTCGCGGTTCCTGCAGTCGACGATCACCACGACCAAGGACTACGCCGCAAGCAACCCCGGCGTCGTGCGCGCGATCAACGCCGGCTACACCGAGGCGGTGGCATCGATCGAGGCCGATCCCGTCGCAGCCGCGCGGATCTACGCGAACTACACCGGGTTCGACGTGGAATCGGCCACCGCGGTGGTCAAGCGTGCATCCTCGGTCGGCACGTGGGGCGGCGGGTTCGATCCCGCATCCGTCCTGTCCGCGCAGGACGGTGTCGAAGCGTCGGGTAGCGATCGCGAACCCGATTTCTGCACCCTGTTCGACCCGGAATTCCTCGCCGAGGGGGTCGCAGACGACTTGCCCGGTGACTGCGACTCTTGACATCAAATCCCCCCACCAGAAGGTAGCGACGTGACTCACGCAGCGACTCGACCCCGACCCGACACCACCTCCGCCATCGCCGTTGCATCCTCGGTCTCCCGACGATTCGGTGAGGTCACCGCCTTGCAGGAGATCGACTTGTCCATCGACCGGGGCGAATTCGTCTCCGTCGTCGGGCCCAGTGGCTGTGGCAAGTCCACTCTGCTCGAGGTGTTCGCCGGACTTCAGGATCACGACGGCGGCACCGTGCACGTCGACGGCCAACCACTGACCGGCCCTCGGTCCAAGACTGCGGTGATCTTCCAGGAATCGGCGACGCTGCCCTGGCGGACCGTCCGTGACAACGTCGCGTTCGCTCTCGAAGTTCGGGGTGTCGGCAAGCGGGAGAGACGAGCTCGTGCCGACGAGCTGCTGAACACCGTGGGGCTGAGCAAGTTCGGCGACCACTACCCCACCCAATTGTCCGGTGGTATGCGTCAGCGTGTTGCCATCGCGCGGTGCCTGTCCATGGAGCCCGACCTCATTCTCGCGGACGAGCCGTTCGGCGCACTCGACGAGCAGACGCGACTCGTGATGTCGTACGAGCTCCTGAAAATCGTCGAAAAGCTCACGTGTGGAGTCCTGTTCATCACCCACAGCATCCAGGAAGCGGTCCTGCTGTCCCATCGCGTTCTGGTGATGAGCGCGCGGCCGGGACGCTTCATCGACGAGATGGAGATCGACCTGCCCCGCCCACGCTCCGAAGACGTTCTCGCGAGCCCGGCGGCGACGGCTCTGCACGAACGTATCTGGTCCAGTCTGCGCGACGAGGCCAAGAAGACGATGAGCATCGAACCATGAGTGCGCCCACGCGCGAGAGCACGCGCACCTCCGTAGTTCCGGGATACATCCGGCCTGCCCCCGCTACCCAACTCGGTCTCCCGGCATGGGGATGGACCGTACTGATTCTCGTCGCGGCACTGGTGGCCATCGACATCGCGGCCAGATTCTTCGCCTCACCGCTCGACATCGTTCCGGTGACCGACATGGTCTCGACGGCGCTGAGCCTGCTGACCGACCCGGACTTCCTGATCGACGAGTTGGGCCGAACGCTGGGGATCATCGTCCTCGCCTTCGTGCTGAGTTCCGTACTCGGCGTCGCTGCCGCCTACGTTCTGTGGCGGTACGAGTTGTGGGACAGGGCGTTTCAGCCGTACCTCAACGTCTACTATGCCGTCCCGACGTTTGCGCTCTACCCCATCATGGTCGTGCTGTTCGGTGCCGGCGTCGCCCCGATCGCCATTCTGTCCACCATCTTCGCGTTCGGTGTGGTCGCGTTGAACGCACGCACCGGCTTCAACTCGGTATCGCCGATCGTCACCAAGCTCGGAACCACACTGATGCTCACGCGGTGGCAGTACTTCCGATCGGTGCTGCTTCCGTATGCCCTTCCGAGCATCGTGACCGGACTCAAACTCGGGCTCTCGTACGCCGTCATCTCGGTGTTGGCCAGTGAGTTCATCCTCTCGACGCAAGGACTCGGGCACTTCATCTCGATCGCCTACGACGGGTTCGACATCGCCGACATGTACGCCGGAATCCTCATCGTGGCGGCGATCGCTCTGCTCTCGACCTCGCTGATCTCGCTCGCGCTCAACCGATTCGATTGGAGGCGCCGCTGATGAGCAGCACCTTGGACAGAGTAGCCACCGTCCCCACCACTCCCCCGAAGGTGACATCGTCCGCGGGCCGCACCAACGCCCGACGGTTCCTCCCTCCCGTCGTCGTGGCCATCGTCGCGGTCCTGATCTGGTGGGTCGCGGCCGTCCTCGTCGACAGTCTCATCTTCCCGACGCCCGCCGAGGCCATGGCCTCACTCGCCGACGACCTGGGCAAGGCAGACTTCCGAGCCAACGTCGGTGATTCGCTCCGCATCCTCGTGCTCGCGTTCCTCGCCAGCACCGTCGTGGGTTCCCTGCTGGGTCTGACGCTGGGACTGAGTCCGTTCTGGACCCGAACCATCGCCCCGATCGTCTACTCGATCAACAGCATCCCGAAAATCGTGCTGTACCCGATCTTTCTGTCCTTCCTCGGGATCGGTGCACTGAGCCGATTCGGCTTCTCCTTCTACGCCGCCTTCATCCCGATGTTCCTCGTCGCCATCGAGGCCACCGCATCGGTCCAACGAATCCACCTCAAGATGGCGGCATCATTGCAGGTGAGCTGGCCCAGGTTGATCCGTCAGATAGTCATCCCCGCAGTGCTCCCGGCATTGGCGACGGGAATGCGCATGACGTTCGGCCTGGCATTCCTGGGTCTGCTTCTGGCCGAGATGTTCTCGTCCTCCAGCGGCATCGGATACGAACTTCTGCGCAACGTCAGCCTGGTACGGATGGAAAACATCATGGGCACGGTTGTATTGATCCTCGTGATGGCACTGCCGCCCACCATCGCCCTGCAGTGGTTGGAAACTCGCATCAACTCGAAATACGGTGGTCGGTGAACATTAAAAATCGAAAGGCTAAATAACTGCGCAGCGCAATCAAGTACATTTTACATTCCTACCCAAGAATGACCAAGTCTTAACGATACAATTTTAAGCAGCAACCGGCTGACGAGTGAACATCCTACGCTCGCCTCCGATATAGTTAGATCGGCACGAGCGCGGATACTGAAGAGATTGTCGAGATCTCGTAGACTAATCCCCGGCAGGTCGATCGGATCCCAAGGCTGAGGAAAACTGCAATCACCGTTCCACCTTTTCACTTGAACACCGAAATCCGACCGAGCCACAAGAAGCCGTCAACGACAGTTCAATTAGGCGTTACCAGTGTATGCATCGACCTGTAAAATCTCAACAACAGACAAAACCCGGGACGCAGTATCTACCCACGTCCTCTCCCGATTCTAAAATTCTACGTTATGACTTCACTACTCCGTCTTTTTTCGTGCATGACCCGAAACCCACTATCGCCCATATCCGAAACGTCTCTGGATAGAGCTAGAGCAGAGGCGTACACGAGAACTTGGCAAACGTTGCGCCCATTGCGTGTATCGATCGATAGTACGAATCGGCCTGCTCGAACGCCAAGATCGCGCGCTCGATATCAGACTTTCCTTTATATACCCGACATAGGAGCGCAGAGTAGAACGCCATGTCGAATGCCGCTAAATTAGCGGGAGTCACATCAGCCTTGGCCGCGATCAGAATTTCGACCCCCAACTCAGCAAGCGTCTTTCGCCAAGTCGCGCTGTCAAATTTACAAGCGGTCGAGACTACAATTTTTGGAAATCTCTTCCCCTGAGATGCGAGCCCATATAGAGTACTCGCATCTACGTGATTCTTGCCCACCTGCAGACTCGTTTGATCTGCGTGGGCGATCAGATGGAGTAGATCATAGTGGTCGCCGACCGCAGTGAGCAGGTGGTCAGGTTTGTAAGCCCTGACCATACTAGTGCGCGCCCTAGGCGTCGCCCGTCCAAAACTGACCTCATTGCGAAACAGAGGCAAACAATTGTTTAAGAACGTCGCCTCTTGCTCACTCATCAGATCGGTCATTCCGCCACAGCTAAGTATCTGTATATCGAGCGTTTGGTTGGCCACAATTTCATCCTTCCAGATAAGAAGGGTTGCACGCCACCGCAAGCTACATCATCTGGTGGCGAGGACGACGGCGCTCATCGAAACTCCCCACTGACCCCGGTCATCTGCCGACAAGCGCCGATCTTATATCACGGCACCTGCTCCTCGGTCCCCGCCCGAACTCCATTGTGCTGCGAGGGGCATGGCTCAGGTTCATAGGACAGATGCCACCGACATCGTCATCACCATCGCTTGTCATCACACCGCGGCCGACGCGATCGGTGCGATGGCCCGCGACCACGGCCACATCTACGCTCTCGAACAAGCAGCGATGACAGGGGCAAACATGAGCTTCCTCGCACCGCCGCTAAGAACGCGTTTCACCCGGTCTCTGCGCGGCGCAATCATAGATCGAAAGGACGTAGATGATCGCGCCGACGCAGTCGATACCGCATCGCTGCATTAGAATCCGGTGTAAGTGGCGAGCGTGGATCCCATCGGGCTGATCTCCGGAGCCTCTCTTCGGCAGCGAGCACATCCGGTCCGGAGGAACATTCACCGATTGCGACAAGAAAGCCATAGACCGGATGTCCAGACTGAAAACGTCGAAATGGCCAACCCCATCAGCGCCTTCTCGTTCGTCTCGTAGTTTTCGACCCCCATCACGCTGCCAAAGCGATGTCATCGGGCGTCGACCAAGTAGCCGCCCAGGGACTGCCGATGACCGCGGGGTCGGATCAGCCGCTTCTAGTCTCAGTTGGGGCCACGCAAGCTGGGCGGTTTACCGGGCGCTTGCGGTTCGCAGTTCGCGACGCCAGCGCCGCTCAAGGACTGGACCGCGACGAAAGGGTGCCGCGTGGACGCAAAGACTCGCAGGCTTCTCCAGTTCAGAGTGAGATTCTGACTGACGCTAAAGAGCCCGGTCACCGTTGAGTGCGCTCCGAATGGGACAGCGTTAATGAAACCCTCTGCAGCCATACCGGCACCTGACATAAATTAGGCCTGGAGAAAGTACAGTGTGGGATCCGAAGCTTGTAGAGATTTGAAGCAGAGTCAGCGATTAGTTTCATTGAATGACTCGCTAACGCCGCTACATCTTGGATATCGCACGCTCAACTGCGCGGTTCGCCGAACAGATCAAGGCACTCCTAGAATCGAGCTTAGAAATCTCGTGTTTCTGATATCCAAAGATTTCTGCGGCTGTCACCGGTTCGGAGTCGATTTTGCCGTGAAATTTCCGGGTTTGACTAATGAAGTATCGCTTACCAACCTCTGCACTGACGAAAGGCCCAACCAAAAATTCTGCCGCCTGCATCTCATAGAGCAGTGCCGACTCAGGCGACAAACCGTGCAGATGAAATAGCTCAGATTTAGCCCACTTAGCGACGATCTTGGCGTTTCGGGATCTGCTAAGATTGTCGGCTTTTCCTCCGGCTCCATCAGGAAACAGCTCTGGCTCCAATCCCAGATTCCGCTTCAGGTGCCCAACCCAATCAATTTCGGCCTGCTCTGGATTTGTAACTGCATTTTGCGTCCAGTCGGCGTCCCACTGACATTTATCCCCGTCGAGCAATATAGTTACGTCCGTCGATGCAACGAGCGCCTGTGCTGGCAGAAGATTCTTAAGAATTCCATCACCGCCACCAGGAAATATTGATGGCCTAATAACAGATAAGTACTCGGGATGGAAAACACGGATTGCGCGCGAGACTATTTCCGCCGCCAGCTCATCTTCGACAACGATTTTTTGTCCCGGACCGTCAGTGAAGTGACCTAAATGGAAAAATGCCTCTCCCGGCAATGTCCTGTCAGATAGCAACCGCACTTCACCCTCACCGGTTCGGGTGCCAAGCAGCTTGACAGCATCGGGCGGAAGCTCGCTGATGATGGTAGGGGAATGGGTAGACATCACAATCTGGTGCCCGTTTGCAAGACACTGCTTTTTTAGAAATCTGATCAGGTTCCTTTGAGCGCCGGGATGTAGCGATACTTCTGGTTCGTCGAGAATTATCAACGATTTTGGTCTTGCTTCAACCACTTCGTCCACAAGCCTGACTATCGCGAATTCACCACTGCCTGCGTGCGCTTCTGAGTAAGTACGCCCCTTTAGGGTCATTCGAGCCGAGAACCCAACCGCGGAGTAGAATTGGTGACGGATTAGATGAATCTCAGTGAAATTTTTGCCAAGAATTTTGCTCACAGCCAGAATTGATTCCGCCGATAGCTCGCGCCGCTCCTTCACCTTGCCTTCGTCGACCTTTTTAGGCTTCTCGCTATTAAAAGCTGTCGCCAAACCGTTGGACCGTACGACCAGAGTAAGCTTCTTCCGGGCGCGGTTCGGTGACCATTGCGTAAACGGAGAGTGGTAGAAAAATTTGTCGAAAGCCGACAATTCAGACCTAAAGTCTAAGTACACGACCGGCTTGTCTATAAGCTTCCATCGCTGTCGCGAATCGTATAATAGATCATCTGCGGGGCCGCCTTCTGGTGGCGGCGGGGTCATCCGGTCCGCTTTGAAGGCAAGTTTAGTAGGCTCCCATACGTCGGGGTCTCGCTGACCCTCCAACGATTTCGGAACAGTCGACCGATAGTCGCGGGTTACGCGAGATTTTCTGCATTCGGGTTGGACTAATTTATTTCCTACGCGGGTCCGATACTTGTAGATAAAGCGATGCCTGTCGGATCCTATAAGACGCCTTCGCTCAATTTTATCCACCGCAGTTGAGAACCAAAAATCGCCAACGCTGCGGCCTTCTGGAGCCGCCTGGATTGCATGGAGAATCGAGGACTTGTTTGTACCGTTTGCGCCAACCAATGCTGTTATCGGAAACGAAAAACTAATCGTCAAGTCCGCAGCGAGTGACTTGTAGTGAGGAAAGCGCATTTCTGTTAGTACCGGTTCGACCGATTTGTGGCCGAACTTCTTAAATAGGACCTCTGAAGGAGTGTCCTCAAGACCAGCATCTTCTGACAACAGATGGGACTGCCCCAGCTTTGGTTGACATCTGATCTGTGAGGATCGCTCCTCACGGTGGAAGGATGTTCACCATGCCGAAAGCATTTCCCGAGGAGTTCCGCCGCGACGTCATCGCCGTCGCACGCAAGGGCGAGGCCCCGTTGCGTCAGATCGCGAAGGACTTCGGAATCTCCGAAGGTTGCCTGCACCGCTGGCTCAAGATTGCCGATCGTGAAGACGGCGTCGTCCGTGACGGCCGGCAGAACCCTGGTGACGAGTCCGCTGAGCTGCGGGAGCTAAAAAAGCGCAACCGGCTGCTCGAGCAGGAAAACGACGTTCTGCGGCGAGCCGCCGCCTATCTGAGTCGAGACATACTCCCAAAATGATCTACCCGCTGGTCCTCGACCTTGCTGGCGACGGAGTACCCGTCACAGTGACCTGCCGGGTTCTCGGTTTCTCAACCCAAGCGTTCTACAAATGGAAGAAACAGCCAGTCACGCAACGAGATTGGGATGATGCGCATCTGATCAACATTGCTCGTGAGATCCACGACGACGACCCCGCATTCGGCTACCGCTTCATCGCAGACGAACTACCCGACCGCGGGATCACCGCCAGCGAGAACCGGGTCGCGCGGTTGTGCTCACAAGAACGCATCTGGTCGGTGTTCTCGAAGAAGCGAGGCCTGAACAGGAAGGCCGGCCCGCCGGTTCACGACGACCTCGTCGACCGTCAGTTCACCGCACGGGCCGCGGACGAGCTGTGGCTGACCGACATCACCGAACACCGCACCGACGAGGGCAAACTGTATCTCTGCGCGATCAAGGACGTCTGGTCGAACAGGATCGTCGGCTACTCGATCGACTCCAGGATGAAGGCCTCGTTAGCGGTGTCAGCATTGGATAATGCTGTGGCGCAAAGAGGCTCGGAGGGGACTATCGTGCATTCGGATCGCGGTAGCCAATTCCGATCCAGGAAGTTCGTACATGCACTGTCGCGCAATGGGTTACGAGGTTCTATGGGGCGGGTCGGGGCGTGCGGTGACAACGCCGCGATGGAGTCGTTCTTCGCACTCGTGCAGAAGAACGTCCTCGACCGCCAGCGGTGGTCGACCCGCGAGCAACTACGGCTGGCGATCGTGACATGGATCGAAAAGACCTATCACCGCAAACGCCGTCAACGGCGCCTCGGCAAGCTCACCCCTATCGAGTTTGAGACAATCAACCGGACCGCACACGCGGCCTGAATCGCTCAACCCCACTAGTCAACTGAAGTCGGGGCAGTCCCGATCCCCTAAGTTCGGCAGCTTGACAGCCAAGATAGCAGAAGGTATCGCGGACGTTCGGCACCGCCACACGAAGGTTCGCATCCTGGAGCCACCCGCAAGCAAGTGCACACGGCTAATCCCTACTGCTCGAACACCGTTACTGCTCAGGGCAACAGTGAACTTGCTTTACCGGTCCACACCACGACCAACTCGTCTCTCGCGCGAGTAGCTGCGACGTAGAGCAAAGACCTCTCACGCTGCAAGGCATCCTCTCGCTCCCCCTCGGGCAAGGAGTCGATGATGTAAGAACGAGGAACCGAGTTCTCGCCGACTCCCACCAGGACTACCTTTGCGAACTCCATGCCCTTGGCGCGGTGCATTGTCATGACCTGGGGAGTTCCCTTCGCAGAGGCGGAACCCCGATCGACGAAGGTAGCCCGCACGTTTCGTTCACCGAGTGCACGCGGAAGCGACTGCCCTTCCTTCTTTGTCGATACGAGGAGTCCGATCGACTCCGGATCTGTACCGGTCTCGATCCAGTCCTCGACGAGCTCGGCAACAACCTGATACTGCTCGGTGAGGTTGGAGACCTCCAGTCGGTTCGGCTTCGGCCCGGTGCGGGCCGACCGGTACCCCTCCGACGACTCGATCTGGTCCCCGAGGTCCGTGAACTCAGATCCCGCAAGGATTCCCAGCGCAAAATGCAGGTTCTGCTCAGTGGTGCGGTAGTTCAGCGTCAGCCGCCGCGAGCGGCCCACGATATTGATTCCGTAACGCCCGAGAACTACCCGCTGCCCGTAGATTCGCTGGTGAGTGTCCTCGGCAAAGAAGAGGTCGTTCTTGCCCTCGGGTACGAGAGCTCTCAGTAGCAGAAACCTACTTGGGCTCAGATCTTGCGCTTCGTCGACGAGTACGTGGTCCGCCAAATCATTCGTGTCGTCGCGCAACACAGTCGAAGCAATCGCGGCGCGCTCCTCGTAATCAGTCGAACCCGACGCGGCGGAGGATGCTCGGTAACCAGCGATGACGTCCCACACAGCATTTCGCTTCGCTCGGTTCAGAGACACCCCTCGTCCTGCTCGCTTCACACGTAGATAGTCGTCGCGAGTGGTCACAAGGTTCGGCAGCACGATGAGGCTGTACTCGGCCTCGAAGAACCAGTCCACTTTGAGATCGCTTGGCAGATCGACGCCGTATGTCGCGATCGCCTGCTTCCACGCATCCTGGGCCTGGCTCTTGAAGACCTCCGCAGTGCGGGGGCCGAGAACCCCTGCGACTGCACCGTTCCCGGAGGCTTTGCCTCCGAGCGCGGCCTCGTACTTGTGGAGCACGCGGGTCGCGATGGAGTCGACTCCCGAGATGAACACGCCGGACTGACCCAAATCGGTTGTTAGAGGAACCGACGCATCCAGTTGACCAAATTGTGTTCGCAGGCTTTCGGCAAGGGTTGAACCGTAGGTGGTGAGCACAATCCGCGCTGCCGGGTTCTTTCGATAGAGCTCACGTGCGCGATGCAGGAGGACGACAGTCTTGCCAGTTCCTGCTCCACCCGTCAGGCGGAATGGCCCGTTGGTGTCACGGCCCGCGTAGGTTCGCTGTTCCGGGTGTAGGAAGATACGCCACGCCGCGAAATCCGGCCGCTCGATCGCTTCGCGAAGCTCGTCGTTGTCCTCGATGAAGGCAAACTCCATCTGTGCGGCGGGATGCCGCAGTGCCTTGAGCAGCTTGTCGTCATCGGTGCCCTCGTCCGAAGTATCGGTGTCGAGTGTGTACTTGTCTTTGATGTCGGTCAGAGACGTACCCGTGAAGATATCCACGAGGGCGGTGCCTTGCCAGGTCGCGGGTGCCGACTCGGCATACTCCAGTAGCGCGTCCGGGTCGTTGATGTCCAATGCACCCGCGGCAAAATCGTGATCCATCCCCAGATCGGCCAGATGCTCTACCGTGAATTCCCTTTCCCGCAACGTTTTTTCTGCGTGGGAGTCAGGAAGCTCCAGCGCTTCCGCCCGTGCAGCCGTCACCGTGGGAGCGACGAAAACGGGCGGAAGCTCTTCTACCGGCAACAGTTCAGCCACACCGTTGCGCGGGTTGATCGTCATTCGGCGAGTTTGAGCAATCTTGATTGCCTCGTCGTGCTGAAACGTTCCGATGAAGACGTAGGACGCCTCCTGTCCACTCCCCTGAAGTTTGAACAACACTGCTCGGTTGGACAGGTCCACGCGGCCAGTTCGCGCGCGAGGATCAGCTGAGTTGTTGATCGGCTCGATGTGCAGACTCTTGTTGTCGTCGTTCGCTGACAACTTCGCAAGGAATGCGTAGGTCGCTTTGTGAAGACTTCCATCGATCTTGTCCAGCCCACGACCGATCACAATCTGGGGCACTGAGTCGCCTTCCTTCTGAACCAACGGTGAACTATGAGCTCTAGCGCAACGCTGCAGCTTGAATCGCTTCTGCTACTGACTCGGCATCAGCCGCACACAGTGTCCACCCTGCCTCCGACAATTCCTGCTGATCTGTCCCGTCGAGCGTGGGATCGACTGCTATGCGCAACGTTGGCCACGAAATCTCCACCGGCAGCCCCGACACTTCTTCCCCAACCTCCGGCACCGGAACACCCAACTTTGCAAGGGCAGTCACCAACGCCTGTACGGGGCCGATCACTCCGTCGTAGACCTCGCGCCATGGTCCACTCAATGCATCACTATCGGCCGCAACAGGTTGAACGGGCGTATCGGCAGGTGCGATGCTCATCGACGCCGAGCTCAGGTGCCGCCGTGTGGTAACAACGGCGGTGAGTGGACGCAGTTCGAGCAGGTTGGACCAACGAAGCCACTCTCTCCACTGATCGCGCGTCTCCACTGACAATGCCGCGTCATTGTCGTCGATGACGATGGCAATTTCGGCCTCGCCGAGTGACTTGCCTTCTGGGACTCGCACCGACACTGCGAAGCCCTGGTCACGCCATACGAGCGTGTCGCCCGCAGGTTTCTCGACGACGTTCCCGTCGATGAGACTCAGTGCAAGTTCTGCCGGTGCCGCACCGCCGGTGCGTGTCGCAGAAGTACCCATCCCCATGATTGCCATGACCGGCAGCCAATGAGCAAGGTTTCGACGAGGGTGGGCTTGCGGGCTCTGCATCCACGCCAGGAGAAGGTCGATGCTCGTCGCAAAGACCAGGTCTATCGAGCCTTTCGCGAGTTGATCGCCCGCCATCTTCAAGAGGTTCGGAATGTGATCCGCGTTCAGAACCGTGGACGTCGACGGGTTCCCCTCCAAGTCCTGGTGAGTGATAGCGACTACCTGATATCCGCCATCGCGGAGATTGCGTCGCTTCTCGGCGTCGTCCGCCAGTCGGTTCGTCGCCGGGCTGGCATGGAATTGCCAACCGTCCGTGAATATTGCAGTTGGCGGGACATCGGGTGTCGCCGATGTCAGAACGAAGTCGGGTTTACTGCCCAGGATGTTCTCTTGAGGCCGCAGACTCCACCTGTTGGACGACCCGAGCGCGACGTCCCAAGCGACTCCCCTATCGGTTGGTTTCTCCACGATGGTCGCGCCCAGAGCTTTCAGCCTTTCGGCGAAGACCACCCGGAACCGACGTTCCAGATTGGACTCGTGGTCGATTGACGGAGGCTCGTCGGCCGTGATCGGCCATGGCATTGTGTCCGGGATCGGTGACTCGTCGTCGCTAGGCAGTTCGCGACCCAGCAACAGAGTTCGTAGATGGCGTACGGCAGCGCTTCGCGACGTGAACTTCACATCGGGGAACGATGCGAAGGGCAGCAAGCATTTTTCGCAGGCCAGCTTCCCGGCGTACTGGCACTCGCACGAAGCTACGACATCATGTGCGAGCCGAAGTACGTCCCAGATCGCTTGTGGATCAGCGAGATCCGACAGATAACCCGTTCCACCAGGAACTATGTCATGCAGTAAGAGACCGGGCCGGTTGTCCCCGTTGAGAGATGGGTCGCTGACAGAAACAATCTGCAGATGATCAGGATCTCCACCGATCCGTTCTCGTAACCCGAGTAGCACCGCGGCAGACAGTGAGGGGATAGCAAAAGAATCTCCCCACGTCACCGAGGGCGGCAGCCGAAGGACAAGGCCTTCCGTGGTCAACGAGCGCGCCAGTGCGACCGAGACAGTCGACTCTTCGAGCGCCTTTCTATACGAGCACCAAGGTCGGTGCTCGCCGGCCGAGTTTCGTCGAGTATCAGTGTCGAGCTTCCCGCATTCGGAGCACACACGGAACATTGCGGATTCGATTTCACCTCCGGCCAGCAACCGCGACGAACCGCCACCCCGGCTCCCACCAGTATTGATCCATCGGATCGTCATCGAACGACGGTGAGTTGCGCCGAAGCCGAGACCGTCGACGAACCAGCGCCGGGTGAACGACTTCGGGTCGATATCGGCTGCGGTGATGATGGTGTACGGGGTACGTAGCCGCTCTTCTCGCCCGTCGTCGATGGATGCCTCTTCGCGACGAATGACAGCCGAGACGCTCGACAGCTCGACAACGGGTAACCGTTGGCCGATGTCGGCTATCGCAACAGTTCCACACCGGGGGCACTGCGACGGCGCGACGCCGCCTTCTCCGAGATCGGCGACGAAACCGCATTCGGGACAGCATGCCCACTCGCGAACGGCGTCTCCATCCGCACCGAGGTCCACTGCATCGATAGCGATGGCGAATCCGCTTGCGTAGAAGGTTGATCCGGGTGCGAAGTCTCGCAGTGCCTGAGCTGAACCTCGGCTCAACTCGAACTCGGTGTGTTCGAACTCCTGGGTCTCAGGGTGAATCCAGTTGACCGATACCGACAGGGTCACAGAGTCGTCCAGCAGCGTGTAATTGGGGAAGAGTCCGAACGATTCGAGTGCGCTGATCCAGTACTCGGACCGGAGTTCTGCGAGTTGGTTACGCACCAGTCGTTGCGCCGCGAGCGCGGTCCGGTACGCCACCTTGTCTTCCTCGGTCGCAACCGTAGTGTTGAAGGCCGTCAGCAACTCTGGGATAGCAGCTTCGACAGCCTTCAGACGATGCTGCAACGTCTCAACCCGGTGCGTCCACTCCACTGACGCTGCATGGCAACGAGATGCCAATTCACTGCTCTCGGAACCACTCTGCGGCGTAGTGAAAGCGCGCAACCGCTCGGCTACATCAGAGGCAAGCGTGGAGAAACCAGCGACGAATTCGTCGACGTACAGTGCCGAATTGACCTCGGCATCGGCGATCAGCGTGCCCAGGTAGGTGGTTGGTCCGGCGGCAGCCAAAGCGTCTGGTGTCGTCCTCGGATGAGGTGCGTTCTTTTGACGAGCAAGACGGTCGGCGACCGATGCCAGGAACTGGCGTCGAAGAATCTCCTCCGCGTCGAGGTAAGTGGCGGGCGGACGTACCGCTCCGTTGATGGTGGCATTGGGATCGGCGAAGCGGGGCAACTGATCTCCGCGTGCGGTGACGTAGGCCAGCGCCAACGCATTTCCGGTGAGTCGGCCGGCGCGGCCCACCCGTTGGAGGTACGACGCTACCGTCCGCGGGAGTGAGGAAAGCATCACGGCGGACAGATCGCCGATATCGATGCCCATCTCGAGCGTGGGGGTGGCGACAAGGACATTCGGCGCGTTCGGAGGCGGATTCGTCTCCTTGAACTGAGACTCGTACTCCAACCTTTTCTCATCCGGCAGCAGGGACGTGTGTTCGCGGGCAACGACTCGGCGGATGTCGTTGACGGCGTACATCTGTTGATAGAAGTTCGCGGCTATTAGCGACTGCTCCAGCTTGCCGGTGCAGTTGACAGTCAGGCACGGGCCGCCCTTGAGCTGGTCGATGGTTTCCTGCCCGCTCACAATGGAATCGCCGCAATGCGAGCACACCAACGCGACGGCATCAGCGCTGATAACTGCACGGGCCACTATCGATGCCGGCGATAGATGGAACGTCCGAGTCGAAGCACCACCCGGTAGTTCGCCGATCACGTCGCGGTGGCGTAACCGCTCGAACAGTAGGCGACTCAGCACTGCGCCTTCGGCAGGTGTGACCTCAAGAGTCTTGGCCGCCCAACTCGCATACCAACCTCGCGCCGACGCGATCGGCTCGAAATCGCTGTCTCGACGGTTCGTGGTCCCCAGCATCGGGAACCCCGGGGCCGATGTCCCACGACCGAAGCCCGGCATTCCTTGACTCCGCTTGCGACCACCGGTGATCCACCACCGGTTGCCGTCGTCCGTTCGGTATTTCTCGAACCACTCGTGGGCGATCGCGCCTCGGTTCCGCATTCGCTCGACAGTCCCTCGAACCCACCTGATCAGCTGCGCATCGCCGATGGTGTCGGTAGTCAGCTGGACGTCCTGCCCATCGAGAACTTCTTTGGCGCACGACAAAAGAACGGCGCGCGAGATGTCCACTTCAGCAACAGCTGTGCCGGTTCTCGTCAACGTTCGACCGACGCCGGAGCGAAGGCCGAATTCCATCTCGATGTCGAGTTGCAGTCGCTGAGTGACGAAGCCAGTCAATGTCGTCGACGATCGTCCCAACCGTGCCGTGCTCCAGAACTTCGAGAAGTCGTCGCGATCCGCCAGTTCAGGCGGGAGTAGCCGGTAACGTTTTGCGCGATCGTTACCGGCCATGGTCACCATTTTGTGAGCGAGCGCGTCGAGGCTCATATCGCCGTCGGCGAGCGCTTGCCGGATCAGCGTGCGCAGCGTGAGCGCCCTCGACCGTGCCTGAACGAATCCGGCGCGGTGCGCGGCGTCTTGCACGCTGTCGGTGAACACAAGTGCTCGCTTCTCCCGCGGGTCCAGCCCCGGCGTCCCGAACAACGTGGACAGCGAGACGGACAGCATCGTCGCTATCGCGGATCCGAGGAATCGAATCCCATCGCGCTGCCGGCAGGACGGGCAGACGTCGCGCACCGAGTCCTCACCGGCGGTATCGCCGACGTTGACCAAAACCGGCAACGCGCCCCCCTCCGCCACCACTGATTCGGCTGGACGCTGCGACGAGAGGCAGCGATCATCGACCGCAAGCCAGTTCAGCTCGGAACCAGAGACCGGCTTGGTGGTCGAAGATGTTGACGGAGACGCTGATTCGGCGACGTCATCTCCCTCAGAAGGGGCGTGAATCAGTGCCCGGAATCTGTCGTCGTCTCCTAGCTTCCGGCGACGGATAGTGGTGTCGTCCACGTCGAGGTCCGAACCGGTGGGAGCAAGCAAGACGCCCCAGCCCGACCTGTTGCAGTGCCGACAATACAACGCCGGCAGGAAGGGTGCCGTCGGTCCCTCGGCATCTGCATCGTCTATGACCAGACCGTCATCACCCCAGGCGAAGTGGGGTGCACCGGACGCTGCGCGGTCGAGCCGGGTGAGCTCTCGTATCCACAGGTGTACATCCACAGACGGAGCAGTGCGACCGGACACGGCACGAACGTGGCTCAAGGTGGTCACTAGCGAGCGAAGCGCGTTGGTAAGTACATGTGGATCGACACGAGCCAGATCAGTTGACGCAGCAACATCGTTTTCGGCGAACAGTTCCGGGTCTGCCAGCTCAGCAATAACAACAGCGGCTTCACATCGTTGGATCAAACGGCTAAAAACTGGATGCGCCTTGACTAGATCCAGACTCGCTTCATCGATCTGATTGTCGGTCAGGCTATAAGGGTGCGTGAACAACGCACGAAATACCGCGCGTGCAACCTCGGCGGGATCTTTATCGTCACCGGGTGAAGCGACCGCGAGCCGCAGAACGCGATCCTCGTCGATTGCGGCCGGGCTGATCTCAAGGTCGGCGAGCCTCGATTCCGCGCCCGCAGCCCACTCGGACAGAATTTCGCGGGATTCGGTGACCACAGCGTCATCGCTGAACTCGTCGCCGAAAACCGTGCGTGCAAATTCGAGCATCGTCGACGGATCATTACCGTCACCGAGTGTCGCCGACGTAGCGACAGGCGTAACTCGCCCCAGCGGGCGGGCGCGATCCTCGGGGGATACTTCCGGATCATCGTCAGACCAATGGCTCTTCAGCGTCATGCCCAGGCGGCGAAGAAGCATCGACACATCGGTGCCCTGAGCACCGTCATAAGTATGAAACTCGTCCAGAACCAGATACTGCAGGCTGGTTGCACTCTGACGCCACAAGTCGGCATCGGCATGCCGTAGGAGTAGTTGGTCGAGCATCTTGTAGTTGGTGAGTAGAACATCCGGCGCTACGCTACGAATCACGTCGCGGTCGGTGATAAGTCCGTCACTGCTCACAATTGTTCTGGTCGAGCCTTTTTCACCGGTATACAGCGCGGCAGTGATGCCACCGAGCTCCTTGTGTTGCGTGATCAATGCGGCGAGGCGTTGCGCCTGGTCGTTGGCAAGAGCATTCATCGGGTACAGGATGATTGCCTTGGTACCTGTGACGCCCTGTCGCTTCGAGCGAAGAACGTGATCGAGAATTGGGTAGAGAAATGCTTCGGTTTTGCCAGATCCGGTGCCCGTGGTGACGAGCGTCGGTAGCGGCCGCAACTTGTCCGGTCCGAGATTTGCGCTGCTGAGTCGCTCGAAGGCCGCGGCCTGGTGGCCATAGGGTGTCAGACCGCCGACCCACGCCAACGACTGCTGCCAGCCGGGTTCAGCTGGTCGAAACGGCATCCGGAGACGCAGATAAGGCCCTCGGAACATTCCGGTTGTTGTATGCGCGAGAAAAGTATCGAGGGCGCGACGGGCGTCAGGGTCAGCGAGAGCAAAGGTAGTACCGAGGTAGTCCAGTAAGCTCGCCGTGATGCGCTCCGCCTGAGCGAGGGGCAGAAGTTCTGAAGCCATCAGTGTGTCTCCAAGCGTGTTCCGCCTTGAATTCCGAGCCGCCGCTCGAATTCTGCGTACGCCTCGCGCATGCCTGCTTCGCGGTCGAGGAATTGGAACGGCAGCTCGTATGTGTAGGTATTGCCGGACGGGTTAGTTGCGGTGCGCTCATCAGATGAAAGCTCATTTCCATTCTTCCTCCAGAGTGCGTGCACCTTGAGTGGCACTGCTCGACCCTTCGCGTCGAACACTTTATAGTACTGGGTCTTCGGCCCTCGGCCCCGGTCGTTTGCAAAAAGCACCGGAAACTGCGTTCGATAAATTGTGCACAACTCATCTGCCGAAATTCCCAATCCTAGACCGACTAGGGCGTCGATTTCGATCAACGCCTGACGGCGGTCGGCGGCATTGCGAAGTGGTATAGACGCTGTCCAAATCCTCGGAACTTCGCCAAGCGGCGCTCTTCCACTATACCGAAAGCCACCAGTCCATTCTTCGCTCAACATGGACTCCTGAAAACAGCCTTCCCACAAGCCTTTGTAGCTTTCCGTCAGGCAGTTTAGCCGCAGCGCACGCACTCGTAGTGCGGTTGCGAACCGCTCATCGCGGACGAATGGGAGTCTATAGAACACACTTTGATAAATTCCCGACTTTGGAGCAACCCTCACGCCGAAGTCGGCAATCAGAGACGACATTGCCGCCGCGACTAAGACTAAGTCCGCGATCCTGTGTTTCGATATTCCGACGCTAAACACGGCATTTATGTGCGCAGCACCCGGAGGTATTAAGGAACTTATGAGAGTTCTTTCACCAGGATTCGCGGCCATTGCCCGCCATGCCAGACGATAACAATCGCGAGCTGACACCGATTCCACAACACCGTCGCTACTGTTCATCTGCCAAGAGGAATAGGCCAAGTCGTATCGCCCCTTTTCACCTTTTGGCTTATAGGAAGTGACCGGAATCGAGTCGACCGGAAGCGCCTCTAAATCGACATCCGACCAGTCTCCTTTAGATCGCATTGTCGAATTTGGCGATTTGTAGAACGGGACCGCCACATGAATGTGAGGACCTTGAAGAATTACGTCATCCCAAGACGCAGGAGCGCCCCACTTCGAGTCAAAGTATCCCTTCTTGCGGTCAATTGACTCGTCCCACCCCCTGGAAAAATGGAGCCCTACTTCGCCAACCCGTTTTGATTCGGCAATCTTACGCAAGACACTCGCGGCCGAACGGTTTACTGTATAGACCATCCGCGTTTCAAGCACAGGCGTATCAGAATCCTCCAGAACATCTTTCCATGAGGACAGAACGGTCGTGTCGACAGTTACAATGCGTCCCGCATGAGGACGCAACTCCCACTTGCCGTCCTCGTCTTTTAATCCCGGTTCAACGCCGGCTCCATCGTGCCGTAGCGAGCGCTCGACAGTGTCGGGCCAGTAAATTGAGGATGCGTTCAGGAAAGAAGGCGATTGATCGTTGCCGTAAACATGGACACCAAATTCTTTGAGATGCCCGGCTTCCTCGAATAGATGCATCGTGTTGACGAATTGCCAATGGCGGCGGAGCTTGCGATACGCAGCCCTACGCAGAGGTCCTGCTTTTTCGTCGGTAAAGTGAGACTCCGGATGCACTAACGCGATAGTCCCCACAATCGACCGGCAGCGCCACGTATGCTCCATAAAGCATCGGTATAGATCCGGCTGCAATCCTACTAGGTGTGGATATAGATGAATATCCCCAACGAATGCTGCTACAGCTCCGACGTCAGACGTCCCAGCCAGGACCAGATCAGCGATTCCTTTGAGGTCAAGCGTTTGCCCGCGGCGGAGCAGGTAAGTAGATTGAGTTGGCTTGCTTGTCAATCCGAACCAAGGATCTCCCTCGGACAAGAGCGCATCGACGTTCGAGCGTGGCCTGACCCATGGCGGATTCCCGACCTGCAAATCGAAACCGCCCCCTGCGAAAACCGGAGCGAACTCAAGCTCCCAATGAAAGAACCCCTGCCGCTGAGCAACTCGCTCCGCGACCTCCAGCCACGGCCACTCGGTTTTCAGTGCATCAATTTTCTTGGCCTGTGCAAAGACCAGCTCGTTGGCCTCGGTGGCTTCGAGTTCATCCCAGGTCGAAATGGCGAACAGGTTCAGCTGCCCGTCCTTCTTCTCGCGCACAGATTTCGCAACCGGCGAGCCCAGCAATCCACTTACGGTGTCGATCCATTGGTCCAGAGTGGGCGGCTCCACGAGATTGCCGCCTACGGATGCGTCGTCATCCACCAGTGGCCAGAACCACAGCGCACACCATGCATCCATCACGCGACGCAGCCGCCGATATGCACCGTTGGGATTGGCTAGTGACTTTTCGATCTCATCGCGTGACACGAGTGTCTCAAGCACCTCCGGATCGCGACCCCACACTGGGATCGGCCGGCGGATTTCGCGCTCGGCAATCTCGAGCCTCTTGGACGCCAGCAACCATAAGGTCTCTACACGACTTGCGAGACCTCTGATTTTACGCAACTGCTCGGTGGTCGGCTTGGGCTTGAGTTCTTTTCGCCACGTCTTGAGATCAGCGAGGGCCTCGGGCGCGAGCTCTCGAGCCTCGTTCGCTTCGACCGTCGAGCCCCAACCACTGGTGGGGAGCAGAAAGTGGTGGATGCCGTTCTTCACACCTGTGATCGGCTGCCCGGGCGCGCTGTCCACAAACCGGACATCGACCGGGGTGGCATCCATCCAGTTACGGGACGTCAATTGCTCACTCGGAATGAGTGCGCGCCGTGCGCCAATGAGCGAATTGCCTCGACGTAGGTGGAGACCAAACCACGGAGCGTCAAGATCTTTCGCCATAGTGTCGAGCCACAGCGAGATCTCGGCAAACTCGACAGCCGTGGCGTTGAGGTCCACTCCATACACTTGGTGCAAAGCAATATATGCCTTCACCCGTTGCAGCTCGACTGGATAATCCTCGGGCTCAACTCGCTCACCCAGCTCACGTTGGCGACGTGTGAGGTACTGATCTGCAAGCTGGCGCACTGCCTCGATCGCGAACGCACCCGAACCCAACGCAGGCTCGCAGACAGTAAGGCCGAGAACCTCGTCTGCGGTAGTCGTCGACCCGTCTTGATCGAGAAGTTCCGCGAGAGCTTGACCGACCGTAAATTTTGTCAGCACTTCGGGCGTGTAGTAAGACGCTGACTGTTGACGCTCACGGCCGGCCAGCCGGTAGACAAACGTGCCCAGTTCGTGTCGCACTTTGACCGGTTCGCCGGTGAGTTCACTTTTCACCGTGACGAAATCGGCTTCCGCGATTCCGTCGGTTCGTCCCTCCGGGACCACCCATGATCCCTTCGACGAGTCACCATTCTTCGCTACCTCGTACAGGGCGTCTTTCGCGAAGAAGCCCGTGTAGCTCATCAGCCCCTCGTATACGGCGCCGAGCTGATTGATACCGAGATCGGCGTAAGAGATGAACCCGCGGTCACGTCCACGAGACTCCCTACTCAACAGCAAATGGCGCAGCACCTTCTGCACAGCTGAATTGCTGAGCTTGACCTCGTCGATCAAAGATGTTGCCGCCGAAAGGAAGAGGTCGGCTTTGAGGTTCCGGAACGTCAAGCCCTCGGCTCGGGCCGAATCACCAAGCGAACCGTCATGGCCGCTGTCAACCCACTGGCACAGCACGTTCAGTGACTCGTAGATGTGTGTGCCGTTTTCGGCTCGCGGCGTCACCAACTCGACGAGGAGTAGCTCGCGAAGACGGTCGAGGCTGTAGCCGCGCTCGTAGGTTTGCTCACCGGTGGGTAGTACGCCGAGTTCGGGACGTGCTTCTGCGTACAGCAAAAAAAGGATGCGATAGAGGTAGCGAAGTGACTGCGCCGCAAGCGTCTGCGCCTGCGAATCCGGCAGCGGATCCAATCCCCTGTGTCGCCTCCGAACGACTACATCGTTGGCTATGACCTCGATCGACAGCCGCACACCCTCGCGAAGGTCCTTCGACACTCCCACTGTGTGTTTGGCAGACTCGTCAATGACAGTGGTCCACCAGATGTTGCCCTCGGCATCCGGGGCCAGCGACTCCGCCGCCACGCATGTCAGTGCGCGATCGGTCTCACCACCACGCTTGTCGTCGTTGCGTTCGCACACCAGTTGAAGATCGACGGCGAGGTAGCGTCCCTCCAGCCACCTGCTTCGCTCGGTGATGAGCGCCTTCGAGCCGGCTAGGACCAGCATGAACTGCGGCCCGTCCTCCATCGTTGAAAAGTGGGACAACAGTTGCGCGACAGAGTGGAGAGGCTCCCCCGCCGCGTCCTCGTCTTCGGTGCGGTAGGTGCTTCGCAGTGTCTTTTCGTCTTTCGACAACAGCTGCTCGACGCTGAGCTCCGCGGCACCTTCCACGATGACCAGTGGTGCGGGGCCCGCGAGACCGCGAGCACGAACGGCGAGTGCAGGACCGTCCTCGGTCTCGGTAGCCCCGACACGAGTGAACTCCCAGCGAAGACCCTCGAAACCGAAGATCGACCGAAGGATGGAGTACAAAGACTCGAGCGCCTGCTGATCTGCCACTTCGGCAAGATCCAGGAACTTCTGCGTCAGATCTCCGCGTTGCGCGGTGAAACGTGAACGCGCAGTTGACCGATCATCGGCTCGCTCGGTCTCCCACTGCTTGCGCCGTTCGATTACCCGGGCATTGAACGACTGGGATGTGGCATCGGTGGTGAAGTAGTGCTCGCTGATGAAGTCTTCACCGACTATCAGCGCGTCGGACGCGGTGCTCACTGATCGCTCTCCCTCGTCGTGCTTGCGGCCTGCAGGTCGAGTTCGACTGGAACCGCCACCAGAAGCGGACGGATCAGACGACGGTCCGGGTTCATAGCCTCTGCTGCCTCACGCTCATGCATGACGCGTTCAGTTCGCTGTCGCAATTCATCGCGTTGGACCAGCGCATCAGCTTCGTCAGTCCATCGCTCAGCGCGCGAGGTCCACGCTCGAATACGGGACTCCGTCTCTTCCCGGATAGCAGATGCCTGCTGCTCTGCTGCAGAATCCGCCGCGCGAACCGCAGCGGCGACTACGGGGAGCAGTGGGGCGACGTCGCCCAAGTCACCTCGATTGATATCTCCGAAGCGAAGGGCAGCAATAGCATCCGCGGATCCGTTGTGCGGCAGCGCGAAATTGAAACTTGAGCTACTCAGATCTGGGAACGCCACTGTGTAGTACGACGCGGCAACTACCTGACCTCGAAAGTTGGTCTGCGTAACCTGCACCAGCACAGTCGTGTCGGCCACCGATCCGCGCACCGCAAAGATCTGCCGGCGCCCAAGATCTGCGAGAGACCGGTCCGCCGCCCAGTCCAGAATGGGGTGCAGTGGAGCGAGAAAGTGGGCTTCGGGCCACGTCGAGGTGGACTCCCCCGCACGTGCGGACCGGAGCTCCTCCTCACCTCGCAGCGGGGTGAGCGCAAGTTTGTACGTGTCGGTGACCGACCGGGCACGAAGGTAGGACTGCGGCAGCACCTGGAGCCGCTGCTTCAGGTCGCGTGGTGGCGTGAGGCTCGCAATCGACTGCGCCGCATGAACTTTCCATGACACTCCGTTCGGTGCCGGCTGCCTCGGTGTTTCGATGAACTCTTCCAAAGCGTCGGAGAGATACGCGAACTCGGACGGGTACGCGTCCGCGGATTTAACGAAGCTTGGAGTCGGCGCGGGCGTGGCTTTCTCGTCTACCGCTACCGATCCCCCGCCAAGGCCGAGTTGTGCAAGCAGGCCGTCGAGTCCCCCACCCGAAACGACTTGATCCACAGATCGCACCACCGACTCCAGGCTTCTTTCGCCTGCAAGCACCTTGCGAATTGCTTCTTCCTCGGCGGCAACGTCGTAGGTGCCCATCAGCGAGGATGATTCGCCCAAAGCCTTGTGCGCCTCGTGTTCTCGCTCCACCAATCGCGTCAACACCCTGAGGTCACCGGCGAAATGGGTGGTCGAGGGAGTGAGGAGAAGCGTCACGATCCGAGGACGATGTCGCTGACCGTAGCGGTCGATGCGTCCATTGCGCTGCTCGATGCGAATGAGGCTCCACGGAATGTCGTAGTGAACCATGTCGTGGCACTGAGAGTGAAGGTTCACACCTTCTGACGCAACGTCGCCGGTCACCAAAATACGGATCGGCGAGGATTCGAGCTTGAACGATTCGACAATGTCCTGCTGCTCGGTATCGCTGAGCCCGCCGTGCAGCACAGTGACGTTCCCCAAGTCACTGCCATCGGTGAGCGTCATCTTCAAGTCAGCCGACAAGGCCTGTGCGAGAGCCTTGAGTGTTGCAACTCGCTCGGCAAACACGACCACGCGAGTATTACCGTTGCGCTTCACTCCGATCTCGGCCAGGTAGTCGAGCAGGGCAATATACTTGGCCGACTTGCGCAGCGGGGTTGCTTGAACCAGCTCACCGAGATGATCGAGGGCGCTCATCTCCCGTGCTGCGTCGAGGTCATCGGGATCCAACCGCTTGCGGCGCTCGGTTATCGACTGGGAGAGCGCATCGGGCGAGGAAAGGAACGCTTTTGCGAGTACCCATGGGAACAACCGTGTTGATCCCGAATACACCGACCGACTTTGCTCGGGCCAGAGCCACACATCTTCTAGCTCACGGGCCAACGCATCCTCACCCGCCGACGCCGGAACCGTGATATTTCGCGGCGGCTGACGTTCCGCCCAGGCGTCGCCGACCTCGCCGGCTACATCGGGATGGTGCCGATGCCGCCGAATCACCAGCTTTTTCACTTGTTCGGTATCGAGCTCGCCCGAAGGGGACACCGCGCTCGGATCGAGCATACGAATGAGCTCGGCAAACGATTCCGCTCGACCGTTGTGCGGTGTCGCCGACGCCAGAATCAACGCATCGGTTCGCGAGGCAAGCAGGCGCGCGAGTCGGTTGTTCTGCGCCGCAACATTGGTGACGTTGTGAGACTCGTCGATGACGACCGCATCCCACTGCTGCTTACGGAGGTGGTTCAGGTAGCGGTCGCTTTTGAGAGTGTCGATCGAGATGATGACCCGCTTGTAATAAGTGAACGGGTTCCGCGTGGCAGGCAGAATCTGCCGAATCCGTTGAATACCCGCCGAATCGAGACGAACGAACGGCAGTGCGAAACGAGTCCACAGCTCCATCTGCATCTGCTCGAGCACGTGCTTGGGAGTCACAACCAAGATGCGTTCACCACGGCCCCGGCGTACCAACTCCGCCAGAATCATCCCGATCTCGAGAGTCTTACCCAACCCGACGGCATCAGCAAGCAAGATGCGGGGTCGAAGGTTGTCGGGATCGAGCGCCTGACGCACTGCTTTGAACTGATATTCGAGAGGCCTTGCCAGCGCCCGGTGAGCAGTGGCCAAACTCGGATCCGCAATCGCTACAGGTGTCTTGCGAAGCATGGATTCCAACCACAGTCGCGATCTACGAAACTTGTCGGAGGTATCGGCGACAACCGTGACATCAGTGGGATCGACAACAATCACCGTATCGAGCGCCGTGGAGAAGGACGCCTCGGTGTCGCGAACCAGATCCGAGAGTCCCAACACGTGGACAACGTGGCCGTCCGACGTCGGTTCTACCGAGGAGACCAACCATTCCTCATCGCGAACCTCGACGATCGACCCTGGTGCGGCGTTGAACGGGCGATCAGCCGTTGCACCTGAACTCTCGGGGGTAACGCTCAATGTCACGCGCAGTGGTCCTCTCGGGTGTTCGGTACCGGCTTGAACACAACCCTAACGGTCAGTTCGTTAGGCCGACGCAGGTTCCTCGAAGGTCACTCCGGTGACTGATTCCCCGAAAGGCCAGGCTTGGTCAGACGGCTGCAAGAACATCCCGGTCGAGCTGCGTGTCGTGTGAGCTAGCTGGCCTCACCAATTCGACAGGCGAAGCGTCTTCTCGACGTTTCGTCCACATGCTGCTGATCTTCGAATCGAGCTGCAACCTCGATGGCACAAGCCCGAAGGCAGCGGCCAGCGCGTGCACGGCCAGTCTGGGTGGCATTGCGTTTCCCACTTGTTGGGCCCATGCAGAATCGACCCACGGGTAATCAGCCGGAAAAGTTTGCAGTCGACCTGCCTCATGTGGCGTGAACCGGCTCTGCTCGACGCCTTGTCGATCAAGGATGCGATTGCGCGACACTTTACCCGTGACGGTTGCCGAGGGCTGATCTGAGGTTCGCCGGCCACGGGCTGTGGAGATCCCACCCGAGCCGTAATTCGATACGACCTCGAACCATCCTGACCTACTCAGCGCGGTGCCCATCGTCTCCCATGGCTCGAGGTCCGGCGGGCCGCTACCTCGATGCATTCCTGCGCTATACGACTGGTGGCTCTCTCTTGGGCGGATTGGCGTGACGGTCCGGTTTGCAACCAACACCGCTCTGCGCCGAGTCTGGGGTACACCGAATTGTTCGGTTCGTAGTACTTTGCACTCCACTCGATAACCGAAGAACTCCAGCGCAGGCTTCATCGCCTCCCACACCGGCAGCACCGTTTGTACCTGCTCCAGGACGACTGCCTCGTAGGGGTTCCCCGCGACATATGCATCTCTGACCCACCGAAGAGGCTCCAGCACAAGACCAGTTCGGACATCACCGAGATTTGCAAGCTCGCCTCGAATGTCTTCGCCGTGCACCACGCGTTCGATCAGTTCAATGACAACGCCGATCGAGTCACGGCCGGTTCCTGATCCCGCAACTGTGAAGGTCTGACATGGGGGGCCGCCGGCAAGGACGGTCGCACCCGGGAAGTTGGCGGGCCCGAGCTCACGGACGTCATTCTGGCTGGTGTCCAAACCCGCCTGCCGACGGGTGGCGCACGCATCCTCGTCCCATTCGATACCGTGGGCTTCCATGCCGAGCCACGTAGCGGCGACGTCGATGCCC
This sequence comes from Rhodococcus sp. B7740, assembly GCF_000954115.1. Lineage (NCBI taxonomy): Bacteria > Bacillati > Actinomycetota > Actinomycetes > Mycobacteriales > Nocardiaceae > Rhodococcus > Rhodococcus sp. B7740. Next base: position 50,138 of record NZ_CP010797.1, on the reverse strand, counting down.
CCGGGCCCAGCGAACAGATCGACGACCGAGTGCGATGACAAATCGGTGACTACGTCGCGACTGTCTTCCATGAACGCGAAGCTTACGACAAGCGGTAGTCGATGTCCTCAAGCCTGCAGCTATCCGTGTCACCGCAATCTCGTACAGTCTCATTCGACTCAGGATCACCCATACCGGACACACAACCGACGACAGGACCCACTCACCCCATGGCCAAAGCAGTTGCGACCATCAACCTCAAGGGTGGTGTCGGTAAATCCACGATGACGGCCGCGCTGGCGGAGTTCATGGCAGGCGACTTCGGAAAGCGCGTCCTTCTGATCGATCTCGACCCACAGACCAACCTGACCACAATGATGATCGGGTCCGATCAGTGGCAGGCACTGAACAATTCCGGTCGCACACTGAAAGCGCTGTTCGAGGAAGCACTCGATTCGGAAGCGGCATCATTCGACATCGAGGATGCGATTCAACGGAACGTGTCGCCGTTGGCGAATCTAGGAGGAATCGACTTACTCGCGTCATCGCTCGACATGATCGAGATATCCGAGGAGGTCGCTGCGTGGCAGTACGACGAACCGGACTCGCTGGAGCCTGTGCTCGTACTAAAGCGGGCCGTGGACAAAATTCGTGATCAGTACGACTACATCTTGATCGATTGTCCACCGAACATGGGGATTATCACCCGAAATGGGTTGATGCTGGCCGATGCCTATGTCATCCCGACCATCCCAGATGTGTTGTCAACGTACGGTATTCCGCAAATCCAGAAGCGGGTACGCATGTTCTCAGACAAGACAGGCCATAAGATCAAGGCGCTGGGCTTGATCATCACGAAGTACCGCAAAGGCACCAATCTGCACCGCGACACCATCCAGCGCCTGCAGAATGCGGTCCTCGACTACGACGCGCTACCAGCTCATGAACGTGAACTGACGGAACGGCCACCGAACGTCATTCCCGTCTACATCCCCGACGCGATCGCAATCGCCAGCGCCGCTGACTATTTCGACTGGGGCACCCTGAACAAGCGATACGGCGGCGGGCCTACTGTCGGGGCCCTGAACGAATTGACCAGCCACCTGATGACGAATGTCGAGATTTACACATGAGCAACCCAGAATCACTTGCCAATGCCCGTTCCTCCTTCGAGACATCTCTTCTCGCATTGTCTGCTCGTAACGAAAATGCCGCGACCGTCATTCTCACGCTGGCTCGCCTCGCCGCTGACGAGATGGTCCGAAACGCCGAGTTCGCTTCTGCAGCAACAGCCCTGAGTTCTTCCCGAACAGCTCCTCAAGCGCCTGCCACTATCGGCACCCCCGAACCCCCGACGGCGACCACAGCTCCAACACGACGAACCCGCACCGCCCGCACGCCTGCTGTACTCGACCCGTTCCAGATCCTGCGCAGCGACGGGCAGGACGGCCTCGCAACCCAACTCGGCAGACTCGACCTCGAGCAGCTCCGCGACATCATCCACCAGTACGGAATGGACCCGGACAGGAGAGCGATGAAGTGGAAGACAATCAGTAAGGTTCGAGAACGCATCGTCGAACGCGCGCTCTCGACCAGCTCGCGAGACAATGCCTTCCGTTGAACGAAGCCTAGATCGACATGAGCGCGTCACTGAACAGGCCTTTGTCTTCATGGCCACCCTCCGGCGTCCCGAACAGCAATGCCCGGTCCAAATAGCGGTTGCCCAGTTCACACGACGTTTCTGGAAGCAGTACGCACGCGTGACATGCAGCCAGGTTGAGCGCGTCCGTTCCCGAGCCATGCGACTCGATGCACACGGGATCGGCCGAGCACCAGGACAATCTCGCCAATCCTTCAGCCAGAGCCGGGCCCAACCGCTCGGTTTCGGCCTGCGATGCAACTCCGCCAAGGCTGCCCGCCGAGTCGGAACTCGCCGTGTAAATAAGAACGCCCGCCATCTCCCCGTCATCGATGTACAGCCGTTCGCGAAGCGACGCTGCGGGATAGCCTGCAGCGAGCGATAATTGATCGATCAGGACGTGTGCGAACGTGTGAAGCGCGACGCGAATCACCCCAGTCAGGTCTCGCTCGTCTGGGCGGGACAGACCCGGGCCGGCGGCCCGCTCCAGCAGACTCCACCTCTCGGCCGCAAACTTCTCTTGGGCCCACTCTTCGAGGACATCACGGTGAAACGCCAGAAAGACGCCTTCGCCGATCACCTCGATCGCGGGCAGCCAGTGGGTCTTCTCCGGTGACAGAGCGCACAGATTGTCCTCGGTGTTGTCGTCGTCGAGTCGAGTAAATCCATAGAGTGCCCGCACCTCGCGAAGCCTGGTAACTTTGCGCACGTCCGAGATTAGGTGCTCGAAATCGACCGGTACATCACGCTCCAGGCAAACGAAATCGTCGTCGAGACCTTCTTGTTCACGGCCTTCTCGCAATGCCAAGTACTCCTGCCGTCGCAAGGCCTCTTCGGTCAGAAGATCATCCAGCGCTTCGCCACGGCGGCGCTCCAGCTCGTTCTCGATCTGCTGTACAGAAAATCTGCGAGAGTGCTTTGCCAAGTTTCGTAGAAGCGCCGGGGTCACGGCTTCTGGGTCTCCGAGCGACACCCAATGACGATCGACGAACTTGGCAAGCGCAGCAGAGTACGGAGGTATCGAGATGGCCGACCTCACCGCAGGTAGCCAGACGTTCGATGCTCCTCGCTGCAGCGTCCGCGGGGTTTCGTCACATGCCTGTGCACTGTCAGGGCCTAGCCACGGTCGCCGTCCGGCGCACCTACCGAACTCGGCGAGTGCTTTCGGGCCTGCAGAACCATCGAGACTTCGAGGCTGCACCCCGCAAGTACACGTCAATTCCAAGTCAGCGAGAGAAGATGTGCGCCCCTGCGCCCTCAGGTGCATCGTGTGATTCGATCCGACATCCTGCCCCTGGTGTAGCCAACGGTAATAGGGGAATTCATCGATGTGCCCTCGTGCGCATGCCACGATCAGACGAAAAGGACTCAGCTCTGTCCGCTTCTCGCAGCTACACCGGCTGACTTCCCTGTCGTTCGAAAGCCTGCCGATCGAGTCGATACGGCGGCAGGACGGACACACTTGGGTGACAGGGAATCTGATGACGGGGATGTCGCGCTTCCGCTTGGACCCAGCCGGAGGTGCCTTCAGTTCGGAGACACCCAGGCTCCGTGCGAGCCTTGGTTCGCTGATCGTGTCCGCATCACGAGGCTTCCACTGGTGGATACCGGCAATCATGTAACTCGTTGTGTCGGAGGGAAACAGACTACCCACGCCGTACGTGCTCATGAGCTGCGTGCGCCGAGCTTTCGCAACACTCATGATTCACTCCTCATTCGGATCGAGTAGAGCGCACTTTCTGCGTCGACATCTCTCAGGCTCATCAGCGTGGGCCAGGGAGTTTCGGTTTGTGTGTACTCGATGTCTTGGTCTGTCAGCGCGGACGAAGGCTCGACGAGGAGGGTGTCCGACGAATCTTTGCGGTTCTCATATCTCATCGAATCCCGCGAACTTGCCTCTGCAATCCAGACTTTCAACATCTCTTCGAGTTGCTCGACAGTGTCCGCTGTCTCCTCACCATCTGTCGTCGACTCAACCCGCTTTTCGATCAGCGCAATCAGTTGTCGGAGTTCGGCTTTATGGCTCGGTGCCGCGTGAGCCCCGAGGTCTCCAGACATCGAGTCGACCATGAGACGTGCGAGCGCGACGAAAACGCCGTGAAGCCCGCGATCCCGAGCCCTAGCAGCGAACGGCGTCGCGCTCGTCGCTTCGACGGCCCTGTACAAAGCCTGGTGAAAAGGAACGAAGTTCTCGAAGTGTGACCGATCACGCGAACGTGCCGAATTGAAAATCGTGACCACCAGACCTGGAAATCTCCGGCCAACCCTACTTGTCGCCTGGATGTACTCGGAGCTCGATTGCGGCTGACCCATCACAGCCATCAGCCCTAGACGATCGATGTCAACACCTACCGAGATCATATTCGTTGCGAGCACGACGTCGTCTGCATTACCGGACTCGAACGTCCGCTCGAGACTCTTGAGCCGCCGAGGGATATCTGCAGATGAGACACGACTTGTCAACTCGCCTGCCGATTGAAGGCGTCGTGCATCAGTACCCGTTCGCCGTGCGACGACTCCGAGTCGCTCGCGCACGTCACCCTCCACCTGGAGCAACGCACTTCCGAGAACGCGCAAACTATTGAAGTAACCAAGTAGCGTCCAGTAGGGATCGCGGATCTCGGGTCGGCCTTCGATGTCTCGAGCAGCCTGTAGTAGCGCTCCGTAGGTTCGAACGAGCAGGGTTGCGTGGCTTGTTGCGGGGCTCATCACTCCTACGTACATACGTGTTCCCGCAACGTCGCGTGGCGCCGGTTCGGCGAAAAACGACTGGTCGGGATCGATTCCTGGCGGCGGAAATTGGCGCGATTGCCGGTCGAAGACCTGTTTGATCTGCTCGTTCGCTCGTCGAATCGTGGCAGTCGAAGCAATGATCTTCGGACGCGACAAAACGTTGCCTTCGGCATCGGTTGTGGAGCACGCGACATCGACCGCGGTCTCGTACAGGCCAACCATCGACCCCAGTGGACCCGAAATCAAGTGCAATTCGTCTTGGATGATGAGATCGGGAGCGCTGCCAACTCCGTCCCGAGCAAACAGTTTCCCCACCTCGGCACGCCACGCCATCATGGCAAACTTGTCCACGGTGCCCAGGATCAACTCGGGTCGGTACTCGTAAATATCCTGATCGACCAAGTAGACCGGCAGACCAGATGCAAAGTCGCACGTTTGGTTGCCACACGCGATGACCAGTTTGGGCGACGGACTGGAGACCACCTTGTACTTGGAGTCGTCGAGCGCTTTCCCACACCAGGGGCATTGGGTCAGCTGCACTGGATTTGCTTCAGTGATTTCGGTACCCGACCGCAAAGCGCGTAGCGACTTCTTCGCATCTTCCAGGGTGTTCGGTGTTCCCCCACGCCCTACCCACAGGCCGATCGAGAACGGTCTCGACCCTAACCCATTGTCTGCAGTTCGGATCTGCTCGAGCGCACACATCAGCATGGTCGCGCGCTCGAACTGCTGAATCGTCAACAGGCGGAGCGTATATCGCATGATGACAGCTACACCGATAGCGGCGTTGTCACGAATTCGGCGCAGCAGCACAATAAATGCAACAAGTCCCAAATATGCTTCGGTCTTGCCACCACCGGTCGGGAACCACAGAAGGTCTGCGACATCCCGTTCTGGATGGCTCCGATCCGCCACACTCGGAAGGTTCAAGAGAATGAAGGCGATCTGAAACGGGTACCAAGACTGCTCTTCACCGCCGTCGGCAGACCCGGTGGCACCGTTACGGACCCATACCTGCCGAGCACGCTGTGCTTGCATCGCGGAATTGGCCAACCGGAACGCGCGCAGTACGTCCGGGTCCCTCTGCAGCAGTTCGACTCCGGCCTGAATACGCCCAGCCGCTTCGCGGGCATTTTCGATGTGCTCGGCCGCCGTCGGCTTAAGCGATTCAGGCACATCGGTTTCTCCGGCGGCAAGAGATGCCTCCAGTGTGAAAATCCACTCGCGATATGCGGTAACCAATCTGCCCAGAGTGCCGACGAGTGTGTCGGTCGCTGCGCTGGCGAGAAACGACATCCGCAGATCTACGTCGGAACCCACTTGCCCTGGCCTCGCCCGCGAAACTTCCTGTGCGGGCAGCAGAGTTGTCCCAATTCTGTCGGTGATCGGGGCTGAGACTCCGTACCACGTGACGGCACAACCGTGACCGATGCCGAAGTTTCGTGCATTGCGGTAGATCAATTGTGCGGATCGTAGATCGTATTCGGCTCCGAGTCGGTTGGGCATGCTCCGGTCGACTATCGCATCAACATCCGTCGACACAACCAGTTCGACCTGAAACCATGCCCTGGCGTCCTTGAGTTCATTCTTTTCTGCAGTCTGTACGTTGCGGGCAACCGCTGAAACCGTGACTTTGCCATCCCGCGGGCTACGAGTGAGGACGTACAGTTCGAGACCTGGTGCCACACTGAGTTTCACGGCACCCGTGGTAGCCAATGAATGCGTCACTCGATCTGGGCTTACCAACTTCCTGCTCCATGTCGCAGGCCTAGTACGGCCACGGCGGCGAGGCGACGAATCATCCGGTTCAACCAACGCCGCCGAAGGGTCGTATCGTGCTGCCGAAATGTCGAAGTGAACTTCGTGTACCAGAGTCGAGTCGACGGTGAAGGTCAGACCCATCGATGAGGGGTAGCGCATGAGTGACTGTGCGACGGGTGAGTCGCTCGCACCGTCAACGGTATCGGGCTCCGCGCTGTCGGGCTCGGGCTCCTCCTGCAGTGCATCATCCAGGGGCCAGAGCACACCCACTACATATCGGTCGAGTGGAGCCTCTTCGAGAACTTCTTCGTTGCCGCCTGCGGGCCCGAGCAGATCGCGTCGAAGGTCCTCGACCATCTCGCTTCGGAACCCGTACATCTCATTGAGGTCAGTTGTGCCAGTCATCGATTCTTACCGTCCCATTTCGTCTTCCAATCAGGCCGAATCAAGCCTGCGAGTCTGGGCACAAGCCAGATTCCGGACTCGCCGAGCCCTGCTTCTTCACTGATTTCGGGCGACCCCACGACCGACTCGATCGACATCACTGTTGCGCCATTGATGATCGTCGGCCATCGTGCGCCACCGATGGTGAAGATGCGCCTCATCTCACGCCCGAACTGCTCGGTGGTACGGGCAAGAGCAGTCCCCGATGGCCCTTTTACGAGGTAGATCGGTGCGTCACGGTGGGTCCAGTCCAAGTCCAGTTCGAGGGTAACCGTTTTTCCAGACATAGACCCACCTGCAAGGACTGACTGCACACTCGCTGCATTACCGTCGATGTCGAAGGGTTCGTCTACATCAATGTCTTCGACCCGAATTTCGATTGCACGCGGCCCCATTTTGCCAGCCGCCATAAAGCCCTGCTCGGTCCATCGCCCACTTTTGCCGGAGCTCTGGTCCCTCATCATCCGCCCCTTCGTCTTCTTGGGGGTGCATCGGACAATTTCATGGCGCGCACGGCTTAGAGCAACATAGTCGCGGCGAGCAATTGCGAGGTCATCGTCGTCGGGTTCGTATTTCGTGTCGTATAAAAAGACTCTGTCAAACTCGAGCCCCTTCGCGCGATGAATAGTGGAGACGACAACGTCCTCGGTTGTATCGGCGAGCAGGGCAGTCGGTATGCCGTATCCCCCGATCACCTTCCGAATGCGCGAAACGTCGAGATCGTTCGGGAACCGTGCTCGCCCTTCGGACTCTTTCAGCAAATTCCATGCGTCGGTCGGGTCGGCCACTGAGGTGTTACGGAGCGCAGCGATAACATCCTCACGTCGATTGAGGTTCCTGGGCAACTGCTGGACCAGCTCGGCGACCCATGCGCGGGCACCGTGCTCCTGAGCTTCTCGCCTCAACGTGTGGCGTACGTTGATCGACGTGAGTTGCTGAGACACCCGCAAAGCGTCTCCATTGGTCTTCGTGAGTACAGCGGTACTCTTGCCCGCGCGGTAGACATCACCGAGCCAAGTATCCGAATCCACTGGATCCAATCCTGAGATGAACTTCTCTACCTCCGCACGAGCTGCAGCCGGCTCTTCGATCGTCCTCAAACGTGGCCCTAGCTGTACAACAGCCAGGGGAATATCTCCGCGCGCACGAAAATTTCGTTGAAGACCGGTCGCCTCCACGTCATCCAGTCGGCTCAATTCGTGGATCACGTCCAACCGCTGAACCCGTTCTTCCGGAGTCAACTGGAAGTCGTACAACGCTTGATTCGGATCGCCGAGTGCGGTGAAGCCGACATCGCCGCCCAATCTGTCGATCAGAGCCAACGCTAGCCGTGCTCGCTGACCCACCAGATCCTGAACCTCATCCAGGACGACGTGCTGGATGTCGTCCAGCATGGGCAGTTCGATATCGCCGTCGGTCAGTAGCTGCACTGCACGCGCGATTCGATTCTCGAAGTTCCCCTTTGGCTCTTCGTCGGCGTCGATAATGACCCTGTTGGCGAAGGAGTCGAACGTGCGAATTTCCGCTTGTGCCAGCACCCGCGTCTGAAGTCGACTACGAACAGCGGATACCGCAGCCCTCGAGAAGCTCAGGACAAGCACCTCAGTTGACAGCGACATGTCGCACGCGCGTGCCAGATGGTCGAGTCGCGCTGCGACAACTTCGGTTTTGCCTTGCCCAGCGCCGGCTATGACCACAAGTCGGTCTTCTGGTTCCGCCTCGGCGATACGACGTTGAAGGTGATCGAGCTCGAATGCAGTCGCACCCAGATCTACCTCTAAAGAGAGGGTTCCGGGTTCGCTCGTCGAAACTGGAGTAAGCGTTGCCAGTTCAGCGGCTGCGCGGCGCCGGTCACGGAACCGCGTTAACGCGTCAACGGGGTGACTTCTGGCCCTGAACCGATCGCGGAACTTCGGCATAACTTGCGAACCAATTTCGGCTTCTGGTGAAGCTGTGGGTTGATCAACGGGCGCTGGGGATTCAGATATACCTTCCAGGCGCGCCAGCAGGCTCGTCAAGCGTTGTTCGACCACGCTCGCCCATCGCCCGGCGACCGCGTCGGACAGGCCCGACGTTGCAGACTCAGAAAGATCGGGCCATGGACGTAGTGCATCGACGACAGCGTTCTGCAGCCGCCGCACGTCTGCTTGATAGTGGGTTGCAACCGGTTCGGCCACCACCAAGGCAGGGCTCATCGTCAGGGTCCACGAGGTGCTCGGACCCCACCGCCGGTCTATGGCACTCGCAATGGTCGGCCGTATGTCGGACAAGACCCGGTCACGGACGCGAGTTCCGATGGGCAGATCATTTTGTTCGACACCGCTAGGACGAACCTGCAGCGGCTCGTGGTCACCAGCAGTTATACCGGTCGACCCGAACTCGAAGAACAGAGCATCGGCCGCGTCGACGTGTAGTGCGATCGCCGGTACCTGTGTATCCGTGAACTCGTCGTCCTGGTTCAGGTCACCGGTTGGGCGAGTCCCCGCTGTCCTGGTCAATTTTGCTGCCCGGAATGCTATGTGCGCATCCACGGCGAACTCTGGGACGCGCAGACGCCAGGCCGCGAGCACCGTGTCGAGGTCACCCGGCGTTGACACCGACCGTTCGAGTTCGTCCAACGCATCGTAGAGCTCGGCTCCCTCTTGGATTCGACGCTGCGAACGAGCCCATGACCTCCATGTGCGTCGGTAGTCGCCGAAGAGAGCGTCGAGGTCGAGCCCGTACTCACGGCGATAGAAGCTTGCGTACGTATGGACTTCGCTGAGATCGACAACCAGGACGTCAGGCGACCAATCCGCGAGCTCTGAGTCGTCGATGAGTTCATCCAGAGGCCAGGGCAAGCGAGGAGGAACCTCGGTTTCTCGGACGTCGCCGCGAAACACCAGCAATCCATCTGACGTAGCCGTTACTGAGGCCGCCAACTCGCCCACCGAGTCCGTCAGAGACGTCACAAACGACGCCACACCACCGTTATGGACAGCTGCACGCCTCACTCGGTCGTCAAGTGCCCGTGCTTCGACCAGAACAGTTCGTAGCGATGCAACAGCCTGCACTTCCACAACCGAACGCAATGACGCTCCTTTCAGTCTCGAACAACCTATCCCGTGGACAGACTGCCCGGCCCGTTTACGTCCCCGTGCGTGTCAACAAACCGCGTCGGAGTCACCGGAAAGACGCGGCTGCAGATGCGGGTCGAGCGCACAGTCACAGCAGGCTCAGAGAGCCGGCCGTTAGCGATCGACGCTTTGCGACGAAAATTGATTAGACCTGCCACCAAGCAACAGGCGGATCGTTCACGACGTCATAGCGTTGAAAACTGCTATGCGAGGCCGGAAGCCCGAAGGCTGCCGCCATCTGGCAAAGAGGTTTTAGCATTGGTTTCAAGTTCATTCAGTTGAATGAACTCAGGCTCGCTTCCGCTGGTTTCCCCATTGATGACCAGGCTGGATAGTGCGCGAAACCGAGAGGCCGGACTAGGGCCTTGAAACCCGACGGTAGCCTCTCACTTGGCCAGTTGCGCCGCACTCTCCGTTCGAAGGGCTATTCGTGAAGCTGATCTACTTGCACGGCGTCGGCGACGGAGATATCAGCCAGGGATGGTTCAAAGCGCTGAACAAGAGCCTGGCCGAAGAGGGCATGCCAACAATCGACTCCAGCGATGTGATCGCGCCCAAGTACAGCGACCTCCTCTCGTCGATGGACTCGGAAGAATCCATCCCCAAGGTGACTGTAAACGGTGAGAAATCCGATCGATCCGTCGAGCGCGCTCAGTTCGTCAGCCGGCAAATCGAAGCCGCTCGGGCTGTTGGGGCAGACCCCTCCGTTCGGAGTCTCGGATTCCCACTTCCGGATTTCGACGCGCCGGATGCGGCGCTAGGAGCCATTGCGAAGGCGGTTCCAGGCTGGCTATTTGCGGACGAGATCAAGCAGATTCAAGCCTATGTGCATCGGAGGGGTCTACGCGGCGCGGTGTTGACGCGCGTGCTGGAAGCCATTCCCAAGCGAGGCGAGATAGTAATCGTCGGTCATAGCCTGGGAAGCGTCGTGACCGTCGATGTCCTGTCTCGGTTGCCGAGGCATGTGTCGGTTCGACGTGTCGTTACGATCGGGAGCCCAGCCAATTCGGGCTTGTTCGCAGTGTCTCGGGACGAACTCATCGGCAACTTTCCCTACGCCACAACCAACTCGTGGCTAAACTTTTTCAGTGGGCAGGACCCAGTCACGCGAGGCCGCGGACTTGCGTCTGTCTTTTCTGATGTGCAGGACTTTCGCGTCGATATTGGCGTCATCGGTCACGGCTCGACCGCATACCTCCGCCGCAAACCCGTCGCCCGGGCCGTAGGCAACGCATTCCACCAATCCGCCTTGACTCCCCGCCGTACTACCAAAGTGACAACCGCGCTCACCGATGACACGGCAGCGTTGATTCTCGAACTCCACTTTCGGTACGCGGTCCGCGAAGCGATCAGCGATCAGAAGCTCAAGGCTCGATTCACCGAGGCGACGCGGATCAAGCGTCAGGATCTGGTTGCTCAAATCCGGGAAGCGGACGCTGCGGGAGTTCCCATACCACGAGAGCTACACCAGCTCACCGAGGGCACGACACCGCAGGTACCAAATTACTGGAGCACCACCAGCATTATCGAACAACTGACGATCTTGGCGTTCAGCGACCTGACCACACCTTTCGAGATCGATATCGCAGACTGCGGGTTCAAAGCCTTACCGATTATCGCTGAGCAGATCGGTTTGACCCGCACCTTCGGTGAGACCCTGGCCGACGCAATCCGAACCTTCAACGGGAGGATGACGAAACTGGCCAAGCCCGGGACGAACTGGCAGAAATGGGCGATCGCCGGTGCCGGCGTGGCAGTCATTGCGATTGCGCCGATCGGTCTCATAGCGCTCGCGCCCGCTGGGGTCGCGGGTGCTGCCGCAATGACCGGTGGGCTGGCGGCTTAGGGGCCCGGTGGAATGGCCGGCGGAATCGCTACAATTGGCGGAATCGCTGGAACCGGTGCCGCAATAACGACCGCGGCAACCGTCTCCGGGCGTCGGAATACCCAGCGCCTCAGCTCCGAAGAATTACTGCTCGCTGTCGCCGTCGCGTACGCCCAAAAGGTTCTCGGTCATGACTTCGACGAAGATTTGTGGGACAAAGCATCGACCGCCGAAACTGAGCTCGCCGCTCAAATCAACTCAGTCGAGGGAATCAGCGACCCCAAGGCACCCTCAGTGACCGCGATGATCGCTGAGAGAGACACAACCCAGAACTTACGAAAGTTCATGGAAGCAAATAATCTTGCACCCGTTGATATTTGACGGATCGCACAGAATCGAAAATTCGCAACTTGCGAGAACCATGGTCCACAGCGAAGCCGCGCCAGCAGCTTTCGGGTCTCGACCTAGTTGAACGAGAACACCCCAGCATGTGGTTCGGTGAAATGTGGCTTTGGCGGCCTTTAAACCTTGATTGGGCAAAATACGAGAGAGTATTTATCGTCCTTGGCCGCAGGTGCGCTGGCGCTTGCAAAGCTGGGATGGTTTCTCAAGGGCTTGAGTCTTCCATTGGTAGCTCTCGCCGGTCACCGCGAATTCGAGGGCATCGGCAAAGCTCGACTTGCCCGACCCATTGCGTCCACTGACGACAGTGATGCCGGGGGCAGGGCGCAGTTCGCGCGTTGCCTTCGGGCCGATACCGCGGAAGCCCGCCACACCGATGGACGTCAGGAACGCACGTACCGGCTCCTCGACAGTCCTGTCGGCCGAGGACTCCGGAACGTGCGGGGTCGAGATGCCGTCGAGCAGCTCTTGTAGTGCCGTCGGCCCTTCCAGGGCTGCGAGCACGAAGTACTTGGCCTCGTCGGAGAGGTCGTTGTCCGCGTCGATGGCTTCGATCACCACGTCGACGAGTGGCCTGTCGACTGCATTGTCGGCAACGGGCACCGGCACTCCCCTGTTCGTTCTGATGGCTAATCAGACCCCACAGGTTCATATGGGTCCGACAGTTCGCGGAGAATCGGACACCGAGCGGCTCGAACTTCGAACAGGTTCGCTCTTGCATCGCAATAGCGAAGCCGGGTTCCCTCTGCCACGAACGCGCCTTCGCGCATTGTGGAGGAACCCAGGGACCGAGGACGCGGCCGAATACGCCTACTGTCTATTCAACTTGTGAACAGATGAGGAGCGACCGCGTTGAACGCTGGAGGTCTGGACGTCGAGCTACGGCTGGCGGCGATCGCAGAGACTGCACCGGAGCCGATACAGGAACATTGGGTAGAAGTACATGGCAAACGTTACCCACCTAAGCAGGTCTACCAGCTGTTCAGCGGAAGACCTCGTGCCACTTTCACGTCCCATCGTGCACTGTCGCATCTCAAAGCGCTCGGACTCGAAACCAGTGTCTACATAGCGAAGTCAAAGGCAGCGTCACGAGATGCTGGCATTGACGTTTCGCCGGAAACCGGCGACGAATCAGCCGAGTCGTTCGCCAAGTTGGCGGCGTTCTTGAGTAGCAACATGCTGACCAGTCACCTTGCACGCGCAGAATCCGCGCTCGCGGGTGCGGATGCGGCTGCAACCGCAGGCGTCATCGCCGATTTCGACTTCAGCGAGGACCTACTAGATGCCGCACTGTCCGTGCGGAGACACGTGGGTCGACTGTCCGACGTCATCCACGCGGCCACCATCACGCGGTGCCTGCCGCTCATCTTGGAGGAAGGCGAAATCATCACGGCGCGTCCGTCTCTCGGGGCAGGCAACGACCCAACCAGACCGTACGACCTGGAGACCGACAGGCGCATCGCCGAGTTCAAGGTCGCGCAGTGGAAGGGCGGCGACACGATGCGTAAACGAGGAGTCTTCGCTGACCTGGTGCACCTTGCTCTGGACGACTCGACCCGCAAGGCCCAGATGTTCGTGGTAGGCAATCGACCAGCGAAATTTCTGAGAACATCGACAACCACCGCGCAATGGGCCTTGGCGAGATCGTCTCCACATCTGCGCACTCGGTTCGACGCAGCGTTTGGCACGGATGTCATGACAGTTGCGGAGTTCACGAACGGACCGGGAAAAGCAATCGAAATCGTCGACCTGAGCGACCTGCTGTCAGCGCTCGCCGAGCAGTGAATGCACCGGTTCACGTACCTTGTCGGACTATGTCGACAACTGCTGAGGCAATGCTCCGTACGCCTGCAGCGCCGCGAGCTCGGTTGTGCATCGACGGATCATGCACGGCTACTAGCAAGACTGCGGTTCCTCGGGTACTGCTGCTCGGGTAAAGATAGGCGACTCGCGATCCAGGATGTTCCGCAAGGCCTCGGAATACTGCAGTTCACGATGCACTGACCCCGGTGCCGGAGTCTTGCTGAACAAGCGGGCTCCGGGAAACCTGGACATGAACCTTTCCGACCCGCGAAAACTACCCGCAGCCAGCTCCACCAACGCATAGAGACGTGAACACAAGGGCGGTTCTGTCGGTGCCCGATGCTTCGATGGCGGTATGTCACGACTCGACGAGGGTTTCCCGCCTCCCACGGCCTGTGTGCAGTGGTGTCATCACCGCAGCTATGACCTTCATGTCCTCGACGACGGTGTGGAGGTGGACCTGGATTGGTGGAACGGCCACCTCGACCGGGCAGGCCACGATCTTCGACTGCGCGGCCGCAACCTCGACGGCGAGATCGTCGAGTACGGCGGCGCAACGGTTCAGCGCAACGATCTTCGGTTCGGCACCGATCTGGCTGTAGGCGAACATGATTCGCTCGGTCTGCTGTTTCTCTGCGCGGCCTGGCAGGGCAGTCACCGACACCGCCGAGCGATGCGACGATTCCCCGACGTCATGAACCCGCACCTCAGCCGTCCCGACGAGAACCCCGTCGCCAAGACTCTCGCTGTGCTCGACAGCTGCGTACGGAACCGCGCAGTGCCCGACCATCCGAACTCGACCTGGTCCGGATGGCCCGACGCACCGGGCGTCGGAATGTCCCTGATGGCCACGTTCCTCTGGGCCGTGAAGGCGTCGGTCTACGGCGGCCCGGCACAACTCATCGACCAATACGGAGTCTCGACCCTCATACACGAAGGGTGGCTCGAAGACCCTTCGGTCACCGGATTCACTCGTCGCCGATACGACCGGTACGTCGAACTCATCACCGCATGGGCCACCGACATCGGCACCAACCCCGAGCTCGTCGAAATGTGGCTCGTGCAGCGCTGGAGCGCCCGACTGAACGAAGCACGACACGGCCGCTACACAGCCCCAACCTTGTTCTGAACACCTGGAGTCCGGTGAACGGGTTGCCGAGCCGCATATCAGCTTCTATGGTTATCCGTAATTACGGAATAACCGATAGGAGAACTCGATGCGACGCTCGACCTGGATCTCGACAACCTGCGCGGCCGTCCTGCTGATGGGCGGATGCGCCACCGACAGCGACGCAGCTGCAACGACCACCACAACCCCGACGCCGGAGAACTACGCTCCCGTCACGTCCACCGACCTCGCCACCGAAGACGGGTGGATCGGACTGATCGATCAGGCACCCGACACCGTCAGCCTCGTCATCGATGACGGTCGCGGCCGAACCGTCGAACATCGTGCCGACCAAGAGCAGGTACTCGCATCCGCGATCAAGGTGGTACATCTCGCCGCCTACGCCCAGGCAGTCGCGAACGGCACCATCGACCCGAACGAGCAAGTGGCCCTGTCGGATTGGGAACGCTGGTACTTACCCCGCACCGACGCCAACGCACATCCCAATGCCCTGACCCGGTTGGGCATTGCCAACACCGGCACCAACGCAACCGACCCCAACGCCACGGTCCGTATCGACGACATGGTCTCGGCCATGATCCAGGAAAGCGACAACTCGGTTCCCGACTACCTCCGCTACCGACTCGGCGATCAAGCACTCGTCGACGCCGCAGCCGCAGGAGGTTGGGAGAACTTCGAGGCACCGAGCATGGTGGCCGACATGCTCTCGATCTTCGATCCTGAACTCGCCGATGCAGATACCTGGGAGACCGCTCAGAAGTGGGCATTCGACCCGCAGTTCCGGGCCCAGGCCGAGGCGTCCGTACAAGTGCCGACCTACGAGGACCAGGTATCCAGGGTCGAGAGCAGTTTCCGCGGCGGTTCGGCCGAAGAACTAAACGGAATGTATCGCGCCTTCACGGACGGGACCTACGGCGCGGCATCCGACACCATTCTGCGTCATCTGGAATGGCAACCTGCCGGTGACAGCGTTCGCGGCGTCGGGTTCAAAGGCGGCAGCCTCCCCGGTGTGCTGACCCAGGGTTTTGAGCTGCGCCGCAACGACGGAACGGTCGCGACCGCGGTGTGGCTCACCGATGGTCTTTCGGCCGACAGATTCGAGCAAGCGTACGCAGGAGCCGGCGTACAGCAGCAACTCATCGTCGAGGCGATGCTCTCGCCCGAGATTCTCGACCGGATAGCCTGCGTGGTGTGAGCACAGAGTTCGAATCGAGACTGGCAGAGCTGGAAGCCCGCGTCGCCGAGCTGGAGCGACGCGACACTCCCCAGCAGCCCGAGGCCGCCCCGTCGACAGGCGGCATGATCGCCTACCAAGGCGACGTGCATCTGCACGGAACGGTCCGCTGGGACATCGGCTACTCCCCCGACGCCATCGTGGACTTACCGGTTCCCTCCGCATCGGAAGTCCTTGCTGCCCTGGGACATCCGGTGCGGTTGCAGATCGTGCGGACACTGCTTCGAGGCCCGGCGAACGCTGCGGATCTGCACGCAGCAGTGGGACTCGGCTCGTCCGGCCAGATCTATCACCACCTCAAGACTCTGAGTTCGGCGAACATCGTCGAGCAGCAGGGTCGCGGCGACTACCGAATCGCCGCCAAACGAGTTGTGCCGCTGCTGGTTTCGATGCTCGCTGCTGCCGATATCGCGGGCGATCTGGGAACTTGACCGCTTACAGCCCCGCGCGTCAGGGTACGAACAACACTCCCAATCCGGGGATGAGGGCGTTCGACGCATCGGGATTCTCGCGGTCGTGGGTGACGGTCACGAAGACCGGACCTGCACCCGTCCGAGCCGTCAACTCGGTCGGCAGGCGGTAGGCCTGCGAACCACCCTGATTGGCCGGCTGCGTCCGATCGATCTCGTCGTTCCAGTGCCGCAGACCTGCGGAACCCGCCTCACCGGTGGACAGGTTGCGCCAATTGACCGTCAGGTGCCGGTAGTTGAACTGGTAGTAATAGGGCCGGATGTCGGCGGCCGAGAAGCGCACCTCTCCTGGCTTCTCGCCGACCACCGCGCGAATTGGAATGGTTTGGATCAGCCCGCCGGGAACGCCCGCAGGGACGAACTCCGGCCCGGTGACGACAGGCACCTGAAGTACCGACTCTTGCGGAGCAGCAGTTGCAGTTCCGGCGGCCGTGCCGAAGACCAGGGGGACGCACAGCGCCAGGGCGGCGACTCCGCATCGGATCGATGTCCTCATCGAGTTTCCTTTCGGGTGGACAATCAGGGCACGTAGATCAGGCCTTTGCCCGGGATCAGCGTGTCGGCGTAGGGCTCGCCGTAGTAGTAATCGCGGTAGTGGGTCACCGTGATCTCGACCCACCCCCGGCCTGTAGGCAGCGCGACTTCAAGTGGTAGCTGCTCACCTTGCAGCGGTGGCAGGTCATTGGGCGGGCCCGGGTTGGGGTCTTCCTGCCAATGCCGCAGTCCCACGTTTCCGCGGAATCCGATGTCCCAGTTTCGCCAGCTCACACCGAGGCTCCGGTACGGGTACTGGTCCGCGTACGGCGCGATGTTCGCCGCCGACAGCAGCAGAACTCCAGGCTCGGTACCGACCGTGGCCTTCATCGGAATGGTCTGGAACAACCCGCCGGGCACGGCACCGGGTGCGATCTGGAAACCGGTGACCACCGGAATCTGGAGCAGCGTGGTCTGCGGAGCTGCCACGGCCGTTCCCGTACCGATGCCGAGCATCAGGGGAACTACGAGTGCGATCGATACGACCGCTCGTCGCAATGTCTTTCGCATACAGCACGCCTTTCGATCATGTCGCACAACGACATACCGGACCGTTTGTGGCCCCGCACCACGAACTCCAGGTTGAACCTGAAACATCAAGTGGTTCTTGAGTCTTTACCGAACCCACCCTCGCAGTCACAGCGACAAAAGGACCACCCGTATACCGATTCGTGATGGGGTCGTGACACGACTGACGTTAACAGACCACTTGGCCCGTTCGATTCATTGATCAGAGGTGACGCACTCCGCAGCCACCGGTGAGGACCATCGAATGAGGCAAGTCCGAAACATCGTGGCCATGAGCGCGCTGATCGCCGCTACGGCCCTCGCATCCACCGCCTGCGGTGCCGACGAGCCGGCGAGCAACCCACCCACGCCTGCCACCAGCGCAGCGGCTGCTCCGTCGGCAAACGGGTCCACCGAATCCGACGGTGGTAGCGGCGCAGGCGGAATCGCACAGGCTCCCGACATAGTCACCCCGGTACAAGCAGAACCCGCCGCTGCGGACACACCGGCAGTACCGCCCGCCCCGAACCGCGACGACGTCAACGTCGATGCGCGCGACTACGAGCAGCCCGGCGGCCAATACTTCTTCCAATCCCCCAGCGGAAATGTGTTCTGCGCATTCAATTCGTTCAACGCTCCCGGGACCATCGTGGGCTGCCAGGTCCGCTACTCGGTACCGGGCAACACCGGCCGAGAATGCGCGAACACGGCGAACAACACCTACGGGGTGCAGATCACCCAAGACGGCACCGTCGAACAGATCTGCACCAACCAGGGCATCTTCGTCGGCGATCCGAACAACGGCGACACCCAGGTTCTTCAATACGGTCAGGTCATCGGAGTCACCGGCAATTTCTGTCGCTCCACCGAAGCGGGCATCACCTGCTACGACGGCGACCGAGGCTTCATGATCTCCCGCGACGTCAACATCGCGTTCTGATGAGGCAGCTCCGAGTGTTCCGCAGAACCGCCCTCCTCGCTGCCACCGCATCACTGACCGCTTTCGCGCTGACGGCCTGTGGCGGCGAGGACACCCCGGCTGCCGCGCCGACCCAGAGCACCAGCGTCACCGCACAGATGCCCACGCCACCACAGGTGACCATCGCAGCGCCGTCGAACACCGATGGTTCCGACGAATCGACGGACACGCCCTCGGCGACCGGTACGGAACCGACGGCCGACAATCCCGCGAACAACACCGCGCCCATCACACCGGTCGACCCGGCCAGCTACTCGGTGCCCGACAATCAAGTTGCATGGAAGTCCCCGTCCGGCAACGTGTACTGCAAGATCGGATCGGGCCCGTTCTCCTCCGGCTGCCAGGCATCCGATGCGCCGGTACCCGATGGCGCAGGCACCGATTGCGCACCGAACACCACGTTCAGCGTCGACATGCTGTCGAAGGGCTTCTACCTCGACCCGGGACACGTCACCCCCACGTGTTTCAACCAGGGGGTGTTCGGAGCCGAGGGTCAGAAAGTGTTGGAGTACAACACTTCAATCGCCTTCAACGGCTTCACGTGCTTCTCCCGCGTCGAGGCGATGATCTGTGACGCGGGTGGCGGCCACGGCTTCGTGTTGTCGATGCAGCAGGCGACCTCCAACTGATCAGCGTGCCTCATCCCGTCGAGGTTCCATGACGAAGTCGTCCAGATCGGCCCGCCGCGTCATCTCCCAGTAGTCGACGATGCGCCACGGCAACGTCGAGACCACACGTCCGGCGTCGTTGCGGTACCAGTTGTCCATGCCGCCGTGCGACCAGATCATCTTGGCGTGCGCCTCGTCGTGCTTGCGGACGTACTCCGCTTCGACGTCGGCCTTGCACTCGATGGCTCCGATTCGCTTGTCCACCATGTCGATCAACACATCGACGATGTAGCGCACCTGGCATTCGGCGATGGTGATGTAACTACCCCCGTGGCCCAATACAGTTCCTGGACCGCAGGTGATGAAGAAGTTCGGGAAGTCCGGGACGGTGATTCCGAGATATGCGTGTGCATCCTCGGGGCCCCAGATATCGCGAATGAACTCACCCGATCGCCCACGCACATCGATCGGTGTCAACAGCTTGTGGGTCTCGAAGCCCGTCGCGAGAATCACCACATCGACCTCGGTCTCCGAACCATCGCGTGCCACAACCGAGTTGGCAGTGATGGACGAGACGGCGTCGGCGACGAGGGTGACGTTGTCGCGCTTGAGCGCGGCGTACCAACCGTTGTCGAGCAACATCCGCTTACCGAAGGGCGGGTAATCGGGAAGCGACTTCGCGACCAGGTCGGGTCGGCCCTCGAGCTCGGCTTCGATGTAGCGGGTGAACACCCGTCGATGCGCATCGTTCACCGGGTTGATCGAGCGCGCCGGATGCTCCCATTCGGGATCGACCTGCAGCGAGCTGTGCACTCGATCGTTGAAGTTCCAGGCCAACCGCGTTCGGTACCAAAGGCGATACAAAGGAACGACATCCATGAGGTAGTTGGCGTCGTCGCTCATCTCGGTGAAATAGACGTCACTCGACGCAACCCACTGAGGTGAGCGCTGGAAGACCGTCGCATGCCCCACCGTCGACGCGATGGCCGGCAACACCTGCATGGCACTGGCCCCGGTACCGACGATGGCGACGCGCTTACCGGTCAGATCCAGATCGGCCGGCCAGTTCGCCGTGTGGAAGATCGGGCCGTCGAACGACTCCAGTCCAGGGATATTCGGCACCTTCGGCCGATTGAGCTGACCGGTGGCGGTGATCACCACGTCTGCGGTCAGCGTTTCGCCATCGACCGTCGTGACGGTCCATCCCTGCCTCTGTGCGTCGTACTCGGCGGTCGCCACCTCGGTGTCGAAGCGAATACGTTGCCGCAGATCGTGTTCGGAGGCCACGTCGCTGAGGTACTCCCACACCTCGTCACGCTTGCCGAAGTGCGTGCTCCAGGCCCGCGGCGCGAAGGAGTAGGAGTACAGGTGACTCGGGGTGTCGACGCCGGCACCGGGGTAGGTGTTCTCGAACCAGCCACCGCCGACGTCGGAGTTCTTCTCCAGCACTGTGTGACTGATGCCCGCCTCGTGCAGCTTGATGGCGGCGAGCATCCCGGAGACACCGGCACCGATCACGATCACCGACAGATCGTTCGGTGCGGCCACCGGAGTCTCCGCAACCACGAAGCCCATGTCCTCGGCGACCATGACGCCGAACTCGGGAGGCACCTGTTCACCGACGGCCAGGCTGATCATCTCGACGAGGTGCTCCGAGTCGGGTGAGGGCACCGCCATGGGCTCGCCCTCGTGGAAGGCGCAGATTGCGTCGAGGGCCGCGGCACGGATGCGGTGAGCTACTGCGTCGTCGAATCCGCCCGTGTCGTTGTCGTCCATGCCCCGACTGCGCGTGGGGCGATACGGATCGGCGAGCCACGAGCGATCGCCGGTCAACTGATAGAGCACCGCCACCAGCGTGGGCAGGTTGGCCGCAGAGAGAGCCCGTGAGAGCCGGTCCCGATCCACCCGGTCCCGATCAACCCCACCCACGGTTTCCGCTGCCGTTGCTGCGTCTGTGGACACCGGTACCTCCTGTTGCGCGCTGCTCCATCCGACTCCGACAGCTCAACTAACCACGGTTAGGCAATTTCCCGCAAGGGATTCGCGATCTCGATATTCACAGCCTTTCGACCCTTGACAATGTGGCACACGCCACACGATGCTTCAAGGCACTACCTAACAGCGGACAGGCGAAGGGACACACCCATGGAACTCACGGAGGCGATGCGCACCACCGGCACCTGCAGGCGGTACCTCAGCGACCCTGTTCCCGACGAGGTGTTCAAGGCCGCGTTCGACGTCGCCCGCTTCGGCCCGCAGGGCGGCAACCGGCAGCCCGTGCGCTGGATCGTGGTGCGCGACGCCGCCCGTAAGCAGGCCCTCGCCGATCTCTACCTCCCGATGTGGGACGCCTACTTCGCCGGCATCACCGGCGGAACCGTCGCCGTCGGCGCATTGCCCAAGACCGTGCAGGACGCCGACTACTTCGCCCGTCACCTTCACGAGGTGCCTGCCATCGTGGTGGTCTGCGCCGCATTGGACGGACTGCATCCCACCGACCACGAACTCGGCCGACTCTCCGTCGTCGGCGGCGCGTCCATCTACCCGACCGTGCAGAACCTGTGCCTGAGCCTGCGCGATCAGGGCGTCGCCACCGCGGTGACGACGTTGCTGTGCCACGAGGAACCGGCCATCCGCGAACTGCTCGGCATCCCGGACGAGTACATCACCGCCGCACACATCGCCGTCGGCTATCCGGAGAAGTCGTTCCCGCGCAAGCTCACCCGTGATCCGGTGGAGCAGATCGTTGCGGCAGAGACCTTCTCGCAGCCGATGTTCGACTCCGCTGCACTCTCCCCCGCCCTGTAGAAGCTCGTACCTGAAGGAGTCCGCCGTGCCCGGTACTGCCACCCACCACCGCTCCCCCATCGGACGCGCCACCATCGGCGATCAACTTCGTCGCCATGCGCGGACGCAGCCGAACAAGGTCGCATTCATCAGCTACGCGGCGGACGGCACGCGTGAGGTCACGACCTATGGCGAACTCGATTCTCGCGCAAATCAGTTCGCCAACCTGCTGGTCGACCTCGGAGTGACCACCGGCGACCGCGTCGCCTCTATGGCGCGCAACAGCGTCGACGTGGTGGTCGCGTACTACGGCACGCTCAAAGCCGGAGCAGCCTTCACCGGCATCAACGTGATGTACCGCGCGGCCGAGGTGAAGCACCAACTCGAACATGCGGAACCGACTGTGGTGGTGGCCGATCCGGCCTACGCCGAGATCATCTCCTCGGTGAAGCCGG
Source organism: Rhodococcus sp. B7740 (assembly GCF_000954115.1). NCBI lineage: Bacteria > Bacillati > Actinomycetota > Actinomycetes > Mycobacteriales > Nocardiaceae > Rhodococcus > Rhodococcus sp. B7740. Next base: position 27,733 of record NZ_CP010797.1, on the reverse strand, counting down.
AGACCACCACCCTGGTGACGTTCGGACCCGAATACGCCGCACTGACGGCGAACACCCCGTCCACCGAGCCGGACGTCGAGATGGACGAGAACGACGTCGCGATGGTCATCTACACCTCGGGAACCGAAGCGGCTCCCAAGGGCGTGATGATCCCGCACCGCAACTTCCTCATCTCCACCGCGCCCGCGTGGAGCTGGGGCCTGCGGACGGGACCGGAGGACACTTGGTTGTTCGTCATGCCGTTCCACACCATCGCCGGACTCGGCTCGATGACAACCCTCACGCTGATGGGTGCCACGCTCGTTCTGCCGGCGACGGTCGACCCGGCGCAATCGCTGCGCATCATCGCCGCCGAGAAGATCTCCGTCATCGCGCAGACGCCGACGTTCTACCTGGCTCTGGCCCGTGACGCGCAATTCGGCTCCGAGACCGTCGGCCAGGTCAGGCGCTGCCTCACCTACGGTGGCCAGGTGTCACCGCACACGATCAGCGCCTGGGCCGCCGCGGCACCCGAGGCCATCTGGGGCACCTACTGGGGACAGTCCGAACTCTCGCAGCTCGGCTCGGTCGGGTGGTTCTCGACCCTCGACGACATTCCCGACGGCGACGCGTCGTGGATCGGCAAGCCCGTCACTCACCTCGAGATCAAGGTGGTCGACCCCGCGGGCAACGAGAGCGAGATCGGCGAATTGCTCTGCCGCACTCCATCGGTGATGCTCGGCTACTTCAAGGACCCCGAACGCACCGCTGAGGTGTTCCGGGATGGGTGGGTACACACCGGCGACATGGTCCGTATCGACGCCGACGGCAACCTGTTCTTCTACGATCGAATGAAGGACATGATCAAGTCGGGAGGGATGAACGTGTCGTCGCAGGAAGTGGAACGCACCATCCACACGCACCCGGACGTGCTACGCGCCGCCGTCGTCGGAGTACCCGACCCGTACTGGTCCGAGGCCGTCACCGCCTTCGTCATCGCCCGCGACGGAGTGACCGCCGACCCGGCCGCAATCATCGAGTACTGCCGCACCGAGTTGGCGTCGTACAAGGCACCGAAATCGGTACACATCGTGGCCGAACTGCCCGTCGACCCGCAGGGCAAGATCCTCAAGCGTGAACTCCGGCTGCTGGCGGCGGTCGAGGAAACCGTATGACGCAGCCACATTCACCGCAGCCGGCTGATGTGAGTCCCCTTCCCCGACAGCTCCGCACCCGCCAACGACGAGACGACATCGTCGCCAATGCCGCCAATATCTTTGCGCGTGAGGGCTACTCGAACGTGGGGATGCGCGACATCGCCGACGCCGTCGGTATCAAGGGTGCCAGCCTCTACCACCACTTCCCGTCCAAGGAAGACATCCTCTTCGCGATCTGTCTGACGGTCACACAGGAGCCGGCCGAGGAGAACCTGCCGCTGCTCGACGCGGCGGGGACCCCCACCGAACGCCTGTCGTCTCTGGTGCGTGCGCACCTGGTGCATCTGAACCGGAGACGGGTCGAGTACATCGTCGGCCTGCACGAGTTGGCCTCGCTCACCCCCGAGCACCGCGCCGTCATCAAGGACTACCGCCGCCAGTACCAACGACGCGTCCGCGACGTGATCACCGCCGGAATGCGCAGTGGTGAATTCACCGTCCCGGACGCGCGATTGGCGTCGTTCGCCCTGACCGACATGCTCAACGGCATCAGCAACTGGTTCCACGACGGCGGCGAGCTGAGCATCGAGGACGTTGCCGACGGATACGTCGAACTGGCTGTCCACCGCATTCTGGGAGCGGCACATGACGATTGACGGTCACTGCGACGCACGCTTCACCGCGGTACGAGACGCGTTGAGCGCCAACCTCGACAGCGGCGCCGAACTGGGCGCATCCATCGTGGTCGACATCGACGGCCACATTGCCGTCGACCTGTGGGGCGGCCATCGCGACACCGAACGTCGCCTGCCGTGGGAGTCGGACACGATCACCAACGTGTGGTCGACGACGAAAATGGTGACGTGTCTGGCGGCATTGATGCTGATCGACCGTGGGTTGGTCGATCACGATGCGCCGGTGGCGTCGTACTGGCCCGAGTTCGCGGCCGCAGGTAAGGACGACATCGCGATCCGGCATCTGTTGTCGCACACCTCCGGGGTCTCGGGCTGGGACCGACCGTTCAGCGAAGAGGACCTCTACGACTGGGAACTCTCCACCTCGAGGCTGGCGGCGCAGGCACCGTGGTGGGATTCCCGCACCACCTCGGGTTATCACGCGGCCAGCCAAGGCCACCTGATCGGAGAAGTCGTTCGCCGCGTCACCGGAACATCGTTGCGGCGGTTCGTGGCCGACGAGATCGCCGGCCACCTCGGTGCCGACTTCCAGATCGGTGCCGCCGAGACCGACTGGGATCGGATCGCCGACGTCGTGCCGCCACCACCGCCGACCGATGATGGCGTGCCCGACCCGACGTTGGTGCGTCGCAGGACCTTTCTCGGACCGTTGGTGCAGGCCTCGTCGGCGAACACCGCGGCGTGGCGCGCCGCGGACATGGGCGCACTGAACGGGCACGGCAATGCCCGATCGGTCGCGAGAATCCTGTCCGTCATCTCCCGAGGCGGCACCGTGGACGGCGTACGACTGCTGAGCCCGGAGACGATCGACACGATCTTCGAGGAGCAATCCGACGGGGTCGATCTGGCCCTGGGCATTCCGTTGCGCTTCGGCCTGGGTTTCGCTCTGCCACAGCCCGAATCGATGCCCTACATCCCCGAAGGCAAGGTCTGCTTCTGGGGCGGCTGGGGCGGATCGCTGACCGTTCTGCACCCGGACTCGAAGCTGACCATCTCCTACGTGATGAACCGCATGGGTCCCGGAATCATCGGATCCGACCGAGCCGAGCAATACGTGCGCGCGGTCTACGACGCCCTCGCCTGACGGTCAGGATTCGGCGGGCTTCAGGAACTCGAGCACTGCGGCCATGTCCTTCGCCCCGAGCCCGGAATCCAACGCCCGGTCGAGAACGTTCCCGACGGTCGTGGCCTGGGGCAGATCGAGGGCGTGATCGCGGGCCAACGCAAGTCCGAGGCCCACATCTTTGTGCAAGAGCGACAAGGGAAATGCCACACCCGCGGCGTCCGGATCGAGAAAGTGCTCCTTCTTGTAGCCGACGTACGGCGCAGCCACCGCACTCGAGCCCAACACTTCGTACAGGGCGGACGGGGCCAAGCCGGCCGATTCACCGAGAATCAACGCCTCGGCGACGGCCTGATTCAGTGCTGCGAGAACCGAATTGACCGCGAGCTTGGCCACCGAGGCGGTACCGGCGGGACCGGTGTGGAACTGCGCGCGCGTCACCGCCTCGAGGATCGGCTTCAGGTAGGTGAACTGTTCGTCGTCGCACCCGACCATCGTCGTGATCTGCCCGGTATCGGCCAGGCTCACGCTGCCCGAGACCGGGGCGTCGACCACCGCGGTGCCCGAACCTGCTGCACGCTCGGCGAATTCGCGCACGGCCGTCGGTCCGACCGTTCCCATCACCACGTGAAGGTGCTCCGACGCACCGGCCGTGGCGATTCCGTGCTCACCGAACAGCACCTCCTCGGTCGCTGCAGCATCGGGCAACATGCTGAAGGAGATCTCGGCGCGGGCCAGATCGGCGGGCGTCGAGGTGATCGTCATTCCCAGATCGACCAGTTCGGCCGGCGCGGTTTCCGCCGTCAGGTAGATGTCGTAGGCGGTGACCGTGTGGCCCGCCTCGAGGAGGCGGCGCACCATGTGGGTACCCATGCGGCCGACTCCGGCGAATCCGATGTGCATTGTTTCTCCTAGCGTGGGGCGGAAGGTCGCTGCTGTCGTGTCGATCAGGACGCCGGTGCGTCGCCGACCCGAACCAGAAGCTTCTGGGCGTCACCGTTCGGGTCGAGCAGCCGCTCGAATCCGTCGGCGACGATGTTCTCGACGTCGATGATCTCGCTGACGACCTTCTCCACCGGGTAGCGTCCGGATGCGACCAGGGCGATGATGCGCGGCCAGTCGTACACCGGGTAGCACCAGGTACCCACCAGAGTCAGGTCCTTGTTGGACATGGCCATCGGATCGATCGTGGCCGGCTTGACGTGCAGTCCGACCTGGGCGACGGTTCCGCCGGAGCGAACGCTGCCGAGTGCGGCCGTCAGTCCGTGCTGGTGACCCGAGCATTCCGCTGCGGCATCGACCCCGATACCGCCGGTCAGTGCGAGGACCGCGGCGGGCACGTCCTGCACGGTGGGGTCCAGTACCTCGGCGATGCCGAATGCCTCGATCAGCGCGCGGCGCTTGGCATTCGGCTCGGACACGATGATCTTCGCCGCACCCGATGCGTGTGCGTACAGAGCGGACAGGGCACCGATCGGTCCCGCACCGGTGATGAGGATGGTGTCGCCTGCTCTCAGGCCGGTGCAGTCGACACCGTAAGCGGCCACCGCTGCCGGCTCGATGAGAGCGCCCTGGACGTCACTGACGCTGTCCGGAAGCACCGATACCTGTTGTTCCTGCACCGCAACCAGTTCGGAGATTCCTCCGCCGCCCCAGCTCAACCCGGTGCAGGCCATGATCACACACAGGTGGTTGAGCCCGCGTCGGCAGTAGTAGCACTTGCCGCAGGTGACGAGCGGCATCACCGACACGCGATCGCCCACCGCGACCGACGTCACGTCGGAGCCGATCTCGACCACGCGCGCCGAGAATTCGTGGCCGAACACCTGCGGGGCTTTCGCGCCGGTGAGTGCGTGGGGTTCGGTCGGAATGACGATCGGACCGAAGGCGTACTCGTGCAGGTCCGTTCCGCAGATGCCGCAGAAGAACGGACGAAGCAGAACCTCGCCGGGGCCGACCTTCGGGGCCGGAACGTCTTCTACCCGTACATCGTGTCGGTCGTGAAATACCGCGGCGCGCATAGCTTTCTCCTGTAGTCGATGTTCTGTGTGCAGGGGGTGTCCGCGTCAGACCGCGGTGATTCCACCGTCGATGGTGACCGCGGAACCGGTCTGATAGCCGACGTCCTCGCGGAGGAGGAAGACCACCAGCTCGGCGATCTCCTCGGGTGATCCGTAGCGCCGAAGTGGTGTGCCTTCGATGAATCGGTCGCGCTCGAAGTTCGGATCGTCCGGGTTGACCAGACTTTCGGACCTCGACATCAACGGGGTGTCGACCGGCCCGGGGCAGATGCAGTTCACTCGAATGCCGTGAGCGGCGGATTCGGCTGCAGCACTGCGGGTCAGACCCAGAACGGCATGCTTGGTCACCACGTAGTCGGAGCGATCGGGAGCGCCCTTGAGACTGAGAATCGAACCGGTGTTGACCACCGCTCCACCTCCGGACCGACGCAGCAGTGGGAGTACGTGCTTGAGCCCGAAGAACATTCCGTTGAGGTTGACGTCGACCACCGATCGCCATTCGCTCTCGGTGGTGTCGACGATGGACTTGTGCACTCCCTCGACCCCGGCGTTGTTGAAGAACAGTCGTGGTTCACCGATCAGCGAGGTCGCGGCATCCGCATAGGCCTTCACCTGATCGTGGACGGACACGTCGGCGGCGAACGGATGGATCTCGCCGTCCGACTCCGCTGCGGTGCGCTCCGCGGCCGCCATGTTCATGTCGACGGCGAGCACCCGCGCACCCAACGACGCCAGCCGATACGCCACCGCTCGACCGATACCGCTGCCGGCACCGGTGACGATGGCACCCTTGTTCGTGAACTGCGACTGCTCGTTCATCGCTGACTCCTCGGGAGTATCCCGGCCGCGCGGTAGCTCTCGGTCTTGTCCATGAAACTCTCGAACGTGGAACGGAACCCGAGGAAGCCGGCCTTGCGGCTGTTGGTCATATCGGTCAGGCACTCGATGTCGCGGCCCAGGTCGCCGTCCGTGTGCCACCAGGACGCGAGACGCTTCACATCGGCTTCGACCAGACCGTGCTTCGCGGCGATCTCCGCCCATACCTTCGGGGCGTCTTCCATGCGGTCGTCGAGCGGCTTGGGGGCGTCGGAGAATCCGACGGGTTCGACGCCGAACGCCTCCGCGATCTGCGGCCACATCCAGCGCCACCGGAACACGTCACCGTTGGCGATGTTGAACGCTTCGTTCTCGCCCTCGACATGTGTTGCCGCCCAGATCATCTGCTCGGCGAGAAGGTCTGCGTCGGTGATGTCGGTCAGACCGTTCCACTGGGTGTCCGAGCCGGGGAACACGAACGGAGCGCCGGTCTCGCGGCAGATCTCGGCGTAGACCCCGAGGGTGAGTGCCATGTTCATCGCGTTGCCCACCGCGTAGCCGAAGACGGTGTGCGCTCGGTGCACGCTCCAGGTGAACCCCTGCTTCTCCGACGCCGCGAACAGCTCGTCCTCTTGGGTGTAGTAGAAGTTCGGGTTCGGCAGCCGGGGTTCGCTCTCGTGGAACGGGGTTTCGGCCATGACACCGGTCGCGTAGTCGTCGAACGGGCCGAGATAGTGCTTCAGGCCGGTCATCAGCCCGACGTGACGCAGCGCGGACTTGCCCTTCATCGCACCGAGGACGTTGCGGACGATGCTCCCGTTGACCTCGATGTTCTCGGCCTCCGAGTCCTGCTTCATCCAGGCCGTGATGAACACGATCTCCGGGTCGACGCCGTCGAGTGCTGCAGTCAACGACTCCGCATCGAGCAGATTCGCCGAGACCGGCACCACGCCCTCCACCGGATTGGTCGTGCCGCGGGCCAGACCGTAGGTGGTCCACCCTGCGTCGACGAGCCGACGCGAGATCGTTTGGCCGGCAATGCCGGTGGCACCGATGACGAGTGCCGCTCTGCTGGGCGCGCTCATCGGATCGCCGGATCGACGAGGACTTTGCCTTCGACCTTGCCGGTCGAGAGTCTGTCCAACTCCGCGGGCAGAGCTGCCAGTCCGACGGGCGTCTCGGCCAGCTCTGCGCCGAGCGGTCCGGTGTTCAGGATGTCCAGTGCGGCAGGCAGATCGGTGTCGCACACGTGGGCCAAGGTGGTTTCGAGAGTGATCTCTCGAAAGACGAGCGAATGCACATCCAGCTCCGGTTTCTCTTTGGGAATTCCTACTGCGAGCACGCGGCCACCGTCGGCCACCATGGTCAACGCCGAGACCAGCTGGCCGGGCGCTCCGCTCGCTTCGATGACGACATCGGGTTTCTTTCCGCCCAGAGCCTCGACGATGTCCGCGCCGAGGTCGTCGGACGGGGTGATCGTGCGGTGTGCTCCGAGGCGCGAGGCGCGATCCAGTCTCTTCCCCGGAAAGTCGACGACGGTGACCTCGACGTCGGCCAGGTGCTGCAGTCCGGCAAGGACGAAGGAACCGATGGCACCGGCACCGATGACGACGACGTTGTCCCCGTCACGGGCACCCGAGCGCCGGGCAGCGTGAATCCCGACGGCCAGGGGCTGAGCGAGTCCGGCGTGGTCGATGGACAGCCCCTCGGGCAGCGCGCGCAATGTCTTCGACGGGACGCTCGCGTACTCCGCCATGCCGCCGTCGACGTTGAGTCCCAGGGTCTTGTAGGTCGCGCACTGGTTGGTGCGGCCTTCCCGGCAGCGTCGGCATGTGCCACACCAGATTCCGGCTCCGGTGGCCACCAGATCTCCGATCTTCGTCTCGGAGTCGGGGTCTGCTTCGACCACCTCGCCGACGAATTCGTGGCCGAGGATCAACGGGCCCTGATGCCCGCTGTTCGGATGCCGGCGCAGTACCGGGAAGGTCTTGGGTCCGGCCACCCATTCCGAGGCGTCGGTGCCGCAGATACCCGAGCGTAGAACGCGTACGAGCGCCTCACCCGACCCGCGTCGGGGAACGGGAACCTCCTCGACGCGGATGTCGCGCGCGCCGTGGTACACGGCGGCCTGCATGGTATCGGGCACGATTCCTCCTGGACGAACATTGAATGTGATGCACGCTACTTCTTGAGTGTAGAGTAACACTGCACATGTTCAGTGCCAAGCGTCACGCCGTGAAAACCTTTGTACGAACGCGGAACAGCGGAATGACCGAGCAATGAGACAATCGATGCACTACCGTCCGTCCAGTGGGTGCGTACACCCGGCAGCAGGGGGAGACGGTGAAGGCAGAGGTGGGAGGCGGCGAAAGAATGACCGAAGAAACTGTCCAGGTCGAATCGACCGAGACGGCCGTTCAGATGAACGCGCAGATGGGCCTGCGTCTACGCGGAGCGCGTGAGAAGGCGAACATGTCGCTGCGCGAGATGGCCCGTCGAGTTCACCTGTCCCCCAGCTTCATCTCCCAGGTCGAGCTCGGCCGAACGGCACCCTCGGTAGGGACGCTGTATGCCATGGTCACCGAGCTGGGTCTGTCCCTCGACTCCTTGATGGCCGAAGACGTGGCACCGCACGACCTCGAGACCCCACAGCCCACGCCCTCGGCACGGCCGACGCTCACCGACCGCACCGAGGTGGCGCATGCGAACGGCAGCTCGCGAACATCCTCGGTTCAGCCGCTCCCCGAAGTGGGCGCGCTCCCGGGTCTCCAGCGTGCCGACGAACGGCCCGAGTTGTACCTTGGCGGAGTCCGGTGGGAACGCCTGACCCCGGACGACGATCCGGACGTGGAGTTCCTCCGAGTCACCTACCCTGCCGGGACCGAATCCTGCCCCGCGGACAACCTGATGAACCACGGCGGCAAGGAATACATCCATATCCTGTCCGGACGCTTGGAGATTCAGGTCGCCTTCGCTCGCCAGGTGCTCGGCCCGGGCGACAGTCTCCACTTCGACTCGTCCATTCCGCACCGGTTGAGCAACCCACACGACGAGACCTGCGTCGCAATCTGGTTCGTGGTCGGCCGACAGAAGTGATGCGGTCTCACACCGCCGTGTAACCGCCGTCGACCACCAGTGCCGCGCCGTGCACGAAACGCGCCTCGTCACTGGCCAGGAACAGCACCGCGTTGGCGACGTCCTCCGGCTCACCGACGTGACCGATCGGATGCTTGGGCTCCATGATGTCGAGGTAGCCGCGCAATCCACCCTCGCTACGTTCGGCCAGCTCACGCACGAACGGAGTCAGAATGGTGCCGGGGTGCACGGAGTTGACCCTGATGCCGTCGCGTCCGTACGTCACCGCATCCTTCTTCGTCATGATCGTGACCGCGCCCTTGGCCGCGTGGTACGGGGCCATCTCGTGCGAGCCGACGAGCCCGTAGATCGACGAGATGTTGACGATGCTGCCACCGCCGTTGGCCCGCAGGTGTCCGATGGCGTGCTTGGTGCAGAAGAAGACGCCCTTCACATCGACCGCGAACACGGCGTCCCACTCGGCCTCGGTGACCTCGTGGGTTGGCTTGTCGACGCCGGAGATGCCGGCGTTGTTGACGAGGATGTCGAGTTTTCCGAACGTCGCGGTCACCTGCTCGAACACCGAGGACACCTCGGCTTCGTCACTGACATCCAATCGCCAGAACGCCGCCCGGCCACCCTGCTCCTCGATCAGCCGGACGGTCTCGAGTCCGTCGCTCTCGGAGACGTCGGTGACCGCGACGGCGGCTCCTTGGGCAGCGAACAGCGTTGCCATAGCGCGACCCATTCCCTTGCCGGATCCGGTGACGATGGCGACTTTGTCGGTCAGACGAGACATGAAGGGTCCTCGGTGTCGTATGGGTTCGGAATTCAGAGACTTGCGTCGAAGGTGATGTGCACCTTGATGTTCTCGGCCGGCTTCTGTGCCTCGTCGAGAGCGGTCACGGCATCGTCGGCCGCTATTTCGCGCGTCACGAGTCCACCGAGATCGAGCCCACTCCTGGCGATGAAGCGCAGGGTCGCAGGCCACACGCCCGGCGAGCCGATCGCACCGCGGATGTCGAGCTCCTTGGATTGGATGAGCCCCAGTTTGGCCGGTGCCGATCGTCCGACGTCGATGCCGATGTACACCACCCGTGCGCGGTGCCCGGCGAGTTCGAGTGCACTGGCCATCACCTCGGGTCGGCCGGTTGCCTCGACGACGACGTCGGCACCTCGGCCGCCACTGACTCGGTCGAGTAGTTCGTCGACCTCCTCCGGGGTGACCGCATGGGCGGCACCGAGTTTCAGCGCGGCCTGCCGACGTCCCTCGGATGGTTCGACCACGATGGTCGTCGCCCCCAGTGCTGCGCCGCCGGCCACTACCCCGAGGCCGATCGGTCCGGCTCCGAGTACGACGAGTACGTCGCTCGCGTTGACGTTTCCGGCGCGCATCAGTCCGTAGTAGCCGCAGCTGAACGGTTCGACGAGCGCGCCGCTGGTGAACGAGACCTCGTCGGGAAGCTTGTGCAGCCATGCGGGTTTGACGACGAAGAACTCTGCCGCGGCTCCGCTGATGGAGAACCCGAAGTGGTCATCGCCGATGACGCATTCTCCGACGACACGGTCGCCCACCTGGAAGCCGTCGACGTCGGCACCGACCTTCGCGACCTCACCGGACCATTCGTGTCCGGGAATGATCGGGTACTCGAACGGGATGATGTAGCGGCCCTCGAGCAGTTCGATATCGGAATGGCAGACGCCGACCGATCGTGCGGCGATCAGAACCTCGTCCGCCGCTACGGTCGGGATGTCGAGGTCGGCGACCTCGGCCCGATTCTCTCCCACGAACCTGAGTGCTTTCACTGTTGTCTCCTCTGTATGACGTTGGTATGCGGGCGATCAGTGCTTGCGGGCCGAATTACGTTGCTGCAAAGCGACATACAGTACGGCGGCCACGATGACGATTGCGCCCTGCAACCAGTACTGCCATGCCGTACCCAGGCGCAGGAAGTTGGCGAGGGCCAGAATCACCTGCAGCAGTAGCGCTCCGAGCAGTACCGCTACCGGCGAACCGCTACCGCCGCGCAACAGTGTTCCGGCCACGACGACCGCGGTGATGGCCGACAGGGTGAAACCGATCCCCTGGTTGGGGTCACCGACGCCGACCTGACCGACCAACATGATCCCGCCGAGCATTGTCATCAACGAGCAGCCGATGTAGGCCGCGGTCACGGTGAGACCGTTGCGCACGCCCATCTTCTCGGCGATGCTGCTGTCGGATCCCGACGCGCGCAGGGCCATTCCGGGTCGCGTGTATCGCAGAACCGCTCCGAGCGCGACGGCGGCGAGTACCGCGATCAGGAACGCCACCGGAATCGGACCGATGCTGTAGTTGATCGCATCGAGAATCGCGAAGTCGACGTATCCGTCGATCTCCGGCCGAAGCAGCAGCGATATTCCTTGAATACCGATGTAGGTCACCAGAGTTGCTGCGACGGCGGTGAACCCCAGGCCTCGAATCAGTCCGCCGTTGATTGCACCCACGACGATCGCTGCCACCACCGCGACCGCGACACCCGCAAGCAGACTCAGCACCGAGGCTCCGTCGAACCAGAAGAACGACATGATGACCAGCACCAATCCTGTGAGCGGTCCCACCGACAGATCGATACCGCCGGTCATCACCACCAGCATCTGGCCGAGTGCGATGAAGCCGAGCGCCGTGGTGGTGAGCAGTACCGACACGATGTTGGCCTCACCGAGGAACCGCACGTTCTGCGTCGTGGCGATCAGTGACAGCAGGACGATGGCCCCGAGCAGGATGTACGCGGGCAACGATCGAACGAGCTTGTTGGGCGGCGTGTCCACCGCGCCGGCACCGGATGTCGCGGCACTGTTTCGGTGACCGGTCGCCGACACCATCGCCTGCATCATGTTGTGTTCGGTCACCGCATCGCCACTGAGCGATTCGACCACAGTGCCGCGGGACAGAACCAGAACCCTGTCGCACAGTCCTTCGAGTTCGACGGCGTCGGAGGACAGTACGACGATCGCCATGCCCGCGTCGGCGGCGTCGCGCAGCTCGCGGTAGATCTCGGCGCGCGCACCGGCGTCGACGCCCTGGGTCGGCTCCTCGGCCAGGATCAGCGCGGGCTTCGACAGCAGCGCTCGGGCCAACACCACTTTCTGCTGATTTCCGCCCGATAGATTTCCCACCGCCGTGTCGACGCTCGGTGCCTTCACCGTCAGCGAGTCGGCCATCGCCGACGTCAGTTTTCGCTCGCGGCTCTTGTCGATGATCCCGTGGCGGACGAAGCGACCGAACGCACCGAGCGCGGAGTTCTCTCGGATCGAGAAGTCCGGCAGTACCCCTTCTCCCGCGCGGTCGGCGGGCATGAAGGCGATGCCGGCCTTGTGGGCGTCCGCCGAGGACTTCAGCGTCAACCGATCACCGCCCAACCGCACGGTCCCGGTGGACTCGCTCAGGCCGGCGAGGGCTCGAAGCAGTGCCACCTGGCCGTTGCCCGCGACGCCTGCGAGTCCGACGATCTCGCCTGCGCCGACCGTGAAGGAGACGTCGTCGAAATCCGGGCTCGACAGGTTCTCGACCACGAGACCGTCTGCGCTCGGCCCGGTTCCCTTGGGCGGGAACACGGCGTCGACGTCGCGGCCTGCGATGAGCGTGATGATCTCGTCGTCGGTGAGCGACTGCGGATCGTAGGAGCCGCGCACCCGTCCGTCGCGAAGAATGGTCATCGTGTCCGCCAGTTCCCTGACCTCGGGGATGCGGTGGGTGATGTAGACGACCGCCACCCCGGCTGCGGCGAACCGGCGCACCTGCTCGAACAGCAGATCCACCTTGTCCTGGACCAGGGGCGCGGTCGGCTCGTCGAGGATGAGCACCTTGGTGTCGGTCGCGAGCGCCTTGGCGATCTCGATCAGCTGACGCTCCGCGATGGGAAGGTCGCCGCACTTGGTGTCGGGGTGGACGGTGCAGCCCACCACCGCCAACTTCTCGGTGACCCACGGGCCCATCTCGAACACCGAGGGACGCATGGTCCGAGGAATGGCCAGCACGAGGTTCTCGGCGACCGTCAGGTCCGGCAACAGGGCCGGAGTCTGGTGAACGATGGAGATGCCGAGAGCCAAGGCGTCGGCCGGGGTGAGAGCGGTCCGCTCGACGCCGTCGACGACGACGGATCCCGATGTGGGCGTCTGGGTTCCCGAGATGATCGACATCAGCGTCGACTTGCCTGCGCCGTTCTCGCCGAGAAGAGCGTGCACCTGTCCCGGTCTGATGTCGATGTCGACACCGGACAGTGCGGTGACGGGGCCGAAGGTCATGCCGATGCCGCGAACCTGAAGGTACGGCTCGGCGAGAACGGTTGTGGACGTGAATGTCTCGTTCATCGAAGCTCCTGACAGCACTGGCTGCGGTGTGATCGGACGTGTCATTGCAGAACCTCTCCGATGCGTTGCGGATCGAGGGTGCTGGACAGGAGGGCATCCTCGGGTAGAGCCGGGTTGCAGATCGGCGCGCTCGGTTCGGCGCTGATCGAATCCTCGAACGCCACCGGCACATCGACCTTGGACTCGGGTGCGATGCCCCCGGTTGCTTCGGCTACGACGTGCTGGACGGCGAGGCGCACCATGTAGGTCTGCGAGGTGACCGTGAACAACTCGAACCCGGGATTGGCGTCCTTGAGCTGCGCGTACTGGCAGGACAGTCCGTTGGAGTCGGCCGACGCGATCAGCGGCAGCGGACGTCCGGCCTGCTGGAATGCCGTCATGATGCTGGTCGCGGCGAAGTCCGTCATGACCGCGTCGATCTGGGGGAAACGCGAGAGCATGGTCGAGGTGGCCTGCTGGGTTTCCGCGGGCGTCCAGTTGGTGACGGTGAACGGTTGGTCGCCGATCAACTTGATGCCCGGATGATCGACCAGGACTTCCTGCATGCCTTCGTACTCCGCGAGATCCTGGGAGTTCGCGGGCGGTCCGCCGAGGAACAGGACATTGCCTTCCCCGTTCGGCAGCGATTTCACCAGCCACTCGGCGTACAACCGGCCGATCGCGCCGAAGTCGGCGGCCACGAACGTGGTGTACTCCGAGCCCTCGGATCCACCGGGAGATATCCGGTAGGGAACGACGGCGACACCGGCCTTGTATTCGTAGCGCAGCGCCGGAAGAATCGCTTGTCCTGCGTCGGGGAACACCAGCATGCCGTCGACGCCCTGAGCGCCGAGGCTCTTGATGTCGGCAATCGCCTTCTGAGTGTCACCCTGGGCATCGGTGGTGATGAAGTCCGTGACGGACGAACACTTGGCGAGCTCGTCCTGCAACTCGGCGAAATTGGTTCGCTTCCAACTGTTTCCACCGCTACCGTCGGCGAACCCGATGACGGCCTCGTTGGGGCCACACCAGTCCGGCCGTGGCTCGCTACTGGACACGGTCTCGAAGCCGCCCACCGAACAGCCCGCGATCAGGGCGGCAACGGGCAGCAGCGTGAGCATCCGCAGGGTGTAGGTCGTGAGCTTCATCGATGATGTCCTCGAGTCAAGGGGGAAGAACGAATGTCGTAACGGGCCAGGTGCCGTGTGCCGGCGGTCATGCCACCTCGACCGGCTTTCTGGGTTCCTCGACGGCCGGGGCGCGACGCTTGCCGCCGGGCCGGAAACCGCTGTGGAAGGCGACACCGAGACCGAGCGCGAGAGCCTGGATGAGGATCTGCCAGCCGTAGGCGAGTCCCAGCGTCGAGGCCAACCGGTCGACCTGAGTGAAGAAGACTGCCGCGATCAACGAGGCGAGCACACTGCCTTTACCACCGAGCAGCGATGTACCACCGAGTACGACGGCAGCCACCGACGGCAACAGGTAGGTGTTGCCCTCACTGATTCCCGGGGTGTTCACGATGCCGGTCAGCAACACGCCGGCGACGGCGTACAGCACTGCCGCAACGGAGTACGCGCCCAGTGTGTAGCGCAACGGTGCAATACCTGCCGCGACGGCGACCCGCGGATTGGCACCGACGGCCTCGAAGATGCGTCCGGTCGGCGTGAGTCGAACGACGACCCCCACGACGACGGTCAGGACGATCGCGACGACCACGGTCACCGGAACTCCGAGCAGCGTCGATCCGATGACATCGGACAGTCCGGTGGGGGTACGACGTGCAGCACCCTCGGAGACCGCCCAGGTCGCACCGATGAGGAGCGCATTCATGCCGAGGGTCGCGACGATCGGTGCCACGTTCAACCGCGCGACGACGAAGCCCGAGACGGCTCCGGCCACCGCAGCGATGAGAAAGGCCGCGGCTACTGCCAGGAAGATCGCGCCGGGTGTGCCGCTGCTCACGAGTTTGGTGACCACGACGACGGACAGGGAGAACACGCCCGGTACCGACAGATCGATACCGCCTTGCTGCACGACCAGGGTTTGCCCGATCGCGACGACCGCCAGGATTGCGGCGAACGGCAGCATCGCGGAGATCGCCCCACCGCTGACACTCTGTGGCGCGAGTACTGCGCTGATCAGGAACAGAACGACGGTGGCGATTCCGATGGCGACGGCACCTCTGGCTCGTCCGCTCAGGGCCGTGCGCAGTCCGCCTGCCGTCGATCGTTCGTTGCCGGGAGTGGGCCCGATTCCCGTCGAGGGCGCGGGTCCCCCAGCCGATTGACCATGTGATGTCACGAGAGTTCTCCGTTGATCGGGCGATGAGGGTTGTGAATCCAGCGGGATGTTTCGCTGCGTGAAACTCGGCTGTGCACAAGCAGGCGAACATAGAGCTTCAGAATGTCCACCAGTGCTGCATGAATGTCCTGTCCTGATTGAACTGTGCAGTGGGTCACTTTGTCAAGCACGCAATGCTGTGGGCCACTTCTGACGCGCATGCAGATGCCTTTAGCTGCACTTACTCGGCCAAGAATATGGCGGTCTCGCACCGACTGAAGTACAGGAAGACCGTTTCGTCACGGGCGAGAGTGTTCTGTGACAGTTGACACTCACCGTCCGGCTGCCTACCGTCATCACCACCGGCACACCTGCAGCCGCTCGACTTTTCAGGAGAACCCATGACACAGGCCCAGGAACTCGACATCGACGCCATCAAGGCCACGATCTCCGAGCTCGAGAACAAGCGCTACACGGCGATCGTCGACGGCGACCTCGATGCCTTCACCAGCTGCTGCCACCCGAACCTCGTCTACACCCACTCCGACGGCAGCCGCGATACCGTCGAGTCGTACCTGCAGAAGGTCACCTCGGGCTTCTACGTCTACGACCGCATCGACCACCCCACCGACGACATTCTGGTCTCGGGCGACACCGCAGTGGTGGTCGGTGAGATGAACGCGAGTATCACCGCCAACGGCACCGAGAAGGAACTGGTGAACAACTCGATCGCCGTGTGGGTCAAGGAGAACGACCAGTGGCTGCTCCTCGCCTACCAGCCGACTCCGCGCCCCTCGCACTGACACTCACTCGGCTCACTGACACACCGGAGGCACGGATGCTCGAATTCGAGCACGATTCACTCGCACAACGCGTTCTGTTCGGAGCAGGCAAAGCAGCATCGAATCTCGCTGCCGAGGTCGCTCGACTCGGTGCCACCTCCGTCATGGTGATCGCCGGCCCCGCCGAGACCGATCTGGCCAACTCGGTGTGCCGCGAGATCGAGCCGCGACTGATGTATTCCGAAGTGGTCCAGCATGTTCCGATAGAGACGGCGGAGAAGGCGCGAGCCGCAGCTCACGAGCACGACATCGATCTGCTGGTCAGCATCGGAGGCGGGTCGACCACCGGCCTGGCGAAAGCCGTCGCCCTCACCAGCGGTATCCCCATCGTCGCCGTTCCCACCACGTACGCGGGCTCGGAGGCCACGAACGTGTGGGGACTGACCGAGTCCTCGCGCAAGACCACCGGCGTCGACGCGCGGGTGCTCCCCACCACCGTGATCTACGACGTGCTCTCGCTGTTGACCCTTCCGGTGGAGTTGAGCGTGGCGTCGGGACTCAACGCTCTGGCACATTCCGTCGACTCGATGTGGGCTCCGCGCGCGGATCCGATCAACTCGACGCTCGCAGTGGAGGCCATCACTGCACTGTCCAGCGGACTTCGAGACATCAAACGAGATTCCGCCAGCCAATCCGGCCACGAGCAAACCCTGTACGGCGCTTACCTTTCCGCGGTCGCCTTCGCGTCCGCAGGGTCCGGACTGCACCACAAGATCTGTCATGTGCTCGGCGGCACGTACAACATGCCGCATGCCCAAACCCATGCGATCGTGCTGCCACATGTACTCGAATACAACGCTCCGTATGCACCGACGGCCGAGCAGCGCATCGCGAGTGCCTTCGGGAGCAGCACTGCAGTCGAGGGACTGTGGTCGCTCCGAACCGAACTCGAAGCACCCACCGCGCTGCGCGACTACGGTATGAACGAGTCCGATCTGGATGAGGCCGTCGCACTCGTTCTCGACGCGGCTCCCGCCTCCAATCCGCGGCCGGTCACTGCTGAATCGCTCATGGTACTGCTCCGTAACGCCTGGGCCGGAACGACTTCCGAGAACGAGGGACGCTGACATGGGTATCGACAGTCGCACCGATATCTCCGCCGAGCAGAGCAGCCGGGAGCGGGCACTGACCGACAAGGTCGTCGCCAGTTTCGCCGACACCCCCGATCCGCGACTGCGAGAACTGCTCACGGGATTGACCGAGCATCTCCACGCGTTCATCCGAGAGGTCCGGCTGACGCAGGACGAATGGAACACGGCCATCGAGTTCCTCACCGAGGTCGGTCACATCACCGATGACCGACGTCAGGAATTCATCCTGCTCTCCGACGTTTTCGGAGCCTCGATGCAGACCGTGACCGTCAACAACGAAGCGATCGCAGGCGAGACGGAGTCGACGGTGTTCGGTCCGTTCTTCGTCGACGACGCCCCCGCCATCGAGTCGGGTGGGGACATCTCCCACGGCGCACCGGGCCAGGCCTGCTGGGTCGAGGGAACCGTCACCGATATCGCAGGCGACCCAGTTGCGAATGCTCGGATCGAAGTATGGGAGGCCGACGACGACGGCTTCTACGACGTCCAGTACTCCGACGGACGGGTCGCCGCCCGCGGTCACCTGTTCTCCGACGAGAACGGAAAGTTTGCGTTCTGGGGCCTCACCCCGACTCCGTACCCCATCCCGTTCGACGGACCCGTCGGGCGGATGCTCGACGCCGCAGGACGCTCGCCGATGCGGGCGTCGCACCTGCATTTCATGGTCACCGCCGAGGGTCAACGGACACTGATCACCCACATCTTCGTACGCGGCGACGAACTGCTCGATCGCGACTCGGTGTTCGGCGTCAAGGACTCCCTCGTCAAGGACTTCGTGGAACAGCCTGCCGGAACCCGCACCCCCGACGGTCGCGACCTCGGAGAAAACACCTGGTCGAGAGTGCAATTCGACATCGTTCTCGCGCCGGAGCAATAGAGACCACGCAAATCCCGGTGGCGCTCGCCGCTCCGTGGGGAGACAGCTCCTGCAGAATCGGAATTGCACGGATTTGTGCTGTCGAGCAGCGGGCGACCTGGAACTGACCCGACAGGATCAGGCCGGCATGAAATCCCGGAGCACGGGAAGTCTCGACGCCGAGCGATTCGCGAGCGTGGGCACGCAACCCAGCAGCCCCTTGGTGTACGGATGCGTCGCGGTTGCGACGATCTCCGCGGACGCCTTCTGCTCCACCAACTCACCCCGGTACATAACCAGCATCGTGTCGGAGAACTCGAGGCACAGCTTGATGTCGTGACTGACGATGAGCAGCGCAGTCCCCTGCTCCTGGGTCAGGTTCTGCAGCAGCTCCATCGTTCCGCGAGCAAGAGATGCATCGAGCGCGCTGGTCGGCTCGTCGGCAATCAGCAGTCGCGGAGACCCGCACAACGCCAGAGCCGTCATCACCCGTTGCCGCATTCCGCCGGACAACTCGTACGGCCGACTCCGCATCACCCGCTTCGTGTCGGAGAGCCCGACCTTGTTCAGCCAGTACGCGGTCGTATCCGCACGCTCACGCCTGCCCTTGATTCCCGCTCCCGCGAGCACGTGCTTGAACTGGCCCCCGATGGTCCACACCGGATCGAGTGCCGTCATGGCGTCCTGAAACACCATCGCAATTCCGTCGGTGCGCCGTGGCACGCTGCGACCGGTCTCCGGCCGGGCCGGGCTACCCTCGAATTCGAGACGCGTCGATTCGACTGTTGCGCCCGCCGATACGTCGAGCAATCCCGCGATCGTCATGGCCAAGGTCGACTTCCCCGAACCCGATTCACCCACCAGAGCAACTCGCTGACCGGGCGCGATAGCGAACGAGACATCCTTCACCGCCACTACTGCACTGTCTCCCGAGCCGTACGTCACACTGAGATTCTCGACATCGAGCACCGACGTGTGATCTGCGGCCCCCGAATCCGTATGCGCATCGCTAGGGCGGATCGAAAGCGAAAGAGCCTCGGGCTCTGCAGTTGTCGTCATGTTTGTCTCCCACCGAGACTCCGTCGAATATGGACGCCTCCCATGGTTGCGCCGCGGTGTTTCCCGCGGCCACGAAAACGGTAAACAGCGCATTACGCACGATTCGTTCACCAACGCGCGGCTCCGACCAGCAGTTCTTCCCGCAACTCCGACATAAAGGCCGCAACCTACACCGGGGTCCATGACCCGATCTCCGATAGACTCGATGTCGGTACAGGTGATCTCGACGTGGCGGCCACCCTTCTCACTTTCTTGTGCACTCCCATGTGCGCATCATCGGAAGGCCCAGACGAATGACCCGCCCCTTCTTCGACGACGAATCCGGCTCTGTTGCAGCCCATCTGCGCAGACGAGCAGATGAACAACGAACCAGATACATTCGTGCGCAGTCGAACCGCGGCGAAAAATTCGTGACCTCGCCCCGCCGTGTGTACGAGCTGATTCGCTCGGGAATCCGGCGAGGCACGATGCCCCACGACGAGGTTCTCTCCGAACAGCATCTCATCGAGACATTGGGCGCGACGAGAAACGCTGTGCGTAAGGCTCTTCAGATGCTCGCCGATGACGGCGTCGTCCTGCGGGCGCGTCGAGCAGGAACGTCGATCGCCCACGACATCGTGGCCGTCCGCGACGGCGAAGTGGGTCCGAGGGCGTGGGCCGGGATGCCGGACGAGGGCCGGCTGACGGTGGAGACCCTCGAATGCAGGCGCATCACTGCACCTGGGGTGATTCAGGAGTTCATCGGTGCCGACGTGGAATCGGTGATCCTGCTCGAGCAGATCGGCCGGATGAACGGGAAGCCGCTCTATCTGCGGGTCGGCTACTGCATCACGGACTTCGACATCGACGAATTCACCGAGCGCATCGAGAGCAACCACTCGGAGTTCCCGCCGATCGCAGTTGCCCATCACCGAATCTTCGGCACCACCTACGGTGGCAGTAGTTCCGTCGTGGAAGCCATCTCGTGTCAGGAACGAGCAGCCGAGCTGCTCGAAATGCAGGTGGGATCACCGGTACTGTTGCGCGAGTTGATCACTCGAGATACCGACGGCCGGCCGTCCGAGCTCAGCTTCACTCACTTCCGAGCAGACCGAGTAGCGATCATCGGATCGACCGTCACCGCCGGCACCACCACGCTGAACTGAAGAAGGGGGTCGGTGCGAACACCGACCCCTTTCTTCGGAGGGGATGTCAGAAGTCCAAGAGATTATCGCGGAACTGGTTGTGCGCATAGGTTTCTCGTACCAACCCGCGCCGACGCAGTGCAGGCACCAGACCATCCGTGACCTCGGTGTAGTACCGACGCCCCAATTTTCCGGTGATCAGGAAGCCGTCTCCGCCGACAGCGTCGATGACCTCCTCCATCTGTTCGGCAACGGTATCGGGCGTTCCCACCAGCGGCACCGACGTGATCGACCATGTCGCAGCCAGCTGGCGCAGCGTCTTGGGAGTGCCGTCGTCGTTGAACTTGCTACTGCCCGAACCCGCGAGGAAGTCCGCCAGCGTGGTCCGGTGACCGTTGGTGGACAGCTCCGGCGGTGGTGCATCCATGTCGAGGGTCGACAGGTCGTTACCCGTCACCGCAGAGATGTGCGCGAGCGCCGCATGGACGCGGCCGTCGGTGGCTTCTCGAGAGCGTGCATCGAGTTCCCGCGCCTCCTGATCCGTGTCGCCGAGCACCGGGGCCACGATGTACAGGATCTTGATCGAGTTCGGATCACGTCCTGCGTCGGAAGCTTTGGATCGGACATCGTCGCGGAAGGCCTTCATCGCCGCGATGCCCTGGGCTTGGCAGATGATCGTGTCCGCGTTGCGAGCAGCGAACATCCGTCCCCGAGGGGACCCGCCTGCCTGGCAGATCACCGGCCTGCCCTGGGGCATCGGCAGCGTGTTCAGCGGACCACGAGTGCGGTGATACTTGCCGACGTAATTGGCGTCGTGCACCTTGGTGTGGTCGGCGTAGGTGTTGGTCGTTCGGTCCATCACCACTGCGTCGGCATCCCAGGAACCCCAGAGCGCATCGACTGCCTCGACGAATTCCTCTGCGCGCTCGTATCGTTCGTCGTGCGGCGGCAGCGCTGCCATCCCGAAGTTCTGGGCCGCGCGGTCCTCACTGGAGGTCACCACGTTCCACCCGACCCGCCCGTGCGACATGTGGTCCAGAGTGGAGACCGTACGCGCCAGCAGGTACGGCGGATAGAAACTGGTGGACATCGTGGCCACGATCCCGAGCCGCGACGTGGCAGCGGCCAACATCGGAACCAGTGCCACCGGATCGTGTTTCGGGGCGTACTGCGCCTTCGCAAGATCGAATTCGGTCGTGCCGCCGTAGCTGTCGGACACCATTGCCGAATCCTCGAGCATCAGATAGTCGAAGCCCGCCCGTTCCAGTGCGCGGGCCATCTCGACGTGGAACCGTCCGTCTGCCCAGGTATCGGCGTCCGACCCGGTCCAGTGCGAGCTCCACACCGGTGGCCGAAAGCTGGTGAACCAGGCCAGGTGAATCCGAGGTGCGCTCATCGCGCACCTGCCAGATGCTCGCGGAAGTTGCTGCCCCGGTATCCGGTGCCTGCCACACCGCGACGAGAGAGCTCGGGCATCAGCCCGTCACAGACATCGTCGACGTATCGGCGGTTCAGCACGCCACCGCCGCCCCCGAAGAACAGGAATCCGTCCCCACCCACGTCGTCCATGACACTCTCCATTTCGTCGGCCACTGTCTGCGGCGTCCCGACGAGCCGGAGCGACTCCGTGCGTTCGGTGGCCACGGTCTCGCGAATGGACCGGCCGTTGGCCCATTTACGTAGGTTGTCGAGAATGCTGGTACTGCCCTCGGTACGTAGGTCGTCCGGAATCGGCTTGTCCACGTCGAGCAACGAGAAGTCGATGTCACCGGACAACATGATCAGCCGTCGCGCGATGGCCGCATCGGTCGCCTCGTAGTAGCGCTCGGCCTTGCGCCGCGCGTCGTCCTCGGTCTCCCCCAGGATCGGGGTCACCATGTACAAGACCTTGACGGCGTCCGGGTCGCGCCCGAACTCCGTTGCGCGGGCCCGCACCGTCTTTCGGTACTCACGCATCGCGTCACGCCCCTTGGGCGCAGCGACCACCAGATCCGACACCCTGGCGGCGAGATCGATACCGGACTTCGACGCGCCGGCCTGGCACAGCACCGGCTTGCCCTGTGGACTGGGCAGGGTGTTGAGCGGTCCCCGGACGGAGAAGTGCTCGCCGTCGTGGTCGATGGTCCTGACCTTGGTGTGGTCCACATAGGACTCGAGGTTCGGCACGATCGGCGACGCGGCATCGGCGTCCCAGGACGCCCACAGCTTGTTCGCGACGTCGACGAATTCCTCTGCGATCTCGTAGCGCGCGTCGTGAGTGGGCAAGGTGTCCCGGCCGAAGTTCTGCGCTGCCCGATCACCCGTGGAGGTGACGATGTTCCAGCCGATTCGGCCTCGACTGAGGTGGTCGAGTGTCGACAGCAACCGGGTGAGCAGGAATGGCGGGTAGAAGCTGGTGGACGCGGTGACGACGATCCCGATCCTGTCGGTCTCGTACGCCAGGCGCGAGGCCAGCGCCATCGGATCGTGCTTGGGGCACGCGGCGTCCACTTGAGTTCGGATTCGAAAGTGCCGCCGTAGATGTCGGTCAGCGCGGTGGAATCCTCCAACATCACGAAGTCGATTCCCGCTCGTTCGAACCTGCGCACGATGTCGACAGCGAAAGAGCCGTCGGCCCAGTCTGTTCCGCCGGTGCCGGCGAAGGGGCCGGTCCAGTCCGGTACGAGGTAGTTGGTGAACCACCCGAGTGTGAACGGTTGTGACATCGATCCTCTTTTCCCATGGAGTGATTGCGAATGGTGGGTGCAGGCACCGCAGATTCCTCGTTGACGACCACTTTCGTTTCGGGCGTCGAGATCGCGGTGGTGCGCCACGGTCGCAGAGCCAGCAGCAGTGCCAGCGCGGCGACCGGGATGCTCGCAGTGAAGGCGAGCGAGTACGACACCTGTGCTGCAACGGCTCCGGCAACGAGCGGGCCGAGCATGGTGCCGACGTCGAAGGTGACCTGATAGACGGCGACAGGACTGCCACCTTTGCCCTCGAGAACGTCGCCGACCGTCGCTGCGCTGGCGACCATGGCGCACGTACCGCCCACTCCCCAGAGCACCATCGTCGCTATCAGGACCGGCAGCGTCGGAAAGGCGGCGAGAGCGCAGATTCCGAGCAGGATCGCCGCCGACCCGAATGCCAGCATGGGTCGCCTGCCCCAGCTGTCGACAAGCTTGCCCGCAGGTTTGACGACGACGATCTGTACTACGGCCCCGACCACGAGTACGAGGCCGGACACGAACGGGCTGCCGCCGATCACAGTGGCGACGAACAGTGGAACCAGTGTGAAACGCACACCGTTCCCGACCCAGCCGTTGGCGAAGTTCGACGCGATCGACGCACGAAAGCCTCGGTGTCGCATGGCGCTTCGTAGCGTCATGATCTCCGGTCGCGTCGACAGATCGTGCACGACGCCGTTCGCGGCGTCCTTCTTGTCGCTCGACCGGAAGGCGAACCAGACGACGGCGACACCGACGATCAACGTCACCGCGTGCGTCAGGAACGGCGCGCGGAGCGACAGCAATGCGACGGCACCGCCGATCACCGGCCCCAGGACGCCGCCGATCAGGAATCCCGATTGAAAGACGGACGCGGTTCTTCCTCCGGTGTCGGGGTGCTGTAGCGGAACAGCAGTTGTTGACCGGCCACGGTGAACATCGCCGTGCCGACTCCGCCCACGGCCCGCAGGATCAGCAGCAACAGAAATGTCGGCGCGAATGCTGCAGCGAGCGAGGACATTGCAGCCAGCAGCAGGCCTGCGGTGAGCACCGACCGCTCGTCGAATCGCACGAGCAACCGTGAGGCACCGAAGGAGGACAGCACCCGGGTGAACGCATAGATGCTCACCACCGACGACGCCGCGAGATCGGAGACTCCGAAGTCTCGTGCGAACACCGGGATGACCGGGGCCACGACGCCGTATCCGAGTCCGATACACACGTTGACGAACGCCAACGCGTAGACCGGTCCGGGAACCACGGAGTCTCTGCGCAGCAACCGCATCAGAACGACATGAGATTCTCACGGAACATCTCGTGTTCGTATTCGGTACGCACCAGTCCGCGGCGCTGCAGCGCTGGGACGAGGCCTTCGGTGATCTCCCCGACGTACCGGCGACCGATACTGCCGGTGATGAGAAATCCGTCGCCCCCGACGAAGTCCATCGTCTCGCCCATCTGCTCGGCAACGGAGTCCGGCGTACCGACGTAGTGCACGTTCTTCATCGACCACCCCAATGCCGCCGAACGCGGCGTGTTGCCGTACGAGAGGAAGTCACCGAGCGTGGTGCGGTGTCCGTTGGTGGACAGTTCGGGGAACTCCTCGTCGAGTTGATATGTGGAGAGATCGATTTCGGTGAGCGCAGAGATGTGGCCGAGCGCGGACTCGATGCGTGAGTCGACATCGGCTGCCATGCGATCCACCTTCGCGCGAGCGTCCGCCTCGGTATCCGCCAGCACCGGTTGCGTGATGAACATGATCTTGCAGCTGTCCGGGTCACGACCGGCCTTCTCCATCCGCATCCTGATGTCGTCGCGGAAGGCTTTCATCGCGGCCGGGTCCTTGGCTGCGCTGAGGATCGTTTCGGCGTTGCGAGCGGCGAACTCGCGTCCGCGCGGTGACCCGCCTGCCTGGCAGATCACCGGCTCGCCCTGCGGCGATCGAGGAAGATTGAGCGGCCCGCGAGACGCGTGGTACTTGCCTCGGAAGTTCGTCACGTGCACCTTGGTGTGGTCGACGTAGGTACCGCTCTCTCGATCGAGCACCATGGCATCGTCCTCCCACGATGCCCACAGCTGCTTGACCAGATCGACGAATTCGTCGGCGCGCTCGTACCTTTGGTCGTGCTCGGCCAGCTTGTCCATTCCGTAGTTCTGCGCAGCGCGATCCTCGCTCGACGTCACGACGTTCCAGCCGACGCGACCTCCACTGAGATGATCGAGCGTGGAGAACCGTCGAGCGAGCAACCACGGCGGATAGAACGACGTGGAGCAGGTAGCGATGACGCCGATGTGCTCGGTGGCTGCGGTCAGCATCGGCACCAGGGTGACCGGATCGTGCTTGGGCGCATACAGGCCGTACTTGAGATCGACCCTGGACGTCTGCTCGTACGCATCGGAGACCATCGAGGAATCCTCGAGCATGATGTAGTCGAAGCAGGCCCGCTCGAGAGACCGCGCGAAATCCACGTGCAGTTCTCCGTTGGCCCATGTCCGTCCTTCGTCGCCGGCCCACGTCGTGTTCCACGGCGGGTTTGGAGAAGTTGGTGAACGCATCCCAGAATGAAATTTGGGTCATGCCGTGCTCCTTGTTCTCGATACGGGTCCGGTACTTGTGTTCAGCCGAGTCAGCTCGGCGGGTTCGTGTGGGTGCACTCCACGCCACACCGATGCCACAGCGGCGAGCAGTGCGGCGACGGCCATCACTGCGACGGCCAGGACGAATCCCGATGTCAGCGCTCCGAGTTCGATCTCCGTGGACATCCGTGCGTCACCGGAATACACCACCTCGCGCAGAGCAGGCGGAATTGCAGAGACAGCCAGGACCAGCGCGAGCGCGGTGCTGAGAGTCACCGCCGTGTTGTCCAGAGACACGCGAAGACCGTTGGCCATGCCCGATCGGTCGGCGGGCACACCCACGTTGATCCCGACGCGTTGGCCGTCTTGAAGATGCCACCGGAGAGCCGAGCAGAAACAGGATCACCACGATCGGCACGGACTGTGCCGGGCCCGCGATGTGCAACCCGAGCATTGTCAGAACGGCGGCGGTACCGAGCGTGGACACCGTGGTCAGGGTCCGCGTCGAGACGCGAGTGGTGAGGGCACCGGCGATCGGCGACATCACCGTCGTTCCGACCGCGAGTGCAGTGATCTGCAGGCCTGCATGGACGGGACTCGCCCCTTCGACGCTCTGCAGGTAGAGCGACATCGTCACCGCGACAGCGCCTTCGGCCATGGTGACCAGAAAGGAGGCGGTGTATGCGCTGCCCGGAAGCGATCGATCAGCAACGTCGGATCCACGATCGGGTCTGCTGCGCGCTTCTCCCACCACCAGAACGGCAGCACGACGATCACGGCCACGAGCGGCAGCACTGCGTTCCACGAGCCGAAACCCGAACTGCCACCGCGGTTCACCCCGTAGACCAGTCCCCGAGGATGACCATCGAGCCGGCGGCACCGGCGAGATCGAACGATGTGTTACGGGCCTTACGGGGGCTACGACGCAATGTGATCGCGGCCCATACCGTCCCCACGATGCCAGAGGTACCAGGACGCCGAACACCCCCTGCATCCGACGGTCTCGGTCAACACACCGCCGAGCAACGGTCCGATCGAAACGGCGAGCGACATGATCGTGATGTTCCAGCCGATGCCGATCGAGAGCTTCTGCGGCTCGAACGCCTCGACGAGCAACGCCGTCGTGTTGGTGATCACCGCTGCTGCACCGATGCCCTGGACGATGCGAAGTCCGATGACGTTCGGATCGCTCGCCAGCGCGATGACCGCGGCACTGACGGTCAGGCATGCCAGTCCGGCGAGGTAGACCGGGCGTCGGCCCACGATGTCTGCGAGCTTGCCGAGCACCAGGATCAACACCGCTGTGGTGCAGATAGATATGTCGTCTGGCTGCAGACGCACCGAGTCCGCGCTCATGTCCGGTAGCGCGACGGGGAGCATCGAGACCGATACGAACGTCAGGCTCATCCCGAGCGGTGACGGACAGCACGCGCCAGGGATAGGAGTCGGGCCGCACCTCCGTCACCGGATCGACCCTCGCAGTGGCGATCAGAAGTCCATCAGGTTGTCACGGAAGAGACTGTGCGCGTATCCGTCACGGATCAGTCCGCGCTTGCGCAGCTCGGGTGCCAGCCCGTCGTGATCTCGCTGATGTACCGCCGGTTCACGTTCGCGAGATGAGGAACCCGTCGCCGCCGACCTCGGCGGCGATGTCGCCCATCTGCTCGGCCACAGCGTCGGCCGTACCGATCAGCTGGACGGACTTCCTGATGTCCGAGCTCGCCGCTTCGCGCAGCGTCATTCCGGTGGCGTTGGCACGATCAACTCCATCGATGCTCTGCCGGCATTGGTCTCGACGGTCGGCATCGGGGCGTCGAGATCGAACTTCGAGAAGTCGATGCCACTGGCATAGGACATCGAGGCGAGGTTGATCTCGATGTTGTTGCGGAACCCGTCGAGAATCCGCTCGTTCTTGTCCTGCGCCTCGCGCTCGGTCTCCCCGAGCACCGGGCTGACGATGAACATGATCTTGCACGAATCCGGGTCGCGGCCTCGACGACCATGCGGGCACGGACGTCGTCGCGATAGGACTTCATGGCCTCGACACTCTCGACCTGCGCG